>NZ_WBKI01000020.1 GCF_008830365.1 Serratia proteamaculans | reverse complement strand
CCAATATTTCTACGGAGGAGTAAGTTTCAGCTGTCATGTTTCAATTTTCAGCTTGTTCCAGATTGTTAAAGAGCAAAATCTTAAACGTGATTCTTGCGAATCAGTTTTAAGATTTTTTTGATATGGTGGAGCTAAGCGGGATCGAACCGCTGACCTCCTGCGTGCAAGGCAGGCGCTCTCCCAGCTGAGCTATAGCCCCATATCAGAAAAGCATTTTTCTACACCCTGTCTACTACCTTCGCCAATTCGCTTCTAGTCAAAGCGAAGTCCTGCGACGTTTACTCACGTAAACAACCAGGGCGACAACGCAGGATAGGAGGGAATTGGTGGGTCTGAGTGGACTTGAACCACCGACCTCACCCTTATCAGGGGTGCGCTCTAACCACCTGAGCTACAGACCCGACAAGGTGCTTTAAGGCTTAACCGGGAAGATTAAACCTTATGCTCTCTTTCATTTCATCAGACAATCTGTGTGAGCACTTCACGCAATCAATATCATTAGGTAAGGAGGTGATCCAACCGCAGGTTCCCCTACGGTTACCTTGTTACGACTTCACCCCAGTCATGAATCACAAAGTGGT
>NZ_WBKI01000019.1 GCF_008830365.1 Serratia proteamaculans | reverse complement strand
CTCTCAAATCAAAACACTTTTGGTGTTGTAAGGTTAAGTCTCACGGATCATTAGTACTGGTTAGCTCAATGCATCGCTGCACTTACACACCCAGCCTATCAACGTCTTAGTCTTAAACGTTCCTTCAGGGGAATCAAGTTCCCAGGGAAGACTCATCTCGAGGCAAGTTTCGCGCTTAGATGCTTTCAGCGCTTATCTTTTCCGCACTTAGCTACCGGGCAATGCCATTGGCATGACAACCCGAACACCAGTGGTGCGTTCACTCCGGTCCTCTCGTACTAGGAGCAACCCCTCTCAATCTTCCAACGCCCACGGCAGATAGGGACCGAACTGTCTCACGACGTTCTAAACCCAGCTCGCGTACCACTTTAAATGGCGAACAGCCATACCCTTGGGACCTACTTCAGCCCCAGGATGTGATGAGCCGACATCGAGGTGCCAAACACCGCCGTCGATATGAACTCTTGGGCGGTATCAGCCTGTTATCCCCGGAGTACCTTTTATCCGTTGAGCGATGGCCCTTCCATTCAGAACCACCGGATCACTAAGACCTACTTTCGTACCTGCTCGAGCCGTCACTCTCGCAGTCAAGCTAGCTTATGCCTTTGCACTAACCTCACGATGTCCGACCGTGATTAGCTAACCTTCGTGCTCCTCCGTTACTCTTTGGGAGGAGACCGCCCCAGTCAAACTACCCACCAGACACTGTCCTCACCCC
>NZ_WBKI01000018.1 GCF_008830365.1 Serratia proteamaculans | reverse complement strand
GGGTTGGCCTGCAGTTTTTCAACGAACGCTTTGGCGTCGGCTTTCCAGTTGGCCGGCAGTTCACCGTTCACACGGCGTTTGAACTCGGCAGCCAGTTCCGGGAAGGCTTTGGCGTAGGCGGCGAACTTGTCGTCCCAGGCCGCTTCCTTGGCTTTACCGGCTTCCCTGGCGTCCCACTGGGCATAGATGTCCTGCGGGATTTCGAAGGCAGCGTATTTCCAGCCCAGGGCTTCACGGGTGGCAGCCACTTCGGCCGCACCCAGTGCCGCGCCGTGCACGTCGTGGGTGCCGGCCTTGTTCGGTGAGCCGAAACCAATCACGGTTTTGCACATCAGCAGAGACGGTTTGTCGGTGACCTTGCGGGCTTCTTCAATCGCGGCCTTGATGGCGTCCGGGTTGTGACCGTCAACGTGACGCACCACGTGCCAGCCGTAGGCTTCAAAGCGCTCGGCGGTGTTGTCGGTGAACCAGCCTTCGACGTGACCGTCGATGGAGATGCCGTTGTCATCGTAGAACGCGGTCAGTTTGCCGAGCTTGAGGGTACCGGCCAGCGAACAGACTTCGTGGGAAATGCCTTCCATCATGCAGCCGTCGCCCATAAAGGCGTAGGTGTGGTGGTCGACGATGTCATGACCCGGGCGGTTGAACTGCGCGCCCAGGGTGCGTTCGGCAATGGCGAAACCGACGGCGTTGGCGATGCCCTGCCCCAGTGGGCCGGTGGTGGTTTCCACGCCCGGGGTGTAGCCGTATTCCGGGTGACCCGGGGTTTTGGAGTGCAGCTGGCGGAAGTTTTCCAGCTCGCTCATCGGCAGGTCGTAACCGGTGAGGTGCAACAGGCTGTAAATCAGCATGGAGCCGTGGCCGTTGGAGAGGACGAAGCGGTCACGGTCAGCCCAGTGCGGGTTGGTCGGGTTGTGGTTCAGGTAGTCACGCCACAGGACTTCGGCGATGTCCGCCATGCCCATAGGTGCACCCGGGTGGCCGGAATTTGCTTTTTGTACGGCGTCCATGCTGAGTGCGCGGATGGCGTTGGC
>NZ_WBKI01000017.1 GCF_008830365.1 Serratia proteamaculans | reverse complement strand
CCGCTATTGCTGAGTGAATGGGTCACCTTAGTAATTGTCCACGCCTGCTCGTCTATGACGCGCTTAAACCCTCTCACCGCTACCGGCGTTTCTGGGAATAAATCCGCGCGCCCCATGGCAAGATTGATAGAAAACTCCGCAACACCGCGTTGTAACTTATCCCACTTCGCCAGCGCGGCCCGCATCGCCTGCGCCTTGCTGGCGTAAACCGTGGTGATAGCAAACACATTATCGGCCTCGCCGGTCATATATTCCCCTTCGCGTTCCTCTTTCGGCTTGGTCGCTGCTTTCTTGGTAGCAACCGGTTTTGCCTTTGGATGTTGCAACGCGCGCAGGTGCTGCGGCTTCGGTTTACGCTTGAGTTTTACCTGCTGCTTTTGCGGCTTAGGGTCTTTGGTGTGCAGCCATTTGGCCGTGACGCCGGTATAGGCCGTGCGGTCTGCAATGGCAAACTGATGCCCGTCACCGTCGCGACGCTCAATCGTCATCTGCGGTATTGGCTTACCGCTGGCGGTCACACCATTCCCGGCCCGGATAAATAACAGCTTCCCGGCTTTTATCGACACCTCCGCGCCGTTGCGGGTGGCGAGGCGCGTCAGGAACTTGGCGTCAGACTCCTGCGACTGGTCGATATGCGGGACTTTAATCTCGGCCAATCCTTTTGCGACGCTGGCCGACAGCTTGTTCCTCTCGGCAATCTTGCTAATCACCGCGCTTAGCGTGGTGTCATGGTAGGACTCCTCCCGACGGGCATTGAGCGAGCCGCGAAAATCAGCGGAGCGGGCACGAATCGTCAGCGTGTCTGGCGCGCCCCGGTGCTCTATCTCGTCAACGGTAAAATTGCCCTTATTGAACAATGACGCATTTTGCCAGCCAAGGTGGAGCGTCAGCTCTGCCCCCCGGTTAGGCATCATGACCTGACCGTCGGCGTCATCCAGCTCAATATCGAGCTGGTCTGCGTCAAATCCGCGATTGTCCGACAGCGTCAGGGATAGCAGGCGGTCACTAATATTGTGAGTGATATCCTTATCACCCATTTTGAGCAT
>NZ_WBKI01000016.1 GCF_008830365.1 Serratia proteamaculans | reverse complement strand
GTTGGGTGACTGCGTACCTTTTGTATAATGGGTCAGCGACTTATATTTTGTAGCAAGGTTAACCGTATAGGGGAGCCGTAGGGAAACCGAGTCTTAACTGGGCGAATAGTTGCAAGGTATAGACCCGAAACCCGGTGATCTAGCCATGGGCAGGTTGAAGGTTGGGTAACACTAACTGGAGGACCGAACCGACTAATGTTGAAAAATTAGCGGATGACTTGTGGCTGGGGGTGAAAGGCCAATCAAACCGGGAGATAGCTGGTTCTCCCCGAAAGCTATTTAGGTAGCGCCTCGTGAACTCATCTTCGGGGGTAGAGCACTGTTTCGGCTAGGGGGCCATCCCGGCTTACCAAACCGATGCAAACTCCGAATACCGAAGAATGTTATCACGGGAGACACACGGCGGGTGCTAACGTCCGTCGTGAAGAGGGAAACAACCCAGACCGCCAGCTAAGGTCCCAAAGTCATGGTTAAGTGGGAAACGATGTGGGAAGGCATAGACAGCCAGGATGTTGGCTTAGAAGCAGCCATCATTTAAAGAAAGCGTAATAGCTCACTGGTCGAGTCGGCCTGCGCGGAAGATGTAACGGGGCTAAACCATGCACCGAAGCTGCGGCAGCGACGCTTAGGCGTTGTTGGGTAGGGGAGCGTTCTGTAAGCCGTTGAAGGTGGCCTGTGAGGGTTGCTGGAGGTATCAGAAGTGCGAATGCTGACATAAGTAACGATAAAGCGGGTGAAAAACCCGCTCGCCGGAAGACCAAGGGTTCCTGTCCAACGTTAATCGGGGCAGGGTGAGTCGACCCCTAAGGCGAGGCCGAAAGGCGTAGTCGATGGGAAACAGGTTAATATTCCTGTACTCGGTGTTACTGCGAAGGGGGGACGGAGAAGGCTAGGCTAGCCGGGCGACGGTTGTCCCGGTTTAAGCGTGTAGGGGGAGTGACTTGGTAAATCCGGTTACTTATTCAACCCTGAGGCGTGATGACGATGCACTACGGTGCAGAAGTAGTTGATGCCAAGCTTCCAGGAAAAGCCTCTAAGCATCAGGTAACACAGAATCGTACCCCAAACCGACACAGGTGGTCAGGTAGAGAATACCAAGGCGCTTGAGAGAACTCGGGTGAAGGAACTAGGCAAAATGGTGCCGTAACTTCGGGAGAAGGCACGCTGGCGCGTAGGTGAAGAGACTTGCTCTCGGAGCTGAAGCCAGTCGCAGATACCAGCTGGCTGCAACTGTTTAATAAAAACACAGCACTGTGCAAACACGAAAGTGGACGTATACGGTGTGACGCCTGCCCGGTGCTGGAAGGTTAATTGATGGGGTCAGCCGCAAGGCGAAGCTCTTGATCGAAGCCCCAGTAAACGGCGGCCGTAACTATAACGGTCCTAAGGTAGCGAAATTCCTTGTCGGGTAAGTTCCGACCTGCACGAATGGCGTAATGATGGCCAGGCTGTCTCCACCCGAGACTCAGTGAAATTGAACTCGCTGTGAAGATGCAGTGTACCCGCGGCAAGACGGAAAGACCCCGTGAACCTTTACTATAGCTTGACACTGAACATTGAGCCTTGATGTGTAGGATAGGTGGGAGGCTTTGAAGCGTGGACGCCAGTCTGCGTGGAGCCAACCTTGAAATACCACCCTTTAATGTTTGATGTTCTAACTCGGCCCC
>NZ_WBKI01000015.1 GCF_008830365.1 Serratia proteamaculans | reverse complement strand
GTCGACCGCCTGGGGAGTACGGCCGCAAGGTTAAAACTCAAATGAATTGACGGGGGCCCGCACAAGCGGTGGAGCATGTGGTTTAATTCGATGCAACGCGAAGAACCTTACCTACTCTTGACATCCACAGAATTCGCTAGAGATAGCTTAGTGCCTTCGGGAACTGTGAGACAGGTGCTGCATGGCTGTCGTCAGCTCGTGTTGTGAAATGTTGGGTTAAGTCCCGCAACGAGCGCAACCCTTATCCTTTGTTGCCAGCACGTAATGGTGGGAACTCAAAGGAGACTGCCGGTGATAAACCGGAGGAAGGTGGGGATGACGTCAAGTCATCATGGCCCTTACGAGTAGGGCTACACACGTGCTACAATGGCGTATACAAAGAGAAGCGAACTCGCGAGAGCCAGCGGACCTCATAAAGTACGTCGTAGTCCGGATCGGAGTCTGCAACTCGACTCCGTGAAGTCGGAATCGCTAGTAATCGTAGATCAGAATGCTACGGTGAATACGTTCCCGGGCCTTGTACACACCGCCCGTCACACCATGGGAGTGGGTTGCAAAAGAAGTAGGTAGCTTAACCTTCGGGAGGGCGCTTACCACTTTGTGATTCATGACTGGGGTGAAGTCGTAACAAGGTAACCGTAGGGGAACCTGCGGTTGGATCACCTCCTTACCTAATGATATTGATTGCGTGAAGTGCTCACACAGATTGTCTGATAGAAAAGTAATGAGCAAAAGCGCTACCTGTTGATGTAATGAGTCTCTGACTCATGCTGATACGAACCGATTAAGACGTTCAGTTTAATCGGATTTTCGTGTCCCCATCGTCTAGAGGCCTAGGACACTGCCCTTTCACGGCTGTAACAGGGGTTCGAATCCCCTTGGGGACGCCATCCGATAATGAGTGAAAGACATTATCACCGGTGCTTGCTGCGCCGAAAACATCTTAAAGATGACTTTAACGAGTCGTGTTTAAGATATTGCTCTTTAACAATCTGGAACAAGCTGAAAATTGAAACATGACAGCTGAAACTTACTCCTCCGTAGAAATATTGGAGTAAGGATTAACCTGTCATAGAGTCTCTCAAATGTAACAGCACGAAGGTGGAAACACTTTTGGGTTGTGAGGTTAAGTGACTAAGCGTACACGGTGGATGCCTAGGCAGTCAGAGGCGATGAAGGGCGTGTTAATCTGCGATAAGCGTCGGTAAGGTGATATAAACCGTTATAACCGGCGATACCCGAATGGGGAAACCCAGTGCAATTCGTTGCACTATCATACGATGAATACATAGTCGTATGAGGCGAACCGGGGGAACTGAAACATCTAAGTACCCCGAGGAAAAGAAATCAACCGAGATTCCCCCAGTAGCGGCGAGCGAACGGGGAGGAGCCCAGAACCTGAATCAGTTCTTGTGTTAGTGGAAGCGTCTGGAAAGTCGCACAGTAAAGGGTGATAGTCCCGTACACTAAAATGCATTAATTGTGAGTTCGATGAGTAGGGCGGGACACGTGACATCCTGTCTGAATATGGGGGGACCATCCTCCAAGGCTAAATACTCCTGACTGACCGATAGTGAACCAGTACCGTGAGGGAAAGGCGAAAAGAACCCCGGCGAGGGGAGTGAAATAGAACCTGAAACCGTGTACGTACAAGCAGTGGGAGCCTACTAGTTGGGTGACTGCGTACCTTTTGTATAATGGGTCAGCGACTTATATTTTGTAGCAAGGTTAACCGTATAGGGGAGCCGTAGGGAAACCGAGTCTTAACTGGGCGAATAGTTGCAAGGTATAGACCCG
>NZ_WBKI01000014.1 GCF_008830365.1 Serratia proteamaculans | reverse complement strand
TTGTCGGTTGATGACCTGATGGCGGATATCGCGACGATTTTCCACTGGCCGCCGTCAGAGCTTTACCCGATGACACCGCAAGAACTCCTCAACTGGCGCGATAAAGCGCTCCAACGAAGCGGACAAACGAATGAGTAACAACGTCAAGTTGCAGGTGCTACTCAAAGCCGTTGACCAAGCGACCCGCCCGTTTAAAAACATCCAGACAGCGAGTAAATCGCTGTCTGCCGAAATCCGCGACACCCGGCAGAACCTGAAAGAATTAAACGCGCAGGCCGGGCGCGTCGAAGGGTTCCGCAAATCGAGCGCGCAGCTTGCCGTCACCGGTCAGGCGCTGGCAAAGGCCAAGCAGGAGGCCGCCGCATTGGCGGTGCAGTTTAAAAACACCGAGAAGCCGACCCGAGCACAGGCGCAATTGATGGATGCGGCCAAGCGCTCGGCCGCCGAGTTGCAGCTCAAATACAACGGGTTGCGCCAGTCGGTACAGCGTCAGCGCCAAGAGCTGGCACAGGCCGGGATTAATACCCGCACCCTGGCCGCCGACGAGCGCCGCCTTAAATCGTCCCTGAGTGAAACCACTAACCAGCTTAACCGGCAGCGTGAGGCGCTATCTCGCGTTAGCCAGCAACAGGCCAAACTCAGTGCGGTGAGCCAGCGTCATCAGGCCGGGAAGCAATTGGCGGGCAGTGTGGCCGGGGCGGGTGCGGCGGGTGTAGGGGTGGCGACAGTAGGCGGCTTTACGGCAAAAAAACTCCTGACACCGGGGTATGATTTTGCGCAAAAAAACTCTGAGTTGCAGGCTGTACTCGGTGTGGCAAAAGACTCGGCTGATATGGTGGCGCTCCGCACGCAGGCGCGACAGCTTGGTGATAACACCGCCGCATCCGCCGATGATGCCGCCGGGGCGCAAATCATCATTGCCAAAGCGGGCGGCGACAAAGACGCCATTACCGCCGCAACGCCGGTTACGCTCAATATGGCGTTGGCGAACCGTAAAACCATGGAGGAAAACGCCACCCTGCTGATGGGGGTAAAGTCGGCTTTCGGGCTGACAAACGACAAGGTCGCGCACATTGGTGACGTGATTTCCCAGACCATGAACAAGAGCGCCGCTAACTTTGAGGGCCTGAGCGACACCCTGACCTATGCCGCGCCAGTGGCGAAAAATGCCGGTATCAGTGTCGAGGAGACGGCCGCCATTGCTGGTGCACTGGCCGATGCCAAAATCACCGGCTCCATGGCCGGTACGGGCAGCCGGGCAGTGATTACCCGGTTACAGGCTCCAATGGGGAAAGCCAAGGATGCGCTGGGGGAACTGGGCGTTAAGACCGCTGACCGCAAGGGCAATATGCGGCCGCTGTTCAGCATCCTGAAGGAAATGCAAAACAGCTTTGATAAAAACAAGCTCGGTACTGCTCAGCGCGCGGAATACATGAAGGTCATCTTCGGTGAGGAGGCATCGTCGGCCGCTGCCGTGCTGATGGGGGATGCTGCATCCGGCAAGCTTGACCGCCTGACCAAATTGCTCAGGGAGTCTGACGGTAAGACCGCCGAACTGGTCAAAATCATGCAGGACAATCTCGGCGGGGATTTGAAAGAGCTTCAATCCGCCTATGAGGCCATCGGTATCGACCTGTATGACCAACTGGAAACGCCATTCCGTGAGCTGACAAATCGGGCGACAAAATTCCTGCTGAAAATTGACCTTTGGATCAAAGACAACAAAGAGCTGGCCGGGACGTTGGGGAAAATTGCCCTTGGTGGCCTCGCTATTGTCGGCATTTTAGGGGCGATTGGTTTGGCATCGTGGCCGATCATAATGGGGATTAACGGTATCGTTGCGATTGCTGGCGTGATGGGGACGGCCTTTAGCGTGGCTGGCACCGCAATTATGACAGCACTTGGCGCACTGACGTGGCCGATAGTCGCGATTGGCTTGGCTATTGTGGCCGGGGTGCTGTTGATTCGCAAATATTGGCAACCTATTAGCGCCTTTTTCAGTGGTGTGATTCAGGGGGTTATGGAGGCGTTTGCGCCGGTGGGTGAACTGTTCAAACCCTTGAAACCGGTTTTTGACTGGCTCGGCGATAAGCTAAAGGCGGTCTGGCAGTGGTTCAAGGATTTAATCAAGCCGGTGGAGTCCACCAAAGAGACCCTCGATAGCTGCAAAAACGCGGGGCTGGCTTTTGGTCGGGGGCTGGCTAATGTGCTTGGCCTACCACTAAAAGCATTCAATAAACTGCGACAGGGCATTGATTGGGTACTGGAAAAGCTCGGGGTTATCAATTCCGAATCCAGTGACCTCGACAAGAAAGCGCAGAAGGCCAATGACTATGCCAACGGTGCGAACGGGCGCGGATATTCCCCCTCTGGTGGCCTGCTGACGGGCGGCTATGTGCCGGTTACGACCGGGGGTGGGAAAGCCTTTGTCGATAACAGCGTCAACAACTTCCACGTCGGTAACCAGCACCCCGGCGGCACCAGCGCAGCAGAAACCAAACGGATGTTGCTGGAAGTGGTGGAAGAACGGGAGCGCAAGCGCCGTGCGGCACAGCGCTCAAATATGGCGACGGATTAAGGAGAGTGTGCTGATGATGTTAATTCTCGGGCTGTTTGTGTTCCAGTTGCAGACCGTGCCCTATCAAACGCTGGCGCGCTCGGTGGATTATCGCTGGCCGTCAAACAGCCGCGTCGGCCAGCGGCCGGCTCTGCAATTTCTCGGCGTCAATGAGGAGAAAATCACGCTATCCGGCGTCCTGCTGCCGGAAATTACCGGCGGTAAAATCTCGATGCAACTGCTTGATGCGATGGCCGCCGAGGGCAAGGCGTGGCCGTTGCTGGAAGGCACCGGCACCATTTACGGTATGTTTGTCGTGAACAGCGTTAGTGAAACCCGCACGGAGTTTTTCTCCACCGGCAGCGCTCGGCGCATAGAGTTCACGCTCACGCTCACTCGCGTTGATGAGTCCTTTACGGCGATGTACGGTGATTTGCAGGTACAGGCGGAGGGGATGCTCGGTCAAATGAGCGAATGGACAGCCAAAGCCGGGAACATGGCGGGAGGGCTGCTCCAATGATTACCGGGATGACATTGGATGCCGGGGCAACCATCGCCCCGGCGTT
>NZ_WBKI01000013.1 GCF_008830365.1 Serratia proteamaculans | reverse complement strand
GGTAGTGTGGGGTCTCCCCATGCGAGAGTAGGACACTGCCAGGCATCAAACAAAGTCGAAAGCCTCATGCGAAAGCATGAGGCTTTTTGCTGTGTGCGAAAGAAAGAGCAGACGCCGCTACGCTGCGTCTTGATAGCAGACTCCACATCACAATATCCTCCGAATAAAAGCCAACTGGTTATCTTTAATATATAAATATCAATAATGTTTAAAAATGATAAATAACTTCAAATATATATAATCCAATTTATGAGAAGTATTTTAATTTGTGCTAATACTACTCAGTTATGGGGGAATGCCGGTATTAATCATTTTGGTTTCTATCTAGAACTTATTACTTAATGAATTTATATAGAAAATACCTTATAAAACAATCTAAAGCATTCCTCGGATGGATGTTCACCAGATAAAAACCCTATCGATGAAAACAAATATTAGCCTGGCGTGCCGAATCGAGTAGACTAGGCGAAGGTTCATTTCCGTATAGGTATTTATCGTTATGTCTACTGAAAGCGCGTCATTAAAAAAACACAATACTTTTGCGCTCCCGGTCAACGCAGCGCATCTGGTCATTGCAGAAACAATCGAATTAATGATCAAGGTTTGGCAGAAAACGCAGAAGCGCCAAGAGCCGCTGCTGGTACTTGGGGAAGGGAGTAACATCCTGTTTCTTGAAGACTTTGCCGGTACGGTTATGATCAATCAATTAAAAGGAATCGACATCAGAGAAGAGAAAGATGCCTGGTTTCTCCACGTTAGCTCTGGCGAGAATTGGCATGGTTTGGTTTGTCGCACTCTGGAAACCGGCATTCCCGGCCTGGAAAACCTGGCGTTGATCCCCGGCCTGGTAGGTTCAGCCCCTATTCAGAATATCGGCGCCTATGGTATCGAGCTCAAGAGCGTATGTGACTACGTTGATCTGCTGGATCTGAATACTGGTGCCATTGATCGCATTGCGGCATCAGACTGTGGCTTTGGCTACCGTGAAAGCATTTTCAAGCATCATTTTCAGAAGGGCCATATCATTGTTGGTGTCGGCCTACGCCTGAGTAAGCAATGGGAGCCGATGCTGAATTATGGCGATCTGACAAAGCTGGACCCCGAAACGGTGACACCCCGTCAGGTGTTTGACTCAGTATGCGCAATGCGCCGCAGCAAACTGCCCGACCCTAAAGTAACGGGTAATGCTGGCAGCTTTTTCAAGAACCCACTGGTCAGTAGCGAAAAGGCCAGAATATTGATTACTGAATATCCTGGCATGCCGCATTACCCGCAGCAGGATGGTCAGGTTAAGTTGGCTGCAGGCTGGTTGATCGACCAGTGTGAGCTGAAGGGGCACCAAATTGGCGGTGCAGCGGTACATAATCAACAGGCGCTTGTGTTGGTTAATGTAGATAACGCTTCCAGTCAGGATGTGGTGGCGCTTGCTCGCCACGTACGTAATACCGTCGCGAAAAAGTTCGACGTATGGCTCGAACCGGAAGTTCGTTTTATCGGTACGGGCGGCGAGTTAAATGCCGTAGAGGTTCTCTCATGAAGGATACCAAAGTCCCTCTTAAGCTGATTGCAATACTGGCTGATGGTGGTTTCCATTCTGGTGAGCATCTTGGTGAGTTGCTGGGTATGAGCCGTGCAGCCATTAATAAACATATCCAGACCATCCGTGAGTGGGGCCTGGATGTATTTACCGTACCAGGGAAAGGTTATAGCTTGCCTGGCCCAATCCAATTACTGGATGTCGAGCGTATTCTTAGCCAACTGGCTGATAAGCGTGTCACCGTGCTACCGGTAGTGGATTCCACCAACCAATATCTGCTGGATCGTATTGGCGAACTGCAATCGGGCGATGCCTGTGTCGCTGAGTATCAACAGGCTGGTCGTGGTCGTCGTGGTCGCCAATGGATCTCGCCATTTGGTGCCAATCTGTATCTCTCGATGTTTTGGCGACTTGATCAGGGGCCTGCAGCAGCAATGGGTTTGAGTCTGGTCATCGGTATAGTGATGGCTGAGGTGTTGAAAGGCCTGGGTGCGGAAGGGGTCAGGGTCAAATGGCCAAACGACTTATACCTTAACGATCGCAAGTTAGCGGGTATCCTGGTTGAACTAACGGGTAAAACCGGTGATGCAGCGCAATTGGTGATTGGCGCAGGTATCAATTTGGCGATGCGTGAAACCAATGCGAATGCGATTAACCAGGGCTGGATAAACCTGCAGGAAGCGGGGATTAATATCGATCGTAATGAACTGGCCGCCACTTTACTCAATGAGTTACGTCAATCGCTGCGACAGTTTGAGATTGATGGTTTGGCACCGTTCATTGCGCGCTGGCGTGCGTTGGATAACTTTATTGATCGGCCGGTTAAACTGTTAATCGGCGAACAACAGATCTTTGGTATTGCACGCGGCATCGATCAGCAAGGGGCTTTATTACTCGATCAAGAAGGTGTAATTAAGCCATTTATCGGTGGGGAAATATCTCTGCGTAGCGCCGAATAATTATCATTAATAAGGGGCAAGAGTGCCCCTTATCTATTATTAAACTACTTTCTTAAGCGCACGTTTTCAACTGCGTGATTAGCACTCTTAGTCATTATCAGACTGGCTCGCTCACGTGTGGGAAGAATATTTTCCTGTAAATTCAGTCCATTAATCTCATTCCATAGTTGAGTGGCTATATTGATAGCCTCTGGCTCAGGTAGCTTGGAATAGTTATGGAAATAAGAATCAGGATTAGAGAACGCACCCTGACGAAACTTAAGGAATCTGTTGATATACCAGCTTTGCAGCAGTTCTTCAGGTGCATCGACATATATTGAAAAATCAACAAAGTCAGACACGAATACACGATGCGGATCGTGAGGGTAGTCCATCCCACTCTGTAATACGTTTAGCCCTTCCAGAATAAGAATATCCGGTTGTTCGATGACTTTATTGCCTTCGGGGACAACATCATAAATCAGATGGGAATATACCGGAGCGGTCACACGCTTGGCACCGGACTTCACTTCAGAAACGAATTTCACCAGGCTATGCATATCGTAAGACTGTGGAAAGCCTTTTTTCTTCATCAGCCCACGTTCGTTCAGCACCTTATTCGGATGCAGGAAACCGTCGGTGGTGATCAGTTCAACGCTACGATGTTCCGGCCAACTGCTAAGTAACGCCTGCAGCAAACGTGCGGTGGTACTTTTACCTACAGCAACGCTGCCGGCAATACCGATAATGTAGGGGATTTTTTGCCCGTCGGTGCCGAGGAATTGCTCAAGTACGGCCTGACGGCGCAGGTTGGAACTGATATAGAAGTTCAACAAGCGGGATAGCGGTAGATAAATCTGTGCTACCTCTTCCAAAGAGAGATCTTCGTTAATCCCTTTCAGTTTAACAATTTCTTCTTCTGACAGTGTCAGCGGCACCGAATTTCGCAACGCAGCCCACTGGGTACGATCGAACTGAAGATAGGGCGTCGCTAAAGATTGATCTCTTTTTATCATAAGCCAAATTCTGCCTGTTAACGCAGGTTGGGAAAGGCGCCGGACGCCAACTCCAGATAAGAAACAAGCTGCATATTATAGACAGCTTCGTTTTTGGCGTAGACTTTTTTCGAAAAAGTTGGCGATTAGTATGAGTTTATGTCAATTGTGCGAAGCGACGCGCAGTAGAGAGTGAGAGGGTTGTAAAGCGGTTTTCACCGGCAGTGATACTAACTGGCAATGGCTCGGGAGGGTAGGTTAACGACAAACAGGCGTTTGTAATAAATCACCGTAGGGTGGTAAATAACCATCTGGTGCGGCTGCGTAATCGGGTAATTCGCCCAGGCAGCGGTAAGCGGTAGCAGAGAGAACGATACAAGGCTTCAGCCGCTGAGCCGGCTTGGGGCCCAGATCAAGCAGGCCCCTCTGTAGGGCGAGTTTCCCCTTGGGAGGGCATCGGTTCTGCTCACGGCAGCTTAAATGGGGCGAAATTGCCACTCGGGAAGGAAAGGCTCGGTCGACACCCGCAAAAGAACAATTTAAGTCTAGGGGATGATGGCTGTGATTGATGAATCTTTGTGCGTCTGACGGTATGAATTGCCAGACACTAAGCAAAATTGGGTAATTTGTGAGCGAAAGTGCAGCTAACGCAATTTTTTTGTTGCATAGGCCGTCCGGTCTACCTAGAATGCGCTGCACTTGATGCCGGCTTAGCTCAGTTGGTAGAGCAACTGACTTGTAATCAGTAGGTCACCAGTTCGATTCCGGTAGCCGGCACCAATCAAGTCACAGTAGTTAAAATCTGGTGGGGTTCCCGAGCGGCCAAAGGGAGCAGACTGTAAATCTGCCGTCACAGACTTCGAAGGTTCGAATCCTTCCCCCACCACCATATCTTGCCTTCGGCAACTAACCGGCCAGCGATAAACTCGCAACGGTTAATCTGCGGAAGGGGAAGGCGAGAGCCTTCAGCAAGGTTCGAGTTGTGCAGCGCATTGCGTAGCCAGCCCGAAGGGTGAGAGTTAAGCGACGAACAATCCTTCTCCCACCTAAAAATTCTACAGAAAAGTCAGGTAGCCGAGTTCCAGGATGCGGGCATCGTATAATGGCTATTACCTCAGCCTTCCAAGCTGATGATGTGGGTTCGATTCCCACTGCCCGCTCCAAGATGTGCTGATATAGCTCAGTTGGTAGAGCGCACCCTTGGTAAGGGTGAGGTCGGCAGTTCGAATCTGCCTATCAGCACCACTTCTTATTCTCTCGCCCCCTGATTTTCTTTCTGTTCTGGATTCAACAAGCAACTGCTTGGTTGATGTGGTGATACCACCGATTTATCCGTGTCTTAGAGGGACAATCGATGTCTAAAGAAAAGTTTGAACGTACAAAACCGCACGTTAACGTCGGTACTATCGGCCACGTTGACCACGGTAAAACTACCCTGACTGCAGCGATCACCACCGTTCTGGCTAAAACCTACGGCGGTTCTGCACGTGCTTTCGACCAGATCGATAACGCGCCAGAAGAAAAAGCTCGTGGTATCACCATCAACACTTCTCACGTTGAGTATGACACCCCGACTCGTCACTACGCGCACGTTGACTGCCCAGGGCACGCCGACTACGTTAAAAACATGATCACCGGTGCTGCTCAGATGGACGGCGCTATCCTGGTTGTTGCTGCGACTGATGGCCCTATGCCACAGACCCGTGAGCACATCCTGCTGGGTCGTCAGGTTGGCGTTCCTTTCATCATCGTATTCATGAACAAATGCGACATGGTTGATGATGAAGAACTGCTGGAACTGGTAGAAATGGAAGTTCGTGAACTTCTGTCTGCTTACGACTTCCCTGGTGATGACCTGCCGGTTGTTCGTGGTTCAGCGCTGAAAGCACTGGAAGGCGAAGCTGAGTGGGAAGCTAAAATCATCGAACTGGCTGGCTACCTGGACTCTTACATCCCAGAACCAGAACGTGCTATCGACAAGCCGTTCCTGCTGCCAATCGAAGACGTCTTCTCCATCTCCGGTCGTGGTACCGTTGTTACCGGTCGTGTTGAGCGCGGTATCGTTAAAGTTGGCGAAGAAGTTGAAATCGTTGGTATCAAAGACACCGTTAAGTCTACCTGTACCGGCGTTGAAATGTTCCGCAAACTGCTGGACGAAGGCCGTGCTGGTGAGAACGTTGGTGTTCTGCTGCGTGGTATCAAGCGTGAAGACATCGAACGTGGTCAGGTACTGGCTAAACCAGGTTCTATCAAGCCGCACACTCAGTTCGATTCAGAAGTGTACATCTTGAGCAAAGAAGAAGGTGGTCGTCATACTCCATTCTTCAAAGGCTACCGTCCACAGTTCTACTTCCGTACAACTGACGTGACCGGTACCATCGAACTGCCAGAAGGCGTTGAGATGGTAATGCCTGGCGACAACGTGAACATGAAAGTCACCCTGATCCACCCAATCGCGATGGACGACGGCCTGCGTTTCGCAATCCGTGAAGGCGGCCGTACTGTTGGCGCTGGTGTTGTTGCCAAAGTTATCGCTTAATCGCTGATAACATTTGACGCGACACGCGGTAAAAGGGCATCATTTGATGCCCTTTTTCTACGCTGTGAACTAGAACCTATCTCATCAGCGATTTTGCAGTCATAATCATTGGTGAGATGGGCTCTTAAAGCGTATTGACTGAGATGCGTCATAGCGTAAAACACCGAAATGCTGCCGAGCGGCATTTGATCGGTTTGGTTTGCCTTGCAGTGCGAGGCAAAGTTGTCTGTTCTGAATTCATTGTGACAGGTTGGTTTATGAGTGCGAATACCGAGGCTCAAGGGAGCGGGCGCGGCCTGGAAACGGCTAAGTGGCTGATCGTCGCTGTTCTGTTGGTTGTAGCGATTGTCGGTAACTATTTCTACCGTGATTTCAGCCTGCCATTACGCGCGCTGGCCGTTGTAGTGGTTATCGCCGTTGCAGGCGCAGTGGCGCTGATGACGACCAAAGGCAAAGCCACCGTTGCGTTTGCACGTGAAGCGCGTACTGAAGTGCGCAAAGTGATCTGGCCAACTCGTCAGGAAACGCTACATACCACGTTGATCGTTGCCGCGGTAACTGCCGTGATGTCACTGATTCTGTGGGGGCTGGATGGTATTCTGGTCCGTCTGGTATCGTTTATTACTGGCCTGAGGTTCTAAAATGTCTGAAGCTCCAAAAAAACGTTGGTACGTCGTTCAGGCGTTTTCCGGTTTTGAAGGTCGCGTAGCGCAATCGCTGCGTGAATACATCAAACTGCATGATATGGAAGAACTGTTCGGCGAAGTCATGGTTCCTACGGAAGAAGTTGTTGAAATCCGTGGCGGACAGCGTCGCAAAAGCGAACGTAAATTCTTCCCGGGCTATGTACTGGTTCAGATGGTAATGAATGACGCCAGCTGGCACTTGGTACGCAGCGTTCCACGCGTAATGGGTTTCATCGGCGGGACTTCTGACCGTCCGGCTCCGATCAGCGACAAAGAAGTTGATGCGATTATGAACCGCCTGCAGCAGGTTGGTGATAAGCCGCGTCCGAAAACGCTGTTCGAACCGGGTGAACTGGTCCGCGTTAGCGATGGTCCGTTCGCTGACTTCAACGGCGTTGTTGAAGAAGTGGATTATGAGAAGAGCCGCCTGAAAGTTTCCGTTTCCATCTTTGGCCGTGCAACGCCAGTGGAACTGGACTTTGCTCAGGTCGAAAAAGGCTGATCAATTAATCAGCAATAAGTGGCTTTTTGCCGCTTGTCAGAGGCGCGAAATTGAACTATAATTTCGCGCCTTTTGTTTTTATAGGCCTTGCTCGTTGAGCGAGGTGAAACACGGGGAGCCTCTTGCGAGGCGTTATTACCCAAACCGAGGAATTGTAAATGGCCAAGAAAGTACAAGCCTACGTTAAGCTGCAAGTTGCGGCCGGTATGGCGAACCCAAGTCCGCCAGTTGGTCCAGCTCTGGGTCAGCAAGGCGTTAACATCATGGAATTCTGTAAGGCGTTCAATGCTAAGACTGACAGCGTTGAGAAAGGTCTGCCGATTCCGGTTGTTATTACTGTTTATTCTGACCGCTCCTTCACTTTCGTTACCAAAACCCCGCCAGCAGCAGTTCTGCTGAAAAAAGCGGCTGGTATCAAGTCTGGTTCAGGCAAGCCGAACAAAGACAAAGTAGGTAAAGTGACTAGTGCTCAGGTACGTGAAATCGCAGAAACCAAAGCTGCGGACATGACTGGTTCTAACGTTGAAGCGATGACTCGCTCCATCGAAGGTACCGCTCGTTCCATGGGCCTGGTAGTGGAGGATTAAGAAATGGCTAAGCTGACCAAGCGCATGCGCGTGATCCGTGACAAAGTTGATGCTACTAAACAGTATGACATCACCGAAGCTGTTGCTCTGCTGAAAGAGCTGGCCACCGCTAAATTCGTAGAAAGCGTTGACGTTGCTGTTAACCTCGGCATCGACGCTCGTAAATCTGACCAAAACGTTCGTGGCGCTACCGTTCTGCCTAACGGCACCGGTCGCAGCGTTCGCGTTGCCGTATTTGCCCAGGGCCCTAACGCTGAAGCTGCTAAAGCTGCTGGCGCAGAGCTGGTAGGTATGGAAGATCTGGCAGACCAGATCAAAAAAGGCGAAATGAACTTCGACGTTGTTATTGCTTCCCCGGATGCAATGCGCGTTGTTGGTCAACTGGGCCAGATCCTGGGTCCACGTGGCCTGATGCCAAACCCGAAAGTGGGTACCGTTACTCCGAACGTTGCTGAAGCAGTGAAAAACGCTAAAGCAGGTCAGGTTCGTTATCGTAACGACAAAAACGGCATCATCCATACCACTATCGGTAAGGTTGATTTCGAGTCAGACAAGCTGAAAGAAAACCTCGAGTCTCTGCTGGTTGCGCTGAAAAAAGCAAAACCATCCCAGGCTAAAGGCGTGTACATCAAGAAAGTTAGCCTCTCCACCACCATGGGTGCTGGTTTGGCTATCGATCAAAGCGGCCTGACTGCTGTAGCGAACTAATCGCCCTGCGATTATCGCTTTGACTTGGGGTTAAGATTTGTCTAGAATCTTATCCCCCAAGGTTTCGCTATTGGCAATAGCCATCAGCGAGACAAAAATTTTTCGGTTGGAGCCTGGCCTATCCAGGCCTCCGTCCAAGACCGCAGGTGTATCGAAAGGTACTTAATCCTTCCTGCGTAGACGGTGACAGAGCCTAAAGAAATTTTTTCTTTTTATAAAAGAATAGTCTTTGCTGGATTCTGCTCACCGTGTTTGAACGCTCTCACTGCGTGATTTATCACAAGGTGTTGAGTGATGTGAGTGCCGGGGATTTCCCCCGGCTAAATCCAGGAGCAAAAAGCTAATGGCATTAAATCTTCAAGACAAACAAGCGATTGTTGCTGAAGTCAACGAAGTAGCCAAAGGCGCGCTGTCTGCGGTTGTTGCGGATTCCCGTGGCGTTACCGTTGATAAAATGACTGAACTGCGTAAAGCAGGTCGTGAAGCTGGCGTTTACATGCGTGTTGTTCGTAACACCCTGATGCGTCGCGTAGTTGAAGGCACTCCATTCGAATGCCTGAAAGACACGTTTGTCGGTCCTACCTTGATTGCATTTTCTCATGAACACCCGGGCGCTGCTGCTCGTCTGTTCAAAGATTTCGCGAAAGCGAATGCAAAGTTCGAGATTAAAGCTGCGGCCTTTGAAGGTGAGCTGATCCCTGCGGCACAAATTGACCGCTTGGCAACTCTGCCTACTTACGATGAAGCAATCGCACGCCTGATGGCAACCATGAAAGAAGCCGCTGCTGGCAAATTGGTTCGCACTCTGGCTGCACTGCGCGATCAGAAAGAAGCGGCATAAGCCCTTTTTCTTATCCGTTGCTTACGTATTTAAACTATTTCTGAATCTTAGGAACTTTTGTTATGTCTATCACTAAAGACCAAATTATCGAAGGCGTTGCAGCTCTGTCTGTAATGGAAATCGTTGAACTGATCGCCGCTATGGAAGAGAAGTTCGGTGTTTCTGCTGCTGCTGTAGCTGCAGGTCCTGCTGCTGCTGCTGAAGCTGTTGAAGAAAAAACTGAATTCGACGTTGTACTGAAAGGTATCGGCGCGAACAAAGTTGCAGTAATCAAAGCAGTACGTGGCGCAACTGGCCTGGGTCTGAAAGAAGCTAAAGACCTGGTTGAGTCTGCACCAGCAGCACTGAAAGAAGGCATCAGCAAAGACGACGCTGAAGCACTGAAAAAAGCTCTGGAAGAAGCTGGCGCTGAAGTTGAAGTTAAATAAGCCACTGCTTTCTGAGTGCAGTCTGTTTTAACTAACAGGCTGATGGCTGGTGACTTTTTGGTCACCAGCCTTTTTGCGCTGTAGGGCGTCAGTAGAGTTTCACACTGTTTGGCTACTGGCTAACCCCAATATTTCTTTCTATCGACGACTTAATATATTGCCTTCCCTGCCGCAGCAAAATCTGCCGCACAACGCAACGAAATGATTTAAGCGTGATAGAAACGAGTATTGCGGAGAGTGTTCCCGCTTTCCGGTCGACAAAATGGTGTTGCGTGAACCGTCCTTATATTCGGACGGACAAATAGGTTCGACTTTCCAGCGAGCTGAGGAACCCTATGGTTTACTCCTATACCGAGAAAAAACGTATTCGTAAGGATTTTGGTAAGCGTCCACAAGTTTTGGACATACCATATCTCCTTTCTATCCAGCTTGATTCGTTCCAGAAGTTTATCGAGCAAGATCCAGAAGGGCAGCACGGCCTAGAAGCCGCCTTCCGTTCTGTTTTCCCAATCCAGAGCTACAGTGGCAATTCGGAGCTGCAATACGTTAGCTACCGTCTTGGTGAGCCGGTCTTCGACGTCAAAGAGTGCCAGATCCGTGGTGTGACGTTCTCTGCACCGCTGCGCGTAAAACTGCGCCTGGTAATCTATGAGCGTGAAGCTCCGGAAGGTACGGTCAAAGACATCAAGGAACAAGAAGTCTATATGGGCGAAATTCCGCTCATGACCGAAAACGGCACCTTTGTGATCAACGGTACTGAGAGGGTTATCGTATCTCAGCTTCACCGTAGTCCTGGCGTATTCTTTGACAGCGATAAGGGTAAAACCCACTCTTCGGGTAAAGTGCTGTATAACGCACGTATCATCCCTTATCGCGGTTCATGGTTGGATTTCGAGTTTGACCCGAAAGACAACCTGTTTGTACGTATTGACCGTCGCCGTAAATTGCCTGCGACCATCATTCTGCGTGCATTGAGCTTCACCACTGAGCAGATCCTTGACCTGTTCTTTGCGAAAGTAGTTTACGAGATCCGTGATAACAAGCTGCAGATGGAGCTGGTTCCAGAACGTCTGCGTGGTGAGACTGCTTCGTTTGATATCGAAGCCAACGGCAAGATCTACATTGAGAAAGGCCGTCGTATCACCGCTCGTCATATCCGTCAGCTCGAAAAAGACGAAATTCAGAGTATTGAAGTACCGGTTGAGTACATCGCGGGCAAAGTTGTCGCGAAGGACTATATCGATACCAATACCGGTGAGCTGATCTGCGCAGCCAACATGGAGCTGTCGCTGGATCTGCTGGCCAAACTGAGCCAGTCAGGCCACAAGCGTATCGAAACGCTGTTCACCAACGATCTGGACCACGGTGCGTACATCTCTGAGACTGTACGTGTCGATCCAACTAGCGATCGTTTGAGCGCGCTGGTAGAAATCTACCGCATGATGCGCCCTGGTGAGCCGCCAACTCGCGAAGCTGCTGAAAACCTGTTTGAGAACCTGTTCTTCTCTGAAGACCGCTACGACCTGTCTGCGGTTGGCCGTATGAAGTTCAACCGTTCTCTGCTGCGTGACGAGATCGAAGGTTCGGGTATCCTGAGCAAAGACGACATCATTGAAGTGATGAAGAAGCTCATCGGTATCCGTAACGGTAAAGGCGAAGTGGACGATATCGACCACTTGGGCAACCGTCGTATCCGTTCCGTCGGCGAAATGGCTGAGAACCAGTTCCGTGTAGGTCTGGTGCGTGTTGAGCGCGCGGTTAAAGAACGTCTGTCCCTGGGCGATCTGGATACCCTGATGCCACAGGACATGATCAACGCCAAGCCGATTTCGGCGGCGGTGAAAGAGTTCTTCGGTTCCAGCCAGCTGTCTCAGTTTATGGACCAGAACAACCCGTTGTCCGAGATTACGCACAAACGTCGTATCTCTGCATTGGGCCCTGGCGGTCTGACCCGTGAACGTGCCGGCTTTGAAGTTCGAGACGTACACCCGACTCACTACGGTCGCGTGTGCCCAATCGAAACGCCGGAAGGTCCAAACATCGGTCTGATCAACTCCTTGTCCGTGTACGCACAGACAAACGAGTATGGCTTCCTGGAAACCCCGTACCGCCGCGTGCGTGACGGTTTGGTTACCGATGAAATCAACTATCTGTCTGCTATTGAAGAAGGCAACTTCGTTATCGCTCAGGCGAACTCCAACCTGAGTGAAGACGGCCGCTTCGAAGAAGACCTGGTCACCTGTCGTAGCAAAGGCGAGTCAAGCCTGTTCAGCCGCGACCAGGTTGACTATATGGACGTATCAACCCAGCAGATTGTTTCCGTTGGCGCTTCACTGATTCCATTCCTGGAACACGATGACGCCAACCGTGCATTGATGGGTGCGAACATGCAACGTCAGGCGGTTCCAACCTTGCGCGCTGATAAGCCGCTGGTAGGTACCGGTATGGAACGTGCTGTAGCTGTTGACTCCGGTGTTACTGCCGTAGCTCGACGTGGCGGTGTGATCCAGTACGTGGATGCTTCCCGTATCGTTATTAAAGTTAACGAAGACGAGATGCTCGCGGGCGAAGCAGGTATCGATATTTATAACCTGACCAAGTACACCCGTTCTAACCAGAACACCTGTATCAACCAGATGCCGTGTGTGAATCTGGGTGAGCCAATCGAGCGCGGCGACGTGCTGGCAGATGGCCCGTCCACTGACCTGGGTGAACTGGCGTTGGGCCAGAACATGCGCGTGGCGTTCATGCCGTGGAACGGCTACAACTTCGAAGACTCCATCTTGGTGTCCGAGCGTGTAGTTCAGGAAGATCGCTTCACTACCATCCACATCCAGGAACTGGCATGTGTGTCTCGCGACACCAAGTTGGGGCCTGAAGAGATCACTGCCGACATCCCTAACGTGGGTGAAGCAGCGCTCTCCAAACTGGATGAGTCCGGTATCGTGTATATCGGTGCTGAAGTGACCGGTGGCGACATTCTGGTTGGCAAGGTAACACCAAAAGGTGAAACCCAGCTGACGCCAGAAGAGAAGCTGCTGCGTGCGATCTTCGGTGAGAAGGCATCTGATGTTAAAGATTCCTCTCTGCGTGTACCAAACGGCGTTTCCGGTACGATTATTGACGTGCAGGTCTTCACCCGCGATGGCGTGGAAAAAGACAAGCGTGCGTTGGAAATCGAAGAGATGCAGCTGAAGCAGGCGAAAAAAGACCTGACTGAAGAACTGCAAATCCTGGAAGCCGGTCTGTTTGCACGTATCCATGCGGTGCTGGTTGCTGGCGGTGTTGAAGCTGAAAAGCTGAGCAAGCTGCCACGCGATCGCTGGCTGGAACTGGGCCTGACCGACGAAGAGAAGCAAAACCAGCTGGAACAGTTGGCAGAGCAGTACGACGAGTTGAAATCCGACTTCGAGAAGAAGCTGGACGCCAAGCGTCGTAAGATCACCCAGGGCGATGATCTGGCACCAGGCGTGCTGAAAATCGTTAAGGTTTATCTGGCTGTTAAGCGTCAGATCCAACCGGGTGACAAGATGGCAGGCCGTCACGGTAACAAGGGTGTTATCTCCAAGATCAACCCGATCGAAGATATGCCTTACGATGAAAACGGCACGCCGGTTGACATCGTACTGAACCCGTTGGGCGTACCATCACGTATGAACATCGGTCAGATCCTGGAAACCCACTTGGGTATGGCTGCGAAAGGCATTGGTGAGAAGATCAACCAAATGCTGAAGCAGCATCAGGAAGTGGCCAAGCTGCGTGAGTTCATTCAGAAGGCCTACGATCTGGGCGACGATGTCTGCCAGAAAGTTGACCTGAACACCTTCACCGACGACGAAGTACTGCGTCTGGCAGAGAACCTGAAAAAAGGTATGCCAATCGCAACGCCGGTGTTTGATGGTGCGAAAGAGAGTGAAATCAAGCAACTGCTGGAAATGGGCGGGATCCCAACCTCGGGTCAGATTACGCTGTTCGATGGCCGTACCGGTGAGCAATTTGAGCGCCAGGTTACCGTAGGCTATATGTACATGCTGAAACTGAACCACTTGGTTGACGATAAAATGCACGCCCGTTCAACCGGTTCTTACAGCTTGGTTACTCAGCAGCCGCTGGGTGGTAAGGCGCAGTTCGGTGGTCAACGCTTCGGTGAGATGGAAGTGTGGGCACTGGAAGCATACGGCGCAGCTTATACCCTGCAGGAAATGCTCACCGTTAAGTCGGATGACGTTAACGGCCGTACCAAGATGTACAAAAACATCGTGGATGGCGATCACCGCATGGAACCAGGCATGCCGGAGTCCTTCAACGTACTGTTGAAAGAAATCCGCTCGCTCGGTATTAACATCGAACTGGAAGGCGATTAATCGTTTTTCCAGCTCAGGCTCCCGACCTTAGGGAGCCTGAGGGTGGTTGTTCAGGTCACACGGGTGCGCGATTTGTCAGCGTGCACCCAACAGGTTTAACTCCGACAGGAGCCAATCCGTGAAAGACTTATTAAAGTTTCTGAAAGCGCAAACTAAGACCGAAGAGTTTGATGCGATCAAGATTGCTCTGGCATCGCCAGACATGATCCGTTCGTGGTCGTTCGGCGAAGTTAAGAAGCCGGAAACCATTAACTACCGTACGTTCAAACCAGAACGTGACGGCCTTTTCTGCGCCCGTATCTTTGGGCCGGTAAAAGACTATGAGTGCCTGTGCGGTAAGTACAAGCGCTTAAAACACCGCGGCGTAATCTGTGAGAAGTGCGGCGTTGAAGTGACCCAGACCAAAGTACGCCGTGAGCGTATGGGCCACATCGAGCTGGCATCACCGACTGCGCACATCTGGTTCCTGAAATCGCTGCCATCCCGCATCGGTTTGCTGCTGGATATGCCGCTGCGTGACATCGAACGTGTACTGTACTTCGAATCCTATGTGGTTATCGAAGGCGGTATGACTAACCTCGAGCGTCGTCAGATCCTGACTGAAGAGCAGTATCTGGATGCGCTGGAAGAGTTCGGTGACGAATTCGACGCCAAGATGGGTGCGGAAGCTATTCAGGCCCTGTTGAAAAACATGGATCTGGAGCAAGAGTGTGAAACTCTGCGCGAAGAGCTGAACGAAACCAACTCCGAAACCAAGCGTAAGAAGCTGACCAAGCGTATCAAGCTGCTGGAAGCGTTCGTACAGTCTGGCAACAAGCCAGAGTGGATGATCCTGACCGTGCTGCCGGTACTGCCGCCGGATCTGCGTCCGCTGGTTCCGTTGGATGGCGGTCGTTTCGCGACTTCAGATCTGAACGATCTGTATCGCCGCGTAATCAACCGTAACAACCGTCTGAAACGCCTGCTGGATCTGGCTGCGCCTGACATCATCGTGCGCAACGAAAAGCGTATGCTGCAAGAAGCGGTAGATGCCTTGCTGGATAACGGCCGTCGCGGCCGTGCGATCACCGGTTCCAACAAGCGTCCTCTGAAATCTTTGGCTGATATGATCAAAGGTAAGCAGGGTCGTTTCCGTCAGAACTTGTTGGGTAAACGTGTTGACTACTCTGGTCGTTCTGTAATCACCGTAGGTCCATACCTGCGTCTGCATCAGTGCGGTCTGCCTAAGAAAATGGCACTGGAGCTGTTCAAACCGTTCATCTACGGCAAGCTGGAGCTGCGTGGCCTTGCCACCACCATCAAAGCCGCCAAGAAAATGGTTGAGCGCGAAGAAGCTGTCGTTTGGGACATCCTGGACGAAGTTATCCGCGAACACCCGGTACTGCTGAACCGTGCACCAACCCTGCACCGTTTGGGTATCCAGGCGTTTGAACCGGTTCTGATCGAAGGTAAAGCTATCCAGCTGCACCCGCTGGTTTGTGCGGCATACAACGCCGACTTCGATGGTGACCAGATGGCAGTACACGTTCCGCTGACTTTAGAAGCCCAGTTGGAAGCGCGTGCGCTGATGATGTCTACCAACAACATCCTGTCACCAGCGAACGGCGAGCCAATCATCGTTCCTTCTCAGGACGTTGTATTGGGTCTGTACTACATGACCCGTGACTGTGTTAACGCCAAAGGCGAAGGCATGGTGTTGAGTGGCCCGAAAGAAGCGGAACGTATTTACCGCGCCGGTCTGGCCTCTCTGCATGCGCGTGTCAAAGTGCGTATCACCGAAGAGATCAAAAACACCGAGGGCGAGTCTGTACACCAGACTTCGATCATCGACACTACCGTAGGTCGTGCCATCCTGTGGATGATCGTACCGCGCGGTCTGCCGTACTCGATCGTTAACCAGCCTTTGGGCAAGAAAGCTATCTCCAAGATGCTGAACACCTGTTATCGCATCCTGGGCCTGAAGCCGACCGTTATCTTTGCTGACCAGATCATGTACACCGGTTTTGCTTACGCTGCCCGTTCAGGCGCGTCAGTAGGTATCGATGACATGGTAATCCCTGCCAAGAAAGCAGAGATCATCGAAGAAGCAGAAACCGAAGTTGCCGAAATCCAGGAGCAGTTCCAGTCTGGTTTGGTGACCGCCGGCGAACGCTACAACAAAGTGATCGATATCTGGGCCGCAGCGAACGAACGTGTTGCCAAGGCGATGATGGAAAACTTGTCTGTTGAAGACGTCGTCAACCGTGACGGTGTTGTTGAACAGCAGGTTTCCTTCAACAGTATCTTTATGATGGCCGACTCCGGTGCGCGTGGTTCTGCAGCACAGATTCGTCAGCTGGCCGGTATGCGTGGCCTGATGGCTAAGCCGGATGGTTCCATCATTGAAACGCCAATCACAGCGAACTTCCGTGAAGGTCTGAACGTACTCCAGTACTTCATCTCCACGCACGGTGCTCGTAAAGGTCTGGCGGATACCGCACTGAAAACGGCTAACTCCGGTTATCTGACCCGTCGTCTGGTTGACGTGGCACAGGATCTGGTGGTTACCGAAGACGACTGTGGTACTCACAACGGCATCCTGATGACTCCGGTTATCGAAGGTGGTGACGTTAAAGAGCCACTGCGCGAACGTGTTCTGGGTCGTGTGACAGCAGAAGATATCATCAAGCCGGGTACGGCTGATATCCTGGTGCCACGTAACACCCTGCTGCACGAGAAGACTTGTGACCTGTTGGAAGAGAATTCTGTCGACAGCGTTAAAGTCCGTTCCGTGGTTAGCTGTGAAACCGATTTTGGTGTGTGTGCAAACTGCTATGGTCGCGACCTGGCACGTGGTCACATCATCAACAAAGGCGAAGCTATCGGCGTTATCGCGGCACAGTCAATCGGTGAGCCGGGTACACAGCTGACGATGCGTACGTTCCACATCGGTGGTGCGGCATCTCGTGCGGCTGCTGAATCCAGCATCCAGGTGAAAAACAAGGGTACTCTGAAGCTGAGCAATGTGAAGTTCGTAATGAACGCCGCAGGCAAGCTGGTGATTACCTCTCGTAATACCGAACTGAAGCTGATCGACGAATTCGGCCGTACTAAAGAGCGCTATAAAGTGCCTTACGGTTCCGTCATGGGCAAAGGCGACGGCATCGAAGTTAACGGCGGCGAAACCGTTGCTAACTGGGATCCGCACACCATGCCAGTTATCACCGAAGTGAGTGGTTTCATCCGCTTCGCTGATATGGTTGACGGCCAGACCATTACCCGCCAGACCGACGAACTGACCGGTTTGTCTTCTCTGGTAGTACTGGACAGCGCAGAGCGTACCGGTAGCGGTAAAGACCTGCGTCCGGCACTGAAAATCGTTGATGCCAAAGGCGACGACGTATTGATCCCAGGTACTGATATGCCTGCTCAATACTTCCTGCCAGGTAAAGCGATTGTACAGCTGGAAGACGGCATTCAGATCGGTGCGGGTGATACCCTGGCGCGTATTCCTCAGGAATCCGGCGGTACCAAGGATATTACCGGTGGTCTGCCACGCGTTGCGGATCTGTTCGAAGCACGTCGTCCGAAAGAGCCGGCAATCCTGGCTGAAATCAGCGGGATTATCTCGTTCGGTAAAGAGACCAAAGGCAAACGTCGCCTGGTAATCTCTCCACTGGACGGCAGCGACGCTTACGAAGAGATGATTCCGAAATGGCGTCAGCTCAACGTGTTCGAAGGCGAAGTTGTGGAGCGTGGTGACGTTGTTTCTGACGGCCCAGAATCTCCGCACGACATTCTGCGTCTGCGTGGTGTGCATGCGGTTACTCGCTACATCACCAACGAAGTGCAGGAAGTTTACCGTCTGCAAGGCGTTAAGATTAACGATAAACACATTGAAGTTATCGTTCGTCAGATGCTGCGTAAAGGGACCATCGTTAGCGCTGGTAGCACCGAGTTCCTGGAAGGCGAGCAGGCTGAAGTGTCACGCGTTAAGATTGCCAACCGTCAGCTTGCTGCTGAAGGCAAAATCGAGGCAACCTTCTCACGCGATCTGCTGGGTATCACCAAGGCTTCCTTGGCGACCGAGTCCTTCATCTCCGCAGCATCGTTCCAGGAAACGACGCGTGTTCTGACCGAAGCGGCTGTTGCCGGTAAGCGTGATGAACTGCGTGGCCTGAAAGAGAACGTCATCGTGGGCCGTCTGATCCCAGCCGGTACCGGTTACGCTTATCATCAGGACCGCATGCGTCGTAAAGCTCAGGGTGAAACGCCAGTTGTTCCGCAGGTGAGCGCGGAAGAAGCAACGGCTAACCTGGCTGAGCTGCTGAATGCAGGCAACCTGGGTGGCGGCAACAACGATTAATCGTTGAATGTGCCTTGGGGTTCGGCATTGCCGGACTCCGACCAGATAAACCGCTCCTTCGGGGGCGGTTTTTTTTTGCCTTTATGACACCGTTAAACAGCCCAGGGGCAACAAAGCAGATTAGCCGGATATCAACAGCGGGAGGACCCGGAGTCACGCGGGAGGGTAATCCGACGTGATCCGGGAGAGGGTAAGGCGGAGCTGTCGAGGAGGTGACGGCTCCGGCTGGCACCGGGTTTGGCAACCAGCATCGCCACTATAGCGGGGCTGATTTACCCCGCCAGCGACGTCGATAGCTTCTGCGCAAGGCTTCCCTGGTTTTTTCAACTGGGCTGCAAGGCTTGCAGATTACTGCGGGCTGCGCCCCAGGTATCCGTCCCAGTCTTTCCACACCGGCTGTAAACCGGCGTCGCTGATGGCTTGCGCCACCTGCTGCGGGGTACGGCCATCGTGCGGTTCGAACTGTTCCAGTTCAGGGGCGACATCGTCGGCATAACCGCCAGGCTGGGTTTTGGATCCGGCACTGACGCTGTTGATCGCCACCGGGATCATATGATCGCGGAAGAACGGTGATTCACGCGTCGACAAAGACAGCTCTACATCGGGGGCGAACAGCCGGAAAGCACAGATTAACTGCACCAATTGCGGCTCGCTCATGATCGACGCCGGTTCGATGCCGCCGGCACAGGGACGCAGGCGCGGGAACGAGATGGAATAGCGGCTTTGCCAGTAGGTCTGCTGCAGGTAGAACAGGTGTTCAGCCAACATATAGCAGTCGGTACGCCAGCTGTTGGAGAGCCCGATCAGTGCACCAAGACCGATCTTGTCGATCCCGGCGCGACCCAGGCGATCCGGTGTGGCCAATCGCCAATGAAAATCCTGTTTCTGACCGCGCAGATGATGCTGCTGGTAAGTCGCCGGGTGATAGGTTTCCTGATACACCAACACGCCATCCAATCCCAGCGCTTTCAGTTCGGCGTACTCTTCCTGCTCCAGGGGTTGCACCTCCATCATCAGCGAGCTGAAATGGCGGCGGATTGCTGGAATATGCTGTCGGAAATAGTCCATGCCGACCTTGGTCTGGTGTTCGCCGGTGACCAACAGCAAGTGCTCAAAACCCAGTGCCTTAATTGCCAGACACTCGCGGTCGATCTCGGCGGCATCCAGGGTTTTACGCTTGATGCGATTGCTCATCGAAAAACCGCAGTAGGTACAGTCGTTGGCGCACAGGTTGGACAGGTACAGCGGCACGTAGAAGCTGACCACGTTGCCAAAGCGTTGGCGCGTCAACTGCTGCGCACGCTGGGCCAATGGCTCAAGGTAGGACGCGGCGGCGGGGGAGATCAGCGCCATAAAATCTTCACGCGTCAGTTTTTCCGCATTCAGCGCGTGCTCGACATCTCGTGCCGTTTTGCTGTTAATACGCAGCGAGATATCGTCCCAATCCAACTGTCGCCAGCGGCTACTGAAATCATCGGTCATCACAACATCTCCTCGCTCTGGCTGAGAAAAGCGGTCAGCGGGCTGGAGGCTATGGCATTGCGCTGGCTACTGCCCAATCCGGCCTGGCGTGCCAGCTCACCGGCTTCCAGCGCCAGACGAAACGCCCGCGCCATCTGCACCGGATCGCGCGCCACGGCGATAGCGGTATTCACCAGCACCGCATCGGCACCCAGTTCCATAGCCTCTAAGGCATGACTTGGCGCACCAATACCGGCGTCGATCACTACCGGCACCCTGGCCTGCTCGATAATAATCTCGAGGAAATCGCGGGTGCGCAGCCCACGGTTGGAACCAATAGGGGCACCCAGCGGCATAACCGCGGCGCAGCCCGCTTCCTCCAACCGTTTACACAACACCGGATCGGCACCGCAGTAAGGCAGCACCACAAACCCTTCTTTTACCAGTGTTTCCGCCGCCTTTAGGGTTTCAATCGGGTCCGGCAGCAGGTATTTCACATCGGGATGGATTTCCAGCTTCACCCAGTGGGTGCCAAGCGCCTCACGTGCCAGTCGGGCGGCAAACACCGCTTCTGCGGCGGTCTTCGCACCGGAGGTATTCGGCAGCAGGCGTACGCCCAGTTGTTGCAGCGGCGCCAGAATGGCGTCATTACCGCCATGCAGATCAACACGTTTCATCGCCATGGTGACTAACTGCGAGCCCGAGGCCTGCAGGGCATCCAGCATCAGCGTCGGCGTGGCAAATTTGCCGGTGCCGGTAAACAGGCGTGAGGTAAAAGTGGTATCGGCGATTTGCAGCATGTCAGCCTCCGGCGATCGCTTGAAACAACAGGATGTCATCACCGTCTTGCACCAGGTGGTTAGCCCAGTCGGCGCGCGGGATGATAGTTTGGTTGATAGCCAGCGCGGTGCCCGGCTGGTGGCGCTGCAATTGCTCGAGCAGGGCGGTGACGCTCAGCGGTTGCGCCAGTTCCAGCGGTTGATCATTAAGCCGGATCTTCATGCTGCTCCTCCGCACGCCGTACAGCAGCTGGCCTGACTGAGTTGCAAAGTGCTCCAGCTTTGTTGTCTGCCGTCGAACAACCGCAGTTTGCCGCTGAGGGAAGAAGGCAGGCCCGCCAGCATTTTTATCGCCTCCAGCGCTTGCAGCGTGCCAATGACGCCGACCACCGGGCCAAGGACGCCAGCGGTACGGCAATTGCGCTGGGGTTCCGTTTGTTCCGGATACAGACAGGCGTAGCAGCCGTGGGCATAGGGAGGTTCTATCACCAGCAACTGACCACTGAAACCTACCGCACTGCCGCTGATCAGCGGTTTACCGGCCTTGATACAGGCGGCGTTTACCGCATGACGGGTTTCCATGTTATCGCTACAGTCTAAAATCAGATCGGCGCGTTCAACGGCCTGCTGCAACACGTCCCCCTGCAAACGCTGCTCCAGTGCGATGGACTCCACCATTGGGTTCAGCGCCTGTAGTTGGCGCTGTGCCAGGGCGGCTTTGCTTTTGGTTACGTCGGAACTGCGGTACAGGATTTGACGCTGTAGATTGGTGAGGTGCAGCGTATCGTCATCGGCCAGCAACAAGGTGCCGACGCCGGCGGCGGCCAGATAGAGCGAGGCGGGGGAGCCTAATCCCCCCAACCCGACGATCAGCGCCGTCGACTGTTTTAGCTTCTCCTGGCCTTCGGGGCCAATGTCCTCCAGCAGCAACTGGCGGCTGTAGCGCAGGAACTCTTGATCGTTCAACATGGCATTACTCCTTGCCTTCGATCAGTTGTAGCAACTGTGCGGTCGCTGCGCGCCAGTCCTCAGCCTGGGTAATGGCGCTGACCACGGCTACGCTGCCGACGCCACAATCCAGTACGGCCGCCACGCGATCGATGCTGATCCCGCCGATCGCCACGGTCGGATAGTCACTTAATCCGCCAATGTGACGTTTCAGCTCCACCAGACCCTGAGGGGCGGAAGGCATGTCTTTGGTTTGCGTCGGGAAGATATGCCCCAGTGCGATATAGGAAGGTTTTACCGCAATGGCGCGGGCCAGCTCGCTATCATCATGGGTAGAAACCCCCAAACGCAGCCCGGCGCGGTGAATCGCCGCCAGATCGGTGGTATCTAAATCCTCCTGGCCGAGATGCACGCCATAGGCACCGTGTTTAATCGCCAGTTGCCAGTAGTCATTGATAAACAATCGGGCATCGTACTGTTTGCCGAGGGCAATGGCCGCGGCAATGTCATCTTCGACCTGCTCATCCGGCCGATCCTTGATGCGCAGCTGAATTGTGGTGACGCCTGCTTCCAGCAAGCGGGCAATCCATTCAACGTTGTCGACCACCGGGTATAGGCCCAACTTGTGCGGAGTCGCGGGGAAAGGCGTGGTGATATCAGTCATTGCTCAGCTCCTCTTGCAGGTTGCCGGCGCTGTGGTACAGCTCGCTGCCGCGTGAGCGGAACTCGGCAGACATTTTTTCCATGCCGGTTAGCTGCACTTCTATCGGTTTGGCCGCTTCCTGCGCGGCGGCATAGTCGCGAACTTCTTGCGAAATTTTCATCGAGCAGAATTTTGGCCCGCACATGGAGCAGAAGTGGGCAATTTTGCCGGACTCCTGTGGCAGGGTTTCGTCGTGATAAGCACGTGCGGTGGCCGGATCGAGCGCCAGGTTGAATTGGTCTTCCCAGCGGAATTCGAAGCGCGCCTTGGACATGGCGTTATCGCGGATCTGCGCGCCGGGGTGCCCTTTAGCCAGATCGGCAGCGTGGGCGGCAATCTTGTAGGTGATCAGTCCCTGTTTGACATCCTCTTTGTTCGGCAGGCCGAGGTGTTCCTTCGGCGTGACGTAACACAGCATGGCGCAGCCGAACCAGCCGATCATCGCGGCCCCGATGCCGGAGGTAAAGTGATCATAACCCGGGGCGATATCGGTGGTCAGCGGGCCGAGGGTATAGAACGGCGCTTCGTGACAGTGCTCCAGCTCCTCGGTCATATTGCGGCGGATCATTTGCATCGGTACGTGGCCGGGGCCTTCGATCATCACCTGAACATCATATTCCCAGGCAATTTTGGTCAGTTCACCCAGGGTGTGCAGTTCGGCGAACTGTGCCTCGTCATTGGCGTCCTGAATCGAGCCCGGACGCAGGCCATCGCCGAGGGACAGAGAGACATCATAGGCGGCGCAAATCTCACAGATTTCGCGGAAGTGCTGGTAAAGGAAGTTTTCCTGATGATGCGACAGGCACCACTTGGCCATGATCGAACCGCCGCGGGAGACGATGCCGGTCAAGCGTTTGGCGGTCATTGGCACATAACGCAGCAGTACACCGGCGTGAATGGTGAAGTAGTCAACGCCTTGTTCTGCCTGCTCCAGCAGCGTATCGCGGAACATTTCCCAGGTGAGGTTTTCCGCCACGCCGTTCACTTTCTCGAGTGCCTGATAGATCGGTACCGTACCAATCGGCACCGGACTGTTACGCAGGATCCATTCGCGGGTTTCGTGAATATAGCGACCGGTAGAAAGATCCATCACCGTATCCGCGCCCCAGCGGGTAGACCACACCAGTTTCTCGACTTCTTCTTCGATCGAAGAGGTCACCGCCGAGTTGCCGATGTTGGCGTTAACCTTCACCAGGAAGTTGCGGCCGATGATCATCGGCTCCGATTCCGGGTGATTGATATTGGCGGGGATGATGGCGCGACCGGCGGCCACTTCCTGGCGAACAAATTCCGGCGTGATGTTCTCCGGCAGGTTGGCGCCCCAACTTTGCCCCGGATGCTGGTGGCGTAACACCTCACCGCGGATGCGCTCGCGACCCATGTTTTCGCGGATGGCGATAAACTCCATTTCCGGGGTAATGATACCGGCGCGGGCGTAGTGCAACTGGGTGACGCATTTGCCTGGTTGTGCCTTGCGCGGCAACGGCAGGTGTTCAAAGCGCAGGTGATCCAGGCCTTCATCGGCCAGACGCTGCTGGGTAAAACCGGAACTGACGCCCTTGAGGACTTCGGTGTCACCGCGTTCGGTGATCCAACCCGCGCGTAGTTTCGCCAAACCGGTGTGCACGTTAAGTTCGGATTGAGGATCGCCGTAAGGGCCGGCAGTGTCATACACCGGGATAGCTTCGTTCTGCTCGTACTGCGGGTTGTCCTTCTCGCCGCCGATCAGCGTCGGGCTGAGCTGAATTTCACGCATAGGCACCTGCAGATCGCTGCGTGAGCCCTGTAGATAGATACGGTGTGAATTGGGGAAAGAGACGCCTTGCAGGGTGTTGATAAACTGCTGGGCTTGTTCGCGTTGCTCTTTACGGGCACGGGGTTTTTTAACGTTAGACATAGCAAGTTCCTACCAGTGTGTTGGGTTGGGAAAGTTGCTTGTCTGGAGCTCGGAGGGAGTAATAATGCTGGCCGGCAAGGCGGGATTATCCCAAATCGGGGCACCGGCCTGTGGCGATAGATTACTCTTGTTCCCTTCGCGGGTATTAACCCGATCAGGTTCCGCGGATCCCGAATTAACGGTCTCAGCCTGGCCAATTTGATGAACAAATCAGGCGCTAGGCACTCCGACAAGATGCCCTCCAGTATAGGAGGGATAATAAAAAAGACTACAAAATTTTAACGGGCTGGATCCAGAGCCTCATCCGGTTGCGCCTGCTGCCAGGTTTCCGCTGCCAGTTGGATCAACCTGTCTTCGAGGGTAAAACGTGCTGCCAGCGTTTCACCGATGTCGGACAAAGACTTATGCAATTCCAGACACAGGTCCTGATCGATATCCACTTCGGTATAGCGATCGTGGAAAGCCATGATCTGCTCGGTATTGGCCCACAGCTTGGGATAGATGTTGACCGCCAAAGACATTTTCGGACTGGATGCGCCTTCCACTTGTTTGATAATTCTGTCATAGATATGAAAATGGCCGGCAGAGAGATAATCCACCAGGTTATGGCAAAAGTTCTCCAGCGCTTTTTCATTCAGCGGCGTATGCTTTTCTTTGTTCGGTTTGATGCCCACCAGGGCGCAATAGGCGACCAGCAATTGCTTGCGTGCCTGAAGCCATTGATCTACTAATTCATTACTACCACCAACGCGCTGAGTCAGGCTTTCCAAACGGTTGAGCATGTTTGACTCCGTAAGTAATAAAACGTAACAGTAAGTTATTAAAATGTAACAAGGCCGATTTGTAGAGTGCCAGTGAAGCTGAGGTTGTGCAACAACGATATGGAACTTGCATTAACGGGTAATGAAAATGGCTGGTGGATCGTCAGCCATGAAAGCAAACTTTGGTTACCGAACGGTGAATTACCGTGCGGTTTAGCGGCGTCATTCTCCCTGCAGGGGCGGATGGCTCGCGCTATTGGTGAATGGGAAGGGCTGCCGGTCTGGCTGGTGCGCCACGCGATGCCGCAGGAGATGGGCTCGGTGCGCCAACTGCTTGAACTCGATCGCGGGCTGTTCCAGCTCGCCGGGCGTGGCGTACAACTGGCCGATTTTTACCGTTCGCACCGCTACTGTGGCTATTGTGGCCATGAAATGCACCTCAGCCGCACCGAAAGTGCCTGCTTGTGTGGCAACTGCCGGGAGCGTTATTACCCGCAGATCGCACCCTGCGTGATTGTCGCCATTCGGCGTGACGATGAGATCCTGCTGGCGCAGCATGTGCGTCACCGCGGCGGTATTCATACCGTACTGGCCGGTTTTGTCGAAGTCGGCGAAACGCTGGAGCAGGCGGCTGCGCGTGAGGTTATGGAAGAAAGTAATATTGAAATCAAAAACCTGCGTTATATCGCCTCGCAACCCTGGCCATTCCCGCATTCGCTGATGATGGCCTTTATGGCCGATTATCACCGGGGCGAGATCCGCCACGATCCCAAAGAGCTGCTTAACGCCGGTTGGTACCGCTACGATCGGTTGCCACTGCTACCGCCACCCGGCACCGTAGCGCGCCGCCTGATAGAGGACACCGTAGCCTTATGCCGTGAACAATAAATCGCTACAATAGCGGCAGATGAATAAGGGAGCCCCATAATGAATGAGTTGAAGAACGACCGTTACCTGCGCGCACTGTTGCGTCAGCCGGTGGATGTGACCCCTGTATGGATGATGCGTCAGGCCGGTCGTTATTTGCCGGAGTACAAGGCTACGCGCGCCGAGGCCGGTGATTTCATGTCGCTGTGCAAGAACGCGGAGCTGGCTTGTGAGGTCACGCTGCAGCCGCTGCGTCGTTTCCCACTGGATGCTGCGATCCTGTTCTCCGATATCCTCACCATTCCCGATGCTATGGGGCTGGGCCTGTATTTCGAAACCGGTGAAGGCCCGCGTTTCTCCTCACCGATCACCAGCCGTGCCGACGTCGACAAGCTGCCGGCGTTCGACCCGGAAGTGGAACTGGGTTATGTGATGAATGCGGTGCGCACCATCCGTCGTGAGCTGAAGGGCGAAGTGCCGCTGATTGGTTTTTCTGGCAGCCCGTGGACACTGGCGACCTATATGGTGGAAGGCGGCAGCAGCAAGGCCTTCACCAAGCTGAAAAAAATGATGTACGCCGAGCCGGCGACGTTACACCTGCTGCTGGATAAGCTGGCGGACAGCGTCATCTTGTATCTTAACGCCCAGATTAAAGCCGGTGCACAATCGGTGATGGTGTTCGATACCTGGGGCGGCGTGCTGACCGGCCGTGACTACCGTGAGTTCTCACTGCACTACATGCATAAGATTGTCGACGGCCTGTTACGTGAAAACGACGGCCGCCGCGTGCCGGTGACGCTGTTTACCAAAGGTGGCGGTCAGTGGCTGGAGGCGATGGCGGCGACCGGTTGTGACGCGTTAGGCCTCGACTGGACAACCGATATCGGTGATGCACGCCGTCGCGTAGGGGACAAAGTCGCGTTGCAGGGCAATATGGATCCTTCCATGCTGTATGCGTCACCCGAGCGTATCGGCCAGGAAGTGGGAACCATTCTGGCTGGTTTCGGCCACGGCGAAGGGCACGTGTTCAACCTGGGGCATGGTATTCACCTGGACGTGCCGCCGGAGAACGCAGGCGCCTTTGTTGAGGCGGTTCACGCGCAGTCGGGAAAATACCATCGCTAAGGATTGGACGTGATAGATACTAAGGCCCTGCGTACGGAGCAACTGCTTCGCGCCTCTGAAGTCATTCGCCAGGATGATTTTTTGGTCGTTCCACCGACCTTTATCGCCGGTGCCGACGTGGGTTTTGAGCAGGAAGGGGCGGTAACCCGCGCCGCCATCGCCATCCTGCGCTATCCGTCGCTGGAGCTGGTGGAATATCAGGTGGCTCGTGTTAGCACCACCATGCCCTATATCCCTGGTTTTTTATCATTCCGTGAATACCCTGCGTTGCTTGCTGCCTGGGAGCAACTGCATCAGAAACCGGACCTGGTTCTGGTCGATGGTCATGGCATCTCGCATCCGCGCCGCCTGGGCGTTGCCAGCCATTTTGGCCTGCTGGTTGACGTACCGACCATCGGCGTAGCCAAAAAGCGCCTGTGCGGTAAATTCGCCCCATTGGACGCAGATGCAGGCGCATTGGCTGCGCTGGAGGACAAAGGCGAGCCGTTGGGTTGGGTATGGCGCAGCAAGGCGCGCTGCAATCCGTTGTTCATTTCCACCGGTCATCGTGTTGGCGCCGACAGTGCGCTCGCCTGGGTACAACGTTGCATGGCGGGTTACCGTTTGCCAGAACCTACACGTTGGGCCGATGCCATTGCCTCGCGCCGCCCGGCCTTCCAGCGCTGGTTACAGCAGCATCCAGAGGTGTCGCAATGACCGATTTCGGGTACACTGCGGCGCAGATAACGCGTAAGAGAGTGAATAATGCTACGTAACCCGATTCATTTACGTCTGGAAAAACTTGAGAGCTGGCAACATTTGACCTTCATGGCCAGTTTGTGCGAGCGTATGTATCCGAATTACCAGATGTTCTGCCTGCAAACCGAGTTCGGCGATCCGGCAATTTATCGCCGCATTCTGGATTTGGTGTGGGAAACACTGGTGATCAAGGACGCCAAGGTCAACTTTGACAATCAGTTGGAGAAGTTGGAAGAGGCGATCCCCTCGGCAGAAGATTACGATCTTTACGGCGTTTACCCGGCGATTGACGCCTGTATCGCATTAGGGGAACTGATCCATTCGCGACTCAGCGGGGAGACGCTAGAGCACGCCATCGCCATCAGCGAAACGTCAATTCGCACCGTGGCGATGTTGGAAATGACTCAGGCCGGTAAAGAAATGACCGACGATGAGCTCAAGGTTTTGCCTGCGGTAGAGGAAGAATGGGACATCCAATGGGAAATTTTCCGCCTGTTGGCTGACTGCGAAGAGCGTGATTTAGAACTGATCAAAGGGTTACGTTCTGACCTCCGCGAGGCCGCGGTTAGTAATATCGGGATAAATTTAACGCAATAAGGCAAGAAAACGTGATTTAACGCCTGATTTGTCATGCCTTAAGGCTTCACATCCGCACCCTGTCTGGTCTACATTTGGGGGGCGTAAAAAAAGTGGCTATCGGTGCGTGTATGCAGGGAGTGCTGTACATCGGCATATCCGTCGCACTCGATGCTTTGCAAACGATAAACACACTGTAAGGATAACTTATGAACAAGACTCAACTGATTGATGTAATCGCGGACAAGGCTGACCTTTCCAAAGCACAAGCTAAACTGGCTCTGGAATCCACCCTGGCTGCTATTACTGAGTCTCTGAAAGAAGGTGATGCAGTACAATTGGTTGGTTTCGGGACTTTCAAGGTCAACCACCGCAACGAGCGCACTGGTCGCAACCCGCAGACTGGTAAAGAAATCAAAATCGCAGCTGCTAACGTGCCTGCGTTCGTTTCTGGTAAAGCACTGAAAGACGCAGTTAAGTAATACTGCGTGTTGGTGAAAAGATTAAACAGAGGGGCTATAGCGCCCCTTTTGTTTATCCGACAGGCGCTTATGGTCATCGGCATTGCCGGCGGCCTGAGCGCCTGCAGCAGTCATTCTGATCCCCCTGCCTTTACGGCCAGTGGCTATGTAGCCGACCAGGGCGTTATGCGTCTGTGGCGTAAAGATGACGATCGGCATCATCCACTGGTGTTGATGAGCGTCTACAGTCCCTACCGTGGTCCGGGTACCGTCACCACGTTGTACGAATATGAAAACGGCAAGCTGCGTCAGATTAAACGCACTGACGCCGATGGCGATCAAGACTCTATTCAATTGCGCTTTGCCGATGACGGCGGAGTGAGCTTTATGCAGCGCCAATTGGCTACGCGGCGTGAACAACTGACCACCGATGAAATCGCGCTGTATCAATACCAGGCCCGACGAGTGCTGGAATTAAGCAATGCGCTGCGCGCCGGCAAGGTGAAGCTGCTGCAGGGGCGTTGGCAGCAAGGGGTAGTACAAACCTGCGATGGCCAAACGCTGAAGCCGGAGCTGGACAGCAGTGCCGAAGCCTGGATTGCGCGACGCGCCCGCAATAGCAGCCAGCCGGTGAATATAGCCTGGCTGGATGCACCGGAAGGGCGTGAACTGCTGCTGGTGGCGAACGATGATTTTTGCCGCTGGGAACCGAAAGAAGACCGGCTATAAAAAAGGCTCCGCATTGCGGAGCCTGGATAGCATTTCGGTGTTCAGATCATTTACCGCGTGCAATCGCACGATAGCCAATATCCTTGCGGCAGAAACTCCCCGGCCACTGAATACCTTCTGCTAATTGATAGGCGCGTTGTTGCGCTTGTGCCACCGTTTCACCCAATGCGGTTACGCACAACACGCGCCCACCGCTGGTGACCACGTCATCGCCCTGCATGCGGGTACCGGCGTGGAACACCTTACCGTCGGCACTTTCCTGCTGTGGCAGACCCTGAATGATTTCACCGTTGTTGTAATCACCCGGATAGCCGCCGGCTGCCAGTACCACGCCTAGCGCAGGGCGCTCATCCCACTCGGAGGTTTTCTCTCCCAGCTTGCCTTCTGCACCGGCCAGGCACAGTTCGATCAGATCAGAACGCAGACGCAGCATGATGGGTTGGGTTTCCGGATCGCCAAAGCGACAGTTGAACTCAATCACCTTTGGCTGGCCGTCGGCGGAGATCATCAGCCCGGCGTACAGGAAACCGACGTAGGTGTTGCCTTCCGCTGCCATGCCACGCACGGTTGGCCAGATAACCTGGTCCATGGCGCGCTGGTGGATTTCATCGGTAACGACCGGTGCCGGGGAGTAAGCCCCCATGCCGCCGGTGTTTGGGCCTGTATCACCGTCGCCAACGCGTTTGTGATCCTGGCTGGTGGCCATCGGCACCACGTTCTCGCCGTCGACCATCACGATAAAGCTGGCTTCCTCACCTTCAAGGAACTCTTCCACCACGATGCGGTGACCTGCATCGCCAAAGGCGTTACCGGCCAACATGTCCTGCACTGCGTCTTCCGCTTCCTGCAACGTCATGGCGACGATCACGCCCTTGCCGGCGGCGAGGCCGTCGGCCTTGATAACGATGGGGGCACCTTTACTGCGCAGATAGGCCAGCGCCGGCTCAACCTCGGTAAAGTTTTGGTACTCGGCGCTTGGGATGTTATGGCGCGCCAGGAAGTCTTTGGTGAAGGCTTTGGAGCCTTCCAATTGGGCTGCCGCCTGGGATGGGCCAAAGATTTTCAGGCCCGCGGCCTGGAAGGCATCAACCACACCAATCACCAACGGCGCTTCCGGCCCGACGATGGTGAGATCGATATCATGGCTCTGGGCAAAGGCAAGCAGCGCTGGAATATCGGTAGCGGAGATCGCCACATTCTCCAGATTGCTTTCCAGTGCGGTGCCGGCGTTACCCGGTGCAACGTAGACTTTATCTGCCAACGGCGACTGGGCCGCTTTCCAGGCCAGCGCATGTTCGCGCCCGCCGTTGCCGATAATTAAAATGTTCATTAGGTGCTCCACGCAGAGCGTGCGCCGGAGCGCACGCGGCAAAAGGGATTAATGGCGGAAGTGGCGCATGTCGGTGAAGATCATCGCGATGCCGTGCTCGTTGGCGGCGGCAATCACTTCATCATCGCGGATCGAACCGCCAGGCTGGATCACACAGCTGATACCTACCGCAGCGGCGGCATCGATGCCATCACGGAACGGGAAGAAGGCGTCAGACGCCATGGCGGAGCCTTTGACTTCCAGGCCTTCGTCCGCAGCTTTGATCCCGGCGATCTTGGCGGAGTAAACTCGGCTCATCTGGCCGGCGCCTATGCCGATAGTCATGTTGTCACGCGCATAGACGATGGCGTTGGACTTCACGAACTTGGCGACTTTCCAGCAGAACAGCGCATCACGCAGTTCCTGTGCGGTCGGTTGGCGTTCGGATACCACGCGCAGGTCGCCTTCGCTCACCATGCCCAGATCGCGATCCTGTACCAGCAGGCCGCCGTTGACACGTTTGAAGTCGAGAGCGGCAATACGTTGCTGCCATTGGCCACAGGCCAATACGCGCACGTTCTGCTTGGCAGCCAGCAGGGAGCGAGCCTCTTGGCTGATGCTCGGCGCGATAATCACTTCCACAAACTGGCGGCTGATGATGGCCTGTGCGGTGGCGGCGTCAAGTTCGCGGTTGAAGGCGATAATGCCGCCGAAAGCAGAGGTAGGGTCGGTTTGATAGGCTCGCTCATAGGCCGCGAGAACATCATCACCGATCGCTACACCGCACGGGTTGGCGTGCTTGACGATCACACAGGCCGGCTCGGCGAACTCTTTCACACATTCCAGTGCTGCATCGGTATCGGCGATGTTGTTGTAAGACAGCGCCTTGCCTTGCAATTGTTCCGCGGTGGCGACAGAGGCTTCCTGAACGTTCTCTTCTATATAGAAGGCAGCTTGCTGGTGGCTGTTCTCACCGTAGCGCATATCTTGCTTCTTTATATAGTTGAGGTTCAGGGTGCGAGGGAAGCGGCCGGCAGGTTGCTCAGTATCACCGTGGTAGGCCGGAACCAGCGCGCCGAAGTAGTTGGCGATCATGCTGTCGTAAGCGGCGGTGTGTTCGAAGGCTTTGATGGCCAGATCGAATCTCGTGGTGTATTGCAGCGAACCGTCGTTGTTATCCATCTCGGTAATGATAGCGGCGTAGTCGCTGCTCTTCACCACGATGGCAACGTCTTTATGGTTTTTGGCGGCGGAGCGCACCATGGTAGGGCCGCCGATGTCGATGTTCTCGACTGCGTCTTCCAGTGAGCAGTTCGGACGCGCTACGGTCTGGGCGAACGGATAAAGGTTTACTACCACCATGTCGATTGGCTTGATGTCATGTTGGTCCATGATGGTATCGTCCTGGCCACGACGGCCCAGAATACCGCCATGTACTTTGGGGTGCAGGGTCTTTACTCGTCCGTCCATCATTTCCGGGAAGCCGGTATAGTCGGAAACTTCGGTAACAGGCAGGCCGGCATCCGCCAGCAGGCGGGCAGTGCCACCGGTGGAGAGCAGTTCAACGCCACGCTGGGATAGCGCTTCGGCGAATTCAACGATACCGGCTTTGTCAGAGACGCTGAGCAGGGCCCGGCGGATTGGACGAGGTTGTTGCATGGTTTTATCCCTTGGCTTTGGAGTCGCAATAAAAGAGCGTTACGTGAATTTCCACCTTCTACTCTCTATAAGGAAAGGTTTTTCTCTCTATAAAGGGGTGATCAGGCACAGATTCAGGTAACGCCCCCATAAAAAGGGGAGCGTTTCGTCGCGGGGAATTGTAGCGAAAACGTTTGCGTGGCGCTCGTAAATTTTCCGTGCAAATGACTTCTGTGGATAAGTTTGTGCACAACAAGGTATAAAGCGGGGTTTTGCTGTGGAATGCAGCAAACGATCGTTTTTGTCGAAAATACCTATTGCGGCCTGCTGAGAACTCCCTATAATGCGCCTCCATCGACACGGAACATGTGAACAACTTCACAGAGTCTCCGGGGTTCGAAGAGAAAAAATCCTGAAATTTAGGGGTTGACTCTGAAAGAGGAAAGCGTAATATACGCCAC
>NZ_WBKI01000012.1 GCF_008830365.1 Serratia proteamaculans | reverse complement strand
GTTCGTTACTGAGATAACTCTCGGTAACGCGGGAGGTGCATATTACGCTTTCCCGCTGAAGAGTCAAGCTTTTTTCTTATTAAGAAACGGTGTTTTCACCGGCTTGCTTCTTCCTGGCTGGGCGACTGGTTCTCGTTAGAGGAGTCGTTGTTCCCGGTCAGTGGAGGCGCATTATAGGGAGTTCTCAGAACGCCGCAACCCCTAATTTCAATATTTTTTCCGACCGTTGAATGTTTAACCAAAACAGCTTTAAACAGGCAGTTTTTTCAACGATTTAAAGCCATATCCCTGCAGAACGGGCAATAAAGCATCAGTGTCTTCATTTAACGCCATGCAATACGCCAAATTGTCTTCCTGAGTCGACACCAGATTTTCCTGCGTTGAAATCAGCCAAGCGGTACGACGAGCAATCGCCGCGCCGGAATCGATCAGCCGGGTTCCCTCCGGCAACACCTGCATTAATTCTTCTGCTAATAGAGGAAAGTGGGTGCAACCGAGTACGACAGTATCCGGCGGTTCGCGCATGCTCAACCATGGCTGCAGGATTTTCTTCAGCGTCGCCAGCGGTACGACGTCACCGTGCAACTTGGCTTCTGCCAGTTCCACCAGCTCTGAAGACCCCAATAGCTCGATCTTACAATCGGTAGCGAAGCGGGCAATCAACTCATGGGTATAGGTGCGCTGTACGGTACCACGGGTAGCCAACAGGCCGACGACGCCATTGGCGGTCAGACGGGCGGCAGGTTTGATGGCAGGCACCACGCCGACGACCGGGAAGGTAAAGCGTTCACGCAAAGCCGGCAGGGATACGGTACTGGCAGTGTTACAAGCGATGATGACTATCGCCAGAGGATGGCGCTGCTGCACCGCGCTGACAATCTCCAGCACGCGCTCAACAATAAACTCTTCGGATTTCTCACCGTAGGGAAACGCCACATTATCGAAGGCGTATATATAGTGGAGGTCCGGCAGCAGTTGCCGAACCTCTTGATACACCGATAACCCGCCGACGCCGGAGTCAAATACCAGTACCGTCGGACGGTCCTTCGCGGTGGTGTTAGAAGGTATAGCTTCCAGTGAGGTAGTATTCTCTTCCTGGAGTAGCGTAGCCATAAGCCGTCTCATAATCTTTATCAAACAGGTTGGCGATTCTACCACGAACTGTCAGATGAGATGTGACCGGATACGAAACTGCGAGATCCCACAGGCTGACGCCGCCGAGTTTGACGCTTTGCTCGGGGTAGGTGCTGTAGTCTTTGTCATAGCGCTCCCCCAGGTATTGATAGGTGACCGCCCAGTCAAAATCATAGACCTGCCAGTCCAGCTCATACTTCACTTGCTGTTTGGCGCGACGCAGCAGCACTTCGTTGGTTTTGGCATTGCGTGGGTCGACATAGTCGTAGCCGATGTGGTGGGTTAACGGACCGGTATCAAACGAGGCCGTGGCTTCTATACCTTTAATAGTAGCCTTGCCGATATTGTAATAAACGTAATTGGTCTCCCCAGTGGAATCAATCAGGTTATCAATATCGTTACGGTAGCCGGAAACGCGCCAGGTCACTGGACCTGTCAAACCTTCAAAACCGCCTTCCCACTGTTTACTTTCTTCCGGCTTCAAATCGGCATTATTACCAAAGTTGCCATACAGCTGGCCCATATTTGGGGCTTTAAACGCCGTACCATAGGAAGCAATAAAGCGGTACCCTTCGACAAACTCCCAGCCCGCGCTGGTTTGCCAGGTGCCATGCCAGCCGAATTCAGAATGATCGTCACCACGCACCGCCCCTTCCAGAGTTACCGGGCCAACCAACTGCTGTGCGGTCAGATAGATACCGGCGTTACGCTGACTTTTCTCACCGTTGACCGTAGTGGAGTTCGGCTTGATCTCCTGGTGTTGCCAATCAACCCCTGAGCTAACCGTCCCCTGGCCCAACTGCAGGGTATTCCCCCACTGCAGGTTGTATTGCTCTGAATCCACCAAACTTGCCGAACTGTCATGCATACCGAGTCGAGGATCGTAATCATAATCCTTGCTATGGCTATAGCTGCCAATCAGTTGTGTCGCGTAGATACCTTCTTTATAACGCAGGCCGGTATCCCAGGTCTGGCTGTACAGTTTGCGAGTATCTACCAGTGGGCTGGTCGGGGAGGAATAATAAGCATCGTAAGCCGTACGATTGTCATAACCATAACCACGCACAAAGCCGCTAATGGCCTCATTGAACTGATGGTCAACGGCGCCGTACAGCGCTTTACTCATGTAGCCATCGCGATCCTGCTGGCTCTGCATACCGGTACTGCCGTAAGCCACTACATCATAGCCTTTGGTGTAGGTATAGTTGCCGGCGAGCGTCGCCACCGTGCTGTCGCCCAACTGTTGCTGAGTGGAAGCGTCATAGGCCTGATAGCCGTTTGAACCCACACCGGCAGAAAGCGTAGTGCCGTTCTTTTCACGGGTGGTAATAATGTTCACCACGCCACCGATGGCATCGGAACCATAGACAGCCGAACGCGGTCCGCGAATATATTCGACTTTCTGCACCAGCGAAATCGGGATCTGGCTGAGGTCAGAAGAACCACTGATGCCGGCCTGGTTAAGGCGAATACCGTCGATCAACACCAGGACATGGCTGGAGTTGGTACCGCGGATAAACAGCGAGCTTTTTTGTCCCAGGCCACCATTCTGCCCGACATCCACCCCCGGCAGACGGCGCATCACGTCGGTCAGGCTTTTTGCCTGCCAGCGGTCGATATCATTGCGGGTGACGACAGAGGTGGGTGCCAGTACGGAAGAAACCGGCTGTGGAAAGCGGTTGGCGGAAACCACCAAATCATCGCTGTTATTGGCTGTGGTGTTGTCTTGCGCCCATCCAGAAAAAGCCGTGATGGAAGAAACCACCACCAGCAGTGTATTTTTTGTAATTGTCATGAAAAAGCATCCAAACTTAATTGGTGGATGCCGCAGGATCATAGCCGGTATTTCGCGACGGCCACGGACATTGCGACGTAACACCGGCAGGTCTTCGGGCTTGGGAGTTGCGGGCAGCCTGTGAGCTACCTGCACCGGGCGATGACTTCCCATCCTGCAACGGACAGTGTCTGCGTAAAACGCTATCGCCGTGACTTCCCCTTACCGCTGCGCGTCAGCTCCGGATTCGAACCGGATTCCCTTTTCACTCGCTGCTTGAGGCCGGATGACAATGCTACGATCAATGTAAATAGATGTCTAGACTGCTACCAATGTTACAAATAATAAACACGACAAAACTGGACTTCACGGGCTGATTCCCTACAATCCCCGCTGATCAAATTTGCCTGACGAGAAGAAACATGACGCCCGAGAATTTGCCTATTGAACGTTACGATGACCAACTGGCGGAGAAAACTGCCCGGCTGAAGACGCTGATGTCACCGTTCACGGCACCCGAGCCGGAAGTGTTCCGCTCGCCTGTCAGCCACTACCGCATGCGCGCCGAATTCCGCATCTGGCATGATGAAGACGAGATGTACCACATCATGTTTGATCAACAGACCAAGCAGCGCATCCGTGTCGATCAGTTCCCCGCCGCCAGCGAATTAATTAACCGCTTGATGAGTGCACTGATCGCCGCCATCAAGCCAGAGCCTGTTCTACGCCGCAAACTGTTCCAGATTGACTACCTGTCGACCCGCAGTGGCAAAATCATCGCCTCACTGCTATATCACCGCAAGCTTGACGACGCCTGGCAGCAGCAGGCAGAAAAACTGCGTGATGATCTGCGCGCACAGGGCTTTGACCTGCAGCTGATTGGCCGTGCGTCGAAAATGAAAATCATGTTGGATCAAGATTACGTCGACGAAGTGCTGCCGGTCGCCGGCCGCGACATGATCTACCGTCAGGTGGAAAACAGCTTCACCCAGCCGAATGCGGCGCTGAACATACAGATGCTGGAATGGGCGCTGGACGCGACCGCCGGTTCCAAAGGCGATCTGTTGGAGCTGTATTGCGGCAACGGTAACTTCTCGTTGGCACTGGCACGTAACTTCGAGCGGGTACTGGCGACCGAAATAGCCAAACCTTCGGTCGCGGCGGCGCAATACAACATTGCCGCCAACCATATCGATAACGTGCAGATTATCCGCATGGCAGCGGAAGACTTTACTCAGGCGATGAACGGAGTCCGCGAGTTTAATCGGTTGAAAGGTATCGACTTGAACAGTTATAACTGCGAAACCATTTTTGTCGATCCGCCACGCAGTGGGCTGGATGATGAAACGGTGAAAATGGTGCAGGCCTACCCGCGTATCTTGTATATCTCATGCAACCCGGAAACGCTGTGCGCCAATCTGGAGACCTTGCAGGCAACCCATCGAGTCAGCCGCCTGGCGCTGTTTGACCAGTTCCCGTACACCCATCATATGGAATGCGGCGTGCTGTTGGAAAAACGCGTTTAATCTGACAGGGGCGCCATTATTGCTGCGCCCCTGCTTTACGCCCATCAGGCAGGCGTATTCTCATCCAGCGCCTTGCGCGCCTTCAGCTTGATACCAATCCAGAACACCAACGCCACGGAAATGATCGCCGGCAGGAAGTTAGAGCCAATCTGCGGGTATTCGGCCCGGACGATCGCACTGTACAACAACACCCCCAGCAGGAAACTCGCGGCGGCCAGCTTGGGCATGCCGTCCGGCATCGCACGGTGCAAATAACGCTGGTGCAGACAGTAAACCGCCAACACCAAAGTCAGGATAGGGAAAATCGAAAACGGCACCACCGAGCTGAACAGCGCGGCGAACGAACCGTTGATCGACAGGCCGGCAATCAACGCCAGCAGTAAGGTGCCATTCTCACGGCTTGGTTTTTCCATCGCTTTCTACCTTTTATACGTGGGATACAGAAGCTTTTTCTTGTTGGCGGCGATACCAATAATAAGCACCCTTGGAAATCATCCGCAGTTGCAGCACTAAACGTTCCTCAAGCCGGCGCCGCTGTTCGATATCGATGTCCAGCGCTTCAGCACCGGCACTAAACACGATGGTCACCATGGCTTCCGCCTGCGCTTCGGTGAAACTGCGCGGCATATGGTTTTCCAGCTCGAGGTAATCCGCCAGTTCGGCGATAAAATGTTGGATCTCACGCGCCACCGCCGCACGGAAGGCCGACGAGGTGCCGGAGCGTTCACGCAGCAACAGACGGAAGGCATTGGGATTGTTACCGATAAACTCCATAAAGGTGGAGACCGAGGTGCGGATCACGCTGCCGCCCTTGGCAATACGCTGGCGTGCCTGGCGCATCAGTTGACGCAGCATCAGGCCGCTTTCATCAACCATGGTTAATCCCAGCTCATCCACGTCACGAAAGTGACGGTAAAATGACGTCGGTGCGATGCCCGCTTCACGCGAGACTTCACGCAGGCTCAGGCTGGCAAAGCTGCGTTCGGCGCTTAGCTGACTGAAAGCCGCCTCAATGAGGGAACGACGAGTCCGTTCTTTTTGTTGTGCTCTGACGCCCATATGCATATCCAGATAAGATCCATTTTGTCAGTCTAACGCCGTAGACCCGGCAATATAGCAAATTTTATTGCAACAGCATTTATACAAACGCGTCCTGTCACAGTTTCCGCCTGCACCATTTGTGCTTTGCCTCAAAAAGCCTAATGGTGATTGGGCACTCAGCGCTATGATGTTAAGATACCGTTGTAATTTTGTATAAGACAGGTCTCTCCCCTATGCAACAGCACTATCAATTTGATGCCATAGTTATTGGCTCGGGCCCTGGTGGTGAAGGTGCCGCTATGGGGTTGGTGAAACAGGGCGCCCGCGTGGCCGTTATCGAACGGTACAATAACGTAGGCGGCGGATGTACCCACTGGGGTACCATCCCGTCCAAAGCTCTCCGCCACGCCGTTAGCCGCATTATCGAATTCAACCAGAACCCGCTTTATAACAATTCACGCACGCTCAGCGCGACATTCCCTGATATTTTACGCCACGCCGATAACGTGATTAACCAACAAACCCGGATGCGCCAGGGATTCTATGAGCGTAACCAATGCAAGCTGTTCGCCGGCGATGCGCGCTTTATTGACGCCAACACCGTCAGCGTCAGTTATATGGACGGCACCCAGGACACCATCCGCGCCGATCATATCGTCATCGCCTGCGGCTCACGCCCTTACAACCCGTCGAGCGTCGACTTTAACCATCCGCGCATTTATAACAGCGATTCCATTCTCGAATTAAACCACGAGCCGCGCCACGTAATCATTTACGGCGCCGGGGTCATCGGCTGTGAGTATGCGTCTATCTTCCGTGGTCTGAACGTGAAGGTCGATCTGATCAACACCCGCGACCGCCTGCTGGCGTTCCTCGATCAGGAAATGTCGGACTCGCTCTCTTACCACTTCTGGAACAACGGCGTGGTGATCCGTCACAACGAAGAGTTCGAGAAGATCGAAGGCACCGACGACGGCGTGATTGTTCACCTGAAGTCCGGCAAGAAAGTGAAAGCAGACTGCCTGCTGTATGCCAACGGCCGTACCGGTAACACCGACTCACTGGGGCTGGAGAACGTCGGTCTGGAGTCAGACAGCCGTGGCCTGCTGAAAGTGAACAGCATGTACCAGACTGCGCTGTCGCACATTTATGCTGTGGGGGACGTGATTGGTTATCCGAGCCTGGCATCTGCCGCTTACGATCAGGGCCGTATTGCCGCGCAGGCGATTGCCTCCGGTGAAGCCAGCGGACATCTGATTGAAGACATCCCGACCGGTATCTACACCATTCCGGAAATCAGCTCCGTCGGTAAAACCGAGCAGGAACTGACGGCGATGAAGGTGCCGTATGAAGTGGGCCGCGCCCAGTTCAAACATCTGGCTCGTGCGCAAATTGCCGGGATGAATGTCGGCAGCCTGAAGATCCTGTTCCATCGCGACACCCTGCAGATCCTCGGGATCCATTGCTTCGGTGAGCGTGCGGCGGAGATCATCCACATCGGTCAGGCGATCATGGAGCAGAAAGGTGAAGGCAATACTATCGAGTATTTCGTTAATACAACCTTCAACTATCCGACCATGGCCGAAGCCTACCGGGTGGCTGCGCTGAACGGCTTAAACCGCCTGTTTTAACTTGGTACCCAGGTAGTTTTGCATATGCTCGCGGATCGCCTCGGCCAATTGCTCATAACGACTGCGCAATGGAGAGCCGGGGCGGTACACCAGCGCAATGGTGCGCTTGGGTTCGGGTTTATAACACTCGAGATAGCAAACGCCGTCACGCTCACGCTGTGGCGGTACCGCCAATGAAGGCAACAGCGTAATACCGCTGCCTGCCGCTACCATGTTACGCAACGTTTCCAGACTGGTTGCCCGGAAATGGGTATCCTCGTCAGCCCCGGCCTGGAAGCAAAAGCCCATCGCCTGATCGCGCAAGCAGTGGCCGTCTTCCAGCATCAACAGCTTTTCCCCTGCCAGATCCGGCATTGCCACGCGGTCGCGCTGCGACCATGGGTGATCGGAGTACACCGCCAGCTTCATGGGTTCATCAAACAGTGGGACTTCAATAAAGGCTTCCGTTTCCTTCACCAGGGCCAGGATCGCGCAGTCCAGTTTGCCGCTGTCGAGTTGCGCCAGCAGCTGTTGGGTTTGCGCTTCATGCAGGTACATTTCCAGCTTGGGAAAGGTTTTGTGCAGCGTAGGAATGATCTGCGGCAGCAAATAAGGCCCGACGGTCGGGATCAGGCCGATATGCAGCGGCCCGGACATGGCTTCACCCTGCTGGCTGGCCATCTCTTTCAGAACTTTGACTTCGCGCAGCACGGTACGCGCCTGTTCCACCAGCAGCAGACCTGCCTGGGTGAATAATACCTTGCGGCTGGTACGTTCGAGCAACATCACACCCAGTTCGTCTTCCAGCTTGCGGATCTGCCCACTGAGCGTGGGTTGGCTAACATGGCATGAATCGGCGGCACGGCGGAAATGCCGGTGCTCGGCCAAGGCGACCAGGTACTCTAAATCACGAATATTCATTGTTTCCCTCCAGACCACGATAGCTCATGGCGATAGATAAGATAGCAATGAGCGATTAGATCTATCAAGCCCCGGCGGCAATAATGTGTCCCAACAAAGCGGCACAACGCTGATAGCAAAAATTTATTTTTCCTAATTAAGGGGTTAATTCATGTTTACCAGCCAAGAAGGCAAAAAAATTCCTCAGGTGACCTTCCATACTCGTCAGGGTGACCAATGGATCGATGTCACTACCCAAGATCTGTTTAAAGATAAAACCGTTATCGTATTTTCGCTGCCGGGTGCGTTCACCCCAACCTGCTCTTCCAGCCATTTGCCGCGCTACAACGAGCTGTCCAGCGTATTCAAACAACACGGCGTTGACAGCATCCTGTGCATCTCGGTGAATGACACCTTCGTGATGAACGCCTGGAAAGCCGATCAACACGCTGAGAACATCACCTTCGTGCCGGACGGCAACGGTGAGTTCACCAAAGGCATGAACATGCTGGTCGAGAAAGCCGATCTGGGCTTTGGCCCACGGTCATGGCGTTATTCGATGCTGGTGCGTAACGGCGTAGTGGAAAAAATGTTCGTCGAACCGAACAAGCCAGGTGACCCGTTTGAAGTGTCGGATGCCGACACCATGCTGAAATATCTGGCGCCGGAATTCAAAGTGCAGGAGTCGGTTTCGCTGTTTACCAAGCCGGGTTGCCCGTTCTGCGCCAAAGCCAAACAAATGTTGCAGGAGCGTGGCATCCAGTATGAAGAAATCGTACTGGGTCAGGACGCGACAACCGTTAGCCTGCGCGCCGTCAGCGGCCGTGCCACGGTACCGCAAGTGTTTATCGGCGGCCGTCATATTGGCGGTAGCGATGACCTGGAAACTTTCCTGTCAGCCTGATTAATAAGTAATAACAAAGTCAACGTGAACTTTTGGCGGGCTCCGGCCCGCCCTTTTTTTAGCTTTCAGGAGCGGATATGAAACAGTTGAATGTTGACGTCGCGGTTATCGGCGGCGGCACCGCCGGTCTGGGTGCCTATCGCGCCGCCAAGCTTTCGACCCCCAGTGTGGTGATGATTGAGGGCGGAGCCTACGGTACCACCTGTGCACGCGTTGGCTGCATGCCATCCAAATTACTGATCGCCGCCGCCGAGGCGGTGCATCAAATCGAGCGTGCACCGGGCTTTGGCGTGTATCCCGCAGGCAAAACCACCATTAACGGTCGTGAAGTGATGGAGCGCGTCAAACGTGAACGCGATCGCTTCGTCGGCTTTGTGTTGGAAGGCGTCGACCAGATCCCAGCCGGCGACAAAATTAGCGGCTACGCCCGCTTTATCGACGACAACACCCTGCAGGTGGATGAGCATACGCGCATCGTGGCGCAGCGGATCGTTATCGCCACGGGTTCCCGCCCAAGCTGGCCGGCAGCGTGGAATGCGCTGGGTGACCGACTGATCGTCAATGACGACGTATTCAACTGGGATGATTTACCACAGTCCGTGGCGGTGTTCGGGCCAGGTGTGATTGGTCTGGAACTGGGTCAGGCGCTGCATCGTCTCGGGGTCGAAACCAAAGTGTTTGGCGTTGGCGGCGCCGTCGGCCCCTTGACCGACAGCGCGGTGCGCAATTACGCGGCCAAAGCCCTGGGCGAAGAGTTCTATCTTGATGCCGATGTGAAAGTCGAGATGATGCAGCGCGAAGGTGACAAAGTGTTTATCCGCTATCAGGATTTACACGGCAAGCCGCAGGAGATCATGGTGGATTACGTACTGGCCGCTACCGGTCGCCGCCCGAACGTCGATAATTTAGGCCTGGAGAATACCGGCCTGCGACTCGATACCCGGGGCGTACCCCAGGCCAATCGCCTGACGATGCAAACCAGCTTGCCACACATCTTTATCGCAGGCGATGCCAGCAACCAACTGCCGCTGTTGCACGAAGCCAGCGATCAGGCACGTATTGCAGGAACCAATGCCGGCAGCTACCCGGAAGTCACGCAGGGCCTACGCCGCAGCGCGATCTCGGTAGTATTTTCCGATCCGCAGATCGCCATGGTCGGCTCTACCTTCCGCGAATTGAGCGAAAAATTCAGCGCCTGCGGCTGTTTTGAAATCGGTGAGGTGTCGTTCGAGAATCAGGGGCGCTCGCGCGTAATGTTGCGCAATAAGGGCATCCTGCACGTCTACGGCGAACAGGGCACCGGGCGTTTTCTCGGCGCAGAGATGATGGGGCCGGACGTTGAGCATATCGCCCACCTGCTGGCCTGGGCACACCAACAGCAAATGACCATCAACCAGATGCTGGACATGCCGTTCTACCATCCGGTCATCGAAGAAGGCCTGCGCACCGCGCTGCGCGATCTGCAAGCCAAGCTCAAACTGGGCGAGGCCGAGGCCGAACGCTGCCAGCGCTGCCCGGGCGAGTAATCTTTCTAAAAACAAAGGGCGCAGTTCTGCTTATGAACTGCGCCCTTTATATTGAGTAACCTAATTAAGCCAAGCGCTGTTTCGCTGCGGCGATCGCACTGGCAACCTGCTGAGGAGAAACGCCTCCTTTGGCTGAGCGCTTATCCAGGCAAGATTGCAGCGCCAGAATCGGGTACACATCGTCGCCAATGATCGCACTAAACTTCTGCAAATCAGTCAAAGGCAGGGCCTCCAACGCCTTACCTTGGCGGATGGCTTCCACCACCGCTTCACCGACGATATGGTGCGCCTCACGGAACGGCACGCCTTTGGCGACCAGATAGTCCGCCAGTTCGGTCGAGTTGGCGTACCCCTGCTCCGCCGCTTCTTTACAGCGCGGACGTTTCACCTGAATGCCATCCAGCACCAGGGCCGCCATCTGCAGGCAGTCCATCCAGGTATCGAGCGCGTCAAACAGCCCTTCCTTGTCTTCCTGCATGTCTTTGTTGTAAGCCAGCGGCAGGCCTTTCAACGTCATCATCATGCCGGTCAATGCGCCCTGCACGCGGCCACATTTACCGCGGATCAGCTCCAGCGCATCCGGGTTTTTCTTCTGCGGCATCAGCGAGGAGCCGGAGGTCACGCGGTCAGACAGATCAACAAAGGCTGCTTCGCCGCTGTTGAAGAAGATCAGGTCTTCGGCAAAGCGCGACAGGTGCACCATGCTGATGGAGGCATTGGATAGTAACTCCAGCACGTGGTCACGGTCGGAAACGCTATCCAGACTGTTGCGGGTGGCGGAGGCAAAACCCAGCCAACCGGCCAGTTGTTCACGATCAATCGGATAGGCGGTACCGGCCAGCGCACCGCTGCCCAACGGGCTGACGTCCAGGCGCTTCAGCGTGTCCTGCAGACGGCTTTCGTCGCGCGCCAGCATTTCCACATAGGCCAAACACCAGTGGGCAAAGGTTACCGGCTGCGCGCGCTGCAGGTGAGTATAGCCCGGCATCACCGCGTCTTGGTTGGCTTCGGCGGTTTCAACCAGCGCCAGTTGCAGTTGCACAATCGCCTGATGCAGTTCGCCGATCTGCTGTTTGCACCACAATTTCAGATCGGTCGCGACCTGATCGTTACGGCTACGGCCAGTGTGCAGCTTTTTGCCCAGATCGCCGACTTTGTCGATCAGCTTCTGCTCCACCCAGCTGTGAATATCTTCTGCATCGCTGCTGACAATCGCCTGCGGATCGGCCTGCACTTCCGCCAACAGCCCGTTCAACGCCTGCTCAAGCTGCTGCTGCTCGGTTGCCGTCAATACATTGACGGTGACCAGCGCTTTCGACCAGGCCACGGAACCCACGATGTCCTGTTCCGCCAGGCGATAATCAAAGCGCAGAGAATCGTTTAATTGTTTGAACCGCTGATCTGCCGCCTGACTAAACCGTCCGCCCCAAAGTGCCATACCTTTACTCCTGAAATTTTATGCGAATAGGGGCGCAGCACGCTGCGCCCCTATCACGTCACGCCGAATGGTTAATAAGTTACTTGTTCTTTATCTCGTTCAGCGCGCGAATGCGTGAAGAGAGTGAGAACAGACGGATAAAACCGCCCGCGTGGCTGTGATCGTAAACTTCGTCTTCGCCGAAGGTCGCGAACTCTTCGGAATACAGACTGTTGGCGGATTTTTTCTGAATCGCCGTCACCTGGCCTTTGTACAGCTGCAGTACCACTTCACCGTTAACTTCTTCGGCCAGCGCTTCGGCAGAGGCCTGCAGTGAACGACGCAGTGGAGCAAACCAGCGGCCATCGTACACCACGTAAGACATTTCCAGGCCCAACTGCTCACGCCATTTGAAGCTGTCGCGATCCAGTACCAGTTGCTCAACGCCACGCAGTGCCGCCACCATGATGGTCCCGCCCGGGGTTTCGTAGCAGCCACGGGATTTGATGCCAACCAGACGGTTTTCTACGATGTCGATACGGCCCACACCATGCTTGGCACCCAGCACGTTCAGGGTTTCCAGACATTTGTACGGGCTCAGTGCTTCACCGTTAACCGCCACTACGCAGCCTTTTGCTACGGTGATGGTTACTTGCTCAGGCTGATCCGGCGCTTCCTGTGGGTCAACAGTCCAAACCCAGCAGTCTTTGTTCGGTGCATTCCACGGGCTTTCCAGCACGCCACCTTCGGTAGAGATATGCCAGGCATTCTCGTCACGGCTGTAGATTTTTTCCAGCGACGCGGTGGTCGGGATGTTGCGCTCTTTCAGGTAGTCCAGCAGCGCTTCACGGGAACGCAGGTCCCACTCACGCCAAGGAGCAACCACTTTCAGGTGTGGGGCCAGCGCGGTATAGGTGGTTTCGAAACGTACCTGGTCGTTACCTTTACCGGTTGCGCCGTGGCACACTGCATCAGCACCGACTTTCAGCGCCAGTTCAACCTGCGCTTTGGCGATAATCGGGCGCGCCATTGAGGTGCCCAGCAGGTAGCTGCCTTCATACAAGGCACCGGTCTGCAGCACTGGGTAAACATAGTCACGGATGAATTCTTCACGCAGATCAACCACGTGACACTCAGAGGCACCGGATTGCAGGGCTTTTTGCTCCACACCTTCCAGATCGCTGCGCTCCTGGCCGATATCCGCCACGAACGCCACCACTTCGCAGCCGCCGTAGTTTTCTTTCAGCCAGGGAATGATGGCCGAAGTATCCAGACCGCCAGAGTACGCCAGAACGATTTTTTTGATGCCTTGATTTTGCATGGTCTTTTCCTTTTTAATTCTAAATTTAAGCGAGGATCCGGGTGCCAATCGACACGCCGTTAAACAGAGCAGGAAGCTGATCGGCATGGCGCCAACTGGCGATATCTACCGGGCGACCGAGGGTACGGGCTGCATCGAGCGCCGCATTCACCTTCACCACCATACCATCAGTGATGATGCCCTGGGCAATCAGTTGTTCCGCTTTTTGCGCCGTCATTTCTGCGATGCGTTGCCCTTTTCCATCGAGGATGCCACTGACATCCGACAGCAGGATCAAATCCGCACCCAGCGTGGCGGCCAGGGCCGTCGCCGCCTGATCGGCGTTCACATTCATTAACTGCCCATCGGCGGTAATGCCGATGGAGCTGATCACCGGCAGGTAACCGGCAGCCAGCAGGGTATTGAGCAGCAGCGGCGAGCCCGGTTGCGCATTGCCCACGTGGCCCAGCGCCGGATCCAGCGGGGTGACGGTGACGCTGCCACCGTCTGCCAGGCTCAGGCCGACCGCATTAATCTGATGCTTGATGGCCCACGCCAGCAAAGTTTTGTTGGCGGTGCCGGCCAGCGCGCCGGTGATAATGTCGATCTGATCGGCCGGCGTCACACGCAGGCCATTCTTCTTCACCACTGGCAGGGAAAGCTTTTTCATCAGCTCATCCACCACGCAACCGCCACCGTGAACGATCACCAACGGGCGCTGATGCTGCTGACGGTAGCTGTCCAGTGCGGTAAACAGACGCTCCAGCGCCTCTTCACTGTCTAATAACACGCCACCTAATTTGATAATTAACGGGTTCATCGCTGTTTACATCCCACGCTGGTGATTTATTAAAGTAATGACTGGGTTTCCGGGAACCCAAAACGGATATTCAGGCATTGCACCGCCTGAGCGGCTGCGCCTTTCAACAGGTTGTCTTCCGCCGCCACCGCGATCAGGTGTTCGCCCTGTACGGCAAAGCCGATATCGCAGAACGGCAGCCCGACGACTGACTTCAATGCCGGTACGCCCTGGTCATACAGCCGCACCAGCGGTTTGTCGTCATAGGCGGCGTGGTAAACGGCGGCCACATCCTGTGCAGTCACACCGGCTTTCAGGCGACAGGTAATGGTTTCGAGAATACCACGCGGGAAGTTACCCAAATGTGGCGTAAATATGACCGGCACGCCCAGATGCGCGACGATTTCCGGATGATGACGGTGGTTGAAAATACCGTACGGCTGCAGGCTCACCTCGCAAAAACTGGTGTTAACGCTGGCCTTACGGCCCGCACCGCTCACGCCGCTGGTCGCGTTGATCACCGGCCACTGATCCAGGTTCAGCAAGTCTTGGTCGATCAGCGGTTTTAGCGCCAACTGCGCCGCCGTCGGGTAACAGCCCGGTACGGCGATCAGCTGTGCCTGTTTGATTTTGTCGCTCTGCCACTCCGCCAGGCCATACACCGCCTGCTCCAGCAGGTCAGCATGCTGATGTTCAAAACCGTAGTATTGGCTATAGAAGGCGGTATCTTCCACGCGGAACGCTCCAGAGAGATCGAACACCACGCAACCTGCAGCCAGAAACGCCGGCGCGATGTCGTGGCTGACCTCATGCGCCGTGGCCAGAAACACCACGTCGATGTCCACGGCGGCTTTGGCAACGTCAACCAGCGGTTGTAACGGCAGATCGACGATACCTTTTAACTGGGGGTGCAAATCGGAAAGCAATTTTCCTGCATCTGCACTTTGCGCTGAAACCGCTAAAGCGGTTATGTTCATGTGTGGGTGACGATTAAGGTACGCCGTGAGCTCTGCTCCGGCATAACCGCTGGCACCGACAATCAGCGTATTCAACATGGGGCCTTTCACCTTCTTGACTTGCGTTGGGTCGTATTAGACTCAGGTTTCCAGGCTCACCAGCGTTGTTTTGCCGTTCACCCACGAGGTCGAGCGTTGATGTTTTTATAATCATCCGGGAATCGGGTTCCCTTACGCTCCAGCTTACTGTATTTTTATTCACAATAACTGCATGAATATTGATACCAACCTAACCAAAGGCTGTCAACAGTGAAGATGAAATTACCTCCATTTATTGAGCTGTACCGGGCGTTGATCGCCACTCCGTCGATCAGCGCCACCGATGGCGCCCTCGATCAGAGTAATGAAGCGTTAATCAACTTACTGGCCGGCTGGTTTGCCGATTTGGGCTTTAGTGTCGACGTACAACCGGTGCCGGACAGCCGCAATAAATTTAACCTGCTGGCCAGTATTGGCGAAGGCAGCGGTGGCTTGCTGTTGGCAGGTCACACCGATACCGTACCTTATGATGAAGGGCGCTGGACACGCGATCCCTTCACCCTGACCGAACACGACAATAAGCTGTACGGTCTGGGCACTGCCGACATGAAAGGCTTCTTTGCTTTTATTCTGGATGCCGTGCGCGACATCGACGCCAGCAAGCTGACCAAGCCGTTGTACATTCTGGCAACCGCAGATGAAGAAACGACGATGGCCGGTGCACGTTATTTCGCCGCCTCGACCAGTATCCGTCCGGACTTTGCCATTATCGGTGAGCCAACCTCGCTGCAGCCGGTACGCGCGCACAAGGGTCACATGGCCAACGCCATCCGCATCGTCGGCCAATCAGGCCACTCGAGCGACCCGGCGCGCGGCGTGAACGCCATCGATCTGATGCATGAAACCATCGGCCGCCTGATGGAGCTGCGCAAAACGCTGCAAGAGCGCTTTAACAACCCGGCCTTTGCCGTGCCCTACCCGACCATGAACTTCGGTCATATCAGCGGTGGCGACGCAGCCAACCGCATCTGCGCCTGCTGCGAGTTGCATCTGGATATCCGTCCGTTGCCGGGCATGACGCTCGACAACATCAATGAACTGATGCACCAAACGCTGGAGCCAGTCAGCCAGCGCTGGCCGGGCCGCCTGAGCATTGAGGAATTGCACGCCTCGGTTCCGGGTTATGAGTGCCCGACCGATCACCAGATGGTGGCAGTGATTGAGAAACTGTTGGGCACCCGCACACAGGTGGTCAACTACTGCACCGAAGCCCCGTTCGTCCAGCAGGTCTGCCCAACGCTGGTGTTGGGCCCCGGCTCTATCGACCAGGCACATCAGCCGGATGAATACATCGATACCGGCTTTATCGAACCGACGCGCAAGCTGCTGAGTCAATTGGTCAGCCACTTCTGTCGCCAATAAACCTGACACAGGGTAGGGTTAATGATTTATCATCTCCCTACCCATTAAGAAGTAGCAAACCAAGGAAATAAGCCAGACTGATAACCGGCGCAGCGTAATTAAATTTCAGAAAATGCGCCGATTTTGATGTTTTTTTGCTAAAAATAGTGTCAATTGACCATTGGACAGGAACGTGGCGAGATGAAACAGGCGCTGTTCGCCTGACACGTGAAATTTACTTACAAGATAAAAATCATACAGAATTGGGTCAGGGGTTATATGAACGAACAATATTCGGCAATGCGAAGTAATGTCAGTATGCTCGGCAAATTGCTCGGCGATACCATCAAAGAAGCGCTGGGCGAGCATATTCTCGATCGCGTTGAAACTATCCGTAAGCTTTCCAAATCTTCACGTGCAGGTAACGAAGCGCATCGTCAGGAGCTGCTTTCCACCTTGCAAAACCTGTCCAACGACGAGTTGTTGCCAGTCGCTCGCGCCTTCAGCCAGTTTCTCAATCTGACCAATACCGCTGAGCAGTACCACAGCATTTCACCTAATGGTGAAGCCGCCAGCAACCCGGAAGCGCTGGCGCAGTTGTTCACCCGGCTAAAAGACAAAAAGCTCAGCACCAAAGAACTGCAAAATGCCGTGTCACAGCTTTCCATCGAGCTGGTGCTGACCGCGCACCCGACGGAAATCACCCGCCGCACTCTGATCCACAAGCTGGTTGAGGTCAATACCTGCCTCAGCCAACTCGACCATAACGATCTGGCCGACTACGAGCGCAACAAGATCATGCGCCGCCTGCGTCAATTAGTAGCTCAGTCGTGGCACACCGACGAGATCCGCAAAAACCGCCCGTCACCGATCGACGAAGCCAAGTGGGGCTTTGCGGTGGTGGAAAACAGCCTGTGGGAAGGGGTCCCGGCCTTCCTGCGCGAATTCAACGAACAGTTGGAAAACTCCATCGATTACAGCCTGCCCGCAGAAGCGGTGCCGGTACGCTTCACCTCCTGGATGGGCGGTGACCGTGACGGCAACCCAAATGTGACGGCTGAAATCACCCGCCACGTGCTGCTGCTGAGCCGCTGGAAGGCCTGCGATCTGTTCACCCGCGATATTCAGGTGCTGGTGTCCGAGCTGTCGATGACCGAATGTACCCCGGAGCTGCGCGCACGGGCCGGTGGCGACGAGGTGCAAGAGCCATACCGCGAGATCATGAAGCAACTGCGCAGCCAGTTGATGAGCTCTCAAGCTTATCTGGAAGGCCGCCTGAAAGGCGAGCGCGTCCTGAAGCCACACGACCTGCTGGTGAAAAACGATCAGCTGTGGGAACCGCTGTTCGCCTGTTATCAGTCGCTGCAGGCCTGTGGCATGAGCATCATAGCCAATGGTCAGCTGTTGGATACCCTGCGTCGCGTGCGCTGCTTTGGCGTGCCGCTGGTGCGTATCGACGTGCGTCAGGAAAGCACCCGTCACACCGAAGCCATCGCCGAACTGACCCGTTATCTGGGCCTGGGTGACTACGAAAGCTGGTCGGAAGCCGACAAACAGGCATTCCTGATCCGCGAACTGAATTCGAAACGCCCGCTGGTGCCACTGAAATGGGAACCGAGTGCCGATACCCAGGAAGTACTGGAGACCTGCCGGGTGATCGCCGAAGCGCCGGAAGGCTCAATTGCCGCCTATGTGATATCCATGGCGCGCACACCTTCTGACGTCCTGGCGGTCCATCTGCTGCTAAAAGAAGCCGGTTGCCCGTTCGCGCTGCCGGTGGCCCCGCTGTTCGAAACCCTCGACGACCTGAATAACGCCGATGACGTGATGACCCAGTTGCTGAATATTGACTGGTATCGCGGCTTTATCCAGGGCAAACAGATGGTGATGATTGGCTATTCTGACTCGGCAAAAGACGCCGGGGTGATGGCGGCCTCCTGGGCGCAGTACCGCGCGCAAGACGCACTGATCAAAACCTGTGAAAAAGCCGGTGTGGCGCTGACATTGTTCCATGGCCGCGGCGGCTCGATTGGCCGTGGCGGTGCTCCGGCACATGCGGCACTGCTGTCGCAACCGCCGGGCAGCCTGAAAGGGGGACTGCGTGTCACCGAACAGGGCGAGATGATCCGCTTCAAATTTGGCCTGCCAGAAGTCACCATCAGCAGCCTGGCGCTGTACACCGGTGCGATCCTGGAAGCCAACCTGTTGCCGCCGCCAGAACCGAAAAAAGAGTGGCGCGCGCTGATGGATGACCTGTCAGACACCTCATGCAAAATGTACCGTGGCTACGTGCGTGAAAATCCGGACTTCGTGCCGTATTTCCGCGCCGCAACGCCGGAACTGGAGCTGGGCAAGTTGCCGCTGGGTTCACGCCCCGCCAAACGTAAGCCAAACGGCGGTGTAGAAAGCCTGCGTGCCATTCCGTGGATCTTCGCCTGGACACAGAACCGCCTGATGTTGCCGGCCTGGCTGGGCGCTGGTGCCGGTTTGCAGGAAGCGGTGAAAGCAGGCAAACAGGATCAACTGGAAGCCATGTGCCGCGACTGGCCATTCTTCTCCACCCGTATTGCGATGCTGGAAATGGTGTTCGCCAAAGCCGACCTGTGGTTGGCGGAATACTACGATCAGCGCCTGGTCGACAAATCACTGTGGCCACTGGGCCAGCAGTTGCGCGACCAGTTGGCAAGCGACATTAAGGTGGTACTGACCATTGCCAATGACGCGCACCTGATGGAAGACCTGCCATGGATCGCCGAATCCATCGCGCTGCGTAACGTGTATACCGATCCGCTGAACGTGCTGCAGGCCGAACTGCTGCACCGTTCGCGTCAGCAGGAACACCCGGATGCCCGCGTTGAGCAGGCGCTGATGGTGACCATTGCCGGCGTTGCCGCCGGGATGCGTAACACCGGCTAGTTTGAGCGTTGTAATAAACGGCTCCTGTTCGCAGGGGCCGTTTTTTTATCCAACAAAAAGGCGCTGTCATTACACAGCGCCTTTGTCTTAATTCATCAGTCAAGTCAGGCCACGGCCGCCGGACGCACACCCAGCGTGTGGCAAATCGCGTAACTCATTTCGGCGCGGTTCAGCGTATAGAAATGGAAATCCTTCACCCCTTCGCGGCTAAGGATTTTCACCATGTCCATCGCGATATTGGCGCCGACCATTTTGCGGGTTTCGGCATCGTCATCCAGCCCTTCAAACATGCTGGTCATCCAACTCGGCACGCGCACGTTGGTCATGGTGGCGAAACGCTGCAACTGCTTGAAGTTGGACACCGGCAGAATGCCCGGTACGATCTCCACGTCGATACCCGTCGCCACGCAGCGGTCACGAAAACGCAGGTAACTTTCTACATCAAAGAAGAACTGGGTAATCGCGCGGTTGGCACCGGCATCGATTTTACGCTTCAGGTTGATCAGATCCGCCTGCGGGCTTTTGGCTTCCGGGTGCACTTCAGGGTAGGCCGCTACCGAGATGTCGAAATCACCGACGTCTTTCAGCAGCGTCACCAGATCGGTGGCATACATCTCAGGTTTGCCACCGCCTGGCGGCAGGTCGCCACGCAGCGCCACGATATGACGGATACCACTGTTCCAGTAATCGGTAGCAATCTCACGCAGCTGAGCCGGGCTGGCATCGATACAGGTCAGGTGCGGTGCCGCTTCCAGGCCGGTACGCTCCTTAATCCCTTTGATGATGCTGTGGGTGCGATCGCGCTCGCCAGAGTTGGCGCCATAGGTCACAGAGACAAATTTTGGTTTCAGGCTGCTCAAACGATCAATGGACTGCCACAGGGTGTCTTCCATCTCGCTGGTGCGCGGCGGGAAGAACTCGAATGATACGTTAATCTGGCCGTTTAACTCTGCCAGACTCTGATTCAGCGCTTCCCGCTGGTTTGCGTGAAAAAAACTCATACCCTGTCCGCCTCTTATCGATCACTGTTTTGCTTTGTTTTGATAAGCGTCTATACGTTTAGACGTCTAGATAGAAAATGCCGTATGTTGGCTAAAGAGTCAACAGGAAACTGAGGGTAATAGGATGATTAATCCTCACCCGTTAAGAGAAAGAATTTCATGTTCAGGATAAAGAGAATTATGGCAGGAAAAACGAGGGGCGCGGCAGATCCGCGCCCATAAGAAAATTAAAGCAGCTGCGCCAAACGGTTAAGATCTGACTGGATAGCCCCCGCGGTGACGTCACGACCGGCACCCGGTCCGCGGATCACCAATGGGTTATCGCGGTACCAGCGGCTTTCGATGGCAAACACGTTATCGCACGGCAACAACGACGCCAGCGGATGTTCAGGCCGAACCGCTTCCACGCCAACACGCGCCTTGCCATTAGCATCGAAGCGCGCCACGTGCCGCAGCACCAGACCCATTTCACTGGCGGCCTCGAAACGCTGCAGCATCTGCTGGTTCAGCGCATCGCCGTTTTCGAAGAACTGATCGACAGTACCCTGCTCGGCACCCGCAGGCACCAGCGATTCGACTCGCACCTGATTCGGTTCAATATCGTAGCCCGCTTCGCGCGCCAGGATCACCAGCTTGCGCATCACGTCCTGGCCGGAGAGATCGACCCGCGGATCGGGTTCGGTCAGCCCCTGCTGCCACGCTTGATCCACCAGTTCGGTAAACGGCACCGTGCCGTCGAACTGCAGGAACAACCAGGAAAGCGTGCCGGAGAAGATGCCGCTGATCGCCAGAATACTGTCACCGCTGTCGCGCAGATCGCGCACCGTATGGTTGACCGGCAGGCCGGCGCCGACGGTAGCGTTATACAGCCAGTGGCGACCGGTTTTGGCGAAGGCATCGCGGATTTGGCGATAATTATCGCTGCACGATGCTCCCGCCAGTTTGTTGGCGCTGATCACATGGAAGCCGTAGCTGGCGAAATCCAGATACTGCTCGGCCAGTTCTTCACTGGCGGTTACGTCAAGCACCACCAAATCGTCGAACGGATGAGCACGCATCCACAGGAAGAGGGACTCTTCGTCCAGCTCCTGCGCTTCGTCCTCAAAGAATGCCAGGGCGCGGCTGGCATCAAGCCCGTCGTAATTCAGCAGGCTACGGCGGCTGTCCACCACCCCCGCCAGGCTGAACTCAAAGCCACTGCGGGCAGAAATATTTTTCTGCTCGCGGGCAAACAACTCCAGCCAGCGTGCGCCGATATTGCCTTTACCGAACAGCACCAGGCCGATACGTTTTTCCGCGCGGAACAGAGTCTGGTGCAGGCCCTGGATCAGCAACGCGGTCGGCCCCTGACGCAGTACCGCCACCAGGCTGATGCCGTCTTCGGCCTGCCAGATAAACTCGACCGGCTGGTCTTTCAACTGTTGATAGAAGCGGTGACTGTGCAGCGGGTTCTTGCAAACGCCCGCGCCCACCAGCGCCACCAGCGCCAGTCCTTCACGCAGTCGCAGCTCACCTGGCAGCCCCGCGTCCTGCAGAGTACGCAGCACGCTGTTCACCACTTCCGAGGTGTAACACAACTGGACCAGATTACGGTCCGGATGAATGCCGATCGCCAGCGGTTTGATCTGAGCGCGCTTAAGCACCAAATCCAGCTCTTTCTGAGCCAGTTTGAAATCATGCTGACTGGCAACGTTCAGCTCAATCAAACACACGTCGTCATGACTGGTGACAATCTTCGCGCCGGTGCCGGAGGCCAGCACGCGCTCGATGCGCGTTGAGCCTTGTTCCGGCTGATAACTGCAACGCAGTTGCAGATCGATATCACTGCCGGACACCGGCTGCAGGGTGCGTGTGTGCAGCACCGGTGCCGCCAGGCGGGCCAGTTCACTGGCCTCATCTAGCCGCAGCAGCGGCAACAGGCAGGCATCTTTCACCTTGCGTGGATCGGCGCTGTAAACCCCGGCCACGTCGCTCCAAATGGTCACGCGTTCCGCACCGGCCAGCGCACCGACCTGGGTAGCGGAATAGTCACTGCCGTTACGCCCCAACAGCACAGTTTCACCGGCGTCGTTGCGTGAAATAAAGCCGGTCACCACCAGGCGTTTACCCGGGTGCTGAGCCAGCAGCTGTTGCAGCAGCGGATAAGAGCGGCCTTCATCAACCTGTGGCTGAGCGGCGCGTTCCGCACGCAGAAAATCGCGCGCATCCAGCCAGGCCGCCTGCATATCCAGTTTGTTCAGCACCGCCGCCATCAGCCGCGCCGACCAAATCTCACCGTGCCCCACCACTTCGGCATACACGGCATCGTCGAGCTTTTCGTCCAGCAATACCGCCAGACGCTCCAGATCCTGAATAAATTCGGCGATCAGCGGCTCGGCGGTTTCCGGCGGTAACAGACCACCGATCAATTCGCTGTGATAGCGGCGCAGCGTCTGCTGAACCTGATGCGCAGAAAGACGATCGCTCTGGCTCAGCTTCAGCCAGCTAATCAGTTGGTTGGTGGTGCTGCCGGCAGCCGACACCACCATCATGTCACCCGGCTGGCTGTATTCGGCCATGATCCCGGCCACCCGCAGATAACACTTCACGTCCGCCAGGCTGCTGCCGCCAAACTTGTGCAGTTGACGCCCACTCACCGGCCCTGCTACCGCAATTGCATTCATGCTTACCTCGTTGCCGCCGCCTGGAAGGCTCGTTCCAGATCGGCAATCAAATCTTCACTGTCTTCAATACCCACGGAGATACGCAGCAGGCTTTCGGAAATACCGGCTGCCGCACGGGCTTCTGCCGCCATACCTGCGTGGGTCATGGTCGCTGCATGCGAGATCAGGCTTTCTACGCCGCCCAAGGATTCTGCCAGAGTAAAGAGCTTAAGGGCAGACAGGAAACGACGCAGCAGCGCTTCATCACCGTCCAGTTCAAAGCTGAGCATCGCGCCAAAGCCGCGTTGCTGACGACGTGCAATCTCGTGCCCAGGGTTCTGTGGCAGAGAAGGATGATACAGCTTTTTCACCAAGGGTTGCTGCTGTAAATAACTGACAATCGCATCGGCGTTTTGTTGCGCCGCCTTGATACGTGGCGACAGAGTACGCATGCCGCGCAGCAGCAAATAACTGTCGAACGCGCCGCCGGTTACGCCGATATTATTGGCCCACCACGCCAATTCCACCGCCAGATCTTTATCTTTGGCAATCACCGCGCCGGCCACCACGTCGGAATGGCCATTGAGGTATTTGGTACAGGAATGCACCACCAGATCGGCACCCAACCCAATCGGCTGCTGTAACGCCGGGCTGAGGAAGGTGTTGTCCACCACCGTTAACGCCCCCACGGCATGGGCCGCATCGCAAATCGCCGCGATATCTACCACGCGCAGCAGTGGGTTGCTTGGGCTTTCAATCAGCACCAGCTTGGGTTTTTGCGCCAGCGCCTGCTGCAACGCCTCCTCATTCCCCTGATCGACAAAGAGTACGCGGTAAGCACCACGCTTGCTCAGGCTGTCGAACAGACGATAGCTGCCACCGTAGCAATCATGTGGTGCCACCAGCAAATCGCCGGGTTGCAGGAACACCGTGGTCACCAGGTGGATCGCCGACATCCCGCTGCTGGTCATCACCGCACCGGCGCCGCCTTCCAGTTCTGCCAGCGCCCGCTGGACCACATCACGCGTCGGGTTGCCGCGACGTGAGTAGTCATGAGCACGAGGTTGATTGAAGTCGGTGAAATTATAGGTACTGGAAAGGTGGATCGGCGGGACAACGCAGCCGTACTGTTCGTCATCGTTCAGGCCGCTACGTACGGCAATCGTGGCAGGTTTACGCGTCATAGGGTCTCTCGGCTCTCGGGATTCGGATGAATGAGGCCTAAAGATTAATCGCAGTGAGGATAGACGTCAATACATCTGGACATCTAAACTTCTTTGCGTGTAGATTGAGCAAAGCCTTAATACCCGCTAAAATTATGCCAGTTTGAGGTGACGATACGATGTTAACCCGGAATGCATAGGCGACGCCTATTGATCGTCCGCATTCAGTGACCCTGGTCGCGTAAAATTGACATTTATTTAGTGAGAACAGTGAAGATCGGGCATAATTGGCCGGTTTTTAGAATTTTGTAATTTTTCTGACAAATTTAAGGTGTCCCATGGCTGAGTGGAACGGCGAGTATGTCAGCCCTTACGCTGAACACGGTAAAAAGAGCGAGCAAGTAAAAAAAATCACGGTATCTATTCCGCTGAAGGTCCTGAAAATCCTCACCGATGAACGGACGCGTCGCCAGGTGAATAACCTGCGCCATGCCACCAACAGCGAATTGCTGTGCGAAGCATTTCTGCACGCCTTTACCGGCCAGCCGCTGCCGAACGACGAAGACCTGCGCAAAGAACGCAGCGATGAAATCCCGGAAGCCGCGAAACTGCTGATGCGTGAATTGGGTGTGGATCCCGATACCTGGGAATACTAAGCGCCGGTCTGCAACTGCAGACGGTAGAAACGAAAAAAGGCGCCGAAGGCGCCTTTTTCATCTGACGATAAGAAATCTTATTTCTTAGCGCCTGGCACGCTGAAACGCTTGTTGAAGCGGTCAACGCGGCCACCGGTAGCAACGTCACGCTGCTTGCCAGTGTAGAACGGGTGACATTCGCCACAAACGTCCAGGTTCAGATCGTGACCCACTGTAGAGCGGATTTTGATCACGTTACCGCAAGAGCAGTTAGCAGTAACTTCTTCGTATTTTGGGTGGATACCTTGTTTCATGGGAAACCTCAGTTAAGGCCGTGTCGCTATCCAGCCCTGTTTCGCCAGACACCACACGTGGTTGATAAAAAATTTGGTATCGAATTATACCAAAGGCGGCAAATTATACAGAATTAAAAGTACCGCGCAATCGGAACCGTACATTTGCCGGTGTGCCGTGTAAACTGATGGACTGTTTTTTTACTCTGGATGACCCCATGCCTGTTGTTCACGTTGCTTTGCCGGTACCCCTCGCCCGCACCTTCGACTATCTGCTGCCGCAAGGCCTGCAGCCGGCTGTCGGCGCTCGCGTAGCCGTGCCCTGGGGCAAGCAACGGGCGATCGGAATCGTCACCGGCTGTAGCGAGACCAGCGAATTACCGCTCGATAAGCTCAAACCCATCGACAGCGTAATCGACAACGCCTCCCTGTTCTCCCCCAGCCTGTGGCGCATTCTGCGCTGGGCCAGCGACTATTATCATTATCCCATCGGTGAAGTGCTGTTCCACGCGCTGCCCATCCTGCTGCGCCAGGGGAAACCGGCTGAAACGGCACCGCTGTGGCAATGGTTCGCTACCGAGCAAGGCCGCGCCACGCTGCCAGAGAGCCTGAAGCGAGCGCCCAAACAGCAGCAGGCGCTGGCCGCGCTGCTGCAGCGCCCGGTCTATCGCCACCAGGTCAGTGAACTGGCGTTAACCGAGAGCGCCTTGCAGGCATTGCGCGCCAAGGGGCTGATTGATCTACGGGCACAGACGGTCGCAACGCAGGACTGGCGGCCCGGCTTTGAAGTGTTGGGTGAGCGACTGCGGCTGAATACCGAACAGGCCACCGCAGTAGGTGCCATCCGCAGTGAAGACGACCAGTTTGCCACCTGGCTGCTGGCCGGGGTCACCGGCTCCGGCAAGACCGAAGTCTATCTCAGCGTGCTGGAAAACATTCTGGCAGCAGGTAAGCAGGCGCTGGTGCTGGTACCGGAAATCGGCCTGACACCGCAGACCATTGCCCGCTTTCGCGAGCGCTTCAATGCGCCGGTGGAGGTGCTGCACTCCGGCCTCAATGACAGCGAACGTCTGTCAGTCTGGCTGCGCGCCCGCAGCGGCGAGGCGGCGATTGTCATCGGTACCCGTTCTGCGCTGTTTACCCCGTTCTCTCGACTGGGCGTGATCATCATCGACGAAGAGCACGACAGCTCTTATAAACAGCAGGAAGGCTGGCGCTATCACGCCCGCGATTTGGCGGTATTCCGCGCCCGCGAGGAAAACATCCCAATGGTGATGGGCACCGCCACACCGGCGCTGGAAACCCTGCACAATGTGCAATTGGGTAAATATCGCCAGCTCAAACTCACCCAACGTGCAGGTAACGCCAAACCGGCGGCGCAGCACCTGATCGATCTAAAAGGCCTGCCGCTGAAGGTGGGTCTTTCGCAGCCGTTGCTGAAAAGCATGCAACACCATTTGAAGGCCGGTAATCAGGTGATGCTGTTCCTGAACCGTCGCGGTTATGCCCCGGCGCTGCTATGCCACGAGTGCGGCTGGATCGCCGAGTGCCAGCGTTGCGATCATTACTACACCTTCCACCAGAATCATCGTCAACTGCGCTGCCACCACTGTGACAGCCAGCGTCCGGTCCCCCACCAGTGCCCTCAATGCGGTTCTACCCATCTGGTGTCTGTCGGCGTCGGTACCGAACAGTTGGAAAACGAACTGGCGCCGCTGTTCCCGGAAACCCCGATCACCCGTATCGATCGCGACACCACCAGCCGCAAGGGTTCGCTGGAGCAGCATCTGGCGGATATTCACCGCGGCGGTTCGCGCATTTTGATCGGCACCCAGATGCTGGCCAAGGGTCACCACTTCCCGGATGTCACGCTGGTAGCCCTGCTGGACGTCGATGGCGCGCTGTTCTCAGCCGACTTCCGTTCCGCAGAACGCTTTGCCCAGCTGTATACCCAGGTCTCCGGTCGGGCAGGCCGCGCCGGTAAGCCCGGAGAGGTGCTGTTACAGACCCACCACCCGGAACACCCGCTGCTGCAAATTCTGCTGCAACAGGGCTACGACGCCTTTGCCAAACAGACGCTGGCAGAGCGCAATAGCGTGTTCCTGCCGCCTTACACCAGCCATATTATCGTGCGTTCGGAAGATCACGATAACCAGCAGGCCCCCCAATTCTTGCAGCAGCTGCGCAACCTGTTGGAGGCCAGCCCGCTGAAAGACGATTCGCTGTGGGTGATGGGGCCGGTCCCGGCACTGCAGTCGAAACGCGGTGGCCGCTTCCGCTGGCAATTGCTATTGCAACACCCTTCTCGGCGGGTGCTGCAACAGATAATGAAAAGCTCCCTGCCCCTGGTCAGCACCCTGCCGCAGGCGCGTAAGGTGAAGTGGACGCTAGACATTGATCCTATAGACAGTTGAACCCAGAAAAGTCCGATTCAGTTCCTACCAGGCAAACGTTTACCCTTGAAATTGCGAGCGAACGCTAAAAAACCTTCCCAGGTCACACTTTTTATGCAAATTAGGTAACAAAGGCAGGACATATTCTGTTTAGAATGTCTGTGAAGGCAATTTTGTCACCTCTTGCAGCAGCGTGACGGAATGTTTAAACGCGGATGGCGCTAAATGATAACAACACCACCGCACGGTAAGAATTTGTGAGCAACTGAAGTAGTCGCGTTGGCATGGGGCTAACGCAAGGAGAAAGGCGTTGGAACACAAGAAAGAGTTACCCATGGCAACCATGAAAGACGTTGCCGAAATGGCGGGCGTTTCAACGGCAACCGTGTCGCGTGCGCTGATGAACCCGGAAAAGGTGTCAACGCCGACGCGTCAGAAAGTGGAACAGGCCGTGCTGGCCGTGGGCTATTCTCCTCATGCCCTCTCCCGCAATATCAAACGTAACGAATCCCGAACCATCCTGGTGATCGTCCCCGACATTTGCGATCCGTTTTTCGCCGATGTGATCCAAGGGATCGAGCAAACTGCCGCACAACAGGGCTACCTGGTGCTAATTGGCGATTGTGCTCAGCAAAACCAGCAGGAACGCACCTTCGTCAATCTGATCATCACCAAACAAATCGATGGCATGCTGCTGCTCGGTTCCAATTTGCCGTTCGATGCCAGCAAGGAAGAGCAGCGTAATCTGCCGCCGATGGTGATGGCCAACGAGTTTGCCCCGGAGCTGGAACTGCCGACGGTTCACATCGATAACCTGACCGCCGCCTTCGAAGCCGTACATTATTTGCATCAGCTCGGTCACAAGCAAATCGCCTGTGTCGCCGGGCCGGAGCAGATGCCGCTCAGCCATTATCGACTGCAAGGTTACATTCAGGCGCTACGTCGTAATGGCATTAGCGTCGAAAGCAGCTATATTACCCGGGGTGATTTCACCTACGAAGCGGGTGCTCAGGCGCTCGCGGCGTTGATGGCACAGCCAAAACCGCCGACGGCCGTCTTCTGCCACAGTGACGTAATGGCGATCGGCGTGCTGTCGCAGGCGAAAAAGATGGGGTTGCGAGTCCCGCAGGACCTGTCTATCGTCGGCTTTGACGACATCAAACTGGCGCAGTATTGCGACCCGCCGTTAACCACGGTGGCTCAACCACGTTACCAGATTGGCCAGCAGGCAATGTTGTTGCTGTTGGAGCAGCTACACGGACAAACAGTGGCAAGTGGCTCCCGGCTATTGGACAGTGAATTGATTATCAGAGGCAGCACCGCTGCCCCTAAACGCTAGTCAAATATTTTAGGGTTCAGTAACATGACGGACTTATCCCCTCATCAGGACACAGCGGAATAATAGTGGCACAAAAAGACTATGTAAGCCGAGGGCGCGCAGCAGGAGCTAAGCGTAAAACCCCCAGCCGTAAAAAACGCAGTTCTCCGAAGGTCTCCAAAACCGTGTTGGCGCTGGCCGTCGCACTTCTGGTGATCTTTATCGGTGGCCTCTATTTCATAACGCACAACAAGCCGGATGACGCACCGCTACTGCCTGTGCACAGCAGTCGTCCGGGCAACGGCTTGCCGCCGAAGCCGGAAGAGCGTTGGCGCTACATCAAAGAACTGGAGAATCGTCAGATTGGCGTGCAAACCCCGACCGAACCTACGGCCGGCGGCGCCACCAACACCAAGACTCAGTTGACCGCAGAACAACGCCAACTGCTGGATCAGATGCAGGCAGATATGCAACAACGCCCAACGCAGCTGAATGAAGTGCCGTATAACGACCCTTCACAGGCCGCCGCCCGTAGCCGTCTGCAGCAACAGCAGCAGGTGCAACAGCAGCAGATCCAGCAGCAACAGGTACAGCAACCGCAGGTAGCTCAACCGCGCAATCCGTTTAACAGCGGTGCGACGACAGCACCGGTGCAGCAGCCGGCTCAGCCCAAGCCACAACCCAAACCGCAGACGGTGACACCGCCGCCGGTGCAGGTTAAGCAGCCGAAACCTGAGGTCAAACCTGAAACCAAGCCGGAAGTGAAACAGGAAACGGCCAAGCAGGAAACCAAACCTGAGTCGAAGCAGAAGTGGATGGTGCAGTGTGGCTCATTCCGCGCAACCGATCAGGCGGAGTCCGTGCGTGCGCGTCTGGCATTTGAGGGTATTGAAAGCCGTATCACCGCCGGCGGTGGCTGGAACCGTGTGGTACTTGGCCCTTACAGCAGCCGGGCGGCTGCGGACAAAACCCTGTCGCGCCTGAAGGGCGTAGGCATGTCAAGTTGCATTCCCCTCTCCGTTGGGGGTTGAAAAGCGTCAATCCCCCCCCATCTATACTCTCAATATGCCTCGTAGTGTCTGTGCAAGCAGATACTGCGAGGGCTTCTTTCCGTCTTCAACGAGGGTCTGCTCGTGACAACAATTGTAAGCGTACGCCGCAACGGCCAGGTAGTGATCGGTGGCGATGGCCAGGCCACCTTGGGCAATACGGTAATGAAGGGCAACGTGAAGAAAGTGCGTCGCCTGTATAACGACAAAGTGATTGCCGGTTTTGCCGGTGGTACCGCGGATGCCTTCACGCTGTTTGAGCTGTTCGAGCGCAAGCTGGAAATGCATCAGGGTCACCTGGTGAAAGCGGCCGTTGAATTAGCGAAAGACTGGCGTACCGACCGTATGCTGCGCAAGCTTGAAGCGCTGCTGGCGGTAGCGGATGAAAACTCCTCGCTGATCATCACCGGTAATGGTGACGTGATCCAGCCTGAAAATGATTTGATTGCGATTGGCTCCGGCGGTCCGTACGCCCAGGCAGCCGCCCGCGCGATGTTGGAAAATACAGAGCTGAGCGCCCGCGAAATTGTTGATAAGTCCCTCAACATCGCCGGTGACATCTGTATTTACACCAACCATTTCCACACCATTGAAGAATTGCCTTCCAAAGCGTAAGGATCGAATACTATGTCTGAAATGACCCCGCGCGAGATCGTCAGCGAACTGGACAGCTACATCATTGGCCAGAACAAAGCCAAACGTGCCGTTGCCATTGCCCTGCGTAACCGCTGGCGCCGGATGCAGCTCAACGAGATGCTGCGTCATGAAGTCACGCCAAAGAACATTCTGATGATCGGCCCGACCGGTGTCGGTAAAACCGAAATCGCCCGTCGCCTGGCAAAACTGGCCAATGCGCCGTTCATCAAGGTTGAAGCCACCAAATTCACCGAAGTAGGCTACGTAGGGAAAGAAGTGGATTCTATCATCCGCGATCTGACCGATGCCGCGATCAAAATGGTGCGTCTGCAGTCCATCGACAAGAACCGTACCCGCGCCGAAGAGCTGGCAGAAGAGCGCATCCTTGACGCACTGCTGCCTCCGGCCAAGAACAACTGGGGCCAAGCGGAAGAGCATCAGGAGCCGTCCGCGGCACGCCAGGCATTCCGCAAGAAACTGCGTGAAGGCCAGTTGGACGACAAAGAAATCGAGATCGATCTGGCTGCTGCGCCGATGGGCGTAGAAATCATGGCACCTCCTGGCATGGAAGAGATGACCAACCAGCTGCAGTCGATGTTCCAGAACCTCGGCGGCCAGAAGCAGAAACCACGCAAGCTGAAGATCAAAGAAGCCTTCAAACTGCTGGTGGAAGAAGAAGCGGCCAAGCTGGTGAACCCGGAAGAGCTGAAAGAACAGGCGATCGAAGCGGTTGAGCAGCACGGCATCGTGTTTATCGACGAGATCGACAAAATCTGTAAGCGTGGCGGCCAAAGCTCCGGCCCGGACGTGTCTCGCGAAGGCGTGCAGCGCGACCTGCTGCCGCTGGTGGAAGGCTGTACCGTTTCCACCAAGCACGGCATGGTGAAAACCGATCACATTCTGTTTATCGCTTCCGGCGCATTCCAGACCGCCAGCCCGTCAGACTTGATCCCTGAGCTGCAGGGCCGCTTGCCGATCCGCGTTGAGTTGCAGGCGCTGACCACCGAAGATTTCGAGCGTATTCTGACCGAACCAAGCGCTTCGCTGACCGAGCAGTATAAAGCGCTAATGGGCACCGAAGGCGTCAATATTGAGTTCACCGCCGAAGGTATCCGCCGTATCGCTGAAGCCGCATGGCAGGTTAACGAAAGCACCGAAAACATCGGCGCACGTCGTTTGCACACCGTGCTTGAGCGTCTGATGGAAGATATTTCCTACGATGCGAGTGAAATTAACGGTCAATCCATTACAATTGATGCGGATTACGTACGTAATCATCTGGATGAACTGGTAGCGGATGAAGATTTGAGTCGTTTTATCCTATAATCGCTCAATCATGTCCAGTCAGTCATCTGTGGGAGGCATTATGCCTCCCACAATTATTTCTAACGGACGCAGCCACTAACTCTGAAGCGAAAAATGAGCTCATCAACTACCACCTCCCCGGCCAGAGCCTGGCTTGAAAGTTTACGACCGCGCACCCTGCCGCTGGCCTTTGCCTCGATCGTCGTCGGTTCTGCCATTGCCGCCTGGCAAGGTAGCCTGAAGCCTGGCGTGGCACTGCTGGCACTGCTGACGGCCGGCCTGCTGCAAATTCTCTCCAACCTGGCGAACGACTATGGCGATGCGGTAAAAGGCAGCGACAAAGAAGACCGTATCGGGCCGCTACGTGGCATGCAAAAAGGCATGATCACCCAGGCGCAGATGAAACGCGCGCTGATAGTGACGGTGGTGTTGATCACTCTGGCAGGCTGTTCACTGATCGCCGTGGCCTGTGAACAACCCAGCGACGTGGTGGGTTTCCTGGTGCTCGGCGGGCTTTCTATCGTCGCCGCCATTACCTATACCGTGGGCAACAAACCCTATGGTTATTTAGGTCTGGGCGATATTTCGGTACTGGTATTTTTCGGCTGGCTAAGCGTGGCAGGCACCTTCTACCTGCAAACCCACACCTTTGACAGCATCGTGATGCTGCCGGCCACCGCCTGCGGCCTGCTGGCCGCTGCCGTGCTCAATATCAATAATCTGCGCGATATCGAAAGCGACCGTGCCAACGGCAAGAATACCCTGGCAGTCCGACTTGGGCCGCAGAAGGCACGTTATTACCACGTGTTGCTGCTGATAGGTGCGGTGGCGTGCTTTACGCTGTTCACGCTGCTTAACCTGCATAGCCTGTGGGGCTGGCTGTTTGTCTTGGCCATCCCGTTGCTGGTCCGCCATGGCTTGCGCGTGTTGCGCGATCCGACCCCTGCCGGCATGCGACCTATGCTGGAACATATGGTTAAGGCCGCGTTGCTGGCCAATGTGTTGTTCGCTATTGGCGTGGTGCTCAGTTAGCCATCGAACTGATGATTTTGCCAACAGGGCGAATAAAGGGATATACTGGTTATTCCAGCGGCAAACAGACGTAAAATCCTATGAAATACGATACTTCCGAACTTTGCGACATCTATCACGAAGAGGTGAACGTAGTTGAGCCTCTATTCTCCAATTTTGGCGGGCGTACTTCATTTGGCGGGCAAATCACTACGGTGAAATGCTTTGAGGATAACGGCCTGTTATTCGAGTTGCTTGAAGAAAACGGCCGCGGTCGCGTCCTGGTGATTGACGGTGGCGGCTCGGTACGTCGTGCCCTGATCAATGCAGAACTGGCGCGTCTGGCAACCCAGAACGAATGGGAAGGCATCGTGGTTTACGGTGCGGTTCGTCAGGTAGACGATCTGGAAGAGTTGGACATCGGCATTCAGGCGATGGCGGCCATTCCGGTGGGTGCCGCCAGTGAGAGCATTGGCGAAAGCGACATCCGCGTTAACTTCGGCGGTGTGACGTTCTTCTCCGGCGATCATCTGTATGCTGACAATACCGGTATTATCCTGTCCGAGGATCCACTCGATATCGAGTAATCTTCAGATATGAAAAAGGGCGCCTTGGGCGCCCTTTTCGATCGTGCAATCCGGAATCAGACTTCTTCCATTTTGCCCAACAGCGCACGCAGGCGGTCTTGCCATACGTGCTGCTCTTCTTTCAGTTGCTGGTTCTCACGTACCAGCGATTCGTGGTTGCCGGAGGCAGCCTGAACTTCCTGTGAAAGAGTGTTGTTTTTGTCTTTCAGCTCTTCAATTTCCATCTGCAGCAGGGTGATGGTATCGATCGCCTGCTGAACTTTTGATTCCAATTTCTCAAATACTTCAAATGACATTCTTCAGTCCCCTCATGATAGCAAGGCGTACATCTATAGGTAACGGCCGCAACTCAGGTTGCAACTGCTGCGAATATGCATCGCGCCAAGTGACACACGCTTTTATTGAAAATAACGCGCCTGTCTCGATAAAACGCTTCTTTCGATAAAAACGATTGTAAGTAGCCTGTCCCCGACTGTCTAGCAACATCCGGCTCAACGCGCAGTCTGTTGCAATTTTCCTGCCGCCACCATCAGCAAAAACTGAAAATACTCAGGGAGCGTAAATTGATTTGTTAACGAACGGTGGCTGGAACACTGGTCAGATCACAGTTTTATGGCGCAGAAAGAACACAAAACGACGCGAATTCGCTCAATTTTATGACTCAGCACACACATTTTGATTTCGCTATTTCTCGTTTATGTTCGTTAACGATAAATTTACATCACGTCCTCAATTAATAATTGGACGAGATGAAAAAAACTGTACCCATAGGCCGGGTTGATGCACACCCTGAGCCTATAAACCCACAACCGCCGTTTTGCAGGACAACAACATTATGAGCCAAACCACCAGTCCGACCCTAAAAGGCCAATGTATCGCTGAGTTCCTCGGCACCGGCCTGTTGATATTTTTTGGCGTAGGCTGCGTTGCCGCGCTGAAACTGGCTGGCGCCAGCTTCGGTCAATGGGAAATCAGTATCATTTGGGGCCTGGGCGTTGCCATGGCCATCTACCTGACCGCTGCCATCTCCGGTGCGCATCTCAACCCGGCGGTGACCATCGCGCTGTGGTTGTTTGCCTGCTTTGACGGACGCAAAGTACTGCCTTACATCGTCGCACAGATCGCCGGAGCCTTCTGCGCAGCAGCGCTGGTCTACGGGTTGTATTACAACCTGTTCTTCGACTTTGAAGCAGTCAACCATATGGTGCGCGGCAGCGACGAAAGCCTGGCCCTGGCCGGTATCTTCTCCACCTACCCTAATGCACACATCTCCGTTGGCCAGGCTTTCCTGGTTGAAACGGTGATTACCGCGATCCTGATGTGCCTGATCCTGGCGCTGACCGATGACGGTAACGGCATTCCACGCGGCCCGCTGGCACCGCTGTTAATCGGTATTCTGATTGCTGTGATCGGCGCCTCTATGGGACCATTGACCGGCTTTGCGCTGAACCCGGCCCGTGACTTCGGCCCGAAAATGTTCGCTTATCTGGCTGGCTGGGGCAAAGTGGCCTTCACCGGTGCGCGTGATATTCCGTACTTCCTGGTGCCTATCTTTGGCCCAATCATCGGTGCCTGCCTGGGTGCCTTTGGCTACCGCATGCTCATTGGCCGCAATTTGCCGTGTGATGTCTGTGTAGACGAAGAACAACCCGCCGCCAAAGCTCAGCAGCGTAAAGCGTGATTGGCACAGTTTTAAAACGGTTAACAACAGCAGGACTAAAATCATGACTGTAGAAAAAAAATACATTGTCGCTCTCGACCAGGGAACTACCAGTTCACGTGCCGTAGTGCTAGACCACGATGCCAATATTGTTGCGGTGTCGCAGCGTGAATTCACGCAGATTTACCCGAAAGCCGGCTGGGTTGAGCATGATCCGATGGAGATCTGGTCGTCACAAAGCTCCACGCTGGTGGAAGTGCTGGCAAAAGCCGACATCAATTCCGATCAAATCGCCGGTATCGGCATCACCAACCAGCGCGAAACCACCATCGTCTGGGAAAAAGAGACCGGCAAACCGATCTATAACGCCATCGTCTGGCAATGCCGCCGCACCGCCGACATCTGTGAAAAACTCAAACGCGATGGCATGGAAGAGTACATTCGTCACAACACCGGCCTGGTGGTTGACCCGTACTTCTCCGGCACCAAGGTAAAATGGATCCTCGATCACGTTGAAGGCGCCCGTGAACGCGCCAAACGCGGTGAGCTGCTGTTCGGTACTGTCGACACCTGGCTGGTGTGGAAAATGACCCAAGGGCGGGTGCATGTGACCGATTACACCAATGCCTCGCGTACCATGATGTTCAACATCCATGAGCTGGACTGGGATGAACGTATGCTGGAAGCGCTGGATATCCCACGCGCCATGCTGCCAAAAGTCCGTCCGTCTTCTGAAGTGTACGGCCAGACCAACATCGGGGGTAAAGGCGGTACACGTATTCCTATCGCCGGTATCGCCGGCGACCAGCAGGCGGCGCTGTACGGCCAACTGTGTGTTCAACCGGGCATGGCGAAAAACACCTACGGCACCGGCTGCTTCCTGCTGATGAACACCGGCAAAGAAGCGGTACGTTCTAACCACGGCCTGCTGACCACTATCGCCTGCGGCCCACGCGGCGAAGTGAACTACGCGCTGGAAGGGGCGGTCTTCATTGGCGGCGCCTCCATTCAGTGGCTGCGCGATGAGCTGAAATTGATCAGCGATGCGGCCGACTCCGAATACTTCGCCACCAAGGTGAAAGACAGCAACGGCGTGTACGTGGTACCTGCCTTCACCGGTCTGGGCGCACCTTACTGGGACCCGTATGCCCGTGGCGCCATCTTCGGCCTGACCCGCGGCGCGAACAGCAACCACATCATTCGTGCCACGCTGGAATCCATTGCCTACCAGACGCGCGACGTGCTGGATGCCATGCAAGCCGACTCCAACACTCGTCTGCAATCGCTGCGTGTGGACGGTGGCGCGGTCGCTAACAACTTCCTGATGCAGTTCCAGTCTGACATCCTCGGTACCCGTGTAGAGCGTCCTGAAGTGCGTGAGTCGACTGCGCTCGGTGCGGCATTCCTGGCGGGCCTGGCTATCGGCTACTGGAATGACCTGGATGAAGTGAAGAGCAAAGCGGTCATCGAGCGTGAGTTCCGCCCAAGCATTGAAACCACCGAGCGTAACTTCCGTTACAGCGGCTGGAAAAAAGCGGTTGCCCGCGCACAAGCATGGGAAGAGCACGACTAACACTTATTTGCCTGGTTAACCCCATCATGCGCTGCCTCCGGGCGGCGCATTTTTTTGCCCCGCCCCCGCCGCCGCGTGCTGTGATAAACTTTGCCGATATTTTCTTCCTTTCTCACAGACAGGTTTTGCCATGAAACGTGAATTAGCCATCGAATTTTCCCGCGTTACCGAAGCCGCTGCGCTGGCAGGCTATAAATGGCTGGGACGCGGCGATAAGAACGCCGCCGACGGCGCTGCAGTCAACGCAATGCGCATTATGCTCAATAAAGTGGATATCGACGGCCGCATCGTGATCGGCGAAGGCGAAATTGATGAAGCGCCGATGCTGTATATCGGCGAGCAGGTCGGCAGCGGCCAGGGCGACGCGGTGGATATCGCCGTCGATCCCATCGAAGGCACCCGCATGACCGCCATGGGCCAGCCCAATGCGTTGGCAGTGCTGGCGGTGGGCGATCGCGGCACCTTCCTGCACGCCCCTGACATGTATATGGAAAAACTGGTGGTGGGCCCGGCAGCGCGCGGTGCTATCGATCTTAACCTGCCGCTGGCTGAGAACCTGAACAACGTCGCGGTCTGCCTGGGAAAGCCACTGAGTCAACTGACGGTGGTGATCCTGGCCAAACCGCGTCACGATGGCGTTATTGCCCAGATGCAGCAGCTCGGGGTGCGAGTGTTCGCTATCCCCGACGGCGACGTGGCGGCCTCAATCCTGAGTTGCATGCCAGACAGTGAAGTCGACGTGATGTACGGTATCGGCGGCGCGCCGGAAGGGGTAATTTCTGCCGCGGTGATCCGCGCACTGGACGGTGATATGCAGGCACGCCTGCTGCCGCGTCATCAGGTCAAAGGCGACAGCGCCGAGAATCGTCGCATCGGCGAAGAAGAGCTGGCACGCTGTAAAGAGATGGGGATTGAAGCTGGCAAGGTGCTGCTGCTGGATGACATGGCGCGCAACGACAACGTGATTTTCTCCGCTACCGGCATCACCAAGGGCGATTTGTTGGAGGGTATTAGCCGCCAGGGCAATATGGCCACCACAGAAACGCTGTTGATCCGCGGTAAGTCACGCACTATCCGCCGCATCCGCTCGACCCATTATCTGGATCGTAAAGACCCGGCGCTGCACGAGTTTCTGCTGTAATTAAACAGGGCGCCGAAGGCGCCCTGTTCGTTTTATACGGTATGTCCCTGATGCTGCATCCGGTGGGACAACGGCCACCAGCACAGCAGAATCAGTAGCGCCATGGCAAACATCAGCAAGCCAAGGCTGAATTGCCCGGTCTGCGGCAACATGGCGGAAAGCCAGGTCGCCAGGCCAGAGCCCATATTCTGCATGCCCCCGACCAACGCGCCAGCTGCACCAGCCAGATAGGGGAATGGCTCCATCGCCCCGGTGGTCGCCAGCGGAAACATCATACCGGCTCCGAAGAAGAACAACGCCGCAGGTACAATCAGCGTCCAGATGTTCATCACGCCAAACCACCCTGGGATCCACATCATCAAACCCGCCAGCAGACAACTGATCACCGAATGCCACACCAGGCTGTGGAAGGTTTTACCGTCACGACCGGCATACCAGGCCCCAAAAAACGCCGCCGGAATTGGCAGAATAAACAGGATACTGACGGTCAGACCGCTCAGACCCAGCACGCCGCCCATCAGCACGCCACAGCTGGCTTCAAAGACCGCGATCCCCGCCAAAGCGCCAATCAGCATCACCAGATAGCAACTGAAGGTCCCGTCGGCCAACAGCTTGCGGAAGCTTGCCAGCATTCGTCGTTTCTCGGTCTGCTGCGGGCGAGTTTCCGGTAGCCAGCGGAACATGGCGAAAGCCACACCGGCACAGAGTACCAACAGGAAGGCATAGCAGGCACGCCAGCCAAATACCATCGCCAATGCTCCGCCGATGATCGGCGCCAACAACGGGCTAACCAGAATCCCCATGTTAAGCAGGCTGTTGGCATAACGCAGCGAGGTACCGGCATACAGGTCACGCGGCATGGTTCGCGCCATCACCCCCGCCACGCCGGTCCCCATCCCCTGAATGGCACTGGCGGCAACCAGCATCGTCAGGTTATTGGACAATAGCGCACCCAGAGCGCCGATCATGAAAATCATCATCCCGGCCAGAATCACCGGGCGGCGGCCAATACGGTCTGACAGCGGGCCGTAAATCAGCTGCGAGAAACCATAGGTCATCAGATAGGCCGCCATCACGCGCTGCACCGCACCGGAACGTACCGAGAAATCTTTAGCGATATCAGCGACAACGGGAACATAAATGGTTTGTGCCATCTGACCGACTGCCACTAACAGGGTAAGCATCACCAACAGGTGAAAGTTTTCTATTTTTCTCATTATCTTCGTTAACGTATTAACTCGTCACAGCGTCCCGGTATGGCCCCAAAATCAGCCAGAACGGCGAGCAGCCCTCTATGGCGGCATAAGCTAACAAATTTGATTTTTTTAGCGAGTTTCAGACAGATATTGATCTCCGTCACAGTGGCAGCAAAGCCAACCAGCCTCGTAAATTAAACTGTACGTCTACCGCTTATGGGTTAAAAATGGCAAACTTTCAATAGTTTGGCTTTAGCATTTAATCGATAATTATTTTCATCATCTTGAAATAAAATAACACCATAGGGATTGGGTTTATGAAAACAACAGAGCTGATTTTATTGCAGTTAAAAACCCTGGGGCCACATTCAGCCAAAATGCTGGCTGAGCGTCTGGACATCACTCCCATGGGTATCCGTCAGCATCTGCAATCCCTGGAGAAACGTGAGCTGGTTGATTACGAGGAAGCGCGTACCAAAGTAGGTCGCCCCACCCGTTACTGGTCGCTGACCCATCAGGGCCACGCCCAGTTTGCCAATGGCCACGATCGGCTGGCGGCGGAGATGTTGGGATCTGCCCATCAGCTGTTTGGCGCTGAAGAGGTGGAGCAGCTACTGAATGCGCGCGAAGACAAGCTTTATCAGCGCTATGCCGAAGAGCTGTCAGAGGAAACCTGCCATCAGGCCAAACTCACCCGACTGGTGCGTCTGCGGCAGCATGATGGCTACATGGCCGAACTGGTTGAGCATCCGCTGGGCATGTTACTGGTGGAAAACCACTGCCCGATCGGCGTGGCGGCCACCGCCTGCAGTAGCCTGTGCAACTCGGAGCTGCAACTGTTTAACCGTTTGTTTGGCCACGGCTATCACATAGAGCGTACTGCGCACGCTATTTCCGGTTCACGACATTGCGCTTATTTGATTCGACGATTGGAGCTTTAGAGTATGGCTGACTGGGTTAATGGCAAGGTTACGCAAGTCACGCAATGGACAGACGGGCTGTTCAGCATTACCGTCCATGCCCCCATTGCTCCTTTTACCGCCGGGCAATTTGCCAAACTGGCGCTGGAAATTGACGGCGAACGCGTGCAACGCGCCTATTCCTACGTCAACGCTCCCAGTGACCCAAATCTGGAGTTTTATCTGGTTACCGTGCCGGAAGGTAAACTGAGCCCACGCCTCAATCAGCTGCAGCCGGGGTCGGAAGTGATGGTGACCAAAGAGGCCGCCGGATTTTTCGTGCTGGAAGAAGTGCCTGAATGCGACACCCTGTGGATGTTGGCGACCGGTACCGCGATTGGCCCTTACCTGTCGATGCTGCAGGAAGGCAAAGACCTAGAGCGTTTCAAAAACCTGGTGCTGGTACATGCCACCCGCTTTGCGCGCGATCTCAGCTACCTGCCGCTGATGCAACAATTACAGCAGCGCTACAACGGCAAACTGCGCATTCAGACTATCGTTAGTCGCGAAGAAGTCAGCGGCTCACTGACGGGCCGCGTGCCGGCGCTGATCGAGGATGGCCGGCTGGAAGCGGCGGTGGGATTACCCCTCGATGCTGAAACTGACCACGTCATGCTGTGCGGTAACCCGCAAATGGTGCGAGATACCCAACAAACGCTGAAAGATCAGCGGCAGATGCGCAAGCACCTGCGCCGCAAGCCGGGCCATATCACCAGCGAACAATACTGGTAAGCAGTTACCTCAGTCCGCGCCGAACTTCACCGGTTCGGCCGGTGGGCCAAAACGGTTGGTGTCGGGCGTGCCGACAAACGCGCCCAAATCGATCATCATCATCACAATGATCAGCGTCGGGACAAACCGCCCGACGCCCCATTGCCAGAGCGGGGCCAGCATTTGCCAGTTGCCCGCCGCCAGCAACCACGCCAGGATCAGCAACAACGCCCACCAGCCTGCTTTGTTGCGGTCGTGCAGCCGTTTCACCAGCACTGCCGCCGTCGGCCACAGCAACCCCACGATAAAGAATGCAATGGTCTGGATATCCACCAACTCACGACTGGCGAGAGAAAAAGCCACCGCCATCAGCAACAACCATAACACCATCCAAATCCAGAAATCACGCCGCCCAATTCGGCCCTTAAACGAAAAGCACCACTGTTGTATTGTCATTGAATCCTGCATTGTTAACCTGCCCATATTCTGCCGTGCAGTGTAACATAGGCGCCGCAGGGCGAAGATTTCCGCCCTGCATTACGCGGAGTAACGCACAGCTTTCCTGTCAGCAAGCGATAATGGCGCGGGATCTTTGACACCCCCCTCGGTTATCGCTTTAATCGGAGCCATCTTTGTTCTTGATGTCGTATGCCATGCTGAGAAAAACCATCGCCATCGCCTGCCTGTTGTTGGGTATCAGCAGTGCCTGGGCCGATCCGCCGGATGCCGCCGTCAGTGCGTCGCCCACCGCGCCGTACCTGCTGGCCGGGGCGCCGACGTTTGATCTGACGGTAGTAAAATTCCGCGAAAAATATAACCGCGACAACCCAACGCTGCCGATTGGTGAATTTCGTGCCATCGCAACGGCAGAAGACGATACGCCGTTGCTGACGCGTGCCGCCAGCAAGTTGAACGAAAATCTCTACGCCTCCATCGCGCTGGAAAAAGGCACCGGCAAAATCAAAACGCTGCAGATCACCCACCTGCCGCTGCAGCAGAGCAGTGAAGAAAAGGCCGCCCGCATCATTGCCATCAGTTATATGGCCGCACTGATGCGCCAGTTTGAACCGGCGCTGACGGTGGAAAAAAGCCTGAGCAAAGTGGCTAACCTGTTGGAAAAAGGCAAAGGTTCACGCTTCTACCAACAGCAGGTCGGCGCAATCCGTTATGTGGTAGCAGACAACGGCGATAAAGGGATAACTTTCGCTGTTGAACCGGTTAAGCTGGCGTTATCCGAGCCGTAACAGCTGGCTATTTAATGACGAAAAGCAAAGCCTTCGTGCTTAATCATCTCTATACTGTTGGGCAGGTAAACTGCCGGTCCGGCAGTGGTTATTTCGACTCTCGCGTTCCCTTGTTGGAGGAAAAAACATGCGTCATCCATTAGTTATGGGTAACTGGAAGCTCAACGGCAGCACTCACATGGTTAACGAACTGATCGCCGCGCTGCGCAATGAACTGAGCAGCGTTGACGGTTGTGGCGTTGCTATCGCACCACCGGTCATGTATCTGGACCAGGCCAAGCACGCACTGGCCGGCAGCCGCATTGCCCTGGGCGCCCAAAACGTAGACGTGAACCTGTCCGGCGCATTCACCGGTGAAGTTTCCGCCGACATGCTGAAAGATGTTGGTGCTCAATACATCATCATCGGCCACTCCGAGCGTCGCACTTACCACAAAGAAACTGACGCTGCGATCGCCGAAAAATTTGCCGTGCTGAAAGCTGCCGGTCTGATCCCAGTGCTGTGCATCGGTGAAACTGACGCAGAAAACGAAGCGGGTAAAACCGAAGAAGTTTGTGCACGCCAGATCGACGCCGTGCTGAAAACCCAGGGTGCTGAAGCCTTTAAAGGCGCGGTTATCGCTTATGAGCCAATTTGGGCTATCGGTACCGGTAAGTCTGCTACCCCTGCGCAAGCACAGGCAGTACACAAATTTATCCGCGATCACATCGCCAAGCAGGACGCAGCCGTGGCTGCAGAAGTGATCATCCAGTACGGTGGCTCCGTGAACGACAAGAATGCCGCCGAGCTGTTCACCCAGCCGGATATCGACGGCGCGCTGGTTGGCGGCGCATCACTGAAAGCCGATGCTTTCGCCGTGATCGTCAAAGCCGCTGCTGCTGCTAAAAAAGCCTGATTTCACTCGGCTTATAAATGACAAAACCCCGGCAAGCCGGGGTTTTTTTATTGCTGCCATTCGGCATCAACGCTTGCTGATTTCGTCGAACACGCCACCAGTGGCAAAGTGCACCTTCTGCGCCTGAGTCCAGCCACCGAAAGTATCATCCACGGTGAACAACTTCAGTTTCGGGAACTGGTCGGTAAACTTGGCCGCCACTGCCGCATCACGTGGACGGTAATAGTTTTTCGCCGCGATGGTTTGCCCTTCTGGCGTATACAAATACTTCAGGTAAGCCGTAGCGATATCACGGGTACCGCGCTTATCAACCACCTTATCCACCACCGACACGGTCGGCTCAGCCAGAATCGATTCACTCGGGGTGATAATTTCAAACTTGTCCTTGCCCAGCTCTTTTTCCGCCAGCAGCGCTTCGTTTTCCCAGGCGATCAACACATCGCCGATACCACGTTCAACGAAAGTATTGGTTGAGCCGCGCGCACCGGAGTCCAACACTTCGACGTTCTTATACAGGTTTTTAACGAACTCCTGCGCCTTGGCCTGGTCGTTATTGTTCTGATGCAGCGCGTAACCCCAGGCAGCCAGATAGTTCCAGCGTGCACCGCCGGAGGTTTTCGGGTTCGGAGTAATCACCGAGACACCCGGTTTAATCAAATCGGCCCAGTCGTGAATTTGTTTTGGGTTGCCTTTTCGCACCAGGAACACAATGGTCGAGGTGTAAGGTGCCGAGTTATCCGGCAGGCGTTTGATCCACTCTTTATCAATGCGTCCGCGCTCGGCGATAGCATCCACGTCATAAGCCAGCGCCAGTGTCACCACGTCGGCCTCAATGCCGTTAATGACTGAGGTCGCCTGCTTGCCTGAACCGCCATGCGACTGGCGTACAGTGACTTTATCGCCGGTCTGTTGCTGCCAGTATTTACCGAATGCGGTGTTATATTCCTGATAGAATTCACGCGTCGGGTCGTATGAAACGTTCAGCAATTGGATATCTTTCGCCATGGCACCAGACGCCAGCAGCATGATTGTCAGACCTACACCCCATTTACGCATACGCATCGACTCGCTCTCCCAGGAAAAATAATCGCAACCTCAATCGGTTGATTTAGCATCAGAGCCTGCCAGAAACTCCCCTATCAATTAAAGAATAAAAAATGTTGGGCTAGACGATTATGGAATATATCTACTGCAGGGGATAAAAAAAGCCTCCGCATGCGGAGGCTTCTATTGCCTGAATTAAAACGGGATCAGTAGAGTTTTTTCGCCGTTTCCAGCCAGTCGCCCTTGAAGGGACGCTTCATGTTTTCGATCGCATCGATGATGTCGTGATGCACCATCTTCTCGTTTTGGATACCGACACAGCGACCACCGTAGCCCTGCAACAACAGCTCGATAGCGTAAGCGCCCATGCGGGAAGCCAGAATGCGGTCGTAAGCTACCGGCGAACCGCCGCGCTGAATATGACCCAACACGGTGGCGCGGGTTTCACGCTTGGTTTCTTGCTCGATATGGCGCGCCAACTCATCGATATCGCAGATGTGTTCGGTGATCGCCACGATCGCGTGTTTTTTACCTTTGTCGATGCCAGCCTTGATTTCACACACCAAATCTTCGCGGTTGAACTCAATCTCAGGCAACACGATGAACTCGCAACCACCGGCGATAGCCGCCGCCAGCGTCAGATCGCCGCAATAACGTCCCATCACTTCAACGATGGAAATACGCTGATGTGAGGATGAGGTATCGCGCAACCGGTCAATCGCTTCCACCACGGTTTCAAGCGCAGTGAAATAGCCAATGGTGTAGTCAGTACCGGCCACGTCGTTATCGATAGTGCCAGGCAGACCGATACAAGGGAAACCCTCTTCCGTCAGGCGTTTGGCACCCATATAGGAGCCGTCACCGCCAATGACCACCAGCGCATCGATATCGCGATTTTTCAGGTTTTCAATCGCCTTGGCACGTACACTGTCGTCTCTGAATTCCGGGAAACGGGCCGAACCGAGGAAGGTGCCGCCGCGATTGATCATATCGGACACGCTGTAGCGGTCCAATTTTTCCATGCGATCTTCGTACAAACCAAGGTAGCCATCGTAAATACCAAAAACTTCCAGACCCTCTGAAAGGGCAGCACGCACAACGCCACGGATCGCAGCGTTCATACCCGGCGAATCACCGCCACTTGTCAGTACACCGATTTTCTTGATCATGACTACCTCTGAACTGTAGATGCAATTTCTTAAGAATTCTGTATTCGCCGATTGTCTTGAAACCTCTCCGGCTGCAGAAAACCAGCTTTACGGCTTATTGCTGGATATTATAACAAAAACACCCAGCTGAATTGATTCAAGTCACGCAATATTGCGGTAAAAAACCACCATGGCACTGTGAGCTAACCGCAGCACTGTTCTCACCGGCCCTGCATTGATTATAGCTCCCAACGCCCCTGCCGCCCCTCTGGTACCACGGAACAGGGATCCTGATGGATGAGGACATCCGCACCGGGGAAACGATGCAACAATGCCTGTTCCACCTGCTCGGCCAAAAGATGTGCCTGCATCAGTGGCAGCGCATCGTCCATCTCCAGATGCAACTGGATAAAACGCGTCGGACCGGACTGGCGGGTGCGCAAATCGTGCGCACCTTTCACCCCTGGCCAGGAAGAAACCACATCGATGATCGCCTGACGTTCATCGTCCGGCAATGCCCTGTCCAGCAGCGATTGCACCGCCTCATGACCCATCCGCAACGCGCTATAAAGAATGTAGACGCCAATGCCCAATGCAAACAGCGCATCCGCCCGTTGAAAACCGTACCAGCTTAGCGCAAGCGCTATAAGAATAGCACCATTCATCATGACATCTGACTGATAATGCAGCATATCTGCTCGCACCGCCTGACTGCGGGTTTTTCTTACCACCCAACGCTGGTATGTGACCAAGAGCAAGGTGCTGAACAAAGCCACCACCGTCACGGCAATACCAATACCGGGATCACGTAGCGTTTCCGGGGAGTACAGATGTTGGAAACCCGTCAGGAACAGAAACAGGGCCGAGCCGGAAATAAACATGCTTTGTGCCAGCGCAGCCAATGACTCGGCCTTACCGTGCCCGAAAGTATGTTCCTCGTCAGCTGGCTGCAGCGAATAACGCACCACCAGCAGATTAGTCAGCGATGCGGCAATATCCACCAAAGAATCCACCAACGCCGCCAGCAAGCTCACCGAACCGGTGTGGTACCAGGCGACAATTTTGATCATTAACAGTATGGAGGCCAATGCGGTGGCAGCTAACGCAGCGGATTTCACCAGACGCGCATATTGCGGTTCCATAACCCATCCCGGTTAAACGTTGAGGGGGTCAATATAGCGGAATGATGGACAAAAAAAACCCCGCCATCATGGCGGGGGAAGACAGGGATGGTGCCCGTATCTAGCACTTATCTTTATGAGATAAAAGGAATTATCTCTATCAATGTCCACACATTGACCACGTCGAAAAAAATCCCCGGATTTCCGGGGATTCTTCGCTTTAGCTACATCAACATGCTTTGCTGGCCGTAATGGGTCGGGTGAGGCATCACCGGAACCACATGGCCGGGTTTCATAATGGTGCGTTCAATGGTTTCCATGGTGACAAATGTATGGCTGCAATTGATGTTCTGGCACTGGTGGTAACGCTCCTTTGTATTCTCGCTGAGATAACGGCTTGAACGAGCATGTGCAGCAGTTCCGCAAATATTGCAATGAAACATAATTTATCACCTCGACACGTCAACATTGATAAGATGATTTTAGTCTTTTTTCCTTTAATATCAATTAATTATTATTAATTCTATCCTGTTTGTTTTCCTCTTCATACTCCACATCGGAAAGCTTAACCTCTAGCTCTAGTGCCGTCGTATAACCGCTATTGCTGAGTGAATGGGTCACCTTAGTAATTGTCCACGCCTGCTCGTCTATGACGCGCTTAAACCCTCTCACCGCTACCGGCGTTTCTGGGAATAAATCCGCGCGCCCCATGGCAAGATTGA
>NZ_WBKI01000011.1 GCF_008830365.1 Serratia proteamaculans | reverse complement strand
TTTGTCCGCTTCGTTGGAGCGCTTTATCGCGCCAGTTGAGGAGTTCTTGCGGTGTCATCGGGTAAAGCTCTGACGGCGGCCAGTGGAAAATCGTCGCGATATCCGCCATCAGGTCATCAACCGACAATCCTGCCGGGAAATCTACAGTGCCGAACTCGGTGCCAAAAAACCGATAACCTTCCCGGCCAGTGCCACAAGGTCAGGCAACTCCAGCGCAGTGACTTCGCTCTCGGTCAATGCCGGGTACGTCATGCGCGGCAGCACCTTAATCAGCGCATCAACGTCAGAGCTTGCCAGCGAGGCCAGACCCACGCCGCGCAGAGTGCCCGCGTTCGGTTTGGTCAGGGTTACCGTATCGATAACGGTTTCACCGCGTTTGACCGGGGTATCCAGTTTCACGACGTTCGGGTTTTCGGTAGCGGTGATGGTGTTTTCTTTTTTCATGGTGTGCTCTCAAATTTAATGAGTCAGGAGGAATGGCGGCCAGCGTCGCTGACCGCCCGGTAATTACAGCCCGATATTGCGGCGGTGCTGTTCCAGCATGTCAACGCCGTTCACACGTTCAATCATGTTGACGGTGTCAACTTCAATGCGCTCTTTGCCGTCGACGGTCAGCTTGAAATAGGTGCATTGGGTCGAGATTTTTGTCTCTGTGTCTTCGCCCTGTTTCTGGTCGCCAAAATCAAATTCTTTATGGCGGCCACGCAGCACAATCTCCACCGCCGTAATGTCGCCGGTATCGTCGCGCTGATAAGAACCGCAAAAGCGCAGCGGCACGGCCGTCGAGCTTGAGGCGGCGTATTGCGCCCAGAGCTGGTCATCTGGCAGGCCGCCGATAGTCCATTCAACGCTGAGCGCGTCATCGTCCAGCCCCATATCCACCGGGGCCGCGCCGTTCATGCCGCCGCCGCGATAGTTCTCCAGCTTGCGGGTCAGTTTCGGCAGGGTCACTGAGCTGACCACGCCCATATAGCTCAGGCCGTCGTTAAACAGGTTGAGGTACTTCAGTTTGCGTGGGAGTGCCATGGTTTAACGCGTCCTCTTAGCTGTTGACGCCTGCGGCCAGATTCACCAGATACTTATCGGTGATGCGCTGGCGCAGGGTCAGGTCTTCCAGTGGGGGAACCGGGGTGTAGTCGTAATCGATATACAGCTTCCCGGCTTTCAGGGTCTCTTTATCGTTGGCCGATTCGTCATACCAGCAATCGGCGTCGATGATGTAGCCGTTGGATTTCAGCTCACGGAATTTGGCTTTAATGCCTTCGACAATGTCGCGGATAAGCGTGGCGGTGACCGGCTTATCCACCGCCCACATATGCGCTTCGGCCATGGTGTCAGCCAATACCTGCGCGGTGCGGGTGTAGTTCTCAAACAAGAACAGCGGGTCATCAGAACAGGAGCGGTTACCCCAGAAGCGGAAACCATCTTTGCGCACCAGCGTCGTGACCCCGGCCTCATTGAGCAAGTCGGCATCGGTGCCGGGTGCCTGTAAATCCCAGAACACGCTGGCGGAAATGCCGGTCACGCCGTTGACACCAACGTTAGACAGGGTCTTATGCCAGCCGGTTTCCGTGTCGATTTTTGCGCGCAGGCCCAGCGCGCGAGCGGTGGCGAATGCCGTGGCGCTCACATTGCCGGTGGTATCCCATGCGAGGAAATCCGGCCAGATGAGCATCAGCTCGCGCTGGCTGAAATTGTCGCGGTAGGCGATGGCCTCGGAAATGGTTTTGCAGCCATACGCACTGATATAACCGTACGCGCGTAACTGCTGGCAAATACCCGCCAGCGCCGTCGCCACTTCCAGCGTATCCAGTCCCGGCACGCCCAGAATACGCGGTTTCACCCCGGTGACCGCCTGCGCGGTAAGCAAGGCTTTCATACCGGTATAGCGGCCGTTTTCATCCGCGCCGCCGATGATGTTCGACGTGGTTGTCGCGGCGTCTTTGCCCTCTTCAACCCGCACGACAATCGTCACCGGCTTGCACTGGTCACCGATAGCTGCCAAAGCGTTCGCCAGCGTGCCAGATTTCCCCGCCTTACCGGCAGCGGCAATCACATCGGTAATCAATACCGGGGTGTTGAGGGGGAAAACCTTCGGGTCAGCATCTTTGCCGGTGCAGACCATACCGACGATAGCCGTCGAAACGGTAGAAATGACGCGCGTCCCGTCGTTGATTTCGACGACGCGCACGCCGTGGTGATAATCACCCATATTGTGACTCCGGTTGTTGGTGGTGTGCCTAGCTTGCCGCCGGGCTTGCGCAGGCGCACGCGATGGCCGGTGGATGGCCCACCAGACAACGGAGTAAAAAGACAGGAGGAAGGGAAAACGCATTGCGATCGATTTGGCCGATCAATATCGACGCATTGATCTATGTAATCGATTGGACGGAATTTAGCCGGAGCGGTTAGGGTGGCGTTATCTATCCGGCAACATCAGGGAAATGCCGCAGGTAGACAACGGCCCGCACATGCGGGCCATTTTTTTATGCTATACGGTGCCAACACATTTGCAGGACGTGGCTCTCGACAATGCTGACAGCCTGACCGCTACCGAGTGCATCCGTTTCCCCCGTAACATTATGGCCATGTGACCCGAGATCCATTTCGTGGTCATGCTCGCCAGCCTCATCCGTATCACCTTCGGCATACGGGTCAAAGAAGACGCGGTTATTCCCACCCAATTCATAATTGCTATTACGCTGTGGCGTGCCATGGTGAACGTGCTTCCCGGCTGCCTTGGTTCTCTTGGTGCCGAGGTCGGTATCGTGGGCCGTGCCATTTACGCTAATTTTTTCTGCGGGCAAATTTGCGCGGGCGATTGTCACGGTATCACTGCCGCCGGTTTGCCCCACATTGGAGCCGTCCCGCTTGGCAATGCGGATGGTTCTCCCCTCCCCGGTATACTCCCACTTTGACCACGGCCAGCGGGCGTTAGGGTCGACGTTGGCAAAAAAGAAATGACTGATGCCAACGGGGTTAGATAACTCCCAGCTCTCGCGCACGGCGGCCGCAATGGCCTTTTTAATCGCTGCCGGAGTGGCGGCCAGTGCCTCGCTATCGCTGTTTGTTGCGCTGCTGAGCTGCGTAAACCCCTTTTCGGTCAGTGTCGCATCAGGGTGACTGCGGGATTGCTCATGCGCCGAAAGCTGATTATCGGTGTAATCCTTAACCACCGCTTCCAGCTTATGGACGTCCTCCACAGTAGGAATCATGACCGACGGGTCGGCAATAAGTGCCACGTCCGCAGTGCTGCTGACCTTCAATTGCACCCTGATGACCTGAAAGCGCCCGGAGCCTTCGACAAGCAGTGGTTTATACGTCTCCGGCATATTGCCGACAGCGATACACACCCCGTCATCAGCATAGAGCGCCAGCTCACGCAACCAAAACCCGCCAATTTGTGGCGGCATAATCATTTCCGCCTCAATGACACTCGCATCCGCGTCCGCAATGACCAGCTTATTCAGCTCAGCGCGATATTGCTCACCCACAAGACCCACGCGGGTTAGGTCTGGCCGTGACAGTAGCCCGCCGCCGTCACCGACAGCCATTGCGGCAATGGCAACCGGCGTCCCGGTGACTGCCGCATTCGCCAGCCGCTCTGCCCCGGCCTGCGTGATTAGGGTCAGGAATTTTTTCTCGGTCATATTCCCTCCCTGTCAGTTAACGAAATGCCCGCGCGTACGCATGATTTCTTTTAGTTTTGTTCGGGCTTGCTCCTGCTCATCCACGGTCAATACCCGGTCATAAAACGCGATGACACCCATCACGCCGGGCAGCCCTTTGTTTTGTTCTTTGCTCGGTGCGCCATTCAGAAAAATGGACTCTGGAGATTTCGCACGTTTTTTCACTTTTGCCGCATAACGTGTACCCGCCGCGCGCGTGATAGTCACCTCGCTGTTAGAAACCGTCGCAGTAAAGCGCGTCCAGCCACCCACAGCGCCGCCCGCTGCCACCGAATATAATGGGTCAAACTCGACGCTACCGACAATGCCACTCGCGACCTGAAAAATTAACGACCCATCAGGCTCAATCCGTAACTGGATACCCGAAAACGGTGCAACACCCGGAATAAAGTTAGAGAAAATACGCCCACTGGTTTTAATGTTATCCACGTTAATGCAAATCGCGAACGTCATCTCGTCCGTTTCGATAATACCGGTATCAGCACCGTGTTCGGCATCATCAACGAGTAACATTCCGGCTTCGGTAAAATCATTGCCGGTAATAAGGTCACGTCCATTGCCGCTGGAATCATATTTATCTTGCAAGCCATAGGTTGCCAAACTTGAATCAAGATTCAGCAACATTTCCGGGTCTGCCAACTCTAAATCTGTTGAGTGCACCACACCGTCACAAACAATTTTCATTTCGCATTCTCCAGATTAATAACGCCCGCCTGACAAATATAAATATCTGCCGCATTATTTGCCGCCACGACAACTTTTATTTCTTCAACATCGGCCGGGACAATAAACTCATAGCTGTAAGTTAAATACCCTTCAACCGGATGACTCCACGCCCTCAAGCCCGCAAGATTCAACATATCGGCATTATTCGTTTCGCAGTAACAGGCCACCGTTGATTTATCGTCGGTATCAATTTTCACTTTAAAACAGAATTCCCGGCGCTCCCCCGGTTTTACCTTCACAACCTGCGACACTTTGGCGTAAGTGCCGGAGCTGGCTTTTACAGCAAGCGCATTACCAACAATGTCCGGGGCGCTAGTCACACTCACGTCGCCGGATTCAATCGCCCAGTCAGCCGGCCGCCCGGCGGCATCAACGTTAAGAAACAGCGGATTGCGCAGGCCGTTCGGGCTGCGTTCCGGTGTGGTGTTGGCGATGGCCAGTGGTGGATAGGTTGGCATGGTATAGGGTGCCAGCGTCTCAGCCAGTGCCGTCCCCATATGGAATGCGCCAAGGGGTGCCGGATGCGAGGGGTCTGGCCCGCCGTTGAGAATGCCGTTATACCCTGGCTTCCATGCGTCTGTCGCCGGGTCAACGGTTACCGCGCGCATGTCCACAAACGGATAGCCCTGATCCAATGCGTAAGCACGCAGGAACGCATTGACAGCATTTTCACGCCCTTTCAGCACGTCACTCGCATTAATCTGCGCGGCCATTGAGCAAATTACGGGGATGATACCGGCCTTCCTCAGCGCGGTGCAGATAGTCCTGACGTTTGCCTTTGTGGTTTCCAGCGAGATTTCCAGCCTAATGACGTCATTACGGCCAATAAGCAGACCGCAAAATCTCGGCTTGGCCTCGATGGCTGATTGCAGATGATGCTTAATGACGTCACCCGAGGTATAACCGCCAGTCGCCCACTGCCCGATGTATTTCAAACGCCCGCCAGTTTTCATCACGGCCCACGTTTGCCATGACCGCGCGTTATACGTCCAGCCGCGAGGGCGGCTTGCAATCTCTTTCGGGTTGCGGCCGTTATCCGACAGTGAGTCGCCCAAAAAGCCCAGCGTGTTTTCAAGTAGCCCCAAATGATTTTCGACGGGAATACCGCGATGCTCCAGCGTTCCACGACCATCGTCACGCACCGATAAGAGACGATACCCACCAACGACCAAGTCAAACAGATAGCCCGGACGCACACGCCGCACCGACGTTTGACCAACAATCAACCCTTTCAACACATTCAGGTAATCCGCGAACGAGTTGCCGGGCAGCGATTTATCCCCGTTCCCTTTGATGGCAAACAGACGATACCCCTGACGACTGACAATATCGAAAGGGTATTTAGAGCGTGGCAGCGTCAACAGGCCACGCGTGCGCTTGTCCGTTCCGGCGGCCAGCAACTCCACCGCCTCGACAAAGGCACTGGTAACAATTTTCTTGCCAGTTTTAACCGCAATGCCATTAACGTTTTCGTACTGTTCAACCCAATAATTGGTAATCTGAGACGTTACGGTAAAAAACTGCCGTTTTTCGACGCCGTCATTAATAGCCTGTTGCGCCTCCGGCTCATTGTCATAAATCTTCGCATCACTCATGACAGACGTATTAAGTTTATCCACATCATTTTTTAATAACGCAGTACGGTTTGCCAACTGGCGCGCCTGAATATTTGCAACACCATCCCGGCCACCTGAGACGTCATCACCGCGCTGGATTTGATAAATGGTTTTTTCCCACTTTGCTTGTTCTGATAGCTCAGACATATTTTTCCCCGGAGTAATGATAATTGCCGTTAAATCTCGGTATGCCGTTGTATTTCACTTTTTCCGAAGGTGAATAATCAGCAGGGTATACGGTAACAATATCGCCGTCATGAATAGCGGCGGCGGAATAAATAGCCCCGGATATTTGGGTGCTGATACTTAACTGCGCAATATGACGACTTGCTGATTTTGCCTCACCGATTAATCGCTCAAGTTCATTAACGATTTCCTCCGTAATACCGACGTCATTCACATCGATAGTCAGGCGAAACGTCCCGGCGGGGTCGGCTACTTCCCACCATTCCGCAATGCTCATGCTATAGCCCATGTTTTCAATCACACGGCGAATAGCGGCAACCGTGCCTTTACGCCGGTGAATGTAAAACGCATCGCTGACGGCTTTACGCTTTTCCGCCTCCGGCCAATCCTCATCCCAGCGGTCAACGCTGAACGCCCACGCCAGATACGGCAGGAATTTAACCGGGCATCGCTCCGGGTTCCACAGGTCACGGAGTGGCACATTCAAATCCATACCCACCGAACAAGCCTCGGCCGCCCGGCGTTCTAGCGCGGATGACCCCGGCGGTAAAAGGTTACTCATCAGAGCCACCGATTAAGATTTGATAGTCGGTACAGTTAGCCGCCTGCGTCTTGTCCAGTACCACATCAGATTGCGGGGCGGCCAGCTCAACACGCTGCACACCGCTCACATGCAGCGCGGCATAAATAGCCGAGCGACGAATATCACGTCCAAGGCGACGTTGCGCGTTGATGTAGGCTTTTAGACGCTGCTCAGCGGCGGCTTTGATAGGTTCGACGGCCGGGTCAGGCAAGACAAAGAGTGTGGCGTTAATCTGGTAATCAACAATCTTCGCCGACGCGACAGTCACCCGGTCAGCCACTGGGCGCACACTCTCGTCATTCAGTGCCTTGGCAACTACCGCGAGCAACTCATCGGGTGCGGTGCCGTCACCGTCGCGCGCCAGCACGCTGACCGAGACCCTAGCCGGGGCCGGACTGAATACCGAGGCATCGGCGACACGACCGTCGGCGCTCAGGGCGTGAAACTCATATGCCCCCACCGGCCCCGCGACTGACATTCCCTCAAAGGCGGCCGGGATGCGAGGGCGAAAATCCTCGTCTGACTCCATCACGGCCGCAACAGGCGGGATAGCAGTATCATCCGCCGGGGTAATAATCAGTCGCGGGGTATTGTTGTTCGCGCCGAGCTGGTCGAGGTCTGCACCGCCCGCATAGGCTACCATGACCGCCTGCGCCGCCTCGTTGACGCGCTGGCGCAAGATAACTTCACGATATGCATTCTCTTGCAGGACCTTGACTATAGGGTCTGACTCCAACGCCAATGTTCGGGCGATAGCCTCCTGCTGGTCTGCCGGATACAGGGAAATCAGCGTTGCCTTGCGCTCGGCAAGCAGGGTTTCATAGTCCAGTGGTTCAACAACATTTGGCGCGGGTAGCTGGCTTAAATCGATAGTGGCCATAGTGTCAGCTCAGTGGAACGGTTAGCGAAAATGTGCCGCCGGTGGTGTCTTGGCGCACGCCGGTAATATCAACGAACATCTGACCGTTGAAGGCTTTCTCGAAGGTGATAGAGGTCAGCCTGACGCGCGGCTCCCATTTGAGGATTGCCATGTAGCAGGCGGCCATCACCTGCCCGTTGACCGCCGGGCTTTGCGGCTGGTCAATCAGAGCTGACAGAAGCGAGCCATACTCACGACGCATCACCCGCGAGCCGATTGGTGTGATGAGGATATCGCGCACGCTCTGGCTGATATGCTCGCTATCCGTCAGAGTCTGGCCAGTGTCCCGGTTCATGCCGGTGTATCTGACGGTCATTTAGTTTCCTCCGTCCAGTCATTGCCGCGCTGCACACCACCGTGACCGTGTTTATCAACTTGCACACCGTTGGATTTAAAGGTGCCGTCGCCATGCTCGATATCCCCAAACATTTTCCCGCCTTTTTTCACCTCCAGCGTGCCGGTAGTCAGTTTGTTAGTGCAGACCACCTCCGGCGTGTCGAGGGTGATGCTTTCTGCGGCTTTTACCATCACCACTTTGGTATTGGCGGTTATCGACTCAGACGCTTGCACGTCAGCAGTTTTAATACCGGTAACGGCCAGCGCGCCGGTTTCTGGCTCGTATTCGATGACCGCGCCATCGGGGAAGCAGTTGTGATATGCCTCGGCCGACGCTGACGGGGCTGGAAAATCGTCGGAATATATACCCGGCAGCACGAAAGCGGTGTCAAGTTCGCCCCCTAACGCCAGCAGCAGCACCTGCTCACCGACAGAGGGTGCCCACCATGTGCGTGCACCACCGGCACGACAAGTCAGCCATTGCAACCAGTCCGACGTATTACCGCCAAGTTGAACGCGACAACGTGCCTGCGTGGCGTCAACGTCAACGATGACGCCGATGCGAATGAGGTTGCGCACTGCGCGCGCAAGTTCTGAAATCGTTTCGAGTGTATTCATGAGGGAAAGGATGCCGCTGAAGGGATCCAGCGGCAATTTGCGGGCGTAGGATGACCCGCCAAACAACGGGCTACTCGCTCAAACGAGTAATAATCACATCCTCCACAATCTGCCGTTCAGCTTCACTAAAACCTAATAACGGGCGCGCGTCATACTGCACGTCGCGGCTATGGCGATTCGGCCGGTCACGTAAACCTTCCTGATGCACGCGCGCAATCCGCTGCACACGGCCCGCAAACTCGACAAGCGCCTCATCAGCCGTGCCTTTGGCTTTCATATAGCGATTAGTGCGCAGCTTGACGAACATCTCGCGCTTAACCCGCCCTTTTTTGCTGCGAATCGGTTGACGCTTACGGTCGGCATAGGGCGTGCTGTCCGGTGCCTGCTGGCGCTTAATTCGACCCTGTTGACTGGTGCGCAGGCGCTTCGCAATCTCGGCGGCCATCTGGCGTCGGCTGGAGGCGGACAGCCCGGCAATCAGCGCAGCCAGCTTGTCATCAAAGGGCTTTAACTCATTCATCCCATTTACTCACCAGCTCGCCATTAGCATAAAGATGAGTCGGGCTTTCCACCGGCATCGGCAAGGGGGGTTCCGGCGCGTGCGAGACATGCAGCTCGCGATTAACCTCTTTCACTATCGTGCGCTCAGTCAGTTGCAGGCTGATACTGAGGTCATAGCTGTCGTCTTTGTTGATATCGGCGATGTAGGTAAAGCCCTTTTTTCTGCCCTCGTCCGCGGTCATGATATCGGGTTGATTTTCCCGCAACCATGCCTCAATGGGCACCAGCAGAAAATCAATATCATCAGGGTAGTCGGTGACCATGATGTTGAGCGTATAGCGATTTTCAAAGGACAGGGACGCGGCCAGCGTTGCACCGATGACACCGCTATCGATAAAAATACGCAGCATATCCGGGTTGGCCTTGAGTTTCGGCACTGCGTCATAGAGCGCCTTACGCAGACTTTTCGGTTTTAACATCGTGTTCCTCCTGACATTTTTTCACGGTCTCAACCTGTAGCGCGCAGCTCACCAGCGCACGCTCAAGATTGAAAATATCCGCGCTTAAATCACCGTTGGTTTTCGGGCTGCTGCCGGGCAGAGGGCAACTGCTGACCTTCGGACAGCCAGCGTAAATAATCGTCGGGGGTGGCAAAGTCGGGGCGGGTGTGCAACCCGATAACATCATCAGGCAAAGCAGACTGATACCAGCGGCGCAGAACGTCATTTTCATTGAGCAACCTCGTAATGGTGTGGTTTCGACGGTTCGCCAGTTGGTCAGCGGCGGCGATACGCTGGCGTAAAATGACCTGTTCTCGCTCATTGCTCAGGGCGCTGTCCTGTAACGCAGCTATAGCCGTTCGGCTTTCGGCTAGCGCCGCCACTGCCCTGACGTTTTCCAGCTTCGTAGCATCCAGTCGATCGCCGAGGGTAAGAACCTGCCATTTCAACAAGCCAATGACCGCCAGCAACACCAACGCAAAAAAAAGTTTGCTACCGCCACTCATAATGCCCCCTTCATGCATAACGCCAACTCACGCCCCCGGCGATTCTCCAGCCCGGCAGACCTGACGCCGTTGACAAACACCCAGCGGGGAAGCTGATTGCACGCGGCCGGCCACTGTTTTTTATTGATGAAATACGCCAGTGTCGACGAGCACGCCGCACCCGTGCCCACGTTAAACGCAAAGCTGACCACGGCGTCATAGACCGGTTGCGGCATGGTCACCGGTATGCACTGCGCGAGGCGCTTCTCGACCCGCATGACATCGGCCACCAGATTGACCGCCGCCTCCCGCTCGGTAATGGGTCGCCCTGGGTTAACCCCGGCCGTGTGACCAATGCCACTTGTCCAGACGCCTGCGCTGCACTGGTACGGACTCAAGCGACACCCTTCTAAATTGGCAATAAGCTCAAGTCCCGCCATCGACGTATGCAGCCGGGTAAAATCCGGCAACAGGGCCGCCAGCGCCAGCACGGCGGCGACACTGCAACGTTTAACGATTGATTTCATCGATAACCTCCCGAGGGATGCCGACATTTTTTAGCAGCAGATAGCTTTTGCGGCGGTAGTACCAGTTGGTGACAAAGGTGCCGACGCCAACCACCGCGCCGACAATCAGCGCGATATCCTGCGCGGAATACTTCCCGGCCCACGCCAACAGCACCGCGACGGCGTAGGCAATAAACGAGGTAACTTTCTCCATGGTTAATCCCATAGCTGAACGGTTTCGGATGCCGGGGCCGTGTCAATCACTGGCAGCGTGACCACCGTGCCATGCGGCAAGATGACACCCAACTCAGCCAGCCCCGAATTAGCCAGCAGCACCGCCTCGACCACGCCCTCGGTGCGGCCGTAGGCGCGATAACACAGCGCGTCGAGCGTGTCCCCCTGAAGCGCGATGACATTCATCAGATTTGTCCGACAATGCAGCGCGGTTTACCCTGCAAACGGGCAATTGACCAGCGCATGTCCCGCCAGTGCTCATCAATGGACACCTCGACGCTGTCGGCTTTTTTGTCCCCCTTGGCGCTGGCATCCGCACCCCGATAACGCTCGTACAGCGTCGCGGTGGTCATGGCACAAACCGCACTCAGGTAGTGAAAACACTTCTCGCTTTCCCCGTCGATTTCATCGGCAGGAACCTCGGCCAACGTCTTGAACCCGGCGGCGATTTGCTGCTCGCGGTAGAGATACAGCTCCGCATTCGCCTCCGCGATACCGCTGCGAATAGCAAAGCGCAGACGCTCCGGTGTGAACGTGTACTCCAGCCGCATTAATTCACGAATGCGCTTCGGGTCAACGTCCGGGAAAAAGAAGGTGTTTTTAATCACCGGCTCAGGTTCATCCGGTTGCGGGATAATGGCCGTTGGCTCGTCCTTCGGCTCAACCGGGTTACGTATAATCACTGTCGTCATGACAACCTCAAAATGGGTGGGCGGTGGACGATGGCGTTGATAAGTCAAAAGACACTCGCGGCCATCGTGCCGCCCGGCACGGGGGTGCGTTCTGTTAACCGGCGGTTTTTACCGCCTTGCGTGGTCGCCCGCGTTTGGCCGGAGTAGCGGCGGCCTTACGCGTGCGCGTGGTTGTTCTTTTCGCAATGGGCGCGGGCTTCGGCTTAAGTGCGCTCTCGCATTTTTGGATCTCTTTTTTCACCCCGGCATTGCTGTCGAGCTGCATTGCGCGGACGAGGTACTCCAGCGCCTGCGCCGGGTCACCGCTGTCGCTCAACATAAGACCAGCCACCTTGTAGAGCTTGGCCTTGACCATGTCAGGCATATCCTCGGCGGCGGTCATCTCAATGGCGACGCGTAGGTCATCGATGCTGGCCGGACTTCCCGCCTTGCGGCTGCGTTCTGCCGACAGCGCCACTTCCTCGGCAAACAGATACGCGACCGGCCGTTTGTTGTTCGGCACCTTAAGACGGTATTTCAGGGCATAGGGCGCGATTTCCAGCGCGCCGGGAATGTCATCGGCGTCGAGCTTCCACTGCATGACCGTCATCAGAATGTCATCCTGCGCGCCCCGACCTTCGGCTAATACACCCGCCACCCATGGCGCGTATAACGGCAACATCGCGCGTTTGTGGTCGGCCTTTCTCTCGACAGAATGGATAAGTTTCAGCTTGGTGCGGTCTGCGGCCAGCTTGACGAGCATTTGCTCGTAGGCGGTGGCATGGCGCAGCGGGTTATCCACCCGCTGCGCGGCCTCCACGGCCGAGACCCGCATCATGTGACGCTGTGCGGGACTCGTCATGGTTTACTCGCCGCCTTCTGGTTGAGTTTCCGGCGTGGTTTCCGGGGTTGCTGCCGGTTGAGCCACAGCGCCTTGAACTGCCAGCACGATAGCGTCAGCTAACGCATTGATATCCGCGCCGGATGACTGCTGGATCACATTCGATACCATAGCGGCCGATTTTTCAGTCGGTGCGGGCAGCAGCTCGATGTTTTCAATCAGGCAACCGGCCGCATAGTCTTCGACCACATAGTCAATTTTCATCGACTCGTAGTTTTCGACGCGGTCACGCTTGGCGTTCTCTTCAATGTGGCGACGGTGACTGTCATCCATGATGTAAATCGACAGATTGGCGAGCGTGGTGATAAAGATGGCGTTAGCCGGGAAGAACGGCACGCGCACCGCTGGCAGGTTACCGATACGCTTCTGGCTGACAATCACGTCGGCGGCCAGTGCCTCGGTATTGGGTTGCTCTTGGTTGACCAGCGGGAAATATTTGTCGGCCAGCAGTTTACGGCCACAAATCACCACAAGGTCAGGCGACTCCTGATGCCATGGCGCAATCAGGTTGTTGGTCGCGTCCATCACCACGGCATCAAGATTGGCATAATCGCCGCCCTTGCCAATGCGAATAACCGTCGAAATTACCGCGCCATCTTCGCCGGTGATGTTGCTCATCACGCGGGATGGGGCTTCTTTGCGGTATTTTTCCAGCCAGCCCTCAGCCACATCTTGCAGCATCGGGTTTTTGGCACGGTCAGAGGTCGCCGCGCGGCTGGTGCCGTTAAACCCGGCCATGATGAAATCCAGTGCCTGACGCTTGGCGATGGCGTTGCGGATGCGTAACTGGAAATCCTGATAGCGCGCCCACAAATCAAGCTGGTTATAGCGCAGATGGAAATCAAAGTTCACCTGCTGGCATTCGTATTTATTGGACTCCAGCGAGGTGAAGTCAGCGGTCTGACGCTCTTTGCCACCGTCGGTGTCAGTGGTGCTGGCAATTGAACCGTTGACGCCCACGCCAACCTTCTCGCCCTTCAACTCAGCAACCGGGGTAATGTTGATGCGGGTCAGGAACTCGGAGGACTCCTGTACGATGTTCATCAGCGATTGCGTCACTGACGGCTCTACACTGAATTTTTTGGAGATATCGCCAACGTCCGTGATGCCGTTCAGCTTGGCAACCTGTTGCAGATAGGCGTTAAATTGAAAGCGGGTCTTTGTCTTCATTACATTATCCTGATTCGATGAATTCGGGTTACTTCACAGCGGCACGCCACGCGCCCCGCCCTGGCTGTTATCAGCAGTTGGTCAACAGACTGTCTTCACCGTTGCCGCCGGAGGCTTTCGGGCGTCGCTGCTGGCTCAGGTTCTCGGTGGTATCGAGAGTGGTCTGAAGCTCGGAAAGCTGTTCCTGACCGGCCGTTACCTCGCCTTTCAACCCTGCGATTTCCTGTTCAAGCTGGGCAAAGCGCGTTTCGGCGCTGTCACCGTTGGTTTGTACCTGCTCGGCGATAACGGTGACCGCGTCATGCACATCGCTGAATCGCGCGTCATCGCTGACTTGCTTGCGGCTGAACATGCCTTTTACTCGGTCGGTCAGATTGGTTAGCAGACTGTCAGGCAGCTCCTCAAACTCCAGCAGCACCTCAGTCGCCACCGAGAACACATCACCCGGCTCGGCTTTTTTACCGGCCAGCGGGTTAGTCTTGGCGCGGGAACAGAATTCGAGGTACTCGGTGCCGAGGCTAGCCGGGTCATCAGTGACCGCCAGACCGACTAAGTAGCATTTGCCGGTGTTGGCAAAGTTCGGGCGGACTTCCATGGAGGTGTAGACTTTCTGGCTGGCCTTGACCATGGCGACCAGTTCGTCGGTCGGGGTCATTTTGGCAAACAGCGCCCACTTGCCGTTGAGGATGGAATCATCATCAATCGTCTCGGCTTTCAGCTCGACCACGTCGCCGAGGCGTTTAAAATCGCCATTGGGAAACAGCCCTTTGATGTGCTCCAGATTGATACGGCAGCCATAAACACGCGGGTCAAAACCGGCGGCCATTTCCTGAATATCGTTACCGTCAATTACGCGGTTGTCACAGGTGTCGCCCTCGACGCCAATGCGAAACCATTTAGATACTTTCTTTGCCATGAGCCATTGTCCTGAGTGGTTAAGGTCGGGGCTAGTTTCCCGACTGACCACCCTCACGGCCAGCGACTGCCGACGGACTATCCCTCAGACAACAGCACCTTAGCGCGCGGCCGTCGTGGCTTGCGTAGCCTTGCCCTCGTCATCCACATGAGGGCATATCATGCAAATCCAGACCGACACCTCGTTACTCAGCGACCCACGCCGACAGGCTGCGTTGCTGTACTGGCAAGGTTTCTCCGTGAAGCAAATCGCGGAAATGTTGAAGCAGAAAGCACCCACGGTGCAGAGCTGGAAACAGCGGGAAAAATGGGACGATATCGCGCCGATTTCCCGCGTGGAGTCCAGCATCGAGGCGCGAATGGTGCAACTCGTTCTCAAGACAAAAAAAGAGGGCAGCGACTACAAAGAAATTGACCTATTAGGCCGCCAGATTGAGCGCCTTGCGCGCGTCAGCCGCTACATGAATTCCGGCAACGAAGTCGACCTCAACCCCAACGTCGCCAACCGCAACAAAGGCGAGCGCAAAAAGCCGACAAAGAACTATTTCAGCGATGAGGCTATCGCGAAATTGGAAGAGATTTTCTACGACGAGTCTTTCGATTATCAGCTCGGCTGGCACAAGGCCGGACTGGCGCACCGCATCCGCGATATTCTGAAATCGCGCCAGATTGGGGCGACCTTCTATTTTTCCCGAGAGTCACTGCTGCACGCGCTTAAAACCGGCCATAACCAGATATTCCTGTCAGCAAGCAAAACGCAGGCGTATGTATTCCGCGAATACATTATTCAGTTTGCCCGGCGGGTTGACGTTGAGCTGACCGGTGACCCGATTGTGCTCGGCAATAACGGTGCAAAACTGATTTTTCTCGGCACCAACTCCAACACCGCGCAAAGCCATAACGGCGACCTGCTGGTCGATGAAATCTTCTGGATCCCCAACTTCCAAAAGCTGCGCAAAGTGGCCTCCGGCATGGCCTCGCAAAAGCACCTCCGGTCGACCTACTTTTCTACCCCGTCAACGCTGGCACATGGCGCGTTTCCGTTCTGGTCTGGCGAGCTGTTTAACAAGGGCCGCAAAAACGCCAGCGAGCACGTCGAGATCGATATCAGCCACCGCGCGTTAGCTGCCGGGAAACTGTGCGATGACGGTCAATGGCGGCAAATCGTCACCATTGAGGACGCCTTGCGCGGTGGCTGTAACCTGTTTGACCTCGACGTGTTGAAGCGCGAGAACAGCGCCGAGGATTTCCGCAACCTGTTCATGTGTGAATTTGTCGACGATAGCGCGTCAGTGTTCCCGTTTGAGGAGCTGCAGGGCTGCATGGTCGACAGTCTGGTCGAGTGGACGGACGTTAACCCCTACGCTGACCGGCCATTCGGTGACCGTCCGGTGTGGGTCGGCTATGACCCAGCGCACTCCGGCGATAGCGCCGGTTGCGTGGTGCTGGCCCCACCGATGGTGACGGGCGGTAAATTCCGCATACTGGAGCGCCACCAGTGGAAAGGCATGGACTTTGCCACGCAGGCCGAATCCATCCGTAAGCTGACCGGAAAATACAACGTTGAATATATCGGCATCGACGCAACAGGCATCGGGCAAGGCGTTTTCCAGTTGGTGCGCGCCTTCTACCCCGCTGCCCGCGAAATTCGCTACAGCGCCGAGGTAAAAACCGCCTTGGTGTTGAAGGCGAAAGACACTATCGGCAGCGGCCGGCTGGAATATGACACCGCGTATACCGACGTCACCAAATCGTTTATGGCCATCCGCAAAACCATGACCGCCAGCGGCCGAGGCATGACCTACGAGGCCAGTCGCAGCGAGGAAGCCAGTCACGCCGACGTCGCATGGGCCACCATGCACGCCCTGCTAAATGAACCCCTGACCGCCGCAAACGGCCAGCCTTCTAAATCTATTCTGGAGTTCAACTAATGCGCTATGAATTTACCGGCCAGCAAGCCGCAACCTTAAAAATCCTGCTGGGTAATAATGGTTTCGAATATCAGCGGCGCTGGTTCATTTCACAGAAAAAGATACGCCACATCACAAAAACTCGGCAGTGTGGTGCTGACTGGTATTTCTCTCTGGAAGCATTAATTGATGCCATTGAAACAGGTCGCAATCAGTATTTTCTAGCCCCAAGCGTAGATAACGCGATGTCAATTAATCGACAAATTATTGCTCATTTTTCCGCACTAGCGGGAGTAGCTATTAACCCTAACGATTCTGTTATCAAGTTAGCAAACGGCGCTGAAATTCGCTTTCTCGGTGGCAACCAAAGCACTATCGCCGCGTTCTCTGGTAACGCCTATGTAAGTGAATATGCTTGGGCAGAAAAACCAGCCAACTTGTTCAAAATTGCCCGTGGATTGTCCGCCCATGCAAATCACCGATTCACGGCTTATACCTCTCCCTCTGAAAATAACGAGGCTTACGCGTGCTGGGTGACAGAAAAAGCGGAGAATCAACAACGGCTTTCGGCTCTCACTGCTTTCCAGCAGGGCAGCACCCTTATCGACCTACCAGAGATAAAAGCCGAATGTTCAAAAGATGATTTTGACATGCTTTATTCCGCTATCTGGCCGCAGGAAAAAAACGAGGTGGCCAAGTGAATAAGCGAAACAAGCGTCAACGTGGTCAACAAAACCGTACGCAGAATACCGCCGCAGAAGGACAAAAAATGGAGGCGTTTACCTTTGGTGAGCCGAGTGCGGTTCTCGATCGCCGTGAGATTCTGGACTACACCGAGTGCGTCGGTAACGGCAAATGGATTGAACCGCCGATTAGCTTCTCTGGACTGGCGAAAAGCCTGCGCGCCGCCGTTCACCACAGCTCGCCGATTTATGTGAAGCGCAATATTTTAGCGAGCACCTACATCACACACCCGCTGTTATCACAGCAGGATTTCAGCCGGTTTGTGCTGGATTATCTGGTGTTCGGCAACGCCTTTTTAGAAAAGCGCCAGAGCGTCAGCGGCAAGCTGTTAAAGCTGGAGACCTCCCCGGCCAAATACACCCGGCGCGGTGTTGAACCCGGGGTCTATTGGTTTGTGCAATCTTTCGTTGAGCCACATCCATTCGCGCCTGACAGCGTGTTCCACCTGCTGGAGCCGGATATCAACCAAGAGCTGTACGGAATGCCAGAATATCTGTCGGCACTCAATTCAGCCTGGCTTAACGAGTCTGCAACGCTGTTCCGTCGCAAGTATTACCAGAACGGCGCGCATGCGGGCTACATCATGTATGTAACAGACGCCGCGCAGAACAGCACTGATGTTGAATCGTTACGCGCTGCAATGAGCGACTCTAAAGGGATGGGGAATTTTAAAAACCTGTTTTTCTACGCGCCGAACGGAAAGCCCGACGGTATCAAGATTGTGCCGCTCAGCGAGGTAGCGACAAAGGATGATTTCTTTAACATCAAAAAGGTCAGCGCCGCCGACCTGCTGGACGCCCACCGCATCCCCTATCAACTGATGGGCGGTAAGCCGGAGAACGTCGGGTCAGTGGGTGACGTGGAGAAGGCAGCAAGGGTGTTTGTCCGCAACGAGCTGACGCCGCTACAGCAGCGCATCACTGAGGTTAATGACTGGATCGGCGAGGAGGTTATTCGCTTTAAAAAATACACCCTCGATAACGAGGATGAGTAATCATGGCTGGCTCATTGTTCTGTATGTTTGCCTTGGCTTTGTTTGTTGTTTGGATTTGCATCACTGCGCGCCGACCAGCAGCACCACGCAGGCCACCACCGCCACCTAATTACGTAAAACCATCACCACCGCCAGCCCCACCAATAGCGCGGGGTCAGACCCAGCACTGCTGTTGTAGGTGTTGGTGCAAGAACGCACCCAGCTCACCAGAATGACAACGAAACCGGCCGCCTGATTGGCGGCTTTTTCGTACCTGCCTGTAAGCGCCTCAGACACCCACCACGACGAGCACACACGCCCTCACGCGCGAATCCAACCAAAGCACCCCAACGCCCTCACGGCGCGCTGATGCCGTCAATTCTGATAATTAAATACGTGCCCGCGCGCAATGCTATCCCCGCCACGCCTGCCCGCTTCATGAGTCGCTTTTAATGCAGTTGTCTGACCACACTGGATCCGCGCCAGCTCTGGCGGCACACAGCCAGAACGGGAAAATCTGACGCAGGCAAAATAATGCACCTAGACATGTTGGAGTGCCTCCATCTTTTTAAACAAATTATGTTGTGTTTTTAAAGCGATGATAAAATCACAAGGCAACAAATGAACATACGTATCCATATTCGTGCAAATTTGTATTTTTGCCTTTCCAAATGAGATGCCTCCCTGCAACTCGATTTGTTTAAAAATACCCCACCATGGAGGAGTTAAATTACACGTAACAGAGTACACGCATAACTCACCTTTCTTATTAATGACGCACGGGAAATTTTTGTCTGATACTAATACCTGATTCAAACCGATGCTTTTCTTTTTATCTTTTACTATTAAACGAACATCCTTTATTTCAGTATAAGTATTACGAAGACTTTGCACATGAACATCCATTCTCATTTTGCCATCAACGCCCCCCATCAATTGGTGTCCGATCTTGATTTTTTCAACATCGTTTTGCGATGCCTGATAAGCCATATACAACGATACGCCAACAGCTGCTAACGTCGCCAGACCTGACACCCACCCACCCAACATAGTCAAAAATGCAACATCATTAGAGTGCTGAGAATTACGCCAACCCCATGAAACACCGCCTGCACAAAAACCTAACAAAAACACAAGTAAACATAAAACAAACAATCCGAAGACTTTAAAAATCATGACCCATGATTCCTGCATATTTTCATATAATCACACTAATTCAGATTTTAGTGAAAATCGAGTTATTTATGAGCAACTTTTCATATCTACATAAACTTATCAATACTCACTCTGATATTTCAGTCCTCTCACATATTAAACCCCGGCCACCCCTCAAGCGCCGAATATGAGAATTCTTTACCATCAATACTTAGCGTTGCCCCTCGTGTCAGGGCTTTTAGCTCCCAGCGCTCGGCAGTAATACCCTGTTGCGCCAGTTCAAGCCGGATTTGCGGAATCCTAGCCCGTTCCGCCGGGGTCAGGCGTGCCGAAGGCGCATCATTTAGGGATTTTTTCCGATTATTGGTGATTTCTTGGTGATTACTCTTCGGTGACTGCTGCCGTATAGCGTCTCTCATCGTCTTGGCGACGTCGGCGTCATTCCAGCTAACATCCCCGCTCTCAATCAAATTCATCACCGCCGTGACATACTCAGGCGTTGCTACCTGCATATCTGGATCAGGTTCTCGCTGAACCTCCCCACAGTTATTGACAGGACTCCGAGGCGCGCCAGAGGCGCTTTTTAAAGTCAAAGGCTTAACGTCAACGTCAACGGCCTTGCGGACAATGCGCCATTCTGTTGACCGGGTTTCGTGGATATGGCCCGCGCCAAGGTGTGGCGCAAAAATGCCGACAACCTTTTGCACCTCTTCGTCATAAGCGTTCGGCTCATCAGCCACCTTGCGGGCCACACGAACGGTCTGCACATCACGCGGGACATTTGCACCACCCTGCCCGGCCATGTAGGCGGCAAAGTTTCCGGCGCTGGCCGCTTCGCGTACAGCCTCGACTCGTTCATCAAAGGAATCAGCCAGACTAATGTGACGAAGGCAGGCGGCGCGGCATTCACGGTAAGCGCCCATGGTGGGAATTCCGATAGGTTTAAACTGAGGGATGCGCCATGTTGACGCCCACGAGGTCACCGCCGCAGCCATATCGCGCAGCGGCTTGCCGGTGTCGTGGTCAATCTGGCCATCGAGCGCATAACCGTCGATATTCTTGGCGATGTATTTTGCGATATACCCCGCCGCACCGCCCTTGTTCATGTGCTTGGCTTCAAACCGGTTTTTTGCCGCGCCTCGCTCGTCGCCGTCCTCTTTCAAGGCATAGCGGCGCATGATATCGATGACGTTCTGACGCTGCTTACGCTGGCAAAAAAGCATCATATGCCAGTGCGGCGTACCGTCATGATGCGGCTCAACGACACGCATACCGTAAACACTCAAATCGTTGTCTTTAAACGCGGTGCGCATCTTGCTCCAGATGTGTACGAGATAACGCTGACCGTCTTTCGGTGAAAAAGACTCTAAATCCCAGTTATGGTTAAACTGGACTTTTTCGGCCCCTTCTTTGCCAACAACACGGGTCGGGTGGTATTTCGACGGGGTAGTGATGGTGATAAACATGCCGACGTGCTTCTCGCTGGCGGCATATTTCTCTATCCCCGCGATGGTGCTCATAAGCTCCATGCGGCGGATTTCCGGGTTAGAAATGCTCGCCATCACTTTATCAATCAGGTCGACGCGCTCGCCGGTGGCAACGTTCTCCAGTTCACACCCTTTCAGGTAATCCATATTGGCAAGCCGCCGGGCCTGCACTTCACGGATAGCCTGTTTACTCGCATATGGGTGTTTTTTCAGGTTCACTTCACCGGCCGCAATCAGCAACGCTTCACACCAGCGGGTTCGCTGTGCCTTCAATTGGCGTTCCCACCACTCGGAGTTAACCAGCCGTTGCAGACTGCGAATCGCTGATGTCGCGTCCAGCTTGTCTTTGAGATACTTGCGCCAGTGCATCGGAGTGACGTTAAACGCCCGCGCCATATGCGCGATACGGCCATAGAATTCAGCCTGTACACTGTCGCTAATGAGCTGTGAATTATCCCCGTTATTTTCAGCGATAAATTCCTCACAATAGCGGTCATAATTTTGCAGCAACTGCCCGGCGATGCGGTCAGCAAAGCGCCGCAGCCCCTTATCATCCATGCCCGGCAGGCTCGCATAGTTGTCTACCTCCGCCATAAAGCACGGCGACGAGCAAAGTCTCATCGCATTTTTATCGTTAACGATTTCGATGCGCGGCCAGATGCGACGCTGGAACTGGAGCACCAGCCATTTATTGGCGGCGTGGATCCCCTGTTCTTTCAGCAGATAGGTATGGCGGCCCAGAAAAATAAGGCTGAGGAAATGCGGCAAGGATTGGATATTACGCAAAACAGCTTGCCCCTGAGCATGTTGCTCACGGGTAAGCGGTCTTTCTTTGCCAATGGCAGACTTTGGAGCGTTCCATGCATGAACGCCGACGAACGGTTCACGGGAATCGGTAGAGAATGGCGGAGGTGGTGAGGGGGCTACACGCCCCCGGACTAATGCAGTCATTTAACCAGTTTCGCTACGACCTGCACTATCACCGCAATCACGAATAACGCGGCACCGATTAAAAGGATGGCAGCAGGCACAGCCCATAATGGTGCGGTTACCGCCCACCAAGACCACGCAGCAAGAAACCCCGTCAACTTCAACGTGATGAAAATTAGCGCCAATACACAGGTGAAAAAATTTAACGGATTGAATTTCATTATTTGCCCTCTTTGTTTATTGCGGAAAATGCCTCTTGGCAAAGTTTGCCGATGCGCTCAATCTCAGCGGCCAAACCGGCGATACTGGTGACGGTTGAGTCACGAACGTGGTGATGCGCCAGCCCGGAAACCAACTGCGAGACAGTCGGGTAATAACCAACAGCGTCGAGCCATACCTCACCCGCCTTGCCACCGGTTTTAACTAGCTTCTTTTGGTTCAAAATGAACTGATGGGCGTCACTGGTGATAACCCAGTCCTTACCGACAGGAATGCGCAGCATGATTACCCCCTGAAATGCTTGGTTTGTTGTTCGTGGATGGTCTGGCAGGACACGCAACGAGTCACACCGGGAAAAGCTGCACGACGCGCGGCCGGGATAGCTTGGTCACATTCCTCACAAATTGACGCCGACACTCCGCCCTTAATACGCGCCGCATTAATTTGGTCGGCGAGTGTTTCCTGCTGGCGCTGCTGCACCAAATCCATTAAATCCGGCATCGTTATTGCTCCGATTCTTTATTCAGTTGATTGAGTGCCTGCTGACATAATTCTGCGATGCGGTGTGATTCCTTCATCACTTCGCTAATGCTGGTAATAGTTTTAAGAAAAACACCACGTTTCACAGATAAATTAACAATGTCAGCAACAAGCTTTAACTCATTCGAGTAAATAGCTCTTGTCGGGTAATACTTTTCCTTGGTCTCTTTATCCGTTTTCACTTCTGCCAGAATTATTTTTTCCGCATTCATTTTAATAATGATGAATACATCATTAATTTCTACACACGGACGATTACCCATGATTAAAGCCCTGTTTGCTCGCACGGCCTTCGTGGTCAAACTTCTCTGACTCCTGCCGCAGCAGTTCGATAATCTCAACGCTGGATAGCTGGTTGACGGCGGCATGCGTCGCGAGGCGGTCAAGGTGAGATGAGAAGCTAACAGCGGCGTCGGCCTTTGCTTCATTGCGCGCGTTGTTCAACATAAAATTTCGTGACTCTGCATCAGCCTTATTTCGCATTTCTTGGCCGACGGTTTTATGCATGTGCATAGAGAACTCCAGATAAAAGAATGCCCGACGCAATCAAGCGCCTTTTTATTTAAAGCAAGTTAATTAATGGAAATACGCTTCGGGTTTAACCGAGGTTAATATAGTGGGTGCATATTCGAATAAATTAAACAGCTCGCGCAACGCTCTGAATAAAGCCTCGCGCCACGCGCACACTTCATCATCAATACGCCAATATGGCTGATTAAACTCAGCATCAGTTAACCCGGCATGCAGAAATAAAGTGCGCCGCTGACTTATTGTCAAACGACCAATAAAACCAGATTTGCTAATACCATGTTTGCGGTAGGTAGCGAAGGCGCTGCGAAGCTCATCAATGGCGCAAACAAGTCGCTCACGTTCGCTGTCATTCATTTCTTCCAGCTTCAACACTATATGGCGCTGCTTCAACTGCGCATGGAAACAGATGGTCTGGCGTTCGCGTTCCATCATCTGGTTGTAGAAATCGCAGGTGCTTTTCCAGCGAGGGACGGCGAGGCGTTCCCCAACCAAAGCACGCAGCCCGGCGGGCTGATTACGAACAATACCGGCGGTGATAGCTGTCATTGCGAAAAACCCCGCATTGCTGATTTGATGGAGGAGATCCAACGACTGGCCCGGCGGGTACGAATGACAATACCTTTCCGACCTTTGCCGTGGGTGATTGTGATATCAAGCTTACGCCCGGTCTGGTGATTCCAGAGCAACGGGGCGATTGAGATAGGTTGTTGCATACTTTCGCCCCGCTTATAGGCCCATCCAGAGCAGCCACGCATCGCGCTGTTCTGTTGGCCTGTTCATGAATGCCTCACGTAAGCCCTGATTAAACGCAGGGATGTAGACAAATTTGTCGCCAGCACGCGCACCAACCTTTTCCGGGTCACGCAGTTCGATAACCGGTAGTTTATTTTTCTTCACCATCTCGGAAACTGCCGAACACGGCTTTCCCAACAGCTCGGCGAATTTCTCAACCGTTACGCCGTCAATTGGATAACGAATCGCATAATCTTCAATGTTCATGTGCTAACCTCTCCAGATCCAACCCCTTGTAAACCGTCCCAGACCGTTTATATCGGGTTGGTTTTTCACATCCCGAAAAGTCCTGACTTGATGACCTTTCGGGAGAATATAGTCATTAACTAAGGACCATGTCAATGAGTATCGCTCAAAAGCTAAGAGCCATTAGAAAAGCGGAAGGGTTAACACAAGCCAAATTCTGTGAAATCAGCGGAATAGCGCTAGGCACTCTGAAGAACTACGAGGGCGGGCATCAAGAACCCGGTCTTCATGTCGTTTTACAGGTAACAAATGCCAAGCAGTTCGAAAAATACACACTCTGGCTAATGACGGACAAAACAGCACCAGAATCCGGGCAAATAGCACCGGCATGCGCACACTCTGGGCAAGACAGCAAGGAATCAGACCACTCCGAAAGGAATGCTGGCTAACGATTTATAAGCTCTACATTTTCACAATTTGTTACCAAGATGAAGTAATCATCGGAGGGTTATCTTATGTCGATTAAGAAACTCGATGATGGTCAATACCAAGTGGATATAAGGCCGAACGGGCGTGAAGGACGTCGCATCCGTCGGAAGTTTGACAGGAAGGCAGAGGCAGAAGCCTTTCAGCGTTATGTGCTGACCAATGCCAACAATAAGGAGTGGGCAGAGAAGCGGGCTGACCGACGCACGCTGACCGAGTTGCTTAATGTATGGTGGCTCTATTACGGACAAAGCCAAGGAAACGGCACGATTGAGAACAGGCACCTTAAAAAGACGATAAAGGCGCTCGGCGATATAACCGTCAACAAGCTTAATAAGCGCGTTTTGACGTTACATCGCAGCCAGCGACTCACGGATGGAATAAGTGCAGCAACCATCAATCGAGACATGTACCGGCTTTCCGGCATGTTCACGGCCCTCATAGAGCTGAACGAGTTTTCAGGTGTTAATCCCGTTCGCGGCTTGGCTCCTTTGGCCGAGAAAAACCCGGAAATGACCTTTCTTGATATGGACGAGATAAATGATTTGCTGAGCACTACGGAAGGCGATGACAGGTTATTTGCGCTTGTTAGCTTGAGCACCGGCGGAAGGTGGAGTGAGGTTTACTCCCTGAAGCGGACACTCATGACGCGCGGCCGCGTGACCTTTCTTAAAACGAAGAACGGTAAAAAACGCGTCGTGCCGGTTTCTGATGAGCTGGAAAAAGAAGTGAAAGAAAATGCCGAGGGGAATGATGATGGAACACTCTTCAAAGTTGATTATGAAAAGTTCTGCGGGATACTGCGGAAGGTTAAGCCCGACTTACCTCGCGGACAGGCAACGCATGTTCTGCGGCACACCTTCGCGAGCCATTTCATGATGAACGGGGGGAATATTATCGCATTGCAGCAGATTCTCGGACACGCAAGCATTCAGCAAACCATGGCCTATGCTCACTTAGCGCCGGATTACCTGCAAAATGCCATCGCACTGAACCCGCTGGGCGGTAATATTCACGTAAAAGCGTGTCCACAACCCGTCCACACGCAAGCAACTTAGAGCACTTCCCAGCCCCTTAGTGCACTTTATTAAGTCATTGTTTTAGAAAAGTTTGCACATAAGTGACTGATAAAAAAAACCCCCTCATCATGAGGGGGAAGACAGGGATGGTGTCTATGGCAAGGAAAAACAGGGACTACTCAGTCATACTTAACTTCTGGGCAGAAGTTTGCTGCAAACCAGAAATTTGTTGCTCCATCTGCTGCATGCGCTGCTGATGCTTCTGGTCTAAAACACTTTTTTGCTGTGGCGTCAGCAGGTTATACATTTGGTTGCGCACTCTGGCCATTTCGACCTGGCGCTTAACCTGTTGCTGAGCCATCTGTTCCGCCTGGGCATACACGGCGGCTTCATCAAATTTGTCTGCGGTCACCAGCTTATGCATGGCTTCCATTTCAGCTACATTGACACCAGGCAGATCGTGGCGCGCCTGGCGCATTAAATCGCGCATTCGCTGACGCTGCTCTTCAGTCAGGCTGACACCGTCAAACATATGGTGCTGACCAGGTGTTCTGGTCATCGCGTCGCTTCCGGGAGTCGGTACAGTTTCCGATGTAGTGTCGGCAGCGAACGCAGCGGTAGAACCTATTGCCAGCATTGATGCCATAACTAATGCGGTCACCTTACGCATTTTAACTCCTCGTGCTTTCTCACTTTGCGAATCAACGAGGAGCAGTGTACTGCTGCACCTGCAAACATGCGTCAGTGCATGTAAAACTACGTAAAGTCATGGAATGCCAACAGTTGATGACGTATTTTGCGTCAGGAGGAAAATACACAATGAATAAAATTCTGTTAGTTGACGACGACCGCGAGCTGACCTCGCTGTTAAAAGAACTGCTTGAAATGGAAGGCTTTACCATCGTCGTGGCCTACGATGGTGAACAGGCGTTGTCGCTTCTGGACAGCTCCATCGATCTGCTGTTGCTCGATATCATGATGCCGAAGAAAAACGGTATCGATACCTTAAAAGAACTGCGTCAGCACCACCAGACGCCGGTCATTATGCTGACCGCACGCGGCAGTGAACTCGACCGCGTGTTGGGCCTGGAACTGGGTGCCGATGACTACTTGCCAAAACCTTTTAACGATCGTGAGCTGGTGGCGCGTATTCGTGCGATCCTGCGCCGTTCCAACTGGAGCGAACAGCAGCAAAACGTGGATACCGGCGCACCCACGCTGGACGTTGACGGTTTGCAGCTCAACCCGGGCCGTCAGGAAGCCAGTTTCGACGGCCAAACGCTGGATCTCACCGGCACCGAATTTACCCTGCTGTACCTGCTGGCGCAGCATCTCGGCCAGGTGGTGTCACGTGAACTGCTGAGCCAGGAAGTGCTGGGCAAACGTCTGACACCGTTCGATCGCGCCATCGACATGCATATCTCCAACCTGCGACGTAAACTGCCGAACCGCAAAGATGGCCATCCGTGGTTCAAAACGTTGCGTGGTCGGGGTTACTTAATGGTATCTGCAACATGATCAACAGTTTGACGGCACGCATCTTCGCCATTTTCTGGTTCACATTAGCCCTGGTGCTGATGCTGGTGTTGATGGTGCCCAAGCTCGACTCCCGCCAAATGACCTCGCTGCTGGACAGCGAGCAGCGGCAGGGGCTGATGCTGGAACAACATGTCGAGGCCGAGTTGCAAAACGATCCGGCCAACGACCTGATGTGGTGGCGGCGCTTATTCCGCGCCATCGAAAAATGGGCCCCACCGGGGCAGCGGCTGCTCCTGGTCACCAGCGAAGGCCGGGTGATTGGCAACATGCAGCGCAACGAAATGCAGTTGGTGCGTAATTTTATCGGCCAATCTGATAATTCCGACCACCCGAAGAAGAAAAAATACGGCCGTGTCGAACTGGTCGGCCCATTCTCCGTACGTGATGGTGAAGACAACTACCAGTTGTACCTGATCCGTCCCGCCAATAGCCCACAATCCGACTTCATCAACCTGATGTTCGACCGGCCGCTGCTGCTGCTGATCGTCACCATGTTGATCAGCGCCCCATTACTGCTGTGGCTGGCCTGGAGCCTGGCAAAACCGGCACGTAAACTGAAAAACGCGGCCGATGACGTAGCTCGCGGCAACCTGAAACAACATCCGGAGCTCGAAGCCGGGCCGCAAGAGTTTCTGGCTACCGGTGCCAGTTTCAACCAAATGGTCAGTTCGCTGGAACGCATGATGACCGCTCAGCAACGGCTGATCTCCGACATCTCGCATGAGTTGCGCACCCCGCTGACCCGTCTGCAGTTGGCGACCGCGTTAATGCGCCGTCGCCACGGTGAAGGGCGTGAACTGGCGCGTATCGAGACCGAAGCGCAGCGCCTGGACTCGATGATCAACGATCTGCTGGTGTTGTCACGCGGACAGCAGAAAAGCGAGTTGGTACGTGAACGGCTACTGGCTAATGAACTGTGGGCCAATGTGCTGGATGACGCGGGCTTCGAAGCAGAACAAATGGGCAAACAACTGGAGGTTACCTCCCCTCCTGGTCCGTGGACGCTATTCGGCAACGCCGGCGCATTGGACAGCGCGCTGGAAAATATCGTACGTAACGCCCTGCGCTATTCAAACACACGTATCGCCGTGGCATTCAGCGCCGACAATCAGGGCATCACCATTGTGGTCGACGATGATGGCCCCGGTGTCAGTGCGGAAGATCGCGAACAAATTTTCCGACCGTTTTATCGCACCGACGAAGCGCGCGATCGCGCCTCTGGTGGCACCGGTTTGGGTCTGGCAATCGTAGAGGCGGCGGTCAACCAGCACCGCGGCTGGGTGAAAGCGGAAGACAGCCCGCTCGGTGGTTTGCGTCTGGTGTTGTGGTTACCCTTGCATCAGCGCTGATCGCCTAAGACAGGCCGGTAAGATTTTGCTATTCTGCGCCCCTCGTCATGAGGGGCTTTTTACATGCTGAACATTGTTTTATTCGAACCTGAAATTCCACCCAATACCGGCAATATCATCCGCTTGTGCGCCAATACCGGTTTTCAACTGCACCTGATAGAACCTATGGGTTTCCCGTGGGATGACAAACGTCTGCGCCGCGCCGGGCTGGACTATCATGAATTCGCCAGTATCCGACGTCACGCCGACTACGCCGCTTTTATCGCCAGCGAAAATCCGCAGCGGCTGTTTGCCCTGACCACCAAAGGCACCCCCGCGCACAGCGCAGTCAGCTATCAGGCTGGCGACTATTTGCTGTTTGGGCCGGAAACCCGCGGGCTGCCTGCTGAAATCCTGGAAGCCTTGCCGGCACAACAGAAAATCCGCATTCCGATGCAGGCACAAAGCCGTAGCATGAACCTGTCCAACGCCGTGGCCGTGGTGGTGTATGAAGCCTGGCGGCAACTGGACTATGCGGGTGCGCTGATCAAATCCTGACTACGCGCTTTGCAGGTAAAAACAAGCTGCACATCACGATCCTGATAGGCCGCCCCGTAACATGGCACGCACAGCGCCAAAACATTCGCTATGGCAGAAGATAATAAGCTATCTTTTGTAAGGGTTATCGGCACTCATCATAGGAAATCGTATGAAAAAACAACGCTTGAGCGTTGCCATGGCGGCATTGGCAGTGAGTTTGTTACTGGCGGGTTGTTCGTCCAAAGTGACCACTACAAAGCAGTACTCGGGGTTCCTGTCTGACTACAGCAAATTGCAAGAAACGACGTCACCAAGCGGCCATAAAACGCTGCGTTGGATCGACCCAAGCTACAAAGAATCCAACTACCGCGGCCTGTATTTCCAGCCGGTCGTCTATTTCCCAGCGGAAAAACCGACCACACGTGTGAGCCAGGACACGCTGAATAAAATCAAGGCCTATTCCACCCAGCGGATAAAAGCTGCGCTTCAGGATCGCTTTACCATCCTGAAAAGTCCGGCCGGTTCGCGCGTTCTGGTGGCCAAACTCGCCATTACCGCCGTCTCCGCTGAAGATGAAGACATGAAATTCTATGAGGTTGTTCCAGTTGCCGCGGTGGTTGCCGGCACCATGGCTGCCAGTGGCCACAGAACTCAAAACACCACGCTTTATATTGAAGGTGAGTTGATCGATCAGGACACCGGTAAAACAGTGCTGGAAGTCGTGCGTAAAACCTATGGCAAAACCGTTAGCAACGACAGCACGCCGGTCACTGCAGAGGATGTGAAAGCGGCGATCGACGACGTCGTCACCGATATCACCAACTTCCCTAAACAGGGTTAGCTCCGCGCCAGAAAGCATCAGGGGAGCCGAAGCTCCCCTGATTTTATTCTTTAACAACCCGCCAGCTTAAATACCGTCACCGTACTCAAAGCCGTGGTTGGTACCGTTAAAGTACTGATCCATATCCATCGATGGCGTATCGCTTTCCGGTCGACCGACAATGCGCGCAGGCACTCCGGCAGCCGTGGTATGTGGCGGCACCGATTGCAGCACCACCGAGCCGGCACCAATTTTCGCGCCTTTGCCCACTTCGATATTGCCGAGAATTTTAGCTCCGGCGCCAATCATTACGCCCTCTCGGATCTTCGGATGGCGATCGCCGCTGGTCTTGCCGGTACCACCAAGAGTGACCGACTGCAGAATAGATACGTTGTTTTCGACCACCGCAGTTTCACCGATCACAATGCCGGTCGCATGGTCGAGCATGATGCCGCAACCGATGGTCGCCGCCGGATGGATATCCACACCAAAGGCGACCGAGATCTGGTTCTGCAGATAAATTGCCAGCGCCTGGCGCCCCTGCAACCACAGCCAGTGGCCGATACGGTAAGCCTGCAGCGCGTGGAAGCCTTTCAGGTACAGCAGCGGCGTTGAGTATTTGTCTACTGCCGGGTCGCGCAGGCGCACAGCCAGGATGTCCTGTGCTGCTGAAGCGATCATTTGCTGATCGGCCAGGTAGGCATCTTCCACTACTTCACGCACCGCAATGGCGGGCATAATCGGGTTAGCCAACTTGTTTGCCAGAATATAGCTGAGCGCACCACCCAGGTTGTCGTGCTTGAGCAACGTCGCATGATAAAAGCTAGCCAGCATCGGTTCACACTCAGCCAGCTCTCTCGCCTCTGATTTGATGCTATTCCAGACCTGCTCTAACTCTTCTGACGACATCAGGTTCCTCTCCGCCTTGCAAAAACAGGCCGCCTCACCGCATTGCGATCAGGCAGCCCAATTCAATTGCCAGGGTCAGCATGCTGCCCCGCATATAGGTTATGCGCTGTGTTTTTCGTCTTTTCTGGTACGCCCTAACAGGCTCAGCGCAGCTTCCCGGGCATTTTTATGGCAATACAGCACCTGGTAAATCTGTTCGGTAATCGGCATTTCCACGCCGTAGCGTTGCGCCAGCGCCAAGACTTCTTTGGTATTGCGATAGCCCTCGACCACCTGACCGATGCTGTCCTGCGCTTCTTGCACGCCTTTACCCTGCCCCAGCATAATACCGAAACGGCGGTTGCGCGATTGATTATCGGTGCAGGTTAATACCAGATCGCCCAACCCGGCCATGCCCATGAAGGTCGATGGATCCGCACCCAACGCAGAACCGAGGCGGGTCATTTCCGTCAGGCCACGTGTAATCAGTGCAGTACGCGCATTGGCACCAAAACCGATGCCGTCTGACATCCCGGCACCGATGGCAATCACGTTCTTCACCGCCCCGCCCAGCTGTACACCGATAAAATCGGGGTTACTGTAAACCCGAAAACTTTTGCCGCAGTGCAGCAACTGCTGCAAGTCTTCGGCGAACTGCGCATCGGTAGAAGCCAGCGCAATCGCAGTTGGCAGCCCGGCGGCCAGCTCTTTGGCAAACGTCGGCCCAGAGACCACAGCCAGCGGAATAGCCTCGCCCAGCGCTTCACGTGCCACATCCTGCAACAGCCTGCCGGTTTCCGCTTCCAGCCCTTTGGTCGCCCACACAATGCGGGCATCCGGGCGCAGATGCGGTTTCAACTGACGCAGCACATCGCCGAACACATGGCTTGGCACCACCACCAGAACGTCGCGGCTGGCAGCCAGCGCGCGCGCCAGATCGGCTTCGAGCAACAGCGTATTGGGGAAAGCTACGTCAGGAAGAAATGCCTGGTTGCAGCGGTCGTGCTGCATCTTTTGGATCTGCTCGGGGTTATGGCCCCACAGCACCACGGAGTGGCCATTACGCGCCAGCGTAATGGCTAATGCGGTGCCGTACGAGCCGGCACCGATTACGGTCATTGAAGCATTGACGGTGTTCATCAGGCATCCTGATGTGGTGCGGCACCTTCGCCTTCGGACTGCTGCTGCAGATAGTTCATGAACAGCGCGTCAAAGTTAACCGGTGCCAGGTTCAACTGCGGGAATGTACCGCGAGAAACCAGGCTGGTGATGCACTCACGGGCATACGGGAACAGAATGTTCGGGCAGTATGCACCCAGGCAATGCGCCAGCTGCGTGCCGTCGATGCCCGCTACGGAGAAGATACCCGCCTGCTGCACTTCACACAGGAACGCAGTTTCTTCGCCCAGGGACGCAGTCACGGTTACGCGCAGTACAACTTCATACACTTCGTCAGCCAGCTGGCTGGAAGCGGTATCTAGATCCAGTTTAACTTCTGGCTGCCATTCCTGCTGGAAAACCTGCGGAGCCTTTGGTGCTTCGAAGGAGATATCCTTGGTATAAATACGCTGGATCTGGAAAGCCATCTCTGTGCTGTTTTGTTCTGACATGTGTGTAATACCCTTGGTTAAACGTCCTTATTGACACTCAGTAACCGGCAGCCGCCCGCTTAAAGCAGCGGATCCAGACCACCACGAGCATCGAGTTCATATAAATCATCACAGCCGCCAATGTGTTGGCCGTCGATGAAAATCTGAGGCACGGTGGTGCGCCCACTGCGCGCAATCATCGCTTCGCGTTTTTCATTATCACCATCAATGGCGATTTCGTTAAACGCAGCGCCCTTGCTGTTCAGCAGCGCCTTGGCGCGATGGCAGAACGGGCAAGTCGCTTTGGTGTAGATATCAATGTTAGCCATGGATTACCACCTCAAATACGTTAAAGAATTACTTACCGCGTACTAGCGGCAGGTTTTCCCCGCTCCAGCCGGCAATACCGTCTTTCAGCGTAACTACGTTTTCAAAACCGGCTTTGCTCAGATTATCTGCCGGCTCGCGAGAAGTGGTGCCGTTGGCACAAACCACGATGATCGGCTGAGCCTTGTGTTTTTCCAACTCGCCCAGACTGCCGCTTTTGATTTCGCTGGCGGTCAGGTTGATGGCGTTGGCCAGGTGGCCTCGGCGGAAATCATCACGGCTGCGGGTATCAACCACAACGGCATCTTCTTTATTAATCAGGCGGGTGGCTTCACCACGGGTGATCTCTTTCACCTTGGAGAAACTGCTCTTGAACGTCATGACGATCACCGCAACCAGCAGGGCGATCCAGGCCAGGCTCAGTATGGGATGCTTGCTAACGAATTGCATAATTTCTTGCAGCATGGGGTGTAACAACTCCCGTCAGTTAAGGGAAAAAATAACTCAAGGTTCCAGAGTATACCTGCCGAGTGCAGCAAATACAGCCAATAAGCAAGCGCTATTGCAGAAACTGCGGGCTACGCTGAGAAATTCGCACTGCCACAGCATAAAAGCCAGCCTTGTTCACCGCAACTTTGATCTCTCTGGGCTCTTTTTAACCGACCACGTTGTAAAATCGGACGGTTTTGAGAGTGAATAGCCATTAGCCTGACCATGGACCAATGGCTATTCACAACTTATAAAGTTCATAACGAGGTTAACGCAATGTCGAGTAACAAAAAGCCGATGGTACTGGTGATCCTGGACGGTTACGGCCACCGCGAGGAACAACAGGACAACGCCATTCTGAACGCCAAAACGCCGGTGATGGACCGCCTGTGGCAACAGCAGCCACATACGCTGATCGCCGCGTCCGGACTGGATGTCGGCCTGCCTGACGGCCAGATGGGCAACTCGGAAGTCGGCCACGTCAACCTGGGTGCCGGGCGCATCGTTTATCAAGACCTGACGCGACTGGATAAAGAAATCAAAGAAGGCGATTTCTTCGCCAACCCAACGCTGACGGCGGCGGTCGATAAGGCTGTTCAGGCGGGTAAAGCAGTGCATATCATGGGCCTGCTGTCGCCGGGCGGCGTGCACAGCCACGAAGATCACATTCTGGCGATGATTGAGCTGGCTTCACAGCGCGGTGCCAAAGCCGTTTACCTGCACGCATTCCTGGACGGCCGCGATACTCCACCCCGCAGCGCAGAAAAATCGCTGCAACATTTCAGCGACGCATTTGCCAAACTGGGCACCGGGCGCATCGCATCGCTGATTGGCCGTTATTACGCCATGGACCGCGACAACCGTTGGGACCGCGTGCAACTGGCCTACGATCTGCTGACCCAGGCCAAGGGTGACTTCGTGGCCGATAACGCCGTTACCGCCTTGCAGGCCGCCTACGAGCGCGGTGAAAACGACGAGTTCGTCAAACCGACCGTGCTGCAAGCCGCCGGTGAAGCCTCTGCCGAGCTGCATGACGGCGACGCGTTGATTTTCATGAATTTCCGTGCTGACCGTGCACGCCAGATCGTCCGCTCCTTCGTCAATGCTGATTTCGACGGTTTCCCACGCGCCAAAGTCATCCATTTTGGTGATTTCGTGATGCTGACCGAGTACGCCGCCGACATCAAAGCCCCTTGCGCCTATCCGCCGGCGTCGTTAAGCAATACCTTCGGCGAATGGTTGATGAAACACGACAAGACCCAGCTGCGCATCTCGGAAACCGAAAAATACGCCCACGTCACCTTCTTCTATAACGGCGGTGTTGAAGAACCGTTCACCGGCGAAGATCGCGTGTTGATCAACTCACCTAAGGTCGCTACCTACGATCTGCAGCCGGAAATGAGCGCCGCCGAACTGACCGATAAGCTGCTGACCGCCATTGGCAGCGGCAAGTACGACGCCATTATCTGCAACTACCCGAATGGCGACATGGTAGGTCACACCGGCGTTTACGACGCGGCGGTAAAAGCGGTAGAAACACTGGATAACTGTATCGCCCAGGTGGTCGAGGCGGTCAAGGCCGCCGACGGACAGTTGCTGATCACTGCCGACCACGGCAACGCCGAACAAATGCGCGATCCAGCCACCGGCCAGGCGCATACCGCTCACACCAGCCTGCCAGTCCCGCTGATTTATATCGGCAAGCCTGCCAGCGCAGTCAATGGCGGCAAGCTTTCGGACATCGCGCCGACCATGCTGACGCTGATGGGAATGGAAATCCCGCAAGAGATGACTGGTAAGCCGCTGTTCATCGTGGAATAATCCTTCTCCATGAGGGAAAAGGCGTTTTTTGCACTATCAAGGGTAACCCGAAGCGCAAACGCAGGCAGCCAGCCGCTGCCTGAACGCACCGCGCCAAGGAAGTTGACCACCATGTGCGCCAGCGTATTTTACGCTGGCGTCTTGTTGTTGCCGTTAGCCAGCCAGGCGGCGGAAGACAACAAATCCCAGCTCAAAGACATCCAGCAGAGCATCGCCGAGAAAGAAAAGGCGGTTAAACAGCAGCAACAACAGCGCAGCTCACTGCAGGACCAGCTCAGGCAGCAAGAAAAAACCATCGCGCAGGCCAGCCGCCTGCTGCGTGATACCCAGGGCACATTGAGCCAGCTGGGGAAAGATATCTCCGGCCTGAACGCCTCAATCGCCAAGCTGCAAAAACAGCAGTCAACCCAGCAGGAAATCCTTGCCAAGCAACTCGATGCCGCCTTTAGGCAGGGCCAGCACAGCGCCGTCCAGTTGGTGCTTAGCGGTGAAGAAAGCCAACGCAGCGAGCGTATTTTGGCTTACTTCGGCTATCTGAACGAAGCGCGCCAGCAAACGATTGAAGAGCTGAAACAAACCCGCGCCGAACTGGCGAAGCAAAAAACCACGCTGGTCGCCAAGCAAGGCCAACAGAAATCGCTGCTGGGCGAGCAACAGACGCAGCAACAGAAGCTGGAGCAGGCACGCGGAGCGCGTAAGAAAACGCTGACCGCACTGGAAGCCTCGCTGGAAAAAGATCAGCAACGTCTGGTGGAACTGCGCCAGAACGAAACCCGCATGCGCGACAAGATCGCCCGGGCCGAGCGTGAAGCCCGCGCCCGCGCGGAACGCGAAGCCCGTGAAGCCGCCAAGGTGCGCGAGCAGGTTCGCGTCAAAGAACAGCAGGCGAAAAAAACCGGCACCAGCTATAAGCCAAGCGAAGCCGACCGTTCACTGATGGCCCGTACCGGCGGCCTCGGCCGACCAAATGGGCAGGCAATATGGCCGGTGCGCGGCCGCACTCTGCATGGTTTTGGCGAACAGCTGCAAGGCGAGTTACGCTGGAAAGGCATGGTGATCTCGGCCTCCGAAGGCAGCGAAGTGAAAGCCATCGCCGATGGCCGTGTATTGCTGGCCGACTGGCTGCAGGGCTATGGTCTGGTTGTCGTCATCGAACACGGTAAGGGTGACATGAGCCTGTATGGCTATAACCAAAGCGCGTTGGTCAACGTCGGGGCGCAGGTGCGCGCCGGTCAGCCAATCGCCTTGGTGGGTACCAGCGGGGGCCAGGGAACACCGTCGCTCTATTTCGAAATTCGTCGCCAGGGTCAGGCCGTTAACCCACTACCGTGGTTGGGAAGATAGATTTGCGCTATATCAAAATCCGTACTGCCGTATTGATTGGCTGTCTGCTGCAAGTTTGCGTCGCACAGGCAGGAAAACTATCCATCGTTATTGATGACGTCGGCTACCGGCCGCATGAAGAAGGCGCCGTGCTGCAGATGCCGACGGCGATTTCCGTTGCCGTACTGCCCAATGCTCCTCATGCCCATTTAATGGCCACCCGCGCCCACAGTCAGGGTCGCGAAGTGCTAATCCACATGCCGATGGCACCGCTCAGCAAGCAACCGCTGGAGCGTGATACGCTGCAACCTTCGATGAGCAGCGAAGAGATCCAGCGCATTATCCGCAATGCGGTCAATAATGTGCCCTACGCGGTGGGTATGAATAACCATATGGGCAGCGCCATGACTTCCAGCCTGCCAGCCATGCAGAAAGTGATGCAGGCACTCGACAGCTACCAGCTCTATTTCCTCGACAGTATGACCATCGGCAACAGCCAGGCCACCCGCGCGGCAGCCGGCACGCACGTGAAGGTGATCAAACGTAAGGTGTTCCTGGACGATACCGCCAACGAAGCCGATATCCGCCGCCAGTTCAACCGCGCGGTCGAGTTGGCACGACGTAATGGTTCAGCCATAGCCATTGGTCACCCGCGCCCGGCGACGGTAAGAGTGTTACAGCAAATGCTGCCGACGCTGCCGGCCGATATTGTTCTGGTGAAACCGAGCTCACTGCTGAATGAGCCGCAGGGCAGCAGCAGCGGTGGCAATTACGTCCCACCACCGGTCAAGCCAACGAAACCACAGCCGAAGAACCCGTTCACCGGCGGTATCAAACAGTGTAAGGTCAAGTTGCCGAAGGAAAAAATCAACGCTAGCAAGGCGATAGGCGTGATCGGCGAAAGCGTGACGCAGTCGCCAGCCGTCACCTTTATCAAACGCCAGTGGCAACGCTGGACAGACTCAACACCAGACAAACCCAAAGCATAAAAAAAGGGCCGGAATTCCGGCCCTTTTTACACCTAAGCAGCAACTTAAAACTAATCCCAGCTCAGAATCACTTTACCGGACTGGCCGGAACGCATGGCGTCAAAGCCCTGCTGGAACTGGTCAACGGAGAAACGGTGGGTGATGATAGGAGTCAGATCCAGACCCGACTGGATAAGCGCAGCCATCTTGTACCAGGTCTCAAACATCTCGCGACCGTAAATCCCTTTGATAAACAGTCCTTTGAATATCACCTGATTCCAGTCGATCGACATATCCGACGGCGGAATACCCAACATGGCAATGCGTCCGCCGTGGTTCATCGCGTTGAGCAACGAACGGAACGCCGGTGGCGCACCAGACATTTCCAGCCCGACGTCAAAGCCTTCGGTCATGCCCAGTTCGGCCATCACGTCAGTCAGGTTTTCTTTGCTGACGTTTACCGCACGGGTCACGCCCATTTTGCGCGCCAGATCCAAACGGTATTCGTTAACGTCAGTGATCACCACATGGCGAGCGCCAACGTGCTTACACACTGCCGCCGCCATGATACCGATCGGCCCGGCACCGGAAACCAGCACGTCTTCGCCAACCAGATCAAACGACAGCGCGGTGTGCACCGCATTGCCGAACGGGTCGAAGATAGATGCCAGCTCATCGGAAATGTTATCCGGGATCTTGAAGGCATTAAACGCCGGGATCACCAGATATTCAGCAAAGGAGCCTGGACGGTTCACGCCCACGCCGGTGGTGTTACGGCACAGATGCGTACGGCCACCGCGGCAGTTACGGCAATGACCGCAGGTAATATGGCCTTCACCGGAAACGCGGTCGCCCACGCTGAAGCCTTTGACTTCCTGGCCGATGGCAACCACTTCACCCACATATTCATGGCCGACCACCATAGGGACCGGGATGGTTTTCTGTGACCATTCATCCCAGTTATAGATATGAACATCGGTACCGCAGATCGCAGTTTTACGGATTTTAATCATGATGTCGTTATGGCCCAGCTCCGGCTGAGGCACATCGGTCATCCAAATCCCTTCTTCCGCTTTCAGTTTTGACAATGCTTTCATGGTTTTACCTTATGCAATAACGCCAAGATCTTTACCGATACGAATGAACGCAGCAATTGCACGTTCAATTTGCTCCGGGGTGTGATCGGCGGACATCTGGGTGCGGATGCGCGCCTGGCCTTTCGGCACCACCGGATAGAAGAAACCTGTCACATAGATGCCTTCCTTGAGCAACGCATTGGCGAAATCCTGCGCCAGTTTTGCTTCACCCAACATCACCGGGATGATGGCGTGATCGGCCCCGGCCAGCTCAAAGCCCGCCGCGGTCATTTTTTCACGGAACAGACTCGCATTGGCCCACAGGCGATCGCGCAGCGCGTCCCCCTGCTCCAGCAGTTCCAAGACTTTAATCGAAGCGGCGACAATAGCTGGCGCCAGTGAATTGGAGAACAGATAAGGGCGCGAACGCTGGCGCAGCCACTCCACCACTTCTTTTTTTGCTGCGGTATAACCGCCGGAAGCCCCACCCAGTGCCTTGCCCAGGGTGCCGGTAATGATGTCGACGCGGCCCATCACTTCGCAATATTCGTGGGTACCACGCCCATTAGCGCCGACAAAACCCACCGCATGGGAATCATCAACCATCACCAGCGCCTGATATTGGTCAGCCAGGTCGCACACCCCTTTCAGGTTGGCGATCACACCGTCCATTGAGAATACGCCGTCGGTGGCGATCATAATGTGGCGCGCGCCGTCGGCCTTGGCCTGCTCCAGCTGTGCAGCCAGTTCGGTCATGTTGTTGTTGGCATAGCGATAACGTTTCGCCTTGCACAGACGAACGCCGTCAATGATAGAAGCATGGTTCAACGCATCGGAGATAATCGCGTCTTCCGGGCCCAGCAGGGTTTCAAATAACCCGCCGTTAGCGTCGAAGCAGGAGGAGTACAGGATGGCGTCTTCCATCCCCAGGAAATCGGCCAGCTTTTGTTCCAGCTGTTTATGGCTGTCCTGAGTGCCGCAGATAAAGCGCACCGACGCCATGCCGAAACCGTGGCTGTCCATACCGGCCTTGGCCGCTGCGATCATCGCCGGGTGGTTAGCCAGACCAAGATAGTTGTTGGCGCAGAAGTTGATCACATGGCGACCATCAGCAACGGCAATATCTGCCTGCTGAGCGCTGATAATGATGCGTTCTTCTTTGAACAACCCTTCACTACGGGTGGTCTCAAGTTGTTGTTCCAACTGCTGATAAAAAGACGCGGACATTCGGTTATCTCCAGGATTGGTCTGTTTTCAACATATTTTACTGATTTGTAACCAAACTGACGAGAATCTGCGGGAGAGAATATGAAAATTGCAGCAGATATCACGGCAAAGTGCTGCGGAGCTCGACATCGCGGGATATTCAGAGCCCGTCCGATGTTTGCGACGACATGAAATGCTATTATAAGCAGCATTGAGCGTGGGGCACTGTGTCCCACCGGGTAGAATAACAGGGGTAACCCAATGATTATCGTCACTGGCGGCGCCGGCATGATCGGCAGCAATATTATTAAAGCGCTGAATGACACAGGGTATCGCGATATCCTGGTGGTAGATAACCTGAAAGACGGTACCAAATTCGCCAACCTGGTCGATCTCGACATCGCCGACTATATCGATAAAGAAGATTTCATCGCCAACATCATCGCCGGTGACGATCTGGGTGAAATCGACGCGATCTTCCATGAGGGTGCCTGCTCTTCCACCACCGAGTGGGACGGCAAGTACATGATGGACAATAACTATCAGTACTCCAAAGACCTGTTGCACTACTGCCTGGATCGCGAAATTCCGTTCCTGTACGCCTCATCCGCAGCCACCTACGGCGGCCGTGAAGAGTTTATTGAAGAGCGCCAATTTGAAGAGCCACTGAACGTCTACGGCTACTCAAAATTCCTGTTCGACCAGTATGTGCGCGAAATCCTTCCGCAGGCAGATTCACAAATTTGCGGCTTCCGTTACTTCAACGTTTACGGCCCTCGTGAAGGTCACAAAGGCGGTATGGCCAGCGTGGCGTTCCACCTGAACGGTCAGATCAACCGCGGCGAAAACCCAAAACTGTTCGACGGTAGCCAGGACTTCAAACGTGACTTCATCTACGTCGGCGACGTGGCGGCAGTCAACCTGTGGTTCTTGAAAAGCGGCGTGTCCGGCATCTTCAACTGCGGCACCGGTCGTGCGGAAACTTTCCAGGCCGTAGCCGATGCCGTGGTCGACTTCCACCAAAAAGGCACGGTAGAAAACATCCCGTTCCCGGAAAAGCTGAAAGGCCGCTACCAGGCGTTCACCCAGGCCGATCTGACCAAGCTGCGCGCCGCCGGCTATGACGCACCGTTTAAAACGGTCGCCGAGGGCGTGAAAGAGTACATGGCCTGGTTGAACCGCACCGCTTAAGCAGAAGGGATTTAACGTAGGGTATGAAAATACTGGTTATCGGCCCTTCTTGGGTTGGCGATATGATGATGTCGCAAAGTCTCTACCGCACCCTGAAGGCCGAGCACCCGACGGCAGAAATTGATGTGATGGCGCCGGCCTGGTGCCGTCCATTACTGGCGCGTATGCCGGAAGTCAATCAGGCACTGTCTATGCCCTTGGGCCACGGTGCGCTGGCGCTCGGTGAACGTCGGCGGTTGGGGCATACCCTGCGAGCCAACGGTTACGACCGCGCCTATGTGCTGCCGAACTCATTCAAATCCGCGCTGGTGCCATTCTTTGCCAAGGTGCCGCAACGTACCGGCTGGCGAGGTGAAATGCGCTATGGCCTGTTGAATGATATTCGCCTGCTGGACAAAACCGCCTTTCCACTGATGGTGCAACGTTACGTAGCCCTTGCCTATGACAAGCAACGCATTCAGCGCGCCGAAGACCTGCCACAGCCTCTGTTATGGCCGCAACTGCAGGTCAGCGACGAAGAAATTGCCGAAACCACCGCCGCCTTCAATCTGACCGATCATCGACCGATTATCGGCTTTTGCCCAGGCGCAGAATTTGGCCCGGCCAAACGTTGGCCGCACTACCACTACGCCGCGCTGGCCCAAAAGCTGATTGACCAGGGTTATCAAATCGCCCTGTTTGGTTCCGCCAAAGATAATGAAGCGGGCGAGCAGATCCGGGCCGCACTGGATGATGATTCCCGCGGCTTTTGCATGAATCTGGCCGGGGAAACCCAGCTTGAGCAAGCGGTGATCCTGCTGGCTTCCTGTTCGGCCGTGGTCAGTAACGATTCCGGCCTGATGCACGTCGCAGCAGCGTTGAACAAGCCGCTGATCGCCTTGTACGGCCCAAGCAGCCCGGATTTCACGCCGCCGCTGTCCAGCAAAGCCAAAGTGATCCGCTTAATAAGCGGTTACCATAAGATACGCAAAGGCGATGCCGATCAGGGATACCATCAGAGCCTGATCGATATTCAGCCCCAGCAGGTGTTGGACGCGCTGACGCCGTTACTTGCCGCCAGCGAGGAATAAGCATGCAGGTGTTGATTGTTAAAACTTCCTCCATGGGAGATGTGCTCCATACGCTGCCGGCGTTGACCGACGCGATGCAGGCGATCCCCGGCATCCGCTTTGATTGGGTGGTAGAGGAAGGTTTCAGCCAAATTCCCACCTGGCATCCGGCAGTAGACCGAGTGATCCCGGTGGCGATCCGCCGTTGGCGCAAAAACTGGTTTGGTAGCGAAACCCGCCAACAGCGTTGCGACTTTAAACGTGTGGTGCAGGAGCGTGACTACGATGTCGTGATCGATGCGCAGGGGCTAATCAAAAGCGCCGCGCTGATCACCCGCATCGCCAAAGGCAGTAAGCATGGTCAGGACAGCAAAAGCGCCCGCGAACCTTTCGCCAGCTGGTTTTATAACCATCGCCATGATATCGACAAACAACAGCATGCCGTAGAACGCACACGTGAGCTGTTCGCCAAAAGCCTGGGCTATGACAAGCCGGACAGCTACGGCGATTATGCCATTGCGGCCCGCTTTCTCAGCCATCTGCCGGCCGATGCCGGGCAGTATCTGGTGTTTTTGCACGCCACTACCCGCGACGAGAAGCACTGGCCGGAGTCTCACTGGCGCGATCTGATTACGTTGGCCGCAGCGAGCGGATTAAAGATTAAACTCCCGTGGGGCGCGGAGCACGAACGTCAGCGCGCATTGCGTTTGGCGGAAGGCTTCCCACAGGTTGAGGTTTTACCCAAACTCAGCCTGCAACAGGTGGCTGAAGTCCTGGCGGGTGCGAAAGCCGTGGTCTCGGTTGATACCGGCCTCAGCCACCTGACCGCCGCGCTCGACAGGCCGAATATCACGCTGTTCGGCCCTACCGATCCAGGGTTGATCGGTGGTTATGGTCAGAATCAACACTCATTGATCTCCCCGGAAAAGAGCATGGCAACCCTCACTGCCGACGCAGTCTGGTCCGAGTTGCAAAAGGTTATTGGATGAAAAAACTGCACATTATCAATTTAGGGAAAATGGGCGGTGTTGAACGCCTGTTCCTGCAGTACATCAACGACACCACCGACGGTAGCAACGAAGTGATTTGCATCAGCAGTGAAGTCGGCGATGAGATTCGCCGGCAAATGCCTGACCAAAAAGTCACCTTTGCCAATCGGCTGATTAACTCGCTACCGCTGCGCTGCCCGCAATTTTTGCGTAAATACCTGCTGAAAAGAAAAATCGAGCAGGCCAATGCCGACGTGGTGATCGTTTGGGATCTGATACCGGGTCTGGCTGCTAAACCTAAACGCGGCAAGCTGGTTTATTACGATCATGGCTGTTCATGGCGTTACCCAAAGAATCACAAGACTTTACGTTTTCTCGCGATGCTGGACGGTTGCATCTCCGCGTCCTACGCCTCTAAACGGGTGATGGCGCTGCGGTTCAACCTGCCCTGCCCGAATCACGTGGTGATAAATCGGCTGAAAACGCCATCGGGTATCAGCGATAACCTGAAGCCGCTCAGTAAACCCGTCAGGATCGGCACAGCATCACGTTTGGTGAGCCTGAAAGGCATTAGTGTTTCGTTGCTGATGATGCAGGAACTACTGCGTCGTGGGCATGATGTCACATTGGAGATTGCCGGTAAGGGCCCGGATCAGGCAGCGTTTGAAACCCTGGCAGAAAAGCTTGAGCTGAGCGACCGGGTCACCTTCAGTGGTTTCCAGGATAACGTAGCCGACTTCTTTAATCGTACGCATATCTACATGAGCACGCCGATCACCGAGCCCTTCGGCTTATCTTGTATGGAAGCGCTGTATTTTGGCGTACCAGTGATTTTCCCACAGGTCGATGGCCAGCCAGAGGTGATTCAAGACGGACACTGCGGCATTGGCCTGACACCCTCGGTGACGATTGAAGAACATCAACGCTTGACCGGTATCAAAGTGGATTTCCCACATGATGTCTACGATCCGCTTAGCGATACCCTGGTAACGCCCAAGTTGCTGTCACATCTTGAATGTGCGGATGCGGTGGAAAGGCTGATGGTGCCGGAAATCTATCAAAATATGAGTCAAAATGCGCAACATTACCCGGTCGAACATTTCAGCTACGCTATGTTCAAGACCGAGTTTGATGACGCACTGAAATCCTTTATTAGCCAACCATAATGTGAGCTGGAAACCTAGTCCCATGCTATTAAAAGAGACCACACCCCATCCTGCCTTCAGTTACCTCATCTATTTGGGTTGCGCGATCGCTTTTTGCACCATTCCTTTCGGTTCAGCTACTGGACGCAATATTTTCTATATTTCCAGCTATATTTCCTTCATCGCTGTCTGCTTGAATTTAAGATATTTTTTTAAAAATAAACGTAATTTAATTCTGCCTTTGCTGTTTTTTTGCGTGGGTATGGCGACTATTTTCTGGATGAACCACTTCAAACAACCCGGTGACTACATCAACATTTACCGCTCCTATATGTCGACCGGTAAATTACAGATCGCCACTGCCTTCATCCTGTTGATTGCATTAAATGAGCGACTTTGCATGCAACGCGCGTTTATCATCGTCGCACTGGCCACCGGTGTCGCCGTCAACGGCTACTCGCTTTATCAGGGGTTGTGGTTGGATATTCCACGCATAGAGATCAACTTCGATCGTGCCACTGTTGCTGCCTATCTGATTACCGCCATCAACCTGGTGGTGCTGCAAGCAATACTGATGTTACGGACGAAATATCGTATCCCACTATATATTTTAGGCTTCCTGGTCACCTTCTCCACGTTGGTACTCACTGGAACGCGGGCAGCGATGCTGGTTTACCCAGTTGCGGTAGCTTTATCGATATTGGCAACGAAAAACCTGATTTCTCATAAACACAAAATTTTGCTGATGGCCTCCGTGCCGCTATTGCTTCTCGCCAGCGGTTTCTTTTTTAAAGCACAGATAGAACAACGTATTACAGCATTCCAGACTGATTTGCGGCTAATCAATCAACCACAGACCGAGAACTCGATTATTTCCAGAGTCTCCATGCAGATCGTCGCAATACGCACCGGTTCGCAAGCACCACTAGGACAATCCGCAGAACAACGGGGTGCCGAAATCCTCGCCATAGTTGCGCACGAGCCTCATCTGGCTGGTGTCTTGCCTTATATCAACGTGCATCTGCATAACGAACTGTTGGAAACCTACTCACTCAAAGGTGTCTGGGGCATGCTATTTTTACTGGCGCTCTACATCGGTTTATTCGTTTCCTCACTTAAGCCCTACCGCAATGCGTTGCTACTGGGGGTCACATTCAGCCTGTTTGTTTACGGGCTCAGCGACGTTATCTTCTTCAGCACGGAAGCCACGGCGATTTTCTGCCTGGCGATTATCCTCAGCGTGCTGTCAGTGAAAAAAACGCCAGTATCCGAGAATTGAAAAACATGGTTTCGTCGCCGCATCTGCTCAGCTTTATTGTACCTTTTTACAATAACGAAAATTTTGTTGTCGCCAGCCTGAGCTCGCTGTTCAACCAGATCGCTGATGATATTGAAGTGATCATCATTGATGACGGTTCAACAGATACTTCTGCCGAACGGGTCCGCCAATTACTGGCGGAGCGCCAACATCCGCATGTGACGTTTATCTCGCAGAAAAATGGCGGTATCGCCTATGCCCGCAACGTCGGGCTTCGTCACGCACGAGGGCGCTTTATTACCTTCCTAGATGGCGATGATTTGCTGAGTAATGACTATCTGGCCATTCTACGGCCACTGTTGGTTGCCGATGAAGATGACCTTATCGATTTTAATTATCAGAAGTTTACCGACGTTCCACCAACACAACCCGCCGATACGACAGCTCGTCGCAACACTTATGATTTCGCGAGTCTTGGCTTGTCCTGCCTAACCCCATTATTTGCTCACTCGATGTGGCATCTCTGGAGTCGTATCTACAGGCGATCACTGTTGGAAGGAGAGTCATTTGAAAATGGCAGGCGTTATGAAGACGTGATTTTCACCCCTTTCCAGTATTTCAAAACCCAGAAAATTGCTCATCTCGATCACGTGCTCTATTTTTACCGTGACAACAGCCAGGGAATTACCCGTAATGTCAAAGCTAAAGACATTGAAGATATGCAGTTTGCTATCGACAAAATGCTGCTCTTTATCGACCAGCATCCGGGTGATGAATCACTACGACAGTTGGCAGCGTTAATGCTCGCCAACTGTTTCTCTGAAGTGAAAGGTATGTCGAAGGTATTGTACGGTTATTACTATTACCCGCCAGAAGCACGGTATAGATTTCGGCGTCTTGCTGACGTATGCAGCAACAGCGGCGTACCGCGTAAAAAAGTCCGACAAATGCGTTACGCCTGGGTGGACACCTGGCTGTCAAAAATCCGCTGGCGGTTGAAAAAGCGCTAAACCTGCGCTTTATCTAACGACAGATGATCCACGACTTCAGCGTAAATGCGCTGTGGTTGGATCACCCCCATCGGGCTTTCCGCTTCCAGTGGCATGGTGTATCCGGTACGGGAAACCTGAACGATTCGATGTAGCTCCAGATCCTGAATCGGCCCGGTAGAACGCGAATCCGCGGTGACAAACAGGCTAATGGTTTTGACCTTCAGCGCCACCGCCAGGTGCAATGGCCCGGTATCGCCGGTTACCAACACGTGGAAGCTGTCGATCAGCGTCAACAGCCCTTGCAACCCCGTTTTACCAATCTGGTTGTCGATGCATGCCTGGGTTTCAGGACTAACCTGACTCAGGAATTGTTGTGCTTTCCCTTCATCAAAAGGCCCGCCAATCAGTACTATGCGTACATTGCCCTGTTTAGCCACCAGTTCGTCGGCCAGCCGGGCAAAATGTGAGACAGGCCAACAACGTGACTCAGTAGAGGCGCCTAACTGGAATCCAATAGTACAGTGCTCACTGCTTTTGACGCCCGCCTGGTAAGACACTGGAATTTCCATTGTGGGATCGTCACTACGGCAGCCCAGGATGGAAATCAGCTCCAACTTGCGGCGAATAAAGTGGCCGTAGTAATGAAAAATATAGTTGGTCAACCAGGGTTCAAGCCCGCAAATACCAGAACTGTAGTTATCCCTGATAATGTATTTAGCCCCGGACAAGACCGCACTGATAATGTCATACGGCAGATGTGAGTGCAGGATCAATGCCAAATCTGGTCGATGTTCGCGCAACGATTTTAACAGCGGGCGCATGGTTTTGATTTTGCTGTCCCAATACACCACCCGATCGTAATAGCGACCATTCTCCACTAACTCCTGATTTTTTTTGTGCACTACCAACGTGATATGTGCATCAGGGTAGCGTTCTCGCATCGCGCGAAGCGCCGGGGTATTGAACATAAAGTCACCCAGCGCCGTGGTGGAATAGATGACAATATTGTCAAACTGAAGCCGACTGTCGAAAGTCGCTTTGTCCTGAAAGCGGCCGGACTTTGCTGTATAGCGCCGTAAAAACCAATCCGCGACCTTAATTTTCCATTTTTTCGACATGTCAGTTCACTTTAAGTTGATAATACTCGGCCAGCGTCATGCCCACCGTGCGCTGCTGCAGCCAGGCAAAAAGCTGCTCCAAATCACGATATAACACTTCGATATCCTGCTGCGTTTTAAAGGTCGGGCTACCGCCGGGCATAAACTCGGACGAGTGCAGCATAAATTCAACGTAGTCATGGCCCTGAGCCAGACAGCGCTCAGCCACCAACTTCATTTTTTCCAGATTGCCGCCGCTTGGCCGCAGCCAGTTAACCGACGGTGAGCGCCGTTTGCCACGCAGGCTATCGTAACCCTGCTTTAGCGTATTCATCAGCGCCGAATGCTTATACTGGATACTCATAGGCACTTCCAGTAGCGATGAGGAGCCCGCCCTGGCGATATTTTCCGGATCGATAAAATAGGCCTGCGATGGGAAGTGGCGATAGTCGGTGCCGCCGTTGCCCTGCGGGTTGCCCGGTGAGTATTGCCAGTTAACGCGCGGCGTCACCGAACAATCCACCTGATAACCATATTCCAGTAGCAAGGCCGCATAGTATTCATTAAACGCCCAGCGCCCGGCGCGATGGCTGAGCATTTTGGTCTGGAAGCTGTCTTCCAGCAATTTGGTCATATGATCGACCTTGGCGCGAATTTGATCGACCGGGTATTCGATCAGATAGGGCTTATGCCGCCAGTCGTCGCCAGTTAATGGCGTCAGCGGTGGGCTGTTCCAGGCATGCAGGTGCATCCCCACCTCCCCGCAGCCACGGGCTATCACATCACGGGCAAACTCGACATATTCTGCATCCACCGCCATTTCATAGTTGGTGAGGTACACCGGCTTAAAGCCATATTTCTCACACAGCGTCTGAAAGCGCGGCAAAAAGCGCGTGTTTTCGGTCGAAATGCGATCGTGGTTTTGCCACAAATTATCGCCTTCGGTATCAATGGTGATGAGAAACGCCGGTTTAGTCATAAATATCGAGCCTGATATCAATAGAATGCATTATGTTACGCAGGGCGTTTCGCCAGGGCAAACGACTTTGTTGCCTGGTTTGGACAACGTTGAAGGCCTTTTGTCACTCCCCCAGACTATTTTTTCACTTCACCGCAAGAAAACCGAGCAACAGTAGCCACATGCGATCGGGTCATTTAGAATCAAAGATTGGTTTCCCAGAAAGCGACTCATGATGAACGACGCGCCAGCCCTAGCTCCTGATCCCTCGATACAGCGTATTTTGATCGTTAAACTTCGCCATCATGGCGATATGTTGCTGATCACACCGGTCATCAATACCCTGCAACAAAACTACCCGCAGGCGCAGATCGACGTACTGTTGTATAAAGAAACTCAGGAGATGCTGGCCAGCCACCCGGCGCTGTCGAATATCTTTGTTATCGATCGTCAGTGGAAAAAGCAGGGGACGAAAGCGCACCTGCACCATGAGCTTAACCTGATCCGCCAGCTCAAAGCACAAAGTTACGATCTGGTGGTCAATCTTGCCGATCAGTGGCGCAGCGCCCTCCTCGCCAAGCTAACCGGCGCGCGTATTCGTCTGGGTTTCGATTTTCCCAAACGGCAGGGTTTCTTATGGCGCTATTGTCATACGCAGTTGGTGCCGGTGAGCGATCACGGCCGGTTGCATACGGTTGAACAGAATCTGTCGCTGTTGCAACCGCTCGGCCTGTCAGCCCTCAGCCAGCAGGTGACCATGAGCTACTCGCAGCAGGACTGGCAGGCCTGCGAACAATTGTTACAGCAGCAAAGCATTACCGGCGATTTTATTGTGGTACAACCCACCTCCCGCTGGTTCTTCAAATGCTGGAGCGAAGAAAAAATGGCGGCCACCATCAGCGCACTGCAGGCCGATGGCCACCAGTTGGTGATCACTTCCGGGCCGGACGCAAAAGAACGTGAAATGGTGGAGCGCATTCTGGCGCTCTGTCCGCCGCAGGACGTAGTTTCATTGGCCGGCCAACTGACACTACGACAACTGGCCGCCCTGATCGACCACGCTAAACTGTTTATCGGTGTAGATTCGGTGCCTATGCACATGGCCGCTGCGCTGCAGACCCCCTGCATCGCTCTGTTTGGCCCTTCCAAGCTGGTGTTCTGGCGCCCCTGGCAGGTCATTGGCAAGGTGATATGGGCCGGAGACTACGGCGACTTACCCGATCCGGACGCCATCAATACCGGCACCGATGAACGTTATCTGGACCTTATTCCTACAGACGCGGTGATTGCAGCCGCGCGGAGCACGCTGGCATGAAAGCATTTCGTTTGGCGATCGTTCGCCAAAAGTACCGCCCGGACGGTGGAGCTGAGCGTTTCGTCTCACGCGCCCTTGAGGCGCTGGAACAGCAGGACCTCGATCTGAACGTTATCACCCGCGAATGGCAGGGTGACGCCAATCCAAACTGGCATATCCACCTGTGTAATCCGCTAAAATTCGGTCGCATCAGCCGTGAACGCGGCTTTGCCGAGGCAGCCAGAGCGTTATGGCAGAAAGAAAACTTCGATCTGGTGCAGAGCCATGAGCGCATTCCCGGCTGTGATATTTACCGTGCCGGTGATGGCGTCCATCGCCGCTGGTTACTGCAGCGGGCGCGCCTGCTACCGGAATGGCGTCGCAAGTGGCTGTTCTCCAATCGTTATCACCGTTACGTGATGTGTGCGGAACGGGCGATGTACGCCGCACCAGAGCTGAAAGCCGTCATCTGCAATGCAGAAATGATCAAACAGGAAATCATCGATGACTTCGGAGTACCGGCCGATAAAATCACGGTGATCTACAACGCCATTGATAATCAAAAGTTCCTGCCCGCCAATGCCGAACTGCGCCAGCAACTACGTCAGCAATACCAGATCCCGCAGCAGGCGCACTGCCTGATTTTTGTCGGTTCAGGTTTTGAACGTAAAGGGCTGGCCGCCGCCATCCGTGCCGTTGCAGCGACCGATAGCTATCTGTTGGTGGTGGGTAAGGATAAGGCTGAAAAACGTTATCAGGCGCTGGCCCAGTCGCTGGATTGCAGCGACCGGCTACGGTTTATGGGCGTGCAAAAACAAACGCTGCCGTTCTATCAGGCTGCCGACGCACTGTTGCTGCCTACACTGTACGATCCGTTTCCCAACGTCATCCTGGAAGCGATGTCCTGCGGACTGCCGGTCATTACCAGCACCACCTGCGGCGGCTCGGAATTTATCACCCAGGGGGAAAATGGCTTCGTGACCGATGCCCTTGATGTCCCCGCGCTGATCGCAGCGATCACCGCGCTACCGCGCCAGGCTTTGGGCTCCGCCATGGGCGAGGCAGCAAGATTGCGTATTATGTCGGCTACCCCGGCACACCTGTCGGAACAGCTGATCTCCCTTTATAACCGGCTGCTGGATTAACTATGCGTATTCTGATGATTATCGACGGCCTGCCTGGCGGAGGCGCTGAAAAAGTGGTGCTGACCCTGTGCCAGGGAATGCAGCAAATGGGTCATGACGTCGGCCTGATTTCATTGCGCGATGTCTGTAACTATCCGATCCCCACAGGCATTCACTATCAGGTGGTCGCGGACCATAGTCGCTCACCATGGCGCAAACTGACCGAACTGTCACGCCGCGCCGCCGCACTGGATCGGGCGATCGCCGACAATGAGCGCCAACAGGGTGCCTATGATTTGGTGTTCTCCAACCTGCATAAAACCGATCGCATCGTCAGCCGCAGCAAGTTGCTCACGTCAGACCGACTGTGGTTCTGCATTCACGGTATCCTGTCGACCTCCTATCTGGGCCATCGCAAGGGGCTGGATCGTTGGTTGAAACAACGGAAAATCGCCCAGGTTTACCAAGGCAGGAATATCGTTGCCGTCTCACAAGCCGTGGGCAACGACTTGCAGCAGAACTTGCCGATCCGCCCAAACCGATTGGCGGTGATCAACAATCCGTTTGATATTGCTGCCATCGAGCAGCAGGCGGCGGAACCCTGTGAACTGGCAGGTAAAGATTATCTGGTGCACGTCGGGCGCTTTCATCCGCACAAACGGCACGATCGGCTGTTGAAGGCCTATGCCCAATCGGGCATACAAGCACCGCTGGCGCTGATCGGCACCGGCAGCGAAGCCAACGTGGGAGAAGTGAAACAGCTGGCAAACCAGTTGGGTATCGCAGACCGAGTACTGTTCCTCGGCTTTCAGGCCAATCCTTATCCGTTTATTCGGCACGCATCACTGCTGGTACTTAGCTCCGACAGCGAAGGCTTTGGTAACGTGCTGGTGGAAGCGCTGCTCTGTGGTACTCCGGTGGTCAGCACCCGTTGCCCCGGCGGGCCTGCAGAAATTCTGGAAAAAGCGGGAATGGATAACGCGCTGGCGGAACTTAATGAAAAGTCACTGGCGGAAAAAATGGCGGAAATTTATGCCAATCCACCAGAGATTAATCATCAGCAACTGTTGGGCTATGGGCTAAATCCTATTTGTCAGCAGTATTTGGCGCTCAAGAAATAAATAAGGCAGGGAACCCTGCCTTATATTTAATTAATTGAATGCCTGAATTTTCTGCCAGACATCGTCGACGGGCACATCAATACAGTCACCCGATTCGGTTTGCAGAATGTGATAACGTCCAGACCATGGATGCCAGGATTCTTTATCAGTATCGCCAAAGAATACCACCATGTCTTTATTCAGCGCCGCGGCCAGATGCATCTGCCCGCCGTCGCTGCACAACACTCTGTCGCATAAATCAAAACCGGCAAGTAATTCACGCACCGACGCCGTTGGGTACAACGCCACACGCTCGTTCTGACAAAGCGCCAATAACTGCTCTGCGCGTTTCTGATCGCCAATATCATCCGGCGTTAGCGTACCCTGCGGCGACCAGAAAATCAGCACCGCCGTGTTCTTATCGGCGAGTAAACGATTGATAATTTCGGCATAGCGCTCGATCGGCCAACGCCGCTTAGGACTGCGACTGCTGATATGAACCGCAAAAACTCGCTCGACCTGCGGCAGGCATTGTTGCAGACGCTGCGCCGCCTGCTGGCGCTCTTCAGCCGTCAGGTACACCCGCACCGGGGGGATGGGAATACGCTGGTCGGTGATGGCCGAAAGGTAGCTGTAGGTATGCTCTACCTGATGCTTGCCGCTGAAATTCTCCTTACGAAAAGGATGATGAATATCAGGCGTGCCCAAGTCTGCGCCAATAATATTGTCGATCCCCGCCATTTTTGCCAAGCGCAGGCTGTACTTGCAGGGAACCGGGTTGGCCAGGATCGCCGCATCAAACTTTATTTTACGCAGCTTAAGGAAAATCATCAAACGCTCGAAATAAACCCCCAGCGTGGTTTCATTTTTCGCCTTGTGCTTTGCCTTTTTATAGACGAAGACCTTTTCGAGGTGCGGGTTATTTTTAACAACATCCTGACTGACTTTATTGATTAACAGATAAAGTTTGGCATCCGGATAGGCAATTTTCACCCCTTCGATCAGCGGAGTGGTACAAACAAGATCGCCAATATTGTCACGGCGAATAATTAAAATATTCTTCATTCCAAGCCTATCAGCGAAATCTCTCGCCTGTTGTCTGAAACTGACACCCAAGGTTACCAAATTAGCGCCTTTCCCTTCCAGTTATGGTACTATTCTGAATAACCCATATAAATGAAATTGATAGAATGTTGCTGCGTTTATATCAGGTACTACTCTACCTCATCCAACCCCTGATCTGGCTCCGCTTACTGTTGCGCAGCCGCAAAGCTCCAGCCTACCGTAAACGCTGGGCAGAACGCTATGGCTTCTGCGCCGGAAAAGTCGTACCGGGCGGCATCATGCTGCATTCCGTCTCCGTGGGTGAAACGCTGGCCGCCATCCCGTTGGTCCGCGCACTGCGCCACCGTTACCCCTATTTACCGATTACTGTGACCACCATGACGCCGACTGGTTCAGAACGCGTGCAGTCCGCCTTCGGTAAAGACGTTCATCATGTTTATCTGCCTTATGATCTGCCTGGCTCCATGCGCCGCTTCCTGGATCAGGTGAATCCCAAGCTGGTCATCATCATGGAAACCGAGCTGTGGCCCAATCTGATTAACGCCCTGCACCAGCGTCAGATCCCTCTGGTGATTGCCAACGCCCGGCTTTCCGCCCGTTCTGCCGCCGGCTACAAAAAAATCGGCGGTTTTGTCCGCGATATGCTGCGCCGCATTACCCTGATCGCCGCGCAAAACCAGGAAGACGGCGAACGTTTTGTCGAACTTGGCCTAAAACGCTCACAGTTGACGGTGACCGGCAGCCTGAAATTCGATATTTCCGTTACGCCAGAGCTGGCTGCACGCGCCATCACGTTACGCCGCCAATGGGCGCCGCGTCGGCCAGTGTGGATCGCCACCAGCACCCACGAAGGTGAAGAAAGCATTCTACTGGCCGCGCATCGCAAACTGCTGGAAAAACACCCTGACCTGCTGCTGATCCTGGTGCCACGTCACCCTGAACGCTTCCCTACCGCTAAAGAGTTGGTGCAAAAAGCCGGCTTCAGCTACACCCTGCGCAGCAACGGTGAAATCCCTTCCGGCAGCACCCAGGTGGTGATCGGCGATACCATGGGCGAACTGATGCTGCTGTATGGCATTGCCGATCTGGCCTTTGTTGGTGGCAGTCTGGTGGAGCGCGGTGGACATAACCCGCTGGAAGCCGCTGCACACGCCATTCCGGTACTAATGGGACCGCATACCTTCAACTTCAAGGATATCTGCGCCAAGCTGTCGCAGGCCGAAGGGTTGATCACCGTGACCGACGAGGAGTCGTTGGTCAAGGAAGTGGCTACGTTGCTCACCGACGAAGACTATCGCCGCTATTACGGCCGCCACGCGGTAGAAGTGCTGTATCAAAATCAGGGAGCGCTGCAGCGCCTGCTGCAACTGTTAGAACCGCACCTGCCACCTCGGAGCCATTAAATGAGCGCCCGCAAAAGCCTGTCGGTAGTGATTATCGCCAAGAACGAAGCCGGGCTGCTGCCGGACTGCCTGCGCTCCGTAGCCTGGGCAGACGAAATCGTCATACTGGATTCAGGCAGCCAGGATGACAGCGTCGCCGTAGCCGAAAGTCTGGGCGCCAAAGTATTCACCCATGTCGACTGGCAGGGATTTGGCAAACAACGCCAACTGGCGCAAAGTTACGCCAGCCACGACTATATTCTGATGATCGACGCCGACGAACGCGTTACACCAGAACTGCGCCAATCAATTGAACAAACGCTGACCGCTCCGGACGATAATCAAGTCTACAGCTGCGCGCGCCGCAATCTGTTCCTCGGGCGTTTTATGCGTCACAGCGGCTGGTATCCTGACCGAGTCAATCGGCTGTACGCCAACCAGCGCTATCGCTATAACGACAATCTGGTGCACGAGTCGCTCACGATCAACGGGGTGAAAGTGGTGCCTCTTAGCGGCGATCTGCTGCACCTGACCTGCCGCGACTTTTTTGCCTTCCAGCGTAAACAGCTGCGTTATGCCGAAGAATGGGCCAATCAACGCCATCAGGCCGGTAAGCGCTGCGGCTATCTCTCGATTCTGACCCATACCCTCGGTGCCTTCTGCAAAACCTGGTTGCTGCGTGCCGGCTTCCTGGACGGCAAACAGGGGTTGCTGTTAGCGGTGGTCAACGCGCAATATACCTTCAATAAATATGCCGCACTCTGGGCATTGGGCCGCAACTATTCAGAGAAGTGAATCATGACCCGTAAAGCCATCTATCCCGGTACTTTCGATCCCATGACCAACGGCCACCTGGATTTGGTAACCCGTGCGTCACTGATGTTCGATCACGTCATTTTGGCGATAGCCGCCAGCCCGAGTAAAAAACCGCTGTTCACACTGGAAGAGCGCGTAGCTTTAGCCAGCCAGGTGACATCGCATCTGGATAATGTAGAAGTGCTGGGGTTCAGTGAACTGATGGCGCATTTTGCAACCCATCAGAATGCCAATATTCTGGTTCGCGGTCTGCGTGCGGTATCTGATTTTGAATATGAGCTGCAGTTGGCCAACATGAATCGCCATTTGATGCCGACGCTGGAAAGCGTGTTCCTGATGCCTTCCGAAGAGTGGTCGTTTATCTCTTCCTCGCTGGTGAAAGAAGTGGCGCGCCATGGTGGTGACATCGCCCCTTTCCTGCCGGCGGTGGTCACCCAGGCCCTGTTCGAAAAACTCGCCGCGCAATAATCAGCGCTGGCAGCGTCGGCAGAAGAAAGTGCTGCGCTGCCCGTGCTTGGCGGATTCAATCGGCGTGCCACATGCGCGGCAAGGCTCGCCCGCCCGACCATACACCTGCAGTTCCTGCGCGAAATACCCCGGCTTGCCGTCCGATTGCAGGAAATCACGCAGCGTGGTGCCGCCTTGCTCAATAGAGCGCAGCAATACCGCCTTAATGGTTTCCACCAACACTTCAGCTTCCACTTTACTCAGCGACCCCGCAGGACGGTCAGGCAGGATCCTGGCGGTAAACAGCGATTCACTGGCGTAGATATTGCCCACCCCCACCACCAGCTTGTTATCCATCAACCAGGGTTTGATCAGCGTGCGCTTGTTACGCGATTTTTCGTATAGGTAGGCACCGGTAAAAGCGTCACTCAGTGGTTCCGGCCCCAGGTGGGCCAGCACGTTACTGCTCGCCAGATCGTCACACCATAACCAGGCGCCAAAGCGGCGCGGATCGGTGTAACGCAGCGTCATACCGTTGCTGATCACCAGATCGACGTGGTCGTGTTTACCGGCCTCGGCCTCTTCGGCCAACATCCGCAGGCTGCCTGACATCCCCAGGTGAACGATAATCCAGCCGCTCGCCAGTTCAATCAGCAAATACTTGGCGCGGCGTTGCACACTGAGTACCGGCTGGTCGCTCAACGCCAGAATTTGCTCGGAAACCGGCCAACGCAGACGCGCATTGCGTACCACGGCATACTGAATGCTATGGCCAACAAGGTAAGGTTCAATACCGCGGCGGCTGGTCTCAACTTCTGGTAATTCAGGCATCTGGCGCTCTCCTGTCGGTTTTCTACTCTTATAACGCAAAAAACCCGGCCGAGGCCGGGTTTTTATTAATCCACTAAAATTATTTAATTTTAGCTTCTTTGTAGATCACGTGCTGGCGGACAACTGGATCGAATTTCTTCAGTTCCAATTTTTCCGGCTTAGTACGCTTGTTCTTCGTGGTGGTATAGAAGTGACCAGTACCAGCAGAAGAAACCAGCTTGATCTTCTCGCGAACACCTTTAGCCATGATGCAGTTCCTTAATACTTCTCACCACGGGTACGCAGATCGGCCAAGACCGTCTCAATACCCTTCTTATCGATAACACGCATACCTTTAGCAGATACACGCAGCGTTACAAAGCGCTTCTCAGCCTCAACCCAAAAACGGTGTGAGTGCAGGTTCGGCAGAAAACGGCGTTTGGTCGCGTTCATTGCGTGGGAACGGTTATTACCGCTCACCGGGCGCTTGCCAGTAACTTGGCAGACTCGTGACATGTCTATTCTCCAAAAATCAAATCAGCTCGAGCTTCGTATAGAGTATGGCCGCCTCGTCAGGCTTTTAGAGCCCATCTCAGCAAACTTCATACTGAGGAGACTCTCGTCATCAGGTTAGAAACCACACATCAGGTTAGAAACCTGCTGAGATAGGCTCTTACGCCAAACCCAAGATTCTCAAAGGTGGCGTAGTATACGCTCTGAAGCGTAAGTGCTCAAGTCCCGAACAGCTAAAGATCCCATAAGGATCGCGAAAAAATCGCTTAAAGCCATCCGCGCTCGGCAAAAGAGACACATTCACCCCGACCTATCACCAAATGATCGAGCACTCGGATTTCCAATAACAGGCAGGCATTAACCACTTGCTCGGTTATCAAACGATCGGCATGACTGGGTTCAGCCATACCCGAGGGGTGATTATGCGCCAGAATAATGGCGGCCGCATTAGCCTTCAACGCTTCGCGCACAATTTCTCTCGGGTATACGACAACGCTGCTGATGGTACCAGCAAACATCTCCTGATGGCGAATAACACGGTGCTGATTGTCTAAAAACAATACCAAAAACACTTCCCGTTCATGATGTGCCAGCAAACTTTGCAAATAATGCTGGGTCATCCTGGGGTTAAGCATGGCATTTTCCTGCGCCAGATGGCTGGAAAAGAAGCGGAACGCCAACTCGGAAATTGCCTGCAATTGAGCGTAGCTGGCAGTACCCAGCCCTTTATGGCTGCAAAAAACTGAATGCTCCGCCGACATCAGGTGAGACAGCGAGCCAAACTGCTCCAACAGTTGCTCAGCCAGTTGCATGACATGTACACCGGGAAAACCGGTGCGCAGAAAAATGGCCAGCAGCTCCGCATCAGACAACGCCGGCGCACCGTAACGTAATAATTTTTCCCGTGGTGCCAGCATATCCGGCCACAAGGTGATTACCTGACTGCTCATCATCGCCCCCCTGAAAACGCCACAGCATGCCACGCAGCGGAGAGGTCAACGACAGGTGTTTGATAACATTGCGAAGTACTGCGCAAAGCACAATGTAACGCACTGCAGACTCAGCAGAATCGCTCACCTGTCTGGCGGTTATGCTAAAATGGCACATCTTTCGGATTCAATCGGACAATCATGATGACGGGACTTTCCGGCAAACATATTGTGCTTGGCATCAGTGGCGGCATCGCCGCCTACAAATGCCCGGAACTGGTACGCCGCCTGCGTGACAGAGGCGCGGAAGTGCGTGTGGTAATGACCAACGCGGCGAAAGCCTTTATTACGCCGCTGACTCTGCAGGCCGTTTCCGGTTATCCGGTCTCAGACGATCTGCTGGATCCCGCCGCCGAAGCGGCGATGGGCCATATCGAACTCGGTAAATGGGCAGACCTGGTGATCCTGGCTCCGGCTACCGCCGATCTGCTGGCACGCGTCGCAGCCGGCATGGCCAACGATCTGCTGACTACCCTTTGCCTGGCCACGGCGGCACCGATCGCCGCCGCGCCCGCCATGAACCAACAGATGTACCGCGCCGTCGCGACTCAGGCCAACCTGCGCACTCTGCAGGCACGCGGTATGCTGCTGTGGGGACCAGACAGCGGCAGCCAGGCCTGTGGTGACATCGGCCCGGGGCGCATGCTCGATCCGCTGGAAATTGTCGAACTGGCGAACAGCCATTTCTCTACGCCACAAGATCTGCAACATTTAAAGATTATGCTCACCGCCGGCCCGACGCGCGAAGCCTTGGATCCGGTGCGGTTCATTAGCAACCACAGCTCAGGTAAAATGGGCTTTGCCATCGCCCGTGCCGCCGCAGCACGGGGTGCACAGGTCACGTTGATCGCGGGGCCAGTCAACCAGCCAACGCCACCCTGGGTCACCCGGGTTGACGTCGTCAGCGCGTTGGAAATGGAGCAAGCGGTGCAGCAACGCGCTGCTGCGCAGAATATTTTTATTTCCTGTGCTGCCGTGGCCGACTACCGTGCCGAGCAGATTTCCGATGAAAAAATTAAAAAACAGGGTGATGAAATCATCCTCAAAATGGTAAAAAACCCCGATATCGTTGCCGGCGTTGCCGCAATGACCAAAAATCGCCCCTTTGTCGTGGGGTTTGCCGCCGAAACCCAGAATGTGGAAGAATACGCGCGACAAAAACTGGCGCGTAAGAAACTGGATTTAATTTGCGCTAATGATGTATCGCTTGCAGAGCATGGGTTTAACAGTGACACCAATGCCTTGCACCTTTTTTGGCAGGATGGAGAAAAGCGCCTGGCGCTGAGCGACAAGGCACTCCTTGGCCAACGTTTAATAGACGAGATAGTCAGCCGTTATGAAGAAAAAAATCGACGTTAAAATCCTCGACCCACGTATCGGACAGGATTTCCCATTACCAACCTACGCCACCCCAGGCTCTGCCGGCCTGGATCTGCGCGCCTGTCTGGACAGCGCCGTTGAACTGGCACCGGGTGAAACTACGCTACTGCCTACCGGCCTGGCTATTCACATCGCAGATACCGATCTTGCGGCAGTAATCTTGCCACGTTCCGGTCTGGGCCATAAACACGGCGTCGTACTGGGCAACCTGGTCGGCCTGATCGATTCCGATTATCAGGGTCAACTGATGGTTTCCGTCTGGAACCGCGGTCAAAAATCCTTCACTATTGAACCCGGTGAACGTATCGCACAGATGGTATTTGTGCCGGTGGTACAAGCTGAGTTCAATCTGGTTGAAGAGTTCGACAGCAGCGAACGTGGTGCCGGTGGTTTTGGTCACTCCGGCCGCCACTAAGCGATACCCGATTGCCGACAGGGAAACGTCACCTGAAATCTTGCCACCCCAGAGAGAAGGACAGCTCTACGGCTAGGTTTGGCCGGCTACGATTTCAGCGCAGACCAGGGCGCGCGGAGAATACAGGTCGTTAAGGCCGCTGACCCCAGCATCGTAAAAAAGCTATCACATAAGCCGCACAGAGATATCTCTGCAGCGGCCGGTGCCCGGGTTTTCGAAAGTCTAAGCAGTTTTAGCAAGGGTCTAATCAGACATGGCAGAAAAAGAAAAAATCAAAAGGAACCGGCGCGAGGAAATACTGCAGGCATTAGCTCAGATGCTGGAATCCAGCGACGGCAGCCAACGTATTACCACCGCTAAACTTGCCGCTAACGTCGGAGTCTCCGAAGCTGCACTGTACCGGCACTTTCCCAGCAAGACACGGATGTTCGACAGCCTGATCGAGTTTATTGAAGACAGCCTGATCACGCGCATCAACCTAATCCTGCAGGATGAGAAAGAGACATTTAACCGCCTGCGGTTGATTCTGTTACTGGTACTGGGGTTTGCCGAACGCAACCCGGGCCTGACGCGTATCATGACCGGTCATGCATTAATGTTTGAGCAAGATCGACTGCAGGGGCGAATCAACCAGCTGTTTGAACGCATCGAGGCGCAGCTGCGTCAGGTGTTGAAAGAACGCAAACTGCGGGAAGGAAAAGGCTTTATCGTGGATGAAACGCTGCTGGCCAGCCAGTTACTGGCGTTCTGTGAAGGCATGCTGTCACGCTACGTACGCTCCGAATTCCGCTACCGCCCAACGCAAGAATTTGATGGCCGCTGGCCACTGTTGGCGGCACAGCTGCAATAAACCCTATGCCGGGTGCATTTGGTGCGCCCGGCATAGTAAATCCCGCGTTAAACCCCGTACTGCTCGCGATAAGCGCGAACCGCCGCCAGGTGATCCGCCATTTCCGGTTTCTCTTCCAGATAAACAATCAAATCCTTCAGCGTCACGATGGAAATCACCTTACAGTGATAATCACGCTCAACTTCCTGAATGGCCGAAATATCCGCACGGCCGCGCTCCTGACGATCGAGGGAAATCAGCACCCCGGCAAGCCGCGCGCCGCCGGCGCCAATGATTTCCATTGATTCACGGATCGCTGTACCTGCAGTGATAACGTCGTCTACCAACATCACTCGGCCTTGCAGCGGGCTGCCTACCAGCGTGCCACCCTCACCATGGGTCTTGGCTTCTTTACGGTTAAAGCAGTACGGCACATCGCGCTCATGGTGCTCTGCCAACGCGACGGCTGTGGTGGTCGCGATCGGGATCCCTTTGTAGGCTGGGCCAAACAGCAGGTCGAACTCGATACCGGAATCCACCAGCGCTTCGGCATAGAAACGCCCTAACAGCGCGAGATCACGCCCGGTATTAAACAGGCCGGCATTAAAGAAATACGGGCTGGTACGACCGGATTTCAGGGTGAACTCGCCGAATTTCAATACCTGCTTGTTAAGCGCGAACTCGATAAACTGGCGCTGATAGGCTTTCATTGCTGCTTCTCCTCGTCTGGTCGGTTAGATCTGTTAATACTGCCGCCCGATCGCCGGGCGTAAAAAAGGCGACCCTTGAGTCGCCTTAATAATTAGTCTGCCAGCGCCGCTTTCTGCGCCTGGAAGATGGTATCGATGCCCCCTCGAGCCAGCGCCAACAGCGCCAGTAACTCATCGTGGCTGAACGGCTCGCCCTCGGCGGTGCCCTGCACCTCGATCATGCGGCCATCTTCCATCATCACCACGTTCATATCGGTTTCTGCTGCGGAGTCTTCGACATACTCCAAATCGCACAGCGCTTCGCCGTTAACGATACCAACAGAAACTGCGGCGACCAGCCCTTTCATCGGGTTGGCTTTCAGCTTGCCGTTAGCCACCAGCGCATTCAACGCATCGGCCAGCGCAACGCAGGCACCGGAAATAGACGCGGTACGGGTGCCACCATCGGCCTGCAAGACGTCGCAGTCAAGCGTGATGGTGAACTCACCGAGTTTTTTCAGATCTACCGCTGCACGCAGCGAACGGGCGATCAGGCGCTGGATTTCCAGCGTGCGGCCACCCTGCTTGCCTTTTGCGGCTTCGCGGGCGTTACGGCTGTGGGTAGAACGCGGCAACATGCCGTATTCAGCGGTGATCCAACCCTGGCCCTGACCTTTCAGGAAGCGCGGAACGCCCTCTTCTACCGTGGCGGTGCACAAAACTTTGGTATCGCCAAACTCAACCAGCACGGAGCCTTCCGCGTGTTTGGTATAGTGACGGGTCAGTGTCAGTGGGCGAACTTGTTGTGGTGCTCTGCCTGCAGGACGCATGGGCTCTCTCCGGCTTCTAATCAACGATTGGCTGCGCATTATACGGGCTTCGTGACGTAATGCCTATCCTGCCCGCATCTCCAACGCTATAATCGCCCCATCTTTTCCTATTACGGGTACGCATCAATGATCCGCAGCATGACAGCCTACGCCCGGCGTGAAATCAAGGGTGAATGGGGCAGCGCAGCTTGGGAGCTGCGTTCCGTGAACCAACGCTATCTAGAAACCTACATTCGCCTGCCAGAGCAATTCCGCAGCCTGGAGCCGGTGATCCGCGAACGTATTCGTGGCCGCCTGACCCGCGGCAAAGTGGAATGCAACCTGCGTTTCGAACTGGACCCGAGCGCGCAAAGCTCAATGATCCTGAACGAAAAGCTGGCCAAGCAGCTGGTTGAAGCTGCCAACTGGGTAAAAATGCAAAGCGACGAAGGGGAAATTGATCCTATCGACGTACTGCGTTGGCCAGGCGTGATGTCTGCCCAGGAGCAGGATCTGGACGCTATCAGCGCACAGCTAATGCAGGCGCTGGACGGGGCACTGGATGACTTCATCATTGCTCGCGAAAGCGAAGGTACCGCACTGAAAGCGCTGATTGAACAGCGCCTGGACGGCGTTAGCGCCGAAGTGATCAAGGTACGGGCCCAGATGCCAAACATTCTGCAATGGCAGCGTGAGCGTTTGGTCAGCAAGCTGGAAGAAGCTCAGGTACAACTGGAAAACACCCGTTTGGAACAGGAACTGGTGTTGATGGCGCAGCGTATTGACGTCGCCGAAGAGTTGGACCGTCTGGAAGCCCACGTAAAAGAAACGCACAACATCCTGAAGAAGAAAGAAGCCGTGGGCCGTCGCCTCGACTTTATGATGCAGGAGTTCAACCGCGAATCTAATACCTTGGCATCCAAGTCCATCAATGCCGAAGTCACCACTTCCGCCATCGAGCTGAAAGTGTTGATCGAGCAGATGCGTGAGCAGATCCAGAACATCGAGTGATATGTTCTTCATTCGCTTAAGCCCGCGTCAGCGGGCTTTTTTACGGCTATGCTCTGGGTAAACCAGCCACCTGCTCTTCGGTAATCAGCCCCATTTTCTGCAGCTGCACGGCAATTCCCCAGGTCGAGCGTTCAAATTCACTGCTCATCACTTCCAGCGTCATGCCCGCGGCGTGGCTTTCTTGCAATCGTTGTTTCTCTTCTTCATCCCAAATGGTGTCGATCATTGGTCTCCTCATCCTGAGAAAAAATTTCGCTGAATTTCTGCGACAAAATGTCAGACTATTTTCATGGTTAATCCTTAATAAACCAATCTATTAGCGCAACCCGTGGGACATTCTGAGCATTGGGTTCCAGGCCTTTACTTTAGGCAATAACCCTGGAAGCGACGAAGCTTTGCGCGTCACAACGCAAAAAATGCATCGGATACGGAGCGGTGTGGGTTTATGAAAAACTGTGACCCAGTGGGCACGGGTGGCAATCGGTAACTTATCTCGCTGACTGAAAGTATTTTATTCCGATTATCACCTAAGGTAATGAAAGGAGGGCTAAGCTGTGGCTAAATGTGTTTTTTTCATGCCCGCAAGCTGTACGGACCCTTTATGCCGCAAATTCTGCAATTTATTTTTGCCCTGGTGGTGATCATCGCCCTGGCCCTGTTAGTCAGCAATGACCGCAAGAAAATCCGCCTGCGCTATATTATTCAGCTTCTGGTCATCGAAGGTGCCCTCGCCTATTTCTTCCTGCATTCAGAAAGTGGCCTTAGCGTCATCAGACACGTCGCTGGCTTCTTTGAGACGCTGCTGACATACGCCGCGCAAGGTTCTGACTTTGTGTTTGGTGGCATGAGCAAAGACGGGTTGGCGTTTATCTTCCTGGGGGTTTTGTGCCCGATAATCTTTATTTCTGCGCTAATCGGCATTTTGCAACATTTCCGCATTTTACCGCTGATTATCCGTGTGGTTGGCACTCTGCTGTCCAAAGTTAACGGTATGGGCAAGCTGGAGTCTTTCAACGCCGTCAGCACGCTGGTGCTCGGACAATCGGAAAACTTTATCGCTTATAAGGGCATCATTGGCGATATCTCGCCACGCCGCATGTACACCATGGCGGCTACTGCCATGTCGACAGTATCCATGTCCATCGTTGGCGCCTATATGTCGATGATCGATGCGCAATACGTGGTTGCAGCGCTGATCCTCAATATGTTCAGTACCTTTATCATTTTGTCGATCATCAACCCTTATCAGTTGGACGATGAGCCTGAATTGAAGCTGAGCAAGCTGCATGAAAATCAGAGCTTCTTTGAAATGCTGGGCGAGTACATTTTGGCGGGCTTCAAAATTGCGATGATTATCGCTGCCATGCTGATCGGCTTTATTGCACTGATTTCTGCGGTAAACGCCCTGTTCTCCGCCGTGTTCGGTATCAGCTTCCAGCAGATCCTGGGCTATGTATTCTACCCGTTGGCCTGGTTAATCGGCATCCCGGCACCGGATGCGCTGCGGGCAGGCAGCATCATGGCGACCAAGCTGGTAGCCAATGAATTTGTGGCAATGATTGAATTGAAGAAAATCGCTGCGGAGCTAACACCACGCGGCCTGGGCATCCTGTCGGTATTCCTGGTGTCCTTCGCCAACTTTGCCTCTATCGGCATCGTGGCCGGGGCAATCAAAGGGCTTAACGAGCGACAGGGCAACGTGGTTTCTCGTTTTGGCCTGAAACTGGTCTACGGCTCAACGCTGGTCAGCCTGCTTTCGGCGGCAATCGCCGGGCTGGTGCTGTAAGCCAAACTCGTATCCCGGCCTGCGGGCCGGGACTTCCTCAGAACGCGACACACACCGGCGCATCAACCCGCATCACAGAATCCTGCGCAAACTGTTGCTTATAGCTGCTACGCAGCGCCTCAATATTGGTTTCACTTTCCTTGCCCGGTGCATGGACCAGCATCAACGCTTTGCTGTTCTCACGTGCCAGCTTGCCGTCATTACCCAGCCACTGTCCTTTGGCATCAAATACCGACAGCCCATCTTTAAAGCGCGGCGTCACTTGCCGATCCACAAAACTCTGCCACTCTGCTGCGCTAATCACCGGTCCCGTCGGGCGGTTCAGACCAAAATACAGCGTGGTTTGCGTCATGGGATCGCCTACTGAGCAAGTCGCTGGCTTTTGCTGCACGGTGTTCGGAACCGGAGCAACACAGCCGCTCAACAGTAAGGCCGCCGTTACGGCCGTCGCCAGCATGGGAGTATTTTTCATTTATCTTTATGTTCCTTAATGAATGCCATTATCCGCCATCGACACGCAGCCTCGGACCGAGTGCAATAAATATAGTCAGCCATAGAAACTAACACTAAATTTCTAATACTTCCGTTAGAAATAAGAGGTTAGAAAAGGCAATAAACAAGTAAATCCAATCAACAATGGATTAATTAAAGTAATCCGAAACATCACCCGTTAGAAAAACTCAGTAGCGATGTACCCCGTCGGCGATTACCCTTCCACCATTACACTCATTCCTGCCCACCCTGTGAATACCTTATGTTACTGAGCGTTCTTTATATCATCGGCATCACTGCCGAAGCCATGACCGGCGCACTGGCTGCCGGCCGTCGCCAGATGGATATGTTTGGCGTAATTATTATCGCTTCGGCCACCGCGATCGGTGGCGGTTCGGTGCGAGATATGCTGCTCGGGCATTTTCCATTGGGGTGGGTCAAACATCCTGAATATATTGTTATCGTCGCCATTGCCGCGATTGTTACCACCTGGCTGGCGCCACTGATGCGTCATCTGCGTCGCCTATTCCTGGTTTTGGATGCCGTTGGTCTGATTGTGTTTTCAATCATCGGTGCGCAAGTCGCACTGGATATGGGGCACGGTGCCATCATCGCCGCGATTGCCGCCGTGATCACCGGCGTGTTCGGTGGCGTACTGCGCGATATGCTCTGTAACCGCATTCCACTGGTATTCCAGAAGGAAATCTATGCCGGTATCTCCTTTGGCGCCGCCTGGTTGTATATCGGCCTGCAACACTTCAGCCTGCCGCATAACCTGGTGGTGATCATCACGCTGGTCGTCGGCCTCAGCGCCCGCTTACTCGCCCTGCGCTTTCGTCTGGGTCTACCGGTATTTAATTACCAGCATCCGGATCATTAATAAGATCCACCTCAGAGGCGAAGCTGGTTATTTGCTGGGATGCCAACGTGCTGACCAACGCCAGCAGCGGTGGGTGCTGGAGAAAATCGACAATCTGCCGCGCCCTTTTGGTTCCAATACCGGCCATCGTCCGCCATGCTTCGGCGGGCAATTGCTGAACCTGATGCCAACTTCTCAACGTCACCGCTTGCTGCGGGGACAGCGGCGCGCCTAAGGCGATTAACCAGCGGGCAAAAGGCTGCTGCCGCGCCAGTTGAAACTGCCGGTAAATGCTCTGCCCTCGCTTACCGCCAATACCAGGGGCAGACATCAACTGTTCCGGCGTCAGCACCAACCAATCCAACAGATGCCGTACCAGCCCCTGATCGATGAGTGCCTGCCAGGTAGATTCGTTGACGCCGTGGAGATTTAACCCCTGTCGGCCGCTCAGCCACACCAGCCGGGCAAGAAATTGCTGACGGCAATCCGGCCGCCAACTAAAGCAACTCAACGGGTGATAATGTTCTGCGGATGGCGCACTGGGCATCGACCTCTCTTTTACCCGCCAGACCACCTTATTAAGATGCGGAATGCCATGCCCCATCAGGCTGATTACCACCTGATCTCCCGGCACAACCGCCCATTGCCGCCAACGTGGTAGTGAGCCGAGGTTAACCCGAGTCACCCATTTGTCGTCCAGCCTGACAGGCTCAAGGCGCAGCACCACGGCAATTTTTCCGGTTCGCCCCACATTGAATTCGACGCCATTGACCTGCGCAACCTGCTGCGCCGGAGAATACTTCCAGGCAACGGCCCAATCACCGGGCTTCGCTTGCCAGTACCTTCCCTGCGGTGAACGCGCCTGATGGATCACCACGCCATCGGTAACGAAAGGCAAAGCGGCCTGGTACCAGCGATCTCGCCATTGCTGCACTTGCACCAATGATTTCACCGGTTGCGAATAAGCCAGGGTCAAAGGGAACCCCATAGCAGCAAGCTGGTGTAAACGCTGCGGCATCGCTTGCGGACCGTCCGGCCATGCCCAGACAAACAGGCCAATCTGCTGCAGTACCGGTGAAGGCCTCTTTTTCATCAACGCACCGGCAACCTTAGCCCGGGCATTGATGCCACCACTACGTTTTTGTTGATGACCGTTCACCATCAGAAACAGCTCACCTTGCAGAGTCAGCGTCTGCGGCGCATCCTTGATGCCAGTGGGCACCGCCGGTATGGCACGCACATTTTCCAGCCAGTTTTCCCCCTTTAGCCCGTCCCCCCGGCTGATCGCCGACACCAAGACTCCGTCACGATAAACCAGCGTAATGGCTACGCCGTCCACCTTTGGCTGAACCCAGAGGTCACTGCGGCCGTGCAACCATTGGGCCACTGCGGCAGGATCCGGCAATTTGCGTAATCCGGTATGCGCAACCGGGTGCGACAACTTGCCCGCAGGTAAAAGCGGCACAGACTCCTCTGCCGGTGCCAGCCCGGCGCAAGCTAGCCACAGCTGCAGTTTTTTGCGCAGGCTGTCGTAAACTTCATCTTCAACCAAACTGTTTCCCTGTTGGTAATAAGCCACATCCCAGTGCTCAAGCTGGTTTTTTAACGTGGTTATCTCCAGTTGCAACCGCTCCGGCCGCCATGTTGGGCAAGACTCCGCCCACAGCGGCTCGCTAAACACCAAACAGCCCAGCAGGATCATCCCGATCCCCATCACACCTTTACGCATTGTGCACCTCCCTGATAACCGGCAGTAAATCCGGGAAGTGGAGACGCGGCAATGGCCAATCAGTCGTTCTGCAAAGCAGCTCGAGAAGGGCAGAGCGCATTGCAGAAAAACGCCAAAATTTAGCGATAAGCTGCGCAAACCCGTCTGTTTGAGGTTTTTTCAGCATAAAGCGGCGGGCAAAATGCGAGCTAACGCTGCATCCGGCTCGTTAGCCGTGTATACTGTGCGGAGAAAATACACATCCGCTGTTATTGGCATATCAACCGCTACCAACGAACATCATCATGGCTCAAGGCACACTTTATATTGTCTCTGCCCCCAGTGGCGCAGGGAAATCAAGTCTGATTCAGGCTTTGTTAAAGACGCAACCGCTGTACGACACGCAGGTTTCGGTTTCGCACACCACGCGCGACAGCCGCCCGGGTGAACAGCATGGCGATCATTATTTCTTCGTCTCAAAAGATGAATTCTGCCGAATGATTGAGCAGGATGCCTTTCTTGAGCACGCCGAAGTGTTCGGCAACTATTACGGGACCTCACGCGCCGCCATTGAGCAGGTGCTGTCGACCGGTGTAGACGTTTTCCTGGATATCGACTGGCAGGGCGCGCAGCAGATTCGCGCAAAAATGCCCCAGGCACGCAGCATCTTTATTTTGCCGCCGTCGAAGGAAGAACTTGATCGTCGCCTGCGTGGACGCGGGCAAGACTCTGATGAAGTGATCGCTAAACGCATGGCGCAAGCCGTGGCGGAAATGGCGCACTACGCGGAGTATGATTATTTAATTGTGAATGATGATTTCGACTTGGCTCTGTCCGATCTGAAAACCATTATTCGCGCCGAGCGCCTGCGTTTAGGCCGCCAATTACTGCGGCATGACGCTTTAATCAGCAAACTATTGGCAGACTGAAGACAGTTTCAGTATTATGCCCAGTCTTTTCGTCACCTGTGGAGTAGCACAAATATGGCACGCGTAACTGTTCAAGACGCTGTAGAGAAAATTGGTAACCGTTTTGACCTGGTGTTGGTCGCTGCTCGTCGGGCACGTCAAATCCAGACTGGCGGTAAAGATGCACTTGTTCCGGAAGAAAACGACAAGTACACCGTTATCGCGCTGCGCGAAATCGAAGAAGGCCTGATCACCAGCCAGATCCTCGATGTTCGTGATCGTCAGGAGCAGCAAGAGCAGGAAGCCGCAGAGATTCAAGCGGTTACCGCCATTGCTGAAGGTCGTCGTTAATTAGACTGCGAGTCTGCCTTTGTACCTGTTTGAAAGCCTGAATCTGCTGATTCAACGTTACCTGCCTGAGGAGCAGATTAAGCGCCTCAAACAGGCATACCTCGTTGCACGTGATGCTCACGAGGGACAGACACGCTCCAGCGGTGAGCCCTACATTACTCACCCGGTTGCCGTGGCCTGCATTCTGGCGGAAATGCGTCTCGACCATGAGACGCTGATGGCAGCATTGCTGCACGACGTCATCGAAGACACCCCGGCCACCTACCAGGATATGGAACAGCTGTTCGGCAAAAGCGTTGCCGAATTGGTTGAAGGCGTATCCAAGCTCGACAAGCTGAAGTTCCAGGATAAAAAAGAAGCGCAGGCGGAAAACTTCCGCAAGATGATCATGGCGATGGTGCAGGATATCCGCGTCGTGTTGATCAAGCTGGCCGACCGTACGCACAACATGCGCACCCTCGGTTCGCTTCGCCCTGATAAACGGCGGCGTATTGCGCGTGAAACCCTGGAAATCTACAGCCCTCTGGCCCATCGTCTGGGTATTCACCACCTGAAAACCGAGCTGGAAGAGCTGGGTTTTGAGGCGTTGTACCCGAACCGCTATCGCGTAATCAAAGAAGTGGTGAAAGCCGCGCGCGGTAACCGTAAAGAGATGATCCAGAAGATTCTCGCTGAGATCGAAGGGCGACTGACCGAGGCCGGCATACCCTGTCGCGTCAGCGGGCGAGAAAAACATCTGTATTCCATCTACCTCAAGATGCACCTGAAAGAACAGCGTTTCCATTCAATTATGGATATCTACGCGTTCCGGGTGATCGTGAAGGAAGTCGACACCTGCTACCGCGTACTGGGTCAGGCTCACAGCCTGTACAAACCGCGTCCGGGCAGGGTCAAAGACTATATCGCCATTCCCAAGGCCAACGGCTATCAATCGCTGCACACTTCATTGATCGGCCCACACGGCGTACCGGTTGAGGTGCAGATCCGTACCGAAGATATGGATCAGATGGCCGAAATGGGGGTCGCCGCGCACTGGGCTTATAAAGAAAAAGAACAGGGCGAAACAGGCACCACCGCACAAATCCGCGCTCAGCGCTGGATGCAAAGCTTGCTGGAGCTGCAACAAAGCGCCGGCAGTTCGTTTGAATTTATCGAGAGCGTAAAATCCGATCTGTTCCCGGATGAGATTTACGTTTTCACCCCGGAAGGCCGCATTGTCGAATTGCCTGCGGGCGCAACGCCGGTCGACTTCGCCTACGCGGTACACACCGATATCGGCCACGCCTGCGTTGGTGCGCGGGTCGATCGTCAGCCGTACCCGCTGTCGCAGCCACTGAGTAGCGGCCAAACGGTCGAAATTATCACCGCACCGGGCGCACGACCCAACGCCGCCTGGCTGAACTTTGTCGTCAGCTCAAAAGCACGCGCCAAAATCCGCCAGATGCTGAAGAACCTCAAACGCGATGATTCGGTCAGCCTCGGCCGTCGCTTGTTGAATCATGCGTTAGGCGGCAGCCGCAAACTGACAGAGATCCCACCGGAAAATATCCAGCACGAGTTGGATCGCATGAAGCTGGCAACGCTGGATGATTTGCTGGCTGAAATCGGCTTAGGCAATGCCATGAGCGTGGTGGTAGCGAAAAACCTGCAGGGTGACCAGTCCAATCTGGGCATGTCCTCCGGAGTGCGTAACCTGGCGATCAAGGGCGCAGACGGCGTACTGATCACCTTCGCCAAATGCTGCCGACCTATTCCAGGTGACCCGATCATCGCCCACGTCAGTCCAGGCAAAGGCCTGGTGATCCACCATGAGTCCTGCCGGAATATCCGCGGCTACCAGAAAGAGCCTGAGAAATTCATGGCGGTAGAGTGGGATAAAGACATTGAGCAAGAATTCATTGCCGAGATCAAAGTGGACATGTTTAACCATCAGGGGGCGCTGGCCAACCTGACGGCGGCTATCAATGCGGCTGAGTCCAATATCCAAAGCCTGAATACCGAAGAAAAAGACGGCCGGGTTTATAGCGCCTTTATCCGCTTGACCACCCGCGATCGCATCCATCTGGCAAATATTATGCGTAAAATCCGTATCATGCCGGATGTCATTAAAGTTAACCGTAACCGAAATTAGCGCTTATGAGCCCTGAACGCTATGCGCGGATTTGTGAAATGCTGGCTACCCGGCAGCCGGATTTAACGGTCTGCCTGGAACAGGTGCACAAACCGCATAACGTCTCCGCCATCATCCGCACCGCCGACGCCGTCGGCGTGCATCAGGTGCATGCCGTGTGGCCAACCCCGCGCATGCGCACCTTGGTTTCTTCCGCGGCTGGCAGCAACAGCTGGGTGAATGTCAAAACCCATCCCACCATTGTCGACGCCGTGACCCATCTGAAAGATCAGGGTATGCAAATTCTGGCGACTAACCTGTCAGCCCGCGCAGTCGACTTCCGTGAGGTGGATTACACCCGCCCAACCTGCGTGCTGCTGGGTCAGGAAAAAACCGGCATCACCGAAGAGGCCCTGCGGCTTGCCGACCAGGACATCATCATTCCGATGATCGGTATGGTGCAGTCGCTTAACGTGTCGGTCGCCTCGGCACTGATCTTGTACGAAGCGCAACGCCAGCGGCAAAATGCCGGTATGTATCGCCGTGAGCACAGCATGCTCGACCAGGAAGAGCAGCAACGTCTGCTGTTTGAAGGCGGCTATCCGGTACTGGCCAACGTGGCCAAGCGTAAAAGGCTGCCGCGCCCACACATTGATGAGCAGGGCCAGGTGGTCGCCGATGCCGAATGGTGGGCAACCATGCAAGCGACGGTACGTAAATGAAAGGCCGCCTGCTGGATGCTGTCCCACTCACCACACTTTCCGGGGTTGGCGCCAGCCAGGCAGGTAAACTGGCCAAAATTGGCCTGGAAACCATTCAGGATTTGCTGCTGCACCTGCCGCTGCGCTATGAAGACCGCACCCGCCTCTATCCAATAAACGATCTGCAATCGGGCATTTTTGCCACAGTGGAAGGCGAAGTACTGCGCACAGACATCAGCTTTGGTCGTCGACGCATGCTGACCTGCCAGATCAGTGACGGTACCGGCCTACTCACCATGCGCTTCTTCAACTTCAATGCGGCGATGAAGAACAGCCTGGCCAACGGCCGTCGTGTCACCGCCTATGGTGAAGTCAAACGTGGTAATCACGGCGCAGAAATTATTCACCCGGAATACCGCATTCAGGGAGAAAGCAGTGAGGTTGAGCTGCAAGAGTCACTGACGCCGGTCTACCCCACCACCGAAGGCATTCGGCAGGCCACGCTGCGTAAACTGACCGATCAGGCGCTGGAGCTATTGGATACCTGCGCCATTGCCGAACTGCTGCCGCCAGAACTGAGCGGTGGGTTAATGAGCCTGCCACAGGCGTTGCATACCCTGCATCGCCCACCGCCGGATATCCAGTTAGCGGATTTGGAACTGGGTAAACACCCGGCACAAAAACGTCTGATCCTGGAAGAGCTGCTGGCGCACAACCTCAGCATGCTGGCGGTACGAGCCGGTGCCCAGAGCTATCAGGCGCTGCCGCTGATGCCGGATGACCGGCTTAAAAAGCAATTCCTCGCCCAGTTGCCGTTTTCACCGACCGGGGCGCAAGACCGCGTGGTGGCCGATATCGAAGCCGATATGCAAAAAGGTTTCCCGATGATGCGACTGGTACAGGGCGACGTCGGCTCCGGCAAAACACTGGTGGCTGCGCTAGCCGCGTTGCGCGCTATCGCTCACGGCAAGCAGGTGGCGCTGATGGCGCCAACGGAGCTGCTGGCCGAACAGCACGCCAACAATTTCCGCCAGTGGTTTGAACCGCTGGGGCTTCAAGTCGGCTGGCTGGCCGGCAAGCAAAAAGGTAAAGCGCGTATCGCGCAGCAAGAGGCAATTGCCAGTGGGCAGGTGTCGATGGTGGTCGGTACGCACGCCATCTTCCAGGAACAGGTGCAGTTCTCCGGCCTGGCACTGGTGATCATCGACGAACAGCATCGTTTTGGCGTACACCAGCGGCTTGCCCTGTGGGAAAAGGGGGAGGAGCAAGGCTTCCATGCCCATCAGTTGATCATGACCGCCACGCCCATCCCACGCACGCTGGCGATGACCGCCTATGCCGATCTCGACACTTCGGTGATCGACGAGCTGCCCCCAGGCAGAACGCCGGTCACTACCGTCGCCATTCCCGATACCCGCCGTGCCGATATTATTCAGCGAGTGAAAAACGCCTGCATCGAAGAAGGCCGACAGGCGTATTGGGTTTGTACGCTGATCGAGGAGTCTGAGGTGCTGGAGGCCCAGGCGGCAGAAGCCACCTGGGAGGAACTGAAAGTCGCGTTGCCGGAGCTGAAAGTCGCGCTGATACATGGCCGTATGAAAGCACAAGAGAAGCAGGCGGTGATGCAGGCCTTTAAACAAGGCGAACTGCAGCTGTTGGTGGCAACGACGGTGATCGAAGTCGGTGTCGACGTACCAAATGCCAGCCTGATGATCATCGAAAACCCGGAGCGGTTGGGGCTGGCGCAGCTGCATCAGCTACGCGGCCGCGTGGGTCGTGGTGCTGTCGCGTCACACTGTGTTTTGTTGTACAAAACGCCGCTGAGCAAAACGGCACAAAAGCGCCTGCAGGTGCTGCGTGACAGCAATGATGGCTTCGTTATTGCGCAGCAAGATCTGGAGATCCGCGGCCCCGGTGAGTTGCTGGGCACACGTCAAACCGGCAGTGCAGAGTTCAAAGTGGCCGATTTACTGCGCGATCAGGCAATGATCCCGGAAGTGCAACGCGTCGCCCGCCATATCCATCAGCAGTATCCGGAACATGCTCGAGCCTTGATTGAACGCTGGTTACCGGAAAAAGCGCGTTACTCCAACGCCTAATCCCCCTACCATAGAAAAGGGCGCCAATCGGCGCCCTTTTCGTTTATTACTACCCGTTAATCAGCCAATAACCGGGAATATCGGCAGCAGCAGATACAGCTTAATCACAATCGCATTGGCAATATCAATAAAGAACGCCCCGACCATTGGCACCACCAGAAACGCCAGGTGTGATGGGCCGAAGCGATCGGTAATCGCCTGCATATTGGCGATCGCCGTTGGCGTCGCGCCCATACCGAAGCCACAGTGGCCCGCGGCCAGTACCGCTGCATCGTAATTTTTACCCATCACCCGATAGGTGACGAAAATGGCGTACAGCGCCATCACCAGCGTTTGTACCGCCAGGATCGCCAGCATCGGCAAGGCCAGCGAAGCCAGCTCCCACAATCGCAGGCTCATCAGCGCCATGGCCAGGAACAGCGATAGGCTGACGTTGCCCAGCACCGATACCGCACGTTCAAACACGGTATAAAAACCGGTGAAAGCCAGGGTGTTGCTGAGGATCACGCCGACAAACAGCACGCAGACGAAGTTTGGCAATTCAAACACCGTGCCACTCAGCAAGCCTGAGATCAACTGACCCAGGCTCAAACAGATGGCGATCATGGCGATGGTTTCAACCATGACCAGCGAGGTGATCAAACGGCCGCTTTCCGGCTTTTCAAAACCGCTTGGCTGGACACTGTCGTCCGGTGTGCCTTCCGGCGTGGACGAATGCTTCACCAGATAACGCGCCACCGGCCCGCCGATCAGGCCACCCAGTACCAGCCCGAAGGTGGCACAGGCCATCGCCACTTCCGTGGCGTTTTCAAACCCGTAGCGTTCGATAAACAGCTTGCTCCAGGCCGCCCCGGTGCCATGGCCACCGGACAAGGTGATGGAGCCGGCAATCAGACCCATCAGCGGATCCAGACCCAGCATTTTCGCCATGCCGATGCCGATGGCGTTCTGCACCAGCAGCAGGCCCAGCACCACAAACAGGAACACCATTAATGCCTTACCGCCCGCACGCAAGCGCGCCAGGTTGGCATTCAGACCGATGGTGGCGAAGAAAGCCAGCATCAATGGGTCCTTCAGCGACATATCGAAGCTGATTTCCCAGTTAACGAGCTTTTTCAGGGCTAACAACAGGAGCGCCACCAGTAAGCCACCGGCGACAGGTGCGGGGATAGTGTATTTTCTCAACAGGGGAATGCTGGTAACGCATTTGCCCCCAAGGAGCAAAACCAATGTTGCCGCGACTAACGTGCCATAAGTATCAAGATGAAACATCCAGGTACTCCATGTAAGGGGAAAGATCCAATTAAGAAATAATAAGTTATAGAAAACCGCTTAGTTTTTAAAACTTGATGAGTGCAGGATTAGAAGGAAAAAACGCTGATAACACAAGAAAAAATGAATAAAAATGCGACATAACCGGCGATAACACTAACAAAACATTAACGCGCAACCGTTTGCTTTCGTGAGGTAAATCATTAAAATACCTGCTTTGCCGTTTCTGGAAATGCCACACCATGACCATGCCATCCGCCGAGCTCGATGCTGTGCAAAAAGCATCCTCCCCTGCCCGCAACAGTGAACTGATTTATCGCCTGGAAGACCGCCCACCACTGCCTCAGACGCTGTTTGCCGCTAGTCAGCACCTGTTGGCAATGTTTGTCGCAGTGATCACCCCGGCTCTGTTGATCTGTCAGGCGTTAGGTTTACCGGCACAGGATACTCAACACATCATCAGCATGTCGCTGTTTGCCTCCGGTCTGGCCTCTATCCTGCAAATTAAAACCTGGGGGCCGGTCGGTTCCGGTCTGCTGTCAATTCAGGGCACCAGTTTTAACTTTGTTGCACCGCTGATTATGGGTGGGCTGGCGCTGAAAAACGGCGGGGCCGACGTGCCAACCATGATGGCAGCGCTGTTTGGCACACTGATGGTCGCCTCCTGCACCGAGATCTTGCTATCACGCGTGCTGCACCTGGCACGACGTATTATCACCCCGCTGGTTTCCGGCATCGTGGTGATGATTATCGGTTTATCGCTGATCCAGGTTGGGTTGACCTCCATCGGCGGTGGCTATGCCGCGATGAACGGGGGTAGCTTCGGTGCCCCCAAAAACCTGATGCTGGCCGGTGCGGTATTATTGGTGATTATCTTGCTAAACCGTCAGCGCAACCCGTACCTGCGCGTCGCCTCTCTGGTGATTGCCATGGCGGTCGGTTATCTGCTGGCCTGGGCCATGGACATGCTGCCATCAAGCCAACCGGTTCCCGAGACGGCAGCAATCATCATCCCAACGCCGCTGTATTACGGTCTGGGCTTTGACTGGAACCTGCTGTTGCCACTGATGCTGATCTTTATGGTCACCTCACTGGAAACCATTGGCGATATCACCGCCACCTCGGACGTGTCGGAACAGCCGGTCAGCGGCCCGCTGTATATGAAGCGCCTGAAGGGCGGCGTGCTGGCCAACGGTCTGAACTCAATGCTGTCAGCGGTGTTCAACACCTTCCCCAACTCCTGCTTTGGTCAGAACAATGGGGTGATCCAGCTGACCGGCGTTGCCAGCCGTTATGTCGGTTTCGTGGTGGCACTGATGCTGATCCTGTTGGGGTTGTTCCCGGCGGTAGCCGGATTCGTGCAACACATTCCTGAGCCAGTATTGGGCGGCGCAACCCTGGTGATGTTCGGTACCATCGCTGCATCCGGTGTGCGTATCGTGTCGCGCGAACGACTGAACCGCCGTGCAATCATGATCATGGCGCTGTCGCTGGCGGTGGGCATGGGCGTTTCCCAGCAACCGCTGATCCTGCAGTTCGCGCCGGACTGGCTGAAAACCCTGCTCTCCTCAGGCATTGCTGCCGGGGGGATCACCGCCATCGTGCTGAATCTGGTGTTCCCGCACGAACACGAAAAGCCGTAATCAGCCGCACTGACGGTTAAACGGTCGCTTGCGGCCGTTTTTTATTGCCTATCAGACCATTGCACTTGAGATGCCCAGCCAATTACGGCATAAACAGGGTATCTTTTTTGACCGATGCGGATGTAGACGATGAAATTTATCGGAAAACTGTTGCTGACGTTGCTGCTGCTGGTAGTGCTTGCCATTGCGCTGTTGTACGTCATTGGGCAAACCCGTTGGGCAGCCGGCTGGATCAGCCGCTGGGTCAGCGATAACAGCGAATACCAACTGTCGGTGGCGAAGATCTCGCACTCGTGGGACCAACCGAGCCAAATCAGCCTGGAAGACGTTCGGTTGGCAACAAAAAATCAGCCGCCATCGCTGATAGCCAAACAGGTAGACCTCGGGCTCAGCCTGCGCCAAATCACCGAACCGCGTTATTTCCATAGCGTCACGCTACGCGAGGGGACGCTTAAGCTCCCACAGCAGAATTCGGTATTGCCGATACAGGCCAATGTGCTGCAACTGAGCAATATGGCGCTGCAATCCAACGATGAAACCTGGCAGCTGGATGCCCAACAGGTCAATGCCGGTATTACGCCATGGCAGCCCAACGCCGGTCATCCCTTGGGTGAAAATAATCAGTTCCAGTTCAGCGCCGGTTCCATGACGCTGAACGGCATCCCAGCCTCACAGGTATTGGTGCAGGGCGAGCTTAAACAAAACCAGTTGCTGCTCAGCAACTTCGGCGCCGATCTGGCGCAAGGTGATTTGACTGGCGTAGCCACCCGCACCGCTGACGGCAGCTGGCTGGTAGAACGCCTGCGGCTGAGTGGTGTGCGCATGCAAACGCCACTGACGCTGGAACAATTCTGGCAGCGCTTTACCGCCCTGCCGCCGATCACGCTTAAACGTTTTGATCTGATCGATGCCCGGCTGGAAGGTAAAGAGTGGGCGTTCAACGATCTCGACCTGTCGCTGCAAAACGTCACCTTCCAGCAGGGCGACTGGAGTAGTCTGGACGGTTCGCTGAACTTCAACGCCAGCGATCTGATCAATGGCGGTTTCCACCTGATTGATCCGATCATGAATATGCGTCTCTCACCAGCGGGTATCGCTATTCAGCAGTTCACCACCCGCTGGGAAGGTGGCCTATTGCGTACCTCCGGCAACTGGCTGCGCGCTAATAATCGCCTGCAACTGGATGAGGTGGCGGTCGCCGCGTTGGAATACACCTTGCCAAGCAACTGGCGCGGGTTGTGGCTACAAACGCTGCCGCACTGGCTGGCGGAGGTCTACGTCAACAAGCTGACCACCAACCGCAATCTTATCATCGACATCAACCCGGCTTTCCCGTTCCAGGTCACCGCGCTGGACGGTTACGGCAGCAACCTGTTACTGGCGCGCGATCACCAGTGGGGTATCTGGTCCGGCACGCTGAATCTCAACGGCAGCGAAGCCACCTTCAACAAGATAGACGTTCGCCGCCCATCGTTGGCGCTGAACGCTAATGACGGGCAGATCAACGTCACCGATCTCAGCGCCTTTATGCCGCAGGGATTGCTGGAAGCCAAAGCCACCATCGAGCAGTTGCCGGGCAAGCCTTTTACGCTTTCGCTGAATGGGCGTTCGGTACCGGTGAACACCTTGCAACAATGGGGATGGCAACCGGTTCCACTGGAAGGTGACGGTAGCCTGCAATTACAGTTGAAAGGCTTGCTGAACAGTGATGGGCCATTCAAGGCTTCATTGCAGGGTCAATTAAAGGCCACCAGCAATGCAGGGCAAACGCTGGAACAACAACTGCCTTGATTTTGGATTGGCCCTCTCTGCACCGAGAGGGCCACAGCATCAACTGTCTATCGCCTCACAACCGCCCTGATCGAGGGGAACTTCCGGTTCGGCCGGCAACACCATGTAAGTGCCTTCAAACACCGCCCCTCTGTCATCGTCGCCGAACAGATGGACTTCCGCCTGTACACGAGCACGGCGACCACGCGCCAGGCGGGCTAAATCCCCGCTCAATGAACTGAGATCCGCCACCGCTCGCGGCCGGCCGGTAATCGGCTTGCTGTAACGGATATGGGCATCCGCCAGAATAATAGTGCCGCCCAAATGACGCTCACGCAGCAACAGCCAGATTAGCCCCCATGCGGTCAGTGTCGCCAGGGAGAACAGGCTGCCGGCAAACAGCGTATGGTGCGGATTCTGGTTGCCTATCTCAGGCATGGTGGTGACAAAACGCTGGCCGGTATATTGGCTGATGCGCACGCCCATTTTCTCACTGAGCGGGATATGGTCGTACCAGGCCTGCTGCAACTGACCGCACCAGTCGGGGCGATGCAAAATGTCATCCAGCGTCGCCACGGGTTTGATCATCAAAAAGTGGCGAATCGGCGTAGTTTGCGGCGCGGTGATCTCGCCCTGATTAACGAAGCCAAGTTTGGCAAAGAAATCCACCGCATCCTCACGAGCGCTGCAGACTACCCGCTTAACACTCTCCTGGCGCGCCACGGACTCGAGAGTCATGGCCACCAGCGTCCCCAGGCCTTTGTCCTGCACCGTCGGATCTACCGCCAGAAAACGAATCGCCGCCTCGTTGTCCGCGTTGATATACAGTCGCCCAATAGCGACAATTTTTCCGCCCTCGTCCACCACCATTTGGTGATGCGCCATGGCGTCATAGGCATCCTTTTCCGACCCCACCGGCTGGTGCAGCGGCTTGCGCAGCATTTCCCAGCGGAACTGGTAATAATCCTTCAGTTCTTGTTCTGTTACCGGTACTCGTAGGTGATACATAGACGCCTTCTCTCTCAGAATACTTAAACTTGAAGCCAAAACGTCACTGGTCCGTCGTTCACCAGCGCGACTTTCATGTCAGCCGCAAACTCACCGGTTTGAGTTTCTATGCCGCGCTCGCGGCACTGGCCAACAAAATATTGGTATAACCGATCGGCTTCCTGCGGTACCGCACCGCGCGAAAAACTAGGGCGCATACCTTTTTGCGTGTCGGCCACCAGCGTGAACTGCGAGACCACCAGCAGGCTGCCCCCTGCCTGTTGCACATTGAGATTCATCTTGTCGTTCTCGTCACCAAAGATGCGGTACCCCAACACACGCTCACACAGGCGCACGGCTTTCTGCTCGTTATCATCCTGCTCCACGCCCAATAACACTAACAAACCCGGGCCTATGTTGCCTACCGTCTGGCCTTCGACCGTGACGCTGGCATTTAATACCCGTTGAATTAACGCAATCATAACTGCCCTTCTGGTGGCTGAGCCTGTTGTTCTGCCTTCTGTTGGCGGTAGTCGCGGTATTCCCCGATGGTCACCGTGATTTCCGCGCCGAGTAACACGATACACCAGCTCCAGTAGACCCAGAGGAATAAAATGGGGATCACCGCCAGCACGCCGTAAATCAGCTGATAAGACGGGAACATGGTGACGTACAAGGCAAAACCCTTCTTGCCCAGCTCAAACAGCAAGCCGGCCACCAGCGCACCAATCAACGCATCCTTGGGCGGTACCCGTACCGTCGGCACAATGCAATACAGCAGCCAGAAGGATATCCATGACAGGATCAGCGGGAAAATACGCAGCACCTGATCCACCAGGCTGTTAACACCGGTCTGCGCCAACCAATTGAGCGACAGCAGATAGGAGCTGATCGCCATGCTGGCACCGACCAACAGCGGCCCCAGGGTCAGAACCATCCAGTACACCGCGAACGAAAACACGATTGGACGCTTGTTTTTGCTACGCCAGATGGTGTTCAGCACGCTGTCTACCGAGGAGATCAACAACAGCGCGGTGACAATCAGCCCACAGGTACCGACGGCAGTCATCTTGTTGGAGTTGGCAACAAACTGCTCCAGATAACTCTGGATCACGTTGCCGGCGGCCGGCATGAAGTTGGAGAAGATAAAGCTTTTCAGTTGGACGCTGATATCGGAGAACATCGGGAACGCAGCAAATAGCGCGAACACCACGGTCACCAAAGGCACCAGCGACAACAGGGAAACATAAGCCAAATGGCCCGCCAGCATGGTCAGGCCATCGCTGTCGACGCGCTTAATCAGCAGCCGCCCAAAGGTGACGCTGGGTTTGATCGCAGAAGGCAGCTTCTTGCGGCGGAAAAATGACATGGCCACTCCTTGATGTCAGTTTGTACGCCTTAAGCTTAACCCTTCGCGGTCATTGGGCAAAATAAGCCGGCACCACGTCGCGGTCGGTCACGTGCACCCCTTTAATGCCCAGCGCCTCAGCCGCTGCCACATTAGCCGCCACATCGTCAAAAAACACAGCCTGCTCCGATGGGGTATTTTCGGCGTTAAGCACGTGCTGATAGATATTGGCGTCCGGTTTGCGCATGCCAATATCCTGAGACAGGTAGAGATGATCGGCGGCTTCGGCCACTTGTGGGTAGTGCTGTGGCCAATAGTTACAGTGCAGGCGATTGGTGTTCGACAGCACCACCACACGGTGGCCTTCACTGCGCAGACGTTTCATGATGTCGATCACTTCCGGGCGCAGGGCGACAAACACCGCCTGCCAACCGGTAGCGAACTGTTCGAAGCTTAGGGCGATACCCATTTCATCACTCAACCGTTCAGCAAAATCTTCATCGCTGATTTCACCGCGCTCATGCTGTTGGAACAACTCGCCCATGGTGAAACGCTCGGACAATACCGCCAGCGGCGTACCGCTTAAATTGCTCCATACACCCAGTACACGTTTGAAATCGATATCGACGATCACATTACCTAAATCAAAGATATACAGCATAGTCCTCTCCTGATGGGCCGGTGAGATTTTACTGTAGCGGGAAAAACAGGGGCTGAATAGAGAGCAGGCAGAAAAGCGTATAGCACGCGGCAGAAATGGGAAAAGGCAGAGGAAAAAACTCAGGGCGCTGGACGCGCCCTAAGTGTTGCAGACTAAATCAGCGATTAAGCTTCTTTAGGACCGCGGCTTGCACGCTTACGATCGTTTTCAGTCAGATGACGTTTACGAATACGTACGGACGTTGGCGTTACTTCTACCAGTTCGTCATCATCGATGAATTCCAGAGCTTGCTCCAGGGACATCTTGATAGCCGGAACCAGGGTAGTCGCTTCGTCAGTACCGGAAGCACGCATGTTGGTCAGCTTCTTACCGGTCAGGCAGTTCACGGTCAGGTCGTTAGAACGTGAGTGAATACCGATGATCTGGCCTTCATACACTTCCGCACCGTGACCCAGGAACAGCTTGCCGCGATCTTGCAGACCGAACAAGGCGAATGCTACCGCTTTGCCCTGGCCGTTAGAGATCAGCACGCCGTTCTGGCGCTGGCCGATTTCACCCTGGCGCACGTCATCGTAGTGGCTGAAGGTGGAGTACAGCAGACCGGTACCGGAAGTCATGGTCATGAACTCGGTACGGAAACCGATCAGGCCACGCGCAGGGATCAGGTAATCCAGACGAATACGACCTTTGCCGTCTGGGATCATGTCCTTAACGTCACCTTTGCGCTCACCCATGGCTTGCATGACTGAACCCTGGTGCTGTTCTTCGATATCCAGCGTCACGTTTTCGAATGGCTCTTGCATGCGGCCATCGATTTTACGGTTGATAACTTTAGGACGGGAAACCGCCAGCTCGAAACCTTCACGACGCATGTTTTCGATCAGAACCGACAGGTGAAGTTCACCACGGCCAGATACGCGGAATGCATCAGCATCTTCGGTTTCTTCAACACGCAGTGCCACGTTGTGCACCAGCTCTTTGTTCAGACGGTCAAGAATCTGACGTGAAGTCACGTACTTGCCTTCTTTACCACAGAACGGAGAGGTGTTGACGTTGAAGTACATGGTTACGGTCGGTTCATCAACGGACAGTGCCGGCAGCGCTTCAACCGCATTCACATCACAGATGGTGTCAGAGATGTTCAGCTCGCCCAGACCGGTGATAGCGATGATGTCGCCAGCTTCAGCGATAGGCGCTTCGATACGCTCCAGACCCATGTGAGTCAGAACCTTGGCAACTTTACCGTTACGGGTTTTGCCTTCGCTATCAATGATAGTGATCTGTTGGTTCGGCTTGACCTTACCACGCTTGATACGGCCGATGCCGATAACGCCCACGTAGTTGTTGTAGTCCAGCTGAGAGATCTGCATCTGGAATGGTGCTTCGAGCTCAACCTGCGGTGCAGACACGTGGTCTACGATCGCTTGATACAGCGGGGTCATGTCTTCCGCCATCTCATTGTGGTCAGTACCCGCGATCCCCATCAGTGCAGAAGCATAGATGATTGGGAAGTCGAGCTGCTCGTCGGTCGCATCAAGGTTAACGAACAGGTCGAAGACCTGATCAACAACCCAATCAGGACGTGCGCCTGGACGGTCAACCTTGTTGATTACCACGATCGGCTTCAGACCATTAGCGAAGGCTTTTTTGGTCACGAAACGGGTTTGCGGCATTGGGCCATCCATTGCGTCCACAACCAGCAGCACCGAGTCAACCATTGACATCACACGCTCAACCTCACCGCCGAAGTCGGCGTGTCCTGGGGTATCCACGATGTTGATGCGGTAGTCTTTCCAATTAATGGCGGTGTTTTTAGCGAGGATGGTAATCCCACGCTCTTTCTCCAAATCGTTGGAGTCCATTACGCGTTCGGTGGCTTCTACACGCTCTCCGAAAGTACCGGATTGTTGCAGCAGCTTATCAACCAGGGTGGTCTTACCATGGTCAACGTGGGCAATAATGGCGATGTTACGCAAATTTTCGATCACAGCTTTGCCTCAGGCATTAGAAATAGCGCGCTATTGTACACGTATTAAGCGAGGGACTAAACAAGATCACAACAGTCTCTTATAAACAACTGTGTACAGGTCAGTATGTGATCCCTTTCACGGTGCAAAAAGCAGCATCCGGTGCACTTTTGCACCATTACGGTGCCCCACCTCACATGAATTGCACCATTTAAGTGCAATGCATCACTGATGGTGCATACTGTTTCTGTGCAAAAGCCGCACAGAAAGGCGATTAAAGCGCTTTCGCAAAGTTGGCACAGTTTTCGCTTTAGTCTTTTTAAGACAAAAAAAGCCAGTTCCACAGATTCGTTCCACGACGAAGACAATGATAAATCCGGGAGAGTTAAGTATGTCCGCTGAACACGTTTTGACGATGCTGAATGAGCATGAAGTGAAATTCGTAGACCTGCGTTTCACTGACACCAAGGGTAAGGAACAACACGTCACCATTCCTTCTCATCAGGTAAATGCCGACTTCTTCGAAGAAGGTAAAATGTTTGACGGCTCCTCGATCGGTGGTTGGAAGGGCATCAACGAATCTGACATGGTGCTGATGCCAGACGCCAGCACGGCGGTACTGGATCCATTCTTCGAAGAATCCACCCTGATCATTCGCTGCGACATTCTCGAGCCAGGCACCATGCAGGGCTACGATCGTGATCCGCGCTCCATCTCCAAGCGCGCAGAAGATTTCCTGCGTTCTTCCGGCATCGCGGACACCGTGCTGTTCGGGCCAGAGCCAGAATTCTTCCTGTTCGATGATATTCGTTTCGGCAGCAGCATCCGTGGTTCTCACGTAGCTATCGACGATATCGAAGGCGCATGGAACTCCGGCACCAAATATGATGGCGGCAACAAAGGCCACCGTCCGGCAGTCAAAGGCGGTTACTTCCCGGTTCCTCCGGTCGATTCTTCACAGGACATCCGTTCTACCATGTGTTTGACCATGGAAGAAATGGGCCTGGTGGTTGAAGCGCACCACCACGAAGTGGCAACTGCAGGTCAGAACGAAGTGGCAACCCGCTTCAACACCATGACCAAGAAAGCCGACGAAATCCAAATTTACAAATACGTGGTTCACAACGTGGCTCACGCATTTGGCAAAACCGCGACCTTCATGCCGAAACCTATGTTCGGTGATAACGGCTCCGGTATGCACTGCAGCATGTCGCTGTCCAAGAACGGGACTAACCTGTTCGCCGGCGACAAATACGGCGGCCTGTCTGAAATCGCCCTGTTCTACATCGGCGGTATCATCAAGCACGCTAAAGCGATCAACGCCCTGGCCAACCCGACCACCAACTCTTACAAGCGTCTGGTCCCAGGTTACGAAGCACCGGTCATGCTGGCTTACTCAGCCCGTAACCGTTCAGCTTCTATCCGTATCCCAGTGGTAGCCAGCCCGAAAGCGCGCCGTATCGAAGCCCGTTTCCCGGATCCAGCGGCTAACCCATACCTGTGCTTCGCAGCTCTGCTGATGGCAGGCCTGGACGGTGTGATTAACAAAATCCACCCTGGCGATGCCATGGACAAAAACCTGTATGACCTGCCACCGGAAGAAGAAGCTGAAATTCCAAAAGTTGCAGGCTCCCTGGATGAAGCGCTGGCTGCACTGAGCGAAGACCGTGAGTTCCTGACCCGTGGCGGCGTATTCACCGACGACGCGATCGACGCTTACATCGATCTGCGTAAAGAAGAAATGGACCGCGTTCGCATGACACCACACCCGGTTGAGTTCGAACTGTACTACAGCGTTTAAGTTTTACCGCGCCGTCTGCGGACGGCGCCCAGATTTAGTTGTTTTTTTGTTGCCGTGGAAACTTTCTGCCCATCTTCGGATGGGTTTTTTTCTCCACCGTATTTTCTGCAAAACTATTCCATACCGCACGCTGTGGGGATGGGGTAGGATAGATGCACTAAAAAGGTGCAGGAGTCTGCTGTATGGCAACTGGCAAGCTGCCCGATGCTGGGCAGATCCTCAATTCTCTCATCAACAGCATCCTGCTGTTGGATGATGATCTGGCGGTTCATTACGCCAATCCGGCAGCACAACAACTGCTGGCACAAAGTTCCCGTAAACTTTTCGGTACACCTTTGCCCGATCTGCTCGGCTATTTCTCACTGAACGTCGATCTGATGCGTGAGAGCCTGCGCGCCGGCCAGGGCTTTACCGATAGCGAAGTGACCCTGGTGGTTGATGGGCGCGCACATATCCTCTCCCTGACCGCCCAGGCGCTGTCTGAAGGCTATATCCTGATCGAGCTGGCGCCCATGGATAATCAACGCCGCCTGAGCCAGGAACAGCTGCAGCACGCTCAACAGGTTGCCGCCCGCGATCTGGTCCGTGGCCTGGCACATGAGATTAAAAACCCGCTTGGTGGACTGCGTGGCGCAGCACAACTGCTGGCCAAGGCCCTGCCCGACCCGTCGCTGACCGAATACACCAAGGTGATCATTGAACAGGCCGACCGCCTGCGCAATCTGGTCGATCGCCTGCTGGGCCCGCAACGCCCGGGTCAGCACATTACCCAGAGTATTCATCAGGTGGCGGAGCGCGTTTGCCAGTTGGTGTCGCTGGAGAAGCCGGATAACGTGACGCTGGTGCGTGACTACGACCCTAGCCTGCCCGAGATGGCACACGACCCGGATCAAATCGAGCAGGTGTTGCTGAACATCACCCGCAATGCGCTGCAGGCGTTGGGCGAAGCAGGCGGCACTATCACGCTGCGCACCCGTACTGCATTCCAAATCACCCTGCACGGTACCCGCTACCGATTAGCGGCACGTATCGATATCGAAGATGACGGCCCCGGCGTGCCGGCGCAGTTGCAGGACACGCTGTTTTACCCAATGGTCAGCGGCCGCGAAGGCGGAACCGGTCTGGGTTTATCCATCGCCCGTAATCTTATTGATCAGCATTGCGGAAAAATTGAATTTAACAGTTGGCCAGGACATACCGAATTCTCGGTTTACCTGCCTATTCGCCAGTGAGGTTTTCTATGCAACGAGGGATAGTCTGGATCGTCGATGACGATAGCTCCATCCGCTGGGTGCTTGAACGCGCGCTCACTGGAGCCGGTGTGAGCTGCGTGAGCTTCGAAAGTGGCAATGCGGTACTGGAAGCCCTGGCCACGCAAACGCCTGACGTGTTGCTGTCTGACATCCGCATGCCGGGTATGGATGGCCTGGCGTTGCTCAAGCAGATCAAGCAGCGTCATCCCATGCTACCGGTCATCATAATGACGGCACATTCGGATTTGGATGCTGCGGTCAGCGCCTACCAGCAAGGGGCGTTCGATTACCTGCCAAAACCCTTTGATATCGATGAGGCGGTAGCGCTGGTAGAACGCGCCATCAGCCATTATCAGGAGCAGCAACAGCCGGCACGCAGCCAGCCGGCCAACGATCCGGTGGCAGACATTATCGGCGAGGCCCCGGCGATGCAGGACGTGTTCCGCATCATCGGTCGTCTGTCGCGCTCATCAATCAGCGTGCTGATCAACGGCGAATCCGGCACCGGTAAAGAGCTGGTGGCTCATGCCCTGCACCGCCATAGCCCGCGTGCCAAGTCACCCTTTATCGCGTTGAACATGGCGGCGATCCCGAAAGACCTGATCGAATCCGAGCTGTTCGGCCACGAGAAAGGGGCCTTTACCGGCGCCAATCAGATCCGTCAAGGCCGCTTTGAGCAGGCCGACGGCGGGACGCTGTTCCTGGATGAAATCGGTGATATGCCGCTGGATGTTCAAACTCGTTTACTTCGCGTGTTGGCAGATGGTCAGTTTTACCGGGTCGGTGGTTATGCGCCGGTCAAGGTGGATGTGCGTATTATCGCCGCCACCCACCAGAACCTGGAGTTGCGGGTACAGGAAGGCAAATTCCGTGAGGATCTGTTCCACCGCCTGAACGTGATCCGCGTACACCTGCCGCCGTTACGTGAACGTCGCGAGGACATCCCCCGTTTGGCTCGCTACTTCCTGCAAGTCGCGGCAAAAGAGTTGGGTGTTGAAGCAAAGAATCTGCATCCGGAAACCGAAACTGCCCTGACCCGCCTGCCATGGCCGGGTAACGTGCGTCAGCTGGAAAACACCTGCCGCTGGTTAACCGTGATGGCCGCCGGGCAGGAAGTGCTGATTCAGGACCTGCCGAGTGAGCTGTTTGAAACCTCAGCACCGGAAACTGCCGGCCATAGCCTGCCAGACAGTTGGGCCACGCTGCTGGCGCAATGGGCCGACCGAGCACTGCGTTCCGGTCATCAAAACCTGCTGTCGGAAGCGCAACCGGAAATGGAGCGCACGCTGCTCACCACCGCGCTGCGTCATACCCAAGGGCATAAGCAGGAAGCTGCCCGCTTGTTGGGTTGGGGCCGTAATACCCTGACGCGCAAGTTGAAAGAGTTGGGAATGGAATAGCTTACGTTATTGATGAAAACAGCCGCATTCGCGGCCGTTTTTTATCGATCAAATAACCCGAGAGAATTGCTGAGTGCGCGCCTGTTGGCGCAGGTAGATATCAAAGCACATGCAAATATTGCGGATCAACAGCCGGCCACGCGGCGTGACGCGAATACCCTGCTCGTCACGTTCCACCAGCCCATCGCGTTCAAACGGCACCAGCAGTTGCAAGTCTTCAGCAAAATAGCTGGCGAAGTCGATGTCGAACTGTTGTTCTATCGTCGGATAGTCCAGCTTGAAATTGCAGATCAGCGTTTTGATCACCTCACGCCGCAGGCAGTCGTCTTCCGTCATCGCCAGACCGCGCCATAAGGCATGACCCTGCGCCTCTACGCTGCTGTAATAGGTCTTCAGCTCTTTCTGGTTCTGGGCATAGCTGTCCCCCAGCATGCTGATAGCAGACACTCCCAGCCCCAGTAAATCACTGTCACCCTGAGTGGTGTATCCCTGGAAGTTACGATGCAGTTTGCCTTCACGCTGCGCCACGGCTAGCTCATCATCCGGACGGGCAAAATGATCCATACCGATAAACTGATAGCCGGACTCGGTCAGGGAGGCAATGGTCTGCTGCAGGATATCCAGTTTCTGCTGCGCACTCGGCAAATCCGCGTCTTTGATTTTACGTTGGGCGGCAAACAGGTTCGGCATATGTGCATAGTTGAATACGCTGAGGCGATCCGGGTTTAATTCCGCCACCCGCTGCAGGGTGTAAGCAAAGCTCTCCGGCGTCTGCTTTGGCAGCCCGTAGATCAAATCGATATTGGTGGAGTTAAACCCCAGTGCCTTGGCGCGAGCGATCAGGGCGAAGATAAAGGCTTCATCCTGCTCACGGTTCACCAGCAGCTGCACCTCTTTATTGAAATCCTGTACCCCCATGCTCAGGCGGTTAAAGCCTTCGCTGCGTAAATGATCGAGCACATCCAGCTCAATCTCGCGCGGATCGACTTCGATCGACATTTCCAAATTGGGCAGAAAATCAAAGTGTTGGCGCAACATTGCCACCAGCTTACTGATTTGCACTTTGCTCAGGTAGGTCGGTGTGCCGCCACCCCAATGCAACTGGCCGACTTTACGCCCGGCAAACAGAGGAGCCCGCTGAGCGATCTCCTGTGCCAGCACCGCCAGGTATTCATCAGCCTTGTGCGTCTGACGCGTCACCAGTTTATTGCAGCCACAGAAATAGCAGAGTTTGTGGCAGAAGGGGATATGCACATACAGCGACAGTGGACGCTCTGGATAACGCGCAGCGGCGCGTTGAAACGCCGCTTCGTCATAGCCCTGGTTGAATTCCAGCGCTGTGGGGTATGAGGTATAACGCGGCCCTGAATAGTTATATTTCTGGATCAGGGCCAGATCCCAGACAATTGCCTGCTCTGACATGCTCACTCCTTCCGATATTTTTTTCTACCGGGCCGGGAAATGGGCAGTTGTCTACGCTGTCTGGCCGCGGAAGCGCTGCGAAAACGCGTTTTGCGTTTTGACAGCCGCCACAGTTTACCGAATAACCACAGCAGATAACACATTAAGAGTAGGGCTACTGTCAGGATCAACCACATGACGCGTTAAATTACGTCTTTCGGGTTACCGCCTTTCAGCAGTTTCAGGATATCTTCCCGCTTTTCTTCTTCTTCTTCGTCGTCATCGCCCAATTCAATGCCCAGTTGCTCCATCAGGGCATCGATACGATCCAGCGTCTGATCAACATAAGCCTGATCTTCGGCGTTCAGAGTCTCGCCGTCATCAATGCGATCCAGCAGTGCGTCCAGACGCTCATCATTTTCCAGCTTGGCAAGTTCTTCTTCCGGCGTCAGACGTGGTTTAGGCTTGGTTTCAGCTTTTGGTTTTGGTTGCGGCTTGGCTTTTGGTTTATCTTCAACCAACAGCGCTACCGGCACTTTGCTACCGATACGCGGATCTTTGGCCTGGGCTGCCGCTTTATTTTTTTGATTAGCGGACTCAACCTGGGTGCGAGAACCGGAAGCAAGACCACGGCGTTTTTTCTGACGCTTGTGTTCACGGGCTTCCTGATCGAGCTCCGCACGGCTTTTCTTTTTGTTTTTCGGCGTCGCCGCGCTGCTGCGTGGGGCGCGAGGTGCTTTTGATGGCTGGTTCATAGCGTATGCTCTTAGGTATGTAGATTCAGTATAGAGATAGATGCTATACGATTGCGGCGGAATCTAGCAGAAAGCGAACAAAGAAAAAAGGCGGCAGGTTTAACCTGCCGCCTTTTTACACCTTCTTTCGAAGGATATTCCTGCTACGCGCTCCGTGCGTACATTCAACATCCTGGTTTTTCCTTTTGCTATAAACGCAATCCCTGCCGCACTACGTCCTTCATCCTGAAGGGAAAATCGTCCATGGCGCAATCCGTTCGCATCCACTCTTCCTGAGCGCGCTTCCTGCGGGCATTCCAATCGCGGTAACTTCACCATCCTTGTGCTATTCGCATATTCAGATGCAAATAGGTCAATTCCTTCTGGGTTCATCCTGGCACTCCAGCACTTCCTGTGCACTCCATGAGATTTATCACCCTTCCCGGATGTTCCTTAATCCTGCACAGCCCTGTGCTGCAAGCTACTTTACGCGATCAAGGGGGAGTCTCAAGGTAGCTGCAGGGCTTTGGCACCACAAAGAGGACAACGGAGAATTAACCCATTGTTTTAAAATGGAAAGAATAAAAACAGCTTTCGAATAAAGCGACATTACCCCCTATTCGAATGGCGAATGTCTCACAAGCCCGGCCGGGTCTGACTGCCATGCCCTGCTGCCACGATGCTTAAAAACAGAGAAACACACCATTTTTACCGCTGATGCAGTTATAATCGCCAATCAGTTAGCCATCCTCGCGGAGACGAAAAATTTTGACCAGCAAGAATTACAATTATCATGTGACCCATTTCGTCACCAGTGCGCCCGATATTCGCCATCTGCCGGGGGATGAAGGTATTGAAGTTGCGTTCGCCGGCCGCTCTAATGCCGGTAAGTCCAGCGCGTTAAATACCCTGACCAACCAGAAAGGCCTGGCGCGTACCAGTAAAACGCCGGGGCGTACCCAGCTGATTAACCTGTTTGAAGTGGAAGAAGGTATTCGCCTCGTCGACCTGCCGGGTTATGGCTACGCCGAAGTTCCTGAAGAGATGAAACGCAAATGGCAGCGTGCGCTGGGTGAATACCTGCAAATGCGTAACTGCCTGAAAGGCCTGGTGGTGCTGATGGATATCCGCCATCCGTTGAAAGATCTCGACCAACAGATGATTCAGTGGGCCGTCGATGTCGGTACACCGGTCATGATCCTGCTGACCAAAGCGGACAAGCTGGCCTCTGGCGCGCGTAAAGCGCAGCTTAATATGGTGCGTGAAGCGGTAGTGCCGTTTATGGGCGATATCCAGGTTGAAGCCTTCTCCTCCCCGAAAAAAATCGGTGTCGACAAGCTGAGCCAAAAGCTGAACACCTGGTTTAACGAGATCCCACCGGAAGTGCTGCCGGAAGATGACGACACCGCCGGCGAATAACAATGCCTCAGGTACCGCAATAGCCGATGTGGAAACGCATCGGCTTTTTTACGCCCGCGATCCGCGATATCAGGCTATTTTCGTTATCTAATTACAGTTTTGACTAAAATCCATCATAAACGCTTATGACGATTTAACGTTGAAAATCCAACGGATGGGCAATTTCAGGGATCGATTGAGGAAAAAGCGGGTCGGAGAGAATAGGAAAAACTTATGGCTTGGCTTTGTTTTTACAATAAAAAACGCCCCAGTCAATACTGACTGGGGCGGCTAAATATTCAGCCAAATCCGATTACGTGAAGTAAAAGGTCTGAAAGATAGAACATCTTACCTCTGTACCCTACGCGAGTAACTTTACATGATTTTTTCGCAGTGCAAAAGAATTTTTTGTAGTTTACTTACACAGTTTAGTGCGTAATAACGGCGAGGTTGTGGAAACAATCGCCGTATCTTGTAGCTTAATTACAAAAACTGCTTAGGTTATCGCCAGTTAGCGAATCCACTGAAGGTCCGGCTGGCAAGCCACGGCATTCTTAGTGGGCTTCATCCCAGTTGGCACCCACGCCAACGTCGACTTTCAGCGGCACGGCCAACGCCATGCCGTTTTCCATCAGCTCACGAATACGCTGGTTGGATTCCTCAATCACCGACTCATGCACCTCGAATACCAGTTCATCGTGTACCTGCATAATCATACGCACCAGCGGTTTCTCCTGAGCTTGCAGCCAGGCGTCCACTTCGATCATCGCACGTTTGATGATGTCGGCTGCCGTCCCCTGCATTGGAGCGTTAATCGCCGCACGCTCGGCCGCCTTACGACGCATGCCATTACTGGAGCTGACATCCGGCAAATACAGACGACGACCGTCCAGCGTACTGACATAGCCCTGGCTGGCGGCCTGCTGGCGGGTGCGCTCCATATATTCCAGCACGCCCGGATAACGTTCGAAGTAAAGGTCCATATAGCGCTGTGCTTCACCGCGTGGGATCCCTAGCTGTCGCGCCAGACCGAACGCGCTCATGCCATAAATCAGGCCAAAGTTAATCGCCTTGGCGCTGCGCCGCTGTTCGTTGGTCACCTTATCGAGCGGCAGGCCAAACACCTCGGCCGCGGTGGCACGGTGGATGTCCTCACCGGCTGCAAAGGCCTTCAGCAGCCCCTCATCCTGTGACAGGTGGGCCATAATGCGCAGTTCAATTTGCGAATAGTCGGCAGCCACAATGCGGTAACCTTCAGGGGCAATAAATGCCTGGCGGATACGGCGCCCTTCGTCGTTACGTACCGGAATATTCTGCAGGTTAGGATCGCTGGAAGAGAGACGCCCAGTCGCCGTCACCGCCTGATGATAGGAGGTATGTACCCGGCCACTGACCGGGTTAATCATCAGCGGCAGCTTGTCGGTATAGGTGGTTTTCAGCTTCGCCAAGCCACGGTATTCCAGGATCACCTTCGGTAACGGGTAATCCAGCGCCAGCTCAGCCAGCACCTCTTCATTAGTCGAAGGCGCACCACCCGGGGTTTTCTTCAGTATTGGTAACTTTTGTTTTTCGTACAGGATCGCCTGCAGCTGTTTGGTGGATGCCAGATTGAAAGGCTCTTCCGCCAATTCATGGGCCTGAATTTCCAACTCTGCCAAGCGCTTGGTCAATTCAATGGAGTGTGTGGCCAAAATGCTTTGGTCAATCAACACCCCGGTTCGCTCGATATGCGACAACACCGGCAACAGCGGCATTTCAATCTCATTGAATACCGTCAACAGTTCGGCGCTTTCCTTCAATTGCGGCCACATCGCTAAGTGTAGTTGCAGCGTGACATCGGCATCTTCAGCGGCGTAAGGTGCTGCCTGCTCCAGTGCAATCTGGTTGAAGGTAAGCTGCTTTTTACCCTTGCCGGCAATCTCCTCGAAGGTCACGGTTTTGTGGCCAAGATAACGATCGGACAAACTGTCCATATCGTGGCGACCGCCTACGCTGTCGAGCACATAGGATTCCAGCATGGTGTCGAAAGCAATACCGCGCAAGGTAATGTCGTAACGCGCCAGCAGGCTCATATCAAACTTCAGGTTTTGCCCGACCTTCAGCGCTTTCTCATCTTCCAGCAGCGGCTTCAGCGTGGCCAACACTTGAGCGCGATCCAACTGTGTCGGCGCATCAAGATAATCATGTGCCACCGGCAGATAAGCGGCTTCGCCCGGTGCAATGGCAAATGACAGACCGATCAGGTTAGCGGTCAGAGTATCCAGGCCGTCGGTTTCGGTATCAAACGCGAACACTTCGGCTTTTTTCAGTTTTTCCAGCCACTCGGCGAAGGTGTCTTCATCCAGAATGGTGACGTAACCCTCTTGCGACAGTGTCGCTTCTGCCGGAGCTTTTCCGGTTTCAGCGACTGTACTGGCAGAAGATTTCGCCGCGCTGGTTGCTTTCACTCCGGCGCCTTTCTTGCCTTCGAGCCAAATGCCGGCTTCGACATCCGCCAGCCAGCGCTTAAACTCATACTGTTTGAACAACTGCTGCAACATATCTACGTCCAGCGGAGACACCTGCAGATCGGCGCAGGTCAGATCCAGCTCGACGTCAGTTTTGATGGTAGCCAGCTTGTAAGAGAGGTACGCCATCTCTTTGTTCTGTTCCAGCTTGGCCGCCATGGTTTTGGCCCCACGGAAGCTGAGCGTGGCGATGCTGTCCAGATTGGCATAGAGCACATCCAGCCCACCCAGCCCCTGTAATAGCCCCTGCGCGGTCTTCTCACCCACGCCAGGCACACCTGGGATGTTATCCGAGGCATCCCCCATCAGCGCCAGAAAGTCGATAATCAGCTCCGGCGGAATGCCGTACTTGTCGCACACTTCCTGCGGGCCGAGAATGGTGTTGTTCATGGTGTTGATCAAAGTGACGTTCGGCGTGACCAGCTGCGCCATGTCTTTATCGCCGGTGCTGATCAGCACCGCATGACCGGCTTTTTCAGCTTCCAGTGCCAGCGTACCGATGACGTCGTCCGCCTCAACGCCGGGCGTGACCAGCAGCGGCAGGCCCATAGCCTTGACCATTTTGTGCAACGGCTCAATTTGCGCACGCAGATCGTCAGGCATCGGTGGCCGGTGCGATTTGTATTCTGTAAACAGCTCATCACGGAAGGTTTTTCCTTTAGCATCAAACACCACCGCAACATGGCTTGGCTGGTACTGCAGCAGCAGGCTACGCAGCATATTCAGCACGCCGTACATTGCCCCGGTCGGTTCACCTGCGGAGTTGGTCAGCGGAGGGAAGGCATGATAAGCGCGGTAGAGGTAAGAGGAACCGTCAACCAGGATTAATGGGTTTTCTGCAATTTGAGCCATAGCGTTACTTTATCTTTATCGTGACCGGACATGACGGTAAGCATGCCATAGCTGGCCGCCTGAGACGAACCTTAGCGTGCATTAAGGGTGAAAATCCTGTGATCTTGCGAAGCGATCCGCAAGATCCCTCCTGTGGATAACTTTGTGCATAGAAAAGACAGCAAATTATAACGATGCGTTTATCGTTATAAGAGGAAATAAAATTCCTATTGAAATCACGGCGTTAAATGGCGTTATTTTGACTTAGGGTAATTATCGACTTTTACACAATTTGTGGATATAACTTGCGTCCAATTTTAATAGCACTATTCATCAAATTTGACGCCTCAATTACCATAGCACAAGATGAGCAAGTTGCACGAAAACGCAGCAAATGCCTATTTCTCTCACTATAAAACAGTTACCGTTTACGGACGCTTTCTCCCCATAGTTTCTGTTAAAATATTTTTTTGTTCATGCATACCGGCATGTAACGCTGTTCTCACCAACTGTCAGCCCATAACCATGCCAAGATTGTTATCCCCTGTTATTTTTATACTTTCTGCCCTGCTCGCCATTTTGGTGACCGTGCTCTGTTCAATCCCGATAACGCTGGCCGGTATCATTAAACTACTGGTGCCTTTTCCTGCCGTCTGGCGACGTATCTCAGCCTTTGCCGATTTTATGATGTGGTGCTGGTGTGTGGGACTGGCACTGCTATTACGCATCAACTGGCAGCTGCGCTGGGATATTGAAGGGTTGGAAGGCTTGGAGCGCAAAAATTGGTACCTGCTGATCAGCAATCATGAAAGCTGGTCAGATATCGTGGTGTTGTGCGTGTTGTTCCGTAACCATATTCCAATGAATAAATACTTTCTTAAGCAACCGTTAGCCTGGGTGCCCTTTGTCGGCCTGGCCTGCTGGGCACTGGATATGCCATTCATGAAACGTTACTCGCGCGCCTATTTACTCAAACATCCGCAAAAGCGCGGGAATGACATTGAAACCACACGCCGTTCCTGTGAAAAATTTCGTCAACGCCCAACCACTATCGTCAATTTTGTGGAAGGGTCGCGCTTTACTGAAGCCAAGAAAATTAAAACCCATTCACCCTACCGCAATTTATTGGCCCCTAAGGCCGCCGGTATTGCTTTTACACTCAGTGCATTAGGCAAGCAGTTCGATAAAGTGTTAAACGTTACTCTGCTTTATCCAGAAAATACGGAGCGGCCTTTTCTGGATATGCTGTGTGGCCGGTTGAAACGCGTAGTGGTAAGAATTGAGTTGCTGCCAATCGATGAAACCATGCATGGCGATTACTTTAACGATAAGCAGTTTAAGCGGCGCTTCCAGCTTTGGCTGAATACGCTGTGGCAGGATAAAGATCGGCTGCTGGATAAGTTGAAGCGACAGTAAGGAAAGAAAAAGCCGGCTAAGCCGGCTTTTTTACTATAAATTTTGGTTACTTTTGTTCGCTGAGGAATTTAACCACGTCGGCGAATTGCTTCACGTAAACATCCATCGAGCTGGTATCCATGCCGTCGTTTTTAACCATGTATTTGCCGTTAACAAATACGGCTGGCACACCGCGCAGTTGCAGATCTTCTGCAGCTTTCTCCTGTTGAACCACCAGGGATTTCACCACGAAGCTGTTCAGGGCCCCATCATAATCAGCCGCGCTCACGCCAGCCTTCACAAACACATTGCGGATATCATCCGGAGTTTGCACGGTCTGGGTTTTCTGCACTGCTTCAAACATCAGTGGGCTAACTTTATCTTCCACACCCAACGCCATTGCTACAGCCCATGCCTGAGTCAGTTGTTTACCCAATGGCCCCAGGAATTCAACGTGGTATTTGGTCATTTTAGTGCCCGCAGGCAACGCTTTTTTCACATTTTCGGAAACGTGATACACCTGCTCAAACTGATAGCAGTGCGGGCAATAGAAGGAAAAGAACTCCAGCACCTGAGGTTCGCCGGTCACCGGCTTGTCCAGGGTTACGTACTGTGCACCATCGCTAAATTGCGCAGCCGAGGCACTGAATGCCATCACCATGCCAACGAGTGCCAACCATATTTTCTTCATAAGACTAAACTCTCCATTGTGTTAAAGCTTCAATACATTGGCATCAGCTGCAGAGGGGGTTCCTGCAACAGCTTAACCTGTTCGGTGAATGCCGCAGTCTGAGATAACCAAAAATCAGACTCCGCCATCCACGGAAAACTTTTAGGAAACGCGGGATCTTGCCAACGACGAGCAACCCATGCCAGGTAGTACACCATGCGCATGGCCCGCAACGGCTCGATCAACGCTAATTCACTTTGATCAAATTCGGCAAACTCGGAGTAAGCCTCCAGCAAAATATCTAACTGCATCAGACGATCGCGACGTTCACCGTGCAACAGCATCCACAGATCCTGTATCGCCGGCCCGTTACGCGCATCGTCAAGATCAACAAACAGCGGACCATCTCGCCACAAAATATTGCCTGGGTGACAATCACCGTGCAAACGCCGCGGCTGCCAATCCAGATGCCAACGTTGTTTAATCGCCTCGATCAACCGGTCTATCGCGGTCAGGAAGTTTTCACGTTGGGCCTTCGGTAACAGTTCACAGCCAGCCAATACCTGCCGCGGTGCCATGAGGTATTCCTCAATGCCCATTGTCGGGCGTTCCACAAATAGGCTTTCACTACCTACCTGATGAATACGCCCCAGGAAACGGCCCACCCATTCCAGTTGATCGAGATTATCAATCTCATACTGCCGCCCACCAACGCTGGGAAATACAGTAAAAAAGAAACCGCTGTGTGTATGCAGCGTTTGGCCTTGCAGGGACAACGGCGCAACGGCCGGGATCTCCGCCAGGGCAAGATCATGAGAGAACTGATGTTCTTCACCAATTTGCTCAGCGCTCCAGCGTTCGGGCCGATAAAACTTCACCACGTAACGCTTACGATCTTCGTCCATAAACTGATAGACGCGGTTTTCATAGCTGTTAAGCGCAGTCAGCCCGGAGTCTACACGCAGGCCAACACCCTCCAGCGCGTCCATAATCAGGTCGGGCGACAGGGTCTGAAAATTAAAAGCTGAGTTGTTCATAACAACATTCGGTTTCGTTTGGTGACATCACTGTGCCGGGAATGAGAAATAGTAGCATTAATGGCAGGTTCCACGGGTAACTGGTTCACCCTTACCGCACGAATGCTAATCCTTGATCACCCCACGGGCACGAAGCAATGCCGTTTTGAAGTCTTCCTCGTAATCCTTTTTCAGGCCGGGGATCTGTTCGGTACCGGCGCTGCCGCGCATTTTCAGATGGTAGATCAGGATATCATCACTCAGTTCGGGCAGGTTGCCCTGGAAACCGGCTTCCTGTGCCAGCTTTTGCAAAAACTGGATCAGATTGAGATCCGGATCTTCCTGCCAGGCCGGCTGTAGCAGCTCAATCAGCTCGTTTACGCGGTGCGTTTTCATCGCAATATCATCCAATAGAATCAATAAACACACAAAGTAACAGGCTTACCAACGCAGTGAAAGGAGCAGCTTGTCAATAAAGGTAAATCCTGATGTCGCACCCTCTTTAGCGCTACAATCAGGGCGTTAGCCATAAATTCGGGATGATAGATATGCATGAGGAGATTACCGGCATTATTTTAGCCGGCGGGCGCGCCACACGTATGGGCGGAGAAGATAAAGGTCTGGTTCAGGTAGCTGGCATACCTCTCTACCAATACGTACTTTCTCGGCTACGCCCCCAGGTGGGCCAGATAGCCATCAGCGCCAATCGCAATCAAGAAAGCTATCGGGAAAGTGGTCTGCCCATCGTCAGCGATCTGACTCCCGACTTTTCCGGCCCACTCGCAGGCATGTTGGCCGGACTGAAACACGCGAGCACTGAATGGGTTACTTTTGTCCCCTGCGACGTCCCCGATTTTCCCACCACTTTGGTTGATCAGCTCTGGCAACAAAAAGGCAGTGCTCTGGCCGCCTATGCCAGCGATGGAGAGCGGGCACACCCCACTTTGGCGCTGTTGCATACCAGTCTGGCACCTAAATTGGAAGAGTATCTGGCCCGTGGGGAACGCAAGTTGATGTTATTCCAGAACGCGGCAGGTGCAAGACAAATAGTGTTCAGTGGCCAACAGACGGCATTTCATAATCTTAATACCCGGGAAGACTGCCTGCGTTGGCAGCAGGAAAAAGGACTCATCAATGAATAATGCGCTTCCTCCTTTGCTGGCGATTGCCGCCTATAGCGGTACGGGTAAAACCACGCTGCTTAAGCAATTAATTCCTTTATTAAAGCAGCGATGCATCCGCGTCGGGCTGATCAAACATACGCATCATGATATGGACGTGGACACGCCAGGCAAAGACAGTTACGAACTGCGCAAAGCGGGCGCCGACCAGACCCTGGTCGCCAGCGATCGTCGCTGGGCATTAATGACAGAAACTCCAGAACAACAATCCCTGGATCTTCAGTATCTGGCCAGCCGCTTTGATCGTAGTAAGGTGGATGTGATTTTAGTCGAAGGGTTTAAGCACGAGCCCGTCAGCAAAATCATTCTTTATCGTGAAGATATTGGCAGGCCGCTTGAGGATATGTTGGACGAGTTCGTTATCGCCGTTGCCAGCGATCAATCGATAACGGTTAAGTCAAGATCCCTGGATCTCAACCAACCAGAGAGTATTGCCGATTTCATCGTGAAATGGCTGAAAGGCGCAGCGTAGCGGCGTCTGTTCTTTCTTTCGCACACAGCAAAAAGCCTCATGCTTTCGCATGAGGCTTTCGACTTTGTTTGATGCCTGGCAGTGTCCTACTCTCGCATGGGGAGACCCCACACTACCATCGGCGCTACGGCGTTTCA
>NZ_WBKI01000010.1 GCF_008830365.1 Serratia proteamaculans | reverse complement strand
TCGGGTTGTGGTTCAGGTAGTCACGCCACAGGACTTCGGCGATGTCCGCCATGCCCATAGGTGCACCCGGGTGGCCGGAATTTGCTTTTTGTACGGCGTCCATGCTGAGTGCGCGGATGGCGTTGGCAAGCTCTTTACGAGAGGACATGTTTTACTCCAGGTCGGATTAAAAAATCAGTCAAGTTTTCTATTTTCTCAGACTCAGCATTAAAACGGCAATCCCTAATGCCAAATGAGAGCGAGTTCACAACTTATTAGCACAATTGGTCGGTTTTTCGGAATAACACTATTTTCCTGATTGTCAGCGTACACTAGTCTCAGACGGCAAGATTTCCCTAAACTAAAATGGCACTCCCCCCTTGTTACTATCACAGGAAGATGGCTTTATGAAGATCCGTACCTCTTTGATTGCATTAAGCATTGCCACTTTGGTAAGCGGCTGTCAAAACCTGAATACCGATACCCTGATGCAGTCTGGCGCACAGGCGTTTCAGGCGGCGACGTTGAGCAATAACGACGTAAAAACCCTGAGTGATAAATCCTGCGCAGAGATGGACAGCAAGGCACAAATCGCGCCGGCTGACAGTACCTATGCCAAGCGTCTGAACAAAATCGCCGCGGCGCTGGGCGATAATATCAACGGCACGCCGGCCAACTACAAGGTTTACGTCACTAAAGACGTGAATGCCTGGGCGATGGCCAACGGCTGTATCCGCGTTTACAGCGGCCTGATGGACATGATGACCGATAATGAAGTGGAAGGCGTACTGGGCCATGAAATGGGCCACGTGGCGCTGGGCCATACTCGCAAGGCGATGCAGGTGGCTTACGGCACCGTGGCGCTGCGTACCGCAGCGGCCTCAACCGGCGGCATCATAGGTTCGCTGTCACAGTCACAACTGGCGGACATGGGCGAGAAACTGGTGAATGCCCAGTTCTCGCAGAAACAGGAAAGCGAAGCGGATGACTACTCGTTCGACCTGCTGAAACAACGCGGGATCGATCCGAACGGTCTGGTCACCAGCTTTGAAAAACTGGCGAAAATGGAAGCCGGCCGTCAAAGCAGCATGTTCGACGACCACCCGGCCTCGGAAGCGCGTGCGCAGCACATTCGCGATCGCATCGCAGCAGGCAAGTAACCTTCATTATCCTACAGAGCAACGGCACCCAAAAGTGGGTTTCCCACTGATTAAGGTGCCGTTTTCAAAAAAATAAAAAAGCGCACTTCTATTAAATCCATTTTTAAAAAAACCTCTAAAAACGCTTATATATTTATATAAATAAAACAACTTACAACAACACATAATAACCATTTATTTTTTGTGATCTTTAACGAAAATTCACCTACATGGCATTGAACGTTGTCTGGAAACAATATAATACTAAGTTTCCTTATAGACATAAAACAACACTATGGAATGGAGTTATTTATGAAAACTATTGACTCATCTTTACTCGATCAAATCGCTGGTGGTCGTGGAAATAATGGAGGTGACCGTAGCGATAATGGCGGAAGAAGCCGAAATAATGGCCAAAACAGAGGCGGAGCCCCAAAAACATGCGCAAATGATGTTGGCGTTGGCATCATCACTGGCGCGCTAACAGGCATGGCTGGTGGGCCGTGGACAATGGTTGGTTTTGCCGTTGCGGGGGCTGCGACGGCAAGCCTAAGCTGCCCTGATAAAAGCCCATATAGAAATAACAACAATAATAACAGAGATGCACTAGCGGGTAACCGCTCCCCAAATAGCGTAAATGGTCAATGCCGCTGGTAATATTCTTCTATATATCCCCCCCACTCAGTGGGGGGGTTAAGGCGACAATTTATGAATAAAGCAAGATACTCGTTAATTTCCATTATCTGGATGCCAGGCTGTTACTTTATTGGCATTAAATCATCATTGAAAATATTACAACCGGCGACCAGCTATGTGGACTTGACCACACTGGTTCTTGCTATTATTGGGCTACGAGTATCCATTTCACTGATAGTCGACGCCCTGGGAATATTTAATAAAAATTAACTTCATTTGAACGACACCTTATTGATCAAGGTGTCGTTCAATCTATCACGGCTCAGTACAGGGTCTTTTGCGGTGGTCCGGCAAAGGTCAACGGCCCGATGCTGTTCATGTCCACCTCCACCACCGACGGCCCCGGATAGTTAATCGCCTCCGCCAAGACGCCGCTGAACTGCGCCGCGCTGTCGACCTTCCAGGCTTTCAGCCCCATAGCTTCGGCCACCAGCGTAAAGGACGGGGTGTGCAGTTCGTTATAGTACTGACGACCGGCAAAGTATTTATCCTGAATGCCGCGCATCACGCCGTAGCCGCCGTCGTTCATGATCAACAAGGTGATATTGGCCTGCTCCTGCGCCATCGTCGCCAGTTCGCCCAGGCCTAACGCCAACCCGCCGTCGCCCACCAGCCCGACCACCTTGCGCTGCGGGTTAGCGATCGCGGTACCAATCGCCATCGGCAAGCCCATGCCAATCGCCCCGGCCAGCGAGTGAATGTTACACAGCGGCGAAATCGCGCGGAACAAACGACTGCCCCAGACGCTGCCGGAGACGGTGATATCACGCACCAACAACCCATCCTGCGGCAGCGCGGCGGCAATGGCGTCGTTCAATTTGGCATATTCCCCCGACTGTTGGCGCAGCGCGCTTTCCGCCTGCTGCACCGCGTGAACGATTTCGCTATCCCACTCGGCATTGACCTTTTCACCTGGGCTAACTCGGGCAGCCAATGCGTTAAGCAAGGCACCACAGTCGCCGTTGATTTGTTCGTCGGCCAGATAGTTGCGATTGGCCGCCGCTGGATCAATATCAATCTGCACCAATGGGCGCGGCAGCGGCAGCGTCCAGGTGCGGGTTTCATTGCTGCGCAGGCGTGAACCGGCCACCAGCGTCAGATCGCACTGCGTCAGGATCGCCTCAATGCTCGGCGAATTATGAAACGCACGCAGGCTGCGCGGATGGCTATCAGGCAGAATGCCGCGCCCGTGGGTGCTGGAGATCACCGCCACACCGGCATCCGCCAGTTTGCGCACCGCCTCACCGCAGGCCAGCGCACCGCCGCCCAACCACAGCAGTGGGCGTTTGGCCTGTTTCAGTCGCTGATACAACCGCTCAACCGCGTCGTCACGGGCCGGCGGCAGCGGCGCAGGGGCCACCGGTTGGCTCAGCACCGCGCTGGAGACCAGGCTGCTTTGAATATCGATCGGGATCTCTACCGCCACCGGGCCGCAAGGCACCGTCTGCGCGTCGAGAATGGCCCGCTGGATCACCGCCACGGCCTGTTCCGCAGAGTTAACCCGATAAGCGCGTTTGGAGCAGGCGCGCAGGAAGCCCAACTGATCGCGGGTTTCATGAATGAATCCGGCGTCGGCATCCAGGTAGGCTTTTTCTACCTGGCCGGTAATGTGCAGCAGCGGCGTGTTGGCGTTCAGCGCCTCGATCATCGCTCCGACCGCATTGCCGGCTCCCGCGCCGGTACTGGTCAAGGCCACGCCCAGACCGGAGAAACGGCCGTGGGCATCGGCCATGGTCACTGCGCCCGCTTCGCCGCGCGCCGGCACGAAGCGAATGTTGCCACGTTGCCCCACCGCATCGGCAATCGGCAGATTATGAATCGAAATGATGCCGTACATCGCCGACACCTCGTACTGTTCCAGAGTCCGGGCTATCGCCTCGCCAACCGTTATTTTATCGCTCATCATCTGCCTTCTTATTGTGTTCGTTGTAGGGGTACGCACCGTCGACCAAAGCTAATCGCTCCAGCGATTCACCTGATGGCTAAGCGCCAGGTACAGGCTTTTTTGCTGCATGTAGGCTTTGATGCCGTGCAGGCCCTTTTCGCGGCCCAGACCGCTTTCTTTGAAACCGCCGAAAGGCGTAGAAATCGAGAATGTTTTGTAGGTGTTGATCCACACCGTGCCGGTTTCCAATTGCTCCGCCAGCGCCATGGCCCGTGGGAAATCACGGCTCCAGATACCGGCCGCCAGCCCGTATACCGAGTCATTGGCCTGGTCGATCAACTGCTGCTCGTCGTCGAACGGCAGCACCACCAGCACCGGGCCAAAAATCTCTTCCTGACAGGCACGGGCGCTGTTGCTCAACCCTTCAATTATCGTCGGCAGGTAATAGCAGCCCTCCGCCAGCAGCGGATCGGCCGGGGCTTCACCGCCAATCACTATCCGCCCGCCTTCCTGCTGCGCCAGCGCCACGTAATCCGCCACGCTTTGGCGATGTTTTTGGTTAATCAGCGGACCCAGGTGGACTCCCGGCGTCAGTGGATTACCGACCCGCAACCCGGCCGCCAGTTCACTCAGGCGCGCCAGCAACGGCTGGTACAGAGTACGGTGGACAAACAGCCTAGAACCGGCGATACAGGCCTGACCGGCAGAGCTGAAAATGCCGTAACAGATACCGCGTGCAGCCTGTTCCAAATCCGCGTCCTCCAGCACGATGGTCGGCGACTTGCCGCCCAGTTCCAGCGAAGTGGGGATCAGCTTCTCGGCGGCAATGTGCGCCAGGTGACGGCCGGTATTGGTGCCACCGGTAAAGGAAATCTTTTTCACCAACGGGTGACGAGCCAGTGCTTCACCAATCACCGAGCCTTTGCCCGGCAACACGCTGAGCAGCCCGGCAGGCAAACCCGCCTGTTCAAACAACTCCGCCAGTTTGAGCGCCATCAGCGGTGTGGCTTCGGCCGGTTTGAGGATCACCGCGTTGCCCGCCGCCAGTGCCGGAGCCACCTTTTGCATTTCACTGGCAATCGGCGAGTTCCACGGCGTAATCGCTGCGATCACCCCCAGCGGTTGATACTGGCTCAGCGTCATCACCTCGGCGCTGCGCTGGGTCGGCAGTTCGCCCTCCAGCACTTCGCAGGCGGCAGCAAAGTAACGGGCGGTCGCCGCCGCACTGGCCACCAGTCCACGGGTTTCCGCCAGCGGTTTGCCGTTGTCGCGGGTCTGCAACTGCGCCAACTCTTCCTGCTGCGCCATAATCAGATTACTGACGCGGTACAGAATATTGGCGCGCTGATGCGGCACCAGCCCACGCCACTCAGGTGCTCGCCAGGCGCGTTCCGCCGCGGCAACCGCATCATTGACGTCTTCAACGCTGGCGGCACGCAGCCGCGCATTGACGCTGCCATCGGCCGGAAACACCGAGGTCATCTCATCGCCGCGCCCTTCACACCAGCGCCCAGCCACAAAAATCTTTAACCTTTCCATGCTCGCTCCTGCCGTTCAGGCAATAAAACCACCGTCGATCAGACGGCGGCAGGCTTGTACCGCGCTCAGCGCCGCCAGGGTTGATGTCTTGGGATTGCTCGCCAGCGGATTACCGCTCAGCTCAATCTGAAATTCACCGAAATTGCCGCACACCTGCAGCCGGTGGGTATTACGTCGGGTGGCGGGATCGACCAGCAATCGCACCTGAGTGGCGTCCATTCCCAAACCGTTGAGCGCAATGGTTGCCGCCACGTTGGCGTTGGCGGGGAACAAGCGTGCCGCCTCGCGCGCCGACCCTTCAAAAAATACCTGCGCCTCGTTCACGGCATCGAGATCAATCAATTGCTCTGCCATGCTGCCGCGCCAGCTTGCCGGACTTTTACAGGCCTGATAGGTGACGCTGTCCAGCCCGCCTTCGCGCGCCGACGCCAGCCCATCCATCCCCGCCACCGCACCGGACAAAATGATCAACTGGCCCCGGTGCTGCCGACAGGCCTGCTGCAACCGCTGTTGCAGTGCCGCATCCGCCAGCGCGCCGGTGGAGATCACCGCCAACGGCCAGCCACGTGTCACCACCGCCTCACCAAATTCCACCACCGCCTGCTGGCTGGCACACTCCAGCACCAGATCCGGCTGCTCAGCACACTGATCCGGATGGGTTAACGCCTGCACCTGACCACCGAAGGCGCTGACAATCGCCGCATGATGAGCCGCACGCGCCACGATCCAGCCCACGCTCACCCCGTCCGGCAGGCGGGAAAGCACTTCTCTGGCCATTGCACCGTAGCCAATCATCATGATCTTCTTCATCTTTTCAGCCCCTGCGGTTAAAGATGGCGGTTAAAGCCACCGGAGACGTCGAGCGCCGCACCGGTAGTAAAGGACGCCAGGGGAGAAGCCAGGAACAACAGCGCCTGCGCCGGCTCCTGCGGTTTACCGAGGCGTTTCATCGGGATGCCGCGACGTTCGGCAATCGCCGTCGTCCACTGATCCCAGCTTTGATCCTTATCGCTGCGCTCGTCGAAACGGCGTCGCCACTGGCCGGACTCCACCATGCCCAGCAGGATCGAATTGACACGGATCCCTTTGTCCACCAGCTCTTTCGACAATGTCAGCGTCATGTTGAGCAGTGCGGCGCGCGCCGCCGAGGTGGCGATCATGTGTTCTTCCGGCTGCAAGGCCAGCAGCGAGTTCACGCAGGTAATTGAAGCAATATCCGAACGCTCCAGCGCCGGCAAAAACGCCTGCACCGGGTTAATCACGCCGAACAGTTTTAGCTCCGCCTCATGCAGCCAGGCCGCACGTGGCGTATGCTCAAAATGCGCGACGAACCCCTGACCGGCGTTGTTGATCAACAGATCCACCCCGCCGAAGTGTGCCGTCACCTGAGCGGCAAACTGTGTCACCTGTGCCTCGTCCAGCACGTCACAGCACAGCGCCAGGATCTCCGCCTGCGGAAACTCCTTACGCAGGCTGGCTTCGGCTCCCGCCAGTTTGTCCGGATCACGGCCGCAAAAAGCGACCTTTGCCCCTTCCGCCAACAGCAGGCGCAAGGTTTCAAAACCGATGCCCGACGAACCGCCGGTGACTACCGCGACCCGTTGCTCAAGCTGAAAATTCATGATTGGATTGCTCCCGTAAAATCCTGCAGATAACGGTTAAATTGTACCGGCGCGTCGAGATAACTGGCGTGCCCTGCCTGCTCAATCAGCCGCAGGGGCGCGTCCTGCTGTTGCGCCAATATTGCCGCCGCCTCAGGCGGCGTGATCCGGTCGCAGTCGCCACACCACACCTGTAGCGGGCCACGGTACTGCGCCAGATGGCGGCCGATATCGTCATTGGCCAGCATCCACGCCGCGCTGAGAAAACCTTCTGGATCCAGCTGCTGCATACCGTTGCGTACCCAGGCGATATCCTGCGGGTCCGCGCCATCACGCAACAGCGCAGCCGCCCGCTGTTCGCCATAGCCTTGCGGCCCCAACTTTTCAATCATCTGTTTGCGCTGGCCATAAACCTGCTGGCGTTTTTCTTCCGACGCAGTGGCATAACCCTGAGCCGGATCCGCCAGCACCAGCCCACATAGCCCATCAGGATGCGCGGCAGCATAGGCACTGCCGATCAACGCGCCGAGCGAATGGCCGACAATCAGCGGTTGCTCCAGCTGCAATTCGGCCACCAGCGCCGCCAGAGCAGCAGCATAAGCGGCGGCGTCCGGCCGGCTCACCGTCAGCGGCAGGCTGCCGCCGTAGCCCGGGGCATCCCAGGCCAGCAGGCGGTGACCGTCGGCCAACCCGCGATCGTTAAACTGCTTGATCCACGAGGCCGAACCGGAGCTGATGCCGTGCAGCAACACCACCGGGCGGCCGTGCCCCGCTTCGCGCCAGCTCAGGGTGTAACCCCCGCAGCGCGCCTGCTGACGTTGAACCAGGCCGTTCATCAATTACGCTTCACTTTGGACAAGGGATGATCCGCCGGGTAGGTCGGCGTTTCCGGTTTGGCGGTGCCGAGCATCACGCACATCAGCGCCTCTTCCTCACCGTGGTTAAACAACCCACGGTAAACACCGGCCGGAACCGAAATCAGATCGCGCTCTTTCAGCTTGGTTTCGTAGTACTCCGTGCCGTCCTGGATCATCAGCGTGATGCTGCCCTTCAGCATAAAGAACACCTCTTCCACATCGTCGTGCAGGTGCAGCGGACCTTCGCATTTTGACGGCAGCACCATGGTGGAGAAGGTGAAATTGCCCGCCGGAATGGTGTTGGTATCGTTAACCACCCCGGTGGCCCCGGTGCCGATGTAGCGCATCTGCGCACGGCGGTATTTCGGGTCGTAGTCAGCCTGGAACTTCAACGCATTCCAGTCATATTTACGGCCTTCAAAGCGGGCGATACGGGATTCCACCCAATGCTCTATCGACTGATCCTGCGGCTTGACGCCGGCTTGTTTCTCAACCTGGGACATGTTGGTACTCCTCTTTTCAATCAATGGGATATCAATATTTCTTCAGCAACGGCAGCAGAATGATGCAGCCGATAAAGGCCATTACCACCAGGAACAGCAAGCCGTTATCCATGTTGCCGGTGGCGGCGATCAGCGCCCCCATCAGCACCGGCGCCAGCGCACCGGCAAAATTACCCAATCCGTTAAAAATACCGCCGGCGGTGGCGCTAACCTTGCTACTGGTGGCCTTCGCCAGCAGGGCAAAAATGTTCGGCGCACCGGCCCCCCACATAAAGGTGCTGAAGGCCATGGCGGCGATCACGCTGTAGGTGCCCTGCATATGCAGCACCGCGGCCAACCCCAGCCCGGCACCGCACAGCGAGATAAAGCAGGCCAGCGCACGACGATCCAGTTTGTCCGACAGCCAGGCCCCGAGCACTTCCCCCAGCAGCATGGCGATAAACGGCAGCGATGACAGGTACCCGGCGTGTTCCAGGTGAATGCCTTTGCCCTTGATCAGGTAGCTGGGCAGCCAGCCGTTCATGCCCCACAGGTAGGTCAGGAAGGCGATGTTAAACAGGCAAATCATCCAGAAATGCGGGTTGCGCAGCAGCTCAAGGCGATGCTGTTTGCGTTCGGCAATTGCCGGTTTTGAAACGGTAGCGGCGGCCGGGCGTGACACATTCAGATGACGCATGCCGAACAGCACCAGCAGCATCACCGGCAGCGTCAGGAACGCCATAAAGAAGAAGGTGGTTTGCCAGTCAAAGGTGTTGAGGATATACAGCGTGACCGGGAAGCCGAGCGCCGCACCCAGCGGGGTGCCGAGCAGCCACAGCATGGTGGCACGCGCCTGCAACCGCTGTGGGAAGGCCTGGCGGATAATGGCGTAGGCCATCGGTAACAGCGGGCCTTCGGCAATACCGAGTAAAATGCGCAGCGTCATCATGGTGTGATACGAACGGGCCAGGCCCATCAGCACCATCAACACGCCCCACACCACCATCATGCCGATCAAGACTTTTACCGGGTTCAGCCGGTCGCCAATGCCGCTGAGCAGCATCGAAGAAATGCCGTATGAGAATAAAAACGCGCTCATCAGCAAGCCCAGTCGCGCCGGATCAAAACTGATGCCCAGCGCCTGCTGGAATTCGCTATCTGAAAACAGTGCCGCGATGCTGATCTTGTCGAAAAACGCCAGCAGCACGCAGGCAAATAGCGCAATCGGCACCGACCAGCGCACCCGCTGCTGCGGATTTTCGGCAACGGCGTCCCCCACCCGTCCAGCGCGGGCGTCAATCTCTTGCGTAGTCATGAAACGCTCCCGAGGTTACGGGCGTTATTTCAACGCCATCAAAGAAAACTCTGCGTCCGCCAACTGCTGCGGTTCCAACACTCGTCCGCTGGCCAGCCAGCGTTTGCCCAGCTTGATGGTGCGCGCGTCGTTAAACGCCACCATCTGCACCAACTGACGATCGGCATTCAGCGTAAAGAACACCTGTGACTGCGGTGTACGCCGCACTATGTGATGCACACCGCCGGTCGGTACGCCGAGGATCTGGATATTGGCGTCGTATTGATCCGACCACAGCCAGGCCACGTCATCGTAAGGAGAGGCAAAGGCATCCAGCATCGCGCAGGCTGTGCTGATCGCCTGATTCTGCGCATAGGCCCAGGATTGCAGGCAAAGGCCCAGTGTCGGATGGCGCGCAACGTCACCGGCGGCGAAGATCGCCGGGTGGCTGGTGCGCCCCTGACCGTCAACCACGATACCGGCGTCCACCTTCAGCCCGGCACCGTGCGCCAGCTCCAGATTCAACTCCACGCCGATCCCCACCACCACCAGATCAAACGACTGAGGATCGCTGCTGTCGCTGCCGATCCAAGCGCTGCCGTCACGATCTTCCAGTTGAATGTCACCGCAGCCGCAATGCACCGTCACGCCCTGCTGCTGATGAAGTTCGAACAACGCCTGGGAAACGTCCGCGCCGACGCTGCGCATGCACAGTGCGGGCTGGCGTTCGAATACCGTGACCTCAGCGCCAATGCGCCGTGCCGAGGCGGCGATCTCCAGGCCGATCCAGCCGCCACCGACGATGGCCAGCTTATGGCAACCCTGCAGCGCCTGGCGCAGGCGAGTCGCATCGTCCCAGGAGCGCAGCGTCATCACCCGTGGGTGACTGGCCCAGCGGGCATCCGGCAAACGCGGCCGCCCGCCGGTGGCGATCAGCAGTTGATCAAACTGCAACTGTCGGCCATCGCTAAGACTGACAATTTGTTGCTGTGCATCAATGGCTTCGGCACGCAGTGGGCGACACCAGTCGATGTTCAGCTCGGCCACCACCTGTTCACTGAACAGCCGGCTGAGGGGGGCATTGCCGTCGAGTAACGCCGCCTTGGAAAGCGGTGGACGTTCATAAAAGTCATAGGGCTCGTCACTGACCACCGTCAGCTTGCCGGTATAGCCCCGGTCACGCAGCGTTTTCGCCGCCCAACCGCCGGCCTGACCGCCGCCGATAATCAGGATGCCTGCCGGTTGTGGCTGGCTCATAACGCCTCCGGCTTTTTATGCTGGCGACGTGTATCGTGGTCAATACCGCCTTCCACTGCCCACTCGGTGAACGACACCAGTGAGTGCTCCAGCTCGCGTGGCTGCCAGTTTTCGGTCAGATAATCGTCGTTGGTGTAGTACTCAAACGCCCCGCCGGTCGGGCTGTTGACGTACCAGAAATAGGCCGAGGAGATTGGGTGGCGACCGGGGCCGATAAAGGTGCTCCAGTGCTCTTTGTTCATGGCGATGCCACCGCCGATCACCTCGTGGATGTCGCGTACGGTAAAGGCCACGTGATTCAGGCCCCGTGGGCGATTAGGTAATTTCAGCAGGAACAGGTTGTGATGGCCGCCGCGAGCCTGAGTACGCAGGAATACCGCACGGTCGATATAGCGGTCCGATACCTGGAACCCCAGAACTTCACAGTAGAAGCGCTCGGTCGCGGCCAGATCTTCGACGAAGAACACCACGTGGCCGATATTGATCGGCTGCGCCTGCGCATATACCGGGCTCGGTTGATCGATGCGACGCACGTCGCCCCACTGGTTGATCGGCGACACCGGTAAATCGACTTCACGCTGCTGGCTCACGCTAAAGCGCACCGTCATGCCGTTCGGGTCAAGGCACTCAAGTTCTTCCCCGACCAGGCGGAAACCCGGCATCTGCGCCAGCAATGGCTGCAACGCCGCCAATTCGGCCGGGCTGCCAACGCCCCAGGTCATGCGACGCAACGTCGAGCCGCCCTCAAATGCCGCGGGTAAAGCTTCGCTCTGCAATGGATGCAGCACCACGCGAGCCCCGCTCAGGGTAGTGAATTCGCGCTGGGTTTCGCCCCAGTGCTGTTGCGCCGCCAGCAAGCCAAAGTCCTGCATAAACTTTTCGCAGGTTGGCAGATCTTCGACGCCAAATTCCAGTTTTTCGATTCCGATTACGCTCATTAATTGTGCCTCACGTTCTCGCTGAATGCGTTTTTCAGGCATGACAAACCCGGGCCCCTGTTTGCCATGGGCCTTATCCCTGCCTGAGTCATTGGTAAGGGACGACTCTATTCGTCCCGATTAATGCGGGGGCCACCTGTCGCGCCCCTGGGAAATCAGTTAACCGGCGTTAGCCTGCGGCGGTGCACCCAGGAAGCCGGAGATTTTCACCGCGGCGTCCCGCACCTCCATGCGTAACCGCTCGCGATCCGCTTTCGGGATCTCATCGGACGGCACCATAATGCTGATCACTGCCTCAACCCGCTGCTCGCGGTTGAAGATTGGGTAGACGATGGAAGAGATACCGTGGCGGAAAAACGACTCGCCGATCACATAGCCGCGCGCCTTGTCCTGCTGCACCATCTGCCACAGCGTTTCGCGATCTGCCGGGGTGCCCGGTCCGCTGCCCGGCAGTTGTTCCTGCGGATACAGCAGTTCGAACTCTTCGCGAGTGGCGCTGGTCAATAACATGCGACCGAGCGAAGTTTGGTGTACCGGCAAGCGGGTGCCGACGCTGACCTGGTTGATTTGCGAACCGGCGGCGCTGACGCGGGCGATGTAGATCACATCGCGCCCATCACGGATCGCCAGATGACTGCTGCATTGGCTGCGATCGCGCAGTTGTTCTATTACCGGCTGACCCGCCTGTGCCACGTCCAGCGAGGCAATATATTCGAAGCCGAGACGCAGCACCTTGATGCCCAGCGAGAAGGTGTTGGTGCGTGGGTTACGCTCCAGAAAACCCAGATGCTCCAGCGTCTGCACCACGCGATAGGCGGTAGCTTTTGGCATGTCGACCAGGCGATGCAATTGGGCAAAGGTCATTTCCTTGTGCTGCTCGCCAAACGCCAGCAACAGTTGCAATCCGCGATCCAGTCCTGGGATCAGATATTTACACCCTTGGTCGTCTGCCATGTGCTGCTCCTGGCTAATTGAATATTGATTAGTTAAAGACGAAGCCGCCGTTAACCGGCAACAGTTGACCGGTCACGAAGTTTGCCAACGGTGATAGCAGATAGAGCACCGTGCCGTTGACGTCGTCAGGATGCTGCGCCCCAGCCAAGGCCCGGCCCTGCTCGTACAGCTGATGACGCTCGGCGGGCACATATTCGGTGGCCTCCACCCTCGTCAGGCCCGGAGCAATAGCGTTCACGCAGATCCCCTGCGGGCCCAGTTCCCGCGCCATCGAACGGGTCATCGAGATAATCGCCCCTTTGCTGGCCACATAGGCCATTAAGCGCGGTGCGCCCCACAGCGCGGTATCCGAAGCTACGTTAACGATCTTGGCATGTGGGTTTTGTGCCAGCAGCGGTACCGCCGCTTGGCTCACCAGCCAGGTGCCCCGCACGTTGACCTGCATTACTCGATCCCACAGATCGATATCGTATTCCATCATGGTTTTGCCGCCCACGCCGGTGGCCAAGGCCGCGTTATTCACCAACCCGTCGATCGCTCCGCCTGCGGCGATGGCGTTAAACGCAGCGCTGATCGAGGCCGGATCGGCCAGATCGATCACCTGGCTTTCAACCTGTGCCCCCTGCTCACGCAGGCTGGCGGCGCCGTCCGCCAGTTCATCCGCCAGAATATCGCACATCACCACGCTGGCACCGGCAGCAGCAATGGCGGCGGCGAAACTACGCCCCAGCCCACGCGCCGCGCCGGTCACCACAATCCGTTTCCCTGTCAGCAGGCCATTCACTGTGCCGCCTCCTGTTCACTGAGCTGTGCCAGCTGTTTCTGTGCTTCTTTTTGCATCATGCGGCGCAGGCGGGATAGCCCGACGTCATGCTGATACAAATATTCACGGCCACGTGCGTTCGGTGCCATGTTTTCCAGCACGATGCGATCCTGCTCCAGAACATCCCAGTGCAGCGACTCCAGACGATTGCGGTACATAAAGCGCCACATGTCGCGCTGCCAGTCTTTTACCTGGCGGATACGCCAGAAGAACACCCGGCAGTGATCCTTGTCTTCCGGTACCACCATGCCGATGATCCAGAAGTGGCCGCCCGGCCCGAAACGTTTTTTGTACGGGATCGACAGACGCATCCAGTAGGCGCCGCTGCTGCCAAATTCTACCCAGTCAAAGTTAACGCCGATCTGGCCATTCTTCTTAAAGATGAAACCGCTGTCGGTCGGCTCCAGCGCCATGTCTGCCTTGCGATCCCCTTCCGCCATTGAGTGCGAAGAAGAATGCAGGTAGGTGCCGTGCATCGGGTCCATTACGTTTTCCAACGCGTACTGATAATTGCAGTCCCAACTGGCGGTGCACAGGAAGTTGCTGTAGGACGTTTCGTCCGCCAGCTCCGGTGGGAAGGTCAGCTCGGCCGGTTCTTCATCTGCGGTCACGCCGAAATAGAGAAACACCGCGCCGTAGGCCTCTTTGGCCGGATAGGAACGCAGGCATTTCTGCCCCACCAGCGGGCAACGATCAACCGCCGGTACGTCTTTAACCGTACCGTCACCGCCCACTTCCACGCCGTGATACCAGCAGGCGATGCGATCGCCCAGGTTCCAGCCCATGGAAAGCCGTGCCCCGCGGTGCGGGCAGCGATCTTCCAGCGCGTGGATCGCGCCTTCGCCATCACGCCACACCACGATCTGCTGCTCAAGACGCGTAATGCCGACCGGGTTATTGCCAATTTCCCAACTGGCCAGCACCGGATACCACATGCCACGCAGCCCCTGATCGAGATAATCCTGTAAGGCCTGTGCGGAGGATGTTGTGTTTGCTGTCATTGTCTTCTCCCGGGTGTGGATCAGAAACCGTTAACGTGAAGGTACTCGCGGAACGCCGTCTCATTCCACGGTTGGCCGTTGCGATCAAACAGGCGGCGCTGATTTAGCGCACTGACGATCTGCTCCAGCTCTTCCGCGCCCTGATCGAAGATCTCTTCCAACGCCGTCACCAGCGCGGTCTCAAAACCGTCCGGTACCCGGGCACGGTTCTGCCAGATCACATTTTGAAATTGACCGGGTTGATGGATCTGACCGTTGCCGCCTTCGCGCGCCGGGATCACCTGTTGGGTGTCCGGCAGCCAGGGATTGAAATCGGTGATGTGCTGCATGATTACTCCTCCGCAATAAAGGTGATTTGGATTTGATTGTCGATCACCCGGGTGGCATAGGTTTGCAGATCGCGGCCGCCTGGCTCACGCAGGCACTGGCCGGTACGTACGTCGAACAATGCTTCGTGCAACGGACACTCGACCTTACCGTCATCAACAAACCCCTGGCTGAGCAAGGCATAGGCATGTGGGCAGACATCTTCCAGCGCGTAATAGTTGCCGTCGATCAGATACACCCCGACTTCTTTCCCTTCCACGTTGGCGGAGAAAGGAAAATCTTCTTTCACCTGAGACACTTCACACACTTTCTTCCAGCTCATTGCTTCTGTCCTCTATCTGATTGTTTCATATATGAAACTCAGTTTCTTATTTAATACAGCCACTATAAGTATGGCGAAACTTTCGTCAAGAGAGCAAAGCGGCAATTGTTAATGGAAAGTTGTTTAAACATGACAAATGCGGGAAGGATCACGAAAAAATGCACCGAGATGAAAAGCCTATGAAACTTGTGCGTTGCATCACGAAATCATGGGTAAAAACACGTTGATCTGGCTCGCTTAATGAGAGTACAAGTTCCCTCTCACTGATTAAAACACCCTTTTAAATAACAATAAATTTACATTCAGCCCGCTCAATCCCGCTTTTCAGTTCTGTGAAATCAGCGGGTTAGTTTTCTGCTGCCTGAATTCTTTCTTCGCACGCTAAAGGAGGGCACATGGAGCCCATAGTGCAACAACGTCAACGCTGGTTCGGGGTCGTGGCCCTGCTGTTTCTGATCGTCATCGCCTATGCCGATCGGGTCAATATCGCCGTGATGCTGGTCAACCCCGACTTTCTGCAGCACTTTCAGCTCGGCGACAGTCGCGCACATCAGGGCATGCTGATGACGGTGTTTTTGCTCGGTTACGGGCTTTCCGCCATGCTGCTAACGCCGTTTCTGGAAACCCTGATGGGGTATCGCCGCGCGCTGACGTTGAGCATTGTGCTGTGGGCGTTGCTCACCGCCGCCTCGCCGCTGGCAGGGTCGCTCCTGCTGTTATTTGCGGTGCGCGCATTGTTGGGTGTCAGTGAGGGCCCGTTGTTCTCGCTGAAAACCATGTATATCGGCGATCACTTCGCTGCCGATGAGCGCGGCAAGCCCAATGCGGTCAGCACTCTGGGCGTCTCGCTGGGGCTGGTGATTGGCTTTCCGCTGGTGAGCTTCCTGATGGTGCACTTCGGCTGGGCGGTTTCTTTCTATCTGCTGGCGCTGATCAACCTGTTGCTGGGGCTGGCGTTGGTACGGCTGTTTATCCATCCCGCCGCATTGCCGCCGCGCGCCGTTGACCCAAGACCGATCCTGCAACGCGTCTGGGATACTTTTACTCTCGCCTGGCGCACCCCGATGCTCGGCTGGATCATGCTGATCGAGATCGCCACCCTCAGCTACCTGTGGGGATCCAGCTCCTGGCTGCCGACCTACCTGACCGACGAGAAAGGTTTTTCCATCAAACAGATGGGCTGGATGGCCTCGCTGCCGTTTATTGTCAGTATCGGCTCAAAATACCTTGGCGGCGTGCTGCTCGATCGCATTCGCCCTTATCAGGCACCGCTGATTTTCGCCTTTGGCGGTGCGGCCACGGCACTGTGCATCTATGGCGTGATGCACAGCCATCAGCTCGGCTGGATTGCCTTTTTCCTGCTGGCAGCCAATGCCTGTTGGGGCGCCCAGGGAGCCGCGATCCCGACGCTGTTGCAGCATTATGCGCAGCCGCAGGCCGTCGGCAGCGCCTATGGGCTGATTAACGGCATCGGCAATATGTTCTCGGCGTTTGTGCCAATGATTATGGGCATGGTGATGGCCAGCCAGGGCAAGGTGTCTTCGGGGTTTGCGGTGCTGATTGTGTCGCAGGTAGTGACACTGTTGGCGGGCTGCGTGCTGTTCAGCCGGATGCTGATGACGCGTGAGGCAAGGCGGGCGTAAAAGGGTCGGGGCAGCTAACGCGCCCCGACTCATATTCATGTTACTGCGGCTTAACGCCCTTTCTTTTTACGGCCAGGCTGAGCGAAGCGCTTACGCGCAGGAGCACCTCCGGCTGGCTTTTCGGCGCTTTTCGGCGCAGTGGCGGGCTTTTTCACCGCCGGTTTGGCTTTCTTCGCCGGCTTGGCTTCCGAGGAAGAGCCTTCGATCGATTTGAACAGCTCGACCAGCTCATCGTCGGTTAAATCGCGCCATTCTCCCGGCGGCAACCCGGCCATGCCCACATTCATAATGCGGGTACGCTCCAGCTTGGTCACCTCATAGCCGAAATGCTCACACATGCGGCGGATCTGGCGGTTAAGCCCCTGAACCAGCACGATGCGAAACACAAAGGGCGCTTCTTTCTTCACCTTGCACTTTTTGGTCACCGTACCCAGCATCGGCACACCGGCTCCGAGGCCACGAATGAAGTCATCGGTCACCGGCTTATTGACCGTGACCAAATACTCTTTCTCGTGGTCGTTACCCGCCCGCAGGATTTTGTTCACCAGATCGCCGTGGTTGGTGAGGAAGATCAGGCCCTGTGAGTCTTTATCCAACCGACCGATCGGGAAGATACGGGTACTGTGGTTAACGAAATCGACAATGTTGTCTTTCTCGCCTTCTTCCGTGGTGCTGACGATACCGACTGGCTTGTTCAACGCGATAAAGATCAGATTGTCTTCATTACGCGGTTCAATCAGCTGACCGTTGACCTTGACGACGTCTCCCGGAAACACCTGATCGCCAAGCGTCACGCGCTTGCCATTGATAAAAACATTGCCTTGTTCGATGTAACGATCGGCATCACGGCGCGAACAGATACCGCTCTCGCTTATATATTTGTTAAGACGTGTGGAAGGTTTGGTCAGCATGCTTTCTCCATGGACTCTGGCCTCTGAAAGGCCAGAGTTTAAGCTGTTACTGTTTAAGATTGCTTTTTGGCAGCCTGCAGATACAGCATTTCCAGGCCCAGGGTCGCCGCGGCCAGCGCGGTGATCTCGGACTGATCGTAGGCCGGTGCCACTTCCACCACGTCCATACCGACGATGTTCAGTGACTGCATGCCGCGTACCAGTTTCAGTGCACGATCGGAGGTCAGGCCGCCGATCACCGGTGTGCCGGTGCCCGGTGCGAATGCCGGATCCAGGCAGTCGATATCAAAGGTCAGATACACCGGCATATCGCCGACGATCTGTTTGATCTGGGCCAACAGGTCGTCCGCGCTGCGATCGTTAACCTGCGCAGCATCCAATACGGTAAAGCCGTTGTCGTGATCGTATTCGGTACGAATGCCGATCTGCACCGAGTGTGTTGGATCGATCAGGCCTTCGTTCGGCGCATGGAAGAACATGGTGCCGTGGTCGTATTGGCTGCCGTTGGCGTAGGTGTCGGTATGGGCATCGAAATGCACCAGCGCCAGTTTGCCGAAATGTTTGGCGTGCGCGCGCAACAGTGGCAAGGTAACAAAGTGGTCACCGCCGAATGAGAGCATGCGCTTGCCGGCCGCCAGCAGTTTTTCCGCGTGAGCCTGCAGGTTGTCGCTCATGCTCTGAGCGTCGCCAAAGTTGAACACAATGTCACCGCAGTCGACCACGTTCAGACGATCGCGCAGGTCAAAGTTCCACGGCCAGCGGTTGCCTTCCCAGGCCAGGTTGGTGGAAACCTGACGGATCGCCGCGGGGCCATGACGGCCACCGGCACGGCCGGAGGTTGCCATATCAAATGGAATGCCGGTGATGACCCACTCTGCATCGCTGTCGTAAGGCATAAAGTTCAGCGGAAAGCGCAGGAAACCAAAGGCATTGGACACTAAAGAATTATCGGGCTGGTGGCCTAAGGTACTCATAGTAAACCCTCATATGTCAACATTTCGCCTGTTGAAAAATCACACAGGCGCTGGCAAAAAAAAATCCCTCCCGCGTCGTTAGCCCGACGAGAAAGGGATCCATTCGAAATCTGTTTAGTACTGCTGATACGGCAGATTATCGCCGTATTTGGTTCGCGCTTCAAGAGCGCGCATCATCATCCCGACTGCTCGTCGTTACCCAGTATAGACCCTGCATCCTTCAGGCATGTGAACGTGGCCGCCTTCACGAGCTTTGGAGCTGACATCCATTAAGCTCCCGATGATTAGCTTTGTGATTTCGACCCCTTTATCTGAAGGTGAAAATATATAAGTTAATTTCCGGCATACTATTAATGAAACAAACTCATAGTGCGAAGACATTAAGCACGGAAAGAAAATCACATTCAAAACTCATTTAAACAACACAAGTTAATAGCACGCATAACAGCTAGATCTAACATATAAAGATAAAATAGAGAAAAATAAACCAGATGTTTAATATCATGCCAACACGTCACAAACAGACAATTAAAAATAAAAAACTTTATATAACACTAGAGGTTATGACGTTCCTATTAAGTATTCCTCTAGGCTATCTTTGTTCTCAAATTGACTCACTGAATGATATTACCTTAGAAATCATTCTCATCTATGTCCCTGTATCTATGATCACAGTGGATTATCTTTATCAACGTTTTGAAAATAAATAAGCGTTATGAGAGAACTAACAACAAAGGAAATACTCACTATTTCTGGTGGAAATGCAGATTCTGGCTATGAGGGCCGAGGATGTGCTTCGCAGGTTACCAGCAATGCCAAAAGAGGAGCTTTGGCAGGGGGATATGCAGGTGCAATAGTAGGAGGACTAAGAGGATTGCCTGGTGGGCCAACAGGGATTGCAGCTGGTGCTATTTCAGGTTTCGCATATGGCTCTATTCGTGGTGCTGCTATCGAAGGTATTCGTTCATACTCTCGTAACTGTGGAGATAATAACAATAGAAATGACCCATTAGGTGGAAATTCTAGTCGTAACAGTGTTAATGGTCAGTGTCGTTGGTAATTTCGATAAGGCCGGGCACTTCCCGGCCTTGATGTGGATATGTGCATGAAAAAACCCTCAAAATTTTTGCACTATTTTTTATCTGCTATTTTATTGCTTACCTCTTCAAAGGAATAACCATTACCGGCCCTATCGTTCTCAAAGCAATAAGCTACGCTCTGCTGATTGCTTTAGCGTACTTATTTCTCACCAGCACATGGTGGAAAAAGCATGTGTTAAAATTAAAAAGTGACGACTAGGTTATAGAATAAACCGCCGTCTGTTGATCATCATTGCCCCCCAAAACCGATCAAACCAATAGTGACAACCTACAGAGAAAACCCTGTCCAAATCCTCACGGAGAGTTAACAAATTTGTGATATCTGATATGGGGGAAAAAAATATCGAAGGGCATTGCGGGGGAGAACCATTAAAAAAGGCCGGATATCAGGGAGATGCCCGGCCTTTCAGTTCGGCTCTACTTATTCATCTTCTAAATAAGTATAACCGTATAAACCGGCCTCAAACTCTTCCAGGAACTGCGCCTGCAGCTCGCTGTCCAGATCGGTTTCTTTCACCTGATCGCGGAATTTGGCCAGCAGCGCGGTAGGATCGAGCTGCACGTACTCCAGCATGTCGGCAACGGTATCGCCTTCATCGGACACTTCGCTTTCTACCGTGCCGTCAGGGAAGACAAACACGTCAACCGAGGCGGTATCACCGAACAGGTTGTGCATGTTGCCCAGGATTTCCTGATAGGCACCTACCATAAAGAAGCCCAGCGCCGGCGGGTTTTCCGGATCGTACGGCGGCATTGGCATGGTGGTCGCTACGCCGTCACCGTCGATATAGTGATCGATAGTGCCATCGGAGTCACAGGTAATGTCCAGCAGCACCGCGCGGCCTTCCGGCGGCTTATCCAGCCCTTCCAGCGGCAATACAGGGAACAGTTGATCAATACCCCAGGCATCCGGCATCGACTGGAACAGCGAGAAGTTGACGTAGAACTTGTCCGCCATACGCTCTTGCAGTTCGTCAATGATCGGACGGTGTGCACGGTTGCTCGGATCCAGCTGCTGTTGGATCTTGTTGCAGATGTTCAGGTACAGCTGCTCGGCCCAGGCGCGCTTAGTCAGATCCAGCATGCCGTGAGCGTACTGGGTGTGAACATCGTGCAGGTCCATCTGGCTGTCGTGCAACCATTCGCGCAGTGAACGGCGGTTCTCCGGCTCGTTCAATTCCTGCCAGGTTTCCCACATGCTTTCCAACGCGCGCGGCGCGTCTTCTGCCGGAGGTAATGGTTCACTGAATTCGTTGCGCTCAACGCCGATCACGTTGGACACCAGCACCGTATGGTGTGCGGTAACCGCACGGCCGGATTCGGTGATCACCGTCGGGTGCGGCAGACCGTGCTCATTACAAGCGTCGCCGATACCCCAAATCACGTTGTTGGCGTATTCATTCAGGCCATAGTTCACCGAACAGTCGGACTGCGAACGGGTGCCTTCATAATCCACGCCCAGACCGCCGCCCACGTCGAAGCACTGGATGTTAACGCCCAGCTTGTGCAGTTCAACGTAGAAACGTGCAGATTCGCGCACGCCGGTGGCGATATCGCGAATGTTGGCCAGTTGCGAGCCAAGGTGGAAGTGCAGCAGTTGCAGGCTGTCGAGACGCCCCGCTTCACGCAGGGTTTCCACCAGCTTCAGCACCTGAATGGCTGCCAGACCGAACTTGGACTTTTCGCCGCCGCTCGACTGCCATTTACCGGAACCTTGTGACGCCAGACGCGCACGCACACCGAGGCGCGGGACCACGTTCAGACGTTCGGCCTCTTCCAGCACCATGTTGATCTCGGACATCTTCTCGATCACCAGGTACACCTTGTGCCCCAGCTTTTCGCCGATCAACGCCAGGCGGATGTATTCACGGTCTTTATAGCCGTTACACACGATCACCGAGCGGGTCATACCGGCATGCGCCAGTACCGCCATCAGTTCGGCTTTGGAGCCGGCTTCCAGCCCCAGCGGTTCCCCGGAGTTGACCAGCGATTCGATCACGCGACGATGCTGGTTTACTTTGATTGGGTAAACCAGGAAATAGCCGCCTTCGTAGCCGAACGACTCACGCGCGCGTTTGAACGCGGCATTGATCGAACGCAGGCGATGCTGCAGGATCTGCGGGAAGCAGAACAGTGCCGGTAAACGCAGACCGTCTTTTTGGCGTTGCTTCACCAAATCAGCCAGATCGACACGTGCCTGCGGGACGTCCGGATCCGGGCACACGCTGATGTGGCCCAGTTCATTGACGTCATAATAATTGTTGCCCCAGTAGGCGACGTTATAAGTGCGCAGCATCTTGCTGGCATCACGATCATTCATGGCAACCTCCTGCATGGAGCGCAAAGATTTAGATTCGCCCGTTGCTGACGGACGGTGAATCAAAAGATCATCAGACATTACTCGCCTCACATCCCGTACTGACGATACAGTCAGCCACTATCGCAGCTACAACCCGCGAGAACAACCCAACAAACCGCCCTTGCGGCAGCGAATAAAACTGCCGTTCGCGGTCAGCGATCGGTTTATTACTCATATAATTGTAAGACACCCTGTTCAAACCTCGTGAATCGGGTCAAGAAACATCCCACAGGAAGGCTGCAGGCTACCCTTGTTCAGTTCTTCAGACGACCGTTAACCGGCCCGAGGATCCTGAGTAGCGCCCAGGTGTTTATCACACCTGAAAGGTGGTGTAGAGACAGGACAGGAGATAGCAGAAGAATGTGCGCCAGAATGGCACTGCTGTTGAGAACCAACAACCGGTAGACAACGGATCATTAATCCAACCACCTCCACGCACGCCGTCCTCAATGAACGACCGAGCCTCTATTAATAGTGTAAGAACATGACCGTTCTATGAAGCGGCGACGCCAAAGATCGGCGTCTGCGGCTGGGTATTCGGCCTCTCACGGGGGAGTCACAGAAATTTACAACTTCTTGCCCCACACTGTGCACCAAATGAGCCGCGCGCGCAGTTTATACCGATAACACGGGGAAAATGCAAAATGAAAATTTGCCGGGAACTGTTTCAAGCGATGAAAATGGCGTCAGCGGCTTTGCGCAAAAGAGCGAAATGGCAAAAAAATACTGGCAATCCGGCTAAGGCCTGACCTAAAATAGACGTCCAGATGTTAATCCATCTATACTGATTAACAGAGAAACTGCTTAACGGCTTTGCCTGAGGGGCGTTGCAGGATGCATCTCGCGCCATCAGCGGAAGACCCTTCGCTTTGATGCCGGATCTCCAGCGCTGTGCAGTAATTTCTAACCCGTCTTATGCAAGGTACAGAATACAATGGCTAAACACCTTTTCACGTCCGAGTCCGTCTCCGAAGGACATCCTGACAAAATCGCCGACCAGATCTCCGATGCCGTTCTCGACGCCATCCTGGAACAGGATCCTAAAGCACGCGTAGCTTGTGAAACCTACGTGAAAACCGGCATGGTACTGGTCGGCGGTGAAATCACCACCAGCGCCTGGGTAGATATCGAAGAGATCACCCGTAAAACCGTGCGCGAAATCGGTTATGTGCACTCGGATATGGGTTTTGACGCCAACTCTTGTGCCGTACTGAGCGCCATCGGTAAGCAATCCCCGGATATCAATCAGGGTGTTGACCGTACCGATCCGCTGGAACAGGGTGCCGGCGACCAGGGCCTGATGTTTGGCTATGCCACCAACGAAACCGAAGTGCTGATGCCTGCACCGGTGACCTACGCCCACCGTCTGGTACAGCGCCAGGCCGAAGTGCGTAAGAACGGCACTCTGCCGTGGTTGCGTCCGGATGCGAAAAGCCAGGTTACCTTCCAGTATGACGACGGCAAAATCGTCGGCATCGACGCAGTGGTACTGTCCACTCAGCACTCAGAAGATATCTCGCTGAAAGACCTGCAAGAAGCGGTGATGGAAGAGATCATCAAGCCGGTTCTGCCTACCGAATGGCTGAGCGCCAGCACCAAATACCACATCAACCCAACCGGCCGTTTTGTTATCGGTGGCCCAATGGGCGACTGCGGTCTGACCGGGCGTAAAATCATCGTTGATACCTACGGCGGCATGGCTCGTCACGGCGGCGGTGCATTCTCCGGTAAGGATCCGTCCAAGGTTGACCGTTCAGCAGCCTACGCAGCGCGCTATGTAGCGAAAAACATCGTTGCTGCCGGCCTGGCTGACCGCTGTGAGATCCAGGTTTCCTACGCTATCGGCGTGGCAGAGCCAACCTCGATCATGGTGGAAACCTTCGGTACCGAAAAAATCCCTACCGAACAGCTGACGCTGCTGGTGCGCGAGTTCTTCGATCTGCGCCCATACGGCCTGATCCAAATGATGGATCTGCTGCAACCGATCTACCGCGAAACTGCCGCCTACGGCCACTTCGGCCGTGAGCACTTCCCTTGGGAAGCGACCGATAAGGCAGCTCTGCTGCGCGATGCTGCCGGCCTGAAATAAGCCTGCGTATCGAATGTGAAAACGGCGAGCCAGGTGCTCGCCGTTTTTGTTTTTATTGGATGTTTAAACGTTGTAAATCCTGTCTGGCACTTTCAGAAACAATCCGTGCAGAGACCCACTAGTGTGCGGCAAGCTCACGGAAGAATTCAGGGTTAGCCTGGATGGCTGCCAACACCTTTGCCGCCAGACCTGTTGGGTTACGTCTTTTGGTTTCCCAGCTTTTGATGGTATCAACGCTGGTACCCAGTGCCTTGGCCATTTCACTCTGAGAAACATTAAGCTGCGCCCTGATCGCTTTCACATCTGCGATATCATAACGAGTGACATTGGCAGCCGTCTTAACCCCTTTCTTAATGGCGACAGCTTCTTCAAGAGACGTTTTCATATCGTCAAAAAAGCTCATGTCATACCTCATCTTTCAGTAATTTCGTCAATTTCTTCAGCTGTGACTTTTCCGTATCAGTCAGACTGTCTTTAATGCTTTTCGGGTAGGCCATCACCAAATAGATAACCTCTTCGGTCGCCAGAAAGTAAATCATTCTGGCACTGCCGCTTTTCCCCTGCGAGCCTGTTGCCATCCTGATTTTTCGCAGGCCTCCGGTTTTCTGAATCAGATCGCCTTTGCCTGGCGATTCGATGAGTTCTTTCTGGAGTTCTTTTAGCTCATCGTCCGTGGCTATTTGCTTTACCTGCCGCGTGAACATCGGGGTCTCAATAAATACTAGCGCATGACTCACTGGTGCCCTCTCCATGTTGAGGTACACAATACACTATGAGATGTACTACGTACACCAAGGTAATCTGAGTGTATGGATGCACCTTTCCTTGCCTCTCGACAATATTGATTGCCAAAGTGAAAACGGCAAGCCGAGGCCTGCCGTTTTGTTTTTATCGGATGGGTGCTCATGGATCAACGCACAAACAACCAACAGGCGGGAGCAACGCCCCCGCCGTTGGGTTGCCTTACCCTTTGGATCCGTAAGCCAGAATGGCTGCAACTTCCGTGTCGCACAGCGAACCGCGGGTGATCCACATAAGCGCAATAAGCGTCATGCAGATAATCATCAGCCTTGGAACGATCCGTCCCTGCTGCATTTTTGACCTCCTTTTCCTTGCCTCTCGGCAGGTAAGAAGCTAACCTAACGTTGTGTGGCGTTAGAGTTGGCCTCGGGTTGATGTATATCGACACGGGGCTTTTCTCTTTCTATCCCTTGCGTATGCTCAGGACGAAAGATCCAGAGCACCCGCACGCAGTATATTCACCCCTACCTTGGTTTCGGCGTCCCTTTCCGCACTAAATTCCGTTTCTGCGCAGCGTTGCGCAAAGCGCTGCAACAGTCTGTAAATACAAAAAAATAAGGCCCAGCAATGCTGAGCCTTTGAGAGCAAAAACCGGAGTCGCCAGGTCGTTTACGAGGTTTGCTTACGCAGCAGGTAAACGAAATACGGCGCGCCGATAAAGGTCGCCAGCAGCCCTGCGGGGATTTGGTACGGGAACATCACCATTCGTCCACACCAGTCGGCAAACACCATCAGCAACCCGCCCAACAGCGCGGCTATCACCATCTGCGGTAACGCGCGGCGGAAGCCCAACATACGCGCCATGTGCGGTGCCATCAGACCAATAAAGCTCAGCGGCCCCACGGTCAGCGTTGCCATGGCGGTCAGCGTGGCGGCCAGCAACAGAATGCTCAAGCGCACCGGCGTCAGGGCGATGCCCACCGAACGGGCAGTGGCACTGCCGAGCGGCAGGATACTGAGCCAACGGCGACACAGCGGAGCCAGCACAATTAGCGCTAACGCAATGATCGCCGTTCGCACCGCCTGCTCCGGCGTCACTGCATAGGTAGAGCCGGAAATCCAGGTCAGCAGCCCACCGGTGCGCGGGTCGCCACTGGCTAACAACAAGAAAATGGTGGTGGTAAACGCCGTGCTGAGCGCAATACCAGCCAACAGCATGCGCTCGGTAGAGAACCCCCCGCGCCCGGCGGCAACCATAATCACCAGCAGGGTACCGGCAGCCCCCAGGCTCCCGGCCGGCAGTAGCCAGACAAAAGCATCGCCCGGGACTATCAACAGCATCATCACCACACCGAAGGCGGCCCCGGAGCTGATACCCAGTACTTCCGGGCTGGCCATCGGGTTACCGGTCAGCTTCTGGATTAAGGTGCCTGCCACCGCCAGCATCATCCCCGCAGCCAGCGCCGACAACACCCGTGGCCAGCGCCACGGCATCAGCGACTCCAGCTCGGCACCATGACTCCAGTGCCAACCGACAGCGTTTTGCCCCAACATCAGCGCCACAGTCAGACCAGCGAATAACACGGCACCCGCCAACGCCACCCACACCAACAGATGACCACGTTCAGCCGGCACCCTATCGCCCAAATTCATCGGCGGTGGCGTAGAGGCACTGCGCAGCCGCGGCAACAGCCATAGCAGCAGCGGTGCACCAAACAGCGCGGTGGCCGCACCGGTCGGGACTTCGCGCCATACCTGCGTCAGCCAGATCATCACCTGATCGGTTAACCACAACAGCAGCGCCCCCAGCAACGGGGCTAACATCATGCGGTGCGCCAATCGGCGTGCGCCCAGCATTTTCGCCATCAGGGGGGCAAACAGGCCGATAAAACCAATTACGCCAACGGCATTCACCAGCATGGCACTGAAGATAATCGCCAGCGCCAATGCGCAGAAACGCGCCATCGACAGGCCCAGCCCCAAATTACGTGCTACGCCGTCATCCAACCCCAGCAGCGTCAGTGGGCGAAGCAGCAACACCGCCAACACCCCGGCCACCAGCAGGCGCGGCAGGATAAACTGCACCGTGCTCCAGTCTTGCTGATTCAGTGCGCCGGTACTCCACAGGAACACGCCCTGCAGTTGATCGTAATTGAACAACGCCAGCAGGCTGTTGACCGCACCGCAGTATAGCCCCAGCACCAATCCGGCCAGGATCAGCGTCACCGGCGACATACGTTTGCCCCAGGCCACGCCGAACACCAGCCCGCCGACCACCACCGCCCCCACCATGGCGGCCAACTGGCGGGTCAGCTCACCGCCCGGCAGCATCCACAACGTGGCGATCGTCAGCCCAAGCTGTGCCCCGGCAGAAACCCCGAGCGTCGCCGGTTCCGCCAGCGGATTGCGCAAGACCTGCTGGAACAGCACGCCGACCAGCCCTAACCCGGCTCCGGCCAACAGGGAGACCGACAGCCTTGGCAACAGGCTGTAATGGAACAGCATTTGGCGTACATCGTCGATATTCGGCGTAGTCAACGCCTGCCCCCACCCTGCCCACGGCAGCTGTTGCAGCAGGTTGTAGCTCGTCAGGCCACCCGCCGCCGTCAACAGCAGCAGTACCAGAGTCAGCGGGAATGCACGGATGCGCGCGCTCATGAATAACTCTCCTGCGCCTGCTCCAGCAGATGACAAAATCGCATCGAAGACAGCGTCGCCCCGTAGAACCACACCGCCGGTACCTGGCGCAATTGATCCTGCCGGACGAACGGCAATGCCTGCCATAGCGGGGTGGAGCTGACTTTTTTCAACATCTCTTGATTACCGTGGTCGAGATAAATCGCCCGTGCGCTTTTCACCGCCGTCAGACGCTCTATGCCGACTACCGCCGTGCCCCAGAAGTTGGTTTCCCCTTCCCAGGCATTTTTTATTCCAAGCTGATCCATCACTTCCTGGAACAGGCTGTTCTGACCAATGATCAGCGCATGGCGGGTATCCATCAGCGAAAACATCAGTAGCGGTTGCCGGGTATAGGAATGCAGACGCTGACGCGCATCCTGAATAAAGCGATCAAACTGCGCCAGATGTTGTACCGCTCGGGTTTCCAGCCCCAGCCGCTGCGCCAATGCCTGCAGTGACTGCCTGGCGACCGTCAGCGGCTTGCCACTGCCGTCGTTGAAGCTAAAACTCATGCTGGGAGCAATCGGTGCCAGCTTTTGCGGCGTCGGGCCATAACCCTTCGACAGCAGCATCAGCGAGGGCTGAAGCTGTTGCAACAGCTCAAGGTTAGGTTCGGTACGCTGGCCGACATCAATCACTGAAGCAGGCAGTTTCGGCTCTTCCACCCACAGGTTGTAATTATGGGTATCAGCAACCGCTAACGGCGTAACTCCCAGCGCCAGCAGCAGCTCAATCGGCAACCATTCCAACGCCACGATGCGCGAAAGGTCCGGAGGCGTTGCGGCGGCTTGTCCCGGCAGGGAAAACAGCAAGGGCGAAAGTGCCATGGCCGCTAACAGGCGACGGCGTACGGCATCATGATGAAGATCAGAGGAGTCAGACATCAGTAGACAAAACTCACCGGCGCACCGCCGCTTGGATGTGGCAGCGTTCCCATAGGAATACCGTAAATTTGTTCCAGTACTTCGCCCTGCATCAGATCCAGTGGCGTGCCCTGTGAAATCATCTCACCGCCGCGCAACGCCACCAGATGATCGCAGTAGCGCGCCGCCATATTGATGTCGTGCAGCACGGCAATCACCGTCAGGCCGCGTTGATGGCTAAGTTGCTGGATCAACGCCAGCACCTCAACCTGATGGGCGATATCCAGCGCCGAAGTGGGTTCGTCCAACAGCAGACAGCGGCTGTCCTGCGCCACCATCATCGCCAGCCAGGCGCGTTGACGTTCACCACCGGACAAACTGTCCACCAGGCGGTTGGCGAAGGGCTTCAGGCCCACCAGCGCAATCGCCTCTTCCACCTGCTGGCGATCGTTAACGCCAAAACGGCCCAGCGCACCGTGCCACGGGTAGCGGCCAATCGCCACCAGTTCACGCACCGTCATGCCTTCTGCGGCCGGCAGTTGCTGCGGCAGATAGGCAACCTGACGCGCAAAGGCTTTGCTGTCCCACTGGCTCAGCGGTTGCTGGTTGAGCAATACACTGCCGCTGGTAGGGCTTTGATGACGGCCAAGGATCTTTAGCAGCGTGGATTTGCCGGAGCCGTTATGGCCGATCAGCCCACAAACTTTGCCGACAGGAAAGGTCAGCGACAAGGGCTGCAGCAGGACACGGCCGGGAACGGCAAAGCTGGCGTTATTCAGGGTAAAGGTGGCGTCGTGATTGAGATGTTTATCCGGCATAGGTCCTACTTTGTCCGGGGCGACATGACGCCGCCCCGGTTATCCGATTAGAAGCGGAAGGTTGCGGTGGCGACCACCTGACGTTCTGCGCCCCAATAGCAGCCATAGGTGGCAAAGCAGCTGGAGACGTATTCTTTATCAAACAGGTTGTTCACATTGATGCCAATCGAGGAGCCCGGCAGATTGAAACGCGCCAGATCATATTTTATCGCGGCATCAACCACCGTGTAATCCTTCACTTTAAAGGTATTGGCCTCATCCCCATAGCTGGAGCCGACATAGCGAACGCCAGACCCCAGAGTCAAACCGCTGATGGCGGTTTCATGGAAGGTGTAATCCGCCCACAGTGAGGCCATGTGTTTTGGAATGGCGGCCGGGGTATTGCCCTGCTGTGTGGTGTCCTTGGAGTACTCGGCATCCGTGTAGGTATAAGAGCCCAGCAGGTTAAGGTTGGCCGACAGCGCAGCTTTGGCTTCAAATTCAACACCACGGGAACGGATCTCGCCCCCCTGGATGCTGGCGAATTTATTATTCGGGTCCGCCACCTTGTTGTTGGTTTTGGTCAACTGGTAGATCGCCATGCTGGCAGTAATAGGGCGATCCTTCGGTGCATACTTCACGCCGGCTTCATACTGCTTCCCTTTAGAGGCAGCGAAGGTGTTGCCGCTGACATCCGTGCCTGACGTTGGCTCAAAGGACTCACTGTAGCTGACATAAGGCGCAATACCGTTTTCAAAGACATAATTCAAGCCAGCCCGGCCGGTGAATTCATTGTCCTTCTGCCGGGATACCGAGTTCTCGGTCAAGCGATTGGTGCTGTTGGTATCGCTCCAGTCATAGCGTCCCCCCATGGTCAGCACCCATTGATTCCACTCGGCCTGATCCTGTACGTAAAGCCCGGTTTGCTCCTGACGATTAACCTGGCTGGCGCCGCCGGTAATGGTATAGCTTTGATTGCCGTACTCCGGTGCCACCACATTCAGCGGGGAAGCAGTGCCATACTGATAAACCACGTCATTACGCATGCGCATGTAGTCCACGCCCATCAGCAAGGTGTGATCAACCAGCCCGGTGGCAAATTTTGCCTGGGCCTGGGTGTCCACCGCAAAGCTCGACAAATGCTCTTTCGAGTTCATCACCCCACGCGTTAACTCAGCGGGATTCGTCGGACTGATGCCCTGACCATAGATCGAGCGGTAATCGACATCCATCTTGGAGTAACGCAGGTTTTGGCGCACCGTCCACACGTCGTCAAAACCATGCTCGAAGGCATAACCGACCATCTGTTGCTTGCGCGAGATGTTGTTATAGCCCGGCTCACCGTCGTTAAAACTGGTCGGTAGCTTGCCGTTGATGCCATTTTGCACCGTGCCCTCTTTCGGTAGCCAGCCATAGAAGCCCACGCTTGGGTCATCCTGGAAACTGCTGAGGAAAGTCAGGGAGGTACGATCATCCGGCCGCCAACTGAAAGAGGGTGCGATAGCGTAACGCTTGCTCTTTTCGCCCACCTGCTGCTGGTCTTCATCACGCGCCAGGCCGGTCAAACGGTAAGAATAAACACCGTCATCATCCAGAGCGCCGCCAAAGTCGAAGCCAGTCTGGAATAGATTGTCGGTGCCCATTTTGAACTGAACTTCACGCAGGCTTTCGGTCGTGGGACGTTTGCTGACCAGGGCGACAACTCCCCCCGGGTTGCTCTTGCCATAGAGCACCGAAGAAGGACCGCGCAGCACTTCGGCGCGCTCCAGGAAGTAAGGGTCAATCTGGTAAATGGAGTAGTTGTCGTCCTGCAGCTTCAGGCCGTCGAGGTACATATTGGTACCGACCGAACTGAATCCGCGAATGTTCACGGCATCGTAAGCGGTAGAGGCCCCACGGTTACCCACCATCACGCCCGGTGTATAAGCCAGCGCACTTTTCACCGTCTCCGACTGGCGCATATCCATTTCTTCGCGAGTAACCACGGACACCGACTGCGGCGTTTTTACCAAAGGCGTATCTGTTTTGGTACCGGTGGCGCTGTGCTTGGCCACATAGGTGCCGACCGGCCCCCAGGCGCTTTCCTGCTGTGATTGGCTGCTACCCACCACGGTAATCGTGTCTTCCTTGACGTCGGCGGAGAATGCCGGCGTTGCCAGCGTGCCAAGTGCGGCAGCGATAGTCATCGCCACCCCACTGACGTGAATGCGGCCCTGCTTGGCCGCAGAAGATGAAAGACGCTTGGTCGACATAGGTGGTTTCTCTGATGAATTATTTGATAACGAATGTAAACGATAATAATTATTATAATCGCGGCATTTTATGCAGAAGCTAAATTAAACTGCAAGTCGAATTCAGCAGGTAAATTGGTGTGCGATTAATCGGTTAGGCCCATTAACCAGATGGAAATAAACTGCGCAGAGAAACAAAAAAGCCCGCAACAGAAAGTTACGGGCTTAATAACAAAGAAAAACTTTTCACCTAAGCGCTTTACATGATTAGCCGCTTACTTGCCGAACATGTCCTTGATCCAACCGGCGACGCCGTCAGCATCTTTCTGCTCACCCTCAGCCTGCTGTTGTTGCTGTTGCTGAGCTGCCTGGCTTGCCTGACACAGACCTTGCGGATTGTCGGTCCACACCGGGATGGTGCGCCCACCACCGCCACAGACAAAGTTACCGCCAGAATCGATAGCTATCTGGTTGATCCCTTCCGGCGGCTGCAACATCAGCGGCAGCGGCGTCTGGTTTTCCAGATAGCGGCGATACAGGGTCAGCGCACCGTTGGCACCGGTCAGCTTGGCCGGGCCGTTGTTGTCACGGCCAACCCAGGCGATAGCCACTTCTTTACCATCGATGCCGGCAAACCAGCTGTCGCGCAGATCGTTGGTGGTCCCGGTTTTCGCCGCCAGGTTGTAGTTGGGGAATTTCACCGACAGCGAACGGGAGGTCCCGCGTGCTACGCCCTGCTGCATGGCGTACAGCGTCAGGTAGGCGGCCTGTGCCGGCACCACGCGCTCCGCCTGTGGGAAGCTCTGGTACAGCACCGAACCGTCTTCGGCGATCACTGAGCGCACCGCTGACAACGTCGCACGGTTACCGCCACCGGCGATAGTCTGGTATTCCTGCGCCACTTCCATCGGCGTCAGGCCAATTGCGCCGAGCAGCATAGAAGGTACCGGATTGATTTCCGCTTTCGGAATGCCCAGGCGTTGCAGTGTGGCGCTGATTTGGTCCAGCCCCACCGCCATGCCCAGGTTCACCGTAGGAACGTTGAGCGAGAAGGCCAGCCCGTCCACCAACATCACCTGCCCACGGAACTTACGGTCATAGTTGTTTGGCTGCCAGACAGTGCCGTTTTGCAGTTTCAGCGTTAATGGTTGGTCTGCCAGCCAGGTATTCAGGCGGTATTTATCCGGTTCGGACAGTGCAGTCAGATAGGTTGGTGGCTTGGCCAATGAACCGACCAAACGGCGCGCCTGCATCGCGCGGTTAAACCCGGCGAATTGTGGGTTGGCACCGCCAACCATGGCGCGGACTTCACCACTGAAGCGATCGACAATCACCATCGCCGCTTCCAGATCCTGAACGTGGCGAGCCGCCTTCAGTGCCGGAATACCGTCTTCAACCGCTTTTTCCGCTGCGTCTTGCGAAACCGGATCCAGCGTGGTGAAGATTTTCACCCCGGACAGATCGTTAACCTTGTCGCCCAGCTTGGCTTGCAGCTCCTGACGCACCATCTGCATAAACGCCGGCTGCGGGGTGATCACCCCGCCTTTCGGCTGTACACCCAGCGGTCGTGCGCTGAGCATGTTATACAGTTCGGCATCGATAACACCCTGGTTCTGCAACAGTTTGAGCACCAGGTTACGGCGCTCCAGCGCCAGTTTCGGGTTACGCCAAGGGTTATACAGCGACGCCCCTTTGACCATGCCTACCAGCAGCGCCTGCTGATCCAGACTCAGTTCATCCACCGGGCGGCCGAAGTAATACAGGCTGGCCAGCGGGAAACCACGGATCTGATCGTTGCCGCTCTGGCCGAGATACACCTCGTTCAGGTACAGCTCAAGGATGCGATCCTTGCTGTAACGGTAATCTACCAGCAACGCCATGTAAGCTTCGTTGGCCTTACGCCACAGCGAGCGTTCATTGGTCAGGAACAGGTTTTTCACCAACTGCTGCGTCAGGGTACTGCCGCCCTGTACCGCACGGCCGGCGGTCAGGTTAGCCAGTACTGCACGGCCGATGGAATAGGGGCTGATACCATCATGTTCATAGAAGTGACGGTCTTCGGTGGCGATCAGTGTATCCACCAGCAGATCCGGGAAGCCGGCACGCGGTACGAACAGACGCTGTTCGCCATTCGGTGACTGCAACATGGTGATCAGGCGCGGATCGAGGCGGAAGAAGCCGAAACTGCGCTGGTTCTCCATGTTCTCGATTTTCGCCAGACGGTTGTTCTGGAAATCCAGACGGGCGTGGATCTGCCCTTCTTTACCGTCCGGGAAATCAAACGGACGGCGCAGCATCTCAATGCTGTTGGCCTGCACGGTAAATTCGCCCGGGCGCGTCATGCGGCTGACCTGGCGATATTGCATGCCCTCCAGCAGATCGACCATTTCCTTTTTGCTGTACGGCATGCCCGGTTCCAGATTGACCATACGGCCATAAACCGCCGCCGGCAACTGCCAGACCTTGCCGTCAATGCGGCTGCGGATCTGCGAATCCAGGTACACGCCGTAGATCGCCAACAGGACGGCAACCACCAGAATCAATTTGATCAGCAGGCCGAGCCAGCGGCGTTTTTTACGCGGCGGAGTCGCTTTTACCTTACGTGGCATGCGTTCTTCCTCGTCTTCATAATCATCATCGTCATCCTGGTACTCGTCTTCTTCGTAATCATCATAATCGTCATCTCGACGACGGCGCGGCGGCTTGCGCGACGCGGTGCGTTTTGGTTGTTTCCCTTTGCGCCCTATGGGCTCGCGGTCATCCCCAGCCATTGCTGTTGCTCTCCAGACTTGGCGGCACTGCCGGCCATTATAAGTCGCTTAATCTGTCGCGCCGTCAGGCCGCTGAACAGAAGAAACATCTGAATTCGTTTACTGATATTTTTTCGTGCGCCGCGTGGGGGCAGTATTCGCCGGGTCGTCCGGCCACACGTGCTTCGGGTAACGCCCTTTCATCTCTTTTTGCACTTCCCGATAAGCGCCCTGCCAGAACGCTGCCAGATCGCCAGTGATTTGCAACGGCCGGTGCGCCGGTGAGAGTAACTCAAGCACCACCGGGATGCGACCCTCGGCCAGCATCGGGCTGCGCTGTTCACCGAACACTTCCTGTAAACGCACCGCCAGCGCCGGCGGTTTGCCGGCATCATAGCGAATCGGCAATCGGCTGCCGGTCGGCACAGTGTAATGAGTGGGTAGCGCATTATCCAGCCGCTGCTTTTGCTGCCAGTTCAACAACCGCGCCAGGGCATCGGCGATATTCACCTGTTTCAGCCCACGCATGTCACGCACGCCACTCAGCGACGGCAACAGCCATTGCTCCAGCGATACCAGTAACGAGTCATCGTCGACCGGTGGCCAGTCAGCCTCCGGCAACCAGTTCTGCGCGCACTGCAAACGCAGGCGCAACTGTTCGGCGGCGGTATCCCAGTTAAGCACCGCCACACCCTGGGTACGCACCCAGTTAAGCAGCGCCTGTTGCAGCTCTTCGGCCCCCGGCTTGGCCAGCGGCTGGGCACGCAGCGTCAAACGACCAATCTGCTGGCGCTTCCAGGCGCGCAGCGTGCCTTTTTCTTCATCCCATTCCACGGCGGTTTGCTGGGAAACGATCGCCGGTAACTGCGCTGCCAGCGCTTCAATCTCCACCGGCAGTGCCAGCAGAATACGGGCATCGGGGCTGTTATGCCCCTGCAGCAGGCTGGGGACAATCAGCCAGGGCGCTCGCGATAACGCCTCATCCTGATTCATCGCCGCCCCCATGCCGTTAGCCAGCAGGTAACGGCCATCCTGCCCACGCCGTTGGGCGATACGGTCAGTAAATGCCAACGCCAGCAGGTGCGGTGCCATCTCAACATCAACCTGCCCGCTTTTCACCTGCAGGCGGCGGGCAAGCTGAGTCGCCCGGCGTTGCCAGTTCGGCTGTGGGCGGCTCAGCCAGTAGCCGATATCCATTTGTCCGCTGCGCGGTGGCTCTTCCAGTAACGCCGCCAATGCGGCGGCCGTCGCCAGCCCATCAGCCCCGTGCTCTGCGCCGTGGGTCAGCATCGCTGCCAGCCGTGGCTCACAGCCCAATTTGGCCATCTGCCGACCGCGCGAGGTGAGTTTATCGCCGTCATCGGTGGCACCCAGCCGTTGCAACAGCCGCCGGGCTGCCGCCAACGCCGTTTCCGGTGGCCGATCGATCCAGGTCAGTTGCCCGACATCATGGCAGCCCCATTGCAGCAACTCCAGCCAGAAACCGGCGAGATCGCTTTGCAGAATTTCCGGTTCGGCGTGATCTGCCGCCCGCTCTGCCTGCTCTTTGGCAAACAGATGCCAGCAGATACCCGGCTCCAGACGTCCGGCACGACCGGCGCGCTGGATCATTGACGCCTGGCTGATACGTTGTGTTACCAGCCGCGTCAGGCCATTACGCACGTCATAACGCGCCACCCGCTCCAGGCCGCTGTCGACCACCAGCCGGATGCCTTCGATGGTCAAACTGGTTTCGGCGATGTTGGTCGCCAGCACTACTTTACGCCGCCCGGCCGGAGCCGGTTGAATCGCTTTCTGCTGCTGCACCAACGGCAAGGCTCCGTACAGCGGGCACAGCTCGGTATCGGCAGCCACTTCGCCGTTCAAGCGCTCCAGCACCCGATTGATTTCTGCAACGCCCGGCAGGAACAGCAGCAGCGATCCCGTCTGTTCCGACAGCAGGCGCTTAACCGCCGCGGCCACGCCGTCCTCCAGCCGCTGATGGCTGGCCAGGGGTTGATACTGGCGATCGACAGGGAAGCTGCGCCCGGCGGACACCACCGCCGGTGCCTGTGGCAGCAACTGCGACAGGCGGGCGTTATCCAGCGTCGCCGACATGATCAACAGTTTTAGATCGTCACGCAGCCCCTGCTGCACATCCAGCAGCAGCGCCAATGCCAGATCTGCCTGCAGGCTACGCTCATGGAATTCATCGAGGATCACCAACGAGACGCCCTGTAACTCGGCGTCCTGCTGCAGCATGCGGGTGAGAATGCCTTCGGTCACCACTTCCAGCCGGGTATTTGGCCCCGTTTTGCTTTCGGCGCGCATGCGGTAACCCACGGTCTGGCCAGGTTCTTCGCCTAACTGCTGCGCCAGCCGGTACGCCACGTTTTTCGCCGCCAGCCGCCGCGGTTCGAGCATAATGATGCGGCCCGGCAGCCCGGCTTTAGCCAGGATCTGCAGCGGCAGCCAGGTCGATTTACCGGCACCGGTCGGCGCATGCAGCAGCACCTGCGGGGCGGATTGCAGCGCAGTGAGCAATTCATCAAGAACCGCGCTGACGGGCAGTGAAGACACAGAACTCTCCGTAGTGGTTAACATTGGACGGCGCACATTGTAGCATTAGAGTCTGCGTTTCCTTCACTTGCCACTTGCCGGGGCCCCATGTCCAGTTCGCGCCGCCTGTTTTTCGCCCTGACCTTGCCTGATGCACTGCAGCAACAGGTGATCCGCTGGCGTGCCGAAGCCTTTGCGCCGGAAGTCGGTCGGCCGGTCGCGGCAGCCAATTTGCACCTGACGCTGGCCTTTCTCGGCGACGTCTCGGCGCAAAAAGAGAGCGCGCTGAAGAAAAAGTTGGCGGGCCGTATTAGCCAGCCCGGTTTCAGCATGGTGCTGGATGACCTGGGGCACTGGCCGCGTCCCGGCGTGGTTTGGCTCGGCACCCGACGTGCCCCGCGTGGGCTGTTGCAGTTGGCGGAGCTGTTACGATCGCAGGCGGCTCGCAGCGGCTGTTATCAGAGCCCGATGCCGTTTCATCCGCATATCACTCTGCTGCGATCGGCGACGCAACCGGTCGCCGTGCCGCCCGCCACCCCGGGCTGGAATTTCAGCGCCGACGAATTCGCCCTGTACCAGTCAGTGTTTGAAAACGGCCGTACGCGTTATCAAATGCTTGATCAATGGTCTTTAACCCATCAGGACACCCGATGATTTTTACGCCACCGCTGCGCCACGCCACGCTGATTAAACGTTACAAACGCTTTCTGGCGGACGTCGTCACCCCGGAAGGGGAAACCTTCACCCTGCACTGCGCCAATACCGGTGCCATGACCGGCTGTGCCACGCCCGGCGATACCCTTTGGTACTCCACTTCGGATAATTCCAAGCGCAAATACGCCCACAGTTGGGAACTGACCCATACCCAACAGGGGGACTGGATCTGCGTGAACACCCTGCGCGCCAATGGGTTGGTACGCGAGGCAATCGAACAGAATCTAATCAATGAATTATCCGGTTACAGTAAAATCAGCAGCGAAGTAAAATACGGCAGTGAGAACAGTCGTATCGATTTGTTATTACAGGCAGAAAACCGAGCTAACTGCTATATTGAAGTTAAGTCAGTCACATTATTGCAACAACAACGTGGTTACTTCCCTGATGCAGTAACGCTCAGAGGACAGAAGCACTTACGTGAGTTGCTAAGCGTGGTTGAAAGCGGGCAACGGGCGGTATTGTTCTTTGCTGTGTTACATAGCGGTATTGAGCAGGTCGCACCGGCACATCATATAGATGAGCGTTATGCGACACTGTTGGCACAGGTTCAGCAGTTGGGTGTAGAAGTGGTTTGTTATGGGGCTAAATTATCACCTGACGGTATATATCTCTGCGATAAGTTACCGTTTTTTATCGATTAGCGCTGACCGGGTACAAATAATTCGACAACCGGTTAACGCGTCGCCAAATACGCCTTCCTTCACACCATTGTCAAGCAGGCGACAGGAATAATTGCCAACCTACCTCCCATCTGTTATTTATAGCGGCCTGTTTTTCCCCCACATTGGGGATTCGATAGTGCGTGTGTATGTAGGAGAAGCAACATGCAAGAAGGGCAAACCCGTAAAACCTCGTCCTTGAGCATTCTCGCCATCGCTGGGGTGGAGCCGTACCAAGAGAAGCCGGGCGAAGAGTACATGAACGACGCCCAGTTGTCGCATTTCAAGCGCATTCTTGAAGCATGGCGTAACCAGCTCAGGGATGAAGTTGATCGTACGGTAACTCATATGCAGGAAGAGGCTGCTAACTTCCCTGATCCGGCCGACCGTGCCACTCAGGAAGAAGAGTTCAGTCTTGAACTGCGTAACCGCGATCGTGAACGCAAACTGATCAAAAAGATCGAGAAAACGCTGAAGAAAGTAGAAGACGAAGATTTCGGCTACTGCGACTCTTGTGGCGTGGAGATTGGCATTCGTCGCCTTGAAGCGCGTCCGACTGCCGATTTGTGCATCGACTGCAAGACTCTGGCCGAAATCCGCGAAAAGCAGATGGCCGGCTAATACAGTTGTTACCGCTGCGGCGTGCGTTCTGCGTGCGCCGCACAGAGAAAAGGGAAAGTTTCCCCTCTGATATGCAAGAAAGACATTATGTGGGGCGCTTTGCCCCATCGCCTTCCGGGGATCTGCATTTCGGCTCGCTGATTGCCGCTCTGGGAAGCTACCTCCAGGCTCGTGCTCAACGCGGGCAATGGCTGGTTCGCATTGAAGATATCGATCCCCCGCGCGAAGTCGCCGGTGCGGCCGCTCGTATCTTATCCGCTCTGGAACACTATGGTCTCCTCTGGGACGGCCAGGTCATCTATCAATCCCAACGTCATGAAGCCTACCGCGCCGCTCTGGATCTGCTGCATCAGCAGGGGCTCAGCTATTTCTGCAACTGTACCCGCAGCCGTATTCAGCAGATAGGCGGCCTGTATGACGGCCACTGTCGCCCTTTGAATCTTGACCCGCAAGGTGCCGCCATTCGCTTGCGCCAGTCCTCCCCGGTTTACGCCTTTCATGACCGCCTGCAGGGCGAGTTGCAGGCCGACCGGGCGCTGGCACAGGAAGACTTTATCATTCGCCGACGTGATGGGCTGTTCGCCTATAACCTGGCGGTGGTGGTGGACGACCATTTCCAGGGCATTACCGAAATCGTTCGTGGTGCCGACCTGATCGAACCGACGGTGCGCCAGATAGCGCTGTACCATCAGTTACAGGCGCCGGTGCCCGCCTATGTGCATCTGCCGCTGGCGCTGGGCGCCAACGGTATCAAACTGTCGAAGCAAAACCATGCACCCGCTCTGCCCGACGGCGATCCACGCCCAATACTGGTGGCCGCGCTAAAATTTCTGCGCCAACCGCTGCCGGAAAGCTGGCAAGATCTTGACCTGTCGTTATTATTGAGCTGGGCAATCGCACACTGGAAGCTGGATGATGTACCGCGCCGGGAGGCTATTTCCCTGGACGAAAACACATCGGCATTCTCAAAAGAGCCATGGTGAGCTATGATTAGCCGCTATTTTTTGTTAGCGCCATTTTTATCAGACACTATCGAGGTGTACCATTTTTACCCGAGTAGCCAATTTCTGCCGTAAGGTGCTAATCCGCGATGACAAGCAGCCGCGCGATGATGCGCCGGTCAGCGATAAAAACGTAGTCCGCGAAGAAAGCGTGGTGGCGGCTCCGCCGGCCGCGCCGCAGCAACGTTCCGCCGATCGCGGCAGAGAAAGCCCTGCCCGCCGGCCTGCACCGCGTAAACGCTCACCTTTTCCCGCCGCAGAGAGCAACGGTTCAATGACCGTGATCCCACGCGACCAGCATTCCATCTCACGTAAAGACATCAGTGAGAATGCGCTGAAGGTACTGTATCGCCTGAATAAATCCGGCTTCGAGGCCTATCTGGTCGGTGGCGGCGTACGTGACCTGTTGCTGGGCAAAAAACCGAAAGATTTCGACATCACCACCAACGCAACACCGGAGCAAGTACGCAAGCTGTTCCGCAACTGCCGTTTGGTTGGCCGCCGCTTCCGCCTGGCACACGTGATGTTCGGGCCGGAAATTATCGAGGTTGCCACCTTCCGTGGTCACCACGAGCAGCAAACGCCGGAATCTGACAAAAATTCTTCCCAGCAGGCCCAAAACGGCATGCTGCTGCGCGACAACATCTTCGGTTCGATCGAAGAAGATGCCCAGCGCCGCGACTTCACCATCAACAGCCTGTATTACGGCGTGGCGGACTTCACTCTGCGTGATTACGTCAACGGCCTGCGCGATCTTAAACAGGGCGTGATCCGCCTGATTGGCGATCCGGAAACCCGTTATCGTGAAGATCCGGTGCGCATGCTGCGCGCAGTGCGCTTTGCCGCCAAGCTGGACATGACCATCAGTGACGAAACTGCCGAGCCGATCCCGCGCCTGGCATCCTTGCTGCATGAGATCCCGCCGGCACGTCTGTTTGAAGAGTCTCTCAAGCTGCTGCAGGCAGGCTACGGTTATCCGACCTATCTGAAGCTATGTGAATATCAGTTGTTCCAGCCGCTGTTCCCACAGATTTCACGTCACTTCACGCCGACCCAGGACACGCCGATGGAGCGTATTCTGGCGCAGGTGCTGAAGAACACCGACTACCGCCTGCAGAACGACATGCGCGTCAACCCGGCGTTCCTGTTTGCTGCTATGCTTTGGTACCCGCTGCTGGAACATGCGCAAAAACTGGCGCAGGAGAGCGGACTGGCGTACTACGACGCCTTCGCGCTGGCGATGAATGACGTGTTGGACGAGCAGTGTCGTTCGCTGGCCATCCCGAAACGCATCACCACGCTGGTTCGCGATATCTGGCAGTTGCAGCTTCGCCTGTCCCGTCGTCAGGGCAAGCGCGCGCACAAGCTGATGGAACACCCGAAATTCCGCGCCGCTTACGATCTGCTGGCGCTGCGTGCCGAAGTGGAAGAAAACCAGGAAATGCTGCGTCTGGCCGAATGGTGGGGCGAGTTCCAGGAAGCCACACCGGCACGCCAGAAAACCATGTTGAGTACTTTGGGTGACGATCCGGCACCGCGCCGCGCGCGTCAACGCCGCCCTCGCCGCCGGACGCCGCGTAAAGAAGGGGAATAATGATCCGCGTTTATATCGCGCTGGGTAGCAACCTGGCGCACCCGCTACAACAGATGAAAGCCGCACTGGAAGCGTTGGAGCATCTCCCACGCAGCCGGTTGATCGTTTGTTCTTCGTTTTACCGTACCAAGCCGCTGGGCCCACAGAACCAGCCGGACTATCTCAATGCGGTGGTGGCACTGGATACATTGCTACCCGCAGAACAGTTGCTCGATCACACCCAAGCGATAGAACGCAATCAGGGCCGCGTGCGCAAAGATGAGCGCTGGGGCCCACGGACTCTGGATCTGGATATCATGCTGTATGGTGAGCAGGTCATTCATACCGACCGCCTGACGGTGCCGCACTACGGCCTGAAAGAGCGTGAGTTCATGCTCTACCCGTTGGCAGAAATCGCCCCCGAGTTAATCTTCCCCGATGGCGAATCACTGGCCAGTTGCCTGAAACGCGTGCCACAAAATGGCATGGAACTCTGGCACAAACCCAAGCACAAAACCTGAGTCGGGCGCAATATGCAGCGCCCCTACAGCATCACCTGAGCAACAAATCCCCCTTCTGACCGGTTGGCAAAGCTAACGCGTAATCCGTGTAAGCCAGCAATACGCTGCACAATCGACAACCCCAACCCGCTGCCGGTTTGTTCCTGGCCTGGCGGACGATAAAAACGTTCCCCCAACCGCGCCAGATGTTCCACCGTTACCCCAGGACCATTATCCTCGACCGTCAGCAGGCGCTCTGTCAGCCTCACAGTGACGATGCCGCCCGCTGGAGTATACCGCACCGCATTATCCAGCAGATTGCGCACCAGCAGCGACAGCAGGAGCGTTTGCCCCTGTAGGGGCGGTGGCGAGCCCTGTTGTTCGTAACGCAGGGTGACGCCGGCAGCATGAGCATGGCGATCCTGCTCTGCCAGCGTCATCGGCACCAGTTGGCCCCAGTCGACCGCTTCCAGCTCAGCCCGGTCAGACAGGGAGTCCAGCCGCGATAGCGTCAGCAGTTGATCCACCAGCCGGGTGGCACGATCAATACCCACCGTCAGATTGCCCAACGCATGCTCACGCATCGGCTCGTCATCACCGGCCAACTGTACCACCTCTGTCTGTACCCGCAGCGCCGCCAACGGACTGCGCAGCTCATGGGCTGCATCAGACGTAAAGCGCCGTTCACGCACCAGCAACGCATTGATACGAGTAAACAGTGCGTTAAGCGCATCGACCAGCGGCCGGACTTCGGTCGGTACCTGACGCGCGTCCAATGGCGTGGCATCGTCCGGTGCGCGCTGGCGCAATCCTGCTGCAACACTTCGCAGTGGCCGCAGCTCACGCCCCACCATCAGCGCAATCAGCAGCATCAGGATCGGCAGCGTCACCAACCACGGCACCAGTTGCCCGGTCACCATGCCCAATGCCATATCCCGGCGATAGTCCCACTCTTGCCCTACCACGATACGATAGCGGCCATCCGGGCTGGTCAGCCACAGTAAGCGCCAACTGTCGTCATCGCCTTTGCGTTCACCATCGGTGAAACCTTCACGATCGCCGTCAAAGCGGAAATCCGCGCCATTTTCCCCGTCGTTGAGCAGCATCTTGCCATCGCGATCGAAGATGGCGAACGCCAGCGCGTCATCATCCTGCTCGCCACGCTTGCCGTGATGCACCAGCTTTTTGGTTTTCGGCAGGCTGCGTACGCTCTCATCAGCCAGCAGATCGCCCAGGTTGACGGTCGCCAGCCGTTTGGCAAACAGCATCTGTTGAGTATCAAACACTTCGTTGATGGTGTTACGCGTCATCATCCACGCCACCAGGCTGGCAGAGCACCAGGTCAACAGCGCCAGCAGGCTGAAAATCAGGATCAGCCGTAGCCGCAGACTAAGATGTTTCACGCGTCATCCCCCAACGTGTAACCCACGCCGTGAAGAGTGCGGATGAACCCGTTACCCAGCTTGCGCCGCAGATGATGGATATGGACCTCCACGGCGTTGCTGCTGACGTCATCGTCCCAGTTGTACAGTTTTTCCTGGATCAGCGGCCGCGCCAGCACCCGCCCCTTGTTATGCAGGAACAGTTCCAGCACCGCCAGTTCGCGTGGCGTCAGCGTGACCGGCTCGCCGTTGCAGCTCACGCTGCGGGTGGCGGTATCAAACACCACATTGCCATGCACCAATTGTGGCATCAGTTGGCCATGGCGACGGCGGATCAACGCCTGCAGCCGCGCCGCCACCTCCGCCAGGGCAAAAGGCTTGCACAGATAATCATCTGCCCCGCTTTGCAGGCCGTTGACTCGTTGCTCCAGCGCGTCGCGCGCGGTCAGGATCAGCACCGGCACGTCATGACCGGCCTGTCGCCACTGACGCAACAAGTCCAGGCCATCAAGGCCCGGCAGGCTCAGATCGAGGATCACCGCATCGTAGGGCGCGCTTTCCAGCGCATTTTTGCCGACCAGCCCATCGGTAAACCAGTCCAGATTAAAGCCGAGCTTGGTCAGCCCGGCCTTGATACCGTCGCCGATTAACTTGTCATCTTCTATCAGCAGAATTCGCATGTGCGTCCTTTTTTAGCCATTGCAGGCCATTACACCACAAGGTTCTTAAGAACCGCTTAAGCATTATGATCTGCGCTACCCACCCCGTTAGGGTTACAGTAGAATGACAGCACTTTTTTGCAGCCAGGGCCCTGCGCACGCCGCACGACCCTATTCAGGAGACGACGTGATGAAACCCACCACCGTGACCCATTTGCACCAGTGGAAGCAGGAACAGCGCAAGTTTGCTTCCCTCACCGCCTACGATGCCAGCTTTGCCAAACTGTTTGAAGAGCAAGGCGTTAAAGTGCTGCTGGTGGGCGATTCGCTGGGCATGACGCTGCAGGGCCACGACTCCACGCTGCCGGTCACCGTCGCCGACATTGCCTATCATACCCGTGCCGTGCGCCGTGGCGCTCCGGCCTGTCTGCTGCTGGCCGACCTGCCCTTTATGAGTTACGCCACCCCACAGTTGGCCTGTGCCAATGCCGCCGAACTGATGCAGGCCGGTGCCAATATGGTGAAGCTGGAAGGCGGCAGTTGGCTGTGTGAAACGGTGAAAACGCTCACCGAACGTGCCGTGCCGGTATGCGGCCACCTCGGCCTGACACCGCAGTCGGTCAACGTATTCGGCGGCTACAAGGTGCAGGGCCGTGATGAGCTCGCCGCCAAGCAGCTGCTGGAAGATGCAAAAAATCTGGAGCTGGCCGGTATCCAACTGCTGGTGCTGGAGTGTGTACCGACCGAACTGGCACGCAAGGTCACCGAAGCCCTGACCATCCCAGTGATCGGCATTGGCGCCGGTAACGCCACTGATGGCCAGATCCTGGTGATGCACGACGCATTCGGTATCACCGGCGGTCACACGCCGAAATTCGCTAAAAACTTCCTGGCGCAAAGCGGCGATATCCGCTCGGCGGTGCAACACTATATTCAGGACGTGGAGCAAGGAATTTACCCCGCTGAAGAGCACTCTTTCAACTAAAGTGACCGCGTTAGGAGTTATGCAATGGTAATTATCGAAACCCTGCCGCTGTTGCGTCAGCAGATACGCCGCTGGCGTCAGGATGGGAAACGCATCGCGCTGGTGCCAACCATGGGCAACCTGCACGAAGGCCATATGACACTGATCGATGAAGCCCGTGCGCGCGCCGATATCGTGGTGGTCAGTATCTTCGTCAACCCGATGCAATTCGAACGTCCAGAAGATCTGGCGCGTTACCCACGCACCCTGCAGGAGGACAGCGAAAAGCTGACCCGTCGCGGCGTTGAACTGGTGTTTGCACCGGCCCCGGCCGATGTCTATCCGCAGGGGCTGGAACAGCAAACCTACGTCGATGTGCCGGGTATCTCCAGCATGCTGGAAGGTGCCAGCCGTCCGGGCCACTTCCGCGGCGTCGCCACCATTGTCAGCAAGTTGTTCAATCTGGTGCAGCCGGATCTGGCCTGTTTTGGCGAGAAGGATTACCAGCAACTGGCGTTGATCCGCAAGATGGTGGCGGACATGGGCTATGACATCGATATCGTCGGCGTGCCGACCGTGCGAGCCAAAGATGGCCTGGCGCTCAGCTCGCGCAACGGCTATCTGACCGCTGAAGAGCGTAAAATCGCCCCGCAGCTCAGCAAAATCATGAATGCGTTGGCTGAACAGCTCAGCAACGGCGAACGCCACGTCAACGAGTTGCTGGAACAAACCGCCGAACACCTGCGCAACGCTGGTTTCACGCCGGATGAGCTGTTTATCCGCGACGCCGACAGCCTGCAACCGCTGGGTGTTGAAAGCCAACGTGCCGTGGTGTTAATGGCCGCCTGGCTGGGTAAAGCGCGGTTGATCGACAATCAACAGGTTGACCTGACGCTGTAGGTTTTTGCATATTTGGTACCGCTGTTACCGGGAAAGTAATAAAAAATCTACCCTAATGGATTTCGAGTTGCAGCTTGAAAGACGAAGGGTTTAGGACGCCACCTCAATCGCCTGTGAAGGCTGAAACTTAGTTAGGTAAAGTTATGATACGTACTATGCTGCAAGGCAAGCTGCATCGGGTGAAAGTGACTCAGGCTGACTTGCACTATGAGGGCTCCTGCGCCATCGACCAGGACTTCCTGGAAGCCGCAGGCATTCTGGAATATGAAGCTATCGATATCTATAACGTTGATAACGGTCAGCGTTTCTCGACCTATGCCATCGCCGCCGAACGCGGTTCGCGCATTATTTCGGTCAACGGCGCGGCAGCACGTTGCGCCTGCGTGGGCGACAAACTGATCATCTGTTCCTATGTGCAGATGAGCGACGCCGATGCCCGCCAGCACCATCCTAAAGTGGCCTATTTCGAAGGTGACAACCACCTGCAACGCAAGGCGAAAGCCGTGCCGGTACAGGTCGCCTAAAACAAAACGGGCGCTGTCGGCGCCCGTTCCTTTCTTGCTATTGCACCACCAGCGTTCCTGGCTTGTTGGCTATTCTGTCCGCCATGGTCTGAATCGAGTCGGTGCGCAAAATATACAGCCGTTTCAGCGTATAGGGGTTATCCCCCGGTTTCACTTTACCCTGCACCGTGGTCACTGCCATATGGAACCCGGCATCTTTCGCGGCCTGTATCGCCCGCTGGTTGTAGCCGCCAAACGGGTAGGACACATACAGCACATGCGGATTAAACTGCGACAGCGCACGGCGTGAGTGCTCAAAATCGAATTCGATATTGTGCAGCGAGCGGCTCAGCAGGATCGGCTGACGATTACCGTCGGTACGATGCAGGAAATGGGTATGCGACTGCACGTCGAAGACGTCCTGAATCTGCTTCAGTTCGGAAATACTCATAAACTGCAGCGAGTCTGGGTTCCACTTTTGCGGGTGACGTTTAATGCGCGAAGAAATGATAAACGCCGTAGCGCGGAAGCCGTAATTCTTCAAGACTGGGTAAGCATAGCGATAGACCGATTTCAGCCCGTCATCAAACGTCAGTACTACCGCCCTGCCCGGCAGGTTGATCTGATTTTTCAGGTAGGCTTCCAACTGATACAGGGAAATGGTGTCATACCCCGCCTGCTTCAGATAGGTCATCTGGTTACTGAACGCCACGTCCGACGTGGTGGTCGAGGTATGGCGGAAGCGCTTGTTCTCTTCGTTTTTCAGCAGATGATGGTAGGTCAGTATCGGTATACCTGTGTCAATCTCGCAGTCCAGCTCACTGACATAACCCAGGCGATCGCCAATGTTGATCTCGTACCAGGTATTGTTGAGCCGGTCTTTCAGCTTACCGATGATCGGGTAGCGCAGGTTCTCTTCCAGTACGCCAAACACATCGCTGCTGTTATCCGCATCGGTATAAACGTTGATCGCCTTGTGAGTGATCAGATTCTGGTTGGTCAGCGGTTTATTCAGTTCCCCCAGATCATCCTTCACCTTGCGTGATTTTTTGAGATCGCGCACATCGTCTTTATCGATAAACCCCGTGCCGTGGCCGAATTTGAACTCGTAATATTCCGCATCCGCCGGGAACACCTGGATCAGTTGCCCCTGTTTCACTTCACCAACCGGAATGACATGCTCGCCAATCAGCGAATAGACTTCGCTGTCGCGTTGCGCCTCCATATATTCGGATTTAACAGCACTGTCTTCCGACAGCAAATTTGCCAGGCTTGCCGGGGCGACAAGTGACATCAGGATGCCGAGTAACCCAGCCGCTATCTTGTGTGTAGACCGCATGGTTATGTTCTGCTTACGAGTGCGTAATACCCCTCGCCTTTCAAGCCGCAACTTGAAATTCATAGGGCATATAACAAAATGGAGAAAATGTGGAGCGCCAGCATAGCACGATTTGAACAGCCGGGAGAAAGGGGTTATTTGAGCAATTTTATTGATTTACAGGGTGCTTGCTTCAGGTCAATAAAAGCGTCCCCGCACGCGATGCCCGGGGACACGGGTTAATCAGGTACGCAGACCGCGACCGCGCTCAATCAGGTACCAGGACAACAGGTAGAACACCGCAATAAACGCCACCAGCACCGTCATGGTCAGCGCCAACGGCACGTCGCTGATGCCCAGGAAGCCATAGCGGAATCCGCTGATCATGTAGACGATCGGGTTCAGTTTGGACACCGCCTGCCAGAACGGCGGCAGCAGCGTCAGCGAGTAAAACACCCCACCCAGATAGGTCAGCGGCGTCAGTACGAAGGTCGGGATCAGGCTGATATCGTCAAAGGTGGTGGCAAACACCGCATTGATCAGGCCCGCCAGCGAGAACAAAATCGCCGTCAGCAGCAGCGTGGCCACAATCACCCACCAGGCATGCACCTGTAGCGGCACGAAGAACAGCGAGATCACGGTGACCAGCACGCCGACACAAACACCGCGCGCGACACCACCGCCGACGTAACCGGCGATCACCACGTGCGTCGGTACCGGCGCCACCAGCAGTTCTTCAATATTGCGTTGGAATTTGGCGCTGAAGAACGAGGAGGCCACGTTGGCATATGAGTTGGTGATCACCGCCATCATGATCAGGCCAGGGACGATAAACTGCATGTAATCAAAACCGTGCATCTCACCGATACGTGAACCAATCAGGTTGCCGAAGATGATGAAATACAGCGTCATGGTGATCACCGGCGGTACCAGCGTCTGGATCCAGATGCGGGCAAAACGGTTGATCTCTTTGGCCCAGATGCTCTGTAAGGCCACCCAATACAAACGCATCATGCTTTTTCTCCATTACCGTTAACCAGGGTGACAAACAGCTCTTCCAGCCGGTTAGCCTTGTTACGCATACTCAGTACCTGAACGCCCTGGGTGCTGAGCTGGGCAAACAGGCCATTCAGGCCCTGCTCGCGCATCACTTCCACTTCCAGCGTTGAAGTGTCCGTCAGGCGGTGGCGGTAACCGTCCAGTTTCGGTAACGGGCTTTTCGCCGCCAGATCGAGGATGAAGGTTTCAGACTTCAGCTTGGCCAACAGACCTTTCATCGAGGTATTTTCCACCAGTTCGCCGTTCTGGATAATGCCGATATTGCGGCACAGCATTTCTGCCTCTTCCAGATAGTGGGTGGTGAGGATAATGGTGGTGCCCTGCGCGTTGAGCTCTTTCAGGAAGCCCCACATCGAGCGGCGCAGCTCGATATCTACCCCGGCAGTCGGTTCATCGAGGATCAGCAATTTTGGCTGATGCATCAATGCGCGGGCGATCATCAGGCGGCGCTTCATCCCGCCGGATAACATGCGGGCACGTTCATCGCGCTTGCCCCACAGATCCAACTGGGTCAGGTATTTTTCCGCCCGCACCAGGGCTTCACGGCGAGTCACGCCATAGTAGCCCGCCTGATTGACCACAATCTGCATCACGGTTTCAAACGGGTTAAAGTTGAACTCCTGCGGCACCAGCCCAAGCTGGCGTTTGGCATTAACAATGTCTTTATCGATGTCGTAGCCGAACACCCGCACGCTGCCGGACGTCTTATTGACTAGCGAGCTGATAATGCCGATGGTGGTGGATTTCCCGGCGCCGTTAGGCCCCAGCAAAGCGTAGAAATCCCCTGCCTCGACGTTCAGGTCGATCCCGCGCAATGCCTTGACGCCACCGGCGTAAGTCTTGGTTAACTGCGCTATTTCCAGTGCATAATTCATAAGTTAAAAAGTACCTTGTGACGATGAGTATGCTGCTGCGTCTTGTAATGAAGATGATCTTATCATCAGCAGCGTTTTCACTGAGGCAAATCCGTGCGGAAAATTCAGGTTCCATCCCGCCATACTGTATAAAAAGTGGCTGAATACCGTCTTGCGTAACTGTTCCGATTTCCAAAATGTGATGCTTGTCCTATATTACCCCAACGCAATCTGTTCGTTACAGGTCTATAACCTCCATGAAAGAAATCGAAAAGCTTATCGCTAATAACCATACCTGGTCAGCTAACATCAGCAAGGAAGACCCAGACTTTTTTGAACGTTTAGCCCAGGCGCAAAAGCCCCGCTTTTTATGGATAGGTTGTTCAGACAGCCGCGTTCCCGCGGAAAGACTGACCGGGCTGGAGCCAGGTGAACTGTTTGTCCACCGTAACGTGGCCAACCTGGTGATTCATACCGATTTAAACTGCCTGTCAGTGGTGCAGTACGCCGTCGACGTGCTGGAAGTTGAACATATCATTATTTGCGGCCACCTGGGCTGCGGCGGTGTGGAAGCCGCGGTTGAGAACCCGGAACTGGGGCTGATCAACAACTGGCTGCTGCACATTCGTGACCTGTGGTACAAGCACAGCTCACTGTTGGGTGAACTGGAGCCGGAACAACGCCTCGACGTACTCTGTGAAATCAACGTGATTGAGCAGGTCTACAACCTGGGCCATTCCACCATCATGCAATCAGCGTGGAAACGTGGCCAGAAAGTCATGATTCACGGTTGGGTGTATGGCATCCAGGACGGACGCTTGCGCGATCTTGAAGTGGCGGCCACCAGCCGCGAAAGCCTGGAGATGGGCTATCGCAAGGCCATGGCTACATTGCAGCAGGATAAGGGCATTTAATTCTGTCACGGGCGCGGTAAACCGCGCCCGCAGCTTATTACTCGTCCAGCAGCACCACTTTGCCAACGTACGGCAGATGGCGATAACGCTGGGCGTAGTCGATACCATAACCCACCACAAACTCGTCCGGAATGGGGAAGCCCACGTACTCCACCGGCACTTCAACCTCACGGCGTTCAGGCTTGTCCAGCAGGGTACAGATCGCCAGGGATTTCGGCCCGCGCAGCGCCAGAATTTCGCGCACTTTGTTCAGCGTATTGCCGGAATCAATGATGTCTTCCACGATCAGCACGTCTTTACCACGGATGTCTTCATCCAGATCCTTGAGGATTTTCACATCACGGGTAGTAGACATGCCGCTGCCGTAGCTGGAAGCGGTCATAAAGTCGACCTCATGCGGCACTTCAATCGTGCGACACAGATCGGCCATGAACATAAAGGAGCCGCGCAGCAGCCCGACCAACACCATATCACTGCCGCTATCGCGGTAATCTTCGGTGATCTGGCGGCCAAGTTCAGCAATACGGGTCTTAACTTCCTGCTCGGAAATCATTACTTCTACAGTGTGTTTCATAGTTTTCAGGTCAGTTGCCGGAAGAAGGGCGCAGAGTTTAGCATAGCCTGAAGCCACTGGCGACGCGAGTGCGCCGCCCGTTGTTCCAGGGTGGGTGGATCAGTCGGTTACGGTAAAGCCCAGCATCATGCCGGTATCTTCATGTTCCAACAGGTGGCAGTGGGCCATATAGGCATGATCGCTGTTGGCTGGGTGATCAAAACGCACCAGCACTTCACTGCGCCAACCTTCGACCAGCACCGTATCTTTCCAGCCGCTGCGATGGGCCGCCGGGGGCTTGCCGTTTTCCGACAGAATACGGAACTGAGTGCCGTGAATATGGAACGGGTGCAGCATCATGTCGCCTTCACCGGAAATGGTCCATTTTTCATATTTTCCGCGCTTGGCCTCAAACATCGGCTTGGTCATGTCGAAGGCTTTACCGTTGATCATATTGCCATGGCTGAAGTCGAACGGCTTGGCACCCTGATCCATCCCCTTCATATTACCGTGATCCATGCCTTTCATCGCACCGTGGTCCATGCCTTTCATGTCGGCCATCTCACCGCCGCCTTTAGCCATATTGCCGTGATCCATGCTCATGCCGGCCATGGCCTGATGACCGTAGCGATCCATCAAGGCCTGCATGCCCAGCTTGTCCAACTGCGGGTTCATCATCAGTTGCAGCCAGCGCTCCTGGATCCCACTCACCGCCGGTAATACAGGCAGTTTCACCAAGCTGTCCGGCATGGTCTTGATGCCCTTCGCCAGCGAAGGCTGAATATGCAATACCGGCAGCGGCTGGTCGAACGGTGCCAGCGTCATGCCCATCTGTTTAACCGGCAGCGTGACGATATCAAAGGGTTTGCCATCGGATGCATCCACCAGCACTTCGAAGCGTTCGCCCATCAACATCGACAGCTCGGTCAGCTTGACCGGTTCGGCCAGAAAACCACCATCACTGGCGATCACATAGAGTGGACGGTTATCACTGGTTGCCAGATTCAACGAACGCGCATTGCAACCGTTGAGAAAACGCAGGCGCAGCCAGCCGCGAGGTGCCACATGCCGTGGATACTGGGCACCGTTGGTAAACATGCGATCACCGAACCAGCCTACCGCTGCGCTCATGACATCCAGTTGGTATTCAATCTGTGCGTCTTTGCCCAGCCGCTTGTCCTGCAGGATCACCGGAATATCATCCTGCCCCCAGGTTTTCGGCAATGGCAGCTTGCTGCTCTCTTCATCTTCCAACAGCACCAGCCCTGCCAAGCCCATCATCACCTGCTGACCTGTCTTGCCGTGGGTGTGCGGATGGAACCAGCAGGTAGCTGCGGGTTGTTCCACCGTGAACTGCACCCTGCGCGTGGTACCTGGTTGGATCAGCGCCTGTGGGCCGCCATCGACGTCGCCGGGGATTTCCAGACCGTGCCAGTGGACGGTACTGGCCTCCGGCAAGCCATTGCGGATATCCACCGTGACCGGCTTGCCACGCTGCAGCCGTACCGCCGGCCCCAGCAATGCACCATTAACCCCCCAGGTTTGGGTTGCCTTGCCTGGCAGCCAGTTCATTTCACCGGTTTGCAGCGCCAAAGCGATGTTCCCCTGCGCGTCTGGCATCAGCAACGGCGGGATCGGCAACGCCGGCAGTTCAGCTGCCCACGCGCCCCGGCTCCACAAGGGTAAAGCACTTGCCGCGCCCAGCGCAGCGGTCAATTTGATAAAATCACGGCGTAACATCGCTGACTCCCTTTTTCAGTGATCGGCCCTTAATGCGACGTAAGGTGCAGCTCATTCAATGAACCTGCGCCTTGAAAGATTATGGATATAGCTTTATCTGCGCACAGCCTAAACCCTCCCCTAAGCGGAAGGTCAAGCCTTTGCTGCCGGTTATGTTACCTGCAGGTAATAAAATTTGGTGCCTTTACAAGCAAGTGTGATAACGTCTGTGGACAATAAACAGGTCTATTTTCATGATGAAAAAAACAACGTTACTGGTGCTGTTACTGACCATGCTGGGGTTCTCCAACGCCAGTCTGGCGCTGAATGAGTCTGAGGCGGAAGATCTGGCCGATCTGACGGCGGTCTTTATTTATTTGAAAAATGACTGCGGCTATAACGACTTGCCCAATGCCCAAATCAAACGCGCCATCGTTTATTTTGCCCAGCAAAACCGTTGGGATCTGAGCAACTATAATAGCTTTAATATGAAGGCGCTGGGTGAAGACAGCTATCGCGATCTCAGTGGTATCGCCATCCCTACCCCCAACAAGTGCAAATCCCTGGCACGCGACTCGCTTAGCCTGCTGGCTTACGCCAACTAATCCCCCGCCTTGCGCTATCTCTGTTTGAAATTCAGCCGTGCATCACCGGGCAGAGTTAGCTATGATGTTGCGCCAATTTTTCATGGCTGTTATTACGGAGTTCCCGCACATGGCCCAGAAAGAAATTTGGTATGAAACGCTGCATGCCAACTTCGGCCAGTACTTCTCGGTAGAGAAGATACTGTATCGTGAGAAGACCGAGCATCAGGATCTGGTGATTTTTGAAAACCCGGTTCTGGGGCGCGTTATGGCGCTCGACGGCGTGGTGCAAACCACCGAGCGTGATGAGTTCATTTATCACGAAATGATGACTCACGTACCGCTGCTGGCCCACGGTCAGGCGAAGAAGGTGCTGATCATCGGCGGCGGTGACGGCGCCATGCTGCGTGAAGTCAGCCGGCATCAGGGCGTAGAGCAGATCACCATGGTCGAGATCGACGCCGGCGTGGTCGAGTTCTGTCGCCAATACCTGCCAAACCACAATGCCGGAGCTTACGACGACCCACGCTTCAAGCTGGTGATCGACGACGGCGTCAACTTTGTTAATCAGACCGATGAAAAATTCGATGTGATTATCTCCGACTGTACCGACCCTATCGGCCCTGGCGAAAGCCTGTTCACTTCAGCATTCTACGAAGGTTGTGCGCACAGCCTGAACGACGGCGGCATTTTTGTTGCGCAGAACGGCGTGTGCTTCCTGCAGCAAGACGAAGCGGTCAATAGCCACACCAAGCTGAGCCAGTACTTCAACGACGTTAGCTTTTACCAGGCGGCGATCCCGACCTATTACGGCGGCATCATGACCTTCGCCTGGGCGAGCCAGGATCCGGCGCTGCGCCAGCTCGATCTGGCAACGCTGCAACATCGCTTTCATCAAAGCGGTTTAAGCTGTCGTTATTACAACCCGGCAATTCACGCGGGCAGCTTTGCTCTGCCGCAGTATTTGCTCGACGCACTGAACGTTACACGTTAAGCGAGAAGATAAAGGAGGTGAACCAAATTGCATAAGCTAAAACTGCACGGCTTCAACAACCTGACCAAGAGCCTGAGTTTTTGTATTTACGATATTTGTTACGCCAAAACCGCGGACGATCGCGCTGGCTATATCGCCTACATTGACGAGCAATACAACGCCAATCGGCTGACCGAGATCCTGAGCGAAACCTGCTCGATCATTGGCGCTAATATTCTGAACATCGCACGCCAGGACTATGAGCCTCAGGGCGCCAGCGTCACCATTCTGGTCAGTGAAGAACCGGTTGATCCGAACGATGTCGATACCTCGGAGCACCCTGGCCCACTGTCAAAAACGGTGGTAGCACACCTGGACAAGAGCCATATCTGCGTTCACACCTATCCGGAAAGCCATCCTGAAGGCGGTCTGTGCACCTTTCGCGCCGATATCGAAGTATCGACCTGCGGCGTGATCTCACCGCTTAAGGCGCTGAATTACCTGATCCACCAGTTGGAATCCGACATCGTAACCATGGATTACCGCGTGCGCGGCTTTACCCGCGACGTGAACGGCGTGAAGCATTACATCGATCATGAGATCAACTCGATCCAGAACTTTATGTCTGATGATATGAAAGCGCTGTACCACATGATGGATGTGAATGTTTATCAGGAGAACATCTTCCACACCAAGATGTTGCTGAAGGATTTCGATCTGAAGCATTACCTGTTCAATGCCAAACCGGATACGCTGAGTGCCGCCGAACGTAAAGAGATTACCGATCTGCTGTGGAAAGAGATGCAGGAAATCTATTACGGCCGCAATATTCCGCATCTGTAGTGTGTAACGGGCGCGGTATACCGCCGCGCCCTATGCTTAGTATTTCAGCATAAAAGAACGATAGGCCTTAAGTACCTGCAGGAAATCCTCAACGCCGCAGAATGAGAGGCTTTCTTCATCATAATAATTCATCCCCTCCTCCATTTCGTCGCCTTCAAACTCCAGCAGATTGGCGCGGATCATTACTTCTTCACCGTCCATCAGCAGCGTGTATTCACGGCCTTCCAACTGCCATTGACGCTCACTGCCCTTGACCTCGGCCGCACCGGCTTCGATCCGATCCAACAGGGTAAAATCGCCTTTGAGTTCTTCGTTGATCCAGTGGCCAATCACCTCATGCCCCATCGAAAATCTGACGATCACCTGTCCGGTCACGTCACGCAGAAATTCGTAATCCATAGCACGCCCTCCTGAGCCCTTTCTCTTAGTGTAAACATTAATTCATGACTAACTCAGTGAACGCTCGCAAAGTTGGCAACTGAGAAAAATAAAACGGGAGGCCAAGGCCTCCCGTTAAACAGTTGCGCAATATAGCGACTTAAACAGCGGTTTGGAAGATCACGCCGTCGGCTTTTTCAGTGTACTGGCCCAACTGGTCAAAGTTCAGATAGCGGTAGGTGTCCGCCGCAGACTTATCGACCTGTGCCATGTACGTCTGGTACTCGTCCGGCGTTGGCAGACGGCCCAGCAATGAAGCCACTGCCGCCAGTTCTGCAGACGCCAGATAGACGTTGGCGCCAGTCCCCAAACGGTTCGGGAAGTTACGGGTAGAGGTGGAAACCACCGTCGCACCGTCGGCCACCCGCGCCTGGTTACCCATGCACAGTGAACAGCCCGGGATCTCGATGCGTGCCCCACTCTTGCCGAACACGCTGTAGTAGCCCTCTTCGGTCAACTGAGCCGCATCCATCTTGGTTGGCGGAGCCACCCACAGACGAGTCGGCAACTGCCCCTTGTGCTGATCCAACAGCTTGCCGGCAGCACGGAAGTGGCCGATGTTGGTCATGCAGGAGCCGATGAACACTTCATCGATCTTGCTGTTGGCCACATCAGACAGTAGACGCGCGTCATCCGGATCGTTTGGTGCACACAGGATTGGCTGAGTGATTTCCGCCAGATCGATGTCGATCACCGCCGCGTATTCTGCATCTGCATCGCCTTCCAGCAATTGCGGATCTGCCAGCCATTTCTGCATGCCCTGGACACGACGCTCCAGCGTACGACGGTCGCCGTAGCCTTCGGAGATCATCCACTTCAGCAGCACGATGTTAGAGTTCAGATACTCTTCGATCGGGGCCTTATCCAGCTTGATGGTACAACCGGCTGCGGAACGTTCGGCAGAGGCGTCAGTCAGTTCGAATGCCTGCTCAACCTTCAGTTCCGGCAAGCCTTCGATTTCCAGAATACGGCCGGAGAAGATGTTCTTCTTGCCCTTCTTCTCTACGGTCAGCAGGCCCTGCTGGATGGCGTAGTAAGGGATGGCATGCACCAGGTCACGCAGGGTGATACCCGGCTGCATTTTACCTTTGAAGCGCACCAGCACCGACTCAGGCATATCCAGCGGCATCACGCCGGTGGCGGCAGCAAAGGCGACCAGGCCAGAACCCGCCGGGAAGGAAATACCAATCGGGAAACGGGTGTGGGAGTCACCACCGGTACCTACGGTATCCGGCAGCAGCATGCGGTTCAGCCAGGAGTGGATAACACCGTCGCCTGGACGCAGCGATACGCCACCACGGTTCATGATAAAGTCCGGCAGCGTATGGTGAGTGGTCACATCAACCGGTTTCGGGTACGCGGCGGTGTGACAGAACGACTGCATGACCAGATCGGCGGAGAAGCCCAGGCAAGCCAGGTCTTTCAGCTCGTCACGGGTCATCGGGCCGGTGGTGTCCTGAGAACCGACGGAGGTCATCTTCGGCTCACAGTATTCCCCCGGACGCACGCCGGCAACGCCACAGGCGCGGCCAACCATTTTCTGCGCCAGTGAGAAGCCTTTGCTGCTGGCAGCCACTTCTTTGGCAATGCGGAACACGTCGCTGTGCGGCAGGCCCAGCGCTTCACGCGCTTTGGTGGTCAGGCCGCGGCCGATGATCAACGGGATACGGCCACCGGCGCGTACTTCATCGAGCAGCACGTCAGTTTTCAGTTCGAAGTTGGCAATCAGATCGCCAGTTTCATGGTTACGTACTTCACCCTTGTACGGGTAAATGTCGATTACGTCGCCCATGTTCAGGTCATTAACGTCCACTTCAATCGGCAGTGCACCGGCATCTTCCATGGTGTTGAAGAAGATTGGCGCAATTTTACCCCCCAGTACCACACCGCCGCCGCGCTTGTTAGGCACGTGCGGGATGTCATCGCCCATAAACCACAGCACCGAGTTGGTGGCGGACTTACGGGAAGAACCGGTACCGACCACGTCACCAACGTAGGCCAGCGGGAAGCCTTTTTTGTTCAGCAGTTCAATCTGTTTGATTGGGCCAACGCTGCCCGGCTGATCCGGCACTATGCCTTCACGTTCGTTTTTCAGCATCGCCAGGGCGTGCAGCGGGATATCCGGGCGCGACCAGGCATCCGGTGCCGGTGACAGATCATCGGTATTGGTTTCACCGGTGACTTTAAACACGGTAACGGTAATTTTTTCCGCCAACTGCGGACGTGACAGATACCACTCGGCATCGGCCCAGGACTGCATAATCTGTTTGGCGTGTGGGTTACCCGCCTTGGCTTTCTCTTCCACGTCGTAGAAGTTATCAAACATCAGCAGCGTATGGGACAGCGCTTTAGCGGCAATCGCAGCCAATTTTTCGTTATCCAGCGCGTCAATCAGCGGATGAATGTTATAGCCGCCCTGCATGGTACCCAACAGTTCTATGGCTTTTTCAGGGGTAATCAGAGGGGATGTTGCTTCGCCTTTGGCGATGGCAGCCAGGAAACCTGCTTTAACATAGGCGGCTTCATCGACGCCTGGGGGTACACGGTTAATCAGCAGGTCTAACAGGAATTCTTCTTCGCCTTTTGGCGGATTTTTTAATGATTCAACCAGCGCTGCCATTTGGGTGGCGTCTAACGGCTTAGGGACGATGCCCTCTGCAGCACGCTCGGCTACGTGCTTACGGTATTCTTCTAGCACGACATTCTCCTCGCTCTCATTGTCATTTATTGTGCCTGGCGTTTATACCCGTCGTCTTTAAAGCCGTAGGGTATATATTTTCAAACCGGGTTTAGCGCACGGTGTTGATGCCATTGATCCTGACGGGGCACTGCTGTCGATGTCCTGGACTGTAGTTACAGTGCCCGGTTCCGCTCAGCCAGCATATCAGGATTTGAATTGGTTGTTAATTCGTTCACATAAAAGCAACATTAAATCTTTGCTGAATCGTTGAGTACAGTGTAATCGGCTGCGGCACAGGCTAGCCGGGGCTGCAGGTTGGGTCCGTCTACAACAAAATTAAGCCTGACGAGCACAACATAATAGCCACTTACTTACAATGGCTATTGGTGGCGAATAGTAAAATTTGAGAGCGGAAGGCACAAAAAACCGCCATTAAGGCGGTTCTGTTGTTCCGTTCGGTGTTAGCAGGCACCTTACGGATTTCTTACATCGTTAAAGAACGATACAAGCGCCACAAAGCACGATCATGGTGTGCATGTGTGATTAAAAAATCAACAAAAAGAATGCCCGGAAATTCTTTACAGGCGTTGTTGAGCGGCCTTTTACTGAACGTCGCCCATAAAAAACGGCCCCTTTTCAGGAGCCGCTTATCAACCTTTCAAACCAGCAGAATTACTTCTTCTTGGCTTTCGGGTTAGGCAGATCGGTGATGCTACCTTCGTAGATCTCAGCCGCCAAACCTACAGATTCGTGCAGGGTTGGGTGAGCATGGATAGTCAGCGCGATGTCTTCTGCGTCGCAACCCATCTCGATAGCCAGACCGATCTCACCCAGCAGCTCGCCGCCGTTGGTGCCGACAATCGCACCACCGATGATACGGTGAGTTTCTTTGTCGAAGATCAGTTTGGTCATGCCGTCTGCACAATCGGAAGCGATAGCACGGCCAGAAGCTGCCCACGGGAAGGTGGAAGTTTCGTAGCTGATGCCTTTCTCTTTCGCTTCTTTCTCGGTCAGACCCACCCAGGCAACTTCCGGCTCGGTGTACGCGATCGATGGAATCACTTTCGGGTCGAAGTAGTGCTTCATGCCGGCGATAACTTCTGCAGCAACGTGGCCTTCATGCACGCCTTTGTGCGCCAGCATCGGTTGACCGACGATGTCGCCGATAGCGAAGATGTGCGGCACGTTGGTGCGCAGTTGCTTGTCGACATTGATGAAGCCACGCTCGTCAACTTCAACACCGGCTTTACCCGCTTCCAGCAGTTTGCCATTCGGCACACGACCAATAGCCACTAGCACCGCGTCGTAACGCTGTGGTTCTGCAGGCGCTTTTTTGCCTTCCATAGTGACGTAGATGCCGTCTTCTTTGGCTTCTACCGCGGTCACTTTGGTTTCCAGCATCAGGTTGAACTGCTTGCTGATGCGTTTGGTGAAGACTTTCACCACGTCTTTGTCAGCGGCCGGGATCACCTGGTCAAACATCTCAACCACGTCGATCTGTGAACCCAACGCATGGTATACGGTGCCCATTTCCAGGCCGATGATACCGCCACCCATGACCAGCAGACGCTCTGGGACAGTTTTCAGTTCCAGTGCATCGGTTGAGTCCCACACGCGTGGATCTTCATGAGGAATGAATGGCAGTTGGATCGGACGGGAACCTGCGGCAATGATGGCATTGTCGAAGTTGATGGTCGTTGGGCCATTTTCGCCTTCAACAACCAGGGTGTTAGCGCCAGTGAACTTGCCCAGGCCGTTAACAACTTTAACTTTACGGCCTTTAGCCATACCAGCCAGACCGCCGGTCAGCTGATTGATGACTTTTTCTTTCCAGACGCGCACTTTGTCGATGTCAGTTTTCGGCTCGCCGAAAACGATGCCGTGTTCGGCCAGGGCTTTGGCTTCTTCGATTACTTTGGCAACGTGCAACAGGGCTTTGGAAGGGATACATCCCACGTTCAGGCAAACACCGCCCAGAGTGGAATAACGTTCAACCAGAACGGTTTCAAGACCTAAGTCAGCGCAACGAAAGGCAGCAGAATAACCTGCCGGGCCCGCCCCAAGTACCACGACCTGAGTTTTAATTTCAGTACTCATCATGACCTCTTAATTGATTGTCCGGCGGGTCTGACGTCATTTTTATTACTAATCGATCTCATAACGCCCTTCATCCACCGGGACGCTTACACCGCCAGCAGTTTACAGAATTGTTAATAATCTGCAAAGCGTGTTCGAGTGACCCGTGTCTCAACAATTTTGTCGAGTCATGCAAAAACCGACAAAACTGCTAATGAAGTGATAAGGGCGCAGCATAACTGCGCCCCTTTTTCATTACATCACCATACGGCGGATGTCAGCCAGCATGTTGTTGATGATGGTAATAAAGCGCGCACCATCCGCACCGTCAATCACACGGTGGTCGAAGGAGAGCGACATTGGCATCATCAGACGTGGCACGAACTCTTTACCGTTCCAGACCGGCTCCATCGCAGACTTGGAGACGCCCAGAATGGCCACTTCAGGTGCATTCACAATTGGTGCGAAATGGGTCGTCCCGATACCGCCCAGGCTAGAGATGGTGAAACACCCGCCCTGCATTTCGCCTGCGGTCAGCTTGCCGTCACGCGCTTTTTTGGAGATAGCCATCAGTTCACGGGACAGTTCAGTGATGCTCTTCTTGTTCACATCCTTGAAGACCGGAACCACCAGACCGTTTGGCGTATCAACCGCAACACCCACGTTGATGTATTTCTTCAGCGTCAGCTTCTGGCCATCTTCGGACAGAGAGCTGTTGAAGCGCGGCATCTGCTCCAGTGCGGCAGCGACAGCTTTCATGATGAACACCACCGGGGTGAACTTCACATCCAACTTACGCTTGGCAGCTTCTTCGTTCTGTTGCTTGCGGAAAGCTTCCAGATCGGTGATATCGGTTTTGTCGAAGTGAGTGACGTGCGGGATCATCACCCAGTTACGGCTCAGGTTGGCACCCGAGATTTTCTGGATGCGGCCCAGTTCAACTTCTTCGATCTCACCGAACTTGCTGAAGTCCACTTTCGGCCATGGCAGCATGCCTGGCAGACCGCCACCGGCAGCAGCAGCCGGAGCCGCTTCTGCACGTTTGACCGCGTCTTTCACGTAAGTTTGAACGTCTTCGCGCAGGATGCGGCCTTTACGACCGGTGCCTTTCACTTTCGCCAGGTTTACGCCGAATTCACGCGCCAGACGGCGGATGACCGGGGTAGCGTGCACATAAGCGTCGTTCTCAGTGAACTCGCCTTTGGCAGCTGGTGCAGCCTGTTGGGCCGGTGCAGAACTTGCAGCCGGAGCCGGTGCAGCTTCTGCTTTTTGGGCAGGAGCAGCGGCTGGCGCTGCGCCTTCCACTTCGAAGACCATGATCAGGGAGCCGGTTTTCACTTTGTCGCCGGTGCTGATTTTGATTTCTTTCACGGTACCTGCGAACGGTGCCGGGACTTCCATAGAAGCCTTGTCACCTTCAACGGTGATCAGTGACTGCTCAGCGGCAACTTTGTCGCCCACTTTCACCATCACTTCGGTCACTTCTACTTCGTCGCCGCCGATGTCCGGTACTGCAACGTCTTTGGCCGCAGAAGCCGCCGGTGCCGCTGGGGCAGCCGGAGCTTGTGCCGCAGCCGGAGTAGCAGCAGAAGCGGCGCCAGCCACTTCGAAGACCATGATCATAGAACCGGTGGTGACTTTGTCGCCAGTGCCGATTTTGATCTCTTTCACGGTGCCCGCGAACGGTGCCGGGACTTCCATTGAAGCCTTGTCGCCTTCAACGGTGATCAGGGACTGCTCGGCTTCCACCTTGTCGCCCACTTTCACCAGGATCTCGGTCACTTCAACTTCGTCAGCACCGATGTCCGGTACCGCAACGTCTTTGGCCGCAGCGGCAGCCGGTGCAGCAGCAGGTGCTGCGGCCGGTTTTTCTTCAGCCTTGTCTGTTGGTGCGGCCTGAGCCGCCCCTTCTGCTTCAAAGATCATCAGCAGTTTGCCGGTCTCGGTTTTGTCACCGACGGAAACCTTGATTTCTTTAACCACACCCGCCTGCGGGGATGGGACTTCCATGGAAGCTTTATCACCTTCAACGGTGATCAGCGATTGTTCAGCTTCAACTTTATCGCCCACTTTCACCAGAATTTCGGTGATTTCCACTTCGTCTGCACCGATGTCCGGTACTTTAATTTCGATAGACATTCTTCTGTACCTCTTATGCCAGACGCGGGTTAACTTTTTCTGGGTTGATGTCGAATTTCTTAATCGCATCAGCTACCACAGAAGCTTCAATTTCACCGCGTTTAGCCAGTTCACCCAGTGCAGCAACCACAACGTAAGAAGCATCAACTTCAAAGTGGTGGCGCAGGTTTTCGCGGCTGTCTGAACGACCGAAGCCGTCAGTACCCAGAACGCGATAGTCGCTGGCTGGAACGTAAGTACGAACCTGTTCTGCGAACAGCTTCATGTAGTCGGTAGACGCAACCGCCGGCGCTTCGTTCATCACCTGAGCGATGTAAGGTACGCGCGGAGTTTCGGTTGGGTGCAGCATGTTCCAACGCTCACAATCCTGGCCATCACGCGCCAGTTCAGTGAAGGAAGTCACGCTGTAGATGTCAGAACCCACGCCGTAATCGTCAGCCAGTATCTTCGCCGCATCACGAACGTGACGCAGGATAGAACCTGAACCCAGCAACTGAACCTTGCCTTTGCTGCCTGCCAGAGTGTCCAGCTTGTAGATACCTTTACGGATACCTTCTTCTGCGCCCTGTGGCATGGCCGGCATGTGGTAGTTTTCGTTCAGCGTGGTGATGTAGTAGTAGACGTTTTCTTGCGCGTCACCGTACATGCGCACCAGACCGTCATGCATGATCACTGCCACTTCGTACGCGTAAGCTGGATCGTAAGAGATACAGTTAGGAATAGTCAGGGACTGGATGTGGCTGTGGCCGTCTTCGTGCTGCAGACCTTCACCGTTCAGAGTGGTACGGCCTGAAGTACCGCCTACCAGGAAGCCGCGCGCCTGTTGGTCGCCGGCTGCCCAGCACAGGTCACCGATACGCTGGAAACCGAACATCGAATAGTAGATGTAGAACGGGATCATTGGCAGATCGTTGGTGCTGTAGGAAGTCGCTGCGGCCAACCATGAAGAGGCTGCGCCCAGTTCGTTGATGCCTTCCTGCAGGATCTGGCCTTTCTCGTCTTCTTTGTAGTAAGCAACCTGCTCACGGTCCTGCGGGGTGTACTGCTGGCCGTTCGGGCTGTAGATACCGATCTGACGGAACAGACCTTCCATCCCGAAGGTACGCGCTTCGTCGGCGATGATTGGAACCAGGCGATCTTTGATCGACTTGTTCTTCAGCATCACGTTCAGGGCACGCACAAAGGCGATAGTGGTAGAAATTTCTTTGTTCTGCTCTTCCAGCAAGGAGCTGAAGTCTGCCAGAGCCGGCATTTCCAGCTTCTCGGTGAACTTCGGCATACGGGTAGGCACATAGCCTTTCAGCGCCTGACGACGTTCGTGCAGATATTTGTACTCTTCGGACTCTTTCTCGAAGGTGATGTACGGCAGTTTTTCGATGTCGGCATCGGCAACTGGCACATTGAAACGATCGCGGAAGTGGTGAACCCCTTCCATGTTCATTTTCTTCACCTGGTGAGCAATGTTTTTACCTTCCGCAGTTTCACCCATGCCGTAACCTTTGATGGTATGGGCCAGGATAACGGTTGGTTTGCCTTGGGTGTCCTGCGCTTTTTTCAGTGCAGCAAAGACTTTCTTCGGATCGTGACCACCACGGTTCAGGGCCCAGATCTCTTCGTCGGTCATATCTTTGACCAGCGCAGCGGTTTCCGGGAAGCGGCCGAAGAAGTGCTCACGGACGTAAGCGCCGTCTTTGGACTTGAAGGTCTGGTAGTCGCCGTCCAGGGTTTCGTTCATCAGTTGGATCAGCTTGCCGCTGGTATCTTTACGCAGCAGTTCATCCCAACGACCACCCCAGATCACTTTCAGTACCTGCCAGCCAGCGCCCGCGAAGATGCCTTCCAGCTCATTGATGATCTTGCCGTTACCGGTGACAGGGCCGTCCAGCCGCTGCAGGTTACAGTTGATGACGAATACCAGGTTGTCCAGCTTCTCACGGGTAGCGATGGTGATCGCGCCCTTGGATTCCGGCTCATCCATCTCGCCATCGCCCAGGAAGGCGTAAACGGTTTGGGCAGAGGTATTCTTCAGGCCACGGTGCTCCAGATATTTCAGGAACTTCGCTTGATAGATGGCGCTGATTGGGCCCAGGCCCATAGAAACGGTAGGGAACTGCCAGAATTCCGGCATCAACTTAGGATGCGGGTAAGAGGACAGGCCTTTGCCGTGAACTTCCTGACGGAAGTTATTCATTTGGTCTTCGGTCAAGCGGCCTTCAAGGAAGGCACGTGCGTAAACGCCTGGAGAGATGTGGCCCTGGAAGTAAACCAGATCGCCGCCGTCTTGCTCGGTGCGTGCACGGAAGAAGTGGTTGAAGCAGACTTCATAGAAGGTCGCAGAAGACTGGAAGGAAGCCATGTGGCCGCCCAGATCCAGATCTTTTTTGGAAGCACGAAGAACGGTCATCACCGCATTCCAGCGAATAGCTGAACGGATACGACGCTCAAGATCCAGGTTACCAGGGTAAGCAGGTTCGTCTTCCACCGCGATGGTGTTGACGTAGTTGTGAGCCGCAGCACCGGCTGCAACGCTAACACCGCCTTTACGGGCTTCACCCAGAACCTGATCAATCAGAAACTGAGCTCGCTCAACACCCTCTTCACGGATGACCGATTCGATCGCCTGCAGCCAGTCGCGGGTTTCGATCGGATCCACGTCATTGTTTAAACGTTCTGACATGGTGGTATTCCTTATCTGTCTAATGGTTTGTTTTGGAGCCTGTCTTCCTGTGTTCTGAAACAAAACACACGAAGACAGGCCCATCAGTTTAGTTGCCGCTTACTTAAATGCTTAATTAAGCACTTCGAACGTAAACCCCACAGGCTGGTGTGCCCTGAAGAGAACCGTTCTTAATCCTTGCGTTGCTGGAGACGCCGCAGCGATCTCTCGCGTCGGGTATGCTCCCGACTGAGATCCAGCAAGATTTCCTCGATAAACGCCAAATGGCGGTGCGAGGCTTCGCGGGCCCTCTCTGGCTCACGTGCCACAATCGCCTCAAAAATTCCGGCGCGGTGGCTGCTCACTTTTGCCAACATCTCACGGCGCGAGTAGAGCAATTCAAAGTTCTGACGCACGTTTTGTTCCAGCATCGGCCCCATACAGCGCAGCAGGTGCAGTAACACAACGTTGTGGGCAGCTTCGGTCACGGCGATTTGATATTGCATGACCGCGTCGGCTTCGGCGTCGAGATCGCCGCTGTCCTGGGCCTGCTGAATCAACATGTGGCAATCGCGGATGCGCGCCAGATCTTCGTCGGTACCGCGCAACGCCGCATAATAGGCAGCAATGCCTTCGAGGGCATGACGGGTTTCCAACAGATCGAATTGTGATTCAGGATGGTCGGCCAGCAGTTCAGCCAGCGGATCGCTAAAGCTCTGCCACAGATTAGTTTGTACAAAGGTGCCACCGCCCTGACGGCGCAGGAGCAGCCCTTTGGCTTCCAGGCGCTGGATGGCCTCTCTCAGAGAAGGACGGGAAACATCAAATTGTTTCGCCAGTTCACGCTCCGGTGGCAGTTTCTCGCCTGGGCGCAGTGTTCCCTCGAGGATCAGGTGTTCGAGCTGCTGCTCGATAACGTCTGACAACTTGGGTTGGCGGATTTTGCTGTAGGCCATGGGTGATTTCTTCTCTGCGAATGGCGCGGAGTCAATTGGTAATACCAATTTCAAAAACGTGACGGTAAAGTAACAAAGTATTCACCTCCTGTCCATATGGGCCTTAATCGAAATCAGGTTACCCGCACATTTTAACACCTCAATACCAGAGCTGCTGCAAACCGCTAACGCATGCTTGGTAATACCATTTACGAGGTAGGTTTTTGATTTAACTTTTGCGAAACCTGCCGTCAGGCAGACTGAAGTCTCTAATGTAGAATTCTATTGCATGTTTATTAAGCTTTAACGAATACCTATTTGCATCGCAAAAGGGGCGCTCATCCGGTTAATATTTCACCACCGGCGATAAGCTACCTCGAGATTATTTTTGCGCATTATGTGAGTTAATGCTTATTTCATGCACTGAATCCCCCCTGTCGTCACACAACCCGCATTTTGTTTCCTAAACTGCTGAAATCTTAATCACTCACCACATAAAGCAGGTGCAAACTGGCGCACATAACATTATTCTTTGCCAAACGGTAGCGGCTCCGTGGAATTAATAGATATAACGCCGTAAATAAAACAAAACACACATCGTAACCACTGCTTTACAGCATGTGAGTAATTCTGCAACGACAGAGGGTTTCATTGATGGATGGTCAACAGCATGATGGCGACCAGCTGAAACGCGGCCTTAAAAACCGCCATATTCAGCTTATTGCACTCGGGGGCGCTATTGGTACCGGGCTATTCCTCGGGATCGCGCAAACAATAAAAATGGCCGGCCCTTCGGTCATTCTCGGTTATGCCATTGGCGGCTTTATCGCATTTCTGATCATGCGCCAACTGGGTGAAATGGTGGTCGAAGAGCCAGTGGCCGGTTCCTTTAGCCACTTCGCCTATAAATACTGGGGCAACTTCGCCGGCTTCGCTTCCGGCTGGAACTACTGGGTACTGTACGTCCTGGTTGCCATGGCGGAACTGACCGCAGTGGGCATCTATGTACAGTACTGGTGGCCGGAAATCCCGACCTGGGTGTCTGCGGCGGTGTTCTTCCTGGCGATTAACGCCATCAACCTGGCGAACGTGAAGGTGTATGGCGAGATGGAATTCTGGTTCGCCATCATCAAAGTGGTGGCGATTATCGGCATGATCGTGTTCGGTGCCTACCTGCTGTTCAGCGGCATGGGCGGCCCGGAAGCCACCGTGACCAATCTGTGGGCGCAGGGCGGGTTCTTCCCGAACGGCGTCATGGGGTTGGTGATGGCGATGGCGGTGATCATGTTCTCGTTCGGTGGGCTGGAGTTGGTGGGCATTACCGCTGCCGAAGCCGACAACCCGCAGAAAAGCATTCCTAAAGCCACCAATCAGGTGATCTACCGCATCCTGCTGTTCTATATCGGCTCGCTGACCATTCTGCTGTCGCTGTACCCGTGGGGCAAAGTGGTTGAAGGCGGTAGCCCGTTCGTGCTGATCTTCCACGCTCTGAACAGTAACCTGGTCGCAACGGTACTGAACGTGGTGGTATTGACCGCCGCGCTGTCGGTCTACAACAGCTGTGTCTACTGCAATAGCCGCATGCTGTACGGCCTGGCGAAACAGGGCAACGGGCCGAAAAGCCTGCTGAAGGTCGACGGGCGCGGCGTACCGGTGATTGCTATCGCCGTCTCCGCCACGGCCACGGCGTTCTGCGTACTGATTAACTACCTGATCCCCGGTCGTGCCTTCGAACTGCTGATGGCGTTGGTGGTATCGGCACTGGTGATCAACTGGGCGATGATCAGCCTGGCGCACCTAAAATTCCGTGCGGCCAAGAACCGCGAAGGCGTTGAGCCGAAGTTCAAAGCCTTTTGGTATCCGTTCAGTAACTACCTGTGCCTGGTGTTTATGGCCGCGATTTTGGTGATCATGTACCTGACGCCGGGGATCCAAATCTCGGTGCTGCTGATCCCGGTTTGGGTCGCCATTTTAGGCATCGGCTATGCCGTTAAACAACGTAGGCAGCGCGCAGTAAGCGTATCTGGCCGCGGGTAACTCACTAAAAAACAACAAGGCCCGCATTTCAAATTGCGGGCCTTTTTATTGCCTTTCGATTTTGCAAACTGGCTCACAGTTTCTCCGCCACGGTGGATTTGTCCATCTCTACAACCATTCACTTCTGATAACTCGCCGCCAACCGGGACAATAATCGTTGCCACTCAGTCAGATCCTGCCAGTTCGGAGAAAATGTCCATGAAGAGCAATGCCCTTTCAATAAAAGAAAAGATTGGCTACGGCATGGGAGATGCCGGCTGCAACATGATCGGCGGAGCGATTATGCTGTTTCTCAACTATTTCTATACTGACATCTACGGTCTGACGCCTGCGCTGGTCGGCGTGCTGCTGCTGTCAGTTCGCGTGCTGGATGCCGTCACCGACCCGATTATGGGAGCGATAGCCGATCGCACCCAAAGCCGTTGGGGACGCTTTCGCCCCTGGCTGCTGTGGATCTCCCTGCCGTATGTATTATTCAGCGTACTGATGTTTACAACGCCGGAATGGAGCTACAACAGCAAAGTGGTCTACGCCTTCGCGACTTACTTTTTAATGTCGCTGACCTACACGGCGATTAATATCCCCTACTGTTCTCTGGGCGGTGTGATTACCTCGGATCCACAGGAGCGGGTCTCCTGTCAGTCCTACCGTTTTATCCTGGTCGGTATCGCTACCCTGATCCTGTCCCTGACGCTGTTACCGATGGCCGAATGGTTTGGCGGCGCAGACAAAGCGCGTGGCTATCAGATGGCAATGGGTGTGCTGGCGCTGGTCGCCCTGTTCATGTTTCTGTTCTGCTTTGCCACGGTCAAAGAACGCATACGCCCAGCAGTACCCACTCATGACGCTCTAAAATCCGATCTGAGAGACGTATGGAAAAACGATCAGTGGGTACGCATTCTGCTGTTGACGTTCTGCAACGTCTGCCCCGGTTTTATCCGTATGGCCGCCACCATGTATTACGTCACCTACGTCATGCAACAATCGACTTCCTTTGCCAGCCTGTTTATCGCGCTGGGTGTAGTCGGCATGATGATTGGCAGCGCGTTGGCCAAACCCCTGACCGATCGCTTCTGCAAACTGAAAGTGTTCTTTTGGACCAATATCGTGCTGGCGGCGTTTTCCTGTGGTTTTTATTTCCTCAATCCTCAGGTCACTTCGCTGATCGTGGCTGCCTATTTCCTGCTGAATATCCTGCATCAGATCCCTTCACCGCTGCACTGGTCGTTAATGGCCGACGTGGACGATTACGGCGAATGGAAAACGGGCAAGCGCATCACAGGCATCAGCTTTTCCGGTAATCTGTTCTTCCTTAAAGTCGGACTGGCGGTGGCCGGCGCCATGGTTGGTTTCCTGATGTCGCTCTCCGGCTATCAGGCGGATGCGGTCAGCCAAAGTGCCGGCGCGCTGAACAGTATCGTCCTGTTGTTCACGGTGATCCCCGGTATCGGATATCTGATCACGGCCGGCGTGGTGCGTCTGCTGAAGGTTGATCGCCAACTGATGCGTCAGATTCAGCTCGATCTGGAAAAGCGACGCATAAATTACCGCGAGCTCACCGACTACCCGGAACAGCAACTCGAAACCCGACACCCGTAAGGAGCCTGAGATGCGCAACTACCCTAATCCCTTGATTGAACAGCGGGCAGATCCCTTTGTTTTACGCCACAGCGATGGCTATTACTATTTCACCGCCTCGGTGCCGGAATATGACCGGTTAGAGCTTCGGCGTGCACATAGTATCAACGAATTGTCGCAAGCCAGCCCGACGGTGGTGTGGCAAAAACCGCAGCAGGGGCCGATGAGCCATTTAATCTGGGCGCCGGAACTGCACTTTATTAACAGTAAATGGTATTTGTACTTCGCCGCAGCCCACAGCCCGGAGATTGCCGACGGCCTGTTCCAGCACCGAATGTTTGCACTGGAATGCAGCGCAGCCAACCCGCTGACCGGAGACTGGGTGGAAAAAGGGCGAATTTACACGCATATCGACAGTTTTTCCCTCGACGCCACCCACTTCGAGCATCGCGGCAAACATTATTATCTGTGGGCGCAAAAGGATCCGGCGATCCACGGTAACTCCAACCTTTATCTGGCAGAAATGGCAAATCCCTGGACGCTCAAGGGCCAGCCGGTGATGCTCAGCCAACCGGAACTCCCCTGGGAAACCGTCGGTTTCTCGGTCAATGAAGGGCCGGCCGTGATCACCCATGGCCAAAAGATATTTATCAGCTACTCCGCCAGCGCGACCGACGAGAATTATTGCCTCGGCCTGCTGTGGGCCGATATCGACAGCGACATTACCGATGCCACCCAATGGCATAAGCTCGGCCAGCCCCTATTTCGGACCAGTGTTAAAAACCGCCAGTTCGGGCCTGGGCACAATAGTTTTACCCTTGATGAACAGGGGCAAGATCTGTTGGTTTACCATGCTCGTAATTACACGGAGATCGAGGGAGACCCGCTCTATGACCCGAATCGTCATACACGGATTAAATCACTGGAGTGGGATGGAGAAGGCATGCCGGTACTGGGTGAACCCCCGGCAGATAATCGTTAATTAAAAATGGCTCGGCATGCCGAGCCATTTCAGACTACTGACAAAGCCCGTTATTAGGGAGAGCGTGCCGAAGGGGTCGTAGCGGCTTGCCCGCCGGAGCGCCCCTCGGTGCGCTAGGCCCGGGTATCTCGGATTCAAAGACAACTTTGTCATCAAACTCAAATGGCTCGATATGCCGAGCCATTTTTCCATTGAACCTTACTTACGTAGCGCTTTCACCTGCTCGGCCGTCACATCTGCCGGCAAGCCGCCCCAGGTCACCCGCAGATAGTTCACCAGTTCCGCCACCTGCGCATCGTCCAGTCGCTCACCAAAGGCCGGCATGCTCTGCATGCTTTCACCGTTAGGGAATTGCTGCGCCGGTAAACCGTCCAGCACCGAGACAATCAGATTTTTAGCATCCGGCTGGCGCAGCGTGGCGTTATCACGCATCGCTACCGCCACGTGCGGCTTGCCCTCACCTTCACGCGCATGACAACCCGAGCACTGATCCAGATAGCTGATGCGCCCGGCATCACTGCCCTGGCCAATTTTAATCGGCACAGCCGCCGGCGGCTGTTCGCCCATCAGATAGGTCGCCAGCGCCTGGTGATCTTCCGGCGTCAGATGACGGGTACTGAGATCCACCACCATATGCATCTCGCTGAAGGCAGAGCCTTGCGGCGCCAAACCGGTCGAGAGGAAGCGGTTCAGATCGTCCGGCGTCCAGCCGCGTTTCGCCAGCCCGTTCGGGGTGATGTCCGGTGCCATAAAGCGCCCCAGATCGCCGCCCTGCATCGATTTATCCAGCTCCATTTGGCCCAGCATGCCGCGTGGTGTGTGGCATTCCCCACAGTGGCCCAGCGTATCCGCCAGATAACGGCCGCGTTGCCACTGCGCCGAATCACCCTGTGAGCTGGCCGGCAACGGATCCTGACTACGGAACAGCAGATTCCAGCCAATCAGCGCCATGCGCTGGTTAAACGGGAACGGCATGGCGTTTTCAGGTATAGCAACGTCTACCGCCGGGCGGGTCATCAAATAGGCATAGATGTCATCGGCATCCTGACGCGTCATCCCTTTATACGAGGTATACGGCATCGCCGGATATAGATGACGGCCGCCCGGTGCCACGCCCTGAGTCAGCGCCAGGAAGAAGTCGTCTTTGGTCCAGCGGCCAATCCCCTGATCGGCCGAAGGCGTCAGGTTACTACCGTAGATGGTACCGAACGGCGTATCCAGCGGATAGCCGCCGGCCATTGGCGCGCCACCACTTGCGGTATGGCAGGCGGCACAGTCGGCGGCCTGAGCCAGATAGCGGCCCCGGGCGACCTGTTCCGTGCTGGCGGTCACCTGTTGCACCGGGCCGTCGTAATGGCGGTTTTCACGCCACCACAGCACCGCGATAACGATAATCGCCACCAGCAGGATCAACAGTGCGAGACGTTTTTTCATTGCGCCGTCTCCTTCACCAGACCTGGGGTTTTCAGCACCACATCGCGTACCGCTTCGTAGTAACGCACGTAGCCGGTGCAGCGGCAGATATGGCTGTCCAGCGCCTGTTCGATAGCGCTTTCCAGCTGATCACGGGCAATCGGCTCACGCTTGAGTTTTTCCACAAAAATGGTGGCGGCGTTAACAAAGCCCGGCGTGCAGTAGCCACACTGGAAGCTGTAATGCTCCAGAAAAGCCTGCTGGATTGGTGAAAGCTCGACCACTTCGCCCTGTTCATCCACCTTGGCATGGCCTTCGACGGTACGCACTTTCTTGCCGCTGAAGAAATGTGCGCCGGTGATACAGGTACGCACTTCCTCACTGCTACCGCTCGGGTGATCGACAATCGCCACGCAGGCGTGGCAGATCCCCTGCCCGCAGCCAAGGCGTGAGCCAGTCAGGTCAAGATATTCGTGCAGGAAGTCGATCATCATCAGCCCTTCCGGCACTTCGATCGGGCCGTACTGCTTGTCGTTGATGGTCAGGGAAATCGGCTGGGTTTTAATGCTCATTGTAATACCTCACGAATATTTTCTGCACGAACGGGCAAATCACGGAAACGGTGGCCGGTAGCGTCGGCGATGGCGTTAACCAGCGCAGCAACCACCGGGATCATCACCACTTCGGCCATGCCTTTGGGTGGATCGGTTTCCGACAGCGCGGGCAGGATGTCATCGGTCTGTTTCCAGACCGCCACATCGCTGGCACGCGGCAGGTGGTAACGGTTAAAGTTCCAGGTACCGTTGCCGGGCCCATCTTCGTACAGCGGTAAATATTCGTGCAGCGCATGGCCAATCCCCATCGCCAGGCCGCCCTGCAATTGGCCGGAAACCAGTTCCGGTACAATCAGGTTGCCGCACTCCATGATCGAATGGTGGTTCAGCAGTTCTACCTGGCCGGTAGCGATATCCACCGCCACTTCCGCCAGGGTACCGACGGCGCTGTAATAGGTCACCGCCGCGTTATTGCGTTGAGTCGGTGGGTAATAGGCCTGGTTGCGCGGCAGGGTTTTGAACTCGCCATTGGCGTTGCGCACCGCCAGCCCGTCAATCGGCAGACGTTCGCTATTACCACTCAGGGTGAAGTCCGCTTCCGCCCACTGCCAGCGGTTGAACACGTGTACCGCGGCACCGGTGATACCGCCCATCTGGTAGGCCTGTTTCGCCAGACGCTCCAGAGTCAGCACTTCCAGCCCGGCCGCGGTCAACCCGCCTTCCACCCAGCGTGCGTCTTCTCTGCGCACCACCAATGGCGCCGCCTGCCCACCACCGATGCCGGATTGCCAAATGGCCATTGCCGCCGGCCACAGGCCGTGATCGAAGATCAGCCGCGCCGCTTCACGCGTACTGTGGGAGAAGTAAAATGCCGAGTTGCTGGCGCTGGAGGGTGAACAATAGCTTGGCGTCCAGGCCGGGTTGGCTTGCAACTTGTCCTGATCGGCCTGCGACATGATGTAAGGATCGCCGCTGGTGACCATCGGCAATACCGACCAGTCGGTCACCGAGAAGTGCGCCTCATCCGCCGGTTTACCCAGCCACTGCGCGCACAACACCGACTGCGAGGTCGACATGCCGGTTCCCATCTCTGCGCCGCTGTGATGCAGCCTAATGCGCCCGTCCTCTCCCAACTCGACGCGGGCAAACGAAGTCTCAGCCCCGGTACCGAAGTCTTTTTGCACGCAGCCAAAGCCGACGCCATAGCGTTTGCCCGGGTGCTGACTCTCAAACTCTGCCTTACGCTGGGCACGTTGCAGCCACATTTCATGCTTCGCCGCCTTCTCCAGCACCTCATCGGCACGAATAGCCCCGGCCGGAATAGCGCCCTGCGTGTTTTTCATGCCGGATTTCAGTACGTTGCGCAAACGGAATTCAATCGGGTCGATCTTCAGCTCGGCCGCCAGTTCATCCACCATCATCTCGGTGGCAGCCATGCTTTGCAGCGTGCCATAGCCGCGTGCCGATCCGGCATCGATGGCGCGTGAAGCCAACCCTACCGAAGACAAATCGCTTTTCGGGAAGTAGTAAATCGACTGTGCCGCGGTCGCCGCCACCATCACCACCGACGGCGTAAAGTTGCTGCGACCGCCGCCGTCTGCCGTCATCTCGCCGTGAAATGACTGCAAGACGCCGGTTTGACGGTTGACCGCAATGCGGTAATTCATATCGAATGCGTGGCGCTTCAGCGCCGTCTGGAACTGTTCGAAACGGTCATTGGCCAGGCGTACCGGGTGCCCATCACCGTACATCGCCGCCACCGCGCCGTAGTACGGGAAGTTATAGTGATCTTTCGAACCGTAACCGACGGTATAGCACGGGTGCAGGATCAGCTGCTTCACCGGCGGATTGTGCTTGGCCAGCATGCGCGGCATTTCGTCGGCCACTTCCTGCGGTGACTGCGTCGGGATCACCAGATGCAGGGTCTGCGTTGCCGCATCGTACCAGCCGTTGGCGTTATCCGGCTCCAGCGCCGAGGTATCGACCGACTGCGTGGTATAACGGCGTGACATCACCAGCCAGTCTTCCGGCGGCGTTTGCAGCTCATTGGCGATCATCCCGGCGTAATACATCCCTTCCTGATCCAGCTTGCCGCCTTCGCGGCCTTCCGGCCAGACCGGCAGGTGTTTCTTCATCGATACCGGGAAAATCGGCGTATCTTTCAGGCTGGAGAAGCGATCGTCGTCGAACGGCTTGTCGCCCCCCACCCGCACATAACGGAAGGTGCCCCAGGGATCCCGCTCCAGTGGACCGGTTTCCGCCCCGTACTTGAGGGTCTCTTCACGGAATTTCAGCTTGTCTTTGGCGAAGCGGAAACGGGCGAAGTCGTGGTAAATCAGGATCGCCACCGCCTGCCCCAGATAGGCCGGGGTTTTGCCAACCGGCAGCAGCATGTCGTCGCCGTAGAACGCCGGGAAGGCCAGGCCGTCGCGCGCCAGATCTTCTGCCGTCACCAGCCTGTCTGGCTGCAGGTCGTCCCCCAATAACGAGAGATCGAGGCCCTCGAACAGCCGGTCGGCCTTGGTGACACGTAAAATAAACGCATGCGCCTGTTGTTGCGGCCAGTGCGGCATATCGACCGCGCGAATGTCGCGGGCGAACACCTTCTGCCCCATCACCTTGGCACGGCCATCGATGCGAAAGCGAATACGCTTTTCATGGGCATCCCAGTTCGGGGACTGGAGGATTTTTTGCTCAAACAGCGCGGCGTAGGCACGGCTGTACAGTGGCGCGAGGTATACGGATACCCCCGCTATCACGGCGCCTTTGATAAAGCGGCGTCGCGACGGGTTAAAATTGCTCATAAAAAGTCCTTTGTTTCTTTATTTTATTTTTGTGTTCAGCGGTGGTGTTGCGCAAACGCTGACGACCTTGCCGTAGACGTCATAAGCATATGCTTATAACCAAAATTATGTGATGATTAACATGCTGTTTTCAAGAAAAACACATATCAAAAACACATATTTTTAGTAAGGTAATAATAAGTTGCGCAAATTCGGGCGGGTAAGATGACGGCGGGCATAGTGATCGCCGCCGCCGGACGTGGGGAACGCTTCTCTCAGGCCGGTGGCGAAGGCAATAAATTGAATGCCGAGTTTGCGGATCAGTCCGGCCGACAACGCTCGCTGTTTGAACATACGCTGCGTCAGGCGTTGGCTTCGGGCCTGCCGGTATGGGTCGTCACCCGGCCGGATAACCTTCAGGTGCAACAGGTTTGCGCCGTCTATCAGGTGCCGGTCACGCTGTTGGCCAGTGCGGGTCTGGGGGACTCCATCGCCGCCGGGGTTAAGGCTACGCCGCACTGGCAAGGCTGGTTGATACATTTAGCGGATATGCCCTTCGTCACGCCGGGCGTTTTCCAGCAGGTGGCTGCCGCCTTATCGCAACACGCCATCGTCCGTCCCAGTTTCCTGCAGCAGCCGGGCCATCCGGTTGGATTTTCCGCCCTTTTGCGCAAACAACTTGGCCAATTGCGTGGTGATAATGGCGCACGTGAACTGCTTAAAGGGCAGTCGATGTACCTGCTTTCTCTTGATCAACCTACAGTGGTGCAGGATATTGATCTTCCGTCACAGCTACCGGCCAGCGAGTAAATCACCCATGCAACATCTCGATATCACCGTGGTCAACCAGGCGATAAGCTGGCTGAAGCAACAACCTGTGTGGCTGTGCACCGTACTGAACACCTATGGCTCTTCGCCGCGATCGCCAGGGGCACTGCTGGTAGCCACCCAGGATGGGCATTATTGCGGTTCGTTGTCGGGCGGCTGTGTAGAAGAAGATTTTCTGCGGCGCGTGGCGGCCGGAGAGTATCAGGCGGCCAGCCAGGTGATCCGTTACGGTGAAGGAGGCCTGGAACCGAACGTGGCGCTGCCCTGCGGCGGCGTGCTCGAGGTGCTGATTGAATTCCTGCCAACCGGTGATGACAGCATTGCCTATCTGACCCAAATTGCCGGTGCGTTGAACGGACACCATGCGCTGGTCAAACGCCTGACCCTGCCCGATGCCTGTTCCAGCCTGACGTTGACCGACTTCGCCAGCGCTACCCAGGTGGAGCGCCGTGGCCCGCAAGTCACTCTGCATATTGCCGCGGCACCACGTCTGCTGATCGCCGGGTTGTCCAGCGTGGCGCTGTACTGCGCCGATTTCGCCAGTTCATTGGGATTTGAAGTGTTGGTGTGTGAAAACCGACCAGAGGCGCTGGATAATTTCGCCCCGCAGCTCCGATCCAACGTGACACTGCTGCGTCAGTTCCCGGCCAAGTTTATTGAAGACGGCGGCTGCCACGCCAATACTGCGATTGTGGCGCTGACCCACGATCCGCGCATGGACGATCTGACACTGATGGAGGCGATCCACACCCCGGCATTTTACATTGGTGCCATGGGGTCATTGCGCAACAGCGCACGGCGGCGCCAGCGTCTGCAACAGATTGCCGAATTCAGCCCGCAAGAGCTGGAACGTATTCATGCCCCGATAGGCCTGCCGCTCGGCAGTAAAACCCCGGCGGAGATCGCGTTGGCGGTGATGGCGGATATCGTGCAGCAGAAAAACCGCACTACCGCCGCTCGATCGGTCAACCAAGGGGAGTTACAGGCACCAGATGCTGGAGCTCAAGATGCAACTCCTCCCGTTCGTTCAGCGAATAGTTGAACATCGTCAGGTCTGGCCCTTGTCTGCGGGCCAGGCCCAATTCCGGTAATGCCTGGGTGTAAATCTGTATCACATGGTCGTGTAAGGCCACCGGTTTGCCAGAGTAACAAAAGCGGCAAAAATCGCCGTGAATTTCCTGCCATAGCTCAAGACCGGCATCATCACTGACCGGGCAATCCGCCGCCACGCCGAGGGCATACTCCACCCTGACCTGCTCCCCATCTGGTATAAATTGGGTAAGCGAATAGGTCAACGCCGGTCGGCTGGCCACCGAATGATAGAATCTCTCTCTGATTTTGCTGCGAATGTGCAGATGCGACTTATCCAGATCGGCAATATCGAGGTGGTAAGCATAACTTTTCCCTTTAATCGCGTACTGCCCTTCGCCTACTTTGATACAGTCGACCTGAATATCGCCGGGTTGGTTAGCCGATAACGAACGAACCAGATGGCTGAAGTCCTGCTTGCGGGCGTGGCGATAAACGCTGGGGGATTCGGCAAAGTGCTTCTTGAAGCAACGGGAAAAGGTTTGTTGGTTATCAAACTGATATTCAATGGAAATATCAAGAATGGTTTTTTGCGTAAAGCGCAGGGCAAAAGCGGCGAGATACAAGCGGCGGGCCCGAATATAGGAAGCCAGCGACAGGCCGGTCTGCGTTTTGAACATTCGTTGCAGATACCATTTCGAGTAGCCTGATTTGGCAGAAACGATATCCAATGATAGCGGGTTGGTCAGGTTGTCTTCAATCCAGACCAGCAATTCCCTGATATGATTTTCCTGCGTTTCCATGTATTTGCCGAGCCTTCTGTGCCAAATATGCCTTTATACGTGTGTTACTGCTCCGCACGTAGGGTATACAGGTTAAAACGCGGCGTCCAGCGGGCTACAGGACTTTACACTGGGTCTGATCAAGGTGGGAACTTGCCGCCCGATAACGGGCGACAAGTCTTTGCGAGAGTTACTTCACGCAGCGAGAACACTGGCCGGCCTGGATCTTCTGGAAGAAGTCATTGCCTTTATCATCCACCAGAATAAACGCTGGGAAATCTTCCACTTCAATTTTCCAGATCGCTTCCATTCCCAGTTCAGGGTATTCGACGCAGGTCAGGCTCTTGATGCTCTGCTGCGCCAGCACCGCTGCCGGGCCGCCAATGCTACCGAGGTAGAAGCCACCGTGTTTGTGGCAGGCGTCAGTCACCTGCTGGCTGCGGTTACCCTTGGCCAGCATGATCATGCTGCCGCCGTGGGACTGCAGCAGATCAACGTAAGAGTCCATACGCCCGGCGGTGGTTGGCCCCAGTGAACCCGAAGCGTAACCGTCCGGCGTTTTGGCCGGACCGGCGTAATAAATCGGGTGATCCTTGACGTACTGCGGCAGACCTTCACCGTTGTCCAGACGCTCTTTCAGCTTGGCATGCGCAATGTCACGCCCCACAATGATAGTACCGCTCAGCGACAGGCGGGTGGACACCGGGAATTGTGACAGCTGCTTGAGGATCTCGGCCATTGGGCGGTTGAGGTCAATCTTGACGGCCTCGCCTTCCCCAGCCTGACGCAGTTCCTGCGGAATAAACTTGCCCGGATTGTGCTCCAGCTTTTCCAGCCAGATACCGTCACGGTTAATCTTGCCCTTGATGTTACGGTCAGCGGAACAGGAAACCCCCATGCCCACCGGACAGGATGCGCCATGGCGCGGCAGGCGCACCACGCGGATGTCGTGCGCAAAGTATTTGCCGCCAAACTGCGCGCCCAGCCCCAGATTCTGCGCTTCTTTCAGTAATTCTTCTTCCAGCACCACGTCGCGGAATGCCTGGCCGTGTTCGTTACCTTCGGTTGGCAGGCCATCGTAGTACTTGGTCGAGGCCAGCTTGACGGTTTTCAACGTCGCTTCGGCCGAGGTCCCGCCGATAACAAACGCCACGTGGTAAGGCGGACAGGCTGCGGTACCCAGCGTGCGCATTTTCTCGACCAGATAATCCTTTAGCTTGCCCGGTGACAGCAACGCTTTGGTTTCCTGGTAGAGATAGGTTTTATTGGCTGAACCACCGCCTTTGGCGATGCACAGGAATTTGTATTCTTCACCGTCGACGCTGTAGAGATCGATCTGGGCAGGCAAGTTGCTGCCGGTGTTGACCTCGTTGTACATATCCAGCGCGGCGTTTTGCGAATAGCGCAGGTTGTCTTCAATAAAGGTGTTGTACACCCCACGAGACAATGCCGCTTCGTCACCGCCACCGGTCCAGACGCGCTGGCCCTTTTTGCCGACGATGATGGCGGTGCCGGTATCCTGGCAGGTCGGTAAAATACCCTTGGCGGCGATTTCTGAGTTACGTAAAAATTGCAGCGCAACGTACTTGTCGTTTTCGCTGGCGTCCGGATCCTTGAGGATATCGGCCACCTGCTGCTGGTGTGCCGGACGCAGCATGAATGAGGCATCATGGAACGCGTGCTGAGCAAGGAGGGTTAACGCTTCGGGGGCCACTTTCAGCACTTCCTGGCCTTCAAACTCGCTCACGGAAACGTGATCGCGGCTCAACAGATAGTATTCGGTGTCATCTTTCTTCAGCGGGAACGGATCTTGATAATGGAACGGTTTATTCGACATTGATCTCTCACTTGCAACATCAGCTGCGTTAAATTCACACTTACTCAGCCAGCTCGGGGCAGGCCGCGTCAGAAAACTCCCCACACCTTACGTATTTTTAATCAGTCGGTTATTGCGCTAAATCGCATAATACCCTGCTGGTTTGTAGGGACGCTGTATACTGCGCCCGTGTTAATCGGGACGAATATATTCGTCCCCTACAGGTACAGACTCAGCATGTACCCTTTATTATCCCGCAGTTAACACAATGATTACAATCCATCAGCATCGATCGGGTTATCAATGCGGTGAAAAACCTGTCTGTCGGTTGTCAGCAAATTAGTTTTGCGTCTTATTGCCAGCCGGTTCGCCATTGCTTAAGCTAGCCGCAATGAACAAAGTAAGAATCCCCATTGCGCTGCAACAGGCGGCGATGCGCTGTCTGCGAGATAAACTGCAGCTGGCCCGTCAGCACTTTTCCGTCGAGTTCCCCGAGCCCAAAGTCGTTTACCAGCAACGTGGCACCAGCGCGGGCACCGCCTGGCTACAAGCCTGGGAAATCCGACTGAATCCGGTTCTGCTGATGGAAAACCAACAGTCGTTTATCGATGAGGTGGTGCCGCATGAACTGGCGCACCTGCTGGTATTCCGTCAGTTTGGCCGCGTACCGCCGCACGGCCGCGAATGGCGCTGGATGATGGAAAGCGTATTGCAGGTGCCCGCCAGCCGTACCCACCAGTTTGAGATTGCCTCGGTGCAGAGCAAAACCTACCCCTACCGCTGCAGTTGCCAACAGCACCAGCTCACAGTGCGCCGCCATAATCGGGTGATGCGCGGAGAAAGTGAATATCGCTGCCGCCAGTGTGGCGACAAGCTGAAATTTTTTGCCGGTGAGCCCATTTAGCGAAACGATTTATACGTTAAAACAAGCCAATATCGTCGTTTGCTACGACTGTCAACTTCCGCTACCCTGCCTGCTTTTCCAATTTTGAGCTGTTTTGGAATATGCTTCGCAAAATTTTATTTTTGGTGGTTCTCTCTGCCGGTGCCGCACAGGCGTACGGCATCAATAACTTTTCTCAGGCCAAGGCGGCAGCGGCCAAAATCAATCAGGACGCGCCTGGCTCCTTCTACTGCGGCTGCCGGATCGACTGGCAGGGCAAGAAAGGCATTCCCAATCTGAACAGTTGTGGCTATCAGGCGCGTAAAAATGCCCAACGCGCGCAACGTATCGAATGGGAACACGTGGTTCCGGCCTGGCAGTTCGGCCACCAATTGCAGTGCTGGCAACAGGGCGGCCGCAAAAACTGCAATAAAGATGCCGGCTACCGCCAAATCGAAACCGATTTGCACAACCTGCAGCCGGCGATAGGTGAAGTGAATGGCGATCGTAATAACTTTATGTACAGCCAGTGGAAAGGCGGCGAGGGCCAGTATGGCCAGTGCCCGATGAAAGTGGACTTCAAAAATAAGCAGGCCGAACCGCCGGTCCGCGCCCGTGGTGCGATCGCCCGCACCTACTTCTATATGCGCGACCGCTACCAACTGCGGCTTTCACGCCAGCAGACCCAGCTTTTCGAGGTGTGGAACCGCCAGTATCCGGTCAACCAGTGGGAATGCCTGCGCGAAGCACGCATCGCTAAGGTACAGGGCAACCATAATCCCTATATTCAACAGGCTTGCCAGCAACGAAAGGGCTAACCTACTATATACCCGTCGCCTTTCAAGCCGCCTACACCCTTAAGTCAGGATCGAATATTCACATGCGTATACCCCGTATTTATCACCCGCAGCCGTTGATCGACAATGCGGAAATCTTCTTAAGCGAAGACGCCGCCAACCATATCGGGCGTGTACTGCGCATGAACACCGGGCAGGCACTGCAGTTATTCGACGGCAGCAATCAGGTGTTCGACGCCGAGATCACCCATGTCGACAAGAAAAGCGTGCAGGTGCAGCTCAGCGCCGGGCAACGGGAAGACCGTGAATCACCGCTCAATCTGCATCTGGGCCAGGTGATTTCTCGCGGTGAAAAGATGGAATTCACCATTCAGAAATCCATCGAACTGGGGGTTAACGTCATCACCCCGCTGTTTTCCGAGCGCTGCGGCGTAAAGTTGGACGGCGAACGCCTGGCGAAAAAAATTCAGCAGTGGCAGAAGATAGCCATCGCCGCCTGCGAACAGTGTGGCCGTAACCGCATCCCGGAAATCCGCGAGGCAATGCAACTGGAAGCCTGGTGTGCCGAGCAGGATGGCAGCCTGAAGCTCAACCTGCACCCGCGCGCCAGCCACAGCATCAATACCCTGCCGCTGCCGGTGGAACATGTCCGCCTGCTGATCGGGCCGGAAGGCGGTTTATCAACAGGCGAAATTGCGATGACCACAGGCCACGGATTTACTGATATCCTGCTTGGGCCACGCGTTCTGCGTACAGAAACCACAGCGCTCACCGCGATTACCGCTTTGCAGGTACGTTTCGGCGATCTGGGTTAAAGGAGAAAAGATGATTAAGCTCGGCATCGTGATGGACCCTATCGCCTCCATCAATATCAAGAAAGACACCAGCTTCGCCATGCTGCTCGAAGCGCAGCGCCGTGGCTGGGAACTGCACTATATGGAGATGGACGATCTCTATCTGCACGCCGGTGACGGCCGCGCCCGCACCCGCCTGCTGAGCGTGAAAGAAGATAAAGAGAGCTGGTTCAGCTTTGGTAGCGAGCAGGATCTGGCGCTGCAGGATCTGGACGTGATCCTGATGCGTAAAGATCCGCCGTTCGATACCGAATACATCTACGCGACCTATATTCTCGAGCGCGCAGAGGTCAAGGGCACGCTGGTGGTCAACAAGCCGCAGAGCCTGCGTGACTGCAACGAAAAGCTGTTCACCGCCTGGTTCCCGGAACTGACGCCGGACACTTTGGTCAGCCGCAGCGCAGCGCACATCCGCAAATTCCACCAGCAGCATGGCGACATCATCCTCAAGCCGCTGGACGGCATGGGCGGCGCGTCAATCTTCCGCGTGAAACAGGATGACCCGAATCTGTCGGTGATTATCGAAACCCTGACCGAACACGGCAGCCGTTTCTGCATGGCGCAGAACTTCATTCCGGCGATCAAGGAAGGCGATAAACGCATTCTGGTGGTGGACGGTGAGCCGGTGCCTTACTGCCTGGCACGTATTCCGGCGCAGGGCGAAACCCGCGGTAACCTGGCGGCCGGTGGCCGGGGTGAAGCGCGTCCGCTGAGCGAAAGCGACTGGAAAATTGCACGTGCGGTAGCCCCGACGCTGAAAGAAAAAGGGCTGATCTTTGTTGGCCTGGACGTGATTGGCGATCGACTGACCGAAATCAACGTCACCAGCCCAACCTGCGCGCGCGAAATCGAAGCGGCCTTCCCGGTGTCGATCACCGGCATGCTGATGGACGCGATCGAAAAGCGTCTGGCAGCGAAGTAATCCGCAGTGCGGGCGGCGATGTCGCCCGCAATCCTGGCTTCCCGGACTGGCGCTATCGGCTTAGGCTTTGCGAGTGCAGCTAACAACGCCGCAACTTGAAAGGCGGCGGGGATGGCCGCATACTGGCGGCTGTTTAACTTATCACCCATCAACTGTCTAAAATAACACCATGAATTTACAGCACCATTTTCTTATCGCTATGCCATCACTTCAGGATCCTCGCTTCAAACGCTCGGTGATTTATGTCTGCGAGCACAATGAAGACGGCGCCATGGGCCTGGTGATCAATAAACCGGTGGAACAGTTCACGGTGGAAACAGTGTTGAGCAAACTGAAGATCATAGCGCAGGCGCGCGATCCGGCTATCAGCCTGGACAAACCGGTATTTGCCGGCGGCCCGCTGGCGGACGATCGCGGTTTTATTCTGCATACGCCGCGCAAAGGCTTTGGCTCCAGCATTCAGATCTCGCCGGATACCATGATCACCACCTCGAAAGACGTGCTGGAAACGCTGGGCACTCCGGAGCAACCGGATGACGTGCTGGTCGCGCTCGGCTATGCCGGTTGGGAAAAAGGCCAGTTGGAACAGGAAGTGCTGGAAAACGCCTGGCTGACCATTGAAGCCGACACCGACATTCTGTTCCATACGCCGATCGCCAACCGCTGGCGCGCGGCTGCCAACCGTCTGGGTATCGACATCTGCAGCATTGCTAACCACGCAGGACATGCCTGATGACTAACCGCACCATTATCGCCTTCGACTTCGGTACCAAAAGCATTGGTGCCGCCATCGGGCAGGAACTCACGGGCAGCGCCCGCGCGCTGGCGGCCTTCAAAGCACAGGACGGTTCACCGGACTGGCAAAAGATCGAGAAACTGCTGAAAGAATGGCAGCCGGATCTGGTGGTGGTCGGGCTGCCGCTGAACATGGACGGCACCGAACAGTTGGTGACCGAGCAAGCTCGCAAGTTCGCCAACCGCCTGCACGGCCGCTTTGGCGTCCAGATCGCACTGCATGATGAACGCCTGAGTACCGTCGAAGCCCGCGCTAATTTGTTCGACCGTGGCGGGTTCCGCGCGTTGGACAAGGGCAGCGTGGACTCCGCCTCGGCGGTGGTTATTCTGGAAAGCTGGTTTGAGCGGCAGTTGGGTTAATCCCTATTCTGAGGGTCTTGCCCTCCACCAAGTAAGCCGGCGCTGATCCGCTGCTGCAGGCCCTGTTCAAAGGTCTGCATACCGGACTGCCCGCCGGTTTGCAGCACGTTAGGCAACTGATGGGTTTTGCCCTCACGGATCATGCTGCTGACCGCCGCCGTTGCCGTCAGTACCTCAAAAATTGCCACCCTGCCACCGCCGGACCGACTCAACAATTTTTGTGCAATCACTGCCTGTAAGCTGCCGGCCAATTGGGCACGCACGTAAGGTTTTTCTTCCGCCGGAAAAACATCCACCAGCCGATCCACCGCCTGCGGCGCACTGCGGGTATGCAATGTGGCCAGCACCAGATGGCCGGTTTCCGCCGCGGTCAGTGCCAGACGGATCGTGGTGGTATCGCGCAGCTCCCCCAACAGGATCACATCCGGATCCTCACGCAGTGCAGCCCGCAGCGCATCGTCAAAGCTATGGCTGTCGCGACCCAGTTCGCGTTGCTGGATCAAACACTGCCGGCTGCAGTGGATAAATTCGATCGGATCTTCCAGCGTTAGGATATGGCGACGCTGGTGCTGATTGATATCGTCAATCATCGCCGCCAGCGTGGTGGATTTTCCGCTGCCAGTCGCACCGGTCACCAGGATCAGGCCATCTTCGCGCCGAACCAGAGCCGGAATAATGTCTGGCGCGGCCAACGCGGCCAAGGTTGGACAGTGGCCGGCAATCAGCCGCAAGGCAATCGAGACTCCCAGGCTTTGCAGAAAGAAATTGGCACGCAGGCGGATCTCACCCGCCAGTGAAAGCGCCAGATCCAGCTGCCCCAACTGCTGTAACTGCTGCCGCTGCAACGGTTGCAGCAGGGCGTTGCACAGCAACTGCATTCTCGCTGCGGTCAGGATTTCGGCCCCTGCCAGCGGCTGCAGTTCACCATCAATGCGCAACATCGGCCGATGTCCGGTACAAAGGTGCAGATCGGAAGCATTATGCTTTACACTAAGGGCCACGAATTCATCGATATCCATATCAATCTCCTGGGTCAATAATGAGCACTATCCAACAGAATCTGCAGGATGTCAGAAACCGCATTGCCGCGGCCGCTCAAGGCTGCGATCGCGCTCCAGAAGAAGTTACGCTGCTTGCCGTAAGCAAAACCAAACCTGTGGCTGCGATCGCAGAAGCCATCGCAGCGGGCCAGCGCGCCTTCGGCGAGAACTATGTTCAGGAAGGCGTGGATAAGGTTCAGCATTTCGCCGCGCTGCCGGAAGGCGCAACATTGGATTGGCACTTTATCGGCCCTTTGCAATCCAACAAGAGCCGACTGGTGGCAGAGAACTTCGCCTGGTGCCACACCGTTGATCGGCTGCGCATTGCCCTGCGTTTGAGCGACCAGCGCCCGGCAGAGATGCCACCGCTTAACGTTCTGATCCAAATAAATATCAGCGATGAGCAGAGTAAATCTGGCATTGTACTGGCTGAATTGCCGGCGCTGGCAGAGGCGGTTGCCGCGCTGCCAAACGTCAGGCTGCGCGGGCTGATGGCCATTCCAGCACCGCAAGAAGATTACCAGAGCCAGTTGGCGGTATTCGGTCAGATGCGTGACGCCTTCCTGGCCCTGCAACAGCAATACCCACAGGTGGACACGCTGTCGATGGGCATGACCGACGACATGACGGCAGCGATTGCCGCAGGCAGCACCATGGTGCGCATCGGCACCGCCATTTTTGGCGCCCGTGATTATTCACAGGCCTGACACATTAACGAGGGATTTTGATGCAGCATCGTAAGATTACCTTTATTGGTGCCGGTAACATGGCACGCGCTATCATCGCCGGCCTGGTGGCGGGCGGTTATCCGGCTAAATCCATTAGCGTCTGTGCACCTTCGGCTAAAAACCGTGATGCACTGGCGGCGGACTACGGCATTGTCAGCAGCAGTGACAATCTGGCCTGTGCTCAAGCGGCCGATGTCGTGGTGCTGGCGGTAAAACCGCAGATGATGGCCGATGTCTGTCAGCCATTGCGCGAACGGGTCGATTTCAGCGGCAAGCTGGTTTTGTCGATCGCCGCCGGTATCCAGGTCAGCCGTTTTTACCAACTGCTGGGCGACAACCTGAACATCGTGCGCATCATGCCCAATACCCCCTCACTGGTAGGTAAAGGCATGAGCGGCCTGTATGCACCGCAACAGGTCAGCCAACAGGAGCGCGACTACAGCAGCGATTTGATGGCGTCAGTCGGCAAGGTGTGCTGGGTGGATGACGAAAACGGCATTAACGGCGTCATCGCCGCTGCCGGTAGCGCACCGGCTTATTTCTTCCTGTTTATGGAAGCCATGCAGCAAGAAGCCGAACGTATGGGCTTCGACAGCCAGACCGCCCGTAATCTGGTGCAGCAAGCGGCCTCCGGCGCTGCCGCGCTGGTGGAAGCCAACCCGGATACGCCATTGTCGACCCTGCGTGAGCAAGTGACCTCTAAAGGCGGCACCACCGCCGAAGCGCTGCGGGTCTTCAACGAACAACAGCTGCCGGCAACCGTGGCCAAAGCCATGCAGGCGGCAGTTTCCCGTGCGCAGGAAATGGAAAAATCATTTTAAATAATCGAGAGTTAAGGAGAAGGGCTACTACATGCTAACGCTGACTTTTTTGGTCAAAACCGTTGTTGATCTGTACGTCATGGTACTGCTGCTGCGCATCTGGATGCAGTGGACGCGCGCTGACTTTTACAACCCATTCGCACAGTTTATCGTGAAGATCACCCAACCGGTGATCGGCCCGCTGCGCCGTGTCATTCCGTCCCTCGGGCCGATCGACAGCGCATCACTGCTGCTGGCGTTCCTGCTGATGACCATCAAGTATCCGCTGCTGCTGCTGATTCAGGGCGGTGCTATGTCACTCAGTCCGTATAATCTGTTGTTTGGGTTGATCTCACTGGTGAAGTCGGCCGGTTACCTGATCTTCTGGGTGATGATTATCCGCGCGCTGATGAGCTGGATCAGCCAGGGCCGCAGCCCGATTGATCAGTTGATGTATCAACTGACCGAACCTTTGATGTCCCCGATCCGCCGTATCTTGCCGGCAATGGGCGGCATTGATTTTTCAGCGATGGTGGTGATCCTGATCCTGTATCTGATCAACTACCTGGGTATGGATCTGTTCGGTGAGATCTGGTTCCTGTTGTGAGTGCAGTGACCCCGGTGCTGGACGGGCTGGCGATCAGGCTATATATTCAGCCGAAAGCCAGCCGCGACCAGATTGTCGGTTTGCATGGCGACGAACTTAAAGTCGCCATTACCGCCCCGCCGGTAGACGGCCAGGCCAACGCTCATCTGATCAAATTTCTCGCCAAGCAGTTCAAAGTGGCGAAAAGCAACGTCACCATAGAGAAAGGCGAACTGGGGCGGCATAAACAGTTACGCATCGTTAATCCGCAACAGATCCCCGCAGTGGTCGCGGCGCTAATCGAATAAATTTCAAGGTAGTCATCATGCAAAAAGTCGTTCTTGCCACCGGTAACCCGGGCAAAGTGCGCGAACTCGCCGACCTGCTGGCCGATTTCGGGCTGAATGTGGTCGCACAAACCGAGCTGGGCGTTGAGTCCGCTGAGGAAACCGGCCTGACGTTTATTGAAAACGCCATCCTGAAAGCCCGTCACGCGGCGCAAATCACCGGCCTGCCGGCGATTGCCGACGACTCGGGCCTGGCGGTAGACGCATTGGGCGGCGCACCGGGCATCTATTCTGCGCGTTACGCAGGCGTTGACGCCTCCGACCAGCAAAACCTCGACAAACTGCTAGTGGCACTGAAAGACGTGCCGCAGGGCAGTCGCGGTGCGCAATTCCACTGCGTGCTGGTGTATATGCGCCACGCAGAAGACCCAACGCCACTGGTGTTCCACGGCAGTTGGGCCGGTGAAATCACCCACGCCGCGGCAGGTGAAGGCGGTTTCGGTTACGATCCAATCTTCTACGTCCCGGAACTGGGCCGCACCGCTGCCGAGCTGAGTCGCGATGAGAAACGCTCAGTGTCGCACCGTGGTAAAGCACTGAAACTGATGCTGGAAGCGATGCGCAATGCTTAAGTTGCCGCCATTAAGTTTGTACATTCATATCCCGTGGTGCGTGCAGAAATGCCCGTACTGCGACTTCAACTCGCATGCGTTGAAGGGCGAAGTCCCGCATCAGGAATATGTCGATCACCTGCTGGCGGATCTGGATGCCGATCTGCCGCTGGTAGCCGGCCGTGAAATCAGTACTATTTTTATCGGCGGCGGCACCCCCAGCCTGCTGAGTGCCGAGGCGATGCAATCGCTGCTGGACGGCGTGCGGGCACGCATCCACGTGGTTGACGGTGCCGAGATCACCATGGAGGCCAACCCCGGCACCGTGGAGGCCGATCGCTTCAGCGGCTACCAGCGCGCCGGAGTGAACCGCATCTCTATCGGAGTGCAGAGCTTCAGCGCCGAGAAGTTAACTCGCCTGGGGCGTATACACGGCCCGGAAGAGGCCAAACGTGCAGCGCACCTGGCCACCGGTCTTGGCCTGCGTAGTTTTAACCTCGATCTGATGCATGGCCTGCCAGACCAGTCGCTGGAAGAGGCGCTGGACGATTTGCGCCAGGCGATTGCCCTTAATCCGCCGCACCTGTCGTGGTATCAGCTGACCATCGAACCCAATACCCTGTTCAGTTCACGTCCGCCGGTCCTGCCGGACGACGACGCGCTGTGGGATATTTTCGAACGGGGCCATGAGTTACTGAGCGCTGCCGGCTACCAGCAATATGAAACCTCGGCCTATGCCAAGCCGGGTTACCAGTGCCAACACAACCTCAACTACTGGCGCTTTGGCGACTATCTGGGGATTGGCTGTGGCGCACACGGCAAACTGACATTCAGCGACGGCCGCATTCTGCGCACCGCGAAAACCAAGCATCCGCGCGGTTTTATGCAAGGCAAGTATATGGACAAGCAGCATGAGGTGACGGCGGCGGATCGGCCGTTCGAGTTCTTTATGAACCGCTTCCGCCTGCTGGAGGCGGCGCCACGTGACGAGTTCGTCAACTACACCGGGCTGGATGAAAGCACTATCCGTGCACAGCTGGCCGAAGCACTGGCGAAAGGCTATCTGGAAGAAACGCCGGAATATTGGCAGATCACCGAGAAAGGCAAACTGTTCCTTAACTCGCTGCTGGAGCTGTTTCTGGCAGACGAATAGCAAAAAGCGCTGAATTATCAGCGCTTTTTTTTGGTTTTAATCTGGATAGAACTCGTGGGAAAGCACCTGCTGAATATCCCAAATCCCGTTTTCCGGATAAACGTCCAACCCGGTTTCGGTCGTCGCCAGCGCTATCGCCTTGGACCAAACCACATCCAGCCAGTCTGCATCGCCGAGTTTGCTTTTTAAACTGGGCGACTCTTTCAGGCTATAAAGCACCTCTTTGCGCTGCGCCTTAATCGTTCTTTCCCAGCTGGTGCCACGACGCGCCGGCTGATACTTCCATTTCAGCAGGTGTGCTATCAGCACCATCATTCGGCTTGCAAGTTCCCTTTGCTCGCTCTTCCCCACGTCCTCAATCTCCTCGGCGATCTTTTCAACATCGATCTCAGACAATTTTCCGGAGCGCAAAAGAGCAGCCTGTTCATTTGCCCAGGCGACAACATCAGTTTCGTAGCGAGTATGGCTCATAGCGTTCTCCGTAAACACCCATGAATCAGGCGGCATGATGGGGACGATGGGTGATATCACCCCGTCCCTTTAGCAAACCTTCAACGGAAATATCTTCATCCAACGCCTCCCAATGGATACCACGGGCACTCAGCTCATAACGGGCACGCTCTTCGTCCGTAGCTTTGAGTAGCCGGGGGAACCATGCGAGTGGCACACCGATAATTCTGGCGTCGCTCAATTCAACCCACATCGTAGTCTCATCAAAGCTTACGTTCTTAGCTGAAATACTCATTCCAGGCCTCCAAAAATAACCTCTTATGAACTTCAACGGTTCCGGTTAACTCTTTTAACACTCTGATATTAAACCCATCATTTCGGGCTAACTGCACTTCAGGCGTTAGCCAGAATTTGGCTTCTGCCACCGCATCTCTGACATGAATATGAGCCGGTTCTAACGGCTCGCCTTCATTCGAATAAAAAAAGAACTTATAGCCTTTATAACGAAATATTACTGGCATCAATGCAAAATCCTTTTGGCCATTGATTATAGTTTAGCCAGTCTGTCAGATAGTGGTTAAAAGGTCAAAAAACACACTTCCAGACATCATTCCGTGTTACTTCAAAGCATTAAGCAGGTCTTTGCGCTGAGTTTCCAGGCCGGTAACGCGGTTACAGACATCGTGACCAAAGTTCTGGAAGTCCTGCTCCTGGTTGTTCCATTCGTTCTGAATCGCTTTCTGCAGGCCACCCAGATTGCCCATGATCGCCTGCAACGGATTGCCGCCGCTGTTGGCCGCCTGCTTGACGCCCATCTCATTCAGGCTGTCCTGCAATACGCCACCCATGCTCTGCTGCACCAGATTACGGCCATCCTGCTCAACCTGATCAATCGCCTTGTGGTGGAAGGTCAGGCCGTCGCTGCGGTGTTCGATGATGCGGTTCATCTGCTGTTTGAGCTGGCCATTGAGCGTAGTCAGGCGGTTGCGCACGTTGCTGTCGCTGCCTAATTCCTTGACGATCACCTTATCCAACGCCACGCGCGCTTTTTCCAGGTGCTGCTGTGCACCGTTGTCGATCCACGGCAGCTCTTTACGCAGCGCATTCTGGTAGCTGAAGGCCTTTTGCCGCTGGCTGTCAGTCAGGGTCAACGCCTGCCCGTTGCGGGTCACATCGCCATCCGCTGAAATCTGCAGGTTGCCGCTGGCTCCAGTCACCTGCACGTTCTGCGGGCTGATAATCACGTCGTCCTGGGGTTTAACGCTGCACTGATACTCGGCATGGGCCTGTGAAGCAGTCAACAGCAGTAAGGCTAACCCGGTTTTCTTTAACATATTTTCTCCTGACTCCCTTCCGTGGTGGGATTAAAAAATCGAACGGCTAATCCGTTGAGACAACAGTTCCAGCGCCGCAGTTCCCGCCAGTGAGTTACCGGAGGCATCCAGCTCCGGCGACCAAACGGCGATCGACAGCTCATCGGGGACGATAGCGACAATACCGCCGCCAACACCGGACTTGCCCGGCATACCTACGCGGTAGGCAAATTCCCCCGCGCCATCGTACATGCCACTGGTCATCATCAGCGCATTGATCTGGCGCGCCTGCAGCGGGCTGATCACTTCACGTCCGCTCAGGTCACGCCCGTGATTGGCCAGATAAACAAAGCTACGCGCCAGCTCCTGGCAGCTCATCCGCAACGCGCAGTAGTGGAAATAGGTTTGCAGCACGGTGAGCACGTCGTTTTCAAAGTTGCCGAACGACTTCATCAGATAGGCTATCGCCGCATTGCGATCGGAGTGTTCAAACTCGGAACGGGCAACCCTCGAGTCATAGGCCAGGTCTTCTTCACCGGCCAGTTGGCGCACCACTTCCAGCATGCGTTGCTTGGGAGCGCTGAGCCGGGTTTGCAGCATGTCACACACCACCAGCGCACCGGGGTTGATAAACGGATTGCGCGGTTTGCCCTGCTCCATTTCCAACTGCAGCAACGAGTTGAATGGCAGACCGGAAGGCTCCTTGCCGACCCGCTGCCAGATCTCGTGCTCCTGATAGCGTGTCAGCGCCAACGTCAGGCTCAGCACCTTGGAGATCGACTGAATAGAGAAGCGCTCGGTGGCGTTACCGGCCTGGAACATTTCGCCGTCGACGGTGCAAACAGCGATCGCCAGACGATCGGCCGCCACTTCCGCCAGTGCCGGTATATAGTCCGCCACCTTGCCCTGGCCAATCAGCGGGCGCACCTGTTGCAGAATGTCTTCCAGCAACGCGTTATCCAATGTCGTTACCACCGCGGTCACACTCCGGACAAAATAAAGGTGCCGTTAAGGCACCTTAAAATCAATAAGCTGGCGCGGCCCCGGGCCGCGCCGATCGGGCTGGGGAAATCAGTCCCACCAGATATCGAACAGATCGCTAACCTTAACGTCGGTCAGTTTACGCGCTTCCAGCCATTTTTTGACCAGTTCGCGCTGTTCATCGGTGCAATGACCGATAGTCTGCAGGCAGATCAAACCTTCCCACTGCAGATAGCCACTGCCGTCAAACGCCATACCGTTCGGCTCGATCACTTCGTCGATGAAAGCGTCCAGCGTGCTGTCGATATCTTCAACCGCGGTGCCTTCGGCAAAACGCCATGCTACGGAGAAACCCAGCTCCTGAAACTCTTCAATGTGTAACTTTTTACGTAAACGACGACTGCGGTTCTTAGCCATTATTCTTTCCTCTCAAACATCAAATCCCAAACGCCATGTCCCAGACGCTGGCCGCGTAATTCAAATTTTGTCAGTGGGCGTGAATCCGGACGAGGCACGTAATCATTATCGCTGGAAAGATTACGATAGCCTGAGATCCCGTTCATAACCTCTAACATATGTTCTGCGTAAGGCTGCCAGTCGGTGGCCATATGGAATACGCCGCCGACTTTCAATTTGCGCTGCACCAGTTCAACAAACGGCGTCTGTACGATGCGACGTTTATTGTGGCGAGCTTTGTGCCACGGATCGGGGAAGAACAGCTGCACCATGTCCAGCGACCCGTCCGGGATCATATTCTCTAACACCTCAACCGCGTCGTGACACATCACGCGCAGGTTGCTCAGTTCCGCTTCGGTAGCATCGGCCAGACAGGCACCCACGCCCGGCGAATGTACTTCAATCCCCAAGAAATTCTGCTGCGGGTTATGGCCCGCCATGGTCACCAGCGAGGCACCCATGCCAAAACCGATCTCCAGCACGGTCGGCGCATCGCGCCCAAACAGTGCGGTGATATCGACAGGTTCAGCCTGATACTCCACGCCCATCACCGGCCAATAGTTGTCCAGCGCGTGCTGCTGGCCTTTGGTCAACCGCCCCTGGCGGCGGACAAAACTGCGGATACGGCGCATCGCACGGCCGTTCTCATCAAATTCTGGGGAGATGACGTCATTAATCATAGTGCTTTCTGTCTGTTTGGCTGCTATTTAGGGAAACGCGCATTATGCAAAGATACATTGGTTTAGCAAGTGTTCATCTAATGTACCTGCCGTGCGACGTCGGAAAGTTCCGGTTTACAGCATCATGACTCTATGCTGCAATCGCGCTTCATTTTCTGCCGGATATCGAAGCTGCTTATTATGATGCAAGCACAACAGTTCGCACAGGTGGTGCTTGACTGGTACCAGCGTTATGGCCGTAAAACCCTGCCGTGGCAGCTTGATAAGACCGCCTATCAAGTATGGCTCTCTGAGGTCATGTTGCAACAAACTCAGGTTGCCACCGTGATCCCGTATTTTCAGCGCTTTATGGCACGTTTTCCCAACGTGCGTGCGCTGGCAGAAGCACCGCTGGACGAAGTGCTGCACCTGTGGACCGGCCTGGGCTACTACGCCCGTGCCCGCAACCTGCACAAGGCGGCGCAGGCCATTGTCGCACAGCACGGCGGCGAGTTCCCGACAACCTTTGAAGAAATCCACGCCCTGCCCGGTATTGGCCGCTCAACGGCGGGTGCGGTGCTGTCATTGGCGCTCGGCCAGCATTACCCCATCCTCGACGGCAACGTGAAACGCGTGTTGGCCCGCTGCTATGCGGTCGAAGGCTGGCCAGGCAAGAAAGACGTCGAAAACCGGCTGTGGCAGATCAGTGAAGACGTCACCCCGGCACAGGGCGTCGGCCAGTTCAATCAGGCGATGATGGATCTGGGGGCGATGGTCTGCACCCGTTCCAAACCCAAGTGCGAGCTGTGTCCACTCAGCCTCGGCTGCATCGCCTACGCCCATCACAGCTGGGCGAAATACCCCGGTAAAAAGCCCAAGCAGACGCTGCCGGAAAAAACCGCTTACTTTTTATTACTGCAACAGGGCGAGCGAGCCTGGCTGGAACAGCGGCCGGCCGTCGGCTTGTGGGGCGGATTATTCTGCTTCCCGCAGTTTAGCGAGCGCGAAGAGATGGAACTCTGGTTGCAACAACGCGGTCTGAACAACAATCGCCAACAGCAGTTGACCGCATTTCGTCATACTTTCAGTCATTTCCATCTGGATATCGTGCCTGTCTGGCTGGAAATGAACGAGGTAGGCACCAGCATGGATGAGGGCGTCGGTCTCTGGTATAACTTAGCGCAGCCACCATCTGTCGGGCTGGCAGCGCCGGTTGACCGCCTGTTGCAACAGTTGGCAAAACAGTCCCCACGCCAGCAGGGTTTATAGCCTAAATATGAGGAATTAGCATGAGCAGAACCATTTTTTGTACCTTCCTGCAGCGCGACGCTGAAGGACAGGATTTCCAGCTTTATCCAGGGGAAGTCGGCAAACGCATCTATAACGAGATCTCGAAGGAAGCCTGGGCAGAATGGATGAAAAAACAAACCATGCTGATCAACGAGAAAAAACTGAACATGATGAACGTGGATGACCGCAAACTGCTGGAAGCGGAAATGATCAAGTTCCTGTTCGAAGGGCACGACGTGCACATCGAAGGCTATACGCCACCGAGCGAATAACGCTGTTGGGGCCAGGCGCTGGCCCTCTTCAATACTTCTCGTATACGGCTTTAAGATGAAGAAAATTTTAGCTTTGCTAGTAATAGCGCCTTTACTGATTTCCTGTTCCGGCAAAAAAAGTACCGAAGTCAACGAAGCCCTGGTCAAAGACACCAACGGCTTTGAGATCCTGATGGGCCAATTCGCCCACAACATCGAGAATATCTGGGGTCTGAACGAAGTTCTGATCGCCGGGCCAAAAGATTACGTCAAATACACCGATCAGTATCAAACCCGTAGCCATATCAACTTTGATTCTGGTGCCATCACCATTGAAACCATCGCCACCACCGATCCTGCCGCCCACCTGCGTCAGGCGATTATCAGCACCTTGCTGATGGGTGACGATCCGGGTTCTATCGACCTCTATTCCGACGTCAACGATATCCAGATCAGTAAAGAGCCGTTCCTGTACGGCCAGGTGCTGGATAACAAAGGCGCGCCGATCCGCTGGGAATGGCGTGCGGCGCACTTTGCCGACTATCTGGTGCAGAGCAAACTGCAAAAGCGCACCTCCGGCCTGCACGTGATTTACTCGGTCACCATTCAATTGGTGCCGAACCACCTGGACAAGCGTGCGCATAAATACCTGCCGATGGTCCGCAAGGCGTCCGAGAAGTACGGGGTGGAAGAGTCGCTGATCCTGGCGATCATGCAGACCGAATCGAGCTTTAACCCGTATGCGGTGAGTGGTTCGGATGCGCTGGGCCTGATGCAGGTAGTACAGCACACCGCCGGTAAAGACGTGTTCCAGATGCGCGGGAAATGGGGCAAACCAAGCCGCAGTTACCTGTTCGATCCCGAGAACAATATCGACACCGGCACCGCCTATCTGGCCATTTTGCAGAATAACTATTTAGGGGGCATTCAGAACCCAACCTCACGTCGCTACGCGGTGATCACCGCCTATAACGGCGGGGCGGGCAGCGTGCTGCGAGTGTTCTCCAGTGACCGAACCCGTGCGGTCGGCATTATCAACGGCATGCAGCCGGGCGACGTCTACCAGACGTTGACCACCAAGCATCCGGCCGGTGAATCGCGCCGCTATCTGGTGAAGGTGAACAACGCGCAGAAGAGTTATCGACGCCGTTAATCCCCCTGGTCAGGGCGATCTCTCCCGTCGCCCTGACCACCAGCATCACGAAGCAATGCTGTAGCCATTACGACCCAGTTCCTTGGCGCGATACAGAGCCTGATCGGCAGCTGCCAGCAGTTGTTCACGGTTCTGTCCCGGTTGCCATTGCGCAACCCCCTGACTTACCGTCACCCATTGCGCCACTTCAGAATCCGCATGCGGCATCGCCAGACCGGCGAGCAACCCTTCTATCCTCCTCGCCACCTGTGCCGCTTCACGCGCTTCGGATTTTGGCAGCAGGATAATAAATTCCTCACCGCCATAGCGGGCTACCAGATCCTGCGAACGCCGGGTAGCACTCTCCAGACAGGCCGCCAGGCGGATCAGGCACTCATCCCCCTGCTGATGACCATAATGGTCGTTGTATTTTTTGAAAAAATCGACGTCTAGCAGGATCAGGGAAAACGGCGCCTGCAGGGTCGATTCCCGCAGCAGAACCGCATCAAAGTAGGTGTCGAAATAGCGCCGGTTGGCGATGCCGGTCAGCGGATCGCGGTGTGCCAGCTTGCTCAGGCGCTCAATCAGCCGTTTGTTTTCCTGCTCGCGCTCAATCGCCAGTTGGAACCATTGCTCCAGCCGGCTCTGTGCCGAATAAATCAGAAACAGCATCAGCGCATAGGAGATCAGGTTCACCAGCGAAAAAGCGCTGTGGATAAAAATATTTTCGGCAATCGCCACCAGCAGCACCGGAATGCTGAACAGGAAAAACAGCCGTGGGGACAGATAAAAAGCGATCAGAGAAGAAAACAGCAGGCCGAGTGTTAACGGGTAAAGCAGATTAATACTGTCGCTGACAATCAGATGGTGAAAAACGCCGCACCAGCACAGTGCCAGCAACGCAGTGCAAACCACCGCACCACGCCAGGACGCCAACTTCCCCCTGGCAGCCAACTGACGGATCGCGACAAAAGACAGGGCCGACAGCAATACCACACCGCAGATCGCCGGCGCACCACGTAACAGAGAACTCAGAGAGCGCTCACCGAACGTTTGAGCACGCTGAAGCAGCAGATAGAACGCCAGCAGCACATTAACCAATAAGAACCAGTTAAAATTCCGCAGCGTTGAACGTCTTTTCTCTCGGCCAACCCACTCGATATTACCCTCTTCTTTCATCATCTTATTCCGGCCCCGTGGCTTTTACCTAAAAGGTAGTGCCACCACACAGCTTTGTCATCCTGGGTCGGGATGATTTAAAAGCGGCCCCTGTGGGCCGCTCAAATCTATTACTTGATCATATATCCGAAGATGCGCTTCCAGCCGTGATCTTTTTTCTCGATATACACGCCCTGCAGCTCCGGTGAGAACCCCGGCAGCCGGTTGATCCCGTCCTCCAGCGCCAGGAAGTAACGCTGCACCGCCCCGCCCCACACTTCTCCCGGTACCACGCACAGCACGCCCGGTGGATATGGCAATGCACCTTCCGCCGCAATGCGCCCTTCCGCCTGACCAATCGGCACCAGTTCGACGTTATCGCGAATAAACTCCACGTTGGCGTCCTGTGGGTTCATCATCACCTGCGGGAAATGGCGCTGACGGAACATCTCTTTCTGCAGCTGTTTGACGTCAAAGCTGACGTACAGATCGTGCATTTCCTGGCAAAGCTGGCGCAGGGTATAGCCGCGATAACGCTGTTCATTCTTGCGATACACCGTTGGCAGCACCACGCTAAGCGGCGCGTCTTCTTCCACATAACGTTCGAACTGCACCAGCATCTCCACCAACTGTTCCATCTTGGCCGGGTTTTCCGCCGGGGTCAGCAGGAACAGGATCGAGTTGAGGTCGCATTTCTCCGGCACGATGCCGTTCTCACGCAGGAAGTTGGCCAGAATGGTGGCCGGCACGCCAAACTCGGTGTACTGGCCGGTGGCCGCGTCTATACCTGGGGTGGTCAGCAGCAGTTTGCACGGATCGACCAGATACTGGCCTTGCGCGTAGCCTTCAAAGCCGTGCCATTTCTCCTCCGGCACAAAATCGAAGAAGCGCGCGTCGTTGGCGATCAGATCGGTGTCGTAATCCTGCCAGTTTTTCCCTGCCACCTGCAGCGGAACAAACGGCCTGAGCTGCGAGCAGCGTTCCAGCAGTTGTTTGCGCGTCTCGATACCCAGCTTCACGCAGTCCATCCACATACGGCGACCGGCGGCCCCGGCATGCATCTTGGCGTTAACGTCCAGCGCGGCAAACAGCGGGTAGAACGGGCTGGTCGAGGCATGCAGCATGAAAGCATTGTTGAGGTGCTTGTGGTTGCAGTGGCGCTTCTGGCCCTTGATGTGGTCGTCTTTCTTGTGGATCTGCGAAGTCTGCGAAAAACCGGCCTGCTGCTTGTGTACCGACTGGGTAACAAAGATACCCGGATCCAGTTCATCCAGTTCCAGCAACAGCGGCGAGCACTCTTTCAGCATCGGGATAAAACCTTCGTAACCTACCCAGGCCGAGTCAAACAGGATGTAGTCACATAGGTGGCCGATGGTGTCGATCACCTGGCGGGCGTTATAGATGGTGCCGTCGTAAGTACCCAACTGAATGATCGCCAGGCGGAACGGACGGGCCGCATCGGCTCTCTCCGGTGCCACTTCACGGATTTGTTCGCGCAGGTAACGCTCATCAAAACAGCGCGAATCAATGCCGCCGATAAAACCAAACGGGTTACGTGCGGTTTCCAGATACACTGGGGTCGCCCCGGCCTGGATCAGCGCACCGTGGTGGTTGGACTTATGGTTGTTGCGATCAAATAACACCAGGTCACCACGGGTCAGCAACGCGTTGGTCACCACTTTATTGGCGGCCGAGGTGCCGTTAAGCACGAAATAGGTTTTATCGGCGTTGAATACCCGTGCCGCATGCTTTTGCGCATCCTTGGCCGAGCCTTCGTGGATCAACAAATCACCCAGCTTAACGTCGGCGTTGCACATGTCAGAACGAAAAAGCGTTTCACCGTAGAACTCAAAAAACTTCCTGCCGGCCGGATGCTTACGGAAGAACTCCCCACCCTGGTGGCCCGGGCAGGCAAAGGTTGAGTTTTCCATTTCCACATAGGTTTTCAGCGTTTTGAAAAACGGCGGCAGCAGCGCCTGCTCGTAGGCATCGGCGGCGGCTTCCAGCTGCGCCATATAGAACGCCTTGCTGGCCCCTTCCAGTGCAAAAACGCCACTGATCAAGGGCAGGTAGTCCGGGGAAAGATGCTCGTCCCCTGCCACCGCCACAAAGGTCGGGATCTCGAACCCGGTCGCTTTGAGCTGCGCCAGGATACCTGCGTTAACGTCGTCGACCGACACCACTAACGCGGCCACATCGGTATAGTCCGTTTGCTCTACGCGAACGATTTGGCGCAGCGTTTCAATGGTGGCTACCAAACTGGCGCTGGTGGCTATTTTCAATTCTTTCATTGTGCTAACTCTCAAACGGTTAAGGATGAGGGTGTGCCATGGGGCACGGTGATGAGATAACAAAGGTTACCCCGGCAAATTGATGCCCGGCGTTAGCGCATAAAGCGCAAACGTGACCGGCTGACTCTCCTAAGATTATCAGGTAACTATCGGGGACTGGTATCGGCAGCGTCCGATAGACATCAGTAAAAGCAGAACCACAGCTCTATTTTTAATAATGTCTAACAGCGAGCATCAGATAGCCTTACCGCATGGCAGGCTGGGTGTTTTTGACGGACTGCGTTCGGGAAAGGTAACGGCGGAGTGACGGCATCATTTGATGTCTGGTGCGCAGTGACGCTTGAGTAACAAAACCAGACATGCCTGCAACCCTCTGACTTAAATGAGCACCAACGCCGTTAGGGGACGTAGCTTGCTAAAATTTGCGCAATGATTGCATGTTTTTTTATGAGGTTCAAGTAACAATTATGCTGATTTAATCATGAAAGGATAATACATAACCTGCTGTTAATTATGGATTAAAAATAAAAACAAGAAAAATCAAAACGGTATAAATAGACGGATTTTTTGCATACTTATTGCTATACCAGGTTCCAGTCGCCCGCCAGCCCCACCGGCCATTGCGTGAAAATAGAGCAACCAATCGGCTTTGTGATAGAAAGCGATTGACGATTTCCGGCCAATAGGGTTAAATGCGCCCCGTTGCCCGGATAGCTCAGTCGGTAGAGCAGGGGATTGAAAATCCCCGTGTCCTTGGTTCGATTCCGAGTCCGGGCACCATCTTTAGAAGAACCCGCCTATGGCGGGTTTTTTGCTTTCTGAGATACGGACTCTGCATCGAACAGGTTCGATTATTCGGCCAAAGGCCTCACCCTGCGGGCCAACGCTAAAGCGTTGTTCAACACGGCGTAAACGCCGGTTGTCCGAGTCCGGCACCATCTTTAGAAGAACCCGCCTATGGCGGGTTTTTTGCTTTCTGAGATACGGACTCTGCATCGAACAGGTTCGATTATTCGGCCAAAGGCCTCACCCTGCGGGCCAACGCTAAAGCGTTGTTC
>NZ_WBKI01000009.1 GCF_008830365.1 Serratia proteamaculans | reverse complement strand
GTTAGAGGAGTCGTTGTTCCCGGTCAGTGGAGGCGCATTATAGGGAGTTCTCAGAAGGCCGCAACCCCTAAATGCAAAAAACTTTTCAAGCGCGGATTTTTTCGGCAAAGCGCTGCACAAGCCAGCGGTTCCGTCATTTTTCATACTGAATATGACCAAACTCCTGAGCAAAACGGTCCACCTGCTGCCAGTCGGTGTACTCCACTTCTTTACTGGTATCCGTTTCGCCGCCCGTCATACGCATAATAAGTTGAATCATGACTCGATCGAACCAGCGATAACGTGGATAACGAAGCGCGCCGGCAAACACGACACACTGTTTTGGCTGCCAGGGGGAAGACAACAGGAACTTGCGGGTATAGGCGTTGGTTTGTGGCGAACGCTTGTCTGCCTTGCGGGCGGTCAGGTTCACGCTAAAGAATGCGCTCGGCATCAGGTTCAACTGTTCGGCATGACGCTTAACGAACTTTTCCAGCGTCGGATGGAAATGGCCATAGCGTATTGAGGCACCAATCAGTACCTGCTGATACTGATTAAGGTCGACATTTTCCGCCTGCAGCAAATCGATCACGTCGCAGCGCAGCGTATCCTGCAATTTGTTTGCTATATAAGAAGCGATAGAACGTGTTTGCCCATCACGGCTAGAATAAAGAATCAGTGCCTTCACGGCGTTACTCCTTCTATCAGGATCATTCACGCCAGAACGTCGGCGTAAACAGAACCAGTAGTGTAAAGACCTCAAGGCGCCCGAACAGCATCGTCAGAACCAGGATCCACTTCGCCGGTGCAGGCATAGTGGTAAAGTTATCCGCCACCACTCCCAGCCCAGGTCCAAGGTTGTTCAACGTCGCCGTTACGGCAGCAAAGGCAGAGAAATCATCAACGCCGGTGGCGATAATTGCCAGCATACTGACGATAAACACCAGCGCATAAGCAGAGAAGAATCCCCAGACCGCCTCCAGGATACGTTCCGGCAGCGCGCGGTTACCCAATTTAATAGTGTAAACCGCATTAGGGTGCACCAACCTTTTTAGCTCACGCGAGCCCTGCAAATACAGCAGTAGGATACGGATCACTTTCAGGCCGCCACCGGTCGAGCCGGCACAGCCACCTATAAATGCGGAACACAGCAACAGCATCGGCAGGAATAACGGCCATTTGGCAATGCTGTCAGTGGTAAAGCCCGCCGTTGTCGCCATCGACACCACTTGGAAGAACGCCTGATTGACCGTTTCCATTCCGGTTTTGTAGACCCCATGCCCCCACAGCACGGCGGTACACACCACTACCAGCGTCAACTGCACGGCAATAAACATGCGAAACTCAGGATCACGCCAATACACTTTTAGACTGCGGCCGCTCAGCAAGGCGAAGTGCAAGCCATAGTTACAACCGGAGATCAGCAGGAAAATCGCAATGATGGTGTTGATGGTCGGACTGGCGTAATAGCCGATGCTGGCATCGTGGGTAGAGAAACCGCCAATAGCGATGGTCGAGAAACTGTGGCCGATGGCGTCAAACACCGACATGCCAGCGCCCCAAAGTGCCAGCGCACAGGCAATAGTCAACAGAACGTAAATCAGCCACAGGGTTTTGGCCGTTTCGGCAATGCGTGGACGCATTTTGTTATCTTTCAACGGCCCTGGCATTTCGGCGCGGTACAGCTGCATGCCACCGACGCCGAGGATGGGCAGTATCGCGACTGCCAACACAATGATCCCCATCCCGCCCATCCATTGCAGCATCTGCCGATAGAACAAAATGGCTTTGGGTAGTGAGTCCAATCCCACCAGCGTCGTCGCCCCTGTGGTGGTTAAACCGGAAAACGATTCGAAGAAGGCATCGGTCAGCGAAAGATTAGGCCGCTCCGAAAATAAAAAAGGTAATGCCCCGACGCTGCCCAGCACCGTCCAGAACAACACCACAATCAGAAACCCCTCTCGTGGCTTCAACTCATGCTTTTGTTTACGGTTAGGCCACCACAGCATCAGGCCAATGGTTACCGCCACAAAGAAGGTCTGGCTGAATGCCCGCCCCGCCCCATCGCGGTATATCAATGCCACCAGACCAGGAATAAACATCGTCCCGGAGAACAGGATGACCAGCAAACCAACGATACGGGTTATAGCGCGAAAATGCATTTCAGCACGATCCTTAGCAATTCAGTTGGGGGAATTATTGCGAAATGGGGGTTAATTGCAAATTACCGCGACTGAGATCACGTAATTTATTCCCGAACGCCTCAACGCCGGTGACCGGTAAAGCCAGATGCAGCATGACGGAAGCACCATATTCCCCCTGTACAATCCGCCCTTCAGTTTGCTGCAACAGATTCTCTACCAACGCCAACTGAGCATAGTCACATTGCAAAGTATATTCGGCCTGCGGAATTTTGTAGCTCACGGCCAATTGCTTTAATGCCTGCTGCACACCACTGCCGTAGGCTCTCACCAAGCCGCCGGTACCCAACTTGATACCGCCGTAGTAACGTACCACCACGGCGGTGATTTCGCCGATGCCGCTGCCCATCAGCTGCGCCAGAATGGGTTTACCCGCCGTGCCGGAAGGTTCACCGTCGTCGGAGAAACCCAACTGCTGTGAGTCAGTCGGTGGCCCGGCGACAAATGCCCAGCAATGGTGCCTGGCCGCCGGATGCTCATCACGAACCTGCTGGATAAACGCCTTTGCCACATCAACCCCGCCGGTCGGTGCCAGCAGGGTGATGAAACGACTCTTCTTTATTTCTTCGCTGACACTAACGGGGCCTGCCGGGATCGGATAAGGCTGCATCAGGCCAGATTCAGATCGCGCGTCATGTTCTCGATACGCTTTTCGTGGATCACAATATTGTCTTCAATACGGATACCACCATAAGGTTTCAGTGCATCGATGCGATCCCAGGCAAAGTGTTGACTGAATTCACCGCTGCGCCATGGCGCCAGCAGGGACTCAATAAAATACATGCCAGGCTCAATGGTCAATACCATACCTGGTTGCAACACCCGAGTGCAGCGCAGGTACGGATATTTGGACGGAGCGGCCAGATGGGTACCCTGTTCATCCTGCATAAAGCCAGCTGAGTCATGTACCTGCAGCCCCAGAGGGTGGCCCAGACCGTGTGGCAGGAATGGCGTGGTCAGCCCCTGCTCTACCATGGCTTCTTCACTGATGCCACTCACCAGCTTGTGGCTCTTGAGCAGTTTGGCGACGCGTTGATGCATTTGCACATGGTAATCGGTGTAACGCACGCCAGCTTTGATGGTAGCCATCAGCGCCAGTTGCTCAGTGTTAAGATCTTTTATCAGGTGTGCAAAATCACTGCCGCTCTGGCCCGCGTAGGTTCGTGTCAAATCAGCGGCGTAACCGTTATATTCGGCACCGGCGTCAAGCAGGAAGCTCAGCATTTCGGACGGTGGCTGATGATCCAGCGTGGTGTAATGCAGCACTGACGCATGCTCATTCAGCGCAACAATGTTGTCATAAGGCACATCGGTATCGCGATGCCCCGTCGCCGTGAGGTAAGCCTGGTTGATATCAAACTCACTCATGCCGGACTGGAACGCCTCATGAGCAGCACGGTGCCCCATTACAGCGGTCTTCTGTGCTTCGCGCATACAGGCCAGCTCGTAGCCGGTTTTGATGGAACGATGGAAATCGAGGTAGTTCAACACCGCTTTCGGGTTGACGTTTTCCGCCAGGATACCCAGATCGCGAGCACGCTGCTGCGCATAGCCGATATAACCCACACGCTCACGCTGAGCAGGAAGCTGCTGCGCGATTTCATCAGCATTGGCCAGCGGTATCAGTTCAACGGACTTGGTCCAGAAACTCTCCGGCAGTGGCTCAACGCTGTGCCAGTAATCTACCGGCGAATAGAACCACAGCTTCGGTTTGTTAACGCCATCCACCCACAGCCAGCAGTTTGGCACTGAAGTGACGGGCACCCAGGCCTTAAAGTGTGCGTTCACTTTGAACGGGTAGCTACGGTCGTCCTGGAATATCCGTTGCAATTCCCCGGAGTGAATCAGCAACGCATCCAGTTTGTTACGCGTTAACACTTCACGCGCCCGCTTTTGTAGCTCTGCCAGGTGGTCGTTATACAAAGAAGCCAGTGTTTCCATCACAATACCCTTATACATACCATTAGAACGGAATGAGTCATCTTAGCACACCGTTCAGGTGCACCAACCCCATCAGCTCTGGCATGCGGAGCGGTTCGCAAATCACTGTAAACGTCGTTACATCCGTAGCTTAACAATTAGCCAGGCAATCAGCCCCAGTAACGCGATCGCGACCGCCCACAGGCCGTGATGTTCGAGCAAAACCGCACCGGCAGCGGCAATACCCGCCAGACACTGCTGCAGAAAACCACACAGTGCCATGGCATAGGCTCCCTGTTCTTTGGCATCGCTCACCGCCATCGCCATGCTGTTGGGGAACAGTACCGCCTGACCAAAAATCGTCAGGCAATACAGCGCGATGAAAACTGTCATACCGGAAAGCCCCACCAGCGTACCGCTCCACCACAGCAGCATGATCGCGATGGTGGTGACGGCGACAATACTCGTCCCTGCCTGTATCAGCCGCTTGCCGCCAATACGTGCCACCGTCCGGTTTACTGCCATTGCCCCGGTAAAGTAAGCCACGCCGATCACCAGCCCCAGCGCCCCAAAGGCGGTAACGTTCAGGCCAAACCCCTGCTGCATGATAAACGGGCTCACTTCCTGCAAGGTGACAGTGGTAGCAAACCCCAATCCGCCGACGATTGCTGGCCAGAAGAACCCCGGGCGACACAGAATAAGCCAATAGGTTGCCACCATGGCCGGGCGCTGGCCCAGGGTGCGACCCACTTCCAGTGGCAGCGTCACCATTAATAGCAGGATCGCCAACCCGGTCAGCCCCATCAGGACAAAACCCATTTGCCAGTGTGAATACTGACTAAGTAACCCACCGACAAACTGCCCACCGCCCAACGCGGCGATAAAGGCTATCGACAGAACCGAGAGACGCCTTGCCAGCTCATCGCCACTCCAGTTATCACGAACAATAATTCGCGCGATGATCGCAGCACCGCCGGCGGCCACCCCCTGCAGCGCCCGCAGCATCAATAATTGAGTACCGTTACTGCAAAACGCCAGCAGCGCACTGCAACTGATAAACAACGCCAGAGATAATGTCAGCGGCAGCCGACGGCCAAAACGATCGGCTGCCGCCCCCCAGAACAATACCGGCAGGGCGGCACCTATCACGAATATCGATATCGAAAGCTCGGTGGCGCGGCGCGTCATTGCCAGTTCCTGCATCACCGTCGGTAATGAAGGTAAATACACCGTCGTCGCCATCTGAGCCATAAACACCAGCAGGCAAGCCAACGTCATGGTTCTGGCGGGAATACTCCAGAAACCGCTGTGTTTTGCACATATCGCTTTACTCATTTCGCACCTCTGCATGGGTAGCGCTCTGCTCTGGCAAGTGTATGAGTGCTTTTACACGCCGACAAATCACCATAAAGCATAAAATATAACTTCGTTTTAAATCAAAACACTAACCCAACGCCATGTGATCAGACCAGCAAAAATGCAATCTCTCATTTGCATATTGTTAACATAAAAACCACACTCCTCATCATCTGGTCATACCAGATCAAACGCTGATTCAGGAGATAGACATGCTCTACCAAGGCGAAACATTACAACTACATTGGCTCGACAACGGCATCGCCGAGCTGGTGTTCAATGCCCCAGGCTCGGTCAACAAGCTGGATACCCGCACCGTTGCCAGCCTGGGCGAAGCGCTCGCGGTGCTGGAAAAGCAGACCGAGCTGAAAGGCTTGCTACTGCGTTCCACCAAGGCCGCCTTTATTGTCGGCGCCGACATCACCGAATTCCTTTCGCTGTTTGCTGCCCCGGCTGAAAAGCTGCAGCAGTGGCTGACCTTCGCCAATGCGATCTTTAACCGGCTGGAAGATCTGCCGGTACCGACCATTTCGGCTATTAATGGCTATGCGCTCGGCGGCGGCTGTGAATGCATTCTGGCAACCGACTTCCGCGTCGCGTCACCGGATGCACGCATCGGCCTGCCGGAAACCAAACTGGGCATTATGCCGGGCTTCGGCGGTTCGGTTCGTCTGCCCCGCCTGCTGGGTAATGACAGTGCACTGGAAATTATCGCCGCCGGTAAAGATGTCAGCGCCAAAGACGCGCTGAAGGTCGGTTTGGTGGATGCGGTCGTTGCACCGGAAAAATTGGTGGAAGCCGCGCTGAAAATGCTGCAACAGGCCATTGAGGGCAAACTGGACTGGCGCGCTTATCGCCAGCCCAAGCTCGAGCCGTTGAAACTCAGCCCAATCGAAGCGGCCATGAGTTTCACCACCGCCAAAGGCGTGGTGCTGCAAACCGCCGGCAAACATTATCCGGCGCCAATGACCGCAGTAAAAACCATTGAGGCCGCCGCCAGGCTAGGCCGGGATGAAGCTCTTAAGCTGGAAACCGCCAGCTTTGTGCCATTGGCCCGTTCCAAAGAGGCGCGCGCGCTGGTTGGTATCTTCCTTAATGACCAGTTTGTGAAGGGTCAGGCGAAGAAGCTGGCAAAAGGTATCGAAGCACCGAAGCAGGCTGCAGTGTTGGGGGCCGGTATCATGGGTGGCGGTATCGCCTACCAGTCCGCGCTCAAAGGCGTGCCGGTGATCATGAAAGACATCAGCGACAAGTCCCTGACGCTCGGTATGAATGAAGCCGCCAAACTGCTGAACAAGCAGTTGGAACGTGGCAAGCTGGATGGCATGAAGATGGCCCAGGTGCTGTCGACCATTCAACCGACGCTGGATTATGCCGGTATCGAACGCGCACAGGTGATCGTCGAAGCCGTGGTCGAGAATCCAAAGATTAAGGCAGCAGTACTGTCCGAAGTGGAAGGGCTGATCGGTGAAGATACAGTGCTGGCGTCCAATACCTCGACCATTCCGATTAATCACCTGGCAAAATCGCTGAAGCGCCCACAGAATTTCTGCGGCATGCACTTCTTTAACCCGGTACATCGTATGCCACTGGTGGAAATTATCCGCGGTGAGCAGACCAGCGACAGCACCATCGCCGCCGTGGTGGCCTATGCCAGCCGTATGGGCAAAACGCCGATTGTGGTTAACGATTGCCCAGGGTTCTTCGTCAACCGCGTATTGTTCCCGTATTTTGCCGGTTTCAGCATGCTGCTGCGCGACGGTGCAGACTTCCGCCAGATCGACAAAGTGATGGAGAAACAGTTTGGCTGGCCAATGGGCCCGGCTTACCTGCTCGACGTCGTGGGGATTGATACCGCACACCACGCCCAGGCGGTGATGGCGGCCGGTTTCCCGGAGCGTATGGGGAAAGATTACCGCGACGCTATCGACGTGATGTTCGATAACCAGCGTTTTGGCCAGAAAAACCAGCTGGGCTTCTATCGTTACAGCCAGGACAACAAAGGCAAGCCGCGTAAAGACAACGATGAGCAGACCGATGTGCTGCTGGCCGAAGTCAGCCAACCGCGTCAGACCATCAGCGACGAAGAAATTATCGCCCGTATGATGATCCCGATGATTAACGAAGTGGTGCGCTGCCTGGAAGAAAACATTATTGCCAGCCCGGCCGAAGCCGATATGGCGCTGGTCTACGGCATCGGTTTCCCTCCGTTCCACGGCGGGGCATTCCGTTACCTGGATACGCTTGGTACCGCCAATTATGTCGAACTGGCCCAGCGTTATGCGCATCTCGGCGCTTTGTATCAGGTGCCTGCCGGCCTGCGCGCCAAAGCTGAACATAATGAAAGCTACTACCCGGTGGCAGCCCCGCTGTCCGATGTCTCCACTGGCCAACCGGCATGAGGTCATAAAGATGGAAAACGTAGTTATTGTTGATGCCGTACGCACGCCGATGGGCCGCTCCAAGGGCGGCGCCTTCCGCCAGGTACGTGCTGAAGATCTTTCCGCTCACCTGATGCGCGCCGTACTGAGCCGCAATCCGTCGCTGGATGCCGCCGAAATTGACGACATCTACTGGGGTTGCGTGCAGCAAACGCTGGAGCAGGGCTTTAACATCGCCCGTAACGCTTCCCTGTTGGCCGAGATCCCGCATAGCGTTCCTGCGGTCACCGTCAACCGACTGTGCGGTTCCTCCATGCAGGCGCTGCACGATGCCGCACGCGCCATTATGGTCGGCGATGCACACGTCAGCCTGATTGGTGGCGTAGAGCATATGGGCCACGTGCCGATGAATCACGGCGTGGATTTCCACCCGGGTCTGAGCCGCAGCGTGGCAAAAGCCGCCGGTATGATGGGCCTGACCGCCGAGATGCTGGCCAAGATGCACAATATCAGTCGCCAGATGCAGGATGAGTTCGCAGCACGCTCGCACCAACGCGCGCATGCCGCCACTCTGGCCGGCTATTTCAAGAATGAAATCATCCCAACCACCGGCCATGACGCCGACGGGGTGCTGACCCGCTATGACTTCGACGAAGTGATCCGCCCGGAAACTACCGTCGCCAGCCTTGCGGCACTGCGTCCGGCATTCGACCCGGTCAACGGTACCGTCACCGCTGGCACCTCTTCGGCCTTGTCTGACGGTGCCTCCGCCATGCTATTGATGAGTGAGTCACGAGCCAAAGCGCTGGGCCTGAAAGCCCGAGCCCGCATTCGTTCGATGGCGGTGGTCGGTTGCGATCCTTCCATCATGGGTTATGGCCCGGTCCCTGCCAGCAAGTTGGCGTTGAAACGCGCCGGACTGAGCGTGCAGGACATCGATCTGTTTGAACTGAATGAAGCCTTTGCCGCCCAGTCACTACCGTGCATCAAGGATCTAGGGCTGTTGGACAGCATTGACGACAAAATCAACCTGAACGGTGGCGCCATTGCCTTAGGCCATCCATTAGGCTGCTCGGGTTCACGTATCTCTACCACCCTGCTGAACAATATGGAACGCCGTGACGTGCAGTTTGGTCTGGCGACCATGTGCATCGGTCTGGGTCAGGGGATTGCCACCGTCTTCGAACGCGTTTAGCTGTGTCTAGTTGGGATGACTGCGTCAACACTTAAAACCGCAGCATCCCGCCAAGTTTAGTTGCCATACTTCCCGCCTGTCAGGGGCGGGTTTTTTTATGCCTGAAATCCGCTGACGCCCCAATAAAAAGGGGCAGCCATTGGCCACCCCGTTTGATACCGCTTCGCGCCTCAGATAAACGAGAAGGCGTCGCCAAACATATGCGCTTCCAGTGCGCCACGTTCGGCACAGAAACGTTCGCGAGCGATTTTCGCCATCTCGAAACGGCCGGCAATATAAATGTCGTGTTCTGCCAGCGTGCCGAAGTCCTGCAACACCGCGCTGAGCACCGTGCCACTACGGCCACGCCACTCTTCTTCCGGCTGTTCAACCACCGGGATCACTTTCAGATTCGGGTGCTGCAACGACAAGGCTTCCAGTTCACTCAGGTCATACAGGTGCTTCAGCTCACGCCCGCCCCAGTAGATAGAGATATCGCGATCCGGCTGCTGTTCCAGTGCGGCCAACAGAATCGAGCGCGCGTAGGAGAACCCCGTACCGCCGGCGATCAACACCAGCGGACGGCTGCCTTCTTCACGCAGCCAGGCGTCACCGTGCGGAATATCAACGGTAATCGCCTGCTCTTTCAGAATACGGTCCATCACCGCCATGGCGTACAGATTCAGCTCCGAAGCGCCAATATGCAGCTCAATGTAATCCTTGTCTGTCGGAATCGATGCCAGTGAGAACGGACGCTTGTCGCGCTCATCCATCACCACCATCAGATACTGCCCTGCCTTGAAAGAAAACGGTGCCTCAGGCACCAAACGTACCCGATAAACCGTATCGGTAATGGCCTCTACGGAGGTCACTTTACAGCTCAATATTGTCATGCGTTCCCTCTGTCGGGTCATCAATGCAAAACTGAGAACAAAGCCTGGCGCTACAGCGTCGGTTCTCTGTCACTGAAAATTGCGAGCTCATCCCAGATGTCATCGACGCGCGCACGCACCTTTTCATCCATCTGAATCGGACGGCCCCATTCGCGCTGGGTTTCACCCGGCCATTTATTGGTGGCATCCAGCCCCATCTTCGATCCCAAACCGGAAACCGGTGAGGCGAAGTCCAAATAATCGATCGGCGTATTCTCCACCAAAACGGTATCCCTTGCCGGATCCATTCGGGTGGTGATCGCCCAAATCACATCATTCCAGTCGCGTGCGTTGACGTCATCGTCACAGACGATAACAAACTTGGTGTACATAAACTGACGCAGGAACGACCAGACACCCATCATTACGCGTTTGGCATGACCGGCATACTGTTTCTTGATAGTCACCACCGCCAGGCGATAAGAGCAACCCTCAGGCGGCAGATAGAAATCAACAATTTCCGGGAACTGCTTTTGCAGGATCGGGACGAAGACTTCATTCAGCGCCACGCCCAACACCGCCGGTTCATCCGGCGGACGACCGGTGTAGGTCGAGTGATAAATGGCGTCACGACGCTGGGTGATATGGGTGATGGTGAATACCGGGAAGTGGTCTATTTCGTTGTAGTAACCGGTGTGATCGCCATACGGACCTTCAGGCGCCATTTCACCCGGCTCGATATAGCCTTCCAATACGATTTCCGCACTGGCGGGCACTTCCAGATCGCAGGAGATGCACTTGACCACTTCGGTTTTGTTGCCGCGCAGCAGCCCGGCAAAGGCATATTCAGACAGGGTATCCGGCACCGGTGTTACCGCGCCGAGAATGGTGGCGGGATCTGCGCCCAGCGCAACCGCAACCGGGAAACGCTCACCGGGATGCGCCTGGCACCATTCCTGGTAATCCAGCGCGCCGCCGCGGTGCGACAGCCAACGCATGATGACTTTATTCTTGCTCAGCACCTGTTGGCGATAAATGCCCAGGTTCTGTCGCTCTTTTTGTGGCCCGCGGGTCACGGTCAGGCCCCAGGTGATCAGCGGTGCGGCGTCTTCCGGCCAGCAGTGCATCACCGGGATACGGCTGAGATCGACATCATCCCCCTGCCATACCTGCTCCTGACAAGGTGCTGAACCCAACACCTTGGTCGGCATGTTCAACACTTGCTTGAACTTCGGCAGTTTATCGAACAGATCGCGAAAGCCCTTTGGCGGCTCCGGCTCTTTAAGGAACGCCAGCAACTTGCCGACCTCGCGCAACGAGCTGACATCCTCCTGGCCCATCCCCAGCGCTACGCGACCGGGAGTACCGAACAGATTGCACAGCACCGGCATGTCGTACCCTTTAGGGTTTTCAAACAGCAATGCCGGGCCGCCCGCACGTAAAGTACGATCGGCAATTTCTGTCATTTCCAGATAGGGATCAATCGGCTGGCTAATGCGTTTTAGTTCGCCTCTCTTTTCCAGCAACGAGAGGAAATCGCGTAAGTCACGGTATTTCATGCTGATCATTATAACGGCCAGTGAGGAGGGCATTATAGGCCCTCTTCACGGTTGTTGCTGCACTTTTGTTAAACACCGGTAAAGACCTCACCCGCACTCAGTGGCACGTGAACGGCACCAGAGGGCTTAATGCCTGCGTATCCTGATACTCCTGGGTCTCCACGCCGTGGCGGAACACCTTGAAGCCCTGGTCTCTGGCACTGAAATAACGCAGATCATTGCCCTCAACGTGCAACAGGCTGCCTTCGCGCAGCGCCACCACAGATTCGCTCGGATTGACCGCACAGAACTCCGCCAGGCGCTCATCACGGGTTTCACCCATGTGGCCACTGATATGGGCGTCAATGTAATGCGGGTTAATTTGTACCGGGAACAGGCTCAACGCCGGCAACACGACGCTGTTGCGTACCGGCATGTCATTGGTGGTACGAATGCTAGGCGTGGCCACGTTACACCCGGCGCTCCAGCCAACATAGGGAATGCTGCGTTCACCAACGGCTCGCTGGATCGGGACGATCAGGCCCTTCTCATGCAGCATCTGGTTCAGCATCCAGGTATTGCCGCCGCTGACCAAAATACATTCAGCCTGTTCAATCGCCGCGGCAGGAGACTCGGCATGGTGAATACTGGTGACCTTGATGCCTAAAGTTTGCGCCAGATCCTGCGCGCGCTGATCGTAATCACTGCGGATCATGGCATATGGGATGAAAACGGCGGAGGTAATACCGCGACGCGCGATCATCGCCAACAGGTGGCTCTTGGCATAGCCCAGCAGTTCACTCTCACCGGACAGCTTGCCGTTGCTCAATAGAAATAACTCCATTTCTCCCCCTCAATCAAAAACGATGAATACCGTCACATCAGGCGACAGCGCCTCAAGGCATACTGCGACGGTAGCAAATTTTCAGCCCTCTGTTATACCCAAGCCGTGCGGATAAGTGTGTGACCCCTCGCTAATTGCCAACGATTCATACAGATAGCGGCTGTTACATGCTGAAACTTGCATCACTATGTATCCGTAATGGCTTTTGATATGCTTACCGGCTGACAGAAAGGCATGTGAAATTATGGAATCCTGGTATCTACTGTATTGCAAACGCGGCCAACTTTTACGGGCGCAAGAACATTTGGAACGGCAGGAAGTGAACTGCCTGAGCCCGATCATTACGCTGGAAAAGATCGTGCGCGGTAAACGCATCGCGGTCAGCGAACCTTTGTTCCCCAACTATCTGTTTGTGGAGTTCGATCCGGAGCGTATCCATACCACCACCATCAGTGCAACACGTGGTGTCAGCCACTTCGTGCGCTTTGGTTCGACGCCGACCACCATCCCGCAGAAGGTGATTGAAGAGTTGCAGACGCATACCAGCGAAACCTACTTCGATCCGGAAACGCCGCAACCGGGAGACAGCGTGTTGATCGTCGACGGTATGTTTGAAGGCCTGCAGGCGATTTACACCGAGCCGGATGGTGAAGCACGCTCAATGCTGTTGCTAAATCTGATTAACAAACAGGTCAGTCAAAGCGTGGATAATCGACAGTTCCAAAAACTGTAATGCAAAAAGGCGCCTAGGCGCCTTTGTTATTGGAGACTGGCGGCTTAGCGCTGCATTGCTTCGTCATGCATCCACTGAGCGACCCGCTTGGCGAAGTAGGTCAGCACACCATCGGCACCGGCACGCTTAAAGCACATCAACGACTCCATCACCGCCGGCTGTTCCTGCAACCAACCGTTCTGAATCGCCGCCATGTGCATCGCATATTCACCGGAAACCTGGTAGGCGAAAGTCGGCACACCGAAGGTGTCTTTTACCCGACGCACCACGTCCAGATACGGCATGCCTGGCTTCACCATCACCATATCCGCGCCTTCCTGCAGATCCTGTGCAATTTCCTGCAGGGCTTCGTCGCTGTTGGCTGGGTCCATCTGGTAGGTTTTCTTGTTGCCGCCTTTCAGATTGCCGCTGGAACCGAGCGCATCACGGAATGGGCCATAGTAGCAGGACGCATATTTGGCAGAGTAAGCCATGATCTGAGTATTAATCAGGCCCTGATGTTCCAGTTGATCGCGGATCGCACCGATGCGGCCATCCATCATGTCGCTTGGCGCCACGATTTCTGCCCCGGCTTCGGCATGGGACAGTGCTTGACGCACCAGGATCTCTTTGGTGATGTCGTTAATGACATAACCCTGGTCATCAATGATGCCATCCTGACCGTGGGTGGTGTAAGGGTCGAGCGCCACATCCGTCAGAATGCCCAGCTCAGGCACCGCATCTTTCAACGCACGTACTGTACGCTGCACCAAACCGTCCGGGTTATAGGCTTCTTCTGCGTGCAGTGACTTCAGGCCAGACTCAATCACCGGGAACAGGGAGATCACCGGCACGCCCAGCTTGGCGATGGCTTCTGCTTCTTTAACCAGCAGATCGATGCTCATGCGCGATACACCAGGCATGGATGACACCGCTTCCTGACGGTTGCTGCCTTCCATAACAAATACCGGATAGATCAGGTCGTTAACCGTCAGTTGGTTCTCCGCCACCAGACGACGACTGAAATCATGACGGCGCACGCGGCGCATACGGCGACCTGGGAAGGTACCCGGAAATGCATAGCTCATAGTTTTCTCCTAACTCATTCCAGCCGGAATAACCGGCGGGCGTTCTCATCGGTTTTCTGCCCCAGCCATTCGGGGTCTTCTTGTCGCCAGGCGGCCACTTGCCGGACGATATGAGGCAAAAAACAGGGTTCGTTGCGGCGGGATGCAGGTTTCGGATGTAAATCCCGGGGCAACAGATAGGGAGCGTCGGTTTCCAGCAACAGACGATCTGCCGGAATATGCGGCAACAACGCACGCAATTCCAAGCCACGCCGCTCATCACAGACCCACCCGGTAATCCCCACAGACAGGCCTAGCGACAGGCAGCTTTCTAATTCTTCGGCGGTGCCGGTAAAACAGTGCGCCACGGCCGCGGGCAGTTTATCCAACCACGGCGCCAGCAGCGCGGCAAAACGTGCGTGTGCATCACGGCAATGAAGAAAAACCGGCATCGCCAACTCTGCCGCCAGCGCCAATTGTGCGCTGAAGGCCACTTCCTGCTGCTCTGGAGTAGAAAAATTACGGTTGAAATCCAGTCCACATTCGCCAATCGCCGCGACCTGCGGCAGGGAGGCCAACTCACGGAGTTGGTCGGCGACCCTATCGTCCCAACTGCTGGCATGGTGCGGATGCACGCCGGCGGTGGACCAGCAGAAACCCGCATGCTGTTGCGCCAGTTCACTGGCTGCCAGACTTTCCGGGAGATCGGTTCCGGTAATCAGCAATCCTTTCACGCCGGCGGCACGGGCACGATCCACTACAGCAGGGCGGTCTTTGGCAAACTGTGAACTGGTGAGGTTTACGCCGATATCAAACATGGTTTTCCAAAGCAAAAGCCGCCCATCGGGCGGCTTAGAAACAAACAGAAATTAAGGTGCCGGGGGTTCGTCACCCTCGTCTTCTTCTTCCGGCTGCGGACGACGCTTACCGGTGTAGAAACGGGCAAAGAACACGCCCACTTCAAACAGCAGGTACATCGGGATCGCCAGCAGGGTTTGCGAGAACACATCCGGCGGAGTCAACAGCATACCGACCACGAAAGCCCCGACCAGAACGTAAGGCCGTTTCTTTTTCAGGTCTTCCGGTGAAGTGACGCCACTCCAGCACAGCAGAATAATGGCAACCGGTACCTCAAAAGCCACGCCAAACGCCATAAACAGCGCCATGACGAAATCGAGATAGTTATTGATGTCGGTCGCTATCATTACCCCGGCCGGTGCGGTCTTGGCAAAAAAGCCGAATGCCAGCGGGAAAACGATAAAGTAGGCAAACGCCATGCCGAGATAAAACAGCAGGCTGCTGGAGACCAGTAAAGGCATCATCAGGCGGCGTTCATGCTTGTATAACGCCGGTGCGATGAAGGACCACACCTGATACAGGATCACCGGAGCAGACACAAACACCGAGACGATCATGGTCAATTTGATCGGGGTAAAGAACGGTGAAGCCACGTCAGTGGCGATCATGCTCGCCCCGGCGGGCAACTGCTTGATCAGCGGTGCTGACACCAGTTGGTAAATATCATTGGCGAAAAAAACCAGCACCAGGAAGATCGCCAGTATGCTGATAATCGAGTTTAACAACCGCTTACGCAGTTCTATCAGGTGACTGATAAGGGGTTGGGTATCTTCAACAGCCATGTTTTAACGATCGCCACTAGGTTGGTGAGACGCTGGGGTTTTATCCGCAACAGGTTCTGGGGTTGCCTGAACGCCCGAAACGACCGGTTGTTTAACCGGCTCGACCACGGGTTGTGCAACCGGCGGCGTTACCGAAACCACCGGCTCCGGCACGGCAGCCGGAGACGATGCCACGGCCGCGGCTTCTGCCGGCGTCACGCCGTCATGAATGGCTTCAGGATCGGTGACCAGAGGGTTATGGATGGTGGGCGCAGGTTCGGTTTTGATGTCACTGTCGCCCTGATAAGAACGTTTCAGCGATTCCGCCGCGTCTTTCAGCTCATCCATTGACGCCTTCAGCTCCGGCGACAAATTCTGCATGCCCGCCTTCTCTACCTTTTTCAGGCTGTCCTGCAATTCCTGCAGCTTCAGCTCCTGAGAAAGTTCGTTCTGCACCGAAGCCGCCAACGAACGCAGCGCGCGGATCCAGCCCGAAACTGTTCTTACCGCTACCGGCAACCGTTCCGGCCCGAGTACCACCAGGCCGATAACCAGAACCAGCAGCAGTTCACTAAACCCAATGTCAAACACGGTTTATACCTGCTCTTTGTTCTTCGACTCTTCCGTTTTCACTTCCGGCTGCTTATCGGTAATAGGCTTGGCCGTGAAGTCAGCGTCGTCCAGGCTGCTTTTCTCAGCCGTGTTGGTCGGCGGTGTATTTTCGTCACCGATCGCCTTTTTGAAGCCCTTGATTGATGCACCGAGATCAGAGCCCAAAGTACGGAGCTTTTTGGTACCAAACAGCAGCACCACGATCACTGCGATGATCAACAATTGCGTAATACTAATACCGCCCATTGCAATTACCTCTATTTTTACAGGGTTTTCTCAAAATCCGCCGCATTATACGGCAGATTTTACCAGAGTTTCGAATCAATTCAGGTGGTTCGCTTCCAGCCAATCACCCAGGATACGATGCCGGCCGCTATCAGCCATGCAGGGAACACTTCAACCTCCCCCAGCAGCAAAATCGTACCGCTTACCAACAGTGTAGCGCCAACGCCGAACAAATAACGCGATTGTCCCTGACGGACACGCTGGGCCTGCATCTGATTGGTCAGCTTATCAACGCTTTGTTGCAACAGTTTATGCTGCTGCAAGCTATCGTAAAATAATTCAGGCAGTTCGGGCAGTTTCTCGGCCCAAAACGGCGCTTTTTCTTTCAGTGCGCGGATCACCGCCGGTATACCGACCTGATCGCGCATCCAACTTTCCAGGAACGGCTTGGCGGTGGTCCACAAATCCAACTGCGGATAGAGCTGCCGCCCCAGACCTTCAACATACAGCAAGGTCTTCTGCAATAACACCAGTTGGGGCTGGACTTCCATATTGAACCGACGTGCAGTATTGAACAGGTTCAACAGCACGTTGCCAAACGAAATTTCCGACAGCGGCTTCTCGAAGATCGGTTCGCACACGGTGCGGATAGCGAACTCGAAATCTTCCACGTTGGTGTCGCGCGGTACCCAGCCAGAATCAACGTGCAGTTCTGCAACCTTGCGATAGTCACGATTGAAGAAGGCAATAAAGTTTTCCGCCAGATAGCGTTTATCGTCTTTGTTCAGCGAGCCGACAATACCGCAGTCAATGCCGATATAGCAGGGATCTTCAGGATGCTCATAGCTGACAAAAATATTACCGGGATGCATGTCCGCATGGAAGAAGCTATCGCGGAACACCTGGGTAAAGAACACCTGAACCCCGCGTTCGGCCAACAGTTTCATGTTGGTGCCCTGCTTTTCCAGCGTTGGAATATCCGAAACCGGGATCCCGTAGATGCGTTCCATCACCAACACGCTTTCGCGGCAGTAATCGGAGTAAACCTCCGGCACATACAGCATCGGGCTACCGTCGAAATTGCGGCGCAGCTGGATGGCGTTAGCCGCTTCACGCAGCAGGTTCAACTCGTCCAGCAAGGTCTTTTCATATTCGCGCACCACTTCACGCGGACGCAGACGGCGGCCATCCGGCATCAGCTTTGGCACCCAGGCTGCCAAACGGTACATCAGGCGGACGTCAGCCTTGATGATCGGCCGGATATCGGGCCGAATCACCTTGAGCACCACTTCCTGCCCGGTCGTTTTTAGCCGGGCGGTATGAACCTGGGCTATCGATGCCGAGGCCAGCGCCTGTTGGTCAAAATCATCAAACCAGGTTTCCAGCGGACCACCCATCGCCAACTCAATATGCTTGCGCGCCAGTGCCCCGTCGAACGGTGCAACCCGGTCCTGCAGCAGCGTCAGTTGATCGGCGATCTGTGGTGGGAACAGGTCGCGACGAGTGGACATCATTTGGCCAAACTTAATCCACACCGGTCCCAGTTCCTGCAGAGCCAAACGCAGACGTTCACCCAGAGGTTTATCCGCATGGCGGTTTGGCATCCAGAACAGCAGACGGCGGCCAAATCGCAGCGGCAACGTCAAACGCATCTGGGGGATAAGTTCATCCAGGCCATAGCTGAGAAAAACGCGGACGATCAAATACAGGCGGCGTAGTTCGCCAAGGGTCATCGTTTACCCTCCAACTTGTCCATGCGAGCACTCAGCGCTTCGAGGTTACGAACGGTGGCATCAACTTCCTCGTTGAACCACACCAATTCCAGTGGGCCTGGCGCCACACGCCACTCTTCCGTCAGCGTTTCCGCCACATAATGCTGTTGCCGCTGGAAGCCGGCCTTCAGCAGGTTAGCACCTTTACCGAGCACCTGCGTGACGCCCTGCGCGGCAATATCGCCGATGTAGGGGGCCAACCATTCAGCCGGATCCCACTCCGCCAGATCGAGCAGCCCAACCAGTTGCTGAACCACCTGAATATCACCTTCGACAATCAGCTCACCGCTGCGCATCAATGGTGAGAGTTGTTGGCGATCTCGCAGCTTCAGCAATACCGAAATACGGCTGCGCACCGTGCAGTCGGCGGTATCGTCAGACTGGCCAAGGACATCGACGCGTTGCTCACTGAAGACCAGCACCAGCGGTGAAGCAAGCTCCTGCAACTCAATACGCAATACCTTCCCCACCAGGCGCAGACGGGCGGCCTTCATGCTGCGATCGCGGAACAGCAGACTGTTGAGCGATGTTTCCAGCACGCCGGTTAACAACGGGGTTAACAGCATCGGCATATCCATATCAGAACTTGAAGCCGCGATGCAGGGCTACAATACCGCCGGTCAGGTTAAAATAGGTCACGTTGTCAAAACCGGCAGTTCCCATCATGCCCTTCAGGGTTTCCTGATCGGGATGCATGCGGATCGACTCAGCCAGATAACGGTAGCTTTCCGGATCCTTCACCACCAGCTCGCCGATTTTCGGCAGCACATGGAAAGAATAAGCGTCATAGGCTTTTCTCAGCGGTGCCAGCAGCGGCTTGGAGAACTCCAGCACCAGCAAACGACCGCCCGGCTTCAGCACGCGGAACATGGAACGCAGCGCTTTGTCTTTGTCGGTGACGTTACGCAGGCCAAATGAAATGGTGATGCAGTCAAAATAGTTATCCGGGAACGGCAGTGCTTCGGCGTTGGCCTGCACGTAGCTAATGTTGCCGATAATGCCACGATCGCGCAGCTTCTCGCGCCCCATCTTCAGCATCGAATCATTAATGTCCGCCAGTACCACCTGCCCCTGCTCACCGACCATGCGGGAGAACTTGGCGGCCAGGTCACCGGTACCCCCGGCCAGATCCAACACCCGCTGCCCACGGCGTACGCCGCTGCAGTCAATGGTAAAACGCTTCCAGACACGGTGGATGCCAAACGACATCAGGTCGTTCATCACGTCATACTTTGCAGCTACCGAATGAAAAACGTCTGCCACCATGGCCTGCTTCTCGTCTCGAGCTACGGTGCGAAAACCAAAGTCAGTGGTTTCCTGCGGTTGATCTGCCATTGTCCTGCCTGCTATTCAGTCAATTTAGTGTGGATGAGTGTACCAGAACCCCACGGAATACCCCACCTCGCAGCGGCGGTCATGCCTGCGATGCGGAGCGGGGCTCCTCTGCGGAGTCGTCGTCCTCCGCCTCCGGCAGCGCGCCAACTTCATCGTCGCCCGCCGCCTCGAATTCATCATCATGCTGCGCACTGGCCTGTTGAGCCAGCAGCGGGTTGATCGGCCTTTTCACCTCAACCCCCAACGCACGGAACCCCTCGGTCTGGCCGATAAGATTACCACGGCCTTCACTCAGTTTGTTCATCGCTTGGCGATAACTCCCCTGAGCCTTATCCAGGCTCTGCCCTAGTGCTGACATATCGTCAACAAACAGCCGCATTTTGTCATACAACCGCGCCGCTCTGTCGGCAATGCGCTGAGCATTCTGACTCTGATGCTCATAGCGCCACAGGTTGGTAATGGTGCGCAGCGCCACCAGCAAGGTGGTCGGGCTGACCAGCATGATATTGTGCTTGAGTGCCTCGCTGATCAGCTCCGGCTCGCGGTCAATGGCCAACAGGAAAGCCGGCTCGACCGGAATAAACATCAACACGTAATCCAGCGAACGCAGGCCTGGCAACTGCTGGTAATCCTTGCGCCCCAGCAGGCGGATATGGCCACGCAGCGAGCCAATATGCTCACTCAGCGCCGCCTCGCGCTCCGCTTCATCTTCGCTGTTGAAGTAACGTTCGTAGGCCACCAGCGACATTTTCGCATCAATGACCACGTCCTTGCCCTGCGGCAGACGAACAATAACGTCGGGTTGCATACGGCTCTGATGGTCCAGCCGTACATTGACCTGGGTTTCGTATTCATGCCCTTCGCGCAGGCCTGAGGCCTCCAGCACCCGGCTTAACACCACCTCACCCCAGTTACCCTGAGTTTTATTGTCCCCTTTCAGGGCCTTGGTGAGGTTAATCGCTTCGCGCGCCATTTGTGCATTGAGCTGCTGCAGATTACGTATTTCGTGGGTCAGCGTATGGCGTTCGCGTGCTTCCTGACCAAAACTGTCCTGCACCTGACGGCGGAAACCGTCCAGTTGCTCGCGCAGCGGCAACAACAGGCGATCCAGACTTTGCTTATTCTGCTCGTCAACCTTGCGCCCGCTGTGTTCAAAAATGCGGTTGGCCAAATTTTCAAACTGGGTGGTGAGACGCTGTTCGCTGTTGATCAGCAGACGCTGCTTCTCTTCTGCCGCCATGCGGGTTTCTTCCAGGCGAATAGTCACCTCCCGCAGCTCGGCCTCTTGCGCGCTGTTAACCTCACGCTGGGCCCGCAGCTCCTGATTCAGCAACTCACATTCGTTACGCCAGTGATCGAGCTGTTGCAGTTTTGCATGCCCGGCCGCCAACTGGCTGTGCAAATTGCGCAGTTCCAAATCACTCTGCCGCATTTGCTGCTCATTACGCTGCAGGATTTCTTGTCGGGCCGCAATTTCCTGCTGCGCCTGTTGCAGTGATTGTTCCAACAGCCGTAGCTCGGTTTCATGCTGTGCATGTGTTTGCTGCACCCGCAGGCTGGCGATTAACCACCCCAGCAGCAGGCCGATTACCACCCCGCCCATACCGTAAACCAAACTGGTATCCACCCTGCCTCCTGTTACACCTGACCGTTCCGGCGTTTTATGCGCCTGTTGCCCGTCACGTTAAGGGGATGCTGTATGGATGTCCAGTCTGTTTTTGCCCCAACAGCGCAAAATTGCGAAACGCTACGCAAGTCAGACCAGAACTAGCCAAACCACTGGCTTAACCACTTGATGCCAAACGCCCCCGGCGCGAGAATGCCGAACGCCCAGATCATCGCCGAAGTGATATTCGCCACCTGAAAATAACGCTGGGGCATGCCGCAAATGCCACCGACCAGCGGTACCACAGCACGCAATGGGCCGAAGAAGCGGCCGATGAAAATACCCAGTACGCCCCAACGTTCAAAGAACGCATGGCCACGCGTCAACAATTGCGGATTACGCGATAACGGCCACATGTGCGCCACACGATCTTGATAGTGGTAGCCAATCCAGTAAGAAAGCCAGTCGCCGAAGAATGCCCCTGCGGCGGCGGCGGCCCAGATCGGCCAAAATGCAATGCCGCTTTCACCAATCAACGCTCCCAGCGCCAGCAAGATCACCGTGGCCGGTAACAACAGCGACAGAAATGCCAGTGATTCACCGAACGCCAGGAAGAAGATAATCGGGATAGCCCAGCCTTCGTGCTGACGCACGGTTTCGCTGACCCAGTGGATAATGTCATTGAGGCTCAATATAGGCTCCTGATGCGGGATTTATGGCCCCAAGAATACGCAATGTCGGCCGGGGCCGGTTAAACCCCGGCTAAACACCTGCGCGGTTTACTCGAGGTAGAATGCCTGCAACGCTTCACGCTGGTGTTGGCCCAGGCCGTACTCAGCCTCCAGCCAGCGATCGGTAGAACCATATTGGTCACGGATGCAGCTCAGTGCGGTCATCAGGAACTCTTCGCGAGCACTGAGCACATAGGCAAACTGCCCCAATGCAGAGGCGTTGAGGCGGATAGACAGTTGATCCAGCATCTGCTCGCGGAAGGTCGCCAGCGTGGTTTCGGTCAGCAGGTAATCTTCTACCACCGTCGCTTCATCAGCCCCCAGCGCAAACAACACCAGCGCCGATCCGACGCCGGTGCGATCCTTACCCACTGCGCAGTGCTGGACGATGGCACCGTTATCGACGTTGCTCAGCAATTGGGCCAACTGTTTGTATGCCGCATTGCCGAAAGGCAGCCGACGGTAAAGCTCCAGCATAAACGCCTGTGCGTCGAAACCGGCCAGTGTATCGCTGGTCAGTTTTTCCAGATTGGCATTCACCTCATTGCTCAAAGGATTGGCCGGAAAATGATGGTAATCGGCACCGCGCCACAGGATGTCTGGCTTGGCCTGAACTTCATCAGGGTCCCGGTAATCCAGCACCGAGCGTACCGGCACACCGGCCAGGAAGGTGCAGTCGTTTTCCGTCAGACGTTCCAGCGAGCCGGAGCGGAACAGCAGGCCACGCTTGATACGGCGGCCGTCGGCGACGCTGTTGCCGCCGAGATCGCGAAAGTTAATGCCGCCATCAAGCGGCGCCAATGAGGGATGAAGCAAGATCTGGGCGGTCATAGACGTCCTCGTGGTTATTGTCTGAAAAAACGCAACCTGAGAGCAGCGGAAAAACCAGGCTCAACGGGTAAAGAGGCGGCCAGAAAGATGGCGCTGATGAGGTTAACCGTAACAGATTACGGCCGAATGGAGAAACGGGCCGCGTCGGCGACCCGTTGAACTGCGGGGTAATTACAGCAGGCGACGCGCCGCATCAACCACGATCTGCACCGCTTTGCTTTCGGTGTTTTTCATGGTTTCTGCGTTCGGGATTTCCTGCTGGGTGCGGTTAACAATCACACCGGCAACCATACCGGCACGCAGGCCCTGGCTGGCGCACATGGTCAACAGCGTGGCAGATTCCATTTCATAGTTCATCACGCCCATCGACTGCCATTCTTCCATCGAGCCTTTGAAGCGGCTGACGACGCGACCGGAGTAGGTATCATAACGCTCCTGGCCCGGATAGAAGGTATCGGAAGACGCGGTCACGCCAATGTGTGTGGTGGCGCCGGCAGCCTTGGCGGCCTCGACCAGTGCCGTAGTACAGGCAAAGTCGGCCACGGCCGGGAATTCCATCGGTGCGAAGTGCAGGCTGGCACCGTCGAGGCGAACCGCTGCGGTAGTGACCAGGACATCACCAACGTTGATGTTCGACTGGATCGCACCGGTGGTGCCGATACGCAGGAAGGTACGGATACCCAATTGCGCCAGTTCTTCAACCGCGATTGAGGTAGACGGACCGCCGATCCCGGTAGAGCAGACGATCACGGCTTTGCCGTCCAGTTCTGCGCGCCAGGAGGTAAATTCACGATGGGAAGCCAGATGCACCGGATTTTCCATCAGCTTGGCAATTTTCTCTACGCGCTGTGGATCGCCTGGAACGATGGCAAGCTGGGCCCCTTGTAAATCTTTTTTAGTGAGGCCGAGATGAAAAACGTCAGATTGGGACATACGAGACTCCTCATAGATCATGTTTATTGGGAGGAACAAAAAAGTACTCTACTGAAAATTGCCACGGAATTTCGTGACAACCATCACTATGAACAAAGAAACAGACTGCAATCTACATAACTTTTGTGATTGAAATCACAAAAACCAAATGAGCAGTCGATATGAACGTCACCGATGCCCAAAGTCTAGTCGACAAAATGCACCACCGTTTTCACCCTACCTCCTGAGTACAAGGCTGGTTCCCTGATGAAACTATTTACCAGATGACAGAAAATAACCTTATTTTATCGGTGACTTAGCCACAATAAAGGGAGCTAACGCACCTTATGGTGCTAATGCGGGTCAACAGGCGTAATAGCATGATAAAAAGACAACAAAAATGCGCTAAAACCAGATAACTATTCGTTTTTTACAGACTTGACTGAAAATGCTCCACCCGGTGCCAATAACCGGTAATCTTTCCTATAGTTAATCTCAGCGCTTTTCTCGATTGCACGGAGACCGCAATGAAAACCGATCAAGTGATGACATTAAAACAGGCCCAGGGGGGATTCACCCCGGCCGTTACACCCTTGGCTGCTTCGACCATTCTCACCGATGAACAAGGCATTCATGCCGGGGAAACCACCATTCCTTCACAGGGTGACAATCTGCCGGCCTATATCGCCAAACCTGCAGATCACAGCGGCCCCTTCCCGGTGGTGCTGGTGGTACAGGAAATTTTTGGCGTACATGAACACATTCAGGATGTCTGTCGTCGCCTGGCAAAGCAGGGTTATCTGGCAATCGCGCCGGAGCTGTATTTCCGCCAGGGGGATGCCAAAGATTACACCGACATCAGCGAGCTGTTCCAAAAGCTGGTGCTCAAGGTGCCAGATCGTCAGGTGCTGGCGGATCTGGATCATGCCGCTCATTGGGCGATGCGCCATGGCGGCGATGCCGGCAAGTTGGCGATTACCGGTTTTTGCTGGGGCGGGCGCATTACCTGGCTGTATGCCGCGCATAACCCGCAGCTGAAAGCCGCTGTTGCCTGGTACGGCAAACTGGGGGGTGAAAAAACGCTGAATTCGCCAAAACATCCTATCGATGTCGCTACGCAACTTTCTGCGCCGGTGCTGGGATTATATGGCGGGCAGGATACCAGTATCCCGCTGGATTCGGTGGAAAGCATGCGTCAGGCGATCCGCGCGGCCAATGCCGAAGCCGAGATCGTGGTCTATCCCGAAGCTGGCCACGCCTTCTATGCCGATTATCGACCAAGCTATGATGCGGAAGCGTCAACAGACGGTTGGCAACGCATGCTGGCATGGTTCGCCCAACATGGCGTGCCGGGCATTAAATAACCCTCACCTCACGGCTGCCTGAACAGGCAGTCGCTTGCGACACAAAAATGGGCGCCGAAGCGCCCAGGATCAACTCACCCAAATAGGGTTATCAGGCCTGCTGCTCGCGCAGGCGCTGCGCTGCCAGCACCATGTTGGCCAGCGACTGACGAGTTTCCGGCCAGCCACGGGTTTTCAGGCCGCAGTCCGGGTTGACCCACAGACGTTCTGCCGGAATGTTCTGCGCAGCCTTACGTAGCAGCGCTTCGATCCATTCCACGCTTGGCACGTTTGGCGAGTGAATGTCATACACGCCCGGGCCAATTTCGTTTGGATATTCAAACTCTTTGAAGGCTTCCAACAGATCCATATCGGAACGTGAGGTTTCGATAGTGATCACGTCGGCATCCAGCGCAGCTATCGAATCCATGATGTCGTTGAACTCGCAGTAACACATGTGGGTGTGGATCTGCGTGTCATCTTGCGCCACGGCGGCATTCAGTTTGAACGCATCCACCGCCCAGTTCAGGTAAGCAGCCCAGTCGGATTGACGCAGCGGCAGGCCTTCACGCAGTGCCGGTTCGTCAATCTGGATGATGCCGATACCGGCTTTTTCCAGATCTTCCACTTCATCACGCAGTGCCAGGGCGATCTGTTTGGCAATCACTTCACGGGTTACGTCTTCACGCGGGAACGACCAGCAAAGAATGGTCACCGGGCCGGTCAACATGCCTTTTACCGGTTTGTCGGTCAGTGACTGAGCATACTTCGCCCACTCAACGGTGATGGCTTCCGGGCGGCTGATATCGCCGATGATCACCGGTGGTTTTACGCAGCGGGAACCGTAGCTCTGTACCCAGCCGTTTTGGGTGAAGACAAAGCCGTCGAGGTTCTCGCCGAAGTATTCCACCATGTCGTTACGCTCGGCTTCGCCATGCACCAATACGTCCAGACCCAGACGCTCTTGTTCTGTGATCGCCTGTTTGATGTGCTCGCTAATACTGGTGCGGTAGTTATTACCGTCCAAACGCCCCTGTTTGAAGTCCAGACGCAGGCCACGGATTTCGGTGGTTTGTGGGAATGAACCGATAGTGGTGGTCGGCCAGGCCGGCAGGTTAAAACGCTCACGCTGTGCCTGGGCACGCTCGGCGTAAGGACTCTGACGTTCGCAGTCCTGGGCAGTAATTGCCGCCAGGCGTTGACCAACCTGCGCATTATGCACGCGGCTGGACTGACGACGGGCACGGATTGGCGCGCTGTAGGCGTCCAGTTCTGCTTGTTTTGCTGCGCCCGGGGCATTCAACGCTGCGCTCAGCAACGCCACTTCGGCACATTTTTGCAGGGCGAAGGCGAACCAGCTTTTCACTTCTTCATCCAGGCGGGTTTCCACGCTCAGATCGATTGGGCTGTGCAGCAGTGAACAAGAAGTCCCGATCCACAGCGGGCGGCTGCCCACTAATGGCTGCAAACGCTCAAACCAGCTGCTCAGATCGGCGCGCCAGACGTTGCGTCCGTTGATCACACCCAATGACAGCAGCCACTCTTTCGGCAGCGCTTTATTCAATACCTCGATATCGTCGTGGCCGCCAACCAGGTCGACGTGCAGCCCCTGCACCGGCAGCTCACGGAGGGTGTCAAGATTGTGGCCAACGCTATCGAAGTAGGTAGTCAGCAGCAGTTTTACCTGGCCCTGCAGTGCGTCATAAGCCGGTTTGAAGGCATTCAGCCACTCCTGCGGCAATTCCAGCACCAGCGCAGGCTCGTCGATCTGCACCCATTCAACGCCACGTTTCGCCAGTTCGGCCAGCACCTGCTGGTAAACCGGCAGGATATCGTTCAGCAGCGACAGGCGGTCAAACGACTCACCCTTCACTTTGCCCAGCCACAGATAAGTGACCGGCCCCAGCAGTACAGGTTTGATTTTGTGACCCAGCGCCAGCGCTTCGTCAACTTCGTCCAGCAATTGGGTCCAGCCCAGTTTGAACTGCTGGCCCTTATGGAATTCAGGCACTATGTAGTGGTAGTTGGTGTTAAACCATTTGGTCATTTCTGCCGCTGCCGCCGGTTCGCCGGTCGGTGCGCGGCCACGGCCCAGACGGAACAACGTGTCCAGATCGATCGAACCATCCGCATTCTGATGACGCGCCGGCACGTTGCCCAGCAACAGGCTGGTGGTCAACACATGATCGTACCAGGCGAAATCGCCGACCGGCACTAAATCCACTCCGGCCTGCTGTTGCTGTTGCCAATGACGAGCGCGCAGCTCGCGGCCAACCGCCAGCAGTTCTTCCTGCGTTGAGTTACCTGCCCAGTAGCTTTCCTGAGCTTTTTTCAGCTCACGTCGTAGCCCAACGCGTGGAAAACCGAGTGTGTGATTTAAAATTGCCATCGTCATATTCCCCATTTAGCCGTCCAGATGTTTACACATCCATAATCCGCAGGTACTGTATTAACCACAAGCGCAATTTATTCACTGTCACTGTGAAGGACTCTCATGATCGAACTGAAACACTTACGGACGCTGCAGGCTCTGCGCAATACCGGCTCGCTGGCGGCCGCGGCAGCCCAACTCCATCAGACGCAGTCTGCTCTGTCGCATCAGTTCAGCGATCTGGAGCAGCGTCTGGGCTTCAAGCTGTTCGTTCGCAAAAGCCAACCGCTGCGCTTTACCGCGCAGGGAGAGATCCTGTTACAGTTGGCGGAGCAGGTGCTGCCACAAATCCAGCAGGCACTGCAGACTTGCCACGAGCCGCATCAAGCCACGTTGCGCATCGCCATTGAGTGCCACAGTTGTATTCAGTGGCTGACACCGGCGCTGGATAACTTCCGCCAGAGCTGGCCGCAGGTGGTGATGGACTTCAAGTCCGGCGTCACCTTTGACCCGCAGCCGGCATTGCAGCAGGGCGAGCTGGATGTGGTGCTGACCTCCGACATTCTACCGCGCAGCGGTCTGCACTATTCACCGATGTTTGATTTTGAAGTGCGGTTGGTGCTGGCGCCGGACCACCCGTTGGCCAGCAAGCTGCACATTGAGCCTGAAGATTTAATCGATGAAACTCTGATGATTTATCCGGTACAGCGCCAGCGGTTGGATATTTGGCGTCATTTCCTGCAACCGGCGGGCATCAGCCCGGCGCTGAAAAACGTCGATAACACCCTGCTGCTGATCCAGATGGTGTCGGCGCGGATGGGGATTGCGGCATTACCGCATTGGGTGGTGGAAAGTTTTGAACGCCAGGGGCTGGTGGTGACCAAAACCCTGGGGGATGGCCTGTGGAGCCGTCTGTATGCCGCGGTACGTGATGGCGAGCAGCGCCAGGCGGTAACCGAAGCCTTTATCCGTTCGGCGCGCCAGCACGCCTGCAATCATCTGCCCTTCGTGCGTGATGCCGACCGCCCAAGCGCCGGTGTTGCCAGCGTCAAACCGCTGGCCTCACAACCCTGATAATCAGGGCTGCCTGCGCTTGGGCGGCCCAGTTTATTTACTGATTATCTTGGGTGCCACCCACCGACGATGGACCCACAGCGAAGCGACAATCACCGCCCCACCGATAATAAAACTTGGCCAGTGCGGCTGTTGCTGCCAGATGGCCAGATTCACCAACAGCCCGGCGGGCACATGCATGTTATTCATGATGCCAAGCGTGCCGGCATCCACCTGCGTTGCACCGTAGTTCCACATGAAATACCCCAGCCCGGAAGCCACTACGCCCAGCCACACCAGAATGCCCCATTGCAGGTTGGTAGTCGGCAACTGCTGAGGATTGCCCCACAGGCACCAGGCCACCACCGCCACCACTAACGCGCCCAGGTAGAACCAGGAGAATGCGGTGTGCTGTGGCAACGGATGCACTTCCATCAGCCGCTTGTAACCGACCATGCCAATGGCGAAGCTGATATTCGCCGCCTGCACCAGCAGCAGCCCCAGCCAGAAATGCTCGCTAAGCTGGTGGTAACGGATGATCGCCGCCCCCAGCACCGCCAGCAGCGCACTGAATACGTAGCTCCAGCGCAGGCGCTGCCCACTGATCAGGTCATAAATCAGCGTGACGTACAGCGGCGTCAGCACGGTAAACAGCAGGAATTCCGGCACCGTCAGGTACATATAAGCACGGAAGCTGAACAGGTACATGATGCCGAGCTGACAGGCCCCCACCAGCATGTACATCAGGATCACTTTCGGTTTGATGTTGCGCCAGCGAAGGAACGGCAGGAACACCAATGCCGCCAGGCCGATACGCATCAGCACCGAGAACCAGCTGTCGACCTGACCCGCCAGATATTCGCCAATCAGGCTGAAAGAGAACGCCCACAGAATGGTAGTAATCACCAGAAGTAGCACGATGGGTTCACCCTAAAAATTCACAAAGGGCGATTGTAACGGAAGGCAGGAAAGGTCGTGACGAAAAGGCGGTTTACATCTGTGCAAAATACAAACTGTCGGCAAAATTTCACCGGTGGGTTAGTCTTAATAGAAAACGGAGGTAAAGATCATGAAGCGTTATCACCTGCTCTACGGCCTGTTACTGCTTTCCGGGTTGGCCACCGCAGCCAACGGCGTCACCGAGCTCAGCTCGCAACAGCAGTTTCTAAACCAACGCAATCAGCAAGCGCAGCAACAGCGCATGCTGAATAACCAGCAGTTGGATCAGCGCCGCCTGCAACAACAGCGGCAGTTCGACAACAATCAGCAGCAACTGCAGCCAAATTCGCCGAACGGCGGGCAACTGCTGCCAAATGGTAACCAACCACGTAACCCGTTCAACCGCACTACGCCTTCGGTGCCGCAGGCTCCGTTGCCGGCTACGCCGATGCGCCCATGAGGATGATCGTAGCCGCTGTCAGCAAGGTAGAGCGAACAGCGGCAAATTTTTAACCCAGGTTAACCATTCGAAAAATCGGGGCCAATCAAATCTATCCGGTCAGTACAAATACAATCAACGCCCCAGTTCAACAACAGGCGCGCACGTGCCGGTTGGTTAACGGTATAAACCAGAATGCGTAAACCCGCCGCTTTCAGCGCCGCCACCCGCTCTTCCGTCAGCTCTTTGTGGTTGATGTGCAACGATACGCAGCCCAGACGTTCGGTCAGCACCGGCCAGTTGTCATCCCACTGATCCAACAGCAGGCCACGTGGCAGCTCCGGCACCGTGCGCTGTGCCGCCTCAAGTGCCTCAACCGAGAATGATGAAAGCAGCGGGTCGGTCTGTCCCTGCCACAGCAGACGCGCCGCCAACGCCACCACCCGGCCAGTTTCGTCATCGCTGCCGGTGGTGGGTTTGATTTCAATGTTCGCCATCATGCCGTGCTGCAGGCAGCGTTCCGCCACCTCGGCCAGCAGCGGCAAACGCTCGCCCTTGTAGGCGGAATTATACCAATTGCCGGCATCCAGTTGCACCAGCTTGTCCCACGGCAACTCACCCGCCACGCCCCAGCCATTGCTGGTGCGATCCAGGGTATCGTCATGCAGCAGAAAGATTTGCCCGTCCTGCGCCAGTTTGGCGTCGAACTCAATCATTTTGTGGCCGTGACGCGCGCCAACGTCGATCGCCGCCAGGGTATTTTCCGGCGCCAGGGAACCGCCGCCACGGTGGGCGACAATGTGTGGATAAGGCCAGGCTGTGGTCATTGTTCCATCCGTAATCCGCTATCGGTATCAAAAAAGTGCAGTGCCTGTGCAGGCAGCTGTAAATATAGCGTGCTGCCCGCCGCCGGCATAGTTTCATGCGACAGCCGCGCAATCACGCCGTGACCGCCCCACAGCCCATGCGCCAGGTTATCCGCGCCCAACAGTTCCAGCGTTTGCAGCACCAGCGGCACGCCGCCCTGTTGCTCGGTAGTCAGTTGAATATGCTCCGGGCGGATGCCGAGCGTCAACGGCCGGCCGGCCCACTGCGCTTTCGCCTGCGGCAAATTCAGCGTCATGCCGTCCGCCAGCAACAATTGGCTGCCGTCGGCACTCAGGGTGCCAGGCAACAGATTCATCGCCGGTGAGCCAATAAAGCTGGCAACAAACAGCGATGCCGGGCGCTGGTAGACCTCGCTTGGGGTACCAATCTGCTCTGCCACGCCCTTGTTCATCACAATCACCCGCTGCGCCAGCGTCATCGCCTCCACCTGATCGTGCGTGACATACAGGCTGGTGGTTTTCAGTCGACGGTGCAGTTGCTGTAATTCCAGACGCATCTGCACACGCAGCTTGGCATCCAGGTTCGACAAGGGTTCATCAAACAGGAACACCGCCGGTTCACGCACGATAGCGCGCCCCATTGCCACCCTCTGGCGCTGCCCGCCGGAAAGCTCACGCGGCTTGCGCTGCAACAGCGGTTCCAGTTCTAAAATGCGCGCGGCTTCTTCAACCCGCTGTTGGATATGCTGTTTGCCAAAGCCGCGAATTTTCAGGCCATAGGCCATGTTGTCGTACACGCTCATGTGCGGATACAGCGCATAGTTCTGGAACACCATCGCGATGCCGCGATCTTTCGGCTCCATATCAGTCACGCGTTGGCCATCGATATAAATATCGCCACTGGTGGTACGTTCCAGCCCGGCGACCATGCGCAGCAGCGTCGATTTGCCGCAACCAGACGGGCCGACCATCACGATAAACTCACCGTCCGCCACATCGAGATCGATCTGCTTAATCACCGGCGTTTTACCGTCGTAAGACTTGGTGACTGCCTGTAATTTTAAACCTGCCATTTCGTTACTTCTCGCTATCAACCAGGCCGCGTACAAACCAGCGCTGCATCAGAAGAACCACCGCCAGCGGTGGGATTAAAGTCAGAATCATCGCTGCCATTACCTGATTCCACTGGGTCGGCGCGCCGGAGGTGGAGATCATGCTTTTGATCCCCGCCACCGCGGTGCCCATTGAGGCGTCGCTGGTGATCAGGATCGGCCACAGGTACTGGTTCCAGCCGTAGATAAAGGTGATGACAAACAGCGCCGCCAGGTTGGTTTTCGACAGCGGCAGCACAATGTCCCAGAAGAAACGCATCGGCCCCGCGCCATCAATACGCGCGGCTTCCAGCAGTTCGTCCGGCAAGGTCATAAAGAACTGACGCAACAGGAAGGTGGCGGTGGCAGAAGCCATCAGCGGCAACGTCAGGCCGGTGTAACTGTCCAGCAGGTTGAGGTTGGAGATCACCTCCACCGTCGGGAAGATACGCACTTCCACCGGCAGCATCAGGGTGAGGAAAATCAGCCAGAAAAACAGGCTGCGCAGCGGGAAACGGAAGTAAACAATGGCGTAGGCCGACAGCACCGACACCAGGATTTTGCCAAAGGTGATCGCCAGCGCCATGATCACGCTGTTCAACAGCAGCAGCGAAAACGGCACCTTGAGATTACCCACGCCACCCTGCCAGATATTGCTGATGTTTTCCCACAGGTGGCCGCCCGGGATCAGGGTCATCGGCACCTGGAACACCTGTTTGTCGTCCAGTGTGGCGGCGACAAAGGCCACGTACAGCGGGAACAGCACCACCAGCACACCGATAATCAGCATTACGTGGCTGAAGATATCAAGCCCGCGTCGGTTCTCAATCATTGGTAACGCACCTTACGTTCGACAAAACGGAACTGGATCACCGTCAGGCCAATCACCAACAGCATCAGGATCACCGACTGCGCCGCAGAGCTGGACAAGTCCAGACCGGCAAAGCCTTCGCGGTAGATCTTGTAGATCAGCGTGGTCGTGGACTGCACCGGCCCGCCGCCGGTCGCGGCATCGATCACCGGGAAGGTGTCGAAGAAGGCGTACACCAGATTCACCACCAGCAGGAAGAAGCTCACCGGCGTGATCAACGGCAACACCAGATTGAAGAAACGCCGCACCGGCCCGGCACCGTCGATGGCCGCCGCTTCCACCAGCGAGCGCGGAATGGACTGTAATGCCGCCAGGAAAAACAGGAAGTTATAGCTGATTTGTTGCCATACCGAAGCCAGCACCACCAGGAACATCGCCTGCCCACTGTTCTGCGCGTGGTTCCAGTTGTAGCCCAAGCCGCTGAGGAAATGGGTAATCAACCCCAGACCGGGGTTAAACAGGAAAATCCACAGCACCGCCGCCACCGCGGGCGCCACGGCGTAAGGCAGGATCATCAGCGTCTGGTAGATCCGGCTGCCGCGCAGCACGTAATCCACTAACGCAGCGAAGAACAACGACACAACCAGCCCGATACCCGCCACCAGGAAACTGAAAATCAGCGTGGTGTAAAACGAATCGAGGTAGTAAGGGTCCTGGAACAGTTGGGTAAAGTTATCCAGCCCGACAAACTGGCTGGACAGGCCGAAGGGATCGAGGCTCTGCACCGAATACCACAGTGCCTCGCCGGCGGGCCACAGGAAGAAGATTGCGGTGATCAACAGTTGCGGCAGCACCAATACGTAGGGCAACCAGCTACAGCCGAAACCGGGACGGGAAGATGACATAGGGGTTAACCGTTAATATGGGGGAAGGGCTGACTGAGCCCCTCACCCCGGCCCTCTCCCAGGGGAGAGGGGGTGGATCGGTGTCGTTCGCCGGAACGGAGTCCCGGTTGACGCTACTTGGTCTGGGACTCGAAGCGACGCAGCAACACGTCACCACGCTGTACGGCAGCGTCCAGTGCCTGCTGTGGCGTTTTCTTGCCGGTCCACACACCTTCCAACTCTTCATCCACCACGGTACGGATCTGCGGCATATTGCCCAGGCGCAACCCCTTGGTGAACGGCAATGGCGGCTTGTTCAGCATTTGACGCGTCGCCACGTCCGCCCCTGGGTTCTTGTCGTAGAAGCCCTGTTGCTTGGTCAGATCGTAAGCGGCGGTGGTGATCGGCAGATAGCCGGTCTTCTGGTGCCATTCGGCGGCAATTTCCGGCTGTGCCAGATACTGCAGGAACTCGGCTACGCCTTTGTAGGTGGCGGCATCTTTGCCGTTCATCACCCACAGGCTGGCACCACCGATAATGGCGTTCTGCGGTGCATTTTTGGCATCGGCATCGTACGGCATCATGCCCACGCCGTAGTTGAACTTGGCGTAATGCTTGATATCCGCCAGAGAGCCGGATGACGCAGTAGTAATGGCGCAATCACCGCTATAGAACTTCTCGGTGGATTCGTCTTTACGGCCGAAATAGGTGAAATCACCCTTCTTGTTCATCTCTTCCAGCAGTTGGATGTGCTTGACCTGCAGCGGCTTGTTGAATTCCAGCTTGGCGCTGGCTCCCCCGAAACCGTTGTTCTCCGTGGCGAACGGCACCCCATGCCAGGCGCTGAAGTTCTCGAGTTGGATCCAGCCCTGCCAGCCGCTGGCGTAGCCACACTTCATACCGGCTGCACGCAGTTTGGCGGTGTCCGCCGCCAGTTCCTGCCAGGTTTTTGGCGGCTGGTCCGGGTTCAAGCCGGCTTTTTTGAAGGCGTCTTTGTTGTAATACAGCACCGGGGTAGAGCTGTTGAACGGCTGAGACAGCAGGTGGCCGCTCTTGTTGTCGGTGTAGTAACCGGACACCGTCGGCACGAACACCGACTCGTCAAAGTTGATACCGGCGTCTTTAAACACCTCATACACCGGCTTGATTGCCTTGCTGGCCATCATGGTTGCCGTGCCCACCTCGTACACCTGCAGGATCGCCGGTGCTTTACCGGAGCGGTAGGCTGCAATGCCCGCCGCCAGGCTCTGTTCGTAGTTACCTTTATAAACCGGGACAATTTTGACGTCGGTGTGCGACTGGTTAAAGCGCTCCGCCAGGGAATCCACTTCTTTACCCAATTCACCCTCCATCGAATGCCAGAACGGGATCTCGGTCGCCGCCAGTGCCTGAGTGCTGACCGCCAGGGTCAACGCGACGCACAGCGTAGTTTTGCGAATAGCGTAGGTGAGCATGCCTAACTCCTGAAAAAAGCTGGTGTAATAAGCGCGTGAGCGAAAAGAATCAATTCTTGTTCGGAAGCGTTCCCCTATAGCTTTCAAGTCGCAGCCAGGCGGCAACCTGATGGATCCCTCGGAGCTTAGTTAACTAAGTGACAGGGAAACATCAGGGCAGGCAACAACGCTGCGGCTTGAAAGATGACGGGGATAACATGCCATGCTCGGATGACAGAAATATAACCGTTAGATGACAGCCATATGACGGGAGAGTGAAGTGCAGATTGCGGTTTGATGTCGGCGGTGGGGAAAAGTGCCCCGCCGCCGTGGGGATTACAGTGAACGACGCAGGCGGGCAACGGCTTCTTGCATCTGCTGTTCAGTGGCGGTAGCGAACGACAGGCGGAAGGTCGAGCGATCCGGATTGTCAGAGAAGAAGTATTCCCCCGGCACGAAGACCACGCCCTGCTGCAGAGTGGTTTTCAGCCATTCTGTGGCGTTAAACGGCTGACGGAAACGCGCCCACAGGAACATACCGCCCTTCGGCATATCAAAGCTGATGTGGTCGCCCAGCTCTTGCTCCACCAATCCGGCCAGGATCTCACCTTTTTGCTTGTAGGCTGCGCGGATCTTTTCGATCTGCGTCGGCAGGCGATCCAGCCCCAGGTAACATTCTACGATGCTCTGCGACAGCGCGCTGGCGTGCAGATCCGCCGCCTGCTTGATGATCGCCACTTTATGCAGCAGGAACGGCGGCAGAATTGCCCAGCCCAGGCGCAGGCCCGGTGCCAGGATCTTGGAGAAGGTCGAGGTGTAGATAATGTTATCGGTATGACCCAGCACCTGCTGGGAAATCTGGTGCAGCGTGGCGTTACGCTCTTCGGTAAAGCGCAGTTCGCCGTACGGGTCATCTTCGATGATCAGGAAATTGTGCTCTGCGGCCAGCTTCACCAACAGCTCGCGACGGGCTGTACTCAGGGTGATACCGCTCGGGTTGCCAAAGTTCGGCACCACATACACGCCCTTGATACGCTGGGTTTTCAGCAGCTCGGCCAGCTCTTCGACCACCATGCCATCGCTGTCGGACGACACCGACATGATGTTGGCTTCCGCCAGCTCCAGCGTCTGTAACGCCGCCAGATAGGTCGGACGCTCCACCACAAACACGTCGCCCGGGTTGACGATGGCACGCATCACCAGGTCCAGCGCCTGCTGAGATCCTGCCGTGACCATCACTTCTTCGGCAGTGGCAGAAACACCACGCTGGGCGCACAGTTCGCAGATGCGCTCACGCAGTACCGGGCTGCCTTCGGTCAGACCATACTGGAAGGCACTTTTCGGTTGCTCGGTGATCGCCTGATGAGTGGCGATGCTCAAACCTTCGAAATCAAACAGGGCATCAGAGGGGATGCCGCCCGCCAGCGAAATGACGTTTTCCATCTTACTGTGCTTGAGCAATTCACGGATTGCCGAGCTTTTTACTTTTACGATGCGCTGCGCGAGTAACCCTTCTGTGTTCATTTCTTCTTCTTCTCGTAATCGTTAAAAACTTTGTAGGGGCGCTGTACACTGCGCCCGAGTCACTCGGGGCGAATATATTCGCCCCCTACCGCTTAGACGGGTATTTCAGCCGCCCAGATACGCCGACCGTACTGCTTCGTTTGCTAACAATGCGGCTCCCGTATCTTCCAACACCACGCGGCCGTTTTCCAGTACATAACCACGATCTGCCAGTTTCAGTGCCTGATTGGCGTTTTGCTCCACCAGGAAGATGGTCATTCCTTCTTCGCGCAGTTGCTGAATGATGTCAAAAATCTGCTGAATAATAATCGGTGCCAACCCCAGGGAGGGTTCGTCGAGCAACAGTAACTTCGGCTGGCTCATCAGCGCACGACCGATCGCCAACATCTGTTGCTCACCGCCGGACATGGTGCCGGAGCGCTGAGCACGGCGTTCCAGCAGGCGTGGAAACAGCTCGAACACCCGCTCGATGCGTTGCTGATACTGCTGACGGTCGGCAAAAAAACCGCCCATCGCCAGATTCTCTTCCACCGTCATGCGCGAAAACACCCGCCGTCCTTCCGGCACAATAGCCACCGCCTCACGCATGATGCGCGAGGTCTGCCACTGGGTGATGTCCTGATCGAGGAAGGTGATGCTGCCTTCGCTGGCGCGAGGTTCCCCGCACAGCGTGCCGAGCAGCGTGGTTTTACCGGCGCCGTTAGCGCCGATCAGCGTAACTATCTCGCCCTGCTTAATGTTCAGGCTGACCTGATGCAGCGCCTGGATTTTGCCGTAATGGGCGGATACCTGATTAAATGACAACATAAATTATTCGCCCAGATAAGCCCGGATCACGTCCGGGTTGTTACGGATTTCTGCCGGGGTGCCCTGCGCCAGCGGCGTGCCCTGGTTCACCACGTAGATGCGGTCGGAAATGCCCATCACCAGCTTCATATCGTGTTCAATCAACAGTACCGACACCTTATGCTGATTACGCAGTTCGACAATCAGGTGGTCCAGTTCGTCGGTTTCCTTCGGGTTCAGCCCCGCCGCCGGCTCGTCCAGCATCAGCAGTTCCGGCCGGGTGACCATGCAGCGTGCAATCTCCAGCCGCCGCTGTTGCCCGTAAGCCAGGTTACCCGCCGAGCGGTTAGCCATCTCCAGCAGGCCAACCCGCTGCAACCACACCGCAGCACGATCCAGCGCATCGGCTTCGGCGCGACGGAAAGCCGGCGTTTTTAGCAGGCCGGCGAAGACGCCGCTTTTCAGATGCTGATGCTGCGCGACCAACAGGTTTTCGATCACCGTCATTTCACGAAACAGCCGCACGTGTTGGAAAGTCCGCACCACACCCATGCGAGCAATCGTCTGGCCGGGCAACCCTTCCAGGTGACGTTCGCGCAGTTTGATGGTGCCGCCAGTCGGGCGGTAGAAGCCGGTCAGGCAGTTAAACACCGTGGTTTTTCCGGCACCGTTCGGGCCAATCAGCGAAACAATTTCGCCTTCATTCAGCTCCAGCGCCACATTATTGACCGCCAGCAGGCCGCCGAAACGCATCGACAACCCTTCGACCTTCAGCAAAGGTTGCACACTCATGCCTGCTCTCCTTTGCCCGCGTGGATATCTGCCGCTTTCAGTTTGAGCTGTGGCCGTTTCATCGGCAGCAGCCCTTGCGGCCGCCAAATCATCATCAGCACCATCAGGGCACCCAGCAACAACATGCTGTATTCGTTCAGATCACGCATCAGTTCGCGCGACACCACCAGCAGAATCGCCGCCAGGATCACCGCAAACTGCGACCCCATGCCACCCAATACCACAATCGCCAACACGAAGGCCGACTCGACGAAGGTAAAGGATTCCGGGCTGACAAAGCCCTGACGCGCAGCAAACAGCGTGCCGGCAAACCCGGCGAAGGCGGCGCTGATGGTGAAGGCGGTCAGTTTGATTTTGGTCGGGTTAAGGCCCAGTGAACGGCAGGCGATTTCATCTTCGCGCAGCGCTTCCCAGGCACGGCCCAGCGGCATGCGCAGCAGACGGTTAATCACAAACAACGTCAGAACCACCAACAGCAGTGCCACCAGATACAAAAACACGATGCGATCGCTCGGATCGTATTTCAGACCAAAGAAGTTATGGAAGGTGTCCCAGCCGCCGTCACGCAGGCTGCGGTTGAACTCCAGCCCAAAGAAGGTCGGTTTAGGGATCTGGCTGATGCCGTTCGGTCCGCCGGTGATCTCGGTATTGTTCAGCAACAGGATGCGCACGATCTCACCGAAGCCCAACGTCACAATCGCCAGGTAATCGCCGCGCAGTCTCAGCACCGGGAAACCGAGCAGAAAACCAAAGATGGCGGTCACTATGCCCGCCAACGGCAGGCTTTCCCAGAAGCCGAGGCCGTAATAGTGGTTCAGCAGCGCGTAGGTGTAAGCGCCAATGGCGTAAAAACCGCCGTAACCCAGCACCAGCAGACCGGACAGCCCCACAACCACGTTCAGGCCCAGACCCAGCATCACGTAGATCAACGTCAGGGTGGCGATATCCACAGTGCCACGCGACACCAGGAACGGCCAGGCAACGGCGGCAACAATGATCGCCGCGGCCAGCAGCTTCTGACGCGCGGTGGTGCCATCAAAGCTCGGTAAGACGAATGAAGGGCCGGAGATTTTTTTCAGCCCCTGCTGCATCAGCGGCCGCAGTAACTGGAAAAAGAACACGATGACGCAGCCAATGCCGATCCACATCCAGCGGACTTCCGCCGCGCCATGCACCACCAGTTTGGTACCGTCGAGACTCAGTTGCATCCCCATCAGGAATGAGGCCATCACAAACAGCACCAGGGTGGCGATCAACGCATTGAGCAGATTGAGTTTCATACCTTCTCAACCTCCGGGCGTCCAAGGATGCCGGTTGGCATGATCAACAACACCACGATCAGCAGCGCGAACGACACCACGTCTTTATATTCGGTGCTCAGGTAGGCTGAGGTCAGCGCTTCCGCCACGCCCAGTACCAGGCCGCCAATCATCGCGCCGGGAATGCTGCCGATGCCGCCCAGCACGGCCGCGGTAAAGGCTTTCATACCGGCCATAAAGCCGATGTACGGGTTGATCACCCCGTAGAACTGGCCCAACAGCACGCCGGCCACCGCCGCCATCACCGCGCCAATCACGAAGGTCAGCGAGATTACCCGATCGGTATTGATACCCAGCAGGCTGGCCATCTTCAAATCTTCCGCGCAGGCACGGCAAGCGCGGCCCATGCGCGAATAACGAATAAATATCGTCAGCGCCAGCATCGCCAGGAAGGTGACGACCCAGATAATCAACTGCATGGTGGTGATGGTGGCGGCAAAGCCGTTGCTTTCACCCAACACCCACTGGCCGGTGACCAGGCTTGGCAGCGCCAGATCGCGCGAGCCCTGCGTCAGGCTGACGTAGTTTTGCAGGAATATCGACATCCCGATGGCGGAGATCAGCGCGATCAGACGTTTGGAGTTGCGCACCGGCTTGTAGGCCACCCGCTCAATACTCCAGCCGTAGGCGCTGGCAATGACGATCGACACCAGGAAACCGGCGCCAATCAGCAGCCAACTAACGTCGATACCCACCATCATCAGGGCGGCGATAACAATAAAGGAGACATAGCTGCCGATCATATACACCTCGCCGTGGGCGAAGTTGATCATGCCGATGATGCCGTAGACCATGGTGTAACCGATGGCGATCAATGCATAGGTGCTGCCCAACGTGACGCCGTTGAACATCTGCTGCAGAAAATAGAGAACCTGCTCTGACATACTCTAACCCTTGGCTACATAGCTATAACTGCTTGGAATAAACATCAGTAACAATGCTTATTGCCAATGAATTTCACGTTGCAATCAACAACGCTGCAACGTGAAAGACAAAGGGTATACCCTAAATAATTGGAGTTGTATCAAGGCGGCAAGGCCGTAAACCCCCAGGAGCTTAGCCAGCTAAGTGACTGGGGTGCGCGGATGCAGCCAACACAGATACAGCTTCAAGTATAACGGGTATATTATTTAATCGGTGTTGATGTGCCGTCTGCATGCCACTCGAACACGCCGAACTCGAAGCCTTTCAGATCGCCCTTGTCATCCCAGCTCAGCGGCCCCATCACGGTGTCCACCGGCTTGCCGGTTTTCAGATCCTTGACGATGTCGGCCGGCTCCTGGCTGCCGCTGCGCTCCATCCCGGTGGTCAGAGATTGCAGTGCGGCGTAAGTCGTCCAGACGAACGGACCGGTCGGATCCAGTTTCTTGGCTTTCAGCGCATCCACTACAGGTTTGTTGGCCGGAACCTGATCGTAGCGTTTCGGCAAGGTCACCAGCATGCCTTCAGAAGCGGCACCGGCGATATTAGACAGTGAGGAGTTGCCCACGCCCTCTGGCCCCATAAAGCGGGTGGTCAGGCCGGCCTGTTTGGCCTGGCGCAAGATCTGACCCATTTCCGGGTAGTAACCGCCGAAGTAAACAAAATCGACGTTCTCTTTCTTCAGACGCGCCACCAGAGTGGAGAAATCTTTATCGCCGGCGGTGATGCCTTCAAACATCACCACGTCGGTACCCTGTTTTTTCAGGCTGTCACGCACCGAGCGCGCCAGACCTTCGCCGTACTGTTGTTTATCGTGGATCACCGCAATGCGCTTGGGTTTGATCTCACTGAGAATGTACTTGGCCGCCGTCGGGCCCTGATCGGAGTCCAGGCCGGTGGTGCGCATGATCATCTTGTAACCGCGGGTGGTCAGATCGGCGTTGGTGGCCGCCGGGGTAATCATGATCACACCTTCATCTTCATAAATATCGGAAGCCGGCTGCGTCGAGGAAGAGCACAGGTGGCCAATCACATAACGGATACCGTCGTTGATCACCTTGTTGGCCACCGCTACCGCCTGTTTCGGGTCACAGGCGTCATCGTATTCCACGGCGACCAGCTTATCGCCCTTGATACCACCCTTGGCATTGATGTCGGCAATCGCCTGACGGGCACCGGTGAACTCCATGTCACCATACTGTGCGACCGGCCCTGACATCGCCCCGACGATCGCAACCTTAATGTCTTTGGCCATTGCCGCATGCCCGATAGCCATCGCGATACAACCTGCCAACAGCGCCTTACCTTTTGTTAATTTCATCCGCAAATCCCCATCTGTCGTTGTGAACGTACCTGTTGTGTTTGCCTGCACCTGACCCTTATTTACTGCTTTTATTCATAAGTAATAATGATTTAGGTGTTTTCATGGCAATATTTTCTAATAAGACTTTATTTTTCATGCCATTAAACAGGAATTTTCTGCTGCAAATCAACTTGCACAATCAGGAACAAGCGGTGTAAACAGCATAAAATCCGGATTAAATCTGCGCTGTTTAGCATCAGGCGCAGCGCGTTATGCTGGTTCTCGATCGATTCACTACATATTTACTCGGAAAATGCGTCTTGCAAAAAACATTTCGCGCAGTAATCGTACAGAAAAACTTACACATCGCTCTGCGCAAGATCTATTACACTGTCGGCATCGATTAGCCGTTCGGAAATCCTGCATGAAACTGACTATTGAGCGATTAACCACGCTGTCCCCACAAGACCTTATCGACCTTGGCAAAATCTGGCCGCATCAGCAGCCGGAACAGTGGGAAAGCTGGCTTAGCGGCGATAAAGCGCTGTTTGCCGCTCGCTTCAACGAACGCCTGCTGGGCGCGGTGAAAATCGAGCTGAACGGTGATCACGCCAAGTTGCAGGATTTACTGGTGCGCGAAGTGACGCGCCGCCGCGGTGTCGGGCTGTATCTGGTACAGGACGCCCAGCGCCACCTGCCGCAGATAACGCACTGGCAGCTTTCTACCGCCGGTCTGACGCCACGCGAACGCGGTGAAGTGGATAACTTTATGCGCGCCTGCGGGTTCACACAGCAAGGCGAACTCTGGCAGCAATGAAACGCAGGCTAATGGCGTTATTAATGCTGGCCCTGGCATCGACCGCCTGGTTCGGCGGCCGTCAGCAGGCACTGCAGTTACCGCAGACCAGGGATAACCAGGTCTACGTCTGGCAACGGGTCTGGACGCCGCAACATGCACTGGCGTTGGCGCAAAGCCGCGATCTGTTCCCTGCATTGCGGGTGCTGGGTTTGCAGGTGCATCCGCGTGAAGGCTGGCGTGAGATCCCGGTCAATTTGCCGTTACTGAAACAAGAGGACCGCCCGCTGTGGTTGGTGGCACGTCTGGACGGGCAACTGGCGCAGTTGGATGAGCCCGCCATTCGCCAGCGCCTGCTAAAACAGGTGCAACAATGGCAGGCCGCCGGGCTGCAGGTCGTCGGCGTTGAAATAGACCATGACGCCGCCACCGCACGTCTGCCTGATTATCAGCATTTCCTCCAGCGACTGCGTCAACAGCTCCCTCACTCACTGCAACTGGGCATTACCGCCTTACCGGCCTGGATCGGCTCCGCAGCGTTGCCGGGTGTATTACAACAGGTGGACAGTTCGGTACTGCAGGTGCATGCGGTGCTGTCTCCTCAGCAAGGGTTATTTTCCGGCCCGTTGGCACTGCGCTGGGTAACACAGTACGCGAAAATCACGCAAAAACCCTTTCGGGTGGCATTGCCCGCCTATGGCATGGGTCTGGTGGGGTTTGACGCGCAAGGCGCGCAGGTTGAAAGCGAAGCCTCGCTGCGCGTCGCAGGCACTTCACGCGAGCTGACGGTCGCGCCGCAACAGGTGGCTGATTTTCTGCATCAGCTGAACGCGCAGGCCATGCCGCACCTGCGTGGCATTATCTGGTTCCGGCTACCGCTGGCGGAAGATCGTCGCGCCTGGTCATTGGCTACGCTGCGGGCAGTGATAGAAAACCGGCCGCTCAGCGTCAACTGGCAGGTAAAATTTAGCCCTCAGCCACAGCAAAATGGGTTGAATGATCTGATAATTCATAATAACGGGCCGGTTGACGCCCCGCTGCCCCATGAAATCGTCATCACCGCCAGCGAGTGCCTGGCGGGGGATGCCGCGGGCAATTACCGGCTGGAAAGTGAGCCTCAACGGCAACGCTTTGTCCTGATTAGCGGCGACCAACTGCGTGCCGGGCAATCCCGGCCACTGGGCTGGCTACGCTGCCAACAACTGACGCCAGGAGGCACCCTTGTCACACCTTAATACTCGCACCCTTCCACTGGCTGCACTGATCGGTTCAGCGTTAGCGATGCCGATTAACAGTTATGCCTGCGGGCCGGATTTCCCTAACCGTTTGCTGGTCGATCGCAATGGCACGCTGCTGTACATGCCGGAGGGCAACTTTGCCTTTGAAGCCGGCCGCCTGGTCGCCGTGGATAAACAGCTGCCGTTATGGAAAGCGCCACCGCCACCTATGCCGCCGAAACCCATGCCGCAATCGCCGGAAACCATCATCATCGGCAAAATGCGCGCGGCAAAAACCGTTGAAGAGGCCGATGCGGTCAATACTCAGGGGTTGTCTGATGCCGCTCGCCTGTACCAACTGGGCGCAGTGGCCTTTGCCGGCCAGGATCCGCGGGCCGGCGAATACTTCCAGCAGGTATTGGCGCTACCCGCTGCAGAACAGGGCGATTGGGGGCTACGAGCGCAATACTCACTCGGCCGACTGCTGATGGGCGATCACGGCACGCCAGAGAACGAAAGTGGCGAACCGGCTGCGACGGCCAAACACCCGGCAAAACCGCAGCTGGAGCAAGCGCTGGCGGCTTTCCAGCAGGTGATTGAGCGAGTGAAAAGCGGCACGGCCGATCCGGATCAGCTGGCGCTGAGCAGCCTGGGGCAGCAGGCACGTATCCACCTGTGGCTCAATGACGTGACTCAAGCGGCGCGGCTGTATGCGCAGCAGGCGGCGCAGGGCGATCAAGAGGGTGGACTGTCGCTGCAGTACGTCTCCAGTTATCTGGTCAACCCTGACCACTTCGAGGCGCTAAAACAGGCGATTGCCGATCCGCTGATCCAACAGCTGGTGACCATCGAACTGTTCGCCCGCAGCAGTAATCTGCAAATGGCCGACACCGACGGCACCAGCAGCCGCTCAACGCAGATCGTCAGCCAAATTCTGACGCTGTTGGATGCCTCGGTGAAAAGCGGCTTCAGCGGCAGCGATCGATTAGCGGCATTGGCTTACCGCGCCGGACAATATCCGATGGCGGCCAGCCTGCTGAAGCATGCCGGTGACAGCGGTCTGGCCTGGTGGCTGCGCGCCAAGATGGCGCTGCGTGACGGTGATGTTAAGGCCGCGACCGCAGACTACGCCAAAGCGGCGGCAGCTTTCCCATCCAGTGAAAGCTGGGGCGAGCAGCGCAATGCAGACTTTACGCCGGAAACTATCGTCCCCGAGTGTCGGGTGGCCGGGGAACAGGCGATCCTGGCGTTGGATCGCGGTGACTATCTGCAGGCGATGGATTTCCTGTATCGCGGCAAAGCGCTTTATTGGGCGGACGTCGCCGACGTGGCCGAACGGGTGCTGACCGTCGACGAACTGAAAGGCTTTGTCGATAAGCATGCGCCAGCGCCGACCACACCGCTGAAACCGGTCAATCCGGACGAATACAACGGCCAGCCCCTCACGCCGGAAGTGCAATTGCGCGAACTGCTGGCGCGGCGGCTGATGCGCGCCGGACGTCCTCAAGAGGCCATGGGTTATTTTGACATCCCTAACTATCGCCAGGTGGCGCAACAGTACGCCGATAAGCTGAAAACGGCTCAGGACAAAACCACCGATAAACTGGCGCGCGCCCAAGCCTATTATCAGGCAGCAACGCTGCTTCGCACCCAGGGGTTAGCGTTCACCGGTTATGAGATGACGCCGGATTACGCGATTTATGACGCGGGCTATTCCTATCTGGGGGATGCCTTTGATACCCGTGAACTAAAGCATAAGAGTTGGATCAGCAGCGCAGAGGCCGTGCGGGCCAAAGCTGCATTGCCACCGCAGGATAATCGCTTCCTGCATTATCGTTGGCAGGCCGTCACACTGGCCCAGCAGGCGGCCGATTTGCTGCCGCCTAAAAGCCAAGCCTATGCTGCCGTGCTGTGTAATGCCGCCAGTTGGGTGATTAAACGTGATGCAAAAACCGGTCAGGCATTGTACCAGCGCTATATCAACACAGGGACTCGTTACCCTTGGGCCAACAAGTTTGGCTATAGCTGCCCGGCACCGGACTTCGCCGCCGTTGCGCCATAACGCCGAATTTCAGGCACAAAAAAGCCCGGCTAGCCGGGCTTTTTAACGCTTACGCGGGATTAGGCTTCGATCGCCATTTTCAGTTTCTTCATGGCGTTCTTTTCTAGCTGGCGTACACGCTCAGCAGAAACACCGTACTGATCGGCCAGCTCTTGCAGCGTGGACTTATTGTCGTCGTCCAGCCAACGGGCACGAATGATGTGCTGGCTACGCTCGTCCAGGCCTTCCATCGCATAGGCCAGTTTGTCTGCGGCGTTGCTTTCCCAGTTATCTTCTTCGATACCTTCGGCAAAATCAGAGCTTTTATCCTGCAGGTACAGCACTGGTGCCATCGACTGGCCTTCACGGGCGTCGTCGTCCGGCGTTGGATCGAAAGTCATATCCTGTGCCGCCATACGGGACTCCATCTCGCGCACGTCCTTGCTGGTCACGCCCAATTCACGGGCCACCAGTTCCACTTCGTCCTGATTAAACCAGCCCAGACGCTGCTTGGTTTTACGCAGGTTAAAGAACAGCTTGCGCTGTGCCTTGGTGGTAGCAACTTTAACGATACGCCAGTTGCGCAGTACGTACTCGTGAATTTCTGCCTTGATCCAGTGCACCGCAAAGGAAACCAGACGCACCCCAACCTCTGGGTTGAAGCGGCGAACCGCTTTCATCAGGCCGATATTACCTTCCTGGATCAGGTCCGCCTGCGGCAGGCCGTAACCAGAGTAATTCCGGGCAATATGAGCGACAAAGCGCAGGTGAGACAGGATGAGCTGCTTAGCGGCTTCCAGATCGCCCTGATAATGCAGCCGTTCAGCCAGCTCCCGCTCTTCCTCTGCTGTCAGCATCGGATAGGTGTTGGCGGCCCGAACATAGGCTTCCAAACTGCCCAGGGGCACTAAAGCTAAAGTTTGCATTTCTTTGGTCATTCAAACCCTCTCTTGAAAAAAACAGGTCATGCAGGTGATTATCACGGCGGGGAAATGATTGATTCTACGGCAGTTGCTATTGCAAAAGCGGTCCACACGCCGGGCACCATAACATTTTGCTGCAGATTTTGACCGTGTTCCGCCCTATTAGTTCACAGTTTTTCGATCACATTGTGCATGACAATACGTGACGAAGACTCAGGCCGATAGGGAATTTGTGCGCAAAGAAGAGACTGGGTGGTGCTTGGGTTGGTGCCGGTAACTCTTCTCCCGCAACACGCTCGGAGCAGCAGAAGAAGAGTATACCAAAAAAACTTTATTGTGGTGTAAATCGACGTAAATGTTGCACCGTCGCCAGCCAGGCGGCGATCCAGCCGATCATCGCGGAGACAATCAGCAGTAACAGCGCTTCATCCCAACCCAACCCATGCAGAGTAAAGGTGGTGCCAAAGACCTTGGCCACGCCGGTGACCACCGACTCCAGACGCCACACCATCCCGCCGGATAACAGCAACGACAGCAATGCGCCAAAGAAACCCAGCATAGCCCCGCCGTTCAGGAACGGCCGCAGGATAAAGCCGTCGGTCGCACCGATCAGCTTCATCACGTTGATGGTGTCACGACGGCTGAAGATGCTCAGCCGCACGCTGTTGCCAATCACCAGGAACACCGCCACAATCATCAGCACGCCGATCATCGCAGCCACCTGGCCCACCAGTCCAGTCAGCGCCGCCAGGCGGGCAAACCAGCTGTCATCCATCCTTACCTCATCCACACCCTGTACCGCTGCCACGCGATCGCGCAGGGTGTTGAGGGTGTCGGAACTTTGGAAACTCATTTTTGGCGTGATAATGGCGACCGCCGGTAACGGGTTCTCTTCCAGCATGTCCAGTGCGCCGCCAAAGCCGGACCAGTTGCGGAATTCGCCCCGGGCCTCTTCACGCGACAGGTAATTCACTTTCTCTACGCCGGCTTCCGCCTTGATGGCGTCGAGCACTTTCACCGCCGCGTCGTCATCGAGGGATTTATCCAGATAAACCGTCAACTGCGGCGTTGGGTACCATTGGGTCGCGGCGGTACTGACGTTTTTCCAGACGATGTAACATACGCTCGGCAGTGTCAGGGAGATGGCAATCACCATTACCGTCAGCAGCGTTGCCAAGGGTTGGCGCAGCATATCCTTGATGGCGTTCATCCAGGCGTAACGCCATTGTTCACGCCAGCCACCGCGCAGCGCTTTGCTCTTGGCGGTTTTTGCGTTATTCGCCATGATGCGCTCCTCCAGCCATACGACCCTGGCTCAGGCGCAGAGTGCGGTAATTGCGACGGGCAATCAGCCCGGTGTCATGGGTGGCCATCAGCACGGTCACACCAACACGGTTAAATTCTTCAAACAGGCGCAGAATGCCTTCCGACAGCGCATCATCCAGGTTACCGGTTGGCTCATCCGCCAGCAGCACCGCCGGTTTGTTCACCACCGCACGGGCAATGCCCACACGCTGTTGCTCACCACCAGAAAGCTGGATCGGGAAGTTTTTCGCCTTATCCAGCAGCCCGACCTTGTCCAGCGCAGCAGAAACGCGACGGCGGATGTCTTCGGTACTGGCACCGGCGATAATCAGCGGCATCGCCACGTTGTCATACACCGTACGATCCAGCAGCAGATGGTGATCCTGGAAAATCATGCCGATCTGACGACGCAGGAACGGCACCTCACTGTTTCTCAGGCGACTGATGTCGTGACCACCAAACCAGATATGGCCGGCGCTCGGCCGTTCAATGCCACAAATCAGTTTCAGCAGGGTACTTTTACCCGCGCCGGAATGGCCGGTCAGAAACGCCATCTCTGCCGGGCGCAGATGGAAATCTACCCCCTGCAGTGCCTGCCGTCCGCCCAGATAAGCTTTACTGACCTGTTCAAAGCGAATCATCCGTATTAATCCTCTCGGGCAAAAAGTGCCTCAATAAAATCGTCAGCCTTAAACGGCCGCAAATCTTCGATGCCTTCCCCAACGCCGATATAGCGAATCGGGATAGCGAACTGATCGGCAATGGCAAAGATCACCCCGCCCTTGGCGGTACCGTCCAGTTTAGTCAGTGTGATACCGGTTAAGCCTACGGCTTCATTAAATAATTTCGCCTGGCTGACCGCATTTTGTCCGGTGCTGGCATCAAGAGTCAGCATAACCTCATGGGGGGCCTGGTCGTCCAGTTTTTTCATAACGCGGACGATCTTCTTCAGCTCTTCCATCAGGTGCGCCTTGTTCTGCAGACGCCCTGCCGTATCGGCCAGCAGTACGTCGATACCGCGCGCCTTGGCGGCCTGTACGGCATCGAAAATCACCGAGGCGGAGTCTGCGCCAGTTTGCTGCGCGATTACCGGAATACGGTTACGTTCGCCCCACACCTGTAACTGCTCCACCGCTGCCGCACGGAAGGTATCCCCCGCTGCCAGCATCACCGATTTGCCTTCCGCCTGGAACTGGCGGGCCAGCTTACCGATGGTGGTGGTTTTACCCACGCCGTTCACCCCAACCATCAGAATGACATACGGGGTTTTACCACTAACATCCAGCGGCTGTTCAACTTTAGTCAGAATTTCAGACATTTCCTCCTTCAGCTTGCCGTACAACGCCTCAGCATCTTTCAACTGCTTGCGGCTGGCGTGTTGGGTCAGGGAGGTAATGATTTTACGCGTGGTTTCTACGCCGACGTCGGCAATCAGCAGCTGTTCTTCCAGTTCTTCAAACAGATCGTCATCGATTTTCTTGCCACGAAACAGACCGATAAAACCGGAACCCAGATTCTGCTTGGTTTTCACCAGGCTGCGCTTCAGGCGGGCAAAGAAGCCTTCTTTGGTCGGACGTTCCTGTTCCTGAGTCACCGCAGGGGCCAGCAGCTCAGGTTGCTGTTCTTCAATCTCTTCAATAATGGCCGGGGCGATGATAATCGGCTCCAGCGCCACGCTGGCCGGCAGAAGCTCTGGCTCTGGCGCAATCACCTCAGGTTCAGGCTCGACCACTTCCGGTTCAATCACAGCAACCGGTTCTGGCTCAACCTCGATAACCGGCTCTGGCGTCAGCACCTCAGGTTCAGGCTCAATCACTTCCGGTTCAACCACAACAACCGGTTCAGGCTCAACCTCGGCGATCTCCTCTACTACCGCAGGTTGTTGCTCTGCCGCCACCTGTTCGGTAAGGATAACAATCTCTTCCGCCAGCGTTTCTGCCGCTGTAGGGTGCTCGGTAACCACCGGCACGCTTTCGGCGATATGTTCGCCGGTCAGGCTGCCGTCCCATTCGCCAGGGGTCTCTACGGAGGCGGCAGGTTCAGATTCCTGGGCGGGAAGCTGGTCATCCAGCTTGGGAGCAACCGGTTCAGCCGGTGTCTCCACGGCCTGATTTTCCGCCGGTTCTACCGACGTTTCAGGTTGCTGTTGCTCTTCTTCTTTCTGGCCGAAGCCCAGCCAGGAGAAAAACCCGCGTTTCTTATCTTTTGCCATGTTATGACTCTACTCCGTACCGAAGGCTTGCTTATACTGACAATTATTCCGCCGAGTCTATCACTTTCCCTCGCGCAGCAACACGCATCCGGTATGCTTTCCGCTGTGAAATCAGGCAACAAAGTTTTACCGTTTCCCCCGGCGCGTCTCACCGGTAGAATAGAGGCAACTTTTCGTTAACTTGTGCGGCCTTCACCGCCCCAGAAAGAAATAAAGCAAATCTATGACAAGAATATCGCCCCGGGCGTCGGCCAAAAAACCGCCTCAGGCTGCGGCCGGGCAGATCCGCATTATCGGCGGCCAATGGCGTGGACGAAAACTGCCGGTACCGAATAGCCCAGGGCTGCGTCCGACCACCGACCGCGTCCGTGAAACCCTGTTTAACTGGCTGGCACCGGTGATCCAGGGCGCGCGCTGTCTGGACTGTTTCGCCGGTAGCGGCGCACTCGGCCTGGAAGCGCTGTCACGCTATGCCGGCAACGTCACGCTGTTGGAGTTTGAACGCCCGGTGGCACAACAGCTGGAGAAAAATCTGGCGTTGCTGCAAGGGAAAGGCATTGTGGTCAATACCAACGCGTTAAGCTGGCTGGCGGGCAAAGCTCAGCCGTTTGACGTCGTGTTTCTCGATCCGCCTTTTCGCAAAGGGCTGCTGGCGGAAACCGTCACGCTGCTGGAACAACAGGGCTGGCTGGCCGATGAGGCCTGGATCTATGTAGAGGCCGAAGCCGAAAGTGCCGCCACGGACGTCCCGGCCAACTGGCAGCTACACCGTGAAAAAGTGGCCGGTCAGGTGGCTTACCGTCTTTATATTCGTTCTCAAGAGAAAACCGACAATGCTGATTAATCTGGGTCGCTTGCTGATGCTGTGCGTATGGGGCTTTCTGCTCTCCAATCTGTTTCACCCTTTTCCCAAGCCGCTGAAGTACTTCATCGACGTGGCGCTGTTCTTTATGGTGGTGATGCACGGGCTGCAGTTGGTGTTGCTGAAGTCGACGCAGCCTAAAGATCAGCCGATAAGCTACTGGCAGGAAGCCAAGATCTTCATCTTTGGCGTTTTCGAACTGCTGGCCTGGCAGAAAAAACAGCCGCCGCTCAAAAGAAAATAACACCACGCGGGCGCGGGATCGGGTGCCCTACGGCTGAGCGGTAAAAGAGACAAAGCGTGTGCCCTGCACGAGCAGCATGCCCTGCGCACCTTTCTCTATAGGGCCGTATTGCTGCTGTTTCAGCCGCAGGGTAATGTCCTCTCCCCCGCGCTGCGGGTGGAACACCACTTCATACCGCATCGCTTCATTGACGATATGTTCGCGCTGGCGTGAACGGTTATTTGAAGCAGGGAACTCACGCTTATCGCTCACCGTAACCTGCAAGCTGCGTACCGGCGCGCGGTCATTTTCCGCCTCCGAACGGCGCTGGTTGAAATAGCGATGCGTCGCCAGTACGGCGATCAACGCAATCACGGCGACAAAAAACAGCGGTGGCTTACTCATCTTGATTCCCATTCCCTTCGCGGTTAAATCGGCGTAAACATAGCATTCTCAAGAAAGCGTTGTCGATTACAGGCGTGCTGCCTACACTGCAATCAGGAAGTGACACTGGTGACAATTTGGAGCCGGAGGCTGTGGCTCCCATAATGAATAAGGAAGACATATGAGTTGGCCGTTCCTTGCCGTATTCTTTTCCGGTTGGTTGTTCGTTGACGCCTCCTACCGTGGGCCACGTTGGCAGCGTTGGGTATTTAAACCGGTTACCCTGCTGCTGCTGTTATTACTGGCCTGGCAAGCGCCGGTGCTCGGCCCAGCGGGCTATCTGATTGTCCTCGGCCTGTTGGCGACGCTGATCGCCGACGCACTGTTACTGCTGCCGCGCGAACGCGTGCTGTACGCCATCGGCGCATTTTTCCTGTCGAATCTGCTGTATACCCTGAGTTTCGCCAGTCAGATGACCTTCAGCCTGTTTTGGCCGCTGCCATTGGCGCTGCTGGTGATTGGTGTGCTGTTGCTGGCGACTATCTGGACCCGGCTGGAAGAGATGCGCTGGCCGATTGCCACCCTGGTAGCAATGACGCTGCTGATGGTGTGGCTGGCGGGGGAACAGTACTTCATGCGCAGCACCGATTTCGGTTTCTCGCTGCTGGCGGGGACCTCACTGCTGTTGCTGGCCAACGTGGTGTGGCTGCTGAATCGCTATCGCTTTACCTTCCGCGCAGCCGATGCGCTGGTGGCATTCTGCTACTTCTCCGGCCATTTCCTGATTGTACGTTCGCTTTACCTGTAATTTCTCAGGGCGGGTTCGGCTGCCGAACCCGCTATGATTACACCAACGCCTTCAGCGTCAGGCCGTCACCCGCACCTGGCTGGTTCCGATAAATATCCCCGTCGCGCGAAAAGAACACCAGCGTGCTGCCGTCCGCCTGTAGCAGAGCGATGCCATCCGGCGCCGGACGCCAGCCGACCACTTCAGCCGTTAACACCTTCTTCAGACAATTCTGCCGATCCACCAGTTGAAAGCCGTTAGTGGCACTCTGTTCACTGGCCAAAAACTCGATCTGGCACTGTTGTTGCGCATCAGCGACTTGCCATTGCCCCGCCAGTGACCGTGCGGTAGGAAGAACCAAACTGCTGGCCATAACTGCCCCCGTAACCATTATGCTCCCCGCCATTATGGCGGTACGCGCCAAGCTGCCTTTCATATCGGCTCCTGCATAACGCCCGGCCAGGTTGCACCGGGCGTTATCCTCACGGTTACACGATAAAATCAGTGGTAACGTCTACCTGACCCACGATTTTCACCAGGAAGTCCGGCGCCTGATGGCCGCCGATATTCAGGGCTAAATCGCTGACGTTATTTGACGCATTGTAGGACAGCAAGGCTTCGCCCACTGCACCGCTGAAATGATCGACGAAGTGGATTTGATCGCCGCCCTGCTTGCCCTGATTGAAGAACGACAGGTCAATTTTGTCGGCGCCTTTCTGGAAATCCTTGATCACATCGGAAGCGCCCGGTGCGGAATCGCTGACCGCAGAGAAGACAAAGATATCCTTGCCTGCGCCGCCCCACAGTTCATCCGCTCCGCCACCGCCGAACAGCACGTCGTTACCCGCACCACCTTTCAGCACGTTGTTGGCCGCATTGCCAACGAGCACGTCATTGCCCGATCCACCGATGGCGTTCTCAATGGTCACACCCGCCGCGATAGACACGTTGCCTTTCAGCCCGCCCACGTCGGAGAAGGACTTCTCGTTCAGGTTGATGCGCTGGTTGGCGGTGTAACCGGAGAAGTCGAAGGTATCATTACCGCCCGCATCCCAGGCAGCAAAGATCACTTTCTGCGAGTTGCTGGTGGTGCTGAGGAAATCGCGGCCAGTATTGGAGTTGAAGCCATACACGGTGTCGCCGGTACGGGTCGACAGGTTGGCACCATACAGGTGTTGAATGGCGGCGATGTCATCCAACAGCGGTGCCGCTGCATAGTGTCCGCCGTTATCACCGCCGGTGTTGGTTTCACTCCAGTAGCTCATCAGGCTGAACTCGCGGGTGTCCTCGGCATAGGTAACGTCATTGTAGGTTGGGTTGCCCTCACCGGCGTTGTACTCACCCGGGTGGCTCAGGCCCAGCGCATGACCAATCTCGTGGGTAAACGTCTGACGGCCATAGTCCTCGCTGGCCGGATGCTTAACGTTGGATTGGTTGACGTTGTACCAGGTCTGGCCGCCCAGATCCTGACCCTGATAAATGGTATTCGGCAGGAAGGCATAGGCCTGGGTGTCGTAGTCATAATGACCGGGACGATCCTGACTGTAGTTGCCAAAGGTGATATTGGCCTTTTGGCCGGCGGCAACTTCGGTGAAGGTGAGATTGGCCACGTCAGACCAGGATTGCAGTGACAGCTTGGCCTGTTGCTGCTGCTCCGCACTGAACTTGCTCAGCCCGGTGTCGCCGGCGACGTTGGTGGATGAGAATTTATAGTCCGGGAACGAGAAAGTTAATTTGGCCGGTTGACCAAAAACTTTATAACCGTTCCAGGTTTGGTTCTCACGGGTAATAAACAGCCCAGCTTGTTCGTTTGAAAATGAGTCCTTGCCATTAACCTGGATCCCGTTGCCACGCTCGTGGTAATGCAACAGATCGTCTACAGCATTGTAGCCGGACCCGGTCGCTGCGAGGCTGGATTCAGTAACTTCAATTGCCTTTTTAGTAGATTGCATTGGTTCGATTCCACTCATTAGTTGATCGTTATCAATCAGACAGATAGACATAACCTGCCAGACAGCCACGAAGAAGGATCCGTCGGCTAACCGGCAGGGACTTATGCGCCGTTACCGGCAATGTGTTAGATAGAATTAATGCATATATATCAGCAAATAAGATTACCGCCATAAATGGTAATCGATTCCAATTATAGGCAGGACCGCAAAACTGAACATAAAATAATCAGCTATATATTTTCACAACGAAGGAGACTTATGCTGGGTTTTGGCGATCTTTACAATCTAAATGAAACTTAATAGTCACATGTTGGCAACAAACTTCAACAAAAATGCGGCCTGCAAGTGCAAGCGGATCGTGCTGGTATTTAAGTGACAAAAAGTTAAATTTAGCTAAAGAGTTATAGATTAATAACTCTTTATTATTAGCCACCGGGACCTTTAAGTTTGTATTGGAATAACATCTTATTATTTCGCCTAACGGCCCTGATCCACCCGCGATAACTCCCGCCTCACAGTTAGCAATAATTCTCATCCGTTGCTTGACTCTGGAGTTGACTCCAGGGTGTAGAGTCTGGCCAATGAACTTCATTAACGGCCCGGAGGGGGACGCTATGACTCACCATGAAAAGCATAATCATCAGGAACATCACCATGCGGAGGGCGGCTGCGGTTGCAACCATAGCCACAGTAAAACCCAGCACGGTTGCAGCAGTGAAAAACAAAGTGACGCCAGCCCTGGTGAACATGCCCATACGCACGATCATGGCGCAGGCGGTTGCAGCACTGACGATCATGAGGATCCGGATGAGGAAAGCGACAGATTAGCTGCCGCCCCTCTCTCCGGTAGCCAACGCTACAGCTGGAAAGTCACCGGCATGGACTGCCCAAGCTGTGCCAAGAAAATTGAAAATGCGGTGACGGCGCTCCCGGGAGTCGACAACGCCCGCGTGCTGTTTGCCACCGAAAAACTGGTGGTCGACGCCCAATCCGATATCAGCCAGCGCATTCAGGATGCGGTGAAACAGGCCGGTTTTACCCTGCTCGGCACCCAGACCACCCCAGCCGATTTGCCAAAAACGTCACGTCTTGGCGAGTTTGGTCCCCTGTTGCTGCTCACTGCACTGATGATCGTCAGTTGGGCACTCAGCCTGGTCAACCCCGAGCTAAGCCGCATTGCCTTTATCGCCACCACGCTGGTAGGCCTGGCCCCGGTCGCCACCAAGGCGGTACGCCTAATCCGCTCCGGCACGCCGTTTGCCATCGAAACCCTGATGAGCGTAGCGGCCATTGGCGCACTCTTTATCGGCGCGACCGCCGAGGCGGCAATGGTATTGCTGCTGTTTATGGTTGGCGAGATGCTGGAATCCTATGCCGCCAACCGTGCGCGACGCGGCGTAAAGGCGCTAATGGAGCTGGTGCCGGAAGACGCCCTGCTGTTGCAGGGAACACAACGCAAACGCGTTCCCGTTGCCAGCCTGCGCCCCGGCGATGTGATTGAAATTGCCCCCGGCGGCCGTCTGCCGGCCGATGCCGAGCTGCTCAACCCGTTCGCCAGCTTCGACGAAAGCGCCCTGACCGGCGAATCTGTACCGGTCGAACGTCAGCAGGGTCAGAAAGTCGCAGCGGGCAGTTTGTCGGTCGATCAGGCCGCGCAGATGAAGGTCATTTCCGAGCCGGGTAAAAACGCCATTGACCGTATCCTGCAACTGATTGAAGAAGCCGAAGAGCGCCGTGCGCCGATCGAACGTTTCCTCGACCGTTTCAGCCGTTACTACACCCCGGCCATTATGCTGCTGGCCATCGCGGTGATCCTGGTGCCACCGTTGCTGTATGCACAACCCTGGGATATCTGGATTTATCGTGGCCTGACCCTACTGCTGATCGGCTGTCCTTGTGCGCTGGTGATCTCTACCCCGGCAGCGATCACCTCTGGATTGGCAGCCGCCACCCGCCGCGGAGCGTTGATTAAAGGCGGTGCGGCGCTGGAGCAACTGGGCCAGGTGCAAACCATCGCCTTCGATAAAACCGGTACGCTGACAGAAGGCAAACCGACAGTGACCGATGTGCTCCCGCTCAACGGCATCAGCGAACAGCAGTTGCTGACCCTGGCCGCCGCCGTCGAGGCCGGTTCCCATCACCCGTTGGCGCAAGCGATTATCAACCGCGCCGAACAGTATGGCGTGCCCCTGCCGCCGGCACAGGGGCGACGCGCACTGGCAGGCATTGGGGTCGAGGGTGTTATCAACGGCAAAACCCTGCTGATCAGTGCTCCCGCCAAGCTGGCCGCTGGCCTGCTCACTCCGCAGGGCACCAGTCAGGTAGAACGGCTGGAAAATGCCGGTAAAACGGCGGTGGTGGTACTGGAAGACGGTATCCCGATTGGCCTGCTGGCACTGCGTGACACACTGCGTAGCGATGCCAAACAGGCGATTGCCGAACTGAAAGCGCTGGGGATCAACGGGGTGATGTTAACCGGTGACAACCCGCGTGCGGCGGCGGCGATTGCCACTGAGTTGGGGCTGGATTACCGTGCCGGGCTGCTGCCGGAAGATAAAGTGAAGGCGGTGACTGAACTGAGCGAACTTCGGCCAACGGCGATGATCGGCGACGGCATCAATGATGCACCGGCGATGAAAGCCTCCAGTATCGGCATCGCTATGGGCAGCGGTACCGACGTGGCGCTGGAAACGGCCGACGCGGCGCTGACCCATAACCGGCTGGTGGGCGTGGCGGAAATGATCCGCATCTCACGCGCAACACACGCCAATATTCGGCAGAACATCACCATTGCGCTAGGGCTGAAAGGGGTGTTCCTGATCACCACTCTGCTGGGCCTGACCGGGCTGTGGCTGGCGGTGCTGGCGGACTCTGGCGCCACCGCGCTGGTCACCGCCAACGCCCTGCGACTGCTGAAGAAGCGCGACTAAGCCATAACACACCCCTGGGGCAGCGAATATCTTGCCTCTGGGGTGTCATAATATGGCTACGGTACTTAGACGCCCTTACGTAGCAGGTAGCGGTAAGGCGCGGTGTCGGTTTCCTGCGCCACCAGCGTGTGTTCCATAAAGCGGCAGAACCCCGGAATGTCGCGCGTGGTGGCCGGATCATCAGCAATAATCAGCAGCGTTTCACCGTCATCCATATGGCGCACGGTTTTACGCACCATCATTACCGGTTCCGGACAGCGCAGTCCCAGCGCATCAAGCGTCTGGTCGGCCTGGGCAAATAAGTCAGTCATGCAATTTTTCTCGGTCAAAAGCGATCGGCGAACGCTCGCCGTATCTCATCAGCGCCTAGTTTACGCCGGTAGTTTTTCTGCGCAAGATGCGTTAACGTTTGCGTTAAATTTAACCATTGCATTGGTTGCGCAAACGCGTATCATGCGGCCGCGCAGCTTATTTCTCTGCACAAACAAAACGCTTTGGGTTCCCTCACCCCACTATTAAAAAGGCTACAACATGTATTCGTTTACTGCTCGGCAGCGCCTTACCGCGTTGGTCTGGCTATCGCTGTTCCATATTGTCATCATTACCTCCAGTAACTACCTGGTGCAGTTGCCGATGTCCATTTTCGGCTTTCATACCACCTGGGGTGCATTTACCTTCCCGTTTATCTTTCTGGCTACCGACCTGACGGTGCGAATTTTCGGTGCCCCGCTGGCACGACGTATTATTCTTTCGGTAATGGTACCGGCGTTGTTTATCTCGTACGTGATTTCAACCGTGACCTATCAGGGCGAATGGCAGGGCTTTGCCGCCCTGGGCAGCTTTAATCTGTTTGTGGCGCGTATCGCCGTTGCCAGCTTTATGGCTTATGTACTCGGCCAGATCCTCGACGTTCACGTTTTCAATCGCCTACGTCAGCGCAGTGCCTGGTGGGTTGCCCCTGCCGCCGCCATGTTCCTCGGCAATATCAGCGATACTCTGTCGTTCTTCTTTATTGCGTTCTACAAGAGCAGCGACGCCTTTATGGCCAACAACTGGGTTGAGATTGCCTTGGTGGACTACAGCTTCAAAGTGCTGATTTGCATGCTGTTTTTCCTGCCGATGTATGGCGTTCTGTTGAATATGCTGCTTAAGCGTATCGCCGCCCGCCAAGACAACGGCAGCCTGCAAGCAGGCTGACCCGTGTTATCATTGGCGGCCTGCATCGACCCGGAGGCCGCCATGATCATCACCACCCGCCACGCTACCCTCGAAGAAATTCACCGTCTTTATCAGCAAATCCCCGAATTCGGCAACCTGCATAGCCTGGCCGATTTGCAACTGCGTATCGAATCCGCTCCCGTTAACGCACTGATCGCCGAGATCGACGGGCAGCCGGCCGGTTTCAAACTCGGTTATCAACAGCAGGATAAGGTGTTTTACAGCTGGCTGGGCGGTGTGTTACCGGCTTTTCGTCGCCATGGGATCGCGCAGAGACTGCTGGCCGAACAGGAACACTGGGCACGGGCTCAAGGGTACCAACAGCTGACCGTAAAAACGCGCAATCAGTTCCGCGCGATGCTGATGATGCTCATCGGCCATCACTATCAGATTGTTCAACTGGAAAAGAAAGGCGAAGTGGCTGATTATCGGCTATTACTTGAGAAAACCTTGTGACAACATCAGCCTTGCATTTCAACGTGGAATAGGTTGCGATAAGGCAGTGAAACCCTACCTGAAAGGAAGAAGGAAGCCCAATGCGTAAAGTAGCAAAATTGATGGGTATCAGCCTGTTAGTGCTTGGCCTGGCGGCCTGTGACGGCGAAACCAAAGACACCAAGGCGTCGGCAGGTGATGCCGCAGCCAGCGCCCCAGCCGGGCAACAGGTGAGCTTGCTGGATGGCAAGCTGGCATTCACCCTGCCGGTGGGCATGGCGGACCAAAGCGGCAAGCTGGGCAATCAGGCGAACAACATGCACGTTTACGCCGACAGTACCGGCCAGCGCGCTCTGATCGTGATCCTCGGCGATAAAACAGCCGACAGCCTGGAAACCCTGAGCAAGCGTCTGGAAGATACCCAGCGCTCGCGTGACGCCAACCTGCAGGTGATCACCAACAAAGCCATCGACGTTAACGGCGTACCGCTGCGTCAGTTGGACAGCATCATCACTAGCGGCGGCGAGAAAGCCTATTCCTCTATCCTGATCGGCACGCTGGACAACAATATGCTGACTATTCAGGTGACGCTGCCGGCGGATAACCAACAGCAGGCGCAGAGCGAAGCCGAAGGCATCATCAAAACGCTGAAACTGAACAAGTAATCTTACTCTGGGCGCAGCCCGCTGCGCCCTATGCCAATGCCTGCGCCAGCAAGGTGATCGGATGTTCGCAGCGCTTGCTGGTCGACATCTCGATTTGCCATTTGCAGGTTTCGCAGTCCGTGACCACCAGGTCCACCCCGCTTTCCTCTATTTGACGGAACAGCGACGCACCAATGCCCTGCGACGTCTCATAATTCTCCGATTTAAATCCATAGGTGCCGGCAATACCACAGCACTGCGAATCCAGCACCACCAGCTCCACCCCCGGTATCTGCCGCAGCAGCTCCAGCGTATAGGCGGTCCAGCCCATTTTCTCCATATGGCATGGCGTATGGTAGGCCACCCGCAGCGGTGTGTGTTTCAGCGGTAACTGGCGTCCCTGATTGAGCAGGCGGTACAGATAGCGCGTCGCCAGTTCCACCCGCTCGCGCACCGCCGAGGTATCCACTTCCAGCAAATGTGGATATTCATCGCGCAGGGTAAAAGTACAGCTTGAAGAGGTCGCCACCACCGGGATACCTCGCTCCAGCACCGCCTCGTGCAGCGATTCGGCATTCACCCTGGCCTGTTTTTTGGCCTGGGCGATAAAGCCATTGGCGATCAGCGGCACGCCGCAGCATTTCTCGCGTTTCAGCAACTGCACGCCAATATCCATCGCATTAAAGACCTTGATCAGATCCTTACCCAGTTGCGGGTGGTTGTAATTGACGAAGCAGCCGTGGAAGAACGCCACCTGCTCGGCATAACGCTGTTGGGCCTGAGTCTGCTGGCGATACCAGCGGCGGAAAGTGCCGAACGAGTACTTTGGCAGTTCACGCCGATGGTCAATTTTCAGCGCCTTGTCGAGCAGGGCACGCACCGGCTTTAGCCCGGTAGCGGCGTTCACAATCGGCGCAAACGGCGTCGACAGCGAACCCATCAGGTCGGTATGACTGAGGATGGCGTCGCGCAGCGTGGGTTTGCTCTGGGCAAAGTCGGCACGGGCGCGCTGAATGATGTCGCCGATTTTGACGTCAGACGGGCAGGCCACCTCACAGCGTTTGCAGTTGGTGCAATACTTCAGCGCTTCGTCATACAGCGCCGGATCCTTCAGCCGCAGACGCTCGCCGTCCGGCCCCGCCTGTTTTGGCCCTGGGTAGAGCGGATTGACTTTGGCCACCGGGCAATAGGTGGTGCAGACGGTGCACTTGATGCAGTTTTCAAAGCTGTTGTCTTTCTGCAGGCTCATGGACGCTCCTCCTGTGCCGCAATCTGTTGCGCGACGTACAACGCCCCAATCAGCGAAACACCCGCACCGCAGCCCTGCTGCAGGGGATCATAGCCGCCGGTCACTGCACCGATGGCATACAGGTTGCTCAGTGGCTCCCCCTGCCTCAAGGCCCGCAGCCGCTCATCGGTGCGTACCCCAAATTGCAGGTAAGGCTGCGGAGCAAACAGATTACGGTGGCTCCAGTCAGCGCGATCCGCCCGGCTGTCGACATCCAGCCCAAACACCGGCTCACGTATACCCTCGAAGTCCGCCACCAGCCCATTGCTGAAAAAGCTGCCGCTGGCCAACACGACCTGTTGCGCCAGCAACGGAATATCGGTGTGGTTGCGGGTATAGAGGCCAGTGACTCGCCCGGCTTCGATATCCGCCCGCAGCACGCTGTCACCCGGCATGAACACGCCGCCCAGTTGCTGCAGACGCGAACGCAGGGCCTGGTGCAGACGCATACCCAGTACCGAAGGCGGCAACGTCGGCAACAGACGGATCGGTTTACCCACCGCCATTTGCAGTGCTGCCAGTGAGTTATCATTTTCCAGCCCCAGACAGGCGGGCAGGAAAATCGCCTCGGTATCACCGGCCAATCTGCTCACCTCGTCCGCCATCGACGTCAGGTTTTCCGGCAGATCCAGTACCCTGGCAATATTCACCGCCCGGAACTCACTGGGGTTGTTGCGCAGCCGGTCGAGCGACGGCAAGTGCATATAAGCGACTTCCGCCTGGATACCCAGACTCTGCGTCAGGGAGCTGGCGGCCAACTGTGGCTGAAAATCCAAAAATCCTTCTATGCCAATCACCGCGATACTTTTCCACGGCAGTTCGCCGTCCAGCGGCGTGATCGGGATGGCCTGAGGACTGAGCCAGGTCGCCCGGCGCGTGCCTAATGGCGTAACCCGCAGATGATTACGTTCATTGCTGCCCTGCAGGCTCAAACCACAGCGCTGCAGCAGCTGAGCTGCGTCGCCCGACAGTGCCGCCACCCGTTCGGCACCTATCAGCGCATAAGGATGCCGTGGCGCCTGTAGCGCAAGCGCCGGCATTGCCGCCAGGGGTGAGGTTGCCAGGGTGCCGTCGGGTAGCTGCGCCAGCAGATCCAGCGATCCGGATGAAAAATAGAGCGCGCTTTGGCCTGAGCTGACCACGGCGCAACGCTTACCCTGTTCCGCCAGCCGAATGGCACAGGTCATGCCCGCCAGGCCACCGCCAATCACCACTACGTCAAATCGCATCATCGGCCTCCTGTTCCCCCCGGGCATCGAGCCCGCACAATCCCTGGTAAACCCAACTGGTAAATTCACTTTCACGCAATGCATCACCCCAGGCGATCGGCCGTACTCCTTTCCAACGCTCGTTGAGGAAATGCGATAGCTGATCGATCGACTGCTGCGGGGTGGTGACGTTAAAACGCGTCAGCAACCCGGCGGCGCGGCAGGCGCAGAGTTCTCCCTGGCAGGTGCCCATGCCAACACGGGTGCGGCGGCGCAGATCGACCAGGTTATTGACGGTAAGGGAGTTAACCGCATAGCGCACTTCACCGGCGGTGACCGCTTCACATTCGCACACCAGGCTGTTATCCAGCCGATCGCCGGCCGGTACCTGACTGGCACGATCGCCGTGGCGATACACCGCCGAACCACGAATGCTGGCAGGCAGGGAAACCACGCTGCGCACCGTCTCTTCCGCCGACTGACGGGAGCCAGGCAAGGCTTCCTGCGCGGTGGTACAGGGGCTGTCTAACCCAAGCTTTTCACACACTTTATCGGTCGCCCATTGCGCCATCAGCCGATAGGTCATCAACTTGCCGCCGGTAATGGTGATAAAGCCTTCCAGCCCGTCGCGGCTGGCATGATCGAGCAGCACGATGCCACGGCTGACATTGCGACCGCTGGGGTCGTCATCGCTGGCCACCAGCGGCCGCACGCCGGCATAGGCGCGCAGAATACGGGTTTGAGCCAGTTCCGGTGCCAACAGCGCCCCCTCACGGATCAGAATGTCCACTTCCTGCGGCGTCACCAGCATGTTGTCGATCTGGTCATAATCAATGTGGGTAGAGGTGGTGCCAATCACCGAAATGGTGTCGCCCGGCACCAAAATGTCGGCATCTGCCGGTTTGCGGCAGCGGTTGATCACCATGTTATTGATGCGATGGCCGAGGATCAGCAGAGCGCCCTTGGCCGGGAACATACGAATGCGCAGATCGGCATATTCCGCAATCTGCTGGCCCCAGATACCGGCCGCGTTGACCACCACCTCGGCGTGAATATCGTAGTGGCGTGCCGATTGATGGTCGAAAACGCGCACTCCGGTTACGCGATCGCCCGCGCGAAGTAAACCGACCACCTGATGATAAGTGAGGATCTGCGCACCGTGCTCACGGGCATCGAGCATATTGGCGGCGGTCAGACGGAATGGGTCGACAGTGCCGTCCGGCACCCGCACCGCACCGATCAGCGCCGGGTTGGCGGCCGGCTCCAGGCGCAGCGCCAACTGCGGGTCAATTGCTTCGGCTTTGATACCAGCGCTGTGGCAGGAGACAATGAACTGTTGTTGGTAGGCCAGCGAATCCTGCGGCAGCGTGATAAACAGCCCATCGGTACGCTCGATGCAGTGGTGCGCAATGCGCTTGAGGATTTGGTTCTCTTCTATGCATTCGCGCGCCGACTCACCGTCGGTCACCGCATAGCGTGCTCCGCTGTGCAGCAGACCGTGGTTACGACCGGTGGCACCGGTGGCGATATCGTGGCGCTCCAGCAGTATGCAACGCAGGCCACGACGCGCACAGTCACGAGCAATGCCCGCACCGGTCGCACCGCCGCCAATGATGATCACATCCGTTTCGTTATCCGGTGAATGACTGCTCATGAGGCTCTCTCAGGATCCGTGATTATTGGCCTATTGAGCCACAGTCATTGGGGTCTTTGTTTGATAAGGAACAATAACGAACTAGAAACGAAAACCAAATGTCCACAAAAAACCATGAATGTGATCATAATCACGATTTTTAGGCGTTTTTCTATTTCATAACGTTAACGAATCGCTCAAAATCCGCCGGTGTTTCATAAAAGTGTAACAATTGCGCCATTCATCACAGCGACACCAGGCTGATTTGACTAGGATGACGCTCGTTATGGAACAAAAAAACACCACATTCGATATCCGCTCAATCATCAAATGAACGTAAAAGGTCATATTGATGTGATAACTAGATAAAGCCATCGGAGGCGCTCATGTTGAGTATTTTTAAGCCGGCAGCACACATTTCCCGTGTGCCGGTCGACAAAGTCGACCCGCTGTACCGTAAATTGCGCTGGCAGATTTTTATGGGGATTTTCTTCGGTTATGCCGCCTACTACCTGGTGCGCAAGAACTTCACCCTGGCCATGCCTTACCTGATCGACCAGGGCTTCAGCCGCGGTGACCTCGGTTTCGCGCTGTCCGGTATTTCCATCGCCTATGGTTTTTCCAAATTCATCATGGGGTCGGTTTCTGACCGCTCCAACCCCCGGGTGTTCCTGCCCGCCGGCCTGATCCTGGCTGCCGCAGTGATGCTGTTCATGGGCTTCGTACCATGGGCGACTTCGAGCATCGCGGTCATGTTCGTGCTGCTGTTCCTGTGCGGTTGGTTCCAGGGTATGGGCTGGCCGCCATGTGGCCGTACCATGGTGCACTGGTGGTCGCAGAAAGAACGCGGCAGCATCGTTTCGGTCTGGAACTGTGCTCATAACGTGGGTGGCGGTCTGCCGCCGCTGCTGTTCCTGCTGGGTATGGCCTGGTTCAACGACTGGCATGCAGCGCTGTATATGCCAGCCTTCGGTGCCATCCTGGTGGCCCTGATCGCCTTTGCCCTGATGCGTGACACTCCGCAATCCTGTGGCCTGCCGCCGATCGAAGAATACAAAAACGATTATCCGGACGACTACAGCGAGAAAGCGGAAGAAGAGCTGACCGCCAAGCAAATCTTCATGCAGTACATCCTGCCGAACAAGTTGCTGTGGTACATCGCCGTGGCCAACGTGTTCGTTTACCTGCTGCGTTACGGCATCCTGGACTGGTCACCGACCTACCTGAAAGAAGTGAAGCACTTCACGCTGGATAAATCTTCCTGGGCCTACTTCCTGTATGAATATGCCGGCATCCCGGGCACCCTGCTGTGCGGCTGGATGTCGGACAAGGTGTTCAAGGGCAACCGTGGCGCCACCGGCGTGTTCTTCATGACCCTGGTCACCATCGCCACCGTAGTTTACTGGCTCAACCCGGTCGGTAACCCTGGCATCGATATGGCCTGCATGATCACCATCGGCTTCCTGATTTACGGGCCGGTGATGCTGATCGGTCTGCACGCACTGGAACTGGCACCGAAGAAAGCGGCCGGTACCGCGGCGGGCTTCACCGGTCTGTTCGGTTATCTGGGCGGTTCGGTCGCAGCCAGCGCCATTGTCGGCTACACCGTTGACTACTTCGGTTGGGACGGCGGCTTTATGGTGATGATTGGCGGCAGCGTCGGCGCAGTATTGCTGCTGCTGTTGACCATGCTGAGCGAGAAAAAACACCACGCGGAAATCGCTGCCAACAAACGCGGTTAAGCGTCATACAACTTTCGCATTATTTAAAGGCCGCGCTGCGGCCTTTTTACTACCCCTGCCCCTACAACATGGAGAACAACAGAATGCGGACTCAAGTCAAAGCCCTGCTGACAGGGATTATCCTGGCCACCTCAATGGTCAGCGCCGCACAGGCCGCCGACAAGGTGGTGATCGCCCACCGGGGTGCCAGCGGTTATCTGCCGGAACACACGCTACCGGCGAAGGCCATGGCCTACGCGCAGGGTGCGGACTACCTCGAGCAGGATCTGGTGATGACCAAGGACAACGAGCTGGTGGTACTGCATGACCACTATCTCGATCGCGTCACCGACGTAGCCGAACGCTTCCCGGACCGCGCCCGTAAAGACGGTCGCTATTACGCCATCGACTTTACGCTGGCAGAAATCAAATCGTTGAAGTTCACCGAAGGCTTTGAGATCGAAAACGGTAAAAAAGTGCAGGGCTACCCTGGCCGTTTCCCGATGGGCAAATCCGACTTCCGCGTCCATACCTTCCAGGAAGAGATCGAGTTTGTGCAGGGGCTGAACCATTCAACCGGCAAAAACATCGGTATTTACCCGGAAATCAAAGCGCCGTGGTTCCACAAGCAGGAAGGCAAGGATATTTCCAGCAAAGTGCTGGCGGTGCTGAAGCAGTACGGTTATACCGGCAAGGGCGACAACGTTTATCTGCAATGCTTTGACGCCAACGAGCTGAAGCGGATTAAAACCGAGCTGGAGCCGAAGATGGGCATGGATCTGAAGTTGATCCAACTGATCGCCTACAACAAATGGCAGGAAACCTATGAGCAGAAGGCCGACGGCAAGTGGGTGGAATATGACTATGACTGGATGTTCAAGCCGGGCGCGATGAAGCAAATTGCCCAGTACGCCGACGGCATCGGGCCGGACTACCATATGCTGGTCGTGGCGGAAAAATCCAAGCCGGGCAAGGTGGTACTGACCGACATGGTGAAAGAAGCCCATGCCAACAAGCTGGCGGTGCACCCTTTCACCATCCGTGCCGATGCGCTGCCGGACTACGTGACCAACGTAAATCAACTGTATGACGTGATTTACAACCAGGCGGGCGTTGACGGCGTGTTCACCGACTTCCCTGACAAGGGCGTGCAATTCCTGCAAAAGCAGGACCAGCACAAGTAGTAAAGATCAACGTATCCCAGGTGACGAATAAAGTCTGTTATTAGGGAGAGCGTGCCGAAGGGGTCGTAGCAGCTTTAGCTGCCGGAGCGCCCCTCGGTGCGCTAGGCCCGGGTATCTCGGGCTTAATCGCAACGTTGTTCTCGAATTCAGGGCGCCGCAAGGCGCCCTTTCATATCAGGCGATGAACATCTTGCGCAGGTAATGCGGCACCGCATCGTCGACGTTGGAGCCGATCACTTCCAGTTCCGGCAGCTTGTCTTTCAGGCGCTGATGCGCGTCGCGCATGATGCACCCCTTGCCGGCCATCGACAGCATCTCCAGGTCATTCATACCGTCGCCGAAGGCAATGCACTCTTTCAGCGTATAGCCGATGATCTTGGCCACTTCTTCCAATGCGTGACCTTTCGACACGCCACCGGCCATGACTTCCAGGCAGGTTGGGAACGAGAAGCTGACGTTAACCCGATCGCCCCAACGTGCATTGATGGCATCTTCCAGCGGCAGCAGCTTTTCATGATCGTCACAGGTGAAGTACACCTTGCAGACGCCATCGGTTTCCAGCAGGCCTGGCTCGAACAATTGGTACTGGAAGACGGACTCCTGAAAGAACTCTTTCTGCTCCGGACTTTCGCGGTTAATGAACCAGTCGTCATTACGATAAACGTTAGTGGTGATGTCCGGATCGTTATGCAGCATGCCGTAGAGATCGCGGGCAATGTCTTCGGCCAGGTTATGGCTGAAAATCAGCTCGCCGTCGGTGTTGTGCACGCGAGCGCCGTTGGAGGTGATCATAAAGGCGCTGATCTCGAGGTTATCGCGGATCTGCGCAACGTCGATATGATGACGGCCGGTAGCAAAGACAAAATGTACGCCACGCTGGGTCAGCAGCTTCAGTGTCTCTTTGGCGTAAGGGGACAGAGTGTGGTCGGGTGACAGCAGCGTGCCATCTAAATCGGAAGCGACGACGTGATACATAGCGGTAATTTCTAACCTCTAATGGTGTGGTCGGCGGTTGGGGTACCACCTAAGTGATGAGCAAAGAAACGCAGGATTGCGCTCAATGCTTCGGCGCGCATCGCGTCCCGCTCAAACAGGATCTCATGCCGTGCGCCTTCGATAACCTGCGGTTTTCCCCCTTCACAGGGATGTCCCGCGTCTGACAATGCCTGACAAAAAGCCTGATGGGAACGGTTGTCGACCACCCGATCCTCACCGGCCTGCAATAATAATAGCGGCGTGGTGATTTTAGCCGCCTGGGCGATGATTTCTCGTCCCGCCTGCAGGCTCTCCCGTACCCAGTGGTAGGTTGGCCCGCCCACCTGCAGTTCGGGATAATCGGCGTAATAACGTAAACAGCGACGATAGCGCTCACGGCTGTGGGTCAACACGTTGACCACATAGGGTAGCGGTCGCCACTGGCCGGTCCCTATCGCATAGTAATCGCGCACCTTCGGGTGTTTCTCCGTCCAGTTCAGAATGCGGTTGGCCATCCAGCCCGGCATCGGCAAATAAATACCGAACATCGGTGCACAAAACGCAGCAGCGTCAAATGCCTGCGGCTGGCGGGCCAGAAACTGCGCCAGGATCGCACCGCCCATCGAGTGAGCCAACGCAAAGTGTTTCCGGTAACCGTGCGGCACCACTTCCTGCTGATAAAACTGGGCGAAATCGTCGACGTAATCGGCAAAGTTTATCACATGACCACGGTGCGTATCAGCCAGCAAACGACCGGAACGGCCTTGCCCGCGGTGATCCAGGATCATCACGTCATAGCCGCAATGGAACAGATCGTAGGCAACCTCAGGATATTTAATGTAACTTTCGATACGACCGGGGCTTACCACCACCACCCGCTGATGGCGGGCAGAACTGAAGCGCACGAAACGGATGGGCACGCCGCCCACGCCATTGAACTCGCCCTCCTCACGCAGCCGCCAAAAATCCAGCAGCGGTCCCGTGGCAAAAGCAGCAAACTGCTTTTCACGCGTTAACCAGTCATCAGTGCTGAGAGTAAACGACGTCATCAAATGCTTTTCCCTGAGCCGCCAGCGGCAAAAATGTGACCTCTGGCACAAGAAATAATACTAGCGTATTGTGATTCAATTCTTACAAAAACCGAACCATTTTGGCACATATTGGCCATTGGCGCTTTCAGGGAGTACCTCAATGACCTTGGACTGGTGGTTAACCTACCTGCTGACAACTCTTATCCTCAGCCTGTCGCCCGGTTCAGGGGCGATCAATACCATGAGCACCGGTATCAGCCACGGTTATCGCGGCGCAGCGGCGTCCATTGCCGGCCTGCAGGTCGGGCTGAGCCTGCATATCGTACTGGTGGGTATTGGTTTGGGTGCGCTGGTATCGCAGTCACTGTTGGCGTTTGAAATGCTGAAGTGGTTCGGCGCCGCCTATCTGGTCTGGCTTGGCATTCAACAATGGCGCGCGGCAGGTTCGCTGGACTTGCATACGCTGGCAGGCACTATGCCGCGTCGCCGTCTGTTCCGCCGTGCCGTACTGGTCAATCTGACCAACCCGAAAAGCATCGTGTTTCTGGCCGCACTGTTCCCACAGTTTATTTTGCCCAACCAACCGCAGGCCGAGCAGTACCTGGTGCTCGGTATCACCACCGTGGTAGTAGATATTTTTGTCATGATTGGCTACGCCACGCTGGCCACCCGCATTGCCGGTTGGCTGAAGACGCCTCGCCAGATGCAGTTGTTGAACCGTATTTTCGGTTCACTGTTTATTCTGGTGGCCGGGCTGCTGGCTACGGCCAGAAAGGCATAATGCAAAAGGGCCGAACATGGCAGTTCGGCCCTCAAAATCTGTGCGGCAGTGTTTAGCGGGTAAAGATCAGGTGTAAACCAAAACCGGTAAACAGCACGCCCGCCAGTCCGTCTATCCACTTGGCCAGCCGTTGATAACCCCGGCGCATGGTCGGCAATGCAAACACCACCGCCACCAGGCTGAACCAGACAAAGGTCTCGGCGATGATCAGCAAGAACAAGCCCCAGCGTGCCCCGGCACCGACGTCGTCACCCACAAACAGTGAAAACACGCTACCGAAATAGATAACCGCCTTGGGGTTAGACAGGTTGGTTAGAAAACCGCGGATAAAGCTGCGCCCAGGCTTCGGCAAGGCCACTTTCACCTCTGGCGCAGGCACCGACTGGGCATTTTGGGAACGCGCGGAACGCAGCAGTTGCCAGCCCATCCAGCACAGGTAAATCCCGCCGCCGACCATGATAATCTGATGCAGCCAGGCCATTTTTTGCAGGATCAGGTGCAGGCCCATCAACGCCACGCCCGCCCACACCACGATACCCAATGAAATACCCATCACGCCCATCATCGCCTCACGGCGTGAGCGACTGGCGGCGGTTTGCGAAACAAAAAAGAAGTCCGGCCCCGGGCTCATCAGCGCAATCAGGTGCACCAGCGCCACGGTCAGAAACAGCATCAGCATGATTTATTGCCCTTAATCTTCATCATTATCGAGGTGATCGCGGATCATCGCCATAAACGGCGCGCCAAAACGCTCCAACTTGCGCTGACCGACGCCGTTAACGCTCAACAGGTCACCGGCCTTGATGGGCATCTGTTCCGCCATTTCAAGCAGCGTGGCATCGTTAAACACCACATAAGGCGGGATGTTTTCTTCGTCGGCAATCGATTTACGCAGCTTGCGCAGTTTGGCAAACAGCTTGCGATCGTAATTGCCGCCGTAGGATTTCTGGTTGGCACTGCTGCGCACCTTCAGGCTCTGGATACGCGGCACTGCCAGTTGCAGCTCCAGCTCGCCACGCAGCACCGGTCGCGCAGACTCGGTCAATTGTAGCGCCGAGTGCATGGCGATGTTCTGGGTAATAAAGCCCAGGTGGATCAACTGACGCAATACGCTGGTCCAGTGCTCGGTGGTTTGCTCACGGCCGATGCCGTAAACCGGTAGTTTCTCGTGCCCGTATTCACGGATGCGCTGATTATTGGAACCGCGCAGCACTTCGACAATATATCCCAGCCCGAAGCGCTGGCCGACACGGTACACGCAGGACAGCGCCTTGCGCGCATCTTCCAGCCCATCGTAACGCTTGGGGGGATCCAGACAGATATCGCAGTTGCCGCAGTTTTGGTGTTTGCCTTCGCCAAAATAGTTGAGCAGCACCAGGCGGCGGCAGGTTTGCGCTTCAGCAAAAGCGCCCATGGCGTTCAGCTTGTGGCGTTCAATATCCAGTTGCTGTCCGGCGGGTTTCTCTTCCAGACAGCGGCGCAGCCAGGCCATATCGGCCGGGTCATACAGCAGGATCGCTTCGGCCGGTAAGCCATCACGACCGGCGCGACCGGTTTCCTGATAGTAAGATTCGATATTGCGCGGGATATCAAAGTGCACCACAAAGCGCACGTTGGGTTTGTTAATACCCATACCAAAAGCGACGGTGGCAACCACCACCTGCAAATCGTCGCGCTGGAACGCTTCCTGTACCTGCGCACGGCGGTCGTTATCCAGCCCGGCATGGTAGGCCCCCACGCTCAGCCCGCGGCTTTGCAGACGTGCTGTAGTGTCTTCTACCTTGGCGCGGCTGTTGCAGTAAATAATGCCGCTCTTGCCACGTTGGTCCTGTACGAAGCGCCACAGTTGGTCGAGCGGTTTAAACTTCTCCACCAGCGTATAGCGGATATTGGGGCGGTCAAAGCTGCTGACCTGCACCAGCGGATCCTGCAGCGCCAGCAGGCGCACGATATCGCCACGGGTGGATTCATCGGCGGTGGCGGTCAGGGCGATCACCGGCATGTTCGGGAAGCGTTGCTTCAATAACCCCAATGCGCGGTATTCAGGACGGAAATCGTGTCCCCACTGCGAAATACAGTGCGCCTCATCCACCGCCAGCAAGGCCGGCGGATTGCCACCGAGCTGATCGAGGAAACTGTCCATCATCAGCCGCTCGGGGGCGATATACAGCATTTTGATCTGGCCACTGCGACAGCCCGCCATTACCTCGAGCTGCTGCTCGCGCGTTTGCGTCGAGTTATAGCAGGCGGCGGCGACGCCATAGGCCAGCAGTTGATCGACCTGATCTTTCATCAGCGAGATCAAAGGGGAAACCACTAACGTCAGGCCATCCATCACCAGCGCCGGGATTTGGTAGCACAACGATTTACCGCCGCCGGTCGGCATGACAACCAGGCAATCCTGCCCACCGATCGCCGTGTTGATAATCGTTTGTTGACCCGGTCGGAATTGCTGGTAGCCGAAGGTATCGCGTAATACCTGTTCGGCCAGCAACTCTTTGTTTATCACTGCTGCGGTTGACACACACTTCCCCATTTTTTGCTGCGTAGCGACGCCTTGATGACGGCCGGATTACATAATATCGTTAAGCATGACACCAACGCCAACCCGTGTCTGCCGGAAGTTGTAATCAATCAAGGATTCGCCATAGCCGCTGAACACCTGAGTGTAGAAACGTACGTGCTTGCTGATCGGGTAGCTCCAGCCCATTTCTGCACCGCCGTAGCCACTGTTCCAGTTGTAGTGGCTGTCGACGCTGAACACGCTGTCACCCCAGGCATAACCGACTTTCAGGCGGTAATAGCCCATGTATTTGGTGATATCCGGGTTGTCGTCGCTGCTGTCGCTTTCCGAGAAGCGGAACCAGGGTTTGAGATCCACCTGCCAGTTGCCGTTTTGCGCCATAAAGCGCGCGTAACCCCGGTTCCAACTGCGGGAGGTGGGATCCGAGCGGCCGTTAGACTGGTGGTTCAAACCGACTTCAACATCACGCAATGTCCAGCCAGCGAAGCTGTAATCGGTCGCCCACCCCAGGAACACCTGCGGTTCGTAGTTGGTCTCGCGGAACGGCGATGATTCACTGTGGTTGGAAAGCTGCCACCAGGAACGTTGAGTATAAGAGGCACCCAGCACCGAGTTGTCACCAAGAATGCCACGCCACAGCGGGAAAGCCAGGCTGAGCTGGTACTTCACTTCATCCTTGCGCGCATTATCGGCCCAGTTATAGGACTTGATGGCCTCTTTGTTGATATTGCTGGTATCGGTGTACAGCACGTAGTTGGTTTCATACGGATACAGCGTGAATGGGTTGTCGTGATCCTGCAGCATGTTGGCAATAATGCTGCCGCGCACCGCCGGTTTATCATGAATTTGCTGTGCTTTGGCTTCTTCCGCCTGAACCAGCGGTGCCGCCGCCAGCGTGGCCAAAATGAACCCTGACAAAATGCGCATAACGTTCCTCACCCCAACAAAATTGACAAATTCTGAAATAAAAACAGGCCATTTTACACACAAAGGCGGTTTTACAGCAGTGTGACGTGTATTTATTGGATTAGTCTGGAAAGCAACAAAATATAGGCATAATATCAACAAACAGTTAACCTGGACTGACCAGTTAGTTTCCCCTACTACACAGAAAAAAATGGGTATTTATGTCTACCACACCACTGACACTTGAAGCCGCCCGCCAGAAGATTGGCGAAATCTTTGTTTATCACATGCCGTTTAATCGCGAGCTGGGCTTAGAGCTGCGCCGCTTTGACGACGACTATGTGGAGCTGAGTTTTACCAATCAGCCCAAGCTGGTGGGCAATGCCGCCCAGAAAATCTTGCACGGTGGGGTGATCGCCTCAGTGCTGGACGTCGCCGCTGGCCTGGCATGCGCCGGTAGCGTGTTAATGCGTCTGGATCCGTTGATCGAAGAAGAAGTCGCAACCCGTCTTTCGCGTATGGGGACTATCGATCTGCGCGTTGACTACCTGCGCCCTGGCCGTGGCGAACATTTCGTCGCTGCCGCCAGCGTCTTGCGCAGCGGCAATAAAGTCGCGGTCGCCCGCGTCGAACTGCATAACCATGATGGCCTGCATATCGCCAGCGCCACCGCCACCTACCTGGTCGGGTGATTGTGTGCGGTGAGGGTCTTCAGTACACTCACCGCATCTCCGTTTTACCCATCCGAGTAACGTCATGGACGCACAGCAAACACGGCAGGGCATCTTCTTTGCTCTGGCCGCCTATTTTATTTGGGGTATTGCCCCGGCTTATTTCAAACTGATCCAGCAGGTGCCTGCCGATGAGATCCTCACCCATCGGGTGATTTGGTCGTTCTTCTTTATGCTGGCGCTGATCACTCTCGGACGTAACTGGTCACAGGTGCGGGCCGCCTGCCACAACCGTAAACGGCTGTTGCTGCTGGCGGTGACCGCATTGCTGATCGGTGGCAACTGGCTGCTGTTTATCTGGGCGGTGAATAACCACCATATGCTGGAAGCCAGCCTGGGCTATTTCATTAATCCGCTGGTGAATGTGTTGCTGGGGATGTTGTTCCTGGGCGAACGCTTCCGCCGGATGCAATGGCTGGCGGTGATACTGGCTTTTGCCGGCGTCCTGATCCAGCTATGGCAGTTCGGTTCGCTACCAATTATCGGCCTGGGGCTGGCGTTCAGCTTTGCCTTTTACGGCCTGCTGCGCAAGAAGATCGCCATTGATGCGCAAACCGGCATGCTGATAGAAACCCTGTGGCTACTGCCGGTGGCAGCGGCCTATCTGTTCCTGTTCGCCGACAGCCCGACCAGCCACCTCGGTGCCAATGCCTGGTCGCTGAACCTGTTGCTGGTGGCGGCCGGTATCGTCACCACCATCCCGCTGCTGTTCTTTACCGCTGCAGCCACCCGTCTGCGCCTGTCGACGCTCGGCTTCTTCCAGTACCTTGGCCCTACGCTGATGTTCCTGCTGGCCGTGACCTTCTACGGTGAAACCGTCGGACAGGACAAACTGGTGACCTTCGGCTTTATCTGGGCGGCACTGCTGCTGTTTATCCTCGACGCACTCTACACCCAACGTAAACTGCGTTGATGCCAGAGCTAAGTTGAGGCCGGCGTGGCGTGGTTGGAAATAAACCGCGCCATCGCCGGCCCCGTCAGCAGAATGGTGAACAACCGCAGCGTCTGCATCGCCATCACAAAAGACATATCCACCCGGCTGCCCGCCGCAATGATTGCCACGGTATCCAACCCGCCCGGGCTGGTCGCCAGATAGGCCGTCATCAGATCTACCGGCAGAAAGTGCGTCAGCATCCACGCCAGCAGGCCGCAAAACAGCATCAGCGCGACGATCGACACCACCATCTGCGGCAGAGTCCGCAATGCCAGCAAAAATATCGGCCGGGTAAAACGCAGCCCGACGCTCCAGCCAATCAACGTATAGGCCAACGCCAACAGCCATTCCGGCACCTGTAGCGCCATAGTACCGCTGGAATGCAGTGCCGCACCGATGACCATCGGCAATAACAGTGCACCGGAAGGAATGCGCAGCCGGGGGCCCAACCAGGCACCGACAATGGCCACACCCAGCGTCGCCGGGAAGCGCCAGTCCAGCGACGGAAACCACTCCAGCGCCGCACTACCGTGCCCCGCCTCATCACCCAGCCCAATGCGGGCCACCATAGCGGCTGCAGTCGCGACAAACAGCACCCGCAGATACTGCATAAAGGCCACCAGTCGAACGTCCGCGCCAAAATCCCCGGCCATTGCCACCATCGCCGACGCTCCGCCAGGCGATGAGCCCCAGGCACCGGTCGGCCCAGGCAAGCTGCTAAAGCGCACCAGACACCAGCCGGAAATGCCACTGGCCAGCAGCGTAGCGATCAGCACCAGCAGCACCAACGGCCAGTCGTCGAGCAACGGCGTGAGAATAGCGGGAGACAGGCTTTGTGCGATCATGCAGCCCAGTACCGCCTGGGCGGCGATAAACAGGTAACCGGGAATGCGAACCGAGGCCCCCAACAACCCCATGGCCACGCCGACAATCATCGGCCCCAGCAACAGCGCAGCGGGAATATGGAAGGTTTGCAGGCCAAACCCCAGCACCAGCGAAGCCAGCAGCAGGATCGACCATTGAATCAAGCGGGGGAACTTCTCCATCGAAACGCACGCCTTAAGGACAGATAAGCTAAGTGGGCATTCTACCCTCATTTAGCAGGCTAATCTTTGGCAGCAGCAGAAATATCGGGCGAACAGGGTCGCCCGTCAGGTTACAGCCAGTTCTTGCGTTTGAAGTACAGATAGGGGGCCAGCCCCGCCAGAATCATCAGGCTGATGGCGCCAGGATAACCGAACGACCACTTCAGCTCCGGCATAAACTCAAAGTTCATCCCGTAGCTTGAGGCCACCAGCGTGGGCGGCAGGAACACCACCGAAACCACCGAGAAGATCTTGATGATGCGGTTCTGTTCGATATTGATAAAGCCCATCGCCGCCTGCATCAGGAAGTTCACTTTCTGGAACAGCGATTCGTTGTGCGGCAACAGGGATTCGATGTCGCGCAGTACTTCACGCGCCTGCTCCAACTGACCGGTTGGCAGCCGCGCCTTGCGCACCAGGAAGTTCAGCGCACGTTGGGTATCCATCAGGCACAAACGGACCTTCCAGCCGATATCTTCCAGCTCGGCCAGCGTCGACAGCGCCTCGTCGTATTCATCGCCCTGATGGCCTTCCATGATCACCCGGCTGAGCTTTTCCAGATCGCTGTAGACGTTTTCAATCTCGTCCGCCAGCTGCTCAATCTTGGTTTCGAACAGATCCAGCAACAGCTCGTAGGCGTTGCCGTCAACCATCGTCAGGTTACGGGCACGCATGCGGTACAGGCGAAACGCCGGCAACTCGCGCTCACGCAAGGTATACAGGCGTCCGTCACGAATGGTGAAAGCCACGGTGGAGTTACCGGCATGGTCTTCCGCATCTTCAAAATAGAAGAAGGAGTGAATATGCAGGCCGTCTTCGTCTTCAAAGAAACGCGCGGAGGCTTCGATATCATCCAGCTCCGGGCGTGTTGCCAGGCTTTGGCCCAGCTCGTTTTGCACGCGCTCACGTTCGCCTTCTTCCGGCTCAACCAGGTCAACCCACAGTGACGTAGTGAGGTCATCGGAGTCATCCAACTCCAGACGGGACAGGCGGCTGTTCTCTAATTTAAACGCGCTTAGCATCTGCTAAAACTCCCTTGGGGTGACAGGGGTAAACAACGCGTGGAAGCACAGAAACAGGGGGATGTTGTATCACCAGCTTGTTTCAGACCATGTAAGGATCTGACTCATAGCGACACTGAAGAGGTCGCCGACAACCACGAAGGCTATCAGCTCAATGGGATAGCCTTAGAAGTTGCACCTGTTGTTGTCCAGGTCAGTGAGCCAGTATCTACTGGGTGTGTCCAAGGCGTATGTCCTCATTGATAATAGTGCGCGCATGTTACGCCGAGAAGAAAAAGCCTGTCAACCGGTTAGGCTCGATAATTGCGCAACAATTCATCGCCATAACCCATGGGGCAGAATCGACTTAATCCACGATAAACAGTAACGAAATAGTCGCGGCGATCTCTGACCACGCACAGGAATGTTGCTAAGATTAGGCCACGATAAGCTTGCGGACTTTACTGATGAAACAGATTACCGCCCACGACCTGACGGCGATGAGTGAACAGGCCGCTAAAGTGGCACGCCTGCGCGCGCACCGTACCTTACACGACGAGTTGAGCGATCCGGTGCAACGGCTGGCGATTGCCATGGAACCCGGCACCTATATCCGCCCCCACCGCCATCCGCAAACCTGGGAACTGCTGACGCCGCTGCGCGGCCGCTTTGTGGTGTTGCAGTTTAACGAAGACGGCGTCGTCACCCAACGCACCCTGCTTGGCGAAGAAACCAAAGTGCTGGAGATGCCGGCGTTTACCTGGCATGCCGTGCTGTCGGTTGATCCGGGCGGCGTGGTGTTCGAAGTGAAACAAGGGCCTTATCAGGCGCTGTCGGAAGAAGACTGCATGCCGTGGGCACCGCAGGAAGGGGCTGAGGGTACTGAAGCAGTGATGCGTTGGTACGCTACCGCGCAGATTGGCGATCGCTACCCCCTTCATACTTGAAGCTGCAGCGTTGTTGGCTGTGCCCACTCCCTCCAGTCACTTACTTGAGTAAGCTCCTGGAGGGAGCGGACTTGCCGCCTGGCTGCAACCCCAATTATTTTGGGTATACCGCTAACGATTAACTGCGCCTTACACCGTCTCCAGACGGGCGTAGGCGGCCACCAGCCACTTGATCCCTTCACCTGGGAAAGCAACCTGCAACCGACTGTGTTCGCCGCTGCCTTCCAGATTGACGATGGTCCCTTCACCAAACTTGGGATGGCGCACGCGCTGGCCCAGCTTGTAACCGGTGTCGTTTTCGCTGATCGGCGTACCCATACGACGATGGCTCACCGGCCGCGATACGCTGGCGCGCAAGCGCACTTCTTCCACACACTCCTCCGGCAGTTCGCCGATGAAACGTGAAGGCCGGTGATAAACCTCTTTGCCGTACAGACGACGCGTTTCGGCATAGGTCAGCGTCAGTTTCTGCATGGCGCGGGTCAGACCAACGTAGGCCAGGCGGCGCTCTTCTTCCAGCCTGCCGCCTTCGTCCAGCGACATCTGGCTCGGGAACATCCCCTCTTCCATACCGACGATAAACACCTGCGGGAACTCCAGCCCCTTGGCCGAGTGCAGGGTCATCAACTGTACTGCGTCCTGATAGGCATCGGCCTGCCCCTCGCCCGCTTCCAGCGCAGCGTGTGACAGAAACGCCTGCAGCGGCATCAGATCCTGATCTTCATCCTGATAGCTGTACTGACGCGTTGCCGTCACCAGCTCTTCAAGGTTTTCGATACGTGCCTGACCTTTTTCGCCCTTCTCCTGCTCATACATAATGAACAGCCCCGAATCGCGGATCACCCGGTCGGTCTGGACGTGCAACGGCATATCGGCGGTTTCGTGCGCCAGTGAGTCCAACAGTTCGGTAAAGCGTTGCAGCGCGGATGCCGCACGCCCGGCCAGCACTTTGTCCTGTAGCAGCACGCGGGTGGCCTGCCACATGGTCAATTGACGATCGCGGGCCGTGCGACGCACCTCGTCCAGCGTCCGGTCGCCAATGCCGCGCGTCGGCGTATTCACCACGCGTTCGAAGGCAGCATCGTCGTTGCGGTTGGCTATCAGCCGCAGGTAGGCCAGGGCATCTTTGATCTCCTGACGCTCGAAGAAGCGTTGCCCGCCGTAAATGCGGTATGGCATCGCCGTTTGCAGCAGTGCCTCTTCCAGCACGCGTGACTGGGCGTTACTGCGATAAAGGATAGCGCAGTCATTCAGCGCACCGCCGTTTTCTTGCCAGGCTTTGATACGGCCCACCACAAAGCGCGACTCGTCGAGCTCGTTGAAGGCACAGTAGATGGAGATAGGTTCGCCTTCACCCCCTTCGGTCCACAGGTTTTTACCCATGCGGCCGCCGTTGTTGGCGATCAGGGTGTTGGCCGACTTCAGGATATTGCTGGTCGAACGGTAGTTCTGTTCCAAAAGTACGCTTTGCGCACCGGGGAAATCCTTTAGAAAGCGTTGGATATTCTCCACCTGAGCGCCGCGCCAGCCGTAGATCGACTGGTCATCGTCACCGACAATCATCACGTTGCTGTTATTGCCGGCCAGCAGGCGGATCCAGGCATACTGGATGCTGTTGGTATCCTGAAACTCGTCCACCAGCACGTTGGTGAAGCGTTCGCGGTAATGATTGAGGATATGTGGCTTGTTCAACCACAGCTCATGGGCGCGCAGCAACAGTTCGGCAAAGTCCACCAGCCCCGCGCGATCGCAGGCTTCCTGGTAGGCCTGGTAGATACGCAGCCAGGTCGCCTCTACGGGGTTGTTGTAGGTTTCAACGTGCTGTGGACGCAGGCCTTCATCTTTTTTGCCGTTGATGTACCACATCGCCTGACGCGGAGGCCATTGTTTTTCATCGATATTCAGCGCTTTGACTATGCGTTTAAGCAGGCGGAACTGGTCGTCACTGTCGAGGATTTGGAAATCCTGCGGCAGGTTGGCATCCAAATGATGAGCACGCAGCAGCCGATGAGCCAGGCCATGGAAGGTTCCGATCCACATGCCGCCCTGGCTGGTGCCAATCAGGTGTTCGATACGGTGGCGCATTTCCGCCGCCGCTTTGTTGGTGAACGTCACCGCCATAATGGAATACGGCGAGCAGTTCTCTACCGACAGCAGCCAGGCAATGCGATGCACCAGTACCCGGGTTTTACCGCTGCCCGCCCCGGCCAGTACCAACAGGTTGCCACGTGGCGCCGCCACGGCTTCGCGTTGTTTTTCATTCAGGCTGTCGAGCAGATCGGAAACGTCCATAGGCACCATTAATTGGTAAGGGAAAGCGCGTCAGAGACGCGATTCCACTGGGAATTTATACAGAGTTCTGGCAGGGATTATAACAATGCTGTCAGCGATGCCAACTGCGAAATCTCAATATGTGGTAGCAGACGGCTGTCGGCGGCCTGCATCAGGCTGCGCTGGCGGTCGTTGATCCAACAGGCCTGCAGGCCGGAGCGCAATGCCCCAGCGACGTCGGTGGTCAAATCATCACCCACGTGAAGAATGCGTTCAGGGGCAACGCCTAACCGCTCAGCGGCCAGTTGATACATATCCTGATAGGGCTTGGCGCGGCCATCCGGCCCGGAACGCAGCACAAACTGGAAGTAACCATCCAGCCCGCACAGCGCCGGATCGGCATTGCCGTTGGTGATCGCCACCAGCGGGAAACGTTCGCCCAGCGCCTTCAGGGTGGCATGGGTCGCGTCGGGTACTTCGATACGACTGCGCCACAGCGCAAAGTTCTGCATCGCAGCATCGGCACCGTCGGCGGCTTCGGCATCACGCAGCCCCTGACGGCTCAGCGCCAAATGGATAGCGCGCCAGCGCCACTGGGTGACATCATGATAAATTTCCGGATCCTGTTCACGTAGTTCCTGGCGCAGGCGATGAAAATCCGCCGACTGGAAGTGGTTCAGCCCGGGATGATAGTTCTGCAGAAAGGCCACCGACTGCAGCTCGGTCTGTTTGATCACCGGCCGGTTGTCGTACAGCGTGTCGTCCAGATCAAAGGTCAGCGCCGCCAGCGGCCGCAACGGACGATAAAAATGCATCAGGATTTCCCCCGTTTGGCGCGTGGATGCGCGGCATCGTACACGTTGGCCAGATGTTGAAAGTCGAGGTGAGTGTAGATTTGAGTGGTGGTCAGGTTGGCGTGACCAAGCAGTTCCTGCACCGCACGCAGATCGCCACTGGATTCCAGCATATGGGTGGCAAACGAGTGGCGCAGCTTGTGCGGATGGATGTGGCTGTTAACGCCCTGTTTAACGCCCCACTCGGCAAAACGCTTTTGCACGTTACGGGTCGAGATGCGTTTGCCCTGATTGGACAGAAACATCGCATCGTCCGCTGGCCCGAACAGATCGCGCATCGCCAGCCAGTGTTCAAGCCAGGTCACCGCAGTCCGCCCCACCGGCAGCTTACGTTCCTTACTGCCCTTACCCAGCACCCAGATTTCACCGGCGGCCAGATCGACATGACGACAATCCAGCCCCACCAGTTCAGAAAGACGCAGCCCGGCACCGTACATAACTTCGAGCATGGCGCGATCGCGCACCGCCAGGGGATCGTTAAGATCGATATTCAGCAGCTGATTCATTTCATCGACGTCGATGTTTTTCGGCAGATGACGGCCGCTGCGGGGCGTTCGGATCCCTTTGGCGGGGTTGGCAATCAGCATGCCCTGGCTGACCTGCCAGTCGAGAAAACTGCGCAACGCCGACAGGCGCAGCGCGAGGCTGGATGACTGTAGCCCGGCGCGCTTACTGCGCGCTGCAAGCTGGCGGACTTTGGCGGCGTCCAGCACCGGCCACTCCGTCACGCCTATCTCCTGCGCCAGCACCATCAGCGCCTGCAGTTGACGTGAATAACTCAACTGGGTGAGCGGGCTAAGCTGACGCTCGACCTTCAGATAGCGCAAAAAAGCGTCCACCGGCTGTTGCAGGCTGGCCGCCAGCGGAGTCATGCGCGTTCGACCCAGCGTTCCAGCAGTTCCGGTAACATGCGCGCCAGTTGATTAAGCATCACCGTGCCCATACCTTGCTGATAGTGTTGCGTATCGCGGCTGCTGAATATCACCATACCCAGTTCGCCGTCTTCACCCAGCATCGACAGCGCTACCGAGCCGACCAGCTTGGCCTGCGGCAGCAGCAACAGCAACTCAGGGCCATTCAGGCTGCCGAGGAAATGCTGTTGGTCACCCAGGCGCTGAATGCGCAGCGGTTCAAACGACGAACGCGACAGGGCAAGGTGGGTGAAATCGGAAGGCGCTCCGATTTTCCAGCTTTCGGAAAACAAGCGGATATTGGCACCGGCCAAACCGAAACCGCGCGCCCAACGCTGCAGGCGGTTAAGCATATCCTGCAGGCTGTCGGCGGTGGCCAGATTGGCCTGTAAATGCAGCAGGCTGGCAAACAGCGTTTCGTTGGCGCTGGCCTGCTCCATCAGCAGGGTAATTTCTTCTTCCAGCCGGTTGATATGATTACGCTGGCGGGCCAGATGCCACTCGACCAACGACACGGTACCGCGAACGGGATGGGGAACGCGCATCTGTTCCACCAACCGCGCGTTACGGATAAAGAAATCCGGGTTTTGCAGCAGAAACTGCATCACGGCGTCGTCGTCAAGCTCAATGCCTGCGACAGCCTGGTCCTCAACGCTCTTCATAGATGAATAAATCCGTCATATACATGGGTTGCCGGGCCGGTCATAAACAACGGGCTGCCCGGTCCTTTCCAGCGAATATGCAGGCTGCCACCCGGCAGCTCTACATGCACCTCTTCCGACAGCAATTCCTGTTGGATCCCCACGGCCACCGCCGCACAGGCACCGCTTCCGCAGGCCTGGGTTTCGCCGGCACCGCGCTCATACACGCGCAGTTTGATGTGCTCACGACTGACAATTTGCATAAAACCAATATTGGCCCGCTCAGGGAAACGTTCATGCCCTTCCAGCACCGGGCCGAGCAACTCCACTTTGGCGGTTTTTACCTCATCTACCTGTAAAACACAATGCGGGTTGCCCATCGACACCACGCCGCACAGCACCGTATTTTCCGCCGCACGCATGATGTAAGTCTTTTCTTCTTTAGTCGCGCGGAAGGGCACAGTCTGAGGATCGAAGTTCGGCTCGCCCATATTCACGCACACCAGATCATCATCGGTGACGCTCAGCACCATACGCCCGGTCTGGGTACTCACGCGAATATCGCGCTTGTTGGTCAGCCCTTTCAGCCGCACAAAGCGGGCAAAACAGCGTGCGCCGTTACCGCACTGCGCCACTTCACTGCCGTCGGCGTTAAAAATACGGTAGTGGAAATCCAGTTCCGGATCGTAAGGCGGTTCTACCACCAGCAGCTGGTCAAAGCCAACGCCCAGGTGCCGATCGGCCAAACGGCGGATCAGCTCGGGAGAAAAATAGACATTCTGTGTAACGGCATCGACCACCATAAAGTCGTTGCCCAGACCGTGCATTTTGGAGAACTGCATATCATACTCCGCTATCCGTCTTGGTTTGCGGTGGCCTGTGCCGCCGCAAACAAGGTGTTACTGAGCGCTCATCGACGGTTTTTGCTGAGAGCTGGAAAGTTCTTGCTGATTTTTCTGTACCTGTTCGCCAGTCTGAACCTGAGTGGCCGGTTTCTTAGTGCTGGCCGGATCGGCTGGAGGGAAGTACAGCGGGCCTTTCAGACCACAGCCGGAGAGCCCGGCAAGCAGAACTGCCATCAGCGCATAGCGTAGTTGTTTTTTCATTTGCATTAATGCCTGTAATTCATGCGTCCAAGGTCTCTATAATCGCAGGTGGATCATGAAAAGCAATAGGAATTGAATATGAACGACAGTGAGTTTCACCAGTTAGCTGACCAACTGATGCTTAATATTGAAGAGACACTGGACGATTTTGCTGGCGATGCGGATATCGATTACGAAACTAACGGCGGCGTAATGACGTTAAGCTTCGAAAATGGCACCAAAATTGTCATCAATCGCCAGGAGCCACTGCATCAGGTTTGGCTGGCGACCAAGACCGGCGGCTATCACTTTAACTACCGTGATGGCGTGTGGCTCTGCGATCGCAGCGATCGCGCCTTCTACCCGTTGCTGAGCGAAGCCGCCAGTGCGCAGGCAGGCGAAGAAGTGAAATTTGCCTGAAAATAACGGCATTCACAGGGGTTCAGCAAACGCGAGCCCCTGTAATGTCAGTGTAGCTGGAACTGCTGTTTCAGCGGCTGAGCGGCGCTATCGGCCAGCGGTACACACAGGCTCGACAACACATTGCTGCGGAACGGGATCACCTGAGTGCGGCCATCAAGCTGCACTATCTGGTAGAACTGCGGCAAATTGAAGTTGATAAAGCTGGAGCCGTAGGTAAAGCGATCGTGCGAGGAAGAATAGAAACGGCTGACGTCACGCACCAGCTCTTCTTTACTGCCTTCACAATGGTGGTAAACCTCAACCCGGTTCGACTCATCCAGAATATAGATGTTAAAGCCCTTGTCGTCCGAGGTGTCTTCAAAGAAGAACTGAATGATCCCCTCACTGGCGAAGCCATCCACTACCGGCGGTAAATGCACCTGATCGGTTTCCACTTTGATCGACAGGCCGTGCAATTTGTTGTTGGAAATAGCGCCATAGAATTCCACTGCGTTTTCCAGCTTCTGTACCGACACGCTCAACCGTTCGAAGAACAGGCCCCAGGTCTGACCGGCAACGCGTACCGCTTTAAAGCGGCCCGGCTCCAGGCGGGTACTCGACAGGCGCAGTTCAATGCACTCTGACACCAATTGCTGGATGCGGGTACGGATCAGGCCGCGCAGATGCTGGCTGTAGCAGAACACCTCTACCGATTCCGGCGGGGCGGCGTCCTGATGCATTTTGCCAAGAATGGTCTTCAAGGCTTCCAACACCGATTGCTCACCGCTGAAATGCAGAGTACGCACTTCGTTCCAGGAGTTGCGGTACAGCAGATCGATACTGCCCACCAGGCATTGCTGCTGCTGGCCGAAGCTGAACACGTCAAGCTTGCGGAAATCGAAATGCACCACCTGATTGCGGAAGGCGGCAGTCGGATCGTTTTCCAGATTGACGATAATCGCCAGATGGCGAATTTCACACGGGCTGTACAAGGCTTTTGGCGTAGGTGCGGCCAGCCGCAGCGGGAAGTGGTGCGACACGTCGGCCACCAGTTCCTGCAGTTTGGCGGTGTCGCACAGATTGCCGCTCTTGATGTGTAAACGGGTCTTCGGCGTCAGTAAGCCGTTGAAATAAGCCCAGGCCACCAGTTTGTTCAGGTAGCGGTTATATTCCAGCGGTTGATGGCTGACGATCGAGTCCATGGCCGGTGCCTGATTGTACAGGTACCAGCCGGTGCGGTTGGCGCGGCCAATCGGCACGTGAATAAAGGTTAAATCGTCTTCTGACAGGTCCGGCGAGATCTGCGGGTTCACCAGCGTCACCTTGCCGGGCAGCGCTTCAAACGCGGCGTACAGCTTGCGGGTCAGCACGCCGATATCCTGCGGGCTGGCACTGACGCTGAGATTATTACGACGGGCAAAGCGGATCAGATTACGATAGCTTTGCATCATCGCATCCAACAGTTCGTTGTGCGCTTCACGTACCCGTTCGATTTTCCAGTTGGCGCGATTATCCAGGATCGCCAGACGCTCTTCGTCCCAGCCCCATTCGCTGACCAACTGGCTGAGGATCTCACGACGCCAGCCGACGCACGCATTAGCGCGCGAAAGTTTTTCACAGACTTTCAGGTAGAAGCAGCGGCGGACCAGATCGAGGCGGGTGGTATCGTTGATTTCATTCAGATAATGCGTAACGCGTTCGAGCATCATACAGTAGGAGTCGAGACCGAAGCAGACGATTTCGCCCTGATGCAGGCGCTGCTTGATGTCCATCGCCAACAGCTGAGTATTCGGGTATTCCCAGGAATAGGCTTCCAGCAGCAGGGTCTTCAACACCGCCTTGTAAGGCGAGTCGATGCTTTTGTACAGCTGCCACAGACTGGCGCCGAAGTATTCTTCCGCCGACAGTGTGCTCAGGCCGCCGAGATCCAGCCACTCATTCGGCGTTAGCGCACCTTGCGAGTACAGCGACAGCACATACTCATCGTAATGCGCTTCTTCTTCGCCCGGCACCATGTTCCACAAAATGCGTTTGCCGGCCAGGCGCACCGCGGTGCGGTAAAATTCATCCAGCAGCAGGATATGTTGGGTGGAACCGCAGTCTTCACCGCCCAGGCTGCCACTTTCGTTATGGCGGAAGCGGTTTTCATCAATCAGGAAGAAGCTGACTTCCACCCCCATTGACGCTGCCCATTTTTCCAACAGGCTGCATTTTTGCTGCAGGCGGTTACGCTCTTCGTTATCCAGCCAGGACTGGTGGCACACCCAGATGTCGAGATCCGAGCTGCAACTCTGGCCGATCGATGAAGTACTGCCCATCGAATAAACCCCGGTAATCGGCAGTTCACCGCTGGCCAGCTTGTCAAACGGGCTGCCCCATTTGTCTTCTAAATCGTTGAGGTAATCTTGCTGGGTTTCATCAGGCGTGTAGATACAAACGCCATGGGGAACGTTACCGTTCAGATAACCTGGCATCAGTGGGTGGTGGTGGTGCAGTAAGGTAGGCAGCAGACTGTATACCCGTTGGAACGCGGGCTTCATGGCCGCTAGGGCGCGATCGATGCGTAATTGATTGATCGCATCCAGTCTCTGCTTCAGTGTCTCGATGTAGAGGTACAAGACGTCTCGCCTGATTATCCCGGTATTTAGAAAAAAACCCGTATTCCATAAGCGCCGTTAGTGTTGGAAGAATATTTGGCAACTTATTGCTGGAAACGTGATCAATCTAACACCTTGCTGATTGACCGTAAAGGAGGTAACGCTTCACTATTATTGTTGCGCCACTCCAAACGATTTACCCGCAGTGTTAACTGCCCCAAAACACATCACACGTCCCGTTGATTCCGTTGTCCTTTATTCGCCTGTGGCTTCTAGCACTGACAGTTTTCACACTCAGTGGTAGGATGAACAGCGAATTATAAAAACGGTAACAAGCATGTTAGACAAAATTATTCGAATTGCCACCCGACAAAGCCCACTCGCTCTCTGGCAGGCACATTATGTGCAGCAGCGTCTGATGGCCAGCCACCCTGGTCTGCAGGTCGAACTGGTACCGATGGTCACGCGGGGCGACATTATTCTGGATACGCCGCTGGCTAAAGTCGGCGGTAAAGGGCTGTTTGTTAAGGAACTTGAGCTGGCGTTACTGGATGGCCGCGCGGATATCGCCGTCCATTCGATGAAAGACGTGCCGGTAGATTTTCCCGCGGGCCTGGGTTTGGTGACCATTTGTGAGCGTGACGATCCACGTGACGCATTTGTATCCAATCGTTTCGCCTCGCTCGATCAACTGCCGCTGGGCAGCGTGGTCGGCACCTCCAGCCTGCGCCGTCAGTGCCAATTACGTGAACGTCGTCCGGACCTGATCGTGCGTGACCTGCGCGGCAACGTCGGCACCCGGTTGTCAAAACTGGACAACGGCGACTACGACGCCATTATTCTGGCGGTCGCCGGGCTCAAACGCCTGGGCCTGGAACAACGCATCCGTAGCCCGCTGAGCCCGGAAGAGTGCTTGCCGGCCGTCGGTCAGGGTGCAGTGGGCATTGAATGCCGCCTTGACGATGAAACCACCCGCGCGCTGTTGGCTCCACTCAATCACGCCGTAACCGAAACTCGTGTTCGCGCCGAACGGGCGATGAATACCCGACTGGAAGGCGGTTGCCAGGTCCCCATCGGCAGCTATGCCGAACTGGACGGCGACAGCCTGTGGCTGCGTGCATTGGTCGGCTCCCCGGACGGCAGCCAGATGGTGCGTGGCGAACGTCGCGGCCCCGCCGCGCAAGCGGAACAGATGGGCATTGAGCTGGCGGAAGAGTTGCTGGCACAGGGTGCCCGTGAAATTCTGCAGGATGTTTATCAAGGGAATCCCCCGGCATGACGATCCTGGTAACCCGCCCTTCTCCTTCGGGAGAGCAATTGGTGAGCCGACTGCGCGCGCTCGGCCGGGTTGCCTATCATGCCCCGCTGATCGATTTCGCCCCAGGCGGCGATCTGCCTAAACTGCCACAGGCGCTGCAGCAACTTAATGATGGCGATTTGGTGTTTATCCTGTCGCAGCATTCGGTCAGCTACGCCAATTCGGTGATGGGTCGTGTTGGGCTACCATGGCCTGCCAGGCTGGCCTATTATGCTATCGGTCGCAACACTGCGCTGGCGATGCACCGCATCAGCAGCCTGCCGGTGGAGTACCCACGTGAGCAGGAGATCAGCGAAACGCTGCTTCTATTACCTGCCTTACAGAAGCTGGACGGCAAGCAGGCGCTGATCCTGCGCGGCAACGGCGGGCGCGAGCTGCTTGGCAACAGCCTGAGTGAGCGTGGTGCCACCGTCAGCTATTATGAATGTTATCAACGCAGCCCGGTGCACTATGATGGCAGCGAGCAAAGCGCCCACTGGCAGCGTGCCGGTGTTGATACGCTGGTAGTCACCAGCGGTGAAATGTTACAACAGCTCTATACTTTAGTTCCTGATTACTACCGTTCATCGTGGCTGTTGCGTTGCCGCCTGGTAGTGGTGAGCGAACGCCTGGCTACCCTCGCCCAGGAATTGGGCTGGAGCACAATTCGGGTAGCTGATAACGCCGATAATGACGCGCTGATCCGCGCGCTACAATAAACCTGACTATGGGATGTGCCACTATGACGGAACAAAATACCCCCTCCGCCCCGGTTGAAGAGCCAACCCCAGTGGCTGATAGCCCCAAGCTACCCGACGCTGACAAGCGTAAAGGTAAAAATACCGGTCCAGTACTGGGCGCGATCGCCATCGTGCTGGTCATTGCCCTGGGCGCCGGCGGCTATTACCACACACATCAACAGGCACAGCAGTTGATCGCCGCCAATCAAACCTTGCAGCAACAGCTGGAAGCGCTGAAGCAGAGCCAACAGCAGGAAAGAAGCGCGCTGGAAGGTCTGTTGCAGCAACAGGGTAAAACGCTGGATGCCGCTGACCGCGAGCAAGCGACCCTAACGCGACAACTGAATGAGCTGCAAGAAAAAGTCGCCATCATCTCCGGCAGCGATGCCAAGACCTGGTTACTGGCACAGGCCGATTTCCTGGTGAAAATGGCCGGCCGTAAACTGTGGAGCGATCAGGACGTCACCACCGCCGCCGCTCTGCTGAAAAGCGCCGATGCCAGCCTGGCAGACATGAACGATCCGAGCCTGCTCGAAGTGCGCCGGGCGATTACCGAAGACGTCAGCACGCTGTCCACCCTGACTCAGGTGGATTTTGACGGCATCATTCTCAAAACCAATCAGTTATCCAATCAGGTTGATAACCTGCGCCTGGCGGATAACGACAATGACGAAGCTCCGATGGATCAGGACAGCAGCGAGCTATCCAGTTCGATCGGCGAGTGGCGGCAAAACCTGACCAAAAGCTGGCACAACTTTATGGCCGACTTTATTACCGTTCGCCGCCGTGATAGCAGTGCCGAACCGCTGCTGGCACCGAATCAGGATATTTACCTGCGTGAAAATATCCGTTCACGCCTGCTGGTTGCCGCGCAGGCAATTCCACGCCACCAGAACGAAGTGTATAAACAGTCGCTGGAAACTATCTCTACCTGGGTCCGCGCCTATTTCGATACTACCGACCCGGCCACGAAAGCTTTCCTGGAAGAGTTGGATACCCTGAGCCAGCAGTCGATCACCATGGACGTGCCGGATCAGTTGAAAAGCCAGCCACTGCTGGAAAAACTGATGCAGACCCGGGTGCGCAATCTGATGACCCAGTCCCCTGCAGCCCACCAGGAGGGATAAGCCATGTTACGCGTGCTATTTCTGTTCCTGGTGCTGATCGCAAGCGTTGTGGTCGGGCCGATGTTGGCCGGCCATCAGGGCTATGTGCTGATTCAGACCGATAACTACAATATTGAAACCAGCGTCACCGGCCTGGTGATCATGGGCGTCCTGCTGTTTGTCGTGCTGCTGGTGATCGAATGGATCCTGCGCCGCGTCTTCCGCACCGGCGCACGTACCCGCGGCTGGTTCCTGGGCCGTAAACGCAGCCGCGCGCGCAAGCAAACCAAGGCCGCGCTGATCAAACTGGCCGAAGGCGATTACAAGCAGGTCGAAAAACTGCTGACGCGCAATGCCGATCACGCCGAACAGCCGGTGGTAAACTACCTGCTGGCTGCCGAAGCTGCACAGCAACGCGGTGACGACTTCCGCACTAACCAGTACCTGGAACGTGCCGCCGAAGCCGCCGACACCGACCAATTGCCGGTAGATATCACCCGCGTGCGCATCCAACTGGCGCAGGGAGAAAACCATGCTGCACGTCACGGTGTCGATCGCCTGCTGAACCAGGCACCGCGTCATCCGGAAGTGTTGCGTCTGGCGGAACTGGCTTATCTGCGCACCGGCGCTTTTGCCTCGTTGCTGGAGATCCTGCCGTCGATGAGCAAGATTAACCTGCATACCGAGGCTGAACTGCAGGTCCTGCAGCAGCAGGCCTATATTGGCCTGATGAATCAGGCAATGGCAGATGAAGGCAGCGACGGTCTGAAACGCTGGTGGAAAGATCAGAGCCGCAAAACGCGCCATGAAGTTCCACTGCAAATTGCGATGGTGGATCACCTGATCGAATGCAATGACCACGAGCTGGCACAGGAAATCGTGCTCGATAGCCTGAAGCGCCAATACGATGAGCGTCTGGTGCTGTTGATCCCGCGTCTGAAGTCCGGCAATCCGCAACAGTTGGAGAAAACGCTGCGCCAGCAGGTGAAACAGCATGGCGCCACACCGCTGCTGAACAGCACGCTGGGTCAGTTGCTGATGAAACACGGTGAGTGGCAACAGGCTGCCGATGCATTCCGGGAAGCGCTGAAACAGCGTCCGGATGCCTACGACTACGCTTGGCTGGCGGACGTACTGGATAAGCTGCACCGCTCCGATGAGGCTGCCCAGATGCGTCGTGAAGGCCTGATGTTGACCCTGAAGCAGAACGGCGATTCATAGCGGCAATATCGAGTGATCAAAGCGCGGCGTTGATGCCGCGCTTTTTTTTCGCCTGTCGATTATCTACCGGCAAAAAAAAACACTTGCCGCGGTGGCAAGTGTATAAAAAAGCAATCAGGTCTAGGACAACAGGGGCGGTGCCTCACTCAACGTTATGCCCGGAGTGTGATGTCGGGTTGCAAGCAACGCTGACATCGTTCTGGTGGGCAATAGGCACCCTAAATCGGCTCTGCGTCATTCCCAGGGTTTATGAAGCCTAAGGCGAACATAAGAGGTGGAATGAGCATCTACGGAATAGATATTGCACATGGCGTGCCAACTTTTGGAGAAATGCCGTTTAGCCTGAAGAAAATAAACTAAAACCATGAATTAAAAGAAATTTAAACGTCATATTAAATTTATCGCCTCTTATCGGGTATTACCCCACTCTCTCCCTGACCCCAGCAGATATGTCGCCTTATAACGACGACTTAAGACAAAGTGATTTTTATCTTATTAAATCATTATGTTATATGTCTCAACCTGGCGACAATGCGCCATGCCGATGTCGCTGAAAGCCAACACGGCTCCAGAAACCAAAAACAGGACAGCAGGAAGTTAAAAGTGAGGTTTACTGAATGGCAGAAAGCGAAAAGCCCGTTCATTGCTGAACGGGCTTTTCTGAAAGTGGTCGGCGAGAGAGGATTCGAACCTCCGACCCACTGGTCCCAAACCAGTTGCGCTACCAAGCTGCGCTACTCGCCGATTTCTTGTTGCAGATACTACCGAATTTTATCGCTTATGTCTATGTAAATATTAAATTTATTAGACATTTTGTGTGTGGTGCGAAGAGAGGGACTTGAACCCTCACGTCCGTAAGAACACTAACACCTGAAGCTAGCGCGTCTACCAATTCCGCCACCTTCGCACAGTCACAAAACAGCTTACAATTCTTCACTTCTCTTAGGAAGTGGGGTGGCTAATGGGACTCGAACCCACGACAACTGGAATCACAATCCAGGGCTCTACCAACTGAGCTATAGCCACCATTACTTCTTAACTTCACGCGGTAATACTACCACCGCAGCTCTTGCACACAAACTTAATGGTGCGCCCGACAGGATTCGAACCTGAGACCTCTGCCTCCGGAGGGCAGCGCTCTATCCAGCTGAGCTACGGGCGCATAGCGCCGTTGCGGGAGGGGATACTACGGTTTTAACCCAATCCTGTCTAGTGCTTTTTCGCAGAAATGTTGCGTTTGATTACGCTTTGCTCACTCCCGCGCAGGAAAGGGCTCTCCGTAGTCCCTTTTGACCGGTTATTGCTGGGTTTCTGTCCGTTTTTCAGCCGGATGATGTTTCTTATGCATACCGAAAGCAAAGTAGCACAGACTGACTGCCGCTAAGAATATTGCCCCGACCAGCAGAGAAATACGCGTATCCGGGTTAATTCCCATGCCGATCAGCACGCAGACCAAGAAAGCGATGGTCAGATAGTTCACATAGGGGAACATAATCGACTTAAAGCTGTGGGTTTTGATCGCTTCCTTATGGGCGCGGCGGAAATACAGCTGGCTGATCAGCACCACAAACCACGGCACCATGCCCGGCAGCACGCTGGCACTGTAAACGTAGACGAACACCGCCTGCGGATTGGGGATCAGATAATTCAAGCAGGAACCGACCAGCAGACAGGCGATGGTCACGGCAATACAGTTCACCGGCACGCCGCTGCCAGACAGTCGGGTCAGCGAGGCGGGCAATTGACGGTTCTTGGCAAGCGCGTACAACATACGCCCCCCGCTATACATGCCGCTGTTGCAGCCAGAGAGTGCGGCGGTCAGCACCACGAAGTTAATGATACCGGCGGCGGCAACGATGCCGATTTTGGCAAAGGTCAGCACGAACGGACTGCCTGCGGTGCCAATACCGTTCCATGGGAAGATGGTGACAATGACAAAAATGGCGCCGACGTAGAAGATCAGGATGCGCCACAGGATATTATTAATTGCGCGTTTCAGCGTGACCTGCGGGTTTTTGGCCTCACCGGCGGTAATACCGACCAGTTCAACCCCCTGATAGGACGCCACGACAATACACAACGCAAACAGGAAGCCCTTCCAGCCGCCGGCAAAGAAACCACCGTGTTCGGTCAGGTTGGCAAAACCGATAGGCTGCCCCCCGTTACCAAAGCCAAACAAGATCACCCCCAGCCCCACCAAAATCATCACAATAATGGTGGTCACCTTGATCATGGCAAACCAAAACTCCAGCTCGCCATACAGGCGTACCGCCGCCACATTAGCCAACGCCACCATCGCTACGGCGATCAGCGCCGGTAGCCACTGCGGGATCTCCGGGAACCAAAACTGCACGTAGACCCCAATGGCGGTAATTTCCGAGATCCCGACGGCAATCCACATAAACCAATAGCCCCAGGCAGTCAGGTAGCCAAAGTACGGACTCATGTATTTATGTGCATAAACGGCAAAGGAGCCCGCGACCGGTTCCAGGAACAGCATCTCGCCCATCGAACGCATAATAAAGAACACGAACAGCCCGGCGATGATATAAGCCAATAACACCGACGGCCCCGCCCATTTCAGCGTACTGGCCGACCCCATAAACAGGCCGACACCAATGGTGCCGCCAAGAGCAATCAGCTCGATATGCCGGGCTTCCAGCCCCCGGTGTAGTCCTTGCGGTTTTTCAGTGTGTGGCATAAATCCTCGATAATATTCTTTTGATTGTGTCTGCTTGCCGGCCGTTACCGGTCGTTATTGTTTTAATGAAAAATAGCGTAAATCATCTCCCGCCGCGTTGGCGGACATCAACTTGTGATGGGGCTATCTTACGGCGAGAAAAACGTCGTTCAGCGCGGCCGAATAAGGCGCCAACAGCTGGGGGTAATTTCAGGGCGGTATCGTTTCGCATTTTGCCGCTATAAGCAAACCGCAAGTTAAAACTTTATGGAATAAACACAAGGGGGTTTAGCGGCTGAGGTTATAGAGTGTTGGAAAATTGGCCACAAAGCAGGTTATTTGAACAACTTGTGGCACCGGGACAGAATAATCAGCCCCGGCACCTTCATCACATCTTGCCGCGATAATAGTAACTCACGAATTTCAGCAACCGCAGTTGGCGCCCGATGCGGCTCGGCTGACTGAGCAGCCGATAGAGCCACTCCAGGCCGAGGTTCTGCCAAACCTTGGGTGCACGCTTCACATGCCCGGTGAACACGTCGTAGGTCCCGCCTACGCCCATATACAGCGCCTGGGGGTGTACCTTGCGACAGTCACGCATCAGGATTTCCTGTTTCGGTGACCCCATGGCAACCGTCACTATGGCGGCACCGCTGGCGCGGATACGCTCAAACAGCGACTCACGCTGTTCCGGCTTGAAATAGCCATCCTGGCTACCGACCAAATTCACATTCCACTGGCTGCGCAGCTTCTGTTCGGTTTCTGCCAGCACCGACGGCTTGCCGCCAATCAGGAACACCGGCGTACCCTCGCGCCCGGCGCGTTGCATCAGCGCTTCCCACAGATCGGCTCCGGCTACGCGTGACACATCGGCTCCCGGATACTTCCGGCGAATTGACCGTACCATGCTGATACCGTCGGCATACTTGTACTCGGCCTCATCCAGCAAGGCATGCAGCTCAGTATCCTGTTCCGCCGTCAGAATTTTTTCGGCGTTCATGGCGACCAGCGTGCCTCGCTTTACGTGGCCACCGTCGAACAGAAAATCCATGCACTGCGCCATATCGCGAAATCCCCACAGGCTGAAACCGCGCAGTTCGTATTTGGGCACCGAGATTTTTGCTTCCATCTTGTTCTTACCCTTACAAAAGGCCGTCGGCCTGCACGGATGAAGCAGGACGACTTAGCGTTCGCGAACGCAGCACCCGCACCTTAATCAATCCGGCAGTATCAAACAGCCAATACAGCAATTTTGCCATCAGCAAACAGGCGCCGAAAATGAGGCAGAAGAACACCACCCGCGAGACAAACGAATCCACCCCTTCTCGCGCCAATACGATGATGTTGAATACCGCACCAAAGCAGAAACCCTGCAATATGGCGGCTTTATAAGGGTTCGACTCGCTTTTGCCCATTTCATACAGCCAGTCGAACCATTTGATGATCATCCCCACCAGCACCGCGCCAACAGGAATGAACAATGCGCCGCCCATCACCACCAGCGAACCAATCAGCGTCGGTGAAATGGCCAGGCCGGAATGGTTATTCAGGACTTCCCAGGTGAAGTAGTTGGCGGTGTTCAACACCGTATCCGGTCGGCCCGGCCACAGCCAGGCTGGAATGAACACGTAGAAATCACGCACTATCGGCGCCAACCCCTGGAAATCAATCTTGTCGTAGTTTTGTAGCAATAACGCCAGGTTTTCCCACGGCGAGAAGGTGTCTCGCGTCAGATAAAGGAAGGTATAAAACGCTTCGGGGCCACTGACGTCCAGGCTATAGCGCTTTAACGCCAGCCAGAACATGCCGACAATACCGAACACACCTGCGGCCACCAACATCCACAGCGAGATCCAACCGCGCACAATGCCGATAAACAGGAACAGTGAGAAGGCAATAATGATGTTGGCGCGGGTGCCGCCGACAATCACATAAGTGAGGATGCCAAAAGCCACCGTCGCCGCCAGGAAAAAGAACCAGGCTCGCAGATCTTGCTTCAGGAAATACACCACCAGCATCGCCGGAATAAAGAAATAGAAGAACCGCTTGAGCGCTACGCCAGACACGTCACTGGAGAAGATCTGGCTGTAAGAATTGAGTTTGAACAGCAGGAAGCCGTTTTGCAGGAAGAAAATGCCGACGGTAACCATCGCCACCAATGCCAGCAAGATCCAGGTCAGATGGGTTTCAACCCGGTTCATGTTGAATACCGGTTTACGCGGCTGCACGCTGCGCTTTCGCAACCGGGTTTTATAGCTGACGTAGTAAATCGCATAAAACGCAGTGGCCGAGAGGATGGCGTACAACAAGAATTCTACCGGCACCACCTCAACGTCAAACTGAAACACTAACAGGCAGGTTAACGGAAAGCCGAAGTAAAACGTCAGCAAATACAGCAGCGAAAAGAAGACGTTGAAATTAAAGCGAACGCGCCGAAACTCCTGGTAGGTCAACGTCAGAACAAACAACGCACCGATCAGGTAGACGACGAATAACCCGCCAAATTGCGCCAGCGTCATGAATTATCCCCTGCCGCCAGAGTTAATGCCTGTTGCCAGCCATCAACGTAGTTGGGATTAAAGAAGGCAATCGCCTGCTTATCGACGGACGCCAGCTGGCGTTGCGCCTCACGCACGACCGCCTCATCCAGCGAATCACCATAGAACAACACCGGCAAGTGCTGCTCCGCCAGATCCTGCCAGAACGGGTTCTGTCGGCTCAGCACGAACGGCACGCCAAACTGGATCAGCAGACACAGCGTGCCAATCCCCTGCTGGCGGTTAAAGATAAAGTAACCGAGGTCGCACTCACGCAGGATATTCAGGTAGTCGTCGAACGCCACCTGCTGCGTTAGTACCTGCAGGTTCTTGGCGCTGAACAGAGCCAGCCCGGCAGTGCGAACCTGTTCAATGTAAGCGTCGTTATTAGCCGGATAGCCCATCGGCAGGATCACACGCACATCTGGGCCGAACTGCTGGTGAATCGCTTTCAGTGCCTCGACGTGGCGGTTGGTGCGATCGCCGGAGTTCCCCACCAGAATGGTCATCGGTCCGGCCAGATTTTTCTCTACGCTGACACCAGTCAACGCCGGATCCATCCGCGTCGGGAAATACAGCAGAGAGGCCGGTACGCGGGCATGTCGCTGCTGGTAGTGGATCACATCGCCACGGGTCGCGAATACGTGCCCCACCCGCCCCTGTGCAATACGGCGCAGCAAATAGAACAGCCGGAATTTCCAACTGGTGGCGTTTTCATACAAATCGGCGCCCCAGATATGCCAGCTCACCTGCTGGGCTTTGATTTTACCGCTCAGCAATGCCAGCCACAGCGTCGGGTTAAACTGACCATGCAGGAAGAAACGCGCATTGCGATCGGCCTGGGCACGGGCAATCACCGCAATCGCCAGGCTTTTCTTATCCGGATGATATTCAATGTTCAGTTCAGGGAACGGCCCCAACGCGGCGGCATCTTTGGCGGCCACCATGAAATGGCGTGTCTGATCGGACGGCAGGCTCTTCGCCAACACGTCGTTGAAGAAACGCAGCACCGTCTGATTGTGATGCGGGATGTCAGATCCCAATACGTGAATCAGTGTAGTCATACTCGTCTACGATAAAGAATAAATACGCAGCTACAGAGCGTGAAATACACAATGTAGGTTGCCATGTAAGCCTGTGCCGCACCCAGCGCGCCGTGCAAGGGGATTAACCAATGCGAGAACAGCGTCAACAGCAGGAACTGGCTGACTTCGGTCAGGATATAAAAACGCAGCGACGCCTTGGCGATAACCAGGTAACCAAACACATAAGCACCGACCTTCAGCACATCCCCCACCAGTTGCCAGGCGAACAGATCGCGCATTGCGACGAACTTGTCCGTGAACAGCAGCCAGATGGCGAAATCGCGGAGCAGCCAGACGGTGAAACTTGCCGCCGCCACCGCAGGCAGCACAAATTTCAGCGAGCGCACAATCTCCTGAGAGATGGCACTTTTTTCCTTCAACCGCGACAGCGTCGGCAGCAAATAGACCGTAAAGGAAGCGGTGATAAACTGCAGATACGCGTCAGAAATGCTGCTGACACCCTGCCAAATCCCCACCTCATCCCAACCGTAATCACGAGCCAGCAGGTTACGCATCATCACATAGGCCACCGGCAGCGTCACTGAAGTGATCAGCGCCATGATGGTGAACTTGCCGAGATGGCTGGCCAGCGCCTTGTCCCATGCCAGCGCCAGATAGCTCAGCGGCAGGGTTTTGCGCCGCCACAGCATAAAGCCGGCGGGCAACACCACTAATGCCGGTACCAACGCCAACCCCGCCAGCGCGCCTTCATAGCCACCCAGCTTAAAACACAGGTAGTAGGCCACCACGCCAATCAGGCTGCCGCCAATCACCGCCAGCGCATTGCCCATAGCATCACGGTAGCCCTTCAGCACCGCCATAAACAGGTTGGCGTAGGCAATGCCCATCTGAATAAACGCCACCGCCCGCACCACGCCAACATAATCAGCATGGCCGAACAGCCCGATACTGATCGGTTCTGCCGCGAACAAGAACACCAGCGCCAACAGCGTGGAAAAGCCCAGCACAATAGTCGACGCCGTGCCGACGGCCAAGCGTAGCCGCTGCGGATCCTGATGGTATTCGGCAACGTACTTAGTGATGCCGTTAAAAATCCCGGCACCGGACAGCACGCCCAGCACGGTAATCAACTGGCGGAAGTTACCCGCCTGCCCAACCCCGCTGGGGCCAAACGCCACCGCCAGCAGTTTCACCACCAATAGCCCCACGCCAATCTTGATCAGCGTGGAACCGGCGGTCCAAATCGATGCTTTTGCCAGCGACATATCAGGCGAAGAAGCTGAGAATGGTATTGATCACCGTGCGCTGAGTGATATCAGTCATATTGTAGAACAATGGCAAACGAACCAGACGTGCGCTCTCTTGGCTGGTGAAGCGGTCTTCACCGGCAAAGCGGCCGAAACGATCGCCAGCCGGGCAATCATGTAGCGGAATGTAATGGAACACCGTCATGATCTCGGCTTCTTTCATGTAATCGATAAACGCCGTACGGTCTTCAACATCGCGCAATTTGAGATAGAACATATGGGCATTCTGCACGCAGCCCGCCGGGATGGTCGGCAGCACAATGCGGCCCGCCTTGGCCAGTGGCAGGAAACTGTCGTAATACTTCTGCCACAGTGCCAAACGGCGTTGATTTATGCGATCGGCGGCTTCCAATTGGCCCCACAAATAGGCCGCTTGCAAATCTGACATCAGATAGCTGGAGCCGATATCACGCCAGGTGTACTTGTCCACCTGGCCGCGGAAGAACTGGCTGCGGTTGGTGCCTTTCTCCCGAATGACTTCAGCCCGGTCAATCAACGCCGGATCGTTAATCAGCGTGGCACCGCCCTCACCGCCTGCGGTGTAGTTTTTGGTTTCGTGGAAACTAAAACAGCCAATATGACCTATGGTACCGAGCGCTTTCCCCTTGTAGGTAGACATCACGCCCTGCGCGGCATCTTCCACCACGAACAGCTTGTACTTTTTCGCCAGCGCCATGATGGTGTCCATCTCGCAGGCCACGCCGGCGTAATGCACCGGCACAATGGCGCGGGTCTTATCAGTGATTGCCGCTTCGATCTTGCTCTCATCGATGTTCATGGTGTCCGGACGCAGGTCGACAAACACCACGGTGGCACCGCGCAGCACAAAAGCGTTGGCAGTGGAAACAAAGGTAAAACTTGGCATGATCACTTCATCACCCGGCTGGATATCCAGCAGGATCGCCGCCATCTCCAGTGATGCGGTACAGGACGGCGTCAACAGCACCTTCGGGCTGCCAAACCGCTGTTCCATCCACTGCTGGCAACGACGGGTAAAACCACCGTCACCACACAGCTTGCCACTGCCCATCGCAGCCTGCATATAGTCAAGTTCAGTGCCAACAACCGGTGGTGCGTTAAATGGGATCATGTCTTCCTCTGTATAACCAATACGAGGTGCTTTCAATAACAGCACCCTGTCGTTGATAGAGCCGTAGTGCGCCGATGTTACCTAGCTGAGTCGCAACCCGCAGGCGCTGCAGCGACCGGCACTCTGCAATGGCCGCCGCCATCAATCGCGAGCCGATTCCTTTGCCTGCCACGCCGGGGAACGCCGCCAACAGGCCGATTCGGGCCTCCTGGTCACCCAATTCACGCAGGCTGACAAAGCCTTCCGGCTGCCCAGTATCGTCCAGTGCCAGCAGACACTGATGGTCAAATGTCCCCAATACCGCCTTTTCTATCCATTCGGCATAAAAGCGGCCGCTATCCTGGGAGTGATACCAGGGGGCGCGGAAACGGCTGGCGGTAAATACGCTGGCAGCCGCCGCACGCAGCACCGGGATATCGGCCGGTACCGCCGAACGAATCGCCTGCGGCGTCACGGTAAGAGGTAATGCACATTCCGTGCCGGTATTCAGCACCAGATCGACTTCACCCTCTACCAATTGGAAACCCAAACGGGCCAAGCCATCCGCCAAAGCAGTTTGATGTGCCGGAATTTTGGCCTGAACCAAGGCATAGGCGGCCAGACCGTCCTCGGCGAGCGCCGGGGACGTAGCGGAAAAATTGAGTTTGGCGCTGTTAAGGGCGAAAAACTCAGTTTCCCAAGCCAGGGGGTCAATAGTGGCGTGGACGCGCATGCAACAGGTCCTGCAGATACTTGCCATAACCGGTTTTAGACAAGGCATTGGCGGCACGCTTCAGATCTTTATCGTCCAGCCAACCATTACGCCAGGCGATCTCTTCCAGACAGGCAATTTTGAAGCCCTGACGTTTTTCCACCGTCTGCACAAAGCTGCTGGCCTCCAGCAGGCTGTCATGCGTACCGGTATCCAGCCAGGCGAAACCACGCCCCAACAGTTCAACCGTCAGCTCACCACGATCCAGATACATCTGGTTGATGCTGGTGATCTCCAACTCGCCACGCTCCGAAGGCTTAACCTGTTTGGCGAACTCGACAACTTGGTTGTCGTAGAAATACAGGCCTGTCACCGCCCAATCCGATTTAGGTTTTTTCGGCTTTTCCTCAATAGACAGCGCTCGGAAGTTCTCATCAAACTCCACTACGCCAAAGCGCTCAGGATCCATCACCTGATAACCAAATACCGTTGCACCTTCGGTACGTGTCGCTACGCTTTTCAATTTAGGACTGAAAGATTGACCGAAGAAAATGTTATCACCCAATACCAGACAGCAAGAGTCGCCATTGATGAACTCTTCACCAATCAGGAATGCCTGCGCCAGGCCTTCCGGCTTTGGTTGCGCGGCATAGCTGAGATTGACACCGAACTGATCGCCATTCCCCAGCAGACGCTGGAATGACGGCAGATCTTCCGGTGTTGAAATAATCAAAATGTCGCGGATCCCCGCCAACATCAGCACCGACATCGGATAATAAATCATCGGCTTGTCGTAAATAGGCAACAGCTGCTTGGAGACGCCGCGGGTAATAGGATGCAACCGAGTACCGGAGCCACCTGCCAGAATAATACCTTTCATACTTACTCCAAAAATCCACTGGGCAGCCACTCAGGCAACCCTGACTAATTTTAGTCGGATAAACCCAAACGTTCACCGGTATAGGAACCGTCCTGAACGCGACGCCACCAGGTTTCATTGTTCAGATACCAGGAAACCGTTTTGCGAATGCCGCTTTCAAAGGTTTCCTGCGGACGCCAGCCCAATTCACGGTCAATCTTTCCGGCATCGATCGCGTAGCGCATATCATGGCCCGGGCGATCCTTGACGTAAGTAATCAGGTCGCGGTATTTCTCCACGCCCTGTGGCTTGTTAGGTGCCAGCTCTTCCAGCAAATCACAGATGGTGTGCACCACTTCAATATTCTTGCGCTCGTTGTGGCCGCCAATATTGTAGGTTTCCCCCACCACACCTTCGGTAACCACCTGGTACAACGCACGAGCGTGGTCTTCCACATACAGCCAATCACGCACCTGCGCCCCGTTGCCATACACCGGCAATGGCTTACCGGCCACGGCATTGAGGATCACCAGCGGGATAAGCTTCTCCGGGAAGTGATACGGGCCGTAGTTATTGGAACAGTTGGTGACCAGGGTCGGCAGGCCGTAAGTACGCAACCAGGCGCGGACCAGATGATCGCTGGAAGCCTTGGAGGCCGAATACGGGCTGCTTGGCGAGTAAGGCGTGGTTTCGGTGAACAAATCTTCCGTACCGTGCAGATCGCCATACACTTCGTCGGTGGAAATGTGGTGGAAGCGGAAGCCTTGTTTCTTCTCCGCGTCCAGCGGCTGCCAATAATGGCGGGCCGCCTCCAGCATGCTGTAAGTGCCCACCACGTTGGTTTCGATAAAAGCCGCCGGGCCGTCGATAGAACGGTCAACATGGCTTTCCGCCGCCAGGTGCATGATCACATCCGGTTGATACTCGGCAAACACCCGATCCAACGCCGCGCGATCGCAGATATCTACCTGTTCAAACGAATAGCGTGGGTTATCAGCAACTACTGAAAGCGACTCCAGATTGCCCGCATAGGTGAGTTTGTCTAGCACCAGGACACTGTCCTGCGTGGCTTCGATAATGTGCCTCACGACCGCTGAGCCAATAAAGCCAGCCCCACCAGTGACTAAAATACGTTTCAACGCCATACTCCTTTGGTATCCACAACCCACGCTTGTTTTATTTCTTCCGGCTTAATTGCCTTGAATTGCTTATGGTCGACCAACATCACGATCACATCCGCCTGCTGTAATGCGTCGGCCAGCGCTTTCAGCGTCACGTGACCAACCAACGATTTCGGCAGCTGTTCGACGTTTGGCTCAACCACCAGCGTTTCACCCACGTGCCAATCGGCAATCAGATGCGCCACTTCCACTGCCGGGCTTTCGCGCAAATCGTCGATATTTGGCTTGAAGGCCAGACCAAAGCAGGCGATTTTCACTTCTGAAGCGCGTTTATCGGTAGCGGCCAGACAGTCGGCCACTGCCGCTTTGACGCGATCAACCACCCACAAAGGTTTCCCGTCATTCACCAGGCGTGCAGTATGGATCAAACGCGCCTGCTGCGGGTTCTGTGACACGATAAACCAAGGATCGACCGCGATGCAGTGGCCGCCAACGCCAGGACCAGGCTGCAGGATATTCACCCGCGGATGGCGGTTTGCCAAACGGATCAGCTCCCAAACATTGATACCCTGATCGGCGCAAATCAATGACAGCTCATTGGCAAAGGCGATATTCACATCGCGGAAGCTGTTTTCGGTCAGTTTGCACATCTCTGCAGTGCGTGAATTAGTAATCACACACTCGCCTTCGAGGAAAATCTTGTACAGCGTGCTGGCACGCTCCGAGCATTTTGGCGTCATGCCACCAATCACGCGATCGTTCTGAATTAGCTCCACCATCACCTGCCCCGGCAGCACGCGCTCTGGGCAGTAAGCAATGTTGATATCTGCGGCTTCACCCGCCTGCTGCGGGAAGCTGAGATCGCTACGCGCCTCGGCCAGCCACTGCGCCATCTGCTCGGTGGCACCCACCGGAGAAGTCGACTCCAGAATGACCAGGTCGCCTTTTTTCAGCACCGGCGCCAGTGATTTTGCCGCCGCTTCGACATAGGCCAGATCCGGCTCATGGTCACCTTTAAACGGCGTTGGCACCGCGATCAGGAAAGCATCCGCAGCCAGGGGTTTGGTCACCGCCTGCAGGTAGCCGCCGTCGACCGCGTCTTTCACCACTTTATCCAGATCGGGTTCTACGATATGGATCGCGCCACGGTTAATGGTATCCACCGCATGTTGGTTAACATCTACGCCCACCACCTTTTTCTTGCGGGAGGCAAACGCCGCCGCCGTTGGCAGACCGATATAACCCAGGCCGATAACCGAAATAGTGTTAAAACTCATAGTGTCACCTGATGATTCTTCAAAGCTTCGAGAATACGTTGGCAGGCATGCCCGTCACCGTAAGGGTTATGCGCCCGGCTCATGGCGTGATATTCGTTTTCGTCCGTCAGCAACCGGGTAACCGCATCAACAATTTTGGCTACGTCGGTTCCCACCAGACGCACCGTACCCGAATCTACCGCTTCCGGTCGTTCGGTGGTGTCACGCATCACCAGCACAGGTTTGCCCAATGACGGCGCTTCTTCCTGAATACCACCAGAGTCGGTCAGGATCATATAAGCGTTAGCCATCAGGTAGACAAAGGGCAAGTAATCCTGCGGGTCGATCAGGATGATGTTATCAATCCCTTTCAGAATGCGATTGACCGGCTCGCTGACGTTGGGATTGAGATGCACCGGGTACACGACCTGCACCTCTGGATGCGAACGGGCAATTTCTGCCAGCGCGCTGCAAATCCGCTCAAACCCGCCACCAAAGCTTTCACGACGGTGGCCGGTCACCAGGATCATTTTTTTATTGGCATCCAGGAACGGGTAGCGTTGTGCCAGGCTTTCATGCAATGCAGCATCACCCATCACCCGATCGCGAACCCAGAACAGCGCGTCAATCACCGTGTTGCCGGTGACGAAGATATGATCGTCCGGCAGCAGTTCGCGCAACAGGTTCTGACGCGAGTTTTCCGTCGGGGCAAAATGATACATCGCCAGATGACCGGTCAGTTTGCGGTTAGCCTCTTCCGGCCACGGCGAGTAAAGATCGCCGGTGCGCAGACCCGCCTCTACGTGCCCAACCGGGATACGCTGGTAAAACGCCGCCAAACTGGTCGCCAGCGTGGTAGTAGTATCACCGTGAACCAGCACCACGTCCGGTTTGAACTCTTCAAGAACGCCTTTCAGGCCCTCCAGAATACGGCAGGTGATCTCACTCAATCCCTGACCGGGCTTCATGATATTCAGGTCGTAATCAGGCACTATCTCAAATAACCGCAATACCTGATCCAACATCTCACGATGCTGTGCCGTAACGCAGACTCTTGATTCAAAGGCTTCATCCTGAGCCAGGGCATGTACCAGCGGGGCCATTTTGATGGCTTCAGGTCTGGTGCCGAAAACAGTCAACACTTTCACAGCGAATCTCTTTTGGTCGGTTAACCGCAGGCGTACCTGCGAATTGGGCACTTACGTGCCCATCAGCGAGTTATTATATTATTTTTAATTACGCGGCCGACGCACCAGGGCAACACCTGCGCCAACCAAAGCGCCCATCGCGCCCCACATGATCAACCAGAATATCCGCCGTGGGCTATCACGTTTTACCGGTTCTTCCGGGGTCCGCAAATAGCGGTAAGTCTGAAACTTCTCGTCCAGCGTCGGGCCGACGTTCAATGTCGACAGCATCGCACGATTTTGATCATAATCCAGATCGAAGGTCGGTCCCGAAGCCTGCAGCCCTTCCAAACGCGCCTGCAGCATAGGTTTGCCCAGCAGGAACAGGTCAGAGTCTGGCAGTTGTTCTGCCGGGGTATCGGTCTGAGTCCGGCTGATACCCTGCGTCTCGGCAATTTTCAACGCCTGTTGAATGGTGTTCAACTCACGCTTATACACTGCCGCCGCCACCGCTTCCTGGCGCTTGACCTGCGCTTTCATCGAGGTGGTGCGGGCCGCCCAGGCGCCCTGGATCTCTTCGTTCAGATGCTGAGCAGCACGGTGGCTGGCAAACGCCACATATTGACGTAACAGACGGTTGGCATCCGCCGCCGTTTCCGCCGTCAGCTTCACGCCGTCGTTCGGCACTTTTTTATCATCGCGCGGAGTAAACTGAATGTTGTTAATCAGTTCATCCAACAATGCCGCATCGGCAGCGGCATCGCCTTCCTGGCGCTGTTTGTAATAATCGCTCTGCAGCCAGAAATCGCGACGCGTATCGTAGGCTGCCAACTGCATAATGAATTCATTATAGGCTTCGTCAGCAATGCCCGGCTGCTCGGCGCTGGCGGCAGGCATCGTCCGCACATCCAGATTACGCAGGAATTGCTGCTGGGAATAATAACCCCCCAACGCATTCACTGTTGGCCGATCGGTAATTGCTGCCGCACTCCACTCCTGTTTCACCAGGTAGGAAACCATCAGCGCAACCACGGCAAATAACGCCGCTATACCGATAATCCATGGCTTACCGCGCCACAGGGTGCAGCACAGGCCGCGGATATCGAGTTCGTTATCCACTGCCGGGATATTCTTGTCAGACATTGTTTCTGGATTCATCACTGCCCAAAAGCCTCTGGTTAAGATACTTGCTTATTGCCGTTCGAACGCCGCAGACGGCGCTTGATACGCTTAATGTAACGTGCAACACGCCAGGCGCGCTTAATGCAGTAACCGTATAAAAAGAAGGCAAGCAAGAATAATGCCAACATTACCCACTCAGGGATAAAAGTAAGACGTTCGCCGAGCACGCCAATAGCCGCCAGCAGTGCCGCCGCCAGGGTAATCAACACGAAAGCCTGCCGTGGCGTAAAGCCCGCGCGCATAATCAGGTGATGAATGTGTTGGCGATCTGGAGAGAAAGGGCTCATCCCTTTGCGTAAACGACGGTACATGATCGCAATCATGTCCATCAGAGGAATAGCGATAATCCACAGTGCGGTTACAGGGTTGATGGAATGAGCTTTACCCTGCGAGCTTTGCAGCAGCAACCAAATGGCGGTGAAACCGATCAGCGTACTGCCGGCATCCCCCATAAACACTTTATACCGGCGACCGAGAATGCCGAGGTTAAGCAGGATATAAGGAACGATGGCGGCAATCATCGCGAAGCACCAGAAAGCCAGGTCAGAATGACCGCTCAGGTACAGCAACACGCCCAGCGCACCGAAAGACACGCACGAGAGCCCCCCCAGCAGACCGTCGATGCCATCTACCATGTTAAAGGCGTTGATCGCAGCCCACACGGCAAACAACGTGACCAGATAGCCGAACGGCCCCAACTGCATTTCCCAGTCACCCAGCACATGGCCAAAACTGCGCAGGTAGAGCCCGGCGAAGACCATCATCGCAATGCCGACCAGAGCCTGAACCAGCGCTCGAATTTTAACGCTGATATCGAAACGATCGTCAAGAGCACCAACGAACACTAATATCCCCGCGCAAGCGAGGTAGAGTTTGCCATGCGCAATCGATTGGTCAGAGATAAAGAAGGCAAAGCACAGCCCGGCGTAAACAGAAATACCCCCGACCAGAGGGATCAGCCCCTGATGGCGTTTGCGGTAATTAGGTTTATCAACCAGACCAATACGTTTTGCTGCTTTACGGGCAACAAAGAGAAAAGCCAAAGAAAACAGGAAAACAAATAGAATTTCAGTACTCATAGTGAGTAAGTTCACAGTTAACAAGATCTTTGTAGAAGATAAGGCAGCTTAACACGGGCGACAGGCTGCGCCATGGTATCCCGCTACCTTTCAGTCATTTCCTATGACAACAGCCATTCATTCTTATTCCAATGTCTCTGTCTGCTGTTTCGACAGTAGCAATGCGCGAACGACGAAGCGCCGACCGCAAATAAGATGAATTCTCAGTAAGTCACGAAAATAACTTACGTTTCCATTTCTGTTACGTATCGTATCTGCCAAAAGCAAAAAACGCCACGACTAGGCGTGGCGTTCTTTGAATTTTTACTCAATTATGAGCGCATCGTCATTATGAGCGCTTCATCATATCGAAGAATTCATCGTTGGTTTTGGTCATGGCCAACTTGTTAATGAGGAATTCCATTGCATCAATCTCGCCCATCGGGTGAATGATTTTACGCAGGATCCACATTTTCTGCAGTTCTTCAGAAGTGGTGAGCAATTCTTCTTTACGGGTACCAGAGCGGTTGTAGTCGATCGCAGGGAATACACGCTTCTCGGCGATTTTACGCGCCAGATGCAATTCCATGTTGCCGGTACCTTTAAATTCTTCGTAGATAACCTCGTCCATTTTCGACCCGGTATCAACCAGCGCGGTAGCGATGATGGTCAGGCTACCGCCTTCCTCAACGTTACGTGCCGCACCGAAGAAACGCTTAGGACGATGCAGGGCATTAGCATCCACACCGCCGGTCAACACTTTACCGGAAGCCGGAACTACGGTGTTGTAGGCACGTGCCAGACGGGTGATGGAGTCGAGCAAGATGATCACGTCTTTCTTGTGCTCAACCAGGCGCTTGGCCTTCTCGATCACCATTTCTGCAACCTGAACGTGGCGAGAAGCCGGTTCGTCAAAGGTAGAAGCGATAACTTCGCCCTTCACCAGACGCTGCATCTCGGTCACTTCTTCCGGACGTTCGTCGATCAGCAGCACCATCAGTACGCAGTCTGGGTGGTTGTAAGCAATGCTCTGCGCAATGTTCTGCAGCAGCATGGTTTTACCGGCTTTCGGCGGCGCTACAATCAAACCACGCTGGCCACGACCAATCGGCGAAGCCAGATCCAGCACGCGTGCCGTCAGGTCTTCGGTTGAGCCGTTACCGCGTTCCATCCGCAGACGGGAGTTGGCATGCAGTGGGGTTAAGTTTTCGAACAGGATCTTGCTACGGGCGTTTTCCGGTTTGTCGTAGTTAACTTCGTTAACTTTCAACAGGGCAAAGTAGCGCTCGCCTTCTTTTGGCGGACGAATCTTACCGGAAACGGAGTCACCTGTACGGAGGTTAAAACGGCGGATTTGGCTAGGGGATACGTAGATGTCGTCGGGGCCTGCAAGGTAGGAACTGTCTCCAGAGCGGAGAAAACCAAATCCATCCTGCAATATCTCCAACACGCCATCGCCGAAGATATCTTCTCCACTTTTCGCATGTTGCTTAAGGATAGAGAAGATAATGTCCTGCTTGCGCATGCGGGCAAGGTTTTCCAGCCCCATATTTTCGCCGAGAGTAATCAGCTCAGAAACCGGCGTATTCTTTAATTCGGTAAGATTCATAGTGGTGGGTTCTTAAACTCGGGGTATGTCTCGAACTTGTATCGTGAATGGTATGGCAGCGGGATATATCTTTCGTCTTTCTAGTGGTTGCGTTGGCTTGCCTTGCTCACCTCTGGGCTTAGCGGACTAAGCTGCGGAGATGTGTTCGGTTGCCGACTGGCCACACCTTGAAATCCATTGGATATTCGTGCCTGTTTACTGGACGTTCGATCACCGGGCGCTGAGCTGTCACGGTAAGAAATGGCTTACAGAGGACGCGCGCATTGACGGTTTAAGATCGAAGGTACCTTAAAATTGATTTTGCAAAACTGTTTGATTGCTAAAACGCGGGCTGAGTTCATTTTTTCTTTCAAAACCAGCGGTTCAACACAGAGTAAAGCTTTAGATTTAGACTCTTTAGATTTACAACTTCGGGCAAGTTCTATATGCAGTATGGTTAAACTTAACACGCTTCTTGGCAGGCGTCTAGCGGTGAATTGAACATCCCCGCCAGACGCCTGTATATCCCCGTTGTCTCTCACGCGGCGGCGTTTTCGGCCGCAGCGTCACATCCAGTGGGTATAGGGCTTCCCGCCCGATTACAGATTCGCGTTAAGGAAATCTTTGAGCTGACCTTTGGACAGCGCACCAACCTTGGTCGCGGCCACTTCACCGTTCTTGAACAGCAACAGCGTAGGGATACCACGGATACCGTACTTGGGTGCGGTTGCCGGGTTCTGGTCGATATTCAGCTTGGTGATGGTCAGCTTGCCTTCAAACTCATCGGCAATCTCATCCAGAATCGGAGCAATCATCTTGCACGGCCCACACCATTCAGCCCAGAAATCGACCAGGATTGGCCCTTCAGCTTTCAGCACGTCGGTGTCGAAGCTGCCGTCAGTCAGGTGAATAATTTTATCGCTCATGTTCTACTCCAAAGGATTGTGTCTACCTTGTTGGTGTAGCATTAACCAACCTAAGGTGACTTTATTTCACCGGATACGCTTTCGTAAAGCAATAGTTAGCTGATATTCTACCACACTATGAGCAAAACACACTTGACCGAACAGAAGTTTTCCGACTTCGCCCTGCACCCGTTAGTCATTGAAGCCCTTGAAAAGAAAGGGTTTCAATATTGCACGCCTATCCAGGCGTTAGCATTGCCGCTCACGCTCTCTGGGCGTGACGTTGCAGGTCAGGCGCAAACCGGTACCGGAAAGACGTTGGCATTTTTAGCGTCTACTTTTCACTATTTGCTTTCTCACCCGGCGAAACAGGATCGCAAGATCAACCAGCCGCGCGCCTTGATCATGGCGCCAACGCGTGAACTCGCGGTGCAGATCCACTCCGATGCGGAAGCCCTCTCCCAATTCACCGGCCTGAAAATGGGTCTGGCGTACGGCGGCGATGGCTACGACAAACAGCTGAAAGTGCTGGAAAGCGGCGTAGATATCCTGGTGGGGACTACCGGCCGTTTAATCGATTACGCCAAACAGAACTATATCGACCTGGGTGCGATCCAGGTTGTGGTGCTGGATGAAGCCGACCGCATGTACGATCTGGGCTTTATCAAAGACATTCGCTGGTTGTTCCGCCGCATGCCTGCGGTCGATCAACGCCTGAACATGCTGTTCTCTGCCACCCTGTCCTACCGCGTACGCGAGTTGGCCTTCGAGCAGATGAACAACGCTGAATATGTTGAAGTGGAACCGGAACAAAAAACCGGCCACCGCATTAAAGAAGAACTGTTTTACCCGTCCAACGAAGAAAAGATGCGTCTGTTGCAGACGTTGATCGAAGAAGAGTGGCCAGACCGCTGCATCATCTTCGCCAACACCAAGCACCGCTGTGAAGACGTTTGGGGCCATTTGGCGGCCGATGGTCACCGCGTAGGCCTGTTGACCGGCGATGTGGCACAGAAAAAACGTCTGCGTATTCTCGATGACTTCACCAAGGGCAACCTCGATATTCTGGTCGCCACCGACGTCGCCGCCCGCGGTCTGCACATCCCGTTGGTGACTCACGTCTTCAACTACGACTTGCCTGACGACTGCGAAGATTACGTTCACCGCATCGGTCGTACCGGTCGTGCCGGCGAAAGCGGTCATTCCATCAGCCTGGCTTGTGAAGAGTACGCACTCAACCTGCCGGCGATCGAAACCTACACCGGTCACAGCATTCCGGTGAGCAAATACAACAGCGATGCGTTAATGAGTGACCTGCCTGCGCCGAAACGCCTGGCACGCCCACGCGGCGGCAACGGCCCACGCCGTAACTCCGCGCCACGTCGTGGCGGTGCGCCACGCAGCAACCGTAAACGTTCAGGCTGATAGATAATGCTCAGTTCCAGCGCACTTTATGCCGCCATCGACCTTGGCTCCAACAGCTTCCATATGTTGGTGGTACGCGAGGTGGCCGGCAGTATTCAGACCCTGGCGCGCATCAAGCGCAAAGTGCGTCTGGCCGCCGGGCTGGATCAGAACAGTCACCTTTCGCATGAGGCCATGCAGCGCGGCTGGCAATGCCTGAAGCTGTTCTCCGAACGCCTGCAGGACATTCCCCGTGCACAGATCCGTGTGGTCGCCACGGCCACGCTGCGTCTGGCATCCAATGCCGACGAATTCCTGCAGACCGCCGAGCAGATCCTCGGCTGCCCGATCCAGGTGATCAGCGGCGAGGAAGAAGCGCGCCTGATCTACCACGGCGTTGCCCATACCACTGGGGGGCCGGATCAGCGTTTAGTGGTCGATATCGGCGGCGGCAGCACCGAGCTGGTCACCGGTACCGGCGCACAGGCGGCTCAGCTGTACAGTCTGTCGATGGGCTGTGTCACCTGGCTGGAACGGTTCTTCAGCGATCGTAATCTGGGGCTGGAGAATTTCGAGCGGGCCGAACAGGCTGCACGTGAAATGGTGCGTCCTATTGCGCCACAGCTGCGTCAACACGGCTGGCAAATCTGCGTCGGCGCTTCCGGCACCGTGCAGGCACTGCAGGAAATCATGGTGGCGCAGGGCATGGATGAACGTATCACCCTGTCCAAGCTACGCCAATTGAAACAGCGTGCCATTCAGTGTGGCAAACTGGAAGAGTTGGAAATTGAAGGGCTGACACTGGAACGCGCACTGGTGTTTCCCAGCGGGCTGTCGATCCTGCTGGCAATTTTCCAGGAACTGGGCATTGAAAGCATGATGCTGGCCGGCGGCGCACTGCGCGAAGGACTGGTCTATGGCATGCTGCATCTGCCGGTTGAACAGGACATCCGCAGCCGCACCATTCGCAACCTGCAGCGGCGTTACCTGTTGGATACCGAGCAGGCCGAACGCGTCAGCCAGTTGGCTGCCAACTTCTCACAGCAGGTGAGCAATGAATGGCAACTGGATGCGCGATGTCGCGAGTTATTGCACAGCGCCTGTCTGATCCACGAAATTGGCCTCAGCGTTGATTTCAAGCAGGCGCCGCAACACGCCGCCTACCTGATTCGCCATCTGGATTTACCCGGTTTCACTCCGGCACAGAAAAAACTGCTGGCCACCCTGCTGCAAAATCAGAGCAACACTATCGATCTGCCACTGCTGAGCCAGCAAAACGCCCTGCCGCCGCGTATGGCGCAACGTCTATGCCGACTTTTACGCCTGGCGATCATCTTTGCCAGTCGTCGTCGCGACGACACGCTGCCCGCGGTACGCCTGCGCGCTAACAATGATGACGAGTTGACGGTGATCCTGCCGCCAGGTTGGCTGGAACAGCACCCGCTTCGGGCGGAGGCGCTGGATCAGGAAAGTCATTGGCAAAGCTACGTTCACTGGCCGTTGATACTGGAAGAACAACGTTGATATGACAAGGGCGCTAATAGCGCCCTTTCTTTTAACCTTCGCCTTTCGCCTTGGCCAACTGAGCACGAATATTGGCCAGGTGGCTCTGCCCTTTTTGCATCCGTTCTTGCGGGCTAACCACTTTGCGTTCACTTTCCCACGCCAGATCATCCTGCGGCAACTCCAGCAAGAAACGGCTCGGTTCCGGCCGTACCAGCTCGCCATACTGGCGACGTTCGCGACACAGGGTGAAAATCAGCTCTTTTTGGGCACGGGTGATCCCCACATAGGCCAGACGCCGCTCTTCATCGACGTTATCCTCGTCAATGCTGCTCTGATGCGGCAGTAACCCCTCCTCCATCCCCACCAGGAACACATAGGGAAACTCCAGCCCTTTGGAGGCATGCAATGTCATCAACTGAACCTGGTCCAGTTCTTCATCGCTCTCACCACGTTCCATCATGTCACGCAGGGTAAAGCGGGTTACCACCTGGGTCAGCGTCATCGGCTCATCCAGCTCGCTGCCTTCCAGCATTTCCGTCATCCAGCCGAACAGAGTATTGACGTTTTTCATCCTCATTTCGGCGGCTTTCGGGCTGGGTGAGGTCTCAAACAGCCAACTTTCGTAATCGACGCCGTGGATCAGGTCACGCACCGCGGCTATAGGTTCACGCTCCGCCAGTTGGGCAATGCCGTCCAGCCAGTGAGTGAAGCGCTGCAGTGATTCTAACCCGCGACCAGTCAGGTGCTGGCTCAGGCCGAGATCGAAACTGGCACGGAACAGGCTTTTGTTACGCTGGTTTGCCCATTCACCCAGTTTTTGCAACGTCGCCGGGCCGATCTCACGCTTTGGCGTGTTAACGATACGCAGGAACGCGCTGTCATCATCCTGGTTGGTCAGAACGCGCAGATAGGCCAGCAGATCCTTGATTTCCGGCCGCGAGAAAAACGAGGTGCCACCGGAGATTTTGTAAGGGATGCGGTTTTGCATCAGCATTTTTTCAAACAGCCGCGACTGATGGTTGCCGCGATAGAGGATCGCATAATCGCCGTAGTTGGTTTTCTTCACGAAGTGATGGGCAATCAGTTCCCCCACTACGCGCTCAGCCTCATGATCCTCATTATTGGCGGTCACCACTTTCAGCTCTTCGCCGTAGCCCAGCTCGGAAAACAGCCGCTTTTCAAACACGTGCGGGTTATTGGCGATCAAGATATTCGCCGCCTTCAGGATACGCTCGCTGGAACGGTAGTTCTGCTCCAGCTTAATCACCTGCAGTGCCGGAAAGTCTTCATTCAACAGCACCAGGTTCTGTGGGCGCGCCCCACGCCAGGAGTAAATCGACTGATCATCGTCCCCGACCACGGTAAAGCGCGCACGGTTCCCCACCAACAGTTTCACCAGTTCGTACTGACTGGTGTTGGTATCCTGATATTCATCCACCAACAGGTAGCGGATGCGGTTTTGCCAGCGCTCACGCACTTCTTCATTGCGCTGCAGCAGTAAAGTTGGCAACAGGATTAAATCGTCGAAATCCAACACGTTACAGGCACGCATATGCGCGTGATACAGACCGTAGCAATGGGCAAACAACTTGTCGCGTTCGGAACGCGCCAGCTCCATCGCCTTCAGGGGATCGACCAGGTCATTCTTCCAGTTGGAGATGGTGGAAATCAGCTGCGCCACCAGCGTTTTATCATTCTCCAGCCATTTTTCGGTCAGCTCTTTCAACAGTGCCAACTGATCCTGGTCGTCGAACAGTGAAAAATTGGACTTCATCCCCAGCGCAACATATTCACGTTTGATGATCTCCAGCCCCAACGTGTGGAAAGTGGAAATCAACAGCCCGCGCGCCTCTTTGCGCCCCATGGTTTGCGCCACACGCTCTTTCATCTCACGCGCGGCCTTATTGGTAAAGGTCACGGCGGCGATGTGTCGCGCCTGATAACCACAGTTGTGGATCAGGTGAGCGATTTTGTTGGTGATGACGCGCGTCTTGCCGGAACCGGCACCGGCCAGCACCAGGCAGGGCCCGGTAACGAATTCGACGGCTTGTTGTTGGCTGGGGTTTAATCGCATGGCGCTTTATTGCTCGAATTTATAACGTGGGAAGGGATTGTAGCAGAAAGCGCCGATGAGATTTAACGGGTATAATCAGCGCAATTTCTGTATCGATAAAGGCAATACCATGGCAAAGACGGCGTGCGCCCTGCACATTCTGGTAGATAACGAAAAACTGGCCGACGAACTGCTGGCCAAGCTTAAACGCGGTGTCAGCTTTGACACCCTGGCGCGCAAATACTCAACTTGCCCATCAAAACGCAACGGCGGCTCTCTGGGCGAGTTCAACAAGGGCACCATGGTGGCGGCCTTTGATAAAGCGGTGTTCAGCATTCCGCTGCTGAAGCCCTACGGCCCGGTGAAGACCCAGTTCGGCTACCACATCATCAAAGTACTGTACCGTAGCTGAGGGGGCGAGCGCCCCCTCTCTCGTTACTGTGCGCTGGTCTCTGGCGCGGGTGCGGTATCGGTGGGTTTAACTTCTTCCGATACCACAGCCGGGGCTGGGGACATAATGCCGTTATAGGTTTCCTGTAACTGCTTCATGCTCATCTCCGGCTCCCCTTTCGGTTGCATCAACACCAACGTCGCATCCTGGGATAGCTGAAGCTTCAGCTCCTGATTCAGCACCTCCAACGTCAATCCGCTCAGGAACTCCTGACGCAGTTTTTGATACTGCTCCGGCGCGATATCCACTACGCCGCTTTGTTGCGAGCGCAAGCGCTGACTCATCAGCACATCCGTATCGGTACGGGCATAGGTGGCGAACAGCTTGCTGAGTTGATCGTTTTTCTGTGCCAGCAGGGCATTAAACTCGTCCTGCGACAACCCATTGTTACGTACATTAGCCAACTCGTGGGCAATAAAGCCCAGGCTGTTGTTCAGGTTGTTATTAGGCGTGTCGAGATGGATGGCACATTGAGCACGTTGATACTGCACGCGGCAATCGAAGCCCAGATGCAGGTTCTTCTGGTCACTCTTTTCCAGCACCTGCTGGAGATGCCAGAACAAGGCTTCGCGGGCCATATCACCACGCCAGTAGCGGCTCAGATTCTGTGAATCCCGGATCGGGTGCCATGGGGCATCCCACATGATCGACAGCGTATCCTGCTTCACCTGTTCGCTGATCAGGCTGACCGGCTGTGGTGGCAGTGGCGTCAGCGTTGGCATCAGGGCAGGCGTTTCACGCTTGCCTTGCAGCGGCGAAAAGGCTTTGTTGATTTGCTCGCTCAGGCTGCGGCTGTCTACCTTACCCACGACGTACAACGTCATCGCATCCGGGGTGTACCATTGTTGGTAGAATTTTTTCAGTTGATCGATATTCACCGGACGCTTCGGCGGCTGGGCTGGATCGTGCGCCAACAGCGTCGAGCCTTTCAGGCGATAACGCCACCAGGCATCTTTCGGATTCGGCGGGAAGGTACCGACCGGATCAACGCTGGAATTAACCACCGCATGCACCGTATGTTCGTCGATCGCCAGCTTGCCAGTAGTGTCGGAAAGCCACGCCAGCGCTTCTTTCAGCACATCTGGGCGGTTATTCGGCAGGCTGAGATTATAAATGGTGAAGTCATAAGAGCTGATGGCCGGCGGTAAAGGTCGCTCGCTGTCCACACTCTGTTGCCACAGTGAACGCAGCTGCGGTGGCGTAAAGCTTTCGCTACGCGCCAAAGACAGGCGCGGCAACAGATGGGCAAAGCCAATCTGTTGCGAAGACTCCACTAACGAGCCGGTGTTGACCATCAACCGCAGTTCGACGCGATCGCTCGGTCGTTGCGGCGTGTCTAATATCTGCCATGAAAACCCGTTGGCCAACGCCCCCTGCTGCCAGGCAGGATCGGGTTGTAGTGTTTCAGCCTGCACGCTGCTGTTGGCTGCAGCCAACAGCAGCCCACCTGCTATGAGATGAATTCTGGTGCCCTGCATGTGAACCCCTACTTAATGACTATCCAATTTCTTTATGCAAATGCGGATATTCCATTCACCGGAATATTAGGCTGCGACGAACAGCCTACAAAACGCCCTGAGTTTCACAGTGGGGCGGAAAGCAGAAAGTGTACCATCGAGTTAGACCGCGCGCCTTTGCGGATGTCACTCATTAGTGTGAAAAATAATGGATAACCGAGTTTTTAATGCAAGAAATCATTACGCGGGGGGATAAAACATCACCGGCTGCGGCTGCAACCGGTGATTTGACGATAAAATCAGGCTGAAGGCAGCGTTTTATCGGCTCCTGAGCCGTGCTTGTTGGACAGGGTGTCATGCAGTTGTTTTTCATCCAACTGTTTACACCATTTTGCCACCACCACCGTAGCCACCCCGTTACCGACCAGATTGGTCAGGGCGCGGGCTTCAGACATAAAGCGGTCAATACCCAGGATCAGCGCCAGACCGGCCAGCGGCAGATGGCCCACGGCGGAAATGGTCGCCGCCAGCACGATAAAGCCACTGCCGGTCACCCCTGCAGCCCCTTTAGAGGATAGCAACAGCACCACCAGCAGAGTCACCTGATGGATAACATCCATATGGGTGTTGGTTGCCTGCGCGATAAATACCGCCGCCATGGTCAGGTAGATTGAGGTACCATCGAGGTTAAAGGAATAGCCGGTCGGAATAACCAATCCCACCACCGATTTTTTGCAGCCCAGTTTTTCCATCTTGTCGAGCATGCGTGGCAGTACCGACTCGGAAGAAGACGTCCCGAGTACGATCAACAGCTCTTCCTTTATATAGCGGACAAACTTGAAAATGCTGAAACCGTTGGCACGGGCAATCGAGCCCAGCACCACCACCACAAACAGCACACAGGTGAGATAGAAGCAGGCAATCAGTTGGCCGAGTTGTAGCAACGAGCCCACACCGTACTTACCTATGGTAAACGCCATCGCCCCGAATGCCCCCAACGGCGCCAGACGCATAATCATATTGATGATGCCGAAGATCACGCGGGAGAAGCTTTCGATCACATTAAAGATCAGTTGGCCCTTGTCACCCAGACGATGCAGGGCAAAACCGAACAGCACGGCAAACAGCAGCACCTGCAGAATATTACCGCTGGCGAAGGCGCCGATGACGCTACCAGGGATGATATCCAGCAAGAACGGAATGATACCTTGCTGCTGAGCCTGCTCGGCGTAGACCGCGACCGCTTTGGCATCCAGCGTGCCAGGGTCGATGTTCATCCCGGCCCCTGGCTGTACCACGTTGGCGATCAGCAACCCAATCAGCAGCGCAATGGTGCTGACAATTTCAAAATAGAGCAGTGCAATCGCACCGGTGCGGCCTACGGCCTTCATGCTCTCCATACCCGCGATACCCGTCACCACGGTACAGAAGATCACCGGAGCGATGATCATTTTAATCAGCTTAACGAATCCATCGCCCAGAGGTTTCATCTGCGCGCCAATGTCAGGGTAGAAATGGCCAAGCAGGACGCCCAGCGTAATCGCTGTCAGCACCTGAAAATAGAGGCTCTTAAAGATAGTGAGTTTCATATGAACATCCTTTGGGGGGGAAGACACACACCAGGCGGTAGTCTAGTTATCTCGCCTGTTCATCACTTGCGCGGATAATAACACCCACCTAACAACATGGAAATAATTTGTTGCACCACTAGATACATGTTGATACGAATTTAAGAGCTGAAACGCGCCAGCCCGAATGTAAGGCTGTAAATTACGTAAGCCTTTGTTTGCACTAATGCAAAAGAGGTAGATGCCCAGTGAAGGTTTTCGGACGGGATTAACGGGCGACGCGGATGCCGCCCATGGCAAAAGGCAAGGAAGGACCTCAGGCTGGAGGCTGGCAGAACTCGGCTTCAAACTCACTGCGCGGTAAAGGACGAGCAAACAGGAACCCCTGGCCGCTATGAATACCGTGCTGCAGCAGCCAGTCACGCTGCTCGGCATTTTCGACGCCTTCGGCCATCACCGGCAACGCCAATACTTCGGAAATCGAACTGACGATGCGCACCATGGCGTCGTCCGTCGGCAGGCCCTGAATAAAGCTCTTGTCGATTTTAATCAAGTCGATTGGCAAACATTTCAATCGGTTAAGGTAATTAAGGCTGGAATATCCCATGCCAAAGTCATCCAGTGCGATGGAAAGCCCCAAATCGTGCAACTCCCGCAACAGCGCCAGCGCACGATCGAGATCGTCAATACGTACCGTTTCGGTAATTTCCAACAGCAGCTTGCGCGGGTCAATCTGATGCTGCGCCAACAGGCTCTTCAGGTGCGGGACAAAATCCTCGTGCTTCATCTGGATCGGGGACACGTTGACTGCCAGCGGCAGCGTAATACCCCGGGTCTGCCAATCCGCCAGGATCAGGCAGGCCTCTTCCAGTACCCAGTTGCCGAGCGGTACGATCACGCCGAGTTCTTCCGCTAACGGAATAACGTCTGCCGGCAGGATAAAGCTGCCGTCATACTGCTGCCAGCGCAGCAATGCCTCGGCACCAATCACCGCGTTGGACTGCATATCGACCTGCGGCTGTAAAAACAGGGTAAAGCGACGCTGCTCGATGGCATGCAGGATTTCACTTTCCTGCGTCAGTCGCTTCTGAGTGCGTTCCGTCAGGCTTGGCTCGAAGAACAGCACCTGATTTTTGCCTTCGCGATGTGCCGTCATCATCGCCGAGGTGGCACTGCGCAACAGCTGTTCCGCGCTCTCCCCCGAATTAAGATAATGGGCAATACCGATGCTGGCGCTTGGCCGCAACGGCATTTCCTGCAAACTCAGTGGAGCGTTAATCTGCGCCATGATGCGACGCGCCAGCTGCATGGCATGGAACGGACGCTCTACGCCTTTGGCCAGAATGGCAAACTCGGTTTTGCTCAGCTGCGCCAGCACGCCGTTTTCATCGATGCACTCACGCAGCTTCTTCGCCAGCGTCAACAACAGCGCTTCACGCATTGCCGGATTAAGTACGCCGGAGGCCTCGTGCAAGGTTTCAATGCCAATAACCAGCAAATTAAAACGCTCGGGCCGCAGACTGGAAGCGATATGCTGCTCCAGCAGGGCGGTAAACAACGCCTGATTGGGCAGCTCGGTGACCGGATGATGGGTGCTCATACGGCTCATCTCGGCATAGGCCTTGGCCAGTCGCTGTTGATTGCGGTTGTAGTTGCGCACCAGCAGCCCGAGCTCATCGTCCTGGTGTAACACCGGCAGAATCAGTTGATGATAAGGCGCTTCTTCCTGCGAAATATTATCCAGTTCTTTAGCCATCGCGCGCAGCGGGTGCACCATCAACCGATTCATACACCAGCTAATAGAGACCGACAGGATCAGCGCCAACAGCAAATAGGTCGATAACATGGTCGACAGCATGCTGAGAATGAATTGGTACATGCGGAACGAATCGGCCTGCAGCACCAGATAAGCCAGTGGCTGCGGGTTGGCCGGCACGCGCTCCAGCGAATAGAGCGGAACGGAAATCTGGATCGGCAGTTCGAACAGGCGAGCGATCAGCGTTGGTACCGGACGTTCCGGCGGGAAATTAGCGTGTAACGCCTGGAATTCATTCGGCAACACGATATCCGCCCGACTCAGGATGCCCACCGGCAACAGGGTATTCAGCACCCGTTTGGTTTCCGGCACATCCATGCGCAACACGGCCTCCGCCAGCGGCTGACGGACGGAATGAGCAATATTTTCCAGTTGCTGGGCATAGTCATCCCTGCGCTGCTGCACAAAATGGAATAACTGGATCACGATAAAGATACAGATTGTCACCAGCGCTACGCCGGATACCGTTGCCATCTGTTTAATCGTTAATGAACGCCTGACCCGCAAACCTGCTCTCCGCTACTTCGGGCTGAAATAAAAAAGGGATGAATAATACCCATCCCTCGGACCGGTCTGAGTATACTCGATTGTTGACTGTTTTTATCTGGCCATACCCAGGACAAAACCAAGAAAACCGCGGGTTTCAGTCTTTTCCTAATGGGAATAAACACAGGGTAGCAAAACTACCCTGTGCCGACACTCTGAATCTACCTGAGTTGGGTTACTTGAAATCGGCGTATGGCGTCAGCGGCTGCGGCGGTAAATCCAGGTCGCCTTGCCAACCGGCCATCGAATAGCGCAGATAGATTAACGCGTGGCTTGGCGTATAGTCCTTCGCCTGCTGGATATCAAGCCCGGCACCCAGCGTCCAGTGCGAGCTGAGGCGTCGCTCGACAATGGCCCGCAGGGTATAACCGACACCGGAAGAGGAACTGCCGTCTTCTACCGCAAACTTGTCCGGCAGCGAGTCCGGGATCAGCCCTTGCAGCGGATAACGTTGCTGACTGTTGGTTTTCGAATGGGACAACGACACCGACCCACCCAGCTCCCATGACCAGTTCTCGGTTCGCTGACGATAATTGACCGGCACCGCCAGCGACATATATTGCTGCGGGCTGTAATAGCCGCCCTGGCCGAGAGAGTATCCACTCAAATCCTTCTGATAGTGCCACAGCATGGTGTTCAGCCCGACGGTGACGCGGCGGTTATCTTCATTGATCAGCTTGTAGTAATAACCGGCCATGAAACGCTCGCGCTGGTTATCCTCAACGTTTTTACCGGTTAACTGATGCGCACTGAGATCGGCCCAGACGCCGTGCGCCTCGCCGCGATCGTAGCTGCCGCTCAGACTAACCCCGGTGGCGCGAACGCCGCCCCAGGTGGTACCGGTATTCGGGTCTTTGGTACCGCCAAACGCCAGTAATGAGCTGGAAACCGGTCGGCGCGAAGCCGCCAGCGTCCAGCCAATGTGGTTCCAGTCATTGCTGTAGGCCAACCCGCCGACCCAGTCGACCACGTCGAAGCCCATCGGGGTAGTGCCGATATCCCCCGACCAACTGTCGTTCTGCCAACCCACCGCCACGCTGGTACCGGTGGTTTTCTGATGCTCGTCGCCGCTACACCCCTGAGTATTACAGGTGCCGAAGGTCTCGTAATATTTGCCGCTGCTGTCGGTGGAGAAACTGCCGGCATCCAACTGCACGGTATCGGAACGGAAAAACGCCCGCCCGCCGTACAACGGCATATCCACCTGCAGCATGGTGTCGTGCGCTTTGTAATCGGAGATACCGCCGGTGCCGCTCGAGCCCCAGTAATCGTGATCGAGCGTGACGTTAAGGTCCTGCTGACGGTACAAATCCGCTGCGTCCGAGCGGATACCGCGCTTGAGCCAGTCGTCGCCTGGGTTATTGCGCGTCAAATAGGTGTAGCTGTCGTTATCCTGCGGTACGCTCGGCGCAATGCCGCTGGCCACCATCGCCTGTTTATAATCCTGTTGCGCCAGCTCCGGTTGTAATTGGTCACGTTCCAGCCTTGCCGCATCGCGATAAATCAGCGCCTTCGACTGGCTTGCCGGCTCCGGCTGGGCCGCCGTTTTCAACCGGGTAAAGATATCGGTGGCTTTCTGCGGTTCGCCGACGGCGTACCAGGCGTTTGCTTCCCGCCGCTCACGGTTGCCTGAAGGCGTCGGTTCCGGCGCTTTGGTTTGCAAACCTTGGCGAGCCTCGCTCAGCCTGCCCTGAGCCACATAGGCCTCAATTTCTCCCAGCCGCGCATCCGGGTTATTCGGCTCACGCGTCCGTACCCGCTGATAGTCCGCCAGTGCGGCGTCATAGTCACCCCGCGCCAGCGCCCAGTCGGCCAACTGAAGATCGATGCGGGTATCCGCCGGCTGTCGGCGCAGATAAGCCATCGCGCCCGGCTCGTCACCTGCGGCACGTAGCTGCTCGGCATGCTCCAGCGTCGCCTGCATTTTCAGTCGCTGTGCCAGTTCGCGCATATTGTCGTTCCACTGCGCGGCGGGCAAAGAATTCAACTCCGCCAGTGCCTGCCGGTCGCGATCGCTGCCGGAGAGGTACAGCGCATAGGCATAGCTCAGCTGCGGGTTGCCGCGCTGTTTTTGCGCCAGTCGCTTGAACAGGGAATCCGCCTGTTGTGGCTGCCCGGCCTGACGCAGCGTTTGCGCATAATGGTAAGTCAGCCAGACGTCATCGGGGTCCATCTGCTGGGCACGGCGATATTTTTCCGCCGCCTGATGCCACTGCTTTTGCTGTGCCAACTGCTCGGCCTGCTGCTTGAGCATATCGAGCTGCAAACCCTCGAGCGTACTGCGCATTTTGTTTTGCTGGCTGCGCGACAGGCTGTTGAGATAGGCCAGCGCCTTTTCCGGCGACTGACGCTGATAGATATTCACCAGGCCACGCACCGCACTGCCGCTGCCCGGATCCAGCCGTAGCGCCTGCTGATAGAAACGCTCGGCGGCGGCATCATCTTTACGCGCCACCGCAACGTCGCCCAGGCCGATCACCGCACTGCTGTCGGTGTTGTCGAACTGCCGTGCCTGTTGGTATTTTTGCTGCGCCAGCGCCAAATTGCCGGCTTTCAACGCCTTGTCACCTTCGTCGACCGCCAGCCAATAGCTGTTGCTCTTGATCAGGCTCTGCCACTTACTGCTGCCGTAGCCGCTTTTATCGGCCTGCAATGCCTGGCGGAACAGGCTCAGCGCCTGCGGGCGATTACCTGCTCGGGAATAAGCCTGCCCGAGCGCGCCCAGCACTTCAGCGTCATTGGGAGAAGCCGCCAGCGCTTTCTTCAGTTCCGGGATCGCAGCGCGGCTGCCGCCCTTGTCGACCTGCGCCAGCCCGCGCACCCGCGCCAGATAGGCCGGGTCGGACAACAACGCCTGCTGTCGCGCCAGCTCCTGCCGGGCGCTGGCCGCCTGATCGCCGGTCTCAAATACCCCGAGAAAACGGTTCAGAGCCGCCACGCTTTGCGGGCTGACCGGCATGGCTTTGACTTTTTCCAGCCACAGATCGGCGGCATCCCCGCGACCGGCCGGGTCCGCGGCCACTTTCTGCAGTAAATCATAGGCCTGAGCATCGCGATCCTGACTAAACAGCATCCGCGCCAGCGACATGCGCAGCGGTACGTTGCCTGAATATTGCTGATCCAACGTCTGCAGTTGTTTCAGCGCCGCTGCTTCCTGCCCGGGCAGCCGAGCCACCAGCCGCCAGTATTCCACCGCCAGCTCAAGCGTCGGCGGATCCCCATGGAACAGAGCGTCATACTGCGCCTTCGCCTCCGGCAAACGTCCGGCGGTCGCCATCAGCCGCGCCTGCTGCAGCTTTTGCCGGGTTTCCGGCTGGGTCAGCAACATGTTCATTTCCGCCTGGCGATAGGCGCTGGACTGCGGCGCAATCTTTTTCAGCTTATCCAACTGCTGCTGTGCCAATGCCTGATTCCCCTGACGCAAGGCCAGCCGCATGCGCGCCGAAATCACATCCGGGTTGTTCGGATCCATCAGTTCAAGCCGGTAGAGCGACTGGCGAACCAGTTCATCCTTATTACTGGCCTCACCGACGCGCACCTGCTCCAACAGCCATTGCTCCGGCGCGACGGTTTCTGCCCCCTGCGCCTGCGGCAACATTGCCAGACTTAAAGGCACCAGGCCCAGCCAGTTTATTCGGAAGTTACGCATTGGCCGCCCCAGGCGGGTTGAAGTTCACCCTGCCGATTAAAACGATAACGTTGTTGATCCCATCCCTGGCCAAACAGCGCCAGCGAGGCGTTGAAATAGGCATCGTCGCCCGGCGGGTTTTGCTTAATGCGTTGGCGCTGCACCTGCAACGCCTCGGGTTGATTCGCCAGCATCGGCAGCATTGCGGCGGAGAAGCCCACCGGGCCGTCACCCGTGGTTTTACCGTTGGCGGTGTCGGTTTTCTCCGGCGGTACCCCCTGCTGAACGGTGAGCTGCGCCATCGGCTGCAACTGCTTGAGCAGCGCCGCCTTGTGTTGATCGTCCTCCGCCAGCATGCCGGCCCACAAATAAACCCGGATAGCATCATAACTGCCGATATTCGGTTTGACGGTGTCCGGCTGCCAGCCTTTGCCAACCTGCCACACCACCCAGTCCGGCGAGAAGCCGTGAGGGGCCGTTTCCAGCCACAATCGCTGATTGGTCTGCTGCATCGCACGCCATGGGCCATTCAACGCGGCAAAACGCGCCAGCAGTTGCGGCGGCAGGTAGCTTGGGTTGAGCCGCCAGCGATCTTCCGCCACAAACCCCACCTTACCCGGTAACAACATCAGCCCCAGACCGGGAATATCCGCCACTTCTTCACGGGCAATACGCTGCAACAGCAAGGTACCGAGAGTTTGATAGCGACGGCTTTTCCACAGGCGGCCCGCCTCCAGCAGGTTATAGGCAATCCACAGATCGGCATCGGAGGCCGAATTGCTGTCCAGCACCGTCCACTGCTTTTTATCGTCCTCACCCCATAGCCAGGCCGGCAAATGGGCGCTGAGATCGCCCGCCGCCAGATTATTTTCCGTCCACGTCAGCAGTTGGTCGAAAGCAGGTCGATCGTTGGCCACCAGCGCGAAGAACAGGCCATAACTCTGGCCTTCCGAGGTGGTGATTCGATTCGGGCTACTCGGGTCGATCACCCGCCCCTGCTCGCTGACATAAAACTGTTTGTACTGTTGCCAGGCCGGCCACTCACAGGTGGCTACCGCGCTGAATGAACACAGTAGCAACATGCCGAATGTCAGACGCTTCAATGCCGCAGGCATAGCGATTAATCCCGATCTTCAGGCGACAGGCGACGACGGCTGAAGGCTTTCAAACCACGCCACAACATCAGCGCCAGGATCACCACCACCACTACCGCAATCACTGCCAGCAACACCGGGTGGGTCGACAGCGCATGCCAGATACGCTCCCACCACGGCAGGTGACCGACATAATAAACGTCGCCCACGCGCAGGCTGTTCACCCCTGATTCCCGGATCACCGCGACCGAACCAAACACCGCCGCACGCTTGCCGCTGTCCAGCAGCGCGTTGTTCAGCAGGTCGTAGCCACGCGGGCTGTCGGCCAGTAACGCCACAATGCTGCGCTGATTGTTAAACGGTGACTGCACGCCGACAATCGCCGACATGGCCCCTTCTGAACTGATGGTGGTTTTGCTGTCCGCCCTGGTGTCTTCCGCCAGCACGTCCATGGTCGGCAGCGGCAACTGCCGCGTCGGCTGTTTCACCCAGCTCTGGGTGGCATCGACCAGCAGGTTGATTTTTTTGTCGTCCCGCAGTTCCGGCGGAATAGTGCCGATCATCAGAATATCAGCATCGCGTTCCTTAGCCTGAGACCAGTCATCACTCACCGTCACCGCCAGCGCCGGATAACCGGTCTGGGCGCCAACAACGCCCATCGCGTTCAGCAATGCGCTGACCTGCGGTGGCTGCGGTTGTTTGTTCACCAGCACCAGGGTCTGCGAAAGATCGGCCAAACGGCTGAAAGGGAAACCGGCGTTGGCAAAGGCACGCAGATCCGGCATCGCCATAAAGTGGCGGTAACCGGAAAAATCGATGGTCGATGAACCGTCGATCACCGCATGGTTGGCGGTGAAGGAATAGGTTTCACAGCGTCCTTCGGCACCGCTGGCGAGCAAGGTGGTGTAGTCAAAGTCGAAACGCAGTTGGTTGGTGGCTCCCAGCCGCAGCGCCGGGATATTGACGCTCTTGTCCGAGTCGATCAGCCCCTGGGTCAGCGGCAAACGCAGCAATTGCGCGCCCTGTTCGTGCTCCGGCACCAGCGAATAGGCCTGAACAAACTGGTTGTTCAGGCTGACGCTCAGGCGCGAACCGTCCTGAATGCGCGGCGCGGTGTAGCGATATTTCAGATGCATATCAATGCCGGTACTGCGGATCAGGAACAGGTCCGGCGGCAGGTTCATGTTCAGCGAGATCGGTCCAGGCTCGATGCCGCTGGTCTGCAGTTGTTCAGCGTATTGTTGCAGCTCGGCAAAGGTCATCGGCCGGTCGGTTCGCACCCAGTTAGGCGCGTCGTAGGGCTGGCGCGGAGCCAGTTGTTCCACTTTGTCGACCGTGACATTCTGACCACGGAACAGGATGTTGCCCTGCGCAATGCCTTTCACCGCGGTGATCAAATCGTTGTCATCGCGGCCCTGTACCAACAGCAGTTTGATGTACGGGTTATCCGGATGGCTGATCATCTCCACCGTCGGGCCATTGACCGGCGGGTAATCACGCAGGAAGTCCGGGCGCTGCTTATTGGTGGCGAAGACGATAGCATGCTGTTCCGGCAGCTGGTTATACAACGCCGGGAACGACTGGCCACGCCACTGGGCTTTACTGCCGAACCACGAGGCCAGAATACCTGCGGCACGCTGCTGGGTGATATCCGGCTGGCCGGCAAACACCATCGGCAAGGTCAGCGGCCGATTGTCGCGGCTGTCAAAGAACGGCTCCGGGAAATGCGACAGTTCGTTCTTCACCGGCAGGGTTTGGTAGCGCAAATTCAACGAGCTGGATTTACTGACTTCGAGCCACAGCGTGGTGCTGGCCGGGTTTTCACAAATGTTCTGGTAATGACCGACGAATACCAGCCGCACACGGTTAAAATCGGTGATATAGCGGGGATCGATCGCCATCTGGATGCGATTGGGCTTGCCGAGCTGCTCTTTGGCCAGGGCAGTCACGCCCATCAGTTCGTCATTGAGGTACACCTTGACCTGTGATTCCACCGGGATCAAAGAGGGTGACGGAGTGAACTCAAGATCGAGCATCGCCTGCGACACCACTTCATCGCTGCGCACGCCAAACTCGACCTGACCATCCGGCCGGGTACCGCGCAGGGTGAAAGTCCCCGGCGGCGGCGCAATCTTGGCAAACGGCAATTGCACGTCACGCACCGGGGCATTCGGATCCTGGGGTGCGGCCGATTCCATCGGCGTGGTGACCGGCCCATCGGCAGGCACCGTCACCGGCGGTTGTGCGGCAACGGTCGGCGCGGTGGCTGTTTCAGCCTGAGACAGGGTGCTGATGCCTAAGGCCAGGGCGGTAAACCAGGTTATTTTTCTCGTCATCGTATCATCATCAATGTTAGAGCCTGGGGGCCAGGCGAGTAAGCGGGCGGTTTGCCTATACCACTGTCTCTTTTTGGCTGAAGGCCGGAGCCCTGCCGACGCCGTGCGGGATAAATGACACTACCCACCCAATCAGCGTCGTGGTTCCGACCAGCAGGCGGCGCACCATCGGCGGTGCGTAATCCGCCATACGTATATAACCCCGGAAGCCCAGTGCCAGAACGTCACGTAAGCTTTCGATCGGTTTATCTTCAGGGAACCCGTCCTGCCACAACGCCCAGGTATCGGCGCGGGCAAAGGTGCACTGAATAAAATCAATATGTTCACGGGTGCTGAGACCGACCATGCGGATCCCCACCTTGCTGCCGAAGGCACGCGTCACCACACACGGGAAGCTGTATTCCTGCTGACCGCGTTTGAGCAACAGCGACACCTTGTCACCGTCTTTCAATGCATCCGCTACGCGCATCTCAATCCCCACCCCACCGTCGGAATAATCGCGTAACGTGCAGGGGAACAGATGCCCGTCGGCGCGAGCGATCGCCGCCGGCATGGCAATCTCCACCCGGTGCGCCTGGCGAACCTGCTTGGCCTCTACCGCCACCGCCACTGCGCCACCGAGGATGGTCATGTTGTACAACACCCATACCAGGCTGATGACTACCGTCATGACTTCATCCGCCGGGCCGTAGCCCAGCCGCCAGACGCCGAAGACCAACCCGGCCAGATTCAAGATCACCAGGAACATATAGGGCCGGGTAATCACCCAGTCGACATGCTCCTCCTCCACCAGCCCACCTTTGGCGGTCACGTTGAATTTGCCTTTGTGCGGATTGAACAACGCCACCGTGGTCGGACGGGCGATGTACCAGGCCAGCACCGTCTCGTAGATTTCGCTCCAGAAAGAGTGGCGGTATTTACCCTGAATGCGTGAGTTGGTCAGGCTGGCGTGGATCATATGCGGCAGCACATACAGCGCGATCGCCAGCGCCGGAGCAAAGATGATATAGGCGTGCAGCAACAGGAAGGCCAATGGCGCGGTGAGGAAGATCAGCCGCGGAATACCGGACAGAAAGTGCAGCATGGCGTTGGCGTAACACAACCGCTGCGCCAGCTTCAATCCCTTGCCAAACAGCGGGTTATCCAGCCGGAAGATCTGCACCATGCCGCGAGCCCAGCGAATGCGCTGGCCAATGTGCGCCGACAGGCTTTCGGTCGCCAGCCCCGCGGCCTGTGGGATACGAATATAGGCCGAGGTGTGGCCGCGACGGTGTAAACGCAGTGAGGTGTGGGCATCTTCGGTGACGGTTTCCACCGCAATACCGCCAATTTCATCCAGCGCGCTGCGGCGCAGAATGGCGCAGGAGCCGCAGAAAAAGGTCGCATCCCACATGTCATTGCCGTCCTGCACCAACCCATAGAACAGCGTGCCTTCGTTCGGTGTCTGACGAAAACGCCCGAGGTTGCGTTCAAACGGATCCGGCGAGAAGAAGTGATGCGGGGTCTGCAGCATCGCCAGCTTTTTGTCTTTGAAGAACCAGCCCATGGTCAGTTGCAGGAAGGAACGCGTCGGTACGTGGTCGCAGTCGAAAATCGCCACAAACTCGCCGGTCGCCTGTTTCAGCGCGTTATTGATGTTACCGGCCTTGGCGTGCTCATGGGTAGGCCTGGCGATATATTTCACCCCCACCTCTTCGGCGAAAGCCTTGAATTCAGGTCGGTTGCCGTCGTCGAGGATGTAAATGGTCACCTTCTCTTTCGGCCAGTCGATACCCAACGCGGCATAGATGGTGGGTTTCACCACCCCGAGGTCTTCGTTGTAGGTGGGCACAAGCAGATCAATGGTCGGCCAGGTCGTGCTGTCGGCGGGCATCGGTACCGGTTGGCGGTTAAGCGGCCAGACGGTCTGGAAATAGCCCAGCACCAGCACCACCCAGGCATAGGTTTCCGCCACCAGCAGCAGCAGGCCGCAGGTCAGGCTGAGCGGGTCGTCCCAGTTCAGGGTGGCGGTATAACGCCACCACAAATAGCGGCAGGAGACGGTCAGCGACAGCACAATCAACATCAGCGCCGGCAGACGGCCCGGCACCCGACGCACCACCATCGCGATGCCCCACAGCAACAGCACAAACACAAACTGCGCCGACAGGTCGAACGGCTGCGAAATACACAGGATCGCCAGGATCGCCGCCAGAACACCGACAATAATAAACAGTACGCGACGCAGGCGTCGGTTCATCCGGCTCAGTCGCGCCACCGAATGCTGCTCCAGCCCGGCGCTTTCCAGCCGCTGCGGCACCGTTTTCAGCCAGTTGGCATAGCGCAATTGCAGGCGCTGCCAGCCGGCGAAATAATTGCGGCCCAGAGGTTCGCGGTCGGTACGGAACACCAACAGCCACACCCCCTGCACCAGATAGCGCAGCGCATCCGCCGGGCGTGGGCGACTAAACGACAGATGCGGGAACCAATAGGCGCGACCGGCTCGCAGCCGTTGCCAACCCGGAGATTCAAAGCGCAGGAAAATCCAGCCCAACGCCACCAGCAGCGTGGTGAAAAAGGCGGTAAATGCCGATGAGCCATGGCGACGGTAGGCGCGATAACGCGTCTGCACCGCCTGTTGGACCGGCGGTACCAGCAGCAGGCTCATCACCCGGCTCATGGTGCCGTATCCTTCAGATTGATCAAACACCAGTTGGCCAGCGTCAGCACTTCATCCGCCGCCAGGCTTTCCGGTCGGTACTCGCCCAGGGGTTGCTTCACCGCCAATGCTTCGGCCATCGCCTCATCGCGGTGTATAACCACCGGCAATAACCCGCCCAGCGTTTGCAACCACAGCTGATGCAAATCCTGCTGTAGCTGGCTGGCGGCGAAGTAGTGGTTAATCAGGAAATGGCAGTCGTCCGGTAACGCCTGTTGATGCAGCCGCACCTGGCAATTGGCATCCGGCGCGATCAGCATAAACACACAATCCGCCAGCGGCAGCGCCTGTTGGGCCAGCACCTCACCATCCGCAGGCAGATCCAGCAGGATCCAGTTGTACTGGGTACTGGCGCTTAGCTGCATCAGATTATCCTGCCAGCGGGCGGGATGTTGCTGACAATGCTGTTGTAAATTTAACCGTTCCGGCGCAGTGAGTCGGCCAAAAGGCAGAAAGTCGAGGTTTTCGCAGTAGCGCATCGCGCCCTGCCGCCAATCGCCGCCGTCTTGCTCTGCCCGGGCCCAGCCGCGCGCCAGCTCAAACGGCGTATTAAAATGCAGGCGCAGTAAGTTATCCGGCGCGAAATCTATCGCCAGCACCGACTCGCCCAACTGCTGTAATGCCCACGCCAGCGCCGCAGTGACCGACGTCGCGCCCATTCCGCCTCGCAAACCCTGCAGCGCAATCACCGGCATAAATTAGCGACTCCCCGTGGTCTGCACCAGTTCGGCCAGCAGCGGCCAGCGCGTCATCATCTGCGTTAAACGCTCCTGACGCGAAATATCGATATAACTTAATTTTGGTAAAGAAAAGGCATGGCTGAGGGCCAGTAGATCATCCTGTGTTTCTGGCGGTACTACTGCATGAAAGCGCGTTAATTGATTATTCATTCTGCCGCCTTTAAAAATAGGCTAATGTTAATTAACTATAGCAACGTAATAAAAAGACATGGCCAATAAGATGATTCCTAAGAGATATTATTACACAGAATGTAAGATTTGTTATTATTGATCCCAATGATAGTATAACTGAATAGCAAGACTCAGTTGGCCGCGACGACACTTTCAACGAAAGTAGAAACATAACCTATGGCGCAATCTTTCTCATTAGGTATTCGGCAGATTTGGGAAGAACTGTCTGTCATGCAGGCTCCGGGTCTGTATTGGGTGAATATCGACCGTCAGACCGATGCTAACCTGCTCTGCCAACAAACTTTAGCTGCCCAGGCCGCAACCAGCCAGGTCGCTTTGATTTGCAGCGGAGAAAAACCCGATCGGCTGCTGGCTGAGCTTGCCTCCCCTGCCCTGAAAAAAATTCCGCTGTATCAGTTGCCGGAAAAAAAAGCCGCGCTGACCCATTTCAGCGACGACCTGATGCGCGCCTTAAAACCGCAAAACCGCTTGTTAATCCTGTTGGCCCACGCCAGCCTGTGGCAAACCTTCACCAGCGAAGAACTGCGTGACTGGACCCGCACTACCGGTGCCTGGTTGCGCCGACAAGGCTGCACGCTGCTGATCCTCAGCCACGGCAGCGGCGTCAACAAACTCAAGGGGCAGCTCAGCGCCCAACACCGGATCCTTAACGGCCTGTCCAGCCTGCAATGGCAACAGGACAGCGCCCAGTATCTGGTCAATTGGTGGAGTACCGAAAACGGCATCAACGCCAACCAACTGCTGACGCTGTATGTCGGTGAGCACGGCTGGCAGGGTGACGATGACAACAAACCCTCCCCGACCGCTATCCGCAGCGACGAGGGCCTTTATCTGGCCCAGCAGAGCATTCTGGAAGGCGCCCCCCCGCTGTCGGCCAACTGGCAACTGCTGGAAAGCAACGCACTGCTGGCGCAGCATGGCATGCTGACACTCTCGGCAACGTTGATTTTTGCGCTGTACCAAAGCGACGAAATCGATGCACTGGCCCACCAAATTCACAGCCTGCGCCGCCAGCGCGGTAACGGACTGAAAATCGTCGTGCGCGAGATGAGCGCCAGCCTGCGTTACAGCGACGAACGCCTGCTGCTGGCCTGTGGTGCCAACCTGATTGTGCCGCACGTGGCGCCGCTGTCGCGCTTTCTGACCATGCTTGAAGGCATCCAGGGACAACGCTTCTCACGCCATGTCCCGGCAGATATCGATACCCTGCTGGCCGGGCTGCGGCCGTTGCAACTGAAGGGCTATATGCGGCCGGAGGATTTCAGCCAGGCGGTCATTTCGCTGATGGGTAACACGCTGCTGCCGGAAGACGGCAAAGGCGTGATGGTCGCACTGCGCCCGGCTCCAGGACTGCGTGCCGAACAGGCGATGACCCTGTGTTTTTTGCGCCGCTTTGGCGACGTGATGACCGTGGTGCAAGGCCGGCTGGTGCTGTTCCTTTCTACCTGCCGGATTAACGATCTGGATACCGCCCTGAAATTCATCTTCCGCCTGCCGGTGGACGAAGCCTTCAGTAATCGGGTGGTGTGGCACCAGGACGTGGACATTATTTCAGAAATCAAACGGCTGGCGCACAACGCCCCGGTTCCGTTGGCGGCAGCAACCGCCCCGTCGACGCCACGCCAGACCGCCGCCGAGGCCGACAGCCCGCCGGAGCGCCGTCAGCCTGTGGCCTTCACGCTCACCACCGCGACGCAGGATAGCAAGCATGCTGAATCTTAACGATATTGTGCAGTTGATTATCCTGTGCGCGCTTATTTTCATTCCACTGGGCTATGCCTTTCACCGGCGTTTCCCGCGCTGGCGTCAATACTGGCAAAATCTGTTGTTATCACCGCGCTATTTAAAATCCGTCGGATTATGGGTGCGCGAAGGTTCTTCATCTCAGATTAAACGTAAGAAGCAGCCATGAAGCCAACAAACACCCCGCAATCCGACAACTCCCTGTGGCGCTACTGGCGTGGGCTGGGCGGCTGGAACTACTACTTCCTGGTCAAGTTTGCCCTGCTGTGGTTCGGTTACCTGAACTTCCATGCGCTGCCAAACCTGGTGTTCATGGCGTTTCTGTTGATGCCGATACCGGCACTGCGCGTGCACCGTTGGCGCCATTACCTAGCGATCCCGATAGGTATCGCGCTGTTCTATCACGACACCTGGCTGCCCGGTATCAACAGCATTATGAGTCAGGGTTCGCAACTGACCGGCTTCAGTGCCCAGTATCTGCTGGAGCTGACCAACCGCTTTATCAACTGGCAGATGATCGGCGCCGCCTTTGTGATGCTGATTGCCTATCTGTTTTTGGCCCAGTGGGTGCGGGTGACGGTGTTCACCGTCGCCGCGTTGGTGTGGCTGAACCTGGTCAATATTGCCGGTCCGGCGGTGTCACTGCTGCCGGCCAGCACCACCGCCTCCACCAGCACGCCGGCAACGACAGCCCCGGCGGCTGGCGGTGATAGCGCTCCGGCGGACAGCGCGCCGCCCACCAGCGCCAACCTGACGGCCTATCTGAACCAGTTCTACGATAAGGAAAAATCCCGCGCCACCGCCTTCCCGGCCAGCCTGCCTGCCGATGCTCAGCCGTTCGACCTGCTGGTGATCAATATCTGTTCGCTGGCCTGGGCCGACATGGATGCGGTGAAACTGGAAAACCACCCGCTGTGGTCGAAGATGGACATCATGTTCGACAACTTCAACTCGGCGACCGCCTACAGCGGCCCGGCGGCCATCCGTCTGCTGCGCGCCAGCTGCGGCCAGCCCTCGCACCACGACCTGTATCAACCGGTGAATCAGCAGTGCTATCTGTTTGATAATCTGGCCAAGCTGGGCTTCAAAGAACAGCTGATGCTGGATCACTCCGGCGTGTTCGGTAACTTCCTGAAAGAGCTGCGCGAACAGGGTGATATACAGGCACCGCTGATGTCTCAGGCCGGTATCGGCAATGAACTGGCGTCGTTTGACGGCGAGCCGATCTACAACGATCTGGAACTGCTCACCCGCTGGCTGAGCCAGCAGCAGAAGGGCGGTGATACCCGCAGCGCCACCTTCTTCAACATCATTCCGTTGCATGACGGTAACCGTTTCGTTGGTTCAAACAAGAGTGCGGACTATCAGCCACGGGCGCAGAAGCTGTTCGACCAGTTGAATACCTTCCTTGATCAGTTGGAGAAGTCCGGGCGCAAGGTGATGGTGGTAATTGTGCCGGAGCACGGCGCAGCCCTGGTGGGTGACAAAATGCAGATGTCCGGCCTGCGGGATATCCCAAGCCCGAACATTACCCATACCCCGGTGGGCATCAAACTGGTAGGCATGAAAGCGCCACATCAGGGTAGCCCGCTGCAGATTAAGACGCCGAGCAGCTACCTGGCGCTTTCCGAGTTGGTCGCCCGCCTGGTCGACGGTAAAGCGTTCACCGCCCCAAGCGTCGACTGGCAGGCGCTGACGCAGAACCTGCCGCAGACGGCGGTCATTTCGGAGAATGACAACGCCATCGTGATGCAATACCAGGGTAAACCGTACATCCGCTTGAACGGCGGTGATTGGGTGCCTTACCCCCAGTAAATGCAGCTAAGAGTCTGGCCCGTTATTATTAAGCACGCCTTCGGGCGTGCTTTTTTATAGCCGATATCAGGCAAAGTTAAACTTAAGCGATTCAATTATTATGATCGTGCGAAGATTCCTAACTAACGATTATTTCGTCAGGATTTCGTTAAGAGAAATAAGTGCCATTAATACAAATTAATTTTTATCTAAATAATCTAATTAATAATCCCTTGGGTTAAATCAAAAAAAATGCCGGCGTAGATGCCGGCATTGATAGTAATAGTCATTGATAACAAAGTTATGCCGCAGGATTTTCATCCTGATCGACCGCAAAGCAGGCCACCATCTGGTCGCCGTATTGCTTCAACTGAGGCTGCAACTGGGTGCATGGCCCAAAAGCACGACGGCAGCGGGCATTGAATGCACAGCCCGGCGGCGGGTTCATCGGGCTCGGCAGCTCGCCGGTCAGCTTGATACGTTCACGGCGCATATCCGGATTCAGACGCGGCGTCGCGGACAACAGCGCCTGGGTATACGGATGACGCGGATTGTTGAAAATCGCGTCTTTACTGCCCTTCTCCACGCAGCGGCCGAGGTACATCACCATCACTTCGTCGGCGATATGCTCCACCACCGACAAATCATGCGAGATGAACACATAGGACAGCCCCAGATCCTGCTGCAGATCCATCATCAGATTCAGTACCTGCGCCCGCACCGAGACATCGAGGGCGGAGACAGGTTCATCGGCAATCACCACGTCCGGGTTGAGCATCAGGCCACGGGCGATAGCGATACGCTGGCGTTGACCGCCAGAAAACATATGCGGATAGCGATCGTAATGTTCGGTTTTCAGGCCGACTTTGGCCATCATTTCCAACGCTTTCTCACGACGCTGTGCACTGTTCAACTCGGTATTGATCTGCAACGGCTCCTCGAGGATCTGCCCGACCTTTTTACGTGGGTTGAGCGATCCGTAAGGATTCTGGAACACAATCTGGATCTTCTGACGCCGCAGCTTCTCAGCGGTGACATCCGGCTTCAGCAAATCTTGCCCCTGGTAGTACAACTCACCGCCGGTCGGCACTTCAATCATTGTCAGCAGGCGGCCCAGCGTCGACTTGCCGCAGCCGGACTCGCCCACCACCGCCAGCGTTTTGCCACGCTCAAGGGTGAAAGAGACGCCATCCAGTGCTTTAACCAGCCGTTCCGGGGCAAAAATGCCCTTCTTGACCGGGTAGTGTTTCTTCAGGTCAATCGCCTGCAATAAGGGTTGGTTCTGGCTCATACGGTCGGCCTCCCCGCATCATCCAGCGGTGTGTGACATTTAACCTGGCGGCCGGGAATAGTGCGTAATTCCGGCTCTTCAGTACGGCAGCGCTCATTGGCATACGGACAACGCGGGTTGAGCAAACAACCGCTTGGGCGGTCATATTTGCCCGGCACCACGCCCGGCAGCGAGGCCAGGCGCGCCTTGTCGGCAGCGAATTCGGGCAGCGCACGCAGTAACGCCTGAGTATAAGGGTGACGTGGCGCACGGAAGATTTCCGATGCCTTGCCGGATTCCACCACCTGACCGGCATACATCACGATGATGTGATGCGCCGCCTCGGACACCAGCGCCAGATCGTGGGTGATCAGCAGCAGCGCCATATTTTCCCGCTGCTGTAACTCCAGCAGCAGTTCGATAATTTGCGCCTGGATGGTCACGTCGAGCGCGGTGGTCGGCTCATCGGCAATCAACAGCTTTGGTCGACAGGCAATCGCCATGGCGATCATCACGCGTTGGCTCATACCACCGGACAGCTGGTGTGGATATACATCCAGCCGCGAGGCCGGATCGGGGATGCCCACCTGCGTCAGCAGATCGATAGCCCGCTGACGACGAGTACGGCGGTTGCCGCCCTGATGCACCTTCAGCGCTTCCATAATCTGGAAACCGACGGTGTAACACGGGTTCAGGCTGGTCATCGGATCCTGGAAAATCATCGCCACTTCTGAGCCCACCAGTTGGCGGCGCTCTTTTTCGGAAATTTTGCGCAGATCCTGGCCGTTAAACTCCAGCTTGTCGGCCATCACCTTACCGGGGAAGTCGATCAGGCCCATGATCGCCAACGAGCTGACGGATTTCCCGGAGCCGGATTCACCGACGATACCCACTACCTGGCCCTGCTCCACGCTGTAACTGATTCGGTCTACCGCGCGGAAAGGGGTGCCTTCGTCACCGAAGTGCACCGAAAGCTTGTCTACATTTAATAACGCCATCTCTCTCGTCCTCTGTTACTGCTTGAGTTTGGGGTCGAGAGCATCACGCAAGCCGTCCCCCATCAGGTTAAATGCCAGCACCGTCAGCAGGATCGCCACGCCGGGGAAGGTCACAACCCACCAGGCGCTTTGTGCGAACTGCAACACGTCGGAGAGCATGGTGCCCCACTCCGGCGTAGGCGGCTGTGCACCCATACCCAGGAAGCCGAGAGCGGCCATATCCAGGATAGCGTTCGAGAAGCCAAGAGAAGCCTGGACGATCAGCGGTGCCAGGCAGTTTGGCAGGATGTTGATAAACATTTGGCGCATCGCACCGGCACCGGCCACGCGTGAAGCGGTGACGTAGTCGCGGTTCACTTCCACCAGGACTGCGGCACGGGTCAGACGCACATAGTGCGGCAAGGCAACGAAGGTTAGCGCCAGGGAAGCATTGACGATCGACGGACCGAAAATCGCCACCAATACCAACGCCAACAACAGACTTGGCAACGCCAGCATGATATCAACGATACGCATGATGATCGCATCCACCACACCGCCGAAGTAACCGGCCAGCAGGCCCAGTACCACGCCCATGATCAGCGACAGCACCACCACCAGACAACCCACCAACAGCGACAGCCGCGCACCGTACATCAGGCGCGACAGAACATCGCGGCCAACGTCATCGGTACCCAGCAGATATTGCCAACTGCCGCCTTCCTGCCAGACCGGTGGCCTGAGCAGCGCGTCGCGGAACTGATCCGCCGGTGCATGCGGTGCCAGCACCCCGGCCCCGATGGCAATCACAAACATCAGAACGATATATACCAGGCCAACAACGGCCCCTTTATTGCGCTTGAAATAGTGCCAGAACTCCTGGAATGGGCTCATTGGCTTCGGCGCACCTTTAACAACAGACTCAGTGACTTGAGACATTAGAGCGCCCCTTATTTCTTGTGGCGAATACGCGGGTTGACCACGCCGTAGAGCACGTCTACCAGCAGGTTAACCAGAATAATCATACAGGCGACCAGCAACACGCCGCCCTGAACAACCGGATAGTCACGACGTTGCAGCGCGTCCATCAGCCAGCGCCCCAGGCCCGGCCAGGAGAAGATGGTTTCGGTCAGGATCGCACCGGCCAGCATGGTGCCGACCTGCAGGCCGATCACCGTGACGACCGGCAGCAAAGCGTTACGCAACGCATGCACAACAATCACCCGCATGCGGCTCACGCCCTTGGCGCGCGCAGTACGGATGTAATCTTCGCCCAACACTTCCAGCATCGAGGAGCGCGTCATACGCACGATCACCGCCAACGGGATGGTACCTAGCACGATGGCCGGCAGGATCATATGCATCACCGCATCGATGAAGTCGCCCGGTTCGCCCCAGATCAGGGTGTCGATCAGCATAAAACCGGTCAGCGGCAGACTATCGTCGAGGAATACCGTATCGCTGACCCGCCCCGAGACTGGCGTCAGATTGAGCTGCACCGAGACCAGCATGATCAGCATCATGCCCCACCAGAAGATCGGCATCGAATAGCCGGTCAGTGAAATGCCGACCGCGGTATGATCGAAGACTGAGCCTCGCCTGACCGCCGCCAGCACCCCAACCGGAATGCCCACCAGCACGGCGAAAATCATCGCGCAGAGGCCCAGTTCCAGAGTGGCCTTGAAGCGGGGAACAAACTCTTCCCACACGGAGATACGGCTTTTAAGGGAAGTACCCAGATCGCCATGCAACACGTTGGATACGTAGGTGAAATATTGTTGATAGAGCGGTTTATCCAGCCCCATTTCCGCCATCAGGTGTGCATGGCGTTCTGCGGAGATCCCGCGTTCCCCGGCCATGATGGTCACCGGGTCACCGGGGATCATATGGACGAATGCAAAAGTCAGCAAAGTAATGCCGATAAACGTTGGGATAACTAACCCCAAACGTCGGAGTATGAACTGCAACATATCCCGAACTCTCTGTATCAATGCCCGGCAGCTCATCGTCCGCCAGGCTTATTAAAGCTCACACACTTCTGGTGTTTCTCTGCCTACGGGCAACAACGCCCCCCCTCCTTTGGGGAGAGAGGGCGTTGACTTAACCGGTAGTGGAATTAATCCAGAGAGACATTCTCAAAGTGATGCTTACCAAGCGGATCCACGACGTAGCCCTTCACTTCTTTACGCACTGGCTCGTAAACGGTGGAGTGGGCAACAATCAGTGCCGGAGCCTGATCGTGCATCACTACCTGAGCCTGTTTGTACAGTTCTACGCGTTTGTCGTGGTTCGATTCGGCGCGTGCCGGTTGAATAAGATCTTCAAACGGCTTGTAGCACCAGCGAGAGTAGTTGGAACCGTCTTTGGCTGCGGCACAGCTAAACAGCGTGGCGAAGAAGTTGTCCGGATCCCCATTGTCACCGGTCCAGCCCATCATCACCGTCTGGTGCTCGCCCGCTTTGGCGCGCTTGAGGTATTCGCCCCACTCATAGGTTACGATTTTGGCTTTCACGCCGATTTTCGCCCAGTCAGACTGGATCATTTCCGCCATACGGCGTGCGTTCGGGTTATACGGGCGTTGTACCGGCATCGCCCACAGGTCGATGGAGAAACCGTCCGCCATGCCCGCTTCTTTCAACAGTTCTTTGGCCTTGACCGGATCGTAGGTGTAGTCTTTCACCGCATCGTTATAGCCCCACATAGTCGGTGGGATCAGGTTCTTGGCCGCCTGGCCTGCACCCTGATACACCGCGTCGATGATCGCCTGCTTGTTGACCGCCATGGTCAACGCCTGACGCACCTTCAGGTTATCCAGCGGCTTTTTCTCAACGTTGAACGACAGGTAGCCGACGTTCAGCCCAGGTTGTTCCATCAGGTTGATGGTTTTGTCCTGCTTCATGCGCGCGATGTCGGCCGGGTTCGGGTACGGCATCACCTGACATTCGTTTTTCTGCAGCTTGGCATAACGCACTGAAGCGTCCGGCGTGATGGAGAACACTAAACGGTCGATCTTCGGCTTGGTGCCCCAGAAACCGTCAAATGCCTTGTAGAGAATTTTGGAGTCTTTCTGGTATTGCAGCAGTTGGAACGGACCGGTACCGATAGGATTCAGGTCAACTTTTTCCGGGGTGCCGGCTTTCATCATCACGTCGGCATATTCGGCAGACAGAATAGAAGCGAAGTCCATGCCCAGGTCAGCCACAAATGGGGCTTCCGGACGGGTCAGCACAAAGCGTACGGTGTAGTCGTCCACTTTTTCGATTTTGGCAATCAGCTTCGGCATGTCCATGCCTTCAAAGTACTCATAGCTGCCACCGGAGACTTTGTGATAGGCATTATTTGCGTCCAGCTGGCGTTCGAAGGAGAACACCACGTCGTCGGCGTTGAAATCACGAGTCGGTTTGAAGTCTTTGCTGCTCTGCCACTTCACGCCTTTACGCAGGTGGAAGGTGTAGATTTTGCCGTCTTCGCTAACATCCCACTTTTCAGCCAGGCCCGGCTGAAGCTCGGTGGTGCCGATTTTGAATTCGACCAGACGGTTGTAAATAGGGACCGAGCTGGCGTCGTAGGTGGTACCCGAGGTGAACAACTGTGGGTTGAACCCTTCCGGGGAACCTTCAGAACAGTAAACCAGAGTCTTGGCTTGCACGCTGGCCGCAACGGTCAGCGCAATCAGCCCAATACCGAATTTCAGAATCCCCGTTTTTCCCAAGGAACTTGTCATCGTTTGTGCTCCATTATGTGATGTGATGTGTGTATTACCGCCAGAGCCTGTATTTTTTATTGCGCGGCCTGTGCAGTCGTGCCCGAAGGCTGGGGGATAGTCGCAAGAGAGCCGGATGGAACGCCTCCCGGTGGGGACGTCTGAGCCTGTGGGATTCACTCAAACAACTCTCGCTCTTACCCCTGAGGCTACCAAATTGCCAACTGTTTGGGGTGTCGTCAATATAACCAGTGGGGATTTACACAGACTGTGAGAAACAGCAAACAAACATAAAAAAAACCTTTCTTTAACAGTTGTAGCATGAAAACTTATGCTATGCGGTCATTTTTAGCTCAATAGGCTGTGTTACAGAAAGTTACTGGTGTTTAACTCCGATAAAAAACTAAAAAAGTTTATTGCTGAATGATGAATATCTGAACGGTTATTTTTGTGATCTAGGTAAAAGACAGGATGAAATGCTGCCCTCTTACCCGAAAGGGTGAGGTGTTGGCGTCTTTTTTTTGCCGAGTGGAGCCACAATCTATTCGCCGTGAAAAAACTTTCGTCTGTCAAAAAGCCGGGGGCAAAAGGATATCCCCCGGCAACGTGCTACAACCGATTTATTGCGTGCCGGCGCTGTTGCCTAAACTGGTATTCATATTGTTCAGAATATCCCCGTTATCGGCGTCAATCTCCCAGGAGAACAACCCGCCCAACTGCTTATCCAGCACATACTTGCCCTTGGCCTGCACCGAGCGTGCATCGTCGAAGGTAATCAGATCACCAGTCGAAGGCTTGAACACATAAGGCGCTTCGGCGGTGGCGTCATAGCTGTACTGCCATTCGCCGCTCATAAACTCATTGGCGATTTGGCGGTAATCCACGATGCCATTTTCCCAGGTACCTTTAACCGGGCCGGTCGCGGTGCCGGTGAACGGAATGTTGTTCTGGTAGCCGTTCACCCCGGTCCAGCCGCGGCCGTACATGGCGGTACCCACCACGATTTTGCCCGGCTTCACCCCCTGCGTCAGCAGCGCGTTAACGCCATTCACCGTGGTATACGCCGTATCCGGTTTCCAGGAAGGCGCTTTCAGCGCGGTCTGGTGACCCAGATTTTTCAGATCGAACGCGCCATAAAAGTCGTAGCTCATCAGGAAAATGTGGTCCATCGAGTTCTGCGCGGTGTTGTAATCCACCTTGTCGATCTTATCCTTACCGGCGCTGATCGCGGAGGTCAGTTCATACTTGCGACCGGTTTGTGCTGAAAGCTGATCCAGCATCGCCCGCAGCTCTTTCATCAGTTGCACATAGGTTGCCCCATCCTGCGCACTGCCCAGTTTCGGGTTAGCGCCCTGCCCGCCCGGGAATTCCCAGTCGATATCAACGCCGTCAAAGAACTTCCAGGTTTGCAGGAATTCTTTCACTGAACCGACGAAACGATCGCGCTTCACTTTGTCGCCCATAAAGAAGAACGGGTCAGACAGCGTCCAGCCACCAATCGACGGCAGGATTTTCAGGTCCGGACGCGCCTGCTTCAGCGCCATCAACTGACCGAAGTTACCTTTGTAAGGGTCGTCCCAGGCGGTAACACCCTTCTGCCCTTTCTGCAGCGCGGCGAACGGATCGTGGATCGACACCTTAAAGTCTTCGCGGCCCTGGCAGGAGCGCTGCAGTGCCTGGAAGCTGCCTTCGATCTCTTTCAGGCTGTCGTTGATGCCGTCACCGCCGCAGATCGGAATAAAACCGTACAGCAGATGCGTCAGGTTCTGCGCCGGCAGTTTATCGACGGTGAAATTACGGCCATAAACACCCCATTCAACAAAATAAGAGCCGACCACTTTGCCGGAATCTTGTTTATAAGGCTTATTTTTTTCCAGCAGCGGCTCTTTTAACGGTGCCAAATGGCTACCATCGGTATCTGCCACTACAATTTCGGTGGCATCGCTGGCGGTACAACCGTCGGCATTACATAACGCCACCTGCATTTGATAACGGCCACCTTTATTAACCTTAAAGTTTGCCGTGCCCGAAGCGCCGGTTGAGGCACCGCTCCAGACTTCTTTGCCATTTAATAATACTTTTGCCGTGGTACCGGTATCGCCATTCCATAAATTCCATGAAACAGAAACGTCGGCGGCATCTTTAACCTTCACCAGATTATTATAAGCCGTTGCAGCCTGATCGACTTCGACAATGGCGAACTTGGTATTGCCCCAGGCCAGCGTAGGCTTGCCCGGTACTGCGGCCTGCGCCGCAGAACACAGCGTGCTGCCGATCAGCAACGCCAACAGCGGTTTATTAAATTTGCGCATAACTGATTCCTTTATTCCGAGAGGATAAACATAAAATATTTAATGGCGGCCACCGGTTGTCAGAGCAAAACAATTCCGCAATAATCATGGCCGATTAAAATGAACAAATAAGCATTAATCTTTCCCACGAGATGAAAATCTATCATTCCCATATCGTGTATTCAGACTATAGATAAAATAATCATTAAAACAATAGCGCTATTAACCGGGTTTTATTGAGCAACAATGAATTAATTTAATAATGGATAATCCGCAGCAGTGGGAATAAGGATAGTGAATTAAATACAGGGAAAGGATAAATATTTGTCATGCAACAAGGTGTTGTCACCATTAACAACACTCTAAATGTGCCGTTATTTTAAACAACATGAAGGAGACGGAAGTGCCTTCTCAACTGATCTATCAGGACAAAATCCAACTAACAGACATTGAATTTATACAATTGGTTATTTTGCATGTGAGCCCCCGGTTAACGGCAGTACTCATAACTATAAATATCGATTTGCCTACGTCAAAGCGGGTTTTCTTGAATGTGGTCGGCGAGAGAGGATTACTTGCATCTGCGATGCCGCCCTGCGGGCCGTTGCTAAAGCAACGTTGTCTCGCTACGCTCGGCTCAAACCTCCTTCGGAGGTGCTCATCCTCTTGAACGCCAG
>NZ_WBKI01000008.1 GCF_008830365.1 Serratia proteamaculans | reverse complement strand
TAAAGCAACGTTGTCTCGCTACGCTCGGCTCAAACCTCCTTCGGAGGTGCTCATCCTCTTGAACGCCAGGCGAAAAAAAACCTGCTTAAAAAGCAGGTTTCTTAAATGTGGTCGGCGAGAGAGGATTACTTGCATCTGCGATGCCGCCCTGCGGGCCGTTGCTAAAGCAACGTTGTCTCGCTACGCTCGGCTCAAACCTCCTTCGGAGGTGCTCATCCTCTTGAACGCCAGGCGAAAAAAAACCTGCTTAAAAAGCAGGTTTCTTAAATGTGGTCGGCGAGAGAGGATTCGAACCTCCGACCCACTGGTCCCAAACCAGTTGCGCTACCAAGCTGCGCTACTCGCCGATGCGGGCGCATGTTACTGCTGACGATAATACGCGTCAATCACTTTCTCGTCCCGACACATCAAGTGGTGATAAAATCGGCATAAAGCGCGCTATAGCAGCCTGCAACGCGCTTTTTCATTATGCCTTAGCCGTTTTCAGCGCCGGAGATTGGGCGCGTAAGAACGGCAACAGGAACAGCGCAGACAAACAGGCGGCGATGGAAATCACCACGAAGAAACCGTTCCAGTGCCAAATTTCCATAATCCGCGCAATTGGGTAGCCGGACAACGCGGCACCCAGGTAAGCAAACAGGCCGACAAAGCCGGTCGCCGCCCCGGCAGCATCCTTGTGCGAACATTCCGCCGCCGCCATGCCGATCAGCATCTGCGGACCAAAGATAAAGAAGCCGATAGCAAAGAAGCAGGCGGCCTGCAGCAGGAAGGTGACTCCCGGCATGATCCACAGCGCCGCAACCGACAGGAAGATACCGATGGCGAAGATCAGGTTCATTGGCCCACGGTTACCGCGGAACAGTTTGTCAGAGCCCCAACCGGCTACCAACGAGCCGATAAAACCACCCACTTCGAACAGGGAAATCGCCGAGTTGGCGGTCATCAGCGAATAGCCTTTCTCCTGGGTCAGGTACAGGTTGCCCCAGTCATTGATGGCCGTACGCACGATGTACACCAGCACATAGGACACCGCCAGCAGCCAGATATACTTGTTGGTCAACACATAACGCTTGATGATTTCGCGGTTAGTCAGCCCCTGACCTTCCGATTCCTGCACCAGTTCCATGGCGTCGTTACGCCATTTACCCACGCTAGGCAGCCCCATGGTGGACGGCTTGTCACGCAGGCGCCAGCACATCAGCAGGCCCAACACCACGCCGATAATGCCCGGAATAATCATGCCGTAGCGCCAGCTGAAGTGCAGCGAGATAAAACCGACCAGCAATGGGATCAGCGCACCGCCAAAGTTATGCGAGGTGTTCCAGATCGCCCACCAACCGCCGCGCTCGGAGCGCGAATACCAGCTGGTGAGGATTTTTGAACAAGGTGGCCAGCCCCAGCCCTGAAAGAAGGCGTTGAGGATCCACAGTGTGCCCAGCATCAACAGCGAAGAGCTGAGGCCGAAGAAGATATTGAGTATGCCGGTCATGATCAGGCCCAACCCCATAAAATAGCGTGGGTTGGAACGATCGCTGATCATGCCTGAGATAAACTTCGAGCAACCGTAAGTGATATAGAACAGCGTGCCGAGGATGCCAACGTCGGACATCGTCAGGCCAAGGTCGCTCAGCATCGCCGGCATAATGAAGTTGAAGCTTTTGCGCGTGAAGTAAAACGCGGCATAGCCGATGTACATCGTCCACATCAGCTGGATACGCCAGTATTTATAGCTGGCATCGATCTGTTTTTGATCGGTAACCGGCGGCACATCGTCGCGGCTTTTAAGGAAAGACCACATGTGAAACCTCAGAGAATATGAAAAGTGCCGCTATCATGCTGCGCGCGCGCGAAAATGACTTACGCCGGATTCCCGACGCGGCTAGGAGTATTTCCTAGTTTGGCCCTTCCGCCGGTGAAACTGTGGGTAAGATCACATTCAAACAGGAGCCATTCTCCGACGTCAGCCGCAGGCGGCCGCCCAGTGCGCTGATGCGTTCCTGCATGCCGCGCAGGCCATAACCCGGCTCATGATTGGCCAGATCGATACCGACGCCGTTATCGCGAATGGTCAGCAGCACTTGCGGCAACCGTCCTTTACGCTGGCGAAGACGCGCATCCAGCTCAATGCGGCTGGCGGCAGCGTGACGACAAACGTTGGTCACTCCTTCCTGACACACCCGATACAGAGTGATTTTCAGCGTCTCATCCAGCAGTTCATCCGGCACCTGCCACTGCATCACGCTCACCAGTGACGCATCCTGTGGCAAGGATTCACGCAGCATCGCCGCCACCGCCGCCGAAAGTGGCAAATTATTCAGCGCGGCCGGCCACAGTTGGGTCAGCACATCGTGCACGCCGTCATACACCCGCAGCGCCAGCGTATCTATCGCCTCGGCGCAGCCCATCACCTGCGGCTGCGGCGCCAACCGCTTGATAATACTGGCCTGGGTACGGATTACGGTAATGGTTTGACCGACCTCGTCGTGCAGCTCCCGCGCCACTTCCCGCCGGGTCTGCTCTTCTGCCGTGACCAGCGCGCGCGCCAGTTGGCGATTTTCCGTCAACCGCAGCCGCAGTTGCTGGTTCAGTTCGCGCTGGCGTTGAATACCCGCGCCAAGCAGCAGGCCGGTCAGGCTCTGGGCCAGCAACGACAACAGCAAATCGCGGTGTGATTCGGGCTGTGGCGGTTCGTTGGCCACCAGCACCACGCCATTGAGCAACGTCGCCAGCAGCGCACCCTGCCAGCCGTAGCGATAAGACATAAAGACGATCGGGATGGCCAGACAGAAGGGTGCAAAGCGGCGCAGCTCGGCGGCATTAACCTGCTGTTGCAGCCAGATACTGAGAGCAAACAGCAGCAAATAGCTGGCCAGATGGCGCAACCGCAGCGTCACCGGCTTATGGATCAGACCCGGCTCGAGCGGGACCCAGATCTGCCGCGCCAGGTAGTGCCACAGCAGCAGACAGGTCGGGGCAATGGTAAAGCCGCCCGCCAGCCCGAGCAGCAGCGCACGGGCACCCTCACCGTTCACCAGTTGCCACACCAGCGCTTGCAGTAAAGCGGCCACTGCCACCACCGCGCCCTGCATCAAAGGCCATTGCCATTCGCTGTCGCTTTCCTGATGCCGCAACAACCAGGGGGAAGCCACCAGGCTGAGCAATACCGTCAACACCAGCACCACCACCGAAGCCCACAGCGCCGGGCCGTAACCGAACTGATCTGCCAGCACCACCATCAGCAGCAGATCGGCCAGCAGGATACCCGGCCAGAAGCGATAAGGGCTTTGCAGCAGAATGCCCATACGCAGGCCAAACGGGAACAGCAACATCGCCTGCCACGGCGGGTCGATCAGCGCGGTGCCGATGCCCCACAGGCAAAATGCGCTGGTCGCATAGATAAAAAACAGCGCCAGTTGGGTGATCAGGCGTTGCATCACAGGTTCAGCATCCGCTTCGCCAGTTCAACGTTGTTATTGATACCCAGCTTGGCAAACAGATTGGCACGATGCACGTGTACCGTTTTCGGTGACAGTCCCAACGCAGCGGCAATCTCCCGCACCTCCTGCCCTTGCGCCAGCAACAGCGCGATTTCACGTTCACGACGAGTCAGGGGGTCCACCTTCACCCGCGCCAGCTGCTGGGCGATTTCAGGCATCAGGTACACGCCACCGCTGGCGACGGTACGTACCGCGGTGATCAAATCTTCCGGCTTGCAGCGTTTTGACAAAAAACCACAGGCACCGCGTTCCAGCGCCAGCTCCACCAGCGCCGGGTTGTCATGCATCGACAGCATCACCACCCGAATACCGGAGGGAATATCCGCCAGTAAATCCAGTCCGCTGCCGTCCGGCATCGAAATATCACAGATGCAGATTTCCGCCTCCAGACCGGGCAGGCCGGCGCGTGCCTGAGCCGCGCTGCTGAACTCGCCGACCACCTGAATATCCGGCTCCAGCGACAGCAGTTGCACAAAGCCCGATCGCACAATGTCATGATCGTCAATAAACGCCACGCGCAAGGTCATGGAAATCTCCGGTCCGAGGGGGAAAGTGCGCAAGTATACCGCAAGCCTGAGCCGGATTAGTTGATGAAGGGAAGGTATTAACAGATTTTACCGGGCGCAGTGCGCCCGGTATTGAAGAGGTTACAGCTCGCTTGGCGACGCTTTTTCCTGCGGAATATCGCACCAGTTGTTTTTTGCCACGATGCCGCCGTTCGGCGAGGTATACCCGAGGCAGCCGAGAATAGTATCGAACAGCTCAACATGGCGGTGGGTCTTGCCAACTCGCTGCTGCGCCTGCAATTGCTCAAACGCACCGCGATGCTGTGGGTCTTCCAGGAACTTGTCGGATGCCCATACCATCATTGGCACGCGGAACTGCTCCACCGGCGCCATTTCACGCGGCGTGCCGTGCAGGTGTGAATTCTCGCCGATCGATTCGCCGTGATCGGAAGAATAGAACACAATCGCCTTCTTCTCGCGTACCTGATCAATCACATTGGCGATAAAGCTGTCGGTATACAGCACCGAGTTATCAAAGGCGTTAACCAACTGATCTTTGGAGCAGAAATCGTCAACGCCGATACACTCCGGCTGATAACGCGCGTAGCTACGCGGATAACGCTGGGAATAGAGATAATGTGAGCCCTTGGTGTGCAGGATCACCAGATGCTTGCCCTTGGGATAACGGGCCAGCGACTCCTTCATTTCATCCACCAGCAGCATATCGTCAACCGATTTGCCGTCGTTGCGCTTTTCGGAGGCGATCATCTCGCGGAACGAATAGTTGTTCACTTCGGTGTTGTTATAGAACCAAACCTCACTCTGCATGGCGAACAGCTCGGAGGTGAAGCCCAGATCTTTCATTACCGCGAACACGTTTTGCTCTTTCAGAGTCCGTTGCGGGTTATCTGCCGTGCCGCCTTCCCGCACGAACATACAGCGCAGTGAGAGTTTGGTCGCGGTATCACAAGACGTGCCGCGGAACGCCACCAGATTTTTCTCTTTGGACAGCCGTGGCGTAGTGTCACGGTCGTAGCCGAGAATACCCATGTGATCCCAGCGTGTGGTTTCACCAATGATAAACACCACGTAGGTATCATCAATATCGGCCGGTGCAACATAGGTAAAGTTCTTGGCCGGGTCGAACAAATTGGCCTGATCCTGACTTTCGTCATAACGGGTGTAGGCAAACAGACCCAACGCAGACAGCCAGTTGGATGGCAAATAGGAATGTGCAACCACGCCACCATAGCTTGGCAAATCCACATTGGTGATTTTTTCCTGCGCGCTTTGCTCGTTATCCAGCATACGCAGCGGCACCCAGACCAGCGCCACCACCGCCACCAGCACCACCAGGGGTTTGATCCGGTGTCCGGGCGTTTTCAGCTGTTCGATCAAGGTATAACGCAGGTTGTTTTTCCAGATGCACAGCAGCGGCAATGCGCTGAGCACTACCATCCACAGCACGAAGTGCATACCGACCACTTCTTTCGACAGGTCGATATCGGTGGTCATCACCGACACCACAATGCCGTAGCCGATCACCACGTTGAAAAACGTCATGTAATAGCTGGCAGCCACGGAAATCAGCACCAATAGCGAGGCAATGATGCGGTAGAACAGCCGGCCGCCGAGCGAGACCAGCCGCATAATAAAGAAGGTGAACAGAACGATGGCGATAACCTCGGTTACCGCAGAAATGACCTTAATCCCCTGAATGCCGTGCGAAAACGAATCAAAGCGACGATAGAAAACGGAAAGGTTCAAAAAGATGCCGATATAGATCGCTAACAATAACGATAAATTCTGCTGTGATAGCGATTTAACTTTGTTCATGTAACGCGGTGGCTCCGGGGGCTTTAACAGTTCTGAAGTCAGTCAGACATTCGATGCGGCCGCAGGTTCAGCCGATCGGCAATAAGCGCTATTTTGGGGGTAAGAATCAAGAGAATTCTCACAAAATAACCATTTTTGCCATTTTTTGTGCAAGGAATAAAGGGGGGCGAGACGAGAAATGGAGGGCTGAACCCTCCATTTGTTCCGCGATATTGGCGGAAATCTTACTTAACGTTAAGCGTTACATCAATATTGCCGCGGGTGGCGTTGGAATAAGGGCAGACCACGTGGGCTTTTTTCACCAGGTCTTCCGCCACGCTGCGCTCGATGCCCGGCAGAGAGATATCCAACTGCACTTCGATACCGAAGCCGTTGGGGATTTCGCCAATACCCACGGTGCCGTCAATTTTGGCTTCGGCCGGGATCTTCACTTTTTCTTTCGCCGCGACAAACTTCAGTGCACCGAGGAAGCAGGCCGAATAACCGGCAGCAAACAACTGTTCCGGGTTGGTGACTTCACCGCCCGCGCCGCCCATTTCTTTCGGCACGCCCAGTTTGACATCCAACACGCCGTCAGATGAGGTCGCACGGCCATCGCGGCCACCGGTTGCTGTGGCATGAGCACGGTACACAACTTTTTCAATCGACATACATCATTCCTTCTTTCTGGTTGGAGGCTAGACGGCGGTTCTTGCAGGCAAAACGCCGTCATTGGTATATCTTTCGCGATTAAATCGCACGCTATATATTTACTGCTTACTTCCAGTGTAGTCCATCAAGGCCGATCCTGCGTCCGGTACCGGGAGTCAGAGCTGATTGATCAGCTTGCCACGCAGCTTTTCCAACTGCTGTTTGATATTAACGATTTCGTCGAGGCTGCAATCGGTAGCGCACATTACGGCTTCCGGTACCGACTGCGCTTTCTCACGTAATGCACGGCCGGCATCGGTTAACGCAATAATCACCTGCCGCTCATCGGTGGTGGCGCGGTAACGCACCAGCAGCCCGGCAATTTCCAGCCGTTTCAGCAGCGGTGTCAGGGTGGCGGAATCAAGAAACAGCCGTTCGCCAATGTCCGTAACCCTGATTTCATCCCCTTCCCACAGCACCAGCATCACCAGGTATTGCGGATAGGTGAGTTCAAGCCGGCTCAGCAATTTACGGTACACCTTGTTCAGCGCCAGGTTGGCGGAGTACAGGGCAAAACACAGTTGCTGGTCGAGCAGCAGCAGGTTTTTCGTCTCGGGTTGTTCGGTGTTTTCGGTTTTCATGTTCTGAATATAGATAGTGCACGATGTAATCGCAAACTATTTTTTAGCCAGTATGCTACCTTGTTAAAAGCAGGGGATGCCACAGCGAGGTGCTGTGTGGAGGAAAAGGATATGACAGACACACTGACAGAACGCGCGCGCCGCTACGCCACCAAGGCGCATGCGGCCATCGATCAGCGCCGCAAATACACCAATGACCCCTACATTGTTCACCCGCAGGCGGTAATGGAAATCGTCAGCAGCGTACCGCACAGTGAAGAGATGCTGGCCGCCGCCTGGTTGCACGACACGGTAGAGGATACGCCCACCACCCTCGGCGATATCGAAAGCCACTTTGGGCCACAGGTCGCAGCCCTGGTGGCAATGCTGACCAACGTCAGCGGCAGCGGCGACGGCAACCGCTTCGAGCGTAAAAATCGCGATCGACACCACAGCGCCAAGGCTTCACCGCAGGCCAAGACCATCAAGCTGGCGGACCTGATCGACAACACCCGCTCACTGCTGGACTATGACAGTCATTTCGCCCGAACCTATCTGATCGAAAAGCAACGGCTGCTGGAAGTGTTGACCGAAGGTGATCCGACGCTGTGGCAACAGGCGCATCATATCGTCGAAAAAGGGCTGGAAAGGCTGCAGTTGCCGCCACATAACGTCCCGGCAAGCTGGTTCGAACATGCACGCCAGCGTTACCGGGAAAGCGATGCGGCGTAGTCGTCAGAAAGTCACCACCGTTTTCAGCGCCGTCACCCAGGCGTCCTGAGTTTCGTTGACGCCCGCCGGATGGTGCCAATATTGTACGCCTGGCTGCAGTTGCAGCCACGGGGTGACGTTGAAGCGGTAATAGAGTTCTGCCGTCACCGAATGCCCCGGTACCGGGTGATAGTTGGGATCGTTATACCCGGTAGCGTTGTTGACTTGATTCAGGTAGCGCTGGTTATCCCGGTAATGGTTGCTCAGCTTGACCATGGACACCCCCAGACCCAGCCAGTCGTCTGGCCGTGCGTCAAACAGCCCGCGATAGCGGATACCGGTCGAAGTGGAGTAATGCATATAGTTGGAGCGCTGATCCGCCAGCCCCAGGCTGTAGAACAGGCTCAGACCGCGATTGGCGTCATCCGGGTGGCGCGTGACCTGCTGGTTAAAACCGCTATACAGAAACCAGGTGCGATCGTGGCTGCGGTAGCCGTTTGGATCGCTCGCCCCCGGGCCGCCGGAAACCCCCTCGTACAAATCCTGCTGGCTGGCATTGGTGAACAGCACGCCAATATTGTAGACCCCCGGCAACTGATTGACCGCGTTGGTCTTCAGTTCCAACTCCATCGGTAACAGCATGCCTTTACTGCCCTTGGTCGACCCACTCCAGGCATGACTGCGGCTTGGTGCCTGCGGGTTTTGCTCCATCACGCCGGTTTTGAAGGTCAGCCCGTCAGTCAGTTTATATTGCAGGGTGGTGCCCCAGTAGTGGACGTTCCAGTTATACCAGGTCAGTGAGTTGGCAGACTTGCCGCCGCACAGCGTCAGCGTCTGGAAATCGCAGGGAATGATCTGGTCGAAGTCCTGCACCTTGTTCATCATGCCGATACGCCATTGCAGCCGGCGATCGAGGAAGCTGCGGCTAAAGGTCAGCCAGCCCAGTCGGGTGATCGACTGGCCACCATAGCTTTCCTGCGACAGGTCAGTCGGATTAACACGCGGGTCCTGCAAGCGATCGCGCGTCAGGTTGTTATCATGGTTACGGTTAACGATATTGCCTTCAAGCGCCGCATCCGGGATACCGGTCAGCGCCTGCAAGTCCTGGCTGAAGGTCAGCGAGAACTGATCGATATAGGACAGCTGCTTATCGTGGTTATAGCCACCGTCGGCGTTATAGGAAATCTGGCTGAGATACCCCAGATTATAGTGAAAGCCATGATCTTCCAGGATCGGTCTGATCCCCAGCATATCGCCCAACAGCCCTGGCTGCGGCGGTTCAAACCCGAGCGCGACGCCTTGCCATTTGGCGGTGGGTGCCTCCACGTCCTTGGCGCTTTGCAAAGTTTCTGCCTGCGCGCCGCTGCAGGTCAGCAAGAGCAAGGCGAGTGTCATAGAGTGAGGTAATGGATATTTCATTATTATATTTCTCCGCCTGTTACGCTGACTGCGGGCAACAGCATTCCCTGGGCGAGAATTTCCCATAATTGGCAGCAGTAGATAAAGGTAATAACCCGGCGGTTGCCACCGGGTGGGGTGATAAAGTTTAAGCTTTGTTTTTCAGACTGTTACCGTTACTCTGGATCACATCACGATACCAGTAGAAACTCTTTTTACGGCGGCGCTCCAGGCTCCCGTTGCCGGCATCGTCGCGGTCGACATAAATAAAGCCGTAACGCTTGGACATCTCGGCCTTAGAGGCGCTGACCAGGTCTATCGGCCCCCAACTGGTGTAACCCATCACCTCCACGCCATCGTCAATCGCCTCCGCCACCTGCACCAGATGGTCGTTGAGATAATTGATGCGGTAGTCGTCGTTGATGCTGCCGTCGGCCTCGACACGGTCCTTGGCTCCCAGGCCGTTCTCCACAATAAACAGCGGCTTCTGGTAGCGGTCGTACAGCACATTGAGCAGATAACGCAGGCCAACCGGGTCGATCTGCCAACCCCACTCCGAACTGGCCAAATGCGGGTTCGGCACCATATTGAGAATGTTGGTCCGGGCAGTGTTGTTCTGGGCCTCGTCGGTGGTGACACAGCCGCTCATGTAATAGCTGAAGGAGATAAAATCGATGGTCTCGCGCAATGCCTGTTGATCTTCGGCGGTGATCTCGACCTGAATGCCGTTTTCACGGAAGTAACGTCGCATATACGCCGGGTAGCCGCCGCGCGCCTGTACATCACCAAAGAACAACCAGTCGCGGTTCTGGCGCTGGGTTTCCAGCACGTCTTCCGGTTTGCAGCTCAGCGGATAGAGAATACCGCCCAGCAGCATATTGCCGATTTTGCCGCCCGGCACAATCTCATGACAGGCTTTTACCGCCCTGGCACTGGCCACCAGCTGATGGTGGATCGCCTGATAAATCTCGCTTTTGCTACTGTCTTCCGCCAAACCGACGCCGGTAAAGGGTGCATGCAGCGACATATTGATCTCGTTAAAGGTCAGCCAGTGCTGCACCTTGTGCTTATAGCGTTCGAACACCGTGCGCGCGTAGTGCTCGAAAAAGCCGATAGTCTTGCGGTTGCCCCAGCCGCCGTATTGCTTCACCAGCCCGTAGGGCATTTCGTAATGCGACAAAGTGACCAACGGCTGAATGCCGTACCTGGCCATTTCGTCGAACAGCCGATCATAGAACGCCAGCCCGGCTTCGTTCGGAGCCTCCTCATCGCCCTGCGGGAAAATACGCGTCCAGGCGATGGAGATACGCAGGCACTTGAAGCCCATTTCAGCGAACAACGCGATGTCCTGCGGATAACGATGATAAAAGTCGATCGCCACATCCTTGATGCCGCTGTCGCCGTCAACCCGTGGCGTAATCGCGCCGAAGATGCCCTGCGGCTGCAAATCAGAGGTCGACAGCCCCTTGCCGTCGGTCTGATAAGCCCCTTCCACCTGATTGGCCGCCACTGCGCCGCCCCACAGAAAATGGTCTGGAAATTTGCTGCTCATCGCTTTCTCCTCGGTTAACCTAATAAAGTCAGCAGCGGCGCCTGTTCCTGCACCCTGCCCTGGCCGCTGGTCAGCACGTCGACGTAGTCATCGCTGTTGCTGATGATGATCGGCGTGGTGGTATCAAAGCCGGCGGCGCGGATCGCCACCTGGTCAAACTCAATCAGCAGATCGCCCGGGTTAACCCGATCGCCCTCTTGCACATGGGCAGTGAAATGCAGCCCATCAAGCTTGACGGTATCTATGCCGACGTGAATTAAAATCTCTGCGCCCTCGTCAGACTCAATACCGATGGCGTGTTTGGTTTTAAACAGCGAGGCCACACGCCCGGCAACCGGCGCGACCACCCGCCCTTGCAGCGGCACTATCGCCACTCCCTTGCCCAGCAACCCGCTGGCGAAGGTGGCGTCGTTAACCTGCTCCAGCGACATCACTTCGCCGGCAATCGGGCTGACGACAAACTGTTTACGGTTAAGCGGTGCGACAGGTGCCGGCTCCACGGCGGCCTCTACGGGGACCACACCGAACAGATAGCTGGCCACCGCCGCGAAACAAAATGACAGCAAGGTGCCGACAATCGCGCCCCACACCGTGGCATCGAAGCCGCTGGCAGGAATAATCTGCGCAAAGGTAAAGATGTTCACCAGACCAAAGGAATAGGTGGCGGTATGGAAATAGCCGATCACCGCGCCACCTAGCGCACCGCCGATGCAGCCGAAAATAAACGGCCGTTTATTCGGTAGGGTCACGCCATAAACCGCCGGCTCGGTGATGCCAAACACCCCGGCACCGATGGCGGAACCGGCCAGAGCCCGCAGTTTGGCATCGCGGGTACGCAGCATGACGCCCAACGAGGCACCCACCTGCCCCATCACCGCCGGCAGCAACAACGGCACCATGGTGTCGCGGCCGAGCACGCTCAGGTTATTGATCATCAAGGGTACCAGTCCCCAATGCAGACCGAAGATCACACACACCTGCCACATCGCCCCCATAAAGGCACCGGCAATAATCGGGTTAAATCCGTAGATGGTCTGAAAACCGTTGGCCAGCAAATGGCTGAGCCAGGTGGCTGCCGGGCCGATCAGCAGGAAGGTCAAGGGCACGGTGACCACCAGGCACAGCAGCGGCGTAATAAAATTGCGCAGCGCGCTGTGGATCACCCGATTAAACAGCGGCTCCAGCCGGCACGAGATCCAGGCGGCAAAAATAATTGGGATCACCGACGAGCTGTAATTGATAAAGGTCAGCGGAATGCCGAAGAAATACTCGCGCACCGCGTCTGGCTGCTGTGCCGCTTCAAATGCCGCCATCATCAGCGGGTGGGTCAGAGCCCCACCAATCGCCATGGTAATGAACGGATTACCGCCAAACTTTTTCCCGGCGGTATAGCCGAGCATGATCGGCAGGAAATAGAACAGCGCGTCACTGGTAGCAAACAGCATTTTAAAACTGCCACCACTCTCCAGCAGCCAGCCGCAGGCCAGGCTCAACGCCAGAAAACCTTTCAGGATCCCCGAAGCGGCCATCACCCCCAGCAGCGGCGTAAAAATACCGGACACCACGTCAATAAAGCGACTGAACAGGTTTTCCTTTTTGCCGTCATCCTCCGCCACCGCGCCATCGCCCAGCGCGCCGGCCTGATTGACCGCGTGATAGACCTCCGCCACGTGGTTACCCACCACCACCTGAAACTGCCCGCCGCTTTCCACTACCATGATCACACCGGGATTCTTTTTCAGTGCCGCGGCATCGGCACGCTGGCTGTCACATAGCTTGAAACGCAGGCGGGTGGCGCAGTGCACCAGACTCCTCACGTTGTCGCGGCCACCGACGCCGGCCAAGATCTCACTGGCTAATTGTTCATATTTCATAGTGTTACCCTTAGAATCTACGTTCTGCCAACCTCAGTGCCGCGATGGCCAATCGTCGTCACGAAATTCAGCGCAAAAAAAAACCTAAACCTCATGGCCTCTGCTCCCACCAGGGGGACAGAAGCACGAGGTTTAGGTTTTGCCTGCCGGAGCAGTGACAACCCTAAATCGGCTGAGCTAAGACGTTAACACTGTGCTTTTCAGTGGGGCAAGGCTTTGCCCCGGCAAATTACCGAACTGTGATCCGGCGGGCAAAACGGCTTCAGTGAGCGAAATAATGCATGCCGCCGTCTACCGGGATCACCGCTCCGGTGATATAGCGCGCCTGCGGGGAACAAAGAAACGCGGCCAGATAGGCCATATCCTCCGGCTCACCAAAGTAGCCAATCGGGATGTTTTGTTTGATAAACGCCTGGCGCGCAGCCTCGGTCGGGTGCAGTTTTTCACGCACCTGTTCGCTATTAATCCGCCCAGGCTGCAGCGTATTGACGGTAATCCCTTGCGCCGCCACTTCGCCTGCCAACCCCTTGGCCCACAGATGCAATGCCCCTTTGGCGGCAGTGGCCGCGTTCAGGCTACGCGGCTCCATCGAGCCGCTGATGTTAATCACACGTCCCCAGCCCTGAGCCTGCATGCGGGGAAGCAACGCATGGGTTATCCGACGCGCCGGGGTAAAGTTCAGGGCAAACGCCTCTTCCCAACCCGCGTCACCTTCGCTCAGTGAAGTCGGGCGGGCACCACCCACTGCATTAATCACAATATCGATGGTCCCGAACTGCTGTATCGCCAGCGCCAGCATGCTATCGAGCGCCTGTGTCTGGGTGATATCTGCCGCGATTACATAGGGCCGTATGCCACCGGCTTGCTCAACCTCATCCGCCAGGGTCTGCAAACGGTCTTCCCGGCGCGCCGTCGCCACCACAATCCCCCCCTGCGCCGTCAATACCCGAACCATACCTGCGCCAATCCCTTCGCTGGCACCCGTCACCAACGCGATACGCCCCTGCAGATGCAAATTCATAAGATATCCTAATTGAATAATTCAACCTGGTTACAAAGATAACGTCATTGAATCACGTCCCAGTCTGTGTGAATATTCCATAAATTCGCGGCAATACTGTGCAGGAATTCACTAATGTTCGATTGGCAGGATTTAAAACACTTCGTGGTGCTGGCACGCACCGGTTCATTGTCGGCAGCGGCGCGGGAGCTGGGCTGCGATCACGCCACGGTAGGCCGACGGGTGGCGGCGCTGGAGAAGGCGCTCGGCTTGGGACTGATCCTGCGTCTGCCACGCAGTACGCCGCTGACGCAGGACGGCAGAATGATTGCCGGGCTGGCGGCCGACATCGAAAATCAAAGCCACGCCATTGTCCGCCATGCGCGCAGCGCCGGTGAGACGCCGCAAACTCAGGTGCGTATCAGCGCGCCGCCGTCGATTGCCGCACGGGTTATCGCCCCACAGATTGCGAAATTTCATCATACTTTTCCGCATATTACGCTGATACTCTCCGGCGAATCGGCAATCGCCGAGCTGGATCGCGGTGACGCCGAAGTCGCGGTGCGTATGGTGCGCCCACAACAACCGGATCTGCTGGTGCAACGTATCGGCATGATGCGCTACGCATTGTACGCCACGCCGCAGCACGCCGCCCTGCCGGAGTCAGCGCGGGCATTTATCGGCTACGACCACCACTACCAAAACCAACCGCATCAGCAGTGGCTACAACAGCTGTTGCAGGGCCGCCCGGTGGTATTTCAGGCCAGCGATCTGTTCTCGCTCCAGGAAGCGGCACGATCGGGACTTGGGGCGGTGGTATTGCCGACGTTTGTCGCCGATAGCGACCCAGATATGGTGACGCTGCCCACTTCAATCGCTGCGCCAACCCGCGAACTGTGGCTGGTCACTTACCCGGATTTGGCGCGCTCAACGGCCGTGCGCGCGGTGATGACTTTTCTGACTGATATCATCGGAGAAAAATGCCCACTGACACGCTGAAACATAAGTCATGCTAATTTGATACTGGACAAATCTTACGCGGCGGATTATTACTGGTCACGACATAATGGACTTTAGGGACTGGCTAAGATCATGACTTTGCGTACTGAATTTGGACGAATTCTGATTACCGGCGCGGGTGGCCGGGTGGCGACGGCATTCCGTCAATCGGTGGGAAATCGCTATCAGCTACGGCTGGCGGAAAAAAACCTCGATCGGCTGACCGATCTGCTGCCTGGCGATGAGGTGATCAGCTTCGATATCGCCGATATCGAAGCCTGTCGTGCGGCCTGCGCCAATATTGACACCGTGCTGCATCTGGCGGCCGATCCCTCGCCCGATGCGGACTTTTGCCATTCGCTGATGGATAACAACATCCTCGGTACCTTCAATATTTTCCGGGCGGCGAAAGACGCCGGCTGTAAACGGGTAGTCTTCGCCAGCAGTGCGCAGGCAGTGGAAGGCTATGCACTGGATTACCAGATTCGGCCACAGGACGCGCCCAAACCGAAAAATATGTACGGCGTCAGCAAAGCCTTTGGAGAAGGTATCGCCGCCTATTTCGCTCATCAGGAAGGGCTTTCAGCCCTGTCGGTACGCATCGCCAACTTCACCACGCTGGAACCCGGCGAGCAGCTCAGCGCCCGTGACATGAGCGCTTTTCTCAGCCACCGTGACGCCGCCGATCTGTTGGAACGTTGCCTGCGCATTGAAGGCGTGCACCATGCGGTGGTGCACGGCGTGTCCAATAACCGCTATAAGCGACTGTCGCTGGAGGAAACCAGCCGCCTGCTTGGCTACTACCCGCAGGACGATGCGTTCAGCATCCTGGGTTTCGCCTAGAGTTTGCTATCGATGCGCTGCAACAGGTAGGGGAAAAACGGGTTGGAGGCAATGCGCATCAACGAATCGAGATCGACCACCAGCACGGAACGTTCGCCGCGCGCAGCAAGGGTGCCCAGGCTAATACCGAACTCATCACGCTGCGCCGGAAACCGACCATACAGCGAATCACTCACCGGGAACGGCAGCGCCACGTGCGAAAGCGAATAAATATCCGCCGGGTAAGTCATGCCCAGCGGTTGCTCGCTTGGCGTGGTGGCCCCGGCCGGTGTCACACTGGCGATCGCCTCGCTGCTTTCCGGTGAGGCGTTGGCGATCACCGTGGTCTGATAACGGCGCGGAGGCGCAGGTAACAGTTGGCTGACCGCCGCCGCCGCGTTTGGCCGCAGTAACGGGCCGAAGTTCACCGTACGATTGACGTCAAACAGCACCAGTTCGCTGCCGTTCGCCGGCAGTTCGTTATATAACGCGCGGATCACCGCTCGGGTACTGACGGTGGAATCCATTACCGACTGAAAGGTCAGCACCGGCGCTAATTTATCCAACTTGCCGTCACGCGCCGCGCGGGCGATTTGCTGTTGCAGACCATTACTGAGCAGATAGGACTGGCGTGCCCCATTTACCGGGAACGAATTGTATTTAAAAGGATTAAATTCCGGCAGCACCCCAAGCCACGCGGCTTTGGCAAACGCCGGGAACACCGCCGGCCAACCGGCAATACCGGCGAAGCGGGCAAAGCTGGTGACGCCGATCATCGGTGAGATCAGGATCAATCGCTGCGGTGTAGCCAATTGTGGATCGTCCAATGCATCCAGCGCGTACTTCATCGCCAGCGCTCCGCCGTTGGAAAAGCCCACAATATGCAGCGGCTTGTCGCCCCCGGCCTGGCTGCGCGCCTCACGTATTGCTAACCGCGTCGCCGCCAACCAGTCTTGCCATTCAATATCGGTCAGGGCACCCGGTACCGTACCGTGCGCAGGCAGGCGAATGCCGACCGCCACATAACCCTGCTGCCGGTAATTCTCGGCAATGTGCCGCAGGCTGTAAGGGGCGTCGGTCAGGCCGTGCAACAGCACCACGGCACCTCGCGCTTCACCCTGCGGCAGCAATTCGTAGGAACGGTTCCAGTCGCGGGCAAAGTGCTCCGGATACACCGGACTGCCATCGAAGTAGCGGTTAAGTGGGATGCGTTCGCTGGCGGAAAGTTTGTCCGTGACGTTGGTCTTCACCTCATCAAACACCCGGCTCTCTGCGGCCAGATAGCCCTGCCAGTCGGTCTTGTCCATTTCGGCAGCCGACAGTTCGTGTGGCACAAAGGTATGCCACGGCTCAAGTGCCGGGCCGCTCTGAGTATCATAAATGCGCACCGCAAACAGCGTGAGCAACACAGTGACAGCCACAATCGTCAGCCGTTTGGTCCATTTAATTATCGCCCTGGAAGGCATGCCCACTCCTGAATTTACGGTGATTCCAGCTGCGATTATAGAAGTTAAACGCCCGCAGGGGCAGCCCGGCGAGCGCCGTCCGTGACCCACCGATTTTTAGAACTTGCTCACAGAACCCGCATTTCCCAGCCGTTTTTGCGGATAAAAATTGATCTGCCGACGGAATGTTTGTAGGTTTCTGTAACGATACACTAAAACGTTACAGTGAAAGACCAGAGACAAAGTATCGTACCCGTTCCCCCTGTCCCTACAGCTTTGCCACGCAGGGGAAATCATCTTCACCACCAGCATCGCAGGCCGTCTGCGATCGGGAGCCAGGCTGATGAAATCACTGACATGCCGCTTAACGCCGCGCCTGTTTATCACGCTGTTATTTATGCTGTTTATCTTGCCACTGCGCGCCAATGCGGCCGAAGTTAACCTGCGGGTCTATTCATCGCTGCCCGATGATGAATATTCCGCGCACGCCATCTGGTTTAACCGCTTCAAACAGAATCTGGAGCAGCGCCTGCCGGGCAAAATCGCCCTCAACTATTTCCCCAACGGCATGCTGGGCAAAGAGGCCGATGCCGTCCAGCAGGTGCGTATTGGCGCGATCGACATGATGATCTCCGGCACCTCCATCTGGGGCACGCTGGTACCGGAAATCGGCGTGCTGGATCTGGGTTATCTGTTTAACGATAACCCGCAATTGGGTCGGGCGCTGGATGGCCAGGCGGGCCAACTACTGAGCGCCATGCTGGCCAAACAAAGCAACATCAAGGTACTGGGCTACGGCTTCAGCCTGGGCGCGCGCAACATTTACAGTAAAAAGCCGTTGCAGTCGCCACACGATCTCAACCGAATGAAAGTACGCGTGCTGCCGGCACCCAATTTTATCGCCACGCTGAAAAGCATGGGTGCCACGGCGATCCCGATGCCCGGCGGTGAAGTCTATTCCGCGCTGCAGATGGGGGTGATCGACGGCGTGGAACATGACGCTGCCACGGTCTACACCAGCAAGTATTACGAGATCGCCAAATACGCCACGCTGACCCGCCATATCTACAACCCGATTGTCGCCACCATCAGCCAGGCGGCGTTCCAACGCATCCCGCAGCCACTGCAAGCCGAGGTGTTGGCGGCAGCCAGCGAAGCCACGGTTTATGAACGCAAAATCGCGGCGGAAAAAGAAGCTCAGGCGATGGAAAAACTGAAAGCCGCCGGCGTGACCTTTACCGAAACCGACCGCGACTATTTCCGTCAGCAAACGCTGCCACTTCAGGCGGTATTTAGCGGGAAATATCCACAGGCCAAAGCGGTGCTGGATGCCATTCATGCCACAGCGCAGCCGTAACGCCCCTCTGGCGGAGGATTTGCAATGACCCTTCCTGTAACCCTTGAAATGAGTGTGAAAAAAGTGGCCATCCTGACGCAGTTAAGCCGCGCCCTGACCCGTTTTACCGCCTGGGGTGGCGCACTGGCGCTGCTGATCAACGTGGTGGTGGTGTTCGCCTCGGTGATTTGGCGCTACGCGCTGCACAGCCCAATTGAATGGGCGGAAGAAGTGGCGCGCGCGCTGATGGTGACGCTGGTGTTCTTCGGCGTCGCTACCTCCACTGGGCGCGGTCGGCACATCGGCGTCGATCTGTTCCTGCGCTGGGTGCCCGCGGTAGCCCGGCCCTACGTAGTGCATGCCAGCCGTTGGGTGCTGGTCCTGGTGGCTTTGGGGCTGGCGGTCTCCAGCTTCAGCCTGGTGGGTATTTCGCTGCCGCAGACCACCGAACACGGCCTGCCGCAGGCGATCTTTGTGGTGCCGGTGTTTATCGGCGCGGCGGTGATGCTGGTCAGCGCGCTCGATCACGCCTGCCAGGCACCGTTGAAAGTGGTGTTAATCAGCGCCGCTGCCGTCGCTCTTCTGGGCGGTGCGGGCTACCTCAGCCTGCATATCCCGCTGGGATTCAGCTCACTGCCCGCCGTGCTGATGCTGGCCTGCTTTATTCTGGGCATTATCTCCGGCGTGCCGATCGCCTTTACCCTCGGCATGTCGGCGATGGTGTTCTTCCTCAGCGATCCGTCGCTGCCGTTCGTGTTCTTTGCCCAGCAGGTCACTGCCGGCGTCGACCATTTCGTGTTGCTGGCCATTCCATTCTTTCTGCTGGCCGGTGCGGTGATGGAGGTCAACGGCATGTCATCGCGGTTGGTCGAGCTGATCGTCCGTGGCATGGGACGTTATCGCGGTGGCCTGCACATGACCACCATTGTGTCGATGGCGTTTTTCTCCGGCATTTCCGGCTCCAAGCTGGCGGACGTCGCCACCGTCGGCGGCGTGCTGATGCCCGCAGTAAGGCGAGCGCGCCAACCGGCGGCAGAATCGGCCGGGGTGTTCGCCGCCTCGGCCATCATGGCAGAGACCATTCCTCCCTGCGTCAACCTGATCGTGATGGGCTTTATCGCCAACATATCCATTGGTGCACTGTTCATCGCCGGACTGATCCCGGCGCTGTGCCTGCTGATATTGCTGCTGATTGCCGCCGTGATCTTCGGCAAACGCATCAACGTCGATGACGCCTACCCGGTGCGCATGCCGACCCGCCAACTGCTGATCGGGGCTGCCGTCGGGTTGGTAATGATTTTGATGATCGGCAAGGGCGTGGTGGCCGGTATCGCCACCTCCACCGAGATTTCCGCCTTCGCAGTGGTTTACGCCATCGTGGTCGGTCGGTTGGCCTTTGGGGAACTGACCCTGAAAGCCACCCTGAAGCTGTTTGTCGATACTGCCGCGCTGTCCGGCATGCTGCTGTTTATCGTTGCCTGCGCCACCAGTTTGTCCTTCGCCCTGACCATCGAGATGATCCCCCAGCAGTGCGCACAGCTGCTGGTCGCCATCGGCGCGGACTACGGCCCGTGGCTGTTCCTGCTGCTGTCGATTGTCATTCTGATTATCTTCGGTGCGGTGCTGGAGGGCGCTCCGGCGCTGATTATCTTTGCCCCGATCCTGGTGCCCATCGCTACCCAACTTGGCTTTAACCCGCTGCACTACGCCATTGTGATGATTCTGGCGATGGGGTTCGGCCTGTTTTCCCCACCCATCGGCCTGGGTCTGTACACCACCTGCGCCATCTGCGGCGTGCCAATGCAGGATGTGATTAAGCCGATGGCCAAATACCTGCTGATCATACTGCTCGGCATCATCGTTATCGCGCTGTTCCCGGCGCTCACCACCTGGCTGCCCACGCAACTGGGTTACTGATTTTCTCAAGCAAGGAGTTACACCATGTTCTCTGATTTGACCAACAAACGCGTGTTGATCACCGGTTCTACCGCCGGTATTGGTCTGGCGACCGCCGCCCTGTTCGCCCAACACGGCGCCAAAGTGGGAATTAACGGCATGCGCAGCGAGCCACCGGCAGAAATAGCCACCTTCCCCGGTGAATGCGAGTTCTTCTCGGCCGACTTGTCGCGCTCCGCAGGCTGTGAAGCGCTGGTCGAAGCCTTTGTCGCCCGCTTTGGTGGCATCGACATTCTGATCAATAACGCCGGCGGGCTGGGCGGACGCAACGGCCTGGAAGCGATAGACGACGAATTCTTTGACCGGGTGATGGACCTGAACTGCCGCTCGGCGCTGATGGTCACCAAATTCGCTATCCCGCACCTGCGCACCTCGGCACGCGAGAGCGGCGCTACCGCCAGTGTGATCAGCACCGGTTCCATCGCCGCACGTGAAGGCGGCGGCATCGGTGCCGGTCTGTATGCCAGTGCCAAGGCCTGGCTGCACAACATTCACCGCAACTGGGTGAAGGAGTTCACCCAGGACAATATCCGTTTCAATATCGTCTCACCGGGCAGTATCGACACCGCCTTCCATCATGGCAAAAGCGAAGAAGTGCTGGGCAAGATGTGCGCTTCGATCCCAATGGGCCGCTTTGGCCGCAGCGAAGAAGTGGCGCCCACTTACCTGTTCCTGGCATCGCATAACTGCAGCGGCTATATCACCGGACAGGTTATCGACGTCAACGGCGGACAGATCGCGCCCTAAGGGCCTGTGACTCACTTTCGAGCGCGTGATAAAGTCGCGGTAATGGGTTAATGCAAAACGGGAATGTGATGGCGAATATACGTGATGTGGCACGTCATGCCGGGGTTTCGGTCAGTACAGTTTCCAACGTGCTGAACGGCCGGGTCGATCAGATGCGCAAGGATACGCTGGCCCGTATTGAGCAGGCGATGGCGGCGTTGCAGTACCAACCGAACCGGGCGGCGCAGCAGCTCAAAACCGGACAGGTCAAAATGCTCGGCCTGCTGGTGCCTTCGATCGTCAACCCCAGCTTTGCCGCACTGGTGCGTGAGATTGAGCTGGCGGCCAAGCAAAACTACGGCTATCAGGTGTTGCTGGGTGATACCCATCGCCAGCAGGAAGAAGAGATCCGTTTTCTCGACGATCTGCTGGCATTAGGCATCCGTGGCGTGGTGGTCGCCTCCACCTTTTACGATCGCCCCCATTTCCGTGACGCCCTGAAACGCGGCCTGGTAATGATTAACTACGACGAACGCACCCTGACGGCACCGGGTGAGACAGCACTGCCGATCGACAGCGTGTCGATGGACAATAGCGCCGCCGGCAGCATGGCGGCCCAGCATCTGATCGCCCAGGGCTGCCGCCGTATCGCTTTCGCCACCGCCTCTGGCATGACCAGCAGCCGCGCCAACAAAATTGCCGGTTACCGGCAGGCACTGGAGGCTGCCGGGCTGCCGGTCAGGGTGATCGAAGGTAAAGCGCAGTTCGCCTACGGCGATGCCGAAATGGCCGAGTTGGGGAAAACGCTGGCCGAACAAGTCTGCCAGAGTGAACCACGGCCGGACGGTGTGGTAGCGCTGAACGATATGCTGGCCATCGGCATGATTTCTGCCTTCCAGCGATTGGGGGTGCGGGTACCGGAGGATATTTCGGTGGTCGGCATCGATAATATGTTTCTGTCCGAACTGTTCAACCCGGCGCTCAGCTCTGTGGCCCCCCCTCTGCGCGAGATGGCAGTGAAAATTGTCGATCGGTTGATCGGCCGGTTGGAAAACCCGGAACTGCCGGTTGAGGAGTTTTTATTTGCCCCCAGCCTGGTACGCCGCCAGTCGGTGATTAACTCGTAGCCCCGGCGGGGCCGCCGGTCCCGCTCTCTTTCACACTGAATACCTGGCTGCGCTAACGCGCGGCGGGGTTTCGCTGCGCCCAAAACCGCAGCAGGAGAATAAAATGAATCATGAATCTTGTGTTTACTGCCATCCGACCGATGAGATCGTGCTGTGGCAAAACTCACAGTGTCGGGCAATTTTTATCGCCGACAGCCCATTCCCCGGCTGGTGCCGGGTGGTGTGGCATGAACACATCGCCGAGTTGAGCGACCTGCGTGACGACCAGCGCAACAGCATCATGGCGGTGGTGGCACAGGTTGAGGCGCAGTTGCGCCAACTATTAACGCCGGCGAAGATCAACATCGCCAGTCTGGGCACCGCGCTGCCGCATTTGCATTGGCATATCGTCCCGCGTTACCTCGACGACTCGCATTTCCCGGAGCCGGTCTGGAGCCAGGCGTTGCGGGCGCCAACGGCGAAAACATTGCCGGATAATTTTATCGAGCTGATGCGGGAACGGCTGGCGTTAACGTTGGGGGAATAACAGGAAGCCGGGCGATGCCCGGCATTTTTATTGCATTACGGCTTTTCGGAGATTTTGCGCAGATATTCGTTATTTTTAAACGCAATAATGATCATCTCAAAGCAAACGCGGGTGAACACGCCGCCAATAATGATCGCGAACAGGCCACGGAAAAACTCACCGTAGAACATCGCCCCAATCCCGCCAACAACAATGCTCAGCAGGCAAAGCCAGTAAACACCGGTGATGATTTTCGGTGTCAGCATCGCATCAAAAAAGAAAATGTTTTTCATTGTAAATCCTTCCTTAGGCCAGTATTTAATTATCCCAGAGGCTCCGCATCGGTGCGGTATGCCTTGTTGTCACGCCGGTTATGATAGCGAGTAACGCGGCGAAAAGCGCACAGAAATCAGCAAGCCATTACATAAGGGTTGAGGATGTTTAACAACGTAGCTCACAATTTACTCGGCGGTTTGGCAGCGTTGCTGCTGTTCAGCCAAAATGCACTGGCGCAGGAAACGCTGATCTTTGTGCGACACGGGGAAAAACCAGCCAACAGCAGCGGGCAGCTGACCTGCAAGGGGCTGAACCGCGCGCTGGCGCTGCCGGACATACTGCTGAGCCGCTACGGCAAGCCGGACTTTATCTTTGCCGCAGGGCCGAAAGAAAACAAAGCCGGCAGTTCACTGCGGGCTCTGTCGACCATCATGCCCACCGCAGTGCGTGTGGGGCTGCCGATCGGCATTCAGTTCCACGCCGATGACATCGCCGGGCTGCAACAGGAGTTGCTCAGCGATAAATACCAAAACTCACGCATTTTCATCGCCTGGGAACACAAGAATCTCGATAAGGCGGTGAAGAACATCGTGGCCGCACGCGGAGGCGATGCCAATTCGGTGCCCAAATGGCCGGGCAGTGATTTCGACAGCGTCTTCGTGGTCACGCTGGATCAGGGCAAGGTGTCATTCAGGCAGGAAAGCGAAGGGTTGACCGCGTTGGCGGATACCTGCCCTTCCGCCAGATAAAGTCAAACCGCCTTCGACTGGTTCGGTGAGATGACATAACAGCAGCTCCGTGAATTTGACGCCGGGGCTAAATCAATATAGTGGCTCGTTACTCCATAACAATAGAAAGTTTAAATTATTTCTCAATAGATATAAAAACATAATGTTACACCACTGAAAATATATATTTATTATACATTGAAGCAATCCACGGCGAAGAACATACAAACTTAAATAATAGACAATTGAATTTACTAATAACAAACTAATGCTTTGTATTTGGCTTGTGGGATTGAATATATACGAGAACCTGTAAATATCTTTCTTAGCGGGGCTAAAGGTAACACCGCACTGATTAAGGAAAGATCATCATGGCTAAATCCCCTATCGGTACCACAGCTTCCACCGGGCACAAGTGCCCTGAAAGCGGTGTCTGGACGGTTGTAGGTACACCATCAACCACCGCCCCCATTGCTAAAGGCAATACCATGCCCCCCATAATAAGCAGGCGGTCACCTGGCGATTAACGCAATATGCCTAAGTTGTCAGTCACTAAGCCGCCTCCTCAGGAAGCGGCTTTTTTATACTGAGTTAGTGATCCAAATACAGATAGTGCATCCAACTGGTCATTCGTAACAGTACCTTGCGCATTACAGCCACATGGGTAAAGTGATCGGAGTAAACTGCCACCTGAGAAAAAATGCCGTCAGGCAATTCGTCAATTTCACTGTTGGGCGCCAGCTCAATCACGGCCAGAACACCATCGCTGCCGGGCGTCATGCTCAGCGATTGCAGCGTTCCCTGCGCTTGATATGATCCGCCGGGCACCACCGGAAGAATTCTTATCAATTTTCCAGGGAAGACCTGGCCGGGAAACGCATTAAACACCACTTCGGCCTCATCACCGGCTTTCAGACGCAGCAACGAGTTTTGTCGAAACTGAGCAATAATCTGGCGTTTTTGCTCAGGAATAAACACCATGACCGGACGCAATGGCAACGCCGCGGCATAGGTGCCTGGGCGGATCAGCACTTGGGTGATGTAACCGTTGCTTGGGGCACGGATCACCGTTTGATCAAGATTATATTTGGCCTCGGCTAACTGTGCCCTGAGGCTAACGATTTGAGATTGTTCCCCGTTAATCACACTGTCTAACTGACTTTTTATCTGTGCTTGTTCAGCCACCGAACCTTTTACCAGCGCATCCTGTGCCAAATAGTTCTGTCGGGCGTTATCAATATCACTTTCCGAAAATGGGTTAACCTTGGCCTGACTACCTCTGACATAACGTTGGTAGTCTTTATATAACCGATCGCGTTCCGCGCTAACCCGAGAAGTGTTGGCAATAGCTTCATCCAGCTGCCCTTTAAGCACCTGAGTATTATTAATCGCGGTGACCAGGTCGGCCTGAAGTCTATTAACTCTTGCCTGGTAGCGCACCGGATCTAATTTAAACAGCACTTCACCTTTTTTAATTAATACGTTTTGCTTATCGGTTACTTCGCTAACGATACCTGTCACCTGCGGAGTAATAGGGATAGAGATCACGGCTTTCTGCGCAAGGAAAGTATAGGGATGGTTGTAATTCATTAGCAGAATTAATGCCCCGATTAAAAACACTCCGCCCAATGCAGCGGTAGGCACGGTCCATTTATTGACCGGGATTTTGAAAATTTTAAATATAGACCAGGCAAAAGCAACATACGTCAGGATAATGAGCAGATCCATGGTGGCTACTCCGAAGGAGGCATTTTATTATCACCCAGTTTCAACTCCAGCTCCGCCACACGTTGCTGCAACTGTGCGAACGATGCCTCCTGACCTTGCATACCCCAACCACGCTCGGGGCGGTATAACGTAGCCCATATCCATAAAAACGGCCAGATCACATGCAGAGTAAATAAACTCACCCAGCCCGCGACATGGATAGCATCGGCATGCGGATGGTTACGTGCCTTTGCAATCAGATAGGGGATATCATGAAGAATAATAATCCCATAGAAAATAATAAGGAAAACCAGAATAAGGACACCCAGCGCAAAGTAATTAAGAAACATAACCGCCTCTAATTTACGGATCCAGTGTTCAATGGTAAAGATAGACGCGTTTTGATCCTTTTGTGCTAAAACTGGCGAAGTTTATTTTCACCAGAAATTCATTATCTGCCATTAGTTAGAATGAAAGCAGTTCTGCACTGTTTTTTGGGAATCACAGAAGTCGCATCTGATAGCAATTCCAATTGAATTTGCTTGGTTTTATCTTGTTAGATTCTGAACCATGCCCCCGATTATGCCCCCAAATGATTTTGCTTGTGGGATTCAAGGGACTTTATGGCTGCTCAAACTCATATGGGCTGGTTGGCCTCGGCATGCTGATGGATGAGTTCGGCAGCAGTGTAGTCGGTACAAGCAAAATGCAGCTTGTTCTGGATGGTTTGAAAAAGCAGCGTTGTCTCTTTGAGTGAGGGTTGGTAGTCGGCGGCTAATGCGAAGGTCTCCCGAACCCGCAAATAAGCCCGACGCTCACTGGCACGGGTATCACGGATGCGTTCCAGCATCTCATCAAAGTAATCCGGCACTGCAGATGAACCCACGGGCGGTTTTTTAAGCCGTTCGTCATCCATCACGAAGCCTTTGATCCGATATTCCTGAAGCGTTTGGGCCACCCACTGGCGGATTTCGGCGCCGGGGCGGCTGAGCGGGGTATCCAACTGAATCGCTCGACGGTATAAGCTCACATTTCCCCCTCCGGCACGTTTAGCAGGGGAATTTGTGGCGTTTAGTGTGGCGATAACGCTACATCACTCACCTGTCGTAGCGGCCGCAGCAATATTAAATACTTATACTTAATTTAATATCAGAACAACCATCTGGGTATTTATATTTAAAATAGCTACAGTGTTATATATTACACCTAATGTTGTATCATCATACGTCTTGCATTAACGTTACGTCTTAAATTAGCCTTGTTGCAACAACCGCAGCATTTTAATACCTTTTAAGTAATCCAATAAAACTTATCCTTCACATTGCCGTGCGCCTATCCTATTGGCGTGCAGGTTGACTACGGGAAAATGGCTTACTGTTTATGGTAATGGATACGGATATTCCGTTAGTAAATGTATAAAGGAAGATCGGTAAAGCAATGAATGTATTCACGCTATGTATGAATAGATTATTAAGTATTATTCTTACGTTAAAGAAGACGTGCCTTATTTATTCTTGGCGTTGGTCTGTACTCAATTTATTTATACTGTTTTCCCCACTCACACAGGCTGCATTGCCCAGTGCTGGCCAGGCTATCAGAGACGTAGAAACCACGAAGCCTAGTTTGCCGCCACCGGTAGCTTTACCTTCCTCTCATCCTGAGAAACCACAGGTTGCTGTCAGCGACGCCACCTCGCCACGTTTTTGGGTTGCCGGCTTTCGGTTTGAGGGTAATCAGGCTATTTCTGCCGAACGGCTGGCGTCTTTGCTGAACAAGCTTGGTGGACATGAATCAAGCCTGGCGCAATTACAGGAGGCTGCACAGCGTGTGACGGCTTATTACCGTCAACAAGGCTATGTGCTGGCTCATGCCTATTTGCCCAAGCAGGAAATCGTTGACGGCTATGTGCGTATCGCGGTGGTTGAAGGCCGATACGGGCAAATCCGTTTGGCCAACAAGTCGCACGTTCGTAGCACTGTATTGCAACAGCCCCTATCAGGCTTACGCAGCGGCGATATTGTCCGCGGCGATACGCTTGAGCGCAGCCTGCTGCTGCTCAGCGATATCTCAGGTTTATTAGTCAAAAATACACTCTCACCCGGCGCACAACCCGGCACGACCGATCTCACTGTCGATGCTGCGTCGGCCCCGTGGTTGAGCGGTTCGCTACAGGTCGATAATTATGGCGATACCTACACAGGTGAATACCGTGGCGGCGGAGTGCTCAGTGTCAATAGCCCGTTGCGGCTGGGGGATCAGTTAGATTTGCGCTTGTTGAGCAGTGATAAACACCAGCGCTACTACCGTGCGGCTTATCAACTCCCGGTAGGACCTGGGTCCAGCCACGTGGGTATCGCACGTTCGCAGATGAACTACCGATTAGGAAAGGATTTCAGCGAGTTGCAGGCTCATGGCGATGCCATTATCAACAGCATATTTATTTCCCAGCCACTGCTGCGCAGTCGCGCCGCAAATATCAACGCACAACTGCAGTTTGAGGATAAAAGGTTGCGGGATGATATCGATCTTTTTGATAGCCGCAGCCGAAAGACGGTGGCTTTGTGGAGCGCGGAGATCGGCGCCAACGCGCAGGATCGCCTGTTTGGCGGCGGCCAAAGCGCAACGTCGTTGACCTATGGATTTGGCAAACTGACTATCGATGACCCCTATGCCCGTCACTGGGATAGCCTGACGGCGGATACTGCGGGCCAGTTCCGCAAGCTGACGTTCAGCGCATTGCGCCTGCAAAATTTGAGCGAGCGTTTCCAACTCTACGCCCAACTGAATGGCCAATGGGCGTCTGGCAACCTGGATTCATCAGAAAAGTTCGGCATTGGCGGCCCCTATGGCGTACGCGCTTTTGCGCCCGGCAGCGGCAACGGCGACCTAGGGTGGCAGGGCAGCCTGGAGTTGCGCTATTCCCTTATGCCCGGCTGGCAACTGAGCACCTTTGTCGATCAGGGGCAGGCGCGCATCAATAAACAGCCATGGACCACGGAAAAAAACACCGTACATATGGCCGCTGCAGGCGGCTCTCTGGGGTGGGGAGGCGAGCATCATCAGGTCTCCCTTACCGCCGCTTTGCCGCTGGCCCGTTCGGGCACCGGCGGCAGTACGGAAAAATCCCCGCGAATTTGGATTCAGGCGGCCAGATATTTCTGAGCGTCTGATGATGAAGCCCTTGCTGCCGGAGAGCAGCATAAAGTGAATCAATAAGGAAATAAGATAATGAATAAAATCTACGCATTAGTATGGAACCCTGCACAAGACTGCTGGAACGTGGTTAGCGAAAACTGCAGCCGTCGCGGCAAACGCAGCAGCAAGCGCCGTTTGGCGGTAGTGCTGTCGCTGCTGGGCCTGGCGGCGCTGGAGCCGGCTTACGCGCTGCCGACCGGACAAAATATCGTTTCTGGTCAGGGGAATATCTCCACCAATGGCCAGCAAATGACGATCAACCAACAGAGTGACAAATTGATCACCCAATGGGACAGCTTCAGTGTGGGCGGAAACGAAAGTGTCACCTTCCATCAGCCGGGCAGCAGCTCGGTGGCGCTGAACCGCGTGGTAGGCGTTAACGGCAGTGATATCCAGGGGAAAATCGACGCCAACGGCAAAGTGTTCCTGGTGAACCCGAATGGTGTGGTGTTCGGCAAAAACAGCCAGGTGAACGTGGGCGGGCTGGTGGCTTCGACGCGTGACATCAGCAATGCCGATTTCCTGGCGGGTAAAAATCGCTTCGTCGGCCAATCTCAGGCGGAAATGCGCAACGACGGCACCCTGACGGCGGCGCAGGCCGGCAGCGTGGCGCTACTGGGCGCCCGCGTCAGCAACCAAGGGGTGATTCAGGCGCAGGTGGGTAGCATCGCGCTGGGGGCGGGTGATGACATCACGCTGAACTTTGACGGCAACAAACTGCTGAACCTGCAGGTAGACAGCGCGGCGGTGAATGCGCTAGCGCAGAACGGCGGCTTGCTGAAGGCCGAGGGCGGCCAGGTGCTGATGACCGCCAAAGCGGCGGGTGACATGCTGCAAACCGTGGTGAATAACCAGGGGACCATCACCGCCACCACGCTGCGCAACCAGGCGGGACGCATCGTGCTGGATGGCAGCAACAGCGGTGTAGTTAACGTAGCGGGTACGCTGGACGCCAGTGCGGCGGCGGGCAATGGCGGGCGCATAGAAACCAAAGGCGCACGCGTGGCGGTACAGCCTGCAGCACAGGTAACCACTCTCGCGGCCAACGGCAAAACCGGCAGTTGGCAGATAGCGGCGGCGGAGGTTAATGTCGCGGAAACGGGGACCATCAAGGGTGAAACCCTGTCGGCTACTCTGGCCAACAGTAATATTGAACTGGCCAGCACGCAGGGGAATGTCTCTGTCTCCGCGCCGGTTGAGTGGCAGAGCGGCAATAAGCTCACGCTGACCTCCGAACGGGCAGGCGTCAACATCAATGCGCCGCTGAAGGCGACGGGAGCGGGCGCGGGTCTGGCACTTAACCACAAAACCGGTCATAAGCTGAATAACGGGGCGGCAGTAACTCTGTCCGGCACCGGCGCCTCGTTCAGCGTAAACGGCGAAGATTATAAGGTCGTTCAGAATGTGGCCCAGCTACAGGATATCGATAACGATCTCAATGGGCGCTATGTGCTTGGCAACGGCATCAGCGAGACGCGTCGAATGAAATCCATCGGCGATAACGCTGATTTTAGCGGCGTTTTTGATGGTCTGGGCAATACGATAAAAGGGCTGTCCATTTACAGCACCGGGCCTTTCACCGGGCTTTTCGCCACGTCAAGCGGGAGCATCAGCAACGTGAAACTGGATGCGCTGAGCGTATCGGGGAACGGCGCAGCGTCAGGCGGGAGCATGGTGGGCGCGCTAACCGGTTTCAACACTGGCGAGATCGCCAATGTTGAAGCAACCGGGATACGCGTGAGCGGTGGCGTAGATCTCGGTGGTTTGGTGGGCTTAAACCTGGGGACCATCGCCAATGCTTCGGCATCCGGTAAGGTTATCGCGGGGCGTTATACGCAATCCGTTGGCGGTTTGGTCGGCAACAACTCGAACGAAAACGCACAGATTATCAATAGCCGGGCGGCGATTGATATTTCGGGAGACATGCAGAATGCCCAGACTGAAACCGGTGTTGGCGGCTTGGTCGGGAAAAACCAGGGCAAGGTCATCAATTCTCGTAGCCAGGCGACGATCAACGTCAGCGGTTCAGCGCTTAACATCGGCGGTTTGGCCGGTATAAATGCCAGCCGAGGGCAAATCATTAACTCCGGGGCATCCGGCGCGATCATCGGGAAAAAAGACAGCCATGTTGGCGGCCTGATTGGCCTGAACCGCGGCATTGTCATCAATGCCGATGCCAGCAGCCGGGTAGAAGGTTGGGGAACACGTTCAGCGGGAGGATTGATCGGTTGGAACGAGCAGGGCACGTTGAGCAATGTTAAAGCCAGCGGCGAGGTGACGGATACAACCGGCACGTACATTGGTGGGTTGGTTGGCCGCAATACCGGCGGCCGAGTGGGGAACGCCGAGGCGTCCAATAATGTTACCGGCGGCGCAAATGCCTATATTGGCGGTTTGATTGGCCATAATGAAAACGGCGACCTAAACAACCTTAAGTCGACGGGAACCACCCGAGGGGGAGAGAACAGCAACATTGGCGGCCTGATCGGTTACAACCGAGGGAAGTTATCTAATGCGAGCGCTATCGGTGATGTTTATTCCGGCAAAGGCAGCATCGCCGGTGGGTTGGTCGGCATCCAGTCGGGTTACGCCATCGCCAATGCAAAAGCGGACGGCGGTGTCATCGGTACGGGTAGCGCCTCTGTCGGCGGTTTAGCGGGCGAAAATCAAGGGGGTGCATTGAGCAACGTTCAGGCGCGTAGCGCCGTCAGTGGCGGGGCTTACGCTGGTGGTTTAGTCGGCAACAATATCGGCGGCACCATCGCCAATGCGCAAGCAGAAGGAACGGCCGTTGCCGGTAATAATAGCCGGGTCGGCGGATTGATCGGCAACAACGAGCGCGGTACGGTCAATAACTCTTCGGCTCGCGTCGATGTCAGGGGCGGTGATAAGAGCTACGCCGGTGGTCTGGTGGGGCATAACAGCGGTGCATTAATTCTGACCAATGCCAAGGGAAATGTGATTGGAGGTGCTGAAAGTTATGTCGGCGGGCTTGTAGGCCTGCACGCCATGGGGGCCTATGGCGATATAAACCAGGCCAGCTCTACGGGGAACGTCACGGGCGGCAATAAGAGCTACGTTGGCGGGCTGGTTGGGCAAAACGAAGCGCTGATTACCAACTCCAGCGCTTCCGGGCTGTTGCGTGGTGGAAACGGCACCACGCTGGGCGGGTTGGCCGGGATGAATTTCGGTAAAATCACGCGTTCGCTGTTCTCCGGAAATATTAAGGTATCACCGACGGCGGAAGGCCTGAGAGTTGGTAGCTTGGCGGGCGCCAATTTTGGTTCCCTGGAAGGAAACCGCGTCTCGGGAGACGTTGAAAAACTGCCGGCGGCGGGGTTGAATTTGCGCCCAGGCTCCATTAAGTAACCCTCCCCCACCCGGCGGGCCATGCGCCTGCCGGGTGATCTGGCATAGCAGGATGGTCGGTACCTCATCCACGCCACCTTATCCTTAGCGATTGCAACTATATCTTGACTGCCCCCTCTTCTTATACCGTCCAGTGAACTGCTTGAGAACCTTTGCTTTCAAAGGGGCAAAATATTATGTCATTCTTTTTACTAGGATTATTCTTACCTCTATGTGTTTGTATTTTAATAATATACAATGGAATTCAGTAAGTGAGCATTCAGCCACGTAACATGAAATTGGGTAACCATTGAGCCGAAAAAATGAAGTTCATAATAAACAAAAGACTTAAATATCATGAGGATAGGTCAATAATCGAAGCCATTGACGACAATATGGAGCCCATTGCCCTTACCACAACGTTAAATCGGTTATTAGCACTCTTGGTTAAAAATAATAATGTGTTACTGACCCGTGAACATATTCTGACTCAGGTTTGGGATGATCACGGGCAGACGGCATCAAACAATAACCTTAATAACTATATTTCGATGCTCAGAAAGATCCTCGCCACGCTCGGCGAAGAAGACATTATTAGCACTCTGCCGCGGCAAGGTTTCATGTTCAACGCTGCCGAGGTTAATACTATAGACAGTGACGTATTTATCAATTCCGAACAGCATGAACCGAATCAATTTCCAGATAGCAGCGATGAAGAAATAACGCCAATCACAACCAGTAAAAAACCTATCCAAATTATTTTACTTTGTTTTTTGTTCATTGCGTCTTTAGCTCTGCCCCCTTTGGTATTGAACACGGGAGGCTATAAGAAAATTGATGAAAAAAGCATTGGGATGGTGGGGAAGTGTAATGTTAAAGTTGCCGTTGATTATCATAATCTAAATAAAATAAATATCGATTACCCCGCACTTAAAAACAAGCTAAGTTCCTGGGGAATTAACTGTGCGTCGCCGGCGGTTATTTACTATTACAGCAGCAATATGTTAAGTAGTGCAACAACGTTAAATAATGTTTTTACGTTTTATTCTTATTGCCCATTGCCGGCAAAAGGTAATTCAGAGGTAAAGTGTGAGAATTACTATGAAAAAAATGCTTAATTTTAAGTTTTTTTTAGTTTTCGGCGTAATTGTATTTTTAGCGAGCATCGCCGCATCAGCATATCTTTATATTGAAAAACACTCAGTTCCAGAGTGTTCTACCGTGGTCAAGATGTTTGATACACTTAATGATGGCAGAGTGATAAAAAAAGTTATATTTATTAATGTTATCAAATCGGGATGGCGCGAGGCGACATTTGAGTTTCATGGGAACATCTCAGATGGAAATAAAAGTTATCTGCTAAGCCGCCAGGTTGTTACGGAGTACTCATACAAAAACGGCTATTATTACTTCAATATCAAAGAGGGGTTGGTTAATCCGCGTGATGGCGTTAAAAGGCCCGATCTCAATGCGCTTTTCCCTAAATGGAAGAATAATCTTTACCTGCATATTTCACAGTTAAATGAAAATAGCTTTATGTTTTTGAATAATAATGTTCCAGTATTTATTTGCAATAAGTCAAAACACCCTTAACAACACGCGAGGATCAATGCATGTTGTTAAGGGGGAGTGTGATGGTAAAAGTGACTTTCAGATATTCAGGTGTTGCCTGAATATTATTACTGGCATTAATGACAATTATTATCAATGGCAGTGCTCTGGTTATTTCTTTGACCCTATTGGCGTTTGAATATGCATACTATGGTAATTATTGATTTAATAAAATCTATTTTAATTTGAAATGTAAGAGTTTTCACAAGGTTTTACTGCATCGAGCGGGCAATAGGTCAACAATGGCGACTTTTTCTCACTTTCTTTGCTTTCCATATCACCATAGTAGTAAACATTCGCCTTCACATTGCAATTGTAACGTATGTCATAAATCATGTCTTTTATATCTTCCAGATGTTTCCCATCAACTTTAATCGTATATATGTTGCAGTTCTTATATTGTCCCAGTTTGGTCATGCTGGTCTGATTATGGTTGTTGTATAAAAAAACGGCGGCTAGCATGAGGATACTGATTAGAAGATACAACATCATAATCATATAAGGCGCTCTTACGGCCAGTGAGGCTCTTTTCCCGTTGCTGTTTGCCCCCTGATCATCGTGCAGCGTTATAGCATCTGGATGCTCTTGCGCTGCGCTGGCATCCATACGATGGATTGTTTTGGCGACAAACTTAAACCCTTGTCGCGGGTAGGTGACAAGTATTTCATCTTCCCCCAGCTGAGCCAGTGATTTCCTTAAGCCTGAAATATAGTTGTTCAGGTTATTGTTTGACGCCTTTAATCCATAATCCTCCCATACGTCATTAAGCAGCTGCTCACGCGTGACCAGCAGGTTATTGTTCCGTACAAATAAAGAGAGCAATCTGGCCGTGGGTTTAAGCAGCAAGATTTTACTGCTTGAATCATTAATTATCTCCAGCGTGCCCGCTTGTTCATTATAACTTACGTTACCATTAATAATAAAAATCATATTTTTACCTTTCAACTTTCCTGTCGAGATTTGATTCTGCGGGCGTGGTTCGCTTTTTTCAATCCCCAGAACGGGTTGGCAATGAGAATTATCCTTATATTTCTACGATATTTAACGTTAGAAGGTAATAAACATTTTATAATTTAATAATTATTGATATTTTAAATCTATTTTTTGGCTTTAAAATCTACAAATCTTATATTTTTTATATATAAATCCTGTTTTTTGTTATTTTTACGACATAATATTTCGAATTGAATTCAGCTAGGGTAGATTAGTGTGGCTGGCAACGATTGGCCGGAAATAACAACCAAAACAGATATACAGATAATCAGTTTTTCTGTTTTGCGAGTTTTACAGCAATTATCGATATTTTTTCTTATATGGAATGTAAGGGCTTTATATGAAACTGAACAAAATCATGATGGCAGCAGTACTGGCTTTCGGCGCAACTTCTATGATGGCGCAAGCGGCTGACCAGGGCCACGGCACTGTGACTTTTAAAGGCGCAATTATTGACGCACCTTGTTCTATTGCCCCTGAATCTGTTGACCAAACTGTGGAAATGGGTCAAGTGTCAAACGTTGCACTGAAAAATGGCGGTAAATCCGTACCACGTCAGTTTGACATTAAATTAGAACAGTGTGACACCACCACGATGAAGTCCGTAACCACGACCTTTAGCGGCAAATCCTCAGCGGCGAGCGCAGATCGCTTGGGCATCATCGGTACCGCCAGCGGCGCCAGCATCGCTATCACCGATATGGCAAGCAACCCGATCAAACTGGGTACCGCAACGCCTTCTCAAACGCTGAATGACGGTAACAACACGCTGCGTTTCGCCGCATACCTGCAGGGTGATGGCACTAAAGATGCTGAAGTGGTTCCAGGTGATTTCACTGCCGTGGCCGATTTCAAGTTGGCTTACCAGTAAGCATCAACCTTGATGTGATGACTTGTGCATGCGAGATATCTCGCATGCATTTTTCCTGAGATGGGAAGGTATTTGTCAAAGGTGTTCAATGAATCAGCTTATTCGCTTTGTAGTGGCTCCCTGCATATTGATTGGCGCACTTATTCCCCCGCAAACGCAGGCTGCCACTCAGGCGCAAGGATGGGGACGCATCAATATGCAAGGGGCCATTATTGATACCGCCTGTGCCATTGCCGCCGGCAGCCGGGAACAGGTTATTGATATGGGAAGCATACCCGTTGCCGATATTATTCGCGACGGCCAGGGAATAACCAAACCTTTCTCTATTGAGTTAATCAACTGCATATTAACCCGACCGAATAATACATTGCCGGACTGGCAGCATTTTCAGGTGACCTTCGACGGTGAAGCGGACGGCGAATTATTTGGTGTGCAGGGAGAAGCAAAAGGCGTTGCGCTGCAAATTGCCGATGGGCAGGGAAATATTGCCACGCCAGGGAAACCTCTGCCGCTTGGGGATATTTCATTAGGCGCCATGCAGCTGAAATATGCTATGCGGCTGGTGAGTAATAGTCAAGCGGTGCGGGCAGGTGCATATTCTACCGCCGTGCGTTTTAAATTGGATTATTACTGACGCGGATAAAAATTATTAAATAACGGGATTGTGGCTATGGTGTTTATTCCTGCAAGGAAGCTGTTTCGTATTCAACTGTTAAGGATCTGTATTTGTCTGGCGATAAGTACTGCGGTGCCGCAGGGCTATGCCGATGACGGCATACAGTTTAATACCGACGTGTTGGACGTGAATGACCGGAAAAATATCGACCTGAGCCAGTTCTCCCGCAGCGGTTACATGATGCCGGGCGCATATAGTCTGACGGTGCACATCAATAAAAATGAGTTGCCTGAGCAGAACATCCATTTCTACCCGCCGGACGACGATCCGAAAGGCAGCCAAGCCTGCCTTTCACCGGCGCTGGTAGATCAGCTGGGGCTGAAAGAGGATGCACAGAAAGCGCTGCATTGGTGGCATCAGAACGAATGTCTGGATATCACCAGCCTGAAAGGGATGGAAGCCCGCGGCGACCTGGCCACAGCGGCGCTGTACCTGAGCATTCCGCAGGCTTACCTGGAATATTCTTCGGCGGACTGGGACCCGCCATCGCGCTGGGATGAGGGCATTCCGGGGCTGTTGTTTGATTACAACCTCAACGGCCAGACTCAGCGCCAGCAGCGTGATGGCGTTCAGAGTTATAGCCTGAGCGGCAACGGCACCGCCGGCGCCAACCTCAGCGCCTGGCGGCTGCGCGCCGACTGGCAGGGGCAACTCAACCACCAGACCGGCAGCGGGCGGGGTACCGACCAGAGGCTGGACTGGAGTCGTTATTACGCTTACCGGGCACTGCCGGCGCTGCGCTCGCGGCTGACGCTGGGAGAGGACTACCTCAGCTCCGGGATGTTCGACAGCTTCCGTTTTACCGGCGCGAGCCTGGTGTCGGACGACAATATGTTGCCGCCAAACCTGCGCGGTTATGCGCCGGAGGTGGTCGGGGTGGCGAAGACCAACGCCAAAGTGACCATCAGCCAGCAGGGCCGGGTAATTAGCGAAACCCAGGTGGCGGCGGGGCCGTTCCGCATTCAGGACATCAACGATGCGGTATCCGGTGAGCTGGACGTGCGGGTGGAAGAACAGGACGGCACTGTGCAGGAATTCAAGATGAATACCGCCAGCATTCCTTATTTGACGCGCCCTGGATCGGTGCGTTTCAAGGCGGCTGTGGGGCGGCCGTCCGACTGGCAGCACCATACCAACGGCCCGCTGTTCGGCACCGGGGAGTTTTCCTGGGGGGTGAGCAACGGCTGGTCGCTGTACGGCGGCGCACTGGGCGGCGGCGATTACAACGCGGCGTCACTGGGTATCGGCCGTGACCTGATGGTGCTGGGCGCGCTGTCGTTTGACGCCACCCAGTCGCGAGCGCGTTTGCCGCAACAGGACGGCACGCTGAGCGGCGGCTCGTACCGCCTGAGCTATTCGAAGAACTTCGACGAGCTAGACAGCCAGGTGACCTTCGCCGGCTACCGCTTCTCGGAACAGGATTTTATGAGTATGAGCGAGTACCTGGACGCGCGCTATGAGGGCCGTCGGATGGGCAATAGCAAGGAGATGTACACCATCACCTTCAACAAGCAGTTCCGCGACGCCGGGGTCAGTTTGTACATGAACTACGACCACCAGACCTACTGGGACCGGCCGGTGGACGACCGTTACAGCCTGACGCTGTCGAACTATTTCGACATCGGCCGGTTCAAGAACCTGAGCCTGTCGCTGTCCGGGTACCGCAACAAGTATAACGGCAGCAATGACGACGGCATCTACCTGTCGCTGTCGATGCCGTGGGGCAACGGCGCCAGCGTCAGTTACAACACCTCGGTGAACCGTAACGATACCACTCATAGGGTGGGGATCTATGACCGGATTGACGAGCACAGCAACTACCAGCTGAGTGCGGGCCATTCACGCGGCGGTGCCAACCTGAGCGGTTACTACAGCCGCGAGGGCGATATTGCCCAGATGAACGCCAACGCAAGCTACCAGGAAGGCAGCTACAGCGCGCTGGGCTTCTCCGCCCAGGGCGGCGCGACGCTGACGCCGCAGGGCGGCGCGCTGCACCGCATCGGTATGCCGGGGGCGACGCGTCTGCTGGTGGACACCGGCGGGGTAGCCGGGGTGCCGGTGCGTGGCTACGGCAGCACGGTGGATACCAACCGCTTCGGCAAGGCAGTGGTCACAGACGTGAACAGCTACTACCGCAACAAGGCCAGTATTGACCTGAACAAGCTTGGGGATAACGCCGAGGCCACCAAATCTGTGGTACAGGCCACCCTGACCGAAGGCGCGATTGGTTACCGCAAGTTTGACGTGATCGCCGGGGAGAAGGCGATGGCAGTCATTACCCTGGCGGACGGTCGCACGCCGCCGTTCGGCGCCACGGTGATGAACGCCAATAAACAGGAAACAGGGATAGTGAACGACGGCGGCAGCGTCTACCTGAGCGGCATTCAGGCCGGTGACCGTATGACGGTGCACTGGAGCGGCGCAGCGCAGTGTGCCATCAGCCTGCCGAAGACGCTGCCGGACAGCACGCTGAGCAACCTGTTGTTGCCGTGCAGGGCGCTGTCGGCGGAAGAGCCAGACGCGCAGTAAGTGCAGACACCCTATTTGAATCAGTAAGAGAGGCTTTTTATGAAAACGCATTTTGTCATCAACAAACAATGCCTGACCACCGCCGCCCTGCTGGGCGCCCTGCTGGCCCCACAGGTGCAGGCGGCGATAGCACTGGACCGCACCCGGGTGATTTTTGACGGCGGCCAGAACTCGGTCAGCCTTAACATCAGTAACCAGAACAAACAGTTGCCGTACCTGGCGCAGGCCTGGCTGGAAGACGAACAGGGCAACAAAATGCAGAGCCCGCTGGTGGTGCTGCCACCGGTACAGCGGGTAGAGCCGGGCAAGCCGAGCCAGGTGAAAATCCAGGCGCTGCCGGCGGCCAAACAGCTGCCGCAGGATAGGGAGACGCTGTACTACTTTAACCTGCGGGAAATTCCGCCGAAGAGCGACAAGCCGAATACCCTGCAGATAGCGTTGCAGACGCGCATCAAGCTGTTCTACCGCCCGGCGGCGATCGCGCCGCAGCAGAACGCTGCGCCGTGGCAGGAACAGCTGACGCTGACCAAGCAGGGTGACAAATATCAGGTGAATAACCCGACGCCGTATTACATCACGCTGGTAGATGCCGGCAGCAAGAAAGGGGCCGAAGGGGTGAAGGGCTTTGAGCCGCTGATGGTGCCGCCGCTGGGCAATGTTTCGCTGGGTGTCAGCGCCGCGGCGCTCGGTAGTCGCCCGGTACTGACCTACATCAACGACTACGGCGGCCGCCCGCAGTTGACCTTCAGCTGCAGCGGCAGCGCTTGCCAGGTGGCACCGGAAAAGAGCAAGTCATAACGCCACAGGCCAAGCCAGGGGCAGGTGAACAGGAGGAAGAACGATGCAACGGATAAGCAAAACACTGAGTCAACGCCTGCCGGGTTACCGCGACTGGCAGTACTACGGCACTCTGGGGGCACTGGCGCTGATGGTGCCGATCGCGCTCGGCACTATGCTGCTGTTGTTGCCGACTGCCCACGGGCAGGCGGTGGATAATTGGTACACCGACGGTGCCAACGGCGTGCTGCAGGTGCGCGGCGCATTGACCGAAAGCGCCTGCCGGCTGGAAATGGGCAGCGCGCGGCAGGACATCCAGCTGGGTGAAACCGGCACCGGCAGGCTGCAAAACGTCGGTGACCGGGGCACGTCGGTGGGCTTTGAGCTGCGTTTGCAAGATTGCCTGCGCAGCCCGGCGGGCAGCCGCGACAGCCGCACCGGCGGCCTGACCTGGGCGGCGCATCAGCCGGCTGTAACGGTGAGCTTCAGCGCCCCGGCGGATGTTAACAATCCGCAATTGGTGAAGGCGCAGGGCGTCTCCGGGTTGGGACTGCGCCTGACCGATCCGCTGGGGCAGGACGTGCGGCTGGGCAGCCGGGGGCAGCCGCTGCTGCTGACCCCGGGGCAGAACGCGCTGGCGTATCAGGTGACGCCGGAGCGCACCCGCGCGCCGTTGGTGGCGGGGGCCTATTTCGCTGCGGTGGATTTTCGGCTGAGCTATGACTGAGGGAGGGATAGTGAAGAATAAAATAACCAATGGATGGCGCAGGATGGCGCTGGTCTCCCTGCTGGCATCGGGAAGCGCGCTGGCCACCGACATTAAGGTGAGCGTTACCGTGATTGCTCCGCCGCATTGCACCGTTAACGGCGGCAAAGCCATCTTGGTGGATTTCGGCACTGATTTGGTCACCACGCGGGTTAACGGCAACAACTATGTGAAGACGGTCGATTACACGCTGGATTGCCGGGGCAACAGCCGCAATGCGATGAAAATGCGCGTGGTGGGCACCGCTACAGACTTTAATCGCAATGCGTTGCAAACCCAGCAGAGCAACCTGGGCATCGAGCTGCGCGCCAACGGGCAGCCGTTAGCCATCAACGGCTGGTTGAATTTTACCTATCCAAACGCCCCCACTCTGCAGGCAGTGCCGGTAAAGCGCAATAACAGCGTACTGAAGACGGGCAGTTTTTCCGCCGGGGCAACGTTGATGGTGGACTACCAATGAATAGAGTAACGGCGCTATTCGGGCGCGGGGCATTCTTCATTTGCCTGGCAATGCTCGCCCCCCAGTTATGGGCGGCGGATAACGAGGCCGCCATGCAGTTTAAGGGCGTGCTGAACGCCCCGCCGGCCTGCACCATCAATAATAATCAGCGCATTGACGTTAACTTTGGCGAGCGCGTGGGGGTCAATAAGGTCGATGGGGAAAATTACCGCCAAACGGTAAATTATGAAATCAATTGCGAACCGAATCAGCACGGGTTGGCGCTGGGTTTGAGCCTGACGGCAGGCCCCAGCAGTTTTGATTCCGCCGCGGTGCAAACCAATATACCGGATTTGGCTATTCGGGTGTTGCTGGCCGGCCAGCCGTTTGTACTGAACAAGCGCGTCAATATTGATAGCGCCGCCCCACCGCTGCTGCAGGCGGTGCCGGTAAAGCGGCCGGGCAGCAACCTGAAGGCCAATGCATTCCTCGCAACGGCGACTCTGTTGGCTGACTATCAATAATAAGAGTTATGCGAAGGATAGACGATGAAGAAATGGATTTTGTTATGGTTGGTTGGCCTCTGGGGTATTAGCAGCACCCCTGCGTTGGCTTTTTATCTAGAATCTGAGGTTACGCCTGGTAGCGGTTATAATGCATATACTCTTTGGATTAAGGATATAGACTATAATGACCCTAGCCCAAACCCATTTTTGCAGTGTGATCCTTCTATCGGAAGCATCGATAAGTGTGTCCTGGAGATAGAATATGGTGATAGGTGGTCACACTCACAGATCAAACGCATGATTGATATTAATCATTCAGGGAAGACAGTGAAAACCATGGGTGGGGTATGGAAATATATCGTTGCTCTAACTGGTGGTTATCTTGAAAGTCCTAAACATTACAGTATAAATATGCGTGTCGACTGTTTCAGATTACTTGCACGCGTCAGTTATAACCGATATGTACGCGTTCCCGGGGATGTATCACAATGTCGGCCGCCGGTTGTTGGCCCCAACGTATGTTCTGTCCAGGAAGCAAATATTGCGCTGGAGCATGGCATGCTGGCACCCGGCAGGGTGAACGGCAATATCGCCTCGGGGATATTCCACGTCAGTTGTGTCACACCTCTGCCTATAACAGTTATTTCTCAGGATGGTGTTACAAATGACATCAGGCTATCTCCAATGAGCAATTTCAGAAGTCGGATAAAGGTTAACGATGTGGATCTGGCTAAAGGCGTAGAGATATCGGCAACCCCTGCGGGAACGCCGGTACGGATCACCTCCGAACTGGCGGGCTATGACCAAACAGAAATGGGGCATTTTCAAGGCTCTACGGTAATGGTTATCTCGTTTTTATAGCAAAACTATCCAGGCAGGCGGCGCCTTTAAATAAAACGCGCTCACGCCTGGGCTTTCCACCGGCGCTGATATTCTCTAAAGGGCGATGAATTTTTTTGGTTGCAAAAATGACAGCGGCGGCAATATTACTGGGGGATATTATGGGCAACTGTGCCGCCGTTGAAAATGTGCGTTTTTATGGCGCTTTGGTGGAGGAACCTTGTTCTCTGCGCCCCGGCGATGATGCTATCTACCAGTGGTGCAGTAATTTATTATGCGTAATGGTTTTATTTGGAGAGGGAAGTGAGACGAATAATTTTCTGTTTGACTATTATTTTCTGCCACCAAGCATATTCGTTTGTCAATGCTAATGTTACTGTTGATTGGCAATTGGCTCAAGGGGGAGAGGTTTTACGTTTTAATATTTTATCGGTTGATCCTATCCGTAACGACAGCATATTTGACTGCGGCGGTATTCTTTCTAAGCCAAAATGTCAGATAATGATAGCTCGTGGTGGGAGGTTTACTCCTCCATATAATGTTTTTTTACCTTTAAAAGGTAAGCAGACATTTACTACATTAATCGATACGTGGAGTAAAAGTCTTCCGGCAAGCGGCGCAATAGCGGACTGGGGTAAATGGGTTAAGGAAAATAACGGGAAGGCTCCCTGTATAGTTTTTGATGCTGTTAGTGACGGTAATTATGGAGAGTCATTTGCTAGTTCTTGTAACGGTACTGTTACTCCGCCGCCGGTAGATCCGCCGGAGCCGCCCGTATCCTGCTATTTAAACGGCAATATCTATTTGCAGCACGGCACCCTGGCGGCAGATAACGTCACGGGCGACAAGACCGATACTGTCGCTAACCTGTATTGCACACGTGCGGCAAAGGTAAAACTGCAAGCTTTAGCCAGCCTTGGCGGCAACAGCAATGTGGTGAATCTGCGCGCTGACGGCAGCCTCAAGTCTTCTTTGAGCGTCGGGGGCTATGCCGGCAATGATGGCGTGTTGTTGGATGTGCCGGGGACTGGCGGAAAAGCGGTGACGTTCTCCTCGGTTCTTATTTCCAACGGTGCGCTCGTGCCGGGATCTTTTACCGGCTCTGGAGTGGCGGTGCTTGATATTCTCTAAAGGGCGATGAATTTTTGGGTTGCAAAAATGACAGGGGCTAATAAAACACCATGAAAATAAAAGATGCGTGCCGAAAAATGACAGCGGCGGCAATATTGCTGGGAGCGGTAATGGGCAACTGCGCCGCCGTTGAAAATATGCGTTTTCATGGCGCGTTGGTGGAGGAACCTTGTTCTCTGCGCCCCGGCGATGAGGCTATCCAACTGGATATCGGCACCGTGGTAAACAAATACCTTTATCTTAATGGCCGCACGCTGGGCAAAGCCTTTGAAATACAGCTGCAAGATTGCGATCTCAGCCTGGGTAAAACGGTCAGCGTGGCTTTTCGCGGCGTCGAGAGCGTCGGCTTGCCGGGGCTGCTGGCGCTGGACGCCGGCAGCCAGGCAGCCGGCGTGGCGATCGGCATGGAAACCTATGAAGGGCAGCCCCTGGTATTGAATAAGCCTGGCAGCCAGTATCCTTTGGCGGCTGGCCGAACGGTAATGCAGCTGAAGGCCTATGTGCAAGCTGAGCCGGAGGCGTTGGCGCAAAAGTCCATTCGACTTGGCGCGTTCAACGCCATCGCCACTTTCAGTTTGCAATACGAATAATGTGCCGTTGCGCTCCCTTGGTTTGAGATTTAGTTATTCTCTCAACGTTTTTGTTAATGTAACTGTTGGATAAATAAGAGTGGGTAAAATCGCGTTCAGGGGAGTGGGAGGGCGGCTGATTAGTCAGTTGCTAATTGCCTTTTTTATTTTCGCCATGCCTTTTTCGGCCGGTGCTTACTGGATTAAAAGTGAAATAGTCTGGGGGAAATGGAAACAGAATCCGGATGGGCAATTAAGCATTCCTTTCACCGTTGTGCGGTTAACGTCAGATAACGATCCTCGTTATCCGCTGTTATGTGATTATGCCTGCAGATTATTGATAGCGCCTTATTCAGGCAATGGTGGCTCACCTATGACTATCGACTACGTTTCCAGCAAAACGCTGCTGACGCTGGCGCAGGTGGTGGCGAGAATAAATGCGGAACTCTTGCCGTGGTCAGGAAACGTTGTGGTTCGTAACGACTCTTTCCCTGAAGAACGGTGTTTTATCGCCGAAATTTTTACCTCCGGGGGGGAAACCGTTCCTGAAAACTCATGCACCCAGAATACGCCGCCACCGCCAGTCTTTATCCAATGCGCCATGGATAAAGATATTGTGCTGCAGCATGGGGTGCTGGAGGTGGAAAAGGTCAACGGCAACATCGCCACCGCCACTGCAGCCTTATCCTGCAGCGGGCGTGCGCAGGTGCGGGTTACTGCCCGCAGCGCACAAGGGGATAAGATCGTGCTGGATAAGCAAAGCGGCCTTTCGTCGCAGTTGAAAGTGAACGGATACAGTGGCGGCAGCGGCGTAAAGTTAACCTTTTATGCTAAAGGGAGCCAGAACATCACCTTTACTTCTACATTACAGTCGAGCGCTCCGGCAGCCGGCAGTTTCCAGGGCAGCGGTATAGTGGTGGTTGATATACTGTAAATCGTGAAACTCATGGTGCGGCCAACGCCGCAGTCTTGCCGAAAAACGAATAGCGGCTGTAAATTGTTTTATTATTCTGGGGTAATAAAACGCAGTTATTTTATTTTTTCGTTGCCAATTATCGGATTGTTTACACTCTCCATCCAGAATGACGAGTTCCGCCTGTCGAAAATTAACGCATATCTACGTTGATTACCAAGGGAGTTTATATGAAGGACCAGGTTTCCATAGCTATTTATGATGAAGACCAATACTTCAGCCTGGGGTTGAAGAACTTGTTGCAGGATTATTTCTCACGGCGCAACATCTCTGTGAATACTGATGATGAACAAAATGGCAGGGAGAATCATATCGAGTTGATTTTTTCCTCGGCATCGGAAAAGGCCCGGCATCTTCCCTATCATTTGGATAGCGATACTCACAGCGCGGCGAAGATGTTTTTTCATATCGGCACGCCAGGCAGATGCAGAGAAATACGGGGCGGATGCGGCTGGCGTTATGCCGGTTCGCTGCCGCGGCGTGCGTCTTACGACGCCTTCGATGAGATGTTGACAGGCGCTCTGGCCAGGCGCTCGCCAGGTGAGCGCCTGGAGCGCTGCCCTTCCTGTGCCGGGAAGTATCTTTCCTCGCGGGAAAAACAGGTAATGACTTATTTACGCCAGGGGTTTAGTCAGTCGCAGGTCGCCGCGCGCATGCAACTTAGCGTCAAAACTGTGCATTCGCATAAACGTTCGCTGATGCAGAAAATGGCTTTGAAAAATAAGCATGACTTTATTTACTGGCTGATCCAATAACGTTGGCGTTGTAAATGGAGTTTTATAACTAGTGTTATTGTTTTTATTATAATTTGATGAACCAAGGGATTATGTTCATGGAAATTTGCATTGCTTTAATTTTGTCTCTGCTAAGTATATATTCCTTTTATAAACATTTTACACATGTTAGAAAGCGAGAGCTGCACGTGTGTCGGGTAAGAAATCGCTCCTCGTAAATCATTTGTTTATGGAATGATGTTCTTGGGTCAAATAAAGATGGCTTCTGATATTAAGCCAGGAAGCAAGCTGTGTTGCAGACATTGTTTAATTTTGTGACGTCGTAGGGTAAATAACCCGACAGGGTTATTCAATAAAGTAAAAGGAGATATTTATGATGAAGAAAAAACACTTATTGCTGGGTTGTGCGCTCCTGATGAGCGCTCAATTTTCTTATGCCGGGATTGTCATTGAAGGTGGCATCAACAGCAACACTTCGAGTGGTCCTGGCGGCATAAGCGTCGCTATTGGCAGCAATGCCACCGGTGATGGAAAAGGTGGCAATGGCGTAGGTACCGTTGTCGGCGGTAACGGCAGTGTTCAACAAGACAACGGGGCTGCAGATCAATTGCAGAAAGATATTTATGCGTCAATGTGCGCCAGTCCGTTTATGAAGAAGTACGCATCCATCTGCCAGTAATGTCCATATCTGTTTTGACCAAGCCCGCCTTATGGCGGGCTTTTTTATATTATCGTCGTATGTTCAACGGCGAGCCCAACGCCTGAAAAACAAAAAAACCGCTATAGGTAGTGACCTGCATTTGAAATCGGCTAGTTTTGCCAAGCCTGACCCAGCAAGAAAGCCAGCGCCTGCATCCGGTTGAGGCGCGGATCACAGGCGGTGTAATAACGATGGGATAAATCCCGCTCACTGATTTGCTGAAGCCCGCCGGTGCATTCGGTCACCTCCAGGCCGGTCATTTCAACGTGCAGTCCACCGGGGTGGACGCCGTGCTGATGCATTATGGCGGAAGATCACAGGAGTGATAAATAACACCTATACATTTGATATTTTTTATTATTTTTAAAATAAAAATTAATTTTATACATGTCGCTATACACAAACACCAACGTGAAAAATTCTTACTCACACATGTAAAGCGGCTTTAGCCAGAGAAAAAGATTTATTGGATAACTGGTCACAGTGTTCATTTTATAATTTTTCAATATAAATCAAAATATTAACCTGTGATCGGTTTTCCTGAACTCTACATAACCCTTCACATCAGGGTGAACAGTGCTCCGGCATGATCGCCTGCTTACTAACCCCGATAGGCACCTGAACTCACCAGCTGCAAGCCCCGCCTTTTACTCCCTTGAAGAAAACCAAGTCCCTTGTTCAATCCTCAGTGCAGATCATCAGCGTTTGATTCGTCAGAGAGAGAGCATAATCCCACGTATTCACTCTTGTGATTTTCATTTTAAGGTCATCGTACCTCAACGCGCTGAAAACCTCCGTGATGTCGGAACTCCTCTTGTCCATATGCATAGAAAAATACCCACCCTCTTTTTTATAGGTGAACTCGACAATCCCATTGGTCAATGTCTGGGGGGAGTTCGGGCATACCGAGGTTCCCGAAATCAGCCAGTATCCGCGCCCGTTAGCGTGCATGGCGAGAAACACATCAAAGACGCTGTTCCTGTCGCACTTATCTGCCAGTAATTTACTGTGTATCCTGGCCCGACATTCAAAAGCGGGATCCTGCGTAGTGCGTTGCCAGGCAATATTAACAGCGGCAACCACGCTAATCACCCACATCACAATACCGAGCTTATTTTTTATCTTCATTTTCTTTCTTCGACATATAGTAATTGTCGCACGGCGCTTTTCCATCATACGCGCAGTAAGTGAGCAGGTCGGTCATAATCACATGCCCGGAGGCATCCATTTTCTTATCGGCAAAATAATACACATTGGCTTTACGATCGCAGTTTAACTTTTCGTTGTTTACGATCATCCTGAGGATGGAAAGAGTATCTGTGTTTTCCAACCCACGGGTGACATCATCCATAAGAAAAAATTTGCATTGATCAAGTGTGAGAACTTCCGTGCGCAAGGATTTCATACTCCATTGCTCATAAGCTCCCGGTAACCACAAAACCAGCGCCAGGGCTATAACGCCACCCAGTAGCCCTATGTTTTCTTTTAGCCAGGAAAGAGAAACAAACATGTTTCCCTTTACAGTAGAAGTAGAAGCAGAAGGTAAAACTAATTTCTTTTCAATATTTCCTACCAATGACGGTAGTTTTTCCTCATCTGTTTTCGCCAGGATCGTGATATCTGCCTCGAACAAAAAACCGTGCTTCGGGACGGTAGTGATCAACTGTGGACAACCGCAATTCGCCAACGTTTTCCTGAGAATAGAGACATAATTGCTTAGGTTATTACTTGAGGCATTCAAGCCTCTTTTATCCCATAACTCGTTGAGCAGAGTATCCCTGCTTAACAACTGATGATTATTTTTAATTAACAACAGCAACAGCTCATTGACTACCCGAGAGAGCTTGATCATATCAATAGCGTTATCTGGGCTCAGCAAGGTCCCGTCATCCGAATTGTATTTAACAACACCGTTAATGATGCACTCCATACCCTCTCCTCAATGACTCTTTGCTTCTCTATGCTTACAGTGGCAACGCTGCAAGTGCAGTATCATCCTGTACGCATCCCCTGAAGCTAAGCAGCTTGACTTCCACACGGTAATTTTAAACCTGTCTGATGTACCGCATTCTATTTGTTATTGTTTTCAGCAACGCCGCTTTATAAGCGCCACCGTGTTTTTCCCTTTACGTTAAAAACTGCGCGCGATTTTACAGGAAAATTCTTAAAAATCGACTGAATATAGCACTCCTTCAGCATAAGCAACAGAACCAACCTCCAACCGATATCAGAATAAAAATATAAATAAATACAAAATTTAGCATAAAATTTTATATAAACAGTAAAAACAAGTATATATGGAGATGGCAACTTTCCGGGTGTTAAGATTTGTCTTATCGAAAGCCTGACGAGCAAGCTGACTAATCATAAGCCTAAAAACGTCAATGATCTTTATTTTTTGAGGTGTATATCACGCCTTAGAAACCGAATTAATAACCTAGAAAACCGACAAGTTGCACGCCCATTACCATGAAAACTTTTTATTTCATGCGGGATTTTTCACACCAAAGGAAAGTAACAATGGAAAAACTAATCAAACAAAGAGGTAGGGTTAAAAATTACTGCCTGATTATTAAAGACAGAAAATTAACGATGAGTAATATCCAAAAAACTGTCGGCATCAGTAAGAACCAGGCGAAATTGCTACTCTGCCTGATCAATGAAATACAGGAAAAGAACAGCATCATCAATTATATCTGGGGCATGGGGGACGCCGAGAAAAACGAGAGTAACTACCGTCAACTGGTCCGTCGGACCCGGGCAATATTGGCAACACATGGTTTTCCTGATGATACCATTGTCACTATTCCAAACTACGGATTATGCATCAACAATAAGCTGATGGAAAAGTCGGTGATACCCAACAAACTATCAATGAATATTTATAATGATCATGCAGTTCTTTAAGGCAGGATGATAGCAGTCATAACTAAAAATTAGCCACAACGCATTCATAAGCAGGTTTTGAAACATCTCTATAAAAATCATATTAAAGATAAGGATTATTTCCGTGAATAATTAAATCGTCCCCTGGAGCTTTCTTTTAGGGGAAATTTTATTTTTTATGGAAAACTTAGAGCACCAAAATCGGAGCCCGGGGTGCCATTCATACAAGCATCCAAGATCACCCTGCGTCCAGGAACCGCCATTGCTCCACTTGTCCGAGAATGTGAAACCGCGGCACGTTCAATGGATTCATGTATAGGACTCCTTCATGTTCCCCCACCGAAAAACCGGGGTTGTTGGTCCGCTGGTTCGCGGTATCCCACCATCAGCCTCGAACAAAGACCGTGCCAGGAAGACGGTGAATTGATTCCAGGCCATCAAGACTGTATAGACTCATCACCTATAGCGAGGACGTCATGTTGCTATCAGGACCTTATGGTACAGGGCCTTCCGTCCATCGTACGTGTGTCCCATACACTATAGATCGCTCATCGTAGATGGAACCGCCGAGTCAGGATTTAGGCCCGCCAGTATTACCCAAGAAGGACGTTGTTCAGTTATACTCCATGATCAATACGCTGCTCGCGTTATATACCCCCCCAGTGTTTTCCGTCCCGACCGTCGTCACGACGAAGTCCAACGGCACAGAATCCCCGCGCGCATCCAGTGTTACCCCTTGTGGCCCGATCGTCCGTCCATTAACGGATAAGTTGGCGGTCAAGGAACGCGTCAGGACAAGGGCAGACTGTAGTTTCAGAGTAACGTTGGTCGCGTTCGTGCAAGACAAGAAATGGCGCTGGCTTATCCGCAGGTTGTCTGTTCGCCCAGCAGCCACGGTCCCAAAATCGTAGATCATAGACGGGATACTGTCGCAATTAACGTTCGGCGGCGCTGGCGTGGAACACACGGTCCCGGGTAAGTTGATGCCGACGGCAGGCTCCGAGCCGGTCTGATTAGGCCAGTACTGGAAACATGCCAGTGCGCTTGTTACGTAGGGAATCCCTGCACTTGTCGCCCACGCGGGTTCATTCAATGTCCCCGTAACGCCGTATTGCGAGACCCACCGGGCGCGGACTGCGGACAGGAGTTCCCCCTTGGTGTATCTTATGGTGAGTTGTGATACATGCGGGTTATAGGCACGTTGCCAATTGTCAAAAGGGGTGAGAATCGTCACAGACGGACCCAGCCAGCACGATGCTCGTACGCAAGGCAGAGGCGTGTCGGGGGTGTCCACAGTAGGCCATCCGAATGTGACTTCCATGGATAGGAGGCCTCCGTTATTGGTTATTCTGCCGCTGGTTGAATAAGACGTGGCTTCAGCGACGTTCGCACAGCCGAGCCATATCATGATCGCTAATCGGCACATAGGTGTGTGTAACATCTGGTAATTCTCCGTTGTAGCGCGCCACAACCCACCGCGCAGCACTCAGTAATTTCAACAGCAAACACTCAATACCAGCTGGATTCAGCCGCTTGCAATTGACTGTTTGCCCAAATTTTCCACCGAGCTTCATACGCCCGCACCTTTGCTTCGATCGCTGACGGAGTCAGCCCCTTAGCTTTGGCTTGCTCGTAAAGCCGCGTTCGTTTTGCTCGATGGTTATCTAACGCTCTGGGCGCTATGGTGGTGCCTGTGGGGGTAAACCATACCCCCAGCCAGTCAAATCCACGTTCAATTCTCCCCAGTTGGGTTTTATCCGGATGAACTTCAAAACCGCCCAGCTCGAAAAATTCATATAATCGCTTAACCGACCGTCGCAATTGCCAGCGGCTGCGGGTAAGCACCACAAAATCATCCATGTAACGCGCATAAAAGGTTCCCTCCTGTGCTGCAAAATAACTGTCTACGTGATGTAACAGGCTGGCACCAATTAATGGACTCAGCGCGCACCCACGACAAATGCCAAACTCTGGGGTGTGAAACTCGCCCGCATCCTCAACGCTGTAATACAGATATTGTGTTATCAGCCCCACCAATATGGGGTCAGAGACATAACGCTCCACCTGCGACAGTACTTGCCCTTTACGGATATGCCGGTAATAACCCCGAATATCGGTACGGTAAACAAAAGCATATTCGTCACTGGTAAGGGCTTGCCATACCTGACGGATCGATTGCCGACCACCGCCCTGGCCTTTCACATGGGCGCAACGTTCATGGGTCGGCAACAGGTGCTCCACTTGCATCGCCACCCACTTCAATACCAGTGCATCCGACGCGCACCACTGTACCCAGGAATAGCCAAAGCGATGATGTACCTGCATGGCAGTTAGCCGATATCGGCCAGACTTTGCGCTCTCGAACAACGCCTCGCCACATTGTTTCCAGTGATAGCGCAGATGCCAAATATCCGCGTCTGCCGGAGCATGCCTGCGCCGCAGGCAAAGCCACTGCCAGGCACGTTGCCAGCAAATCTCCGCGTTATTCATATTCCAAACTAAAAGTCGCTACCGCACTGAACGGCCCGCGCTCGATGGTTGCTTTGGCTATCGCCTCAGGCTCACCCTGCACATAGGCTTTAAAGGTGAGCAGGTTGTCGCCCTTGGCCAAGGGGTATTTCTGCCCGCTCTGGTTCAGCGGCAAGGGCTTGCCTTCAGGGGTTTCCATGCCGATGGCAATGCCGGAAGCCTGGCTACCGCCTGCCAGGGCCAACAAACCGGGTAAGTGCGGGTTCTCATTACCGCTGAAACGTACCCGCACCGTCGCGCCCAGGCTGAGATCGCATTCCGCCAAATGCAACGCAAACTGCTGCCCGTGGGTGCGCTGATTCAGGTACAGGTATTTGTCGATCACCGTGCCGAAATCCAGCTGAATATTCTCTTCACCCGGCGGGATCACGCAGGGCTCAGCCACCAACGCACCATGAAAACGCATGTTGTCCGCCCCTGTCGCCAGCGGGCTGAGCAGCAGCGCCACCCCGGCCAAACCAGCATGTAGCCAACACCAACGGCAGCCGTTATTCCTTTGCATCCATTCCGCCCCCATCATTGATAATTCGCCTGTAGCGTCGCAGTGGCGACAAACGCCCCCTCCTTTAAGGTGGCACCCGGGGTTTTTACCGGCACGGCTTCAAGCAGCGGTGGGCTCTTCGGGTCAATACCGATCGGCTGGTTCAGAGTGAACGGTTTGCCGTTTTGCAGCACCCGAATGCCCAAATCCGCCAGATTAGTTCGAACTGCCGCCATGTCATAACCGGTCTGCTGCCCCCTCAGGGTCAAGGTCATATCCAGCCCGCTAGCCCCCGGCTCACAGCTGATTCGGTAGTTCAGGGCTTGCTGGTAGTTCACCCCGTCAACCTTTTTCACCCCGACGCGGTCGCCAAAATCGACGTCTACCGTTGCGCCATCGTTAATCCTGCAAGGCGGTGGCTCAATCAGGGTGCCGCGAAACAGCAGATTATCCGCTGCCCATAACGGCGAACTGAGCAAGGCCCCCAGCAGCAACAATGCCCTTACGGGTAAATCACACGTCATCGCAGTGCTCCTGCTATTGATAATCCACTTTTAGGGTGGCTCCTGCCGAGAAAGCGCCTGCGGTCAGCGTGCTGCCGGCGCGTTTGGTCGGTGCCGCATTCAACGTCGGTATCCCCGGGTAAGTAAACTTGATCATGGTATTCAGCGGCAGCGGTACATTGGCATCGGTGACAAACAGTGCGATACCCAAATCAGGTTTATTGGTGCGTAATACGTTGTAGCCAAATCCCGCCCCGGAGCCTTCTATCTGCAAAGTCATGGCGTTGGTCGTGTTGCCACTGCACTGCACACTGTAAGGTATCTGCCGTCGATAATTACTGCCGTCCACCCGGGTGGTCAGCACATCATTGCCAAAATCCACCTCAATAGTACGGCCGTAGTTAATGGTACAAGGCGGCGGTGCTACTACCGTGATCCGTACCGTTACCGTGGTCACCGCTTGTGCCAGCGTGCCGGGTAACAACAGAGCGCAACTCAGGCACAGCTGTGCCAGGCGTCCACGCGGGGTGATGCCGAGCAAAGCACTAGTCATAGCTCAACCCAAAGTTCATCTGCGCCCAGTAAGCGCCAGCCTGTAATGGCGCGCGGGTGCGCTCGGGAGTGATGTGATAGGTCAATTCGTTCTGCCCCGGGGTCAGCAACAGCGGCGCACCACGGCTGCCCAGGCGCACATCGCGCCCGCGTACATCGGTCAACCGTAACCCCAAACCGCCCGCCCCCTGCACCTTCACCAACTGCGGGTTATCGGCATCTGCCGGTGCGTTAAAGCTGACGGTAACCGCAGGCTGATCGGCGCTCCATAACCGGTTGCCGGTGCGGGTATCCAGACTGCGCGATGGGCCCGGCAGGCAGTCTTGCAGTTTTAACTGCACTGCTACCGACGTACCTTGATCACCTGTCTTGCGCAACCGCCCGCTTCCCACCTCGCCCAGATCTATTTCCTGCCAGGCGGAGGTCATATCCAACCGGCAGGCACTTTCAGTTAAAGCACCCTGTACACGCAACACGCCATTGGTGCCCTCAACCTGCCAGTTATCCGCCGCCTGAGCACCCGGCAGCAACGAAAACACCGCACCAATCACCAACGGCACCATCAGCACCGCTGCTGCCTGGGTTAACAGATAATGGCGTTCATGGCGTGACAGCCGGTGGCGAAAGCTTTTCCCCGTTTTATGCTGCATCTCTCACTCCTTTCCCGCGTCGTTGTGTTACGCCGTCAGTGGCTGTCTTTTATCGGCTTGGCTGTACAGTTGCCGCCATTGCAAGTGAACTGCAACTGCGGACGACCGCCGTAATCGTTGATGTAGGTCAGCACCGGGCTATTGCCTAATGCGCTGGCGCTGGCTTTAAGGGTGCCTTTACCCTTTGGCTCCACCATCAGCGGATCAAAATCTTTAAGTGACTCGCCCTTCACCTTGCTGCTACCGTCCACCAGGGTGACGAAATACGGCGTCGGATTATTCACCACATAGCTGTCACCCTGTTTGCTCAGGGTGATTTTCTCCTGCCATGGCGTATCGCCAGAGCTGGTCATCAACGCCTTCGGCCGGTAAAACAGTTTGATGCGCGTTTGCAACGCAATCTGCAGCGTATTGGGTTTGTCGGTACGCGGCGGGATCTCGCGCAGGTTGAAATAGAACAGCGATTCCCGATCCTGCGCCAACAGGTTGGCAGCCGGTAGCCCCTGCACTTTGACCTGGCTCTTGGCCCCCGGCTCCACACGCTGCACCGGCGGCAAAACGGTTAACGGAGTGGTGATCTTGTTGCCCTGTGCATCCTCAATCCAACCCTGCGCCAGGTAAGGCAACTGCTTGTTCTCGTTGCTGATGTTCAGGCTGAGGGATTTTTGGCTGCCGTCGTAAATCACCCGGGTACGATCCAAAGCGATCGCGGCCTGGGCTGATTGCGCTGTCAGGGCAAGTAGTACGCCGGTAATCAGTGTTGTTGTCATGGTCAATTTCATTTGGTGGTTCTCATTCAAAAAACATTCAGTCTTGGTTAAAACCTGACGGCCAGGGCCGAGTTCAGATCGCTTGTTCTTCCAGCAGGCGGCATGGCAACAGCAGGTCCGTCACGCCGCTGTTGGGTAGCACGCCCGGTAACGTCAGCTCGCACTGCGCCTGCCCAGCCCAGTGCACGGTCATGGCCTCACCGGCGTTGATGCCACTCAGGTAAATGCTGCCGCCATCGTTCACAATGCCCACTTCCTGCTGCTTATGGTTCAGCACCGTGGCACCAAACGGCGGGGTGGAACCGTCCGCCAGACGGATCACCGCCATGGCTTTTTCACCGGCGATCACTTCAAAGTGCCGATAGCCGATCGCCCCTTCGGTTAAGGTTGCCTGCACTACCGAGCGGGTGGCTTCGGCGTTATCGGGCAGGTTGTTCAGATCAATGCTCACCCGATTGCGGTAATAACTGCCCACATCGGCCACCACCACTTTGCCAAAACGGTTTGACTCGGTGCTGGCGCCATAGCCCTGGATGGGGATACCGGCCACGCCATCGGTGTCCAGCAGCATTCGAGTACCCCCCATGCTGCCAGCACGGTGTAGTGCAGCGCCCTTCAGCGTGGCGGTAGCCCCCCCCTGGAACGACAACCCCAGTGAGGAGTAGCTCCCTTCCTGATAGCTGGCATTACCATTCATCTGGGCGATATCCCCTTGGTGACTATAATAGCCACTGCTCCTTGCCCCGCCGCGTGAAGTCCCCGCACTTAGCTGATAGCTGTCGTGGCCATTCACCGGCTGGAAGTAACTCACTTGCTGGCTGTTGTCATTACGATCCCAACTGCTGTCGTAGCTGAGGGAACCTTGGTTGCCCCAGGGCATTGAAAAACGCAAAAACATGCCGTCGTCGTTGACGCCGTTGTATTTATTTCGGTAAGCATTTACTGAAATATTCAGGTTTCTGAATCGCCCGATATCGAAGTAACGCTGCAGCGACAGGTTGTAACGGTCATTCGCCGGTCGATCCCAATAGGTCTGGTGCTGATAATCCAAATAGGCACTCAGCCCTAAACTACGGAACTGCTGGTTAAAGGTGATGGTGTACATCTCCTTGCTGTTTTGCGAACGCGTCCCATAAGTACGGGCGTCCAGGTACTCGCTCATGCTCATGTAGTTCTGCTCTGAGAAGCGGTAACCGGCGAAAGTGACCTGGCTGTCATAGTCATCAAAGCGTTTGGAATAGCTCAGGCGGTAAGAGCCGCCGCTCAACGTTTTGTCGGTAAACGGCAAACGAGCGCGGGACTGGGTCGCGTCAAATGACAATGCGCCAAACATCAACAAGTCACGGCCAACCCCGAGTGCCAATGCGTTATAGTCACCCCCGGCTACCCCACCGCCATACAGCGACCAACCGTTGCTAACGCCCCAGGAAAACTCGCCGGTAGCAAACACTGGGCCGTTGACATGGTGACGCCAGTCGTTGGGCCGCCCAGCCGCCAGCTTGTAGCGTACGGTTCCTGGGCGAGTCAGATAGGGCACATTGGCAGTGTCCATCTTGAACGCCTGCACGCTGCCATCCTGTTCCTCTACCCGGATATCCAACTGGCCAGAGACCGCACCATTGATGTCCTGAATACGGAACGGACCTGCCGCCACCTGAGTCTCTTGCAATACCCGCCCCTGCTGGCTGATCACCACTTTGGCGTTGGTTTTTGCGATACCGGTGACTTCCGGCGCATAGCCGCGCAGGTTCGGCGGCAGCATGTTGTCATCGGTCGCCAAGCTGGCACCGGTAAAACGGAAGCTGTCGAAAATGTCGGAGTTAAGATAGTTCTCCCCCATCGTCAACCTGGCACCCAAACGTGGGATCGCCCGGTAAGCGTAATAGCGACTCCAGTCCCAGCTATTCTGGGTTGACTGCCCCGAGCCGGTCTGGTGATCGAGCCGGGCCTGCCAATCCGCACGCAGCCGCCAGGCACCAAAATTGGCACCTGCAGTGCCGTTGCCGCTAAGGTTATAGCTTTGCGTGCCGCGCTTTTGTTGCCGCTGGGTTTGAGTATTTATGTTGTAGTCGAGCAGCAACCCAGGGATGCCTTCATCCCAGCGCGAAGGCGGGTCCCAATTGTCTGAGGCGTATTCCAGGTAGGCCTGCGGAATGCTCAGGTAGAGTTTTGCCGCGCCCAAATCCCCTTTGGCACTCATACCCGGCAAGCTGCCGGGCACCACACATTGTTGTTGATGCCACCAGGTCAGCTTACTCTTCATCTCCGGCTTTAAGCCTAATTGCTCTACCAGGGCCGGTGTGACGCAGGGTTCGCTGCCTTTCGGGTCATCATCCGGCGCATAAAAAGTTACGGGCTGCTCCAGCAGCTCTTGCTTATTAATGTGTACCGCCATCACGTAGTCGCCCGGCATGATGTAACCGCTGCGGGAAAACTGATCTAAATCTATATTGCTGCGATCGTTAACATCCAATACGTCGGTGTTAAAACTGAATTCATGGGCTTGCGCAGACACGATAGCGCCGCTGATGATATAGCTGATTATTAATCCCAGGGTGCGCGGACGCGAAGGCAATGCCTTAAAATAAAATAACGCCATTATTTCAGACCTTTTATATTATTCCATTAAGCGCTATTTCCATTATTTTAAATAATGACCACGCAATAAATTTACCCATCATCAGTGGGGAACTGCTGGCGTTGAATCAGTAATAATCCATTTTAAATTTAATTGTCGAGCTGTACTCGCCAGCGCGTAAAACCTGCCGATTACTCACCAGGCGTAAAGAATAATTTAACAGCATCTCACTCGGCGTAATTTCGCCGAAGGGCAGCGGCTCACCTGGCGTGGCGATATGACCCTGACCGTCGGTTATCTGCAGCGCAATACCTTTGGCCGCACCGGATACGCTAAACAATCCAGTATCCGCATGCCCATCAAAGGTGATTTGAAAATACCGCCAGTCTGGTAACATTTTGTCGTTACGCACCAAAATACAGTTCACCAAGCGAATAGAAAAGGGCCGAATGACTCCCTGACCATCACGGGCAATTTGGCCAATTGGCAACACGCCCATATTGATGGTTTGGTCGCGGCTGCGGGTGTCTATCGCGCAGGCGGTTTCAATAATCGCCCCTAACATACTTACCCGCCCCCACCCCTGCGGCTGAGCGGCCCAGGCAGGGCCTGCAGCACAGAGACTCAACAGCAAAAATAGGGTGTAACCACCTTTTTTTCTGGACATAGAGTTGCTCGAAAATGGCTGCTGAGGAGACATGCATGTGGGTAACCCCACATGCATAACCTTTTAGGGTCTTACTCGTAATCTAAACCAAAGTTAGCCACGCTCTGGAAGTCACCCGGGACGATAGTCGCGGACGCGCCGTCCCCTTGCAGGTAGGCTGAGAATGACAAGGTATTATTGCCTGTCAGGAGCGTCTGTGCTTCAGCCGCTTTGCCCAGCGTAATCCGATTGCCGCCACCGTCTTTCAAAACGATGCTGGCGCCACTAGCTGTGCCAGTAATACCCAGAGTGTCTTTCGTGACGCCTTCAACCCCAGTGAATTTTACTTTAACGGACTTACCTGCAGTACCAAAGTTGCATTGTTCCAGACGAATTTCGAAATTCTTTGGCATTGAGGTGCCCGTTTTATTATTTGCAGCCAATGCCGAGTTAGAGATCTGCCCCAAGTTGACGGTCTGGTCGATAGTGTCTGGATCGATGGAGCATGGCGCATCAATGATCGAGCCGGTAAAGGTTACGGTACCGTGGCCCTGTTCTTTATAAGCAACCTCCCCAGCTGCGTGAGCAAAAGAAGCGATCCCGAAGGCCAAAGAGACACCCAGAACAATCTTGTTCAGTTTCATTCTATATTCCTTTAAATGCTTAATGGTGAGAGCATCCAATGCGAATATATTGAATATATATCACACGGCTCTCAGAATTTATTGAATACTTAACGACATTATTGATAACAACAATAATAGTTGATACAAATTTACGATCAGGAACTCACTATTGATAATGCGAAAGCCCTTTGCGTCGGAACATATTATTACAAAATTAGTTACATGATGAAAAGTCAAAAAATAGACACAGGTCAATTTCGCCACGAAACCCCAATTCAATTTAAATAATGTCACGCGAAAAAACAAAAAAACCACCAAAAGCACCATGAAAAGAACATAACACTACAAAAACAAATATATGCGATGCAATGATCTGACAAATGTTGATTTGCGACATAATCGTGGGATAATGCGCAAAAACACGCCACGCAGGCACTCTAGACATACTCCGCTGAAAACATAGTTTTACTCAATGAATAACAATAGGTTACCCCCTATCCATCAAAGGTGGGGTATCACGAAAGTATAGACCGTTAATGAGGCTCAACAATTAACATGCATAATCTTATGCAATTACCGCAATATACGCGTCGTCACTGGTTACCATCGGGGATAATATTATTTTGGTTACTGCTTATCATGCCACTTTATCTACCTAATATGGGGGGGAGTGGATTAACGCTGCCACAGAATATTATTTCCTGGTCCGCTATGGCCGCCACCGTCACCGCTATTTGGTTGACACTGCCCGCAGGCCGAACCGTTCATCTCACCACGACGGCCTGCGGGTTATTGTTCGGCATTGTGATTTTGGGCATTCCTTTGCTGTATACATCCTCACCCTGGCACGACGTCGCTGTCGCACGCTGGTTGGGGCTACTGGGCGGCTGGGTTTTCTATTTGTCGTTGCTGCAGTACAACAGACCTCGCTTTTGCCGCTACTGGCTATATTACGCAATTTTGGCAGCCACCGCTTTCCAGGCATTTATCGCTCTGTTGCAGTTCACCGTACCGACAATGATCCCTGCGTGGTTTGCCTACCCGGTGCTACATGGCCGAGCCTATGGGGTGTTCCAACAGGCAAACGTGTTAGCCAGTTTTATTGCTACCGGAATGGCGTTGACGTTAATGCTGTTTCTGCTCCCCGGCTTTACCTGCAGCAAAGGCCGCCATGAGCGCCTGCGAACCCGTGGGTTAGGGCTATTGTTGGTACTGTTCCCGGTTGTGCTGGTCTGGCTGCAGTCACGAATTGGCTGGTTAACCGGAGCGGCCGTTGCATTGCTGTTTTTATGCCGTTATAGGCATGTGGCCCCCCGGCGAACCAAACAAGCTGCCGGGCTGATATCCGCAGGGTTGCTGATTGGCGTAACGGCGCTGTTACAGGGGTTTTATGCAGAAGATGGCCTGCGCTATGTTAGCCATGATTTCTCCAACCATGCGCGTTACACCATGCTGCGCGATACGCTGGCGATGATTGGTCAGAAACCGCTATTCGGCTGGGGCTACGGCGGTTTCGAGTACAGTTTTCAGCATTTTCGCCTGGCTCAGACGCCACCCACAGCTATCACCGAAATCGCCCGGCATCCGCACAATGAACTACTGCTTTGGTGGGTTGAAGGGGGCCTGGTGGCACTGGCTGGTATGCTATTGCTGTTAGGGTATGGGCTGAATCTGGTCAGGGCGGCATTAAAGCAGGATCGCGCCAATAGCCGTATATCGAAACACCCGGCAGGTGAAGCGTCCGCACTTTGCATCGTGTTACTACCCATGTTGCTGCACACCCAAACCGAATACCCCTTTATTCTTTCCACCGCACACTGGGCGATCTTTTTACTGCTGCTGGCACAGTTGGATCGGCTGACCAGCGGAGTAACAGAGCGACGTTCGCTTTCAGCACCCACAAGTGCCTTTCTTGGCGGCATGATCCCGGCGCTGTCCATCGCAACTCTGCTGCTTGCGGGTTGTGGACTGTATGCCAACCTGGCATTAACCACCGTTGAACGTAACCATTTAGCCAACATTGAGCCAGCCCGTACGGCGATGAAATATGACCTGTGGGTGAATAGCGAACGCTGGCACTACGACCAACAGACACACGCTCTGCTGGCCTTTAACCAAACCCGCGATCCTGCTCTGCTCGACGGCTATGTACGCTGGGCGCACGACTACCTTTCCCGCCGGGTCGACAAGAACGTTTACGCTTCCTGGCTGGCTATCGCGCAATACAGGCAAGATGCGCAAACCCACCACAAATTACGCCAGGAGGCACACAGCCTGTTCCCTAACGACGAACGTTTTCTAGCCCCCTTTATCCCACAACAACGGCCGGAAGCTGTTTTATGACACCGAGATTAAAAGTACTGATCATAGATCCGGATCAATTTTTCGCCGCCGGGATAACAAAACTATTAACAGCGCATTTTCATGCCAAAGGCATCGCTTTGCGCTTTATGAACAACCCGCTGTCGTACCCCATGGCTGATTTGATCTTCTGGGCACCAGGTTACTCTGGTAGCCAGATTCCGAGAGGGCTACTGACTGAACGCTATCTGTCATCCAGGCTATTCATCATTACCTCTGGCGATAAAACGCCCCTGACAAACCGCATTCTTCAACGCGTGTTTAATCGGCGCCAGTCTTGCACCGTTCTACTGGCACTGGTGGATGAAGCACTCAGTAAAAAGGTCCCCTATAGCCATCCGGAACTGGCTGCCGGTTTCAATTCAGTGGACTTACTGACGCCACGCCAGCAAGAAGTGATGTATTACGTTTCCAAAGGCATGAGGGTTAATAAGATCGCCGACAACATGCAGTTACATGAAAAAACGGTAAGTAGCCATAAGCGGGCCGCAATGGACAAATTGCGGCTTAAGCGCACCACAGAATTACATGACTGGCTGATCAACAACCCAATTACGCGAACGTCCGCGTAACCCAAAACAATGAAAAAACATCGAGAAACAAGGAAGACAATGAAACATCATCAGATCGTATTACAGGCCAGCGTTTTGGCTTTTGCTCTAATACTGACGGGTTGCCAGACTGCACAAAAAACCGCGAAGAAACCGCTCCCTGAACAGAAAACGCAGACCCCAACCCAGGCAGAACTGGAGGCGGCACGCCTGCAACAATGCCAGAAAGAACTGGAGGCCCTGCGTACGGTACAACCCAAGCAGTTCACCGGCTATAAACAGGATTTCGATCGCCTGATGAACGGCGCAGCCCAGTATTCCGGGTTGCGCACCCGGGTGAATGCGGAAACCCAGGACACCGTCGATGCCCTGTACCGTTATCGCGTCAATAAACTGTGCGCGCAGATCGATCAGGCGGTGCTGCTGGGCCTTGCCGAACGCGGTGAGTCTGCACAATGAAAATAGACATGCCACATCTCGCCTGGTTGGGTATGTTTGGCGGGCTGTTACCCGCCTTTATCGCGCACGCCGAGACCAACCCGCAAAATAACATTCCCGCCTTGCTGCAATTTGCCGAGCAATATCAGCAACAAACGCCACCCAAAAAAGAGCCGCAACGCAACTCGGAACCTGGCAAACAAGCCGAGAAAATAATCTCGCGTTCGGCGAAACCTGCCATCACCGAACCCAAGCCTCGCCCCGGCCGTTGGCAAACCAAGGACGCAGAGGTGCAACGCCAGCAGGCCACCATCACCGAGCTCAAACAACAGCTTGCTGCTCTGCGAGAGCAACAGCCAGAAGAGGTGAAAACACCCGCTATCGATTTCACCGGTATCAGCCAACTGGCAAAAAACCTGCGGCAGGCGTTAGCCGTCACGCCCACCGAGCAGCAGGCGGCTGAGCAATTAAAACAGGCCGAACAACAACGTACCCAGTTAGCCACGTTGACATCGAAAAATAGCGATCTCCAGCATCAACTGCTGCTGGCAAGAACCGACGCTGAACGCCGGGTAACGCAGAGCGATAACGCCCTGGCAGCGTTACGCAAAAACAATGAGGTGCAAATCACCCAGTTGCGAACGCAGCTAAGCGCAGCACAGGCGAATTCACCGCAACAGGTGAGCGCTGAGGGCCTTAAAACGGCAAAAAATCGACAGGATTATGCTGCGGGTGTTTCGCTGGGTGAGGAGATACTGCAAATGCAGGCGGAACGTTCACGCTGGGGAGTGAAAACCGATAAGCAACTGATACTGGCTGGCATTAGCGACACCTTTGCTGGCGAACGCCGGTTGGCTGACGACGTGCTCAATGCCGCGCTCGCCAGTGCGGATAAAGAAGTGAATACGGCACGTGAGAAAACCCTGAACGGCCAGACCAAGTCCGCCAGCGACTATCTGGCGAAGTTCAAACAAAACAAACAGGTGAAACAGGCCGACAGCGGGTTCTGGTACAAAATTGACTATGCCGGGGACACGGCGATCGCCGCAGGGGCAAGCGTTGATGTGGTAGTGAAAGAGATGCTAACCGACGGCACGGTAATCCAGGATATGGATGCCAGCGGCGCAACGCTATCGCAACCGGTGGCGGATTTCCCGCCGTTATTTAAAGAAGCCATCTCGCTGCTGAAAAACCACGGTTCAATGACCCTGGTGGTGCCGCCAGAATTGGCTTACGGCGAGAAAGGCTACCCACCCAAAGTGCCGCCAAACGCCACCATGGTATATCAGTTGCGTATTGCGGAAATGTACCCGGGAAAGCATCAACGTGAGAAAGTAAAGAGAGAGTGAACATCGGGAGGACAACAGGTAAGGCAGGATAGCGAACTGCATAACATTCTACCGGCAAGCTACCGGCAAGCCTGTCCTGCAACGCCTGCCGGTATGAGTATTTACGCTCACTGTGATGTTTACCTCCAACACTGTTTGACCAGCTATAAAGGATTTACTGTCCCTTATGTTCCTCCCATATCGACTAATTAAAATAAAAAAATTAACTTCTACCTCTCATTACTGTTTCACGAGGCACTTCGTTTGAAGAGCTTAGGCTAAGAGAAAAAACCGGCCTAAGCCGGTTTGGGGGGACTTTCTTTATTATATCAGCCGCAATGTGGCCCGCGCGATGCCCTGGTGTTGCCGTGTGTATTTTGTTCACTGCCACTATAGGCAACCTCATCAGCAGGCGTCCAATGGGTTCGGCAGATCAATAACCGCCTATTGATCGGCCACACCGATCGTCAACGTCACTTTATGCGATATCACACTTGGGTAACCAGTCCGCCTCGCACTCCTCACTCAACGTCAGGTTGGTTTGCATACCCTGATTGGTTCTGCGTTTAAGCAATGTCAGCTCATGCTCTTTGAGCGTTTGCGGTACGGCTAACCCGAATGAGGTCAGGTTCATGGTATTTTGATGCCCGCGTGCCTCCATAAATGACAGGTAGGCGTGATAGAGGTAACGGCGCGGATTGGCCGGTCTGATATTCCCGTTCCCCATCAGCATGCCCGCCGGGGTATTCAGGGTTGTCAGGTAGCCGCAGAAGTCCATTAACGGGTCGGACTGACGTTTGACGGCTAATGCTTCTTCCGAACTCTGCTGCGCCTGCAGCAACTCACGGGCATCGTTCGGGTTGGCAAAGTGTTGCATCAGGTGACGGACAATGACCGCCAACTCTCCACTGATTTTCTCCAACAGCTGCGGGTCACGTTCCTTCGCCGGTATCGCTTCCGGAAATGTGATGATCACCCGTCGACGCGAGACACCGCCGCTGCGGTCACTGAAGCGCATCGGGTTGTTATTCACCGCCAGAATCACGGCCGGGATATAGGTAGAGTAGGCATCGCGGTATTTCGGGTCGATAGCCACCGCATCGCCCCCAGTAATGGCTTTAATACCTGCACCGTCACCGCTCCATTTCTCCTGGTCGGGCAGGATTATCAGCGAAAACCCCACCACAGAGGCGCGCTCCCGTGCCGATTCCAGGTTGTCGATGGTCGCAGAGGTGGTGTTATCTGCGCCTGCCAGCAAGCGGGCAATGGAGGCCATCACGCTTTTGCCACTGCCACCGGGACCGGTCACTTCCAGGAACAGCTGCCAGTCATACCGGTTCGCCAGCACCATAAACAGTGCCGCCAGAATGCGTTCCTGCTTGTCCTGGCTGTTCCCTGCCGCCCGCGTCAGCCACTGCCAGAAATGCGGCGCATGGTCGGCCAGGTTTTCTCCCGAGCGCGGTGGGGTGTAGTCCACGCTGTTGACGGTACGCAGCCAGTGTTCTTTACGGTGTGCACTGAATTGTCCGCTGAGGGTATCAAACACCCCATTACGAAAACCTATCAGACGTCGCACCGGTTCGCCCATTTGCGGCACCATCAGCTTGAGTGTATCCAGAATGCTGTTGATACCCGCCGCCGAGAACGGCGCACGGACCTTCTGAAACAGCGCGGCAATCTCCCGGCTGAGCTGCCGATGGGGCAGCACCTGCCAGGCACCCTGCGTATAGCGGCACAGTTCTTCACCGACTAATGGCACCGCCAGGGTATTGCCATAATGCTCTGACAACAGTTCGGCCTTTTCACTGGCACTCAAGGCTTTCAGGTCGGCATCGCTAAGCGTATCAAACGGGCTGGGCTGCTGGGGCTGGCTGAAAGCCGTCAATTGTACGAGCGCGGCCAGTTTGCCCTGTTGCAGGTAAACGTCGTTCCAGTCACCGGTTTCTGCGGGCAATGCAAGCTTGCCGCAGCTCAATTGGGCAGCCTCGGCAGCTCGGGTCTGGCCGGTGCCGTTTTCGTCATTATCCGCCGCCAGCAGCAACGCCGCATCAGGGTAGCGGGTGCGCAGTTGCTGTGCCATTGCGGGCAGGTTATTGGCACTGAGAGCCACGCAGACACTTTCCCCTGTCAATTGATGTACGGTCAGGCCGGTGGCATAGCCCTCGGTCAGCCAGATAACGTCAGTATTCTGACCAGACAGGAAATGGCAGGCGTCTTTCACCTGCCCCCCGGCCAGCGTGCGCTTGTCACCTGCGGCGTTAATCAACTGGACGTTGACCACCTCACCGGCGCTGTCGGTCAGGGGTAACAACAGGTCGCCGGGCTGGTAAGTGATGCCGCCCACGCGCAGTGGCGGCCCTTGTAATGTCAGGGTGTCGCTGTCTGGCCAACCTTTGGCGGTCAGGTAGGCATTCCCCGCGTGTTGCCGGGCGCTGGCAAGCAGTTGTCTGGCCTGCTGTGCCGCATGATGGCGCACCTGTGCTTTGTCTTGCTGTTCCTGTTGAAGGTTCTGCTCCGACCATACGGGTTCGGTTTGCTCACCCAATACCCCGGCCACTTTCACGGCGGCCTCTTTGGCGGTCACGGCCAGTGCTTTCTCAACCAGATTCAGACCATCACCGCTGCCGCACTGATTACAGAACCAGGTGCCGCGCCCTTGTTGGTTATCAAAGCGAAAACGGTCTTTACCGCCGCAGGCCGGGCACGGTTGGGGCTTGCCGTTCGGTTGCAGGGCAATGCCGAGGGCCGGGAGTATCACCGGCCATTGGCCGGTGGCGGTGCGTACGGTCTGTGATACGAAATGGGCATTCATCGTCTTGTTCTCCCTTAATGCACGGTAGCGTGGCTGGCAGTTGCCAGATGGTCGCAGCACAGCTCGTCCATCAGCTTTTGCCCCAGTGTTGTCAGGCGCGGCGGTGCCACCAACACATCCGGCTGCACCATATCGCTGAGCATGGTGCACGCCATGTCCATGCCCGCTTCCGCACCATGCTGTTGCACAAAGTACCCTTCCAGGCGATTGGCAATCAGCATCTGCAGTTCGTCCAGCGTGTAGCCGAGGCTCACCCGGTAAAAGGCGCAGGTGTCGCTATAGGCCTGTGCCACGGCGCGACGGAAAACGGCGGTACGGACTTCAATCGGTAAACAGGATTGGGTACTCATGCGGCGGGTGCCTCCATGCTGGCAAGAAGTTGGGGTTCACAGGTGTTGACGACGTGGCCGAGCTGGTCAGTCAGCACGGCGATGACGGAGGCGAAAGCCGCCTGTTGAAAGCCGTCGGGACGTTGCCCGCTCAGGTCAAGGCTGTCCAGCATGTCGAGGAACAGCACGCCGGTAGAATGCGCGTGCTGAAGACGCAGGAAGTCCGCATGCGGAATGGCGTAATGGGTTTCACTGTGGAAACGGGCGGCCAGCGTATTCATGCCACCCCCTGTACGGGCAGGCGACCGGCAAACGCCAGAATGTAATCACGCGCCAGCAAACGTCGGGCACTGAGCTCGGAATCCGCCACGGTACGCAGCATGCACGGGGTTGCCGTCAGGGCAGTACGGCGAATGGCCGCAAACAGGAAACAGAATTCAGGATGAGTCGGGGTGAGGGTCGTAGCCATGGTGGCAGCCTCCATTGAGTAATGGTTATTGCTACCACCGAAGTTTCCACGCTTATGGGTGGTAGCCCAGACGGGGGTGGAAATACCGGCCTCAATGGATACCGGCCTGACCGAAGTCAGCCCCGCCTGAGCCACCATTGTTTGACTGCTGCGATAGTATAACATCCATCGCGCAAAAAATGAGCGCACTAAGGCCGCGACATAAAAAAACACGCTAGGCGCGTGTGGTGTCGCCATTGAGTTACACGGGTTTCCACGCCCGGCTGCCGATTGTGCGACAGCGGGGGGACTATAGCGCAGGGCCGGACGTGGGGGCAAGCCGTAAGACACCCCCGGACGTTCAATCGATCGCATAGTGATCAACGACCGGTTTGTAGGTGGTAATGGGGGTCGGCGGCTGCGTCGCTCAGAGGCACCGGCCCGGCGCAAAACAGGTGAGGTGCGCCCTGGCGGCTGGTCAGACGGATGACTCCGTGTTTAGTGCTGCGGTGTTCCGGCAAGACGATATCCGGATACTGGCGTTGCAGCAGGATAGCTTCGGCCACAAACAGCGCGTCGTTGTCGCTCAGGGTAAAACGGTGTCGGCCCAGGGTTAACTGCATCATGCGGTGGCCCCCTGATGACGGTTGGCAATGCGCCCATCCATCCACTGCTCCACTTCGGAGGCCAGCCAGGCGACGTTTTTGCCGCCCAGCGAGATTTGGGCCGGAAACTGCTTGCGGGTCATCATCTCGTAAACGGTAGAGCGTGACAGACCGGTGGTGTAAAGCACTTCCGGCAGACGAATAAAGCGTTCGCGTGGGGTGTAATCACTGTAAACAACTGGGGCTGATGTAGTGTTAACGGGACGGGAAACTGAAAGCATGTATTGCTACCTCTTTGTGTCCGGTCAGCTCTGGCCGGGACTGTGTGAACTCTGGTAGCGCCCTATTATGTGAATATTTTGGGGTTTGGCAACAAGGGGTTGTTGTGTGGTGTGTTAAGGAATCGTATGTAAAAACAACAAATTACACCGAATCACATTAACCCATCACTCTTCGTCATTCCTCGTTATTACCCCATAATTTTTAGCAATCAATGAAGGGTTATAAATAGGTAGGAACATCAAAAATAAGTCTAACTGCGGCTAGCCAGAGAAGAGGTTATTTTTGGTTGAGTGCACAGTGGTGAACACTGAGTGATGAGTTTAAAACTCACTAGTCACGGTTTTATTTATTGATTTAATTATATTTTTTACTTAAGTGAACAGTAGTGAAGAGTTTATATAAGAACTAAAATTTCAATGGTGGCCTTTCAACCAGCGTTTTGAAGGGATATCCAATACAAAGCTCTACCGGGAAAACTGCGATGCTGCACGGTAGTCGATTCGATTGGCCTCACATAGGACGCAGGCTAAACCAGAGATAATTCCCGACCATCAACATGATGTGATGACCAGGCGCACTGTCAAACCGATGTTGTCACACCCTCAATCCTCACCCGAAAACAGCCTTGTTCCTGGCTAGCCTGTGCCAAATTACGCGTGCATGCATAGGGTGCATGATTTTGCATGCAATAAAATGTATGTCGTAGATCCTCCCACACCAGTACTGGCGCGGTTTACAGCCCGTTATGCACCTGCATGAAAAGCGACACATAAAGCGGGCAGGCGAGGCGGGGGGAGTATTGCGCGCGCAGAGGTTTGAACGCCTTTTCGTTTAATGCGTCAGCACGTCGCTGAGGCGTCGATTTATTGCGATTTAACTCAGCAGGCCGCCCAGCACTCTACTTTTTACAAAGTAAATGAGAGTGTGGCGCAGTGCTCAACTTGCCACGCTGCTCCACATGACTTACTTAATAATACACATACCAATTCCCATTTTAGCTCAAATTATTCTTGGGAAAAATCCCTGCTGAACCATCTAAATTTAAATCAACAAGCTTTATATCATCGCTATTATTCACTACAAATGAAGGACCTTTGTTTTCTATCAAAATCACTTGAATATCTAATTTACAAGAAATTAAATGTTTATAAAAATTATCCGTTAGACTAATAGGGTTGACGTCTTTTTTTTGTATATCCCTTTTCTTATCAAAGTGAGTAACCAATGGACTATCCAATAAAACCAATCCAGTCTGAGGTTTTTTTTCTTTAGCAAGGAATTCAGCTAAAGATATTGTAAAACAAGCATATATAACAGCTCTACTACCTTTTCCATATAGCGATCTTTTTTTACCATTTATAATAAAGTCATAAGCATTATCATCAAAATAAACTTCATTATCACTACTATCATTAAAGCTAATAGCATTAAGTCTACTTTTAAACTCTTCTACCAATCCATTTATTTCATATGCTTTTAAACTATCAAAATCACTAGAATCGTACTTATCCTCATCAATACTCTCCTCTTTAGACATCAATGAATCAATAATCTTGTGCTTAGTCAAATCAGATAAAATAGACTCCTTATACTCATAAAGCTCTTCAATCTTCCTTCTTGAATCTTTCAAATCAATATTATGTAGTTGATCATGACCTTCTAACTCCTCGTGTAGAATACGCTCACTATCCGAGATGGAGAGGACAACATAATCAAGCTCCTTTTCATTTGACTCTATTGATTTGATTAACCCAGACAGCTGAGAGTTTATTTTTTTTGACTCTACCATGCAGGAAAAATGATAATCATCATAACTAATCTCAGGTGTGTTTTTTATTGGATGCCCGCATTTCTCGCACAATTCATCAGAAAAGTTCTCCAAAAAGAAGTTGGCTTGGGAAATAGAGTTCACCCTTTGCAAATCTGATATATAGCAATCCTTTAATATAGAAAACCTATTAATCAGCATGGCAAGATAACTTTCTTTCTTCTGTAGATTACTAATTTCGCCTCTAATTTCATTAATCAAAATTATTTTTTCATCATAGATGTCCAACAAGTCATCATTTGCTTTCATCAATTTCTCTATTTCAATTTCAATGCTATCTATTTTTTCATTAATGGAAATAAGTGACAACTCAGGATATATAATATCTTTTTTAATTTCATCTATTAACTCATTCACTTGCCTTTTTAAAAAAATCTTTGCTTTCTTATTTGGCTTTTCCTCACCTATAGCCGCATCGTCTCTCTGAGTAATAAGAAATTTAAATTCAGATTTATTTTTGACATGATCTGTATATTGGTCAGATAATAAAAGCGACTGTTTAGTTAAAATGCGTATTTCATCTATAAAAAAGAAATTGAGTACATTTCCTAAATTTACCTTATTAACCCCACCACTTCCATTTACTCTAACCTGAGCTTTATTGAAAGATAGCTTTCCATAAAAAATAGTGTTGAAGCTATTTTTAGAACTTGCAGTCTTCACTATGTTTTGGATAAATGTATTAGGACCAGCCGTATCTATTCCACCCGAGTATAACTTATAGTTACTATTATCATGCAAAGCCCTTTCTATTGTGAGAGGCTCGCCCCCTAATAAAAACTCAATATAAGCCGTATCGTATCCCTTGGCTTCACCAATATCTGCATTTTCTAATTTCTCATCACCAAAAAGATAGCGAATCAAATTATAAAGATATGTTTTACCAGAATCTGAACCACCGACAATGATCGTCAACTTTGAGCCAAACTCTATCGAAACGGTAGTAGATAACATCCCGGTTATTGCTATTTTTTTAATGTTAAAATAACTACTCATTATTTAGCTCCATATCTAATCTCCCAAACTTTGATGCCACCATCTTTTTTAATTCTTTAACACTCAAGGAGCCAAACTCTTTTTTTATTAATTTTATATTTCGCTCCATTTTTACTATATATTCATTTTGTATTGCGTTGGTAAATGAAAATGTTTTATCCGTGACCATATATAAAAATCCTTCTCTCGTAAATACCTCCGTTACTATTCTATATTTTTTCATCAACTCTAATGAATCGTTAAAAATCTTCCTCTTTATCGCTAATTGTGTATCTCTTCTTGGGATGGCTGGATGCAGACTTTCTTGGTCAGGAAGAAAGTCCTTGAGGTTGAGAACCAGAAAATCAATACAGACTATTCTCTCAATACTTAAACCAGTTGGGTTGAACTCCATTAATATTTTGGCTATACGTATAGATATCTCAAGGTTTGAATTATAAACACTAATCATAGCTATATCTTCCATTTCAGATCTCCATCGTTAATCAAATGATGGCAAATACCTTTCTTATCAGGAACCTCACATATTTTAGATAGAATAGGATGAGATATACTTGTCAATGATGCCTGATTGAGAATATCATTACATCTATCAAATGAATTGCTATGGTTTTTATAAATTACGCTTTCGATAGAGGAACTAATATAGCTTTTAAATATCCTGAAATTATCTTCTATAAATGAATCCCTCATATATCTACTAAGAGATGAAGCGAAATAAAAATCATTTCTGCACCCTTTAAAATGATTATTATATGGGCTAATGAGACTTTTTAGATCCATATTGTCCATTGCAGACACTTCAGAGTAAACCTCTAACAACTGACCTACATATACAGATTCAATGATCGGGTCATATTCTGGTGTTACACAAGGAAACTCTCTAGCACAATAAAGTTCGTTGAAATATTTGAAAAATAATGGCGTTTTTGAAATTTCACTCAATACTCTTGATAATGGTAACGAGTAAAAAATATCAAACTCAAAATCATTTATATAATTAATGAGTTCTTGGTCGAGTGGAATTTTAGTTTTTGTTGTGATTTCCTTGCTAATTGACTTATCCCAACAGCTTAAAATTTTATCTTTCAATGCATCAGGATTTTTTAATAATTCAGAGAAAGCAGTAGACAGATCTTTTGGTGCCACAAAATAGTACTTTTCTGGAACCGGAAATTCACCGCACTTAGAAAAATAGATAAGCTTTCCAAACTCAACAACAACATCTGAGAAACTCAATCTATTAGCATAAAACTTACATTGGTAATTATGCCATTTGTAACCATTTACATTAGGGTCAGTTAGAAAACCAACAATATCACGTCCTTTATCACCAGCCCCCCCAAGCCTTTCATGAGTGGTATAGTTAGTCGCATGACACTCTGTTAGCCAATCATGTATGAACTCTTCCCATGTAGCATCATCCCAAGTCATGATCGTCGCTAGTGGCTTCCCCATGCGATACATCCACCCTTTTAAGCTAAATAGACAAGTTATTTGCATACCATTGCATCATATCCCTACGACTTTCAAGATATTGAGCATGATTATAAGTTCCCCGAATGCCATTTTTATCCACATGAGCAAGTTGCATCTCAATCCATGCGGAATCAAACCCTTGCTCATGTAGGATAGTAGACATCGTATGCCTGAAACCGTGACCGGTGGCTCGTCCCTTATAGCCCAGCAGCTCTATAACCTGATTCACACTTTCTTTACTTATAGGCTTTCTACGGTTGTTTCGTCCAATGAAAATATAAGGATAGTGACCGGTGATCGGTTGTAGCTGTTTAAACAGTTCAACCACCTGAGTAGAGAGCGGCACAATGTGCGGGCGGCGCATTTTCATACGTTCGGCGGGGATCTCCCAGATGGCACGCTCAAGATCGATCTCTTCCCACGTAGCAAAGCGCATTTCTTGCGTGCGTACGCCGGTCAGCATAACGATCTTCGCTGCATTCTTGGTGATGGTGCTACCGGTATACCCTTCCAAGTCCTTAACAAAATAAGGCAGCTCTTCAGCCGAAAGGAACGGATGGTGCTTTTGCTTGGGAACGGCTAATGCGCTGGCAAGATCTGGGGCTGGGTTATATTCCGCCCTACCGGTAATAATGGCGTAGCGGAAGACCTCTCCGCAGCGCTGGCGTACCTTACGGGTCTTCTCCAATGCCCCACGCTTCTCAATGCGCCGCAGCACTTCCAGCAACTCTAACGGCTTAATCTCGGCAATGGGGCGTTGACCAACATACGGAAACACATCCTGCTCAAAGGTGCGCATGATTTCTTCCCTGTAGGCCAGAGTCCACCGGTCAGCCTTGTTCGTGTGCCATTCACGGCTAATCGCTTCAAAGGAATTCTCGACAGAAAGCTTCTGAGCGAGCTTTTGCGCCTTTTTCTCGGCTACTGGGTCAATGCCATTCGCAACCTGCTTACGGGCCTCCCCACGCTTTTCTCGCGCTTCAGCCAGCGTTATCAATGGGTAGGTACCAAAGGACATCAGCTTGGCTTTTCCGGCATAGCGATAGCGAAAACGCCAGCCTTTACTGCCGTCAGTATTGATAAGAAGGGACAAGCCTTGACCATCGTTGAGGGTATAGGGCTTTTCTTGCGGTTTGGAGCGTCGGATTTGTATGTCAGTTAGGAGCATGTGTATAAGTGGATTCTGTGTATAAAAAATCTATACGCATCACTATACACATTTTTCACGGATTCAGGCAGTCACGTACGGACTTATACGGACAAAGAACCGAATCAATGCATTGATTTAATGGGTTTTTATGGATGTTACGGGAGCTATCAGGACAAGCATTGGCGGAAGATCACAGGAGTCGAACCTGCCCAGGACCGCTGGCGGCCCCAACCGGATTTGAAGTCCGGCCGCCCCACCGGGGACGAGGATCTTCCTTCGGGAATAGGAAGCAAGCGGCTGATTATAGCGCAGTTTACCCTTAGCGCTAAGAGGGAAATAGCACTAGCCCCCGGCAATGCACCGGAGGCTGGCAGGGTTAAGGCTTCAGCAAATCCTTCACGTCCAGCAGGATAAACTCGTTGTCATCCGCCACGTTCGGCTGACGGCTGGAGGAGAACGGGAAGTTATTATCGTTGCCGACGATGATATGGCTACCGTCCACCACATCCACATTTTCAATGGTGAAGAACGGAAAGGTCAGCACGCCGTTGTTCAGCGGTTTGTGCGCCAATTTGTTCGGATCCTGAATATTCATCAGGTCAATATAGGCCAATTTATCGACCGGTTTACCGACGTTATCGTCAGAAAAGGCAATTTTATATACCCGTTTAAACTTCGCCACCTGACTGAAGCAGTTGTCTGTGGGGGCACCCGCAGCGCAGGCTTGGTCCGCCGTGCCTTCGTTATTATCGCGCTCGATCACCAGGCCATGAGTTGCGTCGATCATATTAAAATCGCCGATGGCGTTCTGGTTGTCTTCCAACACGTATTGCCAACTGCGCCCGGTCCAGGCCTGTTGTTTCACGTCAAATTCCAGCACCCGCAGGTAGCGTTTGCCATCGATGTTCTCGAATTTTTCACCGTCCCACAGCGCACCTTCCAGCAACGGGTACAGTTTGCTGCCGTCCGGTGATGCCGCCATGCCCTCAAAACCCTTGGAACGTGCCACCTGGAAGTTCTGTTTGCCGTCCGGTGCGCCCGGCAGAGTCAGCGTCGGGTTATCCGGCGACTTCACCACCTTGCCGTCGACCTTGGTATCGAACACCGCCAATACCTTACCGTTCAGGTCGGCCTTAATCAGGTAGGGGCCGAACTCATCGCCAATCCACAGGGCATTATCGGCAAACTGGAAGCTTTCCGGGTCAAAGTCGCTGCCGGTCAGGTAACGTTTATCGGTGCTCTCATTGATGATATGGAAGGGGACATTTTTGTCCGGATCGTGCAGAAATACCGTTTTCAGCGGCGTCACCGTGCCGTTGTCAAAGTCGATTTTGTAGTGATTGAGGTACAGCATGGCGTCCGGCGAATTGGCCTTGCTGCCAAAACCATTGTCGGTCAGCACCCAGTAGGTACCGTCGGGCATATGTTTGATGCCGGAATGGCCCTGCAGCGGCTGGCCGCTGATCGGCAGGCCAATACCGGTCATGCGATCGGCGGATTTACCCGCCACGCTGCCCAGTTCGGTCACGCGTTTGCCGCTGGTGTATTTACCGCTTTGTTGTAAATCGGCGGGGGCATCCTGCGGTGCGGCAACGTTGGATTTCACCGCCAGTAACGCGTGCCCGGCCAGGGTTGCCGGCACCGGTTGGGCTTGCGCCCACAGGTTAGTGCTCAGCGCCATACAGCCGGCCAACAGTGCCAGGCGGGTTTTGGTTATGTGCATGTCTTGGTTCCCTTTTTGTTGTTATCACCCAGAAGTAAAAGCAACGTCACTATAGGGAACCGCAATGACAGTAATATTATTCGGCGAACGCCCGCCGGTAGCTGTGCGGATGGAAGCACCAGGTGATGGCGATCAGCACCACCACCAGCAGCGCATGGATTTGCCAATCCAGTACAAAACTGCCGCTGTAATCACGCAGCAGACCGGAAATGTACGGCGTGGTACCCGCCAGCAGGAAACCGATACCCTGCATAAAAGCCACCAGCCGCCCTGCAGCCGCCGGGTGTGGGATATGATCGAGCGCCAGCACCAGGCACAACGGGAAGGCACCACCCAGCCCCAGGCCCGAGAGCAACACCCACAGCCAGGGTAGCGTCTGCGGCAGATAAATCAGGCCAATGAAACCAACCAACTGCATGGCAAGTGCCAGCAATAACAGCGGGCGACGATCTGCCGAACGAGCCAACGCCGGCAACAGCAGTGCCCCCACCACCTGACCGAAGGTCATCAACGCCAACAGCGATCCGCTGGCCTGCGGCTGCCAGCCGAGCTGCATATAATAGGGTGGCAGCCAGGCGATCAGGCTGGTGTAGCCACCGTTGATCAAACCAAAATAAGCGCCGAGCAGCCAGGCACGACGGCTGAACCACAGGCTCGGCCCACTGGAGGTCCCCGTCGGCGTCAGGCGCGCCAAACCACGGCTGACCGGCCACCAGACGATTAATGCCACCAGCGCCGGTACCGCCCACCAGGCCAACGCACTATGCCAGTCATGGCCGACACTCATCAGCCAGGGGGTAATCGCCGCCCCCAGGCCGCCACCGCCCATCAGTGCCGCCGACCACAGCCCGGCCACCAGCGCCATCTGCTTGAGAAAGTGATGTTTGATAATGCCGGGCATCACCGCCTGGATCACCCCAATCCCCAGCCCACCCAGTACCGCACTCAGCATTAATTGCGTGCTGTCCGGTGCCAGCTCACGCCAGGCGGCACCCACACCAATCGCCAGCAGGCTCAACACCACGCCGGCGCGTTCGCTGAACAGTCGGTTGATCGCCCCACCCGCCAGCGCCATCAACCCCATCATCAGTACCGGCAAGGTAGTCAGCAGGGCTGCGCCGCCAAAACTCAGTCCGGTAGCTTGCCGCAGCGTCGGTAACAACGGGCCGATCGAGGTCAGCAACGGCCGCATATTCAGGCCAATCAGCACCAGCGCCCACAGCAGGGGGTTGAACCAGCGGCGTAACAAGGAGGGAACAACAAAATGATTTAACACGGTCTATTCCTGAACTTCCGGGATGAAGAGTGCGGAGTCACAGAGTGGCTGCCGCAGCGTTGCCTTACTCTAGGCATCCCCGCTAGTATTGGGAAATTAAATAATAAAATAGCCAACAGTGGGAAAATGAATCGTTATCCGATGTTCAATCCGCAGTTACTGCTCAGCTTCGTCGCGGTGTGTGACAGCAACAGCTTCACCCGCGCCGCAGAACGGGTGTTTCTGTCACAATCTACCGTCAGCCAACAGGTACGCCGGTTGGAGGAGATGCTGGGCAAACCGCTGTTTGAACGGTCTTCCCATCAGGTGTTGCTGACCGAGGAAGGCGTCAAGCTGTTGAGCTATGCGCGGCGCATCATCGCGCTGAATGAAGAGGCGCACGATGCCTTGACCGGCATCTGGCGTGACGGTGTACTGCGGCTGGGGATGCCGGAGGATTTCGCCGCACCCACCACCGAACTGCTGGCAGAGTTCAGCCGCGCAAACCCGCATCTGCGGTTGGATGTCACCAGCGGCCTGAGTGCCGATCTGCACAGCGCCTACGCCCGCGAAGAACTGGATCTGATCTTGGTTAAGCAACGTCGCAGCCAGCCACCGCGTGCCGCCAGGCCGGAGCCACTGCTGTGGCTGGACAGTCTGGCCTTCCCGGCTATTGAACAATCGCCGGTGCCGCTGGCTGTGTTCCCACTCAATGGGTTATACCGCGACTCCCTGTGTCAGGCGCTGGATAACCTCGACAAACGCTGGCGCATCGGTTACAGCAGCGCCAGTCTGGCCGCTCTTACCGCCGCGTCCGCCGCTGGGCTGGGTGTCACCCTGTTGCCAGCCGGCTGCCGTTTGCCCAGCCACCGGGTACTGGGCATCGCCGAAGGATTACCGCCGATCGACAACATTGAACTGGCGCTGTATTACCGCGATGGTGCCCCCGCCGCTACCCCGGCGCTGGCCGAACGGCTAAAGGCGTTTTGTGGGCTGATGTGAGGAAACCTGTAGCTTGATTAACTACATGTGTAGCCATAACGGCTACACCCGCCCTAATACCCAACCTCGCCATAACGCTGGCGATAGTCTTTGGGCGTCATGTCATAGCCTTTCTTGAACACCGAATAAAAATACTGAAGCGACGGGTAGCCACACATCTGTGAGATCTCATTGATGGTCAGTGAGGTAGCCGTCAGCAGGTTACGGGCGCGATCCAACTTTTCCTGATGGATCACATGGTGGATAGTTTCGCCGGTTTCATCCCTGAAGCGTTTTTCCAGATTGGAGCGCGACATGCCGATCGCGTCCAGTACCTGCTCGACCTTGATGCCCTTGCAGGCGTGATGACGAATGTAATGCATCGCCTGGATCACCGCCGGGTCGCGCAGCGAGCGGAAATCGGTAGAGCGACGTTCAATCACCTTCACCGGCGGCACCAAAATGCGCTGCAATGGCAGTTCGCGGCGATCGAGCAATTGGTGCAGCAATTTGGCGGCGCGATACCCCATCTGCCGGGTTCCCTGCGCCACCGAAGACAGCGCCACCCGAGACAGGTAGCGCGTCAGCTCTTCATTGTCGATGCCGATCACGCACAGCTTTTCCGGCACCGCAATATCCAGATGTTCACACACCTGCAGCAAATGCCGTGCCCGCGCATCGGTCACCGCGATAATGCCGGTCTGCTGCGGCAGGGTCTGCACCCAGTCTGCCAGCCGGTTCTGCGCGTATTGCCAGTTCTCCGGCGCGGTCGCCATACCCTGATACACCACGCCCTGATACTGCTCCAGCGCCACCCGCTGACGGAAGGCATGCTCACGTTCCTGCGCCCAGCGTTTACCGCCTTCGCTGGGCAAACCGTAGAAGGCAAAACGGTTAATGCCTTTTTCTTTCAGATGAGTAAATGCCGCCTCCACCAGCGCCTGATTGTCGGTGGCAATGTAGTGCACCGGTGGGTAGTCCTCATCGCGATGATAAGAGCCACCCACCCCGACGATCGGCACCCTGACGTTATGCAGTAACCGTTCGATTTCACCGTCGTCGAAATCGGCGATCACCCCATCGCCCAGCCAGTCCTTGATGTTGTCGATACGGCAGCGAAAATCCTCTTCGATAAAGATGTCCCAGTCACATTGTGAAGCCTGTAAATACTCGCCGACGCCTTCTACCACCTGGCGGTCGTACACTTTATTGGCATTGAACAGCAAGGTAATGCGAAAGCGCTTCTCGAACATGGGCATCCCCGATAAATGAACTGCTCTCTGGCATAGCACAACCCATCCGGGAGAGCAGCAGGCATCACCTCATAACTGTGAGCTCAGACGCTATTCTTATGCCCGCCGCTTGGTGGCGGAGTCCATCCATACCGCCAGCAGCAAAATGGCGCCCTTAACGATGTACTGCCAGAAGGTCGGCACGTCCAGCATGCTCATGCCGTTATCCAGCGATGCCATGATGAACGCGCCCATCACCGCGCCGGCCACGCTGCCGATGCCGCCGGCCAGGCTGGTGCCGCCAATCACACAGGCGGCGATGGCGTCCAGCTCAGCAATATTGCCCGCCGAAGGTGACCCGGCCCCCAGACGTGAACTGAGGATCAGACCGGCAATCGCCACCATCAGGCCGTTGATGGCAAACACCGCCAGCTTGGTGCGTTCGACGTTGACACCCGACAGCCGCGCAGCGTCAATATTACCGCCGATGGCGTAGATCCGACGGCCGAAGGCGGTACGGGTGGCCATAAATATCCCCGCCAGCATCAGCGCGGTGAGGATCAGCACCGGCGTCGGCACCCCACGGTAATCGTTGAGTAAATAGATGGCACCGAGTACCAGCAGTGCCAAAATACTTTGCCGGGTGACATCACCGGTCGGTGTGGCCACGGGCAAACCGAGCTGGGCACGCCGACTGCGCCGCCGCCACTGCCAGGCAACAAACAGCATCAGCCCAACCGCACCGATGCCAAAACCCAGACCGTTCGGCAAATAGCTCTGGCCAATTTGCGACATCGCGCCGCTGGTCGGTGCCACGGTAGTGCCATTGGTAATGCCGATCAGGATGCCGCGAAAGGCCAACATCCCCGCCAGGGTAACGATAAACGACGGAACCTTGCGATAAGCCACCCACCAACCGTTCCAGGCCCCTAAAAGCAGACCGGCCAGCAGCGTCACCACGATGGTCAGCGGCAATGGCCAGCCAAGCCAAACGTCGAAAATCGCCGCCGCCCCACCTAACAACCCCATCATTGAACCGACCGATAGATCGATTTCTGCCGACACAATCACGAACACCATACCGACCGCCAGAATGCCGGTGATCGCCGTCTGGCGCAGCAGGTTGGAAATATTACGCGCGCTGAGATAAGCCCCCTCGGTGGTAAAGGTAAAGAACAGCATAATGACGACTATCGCCGCCAACATCACAAACACCTGCAAATTGATGGATTTTAGTTTCACTATGGGTCTTTTCTCCACCATTGCCGGCACGATCGCTTCAGACTGCGTGTTTTTCGACATCTGTTTCACTCCTCAATGCGGCTTCCATCACCTGTTCCTGGGTCAGTCCCCGGTTGATCAACGACGCCTTGATGCGCCCCTGGTGCATCACCAGGACACGATCGCTTAATCCCAGCACTTCCGGCAGTTCCGAAGACACCACGATCACCGCAATCCCCTGCTGTACCAGTTGATTGATTAACTTATAGATTTCATGTTTGGCGCCGATGTCGATACCGCGCGTCGGCTCATCCAATATCAGAATTTTCGGCTTTAGCAGCAGGCACTTGGCGAGAATAGCCTTCTGTTGATTACCACCGCTCAACCGGGCAATCGCCAGTTCAGGCGAGGAAGTTTTTACCTTAAGCTGTGCCAGCGACTGGCGAATGGTCGCCTGTTCCAAAGCATCATCGATCACCGTCAGCGCACCGCTAAAGTCGCTCAGCGCCGCCAACGTCATATTGGCCCCCACGCCCATCACCGGTACGATGCCATCACGCTTGCGGTCTTCCGGCACCATGGCGATGCCATATCGCATCGCCTGGCGGCAATTGTTGATCACGGCCGGCTGGCCATTGAGGGTAATGCTTCCCTGCCACCGGCCAGCGTAGACGCCGAACAGGCACTGCATGGTTTCGGTCCGTCCGGAGCCGACCAAGCCGGCCACACCGAGTATTTCGCCGCGTCTCAGGCTGAAAGAAACATCATCCACCCGCCGAACATGGCGATTCACCGGGTGCCAGGCGGTCAGGTTATCCACCTGCAGGATCACCTCACCGATATCATGCTGTTGCTGCGGATACAGCTCGGTTAACTCACGCCCGACCATCATGGCGATAATATCGTCCTCGCTCATTTCCGCCGCCGGGTGCGTGCCGATGTGCTTGCCGTCGCGGATCACGCAGATCAGATCCGAGATCGCCTTCACCTCATTCAGCTTGTGCGAAATGTAAATACAGGCGATGCCGTGATCGCGCAGATCCCCAATGATCGCCAGCAGCGTAGCGGTTTCACTTTCGGTCAACGACGCCGTCGGCTCATCCAGCACCAGCAGCCGCACCTGCTTGTTCAGCGCCTTGGCGATCTCCACTAGCTGCTGCTGGCCCAACCCCAGTTCGCCGATAGGGGTGTTAGGATCCACCTCCAACTTGACCTGCGCCAGCATCCGTCGACAGCGCAGGTACATGGCGTCGTAATCCATTACGCCGTATCGACACCATTCATTGCCGAGAAACATGTTTTCCAGCACCGTCATCTGCTTCACCAGCGCCAGCTCCTGATGGATGATGGCGATGCCTTTCTGCTCGGTGTCGCGAATGTTTTTTGCCGCTAATAAATTATCAGAGAAATAAATATCGCCCTGATAACTGCCGTGCGGATATATCCCGCACAGCACCTTCATCAGGGTGGATTTTCCCGAACCATTTTCACCACACAGCGATAACACCTGTCCGGCCTCTAATTTCAGGTTGACATTATCCACCGCCTTAACCACCCCGAATTGCATGGTGATATTTTTCATTTCTAATAGGCTGGGCATTATTCCCTCCGCATTACCGACTGTCGGAATTAATTAATGTCGGCTTTTTTGTGGAAGCCGTCGGCAATAATAGTGCTGTCGATATTCGATTTGTCTACCGGGATTGGCGTTAATAACCAGGACGGCACATCTTTGCTGCCGTTATTTAACGTGGCGTTGGCCTTCGGCTGTTCACCCTTGCCCAGTTGCACCGCGATGCCCGCCGCCTCGTCGGCCAGCTTGCTGATTGGCTTATACACCGTCATGGTCTGGGTACCGCCGACAATGCGCTTCACCGCCGCCAAATCGGCATCCTGACCGGAAATGGCCACCTTGCCCGCCAGGCCCTGAGCGGCCAGCGCCTGGATCGCGCCACCGGCGGTGGCGTCGTTGGAAGCCACTACCGCATCAATCTTGTTATTGTTGGCAGTCAGCGCATTTTCCATGATTTTTAATGCGTTTTCCGGCAACCATCCGTCGACCCACTGATCGCCCACTACCTTGATTTTTCCGCCGTCGATCAGCGGTTGCAGCACCTTCATTTGCCCCTGGCGGAACAGCTTGGCGTTGTTATCCACCGGCGAGCCGCCCATAAGGAAATAATTGCCCTGCGGCACCCGTTGCACCAGGCTTTGCGCCTGCAGTTCACCGACCTTTTCATTATCAAAGGAGATGTAAAAATCGATATCGGCGTTATTAATCATGCGATCGTAAGCCAGCACTTTAATGCCTTCCCGCTTGGCTTCGCTGATCACGTTGCTCAACACCTTGCCGTTGTAGGGAATAATCACCAGCACGTCGACGCCGCGGTTGATCATGTTTTCAATCTGCGCCATCTGGGTTTCTTCATTGCCGTTGGCCGACTGAACAAACACGTCTGCCCCCAGTGATTTGGCTTTACTGACAAAGATATCGCGATCTTTTTGCCAGCGCTCCAGGCGCAGGTCGTCGATCGCCATACCAATTTTGACTTCTTTGCTGAACGCTGGTTGGCTGGCCAGCGCCAGCAGTGCGCAGACCGAAAGGAACACAGGTTTGAATTTCATCTTATATACCTTTGTTATTTAACGGGTAGGGGCAATAATTGAAACGGGCCAGTAACTCAGCTTAGAGCGGATTGTTATCGGTTATTTAATATTCAGCAATTACTGATTTTTACCGGCCAATTATGATTTTTGGTTTAATGTTGTTTTTATGATGGCGGTCATGCTTTCAGGCTGAAAAGCAGCAGGTCGACAAATAAAAATGAATTAAGCCTTAAATAAACTGCGGTTAATAACAGATTATGAGATCTGTCGCACATTTAATAATTCTGTGAATTTAAGTGTGAAATAACGTAATTGAGCAGCCTGTCGCAAACTCCGAAGATAAAGGCATCCCGTAAACCGGGCATTGCTACCCAGGAGTCGATAATGCAATCTTATTTTGATCAGCTTGAGCAAGTGCGCTACGAAGGCCCCACCAGTAATAACCCGCTGGCCTTTCACCATTACAACCCGGATGAAATGGTGCTCGGCAAACGCATGGCGGAGCACCTGCGTTTTGCCGCCTGCTACTGGCATACTTTCTGCTGGAACGGCGCGGACATGTTCGGCGTCGGATCTTTCGATCGTCCCTGGCAGCAACCGGGCGATGCGCTGGCGCTGGCCAAACGCAAAGCCGACGTGGCGTTCGAGTTCTTCCACAAGCTGAACGTCCCCTACTACTGCTTCCATGACGTCGACGTTTCGCCGGAAGGCGCTTCGCTGAAAGAGTATCTGCATAACTTTGCGGTCATGACCGACGTACTGGAGGAAAAACAACACGGCAGCGGCGTAAAACTGCTGTGGGGCACCGCCAACTGCTTTACCCACCCACGTTATGGTGCCGGTGCTGCCACTAACCCCGATCCGGAAGTGTTCAGTTGGGCTGCCACTCAGGTGTTTACCGCCATGAATGCCACTCAACGCCTGGGCGGTGAAAACTACGTGCTGTGGGGCGGCCGCGAAGGCTATGAAACCTTGCTGAACACCGACCTGCGCCAGGAGCGTGAGCAAATTGGCCGTTTTATGCAGATGGTGGTGGAGCACAAACATAAAACCGGTTTCCAGGGCACCTTGCTGATTGAGCCCAAACCCCAGGAGCCGACCAAGCATCAATACGACTACGATGTCGCCACCGTTTACGGCTTCCTCAAGCAGTTCGGCCTGGAGAAAGAGATCAAGGTGAATATCGAAGCCAACCACGCCACGCTGGCGGGCCACTCGTTCCACCATGAGATCGCCACTGCCATTGCGCTCGGCATCTTTGGTTCCGTCGATGCCAACCGGGGCGACCCGCAGTTGGGTTGGGACACCGACCAGTTCCCGATCAGCGTAGAAGAAAACGCGCTGGTGATGTTCGAAATTCTCAAGGCCGGGGGCTTTACCACCGGCGGGCTGAACTTTGATGCCAAGGTACGCCGTCAAAGCACCGACAAATACGACCTGTTCTATGGCCATATTGGTGCCATGGACACCATGGCGCTGGCGCTGAAGGTAGCCGCGAAAATGGTGACTGACGGTCAGTTACACCAGCAGGTATCCAAACGCTATGCCGGCTGGAATGGTGAATTGGGCCAGCAAATTTTGCAGGGCAAACTGTCGCTCGAAGCTCTGGCGCAGTACGCTGAAGGACATGCACTGGCGCCACAGCACGTCAGCGGCCGCCAGGAGCAGCTTGAAAACCTGATGAACCGCTACCTGTTCGGCTAACTGACCCCGCGCGGCGCTCCGCCGCGCATTTAAGGATCCTTAACCATGTATATCGGCATCGACCTCGGCACCTCCGGCGTAAAAGTCATTTTGCTCAGTGAGCAGGGCCAACTGCTTGCCAGCCACGGTGAGTCGCTGCCCATTTCCCGCCCCCATCCCCTGTGGTCAGAGCAAGCGCCGCAGGACTGGTGGCACGCTACCGATCGCGCGATGCTGGCGCTGGGCAAACAGCACAGCCTGCAGCAGGTAAAAGCCATCGGCCTCAGCGGCCAGATGCACGGCGCCACGCTGTTGGACGCACGGCAACAGGTGTTGCGCCCGGCGATCCTGTGGAATGACGGCAGAAGCGCCGCGCAATGTATGGCGCTGGAACAGGCGGTGCCGCAATCACGGCAAATTACCGGCAACCTGATGATGCCGGGCTTCACCGCCCCTAAACTGTTGTGGGTGCAACAGCATGAACCCCAGTTGTTCGATCGCATTGATAAGGTGCTGTTGCCTAAAGATTATGTGCGCTGGTGCATCACCGGCGACTTCGCCAGCGACATGTCGGACGCCGCCGGCACTGGCTGGCTGAACGTGGCGCAACGTGACTGGAGCGACGAGATGCTGGCCGCCTGCGGCCTGACCCGCCGCCAGATGCCGCAACTGTTCGAGGGCAATCAGGTAACCGGCCAGACCCATACCGAACTGGCCCGCCGCTGGGGCATGTCGCCGGTACCGGTGGTGGCCGGTGGCGGCGATAATGCCGCCGGGGCGATCGGCGTGGGGCTGTATCAGGCCGGGCAGGCGATGCTGTCGCTCGGTACTTCGGGGGTGTATTTTGCAGTCAGCGACGGCTTTCTCAGCAACCCGGCCAGCGCGGTGCACAGCTTCTGCCATGCGCTGACTGACACCTGGCACCTGATGTCGGTGACGCTCAGCGCCGCCTCCTGTCTGGACTGGGTTTGCAAACTGACTAATGTCGAAGACGTCGCCACCCTGCTGCGTAACGTCGAACAGGCCCCACAGGCGGCGGCCCCGCTGTGGTTTTTGCCCTATCTGTCCGGCGAGCGAACGCCGCATAACAACCCGAACGCCAAGGGAGCATTCTGGGGGCTCACCCATCAACATGGTCCAAACGATCTGGCGCGTGCGGTGCTGGAAGGCGTCGGTTTCGCCCTGGCCGACGGAATGGACGTGCTGCACGCCAGCGGCCTGCAGCCCTCCAGCATCACTCTGATTGGCGGCGGCGCACGCAGTCCATTCTGGCGGCAAATGCTGGCGGACATCAGTGGCCAGCGGCTGGAATACCGTACCGGTGGCGACGTCGGTCCGGCGCTGGGGGCCGCGCGGCTGGCGCAGATCGCACTGAACCCGCAGCGCCCACTCGGCGAACTGCTACCTGAATTAACGCTGGAGCAGGTACATACCCCAGATGCCGAGCACCACCAAGAGTACGCTACGCTACGCAGCACCTTCCGCGAACTCTATACCCATCTGTTACCGCTGATGTAAAAACAGGGGTGGGGTAATACCCGCCCCCTTATTATTGCCAAATCGAATAGTCGCCAGTGGCAAATGTCACTGCCAACCCGTCGGCTCCTCTCCTAAATTGGTGGCTGTCTTTTGACACACCTCACCTCTGGATTAAGGAACTGAACGTGGAAAAAAATCAACAACAAAGCCGCAGAGCTTTCCTCAGCCAAACCGGCAAAATTACCACTGCCTGTGCGGTGATCGGCCTGACCGGTGGCGTGGCGCAGGCCGCCGTGCCGACGGGCAGCCCCTGTACACCGGAGACCCAACCCATGACCCTGACCGACAGTCACTACTGGCTGAGCGATGTGCGGCTGGAAGACGGTTTTGAGTACGATGGCGACACGGTGATAGGCACCCGCACCGCACTCTATCAGCTTGAAATCAAAGACGGAAAAATTGCCGCCATCCACCCGAAGGAGGCGGCGGTTCCCACTGGCGTGCCACGCTATCAGGCACAGGGCCAGTTGCTGCTGCCGGCATTTCGCGACATGCATATCCACCTGGATAAAACCTTTTACAGCGGCCCATGGCAGGCACCGCGTCCGCGCCAGGGCAAAACCATTATGGATATGATCGCGCTGGAACAGACGCTGATCCCCAAGCTGTTGCCTACCTCACAACAACGTGCAGAAAACCTGATCGCCCTGCTGCAATCCAAAGGCAGCACCGTGGCGCGTAGCCACTGCAATATCGATCCGGTCAGCGGGCTGAAAAGCCTGGAACACCTGCAGCGCGCGCTGGAAATTCACCAGGCCGATTTCAGCTGTGAAATCGTCGCCTTCCCACAGCACGGCCTGCTGCACTCTAAAGTTGACGGCTTAATGCGTGAAGCCATGCAGATGGGGGTGCAATACGTTGGCGGGCTGGATCCGACCAACGTCGACGGTGCGATGGAACAGTCACTGGACGCCATGTTCCAGATTGCGCTCGACACCGGCAAAGGCGTCGATATCCACCTGCATGAAACCAGCCCGGCCGGGGTGGCCGCCATCAACTACATGATTACCACCGTAGAAAAGAATCCTTCGCTGCGCGGTAAAGTCACCATCAGCCACGCATTTGCCCTGACCGCGCTGAACCCGAATGAGCTGGAAGAAACCGCCACCCGCCTGGCCGCGCAGCAAATCACCATCGCCTCCACGGTGCCGATTGGCGGGCTGATGATGCCGCTGCCACAGCTCAGTGAGAAAGGGGTATTTGTGATGACCGGAACCGACAGCGTGATCGACCACTGGTCCCCATTCGGCACTGGCGACATTCTGGAAAAAGCCAACCTTTACGCCCAACTTTACCGGGGTTCTGACGAGTTTCATCTGTCACGCGCCATGGCTATTTCCACCGGCGGCGTGCTGCCGCTGAACGACAAAGGCCAACGAGTGTGGCCCAAAGCCGGTGACAGCGCAGAGTTCGTGCTGATCAACGCCAGTTGCTCCGCCGAAGCGGTAGCCCGCCTACCGACTCGCCGCGTCACCTTCCATCAAGGGCGGCTGGTCGCCGGCCAGATCGGCAAAGCCTGATGCTGGTCCGCTGACGCCACCATGATGGCCGTTTTTGGCCTTCTTCTCTGCAGGATAACGGCGCAGTATGGCGTTATACCTAATTGGCGGAGGGCCGAAAATGTCACAGAGCGCGTTATTGATCATCGATGTTCAGCAATCATTCCAACATCGTCCATTCTGGCAAGAGGAGGAGCTACCGGCTTTCCAACAGGCGCTGACGCGGTTGATCGCAGGCTGTCAGCAGCAAGGCGTGCCGCTGGTTGACGTATTCCACGTGTCGCCAGAGGGACCCTTTTCGTTGGCGTCCGGCTGGGTAAAGCGCCTGCCATTCCTCGACCATCAGGCCGATGTCACCGTGCACAAACAGGTGCACAACGCACTGACCGAGTCCGGCCTGGATGCCTGGCTGCTTGAGCGACATATCAAGCATTTGATTATCTGCGGCATCCGTACCGAGCAGTGCTGTGAAACCACCACCCGGGTAGCGGCCGATCTCGGCTATCAGGTCACCTTTGTCACCGAAGCCACGTTGACCTTCCCGATGCAACACCCCGACGGACAAGTCTTTACCACCGAACAGCTCAAGCGGCATACTGAGACGGTGCTGGTCGATCGCTTCGCCCGCATCGCCAGCGTGGATGAGGCACTGGCGCAACTCTCACAGGAGTAATCATGCCGCAGGCCGTCTACTTTCTGATGCTACCCCAGGTGCTGTCGCTGGACGTCAGCGGCCCGGCGGAAACTCTGCGCCTGGCCGGGCTGTTCAGCCTGCGATACATCAGCCCACTGCAGCAGGTCACCTGTTCGATCGGCATGACGTTGAGTCAGCTACAGCCGCTGCCTGACCGGCTGGAAAACGGCGCTATTCTGGTGGTACCGGGCGTCAGTGATTCGCAGCATTTCTTCGCCACTGCGCCAGCCCAACAGGCCCGCCGCTGGCTGGCTGCGCTGCAACCCGAGCTGCAACAGCAAAGTATCACATTGGTCTGCGTCTGTTCCGGCGCCCTGCTGGCGGCGCAGGCCGGTTTGCTCGACGGCTACCAATGCACCACCCATCACGACGTGATCGATCGCCTGCGCCAGCAGGCCCCGGCAGCGCAGGTGAAAGAAAATCGCATCTTTGTTGAAGACCGCGGCGTTTACACCAGCGCGGGGATCACCGCCGGTATCGATCTGGCTCTACACCTGATTAACCGCCAGTGTGGCGCTACCCGGGCGATGGAGATTGCCCGGGAAATGGTGGTGTATTTTCGCCGTTCCGGCGACGACCCGCAGCTTTCACCCTGGCTGCGCTACCGTAACCATCTACACCCGGCGGTGCACCGTGCGCAAGACGTGATGGCCGCCGAACCGGAAGCAGAATGGTCGGTGCCGCAGGTGGCGGAAAAGGCCCACGTCAGTAGCCGTCATCTGGCACGATTATTCCGTAGCCATATCGGTATCAGCGTGCGCGAGTATCATGAGCAGCTACGGCTGGCAGTAGCGCAGCAGCGCCTGCAGCAAGGCTATGGGCTGGAGAAAGCGGCCTTGGCTGCGGGGTTCTCCTCCGGCCGCCAACTGAGGCGCGCCCAACAGCGCGGTTTAGCCGAGCTATGACACCAGCCGTCGAGGGTCTATTTTCTGCAGCCCTATCGACAACAGCAGGCTGAGTGCCAACGCCGCCCCGAACACCCAGAAGATATCCAGCAATGGATGAGCCGTCAGTTCCAGGTGCCGGTTACGCATAAAGTTAACGATAATGGCGTGAAAACCGTAGATCGCCAGCGAATGGCGGGAAAAAACGCCCAACCAGCCAATCGGCTCCGGCAGACAGTTTTTAAACCAGATCAGCAGTGATACCGCCGCGATAAACACCAGCGGGCCGCAGTAGATGTAGTAGGTATCGGCGAAATTACCGTTAATAAACATCTGGCTTTTGGTGCCGTGAATAATCAACGCCACGCTAAACACAAAACCTGACGCCGCCAGCCAACTGATGCCACGTCCCTGGGTGTCCATCATGCCAATCGCCCGGCCGGCCAACGCATACAGCAGGTAATAGAAAGTGTCTCCATAGATATACAGATTCACCGGCAGCAGGTGCGCATTGCCCAGGGCCAGCGGGCTGGTATTGGGGTTGGCGATCACCGCCAGGATCACCAGTACAGCGGCCAGATAGCGGCGCGATACCGGTTTGACGTTGATCAGCGGCGACAGCAAATAAATGACCGCGATCGCATAGAAGAACCACAGGTGATAGAACACCGGTTTCAGCAACATGCCACGCAGCGACGGCCAGAAGCCAATCTTGGTGAACGTTGCAATATAGATCAGCGCGATGGCGCTGTAGAACAAGATACAGCAGCCAATGCGGATGAAATGTTTCTTACCGGCGCTTTTCTCACCGAAAAACAGATAACCGGAAATCATGAAAAATAACGGCACCGAGACGCGCGACATCGAATTCAACAGGTTGGCGATATCCCAGTTGTGTTCCCCCACCGCCACCCCGCTGGTGACGTAATAGGTGGTCGCGTGGATCATCACCACCATCATGCACGCCACCGCGCGCAAGTTATCTATCCAGCCAATTTTATTACTCAAAAGGTCGCCCGCAATATTGTCATCTTCGTCTGTTAAAAGGAGGTTAACCAGCGAAAGTGTGGGTGGCAACCCTGACGGGTAATATCAGAATGTGCTGAAACGACACCTTATGATTGCCAAGGTGAACAATTGGCGGCAAAATAGCCGCCACAACTCGCTCAGATAGCGCTTCCCGCCCTGACAGTTCCTTATTTCTTCTTTACTTTCAGTACGATAAATATGAAAACAACATTACCACCTGCGACTCGCTTGGGTCGACAGGCGCTTTTATTCCCTCTGTGTCTGGTGCTGTTCGAATTCGCCACCTATATCGCCAACGATATGATCCAGCCTGGCATGCTGGCGGTGGTGGCCGATTTCAACGCCGGTGAAGAGTGGGTGCCCACCTCCATGACCGCCTATCTGGCCGGCGGTATTTTCCTGCAATGGCTGCTGGGGCCGTTGTCGGATCGCCGTGGCCGTCGCCCGGTGATGCTGGCTGGCGTGGCGTTCTTTATCGTCGCCTGCCTGGCGATTTTGCTGGTGACCAGCATTGAACAGTTTATCTTTATGCGTTTCCTGCAGGGGATTGGCCTGTGCTTTATCGGTGCGGTGGGCTACGCCACGATACAGGAATCCTTTGAGGAATCGGTGTGCATAAAAATCACCGCGCTGATGGCCAACGTGGCACTGATCGCCCCGCTGCTCGGGCCGCTGGCCGGTGCAGCACTGATCCACGTCGCGCCATGGCAAAGCATGTTCGTGCTGTTTGCGGCGCTGGCGGCCTTTGCCTTCTACGGCCTGTGGAAAGCGATGCCGGAAACCGCGTCGCTGCAGGGTGAGAAACTCTCGGCCGCCAACCTGTGGCGTGACTATCGCCAGGTGCTGTCCAACCGTCGCTTTGTCTGCGGTGCGTTGGCCATTGGCTTCGCCAGCCTGCCGCTGCTGGCCTGGATTGCCCAATCACCGGTGATCCTGATCAGTGGCGAGTCGCTGTCGACGCTGGATTACGGCCTGTTGCAAATTCCGGTGTTCGGTGCGCTGATCCTCGGCAACCTGACGCTGGCGCGGATGACCGGCAAGAACAGCGTCCAACGGTTGATCAAACTGGGCGCAGGGCCAATGATGCTGGGGCTGCTGATCGCGGCGCTGGCCACTCTGTTCTCAACTCACGCCTATCTGTGGATGACTGCGGGCCTGAGTCTGTACGCTTACGGTATCGGGCTGGCCAACGCCGGGCTGTACCGCCTGACGCTGTTCTCAAGCAATGTCAGCAAAGGCACGGTTTCCGCCACCATGGGCATGCTGAGCATGATGGTATTCACTGTCGGAATTGAGATGGCGAAAGTGGCCTACGTCTGGGGCGGCAGCGGGTTGTTCAATCTGTTCAACCTGATTAGCGGCCTGTGCTGGCTGGCGCTGGTGGCGCTGTTCCTCAGCAAACGCCGCAGCGGCGACGCAACGCCGACGCCTAACGCTGCACTGTAATCCAAGCGGGGCAATTGCCCCGCTTACCCACCAAAAAGACCGCTATCGCGCAGCAGGTGCTGGTTACCTTTGCGGCGGGTGAAACCGCTGCGGTCAAAAAACTCCAATACCTGGATCGCCAGCTTGCGGCCCACACCGAGCCGATCGCGAAAATCGGCGGCGTTGGCACTGCCTTGCTCCACATCCAGCTCACGGATCAGCGCGGCGAACTGTTCTATGCGTCGGCTTAGGTAGTAACGATCCACCACTACAGCCGTGACATACCCCAACTGCGCCGCTTTACGCAACGTCGCCCGCACCAGGGCCTCATCCTCGCCCAATTCGGTCGCCAGATCGCGCACCCACCAAGCCTCGTCGCCGAACAATGGCTCGATACGCACCCACAGAGCCAGCTCTTCAGCACTGAACGCCAGACCGTGCTCCGGCAGGTGCAACCAGCCCCGCGTATTGTGTATAAACCCCTCGGCCAGCAGCCGATCGATCATCATAAATACCAGCGGTTCAGCAAGCTGAGGCAAGGCCATACGCCGCAGGCGTGCCCGCCCCAGACCGAGTTGATCGGCGTGCTGCTGATGATACTCGGCCAATACCTGTAATAGACGCTGTTGGCCCTGCTGGGCATTCACCTGCGCCAGCGCCATATTGCCGCTAATCAGCAACTCACAGCCCGCCAACAGCGACGCCAGCTCGCCTTCGGTCAGTTGCCGTGCCCAGGAAAAAGCGGCCAGATCCAGTGCGCCGTTAGGCAGATGCAACGCCAGCGCCTGTCGGTCGTCGTCAGCCTGTGCCAGTGCTGCCAGCCAGGCCAGATACTCAGGTTGGCGCTTGCCACGCTTCGGCGTCGTCAAACTCAGCACCCTGGCTCCCCCCAGCGTTTGGCGTGCGCCAATATCTCGCAGCACCAGCCGATCGTTTTCCGCTAACCACAACGGGCGATCAAGGATCAGCTCAGCCAAGCCTTCATTCAACAGCGAAATTCGCCCGGTGATATGACTGGCGGCATGATGCAAATGCAGTGGCTGCCAGTGCCGTATCGGCTGATCGGCATCCAGTGCGACCAGAATGCGTTCGGCAGCGGCCAGCGGCTTTTGTGCCAGCAGCCAGTCACCGCGTACCACCTGTTCCTTGCTGACGTCACCACTGATATTCAGCGCGATACGCTGCCCGGCCTGCGCTTGCTCAACCGGCTGATTTTGAGCGTGTAAACCTCGTACCCGCACCGGGGCATCGACACCGGTCAGCCACAGTGAGTCACCCACCGCCACCTGCCCACCCAGCGCAGTACCTGTCACCACCAGACCCGCACCCTTCACGCTGAACGCGCGATCCACCGCCAGACGGAAGCGACGGGTTAACGCATGTTTGTCTGGCTGCAACGCCAACAGGTGCGCACGCAGTGCATCAATGCCCCGCGCCTGTAGCGCAGCAGTGACGAACATTGGCACCTGATACCAACCCTGGCGGGCCAGTTCTTCGCCAAGCTGCCGCCGTACCTCATTAATACGCGCCTCATCCACCCGATCGGCCTTGGTCAGCGCCACCGTCAATGCCGGGCGGCCGCTCAAGCGCAAGATCGCCAGGTGCTCGCGGGTTTGCGCCATCACACCGTCGTCGCAGGCCACCACCAGCAGCGCATGGTCAATGCCGCCAACGCCCGCCAGCATATTGGCGAGGAATTTTTCATGGCCAGGCACATCGATAAAGCCCAGCACCCGACCATCGGGCTGCGGCCAGTAGGCGTAGCCCAGATCTATGGTCATGCCCCGACGTTTTTCTTCCGGCAGGCGATCGGCATTGATCCCGGAGATCGCCTGCAGCAAGGTGGTCTTGCCATGGTCGACATGGCCTGCGGTAGCAATAATCATGCGCTCAATACCTCAATCAACGCCTCTTCCTGCTCCAGGCAGCGCAGATCGAGCCACAGCCTGCCGTCGTTAATTCGGCCAATCACCGGCTGCGGCAGACGGCGCCAGCGTTCCGCCAGTGCCTCCAGCGTCGCGCCGCGGCCGTCCTGCGGCGTAAAGGTCAATGCATAGCTCGGCAACCGATCCACCGGCAACGAGCCGCTGCCAATCTGCGACCAGCAGGGCTCGGCACGCAGTTGGAAATGCCCGGCAAATTGTGGCGTCAGCACCTGTAACAGATGTTCGGCAGCCTGCTGCATCGCCTGCTGTGGGCGAGTCAGCAATCGCAGCGTCGGCAGTTGTTGTGCCAGCAGCTCGGGTTGCTGATAGAGCCGCAAGGTAGCCTCCAGCGCTGCCAGCGTCAGCTTGCCAACGCGCAGCGCACGCTTCAAAGGATGCTGCTGCAGTCGGGCAATCAGCGCCTTTTTACCGACGATGATACCGGCCTGCGGGCCGCCCAACAGTTTGTCACCGGAGAAGGTCACCAGATCAACCCCGGCGGCCAGCAACCGCTGCGGCATAGGTTCGGCCGGCAGGCCGTACTGCGCCATATCAATCAGTGAGCCGCTGCCCAGATCGGTGGCGGTCGGCAGGCCGTGCTCTGCACCGAGCTGCGCCAGTTCGGCTTCGTCCACCGCGGCGGTAAAGCCCTGAATGCTGTAGTTGCTGGTATGCACCTTCATCAGCAACCCGGTCTGGTCGTTAATGGCGTTACGGTAGTCTTTCAGGTGGGTGCGGTTGGTGGTGCCCACCTCCACCAACTGGCAGCCTGCCTGACGCATCACGTCAGGTATGCGAAATGCACCGCCAATTTCCACCAGTTCACCGCGCGACACCACCACTTGCTTGCCGGGTGCGATTGCCGCCAGCATCAGCAGCACCGCTGCCGCATTGTTATTGACGATGCAGGCGTCTTCCGCGCCGGTCAACTGACACAATAAATCCGCGATGGCGCGATCGCGATGCCCACGCCCGGCGCCATCCAGATCGTATTCCAGCGTCACCGGCTCTCCCATTGAGCGCGTCACTGCCTCAATCGCCGGTTGCGCCAGCAGGGCACGGCCCAAATTGGTGTGCAGCACGGTACCGCTCAGGTTGAATACCGGTGCCAACGCCGTGCGCTGCCGTTGTGCCAGCGCTGCGCCAAGCGCCTGCGGCCAATCGGCGCACCAGTCGGGCAGCCGTTGATGCTGTTTAATGGTTTCACGCGCCTGCAGTTGCAGTTGGCGCAGCAGGTCGCTAATCAGCGTCTGGCCATGTTGTTCCACCCGCGGTTCAATAGCGGGATCGCGCAGCAGGCGGTCAATTGCGGGTAACTGGCTGTAAAGATACTGGGATTCAGTGCTCATGGTCGCTCGGTTTTAATGTAGTGGTCTCGGCATAAAGCAAAACCCCGCTGCAGCGGGGTGAGGGAGATCAGGGGGGCGAGGTGCGGGCAAAGCTTTCGCGGGCAAACAGCCGTTCGGCCAGCTTGATCAACGCCGGTCGCTCAACACACCAGTTAGGCATGATGCGACGGAAATTAAGGTAACCCAGCGCACAGCCGGTGGCGATATCGGCCAGCGTTAGCGTGTCGGTGTTCAGCAGCGTTTTTTCTTGCGCCAGCTTTTCCAGCGCGTCCAGTCCGTGCGTCAGCTTGGCGCGCTGGCGCAGGATCCAGTTTTCGTCCTGCTTTTCCGGCGCCCGCTTGCTCTCGCGAAACAGCGTGGCAGCGGCCTCGGTCACGCCATCCGCCAGGGTTTCCACCTGACGGATGCGCAGCGCTGCCGCGCGATCGGCGGGCAAAAACGCCGGGGCCACCGACAGCAGTTCGAGGTATTCGGCGATCACCCGCGAGTCGTAAAAGACGGCGCCGTCTTCGGCCACCAGCACCGGGACCTTGGCGAGCGGATTCAGCTCCACCACCCGACTGCCCGGCTCATACGGCGGATCGTTAACGAATTCGAACGCGATCCCTTTTTCTAACAACATCACGGAAATCTTGCGGACAAAAGGGCTGGTGTAACTGCCAATAAGCTTCATCAGTCTTCCCCTCGGTTTGCAAACCACAGCGGTGTTATTTCACCGCCAGCGTGTCGATAACCTGCTGAACCAGCGCCTGATGCGCCTCCGGCGTTTTGGCCGGCGACAACATTTGCAGCGTCACCACCCGCTTGTTGAGCACCGTCAGCATGATGGTAGACACCACCTTCTGCCCGTTAATGCTCTGCTCTGTATCCACCCGGCGGAATTTCTGCTTACCGACGGTGAAGTTCTCTTCTTTGGTGGTCTGGATATTTTGATAACGGTCGGCCAGCTCGGTGATGATGCTCTGCGTCAGATCTTTGAGCATTTTATCGCTGCTGTTGAGCTTCATATCGTCCGGTGGGATCACTTCGGAAGAAACGGTGCTCTGACGCGATTTGCCGTCCAGGAAGCGCTGAATGGTGGATTTGCTGTCGTTGATGATGCCGCTGTTCTCGGTCTGATCGCTAAAGCCCGACGGTAACTCAAAGGTAATCTTGCCCTTTTGCATCGAGACTTTCAGGCCCGGAGGGGGCGCGGGGGGCGTCTCCACCACCGGCGGTGGCGGTACAGGTTGAGTGACGGTCGGTTTGGTATCCGGCTTCGGCACTTCCGGCTTGGTGTCGTCCTTGTTGTCGCAGGCCGCCAGCCCAAGGGTCAAAACTGCAACCGCCGTCAATTTCGCAATGGTCTTCAACATCGTCAATCCCTTTCCTTTCGCTTCGCGCGTCATAGCGTAAACGTAGCAACTCGCCCGGGCGAAAGCCAGAAGCCCAATCCGAAATTAATCATCCGGTAAATGCTAAGGGCCGAATACATTCAGCCCAATATGTCAGAGATTACGACCCCGGGAACAGGAACGGGTTGATGCTGCTGCGGGCAAAGCCTTCATCTTCCATTTTGGCGTCGAGCACCAGCGTGGCCAAATCGTCGGCAACCGCTTCAACCTGCGGGTCTTTTTCCTGATACAAAATCTTCAGGTAAGTGCCGCAGTCACCGCAGCTTTCCGCCTTCACCGCCGCCAGTTCGCTGTCCAGCGACCAATAGTTGAGATCGCGCGTTTGCTCACAGTTACTACATTTGATCCGCACCACGTGCCATTCGCTTTCGCACAGGTTGCAGTGCAAATAACGCAGGCCGCTGACGGTACCGATATGCACCACGCTGGACACCGGAATGCTACCGCATACCGGGCAGAACTGGCGGTGTTCGCCATATTCCGCACGCGCTTTGCCAGGGATTTGCCCGGCCATCTGCGCCCAGTAGAGCGACAACGCAGCCCAGATAAACGGCGCTTTCTCGCTGCCAATTTTGCCGAAGTCCTGGTTAAGCAAGGCATCGGCCAGCAGTTCCAGTTCGTGCGACGAGGCCTTTTCCAGGTTATCCAGCACCGCCAGAATGTGTTCCGGCGCCTGCGGGCGCAACTCGGCAATCAGCGAAGCCAGCAGCTTGTGCCAGTGTTCACTACGCGGGTAGATGCTCAGATCCAGCGGCGGTTTGCCGCTGGCGGCACTCTGCTGCAGCGCGTCGGTCAAATCCAACGTCAGCGGGTTGTCGTGCAGCGCATGATGTTGCGCCTCGGCCAGTTGGGCGGCGAAGTTCAGGTAGTCGCCCAGCGGGTTGTCGGTCGCCAGCTTGCGCAGGCGTTCAGCACGGCGGCTGTAAAGGCTTTTCAGATTCGCGAAAAGTAACGGCGGGATGGTTTCCGCCGTTGTGGACTTCTCACGCTGTGCCCCTAGTTGCTCTTTAGGAACAATGCGGATGCTCATCAGGGTTTGTCTTCCTGTTGTTTCTCGCGGACCTCTCGGTACCAACGCGGATGATGTTTTTTAGCCCAGGCCGCCGGCACCCAGCCTTCCACCATGGCGGTAATGGTGCCTTTTACCCACAGCGCGGCGTAAATGTGCACCATAATCACGATGATCAACCCCACCGCAGCCAGCGAATGCACCAGCAGCGCGATGCGGATCAGCGGTATCGGGAAAGATGGCGCAAAGTACGGCCGCCAGATCACAACACCGCTGGCCAGCAGCAGCACCAGGCTAATGATTGCCGCCCAGAATACGCACTTCTGTCCGAAATTATAACGCCCGGTGTCACCCACTTCCTCGTTCATGACGATTTTTTGGATGTTTTTGGCCCAGACGATGTCTTCGCGGTTAATCAGATTATGCTTCCAGTAGCGCAGGAACATCAGCAGGAAGGCCGCAAACATAATCACCCCAACGAAGGGGTGCAGAATGCGCGCCAACTGCGGCGTGCCGAAAATGTTCATCAGCCAGTTGAAGGAGGGGAAAAAGAACCCCAGCCCGCTGATGGCGGCGAACACAAAGCAGAACGCCACAATCCAGTGGTTAATCCGCTCCGGCGCGCTGTAGCGCTGAATACGCTTTTCCTTCCTCATTTGCGCGTCTCCTCATCGTGCAGTTCGTCGTTGCCTTCCTCTTCGACGCGGTTTGGACCGACGCCGACATAGTGGAACACACTCGCTGCAAAGGTGGCGGCAAAGCCGATGGCCGCCAGGGGTTTCCACACGCCTTTCCAGAACGTGATCGCCGGGCTGATGGTCGGGTTATCCGGTAAACCGTGATACAGCTGCGGTTTGTCGGCATGGTGCAGCACATACATCACATGGGTGCCACCCACGCCCGCCGGATCGTACAGACCGGCGTTCTGATAACCACGGGTATTCAGCTCGCTGACGCGCTCGGCGGCAATCTCCTTCATGGCGTCCTTGGTGCCAAAATGGATAGCGCCGGTCGGGCAGGTCTTCACACAGGCCGGTTCCTGGCCGACATCAACGCGATCGACACACAGGGTGCACTTGTACACCCGGTTGTCGTCCTTGTTCATGCGCGGCACATCGAACGGGCAACCGGCGATGCAGTAACCGCAACCGATGCAGTGCTCGGACTGGAAGTCGACGATGCCGTTGGCGTACTGGATGATGGCCCCTTCCGACGGGCAGGCCTTCAGGCAGCCCGGATCGGCGCAGTGCATGCAGCCGTCCTTGCGGATCAGCCACTCCAGCTTGCCGTTTTCCTCCACTTCGGAGAAGCGCATCACCGTCCACGACTTGGCGGTCAGATCGGCGGGGTTATCATACACCCCGACGTTATGCCCGATTTCATCGCGGATGTCGTTCCATTCGGAACAGGCCACCTGACAGGCCTTGCAGCCGATACAGGTGGTGACATCGATCAGTTTGGCCACTTCCTCCTGGTGGTCACGGGCGCGAGGCGCCGGCGTGAAGCCATTGGTGGCGGATTTACGAATGATGTCCTGAGATTGCATTGCCATAATTCGTCTCCGTTACACCTTTTCCACGTTGACCAGGAACGCCTTGAACTCTGGCGTTTGCGTATTGGCATCACCGACAAACGGCGTCAGCGTGTTGGCAATAAAGCCTTTCTTCGCCACCCCTTCGTAACCCCAGTGGATCGGGATACCTATGGTGTCGACGTCTTGCCCATTCACCTGCAGGGTGCGGATACGCTTGGTCACCACCGCCTTGGCCTTGATAAAGCCGCGGTTGGAACTGACCTTCACCGTATCGCCGTGCTGAATGCCTTTTTTCTCCGCCAGCTTCTCGCCAATCTCCACAAACTGTTCCGGCTGCGCGATGGCGTTGAGTACCGCGTGCTTGGTCCAGTAGTGGAAGTGCTCGGTCAGGCGATAAGTGGTCCCTACGTACGGGAACTTGTCGGACGTGCCCATTGCCGCCAGATCGTCCTTGAACACCCTTGCCGCCGGGTTGGAAACCACGTTCGGGTGCAGCGGGTTGGTGCCGAGCGGCGTTTCAAACGGCTCGTAGTGTTCCGGGAACGGCCCTTCGGCCATTTTATCTGTGGTGAACAGGCGGCCCATGCCTTCCGGCTGCATGATGAATGGCCCAACGTCACTGCCCGGTGCGGCGGCGCTGTAGTCCGGGATATCCACCCCGCCCCACTTGGTGCCGTCCCACTCCAGCAACTGACGTTTGGGATCCCAAGGCTTGCCCTGTGGATCGGCCGACGCACGGTTGTACAGAATGCGGCGGTTGAGCGGCCAGGCCCAGGCCCAACCCAGCGTATTGCCGAGGCCGGACGGATCGGCGTTATCGCGCCGCGCCATCTGGTTACCGGCCGGCGTCCAGCTACCGGCGAAGATCCAACAGCCGCTGGCCGTCGTGCCGTCGTCACGCAGATGGGCAAAGGTGCTGAGCTGCTCACCTTTTTTCGCCAACACTTTGCCGTCGGCGTCGAGCACATCCGCCAGCGCTTTACCGTTGCTTTCCATCGCCACTTCTTCCGAAGCAGGATTTTCCGGCGTCAGGTAATCCCAGGTCATGTTCAGTACCTGTTCCGGTACCGCACCGCCGTCACGCGCGTACATCTCACGCAGACGGATAAAGATACCCGCCAGGATTTCCCCGTCGTTCATCGCTTCACCCGGGGCATCCGCGCCCTTCCAGTGCCACTGCAGCCAGCGCCCGGAGTTGACGATCGAACCGTTTTCTTCGGCGAAGCAGGTGGACGGCAGGCGGAACACTTCGGTCTGAATCTTCGACGGATCAACGTCGTTGAACTCGCCGTGGTTCTGCCAGAAGTTGGAGGTCTCGGTATTGAGCGGATCAATGGTCACCAGGAACTTCAGTTTTGACAGCGAGGCCACTACCTTGTTCTTGTTCGGGAACGACGCCACCGGGTTGAAGCCCTGGCAGAAGTAACCGTTGACCTTGCCTTGTGACATCAGCTCGAAGTACTGCAGCACGTCGTAGCCTTTGTCCCACTTCGGCAACCAGTCAAAGCCCCAACCATTGTCCTTCTGCGCCTTGTCGCCGTAGAAGCTCTTCATCATGCTGACGAAGAATTTCGGGTAGTTGCTCCAATAGTTCACCTGGCCCGGCAGCAGCGCCTTCGGCGTATTGGCTTTCAGGTAGGTGTCGAGATCGGTCTGTTTCTCCGACGGCAGCGTCATATAGCCCGGCAGGCTCTGAGACAGCAGACCCAGATCGGTCAGACCCTGAATGTTGGAGTGGCCGCGCAGCGCGTTGACGCCGCCGCCCGCCATGCCCATGTTGCCGAGCAACAGCTGGATCATCGCCATGGTGCGGATGTTCTGCGAGCCGACCGAGTGCTGAGTCCAGCCCAGGGCGTACAGGAACGACGCGGTTTTATCCGCCACGCAGGTTTCGGCGATGTATTCACAGACCTTGATGAAATCTTCGGTCGGCGTACCGCAAATGTTGTTCACCACCTCCGGCGTATAGCGGCTGACGTGCTGTTTCAGCAGGTTCCACACGCAGCGCGGGTCCTGCAGCGTCAGATCGCGCTTGGCGAAGCCGTTTTCGTCGAACTGGTAGTTCCAGGTGGTTTTATCGTACTTGCGGTTTTCCGCGTCATAACCGCTGAACAGGCCGTCTTCGAAGGTAAAGTCTTCCCGCACCAGCAGGCTGGCGTTGGTATAGGCGTGGACGTATTCGCGGTTAATCTTGTCGTTGGTCATCAGGTACAGCAACACGCCCGACAGGAAGGCAATGTCGGTCCCGGAACGGATCGGCGTATAGAAATCCGCCACCGATGCGGTACGGGTAAAGCGCGGATCGATGACGATCAGCTTGGCTTTATTGTGTATTTTAGCTTCCATCGCCCAGCGGAATCCCACCGGATGCGCTTCCGCCGCATTACCGCCCATAACGATAATCAGATTCGCGTTCTTGATATCAACCCAGTGGTTGGTCATCGCACCGCGACCAAATGTTGGAGCAAGACTTGCTACCGTTGGTCCGTGTCAGACACGTGCTTGGTTGTCTACGGCAAGCATGCCGAGAGCGCGACTAAATTTTTGCGTTAAATAACCGGTTTCGTTACTGGAAGCCGAGGCACACAGCATGCCGGTGCTCAGCCAGCGGTTGACGGTCACGCCCTGTTCGTTGGTTTTAACGAAGTTGGCGTCACGGTCTTCCTTCATCAGCTTGGCGATGCGGGTGAAGGCGTCGTCCCAACTGAGGCGCTGCCATTTATCGGAACCTGGCGCACGGTACTCCGGGTACTGGAGACGGCTGGCGCTGTGGATGAAGTCGACCAGACCCGCGCCTTTCGGGCAAAGCGCGCCGCGGTTGACCGGGTGATCCGGGTCGCCTTCAATGTGGAAAATGCTTTCTTTGGCGTTTTTGGCGCCATCACCAAGGCTGTACATCAACAGCCCACAGCCGACGGAACAATACGTACAGGTATTACGGGTTTCACGGGCGCGCAGCAGTTTGTACTGCCGGGTTTCCGCTAACGCCACTTCCGGGGCAAAGCCCAGAGCAGCCACCGTCGTCCCTGCCATACCGCCAGCGCAGATCTTAAAGAACTGCCTTCTGCTGACCTGCATGGGGGTCTCCTTTCACTTGCGATTGTCACATTGTTTCAAATGGCGCTTTCCCCCTGGAAGCGGGAAGCGCTAAAATTACTGTTGTTTTTACGCGGCAATATTACCACAGCGTGTATGTGGTTGTTACAGACAGGTGCCACTTAAGTGAACAATATAAAGCCAGACCAACATATCAATGACATCAATGAGACCTTGCTCACCGGGGTGACCCAGTCTCAGGTTTATCAACGTGGGCAACTCACTACCGCACAACAGGATTGGCTGGCGGAAGAGGTCCCGGTCGCACTGGTCTACAACGGCATCTCTCACGTGGTGATGATGTGTACCCCCAAGGATCTGGAGGCCTTCGCCCTGGGTTTTTCTCTGTCCGAAGGCATCATTGAGTCACCGCGCGATATCTACAGTATAGAGATTAACCAAACTTGTAATGGACTGGAGGTGCAAATCGAGCTCTCCAGCCGTCGCTTTGCCGGTTTAAAAGAACGTCGCCGCGCCATGGCAGGCCGCACCGGCTGCGGGGTGTGTGGCATCGAACAGTTGGCGGATATTTTTCGCCCGCTGCCTGCTTTACCGTTCACCCAGACCTTTTCCCTCACCAACCTCGACCGTGCCCTGGGGCAACTCAAGCAGGTGCAGGCCGTCGGCCAACTCACCGGCTGTACCCACGCCGCCAGTTGGATTTCGCCGCAGGGTGAACTGCTGGGTGGCTGTGAAGACGTAGGTCGCCACGTCGCACTCGACAAGCTGCTCGGGGTGCGCGCAAAACAAGACTGGCAGCAGGGTGCGGTATTAACTTCCAGCCGCGCCAGCTATGAAATGGTGCAAAAATCCGCCATGTGCGGCGTCGAGATCCTGTTCGTGGTTTCTGCGGCCACCTCACTGGCGGTGGAAATTGCCGAGCGCAGCAACCTGACGCTGGTCGGTTTCAGCAAACCCGGCCGCGCCACGGTGTTTACCCACCCGCAGCGTATTGTGGACTAACCAAAAACCACACAACAAGTAGGGCATTGATAATCATTTTCAATATCATTTAAATAACTATAATGATCCGACTGCTTACGCGGTGCTCACATATTGCGCCGCCCCTATACCATTGGAGATGATGATCATGAGTTATTCACTGCCATCCCTGCCGTACGCCTACGACGCACTGGAACCGCATTTCGACAAGCAGACGATGGAAATCCATCACACCAAACATCACCAGACTTACGTTAACAACGCCAACACCGTGCTGGAAGCCTACCCAGAGCTGGCTCAATACAGCGTTGAAGAACTGATCCAGGACCTGGATAAAGTCCCTGCTGACAAGCGCACCTTCATGCGTAACAACGCCGGCGGCCATGCTAACCACAGCCTGTTCTGGAAAGGCCTGAAAATCGGCACCACCCTGGGTGGCGATCTGAAAGCTGCTATCGAACGTGATTTCGGCAGCGTTGAGAAATTCCAGGAAGAATTCGAGAAAGCCGCAGCGACCCGCTTCGGTTCAGGTTGGGCCTGGCTGGTGCTGAAAGGCGACAAACTGGCAGTGGTCTCTACCGCTAACCAGGACAGCCCGCTGATGGGCGAAGCCGTTGCCGGCGCTTCAGGCTTCCCAATCGTCGGCCTGGACGTGTGGGAACACGCTTACTACCTGAAATATCAGAACAAACGTCCAGACTACATCAAGGCATTCTGGAACGTGGTTAACTGGGACGAAGCAGCAGCACGCTTCGCGGCGAAGAAGTAATTCGTCCCCGGCTATGAAGATGCCCGCTTAATGCGGGCATTTTTTTTGCCCAAAATTCGCTAAAGTTTGACCTTCCTTTGCCGATAGTTTGTTCAATTGACGTTCGCCCGGAAAGGAAAATCACTATGGCGGCATTGCAAACATTGGCAGGAAAATTCGTTCATCTCACCGTGGGTAAAAAGCTCGGCCTTGGATTTGGTCTGATGCTGTTGCTGACGGCAATCATCGCCGGAACCGGCGCGCAGTATCTGCATATTATCGAATCCCGCGCCGATCGCATCGACTTCAGCAACCGGCTGAACGACGAGATCAATCAGGCCAAATACAACCGTGCGCTGTTCGGCCAAACCTACCGGCCGGAATACCTGAAAAACAACCGCACCAATATCGAAAACGCGGTGAAGCTGATCAACCAGGGCCAGGAACTGGACTGGGATCCCCAGAGCCGAAAAGACCTGCAGCGTTTGGTTGGGCTGATCGGCCAATACCAGCAGCAGCAAAACGCCTTCGAGCAAGCGGTGGCGGCGAAAGACGCGGTACGTCAAAGCTGGAACATGTCGGAAGTGCAGGACAGCCTTAACCAGGTGGAGCGCCAAATCACCAATGCTGACCTGCAACTGGCCTTTATTCAGCTGAACCAGAAGCTGACTCTGGTGCGCTACGGGGCCCGTGGCCTGTTGCTGAGCCTGAGCGCGGAATCTGAAGCCCCGCTGGTGGCGGCGATTGACGATGCACGCAGCGCGGCCAATGCGCTCAGTCGGCGGCTCAGCGACGCCCAGCGCCCTCTGTTGCAACCCTTGCTGACCGCGCTCGACGACTACAAAAATCGTATCGAAGCCTACCTGCCGGCCTATCAGCAGGAACAAGCGATCAGCCAACGGCTGGGCAACAGCGCGCAGGAAGTGGGCACGCTGGTTAACGCCTTTATGCAGGACGAACTGACGCAAACCCATAACGACATCAATTCGGCGCAGTGGCAGATGGGCATCACCACGCTGATCGCCATTATCGCCGGGTTGCTGGTGGCCTGGCGCATCACGCTGCAGATCACCCGGCCGCTGCAAAGTACACTGGCGCTGGCGGAACGCATCGCCAGCGGCGATCTGCGTCAGGCGCAAACCAGCACCCGTCGCGACGAACTGGGTCAGTTGTTGAACGCCGTGGCAGCGATGAGCCAGAACCTGCGCGATATGATTGAAAAAATCCAGATGGGGGTCAGCCAGGTGTCCACCGCCGCCGCAGAGATTGCCGCCGGTAACACCGATTTGTCCTCCCGCACCGAACAGCAGGCCGCCGCGGTGGAAGAAACCGCCGCCAGCATGGAACAACTGACCGCCACGGTGAAGCAGAACGCCGAAAACGCCCACCATGCCAACCAGTTGGCTACCGATGCTTCTCAGACGGCCCAACAGGGCGGCAAGCTGGTGGCGAGCGTAGTCAACACCATGCGTGATATATCTAGCAGTTCACAGCGGATCGCCGAAATTACCACCCTGATCAACGGCATTGCCTTCCAGACCAATATTCTGGCGCTCAACGCAGCCGTAGAAGCCGCGCGCGCCGGTGAGCAAGGGCGCGGCTTCTCAGTGGTAGCCAGCGAGGTGCGAAACCTGGCACAGCGCAGCGCCCAGGCAGCCAAAGAGATCGAAGGGTTGATTACCGAATCGGTCAGCCGGGTACAGACCGGCACCAGCCTGGTGGAAAACACCGGTAATACCATGGAGCAAATCGTTCTGTCGGTCACCCATGTGCGGGACATCATGGCGGAGATTGCTGCCGCTTCCGACGAGCAAACCCGCGGCATCGCCCAAATTGGTCAGGCGATTGTCGAAATGGATCACACCACCCAGCAGAACGCCGCGCTGGTGGAAGAATCCGCCGCCGCCGCCGACTCGCTGGAAGAACAGGCGGAAATGCTGTTGCAGAGCGTCTCGGTGTTCCGACTGGCGGAGCATCAGGCCCCTGCTGCAGTGAAAAGCACCGCCATCAAAACACCGGCCAGCCCCCTCCCGGCGGCTCATACCGCCGCGCAAGACAACTGGACCACCTTCTGATATTTCCCCCGCCCGAAACCTCTCGGGCGGGTTATTGTTCCTCCCTGCCAACTCAGGCTATGCTGGACCTTCGACGCGAGACATGGAGGCGCATATGCATCACCCAGAGGTTTACATCGGCACTATCCAACCCTATGAAGGCGGGCGGCCCAGCGGCATTGCCAAACGTCTGGTGGACGGAGCCGTCAAGCTGACCCCACTCGGCCTGGAAGGCGACGAACAGGCGGAAAAAAGTTATCACGGCGGGCCAGACCGCGCGCTGTGTCACTACCCGCGGGAACATTACCACCACTGGCGCGAGCAGTTTCCGGCGCAGGCAGAACAGTTCTGCGCACCGGCCTTCGGCGAGAACATTTCCACCCTGGGGCTGACTGAGCACAACGTATTTATGGGCGATATCTTCCGCTGGGGCGAAGCGCTGATCCAGGTCACCCAACCGCGCTCTCCGTGCTTTAAGCTCAACTACCATTTTGATATCGATGACATCTCGGTGCTGATGCAGCAAAGCGGCCGCTGTGGCTGGCTGTACCGCGTGGTGTCTGCCGGTAAAGTCAGCGGCGATCATCCGCTGGAGCTGGTGACACGCAACAGCAATGTCTCGGTTGCCGAAGCCATCGGTATCGCCTGGCATATGCCGTTTGATGAAGAACAGTATCGCCGCCTGTTGGCGGTAGCCGGGCTGTCCGCCAGCTGGAGCAAAACCATGCTGACGCGCATCAGCGAAGGCCGCCTTGAAGACTTTAATCGCCGTTTGCTCGGCCGCTGAACAAGACCGCTCGGGCATAAACCCGGGTGCCGTATGCAGCGCTAAAAGCTTTCATCGACCTATACTGTTCAGCGTCGGTCGTTCCGCCCCCCTCTTTCAGGCAGGAGTAAAGTTATGAACACCCCGTCTCATTCGATCCACCACGCGGCAGCCGAAGGCTACCAGGCCAATGCCGATCGTTACGTTAAAGGTCGCCCGGACTACCCACCGGAAATCACCACCTGGCTGCGCGACACCATCGGCCTGCACGCCGGTATGACGGTGATCGATCTCGGTGCCGGCACCGGCAAGTTCACCCCGCGCCTGCTGGAAACCGGTGCGCAGGTGATCGCCGTTGAACCTGTGGCACAAATGCTGGAAAAGCTGTCGGCCGTACTGCCGCAGGTAAAAACCCTGGCGGGCACCGCGGAGTCGATCCCGCTGCCGGATGAGTCGGTCGACGCGGTGGTCTGCGCGCAATCCTTCCACTGGTTCGCCACAGCGCGGGCCTTGGCCGAAATCCAACGTATCCTTAAGCCCGGCGGCAAACTTGGCCTGGTGTGGAACATGCGTGATGCACGTGTGAGTTGGGTGCGTAAGCTGAATCAGATTGTTGACCGTCACGAAGGCGACGCGCCGCGTTTCTACACCGGTGAATGGCGTAAACTTTTCCCGTTCAAAGGCTTAGATGCGTTGCAGGAGCAGGTGTTTATGCTCGGCCATCAGGGTGCGGTTGAGGATGTGATTTTTAACCGAGTGCGCTCCACCAGCTTTATCGCCGCCTTGCCGCTCGAGCAGCAGGAACAGGTGATCGAACAGATTCGGCAGTTGGTGGCAGAGGAAGGGGAACTGCAGGGCAAAGACACTGTGACTGTGCCCTATCAGACCAAAGCGTATTTCACCACCAGGCTTTGAAAACCGGGCGCCACAATCAACGGCGCCCCGGCAATCAGAAGGCTTTCTTGGCGTAGCCGGTGACCACTTTCAGGCCCATTTCACGGCCCAGTGCGGTCATCGGGTGCACCACGATCAGGCCGCGCACGTTTTTCTTCAACGTGCCCATGTCCGCCTGTTCTTTCTTGGTGATTTCGCGGCTAAACGGCAGTTGGCTCAGCTTTTGCGCTTCTGCGCTCAGCTTCTCAATGCGCACACCTTTCAGGCGCTCGATTTCCGCTGCCATCTTCTCTTTTTCTTTGGTGTGCTGAGCGATCAGGTCAAGATTGCCCTGTTGGATTACCAGGGTATCTTTGTGCTTCAGTGCGTCCAGCAGGTCGCTAAGGCGCTTGATCTCTGCCTTTTCTATCTCTTTCATGGTTTCTGGCCTGTTGTGCCTGTACGGCACGCTAATCAATGATGCCCACATTGTAGCAAAATGCGCGCGTGGTTACTCGTCTTGCGCAATGCCCGGCGGCAAGCCACTCATCTCGCAGGCTTTGGCACCCACACGCGCCAGCGCCTGGCTGTAACGCGCATTAAACGGATAACAACAGGAGAGCCGCAATGCGTTGCGATAGCGGCCACTGGGGGAATACAGCGTGCCCGGCGTCAGGCATATTTGTTCCTCCAGCATCTGGTGGAACAGCGCCACGCTGTCGACTCCGGCCGGGAACTCTACCCAAAACACAAAACCGCCTGCCGGCTGAGTCGCCCGGGTACCTCGTGGAAAATGGCGCGCAATCAGCGACCGCGCCTCATCCACCTGGGCAGCGTAGCGTTTTCGCAGATTGCGCAGGTGATGATCGTAGCCGCCGGTTTCCAGGAACATCGCCAGGGTTTCCGACAGCAGCTGCGACTCCGACATCGACGACACCGCCTTCAGCTTGCGCAATGCCTCGTTAAAGCGGCCGCCGCTTATCCAGCCGATGCGGAAGTCCGGCGCCAGCGTCTTGGTAAAGCTGGAGCAGAACAGCACCCAGCCGTCGCGATCAAAAGCTTTCACCGCCGGGGTCAGCGCACCGCCGAACTGCAGCTCTGCGTACAGCCCGTCTTCAATCAAGGGCACCTGATGATCGTTCATCAGCCGCGCCAGACGTTTTTTGGCCGCCAGCGGCATGGTGCAGCCCAGCGGGTTTTGCACCGTCGGCATGGCAATCACCGCATTCAGCCGCTTCTCATTGAGCAACAGCTCCAGCGCATCCAGCGACAGCCCGTGCTGCGGATCGGTAGGAATTTCCAGCGCCTTCAGCCCCAGGCTGGCCAGCAGCGGCAGCAGATAAAAATAGGTCGGTGATTCCAGGCCGATACAATCACCCGGTTTGGTGGTCACCCGCAGCGCCAGTTGCAGCGCCTCCATGCAGCCATGAGTCAGCGTGATATCGCCGGGCTCCAGCAGCATGCCCAGCGCCATCGAACGACGAGTGATTTGCTGTCGTAGCCTCAGGCTACCCGGCGGTAGTGCATATTGGCCAATCAGATTCGGCTGACGGCGTAACTGCGAGGAAAGCATTCGCCCCAATTTGCCGCCGGGATAGAAATCGGAGGTCTGCGGGCAGGCCAGCGAAAGGTTGGTAAACGCCGAATTCTGCTGGGCGGCGAACACCGTGTCGATCAACGCCAGTACGTCATCCGCCGGTGACTCTATCCGGCTGCTGGTCGGTGAGGCGGCTTTCAGCGCCGGTAAAGTGTTGCACACATAGAAACCAGACTGTGGCCGTGCTTCTATCAAGCCGCGATCTTCCAGCGTGCGGTAAGCCGCCACCACGGTATTGATACTGACGCTATGGGTCTGCGCGCAGCGGCGCACCGAAGGTAAACGGCTACCGGGCAGCAGCGTACCGCGGTGTATGGCTTCCGCCAGCGTATCCGCCAGTTGCTGATAACGCGTTTCCGGCATTTCATCGAGCAGGGTCACAGTTTGTCTCCAGGTAATGGGTACAGTTCGAATCTGATATAACTGTAACCATGACAATAGCGGGTTTTTGGTTCTGTCACCATCTGCCCGTAGGTTTTATGCTGGTTCCCTTGCTTCTTAGCCTTAAAAGGAACCCGTTATGCTGGACTCCGCCTTTATCAGTTATGTCACAGTCATGTCGATTACCCCTGGTCCCAACAACCTGCTGCTGGCATCGTCCGGGGTTAATTTTGGTCTGCGTCGCACCCTGCCAATGGTGTTTGGCATTAGCGTCGGCTGTGCGGTGCAATTGGCCCTAACCACCACCCTGCTGGCCCTGATCCTGAGTTCAGCCGGTATGATTCGCTTTCCGCTGGCGGTGATCGGTTGTACCTACCTACTGTGGCTTTCATGGAAATTGTTCAGGGCGGCATCGCCGGATGGTAAACAGCAGGCCCAGCCGATGCGCTTAATCAACGGTGCCTTGTTTCAGGCAGTCAATCCCAAAGCCTGGCTGATGGCGATTAACGTGGCCATTCTGTTCACCCCACGCGAAGGGGCCAGCCTCAGCCATACGCTGATGATCATTGCCGGTTTCACCGCCCTGAACATTCCTTGCGTACTGGTATGGGCGATATTGGGCGATCGCCTGCGTGATGCGCTGCGCGTGACCTGGAAACTGCGGGTGTTTAATGGCGTCATGGCGGGGTTGATGGCAGCCACGGCTCTGTGGCTGTTATTCGACGAGTGGCGCGCGGCCTTTGCTTAATTGCGGCCGAGCGGGGAAAGCCGGGACGGTTGCTTGGCACCGATGCCGGCAATCAGATCGGTGACCGACAGCACCATAGTCGAACGCAATACCTGCTGATATCGCTGACGCTGCATGGCGATCAGCGATTCGTCCGCCTCACCAGGCTGCAGGAAGGTGGGCACCGGTGGCAGTGCGGCCACGCAATGCAGTTCGCCAAACGGCCCGAGAATTTCATCATCGACGAAGCGGTATTCCTCCCCATCGTGGTTCAGTTCTTCGCGCATCGCCATCAGCAGTTCGGCATCTTCGTACTCGTGACGCGAAATCACCCCCAGCCCATACATCAGCTTCAGGCGCACCGACAGTTCACCCAATGGACCGGCACCGGACAATAGGGGTTCGACGGCATACTTCACCGCATAGTCGTCCTTGCGGAACACCTGCACCACCAGCACGTTGAGCGCTTCCGCCAGCAGCTCTACCGCCGCGATCAGAAAACTGCGCACCGTCTTGCCTGCGTTCAGTCGTTCCAGAACCTGATTTTCAAATGCCTGTGCTTCTTCCATCGTCGCTTTTCGAATGGCCTGGGTGGCGCCGTCAATGCCGAAGTCGGGGTGTAGGGGCGCAATGGGCTGCGCCCGAAGATTCATCATGCCGAATCTACTTTTGCATGGCGTTATACACAGCAACAGCCTGTTCTACAACCTCACTTTCCGCCGGCAGGCCGGAAATTTGCGCCAGCGCCGCTTTTGGCCCCAGTTTGACCAGCAGCTCCACCAGCTCTTTGGCCTGCGGATCCTGCTCGCTGCGGTAGCTCATGGCAGCAGCAATCCCCTGGATCAGATTGGCATGCGGCAAACCGTATTCCAGCGTGCCGAGCAACGGTTTGATCAGGCGATCGCCAGCGCTTAACTTACGCAGCGGCTGACGGCCCACACGCTCAACGTCGTCGTGCAGATACGGGTTCTCAAAACGGCTGAGGATTTTGTCGATGTAAGCGGCGTGCCTGGCGGCATCAAAACCGTAGCGTTTGATCAGCACCGCGCCGCTTTCTTCCATCGCGCCTTTCACCACGCGACGGATCGCCGGGTCAAGGATGGCATCGCGAATGGTCAGCAGGCCAGCCTGTTGGCCCAGATAGGCGGTAATCGCATGGCCAGTATTGAGCGTGAACAGCTTGCGCTCAACAAACGCCATCAGGTTATCAGTCAGCTCCATGCCGGCGATCGCCGGTGGCTGGCCCTTGAACTGGGTCTGATCGACAATCCACTCGCTGAAGGTTTCTACCGTCACTTCCAGCGGATCGCTGCTGCCTGCTTCTGCCGGCGGCACAATGCGGTCAACAGCCGAGTCGACAAAGCCGACATGCTGTTCGACCCATGCCTGCTCATCCTGTGGCAAGACATCGAACACGTGCTGTTTTAACTGGCTGGTGCCACGCACCATGTTCTCGCAGGCGATGATGTTCAGCGGTTGGCTGTTGCCCTGCTGATGACGTTTGATCAGCCCTTTGGCGATAGTCCCGGCAATTTTGGCCAGGATCTGCGGGCCCACGGCGGTGGTCACGATATCCGCTTCGGCGATCAGCGCAACGGCCTCTTCACTGCCGCTGTTCACCGCGCTAACGTTGTTGACCTGATCGACCCGGGCCTGCTCGCCGACCACGTGAACCTGATAGCTTTTACGGCTGTTCAGCAGGTCCAGCACCGTCTGGTTAACGTCGGCAAAGGTCAGTTCGGCCTGCGCGTCTGCCAGCAGCTTGCCGATAAAACCACGCCCAATATTTCCCGCACCAAAATGTAATGCTTTCATATTCCTACCTTTCTAATGTCGAAGGGTGCAGCAAGCTGCACCCCTTAAAATGATTCTGTTATCCGACTTTTTTGCCACCCAGCAGATCCAACACTTCCTGCACACTGGTGGTATTCGCCAGCCGCTCGATGACACCATCGTCATCCAACGCGTTGGTCAGGCTGGTGATCACTTGGATATGTTCGTTATTGCGAGCCGCGATACCGATGACCAACCGAGCCACCTCATCCTCTTCATCACCAAAACGCACGCCCTGCGGGTATTGGCAGAACACCACGCCGGTGCGCAATACCCGGTCTTTGGCTTCGATGGTGCCGTGCGGCACGGCGATCGACTCGCCCAGATAGGTGGAGGTGAGTTTTTCGCGCTCCAGCATCGCCGGGACGTATTCCGGTTCAACGTAGCCACCTTTGACCAGTTGCTCACCGGCGAAGCGGATCGCCTGCTCTTTGTCGCTGGCCTGCAGGTTAAGGAACACGTTACTTTCGCTCAGTCGGAACAGGTTTTGCTCGCTCGCTTCAAAGCTGTCGTCCAGCGTGCTGATGACTTTCTGTTGGTTATCGGTGGTTTTGTTGGCCGCCACCAGGCGCTCGGTCAGATCGTTATACAGCTTGCTGTCGAGGAAGTTGGTCAGCGAGATATGCTGGGCCTGTGGCGCATGGCGCATCGCGCGCTCGGTCAGGTCACGGTGAGTGATCACCAGATCCACATCGTCCGGCAGGCTGTTGATCGCGCTGTTGGTCACCGAGATGTTTTTCAGCCCGGCATCTGCCACTTTCTTGCGCAGCACACCGGCCCCCATCGCACTGGAGCCCATACCGGCATCGCAGGCAACGATGATTTTACGTACCGTGGTCAGGTCACCATCCACGGCGGCATGAGCTGCTGCGCCGCCTTTAGACTGCGACTTCATTTCTTGCATGCGGCGAGTCGCCTCTTCCAGGTCGTCCTCTTCTTTCACTTTTGAGGTTTTCAGCAAGAAACTGGCGACCACAAATGACACCACAAATGCCGCACCGATAGCCGCCAGGTTGGCAAAATAAGCGCCCTTCGGCGTCATTGCCAACACCGCCAGAATCGAGCCAGGAGAAGCCGGAGAAACCAGACCGCCGTTCAACAGGGTCAGGGTGAATACGCCGGTCATACCGCCCAGGATCACCGCCAGCAGCAGGCGTGGGTTCATCAGCACGTACGGGAAGTAGATTTCGTGGATACCCCCGAAGAAGTGGATGATCGCCGCACCACCCGCAGACTGCTTGGCACTGCCGCGACCAAAGAACATGTAGGCCATCAGCACGCCCATACCCGGACCTGGGTTGGCTTCAATCAGGAAGAAGATGGATTTACCGGTTTCTGTCGCCTGCTGGATGCCCAGCGGTGAGAAGATACCGTGGTTAATGGCGTTGTTCAGGAACAGGATTTTCGCCGGCTCCACGAAGATCGACGCCAGTGGCAACAGGTTGTTGGTCACCATGATATTTACACCGGTAGCCAGGATATGCGACAACCCTTCTACCAGCGGACCAATCGCCATAAACGACAGAATGGCCAGCAACATACCGATAATGCCGGCGGAGAAGTTGTTCACCAACATCTCAAAACCGCTTTTGATCTTGCCGTCTACCCAGCGGTCAAAATGCTTGATCGCCCAGCCGCCCAACGGACCGGCAATCATCGCGCCGAGGAACATCGGCATGTCCGCACCGACAATCACACCCATGGTAGTGATGGCACCGACCACGCCACCGCGATCGCCGCCCACCAACCGGCCACCGGTAAAGCCGATCAGCAACGGCAGCAGGTAGGTGATCATTGGGCCAACCAGTTTGGCTAAGGTTTCGTTCGGCAGCCAGCCGGTAGGAATGAATAACGCGGTGATGATACCCCAGGCGATAAATGCGCCAATGTTGGGCATCACCATGTTGCTTAAGAAGCGGCCAAAGTTTTGAACTTTGACTTTGATGTCTGGTGAAAACATAAAACACACCCCTATTGTTACGCGCTGACAATAGAGCGCGTGATTATTGTTGTAACGGTCCAGCTGTGTTGGTGCTGTCTACTAAATGGACTCTATCACGCTGTTTTTTGCCCGGCGAACCTGCCGAATATTTGTGATGCAGATCACCAACAACACCCCATTGGCAGGGTGATTATAGTGATATGCGTCACACTTACTCGGTGTAAAAAAAAGACAATGGTCTGAATTCGCCCTGAAAACCGATAAAAATGAGACACGCATCACATATTGACATTGCGTGTTTGTTTTTGAATTGTGACATTGGTCACAATTTATTTGTCAGTGGCTACCGAATCCTGGTTTGGGGGACGTTCTTCCCTGTGAGCATTCATCTCGTCGGGAAATAGCGGTGCGATGAATGAAAGAAAACTACATATTGGAAAACGATGATTAATTGAAGTGTAGTACAGAAGCGTCGGTCAGGAAGTGAGCAAGCTGTTGGAAAGACTGGAAGGGAAAGCAATGGTAGGAGGAAAATGGCAGAAGCCGTTTGCCGGCTTCTGCGTTTACACTATTACTGGGTGACGCTTGAAACGGTTTTCTGTGCGTTCAGTAAATCCTGCTGCTTGGCCACCAGATTCGACATCATGGTGTTGTACTGCGTTGCCTGCTGGGAGGTACGGAACTGCACGCCGTTATTGTTAAAACTCACCTGATTACCCTGAGTACGCAGGAAATCCCCAACCTGCACCAGATCCTGAACGAAACTGGCGGTAGTAGGAATAACCGGCATCAGCGCATTGGCTGGCCCGGTGACAATCTTGTCATAGGCCTGGTTATACACCGCTTTCAGGTCGTCAGGTTGCTTCAGCGCGACCCGGGCGGTATCCGCCTGTGACTTGGCTGACTGGATCTGCTGCCCCAGCAGATTCAGCGCCCCCACGGACTGTTGCAGCATATCACGCTTGCTCATGTAGTCCTGCGCGGTGCGGATCTGGTTAATTTGATCCAACGCCGGCGTCAGGCTGGCATCCAGTGATTTGGACAACTGCTGTGAAAAACCGACCAAAATGGCGTAATCACCGGCATAGTTGCCGAACTTCTGTTTCTGATCTTCGCTCAGCGTCGGGATTTTCGCGCCGCTGCGCATCACCGTATTCTGTATGTAATCAATGAACGCCTTGCGTTGTTCCGGCTCTTTATCGCCGCAAGCAGTCAATTGCATGACCACCAACAATGCCAATACCGGGGCCAACCAACGCGCGAAATTTCTGCTCTGGATCCCTACCGCCATGTGACATAACTCCTGTTATAAACCTGCTTTTTCATCGGACTCCGTCCCTTTTTCTGCACTCCCTGCGCCTATAAGAATAGATCAACTGAGTGCGATACGATACGCGATTCACCTTTCGGGGCTTATTCTTCGGTGAAAGGGGAGTAATAGCGATATCTGAAACCATGTTGAACATGATTTCAGATCGCTGAAATAAAGCCCTCCCCCCAAGTCGGTGAGCTATTGGCAGCGTTAAAAGGAACAGGTTTGACACAAAACCGCCCACTGCGGCAACAGCAATAAAAAAGGCGCCCTAAGGCGCCTTTTCACAGCAGAACCGCTTATTGCAGCACGGAGATATCCGCTACCTGCAGGAACAGCTCACGCAGTTTGCTCAGCAGCGTCAGACGGTTCACACGCACCGCTTCGTCTTCAGCCATCACCATGACGTTGTCAAAGAACGCGTCGACCGGTTCACGCAGGTCTGCCAGCTCCACCAGCGCATCCTGATAGTTGCCTGCCGCAAAATACGGCTCCAGTTTATCGCGCAGCACTACCAGGTGGGTCGCCAATTGGATCTCAGCCGCTTCTTTCAATACCGAGGCGTGTACACGATCATTGAGCGTATCGGTAGATTTGGCCAGGATATTGGAAACGCGTTTGTTGGCCGCGGCCAGCGCTGCTGCCGCTTCCAGGGTACGGAAGTGGGTTACGGCTTTAACGCGAGCGTCGAAGTCTGCCGGTTTGGTCGGACGACGTGCCAACACCGCCTGAATGGTGTCGACCGCGTGGCCTTCTTCCTGATACCAGGCGCGGAAGCGACCCAGCATAAACTCGACCACCTCGTCGACCACCTTGGCGTTGGTCAACTTGCTGCCGTACAGGCGCACGGCCTCTTCGGTCAGGGTCTGCAGATCCAGCGACAGGTTTTTCTCAACGATAATACGCAGCACACCCAGTGCAGCACGGCGCAGTGCGAACGGGTCCTTGTCGCCTTTCGGATGTTGCCCAATGCCGAAAATACCGGCCAGGGTATCCATCTTGTCGGCGATCGCCAGCGAACAGGCCACCAGCGACTCTGGCAGCGCATCACCGGCAAAGCGCGGCTGGTACTGCTCATTCAGTGCAACGGCAACGTCTTCCGCTTCGCCGTCGTGACGCGCATAGTGCATGCCCATCACGCCCTGGGTGTCGGTGAATTCGAAGACCATGTTGGTCATCAGATCGCACTTCGACAGCAGGCCCGCACGGGTGGCGTGGTTAACGTCAGCACCAATCTGACCGGCAACCCAGCCCGCCAGCGCCTGAATACGGTCGGTCTTGTCGCGCAGGGTGCCCAGTTGTTGTTGGAACAGCACGGTTTCCAGACGCGGCAGGTTGTCTTCCAGACGTTTTTTGCGGTCGGTGTTAAAGAAGAACTCGGCATCGGCCAGACGCGGACGCACTACCTTCTCGTTACCGGAGATAATCTGCTGCGGATCTTTGGATTCGATATTGGCCACGAAGATAAAGTTCGGTAGCAGTTTGCCCGCGGCGTCATACACCGGGAAATACTTCTGGTCGCCTTTCATGGTGTACACCAGCGCTTCCGCCGGCACCGCCAGGAACTTCTCTTCGAATTTGGCGGTCAACACCACCGGCCATTCCACCAGCGAGGCCACTTCTTCCAGCAGGCTTTCGCTCAGATCGGCCTTGCCGCCAATGGTCGAAGCAGCCAGCTCGGCGTCACGCTTGATCATTGCCTTACGGGTTTCGTAATCGGCGATCACCTTGCCGCGCTCCAGCAGGATCTGCGGATATTGGTCGGCATTGTCGATAGTGAATTCCGCTTCACCCATGAAACGGTGGCCGCGAACCGTACGGGCAGAATCGATGCCCAGCACGGTGCCCGGGATCAGTTCCGCACCCAACAGCATCGTCACGGTGTGCACCGGACGCACGAACTGCACCTCGGAATCGCCCCAGCGCATCAGTTTCGGGATCGGCAGCTTGACCAGTGAATTGCTGACCATGCCCGCCAGCAGCGCTTGCGCGGACTGGCCTTTAACGTGGGCGCGATACAGCAGCCATTCACCTTTGTCGGTCGCCAGACGTTCGGCCTGATCGACGGTAATACCACAACCGCGAGCCCAACCTTCGGCCGCTTTGCTTGGCTTGCCTTCGGCGTCAAACGCCTGGGCAATGGCCGGACCGCGTTTTTCGACCTCGCGATCGGCCTGTGCAGCGCTCAAATTAGCCACTTTCAGCGCCAGACGGCGTGGAGCGGCAAACCAGCTCACTTCGCCGTGCTCGATGTTGGCGCTATCGAGCTCGGCGGTAAAATTCGCGGCAAAAGCTTCTGCCAGTGAACGAAGAGCCTTCGGCGGCAGCTCTTCCGTGCCGATTTCCACCAGGAAAGTCTGTTGAGTCATGGCTGCCTCTTAGCTCTTGTTCTTTTTGCACATTGGGAAGCCCAGCGCTTCGCGAGAAGCGTAGTAGGCCTCGGCAACGGCTTTGGTCAGCGTGCGGATACGCAGAATATAACGCTGACGCTCGGTCACCGAGATCGCCTTGCGCGCATCCAACAGGTTGAAGGTGTGGCCGGCCTTCAGAATACGTTCGTAAGCCGGCAGCGGCAGTGGTTTTTCCAGCGCCAGCAGCGACTGGGCTTCTTTCTCGTACTGCTCAAAGCAGGAGAACAGGAAGTCCACATCGGCGTATTCGAAGTTGTAAATAGACTGCTCCACTTCGTTCTGGTGGAACACGTCACCATAGGTGGTCACACCCAGTGGGCCGTCGCTCCACACCAGATCGTAGACGCTGTCCACGCCCTGGATATACATCGCCAGACGTTCCAGACCGTAGGTGATCTCGCCGGTTACCGGTTTGCACTCCATGCCGCCAACCTGCTGGAAGTAAGTGAACTGCGTCACTTCCATGCCGTTCAGCCACACTTCCCAGCCCAGGCCCCAGGCGCCAAGCGTCGGGTTTTCCCAGTTATCTTCTACGAAACGGATGTCGTGAATGGTCGGATCCAGACCCAACTCTTTCAACGAGCCCAGGTACAGTTCCTGAATGTTGTCCGGTGACGGCTTAATCACCACCTGGAACTGATAGTAATGTTGCAGGCGGTTCGGGTTTTCACCGTAGCGGCCGTCGGTCGGCCGGCGGGATGGCTGCACGTAGGCAGTGGCCATAGGCTCCGGGCCCAGTGCGCGCAGGCACGTCATCGGGTGTGAGGTTCCCGCGCCGACTTCCATGTCCAATGGTTGAACGATGGTGCAGCCCTGGCGCGCCCAATAGTCCTGCAGTGTCAGGATCAGGCCCTGAAAGGTCTTGGTATCAAACTTTTGCATGTTGAATTCGCACGCGATACAAGTGGATTTAAATGGGATGCGCCAGTATACCCGTTGACCGTAAGATATACAGCCCGAATCCGGCAACAAGTGCGAATCATCAAAGAAGCGCGCTGTTTTTACGCACTGAAATGGGGCAAATGCGCCCGCATGGCACGGTTTCACGCTGCGGATACATAACGAACCCCAGCCCTCCCTGGCCGCCGAGAATGGCACTAACCTTGCTTGCGTCCTGATAATCAACATTTCAGGAGGTTCGCTGATGACTACCACCTTAACCGACAGCCGCTATCGCTACCGTATTTTCGCCATGGTGTTCTTTATTGCGTTGATCAACTACGTCGATCGCGGTGCGCTTTCCTTCGCCGCCAACGATATCTCTCGTGAATTCAACTTCAACAAAGCCCAACTGGGTGCCGTACTCGGCTACTTCGGCTTTGGCTATTTGTTTGGTTCGCTGTGCGGAGGCTTTCTGGCCGACCGCGTCGGCACTAAAAAGGTCTGGCTGATCGCCGGGGCACTGTGGTCGCTGCTGGAGATCGCCACCGCTTGGGCAGGTGAACTGGGGGTTGCGCTGTTCGGGGGCTCGGCAATCATGGGTTTCGCCGCACTGCGTATCATGTTCGGTTTTGCCGAAGGGCCGGCCTATGCGCTGATGAACAAAACCATCGCTAACTGGGCACCGCGTAAAGAGCGTGGGTTTTCATTGGGCATCGGGTTGCTGAGCACCCAGGTGGGATCGCTGCTGACCGCTCCGCTGGCGGTGGGGTTGCTACTGCTGACCGATGACTGGCGCAGCATGTTTATTTTGCTGGGTTTGTTCTCGCTGATCGCCATTCTGCTGTTTGCCCGCTTCTTCACCGACACGCCGCAAGAGCATCCGGAGGTCAACGCAGCTGAACTGGCAGCCATTAGCGCCGATCAGGACGCAGACAGCCAGCAACCACGTCTGCCGTGGTGGGCTTTCTTCACCAACCGCACGCTGGTGTTTAACGCCCTGGGTTACTTCTCTTTCCTCTATGTCACCTTTGTGCTGGTCACCTGGGGACCCAAATACCTGCAAGACACCTTTAATTACGATCTGCACTCGCTGTGGTATGTGGCGATGATCCCGTGGAGTGGTGCCTGTTTCACCGTTCTGCTCGGCGGTCGCATCGCCGACGCGCTACTGAGACGCTTCGGCAACCTGCGGCTGGCCCGCAATCTATTTGCGGCAGTGACACTGCTGCTGACCGGCACCTGCTTCCTGCTGATCCCCTTTATGAGCACGCCGACCGAAATCATTCTGCTGATGACACTGGGTAACGCGCTGAATGCGCTGGTGAATAATGTGTATTGGTCGGTGGTGATCGACGTCACACCGAAGGCTTCAGTAGGCGCCTACAGCGGTATGACGCTGGCGATTGCCAATATTGCCTCGATCACCGCACCGATGCTGAGCGGCTGGCTGGCACAACACCACGGCTATGGCGCCATGTTCTTCGCCACCGCCGTGGTGTCCTTCTGCAGTATGCTGTGCATGACCTTGCTGCAGCCGGAAATAAAGATCGGGGCCGACAGCTCGCCGCACCACCGAGGTATTCAGCACGCAGCGCAGCGATAACAACAAAATCATGAGGCAAGGATGCCGTCAGGTTAGCGTCTGTCGAATTAAGTTAATTTCTGTACCTGCAGACAATAACATTTCTATTATTCACGAAATTGATAACATACCGACAATAATCGTGCTTAAAAATACATCCTCATGTGAAACATTCCAAGAGATAATTCGCAAACAAAAATGTGATTGTTAAAATAACAATCATCACATAAAAGAAACACTTTATTATAAAAACCAATCATCAATTATTTACCTCAAAGGCTAAAAATTTACTTGCCGACTTGACTCTGGTAGGATTGTCTACCGCACCCCAGCATTGTCGTAAGACAAAATTAAATTTAAAATTCGATTATGGAAGATGTAGAAATGATAGAAATCTTTGATGTTAATTACAATCTACTGTCGGATAACCGATCTAAAGAATTATTCTCTTTAAGAAAGAGGACATTTAAAGACCGTCTCAACTGGATTGTTAATTGCGAAAACAATATGGAATTTGACGAGTATGATAATAATCATACTACGTACCTTTTTGGTATGTATGAAAGTATGGTAGTCTGCAGTCTGCGATTTATAGAAACAAAATACAACAATATGATTACTGGCACGTTTAAATCCTATTTTAATAAAATAGAACTTCCTGAAGGTAACTTTGTTGAGGCCAGTAGGCTTTTTATCGATAAAGGACGTGTGCAGGCGATGAAATTACAAAATGAACCGCTCAGTTCACTACTTTTTTTATCTATGATAAATTATGCAAGAAATTATGAATACCAAGGGATTTATGCAATTATCAGCCATCCCATGCTGATTATCTTCCAAAGATCCGGTTGGGAAATTACAGTAGTCGAGCAAGGGCAATCAGAGAAAAACCAGCGAATTTACCTGATTTACATGCCGGTTGACGATCGTAACCAGCAGATATTGGTCGATCGCATCAACTTGGCCCACCCTGGCTTAACCCCGGACCGCGATGCCTGGCCATTAACCTTCCGCGTCAGGAAGCACGGGTCTGATCAGCTGTAGTTCAACGCCTAGCCTGATAGCATGCTTGGCATTGGTAACGCCTAATTTTTTGACGGCATTACCAATATGATATTTTATTGTGGTGAGCTTGATCCCCAGGATGAGCGCAATCTCCTGATAGGATTTACCCATGCTTGCCCAGTAAATTATCTCATTCTCTCGCTTCGAGAATATTCCTTTATTGTTCATTTTATCAAAGTAGGTAGGGCTATTAACTTCCTTGTAAAATGTAGTGAGCTTATCATGAGTAGTAATTAGCAGCATTTGGAGCTTGTCCTGGTTGGCTATTATTCTTTCTTCTATATTATAGTCGCAATGTTTATCAATCATAATAGAAAGCACCACCAAATTATGATTATGATCGTGCAGCACAAATGTATAGCCATTAACTACATTGTAATTCTTAGCCATATCAAAAATTCTTGGTAATTTTAACCCTGGATCAATCATTATATTTTCATCCCAGGAGAAAGGAGTAATACGGCGCGAAGCAGTAATAAGAACCGGGTCGATAAATTGATAGTTGTTTTCTGTATAAAACTCAAACCATTCAGTTCCGTTAGAAATAATCGCAAAATTCGCCGGATTTCTTTTATTCATTATGGCATAAGCGTACTTCACGTTACTATACTCGCTAAGTTTACCTTCCAAATCATTTTTTATGGTGGTGTTGATAGTTTCATCATTGAAGAATGAATTTGACACTGAACCCTCTCCTTAAAAAATAAAAATCCTTAGCTAATAAAAATTATAACATAAAAATTACTGGCGGCATAACTGATAAAAGTCAGATTAGATTATTAAAATCGACAACCAAAATTATCTATACAATATAAATAATCACTGATTGGAATTTATTTATATTAACAATCGCCATTTAGCCTCATAAAGGATAGGTAAAAAAGGAAAATATCGTGGTTATCTTAGAAAAATTGCAGACACATGTCGTGTTAATTTTAATTACAAAATAAACAAGAACACAACATACGGAGTGAGGAGTTACGAGTTACGAGTTACGAGTTACGAGTTACGAGCAAGTACGGAGGAAGACACACGATTCGCCATCAGAGGAAAAAACCAATAACTTCCTCACCCCATCAAATGACAGGGTGAAAGAAAGAAATTGACAATCAAAATATATAAAACAATAATATTTAAAATTGTTTCCCTGGTGTTGGCCAAATTGGCTATCTGATCCTGATTCAGGATCAGTTTTTTTTATGTGTGTCTTGTTTTTCTGAGATAACAATAAAGTTTTTTAAACTCGAATGATAGTTGTACTAAAGTACAGTCAAATACTGTATTTCATCATGCAAAGAGCGAAAATTATCGCATTATAACGTTGATTCCCCCCCACTCAGCGCCATAAATAATCCATAGCAAACCGAATAATCCCTCATACTCATAGATGTGCCCACACTGTTTAATTGGCCAACATCAACATACCGTTATATCTGCGATCCGCCACATCAACCGGTATTGATTATGGGCCAGATGTCCGGGCCCCTTACTGATATATCAACTACTCAAAATCGAGCACTGACGCCAACGTTATACATAAACTGTTCGCCGCTGCTCAGGCCACCGGTCTGCGAAATAGTGGCGAACGCCGCCACCTGATCGGTCAGCGGCATGTTCGCCCCCAGCGTCACATCCACCCAGTTTTTATCCTGATTGGCACTGTCGCGAGTGAAAGAGGTTTGTGTGGATTTCAACCCGCCGCCGGCCCGATAAACATCATCACCAAATTGATGCTGATAGCTCACCTCGGCATACGGATTAAACAGGCCGAAGTTGCTGTCTAACCGCCAGCCCAGTGCACCAATTTGCGAATGGTAGGTCTGGTCGTTAAACCGCATGGCGGTACTGTCGTTACCGTCCTCGCTGTAACCGGAGACATTGCTGTAATCCCAGGCGAACTGCGCCATCGGTCCGGTGGTCAGGTAAGAGGTCACCGGGAAGTCATAGCCGGCGGTGACCCGTGCGCCCCACTGTTTACCGTCGGTGCTGCCGGTTTCGGTGCGATTTAACGCCCCAAGCTGCATGCTGCGGCGAATATCATCGTAATCCATCGTCGCGTAATGCAAATCGGCATTCACCCAGCCGTGCTCAAACACATCCAGGGCGGTAAAGGCCGAAAACAGCAGGCCACGCGCCTTATAGTCGTAGCGGCTGGAGGGCTGCTGATCGTCATTGGAGCCGGAAATCAGCGCCCCAATCAGCCAGCCGTCGGTCAACTGGTAATCCACCCCAACCGTCAGATTGTGGGTGGTGGCGTTGCCGTCACCGGCTGCCAGATTGGAGGAATAGTCATAATGTTGCCCGGCATAACCGCCGAACACGCCCAGCGCGCCTTGCGGATTATCACCGTTACGTAACTGTTGGAAACGGCTGTCGAGGGTGGCGCGGCTGTCGCGCGCCATGGCCGCCGTCGCCTGATTCAGCGCCACCACCTGCGCTGGGCCGTCCAGTACCGCCTGAATGTAATCGGCAATCAGTTGATGCGCCTGCGGGCTGGGGTGGAAATGGTCGGCAAACAGGTAGGATTGGCTACTGTCGAAACCCGGCGTGGCAGAACTGCACACGGCGGAAGAGACGCCCGGCGGACAGGCCATACCGGCGGTATTGGTAAAGCCAAACTGCGCCGGGTTGGCAATCGCCTCGCTAAACAGCTTGTTGACATCAACCCGAACGATATTGCCGCTGCCCTGTGCCAGCAGGCGGTCTTCGTTCTGGTTGTAAAAATCGGTCAGTTGCCCGGCCTGAGCACTCAGGCTGTCAAAGGCGGCAATCAGCTGTGTGGCAATCGCCTGCTGCACCTGCGGGATGGCACTGCCCTGCGCCGCAGCGGCCGTCAGCGCCTGGTGGATGGCCTGAGTTCGCGAGTCATTGTCCGGTGTCGCCAGCGAATTCAGGGTGGCGTAGGCCGCCTGCACTGCCGCGTTTTGCACCGGGGTCAGCGCCTGCTGGATAATCAGCTCCATCAATTGCGGCGTAGAGCCAATATTCGGCACCGTCGGGACGATCACCGTACCGGCACCGGCATTCAGCAAAGAGTGAACCTGCGCTGCGGCGGCCGCAGCACTGTTGTAGGCCACACCCGGCGCGTTTGTCGGGTTTAACGCCGCCGCCGCCAGGTCGTTGCCGCCAATCCAGTGAATATACAGCCCCTCGCCGTCAGCCCGGCCATTGACCCGGTTGAGGTAGCTCTGCACCTGATCCTGAGTGTTATCCGCCGGGTTAAGCGCCGGTACCGCCACGCCACCGCCGGCGGCATAGTTGTCACCGCCGTTATCCGATGCCACCAGCGCGGCACCAATACGTTGCGCCAGCACTTCGTCGTATAACAGGTGCTTATTGCTGTCGTAGGTAAAGCGGCCATTGTTGCCGGTGTCACTCAGACTGTCACCAAAGACGTAGAGTTGGTCGTAGGCCAGCACCGGGGTGGTCATACTGCATAATATTGCCACTGCAAGCACCGCCGGGCGGGGCATACGAGTTATTTTTAGAGGCATGAACAGACTCCTGAGAGCCAAGCAAATGAAGGAAAATACATTTTTATCATTGGCCTTTTTGGCTACCGGCCATCTAGTAAATATTGCTGGCTTTTTCGCCACGTCAAGCTGGCTGATGATAAAACAATCAGGGGCTTGCCAAGTTCACCACTTCGGGCGATGCTTACTGTAAATAAACACAGCACAAGGACAGTCATTATGGTCAATGAACGTTGCGGTTGGGTGACGGCAGATCCGTTATATCTCGAGTATCACGACAAGGAATGGGGAGCGCCGACCACCGATGCGCGTGAACTGTTTGAAATGCTTTGTCTGGAAGGACAACAGGCCGGGCTTTCGTGGATCACCGTGTTGAAAAAGCGTGAGAACTACCGTCGCGCCTTCCACAATTTCGATCCTCAGCGGGTGGCAGCGATCAGTGAGCAAGAGGTGGAAACGCTGCTGCAGGACAGCGGCATTATCCGCCACCGGGGCAAAATTGAAGCTATTATCGCCAACGCCAGGGCCTATCTGGCGATGGAGGCCGCCGGTGAAGATTTCGTCAGCTTTATCTGGACCTTTGTCGACGGCGAACCGCTGCTCAACCGTTGGCAACAACTGAGCGAGGTCCCGGCGAAAACCGAACGCTCGGACGCCATGTCCAAGGCGCTGAAAAAACGCGGCTTCAAATTTATCGGATCTACCACCTGTTATGCCTTTATGCAGGCCAGCGGGCTGGTGAACGATCATCTGACAGGCTGCCTCTGCTACCCAAAGCCATAGCGATCCGCCCTTGCCAGCCGGTCGATTTGCCGCGGCTGATGGCCCTGTGGCTGCCCAGCACCATCGCTGCCCATCCGTTCGTGAAGGAAAGCTACTGGCTGGAAAGCGCAACGCTGGTACGAGAGAACTACCTGCCGCGAGCACACAGTTGGGCGTATTGGTATCAAGGGGAGATCGTCGGCTTTATCAGCGTGTTGGATCAACGCTTTATTGGCGCGCTGTTTGTTGACCAGGCGTTTCACGGCCGTGGCGTCGGTCAAGCACTGATGGCGCATGTCCAACAGCGCTACCCCCGGCTGAGCCTGGAGGTCTATCAGCAGAATCTGCGCGCCTGTGCGTTCTACCACAAGCAGGGTTTCCAGGTGACCCAGCGCCTGTTAAATGAAGAAACTCAAGCCTATACGTTGATCATGAACTGGTCCGCCACCGTTTGATTTTTGTCACTTCTGGCCAAAAACAACGCATCCCGCACCGGGGTGCGTTCAATTCAGAATCCGCTGCATGGTATTCCCCTCCGTTTTGTCGGATAACAGGCGCAGCCCGTGAGCCGCTTATAATTTGTCACGTTTTTTTCCGGAACTGCCGGAGAGGATACGCGTCATAGTAGCGCCGCAATCTGGCATGCCAGGCGGCCACGGTTTTTTTAGCGTCCCCCAGCTTGGACTGACGCACACAGATTTTGATGCCACAAAGGATAAAACATGAAAAAACGCATTGCGATTATTGCCGGCGCGGTGAGCCTGGCGCTCACGCTGTCAGCCTGTACCACCAACCCGTACACCGGGGAATCTGAAGCCGGTAAATCCGGCATTGGCGCAGGGATCGGCGCGGCATTGGGCGCAGGCGTCGGCATGTTGTCCTCGTCGAAAAAAGACCGCGGCAAAGGCGCACTGATCGGCGCAGCGGCCGGTGCAGCACTGGGCGGCGGTGCCGGTTATTACATGGACGTGCAGGAAGCCAAACTGCGCGACAAAATGAAAGGCACCGGCGTTAGCGTGACCCGTCAGGGCGACAATATCGTGCTGAACATGCCAAACAACGTCACCTTCGACAGCAGCAGCGCCACCCTGAAACCGGCGGGTGCCAACACCCTGACCGGCGTGGCCATGGTGTTGAAGGAATACCCGAAAACCGCGGTTAACGTGATCGGCTACACCGACAGCTCCGGCTCCCGTGCGCTGAATATGACCCTGTCGCAGCAACGTGCCGACGGCGTTGGCAGCGCGTTGATCACCCAGGGCGTAGCAGCCAACCGCGTTCGCACCTCAGGTGCCGGTCCGGATAACCCGATCGCCTCCAACAGCACCGCTGAAGGCAAGGCGCAAAACCGCCGCGTTGAGATCACCCTCAGCCCGCTGCAGTAATCCCGTGCGGGGCGCTATGCCCCGCCGTTTCTGATTCCCCCGGCACTCTGCCATTCAACATTCCGGCTCCGCGTCGGGTGTGTTAGTCTCCTTGGCAATTAACCACAGGGGAGATCGGCTGTGAGCAGTGTTAAGGCAATCCGCGCCTCGGGGCGAGCCACCATCAGCGATGTGGCGAAAACCGCCAAGACCGGTAAAACCAGCGTATCGCGCTATTTGAATGGTGAGCAGCACCTGCTTTCTGACGATCTCAAACAGCGTATCGAACAGGCGATCCTCCAGCTCGACTACCGGCCAAGCCAGATGGCACGCAGCCTGAAGGGCGGACAGACGCGACTGATTGGCCTGATCATCGCCGATATCACCAATCCCTACTCGGTGGACGTGATGCGCGGCATCGAAGCGGCCTGCCGCCAACACGGCTTTACCCTGCTGGTGTGTAATACCAATAACGAGGTCAATCAGGAGCAGCACTACCTGCAACTGCTCAGCAGCTACCGGGTTGAGGGTATCGTGGTCAACGCGGTTGGCATGCGCGAAGAGGCGCTGTCGACGCTGCAACAATCGATGCTGCCGATGGTGCTGATCGACCGCAAAATTCATGATTTTGCCTGCGACGTGGTCGGCCTCGACAATCACGAAGCGGCGACGATTGCCACGGAACACCTGCTGCAACAGGGTTTCGAAGCCATTCTGTTTCTCAGCGAGCCGGTCGGCACGGTCAATACCCGGCTGGAACGGCTGCATGCCTTCAACCAAACCATGGCGCAACATGCCGGGCTGTTGGCCGAACAGGCCGAAACACCGCTTAACGACGTTAAGCAACTGGAAGCCGTGATCGGTGACTTCAATACCCGTCATCGCGGCATGCGCAAGGCAGTGATTTCCGCCAACGGTGCCCTGACCTTGCAGGTGGCGCGCGCCATGCGCCGTCTGGGTATTCAGTGGGGCAGCGATATCGGCCTGTTGGGGTTTGACGAGCTGGAATGGGCCGAACTGGCCGGGGTGGGCATTACCACCCTGAAACAACCCACCTATCAAATGGGCCATGCGGCACTTGAGCAACTGGTGCAACGCATTCAGGGCCTGGGTACACCAATCAGCGAACAGATGTTCCCCGGCGAACTGATCGTGCGCGGCTCTACCACCCGATAATTCCCTTCTCTCCGGCAGGAGCGCGGCTTACGGCGCTCCTGCAACGCCTTATTCAGACTATTTTTTGCTCAGGTTCGTGATTGCGATCATATTTTTACATTCTGTCGCTTTCGTCTGGAACCGGTACCATTTAACTTGTGCTTAACAGCAGCGGTGGGAATAACGCCACCTCAGGAGCAAAACAATGACCAGAGAAATTATCGTGGTGACCGGTGCCTACGGCACCGATACAGTCCAGCAGCTCGGCGGCCAGGCCGCTTTACTGCCGATCATCGCCGGTGCAGGCGCCGACGGCGTAGAAATCCGCCGCGAACTGTTTTCTGCCCAGGAGCTACAGAGCCTGCCGACATTGGCTCAGGCCATCGAACAGCAGCACCTGTTCGTCGTTTACTCCGCACCCGAAGCCCTGTTTACCCCACAGCATACGTTGAACCCCAACCTGCTGGCGCTGCTGGCGGAAGCCCAGACGCTGAATGCGCGCCAGTTAAAATTATCTCTGGGCCACTACCAGCCGGGCTTCGATTTCACCGAACTGAAAGTGGCACTAGAGCAGCATCCGGTCAGCCTGGTGGTTGAAAATGACCAGACCCCTGACTGTGGCATTTTGTCGCTGCTCAATGCCTTTTTCCACGCGGCGGAAGATAACCGTTTGCCGGTCAGCATGACTTTCGATATGGCCAACTGGCACTGGGTGGGGCAAGACGCCTTCGCCGCTGCCGAACGTTTAGCTCGCCACGTCAGCTATGTCCACGTTAAGGCCGCCACCCATGGTCTGCGCGGCTGGCGCGCCGTGGCGCTGGATGACAGTGACGGTAAATGGCGTGAGCTGTTGACCCGCCTGCCACTGGATGCGCCACGCGGCATTGAATTCCCGTTGCAGGGCGACAGTCTGGAAGAAGTGACCCGCTACTACGTTAACCTGCTGCGCGCGGAGTAAAACATCATGAAAATGCTGACAACCGCACATAGCACGCCATTGGACGTCGTCACTCTGGGTGAAGCCATGGCCATGTTTGTGGCAACCCAAACCGGCGACCTGGCGGAAGTGGAAACCTTCACCAAGCGCATTGCCGGTGCCGAGTTGAACGTGGCGATCGGTCTGGCACGTCTGGGCCTGAACGTCGGCTGGGTCAGCCGCGTCGGCAACGACACTTTCGGCCGTTTCACCCTGCAACAATTGAAAAAAGAAGGCATTAACGCCCAGCAGGTGACGGTAGACGGCAATTACCCGACCGGTTTTCAGATCAAATCAAAAACCACCGATGGTACCGATCCCAGTGTGGAGTATTTCCGCAAAGGCTCGGCGGCCAGTCATCTTTCGGCGGACGATTTCAACCGCGATTATTTCGGTTCCGCCCGCCATCTGCACCTGAGTGGCGTGGCCGCGGCCCTGTCCGGCCAGTCGCTGGCGCTGTGTCACCACGCCGCACGTGAAATGCGTGCGATGGGCAAAACCATTTCGTTTGATCCCAATTTGCGTCCGGTGCTGTGGTCCAGCCAACAGGTGATGATCGAGCAACTGAACAAGCTGGCGTTTGCCGCCGACTGGGTGCTGCCGGGGCTGAAAGAAGGACAAATCCTCACCGGCCAATCAACGCCGGAAGGCATTGCCGATTTTTACCTGGAGCGCGGCGTGCAGGCGGTGATCATCAAAACCGGCCCGGACGGCGCCTGGTTTAAAACCGCAGCAGGCGATCAGGCGGCCGTCGCGGCCGTCAAAGTCAGCAACGTGGTGGATACCGTGGGGGCGGGAGACGGTTTTGCCGTCGGGACCATTAGCGCCCTGCTGGAAGGCAAAACGCTGAAACAGGCGGTGCAACGCGGCAACAAAATCGGCTCGCTGGCGATCCAGGCCATCGGCGACAGTGAAGGTTTGCCGACCCGCGCGGCACTGGCTGAATAAATATAACAAACATAATCGGTTAACCGACTTCTCTGCATGACGTGTACCTCTGGCCCTACAACCAGGACGCGTTGAGAGAACACTGAGGAATCTGAACATGAACAAAGCGACTCTCGCGGCTAAACGCTGGTGGTACATCATGCCCATCGTGTTTATCACCTACAGCCTGGCCTATCTCGACCGAGCCAACTTCAGCTTTGCCTCGGCCGCCGGCATCAATGACGATCTGGGCATCACCAAAGGCATGTCATCGCTGCTGGGTGCGCTGTTTTTCCTCGGCTATTTCTTTTTCCAAATCCCCGGTGCGATCTATGCCGAACGCCGCAGCGTTAAAAAACTGATTTTCTGGTGCCTAATCCTGTGGGGTGCCTGCGCCTCGCTGACCGGCATGGTCAGTAATATCCCCATGCTGGCCGCTATCCGCTTTATCCTCGGCGTAGTGGAAGCCGCGGTCATGCCGGCGATGTTGATTTACATCAGCAACTGGTTCACCAAATCAGAACGCTCACGCGCCAATACCTTCCTGATCCTCGGTAACCCGGTAACGGTGCTGTGGATGTCGGTGGTTTCCGGCTACCTGATCCACGCCTATGGCTGGCGTGAAATGTTTATCTTTGAAGGTATTCCGGCGGTGATCTGGGCCTTCTGCTGGTGGGTGCTGGCCAAAGACAAACCGGCGCAGGCCAAATGGCTGAACGATGATGAAAAGCTGGCGTTGCAGCAACAGCTGGAAGAAGAACAGAAAGGCATTAAAGCGGTGCGTAATTACGGTGAAGCCTTCCGCTCACGCAACGTGATTTTGCTGTGCGCGCAGTACTTTGCCTGGAGTATCGGTGTGTACGGCTTCGTGCTGTGGTTGCCTTCGATCCTGCGCAGCGGCATGCAGATGGGTATGGTGGAAGCCGGCTGGCTGTCGGCGGTGCCTTATCTGGCGGCGACTATCGCCATGATCCTGGTATCCTGGGCTTCGGACAAAATGCAAAACCGTAAACTGTTCGTCTGGCCATTGTTGCTGATTGGCGCGCTGGCATTCTTCGGCTCTTACGCCGTCGGTGCCAACCATTTTTGGGTCTCTTACACCCTGCTGGTGATTGCCGGTGCCGCCATGTACGCCCCTTATGGACCTTTCTTCGCCATCATTCCTGAAATGCTGCCGAAAAACGTCGCCGGTGGCGCCATGGCGCTGATCAACAGTATGGGTGCACTGGGCTCCTTCTTCGGCTCGTGGTTTGTCGGTTACCTGAACGGCGCTACCGGCAGCCCGGCAGCTTCTTATATGTTTATGGCCATTGCCCTGCTGGTGGCGGTGGTGCTGACGCTAATCGTCAAGCCCGCTCGCAACGAGGCCCAACCACAACTGGCTTAGTCTCGTTATAATTTATTTTCTGTTGAATATACCCAATGGATTTCAGGCTGCAGCTAGGCGACAAACGAACTTCCCCCAGTGACTTAAGTAACTGGGGGAAGTTCGAGCAGTTAACAACGCGGCAGTCTGAAAGACGAAGGGTATTGCTGGAGTTTGTGATGAAGCCTTCTATCGTTTTATACAAAAGCATTCCCGCCGACCTGCGTGAACGGCTGGAACAGCACTTCACCGTGCACGCCTTCGACGGCCTGAACCCGGAAAACCGCGATGAGCTGCGCCAGGCGCTGCAACAGGCGGAAGGGATCATCGGTTCAGGCGGTAAAATTGATGAGGCTTTCCTGCAGCAGGCGCCCAAACTGCGTGCAGCCTCAACCATCTCCGTCGGTTACGACAATTTCGACGTTGACGCGCTTAACGCCCATAACGTGCTGCTGATGCATACCCCGACCGTGCTGACCGAAACCGTCGCCGATACCATCATGAGTCTGGTACTGGCAACGGCGCGCCGGGTAGTGGAAGTGGCCGAGCGGGTGAAAGCCGGCGAATGGCAGGGTAGTATCGGGGCGGACTGGTTTGGCGTCGACGTGCACCATAAAACCATCGGCATCCTCGGTATGGGGCGGATCGGGCTGGCACTGGCACAACGTGCGCACTTCGGTTTCGGCATGCCGGTGCTGTACAACGCGCGCCGCACTCATGAAGAAGCGGAACAACGCTTTAACGCCCACCGCTGCGATCTGGATACCCTGCTGGCCGAATCCGATTTCATCTGCATTACGCTGCCGCTGACCGATGAAACCTTCCATATGATCAGCCGTGATCAACTGGCGAAGATGAAAAAGAGCGGCATTCTGATCAACGCCGGTCGTGGCCCGGTGGTAGACGAAGCGGCACTGATCGAAGCACTGCAAAACGGCACTATCCACGCTGCCGGGCTGGACGTGTTCGAAAAAGAACCGTTGGACGTTTCTTCACCGTTGCTGACGCTGCCAAACGTAGTCGCGCTGCCGCATATCGGTTCTGCGACCCATGAGACCCGCTACGGTATGGCCGAATGCGCCGTCGACAACCTGATTGCTGCATTGACCGGCACGGTCAAAGAAAACTGTGTTAATCCGCAGCTGCTGAAGAAATAGTCATGAAGGGCGGCTACCGCCGCCCATTTCGTTCTATCCCTCTCCCCCTTCCTTCTCCACCCCCCGAAATTCCCCGCCGGGATGAGGCTATTTTTTCATCATTAGTCACACTGGACATTACCCTACAATAAAAACGCTTCCTGCCACGCGTAAGGAGAGCCATGAAACGCCTGACCCTTCCCCTGCTGATGCTGCTGTCACCAGCGGCAATGGCGAGCTGGACGCTGCAAAGCTTCCCGGCCTTTGACGAATCCGCCAGCGGCCTGTTCACCAGCCACGCCACCTTGCCCAAGGGCGAACTGCCGCTGAAGATTTACCAGGACCAACAGTGCTGGCAGCCAACTGCCACGGCCAAACTGAATCAAACTCTGTCGCTGCAACCCTGCGGCGATAATCCGCCGGTTAGCTGGCGGCTGTTCCGCGCCGGTGAATATCAGGTGCGTATCGACACCCGCAGCGGAACGCCGACGTTGCAGCTCAGTCTGAAAACAGCACCGGAAACCGCCACCGCTTCGGTGGCACACACCTGCCAACGCTGGGACGGCAAGCCGCTCACGCTTGACGTTTCGGGCACCTTTGCCGAAGGCGAAACGCTGCGTGATTTCTATTCTGGCCAAACGGCGAAGGTCAACCAGGGCAAAGTCACCCTGCAACCCGCCGCAGGCAGCGGAGGATTACTGTTGCTGGAGTCGGCAAGCAGCGAGAAAGTCGCCCCGTTCAACTGGCACAACGCCACCGTCTACTTCGCCTTGACCGACCGCTTTGAGAACGGCAACCCGACCAATGACCACAGCTACGGACGCCACAGTGACGGCATGCAGGAAATAGGCACCTTCCACGGCGGCGATCTGGCCGGCCTCACTCAAAAGCTCGATTACCTGCAACAGCTCGGCGTCAATGCGCTGTGGATCAGTTCACCGCTGGAGCAAATCCACGGCTGGGTCGGCGGCGGCACCAAGGGCGACTTCCCGCATTACGCCTATCACGGGTACTACGCGCTGGACTGGACCCGACTCGATGCCAACATGGGCAGCGAGCAAGATCTGCGCACGCTGGTTGAGCAGGCGCACCAGCGTGGGATCCGCATTCTGTTTGACGTGGTGGTGAACCACGTCGGTTACGCCACGCTGGCGGATATGCAGACCTTCCAGTTCGGCTCGTTATATCTGAAAGGTGCGGAGATCGAAAAAACGCTGGGTAAAAACTGGAGCGACTGGCGACCGGGCGCAGGTCAAAACTGGCATAGCTTCAATGATTACATCAACTTCAGCGATAAGGCCGGTTGGGACGCCTGGTGGGGCAAAAACTGGATCCGCACCGATATCGGCGACTACGACTCGCCGGGCTATGACGACCTCACCATGTCGCTGGCTTTCCTCCCGGACATCAAAACTGAAGCGCCCGGTGCCAGCGGTCTACCGCTGTTTTATCGCCACAAACCCGATAGCGCCGCACAGGACATTGCCGGTGCCACTACCCGTGACTACCTGACGACCTGGCTCAGTCAATGGGTTCGCGACTACGGCATTGACGGCTTCCGCGTCGATACCGCCAAGCACGTTGAGAAACCGACCTTGGCGCTGCTGAAACAGCGTGCCACGGCGGCGTTGGCCGAGTGGAAAGCCGCCCATCCGCAGCAGGCGCTGGATAACGCCCCGTTCTGGATGACCGGAGAAGCCTGGGGACATGGCGTGATGAAAAGCGACTATTACCAGAACGGCTTCGACGCGATGATCAATTTTGATTTCCAGGATCAGGCGTCGCTGGCTCTGGGCTGCTTCTCCAGCATCGACGCCACCTATCAACAGATGGCCGACAAGCTACAGGATTTCAACGTGTTGAGTTATATCTCCTCGCACGATACCCGGCTGTTCTTTACCAGCGATGCCAAAGGGTCCCTGCCGCTGCAACAGCGCGCCGCCGATCTGCTGCTGCTGGCCCCCGGCGCGGTACAGATTTACTACGGTGATGAAAGTGGCCGTCAGCTTGGCCCGACCGGTTCGGATCCGCTGCAGGGTACCCGTTCCGACATGAACTGGAGCGAACTGCAGGGCAACAAAGCTCCCCTGCTGGCCCACTGGCAGCGTCTGGGACAATTCCGCGCCCGCCATCCGGCGATCGGTGCCGGCACCCAGCAGTCGCAGCAAACGGCGCACTATTACGCCTTCAGCCGCCGGCTCGGCGGCGATAAGGTGATGGTGGTGTGGGTCGGCGATCGGTCATATTAATTCAGCGGAATATGCTGATAAATAACCACTGGGTGAAATTTGCTCCCGGAGGTTGTTTTATGAACCGCATTGCACCGAAAATTGTCTGGCGGTATGGTGGGGGATTACCTGCTAAAAACAATACAGCTGCACCTATGACTTTTTCACTTTTCGGCGACAAATTTACCCGTTACGCGGGCATTACCCGTTTGATGGATGACCTGAACGAAGGCCTGCGCACCCCCGGCGCCATCATGCTTGGCGGCGGTAATCCGGCGCAAATTCCAGAGATGGAAAGCTACTTCAAACAGCTGTGTCAGGAGATGCTCGACCAGGGCAAACTGACCGAGGCGCTGTGTAACTATGACGGGCCGCAGGGCAAAGACGCCCTGCTGAAAGCCCTGGCCAAATTGCTGCGCGACGAGCTGGGCTGGCAGATATCACCACAGAATATTGCACTGACAAATGGCAGTCAGAGCGCGTTTTTCTACTTGTTTAACCTGTTTGCCGGTCGCTATGCCGACGGCAGCCGCCGCCGCGTGTTGTTCCCGCTGGCACCGGAATATATTGGCTATGCCGATGCCGGGTTGGACGAAGGGCTGTTTGTCTCGGCCAAGCCCAACATCGAACTGCTGCCGGAAGGCCAGTTCAAGTATCACGTTGATTTCGAACACCTGAACATCGGTGATGACATCGGCATGATTTGCGTATCACGCCCGACTAACCCTACCGGCAACGTGATCACCGACGAAGAGCTGATGAAGCTCGACCGGTTGGCGCAACAGCGCAATATTCCGCTGGTGATCGATAACGCCTATGGTGTGCCCTTCCCCGGCATTATCTTCAGCGACGCAACGCCGCTGTGGAACCCTAACATCATTCTGTGCATGAGCCTGTCGAAACTCGGCCTGCCCGGCTCACGCTGCGGCATTGTGATCGCCGATGAGAAGACCATCAGCGCCCTGACCAACATGAACGGTATCATCAGCCTGTCACCGGGCAGCATCGGGCCGGCGATGGCCACGGAAATGATTGAACGCGGCGACCTGCTGCGGTTGTCAAACGAGGTGATCCGCCCGTTTTACAAGCAGCGTGTCGAGCACACTATCGAGATTATTCGCCGTTACCTGTCGCCGGAGCGCTGCCTGATCCATAAACCGGAAGGGGCGATTTTCCTCTGGCTGTGGTTCAAGGATCTGCCAATCACTACCGAACTGCTGTATCAGCGCCTGAAAAAACGCGGCGTGCTGATGGTACCGGGTCACTACTTCTTCCCGGGGCTGGAGCACGAATGGCCGCATACCCATCAGTGCATGCGGATGAACTACGTGCCGGATCCGGAGAAAATTGAGCGTGGCGTGGCAATTCTGGCGGAAGAGATCGAACGCGCGCACCAGGACGCAGGCTGATCGTTGAGATGGGGCGCACGCGTGGCGCCCCGTCGTTTTACATGGCCCTGTTTTTTACATTGCCCAGAAAAGTACCGCCAGCAACTGCGGCGACATAATGCGCAGGAACATCGCCAACGGATAAACCGTGGCATAGGACAGCGCGGCAGCGCCGCTGGTCGGGTGCAAACCGTTAGCGAAGGCCAGTGCCGGTGGATCGGTCATCGACCCTGCCAGCATGCCGGACAGCGTCAGGTAGTTCATCTTGCCCACCATCCGTGCCAGTATGCCCACGCTGAGCAGTGGGATAGCGGTAATCAGCGCACCATAGCCAATCCAGGCTAACCCTTCACCGTTAATCAGCGTATCGACAAAGTTGCCGCCCGACTTCAACCCGACCACCGCCAGAAACAACACGATCCCCAGTTCACGCAGCGCCAGATTGGCACTGGGCGGCATAAACCAGTACAGCTTGCCGATGCTGCCGATACGCCCAAGGATCAGCGCCGCCACCAGTGGGCCACCGGCCAGCCCCAGACGCAATGCCGCCGGGAAACCCGGAATAAACAGCGGCACCGACCCCAGCAGCACGCCCAGACCGATACCGATAAACACCGGTAGCATCTGCACCTGTTGTAGCTTCTGTTGGGCGTTGCCGACAATCGCTGCCACCGCCTCGATCGATTCAGGTCGGCCCACCAGATTGAGAATGTCACCAAATTGCAGCGTCACATTACTGCCGGCCACCAGCTCGACGCCGGAACGGTTGAGGCGCGAGATCACCACGTCGTATTTTTGCTTCAGGTTCAGATCGCGGATTTTACTGCCCAACACCTTTTCATTGGTCACCACCGCTCTCACCACCTGCAGCTCTGTACCGCGCGTTGACAGCGAAACGTCGACCTCCTCGCCAATCACCAGCCGGGCATTTTCCAGGCTTTCGCGCTTGCCCACCAGATGCAGATAGTCGCCCAGTTCCAGCTTCTCAAGTGGGGCCGGCACCATCAGCAAATCGCCGCGTTTCAGCCGCGAACATATGATGTCCTCACCGTTCAACAACGGCACATTTTTGATCGCCATTCCCTGCAGATTGGGGTTACACACAGCCACGTTCATGGTGTGCAGCAGTTCGCGCTGGTTTCCCAGGCTACTTTCAAACGCCTGCGCCTCCCGCTCGATATTAATGCGGAAAAACAGGCGTATCAGCCACATCACCAGCAGAATGCCGCAGATGCCAAACGGATAAGCCATGGCGTAGCCCATGCCCATGCGATCGACCAGGGCCGGGTCAGACCCCAAATCGGTAAGAATTTGCTGCCCGGCGCCGAGCGCGGGTGTATTGGTGACCGCCCCGGAGAATACGCCCAGAATGATCGGTAGCGGCACGGCAAACAGCTTGTGAACCACTGCAGCAACGACCCCGCCAACCAACACCAGTAAAATGGCGAAACCGTTGAGCCTTAGTCCGGAGACCCGCAATGAAGAGAAGAAACCCGGACCGACCTGAATACCAATGGTGTAAACGAACAGGATCAGGCCGAACTCCTGGATGAAGTGCAACATGTCGCCGTTAAGATTGAGCTGCCAACTCTGGGCGAAATGCCCAACGATAATGCCACCGAACAGCACCCCACCGATGCCCAGTCCCACCCCATAGATCTTCCAGTTACCCATCCACAGCCCGAGAACGGCCACCAACGCCAACATGCTGACGGTCAGGGCGATTTCGCTCATAGGTCACATCCTTGCCAGAAGTTTAACAACCGCTTTGCGGTTAAAGGCGCATAATTAACAGGGATTTTGGCATAAGCGGGAAAGGGTGACTGTGGCTTGTGCCACAGAAAGCAAAGGGGAAGCCCGTTAGGACTTCCCCTGAAAATTTAACTATTTCTCAGTCGATTATTTGGCTTCCAGCCCTGGCGTGGTGCCGATGGCAATCCGCTGTGGCTGCAGGGCTTCCGGTACCTGACGCACCAGATCAATATGCAGCAGGCCGTTTTCAAACTGAGCTTCGGACACCTGCAGATGCTCAGCCAGCGTGAAGGTCAGGGTGAACTCTTTACACACCAACCCCTGGTGCAGATATTCCACCTGTTTTTCCGTTGGCGTCGGCTTGCCACGCACGGTCAGGCGCGGACCTTCAACTTCAATATCCAGCTCGCTTTGTTTGAACCCGGCCAGCGCCAGAGAAATGCGGTAGTGGTTATCGTCGCTTTTCTCGATGTTGTAAGGCGGGAACCCTTGCGGCTCCTGGCCGCCCATTGAACTGGCCAGCTTGTCAAAACCGATCCACTGACGCAGCAGCGGGGATAAGTCGTAATTGCGCATAGTATTAACTCCTTCTATGAAGCGAGATGATGTTTAAATCGCCCCCTGACGGCAGGCAAGTTGACTAACATTCATTGCACCGGCGGTTCGTTCCGCCGATGAAATAGGCATTATTTAATTTCGATCCGGCGCGGTTTTAATGTTTCCGGCACGATACGTTCCATATCGATATACAACAGACCGTTTTCCAATTTGGCGCCTTTAATTTGGATATGTTCGGCCAACTGGAATTTACGTTCAAAGTTGCGTTCGGCAATACCTTGATATAAGTAGGTTCTTTCCGCCGGTTCGTTATTATGGGCGCCCCGTACTATCAGCAGGTTATCCTGAGCGGTAATTTCCAGCTCTTGCTCGGCAAAACCGGCCACCGCGATGGTGATGCGGTAATGATTTTCATCCACCAGCTCAACATTATAAGGGGGATAACCGCCATTCCCCTGACTCTGGCCCGCCTCCAACGCATTAAACAAACGGTCAAAGCCAATCGCGGAACGGTAGAGCGGAGAGAGATCAAAATTACGCATAAAACAGCCTCCTAAGGCACTTCAGCGAGGTTTAATAATTAAGCCTTCCCATTGGGACAGACTAAATAATCAGAATTCCCTTACGGCGAATTCTTAATTTACATCTGATAAGAAAATGGGGGTTGCTTTCACCATTTCAAGCGCGGACGAGCAAAAAAATGATAATCAGTGCGGCGAAAGTTTTTTTATCCCTTACAATAAACTGAGACGGCCGCCACAGAGCGGACTCTTGCTCCTTTTAAAACATCCACAAGATGTTATAGATCAGCAGATTTTGGGGAACAGCACCCTGCAGGATGGAAAATGAAAACGATAAGAGTGATTGCAACCAGTTGCATGCTGTTAGCGAGCAACGGCTGCTCCAGTGTGATGAGTCACACCGGCCCGAATCAGGGCTACTATCCCGGCACCCGTGCCAGCATGGATGTTCTGAAGGACGACAACACCAGTTGGGCAATGATGCCGCTGGTCGCGTTGGACCTGCCATTCTCGGCGGTGATGGACACCGTATTACTACCTTACGACTACATGCGCTCCGGCAGTGACGGCACCGCAGACTCACCGAAAGCACGCATCTTGCGCGGTGAAGAGCAGAACCTGGCCGCCAGCGGCGACCCTGCTCATGCCGCCGCGGCCACGCCGCAGTAAAATAGTTTGATGCGGGCCATGTACCCGCATTAGCTCACACCTCGGCCACAAAAATCTGGCTGAATCCGTCGATTTCACGCATAAACGCCACTTTGCTGCCGTCCGGCGAGAACACAATCGCATCCCCCGATGGCGGCAGTGCAGTACGTTGCGTCAAACGCTGCATCCGTCCGCTGGACACCTCACACAACATCAGGCTGTTATCACACACCAGTGCAATCCGGCCCCCCTGCGGATGCCAACTGAATGCCGACTGGATCCCTTGCTCACCGCGGGTGACCTGGTGCGGTTCACCGCCATTGGGTGAAAGCGTCCACAGTTGCACCACTCCCGTGTCATCCTTCATCAGGCAGGCGATCATACTGCCGTCGGGTGAGCTGCGCAGCCAGTGACGGGGAGTGGTCACCACGCCGGGATAACGCCGCCGGCCGGTAAAGGTCAGCCGACGTTGACGTACCCCCAACGGAGGCGCAGGTAAATGGGTGGCGGTGCCTTGCAACGGACGGGCACCGGCTTTGGCGTAATCGGCGTCATCCTGCGGCAAATCAACAATGAAAACCTCGGGTAACGTTTCACCGCTGCTGGAAATCGTATCGCCGATAAACGCCAGCGCCCAGCGCTGCTGCCGTCCGTCTGGCCGAATATAGCCATGTTGGCCGACCCAGCCCTCTTCGTAAGCTCGATTAATTTGGTCACTGCCCGGTTGCGGCTGCGGCGTAGTCTCGCTGACCAGCACGCAGTAATGGCTGCCATCATATTCACGCGGATGCTGCTTGGGGGGATTCACACCCTGTAACGGTACGGCCACCCCAACGTTTCGCAAATCCTGCGCCGGGTCCAGCTCATGCATCACGTGGTCATTGTAGGTAAAGCTCAGGCGACTGCCGTCCGGACTAAACACGTGAACGTGCGTGCCGCCGCGCAGGGCGCCTGGGGTATAAGGTGCGGTGATATCCATCGCATCGAGGGTAATGGCCAGTTCGCGATCCGGTTCGCTGACGATCACCCCGCGACGATGGTGAAAATCGTAATGCCAAACGCTATCAGGATGCTCTGGGCCGTGAATAAAGGCATAGCGCGCCGGTGCATCAGGGCTGACGGTCACCACGCCCACGTGGGCACCGTGCTGAGCGCGATACACCACTTCCACCATCCCACTGTCAACGTTCACCCGTTCGATGCTCAGGCCGGTGAAAGAAGCGCCGCTCGGGCGTACGTCATAAGCCAGCCACTGGCTGTCCGGCGTCCAGACGTTAATATTGGTTAACTGATGTCCACGTGGATCAAAAGTCAGCTGTTTTTCCCGATGGCTCATGGCGGCTCCCCTGCTCATGCTGGCACTGAGCCGCCATCTTACCGGATCAGCAGACGCGTTTCACATCACCCACCACCAGCGGAACCGTGATCCCCCCCAGCCCACCGACAAAGTTAAACACCCCGCCGGTCAAACCGATCAACCGGGTCGGTGCCAGCGATGACACCAGCGACCCGGTGATGGAGGCAAAACCGTTACCAAAAATACAAGATTGATCAAAAAAAACACCGAATCGGGAAGCTTAGTGATTTACAAATTAGAAAATAAATTCTAAATTGGATTTTTAAATCCAAAAAAAGATCGCCATGCTGAACCGCTACCACGCCATCGCCGATGCCATTACGTTGTTGTTCTCCCCTTACGCCGAAGTGGCACTTCACGATCTTGCCAGCCAGAAGCTGGTTTACATCAGCAATAACCGATCGCAGCGTGAGCTGGGCGAAGACTCCAACCTGAGCGAACTACAGGACGATCGCGGTTTGCAGGTGATCGGCCCCTATCTGAAGCGCAATTGGGATGGCAGTCAACTGCGCTCTATCAGCGCAGTATTGCGCGATGATAATGGCGACCCTATTGGTCTGATGTGCATCAATCTTGATATCACCGTGCTGGAAAGCGCCAAAGCCGCGCTGGAAGTCTTTCTTGGCGGTAATGCCCTGCAACCACAGCCGGACGTGCTGTTCCAGGACGACTGGCAGGAACGCATCAACACCTTTATTCACCAATGGTTGCAACAACGCCAGCAGACGCTCAACACGCTTAACAGCGCGGGCCGGCGGGCAATGGTGGAGGCTCTGTATCACCAGGGGGCCTTCAAAGGAAAAAATGCCGCCGGCTACGTCGCCAAAATCCTTGGAATAGGCCGCGCTACCGTCTACAACTATCTGAAAAATATCAAGGAGTCTGTATGAGTCAGCTATTTGACGCGATTGTTACCGCCCATCAGCAATTGCGCCCGCAGGTTCGCGTGACCCCGCTGGAACGCAGCGTGCTGCTGTCACAGCAGTTGGGCTGCGAGCTGTATCTGAAATGCGACCATCTGCAACATACCGGCTCTTTCAAGTTTCGCGGCGCCAGCAACAAACTGCGGCTGCTGAGTGAGTCACAGCGCAGTCGCGGAGTGATCGCTGCCTCGACCGGCAATCACGGCCAAGCCGTCGCGCTGGCAGGAAAATTGATGGGCGTCAGCGTGACGGTGTATGCCCCGGAGACAGCGGCCGCGATCAAACTCGAGACCATCCGTGCACTGGGTGGCAAGGTCGAGCTGGTACCGGGTGACGCGCTGAATGCCGAACAGGCGGGAGAAAAGGCCGCCGCTGAACAGGGCAAGGTCTATATTTCCCCCTATAACGACCCACAGGTGATTGCCGGTCAGGGTACCTGCGGCATGGAGTTGGTGGAGCAGCAAGCGGATTTAGATGCGGTATTCGTCGCCGTGGGCGGCGGGGGTTATATCTCAGGAATTGGCACCGTTTTGCAGCAATTGTCGCCGAAAACCCAGCTTATTGCCTGCTGGCCGGAAAATGCCACCAGCATGTATAGCGCACTGCAGGCCGGTCATATTTACCCGGTAGAAGAGCAGGACACCCTGTCTGATGGCACTGCCGGCGGCGTTGAACCGGGTGCCATCACCTTCCCGCTGTGTCAGCAGGTGATCAATCGCAAAATATTGGTCAGTGAAGCGGAAATCAAACAGGCCATGCGTCAGATAGCCGCCAGCGATCGCTGGATCATCGAAGGTGCCGCCGGGGTGGCCTTAGCCGCCGCCATCAAACTGGCAGCGGAATTCCAGGGAAAAAAAGTGGCGGTGGTACTGTGCGGGAAAAACATCGTACTGGAGAAATACCTCAAGGCCATTGCCGATGAAAATCATTAACAAACGGCAGATCCTTGACGCTTTCAATACAGATGCCGTCACCTTGTTGCTCAAACAGGGTTTTATTGCCTATTCACAGCAACAGGTGCAACAGCCTCCGGTACAGCATTTTCTGTTTGAACAGGCGGCTGGTGACAGCTGCATTAAATCGGCCTGGCTGGAAGGCGACGAGCAATTTGTCGTCAAGGTCTCTTCCGGCTTTTACCGTAATCCGGCGCAAGGGTTAGCCAGTAATCAGGGGCTGATGATGGCCTTCTCGGCGCAAACCGGTGAGCCGCAGGCACTGTTGCTGGACGAAGGTTGGCTAACCGCGTTACGCACCGCGCTGGCCGGGCGAATTGCCGCCGAACTCTGCGCTCCGGAGGAGATCCCGGCGATTGGCATCGTCGGCTGCGGCATGCAGGCCCGGTTGCAGTTGCAACAGTTAAAACCCCAGACCGCCTGCCGTGAGGTTTGGGTATGGGGTCGCAACGACGTGGCTTTGCAAGCCTACCGGCGCGATGCCGAAGCAGAAGGTTTCCGGGTGCAGATCACCCAGGATGCGGTGGAACTGGCGGCGCACTGCCGCTTGATTGTCACCACCACTCCGAGTCGCGAACCCATTCTGCAGGCGGCGGATATCCAGCCCGGTACCCACATCACCGCGGTCGGCGCAGACGGACAGGGTAAGCAAGAGCTGGCAGCCGATCTGGTGGCCAGGGCGGATGTGCTGTTGGTGGATTCTTTGGCACAATGTACCGAGTTTGGTGAGATCGCCACTGCTTACCGGCAGGGTTTGCTTAAATCGACGCCGATCGTCGAACTGGGTGCCGCATTGGCTCAGGGGATAAAAGTGCGCAGCGACCCTCAGCAAATCACCCTGGCCGATCTGACCGGGCTGGCGATTCAGGACGTGCAGATTGTGAAGGGCATTTTAGCGCGGTTATAAGCGGCTTAAAGGGGCGCGGCTGCGCCCCTTGGAGGCAAAATACTATCAGGCATTCAGCACAAATTTCTCGATGGCGCGTGCTACACCGTCTTCAGTGTTGGTAGTGGTAACGTACTGTGCTACCGCTTTCAGTTCTGGGATAGCATTACCCATTGCCACGCCCAACCCAGCATACTCAATCATCGCCGTGTCGTTGGCCTGATCGCCCAACGTCATCACATTTTCACGCGCAATACCGAGATGATCGGCCAGCATTTTCACCCCAGCCCCCTTATCCACTTTCTGGTGCAAGATTTCCAGGTAATAAGGCGCGCTTTTCAGGATGGTGTAACGTTCCCGCGTTTCTGCCGGGATGCGAGCGATAGCGCGATCCAACAGTTCCGGTTCGTCGATCATCATCACTTTCGGGAAACGAATCGAAGGATCCATCTCTTCCACGCTGCGGTATTTCAGCGGAATACCGGTCATCTCAGACTCATGTACGGTGTATTTGCCGATATCCTTGTTCGGGGTATACAGGGTATCGAAATCAAACGCCTGGAAATGGACGCCAAACTCGCGAGCCATCTTCTCGAAGTGCAGGTAATCCTCAAAACCCAGTGTTTCCTGCAGGATGCAGGCGCCGTCTGCCGCCTGTAAAACCAGTGCACCGTTATAGGTAATACAGAAATCACCGGGGCCCTGAATATCCAACTGACGCAGATAATCCTGCACGCCGACGTAAGGCCGCCCGGTGGCCAGCACCACATGCACCCCTTTGCGGCGTGCCTCGACGATCGCCTGCTTTACCGCCGGCGTAATCTGGTGCTGCGGATTGAGCAGCGTGCCGTCCATATCAATCGCAATCAATTCAATAGCCATTAGAGCCTCTCCCAGTGGTTTTCCCCATGCTAACGCGTTTCAGCCCGGAATGTCAGCGCCAAAAAAGGCGTAAAAAAATCCGCGCAAGTTTCCCGGCGCGGATTTTCAATGCCCCCATCATACTTCAGGCTGCCTCTTTGTTGGCTGCCTTGACTCACCCCAGTCACTTAGTTATCTAAGCTCCTGGGGATTCGCTCAGTTGCCGCCTTGATGCAACCTGAATTATTTTGGGGAGAAAGAGGTTAGATATCGATGTTGGCCGCTTTCAGGGCATTTTCTTCGATAAAGGCACGACGAGGTTCAACCGCATCACCCATCAGGGTGGTGAACAGTTGGTCAGCAGCAATGGCGTCCTTCACCGTCACGCGCAGCATGCGGCGGCTTTCCGGATCCATGGTGGTTTCCCACAGCTGCTCTGGGTTCATTTCGCCCAGACCTTTATAACGCTGTACTGCCAGACCACGGCGTGACTCTTTCACCAGCCACTCCAACGCCTGCTCGAAGCTTTCAATCGGCTGGCGACGCTCACCACGTTCGATGTAGGCATCTTCTTCGATCAGGCCGCGCAGTTTCTCACCCAGCACGCAGATTTTGCGGTATTCACCGCCGTGAATGAATTCGAAGTCCAGCGCGTAGTCGGTGTCCACACCGTGGGTACGGATGCGCAGTACCGGCTCAAACATCTGGCGCTCACGGTTCTCAAAGATCACCGAGTCATAGCTGCTGCCGTGCTGTTCTTTATCGTTCAGCAATTTCACCAGCGAATCAATCCAGGTCTTAACCTTGGCTTGATCGCTCAAATCGCCTTCCAACAAAGTCGGCTGGTAGATCAGGTTGTTCAGCAGTGCACGCGGGTAGCGGCGCTCCATGCGACCGATCAGCTTCTGCACGCTGTAGTGCTCGGCAACCAGTTTCTCCAATGGCTCACCGGCAAGCGCTGGGGCGCTGGCGTTGGTGTGCAGGGTGGCACCGTCCATCGCGATGGCGATTTGGTACTGATCCATCGCCTCGTCATCTTTGATGTACTGCTCCTGCTTGCCTTTTTTCACCTTGTACAGCGGCGGCTGGGCAATGAACACGTGACCGCGCTCAATGATTTCCGGCATCTGACGGTAGAAGAAGGTCAACAGCAGCGTACGGATGTGCGAGCCATCGACGTCGGCATCGGTCATGATAATGATGCTGTGGTAGCGCAGCTTGTCCGGGTTGTACTCATCGCGGCCAATGCCGCAACCCAGTGCAGTGATCAGTGTCGCGACTTCCTGTGAAGACAGCATCTTGTCGAAGCGCGCCTTCTCAACGTTGAGGATTTTACCTTTCAACGGCAGGATCGCCTGGTTCTTACGGTTACGCCCCTGCTTGGCAGAGCCGCCCGCTGAGTCCCCTTCCACCAGGTACAGTTCAGACAGCGCCGGATCACGTTCCTGGCAATCCGCCAGTTTGCCCGGCAGGCCGGCCAGATCCAATGCGCCTTTACGACGGGTCATTTCACGCGCTTTACGCGCTGCTTCACGAGCACGTGCCGCATCGATGATTTTGCCGACGACGATTTTCGCATCGCTCGGGTTTTCCATCAGATAATCGACCAGCTTCTCGTTCATCAGCGTTTCAACCGCCGTTTTCACCTCAGAAGAAACCAGCTTGTCTTTGGTCTGAGAAGAGAATTTCGGATCCGGCACTTTCACCGAAACCACAGCAATCAGGCCTTCACGCGCATCGTCACCGGTGGCGCTGATTTTGGCTTTTTTGCTGTAGCCTTCTTTATCCATGTAGCTGTTCAGGGTACGGGTCATCGCGGTACGGAAACCGACCAGGTGAGTACCCCCATCACGCTGTGGGATGTTGTTGGTGAAGCAGTAGATATTTTCCTGGAAACCGTCGTTCCACTGCAGCGCCACTTCCACACCGATGTCGTCTTTCATGGTCGAGAAATAGAACACGTTTGGATGGATCGGGGTTTTGTTTTTGTTCAGGTACTCAACAAACGCCTTGATACCGCCTTCATAGTGGAAGTGGTCTTCTTTGTCCGTGCGTTTGTCTTTCAGGCGGATAGACACACCAGAGTTCAGGAATGAGAGTTCGCGCAAGCGCTTGGCCAGAATATCGTACTCAAATTCGACATTATTGGTGAAGGTTTCATAGCTCGGCCAGAAACGCACCGTGGTGCCGGTCTGATCGGTTTCACCGACCACTTTCAGCGGCGCCTGTGGTTCGCCCATGGCGTAGGTTTGCTCGTGCACCTTGCCTTCACGACGGATCACCAGTTCCAGTTTTTCAGACAGGGCGTTAACAACCGAAACACCCACGCCGTGCAGACCGCCAGAAACCTTGTAGGAGTTGTCATCAAATTTGCCGCCGGCATGCAGCACAGTCATGATCACCTGTGCCGCAGAAACCCCTTCCTCTTCGTGAATACCGGTCGGGATACCACGGCCGTCATCCTGTACCGAAACGGAGTTATCGGCATGGATGGTCACCTGGATGTCACTACAGTGGCCAGCGAGTGCTTCGTCGATAGCGTTGTCCACAACCTCGAATACCATGTGGTGCAGACCGGTGCCATCATCGGTGTCGCCGATATACATGCCCGGGCGCTTACGCACCGCGTCCAGCCCTTTTAATACCTTGATACTTGAGGAGTCATAAGAATTCGACATCAACGTTTCTCGCTCATTTTAGTCCTGTGGTTGAACCTCTATTTTACCTTGTTCCACGCGGAACATCTTGCCCTTTTCACCGGCCATATCGGTCACTTGTTCAGCGCTGACGGCACTGACAAAGACCTGGGCCTGGGTGGCTTTCAGGCGATCGGCCAGTAACCGGCGACGGCCGGTGTCCAGCTCGGAGGCAAAATCATCAATCAGATACAGGCAACGCCGCCCGCTCTGCCGGGTGAGAAACTCACCCTGCGCTAAGCGCAACGCGCACATCAGCAGTTTAAGCTGACCGCGCGATAACAAATCCTCTACCGGCGTGCCGTCGGCACGGATGCGGAAGTCCGCCTTATGCGGCCCCACCGCGGTATAGGTTAACGCCCTGTCACGCTCAAACTGGCGCTCCAGCAGCTCTCCGTAGTCGCTCTCTTTGTCCCAGCCACGCTGGAAAGAGAAACTCAGGGCAAATTCGGGCAAAAACTGCGCGCATGTCGCGGTAATATCCGCGGCAATCGCGTCGCTGTAAGCTGCCCGCCACTCGCTGATACGCTCGGCCAAGGGGATCAGTTCCTGATCCCAGGCGCGGATCTGCGCATAGCGACTGACCTGGCGCAGCGCGGCATTGCGCTGCTTCAGTAACCGTTTCAGGTTGCTCCAGGCGGTGAAAAAACCGGGTTCGTTATGAAAACAGCCCCAGTCCAGGAAGGCGCGCCGGAATTTCGGCCCACCGTTTAGCAGGGTAAAACCTTCGGGGGTAATCAGTTGCATCGGCAATAGCTGCGCCAGTTCAGCCACTTTGTGGCCGTCGCTGCCATCGATACGTACCTTGCTGTCCCCTTGACGGCTCTTGCTTAATCCTACGGATATTTCACGTTCTGCACCGTCAATACGGCCGTGCAAAATAAACTCCGGCTGGTCGTGGCGGATCACCCGACCGGCCTGCAGGCTGCGAAAAGCCCGCCCGTGCCCGAGGGTGTAAACCGCCTCAAGCACGCTGGTCTTTCCGCTGCCATTGGGCCCCACCAGGAAGTTGAATCCCGGCGCCAGCGCCAAATCTGCATCTTCTATATTGCGAAAATCTTTAATCAGTAAACGCGTCAGAGCCATGCAATCTCTTTACCCATGACGGTAAGTTATCCAACCTTATATACCCTATGGATTTCAAGTTGCAGCCAGCAACGCTGCAACTTGAAAGACGACGGGTATGAACTACAACCGCATTGGCATGACGACGTAGGCAGCAGACTTACTGGCACCGTCTTCGATCTGCACGCTGGAAACCGAGTCGGTCAGCAGCAGGCGCACATCTTCACACTTGAGCGCGTTCAATACATCCAGCACGTAACTGACGTTAAAACCAATCTCCATCTCGGTGCCGTCGTAGCTGACATCGAGGATCTCTTCCGCTTCTTCCTGTTCAGGGTTGTTGGCGGTGATCTTGAGCTGGTTTTGGCTGACATACAGCCGCACGCCACGGAACTTTTCGTTCGACAAAATGGCCGCGCGAGCAAATGCCTGCTTGAGCAGATCGCAACCGGCTTCCAACGTTTTGTCCGGATTCTTCGGCAATACGCGACGATAATCAGGGAAACGACCGTCAACCAGCTTGGAAGTGAAGATAAAGTCACCGACGTGGGCGCGGATGTTGTTACTGCCGATCTGCAATTGCAGCAGCGTATCGCCGCCGTCCAGCAGACGCACCAGTTCCATTACCCCTTTACGCGGCACGATCACCGAATGCGACGGCAATTGCTGACCGATCGACATCGAACACACCGCCAGACGGTGACCATCGGTCGCCACGGTACGCAGCTCTTCACCTTCGGTTTCAAACAGCATGCCGTTTAAGTAGTAACGCACATCCTGATGAGCCATCGAGAACTGCGTGGCTTCGATCAGGCGCTTCAACGTCGCCTGCGGCAAAGAAAATTCAACTTCACTCTGCCAGTCGTCCAGGTTCGGGAAATCTACCGCGGGCAACGTAGAGAGAGAGAAGCGACTGCGGCCGGAACGCACCAGCATACGCTCGCCTTCCAACGTTACAGTGATCTCGGCCCCTTCAGGCAAGCCACGGCAGATATCAAAGAGTTTACGCGCGGGGACGGTAGTCGCGCCCACTTCATGGGGTTGGGACAGGGCAACGCGCGCCACCATCTCCATCTCCAGATCGGTACCGGTCAACAGCAGGGAGCCTTCCGTCACCTGCAGCAGCAGGTTACCCAGAATTGGCAGTGTTGGGCGGCCGCCCAGCGGGCTGCTCACCTGTTGCAGCGGTTTTAGCAGATGCTCACGTTCAACGATAAATTTCATAGCGCTAGGAAGATAATGTTCTGATTAAATTGGAGAAATCTTCTTTGATGTCGTGACTTTCTTCACGTAACTGCTCAATCTTCCGGCAGGCGTGCAACACCGTGGTATGGTCGCGGCCACCAAACGCATCGCCGATTTCTGGCAGGCTGTGGTTGGTGAGTTCTTTTGCCAGCGCCATCGCCATTTGGCGCGGACGAGCAACGGAACGCGAACGCCGCTTGGACAACAAATCAGCGATTTTAATTTTATAGTATTCCGCCACCGTCTTTTGAATATTATCGATGGTGACCAGCTTTTCCTGCAGCGCCAGTAGATCACGCAGCGCTTCACGCACGAAATCAATGGTAATGGCACGGCCGGTAAAGTTTGCGTTGGCGATCACGCGGTTCAGCGCCCCTTCGAGCTCACGTACGTTGGAACGCAGGCGCTTGGCGATAAAGAACGCCACTTCGCCCGGCAGACGAATATTGTTCTCGTCGGCCTTTTTCATCAGGATCGCTACGCGCGTTTCCAGCTCCGGCGGTTCGATCGCTACCGTCAGCCCCCAACCGAAGCGGGATTTCAGACGATCTTCCACCCCGTTTATCTCTTTTGGATAACGGTCGGAGGTCAGGATAATCTGCTGATTGCCTTCCAACAGGGCGTTAAAGGTATGGAAGAACTCTTCCTGCGAACGCTCTTTATTGGCAAAAAATTGTATGTCATCGATCAGCAGCGCATCGACCGAACGGTAGTAACGCTTAAATTCTTCAATGGCATTGTTCTGCAGGGCTTTGACCATGTCCTGCACAAAGCGTTCCGAGTGCATATAGACCACTTTGGCGTTGGCCTTGCGTGCCATGATGCCGTTGCCCACCGCATGTAACAGGTGAGTTTTACCCAAACCGGTACCGCCATAAAGGAACAACGGGTTATAGGCTCCGCCCGGATTATCCGCCACCTGGCGGGCCGCCGCGCGCGCCAATTGGTTGGATTTACCCTCTACAAAGTTATCAAAGGTATGCTTTGGGTTAACGTTGGAGCGGTAAGAAAGTTCAGGCTGCGGTGCCGCGTTGTCCCAGCTTGGGCGCGAAGGTGCCGCGACGCGTACTATTGGCGCGCTGGGTGCGCTAACGCTGGCAGTAACGGTCTGGCTGATGATTTGGGAGAGCGGTTTGCTACCCACTTCAAAACGCAGTAATGGGGCATCCGTACCGCAGAAATCATTCAACAGACCATTGATATTGTTTAAGTATTTATCGCGAACCCAATCCAGCACAAAACGATTGGGCGCATAAAGCGCCAGGGTGTTGTCACTCAGTTCCGCCTGCAATGGGCGTATCCACATACTAAATTCTGTGGCAGGTAACTCATCCTGCAATCGGGCAAGACACTGCTGCCAAAGCGAAAGTGACACGGCGGACTCCACTCGAACAAGATCAATAAAAGAAAAGAATCAGGCTAATTTTTTATAACTCATGATTTTTGACACATACCCGGCATCGGCTGTTTGCCTGTGGGGGATGCGAACCGCCTTTCACGGTTTATGTCCCTCACGATCCCCGCTTGAGAGATCGCGATCGGAATGACGGATCATAGCGCAATCTGCGCAAGAGATCCTCCCCTTCATCACAGATTAGATCCATTTTATCCACAGGCCCCGGCCTGCGGCGATCTTTTCACCAGCCTCGTTAAATTGCAGGCAAAATCCCGCGTGGGGAAAGGGATTTTTTACATTGTCAACCGGTTATACCCTGTTATCCACGCAAGATCCTTGCTTTTCCCCCGAAGGATCGCATCGGGATCCTTGCGATTTACCTCCGAGTCCGTATAATCTTCGCCCTACGTGTGTACCTGGTTCCTAAATGGTGTGTCATTAACCAGACAGGATTCTGCGGTGACCACGGGCCAATACCGGATTTTACTCCGAATTGGCAGACAACCAGGTAGGCTAGCGCAATGTGAATTGACTCAGGACTGTACAATTATTACAATCCCGCCTCTTTATATATTGCGATTGAGGCGTCGGTCGTCTTCACGCCGAATAGCCAAACGCGTTTACTGATCAGTAATTATTTTAAGTTTAGGTAGAAATCGCCATGAAACGCACTTTCCAACCGTCCGTATTGAAGCGTAACCGTAGCCACGGTTTCCGTGCTCGTATGGCAACCAAGAATGGTCGTCAAGTTCTGGCCCGCCGTCGTGCGAAAGGCCGTTCTCGTCTGACTGTTTCTAAGTAATAAAAGCTAACCCGCTGAGTGGTTAAGCTCGCTTTTCCCAGGGAGTTACGTTTGTTAACTCCCACTCACTTCACTTTCGTCTTCCAGCAGCCACAACGGGCTGGCACGCCGCAAATCACCATCCTCGGCCGCCTGAACCAGCTGGGGCATCCCCGCATCGGTCTTACCGTCGCCAAAAAACACGTCAAACGCGCGCATGAACGCAACCGGATCAAACGCCTAACCCGCGAAAGCTTCCGTTTACTTCAGCACGAGTTACCGGCGATGGATTTTGTCGTGGTGGCCAAAAAAGGGATAGCGGATTTGGATAACCGCGCGCTGACGGAAGCTTTGGAAAAATTATGGCGTCGCCACTGTCGCCAGGCTCCCGCATCCTGATCGGGCTGGTGCGGGCTTACCAGCTCGTCATCAGTCCGCTGCTTGGGCCTCGTTGTCGCTTCCAGCCGACATGCTCTCATTACGCAATTGAGGCATTAAGCAGGTTTGGCATGATAAAAGGCAGTTGGTTAGCATTGAAACGCGTATTAAAATGCCACCCCTTGAACCCAGGTGGCGATGATCCCGTGCCGCCGAAACCCGACGATAACAGAGAACACTAACGATGGATTCGCAACGCAATCTTCTCCTCATCGCTCTGCTGTTCGTGTCTTTCATGATCTGGCAAGCCTGGCAAACGGACAATGCTCCGCAACCAGTCGCGCAGACCACGCAACAGACTTCGAACACTGCTACCGGTGATGCCGCAAGCTCAGCAGTTCCAGCCAGTGGCCAGGGTAAACTGATTACCGTTAACACTGACGTGCTGTCGCTGACCATCAACACCCGTGGTGGTGATATCGAGCAGGCTAAACTGTTGGCCTACCCGGACACTCTGGGTTCATCGACGCCATTCCAATTGCTGGAAACCACACCGTCATTTGTTTATCAGGCGCAAAGCGGCCTGACCGGCAGAAACGGTCCGGATAACCCGGCAAACGGCGAACGTCCTCTGTTCCAGGCGGCGCAGGACAGCTATACCCTGCCGGAAGGCCAGGAAGAGCTGCGCATTCCGCTGACCTTTACCGGTAAAGACGGTGCCATCTACACCAAGACTTTCGTGCTCAAGCGTAACCATTACGCGGTTGGCGTTGACTACAACGTCGACAACAAAAGCACCACTCCGCTGGAACTGACCCTGTTCGGCCAACTGAAGCAGACCACCGAGCTGCCTAAGCACCGTGACACCGGCAGCAACAACTTCGCCCTGCACACCTTCCGTGGCGCGGCGTACTCTTCCAGCGATGACAAATATCAGAAGTATGCGTTCGATAAGGACGAGAACCTGAGTGTGACCACGCAGGGCGGTTGGGTTGCGATGCTGCAACAATACTTCGCCACCGCCTGGGTACCGGCAACTCAGGGTAGCAATACCTTCTATACCGCCAAGCCTGGCGACAACCTGTCCACCATCGGCTTCAAATCTACTCCGGTAGTAGTGCAGCCTGGTGCGCAGCAGCAACTGAACGCGACCCTGTGGGTTGGCCCGGAGCTGCAGGATCAGATGGCCCAACTGGCGCCGCATCTGGACCTGACCGTGGATTACGGTTGGTTGTGGTTCATCTCCCAGCCGCTGTTCAAACTGCTGAAGTTCATCCACGGCTTTATCGGTAACTGGGGCTTCTCAATTATCATCATCACCTTCATCGTGCGTGGCATCATGTACCCGCTGACCAAAGCGCAGTACACCTCGATGGCGAAAATGCGCATGCTGCAGCCAAAACTGCAGGCGATGCGTGAGCGTATCGGTGATGACAAACAGCGCATGAGCCAAGAGATGATGGCGCTGTACAAGTCTGAGAAAGTGAATCCGTTGGGGGGTTGTCTGCCGCTGGTTATCCAGATGCCAATCTTCCTGGCGCTGTACTACATGTTGATGGGCTCGGTTGAGCTGCGCCATGCGCCGTTCGCCCTGTGGATCCATGACCTGTCGGCGCAAGACCCGTACTACATCTTGCCAATCCTGATGGGCGTGACGATGTTCTTCATCCAGAAGATGTCGCCGACCACCGTGACGGACCCGATGCAGCAGAAAATCATGACCTTCATGCCGGTGATCTTCACAGTGTTCTTCCTGTGGTTCCCGTCCGGTCTGGTGCTGTACTACATCGTCAGTAACCTGGTGACCATCATCCAGCAGCAGTTGATTTACCGCGGCCTGGAAAAACGTGGCTTACACAGCCGCGACAAGAAAAAGACCTAAGCGTATTGTAGGGGTTCGGCGCGCTGAACCCTTGCAGCGATAGATAAGAGGCGGTCATTAAGACCGCCTTTTTGCATATTGAATTGTCAGAGAGAGTCACTATGAGCACCACCGATACCATCGTAGCCCAAGCCACTCCGCCGGGACGCGGCGGCGTCGGCATTCTGCGTATTTCCGGCCGTGGCACCAAAGATGTGGCCCAGGCCCTACTCGGTAAGCTACCGAAGCCACGTTACGCCGATTACCTGCCATTCCGTGATGCCGAGGGCGCGACCCTCGATCAGGGCATTGCGCTGTGGTTCCCGGGGCCCAATTCGTTTACCGGCGAAGACGTGCTGGAACTGCAAGGCCACGGCGGCCCGGTGATCCTCGATCTGCTGCTCAAACGCGTACTGGCGCTTCCCGGCATGCGTATCGCGCGGCCCGGCGAGTTTTCCGAACGTGCGTTCCTCAATGACAAGCTGGATCTGGCACAGGCCGAGGCGATTGCCGACCTGATCGACGCCAGTTCCGAGCAGGCAGCCCGCTCAGCCATGAACTCGCTGCAGGGAGCTTTTTCCACCCGCATCCACCAGCTTGTGGAAGCACTTACTCACCTGCGGATCTACGTAGAAGCGGCCATCGACTTCCCCGATGAAGAAATCGACTTCCTGTCTGACGGTAAAATCGAAGCGCAGCTCAATGGTGTCATGGCCGATCTGGACAACGTACGCGCCGAAGCGCGCCAGGGCAGCCTGTTGCGTGAAGGAATGAAGGTGGTGATCGCCGGACGGCCAAATGCCGGTAAATCCAGCCTGCTGAACGCATTAGCCGGCCGTGAGGCCGCGATTGTTACCGATATCGCCGGTACGACCCGTGACGTTTTGCGCGAACATATTCACATCGACGGCATGCCGTTGCACATCATCGACACCGCCGGCCTGCGTGAAGCTATCGACGAAGTGGAGCGCATCGGCATCGAACGTGCGTGGAATGAGATCGAACAAGCCGACCGCGTGCTGTTTATGGTCGATGGCACCACCACTGCGGCCACCGAACCGGCGGAGATTTGGCCAGAATTTATGGCTCGTCTGCCGCACCGTCTGCCGATCACCGTGGTACGTAATAAAGCCGACATCACTGGTGAAACGCTGGGTATGACCGAAGTAAATGGTCACTCACTTATTCGCCTGTCGGCGCGTACCGGTGAGGGCATCGATCTGCTGCGCGACCACCTGAAGCAGAGCATGGGCTTCACCAGTAATATGGAGGGTGGCTTCCTGGCCCGCCGTCGCCACCTGCAAGCGCTGGAACAAGCGGCCCAGCATCTGGTCGAGGGCAAAGAACAGTTAGTGAGCGCTTACGCGGGGGAGCTGTTGGCCGAGGAATTACGCCTGGCCCAGCAAGCGCTGAGTGAAATCACCGGCGAATTCACCTCCGATGACCTGCTGGGACGCATCTTCTCCAGCTTCTGCATCGGCAAGTAAGCCATCAAATACCACCGATAGCGGGTTTTCTCCGCCAGAGCGGGTAAATTTTTACCTGCTCTCGGTGATTGATGCCTGAGCGGCCGGTCACAGCACCTTCAGGGTCAACGCGATATACTGAGCGACAAGGGATCCCCTCTCAGGAAAGAGCAAGTATGGCATTAACCCTCAGGGTGTTACTGGAAAATCGACTCGCTGCCGGCGTGGACCCATCGCTGCGGGTGAAAGCCGGACTAAGCCTGTTGATACAAGATGAAACGGACTCGGTTTTGTTCGATACCGGCCCTGATGACAGTTTCCTGCATAACGCAGAGCTGATGGGCGTCGACCTGTCCAGGCTAACCGCGACGCTGCTGTCACATGGCCATTATGACCACTGCGGTGGTGTCCCATGGCTAGCCGATAACAGCCGTATCATCTGCCATCCGCACATCGCCAATGAACGCTATTCGGCAGTGAAACTGCTGGGTAAAACCCGGAAAATCAAAAAATTATCGCTGGATATCGATTACTCACGGCATCAAATGGAGTACAGCAGTGAACCACTGCATATCAGCGAACGTTTTATCTGGTCCGGAGAAATCGCGGTTGCCGAGCCAAAGGCCTATGGCGTAATCAGTGGCAAAACGGAGGCGGTGGATTACGTTAGCGACGAGGGTGTGCTGATTTATAAGTCCGATCGTGGGCTGGTTATTATTACCGGCTGTGGGCATCGTGGGATCATTAACATCGTGCGTCATTGCCAAAAGATCACCGGGGTCAATAAGATCCATGCGTTGATCGGCGGTTTCCACCTGCGCTGCGCCTCACCCCGCCTGTTATGGCAGGTCAGGCATTTTCTGAGTCAGCAAAAACCGGATAAGATCATGGGATGCCATTGTACCGGCACATGGGGACGACTGTGGCTGCCAGAGATGATATCACCGGCGACGGGAGACACTTTCGTTCTGGAATAAAACGCTAACAAGCACATTAGTTTTTACCGCCATCCCCCTGAACAGGGTCCGCTATCTCCCCTGGATTGCCAAAAATCACCTAAGCTTATCTCAGCGATTTCTGTCGGGAGAGATAAGAAAGAATGAATGAACCACTGGATTTACTGGGTATCGGCCTTGGCCCTTTCAACCTCAGCCTGGCCGCCCTAGCCTATGAAAGTGGTGCCCTCAATTATACCTTCCTCGATCGAAACGCCAGCTTCCGTTGGCATCCCGGCATGCTATTGCCTTCTGCCTATATGCAGACCTATGTGCTGCAGGATCTGGTCACAGCGGTGACACCCCGCAGCCAATTCTCCTTTATCAATTACCTGGTCGAGCAGAAAAAAATTTATCGTTTTTTGATCACCGAACAGCAAATTATCAGCCGTGAAGAGTTCTCGGACTACCTGAGTTGGGCCTGCGATAGATTAGATGGGCTACAGTTTTCGCAGTCGGTTGAAAGTATTGATTTTGACGATGACCAGCAATTGTTCGAGGTACGCACCCTCAACCAGACCCTGTGGGCGAAGAATATTTGCCTGGGTACCGGCCATGACCCCTGGTTACCGACGGAGTTTTACCCGGCGCTGGGAGAGAATTGTCTGCATGCCGCCGAAATAGCCATTCGCAATCCAGATCTGACGGGTAAACGGGTGGCCGTAGTTGGGGGTGGTCAAAGCGGTGCAGATATTTTCCTGAACGCGCTGCGCGGTCACTGGGGAGAACCGGCGCAACTGGATTGGATTTCCCGCCGCCCGAACTTCCAACCGCTGGACGAGTCCGCTTTCACCAATGAGTATTTCACCCCGGAATACGTCGATTATTTTTATACGCTGCCGCAGGATATTCGCGAACGCGAAATCAGGACACAGAAACTGCCCGCCGACGGCATCAGCAATCATACGCTGCGCACGCTGTACCGAGAGTTATACATGCGTTTCGATGTCATGCATCAGCCACGTAATGTCCGTCTTTTGCCGCACCGCACGCTGCTGGCAATCGAACCGACGGACAAGGGCTATCAGCTGCGTACCCGCCACGGTTTGGAAAATCGCCAGGAAGGATTTCATGCCGACATCGTTATTTTAGCGACAGGTTACCGCCCTTCGCTCCCATCCTGTCTAAAACCCCTGTTGCCGCGCATTCCCTTTGACGATCAGCAACATTTGCCGCTGCTGCCGGATTTTAACCTTGAGTGGCAAGGTCCTGAACAGAATCGTATTTATGCGGTGAATGCCGGTATACATAGTCACGGCAGCGCCGAGGGTGGGCTCAGCCTGATGGCCTGGCGCTCTGCCCGCATTCTCAATCATCTCCTCGGTAAACCCCATTTTGATTTGACGCCTAACGCATCAATGATCCAATGGTGGAGTGACGCGGCACCGGACAATAATATTGAACAGGAAGATAAATAGGATAAAACGCATACTGTTTTTTAATGATAAATCCGCGACTTATGCTTAATCTAACCCCCCTACGTTTTCTGCTGCCCCTCTGTGATGGAGTGAATAATGGCGTGTCATTTTGCCCGATGGATCCCCACATCCACCGCACTGGATACCCGGAGACTCTCCGCAGACGTGGTTGCTGCGACCGCTTCTTTTTCCGTTAAACGCCGCCAGCGCTTCCTGCAGGGGCGCATCCTGCTCGCTGAGATGATGTTCTATCTTTATGGGCTGCCGATATTGCCCTCTATCGCCACCACCCCCACCGGTCGCCCCTGTTTCGTCGACAATCACCTGCCCGATTTCAGCCTGGCCTATGCCAGCGATACGGTAGGGGTCTTGCTCAGCCAGGAAGGCAAGGTAGGGCTGGATATTGAAGTCATGCGCGCCCGCGGCGGGCAACATAAAGAGCGGCAGCACCAATACCAAACGCCGGCCGAAAGCGCCTGGATCAGTGCGCAATACGATCGACTGGAGGCAGAAACCCAGCTGTGGAGTATCCGCCAGAGCGTGCTAAAACTTTCCGGCCAGGGTAATAGCGGGCAGTCGACGCTGCTGCTGCATCCTTTTTCCGGCCATCTGCGCTCCAGTATCACCCCCCAGGTCCATGTGATGAGCGATGCCGATGAATACCTGAGTTGGGCTTGCGCGCGTGAACCCAGCCTTGAGCGCTTAATCTGTTGGCAATACGAAACGGATAAAGGCCTGCAGAAGCACGGCGAAATATCCCCGCGAACCCCAGCCATCTCCACCCGCTTTGTGAAATTAACCAGTCTGGCACTCCACCGCTGACATCGGTGATTAATGGCGAGTCTGTAAGATAAAACTTTCTTTAACGGATAAATTTCTGCATAAAACTGCAAAGTCAGCTAAATATTCAGCAATCATCTATTCTCACTGCCCTTCTTGCCCTACTATCTTCGGGTGTTCTAAGCTGAATCTGTTCATTCGAAAGGGAGAATCACCATGTCAGACCAAGCATTAAAAATCGTCACCCTGCTCGGCAGTTTACGTAAAGGCTCTTACAACGCGATGGTCGCCCGTGCCTTACCCGGCCTTGCCCCACAAGGTGTCACCATCGAAGCACTCCCCTCTATCCGTGATATCCCGCTGTACGATGCCGATATGCAGCAGGGGGAAGGTTTCCCCGCCGCGGTGGAAGCCATTGCCGAACAAATCCGCCAGGCTGACGGCGTGATCATCGTAACCCCGGAATATAACTATTCGGTGCCGGGCGGATTGAAGAACGCCATCGACTGGCTTTCCCGTCTGCCAAATCAACCCTTGGCCGGTAAGCCAGTGGCTATTCAGACCAGCTCAATGGGACCAATTGGTGGCGCACGCTGCCAGTATCACCTGCGCCAGATCCTGGTGTTCCTCGACGCAATGGTGATGAACAAACCAGAATTTATGGGTGGCGTGATCCAGAACAAAGTGGACGCGCAGACGGAAGAATTGAATGACCAGGGTACGCTGGACTTCCTGACGGGGCAGCTGTCCGCCTTCAGCGATTACATCCGTCGTCTGAAATAAATATCTTTTTTGACGCCTTCAGCAAAAATTGACTGATGGCGTCATTATCATGAGAAAAAAATCACCAACCCATTAAAAATAAAGTCATTAAATTATGTATTTTTTTATTTTAGCCATATTACTGGCTTTCATCACCAGACCACTATTAGCCACAGAAATGCATTATCCCGCCGGAGAAGAGCCGATCGAGCTGCCGGTACATAGCCCGCTTAGCACCCAGTTACCCCGCACCGCACAGAGCCAGGAAGATAAAAAGATCGCCGCCATGTCGTTGTATCTGACGCTGATGCGTGAAGATGGCCGTAACGTATGGGCACCTTACCAGTTGGCGGCCTCCTCAGCAGAAAAGGGCCAGACCGAATTGGCAGAGCGTTATCTGCAACTGAGCGCCGATCGCGGGTTGTGGTATTACTACAATCTGTTGGAGGACGACGCCTTCAACAACATCCAACACAGCAGTACCTATCAGTCGATTCTGGCGATAACCAAAGCGCGCTATCTGCAACATGCGCATTGGTTCGAAGGCAAAGCCAGCTACGCCATACCGGACGGTACACCCCCACCCGGAGGCTGGCCAACGGTGGTGTATCTGCACGCCTATGGCAAAAGCGCCGGTATCACGCCTGAAGAGCGCCTGTTTTTCAGTGAGATCGGCGTCGCCTATGTTGAGATCAACGGCACCCAGATGCTGTCAGAAAACTGTTTCCGTTGGTCAAATTACAGTGATGAAAGCACTCAGAGCGCAATTCAGCGGGCTTTGCAGCCCTTAACCAAAGAATTAAAGCTCAACCCCCAACAGGTCTACCTTACCGCTCGTGGTCAGGGAGCACTGCATGCCGCCAATCTGCTGGCCAAGTACCCACAACTTTATGCCGGTGCACTGCTGATCGCCCCTAATGGCGAGATAAAACAGGCACAGCAGTCGCTGGCAACCCATAAGCGGCTGGTGGTGGCGCACTATGATCGGCAAAGTTTCAGCGATCAGGCGTTGGCGATGCACTTCGCCAATCTGTTCAGTGAGAATAATCAGGTAGAGGCTTTGCATTTTGCCCAGGGGGAGAACCCCGATGGCGGCTGGCAGGTGCGTTTCAAACGGCCGTTGCAGTGGATATTACATCAGGCGCCCGACGCAACGCCGGGAGCCTAAGAGAATAGGGCCGACGTTTGTCGGCCCTATTCGCATTAATGACCGTCTACAAAGACAATCTTCAGCACAAACAGTAGCGCGACAACCACCACGCATGGGCTGATTTCACGCCAGCGGCCGGTACCCAACTTCATCACGCAGTAAGAAATAAAGCCGAGCGCGATACCTTCGGTAATTGAGAAACTGAACGGCATCATCACCGCGGTCACAAACGCCGGTACTGCTTCGGTCAGGTCATCCCACTTCACCCGCGCCAGGCTGGATGTCATCAGCACGCCCACGTAGATCAACGCACCGGCAGCGGCGTAAGCCGGCACCATGCCCGCCAGCGGCGACAGGAAAATCACCAGCAGGAACAGGATCCCGGTCACCACCGCGGTCAGGCCGGTACGGCCGCCGACGGAAACCCCGGCGGAGCTTTCAATGTAGGCCGTCACGGAGGAGGTACCGACAAAGGAGCCGGCCACCGAACTGATGCTGTCCACGTACAGCGCCTGCTTCATGCGCGGGAACTTGCCCGTTGCATCAGTCAGACCAGCCTTGTCGGTCACGCCAATCAGGGTGCCGGAGGAGTCGAACAGGTTCACCAGCATAAAGGAGAAAATCACCCCCGCCAGGCCAATGTTCAACGCCCCCGCCAGATCAACCTGGCCCACTACCGAGGTAATGTTGGGTGGCATCGAGAACACGCCGCCGTATTTCACATCGCCCAGCGCCCAGCCGATCAGGGTGGTCACCACGATGGAAACCAGCACTGCCGCATGGAAATTACGTGAGGACAGCACGGCAATAATAAAGAAGCCCAGCGCACCCAACAGCACGTTGTGCGAGGTCAGGCTACCGATGGTCACCAGCGTATCCGGGTTAGCCACCACAATGCCGGCATTTTTCAGCCCCATCATGCCGATAAACAGGCCAATACCGCTGGTGATCCCCACCCGTAAACTCATGGGGATATTGGCAATCATCCAGTAGCGGACGCGGAAAATGGTCAACAGCAATAAACCGACCGCGCCCCAGAAGATGGCCCCCATGCCGATCTGCCATGAAATCCCCATCGCGCCCACCACCACAAAGGCGAAGAACGCATTGAGGCCCATTGCCGGCGCCAGTGCCACCGGCAGGTTCGCCAGCAGGCCCATCAAAATACTGCCAAAAGCGGCAATCAGACAGGTGGTTACAAACACCGCCTGCGTATCCATGCCCGCCGCGCCCAAAATTTGCGGGTTAACGAACACGATATACACCATGGTCAAAAAGGTAGTAATACCGGCAATCGTTTCCGTACGCGCCGTAGTGCCATGTTGCTTGAGTTTAAACACACGCCCAAGCAAGCCTTGCTCAACGTCAAGGCCAGTGACTTGTTTGCTCATTATCAGAATTCCGAAGAAGGGAATGGAGAGTCGCTGGCTATCCTATAACAAAAAGTCAGGGTTTTGACGCCGCTCACAGCTTTTTTTCGCCGTCTTTACGGCTAAAAACCCCAACAGATTGTATTTACTGAGATTGATCGGTAAACCGTGATTCTGGGGTCGCAATCCTGCCTGATGCGGTTAAAGTGGCATTATCACCGCATAACCTAAGGACACGGCCCCTGATGAAGCAGATTGACTGTATTTTGTTTGATTGCGACGGCACGCTGGTGGACAGCGAAGTGCTGTGCAGCAAAGCCTATGTGCACATGTTTGCCCACTATGGCATTCACCTTTCGCTGGACGAGGTATTCAGGAAGTACAAAGGGGTGAAACTGTACGAGATTATCGAACAGGTTAATGCGGAGCACGGCGTCGCCTTGCCGAAGGAAGAACTGGAGCCGTTATACCGTCAGGAAGTGGCCCGTCTGTTTGACAGCGAACTGCGGCAGATTGCCGGTGCGCGCGAGCTGCTGGCGCAGGTGACAGTACCAATGTGCACCGTGTCTAACGGCCCGGTCAGCAAAATGCAGCACTCGCTCGGCCTGACCGACATGCTGCACTATTTTGATGACCGGTTGTTCAGCGGCTATGACATTCAGCGCTGGAAACCGGACCCGGCGATCGTGTTTCACGCCGCCGAAAAAATGCAGGTTCCCGTGGAGCGTTGCATCCTGGTGGACGACTCCGCTGCCGGTGCGCAGGCGGGGATCGCCGCCGGGATCCCGGTGTTTTACTTCTGCGCCGATCCGCACAACCAACCGATCGACCATCCGCTGGTCACCGCATTCGACGATTTGGCGCAATTACCAGCGCTGTGGCGTGAACGTGGCTGGCAGTTGACTAACTAGCCGGCAACGGCGGTTTGTTACGCCACCAGCGCCATGAGCGTTTCAACGCCCGGGTCTGCGGGCTAAAGCGGCGATTGACCGCATTGGCCAGCAGATCCAGCGCCAGACAAAAAACGAAGTACACCAGGGCGATAAACAGGAACACCTCCATCGGGTACACCATGCTGCGGTTGTTGACCTGGGTTGCCAGAAAGGTCAGCTCACCGACACCGACGATATAGGCCAGCGAAGTGTCCTTGATCAACGAAATCCACTGGTTGATAAACGAAGGCACCATCATGCGCAGCGCCTGGGGCAATACGATCATCCACAGCGTCTGCCAGCGGGTTAACCCCAGTGATAAACCCGCTTGCCACTGGCCCGGGCCGATGGCGGCAATTCCCGCCTTCACCGCATGAGCCAGATAGGCCGAGGCGATCAATGCCAATGCGCAAACTACGGTAGTAATTTCCGGAATATCCACGCCAAAAACGATCGGCAGCAGAAAATAGGTCCAGAAAATCAGCATGATAACCGGGATGGCGCGGAAGAAACCCAGCAGCATGGCCTGTAATCCGGCAGCGACGCCACGCGACATCGCCAGTGCCACGCCTAACAGCGTGCCGAGAATGGCCGAAGCCACGCCGGCCATCAGGCTGATCGTCAACGTCAGCGCTGCGCCCCCCAGCGGCCCGTCCGGCCAGGTGCCCCACAGCAGATAACCCAGATTGTCGTAAATGACGCTGAAATCCATCTTAATGCCCTCTCAGCGGTTTACGCTGCTGTCGCCACATGCCCCAACCTTCCAGCAGCGCAATGATGGCGATGTACAGCACCGTCGCCACGCCAAACGCCTGGAAGGTGCGCAGCGTCTCGGTTTCCACCTGGCGCGAAGCATAGGACAGTTCGGCAACGCCGATCGCCATGGTCAGCGAGGAGTTTTTTATCACGTTCATATACTGGCCCAGCAGCGGCGGCATGGCGATTTTCAGCGCCTGTGGCAGCACCACATAGCGCATCGCCTGCCAGCCGGTTAATCCCAGCGCGTTAGCCGCATATTTTTGCCCACCGGCGACACCACGGATACCGGAACGGATCTCTTCGGCGATAAAGGCACTGGAGTACAGCGTCAGACCGAAAAAACCGGCGAGAAATTCAAACGACGGCCACTCAAGCGGGCCGATTTGATGTGAAGTATTCAGCCACTGCATGGCGGCGGACGGCAGGATCTGCCCGGCGGCGAAATACCAGAAGAACAGCTGTACCAGCAATGGCGTATTGCGAAACAACGAACTGTAACCCACCGCCAGCCAGCGCAGTGTCCACAGGCGGCTGTCACGCATCGCGGTCAGTAAAAAACCCAACAGCGTGGCGGCCAGGCTCGCGCAGGCGGAAAGCCACAGCGTCAGCAGGAAACCCTGCCACAGCCAGCTCAGATACTCCGGCGCCAGCAGCCAGTCCAGATTCATGGTCAATCCTTGTCTTGCAAAATGCGTCAGGGGCGCAGCAAGCTGCGCCCCTCCAAACAGATTTCAGCCCGTGAAAATCAGGCCTTCGGCTGTTGATCCAAAGGCGCGATTTTGAAGTCGCCGCGTGGCTGCGCGGTTTTGGTTTCCGGGCCAAACCAGCGATCGTAGATCTTCGCCGCTTCGCCGTCTTTTTCCAGTTTAATCAGCGTGTCGTTCACGCTGGTGGTCAGGCGATCTTCGCCTTTGGGAATACCGACCCCCTGGTACTCTTTGGTAATGCTGAACGGCGAGATCTCGAAATCAGCCTTTTGCGCCGCCGGCAGATTGCCGAGCAGGCCCACCAGCTTGGCATCATCCTGAGTGATCGCCTGTACGTTGCCGTTGCGCAGGGCGACGAACGCCAGCGGAGTGTCATCGTAAGAGATCACTTTAGCCGTCGGGTAATGTTCACGCAGGGTAATCTCCTGCACCGTGCCTTTGTCCGCGCCGATACGCAGTTTTTTGATGTCTTCCGGGGTTTTCAGCACGCCTTTATGGGCGATAAATTTCTGGCCGGTAGCGAAGTACGGCACGCTGAAGTTCACTTCCTTGGCACGCTCGTCAGTAATGGTGAAGTTGGCAGCGATCAAATCGACCTTTTTCGCTACCAGCAAAGGAATGCGGTTGGCCGGGTTAGTGGCACGCAGCTCCACCTTCACACCCAGCGCTTTGCCGATCGCATCGGCTACATCAACGTCATAACCCACCAGCTTTTTGCTTTGCGGATCGATATAACCGAACGGAGGGTTGCTGTCGAACACCGCGATACGCACTACGCCGGCTTTCTTGATGTCGTCGAGTTTGTCCGCATGCGCGGCACCGGTGGCGAGGCTGGTCAGGCTGGCTAACAAAGTTAAGGCCAAAACGCGATGTTTCATGAGTTGCTCCTAAGGGGTTGATGTCCTGCTGGCTGCTACGCTAGCAAGACCCACTTAGGTCAGGAAATAATATAAAAAGCTATATTTATAACCTTTTTGTCTTTAGGGGTTTTAAACAGCATAAAGGCGCAGTTTTCTGCGCCTTTGGAGGGTAACTCGTGGGGAGAATTACTCTTTTTTCTCGTCTTTACCGTCGGACGACAACAGCTTTTCCAGCGCATCGCCGCCAATATGACGGAAGTCCTGACCTTTGACGAAGTAGAAGATAAATTCGCAAATGTTCTGGCAACGATCTCCGATACGCTCGATCGAACGGGCGCAGAACAACGCAGTCAGCACGCTGGGAATGGTACGTGTGTCTTCCATCATGTAAGTCATCAACTGACGCACGATGCCTTCATATTCCTGGTCGACCTTTCTGTCTTCGCGGTAAATTCGGATCGCTTCATCCAGATCCATACGCGCGAAAGCGTCCAGCACGTCGTGCAGCATCTGCACGGTATGGCGGCCCAGCGACTCCAGACTGACCAACAGTGGCTGGTGCTGGTGCGAGAACTTTTCCAGCGCGGTGCGGCAGATTTTGTCCGCCACGTCGCCGATACGCTCCAGCTCGGAGATGGTTTTGATGATCGCCATCACCAGGCGCAGGTCGCTGGCGGTCGGCTGGCGTTTGGCAATGATCCGCACGCAGGCCTCGTCGATCGCCACTTCCATCATGTTGACCTTGGCGTCGCCTTCGATCACCCGCTTGGCCAATTCACCGTCCTGGTTGTGCATCGCGGTAATGGCGTCGGTCAGTTGCTGCTCCACCAGCCCGCCCATGGTCAACACCTGGGTGCGGATGTGCTCAAGTTCTGCGTTGAACTGGCCGGAAATGTGTTTATTTAAATTCAGGTTATCCATGATGCATCCTATCAACCATAACGGCCAGTGATGTAGTCTTCTGTCTGTTTTTTCTGTGGCGCGGTGAACAGGGTATCAGTATCACTGAACTCGATCAGTTCGCCCAGATACATAAATGCCGTGGAGTCCGAGCAACGCGCCGCCTGCTGCATGTTGTGAGTTACGATCACCACGGTGTAGTCAGACTTCAGCTCGCTGATCAGCTCTTCAATTTTACCGGTGGAAATAGGATCCAGCGCCGAGCAGGGTTCATCCAATAATAATACGTCCGGACGAATGGCGATGCCGCGGGCGATACACAGGCGCTGCTGCTGGCCGCCGGACAGGCTGTAACCGCTCTGGTGCAGCTTGTCCTTGGTTTCGTTCCACAGCGCTGCCTTGGTCAGAGCCCACTGCACCCGCTCATCCATATCGGCACGCGACAGCTTTTCAAACAGACGCACACCGAAAGCGATGTTGTCGTAAATCGACATCGGGAACGGCGTCGGCTTCTGGAACACCATGCCAACCTTGGCACGCAACAGGGCGATATCCGAGTTATCGGTCAGAATATTCTGCCCATCCAGCAGAATGCCGCCTTCGGCACGCTGCTCGGGGTATAGCTGATACATCTTGTTGAAGGTGCGCAGCAGGGTTGATTTGCCGCAGCCGGATGGACCGATAAACGCGGTGACCTTGTTCTTGGCGATATCCAGCGTGATGTTTTTCAGCGCATGGAATTTGCCATAGTAGAAGTTCAGATCGCGTACCTGAATTTTGCTGCTGGAAGCGTCGTTAACCATACTCATCAAGACTTCTCTCTTTTCATCAGCGCCGCCAGGGCCGCGCTCAAAATTTTATGAATGCTTTTGCTTGGCGAAAACTACACGCGCCAAGATATTCAGTACCAGTACACACAGGGTAATCAACAGCACCCCGGCCCAGGCCAGTTCTTGCCATTCGGCGAACGGGCTCATGGCGAATTTGAAAATGGTCACCGGCAGGTTGGCGATCGGCTGCATCAGGTCGGTGCTCCAGAACTGATTCGACAGCGAGGTAAACAGCAGCGGTGCGGTTTCCCCGGCGATACGTGCAATCGCCAGCAGCACGCCGGTGATAATGCCGGAAACCGAGGCCTTCAACGTGATGGCAGAAATCATGCGCCATTTCGGCGTACCCAGCGCGTAAGCCGCCTCACGCAGCGTATCCGGCACCAGTTTCAGCATGTTTTCGGTGGTACGGATCACGATCGGCACCTGCAACAACGCCAGTGCAATGATCCCAGCCCAGCCGGAGAAGTGCTGCATCTTCGCCACCACAATGGTGTACACAAACAGGCCCACGACGATCGACGGTGCCGATAACAGAATGTCGTTAATAAAACGGATGATTTCCGCCAGCCAGGATTTACGGCCGTATTCCGCCAGGTAAATGCCGGCCATGATGCCCAGCGGCGTGCCGAATATCGTCGCCCACATGATCAATAACCCGCTACCGGCGATAGCGTTAGCCAGCCCGCCGCCGGCAGTGTTCGGTGGTGGTGTCATTTCGGTGAACAACGCCAGCGACATTCCGTCGATGCCTTTGGTCACCGTGGAGAACAAGATCCACACCAGCCAGAACAAGCCAAACACCATGGTCGCCATCGACATGAACAGCGCCAGTCGGTTTTTCTGACGACGCCAGGCCTGCATTTTGCGACGGCTTTCCAACAGCGCCAGGTTGTTTTGCATTTCCATAGTCGCCACGTTAGCGTCCCTCCTTCTTGGCCAGACGCATGACCATCAACTTCGACAGCGCCAGGACGATAAAGGTGATAACAAACAGAATCAGCCCCAGTTCCATCAACGCTGCGGTGTGTACCCCAGATTCCGCTTCGGCGAATTCGTTGGCCAGCGCAGAGGTGATACTGTTGCCCGGCATATACAGTGAGACGCTGTCGAGCTGGTAGGTGTTACCGATGATGAAGGTCACCGCCATGGTTTCCCCCAGCGCACGGCCCAACCCCAGCATCACACCGCCGATCACGCCATTCTTGGTAAACGGCAGCACGATACGCCAGATCACTTCCCAGGTGGTGCAGCCGATGCCGTAGGCCGACTCTTTCATCATCACCGGGGTCTGTTCGAACACGTCGCGCATTACGGCAGCGATGTAAGGAATAATCATAATCGCCAGGATCACCCCGGCAGCCAGAATACCAATACCGAACGCCGGGCCAGAGAACAGCTCACCGACAATCGGAATGCCGGACAGCACATCGCCAACCGGAGTCTGGAAATATTCGGCAAACAGCGGGGCGAACACGAACAGGCCCCACATGCCGTAAACGATGCTCGGGATCGCCGCCAGCAATTCAATAGCGATGCCCAGTGGGCGTCGCAGCCAGTTTGGCGCCAGCTCGGTCAGGAATAGCGCAATACCAAAGCTGACGGGCACGGCGATAATCAGTGCAATCAACGAGGTGACCACGGTGCCGTAGATAGGCACCAGCGCACCGAACTGCTCGGCAGGCGCGTCCCACTCTTTGGTCCACAGGAAGGAGAAACCGAATTTCTGGATGCTCGGCCAGGAGGCGAAGATCAGTGAAACAATAATGCCGCCCAGCAACAATAGGGTAATCAGCGCTGCCAGTTTAACCAGCGCGCTGAAGATGACGTCACCATTTTTACTCGGTGCTTTAATGGTCGGCTTGTACTCAGCCATAGATCACTCTCTGTTTTAACCCTGGCAGGCCCAACATAGGTCAGACCCTGAAAAACTGAGTGGGGCGCGTTGGATCACGCGCCCCTGCGTTGTTAGTACAGCGCTTTACCGGAACTGTCTTTTACGTTGGTTTTCCATGCTGCACGCACCTGCTCGATCACTTCGTTCGGCAGAGTGGCATAATCCAGGTCATTAGCCTGCTTGGCGCCCGTTTTGTACGCCCAGTCAAAGAACTTCAGCACTTCGGTGCCCTGAACCGGGTTTTTCTGCTCTTTGTGCACCAGGATGAAGGTGGTGGAAGTGATTGGCCAGGCGTTGTCGCCTTTCTGGTCAGTCAGGTCCTGTGCGAAGGTTTTGCTCCAGTCCACGCCTTTAGCCGCCGCGCTGAAGCTCTCTTCGGTTGGGCTAACCGCTTTGCCATCGGCAGAAATCAGCTTGGTGTAAGCCAGGTTATTCTGCTTGGCGTAAGCATATTCAACGTAGCCGATAGAACCTGGCAGACGCTGTACGAAGGCCGCGATGCCGTCGTTACCCTTGCCGCCCAGACCGGTTGGCCAGTTAACGGTAGAGCCTGCGCCGATTTTCTCTTTCCACTGTGCGTTGGCTTTAGACAGGTAGCTGGTGAACACGAACGAGGTGCCTGAACCATCAGCACGACGCACAACGGCAATGTTCTGATCCGGCAATTTAACGCCTGGGTTCAGCTTGGTGATCGCCGGATCATTCCATTTTTTCACGTTACCCAGGTAGATGTCGCCCAGGGTTTTGCCGTCCAGGGTCAGTTCGCCGGATTTGATGCCCGGGATGTTAACTGCCAGTACCACACCACCGATCACGGTAGGGAACTGGAACAGGCCATCAGCTGCCAGTTTTTCGTCAGTCAAAGGTGCATCAGAAGCCCCAAAGTCAACGGTATTGGCGATGATTTGCTTCACGCCACCAGAAGAGCCGATGCCCTGATAGTTAACTTTGTTGCCGGTTTCTTTCTGATAAGAATCTGCCCACTTGGCATAAACCGGAGCGGGGAATGTCGCACCTGCACCGGTCAGGCTAGCAGCAGCGAACGCGGACACGGCGGTCAGGGAGAAAGTCGCTGCCACAATACTGGCGACGGTGGTACGCATCAGTTTCATAATCCCTCCTAATGGGATATTCAAAAATCGACTTCAAGTCGTTTTCATCAGAGTAAGTATTGCTGCAGGAGGGAAAATAGGACAGTTTGGTGACAGTAAAATGTACGAAATATGACAGTTATATTACAGTGCGAGCGCTGTGATGAGTATGTATTTAAAATCAGCCAGTTAAAGATAAAAACACTCAGTAATTAATCAATAAAAAAACCTTCTCATCTCACCTATCCGCTTGAATATGACAACTTTTATCCCTGTTGTCGCACCATTGTCATATTTGCTACAGCCATGAAAAAAGCCGGCACAGCGGCCGGCTTTTAGAGGCTAACAGAAGCGAGTTACTCTACCGTGACAGACTTCGCCAGGTTACGCGGCTGGTCAACGTCGGTGCCTTTGATCAGCGCCACGTGGTAAGACAGTAGCTGCAACGGCACGGTGTAGAAGATCGGGGCCACGATTTCTTCAACGTGCGGTAACGGGATGATGGTCATGCCTTCGCTGCTGACAAAGCCGGCATCCTGATCGGCGAACACGTACAACTGACCACCGCGTGCGCGCACTTCTTCAATGTTGGACTTCAGCTTTTCCAACAGTTCGTTATTCGGCGCCACCACAATCACCGGCATATCGGCATCGATCAACGCCAGCGGGCCATGCTTCAGTTCACCGGCCGCATAGGCCTCAGCGTGAATGTAGGAGATCTCTTTCAGCTTCAGCGCCCCTTCCATCGCGATCGGGTACTGATCGCCACGGCCAAGGAACAGTGCGTGATGCTTGTCGGAGAAGCCTTCCGCCAGCGCTTCAATGCTTTTATCCAGCGATAGCATCTGTTCGATACGCGCCGGCAACGCCTGCAGGCCGTGCACGATTTCATGCTCAACGCTTTCCGCCATACCTTTCAGTCGGCCCAAACGCGCCACCAGCATCAACAGCACCGCAAGCTGGGTGGTAAAAGCTTTGGTGGAAGCCACACCGATTTCGGTACCGGCCTTGGTCATCAGCGCCAGATCGGATTCACGCACCAGTGAAGAACCGGCCACGTTACACACCGCCAACGAACCGAGATAACCCAGTTCCTTCGACAGGCGCAGTGCCGCCAAGGTATCGGCGGTTTCACCGGATTGCGACAAGGTAATGATCAGGCTGCCCGGACGTACGGCAGATTTGCGATAACGGAATTCTGACGCGATCTCCACGTCGCAAGGCACGCCGGCCAGCGATTCGAACCAATAGCGGGCAACCATGCCGGAGTGGTAAGAGGTCCCACAGGCAATGATTTGCACGTGCTGCACCTTCGCCAACAGTTCGTCGGCACGCGGGCCCAGCTCGCTCAGGTTGATTTTGCCCTGGCTGAAACGCCCTTCCAGGGTGTTCTTCAGCGCCAGTGGCTGTTCGTAGATCTCTTTTTGCATGTAGTGACGGTAGGCGCCTTTGTCACCGGCGTCGTACTGCACCTGGGATTCAATTTCAGGACGCTCAACGGCGTTGCCCTGCTTATCGAAAATGTTGACGGTGCGGCGAGTCATCTCCACCACGTCACCTTCTTCCAGGAAGATAAAGCGACGGGTTACCGGCAACAGCGCCAGTTGATCGGAAGCCAGGAAGTTTTCGCCCACGCCACGGCCGATAACCAGCGGGCTGCCAGAGCGCGCAGCCACCAGCACGCTAGGGTCGCGGCTGTCCATCACCACGGTGCCGTATGCGCCACGCAACTGAGGGATCACCCGTTGAACCACCTCCAGCAAGGTACCGCCCTGGCGCTGTTCCCAATGCACCAGATGAGCAATCACCTCGGTGTCGGTTTCAGAGCTGAAGTGATAACCGCGTTCAATCAGCAGTTCACGCAGCGGTTCGTGGTTTTCGATGATGCCGTTATGCACCACCGTAATGTAATCAGAAACATGCGGGTGCGCGTTAGCTTCGGTAGGTTCACCGTGCGTTGCCCAGCGGGTGTGAGCAATACCGGTGCCCCCATGCAATTCATGTTGTTCAGCGGCTTCGGCCAGTTTGTTAACTTTGCCCACGCGACGTAAACGGCTGACGTTACCTTCGGCATCCACCACCGCCAAACCGGCTGAGTCGTAGCCACGGTATTCAAGGCGGCGTAGCCCTTCCAACAGAATCTCTGCAATATCACGTTGCGCTACTGCGCCTACAATTCCACACATCAGTTGTATTCCTAATTAAACGCCTTTCGGGGCGCTTTCGATGTCTTGACCTGATTTTGCCGGTTTTTACCGTGCGTCCCCGAGCCTGTAGAGAATGGGGATTATCCTCTTCATCTTTCGAGCTGCTGCGTTGTTGGCTGCGAGTGCTCATCCCAGTCACTTAGTGAACTAAGCTCCTGGGAATTCACTCTCTTACCGCCTAGCAGCAGCTCAAAATCTATTGAGGACTTTTATGTTTTGTATTGGGCTCGTAAGCAGAACCCAACGAAAAACACACTAGTTACTTCTTCTTGACCGGGCGCTGCCAACCCTGAATGTGCACCTGCTTGACGCGGCTCAGCACCAGTTCGTCTTCGCCGATATCACGGGTCACAGTAGTACCGGCGGCGATGGTAGAGCCTTTGCCGACGGACACAGGTGCCACCAGCTGGGTGTCGGAACCGACAAACACACCATCGCCGATGATGGTTTTATGCTTGTTGGCGCCATCATAGTTACAGGTGATGGTACCGGCACCGATATTCACATCGTCGCCAATCTCGGCATCACCCAGGTAGCTTAGATGACCCGCTTTGGACCCTTTACCCAAACGCGCCTTTTTCATTTCGACGAAGTTGCCCACATGGGCACCCACTGCCAGTTCAGCACCCGGACGCAAGCGGGCAAAAGGACCCACGGTGCATTCCGCTGCCAGCACGGCATCTTCCAGCACGCTGTACGGACTGATTTCGCAGTCATCACCGATCACACAGTTTTTCAGCACGCAGCCGGCACCGATTTTCACTCGATCCCCCAGCTTAACTGTGCCTTCAATAATCACGTTGGCATCAATAGAGATGTCGCGACCGTGGACAAGTTCCCCGCGCAGGTCAAAACGCGCCGGATCCAGCAGCATAACGCCAGCCAACAGCAATTTTTCAGACTGTTCTGCCTGGTAGATGCGCTCAAGCCGCGACAGTTGCAGGCGGTTATTCACACCTTCCACTTCGCTCAGGCGTGACGGATGCACGGCTTCAATTTTCTTGCCGTCGGCATGGGCCAGCGCAATGATATCGGTGATGTAAAACTCACCCTGTGCATTGTCGTTGTTCAGCATTCCCAACCAGCGCTTCAGATCGCGCCCGTTAGCCACCAGGATACCGGTGTTGATTTCATTAATCTGGCGCTGGATTTCGCTAGCATCCTTGTGCTCAACAATGCCCACCACCTGGTCGTTCTCACGCACGATACGCCCGTAGCCGCTCGGGTCAGCCAGCTTCACCGTCAGCAGGCCAATGCCGCCCTGTGGCTTCGCGGCCATCAGACGCTGCAAAGTATCGACAGAAATCAGCGGGACGTCGCCGTACAGCATCAGCACGTCTTCATCATCGGCAAAATGCGGTGCCGCCTGCTGCATGGCATGGCCGGTACCCAATTGCTCGGCCTGCAGCACCCAGTTGAGTGCGCCGTCGGTCAGGGTGTTTTTCAGCAGATCGCCGCCATGGCCATACACCAGATGGACGTTTTTCGCGCCCAGTTTCATCGCGGCATCAATGACGTGCTGCACCATCGGCTTGCCGGCCAACGGATGTAATACCTTGGGAAGATCGGAATACATGCGTGTTCCCTTGCCCGCGGCGAGGATCACCACACTCATTGCGCTGTTCGACATAAGCAACCTGATAACTCCATTTTGATAGACGAAAGTAGAACCCTTTAGTGACGATATTACTACATATTTCTCTGCACGAACCCAGTGTAGGCCATGGGGCACTAGGCACACAGCAATTAACACTCACATAACCCGGCAGTGGGCAGAACTGTCGGCGATCGGAGACATTTTCAGCCCCAACGGGGGGTTATACATCACCATACTCGCCGGACTGAAACGCTTATTTTAAAGCAAAAAAAAAGCGACCCAATAGGCCGCTTTCTTAATTTTGGTTGCGTTATACACGCGCCAAAATATTACATCGATCTTCTGGTGAGCTCGATAACGCGCAGTTTCGCGATCGCTTTCGCCAGTTCTGCAGATGCCTGAGCATAGTCGACATCGCCATGAGAGCTGCTGATATGCTCTTCAGCTTTACGCTTAGCTTCCAGCGCTCTCGCTTCGTCGAGGTCCGTTCCACGGATAGCAGTGTCAGCCAGCACGGTGACCACGCTCGGTTGTACCTCAAGGATACCGCCGGACAGGTAGATGAACTCTTCTTCACCGTGTTGTTTAACAATACGCACCATGCCAGGCTTGATGGCAGTCAGCAGCGGCGCATGGCCAGGGAAAATCCCCAGTTCGCCTTCGCTACCTGTCACCTGGATCTTTTGCACCAGGCCGGAAAACATGTGTTTTTCCGCGCTGACTACATCCAGATGGTAAGTCATAGCCATATCACCCTCCTCTCAAGACGTTACAGTTTCTTGGCTTTTTCCACTGCTTCTTCAATGGTGCCAACCATGTAGAACGCTTGTTCAGGCAGGTGGTCATAGTCGCCGTCCATAATGCCTTTGAAACCACGAATGGTGTCTTTCAGCGATACGAACTTGCCCGGAGAACCGGTGAAGACTTCTGCCACGAAGAACGGCTGAGACAGGAAGCGTTGGATTTTACGCGCACGGGATACGACCAGTTTGTCTTCTTCAGACAGCTCGTCCATACCCAGGATTGCGATAATATCTTTCAGTTCCTGATAACGTTGCAGAATGGACTGCACGCCACGCGCTACATCGTAGTGCTCCTGGCCAACCACCAGCGGATCCAACTGACGGCTGGTGGAATCCAGCGGGTCAACGGCCGGGTAGATACCCAGAGAAGCGATATTACGGCTCAGTACCACAGTTGCATCCAAGTGAGCAAAGGTGGTGGCTGGTGACGGGTCAGTCAAGTCATCCGCAGGGACGTAAACGGCCTGTACGGAAGTGATAGAACCGGTCTTGGTAGAGGTGATACGTTCTTGCAGAACGCCCATCTCTTCCGCCAGCGTTGGCTGATAACCTACTGCCGATGGCATACGGCCCAGAAGTGCGGACACTTCGGTACCGGCCAGGGTGTAACGGTAGATGTTATCAACGAACAGCAGAACGTCACGGCCTTCGTCACGGAATTTCTCCGCCATGGTCAGACCGGTCAGAGCAACGCGCAGACGGTTACCCGGTGGCTCGTTCATCTGGCCGTAAACCAGGGATACTTTGTCCAGTACGTTGGAGTCGTTCATCTCGTGGTAGAAGTCGTTACCCTCACGAGTACGCTCACCCACGCCTGCAAACACGGAATAACCAGAGTGCTCGATCGCGATGTTACGGATCAGCTCCATCATGTTTACAGTTTTGCCTACGCCCGCACCACCGAACAGACCCACTTTACCACCCTTGGCGAACGGGCAGATCAGGTCCATAACCTTGATACCGGTTTCCAGCAGATCCTGGGAGTTGGCCAAATCTTCGTAGCTTGGCGCCGGACGGTGAATTGCCCAACGTTCTTCTTCGCCGATATCGCCTTTCATGTCGATTGGTTCACCCAATACGTTCATGATACGGCCCAGGGTAGCTTTACCTACCGGTACTTCAATCGGGTGGTCCAGGTCAGTCACTTTCAGACCGCGACGCAGACCATCAGAGGTCCCCATTGCGATACAGCGAACCACGCCACCGCCCAACTGTTGCTGAACTTCCAGCACCAGCTTATTGGTGCCGTTTTCTACCTCAAGAGCGTTGTACACTTTTGGTACGGCATCCTGAGGGAACTCGACGTCCACTACGGCGCCGATTACCTGGATAATCTTTCCAGTAGCCATCTTGAATCCTCTACGTAATTCGTAAACCTAGCTTAAACCGCGGAGGCTCCCGAAACGATCTCGGTGAGTTCCTGAGTGATGCTGGCCTGACGAGCCTTGTTGTATACCAACTGCAGCTCTTTGATCAGGCTACCGCCGTTATCGGTTGCGGCTTTCATCGCTACCATTCGTGCGGCCTGCTCGCTGGCCAGGTTTTCCACGACGCCCTGATAAACCTGAGATTCCACATAGCGGCGCAGCAAGGTATCAAGCAGCACTTTTGGATCGGGTTCATACAGGTAATCCCAAGATTTTTTCTTCAGCTCACCGTCATCGGCAGGCGGCAACGGCAGCAGCTGAACGATCTGTGGTTCTTGGGACATCGTATTGATAAATTTGTTACTGACAATGTACAGCTTGTCCAAACGACCTTCGTCGTAGGCTTGCAGCATCACTTTCACCGGGCCGATCAGCTCCGACAGGGAAGGGTTATCCCCCATGCCGGTAACCTGGGCAACCACGTTGCCGCCCACGGAACCAAAGAAAGAAGCCGCTTTAGAGCCAATCAGTGCCAAATCAGTTTCGACACCTTTTTCGGACCAGCCTTTCATCTCTGACAACAGCCGCTTGAACAGGTTAATGTTCAAGCCACCACAGAGACCACGGTCAGTAGACACCACCAGATACCCGACGCGCTTAACATCACGCTCATCCAGGTACGGGTGCTTATATTCCAGATTACCTAACGCAAGGTGACCAATCACTTTGCGCATGGTCTCTGCATAAGGACGGCTGGCCGCCATGCGTTCCTGCGATTTACGCATCTTGGAGGCGGCGACCATTTCCATCGCTTTAGTGATCTTTTGCGTGTTTTGCACGCTCGCGATCTTACTACGTATCTCTTTTGCGCCGGCCATGTCTGCTTCTCCTCATTGCCAGACGGCCTGCTGTCTTACAACTGCAGGCCGCTGAGCGTTACCAGGACTGGGTTTTCTTGAAGGTCTCGAGGATGCCTTTCAGCTTGCCCTCGATCTCATCGTTGAAATTGCCAGTTTGGTTGATGTGGTTCAGCAACTCGGCATGCTCGCGATCTGCGTAAGCAACCAGCGCGGCTTCGAAGCTCACGACTTTCGCGACTTCAACGTCGTTCAGGAAGCCACGTTCTGCGGCAAACAGCACCAGAGACTGTTGTGCGACGGACATCGGCGCATACTGTTTCTGTTTCAGCAGCTCGGTCACTTTCTGACCGTGGCTCAGCTGTTTGCGGGTCGCATCATCCAGATCGGAAGCGAACTGAGAGAACGCAGCCAGTTCACGGTACTGTGCCAGCGCGGTACGAATACCACCGGACAGTTTTTTCATGATCTTGGTTTGCGCTGCACCGCCCACACGGGATACGGAGATACCCGGGTTAACTGCCGGACGAATACCGGAGTTAAACAGGTTGGATTCCAGGAAGATCTGACCATCGGTAATCGAGATTACGTTGGTCGGAACGAACGCGGAAACGTCACCTGCCTGGGTTTCAATGATCGGCAGAGCCGTCAGTGAACCGGTTTGGCCTTTGACTTCACCTTTGGTGAAGGCTTCAACGTAGTCGGCGTTAACACGCGCAGCACGCTCCAGCAAACGGGAGTGGAGGTAGAATACGTCGCCTGGGTAAGCTTCACGACCTGGTGGACGACGAAGCAGCAGGGAGATCTGACGGTATGCAACGGCCTGTTTGGACAGGTCATCATAAACAATCAGCGCATCTTCACCGCGGTCACGGAAGTATTCACCCATCGCACAACCGGCATATGGCGCCAGGTATTGCAGTGCAGCGGACTCGGACGCGGTAGCAACCACAACGATGGTGTTTGCCAGTGCGCCGTGCTCTTCCAGTTTGCGCACCACGTTAGCGATGGTGGACGCTTTCTGGCCGATAGCCACGTAAACACATTTGATGCCGGAATCGCGTTGGTTGATGATCGCATCGATCGCCAGTGCAGTTTTACCTGTCTGACGGTCACCGATCACCAGCTCACGCTGGCCACGGCCGATTGGGATCATGGCGTCAACAGATTTGTAGCCAGTTTGAACCGGCTGATCTACGGACTGACGCTCGATAACACCAGGGGCAATAGCTTCAACCGGGGAGAAACCGTCGTTATCAACCGGGCCTTTACCGTCGATAGGTGCGCCCAGGGTGTTAACTACACGGCCCAGCAGGCCACGGCCAACCGGAACTTCCAGAATACGGCCAGTACATTTTACCTTCATGCCTTCGGCCAGATCCGCGTACGGACCCATAACCACGGCACCTACGGAGTCGCGCTCCAGGTTCAATGCGATTGCATAACGGTTGCCTGGCAGCGCGATCATTTCGCCCTGCATAACTTCGGCCAGACCGTGTACGCGGATGATCCCGTCACTGACGGAAACAATAGTACCTTCATTGTGAGCTTCGCTCACCACATTGAACTGAGCAATGCGCTGCTTGATCAGTTCGCTGATTTCGGTGGAATTCAGTTGCATGCTCCAGTCCCCTTAAGACTGCAAGACGTCTGCCAGGCGTTCTAGACGACCGCGAACGCTGCCATCAATCACCATATCGCCAGCACGGATAATTACGCCGGCCAGTACAGACTTGTCAATTTTGCAATTCAGCTTAACTTTGCGTGACAGACGTTTTTCCATCGCAGCGACAATATTAGCCTGCTGCTTGTCGCTCAGTGCGCTCGAAGAGAGCACGTCGACTTCGACGGTGGATTCCAGCAAGGCGCGCAGTTCGATGAACTGCTGCAGCACCGCAGGAAGAACCAGTAAACGTCCATTTTCGGCCATTACACGGATAAAGTTCTGGCCATGTTCGTCGAGTTGTTCGCCACATACCGCGATGAACGTTCTGGACAGCGTCTCCGGCGCGACAGCACCAGCCAGCAGTTCAGAAATCTGTTCATTGCGAGTGACATCAGCAGCAAACGCCAGCATATCCTGCCAGCGCTCCAAGCTTTGATGCTCAACGGCAAAGTCAAAAGCTGCTTTGGCGTAGGGGCGAGCTACAGTTACAAATTCAGACATCAGCCCCTCCCTCCTTACAGTTCAGCGACCAGTTTATCTACGATGTCGCTGTTAGCAGCTTCATCCACGGAACGTTCGATGATCTTCTCGGCGCCGGCAATTGCCAGCATCGCGACTTGCTTACGCAACTCTTCACGAGCGCGCTTACGTTCGGCTTCGATCTCAGCCTGAGCCTGCGCCACGATTTTGTTACGTTCCTGCTCGGCTTCCGCTTTCGCTTCATCCATGATCTGAGCTTTGCGTTTGTTTGCTTGCTCGATGATCACCTGAGCTTCTGCTTTAGCAGTTTTCAGCTGGTCGGTCGCATTGGCTTGCGCTAAGTCCAAATCTTTTTTGGCACGTTCTGCAGAAGCGAGACCGTCAGCAATTTCTCCCTGACGCTTCTCGATGGCTGCCATGATCGGCGGCCATACGTACTTCATGCAGAACCAGACAAACAGAACGAACGCGATGGCCTGGCCGAGGATTGTTGCGTTAAGATTCACAGCACAATGCCTCTTTAAAAGTTAATAGTGTGGTTTCAGTGTAGAGAAATTCTCTACTTACGCGACAGCAAACATCACGTACAGACCCAGACCAACAGCGATCATCGGGATGGCGTCAACCAGACCCATAACGATAAAGAACTGTGTACGCAGCAAAGGAATCAGGTCAGGCTGACGTGCAGCGCCTTCCAAGAATTTACCACCCAGGATGCCGATACCGATCGCAGCACCGATTGCCGCTAAACCCATCATCACAGCGGCAGCCATGTACAGCAGATCCATACTCAGGTTTTCCATGACAGTCTCCAGTTTGTTTCAGTTTAAAAGTGTAAGTGTTTTAAGAAAATCAGTGCTCTTCAGATGCCATCGACAGATAGACAATCGTCAGAACCATGAAAATAAAGGCTTGAAGCGTAATGATCAGGATGTGGAAAATGGCCCAAGGCACATTAAGAAGCCACTGTGACCACCACGGCAACAAACCGGCAATCAGGATGAAGATCAACTCACCCGCATACATGTTGCCGAACAGTCGCAGGCCGAGTGAAACAGGCTTGGACAGCAGGCTGACACCTTCAAGAATCAGGTTGATTGGAATGAATAACGGATGGTTGAACGGCTGCATGGTTAACTCTTTAACGAACCCACCAACGCCTTTCATTTTGATGCTATAGAACAGAATCAGGATAAATACGCCTAACGCCATCGACAGCGTAATACTTACGTCTGCGGTAGGAACAACACGCAGCGCCGGCAAACCAAACACATGTTCGCCAATAAACGGCAGAAGATCGATTGGCAACAGATCCATCATGTTCATCAGGAATACCCAGACGAACACTGTCAGCGCCAGCGGAGCAATCACCTTGCTCTTACCGTGATACATATCACGAACGCTGCTGTCGACGAAGCCCATGATAAGTTCGACGGCAGTTTGAAGTTTCCCCGGTACACCACTGGTCGCTGTATTAGCCACTTTCTTGAAAATAAACAAGAAAACAGCTCCCAACAAGACAGAGAAGAACAATGAGTCAATGTTCAACGTCCAGAATGTCGGGTTACCAGAGTGTGGTTCAACTAACTGAAAAGTACGCAGATCCAACTGAAGGTTATTCAGATGGTGGCTGATATAGTCCTTTGCAGTCCCATTTTCTCCAGATGCAGACATGATGCCTCTTACCCTTTTAGTTAAGTTCGGTAACTGTTAATCACGGCCGGTGCCACTATCTGCACCACTAACACCGCTAAATAGGTCAGGCCAAGCGGTAAAAATGCCGCTTTGAACACCCCAAGCGCCACGATCAACAAAACTATGGTGATCAAGACCTTTAATCCCTCGCCGATAGCGAACGACCAGGCAACCCGTCCGGGTGCCGGCGTCTGCGCCTGATGGCGCAAGGCAAACAGCATAAACATGGTACTCGGCAACCAGGCAGCGAGACCGCCCGCCAGCGCCGAACCGCTCCATTCCAGGCTTTTCAGACCGAAAGCAGCGCTGATCAGAACAAAAGTCATTAACTGCAGAAACAGCAATTTGCGAGCAACTTTTCCGCTGTAAAGGGACACAGACATGACGTTTGTTCTCTCCGTACCCCAGAGGGGGTATGCTGAGTGACGTATAAAACGGTCTTTACTGCTCTGAGTCAAGCAGCAAAAAACGAGCAAATTATACGGGGCATACCAACGAATTCAATCGATAAGTAGCGAAAAGGTGAACAATTATTTAAATTCTCCCATTTCAGGCTATTTTCACAAGAAAACGGTCGGAATAATAGGGCTCATTTAATTGTCTGATTATTCCAGTGTTACAGCAAGAAACGTGTAGTTGCTCACAATAATACCTATTACTGATTTATAGCCCAGGGTCGGTTAAAGCGTCTTTAGCAAATCGGGCGATCAAAAAGATATTATAAATCATAATATTACAAATTAACTGTTCAAAAACAATCCGTATACCCACTAAAAACCTTTTATTGACAGCTTCGGGGATAGTATTCCAACAGCTAATTAACATTAGCAGCAAAGCAGGATCCTTCACTTATCGTTGCTAACGTAACTATTACGATCTGCAATTACCCTATTGTCGCCAATTAGCGCCTATTTTTGTGTTAATAAAAAGTAAATTAACTAAAAAAACCACCTATTGATTAGCCTGCTTACTTTAACCATTGCCACTATATTTTAATTCGCGCTTACTTGATCAAAAACAAACTCAGTTTGCCTTAAGTACCACTAGGTGACGTTCACCTTCGAGTTCCGGTACCTGTAGACGAACCACCGATTCCAGTTCGATGCCTTCAGGCAACTGCGCCAGTTCTTCATCTGGACGCACGCCTTTCAGCGCGTAGAAACGCCCCTGCCCTTTTGCCGGCAAATGGTGACACCAGGTAAGCATATCCTGCAGCGAAGCAAAGGCACGGCTGATGACACCATCGAACGGTGGCTCAGCGGGGAACGCCTCAACACGGCTCTGTACCGGCTCAACGTTGGTCAAACCCAGTTCATGCTGAACCTGTCGCAGGAAGCGCACGCGCTTGCCCAGGCTGTCGAGCAAGGTGAAATGGGAATCAGGACGAACAATCGCCAGCGGAATGCCTGGTAAGCCAGGACCAGTGCCAACATCGATAAAACGGCTGCCCTGCAGATGCGGGTTTACCACGATGCTGTCGAGAATATGGCGCACCAGCATTTGTTGTGGATCACGCACCGAAGTGAGGTTATACGCCTTGTTCCACTTATCCAGCATGCCAACATAGCCCAGTAACTGCTGTTTTTGCCGATCGGGAAGCGCAATGCCTGCCGCTTTGAGCAACGAATCTAATTTTTTCTGCACAACGTGTCCTCAAACTGGCGCGCAACGGCAAGCCAGGTAGGGCTGGCCAAGGAGGTGGCCATGATAATTCAGGTCCGAAAAGATGTCAGCGGCCGTTTGCTCATCAAATCAACAAACGGCCACCCAAAAACGGGATTTATGCGCTGCGGCGCAGCAGCCCCTGTTTTTTCAGCCAAATCAGCAAAATGGAGATCGCCGCCGGCGTGATGCCGGAGATGCGTGAAGCCTGGCCGATCGAGTTTGGTTTATGATCATTCAACTTGGCGATCACTTCATTCGACAGACCAGAAACCTGTTGGTAATCGAGATCCAGCGGCAGCACGGTGTTCTCATTGCGCTGCTGTTTTTCGATCTCTTCCTGCTGACGAACAATGTAGCCTTCGTATTTCACCTGAATCTCAACCTGCTCGGCGGCCTGGGTATCGGCCAGTGGCGGAGCAAATGCCGCAACGGAGGTCAATTGGGTGTAATCCACTTCCGGACGGCGCAGCAGTTCTTCACCGTTGGCCTCGCGCGACAGTGGTGCTTTCAGCAGCGCGTTCACCTGCTCGACGTTCTCGGCGTGCGGGTGCATCCAGATATCACGCAGGCGCTGGCGTTCCTGTTCGATGCGCTCCAGCTTTTCGCTAAAGCGTGCCCAACGGGCATCGTCCACCAGACCCAGTTCGCGGCCTTTTTCCGTCAGACGCAGATCGGCATTGTCTTCACGCAGCATCAGGCGGTATTCGGCGCGTGAAGTGAACATGCGGTACGGCTCTTTGGTGCCCAAGGTGCTGAGGTCGTCCACCAACACACCCAGATAAGCCTGATCGCGACGTGGCGACCAGCCTTCGTCTTCGTTGGCGTAACGTCCAGCATTCAGACCGGCCAACAGGCCTTGTGCAGCTGCCTCTTCGTAACCGGTGGTGCCGTTGATCTGGCCAGCGAAGAACAGGCCCTGGATAAATTTGCTTTCCAGCGTCGGCTTCAAATCACGGGGATCGAAGAAATCGTATTCGATGGCATAACCAGGTCGAATGATTCGGGCGTTCTGCATCCCTTCCATCGAATGAACGATCTGCATCTGTACGTCAAACGGTAGACTGGTGGAGATGCCGTTTGGATAAATTTCATTGCTGGTCAGGCCTTCCGGCTCGAGGAAGATCTGGTGTGCGTTACGATCGGCAAAGCGCATCACCTTGTCTTCGATCGACGGGCAGTAGCGTGGTCCGATCCCTTCGATGATCCCGGCGTACATCGGGCTGCGATCGAGGTTATTACGGATCACGTCATGGGTTTTTTCGTTGGTGTAGGTGATGTAGCACGCCATTTGTTCCGGGTGTTGCCCGGCGTTGCCCATGAACGAAAATACCGGGATCGGTGTGTCACCGTGTTGCGGTGCCAGTACGCTGAAATCAATGGTGCGTGCATCGATACGCGGTGGCGTACCGGTTTTCAGACGGTTAACCCGCAAAGGCAATTCACGCAGTCGCTGTGAAAGCGAGATCGACGGAGGATCCCCGGCACGGCCACCGCTGTAATTTTCCAGGCCGATGTGGATCTTGCCGTCCAGGAAGGTGCCTACGGTCAGCACGACCGCCTTGGCGCGGAATTTCAGTCCCATTTGGGTAACGGCACCGACAACGCGATCGTTTTCCACAATCAGATCTTCGACGGGCTGCTGGAAGATCATCAGATTTGGCTGGTTCTCCAGAGCAGTACGTACCGCTTGGCGATACAGCACTCGGTCAGCCTGAGCTCGGGTGGCTCGTACCGCAGGGCCTTTGCTGGCGTTTAGTATCCTAAACTGGATGCCGGCATGATCGATCGCCGTGGCCATCAGCCCGCCAAGTGCATCAATTTCCTTAACCAGATGCCCTTTACCAATACCGCCAATCGCCGGGTTGCAAGACATTTGCCCCAGGGTATCGATATTGTGAGTCAGTAATAAAGTCTGACGTCCCATACGTGCCGCAGCCATAGCGGCTTCGGTACCGGCATGGCCACCACCGATGATGATGACGTCAAATTGCTCTGGATAAAACATGGAACTGCACCTCGTCGTATTGCGAACGATCGTTGTATTGCCCTGGGATGGAGGATTCTACTCAAGTTTAGTCGATCGACCAAGTGGTCAGGATCCTTGAGTAATTAAAAGAAGATCTTTTTATTTAAAGATCTCTTTATTAGATCTCTTATTAGGATCGCGATCTTCTGTGGATAAGTGATTATTCGCGATTGAGATCAGCTAATTAAGGAGGATCGTTAGCTGTGAATGATCGGTGATCCTATGGCTTATAAGCTGGGATCTAAATGGCATGTTATACACAGGACAAAAAGCGACCTAAGGTTGTTATTGGGATAACTACTGCTTTTACCCTGCTTTTAAGCATAGTTATCCACAATCGTTCGGGTGATCTTTGAACAAATTAGAGTAAATTAATCCAATTTTTCACCCATTCCTCTGCCGGATCCTCAGGAATTTCGTGTTCAGTCACGTCGATCTCGAGCCGATCGCCGATCCTTTTCGCTCCACGAGCAATCAGAAGATCGTCGATCCGTTGGATCGCACCACAGAACGTATCGTATTCAGAGCTGCCTAAACCGACTGCACCAAACTGCACCTGAGATAAATCAGGAAGCTGTTCTTCTATTTGTTCCAGTAGAGGTTGCAGGTTATCCGGTAAATCGCCGGCACCGTGGGTAGAAGACACCACCAGCCAGCGTCCGGACAGGGTCAATTCATCCAATTCAGGGCCATGCAGGGTCTCGGTCGTAAAGCCTGCTGTTTCCAGCTTTTCAGCCAAGTGCTCGGCTACGTACTCGGCACTGCCAAGCGTACTGCCACTGATCAGAGTAATGTCTGCCATGAAATGAATGATCCCAGCCTTCTCAAAGTGGCAGCATTGTACGCTGTGAATCGGCTGGGATCTACCTGTGGATAATATGGGTATAGTAATTAGTTGGCTAGGGAGTGATGGTACGCATGATGGGGTTCTGCAGCGAGATCAGGGTTTCAGTAGACTGGATCTCGTCAATCGTCTGGATCTTGTTGATAAGTACTTGTTGTAACGCATCTATCGAGCGGCACATCACCTTGATAAACACGCTGTAGTGGCCGGTGGTGTAATAGGCCTCGACCACTTCCTCCAGGCTTTCGAGCTTTTTCAGCGCGGAGGGATAGTCTTTAGCACTCTTTAATATAATGCCGATAAAACAACAGACGTCGTAACCCAGGCGTTTGGGGTTCACGTCGACCCGCGCACCGGTGATGATACCGGCCTGCTTCATCTTCTCTACCCGCACATGAATGGTGCCGGGACTGACGGCAAAGTTTTTCGCCAGTTCGGCATAAGGTGTGCGTGCATTCTCCATCAAGGCGTTAAGGATGCCGCGATCGAGATTATCGATCTGATAATTTTCAGCCATTTAATCCCCCACTAATTGCTGATTGTTGAATTATTACCGCATCAAAATGAACGATTAAAAGTGAAAAGGCAATATTGATTAGCGGATATTGAATTGTAGTGCCGTTCTGTTGCTTAATCGTTGGCAACAGAAACAGGTTTATAAGAGATACGGCAATGAAAAAACAGTTTATTCAAAAACAACAACAAATCAGCCTGGTTAAATCCTTCTTCTCCCGCCAGTTGGAACAACAGCTTGGCCTGATCGAAGTGCAGGCGCCGATCCTCAGTCGTCTGGGTGACGGTACCCAGGACAACCTGTCTGGCAGTGAGAAAGCGGTGCAGGTCAAGGTGAAAACCCTGCCGGATGCCACCTTTGAAGTGGTGCACTCGCTGGCCAAATGGAAACGCAAAACATTGGGCAGCTATGACTTCGGCGCCGGTGAAGGCTTGTATACCCATATGAAAGCCCTGCGCCCGGACGAAGATCGTCTTAGCGCGATCCATTCGGTCTACGTTGATCAATGGGACTGGGAGCGGGTGATGGGCGATGGCGAACGCAGTCAGGATTACCTGGAAAGCACCGTGCGCAGCATTTATGCGGCAATTAAAGCAACCGAGGGTGAAGTGAGTCGCGAATACGGCTTAACGCCGTTCCTGCCGGAGCAAATCCATTTTGTTCACAGCGAAACCCTGCTGCAACGCTACCCGGAGTTGGATGCCAAAGGCCGTGAGCGGGCAATTACCAAAGAGCTGGGTGCGGTATTCCTGATGGGGATTGGTGGCAAGCTGTCGCATGGCAAATCACACGACGTACGTGCACCGGATTATGATGACTGGACCACCCCAGCAGCAGCAGGGCTGGCCGGCCTGAACGGCGATATCCTGGTATGGAACCCGGTGCTGCAGGATGCCTTCGAACTTTCTTCTATGGGGATCCGCGTTGACGCCAGCGCGCTGAAACGCCAGTTGTCGCAAACCGGGGATGAAGATCGTTTGACGCTGGAATGGCATCAGTCTCTGCTGCGTGGCGATATGCCACAAACCATCGGTGGCGGTATCGGTCAGTCGCGCCTGGTGATGCTGTTGCTACAACTGTCGCACATTGGGCAGGTACAGTGTGGCGTGTGGTCTCCGCAGGTGCGTGAAGCGGTCGACGGCCTGCTGTAATACTCAGCGCCGCCAGCGGCGCATTAAACGGCTTTTTAACCCGGTATCAAAGCGCCAGATATGATCGAAGATGCGCATGATGCCGGGCTTGCCGTAGTTGGACATCGCCACCGCGTGAAAGCGTTGCTGGTGGCTTTGCTGCTGTTGTTTGACCTTCTTTATTATCTCTTCCGGTAAACGCTGGGCAATAAAGTCAGAAATGATCACCGCGTCAGCGTCGAACCAGCCGCTTTCCGTCATTTTGCTAACGGTGGCGTTCAGGCAAGCCGCCAGATCGGTACCGCCGCGGAAGTGCTGGCCGAGAAAACGCACCGCCTGCTCAATACCACTGGCGGCAGTGAGTTCGTAATGCACGATCTGGTTGGCGAACAACATTATGTAGCAACGGCGGTTATCCGCCAGCGCGATGCGTAACAGTGCCAGACAGAACGCTTTGGCGCACTGTTCGTTGAAACCGCCCATCGAACCTGAGGTATCCACACAGACGATAAACGGCCCGCGCGGTTGCTGATCCTGCTGCTGATGGGTGACCTGGCGGATCAGAACCTGTTCCTGCCAAACATCGCCCTGCAGGCGATAGCTCAACAGCTGTTTTTCCAGCAGGCGGCGATAAAACTCAAACTCCAACTCTTCAATGCCCAGCGTGACCAACTCGGGTGGCAGCAGGCGCAGAATATCGTCGCTCTGGTGAATGCCGCTGACCTCTTCCGGCAGCGTGGCTGGTACCTGCACCATCACGCGGTACGGCTCGGGCAATGCGTCCTGCTGTTGTACCGCCTTGGCCTGATAGCTGCGCCCAAGCTGCTGCGCCAGTTTTTTCAGTTCAGGCTGCTGCTGCAAGAAGTTGCCGTATTCCACCAGCCTTTGATAGTCACCCCGTTGCAAGTGGCCTTTACTCATATCCCACAGTCGCCCGGCTGCGGTGTCGTTTTCCGACAGCAGCGGCTCCAGAGCACCACTTAGCGCCAGACGCTCCTGCAGCTCCGCCAATAGCTGTTCGCGTTCCTGTTCCAATAGCTGGTGATGCATCATGGTGGCCTGTAGCGTCAGGCTGATGCGCCAGCGCTGCAGGAAAAGAGTTTGGAAGCTGTCGTCCAGCGGATGGTTGGGCAGATCGGCGGCATCCACCAGCGAGCGGGCCTGCTCATAAAAGGGGGAAACCAGTTGGCGCAGCAAATCCAGAGTGTCGTTAAGGTTATGGAAGAACTGGGTGTTGTTCTCCAGTTGGCACTGTTGATAGCGATAAAACTCCTGCGCCAGCGCGGGCGGCACCATGGCTTCGTGGAGACGTTCTTTCAGTTGCAGCTTCCAGCGCGGCAGGTCGCGATCCAGCGCCCGGCGGATCGCCGGAAACTTTTTGAAGAAAATCGACAGCTGCGGTGCCGCCAGCATGCCGATGATCATCTCCTCGATCAGCTCACCTTCGGTGATCGCCAGCAGCAGATCGAGCGTTTCCAGGCTGAGCATACTTACTGGCCGCGCATTTGCTGGTGCTGCTGTTTGATTTGTTCCGCCACCTGCAACAGGCTGGCCTCAATTTTTGCCAGCCTGACGGCGGGGGTAAACAGACAGGGTTGGTGCTGACTGAACAACCGGCGCTGTTCCGCCAGGCGCTGCGCCAACTGATCCATTTCATCCAGCATCGCCTGCGGCGTGCCGCCGGTCTGTTTGCCGGGCAGTGCCAGCAGTGCAGGTTGACGGCTAACGTCCAGCACCGTCAGATGCAGTTGCTCGTCCACTTCCAGATCGATCTGCTGGGCAAAGCCGATACCGTTCAGTTTGGCGCGCACGTCGCCGCCTTTTTGCAGCCAGTTTTCCAGCGCGCTGTTTTCAATACTCAGATGGTTGACTTGGATATCATGCAGTTGCAGCGGTTTTTGCAGCAACAGGGTCAGGGTACCGGTGCCGAGCGGCGTTGCCAGGGCAAACTGAGGTTTTCTGCTGAACATGCCGCCCTTTTTCACCAGGGCGATCGCCTGACTGTCGCTCTGCTGCTGTTGATGCTGCAGCCAACGGGTATGGATCTGTTGCAGTTGGATCAGCAGCGATTGCTGTTGATAAGCCGATTCGTTCAGCAATTGTTCTACTTGCTGTTGCAATAGCTTCAGTGAGGTGAGGTCGTGCCAAAGGCAGTCTTTCAGCAGCAATAAATCGATCGGCGCCACGGCGTCGCGACCGCTGAAGAAGGCGCAGGCCTGCAACAACCGCAGCGCCTTTTTCCAGCGACGGTCGGAGACGTAAGGGGCATTATCCAACGCATCCAGACGCTGGCGCAGTTGGAATATCAGCTCAAAGCAAGTCTCGGGCAGCTTGATTTTGTCGATCTGCGGTTGCCACTGGTGGTATTCCTCATCACTGATACTCAGTGCTTCAGGCACCGGGTTTTCATTCTCGTTCTGGCGACTGACTAGCAGTGAGCGGAAATTCTGTTTGTCCTGCACTTTGTCCAACCACAGGCGTATTAGCATGCGATCGTAAAGGGCTTCCAGGCTGCTGTCGGCATCCGGCAGTTCGTTGGAGGCGGTGACCAGCAGCCGCAGCGGGATCGGTTCTTCCGTATTACCGTTGCGGAAACGGCGTTCGTTGATCGCCGTCAGCAGGGTATTGAGGATCGCCGGGCCGGCCTTCCAGATCTCATCCAAAAATACGATTTCCGCCTCGGGCAGGTAGCCGGCGGTCAGACGTTGATAGCGGCCTTCGTCTTTTAACGCCTGGATCGACAAGGGGCCGAAGACTTCTTCCGGGGTTGAGAAACGCGTCATCAGGTATTCAAATGAACGCGCGCTGCGAAAGGCGAATTTTAACCGGCGCGCAATCAGGCTTTTGGCGATGCCCGGTGGGCCAAGCAGAAACACGCTTTCACCGCTGAGCGCTGCCAGCAAACACAGGCGAATGGCATCCTGTCGTTCATAAAGACCGCTCTCCAGCGCGTTGCTGAGGCGGGAAATCCGTTCTGCCAGAAGAGATGATGGCGCCATATTATTGTCGTGTTGTCCGAGTGTTAGCCAATCTTGGTGGATAATCCGATGATAAACCACCATTATTTTTAATGGTATAGCTTGTTGATTAGTAAAATCTTTCTATTATCAAAAGAGCGGCTGGTTCACATTTTGTTTATTTTTAGGGTCTGATATAAGGATAGGCAAGCAGTATAAATCGTGCATACTGTGCGCCTTTTAGTGGGCGTAACGGATCTTAGAGCCCGTATCTCTGGCTGATGCGGATGCATCGCTAACGGATGTTCTAATAAAGAAACGAATTATGAGCGCAGAGCATAAACAGTCCTTATCGGCGGTAACCCTGGCGGCAATTGGGGTGGTTTACGGTGATATTGGCACCAGCCCTCTCTATACTCTTCGAGAGTGTTTCTCCGGCCATTACGGCTTCGATGTTCGTCCAGATGTGGTTTTCGGCTTCCTGTCGCTGATTTTCTGGATGTTAATCATCATTGTTTCCCTCAAGTATCTCACCTACGTCATGCGGGCGGATAACGCCGGTGAAGGGGGTATCCTGACGCTGATGTCGCTGGCCGGGCGTCATACTTCGGCGCGTACCACCGCCGTGTTGGTGATATTGGGCTTGATTGGCGGCAGCTTTTTCTATGGCGAGGTGGTGATCACCCCGGCGATATCGGTGATGTCGGCGATAGAAGGGTTGGAAATCGCCGCGCCGTCGCTTGATGGCTATATTGTTCCCCTTTCCATCCTGGTGCTGACGGTGTTGTTTGCCATCCAGAAACACGGTACCGGCAGCGTGGGTAAGCTGTTTGCGCCGGTGATGCTGTTGTGGTTTATCGTTCTGGCGGTGCTGGGCGCACGTAGCATCATGGCGAATCCAGAAGTCTTGCAGGCGTTAAACCCGAAATGGGCGCTGAACTTCTTTATTGAATATAAGAAGGTGTCGTTCTTTGCGCTGGGCGCGGTAGTGCTGTCGATCACCGGCGTTGAGGCGTTGTACGCCGACATGGGGCATTTCGGTAAATTCCCTATCCGCCTGGCCTGGTTCACCGTGGTGCTACCATCGCTGGTGCTGAACTACTTCGGTCAGGGCGCTTTGCTGCTGAAAAACCCGGAGGCCATCAAGAACCCGTTCTTCCTGCTGGCACCGGACTGGGCGCTGATCCCGCTTTTGATTCTGGCGACGCTGGCTACGGTCATCGCCTCGCAGGCGGTGATCTCCGGCGTGTTCTCGTTGACTCGCCAGGCGGTGCGTCTGGGTTACCTGTCACCGATGCGCATCATCCATACTTCTGAGATGGAATCCGGTCAAATCTATATCCCGGTGATTAACTGGACGCTGTATATCGCGGTAGTGCTGGTGATTATCGGTTTCGAACACTCCAGCAATCTGGCGGCGGCCTACGGTATCGCCGTGACCGGCACCATGGTGCTGACCAGTATTCTGGTGACCTCGGTGGCGATAAAAAACTGGCACTGGAACCGTTTCTTCGCCGTCGGCACTCTGGTTATCCTGTTGATTATCGATGTGCCGATGTTCGCGGCCAACGCCCTGAAGCTGTTCTCCGGCGGTTGGTTGCCGTTGCTGTTAGCGCTGGTGATGTTCATCATCATGACCACCTGGAAGAGCGAACGTTTCCGCCTGCTGCGCCGCATGCACGAACACGGTAATTCCCTTGAAGCGATGATCGCCTCGCTGGAAAAATCGCCGCCGGTGCGGGTGCCTGGCACCGCGGTCTTTATGTCTCGCGCCATCAACGTGATCCCTTTTGCGCTGTTGCATAACCTGAAGCACAACAAGGTGCTGCATGAGCGAGTGGTGCTGTTGACGCTGCGTACCGAGGATGCCCCTTATGTCCATAACGTACGACGAGTGACCATCGAACAGCTTTCGCCGACCTTCTGGCGGGTGGTGGCCAGTTACGGCTGGCGTGAAACGCCGAATGTTGAGGAAGTGTTCCACCGCTGCGGCCTGGAAGGGCTGCCCTGTCGGATGACGGAAACCTCGTTCTTTATGTCACATGAGTCACTGATCCTGACCAAGCGGCCGTGGTACCTGTTCCTGCGCGGCAAACTGTTTATTGCACTAAGCCGCAACGCACTACGTGCGCCGGACCAGTTTGAGATACCCCCCAATCGGGTAATCGAACTGGGCACCCAGGTCGAGATTTAATTCCCCTCAAGGGCTCAGCAATAGCTGGGCCCTTTCTGTTTATGTTCTCGGTAACTATGTTCTCGGTAACACCAGCGAAACGTTTCGATAGCGATCACATTTCTGCACTGTTCCGGTTGCCTTCTGTTGACGTTTTTTTAAACTCCAGACACAAGCGAAACGTTTCGCTGGTGGAGTGAGAAGAAAAAGATGAAAAAAGGCGTGCTGCTGAATGCTGATGTTTCTGCCGTGGTTTCCCGTCTCGGCCATACCGACCAGATCGCCATCTGTGATGCGGGGCTGCCCATTCCGGCGGCAACGCAGCGTATCGATCTGGCGCTGACCCAGGGCGTACCGACATTTTTGCAGGTGGTTGGGGTAGTGACACAGGAAATGCAGGTAGAGAGCGCCATTCTGGCGGAAGAGATAGTTAAACATAATCCGCAGCTCCACCACGCGTTGTTGGCTCAACTGACTGAACTTGGCCAACACCAGGGAAATACCATCAGCGTGAGTTATATCAGCCACAGTGCATTTAAAGCGCAAACTGAACACAGCCGGGCGGTGATCCGCAGCGGGGAATGCTCGCCTTACGCGAACGTGATCCTCTGCGCCGGCGTAACTTTCTGAGGCATTTATGCAACCTTTACTGCAACTGAAAGGGATCGATAAAGCTTTTCCCGGCGTGAAGGCGCTTTCAGGCGCCGCGCTCAGCGTTTATCCCGGCAAGGTGATGGCGCTGGTGGGGGAAAACGGCGCCGGGAAATCCACCATGATGAAAGTGCTGACCGGCATTTATAACAAAGACGCCGGCAGTCAGTATTTTCTCGGTAAAGAGGTGGCATTCAACGGGCCAAAGGATTCGCAGGAAGCGGGCATCGGGATTATCCATCAGGAACTAAACCTGATCCCGCAGTTGACGATCGCGGAAAACATCTTCCTCGGGCGTGAGTTTGTTAACCGCATCGGCCGCATCGACTGGAAGCGCATGTATGCCGAAGCCGACAAACTGTTGGCGCGGTTGAACCTGAGTTACAGCAGTCACCGGCTGGTGGGCGAGTTGTCGATTGGCGATCAGCAAATGGTGGAAATCGCCAAGGTGCTGAGCTTCGAATCCAAAGTCATCATTATGGATGAACCGACGGATGCGCTGACCGACACGGAAACCGCTTCTTTATTTAAAGTGATCAATGAACTCAAAGCCGAAGGGCGCGGCATTGTTTATATTTCGCACCGGCTGAAAGAGATCTTTGAAATTTGCGATGACGTCACGGTGTTTCGTGATGGGCAGTTTATCGCCGAGCGACCGGTCAGTGAGCTGCAGGAAGATTCGCTGATAGAAATGATGGTCGGCCGCAAGCTGGAAGAACAGTACCCGCGTTTGAATCAGCCGCGGGGCGAAAAGCGACTGGAAGTCAGCCAGGTTTCCGGCCCTGGTGTGGATGACGTCAGCTTTACTCTGTACCGGGGCGAAATTCTTGGCGTGGCCGGTCTGATGGGCGCCGGGCGTACCGAACTGATGAAAATTCTCTACGGTGCCGCGCCGCGTAAAGCCGGTACCGTCAACCTCGATGGCCGCCCGGTGGTAACCCATTCGCCGCAGGACGGTCTGGCGAACGGCATTGTGTATATCTCCGAAGACCGCAAGCGCGATGGCCTGGTGCTGGGGATGTCGGTAAAGGAAAACATGTCGCTGACGGCGCTGCGTTATTTCAGCCGGGCCGGTGGCAGCCTGAAACAGGCGGAAGAGCAGCAGGCCGTGGGTGATTTCATCCGCCTGTTCAATATCAAGACGCCGTCGATGGAGCAGCCGATTGGCCTGCTTTCCGGCGGTAACCAACAGAAAGTGGCGATCGCCCGTGGCCTGATGACACGGCCAAAGGTGTTGATCCTCGATGAACCGACGCGTGGCGTCGATGTGGGCGCTAAAAAAGAAATCTATCAGTTAATCAACCAGTTCAAGCAGGAAGGGCTGAGCATCATTCTGGTGTCTTCGGAAATGCCGGAGGTGCTGGGCATGAGCGACCGCATCCTGGTGATGCACGAAGGACACCTCAGCGGTGAATTCCCGATTGAACAGGCCACCCAGGAAGCGTTGATGGCTGCGGCCGTTGGCAAGCAATACGGCGTAAAGCAGGAGTAATCAGATATGAGTTCCCAGAGTGTGGCAAAGCGCTGGTTCAGTAAAGAGTGGCTGTTAGAGCAAAAATCACTGATTGCTCTGCTGGTGCTGATCGCCGTGGTCTCTTCCATGAGCCCGAATTTCTTCACCGTAAACAACCTGTTCAATATTCTGCAGCAAACCTCAGTGAACGCCATTATGGCGGTGGGGATGACGCTGGTGATCCTGACCTCCGGCATCGATTTGTCGGTGGGATCGCTGTTGGCGCTGACTGGCGCGGTGGCGGCGTCGATCGTCGGTTTCGAAATTAACGCAGTGGTAGCCGTGGCGGCGGCTCTGGCATTGGGGGCGGCTGTTGGCGCCTGTACCGGGGTGATCGTGGCCAAAGGCAAGGTGCAGGCGTTTATCGCTACTTTGGTGATGATGCTGCTGTTGCGCGGTGTCACCATGGTGTACACCAACGGCAGTCCGGTGAATACCGGCTTCACCGACGTGGCCGATACCTTCGGCTGGTTCGGCATTGGCCGCCCGCTGGGGGTGCCTACCCCGATCTGGATCATGGCGATCGTGTTTATCGCCGCCTGGTACATGCTGCACCATACCCGTCTGGGCCGCTATATTTATGCCCTGGGCGGTAACGAAGCGGCGACCCGCCTGTCCGGCATCAGCGTCGACAAAGTGAAGATTATCGTTTATTCGCTTTGTGGACTGTTGGCGGCGCTGGCGGGGGTGATCGAAGTGGCGCGCCTGTCTTCCGCGCAACCGACCGCCGGGACCGGCTATGAGTTGGATGCCATTGCTGCGGTGGTGCTGGGTGGTACCAGCCTGGCCGGTGGCAAGGGCCGCATTGTCGGTACGTTGATCGGGGCGCTGATCCTTGGCTTCCTGAACAACGGCCTGAATTTACTGGGTGTTTCTTCCTACTACCAAATGATCGTGAAGGCAGTGGTGATACTGCTGGCGGTTCTGGTAGAGAACAAAAGCAACAAATAACCTCCCCCTACAGGAATCACGATGATGAAAATGAAAAAACTGGCAATTCTGGCTTCAGCCTTCGCGCTGAGCGCCACCCTGAGTGCGAATGCGCTGGCTAAAGACACCATCGCGCTGGTGGTCTCTACCCTGAACAACCCGTTCTTTGTCTCAATGAAAGAGGGCGCACAGCAGGAAGCCAATAAGCTGGGTTACAACCTGGTGGTGCTGGACTCGCAAAACAACCCGGCGAAAGAGCTGGCGAACGTGCAGGATCTGATGGTGCAGGCACCTAAGTTACTGCTGATTAACCCAACCGACTCCGATGCGGTTGGCAACGCCATCAAGATGGCCAACCAGGCCAAGATCCCGGTTATCACCCTGGACCGTGTGGCAAGCAAAGGTGAAGTGGTCAGCCACATCGCTTCGGATAACCGCGTCGGCGGTAAAATGGCCGGTGACTTTATTGCCAAGAAAGTGGGCGCAGACGCTAAAGTGATCCAGCTGGAAGGGATCGCCGGTACCTCCGCCGCCCGTGAACGTGGCGAAGGCTTTAAACAGTCACTGGATCAGAACAAATTCAAACTGCTGGCCAGCCAGCCGGCAGACTTCGACCGTACCAAAGGCCTGAACGTGATGCAGAACCTGCTGACCGCTCATCCGGACGTGCAGGCGGTGTTTGCCCAGAACGATGAAATGGCACTGGGCGCACTGCGTGCGCTGCAAACCGCCGGTAAAACCGACGTGGTCGTGGTAGGCTTCGACGGCACCGCTGACGGCGTGAAGGCGGTTGAAGGCGGCAAACTGGCAGCGACCGTGGCGCAGCGTCCGGATCAGATCGGCGTGATTGGTGTGGAAACGGCGGATAAAGTGTTGAAAGGCGAAAAAGTGCCGGCCACTATCCCGGTTGATCTGAAGTTGGTCACTAAATAACACTCTGTAGCACCAGCGCCATCAAAACGGGGCGTTTATGATGGCGCGCAATTCAGGAATCAATGCGATGGCAACAGGTAAGCTGGTGGTTCTGGGCAGCATCAATGCCGACCATATCCTCAATATTGAGCAGTTCCCCCAACCGGGTGAAACGGTGATCGGGAAGCAGTATAAAGTGGCGTTTGGCGGTAAAGGCGCCAACCAGGCGGTGGCGGCAGGCCGCAGCGGCGCGGATATCGCTTTTATCGCCTGCGTGGGGGCTGATGACATCGGAGAACGTGTCCGTCAGCAACTGGCGACCGATCGCATTGATACCCAACCGATTGAGGCGATAGCCGACAGTACCACCGGTGTTGCGCTGATTTTTGTTAATGCGGAAGGCGAGAATGTGATCGGCATTGATGCCGGTGCCAATGCCGCAGTGACTCCCGACTATCTGGCTCGTTATCAGCAAAAGGTGATCGACGCCGACGCGCTGCTGATGCAGCTCGAGTCACCGCTGGAGACGGTTATCGCAGCCGCCGGCCTGGCGAAACAGCATCAAACTCAGGTGATCCTCAATCCTGCGCCGGCACGTGAACTGCCGGACGAATTATTGGCAATGATCGATATGATTACGCCAAACGAAACCGAAGCCCAGCGCCTGACCGGTATTGCGGTCAATAATGATGATGATGCCGCGCGTGCCGCACAGGCTTTGCATGATAAAGGCATTGCCACGGTGATCATCACCCTCGGCAGCCGTGGCGTTTGGCTGAGTGAGAACAGCAAAGGTAAGCTGGTGCCTGGCTTCAAGGTTAAAGCGGTAGATACCATTGCCGCCGGCGATACCTTCAACGGGGCGCTGGTTACGGCACTGCTGGAAGGTAAGGTGATGGCAGATGCCGTGCGCTTTGCCCATGCGGCGGCGGCCATAGCGGTGACTCGTCCCGGAGCCCAGCCTTCTGTGCCCTGGCGCGAAGAGATCGACACCTTCTTGCAGCAGCAGGAGTAATCCCTTTGGCCACCATGAAAGACGTCGCCCGTCTGGCGGGCGTTTCAACTTCGACAGTATCGCACGTCATTAATGACAATCGCTTTGTCAGCGACAGCGTGCGAGCCAAAGTCATGGCGGCCGTTGAACAACTGAACTATGCGCCTTCTGCCCTGGCGCGCAGCCTCAAACTGAACCAGACGCGCACCATCGGCATGCTGGTGACCTCCAGCAATAACCCGTTTTATGCCGAAGTCGTGCGTGGCGTTGAGCGCAGTTGCTATGAACGTGGTTACAGCCTGATCCTGTGCAATACTGAAGAAGATGCCGCGCGCATGAATCGCAACATGGAGACGCTGCTGCAAAAGCGCGTCGATGGCTTGTTGTTGATGTGTACCGAAAACCATCGTCCATCGCAGGACGCGCTGAGCCGCTATCCTTCGTTACCGATAGTCATGATGGATTGGGCGCCGTTCGAAGGGGCCAACGATATCATCCAGGATAACTCGCTGCTGGGCGGTGAGATGGCGACCGATCACCTGATCGCCCGTGGGTATCGCAAGATTGCCTGCATCGCCGGTCCACAGGATAAAACTACCGCACGCCATCGGCTGGAAGGCTACCGTCGCGCCATGCAACGCGCCGGGTTGACCATCTTGCCGGGATACGAAGTGCACTGCGATTTTGAATTTGAAGGCGGTGTGGATGCCATGAAGCAACTGCTGGCACTGGCCGAGCCGCCACACGCCGTGTTTGCCGGCAACGATGCGGTTGCCGTTGGCGCTTATCAGGCGCTGTATCAGGCTGGGTTATCGGTGCCGCAGGACATGGCAGTGATGGGCTACGATGATATTGAACTGGCTAAATACCTGGCGCCACCCTTAAGCACCATTCACCAACCGAAAGATTCACTGGGGGAACTGGCGATCGATACGCTGATTCATCGTCTGCAGAACCCGGAACGCGAAGCCCAGATCCTGGTGTTGACCCCAGAGCTGGTGGAACGCGCCTCGGTCGGTCATCGTTAGCCTGCGGTTTTAGCCGGCTTCTTCGGTTCCCGTCCGCTGATCAGGTTACGCCCGTCTTTTCTTTTCAGCAGCATAAACACAAACGCCGACGCTACGGTGACAATTCCCATAGTGATAAAGGTGTAGTGGAAGTGATCGACCATGGTCCCCAGCGACATTGTTTGGTAGAAACGCAGCACTGCCGCGCTGATCGCTACCCCGAAGCTAATGGAAAGCTGTTGAGTCACGGCCAGCACGCTATTGCCGGAGCTGGCATTGGCGTCGTTCAAATCTGCCAGGCTGATGGTATTCATGGCGGTGAATTGCGTCGACATAGCCATCCCCAGCACGAACAACGGCAGGATCATCAACCACAGCGGCATTCCCGGGCTTTGCAGCGCGAACTGAGCAATCAGCACGCCAATAATGACGGTGATACCCACCAGAGTCTTACGATAGCCGAACCAACGTAGCACCTGAGTGACGGTGGATTTCGCCATTAATGAACCGACGGCGGTCGGCGCCATCATGCAGCCGGCAATAATTGCCGAGTAACCGAAACCCACCTGCAGCATTAGTGGCATCAGGAACGGCACGCAGCCGGTGCCCAGCCGCGAAGCGACGTTGCCGGCAATACCCACCGAGAAGGTTCGGGTCTGGAACAGATCCAGACCAATCAGGGGTTGAGGGTGCCTACGGGCATGGACTATATAGCCGAACAGCATCACTACACCACTGAGCAGTATGCCCAGTGAGATATAGCTGGCCAGCACCTGTTCACCAAACAGCTCAAGACCGGTGGAAACCAACACCAGGCTCAGGCCAAACAGCATAAAGCCAATAAAGTCGAAGCGACGCTTGGGGGTGGTGAAGTCCGGCATATATTTACGGGCGTAGAAGATGCCGAGCAGGCCAATCGGGATATTGATAAGGAAAATCCAGTGCCAGGTGGCGTAAGTTACCAGCCAACCGCCCAGCATCGGTCCCATGATCGGCCCAACCAGCCCCGGCATGGTCACGAAATTCAGTACCGGCAACAGTTCGCTGCGCGGATAAGCACGTAGCAGCGCCAATCGCGCCACTGGCATCATCATCGCACCGCCGACTCCCTGAATAACGCGTGAAGTTACCAGCAGGCTTAACGTCGGAGAAAGCGCGCACAGCAGCGAACCGAGAGTAAACAGTGAAACCGCCACGATAAACACCCGGCGCGTACCGAAGCGATCTGCCAGCCAACCGCTGACCGGGATCAGCATGGCTACTGTCAAGGTATAGCTGATAACCGCTGACTGCATCGCCAACGGCGAGCGCTCAAGACTTTGGGCTATCGCCGGCAAAGCCGTATTGAGGATGGTGGCGTCCAGTGCCTGCATAAAGAACGCCATGGCGGCGATCCAGGGTAGCCCTGCCATACTGCGCGCGGATTTAGTCATTGTGAGTCCCGGTTAACTGTCGTCTTCGTCCCTTTCGTCTTTCTTCTATATATAAGCAGGGATGCGTTAGTCTTTCTCTCTAAGCAAAACCTGGCAGGCGGCTAATGCCTCTGCGCTATCGCCAGCGAGTATCGCATCGACGATGGCCTGATGGTGCTGGAGCTTAATCACCTCGTTACCGGTGATGGCGCGGAAGTAACTTTGATACACCGAACTGAACAGATTGGCGAATGAGGTCAGAAAGGGATTGCCGCTGGCTTCATAAATAAGCTGGTGGAACTGGGTATCCACCTGGATCCAGTGTTCCCGGTCAAACTGGATATGCAGGGCGCGCATTTCCGCCATCAGTTCAGCCAGCCGTGCAGTTTGCTGTGTGTTGGCGTTGGCTGCGGCCAGTGAGCAGGCTTGGGGTTCCAGTGAGGTGCGTAAGATAAGGAAGTGTTGCATGACCTGATCGAAGTTTTCTTTGGTCATCCACCAGGTCAGTAAATCCTGATCGAGAAAGTTCCACTGGCTTTGCGGCATGACCCGGGTCCCGATGCGCGGTCGGGGCAATAGCATGCCTTTGGCCGCCAGCATCTTCACCGCTTCGCGTACCGCCGTGCGGCTAACGCCGAATTGTTCCCCCAGTTCCATCTCTCCGGGCAGGATGCTGCCGGCCTGATAATCGCCTGCCAGAATTTGTTGGCCGAGTTTTTCAGCAAGTAGATAAGAAAGATTGCGTTGGGCGGCCTGTTGTTGAGCATTAAATTGCATGGCTGCGAGTCCTTACTGACATTGTTACTCTTATTTTACGCTACGGATCGCCAGTTTTTGTGGCTGTTTACCGGAAAAAGTGACGAAAACGCTGGCTTGTGCAGCGCTTTGCCGAAAAAATCCGCGCTTGAAAAGTTTTTTGCATTTAGGGGTTGCGGCCTTCTGAGAACTCCCTATAATGCGCCTCCACTGACCGGGAACAACGACTCCTCTAAC
>NZ_WBKI01000007.1 GCF_008830365.1 Serratia proteamaculans | reverse complement strand
CCCGTGTGGCCGTGGAAGCGGGTATTGCGGACTACTGGTACAAGTATGTGGGTCTGAACGGCGCCATCGTGGGCATGACCAGCTTCGGCGAGTCAGCCCCGGCGGAGCAGTTGTTCAAAGAGTTTGGCTTCACCGTGGACAACGTGGTGGCCAAGGCGCAGGCACTGCTGAAATAAGCGGTCCTTCGCAAGCTGATAAAAAAACCGGTCATTGACCGGTTTTTTTATTTCAGGCCATCGTCCCGGCGCGGCGCGGTGCGCGCAACCGATCGTAAACCGCCGCCAGCAACAGCACTAACAGCGTCGGCTGCAACCAAACCAATCCCTGATCCGCCAACGGCAGTTGATCGAACCAGGCCGGCAGCAGGCCGCTGAAGCTGGAGGCCTTTATTCCATCGGCGAGGCCAAGCAGCAGACTGGTGGCGATCACCGGTGTGAACACGCGGTTGGCGCTGCGCCAACGGCTCTGGCTAAAGCTGAGCAATACCAGGGCGATGCACGGAGGATAGATGGCCGTCAGCACCGGAATCGATACGCGGATCAGATTGGCCAGCCCGAGATTGGACACCAGCATGGCGAACGCAGCGAGGAGGACCACCAGTGAACGGTAAGACAGCGGCAGATAGCGGGAGAAGAAATCAGCGCAGGCGCAGGTCATGCCCACCGCAGTCACCAGACAGGCGATGAACATCAGGATGGCCATAAAGACGCTGCCCAAATTGCCGAAGGTGTGCTGTACATAGGCATGCAGGATTGCCGCGCCGTCTTGCCCGTCGGCAACCAGGCCGCCGCTGCCGGCACCCAGCTTGAACATGCAGATATAAACCAGTGTCAGGCCGATGCCGGCAATCAGGCTGGCCCACAGAGTGTAGCGCATCAATAACCCCCGATCGTTGACGCCGCGCGACCGTGCGGCGGTAACGATAATCGAGCCGAACATCAGCGCCGACAGCGTGTCCATCGTCAGATATCCCTGCACAAAACCGGTGGAAAACGCCGCGTCCTGATAGCTGCCGCTGGCGAGGATGGGCGCGCCGGCGGGCCAAATCAACGCGGCGACGCCCAGTGCGGCCAGTGCGAGGATCTTCAGCGGTGCCAGAATATGGCCGACGTTATCCAGTAGCCGCCCGGGGTACAGCGAGATAATCATTGCCAGCGTGAAGAACAGTAGGCTGTAGATAAACTGCTGCAGGGCGCCGTCGCCGGTAAAAGGCGCGATGCCCAAAGCGAAAGAAACGTTGGCGGTGCGCGGTGTGGCGAACAGCGGGCCGAGCGCCAGATAGCAGAGGGTAGCCAGCAGCAGGCCGGCCCTGCGGCCGATTGGTGCGGTCAACAGGCTGATGCTGCCGCCGACACGCGCCAGCGCAATCACCGCGATCACCGGCAGGACGACGGCGGTGACGATAAAGCCTGCGGCGGCCAGCCACAGATGTTCACCGGACTGCAGGCCCACCATTGGCGGGAAAATGATATTGCCGGCGCCGACAAACAGGGCGAAGGTCATAAAGCCCAGGGCGATGATGTCTTTGGGAGATAAGCGTGTTGTCATAACGGTATTGCGTTGCCTGTGTACGATAAAAACAACCTGGCGCCGATAAACTCAAGGGCAGGCGCGATGGGCAAACGGGCACCCATAAAAATTTCGGCATGCAGGATATGATATTTTGCCGAGAAAAGCCTGAGTTACGCTGCGATGAATCAGCTCAAAGCTGGAAATAAACCGGTTGCCGGGCAGCAGGGAATAAACGGCAACCGGTTGAAATAACAAAGGGCGTTAGCCGGCTTTGGCAAGCATGTCTATGGAAAGCGGTATTTCGGTGTGCGGGTTGAAAGAGTCATATTTAAACGAGACATGACCATCCTCAACCGGTTTTCGGGTGAAGAAAATCAGCATGTCCCTGGTCGAGTCTTTGGCTTTATCCTGCGCGACCACCGGTGACAGGCTGTGCTTCCTTTCATGATCGACGACCAGCAAGGTATCAAGGAATGTCTTATGCTGTATTTCACCGAGAATCAGCGTCTTGTTCGCCTGATGATATTTGATCCCGCTGGTTTCCTGCATGTCATGGATAAACGTTTTGGCGCTGTCAGCGGTCATATTCTCGCTGCCCAGGAAGGTGGTCATGGTGTGATCGACGCCATCGCTGTGCACACCTTCCAGAGCCGGCTCACCGAGTATCTGCGGGGTTGTGAGGGTGCGCAGGTTGAAAACGGTACAGACAAATTTATTGATGTCCTGATTCAGCCTGGCGCGCGGGGCTACGCTGACGCCATCGATAATGTAGGCCTTAAAGCGCATTATCGCTTGGAATACCGTGTTTAATTGCAGGTCGTCGTTGATGCCGCGGAAGTGGCGAATTTGCCCCGAATCATGGCGGATAAAGTCTTCCTCGACCGACAGCACAAAAGGCTGGAATTCCAGTCTCTCTATGCGGTCATTATCAAAGTTAAAGCAGAAGCGGCCGTTTCTCGATTTGCGAAAGGGCAGCGTGGGATCGTCCGCCAGGTTATTGCTGACCTGCGTCAGTTTGGTAAAGTCTTCGGGCTGAGCGCCAAGAGTCAATAAAATGTCCTTCATGGTATCACCGGGAATAAACACAGAGCGCTTTTCCTGGTATTCCTTCTTTATAGCGTCAAGCTGAGATAGCTGTTGCATTGCTCTATTGCCTCTTGGATTAGGATAAACTGACAGTTATAAAACCTTGCTGCCGATCTCAACGTCGAAATCGGGTTTCAGCAAGACGGTTCCTTTATCCCTGGTGACTGCAGCAAGTACCAATACTTCGGATTTAAATCCGGCGACCCGTTTGGCGGGAAAATTAACTACGGAAATAACTTTCTGGCCAAGCAGTTCATCTTCTTTATAGTTTTCACATAACTGTGCTGAGCTGTTTTTCACGCCGATCTCTTCGCCAAAATCGATCTGCAACTTATACGCCGGCTTTAATGCCTTATCGTTATATTCGACAGAGATGATTTCGCCGATGCGCATATCCAGCTTCATAAAATCGGTTAATTCGGCCATGGTCATTCGCCTGATAAATGAGAGACCACCAGAAGGCTAGCAAAGGGAGGAAAAGTCGACAACTTGCGAACGGTGGTGGAGAATAGAAATTAACCACCCGTGGAGTAACAATAAATTTACATTGGTGTAATGAGTTAAAATGAATTATAAGCCATGTTAATTATATTTTTTCCTATTTTTATTATGATTATCTTGGCTATGCTTTTCGCCAAAACTTTCTGCAATAAGCCCTGTTAAGGCAATGTTAAATTAGTTAGTATGCTTTGTAGTGAACCACCAACAGCATTATTTAGGTATTTTTATGGTAATTACCGGCAAGGAAAGCTTCTATCGGCGCAAATCCATTATTGCGCCGTTTTTCCTGATACTGATCTGGTCGACCGGGTTTATAGCCGCCCGCGCGGTGGCGGATCATGCCGATCCCAATCTCTTTCTGACCTTTCGCTTCCTGATCGCCGCCGCGGTTTTTGCCCTGCTGGCCGCCAACTGCGCCTGGCCTAAAGGGCGGCAGTTCATCATGCACCTGCTTACCGGCATGCTGATGAACGGCGTTTATCTCGCCGCCAGTTGGTGGGCGGTGGCGAACGGCCTGGCGGCCGGCGTCATGTCATTGATCGGCGGCCTGCAACCGCTGTTCACGGCGCTGATTTTTGCTTTGGTGTTGCGCAAGCCGATAGGCCTGCGTTCCTGGACGGGGCTGGCGCTCGGTTTTATCGGCGTGGCGTTGGTGCTGTCACCGCGGCTGACCGGCATCGACGTCGGTAACATGGCGCTGCTGCCCATCCTGCTGGGTTTTGGCAGCATCGTTGCGCTGACGATTGGCATCATGGTGCAGAAGTCTTCGCTGGCGGCGGCGGATCTCCGGGCCGCGGGGGCTATCCAGCATCTTGGCGCGGCGTTGGTCACCGGCGTTTTGGCGGCGGTGATGGGATCAGGAGAATGGGATAATTCGCCAACGCTGTGGTTCTCGCTGCTGTGGTCGGCCGGGATATTGTCGCTGGGCGGTACCGCGTTGTTTATCTGGATGGTGCGGCATGGCGATCTGACGCGCATTACCGCGCTGATGCTGCTGGTGCCGCCGGCTGCCGCATTGCAGGCTTATTTCCTGTTTGGCGAAGCGCTGTCGTTGGTGCAACTGGCGGGTTTTTGCCTGACATTGCTCGGCGTGGCTATCGTACAGAAGATCCGCCTGCTGCGGCGTTCCAAACTGATGCAATAACACCGGTTATTTCGTCCTTGGTTTAAAACCGGGGATGACCATGGATTTTTTTGACTGAAAAACGTCCAACCTCACAAAACCAAAAGATAAAAAATCAACGGCGTTGCTTAAGAACACTTATTAACTATATGTTAATTTTTAGTTTCTTAAATGTAACCAGGAGTTGATTATGTTGACAAGAATCGGCGCGTCGGTAGTGGCGATGGCTGTACTGGGCGCGGTGCCTGCTTACGCTGAATTCCCGACAGGCTATCCAGCCGACTATCAAAAAATTGTGGATGGCGCGAAGAAAGAGGGCAAGGTGGTGGTGTACTCCACCACGGATACCAAGGCCGCCGGGCCGCTGATCCAGGGGTTCGAGGCGTTGTATCCTGGCGTTAAAGTCGAATACAACGACATGAACAGCACCGAGCTGTACAACCGGTATATCAGCGAACAGGCGGCGGGAGGCACCAGCGGCGACGTGGTGTGGAGCTCGTCGATGGATACCGCGCTGAAACTGGCGACCGACTATGCACAGGAATACGCTTCGCCGGAACAGGGCCAACTGCCCAAGTGGGCGGTATGGAAAGATAAAGCCTACGGTACCACCTACGAACCGGTGGTCTTCATCTATAACAAACGGTTGATCCCGCAGGGTGATGTACCGGACTCTCACGCCGCGCTGGCCAAGCTAATTGCCAGCCAGACCGACAAGTTCAAAAAGAAAGTCACCACCTATGACATTGAAAAGTCAGGGTTGGGCTTCATGCTGTCGGTGCAGGACTTCAAGGCCGATCCTAACTATTTCGCCACGCTGGCTGAGGTCGCCAAAGGCGGTCTGGCGGTGCAATCCTCCACCGGTACCATGATGGAAAGGGTGTCATCCGGTGAGAACCTGATTGGGTTCAACATCCTGGGTTCCTACGCCGAGGCCCGTGCCAAAACCGATCCTTCGCTGGGTATCTCTTATCCGAAGGATTACACCCTGGTGCTGTCGCGCGTGTCCTTTATCAGCAAAGAGGCGGCCAACGCCAATGCGGCAAAACTGTGGCTTAACTATGTGCTGTCGGAAAAAGGTCAGAGCATTCTTGCCAACCAGGCCGACATTCCTTCGATTCGCAATGATATTGAAGGCAAAAACGACATTGAAGGCATGACCAAAATGCTTGGCAATGCGTTGAAACCGATCCCGGTAGATGAAAGCCTGCTGGAGTATCTGCAACCGACCAAACGCCTGGATTACATCAAGCAGTGGCGTACCGCCGCAGCAAAATAATATACCCGTCATACTTGGCGCTGCCTCTGTGTTGGCGGCACTCACTTACCCGAATCACTTACTGAAGTAAGCTCATCGGGATAAGCGCTCTTGCCGCCTTGATGCAGCGCCAATTATTTTGGGTATAACAGGATACGGACGCGCGTCTGCCATTGTGGCGCGCGCCCTTTGGTCGTCGTCGTTTACAACCATCGGGATATATTATGGAAGCATGGCGCAGAAAGTGGCAGAACCTGCCGCGCGGCTTGGTGGTGCTGATAACCGCACTGGTTATCTATGTACCGTTGTCGTTTATCGTGATTCAAAGTTTCCTCTCCGCTCCCTTTTTCTCCCCCTCCAAGGTCTTCAGCCTGGAGGCATTCCAGTTTATTTTCACCGATCCGGACTTTTACAAGGCGCTGAAAAGCGGGTTTATTCTGGCTTTCGGCCTGGTGGTGATCGCCATTCCGCTAGGGGGGATTCTGGCCTTTTTGATGGTCAGGACCGATTTGCCGGGCCGGCGTTTTATTGAGCCGCTGATCCTGGTGCCGATCTTTGTCTCGCCGATGGTTCTGGGCTTTGGCTACGTGGTGGCCGCCGGGCCGGTCGGCTTCTTTTCGCTGTGGGCGGAAGCGCTGTTCGGCTTTGTTCCGTGGAATATCTACTCGATGGCCAGCATCGTGGTGATCGCCGGGTTGACGCACGTACCGCACGCCTATCTTTATATTTCCTCGGCCTTGCGCAGCGTCGGTTCTGACGTGGAAGAGGCTGCACGAACGGCGGGGGCTTCGCCTTTGCAGGTGATGACCGCGGTCAGTTTGCCGATGGTGCGACCGTCGATTTTGTACGCCGGAGTACTGCTGTTTTTCCTCGGGCTGGAAGTGTTTGGCCTGATGTTGGTGCTGGGCGATCCGGAAGGCAACCTGGTGCTGGCGACCTACCTGTATCAACTGACCAATAAGCTGGGCACGCCGTCCTACCATCTGATGGCGGCGGTGGCGGTGGTGCTGATTTGCATCACCATACCGCTGGTGATGTTACAGCGCCGTCTGATGCGCACCGCTAACCGCTTCGTCACCGTCAAGGGCAAGGCGTCGCAGGCGCGGGCGCTGCCGCTGGGTAAATGGCGTTGGGTTGCCGGTGCGGTAGTGGTGTTCTGGCTGACGGTGACCATCGGCGTACCGCTGGTAGGGGTAGTGCTGCGCGCATTTATCTCCAACTGGGGCGTGGGCGTTTCAATCTGGGATGAGCTGTCGCTCAATACCTTCCGCACCATCTGGCAGCAGCCGAACCTGCTGCGGGCAATCGTCAACTCGATGGCGATTGGGGTGTTCGGCGGCGCGCTGGCGGTGGTTTGCTACCTGTTTATCGGCATTGCCATGCACCGTAAACCCGATGGTGTTACCCGATTCCTCGATTACAGCGTACTGGTGCCGCGTGCGGTGCCGGGCCTGCTGGCGGGGCTGGCGTTCCTGTGGGTGTTCCTGTTCCTGCCGATGTGGCTGGATAAATCATTGAAAGAGGGCTGGTTGTCGGCGTTGCCGGTGGCCGAGTGGCTGCGGGAGAACCTGATCGTCTGGTTGCGGTCTTTGCGCAGCACTATCTTCAGCGTCTGGCTGGCGTACACCGTGGTGTGGATGGCCTATGGCCTGCGGCTGATTTCTTCGACGCTGCTGCAGGTGGGCCCTGAGCTGGAAGAGGCGGCGCGCAGCGCTGGCGCGACCCGGGGACAGATCACCCGTCACGTCACCATTCCGCTGTCGCGTTACGGCCTGATTGGCTCGTGGCTGCTGATGTTCCTGATTTTTGAACGTGAGTATTCCACCGGGGTGTATCTGTTGTCTCCGGGTACCGAAACCATAGGCTCGATGCTGGTTTCCCTGTGGGCGGCGGGCGCCATTGATATCGTTGCCGCGCTCTCGTTTATTAACATCCTGCTGGTGGTGTTGGGTCTGGGTATCGCCCTGCGCTTTGGAGTGAAATTACATGATTGAACTTTCGGTAGAAAACCTGCATTTGACCTACGGCGACAACCCGGTGTTGAAGGGCGTCTCGATGGACTTAAAGCGCGGCGAGGTGGTTTCGCTGTTGGGACCGTCGGGCAGCGGTAAAACCACGCTGCTCCGTGCGGTCGCCGGGCTGGAGAAACCGACCCAGGGCCGCATTATCATCGGCAGCAATACCGTTTACGACGGCAGCGCGCGTAGCGAAATTCCGGCGGAAGAGCGCAATCTGGGGCTGGTGTTTCAGTCTTACGCCCTGTGGCCGCATAAAACCGTGTTTGAAAACGTCGCCTACCCGCTGAAATTACGCAAGGTCGCCTCGGCGGAAATCAATCAGCGGGTACAGGGAGTGCTGGACCAGCTTGGGCTGGGGCATTTGGGCAAGCGTCATCCGCATCAGTTGTCCGGTGGCCAGCAGCAGCGTGTGGCGATTGGCCGGGCGCTGGTGTACAACCCGCCGGTGATCCTGCTGGATGAGCCCTTGTCGAACCTCGACGCCAAGCTGCGTGAAGAGGCGCGGGTGTTCCTGCGTGAGCTGATTATCAAGCTGGGGCTTTCGGCACTGATGGTGACTCACGATCAGAACGAGGCGATGGCGATCTCCGATCGCATCTTGTTGCTCAACAACGGAAAAATCGAACAACAGGGCACGCCGCAGGAAATGTACGGTTCGCCGTCGACCCTGTTTACCGCCGAGTTTATGGGCAGTAATAACCGTCTGCACGGCAAGATAACCGAGGTGAGTGAGGGTAAAGCGCGTATCGAAGGCAAAGACTGGACGCTGTGGGGCATGGCGGGCGCAGGGGTAAAAGTCGGCGAAGAAGCCACGGCGGTGATCCGTGTAGAGCGCGTGCGGCTGGGGGATGATCCGCAGGGCAATCAACTTGAGTTGCCGTTGCTGACCAGCATGTATCTCGGCGATCGTTGGGAATACCTGTTCCGTACCGTAGCCGAGGATTTTGTGGTACGCGCTTATGGCACCGAAGTGCGTGGTCAAACCCTGTGTCGGCTCTCCCTGCCAGCCGAGCACCTGTGGATTTTTCCTAAAATTTAAGGCTTCGAGCCTCATTATTGTCAAAATATCTGGCGCACGACCAAGGATTGGCTATGAAAAAGTGTGCGCCAGATCATCTTATTCTCGCAAAGTGTCGTTCCGTTGTCAGGCAGGCTGCCGCACCTGTTCCTTTTGGTAAAACTTTGGTTTATGCTCGGCTGAAGCGTTTCAGTTGTGACAGTGTTCAACTGAAACGGCGGAGTGAGACCGGTGAAACAGCGCCGGACCGAAGGAATAATGTGATGTGCCGATTCACAGCAGGTGGTGCGCTAAAGTACTCTATGCGGGTTAGCTTGGTAACCAGTCAGCGCCCTCTTGAACACGGTGAGTATGCCCGGTGAGAGAAGGCCCTTTTTCAGGAGCAGCATGACAATCCGCATAGCGATAAACGGCTTTGGCCGCATAGGCCGCAGCGTTTTACGCGCACTGTATGAATCGGGACGAAGAGCGGAAATTTCCGTGGTGGCGATCAACGAATTGGCGAATGCCGAGGGGATGGCCCACCTGCTGAAATACGACTCCAGCCATGGCCGCTTTGCCTGGGATGTCCGCCAGGAATGCGACATGCTAACCGTCGGGGACGACACCATTCGTTTGTTGCATCAACCGGCGGTGGAACAGCTTCCCTGGGGCGAGCTGGGCGTCGACGTGGTGCTGGATTGCAGCGGTGTGTACGGCAGCCGGGCGGATGGCGAAGCCCATCTGGCGGCGGGGGCGAAAAAAGTGTTGTTCGCCCACCCTGGCGGTAACGATCTGGATGCTACTATTGTGTTTGGGGTCAACCATCAGACGCTGCTGGCAGAACACCGCATTGTTTCCAATGCGTCATGCACCACCAACTGCATTATTCCGGTGATCAAGCTGCTGGACGATGCCTACAGCATCGAATCGGGCACCCTGACCACCATTCACTCTTCGATGAACGATCAGCCGGTGATAGACGCCTATCATCAGGATTTGCGGCGTACCCGGGCGGCGAGCCAGTCGATTATTCCGGTCGACACCAAGCTGGCCGCGGGCATTACCCGTATCTTCCCGCAGTTTTGCGATCGTTTCGAAGCGATTTCGGTGCGCGTGCCAACCATCAACGTGACGGCCATCGATCTCAGCGTCAGCGTCAGCTCGGCGGTGAAGGTGGCAGAGGTCAACCAGCTGTTGCAAATGGCCGCACGGGGATCATTTCGTGGTATAGTTGACTATACGGAACTACCATTAGTCTCGATCGATTTTAACCATGACCCGCATAGCGCTATCGTCGACGGTACGCAGACCCGGGTCAGCGGTCAGCACCTGATCAAGACCTTGGTCTGGTGTGATAATGAATGGGGCTTTGCCAACCGGATGTTGGATACAACACGGGCAATGGCCGCTAGCGGTTTCTAGTACGGCGGCATTGGCATGACCGATGCGCCGCCCAGGCAACTTTATAGTTTATAGAGAATCAACCAAGAGGGTTCACCATGTCTGTAATTAACATGTCCGATCTGGATCTGGCCGGTAAACGCGTTCTGATCCGCTCCGATCTGAACGTTCCAGTGAAAGACGGTAAAGTGACTTCCGATGCACGTATCCGTGCCTCCCTGCCGACTATTGAAGCTGCGCTGAAACAAGGCGCCCGCGTGATGGTAACCTCCCACCTGGGTCGTCCTACCGAAGGCGAGTACAACGAAGAATTCTCCCTGCTGCCTGTTGTTAACTATCTGAAAGACCACCTGAAAGCTCCGGTTCGTCTGGCTAAAGACTACCTGGAAGGTGTTGACGTTGCAGAAGGTGAACTGGTCGTGCTGGAAAACGTCCGTTTCAACAAGGGCGAGAAAAAAGACGACGAAACCCTGTCCAGGAAATATGCGGCATTGTGTGACGTGTACGTGATGGATGCCTTCGGTACTGCACACCGTGCGCAGGCTTCCACTCATGGCGTGGGCAAGTTCGCCCCAGTCGCCTGTGCGGGCCCGCTGCTGTCAGCAGAACTGGAAGCCCTGGGCAAAGCGCTGAAAAGCCCGGCTCGTCCGATGGTTGCCGTGGTGGGTGGTTCTAAGGTTTCAACCAAATTTGATGTGCTGAACTCGCTGGTGAAAATCGCCGATACGGTGATCGTGGGCGGCGGTATCGCCAACACCTTCGTGGCTATCGATAACAACGTTGGTAAATCCCTGTACGAACCTGACTTCGTCGATGCAGCGAGAAAACTGCGTGACGAGTTTAAAATTCCGGTTCCTACCGATTCTCGCGTAGGCACGGAGTTCTCTGAAACTGCCCCTGCTACCTTGAAAAAAGTCAGTGAAGTGAAAGATGATGAAGAGATCATGGACTTCGGTGACGAAACCGCGCTGGCTATGGCCAAGTTGCTGAAAGAAGCCAAAACCATTCTGTGGAATGGCCCGGTTGGCGTATTCGAGTTCCCTAACTTCCGCCGGGGCACCGAAATTGTTGCACGCGCTATCGCAGAGAGCGATGCATTCTCTATCGCTGGTGGTGGTGATACGCTAGCGGCTATCGATCTGTTCGGTATTGAAGATAAAATCTCTTATATCTCTACCGGCGGCGGTGCTTTCCTTGAATTTGTGGAAGGTAAAGCGTTACCGGCAGTAGTAATGCTGGAAGAGCGCGCCAAGCAGTAATTCAGACAGCGGGAGGCGAAAGTCGCCCGTTTATTTTATACCGCGCGGCATAGGCGGCGCGGCATGAAAAAATCGATTTACATCCATCTACGGCCGACGAAACAGGACAAAGTAACATGTCTAAAATTTTTGATTTCGTAAAACCGGGTGTCATCACTGGTGATGACGTTCAGAAAGTATTCGCAGTAGCTAAAGAGAACAACTTTGCTCTGCCAGCAGTGAACTGTGTAGGTACCGACTCTATCAACGCCGTGCTGGAAACAGCCGCGAAGGTACGTGCTCCGGTTATCGTTCAGTTCTCTAACGGCGGTGCCGCGTTTATCGCCGGCAAAGGCGTGAAGACTGACGTTCCACAGGGTGCAGCAATTCTGGGCGCTATCTCCGGTGCACACCATGTTCACCAGATGGCTGAGCATTACGGCGTGCCGGTTATTCTGCACACCGACCACTGCGCGAAGAAACTGCTGCCATGGCTTGACGGCCTGTTGGACGCCGGCGAGAAGTATTTCGCGACTACCGGTAAACCACTGTTCTCTTCCCACATGATCGACCTGTCTGAAGAGTCTCTGGAAGAAAATATCGAGATTTGCAGCAAATACCTGACTCGCATGGCGAAAATCGGTATGACCCTGGAAATCGAACTGGGCTGCACCGGTGGTGAAGAAGATGGCGTGGACAACAGCCATATGGACGCATCCTCCCTGTACACTCAGCCAGAAGACGTGGCTTACGCTTACGAAAAACTGAATGCGATCAGCCCACGTTTCACTATCGCGGCGTCCTTCGGTAACGTGCACGGCGTTTATAAGCCAGGCAACGTGAAACTGACCCCGACTATTCTGCGTGATTCTCAGGACTATGTTTCCAAGAAATATAACCTGCCGCACAACAGCCTGAACTTCGTGTTCCACGGCGGTTCTGGTTCTAGCGACGCAGAGATCAAAGAGTCCGTAGGTTACGGCGTGATCAAAATGAACATCGATACCGATACCCAATGGGCAACCTGGGACGGCATCCTGCAGTACTACAAAAAGAACGAAGGCTATCTGCAAGGCCAACTGGGTAACCCAGAAGGTGCTGACAAGCCGAACAAGAAATACTACGACCCACGCGTATGGTTGCGTTCAGCCCAGACTTCGATGATTACTCGTCTGGAACAGGCTTTCAAAGATCTGAACGCAGTAGACGTTCTGTAATCTCGGTTAGCTGCTGATATCAAGGCTCCCCTCGGGGAGCCTTTTTCGTTTCTAGCCCAGCAGGCTGGCACCGACGTTAATCGACAGCCCCAGGATCACCAGGTTGAAGACAAAGGAAATCACCGATTGCAGCAGGGCGATTTTGCGCACTTCGGCCGCGCCGACCGCCACGTCGGCGGTTTGCGACGCCACGGCAATGGTGAACGAGAAATAGGCGAAGTCCCAATAGGTCGGTTCTTTGAGATCGCCGGGAAACAGCAAAGGCAGCGGATCTTGCTGTGCGTCCTGACGATAAAATTGATGAGCATAGTGCATGGTGAATGCGGTGGGCAGCAGTAGCCAGGACACCACCAGCGTGGCACCGGTCAGCACCAGATGCAGCGTTTTCAGCGAGTCGCTGACCTGCTTGGCGGTACTCAGCTCGAACAGAATCGACAGAATACTCACCAGACAGCCGATACTGACCAGCGCCAGCACCATGCTGGCACTTTCATCCTGCCTGCGGGCGAGCTGGCGGATATGCTTCGGCGTACTGATCAGCATCAGCCGCCAGAGAGACAACAGATAAATCCAGGCCAAGGTGTTCCAGCCGAGCATCAATCGTTGCAATTCATTGAGCCGGTGCGGCAGCAGCAGATAACACAGGATACCCGCAGCGACGGAAAGCAGCAGCCTGGGGCGGACCTGCCAATAGTGTTTAATCGATGAGGAAATGTGCATAACGAGCGAAGTTCCTTATCCTGATAAAGGTGATAGCGCTGTGTTCAGCATAGAGGAAGTTCGGCTATTTTTACCGCTTACGGTTGGCATGCTGCGGAAATGTTAGTTAACCTAGGGCGGTGGTTTCCGACTGACGCCCTATGTCAGTCTTTTTTGCGAGTTTATCCCCTTAGGGAAAAGTTAGGACGACACGAATGAAAGATCTGAACGTAGTAGACGGCATCAACGGTGCCGGTAACTGGCTGGTGCAGAACCAGGATTTATTGATTCAGTATGCGGTGAACATCGTCGCGGCGATCGTTATTTTCATCATTGGTTCGATCATTGCCCGTATAGTCAGCAATGCGGTAAACCGCGTGATGAAGCTGCGCGGCATCGATGCCACGGTAGCGGATTTCCTGTCGGCCATGGCGCGTTACGGCATTCTGGCCTTCACCTTTATCGCTGTGCTGGGGCGCGTTGGCGTACAGACCACCTCGGTGATCGCCGTGCTGGGTGCCGCCGGTTTGGCCGTCGGTTTGGCGCTGCAGGGCTCGCTGTCCAACTTCGCCGCAGGCGTATTGCTGGTAGCCTTCCGTCCACTGCGTGCCGGTGAGTATGTTGATCTGGGCGGCGTAGCCGGTACCGTCGACCAGGTGCAGATTTTCTCCACCACGCTGCGCACCGCAGACAACAAAACCATCGTGGTACCGAACGGTAAAATCATCGCCGGTAACATCATCAACTATTCCCGCGAGCCGAACCGCCGTGTGGATATCGTGGTCGGCGTGGCTTATAACGCGGACATCGATGTGGTGAAAAAGGTGCTGGGCGATGTGATCGCCGCCGACAAGCGCATCATGCACGCCAAAGGCGTGACCGTGCGTCTGAACGAGATGGCACCTTCTTCACTGAACTTCGTGACCCGTTCCTGGACCACCAATGCCGAGTACTGGAACGTGTACTTCGATCTGATGGAGAACTTCAAGCGCGCGCTGGATGCCAACAACATCGGTATTCCGTTCCCGCAGATGGACGTTCATCTGTATCGCAACGATGCGACCACCGCGAAAGCGGAATAACGCAAAGGGGCCCAGGCCCCTTTTTTATTGGGTCAGTTGGGTAATGCAGAGTCAGTCGCAGATGCCCGGTGACTCAAACTGAGCCGGTAGAGCAGGAAGATGGCGGCAGAGCCCACCAACACCGGCAGCGCCAGCCAGATAAAGAACACTTCAGAGGAACCCGCAGCGGCAATCATCCAGGCTCCGAGCATCGAACCGACGATGGAACCGAAGCGGCCGCTGGCCATCGCCCAACTTACCCCAGTGACGCGAGCCGCAGTGGGGTAGATAGTGGCGGAAACCAGATTCAAACCGTTCTGTGCACCAGCCACGCCGAAACCGATGAGGAACACGGTAGCGGCCAGCGTATAGACGTCTCCCATCAAATAGCCGGTGGCACCGACAACCATCGCGGCACCCAGGTAGGACAGGGCCAACACCCGGTAAGGCCCAACGCGGTCCATCAGCAGTGCCATCAGGATGGCCCCGAGAGTCCCGCCCAGTGGCACCATCGCCCCAATGCGTGATGCGTGGACGATATCGTAACCGGCATCCTTGAGAAGGCTCGGCAGCCAACTGGTAAGCTGGTAAAACACGAACAGCGAGCAGAAGAAGGCCAGCCACAGCAGCAGGGTACGCACCGCGCGGCCTTCGATGAACAGGTGCGATATCGGCGATCTGACCTGCGTTGGGCACTCTTCATCGATAATCGCCACGCCGGCCCAGCTTTTACCAGTAATGCGTTCGACCACCAGACGTAACCTATCGGCATGTTTTGGGCTGGAAGTCATAAAGCGTACCGATTCGGGCATCTGCCAGGCCAGCAACGGCAGCAGCAATAACGGCGCTATGCCACCCAACATCAGCACACCACGCCAGCCGAACACCGGAATAATCTGCCCGGCCAGCAGGCCGCCCAGGGCCAGACCAGCGGTGAAACCGCTCCAACTCAGGGTGACCATGATCATCCGCCGCCGTGCCGGGGAGTACTCCGAACTGAGGGTGATACAGGTGGGCATTGCGCCACCCAAACCAATACCGGTGATTAAACGCAGCAGGGTCAGCGACTCGATGGAATGGGTATAGGCCGAGGCCAGAGTGCCCCCGCCAAAGATCAGTATCGAGACCAGCAGCACGCGTTTGCGGCCAATGGCATCAGCGACCGGACCGAAGATCAAACTGCCGAGCAGCAGACCGAACAACCCGGCACCAAAGGCGGGGGATAACTGCGCAGGCAGCAGATCCCACTCTTCGCGCAGGGCGGGGGCGATATAGCCAATGATGGCGGTATCAAAACCGTCCAGCAGGACGATTAGAAAACACAGGCTGAGGATCAGGATCTGGTAAGGCGAGATCTTCGCGTTGTCGATGATCTCACTGATACGAGCGGTGTTTTGGCTCATGGAGGTTCCACTAAATTGGGCTGGTGTGGAGCTGGCTGGAGGGCAATGTAGGCGTCAGGTTCTTGCTGAAACGGGCCTGATCCAAAGCCGCTTTGGCTTGCATGGCGTAGAGCCCCGAGTATACACCAGAGTCTGGGGCTTGCAGCGATGTTACGGGGGAAGCCGATGATCTTTTGCGGGTTTTCACGCGGGGGAGGCAGGTGGCGCTAAGTATAGATACTTTCGCGTTCAGAACGGGCTGGCATTATGGGCTTTGATCGGCTCTTGGCTGATAGGATGAACAAAATGCAGCTCACTGGCGTGCAGCATCAACCGCGGGGTCTGTTCGGTACCCGGCAGCAGGCGACCGCCATACAGGTCACAGCCCAAAATAGGGTGGCCCAACTGCTGGCAGTGGATGCGCAGTTGATGGGTGCGCCCGGTTTCCGGGGTTAGCTGTACCCGCGTCAATGGCAGTGACCTCCCGTCTTCCAACTTGTGGTAAAAGCGTTCAATGACATGATAGCCGGAGCGAGCGGGCTTGCCGTGGATGGCGCAAATCGACATCAGCGGGAACAGCGCCGGGTCTTTGGCAATCGCTGCGTCTATCACCCCTTCATTGTGGTCCAGATGTCCACACAGCAGTGCGCTGTACACTTTGGTCACTGTACGCTGGCTGAACTGTTGGCAGAGGGCGGCATTGATAGCCTTATTGCGGGCAATCACCATCAGCCCGGAAGTACCGAAATCCAGGCGGTGGATCAAAGTACAGCCGGGGAATTGCTGTACCAGCCGATGATGCACTGAATCGAGATTTTGCGGATTCTTCCCCGACAGGCTGAGTAACCCGGTGGGTTTATTGATCAGCACCAGACTCTCGTCCTGATAGAGGATCTCGATCTGGTCATGGCAGGGTGGGGCAATAAAGGTATCGATAATCTTGGACATCAGGCCAACCAGAGGGAGAGTGGGTGCGGATGATAACGAATTTTAAACCGACAGGCGAATGACGACCCTGTATCGTTCAAAACCGCCTGTGGGCAGCTTGCTGTCATAAGCTGGCGTTGTGACGAAAGGATAATGCCAACAATTTTAGAGCCAGAAGGGTTATCTCAGTTCTCTGTTTCATTTGATTAAATTTGCCGGTTGTCGTTTCCGGGATATGCGCAGGGCATCAACCACCAATGAAAATGCGGGAGAGACTTGCTTGCGACTGGGATAGTAGAGGTAGTATCCGGGAAAAGGCTGACACCAGGCTTCGAGGACCCGGAGCAGGCGGCCCTCCCTGATGTGTGAGCCAAACTCTTCTTCCGGAAGAAAAGCAATGCCCAAGCCTGCCAGCGCCGTATCGACAATATGTTCGGATGTATTGAACGTAAGCTGTCCGCTCACCCGCACATTCAGATCGCCCCCATCCTGATCGAAATCCCAGACATAGAGCCCGCCTGACCTGACCATGCGCTGATTAATGCATTGATGTTGCGTCAGTTCATGAGGCGTTTGCGGGATGGGATAACGTGAGAAATAGTCCGGCGAGGCGACGGCCGCCATGCGTAATTTCGGGCCGATGGGCAGGGCAATCATATCCTTATCGATGGTATCTCCCAGGCGAACCCCGGCATCAAAACGGTCGGCGACGATATCGCGGAAGCCGTGGTTAGCATCGAACTCGATACGGATATCCGGGTATTCATGCAGCAGCGGCGTCAGTTTTGGCAGCAGTGTGGTGCGCAGGACATCCGGGCCGCAGGTGATTCGCACGGTGCCTGCGGGTTTATCGCGCAGCTCCGTGAGCATATCCAGCTCAGCTTCAATCTCGTCGAAGCGATTACCGATAGCCTGCAAGAGACGTTCTCCGGCAACCGTAGGCGAGACGCTCCGGGTGGTTCGGGTGAGTAGGCGGATTTGCATACGCTCTTCCAGGGCCGAAATCGCCTGGCTGAGAGCCGGTTGCGTCACACCCAGATGAGCCGCTGCACGCGTAAAGCTCCCTTCACGGGCCACGGTAACGAAATAAAGCAGGTCATTCAGGTTACGTTTCATTAGCGAGGCCCTCAGGATTAATAACCACAGCTTATAAGCCCATTAAGTATTCATTAGCTAGTCAGCCTACACCGGTCGTGTGAAAATTTCAGTAAGAGATAACCCCGGCGATAAACAACTATTGCTCTTCATTCTTGATACACATTTTGAGTCGCTATTCCGGTGAATAGCGTCCGCCCCCGGCTTGCCTGAATTTGGCCAGGGGAGCGTCAGAGAGGTTGATTATGTCCACATTGAGCCGTGAAATACTGCATAACCAAGAGCGCGCATGCTGGAGCGGCGTTTTTGCCATGACCCTGTGTGTGTTTGTGCTGATTGCATCGGAATTTATGCCGGTCAGCTTGCTGACACCCATTGCCAGGGACCTGGGCGTGACTGAGGGCTTGGCAGGGCAGGGTATTGCCATTTCCGGGGGGCTGGCGCTATTGACCAGCCTGACAATGTCCAGCGTTGTCGGAAATCTGAACCGTAAAGCTCTTCTGTTGGGGATGACGGTTCTGATGGCAATGTCGGGGATGATTATCTCCCTGTCCTCCAGCTACCTGGTCTATATGGTGGGGCGAGCGCTGATTGGTATCGCTATCGGGGGATTCTGGTCGATGTCCGCTGCGACCGCCATTCGCCTGGTCCCTCAGCGTCTGGTGCCACGCGCATTAGCCATTTTTAACGGGGGTAATGCGCTGGCTACCGTTGTGGCAGCACCTTTGGGTAGCTATCTGGGGGCAACCATCGGCTGGCGCGGGGCCTTTTTCTGCTTGTTGCCGGTGGCGATAGTGGCCTTCATCTGGCAGTGGTTCAGCCTGCCCTCAATGGCAGCCGATAAAGGTCGCCAGTCACGCGGCTCTATTTTTCGTCTGTTCAGCTACCCCGGTGTACCTACTGGCCTGTTGGCTTGTGGACTGTTCTTCATGGGCCAGTTCGCGCTATTTACCTACCTACGCCCGTTCCTTGAGACGGTGACCCGGGTCGATGTCAGCACCTTAACCCTCATTCTGCTCATCATCGGCGTGGCGGGTTTTATTGGCACACTGGTCATTGGCGCATTTTTGAAAGCCGGTTTTTACCCGACACTGATTGCCATTCCTCTGCTGATGGCGAGCATTGCCGGGATGTTGATCCTGGTCGGGCACAGCGTTTGGGTAGTTGCCCCCTTGCTGGGTATCTGGGGACTGATTGCGACTGCCGCACCAACCGGATGGTGGGCATGGGTCGCACGAACGCTGCCGAATGATGCGGAGGCGGGGGGCGGGCTGATGGTGGCAGCCATTCAGCTTGCCATAGCACTGGGATCCACCGCCGGTGGCTTTGCATTTGACCATCTCGGCTGGCAAAGCACATTTGCCCTGAGCGGCGGGTTGCTTCTCATCGCGGCCGCACTGACCTTTCTCACCGCACGTCAAAAACACAACACACATTAGAGGATTAGCTTCATGAAAAATATGACCCTGGCGCTGGGGCTGTTAATCAGCTCGTTCGCCGTCACTGCTGCCGATATGTCCAATGGCGCGGACAACTTCTACCAAAGCGATAAGGTCATACTGGAAAAAGTGACCTTCAAAAATCAGTACCAGATGAACGTCGTCGGCAATCTGTTTATTCCGAAAGAGATCAACCGTCATGTGAAAAATCCGGCGATCGTTATTGGCCACCCGATGGGCGCAGTGAAAGAGCAGAGTTCAAACCTGTACGCGCAAAAACTGGCGGAACAGGGGTTTGTGACGTTGGCGATTGATCTGTCATTTTGGGGGGAAAGTGAAGGTAAACCGCAGCACTTAATCTCGCCGGAAATCTATGCTGACGACTTCAGCGCGGCAGTCGATTACCTGAGCACGCAGTCGTATGTAGATCCAGAGAAAATCGGTGTGTTGGGTATTTGCGGCAGTGGCAGCTTTGTTATTAGCGCCGCCAAAATAGACCCTCGCATGAAAGCGATCGCCACGGTCAGCATGTACGATATGGGCTCAGCTTTCCGTAATGGACTGAATCATTCTCAGTCGTTAGCACAACGCCAGGCCTTTATTAAGTCTGCCATCGAACAGCGATTTGCCGAATTTAAAGGCGGCGCTACGGTTTACATCCCTGGAACGGTTAATAAGCTGGATGATTCTACACCGGCAATCCAGCGTGAATTCTTTGACTTCTACCGTACTGAGCGCGGCGGCTACACGCCTAAGGGCGATAAAGAGGAACTGACTACGAAGCCTGTGTTGAGCAGTATCGGCAAGTTTATGAATTTCTATCCGTTCAATGATATTGAAACCATTTCACCACGCCCAATGCTGTTTATTACTGGCGACCAGGCACATTCGAAAGAATTCAGTGAAGATGCGTATAAACGCGCCGGGCAGCCGAAGGAACTGTTTGTGGTTCCAGGGGCTGGCCATGTCGATCTGTATGACCGCACTGACCTGATCCCTTTTGCTAAGCTGACATCGTTCTTCAAGACTAACCTGAAATAATGACAAAAGCCGCGCCCGAAAAGGCGCGGCATATTTCGGAGGAGGTGGAATGAATAAACCGTGCTTTCTGTTACTTTGCCTGGTCGCGAATGGCCTGTTTCCCGTTTATGCCATTACCCCAGGTCAGACGGAAAAGGAAAATCCTATGACAATCAATATGAGTATCAATCAGCAGACATACGAAATTTCGTTGTCGGATACAGCGGCAGCCAAGGTTTTTGTTGAACAACTCCCTCTGACGCTCAACATGGAAGAGCTTAACGGCAATGAGAAATTTGCCGATCTCGATCATACCTTACCCACCCGCCAGAGCAGACCGGGAGCCCTCCATACAGGGGATCTGATGCTCTACGGCCACCAGACCCTGGTTCTTTTCTACGAAACGTTTCAGACATCCTACAGCTACACCCCCATTGGCAAGGTTATTGCGCCAGAGGGGCTGAAAAAGGCGGTAGGTGATAAAAACATTGCCGTGCACTTTTACCGCGATTAGAGAGTGTTAAGCCCCGAAAACCATCATGGGGCCCCGGCCAATCTACTGCCCATAGTAAGCATTCTTGCCATGCTTACGCAGGTAGTGTTTATCCAGCAGCGCGGGCTGCATGCTGCTGATGCCCGGCGTCAGCTGGCGCGAGAAAATCCCCATATAGGCAATTTCTTCCAGCACCACCGCGTTGTGCACCGCGCTGTGTGCGTCCTTGCCCCAGGCGAAGGGACCGTGTGAGTTGACCAGCACTGCCGGAATGGCGTTCGGGCTGATACCGCGGCGACGGAAGGTGTCGATAATCACCTTGCCGGTCTCCAGTTCGTAATCCTGCGCAATTTCGGCCTCGGTCATTAGCCGGGTGCAGGGAATGGCACCGTAGAAGTAGTCGGCGTGGGTAGTGCCCCAGGCGGGGATGTCCAGTCCGGCCTGCGCCCAGATGGTGGCGTGGCGTGAATGGGTGTGCACGATGCCGCCAATATCGGCAAATTCGCGGTACAGCGCCAGATGGGTGGCGGTGTCCGAAGAGGGCTTTTTGGTGCCCTCGACGGTTTGCCCACTGGTGAGATCGACCACCACCATGTCCCCGGCCGCCATGTGTTCATATTCCACGCCGGAAGGTTTGATTACCACCAGCCCGCGTTCGCGATCCACCGCGCTGACGTTGCCCCAGGTGAAGGTCACCAGATTGTGGCGCGGCAGGTCGAGGTTGGCTTCCAGTACCTGTTGTTTCAGTTGCGGCAGCGTTAGCATGTCATACCCCCTTGTTGCATTTTTTGTTCTATCCAACGGCGTGCCTGAACGATTTCGGCCACCGGTTCTTCGGCTTTTTCGGTCCACATTTCGATCAGGAAAGCACCGCGATAGTTAAGCTGTTTCAGCGTGCGGAACACGGTGACGAAGTCGACACAGCCTTCGCCAAACGGCACATCGCGGAACTGTCCTGGCGAGCTTTCGGTGACCGGATAGGTGTCTTTCAGATGGATAGCGGCGATGCGATCAATACCCAGCGCCAGCTCCTGCGCCACGTCATTGCCCCAGGCGCTGAGATTGCCGACGTCCGGATAGACCGTGAACCACGGCGATGCCAGGCAGGCGTCCCAGGCTTTCCACTTGCTGATCGAGTTCATAAACGCGGTGTCCATGATTTCCACTGCCAGCATCACCTGGGCGGCGGCGGCGCGTTCGACCGCCCATTGCATGCCTTCGGTAAAGCGGGCGAGGGTGCTTTCATCCTGCTGCTCGTAATAGACGTCATAACCGGCGAGCTGAATGGTGCGGATACCCACGTCCTTCGCCAGTTGAATCGCCTGTTCCATCACCTCGAAGGCGCGCTGGCGCAGCGCATCGTCATGACTGCCGAATGGAAAGCGGCGGTGGCCGGACAGGCACATCGACGGGATGCTGATACCGGTTTCCAGCATGGCGCTGACCAGCGACAGCCGCTGTTCCTTGCTCCAGCTCAGGCGTGCCAGTCGTTCGTCACTTTCATCCACCGACATTTCGACAAAATCAAAACCGCAGGCCTTGGCCAGCGCCAGCCGCTCGGGCCAGGTCAGGTGCTTCGGCAGGGCTTTTTCATAGATTCCCAACGGGTGCTGGCGCATATTAACTTCTCCAGATGTCATCAATGACGGTGCGGAACTGACCGGCGGCGGCCAGCGGATCGGCGGCCTCCGCCAGCGCCCGGCCGACGATAAAGGCGGTGACGGCGATGTCTTTAAACAGCGGTAAGTCGGTCGGTGTGATGCCACCGGTGACCGACAGCTCAATGCCCAGATCCGACAGGGCTTTCATCAGATCCAAATCTTGTGGGCTCCAGGTTTGCCCGCTGGCCTGCGCGTCGCGGCCACGGTGGTAGATCGCCTGGCGGATACCGAGTTCGCGCCACTGCCGGGCGTCGTCCAGCGTCCAGCGGCCGAACAGCTCAATCTGGATCTCCCCCTGGTGTTGTTGCGCCACTTCCAGCGCACTGGCCATGGTGGCTAACGGGGCGGCGCAGATCACCGTCATCCAGTTGGCGCCGTGGCTGAAGGCCTGCTGTGCCAGCGTGCCGCCGGCATCGGCCACTTTCAGGTCGGCCACCAGCGTATGTTGCGGGCAGCGTTCACGCAGCGCGCTCACCGCCTGAATACCGGCGCTGATGCATAAAATGGTACCGGCCTCGATGATGTCGACATGCGGTCGCAGGCGTTCTGCCGTCTGCAGGGCGGCGTCCAGCCGGGTGTGATCGAGCGCCAGTTGCAGGCGCGGTTTATTGCTCATAGAGCCTCCTGACCGGGTTGATTTAGCGTTTGCAGCGTTGCTACCAGCGCCTGATAACGCTGATATTTTTTACCGTAAGCCTCTGCTGTTGCGGTATCCGGCAGCACCCGTTCGATGCGCGGTGCCAGCGCTCGCTGGGCGGCAGTGAAATCACTGAATACGCCGCTGCCGACCATTGCCGCCATGGCCGCACCCAGGCAGCCGGTTTCTTCCACCTGCGGCAGTTCCACCGGCAGGCCGCTGACGTCGGCGAACATTTGCATCCAGGGGGCGGATTTGGCCGGGCCACCGGTGACGCGCAGCGCAGTAGCCGCAGGGAAGCGTTGCCGCATGCGGTTGAGGTGGGTCATATGGCAGAACACCACGCCTTCGTAAATTGCCTGCACCAGATGTTCGCGCTGGTGGAAGGCCTGCAGGCCATGGAAGCTGGCGCTCAGGCCCAATCCGGCGTTGGAGCCGTACAGGAAGGGAACAAACAGCAGGCTGCTGTCGGCCTTCGGCAGCGTTGCCACCCAGTCGTTGAGCTGGGCGTAGTCCTGCAGTCCCCATTGGCGGCAGAACCATTCCAGGTTGGCGGCCGAGGTCGGGCTGGCTTCGTGCACAATGTATTGATCGGCCTCGGCGTGGCGGCCATAGACAAACGGGTAGTCGAAACCTTCGGTGATTTTGTCGGTAATACCGCTGGTGACCGACCAGGTGCCCATTACTGCGTTGAGCCGCGTTTCGTCCCGTAACCCAGCGCACAGCGCGGTGGACACCACGTCGAACAGCCCGCCGACCACCGGCGTACCTGGCAATAGCCCGGTTGCCTTTGCAGCGGCGGCGTTGATCCGTCCGGCGATTTCGGCCGAACCGACAATCGGCGGCAGGGTGGGCATGATGTCGCCAATGCCCAGCAGCTGTGCCAGCGCCGGGTCATAGCGACCCTCTGCCATTTGGTAAAGATTGGATTCGGAGATATTGGTTTCTTCACAGGCCAACTCGCCGGTCAGGCAGTAGCGCAGGTAATCGTGCGCCATCAGCACGCTGCCAATCTGGCGATAACGTTCCGGCTGATGTTGTCGAACCCAACGCAGTAACGACACCGGGTGACCGGTCCACAGGGTTTGCCGGGTCTGCGGATACAGCGCTTGCGGCACGCCCTGTTTTTGCCATTCCTGCACCAGCGTCAGCGCGCGCTGATCGGAGGACAGCATGGCGTTGCCCAGCGGCAGACCTTGCTTGTCCAGCAGAAACGCGCCTTTGCCCTGCGCCGAGATGCCGACTGCCTGAATATCTCCGGCGGCAATCTGGTTGCGGGTCAGCAGCTCACGGATCACCTCGGCAGCGGTGTGCCACAGCGCGGGCATTTCCCGTTCCGCCCAGCCGGGCTGGGGCGAGATAATCTCCAGGTTGCGGCGAGCGATACCCAACTCAGCACCCTGACGGTCATACAGCCCAGCCTTGATAAAGGTGCCGCCGCAGTCCAGTCCCAGCCAATAGTCCATTATTCGGCCCTCGCACTTTGGTCGCATTTGTTCGGTAGCATCAGCGCCAGTACCGAGGCGATGGCCAGCGATACCGCCAGGCTGTAAACGCCGACGTCCTTGCTGAACAGGCTGATCAATACGCCGACCATATAGGGGCCACAGAAGCCGCCCAGATTGCCCAGCGCGTTGATCACACCGCGTGCGCCACCGGCCACTTCGGCGTTGAACAGTTTGGGCGGAATGGTCCAGAACACCCCGGCCGCCGCCTGGATGAATACGCCGCAGCCGACCAGCGCGGCATAGGACCACCAGATGTGATCCTTCAACAGTACCGACAGCGCCATACAGATGGCGAAGCAGGCCAGCGGCAGTGCGACGAAGATTTTGCGTTTACCGGTACGATCAGAAAGTGAGGAAATCACCAGCATGCCGAAGATGGCGCCGATATAAGGCAGGATCGCCAACATTCCCACCTGCTCCATATTGCCGTTGGTCAGCCCCTTGAGGATGGTAGGCAGCCACAGGGTGTAGCCATAAATCCCGGTTTGGTAGAAGAAGTTCACCAGGATCAGTTGCCACATGATCTTGTCGCCTAGTACCCGGCGCAGCGAGGCGTTGCGCACCGTTTTGCCTTTGATCAGCAGTTGTTCGTCATGCAGCGTTTTGATCAGGTAGTCTTTTTCCGCTGCTGAAATCCACCTTGCCTCCTGCGGGCGGTTGCTGATGGTGAAATACCACAGCACCATCACCACCAGCGACAGCGCGCCTTCCACCAGGAACAGCATGCGCCAGTCCCAGACGGTGATGATCCAGCCGGACAGCGGGGCGGTGAGAATACCGGCAATCGGCACGAACATGATGACGATGGCATTGGCGCGCCCGCGTTCCTTGTCCGGGAACCAGTTGCTGATCATGGTCAGCACCACCGGCAGCATGCCGCCCTCGGAGACGCCCAGGGCAAAGCGCAGGAACAGCAGTTGGTACTGGTTACTGACCAGCCCGGTCAGCACCGAAATGATCGCCCAGGCCAGCAGCGACCAGCCGATGAATTTTTTGCCGTTGCCGTACACCGCCAGCTTGCCGCCGGGCACCTGCAGGAACAGATAACCGATAAAGAAGATGCCGCCGGCCAGCCCGGCCATCGAGGCGGTGATACCCAGCTCGGCATCCATGCCGCCGGGCATGGCGAAGGCGATATTCACCCGGTCCATATAGGAAATGATGCAGGTAATCAGGATCGGCGGCACGATCCGCAACCAGCGTAATTTAGGGATCGCCTGGCCTTGAGTGACAGAAACAGAGGCAGTGTTCATATGTACACCTGTAGAGTCAGATTTTATTGTTTTGGTGGTTTAAGGCGTAGGGGCGCCCGCAACGGCCCGCAGGCCGATGTTTTTTTATCTTTAATTTCTTTGCTGTCGGTTAGGCGCTAAATAATTCCAGCGGTATTTTCACCACCACTTTACGAATAGCGCCGGGCTGTTGATTAATGCAGGCTGGGCGATGAACGTCCTGCGGGAAAAATACCGCAAAGTTACCGGGCTGCATGGTTAACCAGGATTCATCCGCGACCTCCTGATAAAAAATGATGTCGCGCTGCGCCAGTAACTCCTGGTGGATCAGGTTATCGCCGCGATCGGCTGCCACGCCGATCAATTCGGTGCCGCTGACCAGAAACTGCACATCGACATTTTTGCGGTGTACTTCGGGCCGCAGATCGCCCGGCTGTTGGGTGTGCAGATCCAGCACCTGCACCACGTAGCCGGTGGCGGGATCTTGATAGCGTCCGGCGGGCAGGGCGCCAAAGTCGGTACTTTGCAAATAGGCGATGGCGCTAGCCACCGGTGCCGGATACTGCTCCGGTGAGGTATGGGCGATATGGCCGAAGATCATGGTTATTCTCCTGTTACAGCGCCTGAATGCGCGCCCAGATGCGCTCATCCACCGGGATGCCGTCACGCATGTTTTCTGCATGAATGCGCGGGAATTTATGGCCCGGCAGGCGGATAGCCACTTCTGGGTTATCACGTTCGGCGCTGGTGATGTAGTCCATGATGCGCTGTAGTTTTGCATCGCGGGTGGCACCGTCGATCAGCCGTTCGATCTCAATGGCGATAAACACCTGCGACACGCCGTACTCATCGCGGTTGTCTTCGGTCACTTCCGCCACCGAAGAGCCGCCGGACAGCAGGGTGGCGATCATATCCAGCACGATAGACAGCGCCGATCCTTTCCAGTAGCCCATCGGCAGAATGCGCCGGTTTTCTTCAATGGTGGCGGGATCGCGCGTCAACTGTCCGTCATTGTCAAAGCCGCCGTCCACCGGCAGGGTTTTGCCCGCCAGCCGGTTCAGCTCCAGCGCGCCATAGGAGAACATCGACATCGACATATCCACCATGGTGATCGGGTTGCCCGGTACCGCCACGATCAACGGGTTGGTGCCGATACGGCACTCTTTGGCCCCCCAGGGCGGCATCACGGCTGCCGAATTGGTCCAGCAAATGCCGATATATCCTTTCTCCGCCGCTTGCCAGCCGTAGCCGCCACCGCGCATCCAATGGTTGGCGTTACGCAGGGCCACCAGGCCGATGCCGTGACTGTCGGCTAACTGCATGGCGCGATCCATCATTTTGCGGGCGGTGAGGTTACCGATGCCCTGATGGGCGTCCCACTGCTCAATGGCACCCAGCGACAGCAGCTTGCTGGGTTCGGCGTCCGGCACGATATCACCCGCGTCCAACTGTTGGATAAAGCGGGGGAAACGGTTAACGCCGTGGGAGTAAACGCCGCTGGCGGAGGTGTCGGCGAACATACCGGCACAGTCATCGGCGGTGGTTTCGGCCACGCCCCGCGCCAGTAGCACGCGTTTGAATTGCTGTTTCAGATCGGGGTAACTCACTCTCATGCTGATTCTCCGCTACGGCGCATTTGTTTGTTTTGTGTTCTTTAAATTTCATTATGCGAAATTGCATTTCAAATAAATGCTATACCTGCGGTTAGATGAAGTCAAAGCGAGGGGGGAGAAAGTTATTTATATAAAACAGTGTGTTAAATTAACTTGGTGAATTTGTGATCGGCGGCACGTTTTGGCCTGCTGGCGTGTTTCAGACGTGGCAAAGCAGAGCGGAACAGGCCCGCTCTGCGATCTTCATTTTTGCCCATTATCCGCGAGTATTCAGCACCATGCGGTATAACGAGGTAGTAGCGGTAATGTATAACTCATTGCCGTCCGGCCCGCCGAAGGTGCAGTTAGAGACGCGTTCCGGCAGATTGATTTTACCGAGCTGTTTACCCTGGTTGTCGAAGATCAGCACCCCGTCGGCACAGCTGCAAAACAGGTTTCCGGCCCTGTCGACACAAAAACCGTCCGGAAAACCGGGCGCAACCTGGGCAAAACGCCGACCGGCTTCCAGTTCGCGTCCGTTGACCTGATACACTCGCAGCTCACTGCGCCCGAGGGTCGGGAAATCGACGATCGACATGTCTGCCACATACAGCAGCGACTCATCCGGTGAGAACGCCAGGCCGTTCGGCCGTTGTAGATCGCTGGCGGCAATGTTCAGCGAGCCGTCGCGCGGGTCAAAACAGTACAGGTAGCAGCCGATCACCTGGCTTTCCGACCTGTAGCCCTCTTCATTACCGGTAATGCCATAGGGCGGATCGGTAAACCAAAGGGTGCCGTCGGAGCGAACCGCCAGGTCATTGGGGGAGTTGAAACGCTTGCCATCCACCCGATCGACCAGCATCTGTACCTCGCCGTTACTTTCAGTACGGCTGATGCCGCGCCGCCCATGCTCGCAACTGACCACCCGGCCTTCGGCGTCGCGCGCATTGCCATTGGCGTAGTGCGACGGGGAGCGCCACAGGCTCAGTTCCCCCTGTCGCGACCAGCGGAACATGCGGTTGCCCTTCACATCGCTGAACACCACCGCATCCTGCTGCGGCAGCCACACCGGCCCCTCGGCCCAAATGGCCGGTGAGCACAGGCGTTCAAGCGGGTGATCCGCCATCAGTTCAATCATGCTGACCTCCGCTTACTTCACGCCCCAAATGGCTTTGTAGTGGCCCTGATAATCATTCTGCGGGTCATACAGATTGCTGCTGCCACCGTCGGCAGTGATATTGTCGCGGGTCACCAGATGCGCCGGGGTAACGTAGCCGGAAGGCGGCTGTTTGGCGAAGGCGCGGTTGAACTCGTCCAGCAGCTGCCAGCCGTGCAGTTTGAGCGGTTCCGGTACCGTGGCCGACTGACTGCCCCCGGAACGGATGCGCTGGTAGGCAGAAATAGAGCCGTCGCCGGCAGAGATGCTGTAGGGCGCATTCTTGCCGCCTTTACCGGCGGTTTTCAGCGCCGGTGCCATGAAATCAAAATACAGATCGTTGATGGCTAGCGCGTACTGGAACTGGTCGCCGTATTTTTGCAGCAGGCTGAAGGTCATGGTTGGCATGCGGTTAGCGGTATCGGCCAGCGGGGTGTCAATAAACTCAACCACCTTGCAGCCGCTGCATTTACCGATTTCCTCTTTCATTACATTGGCCTTGTCCAACGCGATTTGGTACAGCGAATCGGTAAAGATCAGCACGCTGGCCTTGCCGCCGGACTGCACCACCGCATATTGGGCAGCGATGCGCGCCACTTCGTTGGAGTCGGAGGTGACATTGTAAAACACGTTGTACTTGGCGATCGGTCCCGGCTCAGGCACCGCATGCCAGGCGGCCAGCACTATTCCTTGCTGGATGGCTTTCTGCAGCGGGATCTTGGCCACGTTCGGGTTCCAGCCGCCAATAACGATGCCGTCCGGCTTCTGGGCAATCGCCTGGTTCAGCGACGCCAGCTGATCTTTTACCGAGCCGCCGCCGTCCAGGGTTTCCAATTTCCAGCCGGCCGCTTTCGCCGCTTCACTCAGTCCTTCCTGCACTCCCTGCACACCGCCGTTTTTCATGTCCGAAGCGATAAAGATGATTTTCTTGTTGGCCTGTAGCTTCGGTCCGCTGGTTGGCCCGTCCCATTGGGTCACGCTGGCAGTGGCCTTGGTGACCGCCGCCGTGGCTTGATCAAGATAGGCATCGGCCCAGGCGGATGAGGCCGCGCCGGCCAGCAGCAGGGTAGTCGGTAATATCCAAAGACGTTTCATAGGGTGAACTCCTGGTTAAGGATTGATCGCTTTTTGGTTATTTTTATCAGCCGGAGTGGCTGGGCTGCGTTGTACCGCTTTTTGATTGAGTAACCGGCGGCGCTGGGCATAACCCGCCAGGGTGATCGACAGCAACAGCGTCGCGCCGTTAAACAGCGGTTCGACCCAGAAATCGCCGCCGAATTGCTGGATACCGGCGATGCCGATGGCCAGAATGGCGATGCCGACTACGGTGCCCCAGACGTTAACCCGGCCGGGACGAATAGTGGTACTGCCGAGGAAGGCGCCAACCAGCGCCGGTAACAGGTAGTCCATGCCGACGCTGGCCTGGCCAACCCCTTGCTCGGCGGCGATCAACACTCCGCTAAAGCCGGTCAGCACGCTGGAGGCAATAAAGGCGCCGATGGTAAAGCGATTGACCGGAATGCCATTCAGCCGCGCGGCCGCCGGGTTACCGCCCACCGCGTACATGCAACGTCCCAGTGGGGTGTGTTCGGTGACCAACCACAGCACCACCGCGACGATCAACACGTAGAAGGCCACGATCGGGATCCCGCCGATCTCGGTGTGGTGCAGGGCGGTAAAGGCGTCAGGCAGATCGCCGACGATCTGTCGCCCGCCGGAGTGCCACAGCGCAATGGCGTACAGCACGGTGCCGGAGCCCAGGGTGGCGACAAAGCTGTCGATATCCGCCAGCGCCACCAGAATACCGTTCAACAGGCCGTACAGCGCGGAGAGTACCAGCACCGTCAGCACCGCCATCTGCCACGAAAAGCCGTATTCCACCTGCAGCGTGATGGCCAGGATATGCCAAAGCACGATGCCGAAGCCGACGTTAAGGTCAATCTTGCCGACGATCATCGGGATGGTCGCCGCCAGCGCCAGCAGGGCGATCTTGGCCTTGCTGGAGAGGATTGCCTGCAGCGTTAGCATTGAAGCGAACGAGGGGGAGATCAGCGAAAACAGGATCACCAGCGCAATGCACAGCAGCAGCAGGCCGTAGCGGGTGAGAACCTGCATCAGCCACGGGCCGGTACCGTCCTGTGACAGGCTGACTCTTTGCTCCAGTGCCGTTGATTTAACAGATGTTTTAGACATGACCCACCTCAGATTCTAACGTTGTCGCGAGGGTTTCCCCGGCGCTGGCGGAGGCCAGCTCCAATAAATTGGCGAATGACACCTGCTGATTTTTCAGCTCGCCGACCACTTTTCCCCGGTTAAACACCAGTGCGCGGTTGCAGATATGGGCGATCTCCTCAAAGTCGTTGGAGATCACCAATACCGCCACGCCGTCTTCCAGAGATTTATTTAACAGATGATAGATTTCTGCCCGTGCACCCACGTCTACGCCAGCGGTGGGGTCTTCCAGGATCAGCAGCGGGGCGCCCAGGTGCATCCAGCGCGCCATTACCACCTTTTGCTGGTTACCGCCGGACAGGGCGCTGATATCGATATTGACGTCCTTGGGCCGCACGTCGAACAGCTGTACTTTCCACCAACTGGCTCCAATCTCGGCCCGGCGGCTGTAGCGTGACAGCAGTTTGTGACCGCTGACCACAGGGTTGATAAACAGGTTTTCACGCACGCTCATCGACATCACCAGGCTTTCGCCGGTGCGATCCCCCGCAACCAGCGAGACGCCGCAGGCCATGGCTTGCTGTGGGCTGCTGGCGGTGTAAGGCAGATCGCGAAAGCGGATTTCGCCCTCATCGGCGTGACGCAGGCCGAACAGCAACCGGCCAATCTCTTCCTGACCGGCACCGCGCAGGCCGGCCAGCGCCAGCATTTCTCCGGGCTGCAGAGTGAAGCTGACCGGGCCGATATCGCCTACCGCCACGTTATTGAGCTGCAGCACCGGTGGGCGATCCTCCGGCAAGGGTTCGCGCTGATCGTCTGCCATCGCTTCACCCACGATCATCTGCACCAGATCGCGTAACGAATAGTCGGCAGTATTGCCGCCTGCCACGTAGCGGCCGTCGCGCATGACACACACCCGATCGGCGATCTCGATCACTTCATCCAGCCGGTGGGTGACGTAAATCATGCCGACCTTTTTGGCACGTAGCCGGTTAATTACCGCGAACAAATGGCGCACATCGTTGGCGGGCAAGGACGCGGTGGGTTCATCCAACACCAGCAGTTCGGCGTTAACCGCGACCGCACGGGCGATCGCCAGCAGCGATTTTTCGGTGCGCGACAGTTCGAAGACTCTGGCATCGGGATCCAACGCGATGCCGACATCCTGCAGTGCCTGAACGGCGCGGCGACGGTTGGCACGCCAGTCGATCAGGCCGAAGCGGCGTGGGAAACCCATCACCAGCGCCATATTTTCCGCCACCGTCATCCACTCGATCAGCCCGAGATCCTGATGAATAAAGGCAATAGGCTGGCGGTTGTCACTTTTTATTGCTGCGGCGGAGGCTATGCTGGCCCCTTGAAACTGAATATCGCCACCGTCGCGTGGGTAAACCCCGGCCAGTACTTTGATCAGCGTCGATTTGCCCGCACCATTTTCGCCCAGCAGGGCCAGGACTTCGCCCGGCATCACCTGCAGGCTGACGTCATTCACCGCGACGTTGCCGCCAAAGCGTTTAACGATATGGCTGAGGCTAAGAATGGGTTGTTCCGCATTATCTGGTGTCATGTGATGCGCCCCTGGTCCCTGCATCCGCGATCGACGAGATGCTGATTGATGGTTATATCGCCTTTAAATTTCAATATGCGAAATTCAATTTCAAAAATAATATGCCGATTGCCGATCTAAAGCAAAGCCGGAGAGGTTTTAATTGTCTTTTTAAAACAAGTGGTTATTTATATCTTTGCGGAATTGTGACGCACAACTCACTTCGGAAGTTAGCGGCATGTTGCGTATTTTTAACCTGCTACCGACAATGAAACGGCGTTCCGTCTTCACCTGATGCGGGCCTTGGGGTAACATTCCCGGCAAAGGGTCCGTTTACCACGCCGTGGCGTTGGCTGGCGGCTCGACACTGGAGAAATTGCGCTATGAGCCTGAAAGCTGTCGACGAGAAAGATGACAAGAAAGACAAACCCCTGGGTAGTCAAAGCCTGTTCCGCGGTTTGCAACTGATTGAGATCCTGAGCAACTTCCCTAACGGCTGCCCATTGGCGCACCTGTCTGAGTTGGCAGGCATGAATAAAAGTACCGTCCATCGCCTGCTGCAAGGGCTGCATACCAGCGGCTATGTCACCCAGGCCCCGTCGCCCGGCAGCTATCGCCTGACCACCAAGTTTATTTCTATCGGTCAGAAGGCGCTTTCCTCGCTGAATATTATCCATGTCGCTGCGCCGCACCTGGAGCAACTCAATCTGGAAGTGGGGGAGACGGTCAACTTCTCCAGCCGCGAAGACGACCACGTCATTTTGATCTACAAGCTGGAACCGACTACCGGCATGATGCGTACCCGTGCCTATATCGGCCAGCATATGCCGCTGTATTGCTCGGCGATGGGCAAGATTTTTATGGCCTACGGCAACAGCGATTATCCCGATCGCTACTGGCAAACCCATCAGCATGAAATTCAGACGTTGACGCGCAATACCATCACCGAGTTGCCGAAGATGTATGAGGAACTGGCCGATATTCGCAAGCAGGGCATGGCGATGGATCGCGAAGAGAATGAGCTGGGGGTGTCCTGCGTGGCGGCACCGGTATTTGATATTCAACAGCGGGTGCCTTATGCGGTGTCGGTCTCTTTGCCGACCGCCAAACTGCAACAGATTGGTGTCAAAGCCCTGATTAAGCCGGTGCTGGCGACCGCACAGCGTATTTCTCAGGAACTGGGGTTTGTTACTCCGGCCTGACTATTAGCATTGCTGATAGTTGATTAGAAATATCAATTTCACCTAATAATTTTTTCCTCCTATGATGCGCGTATTGACCGATACGCGCCGCTGCCCGGCGCTCTTTTCTCTGTGAGGAATACCATGCTAGCTGTCTTTTTACAGGGCTTTGCCCTGAGTGCCGCGATGATCCTGCCGCTGGGCCCGCAAAATGTTTTTGTCATGAATCAGGGCATTCGCCGTCAGTACCACCTGATGGTCGCGTCGCTGTGTGCGTTGAGCGACATCGTGCTGATCTGCGGGGGGATTTTCGGTGGCAGTGCCTTGCTGAGCCGCTCGCCGCTGCTGCTGGCGCTGGTGACCTGGGGTGGGGTAGCCTTTCTGCTGTGGTACGGCTGGGGAGCCTTTCGTACCGCATTTAGCCGGCAACTGGCGCTGGCGACGGCCGAAGAGCTGAAGCAAAGCCGCTGGCGGCTGGTGGTTACCATGCTGGCGGTGACCTGGTTGAATCCGCATGTCTATCTCGACACCTTTGTGGTGCTGGGAAGTTTGGGAGGGCAACTGACGCCGGACGTACGTTCCTGGTTTGCACTGGGGGCGGTGAGTGCTTCCATCGTTTGGTTCTTCGCCCTGGCGCTGTTGGCTTCCTGGCTGGCGCCGTGGCTGAAAACCCAAATGGCGCAGCGCATCATCAATACGCTGGTCGGCGTGGTGATGTGGGGCATCGCTTTGCAGTTGGCCTGGCAGGGGGCAGGTTTATAAGAATTTGTCACTAATCCGAATTCAAAAGCCCGCGCGATATGCTACGTTTGATGCCAAGGAACCGGTTGTTCTCAGAAGAGAAAGGCCGGTAAATCAGTTACAGCCTGTCATCAAGGAGACACTGTGAAGCTTAAAGCATTGGCTATGGCCGCAATGGTTGGATTAGGGACGTTACCTCTGGCGCTGCAAGCGGCAGAAGTGCCGGAAGGGCCACACGTGGTGACCTCGGGCACATCCAGCGTTGACGCGACGCCTGATATCGCCACCCTGGCGATCGAGGTCAGCGTTTCATCCAAAGACGCCGCCCAGGCGAAGAAGCAGGTTGATGAGCGCGTAGCGCAATATTTTGATTTCCTGCAGAAAAACAATATTGAGAAGAAAGACATCAGCGCCGCCAACCTGCGCACCCAGCCGGAATATGATTACCTGAAAACCGGTGAGTCAGTGCTGAAAGGCTACCGTGCCGTTCGTCAGGTGCAGGTGACATTGCGCCAGTTGGACAAGCTGAACGAGCTGCTGGACGGGGCGTTGAAATCCGGTCTCAATGAGATCCGTTCCGTTGAGCTGGGTGTGGCAAAACCGGATGTTTACCGGGAGCAGGCGCGTCAGAAGGCTATCGAGAACGCAACTCAGCAGGCCGCGTCTCTGGCGAAAGGCTTTAACGCCAAGCTGGGGCCGGTATACAGCATTCGTTACCATGTCGCCAACTACCAGCCGATGCCGGTAGCACGCATGTATAAATCCGCGGGGGCGGCAGCGGAAAGCGATGCGGCGCAAACCTACGAACAGCAAAGCATTCACTTTGACGATCAGGTGGATGTAGTGTTTGAGTTGCAGCGCAACGCGGCACAGTAACGCAGGTGGGTTTCAGTAAAAAAGGTTCGCCGCGGCGAACCTTTTCTATTTAATCCTGGCGTAGAACCTGGCGGCCGTGCTCCAGCAGGGCATCGGTCACTTTACGCATCATGCGGCTCTCCGGCGCGAAGCGGTGCCAGAACAGCATGCGGCGCTGGAACAGACCCGGCGTCAGATCGATCAGTTCGCCCGAAGCCAACTCCTTCTCAATCTGCAGATGCGGGATCATACAGCAGGTGGTGCCCTGGCGTGCCAACTGCACGAAGGCTTCCGACGAGTTCACGATATGGCAGGGCACGCTCCCCGGCGACAGATCAAAGTTCTGCTGCAGGAAAGCCTGGTGCATGTCGTCGAGATGATCGAACGCCACCGCCGGCGCTTTTAGCAGCGCGGAGCGCGTAACCCCGTTCGGGAAGTAACGCTCGGCAAAACCCTTCGAGGCGACAAACAAATAGTCCAGCGCGCCCAGTTGATCCACCAGGCAGCTTGGCAGCGGCTGTGGCTGGATACTCACAGCGCCAACCACTTCACCCCGGCGCAGACGTTCCTGAGTGCGGGTTTCGTCTTCTACCTGCAGGTTCAGGCGGATAGGGGAATCTGTCAGCACCGGTTTCAATGCCGGTAGCAGCCAGGTCGCCAGGCTGTCGGCGTTAACTGCCAGCGACAGCAGCAGCGGCGTATCAATGCCGGTGTCGTTGCCCAGCCACTCTTCTTCCAGCAATTCCACCTGGTGCAGCAGCGCCAACAGCTTCTGGCCCTGTTCGGTCGGACGTGGCGGCACGGTACGTACCAGCAGCGGTTGGCCAAACAGGTTTTCCAACTGCTTGATGCGCTGGGATACTGCCGATTGTGTGATGCAAAGTTTTTGCGCGGCGCGCTCAAAGCCACGCTCACGGATCACCGCGTCCAGCGCTTGCAGCGTTCGATAGTCTGGGCGTTTCATCGGAAAGATATCCCTTAAAGTAAATTGATACAGGCACTATGCCACATCTCTGGTGTATTACAGGTGGAAAATCACAGGGCCATCTTGCCGCACTGCGCCTAAAAATGCGGCTCAGGGTGAAGAAGTGTGATCCTGCCTAAGTGAAAAATAGCGATTTACCCTATAATACGCACACGTTTTCGTACAGAGGCAATGGACATATTATGACGCAGGATGAACTGAAAAAAGCGGTTGGCTGGGCAGCGCTGGATTACGTGACCCCGGGCACCATCGTCGGGGTGGGTACCGGCTCGACCGCCGCCCACTTTATTGACGCGCTCGGCTCGATCAAACACCAGATCGAAGGCGCGGTGTCCAGCTCCGACGCCTCCACTGCCAAGCTGAAAAGCCTCGGCATCCACGTGTTCGACAGCAACGAAGTGGACTCGCTGGATATTTATGTCGACGGTGCGGATGAAATCAACCGCCAGATGCAGATGATCAAAGGTGGCGGCGCTGCGCTGACGCGTGAAAAAATCATTGCCGCCATCGCGCGCAAGTTTATCTGTATTGTCGACTCCACCAAGCAGGTCGACGTGCTGGGTAAATTCCCGCTGCCGGTAGAAGTGATCCCAATGGCGCGCTCCTACGTGGCGCGTGAGCTGGTGAAGCTGGGCGGACTGCCGGAGTATCGTCAGAATGTCCTGACTGATAACGGCAACGTGATCCTGGATGTGCATAATCTCAGCATTCTTGATGCCATTGCGCTGGAAAATAAAATCAACGGCATCGCCGGTGTAGTGACCGTGGGGCTGTTTGCCAACCGTGGCGCCGACGTGGCGCTGGTCGGTACGCCTGATGGCGTGAAGGTCATCGGATAATGTAGAGTCCTCTACAGGTATGCGGTCTTGGATCCCACCGGGCCGCATAATTCACTGGTTAAAATATCTTTTATTAAAAGCGCTAAATTTGGTGACATATGTCACATTACGAGCGATAGCTCCACGAAGCTTCTGCCTATTTCTTTCCCTATGGCATTTTCTGCCAGAAACCAGCAACAACGCTGAGCCTTGTCCTGACGGGCGGGCAATCGTTTGTATTGCCGCCTGCGTTATTTTTGTTATGTTGGATGCGTGCTGTTTCACAACAGCCGCTTCTGAAGTCTGAACATAGGGTCGGGTAAATGGCAAAAGTATCATTGGAGAAAGACAGGATTAAATTCCTGTTGGTGGAAGGGGTTCATCAGAGCACGGTAGATAATCTGCTGGCAGCCGGATATACCAACATTGAATATCACAAAGGTGCGTTAGACACCGAATCGCTTAAGGCATCGATCCGCGATGCTCACTTCGTCGGCATCCGATCGCGTACGCATCTGTCCGAAGAAGTTTTCGCCGCTGCAGAAAAGCTGGTGGCGGTAGGGTGTTTCTGTATCGGTACTAACCAGGTTGATCTGAAGGCGGCGACCAAGCGCGGCGTTCCGGTGTTTAACGCACCTTTCTCTAATACCCGATCCGTGGCCGAAATGGTGCTGGGCGAGTTGCTGCTGATGCTGCGCGGCATTCCGTCCGCCAACGCCAAGGCACACCGCGGTGAATGGCAGAAACTGGCCGTGGGCTCGTTTGAGGCGCGCGGCAAGAAGCTGGGGATTATCGGCTACGGTCATATCGGCACTCAGTTGGGTATCCTGGCCGAAGGCCTGGGCATGAAAGTGTTCTTCTACGATATCGAGAACAAGCTGCCGTTGGGCAATGCCCAACAGGTACGCCACCTGTCCGATTTGCTCAACATGAGCGACGTAGTGACGCTGCACGTGCCGGAAACCCTGTCGACCAAGAATATGATGGGCGCAGAAGAGCTGGCATTGATGAAGCCGGGCTCGATTCTGATCAACGCCTCGCGCGGTACCGTGGTGGACATTCCTGAACTGTGCAAAGTATTGGCCAGCAAGCATTTGGCCGGTGCGGCAATCGACGTCTTCCCGGAAGAACCTGCGACCAACAGTGAGCCGTTCAACTCACCGTTGTGCGAGTTCGACAACGTGATCCTGACCCCGCACATTGGCGGTTCGACTCAGGAAGCGCAGGAGAACATCGGTGACGAAGTGGCCGGTAAGCTGGCGAAATACTCCGACAACGGTTCGACCCTGTCGGCGGTTAACTTCCCGGAAGTGTCACTGCCGGCGCATGGCCCGAATGCCAGCCGTCTGCTGCATATCCATGAAAACCGTCCTGGCGTACTGACGCAGATTAACCAGATCTTCGCTGAAGAAGGGGTGAACATCGCCGCGCAGTATCTGCAAACCGGTCCGGAAATCGGCTATGTGGTGATCGACATCGAAGCTGAAACTGAACGTGCCGATGCGGCACTGCAACGTATGAAGGCGATTGCCGGCACTATCCGTGCTCGCTTGCTGCTCTGATTGAACGCGTTGTAACAACCAAGGCCGGATTTATCCGGCCTTTTGCTATTCGGCTATCCGCCATACCCAATTCTGCGATGGGGTAACGATCTCCGGCAGCGGGATATCCCAATGTTCCACCGGCAGCTGTTCCACCTGCTGGCAGTCATGTGCCAACCCGATCGGGTAGGGGCCGAGATGTTGCCAGTTTTGCAAAGTGCGATCGTAAAAACCTCCCCCCATCCCCAAACGCTGACCCGTACTGTCAAACGCCACCAGTGGCGTCAGCACTACGTCGAGTGAGCCGACCGGCAAGACATTGCGCACATCGAGCTGTGGCTCAAGGATATTGAAGCGGTTGTTAACCAGCGGCGTTTCCGGGGTGTAGCGCAGGAACAGCAGATTGCCGGGGCTAAACGGGTGCAACACCGGTAGATAAACCTGTTTGCCTTGCTGCCATAACCGTTCAATCAGCGGACGGGTATCGAGCTCGCCATCGAACGACAAAAACACCGCAATGCTTTGTGCCGCCTGGATGCGCGGATGCGCAGCGATGCGTTCAGCCGTCTGCAGGGCGAAATTATTTTGTTGTTCGGGTGTTAAGGCGCGTCGAAGTTGACGGATTTGGTTTCGGATGTTTTGCCGCTGTTGGGCATATTGGGCTTGAAAAGACATAGTCAGCACACTTACCGCTGAGGAAGGGGAATCTCCGAGATGCCGTCGCAGGCTGTAACCCTTGAACCCATGGTTCAAGGTGAACGTGCTGTCGCAATCTTAAGGCTTCTCGGCGGGCCGAGCATGCACACCGATCGCGGATCATCACATTCTGTTGGTACTAATTATCGGCTCAGGGGACTGGCCCGCTGGCGAACATCTCAGAGAAATTTTTTACTCATTGCCAAAATCCAGGATTTCAGCAACTTAAGTTATTCGAATTGTGCATCCTGACGTTCAGAGATGCGACCTTGTTCAAGCAAAGCCTGTTCAATGGTCTGTTGTAGCATGCGAATGCGTTGTTCCATATTGGACGCATAATCACGGGTTTTCAACCGTTCTTGAGCAAGTTCGTGACAAACATTCAATGCTGCGATGAAAACGAGCTGCTCAGTATTTGTGACTCTAGTGCGAACTTTAAGATCTTGCAACCGTTCGTTAAGATCGACCGCTGCCATGTTCAACGCATCTTGTTGTTCTGGCGGGCAATTGACTCTTAAAGAGCGACCAAAAATTTGAATATCTACCGGTTGTGCAGACATGCCACCTTCCTGCCTAAATTTCGCGCCAGCCCCAGTCTACCCTTACCGGGCCACCAAAGCGGGCGCCACTATATATACCTCGGTACCAAGATACAACCCCTTTTTCAGTACCTGGTTGTAATCTACCGCGACAGACATTACCAGTCAAAAAAGGGTTTCAAAATGCGTATTTAGCTTCATTTTGTTCCCTGCCGGTACTGTGTTAATTCTGACACATCACGATTATAACTAGCCACTGAGGTGTCGTGCTTATCTGGCACAGCGACGGACCTTGGTGGTAGCATAACACGAACTTATCCTGCCAACGATGACGAATGCGCATGTCTATACAGAATACATTTCCAAGTTACCAATCTTTGACCCTTGCCCTTAACCAGCAAGCGGTGGCGTTGACCGCAGCAGAAATGCACGGCCTGATCAGTGGCCTGTTGTGCGGTGGCAGCCGCGATGCCGGCTGGCAATCGCTGGTCTATGATCTGACAAACGAAGGCGTGGCCTTCCCGCAGGCGCTAAGCTTGCCACTTCAGCAACTTCATGAAATTACGCGTGAAACGCTGGAAGACGACGATTTCATGTTCCAACTGATGATGCCGGAAGGCGAAACGGTCAGCGTGTTTGATCGCGCCGACGCGCTGAGCGGCTGGGTGAACCACTTCCTGCTCGGACTCGGTATGATGCAGCCGAAACTGGCCCAGGTGAAAGACGAGCTGGGTGAGGCGATCGACGATTTGCGCAACATCGCCCAACTCGGTTATGAAGAAGATGAAGACCAGGAAGAGCTTGAGCACTCTCTGGAGGAAGTGGTGGAGTATGTGCGGATGGCGGCCATTTTGTGCCACACCGAATTTACTCGCCGCAAGCCGACGGCGCCGGAAAATGCCAAACCGACCTTGCACTAAACATCCTATTTCACGTCCTTGAGGCCGTGAGCACAGGCAGATTGATTTCAGGAGAAGGTGATGACTCAGCAGGAATTCAACAACCGCCGTCAGGCGCTGTTGGCGAAAATGGCTCCGGCCAGCGCGGCGATTATTTTCTCTGCGCCGGAAGCAACGCGCAGTGCCGATACCGAATATCCTTACCGTCAGAACAGCGATTTCTGGTACCTGACCGGCTTCAACGAGCCGGGCGCGGTATTGATTCTGGTGAAGAGTGACGAGACGCATAACCACAGCGTGCTGTTCAACCGGGTGCGCGATCTGACGGCGGAAACCTGGTTTGGCCGCCGTCTGGGCCAAGAGGCTGCTCCGGCGACGCTGGGTGTGGACCGCGCGCTGCCGTTCGATGAAATCAACGACCAATTGCCCCTGCTGCTCAATGGCCTGGACGTGATCTACCACGCGCAGGGCCAATACGACTATGCCGATCAAATCCTGTTTGCTGCGCTGGACAAGCTGCGCAAGGGTTTCCGCCAGAACCTGCAGGCACCGGCAACTCTGACCGACTGGCGTCCGTGGCTGCATGAAATGCGTCTGTTCAAGTCATCGGAAGAGATGGTGATTATGCGTCGCGCCGGTGAGATCAGCGCGCTGGCCCATACCCGTGCAATGCAGAAATGCCGTCCCGGCATGTTCGAATATCAGCTCGAGGCGGAAATTCATCATGAGTTTACCCGCTTCGGTGCCCGCTACCCGTCTTACAACACCATTGTCGGTGGCGGTGACAACGCCTGTATCCTGCACTACACCGAGAACGAAAGTGAATTGCGCGATGGCGATTTGGTGCTGATCGACGCCGGCTGCGAGTATAAAGGCTATGCTGGCGACATCACCCGTACCTTCCCGGTCAACGGCAAATTCAGCCGACCGCAGCGCGCGGTGTATGACATCGTGCTGGCGTCGTTGCAACGGGCGCTGGAAATGTTCAAACCGGGCATCAGCATTCGTGTGGTCAACGATGAGGTAGTACGCATCATGATTACCGGGATGGTGGAGTTGGGGATCCTGAAAGGCGAAGTCGAGCAGTTGATTGCCGAACAGGCACATCGTCCGTTCTACATGCATGGCCTGGGTCACTGGCTGGGGCTGGATGTGCATGATGTCGGCCATTACGGTACGCCAGATCGCGACCGTACGTTGGAACCGGGTATGGTGCTGACCGTCGAACCGGGGCTGTACATTGCGCCGAATGCTGATGTGCCGGAAGAATATCGTGGCATGGGCATTCGTATTGAAGACGACATCCTGATCACCGCCACCGGCATTGAGAATCTGACGGCCAGCGTAGTGAAAGATGCAGACGCCATCGAAGCACTGATGGCGGCGGCAAGGTAACAGCATGAGTGTAATCATCGTTGGCGGTGGTATGGCGGGGGCGACTTTGGCGCTGGCTATTTCCTCGTTGACTCAGGGAAGATTGGCGGTTGATCTGGTTGAAGCGACCCGACCGGACGACCGCAGCCATCCGGGATTTGACGCCCGCGCCATTGCCTTGGCGCAGGGCACCTGTCAGCAGTTGACGCGCATTGGCGTTTGGCCGGTGCTGAGTGACTGTGCGACGGCCATTACCCAGGTGCACGTTAGCGATCGCGGTCATGCCGGGTTTGTTAATTTGCACGCGCAGGATTACCAGGTCGATGCGTTGGGGCAGGTGATTGAGCTGCACGATGCCGGTCAACGGTTGTTTGCGCTGCTTGCCAAGGCACCGGGTGTGACGTTGCACTGTCCGGCCCGGGTGGTCGATGTGGTGCGTACAGTAGAGCAGGCCGAAGTACTGCTGGATAACGGTCAGCGCATTAGCGGGCAACTGCTGGTGGCGGCGGACGGCTCACGTTCGGCGCTGGCACAGGCCTGTAATCTGCAGTGGCAGCAAAGTGACTATCCGCAGTTTGCTACCATTGCCAACGTCACCACTGCAGAGCATCCGCAGGGGCGCGCTTTTGAACGCTTCACCCGTCACGGGCCCTTGGCTTTACTGCCGATGTCTCAGGGGCGTAGCTCACTGGTGTGGTGTCATGCGCGTGAAGATCGCGAGCAGGTCGACGGATGGGACGATGAGCGTTTTATCAGTGAATTGCAGCAGGCATTTGGCTGGCGTCTGGGGCGAATTCTTCGCGCCGGCAAACGCCACAGCTACCCGCTCAGCCTGCTGACCGCCAATCAGCATGTCAGCCACCGGCTGGCACTGGTGGGCAATGCCGCACAGACGCTTCATCCGATCGCCGGGCAGGGGTTTAATCTTGGTTTGCGTGACGTGATGTCGCTGGCGGAAACGCTGGCCGAGGCGCAGCAGGCCGGAGAAGATCCCGGTGGTTATGCGCTGTTGGGGCGTTATCAACAACGGCGACAGCAAGATCAGCAGGCCACCATCGGTGTGACAGACGGCCTGATCCGGCTGTTTGCCAATCGCTACGGCCCCCTGGTGGTCGGTCGTAATCTGGGTCTGATGGCGATGGCCCAGCTACCGTCAGTGCGGGACGCCTTTGCCAAACGTACTTTGGGCTGGGTGGATCGCTAAGCGGTGTATAAGCACAGGCGCAGCATGCTGTGCCCAAAGCGCTGGGCAATGGCACAGCGAGTCATTTAAGGAAATTAAGCAGCATGCAATCATTTGACGTGGTTATCGCCGGCGGCGGTATGGTGGGGTTGGCATTGGCCTGTGGTTTGCAGGGCAGCGGTCTGCGCGTTGCGGTGTTGGAACAGCAGCAACCGGATATGACGCCGCCGCAACCACAGCCGGAACTGCGCGTTTCCGCCATCAATGCCGCCAGCGAGCGCCTGCTGCAGCACATTGGCGTGTGGGACGAGATCCTCAACCTGCGTGCCAGCGCCTATAACGCCATGGAAGTCTGGGATCGCGACAGTTTCGGCAAAATAGCCTTCCGTGGTGACGAATGCGGTTTTAATCATCTTGGTCATATCATCGAGAACTCGGTGATCCAGCAGGCGTTGTGGAAGCGGGCGGAAAACCTGAGCGACGTCACGCTGATGACGCCTGCGGCGCTCAAGCAGGTGGCCTGGGGCGAAAACGACGCTTTCATCACTCTGGAAGACGGCCGCATGCTGACCGCCCGACTGGTGATTGGGGCCGATGGTGCCCATTCCTGGCTGCGTCAGCATGCCGATATCCCGCTGACCTTCTGGGATTACCGCCACCATGCGCTGGTGGCCACGATCCGCACCGAAGAGCCGCATTTGGCGACGGCGCGGCAGGTGTTCCACGGCGATGGCATTCTGGCGTTTCTGCCGTTCAGCGATCCGCATTTAAGCTCGATCGTCTGGTCGGTGGCACCGGAAGAGGCTGAACGCCTGAAGCAACTGGAGCCGGAGCAGTTTAACCGTGAGCTGGCGATGGCTTTTGACCTGCGCCTCGGTGCCTGCACCCTGGAAAGTGAACGTCAGACCTTCCCACTGACCGGGCGTTATGCCCGCAACTTTGCCGCGCACCGTCTGGCGCTGGTGGGCGATGCGGCGCATACCGTGCATCCGCTGGCTGGGCAGGGGGTGAATCTGGGCTTTATGGATGTGGCAGAGCTGATCGCCGAACTGCGCCGTCTGCAACGTCAGGGCAAGGATATTGGTCAACACCTGTATCTGCGCCGCTACGAACGCCGTCGCAAACACGGTGCTGCGGTGATGCTGGCCAGCATGCAAGGGTTCCGCGAACTGTTTGATGGTAACCACCCGGCGAAGAAACTGTTGCGTGATGTCGGGTTGCGCCTGGCCGACAGTTTGCCGGGCGTGAAGCCCAAGCTGGTGCGTCAGGCGATGGGCCTGAATGACCTGCCTGAATGGCTGGCCTGACGGCAGCCTGAGAGAGGTCGTCAGGCCTCTCTGCCTCATTTCCCCGCGATACATCGATTCTCAAAGGCGCAGCCCTGCGCCTTATACCCATAGCTTTTTCTTATATAACCCTTCATTTGAAATAATCTAATTCCAGGTCGGTTTTGCCATTAGTTTTTCTAATTCCATGTTCGGTTATCAAAAGTCGAAATTCCGTATCCGGCCTTGGGTTTGTTATATAACTTCGGATTTTTGGTGCTTTAATTGTTGGTTTTGTGCCTTAAAGCGCATTTTTCCAGTCAAAAACTCTGCACACTAGCCCAGCCTTTTACTGGACCTGAGCGACGCCAAGCCTATTTTAACTTATGGTTAATGGGGTCGTTCGGTGATAACGTCAGGACAAAGGTATCGTTTGCGTCGCAGCGGTTAGCCGCAGTTTTTGCACGTTCGGCGCAGCGTTTCTGTTGGGCAGTCAGTGCGCCACGCAATCCGGCCGCGAGCCATTATCTGATGTATTGCGTAGTAGCACCCTATCTTCAGCTTCTGAGTGAAATGAGGGAAAAGATGGCAAAGCAAACCCCACTGTACGACCAGCACGTGGCGTGCGGTGCGCGCATGGTAGATTTTCATGGCTGGATGATGCCGCTGCATTACGGCTCCCAGATCGATGAGCACCACGCCGTGCGTCAGGATGCCGGTATGTTCGACGTCTCCCATATGACCATTGTAGATCTGCGCGGTGCCCGCACCCGCGAATTCCTGCGTTACCTCCTGGCGAATGACGTCGCCAAGCTCACTCAACCTGGCAAAGCCTTGTACACCGGCATGCTGAATGCGTCTGGCGGTGTGATCGACGACCTGATCGTTTATTTCCTTACTGAAGACTATTTCCGCCTGGTGGTGAACTCCGCCACCCGCGACAAAGACCTGGCCTGGATCGAAGAACACGCAGCTCCGTACGGCGTAGCGCTGACGGTGCGTGACGATCTGGCGCTGGTTGCGGTGCAGGGCCCACAGGCCAAAGAGCGCGCCGCCACCTTATTTACCCCGGAACAAAAAAGCGCGGTTGAAGGCATGAAGCCGTTCTTCGGCGTACAGACCGGGGATCTGTTTATTGCCACTACCGGTTATACCGGCGAAGCGGGTTATGAAATTGCCCTGCCGAAAGAGCAGGTGGTCGATTTCTGGCAGAAACTGCTGGCGGCGGGCGTGAAGCCTGCTGGCCTGGGTGCACGTGACACCCTGCGTCTGGAAGCGGGTATGAACCTGTACGGGCAAGAGATGGATGAAGGCATTTCGCCGCTGGCTGCCAACATGGGCTGGACCATTGCCTGGCTGCCGGAAGACCGTCAGTTTATCGGCCGTGAAGCGCTGGAAAAACAGCGCGAAGTGGGTACCGAACAACTGGTCGGCTTGATCATGACGGAAAAAGGCGTATTACGTAATGAGCTGCCGGTGCGTTTCACCGATGAAGCAGGTCAGACGCATGAAGGGGTGATCACCAGCGGTTCATTCTCACCGACCCTGGGCTTCAGCATCGCCCTGGCCCGCGTACCCGCCGGTATCGGCGAGCAGGCCATCGTTCAGATCCGCAACCGTGAAATGCCGGTCAAGGTCACCAAACCTGGATTCGTGCGTGCCGGTAAGCCACTGACTAATTAAATTTTTGTTTATTGATTCTTTATTTCTTTGAAGGAGTAGCTGGCGATGAGCAATGTGCCAACAGAATTGAAATACGCAACATCCCATGAGTGGGTGCGTGACGCAGGCAACGGCGAATACGTGGTAGGCATTACCGAACACGCGCAGGAACTGCTGGGCGACATGGTGTTTGTCGACCTGCCTGACGTGGGCACCGCGGTTAACGCAGGCGAAGACTGCGCAGTAGCGGAGTCGGTGAAAGCCGCTTCCGATATCTATGCACCTATCAGCGGTGAAATCATCGCTGCCAACGATGCGCTGGAAAGCTCTCCGGAGCTGGTTAACAGCGACCCGTACGGCGAAGGCTGGCTGTTCCGCATCAAGGCTTCTGACAGTGCCGAACTCGGCAACCTGCTGGATGCCGGTGCGTATCAGGCTTCTATCGACGAGTAACTGTTGTAACGCCCCAGGCCCATTGACCGGGGCGTTTTAGTTATAGATCAGGCTATATCCCGTACCCCGTAAGCATTCAGGAATTTGTAGCAATGACTCAGACACTCAGCCAACTTGAACACAGCGGTGCGTTCATCGAACGCCATATCGGCTCTTCTGCAGAACAACAGCAGCAGTTGCTGGAAGCGGTGGGCGCACGCTCGCTCAACGCGCTGATCCAACAGATTGTGCCGGCAGACATTCAACTGCCTGCGCCGCCGCCGGTGGGCGATGCGGCTACTGAACATCAGGCGCTGGCCGAACTGAAGGCGATTGCCTCGCAGAATCAGCGCTACAAATCCTATATCGGTATGGGCTACAGCGCGGTGCTGACACCGCCGGTGATCCTGCGCAACATGCTGGAAAATCCGGGCTGGTACACCGCTTATACCCCTTATCAGCCGGAAGTGTCGCAGGGCCGCCTTGAGGCGCTGTTGAACTTCCAGACCGTGACTCTCGATCTGACCGGTCTGGATCTGGCATCGGCTTCATTGCTGGACGAAGCGACCGCGGCCGCCGAAGCGATGGCACTGGCCAAACGCGCCAGCAAGCTGAAAGACGCTAATCGTTTCTTTGTGGCTGACGACGTGCATCCTCAAACTCTGGACGTGGTACGTACCCGTGCCGCCACTTTCGGTTTTGAAGTGATCGTCGATAAAGCCGAGAAAGTGCTGGAGCTGCAGGGCGTGTTTGGCGTGCTGCTGCAACAGGTTGGCACCACCGGTGAACTGCACGACTACAGCAAACTGCTGGCCGAGCTGAAAACCCGCAAAATCGGTACCAGCGTGGCTGCCGACATTATGGCACTGGTGCTGTTGACCGCACCGGGCAAACAGGGCGCCGACGTGGTGTTCGGCTCCGCACAGCGCTTTGGCGTGCCAATGGGTTACGGTGGTCCACACGCGGCCTTCTTCGCCTGCCGTGACGAATTCAAACGTTCGATGCCGGGCCGCATCATTGGTGTTTCTCGCGATGCAGCCGGTAACACTGCTCTGCGCATGGCGATGCAAACCCGTGAGCAACATATCCGTCGCGAAAAAGCCAACTCGAATATCTGTACCTCGCAGGTACTGCTGGCCAACATCGCCAGCCTGTATGCGGTGTACCATGGCCCACAAGGCCTGCAACGTATTGCCGGGCGTATTCATCGCCTGACCGACATTTTGGCTGCCGGGCTGCAACAGGTCGGGCTGCAACTGCGTCACAAAACCTGGTTCGATACCCTGACGGTGGAAGTGAAAGACAAAGCCGCGGTGCTGGAACGCGCCTTGAGCTTCGGCATCAACCTGCGCACCGATATTCACGGTGCGGTGGGCATCACGCTGGACGAGGCTACCTCACGTGAAGACGTGCAAACGCTGTTCGCCTTGCTGGCGGGCGACGAGCACGGTCTGGACATCGACGCACTGGACGCGGCGGTGAGCAAAAATAGCCAGTCGATCCCGGCGGGTATGTTGCGTCAGGATCCGATCCTGACTCACCCGGTATTCAACAGCTACCACAGCGAAACCGAGATGATGCGTTATATGCACCGTCTGGAACGCAAGGATCTGGCGCTCAACCAGGCGATGATCCCGCTCGGTTCTTGCACCATGAAGCTGAATGCTGCGGCGGAAATGATCCCGATTACCTGGCCTGAGTTCTCTGAGCTGCACCCGTTCTGCCCGCCGGAACAGACTGCCGGCTATCAGCAGATGATCGGCCAGTTGTCACAGTGGCTGGTGCAATTGACTGGCTACGACGCGGTTTGCATGCAGCCGAACTCCGGCGCGCAGGGTGAATACGCCGGGCTGTTGGCGATCCGTCATTACCATGAAAGCCGCAACGAAGCGGGCCGTCACATCTGCCTGATCCCAAGCTCCGCACACGGTACCAACCCAGCCTCTGCCCAAATGGCGGGCATGAGCGTGGTGGTGGTGGCCTGCGACAAGAATGGCAATATCGATCTGCACGACCTGCGCGTCAAGGCAGAGCAAGCGGGTGAAGAGCTGTCTTGTATCATGGTGACTTACCCGTCGACCCATGGCGTGTACGAAGAAACTATCCGTGAAGTGTGCCAGATCGTTCACCAGTTCGGCGGCCAGGTGTACCTCGACGGCGCCAACATGAATGCTCAGGTGGGCATCACCACCCCAGGTTACATCGGTGCGGACGTCTCACACCTTAACCTGCATAAAACCTTCTGTATTCCGCACGGCGGTGGCGGTCCAGGCATGGGGCCAATCGGCGTCAAAGCGCATTTGGCGCCTTTCGTTCCGGGCCACAGCGTGGTGCAGATCGACGGTGTGACGACCCAGCAGGGCGCAGTTTCTGCGGCGCCGTTTGGTAGCGCCTCAATTCTGCCAATCAGCTGGATGTATATCCGCATGATGGGCGCAGAAGGGTTGAAGCAGGCGAGCCAGGTGGCGATCCTGAACGCCAACTACATTGCGACCCGTCTGAAAGATGCTTACCCGGTGCTGTATACCGGCCGCGATCACCGCGTGGCGCATGAATGCATTCTCGACATTCGTCCGTTGAAAGAAGAGACCGGCATCAGTGAAATGGATATCGCCAAACGTCTGATTGACTACGGTTTCCATGCGCCGACCATGTCGTTCCCGGTAGCGGGTACGCTAATGGTTGAACCTACCGAATCTGAAAGCAAAGTAGAACTGGATCGCTTTATCGACGCGATGCTGGCTATCCGCGGCGAGATTGATCGGGTCGCGAAAGGTGAATGGCCGCTGGAAGACAACCCATTAGTGAACGCGCCGCACATTCAGGCAGAACTGGTCAGCGACTGGCAGCACGCCTATAGCCGCGAGCTGGCGGTGTTCCCAATCGCTGGTGTGCGTGAGAACAAATACTGGCCGAGCGTGAAACGTCTGGATGACGTGTACGGCGACCGTAACCTGTTCTGTTCTTGTGTACCGATGAGCGAATACGAATAAACCCTTCGGCGGGGAGTTGATAAACAGGCAGCGCATTTTGCGCTGCTTTTTTTTGTCCATCATGCCCATGCTTTTCTTGCTTATATCTTTGATTAATTGCTAATTATCTTCTTTTTATGCGGTTCCACGCAGTTTGCTTCCAACCTGATTTAAGACACTGTCCGGTTTACATTCCGCTTAAACTCTGGTGGTTAAATTGACATCAGCAAAATATTTTGTAGGGAAGATGGACTCACAAGGAGTGCTCTATGAAAAGGTTGGCTATCGCAATCATTGCGGCTTTACCCTTCTGCTCCGTGCAGGCGGTTGAACGTTATGAAGTACGAAATAACAGCGGGCAAAGGGTATTTAAACTGAATTTCTACACCCCCACCAATGACGGCTATTTTACTGATGAAGGTGTCCCTCAGCGCCGCACGATTAAGGAGACCGGTAGTGGCACCTTGCCGATGTAGATTAAAGGGCGCTATGCCGACTCTCTGCAAAGCACACTGGGTGTAGAGGCGCTGTTCCAGAGGACAGAGGCCTTGTCCGCTACCCTGCGCCTTGGCTGGGCGTGATGGGTTGGCGGCGCAGGCGGGTGTGCAATATCAGTTGAACAAAGATGTTTCAGTTAGGGCCGGGCTTTCCAGCGAGTTGTTCCGCCAGGGCCGTAATTCATTAGAGGGCAATAAGTCTGTGAGCTGGCGGTTCTGATTTCTCCAACAAAATGCCGGTGAGTCAATATCAATAACACGTTCGGCAAAGCGTACTCTCAAGGGACATTGCATGATGCAGTGTCCCTTTTTTACTGTCGCCGCACCGCAACCCCAGCGGATTAAGGAGCAATGATGAGAGCTGCAATAGTTAACGCGTTAGGCCAGGCACCCGTAGTCGGTGATGTGGATGAGCCGATAGCCAGAGAAGGGGAAACCCTGATCGAAGTGATTGTCGCCGGTATCAAACAATTGGATCGCGCCATGGTGGCGGGAACCCATTACTCCAGCCCTAAGGTGTTGCCGATCGTGCCAGGTACCGATGGTGTTGGCTATGCACCGGATGGCCAGCGGGTTTATTTCGCCTCTTTCCGGCAGCCTCACGGCGCACTGGCAGAGCGTACCGTCGCTTCCTGGAGCGTGCCGGTGCCGAAGGGCGTGGATGATGCCACTGCGGCGGCATTGATTAATCCGGCATTTGCCGCCTGGCTGCCGCTGCACTGGCGCGCTGAGCTTCAGGCGGGTGAAACGGTGCTGATTATTGGTGCGACCGGCACCTCGGGTAAGCTGGCGGTGGCCGCTGCACGTCAGGCGGGAGCAGGGCGGATTGTCGCGGCTGGGCGTCGGCAGAGCGTACTGGATGCGCTGGACGTCGATGCGACGGTGGACCTCAGCCTGGAAGGAGATGCACTGGTGCAGGCTTTCGCTGCTGCTGCAGGCCCGAACGGCTATCAGGTGATTGTCGATTACATTTGGGGGGCGGCTACCGAAGCGCTGCTGGCCACGCTGAACAATCACGACCTGTCTTCCTATGCCGGTGGGCGTGGTATTCGCCTGGTCAACGTAGGTTCAATGGCCGGGCCAGACATCCGCTTGCCGGCAGCGGTATTGCGCAGCAATCAGCTGCAGATTTTGGGCAGTGGCACCGGCAATTTCCCTCCGCCGGTTGAGATGCAGCGATATGCCAGTGAGATCCTGGCGTTGGCGGCCGTAGGGCAGATCTCGGTTGAAACTCAGGAGCACGGCTTATCCGATATCGCCGAAGTGTGGGATCGGAACAAGAAAAGCGATGTGCGATCGGTGATCCGTATTGCCGGATAACTGTTCTCAGGTTTATGGGCAAACAAAATTTTGCCCATTGTCTGTCACAGTCAATCAAACCGATACCGCGGCAGTTAAATAGCGATTTTCATGTCGGTTTAACTTTCTTCTGGTGGCGCGAGATAATTTTCCGGTAAGTCGATAACAAACCCGATACCGCGTTCATCGAGTCCTTCGGTGAGCCGCAGCTGCGCACCGATTTTATCGGCCAGATTTTTGGCTATCGCCAGCCCCAGACCGCTGCCGACTTGCAGGGTGCCCGGCACGCGGTAAAAGCGCTCGAACAGCCGTTTGTGGTATTCCGGGCCGATGCCAGGGCCATTGTCGCGCAAGGTAATGTAGCAACCCAGCGGTGACAGCGAGCGAATATTGGCTTCGATTCGCCCATTCTCCGGCGCGTATTTGATGGCGTTTTCCAAAAGGTTGGTGAAGATGGTAATCAGTGATTGGCGATCGGTATCAATCATCACATTTTCACTGCCATCCAGCGAAAGTTCGACGTTCTTTTCCAGCGCGTAGGGCACGTGTTGGGCAATGCATTTGCTGATTTCCGCGTGAATATTCACGGTTTCAATCTTTAGCGGGAAGTCTTCTGACTCCAGCTTGGCCAGGTCAATCAGTTGGCGCGAAAGCGATGCGGCGCGATCCAGCCCCTGTTGCATGTCTTCAATGATTTCCTGTCGTTCGGTTTTATCCGCCACCTGGGTCAGCAGATGCAACTGTGCCAGTACGGCGGCGATCGGGGTGCGTAGCTCATGCGCCGCGTCAGCCATAAAGCGTTTTTCGCGCTGATTTGCGGCATCGATACGTGCCATCAGCTTATTGATTTCCAATACTATTGGCTGGATTTCCTGATATTGCTCGGTTGCATTGATCGGTGACAAGGTACCGGGCTTGCGATCAGAGATCATTCTGGCGATTTGCCGTAGCGGCCTCAGGCTGAAATAGGCGGTGATCAACAGGGCGGCAATGGTTGCCGCCAAGGTTAGCAGCAGTGGGATAGCGGTGCTTTCCGCCGGATTACCGAAAATGGTGGTGCGGTTGTCAAAGGATTCGCCGACGATCACCCTAAATTGCTGCTTGTCGCTCCAACTGCCGGCGATATGCCACTTCATATTGGCGTAACTGATAGTGCCGGACAGCACGGTAGGCGGCAGGAACAACGGTATTTCCTGCGCCGGCGAGGCGTAAAGCATCTTATTGTTACGATCGTAAACCACGAATAAGGGGCGGTAGTCTATTTCATCCTGCATGCCGTTTTTTATCGAGTCGATATACATTATTTCGATATCTTTAATTACCTCAATGAAATTGTGGTCGTTGACGTCAGTCTTATCAAGAATGTTGGCAATTCCGCGTGCGACAATGCGTTGCTGATTATCCAAGTATTTTTCGGCGTCGGGGTAATAAAAATATTTTACCCAGCCCATCAATACGCCCCACAGCAGTAATATGGCTAATGCCTGGAAAATAATGGTGCGCATAAAAAAGGATTTAAAACTAATCATCCCAGCGTCTCTTTTTTTAATAAATAGCCAATGCTGCGCACGGTAATAATTCACTCTCTACCTATCTTGCGCCGAAAATTATGCATATGCACCTCCAGCGAGTTACTTTCCACGCTGTCGCCATGGCCGAACAGACTTTGCTCCAGTGCGGTTTTACGTACCACGGTGCCGGCACAGCGCATCAGTTCATGCAGCAGCCGATACTCCTTTTTCGATAACAGCAGCAGTTCACCATCTAGTGTCACCTGGTGGTTCATTGGGTCCAGATACAAATTGCCCAGGCTCCAGGTTTGGGAGGCAAACCCGGCCATGCGGCGGTTCACCGCCTTCACGCGGGATATCAACTCAGGCAAGGCGAAAGGTTTGGCCAGAAAGTCGTCCGCACCGGAGTCCAGGCTATTGACCAGGCTCTCAATCCGGTCGCGGGCGGTCAGAATAATGATCGGGATATTTTGTCCGGCGGCCCGCCACTCGACCAGTTTTTTTAATCCATCCCCGTCTGGCAGGGTCAGGTCTAACAGCATTAAATCGAAACTGCCCTGTGAGAGCCTGGTTTGAGCATCATGCACCAGCCGCACCCAGCATAGCTCAAAACCCGCCAGCTCTAGTGCCCGGCACAGGGCCTTGCCCAATTGCAGATCGTCTTCCACTAACAATATGTTCACGGGGTATCCGGTTTATGTCACGGCGCTGGCGGCTATATAACTACAACCCTCATGGGAAGACAACGGCGTCATCCTTTTTGCACCATCGTTCTTAAGCAAACCTTAATCTGGGATTAATTTGGCGTTAAGGGAGCGTCGATATATTTCGAGTACGCTGATTCCTGCACAAATCATCAGGGTAGGAAAAATGCGTGTCGACAACTTTTCAATGGCGGTTACCTGTACAGGCGCAATTTTATTGTTGGTATTGGTCATACTGCCTTCCGACGTTGGCGCGCAAGGGGGTAATCATCCCGTCCAGATTTCCTCTCCTTTACCGCATATTCAGCATGCGCAGTCCCTGATTTTTTATAAAAGCTTAAAGCCACGGATTAAAAAACAGCTGCGTCGTTTGGTGCAGTTATAAGGTTTATTTTAATAAGGGCAACAAGTGGAAAAATACCCTTGGATATTCTGCAGCATGGATATCTATACTCTGTTGAAGAAGGTGGCTGAGGTAGCTTTGCTGAGCGCCAGTTACCGGTTATGACTTCCCAATCAAAGAAAGGAACAACATGACTAAAGTTGCATTGGTCACCGGTGCCAGCCGGGGTATTGGCCGCGCCACGGCACTGCTGCTGGCCCGTCAGGGCTACGCAGTGGGTGTTAACTATCTGAAGGATGAGGCTGCGGCGCTGCAGGTGGTCGCAGAGATAACCTCCCTGGGCGGTCGGGCGCTGGCGTTGCAGGCCGATATTGGTGACGAACGCCAGGTGGTAGCGATGTTTAGCGAACTGGATGCCACCCTTGGCCCGATGGGGGCGCTGGTCAACAATGCCGGTATTCTGTTTCAACAGACAAGCATTGAGCAATTGACCGCCGAACGTATCAACAAAGTATTGAGCACCAACGTCACCGGCTATTTCCTTTGCTGCCGCGAAGCGGTGAAGCGCATGGCGCAGCGTCATGGTGGACAGGGCGGGGCTATCGTCAACGTCTCTTCCGCCGCCTCTCGTTTAGGGGCACCCTGGGAGTATATCGACTATGCGGCATCGAAGGGGGCGGTCGACACACTGACCACCGGACTGGCGCTGGAAGTGGCAGCCCAGGGGATTCGCGTTAACTCGGTGCGGCCGGGCTGTATTTACACCGAGATGCATGCCAGTGGCGGTGAGCCGGGGCGTGTTGATCGGGTGAAGGGCAACCTGCCGATGCAGCGTGGTGGCACCCCGGAAGAAGTGGCAGAAGCCATCGCCTGGCTGCTGTCCGATGCCGCTTCTTACGTCACCGGTAGCTTTATCGAGGCCTCCGGCGGCCGCTGACGGTTCGCCACTCCCCTTGCAGAAAGTCTCCTTTTGACACCCAAGATGATTGGGTGTAGCCATTGCTTAAATATCAACCAAATTGTAGTTACAAAAATGTAGTTTTCTTTTGAATGGAATCAAAGAAAAAGCCAAAGTAATCTGGCGAAACATCACATAAGCTTCGAGCTGGCGCAGCATGTTTTTTCGGATCCAAACCAGCTAGCGGTGATTGAACGCATTGATGATGGGATTGACTATGGTGACGCCCCCGCGCTTAGCGATGAGCAATGGGGAACGGCCTTACAGGGGCGGTTCTACAAACCGATGAAGGTATCAAAAACGGTCAGAATTGATGCTGACATTTTGGAATGGCTCCAGAGACCGGGTAAGGGCTACCAGAAGCGTTTGAACGCGGTCTTGCGTGCCGCTATGTTGAAAGGCCAAGAGCTCGAAGAGTAAAATTATCTATCCGTAGCTGTTTATCCTGCAGTTTAAAACCCGGTAGCTTTAGAGGCGCCGGGTTTTTGATACAATATCACCTCTCTCCAATCAGCCCTCATGCAGCAGCGCACTGCGGAAAGACAGAATGTGCGCCTCTGCCGCATTGGCCGCGGCGGCGTCGTCCTGTGCTGCCAGAGCGGCGATAATCGCCCGATGTTCTTCGATCACCTCCCGCATATGGCCTTCGCGTGACAGCGTGCTGGCCCAGAAACGCTGTGCTCTGGCGTGCAGCACGCTCAGGATGTCTGCCAGCATATTATTCCCGGCGATCTGCGCCAGTTGCTGGTGGAACTGGTGGTCCAGCGTCATCATCTGTACCCGGTCACGGCGCTGGCTGGCGGCTTCGATTTGTTGATTGAGGGCCGTCAGTGCGGCGATCTGTGGTTCGGTAATTCGCTTGCTAGCCAACCGCATACACAGCATTTCATTGGCCAGCCGCACTTCAATCAGTTCCAGTGCATCATCCATCGACAGTGGCGAGACCATCACCCCTTTACGCGGGATCACCTGCAGCAACCCTTCATTGGCCAGCCGGTGGATCGCCTGATTGATCGGCGTTCTGCCCATATCCAGCTCACTCATCACCTGCGCGGTATTGAGATATTCACCAGGTTTGTAGCTTAACGTCACCAGTGCTTGCTTAAAGCGCCGGTAGGCCAGTTCATTCAGTGATATTCCGGCTTCCTCTGCCGTCGGGAGTTCCTGGCTCTCTGCGTCAAGGGTCATCACGTTCTGCTCCTGCAAGAAGAAAGTTTTTAGACATAGTACACAAAAACATGGCACGGAAATCGCTTATTTGGTAACTAAAGATATAGTGAAATTTCACAGCATTTTAACCAAAGGGGCACAAACGCCATGAGACTGACCTTCACTTTACCTGAATCCAGCGGTGCCGGGGGGCTGGATGTTGAGATCGACCATCTGGTGATTGCCGGCTGGACTGGCCGCGATCGCGAGGCGATCCTGCACCATATTAGGGAGTTGGCGGAGCTGGGTGTGCCCCAACCCAGTGCAATCCCACTGTTTTATCGGGTGGCCGTTAATCAGCTTAGCCAGAGCGACTGCATTGAAGTGATCGGCAATGCCAGCTCCGGCGAAGCGGAACCGCTGATCTTCACTCATCGCGGCGAGCTGTTTGTTTCGCTGGCCTCGGATCATACCGATCGTCAACTGGAGGCGCACAGCGTAGCGCTGTCCAAGCAAATCTGCGTCAAGCCGGTAGCACGTGCCGCCTGGCCCCTGCGGGAAGTGATCGCACATTGGGATTCGTTGATCCTGCGATCCTGGATCAAAGAGGACGGTGAGTTCCGGCTTTATCAGCAGGGTTACCTTGCCAGTCTGCGTACTCCTGGCGATCTGCTGGATCGTTATCTGAGTGGCCAGCAGGTACCGGAGGGCGGGCTGACGGTACCTCAGCCGCGTGACGGTCTGGCGATGGCCTGCGGTACGGTGGCGGCGATTGGCGGTATCCGGCCGGCGGCCGAATTCCGTATGGAACTGGTGGACAAGGTGCTGGGGCGAACTATCAGCCATAGCTATCGCAGTATTGAACTGCCGGTGGTGGCGTGATGGAAAAACTGACTTTAACGCAGGTCGTTGCCGGGTTGACCATTGGTGAATTAACGGCTGTGCAGTTGACTGCCGCTGCGCTGGCGCAAATTGCCGACGACCAGGGCGAGGGCTCTCGCACTTTTACCCATGTTTATACCGACTGGGCACAGCAGCAGGCACTGGCGGCCGATCGACGGCGTGCTGCGGGTGATCCTCTGTCGGCGCTGGATGGCGTACCGGTGTCGGTCAAAGACCTGTTTGATGTCGCCGGGGAAGTCACCGCCGCCGGGTCGCGGGTGCTGGTCGACGCGCCGGTGGCTAACCGCCATTCCGCCGTAGTGGAGCGGTTGTTGCAGGCTGGCGCGGTGGTCATCGGAAAAACCAACATGACCGAGTTTGCCTATTCAGGGCTGGGGATCAATCCCCACTACGGCACGCCTGCCAATCCCTGGGATCGCTCTGCTCGCCGCATTCCCGGTGGTTCGTCTTCCGGTGCGGCAGTCGCGGTAGCTGATGGCATGTGCTTTGGTGCGATAGGCAGCGACACCGGCGGCTCGGTACGTATTCCGGCGGCCTTCTGCGGCCTGACCGGTTATAAACCCACCGCCCGTCGTATCAGCAGCCACGGTCTGCTGCCGTTGTCGCCCTCACTGGATTCGATCGGCGTGATCGCTCATGACGTTGCCGGTTGCATAGCGCTGGATGCGGCGATAGCCGATCTGCCACTGTATCCGCAGCAGAAAACCTTGAGTCAGGCGCGTTTTGCCGTACCCCAAACGTTGGTGCTGGATGGCATGGACGATGAGGTCACCACCGCCTTTTATCTCAGCGTCCAGCGGCTGGTGCAGGCTGGGGCACAGATTGAATTTATTCCCTTTCATGAGTTCGCCGAGCTGGCGACGATCAACGCCGCCGGTGGTTTCAGCGCGCTGGAGTCCTGGCGCTGGCATCAGCCGTTGATTGCCGAACATGCCGATGGCTATGACCCACGGGTGTTATCGCGTATTCGTCGCGGCCAATGGCTGAATGAGCAGGATCTACAGCAATTGCGGTTGCTGCGTGCCGATTGGCAACGGCGGGTGACTGCTGTAGTGCAAGGGTTTGACGCACTATTGATGCCGACGGTGCCTATGGTCGCGCCAACCATTGCCGAGTTGGAAGCGGATGAAGACGCTTATTTTCGTATCAACGGCGCTGCGCTGCGTAACCCTTCGGTGATCAACTTCCTCGACGGTTGTGCGCTGTCGCTGCCTTGCCAATCGCCCGGTGCGGCACCGGTTGGCCTGATGTTGGCCGGACTGCCCCTGCAGGACGAGGCGCTACTGGGTTGGGCGCTGGCGATCGAACGTTGCCTCACCGAGGTGTGATTTTCCGGTGGGGGGCGACCCCGCCTTACTTTGAGCTAACAGGAGAGTACCCATGACCGGTTCCCCGAACGGAATGCTGTTTGTTGCAACAGATGTCGCCGCGCAGGACGAGGCGGATTTCAATCAGTGGTACGACCGTGAGCACGTGGAAGAGCGGGTGCGCGTGCCCGGCTTTTTGTCGGGCACGCGTTATCAGGCGCTACAAGGCGGGCGTAAATACCTGGGGCTGTATAAAACCGAATCCCTGGCCAGTTTTACCTCGGCGGCTTACCGCGCCGCGTTTAACCAACAGACCCCCTGGTCGGTGGCAAGCCTCGACAAAATGCGCGACCCAATGCGCCGGGTCTGTGCGGTAGAGGCGGTGACCGGGCAGGGCTGCGGCAGCCATTTGGCCATTGTTACCCTGGAGCCGACGGCACCGGAAGTCCTAAAGGCCGGTATCCATCATTTGGGGGCGATGCTGGCCGAGCAACCCGGTTTTGTACGCAGCAGCCTGCTGTCGCCGGATGTTGAACTCAGCTCACCGCTGCCGAAAGAGTCGCGGGAAAATCGCCAGTTATTGCCGATGCTGTTGATCGAAAGCAGCAGTGCCGAAGCCGGCCAGCGGCTGAATGAGCTGGCCTGTCACCACTTGAAAATCCCCGCCACCGATGCGGTGCATTATGCCCTTGGCTGGCAACTGACCACGCAGGAGCTGTCATCATGAGCACTTCAACCACGGAAACACCGACCGCGGATTTATCTGCCGACGATACTGCCGCGCATCCACCGAATACCGGCAAGCTGGCTGCGGCCAGTTCGATCGGCACCGCACTGGAGTGGTATGACTTCACCGTCTACAACATCATGGCGGCGCTGATTTTCAACCACGTGTTTTTCCCGTCTTTCGATCCGCTGGTGGGCACTATTTTGGCGTTTTCCACCTACGCGGTCGGTTATGTTTCACGGCCGATTGGCGGCATCGTGTTTGGTCATCTCGGTGACGTGCTGGGGCGCCGTTTTGTCCTGGTGACCACGCTGGTGATCATGGGCGTGACTACCGCGCTGATGGGGCTGCTGCCGGGTTATGCCAGTTGGGGTATTTGGAGCCCGCTGCTGTTGGTCACGCTGCGCTTTATTCAGGGGATTGCGTTGGGAGGCGAATGGGCGGGGGCGGTATTGCTGTCGATGGAACACGGTAAACCTCATCAGCGTGGGCGTAATGCTTCCTTTGCTCAGGTCGGTCCTTCCTGCGGTACTTTGATCGGTACCGGCTTGATTACGCTGGTGACGGTGGCTATGTCGGCAGAAGATTTCCAGCAGTGGGGTTGGCGTATTCCTTTCCTGCTTAGCCTGGTGTTGGTGATATTTGGCCTGTGGCTGCGCCGTGGGGTGGGGGAAACGCCGGCGTTTCTGAAACTGGAGGCATCCAAAGACGTTACCCATTCGCCGATCCGCGAGGTCTTCACCCAGCATCGGCGTCCATTGTTGATCGCCGGTGGTTCTCGTATCGGTTCCGATGTGCTGTATGCGCTGGTGGTGGTCTTTACCCTGACCTATGTCACCACGGTACTGAACCTGCCGCGCCCGCTGGCGTTGGCCGCTACCATGTTGGGGGCGATCGGTAACGCGATTACCGTACCGATGTTTGGCGCACTGTCCGATCGTTTTGGCCGTCGACCGGTGTATATCGGCGGGGCGCTGGCGGCGATGGTTTGGGCATTTGTGTTCTTTATGCTGCTCGACAGTAGCCAGCCGGTGCTGATCTGCCTGGCGGTGGTGGTGGGGTTGTTGATCCATGCGGCGATGTACGGCCCGCAGGCGGCTTTTATCACCGAACAGTTCCCGACCCGGGTGCGCTATGCGGGATCGTCGTTGGCTTATACGCTGGCAGGTATTATCGGTGGTGGTTTTGCACCCTTGATTATCGCATCGTTATTCAAGTCTTACGACAGCACGCTGGCGATCTCAGCCTATGTGGTGGTGGCGTTGTTGATCACGCTGTGGGCGGTGATTGCCGCAAAGGAAACGGCGCACAAGCCGTTGTGAATCGCTTGCCGGGTGAGAGGATCACCCGGCTTGTCGCAACAGCAACAGCGTTACTTCAGCCAGCCTTTACGCTGAGCGTCCTGCAGGTGTTGCAGAAGGTACTTCCACAGCTCTGGCTGGACATCGGCAATGGCTGCGTTGCGCGACAGCACTTGCTCCAGACTGATGCCATTTTCGACCCAGCTTTGGCCTTCGTTATGCAGGTTCATCAGCATTGGCATGGTGCGATCCAGCACCAGTGCGAAACGCGCGTCGGCGCTCTCGCCATCTTCATATTCCTGCCATAAAGCGGTGAAATACTCGCGCTGAGTATCTGGCAGCATACCGAACAACCGGCGGGCTGCCGCCACTTCTTTATCATGGATCGCTGCGCGGGCCGCCAGATCGTAGACCAGCACGTCACCGGCATCGATCTCAACGATGTCATGCAGCAGTGCCATCTGGATCACCCGTTGGATATCCACGCCTTCACCGGCGTAAGGCGCCAGGCTCAGGGCGCCAATAGCAAAGTGCCAGCTATGTTCAGCGGAGTTTTCCTGGCGTTGGGTGCCCAGTACTTTGGTGCGGCGTTGCACGCTTTTCAACTTGTCGATTTCCATCAGGAACTGGATGACCTGGGTCATGGAGCCGAAATCTAACGCGGGTACAGCGGATGACATGGTGTAAACCTCAAGGTAGATGGGTTGAAGCCGAACGATTGTAGACCAGCGGGCGAGGGATTTCGATGGTTACACGCGCACACAGTTTTATTTTAGCGTACACGTGTACACTGAAATTATTCTCAGTTAAGCTGCTTTGCGGTAATTTCGAACAATGTTGGCTGTTTTGGGGGGTTGTGCTTTATGGGAAAAACGGGCGTAGTAAAAGCCGGTAGCGAAAAAATTGCCGCTGCGGCCTATCCGTGGGCGGAAGAGATCGCTAATAGTATCAGCCATGGCATCGGTCTGGTTTTCGGCATTGTCGGTCTGGTTCTGCTGTTAGTTCAGGCGGTCGATACCGGCGCTGATGTGACGGCCATCGCCAGCTACAGTCTTTATGGTGGCAGCATGATCCTGCTGTTCCTTGCCTCCACGCTCTACCATGCTATTCCCCACCAAAAGGCCAAGCACTGGCTGAAAAAATTTGACCACTGTGCCATTTATCTTTTGATTGCCGGTACCTACACGCCGTTTTTGTTGGTTGGGCTGAACTCACCGCTGGCTAAAGGGTTGATGGCGGTAATCTGGGGATTGGCGTTGCTGGGTGTATTGTTCAAGCTGGCCTTTGCCCACCGTTTTGAAGCACTGTCGCTGGTGACCTATCTGACCATGGGCTGGCTGTCGCTGATCGTGATTTATCAGCTGGCGACCCGACTGGCGGTGGGCGGCGTGACGCTGCTGGCGGTGGGGGGGGTGGTTTATACCCTGGGAGTGATCTTCTATGCATCAAAGCGTTTCCGCTTCGGTCACGCCATTTGGCATGGTTTCGTGCTCGGCGGCAGCCTGTGCCATTTTATGGCTATTTATCTGTACGTCTGATCTCCGCTGATATCTTTCGCACCGCAGCGTTGCTGGCTGCAGTGCGAAATCTATTGCGGATAGATTAAGAAGCTCTGACTGCCCCTATTTTTCTTCTATCAACGAATATGGCAGCGGTTTGATGGCCAGGTGGCTGGTGGCATCATCGCGAACCCGTAGCTTGCTGTCGGCATCCAGATCGTTATTCAACACTACCTGTACCCACAGCGTGCCGTCGGCCAGCTTGGCAGCACTCAGCACCGTACCGGTACGGCGCCAGTTCTCACCCAGTTGCAACTCCACGTCTTCAGCGGCCTGTGGCACTCGCCCGGCTTTGCCTTCCAGCCAGTACAACGCACGCTTGTTGGCACCGCGGAACTTGGCACGAGCCACCATTTCCTGACCGGTGTAGCAACCCTTGCTGAAACTGATGCCTTCCAGCGCCTGCAGGTTGGTGGCCTGTGGGATCAATTGCCCGCTGTTGGCGGTATCAATTACCGGGTAACCGGCTTCGATATCCAGCGTCAGCCACTGTTGACTGTCGTTCAGTTCTGCCTGTTCGTGCAGCTTGTCAGCCAACTGTTCGGCAATGGCAGCGGTGGTAACCAGCAGAAAACGTTCCGCCGGTAGAGAGAAGTGCAACAGGGTAGTTTCACCGTCCTGCACCACCTGATGTTCAGCATCCGGCAGGCTGTTGAACACCCCCGCCAGCGCCGCACGTGCCTGAAAACCGGCGACGCCCAATAAGACGGCTTCGTTGTCGGCGGCAATGGTGAGTTTGGAAAACACAGCGTACTTCTTGATCTCTGCCAGTTGGCTGTCCAGCACGCTGCGGCGTTCCAGATAGGCAAAGCCTTCACCGCGATGGAACAAACGCAGATTGCTCCACATTTTGCCCTTGGCATCGCAGTGGCCGCACAACACATGACTATCGGCCGGCAGCGCTTCGATATCGGCAGTCACCTGGCCCTGAAGGTATTTCACCGTATCCGGTCCGTTCAGCGTCACCATTGCCCAATCTTCCAGCGAGATCAGGGTCAGGGGCAGATGGGAAGAAGCGGAAGGCTGACGGGGTGGAAATGGAATTTTATACGCCATAGTAAGATCCTGCTTAACGTTTAGCTTACCTGAAGGTGTGTTGACCCCATGGTAAAAGAGGTGGCGGGCTTTGCAAACTGTTATTCACGCTTGCTTCTCCGGCAGCGCTTTTTTTGACATTTAGCGCCTTATTACGCTTTACACAGAGAACGTCCTTCCCGGCGAGTATGTCAAATTGTTACTCTATAGGCTTGCGGCCAAGGGTTACCCTTGCAGACAGATCTTTGGCTGATGGAATTATATCGCGACGGTGTTGCCATACAGTGTGTCAGTTGAACCCTGCGATGGCGTTGCCACGCTGAAAAGAGGTTAGTCATAACAACATGGATATTAATAACAAAGCACGCATCCACTGGGCTTGTCGCCGTGGTATGCGCGAGCTGGACATCTCCATCATGCCGTTCTTCGAGTATGAATACGACCAGTTGAATGACACAGACAAAGCGCTGTTTATCCGCCTGCTGGAGTCCGACGATCCCGATCTCTTCAACTGGCTGATGAATCATGGCGCTCCGCAGGACAGTGAACTGCAGAGAATGGTGACACTGATCCAGACGCGAAATAAAGACCGTGGCCCAGTGGCGATGTGACGTCCGTATTTCCTGGCGCACCCAGTTACTTTCGTTGCTGACACACGGCGCACTGATCCTGCTGATCCTGATTTCACCCTGGCCGGAAGGCTACGGACCGATCTGGCTGGTGTTGCTGACGCTGGTGGTGTTTGAGTGCATTCGCAGCCAAAAGCGCATTGCGTCGCGGCAGGGTGAACTACGCCTGCTGGAAAACCAACGTCTGGGTTGGCACGGCCAGGAATGGCAACTGGTGAAGCAGCCCTGGATGCCGCGTTACGGCATTCTGCTGACTTTGCAGCCCGTGGGAGGCAAAAAGCGCCGTCGACTGTGGCTGGCATCCGATGCCATGGCCAAAGCCGATTGGCGGCATCTGCGCCAGCAGTTGCTCTATCCGCCGGCCAGTGATGACGAGGAACCCTGATGAAGCCGACGCTCTGGCTGGTGGAAGATGAGCCCAGCATTGCCGATACGCTGATTTATACCCTGGAGAGCGAAGGCTTTCAGGTGCGCTGGTTCGAACGTGGTGAGCCGGCATTACAGGCGTTGGCGCAAGGAGTACCTGCGCTGGCGATCCTCGATGTTGGCCTGCCAGACATCAATGGTTTTGAACTCTGCCGTCGGCTGTTATCACAGTCGGCGGATTTACCGATTTTGTTTCTCACCGCCCGCAGCGATGAGGTCGATCGCCTGATTGGGCTGGAAATCGGCGCCGACGATTATGTCGCCAAACCCTTCTCCCCACGAGAGGTCAGCGCCCGGGTGCGTACCATTCTGCGCCGTTTGCAAAAACAGCAGCGCCTGCAGCAACCTGCTCTGTACAGCTTCGGTCCTTTTGGCCTGGATGAACAAGCCGCGGCCATCTATTACCATCAGCAGCCGCTGCCGCTGACCCGTTACGAATTTCTGCTGTTGAAAACCCTGTTGCTGGCCCCCGGCCGGGTATTTTCACGCCAACAATTGATGGAGAGCGTCTGGGCGTTGGCCGAAGAAAGCCTGGATCGCACCGTCGACACCCATATCAAAACGCTGCGCGCCAAGCTGCGAGCCATCGACCCTGCGGAACCGCCGATCCACACCCACCGCGGTCTCGGTTACAGCGTGAGCCGCCAGTCATGAGAATAGGCCTGCGGCTGCTGTTGGGATATTTCCTGATCGTGGCGGTGGCGGGCTATTTCGTGCTGAGCATTTTCGTGCAGGAAGTGAAGCCCGGCGTGCGGCGTGCTACCGAAGGCACGCTGGTGGATACCGCCAACCTGCTGGCGCAGATCGCGCGTCTGGATATGCAGCACGCAGATGTGGCGCACGGGAAACTGGCGCAGGCGTTTGCTCAACTTAATCAACGACCTATTGGTGCCAATATTGCCGGTATCCGTAAGGATCGCAGCGAATACCATGTCTATCTCACCGATCAACAAGGCAAGGTCATTTTTGATTCCAGCGGCAAGGCGCTCGGCCAGGACTACTCTCGCTGGAATGATGTTTATCTGACGCTGCTCGGCCAGTATGGCGCACGCAGTACGCGCAGCGATCCGCAGGATGAAAACAGCTCGGTGATGTACGTCGCCGCGCCGGTAATGGATCAGGGCAAAATTATCGGTGTGCTCAGCGTCGGTAAACCGAACAGCACCATGGCACCGGTGATCAAGCGCAGTGAGCGACGCATTCTTTGGGCGGGTGCGCTGCTGCTGGGCATTGCCTTGTTGATCGGGCTGGGCTTTGTCTGGTGGATCAACCGCTCAATTGGCCGGCTGGTGCATTATGCTGACGGCGTGGCAAAGGGCGAAAGCGTACCCTTGCCAAAAATGGGCGGTCATGAGCTGACGCAGCTGGCGCAGGCACTGGACAGCATGCGGGTGAAGCTGGAGGGCAAGGCCCACATCGAACAATATGTGCATACCCTGACCCACGAGCTGAAAAGCCCGCTGGCAGCCATCCGTGGCGCAGCCGAGCTGTTGCAGGAACAGCCGCCAGCGGCCACTGCCCAGCGTTTCCTGACCAATATCGAACAACAAAGTACGCGCATTCAGCAACTGGTGGATAAATTGCTGGTGCAGGCACGGCTGGAGAGCCGGCCTGGTCTGGAGCTGGCTCCGCTGGCAATGGCGGCGCTGGTGCGTCAGGCGGTGGTAAGCAAAGAGGCGCAGGCAGAGCGACGCAGCGTTCTGCTGCAGTTGAATGTGGCAGAAGAGATCACTCTGAGCGGAGATGGATTGCTGATCAGCCAGGCGCTGACTAACCTGCTCGACAATGCGCTGGATTTTACACCACCGGGCGGCAGCATCAGTATCCGTGGCGAACGCCTCGATGGCCACTACCAGGTCACCGTCAGTGACGACGGTAGTGGCATTCCGGATTACGCGCTGGACAAAGTGTTTGAACGTTTTTATTCGCTGGCCCGATCGGACAAGCCGAAAAGCAGCGGCCTGGGGCTGAACTTTGTGCAGGAGGTGGCGCGCTTGCACCGTGGCAGTATCCAGTTGAGCAATCGTCAGCCGCACGGCGTGACCGCTATTTTCACCTTATCGCTCTGACTTCACCGTCCCTTCACATAACCACATCCGGCTTTCACCTGAGGCTTTTATCGTAGCGCTATTACCTACATGGAGCGCGGCGATGATGAAATCGGTACTGTTTTGGAAAATAACCACTCTGCTGGGATTGATGATTTTAATGATCATCCCGGTAACGCAGTTAATGAATGTGATTGATGAGCGCAGCGGCTACCGCCAGAGCGTGGTCGGGCAGGTCAGCGAAAGCACCAGCCGGGCGCAGCGCATTTTGGGGCCGCTGATCGTCATCCCTTACAGCGAGCGGGAAGAGAAGACGGATGACAAGGGGCAGAAGGTGGTGCAAATGGTTCGACATCATCGCTATCTGCTGCCGGAGGCTTTACAGGTTAACGGCAAGCCGAACGTGGAGGTGCGCAAGCTGGGCATTTACCAGACTCAGGTCTATCAGGGGCCGTTGCAGTTTAAGGTGAAGTTTGGCCAGCCGGATTTGACGGACTTGCAGCGCACTAACGTGACGGTGGGTCAGCCTTTCCTGCTGGTTTCATTGAGTGATTCACGCGGTATCAAGAGCATCTCGCCACTGACCAGCACAGAGTCTCAAACGACCTTTGAGCCGGGCACTCAGGTCAATGTGTTGCATCAGGGGATCCATGCGCCGCTGACGCTGGCCGCATTGCAAAAAGCGGGGCTGGATGCCGAGTTCACCCTGACGCTGGCGGGCACCAGCAGCCTGTCACTGGTACCGCTCGGCCGTAGCAGTGAGTTGACGTTGCAGAGCAACTGGCCACATCCGAACTTCCTCGGTAATTTCTTGCCGGACGAACGCAAAGTGACGGAAAAAGGCTTCAGTGCCCGCTGGCGCAGCACCTGGTTTGCCAACAACATCAACAGCGCTTTCCATTACGATGACGAAATTCTTGGCGAAGACAAGTTGCCAACCTTCAGCACCAGCCTGATTGAACCGGTGGATCACTACCAACTGACCGAACGCGCGGTGAAGTATGCGGTGCTGTTTATCGGCCTGACATTTATGGCGTTCTTCCTGTTCGAAACCCTGACCGGTTTGCGGGTACACCCGATTCAGTATTTGCTGGTTGGCGCGGCACTGGTGCTGTTCTACCTGATCCTGCTGGCATTCTCCGAGCACTTCGGTTTCGCTACCGCCTACCTGTTGGCCAGTATCGCCTGCAGCGGACTGATCGCCTTTTACCTCAGCGCGGTACTGCGCGGCAGGTTGCGGGGGGCGCTGTTCGCCGCCAGCCTGTTGATGTTGTATGGCGTGCTGTATCTGTTGCTGCAGTCGGAAGATAACGCACTGGTACTGGGGGCAGGGCTGTTGTTCGCAATTTTGGCGGGAATTATGCTGCTGACGCGCAAGCTGGATTGGTATCAGGTGGCCGATCCGGCACGCCTGAATAGTGAAACACCGAGCGGCGAGGGTGAAAATCGCTTCCGGTTGTGGAAATAAGTACCAGATTGGGCGCGGTTCATTGCCGCGCCCATGGGCATTACAGCAGCGGTTCCATCTCCAGCAGGATCTGTTCGCACCACTGTTGCAGCCGGTCTTCGCTCATGTCGTATTGATTCACATCATCCAGCGCCAGGCCGACAAAGTGTTTGCCGTCGGCGCTCAGCGGTTTCGGGCTGGTGAATTCGAAACCTTCGATTGGCCAGAAGCCGATAAACTGCACCCCGAGCGGGGCAATATGATCGTGCAGCATGCCGAGCGCATCGAGGAACCATTCGCCGTAACCGAGTTGATCACCCATGCCATACATGGCAACGATTTTCCCCTGCAAATCCAGCGTGGTCAGCTGTGGCCAAATTGCTTCCCAGTCTTCTTGCAACTCACCAAAGTCCCAGGTAGGCATGCCGAGGATCAGGATGGAATACTCTTCCATCAGCTTGGGGGAGACGTCTTTCAGGTTGTGCAGGTCGACCAGGTCTTCACCCAGAATCTCACGGATTTTTTCTGCTGCCATCTCGGTGTAGCAGGTGCTGGAGCCGTAAAACAGACCAATCTTCATGTTTAAACCGTTTATATTGCCGTAGGTAGAATTGCAGCGAGTATACCCGATTTGTCCCGGCTTAAGGCATAATGCCTGTGGCATAAACGTAACAAAGAGAGGATCGCGTGCAACAGCAAGAGAGTGCGTTGATTGAGCAATTCCTGGATGCGCTATGGCTCGAACGCAATCTGGCAGAAAATACGCTGGCCTCTTATCGACTGGATTTGCAGGCGCTGGTTGCCTGGCTGAACCAGCAAAATACTTCGTTGTTGCAGGCGCAGGCGCTGGATCTGCAGGCTTTCCTCGCCAAGCGGGTGGAGGGGGGTTACAAGGCTACCAGCTCCGCGCGTTTGCTGAGCGCCATGCGTCGTCTGTTCCAGTACCTGTACCGCGAAAATATGCGCACCGACGACCCTACCGCGCTGCTTGCCTCACCGAAACTGCCGCAGCGGTTGCCGAAAGATCTGAGCGAGGCGCAGGTCGATGCGTTGTTGCAGGCGCCCTGTGTCGATCAGCCATTGGAGCTGCGTGACAAGGCCATGCTGGAAGTGCTGTACGCTACCGGGCTACGGGTCTCCGAGTTGGTCGGGCTGACCATCAGCGACGTCAGCCTGCGCCAGGGCGTAGTGCGGGTGATCGGCAAGGGTAATAAGGAACGGCTGGTACCGCTGGGCGAAGAAGCGGTGTACTGGATCGAAAACTATTTGGAGCACGGCCGCCCGTGGATGGTCAACGGCCAGGCGCTGGATGTGCTGTTTCCCAGTAACCGCAGCCAGCAAATGACCCGGCAGACATTCTGGCATCGCATCAAACACTATGCGATCCTAGCGGGCATTGACAGCGAGAGGCTGTCGCCGCACGTGTTGCGCCACGCGTTTGCCACCCATTTGCTGAACCATGGGGCCGATCTCCGTGTCGTACAGATGTTATTGGGGCATAGCGACCTCTCGACCACACAAATTTATACGCATGTAGCGACTGAAAGACTTAAACAGCTACATCAACAGCACCACCCGCGTGCCTGACATGCCGGGTTCAAAAGGATTGGAAGAATGAAGAAAGGTTTAATGCTGCTCTCCCTGCTGGTGGCTTCAGTGACCGGCGCGGCCCATGCCGACGATGCGGCAATCCAAAAAGCGCTTGGCAGCCTGGGCATTCAACAGGCGGACGTGCAGCCTTCACCGGTGAATGGCCTGAAAACCGTGTTGACCGATAACGGCGTGCTGTATGTGACCGAAGACGGCAAACACATTCTGCAAGGCCCGCTGTACGACGTCAGTGGCAAAGAGCCGGTTAACGTGACCAACCAACTGCTGACCGGCAAGCTGGAAGCGCTGAAAGATCAGATGATCGTCTACAAAGCGCCAAAGCAAAAACACGTGATCACCGTGTTTACCGACATCACCTGTGGCTACTGCCACAAGCTGCACCAGCAGATGAAAGAATATAACGATCTGGGGATTACCGTCCGCTATCTGGCATTCCCGCGCCAGGGGCTGAATTCTCAGGCCGAGAAAGACATGCAGTCAATTTGGTGTACTGCCGACAAAGCCAAAGCCTTCGATACCGCCATGAAAGGCGATGCGGTTTCCCCGGCGACCTGTAAAACCGACATCAGCAAACACTACGCGCTCGGCGTGCAGTTCGGTATTCAGGGCACTCCGGCCATCATTTTGGAAAACGGCATGATGATCCCAGGCTATCAGGGGCCGAAAGAGATGGCCGCCATGCTGGACGCGCATCAGACCGCAACCAAAACCGGTGGTTAATCGCCGGTGAGCATCAAAACACAACTACGCCGCCGTGCGGCGACGGACGACAGCCATTTGCCTACCAGCCTGCACCCATTGCTGCGTCGTCTATACGCGCTGCGCGGCGTTCAGGCTGAGCAGGAATTAGAGCGCAGCGTCAAAGGCATGCTGCCCTGGCAGCAGTTGGACGGCATAGATACCGCCGTTGGCATTCTGCAACAGGCGCTAGTCGCGAGTCGCCGCATTATCGTGGTGGGCGACTTCGACGCCGATGGCGCCACCAGTACCGCGTTGACGGTGCTGGCGCTGCGCAGCATGGGTGGCAGTGCGATCGACTATCTGGTGCCGAATCGCTTTGAGGACGGCTACGGCCTGAGCCCCGAAGTGGTAGAGCAGGCGGCAACGCGCGGTGCAGAATTGATCCTCACTGTGGATAACGGCATCTCTTCCCACGCCGGTGTAGACGTGGCTCACGCTAAAGGTATGCAGGTGCTGGTGACCGACCACCACCTGCCGGGGGAAACCCTGCCGGCGGCGGAGGCGATCGTTAACCCGAATCTGCGTGGCTGTGAGTTCCCGTCCAAATCTCTGGCCGGTGTCGGCGTAGCTTTTTATCTGATGCTGGCGCTGCGTGCCCGGCTGCGTGACGACGGCTGGTTCGAACAACGGGCATTGGCGATGCCAAACCTGGCGGAACTGCTGGATTTGGTCGCGCTCGGAACGGTGGCCGACGTGGTACCGCTCGACGCCAATAACCGTATTCTGGTGTATCAGGGTCTGAACCGCATCCGTGCCGGCAAATGTCGGCCGGGCATTAAGGCGTTGCTAGAAGTGGCTAATCGTGACGCACGCCAACTGGCAGCCAACGATCTCGGCTTTGCGCTGGGGCCGCGGCTCAATGCCGCCGGGCGACTGGATGATATGTCGATCGGTGTGGCACTGTTACTGAGTGACGACATCGCGCAGGCGCGTATGTTGGCCAACGATCTCGATGCGCTCAATCTGACCCGGCGTGAGATTGAGCAGGGCATGCAGGTTGAAGCTTTGCAACTGTGCGACGAACTGGAGCGCAGCAGCACCGCCTTGCCTTACGGACTGGCGATGTATCATCCTGAATGGCATCAGGGCGTGGTGGGTATCTTGGCCTCGCGGATTAAAGAACGTTTCCATCGCCCGGTGATCGCGTTTGCACCGGCAGGTGAGGGCATTCTGAAGGGATCGGGGCGTTCGATAGCCGGTCTGCACATGCGCGATGCGCTGGAGCGGCTGGATACCTTGAACCCAGGGCTGATGATGAAGTTCGGTGGCCACGCCATGGCGGCCGGGTTGTCGCTGGAAGAGGCCAAATTCGACGAGTTCCGCCAGCGCTTTGGCGAGTTGGTGGGGGAATGGCTCGATCCGGCGATGCTGGAAGGGGTTATCTGGTCTGATGGCGAACTGGCTATGCAGGAACTTTCGCTGGAAACGGCGGAGCTGTTACGCGAAGGGGGCCCCTGGGGGCAAGCCTTCCCGGAACCGACCTTCGACGGCACCTTCCGTATCCTGCAGCAGCGGCTGGTGGGTGAGAAACACCTGAAGCTGATGGTAGAACCGCTCGGTGGCGGCCCGCTGCTGGACGGCATCGTTTTCAATGTCGATACCACTTTGTGGCCCGACAGCAGCGTGCGTGAAGTGGAGCTGGCCTACAAGCTGGACGTCAACGAGTTCCGCGGCAACCGCAACGTGCAGTTACTGATCCAACACCTCTGGCCGCGTTAATTTGTGGCTGCTTTTGCCCGGGGTTTGCTCTGCCAAACCCCGGCATGTTTTCTTCCCCCACAAAAACTAACCAACTCGCTATAAACTGACGTCTGGATCCGCTAGAATTACCGGTTCCAATGGCATTTCGCCATCGACGACATCAACGTAAAAGAACGCAAAAAACATGTTTGAAATTAACCCGGTAAAAAACCGAATTCAGGACCTGTCCGTGCGGACTGCCGTTCTTCGGGGGTATCTTTGACTATGATGCCAAGAAAGAACGCCTAGAAGAAGTTAACGCAGAGCTGGAACAACCTGACGTCTGGAACGAACCCGAGCGCGCACAGGCGCTGGGTAAAGAGCGCGCGGCGCTCGAAGCCATCGTTGAGACCATCGATCAACTCGAGCAGGGGGGCGAAGACGTTACCGGCCTGCTGGAACTGGCGATTGAAGCCGACGATGAAGAAACCTTTAACGAAGCCGTCGTTGAGCTTGATCAACTGTCTGCCAAGCTGGAGCAATTAGAATTCCGTCGTATGTTCTCTGGTGAATACGATAGTGCTGATTGCTACCTGGATATCCAGGCCGGTTCCGGCGGCACAGAAGCTCAGGACTGGGCCAGCATGTTGCTGCGCATGTACCTGCGCTGGGCCGAGGCCAAAGGCTTCAAGACCGAAGTGATTGAAGAGTCCGACGGTGACGTCGCAGGGCTGAAGTCCGCCACCATCAAGATCATCGGTGACTACGCGTTCGGCTGGTTGCGTACTGAAACCGGCGTACATCGCCTGGTGCGCAAGAGCCCGTTCGACTCCGGCGGTCGTCGTCATACCTCGTTCAGTTCGGTGTTTATCTACCCGGAAGTGGACGACGACATTGATATCGACATCAACCCGGCGGACCTGCGTATCGACGTTTACCGTGCCTCGGGGGCGGGTGGTCAGCACGTGAACAAAACTGAGTCGGCGGTGCGTATTACCCACTTACCGACCAACATCGTAGTGCAGTGTCAGAACGACCGTTCTCAGCATAAGAACAAGGATCAAGCGTTTAAACAGCTGCGAGCCAAGCTGTACGAGTTTGAGATGCAAAAGAAAAATGCTGATAAACAGATGCTGGAAGACAACAAATCCGACATCGGTTGGGGCAGCCAAATCCGCTCTTACGTGCTGGATGACGCCCGTATCAAGGATTTGCGCACTAACGTTGAAACGCGCAACACGCAGGCCGTATTAGATGGCGACCTGGATAAATTCATTGAGGCAAGTTTGAAAGCCGGGTTATAAGGAACAGAAATGTCTGAGCAACAACCACAAGGCGCTGAACAGGCGCTGGATCTCAATAACGAGTTGCAGTCACGCCGTGAAAAACTGGCTGCGCTGCGCGAGAACGGCATTGCGTTCCCGAATGATTTCCGTCGCGACACCACGTCCGACAAGCTGCACGCTGCGTACGGCGATAAAGACAACGAAGAGCTGGAAGCACTGGGTGTAGAAGTCACCGTTGCCGGCCGTATGATGACCCGCCGTATCATGGGCAAGGCATCCTTTGTCACGTTGCAAGACGTTGGTGGCCGCATCCAGTTGTACGTCGCGCGCGACGATCTGGCGGAAGGCGTTTACAACGAAGAATTCAAGAAGTGGGACCTTGGCGATATCCTTGGCGCACGCGGAAAACTGTTCAAAACCAAGACCGGTGAGCTGTCTATCCACTGCACCGAACTGCGCCTGCTGACCAAGGCCCTGCGTCCGCTGCCGGACAAATTCCACGGCCTGGCCGATCAGGAAACCCGTTACCGTCAGCGTTACCTGGATCTGATCGCCAACGAAGAATCGCGCAAGACCTTCAAGGTGCGTTCTCAGATCATGGCGGCGATGCGTAACTTCATGGTGGAACGCGGCTTCATGGAAGTCGAAACCCCTATGATGCAGGTGATCCCGGGTGGGGCTTCTGCTCGTCCATTCGTGACTCACCACAATGCGCTGGACATCGATATGTACCTGCGTATTGCCCCGGAGCTGTACCTGAAGCGTTTGGTTGTGGGTGGCTTCGAGCGTGTGTTCGAAATCAACCGTAACTTCCGTAACGAAGGCGTTTCTCCGCGTCATAACCCAGAGTTCACCATGATGGAACTCTATATGGCTTACGCGGATTACAAAGATCTGATCGAACTGACCGAGTCGCTGTTCCGCACCCTGACCCAGAACGTGCTGGGCAATACTCAGGTGCAGTATGGTGATGAAGTGTTCGACTTCGGCAAGCCGTTTGTGAAGCTGACCATGACCGAGGCGATCAAAAAATACCGTCCGGAAACCGAGCTGGCCGATCTGGCTGACATGGGCAAGGCGGTGGCTATCGCTGAATCCATCGGCATCAAGATTGAGAAGAGCTGGGGTCTGGGCCGCGTTGTGACGGAGATCTTCGAAGAAGTGGCGGAAAGCCATCTGATTCAGCCGACCTTCATTACCGAGTACCCGGCAGAAGTGTCCCCGCTGGCACGTCGTAATGATAACAACCCGGAAATCACTGACCGCTTCGAGTTCTTCATCGGCGGCCGTGAAATCGGTAACGGCTTCTCCGAGCTGAATGACGCAGAAGACCAGGCGCAGCGTTTTGCTGACCAGGCTAATGCGAAAGACGCCGGCGATGACGAAGCGATGTTCTACGACGAAGACTACGTTACCGCGCTGGAGCACGGTCTGCCGCCAACCGCAGGTCTGGGCATCGGTATCGACCGTATGGTTATGCTGTTCACCAACAGCCACACCATCCGCGACGTGATCCTGTTCCCGGCAATGCGCCCGCAGAAATAACTTCGCTGTAATGAATATCAACCGGCGCAGGTGACTGCGCCGGTTTTTTTTCGTCTGATGAGTGATAACCGAGGGGAACGCGGTTAACTGCTTAAAACACCAGCAGTTACGCGTTATCTCCGCTTGCCCGGCGGGGATAACCGGTTATAATGACAGCCGCACACCGATGCGGGTGTAGTTCAATGGTAGAACGGCAGCTTCCCAAGCTGCATACGAGGGTTCGATTCCCTTCACCCGCTCCAAGCCTTCCTGTTAGTACCTTCTCGGTAGAAATCAGCAAGTTAAGAAGTGGTTGAATGTTCAGGTACCTACAAAGGTATCCCAAGGAATTGCCCATCGCTGTTGTGGCTTGGTGTGTGGTTCTGGGAGCATATCAAACCGCTGGCGGTCGTTCTACTGTCTTACCGCGATAGCTTAACAAGAACAGCATGCCGTGCCATCGGCTCTAAACTCTCCCAAAACATAGTTCATCGCAGCATTCAGCCCCGATGCCCCTTTACAGGGATAAACAGGCTAAAGTGATACGCACCGGTAGCGAAAGACCCGGCTCTATCTCCGGCTGGCCCACGGTTCCTTAGGATGCACGGGCGACCTGATAACGATGATGCGCTATGATAATCTGATGATGTCGCTGACGCTCCGCTGCTTAGGTATCACTAACCGGGGCTTTATGGCTTCTATACCTAAAAGTAATATGCACGTTCTTGATGGGATTAATAAAAAAAATGGAAATATGTAAGTTATGTGGTAAAGAAGCCATTCTCAAAATGTCTCATATTATTCCGCGTAGTTACTATAAAAGATTGAAAAAAGAATCGGGTCAATTGCTATTGGTATCAAGTACCGAGGAAGAGCCTAAACTAACAAACTCCGATCCAAAAGAAAGATTACTGTGTGGTGATTGCGAGCAGTTCTTAAGTTCTAATTATGAAGTTTATGGGACGGTTATTTTTAGACGGTCCGAAAACGTAATCAAGAATGATGACCACATCGTAATTAATGGGTTTGACTACAAAAGAACGTATCTTTTTTTCATAAGTATTCTGTGGCGAGCTTCTTTATCAACACATCCCACATTCCAAGCGGTTTCATTAGATGAAAGTTTACAAGAGTTATTGAGACAGAGTATTATTTCTAATAATTTGAAAATCAGTGTACATACAAACCTTAAACTGGATCATTTTTTCAGGTTGTCGGTAGTTCGAATAATAGATAGCACTAAAAATATCGAAGATGAAATAATTAGAAGCATAATCACTAACTTTAGAATTGATCACGGCACTGACAAACGTAGTGTTATATATTACTTAATGTTAGATGGTTTTCTTGTGACATATTTATTGTATATAGGTAAGGATTTACATGATGTCAGGGCTAAAAGGTTTAGTTCTCAATTGGTCAGTGGCAGTAGTGCTAAAATTAATAAAGTAGAAATTCATGAGCTAAAAGAAATCGCTGGGATGTTCAATATGATAATCGAAAAAAGTAAGAATAGCGGCGCGTAGTGCATATTAGTAAGTGAATTTTATTATACTCATGCAAGGCCCTCCCTCCACCGACTCACGCTCACCAGTCCCCGTACCCTCTCGATATGCTTCTGAGAACTTAGGGGAGGGGGGGGCATTTCATCACATCTTAAGCGTCCTGTACCAACCTTTAAGACCCCATTTAACATCATAGTATTCTGTAATGGTTTGAAATCTAAAGGCGAAACAATCGAATGATACCTGAAGCTAAACCCCAGATAATGAGAGAAAATACAAAAATAACTCCGACAGTATACTGAATGTAGACCCCTACATACTTACTACTGAAAAGTATAATCATCAAGCCAATAAAAGATAACAAAGATGTAAGCGCAGCCTTCGCTTTTAGTCCATACCAAAACATAAAGACACCTAAAATAGCTCATTAAGTTAGAAGGCTATTCTGTTTCAAAGTAAGCGAAGAATAAAGATAATTTAGATAAATCTTTATAATTCCCGTAATCGTATGTGACTAATCGCCAATTTTCTATGTGAACAGCGGTAACTGAGTTGTCTCATTTGAGCATTACCTACAGATACTGCGTGACTACGTATCTGTTTAGTCTCAAATACGCTATTGCATAACTCAAAAGATACAGTATCATTCTGGTCATTAATAAAAGACTAGGGAGAGGTATGTATGAGCTGTAAAACCTTCGGGTATGCACGTGTATCAACAAAAGATCAGAATCCCGACCGGCAAACACTAGCGCTGGTTGATTGTGATGAGATACTGCTGGACAGGGTAAGTGGAAAGAACACCGACCGGCCAGAGCTGGCTAAACTCCGTGGGATGGTTCGTGCCGGAGATACTGTGCGGGTGAAGTCCGTAGACCGTTTGGCACGTAATACAAAGGATTTGCTGGAACTGCTGGAAGAGTTCACCGCGAAAGGAGTCAGCGTGTCATTCATCGATAATAGTATGACGTTTGATAATAGCCCGACGAGTAAGTTTATGATTACTATGCTGGGTGCTGTGGGAGAGTTGGAACGCAGTTTTATCCGACAGCGGCAGAATGAAGGCATTGCAGCAGCCAAGGAGCGGGGAGCTTTCAAGGGCCGCCAGAAGGATGATGAACTGCGGGAGAAAATACACAGATATATCCGGCTAGGCACCCACAGCAATGATGACATCATCAAGCTGGTTGGTTGTGGTCGGGCGACTTTTTACCGTATAAAAAAGGAATTTAGTTAGTACAGATAACTTATTCCTTCATATTGAAATTTCTTTAGAGATGCACTCTAAGGGAGATGAGAAGTAATAACTCACACCGCTATGAGAGCGGGCTTCGCTAGTAATAGCAATTAAGAGTTGCACTCTAAGGGGAGATGGGGGGAAGTGACTGCCAAAAATCATCGAGAGAATATTCATATTATGCTTTCCCTTGAGGCACAATATGAATAATCTTTCTTCTACAAAATAATACAGCCTGCTTAAGCCTAAACACACCACTTCATCACGTGGTGCGATAAATAACGCCTGAGTAGGTTCAATATAGGAGAAAGAATGTTTGACGATAAAGAATTACCTGAACAATTCGGCGGTAATAACACTCCGCCAGAGCTGAACCGAATAGACGCCACATACTGGGGTATGTTTCAGAATGGTTGGGTGCCATCTCATAACGATATGCAAGCCCCCTCAATTAAACAATCGTACGAACGCTACCGAGCGACGCATTCAAGCTCCGACATGAAAGCGGCTGTATCTCGGTATCAGCAACGGTTAAATGTTCGAGCAGGAGTCGCACTGCTAGAGCGTGTTTACTGATGGTGCTGGGGCTGCGTGTTTTCTTGTATTCAGCGAGGTATTCGGAAGTAACCGCTCGAAGCATTACCTGATTACCGGAAGCCGCTGCTGATACTTGTCCCAGTTGCTGTACTGCATTGATGGCGCGATTTAACGTTATAGTTTCGGTATCAACAGCGTGTTTTTCTTTTACGTGGTTCCATTCAAAAACTAATCGGTCGCGCACTGTTCGGGCTTTCTGAACGTCACGCTGACCAGTGCTTTTCCTGAACAGCCTCCGGCCATTTGTTAAATGTCGCATATGCTGAGGCACTGCTATTTGAAACATCCAAATACCGGATTCGTGTCTGTACAGGGACTGATTTCTCGCACTGTTACCCATAGCGTTATCCCATTCTCTGATGTAGTATTCACCGCATCAGCAATGGGATTAGGCACTTACCGGTAGTTCGGGAAGTACCTATGTTCGATTCCCTTCACCCGCTCCAAAAAATTCCTTTCACTACCTTCCGCTAGCCAGTATCTCAAACAGAGTGTCGATTTCCTGTAGGGTATTGTAATGCATCATTCCGACGCGTAATACACCGCCGCTGTCCTGCAGATTCAACCGCTGAACTAACCCCAGTGCATAGAAATGTCCGCTGCCGACGCAGATATTGTGTTCGCCTAACCGGCGGGCGATCTGTTCGGGGGAGTGCTGCTTAAAGGTCAATGCAAACGTGGGCGTACGGCGTTGGGTGTCCGCCACGGGATAACCGTAGAGCTGCACCCCGTCGATTTGCTGTAAACGTTGCAAAAAGTACCCACACAGGGTTTCTTCATGTCGGTGATAGTCGGCAAAACTTTCCTGTAAACGCTGCCTTAAAGAGGCCCCCGGCGTTCCCCATTGCGCCAGGTAGTCAATGGCCGCCGAGACGCCAACCAACCCTTCAAAACTTTGCGTGCCCGTTTCAAACCGCCCTGGCCCGACGTCGGTGGCCGGTTCGACCTTGTAAGGCTGTAGTCGTTGCAACCATTGCGGTGCGATATAGGCCATGCCGATATGCGGACCAAAGAATTTATAGGCGGAACACACCAAAAAGTCACAGCCCAGCGCCTGCACATCGATCAAGTTGTGCGGGGCATAATGCACCGCATCGACGTAAACCTGTGCGCCGACGCGGTGGGCGGCTTCGGTAATGGTTTTAATATCGACGATACTGCCCGTGACATTAGAGGCATAGGTGACCGCGACCAGGCGTGTCTTGGCGGTGATCTGCTCGCATAGCCGGGCAACATCCAAAGAACAATCCGATTGCTGCAGGGGGATTTGATGCACGGTGACGTGTTTGTCGTTGGCCGCCTGCTGCCAACTGGATACGTTGGCGTAGTGATCCAGCTCGGTGACTATAATTTCATCGCCGGCTTGCCAGTTGCGACTAATGATCCGGCTGAGGTGGAACGTCAGCGAGGTCATATTCATGCCAAAAACGATATTATCGGGTGAGGGCGCATTCAAGAAGGCGCGCACCGACTCCCTCGTTTTCTCCATCACCTCGGTTGTCTTATGACTGGAAAAATAGTGCCCGCCCAGGTTGGCGTTATATTTCCCCAGATAGTCGGTCATTTTTCCCAACACAGCTTGTGATACCTGAGAACCACCGGGGCCATCGAAGAAAATAACCGGTTTATCATTATAGTGCTGATTTAGCGCGCTAAATTGGGCTCGGGCGAGTTCAGGGGAGAAGGTCATGCTTTTTCTCCCCGTGCGGTCAGAACAAACAGATCAAGATGTCCTTCTTGTTCCGGGACAATGGGGCTGATCGGCGTGGCGTTATGCCAGAGCTTGCTGTCTGCCAGCAAAACGGCCTCACCATCAGCCAACACTTTTTTAAAGAAAGGGGGCTGGTGATTATCGGCGTATAACATGATTTCGCCGCCGACAATATTTTGCCGATGGATACCAATCATCGCGATATGATCAAAGCCATCCTGATGGATCCCTTCCGGTGCTACCTGAGTTTCATCATGAATGGCGACGACGCGCATCTGATGAATTTCTATCTCCGCACCTTCTGGCAGTGCGTTGCTTTCTGCAAACAGATTGCACATTTCTTCCATGCCGGCGCTTTGCAACACGGCATCGTCAATGGGTTCGAAATGGCGCACCACGTTACCCTGGAAATGGTTGATCTCATCGGACTGAACGAAATTACGTCGACCAATCTCTACCACATGGCCATTGAGATGTTTGACGACCGAATAGCGGCGTAAACGGTACTTGCCGTCGGCGTGTTGTGTATGGGGCAATCCAGAAAACGACGGCATTAATTGTTGGGTGGCCTGATGGCTAAGTGCAGTCATACTTATTACGTTTTCGTGTTTCTGTAACATAATCACCTCAAATATGAATCAATATTGATTTTGTAGGGAGGTATTTCGATTGAATTGTAGTCGACACTATTGCCAACGCAATTTTTAGCCAGCGTCGACTACCTTCAAGCGATATGCTGCTGTAAACAAGAATGAACGTAGGACGGTATTAACCGTCGGTTGAGCGGCTGACAGCTTCCCAGGTATCGATATCGCTGTTCAATTGATTCAGTTTTTCCCTGACATACATGACGGCATCGCTGCCCAGTAGCAGTGATGCCGGGGGCTCAGGGCTGTTGATGAGTTGCAGAATGGCTTTGGCGGCCTTAACCGGGTCACCGGGTTGATGGCCGCTGCGTTTTTCACGTGTTTCACGGATCGGCCCGAAGCTCTGATCGTAATCGCTGATACTGCGCGGCGAACGCACCATCGAACGCCCAGCCCAATCGGTTCGAAAAGACCCGGGCTGAATGGCAGTGACCGCAATATTAAAGGGCTTTAGTTCTTTGGTCAGCGTTTCGGAAATGCCCTGCAAGGCAAATTTGCTGCCGCAGTAATAGCTGATCCCCGGCAGGGTAATGAAGCCTCCCATGGAGGTCACATTGATAATATGGCCGGCCCGGCGAGTCCGAAAATAAGGCAGAAAGGCTTTAATCACGGCCACGGCACCAAACACATTGACCTCAAACTGATGGAGCGCGTCACTCAGCGGCGATTCTTCCATAATCCCTTCGTGGCCATAACCGGCATTATTGACCAGTACGTCAACCGCCCCCAGTTCCTGCTCTACGGCATCGACCAGCGGGGCAACCATGGCAAAATGAGTGACATCAAGGATGCGGCCAAAGCAGCGGCCTGGTGCCAGGGCTTCAAAGTGATCTTTGGCCTGCTGATTGCGGAGTGTTCCGACCACGCGGTGGCCCGCTTTTAGCGCTTCTTCTGCCAGTGCGCGACCAAAACCGCTGCTGACTCCGGTAATGAAAAATAATTTTGATTGGTTCATGGCGTTATCCTCAGTAGGGTGGATCGGCAGAATAGGGCGGGCAGAGTAAAACGCGTAGCCCGGATCCTCTCTGATGTTTGCCTATTCCTCTGAGTGTCTGGACGGGCCGGTTGCTGGCTGCCACACTTCAATGACTTTCCACTTCTCTTTGCAGGCGTTTATGACCCTTTTCATGCCAACGGTGACCGACCAGATGATTGAGCTTTTGGACCGGTTGACACCGCATGAAGGCTACAATCTTACGGTTCTGGCGGACGTGCGTTTTTTACGTTCCAACCGTCCGTTGCTGCGCACACCGGTTTTATATGAACCTGGGATCGTCATTGTGGTGCAGGGGAGAAAACGCGGATTTTTGGGAAACGATGTCTATTTGTATGATGCGCAGCATTATCTGATGGTGTCAGTCCCGGTGCCCTTTACCATGGAAACGGATGCCAGTGCTTCAGAGCCGATGTTGGCGATTTATATGCGGCTGGATTTCAATTTAGCGGCTGATTTGATGTTGCAACTCGATGAGCATAGTCCGAACCTCAGCGAGCCTCCACGAAGTATGGTGTCGAGTCCGATGGATGACACTATGAGCCACTCGGTTTTGCGTTTCTTGCAGATCATGGCTTCACCGTTGGACGCAGAAATACTGGGACAGGCAATGGTGCGGGAGATTTATTACCGTGTAATGACCGGTGCTCAGGGGCAGATACTGCGAAGTGCGTTGACCACGCAGGGGCAGTTTGGCAAGGTGGCGAAAGCGTTACGAAAACTGCATGCCGAGTATGACTCGTATCTGGATGTGAAGGCGCTGGCGAAAGAGGCGGGTATGAGTCTGCCAACATTCCACAGTCATTTCAAAACCGTGACCAATACGTCCCCGATGCAATATCTTAAATCTACGCGGTTGCATCAAGCCCGATTGCTGATGCTGCGAAATAATCTCACCGCTTCAGCCGCCTGTGTTCGTGTCGGCTATGAAAGCGTTTCTCAGTTCAGTCGCGAGTTTAAACGTTTATTCGGGCTGACACCGCTCAATGAGGTTGAACGTATGAGGCAGAATTTTTCGCTGCCTGCACCCGTGACCCCTTCAGAATTTATTTCCTCTCACTGACGGGGAGAACCCGCGGGCCCGGTTTCAGTATTACTGCACTTCACGAAATGGCCACCAGAGCACCGATAATGGCGATCAGTAGGATCCAAAACCATTTAGAGGTCTTTTCCGGCTTCCATTCTTCGCCATATTCAACCCGATAATCGGGTTTACGATCCTTTTGATTCATCCTGTTCCCTGGAATAGATATCCATATATGCCCTGGGATTACTTTAAGATGAATCCTAATGTTATTGAATTTAAACCTGTTTTTTGGGTAAAAATCCTAACTAAATTGAGGGGGAACGACACCTTGGTTATTTCGCCGTCTTTGCATTTTCATCATCACTAACCCCGACCATAAATTTGCTGCGGGAATCACGGATCGCGGCAATGTTAGTCAGGATCCATTCCCACATCGGCAACATATTAACCAGAATGCCTTCGCCAGTTGGTGTCAGCCGATATTCCACGTGAGGGTGCGGATATTTTTGTTGAAAGTCATGGCGACTGATCAACCCGTCACGCTCCAGATGACGCAGTGTTCGTGTCAGCATGCGCTGAGTCACCCCCGTGATGGCACGGCCCAGCTCGGCATGACGCAAGGGCCCGCGGGTGCCCAGTGCATAGATGATGCTCAGAGACCAACGGTTGCCGGTATGCGTGAGCACTTCACGTTTTAAGCCGTCATCATCATCGTTGAGTGCGCTGCATATTTCGGCAAGTTTGGCCTTTTTTTCGTCGCTGAGTGTCATTTCATCCTCGCAGTATCAACGGTGTGCCTGATTGCTCCCCTGTTATCAGGCTGACAGGATATGCCGACCAATACAGCAGGAGAGAGTATGAGCATCTCAAATAATCGTCAAATATCTAATATTCTGATCCTGGGGGCCGGCGAACTTGGCATGGCCATGTTGAACGGATTCGTGAAGGAAAAAGAACGGCAGCCCGAAGTCAAGCTGACGGTGCTGCTGCGGCCCTCATCACCAGGCAAGACCTCACCGGAAAGCCAGTCGCGCCAAAGACAGTTTGAAGCCTGGGATGTCGATATCGTTACCGCAGATTTTAGTCGGCAATCGGAGCAGGAATTGGCAACGATTTTTGCCCACTATGATGCCGTAATTAACTGCAGTGGCTTTGTCGGTGGTAAAGGAACGCAGCTTAAAATTACGCGTGCCGTACTGCTGGCTGAGGTTGCCCGTTATTTTCCCTGGCAGTTCGGAGTTGATTATGATCGTATCGGTATGGGGAGCGGTCAACCGGTATGGGATGAGCAGCTTGCTGTACGCGGCCTGCTGCGCGCACAAAAAAGGACCCGTTGGGTCATCGTATCCACGGGAATGTTCACCAGCTATCTTTTCGAACCCAGCTTCGGCGTGGTTGAAAGAAAGAGTCGCCGGGTTAATGCGCCCGGTAACGCAGACTACTCTGTCACCCTGACCACCCCTGAAGATATCGGTCAGCTGACGGCAAAAATTTTTTTCCATCGGCCGCAGTTCGACAACGAAATTGTTTATATCGCAGGGGATAGCATTACTTACCGCCAGCTCGCTGAACGGCTCAGTGAACATGACCGATGTCTTTATGCTCTGGTGGTCGAGGATCACCAGGCACTGCAGGATGCGGTGGCTGCGTCACCCGGGAGTCTGACGGCCGCCTACCGGCTGGCGTTTGCTCGTGCAGATGGCGTCTCTTGGGATAAAGCGATGACCTACAATGTCCGCCAGGGTATCCCCGTGATGGATGTCAGGGAATGGTTGAAACAACAACGAACAGATTTTTAATCAATGACTGCCAGCCTTGCTGGCAGTGATAGAATCATTTTCAATTTAAAGCAGAAGATGTTTTCTGCTGACTATTATATAGCGTATTTGTTTACAGGTTTTTATTATAATTAACCTCCGCTCATTAAAAAATAAACATAAAAATAACCATATTTAAACAAGCTAATTTACACGTAAATATTTGATGGTTTTTTAACTATAAAAACCATCTGTTTGTGATCGCTATCCCTCAATGAAAATGAAAAGAAGTTAATTATTAGCCTTCTTAAAAAGAATAATGAGGTTAGCATGTTATTTACTATTCAACTTATTGTCATACTGATCTGTCTCTTTTATGGAGCCAGAAAAGGTGGGATTGCACTGGGGCTACTTGGCGGTATTGGATTAATCATATTGGTTTTCGTTTTTCATCTACAACCCGGTAAACCACCGGTTGATGTCATGCTGGTTATCATCGCCGTGGTGGCTGCGTCAGCAACGCTGCAAGCCTCCGGCGGGCTTGATGTGATGCTGCAAATTGCAGAGCGTTTACTGCGACGAAACCCTAAATATGTCTCCATCGTTGCCCCCTTCGTCACCTGCATACTGACCATTCTCTGTGGTACCGGGCATGTGGTGTACACCATCTTGCCGATAATCTATGATGTGGCAATCAAGAATAACATTCGTCCCGAAAGGCCTATGGCCGCCAGCTCTATTGGGGCGCAGATGGGCATTATCGCCAGCCCGGTGTCAGTCGCCGTGGTGTCACTGGTCGCCATGTTAGGTAATTTTACCTTTAATGGTAAACATCTGGAGTTTTTGGATCTGCTGGCGATCACTATTCCATCCACCCTGTGCGGTATTCTTGCTATTGGTATCTTCAGTTGGTTCCGGGGTAAAGATCTGGATAAAGATGAAAAGTTCCAAAACTTCATTTCAGATCCGGAAAACTATAAGTACGTCTATGGCGACACGGCAACATTGCTGGATAAAAAATTACCTACCAGCAATTGGGTAGCCATGTGGATTTTCCTGGGGACCATCGCTATTGTTGCGTTACTGGGAGCCTTTTCCGAGCTGCGTCCATTAATCAATGGAAAGCCGCTGTCCATGGTGCTGGTTATCCAGATGTTTATGTTGTGTGCAGGTGCGGTCATTATTATCGCTACCAAAACCAACCCGGCTAATATCTCTAAAAACGAAGTTTTCCGTTCAGGTATGATCGCCATAGTGGCGGTTTATGGTATCGCCTGGATGGCCGAAACGATGTTTGGTGCTCATCTGGAAGAGATAAAATCGGTACTGGGCACCATTGTTAAAGAATACCCTTGGGCGTACGCCATCGTTTTGTTGATCGTTTCCAAGTTTGTTAACTCCCAGGCTGCGGCACTGGCCGCGATTGTTCCTGTGGCATTGGCCATCGGTGTTGACCCTGCCTATATTGTTGCTTCTGCACCGGCCTGCTACGGCTACTATATTTTGCCTACCTACCCAAGCGATCTGGCCGCCATTCAGTTCGACCGTTCAGGGACAACCAATATCGGACGATTTGTTATCAACCACAGCTTTATCCTGGTCGGTTTGATTGGGGTTTCCGTTTCCTGCGTGATGGGGTGGGTCCTGGCGGCGGCATACGGCTTCTTGTAACGGGGTGGGGTGTAGCGGTGGATAAAACCGTTTGTTGATGAGTCACTATTTGCTTAGAAAAGAAATGCAAAAAACCCGCTCAAAGCGGGTTTTTTATCACTAATGCTTAACTGCTCAGGCTGGTGCCTTCATCGCTATCGTAAGTTTTAGCGAGATTATCGGCGATTAAAGCGCGATAACATTAACAGCAGATGGGCCTTTAGCGCCGTCCTCAATAGAGAACTCCACTTTTTGACCTTCATCCAAGGTTTTAAAATCGCTGCTCTGGATAGCGGAGAAATGTACGAAGACATCTTTGCTGCCATCTTGTGGAGTGATAAAGCCGAAGCCTTTGTCAGCGTTAAACCATTTTACTAAACCAGTCATTTTGTTAGACATAGATATATCCTTTTCATTTTTTGAGCCACTCAACGTGGCGAACATGGCCTGTTTTGCAGATTTTTACTTATTGGGCACTTAGGAGGAGGCTCATGAAGAAGGGTATCTAGAGATAACGCTTGAACTGAGAACTGCTTTACTAAAACTGCTTTCATAAGGTCTGTGTTCCAAACCGATGCCGCCATAGTAGGCTTGGTTTGATTTATTAAGCAAGGATTAATTTTTTTAATGTCATCGGCTGGTCAATATATCCCTGGTGCTGCATGAGGGATGAAGACAGGGCTCAGGCTGTGTCGCCGGCATCTTTTATCGTCATGTGCGGCTGATGCATAAAAGATAAAAGCCCTGACAAGGATTGCCAGGGCTTTTAAGGTACTCTCAACTTCAAATTTAACATTAATGAACTTACTAATTTCTTACTGCTAAGGTACTACCATTAAATGTACAGGTTTAACACAGATAATATTGGGCGAACTAAAACCTCCCCTATATTTACCAGTTTACATTCCTCACCAATCTGAATGAATATTCGAAGATTGGGCATCTTAAACAGTACATCTCCCCTCGCGATATAGACTCTTTGATGCGTAGCCTCACTTCCGTTGCGATTTTGGTACACTAACTTTGAAAAAATAAATCGCAAGCAAAGAACAGTTAAATCATGGCCTTACATCATCGCGTTTTGGTACACACCCTGCGATTGTAGTACTGACTACCTGGCCTTAAAGCTTCATCCAATGAGGATTTACTTTTCCTCAATATGATGACCCATACAACAAGTGCTTCGTGGCCTTTATCGCAAAAAAAACTTTGATAACTTATTTCTAACACTTTAACTATTATCAGCTGGCTATTGTTTCGCTGCTGATGAATACCAATCTACTGGTTTTTAACAGGGTGTCAATACTGTTTTTAATATCATGTTTTTAATAACATGTCTTTATTGACAGTATTGATAAAAATCATCCATTAAGCCTTATCCAGAAGCTGTTTTCAGCGGTGCGGCCTCATTTTTTTTGATTTATTCTGTCGGGATTTTGTTTATGAATGATGCTGAAGGGCGGGAGGGGGAATATGTATTGTTTTATTAGCCGAGAAAAAACAAGATTATAACCGTACTGAGGCAGCCCGCTGCCAGGGCAACGGGCTGTTTTCACATCAGGGTTTGGCAACAAACCGCGCCAGTCGTTGGTGTAGCTGATTGTTTTCTTTGCGTAATTGCTCAATTTCTTCCAGCAGGGTCAGCGTGACCGCAATGCCAGGCCAGTCCAGCGCCAGTTCACGGTGCAACTGTTCAGCACGATGGAAAGTGATTAACGCACGATCGTCAAAGATCCAGTCTTCCGTCGCGGGATCGCGTGGTTGAATCACCCCCAGCCCGACAATTTCGGTTAGTTCATCCTGTGAAACGCCGGTATGCAGGCAAAACTCGGTAATGGTGAAAGTTACTTTTACGTTAGCCATTTTGCTTACTCCACTCTTTGCGTGGATCAAAGGTCTGCTGGGCTTCCGCCAACTGCTGCCATAGCGCGGCGCTTTTTTCATCCGGCTTCGGTGGCATCATGACCTTGATCACCGCATACAAATCCCCGGTTTCTTTTTTGCCGACCAGGCCTTTCCCTTTGATGCGCAAGCGCTGCCCGGTTTGGCAGCCGGCAGGAATGGTCAGCAGAATGCTGTCTTTCAGCGTGGGGACCGGCACCTTGGCGCCCAGTGCGGCTTCCCATGGGGCGACTGGCAGGACGATCTCCAGATTGTGGCCAACAATGTCGAACAGTGGGTGCGGCGCAATGCGAATGATCAGATAGAGATCGCCGTTAGCACCGCCGTCACTCCCGGCCGCGCCCTGGCCTTTCAGGCGAATACGCTCGCCATCGCCGACACCGGCGGGAATTTTCACATTAAGGGTTTTAGGGACTTCCTGCTCCACCATGCCGAAGGTGTTATACACCGGCAGGCTATAGCGAATAGTACGGGTTTGCTCGGTCTGAGTTTCTTCCAGGAAGATCGCCACTTCCATCTCAATATCCTGGCCGCGCATGCCCTGGCGTCGTTGGCGATGCTGCTGAGCCCGGGCGTGTTCGCCGAACATAGAGGAAAAGATATCGGAAAAGTCTTCGGCGTTATGGGTATTGCCGTGTTGCGTCTGGCGGCCAAAATTGGGGTCGTTACGGTGCTGGCGCAGTTGATCATATTCGGCGCGACGCTCTTCGTCTTTCAGCACCTCATAGGCTTCGGCAACCAGTTTGAACTGCTCTTCGGCGTTCGATTCGGTGCTGACGTCGGGGTGATACTTTCGCGCCAGTCGGCGATAGGCAGTTTTGATTGCCTTGAGATCGTCCGCTGGTTTAACCCCTAAAATGGCGTAGTAATCCTTGAATTCCATAGCGTTATCATCTCACTTCAATCTTTGGTCAGGGGGGATAGTTGAGCCTGTATTGGGTGAAACTTTACTCTTAGTCGGGCAGTTTGTCGTTAAGGTCCCGACGTCATCGGCGGTTTTAGCGCCAAAAAGCGGAGCCGGGTGGCCCCGCAATGGGATCACGCGCGTTTCAGTTGTCGGGCCACCTGGAACAGGCTGAAGGAGCTGAACAGCATTTCAATACCGACAATAGTGGTGACCAGCACCACGGACGTCATCGGATCGGCGCTGAGCAGTAACCAGGCAATCGCCAGATCCAAAACGCCAATCACCAGTTGCAGCCAACTTCCTTTGACTTCACGCAGCTTGTAGCCGGCGATCAACCGCACAATACCGCCCAGCGCAAACAGGGCCGCGAGATAAATCGCCATGGCGAAAATACCTACCGCCGGGTTGGTGATAAAAACGTAGCCGATAATAAGGTAAGCCACCCCGAGCAGGATGCCGCCTATCATTGGCCAGGTATTTTGCACCCGGTTGGCAACCATGCCGAAAATCAGACCGAAGCCGCTCAGCAGCAAGAAAATCCCCACCACCATACTGATCGCTGCGCCCGAGGCAAAGGGGCTGAATAGGCAGAAAAGGCCGCCTAATAGCAGCAATATCGAGATGATTAACAGCGGGGTGCGTTGTTTCTTTAGACTCTGTTCGTCGATTTTCAATGAATGGAGATGGTTCATATTTAGCATGATGTAACTCCCTTGTTTTGAATGTCCTGTACTGCCCCACTGACTATTATAGTGGAACACGCCACCTTGAGGATGATGCCTGGCTGCGGTGTATTGACTCTGCGTACCAAAAAGAGCCACAGGGGTGGATTACATAAGGTTTTTCATGGCATACGTGCCAGAATAGATCATAAGCCGATACTGCGCTGCTGACCGAGATGATAGATAGCCGATGATGGATCCCTCCCGCTTACTGAAATTTTTGCTGCCTTACCTGTGGCCTAAAGATAACCCTAAACTGCGTTATTACCTGGTAATCGCCTTCTTCTTTATGGTGATTTCGAAGGTCAGCATCACGCTGGTGCCGCTGGCGTATAAAGCGATGATCGACGCCCTGAGCGGCGAAACCGCCAGGATGTTGGCCATTCCCATGGGTTTGATCCTGGCCTATGGCGTCGCGCGTATCGGTGGAGCGTTATTTGAAGAGCTGCGCAACGTGATGTTTGTGCATGTCAGCCAGAATGCCACCCGATTATTGGGGCTGCGGGTCTTCAGACAGTTGCACGCGCTGAGTCTGCGTTTTCATCTGGAGCGCCAAACCGGCGGGTTGTCGTTATCGATCGAACGCGGCACCCAGGCGGTAGCGACGGTGCTTTCGCGGCTGCTGTTCTCCATTTTCCCCATCTTGTTCGAAATCACCCTGGTCTCGGTGATTATGTGGCATCTGCTAAACGGCTGGTTTGCCCTGGCGATCCTGGCGACGGTCGGCTGTTATATCCTGTTCACCGTCATGGCCGTGCGTTGGCGAACCCGCTTTAGGCGTGAGCTCAACCAGGCCAATGCCGATACCAACAGCAAGTCGATCGACAGTCTGCTGAATTACGAGACGGTTAAATACTTCGGTAACGAAAACTTTGAGGCCGAACGTTTCAACATGTCGCGCCGGCTGTATGAATATGCCGCCATCAAGAACCAGTTCAGTTTTACCGCCATCAACCTCGGGCAGACTGCCATTATCTCCATTGGGCTGATTGTGATGATGGCGATGGCGGCGCAGGGCATTGTGCAAGGGCGGATGACGGTCGGTGACTTTGTGCTGGTGAATGCCTATCTGCTGCAACTCTATCAGCCACTGAATTTCTTCGGTTTTATTTATGCCGAAGTCAGGCAGGCGCTGATCGATATGGAAAACATGTTCGATTTATTGCAGGAAGAGCAGGAGATTGTCGATAAGCCGGATGCGAAGGAGCTGCAACTGACCGCGGGTGAAGTGAGTTTTGACTCGGTCAGCTTTGGCTATGATGTGCGGCGGCCGATCCTGAAAAACGTCAGCTTCACCATCCCGGCCGGTAATACGGTAGCGGTTGTCGGTGCCTCGGGGGCCGGTAAGTCCACCTTGTCCCGGCTGCTGTTTCGTTTCTATGACGTGAGCAGCGGGGCGGTCTCGATTGACGGTCAGGATATTCGTGACCTGAAACAGGCCAGCCTGCGCGCGGCGATCGGCATCGTGCCGCAAGATACCGTACTGTTCAACGATACGCTGGGCTACAACATCGGCTACGGCAAAACGGGTTCAAGCCAGGAAGAAATCGAGCGGGCAGCCAGGTTGGCGCATATTCATGAGTTTATCGTCAGCCTGCCCGACGGCTATGAAACCCGGGTGGGGGAGCGTGGGCTGAAGCTGTCGGGCGGCGAAAAGCAACGGGTGGCGATTGCTCGTACCATCCTGAAAAATCCGGCGATCCTGGTTTTTGACGAAGCGACCAGCGCGCTGGATACTCAGACCGAGCGTGAAATTCAGGCTCACCTGCGCGAAGTCAGCCGTGACCATACCACGCTGGTGATTGCCCACCGGTTGTCGACGGTGGTGGATGCCGATGAAATCATCGTACTGGAAGCCGGTGAAATCGTTGAGCGAGGGCGGCATGACGCCTTGCTGGCCAGCAATGGTCGCTACGCCGCCATGTGGCAAAGCCAATATAACGACGAACAGCAGCCCTGAGGGTTCTGACCCCAGGCGCTATGCCGCGCCTGGGGGATAGTCGCTTAAAGATCGCCGGTCAGGTATTGCGCTACACCGTTGCCGAAACTCCAGTCGCCCTTACTGTTGGTGGTGATTGACACCATCAGGTCACTGCCTTCAATCCCACAGTTCTCCTTCAGCTCCCGGCTTAGATCGGCATAAAACCGCTGTTTCTGCTGCTCGGGTCGCGGGCTGGTAATCACCCGTACCACCACCAAATCGCGGGTGCGAGTCAGGTTAAGGCCGGTGTCTTCAATCACCATGTGCTGAGCTTTGTTTTCATGAACAATCTGGTACCTGTCACGCGACGGGACGTCAAAGGCGCTGAGCACCGCTCGGTGGGCAGCATCAAGCAGGGTTTTCAGTTCAGCTTCGCTGCGGCCCTCAATGACTTCAAAGATAAGTAATGGCATTTTTATAATCCTGTCAGTGGGTTAATCTCGATATGAGGCAGCGAGTTATCTTCGCCTTTGATAACCCATCTTAGCCAAGCGGCGGTGTGGGAAGAAGCGCTATACTTGAACTCATTGTTTATATAAATGAACAGTCGATGATGAAAAACCCAAAAATAGAAACCCTGTGGACTCATTTGCACTGGCTCACCGTGCTGGCCGAGCAGGGGAGTTTTACCCGTGCGGCGGAACGGCTGGACGTCAGCAAAGCGGCGATGAGCCAAAAAATCAAAGAGATTGAAACCTTGGCCGGGGTGCCGCTGGTGCAACGCACGACGCGCAGCGTCAGGCTGACCGATGCCGGGCTGCGGCTGGTGGAGGAACTGCGCCAGCCTTTCGCGCAGATAAAGCAGAGTTTCTCCGGCATTTGCGATTCGGCCGGGCCGCTGCGTGGTTCGGTGCGGGTGACGGCCCCGGTGGCATTTGCCCGTCAGCAACTGGTGCCACGTATTACCGGCTTTCTGCGTGCTAATCCGGAGGTGCGGTTGCAGCTTGAGGTTTCCGACCGGCTGGTGTCGTTAACCAGCGAAGGGTTTGATTTGGCGATCCGCCACAGTGACAGCCTGCCCGATACCCACGTTGCCTGGCGGCTGTGTCCGACCGAAACGCTGACCGTGGCGTCGGCAGACTACGTGAAACGGCACGGCATGCCGGTTTCACCGGACGATCTGCAACGGCATCAGTGTCTTTATTATCCCCGCAGCAGTGAATCCCCGAGCTGGAGCTTTGTCGCCAAACAGGCGTCGCAGGACAAGACAGAAAAGACTCGGGTGCCGGTCAGCGGCCCGTTTGCCACCAATAACAGCGAATCGATACGTGATGCGGCAGCGGAAGGCTTGGGCATTGCCCTGCTGCCAGACTTTAGCGCGCAGCAGGCATTGGCAGACGGCAGATTGATCGAGGTATTACCGGCCTGGCGGCCGGTCGATGCCTTTGCTGACAGCCTTTATGTGGTACGCCCTTATGCGCCCCAGGTCTCACGAGCGGTGGCGGAGTTCAGCCGTTATCTGCGCAGTGTCTTTGCCGAAGGGTTCACCACAGGTTGAACTGTACAGCGGGTTCCTGCCGCAGTGCCGCGCGTCAGCAATCGGGTGACTAATATTAGCGCGGGATCACCAGCACCGGCTGCCTCATCTCATCCAATAGGCCACGGGTGACGGAGGCATTTAGCCAACGGCCCAGTGAAGACAGATGGCGATGCGAAATAATCAGCAGGTCGCAGTTGAACAGGACCATTTTCTCCGGGATCACCTCGATAGGGACGCCTGCGGCCAACAGGCCTTGAGCGTTGAAACCCATTTCGTTCAGGGCCATGGTCACTTGGCCCAACTGTTTTTGTGCCAGCGCCTCTTCCCGCAGGGCGGCCGGATATTCGTCGCGTTCGGCGTGGTTTAAACGTAGCCCGCTGCGGCCGAGTGCGAAGGCATTGTCCACTACGGTCAGTACCATAACGTTGGCAATGCAGCTTTGCATGCGTTGCATAAACTGCAGGGCGTTGCCGCTGTGTTCGAAATTGTCTACCGCCAATAACACTTTATTGATCATATCTGCTCCTGAGCCTGCGGGTTAAATAGCACCCTTAAAATTTGATTCCCCTTTTTTCCAATAGCCTTTGGCAAACAGCGCGGCTTTTGGGATCTCCAGTTCATTGATAAACCGGTTCTTTAGGTAGGCGGCGACCTGGTGCTCGCAGGCTAGCCACACCTGGCCCTGGCCCGGAGGCAGAGTGCAGTGGCTGACGGCCTGCACCAATGGGCTGTTCATTACGCTGTCGAAGTGTCGGGTGCGTATTTGCCAGCTGTTAACCTGCAAAAAGGGGTAATCGATATCCTGAATTTCCTGAGCGTCGCCCACTTCGGCAAACCACAACACCGGAAACAGCTCCGGCAGCGAGGCGAGGATGGTGCGCATGGCGGGCAGGGCAGTCTCATCACCCAGCAGCAATAGCCAACGGGTTTGCGGCAACAACCGAAAGCCGCCGGAACAGGGCCCGGCGAAGCCCAGTTTATCGCCCGGCATTGCATCCCTGGCCCAGTTGGCTGCGGGACCTTCACCATGCAGCACCATATCGATATCGAAGGTGCGGGCAAGTTTGTCTATACCGCTCAGGGTATAAGCTCGGCCGGCCAGGGTATCGCGCCAGGGGAAAAACATCTTGACCCAACTTGCCGGCTCGAGCACGCGTGGGTCGGCGATAAACTTGTCCACGTCTTCGCCGCTCAGGGTGATGCGCCGGGTTTTCGCCGTGATTTGCCGTACCGCGCTGATCCTGGCTTCGCGTTTGCGGCGGGTGTCTTTTTCCAGCATCTTGTCGACAATTTTATTCAGCGTGTTGTACATAAGTTGCTTCCTTTAACGTTGCTGATGGATAGGTTTGTTCCCAACCGCCTCCGAGTGCCTGGTATAAATTAACTACGGCGAGTGCGGTTTCCTGTTGGCAAATAACCAGGGCGGACTGCAATTCCAGCAGGGCGCTTTGGGTGTTCAGGACGTTGATAAAATCGCTGGCGCCGTTCAGGTAACTATCACGCGCCAGCAAGAAGGCGTGCTGGTTGGCGGTCAGCGCGTTGGCCAGATGCGTTTGGCGTTGCTGTTGGGATTGGTAACCTGAGAGCGCGTTGTCAATCTCATGCCAGGCGCGCAGAACCGTTTGCTGGTAGGCGATGGCCATTTCTTGCTGCCGGTATTCGCTCAAACGCACCCGCTGCGTGATTTTTCCGCCGTCAAAAATCGGCAGATACAACGCGGGGCCAATGGCGAAGGTGTGGGTGGCCCAACTGCCCATGTCAGACAAGGCCAGCGCCTGATAACCGGCGTTACCGGTCAGCGTAATACGCGGATAATAGTCGGCGGTGGCGACGCCGATTTCTGCGGTTGCCTGGCGCAGACGTTGTCCTGCTTCACGAATATCCGGCCTGCGTAGCGCGAGCTCAGAGGGCATACCCATCGGCAAAGGACGCGTCAGGAAGGGCAGTGGAGCCGATGGCGACAATGTTGCTCTCAGCGATCCGGGCCGTTCGCCCAGTAGCAGACCGATGGCGTTGATCAGCCGATTCTGTTGGTCGGCCAGTTCCGGCAGCAAGGCCTCGACCCGATCCAATTGCACCTGCGCCTGATCGATATCCAGCTGGTTACCCGCGCCATTTTGATAGCGGTTCTGAGTTAACTGCAGGGTGCGTAATGCCGTGGCGCGGTTTTCTTCCGCTATCGCCTGTAGTTTCTGCGTGGCGCGCAGCCGCAGATAGTCACTCGCGACCTCCGCCGTAACCGAAGTCAGCACGGCGCGTCGGTTTTCTTCAGAAGCGGCGAAGCCGGCGCGGGCACTTTCCGATGCCCGACGCAGCTTGCCCCACATGTCCAGTTCCCAGGCGGTGCTGAATCCGCCACGCCAATGGTTGAAATCCGCTTCGCCATTTTTGCCGGACGGATCCATGCTGCCCACTGACGTGGCACGTTGGCGCTGATAGGAGGCATCCAGGTTCAGATCCGGTGTCAGAGCCGCATCCGCAATCCCCAGCGCTGTGCGGCTTTGCTGCATGCGCGCGGTAGCTAATTGCAGGTCGAGGTTGTTTGCCGCCGCCTGTTGCACCAGCCGCGACAGCTGCGCATCATTGAATATTGACCACCAGGCCACCGGCACAGGTTTGTTGCCTGACTGTTTATTCCAGTCGCCGGGTAACGTATTCTGCGGCGGCGTATAGTTCGGTCCAACCTGCTGGCAGCCGGTTAACGCCATCAACAGTAAAGGGATGACGGATTTGTTCATCACAACCCCTGTTCCAGCGTGTTGATGTTGACGTCTGCCGACATACCGACGCGTAGAGCATTCAGCAACGTGACCTGTTCTTTATCGATATCAAAAACAATTTTTACTGGTATGCGCTGAACAATTTTGGTGAAGTTGCCGGTGGCGTTTTCCGGCGCTACCGCCGAAAAGCTGGCGCCGGAAGCCGGGGCAATGCTGTCCACCAGCCCTTTCAGCGTTTGGTCGGGAAAGGTATCGATGCGGATCTCCACCGGTTGCCCGTGCGCCACCTTTTCCAACTGGGTTTCCTGGTAATTGGCGATGATGTACAGCTTGTCCTGCGGCACAATGGCCAGCAGGGCGTCACCCGGTTTGACGAATTCACCGACCCGCAGGCTTTTCTTGCCAATAATGCCGCCAATCGGGGCAGTAATGCGGGTATAGGACAGATTCAGTTCAGCCATCGCCTTTTTAGCCTGTGCCAGTGTCAGTTCGGCATTGCTGTCCGCCTGCTTGGCCTGCAACACCTGCAACATGTTATTGGTCGCTTTGAGTGCTGCTTCAGCCTGGGCCACGTTGGCCGAAAGGGTGTGCACGCGCGCTGTTGCTTGCTGAGCGGACTGCAAAGAGCCTGCGCCGCTGTTGGCCATTTTCTGATAGCGGCTCTGCTCCTGGTGAGCAAACGCCAGTTCCGCCTGTGCCGCCTGACGTTCCGCCTGGGCACCGGCGATCAGGGCGTATTGCCGTGCCAGATTGGCTCCGGCGTCCTGCTGGCGAGCAAGGGCGGATTGTACCTGTGCTGCGGCCTGCGACAGGGCGACGTTGAATTCACGTTGATCAATGACCGCCAACAGTTCTCCCTGCCGAACCCATTGATTGTCCTTCACCAGCACCTGCGTTATTTCACCGGCTATTTGCGGAGAGATACGTGATATATCTGCGCGAATATAGGCGTCGTTAGTGTGTTGCTGTGTTTCGTTGATGAAAAATTTATTAATTAATACCCCCACCGTTACTGAAATAATTGCCAGCACGGCAAAGGCAACTTTTTTATGTGCCATGAAATTAACTCCACTCATTATTTATTCCTGATGATAAATTGTTAGGCAGCAACCGAACGTGGCGGGTAAATACGGGTCGGCATAAATAGAATCAGCGCCGTCAGCAATAACGCCAAACCGGCCACCAGCATATAAAGATCTGCGCTGGCCAGGACGTGCCCCTGAAGGGCGGCGGTCTGCGACAGCTGCTGTGTCGAGGCTGGTGAGGTATCACGGTATGTTGAGCCGAAACTGTCGCTAATAACGCCAGCGTGAAAATCTCCGCGTTGTCGGCTGAGCAAAGAGATGGCCCCGCCGGCCGCCGTGGCGGCGAAGCCTTTCACCGCGTTGAACCAAGCCGCCGCAAATGGGCCATCGGTCGGCAGCAGTCCGCCGGTTGCTTGCATCAACAGCGGGATAATCGCCATCGGTTGGGCTACCGCCTGCAGCAGCTCGATGGTATGGAAACTGTCGCCGTTCCATTCGGGCGTCAATTGGGCGGCCAACAGGCAGGCGGTAGCCATCAACAGCAGGCTGATAGCCAGTACCCAGCGACAATCCACCCGTGGCGTGTTGCAAATAATGGCGATAATCGGCAGCGTAATTAATTGGGGCAGCGCCACCCATAGCATCATGTCGGAGGTTTGTTCCTGGCGATATCCCTGCACGGCAGCCAAATAACCCGATGTGATATTGACCAGTGACACCATAATAAGCAGCACGCCGCCCAGCGTTATTAATGAAAAAGATAAATTCCTCTTTTTTAATAACTGCAGATTAAAAAACGGTAATGGATGAAACCATTCGTTGATCAAAAAGAGGGCTAATAATCCCACGCCAGACAATAATAAAACGTATATCAACGGTGAATTGAACCAGTCGAGCCGCTCCCCCTGAGAAATGCCCGTCGTCAGCATACCGAGTGCCGCGCCACCGAGCAGTAAACCCCGCCAGTTAAACTGCCGTAAACGTTCCAGTCGCAGCGGATCTTGTGGCAGGCCATAACCCATACAAATGGCGGCGATCGCCATCAGTGGCAGGTTCCAATAGAAATACCCGCTCCATCCCCAGTGAAAGGCAAAGGCGGCGGCGGTGGCACCGAGGGTGGCGCTCCAGGCGGAAACCCAGCCATAGGCCCCCAATCCCAGTACTTTGATCAGCGGTGGCATAAAGCGCAATACCACGGTCATCAGCATTGGCGGCAGTGCACCGCCGGCAAAACCTTGCAGGCTACGCACCGCTAACAGTGCAGGGTACTGGCCGCTGAGCCAGGGGGTTATCAACCCGCCGACCAGGTAAATACCGGACATCGTCAGTGCTACCCGACGCAGCGAAAAGGTCGGCCAGAAGCAAGGGGTGAACCCAGACCCGATCACAAAACCCGTGACATAGCAGGTCGTTATCCAACTGCCGGCATCCAGGCTCAGCGACATGCCCCCCTGAATATCCGCCAGGGCGAATTTGCTGGCGTTCTCACCGACGCCGCTAGCCATCACGGCTAAAAAAACGCCGAACAACCCCATCCAGGTACGACCACTGATTTCACCTGCGCTGGTGAGCCACTTATTCTTATGGTAAGGCGTAACAGACGCGTCAACCATTTCATACTCCTGCTGTTTCATCATCGATCTTTGTTGTCCGGAGCAGTATCCAGACTTCTTTCGATTGTTTAAAATGAAATCATGTAATGGAATAGTTGCATAAAATGCAATCCAATCAGCGGAGGTCAAAAGGAAAAACGATGCCGCAAAAAATTGATTTCAATCTGATCTATGCGCTTAACCTGCTGCTTGAAGAGGGGAGCGTAGGGGGCGCTGCAGAAAAGATGAACCTGAGTGCGCCAGCGATGAGCCGGATCCTGGGGCGCATTCGACGCCAGTTTGACGATCCGATAATGGTCAGAGCAGGCAAAAATCTGGTTCCAACGCCACGCGCGCTGGAACTGAAACGGCAACTGGGCGATATCATTGAGCAGGCGACGGCGCTGATAGCGCCGGGTGAGTTATTCGATCCGGAAAGGATGGAAAGGACTTTTATCATTCGCGCCAATGATATTTTTATCGGTGCGCTGGCGGGAGGGCTGCTGGAGACGCTGCGGGAAAGGGCGCCGTTGAGCAGTCTGAAATTTATTGCTGAAAGCGACACCGATGATGATGCGCTTCGCACCGGCAAGGTTGATCTGGTGATAGGTTCCTCGCGCAACTGGCATCCGGAAATCAAGACTCAGAGCCTGTTCACCAGTACCTTCCAGGCGCTGGTACGTCGTGGACATCCGATCATTGATCGGGTTACGCCTGAAACCCTGACGCATTACCCTCATATCAGCGTTTCACGGCGCGGACGTACGTCAGGGCCGATAGATGATGCTCTGAGGGATCTGGGTCTGCAACGTAAGGTGGCCCTGACTCTGCCTGGTTTCCATTCGGCGATGATGCTGACCATGAAGTCAGATTTTATCCTGCCGTTGCCGCGTCACGTGTTGCAAGGAGTGAGCAGCATCAATCTACCCTTGGAGGAGATTGAGCTGCCCCTTGAACTGGAGTCGGTATTCATCGTTCAGGCCTGGCATCCGCGCCTGGACAGTGATCCTGCACATCAATGGTTACGGCAAACCATCAAGCACTTCTTTTTATCGCGAGAGTAGTCAGGCTTCACTCCCCGTTACGTGGCCGGTGGTGAACATATTCAATCACTGTACCGCCTGTCGGTGCTTTTATTCACAAGATGAGTTACAACGCTTATCCCGACGGGGTGCAGCCGCTGTAATCAGCGGCCGTTAACCAACGAATCGGCGTTGATGTCCGCGATGGTTTTCGCGCCGATCAGCGTCATGGCGACGCGCATTTCTTTATCGATCAGCTCGAGCAGGTTGGCGACACCGGCCTGCCCGGCGGCTGCCAGCGCATAAGCAAAGGCGCGGCCCAATAACACTCCGTCTGCGCCCAGTGCAATCATACGCACCACGTCCAGCCCGTTGCGAATACCGGAATCGGCCAGCAGGGTGATATCACCCTTGACCGCCTCGGCAATCGCCGGCAGTGCATGGGCGGTAGATAACACGCCGTCGAGCTGGCGGCCGCCGTGGTTGGAAACCACGATGCCATCGGCGCCGAAACGCACCGCATCTTTGGCATCTTCCGGATCCAGAATGCCTTTGATGATCATTGGGCCTTGCCAAAATTCGCGGATCCAGTCCAGATCCTTCCAGGAGATAGAGGGATCGAAGTTGGTGCCCAGCCAGCCGATATAGTCTTCCAGGCTGGTGGGTTTGCCGCGATAGGCCGAGACGTTGCCCAGATCGTGCGGCTTGCCGCACAGCCCGACGTCCCAGGCCCATTGCGGATGGGTCACCGCCTGCAGTATACGGCGCGCGGCGGCATGGGGACCGCTCATGCCGGAGTGGGCATCACGGTAACGCGCGCCGGGCACGGGCATATCGACGGTGAATACCAGGGTTTTCACCCCGGCGGCTTTGGCGCGTTCCAGCGCATTGCGCATAAAACCACGGTCTTTCAATACGTACAGTTGGAACCACATCGGCCGATCGATCGCCGGTGCCACTTCTTCAATCGGGCATACCGAGACCGTCGATAGGGTAAAAGGAATGCCTTTCTGCGCAGCGGCTTTGGCAGCCTGTACCTCACCGCGACGGGCGTACATACCGGTCAACCCGACCGGGCCGAGGATCACCGGCATCGCCAGTTTTTCACCGAACAGGCTGGTCTCCAGGCTGAGATCCGACATATTGCGTAGTATGCGCTGGCGTAGCGCGATGCCAGCCAGGTCTTCGGTGTTACGTCGCAGCGTATGTTCTGCGTAGGCCCCGCCGTCAATGTAGTGGAACAGAAAAGGCGGGAGCTTAGCCTGTGCTGCGGCCCGGTAGTCGGTTGAAGCGGAGATAATCATAGTTTTACCTTATTTCGATAACGTGCTTTTACGCTCAAAGAATCATGATCTGTGCCATCACAGCGGCGATCCCCCCGTACACCAGCATGGGCAATACGGTCTTTTTGATAATTTTGCCTTCGGCATTGCCGATCCCAAGAATTGAGCAGACGGCGATAATATTGTTCAGGCATATCATGTTACCCATTGCACCGCCAACGGACTGCAGTGCCAGAGTCAGGTTGACGTTTAGCCCGCTGCTTAGGGCGATCGAATGCTGAATGCCGCCGAAGGTCAGATTAGAAACGGTGTTGGAACCTGAAAAGAACGATCCCAGGGCCCCGAGGAAAGAGGAAAACAACAGCCAGCTTTCTCCGGTGAGCGAGGCCAGCGTTTTGCCAATGAGGATCACCGGCGCATTGTCACCGCCCAGCATCATCAGGTTGACCATTACCAAAGCGCCAAAGAGCGCGATAAAGGGTTTGGCCACGCGTCCGCCGGTCTCTGCGAACATCTGTTTTACCTGCCCGCAGTTCAGTCGGAACAGGGGAATACACAGTAAGACCACCAGCAGGAAAGGGATCAGAGCAGGTACATACAGCGTTTTGTAGCTGGCGGCGGCAGAAGTGCCTAATACCTGCTGCAATTCAACGATCAGGGCATCACTGACGTGTAACTCGCCCAGCCCGCTGAGTTTGCCCTGCCATAAAGGGGCAGTGCTGTTGAGTAAGGCCTTAATCCCCAATTGATGAATGCGCGTCACTATTAAAATAGCAATCAGCAGCAGGGTTGGGGTCATGGCTTTAATCACTTGAATGAAGGGCACGGGTTGAGGCGCGGTTTTGCCTTCGCAGCGGGACAGGCCTATGCCGGCACGCGCTAACAGAACCGACAGCATCAGGCCAATGGCGCCACCCACCAGTGCCGGGAATTCATAGTTAACCTGTGCCAGCAGCAGGTAAGGCACCGTGCAACTTAAGACGCTGAGTAAAATAAACGGCAGACTGAGGCGAATATCACGCCAGGAAACGATAAAGCGCAGCGCCAGTAGTGGGATAACAAATCCGGCGAAAAAGTGGATCAACGCTGTCTGACGGCCAATTTCCAGCAGGTTGGCGTCGGATAACCCCAAATTGGCAAACCCGAACCAGGTGGGGGTACCGACAGCGCCGAATGAGACGGGAACCGAGTTCATCACCAGCGTCAACAGAGCCACGCGCAGGGGGTTAAAACCCAGGCCGACCAGAATGGGCGCGGCAATGGCGGCTGGCGTGCCGAAGCCGCTGGCGCCTTCAATCATAAAGGCGAATGCCCAACCGATAATCATCAACTGAGCAACAGGATTGGGGCTGATATTTTCCAGCCAACGACGAACCACGTTTTCCGCACCGCTGATTTGCATCAGTTTATTCAGCAAAATCGCGCCGGCGATGATGGTTATCGGGGTGAAAACTGACACCAGTGCGGTAATGATATTGGCGTGCAGCAGCAGAGGCAGACTGTCGAACCAAAACATCTGTATGGCATACACGGCGGCGGCCGTTAAGGGCAGCGCGATATAAGAAGGAACACCGTTCTTTTTGGTCATCATCCAAATTAGCAAAATGATGGGCGCAATACTGAAAAATAGGGACATAAGAGCCTCAGCGTTATTATTGTTATTTGTGGAGGTATGTAGCCGAAAGGTTAATTACCGCAACATTTTCATTCTAATCACAACGCTGGCTGATGTTCTATTGTGCAATTTTCCCGTAGGGAAATGTGGGGCGGTAGAGTGACTCTGCGGAGCAATTTCTAATGGTCGGGGGTGTTTTTATTGTATTAAAAATCAAATAGATATAATTTTTTATTGTGTGATTAATGTGCTGGGTCACATTGATTACACAACAATTATCAATAGATTATCTTCAAAAACAGGGTAATTCCGGCGGCTCGCTGGCGAGCCCGCGCAGAATGATTAGGTGACCCACTTCAAAAATAATGGCTGATATTTTGGTAGGAAGTGATGATGTGTTCGATCAGCAGTCGGGTTTTTAACGGTAAATTGCGCGTGTAAGGATAGATCGCATAAATGCCTAATACCTTGCCACAGTGGCCGGCCAAAATTTCCACCAGCTTTCCATCCTGCAAATCCTCGTACACCATGCAGCGTGGCACCATGGCAATGCCATAACCGCCGATCACCGCCTTGCGGATCGCCCGGGCGTTATTGGCGGACAGGTTGCCATTGACCTGCAGTTCATAAATCTCGTTGCTGCCCGGCTGCTTCATCAGCCAGTTGTCGGTGCCACTCTCCTGATAGGTATAGGTCAGGCAGTTATGCCTGAGCAAGTCGTCGGCGGACTGCGGCTCAGAATATTGTTGCAGATAACCGGGCGAGCAAACGATCACCCAGCGGGAATTCAGGATCGGACGGGCAATCAGGCTGGAGTCCGGCAGGGTACCGGTGCGGATCGCCAGATCTATCCCTTCGTTAACCAGATCGACAAAGCGATTTTCCAACCGCATTTCAACCTTCAGGTTGGGATGATGAGCACAGAATTCCGCCACGCTTTCACTTAGCAACAATTCCCCCGAAATCGTTGGCACCGACATGCGGATCACGCCGGTCAGCTCATCGCTGTTTTCACTGATGACGTTCAGGGCCTCCTGTGTTTTTGCGCCGATTTCTTTGGCCTGACGGTACAGGCTTTGGCCATTTTCGGTCAGCGTCAGGCTACGGGTAGTACGGTACAGCAGGCGTGCACCGAGGGATTTCTCCAGACGGCCGATACGTTTGCTTACCACCGAACTGGTGATGCCGGCGGTTTCAGCGGCTTTGCTGAAAGAACCGCAATCAACAATCAGGGCGAACAGGATCAGGTCGTTGGCGTATTCATGTGTGGGCAACATCGATGGGGGTTTTCCTCGTCCCAGAGTAACAGCCAGTGTAAATCCTCAGGTTCAGGAATCAATCGCCGGCGACAATATGAGAATTGTTATTGATATCACTTTTTGGCCGCTTACAATGCCTGCCATCTCAAGATTTCAGGCTAAGGGTTCTTCATGGAGTTGCTACGGGTGGTTTACCACCAGTATCGCTGGCCGTTTCTGGCGGTCATGGCGCTGACCATGGCCAGTGCGGCGTTGGGCATAGGCATCATCGCCTTTATAAATTTGCGGCTGATGGCGGTGGCGGGCAATTCTCTGGCCGTGCTGCCGGAGTTCCTCGGGCTGCTGGCGTTGCTGATGGCGGTCACGCTCGGCTCACAGCTGGCGCTGACGACGCTCGGCCATCATTTTGTGTTCCGGCTGCGCGGCCAACTGGTGAAGCAGATCCTGGATACTCATATTGAACGGATAGAGCAACTGGGCAGCGCTTCGCTGTTGGCGAGCCTGGCCAGTGATATTCGCAATATCACCATTGCCTTTGTTCGCCTGCCGGAGCTGGTGCAAGGTGTGGTTCTGACCCTGGGCTCGGCAGCCTATCTGGGCTGGTTGTCGCCACAGATGCTGGCGGTGACTGCCGTTTGGGTGGCGGTGACGGTATTTGGCAGCGGGTGTCTGGTATCGCGTGTGTATCGTCATCTGACCAGCGTACGTGAGGCTGAAGAGCGCCTTTATGAACACTACCAATCGGCGATTGACGGCCGCAAAGAGCTGGCGCTGAACCGCGATCGTGCCAAAGCGCTGTATCAGCAGGCCTATCAGCCGGATGCCGAAGATTATCGGCACCATATTATCCGTGCCGATACATACCATCTCAGCGCGGTGAACTGGTCGAATATCATGATGTTGGGCGCAATTGGCCTGGTGTTCTATATGGCCAACAGCCTGGGCTGGGCCGATACCCCGGTCGCGGCAACCTATTCACTGACATTATTGTTCCTGCGAACCCCGCTGTTGCAGGCGGTGGGGGCGTTCCCGACGCTGATTGGTGCCGAGGTGGCCTTCGGCAAGGTCAAAGCCCTGCGGTTGGCCGATTATCAACCCGGGTTCCCCGCGGTGGCAGCCAAGGCCTGGCAAACCCTGGAACTGCGTGATGTGGTATTCCACTATGGTGCTACGGAGCAAAAAACCGGTTTCGCCGTCGGGCCGCTCAACCTGACGCTGCGCCGTGGCGAACTGGTATTTCTGATTGGTGGCAACGGTAGCGGTAAATCGACGCTGGCGATGTTGCTGACCGGGTTGTATCAGCCGGTCAGCGGGCAGATTTTGCTGGATGGTGTGCCACAAACTCCGATCGATATGTCTGACTACCGCCGTTTGTTCTCCGCCATTTTTACCGACTTTCACCCGTTTCATCATTTACAGGGGCCTGAGGGTGAACAGCCGGACGCCGAACTGGTGGAAAGCTGGCTTAACCGCTTGAACATGAAGAGCAAACTGCAGTTTGACGGCCTGCGGGTGACCAATCCACAGCTGTCGCAGGGGCAGCGCAAACGCCTGGCACTGCTGCTGGCGGTGGCTGAAAAACGGGATATTTTGCTGTTGGACGAATGGGCTGCGGATCAGGATCCACAATTTCGCCGAACCTTCTACCGTGAACTGCTACCGCAGTTACGTGCATTGGGTAAAACGGTGTTTGCCATCAGCCATGACGACCATTACTTCGAGCATGCCGATCGGCTACTGCAAATGCGCGATGGGCAGCTCAGTGAATTGACCGGCAGCGATCGTGAACGTGCCAGCAAGGATTCCGTTTCACAAATTGACTGAATCAGATCACTCGGGCTGCGTTAGCGGTCCGAGTGTTGCTTCGTAGTCGCACGATGCTATCCGCGACACCAGCATATCCATTCATTTCCACATCCCACTCAGCCTGATTCATTGTCAATTTCGCTTAAGAGAAGTCAATTAATTGATTTTTCGTTTATTTACCGGCGGTTTAATTTTGATCAATCCGCTTGTGACACACTGCTTCCTTATCCATTCATTGAGCCTGGATCCATCGCCAAAGACCTGATAAATCCTGATGTCTTTCAGCTGTATACCTGACTTTAGGTACACGGTTAGCAGAACTTTTATAAATATCTATAGGAATAAACTTCTTTATTGATCGTTTAAACAGATCAATAATCACATTTTGATTAGTTTAATCTATTGGTTGGGGCGGCTGTGATAAGCAAGGATGACGTGGATATCAAACGTAAAGCTTGGTTGTGCGTATTTATCGGCTGCGGAGTATTTTGGCTGGCCGTCGCCACCGTGATTTATTGGCTGTTTACTTAGGAACCTATTGATGGACAAGAAGCGCGTAAAGAAAATGGGGGGCGCCCGGGATGATAGCCCGGTCAAGATCCCCCCTTCCTGGCAGTTGACGCCCGAACAGCAGGATTTTATTAACGACCTCTGGCAGGACGACGCGGAAGAATATGCCGCAGAGCGACCCGCCCGCCCCACAGTTAACGAATAACCCGATTACGCCCGGCCAGGATGCCGAACAGCATTTGCAGCAGCGTCAGGGCCAAGAGAATGGCCAGCGGCAACCGCCAGCCCTGAGTCAGATCGTGTAGCAGACCGAACAGCGTGGGCCCCAGCGCCGCCAGCAAATAGCCTACCGATTGCGCCATACCCGACAGTTGCGTGGCCTGATGATGGTGGCTGCTGCGCAGACCAAAGAAGGACAGCGCCAACACCAAGGAACTTCCCGCCCCCAGCCCGGCAAAAATCAACCACACCAGCGAGTTGGCCGGCATCAACAGCAAACCGGCGACGCCGGTAAAAATCAGCAATGAACTGCACAATGCGATAGCCCGCTGATCGCGTGCGCGCGGCAGAATAAACACCATGACAAAGTTGGCGGCGATCGCCACCACCTGATAGATAAACAGCTCAAAACCCGCCTGTTGTGGCGAGGTGCCGTGGCTGGCGGCAAAGGCACTGAACCAGCCGATAATGGTGTAGAAGGTGATGGACTGTAAGCCCATAAATAAAGCCACCTGCCAACCGAGTGCACTACCCCAGGGAGAACGGGACGGCGCAGGTTGAAGCGCCGAGGTATCAGCCGTTGCCGAAGCCGCGGGACGGCGCAGTTGCGGCAGCCAGACCATCAGCGCCAACAGGGCTGGCAGGCTCCAGCACAGCAGGGAAAAACGCCAACCAAGATTGTTCAACGCCGCCAGTGGCACTGCCAGACCGGAGGCCGTGGCGGCCACCAGTGACATCACCGCCGCATAACCGGCAATCATGGCGGCGGCACGGCTTGGGAAGTCGCGTTTTACCAGCGTCGGCAATACTACGTTGGCAAATGCAATGGCAGCGCCAATCAATACCGTGCCCAGCCACAGCATGCTGGTTTGCGGCAGAGAACGCAGCACAATGCCACCAATCAACAGTAACAGCGCCATACCCAGCGTACGTTCAATACCCATACGTTTGGCCAGGCTGGGGGTCACTGGTGACAGCACGGCAAACAGGATCAGCGGCAGCGAGTTAAGCAGGCCGGCCGAGGTGGCAGACAGCGACAACTGCTGCTGGATCTGTTCCAGCAACGGGCCCACGCTGGTCAGTGCGGCGCGCAGATTGGCCGCAACCAGCATAATCCCGGTGATCAGTAACAGCGGGTGGCGTAAACGGCTGCGCTTGTTGGCGGCAGGCGTTGGGGATAAAGCGGATTGGGGCATCAGTTCCTCGCACCAGGGCATGCAGTCAATCAATACTGCACGGCATGATGCGTTGATTGACGTTAACGCTTACGTACCGGCAGGGGGCCGATATCTGCGCGCAAGTGTAGGGAAGAAGCCCTGATCTGACAAGAGGGCGATTAAGCGGAACCTGCCCCATTCAGGCGTCGGCGGCGGGATGCCGGAGAGGCATAATTGTTATTATGTGATCCCGATCACCTGATGAACTAAAAGTCAGCCGGCCGGGCCGCTGTGTTACCCCTTTCGTTTTCTGCTGCACTTCGGGCTCCTCAGCCCGGCAGCCGTGCGCGCGCTGAGATTTCATTTTGCCTTTCACTGCTTCTCAATATTTTCATTTCATTTCGATCCGAAAGGTTTTTAACCTCTTTTTCTGCTAAAACAGCGCTGTAACCCCGATCACAATTTCATTGCTTTCGCTTTGCTGTAATGCCAGCGCAGTAGAGCGAAAGCCATCTTCTCCCCGGCCCGGCCGGAAACCTGAGGACCGCAGCTCATGCCAGTGAATACCGCAAAGCGACGTGAACACATTATCGATCTGTTATGCGAGCACGGCAGCGTGCGCGTGGAGCAGCTCAGCAAACAGTTTGCAGTATCCACGGTGACGATCCGCAACGATCTGCGCTTTCTGGAACGAAAAGGGTGTGCGCTACGAGCCTATGGCGGCGCGATGCTCAATCAGCAATTCGCCTTCGATCGCCCATTGCATGACAAGGGGCGGTTAAACCGCGATGTGAAGTCGCAGATCGCCAGTGTAGCGGCCAGCTATGTGCGCGATGGTGATGCGCTGATCCTTGATTCCGGTTCCACCACCACCCAGATAGTGCCGTTCCTCAAAGGACGACGCGATCTGGTGGTGATGACCAATGCGCTGAACATTGCTTATGAGCTTTCAGGTAACGATGGGGCAGAGGTGATGGTGCTGGGGGGCAGCGTGCGCCGCAACTCCTACTCGCTCTACGGTCCGGCTGCCGAGCAGCAATTGCGCCAGTACCGCTTCGACAAACTGTTTTTGGGGGTCGACGGTTTCGATCTGGTTGCCGGTATCACCACGCCTCACCCCGGTGAGGCACACCTCAATCGCGTGATGTGCGAGGTGGCGCGCGAGATTATCGCCGTGGCGGATGCCAGCAAGTTTGGTCGCAAGAGCTTTTGCATGATTCGCGAAGCCGGACAAATTCATCGGCTGATTACCGACAGCCTTCTTCCGGACGATTACGAGCGGGCGTTAACCGAGATGGGCGTGGAGGTTGTCATCGCCGATCGGTAGTACGGCGCCTGCGTGGGGGATTCATGCAGCAGTTGTTACAGCTTGTTGAGCAGCACAAGGCCGGAAAACCGGTTGGGGTATTTTCCGTTTGTTCCGCTCACCCCTGGGTGCTGAAAGCGGCCCTGCGGCAGGCCAAAGCGCGCGGCACACCGGTGCTGGTTGAGGCCACCTCGAATCAGGTCAATCAGTTTGGCGGTTACACCGGCCAGACGGCGCAGCAGTTCCGCGATGCGCTGTGGCAACTGGCGGATGAAGTGGGGCTGGCGCGCGATCGTCTGTGGCTGGGAGGTGATCATCTCGGCCCCAATGCCTGGCAGGATCGACCGGCGGAAGAGGCGATGCAGCTGGCAGAAACGCTGATCGACGATTATGTCCGCGCCGGTTTTCGCAAAATTCACCTCGATTGCTCGATGTCCTGCGTCGGCGATCCCTTCCCGCTGAATGATGAAACCGTGGCCGTTCGCGCTGCGCGGCTGTGTGCCGTGGCGGAGCGCGCCTGGCAGGCAAGCGGCGGTGAGCCACCGGTGTATGTCATAGGTACCGAAGTGCCGGTACCGGGTGGTGCGCAGGAAGCGCTGGAAGGCATGCAGGTCACTACACCGCAGGCGGTACAGCAAACCCTTGAGGTGCATCGCTTGGCCTGGCAGCGGGCGGAGCTGGTTGATGCCTGGACGCGGACCATTGCGCTGGTGGTACAGCCGGGCGTGGAGTTTGATCATCACAGCGTGGAACACTATCAGCCGCAGCGGGCCCATGAACTGAGTCGTTTTATCGAACGGCAACCGGGAATGGTCTACGAAGCGCACTCAACGGATTACCAACCCCCACAGGCCTACCGGCAACTGGTGGGCGACCATTTCGCCATCCTGAAAGTCGGCCCGGCGCTGACCTTTGCCCTGCGTGAAGCCCTGTTTGCCCTGGATCATATCGAACGAGAATGGCTGGGTGAGCATCAGTCGGCACAGCTGTGTGCCACGCTGGAACAGGTGATGCGCGAGCAACCGCAGCAGTGGAGCCGCTATTACCACGGTAACCCGCATCAACAGTACCTTGATCGCCACTACAGCCTGAGTGACCGGGTGCGTTACTACTGGCCGCAGCCACAGGTCCAGCAGGCGGTAGAGTGCCTGATCGACAACCTGCGTTGTAATCCGGTGCCGCTGGCATTGCTAAGCCAATATTTGCCCGATCAGGCGCGTGCGATGAATGCCGGCGAACTGAGCGACGATCCGCAGGACTGGGTGATGCACAAGGTGACGCAGGTGCTCGATGATTATCACGCCGCCTGCTATCCGGAGGTGCATTGAAATGCCGAATATCTTGATGACCCGTATCGATAACCGACTGGTGCACGGCCAGGTCGGCGTCACCTGGACCAACACCCTGGGAGCCAATCTGGTGGTGGTTGCCAATGACGAAGCGGCAGCCGATCCGGTACAGCAAAACTTGATGGACATGGTGGTGGCGGAGGGGGTGCAGACGCGCTACTTCACGCTGCAGAAAACCATCGATGTGATCCACAAGGCGGCAGACCGACAGAAGATCTTTTTGGTGTGCAAAACGCCGCAGGATGTTTTGCGGCTGGTGCAGGGCGGGGTGCCGATCCGTTTCGTCAACGTCGGCAACATGCATTTTGCCGAGGGGAAGCGGCAGGTGCATAAAACGGTCTCGCTGGATGACGGTGACGTGGCTGCCTTTCGCGAGCTGGCGGCGCTGGGCGTCGAATGTGAGGTGCGCCGGGTGCCGGATGAAGCGGGTGAGGCGATCGGCAAACTGCTGTTTTGAGTTCGGGGGAAACCATGTTAACTGATGCGTTATTGATTGCACTGCTGGCCGGATTGGCGGGGGTCGACTTGTTCGACGGCCTGACCCACTTTCACCGTCCGGTAGTACTGGGGCCGCTGGTCGGCCTGATCCTGGGGGATGTCTACACCGGCCTGTTGGTGGGTGGCACGCTGGAACTGGTGTGGATGGGCATGGTGCCGCTGGCGGGGGCTCAGCCGCCGAACGTGGTGATTGGCGGGGTGATTGGTACGGCGTTTGCCATTCTGACCAAGGCCGATCCCAAGGTGGCGATTGGCGTGGCGGTACCGTTTTCGATTGCGGTACAGGGCTGTATCACGCTGCTGTTCACCCTGTTTTCACCGATGATGCACCGCTGCGATCGCATGGTGAAAGAGCTGAACTGGCGCGGTATCGAACGGGTGAACTATCTCGGTATTACCATCCTGTTCGCGTTCTATTTTGTGGTGGCGTTTCTGCCGATTTATTTCGGTGCCGACGCGGCCAGCGCCATGGTGCAAAAGGCCCCGGTCTGGCTGTTGGATGGCCTGGCCGTGGCGGGTGGCATGATGCCGGCGATTGGTTTCTCACTGCTGATGAAAGTGATGATGAAAAAAACCTACGTGGCCTACTTCATCCTCGGCTTTATTTCCGTCACCTTCCTGAAATTGCCGATCCTGGCCGTAGCGCTGGGTGCGCTGGCGATCGCCCTGATCGATTTCTTTAACAGTCAACGGGCCGGTGCGGACCCGCTCAAACAACCTGTACCCCAGGAGGATGCTGAAGATGGCATTTAATGATTCTGACGATCTGCTGGCGCAAAAAGCGGAAAAACGTATGGCGCAGGCACTGGCCACCAGTCAGGTGGAGCAGGACGACTACGTCGACAGCCAGCCCGCCGAGGCCTTGACCCGTGGTGATATTAATCGCATGGCCTGGCGCTCGTTGCTGCTGCAGGCGTCGTTCAACTATGAACGCATGCAGGCCGGCGGCTGGCTGTATCAGTTGATCCCAGCGTTGCGCAAGATCCACCGCAATCCGCAGGATCTTTCCAACTCGATGAAAATGCACATGGAGTTTATCAATGTGCATCCGTTTGACGTCACCTTCCTTTCCGGGTTGGTGCTGGCGATGGAGCAAAACAAAGAGAAGATCTCCACCATCCGTGCGGTCAAAGTGGCGCTGATGGGCCCGCTGGGGGGTATCGGCGATGCGCTGTTTTGGCTAACGCTGTTGCCGATCTGCGCCGGGATTGGTGCTTCGCTGGCGCTGGAGGGAAGCCTGTTCGGGCCGATCGTCTTCCTGCTGCTGTTTAACGTGTTTCACTTCGGTTTGCGCTTCGGGCTGGCTCACTATGGTTATCAGGCTGGTACCAGCGCGCTGGCACTGCTGAAAACCCATACCCGACGAATATCCCACGCCGCCTCGATTGTCGGTATGACGGTGATCGGCGCGCTGGTGGCCTCCTATGTACATCTTTCTACCCCGCTGGTGATGCATGCCGGTAAGGCCAGTGTGGCGCTACAGACCGACGTGCTGGACAAACTGATGCCCAACCTGTTGCCGCTGTGCTTTACGCTGCTGATTTTCTTCCTGATGAAGCGTGGCTTCTCACCGGTAAAACTGATTGGCGTGACGGTGGTGATTGGAGTGGTGGGCAAATTTATCGGTTTACTGTGAGGAAAGGCTTATGCCAGGCATTGTGATTACCGGCCACGGCGGTTTCGCCAGTGGGCTGTTGCAGGCGGTTGAACAGGTTGTGGGGCCGCAGCCGTACTGCGTTGCGGTTAATTTTCCCGAGCAGATGAGTACCGCAGAGTTAAAGGCCGCGCTGATCTCGGCGTTGGCCGAGGTAGCACAGCCGGACGGCGTGGTGTTTCTTACCGATATGCTCGGCGGCTCACCGTTTCGCTGTGCCAGCGAGTTGGCGGATGCGCAAGGGCATTGCGAGGTACTGACGGGCGTTAATATGCAATTGGTGGCGGAGATGATGCTGGAACGGGATGGGCTGAGCCTGGATGAATTCCGCGAACTGGCGCTGGCGTGTGGCAAGCGTGGGTTGACCAGCCTGTGGCACGAGAGACGCCGGGTAAAATGTGAGGACGTGCAGACGGACGGTATTTGAGGGAAAGTGGGCGCTGCCAGGGAAGCAGCGCCCGGTTGATCAACTGGCGACCGGCAGTGGGCTAAGTGCCATACGCGCCGGTTGATTCTCTTCTGTACGGCTAAAGCGCCAGCAGCTCTGGTGATATTTCGCCACGCTGTTGCGGTGCGCCACGCTGACCAGCGTCACCTGCGGCAGTTCATCCACCAACAGGCAGTACATCAGTTGCTCGGTTTCATCGTCCAGCGCGCTGGTGGCCTCGTCGAGGAACAAAATATCCGGACGGGTCAGAATAGCGCGGGCAAATGCCAGCCGCTGTTGTTCACCCGGCGACAGGCGGTGGCTCCAGTTGGCGCTGGTATCCAGCCAACGCTGCAGAGGCTTCAGACGGCAATTTTCCAGCACTTTCAGCAGTTGTTCATCGCTGTATCCTGCCGCGAGATGCGGATAACTGAGCGCCTCCCGTAATGTGCCAATCGGAATATAGCTGCGCTGCGGCAGGAATAAGCTGCTGCTGGCGGCATCCCGGCCGATGGCGCCGGAACCGTAGGGCCAGATACCGGCGATAGCACGCAGCAGCGTTGATTTGCCACAGCCGGACGGGCCAACGATCAGCACGCGATCGCCGCGTTTCAGCGTCATCGAGGTCGGTTCCAGCAAGCTTTGGCCGTCCGGCAATTGCAGGCTGAGGCGGTCGAGGATCACTGGCTGGTTGTTCTCCGACGGCAGTTGAATGCCTCGTTGCTGATGATGCACCTGATCCACGGCGGCGTTGAAACCGGCCAGACGGTTAACGCAGGCCTTCCAGGTCGCCAAATCGCTAAAGGCATCGATAAACCACGACAACGCCCCCTGCACCTGACCAAAGGCGGAGGCGATCTGCATCATGCCCCCCATCTGGATAGCGCCGGAAAAGTAGCGCGGTGCCGCCACCAGCAGCGGGAAGACAATGGCAAACTGGCTGTAAAAGTTGGAGGCAATGTTAAGCCGACGGGTGATACGCATGATCGACCCCCAGTTGGTCCGAATGCTGTCAAAACGATCGCCCAACTGTTGCGCTTCGCGGGGTTCACCGTGGTACAGCGCGATAGCATCGTTGTTTTCACGGATGCGGATCAGGCCAAAACGGAAGTTCGCCTCGTAGCGTTCCTGATTAAAACCGAGCTGCACCAGTGGTTTACCGACCCACCAAATCAACAGCGACCCCAGCACCGCATATAGCAGGGCGAACCACACCATGTAGCCGGGCAGGGTGACGGCATGCTGATGGATAACAAAGGTCATTGGCCCGCTGACGTGCCAGAGAATGGTGATAAACGAAAACAGCGTCACCAGGCTGGAGAGCAGCCCGAGTGACAGCGACAGCGTGTACTGGGTCAGCACGTTGAGATCTTCGGCAATACGCTGGTCCGGGTTATCGACGATCTGTTGCTGTTCGGTATGGTAATAGGCCTGATGAGCCAGCCATTTCCCCATAAACTTTTCGGTCATCCAGCGCCGCCAGCGCATTTGCAGACCCTGTGTCAGGTAAATTTTATACACCGCCAGCACGATGAAGATCAGCGCCAGGTAGGTAAAGCGCCACAGCTGCGCCTTGAACACCGGGTAGTTTTTGTTTTGCAGCGCGTCGTAGAACACCTGGTTCCACTGGTTGATCAGCACGCTGATGTAGACCAGCCCGAGCGACAGGGCGATGATGGCGATCAACATCGACCAGGCCCGCAGTTTTTCTTCTGAAACCCAGAAGGGCTTAATCAACTGCCAGACGGCGTGTTTGGGGGTGGGGCTTGTGTTCATGGGCTCTCGTTAATTCTGCATTTTTTTCAGCATGGGCCGGGGACAGGTAACAAACAAACCCTGACTGTAAGCAGTTTTAACGCGGCTAACCGTTTGAAATATTGTGGTTGGATCGTCAGAGGTGAAGCCAGGAGGGATGGCGGTTATACTGGCGCCGAAATTGGGCTTGTTTACTGCGGAAAGGATGAGTGATGAAGGCGTGGGTTCCCCTGCTGTTGGCCTATGGCGCGCTCGCCAGCAGCCAAGCGATGGCACAGATTGATGAGCCGGATATTGATGCCGATTGTCACAAGGTGGCGAGCTATGCCGAACTCGGGAAAAGTGCCTACCAGCGCGGTGATTACCCGCGAGCCGCCGATATTTTCCGCGATCAGGCCGCCTGGAGTGAGTTCTGCGGCCTGGAGCGTCAGGCGACCGCCACGGCCTATAACAATGTGGCGCTGGCGCTGATGCGTGCCGGTGAACTGCTTAAAGCGCGTGCCTATCTGGAACTGGCCCCGCAAGACAGTAAATCCCAGCATAACCTGAAGCTGTTGCAGCAGCGTTTGGCGAAACAGCCGCCGTTGAGCGGACCGGCTGGCGTCTACTGGCAGTACGCCGGGCGCGGTGTCTGGAGCGAAGTGGAGGTCAAGCCACAAAACGGCCGCTGGCTGATCCAATACTCTGGCTATTATATGCCGCAGATGGGGTTGTATTACGGGCCGAATATGGGCGAATTTGCCGCGGCGTTACCGATTGAACACGGCAAGGCGCTGTACCGTCAACGGGAGCCTGAGGACGCGATGGCCTGTGATGTGACGATGCAATTCACCGCGGATGCGTTGGAAATGCATACCCAGGGTGACTGCGGTTTTGGTTTTAACGTACGGGCAGAAGGGCGTTTCGTACGGATCGAATAATCAGCCCCGGACATTCAATTTCGTGAATACCGGGGACTGTCGCAGGCATTACGCCCAGGTGGCGGCACCGCTCAACAACTCTTTCCAGGCTTCAACATTACCCAGATAGTTGCCCGCCGGGATCTGGCGTAGCTGACCTTCGCTGTCTTCCAGTGCGAAGGTCGGGAAGCCCTGGCCCTGAACTTTGGCCAGCAGCGCCCGGCTTTGGGCGATGTGCTGCGCGGTCGGTGCACCGGCGTTAAAGCGCATCTCGGCGATGAACGGAGCAGAAGCCAGGCCCAGCTCTTTCGCCAGGGCTTCCAGCACCGGCGTATCGGCGATGCGTCGACCTTCCTGATAATGCGCTTCCTGAATGCGGTGCAGCATATCCAGCCCACGTCCCGCCAGCGCCTGAGCGGCCAGAATCGCGGTAATGGGCGGCTCAGAATCCATGATCGCCGTGGTATCACGCAGCAGTCCATTGAAATAGGCTTCACCAAAGGTCTGTCCGGTTAACTCCGCAATACGCTTGTCGTGCGGAATAACATAATTACGCCATTCGTCCGTGATTTGGCGGCGGTTATTGCCGGTCATCATGCCACCGGCGTGTAGGGCGATGTTCAGCCCTGGAATGGTTTTGGCCGCCTTCACCAGGGGGGCTGCGCCATAACACCAGCCACACAGCGGATCGAAAATGTAATGCAGAGTCGTGCCGGTCATAATAATTCCTCGTTATACCCGCCCCCTTTCAAGGGCGGGGTAGCAGTAACGCCTTAGCCTGTGGGTTTAGATGGACTTATTGCGGCCACTTCATTTCGCCTTTCAGCACCTTGGCGCTCAGTTCCAGGCTGGATTCATCTTTCAGGTTCGGGTAATGCTTTTTCATTGCCGCCACCAGTTCCGCAGAGTCTTTGGCTTTCGGCAGTTCAGCTTCCAGCGTGGTCAGGTAGTTCTGGGTAAAGGTGACGGATTTCAGCGTCTGGTCGGCACCCGGCAGGAAATGGCCTGGGACAACGACTTTCGGTTTCAATGCCTTGATGCCTTCCAGCGTTTGCTGCCAGTGTGCGCGTGATTCAACGGTCTGGTTATCGGCGACCCACGGATGGATATTGTCGCCCGCGACCGGAACACCGCCCACTACCGCTTTCAGCGCCGGGATCCACACGTAGGTGCGTTCCGGGGTTGGACCGGTCAGGCCTTTCACTTCGACTTTCTGGCCGTCAACGGTAAAGCTGTCACCCTGCAATGCCTGTGGGACCACCACAGCTTTCGGTGCGTTGTCTTTCAGAATTGGGCCCCAGTAGGCCACTTTGCCGTCTTTGGTGGCGTTGATTTCTTCGATGGTGCCTGGGGAAGCGATGATTTTCGCCTGTGGGAAGGCGGCTTTAATCACGTCCAGACCGAAGTAGAAATCCGGATCTGAATGGCTGATATAAACGGTGGTCAGCTTCTTGCCGGTCGCCTTGATCTTTTTCACCAGCTCTTCCGCGTCATTACGCTGGAACTGGGCGTCGATCAGTGCCACTTCGTGCTTGCCGCTGATGATTTCAGAGGACACCGGGAAAACGCTTTTCTCACCTGGGTTGTACACTTCCATGGTCAGAGTGTTAGCCGCAGTGGCGTAGGCGCTAAAGGTAGTGATGCCAGCGAAGGCCAGGGTCAGTAATGATTTGTTAAACATGGTCAGAGGTCCTTGGGTAACGATTAAATGTTGTATAGATGTTAGGTTGCATAAAGCGATAGAAAAACCGGATAATGAGCAATTATTCATTGCGTAAATCGGACGAATCATGGATCGCATTACCGCAGCTGAGGTTTTTATCACCATCGTTGACCGTGGCAGCATGATTGCGGCAGCGGAAACGTTGGAAATGTCACGAGCTATGGTGACGCGCTATTTGGCTCAGATGGAGCAATGGGCCGGTGCACGTTTACTGCATCGCACTACCCGTAAGCTTAGCCTGACTGACGCCGGTGAGCGCACGCTGGAGCGTTGTCGGCAGATGCTGGCGCTGGCGGGTGAGATTGATTTGGTTGAAGGGGAACAGAGCGATGAGCTGCGCGGTCTGTTGCGTATCACCTGCTCACAGTCCCTGGGCCAGACGGCGCTGGTGGGGGCGGTAGCCCAATACCTGAAGCGCCACCCGCAGGTCGCGGTGGATCTGCAAATGAATAATCGCACGGTGAATCTGGTCGAAGAGCGTATCGATTTGGCACTGCGAATTACCAACGAGCTGGATCCCAATTTGATCGCCCGGCCTTTATCCTCTTGTGCCTCGGTGGTCTGTGCCTCTCCGGCTTATCTGGCGGCGTACGGCACGCCGCGTCATCCGCAGGATCTGGCGTTACACAACTGCCTGACTTATTCCTACTTCGGTAAAAGCCTGTGGCATTTTGATCACCAGGGGGTGAAGTCGGCGGTCGCGGTCAGCGGCAACCTGAGTGCCAATGAGTCGGTGGTATTGATGGCGGGTACGGTGCAGGGGGCGGGTATTTCGATGCAACCTTACTATTCGGCGGCGCCGCTGCTGGCCAGTGGTGATCTGATTGAACTAATGCCGGAGTATCGGCCTCAATCGATGGGTATTTACGGCATTTATACTTCACGCCGACAGATGCCGGCGACCCTGAGAACCATGCTGGATTTTTTGGTGGAGTGGTTTGCCACCGATGCTAGTTGGCGGGCGACGCTGCGCTGATATCGTTAACACGGCAGTAATATTTTCACACATTTTTGATCGGTAGCGCATTCAAGCGGTTAGTCGGCTCATGGGGGCTTTTTGTGCGCTACTCTGGCTTTCTCACTGGTTAACTCGTGGGGCGAGGTGTAATTTCTGTAACGTGAAAAGAGTGAATAAGACTTAATAATTATAGGGTTAAATACATTTCCCTGGCTCTTGGAACACCCTCTCTGACCTTTTCCACGGGCAGCCTGTCAGGTTGCCCGATAATTTTGTGTGTTTTTACCGGCCTCGGGCGCCTGACGCCGGGGCTTTGTTAATTGGGAGCGTTACGCATGCCTGTTTCTCTGCTCGCACTGGCATTAAGTGCATTTGCTATCGGCACCACCGAGTTCGTTATTATGGGGTTGCTGCCTGAGGTCGCCAGAGACCTGCAGGTTTCTATTCCTTCTGCCGGCTGGTTGATCAGTGGCTATGCGCTTGGCGTGGCTATCGGCGCACCAATCATGGCGCTGTTGACGGCGAAGCTACCGCGTAAAAAGACCCTGTTACTGCTGATGGTGATTTTCATCTTCGGTAATATTATGTGCGCCCTGGGTTACAGCTACGACTTCCTGATGCTGGCGCGCATTATCACTGCCCTGTGTCACGGTGCGTTCTTTGGTATTGGCGCGGTGGTGGCGGCCAACCTGGTTCCGGCAAACCGCCGGGCCTCTGCCGTGGCGCTGATGTTTACCGGCCTGACGCTGGCTAACGTGCTTGGGGTGCCGCTCGGTACCGCGCTGGGGCAGGCACTGGGTTGGCGCTCGACGTTCTGGGCCGTGGCGGTGATCGGTGTGTTCTCTCTGTTGGCGCTGTATAGCAAGCTGCCAACGGTGAAGGACGAGGCACCGACCGACCTGAAAAAAGAACTGGCGGCGCTGCGTGGCGCTGGCATCTGGCTTTCGCTGCTGATGACCGTGGCCTTTGCCGCATCGATGTTCGCGCTGTTTACCTACATTGCGCCATTGCTGACCGAAGTGACCGGCGTTTCATCGCATGGGGTGAGCTGGACGCTGTTGCTGATGGGGGTGGGTCTGACGCTGGGGAATATCCTGGGCGGCCGTCTGGCAGACTGGCGTTTGCCGCTGACACTGACCTGTACCTACCTGGTGATCGCCTGTTTCGCTGCGCTGTTCAGTTGGACCAGCCATTCGATGGTCCCGGCAGAGATCACCCTGTTCCTATGGGCCGCCGCCGCGTTTGCCGCCGTACCGGCGCTGCAGATCAACGTGGTCACCTACGGTAAAAAAGCCCCCAACCTGGTCTCTACGCTGAACATTGCCGCGTTCAACGTTGGTAATGCCATCGGTGCTTGGGTCGGCGGTGTGGTGATTGCGCAGGGGCTGGGCTTGACCAGCGTACCGCTGGCCGCTGCAGGGATTGCGCTGCTGGGGCTGCTGCTCTGCATGGTAACCTTCAGCCGCGCCAAGCGCCCGGCTAGCGTGTAATTACCGCAGCCAGGCGGGCGGGGAGTGTCTCCGCTTGCTGTTGCAAATGCTGAGTAAAGGCCGTGACCAGCGCCGACGATGGGCGGTGCAGCGGCCGGATCAGACTGACGGTAAAGGGTACTTCAACGCTGAATGGCCGCACGTGCAGGCCATCACTGGCGTAATCGAGCGCCGTCAGCGGGTTAACGATCGACACGCCCACCCCTGCTTTAACCATGGCGCAGACCGACGCGGCGCTGTGGGTTTCCATCACCAGACGGCGGTTAACGCCTTCCTCACTGAACAGCGAATCCAGCAACTGACGATAGCTGTCGGTATTCGACAGGCTGATAAAGTTTTGCCCGGCAAAATCCTGCGGCGTCAGTACCGTTTTTGCCAGCAAGGGGTGCCCGGCCGGTAGCACGCAGACCTCGTTCAAGGTCATCAGCGTCATGCGTTCGGTTCCCGCCGGGGTCAGAGTATTTTCCGTCAGCCCCAAGTCGTGACGCTGTGCCGACAACCACTCCTCCAGCAGCGGTGATTCCTGCGGTATTACGCTGAAACTCACTTCGGGATAACGATCGATAAAGGGTTTGCACACGGCGGGGAGTAGTGATTGTGAGAACACCGGCAGGCAGGCAATCGACAGCTGCGCCTGCTGGAACTGGCGGATACCGGCGGCGGCATTGACGATGCGATCCAGACCGTAATAGGAGCGTTGCACCTCCTCTAACAGCCGCAGGCCTTGCACCGTCGGAGATAACCGGCCGCGCACCCGTTCGAACAATTGCAGTTGGATCAGCTTTTCGAAGCGCGCCAGTTCACGGCTGACGGTGGGTTGCGAGGTTTGCAGCAGCGCAGCGGCCTCGGTCAGATTGCCGGTGGTCATCACCGCATAGAAGATTTCAATCTGGCGCAGGGTTATCGCGTGCATCGGCAGTGTCCATAATGAGCAAAGCCATATCATAGATGAATAGACTCTGGCTAAATAGATATTTTCCACCCAAGAAAGAGTGCGGCAATATTGGGGTATTACAGCAATTACAATTGATTTGGGGATATCACCATGCCACGTGCTTTACACGATACGACGACTGCCCTTAATGCCGCTAACCTGTTGGCCTTGCCTCAGCGTTTTGGTTGCCCGGTATGGGCCTATGACGCCGCTATCATTAGCGAGCGCATCAGCCAACTGCGTCATTTTGATGTGATCCGTTTTGCCCAAAAGGCCTGTTCGAATATTCATATTCTGCGCCTGATGCGTGAGCAGGGCGTCAAGGTGGATTCGGTGTCGTTGGGGGAGGTTGAACGTGCATTGCAGGCCGGTTTTCAGCCGGGTGGTGAGCCAAGCGAAATCGTATTTACCGCCGACGTATTGGATCATGCAACGCTGGCGCGCGTCAGTGAATTGAAAATCCCGGTCAACGTCGGTTCGATCGACATGCTGGAGCAACTGGGCCAGGTTTCTGCCGGGCACCCGGTGTGGCTACGCATTAACCCGGGCTTCGGCCACGGTCACAGCCAGAAAACCAACACCGGCGGTGAGAACAGCAAGCACGGTATTTGGTATGCCGATTTGCCGCAGGCAGTGGAAAAAATTCAGCAGTACGGCCTGAAATTGATCGGGGTGCATATGCATATCGGTTCGGGGGTGGATTACCAGCATCTGGAGCGCGTGTGCGATGCCATGGTGCAGCAGGTGATCGACCTGGGTCAGGATATCAGCGCTATCTCCGCCGGTGGCGGCCTGTCGATCCCGTATCAGTACGGCGAAGAGGCGATTGATACCGAACACTATTTTGGCCTGTGGAACAGCGCGCGCGAGCGTATTGCCGCCCATCTGGGTCATCCGGTGAGTCTGGAAATTGAACCAGGGCGCTTCCTGATGGCGGAAGCCGGGGTGCTGGTGGCAGAGGTGCGCGCGGTAAAAGACATGGGCAGCCGCCACTTTGTGCTGGTGGACGCCGGTTTTAACGATTTGATGCGTCCGGCGATGTATGGCAGTTACCACCATATTTCCCTGCTGCCGGCCGATGGCCGCGATAGCGCCAACCAGCCGCTGCGCGATACCGTGATTGCCGGGCCGCTGTGTGAGTCCGGTGACGTCTTTACCCAGCAGGCCGGTGGCGGTATTGAAACCCGCGAACTGCCGCCGGTGCAGGTCGGCGATTATCTGGTGTTCCATGACACCGGCGCTTATGGCGCATCGATGTCTTCGAACTACAACAGCCGCCCGCTGCTGCCGGAAGTGCTGTTTGAGAACGGCGAACCTCGTTTGATCCGTCGCCGCCAAACCATTGAAGAGCTGATTGCGTTGGAACTGATCTGAGTGCTTCGGGCGCAGTTTAAAACTGCGCCCGTCTCACAACGTCATCCGTCGATGCTGACCGTTGGGCAGTTGGACCTCCAGCGAGAGTGTGCCGCCCATGGCTTCGATGTAGCGCTTCAGTGACGAGAGTTTAATTTCGCTACCCCGTTTTTCCAGATTGGCGACCGAAGGCTGGCTGATGCCCAGTCGTTTCGCCAGTTCCACCTGGGACACCGCCAGTTCTTCCCGCAGCATTGCCAGCCGCAATTCAAAAATTTCTTTGTCCGCTTTCTGCCTCGCCGCTTCAACCACGGCGGGATCAAGCTTTTCGATTAGGTTTGCTAAAGGCTTAGCCATATGCGTTACCTCTGGGTTGCCAAATAAAAATCAGTTGTCGAATCGCTCGACGGCTGCACTCAAATATAGCTTTTATGCTATATAGTGTAAAGGCTATTATTGTGACAATATGCGACTAAGTGGCAGGCAAGGGAAATCGCAGTGGGGGAAATGCGGCGCGGCGCGCAATCAGCGCCAGCGCCCGAAGGGATCAGTTGGCGTAGGGGCCGGGTATCACGGATTCACGCAGCCGTAGTTCACCGGTGAAAGGAGGGAGTGGCTGTATATTCTCTCCTTTAATCAGGCGGAAAGCCTGGCTGATGGCGGCTTCGATCATCACGTCGATCGGCAGATAAACTGTGGACAGCGCAGGTTGCAAATAGGCGGCGCTGGGCTCGTCGTCAAAGCCAAACAGGGAGACATCCTGCGGTAGGCGTTTGCCTGCATCGTGCAGCGCCTTCATGGCGCCGACCGCCATGTCGTCGTTGCAGGCGAACAGTGCGCTAAAGCCGCTATCCCTGGCCAGTAAACTGCGGGCACCCTGATAGCCGCTTTGCACGCTGCTGTCGCCATAGGCTACACGGGCGTGGTCGAAGGCAATCTCATGATGATCAAGCGCCTGCTGATAACCCGCCAACCGCGCCTGAGCGGTGGGCGTGGCGATCGGCCCCGTAATACAGGCGATCTCGCGGTGCCCTTGCCGGATCAGATAATCCACCGCGTGGAAGGCGGCCCTCTGCTGTTCGAAGAACACGCAGCGCTCGCGTGCCTGTGGCAGATCGCGGTTGATCACCATGATCGGCACCGGCAGGCTTCCCAGCAAGTTCATCAGCGCAGATTCGGACATAAATCGGGTATACAGAATGATGGCGTCACAACGGCGATCGGCCAGCAGTCGCACTGCCTGTAGCTCGTCTTCCGGCGTGTCGTGGCCGTCGGTGACAATCAGATGCTTGCCGCTGGCTTCGATCAGCTTGGCGGCTTTACGCAGCAGACGGCCGAAGTAGGGGCCGTCGAAGTTGGAGACTACCAGTCCAATGCTGTTGGAGCTTTTATTCGCCAGCGATTGGGCGAGGAAATTCGGGCGGTAACCCAGGTCGTCCATCGCTTTGAACACCGCGTCGCGGGTGCTTTTTTTCACCTGGCCGGTGCCATTTAACACGCGTGAGACCGTGGCCTTAGAGACCCCAGCGCGAATGGAAACATCCAACATGGTGATCATCAATGGCTTACCCCTTTCAACATCCGCTGTGGCAAATAATGCTCAGTCTAGCATAGGGTTAGCCCTTGGCTGCGTGGCTTTTTGTCGCCGGGATTGCGTTGTCTGCAAACGCCCGTAGACTGATCTTGGGCAACGGGAAAGGGGGGGAGATGATTAACATTGTGCTTCTGGCGGATTATCCACAGTACCGACAGCAGGTGATCGACTGGCAGTGGCGGGCCTTTGGTAGCGAAAGCAGCCGGGAATTTTTCGCCAGCGTGGTAGACAGTGGGCTGCGTGGGGCGGATTTGCCCATCACTTTTATTGCTCTGCTGGGAGACAAACTGGTCGGCACCGTGGGCCTGTGGCGCTGCGATTTGATCAGCCGCCAGGATCTGACGCCCTGGCTGGCGGCGCTGTATGTCGATGAAAGCCAACGCGGTAGCGGGCTGGGTTTACGGCTGCAGCAGCATGTGCAGGACTACAGCCGGGGCGCCGGCTTCAGCGAGCTGTATCTCTACAGTGACTTCAGCGGCTATTACGAACGTCACGGCTGGCATTACATCGGCGACGCGCTGGATTACCCCGACCGCCCGGTGCGAGTCTATCACCGGGAACTGGACTAGTTCTGCTCGTAAACGTTATTGATGCTGGCCACCGAATGGCGGCGTACCAGGGTCGGGCTGAACATATTGGTGATCTCCGGCAATGGCTGGTTGTTGGCCAGCGCCAATGCCAGTTCGGCTGCCTGGGTCGCCATCGCCACTACCGGATAACGAATAGTGGTCAGGCGTGGCCGCAGGTAGCGTGAAATCAGCACGTCATCAAAACCAATCAACGACATCTGGCCAGGAACATCGACACTGTTGTCGCTCAGCACCGACAGCGCCCCGGCGGCCATTGAGTCGTTATAGCAGGTCACTGCAGTAAAGTTTTTGCCGCGCCCGAGCAGTTCGGTCATCGCTTGTTCACCGCCGATTTCGTCCGGTTCGCCGTAGGCGATCAGCTTTTCATCCACCGCAATGCCATGCTCCTGCAATGCATCGAGATAGCCCTGCAGGCGGTCTGCGGCGTCGGAAATCTGGTGGGTGGAGCAGACGATGGCAATGCGCTGGTGCCCCTGTTGGATCAGATGGCGGGTCGCCAGCCAGGCACCGTAACGGTCGTCCAGCGCCACGCAGCGTGATTCAAAGCCCGGCAGCGTGCGGTTAATCAGCACCATCCCCGGGATTTGCTGCATCCAGCCACTTAACTCACGGTCGGTCAGCTTTTTGGCATGAACCACCAACGCCGCACAACGGTGGCGCACCAGTTGTTCAATTGCCTGACGCTCTTTTTCCGCCTCATGGTAACCGTTGCCAATCAGCAAGAAGTTATGGGTGGCGTAGGCCACCTGTTCGACCGCTTTGACCATGGCGCCAAAAAAAGGGTCGGACACGTCGGAGACGATCAGCCCTAGCGTTTCGGTTGATTGCTGCGCCAGCGCGCGGGCGTTAGCGTTTGGGTGGTACTGCAGTTGTTCCATCGCGGCCTGCACCGCAGTGCGTGAGCCTTCGCTGGCCTTCGGGGAATTGTTTATTACGCGGGATACCGTGGCCACGGAAACACCCGCCAGCCTGGCAACATCCTTTATGGTAGCCATATCTGTCATACATCCTGGGTAATCGCTTACATTCCTCAGTCTTGCGGAAAAAGCCCGGGGCTGCAAGCACTGGCGATCGCAACTTGTGGCGGCTGTTGCAGATATGGGCGATTTATCGTGCGCTTAGACCTGTAGCACCCAGTAATAGAGTCATTTGTGCTTTGGCGGCGCAGGTCGGCTAATGTTACTTTTGGGTATCTACTTTTGTTTGAGAACCGCATGTCGATTAAACGTTATCCGCAGCTCGCTCACTGGGGGGCGTATACCGCCGTGGTTGAAGACGGCAGGCTTATCCGTTGTGAGCCGTTCGCCGACGATCCGGACCCTTCCCCGATGCTCGCCTCCATCGCGCCGATGGCCTATTCCGACAAGCGTATCCGCAAACCTGCCGTGCGTCGCTCCTGGCTGCAAAAGCGTGAAGGCAGCGATCGTACGCTACGGGGGCGTGAAGATTTTGTCGAAGTGGACTGGGATTTGGCACTCGATCTGGTAGCGGAAGAAAACCGTCGCGTGCGCGATCGCTACGGCCCCTCGGGCCTGTTTACCGGTTCCTATGGCTGGTCATCCGCCGGGCGTTTACATCATGCGCGCTCGCTGGTACGGCGTTTTTATTTCGGCGGCGGTGGCGGTGTTGACCAGTTGGGCAACTACAGTTGGGGCGCCGCACAGTTTTTCCTGCCTTATGTGATTGGCACCTTCACCCCATTGACCGGGCGCGTCACCAGTTGGCCGAGCGTGGTCGAACACTGCGAACTGTTTGTGGCTTTCGGTGGCCTGGCATTGAAAAATGCCCAGGTTTCCTCCGGCGGTGCGGCGGAGCATTCACTCAAGCCGTGGCTGCAAAAGCTGGTGCAGAAAGGCACCCCAGTCATCAACATCAGTCCAATGCGTGATGACTGCCCGGCATTCGTCAATGCCGAATGGATCCCGATCCGCCCGAATACCGATGTGGCGCTGATGTTGGCGTTGGCATATGAAATTCAGCGGCGGGGTGCGCAGGACGAGGCATTCCTTTATAGCCACTGTGCCGGTTACGACCAACTGGCGAGTTATCTGCGCGGCACCGAGGACGGCGTAGCGAAAACGCCGGAGTGGGCCAGTGCGATCACCGGCATCCCCGCGGCACGCATCGGCTTGCTGGCACAGCAACTGATCGGCGTGCGCAGCTTTATCACCTGTTCCTATTCCGTTCAGCGCGCTCACCGTGGCGAACAACCCTACTGGATGATGATTGCCCTGTCGGCGATGCTCGGTCAGGTTGGGCTGCCGGGCGGCGGCTTCTCGTTTGGGCACGGTTCAATGAACGGCGTCGGCAACCCGCGCGTGGATACACCGGGGCCAATGATGCCGGTGGGGGTCAATCCTTGCGGGCTGGCGATCCCGGTGGCGCGCATCTGTGACATGTTGCTGCAACCGGGCGAACCTTACCAGTTCCGCGGCGAGACGCTGCATTATCCGGATATCCATCTGGTGCACTGGGCCGGTGGCAATCCGTTCCATCACCACCAACAGTTAAACCGACTGGTGGAGGGTTGGCAGAAGCCGGATACGGTGATTGTGCAGGATATCTGGTGGACACCGGCCGCCAAAATGGCAGATATCGTGCTGCCGGTCACAACCTCGCTGGAACGTAACGATATCGGCGGTTCATCGCGCGATCGCTATGTGTTGGCGATGCATCAGGCGATTGCGCCACAGCATCAGGCGCGAAATGACTTTGATATTTTTGCCGATCTGGCGGAGCGACTCGGTTACCGCGAACAATTCACCGAGAACCGCGACGAACGCGCCTGGATCGAATCTATCTATCAGCAGTGCGGACAGGCGCAGGCAGGCACCGGCGTGACATGGCCGGAGTTTGAGGACTTCTGGCGCAAAGGCTATGTCGAACTGCCGGCACCGGCGAAAGAGTTCGTGTTCTTTGATGACTTCCGCGCCGATCCACAGGCCAATCCGCTGCAAACCCCGAGCGGTAAGATTGAGTTGTTCAGCGAGAAAATCGCCGGCTACGGTTATGCTGATTTTGCACCGCATCCGCAGTGGCAGCCGCCGGCCGAATGGCTGGGTGCGCCGCAGGCCAAAGATTGGCCGCTGCACCTGATTTCCATCCAGCCGAGCGACCGTCTGCACAGCCAGATGGATCCGGCACCGCTGGCGCAGGGCAATAAAACCGCCGGTCGCGAGACGCTGTATATGCATCCGCAAGATGCGGCAGAACGCAGTATTGTCGATGGCACTGAGGTGCTGGTCAGCAATGCGCGTGGCCGTTGTCTGGCAGGCGTTTCTCTTACCGACGGTGTCACCCGAGGTGTGGTACTGATGGCCACCGGTGCCTGGTTTGATCCGGGCTTCGGCGCCGAGCGCCTGGAGGTGGAGCAGTCTGGCAACCCGAACGTATTGACGCTGGATATCGGCACCTCGCCGTTAACCCAGGGCCCGAACGCCATGAGCTGCCTGGTCGAAGTGAGCGTTCGATAGATAATTACACCCCTGGTTACACTTTGCACCTTAATGTTGCGATTGCCCGCTGGCTGGCTTTTGCCGGAGCGGGGTAAATTGAACGTCCCAGAGGTATTGATTGGTGAGTTTCGGCAACTTGTTTGTTGAACCCATATTAATTTGCACCAACCTACGCGGATGCGTAGGTTTTTTTTTGCCTGCCATATAGTATTCTTTTCCCTACAACCATTTACGCTCATCTTGGCCAAGGGGAGAAGGGCATGATCTTTTCTATACTGCGGGTGCTGTTCCGCCTGCTGTACCGGGTACGTGTCGAGGGCGACGTCCGACATTTCGATCAGCAAAAGCTGCTGATTACCCCCAATCATATCTCCTTCCTCGACGGCGTTTTGCTGGCGGTGTTTTTGCCGATCAAGCCGGTGTTTGCCGTGTATGCCAGTATTGGCGAACGCTGGTTTATGCGCTGGCTGCGGCCCTATATCGACTTTGTCTCGCTCGATCCGACCAAACCCATGGCTATCAAACAGCTGGTGCGCACGGTAGAGCAAGGGCGGCCGGTGGTGGTGTTTCCTGAAGGGCGTATCACCGTTACCGGTTCGCTGATGAAGGTTTATGACGGTGCCGCGTTTATCGCCGCCAAATCCGGAGCGACCCTGGTACCGATACGGCTGGATGGCGCCGAGTTCAGTCCCTTTGGGCGCATGGCCGGGGTGTTCAGGATCCGCTGGTTCCCGCAGATCAGCATCCGTATTTTACCGCCGACCTCGCTGCCGATGCCGGTAGCGCCGCGCGCCCGCGATCGCCGTGCATTGGCCGGGGATCGGCTGCACCAGATCATGATGCAGGCGCGGATGGATACCCGTGAGCCGCAGACCCTGTTTCAGGCCCTGCTGGCGGCGCAGCACCGTTATGGCCGCAGCAAGCCGTGTATCGAGGATATTAACTTCAAGGAGGACAGTTACCGGACGCTGACCAAGAAAGCGCTGGGCGTCAGCCGTATCCTGCAACGTTTTACCGCCGAGGGCGAACATGTCGGTATGTTATTGCCGAACGCGACCATCACCGTAGCGGCTATTTTTGGCGCCTCCCTGCGCAACCGCATTCCGGCGATGCTCAACTACACCGCCGGTTCCAAGGGCCTGAAAAGCGCCATGATCGCCGCCAGCCTCAAAACCATCGTCACTTCGCGCCAGTTCCTGGAAAAGGGCAAGTTGACGCATTTGCCACAGCAGGTGCCGGAGGCCAATTGGGTGTACCTGGAGGATCTGAAAGATACGATTACTCTGGCGGACAAGCTGTGGATCCTGCGTCACCTGTTCCAACCGGCGCGCGCCATGCTGCCGCAGCAACCGGACGATGCGGCGCTGATCCTGTTCACCTCCGGCTCGGAGGGCAATCCGAAGGGCGTCGTGCATTCTCACGCCAGCCTGCTGGCCAACGTTGAACAGATCCGCACCATCGCCGATTTCACCCCGCGTGACCGCTTTATGTCATCGTTACCGCTGTTCCATTCGTTTGGCCTGACGGTCGGGCTGTTGACCCCGCTGATGACCGGCAGCCGCATTTTCCTTTATCCCAGCCCGCTGCATTACCGTGTGGTACCTGAGCTGGTTTATGACCGCAACTGCACCGTGCTGTTCGGCACCGCGACTTTCCTCAATAACTATGCCCGCTTTGCCCACCCGTATGATTTTGCTCGTTTGCGCTACGTGGTGGCCGGGGCGGAAAAGTTGGCGGACAGCACCAAACAGATTTATCAGGACAAATATGGCATTCGCATCCTGGAAGGCTATGGCGTGACCGAATGCGCGCCGGTGGTGTCGATCAACGTGCCGCTGGCGGCCAAGGTGGGGACCGTCGGCCGTATCATGCCGAATATGGAGGCGCGGTTGATGAAGGTGCCGGGTATCGATAACGGCGGGCGCTTGCAGTTGAAGGGGCCTAATATCATGAAAGGCTATCTGCGTGTGGAACGCCCGGGCGAGCTGGAGCCCCCGGCGGCAGAGGATGATCACGGCAATCTGCAGCCGGGTTGGTACGATACCGGCGATATTGTCACATTGGACGAGCAGGGGTACTGCGTGATCCGCGGTCGGGTGAAGCGCTTTGCCAAACTGGCGGGTGAAATGGTCTCGCTGGAAAGCGTGGAGCTGCTGGCGCAGCGCGTAGCACCGGAGGGGCAGCACGCCGCCACGGTGAAAAGCGACAGCAGCAAAGGTGAGGCGTTGGTGTTGTTTACCACCGACGCCGGCATCACCCGCGAAGCCTTGTTGAAGGTGGCGCGGGAATTGGGCAACCCTGAGCTGTCCGTGCCGCGTGATATCCGTATTTTGAAAACCTTACCGGTGCTCGGCAGCGGGAAACCGGACTTTGTGACTCTGCGTAACATGGCTGAAGAGCCGGAGACTGTCTGATGAACCCGACGTTGAATACTGATTCACCCTTGCTATCACGCAGCATGATTGCGGTGATTTGCGCCCAGTTTCTGTCCGCATTCGGCGACAATGCGCTGCTGTTCGCCACGCTGGCGTTGATCAAGCAACAGCTCTATCCCGACTGGAGCCAGCCGATTTTGCAGATGGCGTTTGTCGCCACCTACATCATCCTCGCGCCTTTTGTTGGTCAGGTTGCTGACAGCTTCGCCAAGGGGCGGGTGATGATGGTGGCCAACGGTCTGAAACTGGCCGGTGCGCTGGTGATTTGCTTCGGCTTCAATCCTTTTCTCGGCTATACCCTGGTGGGCGTTGGCGCGGCGGCCTATTCACCCGCCAAGTACGGTATTTTGGGCGAGATCACCAGCGGCGAAAAACTGGTCAAGGCCAATGGCCTGATGGAGGCCTCCACCATTGCCGCGATCCTGATCGGATCGGTGGCCGGCGGCATACTGGCCGACTGGCATATCGTGGCGGCGCTGGCGGTGTGTGCGGTGGTCTATGCGGCGGCGGTGATTGCCAACCTGTACATTCCGCGCTTGCCGGCGGCACATCCTGCCGTTTCCTGGACGCCGCGAGCCATGACGCGGGCCTTCTTCAACGCCTGTGTGGTGTTGTGGCGCGACGGCCAGACACGCTTCTCATTGATTGGCACCAGCCTGTTCTGGGGCGCAGGGGTCACGCTGCGCTTCCTGTTGGTGCTGTGGGTGCCGGTGGCGCTCGGTATCGCCGATAACGCCACGCCGACGCTGCTCAATGCCATGGTGGCGGTCGGGATTGTGATCGGTGCCGGTGCGGCCGCGCGCTTCGTCACGCTGGAAACGGTGAAGCGCTGTATGCCGGCCGGGATCCTGATCGGCGTAGCGGTGGCAATATTCGCGCTGCAAACCACCCTGTTTAACGCTTATGCTCTGCTGCTGATTATCGGTGTATTGGGCGGCTTCTTTGTGGTGCCGCTGAACGCGCTATTGCAGGAGCGGGGCAAAAACTCGGTGGGGGCGGGGAACGCGATCGCGGTGCAGAACCTGGGGGAGAACACCGCCATGTTGCTGATGCTCGGGTTGTATTCTCTGGCGGTCAAAATCAGCGTGCCGGTGGTCGGCGTGGGGATTGGTTTTGGCGTGGTGTTCGCACTGGCGATTAGCGCACTGTGGCTGTCGCAGCGGCGGGCAAAATAATGGATGGGGCGCTGATTAGGCGCCCCATCTTGTTTATGGGGCAGGAATGGTAAAGCGGGTGTGGATCTCTTCCAGCCCCTGTAACACATCTTCATTCAACACCACGTCGAAACTGTCGATGTTGGTTTTCAGTTGTTCCAGCGTGGTCGCGCCCAGCAGGGTACTGGCAACGAACGGTTGCTGGCGCACAAAGGCCAGCGCCATCTGCGAAGGATCCAACCCGTGCTTTTTGGCTAACGCGACATACTCGGCAATCGCCAACTGCGTTTGTGGCGCAGAGTAGCGGTTAAAGCGCGTGAATAACGTGTTGCGCGCCCCGGCCGGTTTGGCGCCGTTCAGATACTTGCCGCTCAGGGTACCGAACGCCAGGCTGGAATAGGCCAGCAGTTCGACGCCTTCGTGCTGGCTGATCTCTGCCAGGGCAATCTCAAAACTGCGGTTCAACAGGCTGTAGGGATTCTGAATTGAGACGATGCGCGGCAACTCGTGCTTTTCAGCCAGTTGCAGGTAACGCATTACGCCCCATGGCGTTTCGTTAGACACCCCGATATAGCGGATTTTACCGGCACGCACCTGTTCGGTCAGCGCCTCCAACGTTTCCAGCAGGGTTACGGTGGCTTTATCATCGGTGTATTGATAATTGAGCTTGCCGAAGTAGTTGGTCGGACGCTGTGGCCAGTGCAGTTGGTAGAGATCGAGATAATCGGTGTTGAGTCGTTTCAGGCTGGCGTCCAGCGCGACACGGATATTTTTGCGATCCAGCGCCTGCTGTGGGCGGATGCTGCTGTCGGTGCCACGGACCGGCCCGGCAATCTTGCTGGCCAGCACTATCTTCTCACGGTTGCCGCGTGCCTTGATCCAACTGCCAATGTATTGTTCGGTCAGCCCCTGGGTTTCAGGACGGGGCGGGACCGGGTACATCTCTGCGGTATCGATCAGGTTGACGCCAGCGGCTAATGCATAGTCGAGTTGCGCATGGGCATCGGCTTCACTGTTCTGTTCGCCAAAGGTCATGGTGCCCAGTCCCAGCACGCTCACTTCTAAAGAACTGTGGGGAATACGGTGGTATTGCATTAACGGCCTTCCTTTCATGTTAGCGCTAACGGGCGGTACCGCCCGGTGAAACAGGAGCCAAATGGCAGGCTGTGGCAAACAACCTGCAAGGCGGTGATATCGCCTTTGCCGACTATAACCAAGCCGGGAAGATGGGGGAAGTGGATTCAGTGCGGGGAAGGCTATCACGCAGGATAGCCGACGGGGATTAGCGTTCGATAACCTGTGAAACCTGATCGCCGTTGATTTGACGGCTGTTGCCTTTTTCATCTTTGTAGCTGATCAGGCCGGTATCCTGGTCAATCTCCGGTTTACCCTGGGTCAGGATCATATTGCCGTCTTTGGTCGCCATCACGTAATCGCTGGAACATCCCGCCAACCCGGCGGTGATCACCAACGCAGACATTGCCATTACCCACTTATTCATCCTGCGGATCCTCTGTTATGTATGCAAAAAAGAAGCTTCTTCTTAGATTAGCAAACTCTGGCGGCGCCGTGTTTCGGATAAGTCTTTATCTTTATAGAGAAAGTGACGCTGAGCAGGGCGGAAGGCGAAAATAATAACGGGAGCGGCTGGCGCGCACTCCCGTGGGGAATTACTCAGAGACGGTTTTTTTCTTGCTGCGCATCAGATTAAGCGCTTCGACCGACATTGAGAAGAACATCGCGAAGTAGATGTAGCCTTTTGGCACATGCACCTGGAAGCTTTCCAGCATCAGGGTGAAGCCCACCAGGATCAGGAACGCCAGCGCCAGCATCTTCACGGAAGGATGGCGGTTAACGAACTCGCCAATAGGGCGGGCGGCAAACATCATGACGCCAACGGCAATCACCACTGCGGCCATCATGATAAACAGATGGTCGGACAGGCCTACTGCGGTAATCACCGAGTCCAGGCTGAAAATGATGTCCAGCAACATAATCTGCACGATGGCACCGAAGAAGCCATGCACCTTGGTGTGGTGCTCTTCATCGGAGCCTTCGATGGTTTCATGGATCTCTTTACTGGCTTTCCAAATCAGGAACAGTCCACCCAGCAGCAGGATCAGATCGCGTGCCGAGATACTGTGGTCCATGACGCTAAACAGCGGATGGGTCAGACGGATCACCCAGGCGATAGAGGCCAACAGCCCCAGACGCATTAACATTGCGCCGGCCAGCCCGATGCGGCGAGCCTTGTTCTGCTGTGCTTTCGGCAGCTTGGACACCACCAGCGACAGGAAAATAATGTTATCAATACCCAAAATGATCTCAAGAATGGTCAGCGTACCTAACGCTAACCAGGCATTGGGATCCATAATCCACTCGAACATTGGCAAACCACACCTTAATAAAAAGCAAAGGCTGAATTATACGCGTTTATTGATACAGCGACACTATTAGCTAAACGCGACCTAAACAAAAAGGATCAGATGAAGAAATGTCTTGCCAATAATGCGCCGGTGAAGCTTTTTTTCAGGTAGAACCCGCGCGGCAATGTGAGGATCGGCTGGCCCTGTTCGCCGATAGCTTCGGTCAGGGCCTTACTGTTGGCTGCCTTGGGACGCAGTTGCAGCACTTCACCGTGACGGGCAGTGATCCGCTCTACATGACCCAGCACGATCAAATCCATCAGTTCTTCCCAGTCGCGGCGCAACATTTCTTCCTCTTCGGCACTCGGGCTCCACAACAGCGGTGAACCGATACGTCGCTGTGCCAGCGGGATTTGCCGCTCGCCTTCCACCGGGATCCACAACACCCGCGCCAGCTTATGGCGCACATGGCTGCTGGCCCAGGTTACGCCGCTGTTGCCGGTTAAGGGCGCCACGCAGACGAAGGTGGTTTCCAGCGGTCTGCCGGCGGCGTCTATCGGGATGGTTTTCAGCTCGATGCCCAACTCGGGGAAATCCTGCTCCGGCTTGCTGCCCGCCATGGCGCCAAGATACTGCTCCAGCAGCATGCCAACCCAGCCTTTATCTCGCTTCAGGTCTTTGGGGATAGCCAACTGTGCACGTTCGGCCAGTTCACCCAGGTGGCAGCCGGCAAGCTGCTGCGCCCGTTCAAACAGCTGTTGTTCGTTTTCTGGAGGAGGGGGCAAAGGAGATAAAAACGCCATAATACCAGCCTGTTAGATTTGGTTGAAAAATGTACTGTATTTGTCCACAGAGAACCTTGGCGGGAAAGGACTGGGGAAAAGAATAATAGTAGCATGATTTTTCATGACTTTTTTTCTCGCAGCCGGCAGAGGAAAAATTCCGGGCGACGCTTGTGCACCTGAAGCCACCGACAATAAACAGGATCTTACACCTATTTATCCACAGATTTATGGGATAACCCAAATTTTTACCGATCACTGGTTCGATTTACAGCCTTGACGCAGGCACTTTTTTGCGAAATTGTCCGTTTTGTGCGTAACTCATACGGATAATCTGTGGATAAAAACGACGTTGGTGGATCTTTCACCAGGGTAAGATCCTAAACGGACATAGATCACATTTTTGCTCTGTATAGGGCTGTTGATAATTATATATATTTATGTTTTTAAAGGATTAATGTTATTTTTATTTTTATGGTGTTTTTAGGCTCACCAGAGTTTTACCGGCTTATCCCTTGAGTTCTTCACACACCTATCCACAGAAAAAGTGAATAAAACCGCGTGTAAATCGCCTCGCATGTTTATAACTTTGCCATTATCTGTGAGTTATCCCAATGTTATCCGGTCTGCAGCGCCGCAAAGCAGTGGTTTACCGCCTGTAGCTTGTGTGAAACAATCAGGGTATCTATGCGAATTTAAGCTTATCGAGGTAGTCCGGTGATCGATGATGATGGCTACCGCCCGAATGTTGGTATCGTAATCTGTAATCGTCAGGGGCAAGTCCTGTGGGCTCGCCGTTACGGTCAACACTCCTGGCAGTTTCCCCAAGGTGGGATTAACCCTGGTGAAACCGCAGAACAGGCCATGTACCGTGAGCTGTTCGAAGAAGTGGGGCTGAGTAAAAAGGATGTACGCATCCTGGCCTCAACCCGCAACTGGTTGCGCTATAAATTGCCAAAACGTTTGGTGCGTTGGGACACAAAGCCGGTTTGTATCGGCCAAAAGCAGAAATGGTTTCTGTTGCAGTTAATGTGCAATGACGCTGATATCAATATGCAACGCAGCAGCACGCCGGAGTTTGACGGTTGGCGCTGGGTGAGTTTTTGGTATCCGGTGCGCCAGGTGGTGTCGTTCAAACGTGACGTGTACCGCCGGGTGATGAAAGAATTCGCCGTCACCGTGATGCCGATGCAGGAGCAGGCAGCACAGCGGCAGACCCCCGCTTATCGCCGGAAGAGAGGTTAAGTTAAGCCGACTATGCTCACGCGCTTGCGAGAAATTGTTGAGAAGGTGGCCGCGGCGGCCAGCCTGACAGATGCGCTGGATCTTTTGGTCAATGAAACCTGTCTGGCAATGGATACAGAAGTTTGTTCCATCTATCTGGCGGACAACGACCGCCGCTGCTATTACCTGATGGCGACACGCGGGTTAAAAAAACCGCGTGGGCGCGCTATCGCATTGGCCTTTGATGAAGGCATTGTCGGTTTGGTCGGACGCCGTGCGGAGCCGATTAACCTGGCCGACGCGCAGAGCCATCCCAGCTTCAAATACATTCCCCAGGTGAAAGAGGATCGTTTCCGATCCTTCCTCGGCGTGCCGATCATTCATCGCCGCCAACTGCTGGGCGTGCTGGTGGTGCAGCAGCGTGAGCTGCGTCAGTTTGACGAAAGCGAAGAATCCTTCATGGTGACCCTGGCCACGCAAATGGCCGGGATCCTCTCGCAATCACAGCTTAACGCCATTTTCGGTCAGTATCGTCAAACGCGCATTCGCGCACTGGCGGCCTCCCCAGGCGTTGCGGTGGCCGAAGGCTGGCAGGACAGCAGCCAGCCGTCACTCGATCAAGTCTACGAGGCTTCGACGCTCGATACTGCCAGCGAGCGCGAACGCCTGACCCAGGCGCTGGAAGAAGCCGGCGCGGAATTCCGCCGTTTCAGCAAGCGCTTTGCCGCCAGTTCGCAAAAAGAGAGCGCGGCGATCTTCGATCTCTACTCTCACCTGTTAAACGACGCGCGCCTCAAGCGCGAACTGTTTGCCGAAATTGATGCCGGTTCCGTGGCGGAATGGGCGGTTAAACAGGTGATCGAGGTCTTTGCGGCTCAGTTTGCCAGCCTGCAAGACACCTATATGCGTGAGCGCGCCAGCGATCTGCGTGCGCTTGGTCAGCGTCTGTTGTTCCACCTCGATGACACCACCCAGGGCGCTACCCAGTGGCCGGCGCGTTTTGTGCTGGTGGCCGATGAACTCACTGCGACCCTGTTGGCAGAAATGCCACAGGACAGACTGGTCGGCGTGGTGGTGCGCGACGGTGCCGCCAACTCCCATGCGGCCATTCTGGTGCGGGCGATGGGTGTGCCGACGGTGATGGGGGCGGATATCCAGCCAGCGCTGCTCAGCCAGCGGCTGCTGATTGTCGACGGTTATCGCGGCGAACTGCTGGTCGATCCCGAACCGGTGCTGGTGCAAGAATACCAACGGCTGATCAGCGAAGAGCTTGAATTAAGCAAGCTGGCCGAAGACGACGTTGAGCAACCGGCCCAACTCAAAAGCGGCGAGCGCGTCCAGGTAATGCTTAACGCCGGCCTCAGCCCGGAACATGAAAAACTGCTGGGCGGGCGGGTTGACGGTGTGGGTCTGTACCGCACCGAGATCCCTTTTATGCTGCAGAGCGGCTTCCCTTCCGAAGAGGAACAGGTCGCCCAGTATCAGGGCATGCTGCAACTGTACCCGAATAAGCCCGTGACGCTGCGCACGCTGGATATTGGCGCCGATAAGCAACTGCCTTATATGCCGATCAGCGAAGAAAACCCCTGTCTGGGTTGGCGTGGCATCCGTATTACCCTGGATCAACCGGAGATCTTCCTGATCCAGGTGCGTGCCATGCTGCGTGCCAATGCCGGTACCGGCAACCTGGGCATACTGCTGCCGATGATCACCAGCCTGGAAGAGATCGACGAGGCCCGCCGCTTGATCGACCGCGCAGGGCGAGAAGTGGAAGAGATGCTGGGGTATGAAATCCCGAAACCCAAATTAGGCATCATGCTGGAAGTGCCCTCGATGATCTTCATGATCCCGCATCTGGCCGGGCGCGTTGAGTTTATCTCGGTAGGCACCAACGACCTGACCCAGTACTTGCTGGCGGTGGATCGCAACAATACCCGGGTGGCGTCGCTGTACGACAGCCTGCACCCTTCCATGTTGCAGGTGCTTAAGCTGATCGCCGTGCAGGCCAGGGCAGTTGGGTTGCAGGTAAGCCTGTGTGGGGAACTGGCCGGTGACCCGATGGGCGCGCTGCTGCTGGTGGGAATGGGTTACCGTAATCTGAGCATGAACGGACGTAGCGTGGCGCGCATTAAATATCTGCTGCGGCATATTGAGCTATCCGACGCCGAAGTACTGGTGCAGCGGGTGCTGAATGCTCAAATGACCACCGAAGTGCGTCATCAAGTAGCGGCATTTATGGAACGGCGCGGCATGGGTGGTTTGATCCGCGGCGGTAAGTAAGGCCGTGGGCTGACTGATTTTTTTACAGAACTTTTCCCTGCAGGCCAGTCCGGAGGCGGTTAAGCTTATGCTATTATCCGCCTCCTCAACTGCGCTGAAAGCAACGGAAAAATAATGCTCCTGCTGTGTTTCACCGCGTTTGGCACCTGCCGCCCCCGGATGGGGAAGAATAATAGACTTGTTGTGGTGATAGATGACCAATAGCTATCTGGCGTTTCCTAAATTTGATCCGGTGATTTTCTCTATCGGCCCGGTCTCTCTGCATTGGTACGGTCTGATGTACCTGGTTGGCTTCGTTTTTGCCATGTGGCTGGCGGTACGCCGGGCCAACAAACCGGGCAGCGGCTGGACCAAGGATGAAGTAGAGAACCTGCTGTATGCCGGTTTCCTCGGTGTGTTCGTCGGTGGCCGCGTGGGCTATGTACTGTTCTACAACCTGCCGCTGTTCATGGATAACCCGCTGTATTTGTTCAAAGTCTGGGATGGCGGCATGTCATTCCACGGTGGTCTGATGGGGGTGATCCTGGTGATGTTCTGGTTCGCTCGCCGCACCAAACGCAGCTTCTTCCAGGTTTCTGATTTTATTGCCCCGCTGATCCCCTTCGGCCTGGGTGCTGGCCGTTTGGGCAACTTTATCAATGGTGAACTCTGGGGCCGTGTGACTACCGATACCCCATGGGCGATGCTGTTCCCAAGCTCACGCCCGGAAGACGTGGCGCTGGCTGCCGCCGATCCGCAATTGCTGCCTATCTTGAACCAATACGGCGTGTTGCCGCGTCACCCGTCCCAGCTGTATGAACTGCTGTTGGAAGGCGTGGTGCTGTTTATCATTCTGAACCTGTTTATCCGCAAACCGCGGCCGATGGGGGCCGTTTCCGGCCTGTTCCTGATTGGCTACGGCGCATTCCGTATTATCGTCGAAGCTTTCCGCCAGCCGGATGCCCAGCTTGGCCTGTTTGACGGCGTTATCAGCATGGGGCAGATCCTGTCCGTCCCTATGGTGGTGGCCGGTATTATTATGATGATTTGGGCGTATCGTCGTCGCCCGCAGCAACAACTGTCGTGAGGAACAAATGAAACAGTATCTGGATTTGATGAATAAAGTGCTCGCCGAGGGCACCCCTAAAGCCGACCGTACCGGCACTGGCACCTTGTCGATATTCGGCCACCAGATGCGTTTCAATTTGCAGGATGGATTCCCTCTGGTCACTACCAAGAAGTGTCATTTGCGCTCGATCATCCATGAACTGCTGTGGTTCCTGAATGGTGACACCAACGTGGCTTATCTGCGGGAAAACAACGTCAGCATCTGGGACGAATGGGCGGATGAAAACGGTAGCCTGGGCCCCGTCTATGGCAAGCAGTGGCGTGCCTGGGGGACGGCGGATGGTCGTCAGATCGACCAGTTGACCACCGTGCTGAACCAACTGAAACAGGATCCGGATTCGCGCCGTATTATCGTTTCCGCCTGGAACGTGGGTGAGCTGGATCAGATGGCGCTGGCACCTTGCCACGCGTTCTTCCAGTTCTATGTGGCGGACGGCAAATTGTCTTGCCAACTGTACCAGCGCTCCTGCGATGTGTTCCTCGGCCTGCCGTTCAACATTGCCAGTTACGCGCTGCTGGTACATATGATGGCGCAGCAATGCGATCTGGAAGTGGGTGATTTCGTCTGGACCGGCGGTGACACTCATCTGTACAGCAACCATATGGAACAAACCCAGCTGCAGCTGACCCGCGAACCGCGTGCATTACCGAAGTTGGTGATCAAGCGCAAGCCGGCATCGTTGTTCGATTACCGTTTCGAAGACTTTGAAATCGAAGGTTACGATCCGCACCCGGCCATCAAGGCACCGGTTGCCATCTGATTTTTCCTCATGATTGATCCCCAAGGGCGCACTGGTTGCGCCCTTGGTTTTTTCTGCCGATTCACCTCCGCTGTTTCTGCGCTCTGCTTCGCATTTAATTGGGTTTCCCCGTCAGTTTCATAGAAAGGTTGCGCAGCGTGCTTCAGGCCAGAAAACGCCTTCTTTATCCTGCTGTGCCTCTGGTTACACTGGCCGGTATGAACGACAAGATGATTTTCAACATTGAGGGCCAGCGCGGCATGACGCTGATTGAGCTGCTGGTGGTGATTACCCTGGCGGGCCTGCTGACCGGTTGGGGCGTTAGCCACTGGCGTCATTATCAACAGGCTTTGCGACTGGAGCATACCGCGCAGCAGCTGCTGGCCTTTCTCACCCGGTTACAGGCGGACGCCAACTGGCGTAATCGCACGGCGCTGCTGGGGTTTAAAACCGGCGATCCTTGGTGCATCGGCAGCGGTCAAGCGCCGGTGGATTGTGCAGCGCTCGGCGATGATGTGTTCCGTCCTGACTATCGGGACGTGCAACTGGCGGGGTTTACCCAAAAAGATATCGGGTTTTATGGCCTGCGTAACAATGCCCAGGCCGGGCATATTTTGCTCAGGAATGGTGCCGGCAGCCTGCGCCTGGTGCTGTCAGCCAAGGGGCGGCTACGGTTATGCAGCCAAGACGTGAGCCTGAGGGGGATTGCGGCATGTCAGCCCTAGAACGCGGTTTTACGCTGCCGGAGGTGATGCTGGCACTGACCTTTGGCAGCCTGATTGCGTTGGCTGCGGCAAAAACTTATCCGGTGTTGCGTCAGCACAGTGTTGATGTCGGTCGGCATTATCGGCTGGAATCGGTGCTGCGGCAGTTAGCCTTTGGCATTGAGAAAGATCTGCGCCGCGCCGGTTTCTGTGCAGGCCAGTGCCAGGGGCAGCCCTTGTTGATCAGTCGTGCGGCCGGGGAGGCGGCGGGCAGCTGTGTGATAGTTGCCTATGACATCACCCGCAGCGGACGCTGGGAAACTCTCGGTGCCGACGCCGGTTACTTCGGATACCGGTTACGGCAGGGCATGCTGGAGGGGCAGCGAGGCGTAAGTCACTGCCGTGGCACCGGCTGGGAGCGTCTGCTCGATAACGACGAAATGCGCATTGAAACCTTCAGCATCAAGGTGAATGCGGGCGACAGCGGTAAAAACTGGGTGACGCTGGCCCTGAGTGGCCATTCAAAAGCGGATAAGGGGATACGACACAGCCTGCAGTGGGCGGTTAATATGGCCTCGCTGCCATGAAGGCTGGCGGGCAGCGGGGAGGCAGCACCCTGGCGGCAGTGATGATGTTGCTGGTGATGGGGTTGATGCTGTTGAATGCCCAGCACCGCCAACTGGACAGTGCTCTGCTGCTGGCCGCCGACGAGAAGCGTTATCTACAGGCCTATAATCAGGCCGCTTCGGCGCTCAGTTGGGGCGTGGTGCAGTCCTGGCCGCGCGGGCGGTTAGCCACTAACGGCTGGTGGTGCCAGCAAACCGGTGAGCTACGTGCCTGTGCAAAATTATCCTCTCAGGCGGGCATTGTGCTGGTACGTGGTGATGCGCAGGTCGGTCGTGGGGAACCGTTGCGGTTATACCAACGAACCAAGCCAGAAGGCTCGGGGGGCGACATCGGGCTGAGGGTGGAAACCGGCGGTTGGCTGGATTTTTGCCCTGAAAAAAAGCAGGTGGACTGTGCGGAGTAAGCTGCGCAACGCGTCCGGTGCAGCGTTATGGCGCCAACGGGGTTTCAGCCTGCCGGAGGTACTGATTGCCGCGTTACTGTTCGCGGTGTCGCTGCTGGGATTGTTACAGTATCATCAGGTGCTGTTGCAGTCGTTCCAGCGTCAGTGGCAGTATCGACAGGCCTGGTCGTTGGCGCATCAGCAATTGGAAGTTTTCGCCGCTAGCGGGCGCGTGGACGTCGGGCTGCCGCTACCGGGCCCCGGTTGGCAACGTGAGGCAGGGCTAAGCACCCCGCAAGCCAGCTGCCAACGGCTGACGGTAAGAATACAAACGCCCCAGCGACAGTGGGCGGAACTCAGTCGTTGGTACTGCATGCGCCAGTGATCCGGCAGATATTTTGTTTTAAGGGAGCTCCCAATGTTTAGGGTTTATCATTCCAATCAGTTGGATTTGCTGAAAACGTTAACCAGCGCGTTGATAGCCAGAGAGCCATTGGCCGATCCTTTTCAACCGGAAGTGGTGCTGGTACAGAGCCCTGGCATGGCGCAGTGGTTACAGATGCAACTGGCAGAACAATTTGGCATTGCCGCCAACATTGCTTTCCCATTGCCGGCCACCTTCATCTGGGACATGTTCACCCGGGTGTTACCGGGGATCCCGAAAGAGAGCGCCTTCAGCAAAGACGCCATGACCTGGAAGTTGATGTGGCTGTTGCCCGATCTGCTCACCCAACCTGAATTTGCCCCGCTTCAGCATTACCTCACCGACGACGGCGACAAGCGTAAAATCCACCAGCTTGCCGGTCGGGTGGCTGACCTGTTTGACCAATATCTGGTGTATCGCCCGCAATGGCTGGAAAGCTGGCAGCAGGGTGAGCCTGTTGATGGGCTGGCGGAGGCACAGCAATGGCAAGCGCCGTTATGGGCGCGGTTGGTCGAATACACTCAGGAATTGGGGCAGCCTGAATGGCACCGTGCCAACCTGTATCGCCGTTTTATCAGCGCGTTAGAGAAAGCGGAAACCCCGCCGGCGGGGCTGCCACCTCGGGTCTTTATCTGCGGTATCTCGGCGTTGCCCCCGGTGTATCTGGAAGCGTTGCAGGCGCTGGGCAAGCATATTGATATTCATCTGATGTTCACCAATCCGTGCCGCTATTATTGGGGGGACATTCAGAGCCAGTCATTCCTGGCGAAATTGCAGAGCCGTAAACGGCAGCATTATCGCGACAAAACGGAATATTCGTTATTCCGGGATCCTGATAATGCCGCCGGGTTGTTTAACGACGCCGGCGAGCAAGACCTGCCAAACCCGCTGCTGGCTTCATGGGGCAAGCTGGGGCGCGACCACCACTTTTTACTCTCGCAGATCGAATCCTCAGAGGAAGTTTTTGCCTTTGTTGATATCCCTGCGGACAATCTGCTGCATGCTATTCAGCACGATATGCTGGAGCTGAAGAACAGTGCGGTTATCGGTACCACACCGGAAACGCTGGAGAGCAGCGTCACTAAACGTCGGCTTGATCCGGCCGATCGCTCCATTAGCCTGCACGCCTGCCACAGCCCGCAGCGTGAGGTGGAAGTACTGCACGATCAGCTGTTGAGCATGCTGGCGGACGATCCTGAGCTGACGCCACGCGACATCATCGTGATGGTGGCGGATATCGACAGCTATACGCCTTATATTCAGGCGGTATTCGGTAACGCTTCCCCCGAACGTTACCTGCCGTTTGCCATCTCTGACCGCAAGGCCAGCCAGGCTCACCCGGCGCTACAGGCGTTTATCTCATTACTGGATCTGCCGCAGAGCCGCTTTACCTCAGAGCAGGTGCTGGCCTTGCTGGAGGTTCCGGCGCTGGCAGCGCGGTTCTCCATTCGGGAGGAAGGGCTGCGCCTGTTGCGCCACTGGGTCGGCGAGTCCGGCGTGCGTTGGGGGCTGGATGACGACAACGTACGTGAACTGGATCTGCCCGCTACCGGCCAGCACACCTGGCAATTCGGTATTACACGCATGCTGCTGGGTTACGCCATGGACAGCAATGCCGGCGACTGGCAGGGCGTTTTGCCCTATGACGAGTCGAGCGGGCTGGTAGCCGAACTGGCCGGGCAACTGGCGGAACTGCTGGCGGCGCTGAGCCGCTGGCGGCAACGGTTGGGGCAGGCGCGTTGTTTGCCGGAGTGGCAGCCACTGTGCCGCCAACTGCTGGAAACCTTTTTTGAACAGGACGGCGAAACGGAAGTGGTGTTGGCGCTGATAGAACAGCAGTGGAACAAGCTGTTCGAATTTGGGCTGGCGGCACGCTATCCCGATGAGGTGCCTCTGTCTATCCTGCGTGATGAACTGGCGGCACGTCTCGATCAGGAACGCATCAGCCAACGTTTCCTGGCCGGACAAATCAACTTCTGCACGCTGATGCCCATGCGTTCCATCCCGTTCAAAGTGGTCTGCCTGCTGGGCATGAACGACGGGGTTTATCCGCGCACCTTGCCACCGCTAGGCTTTGATTTGATGGCGCAACAGGTGAAGCGCGGCGACCGCAGCCGTCGTGATGATGACCGCTACCTGTTCCTGGAGGCGATCCTGTCGGCGCAACAACGGCTGTATATCAGCTTTATTGGCCGCTCCATTCAGGATAACAGCGAGCGTTTTCCTTCGGTGCTGGTGACCGAGCTGCTGGAGTACCTTGAGCAAAGTTATTGTCTGCCGGGCGATGAAAACCTGGACGCCGATAGCAGCGCACAGCAGGTGGGTAAACATTTGCTTAACTGGCATTCACGCATGCCGTTTGCCGCCGAGAATTTCCTGCCCAATAGCGAAGCGCAGAGCTATGCCGCCGAATGGTTACCTGCCGCCGATCGGCGCGGCGCGGCGCATCCCGCGTTTAATCAGCCCCTGTTGCCGGATGAAAAAACGCAGATCTCGCTGGACGATTTACTGCGGTTCTACCGCCACCCGATCCGCGCCTTCTTCCAACTGCGATTGGGGGTCAGTTTCATTCTGGAAGAAACCGAGCTGCCGGACGAAGAGCCCTTCACTCTGGATAATCTCAGTCGCTATCAGTTTAATAGCCAACTGCTGAACACTTTGATTGACGGTGGGGACGCCGCCCGCTTGTTTCAGCGGGTGCGTGCCGCCGGCGGGTTGCCTTTTGGCCCCTTCGGCGAAATATACTGGCAGAAGCAGCAGGAAGAGATGACCGAGCTGGCCGAACAGGTACGCGCCGAACGTAGCGAAGGGCACAGCCTGGAACTGGATATCGACATTGCCGGTGTGCGCATCAGCGGCTGGCTACATCAGGTCCAGGACGATGGGCTGCTGCGCTGGCGGCCGTCAACCTTATCGGCAGTCGACGGTATATTGCTGTGGCTGGAACATCTGGTGTACTGCTGCGTCGGTGGCAGCGGAGAAAGCCGCATTTACGGACGTAAAGGGGCCGCCTGGCGTTTTGCCGCGTTAAGTGCGCAAGAGGCCCATGAGCAATTGGCTGAACTGGTGGCCGGCTACCAGCGCGGTCTGTGTCAGCCGTTGCTGCTGCTGAACAAAAGTGGCTGGGCGTGGCTGAGCCAGTGCTATCAGGCGGAGACGCAGCAGATTGACTGGGATGAAGAGGTGCAAATCAAGGCCCGGGCCAAGCTGTTGCAAACCTGGCAGGGCGATCAGCGTATTCCAGGTGAAGGCGAGGATCCCTATGTGCAACGGGTATTCCGCCAGTTGGACAATATTTATTTAGCGCAAATTCTGGCCGAAACAGAGCGTTATCTGTTGCCGGTGGCACGGCATAACCTTGGGTAACAATCCCCCGGTGGTACTGATTGCCCTGAGGTGGTAAAAATAATCAGGGTTATATTCAACTATCGGGGTTAGCTCCGGTCTTACATAACGTACAGGCATATAGCTTTTGTTGTTTTTATGTACGTCGTCAACGTCAGGGATGTGGCGCGACGGCGTCAGAATAGGGGTTCATTTTGGATATGCGCAGACAGTTGGCCCGCATCACCGGGTTAGTATTAGTGGTTATGTTTTGGGCGCCGTTGAGCTGGGCCGCACAGGGATGGCAACCGCTGGCGGAGAAGATCAACAAAAGCGATCACGATCCGCGTCAGTATCAGGCGATCAAGTTGGCGAACGGCATGACAGTGCTGTTGGTTTCCGACGCTCAGGCACCGAAATCACTAGCGGCGCTGGCGCTGCCGGTCGGCTCGCTGGAAGATCCGAACAGTCAGCTAGGGTTGGCGCACTACCTGGAGCACATGGTGCTGATGGGATCCAAACGCTACCCGCAGGCGGAGAATCTGGCGGAGTTCCTGAAGAAACACGGTGGCAGCCATAACGCCAGCACCGCTTCTTATCGCACCGCGTTCTATTTGGAAGTGGAAAACGACGCGCTGGCCCCGGCGGTAGACCGCATGGCGGACGCTATCGCCGAACCGCTGCTGGAGCCGGGCAATGCCGATCGTGAACGTAACGCGGTTAATGCCGAGCTGACAATGGCGCGTTCACGCGACGGAATGCGCATGGCGCAGGTCGGGGCAGAAACGCTGAACCCGGCACACCCCAGTGCGCGTTTCTCAGGCGGTAACCTTGATACCTTAAAAGACAAGCCGGGCAGCAAGCTGCACGATGAGCTGACGGCATTCTACCAACGCTATTATTCCGCCAATCTGATGATGGGGGTGCTGTACAGCAACCAGCCATTGCCGGAACTGGCTGAACTGGCGGCCAAAACTTTTGGCCGGGTGCCTAACCGTGACGCCAGCGTACCGCCGATCAAAGTCCCGGCGGTCACTCCTGAACAGCAGGGCATCATTATTCACTATGTCCCGGCCCAGCCGCGCAAGCAGCTGAAAGTGGAATTTCGCATTGACAATAACAGCGCTGAATTCCGCAGCAAGACCGATACCTACATCAGTTACCTGATTGGCAACCGCAGCCAAAATACCCTGTCTGACTGGCTGCAAAAGCAGGGGCTGGCGGATGCCATCAATGCCGGGGCCGATCCTATGGTGGATCGCAACGGCGGCGTATTCTCAATCAGTGTCTCATTGACCGATAAAGGCTTGGCCAAGCGTGACGAAGTTGTCGCCGCCATCTTTAACTATCTGAAAATGTTGCGCAGCGAAGGCATCAAGCAAAGCTATTTTGATGAGATCTCCCACGTATTGAATCTGGATTTCCGCTATCCGTCGATCACCCGTGATATGGATTACATCGAATGGCTGGTGGATACCATGCTGCGCGTGCCGGTCGAACATACGCTGGACTCGCCTTATCTGGCCGACCGCTATGACGCCAAGGCGATCGCCGAACGTCTGGACGCCATGACGCCACAGAATGCGCGGATCTGGTTCGTCAGCCCGAATGAGCCGCATAACAAGATGGCCTACTTCGTCAATGCGCCTTATCAGGTCGATAAAATCACCCCGCAGCGCTTTGAACAGTGGCAGCAACTGGGTAAAGGGATCAGCCTGTCGTTACCCACGCTGAACCCGTATATTCCGGATGATTTCAGTCTGACCAAGCCTTCACACGAGTTTAAAAAACCGGAGATGGTGGTCGACCAACCGGGCCTGCGTGTGTTGTATATGCCGAGCCGTTACTTTGCCGATGAGCCTAAGGCTGACGTCACAGTGGCGTTCCGCAATGCAAAAACCATGGATTCTGCACGCAACCAGGTGTTGTTCTCTTTGACGGACTATCTGGCAGGGATTTCGCTGGATCAACTGAGCTACCAGGCTTCGGTTGGCGGGCTGAGTTTCTCAACCTCGCCGAACAACGGTCTGGAGTTCAACGCCAACGGCTTTACCCAGCGCTTGCCGCAACTGCTGACTTCCCTGATCGAGGGCTACTCGAGCTTTACGCCGACCGAAGATCAACTGGCGCAGGCCAAGTCCTGGTATCTGGAACAGTTGGATTCCGCCGAGAAGGGCAAAGCGTTTGAGCTGGCGATCCAGCCGGTGCAGATGGTTTCTCGCGTGCCTTACTCAGAACGCATTGAGCGCCGCGAGGTGCTGAAAACCCTGACGCTGAAAGATGTGCTGGCCTACCGTGACAGCCTGCTGGCTGAGGCGACGCCGGAGTTGTTGGTGGTGGGCAATATGAGTAAGCAACAGGTGGATACCCTGGCCTCCACGCTGAAACACCGTCTGGGTTGTACCGGTGTTGAATGGTGGCATGGCGAAGACGTTGAAGTGACTAAAAGCCAGTTGGCCAATCTGCAGCGGGCAGGCAGCAGCACCGACTCGGCGCTGGCGGCAGTGTATGTGCCGACCGGCTACGACGAAGTGACCGGCATGGCTTACAGTTCGCTGCTTGGCCAAATTATCCAGCCATGGTTCTACAGCCAATTGCGTACTCAGGAACAGCTGGGCTACGCGGTGTTTGCTTTCCCGATGTCCGTCGGCCGTCAGTGGGGGATTGGTTTCCTGCTGCAAAGTAACAGCAAGCAACCGGCGTACCTGTATCAGCGCTATCAGGATTTCTACCCGAAAACCGAGAAACGCCTGCGCGAGATGAAACCGGCGGACTTCGAGCAGTATAAGCAGGCGATGATCAACGAATTGAAGCAGCGTCCACAAACCCTGAGCGAAGAAGCCGGCCGTTTCTCCAATGACTTCGACCGTGGCAACTTCGCATTTGATACCCGTCATAAGCTGATTGAGCAAATCAAACAGCTGACGCCGACTAAACTGGCGGATTATTTCCACCAGGCGGTGATTAAGCCGCAGGGGTTGGCGGTGCTGTCGCAGGTGAGTGGTAGTGGGCAAGAGAAGGCGGATTATGCGGTGCAGCCGAACTGGGTGACTTATCCAAACGCCTCTGCGCTGCAGAAAACTCTGCCGCGTAAGGTGGCGACACCATGACAGAGACCGCCCCGCAGCGGCTTGACCCGTTAACGTTGCCGCTGTTTGGCGAGCGGCTGATAGAAGCGTCGGCGGGGACCGGTAAAACCTTTACTATTGGCGCGCTGTATTTGCGCCTGCTGCTTGGCTTGGGCCAGGCAGCGGCCTTTCCCCGGCCGCTGACGGTTGAGGAGATCCTGGTGGTGACCTTTACCGAAGCCGCCACCGAGGAGCTGCGCGGGCGTATCCGTAGCAATATCCATGGATTACGCATTGCCTGCGTGCGCGGCACCAGTAAGAATCCGTTATTTAACGCGTTAATGGCGGAAATTGACGATCTGCCCGATGCCGCCGCGCAGCTGCTGGCTGCCGAACGGCAGATGGACGAAGCGGCAATCTACACTATCCACGGTTTTTGCCAGCGTATGCTGACCCACAACGCCTTCGAGTCCGGCATTCTGTTTGAGCAAACGCTGGTGCAGGATGAACTGCCGCTGCGCCGCCAGGCCTGTGCGGACTTTTGGCGTCGCCATTGTTATCCGTTGCCGATTGGTGTTGCCCGGGCGGTGAGCCAGGAATGGAGCGGCCCGGAAGCGCTGCTGGCCGATCTTTCCGGCTACCTGCACGGCGAAGCACCCATGCTGCGTCGGCCGCCGAAGGATGAAGAAACGGTGCTGATGCGCCATGAGCAAATTGTGGCGCGCATTGACGCCATTAAAGCGCAGTGGCTCGCTGCAGCGGGCGATCTGGAAGCGTTGATCAGCCAGTCCGGCGTTGATAAGCGCAGTTACAGCAGCAAGCATCTGCCCAACTGGCTGCATAAGGTGGGTGAATGGGTGGTGCTGGAAACTCAGGACTATCAACTGCCGAAAGAGCTGGATAAATTCCGCCAGTCGGTACTGCTGGATAAAACCAAAAAAGGCGAGCCGCCACGGCATGCGCTGTTTGTGGCGATCGACGAACTGTTCGATGAACCGCTGACGTTACGTGACTTGATCATGGCGCGGGCGTTGAGCGAGATACGGTTGTCCATTCAGCAGGAGAAGCGTCAGCGCGCCGAACTGGGCTTTGACGATCTGTTAAGCCGACTGGATAGCGCATTGCAGAGTGACGGTGGAGAACGGTTGGCGCAGGCGATCCGCCAGCGTTACCCGGTAGCGATGATCGATGAGTTCCAGGATACCGATCCCCAGCAATACCGCATCTTCCAAAAACTCTATGTCGGCAGGCCAGAATGTGGCCTGCTGCTGATCGGCGACCCCAAGCAGGCGATTTACGCCTTCCGTGGTGCCGACATTTTTACCTATATGCGCGCCCGTTCAGAGGTAAGCGCCCACTATACACTTGAAACCAACTGGCGCTCGTCCCCGTCGATGGTGGGCAGCGTTAACCATCTGTTTGCTCAGGTGGAAAAACCCTTCCTGTTCGGCCAAATTCCCTTTATTGAAGTTGCCGCCGCTGAGAAAAACCGGGGGTTGGCGTTTGAGCTGCAAAACCAACCGCAGCCGGCGATGCAGTTTTGGCTGCAGCAAGGGGAAGGTGTTGGCGTTAGTGAGTACCAACAATTGATGGCACGCCTGTGCGCCACGCAAATCCGCGATTGGCTCAGTGCCGGGCAAGACCAGCAGGCCTGGCTGGTGGACGGAGAAAAACGGCGGGCAGTAGAGGCGTCAGACATTACCGTACTGGTGCGCAGCCGCAATGAGGCGGCGTTAGTGCGTGATGCCCTGAGTGCGCTGGCCATACCTTCGGTTTATCTATCCAACCGTGACAGCGTATTCGATACACCAGAGGCCAAAGATCTGCTGTGGCTGCTGCAGGCGGTACTGGCACCGGAGCAGGAACGCACGCTGCGCAGTGCCATGGCGACCGGGCTGATGGGGCTGGATGCACCAATGCTGGACGGATTGAACCAGGATGAGCGCGCCTGGGATGCGCTGGTCAATGAGTTCGACAAATACCGAACGCTCTGGCTGCGCCGCGGCGTGTTGCCGATGCTGCGTGAAGTGATGAATCAGCGTCATCTGGCGGAAAACCTGTTGGCCAGCCTCGGTGGTGAGCGTCGGTTAACCGACGTGATGCATTTGGGGGAACTGTTGCAGGAAGCCTCCGCACAGCTCGACAGCGAACATGCGCTGGTGCGTTGGTTGGCACAGCAGATTTCCCAGCCCAACCGGCAGTCCGATAACCAGCAACTGCGGCTGGAAAGCGACCGACATCTGGTGCAGGTGATCACCATCCATAAATCTAAAGGCCTGGAGTTCGATCTGGTGTGGTTGCCGTTCGTCGGCAATTTCCGCCAGCAGCAACAGGTGCTGTACCACGATCGCCAGAGTTTCCAGGCCTTGCTGGATCTCAACGCCGATGAACAAAGTCTCGAATGGGCGGAGGAGGAACGGCTGGCAGAAGATCTACGTCTGTTGTATGTCGCGCTGACCCGTTCGGTGTACCACTGCAGCATTGGCATTGCGCCATTGATTCAAGGCACCCGCAAGAAACAGGGTGATACCGATTTACACCGCAGCGCGCTGGGTTATCTGGTGCAGTCCGGCCAGGCAGGCGATGCGGCTTATCTGCAGCAATGCCTGCAACAGCTGGCCGGAGAAGGCGTTGCGCTGTCGCTGGTAGAAACGCTGGACGAGCAGCCCTGGCTGCCGCAAACGCCGGCCTTGACTGAGCTGGCGGCGAAGCACTTCCCGCGTCAGGTACAGGATTTCTGGCGGGTGACCAGTTATACCGGCCTGCAACAACATGGCGCGGGCCTGATGCAGGATTTGTTGCCACGGCTGGATGTCGATGCCGCCGGCGAAAAAGCTCAGGAGAGTGAGCCAGCGCTCACACCGCATACCTTCCCACGGGGGGCCGGTCCGGGGACCTTCCTGCACAGCCTGTTTGAAACACTCGATTTTACCCAACCGCTCGATGAGGCGTGGTTGCTGGAGCAGTTGCAACAGCAAGGGTTTGCCGATCACTGGCAACCGATACTACTGGCGTGGATGCAGGTGCTGTTGAACACGCCGCTTAATGATACCGGTGTCGTGTTAACGGCGCTGGTACCGCAGCATAAACAGGCCGAGCTGCAGTTTTATCTGCCGATTGGGCAGCTGTTGCAGGCGCATGAGCTGGATAAGCTGGTGAAAAGCTACGATCCCCTTTCTGCTCGCTGCCCTGAATTGGATTTCCAACAGGTGCAGGGGATGCTGAAAGGGTTTATCGACCTGGTATTCTGCTGGCAGGGGAAATATTACCTGCTGGACTACAAATCCAACTGGCTGGGTGAAGACAGCAGTGCCTATACCCAACCGGCGATGGCGCAGGCGATGGCAGAACACCGTTATGACCTGCAATATCAGCTATATACGTTGGCGCTGCACCGCTATCTGCGCCATCGGTTGCCGGATTATGATTATCAGCGGCACTTCGGCGGGGTGATTTATCTGTTCCTGCGCGGTGTGGATGCACAGCATCCGGGTAATGGCATTTTCGCCTGCCGCCCGGAGGCGCAATTGGTGGAAGGCATGGATTTGTTATTCAGCGGTGAGGCTCTTGTGGCAGAGGATGAATCATGATCGCGCTACTGGAACAGGCGCAGGCACTCGGCGTGTTGCGCCCGCTGGATCTGCAGTTCGCCCGTGTGGTGGCCGGGAGCGACGAGCCGGAGATGCTGCTGGCTGCGGCCTGCCTCAGCGCAGAGGCCGGTGCGGGTCATGTCTGTCTGATGCTGGAACAGCTGCTGCCGGAAAATCTCTTTGACGGGCGTCAGCCGGAGCTGGCACAGGCCGCATGGTTGGCGGCAGGGCAGTTGGATGTGGCCGGTTGGCAGCGGCGTCTGTCGGCCAGTGCGGCGGTGGGCGATGGCAGTACCGCGATGCCGATGGTGTTGCAACAGCAGCGATTGTATCTGCAGCGTATGTGGCAGAACGAGGGTGAGGTGGCCGAGTTTATCAGTAGCGACAGCCTGCCTCAGGCGGTTGAAGAAGCCGAACTGCGCGCCATTCTCGACCAATTATTTGGCAAAGCGACTGATGAACCCGACTGGCAGAAAATTGCGGCAGCAGTGGCCGCGACGCGACGCATTGCGGTGATTTCTGGTGGGCCGGGCACCGGTAAGACCACCACTGTCGCCAAATTACTGGCGGCGCTGGTGCAGCTTGCCGAGGGCCGCCGTTTACGTATTCAGTTGGCGGCGCCTACCGGCAAAGCAGCAGCGCGTTTAACGGAATCGTTAGGCAGTGCGGGCAAACAACTGGCGTTAACCCCGGAGCAGCGTGCGCTGTTCCCCACCGAAGCCTCCACGCTCCATCGCCTGCTGGGCGCTCAGCCCAACAGTCAGCGCATGCGTTATCACAGTGGTAACCGACTGCATCTGGATGTTCTGGTGGTCGATGAGGCTTCAATGGTCGACTTGCCAATGATGGCGCGTTTGATTGCCGCCTTGCCCGCTCAGGCGCGGGTGATCTTCCTGGGCGATCGCGATCAACTGGCTTCGGTAGAGGCTGGGGCGGTACTGGGAGATATCTGCCGCTTTGCCGAGCAGGGTTACAGCGTGGCGCGCGCAGAGCAACTCTCTCGGCTAACCGGCTGTCTGTTGAAGGGCGAAAGTGCCCAGGCGGAGGCCGCAGTGCGCGACAGTCTGTGTCTGCTGCGCAAAAGCTATCGCTTTGATGCCAACTCGGGCATTGGCCAACTGGCCTCTGCGGTGAATACCGGCAATGGCAAGCTTGCACTGGCGGCACTCGACGGCCGTTTCAGTGACGTTAGCGGTTATCCGTTGGCGGAAACGCAAGACTATCAGGCGCTGCTGGATGCCTGCGTGACGGGCTATCGTGATTATCTGCAGCAGGTGGTCGCAGGTGCGGACGCGGTGGCGGTGCTGGCGGCGTTTGGTCGTTTCCAGGTGCTGTGTGCGCTGCGAGAGGGGCCCTTCGGTATTGCTGGGTTAAACGAACGCATTGAGACGGGGCTGCAACGCGCCGGTCTGATCCAACGCAAGCCGGGGGCCGCAGGGCGTTGGTATTCCGGTCGTCCGGTGATGATTGGTCGCAATGACAGCGCTCTGGGGCTGTTTAACGGCGATATCGGCATTGCCTTGCGGGATGAGACCGGCGAGCTACGTGTTCACTTCCAACTGCCGGACGGCAGCATTAAGTCGGTGCAGCCGAGCCGTTTACCAGCGCATGAAACCGCTTATGCAATGACGGTGCACAAGTCGCAGGGCTCGGAGTTTGATCACACGGTACTGGTATTACCCAATCATTTCCTGCCGGTACTAACGCGTGAATTGGTGTACACCGCGATCACCCGTGCTCGCAGGCAGCTTTCATTGTATGCCATCGATGCGGTTTTGATGCGAGCCATTCGTACCCCCACCCAGCGTCGCAGCGGGTTGGCGGAGCGGTTACAGATCACCGCCTGAGTGAGAGTGAGCAGGGGCGCAGCATGCTGCGCCCACCAAGGATTACAGGTCCGCCAGCAGAATTTTGGAACGACGTTGATAGTTGTACAGCGCCTGTTTCTCAACCGGCAGCACGTCGACTTCCGCCGGTGTGAAACCACGCTCCTGGAACCAGTGGATGCTGCGCGTAGTCAGGACAAACAGTTTACGCAGGCCCATCTGGCGCGCCTGGCTCTCCACCCGCTGTAACAGCATTTCCCCCCGTGACGAACTGCGGTAGTCGGGATGAACCGCGACGCAGGCCATCTCGCCGATTTTCTCTTCCGGGAACGGATACAATGCCGCACAGGCGATGGTCAGGTTATCGCGTTCAATAATGGTGAACTTGTCGATCTCCATCTCCAATTGTTCACGTGAGCGACGCACCAAAATACCCTGTTGCTCGAGCGGGCGGATCAGCTCGAGGATGCCACCGATGTCGTTAATCGTCGCCCGGCGCACCTGTTCAGCGCTCTCCATAACGATCTGGGTGCCAATACCATCGCGTGAGAACAGTTCCTGTACCAGCGCACCGTCTTCCTGATAGCTGATCAGGTGGCTGCGGCGAACACCGCTGCGGCAGGCCTTCACGGCGCCGCGCAGGAAGCGCACGGTGCCAGAGTGGTAGTCGCCGTTCTCTTCCAGTTCTTCAATGCGTTTTTGCGCGTCGTTGGGGAACAGTTCGGAAATGATGGTGCCTTCCTGATTGGTCACCCCCTGGGATGAACAGAAGCCGATCATTTTCTCGGCCTTCAGCTTGATCGCCAACTGAGTCGCCACTTCTTCAGAGGTCAGGTTAAAGCTTTCACCGGTGACGGAAACGGCAACCGGGCCAATCAGTACGATAGCGTTACTGTCGAGCTGACGGTGGATGGCTTCTTCATCAATACGGCGAATGCGTCCGCTGTGGCAGTAGTCCACACCGTCATCAATACCCAGCGGCTGAGCGATGATAAAGTTACCGCTGACCACGTTGATATGCGCGCCCTGCAGTGGCGTGTTGTTGAGGCTCATTGACAGCCGGGCGGTGATATCCAGTTGCAGCAGACCCGCCGCCTGTTTAACCAATTCCAGCGTATGGGCGTCGGTGACGCGGGTATGCTTGTGATAAATCGGTTCGAGATTATGCTGCGCCAGATTGACGTCGATCTGTGGCCGCGCGCCATAAACCACCACCAAACGGATCCCCAGGCTATGCAGTAGCCCAACATCGTTAACGATGTTGGCAAAGTTCTCATGTTCTATGGCTTCCCCACCCAGCATAACGACAAACGTCTTGCCACGGTGGGCATTAATATAGGGAACTGAGTGACGGAATCCTTGGACCAGCTCTGTACTACGTTCCTTCACGGCCAAACCTCATTTGCATATTTATACGATATTTTTGTATTTTTATTCTTTTATAGCCCTAATGGCAAGTGAGAAATTGTCTCTATTTCTTTGCCATGGGCGTTGAGTCGTTAATAAATTGAAAAACCATAAAAAGATTTTCTGATGACAGCGCCGGAATGATTGGTTAAAGTTTTCGGCATTCCTATTTGACCGGTGTTTTTTTCATCTGTTTGAATCTGTTACCACTGCCGGAGTCGCATGCCAAACTCAAATCACAATCTGGGCCGCCGTCGTTTATTGCAGGGGGTTGCCGCAAGCTGGTTGCTGAGTGTGAGTCGCGTAGGCGTCGCCGCCTCATCGCATGTCATCGCCGTACGCGTCTGGCCTTCCTCCACCTATACCCGGGTGACGCTCGAATCTAACGTTGAACTGAAATATAAGCAGTTTGCGCTGACCAATCCCGACCGTGTGGTGGTGGATATCGAGGGCGTGCAGCTCAATAGCGTGCTGAAGGGTATTGTGGGGCAGGTACGTGCCGACGATCCCTACCTGAAACAGGCGCGTGTCGGTCAGTTTGATCAAAATACCGTCCGGCTGGTGCTGGAGCTTAAACGCAGCGTCAGCCCGCACATGTTTACCCTGGCGCCGGTGCCGGAATACCGCAATCGTCTGGTGATGGACTTGTATCCTAGCAAGGGCGGCAGTGGCGAAGATTATGATCCGTTGTTGGCGTTACTGGAAGATTACAACAAGGGCGATCTTGAGCGTACTTTGCCGGCGGAAGCACCACAGGCCGGTAAGGCAGGGCGCGATCGACCTATTGTCATCATGCTGGATCCCGGCCACGGCGGCGAAGATCCAGGCGCTATAGGTAAATTCAAAACGCGTGAAAAAGACATCGTATTGCAGATTGCCCGCCGGCTAAGCACGCTAATCAAGCGTGAGCCGAACATGAAAGTGTTTATGACGCGCAATGAAGACGTGTTCATTCCGCTGAAGGTGAGGGTGGCGAAGGCGCGTAAGCAACGTGCTGACCTGTTTGTGTCGATCCACGCCGATGCCTTTACCAGCCGGGCTGCGCGTGGCTCATCGGTCTTTGCATTGTCGACCAAAGGTGCCACCAGTTCGGCGGCGAAGTTCCTGGCGCAGACCCAGAACGAATCGGATCAAATTGGCGGCGTCAGCAAGAGTGGTGACCGCTATCTGGATCACACCATGTTTGATCTGATACAAACGGCGACCATCAATGACAGCCTGAAATTCGGTAAGGAAGTGCTAAACCGGATGAGTAAAATTAACCGTTTGCATAAGAATCGGGTCGATCAGGCCGGTTTTGCGGTATTAAAAGCGCCGGACATCCCTTCTATTTTGGTTGAGACAGCGTTTATCAGCAATATAGAAGAAGAGCGCAAGCTGCGCACTACGCATTTCCAGCAGCAGGTGGCGGAATCTATTCTGGCGGGTATCAAGGCGTACTTTGCCAACGGCGGGGCGGCCGCGCGCAGAGGATAAAGCTAAAGTGGGAACGGCTGGACTGGGCGGGTGCCCGGTCGGCTTTTGGCGGATTTCAGATACAAAAAAACACCCGTTAAGGTGCTTATCTGTAGTCATTAAGATTGGTTGCGGGGGCCGGATTTGAACCGACGACCTTCGGGTTATGAGCCCGACGAGCTACCGGGCTGCTCCACCCCGCGTCCGTCTTAATGCTTGTATTATCGAAACCAACATTTCATATGATACCGCTGGTACAGTATCGGTTGGTTGCGGGGGCCGGATTTGAACCGACGACCTTCGGGTTATGAGCCCGACGAGCTACCAGGCTGCTCCACCCCGCGTCCGTATAATACTTTTTCATCGAATCCAACACGTTACTTGATACTGCCTCTGGCAATATCGGTTGGTTGCGGAGGCCGGATTTGAACCGACGACCTTCGGGTTATGAGCCCGACGAGCTACCAGGCTGCTCCACCCCGCGTCCGATGGAAGCGCACTATACTCTCCGTGCATTTTGTTGCAACCCTTTTTGCATTTAATTGAACTAAAACAGTCTTTCTGCTGGATTAGTCCGCAATGTGCGTTCTTTTTCATCGTTATTGGCCGTATGGCTTTTTTTATTGGCGGCGATTCCTTTATCTATGGGCGTTTGTTATCGTTCGCCGGTAGATCATATATGTAGAGAGTGTGCGCGATGAAAGGACGTTGGGGCAAATACCTGCTGGGCGGGTTAATGGTAGCGGTACTGGCAGGCTGTTCTTCCAAGCCGACCGACCGGGGACAACAATATAAGGACGGTCACCTGGATCAGTCGCTGGAGTTGGTGAATCAACCCAATGCCAAGGGCGTGCCGGTGAATGCCAAGGATTACTCGGATCAACTGATGGAGATTAAATACGCCTCTCCTTCACTCTTTAATCGCAACAACACCACCTTTCAGGCAGTACAAAGCTGGATGGCGTCCGGTGCCGATACTCGTACTCTGAACCAATACGGCCTCAGCGCTTATCAAATGGAAGGCGTGGACAGCTATGGCAACGTACAATTTACCGGTTACTACACGCCGGTGCTGCAGGCGCGCTACACCCAACAGGGTGAGTTCCGTTATCCGCTGTACCGCATGCCGCCAAAAGGTAAAGGCCGCCTGCCCGATCGCGCGGGCATTTACTCGGGCGCATTGGATGACCGCTATATTGTGGCGTACACCAACTCGCTGATGGACAACTTTATGATGGAAGTCCAGGGCAGCGGTTATGTGGATTACGGCAACGGTCAGCCGCTGGTGTTCTTCGGCTACGGCGGCAAGAACGGCCATGCCTATCGCAGTATCGGTAAAGTGTTGATCGATCGTGGCGAAGTGGCTAAAGCAGATATGTCGATGCAGGCGATTCGTCAATGGGCGGATACTCACAGCGCCGCCGAAGTACGTGAACTGTTGGAGCAAAACCCTTCTTTTGTCTTCTTCCGTCCAGAGTCCTTTGCGCCGGTACGGGGAGCCAGTGCCGTTCCGTTGGTCGCCAAGGCGTCGGTGGCTTCCGACCGTTCACTGATCCCGGCGGGCACCACGCTGCTGGCAGAAGTGCCGTTGCTGGACAACAAGGGTAAATTCACGGGAAAATATGAGATGCGCCTGATGGTAGCTCTGGACGTGGGTGGGGCGATCAAAGGCCAGCACTTCGATATGTACCAGGGCATCGGACCGGATGCCGGTCATTCGGCGGGTTTCTACAACCACTATGGCCGCGTTTGGGTGCTGAAGGGTGCTAACGTTAATGCGCCTTTGTTCACCGGCCAGACCCGTGGTGCTACTTCCGGCGGCTCGCTGTTGGTTACCCGCTAACGGCAACAATTGACCGCAAGGGCCGGACACTCCGGCCCTTATCATTTGCAATGTTAAGGTACTAAAGCGTTATGAGCACAGCCTATTCTGAAGCCTATCTGCAGCGTTTTGGCGGCACGGCACGTTTGTACGGTCAGCAGGCCCTGGCGCTGTTTGCCCAGGCGCACATTTGCGTGATTGGCATCGGCGGTGTGGGCTCCTGGGCGGCCGAGGCGCTGGCGCGCACCGGCATCGGTGCCATTACGCTGATTGATATGGATGATGTCTGTGTCACCAACACCAACCGCCAAATCCACGCGCTGCGTCAGCATGTGGGCCAGTCAAAAACGGAAGTGATGGCGGAGCGCATTCTGGCGATCAACCCGGAGTGCCGGGTGACCTGCATTGACGACTTTATTACTGCGGACAACGTTGCCGAGCTGCTGAATAACAATTTTAGCTATGTCATCGATGCGATTGACAGCGTGCGACCGAAGGCCGCGCTGTTGGCCTATTGTCGTCGTTACAAGATCCCGGTGGTCACTACCGGCGGAGCAGGTGGTCAGATAGATCCGACCCAGATTGCAGTGGTCGATCTGGCCAAAACCATTCAGGATCCGCTGGCGGCCAAGCTGCGTGAGCGGTTGAAAAATGATTTTAACGTGGTGAAGAACAGCAAGGGCAAGCTGGGCATTGACTGCGTATTTTCCAGCGAGCCGTTGGTTTACCCACAGCCGGATGGCAGCGTTTGCGCGTCACGCAGTACCGCGGAAGGGCCAAAACGTATGGATTGCAGTGCGGGATTTGGTGCGGCAACCATGGTGACCGCGACCTTTGGTTTTGTCGCCGTTTCCCATGCGCTGAAGAAGATGGTGGCGAAAGCCGCGCGTCAGGCGTAGCGAGCTGCCATTTCCTTCACGGCAGCGGCCAGCGCTGCCAGTCCGCTGGCGCGGGTGGCACTGAGCTGAGCACGTAATGCCAGTTGCTCGAACAGTGCCAGGGGATCTATCGTTGCGATCTGCTGTGGCGTTTTTCCTTCTACCGCCGTTAGCAGTACCGCCAACAGGCCGCGTACGATACGACCTTCGCTGTCACCGTAAAAGTGCAACGTGCCGTCCGCCAGTAACTGATGCCCCAGCCAGACCCGATTTTCACAGCCACTCAATTCCATTTCCGCTGCGCGTAATGCCTCTGGCAGCGGCGGCAATTGTTTCGCCAGCATGATCAGTTGGCGATAACGATCTTCCCACTGCTTCAGCACGGTAAATTTATCTATCAACGCTTCGCCGGTTATTTCGCGGCCAAAGGGGTGGGGGGCAAGCATAACTTCTCCAGGATTCATTTAGTCGGCCAGCAGGTCGATGGCGTTTTGCAGTGCGGCCACCAGGGCATCGACATCTTCCATTGCGTTGTAGGGGGCAAAGGAGGCGCGCAGCGTCCCGCTGACGCCGAGCGCTGCCATCAGCGGCTGGGCGCAGTGTTGACCGGCACGCAGCGCGATACCTTGTTCTGCCAGCAGGGTGACGATATCGCTGTGATGGATCCCGGCAATATCAAACGCCAGCAAGCTGGAGCCAGAACAACGGAAGCTGCGGAACCCCGGCAGTTGCGTCAGTCGTTGCTCGGCAAGGTTGGCCAGTTCGCGGCTGTATTGCTCGGCTGCCGCCAGATCCTGCTCACCAAGCCACTCCAATGCGGCGGCCAGCCCCAGCACACCGGCGATATTTGGCGTGCCGGCTTCAAAACAGTGCGGTGGTTTTTGCGGCGTGAAGCCTTCAAAGGACGCTTGAGTCAACATCTTGCCGCCGCCTTGCCAGGGGGCCATCTGCGCCAGCAATTCGCTTTTACCGTATAGCGCACCGATGCCGGTCGGGCCATACAGCTTATGGCCGGAGAAGGCATAGAAATCAATGTTCAGCCGCTGAACGTCAGCCGGGCAGTGGACTATGCCTTGAGCGCCGTCGATCATCACCCGGGCACCGGCACCGTGGGCTAGCCGAATGGTCAACTCCAGATCCGGACAACCGCCGGTGACGTTAGACATTTGGCCCAGCGCCAGCAGGCGAGTTTTATCGCTCAGCAGGCTTGGCAACTGCGCCAGATCTGGCAGGCGGTCAGCGCCAAGCGGCAATTTCACCACCCGTGCACCGGTTTGTTCCGCCACCATCAACCAGGGGATCAAATTGGCGTGGTGTTCGGCTTCGCTCACCAGAATTTCGTCACCCGGTTGCAGGCGGGGGCGGGCATAGCTTTGAGCCACCAAATTGATCGCTTCGGTGGTACCACGGGTCCAGATAATGTCATCGGCCGAAGGGGCATTGATCAGCGTCGCAACCTGTTGGCGCGCCTGCTCGAAACGCGCGGTCAGATCCTGTGCGGCCCGGTGCTGGCTGCGGTGTACGGTGGCGGCGTCGTCACGGTAAAACTGCTGCGTAGCGGCGATGACCGCCAGCGGTTTCAACGCGGTGGCGGCGCTGTCGAGATAAATGCCCGCTTGCTGCAAGGCAGGAAACTGATTACGAAAGGCGATGGGATTAAAAGGTGTCATACCCTGATTGTCACTGGCTTGAGTCAATGGCTGATCCTGTCCTATTTTATCGTCAGAGACAAGCTATCCCGCATATTAGGATTCATCGTCTGGAAATTATAGGCAAGTTTGTTATGCTGTTAGGTGCGCACTAAGTCATGGCGTTAAATAACATAAAAGGTTTTTACAGCATTTTAAACTACAAGGAGTCCACAATGAAGAAAACAGCCGCAGTTATCTCTGCCCTGATGCTAACGTTTACCCTGGCCGCCTGTTCCAGCAACTACGTGATGCAGACCAATGATGGACGCACCATTGTCGCTAAAGGAAAACCCGCGTTGGATAACGACACCGGCATGATCAGCTATAAAGATGCCAACGGCGTTGAGCAGCAGATCAACCGCTCGGACGTGAAGGAAATGGTTGAAAGCGACCAGTAATCTCGGCCCAAAATGGGCAAAAAAAAGCACCGCAAAGCTTGCGGTGCTGCATAAAATCACTATGGACAGACAGGGTAAATGTACAGGAAGTGAAAAACAGTAGCTTAGCTACCACGTCTGGATTGCCAGACAATTTGCAAACACAACATCACAACCACAAGCCAAAAGTTCATCGGCGTCCTCGACACCCACTCCCTTTTCGTTCCGGCCCGGGAAGTGCCGCCACTATAGGTATTTACTGGCGCATGCTCAACGGACAATTTATAATGGCTCGGATTAAAAAAACTAATGGTAGCGCTTGGCTGTCTGGTGCCTATCGCACGGCAGATAACGCCGCCTGATTTTTTATGCCGAATCACTCGGATTATTGTTACACAAAAGTAGCTAATAAATGTCTAAACGCTTACCACCTCTTAATGCACTGCGGGTCTTTGACGCGGCTGCCCGTCACCTGAGTTTTACCAAAGCGGCAGAAGAACTGTTTGTCACCCAGGCCGCGGTGAGTCACCAGATCAAGTCGCTGGAGGACTTCCTCGGCCTGAAGCTGTTTCGACGCCGTAACCGCTCGCTGTTGCTGACGGAAGAAGGGCAAAGTTATTACCTGGATATCAAGGAAATCTTCACCTCTATTAATGAGGCGACACGCAAGCTGCAGGCACGCAGTGCCAAGGGGGCATTAACCGTCAGTTTGCCCCCAAGTTTTGCTATTCAGTGGTTGGTGCCACGGCTGTCAGGCTTTAACTCAGCTTATCCGGGAATCGATGTCCGTATCCAGGCGGTAGACCGTGAAGAAGACAAGCTGGCGGATGATGTCGACGTGGCTATTTTCTACGGTCGCGGCAACTGGACCGGGTTGCGAGCCGAACGTTTATACGCGGAATATCTGTTGCCGGTGTGTTCGCCCAGCCTGCTGACCGGAGAACATGCGTTAAAAGTGACGAGCGATCTGGCTTATCACACGCTACTGCATGATACTTCACGCCGCGACTGGTTGGCCTATACCCGTCAGTTGGGGTTACAGCACATCAACGTGCAACAGGGGCCGATTTTCAGTCACAGCGCCATGGTGGTTCAGGCGGCGGTGCATGGTCAGGGGATCGCGCTGGTCAATAATGTGATGGCGCAGACCGAGATCGAAGCCGGGCGGCTGGTCTGTCCCTTTAACGAAGTATTGGTCAGTAAAAATGCTTTTTATCTGGTATGTCATGACAGTCAGGCAGAACTGGGTAAAATAGCCGCCTTTCGTCAATGGATCCTGGCACGGGCAGCCAGCGAACAAGAAAAGTTTCGCTTTCGCTACGAACAATAAGGCCGGTCGCCGTGTTGTCGCAGCCGGCTTTTTCAATAAAGGTAAATAACGATGAGCAGTCGTTCAATGCTGATTTTTGCCGCTATCAGCGGCTTTGTATTTGTTGCTCTGGGCGCGTTTGGCGCACATGTATTAAGTGGCACCTTGGGTGCCAACGAGATGGTCTGGATCCGTACCGGGCTGGACTATCAGGGGTTCCATACTTTGGCGATCCTGGCACTGGCGGTGGCAATGCAACGCCGCGTCAGCCTGTGGTTTTATTGGAGTGGGGCGCTGTTGGCGCTCGGCACCGTACTGTTCAGCGGCAGTCTGTACTGTCTGGCGCTGTCACACCTGAAGTTCTGGGTTTACATCACGCCGATTGGCGGCGTGTGTTTCCTGATCGGTTGGGCATTGATGTTGATTGGCGCTTTGCGTCTGAGGAAAAAGGCCGAGCGCCATGAATAGACTTGCGTTGTATTGCCGTCAAGGCTTTGAAAAAGAGTGCGCGGCAGAAATTACCGCCAAGGCAGCCGAGCTGGAAATATTCGGTTTTGCCAGAGTGAAAGATAACAGCGGTTATGTGCTGTTCGAGTGCTATCAGCCTGATGATGCCGATCGTCTGGCGCGGGAAATCCCGTTCCGTGAACTGATTTTTGCCCGTCAGATGCTGGTGGTTGGCGAGTTGCTGCGTGATTTGCCGCCGGAAGACCGCGTGTCACCGATTGTCGGCATGTTGATGGGCGTGGTCGATCGTGGCGGTGAGCTGCGAGTGGAAGTGCCGGACACCAACGAAAGCAAAGAGCTGCTGAAGTTCTGCCGCAAGCTGACGGTGCCATTGCGCGCGGCGATGCGTGAGCAGAAGGTGTTGATGGCGCGAGAAAACAAGACCCGTCCAGTGGTTCACGTATTCTTTATCGCGCCGGGTTGCTGCTATGTGGGTTACTCCTTCAGCAACAACAACTCCCCGTTCTATATGGGCATTCCGCGCCTGAAGTTCCCGTCCGATGCGCCGAGCCGTTCTACTCTGAAGCTGGAAGAAGCGTTTCACGTGTTCATTCCTGCCGATGAATGGGAAGAACGTTTGGGCAGCGGCATGCATGCGGTCGATCTGGGCGCCTGTCCGGGTGGCTGGACCTATCAACTGGTGCAACGCAGCATGATGGTGCATGCGGTGGATAATGGCACCATGGCGCAGAGCCTGATGGATACCGGCCAGGTGACGCATCACCGCGCCGACGGCTTCAAATATGAACCCTCCAGCAGCAAGATTTACTGGCTGGTGTGTGACATGGTGGAGAAACCGGCGAAGGTGACCAGCTTGATGATCCAGTGGCTGGTGAAAGGCTGGTGTCGTGAGGCGATCTTCAACCTGAAACTGCCGATGAAAAAACGTTACGAAGAGGTTTCGCAGAACCTGCTGTCGATCAAGGAAGCGTTGGATGCGGCGGGGATCAGCTCAGAAATTCATGCCAAACAGCTGTATCACGATCGTGAAGAAGTCACTATCCACGTCCGCCGTATGTGGTCGGCCGTGGCGGGGCGTCGTGACGAACGTGAATAATCGATAAGGCGTTGCTTGTGCTGCGCCCAGATTTAAACCGGTAACCGCAGTTGCTGCAGGTTGCCGGTTAACGTCAGATCGGTTCGCAAGGTCGCGACCCTTTTACTGACATAGGCTATCTCGCGGTGCTGTTGCAGTTTACCGCGCCATTTCTCCGGCACCTGTTCCAAACCCTGATACACTCCATCCAGCGAACCTGCCTGCTGTAGCAGCAATACCGCCGTCTTCGGTCCAATACCGGCCACGCCAGGGATTTTGCTGCTGCTTATTCCCGCGAGCCCCCAGTAATCCGTCAATTGTTGTGGCGATACGCCAAACTCTTGCTGCACAAAGGGCATGTCCAGCCAGCGTTTTTGAAAGTAATCGCGGATCTGCACGCTGGGCGCCAGCAGTTGGCAATAGCCTTTGTCGGTGGATACAATCGTCACCTGATGGCCGCCGCCTGCTATCTTGGCGGTCAGCGTTGCCGCCAGATCGTCCGCTTCATTCCCCGGAGAATGCCAACAGGCAACGCCAAGCGATTCAAATGCCTGCCGCAGCTGCGGCATTTCCTGCTGCAAATTGTCCGGCATCGGCGAACGCCCCGCCTTGTAGTCGGGCAGAATTTGGTGACGCCAGCTTGTACTGCGGTCATCTTCGTCAAACACCGCCACGGCGTGCGTTGGTCGACTGTGCTGGATCAACTGCTGCAGTGCGTGCTGGCAAGCATTCACACAGGGGGAACTCTGCACGGCGTGTATGCGGCGGATAAGGTTGAGGGCATCGACAATCAGTAGGTGTATAGGCATGGGCAACAACGTCAGGCATCAGAAAAAAGAAGGGCGGTTATTAGGCCGCCCGGGATGGCTTATTAAGCGACGATTTCGTAGCAGGGCACATAAGCGGTGCCCGGCAGTTTCATCCGGTGCTGGGCAACAAAGCCCTGCAACAGGCTGTCCATTTGCTTCATCATCTGCGGTTCGCCGTGCAGCTTGTACGGACCAAACTGTTCGATGGCATGAATGCCATTTTCTTTCACGTTACCGGCGACGATGCCGGAGAACGCACGGCGCAGCGCGGCAGCCAGCTGTTCGGCAGGCTGGTCCGGATACAGGTTGAGATTCGCCATATTTTCATGGCTTGGCTCAAACGGCAGCTGCAACTCTGGCGCGATGCGGATAGACCAGTTAAAGCTGTAGGCATCACCAGTATTACGGCGGTTTTCTTTCACCAGCGGCATGGCTTTTTTCATCTGACGCGCCACTTCGGCAGGATCGTCGATGATAATGCGGTAGTGACGGCGCGCTTCATCTCCCAGCGTGTTCATGATGAACTCATCCAGCACGTGGAAGTAGTTGGCGCTCTCTTTCGGCCCGGTGAGGATCAGCGGCAATACCTGCTCGCTGTTCTCCGGGTTCATCAGGATCCCCAGCAGATACAGCAGTTCTTCCGCCGTACCGACACCACCCGGGAAGATAATGATACCGTGGGCGATACGGACGAAGGCCTCCAGGCGTTTTTCAATGTCCGGCATGATCACCAGCTCATTGACCAACGGGTTTGGCGGTTCGGCGGCGATGATCGACGGCTCGGTCATGCCGATAAAGCGGCTGTTGTGGTAGCGCTGTTGCGCATGGCCTACGGCAGCACCTTTCATCGGCGCTTCCATGGCACCTGGCCCACAGCCGGTGCAGATATTCAGCTCGCGCAGGCCCAATTGGCTACCGACCTTGCGTGCGTACAGATATTCGTTTTCGTTGATCGAGTGCCCCCCCCAGCACACCACCAGATTAGGATCTTCATCGAGGTGCAGTGCACGGGCGTTACGCAGGATAGAGAACACCAGATTGGTAATGTGGGCCGAGTTTTCCAGATTCAGATGCTGGAAACGACCGGCGCTGTCGATCTGTCCGTGGACGAACAGGATATCGCGCAGCACGGCAAACAGGTTGGCCTGTAGCGAACGGATGATGCGACCATCGACAAAAGCGTCTTCCGGTGGATTCACCAGTTCAAGTTTGACCCCGCGCTCACGGCGCAGGACATTAATATCAAAGGTTTCATAGCGCGACAGCAGCTGTTTGCTGTTGTCGGTCTGGCTGCCGGAGTTCAGGACGGCCAGCGAACAGTTGCGGAACAAACGGTATAGATCGCTGCTGGCAGTACGCTTCAGCATGTCTACTTCCAGCTGCGACAGCAAATCCATAGAGCCAAGCGGGCTGATGTGTGTAATCAAGGTAACTCCTTTGCACCCGGAATGGGGCAGTAGTAATCCATACGCAGCAGAACAGCATCTCGTTATAGTGAGCGCACGGCGGCAACATCATTATGGGTTGGCCTGCCGGAATGCCCGGCATAGCGCCGAGCGCTGTTGATTTAACCTTACCGCCGTCCCCTGGTTTTTACCAATACAAACCGCTCGTTAGCTCAGTTGTTGAGCAATGCTTCGCACTATTGGCGCGCCAGACGACCATGTGATGGAACAAAGTCAGTGTTACTGCGCCATGGATTGATATCCAACCCACCTCGGCGGGTATAGCGTGCGTACACCGTCAGGCTCTGTGGTTGGCAGTAGCGCAGCAAATCGTTAAAGATGCGTTCGACACATTGTTCGTGGAATTCATTGTGATGACGGAAGGACACCAGATAACGCAGCAGCGCCTCGCGATCGATCTGCGCGCCACGATAATGGATTTGCACCGAACCCCAATCAGGCTGGTTGGTGATCAGGCAATTGGACTTTAACAGATGACTGACCAACCGTTCTTCCACCTGCTGGGAACCGGCGGCATTTTGCAGGTAATCGGCATTGAATTCGTAGTTATCGATGCGGATGTCCTGATGATCGATACATTCACCCTCTAACCGGGCGATCGGACTGCCTTCCAGTTGATCGACGCGGAACAATGAGACGCTGACCTCGCCCTGTGCGCAGGCGGACAAATCGCGTTGCAGGGTGCTGCGTACCGCCTCCCAGTCGCTGAACTGGGTTTGGTTAAAGCTGTTGAGGTAAAGTTTGAAGCTTTTGGATTCGATCAGGTTGATGCTGTCGGCATCAAGGCTGATCTCGCCGACGGCGACCTGCGGCAGGCCGTTATCGTTCAGCCAGGAGAGTTCATACAGCGTCCAGATATCGGCACCGTGGAACGGCAGGGTGTCCGGATATAATCCCAGCGGCTCCCGGTTCATACTGCGCGGCACCGCCTGCAGCAGCGTGGCGTCGTAATGGTCGCGGTACGCGGTGGCTTTACCCAGCGTTAGCGCCGACAGGGCATGGTGGTCTTGATATGAGGACATCTGCTGTCACCTTGGTGAGAGATAGGTACAATGGTCGCCAGTTTACCGTATGCGAGAAAAAATATGGACCATGATGTACCGCACGCCCTGCGTGAATTCACCCAGCGTTATGTTGATCTTTGGCAGCAAGAGCGTGGTCATGCCCCAGCCAGCCAGGATCTGTACGGCGTGCCGTCGCCTTGCCTGGTAGAAAATCGCGATGATGAAGTGCTGTGGTTGCCGCAGCCGTTTACCCCGGCGGCGACGCTGGAAAAGGTAGAGACGGCGCTCGAGCTGCGCTTGCAGCCGGACATCAACCTGTTTTATACCCAGCAGTATGCAGGCGACATGAGCGCGCAGTTCGGTGAGCACTACGTGACTCTGTTACAGGTTTGGAGCGAGAACGACTTTATTCGCCTGCAGGAAAACCTGATCGGCCATCTGGTGACACAAAAGCGCCTGAAGCTGTCGCCGACGCTGTTCCTGGCAACCACTGAATCAGAAATGACCATGGTCTCGCTGTGTAACGTCAGCGGCAAGGTGGTGCTGGAGCAGTTTGGCAGTGATAAACGCACTTTGCTGGCGGCTTCGTTGGGCAATTTCCTCGATGCATTGCGCCCGACGTTGGGTGTTTGAGGCCAATTACGGCGAGATCCGTGTGCGAGATCTCTCACACGGACTGTGAGAGATCGCTTTTAATTTTCCCCTCTCATTGGCTTGCATGGGGTTTATTGTTATCCAGATCAATTGGTTAGATTTTCTTTAGGATAACTCTTAGCGTTAATTTCCTGTCAGCCCGCCAGTAAGCCCTTGTGAACCCGGGATAATTAAGCGATCTTATGTTCACCGGAAGGGATACGGTGGAGCTGGAAAGCATCAGGATGATGCAGCTTCAGGATGAAGAAGTGGATGCGTTCAGTGAAGAGCGGAGGAAGGCGTCAGGAGATGCCAGGATGTTTCAGGATTGAAACCAGGGACACCTCCAGGATGGAGATTGAGAGCCGGCACAGGATGGTTGGCGGGTCATGAAGACTGAGGAACCGCGTCAGGATGATGCTACAGGATAGGGCCAGGATGGTTTTGGTCAGGATGGCCGCAGGAAAAGTTTTCAAGGATTGAGCAGGGAGCACACTGTGTAGCGGGACAGCTATAAAACGAACCGAGGGCACTGTTAGCGCAGTGCCCTCAACTTTTTATACAAGGTCAAGTTTTAAGCATCCAGGATGCTTACCCCTGCTCAAATCCATCTCAATTGTTAACCAATCGCCCCCAGCGTATCGCCATTGCCCTGCTTTTTCGGCAGCAGGAACAGTGTGGCATAGATATCCAGCAGATAAATAGCTGCCAGCAGGCTGATAGCCGCAGTGAAGGAAACCTGAGTCACCAGGGCGCCGATCACCAATGGCCCCAGCCCGCCGACGCCACGCCCCAGATTAAACAGGATGTTTTGCGCAGTGGCGCGTGCCTGAACCGGATAGGTATCGGAAATCAACGCGCCGTAGCCACCAATCATGCCGTTCACGAATAACCCCATCAGCGCGCCGGCAAACAGCATCAGCGTGGGGTCGCTAAGTTGTGCATAGACAACCACCATCACCACCGCACCGATCTGATAGCAGATAAAAATCTTCCAGCGGGTGAAGCGATCGGCCAACACGCCAAACAGCCAGATACCGAACGTCATGCCGATCACCGTGACTGCAGTCCACAGACCGGACTTGGTCAGGGAGAAACCGAAGTTTTTTGCCAGGTAAGTCGGCATCCAAATCATCAGTCCGTAATAACCGAAGTTTTGCACCGAGCACAAAATAAAAATGCCGATGCTGGCCTTGCTGGTGGCTCGGTCCTTGAACAGTAGCTGCACACGCTGAGTGAACGACAGCTGTTGGCCGCTGTTTTGCTGGCGGACAAACTCTTCCGGTTCACCCAGGGTGCGGCGGATCAGGAATGACACCAGTGCCGGCAGCAACCCGACCAGGAACATGCCACGCCAGCCGATATGCGCCAGCAGCAGTGGGGTGAGGAAGGCGGCCGCCAGCACGCCAAGTTGCCAGCCCATGCCCACATAGGCCGAGGCGCGATTGCGTTTTTCCGCCGGCCAGGCCTCGGCGATCAGTGCCATGCCGATACCAAATTCGCCACCGAGCCCGATGCCCGCCAGTGTGCGGTAGGCGAGCAAATCCCAGTAGCCCTGTGCCAACGCGCACAGACCGGTAAACAATGAGAACATCAGGATAGTGATGGTCAGCACCCGGATACGACCAAAGCGATCGCTGAGGTGGCCGAAAATCACGCCGCCCAGTACGGCACCGATCAACGTCCAGGTGACCAGTGAACCGGCGGCGGAGGAGCTTAGCCCCATTTCAATACTGATGGCCGGCAGCATAAAGCCGAGGATCAGCAGGTCAAAGCCGTCCATGGCGTAGCCGGTGACCGAAGCCAGCATGGCTTTGCCAGGCGTGGCGTGATTTTTTGTCGGTGTGATTGCGGGCATCTGTCTAATCTGTGTGGTTTATTCGGTGAACTTATTGTGCCGTGTGGCCGTGCCGGCCACCAGTTCAAATGTATCTATGCCATCAATTCAGCTGGATTTGGGCTATAAAAAGTAAAATGCTATGCTTTGCCGCCTTTCAGCCGTGCCGCTGAATATCATGGTTTAAACAGATCGGGAATGCAGATGAGTATACAAAATCAGGTTCGCCATAGTTTGCAGGCGATTGAACAGTCAATGCGAGAGTTGGCGCTGTGGCAAGCTATGCCGCCCGAGCCTGAAGCCTTCGCCAGCCCCGAGCCGTTTTGCATAGACAGCATGTCGGCCGAAGCCTGGCTACAGTGGGTCTTTCTGCCTCGCATGTACGCGTTGCTGGATGCGGGAGCGCCGCTGCCGACGCGTTTTGCTATCACGCCTTACTTTGAAGAGGCGTTGAAAGATAATGATCCCAACTGCATGCCGCTGTTGGTGCTGTTGCAGCGCCTGGATCAAATGCTGAATAAAGAGCCACAATAATGCTTGAGATTCTTTATCAGGATGAGCATTTGGTGGCGGTGAACAAGCCTTCTGGGTGGTTGGTACACCGTAGTTGGCTGGATCGCCATGAAACCCAATTTGTGATGCAGACCGTGCGCGATCAGATTGGCCAGCACGTATATACCGTGCACCGCCTCGATAGACCGACCTCCGGGGTGCTGTTGATGGCGCTGTCCAGCGAGGTGGCACGGCTGCTGTCGCAGCAGTTTGAACAGCATCAGATGCAGAAAACCTACCATGCAGTGGTGCGTGGTTACGTGCTGGAAGGCGCTACCATCGACTATCCGTTGACGGAAGAGCTGGACAAGATCGCCGACAAGTTTGCTTCGAAGGACAAAGGCCCACAGCCGGCAGTCACTCATTATCGACCGTTGGCACAGGTTGAGATGCCGGTGGCGATTGGCCGTTACGACAGTGCGCGCTACAGCCTGGTTGAACTGAAGCCGGAAAATGGCCGCAAGCACCAGTTACGCCGCCATATGGTGCATATCCGCCATCCGATCATTGGCGACAGTAAACACGGCGACCTGAACCAGAACCGGGGTATGGCCCAGTATTTTGGCTGCCCGCGCCTGATGCTGCACGCCAGTCATCTGCAACTGAATCATCCGGTAACCGGTGAGCCGCTGCATCTTTCTGCGCGCTGGGATGAACGCTGGCAGGGCGTCATGTCACAGTTTGGCTGGACAGAGAGTATCCCTGAGCTTGCCAGGGTTGAGTTTCCCCCGGCTTGCGGTCAGGATAACTGATCATTTTCAAAGGTATTGAAGGGAGTAGGGGCAATGGCTCAGGTTGGAATCTTCGTGGGAACGGTCTACGGCAACGCATTATTGGTGGCGGAAGAGGCTGAAACTATCCTCAGCGAGCAGGGCCACGAGGTCAAACTGTTTGAAGAGGGTACGCTTGAGGCCTGGCAGTTTTACCGCCAGCACCATGCGCTGGTGATCACCTCAACTACGGGCCAGGGCGATTTGCCGGACAGCATTGCGCCGCTGTTCCACGCCATCCGTGACCAGGTCGGCTACCAACCTGAGCTGCGCTATGGGTTGATCGCGCTGGGTGACAGCAGCTATGACAATTTCTGCGGTGCCGGGCGTGCGTTTGATGCACTGTTGCAGGAGCAGGGTGCCACCCGCGTGGGTGAGGTGTTGGAAATCGATGCGATGGAACAGCCGGAGCCGGAAGTGGTTTCTTGCCCGTGGGTCGCGAAATGGGGCACGTTGCTGAAATAGATTTACCCGTCGCCTTTCAAGTTGCAGCGTTGTTAGCTGCACTTGCACACCCCAGTTACTTACTTAAGTAAGCTCCTGGGGATGAGCAAGTTGGCTGCCTAGCTGCAACTCGAAATTCATAGGGTAAAAATGAAGTCCAGTAGATCCAGTTCGCTGAACCCTTATTTACCGCGGGTCAGTTTTTCCAGATCGGATTCGATCTCGGCAATCTTGTGGGAGACCACGCCTTCCAGATGACGCAGGTCATCAAGAATTTTGCGCTTCAGATCCACTTCCACCTGATCGCGCTGGCATAGCTGATCCAGTTCATCAATGACATAACGCAGGTTCGGGTTAATTTCGTGGATTTCTTTGTAACCCTGGCCGGCATTGTCTGCCACCACCGTTTTGCGTTGGCGCGGATATTTGAATTTCACGCTCTTGGCAAAGAACTCGCCTTTATCCTTGCGGAAATAAATCTTAAGAATGTCGTTATTGGCCTCCTGACGCAGGCTATAGCGATCGACATCTTCCGGTTGATTGATTCCTAAGCTTTTCAGGTTGTCATACATAATAGCGCCACCTTATAAATAGACTATATTCCACGGTCTGGGATTATGGCGAATAACCGCGCCAGAGACTGTGACTGCTCACGTAATGAAGATAAAAAAATGGCGGGTGATTAACCCGCCATGTCTATTTTAGTCGATGGTGCGTAATAACTCATTAATGCCGACTTTACCGCGCGTCTTGGCATCGACTTTCTTGACGATGACTGCGCAATACAGGCTATAAGAGCCATCTTTGGACGGCAGGTTACCGGAAACCACCACCGAACCGGCCGGCACGCGGCCGTAGTGCACTTCGCCGGTTTCACGATCGTAAATGCGGGTGCTCTGGCCCAGGTATACACCCATGGAGATCACTGAACCTTCTTCCACGATCACACCTTCAACCACTTCTGAACGTGCGCCGATAAAGCAGTTGTCTTCAATGATGGTCGGGTTGGCCTGCAGTGGCTCCAGTACGCCACCGATGCCGACGCCGCCGGACAGGTGAACGTTTTTACCGATCTGCGCACAAGAACCGACGGTAGCCCAGGTATCCACCATGCTGCCTTCGTCAACGTAGGCACCGATGTTCACATAGGATGGCATCAGCACGGTATTGCGGGCGATGAACGCACCCTGGCGTACGGTGGCTGGTGGCACTACGCGGAAGCCTTCTTTCTGGAAGCGCGCTTCGTCGTAATCAGCGAACTTCATCGGCACCTTGTCGTAATAACGGGTTTCGGCACCGTCCATCACTTTATTGTCATTGATGCGGAAAGAAAGCAGCACGGCCTTTTTCAGCCACTGATGCGTTACCCACTGACCGTCAATCTTCTCGGCAACGCGCAGGGCGCCGCTGTCCAGCAGGCCGATCACCTGGTTTACCGCTTCGCGCGTTACGGTGTCTGCGTTCGCCGGGGTGATTTCCGCACGGCGTTCGAAGGCGTTTTCAATAACGTTTTGTAATTGCTGCATGCTGTTCTCTGTCCTGATGTTGTCTACGAAAAGGTTACTTGTATCACATTTTATCGTTTGGATTGAGGGCCTCTGTCAACCGTTGTTCCAACTTTCTGCGCGTTTCCGGGTTAAGGGCGCGTCGATCGCTGTCGGCCAGGATAAATAAATCCTCAACCCGCTCGCCGATAGTGGAGATGCGTGCGCCGTGCAGCGACAGGTCCAGATCGGCGAACACTTCACCCACCCGGGCCAGCAGGCCAGGTTGGTCGAGTGCGGTCAGTTCCAGATAGCTGCGGCGGTCGGTATGGGTCGGCAGGAAGCTGACTTCGGTCGGCACGCTGAAATGGCGCAGCTTGGAAAAGGGCCTGCGCACGCGCGGCGGCTGATACTCCCGTTGGGTAATGGCCTGCACCAGCGCGTGGCGGATCGCCGTGTGACGATCCTGAGCCAGCGGGCTGCCGTCCGGTTCCAGCACGATAAAGGTGTCCATCGCCATGCCGTCGCGGTTAGTGAAGATCTGCGCGTCATGTACGCTCAGGTTGCGGCGATCCATCTCGCCGGCGACGGCGGCAAACAGGTACGGGCGGTCCGGGCTCCAGATGAAAATTTCGGTGCCACCGCGCGTTGCCTGTCGGCTGACCAGCACCAGCGGTTGGGTGGAGTCATGGGCCAGCAAGTGACGAGCGTGCCAGGCCAACTGATTGGGCGAGTGACGCAGGAAGTAATCGGCGCGGCAGCGGCTCCAGATGCGGTGCAACGCTTCCTCGTCGATATTGTCCATGCGCAGTAGTGCCAACGCCTGCAGGCGATGATGACGTACGCGCTCGCGCAGGTCCGGGCTATTTTGCATGCCGCGGCGCAGCTGTTTTTCGGTGGCGAAGTACAGTTCACGCAACAGGCTCTGCTTCCAACTGTTCCACAAGGTTTCGTTGGTGGCGCAGATATCTGCCACCGTCAGACAGACCAGATAACGCAGGCGGGTTTCGCTCTGCACTTCGGCGCTGAATTGCTGAATAACGGTCGGATCCTGGATATCGCGGCGTTGGGCGGTCACCGACATCAGCAGATGACAGCGCACCAGCCAAGCGACCAGTTGGGCTTCGCGGGAGTTCAAACCATGCAGTGCTGCGAACTCCAATGCATCTTCCGCGCCGAGGATCGAGTGGTCGCCACCGCGCCCTTTGGCGATATCGTGGAACAGGGCGGCCAGCAGCAGCAGTTCCGGATTCGGCAGGCGGGGATACAGCTCGACACACAGTGGATGACGCGGTCGCGTTTCGGCATCGGCAAAGCTTTCCAGCTTTTGCAGGACGCGAACGGTGTGTTCGTCGACGGTGTAGGCATGGAACAGGTCGAACTGCATTTGCCCGACGATCTTGCCCCACTGTGGCATATAGGCCCACAGTACGCTGTGGCGATGCATAGGCACCAATGCCCGAGAGACCGCGCCTGGGTGGCGCAGAATGGCCATAAACAGCTCACGCGCTTCCGGAATAGTGCACAGCGGCTGCTTCAGATGGCGACGGGCGTGGCGCAGTTGGCGCACGGTAGTGGAATAAATACCTTTGATTTCACGGTTGCGTACCATCAGGTAGAACATCCGCATGATGGCTTCTGGCTGACGGATGAACAGCGTCTCGTCACGCAGATCGATCAAATCACCGCGCAATTGGAAATCATCGTTCAACGGCCGCGGTTTTTCCGTGGCATCCAATGCCAGAATGGCCTCGTCGAACAGCTGCAGCAGCATGTGATTCAATTCACCGACGCGGCGCGTCATGCGATAAAAATCCTTCATCATGCGTTCAACCGGTTCGTTGCCTTCCCCCTCATAACGCAGCAACTGTGCCACGTTGAGCTGGCGATCGAACAGCAGGCGGTTGTCGTAGCGCGGTAGCACCAGATGCAACGCGAAACGGATACGCCACAGAAAGCTCTGGCATTCGTTCAGTTCGTTGCGTTCAGCCTGGGTGAGAAAGCCGAAACCGACCATTTCGTCCAGCGAGGTAGCGCCAAAATGACGACGCGCCACCCACAGCAGCGTGTGAATATCGCGCAGGCCGCCGGGGCTGCTCTTGATATCCGGCTCCAGGTTGTAGCTGGTGCCGTGGTATCGCTGATGGCGTTCCTGTTGCTCAACCACCTTGGCGTGGAAAAATTGCGGCGAGGGCCAGAAACCATCGCTGAAAATATGTTTTTGCATTTGCAGGAACAGCGCGACATCGCCGCAGATCATCCGCGACTCAATCAGGTTGGTGGCGACGGTCAGGTCCGCCAGGCCTTCCAGCAGGCATTCTTCCAGCGTTCGCACGCTGTGACCCACTTCCAGCTTCAGATCCCACAGCAGGGTGATAAATTCCCCCACGCGTTGGGATTGTTGTTCATTCAGGCGGCGCTGGCTGAGCACCAGCACGTCAATGTCCGAGAGCGGGTGTAGCTCGCCGCGGCCATAGCCACCGACGGCAACCAGCGCGGTTTCCGGGATATCCTCGAAGCCATGGTAGATCCACAGACGGCGCAGCAGGCGGTCGATAAAGTCGCTGCGGGCGGCCACCAGGCTTTCGGCGCTGGAGCCGGCGTTGAATGCCGCCGCCAGCCACAATTGGAACTGTTCAAGGCGCTGTTTTAGCGCGATGCAGTTGATCTCCTCATCGCCATAGGCGTTGGGATATTCAGGCTGCTCCGGCACGGCCTGTTGCACAATGACCGAGGTGTCTTGTTGGCGAAAGTTTTCAGACATAATACGCAGCCCATAAAAAAGGCCGGCAAAAGCCGGCCTGTGACATCATGCATCGCGGCAAAACGCCGCGGCGCTTACATCTCGTGCGTAATGATGTTGGGGATGGTGTCATCCTTGCGCAACGTCATTATCTCGCAGCCGTTATCTGTGACCACAATAGTATGCTCATACTGCGCCGACAAGCTGCGATCCTTAGTTTTTACCGTCCAGCCATCTTTCATGGTGCGGATACGGTAATCACCGGCGTTGACCATTGGCTCGATGGTGAAGGCCATACCGGCTTGCAACACCACGCCACCGTCGTCAGCGTCATAGTGCAGTACCTGTGGTTCCTCGTGGAACACTTCGCCAATGCCGTGGCCGCAGTACTCGCGCACCACCGAGAAATTCTCGGCTTCGACAAATTTCTGGATCTCTTTGCCCAGGCTCCGCAGACGGATGCCCGGCTTCACCATTTTCAGTGACAGATACAGGCTTTCCTGAGTGATGCGGCACAGGCGCTCGCCCAGAATGGTCGGTTTGCCGGCGATGAACATTTTAGAAGTATCGCCGTGGAAACCGTCTTTGATCACGGTGACGTCGATATTAACGATGTCGCCGTCTTTCAGGACTTTGTCATCGCTTGGGATGCCGTGGCATACCACTTCGTTCACCGAGATACACACGGATTTCGGGAAGCCGTGGTAGCCCAGACAGGCAGAAATGGCCTGCTGCTGGTTAGTAATGTGATCGTGACAGATACGATCCAGTTCGCCGGTCGTTACGCCAGGTTTGACGTGCGGCTCAATGATTTCCAGCACTTCGGCAGCCAATCGGCCGGCCACGCGCATTTTTTGGATGTCATCAGGTGTTTTAATTGAAATTGCCATGAAATTCGTCCGCAGGTGTCGTGCTCGCCGACAACAGAAAGAAATAAGAAGCAGTCTCTTATGGTATCAGCCCGGCCTGAGGCTGCCAAATTTGATTTCTCGCAGGACTTTGGTTGGTAACAAAAGTTGGTGTCGGGGGCGGGTTTATGGTATAAAGCGCGCCGGCAGATCCGCTCTTCGTCCTTGTGATAATGACGGAAAAAGCCGAAAATACTTTAACTGCACTCACTTTGTGTAAATAACACACACGTATCGGCACATCCGCCGGGGTGCCCTGAGGTGATTTATCACCGCCAGGGTCGGCGTTATGGGATACGTGGAGGCATAACCCCAACTAACTCTATAGAGGTTTAATCATGGCAACTGTTTCCATGCGCGACATGCTCCAGGCCGGTGTACACTTTGGTCACCAAACCCGTTACTGGAACCCGAAAATGAAGCCTTTCATCTTCGGCGCACGTAACAAGGTTCACATCATCAACCTGGAAAAAACTGTACCAATGGCCAACGCAGCACTGGCTGAACTGACCAAGATCTCTTCCCGTAAAGGTAAGATCCTGTTCGTTGGTACTAAGCGCGCAGCAAGCGAAGCGGTAAAAGAATATGCTAACACCTGCGACCAGTTCTTCGTGAACCATCGCTGGTTGGGCGGCATGCTGACTAACTGGAAAACCGTTCGTCAGTCAATCAAGCGTTTGAAAGATCTGGAAATCCAGTCTCAAGATGGCACCTTTGACAAGCTGACCAAGAAAGAGGCGCTGATGCGTACTCGCGAACTGGCCAAGCTGGAAAACTCCCTGGGTGGTATCAAGGACATGGGTGGTCTGCCTGACGCTCTGTTCGTCATCGATGCTGATCACGAACACATCGCGATCAAAGAAGCCAACAACCTGGGTATCCCGGTATTCTCTATCGTTGATACCAACTCCGATCCAGACGGCGTTGACTTCATCATCCCTGGTAACGACGATGCAATCCGTGCAATCAAATTGTACCTGACTGCCGTTGCTGCCGCCGTCCGTGAAGGTCGTTCTCAAGATCTGGCCGTTCAAGCGGAAGAAAGCTTCGTAGAAGCTGAATAATAAGGCAAGCTCGTCACTGAGCCCTTATTAACCAGGTATTGAATATGTTGGTTAGGGGGGCCTTTATAGGCCCCCTTTGCTTATCTGAATGAGACTGTCTCCACGCGAGATAACCGAGGAAAAAGAAATGGCTGATATTACCGCTGCTCTGGTAAAAGAACTGCGTGAGCGTACTGGCGCTGGCATGATGGATTGTAAAAAAGCTCTGGTTGAGTCTAACGGCGACATCGAGCTGGCAATCGAAAACATGCGTAAATCTGGTGCGATCAAAGCGGCGAAAAAAGCAGGCAACGTAGCTGCTGACGGCGTGATCAAAACCAAGATTGAAGGCAACTACGGTCTGATTCTGGAAGTTAACTGCCAGACTGACTTCGTAGCTAAAGATGCTGGTTTCCAGGCATTCGCTGACAAAGTGCTGGATGCTGCTTTTGCCGGCAAAATCACTGATGTTGAAGTGTTGAAAGCACAGTTCGAAGAAGAACGTGTAGCGCTGGTTGCGAAAATCGGTGAGAACATCAACATCCGTCGCGTTGCTTCCCTGGAAGGCGAAGTGTTGGGTAGCTACCTGCACGGTGCGCGTATCGGCGTTCTGATCGCAGCTACAGGCGCTAGCGAAGAGCTGGTTAAGCAAATTGCCATGCACGTTGCGGCAAGCAAGCCTGAATTCGTTAAGCCTGAAGATGTGTCTGCTGAAGTGGTAGAAAAAGAGTACCAGGTTCAGTTGGACATCGCCATGCAGTCTGGCAAGCCGAAAGAAATCGCAGAGAAAATGGTTGAAGGCCGCATGAAGAAATTCACCGGCGAAGTTTCTCTGACCGGTCAGCCTTTCGTTATCGAACCAAGCAAAACCGTTGGCCAGGTGTTGAAAGAGCATAACGCTGACGTGGTTAACTTCATCCGCTTCGAAGTGGGCGAAGGCATCGCTAAAGTTGAGAACGACTTTGCTGCTGAAGTTGCAGCAATGAGCAAGCAGTCTTAATGACTGTTAATGGAGCCGCCGTCTGGCGGTTCCATTTTATCCAGCCAGAATTACACCGGTGGCAAGCCCTGTGGCATGATACACAGCACAGGCGCGTTTCATCGGCTGAAATCCCCAATACTAATACTGCTTCTTAGGACAGATCACCATGGCAACCAATGCAAAACCCGTATATCAGCGTATTCTGCTTAAACTGAGTGGCGAAGCCCTGCAAGGCGCAGAAGGTTTTGGTATCGACGCTAGCGTTTTGGATCGCATGGCTCAGGAAGTGAAAGAGCTGGTCGAACTGGGTATTCAGGTCGGTGTAGTTATTGGCGGCGGTAACCTGTTCCGCGGCGCGGGTCTGGCACAAGCCGGCATGAACCGCGTAGTGGGCGACCACATGGGAATGCTGGCTACCGTGATGAACGGACTGGCTATGCGTGATGCACTGCACCGTGCCTATGTGAACGCCCGCCTGATGTCGGCAATTCCGTTGAACGGCGTGTGCGACAACTACAGCTGGGCCGAGGCGATCAGCCTGCTGCGCAATAACCGCGTAGTGATCTTTGCTGCCGGTACCGGCAATCCGTTCTTCACCACCGATTCTGCTGCGTGCCTGCGCGGGATCGAGATCGAAGCGGATGTGGTATTGAAAGCAACTAAAGTGGATGGTGTATACTCCGCTGACCCGGTTAAAAATCCGGATGCCACACTGTACGAACATATTACCTATCAGGACGTGCTGGAGCGCGAGCTGAAAGTGATGGACCTGGCGGCATTTACGCTGGCCCGCGATCACGGTCTGCCAATCCGCGTATTCAACATGAACAAGCCAGGTGCACTGCGCCGGGTGGTAATGGGTGAAAACGAAGGCACGCTGATCGGCAAATAAAGCTGTTCTGCCAAATTTAGCGGGAGCGGGCAACGCCAGACGTCGCGTGCTCTCCTTGAGTAAAATTCACGGGCTATACTGTGGTATGGCCTGCCAAGTATCCAGCTTTCAAGGGTTCGCAACGTGATTAATGAAATTAGAAAAGATGCTGATTCACGCATGGAAAAAAGCGTAGAAGCATTCAAAACCCAAATCAGCAAAATTCGTACCGGCCGTGCTTCTCCAAGTATCCTGGACGGCATTATGGTTGAGTACTACGGTTCCGCCACGCCACTGCGCCAATTGGCCAGCGTGACCGTTGAAGACTCCCGTACCCTGGCAATCAACCTGTTTGATCGCTCCCTGGGTTCAGCGGTAGAAAAAGCCATCATGTCCTCAGACCTCGGCCTGAATCCAAGCTCAGCCGGCAGCGTGATCCGTGTTCCCCTGCCTCCGCTGACTGAAGAACGTCGTAAAGATCTGATCAAAGTCGTCCGTAACGAAGCAGAGCAGGGCCGTGTGGCGGTTCGTAACGTGCGCCGTGATGCCAACGATAAAGTTAAAGCGCTGCTGAAAGACAAAGAAATCAGCGAAGATGAAGATCGTCGTTCACAAGACGACGTTCAGAAACTGACCGATGCCTATATCAAACTTCTGGATGCCGCTCTGGCGGATAAAGAAAAAGAGCTGATGGATTTCTAATCAGCAACGCGCAGAAAAAAAGCGTCGCCTGGGCGGCGCTTTGTTTTTTGTGGCGCAGATCCCGTTTCATCGTACTGATTGATCATGGACAAGCGGTGGCCAAGGTTACACACTGGAACACCTCCGATCTCATCAGACAGTTATTCAGAGTGAGCTCATGAAGCAACTGACTATTCTTGGCTCCACCGGCTCAGTGGGGACCAGTACCCTGGCCGTGGTCAGGGCAAATCCCGACCTTTTTGCGATTAAAGCGCTGGTTGCCGGCCGTAATGTCGCGGTCATGGCGCAACAGTGCATAGAGTTTCGCCCGGCGTATGCCGCGATGGCGGACGAAGGCGCTGCGCGTGAACTGCGTACTCTGCTGGCGGAAAACGGTATTGCCACCGAGGTCATGGTGGGCGAGCAGGCCGCCTGTGAGTTGGCGGCACTGGACGACGTCGACCAAGTTACGGCAGCCATTGTTGGCGCTGCCGGGCTATTGCCTACGCTGGCGGCCATCCGTGCCGGCAAGCAGGTACTGCTGGCGAACAAAGAGTCGCTGGTGACCTGTGGACGCCTGTTTATGGACGCGGTACAGCAGAGCAAGACGCAATTACTGCCACTCGACAGCGAACATAATGCCATTTTTCAGAGTTTGCCTGAGAGCATTCAGCGTCAGTTGGGATACTCTTCATTAGAAAGTCATGGTGTGTCGCGCATCGTGCTTACCGGTTCCGGCGGCCCGTTCCGTACCACGCCGCTGGAGCAGTTTGTCACGATGACGCCGGATCAGGCCTGTGCCCATCCAAATTGGTCGATGGGGCGCAAGATCTCGGTAGACTCCGCCACCATGATGAACAAAGGACTGGAATATATCGAGGCCCGCTGGCTGTTTAACGCCTCGGCCGAACAAATGGAAGTGATTCTGCATCCGCAGTCGGTGATCCACTCGATGGTGCGTTACACCGATGGCAGCGTGTTGGCCCAATTGGGCACGCCGGATATGCGTACGCCGATCGCCCATGCGATGGCTTACCCGCAGAGGGTCAATTCTGGAGTGGAAGCGCTGGATTTCTGCCGTATCGGGTCGCTGACCTTTGCCGAACCTGAGCGGGAACGTTATCCCTGCCTGTATCTGGCGATTGAGGCTTTCGATGCGGGCCAGGCGGCAACTACCGCGCTGAACGCGGCCAACGAAGTGGCTGTGGCAGCTTTCCTGCAGGAACAGATTCGCTTTACCGATATTGCGACAGTGAACCAAAAAGTCGTCGAACGGCTGTCACTGCAGGAACCGTCCTGCATTGATGCGGTCTTAGAAATAGATCGTCATGCGCGTGAGGTTGCGGTTGGATTGGTTAAATCATTGTGTAACTGATACCGGCAATTATCCTATTTTGTTCGCAAATTACGCGTGCCGCAGTGGGGCCGTTTGTTCAGGCCTTGCTGAGGTGGTATAGTCTGCGCCACCTTTCAGCGGTTATACCGTTGAATTATGGCCTGATTGACATCTCGAAAGCCGGTAGCGCAGCGCAGATTACCGGCTATCGCAGGGCAGACTGAAAAGCCGTGTCGGGCACACGGCTTTTTTTGCGCGTAAGGGCCTGATGTTCCGGAAAGGCAGTTGTATTTCTATTGAGGAAATAAGTACGAGTTATGTCGTCCGCAAATCAACAAGAGGCTAATCTGTCCACTCTGGGGCCACGGCATGTCGCCATTATTATGGACGGCAATGGGCGCTGGGCTAAACGTCAGGGTAAGTTACGTGTCTTCGGTCATAAAGCAGGGGTGAAATCGGTACGTCGTGCGGTCAGTTTTGCCGCCAACAACCATTTGGATGCACTCACGCTTTATGCCTTCAGCAGCGAGAACTGGAACCGTCCGGTGCAGGAAGTCTCCGCCCTAATGGAGCTTTTTGTCCGCGCCTTGGACAGTGAAGTAAAAAGCCTGCATAAACATAACGTCAGATTGCGAGTGATCGGTGACATTAGCCGTTTCAGCACGCGCTTGCAGGAGCGGATCCGTCGCTCTGAGCAACTGACAGAAAATAACGATGGCCTGACGCTCAACATCGCTGCCAACTATGGCGGCCGTTGGGATATTATTCAGGGAGTAAGGGAACTGGCTGAGCAGGTGAAGGACGGTTCACTGCGTCCGGATCAAATTAGCGAAGAATTACTGGGTGAGCGGGTCTGTATGAACGATCTGTCGCCGGTGGATCTGGTGATCCGCACCGGTGGAGAACATCGCATCAGTAACTTCTTGCTGTGGCAAATTGCTTACGCCGAACTTTACTTTACTGATGTACTCTGGCCTGATTTTGATGAACTTGTCTTTGAAGGTGCGCTGAATGCATTTGCACAACGCGAGCGTCGCTTCGGGGGAACAACACCTATCGGCGCCGATGCGTCCTAGGGGGAACTTTTGCTGAAGTATCGCCTCATAACTGCTCTGGTTTTAATTCCGATTGTTATCGCGGCGCTGTTTTTGCTGCCGCCGGTGGGCTTTGCCCTGGTAACACTCGTGGTGTGCATGTTAGCGGCCTGGGAGTGGGGCCAACTGGCCGGTTTTACCTCCCGCTCGCAGCGTATCTGGTTGGCGATACTGTGCGGCTTCCTGCTGGCGTTGATGCTGCTCAGCATTCCGGCCTATCACCAGTCGGTCCATTTGCTTCAGGTCGGCGGTCCGTTGTGGTTGTCGCTGGCCTGGTGGCTGGTAGCGCTGTTGCTGGTGCTGTTTTATCCCGGCTCGGCTGCGTTGTGGCGTAACTCACGCCCGATACGTCTGGTTTTCGGTCTGCTGACCATAGTGCCGTTCTTCTGGGGCATGCTGTCGCTGCGCCAGTTCGGTTATGAACAGAACCACTTCACCGGCGCCTGGTGGCTGCTGTATGTGATGTTACTGGTTTGGGGTGCGGATTCCGGCGCCTATATGTTCGGCAAACTGTTCGGCAAGCATAAGCTGGCGCCGAAAGTTTCTCCGGGGAAAACCTGGGAGGGGCTGATTGGTGGCCTGATTACTTCAGCCCTGATATCCTGGCTGTTTGGTCGGTACGCTCCGCTGAATGTGGTGCCGACGACCTTACTGATTTGTTCGGTGATTGCCGTGCTGGCTTCCGTGCTGGGCGATCTTACCGAGAGCATGTTCAAACGCGAAGCAGGTATCAAAGACAGTGGTCATTTGATACCGGGTCATGGCGGTATACTGGATCGTATCGATAGCCTGACCGCAGCAGTGCCTGTATTTGCCTGCCTGATGCTGTTAGTGTTTTAATCCGTCAATGGCGGGGAGTGAAGGGATTATGGTTAGCGTGCTCTGGAACTTAGTCGCATTTCTTGTTGCGCTCGGTGTTTTAATCACCGTGCATGAGTTCGGGCACTTTTGGGTCGCCCGTCGCTGCGGCGTCCGTGTAGAACGCTTTTCCATCGGTTTTGGCCGCGCTTTATGGCGCCGCACCGACCGTCAGGGCACGGAATATGTCATCGCCCTGATCCCGCTTGGCGGTTATGTGAAGATGCTCGATGAGCGGGTTGATTCGGTTGCACCGGAACTCCGCCACCAGGCGTTTAACAACAAAACCGTTTGGCAGCGCGCCGCTATCATCAGTGCCGGTCCTATCGCCAATTTCCTGTTTGCTATCCTTGCTTACTGGCTGGTCTTCATTATCGGCGTTCCCAGCTTCCGTCCGGTAATCGGTGAAATAGCACCCCAATCGATTGCGGCCAACGCTGAAATTTCGCCAGGAATGGAACTTAAGTCCGTAGATGGCATCGAAACGCCTGATTGGGAATCAGTTCGTCTGGCTCTGGTGGCGAAGATTGGCGACGCAGAAACCGAAGTGGGTATCGCGCCGTTTGGCACTTCTCGGGTGGTGACGAAAACCCTGGATTTGCGCCAGTGGAATTTTGAGCCGGACAAACAGGATCCCGTGGTGGCGCTGGGTATTATTCCTCGTGGCCCACAGATAGAATCTGTCCTTGCCGAAGTGCAGCCGAACTCGGCAGCGCAAAAGGCAGGTTTACAAGCGGGGGACAGGATCGTTAAAGTCGATGGTCAGCTATTGGGTCGTTGGCAAACGTTGGTTAAACGGATCCATAACGGCCCTGGGCAACCGCTGGTTTTAGAGATCGAAAGAAACGGCGCCCCCTTGTCTTTGACGCTGATACCGGATACAAAGCCGGTGGGAAAAGACAAATCGGTGGGGTTTGCAGGTATCATTCCGAAAGTGCTGCCGCTGCCGGACGAATATAAGACGATTCGCCAGTATGGACCTTTCCCGGCGCTGTATCAGGCTGGGGACAAGACCTGGCAGCTTATGAGCCTTACGGTCAAAATGCTGGGTAAATTAATAACCGGTGATGTAAAGCTGAACAACCTGAGTGGCCCGATTTCGATTGCACAGGGAGCAGGGGCGTCAGCGGGGGTCGGGTTTGTGTATTATCTGATGTTCCTGGCGTTGATCAGTGTCAATCTGGGTATCATCAACCTGTTCCCATTACCGGTGTTAGATGGTGGGCATCTCCTCTTCCTGGCGATAGAAAAGCTGAAGGGTGGGCCGGTTTCCGAGCGAGTACAGGACTACAGTTACCGCATAGGTTCGATCGTGTTGGTGCTTTTAATGGGTCTTGCACTTTTCAATGATTTTTCTCGTCTTTAGGGGCGGGGATAGGTTAGGAAGAACGCATAACAACGATGGCGATGAAAAAGTTGCTCATAGCGTCGCTGCTGTTTGGCAGCGCCACCGTATACGGTGCAGACGGGTTCGTAGTGAAGGATATTCATTTCGAAGGCCTGCAGCGAGTCGCCGTCGGTGCGGCGTTACTCAACATGCCGGTTCGCGTAGGCGATACCGTCACTGACGATGATATCAGTAATACCATCCGTGCCTTGTTTGCCACTGGCAACTTCGAGGACGTTCGCGTGCTGCGCGATGGTACTACGCTGATTGTTCAGGTTAAGGAACGCCCTACCATTGCCAGCATCACTTTCTCCGGCAACAAGTCGGTGAAAGATGACATGCTCAAGCAAAACCTGGAGGCCTCTGGCGTTCGGGTTGGCGAAGCGCTCGATCGCACCACCATATCCAGCATTGAAAAAGGGCTGGAAGACTTCTACTACAGCGTCGGTAAATACAGTGCCTCGGTGAAAGCCGTTGTCACGCCGCTGCCGCGTAACCGTGTCGACCTGAAACTGGTGTTCACGGAAGGGGTTTCCGCCAAGATTCAACAAATCAACATTGTCGGCAATCATGCCTTCACCAACGATGAACTGATCTCACGCTTCCAACTGCGTGATGAAGTGCCGTGGTGGAACGTGGTTGGCGATCGCAAATACCAGAAGCAAAAGCTGGCGGGTGACCTCGAAACCCTGCGCAGTTTCTATCTGGACCGCGGCTACGCACGCTTCAATATTGATTCGACTCAGGTCAGCCTGACGCCGGACAAAAAAGGCATTTACATCACCGTCAATATCACTGAAGGCGAGCAGTACAAGCTCACCGACGTGGTGGTGAACGGCAATCTGGCCGGCCACTCGGCGGAAGTTGCCCAGTTGACCAAGATTGAGCCAGGTGAGCTGTATAACGGCAGTAAAGTGACCAAGATGGAAGACAACGTCAAAACGATGTTGGGCCGTTATGGTTACGCTTACCCGCGTGTTTCTACCCAGCCTGAAATCAACGACGCGGATAAAACCGTGAAGTTGCATGTGAACATTGATGCGGGCAACCGTTTCTATGTGCGCCGTATTAAGTTTGAAGGTAACGACACCAGTAAAGATTCCGTACTGCGCCGTGAAATGCGTCAGATGGAAGGTGCGTGGCTGGGCAACGCTCAGGTCGAGCAGGGTAAAGAACGTCTGAACCGTTTGGGTTATTTTGAAACGGTAGATGTGGAAACCCAGCGCGTTCCGGGTACTGCGGATCAGGTTGACGTCACCTACAAGGTGAAAGAGCGTAACACCGGTACCTTCAACTTCGGCGTCGGCTACGGCACCGAGAGCGGCGTGAGCTTCCAGGCGGGCGTTCAGCAGGACAACTGGCTGGGGACCGGCTATTCCGTCGGCATCAGCGGTACCAAGAACGACTACCAGACTTACACCGAGCTGTCGGTAACCAACCCGTACTTCACCGTTGACGGTGTGAGTTTGGGTGGCCGTATCTTCTACAACGACTTTAAAGCCGATGACGCGGACCTGTCCGACTATACCAACAAGAGTTATGGTATCGACGGCACCCTGGGCTTCCCGATCAATGAAAACAACTCGTTGCGCACCGGCTTGGGTTACGTGCATAACGGCTTGTCTAACATGCAGCCTCAGGTTGCCATGTGGCGTTATCTGGACTCGATGGGGCTGGATCCGAACAAGACCGATCGGGCCAGTTATTCTGCCGATGACTTCACGCTGAACCTGGGTTGGACCTATAACAACCTTGACCGGGGTTATTTCCCAACCTCGGGTAACCGCACAACGCTGAATGGTAAAGTCACCATTCCGGGGTCGGATAACGAATACTACAAAATGACGCTGGACAGCGTGCAATACGTCCCAATCAATGACGATCGCACCTGGGTACTGTTGGGTCGTGGCCGTCTGGGTTATGCCGATGGTCTGGGCGGCAAAGAAATGCCGTTCTACGAGAACTTCTACGCCGGCGGCTCGAGCACCGTGCGTGGTTTCGGTTCCAACACCATTGGTCCGAAAGCGGCATACTACAACTCCAACTCGTACAGCTGTACCAATGGCGCCGCTGTGTGTAGTTCTGACGATGCGGTGGGCGGTAACGCCATGGCCGTCGCCAGTATGGAGCTGATCACGCCAACACCATTTATCAGCGAGAAATACGCCAACTCGGTGCGTACCTCCTTGTTCATGGATGCGGGGACCGTGTGGGATACCAACTGGAAGAATGACGCTCAGACCAGCATGTACGATATTCCGGACTACAGTAAAGCGAGCAATATCCGCGTTTCTGCCGGTATCGCCTTGCAGTGGATGTCACCTTTGGGTCCGTTGGTGTTCTCTTATGCCAACCCGATCAAGAAATACGAAGGCGACAAGTCCGAACAGTTCCAGTTTAACATTGGCAAGACCTGGTAACAGGTCCCGCTTCTGGGCATAGCAGTTATTAAGAATCGCAAATGCCAGGCGCCCGTCAGAGCATAGAGAGATGATTCTCATTGTTTTGCGGGATAAGTCTGGCAGATTGTGTACTTCAAGTGTCATATGACACAAATGGGTGATGGTAAGGAGTTTATAGTGAAAAAGTGGTTGTGTGCCGCAGGCCTCGGTTTAGCAATGGCTGCTTCAGCTGGCGTTCAGGCAGCAGATAAGATCGCTGTAGTTAACGTCTCCAGCATTTTCCAACAGTTGCCGGCTCGTGAAACCGTAGCTAAACAGCTGGAAAACGAGTTTAAAGGCCGTGCGGGTGAGCTTCAGAACATGGAGCGTAGCCTTCAGACCAAAATGCAACGTTTGCAGCGTGATGGCGCTACCATGAAAGCCAGCGATCGCAGCAAGATGGAAAAAGACGTGATGGCACAGCGCGAGCAGTTCTCTCAGAAAGCACAGGCTTTTGAGCAGGACAACCGTCGCCGTCAGATGGAAGAGCGTAACAAAATCTTGAGCCGTATTCAGGACGCTGTGAAATCTGTTGCCAGCAAAGAAGGCTACGACGTAGTCATCGATGCTAACGCAGTTGCCTATGCAGGGACTTCTAAAGACATCACTGCTGACGTGCTGAAACAGGTTAAATAACACATGCCTTCAATTCGACTGGCTGATCTAGCGCAGCAGTTGGATGCACAATTGCACGGTGATGGCGATCTCGTCATCACCGGCATTGCTTCTATGCATTCGGCACAGGCTGGCCAAATCACGTTTTTGTCAAACAGCCGCTATCAAGAGCAGTTGTCTTCCTGCCTGGCAAGCGCAGTAGTGCTTACCGAAGCGGATTTACCACACTGCCGTTCTGCGGCGCTGGTGGTTAAAAACCCTTACCTGACTTACGCGCGCATGGCGCAACTGATGGATACCACGCCGTCTCCGGCTCAGGATATCGCCCCAAGCGCGGTTATCTCACCTGCTGCCACTCTGGGACAGAATGTGGCCATTGGCGCTAATGCGGTGATCGAGTCTGGCGCCGTTCTGGGCGATAACGTGGTTATCGGTCCTGGCTGCTTTATCGGCAAACGTGCACGCATTGGCGCGGATACGCGTCTGTGGGCAAACGTAACTATTTATCATGAAGTCGAAATCGGTCAGCGCTGCCTGATCCAATCAGGTACTGTGATCGGTGCTGATGGTTTCGGCTATGCCAACGAACGTGGCGAGTGGATTAAAATCCCTCAGTTGGGCACGGTAATCATCGGCGATCGCGTCGAGATTGGCGCTTGCACCACCATTGACCGCGGCGCGTTGGATAACACCCTGATCGGGAATGGTGTTATCATCGACAACCAATGTCAGATTGCACATAACGTGGTGATTGGCGACAATACTGCCGTTGCCGGCGGTGTGATCATGGCGGGTAGCCTGAAGATTGGCCGTTATTGCCAGATCGGCGGAGCCAGCGTGATCAACGGTCACATGGAGATCGCCGACAAAGTTGTTGTCACCGGAATGGGAATGGTTATGCGACCAATCACCGAACCTGGGGTATACTCTTCGGGCATTCCGTTACAACCCAACAAAGTTTGGCGTAAAACCGCTGCGTTGGTGATGAATATCGATGAGATTAGCAAGCGCTTAAAAGCTGTCGAACGAAAAGTCGGAAAAGACTAATCACTACCGCCCGCCTCGCTGGGTACAAAACGAAACGCGTTGGTCATGAGACCAAAAGCGCAAAGAGTTGTTAATTTGCGGCCTGCATGACTTCCTCCTTATTGGGGGCAGCGCAGGCCGTGTTGTTGATGCCATCAGTTTTTAGAGACAGGAAGAGTATTTTGACTACTGACACTCATACTCTGGATATTGCAGAAATTTTAGAGTTGCTTCCTCACCGTTACCCGTTCTTGCTGGTCGATCGCGTCCTCGAGTTTGAGGAGCACAAATTCCTGCGTGCGGTGAAGAACGTATCTGTAAATGAGCCGTTTTTCCAGGGACACTTCCCTGGTAAGCCGATTTTCCCAGGCGTATTGATTCTGGAAGCCATGGCGCAGGCCACCGGTATTCTGGCGTTCAAAAGCGTCGGCAAGTTGGAGCCGGGTGAGTTGTATTACTTTGCCGGTATCGACGAAGCCCGCTTCAAACGACCGGTAGTGCCTGGCGATCAAATGATCATGGAAGTCACCTTTGAGAAAACTCGTCGTGGTTTGACGCGCTTTAAAGGCGTGGCGACCGTCGACGGCAAAATTGTCTGCGAAGCAACCATGATGTGTGCGCGCAGCCGGGAGGCCTAATCCGTGATCGACAAAACCGCCTTTATCCATCCTAGCGCGATTATTGAAGAAGGCGCCGTTATCGGCGCTGGTGCGCACATCGGTCCCTTCTGCTACGTCGGCTCCCAGGTGGAAATCGGCGAAGGCACGGTACTGAAGTCCCACATTGTGGTGAATGGCTTGACCAAAATCGGCCGCGATAATCAGATCTATCAGTTCGCCTCTATTGGCGAAGTGAATCAGGATCTGAAATACGCGGGTGAACCGACGCGTGTCGAGATTGGCGATCGCAATCGCATCCGCGAAAGCGTCACCATTCATCGCGGCACAGCGCAGGGCACTGGGTTGACCAAAGTAGGTAATGATAACCTGCTGATGGTTAACGTGCATGTTGCGCACGACTGTGTGGTGGGTAACTCCTGTATTTTGGCAAACAACGCCACGCTGGCCGGCCATGTGGAAATTGATGATCATGCCATTATCGGTGGTATGACGGCTATCCATCAGTTCTGCATTATCGGTACTCACGTGATGGTGGGCGGTTGTTCCGGCGTTGCCCAAGACGTGCCTCCTTTTGTCATCGCGCAGGGTAACCACGCTACGCCATTCGGTGTTAACGCCGTTGGCCTGAAGCGTCGTGGTTTTGATAAAGATGAAATGCAGGCCATTCGTAACGCCTACAAAATTCTTTATCGCAGCGAGAAAACGCTGGATGAAGCGAAAACAGAAATCGAAGCCCTGGCGAAAGAACAGCCGGTGGTGCAGCAGTTCCTTGATTTCTTTGGTCGTTCCACCCGCGGTATTATTCGCTGACCTATGCAAAATCGCCCATTGACCATCGGATTGGTCGCCGGAGAAACTTCCGGTGATATTCTTGGCGCCGGTTTAATCCGCGCGCTCAAGGCGCAGATCCCCGACGCGCGTTTTGTTGGCGTCGCCGGCCCGCTGATGCAGGCCGAAGGCTGCGAAACCTGGTACGAAATGGAAGAACTGGCGGTAATGGGCGTGGTCGAGGTGCTTGAGCGCCTGCCACGCTTGTTAAAGATCCGTAAGGATCTTACCCGCCGGTTCAGCGATCTCGCGCCTGACGTGTTTGTGGGTATCGACGCGCCGGACTTCAATATCACCCTGGAAGGTCGTCTGAAACAGCGCGGCATCCGCACCATTCACTATGTCAGCCCGTCCGTTTGGGCCTGGCGTCAAAAGCGCGTTTTCAAAATAGGCAAAGCCACCGATCTGGTGCTGGCGTTTCTCCCTTTCGAAAAAGCGTTTTACGATCGTTTCAACGTACCCTGTCGGTTTATCGGCCATACCATGGCCGACGCCATGCCGCTGCAACCGGATAAACTGGCTGCGCGCGCCACGCTGGGCATAGCTCCGGATGCACGTTGTCTGGCCCTGTTACCGGGCAGCCGCGGTGCGGAAGTCGAGATGCTAAGCGCCGATTTCCTGAAAACGGCGCAGTTGCTGCGCACCCGCTATCCGGATCTGGAGCTGGTGGTGCCGCTGGTTAATGCCAAGCGACGCGAACAGTTCGAGCGCATCAAGGCCGAAGTGGCCCCTGAGTTAAGGGTTCACCTGCTCAACGGCCAGGGGCGCGAGGCGATGATCGCCAGCGACGCAGCATTACTGGCCTCCGGCACTGCCGCGCTGGAGTGCATGCTGGCCAAATGCCCGATGGTGGTGGGTTACCGCATGAAACCATTTACCTTCTGGATAGCGCAACGGCTGGTGAAGACGCCGTATGTCTCATTACCAAATCTGCTGGCCGGTCGTGAAATCGTCACCGAACTGTTGCAGCACGATTGCGTGCCGGACAAGTTGGCGGCGTCGCTAATGCCGCTGCTGGAAGATAGTCCGCAAACTGACGAACTGAAACAGACTTTCCTTAATTTGCACCAAAGCATCCGTTGTGGTGCCGATGAACAGGCCGCTCAGGCTGTGTTGGAACTGGCAAAAGCATGATTGAACCTTTCATCTATCCTGTCGCCACGCTGATTGCCGGCGTGGACGAAGTCGGTCGTGGCCCCTTGGTGGGCGCGGTTGTGACCGCTGCGGTGATCCTCGATCCCGCGCGTCCGATCGTAGGGCTGGCGGACTCGAAAAAACTCAGTGAAAAACGCCGTCTGGCGTTGTATGACGAAATTACCGAGAAGGCCCTGTCCTGGAGTTTGGGGCGTGCCGAGCCGGACGAGATTGACCAACTGAACATTCTGCATGCCACTATGTTGGCGATGCAGCGTGCAGTTGCCGGATTGCATATCGCGCCGGACATGGTATTGATTGACGGTAACCGCTGCCCGAAATTGCCGATGCGCTCGCAGGCGGTGGTGAAGGGCGACAGCCGCGTGGCGGAAATCAGCGCAGCGTCCATTCTGGCGAAGGTAACGCGTGACCGCGAAATGACTGAGTTGGATCGGGAATTTCCGGACTACGGTTTTGCGCAGCATAAAGGCTACCCAACCGCTTTCCATCTGGAGCGGCTGGCCGCGCTGGGTGCGACCGAACATCATCGCCGCAGCTTTGCCCCGGTCAGAAGGGTGCTGGCGCTGTAATCTGCCGGCCTTATCCGGGCCAGGCACGCGATAGAGTTAACCCGGGTTCAGTTCGCTGAGCCCCTAGATTCAGGTATCTGGATATGGCCGAACCTCGTTTTATTCACCTGCGCGTTCATAGTGACTACTCCATGATTGATGGATTAGCCAAGATCGGACCGTTGGTGAAAAGAGCTGCCGCGTTAGCCATGCCTGCTTTGGCAATTACCGACTTTACCAACCTGTGTGGTCTGGTGAAGTTCTATGGCAGCGCGCACGGCGCCGGGATCAAACCGATCATCGGCGCGGATTTTCATGTGCAAAGCGAAGTGCTGGGCGATGAGCTGGCGCAGCTCACCGTGCTGGCCGCCAATAATGAAGGTTACCAAAACCTGACGTTGCTGATTTCTCGCGCCTATCAGCGTGGTTACGGCGCCGCCGGTCCGATCATCGATCGTGACTGGCTGATTGAGCACCGTGAAGGGCTTATCCTGCTCTCTGGTGCCCGTCAGGGCGACGTCGGCAAGTTTCTGCTGCGCGGCAACCAGCCGCAGGTGGAGCAGTGCCTGGAGTTTTATCAGCAGTATTTCCCCGACAGTTATTATCTCGAACTGATCCGTACTGGTCGGCCGGACGAAGAAAACTACCTGCATGCAGCGGTAGCCCTGGCGACCGAACGTGGGCTGCCGGTAGTGGCCACTAATGATGTGCGTTTTCTGGTAGCGGATGACTTTGACGCTCATGAGATCCGCGTTGCCATCCACGACGGTTTCACGCTGGATGATCCCAAGCGCCCGCGTAATTATACCTCGCAGCAATACATGCGTGACGAAGACGAGATGTGCGAGCTGTTTGCCGACATCCCGGAGGCGTTGCTCAACAGCGTAGAGATCGCCAAGCGTTGTAACGTGACTATCCGCCTTGGCGAGTACTTCCTGCCGCAGTTCCCAACCGGTGATATGACCACTGAGGATTTCCTGGTCCTTAAGTCGAAGGAAGGGCTGGAGGAGCGTCTGGAGTTCCTGTTCCCGGATCCGCAGGTACGTGCTGAGCGCCGCCCTGAATACGACGAACGTCTGGATATTGAGCTGAAAGTGATCAACCAGATGGGCTTCCCGGGTTACTTCCTGATTGTGATGGAGTTCATCCAGTGGTCGAAGGACAACGACGTGCCGGTAGGGCCGGGTCGTGGGTCTGGTGCCGGTTCACTGGTGGCCTATGCGCTGAAAATCACCGATCTTGACCCGCTGGAGTTTGACCTGCTATTCGAACGTTTCCTTAACCCGGAACGTGTTTCGATGCCTGACTTCGACGTCGACTTCTGCATGGAAAAACGCGATCTGGTGATTGAGCACGTTGCGGAGATGTACGGCCGTGAGGCGGTATCGCAGATTATTACCTTCGGTACCATGGCGGCGAAAGCGGTTATTCGTGACGTGGGCCGTGTACTGGGTCACCCGTATGGCTTCGTCGATCGCATCTCCAAGCTGGTGCCGCCCGATCCGGGCATGACGCTGGAAAAAGCCTTTGCCGCCGAACCGCAGTTGCCGGAAATCTACGAGGCCGATGAGGAAGTCAAAGCGCTGATCGACATGGCGCGCAAGCTGGAAGGGGTGACGCGTAACGCCGGTAAGCACGCCGGTGGTGTGGTGATCGCACCGACCAAAATAACTGACTTCGCTCCGCTGTACTGCGATGCCGAAGGCCAGCATCCGGTAACCCAGTTTGATAAGAACGATGTGGAATACGCCGGGCTGGTGAAGTTTGACTTCCTGGGGCTGCGTACCCTGACCATCATCGACTGGGCGTTGGCGATGATCAACGCTCGCCGCGCGAAAACCGGGCTGGAACCGATCGATATCGCCGCCATTCCGCTAGAGGACAAGAAAAGCTTCGACATGCTGCAGCGTTCGGAGACCACGGCGGTCTTCCAGCTCGAATCACGTGGCATGAAAGACCTGATCAAACGCCTGAAGCCCGACTGTTTCGAAGACATGATCGCACTGGTGGCGCTGTTCCGCCCGGGGCCGCTGCAGTCAGGCATGGTAGATAACTTTATTGACCGAAAGCACGGTCGTGAAGAGATTTCCTACCCGGATATTCAGTGGCAGCATGAGTCGCTTAAACCGGTGCTGGAGCCTACCTACGGCATCATCCTGTATCAGGAACAGGTGATGCAGATTGCCCAGGTGCTGGCCGGTTATTCGCTGGGCGGCGCAGACATGTTGCGTCGTGCGATGGGCAAAAAGAACCCGGTTGAGATGGCCAAGCAGCGCGGCGGTTTCGAGGACGGGGCAAAATCACGCGGCATCGACGGTGAGCTGTCGGTAAAAATCTTTGACCTGGTGGAGAAATTCGCCGGTTACGGCTTCAACAAATCGCACTCCGCCGCCTATGCACTGGTGTCATACCAGACATTGTGGCTGAAGGCGCACTACCCGGCCGAGTTTATGGCGGCGGTAATGACCGCCGATATGGACAACACCGATAAGGTGGTGGGGCTGGTGGATGAATGCTGGCGCATGGGCTTGAAAATCCTGCCGCCGGACATCAACAGCGGCCAGTATCATTTCCACGTTAACGACGAAGGTGAGATCGTTTACGGCATCGGTGCTATCAAAGGCGTCGGGGAAGGGCCGATTGAAGCCATTCTTGAAGCGCGTAACAGTGGCGAGCAGGGTTATTTCAAAGACCTGTTTGACCTCTGTGCTCGCTCTGATATCAAAAAACTGAACCGCCGTATTCTGGAAAAACTGATCATGTCCGGGGCATTCGACCGCCTTGGGCCGCATCGCGCTGCGCTGATGAATTCGTTGGGTGACGCGTTGAAAGCGGCCGATCAGCATGCCAAAGCCGAAGCGATCGGCCAGGTGGACATGTTTGGCGTACTGGCGGAAGCGCCGGAGCAGGTGGAGCAATCCTACGCCAACGTGCCCCTCTGGCAGGAGCAGGTGGTGCTGGACGGTGAACGGGAAACCCTGGGGTTGTACCTTACCGGCCACCCGATCACCCAGTACCTGAAGGAAATCGAACGCTATGCCGGTGGCCAGCGTTTGAAAGATATGCATCCGACGGACCGGGGCAAAATGACGACCGCCGTTGGGCTGGTGATCGCCTCACGGGTTATGGTCACCAAGCGCGGTAATCGCATCGGAATTTGTACGCTGGATGACCGTTCAGGCCGTCTGGAAGTGATGTTATTCACCGATGCGTTAGAAAAATACCAGCATTTATTGGAAAAAGACCGTATCCTGATCGCCAGTGGACAGGTCAGCTTTGATGACTTTAGCGGTGGGCTTAAAATGACGGCCCGCGAGCTAATGGACATCAGTGAAGCCCGTGAAAAATACGCTCGCGGACTTGCTATCTCGCTGACGGACAGGCAAATTGATGACCAGCTTTTGAACCGTCTCCGTCAGTCTTTGGAACCCCATCGCTCGGGGACGATTCCAGTGCATCTTTACTATCAACGGGAAGATGCGCGGGCCAAGCTGCGTTTTGGCGCAACCTGGCGCGTGACGCCCACCGACCGCTTATTGATAGATTTGCGGACTTTGGTAGGTAATGAGCAGGTGGAACTGGAATTTGACTAAAATAGGAATGCTATGAGTCTGAATTTTCTTGATTTTGAACAGCCGATTGCAGAGCTGGAAGCGAAAATTGACTCGCTGACTGCAGTCAGCCGTCAAGACGAAAAATTAGATATTAATCTGGACGAAGAGGTTCAGCGCCTTCGTGAAAAGAGCGTTGAGCTGACGCGCAAGATTTTTTCCGATCTTGGGGCTTGGCAAGTTGCCCAATTGGCACGCCACCCACGCCGTCCTTATACCCTGGATTATATCAAACACATCTTTACCGACTTCGAAGAACTGGCAGGCGATCGCGCCTATGCCGATGATAAAGCGATTGTCGGTGGTATTGCTCGTCTGGATGGTCGCCCGGTGATGATCATCGGTCATCAGAAAGGCCGCGAAACTAAAGAGAAAATCCGCCGTAACTTCGGCATGCCGGCACCGGAAGGCTACCGCAAAGCGCTGCGCCTGATGGAAATGGCTGCTCGCTTCAAACTGCCGTTGATCACTTTCATCGACACTCCAGGGGCATACCCTGGTGTGGGCGCGGAAGAACGCGGTCAGTCAGAAGCGATAGCCCATAACCTGCGTGAAATGTCTCGTCTGAATATCCCGGTGATATGCACCGTGATCGGCGAAGGCGGTTCTGGCGGTGCATTGGCTATCGGCGTTGGCGACAAAGTGAATATGCTGCAGTACAGCACCTACTCGGTGATCTCACCGGAAGGCTGTGCCTCCATCCTGTGGAAGAGTGCCGACAAGGCTCCTCTGGCTGCAGAAGCGATGGGCATTACCGCACCGCGTCTGAAAGAACTGAAGCTGATCGACTCGGTGATCCCGGAGCCTTTGGGCTCTGCTCACCGTGACGTGCCGGCGATGGCAGCCTCGCTGAAAGCACAGCTGTTGGCTGACCTGAAAGATCTCGACGGTCTGAACAACGAAGAGTTGCGCAACCGTCGTTACCAACGCCTGATGAACTACGGCTACTGCTGAGTTTTATCATGTGTTGCAAGAAACCGCCTCCGGGCGGTTTTTTTTGGGCTGATGAAAAGGGAGCTTTTGGGGTACACAGTCCGAGTTTTTCATGTTGTTATAGACGATTGCTGGTTAACTGACAGGAGCAGCCGTTGAATATCATCGCGATCATGAGCCCAACTGGCGTTTATTACAAAGACGAGCCGATCCGCGAGCTTCACATCGCACTGACTGCAATGGATTTCCAACTGGTGTATCCGAAAAACAGCGGTGACCTGTTAAAGCTGATCGAGGCCAACGCGCGCATTTGCGGAGTGATTTTTGACTGGGACGATTACAGCCTGGAATTGTGCAGCGACATCAACGAGCTGAATGAATATTTGCCGTTGTATGCATTTATCAACACCCACTCCACCTTTGACGTCAGCCTGCATGAAATGCGCATGGCACTGTATTTCTTCGAGTACGCCCTGAATGCGGCGGATGATATTGCCCAGCGCATCCAGCAATACACTGACGAATATATCGATACCATTACGCCGCCCTTGACCAAGGCGCTGTTTAAGTACGTGCGTGAAGGGAAATACACTTTCTGTACCCCAGGGCACATGGCAGGTACCGCCTTTCAGAAAAGCCCGGTCGGCTGTTTGTTCTACGACTTTTTCGGTGCCAATACTCTCAAAGCCGACGTTTCGATTTCGGTTACCGAACTGGGTTCGTTGCTGGATCACACCGGCCCGCATCTGGAGGCCGAAGAGTATATAGCGCGTACCTTTAACGCCGAACAGAGTTATCTGGTGACTAACGGCACCTCCACCGCCAACAAAATTGTCGGCATGTATTCGGCGCCGACCGGCAGCACGGTATTGATTGATCGCAACTGCCATAAATCCTTATGCCATTTGCTGATGATGAGCGATATCGTCCCGATCTACCTGCGCCCATTGCGTAACGCCTATGGCATTCTCGGTGGCATCCCACAGCATGAGTTTACCCATGAGAGCATTGCCGGCCGGGTCGCGGCAACGGTTAATGCCAGTTGGCCGGTGCATGCGGTGATCACCAATTCTACCTATGACGGTTTGCTGTATAACACCGACTACATCAAACAGACGCTGGACGTGCCCTCTATTCACTTTGACTCAGCCTGGGTGCCCTATACCAACTTCCATCCGATTTACGACGGCAAGAGTGGCATGAGCGGTGAGCGCACGCCCGGCAAGGTGATCTACGAAACCCAGTCTACGCATAAATTACTGGCGGCGTTTTCGCAGGCCTCGATGATCCACATTAAGGGTGACTACGATGAGAGCACCTTTAATGAAGCCTATATGATGCACACCACCACTTCGCCGAATTATGGCATCGTGGCCTCGATGGAAACCGCGGCGGCGATGCTGCGTGGTAATCCGGGGCGGCGTTTGATTAATCGCTCGGTGGAGCGTGCATTGCATTTCCGCCGTGAGGTACAGCGGTTACGAGGGGAGAGCGATAGCTGGTTCTTCGACATCTGGCAGCCGGAGGAGATCGACGAAGCGCAGTGCTGGCCACTGAACCCGGATGATAACTGGCACGGTTTCGGCAATACCGACTGCGACCACATGTACCTCGATCCGATCAAGGTCACCATCCTGACGCCAGGCATGAATGAGTTGGGCATGCTGGAAGATAGCGGGATACCGGCGGCGCTGGTGGCGAAATACCTGGATGAACGCGGTATCGTGGTAGAAAAAACCGGGCCCTATAACCTGCTGTTCCTGTTCAGCATCGGCATTGATAAAACCAAGGCGATGAGCCTGCTGCGTGGTCTGACCGATTTCAAACGCGCTTACGATCTCAACCTGCGGGTGAAGAACATGCTGCCGGATCTGTTTGCGGAAGATCCGGATTTCTACCGCAATATGCGCATTCAGGATTTGGCGGCTGGGATCCACAGTTTAATCCGTCGGCACGATCTGCCAGGCCTGATGCAACGGGCATTTGACGTGCTGCCTGAAATGAAGCTGACGCCGCATCAGATGTTCCAGCAACAGGTGCGCGGCAACGTAGAAACCTGCGAACTGGATCAGTTGGTTGGCAAGGTGGCGGCCAATATGATCCTGCCTTATCCGCCAGGGGTACCTTTGGTTATGCCGGGGGAGATGATCACCGAAGAGAGCCGCGCAGTACTCGATTTTCTGCTGATGCTATGCTCGATCGGTGAACGTTATCCAGGCTTTGAAACCGATATCCATGGCGCAAAGCTGACCGAGGACGGACGTTATCTGGTGAAGGTGCTGAAAACGCCGCTGGCTTAAGCAAATTCCCGGCAAATCAGGTTCACGCTGCTTGATGGCAGCGGTTCCTGTGTCAGCCCACAAAATGGTTGGCCGTTCTGCCACTGGTGATAACGGCAACGATGGCATTCGCCGAATAACGCCACGTTATCATCCTGCTTTTGCAACTGGCGCAGTAACTGCGTCAACAGTTCCAGCAACTGCCCCCCGTCCTGCTGCATGGCATCCTGCGCATTTTGTAAATAGCCCGGTGGGAACAGGGCATCCATCAATACACGTGACTTGTCGGTCAGCTTTAACCTGACGCTACGGCGGTCCTTCTCATCCGCAGTACGGGCGATCATCCCATTACTTTCCAGCTTTTTTAGCGATTGCGATACTGTGCCCTTGGTCAGGCCGAGATATTCCGCCACTGCCATCGGCGTGTTGGAGTAATGGTTGCAGCGTGCCAGATAATACAACGCACTCAACTGCACCGGGGGCAGGTTATCCAGTTCTTCATGGTTGCGTAGCCAGCTGCGTTGCAGGCTATTCAGCCGCTCCAATAAATCAAACAGTCTCAATATGTACTCCTCATTAGGTTGTGAAAATAGTATCGATTAAAAACTATATTGACAAGTCAGGAGGGAGGATTTATTGTGCATTTTGTTTCGAATCGAAACTAAATGTGAGTTCATTTCACTCATCACAGTCAGAACCAAGGAGAATTATCATGACTAAGGCCGTTTTCTATCATGCCGGTTGCCCGGTTTGTGTCAGCGCAGAGCAGCAGTTGTTGGGTCTGTTGAGCCAGGATGTGCAGGTGGACGTGGTGCATCTGGGTGAAAAACCGGCGCGCATCGCCGAAGCAGAAAAAGCAGGAGTACAGAGCGTGCCGGCGCTGGTGGTGGATGGGCAGGTGCTGCACATCAACTACGGTGCAGCATTGGCTGACCTTAAAGCCTGATCTGCCTGCGGCATTATAGATAGCTGAATGATAGCCCCGCCTTATGCTGCGGGGCTTTTTGCCGTTGACGTTGCCCGCGTCGCCGGATACCGTGCCTCATCAAACCGATAATGAGGCATCACCATGTTGGCACTACGTCAGGTCCATCACATCGCAGTCATTGGTTCAGATTATGCTGCCAGTAAGCATTTTTACTGCGATATTCTGGGTTTTACCCTGTTGGGTGAGTTCTATCGTGAAGAGCGTGATTCCTGGAAGGCGGATTTGGCGCTCAATGGTCAATACAGTATCGAACTGTTTTCATTCCCGTCGCCGCCCGCCCGCGTCAGCCGCCCGGAAGCCTGTGGCCTGCGCCATCTGGCATTCAGCGTCGACGATATCGAGCAGGCCATTGAGCACTTGCAGGTTGCCGGGGTGGTTTGTGAACCGGTGCGTGTCGATCCTTATACCCAGTCACGCTTCACTTTTTTCAGCGATCCTGATGGGCTACCTCTAGAATTATATGAGGTATGAATGCTTAATCGGGGCGTATCGACGCAGGCCAGGCCCTCATATGGTATTATCCCGCGCTTGCCGTACCCCCTTTTGAGTTATTTTCACTATGCAAGAACCTGTTTTTCGCGTTGGTGAGTGGTTGGTTACTCCCGCAGACAACAAAATAAGCCGTGACGGGCGCCAACTGGCGTTGGAACCCCGCTTAATCGATATGCTGCAATATTTCGCCCGACACCCGGATGTGGTGTTGAGTCGCGATGAGCTGATCGACAACGTTTGGAAGCGCAACATTGTCACCAATCATGTGGTGACCCAGAGTATTTCCGAACTGCGCAAATACTTGAAAGACGGGGACAGTAACAGCCCGGAATACATTATTACCGTGCCCAAACGCGGCTATAAGCTGGCCGCCCCGGTAATGTGGTGTGAAGGGGAAGAGGCGACGATGCCTGCGGTGCCACAGGTGGCGGTCATTACTCATGAGCCGGAAGATGGCAGTGAAGACGACGGCATAGATTATGAGCCGCCTAAACCCAGCGTGGCAAAAAAACCGGCGGCAAAATCGACGGTTCCTTTTTACCGTCAATCACCGTTTTGGGTCTGGTTGGCTTTCCTGACCGCGTTGAGTGCCTGCGTGGTGTTTGTGGCTATAGCAACTTTGTCACAGCGCATACCGGAATCCACGATGCCGGTGCTGATGAACCCGCGTGATATTGATATCCGCATTCAGGGTGGCAACAGTTGCAGTAACTGGACGCCGCAACTTTCCTATGTTGTCGGCCTGAGCGAAGTGGTGACGGATTCGCTGAATACCTATTCCACCTTTCTGGTACACGATCAAACCAACTATAACTACACCGGACCCAGCAGTTCCGGTAAATCACTGACCATAGAGTTCGTCAACCAGCGCCATTATCGAGCGCAACAATGCTTCCTGTCGGTGCGGCTGGTGGACAATGCGGACAGCTCGATCATGCTGGACAAGCGTTACTTTGTGACCACGGACAACCAGCTAAAAATCCAGGAAGACTTCCTGAGCAGTCTGTCTGTTGCACTTAATCAGCCGTGGCCGGCACCCCTGCAGCAGCGCCTGATGCAGCTGTTGCCCAACTCCGGTCCGGCCCTGCAACAGTATTATCAGGCACATCAGCTGCTGATCCAGGGGGATATCGATTCCCTGACCCATGCCAGCAACCTGTTGGGTGAGATGGCCAAAAGCTCTCCAGACTTTATTTATGTTGCGGCGGAAAAAGCGCTGGCGGACTTGCTGCGTAACTCTTATCAACCTTTTGACAACGTGCAACTGACGCAACTGGAGACGGAGATCGCCCGCCTGGATACACTGCCGGCATTAAAAGACAGCCCCATTATTCAGCAAATTCGTACGATACAGGCGCTGGGGGAGGGGAAAACCGATGAGGCTTATCAGGCGATAAATAAGGGTATCGAGCTGCAGATGTCATGGATGAATTATGTGTTGCTCGGCAAGGTTTATGAGATGCAGGGTCATAACCGTTTGGCTGCAGACTCCTATATCACCGCATTTAATCTACGTCCGGGTGAGAATACTTTGCATTGGATCCGCAATGCCGTCTTCCATACCTCAGTTAACACCGTAGTTCCCTACCTCGAAAACTACAACCCAGACAAAGAGTCTCAATAATCTCACACCGCCGGGCGATATCATTGCTCGGCGGTGTTATTTGTTGTGTTTTATTTGTTAAGTTAAATAACCCCGAGCGTTGATGAATTATCCTCTTGAATTCTCATTTGTTATTGCGATTAACATGTTTATATTGTTGTTTTTATTGAATATTTATCTTTTCTTGACCATCTATTTATCTCTTGATTTGTGAATGAAAAACCTCAATTTATCATTTGTATGATCATGAGCGTAATATCACTTTATCTTTAGGACTTTATTCCCGCCGATGATTAGCATCCTGACTATCAAGTCCGGTCATTAGCAAAATTGCATAACGACCAAGACTTATAAGAAATCAAAATCAGGAGAAACTGACCATGGCTTCATCTAAGAAAATAGGGCTTATTGCCTGCACCGGTGTCGTTGCCGGTAATATGATGGGGAGCGGCATTGCCTTATTACCCGCGAACCTGGCAAGTCTCGGTTCTATCGCTATTTGGGGATGGGTAATCTCCATTATTGGTGCGATGTCGCTGGCTTATGTTTATGCGCGTCTGGCCACCAAAAACCCACAGCAGGGCGGCCCTATTGCTTATGCCGGTGAAATATCCCCGGCATTCGGTTTCCAGACCGGTGTGCTTTATTACCATGCGAACTGGATCGGTAATTTGGCCATCGGCATTACCGCAGTTTCTTATCTCTCTACCTTCTTCCCTGAATTGAATAATCCGGTACCGGCAGGTATTGCCTGTATCGCCATCGTCTGGATATTCACCTTTGTTAACCTGCTTGGCGGGACCTGGGTCAGCCGCTTGACCACCCTCGGCCTGGTGTTGGTGCTGATCCCGGTTATTGTGACCGCGACTGCGGGCTGGCATTGGTTCGACGCTGCAACCTATCACGCTAACTGGAACACTTCCGGTACCACCGACAGCCATGCGGTAATCAAAAGTATTCTGCTGTGCCTGTGGGCGTTCATCGGCGTAGAGTCTGCCGCCGTGAGCACCGGCATGGTGAAAAACCCGAAACGTACCGTACCGCTGGCAACCATGCTGGGTACCGCGCTGGCCGGGATTATCTACATTGCGGCCACTCAGGTGATGAGCGGTATGTTCCCGGCTAGCCAAATGGCTGCCAGCGGCGCACCGTTCGCCGTCAGTGCCTCCGCCATTATGGGTAACTGGGCCGCACCTCTGGTCTCTGCCTTCACCGCCTTTGCCTGCCTGACTTCACTCGGTTCTTGGATGATGCTGGTTGGCCAGGCTGGGGTTCGTGCCGCCAACGACGGTAACTTCCCGAAAGTGTACGGCGAACTGGATAAGAACGGCATTCCTAGAAAAGGCCTGCTGTTGGCCAGCTGCAAAATGACCGCGCTCATGGTGCTGATTACTGCCATGAGCTCCGGTGGTGGTAAGGCTTCCGATCTATTCGGGATGTTGACCGGTATTGCGGTGCTGCTGACCATGTTGCCTTACTTCTACTCTTGCGTAGACCTGATCCGCTTTGAAGGCGTCAATATCCGTAACCTGCTGAGCCTGGTTGCATCGGTTCTGGGTTGTGGCTTCTGCTTCATCGCACTGATGGGGGCCGAATCGTTCGAACTGGCCGGTACCTTCATCATCAGCCTGATCATCCTGATGTTCTACGCCCGCAAAATGAATACCCGTCAGACAGCGAAAGCCAATGCTGTAGCCATCGACGACAGCTCGACGGCCAAAGCGCACTAAGCACGCACTGACCCACTTCTTAATTCAGCCCCTTGCAGTAACTATTGTCATCCGTGATGGCAAGGGGCTCGCATTACCTGGAGAAATGATTATGAACGTTATTGCTATCATGAACCACATGGGTGTCTACTTCAAAGAAGAGCCCATCCGCGAACTGCACAACGCGTTGGAAAAACTGAACTTCCGCATTGTCTACCCTAACGATCGCGAAGACCTGCTCAAATTGATCGAGAATAATGCCCGTCTGTGCGGCGTGATCTTCGACTGGGACAAATACAACCTTGAGCTGTGCCAAGAAATCAGCGAATTGAATGAGTACATGCCGCTGTATGCCTTTGCCAACACCTATTCAACGCTGGACGTTAGCCTGAACGATTTGCGTATGCAGGTGCGTTTCTTTGAATATGCACTCGGTGCAGCCAACGACATTGCCGACAAGATCAAACAGAACACCGACGAGTACGTTGACACCATTCTGCCACCGCTGACCAAAGCGCTGTTCAAATACGTGCGTGAAGGTAAATACACCTTCTGTACTCCGGGTCATATGGGCGGTACCGCCTTCCAGAAAAGCCCGGTCGGCAGCCTGTTCTATGATTTCTTTGGCCCGAACGCGATGAAATCCGACGTTTCTATTTCGGTTTCCGAACTGGGTTCACTGCTGGATCACTCCGGACCGCACAAAGAAGCTGAGGAGTATATTGCTCGCGTCTTCAACGCTGAACGCAGCTATATGGTGACAAACGGGACTTCTACCGCCAACAAAATTGTCGGTATGTACTCTGCACCTGCCGGCAGCACCGTGCTGATTGACCGTAACTGCCATAAATCGCTGACCCATCTGATGATGATGAGCGACATTACACCAATTTATTTCCGCCCGACTCGTAATGCTTACGGCATCCTCGGTGGTATTCCACAGAGCGAATTTGCTCGCGCCACTATCGCTAAACGCGTGAAAGAGACGCCTAACGCGACCTGGCCGGTACATGCGGTAATCACCAACTCGACCTACGACGGTCTGCTGTATAACACTGATTTCATCAAGAGCACGCTGGATGTGAAATCCATCCACTTTGACTCTGCCTGGGTGCCTTACACCAATTTCCACCCGATTTATAAAGGCAAATGCGGTATGAGCGGTGGCCGCGTGGAAGGGAAGGTGATTTATGAAACCCAATCCACCCATAAACTGCTGGCGGCATTCTCTCAGGCTTCGATGATCCACGTGAAAGGCGACATCAACGAAGAAACCTTCAATGAAGCCTACATGATGCACACTACCACTTCACCGCACTACGGCATCGTGGCTTCTACCGAAACCGCAGCGGCAATGATGAAAGGCAATGCCGGTAAGCGTCTGATTAACGGTTCGATTGAACGTGCTATTAAGTTCCGCAAAGAAATCAAACGCCTGAACGTCGAGTCTGAAGGCTGGTTCTTTGACGTTTGGCAGCCAGAGCACATTGATGAAGCTGAATGTTGGCCACTGCGTTCCGACAGCGCCTGGCATGGTTTCAAAGGTATTGATAACGAGCATATGTACCTTGACCCAATCAAGGTCACCATGCTGACTCCTGGGATGAGCAAAGACGGCGAAATGGAGTCGTTTGGTATCCCGGCCAGTCTGGTTGCTAAATACCTTGATGAGCACGGCATCATTGTTGAAAAAACCGGCCCATATAACCTGTTGTTCCTGTTCAGTATCGGCATCGACAAAACTAAAGCTCTCAGCCTGCTGCGCGGTCTGACTGACTTTAAACGCTCGTTCGATCTGAACCTGCGGGTGAAAAACATGCTGCCTTCGCTGTACAAAGAGGCGCCAGAGTTTTATGAAAACATGCGCATCCAGGAACTGGCCCAGAACATTCACAATCTGGTGAAACACCATAACCTGCCAGACCTGATGTACCGCGCCTTTGAAGTGCTGCCGGCGATGGTAATGAACCCGTTCCAGGCCTTCCAGAAAGAACTGCACGGTGAAGTGGAAGAGGTTTATTTGGAAGACATGGTGGGCAAAGTGAATGCCAACATGATCCTGCCATATCCTCCGGGTGTTCCGCTGGTCATGCCGGGTGAAATGCTCACCGAGGAAAGCCGTCCGGTTCTGGAGTTCCTGCAAATGCTGTGCGAGATCGGCGCGCATTATCCAGGCTTCGAAACTGATATCCATGGCGCTTATCGCCAGGCGGATGGACGTTACACCGTGAAGGTGTTGAAAAACGATAAATAAGTGAACTAACAAGGGGAGGCGCTTGCGCTTCCCCTTTTGTCGTTCCCCGACTGATGGGAGAAAACCATGAAAACACCCTCACAGCCGCGCGCAATCTACTATGTCGTAGCCATACAAATTTGGGAATATTTCAGCTTTTACGGCATGCGTGCGTTACTTATTCTCTATCTTACCCACCAACTTGGTTATTCCGATAGCCGCGCCATTAGCCTCTATAGCGCTTACGCTTCTCTGGTCTATGTCACGCCGATCCTCGGCGGCCTGCTTGCCGATCGCCTGCTGGGCAACCGCGTAGCGGTCATTGCCGGAGCGGTATTGATGACGCTGGGCCATATCGTGCTCGGCCTGAGCGCCGTATCGACACAATCACTCTATCTCTCGCTGTCGATCATCATCTGTGGCTACGGCCTGTTTAAATCCAATATCAGCTGCCTGCTGGGCGAGTTGTATCAACCGCAGGACTCGCGCCGGGAAGGGGGCTTTTCACTGCTGTATGCCGCCGGTAACGTGGGCTCGATCCTGGCGCCGATTGCCTGTGGGCTGGCGGCAGAACGTTACGGCTGGCACGTCGGCTTTGCGTTGGCGGGTATCGGCATGCTGGCCGGGTTGACGATCTTCCTGTTCGGCAGCCGTCATTTCAGCCATACGCGCGGTGTGGATCGGGCGCAGATGTGCGTCACCACGCTGCGGGTACCTAACTGGGTATGGCTTGGTGCCATGCTGCTGTTGGCCCCTCTGTTCTTCACTTCACTGTTCATTTACGACCTGGCCGGCCAATTACTGATGCTGGTGTGTGCCGCCGCCGTCGTGATGGTGATCCGTATAATGGCCCGGGCTACAACAGTGCAGCGCCGTGGGCTGTGGCAGATAGTGATGTTGATGTTGTTGGGCACCTTGTTCTGGGCCTTTGCCCAGCAGGGGGGGAGCTCGATCAGTCTGTTTATCGATCGCTTTGTCGACCGCCAATGGTTTTCCTGGACGGTGCCGACTGCATTGTTCCAGTCGGTTAACGCTTTTGCCGTGATGTTTGGCGGTGTGATGCTGGCCTGGTTGGTGCGGGGTAACGGCAATGGCAGTCGCACCCTGCGTATTTGGGGAAAGTTCGCCTTTGGTTTGCTGCTGATTGGCGTCGGTTTTACCCTGATGGCGCTTAACGCCCGTTACGGCCAAGGGTCAATGAGCCTGATGATCGCCGGGCTGTCGGTGATGGGGCTTGCCGAACTGTTTATCGATCCGGTCGCCATGGCACAAATCACCCGGCTGAATATCCCCGGCGCTACCGGGGTGCTGACCGGTATTTATATGCTGACTACCGGCTCGATAGCCAATTACCTGGCCGGCATTATCGCCGGTAAAACCGCTGAAGACCCGGTTGCGGGAGCGACGGCGCAAGCTTATGTTCACCTGTTTGCACAAATTGGTTGGTGGGCATTGGGATGCACGGCGGCAGTGGTCGCCGTGTTGGCCATGTGGTGGTTGCTGGCCGGTCGTCATATCCGTGCGGTTAATGCTTGATTGATGGTATGACGGGGGTTAACGTGCAGCTATCTGGACGTCATTAAGCCTAATCAATGAATAGCAATCAATTATCTGCACAGCTTGCCCGCCAATTGGGCGCACACCGGCACTTGTTGGTGGCATTCAGTGGCGGGCTGGATTCCAGCGTGCTGTTGCACCTGCTGGTGGGGTTACGCCAGCAATTGCCAGACTTGCAGCTTCGTGCAGTACATGTGCACCACGGTCTGAGTGCTTTTGCCGACCAGTGGGTGGCGCACTGCCGGCAACAATGCGCCGCCTGGCAGCTACCCCTGGTGGTTCAGCACGTGCAGGTTGATAGCCAGCACGGGGGGATCGAAGCCGCAGCCCGGGCGGCACGCTATTCTGCTTTCGCTTCTACGCTGGCGGCCGGTGAAACCTTGCTTACCGCACAACACCTTGACGACCAATGTGAAACCTTCCTGCTGGCACTAAAGCGTGGCAGCGGGCCGGCGGGCCTGTCGGCAATGGCTGTACAGACAGCGCTGGGGGAGAATAGCTTGCTGCGCCCACTGCTGGGTCACTCTCGCCAGCAGTTGGAAGCCTACGCGCAGCAGCATCAGCTCAGCTGGATTGACGACGACAGTAATCAGGACTCGCGCTTCGACCGCAATTTTCTGCGCCTGCAGATATTGCCGTTGCTCAACCAGCGCTGGCCGCATTTTGCCGCTGCGACGGCGCGTAGCGCCAGCCTGTGTGCCGAGCAGGAGCAATTACTGGATGAGCTGCTGGCAGAGCAACTGCACTTGTTGCTCGACGAAGACCGTACGCTGGCGATTGATGGGTTACTGACGTGTTCGCCAGCCCGGCGTTTTGCTTTGTTGCGCCGTTGGATCGCGCTATTTGGCGTTACCATGCCTTCTCGCGAACAGTTGCAGCGGTTATGGGAAGAAGTGACGCTCAGCCGCGAGGACGCCGAACCCCAGCTGCAATTGGGGCAATATCAGTTTCGCCGCTTCCGCCGCCGCTTGTATCTGCTGCCGCTGATGGCCGATCTGCGTGAAATCAGTCTAAGCTGGTCATTGGATGATTCGCTGATGCTGCCGGATGGGTTGGGTGAACTGGTCAGTGGGGAAGGAGACATCTGTTTGCGTGCGCCGCAATCACAGCAAAAAGTGAGCATTCGTTTTAGCGCTCAGGGCAAACACCGCATCCTGGGTCGCGCGCATTCTCGTCCGATCAAAAAACTGTGGCAGGAGTTGGGTATTCCTCCGTGGCAGCGTGAGCGTATTCCGTTGATCTATTATGATGACCAGCTTATCGCTGCGTTGGGGGTTTTTGTCAGCGAGGCCGGACAAGTGCCCGAAGGGCAGCAACCCTGGCGGCTGCATTGGCGTAAAAAATAATAATTAGACTGAGGAACCATGATGAAATTTGTGAGCGCAATGGCGGTGATGTTGGGATTGTGCAGTTTGCCGGCGATGGCGGCGGGTGATGCGGCGGCGGGTAAGGATAAATCCGCCAGTTGTATGGCGTGCCATGGGGCTGAAGGGAAGGTGTCGATGCCCATGTATCCGAATCTGGCTGGGCAAAACGCCATGTATCTGGAGCATGCGTTGCAGGCTTATAAGAAAGGTGAGCGTAACGGAGGGCAGGCGGAAGTGATGAAAGCCTACGTTTCCCCGCTGTCTGATGCGGATATTGCCGATCTGGCGGCCTACTATTCCAGCCTCAAACCCTAGGCCAGTCTCAAACCATAAATGACGAGGGCAGCCGTTGGGCTGCCCTGTTGGGATGGCGTTACCGCTAAATCAATCAGACAGGCTGACGACCACGGTACCGATTTCCGGATGACTGAAACTGAGGATGTGATCCAGACGCAAGCTGAGAGCGTCGCCGGCCCGATCGATAATCAGGTACTCAACGCCCTTGGTAAACTTCAGCTCGGTGGCTTTGCCTTCGAATTTTTCTCCGTCGCGTAACTCCAGCTTCAGAATGTAGTTATGCTGACAGGCGAGTTCCAGGCTTTCATAGTCATCGCAATTGATGGATTGGTACTCATCATTCATCAACATAGTCGCTCACCAATAAGTTAGCGGCGGCAAAGGCCGCCTGTTCCCTAACGGAGGACGGTAGCGTGCTATTCGCAGCAACTTCGTCCAATGCCTTTAATACACATGCTAACGCATCAGGCACGTAGCCGAGATCACCACTGCCGATCTCGGCGTAAAAACGGCGTACTAACTCACAGTATTGTTGCACAGTTTCCTCCCTTAAGAACCTCTGCGTCATCGAAGCCCTATAGCGATGAGGCGCAGGCACTCGGAGCTTGACTCTATCCTAGACGACTATAGCACAGCTATTGTGGAGTTATTAGCACCTCAGCGCGGCTTTCGCACTGGGCTTTGCCCGGCCGTGCTGGCCGCGGTTGGGCCAAATCTAGTACACTGTCGCTTGATAATAATGAGGTCACCCATGGCGCTGAAAGCTACTATTTATAAAGCCACTGTCAATATCGCTGATATGGACCGTCACTTCTACCACGACGCCACGCTCACTCTGGCCCAACATCCTTCTGAAACTGAACAGCGCATGATGCTGCGTCTGCTGGCCTGGATCTGCCATGCCGATGAGCGTCTGGTGTTTACCAAAGGCCTGAGCGCCGATGATGAACCGGAAATTTGGCGACGTAACGATCATAACGGGCTGGAAATGTGGATCGAAATGGGCCTGCCGGATGAGAAGCGCATCAAGAAAGCCTGCAACCAGTCACCGCGAGTAGTGCTGTACGCTTACGGCGAACGTGCGGGCCACGTATGGTGGCAATCGATGCAGAGCAAAGTGGCAAACCACAAAAACCTAAGCATCCGTTTTTTGGATGATGAACAATTAGGCAAGCTGGCGGCGCTGGCCAGCCGCAATATGACGCTGCAGGCCACGCTGCAAGAGGGAACTATCTGGCTTTCTGATGCTCAGAATAGTCTGGAAATCCAGTTTGCCGAATGGCAACAGGCACAGGTGTGACCGGTGCTTGAACTGTCAAGAAACGTAGCCATACCGGATAACGAAGTGGAATTGACGGCGATCCGCGCGCAGGGGGCGGGTGGCCAGCACGTGAACAAAACCTCAACGGCTATCCATTTGCGCTTTGACATCCGGGCATCCAGCCTGCCAGAGTATTATAAGGAAAGGCTGCTGGCCCTGAATAATCATTTAATTACCGCCGATGGCGTAGTGATTATCAAAGCGCAGGAATATCGCAGCCAGGAATTAAACCGCGAGGCGGCGCTGGCCAGACTGGTTACGTTGATCCAGCAGGCGATGGTGGTGGAAAAAACACGCAAGGCGACCAAGCCCACTAAAGGGGCAAAATTACGTCGTCTGGAAGGCAAGGTACGCAAAGGCGCGACTAAAGCGCTGCGCGGCAAGATCCGTACTTAAGGACACATGAACACAGTAGGAGAATAACTGTGAAAAAAATTACACTGGCCCTGTTTTTAGCGGCAGGGGCACTTTCGTTACTGGGATGTAATAACCACTACCAGCCGAAAGAACAACCTCTTCAGGCGATGCAGCAAAGTTATCAGGGCGTACTGCCTTGTGCTGACTGCGGTGGTCTGGATACCAATCTGTTCCTGGATAAAGACGGCACTTTCGTGCTGCAGGAAACCTATCGCGGCACCAAAGACGGCGATCAAACCTTTGCTGACTACGGCAAATGGGCGCGTACCGCCGATAAGCTGGTGCTGACCGACAGCCGTGGCGATAAGCGCTATTTCCGTCCGGTGGGTAAAAGTTTGGAAATGTTGGATCAAACCGGCATGCCGATTGAATCGCAGCTAAATTACCGCCTTGATCCGGTAGAAAAAGCCTTGCCCAAAACGCCGATGTCGCTGACAGGCAGCTACACCTACATGGCGGATGCGGCGGTGTTTAAAGACTGCGCCACCGGTAAGACTTTCCCGGTCGACAATACTATTGCGCTGGAGCAGGGTTATGCCAAGGCGTACAAAACGCCGGGTGAACCGGTATTCCTGACCCTGAATGGCCACTTTAGCGTTCAGCCGTCAATGGAAGAGGGGCTTACCGAGAAGGCGCTGGTGCCGGACGGAAAAATCGCCTTCGACCGTAGTAAAAATTGCGACAGCAAATAAACGCCATAAAAAAACCCGCCTAGGCGGGTTTTTAGTTTCTGCGGTAGCGGATTAACGCTTGATTTGTCCCAGCAGGAAATCAATGACTTCGCCAGTTTTAATCATTTGCTTCTCGCCGACACGGCGGTTTTTATATTCAATCTCTTCGCTGTCGAGGTTACGATCGCCGATCACGATAGAGTGCGGTACGCCGATCAGTTCCATATCCGCGAACATCACGCCTGGACGCTCTTTACGGTCGTCGAGGATCACGTCGATACCGTGGGAACGCAGCGTGTTGTACAACTCTTCTGCCAGCGCTTGCACGCGGAAGGATTTGTGCATGTTCATTGGCAGAATCGCCACCTGGAACGGCGCAATAGCGTCCGGCCAGATGATGCCACGTTCGTCATGGTTCTGCTCGATGGCGGCAGCGACTACGCGGGTGACCCCGATACCATAGCAGCCCATGGTCAGCACCTGATTACGGCCGTCTTCGCCCTGTACGGTAGCTTTCATCGCTTCGGAGTATTTGGTGCCGAGCTGGAAGATATGACCCACTTCGATACCGCGCTTGATCAGCAGCGTGCCTTTACCATCCGGGCTGGCGTCGCCTTCTACGACGTTACGGATATCGGCTATCTGTGGCAGCGGCAGATCGCGCTCCCAATTGATGCCGAAGTAATGTTTACCGTCGATGTTGGCACCAGCACCAAAATCACTCATCGCCGCTACGCTGCGATCGGCAACCACGGGAACCTGCAAATTGACCGGACCGAGTGAGCCTGGGCCTGCACCCACGATGGCGCGGATTTCTTCTTCGGTGGCAAAGACTATCGGAGCAGCAACTTGCGGCAGCTTCTCGGCCTTGATTTCGTTCAGTTCGTGATCGCCACGCACCAGCAGAGCAACCAGCTTGTGGCCGCTGTCTTCTTTGGCCCGTACCAGCAACGTCTTGACGGTTTTTGTCACTGGCAGTTGGAATTGCTCTACCAGCTCGGTGATGGTCTTGGCATTCGGCGTATCCACAATGCGCAGTTCTTCACTGGCTGCAGCACGAGGTTCGGCCGGGGCAACCGCTTCTGCCAGTTCGATATTGGCGGCAAAGTCGGAGCCGGTGGAAAACACGATATCGTCTTCACCGCTGTCGGCCAGCACCTGGAACTCGTGTGATGCACTACCGCCGATCGAACCGGTATCGGCATGCACCGGACGGAAGTCCAGACCCATACGGCTGAAGATTTTACTGTAGGCTTCGTACATTGCTTCGTAGGTTGCCTGCAGAGATTCCTGTGAGGTATGGAACGAGTAGGCGTCCTTCATCAGGAATTCACGTGAGCGCATAACGCCGAAACGTGGACGTACTTCATCACGGAACTTGGTCTGAATCTGGAAGAAGTTCAGTGGCAGCTGCTTGTAAGAGCTGATTTCGTTACGGATCAGGTCGGTGATCACTTCTTCGTGGGTTGGACCCAGCACAAAGGGACGATCGCCGCGATCAACAAAACGCAGCAGCTCAGGGCCGTACTGTTCCCAACGGCCGCTTTCCTGCCATAAATCGGCAGGCTGTACCACCGGCATGCAAACTTCGATCGCGTTAGCATTGTTCATTTCTTCGCGAACGATGTTTTCAACCTTTTTCAGAACGCGCAGGCCGGTTGGCAGCCAGGTATAAAGACCGGAGGCCAGCTTGCGAATCATCCCGGCGCGCAGCATCAGCTGGTGGCTGATCACTTCGGCATCGGCAGGTGTCTCCTTCAGAGTGGAGAGCAGATATTGGCTAGTACGCATGGTGTTTTGGTTCCGTTAGAACTGCAAATTGCAACCGGCTGCCAGTAGTAGGGCAGCCAAAATTTTCAAAAGTAATTTAGTTTACCAGTGCGAGCGGGTTGTCAAAAGAGAGACGGTGGAATTTTAACGCAGGTCGAGAGACAGCACCTCGGTTTGTTGATCCACCACTCGCCAACGCACGTTGAAATCCAGTAGCCAGACGGCATAATCCCGTTCCGCTGATTGCCCCTTGCGGTAGGCGGGACGCGGATCCTGAGCCAGCACCTGGCTGATAAAGCGGCGCAGGTGCGGATAACGCTGTTGATGTTGCTGCAGCTGTTGTTCCGCCTCTGGGGCAAAGCATACTGGCATATCCCCGGCGGGCGCCGCCTGAGCAAACCCGGCGCGGGCCTGCGGCTGGCTTTCGGCAAACGGCAGATAGGGTTTGATATCCACCACCGGCGTGCCGTCAACCAGATCGAGACTGCCCAACTCCAGCACCACTTCGCTGCCCTGCACACGTATGCCTTTTAATTCGATCAGCGACATGCCGAGCGGGTTGGGGCGGAAGGTCGAGCGAGTGGCAAATACCCCCATCCGGGCATTACCGCCGAGACGGGGTGGCCGGACGGTGGGCCGCCAGCCGCCTTCCATGGTTTGATGGAAAATAAACATCACCCACAGATGGCTGAACTCACTGAGGCCGCGTACCGCTTCCGCCTGATTATAGGGCGGCAGCAGCACTAACTCACCGCCACCGTCTTCGACCAACCCCGGTTGGCGGGGAACGGCGAACTTTTCTTTATATGGTGAACGGATGGTACCGATCTGATTGAAAACAAATTCGGTCATTTGGACGAAACGTTAAGCGCTGAACCCTGGCAAATAGCCTGTTGGTAACAGCCGGCAACACCGCTGACAATCTGGCAGTCATGCAACAGCACGGCATTAGCCTTCATATAAGAGGCGCGGATTTGCATACGCTTACGGGCGGTCGCCAGATTCGGCGGTGAATCCTGTACCGTTGTCTGGCAGGATTCACCAGAGACTTCACCCAGATCGCGGAATGGTTTACCCACTAATTCTTCTGCACTTTTGTACAGTTTAACTGGTGCCGGACGTGCTGCTGGCGTGGTTTTCGTTGGAGTGGTTGTTACCGGTTTGCTGGTGCTGTTTGTTGAGGGGGGCGCAAAACGCTGCGACGAACACCCTGCCAGCGCAAGCGCTAACAAACAGAGAGGTAAAGCACGCATTGAGATTCCTCTGCCTTGATGGAATAGGTAAGTGGCGCTATTGAAGCAATCTATGGTGGAAATAACAAGACGGGCCGTAGCCCGTCCTGCAATTATAGGAATAAATTCGGTAATTAATGATTACCAGCCTTTAACTGCACCACCGTTAAAGATCTTGTTGGCTGCTTCGTTCACTTCGTCAGACTGGTAAGCCTGAACGAATTTCTTCACGTTTTCCGCGTCTTTGTTGTCTTCGCGGGCAACCAGCAGGTTAACGTACGGTGAGTCTTTATCTTCAACAAACAAACCGTCTTTCGCTGGCGTCAGGCCAATCTGGCTGGCGTAAGTGGTGTTGATTACCGCCAGGGCGATTTGTTGATCGTCCAGTGAGCGTGGCAGCTGTGGGGCTTCCAGCTCGACCAGCTTCAGGTTTTTCGGGTTTTCAGTCACGTCTAATACGGTCGGCAGCAGGCCAACACCGTCTTTCAGTTTGATCAGGTTAACCTTCTGCAGCAGCAGCAGGGAGCGGCCCAGATTGGTTGGGTCGTTAGGCAGGGCAACCTGAGAACCGTCTTTCAGTTCGTCCAGCGATTTGATTTTCTTGGAGTAACCGGCAATCGGGTAAACGAAGGAGTTACCGACCGACACCAGTTTGTAGCCGCGATCCTTGATCTGCTGATCCAGGTACGGTTTGTGCTGGAAGGCGTTCAGATCGATATCCCCTTTGCTCAGTGCTTCGTTTGGCAGCACGTAGTCATTGAAGGTCACCAGTTCGACGTCCAGACCGTATTTCTCTTTTGCTACTTTTTGCGCGATTTCAGCGACCTGCTGTTCAGCACCCACGATTACGCCGACTTTGATATGGTTCGGATCTTTTTCTTCCTGACCGCAGCCTGCCAGAGCCAGAGTACCGATCAGTGCGCCGATTGCCGCGATGGATTTAAATTTTAACGACATATCCCTTCCTCATTAGACTCGCATTTGAAATACGCTGTGTGAGCGCAGTTGCTGTAAAACTACTTATGGGTGACGGCCTTGACGATCCGATCACCGAAGAACTGAATCAGATAGACCAGCACCACCAGTAATACTAATACGGTATTCATTACTGTGGCGTTATAACCGATATAACCGTACTGATAGCCAATCTGTCCCAGACCGCCTGCGCCGACTGCGCCACCCATGGCGGAATAACCCACCAAAGTGATCAAGGTAATGGTGGCGGCGTTAACCAGGCCCGGCAGGGCTTCCGGCAGCAGCACCTTCTTGATGATTTGCATCGGGGTCGCCCCCATCGCGCGGGCGGCCTCCACCAGACCTGAGGGGATCTCCAGCAGGGCGTTTTCCACCATACGGGCAATAAACGGCGCAGCGCCCACGGTCAGCGGAACGATAGCTGCCTGCAGACCGATCGAGGTACCGACGATCAAACGAGTAAATGGAATCATCCACACCAACAGAATAATGAACGGAATGGAACGGAAAACGTTCACCAGCCCGGACAGCGTCCTATATAGCGTGTTGTTGGCGGCGATTTGCCCCGGGCGGGTCACATACAGCAGCACGCCAACCGGCAGGCCGAGTACGAAACCGAAAAAGCCGGAGACAAAGGTCATCATGACGGTTTCCCACACGCCACGAGCCATTAACCACATCATTGCCTCAGACATAACCCAGAACCTCTACTTTTACCTGATTTTCCTGCAGGAACTTAATCGTTGCCAGCGCGTCTTCATCACTGCCATGCAGCTCTGCCAACATCACGCCGAATTTAACGCCGCCGGCATAATCCATCTGTGCACTGATAATGTTGTTGTTAACGTTGAAACGACGGGCAGCTTCTGACAGCAGCGGCGCATCAACGGATTGGCCGGTGAACTCCAGACGTAAAAGGGGCTGACGGCCGCCACTGCGTTCCGGTGCCAGGCGTTTTGCGTAGTCGTCCGGGATATCCAAATGCAGCGTGGCTTGAATAAACTGCTGGGCCAGCGGAGTTTTCGGGTGCGAGAACACTTCGCTGACGCTGTCTTTTTCAATCAATTGACCCTGGCTGATAACCGCAACCTGATCGCAGATGCGTTTCACCACGTCCATTTCATGGGTGATCAACAGGATGGTCAGGCCGAGACGACGATTAATGTCTTTCAGCAGTTCCAGAATTGAACGGGTGGTGGCCGGGTCCAGCGCGCTGGTGGCTTCATCACACAGCAGGACTTTGGGTTGGCTTGCCAGTGCACGGGCAATCGCCACGCGTTGCTTCTGGCCGCCCGACAGGTTGGCCGGGTAGGCGTCATGCTTGTCTGACAGTCCGACCAGTTCCAGCAATTCGGTTACGCGTTTTTTGATTTCAGCCCGGGGGGTGCTGTCCAACTCCAGCGGCAATGAAACGTTGCCAAACACCGTACGGGAGGACAACAGGTTAAAGTGCTGGAAAATCATGCCGATCTGACGGCGAGCGCGCGTCAGTTCGCCTTCAGACAGTGAAGTCAGATCCTGTCCATCAACCAGTACCTGGCCGGAGGTTGGGCGCTCAAGCATATTGGCGCAGCGGATCAGAGTACTCTTACCGGCACCTGATGCACCGATAACGCCATAAATTTGCCCGGCAGGGACGTGAAGAGTCACGTCAGAGAGCGCGGTAATGGTGCGCGAACCCTGCTGGAACACTTTGGTGATGTTAGAAAGTTTAATCATATTCTTCTTATTTTAGCGTGGTTGCCCGTGGCTAGATAAAAGTAAACCTTGGCGTGGACCAAGGTATGGGTCAGATGTTAAGGCGTCTAGACGTCTAAGTCAACGATCAACGTGGTTCTCTGCCGTTCTCAGTACTGGGTAAAACATGCGATACTGTCCGCGTTTTCAGGCCCTCAGGAGCAAACCGGTGACACAAAGCGTTCCAGCAATTTTCCTCGATCGTGATGGCACGATTAATGTTGACCATGGCTACGTCCATGAAATCGATAATTTCCACTTTATTGATGGCGTGATTGACGCCTGTCGCGAACTTAAAAAGATGGGCTTTGCACTGGTCTTGGTGACCAACCAGTCCGGCATCGCGCGCGGCAAGTTCAGCGAAGACCAATTTATGTACCTGACCGAGTGGATGGACTGGTCGCTGGCCGATCGTGATGTTGACCTGGATGGCATCTATTTCTGTCCGCATCACCCAGAAGCAGTAATAGAAGAGTTCCGTCAGGTGTGCGACTGCCGTAAACCTCAACCGGGCATGTTATTGCAGGCGCAGCAGGAATTGAACATTGATATGGCTGCTTCTTATATGGTTGGCGACAAACCGGAAGATATGCAGGCAGCAATGGCGGCAGGCGTCGGGACCAAAGTGCTGGTGCGTACCGGCAAACCGGTCACTGAACAAGGTGAGAAACTGGCGGATTGGGTGTTAAACAGCCTGGCAGACCTGCCGGAAGCCATCAAAAAGCGGGTTTAGTAGACGTTATGCATGAATAGTGAGCTGTCAGATAAAAAGTGAATATAAACCCTTGTCATTCTGAACCAGCTCCCTATAATGCGCCTCCATCGACACGGAACATGTGAACAACTTCACAGAGTCTCCGGGGTTCGAAGAGAAAAAATCCTGAAATTTAGGGGTTGACTCTGAAAGAGGAAAGCGTAATATACGCCACC
>NZ_WBKI01000006.1 GCF_008830365.1 Serratia proteamaculans | reverse complement strand
CCATGAGCGGTTTTGCCACATCGAAAGATGTAACGTGAAAGAACCGGTGGAGCGGTAGTTCAGTTGGTTAGAATACCTGCCTGTCACGCAGGGGGTCGCGGGTTCGAGCCCCGTCCGTTCCGCCACTTATTTAAATTATGCCTGCTAATTTTAGCAGGCATAATGTTAAGCATGATTTAGGGGCGTAGCTCAGTTGGTAGAGCACCGGTCTCCAAAACCGGGTGTCGCGAGTTCGAGTCTCTCCGCCCCTGCCATATTAGAAACCCTTTGCGAAAGCGAAGGGTTTTTTTTGCTTTCTACTTTTCCTAAATCCTCGCTATTCCCCTGATAAATTGCCTAAAAACCCTACCAAACCTGTTCTCAATTTAGACATTTTTAGCTGGATCCATGTACAAAATGGTTGTTCTCCCGTGATGTGATGCCGCTCATTATTCCTGCCTGATTTTCGACTACACCTAATGGGTGTCCGAGTCTTTGGATACCTACTTCACCAGAAAAAAATGCAGCATACACAACAACAGTTACCGCTGTCTGAGGCCACCAGGAGCCAGGGCAGTGCGGGGAGAACAAACATGGTTAAACGTCTGCTGTTAGCGGCCGCCATCACTGGCGCATTGATAAGTACGGTACAGGCGGCACCGCTGGTCGTCGGTTTTTCTCAGATTGGTTCCGAATCGGGCTGGCGCTCTGCGGAAACGAAGGTATCGAAACAGGAAGCGGAAAAGCGTGGTATTACGTTAAAAATCGCCGATGCGCAGCAAAAACAGGAAAACCAGATCAAAGCGGTCCGATCCTTCATCGCCCAGGGTGTTGATGCCATTTTCATTGCACCGGTAGTCGCCACCGGGTGGACTCCGGTACTGCAAGAGGCCAAAGAGGCCAAGATCCCGGTATTCCTGCTCGACCGGATGATCGAAGTGAAGGATCCCTCGCTGTATACCGCAGCGGTGGCGTCCGACAGCGTGCATGAAGGCAAGGTTGCAGGCGAGTGGCTGGTTAAAGAGGTCGCCGGCAAGCCCTGTAACGTGGTGGAACTGCAGGGGACCGTGGGCTCCAGCGTCGCCATCAACCGCAAGAAAGGCTTTGCCGACGGCATAGCCACCGCTGCCAACGTTAAAATCATCCGCTCGCAATCCGGCGACTTTACCCGCAGCAAGGGCAAAGAAGTGATGGAAAGCTTTATTAAAGCTGAGCAAAACGGCAAAAATATTTGTGCGGTGTATGCGCATAACGACGACATGGCGATCGGTGCTATTCAGGCAATCAAAGAGGCGGGCTTAAAACCGGGTTCACAGATCAAAATCGTCTCTATCGACGGTGTCCCTGACATATTCAAAGCGATGATGAATGGTGAAGCCAATGCCACGGTCGAGCTGACGCCGAATATGGGCGGCCCGGCGTTTGATGCGTTGTTGGCGATGAAGAAAGATGGCACTCAGCCGCCGAAGTTTATCCAGACCGAATCGAAACTGCTGCAGCCGGATACCGCGAAACAGGAATTCGAGCTGAAGAAAAGCATGGGCTATTAATCCACTCACCGGCGGGACAGAAGATGGTCACATCTCAAACCACGTTATTGGCTATCAAGGGATTATCCGTTGAGTTCCCTGGCGTTAAGGCGCTGGAGCAGGTTGATGTCACGTTGCAGCGCGGAGAGATTATGGCGCTGCTGGGTGAAAATGGCGCGGGGAAATCCACGCTAATCAAAGCGCTAACCGGGGTTTATCAGCGTTCCGCCGGGGAGATATTACTGGAGGGTACTGCCATTGCCCCACAGAGTACTGCACAGGCGCAGCTGCTGGGGATTGGTACGGTTTATCAGGAAGTTAATTTGCTGCCGAACATCTCGGTGGCGGCTAATTTGTTCATTGGCCGTGAGCCAACGCGCTTCGGCCTGGTCGATCAAAAAAAGCTGCTGCACCAGGCCCGGCAGCTTTTGCTGGGGTATGGATTACAGTTGGATGTCAGTCAGCCATTGGGCAATTACTCCATTGCGATCCAGCAGATTATCGCTATCGCGCGGGCGGTCGACTTGTCGGCCAAAGTTCTGATCCTGGATGAGCCAACTGCCAGTCTGGATGCCAAAGAAGTCAGCATGCTACTGGGTATTCTCGGCCAGCTCCGCAGCCAGGGCATGGGGATGATCTTTGTCACCCACTTCCTCGATCAGGTTTACCGTATTTGCGATCGCATCACTGTACTGCGCAACGGTAAGTTAGTGGGGACCCGAATTACCGCTGATTTACCGCGTCTGGAATTGGTACAGATGATGCTTGGCCACGCGTTTGACGAGTCGCTGCTTAAACGAGGTGAGCACGCGCCAACGGATGCGCCATCCCTGGTCGAATTCAGGGGTTATGGACGACGCGGCATGGTTGAACCCTTTGATCTGCAAATCCGTCCGGGCGAGATTGTAGGCTTGGCCGGTCTGCTGGGCTCTGGCCGCACGGAAACGGCTCAGCTGATATTCGGTATCAAACCACGCGATAGCGGCAGTGCGAAAGTTGAGGGTCGTACGGTGAACATCCGCACGCCCCGTAAAGCTGCCAGCCTCGGTTTTGGTTATTGCCCAGAGGACCGAAAAACCGACGGGATTGTCGGTGCTGCGACGGTAAGGGAAAACATCATTCTGGCCCTGCAGGCGCAACGTGGTTGGTTAAAACCGTTATCGTTGCGGGAACAAACCCGTATTGCCGAGGATTATATCCAACTGTTGGGTATTCGCACGCCGGGGCCGGAGCAGCAGATCCAATATCTGTCCGGCGGAAATCAGCAGAAGGTGTTGCTGTCTCGCTGGCTGGCGACCAAACCACGCTTTTTGATCCTGGACGAACCAACGCGCGGCATTGACGTTGGCGCGCATGCTGAAATCATCCGCTTGATCGAAAAACTCTGTGACGAAGGGCTGGCGCTGCTGGTGATTTCTTCCGAGTTGGAAGAGCTGGCAGGCTATGCCGATCGTATCCTGGTGCTACGCGACAGAAAACACGTGGCGCAGCTTGAGCATGACGCCATTACGGTACCTGCGATCATGCAGGCGATAGCCGCGCAACAGGGGGCTGAATGAACCTCAGGAGTTTCTCCATGACCGGTGGACCACGTAAAGTCAGATGGGTCTTCCCCGCAGGGGCGACACAACTGGGGGCGCTGGCGGTAATTTTGTTAATCGACAGCTTGGTCGCCCCGAATTTCTTTTCCATCCACATTCAGGATGGTCGACTGTTTGGCAGTGTGATCGACATTGTTAACCGTGGCGCGCCGGTAGCGTTATTGGCATTAGGCATGACGTTAGTGATCGCCACCGGCGGTATCGACCTTTCGGTGGGGGCCGTGATGGCTATCGCCGGTGCCACGGCCGCAACGCTGACCAGCGCCGGTTATCCGCTGGGTTACGTGCTGGCGGCTGCCTTGGCGGCGGGTGCGCTGTGTGGCCTGTGGAACGGCTTTCTGGTGGCGATACTGCAGATACAACCGATTGTCGCCACGCTGATGCTGATGGTGGCCGGTCGCGGTATTGCGCAACTGATCACCGAAGGACAAATCGTCACCTTTGAACGAGAAGGGTTGGCTCGGCTTGGCAGCGGTGCGCTGATGTATCTACCGATGCCGGCGATCATTGCCGCAGTGATGCTGCTGTTGATCTGGCTGCTGACGCGTAAAACGGCGCTGGGGCTGTTTATCGAAGCCGTGGGCATCAATCTGCGCTCGGCACGCAACGCGGGGGTCAGTACGCGCTGGGTGGTGATGGCGGTCTATGTCATCTGCGGACTCTGTGCTGCGGTGGCCGGGATTATCGTCACGGCGGACATCCGCGGTGCAGACGCCAACAATGCCGGGCTGTGGCTGGAGCTGGATGCGATCCTGGCGGTGGTGATTGGTGGCGGCTCATTGCTGGGCGGGCGTTTTAACCTGCTGTTGTCGGTGGTGGGGGCATTAATCATTCAGGGGATGAATACCGGTATTCTGTTGTCCGGCTATCGGCCGGAATTTAATCTGGTGCTGAAAGCGATCGTGGTGCTGGCGGTGCTGATGGTGCAATCACCCAGCGTCTCGTTGCGCCAACTGCTTAGGAGAAGAAAGCCATGATCAAACGTAATCTTCCACTGTTGATTACTGTTCTGGTGTTCCTTTTGGGCTATGGCTTTTGCCTCACCCAGTTCCCCAGTTTTGCCTCAACACGGGTATGGTGTGACTTGCTGACCGACAACGCTTTTCTTGGCATTGTCGCAGTAGGCATGACGTTTGTGATCCTTTCCGGCGGTATCGATCTGTCGGTCGGCTCGGTGATCGCCTTCACCGGGGTGCTATTGGCCAAATTGATCGGAACCTACGGTATCGCACCGGGCTATGCGTTTGTTATTGCGCTGCTGATGGGCGCGTCGTTCGGCGCATTGATGGGCTGGATTATTGATGTGCTGAAACTTCCGGCGTTTATCATCACTCTGGCCGGGATGTTCTTCGTGAGGGGCATGAGTTTTATCGTCTCGGAAGAGTCGATTCCCATTGATCATCCGTTGTATGCCACGCTGGCGAACTATGCCTGGAAACTGCCGGGCGGTGGCCGCTTTACGTTGTTGGCGTTGGTGATGCTAATGGTGGTGGCGGTCGGCATAGTGTTAGCGCACCGCACCCGCTTTGGCCACAACGTCTACGCTATCGGCGGTAACCGGGTGTCTGCGGCACTGATGGGCGTGCCTGTACAGCGTACGACGGTGCTGATTTACCTGCTCTCAGGCACATTGGCAGCCTTGTCCGGAATTATTTTTTCGTTGTATACCTCGGCGGGCTACGCGCTGGCCGCCAGCGGCGTGGAGCTGGATGCCATTGCCGCGGTAGTCATCGGTGGCACCTTGTTGACCGGCGGGGTTGGTACCGTGCTGGGTACGCTGTTCGGCGTGCTGATCCAGGGGCTGATTCAGAGTTACATCACTTTCGACGGCACGCTCAGCTCCTGGTGGACCAAAATCGTTATCGGCATCCTGCTGTTCTGCTTTATCGGCCTTCAGAAGGCGATGAGCGCGTTTTGGCTTGGTAGACGAACCAAACCCCGCCATCCTCGTCTGAAGCCGTTATAGCGCCTCATGCTGTGGTATTTAAAGGTATTTTCAACAGTTGGCGGATCAACGGCTGTTGGTCGCTATTTTGCAGCCAAACGGCGTACAGCGGGCGGATAATCGGCGGGATATCTGCGGTGGCGGCCAACTGCGGATAGTCCTTCTCCCATTGGCTGGGCAGGAAGGCACAACCGCCGGTGGTTTCCAGCAGTTGTCGGGTCAGGTGTGCGGAGGTGGTGGTCAGCACCGGCAGGGTATCCCCTTCCAGCATACGGCTTTCTTGTTGGTGGAAATCCGCCCCCCATTCCAGCTTGATATACGGCATCGGTGCTTGTTTATCTCGCAGGGTGGAGGAGAACAGCCGCAGTGAAAAATTGCCCAATAGCTGGCTGGCCAGCTCATCCATCTTGGGCGGTTCAGTGGTGATGAGCAAATCGAGCTGCCTTTCATGCAGCTGTTTTACCAAAGAGTGCCGTAACGCCACCCTGGCTTCCAGTTGTAACGCCTCACGTTGTTGATACAGCGATTGCAGCCACGGGGTCAGATAAGCTTCCCACAGCGACGCGGTGGCGCCGATGGACAATTCGGTATGTTGCAGCGAACGCACCACCTCTTTTTTTGCCAATTGCCAGGTCATCATCAGGCTCTCAGCATAAGGCAGAAGTCGCTCCCCAGCTGGCGTCAGCCGGATATTGTTACGATGACGAGTGAATAAATTCGCGCCCAATTGGGTTTCTAACTGGCGGATACGAAAACTGACGGCAGACTGTGTTAAGTACAAGGATTCTGCAGCTCGGCCAAAGTGACGCGTTCTACTGACCTCCAAAAAGGTTTTCAGTAATTCGGTATCCACACCCATCTCCAGAAATTTTTATCGTTAAGATTTAAATGTTTTGTTTTACACAATGTCAAGCCTATCTAATACTCCGCGCCATAAACAGCACGGCCATGAGAGAATTAGGAGCGTGTCAGATGGCGGATAGCTTCACCACGACCAATCGTTTTTTTGATAATAAACATTATCCTCGCGGGTTCTCCCGTCACGGCGATTTCACCATTAAAGAAGCGCAATTACTAGAGCGTTTCGGGTATGCGTTCAACGAGCTGGACGCAGGCAAACGTCAGCCGGTCACTGAAGAAGAACAGTTGTTCGTCGCAGTGTGCCACGGTGAGCGTGAGCCGGTTACCGAGCAGGAAAAAGTATGGGCTAAATATCTGGTGCGCACACGCCGCCCGAAAAAATTCCATACCCTGTCCGGCGGCAAGCCGCAGGCTGATGCGGTGGAAGATTACACCGACAGCGACGATTGATATCGATGGGGCCTTTGGGCCCCATTTTTATTCCAGGCTGCGGTGTAGCTGCAGCAACAGGCGGTCCATACTGCGGTAGCCAAGTGCTTCGCTCAAATGGCGCTTATCAATATCCCGATCCCCCGCCAAATCGGCCAGTGTGCGAGCCACTTTTAAAATCCGTTGCCAGGCGCGAACCGATAATCCCAATTTGTTTAACGTCGTCTCAAGAAAGTCCGCATCTGCCTCGCTCAGTGCGCAATCCCGTTCAACCTCGTGATTATTCAGCAGGGCATTGATCTTCCCGGCACGTTCGAGCTGCCTTTCACGTGCCAACAGCACCCGCTCCCGTACCTGTGTGCTACTTTCACCGGCGATGCGTCGTTTGCTTAGCACGCCCGGTGGCAGTAGCGGCACCTCAATCGATAAATCGAAACGATCGAGGAACGGCCCTGAAAGCCGTCCGAGATAGCGCAGCACCTGTTGTGGGGACGCGCGGTTGTGCATGCCCTGATAATGCCCGGTCGGGCTGGGGTTCATGGCCGCGATCAACTGTACCCTGGCCGGAAAGCAGACCTTGGCCGTGGCGCGTGAAATGACGATCTCGCCAGACTCCAGCGGTTCACGCAGGGCATCCAGCACCCGTCTTTCGAATTCAGGTAACTCATCAAGAAACAGCACGCCGTTGTGCGCCATGGAAATCTCACCCGGTCGCGGCAGTGAGCCGCCGCCAACCAGCGCGGCCATCGAAGCACTGTGATGCGGTGCACGAAACGGCCGCTGTCGCCACGGCAGCGCTTGCGCGGGATGGTGCAGCAGGCTGGCAATGGCGATGCTCTCCAGCGCCTCACGGTCGGTCAGCGGGGGCAGCAGGCCATTCAAACGGCTGGCCAGCATGGTCTTCCCGGTCCCCGGTGGGCCGACCAGCAGCAGGTTGTGCCCCCCGGCCGCGGCGATCTCCAGCGCCCGTTTCGCCTGTTCCTGGCCCAGGATATCTTGCAGATCGGCTGGCTCCTGCGCGCTCTCCATTGCCGGCGGCGCGCTGGCTATCGGTAAGTCCCCTTTACCCAGCAGAAAGGCGCACACCTCCAGCAGGTGTTCTGCCACCAGGGTTTCGCTCTGGGTAATCAACCCCACCTCCCGGCCATTGGTGGCAGCCAGAATCAACTGCCTGCCCGCTTCCATCGCTGCCAGCGCGGCGGGTATCGCGCCACTGACTCCCCGTAGTGCGCCGGATAGCGCCAACTCCCCAAGGAATTCATAACGAGCCAGCTTATCGGCCGGTAACTGTTCGGAGGCGGCGAGGATCGCCAAAGCGATCGGCAGGTCGTAACGCCCACCTTCCTTGGGTAAATCGGCCGGTGCCAGATTGACGGTGATACGCCGCGCGGGAAAGGTGAAGCCATTGTTGATCAACGCACTGCGCACCCGATCGCGGGCTTCTTTCACCGTGGTTTCCGGCAGGCCGACCATGGTCAGGCCGGGTAGCCCGTTGCTGATATGCACTTCCACCGTAACCGAAGGGGCCTGAACGCCCAGCGTGGCTCGGGTATAGATAACCGCCAGTGACATATTGCTCTCCTTGCTGAAGGCAACATGATGCGGGAGATGGGCCAGCGGAGTGTGGCAAGCTTGGGGTATTTGCGTGCTGATTCGTAATTAAAATTATCAATTTCATAAAGATAACGAATTTTTGTGCAGAGCTGCGCAAAGGGTGGCAATACCCCCTAACAATTGCGTGAATGCTGCAACAAATTAGCAAGCTAACCAAGTTGCGGTGAGAGGGGGAATGGGTGTATTTAACAATTGATTAAAATAAAAATCACTTCGTTAACAAACTCCGACCGCCGTCGCCTTCCGACACGGCAGCCGCTAAACCTCATGACCTCGTATTCCAGAGTAGGGATAACACTATGTTTGGTTGGACTCCGCTGCAACGCAATGCAGCCATCGCCAGCTTTTCAAGCTGGACGCTTGATGCTTTCGATTTTTTCGTGCTGGTCTTTCTGCTCAGCGATATCGCGCAATCTTTCCATGTCGGCATGGAGGAGGTGACGCTGGCGATCCTGCTGACGTTGGCAGTACGCCCGATTGGCGCACTGATCTTCGGCCGGGCGGCGGAAAAATACGGCCGCAAACCGATTTTGATGCTGAATATTGTCTTCTTCTCGATCTTTGAGCTGTTGTCCGCCGCGGCACCGTCGTTGACGGTATTCCTGATACTGCGCGTGTTGTATGGCGTGGCGATGGGGGGGATCTGGGGTGTGGCATCGTCGCTGGCGTTGGAAACCATTCCGGACCGCTCGCGTGGCCTGATGTCGGGGATTTTCCAGGCCGGTTACCCCTTTGGGTATCTGTTGGCGGCGGTGGTGTATGGCCTGTTGTTTGAGGTGATTGGCTGGCGCGGGATGTTCGTGATCGGCGCAGCACCGATTTTACTGCTGCCATTTATCTACTATTGCGTGCAGGAGTCGCCGGTGTGGCTGGCGGCGCGTGAACGCAAGGAAAGCAGTGCGCTGCTGCCGGTGCTGAAGAGCCACTGGAAGCTGTGCGGCTATCTGGTGTTGCTGATGGCAGCATTCAATTTCTTCTCGCACGGCACCCAGGATATGTACCCGGTATTTTTGAAAGTTCAGCACGGTTTCGACCCTAAAACCGTCAGTATCATCGCCATTAGCTACAATATCGCGTCAATTATCGGCGGTGTTTTCTTTGGTGCACTATCGGAAAAAATTGGCCGCCGGAAGGCGATTATCATTGCCGCGCTACTGGCATTGCCGGTGATCCCGCTGTGGGCATTTTCCAGCGGCTCGCTGATGCTGGGGATTGGTGCTTTCCTGATGCAGTTCATGGTGCAGGGTGCCTGGGGCGTGATACCGACTTATCTCACCGAACTGGTGCCGGCCAATACCCGTGCGGTGCTGCCTGGGTTTGTTTACCAACTGGGTAATCTGATTGCTTCGGTCAACGCCACGCTGCAGGCGACGATTGCCGAGCATCATGGCCATAATTACGGGCTGGCGATGGCGATTATTGCCGGCACGGTGGCTATCGTTATTGCGCTATTGGTGTTCTTGGGTAAGGACACGGGCAGCAAGGCGATCTCGGACGAGGCGAAATCTTCGGGTGTACAGGCTAACGTTTGAAATCCGGGCATTTTGCACGAGGTATGACCAGATTGCGCCGGATAATAACGCAAAAAAAGTGTTGTCATGCCGCGCGGGACTATGGTACCTCTGTAGGTATTAGTTCGAAACGAGCACAGTGAACAAACTTATTATGAAAGCCTTTGCCCAAGTGATTAGCCTAGTCGTGATTAGCGTGGTGGTGATTATTATCCCACCGTGCGGGGCTGCACTTGGACGAAGAATGGCTTAGAAAACAAGCCGGAATCGCAAGAGAACCCCCGCACCGAAAGGTCCGGGGGTTTTTTATTGGCAAGAGAAAAGTGAAGCGAGGATAAGACAATGAATAACAGAACAAAATCCTGCAGTTGCCGAAGTAAGGCGGGGAAATAACTATGAATGGGGCTCAGTGGGTAGTACAAGCGTTGCGTGCACAGGGAGTTGATACGGTATTCGGCTACCCGGGTGGCGCAATCATGCCGGTCTACGATGCATTGTATGACGGCGGGGTGGAACACCTGCTGTGCCGCCACGAGCAAGGCGCCGCGATGGCCGCCATTGGTTATGCCCGCTCAACCGGCAAGGTCGGCGTTTGTATCGCCACTTCCGGCCCTGGTGCTACCAACCTGATCACCGGCCTGGCCGATGCGCTGCTGGATTCTGTTCCGGTGGTGGCGATTACCGGCCAGGTGGGTTCTGCACTGATTGGTACCGATGCCTTTCAGGAGATCGATGTCCTTGGCCTGTCTCTGGCCTGTACCAAACACAGCTTCCTGGTGGAATCACTGGACGCGCTGCCGGGTATCATGGCGGAAGCCTTTGCCATCGCCAGCAGCGGCCGCCCTGGCCCGGTGCTGATCGACATCCCGAAAGACATTCAACTGGCTCAGGGTGAATTACATCCGCACTTGATGCCGGTAGTGGAAGAACTGTATTACCCGGCAGCGGAGTTGGCGCAGGCCGCCGAATTGCTGGCTCAGGCGCACAAGCCGATGTTGTACGTCGGTGGTGGGGTTGGCATGGCGCAGGCGGTACCAGCATTGCGTGAGTTTATCTCGATGACCCAAATGCCCAACGTTGCCACGCTGAAAGGGCTGGGCGCACCGGACGCGGAGCAGCCGTATTATCTTGGTATGTTGGGGATGCACGGTACCAAAGCCGCCAATCTGGCGGTACAGGAATGCGATTTGCTGATTGCCGTTGGCGCACGTTTTGACGATCGCGTGACCGGCAAACTGAATGCTTTCGCCCCACACGCCAAGGTGATCCACATGGATATCGACCCGGCGGAAATGAGCAAATTGCGTCAGGCACACGTGGCACTGCAGGGGGATTTGAAAGCTTTGTTACCGGCGTTGCAGCAGCCGCTGAATATCACCGCCTGGCAGCAGCGAGTGGTTGAACTGAAAGAAACTCATACCTGGCGCTACGATCACCCAGGCCAGCCGATCTACGCGCCGCTGCTGTTGAAGCAGCTGTCCGAGCGCAAGCCCGCTAACAGCGTGATCACCACCGACGTCGGCCAGCATCAGATGTGGACTGCACAGCACATGACCTTTGAAAGTCCGGAGAATTTCATTACCTCCAGCGGGTTGGGCACCATGGGCTTTGGCGTCCCGGCCGCGGTTGGCGCCCAGATGGCCCGCCCGGAGGATACGGTGATCTGCGTATCGGGCGACGGTTCGTTCATGATGAACGTGCAGGAACTGGGCACCATCAAACGCAAACAGTTACCGCTGAAAATCGTTCTGCTGGATAACCAGCGCTTGGGGATGGTTCGCCAGTGGCAGCAACTGTTTTTTGACGGGCGCTACAGCGAAACCAACCTTTCCGATAACCCCGATTTCCTGATGCTGGCCAATGCCTTCGGTATCCCCGGCCAGCGTATCACCCGTAAAGACCAGGTCGCAGACGCGCTCGATGCCTTATTCAACAGCGAAGGGCCTTACATGCTGCATGTGTCGATCGATGAGCTTGAAAACGTCTGGCCGCTGGTGCCGCCGGGTGCCGGTAACGAAACCATGTTGGAGAAAATATCATGATGCAGCATCAACTCTCGATCCAGGCCCGTTTTCGCCCTGAAATGTTAGAGCGCGTATTGCGCGTCGTGCGTCATCGTGGCTTTCAGGTTTGTGCTATGAATATGGCAACGGCTGCAAACACCGACAAGATTAATATTGAATTGACCGTTGCCAGCCAGCGCCCGGTGGATCTACTGTCATCTCAGTTGAGCAAACTGATGGATGTCTCCTGCGTTGAGATCCAGCAACAAACATCACAACAAATACGCGCCTGATGCGCGAGAAGGATAAGAATAATGACGAAGAAAGCCGATTACATTTGGTTCAATGGTGAGATGGTTCCCTGGGCTGACGCCAAAGTGCACGTGATGTCGCATGCGTTGCACTACGGCACTTCGGTGTTTGAAGGGGTCCGTTGCTACGACTCCCATAAAGGTCCGGTGGTATTCCGTCACCGTGAACATATGCAGCGCCTGCATGACTCGGCAAAAATCTACCGCATGCCGGTATCGCAAAGCGTTGATGAGTTGATGGAAGCCTGTCGCGCCACGCTGCGTAAAAATAATCTGGTCAGCGCTTATATTCGTCCGCTGGTGTTTGTCGGTGACGTCGGCATGGGGGTAAACCCACCGGACGGTTACAAAACAGACGTGATTATCGCGGCGTTTCCTTGGGGCGCGTATCTGGGTGAAGAGGCGCTGGAACAAGGCATCGATGCAATGGTTTCGTCCTGGCACCGTGTGGCACCGAATACCATCCCAACCGCGGCCAAGGCCGGCGGTAACTATCTTTCCTCCCTGCTGGTGGGCAGTGAAGCGCGCCGCCACGGTTATCAGGAAGGGATTGCGCTGGATGTGCACGGCTATATTTCCGAAGGCGCAGGTGAGAACCTGTTTGAAGTGAAAGACGGCGTGTTGTTCACCCCACCGTTTACTTCTTCCGCGCTGCCGGGTATCACCCGTGACGCCATCATCAAGCTGGCGAAAGACATGGGCTTTGAAGTGCGTGAGCAAGTGTTGTCACGCGAGTCGCTGTACCTGGCCGACGAAGTGTTCATGTCCGGTACCGCCGCAGAAATTACCCCGGTTCGCAGCGTTGACGGCATCCAGGTCGGCATTGGTAAATGCGGCCCGGTGACCAAACAGATCCAACAGGCGTTCTTTGGCCTGTTCAGCGGCAAGACCGAAGACAAGTATGGTTGGCTGGATCCGGTAAATCCATAATTTACCCGTCGCCTTTCAACCTGCAGCGCTGTTAGCTGCAACTTGAAATGCATAGGGTAAATCGACAGACAGATAAGAATATCCAGGCGGTTCGTTCGCCGCCTGTAATAAATACATTTGGAGTGAAGAGCATGCCTAAGTACCGTTCCGCCACCACCACCCACGGCCGCAACATGGCAGGTGCCCGCGCATTATGGCGCGCGACCGGAATGACCGACGACGATTTTGGTAAACCCATTATTGCGGTGGTCAACTCATTTACCCAGTTCGTTCCGGGCCATGTGCATCTGCGTGATTTGGGCAAGCTGGTTGCCGAACAGATCGAAGCTTCAGGCGGCGTCGCCAAAGAGTTCAACACCATTGCGGTGGATGACGGTATCGCCATGGGCCACGGCGGCATGCTCTATTCCCTGCCGTCGCGCGAATTGATCGCCGACTCGGTTGAATACATGGTGAATGCCCACTGCGCGGATGCGATGGTGTGTATCTCCAACTGCGACAAAATCACCCCGGGGATGCTGATGGCGTCACTGCGCCTGAACATTCCGGTGATTTTCGTTTCCGGCGGCCCGATGGAAGCCGGCAAGACCAAGCTGTCCGACAAGATAATCAAGCTGGATTTGATCGACGCCATGATCCAGGGTGCCAACCCGAACGTCAGCGATGCCGACAGTGCGCAGATCGAACGTTCCGCCTGTCCGACCTGCGGCTCCTGTTCCGGTATGTTCACCGCCAACTCGATGAACTGCCTGACCGAAGCGCTGGGCCTGTCTCAGCCGGGTAACGGCTCGCTGCTGGCGACCCACGCTGACCGTAAGGATCTGTTCCTCAACGCCGGTAAACGCATCGTTGCGCTGACCAAGCGTTACTACGAGCAGGATGACGAAAGCGCACTGCCACGCAGCATTGCCAACAAGGCCGCATTTGAAAACGCCATGACGCTGGATATCGCTATGGGCGGCTCGACCAACACCGTATTGCACCTGTTGGCGGCGGCTCAGGAAGGCGAGATCGATTTCACCATGGAAGATATCGATCGTCTGTCACGCAAGGTACCGCACCTGTGCAAAGTGGCGCCAAGCACCCAGAAATACCATATGGAAGACGTACACCGTGCCGGTGGCGTACTGGCCATCTTGGGCGAGTTGGATCGTGCGGGTCTGATGAACCGCGACGTCGACAACATTCTGGGCCTGAAGCTGACGGAGACACTGAATCAGTACGACATCATGCTGACCCAGGACGAAGCCGTGAAGAAAATGTTCCGCGCCGGCCCGGCGGGTATCCGTACTACTCAGGCGTTCTCGCAGGATTGTCGTTGGGACACGCTGGACGATGACCGCGCAGAAGGCTGTATCCGCTCGCTGGAAAATGCCTTCAGCCTGGAAGGTGGCCTGGCCGTACTGTACGGCAACATGGCACTGGATGGCAGCATTGTGAAAACCGCCGGTGTCGACAAAGACAACCTGACCTTCCGCGGTCCGGCAAAAGTGTACGAAAGCCAGGACACCGCGGTGGAAGCGATCCTCGGCGGCAAAGTGGTTGCCGGCGATGTGGTGGTGATCCGCTACGAAGGGCCGAAAGGTGGACCGGGCATGCAGGAAATGCTCTATCCAACCACTTACCTGAAATCCATGGGGTTGGGTAAAGCCTGTGCGCTGATCACCGATGGCCGTTTCTCCGGCGGCACCTCCGGCCTGTCTATCGGCCACGTTTCTCCGGAAGCGGGCAGCGGTGGCCTGATTGCGCTGATCGAAGATGGCGACATGATCGACATCGATATTCCCAAACGCAGCATGGTACTGGACGTGACGGACAGCGAACTGGCGGCACGCCGTGAAGTTGAACTGGCACGTGGCGATCAGGCCTGGACACCGAAAAACCGTGAGCGCCAGGTTTCCTTCGCTCTGCGCGCCTACGCCACACTGGCGACCAGCGCGGACAAAGGCGCAGTACGCGACAAGAGCAAGCTGGGAGGCTAAGCACCATGGCGGAATCGCAACCCCTACCCGACGCCCCCTGTGGCGCGGAGTATTTGCGAGCGGTGCTCCGCTCGCCGGTTTACGAGGTGGCTCAGGTCACCCCGCTACAGGCCATGAGCAAAATCTCTTCACGCCTCGGCAATACCATTTTGGTGAAGCGCGAAGATCGTCAGCCGGTGCACAGCTTCAAGCTGCGCGGGGCCTACGCGATGATCGCCAGCCTGAACGAAGAACAAAAGGCGCGCGGCGTGGTGACGGCTTCGGCCGGCAACCATGCGCAGGGCGTGGCCTACTCCGGTAAACGCTTAGGGATCAAAACGCTGATCGTGATGCCGGTAACCACCGCGGACATCAAAGTGGATGCGGTGCGTGGCTTCGGCGGCGAAGTGCTGTTGCACGGTGCCAATTTTGATGAAGCCAAGGCCAGAGCGATTGAGCTTTCGCTCAAGCAGGGCATGACCTTTGTGCCGCCGTTCGACCACCCAACGGTGATCGCCGGGCAGGGCACGCTGGCGATGGAACTGCTGCAACAAGACGCGCATCTCGACCGGGTGTTTGTGCCGGTGGGCGGTGGCGGTCTGGCGGCGGGCGTAGCGGTATTGATCAAGCAGCTGATGCCGCAAATCAAAGTGATCGGCGTGGAGGCGGAAGACTCCGCCTGCTTGCGTGCGGCGCTGGATGCCGGACATCCGGTGGATCTGGCCCGCGTTGGGCTGTTTGCCGAAGGTGTGGCAGTAAAGCGCATCGGTGATGAAACCTTCCGCCTGTGCCGGGAATACCTGGACGACGTGATCACCGTCGACAGCGATGCCATCTGCGCAGCGGTCAAAGATCTGTTTGAAGACGTGCGTGCCATTGCCGAACCCTCCGGTGCGTTGGCACTGGCCGGGCTGAAAAAGTACGTACAGCAGCACAACATCCAGGGTGAGCGCCTGGCGCACGTGCTGTCCGGTGCCAATCTGAACTTCCATGGTTTGCGCTATGTGTCGGAACGCTGCGAGTTGGGCGAACAACGCGAAGCCCTGTTGGCCGTGACCATTCCAGAACAGAAGGGCAGTTTCCTGAAGTTTTGCCAGCTGCTGGGTGGGCGCTCGGTCACCGAGTTCAACTACCGCTATGCCGATGCAGATAACGCCTGTATTTTCGTCGGCGTCCGTCTGACGCGCGGCCATGCCGAACGACTGGAAATCATCGAAGAATTGCATGCCGATGGTTATCAGGTGGTGGATTTGTCCGACGATGAAATGGCCAAGCTGCACGTGCGCTATATGGTGGGCGGCCGGCCTTCGAAACCGTTGCGTGAGCGTCTGTACAGCTTTGAGTTCCCGGAGTCACCGGGCGCGCTGCTGAAGTTTCTGCAGACCTTGGGCACCCACTGGAATATTTCACTGTTCCACTACCGCAGCCACGGCACCGATTTTGGCCGCGTGCTGGCAGGCTTTGAGCTGTCGCAGACCGAACCTGAGTTTGAGCAGCACCTGCAGGCGCTGGGTTACGATTGTCACGATGAAACCGACAACCCGGCGTTCCGCTTCTTTTTGCAGGGATGAGAAGAAATACATAAGTAATCGTGACCTATAAATCAGTTTATGGGTTGCGTAGTTGTGATTTTGTTGTGCATTTTTATACTGCCAAGACTTTTGACGTATAGGGATGCGCGACAATGACAACGGCCTTTTCTTCGCCATTTGGTTCTCCCGAAGATCAATTAACCCGCGCCGAGTTCGCTCGTATGCTCGGTAACAGCAATGTGCAGGAACTGTATCGGGATATTGATTTACAGGCCTTGCAGGACTCCCTGGACTGCAGCATCGCTTTTCATGGGGTGGGCATTATTTTTTCTGACGGCCAAAATTCGTATTTAGTCAGGCCGACCAAACATACCGGTTACTCAACGTCCTCGCAGGTCACCCACGTGGTGATCACCAAAACCGTTGCCCATACTTCGCGTACCGCGGCGACCAATACCCTGTCTGAGGCTTTGACCAAACCGAACGTCGGCAAAGAACTTGCGTCGGCGGCGCTATCTTGCGGCACACTGCTGGTGTCCGTTTTTTTACTGGCGTCGGGGAGCGTCGCGGTGCCCTTTACCGGTGGTACCAGTTCGGCGGTCGCCTATTTGGGCTATGCCGGCATGGCTGCCAGTGCCTTACAGTGTGGCAATGGCCTGTATCGTGTGAATAAGCTTTATGACGGGAAAGGCGATGAGCTTGCGCAGTTGGATTCAGAACAGTGGTATGTTGCTACCAGCACCATTTTGGACGTGATCTCTTTGGCGAGCGCAGGGGCCGCATTGAAAGAAGCGGCGATGACCTATCGCGCAATGCGAAGGGTTTCATCGCGTAAGGCGACGGAGTGGCTAAAAAGCATGCCCCGTAGTGAAAGAAAAAGACTCACTGAGAGCATCATACGGGCGGAGAATCCGGGTATTTCCAATCAAGTATTAAAACAGATGGTTAATGCGGGCTTATACCCGAAACGCTATCCAACGCAAGCCCTCCAAAACGGACTCCGACAGCAATTACGGTCGGCGCTGAATAACTCTATGGCCTTTGTAGGCAGCGGTATCAGCGGCACTTTGTCCTCGCCCGTTAATGTGAAGGAAACGGGGCAATATTTTGTTGGGATCATGCAAAAATTACCGCAGATGGTGAGGTAATGTCAGACTGGATGATTAACCGCCTGATATCTCAAGGGCGAGAAATGGAACATCAAATCTTGCAGCGGGATCCGGCCGTCTATGCCGGCGTGGATGCGCAGCTAGATCAACATTTTCTGACTCCGGGGCAGCGTTTGTCGCCGCCGGGCGTGGGCAATGTCATGTTGCTGCTGATTTGTCTCACACTGGGATTGGCAGGAACCATGGGGCTATTGGCCGATTTGGCCTTTGCCGCAACCGGCCGTGCTTCGGCCGCCACATTATTGGGCAGTGGTGCCGTCATGGCCGTGTGGATGACGCTGATTTTGTTTCAATTGGCTCAGGGTAAAAATGTCGGAGTGTTATTACTGAAATATTATCTCGGCATGCTGGCCGTGTTTTTGATCGGTGCAGTCGCGGCCTGGATAGCGAACATCACCGGTATGGCCAATGGCCTGATGTTGCTGTGTGCCTGCATTGGCGGGGTTATTTTCAGTAATCGGACGGTGTTTTATCTGTATGTTGCCTATTTCAGGACGCGCCGACGTGTTTTTGTAAAGCGCCGTTGGCAGATGGAAGCCATGCGTAACCCCTGATAGAAACCTCGTTACGGGAAGGAATATGACGCAACAATTTAACGGTTTTAGCCAGCAGGGCCTGAATTTTCTCCAGCAGGTGCGCATCGAGAACGATAAGGAGTGGTTTGAGGCCAACCGTGGTGTTTACGATAGCGAACTGCTGACGCCGTTCCGTTCGCTGGTGGCGGAGTTGAGCCCGGCGATGTTGGCGATCGATCCCCTGTTCGAGACTCGTCCGGCGATCGGCAAAACGCTGTCGCGCATTCACCGTGACACGCGTTTTTCCCACGATAAATCGCGTTACCGCAGCCGCATGTGGCTGACGTTCAAACGGCCAAGCAAAGACTGGAAGGACGCGCCGGTGTACTTCTTCGAACTGGGGCCGGACATATTGCGCTACGGGCTGGGTTATTACAGCGCCAACAAACCGACCATGGACCTGTTTCGCCATACGCTGCAGCGCCGACCGCAGCCATTTTTGGAGGTCGCAGCCTGCTGTCAGCCGCCGTTCGAGCTGGTGGGTGAAAGCTACAAGCGACCGTTGGTGAAAGAGCAGGCGGCGGAGATCGCCACCTGGTACAACCGCAAATCCTTTGCGGTGATGGCGACCGACAGTCAGGTAGAAAAGCTGTTCAATGCCGGTTTGGTGCAGACTCTGGCGCAGGGGTTTCTGCAACTGGAACCGCTCTACCATTGGCTGATGCAGGTGGAGGCGATGAAGCAAGTCGATCCCTCTGACCTATGAAAGTAAGCGCCAGAAAGCGTCGATCAGCGGATCGCTGAGGCGTTTTTTCTGCACGCAGACCCCCAGTTCGAACGGCTCGACCATGGAAATATTTTCCAGTTGCGAGATGCGGTTACGCACCGGTTCCGGGCTATTTTCCACCACCACGCCGGGGATCAGCGCGATGCCGCAGCCCAGCGCTACCATAGAAACGATGGCCTCATGGCCGCCAACGGTGGCGTAAATTAGCGGGTTGGTGATGCGCTGGCGACGGAACCACAGTTCGATGCGTTTTCGCGATGGGCCGTGCTCCGGCAAAATAAACGGAATATTGGCCCAGTCGGGATGCTCGGCAAACGCCTGACTGCGTACTGCACAGGGCAACGCCGGAGCAATCAGCACCAGCGGGATCTCACCGATTTTGGTGAACGCTACGCTGGTGGGCAGGGTTTCGGGCCGGCCGGCAATGCCGAGGTCGGCTTCGTTGGACTGCACCTTGTCGACCGCATCGGCGGCATCACCGGTGGTCAGCTTGATTTCGACCAGTGGATGCTGCGCGCGGAAGCGATCGAGGATCGGCGGCAGGTGGCTGTAGGCGGCGGTGACCGAGCAAAATAGCCGTAACTCGCCGCTTAGCGAAGGACCGTGTTGACCCAGCGAATGTTTCAGTTGCTGATATTGCAGCAGCGTCTGCTGGGCAAAATCTTTTAGCTGTTCACCGGCGTCGGTGAGCTGCACGGTGCGGTTATCGCGCAAAAACAGCGGCTGCCCGAGGATCTCTTCCAGCCGTTGGATCTGGCGGGAAAGCGTCGAAGGGCTGACGTGCATCGCCTTGGCGGTGCGGCCAAAGTGGTGGCTTTCAGCCAGATGGAGGAACAGCTTTAAATCACGCAAATCCATATCAGTACGCTCGCAGCAAGAGTGTTGCATAAATTGCAATGTCACATTCGTAATATATCAATTTAAGCAACGCGTTTCCTGTTATACATTGAGTTTAACGAATCTCCGCACAGACAGGGCGGGGAATGAAAATAACATGCACCCTATGTATTTCAATTTGCAGCTAGGCGACCAGCTAGCTCATCCCCAGGCGCTTACTTTAGTAAGTAACTGGGGTGAGCTAGTGCAGATAACAACGCTGCAATTTGAAAGACGACGGGTAAGCACGACACAACATCTAACTGGAGTACCACCATGGCTAACTATTTCAACACCTTGAACCTGCGTCAGCAGTTGGCGCAATTGGGCAAGTGTCGCTTTATGGCACGTGAAGAATTTGCTGATGAAGCTGGCTACCTGAAAGGCAAAAAAGTGGTGATTGTCGGCTGTGGCGCGCAGGGGCTGAACCAGGGCCTGAACATGCGTGACTCCGGCCTGGACGTGGCCTATGCCCTGCGTAAGGAAGCCATCGACGAAAAACGTCCTTCATGGCGTAAAGCGACCGAGAACGGCTTCAAGGTAGGGACTTACGAAGATTTGATCCCCCAGGCAGACCTGGTGGTTAACCTGACGCCAGACAAGCAGCATACCTCGGTCGTTCGTGCCGTACAGCCACTGATGAAAGACGGTGCGGCGCTGGGCTACTCCCACGGCTTCAACATCGTAGAAGTGGGCGAGCAGGTACGTAAAGACATCACCGTAGTGATGGTAGCGCCAAAATGTCCGGGCACCGAAGTGCGCGAAGAATACAAACGTGGTTTCGGCGTGCCGACTCTGATTGCGGTTCACCCGGAAAACGATCCGAAAGGCGAAGGCATGGCGATTGCCAAGGCCTGGGCAGCTGCGACCGGCGGCCACCGTGCGGGCGTACTGGAATCTTCCTTCGTTGCCGAAGTGAAATCGGACCTGATGGGCGAGCAGACCATTCTGTGCGGCATGCTGCAGGCGGGTTCTCTGCTGTGCTTCGACAAACTGGTTGCTGAAGGCACTGACCCGGCTTATGCAGAAAAACTGATTCAGTTCGGTTGGGAAACCATCACCGAAGCGTTGAAGCAGGGCGGTATCACCCTGATGATGGATCGCCTGTCCAACCCGGCCAAACTGCGTGCCTATGCACTGTCTGAGCAGTTGAAAGAGATCATGGCGCCGCTGTTCCAGAAACACATGGACGACATCATCTCCGGCGCTTTCTCCGGTGGCATGATGGCCGACTGGGCAGAAGACGACGTGAAACTGCTGAACTGGCGTGAAGAGACCGGCAAATCGGCGTTCGAGAATGCGCCACAGTTTGAAGGTAAAATCAGCGAGCAGGAATACTTTGACCATGGCGTACTGATGGTTGCTATGGTGAAAGCCGGTGTTGAGCTGGCGTTTGAAACCATGGTTGATGCGGGCATCATCGAAGAATCTGCTTACTACGAATCACTGCACGAACTGCCGCTGATCGCCAACACCATTGCGCGTAAGCGTCTGTACGAAATGAACGTGGTTATCTCTGATACCGCAGAATACGGTAACTACCTGTTCGCCAACGCGGCAGTGCCGTTGCTGAAAGAGTTTATGACGACGCTGCAGGCGGGCGATTTGGGTAAATCTGTTGCCGGTACTTCAGTAGACAACGCGCAACTGCGTGACGTGAACGAAGCGGTGCGCAATCACCCAATCGAATCCGTTGGCCGCAAACTGCGCGGGTATATGACCGATATGAAACGTATCGCGGTGGCAGGTTAAATACCCGTCGTCTTTCAAGCTGTAGCGTTGTTACCTGCACTATCACACCCTAAAGTAAGCTCCTGGGGATGAGATAGCTTGGCGTCTAGCTACAACTTGAAATCCATAGGGTATTAAGATTGGTTTTCGAATCCAATAAAAAGGCCGGCATCGTTGCTGGCCTTTCGCATTTTTGGAGATCAGGAATTATTGCGGCATGGCCGCCAGTGGAATAATGGCTCCGCGGTGTTGGATTACCGTGCTGGCGGTCAGATGACCGCGCTGCGCCGCCTGCACGACATCACCACCGGTTAAACGCACTGCCAAATAACCGGCGCTGAAGGAGTCGCCCGCGGCGGTGGTATCCAGCACCTTTTCTTTTGGCAGGCGCACTGCCGGGATCTCAAATTCGCTGCCTTCGGCGCTGAACACCAGGCAGCTATCTGCGCCGCGTTTAATCACTATCTCCGTTACGCCGAGCTGCTGAGTGCGCTGCACCACCTGTTCCAGCGGTAGTTTACCCCATAGCAGGTCTTCGTCATCCAGGGTCAGGAAGGCAATGTCGGTGCAGGCCAGTACCTCGCGGTAAGCCTGCTGCGTTTCTTCCCGGCTTTGCCACAGGCGTGGCCGATAGTTGTTATCGAAAATCACCTTGCCGCCGTTGGCGCGACACTGTCTTAGCAATGCCAGCAATTTGCTGCGGCTGGCGGCGTCGAGGATCGCCACGCTGATGCCGCTGAGGTACAGATAATCGAATTGGGTCAGTTGCTCGCACAGGCTCTCCGCCTGCGGGCCTGTCAGCCAATAGCGAGCGGCCGCATCATTACGCCAGTAGTAGAAGGTGCGTTCGCCGGTGTCATCGGTTTCAATCACGTACAGCCCCGGCAGTTTGTTTTCCAGCCGTTGGATCAGGCGGGTGTGGACCTTTTCCTGCTGCCAGGACTGCAGCATTTCCTGGCTGAAACTGTCGGTGCCGAGTGCGGTCACGTAATGCACCTGCAGCGCGCTTTCTGTCACCTGACGGGCGATATAGACGGCAGTGTTTAAGGTATCACCGCCAAAACCGCGGCTTAGATCCGCGCCTTTCTGCGACAGTTCAATCATGCATTCGCCGATCACGGCAAGATTCTGGGTGGTCATAGTCAACGAGCCCTGGCTGAAAGAAGAAGGTGGATAGGGACGAAATACAGCCAGTCTCAATGCAAGGGGCGGGGGGAGTCAATGAAAATAAAACAACGTTTTAATTTATTTATGATCGCGATCGGGAAACTAAAAAGTTTCCCGATCCGGACCCCATCTCTGCCCGCTATTTAACCGCGGCACGCAGGTCGGTGACGCTGTGGCCACCGATGCCCCAGTTGTCGGTTTCTACCTCATCAATCACCACCACGGTGGTGGCCGGGTTTTTCCCCAGCGTATCTACCAGCAGTTGGGTGACGCCGGCGATCAGCTGTTTCTTTTGCTCCGGCGTCGCGCCTTCGCGGGTAATTTTGATATTTACGTAGGGCATGTTTTTTTCCTTGGATGTGGATACGCTATTCAATGTAGAAGGCTTTCACCGCTGCTTAAAGTTTTATTGCCTGCTGCCGATAAATCTGAGGGGCGATCCTGCAGCCTGAGCCTTTTCATTTCCCTTCGATGGCGATAGTACCAATGACAACCAAGATGACTTCGGGTCTGCTGGCGCCACTCCTCGCCGTATGCTCGCATATCAAGGCGCAGCATTATTGGCGGCAATGCCGACGGCAGTACACCTTCCAGCCGATCTACCGCACCTGTGGCGCTTTGCTGGCGCTGGAGTTGCTAACCGCGGTCTATCATCCGGCCGCGCCGGATAAGCCACTGTCCCCGGAGCATTATTTTGCCGCCCTCGACGTCCGTAAGCGTCTGCAGATCATTCAGGAACAGCTGGAACTGCTGCAGTCTTGGCAGCCGCTGCTGAGTCGCCATGGGCTGATGGTCTCGGTCAATATCGACGGTATTGCACTGCAGGCATTGCAGCAGCACGGCGCGTTGCAACGGCAGATTGCCAGCATGCCCTATCTGCGCTTTGAGCTGGTGGAACACGCAGGGATGGCGTTAAACAGCCCGTTGCAGCAGATTGCCGGGGCAGAGCGGCTGTGGCTGGATGATTTCGGCAGTGGCCTGGCGAACTTCTCTGCGGTCAGCACCTGGCGTTATCAATACATTAAGGTGGCGCGTGAGCTTTTCACTTTGCTCAAACAGACAGAGGACGGCATCCAATTGCTTTCCACCCTGGTCAAAATGATGAATCAACACAGTGAAGGGGTGATCGTCGAAGGGGTGGAGACCGAGCAGGAATGGTTGCTAGTGCAGCGCTCCGGCGCACTGGCTGCTCAGGGTTACTATCTGTCTCACCCGGCCCATTTCGATACTCTGCAAACCTTGCCTACGCAATTTTCCATGCCTGCCGCCTGATACCTGTCTCCCTCTAAAGCGTGAACTCTTGCCTATCCTCGGCTAGGCTTGGTAAAGCCACTTATCAATTTATGGGTAAGTTATCGCGTTCAGGGAGCCGTTATGACAAAAACAGGAAAAGCATTCACTTGGGTTGGCGGCATTGTGCTGCTGATCATCGCCGCGTTGGTGGTCTTGGTGCTGACCTTCGACTGGAACCGTCTCAAACCAACCATCAATGACAAGGTGTCGGCCGAGTTACACCGTCCGTTCGCCATTCGTGGTGATTTGGGCGTGGACTGGTCGCGCGATAAAGAGGAAGGTAGCTGGCGCGCCTGGGTGCCGTGGCCGCGCATTCATGCTGAAGATGTCGTACTGGGCAACCCGAAAAATATTCCTGGCGACAGCATGGTGCAGTTGCAACGCGTCGAGGCCAGTATCTCGCCGCTGGCGCTGTTGGGTAAAGAGTTGCTGATCCCACGTATCTGGCTCAAACAGCCAAATGCCAGTTTACAGCGGCTGGCTAACGGTGAGAATAACTGGACCTTTAACCTGGCCGGTGATCCTGACCAACCCCCGTCCGCCTGGACGGTGAACATTCATGACATCGTCTTCGACCGTGGTCACATTGCTTTCAAAGACGCCAGGCTGAAGGCTGATTTTCGCGCGGAGATTGATCCGCTCGGCAAGCCTTTGCCGTTCAGTGAAGTGACCGGCAAAAAAGAGGGCGGCGCAGCGATCCCTCCCGACTATATCTTTGGCTGGAAGGTGAAAGGCAAATACAACGGCGAGCCGTTGTCGGGCAGCGGCAAGATTGGCGGCATGCTGTCATTGCAAAATGCCGAGGTGCCGTTCCCGCTGCAGGCTGATGTGCGCTCCGGTTCCACCCGGGTGGTCGTGGCGGGTACGCTGTCCGATCCGATGAACCTCGGTGGGTTGGATCTGCAGCTTAAATTCTCCGGCGACAGCCTGGGCAATCTGTATGCCCTCACCGGTGTGCTGCTGCCGAATACCCCGCCATACTCCACGGATGGCCACCTGATCGCCCGGCTGCACGAGAAAGGCGGTGCGGTGTTCCAGTACCAGAAATTTGACGGCAAAATTGGCGACAGCGATATCCACGGTGATTTGAAATATGTCGCCAGTAAACCACGCCCCAAATTGAGTGGCGAAGTGCTGTCAAAACAGCTGCGTTTTACCGATCTGGCCCCGCTGATTGGCGCCGACTCCAATACGGAAAAAGCCGGTCGTGGCGAGAAGAGCCGCCAGCCGGCCGGAAAAGTACTGCCGGTAGAGAAATTTGATACCCAAAGCTGGCAGGTGATGGATGCCGACGTCAAATTCACCGCCAAACGCATTGAACACGGTAGTTCACTGCCGCTAAGCGATCTTTATACCCATCTGCAACTGGATAACGGCGTTATCCTGATGGATCCGCTGCGGTTCGGCGTGGCGGGCGGTAACCTCAATTCTACTGTCCGTCTCGACGGCAGTAAAAACCCGATGCAGGGGCGGGCAGATATGCATGCGCGTAAATTCCAGCTCAAGCAGTTGCTGCCGGATGTGGGATCGATGAAACGTAGCCTGGGGCAGCTGAACGGCGATGCCAAACTGACCGGCAGCGGTAATTCGGTGGCCGATCTGCTGGCAACCAGCAGCGGTGATCTGCGCATGGTGATTAATAACGGGGTGATCAGCCGCAGCCTGATGGAAATCCTCGGGTTGAACGTCGGCAACTATCTGGTGGCGCAGCTATTTGGTGACGATGTCGTGGGGATAAACTGCGCGGCGGCGGATGTCGGTATCCGTGACGGCGTGGCGGCACCGCGGCTGTTTGTGTTCGACACCGAGAACGCGATTATCAATATCAGCGGCAATACCAACTTCGCCACGGAACGGCTGGACCTGTCCATCGATCCGGAAAGCAAGGGCATGCGGGTGCTGACGCTGCGTTCACCGCTGTACGTGAAAGGCACCTTCGCGCACCCGGATGCCGGTGTGAAGGCCGGCCCACTGATTGCACGTGGTGCGGCGGCGGTGGCACTGGGCGTGGTGCTGACGCCGGCAGCGGCCCTGCTGGCACTGGTTTCCCCCAGTGAAGGCGGTGAAGAAAACCAGTGCGGGAAAATTCTGCAGCAGATGAAGCAGAAAAAATGATCGCGAAAGCCCGCTGATATCCCGCGGGCTTTTTACTTCAGTACCTGGCAATCATGATCCTGGATCTCTTCCGCCGAGGCCAGGGTAAATGGTAGCAGGCTACGCTCGGTGGCCAGCAACAGAAAATCGCCACCCGGCAGCGCCGTCATCGCCAACCCAAAGCTCCCCATGCGACCCTCTGCGCGTGCCACTCCCTCTGCCAGCAGGCGGAAAGCCCCCTGTTTTTGTAACTCTTCGGGCGTTACCCGGCGCACCAGATAATCATGGCCCAGTAGGCCGCCAGGCATCGGCTCCCACTGTTCGCTGTAATCCGCCGCGTACTGTGCCAACTGCGTTTTTACCGACGGCAGCAGGCAAGAGATATGAATGTGCAACTGATTTTGGGTCCGGCCATAGGCTGAATTAATCGCCAGCGAAATATTGGCGTCGTCGATCGCCTTGCCGTACTTATCGGCCATAAAGTGCCGTGCCTGCCAGGCTTGCTCAAAGAAGTTTGGGGTCGTGGCAGCTAGCACCTCGGGGCTTTCAATACCGGTGATTCTGGCGCTCGGCATCAGCAGATACTGCAGCGGCCCATTGCGGTCTTTGAACACCACAAAGCCGGCCTGTGGGTCAACCTGCGCACAGGGTGCCGGATTATTATGCGCCTGCTGATTGGGCAGACACTGTTGGCTGACGATGCGCCACAGCGCGCTCGATTGGGGTGGTTTCACCCATATCCAGAGCGCCCCAGCTATCGCGATGGCGATCATCACCAACGGCGCAACGTACAAAAATAGTCTGCGGCGCAGAGACATTATTGATTTCCGTTTCCGTGAAAGGAGAAGCATTCAGCATAGTCTGATTTTATGACAGGAAACAACGCGGGAAGTGCGGCCCCACAGGAGGGGCCGCCTAAGAAGGGTTACAGTGACTGGTCTCGGGTTTCTTTCATCAGCAACAGGGCGATCAGCGTGAGGCATGCCATGGAGGCCAGATACAACCCGACATAAAACAGACCGTAGTGGGTTGCCAGCCAGGTGGCGATATAAGGCGCGACTGCCGCCCCGAGGATCGACGCCACGTTGTACGAGAACGACGCCCCAGTATAACGGACTTCGGTCGGGAACAACTCCGGCAGCAGTGCGCCCATTGGGCCAAAGGTCAGGCCCATGATGCTCAAGCCACACAGCAGGAAGCCCATCACCAGCGCCTGGTTACCGGAGCCCAGCATGCTTGGGAACAGGAAGGCGAAGGCGATCATCAGCAGGGTGATGACGATCATGGTCTTGCGGCGACCAAAGGCATCTGCCAGCAGGCCGGCAATCGGCACCATTACGCCAAAGCCAATCACCGCCACCATCAGCATCCACAGGAAGCTGTTGCGCGAGTACCCCAGCCCCAGCGGGGCCGCTGTGGTGCCGTAGGTCATCGAGTAAACCGTCATCAGATAGAACAGGGTATAGGTCGCCAGCATGATAAAGGTGCCGAGGATCGTTGCCTTCAGGTGTTTGCTCAGCAGAGTGCCTAGCGGGATTTTCACCTGCTTGCCAGCTTTGGCCACCTTGGCGAACACCGGCGTTTCATGCAGCGATACCCGCACATACAGGCCGATCAGCACCAGCGCGGCGGACAGAATAAACGGCACGCGCCAGCCCCATTCCATAAACTGTTGGTCCGTCAGCAGCCAGGAGAGCAGCAGGAAGGTGCCATTAGCGAAGAAGAAGCCGATAGGTGCACCCAATTGCGGGAACGAGCCGTACAGCGCACGCTTCTTGGGGGGGGCGTTCTCGGTGGCCAACAATGCGGCGCCGCCCCATTCCCCTCCCAGACCCAGGCCCTGACCGAAACGCGCCAGCGCCAACAGGATAGGGGCGAAGATGCCAATGGTTTCATAGCTTGGCAGCAGGCCGATCAGCACGGTGGAAATCCCCATGGTGAGCAGCGAGGCGACCAGCGTCACCTTGCGGCCGACGCGATCGCCAAAGTGGCCGAACAGCGCCGAGCCAATTGGACGTGCAATAAAGGCGACGGCAAAGGTGGCCAGCGATTGTAGCGTTGCGGTGGTGGGATCGCCCTGCGGGAAGAAGATATGCGGGAATACGATCACCGCCGCGGTGGCGTAAATATAGAAATCGAAAAACTCGATGGCGGTCCCGACCAGCGAGGCGACAATCACTTTTCCGCGTGAGTTAACCGGTGTTGACGCGTCGTCGGCGTCCAGAGTTGGTGCGATGGAGGCTTGCATAATTTTTCTTATATTTTGAATTTGTAAAAATCCATCTTAGTCATAGCAAAATGCCTTTTCAATGATGAAACTTTGTACAATGCCGTAATTAACCGGTTAAAAAGCTTAATGTTTCATTGGTGTGTTTATGCGTGGTTTTTAACGTTGCCAAATGAATGATTCGCAGACTGAACATCTGTAAAAGCCGGAAAGAAAAGTTAGTCTGTAGTTTGTTATGCTGGGTTTGGCAGGTGTGATGGTGGATTTTTGGTTTTATATGCTGGTTTTTTGGCTTAAAGTTGGAATAAAAAACCAGCCACCAGAGAGTGGCCGGTATGATTGCATTGCTTCAGGGTGCGGATTGTTCGGACGTTGGCAGGGATTTATCTTCTTTATACTGCGCAGTGGCGATCCAGGCGGCGCAGAATAGCGTCAGTCGGGCAAAGAAATAGAAAAACGCCATCAGCCCAATCACCGAACCAAAGGCGGCACCGGAGGGGGATTTTGCCACCTGTGGCAGCGTCATGGTCATCACAAACTTAATCACTTCGAAACCAATGGCGGCAAGTAACGTACCGCGCAACAGTGCCTTTTTCTTCGGCTTATGCCGCGGCAGCATCCAGAAGATCCACAGGAACAGCAGGTAGTTGGCGAAGATGGAGATCGACAATGCAATCAGTGTCATCGCCGGCCGCAGCCACTCGATGCCTTCCAGACCCAGCGCCCGGACAATCGCCGACTGTGCCGAACCGGCGATGGAAGTCAGCGTCAGGGTGATAATCAGCGCCACTACCAGACCACTTAGCGAGACAAAGTCGCGGGTGTATTTGAAATAGATTTTTTCCTGATCCTGCGGATTACGTTCCCAGACATCCCGCGATTGCGCGCGGATAGCCTCACGCAGGTTACCCATCCAACTGATCCCCGAATACAGCGCCAGCGCCAGACCGGTCAGCCCGACGGTAGTGCGTTGCTGAATGGCGGTATTGACGGTGTTTTTCAGCGTGCTGGCCAGCGTAGGGTCACTGATGCTGCCGACAATTTTATTAATTATCCCGGTCAGCAGGTCAGGATTGGATGCCAGTACAAAGCCGACGGCGGCAAACGACACCATCAGGATCGGGATCAGTGAAAGAAACGAGAAATAGGTGATGGCGGCACCGAACTGGCTACCCAGACGATCGTTAAAGCGTTCTGTGGCGCGCAGCAGGTGAGCGATGCTTGGCCAGGCCTTGATGCGTTCAACCAGGCGTGAAAAACCGGAGATGCGCCGATCAATATTCTGGTGGCCGGTTTTGATGGCGATCAACGGCTTTTGCGGCGCTTCACTGTTGGGCTGGCGGGGGTCTTTATCTGATCCTGTAGGCATTACGTCACGATGTCCTTAACGATAAATAGGCTCTCTCAACCTTGATTATAGCCAAAAGGCGCGCTGATTTGGCCGCCGGGTGGGCAACAGGCTAATTTGTGAGCTTAGCGCGTTCGTTCCCCGGGTGAAATGTTACTCCCCACCGATAGGTAAAATTCTTATATCAGCCGCGTGCCAGCGCGGTTTTTTTCGTTCATCGGCCTCCAATTTTTATCTGTTTCATCACTAAGAAAGCGTTTACTCATGATGTTGCGCTGCGGTTTACCTGCCGCAGCGTCACTGCAGCCGTAGGGGCTGGAACGGTTTCACCTGTTATCACTGGATAAAATGGAAGGTCATATGAAATTACTTAATCACCCCACCTGTCGTCCGTTTACCGAGGCGGGCAATTTGACACAAATCTCCGCCTACTATGAGGAAGAGCGGCACATCATGTGGATGCTGCTGCGCGCCGAACCGCGTCCTTGCTTCAATCAGGCGTTAATTGAAGACATCATGACGCTGGCGCAGGCGGCCAAAGAGTCATCATTGCAGTTTGATTTTTGGGTTACTGGCTCGCTGGTGCCCAACATGTTCAACGTGGGCGGCGATCTGCAGTTCTTTGCCGAGGCGATTAAAAACCGCAAGCGTGAGGCGATGATGGCTTACGCACGCGCCTGCATTGATTGCGTGCATGCGGCGGCTCGCGGATTTGATACCGGCGCGGTCAGCATCGCGATGGTCGAGGGCAGTGCACTGGGCGGCGGCTTTGAAGCGGCGCTGGCGCACCATTTCGTTCTGGCGCAGAACAATGCGCGCATGGGTTTCCCGGAAATTGCGTTTAATCTGTTCCCCGGCATGGGCGGTTATTCGCTGGTGGCGCGTAAAGGAAACATGCGCCTGGCGGAAGAGCTGATTTGGGGCGGCGAGTCGCATACCGCGGAATGGTTTGAAAGCCGTGGCCTGGTCGATCAGTTATTCCAGCCTGGCGACGCTTATATAGCGACCCGTACCTTTATCGATACCATTCGACCCAAACTGAACGGCATGCGTGCCATGCTGCGTGCCCGTCAGCGGGTGTTGCAGTTGACGCGTTCGGAACTAATGGACATTACCGAAGACTGGGTGCATTCGGCCTTCACTATCGAGGAGAAAGATCGCGCCTATATCGAACGTCTGGTGATGCTGCAGGATCGCCACACGCTGAACCTGCGTCGTGCCGGCTAACGTTACCCTGCCCGCCTCACGCTGAGGAAGATGGCGGGCGATAAGACTGCAGCCAATGTTCCAGCTGTTCCGGGAGCATTGGCCGCGCAAACAGGAACCCCTGTTTTTCATCCACGCCGATTTCATCCAGGAATCGGTTCTCGCTTTCGGTTTCCACGCCTTCGGCGATCACCCGGAATTTGAGCGCTTCGGCCGCCGCCACGATGGCGCGCACCAGCGACTGTGAAACCGGATTATCATTCACGCCACGCACAAAGCTTTTATCCAGCTTAATGGCATCCAGCGGAATACGCGCCAGCTGTGCCAGCGAAGAGTAGCCGGTGCCAAAGTCATCAAGATGGACCTGTGCGCCCAGTTGGCGTAGCCGGGTAATCACTTCGCGTGCGCGTTTCTCATCTTCAATCAGGCTGCTTTCCGTGAGTTCGAAGTCCAGCAGGCAGGGGGCCAGCTGATTTTGCAGCAACACCTGCACCAAATCCTCAACGATGGAGTCATCAACCAATTGCCGGGCGGAAAGATTGACCGCGACTCGCAGTTGCAGCCCTTGTCGTTGCCATTGAGCCGCCTGTTTGGCGGCGGTTTGCAGCACCCAGCGGCCGAGCGGGCCGATCAGGCCGGACTCTTCGGCGTAAGAGATAAACTGCAGCGGTGGGATCAGACCGCGCTCGGGTGAATCCCAGCGCACCAGCGCTTCCACACTACAGACTTTGCCGCTGATCGCCTCGATTTTTGGCTGGTAATACACCACCAGCTGGTTTTGCTCCAATCCCTTACGCAGGTTGGTATCCAGCCACATATATTCCGCGACGCGTTTGTTCATTTCCGGCGAGAACACGGTATAGGTCCGTTTGCCATGCTCTTTGGCGACGTACATGGCGGTATCGGCGCTGCGGATCAGGCTGTCGAGATCGTTGCCATGTTCTGGACACAGCGCAATACCAATAGAGCAGCCGGTATAGACCTCGATTAGCCCTATACGGAACGGCGTTTTCAGCCGGTCGATAATACGTTGAGCCAGGCGTTGCAGCATTTCGCGGTCGGCCTGCTTGGCCAGCACCAGAAATTCATCGCCCCCCAGCCGGGCCAGGGTTTGGTCCTCAGCCAGACAGCTGAGCACTGCCAGCGACACCTCTACCAGTAAACGATCGCCGAACATATGACCGTAGGCGTCATTAACCTTTTTAAAGTTGTCGAGATCGAGATACACCAGCCCAACGCTGTTGCCATCGCGTGCGGCGATCGACTGGGTGATTTTGTCCTGAATGGCATTGCGGTTAGGCAGGCCGGTGATGATGTCGGTATTGGCCAGCACCCGCAGACGTTCCTGGGCACGACGCTCTTCGGTGATATCGGTGCCGGAGCAAATCAGAAAGACTTCATTTTTACCGCTGCCGCTGTGAACGAACTTGTTGCGGAACAAAAACAGCCGCTCGCCTTTAACCGTTTTGATCCAACGTTCCACCTCATAGGACGACCCATTACGGAAAAAGCCGGCGATGTTGCGCCGCGATGCCGAAGCTTCCTCCGGGCTCATAAACAGCTGAAAGACGTTTTTACCAATAACATCATGTTCGTGCAGGCCGGTGTACTCTTCACTCAGACGGTTGAAGCGCTGAATACGACCATGCTGATCGACAATCACAATCACGGAGTTGGCTTCTGACACCACCTGCTCGGCAAAGGAAAGGCCGTGTACCAAGTCACGGGCGACCGATTGGGTGTCGCTGAAGGCGGAAGCGGTGCCTGCCCATTCCAGATTGTTGACTCGTCGCCCGACCAGATGCAGATGTATCGGTTCGCCGCCGAGCGTGATGGTGATATCAAGGCTGGCGGTAATACCGCTCAGGCGACGGATTGTAGCCGCCTGCATGGCGCTGAGCGCCACGGCCATATGGGTTTTGCCTTTAACTGCCGACAACGCCAGGGCGTTGCTGTCAAACGTCAACCGCCAATAAGGGCTGTTGGTGCCGAAGTGGGCGTTAAGAAGCATAGGGCCTTGGTCTGCGAACATGATGATTCCTCAAAAGGGCACGACAGCCAGGTCTGTGCAATGAGCGCAGCCGCAGGTTTCTGGCCCGGGAGTGGCCGTAGTGCACGTATCTCCATCATATAACACGTTTTTCACCGGCGGGGGATGAAACTATTATATAAGCAATAATTAGTTTTGCCCTGTAATCGTCAAATTGCCGCACGTTTTAAAGTGTAAGTGAGAACCTGGGATTTCGAGAGATTGATGCGATCCTGGCGCTTCGCGCACTGCGATCATTTTGTTGCAGGGCGGTTGTAGCGGAGGGGGCTACATTATAATAAAGTGGGCTGCTGGCAGGAATAATCCTATAGAAACAGACATCATGTTGTGGTGGGTTTTATGCGCTGGGAAATCAAACTTTCCAAATAATACGCATTATCTTCATAATTCATTCATTATTGATGGATAAAAGTGTTTCTGGCTTTAATAAATTTACACTCCATCGCATTACTATATATTTATCGGCCTATTATTATCTCCGACGAAAGATGAGCCTGTTCACGTACAGCGCTCCTGATGAAGAATAATTTTAAGGAAATGATTATGCGTAAACTGACCGCTTTATTTGTCGCTTCTACTCTGGCTCTGGGTTCTGCTTCTATGGCTTTTGCAGCCGATACGACGACGGCGCCGGCCACCACAGATGCCACATCGATGAACATGAAAATGATGCACCACAAAGGCGAAGGTAAAGGTGGCCCGTTTGCCGGCCTGAACCTGACCGAGCAACAGCGCCAGCAAATGCGCGATATCATGAAAGAATCGCACCAGAAGCGCGGCGAAGGGACCAAAGATGAGCGCCAGGCGCTGCATAGCATGGTGGCTTCCGACAGCTTCGATGAAGCCAAAGTGAAAACTCAAATTGATGCTATCAGCAAAGCGCAGTCCGAACATATGCTGGAGCGCGCCAAAGCTGAAAATAAAATGTATAACCTGCTGACCCCTGAGCAGAAAAAACAATACAATGAGAATTATCAGAAACGCGAACAGAAAATGATGGAGCACATGAAAAACATGAAGTCGAAAATGACGACTGCACAGTAATAATTTCATGTGGTAAATAAAAAGGGCCAGATTAATCTCTGGCCCTTTTGCTTATCTCACTGCTACTTCACTTCCCGTTAAAAACGGGTTTCCCTGGTGTTGTGCGCGAGTAAGCTATTTTCCCATCAATCTCTGTTAATTTTTTTAAATTGACGAGTGGTCTCGGTTAAAGCGAGCTCCGTAGGTAGACGTTCCATCGAACTGGCGCCATAGAAACCATCAACTAACGGGCAGTGCTGCATGATATAGGAAGCGTCTTCAGGCGTGGCTATTGGGCCCCCGTGACACAGGACGATGACGTCTTCGCGAACCTGCTTGGCGGCCTGGGCCCATTCGTTAATCAGAGATACGCAATCAGCCAGTGTCAGCGCCGTTTCTGCGCCAATGCTCCCACCGGTTGTCAGCCCCATGTGCGGGACGATGATATCTGCACCTGCTTCGGTCATTGCGATCGCGTCTTGCGCATTAAAAACGTAGGGGGTAGTCAGCAGGTCTTTTTCATGCGCTAACCGAATCATATCCACTTCCAGCGCATAGCCCATTCCGGTTTCTTCCAGATTGGCGCGGAAGTTGCCGTCAATCAGGCCCACCGTCGGGAAGTTTTGTACACCAGCGAAGCCCGTGCTTTTAATTTCATCAAGAAACTTATCAAAGTGGCAAAAAGGATCGGTGCCGTTTACCCCAGCTAAAACCGGGGTGTGCTTAACTACCGGCAAGACTTCTTTGGCCATGTCCATCACGATTTCGTTGGCATTACCGTAAGCCAATAGGCCAGCCAGGGAACCGCGGCCAGCCATACGGTAGCGGCCCGAGTTGTAAATGACGATCAGATCGATACCGCCGGCCTCTTCACACTTGGCCGATAGGCCGGTGCCGGCACCGCCACCGATGATCGGTTCGCGGCGGGCAATCATTCCCCTGAATTTGGTCAGTAATGCCTGTCGAGTATGTTTGGCCATGTGTAACTCCAATCAAAAAGAATGAGAGATCTCCCGGAAATGCAGCACGGCGGTGTCGGCAAAGCGGGGATCGTTGATGTTGTAAGGGGTCTTGATCAGACGCTGTTTCTCTGTGGGCTGCCAGGTTGCTTCCAGTGCGCTGACGAAGGCAGCCAACGCCTCAGGATCCCAAAAGACTTGCCCTGGGGCATCAAGTGCTGAAACACCTCCTTCAGGGATCAGGAAGCGAATCTCCCCTGCGCATGCGTTCAACTTTTCACCGATCCAGCGGCCCATCTGGGTATTTTCTTCTGGCGTAGTGCGCATTAGCGTCACCTGGGCATTATGGTTGTAGAACTGGCGTTCAGCGTAGTGAGCAGGGATGGTACCGGGATGACCAAAGTTGATCATATCCAGAGCACCGCAGGACATGACACAGGGAATGCCGCTACGGGCTATCGCGTCGAAGCGATCTTCTGTGCAGGCCAGCACGCCGCCAAACAGATGGTCACAGACCTCGGTGGTGGTTAAATCGAACACCCCGTTCAGCAGATGGCTGTCGACCAGTTTTTCCATCGCCTGGCCACCGCTGCCTGTCGCATGAAATACCAGGCAATCCCACTCATTTTCAATTGCCGCAGTCACCGCCTGAATACAGGGAGTCGTGACGCCGAACATGGTAAGTCCAACGGCGGGTTTACTGTCGGTATCAACCGGCGTAGCAAATCGAACGGCACCGGCAATTTGATGTGCGGCGTTACCTAAAACGAGACGGGAAATACGGTTGAGCCCGGCGACGTCGGTAACCGAATACAACATGCTTATATCACTGGCGCCGACATAGCCGGAGGTGTCACCGGAAGCCATGGTCGACACCATCAACTTTGGCAGGCCAATGGGTAATTGCTGCATGGCGGGCGTAATCAATGCGGTACCGCCGGAGCCCCCGAGGCCAAGCAAGGCTGCCACGTCCTGCCGTGAGAGCATAAATCGCTCGAAAGCAATGGCCATGGCGGCAATGGCTCTCCCGCGATCGCCACAAAATACGGCGCTCTCGCCTTCAGGATGATAGCTTGCAACCGTGGCTGCGGAAATATCGGCAGGGTGGCTGGCCGGGACATGATGAGTCGATAAGTCGACGGTTAGCGTAGGTAGTCCAGTATCAGCGATCAGGCTGCGAACATAAGCTAGTTCTCGTCCTTTAGTGTCCGCTGTCGTCGCAATATAGATGATTGCCTGATTATTGTTCATTAGCCTGTTCCTGAATTGTAGGTCCGGATGGCCGCCACGCTTTTTAATAATTTTATTATAATTTAATTGGTTATATAAATTGAATCCCTGGTACTGACTAAGGTTGCTGAGCGTAGTCGGTGAATTTCAATATCATAATGAGACTGCAGTATCATTTTTGCAAGTGGGTTTGGTATGAAAATGAGATTGATGTCTCATTCAATAAGTGAAAGGACAGATTTGCGTCTTCTCTTGGATAGCGCAGAGTCCGGCAAGTTTGTTACAGTGGGTATATTCGCCTGAGCTCTTGTTCTGGCCTGCGTTATATTGGTGAGAAAGAGGTCCGCTGTGTCATTAACCCTACCCCAAGATTTAACCCATACCCGAGCCAGAACTCGCAAGTTGTTGCTCGCTAGCGCGATGGTATTGTTTGATGCTGGGGCCTTTCCCTCCATTACTGAATTGGCTCAGCATGCGCAAGTTTCCCGTGCGACGGCTTATCGCTACTTTCCCACCCAGAGTGCATTGATCACTGCGGTGGTTGCCGAGAGTTTGGGGCCCATTCTTGAATGGCAACCGACAGACCATGACGCTGGGACACGCATCCAACAATTATTGAGCTTTGCTTATCCGCAAATGGAACAACATGAGGGGGCTTTGCGCGCTGCATTGCTGTTGTCTCTTCAGCAATGGGCCGAGGCACAATCCAGCACCATTAAACCGATTGAAAAGTTCGTCCGCGGCAACCGCAAACGCCTGCTGAACCTGGCGGTAGAACCGTTGCAGAATAAACTACCGCCCGAGGCGTTACAGCGGGTGATTCATTCTTTTTCTCTGATCTATGGTTCGGAAGTTTTCCTGGTCCTGAAAGATATTTGGGGTCTGGATCTCGGTGGTATTCAGGATGTGACGCAGTGGATGGCGAAAGCCATTATTCGTCAGGCCGAGGAAGATGCGATGAACAGCAGAAAACCGCTAGCATGATAGTCCAATTTTTACTGCCATTCTCGGCGAAAACCAGCACATTTCACTGAGTGAGTATTGGCAATAGTTATAATTAAAATTGATAAAAAGAGCATCTTAAGCATTGTTGAACAGGCCGCGGGGGAGATACCCATGCGGCCTTTTTTGTTTCTATTATTCTTATTTATCATTTGATTATATTTCATCCTCAGCACAATAAATTCACGCTTCTCGCTGGCTTAAAGCCATCGAAGATCCTTATGTCTTTCCCCCTTTTTACTCGACCCTCAGGCTCCCGTTTAGATCATCCAGCGCCTTGACCCATTAGGCGCGCTTGAGATTGTTGTGCTTTATTTATTTGGTGTTACGAAACTGTTACACAAAAAATCAATAAGACATTTGCAAACAACAATGGACGGTATCTGGGATGGAAAATAGACGTAAAGGAGTCAAGCCTGTTCAGGCGGCCTTCGGCTGGCCTGAAATTGGTGTTAATCGCGCACAGTGGAGTGCTGTGCTTTTTTGCCTGGCGGCGATCGGTGGAGCGCAGGCTGCGCCTTATGTAGAGAGCGGTAAGCCGGGTGATCCTTCAAGTTGGCGTAGTAATGAATTCAACGCCGAATGGGGTCTGGGGGCGATCCACGCCGATCAGGCCTACGCCGCCGGTTATAGCGGGAAAGGCGTAAAACTCGGCATTTTCGATCAGCCGGTGTATGCCAAACACCCGGAGTTTGCCAGCCAGGGCAAAGTGATCAATCTGGTGACGACCGGTATCCGCGAATACACCGATCCCTATATTCCGGTGAAAAAAGGCGACGTATTCCGCTATGACGGCACGCCGAGCGTGGACTCCGACGGCACTCTGGGTTCACACGGTACCCATGTGGGTGGCATCGCTGCCGGCAACCGCGATGGTGGCGAGATGCACGGCGTGGCGTTCAACGCACAAATCATCAGCGCGGAAAACGGCGATCCGGGCCCGGAGGACGGCATCATTCTCGGTAATGATGGCGCGGTGTACCAGGCCGGCTGGGATGCGTTGATCGCCAGTGGCGCGCGCATTATCAATAACAGTTGGGGCATCGGCATCACTGAGAAGTTTGATCAGGGCGGCAAGGATCCTGCCTATCCTCACTTCACGCTCGCCGATGCGCAAAAGCAGTTCGATCAAATCAAACAGATCCTTGGCACTAAAGCCGGTGGCGCTTATCAGGGCGCGATCGATGCGGCACGTAGCGGCATCGTTACCATTTTTGCCGCGGGTAACGATTACAACCTGAATAACCCGGACGCCATGGCCGGTCTGGCCTATTTCGTGCCGGAAATCGCCCCCAATTGGTTGTCGGTCGCCAGCCTACAGGATCCGAACAACACCGGTGATTACAGCATCAGCACCTTCTCCTCACGCTGCGGTTATACCGCCAGCTTCTGCGTTGCCGCACCGGGGACCAAGGTGTACAGCTCGATCATCGAAGGCAACAGCGTAGATAACCTGACTACCGGTTACGCCAAATACAGCGGGACTTCAATGGCGGCACCGCACGTGGCAGGTAGCATTGCGGTGCTGATGGAGCGCTTCCCGTACATGACCGGCGCACAGGTTGCTTCGGTGCTGAAGACCACCACCGTTGATATGGGCGCTCCGGGTATCGATGCGCTGTATGGCTGGGGGATGATCGATCTGGGCAAGGCGATTAACGGCCCGGGCATGTTTGTCACCGAACAGGATATTCCTGAGGAGTTCCGTGTTAGCGGTGCCTACGGCCCGGAACAGTTTGTGGTGAATTTACCGGGCGTCGGCGCGTTGCTGGACAAGGGAAAACCGACCGAACGCGTGTGTGACGATACGCATTGCGGGTTGGATGTCTGGAGCAACAACATTTCCGGACACGGTGGCCTGACCAAACAGGGCATCGGCACATTGGTACTGACCGGCAATAACAGTTACGCGGGGCCGACATTGATCAATCAGGGCCTGCTGGCGATTAACGGCTCGGTGACTTCGGACGTCACGGTGCAAAACGCCGGCGTGCTGGGTGGCTCCGGGACAGTGGGATCACTGACCGCCCGCAGTGGCGGTACCGTGGCGCCGGGCAATTCAATAGGCACGTTGAATGTCACTCGTAACCTCAGTTTCGAACCGGGTTCCCGTTACGCGGTGGAAGTAGCCCCCAACGGCCAGAGCGATCGGATCCAAAGCAACGGATCGGCGACGATCGGCGGGGGTGAGGTGGCGGTCTCGCTGGAGAACAGCACTAATCTTCTGTCGCAAAGCGAAGTCCGTAGCCTGCTCGGCCAGCAGTACAACATCCTGACTGCTCAACAGGGCATCAGTGGGCAGTTTGATTCGGTAGCCCCGAACTACCTGTTCCTCGGCACCGGGCTGACTTACCAGCCGAATCAGGTCACGTTGAACGTCGGTCGTAACGACACCAGCTTCAGCAGCGTGGCAGCAACCCAGAACGAGCGTGCGGTCGCGGCAGCGGCAGATGCCTTGGCGGCGGGCAATCCGGTGTACGAGAGCATCCTCAATGCTGGATCTACAGGGGAAGCCCGTCAGGCGTTCCGTCAGTTGTCCGGGCAGATCCACGCGGATATTGCCTCGGCACAGGTGAACGACAGCCGTTACCTGCGTGAGGCGCTGAACGGCCGCTTGCGGCAGGCGGAAGGGCTGGCGACTTCGCCGGACATCAAGGCTGACGACGATGGCGGTGCCTGGGCGCAGTTGCTGGGTGCCTGGGACCATGCGTCGGGCGATGCCAATGCGACGGGCTATCAGGCCTCGACCTACGGCGTGCTGGTGGGGCTGGACTCGGCATTGGCGGATGACTGGCGCATGGGCGTGGCGACCGGTTACACCCGGACCTCGCTGGACGGTGGCTACGGCTCGAATGCGGACAGCGATAACTACCACCTGGCGGTGTACGGCGGCAAACAGTTCGGTGAGCTGGCGCTGCGTGCCGGCGGTGGCTACACCTGGCACCGTTTCGATACCTCACGTTCGGTCAATTACGGCATGCAATCAGATCGCGAAACCGCGAAATACAGCGCGCGCACCGAGCAGGTGTTCGCCGAGGCGGGTTACAGCGTGAAGGCTGACTGGGTCAATCTGGAGCCGTTCGCCAATCTGGCGTACATCAACTTCCAGAACAACGGTATCTCGGAAGACGGCGGTGCAGCGGCGCTGCACGGCGACAAACAGCACACCGACGCCACGGTGTCGACGTTGGGGTTGCGAGCTGATACCCAGTGGCAGGCGAGCAAAACCACTTCGGTGGCGCTGCGCAGCGAACTGGGCTGGCAGCATCAGTACGGCGATTTGGATCGCGGCACCGGGCTGCGCTTCAACGGCGGCAACTCGCCGTTTGTGGTGAACAGCGTGTCGGCCTCGCGTGACGGTGCGGTGCTGAAGGCCAGTGCAGAAGTGGCGGTGAACAAGAACGCCACGCTGTCACTGGGCTACGGTGGCCTGCTGTCGCAAAACTACCAGGACAACAGCGTTAATGCCGGTTTCACCTGGAATTTCTGATCTTAAAAACTGAGGGACAAGCCGCCTCTTCGGGGGGCGGTTTGACTAAAACAAAAAGGATAAGGGAATGAAGCAAGCGACAGGAAAGAACAAACCGGTATTGGCGCCAACATGGAAATTGAACGCCTTGCTGTGCGCGTTGTTGGCGGCAGGTGGCGTACAGGCCGCACCCTATACGGAAGGCGGCAAGATAGGCGATCCGGCAAGCTGGCGCAGTAATGAATTCAATGCCAACTGGGGGTTGGGGGCTATTCACGCCGATGAGGCCTATGCCGCGGGTTATACCGGTAAAGGGCAAAAGGTGGGCATCTTCGATACTCCGGTGAACAAGCACCCTGAATTTACCGGTGACGGCAAACTGGTGAATGTGGTTACCCAGGGCAATAGAGCCTATACCGACCCGCATCGGACAGATATTAAGGCCGGCGATCGTTTTTACTTCGACGGTACTTTCCATTTCTATAACGGTGCGACGCTAAGTAACCACGGCGTCCACGTGGCCGGTATCAGCGGGGCCAATCGTGACGGCACCGGCATGCATGGTGTGGCTTTTGACTCACAAATCATCAGCGTTGATAACGACAATGACGGCCCGGCGTATGGCGAATTCCTCGGGCTGGACGGCAGTGTGACCAACGCGGGTTGGCAGGCGATGATCAACAACGGCGTGCGGGTCATCAATAACAGTTGGGGCGTCAGTATTCCCGATTTCCTGTCGGATAATGGCAAAAACCCCGATGCACTGCATTTCGAGCTGAAAGACGCACAGGAACAGTTTGATCAGGTGAAACCGCTGCTGGGCAGTTTGGCGGGGGCCGGTTATCAGGGCGCGATCGATGCGGCACGTAAAAATATTCTGGTGCTGTTCGCCGCCGGTAATGACGGCAACTACAACCAACCGGACGTGATCAGTGGATTGGCCTATTTTGTACCGGATATTGCGCCTAACTGGTTGTCGGTTGCCAGCGTTGCGCAAGATGATGCCTCCACCAACAGCGTGCCTTATACCATCAGCAGCTTCTCTTCACGCTGTGGCTATACCGCCAGTTTCTGTGTCTCGTCACCGGGCAGTAAAATCTACAGCACTGTGGCCAACGGTTCAGACCCGAATCAGCTGGTCTCGGACTACGGCAATAAAAATGGGACCTCAATGGCGACGCCGCACGTGACCGGCGCGGTCGCCGTGTTGCTGCAGCGCTTCCCGTATATGACGTCGGCGCAAATTGCCGACGTGCTGAAAACTACCGCTACCGATATGGGCGCACCGGGTATTGATGCGCTGTACGGCTGGGGGATGATCGATCTGGGCAAGGCGATTAACGGTCCAGGTATGTTCTATACCGTCGAAGACATTCCTGAAGAGTTCCGCATTCCGGATCCGACGGGCGTGGCTTATGGCTCGTCACAGTTTGTCGCCAACATTCCTGGCTTCGGAGCTGAAATCGATCAAGGCACGCTGCAGGCTCGTATTTGCGATGACTACCACTGTTCGGTGGAAGTCTATTCCAATGACATCTATGGTCATGGTGGCCTGACCAAGGAAGGCCAGGGCGCGTTGCTGCTGACCGGCAACAATACCTACTCCGGCCCGACCTGGGTGAATACCGGCTTGCTGGCGGTGAATGGCTCGGTCACTTCGGACGTCACGGTGCAAAACGCCGGCGTGCTGGGTGGCTCCGGGACAGTGGGATCACTGACCGCCCGCAGTGGCGGTACCGTGGCGCCGGGCAATTCAATAGGCACGTTGAATGTCACTCGTAACCTCAGTTTCGAACCGGGTTCCCGTTACGCGGTGGAAGTAGCCCCCAACGGCCAGAGCGATCGGATCCAAAGCAACGGATCGGCGACGATCGGCGGGGGTGAAGTGGTGGTCTCGCTGGAGAACAGCACTAATCTTCTGTCGCAAAGCGAAGTCCGTAGCCTGCTCGGCCAGCAGTACAACATCCTGACTGCTCAACAGGGCATCAGTGGGCAGTTTGATTCGGTAGCCCCGAACTACCTGTTCCTCGGCACCGGGCTGACTTACCAGCCGAATCAGGTCACGTTGAACGTCGGTCGTAACGACACCAGCTTCACCAGCGTGGCAGCAACCCAGAACGAGCGTGCGGTCGCGGCAGCGGCAGATGCCTTGGCGGCGGGCAATCCGGTGTACGAGAGCATCCTCAATGCTGGATCTACAGGGGAAGCCCGTCAGGCGTTCCGTCAGTTGTCCGGGCAGATCCACGCGGATATTGCCTCGGCACAGGTGAACGACAGCCGTTACCTGCGTGAGGCGTTGAACGGCCGCTTGCGGCAGGCAGAAGGGCTGGCGACTTCGCCGGACATCAAGGCTGACGACGACGGCGGTGCCTGGGCGCAGTTGCTGGGTGCCTGGGACCATGCGTCGGGCGATGCCAATGCGACGGGCTATCAGGCCTCGACCTACGGCGTGCTGGTGGGGTTGGACTCGGCATTGGCGGATGACTGGCGCATGGGCGTGGCGACCGGTTACACCCGGACCTCGCTGGACGGTGGCTACGGCTCGAATGCGGACAGCGATAACTACCACCTGGCGGTGTACGGCGGCAAACAGTTCGGTGAGCTGGCGCTGCGTGCCGGCGGTGGCTACACCTGGCACCGTTTCGATACCTCACGTTCGGTCAATTACGGCATGCAATCAGATCGCGAAACCGCGAAATACAGCGCGCGCACCGAGCAAGTGTTCGCCGAGGCGGGTTACAGCGTGAAGGCTGACTGGGTCAATCTGGAGCCGTTCGCCAATCTGGCGTACATCAACTTCCAGAACAACGGTATCTCGGAAGACGGCGGGGCAGCGGCGCTGCACGGCGACAAACAGCACACCGACGCCACGGTGTCGACGTTGGGGCTGCGAGCTGATACCCAGTGGCAGGCGAGCAAAACCACTTCGGTGGCGCTGCGCAGCGAGCTGGGCTGGCAGCATCAGTACGGCGATTTGGATCGCGGCACCGGGCTGCGCTTCAACGGCGGCAACTCGCCGTTTGTGGTGAACAGCGTGTCGGCCTCGCGTGACGGTGCAGTGCTGAAGGCCAGTGCAGAAGTGGCGGTGAACAAGAACGCCACGCTGTCACTGGGCTACGGTGGCCTGCTGTCGCAAAACTACCAGGACAACAGCGTTAACGCCGGTTTCACCTGGAAGTTCTGATCCAACGAACCTAAATCCTGTTACTGAAACCCTGGGGTCAGCTTGCTGGCCCTATTTTTTTGGATTTTAACGGGGTGATGACGGAGTGAACACGTATGATGCATCACGCCGCTTTGCGGTAAAAACGACAAAAAAAACGGGACCCTTGCGGATCCCGGTTCAAAACGCGGTAAAACAGTTTAGCGCTTACGGCCCATTTACGGCGAGGGTCTGTTGCATACATTCTCTCTGCGCCGTAATCGAAACGAGCTTTCCCTGGTGTCATTGTGATTATTGGTGATGCGTTCTTACTATTGTTATATTTTTATTGTGGTGTTGCTGTGTGTCTCTTCTGATACCATGTTTGACTATATAATGTGGTATGTCAAGCAATGTTTAGATTGTACATTGTATGATATACCAGTTTTGGATCGCTTTTTTGCACGGCAAGTATGAAAACGACTGAAAAAACAGCAAAAAAAATCGAAGGAAAAAATGGATAACAATCACCAGAAATTCGATTCGCAGTCGATTGCAAACCGGGTCAGGGAACTGTTTGTACATTATGGGATTGGCAAGCGTCAGCATGCTAAAGAGCTCAGTCGTATTCTGGATCTGAGTTTTTCGCATGCGCACCGTAAGCTGAAGGGGCAAAGCCCCTGGACTCTGGAGCAGATTAACAACGTTGCGGCGGCATTAGGGGAGACGCCGTCAGCGATCGTGGATCTCGGTACTGAAAATGACATCTCCGCGCAAACTATTGCACGAGATGCCATCTTTTACGTCGGCGGGGCGGAGTTAGCCTGTGTCGGCTATATCGGCCATGAGCTGGTTGGTGGAAGGACGTCGGAATATGTCGCGCTGCAGCAGGCGGGGCAATGGTGTGTTTATCGTGCGGATGATGCGCCGCAGGGCCAGCGTTACAGCGTGGAACTGATCGAGGTTCGCCCAGCCGCCGTCGAAGACGAGCGTTTGAGCATTGCGGTCCTTGATGATTCACATCAGGCGGCCGATGAACTGACAAAATACCTGAACGGGCGGGGGTTCCATGCGGTGGCGTTTTATGACGTCAGCAGTTTTTGCCTGGCGTTGCAGCAGAGCCTGTTCGACGGTTATGTGGTCGACTGGCTGATCGGCTAGGAAACGGCAGACCAATGCATTGGAACCATCCGCGCCTCAGACAACCCGGATGCGCCAGTCCTGGTGCTGACCGGCCAACTGGGCACCGATCAGCGTGAATCTGAAATCGCCAGGGCGATGCGTGATTATGACGTGCTGGGTCCTTATGAAAAGCCAGTACGGCTCCATGTGATCGAAGCCGCGTTGCTGCGGTGTTTTAACCTTTAGCGATCAGCAGTGAGGCCAGTGCGGATGACAACGCGTCCAACCGCACCGGCTTCATTAAATAGTTGTCGAACAGTGCCCGCTGCTCGGCAGCCAGCTGTTCCGGGCTATAAGCGCTGATGCCGACAATCGGGATTTGGCGATTGGGGCCCCGCTGGCTACGCAGTTGTTTCGCCAGCGCGGCACCGTCAATGCCGGGCATTTGCAAGTCCAGCAGCAATGCGTCGTAAGGGCGCCTGAGCAGCTTTTGCAGCGCCCGTTCCGACGAGTTGCACAGTTCATATTGATAGCCGAGTTTGTCCAATAGCGCAGCGAAAGCGTCACTCACCGATTTGTTGTCATCAACCACCAAAACATGCTGCTGTTTGCGCAGCAGACCCTGGTGGTGGTGCGGTATTTCGTCCAGTTGGTGATCGTCGCTGACCTCGACCGGAATACTGACGATAAAGGTACTGCCTTTTTTGATATCGCTGTAGACGGTAATGCTGCCGTCGAGCAGCGTGACCAGCCCATGCACAATCGCCAGCCCCATCCCGACGCCGCCATACTGCCGGGTATGGGATTGGTCCAACTGGGTGAAAGGCCTGAATATCTGGTCAAGCATCTCTTTTTCGATTCCGATGCCGGTGTCGGTAACCTCAATAATCAACGAATTGCCGGTCGGCTGGCGTCGCAGGCTGCTGTACAGCGTGATAGTGCCGCTTTCGGTGTACTTGAACGCGTTGGTCAGCAGGTTGACGATAATCTGCCTGATACGCAGCGGGTCAGAATGTATCTGCAGATGACCGCACTCCACCTCACACAGCAGCGTGACCTGATCTTTCTGGCGTAGCATATTGATTTCGTTCGCCGTTTCCTCGACCAGCCGTTGGACGTCGAAGGCGGCGATACGCAGTTCCATCATACCGCTGTCCAGATGGGCATAATCGGTCAGGTCTTTCATCTGGCTTTCAATTTGCTGCGCGGCGGTTTCCAGCCGTTGGAAGGTATCGGCATGCTCCGTCGACACCTTGGTATTCACCAGCACATCAATGGCGGACATAATGCTCTGCAGCGAGGTGCGTAATTCGTGACCGATGGCCCCCAGAAAGGCATTTTTGGTGCGGGTGGCTTTCTCCGCCTCAATCGCCTTGGCCTGTTGGCGGATGGTCAGGCGCTGCTGACGTAGCACAATCAGAGTGATGGCAATCAAGGCGATCACCGAGAACATCACGATCACCAGACCGTAAAAAATGATATGTCGCTTTTCGATATAGTCTTCGTAGGCGGCGGTGCGTTGCTTCACTTCGGCGTGATCGGTCAGGTTGGCCATCTCAATCGCGTAAGGCTTGATCTGCCGCATGGCCTGAGAAATCAGCGAGAAATCAATCTTTGGGCTGTTCAGCAGAGTATCAATTTGATCCATTTTCGCCCGCATGTGTGCGACCACCTCGGGATAACCCGGTTCGGCGTACAGTGGCTGTGTGGATTCGGACACCGTTTCCAGCACGTAAAAACGAGAATAAAGGATTTCAAATTTAAGCCGCAGATCCTCGGCATCCACCTGCGGTGCATTTTTCAGCTGTTCGACCAGCGTATCAAACTCGGCCAGCTTGATGGAGAATTTGGCGATCGACCAGGAGTAATTTTCCTGAGTACCGGCAATAGCATACAACCCTTTCTTTGACAGGGTCGCGCTGTAGTAATACAGCGTTACCGTCGAGGCCACCAGAAACAAGGCGGCAAAAATCGCCGGGATCGCCAGCCTGCTGCTGTTTTTAAACCCTGTGAGCTTCATTTGATCACAATCCTGTCCACTTGCCAGATAAAGCGTGAGTTGTAGAGCGGGGAATTCAACTCAGGCCCTGCGGCATCCCTGGGATAAACCAAAAATAGCGGTCCGAAGTTTCTGATCTTCAGCATTTCGCCGTCCATCTTGTAGGCCAAAATCATATTGTATTTTTCGACGTCGGACAGCGGCACGTCGATGTAATAATCGTTTAGCGCATAAAACGTCAGCGTGCTGCCTTTGGCCCCCACACGCGCCAAAATGTCCGCCACAGCAATCCCTTCGAACTTTCTTTGCGGCGTCCAGGAGGTTGAGGTGGTGATGCTCTGCACCGGCATCGCCAACAGTTGTTTATCGGTAAACAGATAGCTTTTCTTTACCGGGTCGGTGGTGTTTTTGATGTTGCCCGAGACTTCCAGAGTAAAACTCAGCGCACTGGATTGGACGACCATCAACGCAAAAAAAGCCAACGTGATGTTTTTAAATAGCTTGAACAGCATCGGTGTTCTCCAGAGTCGCGGATGCTTGCATGAGCTCCGCTCATTGATCAGGCAAAATAATGGCAGAAAATAAAAATTTGTGTTGAAGGGAATGGTAAAGAGCACGAAAAGAAAAGGCCAGGGATTGCCCTGGCCTCGGTTTTTGCTGATTTTCGGGCTTAACGCATGGTGACAAACTCTTCCGCAGCGGTCGGGTGGATCGCCACGGTGTTGTCGAAGTCTTTTTTGGTGGCGCCCATTTTAATCGCCACGGCGAAGCCCTGCAGGATCTCGTCCATGCCGAAGCCGATACCGTGCAGGCCAACAATCTTCTCTTCCTTACCAACGCACACCAGTTTCATGCGGCACGGCTGACGGTGCTGCGTCACGGCGCTGTACATGGCGGTAAATGAAGATTTATACACTTTCACGCTGTCCGCACCGAATTTCTCAATCGCTTCCGGTTCGGTCAGGCCGATAGTGCCGATTGGCGGATGGCTGAACACCACGGTAGCAATGTTGCTGTAATCCAGGTGCTCTTCCGGCTTGTTGTTGAACAGACGCTCGGACAGGCGGCGACCGGCGGCCACGGCAACCGGGGTCAGTTCAACGGCACCGGTGTTATCACCCACCGCGTAAATGCCTGCTACGTTGGTGTTCTGGTATTTATCGACGTCGATGTAGCCATTTTCGTTGGTTTTCACCCCGGTCACGGCCAGATTCAGGTTATCGGTCGCCGGTTCGCGGCCAATCGCCCACACCAGGCTGTCGACGATGAATTCCTTGCCGTTTTCCAACTGTAGCGTCAGGCTGCCGTCGGCGTTCTTGACGATGGCCTTCGGCACCGATTCGGTGTGCAGGCTTGGCCCTTCGGTGTTCATCACTTCCACCAGGGTTTCGACAATCATCGGATCGAAGCTGCGCAGCGGCGCGTGCTTACGTACGAACAGGTGCGTTTCGGCACCCAGCGCGTTCAGCACACCGGCGATTTCTACCGCGATATAGCCTGCACCCACGATGGCAACGCGCTTAGGCATGGCGTCCAGATCGAAGAAACCGTCGGAATCGATGCCGTATTCTGCACCCGGAATATCTGGGTGGCTTGGGCGTCCGCCGGTGGCGATCAGAATATGGTCGGCAGTGATTTTCTCACCGTTCACTTCCACCGTGTGGGCGTCGATAAAGCGCGCAAAGCCTTTGATCACGTCGACTTTGTTTTTGCCCAGCACGTTGTCGTAGGAATTATGGATGCGGTCGATATAGGCGGTGCGGTTAGCCACCAGCTTTTTCCAGTCAAACGCATTGACGGTGGTATCGAAACCGTAATCCGGGCCGTACAGGTGAATAGCCTCGGCGATCTGCGCCGCGTGCCACATAACTTTTTTCGGTACACAACCCACGTTGACGCAGGTGCCGCCCAGTTCCTTGGCTTCAATCAGTGCGCATTTCTGGCCGTACATGGCTGCCCGGTTGATCGATGCGATGCCGCCGCTGCCGCCGCCAATTGCTAGATAATCGTAATGTTTGGTCATCTGGGATTTCCATGAATTGTGTGAATCGAAGAGCGTAAGAGTTTAACGCCTGATGCAGGTTTGTCGCAAAGATTGCGTCGATGGCTGTGATAGGTGGGATAAAGGCGCGGTGGGCCGCGCCCCGGAAGCTTATTCCGGCACCACCCAGTTCACCAGATGGTGACCATTACCCGACGGCACCAGGATTTTGTGCAGCCACGGCAGCACGTTTTTCATCTGTTGTTCCAGCTTCCACGGCGGGTTAATCACGATCATGCCGGAGGCCGTCATGCCGCGCTGGTCGCTGTCGGGTCTGACCGCCAGTTCGATCTGCAGAATATTGCGGATGCCGGTGGCTTCCAGCTCTTTCAGCATGCGCTTGATCTGTTGGCGCATCACCACGGGATACCACAGCGCGTAAGTGCCTGTAGCAAAGCGTTTGTAGCCTTCCTGCAGGCCTTTGACCACGTCCTGGTAATCGGTTTTCATTTCGTACGGCGGATCCATCAGGATCAGCCCGCGGCGTGAAAGTGGCGGCAATTGGGATTTCAACTGCTGGTAGCCGTCGGCGCGCTGCACCTTGGCGCGCTCGTCCTTCTGGAACTCATTGCGCAGCAACGGGAAGTCGCTCGGGTGCAGTTCGGTCAGGTGAATTTTATCCTGCGGACGCAGCAGTTGGCGGGCAATCAGCGGCGAGCCTGGGTAGTAACGCAATCTTTCGCCGCGGTTAAAGTTGTGCACTACGCTCATGTAGGCCGCCAGCTCTTCCGGCAGATCGTCACGTTGCCACAGCAGGCCTATGCCTTCCAGGTACTCCCCGGTGCGTTCGGCGTGTTCACCGCTCAGCTGATAGCGCCCTGCGCCTGAGTGGGTATCCAGGTACAGGAACGGCTTGTCTTTTTCTTTCAGCGATTCAATGATCAGGCTTTGAACGGTGTGCTTGAGCACGTCGGCGTGGTTGCCGGCGTGGAAACTGTGGCGGTAACTTAACATGGCTTGTGGTAATTCCTTGTGCTCCCGACGGAGCGTGCTGAACAGAATAAAGGCTTATATTCTGCACAGTATAAACTGTCTGGGCGGGAAAAACCGGAATGCGTTACCACAGACCCACTATCAAGGAGCAGGACAATGACCGAGTCGGCTATTCTGGCTAACTATCCCGGCGCATCGCGCTGGCAATTTGGCGACAGCCCGGCGCTGGCGGATGAGCTGTTGCAACGGGTGCTCGACGGCGACAAAACTGCAACCTGTGGTTCCTATGTCGCCTATCAACAAGCGAAATCACCGATGGTTGGGGATTACAACGTGATCCTTAATGGCCGGGGTGAACCCGCCTGCGTCATCAGAACGCTTTCACTGAAGCTGACTCGTTACTGTGATGTCACCGCCGAGATGGCCGCGCTGGAAGGCGAGGGGGATAAGAGCCTGGCCTTCTGGCGCGAGGGACATCGGGCGTTTTTTACTCGGGAAGGCACCTTTTCGCCACAAATGTGGCTGGTATTTGAAGAGTTTGACCTGGTTGAGGTCCTCTAGTTACGCGGAAGGTTACTCTAGCGCAGCAACCACCTGTTCGCGCAACCAGCTATGGGCCGGATCGAGGTGCGAACGTTCATGCCATACCATCACCATGTCATAGCCTGGCAGTGCCAGCGGCACCGGGCAGGTGCGCAGGCTGCCCAGCAGTTCACCCAGCATGCGTGAAGGCAGCATGGCCACCATATCGGATTTTGCCAGCAGCGTGGGGATGAACAGGAAGTGCGGCAGCGACATCACTACCCGCCGTGCCAACCCCTGTGCCTCCAGCAGCGTGTCGGTCAGGGTACGAAAACCGCCACCGTCCTGCGAAACCATCACAAACTCCAGCTGGCAGAACTGCTCCAGTGAAGGCGGTGTCTGCAATAACGGGTGGTCACGGCGGCCCACCAGCAGGTAATTCTCGTGAAACAACTGGCGGTGACGTAGCCCGGCAGGCGCTTCTTCACGGGCCAGAAAACCCAGATCGATCACGCCGTCGGCCAAATCACGACTCATGGTTTTGGGCGACGCTTCGCGGATCGCCAGACGGGATTTTGGCGCTGCCTGCCGCAGTTTGGGCAGCATCGGCAGCAGAATGGCATATTCTGCCGCGTCGGCGGCGGCCAACTGCCAGGTCAGTTCGGCCAGCAGCGGATCAAAGGGGTGTTCCGGCGCCACCAAACGACCAAGGTCGGCCAGCGTCTGGCGCAGTGGCGTCAGCAGGCCGAGTGCGCGCGCCGTGGGCAACATGCCGCGTGGGCCGGGCAGCAACAGGGGATCGTGGTAAATCTCACGCAGTTTGGCGAGTTGGATACTGACCGAGGGTTGGCTCAGATTAAGACGGGCCGCCGCCCGCGTGACGTTACGTTCGCTGAGCAGCGCTTCCAGCGTGACCAGCAGATTAAGATCGACCCGCTTTAAATTGTTGATAACTATTCCTCGTATTAAATCTATCAATTTCAACTATAGCTCCAATCCTCCTACCGTGGAACGGACGTCGGAAGCGCCGACGAAACTGCAACGGATAAGGACGGGATGATGAAACTGAGCGAGTACGTTAGCTACGATGCGTTGGGGCTGGTCGAACTGGTACAGGGCGGTGAAGTCAGTGCGCAGGAGCTGCAACAGACGGCGCAGGCCGCGGTTGAGGCGGTGAACCCGGCGATTAATGCGGTGGTGGAACATTGGACGCAGCCACCACCGGAGGGCGAAGGCCCACTGTTTGGCGTACCTTTCCTGATAAAGGATATCGCCATCAGCATGGCCGGTAAGCGTCAGGAACTGGGTAGCCGGTTGGCACAGGGCCATATCGCGGAGGCAGACAGCCATTTGATGAGCAATATTTATCGCGCCGGGCTGGTCACCTTCGGCCGTACCACCACGCCGGAGATGGCTTTCAGCACCACCACCGAAGCGGTACTTTACGGCGCGACGCGTAACCCCTGGAATCCGGATTTTAGCGCCGGAGGGTCCAGCGGCGGTGCCGGTGCGGCAGTGGCTGCTGGAATTGTGCCTATCGCTCACGCTACTGATGCCGCCGGTTCGATCCGCGTACCTGCCTCGTCGAATGGACTGTTCGGCCTCAAACCGACGCGCGGGCGGGTATCGCATGGACCGGCGATGGATGAAGTGTTCAACGGCTTTGGCGTGCAACTGGGACTGAGTCGTACGGTGCGTGACAGCGCGGCCTTGCTGGATGCCCTGCAGCACCCACATCCCGGCGAACCCTATTACACTACACCACCGGCACAGACCTGGCTGTCACAGGTCACGTCAGAACCTGGCCGTCTGCGTATAGGCATAATGACTCAGGCGTGGAACGGCGGGAAAACCGACCCGCAAATCGCCCAGGCCACGGCCGATACTGCCGTACTGCTGAGTGAGTTGGGCCATCAGGTTAGCGAGGCTGACATGGCGATTGGCGCCAGTTGGCAGGAGCTGGTGTTCGCCAATGCGCAAATTTGGTGTGCCAACCTGGTCGGTTGGGTGGACGGCCTGAGCCAGGCGACCGGGCGGCCGATCTCAACCGAAACGCTGGAGCCGGAAACGCTGGCCTGTTACCGCTACGGGCTGGCTGCCAGGGCGGTGGATATGGTCGCGGCCCTTGAGGTTCGTAACCGGGTGACCCGGGCTGTGGCTGCCTATTTTCAGCAGTACGACCTGTTGCTGACCCCGACCCTGCCCGATTTACCCTGGCGTATTGGCCGTTACGGTACAGGGACGACGGATATGAGCGGCCTGGAATGGACAGCGCATTTATTCGATCACTCGCCGTTCACGCCGGTATTTAACGTGGCCGGTGTACCGGCGATATCGGTGCCGTTGGCGCATGATTCGCAGCATAACCTGCCGATAGGCATGCAATTTGTTGCCGGTTTTGGCCGTGAAGATGTGTTGCTGCAACTGGCGGGTCAACTGGAGCGGGCTGCGCCCTGGCAGCAGCGACGTCCTGCTATTTGGGCGGGGAATGCATCGCTATAGCAGTCAAAAGGCAAAATATCCGCTATGTTGCTGAAAGGCTTTTTGCGGCGGGCCGGGGGCTCGTCGCTGGATTCAGGAGGCGTGATGAGCTGTGTATTTTGTGAAATGGTGGCGGGCCGGGTGCCGTGCCACAAAATTTGGGAGGACGACGGCCACATGGCGTTCCTGTCCATCTATCCGAATACCGAAGGGTTCAGCGTGGTGATCCCCAAGGCGCACCATCCCAGCTACGCATTCGCCGTTGCGGACGACGTGCTGAGTGCGCTGATGCTGGCGACCAAGCGGGTGGCACAATTGCTTGACCGGGCGTTTGACGACGTGGGCCGCTGCGGCATGGTGTTCGAGGGTTTTGGCGTCGATCACCTGCATGCCAAGCTGATCCCGATGCACGGTACTGCGGCCCTGGAGCAGTGGCAGCCGATTGAATCGAAATCGACGAAGTTTTTTGAACGCTACGAAGGTTACCTGTCTTCCCATGATGCTACGCGTGCCGATGATATTCATCTGGCTGAGCTGGCGGCACAGATCCGCCGGAGCGGGGCCTAAGGCACTATCTATCAACGATCGGCCATTGATTTTCCTGCTACTTGGCTCCATGTTAGATATTCATACGCATTTTAAGGCCTGCCCGCTGCGGCGGGCCCCAACGCTAATCAGGACTGCCCTATGACAAATCCGTTGCTGACCCCGTTTTCCCTGCCGCCGTTTTCCGCCATTCGCCCAGAAGATATCGTGCCTGCGGTGCAATCCGCCCTGGCCGATTGCCGCGCTGCGGTAGAGCGCGTTGTCGCGCAACCGGGGCCATTCACCTGGGATAACCTGTGTCAGCCGCTGGCTGAGTCTGACGATCGCCTGTCGCGTATCTGGTCGCCGGTGGGGCATTTGAACTCGGTGAAAAACAGCCCGGAACTGCGTGCCGCCTATGAGCAGGCGCTGCCGTTGCTGTCCGAGTACGGCACCTGGGTAGGGCAACACGAAGGGTTATATCAGGCGTACCGCAGCCTGAAAGAAGGCGCGGCGTTTGAGAAGCTGACCGCACCACAGCGCAAGTCGGTAGAAAATGCGCTGCGTGATTTTGAGCTGTCAGGCATTGGCCTGTCACCGGAAAAACAGCGTCGCTACGGCGAGATCGTCGCGCGCCTGTCCGAGCTGGGTTCTACGTACAGTAACAACGTGCTCGACGCCACCATGGGCTGGAGCAAGCTAATCACCAGTGAAGCCGAGCTGAGCGGCCTGCCGGAAAGCGCGCTGGCTCAGGCTCAGGCGATGGCGGAGGCCAAAGAGCAGGACGGCTGGTTGCTGACGCTGGATATGCCGAGCTATCTGCCGGTACTGACCTACGGCGACAACCGCGCACTGCGTGAAGAGATGTATCGCGCCTTCGCTACCCGTGCCTCCGATCAGGGGCCGAATGCCGGCAAGTGGGACAACAGCGAAGTGATGGCCGAAACGCTGGCGCTGCGCCACGAACTGGCCCAGCTGTTGGGCTTTGACAGCTATGCCGACGAATCGCTGGCGACCAAAATGGCGGAAAACCCGGAGCAGGTGCTCGGTTTTCTCAGCGATCTGGCCAAGCGTGCCCGTCCGCAGGCCGAGCAGGAGCTGGCACAGCTGCGCGCCTTTGCCAAACAGCATTACGGTGTGGATGAACTGGAAGCCTGGGACATCACCTACTACGGTGAAAAACAAAAGCAGCATTTATTCTCGATCAGCGACGAGCAATTGCGTCCGTACTTCCCGGAGCAGCGCGTGGTGGAAGGGTTGTTCGAAGTGGTCAAACGCATTTATGGCATCACCGCCAAAGAGCGCAAGGATGTGGATACCTGGCATCCTGAGGTGCGCTTCTTTGACCTGTTCGACGCCAGTGGTGAACTGCGCGGCAGCTTCTACCTCGACCTGTATGCGCGTGAAAACAAGCGCGGCGGGGCGTGGATGGACGATTGTGTCGGCAGTCTGCGCAAGGCCAACGGCGAACTGCAAAAACCGGTCGCCTACCTGACCTGTAACTTCAACCGTCCGTTGGGTGACAAGCCTGCACTGTTCACCCATAACGAAGTGACCACGCTGTTCCACGAGTTCGGCCACGGTCTGCACCACATGCTGACCCAGATCGATACCGCCGGTGTTTCCGGTATCAGCGGTGTGCCATGGGATGCGGTCGAGCTGCCGAGCCAGTTTATGGAAAACTGGTGCTGGGAGCCGGAAGCGCTGGCGTTTATCTCCGGTCATTATCAGAGCGGCGAACCGTTGCCGAAAGAGATGCTCGACAAGTTACTGGCAGCCAAAAACTACCAGGCGGCGTTGTTCATTCTGCGTCAGTTGGAGTTCGGCCTGTTCGACTTCCGTATGCATGCCGAATACAGCCCGGAAAAAGGTGCGCAGATCCTGCCAACGCTGGCGGAAGTGAAAAAAATGGTGGCAGTCGTGCCTTCACCAAGCTGGGGTCGTTTCCCGCATGCTTTCAGCCATATCTTTGCCGGGGGCTACGCGGCAGGTTATTACAGCTATCTGTGGGCTGAAGTGCTGTCGGCCGATGCTTATTCGCGCTTTGAGGAAGAAGGAATTTTCAACGCCGAAACCGGTAAATCCTTCCTCGATAACATCCTGTCGCGCGGCGGTTCGGAAGAACCGATGGAACTGTTCAAACGCTTCCGTGGCCGTGAGCCGCAGCTGGATGCTATGCTGCGCCATTACGGTATTAAAGGATAACCCCACCGGTGAGCGTGTGTTTATTGTGTGAAGAAGGCGCCGATCCCGGCGCCTTGTCTATTCTGGCGGAACGCTGGCAGTTAACTTCGGACGACGACGCGCTGATGGCGCTGGTGTTGACGCCCGAAAGGCTGGAGCTACGCAAGCGTGACGAACCCAAATTGGGGGCGATCTATGTCGATTTTGTCTCCGGCACCATGGCACATCGGCGTCGCTTCGGCGGCGGGCGCGGTGAAGCGGTGGCGAAGGCGGTCGGCATCAAGGGCAGTTACCGGCCTGATGTGGTGGACGCCACTGCCGGTCTGGGGCGCGATGCCTTTGTGCTGGCGTCTCTGGGCTGTCGGGTGCGGATGCTGGAACGTAATCCGGTGGTCGCGGCATTGCTGGATGACGGCCTGCAGCGCGGCTATCAGGATGCGGAGATCGGCCCATGGCTGCGGGAGCGTATGACGCTGTTGCACGCCTCCAGCCTGACGGCACTGGGTGATATTGATCCACGGCCGGAGGTGGTGTATCTCGATCCCATGTATCCGCATAAGCAGAAAAGTGCGCTGGTGAAGAAAGAGATGCGGGTGTTCCAGTCGCTGGTGGGCAGCGACGATGACGCCGATGGCCTGCTGGAACCGGCACGCCGCCTGGCGACCAAGCGCGTGGTGGTGAAACGCCCGGATTACGCCCCGCCATTGGCTAACGTACAGGCGCATGCGGCGTCGACGACGAAAAGTCACCGTTTCGATATATACATGCCCTATCCCCGTCATACTTGACGCTGTATCTGTGTTGGCTGCATTTGCGCATCCCAGGCACTTACTTGAGTAAGCTCCTGGGGATTTACACACTTGCCGCCTTGATACAACGCCAATTATTTAGGGTATAGATGGCTAAATAGGGAGGCATTCATTGATCTACCTCCCAATTTTATTTTTTACCTTGCAAAGATACTGGCAAGCTTGTGTTCCAGATCGCATGATTCCTGTTCATTTCCACTCCTATAATTAGATGATAATGAAGAAGACACTTCTTGCTGTTTTGCTTTGCCTGGGTACCTCTGCGATGGCCTCTGAACCTGTCAATATCACCATTCTTGGCACCTCTGATCTGCACGGCACTTTTGTGCCCTGGGATTACTCCACCGATACCGCAAATCTGGCCGGCAGCCTGAGCCAAATTGCCACCCAGGTGCATCAGGTGCGCGCCCAACAGCCGAACGTGATCCTGGTCGATGCCGGTGACACCATTCAGGGCAACTTTGTCGAGACCTTTAAGAACGACAAAACCAGCCCGATGATCCTCGGCTTTAATGCGCTGGACTATGACGTCTGGGTGATGGGCAATCACGAATTCGACTTCGGCCTCAAACCGCTTTCCACTTCACTGAACCAGTTCAAGGGCACGGCACTGGCCGGTAATATTCTGTGGGACAGCGGCAAGCCCTACCTGCCGGCGTATAAAATCATCGAACGCCAGGGGGTAAAAATCGGCATTATCGGCATGGATACGCCGATGACTGCCGAATTCGCCAAAGGCACCGACCGGGTGAAAGGGTTGAACTTTACCGACCCAGTCCAGGCAGTGAAGCAGGTGATCCAGCAGATCCAGGGGAAAGTGGACGCTATCGTGCTGGTGGCACACATGGGGATCGACAACGAGAACCAGCGGCCGGGTACCGGCGTGGGTGATATTGCCCGGGCTAACCCGGAATTGGCGGCGATCGTCGCCGGGCATATGCATGTAAAAGTCGATAAAGAAGTGATTAACGGGGTGATCGTCACCGAACCGGACAAATATGGCCGCGCGCTGTCACGCATCGATTTGCAGTTTGAGCAGCACAATGGCAAGTACGTGCTGATCAACAAAGACAGCTATACCTACCCGATCAAAGGCATCACGTCTGATAAAAAGCTGGAGGAGATTTATCAGCCGTACCACAAGATTTTGCGGGCCAACGCCAATCGGCCGATTGCCCAGCTCAGCGGTCAGGACCTGGTGCCGCCAGATGCGGTGAAGGGCATTCCGCAGGTGCACGTGCAGGATACCGGCATCAGCAAGCTGTATCAGGAAGCCGGGCATTACTATGCACCAAAGGCGCAGGTTATCGCGCTGCAGATTGATAACGACCGGCCGAAACTGAACGTCGGTACCATCACTGCCAAGGACATCGCCTTCAACTACCAATATGCCGGCGGCGAGATCACCGTTTATCAGCTCAGCGGCAAAGAGTTGAAGAAGTACATGGAATGGTCGGCGGGCTACTTCAATCAGTTGCATGACGGTGACGTGACCTACAGTTTTAACCCGCAGCGTCGCGCGTCCAAATATTCCACCAATGATTTCTTCGATGGCGTGACCTACAAAATCGACCTGCGCCAACCGGCCGGGCAGCGCATCCGTGACCTGCGGATGGCCGACGGCACGCCGGTGACGGACAGCACGCCGATCCGTCTGGGAATGAACAGCTACCGCATGGGGCACCTGACGCAAAAAGGCGGCGCGCTGGAAGGCATGCAGTTCCCGGTGCTGTCTGACAGCAAGGTGGAATACGGTGAAGAGGCCGGTACCATCCGCAATCTGACCATTCGTTATCTGACCGAGGTGAAAAAAGGCCAGTATCAGGGGCAGGCGGTGCAGCGCTGGCAGTTGGTCGGGCTGGAAGGTTATGACCGCGAACGCAAGATCGTCGAAAAACTGCTGAACGACGGCAAAATCAGCGTACCCACCAGCGAAGATGGGCGTTACGGCAACGTGGCGTCATTCAACGTGAAAGCGCTGTTGATCGGCGAACCGCAGGCACGTCAGCAGCAACAGGCTGCGCTGCAGGCGCAGTTAACTGCCGCCAGTGATCCGGTGGCAAAAAAGCGTTTGAGTGACCAGTTGGTGATTATTGAGGCGATTAACAAGGCTTGATAATGATTACGGGCTCGGCATGTGAATGCTGAGCCCTGACTACACAGGCTAACGTAAATGTCCCTGCAGTAAACGCTTGCCGACATCCCCGCCCGGGTGTACCGCCAGCAGTGTTTCCTTGTTGTAGCCACTGCGTTCCATCAAACAGGCGCAGGCCGCGTCGAAAATCGCCAGTACCAGTACGATAGAGGTGGTTGCCAGCATATTCAGCGGATCTATCTCATTTTCTACCCCGGTGCGGATCACCAACTCTGCCGCTTGGGCGATTGCCGAATCCGGATTTTCCGTCACGCCAATCAAGGGTACACCCTTGGCCTGCAGCGTTGGCAGCAGCCGAGTCAACTCGTCGGAATTACCGCCGCGCGAAATCAGAATCATCAAGTCATCACCGCGCAGAAAGCCCAGATCGCCGTGCGCCGCATCGGTGGCGTTCAGGTAGATAGCCGGCCGCTCCACGCAGGCCAGCATATGGGCAATCTTGCGGGCTGCGATGCCGGAGGTACCGACGCCGGTGACCACAATCTTGCCCCGACACTCCGACAACTGGGTCAGCAGCCGCTGCCAGGTCTGTGCGTCGATGCGTTGACCCAACTGGGCCAGCTCCTGGCTGTAGACCGACCAGGCCTGTGTGGCTCTCTGCCATTCTTGCTGCATCAGGCTTCCTCCTGCATCAGTTGGCGGTATTTCATGTGGTCGTTATACAACTCATGGAACACACGATATTTACGATCGTAATAGCGTTTGATCTTGTTGGTCTGCGGCGTCACGGTTTTGCCGATGCGGCTCATGGCGCTCATCGCTTCCGGCAGGGTATCGAACACTCCGGCCGCCACGGTGCCCATCATCGCGCCGCCCAACAGCATTGCCTCGCTCTCTTCCGGCAACAGCATGGCACAGCCGGTGGCGTTGGCATGTTCCTGCACGAAAATCGGGTTCTTGGTGCCGCCGCCGCTGGCCATGATGGTATCGATGCTGTAACCGCTTTGGTTCATGGTTTCGATAATATGGCGGGTGCCGAGCGCGATGGCCTGGATAGTCGCCAGATAGTGCAGCGCCATGTCTTCCGGGGTGCGTGACAGCTTCAACCCGGTCAGGGTGCCGGTCAGCGTCGGATTGGCGCGCGGCGAGCGGTTGCCGTGGAAATACGGCAGCATATGAATGTCTTTGGTCAGGTAGGCGATGTCCTCCGGCTCGCCCGCCATACGGCGTAGCAGGGCGTTCAGCACTTCATAGATGGTCAGGCCCTGCGTTTTTGCCTGCGTCAGCAACTCCTGATAACAAGGGTGCGATTGGATCATGTGGTCAATCAGTGCACCGGTGGCGGACTGGCCGCCTTCGTTCAGCCAGTATTCCGGTAGAATGGCCGAGTAATACGGCCCCCACACGCCGGGGATAAAGCGTGCGGTGCGCGACATCGCCATATGTCCGGTGGAGGTGCCGCCGATCAGCGCGACGCGGCGATTAAAGTCCGCCACTTCACCGGAAACCCCGGTGGCACCCAGCGTGCCGAGGGTACCGGCGTGGGCATCGATGATCGACACGCTGACCGCGGTACCGGCAATCAGCCCCATTTCACTGGCGGCGCGCTGGGTGAGGCCGTGTCCGAGCGGTTCACCCATCATTTTGACGTCGCTGCCGATCTTGGCGGCATCGTGTTCCAGCACCTCTTCCAGCCCAATCTGTTTGAAATAGCTCTTGTCCCAGCGTTGTTCATGGCCGAGATAAGTCCATTTGCACACCGTCGAACACAACGAACGGGTGGCGTCCTGAGTGGCGCGCCAGGTCAGAAAGTCCGGCAGGTCAAACAGATACCCGGCATTGGCCCAGGTGGTCGGCATATGCTGCTTCAGCCACAGCATTTTGGGGGTTTGCATTTCCGGCGAGATGATGCCGCCAACGAAATCCAGTACCCGGTGTTTGGTGGCATTTATGCGCTCGGCCTGGGTGATGGCCCGGTGATCCATCCACACGATAATGTTCTGCTCGGTACGGCCGGACGGGCTGACGGTCAACGGCTGACCCTCTTTGTCCAGCACCACCAGGGAGCAGGTGGCGTCAAAGCCCAGTCCTTTGACCTGGATCGGGTTTATGTCGGCCTGATTGACCGCATCACGCACCGCGTTGCACACCGCCTGCCAGATATTGTCCGAGGACTGTTCAACAAAGTCGGCCTTCGGGCGGTACAGATCGATGGTTCGGCTGGCCTGTCCGACCATGTGGCCGTTGAGATCGAATACCCCTGCGCGCGCACTCCCGGTGCCTACATCTACGCCAATAAAATAGCTCGCCATTATTTTTCTCCAGTCAGGCTTTTCGATTCTGTAATGCGATAAACAAGATCAGCACCGCACCCCACAGGGCCATGGTCAGATAGCTGCTGACGCCTAGCAGGTTGAGGCCGCTCTCCAGCATTTGCAGCACAATCAGTGCCAGCACCAGCCCGAGCACCCGGCCAAATCCGCCATCCGGGTTAATCCCCCCCAGCACCGAGGCCAGAATGGTCACCAGCAGATAGGATTCGCCGTAGCCAGCCTTGGCCGAGTTGAATTTGGCCATCATCAGCAGTGCCGCCCCCCAGCCGAGCAGGGCCGACAGGATATACACTGCGATTTGCACCCGGGCGGTATTCACCCCACTGAAACGGGTGGCCTGCTCGTTGGAGCCGACCAGATACAGGCTGCGCCCCAGCGTGGTGTGTTCCAGCAGCAGCCACAGGCCCACCGAAACCAGCAGGAACAGCAGCAGCGCCACCGGAATGCCGAGAAGGCTGCCGTTGCCGAGATACTGAATGGCCGCCGGGAAACCGGAGATCACCGCGCCGTTGGACAACAGAATATTCAGGCCGGTGATCAGCGTCATGGTGCCAAGAGAGGCAAGGATCGGCGAAACGCCGACCCAGGCGACCAGCACGCCGTTAAGCGCGCCAATGGCGACGGCGACCAACAACCCGGCCAGCAGCGCCAGAACCAGAAACAGCGGTTGGTCCGGGTGGCTGACGATAATTGCCGCCATCACCAGCGAACAGGCGTTGGCCCCGGCGATAATCGACAGATTGATACCGCCGGTCAGCATGGTAATGCCCATGCCGAGCGCCAACATGCCGAGGATCGGCAACTGCGAGGCGATCGACTGGAAATTGCCGAGGCTGAAGAAGCGCGATCCAAGCAGCCCGGCGAACAGCAGCGCCACGACGATAATGATCGCGCTTTGCAGGCGGATGATCCGATCGCTTGGGATCAGACGGGTTAACTGGGTCATCTCATAGCTCCTTGGCCAGCTTGCGTTTTTCATTCCAGGCGGTGCTGCTGATGCTGATCAAAATGATCGCGCCGCTGAACACCTGGTGCCAATAGGCCGATACGCTAAGCAGCGTCAGACCGTTCTGCAGGAAGGCCAGCAACACCACACCCAGCAGCGTGCCGGTCAGCGAGCCGCGGCCGCCGGTCATGCTGGTGCCGCCCAGTACCACCGCCGCCAGTACCGTCAGTTCGAAGCCGAGCAGCGAATTGGGGGCCACCGACTGAGTGATCTGCGCCTGTACCACCGCGGCAATGCCCGCCAGAATGCCCATGTAACCGTAAACGTAGAAGTGCAACCGCAGCAGGTTCAGCCCCAGGCGCGACGCCGCATCGCGGTTACCGCCCATGGCAAAAATCTGGCGGCCGAGGCGGGTGAAGTTCATTAGCACGCCGGTGACAATAATCACTGCCAGCAGGCACAACAGCGGCAGCGTCAGGCCGTAGTCATAGCCATCAGTGCCCTGGAACGAGAACCAACTGATGCCGTCCATAAACCAGTCGGGGAACCCATACAGCCAGGTGCCGTTGGTGGCGTATACCAGCAGGCCGTAAAACAGGTTTAGCGTGGCGATGGTGATGATGATCGCCGGTACTTTCAGCCAGTAGACCAGAAAACCGTTCACCAGCCCGAGCAGCAAGCCGACGCCCATTGCCAGAACGAACGCCAGCGGGAAACCGCCGCCGTGCTGGATCACCCAGCTGGCCATCACGTACTGGGCGATAGCGGTGATCGCCGGGAACGAAATGTCGATGCCACCGGCAATCAGCACCACGAACAGGCCGCAGGCGAGAATGCCGAGAATGGCGTAGCTGGTGGCCACATCGGTCAGGTTGCCCAGCGTCAGAAATTCGCTGGTGCTGACGCTCAGGCCGATGGCCAGCAGCAACACCAACAGGCCAAGGTAAAACTCATGCCGCCCGGCCAGGCGGGCCAGTAATGACTTATCCATTCACCACCTCGGCGATCTGTTGTTCGGTACTGTGGTGCGGCGAAAACTCGGCGATCAACTCACCTTTGCGCATCACCATCACCCGATGGCTGTTGTAATAGGCTTCCGGGATCTCGTCGCAGATCATCAACACCGCCATGCCGAGTGCTGCCAGATCTTTGGCGATCTGGTAGATCCCCTCTTTGTTGGCGATATCGACCCCAACGGTCGGCGAGTCGAGGATCAGGATCTTCGGCTGCGTCGCTACCCACTTGGCAATAGCGATACGCTGGGCGTTACCGCCGGACAGGGTTTTGACCGGCAGCGCGCTGTCGGACACCTTGATGTTCAGATCGCGGATCAGCCGGTTAACCAACCCGGCGGCTTTGGTATGGTCCAGTAGCCCGAGCGGGGTATGTAGTTGATCAAACACCGTGACGATGGTGTTGTCGTAGATCGACTGCTCCATGATCAATCCCTGCGTCAGACGATCCTCCGACACATAACCGATGCCCTGGCGCACCGCTTCGCGGTTATTGTGCAGCCGTACCGGTTGGTCGTCGATCCTGATTTCACCGCTGTCTGGCCGGGTCATGCCGAACAGGCTGAGGCACAGCTCGGTGCGCCCTGCGCCAAGCAACCCGACGATCGAAACGATCTCGCCGCCGTGCAGGGAAAGATTGATATTCTGATATTTCCCACGTCGGGTGAGATTGCGCACTTCGAGTCGCGGCGCACCGTCGGCTTCTGCCCGTGGGGGTAACTGGCTGTAGTGAAAGCGTTGGCCCGTCATCAGGAACGCCAGTTCATGACTGTCCAGCTCACTTGCCGGGTAAGTGCCAACCAGCTTGCCGTCGCGCATCACGCTGATGCGGTCAGCGACTTCCATCACTTCGTCCAGCCGGTGGCTGACAAACACCACGCAGATGCCCGCCGCTTTCAGTTCGTTGACCACCCGCAGCAGGCCGTTGACCTCCTGACGCGTCAGCGAGGCGGTAGGTTCATCCATGATCACCAGCCGTGCTTCGGCGGCAATGGCGCGGCAAATCGCTACCAGTTGGCGGTCGGCAATCGACAGCTTTTCGACTTTCTTGTCGGGATCGATATGCACGCCGACGCGCGCCATGGCGTCCAGTGCCGTCTGACGCATTACCCGCTTGCGCACCCAGAAATGGCCGCCGGGCAGGTAGCGGTGAATGGCGATATTTTCCGCCACCGTCAGATTGGGGAATAACGACAGATCCTGATAAATCACCTGAATGCCGTAATAACCGGATAGCTGCGGCGTCAGGGAATGAAACAGTTTACCTTCCAGTGAAATATTGGCGCCTTTTTCCGGCTGGTAAACGCCGGAAATAATTTTAATTATGGTGCTTTTGCCACAGCCATTTTGTCCGGCCAGGCAGTGCACTTCGCCAATATTCAGCGTCAGGTTGATCTGGTCCAGTGCCAGCACGCCTGGAAATTGTTTACTGATATTTTCCAGGCTGATAAATGCGGTGGATGTGGTCATAGCGTTAACCTGTGCAGGTTTTTATTATCGTCGGGCGCGGTGGGCTGCGCGCCGACGTTATTTAATTAATTTCCCGGTGTGGCGCAATCAATCCTACTTAAGGTTAAAAGCCCAGCGATTTGGCATTATCTTTGGTCACTTCAAGAATTTTATTAAACCGAATCACTTTCTTATCCATATCGACGTCGGCTTTACCCAAACCTTCGATCGACAAGTCTTTGGTCACTTCCTTGCCCTGCAGCAGTTGATCGGCGACTGTCACCAGCGCGTAGCCGGCATCTTTCGGATCCCACAGCAGCGCTTTCTTGATGTCGCCGCGCATCAGGTAAGGTGCTGCCTGTGCAGGCATGGCGATACCCACCACGGCAATTTTGTCCTTGGCGCGCTTCTTGGCGACCGCCTGACCGGCACCGATCGGGCCGAGGGAGCCGAAACCGATAATGCCTTTCATCTGCGGATAGGTTTTCATCAAATCCAGCGTGGTGGCGTAGGATTTATCAATGCTTTCCGCCACCGGCAGGCGCGAAGTCACTTCGAACATGTCCGGGTATTTGGCTTTCTGGTACTTGATGGCAGAATCCGCCCAGGCGTTGTGCAGCGGCACGGTCAGCGAGCCGACGTAAATGGCATAGCCACCTTTGCCGCCCATGTCTTTTGCCAGCTCATCGACGTTGGCCTGCGCATACTTCTCGCTGTCGATGGTTTCAATATCCCACTGGCCAATCTGCTGGTCCGGGGATTCATGGGTCAGTACCACGATGCCTTTCTCGCGGGCCTTCTTCAGCACCGGTTCAAGTACCTTGGCGTCGTTAGGCACCACGATGATGGCGTTAACGTTCTTGGCGATCAGGTCTTCAATCACTTTGACCTGTGCTGCCGGGTCTGGGGTAGAAGGCCCGGTCTGGTAGGCATTAACGTCGAGCTTTTTCGCCGCTTCGTTGACGCCGACTTCCATACGGTTGAACCAGGGAATGCCGGTCACTTTGGCAACCACGGCGATCTCGTACTTTTCAGCAGCTAAGGCAGGTGTTGTTGATAACATGCACGCAGAAACCACACATGCATTTAATAATGCGAGGTTAAATTTCATTCGCTGTACCTTTTTTATCTGTAGGGGTGGTTGTTTTTCCACCTGAGCAGATTACAAAGGAAAGGAAGAGGGGGCGTAACCCGAATTTGAAAACTGTGAGCTGTGCACATTGAGGTAAAATTATAGCGGTTTTTATGTTAATTAAATGTTTAATAATTTAGTGGTGGTAATTTTACCACCTAATATCATTAGTTAATTAACAGTATAACTCATATTATTTTACATATTTGCAATGAATGAAGCGAAGGAACGTCGTTTTTGGGCGGAAAAAATGCCGGTCTGAGCGCCGGCATTGAAACATTTAAGCAATGTGTGAACAACATCACCTTGTGGGGTGATTACAGCACGCCCTGCGCCAGCATGGCGTCGGCAACCTTGACGAATCCGGCAATATTGGCACCGTGTACGTAGTGAGTTTGCTTGCCCTCACCACCGTATTCCACGCAGGCGTGATGAATATCCGCCATGATATGTTGTAAACGTACATCCACTTTCTCCGCTCGCCAGCCGATGCGCGCGGCATTCTGCGCCATCTCCAGGCCGGAGGTCGCGACCCCACCGGCGTTGGCGGCTTTGCCAGGGGCAAACAACACGCCGGCGTCCAGGAATGCGTCTGTCGCCTGAATGGTGGTCGGCATATTGGCGCCCTCGGCCACGGCTTTTACCCCGTTGCGGATCAGCATTTGGGCGGCTTCCAGATCCAGCTCGTTTTGGGTAGCGCACGGCAGGGCGATGTCCACCGGGATGCTCCATGGTTGCTGACCGGCCAGATAGGTCAGACCGCGCTCGCGGGCGTAATCTTCCACCCGGCCATAGCGCTGATTCTTGATCTCCACCAAATGGGCCAGTTTTTCAGTGGTGAAACCGGCTTCGTCGACCAAGGTGCCGCCGGAGTCAGACACGGTGATGACGCGCGCATCCAGCTCCAGCGCCTTCTCAATGGTGTACTGCGCCACATTGCCTGACCCGGATACCGCCACCCGCATGCCTTCAAAGCCTAATCCGTGACGCTGCAGCATGGCGTCGGTAAAGTACACCAGGCCATAGCCGGTGGCTTCCGGGCGGATCAAACTGCCACCGAATGACAACCCCTTGCCGGTAAACACGCAGGCGGTGTTGTTGGACAGTTTCTTCATCATGCCGCTCATAAAGCCGACCTCACGACCGCCAACGCCGATATCTCCGGCGGGCACGTCGGTGTCTGGCCCCAGATGGCGGTACAACTCGGTCATCAGCGACTGGCAGAAACGCATGATCTCCGCCTGGCTTTTTCCTTTCGGATCAAAGTCTGAACCGCCTTTCCCGCCGCCCATCGGCAATGTGGTCAGTGCATTTTTGAAGGTCTGTTCAAAACCGAGGAATTTCAGGATCGATAAATTGACCGACGGGTGAAAACGCATGCCGCCTTTATAGGGCCCAATGGCGGAGTTGAACTGCACGCGCCAGGCGCGGTTAACCTGTACCTGGCCGCGATCGTCCACCCAACTGACCCGGAACTGAATGGTGCGTTCCGGTTCAACCAAGCGCTCCAGCAGGGCATATTCACGATAACGCGGGTTGCGCTCGATAAACGGCCACAGCGAGGTGAAGACTTCTCTGACCGCCTGTAAAAATTCTGGCTGATGAGGATTATGCTGTTGTAGTGAGGACAAGAATGACTCTACCGATAAGGTATTTTCCATGGATAACTCCTTTATACCCGTCGCCTTTCAGGCTGTAGCGTTGTTATTCACGGCCTAGCTACAGCCTGAAATTCATAGGGTAATATTGTTGAATTTCCCCCACTATTTTTATAGATATTGGTATGGGTAAAGCGTGGGGAATGATGTTGTGTCTTTAGCGACTATATCACTGGAGGGCGGTTGATTATCAAGCGATTAATGATGGCGGCCGAACGAAAAACGCCCGCGGCTGCGGGCGTTGGGGACTAATATTAGTGGGCGCTTACTTAATCTTCAGCTTTTTCTTCTTCGTCACGCAGCGGCACGATCAGCATGTCGATGTGCACGGTGTTGATCAACTGACGTGCGGAGGACATCAGCTTGCTCCAGAAATCCTGGTGGTGGCCGCACAGGACCAGGTCCATATCGTATTTCTTGATAGCATCGACTAGCACCTGCGCCAAATCACCGCTGCCGCTCAGGGTTTCGGTAATCGGATAGCCGGCGTTTTGTGACAGTTCGGTCAAGGCGTGATGCGTTTCTTCCGAGATACGTTTTTGCATATCGCCGAGATTAACGTCGATCAGGCCGGTATACAGGTCGGAATAGTTAACATCTACGTGGATCAGGGAAACTTTGGCGTTGTAAGGACGCGCCATAGATACGGCTTTTTCTACCAGAATTTTGCTTTCCGGGGATAGGTCTACCGCGATCAGAATGTGTTTGTAAGCCATGAGAATACTCCTTCCATATAATGCCGATTAAAAGTTAGCAGGCATCAGCGTACCAGCCTGGCGCTTTAGGTTTCATTTTATCATTCAGATAACATAATGATATGTTGGGGCGATCACACTGCACCGCATCAAAAAATCTCTTTATCGCTACTCTGTCAGTTTTACACCCACCCGGCAGAAAATCCTATCGCCTGTGGTGCTATTGGCAGGTTGACCAATTGAAATATAAGCATTCTTAAACAGAGTATAGTCCCAAATAGCCCATTGGGCAGGGGAAAAGGCCGTCAGCCGTCAGTCAGGGTGGGAATCAGTTATAACCAATCGATCGATGACAAATTGGCGGGTTACGGTAAATTTTATCTACTGCTCAGGCCAGTTGCGTTTCAATAACCTACAATAATGAATATGGGCCTTATCATTACTCCTCTGAGCCAAACCTGCGCGATGTGCATCTGCATAACGATGGGTGACCTCCAGAGGCGGTGGGTTTTGCGCGGCCTGTGCGGTGCCAAGGGGATCGGAGCGGTAGGCTCCCGCAGTAATGGTATAGAGGTAGGGCAGTTGGACCCGGCGGAGCGCCGTGGATAACAACGCCTTGAGGAGGCAATCATGATCAGTACCGTCGCGCTGTTTTGGGCTCTGTGTGTGGTGTGTGTGTTAAACATGGTGCGGTATTACTCTTCTCTGCGCGCGCTGTTAGTGGTTTTGCGCGGCTGCGACCCGCTGCTGTATCAGTATGTCGACGGCGGTGGCTTCTTTACCGCCCACGGTCAGCCGAGTAAACAGATACGGCTGGTGCGCTATATCTTCTCGCAGCGCTATACAGAACATCACGATCCGGAGTTTATTCGCCGCTGTGAGCGGGTACGCGGGCAGTTTATGCTGACCTCCGCCCTGTGTGGACTGGTGGTGATCAGCCTGCTGGCGTTGATGATTTGGTATTAAACCCGGCCGGTTTTGCCGACGACAGACAAAGAAAAGGCGGCCACCAGGGCCGCCTTTCACATGGAGCGAGCTGCTTAAATCACTTTAAGCGCCAACCAGTACAGTGAACCGGAAAGCAGAATCGAGATTGGCAGGGTCAATAACCAGGCCAACAGGATGTTCTTCACGGTTTTACTCTGCACACCGCCGCCGTCCACAATCATCGTCCCGGCGACTGCCGAAGAGAGGACGTGGGTGGTGGAAACCGGCATACCGGTATAGCTGGCCACGCCAATCGACAAGGCTGCGGTCATCTGAGCCGACACGCCCTGAGCGTAGGTCATGCCCTTCTTACCGATTTTCTCGCCAATGGTAGTCGCAACGCGCTGCCAACCCACCATGGTACCGAGTGACAACGCCAGAGCTACCGCGACGATAATCCAGATCGGTGCATACTCAACGGTTTGCAGCAGATCCTGACGCAGGTTTTTCAGGAAGCGTTGGTCCTGGCTAGAGGTTTCCGGCAGCTTGGCGACCTTGTCCGCGGTATCCGTCACGCACATCAGCAGGCGACGCAGGTGGCTGCGTTGATCTACCGTCAATTGATCGTAACTTTGCAGGTTGTTCAGCAAACCAGAGGCAAGCTGAATCGCCGGCATGGCGCGGGCACTGTCACAATGGAACTCGACGGGTTTATCCGGCGAGACGTCCTCATCCGGGCTTGGCACCAACGGAGTCAGAGCCACCACGTGCGACAGGGCGTCACTGTGCTGCTGGTAATATTGCTGCAGGTGGGCAACGGCATCACGCGTACGTGTGATGTCATAACCGGTTGCATTCATATTAAGCACGAAGCCGGCCGGAGCCACGCCGATCAGCACCAGCATAATCAGGCCGATACCTTTCTGGCCGTCGTTGGCGCCGTGCGAGAAGCTGACGCCGATAGCCGACAGGATCAGTGCGATACGGGTCCAGAATGGCGGCTTGCGTTTGCCGTCGACCTTTTCACGTTCAGCAGGCGTCATGTGGATACGCTGGCGTTTCTTGGTGCCACTCCAATAGCGGCGCAAGGCAAACACCATCAACCCGGCGACCATCATGCCAACCAGCGGCGAGATGAGCAATGACAGGAAAATACCAATCATTTTCGGGACGTTAAGCGCATCCACCACCGAAGTGTGGGTCATCAGTGCGTTGGTTAAACCCACACCAATAATTGCGCCAATCAGCGTATGGGAACTGGAGGCCGGCAGACCGAAATACCAGGTGCCGAGATTCCAGATAATAGCCGCCAGCAGCATGGAAAATACCATGGCTAATCCGTGTGCTGAACTGACGTTCAACAACAGATCTGTTGGCAACAGGTGAACAATGGCGTAAGCAACACTCAAACCACCGAGCATTACGCCAAGAAAGTTGAACAAACCAGCCATCACGACCGCAAGTTGCGAGCGCATGGCACGGGTATAGATTACTGTAGCAACCGCATTGGCCGTATCATGAAAACCGTTAATGGCTTCATAAAACAACACGAACAACAATGCGAGAATTAACATCAGGCCGGTATGGAAATCCAGGCCAGCGAACAAATGCAGCATAAGCGTTACGCCAGTTTGTGGACATGAACGCCGCGCATTATCCGTGACAACCGGGGCCGGGGAAAAGGAAAATATGACGTTTTTTTGATTTAGATATGACGAAATGATGGCAGTGGCATGACAAAGATATGAAATATCAGTGCGTTATGATGTCTTGCCCGTTGTAATATTTTCTTACTATGGTGTTGTCGGTGTCATGGCTTTACAATCTGCCGCCGTAAAGTTGCCGGTTACCGGTAGCGATTCGGCTTAATATGGCGGCCTTTTGTCGCGATTGTGATTTTTATTCAGAGAGGCGCAGGTGGAACAGTTTGATGTCGTGGTAATAGGTGCGGGCGCAGCGGGCATGTTTTGCGCGGCGCAGGCAGGGCAACTCGGTTGCCGGGTGCTGCTGCTCGACAACGGCAAAAAACCGGGCCGCAAAATCCTGATGTCCGGCGGCGGACGCTGTAACTTTACCAATATGTACACCGAACCGGCCGCTTACCTGTCGAATAACCCGCATTTTTGTAAATCGGCACTGGCGCGTTACACCCAGTGGGATTTTATCGATCTGATCAACCGCCACGGCATTGCCTACCACGAGAAAACGCTGGGGCAACTGTTCTGCGACGACTCGGCGCAGCAGGTGGTCGAATTGCTGGTCAAAGAATGTGAACTGGGTCAGGTGACAACGCGCCTGCGCAGCGAAGTGCTGGGCGTCGAAAAAACCACCGAAGGTTTCGAACTGGCACTGAATGGCGAGAAAGTGAGTGCTCGCTCACTTGTGGTGGCCAGCGGTGGTCTGTCGATGCCGGGACTGGGGGCTACACCGTTCGGCTACAAGCTGGCGGAGCAGTTTGGCCTGAAAGTACTGCCGACGCGTGCCGCGCTGGTGCCTTTTACGCTGCATAAACCGTTGCTGGAACATCTGCAGACCCTGTCTGGTGTCTCTGTGCCTGCGGTGATCACCGCCGAAAATGGCGTCAGCTTCCGCGAAAGCCTGCTTTTCACCCACCGTGGCCTGTCTGGCCCAGCGGTATTACAACTTTCCAGTTACTGGCAACCCGGTGAGTTTGTAAGCGTTAACTTACTTCCTGCGCTTGATCTGGCAGACTTCCTTAACAATCAACGCCAGGCCCACCCGAATCAAAGCCTGAAAAACACCCTGGCGCTACACCTGCCGAAGCGTCTGGTGGAGTGTTTGCAGACGTTAGGGCAATTACCGGAAGTCACGCTGAAGCAGTTGAATCCGACGCAGCAGGCTGCGCTGGTAGATACTTTGCAGAATTGGCGCGTGCAGCCAAACGGCACCGAAGGCTACCGCACGGCGGAAGTGACGCTCGGCGGTGTGGATACCAAAGAGCTTTCTTCCAAGACCATGGAGGCCGCCAAGGTACCGGGACTGTACTTTATCGGCGAAGTGGTGGATGTGACAGGGTGGCTGGGGGGCTATAACTTCCAGTGGGCCTGGAGCTCGGCCTGGGCCTGTGCTCAGGCTTTGGTTGTGCAGGGGCAATAAAGTCCGGCGAATGGCAATGTAGATTGCGCTGGTGCCAGCCGAGGGGGCCTGGTGGTACTTACCTCCCTAGATTATTCCGCATAGCGGAAGGCGTTTGGCCAAAGTGTTGCCGAAAAGCACGAGAAAAATGAAAAATGCTCAGGTCGGCAATCTTTGCCAAATCCTGCAAGGTAATATTATCGCCCAGGTTGTCTTCTATATAACTGGATAACTGGCCAGCAGTTCGCGCACCGGCCAGGAAAGAATTTCACGGTGTTGCCGGTTCGGTATTGCCTGTTTAAAAATTGGGGTAGTCAAACCTCCCGTGAGCCGTTAAGCCTTGTGCGTCGACAGCAGGATGCTGGTCTCGGTACTGGAAATACCGGCGATGCGTCGGATGCGGCCCAAAATTTTATCGAAGTTCTCCAGGCTGTCGGTACGGATCTCCACCAGAATATCCCACTTGCCGTTGGTAGTGTGCAGGGTGAAGACTGAGGGCTCGCCGCGTAGCTGCTGCAACACGCTTTGTGCCTTGGTGCCTTCTACCGCCACAGACATCCAGGCACGGATGCGGTTATGTTCCACGCCCGGTTTTATACGGATGGTGTAGCCGGTGATGATCCCTTGTGCTTCCAGCGCCTCAATTCTTTTTTGTACCGTTGCGCGCGAGACTCGCACCTTGCCGGCGATCTCGGTGACGGAGGCACGCGCGTTTTCGCGCAGCAGCGCGAGGATCTGGCGATCGGTATCATTCATGATGTCAAAGTGTCGCTGCTAAGTATCGATTTGTAAAAATATAGAGCAAATTAGTCATTTTTCACACTGTTTGGCTTCAAATTGATTATCCATAATGGTGTCGTGCCAGCCCTTGGAAAATCCTGAACCCGGTGAGAAATATCATGCAAACCACCCAATCCGTTTTTATGATCAGGCCGTCTGGCTTTGCCGCCAATCAGGAAACCCTGCTCAGCAATTTTTTCCAGAAGATTACGCAGAAAAATGAAAGTCACATGGCAGAGGCATTGGTTGCCTTTAACGGCTACGTCGCTGCATTACAGCAAGCCGGGGTCGATGTCAGGGTGATTGATGAGATTAGCGGGCAGGAAACGCCGGACGCATTATTTCCCAATAACTGGATTGCTCTGTTGGGTGACGGCAGCCTGTTCACCTTTCCGATGGAAGCACTCAACCGACGACGGGAACGCCGCCAGGATATTATCGCGCAGCTCGCCAATGACTTTGTGATTGAGCGACGAATCGATCTTTCCACCCACGAACTGGCCGGACGCTTTCTTGAAGGCACCGGCTCACTGATCCTGGATCACCAGCACAAGCTGGCTTACTGCTGCCTGTCTTCCCGCAGTTCGCCGGAGGTAGGCCACGAATTTGAACGTCACTCCGGCTATAAGATTGTCTGGTTTGACGCGGTGGATCGTAATAACCAACCGATCTATCACACCAACGTGATGATGAGCGTCGGCGCTCAGTTCGCCATTATTTGTCTTGAAAGCCTGTGTAATGAGGCGCAAAAAAGCGCGCTGATCGCCACGCTGGAACGCAGCGGAAAAACCCTTATTGACGTCAGCTTCGCTCAGATGGAGGCGTTCGCCTGCAACGTATTGGAACTGCGCGCCGAAGACGGCAGCCCGGTTTACGCCATGTCGACCCGCGCCTGGGCCAGTTTCACCCCGCAGCAGCAGGGGTTGATTAGCGGTTATGCCCGACTGGCTCTGGGGCCGATCGACATTATTGAAGATCTCGGCGGCGGTGGTGCACGCTGCATGCTGGCGGAGATCTTCCTGCAAAAGAAACTGGTGGTGGGTTGATCCCTGCCGGTTTTAATTCAACCCCATCTGATTCAACAGCATTTTGTTCAGCTCGGTGTTTTTATTTACATTCAGCTTGCGCATCGCCGAGCGCTTATGGGCGCTGATGGTCTTCTGGCTGCGGTCTAACATGCCGGCGATGGTGCAGGCGGACATACCGGTGCTCATCAGTTTCAGCACTTTCTTTTCGCAACTGCTCAGGGCGGCGATGCGGCACTGCCGACATTTCCAGATATCGCTGGCGTGCATAGCCACCCAGGGTTGTTGGCAAAAGAGCTCCAGCGCCATCTGCAACTTGTTGCGAACCATGGCGCAGTCATCGCGCAGGTTAATGCTGAAGAGTGCCGGATGGGCGTGTGAGTATCGGGTATCGCGATCATTGAGGACCAGCACGGTCATTTGCCGGTGGCGCATTGTTTGGTGCGGGCTTTGGTAGCAACGGGCACAGCCGCAAGCCTCTTCCAGGGTGCGGAACACGATTTCAATCGGCTCCAGAGTCTGTAGATCGACCGAATATTTACGGCTGTTGCTGTTCAGGTCTTGCAGATACTCTTCCAGTAGCAGCCGTAAGCCGAATTGATAAAAGTTATCGCTGCCCAGCAGGGTGAACCGAATATTAAGCATGATTACTCCTCGAAGCGTATATCGTGCGGAAACAGTCGATGTGCCTGACGCTGCAGATCGGCGGCCCGCTGTGGTTGTTGCAGTAGGCGACTGACCGCTATCAGGTTGATATAGATATTGGCGTCCGGCCGCACACGGATTTCGTTTTCTGCCCATTGCCGGTAATTCAATAGGGTGATGGCATCGCGGGTTTGAGGATATTGCAGCAGCCGCTGCAACTGGACATCGTAGTCATATCGCACCTGCCAGGGCGTCGGCGCCAGCACCTGGCTCATGGGGCCAAATTGCCGCAAGCCGGTTTTTTCCACCGCGGTAATGATCCGCGCGCTGTGCAGGCCGTTAAGCAGATAGGGCAGCATCAGTACAGCGGTGATGCCGGTGAACAGGCGCAGCGTTTGCTGTGGGCGGAGAGGTAATCGCAAACTGCGACGTACGTCGCCAGAACGCAGGATCACCAGCAGCAGCACGGCATGGGCGGCGGAAAGATATAGTGGGTACTCCACCATCATGTGCAGCAGGATCGGCAGCGCTGCCATCCAGGGGGCGGGGCGCAGTGGCAACGACCGGGTGCGTTGCAGCAAACGCCATAACCCCCAGCAGACGATAGCGATGCCGCTCAGGCTGAGCAGCCCGCCTTCGATGCCCCACAGCAAAATTTCGTTATGCGGGTGGCTGATCGCAACGCTTTCCATCCCGCTGCTGTGGGTGGTGTAAAAATGATGCAGAAAATCGTGTTGAAAATGACCGTAACCCCAGCCAAACCACGGGCGCTCGGCGATCATGCGTAGCGCTTCTTGCCAGTAAGCCAACCGGTAGAAAATCGGCTCCGCCACGGTGACCGCCCGCGTCGCGCCGTTGATCAGCACCAGCAGCAGGCCAGAACCAACCCCGGCAACCAGCAGCAACAAGGCGGTGGCGGCACGGCGGCGATTAATACGGAACAGCATCCACAGTTGCAGCGGCGACAGCAGCAGGGCGGCCAGCAGGCCGACGCGCGAGGCAATCACCACCAACAACAGCGGTGCCAGCACCAGTATGCTGGTGCTCAACCCTTGCAGGCTGCGCGACAAGGGGCGACGGTTGCTCAGCAGATACAGCGCCAGCGCCAGGCCGGTGGCCATAAAGCTGGCCATCAGGTTCCACTGCTGAAAGATGCCATAGGGGCGGTTTTTCAGGCTGTTATAGCCGATCCAGTTGCCCGGTTGCAGCAGGCTGTATTGCACCAGGCCGAACAGGGCCTCGATCACCGTCGCCGCCAGCAGCAATGTCAGCAGCCTGCGCCGCCATAAACGGTCTAAGGGGATTTGCAACAACGCGAAGTAGGCCATCACGCCGAGTACCAGCCCGATCAGGCGCGGTAAGGCTTCACTCAGCCAGGGTTGCTGCGCCCACAACAACGGCAAAAATAAAATCAGGCCACCCAGTGCCAGCCGGTTAAAAAATCCGGAAACCGCCAACGGCGGTCGACTAAACAGCATCGCGCCGAGGATAGTCAGGGCGATAAAAATTCCACCGACCAGATTCCACGGCAGATAAAAACCGCTGCCGCCGCGATTGGGCCAGTAAATATGCATGGCGATCAGGCAATAAAACGCCGCCAGCCCGAATAACCAGGCCGCTTTGGGTTTGGAAATCATCACTTTTTCCTGCAAACGTCAGGCTTATTGGTAGGCCAGCACGAAATTGGCCACCGAGCTAAATTCGCCTTCGGTAATGGTCTTGTTCTGTATCGCGCTGGGGTGACCCTGCACATAGGCGGTGAAATTCAAAATATTGTCACCATCCTGCAATGCCACCGCGCTGGAGATCTGGTTCAAATCAATATCCGCCCCTTGGTGATCAAACAGGGCGATAGCGGCGCCGTTGGTGCCGTTATTAATCGCCAGCTTGCCCGGCAACTCGCCGTCTTCGGTGCCGCTGAAGGTCACGTTGACGGATTTGAACACTGCCGTTTTACAGTCGGTCAGCTTGATGCTGAAGGGAACCGGGGTGCTATGGCCGTAGCGGTACAGCGTTTTGACGATTACCGTGTCCATCTCCACCACCTGATCGGCCGATTTCGGTTCAATATTGCAGGGGCGGCTTACCACGGTGCCGAAAAAATCGATTTCTTTATTTTCTGCCGCTGCGGTGCAGGAGAATAAATAACTGATGCTGCAGAAGGTGGTAATAACAGCGTATTTTTTCATTTCAGCCGCCATTAAATGTAGTTAATCAACAAAATAAGGGTTTTTTGAAAATCGCCCTCCTTTCCTTCGGCGGTTGCCTGCAACGATGCGGTATAAGATTTCTGCACCTGATCGCGGTTAGTCATATCGGCAAAACTGTCGAATTGGTTATATTTTATCCATTTGGGGTTGGTGTTGTCGTAAATGCGCAATGCCGAGCCGTTATCCATATCCAGACCAGTGGCATCGACTAACGAACCGCTTTTCACCATAAAGTTAGCGTTCAGTGAGAACTTGTCGCTGCAGCCATTTTTACGGATCAATACGGTAAAATCTTTACTTGCTACCGTGCCGGCATTGGGTTTCCAGCTCGGGACATCACCAAAGTTGACACCTTCGGGTGTGGTGAGCTCTACCGATGCGGAACACTGGATCACCTGGATCTTGTCCAGACCGGTCAGGGTAAACCGGTAATTTTTCCCCGGCTTATTATTGAGGCCCTTGACCCCGTCCAGTTGAAAGATCGAAATCTGGCTGGCCCCCCCCTGCGTGATGTCTCCGGTTTTTTGCAGATAGACTTGATAGTTGACGTGGCCCAGTTCCTTTTGATTGGGTTTGCGGAACATATCTGTTTGAGTAGCGGTGGTGATCAGACCCAGGTCAGTGCCGTTATAAATGACGCCCATGGAAATGCCCGGGGCGAACATTTTTTTATCCGGGTTCGGATAGAAATAAACCCATTCCCCTTGCGGCACGTTGGGGTAGCCCCAGCAGACTACGTTGCGGCTCATCGGCTGCGAGGTCCAAAGCCGTTCGCCGATCGGTAGGGTCGCCGGGATCTTTAACTGACCGATATCTTCGGTTTCTTCTGTAATGCCATTGGCGCTATCCAGATGACATTCCAGAGCTTGTACGCTGAATGGCATCGTCAGACTGCTCAACAGCAGCAGGCGTTTATAAATAGACCAATTGAACATGCACCACTCCGTTGAATTGATTTGCCAGAGGATATTTCTGTGTGGATTCGATTTGAGCGCTGAACCACAGCGTATTGCTGCCGGGCTGCAGAATGTAAGGCCGACTCTGTTGGTTGAGCGACAGTGCACGGCCTTGCTGATCCTTGAGCCGCAGGCCGATGCCCTGTACGCCGCCGTTAAGTTTCAGCAGATCCGGGTTGTTGACATCGCTGTCGCCGAGAAACACCAGAGTAACGGCCTGTTCGCCCTTCAAATAAAGCTGTCCTGCGTCGCCATTGCGGGGGCCTGCCGGGTTATCTGCCAATGCTTTGGCTCCCAGCAGGCAGTTGCGAAATGAGAGACGAAAACGCACCGGCGCGCTTTGATCGCCGGCATTTTGGAAATTACTTGCGTTGACATCACCCAAATCAATCGCCTGATCCTGGCTGTCCGGCGTCAGACTGCAGGGGGAACTGAGCAGGCCACCATGAAAACTGACGGTGCCGGTGGTGCCTTGGATCACGCCCAGTGGTGTCGCCGCTGCGGCGCTGCCGGTGAGCAGCAACGCGCCGAGCAACAGTGGCCGCAGACGGCCGCCGGTGAATTCAGCCATGTGCTATCTCCTTATTTTTTCGCATCGGGCACGACATTACAGACGCTGCCATTGCAGACGAAGCGCAGCTCCGGGTGGCCGCCGTAGTCATTGATATAGCTGACGACAAAGCTGTTGAGCCCGTTGTCGCGCAGCTTGACGGATTCGTTGGACTTCGGTTTCAGCATCACCGCTTTAAAGTCACCGAGTGCGCCGCCGCCTTGTTTCTCGGTCTGACGGGTCATGCCGGTCAGGGTGATGTAAAACGGCGTAGGGTTCTCAATGGTGAAGCCGCCGTCGTTTTTGCGGAACACCAGTTTCTCCTGCCACACTTCGCCTTTCGGCGCGACAATGGCCTTCGGCCGATAAAACAGTTTGATCTGGGTTTGCAGCGCCAACTGCATCACATTGGTTTTGCTGCTTTTCGGCGGGATCTCTCGCAGATTGAAATAGAACACCGATTCGCGATCCTGCGGCAAGCGGTCAGCCTCCGGCGTCTTGGTGATGCGCACCACGCTGCGTTCATTGGCTTCAACCCTTTGCAATGGCGGCAACACCACCAACGGCGAGGTGATCTTCTGGTGCTGCTCGTTTTCCAGCCAGGACTGCGCAAGGAAAGGCAGTTCCTTGTTTTCGTTGACGATATTCAGACTGATCGATTTCGCGTCGCTGAGGTAGACGGCACGGGTGCGATCCAGCGATATCGCCGCATTGGCAACAGGGGCTGCAGTGGTCAATACCAGGCCCAGCGCGGCCATTTTTACTAACGGGAAGTTGTTCATCATCATTAATTCTCTGTGTTACGGATTACAGTTTGGCGCAGGGTAGCAATAGCTGGTCCAGCGGTTTGGCGGCATTCGGTATGACAATGCGGCACTGGCGCTGGCCTTCCCAGGCGACGTCCAGCTGCTCTTGCGGCTGCACGCCGGTCAGGTAGACCGAGCCACCGTCATTCACTACGGCCACTTCACGGCCACGTTCGCTCAGCACCATGGCACCAAACGGCGGTTCACTGCCGTCAGCCAGTTTGATGGTGGCCAGCAGCTTGCTGCCTTTCACCACCTCAAAGTGACGGTAGCCGATGGCACCTTCAGTCAACGTGCCCTGAACTACGGCCCGGGTGGCCTCCACGTCGTCAGCCAGGGTATTGACGTCGATGCGGGTGTCGGTGTTGTAGTAGCTGGTGATGTCGGAGATCACCGCCAGACCGAAGCGGTTGCTGTAGGCGCGACCGTTGTTGATCGGTACCCCGGCGATACCGTCGGTATCCAGCATCATCCGGCTGCCGCCGTTGCTGGAGTTTTGGTGTGCGGCTACGCCATGTCGGGTAGCGGTAATGCCGCTGCGGAAGGTACCGCCGATCGACGAATAGCTGTCCTGTTGGTAAGAAGCACTGGCATTGAGTGTGCCAAACGAGGCGTTATGGCTGTAGTAGCCGCTGGTCAGTGATTTGCCGGACTGATTAAAGCCGCCGCTGAGCTGCCAGGTGTTGTTCGGATCGCTGTAGTCGTTATAAGACGCGGTCTGCGTTACGTCGCTGTTGCTGGTTTGCAGCGAATAGCCCAGTTGCCGACGATCGCCAATAGGTACGCTGAAATTCACCATCGTGCTGTCATCGGTACGACCGTGATAGGTGGTGCGATAGGCCGACAGCGATGCGGTGATGTTGCTGACATTGCCGACGTTGAATAATTTACTGGCGGACACCCCGTAACGATCCTGTGCCCTGGCATCCCAGTAGGTTTGGTGCGAATAGGTCAGGTAAGCGGTGATCGCTTTGGCGTTGTCTTCTGCCATAAAGGTTTTGCTGGCGGTGATGGTGTACAGCTCTTTCTGGCGGCCGTCGTAGCGTTCGTCGTAGTCGCTGTAGCGTTCTTGCAGGTACTGCGACATGTTCATGAACTTGCGCTGTGAGAAACGGTAGCCGGCAAAGGTGATCTGGCTGTTCATCTCATCAAAGCGTTTGGCGTAGTTAACCTTGAATGAAAGGCCGCTGGCGGTGGGTTCATCGGGCAGACGAGCGATGGATTGCGTCACGTCAACCGACATGGCACCAAACACGTTCAGATCGCGGCCCAGGCCGAGCGCCCAGGCGTTGTAATCGCCGCTGAGCAGTGCGCCGCCGTACAGTGACCAGGCGCTGGTTAACCCCCAGGAGAAATCGCCGGTGGAGAACATCGGCCCTTGTGTGCGGTGATCGTAAGCCGAGGGCTTACCTACGGCGACGTTGTAGCGAACATAGCCGGGGCGCGTCAGGTAAGGAATGGTGGCGGTATCTACCTGGAAGGTTGAAACGCTGCCGTCTTGTTCTTCCACCTTCACATCCAGCCGGCCGCGTACCGAACTGTTGAGATCCTGGATGGCAAACGGCCCGGCGGGCACGGTGGTTTCATACAGCGTACGGCCTTCCTGCGACACGGTGATCTTGGCGTTGCTTTTGGCGATGCCGCGGACTTCCGGCGCATAACCCTGCAGGTTTGGTGGCAGCATACGTTCGTCGCTGGCCAGGTTGAGGCCGGTAAAGCGGTAGGAGTCGAATATCCCCGAATCAAGATAGATTTCGCCGAGAGTCAGCTTGGCGGCCTGCATTGGCAGCGCGCGATAGGCGTAGATGCGGTTCCAGTCGAAATTACTGTCACGCTCACCGGCCTGCTGGTTGTAGTTGGCCTGATAATCGGCACGCAGGCGCCAGGCGCTGAGGTTAGCGCCCATGGTCCCGTAGCTGCTGAGGTTTTGTGCAGTATTGTGATTGTGGCTCTGTTTGCCGATCTGGCCGCTGATGCTGTAGTCCAGCAACAGGCCGGGAATGCCGTCGTCCCATTGCTCGGGTGGGGTCCAGTCCGGATCGGAATATTTCATCCAGGCCTGCGGGATGGTAATCGCCAACACGCCGCTGCCGATGCGGTCGGAAATCGTGGCCCCTTTAATGCCGCTGATATCGGCACAGCTGTTGTCGTGCCACCGGGTGATTTTTTTGACGACTTCTTCTTTCAACGCCATTTTTTCAACCAGATCCGGCGGCAGACAGACGCGGGAACGGTTGTTTTGGTCCGGTGACGGATAATACTGGATGCTGCGCTGCGGCAGGGTTTTTTGGTTGATCTTGATATCCAGCAAATAGGTACCGGGCATGACGTAATCGGCATCGGAAAAACGCGATAAATCTACTTTGCTGCGATCGGCAATATCTAATACGTCGGTATTAAATTCCGTGGCGGAAAAAGCCGGATGCACCCAGAGGAAAGATAGAATGACGGTGAGGGGTATTTTTTTCCGTGTCAGTAATGACGTCATAGCATAATCACTCATGGCAAATCCGCGCCCAATAGCAGGTCATCCTGTACGACCTGAAAACGTAATACGTGATGTCATTCAGTACCTGATGGCGGTACCCGCCTAACGAGGCGTTACAGATAAGACAGGGTGAATTTCGCCAATGAACTGAATCCGCCGGCTCGTGCCCTGTCAGGATGAATACGTAGCTGAGCGCCAAAGCGCAGCGTATTGTTGCCGGCGACAATTTGGTAATCCGCCGTGGTGCTACCCAGCGGTATCGGGATGCCGTCGGCGGTCAGCAGCTCAATAGCCACGCCTTGCGCTTCGCCATAAACGGCCAATAAAGCGGGATCCCGGCTGTCGGCCGTACCGTCGAAGGTGAGGGTGGCTGCGCGGTAGATAAAGTCGGGTTTGACCTGGCTTGCCAGTTCGCAATTCACCAGCTTGATCTCAAAGTTGCGGCGGCTGCCGATCAGAACCGGCTGTCCGTCCAACGCGGCATCGGTCATGGATATCAGCCCGAAATCAACGGTTTGATCCAGGCTTTCACTGGCAATCCCACAGGGGGTTTCGACGATCTCGCCACCCAGGTTGAGCGTGCCGTGGCCCTGATTTTTTGCCGTCGCCTCTGCGCTGTAAACGCTGAGCGCAATCAGCAATACAGCCCAAATCTGGTTGGTCATGCCGGCGTCTCCCTGTTGCCGTTGGTCCCGTAACCCAATGTCCGTGCAGGCAAATAGGGGATACCGCAGAGGTATCCCCAGCCAGGGATTACAGGTAAGCCAGAGTGAAGTTTGCAACGCTGGTGAACTCGCCTGGAACCACTGCGCCAGAAGCGCTGCTACCTTGCAGGTAAGCGGCAAATTTCAGAGAGTTATTGCCTTCGGTCAGGTCCTGACCATCGGTCGCGGTGCCCAGTTCAACGTCTTTGGAGTGCAGGTTGTCGTAGATCATGATGCCAGCGCCGGTAGCGGTGCCGCTCAGAGCCAGCAATTTGTTGTTATCTGAGTCCGGTGTACCGGTGAAGGTCACTTTGACGTTATTCATGGTCGATACAGAACAATCCTTCAGTTCAATGCTGAATGGCTCAGAGCTGGATTTACCCTCTTTGGCCAACAGACGGCTGCTGATTTGACCCATTGGCACGGTTTGCTCAACAGAACCCGGTGCTACGCTGCATGGCGCATCAATAATTTCACCGGTAAAAGTAACTTTACCGCTGCCCTGGTTAGATGCGGCGTGAGCAACAGATGCAGAAGCGAAAGCAATCATGGTTGCCAGCATTAATTTATTCAGTTTCATTTCTCAATTTCCTGTAGAGAGTATTTAAATAAAAAGAACAGCACATCTAAATCCCCCACAACGCCAGCAACCTCATGTCGCCGACGTGGTAGTTGGAGCCAGATCCTTTTGCTCTGGGCAATACGCCACCACCCGTTATTTATGGGTAAATAACGAAAGGCTTGGGAAGTCGTATAGGCAAAATCTGTAAAATAAAAACAGGTAAATCGCCATAGCGTTTTGCTGGGATTATTCTTGCAAATAATAGGTGTGCTTGGAAATACCTTTTATTAATTTAAGTCAAATACAGAATATAAAACCAAAAGGAAAAAGAAATATATATTATTGAAAATCAATAGATCGTATACAAATATTATGCAGAATAAATGACTGCATAAATAGCAATATGCGAGATATTAGATCGGCAGAGTTGTCCATCACACTACAATTAACAATATTGTTTTGATAATATCGCCCTCAAGCAGCAGATGATGAATTCTGTCTGTTAATCATAAGTTAAAAGTTAACTCGTTGTTTTGAAAGGTTAGAATGCCGATGTTTTTGGCTTGGAATACGGCATTTATTCATTATGACGACGAGGATTTCCTTTTTTAAATTAACAAAATCATAACAATATCGATGGGGCGTGATTATTACCAAAATCCGCCGTTGTTGCGATTTTTTGTTATTTGGCTGGGTAGGATTAATCGTGGTCTTGCAGATCAAAAAAGGGCCACGAAACATAATAATGACCTAAGCGATAATTAAAGGATGATAAACGGAATGATTACCAGAATTAATGATTCACTCGCCGTTATGCAGTCGCTACGGTCGCGTTGATAATGATCTGCTTACTGTTTTCCAACTGCGCTGGAAAAATAGCACGGGTAACGTAGCTGTGAAAAAACTTTCACAGAATAATCCTAAGGAAAAAGCTGAAGAGTAACGCATCGCGTTTTGTCAGCAACGCGTTAACTCGTTTAAGAATATTAATCCACCAGGCTACCAGAGTCGTTGGGTCTTATTTTAACGGGCCGTTGTCCAACGCCCCGGATATGCCGACATTCGCAGTAATGTCGATGAAAGCCCCCCGGCCATTCCACCGGGAGCCACCATGATTTACACCCTGCGGGTGGCCGACGTGCTGCCGCAGGACAGGAGCAGGCAAAAGTAACTCAAGGAGAACGCGATGGCCAAGGCGCCGATAACATATGAAATCAGGAAGTCACATATGCTAAACGTGTTACGAAAACTGTGTATGGAACGTGCGGCGGGGGCGGGTGGGCACCATCCGCCAGCTCCGGAACACTGGCCTAAAACCAGGGAGTTGGCAGACAAATGCGGTGAGAACATTTACACCACGCGTACGTTGTTATTGGCACTGGAAAAAGAGGGGAAAGTGAGTTGTACCCACCGCAGCATCAATAATTCGTTACGCTGGTATATTTGTGCATCACCCAAAAAATGGTAATTCCTTTCCTGTTTTGTGTTTTTGACTACCTTTCACAGTGAATCAATACAGGGCTGGTGGGGCGAAATGCTCCTCAGCCCGACGCCATTGTTACGATGCATGACCAACCATTGCCAGCGCATTTTTTTAAGCTCTATACTGGCGGCCTGAGTGCAAATATGTTCATGAGGGATGCGGGCTTAAATGAAGGAAAGCAAAGAAATACTTTTATTGGATGATATTCATTATCAAATAGATGAGCAGGTTATTCTGGATTCAGTATCTTTCAGCCTGAATTCAGGGGAGTTTAAACTGATTACCGGGCCGTCCGGCTGTGGAAAAAGTACCCTGCTTAAAATCGTTTCCTCGCTGATCGATCCGACCCGTGGAAAAATTATCTTTGCCGGCAAGGCCATCACCGATATAGCGCCGGAAGAGTATCGCCAACAGGTATCTTACTGTTTTCAAACGCCCTCGCTGTTTGGCGACAGTGTGTATGACAATATTGCGCTGCCTTACCAGATCCGTAAGCAAAAACCGGACGAGAAAAAAATGCAGGCCGATCTGGTGCGTTTCGGGTTGCCGGGAAATATGCTGAAAAAAAGCGTTAACGAATTATCGGGCGGGGAGAAGCAGCGTATTTCGTTGATCCGTAATCTGCAGTTTATGCCCAAGGTGCTGTTATTGGATGAGATCACCAGCGCGTTGGATGAAGATAACAAGCGTAACGTGAACGAGATTATTCATCAGCTGGTAGCGCAGCATGGCGTGGCGGTGTTGTGGGTTACGCATGATAAAGATGAAATCAAACATGCGGATGATGTAATTACCTTGAGTGCGCAGGGTGCCCGGGCACAGGAGAAAACCGATGAACCAGCATAATATCAGCAATGAATCCCTGGCCCTGTCGATGGTGTTGGTGATTATCGCCATTTTAATCAGCCATAAAGAAAAGCTGGCGCTGGAAAAAGACATTATCTGGAGTATTTGCCGGGCGGTGGTGCAGCTGATTATTGTCGGCTACGTGCTGAAATATATTTTTGATGTGAACAACGCCATTCTGACGGTGTTGATGGTGCTGTTTATCTGCTTTAACGCGGCTTACAACGCACAAAAGCGCAGCAAATATATCAGTCATGCGTTTATGACTTCGTTTATTGCTATCACCACCGGTGCGGTTTTAACGCTGATGGTGCTGGTGTTGACCGGCTCGATAGAGTTTACCCCGATGCAGGTGATCCCGATTTCTGGCATGGTGGCCGGCAATGCGATGGTGGCGGTCGGGTTGTGTTACAACAATCTGGGGCAGCGTTTCAAAAGCGATCAGCAGAAAATTCAGGAGATGCTCAGCCTGGGGGCCTCACCGAAGTTTGCCTCAGCGGTGCTGATCCGCGACAGCATCCGCGCCTCGTTAATTCCGACGGTGGATTCGGCCAAAACCGTTGGGCTGGTTAGCCTGCCTGGCATGATGTCCGGCCTGATCTTCGCCGGTATTGATCCGGTGAAGGCGATTAAGTACCAGATTATGGTGACTTTTATGCTGCTTTCCACCGCCAGCCTGTCGACCATTATCGCCTGCTACCTGGCCTACCGTAAGTTTTACAACGCCCGCCACCAACTGGTGGTGAGCACGCTGAAATAGCGCGGTAAAACTAAACGGCCTCGGAAGAGGCCGTTTTACTGTCGATTACCCTTGCAGCAAAGCGATACTCTGGCGGATTTCACGTTCGATATCCGCCTCTGTCCAGCCATCCAACTGCGAAGAGAACGGCTCGAAGGCGTAAATGCCGGTGTAGCCCAGGCGCTCCAGGTTCTGCACCTGTTTTTTACTCTCCAGCCGATCCCGGTCACTCAGCATGATGCGTTCTTCGTCGCTTAATGCACTTTTGTCTCGTGCATCTTCCACCCCGGAAAGGTGTACCAGGCCAATACCCTCGATCTGAATCTGCGCATCAAACTCAGGCTGTGCCACCCCACTTAAATAATGGTGGAAGGTATCCAGCACGATTTTGTACGGCGCACCTGAATCGCGGATCAGTGACTGCGTCAGCAAGGATGACCGCAGTGAACTGATGCCGAACCCCAGCGGTTCGACGTAACCCTGCACGCCGTATTGCTTGAACAGCGGCGCCAGCAGCTTCAGGGCTGCCAGCGTGTCGGTTTTTTTCTGCTCCTCACTGCGCCGATCGCCCGCGCTACAGTGCGGGCACAGCACCAATGCCTGGCTATGGATCGCCTGAGCCTGCGACAACAGCGCCTCGGCGTTCTTCAGCAACCCGGCCTGATCGTCCAGCAGGTTAAACCTGCCGAGGGCGTTAATGGTGATGATTTCGATACCGTATTTTGCCGCCAACGCATTTAATTGATCGTTGCTCAGGTTATCGGTCACCTTGCCACTCGGCATGTCATTGCGCAGCTCAACTTTGCTGAGCCCGCACCTTTTCACCAGGCTGAAAAACGGCTCCAAATCCAGATTTGGCGCGATCTTGCGGTTGATACAAAAACGGTCTGGCGCAATGGTCATGATGCATTACTCCTGAATAATGTGAGAAGCCTGAGTTTTGCCGGCTTACAGCGGCGTTCTTTGTGTTTCGGGTTGCGGTTGGCGATAGCGTTTGGCCATCACCACGTCTTCCATTTTTTCCAGCGAGACGCCTTTGGTTTCAGGAATGTAGCGGCTGATAAACCAGTAGCTAAACAGGCAACAGGCAGCGAAGACCCACATTGGGAACGCGCCGTGGAAGCTGGAGAACAGATAAAGGTTGTCGTTGATCATCGGGAAGCTTTGCGAAACAACAAAGTTGGCCAGCCACATGCAGCCGACGGCGATGCTCATGCCCTGCGCCCGCATGCGATTAGGGAAGATTTCTGACACCAGTACCCAGGCGCCGACGCCCCAGGACAGGGCATAAAACACCATAAAGAACAGCATACCGAACAGGGCAAAGTAGCCGGTGGCCTGGGTGTAGAGGGCATAAGAGGTGATCAGCAACCCGGCGATGGCACCGAGGGTACCGTAACGCATCAGTGGAATGCGGCCTATGCGATCCATCAGCATGGCGCCAATCACCGAACCGACCAACTGCAACACGCCAATCCAAATGGTCTGGAATAGCGCTTCCTGGGCGTTTTCGGTGACGGTTTTCAGCACCATTGGTGCGTAGTACATCATCACGTTGACGCCGGTGACCTGTTGCAGCATGGCGATCATGCAGCCGACAAACAGAATAAAGCGCACCCGCACGTCGCCGAAATTCAGCTTCTGCCGGCTTTGTTGCTGGTCCTGCTGCAATGAGTCTTTGATTTCCTGCAACACGCTTTGCGCATGGGCGGCGTTGGAGACTTTGGTCAGCATCGCCAAAGCCTGATCGTCACGGCCGACCATCACGCTCCAGCGCGGTGATTCCGGAATGATAAACACCAGTATCAGGAACAGCATGCAGGGGATCACTTCCGACCCTATCATCCAGCGCCACCCCATCTCCACCAGCCAGGCTTCGCTGGCGATGCTGGCGATTTTGAAGTTAACGTAGAAAATCACGATTTGGCCGAACACGATGGCGAACTGCTGCATGCTGAGCGCCCGACCACGCATGTCTTTTGGCGAGACTTCCGACATGTACATGGGGGAGACGGTGGCGGCGATGCCTACGGCCAGACCGCCGATAATGCGGTAAATCACAAACCAGGTGAAGGTGGCGGCCAGGGCTGCACCCACCGCCGAGATGGTGAACAGCACCGCTGCCAGCATCAGAGCCTTCTTGCGGCCGTAACGCGCAGCCAATGGCCCGGCACCAAAAGCACCGACCACACAGCCGATCACCACGTTGGAAACCGCCCAGCCGGTTTCAGCCGGGCTAAGGTCGAAATAGGTTTTCAGGGCATCGATGGCGCCGGAGATCACGGCGGTGTCGTAACCGAACAGAATGCCGCCGAGTGCCGCAATGCCGCAAATTCGCAGTATGTACCCGGTATTATGCTTACGCTGATGTGACATGTATTGCTCCGATTTTTATCCTGGCTTCCACCCGCGCAGTAGGTTGTAGAGAAGAGGGAGGCGGAAGGGTGTGAACCGTGCCTGTCATCAAGGCGGTGATATTCGAAAGAATCTGGGCTAAACAAGAACATTTATTTCATAATTAGTGAATAATGAAATATTGATTTTTAGATCCAGTTCAAAAAAAACCGCAAATGCCCCACTCGCGTTACCAGGCCATCCCTTGGTGTCAGGCTTTGTCGTCATACCCGATGGGCTGACTATTTCTGTATAAAAGTCAGGGTTAATTCCCGTCGGTTGGCGGATGATCGACAGAGCGGCTTTTTTCCCGACATGTAATGGCTTTGCACAAGGGCATGGCAAAATTGCGACCTCCCGCACTAAAAACAAATTTTCTAAAATAATTTATTTGAAACTTTTTTTTCAATGAAATAGAGTTTGCTTCATCCGGTCAGGATTTAGCCTGTTTGTGGGCAGTTTCCGGCAAGCGGTGTGATGAAAACGCTACCGTGTGCGGCAGAGTGCCGCAGGCGGTCAGGCGACAGCGGACTTAAAAGAGGGTGTGACATGAAAACCGTGGGTAACTTTATTGGTGGGCAGGTGTGCCTGAGCAGCAGCAATCAAACCGTCGACGTGCATAACCCAGCCACCGGGCAGGTTGAACGCCGCGTCACGCAGAGCACCGCCGCCGAGGTGAAGCAGGCCATTGACGTGGCTCACCAGGCTTTTGCCGACTGGTCGCGCACCACACCGCTGCGCCGGGCGCGCATCATGTTCAATTTTAAGGCGCTGCTGGAACAGCATCGCGACGAGCTGGCGGCGCTTATCGTCAGTGAGCACGGCAAGGTTTACTCCGATGCACTGGGCGAACTGACCCGCGGTATTGAAGTGGTCGAATTTGCCTGCGGCATTCCACATTTGATCAAGGGCGAGTATTCGGCGGACGTCGGCAGCGGCGTTGACAGCTTCTCGCTGATGCAGCCGCTGGGCGTGGTCGCTGGTATCACCCCGTTCAACTTCCCAGCGATGGTGCCGATGTGGATGTTCCCTATCGCGCTGGCCTGCGGTAACACCTTCGTGCTTAAGCCACCGGCCTTGGTGCCTTCGGCGTCGGTACGGATGGCAGAATTACTGAAAGAAGCCGGTCTGCCGGACGGCGTATTCAACGTGGTGCACTGCGCTAACGAAGATGCCGCGCAGCTGTGCACCGACCCGCATATTCAGGCGGTGAGCTTTGTCGGTTCGTCCGCCGTGGCGGAACATATCTATACCACGGCCAGTGCCCAGGGTAAGCGGGTACAGGCCTTCGGCGCGGCGAAGAATCAGGCCATCATCATGCCGGATGCCGATCTGGACGCGACGGTAAATGCCCTGATGGGCGGTGCCTTTGGCTCTGCCGGTGAACGCTGTATGGCGCTGCCGGTGGCAGTGGTGGTCGGCGACGACACAGCGGATAAACTGATCGCCAGGCTGAAACCGCTGATCGCCCAACTGCGCGTTGGCCCAGGCATTCAGCAGGGCGGCGAAGAAAACGAAATGGGGCCGCTGGTTTCCTCGGCACACCAGAAGAAAGTATTGGGTTATATCGATCTGGGCGTGGAAGAAGGTGCAACGCTGGTGGCTGACGGCCGCAATTATCAGGTGTCGGGCTACCCGGACGGTTACTATGTTGGTGGCACGCTGTTTGACCACGTCAAACCAAATATGCGTATCTATCGTGAAGAGATCTTCGGACCGGTGTTGGGCATTGTCCGCGTGCCGGACTACCAGACCGCCATCGACACGGTAAACAGCCATGAGTTTGGCAACGGCAGCGCCATCTTTACCAGCAACGGCCATTACGCACGCCAGTTCGTGCAAGAAGTGCAGGCCGGTATGGTGGGGGTTAACGTGCCGGTGCCGGTTCCTATGGCATTCCACAGCTTCGGCGGCTGGAAGCGCTCGGTGTTCGGTGCGCTAAACGTCCATGGCACCGACGGTGTACGTTTCTACACCCGCATGAAAACTGCCACCGCCCGCTGGCCAACCGGGCAGCAGACGGTGTCGGAATACAGCATGCCGACGCTGGGTTAAGTCCCTTTAGGCAGCAGGGGCCGTTATTCCAATGGGGTAGCGGCCGTTGTCGTTTTACCGAATCGCCAGGTTACAGGAGGAATACTATGTCTTCATTACTTGCCAAGTGTCAGCAGCCGGATGGTCAGGGCCGAATCCAGCATGTCACCCCAGCGAATGCCGACTGGCGCTTTGTCGGATTTGATGTCTATCACCTTGAGGCCGGTCAGTCGCTGCAGTTGGAAAGCGGCGACAAAGAGTTATGTCTGGTGTTGGTCGCCGGTATTGCCTCCGTCGCCACTCTGCGTGCGGAATACCCGAGCATCGGCAAACGTATGAGCCCGTTTGAGCGCACACCACCTTACGCGGTTTACGTGCCGCATCATGACAAAATTGAAGTCCGGGCGGAAACCACACTGGAGTTGGCGGTCTGCAGCGCACCGGGTCATGGGCACTTGCCGTCGCGCCTGATCACTCCGGCAGAGGTGGGCGTCGAACGTCGTGGCAAAGGGCGTAACCAACGTCTGGTACATAATATTCTGCCGGACAGTGAACCGGCCGACAGCCTGCTGGTGGTGGAGGTGTATACGGATGAGGGGAATACCAGTTCGTATCCCAGCCACAAACACGACCAGGAAGACTCGCCGGATGAAACCTATCTGGAAGAGACTTATTATCACCGGATCCAACCGGAGCAGGGTTTTTGCATGCAGCGGGTGTATACCGACGATCGCTCACTGGACGAGTGCATGCCGGTGTATAACCGTGACGTGGTCAAGGTGCCGCGTGGCTACCACCCGGTGGCGACGCTGGCCGGTTACGACAGCTACTATCTTAACGTGATGGCCGGGCCAGTACGCTTGTGGAAGTTTACCTGGGAAAAAGACCACGCCTGGATTAATACCGACGGCTATCCCGCAGCTAAATAATTGCATATTTACGACGTTGCTAAGATGAGCGTTACCCTCTCCAGGGGAGAGGGTAATTCTTCGTTACTCTTCTTTGGCGTTATTCAATGCCAGCGATACCGCCAAGGTTTGCGCCAGACACATTGAAGCGACCTGGGAACGGAAACCATCCACCTGCGCTTCACGCACCACAAAGCACACGTCGCTGAAGGCCGCCAGCGGGCTGACCTGGCTGTCGGTAATGGCGATCTGCTGCGCACCACGCTTGGCACCCAATTCAACCAGTTCCAGTGCTTCCTGCGCATACGGCGAATAGCTGATGGCGATCACCACATCATTCGGTTTCACCATGCTCAGCTGTTCGGTAAACATGCCACCCAGTCCGTCGATCAGGAACGCCCGGCGTTCCAGATGGCGCAACGCATAGGTGAGGTAGGACGCGACGCTGAAAGAGCGGCGCAGACCAATCACGTAGATATTCTCGGCGTTATTCAGCAGCTCAACCGCCCGGTCCAACTGCTCGGAGCTGGTTTGCATTGCCAATTGTTGCAGTGCCTGGGAGTTGACCATGGTGAAAACGTTGAGGATTTCCGCCGGCTTTTCCGGTGCCACGTTACCGTCGGTCGAGGTCTGACGAAACAGACGCGCCCGCTCGGTGTAGTTGACCGTTTCTTCCATCAGGTGCTGACGAAAAACCTGTTTCATTTCGTTGAAACCGCTAAAGCCAAAGGCGTTGGCGAAGCGGATCAGGGTAGAGGGGGGGACGCTGGCCTGTGCGGCGATGGAGGCGACGGTATCGAAAGCAATGCTGTTACTGTTATCCAAAATGTAACGCGCCACCTGTTTCAAACGCTTGCTCAGCGTTTCATAGCGGTGACGGATCTCGTCCTGTAACAGCGAAAGTTGAGTTGGGTTGTTCATCCATTCGGCTCGCAGTGTGGGCTAAGGCGTATCGGCCTGACGCCTGAGTAATTGACAGGTTATTCTAACAGATGGATTGGAAATTTCATTTCACCAAAAAGCGATTTATTCGATTGCAAGATGCGTTACTTCACAGAAAACAGGCAAAAAAATCCCCTTAAAGCGGCGAAAATCCGTTTAAGGGGAGGGTTCGGCAATTAATACTGGTGAGGCGTCGGACGGTATTGACGCCAGAAGCCAATCAGCGTCAGGTATTTTTGTTTCACCTGCTCGATTAAAGCGGCGTCATCCAGCTCACCCTGCAGCCAGCGGCGTGAAGGCTGGCCAAAAATGGTGCGGCCGACGGCAAATCCTTTCACCCAGCGTGCATCCGCAGCCGCAGCAAAACCGGCTTTCAGCGTTTCTTCCGGCGAATCCAGCCCCAGGATCAATACCCCGCGGCAGTGCGGATCGTTAGCGTCGATCAACGCGCCGACCTGCTGCCAGTGCTCGGCGCTCAACGGCGGCAATTTCCACCAGTCCGGCTTAATGCCCAGCTGATAAAAGTGCTGCAGCATCTCCAGGTAGTAGCTTTCATTCTTGTCAGCGTTACTTTCCGGCAGGATCACCTCCAGCAGCAGTTCATGGCCGGACTTACAGCAGCCGCGATACACGTCGCTAATCAGTTCATCCTGCTCGCGGCGCAGTTCGACGGCGTCATGCGGATGGTAAAACACCAGGCATTTCACTACGTGTTCCTGCGGCCAGTCGATCAGTTGCGAACCGATATTGCCATGCTCCAACCGCAACGGCCGTGAGCCGGGCAGCTCGACCGGTCGACCGATCCACCAGCCCTGGCCGGTGATCTCGTTCAATGCGGCCTGACCATAGGTGGTGTCGGCCAGAATGCCGCTGTTGCCCCGTAGCCCGGCGGCTTCTGCGGCCTGTTGCGCCGCCGTCAGCAGCAGGGTTTTCAGTTTGGGGATAAGTTCTTCGCTGACATTGGCTTCTCGCGCCATGTCCACCAGCTGTTTGCGGTGATCGAAGGCGAACACGCACAGTTCCGGCCATTGCTGTTTACGGGTGGTGACCCGGTGCAGATGGTTAAGCCGCTCATCGCGGTCCGGGCGTTTCACTTGCTGTTCGCGTTGCAGATAGTCATCCAGCTCTTGTTTGCTGGGCATCGCCGGGGCACAACCATGGCGCGAAACTACTAAGGCTCCGCAGGCATTGGCATAGCGGCAGGCCTGATCCCAACCTTCATCGTTCAGGTAACCGCGCAGCAGGCCGGACATAAAGGCATCGCCCGCGCCCAGCACGTTCAGCACCTCAACCCGCACGCCGGAATGCAGTTTTACCTGCTGCCAGTCAGTGGCGATCTCGCCTTCGAATACTGAACAGCCTTGTGCACCGCGTTTGCAAACCAGCGTAGCCTGGGTCGCTTTACGCACGTTTTTCAATGCGGTCAGGGTATCAGTGCTGCCGCCGGCAATATGAAACTCTTCTTCGGTGCCGACGATCAAATCAAAGTGATGCAGTACTTCCTGCAGTTCGCGGGTCACTTTTTCTGACTCGACAAAACGGGTTTCGCCGTCACCCAGCGACGTCAGCCCCCACAGCACCGGCCGGTAGTCGATATCCAGTGCGGTGCGAAGGCCGTGGCGGCGGGCGTATTCCAGCGCCTTCAATACCGCCGCACGGGTGTTCGGGTGTGAAAGGTGGGTACCGGTAATGGCCAGTGCGCGCGAGGATGCGATGTAGGACTCATCGATATCGTCCGGCGTCAGCGCCATATCGGCGCAGTTTTCACGGTAGAAAATCAGCGGGAAGGTTTCCTGATCCTTGATGCCGAGGATCACCAGGCCGGTCAGGCGCTGGGGGTCGGTGATCAGGCTCTGGGTGTCTGCACCGACGCGTTGCAGTTCTTCGCGCAGGAAACGGCCCATATGCTCGTCGCCGACGCGGGCCAGCATGCCGGACTTCAGACCCTGAATGGCGGTGCCGTAGGCCACGTTGCCGGAAGAGCCGCCGAGATATTTGGAGAATGTGCTGGCATCTTCCAGGCGTGCGCCGATCTGTTGTGCATAGAAATCGACGGCAATACGCCCGAGACAAATGACATCAAGCTGTTTTTCTTGTGTAGCCATACCCGTTTCCTTCTGTATTAAGCCAAACCCCGACTACGAAGCATTTTTGGAGTATGAGGAATAAAAATTTCAATTTCAAGATTGAATGAAATTTACACCCCAAAAATGTGATGCATTTAAAACAGTGCCAATACGCCAGCGAAAAGCACTAAAAACCGCGTCCTGCCTGAAGGTAAAACACCGGCAAACGGCAAGGGCATAGCGGGTGCCACAGGCCGACGGTATCAAGGGTTACAGCGAGTTAGGCTGCGGATGGGCCGGGACATCGGTGGGGGCAGGAGGTGCTAAGTCAGTGAATTCTAAAGGCATGGATGAAACGGTGTTTTCATCAATATGCGATCTTTATCGCAAAATGAAATGTTTCTTCTGTAATGTGATTTTATGAAAAATATATTTGTTTATAATCGCTTCACGTTTCAGGTTGTCGGCTTAAGTAGCGCAGCGCGCTGAAAGACGGCGGATATCACACAGCTTCTCAGGTTCGGCATGCGGGTGGTGCCGGAACGGGCGTGACTACTCTAAAAGGGTGAGCAAATGGGCAAGATCCGGTTAACCATGGCACAGGCACTCGTCAGGTTCCTCGACAACCAGTATCTGCTGGTCGACGGTGTGGAAACCAAATTCGTTAAAGGCATCTTTGCTATTTTCGGCCACGGCAACGTGCTTGGCCTGGGACAGGCGCTGGAACAGGACAGCGGTGAGCTGGTTGTGCATCAGGGGCGTAATGAGCAGGGTATGGCCCACGCCGCGACCGGTTTTGCCAAGCAGAAACTGCGTCAGCAGATCTACGCCTGCACCTCTTCCGTCGGCCCGGGTGCCGCCAATATGATCACCGCCGCCGCGACCGCCACCGCCAACCGCATTCCTTTATTGCTGCTGCCGGGTGATGTTTACGCCTCGCGCCAGCCGGACCCGGTGTTGCAGCAGATTGAACAGTCTTACGATCTCAGCATCAGCACCAACGACGCTTTCCGTGCAGTGAGCAAGTACTGGGATCGTATTGTGAGACCGGAACAGTTGATGAGCGCCTGTATCAACGCGATGCGCGTGCTGACTGACCCGGCAGAAACCGGTGCGGTGACGCTGAGTTTACCGCAGGACGTGCAGGGCGAAGCCTATGACTACCCTGACTACTTTTTCCAGAAACGCGTGCACCGTCTGGATCGCCGCCCGGCGACCGAAGGCATGCTGACCGATGCGCTGGCGCTGTTGACCACCAAGCGTCAACCGCTGCTGGTGTGCGGCGGCGGGGTGAAATATTCACAGGCCGGTCAGGCGCTGCGCGAGTTCGCCGAACGCTTCCAGATCCCGTTTGTGGAAACCCAGGCCGGCAAGGGCACGGTCCCGTCCAGCCACCCGTTTAACCTGGGTGGCATTGGCGAAACCGGCTGTTTGGCCGCCAATACCTTGGCCCGACAGGCCGATCTGGTGATTGGCGTGGGCACCCGTTATACCGACTTCACCACCTCGTCCAAATGGCTGTTTCAGAATCCCGACGTCGATTTTCTCAACGTCAATGTCAGCGCCTTTGACGCCGGCAAGCTCGACGGCCTGCAGGTGTTGGCCGATGCCCGCGAGGCACTGTCTGCCCTGGGGGCAAGGTTGGCGCAGGCCGATTACCGCGCCGGTTGGGGTGATGCCGTTGTCGAGGCTCGTCATGCGCAACAGCAGGAAACTGCCCGCGTTTATGCGGTGGAATACACCGGCGAAGGTTTTGTGCCGGAAATCGACGACCATCTCGATCGAGACAGCGTGTTTGCCGAATTTATCGAAAAGACCGATTCGCTGCTGACCCAAAGCCGGGTGCTGGGACTGCTGAATCAGCATCTGCCGCAGGACAACGTGATCGTGGCCGCCGCCGGTAGCCTGCCGGGGGATTTACAGCGCGTGTGGCAGAACCATGGCGAGCACGGTTATCACGTGGAATATGGCTACTCCTGCATGGGCTACGAGGTTAATGCCGCGCTGGGGGTCAAGCTGGCCGAACCGCAGCGCGAGGTGTACGCGATGGTCGGTGACGGTGCCTTTATGATGTTGCACTCCGAACTGGTCACCTCGATTCAGGAAGGCTGCAAAATCAACGTGGTGCTGTTCGACAACATGACCAACGGCTGCATCAACAACCTGCAGATGGAACACGGCATGGACAGCTACACCACCGAATTCCGCTTCCGCAACCCGCAGGGCGGTAAACTCGACGGCAAGCTCGTACCGGTCAATTTCGCCATGCTGGCGGCGGCTTACGGCTGTAAAACCTACAGCGTGACCACCGAACAGCAGCTGATCGAGGCGCTGGCCGATGCGCGTCTGCAAAGTGTTTCTACCCTGCTGGACATCAAAGTGCTGCCAAAAACCATGGTGCACAAATATCTCAGCTGGTGGCGCGTGGGCGGTGCCCAGGTTGCCGACAGCGAAAAAATCGTCGCCGTAGCCCGCAAGCTGCAAGAGAACATCGACAAGGCTCGCGACTACTGATTAACACATTGCTTGATGACTCAGACCTTGCGTCTGCCGCAACTATTTGAAGAGGATAACGAAAATGACACTGAACATTGGGGTTATTGGCACCGGCGCAATCGGTCGGGATCACATTCGTCGCTGCAGCAAAGTGTTGCAGGGCAGCCGCGTCGTGGCGGTGAATGATATCAACCGTGACAACGCTGCCAAGGTAGTGAGCGACCTGAAGCTAGACGCCAAGGTGTATGACAACGGCCACGATCTGGTCAAGGCCGCGGACGTGCAGGCGGTGCTGGTCACCTCCTGGGGCCCGAGCCATGAAGAATTTGTGCTGGCAGCGATTGCCGCCGGTAAGCCGGTATTCTGTGAGAAGCCGCTGGCGGTCACTGCACAGGGCTGTAAAAACATCGTTGAGGCTGAAGCCAAATACGGCAAACGCCTGGTGCAGGTAGGCTTTATGCGGCCTTACGATCAGGGCTATCGTGCGCTGAAGCAGGTGCTGACCAGCGGGCAAATCGGTGAGCCGTTGATGCTGCACTGTGCGCACCGCAACCCCACCGTTGGCGAAGCTTACACTACAGATATGGCGATCACTGACACCCTGATCCACGAGATCGACGTGCTGCGCTGGCTGCTGGATGACGACTATGTTTCGGTGCAGGTGGTGTTTCCACGCAAAAGCCCCAAAGCATTCCCGAATCTGAAAGATCCGCAGATTGTGCTGTTCGAAACCGCCAAGGGCACGCGTATCGATGTCGAAATCTTCGTTAACTGCCAGTACGGCTATGACATCCAGTGTGAAGTAGTGGGTGAAACCGGCATCGCCAAACTGCCAGAGCCCTCCTCAGTGCAGATGCGCAGCGGTGCCCGACTCTCGACCGAAATTCTGACCGACTGGAAAGACCGCTTTATCGATGCTTATGACGTTGAGCTGCAAGGCTTTATCAATGACGTGCTGGCAGGCGCGCTGACCGGGCCTTCAGCCTGGGACGGCTACGCTGCCGCCGTGACTGCCGATGCCTGCGTGGCTGCACAGCTCAGCGGTGAGATTGTGCCGGTGACCCTGCCGCCGCGTCCGGCGTTCTACAACAAGTAGTGTGCTGAACGCCGTACTCATGTTTAAAGAGGAATCACCATGAAGATCGCTTTTGATGTTGATGTCATCAGGAACCTGGGCATCACCAAAATGGTTCAACAGGTGGCGGACTGGGGCTATCAATATATTGAGCAGTCACCGCATCCGCAGATCAATCCGTTCTACAAGCACCCGAAAGCCGGGCGTGAAGTGATGGCGGAATACAAAAACGCGCTGAAGGCCACCGGCGTGGAGATCTCCTCATTTATCGTGGTGTATCGCTGGTCCGGCCCGGGAGAAGATCGTCGTCAGGCGGCAATCAAAAACTGGCGTCGGATGATCGAAATCGCGGTGGAAATGGGGGTGCAGGTGATCAACACCGAACTGGCGGGCAACCCCAATGAGCCGGAGATCTGTGAAGAGCTGTGGTATCGCTCCATGGAAGAGCTGTTGCCGATTATCGAGCGCGAAGGTATCCGCATGGAGATCCAGTCTCATCCTTGGGATTTCTGCGAACTGAGTAACGAAACCGCCGATATCGTCAAATCGTTGCGCAGCGATCACGTTAAGTACCTCTACAGCGTGCCGCACACCTTTTACTACGACAAAGGCCAGGGTGACGTGGCCGGTATGCTGAAATATGCCGGTGACGATCTCTCGCATGTGTTGATCGCCGACACCATGAACCATACCAAACACTGCCGTTATATCGTCAACCCACCGGGTGTCGACGCCGCTGTGCACCAGCATATGGGCATCGGCGAAGGCGAAGTGGACTTCGACATCCTGTTCCAGACCCTGCGCGATATGGAATTTGCCAATCGCAGCTTTAAGGTCGGCGGTGAGTCGATTATCTGCACCTCGCTGTTTGGTTATCCGGAAAGAATGAAAACCCAGGCAGTAGCGACCCGCGAGCGGATCGAAAAAGAGCTGTTGGGCAAATAAATTCCTGGCTGCGCGGGTGAAAATCACCGCCAGGCCGATCTGACTATTGAGGCTGACAATGAATAAAGACAACGTAAAACTGGCCATCGCCCCGATTGGCTGGACCAATGACGACATGCCCGACCTGGGCAAAGAGAACACTTTCCAACAGTGCGTCAGTGAAATGGCGCTGGCCGGGTTCACCGGCAGTGAAGTTGGCAGCAAGTACCCGCGCGATCCGGTGGTGCTGAAACCGATGCTGGATATCCGCGGCATTCAGATCTGCAACGCCTGGTTCAGCACCTTCTTCGCCGATGGCCTGAAAGAAAAAACCATCGATGAATTTATTAACCATATGAATTTCCTGCATGCGATGGGGGCCAAAGTGATTGGCTGTTCCGAGCAGAGCAAGAGTATTCAGGGCACCAGCAAAGGGGTGTTCGAAGAGAAGCCGTATTTTACTGATGAAGAGTGGCAGCGGGTGGCCGAGGGCTACAATGAGCTGGCTAAAATTGCCGCGGGTAAGGGGATGCAGGTCTGCCTGCACCACCATATGGGCACCGGTATTCAGACTACCGCCGAGATTGACCGCTACATGAGCATGGTGAACGACGACGTCTACCTGCTGTTTGATACCGGCCATGCCTACTACTCCGAAGGCAGCCAACAGGCGATGATGGCGATCCTGGAAAAATACCTGCCGCGCATCAACCATGTGCATTTGAAGGATGTGCGTGACGAAGTGGTAGCAGAAGTGAAGGCCAACAAACTGAGCTTCCTCGATGGCGTGAAGAAAGGCACCTTCACCGTGCCAGGGGACGGGGTGATCGACTTCCTGCCGGTATTTAAACTGCTGGATGAGCGCGGTTACAAAGGCTGGATGGTGGTGGAGGCTGAGCAGGATCCGGCGTTGGCCAACCCGTTTGAGTATGCGGTGAAGGCACGCCGCTATATCAAAGAGACCGCCGGCATTTAATCCGGCAGAGGTCTGGGAGGGGCGCTTGAGCAATCAATGCGCCCCTTTTTATTCTTGGTGGGTGTCAGGCGAGGGTTTTCCAGGTGGTGACCTGCCCGCCGGGCCATGGGGTTGCGGCGTAAACGCCACGGGCGATCGCCCGTGCCAGGGTGTCCGCCGCCAGTGCGCCAATTTGCAGCACCGCCAGTTCTCGGCTGCCTTCGACTTCACGTTGGCCGGTGGATAGGGCAAACACCACGTCACCGTCGAACGGGCTGTGCAGTGGGCGGATAGCACGCGCCATGCCGTCCTGTGCCATGATCGCCACGCGTTTAAGTTCTACCCGGGTCAAAGCCAAATCGGTGGCGATGCAGGCCAGGGTGGTGTTTTTTCTGCCGCCTGTCGGCTCTTCCGGCATCCAGTCTTCCCCCTGTCCGTGCAGTTGTGCCAGCGCTGCGGGGCCGCCGTTACCAAACTCACCGTTGATTTCATAGGGTGTGGCCCAGAAGGCGCGAGTGCCGGGAGCCACCACCGATCCCAGGCTGTTGACCGCCACCAGAGCGCCGACGGTCGCGCCGTTAGCCGCGACGATCGAAGCCGAACCCAGTCCGCCTTTCAGCTTGCTCATGCCGGTCATGGCGCCATAGCCTGCGCCCACGGTACCGAGTGGGAAATCATGGCCTGCCTTGCTCGCGGCTTCTATCCCCAGTTGGCGATAAGGTGGATTCAACTGCCAGTCTTTGTCGCCCGCGTTACTAAGATCATACAGGCAGGCGGTGGGCACTATCGGGGAAACCGGCACGCCTGGGGCCGGGCGCAGGGCATAGCCTTTGCCTTGTTGCCCCAGCCAGGCAGCCACGCCGTCGGCTGCGGCCAGGCCATACACCGAGCCACCGCTCAGCACTAACGCATCGATGGTCTGCACCAGGTTATCTTCCCCCAGCGCATCGGTTTCACGGGTTGCCGGGCCGCCGCCGCGCACGTCGACTGCAGCGTTCGCCGGGCGATCCGGCAAGATCACCGTGGTGCCGGTACGCACCCTGCTGTCCTGGGCGACACCGACCCGCAGGCCGGGCACGTCGGTAATCAGGTTACGGGTGCCGGTACGTACGGCAGGAGAAGTTGGCATCGCGGCCCCCAGGAAGGTGGTGGGAGAAAGGATGCCGATAGCACCCGTTACGCAGGCCAGCGTTTGCACAAAGGTGCGGCGGCTGACGGTTAAGGGGCGGTTATCCGCCCCGGTTCCACTATTGTTTTCACTCATAATGAAGGTTTTTTCTGCTGTTCGCTGCGAAAACGCGCCATGTGATGGGAGTCGACCAGTTCGCCGTCGCGTATAGCGTAGGCGCGGCTGGTGCCTTCAATTTCAAAACCGAACTTGCGGTATAGCGCAATGGCGGCCTGGTTGTCGGTAAACACCGTCAGTTCGATGCGTTCGATGGCCGCCCAATTATCACAAAGGTCGATCATCGCCTTCATCAGACTGCTGCCGACGCCTTTACCCTGATGACGATCGTCGACACCAATGCCAAAGCTCGCCACGTGACGACGACGCACGCGCTGATTGAGCATCAGGCCCAACTGGCCGACGATCTGCCCGTCGATACAGGCCACCAGGTTATGGGTACCCGGTTCGAGGTTGGCTAGGCGCTTGTGCCACAACTCGACTGAAGGTAGCGGAAGATGCAGTGTGTCACGGTAAGCCTTTGGCTGAGAGTAAAGCTGATGAAGGGCTTTGGCATCTGCCGTTTCCACGTGACGAACCACTATTTCGCTCATTGCGCTGCTCCTTTGGCTTACCGGTTGAATAACCTCTGAATTTATCCGTTTAATGTATCGAGTCAATATTATTACGTATTGGTTAAAAAAACGCTTTACAGGTGCGAATGATAATGATTATTATTGCGATGCGTTCCGGGGAGAGTATCAACCTTTGGTACCCTCGCTGCGAAGGCACGACATTGCTCACATTGCTTCCAAGTATTACTTAGCCAGCTCGGGTGCTGGCTTTTTTTTTGCCTGTTTTCCACCCCTGCGAGTCCTCAACAAATCCACTGTTAATCGCTTCAAAACTCCATCTAATTTTTTGAACAGAGCGAAGAGTTTTTTGTGCTTTCATATTCTGCTGTCAGGACTAGACTGTAAAAAACATTGAGGAGAGTTGAATATGATTTACTTACGTAAGGCAGAAGATCGTGGTCATGCCAATCATGGTTGGCTGGATAGCTGGCACACCTTCTCATTTGCCAACTATCACGACCCTGATTTTATGGGCTTTTCGGCGCTGCGGGTGATCAACGAAGATATGATCGATGCAGGGCAGGGGTTCGGCACCCATCCGCATAAAGACATGGAAATCCTGACCTACGTGCTGAGCGGCACGGTAGAACATCAGGACAGCATGGGTAATAAAGAACAGATCCAGGCCGGTGAATTCCAGATCATGAGTGCCGGCACCGGGGTGCGCCACTCCGAGTACAACGGCAACAGCGATCGTCCTTTGCACCTGTACCAGATTTGGATCATTCCCGATCAGGTTGGGTTGGAGCCGCGCTATGAGCAACGCATGTTTGATGCGCCACAGGGCCGTCAACTGGTGCTGTCGCCGGATGCACGTGATGGTTCGCTGAAGGTGTTCCAGGACATGACATTGTCCCGTTGGGCGTTGAGCAAAGACGAGCAGGCGGAATGCCCGATTGAAGCCGGGCGTCGCGTTTGGGTTCAGGTGGTACGCGGTAAGGTGGTGGTCAACGGTCAGCAGGCCGGTACCAGCGATGCTTTCGCGGTGTGGGATGAAACTGCACTGTCGATTAAAGCCGATGAAGACAGTGAAATCTTACTGTTCGATCTGCCGCCAGTCTGATTAAGCGGTAAATATCAAGGGCTCACGGGGTGAGCCCTTTTTACGTTGTACCCTTCCATAACCAACAATATCGGCCCCGGTTTTTTTTTGCTAAAATGAGCGCCCATTCACGGTTAGCCAGTTCATTGATAATGAAGAAAAAACGGCCGGTACTCCAAGATGTTGCAGACAAGGTTGGCGTGACCAAGATGACGGTGAGCCGTTATCTGCGTAATCCCGATCAGGTTTCTGCCGTCTTGCAGCAAAAAATTGCCGTCGCGCTTGATGAGCTGGGCTACATTCCCAACCGTGCGCCGGATATCCTTTCCAACTCCACCAGTCGCGCCATTGGCGTCTTGCTGCCGTCGTTGACCAACCAGGTGTTTGCCGAAGTGTTGCGCGGCATTGAGAGTGTCACGGATGCGCACAATTACCAGACCATGCTGGCGCACTACGGTTATTTGCCGGAGCGTGAAGAACAGCGGCTGACCTCGCTGCTGTCTTACAATATTGATGGATTGATCCTGTCTGAACGCCACCATACGGCGCGCACCATGAAGATGATCGAGGTGGCGGGTATCCCGGTAGTGGAGCTGATGGACTGCGTTTCGCCGTGCATCGATCTGGCGGTCGGCTTCAATAACTTTGAAGCGGCGCGCCAGATGACCCAGCAAATCATTGCGCATGGCCATCGCCACGTGGTGTATTTTGGCGCGCGTCAGGATGAGCGTACCATTATCAAACAGCAGGGCTACGAGCAGGCGATGCGTGAATCTGGCCTGCAGCCGTACAGCGTGATGACTGCGCGTTCGTCGTCCTATTCCGCCGGGGGGGAGTTACTGCGTCAGGCGCAGCGCGACTACCCGCAAATTGACAGTATTTTCTGCACCAACGATGACCTGGCAATCGGGGCAACCTTCGAGTGTCAGCGGCAGGGGTTGTCGATCCCTAAAGATATGGCAATTGCTGGCTTCCACGGCCACGATATCGGCCAGGTGATGGTGCCGAAGCTGGCGAGCGTGTTGACGCCGCGTGAACGCATGGGGCAAATCGGCGCCGAACGTCTGCTGGCCCGACTGCGGGGTGAAACGGTCAGCCCACGTATGGTTGACGTCGGTTTCACCGTGATCCCCGGTGGCAGCATCTGATCGGTTTTAAGCCTTTGTTTGAGCAATTTTAATTCTGCAACCGCGCCGTCCGGCGCGTTTTCATTCCTCTCTGTAAGCTTGTCGCCTGTTACCCCCATAAGTTTGATCTCTATCCCAGAACGCGAATTTTAGCCCGTTACCCGGTTCCGGCGATCGGGTTGTTACCGGTATCATGATACCGGTAACAATGAGCGAGCGGTGATATTGATCCAGATAGAACCTTTGCCTCAGCACCACCTACAGCTCGTCTTCTAACACCGGGAAGAGCCTAAAAATAAAACAAACGCGTGCTTTACGGCCTATCGTAAAGAGGTCTGCGATAAAAAGGTTGGAGAAAAATTATGCCATTAGTGATTGTTGCAGGCGGCGTAGCGCTGCTGCTGCTGCTGATGATTCGCTTTAAGCTGAACGGCTTTATCTCTCTGATTCTGGTTGCTCTGGCGGTCGGTATCACCCAGGGTATGCCAGTCGATAAAGTGATCGGCTCCATCAAGGCCGGCGTTGGCGGCACGCTGGGCAGCCTGGCGCTGATCATGGGCTTCGGTGCCATGCTCGGCAAGCTGCTGGCGGACTGCGGTGGTGCTCAGCGCATCGCCACTACGCTTATCGACAAGTTCGGTAAAAAACACATTCAGTGGGCAGTGGTGCTGACCGGTTTTACCGTCGGCTTTGCCCTGTTCTATGAAGTCGGCTTTGTACTGCTGTTGCCGCTGGTATTCAGTATCGCCGCTTCTGCCCGCGTGCCATTGCTGTATGTCGGTGTGCCTATGGCGGCTGCGCTGTCGGTCACCCACGGTTTCCTGCCGCCGCACCCTGGCCCAACGGCGATTGCCACCATTTTCCATGCCGATATGGGCAAAACCCTGCTGTACGGCACGCTGTTGGCTATTCCAACGGTGATCCTGGCCGGCCCGGTTTACGCTCGCTTCCTGAAAGGCATCGACAAGCCGGTACCGGAAGGCCTGTATAACCCAAAAATCTTCACCGAAGCGGAAATGCCAAGCTTTGGTATCAGCGTTGCGACTTCTCTGGTGCCGGTGATCCTGATGGCGCTGCGTGCGGTAGCCGAAATGGTGCTGCCGAAGGGCCACAGCGTACTGCGCTTTGCCGAGTTCTTCGGTGATCCGGTGATGGCAACGCTGATTGCGGTGCTGATCGCCATCTTTACCTTTGGTCTGAACCGTGGCCGTACCATGGATGAAGTGATGGGGACCATCACCGACTCGATCAAAATTATCGCCATGATGCTGTTGATCATCGGCGGTGGCGGTGCGTTTAAGCAGGTGCTGGTCGACAGTGGCGTAGAGAAATACATTGCCGCGCTGATGGAAGGCAGTAACGTCTCGCCAATTCTGATGGCATGGTCGATTGCTGCCGCGCTGCGTCTGGCGTTGGGCTCGGCTACCGTGGCGGCAATCACCGCGGGGGGCATCGTAGCTCCGCTGATCGCCACTACCGGCGTCAGCCCGGAACTGATGGTCATTGCGGTCGGTTCCGGCAGCGTGATTTTCTCTCACGTCAACGACCCGGGTTTCTGGTTGTTCAAGGAGTACTTCAACCTGAGCATCATGGAAACCATCAAGTCCTGGTCGGTGCTGGAAACCATCATTTCAGTCTGTGGTTTGGTGGGCTGTCTGCTGCTGGCGACGGTCGTATAAAATACCCGTCGCCTTTCAAGCCGCAGCGTTGTTACCTGCACTCGCTCACCCCAGTTACTTACTCAAGTAAGCGCCTGGGGATGAGCGAGCTGGCCGCCTAGCTGTGCTGTACAGGGATGTACAAATGCCGCGAGCGCATGGACGCGCTAGAGCGGCCAACTTGAAATTCATAGGGTATAAATTTGTTGGGTATAGTGAGGTTTCCGGTGCCCAGGGCGGTATCGGAAACCATTTTGAGTTTGGGGCGCTTTTGATGACGCCGTCAGCGTCATCTGATCCCATAAGGGCATGAAATATGAGTAATCCACAGCACCACGTATTTATTTTGATGGGCGTTTCAGGCAGCGGTAAATCCGCGGTGGCCAGCGCCGTTGCCCATGAAGCCAGTGCTGCGATGCTGGACGGTGACTACCTGCATCCGCGTGCCAATATTAATAAAATGGCCGCCGGGCATGCGTTGGACGATAACGATCGTGCTCCGTGGTTGGCGGCGTTGAATGACGCCATCTTTGCCATGGAACGCACCAACGACGTTTCTTTGCTGGTGTGTTCGGCGCTTAAAAAAAGCTATCGCGACCGTCTGCGTGAAGGCAATCGCAATCTGCATTTCATCTATTTGAAAGGTGACAAGGCGGTGATTGAAGAGCGTTTGAAGCAGCGCAAGGGCCATTTCTTCAAGCCACAGATGCTGGTTTCTCAATTCGCCACCCTGGAAGAGCCGGGTGCGCAGGAGACGGACGTGCAGGCGATCGAGATTGACCAGCCGCTGGACGGCGTGGTGGCCGATACCCTGGCTTATATTCGGCGCGTTGCAGCCCAGTAATCCGGGCTGCCGCGACCTCTTGGCGCCGAACAGGCGCCCGGATATTCACTACAACTTCATGTAAGCGCGCACACCATCCAGGAACATCTGGGTAGACAGCATCACCAGAATCAGTCCCATTAGCCTCTCCAGCGCGCTCACACCTTTGCTACCCAGCAGGCGCAGGAACAGGTTCGACATCAGTAGAATGGCGGCGGAAATCCCCCAGGCAATCAGCAGTGCCACCACCAGATATGAAATCTGGTTTGGATACTGGTGTGAAAGCAGCATCAGCGAGGCCAGAATCGAAGGGCCGGCGACCAACGGGATGGCCAGTGGGACCAGGAAGGGTTCTTCACCGGCGGAAAGCCCGCTACTGTCACCTTCCTGCGAAGGGAAAATCATCTTGATGGCGATCAGGAACAGAATGATCCCACCGGAAATCGACACGGTCTCGGTGCGCAGGTTAAGGAACGCCAGAATTTTCTCACCGGCAAACAAGAAAATCAGCATCAGCAGCAGGGCGATCAGCAGTTCGCGGATCAGCACCACCCGGCGGCGGCGCGGCTCCAGGTGCTTGAGTACCGACATAAAAATCGGCAAATTGCCCAGTGGATCCATGATTAAAAACAGCAATACCGTGACCGAAACCATCTCTATCATCATTACCTCTGAATCTGAAAAACGCGTCGGCCATCCCGACCGCTTAATAACCTATACCCTATGGCTTTCAAGTTACAGCCAAGCGACCCGTTGGCTCATCTCTCAGGTATATAAGAAGGATTGCTGAGAATCGCTCACCCATCGAATAAATTCACTTTGCGCCTGCGCCGACATTTTGTAAGGTGGGGAGATATTGCACACAACTTATAGCAGTCATCCTCCAAGGCAGGACAGTCATTATGAAAAACGTTGGTTTCATCGGTTGGCGCGGAATGGTCGGCTCCGTACTCATGCAACGCATGACGGAAGAGCGCGATTTTGACGCCATCCGCCCGGTCTTTTTCTCCACCTCGCAACACGGTTTGGCGGCGCCAACCTTCGGCGGCCAGCAGGGCACGCTGCAGGATGCCTACGATGTTGATGCATTGAGCGCACTCGACATTATTATTACCTGCCAGGGCGGCGATTATACCAACGAAATTTACCCGAAGCTGCGTGAAAGCGGCTGGCAGGGGTACTGGATCGACGCCGCTTCTTCTCTGCGTATGCAGGATGACGCGATTATCATCCTGGATCCGGTCAACCGTGCGCTGATCCAGCAGGGCCTGGATAAAGGCGTCAAGACCTTTGTCGGCGGCAACTGCACCGTCAGCCTGATGCTGATGTCGTTGGGCGGTCTGTTCGCCAATGATCTGGTGGAGTGGGCGTCTGTGGCGACCTATCAGGCGGCTTCCGGCGGTGGCGCACGTCACATGCGTGAACTGCTGACCCAAATGGGCATGCTGCACGCCGACGTGGCGAAAGAGCTGCAGGATCCGGCTTCGGCAATTCTGGATATCGAACGTAAAGTCACTGCGGCCACCCGCAGCGGCAAACTGCCGACCGATAACTTTGGTGTGCCGTTGGCCGGCAGCCTGATCCCGTGGATCGACAAGCAGCTCGATAACGGCCAGAGCCGTGAAGAGTGGAAAGGCCAGGCGGAAACCAACAAAATCCTCAACAGCGGCCTGGTGATCCCGGTCGACGGCTTGTGCGTGCGCGTCGGCGCGCTGCGCTGCCATAGTCAGGCGTTTACCCTGAAGTTGAAAAAAGACGTCCCACTGCCGGAAATCGAACAGATGCTGGCGACCCACAATGACTGGGTGCGGGTGATCCCGAACGACCGTGAGCTGACCATGCGTGAACTGACGCCGGCAGCGGTTACCGGGACGCTGAATACGCCGGTCGGTCGCCTGCGCAAGCTGAATATGGGGCCGGAATATCTGTCTGCGTTCACCGTAGGTGACCAGTTGCTGTGGGGTGCTGCCGAGCCGCTGCGCCGCATGCTGCGCATCCTGCTGTAAACCTGAACCGTACTTCCCGGGGGCTGAGCTCTTTCAGCCCCCAAAAGCCTTATTTTCTTCCGTTTTCTCCGTTTTCTCCGTTTTCTCCGTTTCGGCGCGTTATGGACTAACTGGCTGCCAACCAGAGAAAGCACACAGGTCATCAGCCCTCCTCCATGCGGGCAGCAGCGCAAAGACGCTGTCAGGCTGGCAGTTTTCTTAATGAAGAATTTTCCTTGGCAATGCGGCAATGTTTTTAACCGACATTAGCTATGCTTAAAGGGCCGGCGGATAAATTTTCACCAGCGCTAAAAATAAGCATAAAGAGCGGAATTCGGGCCGGGAAGGTGAGAATTGATCAATAACCGACCGCAATCACGCTTTAGATACCGAATGAATTGCATGATAACCAAAACGGCTATGGATTAAGCGTTACGTCCTGTGGATCTCAAGGTGCAGCCAACTCAGCTGCAACCTGAAAGGCGATGGGCTACGCGGCCTCTTATAAATCATGCTCTTAATCTTAGGAAGAAGACTATGCCTGTACTTCCCGATCGTGACGTGATTGATCAGCTTTTCTCCGGCAACTCTGCCGACCCCTTTTCCCTGCTGGGTATGCATGTGGCCGATAACGGCCTGCAGGTGCGTGCGCTGTTGCCTGACGCCAGCGAAGTCTGGCTGCTGGAGCAGCAAAGCGGCCGCCGCCTGGTGCAGCTTAACTGCGATGATCCGCGCGGCTTTTTCAGCGCGACGGTGCCCCGCCGCAAAACCCCGTTCCGCTATCAATTCGAGGTTCGCTGGCAAGATAGTCAGCAGACCGTCGAAGATCCCTACCGTTTCGGTACCCTGCTGCAGGATATCGACAGTTGGCTGTTGGCCGAAGGCACCCATTTGCGTCCGTATGAGCGGTTGGGCGCCCACCTCACCACGCTGGATGAAGTCGAAGGTGTCAGCTTTGTCGTTTGGGCGCCGAATGCCCAACGCGTTTCGGTGGTGGGCGAGTTCAACTTCTGGGACGGCCGCCGCCACCCGATGCGCCTGCGGCGTGAAAACGGGATTTGGGAGCTGTTCCTGCCGGGGGTGAAAGCCGGGCAATTGTACAAATACGAAATTATCGACTGCTACGGCAATACCCAGTTGAAGGCCGATCCTTACGCCTTCGAGGCGCAAATGCGGCCGGATACCGCGTCGCTGGTAACGCCGCTGCCGGAGGTGGTAGCAAACACCCCGGAACGTCAGCGTGCCAATGACTTTGACCGACCGATGTCGATTTACGAGGTGCACCTTGGTTCGTGGCGACGTCACACCGACGATAATTTCTGGCTCAGCTATGGCGAACTGGCGGAACAGTTAATTGGCTACGTGAAAGACATGGGCTTCACCCATATCGAGCTGCTGCCGATTAACGAGCATCCGTTTGACGGAAGCTGGGGTTATCAGCCGTTAGGGCTGTACGCCCCGACCCGGCGCTTCGGCACCCCGGCCGACTTCAAAGATTTTGTCGCGGCGGCGCACCGGGCGGGCATCAACGTGATCCTGGACTGGGTGCCTGGGCATTTTCCCAGCGATGCCTATGGCCTGGCGAATTTCGACGGCACTGCGTTGTATGAATACGCCGACCCGCGAGAAGGTTTCCATCAGGACTGGAATACCCTGATCTACAACTATGGCCGCCATGAGGTGCGTAACTATCTGGCGGGGAACGCCCTTTACTGGCTGGAGCGCTATGGCATTGACGCGCTGCGTGTCGATGCGGTGGCCTCGATGATTTACCGCGACTACAGCCGTGCCGACGGTGAATGGGTGCCGAATTACTACGGCGGCAACGAGAATCTGGAGGCCATTGCCTTCCTGCGTTACACCAACCACAGCGTCGGCAAAGAGCGGCCCGGTGCGGTGACCCTGGCGGAAGAATCCACGGATTACCCGGGGGTGACGCTGCCACCGGAGTCTAATGGCCTGGGGTTCCACTACAAATGGAATCTGGGCTGGATGCACGACACGCTCAACTACATGCAATGCGACCCGGTGCACCGCAAGTATCATCACAATCAGATGACCTTCGGCATGCTGTACGCCTACACCGAGAACTTCGTGCTGCCGATTTCCCATGACGAAGTGGTGCACGGCAAGAAATCGATTCTCGACCGCATGCCTGGCGACGCCTGGCAGAAGTTCGCCAACCTGCGTGCCTACTATGGTTTTATGTGGGCGCACCCAGGCAAGAAGCTGCTGTTTATGGGTTGCGAGTTCGCCCAGGGGCGCGAATGGAACTTCGACAGCAGCCTCGACTGGCATCTGCTGGAAGGGCTGGATAACTGGCACCACGGCGTGCAGCGGCTGGTGCGCGATCTTAACCATTGCTATCAGCAGCAGGCGCCGTTGTATGAGCGCGACTACCGTCCGGACGGTTTTGAGTGGCTGGTGGTGGACGATCACGACAACTCGGTGTTTGCCTTTGCCCGCTATGACGCGCACGGCAATGAGCTGATCGCCGTCAGCAACTTTACCCCGGTGCCGCGCCACCACTATCGCATCGGTATTTCCCGCCCCGGCGAGTACCGGGAAATTCTCAATACCGACTCACACCACTATCACGGCAGCAATACCGGTAACCAGGGCCGTGTGGTGTCTGAGCAGATAGGTAACCACGGCCGCGAGCATTCGATTAGCGTCACCGTACCGCCGCTGGCGACCATCTATCTGCTGCGGGAGGTGCAATGACTGAGCTGACGTCCGGCATCGCCGCGCCTCTCGGGGCGCATTATGACGGTAACGGCATCAACTTTAGCCTGTATTCCGCCCATGCTACCGGGGTGGAGCTGTGCCTGTTTGACGAACAACAGCGCGAAGAGCGTCTACCGCTGGCGGCGCGCAGCGGTGATGTTTGGCACGGTTATCTGCCGGGCGGTAAACCGGGCCAGCGTTATGGTTTCCGGGTGCATGGCCCGTTTGATCCTGCGCAGGGGCTGCGTTTTAACCCCAATAAGCTGCTGCTGGATCCCGCTGCCCGTGCGGTTGAGGGGCCGGTGGCCGATGACCCCTACCTGCATGGTGGCTATGACCGGCCGGATCGGCATGACAGCGCCGAGCTGATGCCCAAGTGCGTGGTGATCGACGAAGCCTATGACTGGCAGGATGATTGCCCACCGGCGACGCCGTGGGGCAAAACGGTGATCTACGAAGCGCATGTACGCGGCCTGACCCTGCAACACCCGGATATCCCGCAGGTGTTGCGTGGCAGTTTCGCCGCGCTGGGTCATCCGGTGATGATCGCCTACTTCAAACGTCTTGGCATTACCGCGCTGGAACTGCTGCCGGTGCAGCAACACAGCTCCGAGCCGCGCTTGCAGCGCCTGGGGTTGATTAACTACTGGGGCTATAACGTGCTGGCGCATTATGCGCCGGATAACCGCTACTCCAGCCTGCGCACTGACATGACGCCGTTGCGTGAATTCCGCGATGCGGTGAAGGCACTGCATAAGGCCGGGATTGAAGTGATCCTCGACGTAGTGTTCAACCACAGCGCCGAACTGGACATGGACGGGCCGACGTTGTCGCTGCGAGGGATCGATAACCCGGGTTATTACTGGCTTACGCCCGAGGGGGGCTACGTGAACGATACCGGCTGCGGCAACACGTTGCGGTTGGATCAGCCACCGGGCGTGGCCTGGGTGATGGATTGCCTGCGTTTCTGGGTGGGGGAATGTCATGTAGACGGCTTCCGCTTTGATCTGGGCAGCGTGCTAGGTCGCACACCGGCGTTCGATCGTGACGCGCCGCTGTTCCAGGCGATGCTGGCGGACGACCTGCTGTCACGCTGCAAGCTGATCGCCGAACCCTGGGATATTGGCCCCGGTGGCTATCAGGTGGGGGAGTTTCCCGGCCGCTTTGCCGAGTGGAACGATCATTACCGGGACGATATGCGCCGCTTCTGGCTGCAGGGCGATATCTCGCTGGGCCAGTTCGCCCAACGTTTTGCCGCTTCCAGCGACCTGTTCAACCAACGCGGGCGTGCGCCGTACACCAGCATCAATATGCTGACTGCTCATGACGGCTTTACCCTGCAGGATCTGGTCAGTTTTAACCGCAAGCACAACCAACTGAACGGTGAAGGTAACCGTGACGGCAGCGACCGTAACTTTAGCAATAACCACGGTGTTGAAGGCCCGATTGCCGACGACGCCATTGTGCAACGCCGTAGGGCCAGCCGGCAGGTGCTGCTTGCCACGCTGTTGCTGTCCCAGGGTACGCCGATGCTGCTGGCCGGCGATGAGCATGGACACAGTCAGCAGGGCAACAACAATGCCTATTGTCAGGACAACGCTATCACCTGGCTCGATTGGGCCACGGCGGATGACTCACTCACCGCTTACACCGCCGCACTGATCCACCTGCGCCAACAAATTCCCGCCCTGCAGCATGACCGCTGGTGGCAGGAGGGCGACGGTAACGTGCAGTGGCTGAACGCGCAGGGGCAACCCCCCAGTGCGCAACAGTGGGAGCAGGGTGCATTGCAATTGCAGATCCTCCTGTCGCAACGCTGGCTGGTGGTGGTGAACGCCACGCAGCAGGCGGTGGAGATGACGTTGCCCACAGGCGATTGGCAGCTTGTCGCTCCCTTTACTCAGGAAGATTCGCGGGCGGTTTTACCCGCCTGGAACCAGGCTGCGCACTCGATTTGCGTGCTGGTAAAGAAAAAATAAAAGGAGTCAGCTATGGTTAGGTTTGAAAATAAAGACCCCCTGATGTTGGCACGCCAACTGCCGATTAAGTCCGTCGCCCTGATTTTGGCCGGTGGCCGCGGTTCGCGTTTGAAAGATTTAACCTCAACCCGTGCCAAGCCGGCCGTCCACTTTGGCGGTAAATTCCGCATCATTGATTTTGCCCTGTCGAATTGCCTGAACTCGGGGATCCGCCGTATCGGTGTGATCACCCAATACCAGTCCCATACCCTGGTGCAGCATATCCAGCGCGGTTGGTCGTTCCTCAACGAAGAGATGAACGAGTTTGTCGATTTGCTGCCGGCCCAGCAACGCCTCAGTACCGAGCACTGGTACAAGGGCACGGCGGATGCGGTGTACCAGAACCTGGACATCATTCGCCGTTACGACGCCGAATATGTGGTGATCCTGGCGGGCGATCACATCTACAAGATGGATTACTCGCGCATGCTGATCGACCACGTGGAAAAGGGGGCGCAGTGTACCGTTGCCTGCTTGCCGGTGCCGCGCGATGAGGCCAGCGAGTTTGGCGTGATGGAAGTGGACGAGAACGATCTGATCCTAGAGTTCCTGGAAAAACCCAGCAATCCACCGCCGATGCCGGGCAACCCGGAGATGTCGCTGGCCAGCATGGGGATCTACATCTTTAACGCCGACTACCTGTTCAAACTATTGGAAGAGGACATGTCGACGCCGGGTTCAACTCATGACTTCGGCAAGGATCTGATCCCGAAAATCACCGCGCAGAAAGCGGCCTGGGCACATCCGTTCACGCTGTCCTGCGTGACATCCAACCCCGAGCTGCCACCGTATTGGCGCGACGTGGGGACGCTGGAAGCTTACTGGCGTGCCAACCTCGATCTGGCTTCGGTGACGCCGGAGCTGGATATGTATGACCGCGCCTGGCCGATCCGTACCCATATGGAGCCGCTGCCTCCGGCCAAGTTCGTACAGGACCGCTCCGGCAGCCACGGCATGACCATGAACTCGCTGGTGTCCGGCGGCTGTATTGTCTCCGGTTCGGTTGTGGTGCATTCGGTGCTGTTCCCAAGGGTACGGGTGAACTCGTTCTGTACCATCGACTCTACTGTATTGCTGCCGGACGTTAACGTCGGCCGCTCCTGCCGCCTGCGACGCTGCATCATCGACCGCGCCTGCCATATCCCCGAGGGCATGGTGATTGGCGAAAACGCCGATGAGGACAGCAAACGCTTTTATCGTTCGGAAGGCGGCATTGTGTTGGTCACGCGCGAAATGTTGTCAAAGTTGTGAGTTAAGGTATCCGGCAGAAAGATAGCCTGCCGCCATATAAACGGACTGACTGATGGCTTGCACAACGCGGGATTAACAACAGCGGCAAGCCTGCTTTTCCAGAGTTAATTTGCCGATTCTCAGGAGTGATAATGCAGGTTTTACACGTATGTTCTGAAATGTTCCCCCTGCTGAAAACCGGGGGGCTCGCAGACGTGGTTGGCGCATTACCGGCAGCTCAGATCGCCGAAGGCGGCGATGTTCGGGTGCTATTGCCCGCTTTTCCTGACGTGCGCAACGGCATACCGGACTCTGTGCTGGTGGCGGAAATCGATTCGTTCGCCGGCCGGGTTGGTCTGCGCTACGGTACCTATCATGGCGTGGGCATCTACCTGATCGATGCCCCCTGGTTGTACGATCGACCGGGTAGCCCGTACCACGACCAGTCGATGAATGCCTATTCCGATAACCACCGACGCTTTGCCCTATTGGGCTGGATGGCCTGTGAGCTGGCCAAGGGGCTGGATCGCTACTGGCGACCGCAGGTGGTACACGCCCATGACTGGCACGCCGGGCTGGCCTGCGCCTATCTGGCGGCCAATGGCCATCCGGCGCGCTCCATTTTTACCGTGCATAACCTGGCCTATCAGGGGTTGTTTTCCCCTCATCACGTGCCGGAACTCTGGTTGCCGTCGTCGTTCTACAACATCTATGGCCTGGAGTTTCACGGCCAGATGTCATTCCTGAAAGCCGGTTTGTTCTACGCCGACCATATCACCGCCGTCAGCCCGACCTATGCGCGTGAGATCACCCGGCCGGAGTTTGGTTACGGCATGGAAGGGTTGTTGCAGGAACGCCAGCGGCAGGGGCGGTTGAGCGGCATTCTTAACGGTGTGGATGACAAAATTTGGGATCCGTCCCACGATCCGCGCCTGACCGCCCGTTATGACGCGGACGATCTGAAGAGCAAGGCCAAGAACAAGCTGCACCTGCAAAAAGCCATGGGGCTGAAGGTCGATGAGTCGCTGCCGGTGTTTGCGGTAGTCAGCCGTCTGACCCACCAGAAAGGTCTGGACTTGGTGCTGGAAGCGTTGCCGGCGCTGCTGGAGCAGGGCGGCCAACTGGCGCTGTTAGGGGCCGGCGATGCGGTGCTGCAGCAGGCGTTTCTGGCCGCGGCTGCCGACTATCCGGAACAGGTTGGCGTGCAGATTGGTTACCACGAGGCCTTCTCCCACCGCATTATCGGCGGGGCGGATGTGATTATGGTGCCGAGCCGCTTTGAACCCTGCGGGCTGACCCAACTTTATGGCCTAAAATATGGCACGCTGCCGCTGGTGCGCCGCACCGGTGGGTTGGCGGACACGGTGGTGGACTGCGCGCTGGAGAATCTGGCCGACGGCAGCGCCAGCGGATTTGTCTTTGATGATTGTGACGCTGCCGCACTGGGTAACGCCATCCGGCGTGCCATGGTGCTGTGGAGCAGACCTAAGCATTGGCGTCACGTCCAGCGCCACGCCATGAGCGTGGATTTTGGCTGGCAAGTCGCGGCACAGGAATATCTGTCGCTTTATCAACGCTTATCGTAACTATTGTTATGCCCTATGAATTTCATAGCTGCAGGTAACAAGGCTGCGGCTATGAAAGGCGACGGGCAATCACGCACTTGGGATCGAAAAACTATGACGTTACCGATTAGTTACACCTCACCCACGGTCAGTGTTGAAGCGCTGAAACACTCCATCGCCTATAAATTGATGTTTATTGTCGGCAAGGACCCGGCTATCGCTACCGAGCATGACTGGCTGAACGCCGTGTTGTTTGCGGTACGCGACCGTATGGTAGAGCGCTGGCTGCGTTCTAACCGTGCGCAACTTTCACAGGATGTGCGCCAGGTATATTACCTGTCGATGGAGTTCCTGATCGGTCGTACGCTGTCCAACGCCTTACTGTCGATGGGAATTTATCAGGATATCGACGACGCGTTGAATGAGATGGGCATGAACCTGGCTGAGTTGCTGGAGGAAGAGAACGATCCAGGGTTGGGTAACGGCGGCCTGGGACGACTGGCAGCCTGTTTCCTTGATTCGCTGGCGACGCTGGCGCTGCCGGGACGTGGCTATGGCATTCGCTACGAATACGGCATGTTCAAACAAAATATCGTCAACGGTCAGCAGATGGAGTCACCAGACTACTGGTTGGAATACGGCAACCCGTGGGAATTCCCGCGCCACAACACCCGTTATAAGGTGCGTTTTGGCGGACGGATCCAACAGGAAGGCGCCAAGGCGCGCTGGGTAGAAACCGAAGAGATCATTGCCACCGCTTACGATCAGGTGATCCCCGGTTTCGATACCGACGCCACTAACACGCTGCGGTTGTGGAGCGCCCAGGCCAGTAATGAGATCAACCTGGGTAAATTCAACCAGGGCGATTACTTTGCGGCCGTTGAGGATAAAAACCACTCTGAAAACGTTTCGCGTGTGCTGTACCCGGATGACTCAACCTCTTCCGGGCGCGAACTTCGCCTGCGGCAGGAGTATTTCCTGGTGTCGGCCACGGTGCAGGATATCCTCAACCGCCACTGGACGATGCATAAGACCTTCGACAACCTGGTGGACAAGATTGCCATTCACCTGAATGATACCCACCCGGTGTTGTCGATCCCGGAACTGATGCACCGCTTAATCGACGAGCATAAATTCAGCTGGCTGGATGCCTGGGCAGTGGTGGAGCAGGTGTTCTCCTACACCAACCACACGCTGATGAGCGAAGCGCTGGAAACCTGGCCGCTGGATATGATCGGCCGGATCCTGCCGCGTCACCTGCAGCTGATTTTCGAGATCAACGATCACTTCCTCAAGCACGTACAAGAGGTCGCGCCGGGCGATAACGATCTGCTGGCGCGAGTGTCGATCATTGATGAAACCAATGGCCGTCGGGTGCGCATGGCTTGGCTGGCAGTGGTAGCCAGCCACAAGGTTAATGGCGTTTCCGCGCTGCATTCCGAGCTGATGGTGCAATCGCTGTTTGCCGATTTCGCCCATATTTACCCCGATCGCTTCTGCAATAAAACCAACGGGGTTACGCCGCGCCGCTGGCTGGGATTGGCTAACCGGCCGCTCTCCGCCGTGCTGGATGACAGCATCGGACAGACCTGGCGCACCGATCTCAGTCAACTGAGCGAGATCAAGGCCAATGTCGATTACCCGAGCTTCTTGCAGGCGGTGCAGGCCGCCAAACGGCAGAACAAGGAGCGACTGGCTACCTACATCGCCAAAACGCTGAATGTGGTGGTCAACCCGGACGCGCTGTTTGATGTACAGATCAAGCGTATCCACGAGTACAAACGGCAGTTGCTCAACGTACTGCACGTGATCACGCTGTATAACCGTCTGCTACAGGATCCGGAAACCGAGCGGGTGCCAAGGGTGGTGATCTTTGCCGGCAAGGCGGCCTCGGCTTATTACGCTGCCAAGCAGATCATCCGCTTGATCAACGATGTCGCCAAAGTGATCAACAACGATCCGCGAGTGCATACCCAGCTGAAAGTGGTGTTTATCCCGAACTACGGCGTCAGCCTGGCGCAGATGATCATTCCGGCGGCAGATCTTTCCGAGCAGATCTCACTGGCGGGCACCGAAGCGTCCGGCACCAGTAACATGAAGTTTGCGCTTAACGGTGCGCTGACCATCGGCACGCTGGACGGTGCCAACGTCGAGATGCTGGAGCATGTGGGGGAGGAGAACATCTTTATCTTCGGTAATACCGCCGAGCAGGTAGAAGAGCTGCGACGCAACGGTTACAACCCGCACCTTTACTATGAGCAGGATCCCGAGTTGCATCAGGCGTTGACCCAGATTGCTACCGGGGTTTTCAGTCCTGAGGAGCCAAAACGCTACAGCAACCTGTTTGATTCACTGGTTAACCTGGGCGATCACTACCAACTGCTGGCGGATTACCGCAGCTATGTGGATACGCAGGACAAGGTGGATGAGGTGTACCGTAATCAGGATGACTGGACGCGGCGGGCAATATTGAATATCGCCAACATGGGGTACTTCTCTTCCGACCGCACTATTCAGGAATATGCGGACGAAATCTGGCACATCAAACCGATCAAGCTGTAAATGAAAAAGGGCCGGATATCCGGCCCTTTTTACGTTTGGCGAGTTACGATGCCAGAGACAAGGTCTTTGCTTTCACGTGTTCTGCCAGCCAGGTTTTCACCCGTGCCTGCTGCGCTTCGTCCAACCACATGCCCAGTTTGGTACGGCGCCAAATCGCGTCATCCAACTCCACTACCCACTCTTTGTCGATCAGGTAGCGCAACTCGGCTTCATGCAGGCCATGACCGAAATCTTCGCCCAGGTCGCTGAGGCTATTGGCATTGGCTAGGATCAGCTCGCTGTGGCTGCCGTAAGTGCGTGCAAAGCGGCGTGCCAGGGACTCCGGCAACCAACTGTGCTCACGGCGCAGTTTTGCGGCGTAGCTGTCGCGATCGCCACCGATGTCGCCACCTGGCAGCGAACCGTTTTTGGTCCACGCCGGGCCGCAGCCAGGGTAGTAGTGCGCCAGTTTTTCCATCGCATGCTCAGCCAGCTTGCGGTAGGTGGTCAGCTTGCCGCCGAACACTGACAGCAGCGGCGCTTTTCCCTGCTCGTCATGCACGTCCAGCGTATAGTCACGGGTTACCGCCTGCGGTGAGTCTGACTCGTCGTCGCACAGCGGACGCACACCAGAGTAAGTCCAGACGATATCGTCGCGGCCCAACTGCTTCTTGAAGTGATCGTTATACACTTTCAGCAGGTAGTTGATTTCGTTATCGTCGATCTTCACGTCTTTCGGATCGCCGTGATACTCCACGTCGGTGGTGCCGATGATCGAGAATTCGTCATTCCATGGGATCACGAAGACGATACGGTGGTCTTCGTTCTGCAGAATATAGGATTGCGGCTGATCGTGTGCTCGCGGCACCACGATGTGGCTGCCCTTGATCAGGCGAATACCATAAGGAGATTTCAGCTTCAGGCCGTCGTCGAAGAAATGTTTCACCCACGGGCCAGTGGCGTTTACCAGCCCCTTGGCGCGCCAGGTAAAGGTTTTGCCGCTGTCGACGTCGACCGCTTCCACCATCCACAGGCCGTTTTCACGCCATGCGCGGGTCACTTTGGTGCGGGTGCGCACTTCGCCACCGCGTTTCTCCACTTCCTGGGCGTTCAGTACCACCAGGCGAGCATCGTCGACCCAGCAGTCAGAATATTCGAAACCGCGCTTTAACTCAGGCTTCAGCACCGATTCTGGTCCAAAGCGCAAACCCTTGCTGCCTGGCAGGCTGGTGCGTTTGCCCAAGTGATCGTACAGGAACAGGCCGATACGGATCATCCAGGCCGGGCGCAGGTGCGGCTGATGCGGCAGGCGGAAGCGCATAGGGAAGGCAATGTGTGGTGCCAGTCTCAGCAGCACTTCACGTTCGGCCAGCGCTTCGCTCACCAGACGGAATTCGTAGTGTTCCAGGTAGCGCAGGCCACCGTGGATCAGTTTGGAACTGGCGGAAGACGTAGCACAGGCCAAGTCTTGCGCTTCCAGTAGCAGAACGGACAGCCCGCGCCCGGCAGCATCGGCCGCGATGCCGGCACCGTTGATGCCGCCACCGATAACGATCAAGTCTTTGGTTTCCACGTCAACTTCCTCCAGATGTTCGAAATAGCTCTTTCATGTTCGTTTTCGCTCATGATTGTAATCAAAAACCAACAAACAAGCCAAGACTTAACCAAACAAAAACATTTAGGCGTGATAGAGGTAACAGTTTGATGATAGTAGTTATACAAAAAGAGGGGGTATTGGCGTCAGGAATTACGGGGTTCAGCAGGCTGAACCCCGTAATAAAATGGCAGGCATGAAGGGCGCAATGGGCGGCGCCATTGGGTTTAACAGCGGTAGGAAAGACTTAGCAAAGCTCGAGCTGTACGTCGTATTGTTCGATGATTTTCATCACGCTCGGTGGCGGCAGTTGGTCGGTAAACAGGTAGTCGATCAGGTTCATATTACCGAGGTTTACCATCGCGTTGCGGCCGAATTTGGAATGGTCGGTAACCAGCATCACACAGCGTGAGTTTTCGATAATTGCGCGTTTGGTGCGCACTTCGTGATAGTCGAATTCGAGCAGCGAGCCATCCATATCGATGCCGCTGATGCCCAGAATGCCGTAATCGAGACGGAACTGGGAGATAAAGTCCAGCGTGGCCTCACCCATGATACCGCCATCGCGGGTGCGGACTTCACCGCCGGCGAGGATCAGACGAAAGTCTTCTTTGGCGGTCAGCAGGGTGGCGACGTTCAGGTTATTGGTCACCACGCGCAGGTTCTTGTGGTTCATCAGCGCATGGGCTACCGCTTCCGGTGTGGTACCGATATCGATAAACAGCGTGGCCCCGTCCGGGATCTGGCTGGCGACACGTTGGGCGATACGCGCTTTCTGTTCCGACCACATCACTTTACGATCGTTGTATGCGGCGTTGACCGAACTGGAAGGCAAGGCTGCCCCACCATGGTGGCGTTGGATTTTGTTCTGATCGGCCAGGTCATTTAAATCACGGCGAATCGTTTGCGGACTAACGTCAAAATGTTCGACCAGTTCTTCCGTACTGACATAACCCTGCAGGCGCACCAGCTCGATAATAGCGTCATGACGCTGTGTTTGCTTCACGGTAATCCCCTAAAACGCCTGGCTTGTACCTGGCTGTTATTGTTCGTTGTGCGCGCGATGACGCGTGTCCCAAAATGCCATCAATAACCCTAACACTAAACCGGCCACGTGTGCCGCGTTAGCGATCGACATTCCTAAAATATCGAAATATCCCGCCACCAGCCACAAGACTGAAAACACCATCAGGCCGCGCGGCAGCATCAGGCCGCGTTCCGGCGCTCTTTCACCGCTGAGCCAGCAGTAACCCATCAGCGCGTAGACCACGCCGGACAGGCCGCCGAACAGGGCACCGCTAAACAGTGACTGCGCCCAGCCGCTGAAGAAGGCCGAGACCACCGCCAGCACGAACAGTTTGCCGGCGCCGAGGCGTTTTTCCAGCGGGCCGCCGAGATACCACCACCACAGTAGGTTAAAGGTGATATGCAGCAGTGAGAAATGCAAGAAAGCGTGGCTGACCCAGCGCCACAGCTGCAGGTACTGGCTGCTGTTTTGCGGCCAGGAGAGCCAGTACATCACCCTGTCGTCGCCCAGCGCCTGCATCAGGATATAGACCGCAATGCACAGCACCATCACGCTCAGCGTCAGCGGCCCGGCTTTGCTGCGCAGGGTTTGCAGGTAGGAAAAGCCCTGGTAGTGCAGATCGGCGTCGGTATTACCGGCCTGCCAGCTGGCGGCGCGATAGCGACTGTTGAGCGGGTCGATCAGGAACTGCTGCAGCTCGTGCTGAACCTGCTCCAGATGATGGTCATCTGCCAGCCAGATTTCCGCCGCCTCGCCGGTCTTGTGCACCTTTAGCTCAATGCCCTGTGTCGTCATGTAGTCGACAAAGGCCTGCGCCAGGCGGGGATTGGATACGGCGATTACTCTAACCATTGCTCTTCCGTCTAAGTGAATGATTTTAGCCGCCGGTGACCCGACGGCGTTGACGGCCGATTATACCGTCGAAATCCTGAGCGCAGGCAAAGGATCTGCGAAAAACCAGTAAAAACACTCACTAACGGCGCGAGATAGGAACCCGCCGCAGGGTCGGGAAAGGATTATACGGAGGTTTCAACGTCCTGCGGGTACTGACGCGCCCAGGCCTCAAAGCCGCCGTCGATGCTGTACACCGCGTCAAACCCCTGATGCAGCAGGTATTGCGCTGCGCTGCGGCTGCTGTTGCCGTGGTAGCACATCACCATCACCGGTCGCTCAAAGTCATTCTGCTGCATAAAAGTTTGCAGGCTGGCGTTGGTAAGGTGAAAAGCGCCTGGCGTGTGCCCGGCTTCAAAACTCTGTGGATCGCGGATATCGACCAGGGCGGCACTGCCGTCTTTCCAACGGCTGTACGCCTGCTCAACGTTGATCGCTTCAAACTGTTCCATGACTTCCGACTGCCTCGTAATTAGTAATGTCGCTATTGTAACCAACTCCGAGGCAATTAAGACCAGAGCAATACTGTGGTTTTTAAGCGCCGTAGCCCATCATCTTCAGCAACTGCTGAGCCTGCTGTACCGCTTCCTGTCGGTGGGCCACGCCCAGCTTCTGGTACAGGTTGCGGATATGGGTTTTGATGGTGGTGGCCGCCACTGCCAGTTCGCCGGCAATCTGGTCGTTGCTGTAACCGGAGTAAATCAGCCCCAGTACCTGCCATTCGCGCTGCGTCAGCGGGCTGGTGCGGATCAGTTCCGGCACCTGCGGGTGCGTTAACAGCTTATCGACGAAGTTCTCGTCAAAATGCGCGAACTTATGCCGATGATGTTGGTTGATGTCGCGCAGAATACGTTGGGCGCGGTGGTTTTCCAGCTCCGGCAGCGTATTGAGCTGGATCAGTTGGCGCAACTGCTGCGCCATCGCTTCGCCTTCAATGACAAAGTGGCTGATAAATCCGGTGCGGCTGGCCAGTGACAGCGCCTCCATCAATACTTTTTGTGCGTCGCTTTTGCGTTCCATTTGCCAATAAAGTTGGTTGCTGAGCAGCAGATTACGGTTCAGATCGCTGACCAGTCGCAGACGGCGGGCGTTTTCGTTGAGTTCGTCCAACACTACCCCGGCCTCTTCATACTGGCCCAGCATGATTTGCACCCGGGCAATGTTGCGCCACTGGCCCTGCATAAAGTGGTTGTCCGCCATGCCGGGTTTTTCGGTCTGACGCAACCATTGGGCCGCCGCCGCGGTATCACCTGTCATCTGCCAGTGGATCACCCGCGGTTTATCGGCGTTGGTTAGCCAGTCGCGATGGTACTGGGTGCCGTGCAACAGTACTTCGCAACGTTGCATGTGCGCGTTGGCATTGTCCAAATCGCCACGCGCCAGCGAACATTTTGCCAGCATGGCGATGCATTGCAGCTGCTGCTGAGGCTGGTAGTTGGCCAGGATTTTCAGGCCCTCGCGGGCCGCATCTTCCGCTTCGTCCAGCCGCGACCATGACCACAGGATCTGCGAACGGATGCGCAGCAGGAACTCATGCATCGGCAACTGTTCCAGGTGCTGTTCACGCACCAACTCAAAAGCTTTGTCCTGTGTTTCGTAGGCGGCCTGCAGGAAACCCTGTGCAATCAGAATTTCGCTCTGCTGCAACAGCGCCCACAGCGCATAGTGGTATGCCTGATGACGCCGGGCCATTTGCTCGGTTTGCTGCATCATCGGCAACGCCCGGGCCAGTTCGCCCTTGCAGTGATGGACTTCGCCGGTCACCGAAGTGGCGACAATGCGGCTGTAATAGCTGGAAAGTGGCAGGAACTTCAGCGCTTCGGTGGCCAGACGCTCGGCTTCTTCCGGTTTACCGGCGTTGATCGCCACCTGGGCGCGCAGGGCGTCAAATTCGGCCTGCAAGGTGCGGTCAACCTCAATTTTTTGCTCGCGCATCGCTTGTTCAGCCCGCTCCAGCAGGGTGTTCACTTCGCTGTAGCGGTGTTGACTCTGTGCCAGCCAGGCCTGCAGCAGTGCCAGCTTGGGATTTTGAATCAGCCGTTCATAGGGGAGTGCATTCAGACACTCTTCCAGCAGGGCCAATTCGCTGTGATGGAACAGTGACCAGGCGTGCTGCAGCAGGATATCGCGTAGCATGCTGACGTCGCTGGCCGCCAGTGCGTGGTGAATCGCCTCTGCCGGGTAACCCAATGCCAGCCAGCCTTCGGCGGCGGCACGGTGCAAGCCGGGCAGTTCCAGGGCCAGCTCCCATTGGCAGCGTTGACGCAGGAAAGTGGCGAACAGCGGGTGGAAGCAGAACCACTCGACGCTGTCGTCCATACGATGGATAAACAACCCCTGGCGCTCCAGCTCTTCCAGCCGTTGCTGGCCATTGTCTTCGCCGGTCAGGCGTACGATCAGCGCATCGTTCATGGAGCGCAATACCGAACAGCGCAGCAGGAAGGCGCGTGCCTCGGCGTCGACGTGATCCAGCACTTCGTCCACCAGATAATCCGACAGGTGGCTGGCGTTCAGCCCGGCCAGGCGTTTGGCCGACTGTTGGGCGCAAGAGGTAGACTGCCGGGCAGACAGGGCGATCAACTGCAGCGCGGTGGCCCAACCTTCGACCTCATCGCACAGGCGGCTGCTGTCTTGTTGCTCCATTGGTGCGACCAGGCGGCAGTCGAAGAACTGTTTGGCTTCCTGATGGGTAAACGCCAGTTGTTGCGTGCCCATTTCCAGTAACTGGTCGCGCACGCGCAGGTTGGCGATACCCAGCGGGGGCAGGGTACGGGACAGCAGGATCAGCGTCAGGTTTTCCGGCTGGTGGCGCAGGAAAAAGCGCATGGCTTCGTGAATGACATCATTGGTGATCAGGTGGTAGTCATCAATCACCAGGTACAGCGGTTGGTGCCAGTCAGACAGTTCGATAAACAACTGGGCAAACAGCGCCGACAGGCTGGCGTACTGATGTTTTTGGCTCAGCGCTTCGCTCTTCACGCAGTGGCCGCCGCTGGCGAGTTGCAAGGCAGCGATCAAATAGCTGGCGAAACGCTCGGGCTGGTTGTCGCTCTCATCCAGCGAGTACCAGCCTAAGTCTGATTTGCCGGCCGCCCACTGTGCGACCAGCGTCGTTTTTCCATATCCCGCAGGGCAATTGACCAATGTCAGACGATAGTTGGCCGCGCTGGCCAATTTGGCCAACAGGCGATCGCGGATCACGGTATTTTGCAGCCGTACCGGGCGGCTCAGTTTTGATGGGATCAGCATAGTATTCCAGAGTGAAAAGCGCGGTTCCCGCCGCCGTAGGCCTGCCCGATGGCGTTTTTTCATCGTGACGCCTGCCGGGATCGGAGTGAGGCTAATTATTTTATGGCTCGTAATTAATCCCCCTCCTAACTTCTGACAACGTTAAACGTATTGCAACAAGGTTCAGCATTGGCTTGGAGTTAAATTGCTATTGATCACACTTTTTTACGTTTGCAGGCAAATCCTTGTGGAATAGCCGTGGTGTGGCACGGTTTGGTGACGCAGATGCAGAAAAGCATTTCTGGCAATCTGCGCCACTATAGCCGGCGCAATAACTATGCTAACGTCATTGCACAAGTTTTCACCGCATTCTCAGTGCTCGCTGCCTTCGTCGGTGGGCTTTTTTGCATGATGCAAGGGAGTCAAAAAGTGCCTGAGATCACAATTTTAGCTACGCCCCAATCCTCCTCCCCAGCTAATCCCCAGGCGGGATGATGCCTTCACTGTTTCTCCCCGGCACGATAACGGTAATTTGACCCACTTACTGGATAGAGAGTTTTCCTTATGTCACAGCCTACGCTTAAAAAGGATGCTTTTCTGGCGGCACTGACCCGTCAGTGGCAACAGTTTGGCCTCAGTTCTGCACAACAGATGACCCAGCACCAATGGTGGGAAGCGGTAAGCCGCGCACTGGCCGAACAGCTTGCGGCGCAGCCTGCGCCGCGTCAAAGCAGTAAGCCGCTGCGCCATGTGAACTACATTTCGATGGAGTTTCTGATTGGTCGCCTGACGGCCAACAACCTGATTAACCTGGGCTGGTACGACACCGTTGAGCAGGCATTGGCGGAACAGAATATCAAGCTGGCAGACCTGCTGGAGCAGGAAACCGATCCGGCGTTGGGCAATGGCGGGCTGGGGCGCTTGGCGGCCTGCTTCCTGGATTCGATGGCGACGGTGGAGCAACCGGCCACCGGCTACGGGCTGAATTACCAGTATGGGCTGTTCCGCCAGTCGTTTAGCGGCGGCCAGCAGCAAGAGGCCCCGGATAACTGGCAGCGCGAGAGCTACCCGTGGTTCCGTCACAATGCGGCGCTGTCGGTGGATGTCGGCATCGGTGGGAAGTTGGAAAAACTGGCCGATGGCCGCGAACTGTGGCGTCCTGAGTTTACCCTGCGCGGCGAAGCCTGGGATCTGCCGGTATTGGGCTTCCGTAATGGCGTGACCCAGCCGCTGCGCCTGTGGCAGGCGACCCATCAGCATCCGTTTGATCTGAGTGATTTCAACGACGGCAAATTCCTTCAGGCGGAGAAGCAGGGCGTAGAAGCCGCCAGGTTGACCAAGGTGCTGTACCCGAATGACAACCACCAGGCGGGCAAGCGCCTGCGCCTGATGCAGCAATACTTCCAGTGCGCCTGTTCGGTGGCCGATATTCTGCGTAAGCACCATCTGGCAGGGCGCAAGATTGAAGACCTGCCGAAGTACGAAGTGATCCAGTTGAATGACACCCATCCGACCATCGCCATTCCGGAAATGTTGCGCATTCTGCTGGATGAACATCAGTTGGACTGGGATGCCGCCTGGGCGATTACCAGTAAAACTTTCGCCTACACCAACCATACCCTGATGCCGGAAGCGCTGGAGTGCTGGGATGAGAAACTGGTGCGCAGCCTGCTGCCACGTCATTTCTCCATCATCAAGCAGATCAACGCCAATTTCAAAAAGCTGGTGGATAGACACTGGCCGGGTGACGACGCAGTATGGGCCAAACTGGCGGTGCACCATGACAAACAGGTGCGCATGGCTAATCTGTGCGTGGTCAGCGGCTTTGCGGTCAACGGCGTGGCTCAGCTGCACTCCGATCTGGTGGTGAAGGACCTGTTCCCGGAATACCACCAACTGTGGCCAAACAAATTCCATAACGTCACCAACGGCATCACGCCACGTCGTTGGCTGAAGCAATGCAACCCGGCATTGTCAGGGCTGATTGATGAAACGCTGAATGTGGAGTGGGCGAACGATCTCGATGCCCTGAAGGGGCTGGAGAAATACGCCGATGATGCGGCGTTCCGTCAGCGTTATCAGCAAATTAAACGCGATAACAAAGTCATATTAGCCAACTACGTGCACGACGTGATGGGGCTGACGCTGAACCCGGATGCGATTTTCGACGTGCAGATCAAACGCCTGCACGAATACAAACGCCAGCATTTGAACCTGCTGCACATTCTGTCGCTGTATCGCCAACTGCGCGATAACCCGCAGCTGGATATCGTGCCGCGGGTCTTTCTGTTCGGCGCTAAAGCGGCACCGGGCTACTATCTGGCGAAGAACATCATTTATGCGATCAACCAGGCAGCGGAAAAGATCAACAACGATCCGCTGGTGAAGGATCGACTGAAAGTGGCGTTTATTCCTGACTACCGTGTGTCCGTCGCTGAACTGATGATCCCGGCGGCGGATATCTCCGAGCAGATCTCGACCGCAGGCAAAGAGGCTTCCGGTACCGGCAACATGAAGCTGGCGTTGAATGGCGCGTTGACCGTTGGCACTCTGGATGGTGCTAACGTGGAGATCGCCGAGCAGGTGGGCGAAGACAATATCTTTATCTTCGGCAATACCGTGGATCAGGTAAAGGCGTTGCTGGCGAAAGGCTATGATCCGCTCAGCTACCGCAAGAAAGATAAGCACCTGAAGGCGATCCTGGACGAACTGGCAAGTGGTGCATTCAGCCATGGCGACAAGCATGCCTTCGACATGATGCTGCACAGTCTGCTGGAAGGGGGCGACCCTTACCTGGTGCTGGCGGACTTTGCTTCTTACTGCAAAGCTCAACAGCAGGTAGACGAACTCTATCGTGACCGTGATGAATGGACGCGTCGTACTGTTCTTAACACCGCGCGTGTCGGAATGTTCAGTTCGGATCGCTCGATCCGCGACTACCAGCAGCGCATCTGGCAAGCTAAGCGTTAAGGAGAGCGAATGGATCGTAAGGTCATCGATCAAGCGGCCGCTCAGGCGGGTATCGCTGCCGATTATATTAATGCCCACGGTCAACAGCAGGCGATCGCTGAGGACACCAAGCGCCGACTGCTGGATGCCATGGGACGCACTACGACCCCACAGGGGACTGCAGTGACGCCGCTACCGGCGGTGAAGGTCTTCTATCAGGGTGCGCCGGTGGCGTTACCATTGGCGGGCAGCGGTGAGTATCTGTGGACGTTGCTGCGTGAGGATGGCGGCCAGCAACAAGGGCGTGCCAGCGCGCGTAAAACCTTTACCCTGCCGGGCGAGTTACCGCCGGGTTATCACCAACTGACGCTGAGGCAGGGCGAGCTGCAGTGGCAGTGTCGACTGATTGTGGCGCCGAAACGCTGTTATGAACCGGATGCCTTGCTGACCGGAAAGAAGCTGTGGGGCGCTTGCGTCCAGCTTTACACCCTGCGATCCAATCGTAACTGGGGTATCGGTGATTTTGGCGATCTGCGCCAGATGGTGGAGCAGGTCGGTGAACGAGGCGGCGCTTTTGTCGGGCTGAACCCGATCCACGCACTGTATCCGGCTAATCCGGAAAGCGCCAGCCCGTACAGCCCGTCATCGCGGCGCTGGCTGAACGTGATTTATATCGATGTGAACGCGGTGGAAGATTTCCAGCGCAATGACGCCGCGCAGCAATGGTGGCTGAAACCGGCCACGCAAAAAAAACTGGCCGCGGCGCGTAGCAGCGAGCGGGTGGATTACAGCACGGTGACGCAGCTAAAGCTGGCGGCGCTAAAGCTGGCGTTCCCGCTGTTCCAGGCACGTAAAGCGGGTGACGAGCAGCGTCAGGCATTTGAGCAGTTTGTTCTCGACGGTGGTGACAGCCTGTATCAACAGGCCGCCTTTGATGCGCTGCACGCCCATCTGGTTGCCAAAGACAGTAGCTTATGGGGCTGGCCGGCCTGGCCTGAGCAATATCAGCAGGGCGACAGCGTTGCGGTGAAGCAATTTTGCCAGCAACAGCAGGATCAGGTGACGTTTTACCTGTGGCTGCAATGGTTGGCGGCCAGCCAGTTTGCCGACTGTTTCCGCCAGAGCCAGCAACAGCAGATGCCGATTGGCCTATACCGCGATTTGGCGGTCGGCGTGGCGGAAGGGGGTTCGGAAACCTGGTGCGAGCGCGAGCTTTATTGTCTGAAAGCCTCGGTGGGTGCACCGCCGGATATTCTGGGCCCGTTGGGGCAAAACTGGGGCCTGCCGCCGATGGATCCCCATGTGATGGCGGCGCGGGGCTACCAGCCGTTTATCGATCTGCTGCGTGCCAATATGACCAGCTGCGGCGCACTGCGCATTGGCCACGTGATGGCGTTACTGCGTCTGTGGTGGATACCCTACGGTGAAACCGCGGTTCACGGTGCCTATGTGAAATACCCGGTGGACGATCTGTTAGCGGTGCTGGCGCTGGAAAGCCAACGCCACCGTTGTATGGTGATTGGCGAAGACCTCGGTACCGTTCCGGTTGAGATTGTCGGCAAGCTTCGCGACAGCGGCGTCTACTCCTATAAGGTGCTGTATTTCGAGCGTGACGGGGAGAATCGCTTTCGCGCACCGCAGGCCTATCCGGTGCAGGCCATGGCAACCATTACCACGCACGATCTGCCGACGCTGCGCGGCTATTGGCAAAGCGGTGACCTGCAGTTGGGCAACCAACTGGGGCTGTATCCGGATGCGGAGATCCTGAAAGGGCTGTTTGCCGACCGTGAGCGAGCCAAGCAGGGGTTGCTGGACGGGCTGCACCACTATGGTTGTGTGCCGCAGAAGGTAGGCAAAAAGGCGGCGTTGTTGAATATGAGCCCGTTGCTTAATCGAGGCTTACAGCGTTATGTCGCCGACAGCGCCAGCGCGTTGCTGGGTCTGCAGCCGGAAGACTGGCTGGACATGGTGGATCCGGTCAATATTCCCGGAACCAGCGATCAGTACCCGAACTGGCGACGTAAACTGACCCACACGCTGGAGGAGATGTTTGCCGATCAGCACGTCAACCGGTTACTGAAGGATTTGGACAAACGGCGACGTAAGGTTTCGGTAGGGTAATTGACGTAAAAATGCCGGATTGGGCGAACCGAATCCGGCATTTTTTATCCGCTGTGGGGCATCAGGCCCTAAAACAGGGGATTAATAGTAAGAGTGCTCGCCGCGCTGATGCTCGGTCAAATCGCGCACGCCCTTCAGTTCAGGGAACTTCTGCAGCAGCTCTTTTTCGATGCCTTCCTTCAGGGTCACATCGACCATTGAACACCCGTTACAGCCGCCACCGAACTGCAGGATCGCCAGGCTGTCATCAGTGATTTCCATCAGCGTAACACGGCCGCCGTGACCTGCCAGCTGTGGGTTGATCTGTGACTGCAGTACGTATTCAACACGCTCCATCAGCGGTGCGTTGTCGTCCACTTTACGCATTTTTGCGTTTGGCGCTTTCAGCGTCAGCTGCGAGCCCAGTTGGTCGGTGACGAAGTCGATCTCGGCATCGTCCAGATAAGGTTTGCTCAGTTCGTCGATATAGGCGGACAGCTTTTCGAACTTCAGCTCGGTGTCTGTCGCTTCAACCGCGTCCGGCGGGCAATAAGAGACACCGCATTCGGCTGTAGGCGTACCCGGGTTGATCACGAATACGCGGATTTGGGTGCCTTCCTCTTGATTTGCCAGCAGTTTGGCAAAGTGTTCCTGTGCAGTATCTGTTATACGAATCATGGCATTAGCTCGTTAGTTCAAATAGTTGACTTCTATACTAGGTTATAATACGCCCATTGCCTTGGCACTACAACGTGCGGCAAACGCACCAAATCTGTATTGATGCGACTCCCTGCCGCTGTAACAACCTGGAAATTTCTGCCACCGTACTGCCCGTCGTCACCACATCGTCCAGCAGGGCGACGTGTCGACCCGCCAAAGATTCATGGCAGCGAAATGCACCGCGTAGATTACGCCGCCGCATACGGGCCGGCAACCGTTGCTGTGGGGCTGTTTTACGCACCCGGCTCAGGGCGGCGGGGCGGTAGTCGCAGCCCAGCCAGTACGCCAGCGGCCGCGCCAGCAAATCGCTCTGGTTATAGCCGCGACGCCAGCAACGTTTAGCCTGTAAGGGTACTGCTAAAATCACATCGGGTCTGTTCAGATATTGCTCTCGATGCGCCCGTTGCCAGTTTAGCAAAATTAACCGTGCCAGCAGCGGTGCCAGTTCCGGCGCGTGCTGAAACTTGAATTTTTTGATCAGTTGGCGCAACGGGGCCTGGTAGTCGCTGACGAACACCAACGCCTGCCAGGGGGGCGGCTGTTGCAGGCAGCGGCCACAGGGCAATACCGTATCGCCGGCGGGCAGCCCGCAGCGGGGACAGCACAGCGGTTTGGCGGCCATTTGGCGCAGGCAGTAGCTGCAGATACCCTGACGACTAAGATGCAATGGTTGTCGGCATAGCCAACAGCGGCTGCAGATTGATAGCATAGCCGTCCTCCCTGACGGATGAGAATGAAAGGACAATAACGGATGACAGCGTTGTACTGGCAAACAATAGGTGAAGGCGATCGCGATCTTGTGCTGCTGCACGGCTGGGGACTGAATGCAGAAGTGTGGAGTTGCATGCTTGAGCGACTGACGCCGCATTTTCGCCTGCATTTGGTCGATTTGCCGGGCTATGGCCGCAGCCAGGGGTTTGCTGCCATGTCGCTCGAGAAAATGGCGGAAATCGTGTTGGATGCCGCGCCGGCCCAGGCATGGTGGCTAGGCTGGTCGCTCGGCGGGCTGGTGGCGAGTCAGATAGCGCTGATGCAACCGCTGCGGGTACGTGGGCTGATCACCGTGGCCTCTTCGCCCTGCTTTACGGCACAGGATGACTGGCCGGGGATCCGCCCAGAAGTACTGAGCGGTTTTCAGCATCAGTTGAGTCAGGATTTTCAGCGTACCGTAGAGCGTTTTCTGGCATTACAGACGCTGGGAACGGAAAGCGCACGGCAGGACGCCCGCCTGCTGAAATCGGTGGTGCTTAACCAGCCGACGCCGAGTGTTGAAGTCCTGAACGGTGGGCTTGAAATATTGCGGACTGCTGACTTGCGTCAAGCGTTGACGCAGTTGTCGCTGCCTTTGTTGCGGGTTTATGGTCATCTGGACGGATTAGTGCCGCGTAAGGTGGCCGGGTTACTCGACGTCAGTTGGCCACACTCGTCTTCAATCATCATTGCCAAAGCGGCCCATGCGCCATTTATTTCCCAGCCTGATGAATTCGCTGAAATTATCTGCACCTTTGTGGCCGAAAGTGGGATCCGCTGCCAAAACGCACAATAAAGCGTTAAAAAAAGAGCTGCTTAGTGGATAAAAAATAAACCTGTCCGATACTTAGGGGGGTAACTGCGTTGGCTGGGAAATGAAAAAACCGTTCACGGTTTTTTTACTTTGGCGTTTCGTCTCTGGGAAAACGGCTCTCGTCAGGGAAAGCAACGGGGTCAGAAGATGTCACGGCAGCCGGTATTATGGCGCACTTACCCTGGACAGTTTTCATAATAAATAAATTATCCATTGAGAGGTATTGTAATGAAATCTTTGAAAATGATTATTGCCGCGTTAGTTGTAGGTTCTGTGTCTTTCAGCACCCTGGCAGCGACCCTGCTGACTAAGGAAGATCTGGACAAGAATCCGGGTAAATACGAGAAAGTGGGTACAGTAACCACTACCGCACAAACCACGTCGCCAATGGATGCAAAAGAAGAGCTGTCCAAACTGGCTGATGAAAAAGGCGGGCAATACTACGTAATTCTGGCTGGCCGTGAGCACGGCAAGTTCAGTGCTATCGCTGACGTGTATAAAGACAAGCAATAACGATTGATTGAACAGGGGCGCGCCTGTGCCGCGCCCCGATCCTTATGACTTCAAACGATAGACCACCGTACTGCATCCCTGGCCCTCTGGGCAGCTTTTACAACTGCCACTCAGGCAGGCGCTGTTATCCTGCTCGATACGCTCCACTTTCCCCATCGCGATTAAACGCTCCAGCATGGCCTGCACTAACGGCAGCGGGGCCGCCAACTGACGGCTGAGTTGAAGCGCTTGCACGTTGCCGTGCAGCGCCAATGCATCACGGATCTGCAGCAGGCCGGCCATCAGTGACAGTCCCCCTTGGCACCCTGGCAACAGGTTGCTGGTGTAGCATTGCCCAGCCGCACCGTTACCCGGCTGCGTGCCCGACGCAGGCCGAACAGAATCAACAGATTGAACAGCACCACAATGGCGATTGCTGTCAGGCTGTACTGCGGATGCTGGCTGAAGGTGGCGACCTGATAAAACAGCGTGGCCAGGGAGTAAGCGACATTCAGCCCCCAGAGAATGGAGAAGGTCATCCAGCCGCGGCTGGATTCACGGGCGATAGCCCCCATGACCGAGACACAAGGGACGTAAAGCAACACGAAAATCAGGTAGCTGTAGGCGGAAACCCCGGAGCCGAATTTACTGCTCATCACGCCCATTGAGCCGACGTCCATTTCCCCATCGCCCTTGCTGGCCTCAATCGGGTTGGACAGCACGCTCAGGCTGAAGGTGTCTTTCAGCCCCTGCCAGGTGGTATTCAGTGCTCCGCCCAGTTCGTCCAGCAGGTTAAAGTTGGTGGCATCAAATTCGGTATTATTGATATGTTCGGCGGTGTACAGCGTGTTCAGTGTGCCGACTACCACTTCCTTCGCCATGGCGCCGGTTACCAGACCGACGGTGGCCTGCCAGTTATCATTGTGCACGCCCATCGGTTGCAGCAGCGGTGTCAGCACCTTGGACACCGACGCCAGTGCGGAATCATTGATGTTATCTACCGGTTTGCCGCTGAACGAAAAGCTGTTCAGGCCGCCAATGAAGATGCTGGCAATCACGATCACCTTACCGGCACGCAGGACGAAGCCTTTCAGTCGCTGCCAGGTTTGCAGCAGCAGGCTTTTCAGATGTGGCACGTGGTAGACCGGCAGTTCCATGACGAAGGGTGAGGCTTCGCCGCGCATGATGGTGTACTTCAGCACCAATCCGGTGAGGATCGCCACCACAATGCCGAGCATATACAAAGAGAACACCACGCCCGCCCCGTCCTGACCGAAGAAGGCGGCGGCAAAGACGGCGAAGATGGCCAACCGGGCACCGCACGACATGAAGGGGGCCATCATGATGGTAATCAGGCGTTCGCGTTGCGCATCCAGGGTGCGTGCGCCCATGATGGATGGCACGTTGCAGCCAAAGCCGACAATCAGCGGCACGAAAGATTTCCCGGGCAACCCGAGTGCCTGCATCAGGCGATCCATCACGAAGGCTGCCCGAGCCATGTAGCCCGAGTCTTCGAGGAACGACAGGAACAGGTACATCATGCCGATTTGCGGCACCAGTGGCAGCACGGTGTTGATACCGCCACCGACCCCCTGTGCCAGGAAAATAGTCAGCCATTCAGGGAAATGCAGGGTGTAACCCAGCCATTGAATGCCTTGTATAAAGATGGCCGCAGAACCGATATCGAAAATTGGCTGCAGCGCACCACCAAGGTTGATTGCCAGCAGGAACATCAGATACATCACCAGCAGGAAGATCGGCACTCCCAGCCAGCGGTTGAGGATCACTTTATCCAGGGCTTCGGTCAGGCGGTTTGGTATCGCCTGCTGCGAATTGCTGACGGCGTCACACAGAGTGGCGATCGACTGATAGCGCGCATCGGCGATGACTAATGCCGGGTCTTCCTGTTGCTGTTGTCGCAGTGCCTCTCTGGCTGCCGGCAGCAGGGCCGCCGCCGGGCCGGCTAGAGTATGGCTGTAGATATCGCCTTCCAGCATCTGCAGTGCCAGCCAGCGGCGCTGCTCACTTGGCAGGTTCTGTGGCATGGCATCGCTCAACGTGGTCATTTCTTTCAGCAGCACCGGCGGGTAGAGCACCAGCGCTTTCAATTCGTTGAACTGATGATTGTCGATCATCTGCTTGAGTACGCCAATACCATCGGCCTTGGTGGAGATCAGCGGTACCACCGGACAGCCGAGGCGTGCGGACAGGGCGGCGATATCAATATCAATTTTTTGACTTCTGGCGATATCCAGCATGTTCAGCGCGACGATGCAGGGAATGCCCAGCTCCAGCAGTTGCAGCGTCAGGTACAGGTTGCGTTCCAGGTTGGAAGCGTCGACCACGTTGATCAGCAGGTCGGCGTCGCCGCTCAGAATGTAGTGGCAGGCGATCTGCTCGTCGAGTGAGGTTTGCTCCGAGATGGTGGTCAGGGAGTAGGTGCCGGGCAGATCGACCAGTTTGACCTGGGATTGCGGCGTGGTGAACAGGCCTTCTTTACGCTCCACCGTCACGCCCGCCCAGTTACCGACCCGCTGGCGCGCCCCGGTCAGCTGGTTAAACAGCGTAGTCTTACCGGAATTAGGATTTCCTATTAAGCCAATAGTGAGTTTTTTCATAATGTTGCGTGATATCAGTCAAGGGAAATGGGGCCAGGCGATGCGCGAGGCCAAGGCAAGGCGACTCCGCGTCAGGATGGGTCGTCGAGCAGGATCAGGGCCAGATCTTTCCTGCGCAGCACCAGACTGACGCGGCGGGTTTTAATTTCTATGGGATCACCCAGTGGTGCGACGCGTACCACTTCAAACGACGAGCCCGGCAGCATGCCGAGTGATAACAGTTTCTGGCGGTAGGCTGGGCCGATTTCATTGGCGAAGCCGGCGATCTTATACGACCGTTTAGGCAGAAGATGCATGTAACCTTCCCTGAGCCCAGCTTATTGGGCCGATGATGATAAAAGAACGTTCCAAAGGAAGCGCCGCGGTAAATATGACGGGCTGCCGACGTTTTCAATCCATGAGGTAATGCAGTGAACACGCACAATAATAATAGTGAGAATCATTATCGTATTCAATACAAAAAATAGGGGTATTGGTAACCAAAAGTTGTGGCGAACACATTTAACCATCGAGACCGCCTGACAGGACTACTTTTATCACCCGGTTTGGCGGGGCGCAAATGCGAATGGTGAGTTAAATCAGTTACGTGATTGTAGTGATTTTTTCCAGTTTGAAAAAATTAGCGACAAATTCGGCAGCTTTGATCGGTTAGCACCCATATTGGTATTTATTTGGCAACATCTCGTCGACTGAATACGAGCGGTAACTATTTGTGTTTCTCTGGGAAATGGCGAAATGGGAACATGATGTTAATAACGGTGTTAATCGATGGCGATACAACGCTATTTTCAGACCTAAAACATGGGGGCGTTATAGCCGTTGGTAAGATTAGAGAAAAATACAGGTTTATTGAGGCGGGTCAAAAATCGCGGGGATATTTCGGCAGGAAAGGGCGGAGTGAACTCCGCCCTGCATCCCATTCGCCGGGTTAGGGTCTGATTAAGATTTTTTGCCGAATGCCGCCGCCAGCGCATCACCCATGGCGCTGTTACCCGCCGAGGTATTGTTGCCGCCACGCGGTTTGGCCTTATTGGCCGGTGCCCGGTTTGTATTGTCCTTGGCCGGGGCGGAATTGCTGCCACGGCGCGGCGAACCTTCCCCCGGTTGCTCGTCCAGACGCATGCTCAGCGCGATGCGTTTGCGCTGAAGGTCAACTTCCATCACCTTCACTTTGACGACGTCGCCGGCTTTCACCACGGTGTGTGGATCTTCGACAAACTTGTCCGCCAGCGAGGAGATATGTACCAGGCCGTCCTGATGCACGCCGATATCCACAAAGGCACCGAAGTTGGTCACGTTGGTCACCGAACCTTCCAGGATCATGCCCGGCTGCAGGTCATTGAGGGTTTCAACGCCTTCAGCGAAGGTGGCGGTTTTGAATTCAGGGCGCGGATCGCGGCCCGGTTTCTCCAGCTCCTTCAGGATGTCGGTCACCGTTGGCATGCCGAACTTCTCGTCGGTGAAATCGCTGGCCTTAAGGCTGCGCACCGCTACCGGGTTACCCATCAGATCCTGCAGTGCCTGGTGGGTGGCAGCCAGAATGCGTTCGACTACCGGGTAAGTTTCCGGGTGAACGGTCGAGGCATCCAGTGGGTTTTCGCCGTGGTTAATACGCAGGAAGCCGGCGCACTGCTCAAAGGCTTTTGGCCCCAGACGGCTGACTTTCAACAGCTGTTCACGGTTGCTGAAACGGCCGTTCTCATCACGCCAGGTGACGATATTCTGCGCCATCATGCGCGTCAGGCCAGCCACGCGGGCCAGCAGCGGCACTGAGGCGGTGTTCAGATCGACCCCAACGGCGTTCACGCAGTCTTCAACCACCGAATCCAGCTTTTTCGCCAGTTGGCTTTGGCTGACATCGTGTTGGTACTGACCGACACCGATGGATTTCGGATCGATTTTCACCAGCTCGGCCAGCGGATCCTGCAGGCGGCGGGCGATAGAGACGGCGCCACGCAGCGAGACGTCGAGGTTAGGGAATTCCAGTGCCGCCAGTTCGGAGGCGGAATACACCGAGGCACCGGCTTCGCTGACGATCACTTTCTGCGCTTTGACTTCGCCGAACTGCTGTTGCAAATCAAGGTAAAAACGCTCGGTCTCACGCGATGCGGTACCGTTGCCGATGGCGACCAGTTCCACTTTGTGTTTGATGCACAGTGCCGCGACGATGGCCGCGGCTTTGGCGGCCTGGCCGGTGTGCGGATAGACGGTGTCGGTGGCGACCAGTTTGCCGGTGGCATCCACCACCGCCACTTTCACCCCGGTACGCAAGCCCGGATCCAGCCCCATGGTTGCGCGCATGCCGGCCGGTGCGGCCATCATCAGATCGTGCATGTTGCGGGCGAAGACGTTGATTGCTTCATCTTCCGCACGTTCGCGCACGGTACTCATCAGTTCGGTTTCCAGATGCAGCAGCACCTTGATGCGCCAGGTCCAGTTGACCACGGCTTTGCGCCAGGCATCTGCCGGGGCGTTATTCAGGCGCAGATCGAGATGGCTGATGATGATCTGTTCCGCCTGACTTTCACGCGGAGCTTCTTCAAACTGTGGGTCGGCGTTCAGCGCCAGTTGCAGCACGCCTTCGTTGCGGCCACGGAACATGGCCAGCGCACGGTGTGAAGGCACCTGGGCAATAGGTTCATGGTGATCGAAGTAGTCGCGGAATTTCGCGCCGGCTTCTTCTTTGCCTTCCACCACTTTGGAGACCAGATGCGCATGCTTCCACAGGTAATTACGAACCTTGGCCAGCAGCGCAGCGTCTTCAGCGAAGCGCTCCATCAGGATGTAACGCGCCCCGTCGAGGGCGGCTTTCACGTCCGCCACGCCTTTGTCGGCGTCAACGTAGCCTTCGGCCAACGTTTCCGGCTGCTGCTGAGGATCCTGCCACAGGCTGTCCGCCAATGGGGCCAGACCGGCTTCGATGGCGATCTGTCCACGGGTACGACGCTTGGGTTTGTAAGGCAGGTAGAGGTCTTCGAGTTCGGTTTTGCTTTGCGTGGCGGTGATCGCCCCCGCCAGCTGTTCGGTCAGTTTGCCCTGCTCGTCGATCGATTTAAGGATGGTCTGACGGCGGTCTTCCAGTTCACGCAGATAACCCAGGCGGGTTTCCAGCTGGCGCAGTTGGGTATCGTCCAAACCCCCGGTGACTTCCTTACGATAGCGTGCAATAAAGGGCACGGTATTACCTTCATCCAGCAGACGGATGGCGGAGTCAACTTGCTCCGGCCGGGCCTGCAGTTCTGTTGCAATAATGCGGCTCAGTGGGTCATTCATAGGTCTGGTATCTGTTGATAATGGTGAGTAAACAGGGGGACAGTTATACGGATTGCGCGCGGAAAATGCCAGTGAAGCGGGCCGCCTCTCGGCAGCCATGGCACGTAAAGCGGCCTGTACTGCGGCGGCGGACGCCCGCTAGGAAAAAGCCGAAATCTTATAAGTTTGATTTTAGTCCGAGATACTCGGGCCTAGCGCACCGAGGGGCACTCTGGTGGGCAAGCCCGCTACGACCCCTTCGGCACGCTCTCCCTAATATAGACATGTCAGTCGTCAGTTCTATTTTACGTACTCGATCTCATTCACATACCACAGCGCATCTCCCGCCGGGGTGTTGACCGTGGCGGCATCACCCACTTCTTTTTTCAGCAGAGCGCGGGCCATCGGTGAATCGATGGAGATATAGTCCCGACGGCCAAAAATCTCGTCATAGCCGACGATGCGAAAGCGTTTAATCTCACCGTCTTCGTTTTCCACCTCTACCCAGGCACCAAAGAACACTTTACCTTCCTGCTGCGGCGAATGGTCGACGACCTTCAACTGCTCGAGGCATTTGGTCAGGTAGCGCACGCGGCGATCGATCTCCCGCAGCCGTTTCTTGTTGTACTGATAATCGGCATTTTCACTTCTGTCGCCAAGGCTGGCGGCCCAGGTCACTTTTTTGGTGACCTCTGGCCGATCTTCCCGCCAGAGGTAATCCAGCTCTTGTTTAAGTTTGTCGTACCCTTCACGGGTGATCAGCGGTGTTCTCATACAAGCTTGTTACCGTGGCAATAGTGGAACCTATAGCGCGAAGTGTACGACAGATACGGGGCCAGAGGCATCGAAAATAGGGTTTGTCAGGGTGTGCTGTCGGCTATCGTGACCGACATCGCACCGATGCGCTCGATGCTGACCTCGATACGGTCACCGGCCTGTATCGGCGAGACGCCGGACGGCGTACCGGTATAAATTACATCGCCCGGCCACAGGGTAAACATCGTCGAGGCATAGGCAATCAGGCGCTGTACGTTATAAATCAGGTGGCGGGTGTTGGAGTGCTGCCTGAGTTGGCCATTCACCCGAATACTGAGATCCAACGCGTTCGGATCGCCGATTTCGTCAGGGGTGACAATCCACGGGCCCAACACCGAAAACCCATCGGCCGACTTCCGGAAAGAGGGAAATTCCGAACCGCGGACGGTCATGTCTATGCCGATAGCTGAGCCATGAAGGCAGCGCAAAGATATCTTTCGGTTTTAACCGGAAGTGGATCCCTCCTGTCAGCCGTATTTCCAGCCCCCCCTCCATCACCACCAGTACCTGGCTGGCATTGCCAGGCTGATAAAGACTGGTAAACCCCTTGGGCAGCAGCGTGATGACGGTGCCGAGGGTCGGAATGGCCCAATCGGTTGGCCGGGTTTATGTAACGCAGACTGATGGCATGAACGTGCTCATCATGATCGCGGCAATCAATGGCTACGGGGGAAATACGCGGCTTGTTCCAACGCGATGATGAAAATACCGCTGATGAATGCGCGGCAGAACATTAGGTGCATTGTCACTCCCGGCTTAGACTGACGGTACGATAGCCGGAGTCAGGGTTAATCAGCTTATAAATACGTCGTTAATTTGAGCGACAGTCCCCTGCAGCCCGCGACGATGATGTCATTTTGCCGAGTGGCTGAGGGCGCTTTTTCCGGCGAAACGAGACAATATCGAGTGGATTAATTGGCTTGTTGAATGAAAGATATTGATAACTCGGTAAAAGAATAAGCTTTGTAACAATTTAGACTAGAATATATACCAATAATCGCTGTCCGAATTGGCATGGTTTTTTAACAATATTCACGTCAGGCAATACAGCCTTTGGGAGTAATACAATGCAAGAGAATCATAAGATTCTGGTCGTCGATGATGACATGCGCTTGCGCGCGCTTTTAGAGCGTTATTTAACCGAACAGGGTTTTCAGGTTCGCAGCGTGGCTAACGCTGAGCAAATGGATCGCTTGCTGACACGTGAATCCTTCCACCTGATGGTGCTGGATCTGATGTTGCCGGGCGAAGATGGGCTTTCTATCTGTCGCCGTCTGCGTAGCCAAAGCAACCCAATGCCGATCATCATGGTGACCGCCAAAGGTGAAGAAGTCGATCGTATCGTCGGCCTGGAAATCGGCGCTGATGATTACATCCCAAAACCGTTCAACCCGCGTGAACTGCTGGCCCGTATCCGTGCGGTATTGCGCCGCCAGGCCAATGAACTGCCGGGCGCCCCTTCGCAAGAAGAGGCGGTGATTGCCTTTGGTAAATTCAAACTGAACCTGGGTACCCGTGAAATGTTCCGCGAAGACGAGCCTATGCCGTTAACCAGCGGTGAGTTCGCGGTACTGAAGGCGTTGGTGAGCCATCCGCGTGAACCGCTTTCGCGTGACAAGCTGATGAACCTGGCTCGCGGCCGTGAATACAGTGCAATGGAACGTTCCATCGACGTGCAGATCTCTCGTCTGCGCCGTATGGTTGAGGAAGATCCTGCGCATCCACGTTATATCCAGACCGTTTGGGGTCTTGGCTACGTCTTCGTCCCGGACGGCAGCAAGGCATGAGACGATTGCGCTTTTCACCGCGTAGCTCGTTTGCCCGAACCCTGCTATTGATCGTCACCTTGCTGTTCGTCAGCCTGGTGACGACCTATCTGGTGGTGCTGAACTTCGCCATCCTGCCCAGTTTGCAGCAGTTCAACAAGGTATTGGCCTACGAAGTTCGTATGCTGATGACCGATAAGCTGCAACTGGAGGATGGTACCTTGCTGGAGGTGCCGCCAGCGTTCCGTCGTGAAATCTATCGCGAACTGGGGATTTCTCTCTATACCAATTCGGCGGCGGAGGAGAGCGGTCTGCGCTGGGCGCAGCACTATCAATTCCTCAGCCAGCAAATGGCTCAGCAGCTTGGTGGGCCCACCGACGTCCGGGTGGAAGTGAACAAAAACTCACCGGTGGTGTGGCTGAAAACCTGGCTGCAGCCGGATATCTGGGTGCGCGTTCCGCTGACTGAGATTCACCAGGGCGATTTCTCGCCGCTGTTCCGTTATACCCTGGCAATTATGCTGTTGGCGATAGGCGGTGCCTGGCTGTTTATTCGTATCCAAAACCGCCCACTGGTGGAGCTGGAGCATGCAGCTCTGCAGGTCGGCAAGGGCATCATTCCGCCGCCGTTGCGTGAATACGGCGCATCCGAAGTGCGTTCGGTAACACGGGCCTTTAATCAGATGGCATCGGGCGTTAAGCAACTGGCGGATGACCGCACGCTGCTGATGGCCGGCGTCAGCCACGACCTGCGTACACCGCTGACGCGCATCCGTCTGGCAACCGAGATGATGAGTGCCGAAGACGGCTATCTGGCAGAGTCGATCAATAAAGACATTGAAGAGTGCAACGCCATCATTGAGCAGTTTATTGACTATCTGCGCACCGGCCAGGAGATGCAGACCGAGTTAAGCGATCTGAATGGCATTCTGGGTGAGGTGGTCGCGGCCGAGAGTGGCTATGAGCGGGTTATCGAAACCGCCATGGCACCGGGTGAACTGATGATGAATGTGCATCCGCTGTCGATCAAGCGTGCGGCGGCGAATATGGTGGTGAATGCGGCACGTTACGGCAACGGCTGGATCAAAGTCAGTAGTGGGCGTGAGCTGCAGCGCGGCTGGTTCCAGGTGGAAGACGACGGCCCGGGCATTAAACCGGAAGAGTTGAAACATCTGCTGCAGCCGTTTGTCCGTGGCGACAGCGCACGTAGCACCAGCGGAACCGGGCTTGGCCTGGCTATCGTACAACGTATTATCGATGGTCATCACGGCGCTTTGGATATTGGCACCAGCGAACGCGGCGGGTTGTTGATCAGGGCTTATATTCCGTTGCCGATGGAGAAGAAAGAGTCTGCCAACGGAAATCAGACTGTGAAAGATAACGCCTGATCCCCTGACAGTGAGGCTACCCTGTCAGGGTTTTCTGCTCATGACGTAATATTCCGCCGCTTCTTCATGCAGACGCCGACCGGTGCTGGCTTGCCAGGGGTCGATTAATTCAATTCCGCAATGGATAAAGTCTTTGGTATTACGCGTGGCCAGGGCGGCACCGTAATGCAGGCAGGTGGCGGCGATTTGGGTGTCCGCCATGCTCATTAGCCGGCCCTGACGCTGATTTTTCCCCATAAGTTCCGCGTATTGCAGTGCGCAAAGTGTATCAAATGGCAGAATTTGCTCATCAAATCTTATCTGCACCGCCTCCGCCAGCTTATGTTTGAATTCGCGCTGCCGTTTACCTTCAGGTATACAGGTAACCCCACTGAACAGCTCGGCGAGAACTATCGCACTTAGATAAAGCTCATCGTTGTCTTTTTCATTCAGCCATGTGAGGACGTTGTAGTGCGGATTGAGGCGCAACGTTTCTGAAACTACATTGGTATCGAGAATAATCATACCTGGTCGTCGTCGTCGTCAAAGGTGACAATGCGCGGAGGTGTTTTATCACGCGGCGGGATCTCCAGTTCAACGCCACCCAACTCGGCAAAATGTTGATGCATCCAGGTCCCTAACCCATAGCGTGGTTGTTTTTTCAATAAGGCCTGTTTCAAAATCATACGAGCTTCCTCCTCCATGGAATGGCCATTTTTCGCTGCCGAAACGCGCAGCAACTCTTTTACTTCGTCGTCCAGATTCCTGACGGTTATGGTAGCCATTGAAACCTCCTTTGCTATCAATGATTGCACTGCATTATCATCCCTTTGCGTTGATTAAATAACAACCGATAAAAATAAAAAAAGGCGTGGGATCCACGCCTTGGCTGAAGCTGTAAAAAGAAGGTTTTACAGTTTTGGACCGGCGCTGACCAGCGCGGCACCTGCCGGTGTATCGGTGTATTTGTCAAAGTTGGTGACAAAACGCTCGGCCAGATCCTGTGCCTTCTCTTGCCATTGCTCAATGCTGGCGTAAGTAGCACGTGGATCCAGGATATCCGGGTTAACGCCCGGCAGTGAGGTTGGCATCGCCAAATCGAAGATCGGCAGAGTAATGGTTTCTGCCTTATCGATTTCACCGCTGAGGATCGCGTCGATAATGCCGCGGGTATCCTTGATCGAGATACGTTTGCCGGTGCCGTTCCAGCCGGTATTCACCAGATAGGCTTGCGCGCCGGCGGCTTGCATGCGTTTCACCAGCACTTCGGCGTACTGAGTTGGGTGCAGCGACAGGAAGGCTGCGCCGAAGCAGGCGGAGAAGGTTGGCGTTGGCTCGGTCACACCGCGCTCGGTACCGGCCAGTTTGGCGGTAAAGCCAGACAGGAAGTGGTACTGGGTCTGGTTAGCGGTCAGGCGAGATACCGGTGGCAGTACGCCGAAGGCGTCTGCGGTCAGGAAGATCACCTTGGTGGCGTGGCCCGCTTTGGATACCGGCTTCACGATATTCTGGATGTGATAGATCGGGTAGGAAACGCGGGTGTTCTCGGTTTTCGAACCGTCGTTGAAATCTATCGTGCCGTCAGCCAGCACGGTGACGTTTTCCAGCAGCGCGTCGCGTTTGATCGCATGATAGATATCCGGCTCGGCTTCTTCAGACAGCTTGATGGTTTTGGCGTAGCAGCCACCTTCGAAGTTAAACACGCCGTCGTCGTCCCAACCGTGCTCGTCATCGCCAATCAGCTGGCGTTTTGGATCGGTGGACAGGGTGGTTTTGCCGGTGCCGGACAGGCCGAAGAATACCGCCACGTCGCCTTTCTCGCCCACGTTGGCCGAGCAGTGCATTGAGGCGATGCCTTTCAGCGGTAGCAGGTAGTTCATGATGGAGAACATACCCTTTTTCATTTCGCCGCCGTACCAGGTGCCGCCAATCAGCTGCATGCGCTCGGTCAGGTTGAAAGCGACAAAGTTTTCCGAGTTCAGGCCCTGTTGCTGCCAGTTCGGGTTGGTGCATTTGGCACCGTTCATGACGACGAAGTCCGGTTCGAAATCCAGCAGCTCTTCGTCGGTCGGGCGAATGAACATGTTTTTAACAAAGTGCGCCTGCCAGGCGACCTCGGTAATAAAGCGGACTTTCAGGCGGGAGTCGGCGTTGGCACCACAGAAGGTATCTACCACAAACAGGCGTTTGCCGGAGAGTTGCGTGGTGACCAGCTGTTTCAGGTCTGCCCAGATTTCCGGGCTGAGGGGTTTGTTGTCGTTTTTGCCTTTACCCTGATCGGCCCACCAGACGGTGTCGCGGGTGATGTCGTCACGGACGATATATTTATCTTTCGGGGAACGGCCGGTAAAAATACCGGTGTCGACGGATACAGCACCCAGCTTGGTTACGACCCCACGCTCAAAACCTTCCAGAGATGGGTCTGTTTCTTCCTTAAACAGCAAGTCATAACTTGGGTTGTGAACGATTTCGCCGACGTTATGAATCCCATAAGCGGCCAGATCCTGAGGGGTTATACCTTTAACACGCATGTCACTACTCCTTGGTCACAGAATTTCTGGCGCCAATTGTAGGGATTCAGCAGCGAGTAACCGCGATAGGTATCAAATATTTAACGTTTTAGTCGGTTTTTCGTTACGAACTGAGAGATAGCACACGGAAAAAAGCAAACGTGCAAACGGAGTAAACAGGCAGGCGCAAGGCGCGCCCGCCGATATGGGGTGCTACTTAGTGCAACTGCTCACTTTCGTCGGTGTTACCAGTGTACAAGGCGGCAACATCCACGGCGTCAAACACATAGTGATTGCCGCAGTAATCGCAGTGCATATCAATATTGCCATCCTGTTCGAGCATCTGGGCCACTTCTTCCGCCGGCAGGGTAATCAGCGCATCAGCGCAACGCTGGCGTGAACAGGTGCAACGGAAGATCACGTCTTGCGGTTCATACAGGGTGACTTCTTCCTGGTGGTACAGGCGATACAGCACTTCGTTGGCCGGCAGGCCGAACAGCTCTTCGCTTTTCACCGTGTTGGTCAGTTGCACCAGATGATCGAAATCATCGGCGTTACCGTCCTGCGCCGGCAGGACCTGCAGCAGCATGCCGCCCGCAGCCGGTTGGCCTTCAGACTCACCGGTACGGATGAACAGGCGGGTTGGCAACTGCTCGGACTGGCGGAAGTAAGCCTCGAGGCACTCGGCCAGCGTTTCGCCTTCCAGTGCTACCACGCCTTGATAGCGCTCGCCTTCAGAGGGGGCGATGGTGATCACCATGACGCCATTGCCGATCATCTGATGCAGCGTGCTGTCATCAGCGATTTCGCTCTGTACGCGCGCCACGCCACGCATTTCCTGGCGGTTGTTGCCGTTAATCACCGCCAGCTTCAGCGGACCGTCGCCCTGCAACTGCACGGTGATGTCGCCGTCGAACTTCAACGTTGCGGTCAGCAGGCTGGTGGCAACCAGCAGTTCACCCAGCAATTTCTTGACCGGTGCCGGATAGTCGTGGTTGTTCAGAACCTGCTGATAGGTTTCGCTGACGGTAACCAGCTCACCGCGCACCGCGTAGTTTTCAAACAGGTAACGGTGTAATTGGTCATGGTTAGACATAGTTTTCTCTCATTGCGGTGAGGGTTTATTCCTGCTCACCAAATTTAAATTTAATCAGGTCGCGCCGCTCTTTCTTGTCCGGACGGCGGTCCGGATGCGGCATGGTCAGCGCATTCATCTTGCGCGCGAGCGCCACTTTCCCTCGGTTGACGATGCTGGCCTCAGTTTCCTGATACATTTGCTGCGCCTCGTCGGCGCCGCGCCGTTGGCTGGTCAAAGCCAACACGATCACCGTGCGTTCTTCATTTCCCTGACGCAGTTTGATCTCGACGTTAAGCTCGACAATTTTGCTCGGCTTGCCGCGCTGTCCGTTGTAGTGCACCTTGCCGCCGTCAATCATGTCCCGGGCCAGTGCGCGGGTCTTATAGAAACGTGCCGCCCAAAGCCACTTGTCCAGCCGAACGGCTTCGTCGTCCGTTGCTTTTCCTTTCCCTTTCACTTTCATCAATTCCCCCTGGCTAGCGCCGGTATCAACAGGCGGTAATCGCGCATCGATGGGTAATGCTGGAAGGTTTTCTCCGCCATGCTGGAGTCAGGGTTCTGCACACCCAGGCAGTAGCGAATGCCGAAGGTGCGGGCGGCATCCAGAATAGGTTCACCGTCGTCGACAAACAGCGTGCGCTGCGGATCAAAACCGGTATGTTGCTGCACTGCCTGCCACAAACGCTGATCTTCTTTCGGATAACCAAATGTGTGGGTAGAAAGTAATAAATCAAGGTGCCGATCCAAACCGGTATGCTCAATTTTTACCGCCAGGCTGTGTGGATGGGCGTTGGTCAACAAAATAGTCCGGTGACCCGCCGCACGTAATGCCTGTAAAAACGGCTCGGTATCTTCACGCAGACGGGCGCGGCTGCCAACCTCGCTGGTCATGCGGTAAATATCCATGTCCAGCCGTTCGCTCCAGTAATCGAAGCAGTACCAGTTCATGGTGTGCTGTACTGCCAGATATTCCTGGTGAATAATTTCACGCGCTTTATCGAAGGGAATGGCACGCTGCTCGCTCAGGGCCTGTGGCACCAGGCTGAGCCAAAAGTGGCTGTCGAACTCCAGATCGAGCAGGGTACCGTCCATATCCAGCAGCACGGTATCAATCTCACGCCAGTCAAACTCGGGAACCATGAAAACTCCATTGGCGAACCGTCGGCGGTCCGCAGGATAAGAATAATAGCGTTAGCGTAGCATAAGCAAATGACAGGGCGCAGGCCGGCGAATGACTCAGGGCATCGGCCGCAATGACATCGGGGCGAACTGCGGGTTAAAGCAACTTTCGTAGTAGCGCTGGATATCGGCAATCCGGTGCTGATTGCTGCGACGACGCTGTACCAGTCGCCAGGTGTTGTAACCCAAAACCACGGCGACCGTCAGTAGCAACAGGCTGGTGCCGAGATAACGCCACAGGGTGATGATATCCGGCTCGCTGTGCAGCGAAATATGGCGGGTGCCGTTGGCATCGACGCTGATATTGGTGATCACGCCCTGCGCTTCGAACGGCGTATGCAGCAACATACTGGCAAGGCGTTGCAGCTCATTCCATTGGTCAAGCGCGTTGTATTCGTTTAGCGGCACCGTTGGCTGCGGGTGATTCACCAGCTGTTTACCTTCATCGCTACTGATCAGGAATCCGCCGGGCGGTGGGCTGTTGAGTGCGGCGGCGGCCTGCCGGGTTTCACTGTAGACGAATGAGGATGCAGCCACCTTGGTCAGGCTTTCCAGCGATTCGGCACTTACCGGGCGCAATAACACATTCACCCCTTGCAGCGAGCCAGATTTGGCGCGTTTCACCAGAGTGCCCCAGTTTTTGACGTTACCCAGGTTCACCAGTGCGTTCTTCAGCCGGACACAATCATTGTCTGCCTGACACAAATCTTGCGTTTTCAGCACAATATCCGAAAAATCATCCAGCAGGATCATGCCGGATTTTTCGATCGCGCTGGCCAACTGCGGGTTGAGCTTTTGTTCGGTGCCGTCAGGGTGCAACTGGTCATTGACCGTCGCCAGCAGGGCAGAGGCCTTGTCGATGACTTCCGATTCCGGCTGCGGCAGGGGGGCCGCGTTGTTCCAGTAAATGCCTGAGCAGTCGAATGGCATAAAGCTGGAAGAGCGTGTGCCACTGGTTAACGGCGGCACATAGCACATGCCTGTGCCCTGGGCCTTCAGCGTGTCCCCGATGCGCAGCGTTGTGCCTTCCAATGCCTGCACGTTGGTGACTTCTATTTTTTGTGCACCCTGCAGCCAGGCCATGCTCAGCTTGAGCGGCAGACTCAGTGGGATATAGGTCAGCAACAGCAGCAGTACCAGGAGCGAACTGGCCATCAGCACCGCATTTCGGCCCCATTGCTGCAGTGGGAAGTTTCTCACCTCATCGTGCAGCGAAAGGAAGCGTCCCTGTCGCAGCACCTGACGGTTAAGGTAAATATCCACGTCGGTGGTTTTACCCAGATCCTGGGTAACGTAAGGCTGCCAGTGTGGCGGGTAAATCAGATCGATGATGCCGAGTGAAATGTTGCTGATTTGCCCCTGATTGGATTCGCCAAACAGCCCCCAACGCTTGGGGGTGCCCCGCAGGCAGTGCACTTCTTTCAGTTCGCGTGTGGCCGGGCGGCGGAACAGGTTCCAGCAGCCCCAGGCGATCATCAGCACGGCGACGACAATCATCCAGGGGATCACCACCACCGGGCTGATCAGGCTGAAGAACAGCAGCAGCAGGGCGGCCGAGATGATGGCGGCTTCCTTGATACCGTTCGGACGATTGAGTGCGTGTTCTTCCGGCGTTTCCTTGCGGATGTTCACCAGTTCGACGTGCTCGCTCTCTTCCTTGCGAATAGAGGCGTTTTGGTTGGAACTCGCCTTCACCATTGGCGGCAGTGGCCGATCGTGAATATGGTCTTTCAGCGAATGCCCGTTGAGAGAGATCACCAGCGGCAGCGTTTGGGTTTTAATCACTTCCACATGGTTATCGGCGCTGATGTACTGCTCCCAGAACGGCGGCAGATGGACCTCTTCGGCGTCCAGGTAATAGCGCCATTTGTTGGGTTCATCGCTGGCCAGCCCGTAGCGGGTGATCGCGTGGGTGATCGGGTAGACGTTGTCGCTTTGCGGGGTCAGCGCCAGCTTGGCAGAAGGTAATGAGCTGCTGCCGGGCAACAGTTTGTTGCTCAGCTTATTTTGTTGGCCAAGATAGTGCTCAACGGCGGCGCGTTCTTCGCCGGTCAGCTTACGGTGTGTAGGTTTGATAAAAGGCAGCTTACGCGTCAGCAGCGGCTGATTGCGGGCTTTGAACCAAAGATACAGGCCGGCGGCAATCAGGCAGGCAAGCACTAAGGCCAATATCAACACTATTGTGCTCATGCTATCCCCATCCTGTACCCGTGAACCTCACCAACCTGATGAATCGTGGAGTATTATACGCAGTCCAATCACCAAGAGACACCCTGATCCGTGACGGGAAAGCAGATTCTCCGTCGGGATCTCACTTATTGATAAAAATATCCGTCCTACTGTCCTGTCTTACCTGCGTGATGATAGCAACCAGGTTGCACTGTCGATATCGGCATTATCTTATTTTAATGCGTTCTTTTTGCTGGATGAGAACAGAAAAGCGGCGGGTACTGGCTACGCTTGTTAAAAAAAAGTAAATTACTGCTTGTGCTCGTTGCGGCCAAGGTTCTCATTAACGCACAATGTGATCAAGATCGGATTTGGTCAGCGTTTGAACGCATGTGAACTGCGCGTCACGCCAATCATTATTCTGGTTATTCGCGTCATCACGCCTGATGCTGTGGCCTGCCGCTGGATAACTCATTTGAGGCAATCATGGATAAACACCTGCAAAAACCTAAAATTCTGAAAGTGGAAACGGTCGCGCGTTCGCGTTTATTTAACGTTGAGTCGGTCGATCTGGAATTCAGTAACGGTGTACGGCGGGTGTATGAGCGGATGCGGCCCTCAGATCGCGAGGCCGTGATGATTGTGCCGGTGATTGGCGACGATTTACTGCTGATCCGTGAATATGCCGTGGGCACCGAATCGTATGAGCTTGGCTTCCCTAAAGGGTTGATTGACCCGGGTGAAGGCGTGCTGGAAGCGGCTAACCGTGAACTGATGGAAGAGGTCGGCTTTGGCGCAGGTCGCTTTGATTTTCTTAGCAAGCTGACAATGGCGCCGTCGTACTTTTCCAGCAAAATGAATATTGTGCTGGCGCACGATCTTTACCCGCAGAGCCTGGAGGGGGATGAACCGGAACCCTTGCCGCAGGTGCGTTGGCCGATAGCCGACATGATGGCGTTACTGGCAGAGCCTGATTTCCGCGAGGCGCGTAACGTTAGCGCATTGTTCCTCACCGAGGCATTTTTGCGCGGTTCACGTTAGACACTGATGACTCAAAAAAGAAAGGGCCAGAATTTTTCTGGCCCTTTTTGTTAGAACAATTCGTGGCTTTCGCCACCGGGGTCGGTCAGCGTTGTACCGGTATCCCTTGATGGGTAGTCCGTTGGCTGAGTCCCTTCGATAAAGTACTCGGAACGGCTACCGCCGCCACCGCCGGAAAGCTTACCGCTGCTCTTGTCGATGGTGACGCTGATAATGCCCGGTGGTGGGGTAACTTTCTGCTCCGGAATGCCTTCCAGTGCCGTTTTCATAAAGTCATCCCAGGCCGGTTGTGCACTTTTCGCACCGCCTTCGCCGCCGGAAACCTGATCCGGGATCGCACCGGATACCGTTGCACGGCCAAGGTCACGCCGATGGTCATCGAAGCCAATCCATACCGACGTCACGGTATCCGGGCCATAGCCGGAGAACCAGGCGTCTTTTGAACTATTGGTGGTCCCGGTTTTGCCGCCGATATCACGACGTTTCAGATCACGACCTGCACGCCAGGCGGTGCCCATCCAGCCCGGTTCACCGTAGATGTTGCTGTTCAGCGCGTCGTGCATCAGGAATGCCAGCGGGGTGCTGATAACGTGTGGCGCATATTGTCGATCGCCATCCTGCTGAACCTGAGCCGGGGTCACCTGCTCCAGCTGCGGCATTGGCACGTTGCCATTCTTGCCTTCCTGCGACGTCGCGACATTTTCAATATTGTCTTCGGAAAGCACGGCAGAGCGGTGGGTATCACCATAAATCACCGGCAGATTACAGCTGTCGCAGACAATCTTCGGCTTGGTTTCGAACACCGTGTTGCCGTTATCGTCTTCAATCCTTGTGATGAAGTACGGATCCACCAGATAACCGCCGTTGGCCAGCACCGCGTAACCCCGTACCAGCTGCATTGGGGTGAACGAAGCCGAACCCAGCGCCAGTGATTCGGTGTGTACGATGTTTTGTGCCGGGAAGCCGAAACGCTGCAGGTATTCTGCCGCGTAATCGACGCCCATCGCACGCATCGCACGCACCATCACCACGTTCTTCGACTGTCCCAGCCCCTGACGCAGGCGAATCGGGCCGTCGTAGGTTGGCGGTGAGTTCTTCGGTCGCCAGTCGGTACCGGCACCTGGATCCCAACGGGTGATCGGCAGGTCATTCAGGATGGTGGCCAGGGTCAGGCCCTTGTCCATCGCTGCGGTATACAGGAAGGGTTTGATATTGGAACCGACCTGACGCAGTGCCTGAGTGACGCGGTTGAACTTGCTCTGGTTGAAGTCGAACCCGCCGACCAGGGCTTTCACCGCCCCGTCATTCGGGTTGATCGACACCAGGGCCGAGTTGACGTCCGGCACCTGTGACAGCCACCAGTTTTCGCCCACTTTGCGGACCCAAACCTGTTGACCGGCCTGCACCACATCGGTGACGCGTTTCGGCGTTGAGCCCTGCTGCGTGTCGGACTTGTAAGGCCGTGCCCAGCGCATGGTGGACATCGGCAGCGCGACATGACTGCCGTCTGCCATCATGGCCGTGGCTTCTTCGGCGCTGGTTGCGACAATCACCGCCGGCGACAATGGACCGTAGTTAGGCAGATTCTTCAATGAGTCGACGATCTGCTTTTGGTCCCAGGCCGCTTCACCCACTTTCCACAGCACGTTGGACGGGCCGCGGTAGCCGTGGCGCATGTCATACGCCAGCACGTTATTACGTACCGATTCCTGCGCCGCCAACTGGAGCTTCCTGGTGACGGTGGTGTAGACCTTGTAGCCGTCGGTATAAGCATTGTCGCCGTAACGCTTGATCATCTCCTGACGCACCATCTCGGAGAGATAAGGTGCGGAGAAGCTGATTTCCGGCGCATGGTAATTGGCCACCAGCTCTTCACTGCGCGCCTGATCGTACTGCGACTGGGTGATGTAATGCTCATCCAGCATGCGCGACAGCACCACGTTGCGGCGAGCTACGGCGCGATCGTGGGAGTAGAGCGGGTTGAAGGTTGACGGGGCTTTCGGCAAGCCGGCAATGGTCGCCATTTCGCTTAAGCTGAGCTGACTGACGTCTTTACCGAAGTAAACCTGCGCCGCAGCACCCACGCCATAGGCACGATACCCCAGATAGATTTTGTTCAGATACAGTTCGAGGATTTCGTCTTTGGTCAGCATCTGTTCGATGCGTATTGCCAGGAAGGCTTCCTTGATTTTTCGCATCAGGGTACGTTCCGGGCTTAAGAAGAAGTTTCTCGCCAACTGCTGGGTAATGGTACTCGCCCCCTGTGACGCATGGCCTGAGACCAGCGCGATAGAGGCTGCACGGAAGATACCGATAGGATCGACGCCATGATGCTCATAGAAGCGGCTGTCTTCGGTGGCGATAAACGCATGCACCATAACCGGCGGAATTTGGTTCAGTTTTAGCGGAATACGGCGTTTCTCACCGTATTGGGCGATCAATTCGCCGTCGGCGCTGTAAACCTGCATCGGTATTTGCAGCCGCACATCTTTCAGCGTTGCAACGTCAGGCAGCTGTGGCTCGACATATTTGTACAAGCCAAAGATCGAGGCTGCCCCCAACACGATGCAACACACTGCAAGGATTAGTAAATACTTTACGAACTTCACCTGAGATTTCCCATTTTCATGTCATTTGGGCAGTTTATAAACAACCGCGCGGTAGTATAAAGGCAAGCCTGCAACATGGATATGTTCTTTTGTTATCTGACGATATGGAGGTCGGGCGAAATATGTTCACTCAAGCATGGCAGGTGGGACTGGATATACAAAGTCACTGCGTTCGTGCCCTGGCAGCACAACGCCGTCGTAATGGCTGGCAACTGCGTCACTGGTGGCAACAAACGCTGCCGCAACCGGTGCTGCGTGAGGGCTGTCTGGAACAGACCGACGCCCTGATTAAGGCATTACGGCAATGGCGGGTTCAGTTACCAAGACATATTTCCTTACGCATTGCTCTGCCCGCGCAGCGGGTTCTACAGCATCAGATGCCGCTGCCGGACGCCAGGCTGAAAGAGCCGGTACGCGGCGACTACATCACCAACCAGGGGCTGAAACAGTTTCCTCTGGATAGCCAAACATTGGCGCTGGACTACCGCCAGGCACTGCCCGAACATGCGACCCTGCTGCTCACCGCCGCACGTCAGCAAGAGCTGCAACAGTGGCTAAACTGCCTGCGTGAGGCCAATTTGCAGCCTCAGGTGGTTGATATTACCCCTTGCGCGCTGCGTGTAATGGCAGAGGCGGCAGGCGTGTCGGCCGAAGCCGGTTTGCTGCATCGCCTCGATGACGAATGGCTATGGGTGGCCCCGCATCGAGCGGTGTTTGCCTATGGCATCATACCTATAGGGGAAGCTGCAGGGGCAAGTCGGGCGCTGGCGGCGATGAATGCTGCCTGTCCCTCACTCAGTGAACATCAAATTTACTATAGCAGCGTGATGGATGAGTCGCCGCCGCCGGGAAGCCTGCCGTGGTCACCCTTTAGCGCTTTCAGCCAACTTCGGCCCCCGTTACCCGTATTGCCGGCGGCGTTTGTCTTGGCCGGCGGCCTGGCGCTGCGCCCTGAGGATAGCTGATGTATCAGGTTAATCTCTTGCCATGGCGCACACGAGGTCAGCGTCGCCGCTGCGCCTTCTGGTTACGTATGTTCGTATTGCAACTGGTGCTGGTGCTGGCGGTACTGATGGTAGTTTTTGGCTTGCTGAGTCAACAACAGGTACAGCGGTATGAGGCACTGTTAGCGCTGATCGATCAGCAGACAAAACTGACCGATCGTTATCAACAGTTGCAACAGACGATGGCGCGTCTGGCGCGTTTAACCGCGCTGGCACAGCAACATGACAACAACCGGGAGCATAACCGACGTTATCTGCAACTGTTACAACAACTCCCCGTCCTGTTACCTGACCCGCTGTGGCTGATCGCGCTGGAAAGCCACGCGCAAAGTATCACCTTACGGGGCCTTAGCCGGCGCTATGAGGCGGTGCTTCAGTTTGAGCAACAGCTGACGGCGTTACCCCTGTTACAGCGCTACCGACTGGCGGAAGTCGCGCAGCGTCAGGATGGTTTGTTCTCGTTTACGTTGGTGGCGCATTGGGGGCAGGGTGGATAAACCATTGCCGTTTTGGCTGGCAAGAGGGTTGGGGTTGCCGGGGTGGAAGCTGCTGGCCATCCAGTGGCTGGTGTTGGGTGGCCTGATCCTGCTGTTCGGTTTGTTGCTATTGCAAGGGAAATGGCAGCAATTGGCACAGACCGAGGCTGAGCAGCAGCGCCTGACGCAACAAATGAGTCCCTTGTGGGAGCAACTTGCCCGTATGCCGACGCTGGAGCAGGTGAATCAAGACTTGCAGCAGGTCGCTCGTCAGCCTGTCGCCGAGGGGGACCTGGCGGTTGCCTTACAACGGGCAAATGCCGGGCTGCAACGCTGGCAGCAGGATAGCTCACCGCGGCAAACCCTGCGGCTGCATCTCAATTACGGCAGTTTATTAAGACTGTTGGAGAGCCTGCCTGCCAACTTGCGCATTGATCAAATGACCGTTGAAGCGCAGGCGGAAGGGCTGATGGCAAATTTCACTCTCCAGGCAGCTTTGGCAGAGGCTGCGGCGGTGAACCCCAATGAATAAAAGCTATGGGTTCTGGTTGCTGTTGCTGCCTCTAACGCTGATGGCCCAGCCGCAGCCGCGCGATCCTTTCAAACCATTGCCCTTGCCTGACTGCCCGAGCGTGGCGGAGTCACCGGTAAACTGGCAATTGAAAGGCACCATCGGGCAGGCGGCGCTACACCATGCCTGGGTTATCACCACCGCCGGGCAGTGGCTGCGATTAAAACCTCAACAAACCTTATTGGCTGGCCGCTGGCGGGTAGAGCAGGTCCTCGAGGGGCAATTAACGCTGAAGGAGAAACAGGGCGATCCGGCGTGTCCGGTCGCTGAGGATGCCGTGGTATTGACCCTGGGAAACCATAAGGAAGAAAAATGAAAGGATGCCGTTGGCTGGGTGTGTTGCTCTGGAGTGTTGCTATTGCCGGTGCAGCGCAGGACCAGGACCCTATTTCGCTGGAATTTCAGGATGCGCCAGTTGCTTTGGTGTTGCAGGCACTGGCGGATTATCAACAACTGAATGTGGTCACCGCTGCAGGCGTGGGCGGCAACCTGACGCTGAGGTTGGATAACGTGCCCTGGCGCCAGGCGTTGACGGTGATCCTGCGCATGGGGAAGCTGTCCATGACGCTGGAGGGGAATGTGATGATGGTCTCTCCTGAACCCAATGAGCAGGAAAAGCAGCGTCAAAAATTGGCGTTGGCGCAAAAACAACCGCTGCACAGCGTGACTTTGCCGCTGAGCCATGCCGATGCGCAAGAGATTGCTGAAAATCTCAATGCTCAGGGCAGTCTGTTACTGAGTGAGCGTGGCAGCGTGGTCGCGGATAAGCGCACCAACGCTGTTCTGATCCGCGACACTGCACCGGTAGTGGCGCTATTAACCCAGCGGATTGCGGAGATGGACACACCGTTGGCGCAGGTACAATTGGCGGCGCATATCGTCACCATCAACAGCGAGAGTTTACGCGAGCTGGGTGTGCGTTGGGGGCTGGCATCGGATGAGCGGCCGGCAAAGTCATGGCAAATGGACGGCTTTAACGTCGGGTTGCCGCTGGAACGCAGCGCAGTTAGCGCGGGTTTTCATCTGGCGCGGATCGGTGGGCGATTACTGGATCTGGAACTGATGGCGCTGGAGCAGGAGAACCGGGTGGAAATCATCGCCAGTCCGCGCCTGCTGACCGCGAACCTGCAAACCGCCAGCATTAAACAGGGGACCGAAATTCCCTATGAGGTAAATAGCGGCTCCAGCGGGGCGACGTCGATGGAATTCAAGGAGGCGGTGCTGGGCATGGAGGTGACGCCGAAAGTTTTGCCCAATGGCCGTATCACCCTGACCCTGCAAATCAGCCAGAACATGCCCGGGCGTTCAATCAGCCGTGCGGCAGGCGAGACGTTGGCGATAGATAAACAGGAGATCAAAACCCAGGTGACGCTCAAAGATGGCGAAACCGTTGTTTTAGGTGGTGTATTTCAACGTCATAGCGCCGAGGGCGCAGACAAGGTACCCGGAATCAGCGACGTACCCTTGCTGGGATCCTTGTTCAAACAGAGCAGCAAACAGCATAAACGACGCGAGCTGGTGATATTCATTACTCCGACATTGATTAAGGCCTGAGCAACCGGGTGTGCGGTTCGTGGGAAATCGCCTAAAGTTGATGAGCAGATGCACTTTTTTATCACCTTCGGGGCATCTGCGTTTGACGCTGCGACCGATTTAGCTTACAAGGGTTACCGAATTGAGCACCGAGGTTTTTTTGTTAGCGCCAAGACGCCGTTAAAAACGTATGGTTTCCCTCCTGCGGCGTGGATTGCGATTTATTCGGTTGCCAAACTACCAAGAGTGTTGAGATAATTTTCCGTCTGATCTCGCACTATCGTTCATGAGGTTTCAGTTTAGGTCCCGCCGCTGATTTGATTGGCGGGGCGGGTTAACATTAACGAATTGTCTTAGTAATACCGAAAAACATGGCAGAGAAACGCAATATCTTTCTGGTTGGGCCTATGGGTGCCGGCAAAAGCACTATTGGCCGTCAGTTAGCTCAGCAACTCAATATGGAGTTTTTCGACTCCGATCAAGAAATTGAGCGACGTACCGGAGCTGACGTGGGCTGGGTATTCGACGTGGAAGGTGAAGAAGGTTTCCGCGATCGTGAAGAAAAAGTCATTAATGAACTGACGGAAAAGCAAGGCATCGTGCTGGCTACCGGCGGTGGTTCGGTTAAATCGCGTGAAACGCGTAACCGTCTGTCGGCGCGTGGCGTAGTGGTGTACCTGGAAACCACTATCGAGAAGCAATTGGCCCGTACCCAGCGCGACAAAAAACGTCCGCTGCTGCAGGTTGATTCTCCTCCGCGTGAAGTGCTTGAAGCGCTGGCGAAAGAGCGCAATCCGTTGTACGAAGAAATTGCAGATGTCACCATCCGCACCGACGATCAAAGCGCTAAAGTGGTTGCCAACCAGATTATCAACATGCTGGAAAGTAACTGATTGCGGTTTCCGTGTTCGCCACGGCAAATGCGGAAAGACTGATTGTGTTCCCCGCAGTAGCGGGGATAAACCACATTGAGAACTGAGCGCGACATGGAGAGAATTACCGTAACGCTTGGGGAGCGCAGCTACCCGATAACCATAGCCGCCGGATTGTTTAACGATCCGGCTTCTTTTATGCCGCTGAAGGCGGGTGAACAGGTCATGCTGGTCACCAACCAAACCCTGGCACCACTCTATCTGGACAACGTCCGGAAGGTGCTGGAGCAGGCCGGCGTCATGGTGGATCAGGTGATTTTACCTGATGGCGAACAGTATAAATCCCTTGCCGTGCTTGAGCAGGTGTTCTCGGCACTGTTGGAAAAGCCGCACGGTCGTGATACCACGCTGATTGCCCTCGGGGGCGGCGTGGTAGGCGATCTTACCGGCTTTGCCGCCGCTTGTTATCAGCGCGGTGTCCGCTTTATTCAGGTCCCTACCACGCTGCTGTCGCAGGTGGACTCTTCCGTTGGCGGTAAAACCGCCGTCAATCATCCGCTCGGTAAAAACATGATCGGCGCTTTCTATCAACCCGCTTCGGTGGTGGTTGATCTGGATTGCCTGAAAACCTTGCCTGCGCGTGAACTCTCCTCTGGTTTGGCTGAGGTGATCAAGTACGGGATTATTCTCGATCGCGATTTCTTCGTCTGGCTGGAAAACAATATCGATGCCTTGGTGGCGTTGGATATGCAGGCCCTGGCCTACTGTATCCGCCGCTGCTGCGAGCTGAAGGCCGAGGTGGTTGCCGCTGATGAACGTGAAAGCGGTCTGCGCGCGCTGCTGAATCTGGGCCATACTTACGGCCATGCGATCGAAGCCGAAATGGGCTATGGTGTATGGCTGCATGGTGAAGCCGTTGCTGCCGGTATGGTAATGGCGGCAGAAACTGCGCACCGTCTCGGTCAGTTCTCAAGTGAAGATATTGAACGCATTAAAGCACTGTTGTTGCGCGCCGGTTTACCGGTGTGTGGCCCGCAGGAAATGGCCCCGGGATCTTATCTGCCGCATATGATGCGCGATAAGAAAGTACTGGCCGGTGAATTGCGCCTGGTACTGCCGACGGCCATTGGCCAGGCGGAGGTCCGTGGCGGAGTGGGGCATGATATGGTGCTTGCTTCGATCGCAGCTTGCCTTCCCGAACGGAATGCCTAAGTAAATCGGACGAAGTAACAGTGGCTTAGCCGCCGTTTACATCTATATTAATAATGTGCAAAGCCTGACTGGCGTCGCTTTGCCATCATCGGGTTAATCTGCTCGTGCCACGGTAGGTCTACAGTGGTGGGCTTTTGCCTCTAGTTGGAGGGTTTCAGATGGATGAGTTTAAACCGGAAGACGATCTCAGACCTGATAGCAGCGATCGTCGTCCTGCACGTTCGCGTAAACCGGCTCCGGGACCGCGTTTTGCCGTTTCGCGTCAGCATTTAATGATTGGTATCGGTATTCTGGTGTTGTTGCTGTTGATTATCGGCATTGGCTCGGCGTTGAAGGCGCCAACCAAGCATGAAGCAGCACAGGAAAGCGCGCAGAATGGCGCAGCCAAGGACATTAATCTGTCCGGCTCTTCGTCGCTGACTGCCGGTAATACCGGTGTTCCGGGCGGAACCACGGATACCAATGACAATAACGGTGTGAGCAGCAGCTCGCAGCCGCAAACCGTCAGCGTTCCACCGATCTCCAGCACCCCGACGGAAGCGCAATCGCAGCCAGCACAGGGCGGCGCACAGCAGCGTGTCGATCTGCCGGGCAATATGTCGGATGCACTGTCGGCGCAACAGGGTCAGGTTGATGCGGCAACGCAGGGCATGAGTGGTCCAGCTTCAACGCTGCCAACGGCACCGGCTACCCTGATGAATGGCGCAGCGGCGAAAGAAGCCGTACGTCCGGTTCAGGGCACTGCGCCACAGCAACATAAAACACCGGCAAAAACCGCCAGCAAACCGGCGGCCACGGGCACACAGCATAAATCGCCAACCACGGTGTATACCCCGGCACCTGCCTCTTCCGCTAAAGCGGGAGCAGCAAGTACCAAGGCTGAAGCCGTTAGCGGCAGCGGCGGTTCGCTGCAGTCTGCACCGGCAAGCCATTACACTCTGCAACTGAGCAGTGCTTCGCGTTCCGATACGCTGAACGCCTACGCCAAGCAGCAGAAATTACAGCATTATCTGGTGTATTCGACTAAACGTGACGGTAAACCTTGGTACGTGCTGGTGAGTGGCAACTATGCTTCCTCAGCAGAAGCCAAGCGCGCAATTGCGACGCTGCCGGCGGATGTTCAGGCGAAAAAACCATGGGTTCGACCTGTACGCCAGGTACAGCAGGATCTGAAAAAGTAACCCGATATATTTCAAGCTGCATTCAGGCATTGTAGGGGCGCACGTGCTGCGCCCCTGTTACTCAGGGCGAACAGAGCCGCCCGTGACCGATGACTGGAGTGGCCTGCGGACAGGCCGAATAACTGTGCGCGGCCAGGGGTGTTGCGGCTTGAAGGATGAAGGGTATCAATCACTTAAATTTGTGCGCTGATGTGCTGTCTGAAACAGAGTACAATCCGCCGCTCTGAATTGTATAATAAGTAGCTAATTGACGGCATGAAGAAAAACCGCGCTTTTTTAAAATGGGCTGGTGGAAAATACCCGCTGGTGGACGAGATCCGTCGTCACCTACCAGCAGGCGACTGCTTAATCGAGCCCTTCGTGGGTGCGGGTTCAGTCTTCCTGAACACGGAATACGACGCCTATATTCTCGCCGACATCAACAGCGATCTTATTAACCTGTATAACATCGTTAAACTGCGTACGGATGACTTCGTGCGTGATGCCCGCCTGCTTTTCACCGATGAATTCAATAAGTCAGAACAGTTTTACCTGCTGCGCGAAGAGTTTAATACTAGTGCCGATGCCTATCGTCGCGCGCTGCTGTTTCTTTATCTGAACCGCCACTGTTATAACGGCCTGTGCCGATATAACCTGCGTGGAGAGTTCAACGTCCCGTTTGGACGTTACAAGAAACCGTACTTCCCGGAGGACGAGCTGTACTGGTTCGCTGAAAAATCCCGCAACGCCACTTTTGTCTGTGAGCATTACCGCGATACCATGGCAAAAGCTGAGCGCGGTACCGTGGTGTATTGCGATCCGCCGTATGCGCCTCTATCGGCGACGGCGAATTTTACCGCCTACCACACCAACAGCTTTAGCATGGCCGACCAGCAGAGCCTGGCGCTGATGGCGCATCAGCTTTCGGTAGAAAACCAGGTGCCGGTATTGATTTCCAACCATGATACCGAGCTGACGCGCGACTGGTACCAGCACGCGTCGCTGTACGTAGTGAAGGCGCGCCGCACCATCAGCCGTAATATTCTTGGTCGCAGCAAAGTGAATGAGCTTTTGGCGCTGTATCGTTAAACCGGGGTTACGCCCCGGCGTATAACAATTCGAACCCTACGTTTGGAGATAGCGGATGAAAAAATTTTTGATTGCCCCGTCCATTTTGTCAGCAGACTTTGCCCGTCTGGGTGAAGATACTGCCAACGTGCTGGCCGCAGGCGGCGACGTAGTGCACTTTGACGTAATGGATAACCACTACGTTCCTAATCTGACCATCGGGCCGATGGTTTGTCAGGCACTGCGTAATTACGGCATCACCGCACCGATTGACGTTCACCTGATGGTGAAACCGGTCGACCGCATTGTGCCGGACTTCGCTGCAGCGGGCGCCAGTTACATATCTTTCCATCCGGAAGCCTCCGAACACGTCGATCGCACCATTCAATTGATTAAAGAGCACGGCTGTAAAGCCGGCCTGGTGTTCAATCCGGCAACGCCGCTCAGCTACCTTGATTACGTGATGGATAAAGTCGACGTGATCCTGCTGATGTCGGTTAACCCTGGCTTTGGCGGGCAGTCGTTTATCCACGGTACTCTGGATAAGCTGCGTCAGGTGCGCAAACTGATCGACGAAAGCGGTCGTGATATCCGCCTGGAAGTGGATGGTGGCGTTAAGGTCGACAATATCGCCGAGATTGCTGCCGCGGGCGCAGACATGTTTGTCGCCGGTTCAGCCATCTTCAGCAAGCCAGATTATCGTCGGGTGATTGACGAAATGCGCAGTGAGTTGGCGAAGGTGACGCATGGCTGATTTCAGCGCGATCCGTGCTCTGGCCTTTGATCTCGATGGCACGCTGGTCGACAGCGCGCCGGGGCTGGCCGCCGCGATCGATCTGGCGCTGGCAGAAATGGACCTGCCGCAGGCCGGTGAGGCCCGGGTGGGCACCTGGATTGGTAATGGTGCCGACGTGCTGGTGCAGCGTGCGCTGCGCTGGGCCGAAGTGGAAGCCACGCCGGAACATTGCCAACAGCTTCGCGAGCGCTTCGATCATTTCTATGCGCAAACCGTCGACAGCGGCAGTCGCCTGTTCCCACAGGTGAAAGAAACCCTGGCTCAACTGGCTGCGCAAAATTACCCGATGGCGCTGGTGACCAACAAGCCAACGCCGTTTGTTGCGCCGTTGCTGGCCGCATTGGGCATTATTGATTACTTCTCGCTGATTATCGGCGGTGACGACGTGGTGGAAAAGAAACCGCACCCGGCGCCCCTGTATCTGGTCCTCGGCAAGCTTGGCCTGCGCGCCAACGAGTTGCTGTTTGTCGGCGACTCCCGCAATGATATTCAGGCGGCACAGGGGGCAGGTTGCCCAAGCGCCGCGCTGACTTACGGTTATAACTACGGCGAGGCCATTGCCCTGAGCCATCCCGACCGCGTGTTGGAGCGCTTTGCCGATTTGTTGCCCGCTCTTGGGCTGTCATCTTTAGAGAATCAGGAAATTTAAACATGAGTAAGCCCATCGTATTTAGCGGCGCGCAACCGTCCGGTGAACTGACCATTGGCAACTACATGGGTGCACTGCGTCAGTGGGAAAAAATGCAGGATGATTACGACTGCATCTACTGCATCGTTGACCTGCATGCGATCACCGTACGTCAGGATGCAGAAAAATTGCGTAAAGCCACGCTCGATACGCTGGCGCTGTATCTGGCCTGTGGTATCGATCCGCAAAAAAGCACCATCTTCGTGCAGTCGCACGTACCGGAACACACGCAGCTGAGCTGGGTGTTGAACTGCTACACCTATTTCGGCGAACTGAGCCGCATGACCCAGTTCAAGGACAAGTCCACCCGTTACGCGGAAAACATTAACGCCGGTCTGTTCAGCTACCCGGTATTGATGGCGGCGGATATCCTGCTGTACCAGACCAACCAGGTGCCGGTCGGCGAAGACCAGAAACAGCATCTGGAGTTGAGCCGTGACATCGGTCAGCGTTTCAACGCGCTGTACGGTGACGTGTTTAAAGTGCCTGAGCCGTTTATTCCCAAGTCCGGCGCCCGCGTGATGTCGCTGCAAGAGCCGACCAAGAAGATGTCCAAGTCGGACGATAACCGCAATAACGTGATCGGCCTGCTGGAAGATCCGAAAGCGGTGGCTAAAAAGATCAAACGCGCGATGACCGACTCGGAAGAGCCGCCAGTGGTGCGTTATGACGTGGTGAACAAGGCGGGGGTATCCAACCTGTTGGATATTCTCTCCGGCGTGACCGGCAAGAGCATTGCTCAGTTGGAAGCCGAGTTTGAAGGGCAGATGTACGGCCACCTGAAAGGTGCCGTCGCTGACGCGGTATCCGGCATGCTGGGTGAACTGCAGGAGCGCTATCATCGTTTCCGTAATGACGAAGCCCTGCTGCAGCAGGTGATGCGTGATGGCGCTGCCAAGGCCCGTGCGCGCGCTCAGGAAACGCTGGCGAAGGTTTACCAGGCGGTTGGCTTTGTCTCACCGCAGTAACGTTTGACTCATAAAAAAGCGGCCACCGGCCGCTTTTTTTACGTCTGTATCAGGCCATTTGCGCCAGTGGTTCCGGTGGCTCCTGGCTTGAGAACCAGTTCAGCTTGCTGCGCAGGCTGACTACGCTACCGACGATGATTAAACTTGGGCTGGCAGCCTGTAAGGCCAGCGTCCCCAGTTGGCTTAATTCCCCTTCGATCACTCGTTGGCGGCAAGAAGTGCCGTTTTCTACCAACGCCACCGGCGTAGCGGCTGGCATGCCGTGCGCGAGCAGTTGGTGCTGGATCTCTGCCGCCTGTGTCAGACCCATGTAAAACACCAGCGTCTGCTGCCCGGCTGCCAGCGTTGACCAGTCCAGTCCGCCGTCACTCTTGGCGTGGCCGGTCACCAGCCGCACGCTCTGGGCGTGGTCGCGATGGGTGAGGGGAATGCCGCTGTAGGCCGAACAACCGGAGGCGGCGGTAATGCCCGGCACCACCGAGAACGGAATATTGGCCGCGGCCAACGTTTCCAGTTCTTCACCGCCGCGGCCGAAGATAAAGGGATCGCCGCCTTTCAGGCGCACCACGCGTTTACCCAACTGGGCTTGTTGCAACAGGATTTGATTGATTTCCTCCTGGGGTACGCAGTGATGGCCCGCGCGTTTGCCGACAAAAATGCGTTCGGCGTCGCGGCGCACCAGCGTCATGACTTCATCGGATACCAGCCGGTCGTAAACCACCACGTCAGCCTGCTGGATCTGCTGCAGGCCTTTCAGCGTCAGCAAACCGGCATCGCCCGGCCCGGCCCCCACCAGCACCACTTCGCCGCACTCTTGCGGTTGATGGCTAAACAGTTGCTCAATTTGCTGCTCCGCCAGCGCTACGTCATTATTGGCCAGCGACTGAGCCAGCCGATCATGGGCAAACAGCTTTTCCCAAAAACGGCGGCGTGAGCCTATGTCGCTGAAGTGCTTTTTCACCCGCTGACGCAGTGAACCGCCCAACTGTGCCAACTTGCCAAGATGTTGGGGCAGCACGGCCTCCAGCTTTTCACGCATCAGTCGTGCCAGCACTGGGGCTTTCCCACCGGAGGACACCGCGACCATAATTGGCGAGCGATCGATAATCGACGGCATGATAAAGCTGGCGCGCTTTGGATCATCGACCACGTTGCAGAACACCCGCTGTTGGTTGGCGCACTGATACACCAGCGCATTGACCTCGAGGCGATCGGTAGCGGCGATCACCAGCCACTTTTCCGTCAGTAACTCTGCACTGAATTCACCTTCCGTCAGTGTGACCCGGCCCTGAGCCGCCCACTCGTGGAACTGCGGGTTGAAGGCACAGGCATTGACGGTCAACATCGCACCGGCATCCAGCAGCAGGCGAGCTTTGCGCTCGGCAATCTCACCGCCACCGACCAGCAGGCAGGCTTTGTGTTGCAGTTGGCAGAAAATCGGCAGGTAATCCATCGGCACTCCTCGGGGCAATCAGCAGTGGGGCGCAAGGCGCCCCTGAATATTATGCAGTCTGACGCGCAGCAGCTTTCTCAGCCTGTGGCCGTTCGGCACGTGGTGTGGCGTACCAGTAACCCAGGCCCATCAGCACGGCACCGGACAGGATATTCCCCAACGTTACCCACAGCAGATTATGGCCGATCCCGCTCAGGGTATAGGCCTCGCTGTGATGACCGAACCAGGACAGAGCGAACAGCGTCATATTGGCGACCGAGTGTTCATAGCCGGACGCGATAAAGGCCAGCAGGCACCACCAGATGGCGATGAATTTGGCGGCACCCTCAACGCGGATGGCCATCCAAATCGCCAGGCAGACCAGCCAGTTACACAGCACACCCTTGAAGAACAGCACTTCTGCCGGGGCGGTGGTTTTTGCCAGCGCGGCGGTATGCACCAGGCTGGTGTCCACCGACAGCAGGCTACCGCCACCGTAATAGTACATCAGTGCGACCAGCACCGAGCCCAACAGGTTGCCCAGCCAGGTTTGCGGCAAGACGGTCCACATCTGGCCCTGCGTGATGGTACCGGCTTTGACGCCCAGCGTCAGGAACATGGTATGGCCGGTGAACAGCTCCGAACCGGCAATGATCACCAACGTCAGCGCGATGCCGAAGGTGGCCCCCATCACCAGCGGACGGAGGGACGGATCGACCAGATTGCCGAGGGTGAAGATCAAAATGATGCCGAGGCCGACGTAGGCCCCGGCCATCGCCGAGCTGATCCAAAAGCCCAGCGGGCTGTGCTTCGCCAGCCTGACGATGCGCGCCGCGTTGGTGGCACATTTGTTGATGGTATCGGTGAACATGCTGCTTCCCCTGAGGTTAAAGTGAAAATATCAGGCCGCGACCTGCACCATGCCGTCCAGAACCCGGCTGGTAAAATGCGCAACGGAACGGCTGTCATCTTCCAGACAGTAACCGTCGTGCAGGCGGAAATGTTGTTTTTTTAGCGGGCTGGCGACCCACAGTTCACCCTGATGTTCGGCGATCAGGCCGCGTGATAACACGCTGGCCTGGGCGAAGGGATCAATATTGCTGATGGCAAACACCTGTTCGTCGGCATAAGGGCGGAATATTGCCACCTGTTGCTCGCCGATCAGGGCACACACGCCGGTGCCGGGCAGAATATCGGTGATGGGGCAAAGGGTTGTCCACTGGCTCATACGTTGTTCTCCTCAGCTTCCAGCAGGGTGACAGGAATACGCTCATCCGGGCGCGCCGGCCGATGCTGTTCGCGTTCGGCGACCACCTGGACGTTAGGATCGCGCTGGCTGCTGTTGATAAAGTGGGCGAAGCGCACCTGGGATTTAGGGTGCTCAAGGGTTTCTTTCCATTCGCAGACCACCGCGTCGCGCAGGCGGGCGATCTCGGCTTCCAACTGGTCGTTAATCCCCAGTTTGTCGTCAATGATCACCTTACGCAGATAATCGATGCCGCCTTCCAGGCTTTCCAGCCATACGGAAGTGCGCTGCAGCTTATCGGCGGTGCGGATATAGAACATCATAAAGCGATCGAGATAGTGCTCCAGCGTCTCGCGGTCGAGATCCGCTGCCAGCAGGTCGGCATGGCGTGGTTTCATCCCGCCGTTACCGCAAACGTACAGGTTCCAGCCGTTTTCGGTGGCGATAATGCCGACGTCTTTGCCCTGGGCTTCGGAACATTCACGGGTGCAGCCGGAAACGCCAAACTTCATTTTGTGCGGGGTGCGGATCCCTTTGTAGCGATGTTCCAGCTTGACGCCAAAACCGACGCTGTCGCCTACGCCAAAGCGGCACCAGGTGCTGCCGACGCAGGTTTTGGACATGCGCAGCGCCTTGGCGTAGGCGTGACCGGTTTCAAAGCCGGCGGCAATCAGCTTGCTCCAGATGGCCGGCAGGTCGTCTTTCTGCGCGCCGAACATGCCGATGCGCTGGGAGCCGGTCAGCTTGGTGTACAGGTTGTATTCCTTGGCGATTTGGCCGACTACCATCAACCCTTCCGGCGTGATTTCGCCGCCAGGAGAGCGTGGGATCACCGAGTAGGTACCGTCTTTCTGGATATTGCCGAGGAAGTTGTCGTTGGTGTCCTGCAGCGGCGTGTGCTGCGGTTTGAGAATGTATTCATTCCAGCAGGAGGCCAACAGTGAACCGACGGTAGGTTTACAAACTTCACAACCGTAGCCTTTGCCGTATTTGGTCAACAGTTCGTCGAAGGATTTGATGCCTTCAACGCGGATCAGGTGGTACAGCTCCTGGCGTGAATAAGCGAAGTGTTCGCACAGGTGGTGGTTGACCTCGATACCCTGTTTGCTCAGCTCGGCGTTCAACACCTGAGTGATCAGCGGAATACAGCCGCCACAGCCGGTGCCGGCTTTGGTTTCGGACTTGATCGCCGCGACGGTATGACAACCCATGCTGACCGCTTTGATGATGTCGCCTTTGCTGACGTCGAAGCAGGAACAGATTTGTGCGGTTTCCGGCAGAGAGTCGACGCCGATGGCTGGTTTGCTGCCCGCATGTGCCGGCAGGATCAGGCCGTCCGGGTTTTCCGGCAGTTCGATGGCATTCAGTGCCAGCTGCAGCAGGTTGCCGTAGTCGCTGGTATCACCGACCAGCACCGCACCCAGCAGGGTTTTGTTGTCGGCGCTGACCACGATGCGTTTATAAACTTCTTTGCTCTCGTCCAGATAAACGTAGCTGCGTGCGCCTTCGGTGCGGCCGTGGGCATCACCGATACCGCCGACGTCGACGCCCAGCAATTTCAGCTTGGCGCTCATGTCGGCTCCCATGAAGGTGTTTTCACGGCCCAGCAGATGATCGGCGGTGACCTGCGCCATTTTATAGCCCGGCGCTACCAGGCCGAAGGTGCGTTCACGCCATGAGGCACATTCACCAATGGCATAAACGTCAGGATCGGAGGTCTGGCAGCTGTCGTTAATCACGATACCGCCGCGGCGGGCGGTGGCCAGACCGCACTGGTGAGCCAGCTTGTCCTGGGCACGGATGCCGGTGGAGAAGACGATAAAGTCCACTTCCAGCGCGGTCCCGTCGGCGAACTGCATGGTTTTACGCGCCTGCTCCCCACCGTTGACGATTTCCTGGGTATTTTTACCTGTATGGACTTTGACGCCCATGCGTTCGATCTTGCGACGCAGTTGATCGCCGCCCATTGGGTCGAGCTGTTCGGCCATCAGTACCGGCGCGAATTCGATCACGTGAGTTTCAACGCCGAGGCTTTTCAGCGCCCCGGCAGCTTCCAGACCCAACAGGCCACCGCCGACTACCGCACCGCGTTTGCTGCGGCGTGCGCAGGCTTCGATGGCATTCAGATCTTCAATGGTGCGGTAGACGAAACAGTCCTGGCTTTCGGAGCCTTTAATCGGCGGGATCCACGGATAAGAGCCGGTGGCCATGATCAGTTTGTCGTAATAGATGGTACGGCCGGTGTTGGAGTGAATGACTTTCTCACTGCGGTTGATGGTGATGGCGCGTTCGCCAACCAAAACCTTCACGCCTTGCTTCTCGTAAAAACCTTCGCGTACCAGCGAAAGTTCTTCAGCGGTGTGGTGGGAGAAATAAGAAGAAAGGTGTACGCGATCGTAGGCGATGCGCGGTTCTTCGCAAAATACGGTGATGTCGAACTGGTCTTTGTCTGCTTTTTCCAGCAGATCTTCGATAAACCGGTGGCCGACCATGCCATTACCGATGACAGCAAGTTTGACTCTGCTCATTATTGCCTCAAAATTCTGGTTTCCTAGCGTTACCTTATTCCTCCCTGTGGGCAATTTATTGATGCAAATCAATCGCCCCTCCATATACCTCTAATGTGGTATATGAATGATTTTTATCGTTATTTGATAAGTTGCGGTTTTTATTCATCTTTAGCTGAAACGAGCCAGTTAATGCGAATTCTACCCATTCGGGAGTAATCGGCGGTGGAATAAATTATTGGCGGCTTTGTCAGTATGATCCGCTGCCAGTATGATGAATAAAACAGGCTGGAACAGCAGAGGTGAAGGGTGGCCAAGAGTCCATTGAAGTTTATCGATAACCTGCGTCTGAGCGGGCATGAAGGGCTGTGGCAACTGGCCATTGAGCAGGGGTGCATCGCCCATATCGTGCCGCAACCGGAAGGGCAGGAATGGCGCAGCGATGTGCTGGATGCGCAGGGCGGGCTGGCGATGCCGGCATTTGTTGAGCCACATATCCATCTGGATACTACCCAAACCGCCGGGCAACCGGCCTGGAACCAGTCGGGCACCCTGTTTGAAGGGATTGAGCGCTGGGCAGAGCGCAAGGTGTTGCTGACCCATGAGGACGTTAAGCTGCGCGCCTGGCAGACGCTGAAATGGCAAATCGCCAACGGCGTGCAGTACGTGCGTACCCACGTTGACGTTTCCGACCCGACCCTGACTGCGCTGCGTGCAATGCTGGAAGTGAAACAAGAAGTCGCCCCCTGGGTCACGTTGCAAATCGTCGCTTTTCCGCAGGAAGGCATTATGTCCTATCCCAACGGTGAGGCGCTGTTGGAAGAAGCGCTGCGACTGGGGGCCGACGTGGTGGGGGCCATTCCGCACTTTGAGTTTACGCGCGAATACGGCGTGGAGTCGCTGCACAAGGCATTCGCTTTGGCACAGAAATACGATCGGCTGGTGGATGTCCACTGCGATGAAATAGATGACGAGCAGTCGCGCTTTGTCGAAACCGTGGCGGCGCTGGCGCTGAAGCTGGATATGGGAGCCAGAGTCACCGCCAGCCATACCACGGCGATGCACTCTTACAATGGCGCTTATACGTCACGGCTGTTCCGCCTGCTGAAAATGTCCGGCATCAACTTTGTCGCCAATCCGCTGGTGAATATTCACCTGCAAGGTCGTTTCGACAGCTACCCGAAACGGCGCGGCATCACCCGGGTGAAGGAGATGCTGGAGGCGGAAATCAACGTCTGCTTTGGTCACGATGATGTGTTCGATCCCTGGTATCCGCTGGGTACCGCCAACATGCTGCAGGTACTGCATATGGGACTGCATGTGTGCCAACTGATGGGATACGGGCAGATCGACGACGGGCTGAAACTGATCACCAGCTACAGCGCGCGTACCCTGAATCTGACCGACTACGGCCTGACGGCGGGCAACAGTGCCAATCTGGTGATATTGCCTGCGGATAGCGGCTTTGATGCGGTACGCCGACAGACGCCGGTGCGTTACTCGATACGCCAGGGCACGGTGATTGCCGAGACCCAGCCGGCGGAAACCACGCTGTATCTGGCGCAGGATGAGAAAGTGGATTTCCGGCGTTAAGCCCGTATTTGTCAGCATAAAAAAGGGCGCCGAGGCGCCCTTTTCATATCACGATATTGACGACGGATCAGTGGGTCACATGGCCGTGGCTGCGGTGCTTGGTCACGAAGCCGAGCAGCAGACACATCACGAACACTGCCAGGTACAGGCCGTTGGCGGTTGTCAGCGCTGCGTGTGCGCCGCCTTTGGCTACGATCGGGCCGGTGACCACGAAGGTCAGCATGGTGCCGATGGTGCCGCAGGTCAGAATGAAGTTAACCAGTTTCGGTGAGGAAATCTTGGTCTGCAGCGAACCCAGAGTGATCAGCGTGGTGTAGATCGCGCTGGAAACGAAGCCCAGAGCCATAATGTAGTAGCCCAGGTGTTCCGGATTATCGGTGCTGACAAACAGGTACATCGCGCCGGTCGCCAAAGCGGCCAGAATAGTGACGATGCGCTGCAAATCGAAGAAGCGCAGGATAAAGCTGAATACCCACATGCCGATCATGTACGAGGTCCAGAAATCACTCACCAGCTTACCGGCCTGGCTGATATCCATCCCGAACGACTTGGTGGCGTATTCCGGTACCCACTGAATGAAACCCAGTTGGCCGAGGATGTAGCACAGTGCGGCGATCGACAGGAACAGCACGCCGATACCCCATTTTTCTTTCACTACCGGCTGGCTGGCGTCGGCGCCTTTGTTGCCCAGCACCGGGAATTCGGAGAACAGGGTCAGCACAAATATACCCACGTACAGCAGGCCGATGCAGGCATACACCCAGTACCAGCCGATCTGACGTGCCAGCAGCATCGCGGCGACAATCGGGAAGATCATCCCGGCCATGCTGAAGAAGGAGTCAGTGAACAGCAGGCGCGAACCGCGCTGGCGGCCGGCGTACATATGGGTAATCAGGAAGGTGCCTATCGACATGGTGATACCGCTGACCACGCCAAGGATAAACATGCACAACGAGAACATGGTCAGGCTTTTGCTCAGCATCAACCCGGCAACCGCCAACAGCATCAGCAAAAAGCCAAACATCAGTTGACGTTTCAGCGGGATAATTTCCATCAGCCAGGCATTGAGGAAGATAGAAATCAAAATACCGGCGTTAAGAAAGGTAAAAGTATTGCTCATGCTGGAAACCGGCAGATTAAAGTACTCTGCAATGTTTCCCATCACCATCCCTGTGACGATAACTAAAGCACCGGTCAGCGCATAAGAAAAATAGCTGATCCAGGTAAGCCGTAGACGGTTGCTGTCATTCATTATATAGGCCTGATTATGTCTGTTAAGAGTTTAAAACTGGCATAGGGCCGCTGGTTTTTCCTGGCAAAAGCAGAAAAAGTCCCGATCAGGCCACCAGGGAGCGGATCCTAGCACAGACAACGGGAGTTTTTGTGATGGCTATCTATTTTTTGATGCAATCAATGAGAGAGTCTGAAATATTTTGTGATCTATTTATTCACCGTCGCGATCGAGTCGCGGCTGATGACGATTGGCGCGAAGCTTACCTGTGGGGTGGTCGGGTCGATCAGTAAGCGGGCGGCGTATTGCGCCATTTCGGTAATCGGGAAATGTACGCTGCTCAGTGCCGGGCGGACGAAGGGCGCGCGCTCGCCGCTGTCATAACAGATCAACGAGATGTCCTGCGGCACCCGAAGACGGTGTTCGTTGATCGCCAGCAGCGCACCGATGGCCATCTCTTCGTTGCAGCAATAGATAGCCGTGGGCGTGGTTTTCATTTTTAGCAGTTGATCGGCGCAGCGATAGCCGCTCTCCAGATCGTAGAGCCCTTCGGTGCAGGCCACCGGTTTGATATGTGCCGCCTGCATTGCCTGTTCAAAGCCCTGCAGTCGCAAAAGGCTGGAAGGGCGGTCGCGCGGGCCACTGATGCAGGCGATGTGGCGGTGGCCGGCATCAATCAATTGTTGTGCCGCCATGCGGCTGGCGTAGGGATGATCGAAGGTGACGCAGTGCGCTTCCAGGCCCGGCACCAGACGATCGAGCAGTACAAAGCGGTGTTGCTCCGCTGCCAACTGGCGCAGTTGGTCATCGCTGAGGAAACGGACATGCAGGATCACCCCATCGCAGCGCAGGCTGAACAGCCGCTGGATCGCCTGCCATTCGTTTTCTGCGCTGTTGCGTCCCTGAGTCACCAACAACTGCTTGCCATGGGATTCTGCTTCGGTTTGCACGAAGTCCATCAGCGCCCCGAAGAAGCCGCCGCGATAGGAGGTGGTAACCAGCCCGAGGGTATTGCTGTGGCTGGAGGCCAGCGCGCGTGCTGCAGGGTTGGGGGTGTAGCCGAGCTGGGCCACCGCGCGTTCCACTTTCTCGCGGGTCTGCCCTTTAACATTGGTGTCGCCATTCACTACGCGGGACACGGTGGCGCGGGACACACCCGCCAGGGCTGCGACATCTTCCAGTGTCACCATCATCCGACTCCTGATTACGACAAAAATGGGGTCGACGTATCGACCCCCTACAGATTAGTTATAGCAATGTATCAGCAACCGCGGCTGGCCCGGTGGTTATTTAAACTGTGGCAGATAAGGCGCATTCACCGCCAACACTTCATCCAGCAGCGGCTGGGCCACATTGGCATTACCGACCAGCGGATTGGTGACCAAGGCCAGCAGGCCACTGCGGCGATCGCCATGCACCGCGGCTTCGATGGTCAGGCGCTCATAAGCTTTCACCTGTTGAGTCAGCGCATGCATGGAATCCGGCAGCGTGCCGAAGGTCAGCGGGTGGGCGCCCTGAGCATCGACAATACAGTTGGTTTCTATCACAGCGTCGTCCGGTAAACCGCGAATAGCGCCACGGTTTGCGGTATTGACGACTAATTGCGTCCCGAGATTATTATGGATCGCACGGATTAGCTCCAGCGCCACTTCCGAATAATATGATCCACCGCGGAAACTTAACTGTTCCGGTTTGCTGTCGAGATGCGGATCGGCATACAGCTCAAACAGCTCTTTCTCTACCTTCATTACCTGCTCGGCGCGGGTACCGCGTTCGGCCGCGGCGGCAATTTCCTCGGCCAGCATCTCTTTGGTTTGGTAGAAATAGCGGTGGTAGGGGCAAGGGATCGCCCCTACGGCGCGCAGGAAATCTGGCTGCCAAGGCTCTTCCTTGATGTTATTCATGGTCAGCGCTGCCCCATCACACAGCATGTCGATCACCTTGCCGGTGACGTCATGACCGTTTTGCAGCACCTGATGTACCCACACCATGTGGTTCAGCCCGGCGAACTGCAGTTGCACCTCCTGATAAGGGCTATTCAGCATATTGGCAATCATGTGATGCATGCTGATCGGCACGTTACACAGACCGATGATTTTTGCTTTGGTATAGCGGGAAACCGCTTCGGTGACGATGCCGGCCGGGTTGGTGAAGTTGATGATCCAGGCGTCTGGCGCCAGTTTTTCCACTCTGCGTGCAATATCCAGCATCACCGGAATGGTGCGCAGCGCCTTGGCGAAGCCGCCAACGCCGGTGGTTTCCTGGCCGATCAAATCGTATTTCAGCCCCAGACGCTCGTCGGCGGCGCGCGCCGGCAACTGGCCAACGCGGAACTGAGTCAGCACGAAGTTGGCGTCGCGAATGGCCTCATCCAACTCGAAATGCACGCTGACCTTCACCTGCTCCAACCCGTGACGAGCCAGCATGCGTTCGGTCAGTGCGGCGATGATCTCGACCTTTTCGCGGCCAGGCTCAACGTCCACCAGCGCCAGTTCGGTCACTGGCAGCTCTTCGATACGCTGGATCAATCCATCCACCAATTCTGGCGTGTAGCTGCTGCCGCCGCCAATCACGGCTATTTTCAACGATTTCATGCGCGGGTCTCCAACTGGGCCTGACGGCGATAGAGCTCAATCATGTCATCCGCCAGATCCTGGATCACCATGGCGTTCATCAGATGATCCTGGGCATGGACAGTAATCAGGTTGATGGTCAGTTTGCCGCAGCCTTCGTCCAGACCGATCAGTTGGGTCTGAATAAGATGGGCTTTTTTCACCGACTGTTTGGACTCGGCCATATGCTTGGCTGAAGCGGTAAAGTCGCCGGCGCGGGCTTGCTGCAGCGCCATCAGCGCACTGCTACGGGCGCCACCGGAGAACACCAGCAGCTCCATGATGGTGCTTTCAAAATCGGCGCTGATTTCAGTCATCAATTCACTCACATTATTTCTCCTGTTATTGCGCGGCAGCGGTGCCGGCGGACATTCATTATTCTTGTCTTTGCGCTCAAATGAGAGCGCTCTCATTTATCTAGAGTAACGGGAATGGAAAACGAAACCGGGAGTTGTGTCGCAAAAAGCGACGAAGGCGTAAAAAGGGCAAAAAATGCGTGATGCATTTGGCAAAAAGGTCTAAGGCGATCATACTTTTGGCAGTAAAATCCGGGGCTGACTGAGATATGTCCCACTATTACGTAAATATAGGTAAATGGCTGGCACTCGCAGGTTCAGCTCTTTAGAATCAAGGCGCTTTTCCGTTGTTTGTCTCTCAGAGAAAGGACCCGTTAATGTTCAAACGTACTTTAGTGACCTTCGTTGCGCTGTGTTCCCTGACAGCAATGGCACCCGCCGCGCTCGCCGCCGGTGAAACTCATGTCATGCTGACCACCTCAGCAGGGAATATCGAATTGGCGCTCGACAGTCAGAAGGCTCCGGTTTCCACCAAGAACTTCGTCGACTACGTGAACAGCGGCTATTACAACAACACCGTTTTCCACCGCGTGATCCCGGGCTTTATGGTTCAGGGCGGTGGCTTTACTGCAGACATGCAGCAAAAATCCACCCAGGCGCCAATCAAGAACGAAGCGGATAACGGCTTGCGCAATCTGCGCGGCACCATTTCGATGGCACGTACCGCCGACAAAGACAGCGCTACCAGCCAGTTCTTCCTCAACGTGGCGGATAACGCCTTCTTGGATCACGGCCAGCGCGACTTCGGTTACGCGGTATTCGGCAAAGTGGTTAAAGGCATGGACGTGGTAGATAAAATCTCCCAGGCGCCGACCGGCAACGTAGGTCCGTACCAAAATGTTCCGAGCAAACCTATCGTCATTCTGTCAGCGAAAGTGCTGCCATAATGATTTTGCGCCGGCCCCAGGTGGGCCGGCTGCGTTGCTTTCCCTGGAAGCCTTGCCTGCATCACTGTTTTTTCCCCCGTCGCATGCTTTAATCGCCAGCTTATAATCAGACCGGAAACCCGGCGTTTTGCATCTGTTTTCTTAAGGGATGAGCTGCTGCCATGTTCGAATTTAGCCAGGTGCTGCTGCTGTTGCAGCAGATGTGTGTTTACCTTGTTATTGCTTATTTACTGAGCAAAACCCCGCTGTTCATTCCGCTGACGCAGGTGACCATCCGCCTGCCGCACAAGCTGCTGTGCTACGTCATTTTCTCGGTGTTCTGCATCATGGGCACCTATTTCGGTCTGCATGTCGAAGGCTCGATTGCCAACACCCGAGCCATCGGTGCGGTGTTAGGCGGTCTGCTGGGCGGGCCTTCGGTGGGGCTTTTAGTGGGGCTGACCGGTGGTCTGCACCGTTATACCCTGGGAGGCATGACCGATATCGCCTGTGCGGTATCAACTGTAGCAGAAGGGCTGGTAGGCGGGCTGGTGCATAGCATTGCCATGCGTCACCGGCGTATCGACTTGCTGTTTAATCCGTTGTTTGTCGCCGGGGTCGCGCTGGTAACCGAAGTGCTGCAAATGGTGATTATCCTGGCGATTGCGCGCCCATTCGACGAGGCACTGCGGCTGGTGGAGCATATCGCTTTGCCGATGTTGATCGCCAATACGGTGGGGGCCGCAATGTTCATGCAAATCCTGCTGGATCGGCGAGCGATGTTCGAAAAGTACACCGGCGCGTTTTCCACCAAGGCGCTGAAAATTGCCGAGCGTACCGAAGGGATCCTGCGACAGGGGTTTGATCAGGAAAACAGCATGAGGGTGGCGCGAGTGATTTACCAGGAACTGGGTATCGGCGCCGTAGCGATAACCGACCGCGATAAACTGCTGGCGTTTATCGGCATCGGTGACGACCACCACCTGCCGGGCACGCCGATCTCGTCAAAGCACTCGCACCGCGCGATCGACAACAACGAAGTGGTCTACGCCGACGGCAATGAGCATTCTTACTGCTGCTCGATTAATCCCAGTTGCAAACTGGGGTCGACATTGGTGATCCCGCTGCGCGGTGAGAATCAGCGAGTGATCGGCACCATCAAGTTGTATGAGCCGAAGAGTCGGTTGTTCAGCACCATCAACCGTACGCTGGGTGAAGGTATCGCCAGCCTGTTATCCGCACAGATTATGGCCGGCCAGTATGAGCGCCACAAACAGCTGCTGGCGCAGTCAGAAATCAAATTACTGCATGCGCAGGTCAATCCACACTTCCTGTTTAACGCCCTGAATACGCTGGTGGCGGTGATCCGACGTGACGGCGACCGGGCCTGTGAGTTGGTGCAAAATCTTTCGACCTTTTTCCGCAAGAACCTCAAGCGTTCCGGTGATGAGGTCAGCCTGGCGGACGAGCTCGAACATGTGAATGCCTACCTGCAAATTGAACTGGCGCGTTTTGCCGATCGGCTGGAAGTCGTGGTTTCGTTGCCGCAAGACCTGTTGGCAGTACGGTTGCCGGCATTTTCACTGCAGCCGATCGTGGAGAATGCCATTAAGCATGGCACTTCGCAGCTGTTGGGGGTGGGGCGGATTGATATCGGTGCGCGGCGCGAAGGGGAATGTCTGTTGCTGCAGGTGACCGACAATGCCGGATTATTCCAATCGCAGCCGAACAACAGTGGGCTGGGGATGAACCTGGTGGATAAGCGTATCCGCGTACGCTACGGCGACGATTATGGTGTACAGATAGCCTGTGAGCCGCAAACATTCACCCGCATTACAATCAATGTCCCCTTGGCGAGGGCTGCCTGATGTTAAACGTACTGATTGTCGATGATGAACCCTCCGCGCGCGATAACCTGCGGCATTTGCTGGAGGCGGAAGAAGGCATCTCTATTGTCGGCGAATGCGCCAATGCGATAGAGGCTATCAGCGGGATCCATCGTTTGCAGCCGGACGTGGTGTTTTTGGATATCCAGATGCCGCGCATCACCGGGCTGGAGATGGTCGGCATGCTCGATCCCAACCGTATGCCGCATATTGTGTTTCTGACCGCTTATGATGAATACGCGGTGCAGGCCTTTGAAGAGCATGCGTTTGACTACCTGCTGAAACCGGCGGAACCGAAACGACTGAGCAAAACGCTGCAGCGCTTGCAACAGCAACGCGAACCGCAAAATATCGCCGCACTGGACGAAAGCGCCGGCTACCTGAAATACATTCCCTGCACCGGCCACAGCCGCATCTATTTGCTGCGCTTTGATGAGGTGGTGGCTATCCGTTCACGGCTGAGTGGGGTGTTCGTGGTCCGCAATGACGGCATGGAGTGCTTTACCGAGCTGACGCTGCGCACGCTGGAAATGCGAACGCCGCTGGTGCGTTGTCACCGACAATACTTGGTTAACCTGGAGCTGGTGCGCGAGATCCGCTTTGATGACGGTGGCGCGGCGGAAATGATCATGCCGGTTGGCGAACCGGTACCGGTCAGCCGTCGTTACCTGAAAGCGCTGAAAGAAGAGCTGGGGCTGCGTGGTTAGGGCGATTCTGAAAGTATTGGTTTTTGCGGGCGTCTTGATGACGCCCTTTTTGTTTGTCCTTGACGGGGTTACGCCACGCTTATAGCTTTATTGACATCAACTGGCGCTTTTCGCGCCACGTCAGCGTCCAAGGAAAAGAAAATGAGTGAAGCACGGATTATTGCCAAAGCGATGAAAGACGGGAAACCGGAACAGGATCTGGTGATCTTGCCCGCGTTGGCCAACCGCCATGGTCTGATCACCGGCGCGACCGGGACCGGTAAAACCGTGACGCTGCAAAAAATGGCTGAGCAATTCTCGCGTATCGGCATTCCGGTATTTTTGTCCGACGTGAAGGGCGACCTGTCGGGGATTGGCACCGAAGCCGTGCCCTCCGAAAAACTTCAGGCGCGCCTGACGGCCATTGGCGTTACAGATTGGCAGCCACAGGCCTGTACCCTTATTCCGTGGGACATCTACGGTGAGAAGGGCCACCCGATCCGCGCCACTGTGTCTGACCTGGGGCCGCTGCTGCTGGGCCGCTTGCTGGATCTGAACGAAGTACAAAGTGGCGTGCTGCAATTGGTGTTCAAAATTGCCGACGATAACGCGCTGCTGCTGTTGGATATGAAAGATCTGCGCGCCATGGTGCAGTACGTGGGTGACAACGCCAAACAGTTCCAGACCCAATACGGCAATATTTCTTCGGCTTCGGTGGGCGCTATCCAGCGTGGGCTGCTGACGCTGGAAGAGCAGGGTGCCAACCAGTTCTTCGGTGAACCGATGCTCGACATCAATGATCTGATGAAAACCGACGCCAACGGCCACGGCATCATTAACCTGCTGGCGGCGGACAAACTGATTAACCAGCCGAAGCTGTATTCGGTGTTCCTGCTGTGGTTGCTGGCCGAGTTGTTTGAACACCTGCCGGAGGTGGGTGACCCGGAACAGCCGAAGCTGGTGTTCTTCTTTGATGAAGCACACCTGTTGTTCAACGATGCGCCGGCGGCACTGCTGACCAAAATCGAACAGGTGGTGCGCCTGATCCGCTCCAAAGGCGTCGGCATCTACTTCGTGACCCAGAACCCGCTGGATATCCCGGACAGCGTGCTGGGTCAGCTAGGCAACCGCGTACAGCATGCGTTGCGTGCGTTTACCCCTCGCGATCAGAAAGCGGTGAAGGCTGCGGCACAAACCATGCGAGCCAATCCGGCCTTCGACGCAGAAACGGCGATCACCGAACTGGGCGTCGGCGAGGCGCTGGTGTCGTTCCTGGATGAGAAAGGGCGGCCAAATGTGGTGGAGCGAGCGATGGTGATCGCACCGGAATCCAAGATGGGCATGTTGGGGGCCGAAGGGCTGAACAGTGCGATTAACAAGTCGCCGCTGTATGGCCGCTACGAGGATATGGTTGACCGCGAGTCCGCTTATGAGAAGTTGTCGTCGGAAGGTTTTGCTACCGTCGGCACACCGCAACCGGGCCAGCCGACACAGCAACCGCAGGCACAGCAGCAGGCGGGCGGTGGCTTGATGGGCGGTCTGAACGATATCCTGTTCGGCTCTACCGGCCCGCGCGGTGGTAAGCGTGATGGCATCGTCCAGACCGCCGCCAAGAGCATGGCGCGTGACCTTGGTCGCCAGATTCTGCGTGGGGTACTGGGCTCGATTATGGGGGGCCGTAAAAAGTAAGCTGAAATTATCGCTGGCGGCAGTATTGCCGGGGCGTTGTATAATGCGCCGGTGTCAATCGGGGCGAGCCCCTTACCATGCTGTCCGTTGGAACCCCTATGCTGCTGCTAATCGATAACTACGATTCTTTTACCTATAACCTTTACCAGTACTTCTGCCAATTAGGCGCCGAAGTGCTGGTGAAGCGTAACGACGAACTGCAACTGGCCGATATAGAAAGGCTGGCCCCGCAGCATTTGGTGATCTCTCCGGGCCCCTGCACCCCAAACGAAGCCGGTATCTCGCTGGCGGCCATTCGGCATTTTGCCGGTAGGCTGCCGATCCTCGGTGTTTGCCTGGGGCACCAGGCTCTGGGGCAGGTTTTTGGTGCCAAGGTCGTGCGTGCCCGCGAGGTGATGCATGGCAAGACCTCGGCGATCCGCCATCTCGACAGCGGCGTTTTTCACGGATTGAACAATCCGCTGACCGTCACCCGTTACCACTCGCTGGTGCTTGAAGCCGCTACCTTGCCGGACTGTTTTGAAGTGACGGCCTGGAGCGAGCGCGACGGCGTACGCGATGAGATTATGGGGATCCGCCACCGCCAACTGGCGCTGGAAGGGGTGCAGTTCCACCCGGAGAGCATCCTTAGCGAGCAGGGTCACCAGCTGTTGGATAATTTCCTTAAAAGTTAGTTGGTTAGGTTTTTTTTAACCGCGAAGACGATTTGCGTTTGCCCTTTATTGGTTTTTTATGCATATTTTGTGATTATATTTTCACTCGGTCGCAACAAAAAGACTGAGTCACATTCAGGGTGGACCCCATAATGACCGAAAAACTCGAAGTCAACCGCAGCACCTTTGATCAGGTTATCTTGCCTGTTTATGCACCTGCCCAGTTTGTCCCGGTCAGGGGAAAAGGCAGCCGCGTGTGGGACCAACAGGGGAAAGAGTACATCGATTTCTCTGGCGGCATTGCGGTGACAGCGTTGGGGCATTGCCACCCGGCCCTGGTTGAGGCATTGAAACAGCAGGGCGAAACCCTGTGGCATACCAGCAATGTTTTCACCAACGAACCGGCGCTGCGTCTGGCCACCAAGTTGATCAACGCCACCTTTGCCGACCGGGTGTTTTTCGCCAACTCCGGTGCGGAAGCCAATGAAGCGGCCTTCAAACTGGCTCGGCATTACGCCATTACCCGTCACAGCCCGTACAAAACCAAAATCATCGCTTTTTATAACGCTTTCCACGGCCGCACGCTGTTCACCGTCTCGGTGGGCGGGCAGGCCAAGTATTCTGATGGTTTTGGGCCCAAGCCGGCCGATATCGTACACGTGCCGTTCAACGATCTGGCGGCGGTGAAGGCGGTGATGGACGACCATACCTGTGCGGTGGTGATGGAGCCGATCCAGGGGGAAGGGGGAATTACTCCTGTCAATGCCGAATTCCTCAAGGGCGTGCGTGAACTGTGCGATAAACACCAGGCGCTGCTGGTGTTTGACGAAGTGCAAAGCGGCATGGGCCGCAGCGGCAAGCTGTTCGCCTACATGCACTACGGCGTAACACCGGACATCCTGACTACCGCCAAAGCGCTCGGTGGCGGTTTCCCGGTCAGCGCCATGCTGACCACCGAAGAGATTGCCTCGGCGATGCAGGTGGGCACCCATGGCACCACCTACGGCGGTAATCCGCTGGCCTGCGCAGTGGCGGAAGCGGCACTGGACGTGATCAATACGCCGGAAGTGCTGAGCGGCATTGAGTTACGCCACGGGCTGTACGTGCAGGCGTTAAAGAAAATTGGCGAGAAGTACGGTATTTTCAGCGATATTCGCGGCATGGGCCTGTTGATTGGTGCCGAACTGACGGCGCCATACCACGGCAAGGCGCGCGATTTCCTGACGGCTGCTGCTGCTCGTGGGCTGATGATCCTTAATGCCGGGCCAAATGTGATCCGCTTTGCACCTTCGCTGGTGGTGGAAACCCAGGATATCGACGAAGGTATGGCGCTGTTTGAGCTGGCAGTGCAGGACGTGATTAACGCTTAATTTGTTGCACCGATAACCGGGGCGCCACAGGGCGCCCTTATTGATCGCGCAGTTTGCGCTTCAGCCAGATACCATGATGTGGGCGTTGACTCCAGGCCAATGAAGAGATGGTATGCATGACGCTCAGGTGCGACAGAATACGCCGCAGGTGGCGCTCCATTTCGGTCACCGGCATATCCGGGTGCAAATTCGGCGGCTGCATAATGCCGTTGCCACTGCTTGGCCCATCGTATTCCAGCCGCTGTTGACAGCTTTGCAGCGCGATCTCACAAGATTGCAGATACTCCTCCGCCAGCTTTGGCGTCAGCATATAGTGCTCGCGCGCCAGGATAGTCATCGCGTTCAGATGTTCGACAATAAACTGGCTGTGCGTCACCCACAGGCGCATATCCGCCAGATAGTTCGATTCAAACCCCGGCTCCTGCATCGCCTGATTTAGCGAGGTGAATAACGCATTGTGCGCCTGATTAACCTGCATGCGGGCATAGGCCAGTGCGCTGGGGTCGGGTTCCTGTTCTTCCAGCAGCAAACGCAGCGCCTGCTGATCGTTCTCCAGCGCCTGGTGGGCGTTCTTGCGCAGCAGACCGCTTTGCCACTGTGGCCACAGCCAGATGGTGCTGCCGAATACCAGCACGCAGCCAATCAGGGTGTCGATCAGCCGTGGCACCAGGAAATTGGTGCCGTTTAGCGCCAGTAATTGCAGGGTGTAGACCGCCGTCACAGTAAAGCCAATCACCGCCAGCCCGTAGTTTTTACGCGATACCAGATAGGCCAGCAGCGTGATCACCAGCATCACGCTTAGGGTCTCGGCCTCGGGTAGCTGTAATTGCAGCAGACCGGCGGCAAGCACCAGTCCGACCAGGGTACCGAGCGCACGGTGCTGGATGCGCACCCGGGTGGCGTTGTAGCCGTTCTGGCTCACCAGCATGATGGTCAGCAGGATCCAGTAGGGTTTCGGCAGATTGAAAAACAGACCCAGGCTGCTGCCCGCTGCCAGCGTGACACCCAACCGTGCCGCATTGCGCAGGGCGTTGGACTTGAACGACAGATAGCTGACCAGCGCGGGCCAAAACGGCAGGCGGTTTTGATTGGCCATCAGATCGCGGCGGTAGAGCGGGTGCTGGGTGCGCAGCAGACGTGCGATGCGGCTGAAGTGGTAGTAGCAGAACTGGCCCACCGGGTTGTCCGGGTGCTGCGCAGCGACTTTTTCCAGTGCCGCCAGTTCATGGTCCATTTTGAATCGCTGCGAATGCTGGTGGTAGAGAATATCGTGGGCCACCGTGCGTAGTCGGCCGGCAATCACCTGCGCATTGCGGCGGATAATCGCTTCGGCCTGGCTCTGCTCCACCAGTTTTTGTACCTCTTCCGGCAGATGCAGGCTGACTGTGATGTGTTCCTGCAAATCCAGCGCGACCTGAAAGGTGCGTTGCAGGCGCTTTTGCTCAAGGTTACTGGCGTGCGGCAAAAAATTAAGCTGCTGGTACAGCAGGGTGATCAAATCCATGACTTTTTGCTGGCGTACCAACAATGGCGGTAGCGCAGTCTGCGGATCGGTATGCTGGGTCAGTAGCGAGTATTTGGCTTCGAAGTAGTCCGCCAGCTCCAGATAGAGCTGATTGAGCGACTCGCGCATTGGCTGCTCTTTCCACAGCTTGAACCAGAACCAGGTGAACAGGCCGTACCAGGCGGTACCGACCACATATAACAGTGGTGCGTGCCACAGCGGGACTCTACCGACCATGCTGAGAGAGAAGATGGCGGCCACCAGCGCGGCAGGCAGCAGGCGAGCGTGTAACGGGCTGATTTCACCGCTGACGCCGAGCAACAGGGCCAGGCCGAGCATCAGTAACGGCAGCGGCAACTGCCAAAGCAGGGCTTGCTGCAGCAGCAGGCTGCTGAAAGCAAACAGGGAACCGCCGACGATCAGGCGTTTGAAGAAGCGTTTGTGGGGCGTGTCCAACCCGGCGATGTTACAGCAGGCGGGGACCAGGGAAAATAGCAGGCCGTATTGCAGCTGGCCAATCAGCAGGCCCAGCAGTACCGGCAGGCAAAGCACCAGCGTTTGCCGCAGTGCGTAATTGACTTCCGGGTGGTAAATTAGTCGGCGCCACATGATGATTCAGGGCATAAAAAAACGGCGCGAATCATCGCGCCGTTTTTTCAGTAATTAACGCGTGCCGTAAACGACAATAGTTTTGCCGTGGGCGGAGATCAGGTTTTGATCTTCCAGCATTTTCAGAATACGACCAACGGTTTCACGTGAACAACCGACGATCTGGCCAATTTCCTGGCGGGTAATTTTAATCTGCATGCCATCCGGGTGGGTCATGGCATCAGGCTGTTTCGCCAGGTTCAGCAGGGTTTGCGCGATGCGGCCCGTCACGTCCAGGAAAGCAAGGTTACCCACTTTCTCAGAGGTGATCTGCAGACGGTTTGCCATCTGCGCTGACAGGCGCATCAGGATGTCCGGGTTAACCTGAATTAACTGGCGGAATTTCTTATAGGAAATTTCAGCCACTTCACAGGCGGTTTTCGCCCTAACCCAGGCGCTACGCTCCTGACCTTCTTCAAATAATCCAAGCTCGCCGATGAAATCCCCCTGGTTAAGGTAGGACAGGATCATCTCTTTACCTTCTTCATCCTTAATCAGCACCGCGACGGAGCCTTTGACGATGTAGTAAAGCGTTTCGGCCTTTTCACCTTGGTGAATCAGCGTACTTTTGGATGGATATTTGTGGATATGGCAATGAGACAGGAACCATTCGAGAGTAGGGTCTGTTTGCGGTTTGCCGAGAACCATTCGCTGTTATCCTCTGTTGTTATCGCTGCCTTGTGTCACAGGGGTCAGAGTTCCCTGTAAAACGTGCTGTCGCCGTTTTTTTAATGGTGGCTGGCAGCAGGTTTTGAGGCGTGTCATAAATATACGCTGTCGCCCTAGCATATTAACTTGCCGGGAGAGCTGCAAGCTACATTCTGTTAACATACCGGTAAAGGAGCCTTTCCCTGGGAGTTTCCCTGAAATCAGTGTCCCGGAAAGATTTATTGCGGCTCTGTTTGTAGCACAGAGTGAGGCGGGTGTCTTGTGTTGTCTCGCTTCAGCATGATTAGCATCAGGTTCCGTTGCCAGTTTCTATGCGAAAGCGTAGTCTGATTTTAAGAAATTAACCGGAGTGACCAGTATGCAGGCAAGAGTTAAGTGGGTGGAAGGGTTGACGTTTCTGGGTGAGTCCGCGTCTGGCCATCAGGTGCTGATGGACGGTAACGCCGGTGATAAAGCCCCCAGCCCGATGGAAATGGTGCTGATGTCGGTGGGAGGCTGCAGCGCGATCGATGTGGTGTCGATCCTGCAAAAAGGACGTAACGATGTGCGCGACTGCGAGGTGAAATTGACCTCCGAACGGCGTGAAGAAGCGCCACGCTTGTTTACCCATATCAACCTGCATTTTATCGTCACCGGTAAAGATTTAAGTGACAAGATTGTTGAGCGGGCGGTGAACCTTTCTGCCGAGAAGTACTGCTCGGTCTCGCTGATGTTGAGTCAGGCAGCCAGCGTGACCCACAGTTTTGAAATCCGCACAGTGTCCTGACGGATACAGGGGGCGCGGCCTGTCGCCGCGCTCTGATAAGTTACTCGATTTTTTTGCCTTCCAGCAGTTGCTGCACCAGCGGCGCCATAATCAGCTCCATCGCCAGCCCCATTTTGCCACCCGGCACCACCAGCGTATTGATATGCGAGATAAAAGATCCCTGCAGCATAGCCAGCAAGTAAGGGAAATCGATCTGGTCCAGACCGCGGAAGTGGATCACGACAAAGCTCTCGTCCAGCGAGGGGATCGCCTTGGCGGCAAACGGGTTGGAGGTATCTACCGTCGGCACCCGTTGGAAGTTGATGTGGGTGCGGGAGAACTGCGGAGTGATGTAGTTGATGTAGTCTTCCATCGAACGGACCACCGAGTCCATCACCGCTTCACGAGAGTGGCCGCGTTCACCGGTATCGCGGATCAGCTTCTGGATCCACTCCAGGTTGACGATAGGCACCACGCCGACCAATAAATCGACATGTTTGGCCACGTCGTTGTGTTCGGTCACCACGCCGCCGTGCAACCCTTCATAGAACAGCACGTCGGTCGGTGCCGGTAAGGCTTCCCACGGCGTAAAGGTGCCGGGGACCTGGTTATAGGGCACCGCTTCATCGTAGGTATGCAGATATTTGCGAGAGCGGCCGGTACCGTTGGTGCCGTACTCACTAAAGCTTTGTTGCAGCAGGCCGAAGTCGTTGGCCTCAGGGCCGAAATAGCTGATATGACGGCCGAGATCGCGCGCTTTGCGGATTGCCGCGTCCATTTCCGGCCGGGTATAGCGGTGGAAACTGTCGCCTTCCAGTTCAGCGGCACGGATGTTCAACTGCTGAAAGATTTTACGGAACGCCACGCTGGTGGTGGTGGTGCCGGCGCCGCTGGAGCCGGTCACTGCGATAACGGGATGTTTGGCGGACATGGTGGTGGGTCACTCCGTGTTTAATGCGCAGGCGTCAGATATCATTATTGGTGTGTTTGACGCCCTTTCGCCAAGGGCAAAATTCCGCGCGTTGGTTTGCAATCCCTCATTGTTACCTGATTTTTTCCGTCAGTCATAGAACCGATCGGCACTAAATTTCTTCTTGTCCGGCGCGGAACTGTCCTCGAGGCATGATGTTGATGGTCTCATGCAGTTCTGACCACACCAGCAGCACCTCGCCACTTTTCAACTGGCGGCGTACATCTTCCACCTTCTGTTCCAGCGAGCGCTCGTGCTCGCCGTAGTCGGTCCCTTCACGCAGCACAAAGGACTCGATCAGGCCGTTCAGGGTCTCAGCTTCCAGTTCTTTCCAGGGGATAATCACTTGGTTGTTTCCAGATAAGGGGCAAGCCAGGATGGAATACGGTATTCCAGCCACATATGGGGGGTTTTCAATGTACCGCCGACAAAGCCGACGTGGCCGCCAAACTCGGTCAGTTGATACTCAATGTTGTGCGGCAGCGTGGCGACCTCGGGGATCACTGCATCGGTCATAAAGGGATCGTCCTTGGCATGGATGATCAACAACGGCGTTTGGATCGACGGCAATAGCGGCAGGGCGCTGCAGCGGCGGTAATAATCGGTAGCGTCGTTGAAACCGTGGATACGCGAGGTAATGGCATCGTCAAAGTCGCGGATCCGGCGCAACGCTTTGAGTTGCGGTAGCTTGAGGGGCAGGGTATCAGGATAGTGCAGCAGTTTTCGGGTGGCGTTTTGTTTCAATTGCCCGAGTAGATAGTGCTGATAAACCCGCGAGAAGCCCTGATCCATCCGCCATGAGCAGGGTTCCAGCATCAATGGCGCAGAGACCACCACCGCCGCCTGCAGCAGGCTGTCGGCGCCCTGTTGCGCCAGGTAGCAGGCCAGCATGTTACCACCGAGTGAGACACCCACGGCGGCGGTTGGCGCTTCCCCGTAGGTGGTTCGCAGCCACTGCAGGAAAAAACGCGCATCCTCCGTTTCACCGGAATGATAGATGCGTTGCTTACGGTTCGGCACGCCGCTACAGCCGCGAAAATGCATCACTACCCCGAGCCAGCCTTTTTCGCGCCAGGCGCTGAGCTGGCCATGAGCATAGGGGCTGTAGAAGTTGCCTTCCAGGCCGTGGAACAGCACCACACGTGGCTTGTCGGTAGCCTGAGTGGGGTCTTCGCTCCAGGCGAGATCGACAAAGTCGCCGTCGGGCAATTCCAGCCGTTGCCAATGAGGTTTCAGTTGTACACGACGGCGCACCAGCCGTGGCAGCAGTGTCTGCAGATGGGGATTACTGGCCCCGGTCAACGGGCGAAAGGATTCATGCATAGCTTGAGTAAAAATCTTTTTGGCAACTATTGTGGGATGATTAGTGCGCTGTTAGCTTCACTACCCTGAGTTAACAATAATACTGCAAAAATCCCCCTGGGTGAGGAGCACCCGCCTGATGGAAGCGAGTTTATTTCTTTCGATGTTAGGCTTTCTGTGGGTTGCCGCGATCACCCCAGGCCCCAACAATATGTTATTGACCACTTCCGGCGCCAACTTTGGCTTTATGCGTTCACTGCTGCTGATGATGGGTATCATGCTCGGCATGCAAAGCATTTTGCTGCTGGTGGCCTTCGGCGTTGGCAGCCTGATTCTGGTTTATCCGGCTCTGCATCTGGTGCTGAAAATTCTCGGCAGCCTGTACCTGCTGTGGTTGGCGTGGAAAGTGGCCACCGCCGCCTATGAAAAGCTGGAACCGGACGTGGCACCGCCCAAGCCGATACGGCTGTATCAGGGCTGGCTGCTGCAATTCCTTAACCCCAAGGCCTGGTTGATGGCGCTGGGGGCGGTGGCAAGCTTTAGCCTGGCAGGCGATAAGTACAACACCTCGATTCTGGCGATCTCGCTGGGTATTTTCGTGGTGAACATGGTTGCCGGCGTGATTTGGCTGGGATTTGGCACGGTGATTGGCCGCCTGCTGCGTAGCAAAAAGGCCTGGATCATCTTTAACGTTTCTATGGGGCTGCTCACGGCGGCCTGTGTGTTACTGATCTGGCATTAAGGAAATGCGATGGCAGAAAATTACTTCCACATTGTGGCTTTCACTGGCGAAGGATTTCGTGGCAACCCGGCCGGTGTCTGCCTGCTGAAACAGCCACTGTCGACCGCCGAGATGCAGGTCATCGCCAATGAGCTGAGCCTGCCGGAAACCAGCTTTGTCTGGGACGATGGGGATATGTCGGCGATCCGCTGGTTCACGCCTCATCGCGAGGTCGATCTGTGTGGTCATGGTACGCTGGCGGCGGCGCACGTGATGTTCAGTGCGGTGAATCCGGCGCTGCGGGATATCCGTTTCCGTTCGGCGAGCGGTGATTTGTACGTTAAACGCGACGCCGAAGATGGCGAACGGCTGATTCTGGATTTCCCGTCTCGACCGCCTCAGAAGGTTGCGGAGCCCACAGGGTTAACGGCGCTGCTGGGAGCTGAACCGCAGGAAGTGTGGCAGGCCAATGCGCTGTTAGTGGTGCTGGAAAGCGAAGCGCAGGTGCGGGCGTTACAGCCGGATATCCCGGCATTGATTGCCCTGGTCGGCCGTGCGGTGATCGTCAGTGCTCCGGGTGAAAAGGTCGATTTTGTCTCGCGCTATTTCACTCTCGACGGCGGTGAAGATCCGGTGACCGGCTCGGCACACTGCACGCTGATGCCTTACTGGACCGCACGTCTCGGTCGCCATCAACTGCACGCGTGGCAAATTTCGGCACGTGGCGGTGAGTTGTTCTGTGAGCTGAAGGGCGAACGCACCTTGATTGGTGGCTATGCGCGCACGTTTTTGCGAGGGGAATTGAGCCTGTAATCAGGCTGAGCCACGCTCAACCAGCCGCCACTCAAGCACTTCATTGCGCGGCGGTTGTTGCGGATTTTTGATTTTTTCCAGCAGCAACTGCACGCTGCGCACGCCAAACTGGTGCATCGGTTGTTCGACGGTGGTCAGTGGTGGCGTGGTGACGGCACCGAATGGCACGCCGTCAAAGCCCATTACCGCGACATCTTGGGGAATGCGCAATCCCTGTTGGTGCAGGGTGCTCATCGCCCCACCGGCGATTACGTCGGAAATGGCGAATACCGCATCCGGTCGCGGCTCGGCATCCAGCAGGCGGCCCATGGCCAACGCACCGGCGGCATATTCCAGTCCCTCGACGTATTCCACCTGACAATAGTCGAACCCGGCTTCGGCCAGCGCCTGTCGATAACCTTGCTCTCGCTGCTGCGAGTAGAGATAGCGCATGTCGCTGTTGATCAGGGCAATACGTCGTCGGCCCTGTGCAGCTAAATAACGCACGCCGGCCATCGCCGCCTGATGGTTGTCGATGGTGACTGAAGAGGCGCGGAACTCGGGATCGCCTTCGCCGCATTGTACCCAGGGGAAATCACCAATCATTGCGGTCAGGCCGGGCAGGCAACTGACGGCGTCCATGGTAATCACGCCGTCGACCACTTTACCGCTCAGCAGGCTGAGATAGGCGGACTCCCGGGTTGGATTGGATTCGGAGTTGCACAGCAAAATGTGGTAGCCGTGGCGTTCGGCTTCTTCTTCGATACCGCGTACTACCAGGGAACAAAAAGGATTGGTGATACTGGAAACCAGTACCAGCAGCATGCGGCTACGCGAAGTGCGTAGCTGACGCGCGAGCAGGTTGGGTTGGTAGTCGCATGCGCGGATCGCCGCCAGTACCTTGTCGCGAGTGGCCGGTTTGACGATTTGCTGGCCGTTCAATACCCGTGAGACCGTCGCGGCAGAGACGCCGGCGAGTTTCGCCACCTTTTCGATCGACATGGTTTGCTGTTCCTTCTGCCCAATTGCCCCGCACAATATGCCCAAGCGCGGCAAAAAGTCTGCGCCTGGCCTCAGGATTGTGATGTGGGTTACAAATTCATCTTATCAGCCCCTTTCCGCAGATTAATCAGGTTGCCGAAAAAAAGAAATCGATTACATTTTGCTCATGGTGAAAATGAAATCGATTACATTTTGCGATTTCGCGTTATTTCGCTGAACCCATAATCTGAAAAGAGGTGGCGGATGCAGGTGCAACTGAGAGTAGCGGAAAACGGTGATCGCCAGGCGGTCGCACAACTGATTCATCTGTCGACCAATGCCTGGTATCAACGCCACGGCATGGGCGCCATCTTTTCCGCAGAGCCGACCAGCTGCGGGCTGTTTGTTGACGTCTATCGCCATCTGGATCCCGGCCAGCACTGGGTTGCGCATGATGAACAGGGCGTGCTGTGCGGTTCCTGCTTCTTTCACCCGCGTGAAACTCATTTCGGGCTGGGCATCATGAATGTACATCCCGACTACTTTGGCCGGGGTATCGCCGCGCAACTGTTGAACAAGGCCGATGAGCTGGCGGGAGAGCGGCCTATAAGGTTGCTTTCCAGCGCGCTGAACCTGGATTCCTACGCTTTGTACCACCGCGCCGGTTTTACGCCCTATGCGATTTACCAGGATATGACGATCCCGGTGCCGGTAGAGGGATTTTCCTTCCCCAGTCTGACGCGTGGCAGAGTGCGCTCCGCCCAGCCAGAGGATCTGCCCGGCATCCTGCAGTTGGAACGAACGCTGTTGGGCATCGAACGTCGGCGCGATATTGACTACTTCCTCAACGACGCCAGCGGGCTATGGCGGACTGCTGTGTGGGAACGTGACGGCAGCATTGGCGGTTATCTGGCTTCGGTGGCGCATCCGGCTTCCCGCCTGTTGGGACCGGGCTGCAGCCACAACGAAGAGATTGCCCTGGAGTTGATCAGTTGGATGCTGGATCGCCACCATCGCGGTACCACGCCGGTGGTGCTGGTACCGGCGCAACGTTCCGCCCTCAGCCAGGTGCTGTTGCAGTGGGGCGGGCGGATTTGTGAATTGCATTTTGCGCAGGTGAAAGGCCGTGCGCTACAACCCGGCGGTGTGGTTATGCCGTCCTTCCTGCCGGAAAGCGGTTAGACAACACCACAACAAGACCAATGGGGGAATTATGCAAACTGACAGCGCAGTCCTGGGGACCAAAAGCGTCACATTCAAATGGGTGGTGCCGCGGTTGGCACTGATGATGTTTCTGCAGTTCTTTGTTTGGGGGGCGTGGTACGTCACGCTCGGCGTAGTGATGGGTAAGTTCGGCCTGGCGGCGATCATCGGCGATGCTTACTCGACCGGGCCGATCGCTTCGATTCTGTCACCGTTCGTGCTGGGCATGCTGGTCGATCGCTTCTTTGCCTCACAGAAGGTGCTGGGGGTGCTGCATCTGATCGGTGCCGGGTTGTTGTGGCTGATGCCCGGTTTCTTCAGCAGTGGACAGAGCGGCCTGTTGTGGATCATTTTCGGTTATATGTTGTGTTATATGCCGACTATCGCCCTCAGCAACAACGTGGCGTTTTATAGCCTGAGCAACAGCGAAAAAGCCTTTCCTGTGGTGCGGGCGTTCGGCACCTTTGGCTGGATTGTCGCTGGGCTGATCGTCGGTGCCAGCGGGCTGTCAGACAGTACCGGTATTTTCACACTGGCGGCGGTGGCCTCGTTGGTGTTGGCTATTTACAGCTTCACCCTGCCACACACCCCGGCGCCGGAACGCGGTAAACCGATAAAAATGCGTGACCTGCTGTGTGCCGATGCTTTCGCCATGCTGAAGCAGCGACACTTCCTGGTATTTATCATCTGCGCGACGCTGATCTCCATCCCGCTGGCGGCCTACTATGCCTATGCCGCGCCCTTCATCGCGGCGACCGGTTTCAACAATGTCGGCGGGGTGATGTCGTTGGGGCAAATGTCCGAACTGTTCTTTATGCTGCTGATCCCGTTTCTGTTTGTACGGCTGGGCATCAAGGTGATGCTGCTGATTGGTATGTTGGCGTGGTTCCTGCGCTACGTGATGTTTGCGCTGGGGATTACCGAAGAACTGCGCTGGATGATTTACCTCGGCATCATTCTGCACGGCATGTGCTACGACTTCTTTTTCGTGATCGGTTTTATCTACACCGACAAGGTGGCCGGTGACAAAGTCAAGGGCCAGGCCCAGAGTCTGCTGGTGTTGTTCACCTATGGTCTGGGCATGTTGATTGGTTCGCAAATAAGCGGTGCACTGTTTAATCGTTTGGTGACGGCAGAAGGGGCGGCAGCGCTGCCACAGTGGCAGAGTTTCTGGTGGTATCCGGCTATCGGTGCGCTGGTGATCGCGGCACTGTTCTTCTTCACCTTCAATTACCGGGAAATCCCGCAGGGGGAGAAACGCGATGACTGACTTGCGCGTGCTGGTGGTGGGCTGCGGCAATATGGGGGCTTCACATGCTGAAGCCTATCAGGGTATGGGCGGCATCGAGATTTGCGGATTGGTGGCGCGCGGTGATTCCCGGCATCGGCTCAATACCCGGTTGGGGGGCGGCTACCCGGTGTTCAGTGATTTCGCCCAGGCGCTGACGGTGACGCGTCCGGATGCGGTTTGCCTGACCACCTGGCCAGATACTCATGAGGCCTACGCGTTAGCGGCGCTGGCTGCCGGTTGCCATCTGTTCATTGAAAAACCGCTCGCCACTACCCTGGCCGGTGCGGAGCGAGTGATTGCCGCCGCGCGGGCCGCTGGGCGGCAACTGGTGGTCGGCTATATTCTGCGTCACCACCCGTCATGGCAGCAATTCGTCGAATTGGCCCGTGATTTGGGCAAACCGCTGGTGATGCGCATGAACCTCAATCAACAGAGTCACGGTGCGATGTGGGATGTGCACCGCAGTTTGATGCAGTCGCTGTCGCCGATTGTCGACTGTGGCGTGCATTACCTCGACGTGATGTGCCAGATGACCCAGTCGGAGCCGGTCAGCGTCAGCGCCATCGGTGCACGACTGAGTGAGGAGCTGCCGCCGGAAATGTACAACTATGGCCAGTTACAGGTGCGTTTTGCCGATGGCTCCGTTGGCTGGTACGAAGCCGGCTGGGGGCCGATGATCAGCGAAACCGCCTACTTCGTCAAAGACGTGATTGGACCGCGTGGCTCAGTCTCGATCGTCGCGCGGCAGGCGGATGCGGATTCAGATAACGTCGACGGCCACACCCGTACCGACTCGTTGCGTATCCACAGCGCGGCGTTGGATAGCACTAATCAGTTTCTCCAATCGGACCGCTGGATTGACTGTCAGGACGAACCGGACCATTTGGCGCTGTGCCTGAGCGAGCAGCGCTATTTTCTTCAGGCGATCCAGGACGGGTTGGATCTCGACCGGCATTGGCAGGATGCCCTGAACAGCCTGCGGGTGGTACTGGCGGCGGACGAAGCGGTGCGCAGCCGGCAAACAGTAATGTTAGGGAGGTCATCAGCATGAAAACCATTCAGGGGCCGGGGCTGTTTCTGGCCCAGTTTATCGGCCCGCAGGCGCCGTTTGATTCGCTGGACGGGTTGGCCGGTTGGGCCGCCGGGCTGGGGTTTAAAAGCCTGCAGATCCCGACCACGTCCCCCGCTATTTTTGATCTCAAGCGGGCGGCCCACAGCCAGGAGTATTGTGACGAGGTGCGCGCGTTGCTGGCGGGGCACGGCCTGACGATCTCCGAGTTATCCACCCATTTGCAGGGGCAACTGGTGGCGGTGCATCCGGCTTACGATCCGGCTTTTGACGGTTTTGCTCCGGTCCAGGTGCGCGGCAATTCTCAGGCCCGGCAAGCATGGGCAACGGAGCAATTGCTGATGGCAGCACAGGCATCGCAGCGGTTGGGATTAGCCGCACACGTGACTTTTTCCGGCGCGCTGGCCTGGCCCTATTTTTATCCCTGGCCACCGCACAATGCGCTGTTGCTGGAGGAAGCCTTCGGGCAACTGGCACAGCGTTGGCGGCCGATCCTCGATGCTTTTGACGACGTCGGTGTCGACCTTTGCTATGAACTGCACCCAGGGGAGGATCTGCATGACGGTGTGACCTTTGAGCGCTTTCTGCGGCAGGTTGGCAATCACCCGCGTTGCCATATCCTGTATGACCCCAGCCATCTGCATTTGCAGCAGATGGACTATCTTGGCTTTATTGATGTTTATCACCCGCGCATTCGGGCGTTTCACGTCAAGGATGCTGAATATCGGCCCAATGCTCGCAGCGGCGTGTACGGCGGTTATCAGCCGTGGCTGGAAAGACCCGGACGCTTTCGTTCACTCGGCGATGGGCAGATCGACTTCCCGGCAATTTTCAGCAAGCTGGCGCAGTACGATTTTCCCGGCTGGGCCACGCTGGAGTGGGAGTGCTGTCTGAAATCGCCGGAGGCCGGTGCGCGGGAAGGGGCTGAGTTTATCGCCCGCCATATTATTCCGGTCGCTGAGAGGGCGTTTGATGATTTTGCCGCCGTCGGCGGTGAACGCAAACAGGTCAGACAGATGTTGGGTATGGGAGAGCAACCATGAGATTACGCTTGGGGATGGTCGGCGGGGGCGAAGGGGCCTTTATCGGCGCAGTGCATCGTCTGGCGGCGCGGATGGACGATGAGTTTGAGCTGGTAGCCGGGGCTTTCTCTGCTGATTGGGAAAACTGTCGCCGCACCGGCGAACGGCTACACCTCGACCCACAGCGCTGCTATCACGATTTTAAACAGATGGCGCAGGCAGAGGCGGCGCGCGAAAACGGCATCGATGTGGTGGCTATCGTCACCCCCAATTATCTGCATGCGCCGGTGGCGACCGCGTTTCTTAACGCCGGCATCGACGTCATCTGCGACAAGCCTCTGTGCAACAGCTATGCCGAGGCGTTGCAGTTGGCCGAGACGGTGCAGCGTAGCGAAAAGCAGCTGATATTGACCCATAACTACAGTGCCTATCCGTTGGTGCGCGAGGCGCGTAGTCGGGTATTAGCCGGTGAATTGGGGGCGATCCGCTTTATCGAGGTGGAGTATTTGCAAGAATGGCTGGCGCAGCCGCTGGAACTGACCGACAACAAGCAGGCTGGCTGGCGTTCCCAGCCAGAAAAGGCCGGGGCCGGCTGTATTGGTGATGTGGGTACCCATGCCTGGCAGTTGGCGCATTTTGTCAGCGGCCTGTTGCCGCAGGCGATCAGCGCCGAACTCACTGCGTTTATTCCTGGGCGTCAGATAGACGACGATGTGCGGGTACAAATGCGCTACGCCAACGGTGCCAGAGGCCGACTGTGGGCCAGTCAGGTGGCTTGCGGCCATGAGAACGGCCTGCGGTTGAGAGTCTATGGCAGCGACGGCAGCCTGGAATTTTGTCAGGAGCAACCTAATCAGCTGTGGATGCGGCCTCGGGATGCGCCAGCCTATTGCATAACCCGCGCCTCTTCATTCCAGTATGTGGAAAACCGTTCACTGGCACGGGTACCGGCAGGGCATCCTGAAGGCTATCTGGAAGGATTTGGCCAAATTTACCGCGAGGCGGCGGCACGATTGCGGGATGGGCCGCAGGCGGCACCCCTGTTACCGGGGATTGATACCGGGGTGCAGGGCATGGCATTTATCGATGCTGCCCAACGTAGCAGTGCTGCCGGTGGGCAATGGATAGACCTGAACTAATTTATATTCCCATAAGTAATAACGCAGTTTTTTTTATTCTTTTATAGCTCGCCACCGCTCAGATAAAACTGTCAGCAACTGAACAGACTTTTATCAACGGAGCGGATCATGGCGAGCAAACTGTTTTCATTACGCGGCGCGGTACTGCTGGTGTTATCACTCAGCGCGGCTAATGCCTATGCGGTAGACGTGACCGTGGCCTACCAGACGTCGGCGGAGCCCGCCAAGGTGGCGCAGGCGGAAAACAGCTTCGCCAAACAATCCGGTGCCACCGTTGACTGGCGTAAATTCGACAGCGGATCCAGCGTGCTGCGTGCGTTGGCCTCCGGCGACGTGCAGATCGGTAATATCGGCTCCAGCCCACTGGCGGTGGCCGCCAGCCAAAAATTGCCAATCGAAGTGTTTCTGATCGCCTCCCAGCTCGGCAGTTCCGAAGCCCTGGTGGTGAAAAAAGAGATCAAAAGCCCGCAGGATTTGATCGGCAAACGCATCGCCGTCCCCTTTATCTCAACCACCCACTACAGCCTGCTGGCTTCTCTGAAGCATTGGGGCATCAAGCCTGAGCAGGTCAAAATTCTCAATCTGCAACCGCCGGCAATTGCCGCCGCCTGGCAGCGTGGTGACATTGACGGAGCCTACGTCTGGGCACCGGTAGTCAATGAGTTAGCCAAGCAGGGTAAAGTGCTGACCGATTCCGCCCAGGTCGGGCAATGGGGCGCGCCGACGCTCGACGTTTGGGTAGTGCGCAAAGACTTTGCCGAAAAACACCCGGAAGTGGTGACCGCCTTTGCCGCCAGCGCGCTGAACGCGCAAAAAGCCTATCTGGCGCAACCGGAACAATGGCTGAAGGACAAGGGTAATCTCAGCACGCTGGCCCGTTTGAGCGGCGTGCCTGAAGAACAGATACCGGTGCTGGTGAAAGGCAATACCTACTTGCCGGTGGCGGAGCAAATCACCCAGTTGGGGCAGCCGGTGGACAAGGCGATCCGTGATACTGCCGAGTTCCTGAAACAGCAGGGCAAAATTCCGCAGGTCGACAGCGATTACAGTGCCTATGTCACCGATCGTTTTGTGAAACAGGTGCAGGCTGCGCCGCAGTCGTAGGGGAGCCGTATGTTAAACGTTAATCACCTTTCAGCAGAGTATCAGGGGCGCCCCGCACTGCGGGACGTTTCGTTCCAGATTGCCGCCGGGCAACTGGTGGTGGTGCTCGGACCTTCGGGCTGCGGCAAGACCACGCTGCTGAATTTGATCGCCGGGTTTATTGAGCCTTCAGCTGGCAGCATCACGCTTGATGGAACGACCGTTAACGGCCCCGGAGCCGAGCGGGGCGTGGTGTTCCAGCATGAAGGTTTACTGCCGTGGCGTAATGTGGTGGATAACGTCGAGTTTGGCCTGCAACTGGCCGGTATCGGCAAGCAGCAGCGCCGTCAGGTGGCAGAGCAGATGTTGCAACGTGTCGGGTTGGCCGGTTATGAACGACACTTTATCTGGCAACTCTCTGGCGGTATGCGTCAACGGGTGGGCATTGCCCGCGCACTGGCCGCCGACCCGCGTCTGCTGTTGCTGGATGAACCGTTCGGCGCGCTGGACGCTTTTACCCGGGAGCAAATGCAGGAACTGCTGCTGAACATTTGGCGTGATACCGGCAAGCAGGTATTGCTGATCACCCACGATATTGAAGAGGCGGTGTTCCTGGCCAGTGAACTGTTGTTGCTGTCGCCGGGGCCGGGGCAGGTGGTGGAACGCCTGACGCTTAACTTTGGCCAACGCTATGCCGACGGCGAGGCCTGTCGTTCGATTAAGTCCGATCCTGAATTTATCGCTCAGCGCGAATACGTGCTGGGCAAAGTATTCCAACAGCGCGAGGCCTTGCTATGAGTCTGCATTCTGCCCTCAAAGAGGGGGCTCAGCCACAGGCTGCAGCAGCGCCCCGTCGTTTTAGCGTGCCGCGTAACGTCTGGCTGAGCAGTGCCACCCTGCTGGTGGTATTGGCCATCTGGTGGAGTGTGACCGCGCTTAACCTGATCAGCCCGTTATTCTTACCGGCCCCGCAGCAGGTGTTGCATCAACTGATTACCATCGCCAGCCCGCAAGGCTTTATGGATGCCACGCTATGGCAGCATCTGGCGGCCAGCCTGGGACGCATCCTGGTGGCGCTGTTGGCCGCGGTGATTATCGGTGTGCCGGTGGGCATTGCCATGGGGTTAAACGACACGGTGCGCGGTATTCTTGATCCATTGATTGAGATTTACCGTCCGGTGCCGCCGCTGGCCTATTTACCGTTGATGGTGATTTGGTTCGGCATCGGCGAAACCTCCAAAATACTGCTGATTTATCTGGCGATTTTCGCACCAGTGACGCTGTCTGCCGTGGCCGGTGTGCGCAGTGTGGCGCAGGTCCGGGTTCGGGCTGCTAGTACGCTGGGCGCCAACCGCTGGCAGGTGTTGCGCTTTGTTGTGTTGCCGAGCGCCTTGCCGGAGATTTTAACCGGCATCCGCATTGGGTTGGGGGTCGGCTGGTCGACGCTGGTGGCCGCAGAACTGATTGCCGCCACCCGCGGCCTGGGATTTATGGTGCAATCCGCCGGTGAGTTTCTGGCGACCGATGTGGTGCTGGCCGGTATCGGCGTGATTGCGATTATTGCATTTGGGCTGGAGCTGGGGTTACGTGCCTTGCAGCGCCGATTGACCCCGTGGCATGGAGTACAGCAATGAACGAACGTTTAAGTATCACCCCGCTGGGGCCTTATATCGGTGCTCTGGTGGAAAACGTTGAGCTGGCGCGCCCGTTGGGCGATGGCCAGTTCGAGCAGCTTTACCATGCGCTGCTGAAGCATCAGGTGCTGTTCTTGCGCAATCAGCCAATCACGCCGCTGCAACAGCGTAATTTGGCCGGTCGCTTCGGCGATCTGCATATCCATCCGGTCTACCCGCAAGCCGCCGACGTGAAAGAGATTATCGTGCTGGATACCCATGACAATAATCCGCCGGACAACGATAACTGGCACACCGACGTGACCTTTATCGAAAACCCGCCTTTGGGGGCGATTCTGGCGGCGAAAACCCTGCCCTCCACCGGTGGCGATACGCTGTGGGCCAGTGGGATTGCGGCCTATGAAGCCTTGTCTGAGCCGTTCAGACAATTGCTGGCCGGGCTGAAGGCGGAGCATGACTTCACCAAATCATTCCCGGAGCACAAGCACCGTGGCAGTGAAGAAGAACGTCAGCGCTGGCAGGTAGCGGTACAGAAAAACCCGCCGTTGTTGCATCCGGTGGTGCGCACGCATCCGGTCAGCGGCCGGCAGGCTTTGTTCGTCAACGAAGGTTTCACTACGCGGATTGTTGATTTGGCACCGAAGGAGAGCGACGCGCTGCTGAACTTCCTGTTCGCCCACATTACCAAGCCGGAGTTCCAGGTGCGCTGGCGCTGGCAGGAAAATGACGTTGCTATCTGGGATAACCGCGTGACGCAGCATTACGCCAACGCGGATTATCTGCCGCAGCGGCGCATTATGCACCGCGCGACCATTCTGGGGGATAAGCCTTTTTACAAGGCCTAAAAGGTGGGGGCTGAGTTACAGATCAAACTCGTTGGTGAACTGTTCCAACTGCTCTTGCGCATCCAGCCAGGTCATTTCCGTTTCTTCTAGCGCGGACTTGGCCTGGCTTTGTTGTTGCAGGCAGAGGGCCAGATCGGCCTTGCGGCTGATGTCATACAGCGAGGAATCCGCCAGCTTCTCTTCCACCGCCGCCAGTTCGGCACTCAGCTTTTCCATCTGCTGTTCCAGCTTGGCAATCTGCTTGCGTAGCGGTTGAGTCTGGCTGCGGAACTCGGCTTCCCGACGTTTCTGATCCTTACGCGCCTGGGCGCTGTTACCGTTGTTTTCCTTGTCCGGTGCGTCTTGCTGATTTTCCTGGCGTTGCAGGTCGACCAGCCATTGCTGATAGTCGTCCAAATCGCCATCGAACACTTCCACCTGGCCATCGTGCACCAGATAGAGATCGTCGGTAGTGGAGCGCAACAGGTGACGGTCGTGCGAGACCACCACTAACGCGCCCTCGAAGTCGATCAGCGCTTCGGTCAGCGCCTGACGCATGTCCAGATCCAGGTGGTTGGTCGGTTCATCGAGCAGCAGCAGGTTAGGGCGTTGCCAAACAATCAGAGCCAGTACCAGCCGGGCTTTTTCGCCGCCGGAGAAACGCTCGGTGGCCTCGGTGACCTTATCGCCCTGGAAGCCGAAGCCGCCCAGGTAGTCGCGCAGCTGCTGTTCCAGCACCCGGGGAGCGATGCGGCTCAAATGCTGCAGCGGGGATTCGTCGGCGCGCAAGAACTCCAGCTGATGCTGGGCGAAGTAACCCAGCTTGATGCCTTTTGCCAAACCAATCTCACCGCTCAGCGGTTCCAGCGAGCCGGCCAGCATTTTGATCAGGGTGGATTTACCGGCGCCATTACGGCCCAGCAAACCGATACGCGAGCCGGGGACCAGGTTCAGTTTGATCGAGTTCAGGATCACCTTGTCGCCATAACCGGCGCTGACCTTTTCCATGCGCAGCAGCGGGTTCGGCAGGCTTTCCGGTTGGCGGAAGCTGAAGCTGAACGGGTTATCGACGTGGGCCGGTGCGATCAACTCCATGCGTTCAAGCATTTTGATGCGGCTTTGCGCCTGCTTGGCCTTGGTAGCCTGCGCGCGGAAGCGGTCAATGTAGCTTTGCAGGTGCGCCACTTTCTCTTGTTGGTTCTGGTACAGCGCCTGTTGCTGTGCCAGCTTGGTCGAACGCTGACGTTCGAACGAAGAGTAGTTACCGGTATATTCGTTAATGGTTTCTTGTTCGATATGCAGAATTTTATCGACGATCGGATCGAGGAAGTCACGGTCATGCGAAATCAGCACCAGCGTGCCAGGGTAGCTCTTCAGCCAACGCTCCAGCCAGATCACCGCATCCAGGTCCAGGTGGTTGGTGGGTTCGTCGAGCAGCAGCAGGTCTGAGCGACAGACCAGCGCTTGTGCCAGGTTCAGACGCATACGCCAGCCGCCCGAGAAGGCGCGTACCGGATTGAGCAACTGTTCGTTGGAAAAGCCCAGACCGTGCAGCAGGCTGGCGGCGCGTGAACGGATAGTCCAGGCATCGAGCGCGTCCAGTTTACCGTGCAGCGTGGCGATGGCATGACCGTCGTTTTTATCGTTCGCCACCTGCAATTCGGCTTCAAGCTGGCGGAATTCGCGGTCGCCGTCGATCACATACTCAAGCGCCGGTATATCCAGCGCTGGCGTTTCCTGGTTGACCCAGGCCAGGGCCCAGCTGCTTGGGAAGGTGTAGCTGCCGCCGTCTGCGGCCATTTCGCCCTTCAGCAATGACAGCAGCGTCGATTTGCCGCAGCCGTTTTTACCCACCAGGCCGACTTTCTGACCTGGATTAACCGTCGCAGTGGCGTTGTCCAACAGGACGCGGGTGCCGCGTCGGATTTGTAGCGAGGAAAATACAATCATAAAGTGCCGTATGTTCAGAGTATGTTAAATTGAGTGAGTTCTAAGTTAACAGGACGCAGACTGTCCTATTATTAGTCTTTGCGGAGCATGGTAACGGAAAACCGCTACCCTGACGACGCTTTGGAGGGGAATGATGTCACAGCCGCCGAAGGTCTTGCTGCTGTATGCCCATCCGGAATCCCAGGACTCGGTCGCGAATCGGGTTTTGCTTCGACCGGCACAGCAGTTGGACCATGTCACCGTGCATGATTTATACGCGCACTATCCTGATTTTTTTATTGATATTCACCATGAACAACAACTGCTGCGTGAACATCAGGTCATTGTTTTTCAACATCCTCTCTATACCTACAGTTGCCCGGCCCTGTTGAAAGAATGGCTGGATCGCGTGCTGTCTCGCGGTTTTGCCAGCGGCATGGGTGGCAATGCGCTGGCGGGAAAGTACTGGCGTTCGGTGATCACCACCGGTGAACCTGAGGGGGCCTATCGCACCGGCGGTTATAACCGCTATCCGATGGAAGATATTTTGCGTCCGTTCGAACTGACCGCCGCCATGTGCCACATGCACTGGCTGACGCCGATGCTGGTGTATTGGGCGCGCAGGCAGAAGCCAGAGGTGCTGGAAAGCCATGCCGCCGCGTATGGCGACTGGCTGCGTAATCCGCTACCACACGGAGGGAGGTAAACATGGAAGGTTCAACCTTACTGACCGCAATTTTACTGTTCCTGTTCGCAGCGGTGGTCACGGTGCCGATCGCTCGTCGCCTGGGCATTGGCGCAGTGTTGGGATATCTGATCGCCGGTATCGCCATCGGCCCCTGGGGGCTGGGTTTTATCCGTGATGTTGACGAGATCCTGCACTTTTCCGAACTGGGCGTGGTGTTCCTGATGTTTATCATCGGGCTGGAACTGAACCCGAGCAAACTGTGGGAGTTGCGGCGCTCCATCTTTGGCGTCGGTGCCGGGCAGGTGCTGATTACCGCCACGGTGCTGGGGGCGCTGCTTTATCTGACTCATTTCGCCTGGCAGGCCGCCGTAATCGGGGGCATTGGGCTGGCGATGTCGTCAACCGCCATGGCGCTGCAGCTAATGCGCGAGAAGGGCATGAACCGCAATGAGGGCGGCCAACTGGGGTTCTCGGTATTGCTGTTCCAGGATATGGCGGTGATCCCGGCGCTGGCGCTGATCCCGATCCTGGCCGGGGCCGGGGGCAGCAGTGACGACTGGGCACAAATTGCACTCAAGGTGGCGGCGTTCGGCGGCATGCTGATCGGTGGACGTTTCCTGCTGCGGCCGCTGTTTCGCTATATCGCCTCTTCCGGGGTGCGTGAAATCTTCACCGCCGCCGCTCTGTTGGTGGTGCTGGGGGCGGCGCTGTTTATGGATGCGCTTGGCCTGTCGATGGCGCTTGGGACCTTTATCGCCGGCGTGCTGCTGGCGGAGAGTGAATATCGCCATGAGCTGGAGATTTCAATCGAGCCATTCAAGGGGTTGCTGCTGGGGCTGTTCTTTATCTCGGTGGGTATGGCGTTAAATATCGGCGTACTCTATACCCATCTGGCCGAAGTGTTGATTGGCGTGGTGGCGCTGGTGGCGATCAAGTCAGGGGTGTTGTATTCACTGTCGCGTATCTTCGGCCTGCGCAGTTCGGTACGTTTGCAGTTTGCCGGCGTGCTTAGCCAGGGCGGTGAGTTCGCCTTTGTGCTGTTCTCGGCGGCGGGTACGCAGAAGGTGTTGCAGCCCGATCAACTCGCGCTGCTGTTGGTGGTGGTCACTCTGTCGATGATGACCACACCGCTGTTGATGCAAATTATTGATCGCATCCTGGCACGCCGTTACAACGCCCGCGATGAAGACGAAGAGACGCCGTATGTGGAGGACGATGACCCGCAGGTGATCATCGTCGGTTTCGGGCGATTTGGTCAGGTGATCGGTCGGTTGCTGATGGCCAACAAGATGCGCATCACCGTGTTGGAGCGTGATGTCAGCGCCGTCGGTGTGCTGCGCCGCTACGGCTACAAGGTGTATTACGGCGACGCCACCGAACTGGAACTGCTGCGTGCGGCCGGTGCGGCGAAGGCCAAGTCGATTGTGATCACCTGTAATGAACCTGAAGACACCATGGAAATCGTGCGTCTGTGCCAGCAACATTTTCCCGATCTGAGCATTCTGGCGCGGGCTCGCGGCCGTGTGGAGGCGCACGAATTGCTGCAGGCCGGAGTCAAACAGTTCAGTCGTGAAACTTTTTCCAGCGCGCTGGAACTGGGACGCAAGGCGTTAACGGAGCTGGGTATGCATCCGCATCAGGCCTACCGGGCGCAGCAGCACTTCCGCCGGTTGGATATGCGTATGCTGCGTGAGCTGATGCCTCCGCATCACGGCGATGTGGCGCAGATTTCCCGCGTGAAAGAAGCGCGGCGCGAGTTGGAAGAACTTTTCCATCGAGAAATGCAAAAAGAGAGTCGCCAGTTCGACGGCTGGGATGAATACGAATAATTTGGAGCACTGAGATGTCTGCAACACGTAAAAGATTTATCGCCGGGGCGGTCTGCCCGAGCTGTAAGGCTATGGATACGCTGGCAGTTTGGCGTGAAGACCAGGTTGAAGTGGTGGAGTGCGTTAAGTGCGGCCATCATCAGCGGCAGACCGAAGAGCAGGTAGAAAAGCACGTCCGACCGCAGGAACAGGTGATCGGTATTTTCCATCCGGAGTAGCGTTATCGAGCGCGATTTTTTATGCTGGAGGGTACAGCGGGAAAGATTTCCGATACAATCTGTCCGGTTAAGGCGCAGCCCCCATGACGGTTGCGTCCAAGTATCCAACGGTAGGAGATATCATGAAAGTAGCAAAAGACTTGGTGGTCAGCCTGGCTTATCAAGTACGTACAGAAGACGGTGTTTTGGTTGATGAGTCTCCGGTGAGTGCGCCGCTGGACTATCTGCACGGGCATGGCTCTCTGATTGCAGGTCTGGAAAAAGCTCTCGAAGGCCACGAAGCGGGCGATCGTTTTGACGTGAATGTTGGCGCTAACGATGCGTACGGCAACTACGACGAAAACCTGGTGCAGCGCGTGCCAAAAGACGTCTTTATGGGCGTTGACGAGTTGGAAGTGGGTATGCGCTTCCTGGCTGATACCGATCAGGGCCCAGTGCCGGTCGAGATCACCGAAGTGGACGGCGATCACGTAGTGGTTGACGGTAACCACATGCTGGCGGGTCAGAACCTGAACTTCAACGTGGAAGTTGTCGCTATCCGCGAAGCTACCGCTGAAGAACTGGCGCACGGCCACGTACACGGCGAGCACGATCATCACCACGACCATGAACACGGCGAAGGCTGCTGCGGCGGTCATGGCCACGATCACGATCACGATCATGACCATGCGCATGACCAGGATCAAGCCAAGAAAGGCGGTTGCGGTAACGGCGGTTGCGGCTGCCACTAATCGCAGCGCAGTAACGGCAAAAAAGGGCGGCCCAGGGGCTGCCCTTTTTTATGGTTTATCAATAATGTGGTGGCGGTGTTTCTTCCGACTGCGAAGCTATCATCGACGTCTGGGTCGAACGCAGTTTATCGGTCAGCACGCGCAGATGTTCCTGCAATTTCAGCATTTCAAGCTGGTGCTGTACCAGGGTCTGGTTGAGATCTTCGATGGTGACTTCCTGGAAGGCCTGACGGCTCTCCAACTCTTCAAGCCGCAGTAACAGGCTTTGGTTATCGGCGTTGTGCATGGGGGCTACCTCTGACGCGGTTTAATCCTGAATCTGACGCTATGTTAACAGCTGCCACCGGCTTTGCGCTGCGCTATTTCACCCCGTTCCGTTGGGGCGATAACCGAGCGCGTTGGTGCACTGTGTAAAGTGCTGAAAAATAGAGCGCTTACCTTGGGCGGATTTGTTACCGTTGGGCGTCAGATGGTGGAAAAATCTGATTTATCATATGGGTAGCACATTAAACGAAACTTCTGTTTAAAGCTGGAGTCACACTTTGACTCGATTGGTTACCTGTGTGACTGTTTTGTTTTGTTTCGGACAGCTATAGTAGCCCGGTTATCTTACTTAATGATTGTTTGGGGCATCGCTTCAGACACTGGAGAAATGGATGAAATCTTTGTTTAAAGTCACGCTTCTGGCAACCACCATGGCTTTTGCTTTGAATGCGACCCAGGTCATGGCTGCCGATGCAGCTAAACCAGCAGAAGCGGCTAAAGCTGCCGACGCGGCACCAAGCACTGGCAAGTTCAAGAGTGACGACGAGCAAGCGGCTTACGCACTGGGTGCATCCCTGGGCCGTTACATGGACAACTCACTGAAAGAACAAGAGAAACTGGGTATTAAACTGGACAAAGACCAGTTGATCTCAGGCGTTCAGGACGCTTTCGCCAACAAGAGCAAGCTGAACGACGCAGATATCGAAAAAACCCTGCAGAGCTTTGAAGCACGCGTGAAGGCTTCCGCTCAGGCGAAGATGGAGCAGGACGCGAAAGATAACGAAGCGAAAGGTACCAAGTATCGCGACACCTTCGCTAAAGAGAAAGGCGTGAAGAAAACCGAGTCTGGCCTGCTTTATCAGGTAGAGAAGCCAGGTACCGGTGCTGCGCCTAAAGACAGCGATACCGTTGTGGTGAACTACAAGGGCACCCTGACCGACGGTACCGAGTTTGATAACTCGTACACTCGTGGCGAGCCACTGTCATTCCGTCTGGACGGTGTGATCCCAGGCTGGACTGAAGGCCTGAAACACATTAAGAAAGGCGGCAAAATCAAGCTGGTTATCCCACCGGCGCTGGCCTACGGTAAAACTGGCGTCCCGGGTATCCCGGCTAACTCCACTCTGGTGTTCGACGTTGAGCTGCTGGATGTGAAAGCCGCGCCGAAAGCAGACGCCAAGGCTGAGAAACCGGCTGACGCAGCGGCTGATGCCAAAGCACAGTAAGTTTGCCTGAGTCCCCATACCGCCGCGAACATTCTTCGCGGCGGTGTTCATTTCAGCCTGCCGAATCGGGCGTAACTTTCACTTCCTCCTCCACTGATTGCTTGACGCCTGCCGGGCATCGGGCTTAACGTCAATACCACGCGCAAACGCAAGGACTTTACTCTGGCTGTTTTGCTAGACTAATTATCCGGACTTATAAGTCATGCGCCTGCCCCTTAGGGCGTGTACCTAAAACTGTTCCTGGCCGTCAAGGCGGCGGACGCATGTCGTGCTGTTTCATACTGATATCAGCCAGCTCGCACACCCTGAGCAATCCCAGGGAGTGAAGAAGCCCGCACGAGCAGTTTTAGCTGCGCCCCCTGGCACAGGCGATCTTTGAGGGTGGTATTTTCGATGTCTAATTCGCTTTTATCCAGCGAAGCCAGCGAACTTGATTTGCTGAACGAACGTCCGTTTACCCAAACGGATCATGAAATTCTGAAGTCTTACGAAGCCGTGGTTGATGGCCTGGCGATGTTGATCGGCGGGCATTGTGAGATTGTGCTGCATGCACTGGAAGATTTGAAATGCTCGGCGGTACGTATTGCCAATGGGGAGCATACTGGGCGGCAAATCGGTTCGCCGATCACCGACCTGGCGCTGCGCATGTTGCATGACATGGCCGGCAATGACAGCAGTGTATCGCAAGCCTATTTTACCCGCGCCAAGAGTGGTGTGCTGATGAAGTCGGTGACGATTGCCATTCGCAACCACGACCAGCGGGTGATCGGCCTGTTGTGTATTAACATGAACCTCGACGTGCCTTTCTCTCAGGTGATGCAGACCTTTATGCCGCCGGAAACTCAGGAAGTGGCTCCTTCGGTTAACTTTGCGTCTTCCGTTGACGACTTGGTGGCTCAAACGCTGGAGTTCACCATTGAGGAAGTTAATGCCGATCGTAACGTCTCCAACAATGCCAAAAATCGTCAGGTGGTGCTGAACCTCTACGAGAAAGGCATTTTTGACATCAAGGATGCGATTAATCAGGTGGCGGATCGTCTGAATATCTCCAAGCACACCGTGTATCTGTACATCCGCCAGTTCAAAAGCGGCGATTTGGTGGGAACTGACCGCTGATGCTGAATTACTGCCTTTTGGTCACCGGACCGGCGTATGGTACCCAGCAGGCCAGCAGCGCCTACCAGTTTGCTCAGGCTTTGCTGGCGAAAGGGCACCGCCTCTCCAGCGTGTTTTTTTACCGTGAAGGGGTGTTTAACGCCAATCAACTGACGGCGCCCGCCGGTGATGAGTTCGATTTGGTCCGCGGTTGGGTGCAGTTGGCACAGCAACACCGTGTTGAGCTCAATGTCTGCGTGGCGGCTGCATTGCGACGTGGGGTGACCGATGAACAGGAAGCGGCTCAGCAGGGGCTGGCTGCGGCAAACCTGCAGCCGGGTTTTATCCTCAGCGGGTTAGGTTCACTGGCAGAGGCTGCGCTGAGCAGTGACCGCCTGGTACAGTTCTAAGAGAGTTTATGAAACGAGTCGCTTTTGTTTTTACCCAGGCTCCGCACGGCAGTAGCGGCGGCAGGGAAGGGTTGGATGCGTTACTGGCCACTTCGGCGCTGAGCGAAGATCTGGGCGTGTTTTTTATCGGTGATGGCGTGTTGCAGCTATTGCCGGGGCAGCAACCGGAAAAAATTCTGGCTCGCAATTACATCGCCACCTTTGGCGTATTGCCGTTGTATGACGTTGAGCAGTGTTATCTGTGCCAGGCATCCTTGCAGGAACGCGGTCTGAGTCAGGTGACCGACTGGGTGCTGGACGCCGAGGTATTGGCGCCGGATGCGCTGCGTCAACAGTTAGCCGGCTATGATGCGGTGATGACTTTTTAGGAAATCCTGATGCTGTATACCCTTGGCCGTTCCCCAACTCAATGCGATTTACCTGCGTTGCTGCGCCTGGCGGCAGCGGGCGATGACCTGCTGTTGTTACAGGATGGCGTGCTGGCCGGCCTGGCCGGGAGTGCGCATCTTGAATTGCTGCTCAACGCCCCCATATCCCTTTATGCACTACAGGATGACCTGGAGGCTAGAGGCCTGGTTGGTCATTTTTCGCACAAGATCACTGTCATCGGCTATAATCACTTCGTTGAATTAACCGAAAAGCACCGCAGCCAAATGTCTTGGTGATGAGAGTATTGTTGTATATTTCTTGACACATCTACTACTCAGCCCTAAAATTCTGCGTCCCGTACTTTGCCAGTAGTGCATACGGGGGGATTTATCACATGTTTACGAAGCAACAAGCGAAGCAAAAACCAGGAGCTTTTTAATGGCAACAATTAATCAGCTGGTACGCAAACCACGCTCTGTGAAGGCTGCTAAAAGCAACGTTCCAGCGCTGGAAGCCTGCCCGCAGAAACGTGGCGTATGTACTCGCGTATATACCACCACTCCTAAGAAACCAAACTCCGCACTGCGTAAAGTATGCCGTGTGCGTTTGACTAACGGTTTTGAAGTTACCTCCTACATCGGCGGTGAAGGTCATAACCTGCAGGAACACTCCGTGATCCTGATCCGTGGCGGTCGTGTAAAAGACTTGCCAGGTGTGCGTTACCACACCGTCCGTGGTGCACTTGACTGCTCCGGTGTTAAAGACCGTAAGCAATCTCGTTCCAAGTACGGCGTGAAGAAGCCAAAGGCTTAATGGTTCTCCGTTAAGTAAGGCCAAACATTTTCACTTTAATGTCAAAATAAACTCGTAGAGTTTTGGACAATCCTGAATTAACAACGGAGTATTTCCATGCCACGTCGTCGCGTGATCGGCCAACGTAAAATCCTTCCAGATCCTAAGTTCGGATCCGAACTGTTGGCCAAATTTGTAAACATCCTGATGGTAGACGGTAAAAAATCTACTGCAGAAGCAATCGTCTATACCGCGCTGGAGACCCTGGCTCAGCGTTCTGGTAAAGATCACCTGGAAGCTTTCGAAGTAGCTCTCGACAACGTTCGCCCGACTGTAGAAGTTAAGTCGCGCCGCGTTGGTGGTTCTACTTATCAGGTACCAGTTGAAGTCCGCCCGGTCCGTCGTAATGCTTTGGCAATGCGTTGGATCGTTGATGCTGCTCGTAAACGCGGTGATAAATCCATGGCTCTGCGCTTGGCGAACGAACTTTCTGATGCAGTTGAGAACAAAGGTTCTGCTGTTAAGAAACGTGAAGACGTTCACCGTATGGCAGAAGCCAACAAGGCGTTCGCCCACTACCGCTGGTAATTGCCACGCAGTAGTTATGCTAACCAAGCGGGCGCTTCAAGAAGCCAACCCGCTTGGGTTAACCGAACTTGAACGCCTAAGGCAATAGAGGAATCAAATGGCTCGTAAAACACCCATTGAGCGCTATCGTAACATCGGTATCAGCGCTCACATCGACGCCGGTAAAACGACCACTACCGAACGTGTTTTGTTCTACACCGGTGTAAACCACAAAATCGGTGAAGTGCACGACGGCGCAGCTACCATGGACTGGATGGAGCAGGAGCAGGAACGTGGTATTACCATCACGTCCGCTGCGACTACCTGTTTCTGGTCTGGTATGGCTAAGCAGTTCGAAGCACACCACATTAACATCATCGACACCCCAGGACACGTTGACTTCACTATCGAAGTAGAACGTTCCATGCGTGTTCTTGATGGCGCGGTAATGGTTTACTGTGCTGTTGGTGGCGTTCAGCCACAGTCTGAAACCGTATGGCGTCAGGCTAACAAATACAAAGTTCCACGCATTGCGTTCGTTAACAAAATGGACCGCATGGGTGCTAACTTCCTGAAAGTTGTTGGTCAGATTGAACAACGTCTGGGTGCAACTCCGGTCCCTCTGCAGCTGGCTATCGGCGCGGAAGAGAAATTCACCGGTGTTGTTGACCTGGTGAAAATGAAAGCCATCAACTGGAACGAAGCCGATCAGGGCGTGACCTTCGAATACGAAGAGATCCCGGCTGATATGCAAGAACTGGCTGAAGAATGGCGTCAGAAACTGGTTGAGGCCGCTGCTGAAGGCTCTGATGAGCTGATGGAGAAATTCTTTGGTGGCGAAGAGCTGACTGAAGAAGAGATCAAAACTTCTCTGCGTAAGCGCGTTCTGAACAACGAAATCATCCTGGTTACCTGTGGTTCTGCGTTTAAAAACAAAGGCGTACAGGCAATGCTGGATGCTGTTGTTGAGTATCTGCCAGCACCAACTGACGTTGCAGCTATCAACGGCATCTTGGATGACGGTAAAGACACTCCAGCAGTTCGCCATTCTGACGACTCTGAGCCGTTCTCTGCTCTGGCGTTCAAAATCGCTACTGACCCATTCGTGGGTAACCTGACGTTCTTCCGCGTTTACTCCGGTCTTGTCAACTCAGGTGACACTGTATTTAACCCAGTGAAATCTCAGCGTGAACGTCTGGGCCGTATCGTTCAGATGCATGCTAACAAGCGTGAAGAGATCAAAGAAGTTCGCGCAGGCGACATTGCTGCTGCTATCGGTCTGAAAGACGTGACTACCGGTGACACTCTGTGTGATCCGAACAACGTGATCATTCTGGAGCGCATGGAGTTCCCTGAGCCGGTAATCTCCGTAGCCGTTGAACCAAAAACCAAAGCTGACCAGGAAAAAATGGGTCTGGCTCTGGGCCGTCTGGCGAAGGAAGATCCATCATTCCGCGTATGGACTGACGAAGAATCAGGTCAGACTATCATCGCAGGTATGGGTGAACTTCACCTGGACATCCTGGTTGACCGTATGCGTCGTGAATTCAACGTTGAAGCTAACGTGGGCAAACCTCAGGTTGCTTACCGTGAAGCGATTCGTTCGAAAGTTACCGATATCGAAGGTAAACACGCCAAGCAGTCTGGTGGTCGTGGTCAGTATGGTCACGTTGTGATCGACATGTACCCACTGGAGCCGGGCGTTAATCCGAAAGGCTACGAGTTCGTCAATGACATTAAAGGTGGTGTGATCCCAACGGAATACATCTCTGCCATTGATAAAGGCCTCCAGGAGCAGCTGAAGTCTGGTCCGCTGGCGGGTTACCCGGTTGTTGATCTCGGTGTGCGTCTGCATTTCGGTTCTTACCATGATGTTGACTCCTCCGAATTGGCGTTTAAACTGGCCGCTTCTATCGCCTTTAAAGATGGCTTTAAGAAAGCGAAACCTGTTTTGCTTGAGCCAATCATGAAGGTTGAAGTTGAAACGCCGGAAGAGAACACTGGTGACGTCATCGGTGACCTTAGCCGTCGTCGTGGTCAACTGAAAGGTCAGGAATCCAACGCTACTGGCGTTCAGATTCACGCTGAAGTTCCGTTGTCCGAGATGTTCGGCTACGCAACTCAACTGCGTTCTCTGACCAAAGGCCGTGCTTCTTACTCCATGGAGTTCCTGAAGTACGATGATGCGCCGAACAACGTCGCTCAGGCCGTTATTGAAGCCCGTGGTAAATAAGCTTTCGGGTTTAACACATTGATCAGTGCTCTCTCCATGAGGGGAGAGCATAAGAGTAAGGAATATAGCCGTGTCTAAAGAAAAATTTGAACGTTCCAAACCGCACGTTAACGTTGGTACTATCGGCCACGTTGACCACGGTAAAACTACCCTGACTGCAGCAATCACCACCGTTCTGGCTAAAACCTACGGCGGTTCTGCACGTGCTTTCGACCAGATCGATAACGCGCCAGAAGAAAAAGCTCGTGGTATCACCATCAACACTTCTCACGTTGAGTATGACACCCCGACTCGTCACTACGCGCACGTTGACTGCCCAGGGCACGCCGACTACGTTAAAAACATGATCACCGGTGCTGCTCAGATGGACGGCGCTATCCTGGTTGTTGCTGCGACTGATGGCCCTATGCCACAGACCCGTGAGCACATCCTGCTGGGTCGTCAGGTTGGCGTTCCTTTCATCATCGTATTCATGAACAAATGCGACATGGTTGATGATGAAGAGCTGCTGGAACTGGTAGAAATGGAAGTTCGTGAACTTCTGTCTGCTTACGACTTCCCTGGTGATGACCTGCCGGTTGTTCGTGGTTCAGCGCTGAAAGCACTGGAAGGCGAAGCTGAGTGGGAAGCTAAAATCATCGAACTGGCTGGCTACCTGGACTCTTACATCCCAGAACCAGAACGTGCTATCGACCTGCCGTTCCTGCTGCCAATCGAAGACGTCTTCTCCATCTCCGGTCGTGGTACCGTTGTTACCGGTCGTGTTGAGCGCGGTATCGTTAAAGTTGGCGAAGAAGTTGAAATCGTTGGTATCAAAGACACCGTTAAGTCTACCTGTACCGGCGTTGAAATGTTCCGCAAACTGCTGGACGAAGGCCGTGCTGGTGAGAACGTTGGTGTTCTGCTGCGTGGTATCAAGCGTGAAGACATCGAACGTGGTCAGGTACTGGCTAAACCAGGTTCTATCAAGCCGCACACTCAGTTCGATTCAGAAGTGTACATCTTGAGCAAAGAAGAAGGTGGTCGTCATACTCCATTCTTCAAAGGCTACCGTCCACAGTTCTACTTCCGTACAACTGACGTGACCGGTACCATCGAACTGCCAGAAGGCGTTGAGATGGTAATGCCTGGTGACAACGTGAACATGGTTGTTACTCTGATCCACCCAATCGCGATGGATCAAGGCTTGCGTTTCGCAATCCGTGAAGGCGGCCGTACTGTTGGCGCTGGTGTTGTTGCTAAAGTTATCGCTTAATCGCGAATAATTTTTCGACACAAAAAGAGGGCACTTCGGTGCCCTTTTTTTATGCAATTCGCTCAAATCTTAATTGAAATAAAAAGCATTCCTATTTAGACTTACAGCATTGGTTAAGAAGTGAGTCTCTCTATGTATGTATGTCTGTGTAATGCCGTGACTGACAAAGCGATCCGTAGGGCCGTGCGTCAGCATAATCCGCATACCATGAAACAACTGCGTGAACTGGTCCCTATTGGTACCGATTGCGGAAAGTGCATTCGTCAGGCCAGACAGATTATGGTGGAGGAAAGCGGAACCATTATTCATATGCACGAAGTTGCCTAACTAAAGGTAAGGTTATTTTTTGACTCTTGGCTTACAGCTTCTACACTTTTAGAACTGGCCAGGAGGAATTACCTATGAAAGGCGATAAAAAGATCATTGCTCACCTCAACAAGCTGCTCGGTAACGAGCTGGTTGCCATCAATCAATATTTCCTGCACGCCCGAATGTTCAAAAACTGGGGTTTAACTCGCCTCAATGACAAGGAATACCACGAGTCGATCGATGAAATGAAGCATGCCGATCGTTACATCGAGCGTATTTTGTTTTTGGAAGGTATCCCGAATTTGCAGGACCTCGGCAAGTTGAATATTGGCGAGGATATTGAAGAAATGCTGCGTTCCGATCTGGCCCTGGAGTTGGATGGCGCCAAGAGTCTTCGCGAAGGCATCGCTTACGCTGATTCCATCCATGACTATGTCAGCCGTGATTTGATGATAGAGATCCTGGCCGATGAAGAAGAGCATATCGACTGGTTGGAAACCGAACTGGATTTGATAGATCGCCTGGGGATTCAGAACTACGCACAGGCCCAGCTCTAGCAGAGCAGCACCAGTTTTTCATTTAACAAATACGCTCCCCAGCCGGCAGGCTTTCTCTCTGGCAGGGCGGGGGAGCAGGCACAACGCTGTATCGAAATTCCTCGCATGCCCCTGTTTATCACTTACCGATGTGCCGTCCAAGAAATAAAGCTGCAAAAAATGTCGATATCCTGAGCATATTTCCATCTGTGCCTTGCTTCTCGCTCTGTTTTGCGTATAATGCGCGGGCTTACCTAATCTTGGTAAGCCTGATTTTAGCGAATCAGTCGATTGGCAAGTTTGTTTTGCCTTTCGAACAATACTCCCGATATGGGGGTTATATGTTGACGATTACACTCCCCCATCAATCGAAATGGGTGTGAGGAGTAATTATTTACGTTTATAAATAATTGGAGCTCTGGTCTCATGCAGAACCAAAGAATCCGTATCCGCCTGAAAGCGTTTGATCATCGTCTTATCGATCAATCAACCGCGGAAATCGTCGAGACTGCTAAGCGCACTGGTGCGCAAGTCCGTGGTCCGATCCCGCTGCCAACTCGCAAAGAGCGCTTTACCGTTCTGATCTCTCCGCACGTTAACAAAGACGCGCGCGATCAGTACGAAATTCGCACTCACAAGCGTCTGGTTGACATCGTTGAGCCAACCGAGAAAACCGTTGATGCTCTGATGCGTCTGGATCTGGCTGCTGGTGTAGACGTGCAGATCAGCCTGGGTTAATCAGGTCATTGAGCGATTGAGAGGTTGAAACAATGATTGGTTTAGTCGGTAAGAAATTGGGCATGACTCGTATCTTCACTGAAGATGGCGTTTCTATCCCAGTAACCGTGATTGAAATTGAAGCGAACCGCGTGACTCAGGTCAAAGACCTGGCTAACGACGGGTACCGTGCCGTTCAGGTTACTACCGGTAGCAAAAAAGCTAACCGCGTGACCAAACCGGAAGCGGGCCATTTCGCTAAAGCTGGCGTTGAAGCTGGCCGTGGTCTGTGGGAATTCCGCACTGCTGAAGGTGAAGAATTTACTGCAGGTCAAAACATCAGCGTAGAAATCTTCGCTGAAGTTAAAAAAGTCGATGTTACCGGTACTTCTAAAGGTAAAGGTTTTGCTGGCACTGTAAAGCGCTGGAACTTCCGTACCCAAGACGCTACCCACGGTAACTCCTTGTCTCACCGCGTTCCGGGTTCTATCGGTCAGAACCAGACTCCGGGCAAAGTGTTCAAAGGCAAGAAAATGGCTGGCCACCTGGGTGACGAGCGTGTAACCGTTCAAAGCCTGGACGTAGTACGTGTTGACGCTGAGCGCAACCTGCTGCTGGTTAAGGGTGCTGTACCGGGCGCAACCGGTGGCAACCTGATCGTTAAACCAGCTGTGAAGGCGTAAGGGGATAGCAATGGAATTAGTATTGAAAGACGCGCAAAGCGCGCTGACTGTTTCCGAAACTACCTTCGGTCGTGACTTCAACGAAGCGCTGGTACACCAGGTTGTTGTTGCTTATGCAGCAGGTGCCCGTCAAGGTACTCGTGCTCAGAAGACCCGCGCTGAAGTGACTGGTTCCGGTAAAAAACCGTGGCGCCAGAAAGGTACCGGCCGTGCGCGAGCAGGTTCTGTAAAGAGCCCGATCTGGCGTTCAGGTGGTGTGACCTTCGCTGCAAAGCCACAGGACCACAGTCAGAAAGTAAACAAAAAGATGTACCGCGGCGCGCTGAAAAGCATCCTGTCCGAACTGGTACGTCAAGATCGTCTGATCATTGTCGAGAAGTTCTCTGTAGAAGCGCCTAAAACTAAGCTGCTGGCACAGAAACTGAAAGATATGGCTCTGGAAGATGTGCTGATCGTGACCGGTGAACTGGATGAGAATCTGTTCCTGGCTGCTCGCAACCTGTACAAGGTTGACGTGCGCGATGTAGCAGGTATCGACCCGGTTAGCCTGATCGCCTTCGACAAAGTGGTTATGACTGCTGATGCTGTGAAGCAAGTTGAGGAGATGCTGGCATGATCCGTGAAGAACGTCTGCTGAAAGTGCTGCGTGCACCGCACGTATCTGAAAAAGCATCCGCTGCGATGGAAAAAACTAACACCATCGTACTCAAAGTTGCCAAAGACGCGACCAAAGCAGAAATTAAAGCTGCAGTGCAGAAACTGTTTGAAGTCGAAGTCGAAGACGTTAACACCCTGGTAGTTAAAGGGAAAGTGAAGCGTCACGGTCAGCGTGTTGGTCGTCGTAGCGACTGGAAAAAAGCTTACGTCACCCTGAAAGAAGGCCAGAATCTGGACTTCATCGGCGGCGCAGAGTAAGTCGGAGGAGTAAGAACAATGGCAATTGTTAAATGTAAACCTACATCTCCGGGTCGTCGCCACGTTGTTAAAGTGGTTAACCCTGAGCTGCACAAGGGTAAACCTCATGCCCCGTTGCTTGAGAAACTGAGCAAAAGCGGTGGCCGTAACAACAATGGCCGTATCACCACCCGTCATATCGGTGGTGGCCACAAGCAACATTATCGTCTGGTTGACTTCAAACGCAACAAAGACGGTGTGGCTGCAGTGGTTGAGCGTCTGGAATACGATCCGAACCGTTCCGCGAACATCGCGCTGGTTCTGTACAAAGACGGCGAACGCCGTTATATCCTGGCGCCGAAAGGTCTGAAAGCTGGTGACCAGATCCAATCTGGCGTTGATGCTGCAATCAAGGTAGGTAACGCCCTGCCAATGCGCAACATCCCAGTGGGTTCAACGGTTCATAACGTAGAAATGAAACCAGGTAAAGGCGGTCAAATCGCTCGCTCTGCTGGTGCCTACGTTCAGATCGTTGCACGTGATGGTTCCTACGTAACTCTGCGTCTGCGCTCAGGCGAAATGCGTAAAGTTCCAGTTGATTGCCGCGCCACCTTAGGTGAAGTCGGTAACGCTGAACATATGCTTCGCGTTCTGGGTAAAGCAGGTGCTGCACGTTGGCGTGGTGTTCGTCCTACCGTTCGCGGTACGGCGATGAACCCGGTCGATCACCCGCACGGTGGTGGTGAGGGTAAAAACTTTGGTAAACACCCAGTAACACCATGGGGCGTTCAGACCAAAGGTAAGAAAACCCGTAGCAACAAGCGTACTGATAAGTTCATCGTACGTCGCCGTAGCAAAAAATAATTAGAGGATAAGCCATGCCACGTTCTCTCAAGAAAGGTCCTTTTATTGACCTGCACTTGCTGAAGAAGGTAGAGAAAGCGGTGGAAAGCGGTGACAAGAAGCCTTTGCGCACTTGGTCCCGTCGTTCAACGATCTTTCCTAACATGATCGGTTTGACCATCGCTGTCCATAATGGTCGTCAGCACGTACCAGTGTTCGTTTCCGATGAAATGGTCGGTCACAAACTGGGTGAATTCGCGCCGACTCGCACTTATCGCGGCCATGCGGCTGATAAAAAAGCTAAAAAGCGCTAAGGTAGGAGGAAGAGATGGAAACTATCGCTAAACATCGCCACGCTCGTTCTTCTGCACAGAAGGTCCGCCTTGTTGCAGACCTGATCCGCGGTAAGAAAGTGTCGCAAGCTCTGGAAACTCTGGCCTACACCAACAAGAAAGCTGCTGGTCTGGTTAAGAAAGTGCTGGAGTCTGCCATTGCTAACGCAGAACACAACGATGGCGCTGACATCGATGATCTGAAAGTCACGAAAATCTTCGTAGACGAAGGCCCAAGCATGAAGCGCATTATGCCGCGTGCAAAAGGTCGTGCAGATCGCATCCTGAAGCGCACCAGCCACATTACTGTGGTTGTGTCCGATCGCTGAGACTCTGGAGACTAGCAATGGGTCAGAAAGTACATCCTAATGGTATTCGCCTGGGTATTGTCAAACCTTGGAACTCTACTTGGTATGCGAATACCAAAGAATTCGCTGACAACCTGGACAGCGACTTTAAAGTTCGTCAATTCCTGATTAAGGAACTGGCGAAAGCTTCCGTTTCTCGCATCGTTATCGAGCGTCCTGCGAAGAGCATCCGTGTGACTATTCACACTGCTCGTCCAGGCATCGTTATCGGCAAGAAAGGTGAAGATGTCGAAAAACTGCGTAAGGTCGTAGCGAACATCGCTGGCGTTCCTGCGCAAATTAACATCGCCGAAGTCCGTAAACCGGAACTTGACGCTAAATTGGTTGCTGACAGCATCACTTCACAGTTGGAACGTCGCGTTATGTTCCGTCGTGCTATGAAGCGTGCTGTACAGAACGCAATGCGTCTTGGCGCTAAAGGTATCAAAGTTGAAGTAAGCGGCCGCCTTGGCGGTGCTGAAATCGCGCGTACCGAATGGTACCGTGAAGGTCGTGTTCCGTTGCATACACTGCGTGCGGATATCGATTACAACACATCTGAAGCGCACACCACTTATGGTGTAATCGGCGTTAAGGTATGGATCTTCAAAGGTGAGATCCTGGGTGGTATGGCTGCAGTTGAACAACCGGAACCGGCTGCTCAACCTAAAAAGCAGCAGCGTAAAGGCCGCAAGTAAGGAGAGTCGCTGATGTTACAACCAAAGCGTACAAAATTCCGTAAGATGCACAAAGGCCGCAACCGTGGTCTGGCGCAGGGTACGGATGTTAGCTTCGGCACTTTCGGTCTGAAAGCTGTTGGCCGTGGCCGTCTGACTGCTCGTCAAATCGAAGCAGCTCGTCGTGCAATGACTCGTGCAGTTAAGCGTCAAGGTAAAATTTGGATCCGTGTATTCCCGGACAAACCAATTACCGAGAAGCCGCTCGAAGTGCGTATGGGTAAAGGTAAGGGTAACGTGGAGTATTGGGTTGCCCTGATCCAACCTGGGAAAGTCCTGTACGAAATGGACGGTGTACCAGAAGAGGTCGCCCGTGAGGCATTCAAGCTGGCTGCAGCTAAATTGCCGATCAAAACCACCTTTGTAACTAAGACGGTGATGTAATGAAAGCACAAGAGCTGCGTGAAAAAAGCGTTGAAGAGCTGAACACTGAGCTGCTCAACCTGCTGCGTGAGCAATTTAACTTGCGCATGCAGGCGGCAAGTGGCCAGCTGCAACAAACTCACCTGTTGAAACAAGTGCGTCGTAATGTCGCACGCGTTAAGACTTTACTGACTGAAAAGGCGGGTGTGTAAATGACTGATATTAACCGTACTCTGCAGGGTCGTGTTATTAGTGACAAAATGGAGAAATCCATGGTTGTTGCTATCGAGCGCACGGTGAAGCACCCGATCTACGGGAAATTCATCAAGCGTACGACCAAGCTGCACGTACATGACGAGAACAACGAATGTGGTATCGGTGACGTGGTAGAAATCCGCGAATGCCGTCCACTGTCTAAGACTAAGTCTTGGACGTTGGTTCGCGTTGTAGAGAAAGCGATTCTGTAATAGAGTAGCTGGCTCTAACTTATAAACGGCTCAGAAAATGAGCCGTTTATTTTTTCTACCCATACTTTGGAAGCGGTGTTATAATGCTGCGCCCTCGGTTATGGGGCTTTTCAACGATCTAGTAATAGGTCCTAAAGTTGTAGTTGACATTAGCGGAGCACTAACATGATCCAAGAACAGACTATGCTGACCGTGGCCGACAACTCCGGTGCATGTCGCGTAATGTGTATCAAGGTTCTAGGTGGCTCGCACCGTCGCTACGCAGGCATTGGCGATGTCATCAAAATTACCATCAAGGAAGCAATTCCTCGCGGTAAGGTGAAGAAAGGCGATGTGCTGAAGGCGGTAGTGGTGCGCACCAAGAAGGGTGTACGTCGCCCGGACGGTTCTGTCATTCGCTTCGATGGTAATGCATGCGTTATTTTAAACAATAACAGCGAGCAACCTATCGGTACGCGTATTTTTGGGCCGGTAACTCGTGAACTGCGTAATGAGAAGTTCATGAAAATTATCTCTCTGGCACCAGAAGTACTCTAAGGAGCGAAACATGGCAGCGAAAATCCGTCGTGATGACGAAATTATCGTGCTTACCGGGAAAGACAAAGGTAAACGCGGTAAAGTAAAAAATGTCCTGTCTGCTGGTAAGGTCATTGTTGAAGGTATTAACCTGGTTAAGAAACATCAGAAGCCGGTCCCGGCCCTGAACCAACCAGGTGGCATTGTTGAAAAAGAAGCTGCAATTCAGGTTTCTAACATTGCTCTCTTCAACGCGGCTACCGGTAAGGCTGACCGTGTAGGCTTTAGATTCGAAGACGGGAAAAAAGTCCGTTTCTTCAAATCTAACAGCGAAACTATCAAGTAATTTGGAGTAATACGATGGCGAAACTGCATGATTACTACAAAGACGAGGTAGTCAAACAACTGATGTCTCAGTTTGATTACAACTCTGTCATGCAAGTCCCTCGGGTCGAGAAGATCACCCTGAATATGGGTGTTGGTGAAGCGATCGCTGACAAGAAACTGCTGGATAATGCAGCAGCGGATCTGGCAGCAATCTCCGGTCAAAAGCCGTTCATCACCAAAGCACGCAAATCTGTTGCAGGCTTCAAAATCCGCCAGGGCTATCCGATCGGCTGTAAAGTAACTCTGCGTGGTGAACGCATGTGGGAGTTCTTTGAGCGACTGATTTCCATTGCTGTTCCACGTATCCGTGACTTCCGTGGCTTGTCCGCTAAGTCATTCGATGGCCGTGGTAACTACAGCATGGGTGTGCGTGAGCAAATCATCTTCCCAGAAATCGACTATGACAAAGTCGACCGCGTTCGTGGTTTGGATATTACCATTACCACTACTGCGAAATCTGATGATGAAGGCCGCGCGCTGTTGGCTGCTTTTAACTTCCCGTTCCGTAAGTAAGGCAGGGTTACTGATGGCTAAGCAATCAATGAAAGCACGCGAAGTCGTTCGCGTGAAACTGGCTGAAAAGTACCGCGCTAAACGCGAGGAACTGAAAGCTATCATTTCTGGTGTGAACTCTTCCGACGAAGATCGTTGGGATGCTGTTCTCAAGCTGCAAACTCTGCCGCGTGATTCCAGCCCGTCTCGTCAGCGTAAACGCTGCCGCCAAACTGGCCGTCCACATGGTTATGTGGGCAAATTCGGGTTGAGCCGTATCAAGTTACGTGAAGCCGCTATGCGCGGTGAAGTACCAGGCTTGAAAAAGGCTAGCTGGTAATTACCAATTGAATCACGGGAGTAAAGACAGATGAGCATGCAAGATCCGATCGCGGATATGCTGACCCGTATCCGTAACGGTCAAGCCGCGAACAAAGTTGCGGTCACCATGCCTTCCTCCAAGCTGAAAGTGGCAATTGCCAACCTGCTGAAGGAAGAAGGTTTTATTGAAGATTTCAAAATCGAAGGCGACACCAAGCCTGTTCTGGAACTGGTACTGAAGTACTTCCAGGGCAAGGCAGTGGTAGAAAGCATTCAGCGAATCAGCCGTCCAGGTCTGCGTATCTACAAGAAAAAAGATGCGCTGCCAAAAGTTATGGCTGGTTTGGGTATTGCTGTTATTTCTACCTCTAAAGGTGTTATGACCGATCGTGCAGCTCGCCAAGCAGGTCTTGGTGGCGAGATTATCTGCTACGTAGCTTAATTCGGGAGGAAAGAATGTCTCGTGTTGCAAAAGCACCCGTCGTCATTCCTGCCGGCGTAGAGGTAAAACTCAACGGTCAGGTTATTTCGATAAAGGGTAAGAACGGCGAGCTGACTCGTACTGTCCACAGCGCCGTTGAAGTGAAGCAAGAAGCTAATGCACTGACTTTCGCCCCGCGCGAAGGTTTTGCAAACGCATGGGCCCAAGCGGGTACCACGCGCGCTCTGCTGAACGCAATGGTCGTTGGTGTTACCGAAGGCTTCACCAAGAAGCTTCAACTGGTAGGTGTTGGTTATCGTGCTGCTGTTAAAGGCAACGTGGTGAATTTAGCTTTAGGCTTCTCTCACCCGGTCGATCACCAGCTGCCAGCAGGTATTACTGCTGAATGCCCAAGCCAAACTGAAATCGTGCTGAAAGGCGCTGATAAACAAGTTATTGGCCAGGTTGCTGCAGATCTGCGTGCCTACCGCCGTCCTGAGCCTTACAAAGGCAAGGGTGTCCGTTACGCCGACGAAGTCGTGCGTACCAAAGAGGCTAAGAAGAAGTAAGGTAACACTATGGATAAGAAATCTGCTCGTATCCGTCGTGCGACCCGCGCACGCCGTAAGATCAAAGAACTGGGTGCAACCCGCCTGGTGGTACATCGTACCCCGCGTCACATTTACGCACAGGTAATTGCTCCAAATGGTTCTGAAGTACTGGTAGCCGCTTCTACTGTAGAAAAAGCTATCACAGAGCAATTGAAGTATTCCGGTAACAAAGACGCAGCAGCAGCCGTAGGTAAAGCTCTGGCTGAGCGCGCGTTGGAAAAAGGGATCTCTAAAGTCTCCTTTGACCGTTCCGGTTTCCAATATCATGGTCGAGTCCAGGCACTGGCAGATGCTGCCCGTGAAGCTGGCCTTCAGTTCTAAGGAAGAGGTTTAAGATGGCTCACATCGAAAAACAAGCTGGCGAACTGCAGGAAAAGCTGATCGCGGTAAACCGCGTATCTAAAACCGTAAAAGGTGGCCGTATTTTCAGCTTTACCGCACTGACAGTAGTTGGTGATGGTAACGGTCGCGTTGGTTTTGGCTACGGCAAAGCACGCGAAGTTCCGGCAGCGATCCAGAAAGCGATGGAAAAAGCCCGTCGCGCTATGATTAATGTTGCTTTGAATAGCGGTACTCTGCAGCACCCTGTTAAAGGTGCTCATACGGGTTCTCGTGTGTTCATGCAACCAGCTTCCGAAGGTACCGGTATCATCGCCGGTGGTGCAATGCGCGCCGTTCTGGAAGTTGCAGGGGTTCATAACGTATTAGCTAAAGCATATGGTTCTACTAACCCGATTAACGTGGTTCGTGCAACTATTGCTGCTTTGGAAGATATGAAATCCCCAGAAATGGTCGCTGCTAAGCGTGGTAAGTCCGTCGAAGAAATTCTAGGGAAATAACCATGGCAAAGACTATTAAAGTAACTCAAACAAAAAGCAGCATCGGCCGTTTGCCAAAGCATAAGGCAACCCTGATCGGTTTAGGTCTGCGTCGTATTGGTCATACTGTAGAGCGTGAGGATACTCCTGCTGTACGTGGTATGGTCAACTTGGTTTCCTACATGGTTAAGGTTGAGGAGTAACAGATGCGTTTAAATACTCTGTCTCCGGCTGAAGGTGCCAAGCATGCGCCTAAGCGTGTAGGTCGTGGTATTGGTTCTGGCCTGGGTAAAACCGCTGGTCGTGGTCACAAAGGTCAGAACTCACGTTCTGGCGGTGGCGTACGTCGTGGTTTTGAAGGTGGTCAGATGCCTTTATATCGTCGTTTGCCGAAATTCGGCTTCACCTCTCGCAAAGCTATGATCACGGCAGAAGTTCGTCTGTCTGAACTGGCTCTTGTTGAAGGCGACGTAATCGACCTGAACACGCTGAAAGCCGCTAACGTTGTTGGTGTCCAGATCGAATTCGCGAAAGTTATGCTTTCTGGCGAAATCGCTCGTCCGGTTACCCTGCGTGGTCTGCGTGTCACCAAAGGCGCTCGTGCTGCTATCGAAGCTGCTGGCGGTAAAATTGAGGAATAAGTAGCAGATGGCTAAGCAACCAGGATTAGATTTTCAAAGTGCTAAAGGCGGACTCGGCGAGCTGAAGCGCAGACTTTTGTTTGTAATCGGCGCGCTGATTGTCTTCCGTATCGGCTCTTTTATTCCGATTCCTGGTATCGATGCCACTGTGCTTGCCAAATTGCTCGAGCAGCAGAGAGGCACTATCATTGAAATGTTTAACATGTTCTCTGGTGGTGCCCTCAGCCGTGCTTCTATCTTTGCTCTGGGGATCATGCCGTATATTTCGGCGTCGATCATTATCCAGCTGTTAACGGTGGTTCATCCAGCGTTAGCAGAAATTAAGAAAGAAGGGGAGGCTGGCCGTCGCAAGATTAGTCAGTACACCCGTTACGGTACGCTGGTGTTGGCCATATTCCAGTCGATCGGTATTGCTACCGGTCTGCCGAATATGCCTGGTATGCAGGGTCTGGTGTTAAACCCAGGCTTTGCATTCTACTTTACTGCAGTCGTGAGCTTGGTTACCGGGACAATGTTCCTGATGTGGCTGGGTGAACAGATTACTGAACGCGGTATCGGTAACGGTATCTCGATCATTATCTTTGCAGGTATTGTAGCGGGACTCCCGCCGGCTGTGGCCCATACTATTGAGCAAGCCCGGCAAGGCGACCTGCACTTCCTCCTGTTGCTGTTGGTTGCAGTATTGGTGTTTGCAGTAACCTTCTTCGTTGTTTTCATCGAACGTGGTCAACGTCGTATCGTCGTTAACTATGCGAAACGTCAACAAGGTCGTCGTGTTTATGCAGCACAGAGCACACACTTACCGTTGAAAGTGAATATGGCAGGGGTTATCCCGGCAATCTTCGCTTCCAGCATTATTCTGTTCCCGGCCACGATTGCATCATGGTTTGGGGGCGGTACCGGTTGGAACTGGCTGACAACGATTTCGCTGTATTTGCAGCCAGGGCAACCGCTTTATGTGTTACTCTATGCGTCTGCAATCATCTTCTTCTGTTTCTTTTACACGGCGTTGGTTTTCAACCCGCGTGAGACAGCAGATAACCTGAAGAAGTCCGGTGCCTTCGTACCAGGAATTCGTCCGGGAGAGCAAACGGCGAAGTACATCGATAAAGTAATGACGCGTTTAACCCTGGTGGGCGCGATGTACATTACTTTCATCTGCCTGATCCCGGAGTTCATGCGTGATGCAATGAAAGTACCATTCTACTTTGGTGGTACCTCGCTACTGATCGTGGTTGTCGTCATCATGGACTTTATGGCTCAAGTGCAAACTCTGATGATGTCAAGTCAGTACGAGTCTGCATTGAAGAAAGCAAACCTGAAAGGCTATAACCGCTAACAGGTTCGTTTGAGAAGTTACGGAGAGTAAAAATGAAAGTTCGTGCTTCCGTCAAGAAATTATGTCGTAACTGCAAAATCGTTAAGCGTAACGGTGTCGTTCGTGTGATTTGCAGCGCCGAGCCGAAGCATAAACAGCGTCAAGGCTGATTATCTCGCATATTTTTCTTGCAAAGTTGGGTTGAGCTGGCTAGATTAGCCAGCCAATCTTTTGTATGTAGCTGCAACATTATTTGAGTATCCTGAAAACGGGCTTTTCAGAATGGTGTTGCCGTATAAAATAGTAGGAGTGCATAGTGGCCCGTATAGCAGGCATTAACATTCCTGATCATAAACATACCGTTATCGCCTTAACGTCGATCTTCGGAATCGGTAAAACCCGCTCACAGTCTATCTGTGCGTCTACGGGTATTGCCGAAAGTGTTAAGATCAGTGAGCTGTCTGAAGAGCAAATCGAACAGCTGCGTGAAGCAGTCGCCAAATTCACCGTAGAAGGTGATTTGCGTCGTGAAGTTACCCTGAGCATCAAGCGTCTGATGGATCTTGGTACATACCGTGGTTTGCGTCATCGTCGTGGTCTGCCAGTTCGCGGTCAGCGTACGAAGACCAACGCACGTACCCGTAAGGGTCCGCGTAAACCGATCAAGAAATAATCAGGGTGATTGAATAATGGCAAAGGCACCTGTTCGTACACGTAAGCGTGTAAGAAAGCAAGTCTCTGACGGCGTGGCTCATGTCCATGCTTCTTTCAACAACACCATTGTAACTATTACCGATCGTCAGGGTAATGCATTGGGTTGGGCAACTGCCGGTGGTTCTGGTTTCCGTGGTTCTCGTAAGTCAACTCCGTTTGCAGCTCAGGTTGCAGCAGAACGTTGTGCTGACGCAGTAAAAGAATACGGTATCAAGAATCTGGAAGTTATGGTTAAGGGACCGGGTCCAGGCCGCGAATCAACTATTCGTGCTCTGAACGCCGCTGGTTTCCGCATCACTAATATTACTGATGTGACTCCTATCCCTCACAACGGTTGTCGTCCGCCGAAAAAGCGCCGCGTATAACGCTGCTTTTAGGTTTGTTGGAGAAAGAAAATGGCAAGATATTTGGGTCCTAAGCTCAAGCTTAGCCGCCGTGAGGGCACAGACTTGTTCCTGAAGTCTGGCGTTCGCGCGATCGATACCAAGTGTAAAATTGAGCAACCGCCTGGTCAACACGGTGCGCGTAAACCGCGTCTGTCTGACTACGGTGTACAGTTACGTGAAAAGCAAAAAGTTCGCCGTATGTACGGTGTTCTGGAGCGTCAATTCCGTAACTATTACAAAGAAGCAGCACGCCTGAAGGGCAACACCGGTGCAAACCTGTTGCAACTGCTGGAAGGTCGTTTGGACAACGTTGTTTACCGTATGGGCTTCGGCGCTACTCGTTCAGAGTCACGTCAGTTGGTTAGCCACAAAGCAATTATGGTAAATGGTCGCGTTGTTAACATCGCTTCTTATCAGGTATCTCCGAATGACGTAGTCAGCATCCGCGAGAAGGCTAAAAAGCAATCTCGTGTTAAAGCTTCTCTGGAGCTGGCTGAGCAGCGTGAAAAGCCGACCTGGCTTGAAGTTGATGCTGCTAAGATGGAAGGCGTGTTCAAGCGTATGCCTGAACGTACCGATCTGTCTGCGGACATTAACGAACACCTGATCGTCGAGCTTTACTCCAAGTAAGGCTTAGTACCAAAGAGAGGACACAATGCAGGGTTCTGTGACAGAGTTTCTAAAACCGCGCCTGGTAGATATCGAGCAAGTCAGTTCGACGCACGCCAAGGTGACCCTTGAGCCGTTAGAGCGTGGCTTTGGCCATACTCTCGGCAATGCACTGCGCCGTATTCTGCTTTCGTCTATGCCGGGTTGCGCGGTGACCGAGGTTGAGATTGATGGTGTACTGCATGAGTACAGCACCAAAGAAGGCGTACAGGAAGATATCCTGGAGATCCTGCTCAACCTGAAAGGGCTGGCGGTGAGAGTTCAAGGGAAAGATGAAGTTATCCTTACCCTGAATAAATCTGGCATTGGCCCTGTGACCGCTGCCGACATTACCCATGATGGTGATGTCGAAATCGTCAAGCCTCAGCACGTGATCTGCCACCTGACCGATGAAAACGCTGCTATCAGCATGCGTATCAAAGTTCAACGTGGTCGTGGTTATGTGCCGGCTTCTGCCCGAATTCATTCGGAAGAAGATGAGCGCCCGATCGGTCGTCTGTTGGTTGACGCCTGCTATAGCCCTGTAGAGCGTATTGCCTACAATGTTGAAGCAGCGCGTGTAGAACAGCGTACTGACCTGGACAAGCTGGTCATCGAAATGGAAACCAATGGCACGATCGATCCTGAAGAGGCGATCCGCCGTGCGGCAACCATCCTGGCTGAACAACTTGAAGCTTTTGTTGACTTACGTGATGTTCGTCAACCAGAAGTTAAAGAAGAGAAACCAGAATTCGATCCGATTCTGCTGCGCCCTGTTGACGATCTGGAATTGACTGTCCGCTCTGCTAACTGCCTTAAGGCAGAAGCTATCCACTACATCGGTGATCTGGTACAGCGTACCGAGGTTGAGTTGCTGAAAACGCCGAACCTGGGTAAAAAATCTCTTACTGAGATTAAAGACGTGCTGGCCTCCCGTGGTCTATCTCTGGGCATGCGCCTGGAAAATTGGCCACCGGCAAGCATTGCTGACGAGTAACCGGATCACAGGTTAAGGTTTTACTGAGAAGGATAAGGTCATGCGCCATCGTAAGAGTGGTCGTCAACTGAACCGTAACAGCAGCCACCGCCAGGCTATGTTCCGTAACATGGCCGGCTCTTTGGTTCGTCATGAGATCATCAAGACGACCTTGCCAAAAGCAAAAGAGCTGCGTCGCGTTGTTGAGCCGCTGATTACTCTTGCCAAGACCGACAGCGTAGCTAATCGTCGTCTGGCATTCGCCCGTACTCGTGATAACGAGATCGTGGCAAAACTGTTTAACGAGCTAGGCCCGCGTTTTGCGAGCCGTGCCGGTGGTTACACTCGCATTCTGAAGTGTGGCTTCCGCGCAGGCGACAACGCGCCGATGGCATACATCGAGCTGGTTGATCGTGCTGAGTCTCAAGCAGAAGTAGCAACTGCAGAGTAATCTGTAGACGCGTGGAAAAACCGGGCTTGCCCGGTTTTTTTACGTCCATCATCAGCCAAACGTGCGTTCTGTCCCTTCCTGACTTAAGATCCCCGTCCCTATCCGCTATGCTAACGCTATTAATCAGCTCTACTGAGAGATCATGCTATGTGGTTACTCGATCAATGGGCAGAACGTCATATCCTGGATGCGCAGACCAAAGGGGAATTTGATAACTTACCGGGCCAGGGTCAGCCGCTTGAATTGGATGATGACAGTGCTGTACCTGTAGAATTGCGTACCGGCTTCCGCTTGCTTAAAAACGCCGGCTATTTACCCGCAGAGTTAGAAGATCGCAAAGAGGCTTTGAATATAGCTCGTTTGCTGCAAGGGATTGGTAGTGGGCATCCGGACTATGCCGAACTTGGTAAACGAATGGCGTTACTGGAACACCGTTTACGACAAGCAGGAATGAGTACTGATTTTTTGCATGGTGAATATCAACGTGCACTGAGTGGCAAATTTTCATCGGAGGATGAGTGATGCTTAAGATTGGCCAACTGGCAAAGCTTGCTGACGTGACGCCGGATACCGTGCGTTATTACGAGAAGCAGGGAATGATGGATCATAACATCCGTACCGAGGGCGGTTATCGGTTGTACAGCGATCAAGACCTGCAGCGGCTGCGTTTTATCCGTTATGCCAAGCAGCTCGGTTTCACGTTGGAAACTATCGCCGAACTGTTGTCGATCCGTGTTGATCCCGAGCACCATACCTGCCGGGAATCGAAGTCGATTGTCGATGCGCGGCTCAGTGATGTTGAAAATAAGCTTAAAGAGCTAACACGGATGCGTGAATCGCTAAAGCGTCTTAGCGATGCTTGCTGCGGTAGCGCGCATACCAGCAATTATTGCTCCATCCTGGAGGCGCTTGAACAAGGTGCCAGTGATGATAAAGCTAAAAAAGGTGCCTGAATGGGCTATCAGCACTTTAATTTTTATACGGCCGGCAGTATTATCGCCACGATTTATATCCATAGATAAACAAGGAGCATTACCATGACTAAATACCGTCATACCAAAGGCCAGATACAGGACAATGCCATTGAGGCACTGTTGCACGATCCGTTATTCCGACAAAGGGTAGAGAAAAATACCAAAGGCAAGGGTAGCTACCGGCGTAAAGACAAACATGCAAAAGGCGGAAACTGGGAGGCCAGTGGCAAACTATCAAGCGATAATTTACCACTGGCCTTCTGGTTTTAATGCATTAAAAAAGCCATCTTAATAAGATGGCTTTTTAGTCGCGTAGGAGAAACTGTTTTACAGTTTAGGTTGTTGCTGTTGACTCAGTAAATCACGAATTTCAGTCAGCAGTTTTTCTTCTGCGGTCGGTGCCGGAGGCGCTGCTGGCTCTTCTTCCTGTTTACGACGCACTTTATTCATTAATTTAATTGCCAGGAAAATAGCGAAGGCAACAATCACAAAATCGAAAATGGTCTGAATGAATGAACCGTAGTTCATTACTACTGCAGGAATCGCGCCCTGAGCTTCGCGTAATACCAGGTGGAATTGTTTGAAGTCAACGCCGCCAATCAGCAAGCCCAGTGGTGGCATAATGATATCTGCAACGAAAGACGAGACGATCTTACCGAATGCCGCACCAATAATCACACCTACTGCCAAGTCGACCACGTTGCCACGCATGGCAAACTCGCGGAACTCTTTCATCATACTCATAGAACGCACCCCTTGCAGAATTTAATAACTCAAGTTTAACAAAGCAATTTCCCTTTGCCACAAAAGGAGCGAAAACTTTTATCTCCTTCCATGGCGGAGAACAACTTCGCAATTATAGACCATCTATTACTACATTTGTTCTACAAGAAGAATGGACTTGGTTGGAACAGGCGTTCAACGTCAGGAACGAACTTTTTGTCGGTTATAAACATAATGACATGATCGCCTTGTTCAATTTTGCTGCTGCCGTTGGCAATAATAACGTCATCACCGCGCACAATGGCACCAATGGTGGTACCCGGCGGCAATTTAATATTTTCAACTGTGCGACCGACCACTTTTGAGGTGCTCTCATCACCGTGCGCAATGGCTTCGATGGCTTCCGCGACACCGCGGCGGAGTGAGGAAACGCTGACGATATCCGCTTTTCTTACATGGCCCAACAGCGCTGAAATGGTTGCCTGTTGTGGGGAAATGGCAATGTCGATGACGCTGCCCTGTACCAGGTCAACATAGGCACGACGCTGAATTAACACCATGACTTTTTTGGCGCCCATGCGTTTGGCGAGCATAGCCGACATAATGTTTGCTTCGTCGTCATTGGTGATCGCGATAAATACATCGACCTGATCAACATGTTCTTCCGCCAGCAGTTCCTGGTCCGAGGCATCGCCATAAAATACGATGGTGTCATGCAGTTGTTCAGCCAGTTCTGCGGCACGTTGCTGATTACGTTCAATCAGCTTCACGTTGTAGGATTTCTCCAACCGTTGCGCCAGGCCAGCACCGACGTTGCCTCCCCCGACAATCATGATGCGCTTATAGGGTTTCTCTAATCGTTGTAGTTCACTCATTACCGCACGGATGTGCTGCGAGGCGGCAACAAAGAACACTTCATCACCGGCTTCAATAATAGTGGAACCCTGCGGGCGAATCGGTCGATCCTGGCGGAAGATAGCAGCGACGCGAGTATCAATGTGCGGCATATGTTCACGCATTGAAGACAGAGCGTTACCCACCAACGGGCCACCGTAGTAAGCTTTTACTGCGGCGATGCTGACCTTGCCTTCTGCAAAGTTGACTACTTGCAGCGCGCCCGGGTATTCAATCAATTTATAGATGTAATCGATAACCAACTGTTCTGGTGAGATCAGGTGGTCAATGGGTACCGCTTCCGGATTAAAAAGCTTCTCTGACTCGCGGATATATTCTGGCGCACGGATGCGGGCGATTCGGTTAGGGGTATTAAACAGCGAGTAGGCAATCTGACAGGCAATCATGTTGGTTTCGTCTGAGTTAGTGACGGCAACCAGCATATCGGCATCTTCAGCCCCTGCTTCTCGGAGCACGCGTGGATGAGAGCCATAGCCCTGAACAACCCGCAGGTCGAACTTATCCTGTAACTGACGCAGGCGGCCGGAGTCGGTATCCACGACGGTAATATCGTTATTTTCGCCCACCAGGTTTTCCGCCAGTGTCCCGCCAACCTGACCCGCGCCAAGAATAATTATTTTCATTCGCTTCTCTGCTTCACACTGAAACCGCTGAAGATTATCTGAAAGGGCGCAACAGCCGCGCCCAGAGTACTGAACAGCTACATTTTAATCAGCTTAGCGTAAAAGAAGCCATCCCCATCCTCTGGATGTGGAAGATTCTGTCGGCCAGGCTGTTGCTCGTTGCCGGTTTCAGCCAGACGGGCCTCGGGATGACGCTGAAGGAAGGCGCTAATCTGCTCTGAGTTTTCTGCCGGCAGAATGGAGCAGGTGGCATACACCATCACACCACCGCTTTTGAGATGCGGCCAGATGGCCTCAATAATCTCGGCCTGGAGCGTGGCCAGCTCCGCGATGTCTCGGTCGCGACGCAGCCATTTGATATCTGGATGACGGCGGATCACACCGGTAGCTGAGCAAGGGGCGTCCAACAAAATACGATCGAACTGTTTGTCGCCGCACCATTGTTGCGGAGTGCGGCCATCGCCCTGCTTCACTTCAGCGTGTAAACGCAGGCGTTGCAGGTTTTCTTTGACCCGGCTCAGACGTTGTTCATCGATATCGACGGCCATCACATGGGCTTTGGGAGCCGCTTCTAAAATGTGGGTGGTTTTACCGCCGGGAGCTGCGCACAAATCGAGGATCTGTTCTCCGTCTTGCGGATCCAGCAGATCGACACAACCCTGAGCGGAGGCATCCTGCACGGTGACCCAGCCGTCGGCAAAGCCCGGCAGATCGGTAACGGGGCATGGTGCAAGCAAACGCACGGCATCGCGATATTCGGCATGCGGTTCGGCGGCGATATCAGCCTGTTCCATCAACTGTAAATAGGCTTCGCGAGTGTGATGCAAGCGGTTGACGCGCAGCCACATTGGCGGTTTCTGATTATTGGCATCAATAATCTGTTCCCACTGCGCGGGATAGGCCTGTTGGATACGTTTCAATAGCCAGCTAGGGTGCAGATAGCGGCTGTCATTATTGGCCGCACGTTGCAGCAATTCTTCCTGCTGACGTTGGAACTGGCGCAGTACGCCGTTGATCAGACCTTTAAGCTGTGGACGCTTCAGCGCAACTGCACCTTCCACGGTTTCCGCCAGCACCGCGTGAGCGGGAATACGGGTATACAGCAGTTGGTATAAGCCGACCATCAGCAAATAGTGCAGCGTACGCTGCTTGCCGGTCATTGGCTTGGCCATTAATTGTTGAATACACCATTCCAGTTGCGGCAGCACGCGGAGGGTGCCGAAGCACAGTTCCTGCAGCAGAGCACGGTCCTTGTCAGAAATGGTCTTTTGCAGTGACGGCAGTACAGTACTGAGTGACTGGCCCTGATCCAGCACCTGGCCGATGGCTTTGGCAGCGATGCTGCGGAGATTGTAATTGTTTTTCATAGGCTAAAGCTGATAACGATCGGCATTAAGAAAGAAACAGCCCGGCGATTATCGGCCGGGCAGTGGGGGCGGTTTATAACCGGTTGCCCGGTGTAAACCATTCACGACGTGAGTTCAGCAGATCCTGCGCTGACATGGGTTTTTTGCCTGCCGGCTGCAGTTGAGTCAGGTTAAGAATACCCTCGGAGGTCGCCACCTGAATGCCGTGCTTATCGGCATGGACGATGGTGCCAGGTTCTGCGTCCGTGCTCTGCGTCAGCACCGTTGCCTGCCACACCTTCACCGGTTGATCGTCAATGGTGAAATAGCTGACTGGCCACGGGTTGAAGGCACGAATACAGCGTTCAAGTTGCGCAGCGGACAGGCTCCAGTCCAGGCGAGCTTCTTCTTTGCTCAGCTTTTCGGCGTAGGTAACCAGCGATTCATCCTGCACTTCACGTTTCGCCGTACCCTCAGCCATCTGCTGCAGCGTGGTCAGCAAACCCTGCGGGCCAAGTTGAGCCAGCTTGTCGTACAGACTGGCGCTGGTGTCAGCGGCTTCGATCGGGCAGGCGATCTTGTGCATCATATCGCCAGTGTCCAAACCCACGTCCATCTGCATGATGGTCACGCCGGTTTCGTTATCACCGGCCCAGAGGGAACGTTGGATCGGGGCGGCACCACGCCAGCGTGGCAGCAGTGAGCCGTGGACGTTGATGCAACCGAGTCGCGGCATCTCCAGCACCGCTTTGGGCAGGATCAGACCATAAGCCACAACCACCATGACATCGGCGTTGAGATCGGCAACCAGGTGCTGGTTCTCTTCCGGACGCAGTGATTTGGGCTGAAACACCGGCAAATGGTGCTGCTCGGCTAGAACCTTGACCGGGCTGGATGTCAACTTGTTGCCGCGACCGGCAGGGCGGTCGGGTTGGGTGAAAACCCCGACAATCTGGTGCCCAGATGACAACAGCGCGTCAAGATGACGCGCTGCGAAGTCTGGAGTTCCGGCGAAAATAATCCGTAAAGAGTCAGACACGTTGATTTCCTGATCGGTTAGGCGCGGGCGTTAAGCTTGGCCATTTTTTCCAGTTTCTGACGGATACGCTGGCGCTTCAGTGGCGACAGGTAATCGACGAACAGCTTGCCTACCAGGTGATCCATTTCGTGCTGGATACAGATGGCCAACAGGTCGTCGGCTTCCAGCTCAAAAGGCTTGCCGTCGCGATCCAGCGCTCTGATTTTCACAGTAGCGGCACGCGGGACTAAAGCACGCTGTTCGGGAATGGAAAGGCAACCTTCCTCAATCCCGGTTTCACCGCCTTTTTCCAGCAGTTCCGGGTTGATCAGCACCAGGCGCTGATCGCGGTTCTCAGAAACGTCAATGACGATAATGCGCTGATGGATATCCACCTGTGTCGCAGCCAGGCCAATGCCTTCCTCTGCGTACATGGTTTCAAACATATCATCCACGATGCGCTGGATATTCGCATTGACTTCTTTAACCGGGGCCGCGACTTTGCGCAGCCGGTCGTCTGGGTAATGTAATACCTGCAATACTGACATATATCTTGAGATCTGTATCCGAGTGATAAACGAGGTTTAGCTTCTATTCTAGACATTTCCCAGCCTGATTGACAGCATTGCGCACCAATTGCTCGAATTGGTAATACCACCATTTTCTGCGAGGGAACAGGCGATGCAGGCACAGGAGATCGGCATACGAATGCGTGGGGTCACCGGGCTGGATACGGCACAAGCCAGCCAGATAATACGGCAAATGGTGACGTCCGGTGGGCCGCCGTATTCTTTGCTGCGGGAGTTGGGGCTGAATGACCGGCAGCAGGCCCAGTTTCGCCAGGTGGATCCGCGCTATCTGACCGCTACACTTACCTGGCTGGAGCAGCCTGAAAACTTGCTGTGGATTTACGGTGAGGCTGACTACCCGGAACGACTGCTCACTATCGATGATGCACCGTTGCTGCTGTTGGTAAAGGGTAACCCGGCAGTCGTGCAGCAGCCGCAAATCGCTATGGTTGGCAGTCGGCAGTTCAGCCATTATGGTGAACACTGGGCCAATTACTTTGCCACCGGATTGGTGCACTGTGGGTTTACCATCACCAGCGGGCTGGCCCTCGGTATCGACAGCATTTGCCACCGTGCAGCGTTGGCTGCTGAAGGGGGCACCGTTGCCGTTCTGGGCAGCGGCTTGGCCAACATCTATCCGCGCCGGCATCAACGCCTGGCAGAACAGATCGTTGAAAGCGGCGGAGCACTGGTTTCTGAGTATCTGGCCACCGATCTGCCGATGCCTGACCACTTTCCACGCCGTAATCGCATTATCAGTGGATTAAGCCTGGGCGTGGTGGTCATCGAAGCCTCCCTGCGCAGCGGAACGCTGATTACTGCCCGTTACGCTCTGGAACAGGGGCGTGAGGTTTTTGCTTTACCCGGGGCTCTGGGCAACCCAATGAGTGAAGGTACGCATTGGCTGATCCAACAGGGGGCTTATCTGGTTACCGGGCCGAAAGAGATCGCTGAGCAACTGGGCAGCGGCCTGCATTGGCTGTCGCTGAACGAAAATACAACTATTTGTGCGTCAGAAGCCGAAGTTGAATTGCCATTTGCCGATGTGTTGGCTAACGTAGGAGATGAGGTGACACCTGTTGACGTCGTCGCTGAACGTGCCGGCCAACCTGTGCCAGAGGTGGTAATCAAGTTACTCGATCTGGAGTTAGCAGGGTGGATCGCAGCTGTACCCGGCGGCTATGTCCGAATAAGGAGGGCAGGCCATGTTCGACGTACTGATGTACTTGTTTGAAACTTATATCCACAATGAACCAGAGATGCGCGTCGATCAGGATCAACTGACCGATGATCTCGCTCAGGCGGGGTTTCATCGGGATGATATCTACAACGCGTTGAATTGGCTTGAAAAACTTGCCGACCTGCAGGAAGGCGAAAATGCGCCGTATTTTATGGATGCCGATCCGCTGGCAATGCGGATTTACACCGAAGAAGAAGGCGTGCGTTTGGATGCCAGTTGCCGTGGTTTCCTCCTGTTCCTGGAGCAGATTCAGGTATTGAACCTCGAAACCCGTGAAATGGTTATCGATCGTGTTATGGCTTTGGATAACACGGAATTCGATCTCGAAGATCTGAAATGGGTGGTGTTGATGGTGCTGTTTAATATCCCCGGATATGAAAGTGCCTATCAGCAAATGGAAGAACTGTTGTTTGAAGTAAACGAAGGTTATCTGCACTGAGCCGATAACATGAATAGAAGAAGTTATGACAAAAGCAGCGATTTTTGCCGCCAGGCAAAATGAACCTTGTCCGGAATGCGGGGCCGAGTTGGTGATCCGCAGTGGTCGCCACGGCCCCTTCCTCGGTTGTTCCCGTTATCCTGAATGCCAACATATCCGGCCGTTGAAAGCGCAGGCCGATGGCCATATCGTCAAGATGCTGGATGGGCAAGAATGCCCGAAATGCCAGGCGACGCTGGCCTTGCGTCAGGGGCGTTACGGTATGTTTATCGCTTGCAGCAACTATCCGGAGTGCGACCACACGGAGGTCATCGATAAACCGGATGAAACCAGTATCAGTTGTCCGCAGTGCGAACAGGGTAAACTGCTGCAGCGCAAATCGCGCTATGGCAAGGTGTTCCACTCTTGCGATCGCTACCCTGAATGCCAGTTTGTTCTCAATTTTAAGCCCGTCGCCGGTGAGTGTGAGTACTGCCACTATCCGTTGCTGATGGAAAAGCGCACGGCGAAAGGCCCAACCCTTTGCTGTGCCAGTAAACTTTGCGGGAAACCCGTAGTCACTACAGAATAAAGACATCATGAACTCAGAATCCACTGCCACCTTCCTGCCAATTATTGACGCGCTGCATAATCACCAGGTCATTGCCTATCCGACCGAGGCGGTATTTGGCCTGGGTTGTGATCCCGACAGCGAGCAGGCGGTTAATGCCTTATTGGCACTGAAACAGCGTCCCTGGGAAAAGGGACTGATCCTGGTTGCGGCCGATTATGCGCAGTTAACACCTTATATAGATGACACCGTGCTGAGTAAGCAGCAGCGTGCCACGATGTTTGCCAGTTGGCCGGGCCCGGTGACCTGGGTTATTCCTGCCAGGTCGGAAACGCCCCGCTTGCTAACCGGTTGTTTCAACTCGTTGGCGGTACGTGTTAGTGACCACCCATTGGTGCAGCAACTTTGCCGGCAGTTTGGCAAACCGCTGGTATCGACCAGTGCCAATCTTAGCGGGCAAGAGCCTTGCCGCAGCGCCGATGAAGTGCAGCAGCAGTTTGGTGCCGCTTTCCCGGTGCTGGCCGGCAACGTCGGTGGTCGTCTTAACCCTTCTGAAATCAGAGATGTCCTGACCGGTAAGCAAATCCGTCAAGGCTAGAGGTCATGTACATGGAGAAGTTTGCGGTATTCGGTAACCCTATCGGTCACAGCAAATCACCGCGTATTCATGCGCTGTTTGCCGCCCAAACAGGTATAGAACACCCTTATGGTACGGTGCTGGCGCCGCTGGACGGTTTTGAAACCACTCTGCAGGCGTTTATTCAGGCTGGTGGTCAGGGAGCGAACGTCACGGTTCCCTTTAAAGAGAAGGCTTACGAGGCGGCGACTGAACTGAGTCAACGGGCCTCGCTGGCCGGTGCGGTAAATACCTTGAAAATACTGCCAGACGGCGGATTACTGGGTGACAACACCGATGGTATCGGCCTGTTGACCGATCTTGAACGTCAGGGGTTGATCCAGCCGAAGGATCGTATCCTGCTGGTGGGGGCGGGTGGCGCGGCGCGCGGCGTGATCTTGCCGCTACTGTCTTTTGGTTGTGAAGTGGTGATCACCAACCGTACTTTTAGCCGTGCGCAGACACTGGCGCAGGTATTCCAGCACCTGGGTGAAATATCCGCGTTGCCTCTGGATCAACTCGATCAACAACAGTTTGATTTAGTGATTAACGCAACGGCATCAGGTATCAGTGGTGACATCCCGGCGTTACCGGTTGGTACGGTCAATGGCCATACCCGTTGTTATGACATGTTTTATCAGCAGGGATTAACACCCTTCCTGGCTTGGGCGCAGCAACAGGGTGCCACAGAATATGCCGACGGTTTAGGGATGCTGGTGGGGCAGGCCGCGCATGCGTTCCTGTTGTGGCATGGTGTAATGCCGGAGATCGAATCGGTATTGCGTCAGCTGCGTCACGAACTGGCCGCGTAAATTCCGGCCCGCTCTCCGGTGAGGGAGCGGGCGCTTGTCAGATATCTTCTGACAAGTATTCGTCTTTCCAGCGTACATAGTTAGTAGAAGAGTAAAGCAACCCCTCTCGCTCGCCGGCGGTCAGTGGACGAACCTGGCGTGCCGGGCTACCCATATAAAGATAACCGCTCGCCAGTCGTTTACCCGGCGCGACCAAGCTGCCGGCGCCAATCATTACATCATCTTCTATTACTGCACCATCCAGCAGGATCGATCCCATTCCTACCAATACTCGATTGCCAATGGCGCAGCCGTGCAACATGGCTTTGTGCCCAACGGTAACATCTTCACCGATCAGCAACGGATAACCTTCAGGGTTATGTTCAGACTTATGGGTCACGTGCAACACGCTACCATCCTGAATATTGCTGCGTGCACCAATTTTTACTGCGTTCACGTCGCCGCGGATGGCAACCAATGGCCAGATACTGACGTCATCGGCCAGCTCAATGTTGCCGATCACCACGCTGGAAGGGTCGATCATGACGCGTTGACCCAGTTTAGGAGAGTAATGAAGATAAGAACGTACTGCATCGGACATGGTAATAGCCTCACGTCGGGATCATATTTAACGGCAATACTAGACGTTGGCGGTGGAATTACAACCAACTGAAGTGACGGATCCTGTGGAAAACGGCCCTGATCGCGCAAGATCCACACGAAGGGGCTGAAAAGTGTGCAAACAGTAAGAAAAGATCAAGAAAGGGGTTGTGCAAAAAATTCGGATCCCTATAATGCGCCTCCATCGACACGGAACATGTGAACAACTTCACAGAGTCTCCGGGGTTCGAAGAGAAAAAATCCTGAAATTTAGGGGTTGACTCTGAAAGAGGAAAGCGTAATATACGCCACCTCGAGATAGCAAGCTACGGCGGCTAACTCACTGCTCTTTAACAATTTATCAGACAATCTGTGTGGGCACTCCACAAGACGATATCCAGAACCTTCGGGTTCGAAAAA
>NZ_WBKI01000005.1 GCF_008830365.1 Serratia proteamaculans | reverse complement strand
CCGAACTCAGAAGTGAAACGCCGTAGCGCCGATGGTAGTGTGGGGTCTCCCCATGCGAGAGTAGGACACTGCCAGGCATCAAACAAAGTCGAAAGCCTCATGCGAAAGCATGAGGCTTTTTGCTGTGCGCGCTATAAAGGAATTGCCGCGATCCCCCTCAATTTTCACCCCAGTCTTCAATGTGCATCACATAAATCACGCTATATTCTTCGCCCGCTATTTGTTTTAATCGTTAACCAAATACTAACAATTGAATCACATTTGAACGGCAGGACGCCGACTTCACTGTTTATCTGGCTCGGAGAATATAAAATGACAGAAACAACCTCGGCCATTGAGGGTGGGGATACCGCCGATCTGGCAGTTCAGGACAAAAAAAAACGTATTTTCGCGATTGTTGGGGCTTCATCCGGGAACCTGGTGGAGTGGTTTGATTTTTACGTTTACTCGTTCTGTTCTATTTACTTTGCCGCTTCGTTTTTCCCTGCCGGCAACAGCACCACTCAACTGCTGCAAACCGCCGGTGTGTTTGCCGCAGGTTTCTTTATGCGTCCGATCGGCGGCTGGTTATTCGGTTATATTGCCGATAAGCATGGCCGTAAAAACTCGATGTTGATTTCAGTCTGTATGATGTGTGCCGGATCCCTGGTGATCGCCTGCTTACCGACTTATGAATCTATCGGCAGTTGGGCGCCGGTGCTGCTGCTGGTTGCCCGCCTGTTCCAGGGGCTGTCGGTTGGCGGTGAATACGGCACCAGTGCCACCTATATGAGTGAGGTGGCGATAAAAGGGCGGCGTGGGTTCTATGCATCGTTCCAATATGTCACGCTGATTGGCGGCCAGCTGTTGGCGCTGTTGGTTCTGGTGGCACTGCAGCAAATCCTTTCGACTGAAGAACTCAAAGCCTGGGGCTGGCGTATTCCCTTTGCAATAGGGGCGGTATTGGCCGTAGTGGCGTTATATCTGCGCCGTTCACTGAATGAAACTTCCGATGCTAAAACCCGTAACCATAAGGATGCCGGTTCGCTGAAAGGGTTGTGGAAGAATCGTAAGGCCTTCCTGATGGTGCTGGGATTTACCGCCGGGGGGTCGCTGAGTTTTTATACTTTTACCACCTACATGCAAAAGTATCTGGTCAATACCTCTGGGATGGATGCCAAGCTGGCCAGCGGTATTATGACTGCCGCCCTGTTTATCTATATGCTGCTGCAGCCGCTGGTTGGAGCATTATCGGATAAGATTGGTCGTCGTAGTTCAATGCTGATCTTTGCTTCGTTTGCCACCTTACTGACGGTACCTATCCTGCTGACGCTGAAAAACGTCACCAACCCCTATGCGGCGTTTGGCCTGATCGTGCTGGCGTTGTTCATCGTCAGTTTCTATACCTCAATCAGTGGGTTGCTGAAAGCCGAAATGTTCCCGCCGGAAGTGCGGGCGTTAGGTGTTGGTCTGTCTTATGCGGTGGCTAACGCGATGTTTGGCGGATCTGCAGAATATGTTGCGCTGTCGCTGAAGTCGTATGGCATCGAGAACGCCTTCTTCTGGTATGTTTCCGGTATGTGTCTACTGGCGTTGATCGTTTCACTCCGTTTGCATCGCAGGGGGAAAGAGATCCAACTGTGAATCAGCGGGTGGCGTGGTAAAGGCTATAACCGGTAGCCGCTCCCGCTACGTCCCAGGCAAAATCCTTCCAGCTCCAGCCGGTGCCGCCCTCGCGACTGTCATACAGTTCTTTGGCGGCACCGAGCCCGATCGAGAACATCAGACCGAAGCTACGGCTGCTGGCCTCACTCCAGTTTTTATGGTCACCGTAAGCGGCACCGGCGGCGGCAAAGACGGCGGAAGAGACAAAATGCTGAGCCTTGTCTTTCCCGGTCCAACGGTCATTGGCCAGATGAGTGCAACCGCTGGTGAACAGTAAAAAGGGCAACACAGCCAGGCAGCGAAGTAGGCGCATAATGAAAACATCCTGTTGTCATGACACATAAAAAACCCCGGCATGGGCCGGGGTCTGCGATAGCTGAATTATAGCGCGGTTACAATATACGACTAATCAATCGGTCGATGCGGATACGGCGCAGACGACGGATCAACTTACGCACTTTGATCGGATATTCCTGGATGCTTTGCAAGTCCAGGTAGTGCCCTACCACGGTGGTATGGGTACGGATGCACTCTAGCTCTTTGTGCCGCTGCTCACGCAGTTCCTGCTTGGGATCGTGGATCAGAATGGCATTCTCCAGATCCAACCGCCAGGCGCGTGGGTTAAGGTTATTGCCGGTAATCAACTGCCATTCGTCATCCACCCACATGCCTTTCAGGTGGTAGCTATTATCGCCATCTTTCCACAGCCGAACAATCAGCTGGCCGGTATCGACATAACGCTGCAGGCGGCTGAGAAAGCGTCGCAGGTTAATTTCGTACAGGTAAGGCAGCGCGCCGATAATTTTGAACGGCTGATCTTCCGGAATATAGAAGTCATTAGCAGTTTTATCACCGACAATGATTTCCACCTGTTTGCCCTGACGCAGCAGATAGATGATATTGCGCACCAACAACGCAGGCAGGTTGAAGTAGGGGGTACACAGCGTCAGTTTCTGATCGGCGCTGGACATCAGGTGGTGAATGGTTTTATTCAGCACGCTTTGTTTACCCAGGCCAACCAGCGGCGTTACCGCCAGCTCATCGTTGCTCGCCTTGTTACTAAACTGATAGCCGGTGTGGCGCAGGCCGAAGCGAAACAGGCGCGTTTCGTTTTTGATCTCTGGGCTTTTGGGACGATCGTCACGATCCAAACGTTGTACGGCGCCGGCGGTGAGCAGGTGCTGTTTGATGTAATCGATCAGGGTATTGGCCAACGGGTTGTTGGTGATCAACTGGTAGCGATCGTAGCGGTATTTCTCATGCTGATGCAGGTAAACGTCGTTGATACTGGCACCGCTGTAAATCACGGTATCGTCGACAACAAAACCTTTCAGATGCAACACGCCCAAGGCTTCACGGGTATTGACCGGCACGCCGTATATTGGCACAGGCAACCCCGGATGCTGGTCTGCCATGGCGCAGTACCAGTCGGCATTGGTATTGGCGGCCGCGGCACCGATGCGCCCACGCTGGGCGCGATGCCAGTCGACCAGAATGCAAATCTCCAGCTCGGGACACCGCTGCTTCGCCTGATAAAGTGCGTTGAGAATATCGCGCCCGGCGTCGTCGTGCTCCAGATACAGAGCGACCAGATAAATGCGTTGGGTGGCGTTAGCGATTAATTCCAGCAGGGTGGCGCGGTAATCAGACGGTGTGTACAAAGTGCGTACATCAGCTACCGTCTGGGGGAGTTTGGGCAGTTGTGCAAGGTGTTGTTGATGTTTGCTACGTTTAAATTTTGACAACATCACAGTGCGCTTCTTCTCTCATGATTAGATGGCCTGAACGCCAAATACGGAAAAACAATAAATCGAATAATCGGGCGATAATACCACTAGTTGCCTCGATTGTGCGTATGTTTTGGCGTTAAGTGGTGGATTCGTAGCGCATTGCGACACAGGTCACTGCGCTTCTTCCGCCTGCAGCGGTAGGGTCAAATTGACGATACCGTCCTCCAGTTGCACATCGATACCGAAACCCAGCCGTTGTGCCAGTCCTATCATGCCGCGGTTGTTTGGCATGGTGATCCCGGTCAGACGGGTCAGCCCGTGGGCACGGGCATAGGCAATCATTTTTTCCAGCAGTTGACGGCCCAGTCCCAGCCCTTTCAGGTCGGAGCGCACCAGCACGGCGAATTCCGCATCGGTATTGTCCGGATCAGACAGGGCGCGTGTTACACCGATGATCTGTTCATCGCGCACGGCGACAAAAGCCATCTCCCGATCGTAGTCGATCTGCGTCATGTTAGCCAAATCGTCATGGGTAAACTCGTTGATCTCACTGAAGTAGCGATAGTAGAGATCTTCCTTGGTCACGCGATCGATAAAGTGTTTCAGCGCAGGTTCATCCTCCGGCAGGATTGGTCGGAACAGGCATTGTGAGCCGTCTTTCAAGCCAATGGTTTCTTCCAGCTCATGAGGATACGGGCGGATGGCCAGCCGTGCCTGCGGGTCACCCTCAAAGGGAGCAAGCTGCATGGAAACGTCCAGCAGGGTGAATTCGCTGCCGGAGGCCAGTACCGGGTGGATATCCAGCCGGGTGATTTCCGGGCAGTCGAGGATCAGGTTGGATACCTGAACCAGCAGGCGGCTCAGTCCGGGAATATCCAAAGGTCTCAGGGCACTGCGCCCGCGGATCTTGCCGCCTTTCACTGCCTGCAATACCAGATAGCGCGCCAGCGCCATATTCAGCGGTGGTAACGCCACTGCGACCTGATTTTCCTGCCGCCATTCGATGCCGCCTTCACCCAGCATGATCAGTGGGCCAAAAATGGCATCCTGTTCCACCGCTATACGCAATTCCTGAGCGCCGGCGCGGTTGGCCATGCTCTGTACCAGCAGGCCATGAATACGCGCCTGTGGATAGGTGCGTTTTACGCGGTCGAGAATAGCCTCTGCGGCACGCTGCACCTCGGTGGCGGTGCGCAAATAGAGCATAACGCCCTGGACTTCAGACTTATGGGGAATATCCGGCGAACGCAGCTTTAAGGCGACCGGGTAGCCAATTTGTTCGGCTATATGCACCGCTTCGGCGCTGTCTTCGGCAATCCAGGTCGGTAGCGTCGTCAGGTCATAGGCCTGCAGAATGGATTGCACCTCGTGGGTATCGAGCTGAGTAGCGCCTTCGGCCAGCGCCTGCTGAATCAGCCTATGGGCATCGGCGGTATTGGCGGTCAGGCCGACCGGGAGTGCCGGCGTCTCTTTGAGCTGTTTCTGATTACGCCGGTATTCCACCATATGCATAAACGCGGTCACCGCGCCTTCCGGGGTACGGTAGGTTGGAATGCCGGCCTCGGTGAACAGCCGCCGGGCTTCCTGCGAAGAGTATTCGCCGCACCAGTTGGTGAGCAGCGTAATGCGTTTACCGCGTGGGTGTTGGCGCACTGCCTCGATAATCCGTTCGGCGGTGAGGGTGCCCGGTGCCGCTGCGCTTGGCGCGTGGATCAGCAGCAGGGCGTCGTAATCATGGCTGTCGAGCAGCGTTTTGACCGCCGCCAGATAACGTTGTGGCGTCGCATCATCGCGCAGATCGCTTGGATTACCCGCATGGATAAACTCGGGCAAAGCCTCACCAAGCTGAGCCAGAATTTCATCCCCTAACTGTGCCAGCTTGCCGTTGCGGCCCAGCAGTTCGTCCAGGGCCATCGCGGCCGGTGCGGCGCCGTTGCTGACGATCATCAACCGCTCTCCGCGCAGCGGGTGCATATGGCTAAGGGTTTCTACTGCCGAGAACAACTCGTGGGTATCCTGCACGCGCAGCAAACCGGCGCGCTGGATGGCGGCATCGTAGGCGGCATCCAACCCCTGTTGGCTGTTGAGCAACAGTTGAGCCTGCTGGCTGCGACCGCTTTTAACCACCAGAATCGGCTTGTTGCGTGAAGCGCTGCGCGAGGCGGATAAAAAGCGTCGCGCGTCGCTGATATTTTCCAGGTACAGCAGGATGGCGCTGGTTTTACTGTCGCGCGCCAGAAAATCCAGCAGGTCGTCGACGTCAATATCCAGGCTGTCGCCCAGCGCGATAAAATAGGAAAAACCGACTTCACGCTGTTGCGCCCAGTCGAGAATGGTATTGGCCACGGCGGCGGACTGGGAAATAAACGCCAGCTTGCCCTTGAGGATTGGCACCGGTGAAAAACTGGCGTTGATGCCTTGCCACGGTGCCAGCAGGCCCAGACTGTTTGGCCCCAGCAGGCGCATCGAATAACGCTGTGCGCAGGCTTTCAGCTCGGCAAACTGTTCCGGCGGGGAGGAGAGCACAATGGCGGTTTTGCAGCCGCGTTGCCCCAGATCTTCAATCAGTGCCAGGTTGCGCTGTGCGTGGGTGCAAAGTATCGCCAAATCGGGGCTGATTGGCAGGCTGGCGACGTCCGGGTAGGCCATGACACCGCACACGGCCTTGTAGCGTGGCGTCACCGGCATCACCGGCCCGTTGAAGCCACCGGCCAGCAGGTTGCTCATCATCAGGTTACCGGCGCGGCCGGGCTGTTGTGAAGCGCCGAGAACGGCAATCGATTTAGGACGTAAAAGCGCTTCTAACCCTCGCTGGCTCATGCACGACTCCTTTAGGCAACGTTACGCCTGATTCTAGGCGTTTTGCGACGGCTTTGCTGTGACCGGTGCCTCCGGTCGGGTAGGTTTCCCTGCCAGATACTGTTGACGGAAATAGTGAAAATGCTGTGCAAGTCCGTCGGCAGCGGCCACATCACCGGCCTGCTGCAACAGCGCTGTCGCCACTTCGGCCGTGCAGTGCTGCTCGGTGCGGCTGGCTTCACGCAGTTGGTAGTTGGAAGCGGCGGTCACGTTGAGTGAGAACACCGGGAACTGATTGAGGTACGGGCTTTTACGGAACATTTTGCTCGCCTCGGTCCAGGTGCCGTCGAGCATAATAAACAGCGGCGGTTTACCACCGGCGGGCAGTTCGCTGAATACCGGCCGCTCGGGTGCAGCATAGGACGCGGGAAACACCACGTAAGGTTGGCGTTCGGGATCGTTAATTGCTGCCAGCAGAGCTGGGTCTACTTCGGTGCGTGACCAAAGAAATGCCTGAGTCTCCGGCAGAATATCGGCGATCAGTCGGCCGGTATTGCTCGGCTTCAGCGGCTCTGCACCAAACATTATCAGGCAAAAACGACTGGCGGCTGGTTGCGGCTGAATAGTGTCACACAGGCAGTTCTTATGGGGCAGCAGGCAGGCCTGACAACGCGGTACGCGGTTGCCGCGCGCCAGAAAGGGGCGGGTAGAGCGTTCCAGACGAATTTGGCGCAGGCGAAGTACGGCGTTGTCGGTCATAAAGATCCCGGGGAAAACCGCCATTGTAACGCAGAAAAAAGCCCGACGGGAGCATTCGGGCTGGATTGGATCCTGGCGGTGTCATCCACAATGGGCAACACCGCCTATACTTTCTGCGTTAAACTAGTTCATTGAGCCAGTTATCGAACGGCGTTTTCGGCATGGCGCCGTTGAGCATATCGACCATTTTCCCTTCGCGGAACAGCATAATGGTCGGGATGCTGCGAATGCGGAAGCGGGCGCTCAGTTCCGGTTCGGCCTCGGTATTCACCTTCACGAAGCGGACTTTGCCGGCGCGTTCTTCGGCGACGTCTTCGAAGATCGGGGCAAAACTGACGCAAGGCCCGCACCACGGCGCCCAAAAATCGACCACTACCGGCAAGCCATCTTGCAACAGCGAGTCCAGAGTGGCAGCGGTGGCGTTGATTACCTCGCCGTCAAAGAGCGCATGGCCACAACGGCCGCATTTCGCACCGTCAGCCACTCGTTCTTCAGGGACGCGGTTGGTGGCATTACAAGCTGGACAAACTGTATTCATGATGACCTCGGATACTGAGAAAGCACGACACACCGCACTCGGGTTGCGGATATGTTTCTTTAATGCTGCTTATTATCGTTAAAAGTGGGGCAATGAACAAAGAGGTTTGTTCGATGAATACGATAGTTGTTAGCTTTTAGCGCAAGTAGGTGGCTTAGCACCCTAACATCAGGTAATCTTCGCGCCCTGCGCGTTGGTGGAGAAGAAAATGAACGATTCATTTAGTGGCAAGAACGGTAAAGTTAAAGTGATGTACGTCCGCAGTGACGACGACAGCAGCAGCGACGACCGTAACAAGAATAAGCGTCCGGCCGGCAAAGGCCGTCCGGCAGACGGTGCGCGCACTTCGGGCCGTACCGGTCAGGACAAGCCGCGCGGTAATAATGATCGCCGTGGCTCTGGCACTGATTCCCGCCGCAGTGAAAGCGATCGTCCTCGCCGTCCAGCGCACACTGAAGACCGTGGCGGTTATGATTCGCCGTGGAAAACCGTGTCACGTGGCCCGGAAGAAGAGCCGGCGTTTGATCACGGTGGCATCAGCGGTAAAAGCTTTATCGATCCAGAGCAGTTGCGTCGTCAGCGTGCGGAAGAAACGCGCGTTTACGGTGAAAACGCCTGTCAGGCCCTGTTTGCCAGCCGCCCGGATGCTATCGTCCGCGCCTGGTTTGTACAGTCGGTCACGCCACGTTTTCGTGAAGCACTGCGCTGGATGGCAGCGAACCGCAAAGCCTACCACGTGGTGGATGAAGAAGAGCTGGCCAAAGCATCCGGCACCGAACACCACGGCGGCGTCTGCTTCCTGATTAAGAAGCGCCAGGGTCTGGATGCGCAAACCTATCTGAAAGAAGCTCCGGCGAAAGACTGCGTGCTGGCATTGGAAGAAGTGGGTAACCCGCACAACCTGGGTGCTATTGTCCGTTCTTGCGCTCACTTTGGCGTTAACGGCGTATTGCTGCAGGATCCGGCGGTGCTGGAATCAGGTGCTGCGGTGCGTACGGCTGAAGGCGGCGCGGAACACATCAAGGCAATTAACGCCGATGATTTCCTGTCGGTGCTGGATACCTTCCGCAAGGCGGGTTACGCCATCGTCACTACCTCGAGCCACAAAGGGACCCCACTGGCGCAGGCTAAACTGCCGGCCAAAATGGTGCTGGTACTGGGCCAGGAGCGTGACGGCCTGAGCGACAGTGCCTGGCAGCAGGGTGACATGAACGTGTCTATCGGCGGTACCGGCAAGGTGGAAAGTCTGAACGTATCGGTCGCGACCGGCATTTTGCTGGCTGACTGGTGGCGTCAAAACCAGGCCTAATATACCCGTCGCCTTTCAAGCCGCAGCGTTGTTACCTGCACTAACTCACCCCAGTTACTTACTAGAGTAAGCGCCTGGGGATGAGTGAGTTGGTCGCCTAGCTACAACTTGAAATTCATAGGGTATACATAATATTTTATAAAAAAACGGGCACCCTGGGGCGCCCGTTTTGTTTTCTGCTGTTTAGTGAGCGCCGCCGCCCCCACCGCCGGAGCTGAATGGCGGTTTCGCCACCCAGACCAGCGCCAGCAGGATCAGGAACACCCCAGCCGACAGCCAGAATATCTCGTTAGCCGAGATAATCAGCCCCTGCGCGGTGATCTCGTTGGCGATATAGGCCGACGCCTGCTGCTTGCTCATGCCAATCTGTTCCAGTTGCCGGTACATGTCCTGCGACTGCGGGCTGTAAGGATTCACAAACTCCGCCAGCTGCGAGTGATGCTGCGACTCGCGTTGCGTCCACAGGGTGGTGGTGATCGACGTCCCGATCGACCCCGCCAGCGTACGGGTAAAGTTCGACAGGCTTGATGCCGCTGCCATACGTTCCGGCGGCAGGCCGGACAGCGTAATGGTGGTCAATGGCATAAAGAAGCAGGCGATGGCGAAGCCCTGGACAAACTGCGGCCAGGCCGAGGCACCAAAGTCCATACCCGGTTCAAAGGTATAGGCGCGCCAGTAGAAGCACACGGCATACATAATGAAGCTGAAGGTTACCAGTCGGCGCATGTCGAGCCGGTTACCGAACTTACCGATGATCGGCGACAGCAATACCGGTATCAACCCGATAGGTGCCGAAGCCAGACCGGCCCAGGTGGCGGTATAGCCATACACCTCCTGCAGCAACTGCGGCAATAGCACAATGGCACCGAAGTACAGCATATAGGCCAGACTGATACACAGGCAGCCGACGGTAAAGTTGCGCGACTTGAATAGCGACAGATCCACCACCGGGTGGTCGTCCGTCAGTTCCCAGATTATCAGGAACACCAGCGCCACCACCGCGACTACCGTCAGCACTATTATCTCGGTCGAGTTGAACCAGTCCAGCTCCTTGCCCTGATCGAGCATCACCTGCAGCGAACCAATCCCGACGATCAACAACACCAGACCGATGGTGTCGATCGGTTTGATCTCGGTTTTGGTTTCCCTGCCTTTCAACGTCGACATCGCCACCAGGATCACCACGGCGCCAATCGGGATGTTGATGAAGAAGATCCAGCCCCAGTGATAGTTGTCACTGATATAACCGCCGAGGATAGGCCCGAATATGGGCGCGACGATCACCGTCATTGACCATAGCGCCAAGGCCATCGCTCGCTTGGCGGGCGGATAGTTGTTCAGCAACAGACTCTGCGACAGCGGGATCAACGGCCCCGCGACCACACCCTGGATCACGCGGAAGAAGATCAGCATGCCCAGACTATTGGAAATACCGCACAACCATGAAGCGAGCACGAACAGCGCGGTGGACCACAGGAACAGTCGCACTTCACCGACGCGCTTTGCCAGCCAACCGGTAATTGGGATCGAGATGGCGTTCGCCACGCCAAACGAGGTGATCACCCAGGTGCCCTGCGAGTTGGAAGACCCGAGGTTACCCGCAATGGTCGGGATCGCCACGTTGGCAATGGTGGAGTCCAGTACCTGCATAAAGGTCGCCATGGCGAGCGCGACCGTCATCCAGGCGAGCTGGGCACCTTCAAGCGGTTTCTGTGCCAAGGTAGCCTCCCACGCGCTTAGCCGGCATTCGCATGGATCACGTCGGCGATCATCTGGTTAACCGGTGCCAGGTTCAACGCCAGTGCGTTGGTCTGGTACAGCGGCTTGTCACGCACCACGTCAGACAGCACGCGGCCATCGAGGTTGGTGGTGTCAACTTTCACCAGCGTCGACAGACCAATACGCAGCGGATGATCGGCGATTTGTTTGGCGTCCAGCTCAATACGAACCGGCAGACGCTGAACCACCTTGATCCAGTTACCGGTGGCATTCTGGGCAGGCAGCAGTGAGAAAGCGCTGCCGGTGCCCATATCGATACCGACCACTTTGCCGCTGTACACCACGTCGTCACCGTAAATGTCACTGACCACGGTGGCCGACTGACCGATACGCATATTGGCGATCTGGGTTTCTTTGAAGTTGGCGTCCACCCAGATGCGATCGGCAGGAACCACCGCCATCAGCGGGGAACCGGCGGCGATTTGCGCGCCAACCTGTACGCTGCGGCGAGACACATAGCCGGTGATCGGGCTGATGATTTTGGTACGTTGCAGCGCCAGCCAGGCGTCACGCATTTGCGCAGCGGACTGTTGAATCGCCGGCTGTTGCTCCAGCGGGGTGTTCAATACCATCGCCTGGTTGGCGTTGTATTGTTGAACCGCCACTTCCAATGCCGCCTTGGCGCTGTCGACCGCATCACGCGCATGTTGCAGTTCTTCACGGCCGATGGCGTCAAGGCTGCCCAGTACCACGCGGCGTTTCAAGTCGTTCTCCGCTTTGCTCAGGTCGGACTTGCGCAAAGCAATGTTGGCCTGATACTGCTTGCTGTTGATGATCAACTGGTGGGTCTGACGCACGCTGTTGGCCAGGCCGGTTTTGGCGCGTTCGAGCGCCTGTTCGGCATCGGTCGGATCCAGCGTGAGCAGCACATCCCCCTGCTTCACGTAGTCGGTATTGTCGAAGTTGACGCTGTTAACGCTACCGTTCACCTGGGCCATGATCTGCACCTGGTTGCCGGCCACATAGGCGTCGTCCGTTTCCTGATGATGACGCAACACCAGGAACCAATAAACTAAATATGCCACCCCAATAACAACGAAAATAACCGTCAGCAACAGCAGCCAAAATTTACGCTGTTTCTTTTTGCCGGCCGGTTGTGGCGGGGTCTGAGTCTCCGCACTTACACTCATGGTGTTCTCCAAGCTCTCTTTACCCTTCATATTTGCAGCTGTATCGGTGTTGGCTTCGCTCGCTCACCCGAATCACTTACATGAGTAAGCTCATCGGGATTCGTTCCCTTGCCGCCTTGATACAGCTTCAACTATTTTGGGTGGATTTTATTATGCTTTTGAATCCGCAGCGACCGGGGCCTGATAGCCACCGCCCAGCGCACGGATCAGTCCTATCTTCGCCTGCAGCAAGTTGCTGTTGGCATTCAGTTCCGCCTGTTGCTGCTGCAAGAGCTGCGTCTGGCTGGTTAACAACTGGTCGCGCCCGATAATCCCTGCCTGGTATCGAGCGTTAGCGACGCGGTACACCTGTTGCATCGATTGGGACGCAGATGCCGCCTGCAGCTGCTGTTGCGCAGTGCTTTGTTGGACGGTGATGGCATCGGCAGTTTCCTGCACGGCATTCAGGATAGTTTGGTTATAAGATTCCACTGCCTGGTCATACAGCGCGGACTCCTCACCCAGCTTGCTGCGCAGCGCACCGGCGTGGAAGATCGGCAATGAAATCGCCGGCATCACGTTCCAGGCCTGGCTGGCCGCTTCAAACAGATTCGGGCTGGTCCCACTGGTGTTAGTGGTGGTCAGGCCGGCAAAGGCTGAAATGGTCAGGCTGGGGTAAAATTCTTTACGGGCGGCGCTGACGCGTTGGTTATAGGATTCAACCAACTGACGTTGTGCAGTGATATCCGGGCGTTTGCCCAGCAGATCGGCAGTCAGCTCACCTTTTGGCGCCATCAGAGTGCTGGCGGGCAGAGCCACCGGGCGCAGGTGTTGCATGGCGCTCGGGCCCTGGCCGGCCAACGCAGCCAACTGGTGTCTAAGTTGTTCAATCTGCGATTGCAGTTGCAGGATCTGCTGCTTGGCGCCGTCGGCTTGCGCCTGACTTTGCTGTGGAACATCAACGCCGGTGATGCCAGCTTTATATTGCTGTTGACGCAAATCTGTCAGGCGTTGGTTGTTGTCCACTTCCTGCTGCAGCAATTTTTCCAGCGCGAAATTGCTCTGCAACTGGTAATAGGCAGAGGCTACCGAACTGGTCAGCGTCAGCGCAGCTTGTTCCTGCTCGGCGCGGGCCGCATCGACCTGTGCCTTGGCGGCGTTAACCTGATTGCGGTATTTACCCCACCAGTCAAATTCATAGGCCAGGTTCAGCCCCAGCGAGTTGGAGCTCTCGTAGATAGGCTTATGCGGATAGCCCAGTCCCATGTTGACGTTCTGCGGGACTTTCTGGCGGTTGCTGCTGGCGTTCAGATCCAGATTCGGGCCGTTGGCCGCGCTGGCTTCGCCCACCACGCTCTGTGCTTCACGCACGCGACCGGCCGCTTGTCGCAGCGTCGGTGAGCTTTGCAGCGTCTGGGTCATCAGGCTATCGAGCTGAGGATCGTTAAGCGAACGCCACCACTGTGGGCTAACGTTCAGCGAGCTGACCTTCGGCTGTGACAGTTGCAGGCTCTGCGAGTCCATCAGGGTGGATTGCGGGGCAATATTGTCGGTAGAGGCACACCCGGCCAGCAGCAATACGGCGAACAGCGGGGTGAATCTCCAGTTAAACGGGGATCGCATAGTCGGTTACCTGAACAGAAATTATTGGGATAACTGTCCTGAAACTTCCATCTGGTCCAGACGCGTTAACAGTTTGCGCGTCAGCTGTTCTAGCTGTTGCTGTTCATCATCGTTCAGCGTGGACCACAGGAAATGCAGACATTTGTGCTGCGGTGGCAGCAATTGGTTGAGAAACTCTTCTCCCTGCGGCGTCATGTGCAGATGCAGGCAACGACGGTCATGGTCGCTTTCCCGGCGTTCAATCCAGCCGCGTTTTTCCAGTTCATCGGCAATCCGCGTGGCATTGGTCCGTGACGAGCCCAGGGCAGAGCTTAGCTCAGAAGGCTGAATGCTGTGACTTTCCTGCGCATCCAGAGTAATCAGCGCCATAAACAGGGTTTCGTTAATCCCTTGTGCCTTAAGCATTTTATTGCGATTTTCCAGCAATTTGCTTTGCATGTGCATGCACAGCCGGGTCAGCAGGATTTCCTGATAAGGGAAGTCTTTCTGACGTTTTGCACGGAAATTAAGCATTTGTTCAATGGGAGTAAACGAGCTTTCCATAATTTGGGGCCTCATTAATTTCGTTCGAGATAGTAACGATAGTGATTAATAATGTAAATCTTCAGCCATGCGAATAATTTAGCAATTCGTGTCATTTGTAAGTTATTTGTCAACGACCTCTTCGCGAGCGACAGCCCAGAATGGAGGGAATGGACAAAATCAAAGGCTGGCTGAACTGAGAATCATAAATATTTTTAACGTGACACCAAAGGCGACTGCGCCGCTCAACGTCGACAGAATGATGCTTTTACTGCGGTAAAAGCACAGTCCCAGCGCTGCGAAACCGACCAGCGTTGGCCACAGCTTGTCTGGTTCGCGCATCACCACCGGCGTGCTGGAAACCACCAGCAGCGCACAAATGGAGGCGATACCAATGCTGTCGAGCAATAGCGCGGTTTTGCCACGTTTGATCCCCGGTTGGGCACGCGCCGGTGCCAGGCGTAAGGGTAAGTAGCGAAACAGGTAATTTGCGCAACCGACCACCAGGCCAATCACCACCACATCAGTGTTCATCAATCGCCTCCGATACGCTGGGTTGGAACAGGGCGGCAATACAGCCGGCGCTGATGCCGGCCAAGATGGCGACGGGAATAGAAAACAGCACCACACCGAGCAGTGCGCCAGCCAGTGCGGCGGCGATGGTCAGACTTTGCGGACGCCTGAAGGCCGCCAGCAGGAAGCTGAGGAACAGCGCCGGCAACATAAAGGATAACGAGGCTTCAATCACCGGGTATTGCTCCAGCGGCCCGTTACCAAACAGTGCACCGATGGCGGTGCCCGCTACCCAGGAAAGCCAGGAGCACAGTGAAATACCGATCATCCAGTTCTCGCTCCAGCTGCGGTTATTACGCATCAGCTTGGCGGTAGCGGCGGCGAACACCTCGTCGGTCAGGCCGAAGGCCCAGAGTGCAGTTTTGCCGCCCGACATGCGTGAGACGATGCGGTGGCGCAGGGCGGGGCCATACAGCAGATGCCTTATGTCCATTGCCATCACGGTCAGCGCGGAAACCCACAGTGACATTCCGGCACTCAGCAGGGCAGTGATCACAAACTGGCTGGCACCGGCATAGATAATGCAGGAAAAGAAGATGCTTTCCAGCGGGGAGAACCCCAGCTTAACGGCGCTCAGGCCAAAGGCAAAAGCCACCGGCACATAGCCGATGACGATCGGTAAACTGTCGACGACGCCGTGGGTGAAGGTAGAGCTGACGGCAGGGGGATTAAGGCTTTCTGCAGCTTGGCTTTGCATTTTTATTAGTGTCGCAGGATAGAGATTAATAGTTCATCTGCAGAACATTACCAGAGAGTGAGTAATGTTTATACCCTGCGGCGCTAATAAATTTCGAATATGACTATTCGCTTGCTAATCAGATCGTCGCCGGTCCTTGCGGATCATGATGCTTGCCGCGCCACCAGGTCAGCAGGTTGAGCAGACACAAAATGCCCCCGGCCGTGGCAACGCCAGTCCAGCCGGCATGTTGATAAGCCGAGGCTGACAGCAGTGAGCCGAGCGCACCACCGATGAAATAGCTGGTCATGTAGCCGGCGGTCAGACGGTTGCGTGCTTCCGGCATAATCCGGTAAATCACGCTTTGGTTAGTAACGTGTACGGCCTGTACGGCGAGGTCGAGGATCAGGATACCGACGATCAACGCCCACAAGGATTGTTTAGCGAAAGCGATGGGTATCCAGGAAAGCAGCAGCAGCACCAGGCCCACGGTGGTGGTTAAACCGCCCTTACCCTGATCCGCCAAATGCCCGGCTCGTGAAGCCGCCAATGCACCGGCAGCGCCTACCAGGCCAAACAGGCCAATCACCCCTTCGGAATAACCAAATGGCGGTGCTGCTAACAGAAAAGCCATCGAGGTCCACAGCACGCTGAAGTTGGCGAATGACAGTGCCCCGAGTATCGCGCGGGTACGCAGCAGGGGGGTACCGCAAAACAGGGTGAAGATAGATTTCAGCAACTGCGGGTAATTCAGCCCCGAATGCTGCTTGTAACGCGGCAGTGCGCGCCACAGGATCAGCGCCATCAGGATCATCAGCACGCTGGCTACCCAGTAAATGGTGCGCCAGCCGCCGATCGACGCCAGCGCTCCGGCCACGGTGCGCGCCAGCAGAATGCCGAGCAGCAGGCCGCTCATAATAATGCCGACGGTTTTGCCGCGCTTCTCCGGATGGGCCAGGGTGGCCGCCAGCGGCACCAGAATTTGCGCCACCACCGAGAACAGCCCGGTGAGGGCGGTGCCGAGAATCATCATCGGCAAGGTGGTGGAACTGGCGGTGATCAGCATGCCGCCCGCGGCCAGCAGCGTCATAAAGACGATCAGCCCACGGCGTTCAAACATATCTCCGAGCGGTACCAGCAACAGCAGGCCAACGGCATAACCCAACTGGGCGGCGGTAACGATAAAACCGGCCTGATTCACCGACAGATCAAAGTTTTGGGCGATGGTTTCCAGCAGCGGTTGCGCGTAGTAGTTACTGGCGACGGCCAGACCGGTGGCGATGGCGATCAGCACGATCAGCGCCGGACTGAGACCCGGCTGTGAATGTTGTTGGCTCATAAGATATTAATCACAGAGAAAAGTTAGCCGAAGTATCGGGCACGACAGCCGGTGAAACCAATGTATAATTTTCATTTGATTAATCTCATTTCGCGATAGATACCATGAACCTGAAACAGATCCGCTTTGCGCTGGCGGTAGCCGAAGAGCAGAGCTTTACCCGGGCCGCGCAGCGTTGCCATACGGTGCAGTCGGCCCTCAGCCACCAGATCGCCAAACTGGAAGAGGAGCTGGACTGTACATTGTTCGAGCGCACCTCGCGTCGGGTCAGACTGACCACCGCAGGGCAGGCGTTTATACAACCGGCGCAACGGCTGCTGGCGGCGAAACAGGCGCTGGTGGAAGAAGTGGTTGCCGCCAGCGGTACCGTATCCGGCACCCTGACCATCGGCACCATTTCAACCATAAACGCGATTGATCTGACCGAAAAACTGGGCAACTTTCATCGCCATTATCCGGCGGTGAATATCCGGCTGTACGTGGGCATGAGCGAAGCATTGCTGGAAGATGTACGCCAACACAAGACGGACGTGGCGTTTGTCGGTATCTGGCCGGGGGATATTGATATGCTGCCGGTGTCGCATCGGCAGCTAACTGATGAGCCGTTAGTCGCGCTGGTGGCGACGCAGCATCCGCTGGCCAGTCGTCAGCGGGTCAATCTGCAAACCCTGTCAGAAGTGCCGCTGGTGGACTTTTACAGTGGGACCGGTGCCCGGCGGCAGACCGACCGTGCGTTTCAGGCGGCGGGCATCAAGCGGCATGTCAGTTTTGAAATTGACCATATCGAATGGCTGGAGAATCTGGTGAGGCGTGGGTTGGCGGCTGGCATTGTGCCCATCTCGACGGCACAGCGTTTGAGTTCGCTGGTGTCGATCCCGATTGAGGATGGTCCACGGCGACAGGTGTACTGCGTATGGCCGCAGCCGCTGTCCAGAACCGCCGAGCGGTTTTTGCAGTTTAGTGGGATAGGTATTGCCGAATGAAGAGCGTCGGGGCGCAGTGGCCTGCGCCCCGGTGTTATTACTTCTTCGCGGCTTCTGCGGCGGTTTTCACCCAGCCGTCGAAGGTGGCCTGATGTGCTTTGATCCAGCCGTTAACGTGGCTCTGGATATCGGCTTCGGACGCCTGACCTTCATGCATACGCAGGTTCTGCGCATTCACATCGCTAATCGGCAGCTTCATGATGGCAAACAGCTTGGCAGCCGCCGGGTTGGCTTCAGCCCATTTTTTGTTGGCAGCAATGCGCATGGTATTCACCGGGAAACCATAGTTGGCCCCGTTTGGCAGCTTGGTATCCATATCTTTCATCTCGCCAGGCATGGCGGAGAAGGGAACCTGTAACCAGACAACGTCACGACCCGGAACCAGCACGTCACTCACCCAGTAAGGCGTCCAGGTGTAATACAGCACCGGCTTGCCTTCTTTGTAGCGGGTAATGGTATCGGCAATCATCGCTGCGTAGTTGCCCTGGTTGTGTTCGACGGTCTTATCCAGGCCGTAGGCCTTGATGTGATGATTAATCGCCGCTTCGCAGCCCCAGCCTGGCGTACAGCCGGTCAGATCGGCCTTGCCGTCACCGTTGGTGTCAAACAGCTTGGCGATCTTCGGATCTTTCAACTGCTCAACATTGGTGATGTGGTATTTATCGGCGGTTTTCTTGTCGATCAGGTAACCCTGTGCTGCGCCGTTGACGTAAACCCCTTCACGGTAGAATTTGGCATCGCCACCGGCTGCCTTGTACTGATCGGCGTGCAGCGGATCCCAGTTCACCGCCAGGAAGGTGGCATCACCAGAAGCGATCGAGGTGTAGGCGACGTTATAGTCGACTTCACGGGTGTCTTTGACGTCATAGCCCAGCTTTTCCAGCGCTTTGCTGACCAGCAGCGTCTGGAAGGTCTCTTCAGAGATGGTGCTCTGCACCGGCTGAACGGAGATGCCTTTGCCTGGCAAGTCTGCGGCGGAGACCGCCTGTGAGCTAATCAGTGTGGTAAGGGCAACCGCCCAGATTCCTGTAGTGCGCATAGTGAAATACCTTTTTTATGTTATGAAGCCGGGATTTCCGGCACGTCGGGATTATTTCGCTGCCGCAGCAGCGGTGCTGACCCAGCCATCAAAGGTGGCCTGATGGGCTTTAATCCAGCCGTCTACGTGGCGTTGTATATCGTCGGCGCTGTTCTCGCCCTTGTGCATACGCAGGTTCTGCGCGTTAACGTCCGCCAACGGCAGTTTCATGATGGCGAACAGCTTGGCCGCCGCCGGGTTGGCCTGCGCCCACAGCTTGTTGGCGACGATATGCTCGTTATTGACGAAGAAGCCGTAATTTTTGCCGTTCGGCAAGGCGGTATCCTTGTCTTTCAACGAACCCGGGCTGGCGGAGAACGGCACGGTCAGCCAGACCACATCGCGGCCGGGCACCAGTTCGTCGCTGACCCAATACGGCGTCCAGGTGAAGTACAGCACCGGTTTGCCCTGTTTATAGCGGGTCAGGGTGTCGGCGATGATGGCGGAGTAGTTACCCTGGTTTTGAGTAACCGTGTTGCTCAGGCCATAGGCTTTGATATGCGTGTTGATCGCGCTGCCGCACACCCAGCCGGGCTCACAGCCGGCCAGATCGGCCTTGCCGTCACCGTCGGCATCAAATAGCCTGGCCAGCTTGGGATCTTTCAACTGGGAAATATCGCTGATGTGGTATTGATCAGCCGTTTTCTTGTCGATCAGATAACCCTGTGCCGCATTAGTGATATAGGCGCCCTGGCGATAGAACTTTTTGTCGCCGCCGGCGCTTTGGTACATGTCGGTTTGAAGCGGATCCCAGTTTACCGCCATGTAGGTGGCGTCACCGGAAGCGATAGAGGTATAGGCAATATTGTATTCCACCTCGGCGGTGGGCTGGACGTTATAGCCCAGCTTGACCAGCGCACGGTTGACCAGCTCGGTCTGAAAGCTTTCTTCGGCGAGGGTGCTTTGCAAGGGTTTAACCGTGACGCCTTTGCCGGGAAGTTCGACGGCGAACGCCTGTGTGCCAAGCAATGAAGTCAGGGCAAAAGCCCAAATTCCTGTCGAGCGCATAGTGGTTCCTTCGATTTTATTCGTGCTGTCGGTGCCCCCGGCCAGCGCCGGGGGCAGGGCGATTAAGGCTTTTTGATGAAGGGCCGGGTGACCAGGCCGATGGGGCCGTGTGCGTACCAACGTCCCATGCCTTTGCTGCGGCGATCGCGCCCCAGCGACTGGGTAAGGCGGTCGAGAATAATCGCCAGGATCACGATACCGACCCCGCCGACGGCGGCCAGCCCCATATCGAGACGACCGATACCGCGCAGTACCATCTGGCCCAGACCGCCGACGGCGATCATCGAGGCGATCACCACCATCGACAGTGCCAACATCAGCGTTTGGTTTACCCCGGCCATAATGGTCGGCATCGCCAGTGGCAACTGCACTTTAAACAGCAGCTGGCGCGGGCTGGCACCAAAGGATTCAGCGGCTTCGATCAGATCTTCCGGCACCTGTTTGATGCCCAGGATAGTCAGCCGCACGATCGGCGGCAGGGCGAAGATAATGGTGACCACTACTCCGGGCACGTTACCGATACCGAACAGCATGACAATCGGCACCAGATAGACGAAGGCCGGCGTGGTCTGCATGGCGTCAAGCAATGGCCGTATGATTTTCCCTGCGTGCTTGCTGCGCGCCAGCCAGATGCCGAGTGGCAACCCTATGACGATACAGAAGAACAGGGCGGTCAATACCAGCGCTAGCGTCACCATGGCCTGCGACCAGGCACCAATAGCGCCGATGGCTATCAGCGAGACCAGCGTAGCGGCACCCATGCTGAGGCTGGAGAGCTGCCAGGCAATGAGCGAGAACAGCAGAATGGCGATCGGAGCCGGCATACCGAGCAGCAATTGTTGAAAACCGCTGAGGATAAAATCGACCGGCACGCGGATCCCCTGGAACAGCGGGCGAAAGTGCAGCACCAGCCAATCAATGCCGTGGGTGACCCAGGAGTCAAAGGGTATCCAGGTCTTGTGGAACGGATCCAGCAGGTTGAAGTGCTCCGGCTGGACTGGGGCGCTATTCAGCCAGTCTGAGCCTTGAGCGGCCTGACTGGCGGCGTCATGGGTCGCCGGTGGTGGCGTACTGGACCAGGCATCGCCGGCGGGAGCTGCCGAGTTTGCAGCGTCAGCGGCCGGTGCGGCACTGGGGTCGACAGGCGCAGTGGCCCAGGGATCTTGTGTTGTATCACTCATTCGTTGGGCCCTCTTTATCCAGGGCCTGCAACAGCATGGCCTTGGAAATGATTCCGATATAGTTGTTTTCTTCGCAGACCACAGGTACCGCGCAAGGCGCCAAAGCGACCAATGAAATCAGTTCGCTTAGCGGCATGTCGGCCGGTACCGGGGCGGGCGCTTCCAGCAGGGCATCATCCAGCGTCAGATTGGCCGCCAGTGCCTGCTTGAGCGAATCTACCGACACCACGCCGATAAATTTCTTTCCGCGTTCAACAACATAACCATAATCACGATCTTCATCGCGCAGCAGCTGTAACGCCGACCGAGGACCAAAACCGGGGGTTTTACGAATAAGCGCTACCGGACGACGCTTGGCGATATCCTTGGCGCTGAAAACATGGCTGACATCTACGCCACGGAAGAAGGTACGTACATAATCGTTGGCCGGATTATTTAATATTTCCTCCGGCGTGCCGACCTGAATCACCTCACCGCCTTGCATGATGGCAATACGATCGCCAATGCGCATAGCTTCGTCCAAATCGTGAGAAATAAAGACGATGGTGCGCTGATGCTGGGCCTGTAATTTGACCAGCTCATCCTGCATTTCGGTACGGATTAAGGGATCGAGCGCCGAGAAGGCTTCATCCATCAATAATATATCCGGATTATTTGCCATGGCGCGGGCTAATCCTACGCGCTGGCGCATGCCACCGGAAAGTTCATCAGGATAAGCATAGGCATAATTCTCCAGTCCTACCTGACGCAGGGCTTCCAGTGCTTTATCCTGGCGTTCCTGAGGAGGAATGCCGGCTAATTCCATGCCAAATGCAGTGTTATTCAATACATTCATATGTGGCATTAAAGCGAATGATTGAAACACCATGCTGATCTTATTACGACGTACGGTACGCAGTGCGCTGTCGGATATTTTCGATATATCCTCGCCATCAATCAGCACCTGTCCGCGGGTGGGTTCTATCAGACGATTGAGAAGGCGTACCAGGGTGGATTTTCCGGAACCGGAAAGCCCCATGATGACAAATATCTCGCCTTCTTCAATGGCCAGAGAGGCGTCTTTTACGCCTAATGATAACCCGGTTTTTTCAAGCAGTTGGTCTTTTGTCAGACCTTTCTCAATCAGTTTGAATGCGCGATCCGGATGTTCGCCAAATATCTTATACAGGTTCTTTACTTCGAGTTTAATTGCCATGCAATTTGCTGTTTCCTCTGATGAATTATCAAACGATAAAAAATGTCCCAATAGAAAATAATAGTCCCCTATACCCTAACACAGTGGATATCTGAGACAACCCTCAATGTCCGCTGAATGGGATATTAGCGATTTACATCAACATTTCTATTGGTTATGGTAGTGCGGTGAATATTCAATTATTTGCGTTTGATATTCCCCGTAAACGCTTGGTTTTAAGTAAAAATAATCCCATTGTATTAACGCTATTATTTACTCGCTGAGTCGTCTTATCAGACAATAAAAAACCCGACCAGAGGTCGGGTAAAAGTCATCAGTATTTCATCAGTTTTTAACGACAGGTGCCGATATCGAGGGGATATCGTCGCAGGCATATTATCCGCTTAATATGACAGCCTGATGTCAGCCTACGCCTTGCGATACAGGCGGCGTGGATGGCCAATATTGCCGTACATCATCTCTACGCGTACGAACTGGGTAGCGACGCAATATTCCAGATAACGCCGGGCGGTAGTTTTACTGATACCGACCTGTTCGACCACGTCTTCCACCGCGTGCGCAACCTCCGGCTGTTCGATAAACAGCGCCTGCACCAACTCCAGCGTATTGGTTTCAATGCCCTTGGCGCTGGGCTCGCTGGAGAACTGTTTGGATTGCAGGTTATACAGCGCGTCGACGTTGCTTTGGTCGATCACCTTAAAGGTGCGCTGGGTTTGAACAAACTGCATAAAGCGTTCCAGCGAGTTGCGCAGTCGTTTGTAGGACACCGGTTTAATGATGTAATCGAAAGCGCCGTTGCGGATCGCCTGGCTGCAGGTGTTCATATCGCTGGCGGCGGTAATGAAGATCACCGAACAGCCGGGATTTTTCACTGCGGCTTCCTCCATTAGCTCAATCCCCTGGCCGTCCGGCAAAAAGTTATCCAGCAGGATTAACCGTGGCTGGTGGGTTTTGACCTTGGCTCTGGCCTCGGCCAGCGTGGCGGCATAGGCCACCACCCGCAGAGCAAAGTTCTGCTCAATGAACTCGGCGTGCAGCGTGGCCAACTGCGGCTCATCTTCCACGATCAAAACGTCCAGTGCTTCTGGTTGCATTATTCGGGTGCTCAAGATTGTTTAGGGATAAACAAAGAAAAAATGGTGCCGTGCGGCTCGTTGTCCGACACTTCTATGCTGCCATGCGCCTGCGCTACGTGGCTGGCGACCAAATGCAGGCCGATGCCGTGGTCACCTTTGTCATCTTTGGTGGTGACGCCTTGTTCGAACAGCGTATCACGCACCTCGGGGGCAATGCCGGTACCGCGATCGGCCACTTCAATCACCAACTCATTGCCGTTATCGCTAATATAGAGTTCTACCGCTTCATGCGGCGCATCGCAATGCAGCGTAGCGTCAACCGCATTATCCAGCAAATTGCCAATGATCGACATCAGTTCGGTTTCGTTCAGCGCCGCCGGGATTTGCCCCAGCTGACAGGCGGGATCGAAGCGCAGCTCAACGCCTTTTTCCTTCGCACTGGAGTACTTGCCCAACAGCAGGCCGCAAAGTGCCGCAGAACTGAAACGCTGAGAAATAAAGTCGAGGATCTCCTGTGCGCCTTCCGACTGAGCCTCAACATAACGGATCGCTTCGTCGTAGCGCTGCATATGTAACAGCCCGGCGAGGGTGGCGGTCCAGTTGAGCTGTTCATGGCGCATGATACGCAGGTTGTCAGCGTAGCGTTTGACCTGGCTGAGTTGGCTGCTCAAGGTATTGATGTCGTTCTTGTCGCGGAAGCTGATCACCCAGCCTTGCAACTCTTCTTCCTGCATAATCCGTACCCGGCTGGCGATGACCCGCACGTGGTTGAAACGGCAAACCTCATCATGGGTGTCGTGTCCCAACTGGGAAGCGCCGAAAAAGTCCGGCTGTGACTGGATCAGCTCGCCAATTTCACGTCCCATCAAGGCCCCGGCGGGTTGACGCAGATCCAGTAATTCACGTGCTGCGTGGTTGATGGTGATGATCTGCAACTGGGGATCGACGGCAATTACACCCTCATAAATCGCTTCCAGCAGGGCCTTTTGTTGGCGCACCAGCAGCGCAATTTCCTTCGGCTCCAGCCAGAACATCTGGCGTTTTAAATTCTTCGATAACAGCCAGGAAAAGACAAACAGGGCGATTAATAACATCACAATCGACACCACAATTTGCGTCAGGGTTCTGGCATTCAGGTTATCGATATGTGATTTCAGATAGCCGACCGAGACAATACCGATAACCTTATTATTGTCATCCATAATCGGTGCTTTGCTACGCAATGAAATTCCGATGCCGCCTTTGCGGATGGAAATAATACTTTTGCCTTCCAGCACCTCTTGGTTATCGCCGCCGACCATCGGGGTACCGACACGATCAGTATATTCAGAGTGGTAAAGATGCCGGGTTTGTTTATCGCCGATCACGATATAGCTGGCATCACTGCTGGCACGTATTTTTTTCATCAGCTCGGCGATTTTTACCGGATCGTTTTTTTCCACTGCGGTGACCAGGGACGGGATCAGGGCAATCTCCCGCGCCTGTACTTGCGCCCGCGCGCCGAGGTCGCGGTGCAACTGGGCATCCAACTGATAGTAGGTATAAGCACCGATAAAGGTTAACAGCACACAGGAGAAGGCGACCAGGCACAGGAATAGCTTGATTTGAAATGAGAGTTTTATGCGCATGGCCTGGGGGGCGTCCTGAGAGATCCTGAGCGCTTACCCTATCATGAGTCGTGGTTAATGTAATATTGCGCCCGATCAACTTGTGATCGCCGCCACGGGTTTATCCTTAATGGGTCGCGGTATTAAACGACTGCAATAAAACTGATAAGTTTTAAAGTTAAAATAACATTAACACCATTAAAACCTCGCTGTATTTTACATAACCCTAATTAACACCATAGAAACCATAACCACCATTAAAAACCCTTTTTAATTTTGAACAAAATCACAGCAGGTAATCCGTGCGTTTCTCTATGATGGCCGAACAAACTAATAAGAGGCCAGATTATGAGCACAACAGATGATTCTTACCTCGTTGCCAAAGACAAAACGGCTGAAATACCGTTGCGTGAAAAATGGTGGCACATACTGGACAATTACAAAGTAGGGATTATTCCGTTGCCGTTCTTCGTTCTGGCCGGCGTACTTATTTTACTGGATTGCCTGGAAGGGAAATTACCCAGCGATATCGTGGTGATGGTTGCTACATTGGCCTTCTTCGGTTTTGCCTGCGGCGAGTTTGGCAAACGCCTGCCGCTGATCGGCAAAATGGGGGCCGCAGCCATTTGCGCCACCTTTATTCCTTCCGCGCTGGTGCATTACGGCCTGCTGCCGGATGTGGTGGTGGAGTCGACCACCAAGTTCTACAAGTCGACAAATATTCTGTATCTCTATATCTGCTGCATTATCGTCGGCAGCATTATGAGCATGAACCGTCAGGTGTTGATCCAGGGCTTCCTGCGTATCTTTGCACCGATGCTGTGCGGCGAGATTGCCGGCATGCTGGTGGGCATGGCGGTCGGCATGGCGCTGGGGCTGGAGCCGTTCCAAATCTTCTTCTTCCTGATCTTGCCGATCATGGCCGGGGGCGTCGGTGAGGGCGCGATACCGCTGTCGATGGGCTACGCGGCAATCCTGCATATGGAGCAGGGGGTGGCGTTAGGGCGTATTTTGCCGATCGTGATGCTCGGCAGTTTGACCGCCATTGTGCTTGCCGGTTTGCTCAACCAACTCGGTAAACGCTACCCGCACCTGACCGGTGAAGGTAGCCTGATGCCGAGCAAGCAGGGCGACAGCGAAATGAGCGCGGTGGATAAAATCAGCGGCAAGGTGGATGTCAACACCATTGCCTGTGGCGCGCTGTTGGCCATCTTGCTGTACATGGTGGGAATGCTGCTGCACCGCATGATTGGCCTGCCTGCCCCGGTTGGTATGCTGTTCGCGGCGGTAGCGGTGAAGCTGGCACACGGTGTTTCACCACGAATTCAGGAAGGTTCGCAGGTGGTGTATAAGTTCTTCCGCACGGCGGTGACCTACCCAATCCTGTTTGCCGTTGGCGTAGCCATCACCCCATGGCAGGAACTGGTTAACGCCTTCACTCTCCAAAACCTGGTGGTGATTGTCAGCACCGTTACCACCCTGGTGGCGACCGGTTTCTTCGTCGGCAAAAAAATTGGCATGCACCCGATCGACGTGGCGATTGTCTCCTGCTGCCAGAGCGGGCAGGGCGGCACCGGTGATGTGGCCATCCTGACTGCCGGTAACCGCATGTCGCTGATGCCGTTTGCCCAGATTGCCACCCGTATCGGCGGTGCGATCAATGTCTCACTCTCTTTGTTAGTCCTGGCCAAATTCTTCGTATAACAAAAAAACCTCAGTTTTCTTTGCCTTTCCCCGCCCCCGCGGGGATTTTTTTTGCCTGTGTCATCGCTCTTGCGGGCAGGCTCTGGGTTTTGCGTCAATACTTAGCGCTGCCAAATTTACAATAAGGAGTCGTTATGTTCTGGAAACGTTACCTGCTGGGGACGGCGCTGGCCGTCATGTCGCTGCAAACTCTGGCCGCTGCGCCACAGGTGAAAACCCCTGCGCCGGGTTTTTATCGCATCATGCTGGGCAGCTATGAGGTCACCGCCTTGTCCGATGGCGTGCTCCGTTTGCCGGTGGAAAAACTGCTGCTTAACAGCTCGCCAAAGCAGATCGAAACCGCCTTGGCCGAGCGCCATCAGAAACAACCGGTGGTCACCTCGGTCAATGCCTATCTGATCAACACCGGCAGTAAGCTGATCCTGATTGATACCGGTGCCGGCAAGTTGCTGGGGAACGGGGTGGGCAAGCTGGTTGCCAACCTGAAGGCCGCCGGCTACCAGCCGCAGCAGGTGGACGAAATTTATCTGACCCACCTGCACCCGGACCATCTCGGCGGCCTGTCGCAAAACGGCAAGGCGGTATTCCCGAATGCGGTGGTGCGCGCCAGTCAGCAGGATGCCGATTTTTGGCTGAGCGAGAGCCGATTGAAGCAGGCGAAAAGCGAAGACAGAGCCTCGTTTGAAAGGGCAATGGCGGCGATCAAACCCTATCAGGCTGCCGGGCACTTTAAATCTTTCTCCAGTGACGGTGAGTTGTCGCGAGGGATCAGCGCGTTCGCGGCTCACGGCCATACGCCGGGGCACAGCATTTATCTGGTCGAGAGCGAAGGTAAAAAGCTGCTGGTGATTGGCGATCTGATCCATGTGGCGGCAGTGCAGCTTCCCGATCCGCGCGTTGCCATAAGTTTCGACAGCGATGCAAAAGCGGCGGTGGCTCAGCGCCTGCGAGTCTTTGGTGATAGCGCCCGGCAGAGTGTACTGGTGGGCGCTGCGCATCTGTCATTCCCGGGATTGGGCTATCTGAATCAGCAGGGTGAAGGATACGACTGGGTACCTCTGGACTACGGTGCACTATAAACCGCTGGCCGCCCTGACGGGCGGCTTGTTAACCGTTGCGTGCGGTAAAAGCCTTGCTGAACCAGTCGATAAATACCCGCACCCGAGGTGAAAGTTGTCGGCTGCGCGGATACAGCAGCGAGACCGGCATCGGTGTGGAAGGGTATTGCGGCAACAGCGGCAGCAGGCTGCCATTGGCCAAATCGTCGCGCAGGTGATAGCGCGGCACCTGAATAATCCCCAGTCCCATGCGCGCCGCGGCCACCAGGCTTTCCGCCGCGCTGACCGACACCGTGCAGGGCAGCATCACCTGCTGCGGCTGACCTGCGACGTTAAATTCCAAAGGCATAATGGTGCCGCTGGCTGAGGAGCGAAAACCCACCATGCGGTGCCCTGCAAGCTCACCGATGTTAAGTGGTGTCCCGAAGCGTTGCAGGTAGTCGGGGGCTGCGCAGGTCACTTCCTCCAGCTCGCCTAACCGACGCGCTACCATATCGCTGTCTTTCAGCTTACCGACTCGCACCACGCAGTCGATACCTTCGCGCACCGGGTCCACCAGCCGATCGCCTTCGCTCATGAACAATTCAATATCCGGATAGTGCGCCAGAAAGTCGGGCAACCCCGGTAGCAGGAAGTGACGCGCCAGCGTGCCGTGCACATCGATACGCAACAGCCCGCGCGGCCTGGCACCGGCAAATGCCATCTCGGCATCTTCGATATCCGCCAAAATAGTCAGGCAGCGCTGATAATAGGCCTCGCCATCCAGCGTCGGGCTGACGTGGCGGGTGGTGCGCTGCAGCAGCCGTACCTGCAACCGGGCCTCCAGCTGTTTGATGGCATCGGTCACCGTCGAGCGCGGCAGGCCCAGATCCTGTGCGGCCTGGGTAAAACTACGCTGTTCTACCACGCGGGTGAACAGACGCATGGCATCAATTCTGTCCATGGGATTGTTCGCTTGATTCGAATAGTGATAACGAATATTAGGGGATTATTCGCCATTGAGAAAGGTACATGATGATCCCACGCCAGCAAGCCTGCCGGCGCATCGTCGACGAGGAGAGATCAGATGAACACCACTAGACAACAAGTTGCCATCGTAACCGGCGCATCACGCGGCATCGGTGCCGCCATCGCCGAACGCCTGGCTGCCGACGGTTTTACTGTGATCGTCAACTATTCTGGTAACCAGGCATTGGCCGATCAACTGGTGCGCAAAATTGAGCAGAATGGTGGCCGGGCGCTGAGCGCCAAAGCGGACGTCAGCGATGCTGCTGCGGTGGCTCAACTGTTTGACCGTGCCGAACAGGCTTTCGGCGGCGTGGATATTTTGGTGAACAACGCCGGGGTGATTGCATTGGCCCCGGTGGCAGAAATGAGCGATGCCGATGTGGATCGGTTGATCGGCATCAATCTGAAGGGCACCTTCAATACCCTACGTGAAGCGGCAAAACGCCTGTGTGACAATGGCCGTATCATCAACTTTTCTTCCAGTGTGGTCGGGCTGTTGCAGCCGAGCTACGGCATGTACGCCGCCAGCAAGGCCGCCGTCGAGGCGCTGACCAGCGTGCTGGCGAAAGAGCTGCGCGGTCGTAATATCACCGTGAATGCCATCGCACCCGGGCCCACCGCTACCGGGTTGTTCCTGGACGGTAAAACGCCTGAGCTAATCGAGCGACTGGCGAAAATGGCACCGTTGGAGCGTTTGGGCCAGCCGCAGGATATCGCCGCAGCAGTGTCATTCCTGGCCGGTACCGACGGCACCTGGATTAATGGCCAAACCCTGCGTGCCAACGGTGGCATCATCTGATGCTGGCGGGCGGTTTTTTCGCGGCAGGATCGGGTATCCTGTGGCGAGAAATCCACCTCGAGGAAGCATTTAATGGTAGGGCGCAGCAGAAGAAGGAAAACGGGCAGTCAGATTGACGATAGCGTCCGTTCACCCTGCAATAATGTTTGCCAGATCGACGCCGAAAAATCCTGGTGCCGTGGCTGTTGGCGCACGTTGGATGAAATTGCTGCCTGGTCGAGCGCCGATGACCAGGAAAAACGGGCCATCTGGCAACGCATCCGGCAGCGTTCTGTGGCGATTAAATGAACAATGTTGTTGAGTAATCAATATTGATGTAGCACAATTGAGCTACATTCGCTTTGTCTGCACCGAGGTTTGTTGACTATGCCGACCACCACCATCCGTATACCAGAAGAACTTAAAGCCCGAGTCGCGGCCATAGCAGAGCAAGCAGGCGTGACTTCACACAACTTTATTTTGCAGGCGATTGCTGAGAAAACTCAGCAGGAAGAATTACGTCGTGATTTCGAAGAGGAAGCGGAAAAACGTTATGCCAACATTGTTGCTACGGGGGAAACCATTTCCTGGAGTGATATGCGTGGCTATCTGGAAAATTATGTGGCGGGGGATACTGCTGCAACCAAACCTTCTGTTAAAAAGCTGGGGGGCTGATGACAAAGATCGAGTTAGCGCCAGAGGTCAAGGATGATATTGAGCGTATTCTCGTCCATTTGGCACATTATGAGGTTACAGATTCAGGGCGTCGAATTGAGGAAATTATCCAGGCCATTGCAGTACTGGAACATAATCCGCTAATTGGTCGGCCGCTTGGATCAGGAAAGCGTGAGTTGATCATTGGTCAGCAAGCCCGTGGGTATTTGGCCCTTTACAAATACATTCCTGATATTGATACGGCATTTATTCTGGCGATCCGAAGTCAGAAAGAGCTTGGTTATTAATGTTGCGATACCGTCCTCATTAGGATTAGGACGATATCGCGATAATTACCCTCAGAAATCCCAGTCGTCATCCTCGGTATTGACTGCTTTACCTATTACGTAAGACGAGCCGGAGCCGGAGAAGAAGTCGTGGTTTTCGTCGGCGTTCGGCGACAGCGCCGACAAAATCGCCGGGTTGACCTCAGCCATCGACGGTGGGAACAACGCTTCGTAACCCAGGTTCATCAGCGCCTTGTTGGCGTTATAGTGCAGGAAGGTTTTCACGTCCTCACTCCAGCCAACGCCGTCGTACAGCTCTTCGGTGTATCGCACCTCGTTATCATACAGATCCTGCAGCAGATCGAAGGCGAAGTTTTTCACCTGTTGCCGACGGGCGGCGTCGACCTTTTCTAATCCTTTCTGGAATTTATAGCCAATGTAATAGCCGTGTACCGCCTCGTCGCGGATGATCAGACGGATCAGATCGGCGGTGTTGGTCAGTTTGGCGCGGCTCGACCAGTACATCGGCAGGTAAAAGCCCGAATAGAACAGGAACGACTCGAGGAACACGCTGGCGACTTTCTTCATCAGCGGATCGTCACTGCGGTAGTGGGCCAGAATGATATGGGCCTTTTTCTGTAATGCGCGGTTTTCCTCGCTCCAGCGGTAGGCGTCGTCGACGTCGGGTGTCTGGCACAGCGTGGAGAAAATTGAACTGTAAGAGCGGGCGTGCACCGCTTCCATAAAGCCGATATTGGAGTATACCGCCTCTTCATGCGGCGTAATGGCGTCGGCGATCAACGCCGGGGCACCGACGGTATTTTGAATGGTGTCCAGCAGCGTCAGGCCGGTGAACACCCGGATGGTCAGTTGCTGTTCTTTCTGTGTCAGCGTGGCCCACGATGGAATATCGTTCGACAAGGGTACCTTTTCCGGTAGCCAGAAGTTGGAGGTCAGGCGGTTCCACACCTCCATATCCTTGTCGTCTTCGATGATGTTCCAGTTGATTGCGCGCACCAGCTGCGCCGGTTTAATACTATTCATAAGTTGCCTCACAGCGCGCAGGACACGCAGCCCTGCACCTCGGTGCCTTCCAGCGCCATCTGGCGCAGACGGATGTAATAAATGGTTTTGATGCCTTTACGCCAGGCGTAAATCTGCGCACGGTTGATATCGCGCGTGCTGGCGGTATCGCGGAAGAACAGCGTCAACGACAGCCCCTGATCGACGTGCTGACTGGCGGCGGCGTAGGTATCAATGATCTTTTCTGGCCCGATGTCATAGGCATCCTGGTAGTACTCCAGGTTGTCGTTGGTCATATAGGGCGCCGGATAATACACGCGACCAATCTTGCCCTCTTTGCGGATCTCGATGCGTGACACAATCGGATGGATGCTGGAGGTCGAGTTATTGATGTAGGAGATGGAGCCGGTCGGCGGCACCGCCTGCAGATTCTGGTTGTACAGCCCATGCATCATTACCGACTGGCGCAGCGCCAGCCACTCTTCGCGTCCCGGAATGGCGATATTGGCGTCTGCGAACAGAGCGCGCACTCGCTCGGTCTGTGGCAGCCATTCCCTTTCGGTGTATTTGCTGAAGTACGAGCCGGACGCGTAGGTGGAGTCCTCAAAGCCGGCGAATGCGCTGCCGCGCTCGATAGCCAGCTGGTTAGAGGCGCGAATGGCGTGGTAAGCGACGGTATAGAAATAGAAATTGGTGAAGTCGATGCCTTCCTCAGAGCCATAGAAGATGCGTTCGCGCGCCAGGTAGCCATGCAGGTTCATCTGGCCCAGGCCGATAGCGTGCGAGCTGCGGTTGCCTTCGGCGATTGAGGGTACCGAGCGGATGTCGCTCATGTCCGCCACCGCAGTCAGCGCGCGGATCGCGGTGTCGACCGCTTTGCCGAAGTCCGGTGCATCCATGGTTTTGGCGATGTTTAGCGAGCCGAGGTTGCAGGAAATATCCTTGCCGACCTGGTCATAGCTCAGGTCATCGTGATAAGTGCTGGCGCGGTTAACCTGTAAAATCTCCGAACACAGGTTGCTCATATTGATACGTCCGGCGATCGGGTTCTCGCGGTTGACCGTATCTTCAAACATCATGTACGGGTAGCCGGATTCAAACTGGATCTCCGCCAGCACCTGGAAGAACTCGCGGGCATTGATGCGCGATTTGCGGATACGTTTGTCATCCACCATTTCGCGGTACTTCTCGCTGACGCTGATTTCCGAAAAGGGTACGCCATACACCTGCTCGACGTCATACGGCGAGAACAGGTACATCTCTTCGTTATTTTTCGCCAGCTCGAAGGTGATATCCGGGATCACCACCCCCAGCGACAGGGTTTTGATGCGGATCTTCTCGTCGGCGTTTTCGCGTTTGGTGTCGAGGAAACGTAAAATATCCGGGTGGTGGGCATTGAGGTATACCGCACCGGCGCCCTGACGCGCACCCAGTTGGTTGGCGTAAGAGAAGGCATCTTCGAGCATTTTCATGATCGGAATGACGCCGGAGGATTGGTTCTCAATACGTTTGATTGGCGCGCCGACTTCGCGAATGTTGGTCAGCAAAAATGCCACACCACCGCCACGTTTTGACAGTTGCAGCGCGGAGTTCACCGCCCGGCCGATCGACTCCATATTGTCTTCAATGCGCAGCAGGAAGCAGGACACCAGTTCGCCGCGCTGCTGTTTGCCGCAGTTGAGGAAGGTGGGCGTCGCCGGCTGGAAGCGGCCGGAAATCATTTCTTCTACCAGAGCTTGCGCTAGTGCGGTATCGCCAGCGGCCAGCGTCATGGCGACCATGCATACCCTGTCCTCGTAGCGTTCCAGATAGCGTTTGCCGTCAAAGGTTTTCAGCGTGTAGCTGGTGTAGTACTTAAAGGCGCCGAGAAACGTCTCGAAGCGGAATTTTTTCGCGTAGGCCTGCTGGAACAACTGCTTGATAAAGGCGAAGTCGTACTGCGCCAGCACGCTCTGCTCGTAATAACCTTCTTCCACCAGATAGCGCAGCTTCTCTTCCAGGTTGTGGAAGAACACGGTGTTCTGATTGACGTGCTGCAGGAAGTATTGTCGTGCCGCCAGTCGATCCTTATCAAACTGGATACGGCCTTCGGCATCATAAAGATTGAGCATCGCGTTGAGCGAATGGTAATCCAGCGCGCTGGTAGCGGGCCTGGTCAGTTCTGTCGTTGCCAAAATGCGGTTACTCCCTGTCGAACGTTTGCAACGTCTTGTGTGGTGCCGAGCAGCTCAAAACGGTAAAGAAAAGGCACCTGGCATTTTTTGGCGATGATATCGCCGGCAATGCCGTACGCTGCGCCGAAATTGGTATTCCCGGCGGCGATAACGCCGCGCAGGAAAGCGCGATTCTGCGGATCGTTGAGAAAGCGGATCACCTGGATCGGCACGGCTCCCACGGCGCTGCCGCCACCATAGCTGGGCACGATCAAAATATAGGGACTTTCCATCAGCAGTTTGCTGCGGGCTCCGGCGATCGGTATGCGCATCGCCGGTAAGCCCAGCTTTTCAACGAACCTGTGGGTGTTCTCCGAACTGCTGGAGAAGTAGACCAGCGGGTTCATGGCCAACCTCAGGGCGCGACGGCGTGAGCCAGCGCGCCAATTTTGTCTGGCCGGAAGCCGGACCAGTGATCGTCTCCGGCGATAATCACCGGAACCTGTTGATAGCCGAGGGATTTAACATGGCTCAGCGCCTGTTGATCCTGGGTGAGGTCAATCACCTGATAACCAATCCCTTGTTTATCGAAGGCGCGATAGGTGGCGTTGCACTGGACACAGTCCGGTTTGCTGTAAATAATAATGCTCATGATTCGCATTCACCTTATGGGCTGAAGGAAAGGCGGACAGGTCAGATAACGGAGCATTGAACGGCGTTTCTGACGGCGTTATCGACCGCTACATGTTCCCTGCGGTTGATGGATTAAATACTATATGTTGATATTTAATTTATCAACCACGCTATATATGGTGTTTTTGTGAGGTTTGCTCGCAGGCCGCAGCGGCGCTGGAAAAATGCTGGAGAATTTTTTTTGCGGGGAAGTTAGTGACGAAAAACCCCTCTCGCAGCGAGAGGGGAAGTGCGGTTTAATCATTGACGCATGCTGATGGCCAGGCGATTAAAGGCGTTCATGATGCTAATGGCAAAGGTCAAATCGGCAATTTCCGCATCGCTAAAGTGCGCCTGCAGTGTTTCAAATGCGCTGTCCGGTGCGCCGGTAGCGGCGATCAGGGTGACTGACTCTGCCCATTCCAGTGCCACACGCTCGCGCTCACTGAACGCATGGCTGACGCGCCAGCCTGCAAGCTGATCCAGCTTGGCGCTGCTGACGCCACTTTCGCGCAGGGCTTTGCCGTGCATATCAAGGCAGTAGGCGCAGCCGTTGATCTGCGAAACACGCATAAACATCAGTTCAATTGTCTCTTTATCCAGCGCACCTTTCTCCAGCGCCATCAAGGCGTTCACCATATTTTTGTACGGAGCCGGTGAAAGTTCGGAATAGTTCAAACGTTGCTTAATCATGGTCAACCTCGGTTAGCGAATAGCAGAATCATGGTGCTACTTTAGCGGTGATATGGACTATGCTATAGGGCCATAAAGTGATTATTTAACCGGGCCATAATGCGTCAGTTTCTTACCTCCTTGCGGCTGGACAGCCGGCTTGCCGATCCCTTGTACCGGCAGATTTATTTGCGGATCAAAGACGCCATAGCGCAGGGAACCCTGCCGGCGGGCAGCCGCTTGCCTTCGGTTCGTGGATTGGCGAGCGATTTGGGCGTGGCACGCGCCACGGTAGAAAGTGCCTACGCGCAGCTGGTTGCCGAAGGTTTTCTGCAAAGCCGGGGGCAGGCGGGGACCTATGTTTCGCCGCAGTTGCAGAACCTGCCGGTGCGTGCGGCGCTGGCAGTGGAACCTTTGCCGACGGTAACGGCAAATCCGCTGCATCCGAACGGGGCGACGCCGCCGTTTCAACTGGGGCTACCCGCGCTGGATGCATTTCCGCGTGCGCAATGGCAGCGAATTGTCGGTCGCCAGTTACGCACTGCCCCGTTGGCCTCTATGGCACATCCGTCAACTCAGGGCTTGCCCGAACTGCGTGCGGCAATCACCAATTATTTGCAGCTTTCGCGCGGCATCAGTTGCCGCCCGGAACAGGTGTTTATCTGCGCCGGTTATCAGGCACTGCTGGATCTGGTGATTGGCACTTTGCTTCAGCCGGGGGAAGCGGTATGGCTGGAGGACCCGGGCTATCCGGTCACGCTGCCGCTGTTTCGCGCCGCCGGTATGCGGCCAGTGGCGGTGCCGGTCGATGAGCAGGGCATGAACATTGCCGCCGGTTTGGCCAGCGCCCCCCTGGCACGTATGGCGGTGCTGACGCCGACCCATCAGAGTCCGCTGGGGGTCACACTCAGTCTGGCAAGGCGTATGGCGCTGCTGGAGTGGGCGCAGCAGCAGCAGGCGTGGATCCTTGAAGACGACTATGACAGCGAGGTTCGTTATCACGGTCGGCCGCTGCCGCCGTTGAAAAGTCTCGATCGTCAGGGGCGGGTACTGTACGCCGGTACCTTCAGCAAAACGCTGTTCCCGGCCTTGCGCATGGCTTATCTGGTGGTGCCTGCCGGGCAGGTAGAGGCCTTTGGCCACAGCAGTCGGCTGCGTGGCTGCGGTTGTCCGCCGTTGCTGCAGGCCAGCGTGGCGGATTTTATTCATCAGGGGCATTTTTATCGCCACTTGAAGCGGATGCGGCCCATTTACCGCCAACGGCGCGCATGGTTGGCGCAGGCACTGGAACAGCAGTTGGGGGAGCATTTGACGGTCGCGTCACAGGCCGGTGGCATTCAGTTATTGGCCCGGCTGAAGGGGGAAAGGCAGGATCGGCTTTTGGCTGAACTGGCCTGGCAGTGCGGCTTGTCGATACAGGCGCTATCCGACTGGTGCATTGCGGATCCGGCGGGTTCGGGCCTGTTAATGGGCTTTGCCAACTTTACCCAGCAGGCGGAGACGGAGCGAGCGGTGGCCCGGTTGGCTGGATTAATCAAAGGCACAAATTAAACGGCCCGCGGTTTCCCGCGGGCCAGACGCACATCTGTTTTATCTTTATGACTGCAAGGGGTGTTAACGCCGGGCCAGCAGCACGCCGAGGACGATGCCAACTGCGGCCCCGATCCCTACGCCCTGCCAAGGTTTGTCGCGCACATAGCTGTCGGCTTGTTCGACGGCATCGCGAGCGTGCTGTGTCAGACTGCTGGAACCATTAAAGCGTGCCCGGGCATCGCGTAATACGCCTTTTGCCTTGCTGTGCAGCTCTTTGAGTTCCTCTTTGGTCTTGTCACCGGATTCGCGTAGCACCTCATCCAGCGTATCCGCCAGCAGGGTGACGTCTTGATCGATGTCGCGTTCTACTTTTTCTGATCTCTTAAACATTCGATTCTCCGTTTCGACACATGTCTTTTAAGTGTAGACCATTTATTAAAACGTGTTGGCGATCACGGAAAAAACGCCATGTTCGTCGGCCATACGGCCACTGTACATTTGGTTACTCGGCGAAACCAATCACTCACGGAAGCGGCTCAGCGATTCCTCTAATATCTGCTTCAACGGCCCAGCGGGGCTTACTGAAAAAACACTCTGAGGAATTAAAGATGAAAAAAGTATTAGCCCTGATCGTTGCTGCTACCATGGGTCTGTCTTCTGTTGCTTTCGCTGCTGATGCTGTAGCTCCGGCGGCGGCTGCTCCGGCTGCAACCACTACTGCTGCACCAGCCGCTGCTGCTGAGAAGGCACCTGCTAAAGCCACTCATCATAAGAAGACGCACCACAAGGCAACCAAGAAAGCGCCAGCACAGAAAGCTCAGGCCGCTAAAAAGCACCACAAAGCGACCAAGAAAGCCCCAGCCCAGAAAGCTCAGGCTGCTAAAACTCACCACAAAGTGAGCAAAAAAGCCCCAGCCCAGAAAGCTCAGGCTGCTAAAACTCACCACAAAGTAAGCAAAAAAGCGCCAGTGCAGAAAGCTCAGGCCGCTAAAAAACACCACAAAGCTACCAAAAAAGCAGTAGCTCCAGCCGCTAAATAAGTGAAGTCTGCGGGTACCTCCGCATCCAGACGCTATGTAAACACCCGGTTTTGCCGGGTGTTTACTTTTTAGGGCTAGCCCATGATGATCAATCGCTATCTGTTCGAAGTGATTTTCAGCGCCGTTACCCTGTGTGGGCTGATTGTCGCCTGGGAGCTGTTTCTGGCAGACGGTTTTCTCTGATTACTGTGCCAGCGTGGTTTCATGCAGGTGCCGCCAGACCAACCCGGATTGACCCTGCTCAAACACCACTGTGGAGTTGCGTAGCGTTGCCGCCTGCCCAGGCAACATTTGCTTTTCACGATAGCTAACCACCGCCCCCGTTGGCCACTCGGCCACTAACGTCATCTCTTCTATAGTAATTTCCAGCCCCGGTTTAGCAGCGCGATGTGCATGGAAAAAGGCGCTCAGTGCGGTGAAATCCAGTCGGTTGCCGTTCAGCGCGATCATGCTGAAGGCCGGATCAAAACGCGCCAGCAGCGCTGTTTCCTCCCCCATTCCTTTTTCCAGCCAGTTTTCAATGGCGACGTGAGCGTCGATCACTTCGGTAAAATATCGGTTCATGGAGCTTCCTGTTGAGTGTTGAGACGGTGCACGATGGCACGGTTAGCGATACGCAGGCACAGCAACAGCGGCACTAGCGTGCTGGCGGCGGCCAGGTAAAAACAGATTTTGTAGGCGGCAGCAGGCGAAAAATGCTCAAGCAGCAGATTTAACAGCAGGCTGAGCAGGGCGACACCCAGGCAAAAGCTGAGCTGACGATTGATATTCCACAGTGCACTGGCGTCCGCCAATTGTTCATCGGCAATCTGCAGGAAAGCGCTGCTCTGTGCTGTGCTGCTGCACAGGCTGCCGCCAAAGCCCATCAGGGCGAAGGCCGTCAACTGCAATCCGTAGTCCCCGGCGTGAGCAATCTGCGACAGCGTCAGAATCCCCAGTCCCTGCAGCAGACAACCGACGATAAACAGCGGCCGCGGGCCAAGGCGATTGAATTTCTTGCCGGTCAGGGTGATGGCCAGAAACGAGGCCAGCGACCAGGGCAGCATCAGGCTGCCGACCTGTGCGGCGCGCATGCCCAATTGGTTTTGCAAATACAGCATGGCCACCAGACTGACGCCGATAAACAGGCCGGGAATACACTGGTAAATCATCATAGAGGTGCGCAGCAGCGGATCTTGCATCAGCCGCAGGTTCAGCAGCGGTTGGGCGATGCACAGGCTGCGCCGCAGGTAATAAGCCAGCGTCAGCGCCCCGGCGGCCAACAGCAAAGCGCCCTGCAGCAGGCCATCGGCATCACCCAGCCGGGTCAGACCCAGCAGGATCAGCGTCAGAGCGGTGCAGGCGCTGAACAATCCGTTAACGTCGAGTGGCTTGCGTTGTAGCTCGGCTGCCTGAGGGCGCAACCACAGCGCGGCCAGCAACAGTGCCAGCGCTGCCAGTGGCAGGTTGGCGAAGAACACCCAGCGCCAGTCAAGACTGTCAACAATCAGTCCGCCCAGCGCCGGTGACAGCGCGGGTGCCAGCAGGCCAACCAGCATAATGGCGGCGGAAAGCCCGGCGCGTTCGTGGCTGCGATACAGTTGATAGGTTAGCGTTTGACCGATCGGGATCAGCAAACCGCCCCCCATACCTTGTAGCACTCGCCAACCAATCAACTCGCCAATTGAGCCGGCATAGCCCGCCGCGGTTGTTGCCAGCATAAACAGCGTCAGCGACAGCAAGAATACCCGCCGTCCACCGATGCGCTGTGCCAGCCAGGCGCTGAGCGGGATCACCAGCGTCAGGCCGAGAATATAACCGTTGCTGACCCAGGCCAGTTCACCGACCGAAGCCTGCAACGCATGACCGATCGACGGGTAAGCGACGTTGGCGATAAACATGTTGATCAGATCGACAAAAAATCCGAGCAGATAGACGATTGCGACTTTGATGCGATAGGGCATGGGGCCTCCGGTTGAAGGCCTGCAGTGTAGCGGGCGGGAAACTGCGGATAAATCGGCTGCGAACGATTACACTGTCAAAATAATTTTGACAGTAAGGCGTGGCACTATGCTTAACCTGCAGCGTTTGGCGATCTTTGTGGCGGTGGTGGATGCCGGCAGCTTTACCGCTGCGGCGGTGGCGTTGGGGCAAACCAAGGCGGCGGTCAGTTTCAATGTCAAACAGCTGGAAAGCGAGTTGGGGGTGTCGTTGCTGGTGCGAAGTACCCGGCGGCTGGCACTGACCGATGCCGGTGAACGCTTCTATCAACGCTGCCTGCGGTTGCTGCAGGATGCGGAAAACGTGCTGGATGACGTGCGCCGCGATCACCACGGTCTGAGTGGCGTATTGCGAATCACCACTACGCCGGAATACGGCGCGCAGGTGGTGGTGCCGGCACTGGCGGCATTTTCCCGGTTGCATCCGCGCTTGCGTATTCAGCACGTTTCTTCTTCTTATCATGCCGATTTAATTTCGGAACGCTTCGATGTGGCGATCCGGCTGGGGCAACTGGCGGACTCTAGCCACCATGCGGCGCGGCTCGACAGTTTTGCCATCCTGCCGGTCGCCTCGCCGGAGTATCTGGTCCGTCATCCGGTTGGCTCGCTGGCGCAACTGGCGCAGGCGCAGTGGATCGCCCACAGCCGTCTCAGTTCACCGTTGAGCTGGCAGGTGATTACCCCGGAACGGCAGGCGGTGCTATTCAAGGTTGAAGACGCCGCCACGCTAATGGGCGACAGTGCCTCCGCGCTGCTGGCGTTTGCCCTGCACGGTGCCGGGGTGGCATTACTGCCCGAATGGCTGGTGCGGCCCGCCATTGCCGAAGGCAAACTGTGCCCGCTGCTGGCAGACCATCAATTTCCGGCCCAAAGCATTTATGCGCTGTACCCCAATACCCGCCATGTGCCGGAGAAGGTGCGGGCGTTTATTGATTTCCTGCGGGCGCGGATAGCCACGGGTGAATAAACGCCATGATGGCCGTTAATGTCTTCTGGTGTACCCATTCACGCTGTGTATTGGAGGAAGCGCATAACACCTCTGCATCTTTCTCCTCTGCAGCCAGAATTTGGCGTCCATTCGGCTGACAAAGCGGAATAAAATCAAAATGGTTACCGTTCGACAGCCGTAGTGCATCAATCGGTTGCTGTCCTGCGTCTTTGGCCAGTGTGGCACCGCCAAGACCGGGTATTTGGCTGTCAGGTTCGAAACCTTGAGGTTCGATAACCAATAAAGGGGCGTTGAGTTGACGCAGGCTGCCAGGCAACAGATAAGGCACCATGCCGGGATCGAGGGCGACGGCAAAGCGGATGCGCGGGTCAGTATAATCAGCATCAAATTGCCGGGCGGAGAGCACTTCTAAATCAACTTTGGCCCGGGTATAAAACTGGCAGTTGGGTGACTGCGGAGCTTGTTTGCAGCCGCTGATGAAATCGGCCAGCCGGACTCGCCCACCGATAGCGGCAATGGCACTGTAACCGCCCTTGGAGTGGCCGATAACGCCAATGACCTGGCGATTGACGACTTGACTCCACTGAGGATCGGCGGTGATGGCGCTGATCAAACCGGAAACATCCTCGGTCTGTAACCACAGTTTGGCGGAGAGCGCCGGAACCGAGTTGCCGGTGGTGCTACCCGGGTGATTGGCTGCCACGACAATCATTCCCTGCTGGACTAACGCCGCCGCCAGCCAGGCCTGACTGCTGTTATTGCCGCCGCTGCCGTGGCTGATCACGATCAGCGGAAAGTGTCCGTTCGCCACCGGCGCATCTGGCCGGCTGCTGATGCCAGTAAAGACCTTATTCGCACCGGTGAGCCGTTGCCCATCCATCTCGGCGGTGGGGTAATAAATTCGGCTGTTCAACGAACGCGAACCGGCCTGAAAGACTTGATCGCGGGTGGCAACCTGATAGGGGGTGGCACTGGCAATGCCGCACAGCAGTATCCACAACAACAACGCTCTGTTCATTTTTACTCCTCAAATGTTGACCTCGAGAGGGTGGCATGAGGGGCGTTATCCGGCGACCTCGATCGCGATCCGGGTCGTTAAAGGTTTGTTTTAACAGTACACTGCCATTTCTGTGTGAACACAACAAGATGCCGACGATGCCGCTTATCCCCCTCACTTTTTTATTTGGCCTGCTGTGCCTGGGGCTGCTGTATCGCCTGGGACGACCAAGGCCGCAGCGCTGGGTCTTCCAGTTATTGCTGTTGCTGTGCGCCTGGCAAAGCCTGCTGGTGGGGATCCGCTATGGCTATGGCGTGGCGCAGTTTAATGGACTGCAACCCTTCGGTGCGGTGGCGATCCCTACGTTGACCTATCTGGCCTTTCTGGTCAGCACCCAGGGCAGGCTGCGGCGACGCGAACTCGGGCACCTGATGTCACTATGCCTGACGCTGCTGGCGAGCTTGTTCGCGCCTTTTTGGCTGGATGTGCTGATCGCTGGCGCTTATCTGGGCTACGGCGCGGCGCTGCTGTACGCGCTACGGCGCGGTGAGAACGCTTTGCAGCAGGTGGCGCTGGCGGAAAGCTGGCTCAGCTATCGGCTGTGGCAGGGGCTGGGCATCTTGCTGATGGCCGTGGCGGCGGCCGAACTGGTGATTACGCTCGATTTTTCACTGTTCGACGGGCGTCACGCCGGCAGGTTGGCGACCCTGGTTAATCTGCTGGTGGCGGTAAGTCTGTGTCTGGTGTTGTCCCGCAGCCGTCCCTCAGACAGCCCGGTAGAGCCGTTGCCGGAGCCGACGCAGGAGGTTGCCGAAGACGAGGAGCAACTGGCTGAGTGGTTTGACCGGGTGCAGCAGCGGCTGCGGCAGGACGACCTCTATCTGGAGCCTGAACTGAATCTGGCCCGCCTGGCGCGCAAGGTCGGTTTGCCGACGCGGCGGGTTTCACAGGCGATCAACCGTCATACGGGCATGAATGTGTCGCAATATGTGAATCAACTGCGCATCCGCCAGGCGGCCCAGTGGCTGCTGGACGGTGAGGATCCTGTGACAGATATCATGCAAAAGGCCGGATTCACCACTAAATCCAACTTTAACCGTGAGTTTCTGCGCATTCAGGGCATTAGCCCGAGCGAATGGCGCAGGCAGCAAAAGTTGAGTTAAATAATAATTGGTTATAACTCGCAGATTTATGATCGACCCCCGACCGGGTATGCTGAGTGCTGTTGCCTACCCGGTTTAATGCGAGCCACCTTCGATGACCGCCGTCAGTTCTAAAGAAAACAACTTTCAGCTTAACCAACGGATTCTGTCCGTGGTGATGTTTACCTTTGTCTGTTACCTGACCATAGGTTTGCCGTTGGCGGTATTACCGGGGTTTGTGCATAACGAATTGGGGTACAACTCGGTACTGGCCGGTTTGATTATCAGCGCCCAGTATTTCGCTACCTTGTTTAGCCGCCCGCATGCCGGACGCTATGCCGATCAGCTCGGGCCGAAAAAGGTGGTGCTGTTCGGCCTGGCCTGCTGCGGGGTGAGTGGTCTGTTTTACGCCATGGCTTTTTGGTTTGTCGGTATGCCGCTGCTGAGCTTGATTTTGCTGTGTATTGGCCGGGTATTTCTTGGCGTCGGTGAAAGCTTTGCCAGCACCGGTTCCACGCTGTGGGGCATTGGTCTGGTGGGGCCGCTGCATACCGCTCGGGTGATTTCGTGGAACGGGGTGGCGACTTACGGTGCTATGGCGGCCGGAGCACCGCTCGGCGTTTACCTTAACCAGCAATGGGGGCTGGCCGGGGTGGCGGCGCTGATCGTACTGGCCGTCGCGATTTCGCTGTGGCTGGCGAGTGCCAAGCCCAATGTTTCGATCACTGCCGGCAAACGCCTCGCCTTTAGCGCGGTATTCGGCCGCATCTGGACCTATGGCCTCGGACTGGCGATGGGCACCGTGGGCTTTGGCGTGATCGCCACATTTATCACTCTCTATTATGCTGATAAGGGCTGGAGCGGGGCGGCATTCTCACTGACGCTGTTCAGCGTTGCCTTTGTCGGTATCCGTTTAATCTTCAGCCAGACCATTAATCGTCACGGCGGCTTAAAGGTCACGCTGGTGTCGTTCCTGATCGAGATTGTTGGGCTGCTGCTGATATGGCAGGCCAGCGATCCGTTGATGGTGCAGGCGGGCGCGTTGTTGGCCGGTGCCGGTTTCTCGCTGGTATTCCCGGCGCTGGGCGTGGAGGCGGTGAAACAGGTGCCGCAGCAGAATCAGGGCACCGCGCTGGGCACTTACTCGGCGTTTCTCGATCTGGCGTTGGGGATCACCGGGCCGCTGGCCGGGCTGCTGATGAGCCACATGGGCGTGCCGTCGATCTATCTGGCGGCAGCGTTGATGGTGTTTTTGGGCGTGCTGTTGACGCTGCGGTTACTGGTGCAAAACCGGCAAAACCCATAATTAAGGATTATTCCTAAACCAACATCCATACCGAAAAATTTATTGTTTCATCTCATGATTACGGTAAGGTCGCTCAGCGGTCCAGAACGAGAGGAGAAATCGATGTATTTACGGCCGGATGAAGTGGCTAGAGTGTTGGAGAATACTGGCTTTGAGCGTGATTATGTCACCGACCAGTCTTATGGTTACCGCAAGGGTGAGCACTACGTATATGTGAATCGTGAAGCGCGGATGGGCAGAACCGCGTTGGTGATCCACCCGGCGCTGAAAGAGAAAAGCGTGCATTTTGCCACGCCGACCTCGCCGGTACGCATCAGCAATCAGTATCTTGAGTTTCCCCTGGATTTAAGCAGCGATGCCCCGAGTGCGCGTTACGGCATTCCACACGGCTTCAGCTCGCGTGATGCGCTTTCGCGCTATATCTACAGCATGTTCCAGTAATGCTTCCCCCGCCTGCGGGGGACACACTCTTACCAATTCGCAATTGCTTCCTGATTAAAACGCTCATTGTAAGCGCGGCGAAACTGCGCCAGTTCGAAAGCGTCAATATCCAGATCGGCAAAGTAAAACAGCGCGGCCTCGGTGTGTTCGGCATGCAGTTCCGGCGACAGCCCGGCGCGCAGCAGCGTTTCCCGCCACAGGGCGATCTGTTGGTCATCCGCCTGCTTGATAAAGGTCAGGTAGATAAACAGCAAATAGGCCGCCTGGTGCATCTCTTCGGTGTAGCCGTTGTTCAACACGCGAATAAAGGTCTGGCTGTTGCGACTGCCCATCTCCTGAATCATGGATTCAATCAGCATCGGTTTTACTTTCAGCAGGTGGGCCAGAGAGTCGATGGCTTTGCGGGTATCGGAAGTCAGAATGCGGTAGCCAATAATAAATACAACGATCAGGGCAGCGATGATGATCCAGGTCATTTATGATTTATTACACTCTCAGAACGCCAGTATTTGGCAGGAGGCGCTGCGTGACAGCGCCCGGTGTCAACGCTGTTCGCCGCTGAAGTTGTCGGCTGCCCGCTGTTGATTGTGCAGGTGGTGGTTGAAGGTGGCGGCATCTTTGGCCAACGCGTCCAGATGAGCGCCCAGCATTTTGATTTGCTTCACTAACGCGTGCTGTTCCGGCACTGAGCTGGCGGTGCTCAGTTTGCGCACCAACTGTTCATTTTGCATACGCAATGCGACTTCGCGCTGTTTAGCCTCTTCCAGCAACTGCTGCAGTGCCTGATAGCTGTGCTGCCATTCACGATGCTGCTTTTCGAAGCTGGCCTGCAACTCGCTCATGGCATTTTGAAACTGGGTTTCCAGCTCGCGCATTTTCATGGGATCGATCCTTTGCGGCACTCAATAATGGTTTAGCAGTATAACGAAAACTGCACAGAACCTCACCCGTTGACGACGATTGCGGAAAATTCCCGGCTTGCAACCGGGGTGAGGCGTCTTACAATCAGGGTCATTCCCGGCATTAAAGGCCCAGTCTAGGAGTGGCAGAGCGATGAGCAACCAGGAAAAAGACTTTTTTGAACAGGCGATGGCGGATGTGATCCCGTTATCCAGCGCCCCCGAGACCTTGTACCTCAAGCCGCAGGAGACAGTGGATAAAAGCGCACGCCGTGAGGCCGAGGCGCTGCGGCAGGAAAACTTTCTCAGCACCGGTTTTCTTGAGTTGATCCCTTGCGAAGTCCCGTTGGAATACAAAGGCGAGGGCATTCAGCAGGGCGTTCTGGACAAGTTAAGCCATGGGCGCTATCCGCCACAGGCCAGCCTGAACCTGCTGAAACAGTCGGTAGAGGCCTGTCGACAAGCGCTGTTCCGCTTTATTGTTCAGGCGGAAAAGCAAAACTTGCGCTCGCTGTTGATTGTCCACGGCCGTGGTCGCGAAGATGAAAGCCATGCCAACATCATCCGCAGTTATCTCGCCAAATGGCTGGTGCAGTTTGAACAGGTACAGGCCTTTTGCCGCGCGTTGCCGCGTGACGGCGGGGAAGGTGCTTGCTACGTCACGCTGCGTAAATCGGCGCAGGCCAAAGCCGACAATTTCGAGCGTCACGCCAAGCGCAGTCGTTAGGGTATTGCGGAGGAACAGCCGGCAGCGGTGCCGCCGGCTGAATAAAGCTATTTATTGAAGAATTTATAATCCAGCGAATAACGCCCAGCACCGGTGACCGCCAACAGCAGCAGCCCGCCGATAATGCTGATATTTTTAAAGAAGTTTATTTCGTTGCCCATCATTTCCATACCGGTCATTTTCCAGAATGGATGACCGATAAAGGCGGTGCCGAGAACATAAACGGCAAAAATAACCGCGATAGGCCGGGTAAATAACCCGAGAATAAGCGCGATGCCAAAAAAGAATTCAACCACCACGGCGATGATCGCCGCTAAATAGGGCATTGGCGTGCCGTACCCTTCCATCGCTGTCACGGTTGCGCCAAAACTGGTCAATTTCATCCAGCCAAAAATGATAAACAGGATCATCAACAATATTCGGGATAGCAGAATAACGCCGTCTTTTGAGCCTTCACCCATTTTGAACTCCTCAGCCACTGTCACAATTATGTTGTGTTACTGATTAAATAGTAGACTAATATCAGGTTTGTTCTAGACCCGTCATCTTTCAAGCTGCAGCGTTGTTACCTGCACTCGCTCACCCCAGTTACTTACTCAAGTAAGCGCCTGGGGATGAGCGAGCTGGGCGCCTAGCTGCAGCTTGAAAGCTATAGGGTATAAATTTATGTATTTTTAAAATGGGATAAATTTATGGATCTTGAGATTCTGGCAGACGAGAAACGTTTTTATATAAACGATCGGCAGGGAAAAATGATCGCCGAGATATCCTTTGTACCGAGCGGAGACAAATTAACCATTATCGATCACACCTGGGTGGATGAGGTATTGAAAGGTCAGGGCGTCGGTAAAAAGCTGGTGGCGCTGGTGGTGGCGAAAATGCGGGCGGAAAACCGTAAAATTATTCCGCTGTGCCCGTTCGCCAAACACGAGTTTGATACGACGCCGGAATATCAGGATATCCGTGCCTGAAGGCTGGGCCATAGGTGACTTTGGGGGAGGCAGCCTCCCCAATATTGGATGTGTTAAGTATTTACTGTGACGAATGCTAACTACGCGGGTTTATGGGCGGCCAGAATAAAGATCATCGGGCGTTCTTGTTCTTCATCGAGCGCCGGATTTTCTGCGATTTGCTGTGCCGAAGGACCCCATTCATTCAGATAGGTGACGACGAAGCCTTGCTTTACCAGCAAGTTCACGTAACTGCCGAGCATGCGGTGCTGCTTGATCACCCCTTCCGCCAGCCAGTTGGAAATGCGCTGGCCTTCCTGCTGATAACCATTGACCGGCCAGGATTTTTGCCCGTTTTCGTCCATCAGCCAGCCCTGCTGTTTTGGGGCGGTGTAAATCGGGTGTTCGGCGGTGAAAATAAACTGCCCGCCCGGCACCAGCGCCTGATAAACCGTGGCGAACAGCCGTGCCAGATCTTTGATGTAGTGCAGCGTTAGTGAGCTGTAAGCCAGATCAAAAGACAGCAATGGCAGTTGAAGCTGTTCCAGATCCTGTTGGCGGTATTCAATACCGCTATCCTCTGTCATCGTCCGTGCCTTATCGAGCATTTTCTCCGACAGATCTAAGCCAAAAACGCTGGCGGCGCCCTGTTCACGTGCGTTGCGGCAGAACCAGCCATAACCACAGCCAAGATCGACCACTTTTTTACCCTGCAAGTCCGGCAGGATGCTACGGATGCTTTGCCATTCTGGTGCGCCGTCCAGCCCGTGTACCGAGCGGCTGAGCTGGGCATAGCCGTCGAAAAAGGCCTGATTGTCATAAATATTTTGTGTCATAACGACTCCTGTTGGGGTAAACCGCTGCCGGATATTCGGGCAGTGCTACCATATTATCCGCACATCCAACTGATTCCTATAATAAAGGTAGTGATAACCCGTGTCGGCTGTCGCATAATCGTCGACCGGAAAAAGCATGAAAACTAACCTCAGGAACGGATATGAAGATGATTTCGGTGCGTCAGTTACCCGAGTTTAAATCTCAGGCGATTCGCTACTTCCAACAACATTGGGCCACGGAAGAGACCCTGATGATGTATGAGGATGCCATCACCCGATGCATTGGCGCGGTCAATCCGTTGCCGCAGTGGTATTTGTTAATGGATAACGAACAAATTCTGGGCTGTGCTGGGCTGATCACCAATGACTTTATTAGCCGTGGTGAACTTTATCCCTGGCTGTGTGCGCTGTATGTGGAGCCGCAGCACCGCGGGCGCGGTTATGGCTCACAACTGATTAATCATGTGGCGGAGGAGACGCGCAAGTTCGGCTTCCCGCAGTTGCATTTGTGCACCGATCTGGAAGGCTACTACGAGAAACAGGGGTTTGCCTTCAATGGGCTGGGCTATCACCCCTGGGGTGAGGCTTCGCGAGTGTATACGCGGACATTGTGAAAAGCCCGACATCTGCTGTGGACTGTTGTCTGAGTGCGATTACAGCCGGCGGCGATGATTATTCCCGCCGAAGAGATGTCCATCCCCCCACGAGTGGTTTAGCGCGGTGGAAAATGCCGGGTGGGATGCGCCATCGCTGAAGGGACGCACATCACGCTCACGTTGGAACTGGGGTTGATGCACGGAGGACAAGCGCACCGGTCCGGGGGCCAGATGACGTTCGGATTGCAATCCGCTGCTGCGCTGGGGCAGGGCATGTTCGAGATGACGTTCCGGCTGGCGTGTCGTGGTACGCACTGGGCCTGCGTAACGCTCGGCATTGCGATGCGGATCGAAGGTCGGTGAACGGAGATCCTGATGATCCAGGGGCGTGACATGCCGTGGGGTAAAGTTGCTGCGCGCCGGTAAGAAGTGCGGTTCGCTGAAGGGCGCGCGTGGTCCATATCCGTTGTGATGCCAACCGTTATTGCTGATAAAGGTCCGGTTGTTATACACCACTACCGGGCTGCCGCCCCAGTGCACACCCCAGTTATTATCGAACATCGACCCGACCATGACCCCGGCGGTAAAGCTGATCAACCCGGTAGCCACCATGTCACTGGTGCTGTAAGCCGGTGGTGGCGCATAGCCCGGATAGTAGGCCACTGGCGGATTGCCATAAACGGCGGTGCCGTAGCTGGGCACATATACCACGCTTGGCTGAGCCGGTTTGATGACGATGGTTTGGGTCGGTGCAGCCAGGGTTTTATTGGCCGCAGTCGCGGGCGTGCCTGCCGCGTTATTAGCGGTAACGATAACTTGCTGTTGTGCGTTGCTTTTCAACGCACCACTGTTGCTGGCGCGTTGGCGCAGTAGCTGAACGGCGTTCATCACGTCGCTCGGATCCTGGCTATAAGCACTGCCCAGTGCCTGAGTCCAACCCGGATTCTGTGCCATTTGCTGCAGCACGCCGGGGAAGGTCACCATGGCTTTTACCGCCGGCGCCCAGGGCTGCGCATTAACTGCCTGCGTCAGTGCGCTGCCGGTCAGGCTTTTGTTTTGCAGCAGCCAGGCATTGGCGGCGGTAACCTGATCGGGCGTGGTGCTGGCTGCCAGGACCTGTGCCAGCAAATTATCCGGGAACAGGGCGATCGGACCGAGCAGTGAGTACAACTGCTGAGTGCTTGCGGCACTCTGTGGTAGGCCGCTATTTTGCACCAGTGGTACCGGCGCGGTGGCAGATGACGAAGACGGCGGTGCAGGGCGGTCTTGCGCTTGGTCGCAACCACTCAGCGCCAGCAGTGCCATCAGAACCCAGGGTAATTTTTTCATGTTGAACATGCGATGCTCCTCTTGTTGAGCCGAGGATCTCTTGAGCCATTCAGGGGGAAGCGCCGACCTGGCTGCGGCGTTTAACGCCATTCCCCGCTCAGTTTCTCGGATGCCCCAGAATCCCATGTTCACTCATTGGGCGATATTTAAACCGGGTCCGGAATCGGACCGCCGGGTCAGAAGCGGTAGGTCGCGCCGGTCCATAGCATGCCGCTGCCGCTTTTATCCACCATCGGGCTGTCGGTGATGCTGTTCGCCAGGTGGGTATAACGCCCGGTGATAAAGGTCGTCCATTGCGGGGTCACCTGGTAGCTGGCTGACAGTTCCAGATAGGGCGACCAGGACGAACCGGCCTTATAAGCAGAGAGTCCGCTGCGCGCCGACTCATCGGAAGAAACGCCATAGTAGTAATCATTGGTTTTGCCGTTGCTGTAGGTGACGCCAACGCCGGGCCGAAGTTGCCAATCACCGCGTTCGATCGGGTACAGATAGGCGACGTCGCCGGTAAAGCCGTTGCTGTTGTTCAGCATATCGGTCGCCAGCTCGGTACGGAGGGTGCCCCAACTGGCCTGGTGGCGATAGCCGATACCGCCCATCATGGTGGCGTGACGGTTGTTCAACTGTTTCATGGCGTCGTTGTCGCTGTCGGAGGCCTTGAAATGCAACGGAGAATAGTAGGCGTTCAGGCTGAGTTGATTCTGCTGGTCCTTCCACAGATAGGCTCCGGCGCTGAGCCCCTGCACGAAGAAACGGTCACTGTCATAACCGATCACCGGCAGTGGCATTACCCGGTCCTGTTCCCCCTGATAAGGGCTGGGGCTGACCAACACCGACGCACCCAATGTCCACGGGCTTTGCGCCCAGGCGGGGTGGCTTAAGCAACCCGCGCTCAGCAGGATCCAGGTTAATTTCTGTTTTTTAATCATCATGAGGCCTTTTAAAAAAGTGCGGGCCAAAGCGGCCCGCCAGGGTTAATCGGGTTATTTACGGCCGAAGCGACGTTGGACGACAACGAAGAATACCGGGACCAGGAATATCGCCAGCAGGGTGGCGCTGATCATGCCGAACATGACGCCGGTGCCGACTGCGTTCTGCGCGCCGGAACCGGCACCGCTGCTGAGAACCAGCGGCAGCACGCCAAGGATAAAGGCCAGCGAGGTCATCAGAATCGGACGCAGACGCATGCGGGTGGCTTCAAGGGTGGCGGCAATCAGCGGTTTGCCCTCTTTCTCCATCAGATCCTTGGCGAATTCGACGATAAGAATGGCGTTTTTGGCTGACAGGCCAATGGTGGTCAGCAGGCCGACCTGGAAGTAAACGTCGTTATTGAGGCCGCGTAAGGTGGCCCCCAACAGCGCACCGACCACGCCGAGTGGCACCACCAGCATCACGGCAAACGGGATGGACCAGCTTTCATACAGCGCCGCCAGGCACAGGAACACCACCACCAGCGAGATGGCGTACAGCGCGGGAGCCTGGTTGCCGGAAAGTCGTTCCTGATAAGACATGCCGGTCCAGTCATAGCCGATGCCCTTCGGCAGTTTGGCCGCCAGTTTTTCCATCAGCATCATCGCCTGGCCTGAACTGCGCCCTGGGGCTGGTTCACCCAGAATTTCCATCGAAGGCAGACCGTTGTAACGCTCCAGGCGTGGTGAGCCGTATTCCCAGTGCGCGCTGGCAAAGGCGGAGAACGGTACCATCTGGCCGCGGTTACCCTTCACGTACCATTGGTTGAGATCGTCCGGCAGCATGCGGTACGGCGCATCGGCCTGCACATAGACCTTTTTCACCCGACCGCGATCGATAAAGTCATTAACGTAGGTGCCGCCCCAGGCGGTGGACAGCGTCTGGTTGATGTCGTCAACCGAAACCCCCAGCGCCTCGGCCTTGGCCTGATCGACATCGACCTTGAACTGCGGCGTGTCCTCCAGGCCATTCGGACGAATTTTGGTTGCCACGTTAGGGTATTTGGCGGCCATAAACAGCAACTGGTTACGTGCCTTGGTTAACGCGGCATGGCCGAGGCCGCCGTTGTCGATCAGCTCAAAGTCAAAGCCGGTAGCGGTGCCGAGATCGGTAATCGCTGGCAGGTTAAAGGCAAAGGCGATGCCTTGTTTGATCGTGTGGGCAAAGTCCATATTGGCGCGCTTGATGATCGCCTCAACCTTGTTTTTCTCCCCCGGACGTTGGCTCCAGTCCTTCAGGCTGACAAACGCCAACCCGTTATTTTGGCCGTTGCCGTTAAAGCCGAACCCGGCAACGGTGAAGACCGAATTGACGTTAGCCTTCTCCTTGTTCAGGTAGTAGTGGGTTACCTGCCCCAATACGTCCTCGGTGCGTTGCTGGGTGGCGCCGGCCGGCAGTTGGATCATGTTCATGAATACCCCCTGATCCTCGTCGGGCAGGAAGGCGGTGGGCAAGCGGATGAACAACAGCGCCATACCAATCACAATCAGCAGGTAGATCAGTAGCATACGACCGGTATGGTTGAGGATATTGCCGATGCTGCCCTGATAATGTTGGGTGCTGCGTTCGAACAGGCGGTTAAACCAGGCGAAGAAGCCGGTTTTAGGCACGTGCACGCCGGGTTTCAACAGCGTGACGCACAGTGCCGGAGTCAGGATCATCGCCACCAGTACCGACAGCACCATGGCGGAAACGATGGTGACTGAAAACTGGCGATAGATGGCGCCGGTTGAGCCACCGAAGAACGCCATGGGAATAAATACCGCCGACAGCACCATAGCGATGCCCACCAGTGCGCCCTGGATCTGTTCCATCGATTTCTTGGTGGCTTCCTTCGGCGGCAGTCCCTCTTCGGACATTACACGCTCGACGTTCTCTACCACCACGATGGCATCATCCACCAACAAGCCAATGGCCAGCACCATGCCGAACATCGTCAGGGTGTTTATCGAGAAGCCAAAGGCCGCCAGAATGGCGAAGGTCCCCAGCAACACCACCGGCACCGCAATGGTCGGGATCAGCGTGGCACGGAGATTTTGCAGGAACAGATACATCACCAGGAACACCAGGATGATGGCTTCGATCAGCGTTTTCACCACTTCACCGATCGAGATTTTAACGAACGGCGTGGTGTCATACGGATATACCACGTGCATCCCGGCCGGGAAATAAGGTTCCAGACGACCAATTTCAGCCTTCACCGCGTTGGCGGTATCCAGCGCGTTGGCGCCGGTGGCTAATTTAATCCCCAGCCCGGCGGCCGGTTTGCCGTTGTATTCGGCGCTGGTGGTGTAGTTTTCGCTGCCCAGCGCAATGCGTGCAACGTCACGCAGATGCACTTGAGAACCATCCTGATTGACGCGCAGCAGGATATTGCCGAACTGCTGCGGCGAACTGAGGCGGGTTTGGGCAATGATCGATGCGTTGAGCTGCTGCCCCGGTACCGCCGGCAGGGCGCCGAGCTGGCCACCGGCAATCTGGTTGTTCTGCGCCTTGATGGCACGGACCACGTCTTCGCTGGTCAGTTGGTAATTATCCAGCTTGTTGGGATCCAGCCAGATGCGCATGGCGTATTGCGCGCCGAACAACTGTACCTGACCGACGCCGCTGGTACGGCTGATCGGGTCTTTGATATTGGCGACCGCATAGTCCGCCAGATCGGCCTGCGTCATGGCACTGCTGTCGGAAGTGAAGGCGGCCACCATCAGGAAACTGCTGGAGGCCTTCTGCACGTTAATCCCCTGATCCTGCACGGTCTGCGGCAGCAGCGGCATCGCCAGTTGCAGCTTGTTTTGCACCTGTACCTGAGCAATGTCCGGATCGGTGCCGGTGGCAAAGGTCAGGGTGACCGTGGCGTTACCGGCGGCGTCACTGTTGGACGACATGTACATCAGGCCGTCCAGGCCATTCATATTCTGCTCAATCACCTGGGTGACCGTATCCTGCACCGTCTTGGCGTCGGCCCCCGGGTAGCTGGCAGTGATACTGACCGCCGGTGGCGCGATGGTGGGATACTGGGCGATCGGCAGCTTCATGATGGACAGGGCACCGGCCATCATGACGATGATAGCGATGACCCAGGCAAATATCGGGCGGTTGATAAAGAAATTAGACATGCCTTGGCGCCCCTTAACCGTGATACACGTCAGACAAGGCCTGGGCGGTGTCCGGCGTCTCTTCCGTTGCCCGCACCTTCATGCCCGGCTTCAGGCGCATCAGGCCGCTGACGATCACTCTGTCGCCGGCCTGCAACCCCGACGTCACCAACCATTTGTCGCCGATCGCCTGGCTGGCGTTCACCTGGCGCAACTGCGCCTGGTTGTGGGCGTCGACAATCAGCGCTGTGGCTTCGCCGCGCGGGTTGCGAGTGATACCTTGCTGCGGCACCAATAGCGCGTTTTTCTGCTGCCCCTGGTCAATCTCGGCGCGGACATACATGCCGGGCAGCAGGCTATGCTGCGGATTAGGGATGATGGCGCGCAGGGTAATGGAACCGGTGCTTTGGTCAACGGTGACGTCGGAGAATTCCAGGGTGCCGGTAGGCTGATAGCGCTGGCCGTTATTCAGGATCAGGCTGACCGGCACTTTGCCGCCGTTGTGGGTAATGGTACCGGAGGCGATAGCCTGTTTAAGCTTGAGGAAATCGTCGCTGGACTGGGTGACGTCGACATACATCGGATCCAATTGTTGTACCGTCGCCAGCGCGCTGCTCTGGCTGGAGGTCACCAGCGCACCTTCGGTGACGCTGGATTTGCCGATGCGCCCGGAGATTGGTGCAATAACCTTGGTGTACTGCAGGTTGATGCGTGCGCTTTCCAGTGCTGCGCGGGCGGCAATGACGTCGGCATCGGCCTGCCTGGCTTGAGCCACGCTGGTGTCGAATTCCTGCGGGCTTACGTAGTTTTTGGCCCGCAGCGGTTGCTCACGCTTTACGGTCAGATGCGCTATTTCGCTGCTGGCCTGGGCCTTTTTCAGATCGCCCAGCGCGCTGTCGCAGGCGGCCTGATAGCTGGCCGGGTCGATCTGATACAGCGATTGGCCAGCCTGCACGTCACTGCCTTCGACAAACTGGCGCTTGAGGACAATACCGCTGACCTGAGGCCGGACTTCCGCCGTGCGGTAAGCGTTGGTGCGACCCGGCAGTTCTGTTTTTATTGCCAGTGGCTGAGAGCGCAAGGTGACTACACCGACCGGATGCGGCGGAAGCTGTGCAGATTTGGGATTTTGATCCTTGCAGCCGGTAAGCAACAGACCGCCGCACAGCAGCAGACTGCCGGTTAAGCATAATGCGTATTTGTTCATGGTTATCCCGTTGGCCAGAAGGTATAGCAACGCGCTCTGGCGGCTGATTAAATACAGAAAGAGATTGATTGCGGTGTATTTTACGGAATAATTACGGCGGAAAGAGTCCGAATTCGGACCGGATAATGATGGGCATAGGATTTTATTACTCTATTATTGCCACTGTGTGTAAGCAATAAGAAAGCTAGAAAGAAAATATCAGTAGTGTCCGTTGCCGCTGGCATCCCCAGCGGCTTTTTTTAATAACGCTGAGGCAAATTAAACACCTGAGTAAGGTGGCCTTTCTCCATGGCAATATAACCGCCAGTCTTCAAGTCACTCAAACATTTTAATATGGTGCTGCGCGCCAGTGTGGTGCGTTCCTGAATATACCTCAATGCCGAATAGTCGAGCCGTGTGCTTTCTGGTGCATTGATCAATTCCAATAGCTTGCCGCGGATGGCGTCATAAGCATGGTTATTCAGCAAGTGCAGGTCTCGCAGGCTGGCGAAATGCAGTTGATAAGCCAAAATGTGCGAAACGTCGGCCCATAACATGGGGTGCTGGTCGAGCTTTTGCAGCACCTTGCTGCCTGCCACCACATGGATCTCACAGTCTTTTTCCAGATGCAGATAGGTTTGTCCCACCGGGTGCAGCAGCTCCGCCAGGCCGATGATATGCGGTGCGTAGATGGTGGTCATCAGCAGGTCGTCCGACTGACGATGCAGGTTGACCGCCCCCTTCAACAGCAGGAATACCTGAGGGTTTTTACCGCTGAACTGGCGTGAGCGTCTGGCGGTCACTTCGACGGCCTCGGGTTTCAGCTCCGCCATCAGACGAGCAATGATGTCGCTCGGCTTATGCGGAATGATTTTTTGCAGAGCATCATTGAAGTGGTCGTTGCCTGGAGCACTCCCGGCTGCATGCGGCTTGTCTGTCACCTTGATTCCCCGTTAATCAGCGCGTTAGCTTGTAGTCTATGCGTGTTGTACCAGCTGAGTATAGGGGAGGCTGCTTAATTCGGGGAATTAAACGTTCTTTGCCCTGGGCGTAACCCACTGCCGGGGGAATGACTGGCAGTGGGTATACCTGGGGATGGGGTTACTTGATCATTTTTTGCAGTTTGGTTTTCTGTTCTGGCGTCAGGGTTTGCATCACGTCAAACAAGTAGCGGTAACGGATATAGTCCGCCTGTTGTTGATAAATGCCCATTTCGGCAATGCGCTTTTTTACCGTTGGCTCGTCCCACTGAGAGGAGTTAAGCACTTTCAGAATGGCTCCGTTGTCGACCTTATCCGTTTTGATGCTGTCGAGCTGCAGTTGTGCCTTATCGCGAATAACATGTATTTCCTGGCGCTGTGTTTGGCTCAGATCCAATACACCGGCCAGACGACTGGCGCTTTGCAAGCCTTCGGCGGCAAAGACAGAACCGGCGGAAAATAAACACATGCCGGCGATCAGCATTTTTATTCTTTTTTTCATTATGTACTCCTTATATTTGTCTCATGGCAATATTACGCATTATTTTAAATTCAGTGCGGTTGTGAATGTTTCAAAATATATTTAAATTTTATGTTTTTATTTAATTTCATAAGGTTGCGACAAGAGTCCGAAATTGGACTCTTGGTTTATTTAAATAATATATCGGGAGTGGTAGCCGTATGCGTTAATGGATGCTGGTGGTTAGACCAATCGATGTTCGTGCAGCTTAATGGTATTCATGATGCTGTCCATCATCACCTGCACCCGGTGGGGTAACACGCCACGTTGGCGGTAAATAAGATACGCCTGCATATCGATGCAGCGTTCGCGCTCAATGCAGGGCAGCAGTGAACCGGACTCCAGCGCCGAGGCCACCGAGTAGTAAGGGGCATAAACAATGCCCAGCCCCTGCTTGGCTAGCTCAATCGCCGGCAGAATATTGTCGCAGATGCTGGTGCCGTTGACCGCTACATCGACCAACTGCCCGTGCGAGTTGTAACAGCTCCAGGTATTACGGCTGCCGCCCAACACTCGCAGGGTAATGCAGCGATGCTGTGCCAATTCAGTCGGCTCCACGAGCGGAGAGTTGGCGATATAATCCGGCGATGCAAACAGCCCCATCCGGAAGCGGGTCAGTGGTCGGGCGATCAGGCTTTCATTCTGCGGCTGGAAGAAGCTAATCAGCAGATCGCAGTCGCTGTCGAAAACCGCGCCATATTTTTTCTCTCGTTCATCCGGATTGCGGGTCACCAGGTCGACGATCAGTTCGGGTGACTCGCGCAGTAACGGCGGCAGTAGATAACGGGTCAGGAATGAATGGATGCCGATCGGTGCGCCAAGCGTCACCATGCCATTCAGGCTTTGTTTGTAGGTGCCGGACATATCGAGCAGGTCGTTATGCTCATCCAATAGCTGAGCGGCGCGGCGTAAAAACTGTTCACCAAACTCGGTCAAAGACAGCGTTCGTGGGCTGCGTAGAAATATCTCCAGGCCAAGTCGCCGTTCCAGCGCCGTCAGGGTGCGCGACACATTGGATTGCGGCATATCCAGCAGCTGTGCCGCCTTGCTGACGCTGGCGCTTTCGGCGATGGTGCGAACGATCCTGAGTTCGTCGATCCTGAAGTCTTTTGCTTTCACGCGGTGAGCCATTCTGAGTTTGTATATCAAAAATGATATACATTTTTGCCGGTATTGTCATATGACTTATCACTGACCGGCGGGTATTATTTTGGTCAATTATTTGCTATGCATTAAAATTGACATGGAAGATTATAATGAAAAAAACCTGCGCGATAATTTTACCCGTGGCGTTAACATTGACCGCCTGCTCATCATCGGTCACTGAAAAAGAGAAATACTCGACGTTTCTGCCTAATTATAATGATATTACCAAGAGCCAATCGGCCTCCGGTAAGGACGTATTATATTGGAAGGATAAGAACGTTGATTTTTCCAAATATAAATATCTGGTTTACCAGCCGATGATCTATTTCCCACGGCCAAAACCTAGCGAGATGGTGAGCCAGCAGGCGCTTGATAATATTCTCAGTTACACCAACGGGCAGTTCAAGCAAGCTATGGGGTCGCATTTTATCCTGGAGGATGTACCGCGTGAAAACACGCTGATTTTCCGTGGGGCTATCACGGCGATCGACACGCAGAAGAAGGGGCTACAGGTGTATGAGGTACTGCCGATTACGCTGCTGGTTGCCGCAACGCAAAGCGTAACCGGCCACCGTACCATGGAAAGCGCCGTCTATATGGAAGGTGAGTTTATCGACGCTTCAACCAACCAGCCGGTAATCAAAGTGGTGAGGAAGGCGTCCGGAGAGAACCTGAATAATGAAAAGTCGCAGTTAAAAGTGGCCGATGTGAAAAATGCCATAGATACCATTGCCAGTGATATTAAAGAATATAAGACGTCATAGACGTCGGTAGTTAGTTTAGCCTTATTAACCAGGGTTTCGCATGTTTCTAGATTACTTCGCTTTAGGCGTATTGATCGCCGTGTTTTTAATTCTGTTTTACGGCGTGATCATTATCCACGATATTCCTTATCTGCTGGCCAAGAAACGCCAGCACCCGCATCAGGATGCTATCCATGTGGCAGGCTGGGTCAGCCTGTTTACTCTGCATGCCATTTGGCCACTGTTATGGATTTGGGCGACCCTATACCGGCCGGAACGGGGCTGGGGAATGAGCGACAAAGCTGAGCAACCTGATGTGTTGCAGGCACGAATTAATCGGCTCGAAAGTGAATTGCAGCGTATGCAGACGCAGGTTGCAGCTCAAAGCTCGTCGTCCAATAAAGGTTAAGCAAACAGTATGGATCTCTTAATTATCCTCAGCTACGTCGCGCTGAGCTACGGCGTATTCAAACTGTTCCGTATTCCGGTCAATAAATGGACGGTGCCGACGGCGGTGCTTGGCGGTATTTTTATTGTTGGCGCCTTAATCCTGGGCATGAACTACAACCATCCTTATACCTACCGGGCGCAGAAGATCGCGATATCCGTGCCGATCGTCCCGCAGGTCTCGGGGATGATTGTTGAAGTCACCGATAAAACCAACGTGTTACTGCGTAAAGGGGAAGTTCTGTTTCGCCTTGATGATACCCGCTACCGCGCCCGATTTAACAAACTGCAGGCGGAGCTTGCCGGTGCGCAGGCGGATGTACGTGGGCGCCAGGCGACATTGAATGAGTCTGCCGCGAATGTTCAGCGGGTAAATGCCGAGTATGAGCGTGCCCGCAAGGATTATCAGCGCTATGCCAAAGGCGCGACCATGGCGGTCAACCCTTTTTCTGAGCAAGACATCAGCCATGCGCAGCAACAATACCAGGCGCAATCCGCCGCGTTACAGGCCGCCAGGGCCCAGCATCAGCAGGCGAAGGAACAGCTTTCGGGCCACTACAACGGTGAAGATGCCCATATCGCCAGCCTGAAGTCACAAATTGCAGAGGCCACTTATAACCTGGAACAAACCACTATTCTCGCACCCAGCGACGGTTATGTTACCCAGGTACTGGCCAGGCCGGGCACCACCGCAGTGCGTTTGCCTTTCAAGCCGGTGATGATTTTTATTCCGCAGCAAAAACGGCAGGTGGTGGCGGTATTCCGGCAAAACTCGATCCTGCGTTTAACCGAGGGCGATAAAGCCGAAGTAGTATTTAACGGCTTGCCGGGCAAAATCTATGGCGGCTCGGTGACGCGGGTGTTGCCGGTGGTACCAGACGGCAGTTACCAGGCCAGCGGGGCATTGCAGGGGTTAAATGTCGGCGCCCAACAGGAAGGGGTTTACGTGATGATTGATCTGGCCCCCAGCAAGGAACTCGACAAACTGCCCGATGGCGTGACGGCACAGACTGCGGTGTATACCGAGCACTTTGAGCATCTTTCCATTATGCGTAAAGTCCTGCTGCGCATGACCAGTTGGATGCACTATCTCTATTTGGATCACTAGCCGTTATCTGTTTACAGACACGAAAAAGCCCGCAACGTGAATTGCGGGCTTTTTCGTGTCGTGCTGGGGGAATCTGAATAACTTGATTAGTTTATTGTAATCATTGATAAAAATTGAGTTCAGATTTGTTGGGTATACCTAAATGTATACCAATTATAAAAGTGATATCTTTCTGTGAATTCTTTCCAAGCAAATATTTCAATGCAGAACGAGTAGGGCAAACTACCGTGAGCAAGTTTGGAAGAGTGGTCTCATCTATGCCTGATCACATCTTTTAATTAGCAAAACTCCCAGATTGAAAAATAACCTTTTGTCGGTAACCCGTTTCTTCTATCACGCGGTAGGTATCGCCCGATTTGCTTTCAACAAGACTACTGGCGGTCATTGATATGTTGTTTTCTTCGTAGGCAATTTGACAACTAGCATGGTCGAAGAAGCTCCGCAGGTAAGGTTTTACCTGCTCAAAAACCTCTTGCTGAGGGCAACTTACATAAAAGGTGACAATGTCTAGTTGGTCGGTCATCTCTCGATACAGGTCAGCGATGAAGTAGGTCTCTGTAAACTTGGGTGATGTGAATACCAGGATATCGCCAGTCCCTACCGCAATTTCGTCAAAATAGTAATCGCATAGACCACAAAGATTAAGATTGATGTGCATGGCCTCCAGCGCTGCTTTTAAATCTTCATTGGGGAAGAAAGGGCCGTACTCGTCAGGGCAACATGTCCAGTCAGTCATAGAGACACAGACAGTAAAAACTGTGCTTGGTATTTGTGCTGTCATCATCAATCCTTGGGGATGGTTATTAGTAGTAAGTTACGGCAAAGCTGCCAAGAAAAAAAGATTTATAGAAAAACTGGTCATACTGTTCACTTTTTATTTTAGTTGTTTAAAAACAATAAATTAACTGGTGATTGGTTGGTGATCAGTTTACCCTGACTGGTCACTTACCGTGAACAGTCAGCCCAAAAATGCAAATACCGGCCTGAGCCGGTTCTAGAAGTGTTTCTGACGGTAAGATCTGCCTTGCTACAGGAGGGCTGAACGTTCATTCATTTTACGCTATGGCTGACTCTGGATAAGGCATATTATTAGACGGTCTTTATAGATACCCAATGAAAGGATTCGGATGATGGCATTTGAAGATAAGAAGAAAAAGGCAATAACCCTGATGGAAGATAAAAAGATGTGGCGGAGCAATTATGCGCCGCCGATCTTGCGCCTGTTTTGGAAGATGGGAGGTAAAATGCCACCTCCACCGTTCGCCCCCTTCTGGCTGAATACGTTGTTCTTTACCGTCTGGTTTGGCCCTCTTTGGGGCATTCTCATGTGGTTTAGTCGCTGGAAAAATGAAGGTGTCACTGTACCAACCGCGGTATTAAACGCCCTCTTTGCCGGTTTGCTGTTTGGTTTATTCATGGCGTTAATCCACTCTTGGCGCAAGCGGGCCAACAAGCTGCCTGACTGGAAGAGTCTCTAATAAGGCAATAATCTGAACGCCAGAAAAAAGAATTTTAGAAAAACTGGTCACAGTGTTCACTTTTTGATTTGGTTGTTTAAAAACAATCAATTAACCAGTGATTAGTTGGTGATGAGTTTACCCTAACTGGTCACTCACAGTGAACAGTCAGCCCAAAAATGCAAAACACCGGCCTTAGCCGATTATTGAGTTGCTTCTCATGATGATGTCGGTGATTCTGCTGTGGCGCAATTTGAGCGGGATCTATTGCTTGAGTGACCTGCCCCCAGGATTAGATACAGCGCTCACTTAGTAATGGGCCTAAAAGGTTCGGATTTAATGAGTTCTCTTCGGACTTCGCGGGACAAATTGAAGGCACAAAAAAGCCCGCAGGGCTTGCGCCTTGCGGGCTTCTAGGACTTCGTTGGATGGCTCTGGTAACCATCAACCAAGAATTTGGTGGAGCTGGGGGGATTTGAACCCCCGTCCGGAATTACTACACCGTCGGCACTACATGCTTAGTCCAATCTTCACATTCGCCGGTCAGCTGCGGATGGACACGCCACTAACAAACTAGCCTGATTGGGTTTAACGCTTCAGCCCCAGGCAGGACATCCACGCGATCTCTTTTGGGTTTGACCTCTCTTGATCCCCGTCCTAAGAGCGGAGGCTAGGGAGAGAGGGAATCTTCAGTTTCTTAGGCTGATTAAGCTGCTAAAGCAGCAGATTCGAATTGCGAGTCGTTTGCAATTATTTTTTTTGCGGCTTTTAACGAGGCAAACCGCCCCTCGGCATGCTCCTAAGGCCTCACAATCCCGTCGAATCCAGAATCAGCCCCAAGTTACGTCGCGCAGTATAACAGAAGTTTATCCCGTTAAGCCAGAGGCTTATCGGTTGGCGTGCTTCATGATACGGGATTTCGCCGTCTGCCATTCACGATCTTTGATGTCATCGCGCTTATCGTGTTCTTTCTTACCTTTAGCTACGCCGATTTTGATCTTGGCCCAGGCATTTTTCCAATACATGGACAAGGCAACCACGGTGTAACCGTCACGGTTTACACGGCCGAGCAGTGAGTCCAGCTCACGCTTTTTCAGCAGGAGTTTACGGGTACGTGTCGGATCGCAGACCACATGAGTAGAAGCTACGTTGAGCGGTGAGACAGTGGCGCCAAACAGGTAGGCTTCACCATCGCGAAAAGTCACGTAGCTGTCACTGATGTTGGCTTTGCCGGCACGCAGCGATTTGACTTCCCACCCTTGCAGAGACAGGCCCGCTTCGAATTCTTCCTCAATGGCGTATTCGAAACGCGCACGCTTGTTTTGCGCAATGGTGGCAGAGCCGGGTTTGTGTGCTTTTTTCTTTGTCATAGTGTGTTCATTATACTGGATGCGTCAGCGAAAGAAATCCTTTCCCGCTCAGCACCTGCGCAATTTTTCGCATTTTTGGCCTCTGTGTTGCATAGCAGATTTTTTGTTTGCCGATAGATAAATGGTATGATTTGTATGTTTTGTGTCTCACAGGAAATGATATGCCCCAGATCAGTCGATCTGCGTTAGTGCCATTCAGCGCCGAGCAGATGTATCAGTTGGTTAACGATGTTCATTCTTATCCCGATTTTCTGCCAGGTTGCACCGGTAGCCGGGTGATTAACGCGTCCAACAATGAAATGACCGCCGCGGTGGATGTTGCCAAAGCCGGTATCAGTAAAACTTTTACCACGCGCAACACGCTGCTGGATAACCAGAGCATCAATATGCAGCTGGTTGACGGTCCGTTCCGCAAGCTGATGGGGGGCTGGCATTTTACGCCGCTCAGCCCGGAAGCCTGCAAGGTTGAGCTGCACCTGGATTTCGAATTTACCAACAAACTGATCGAGTTGGCGTTCGGCAAGGTGTTTAAAGAGCTGGCGGGTAACATGGTGCAGGCATTCACCCAGCGGGCGAAAGAGGTTTACAGTGTCTGAGATACGGGTCGAGGTGGTTTACGCCTTGCCGGAACGTCAGTATCTGCGCAACGTCACGTTAGCCGAGGGCAGCAGCGTTGAGCAGGCGATTACCGCCTCCGGGCTGCTGGAGCTGCGTGGTGACATTGATCTGCAAAGTAACAAGGTGGGCATCTATAGCCGACCGGCCAAGTTGGGTGATGTGCTCAATGATGGCGACCGGGTGGAAATTTATCGCCCCTTGCTTGCCGATCCCAAAGAGCTGCGCCGTCAACGGGCAGAGAAGGCAAAAAAATAAGGCGCTGAGTGCGCCTTGTTTTTTATCAGAATTTTATCTTCCGAGTTACAGCCTGGTACTGTCATGAAGAACTTGACGCGTCCCTCACGGGCCGGACGATAGTTCCTGCGCGGATTACTTGGTCAGCGCTGGCTTGTTCTGAATATCGGTCAATACACCCGCGCTGTTAAAGGTCAGCGTCAGGGTTTGCTGGGTGATATTTTCATGACCAGGTTGCTGGCGGAACACATAGAACCACGTCTGAGTACCGAACGGGTCCTGCAACATTGGGGTTCCCAATGTATAAGCGACCTGTTGCTGGGTCATACCTTTTTGGATTTTAGCTACGTCGGTTGACGTCAGGTAGTTCCCTTGGTTGATGTCAGGCCGGTAAACCACCTTCTCAAAAGTAGAACAGCCTGCAGTCAGCATCACAAGAACCACAGCGGCGGCAGTCAGCGTTTTACAGCGCATAGTAATCACATTCCTTTAGGGCATAGGATGCCGATGATAATAGACCTTGCAGCAGTTGGAAACCTTTACAGGGCCCCAATATGACCTCAGGAAAGTAAAAAAGTTGAGCTTTTCTATGCAGCAAGCAGTTCTTTTGCGTTTGCCAGGGTGTTTCGGGTGACTTCACTGCCGCCGAGAAGGCGCGCCAATTCTTGCAAACGGGCACGTTTATCCAGGGGGGACATCTGTGTTTCGGTTTCGGTGCCGTCGGTCTGTTTGCTGACAAACAGATGCTGATGCCCACAACCTGCTACCTGCGGCAAGTGAGTAACGCACATCACCTGGGTTGATTCCCCCAACTGGCGCAGCAGGCGGCCGACGATGGCGGCGGTTGGGCCGCTGATACCTACGTCCACTTCGTCGAAAATCAGCGCCGGTGTTTCCATCTTGCGGGCGGTAATCACCTGGATTGCCAGCGCGATGCGTGACAGTTCGCCGCCAGAGGCTACTTTCGCCAAGGCCTGCAGCGGTTGGCCCGGGTTGGTGGAAACGCAGAACTCGGTGCGGGTCGCCCCTTCAGCACTCAAATATTGCGGCTCGAAGCGAACATCAATGTTGAATTTGCCGTGTGGCATGGAAAGCGCCTGCATGCTGTCGGTAATCAACGTAGTCAGTTCGGCGGCATAATGCCGGCGTTTCTGATGAAGTTGCTCTGCCAGCAACAGCGCTTGCTGATGATGCAGCGTGACCGCCTCGGCCAGGTGTTCGTGGTCGTTTTCTTGCTGTGACAACAGTTGTTGTTCATCCAGCATTTGCTGGTGCAACTGTGGCAGTTCCTCTGGTGCGACGTGGTGTTTACGCGCCAGGTTAATTTGGCGCGACAGGCGCTGCTCCAGTTCTTGCAGGCGGTTTGGATCCAAATCCATGCGATCGGCATAGTGGCGCAGTTCATCGCTGGCCTCACTGATTTGGATTGACGCCTCTTCCAGCATATCCAGCAGGCCACTGAGCTTTTCATCCATACTCACCAGCTCAACCAGCAGGTGTTTGGCGGTGTAGAGCTGGCTCAGCATATTGTTTTCTTCGCTATCGGCCAGTAATTGCAGGGTTTGCTGGCTGATGGTCAGCAACTGACCGCTATTGGCCAGTCGTTTGAATTCGTTATCGATTTGTTCAAACTCACCTGCCTGCGGCGCAAACTCGTTCAGCTCTTTCAATTGGTATTGCAGCAGCTGTTTGCGTGCGTCACGCTCGATGGACTGTTGCTGATGGTGAGCCAGTTCGCGACAGCTTTGATGCCAGCGCTGGTAAGCCTGCTGCATTTGCGCCAGCAGGGCAGGTTCGTCGGCGTAGGCGTCTAGCAGTTGTTTTTGGTGCTCAGGCTTGAGCAATAACTGGTGGGCATGCTGGCCGTGGATTTGAATCAGGCGCTGGCCGAGCTCACGCAGTTGCGAAAGCGGTACGGCGGTACCGTTGATAAAGCCGCGTGAGCGGCCGTCGGCGTTGATCACCCGGCGCAACAGGCACTCATTGCTGTCGTCCAGCTGGTTCTGCTCGAGCCACTGTCTTGCTGAAGGAGTGTCCGCCAGTGAGAAGCGAGCGCAGATATCGGCACGGGCGGCTCCCAATCGAACGACGTTACCGTCGGCGCGATTACCGAGGCACAGCCCCAGCGCGTCGATGGCGATCGATTTGCCGGCGCCGGTTTCACCGGTAATCGCCGTCATACCCGGTTGAAAATCAATTTCCAACTCACGAACGATAGCAAAATTGCTGATGGTCAATTGCGCCAGCATGGGAACCTTCCTGTGTATAAATACATAACTGTAGTTTCATACAGTATAGACTGGTTTTATATACAGTAAAGAGGCTGGCGCAGTTTTTAGAATAATTTTTTTGACCAGCCCAGTTTTGTGCTTAACGTGTTGAAATAGCTGTAGTCCTTTGGATGAATAAGATTCAAATGGAAATCACTACGGCGTATTAATACCTCTTCACCTTCTTGGATCGGCAACGCGATTTGACTGTCGCAGCTGATTTCCAGATCGCTGCCAATTTGCGAAAACTTCAGCCGGATGGTGCTGTTGCCGTTGATCACCAATGGGCGAGCCGAAAGGGTGTGTGGGAACATCGGCACCAGCGCGATGGCCTCCAGCGAGGGCGTCAGGATCGGCCCACCGGCAGAGAGTGAGTAGGCGGTCGAACCGGTCGGGGTGGCGATGATCAAGCCGTCGGAACGCTGGGAGAAGGCGAAGCGATCGTCGATATACACTTCGAACTCAATCATGTGCGCCACTTTACCGGGGTGCAACACGACTTCGTTGATCGCGGTGCTGATGCGGCACTGCTGGTTCTCTTTGTGTACGATGGTTTCCAGCAGGAAGCGCTGTTCATCGATGTATTCGCCTTCCAGCACGTCGGCCAATTGCTGCAATGCGTTGTCAGGATCGAGATCGGTCAGGAAACCGAGATTACCGCGGTTAACACCGATCACTTTAATGTCGTAGCGTGCCAGCACGCGCGCAGCGCCCAGCATATTACCGTCGCCACCGACCACCACGGCCAGGTCGGCCTTTTGGCCAATCTCTGCCAGGCTACCGGTCACGGCGTCTTGCAGCCCCAAATCCTTGGCTATCTGCCGTTCAACCATCACTGAATAGCCTCGGGCGACCAACCAGTGAAATAACATCTCATGCGTTGCCAGCGCCGAAGGGTGACGCGGGTGGCCAACAATGCCAATACAGGCGAATTTTTTATTCATTGTTGTGATTTTCCTCACCGGGACCAGTTTATGCCCCACATTGTGACCGGTTGACTTGAAACCCCGGTTTTGATCCCCATAATAAGCCAAGTTGCGAGATTAATGCTAAAACGCGGAGATATTCATGAGTAGTAAAGAACAGAAGACGCCAAACGAGCAAGTCTCGGAAGAAATGGAACAGCAGGAAGTCTTGCCGGAAGCGGCTGAGGGCGTCGATCTGCGGGATGAGCGCATTGCTGAGCTGGAAGCTCAACTGGCCGAAGCCCAGCAGCATGAACGCGACAGCCTGCTGCGTGCCAAAGCGGAAATGGAAAACGTCCGTCGCCGCACCGAGCTGGATATTGAAAAAGCGCACAAATTTGCTCTGGAGAAATTCTCCGGTGACCTGCTGCCGGTGCTTGATAACCTGGAGCGTGCGTTGGATTTGGCGGATAAAAACAATCCGGAACTGACGGCGATGATCGAAGGTATCGAACTGACACTGAAGTCCCTGCAGGACGTCGTGCGTAAGTACGGTATCGAAATCGTTGGCGACACTAACGTGCCGTTCAACCCGGAAGTGCACCAGGCGATGAGCCTGATGGAATCTGCCGATCACCAGCCAAATCACGTAATGATGGTGATGCAGAAAGGCTATACGCTGAATGGTCGTCTGCTGCGCCCGGCGATGGTTGCGGTTTCCAAAGCCAAGGCTTAAGCGAAATTAAGTAAAGAAAAGGCACCTTCGGGTGCCTTTTTTGCGTCTGAATCAGGCCTGCGGCAGTTGCGGCAACCAGTCGATAGGCTTTAGCCCCTGTTGCTCCAACAACTGGTTGGCCTGCGAGAAGTGACGGCAGCCGAGGAAACCTCGGTGGGCGGAAAGCGGCGAAGGGTGTGGCGCTTTCAACACGTGGTGACGGTTGCTGTCGATAAAATTGCCTTTCTTCTGGGCATGCGCGCCCCACAGCAGGAACACCACACCTTCGCGATTTTCATTCAATGCGGCGATCACCTTGTCGGTAAAGGTCTCCCAGCCCAGCTTGGCATGAGAGTGTGCCTGGCCGCCTTCAACTGTCAACACCGTGTTCAGCAGCAGCACCCCCTGTTCTGCCCAGCTTTGCAGGCAGCCGTGGCTGGGGCGCTCAAAACCCGGGATATCCGTTGCCAGCTCTTTATACATATTCACCAGCGAAGGAGGCGCAGGCACGCCAGGGAGCACCGAGAAAGACAGACCGTGAGCCTGATTCGGGCCGTGATAGGGATCTTGACCGAGGATCACCACCTTCACGTCCGCCAGTTCGGTATAACGAAAGGCGTTGAACACGTCTTTTTGTGGTGGGTAAATGGTCTTACCGGCCTGGCGTTCAGCGGCAACAAAGGCAAGCGTTTCATGAAAATAGGGCTGCTCTTTCTCCTTGCCGATGACATCATGCCAGGTGAGGGAGGTGGACATAAACGCTCTCCTTTGTTTTCGTTAACAATTCACTGGGTATAGCTTACCGTTTAGCTCCACACAGTGAAACCCGCTTTTATCCTGGCGTTATCGCGACAGATGCAAAAATTGTTGATAATTTACAAAAATAATTGCGAAGTGCTTTGTGGGGAAAATTGACATAAAACATAAACTTGCCCCTTGTCGCCGTGTGGGTACCCCGTGAAAATTGACTTTAATCAAAGAATTGCCCCGGCCAGACTGGTATACAGAACAACAAGACAACAATGGTTTTACCAAATGGCCGAAACCAGGATTGGTTTTTTCTCGAAGTAGAATTTTTCGCCCTTGTACGGAGGCAACAAAATGATTACTGGTATTCAAATCACGAAAGCGAACGACCAGGCGCTACTGAACTCTTTCTGGCTGCTGGATGATGAAACATCCGAAGCCCGCTGCGTTTGCGCTAAAGACAAATACACAGAAGACCAGGTCGTACCGGTCAGCGATCTGGGCCAGATCGAGTACCGCGAAGTGCCGCTGGAAATGCAATCTACCGTGCGCGTGGAAGGGGGGCAGCACCTGAACGTGAACGTACTGCGCCGTGAAACGCTGGAAGATGCGGTTAAGCACCCAGAAAAATACCCGCAATTGACCATTCGTGTGTCCGGCTATGCGGTGCGTTTCAACTCGCTGACGCCAGAACAACAACGTGACGTGATTACACGTACCTTTACAGAAAGCCTGTAATTACCCGCGTGGTTAATAAGGGAGCTTCGGCTCCCTTTTTTATTGCTGTACTCGCCAGAAACTGAACCCGGATCACATTCCTCGCAAAGATAATCGCCCGAATTACAGAACTGCTCCGACCTGCCGATAGCTAAAGCAGCACCCATTGGGGTGCGGCATAGATAAGTCTATCGACAAGGAGTCGGCATGAGTATGTCTTTGAGTTTTACCTCTGCGGTCAGTTCCGCGGCCATCCAGCCCCCAGTGGCGCGCGCGTTGCCCGAACCACCGAGTTCACCTCAGCTAACAGAAACCCCACCGACCAAGGCCCCGGCGGCCACGCTTTCCACTAACAGCCTGAATGCACAGCACCTGCTGAATACGCTGGTGAGCGATATGTCGGCCGCTGCACCGGTGGCTGCAAATCAGGGCGTGACACGTGGGCAGCAGTCCCAGCAAGGGGACTATACGTTGGCGTTATTGGCTAAAGATGTTTACAGCATCACCGGCCAAGGTGTTGACGGATTTAGCCGGTTGAGCGACAGCGCTTTGCTCGGCGCAGGCATTGATCCCGCCAGCCTGCATGACTCGGCATCGGGTTTTCAGGCCGGCATTTACAGCGATAATCATCAATATGTATTGGCCTTCGCGGGTACCAATGATATGCGCGACTGGCTGAGCAATGTGCGGCAGGCAACCGGCTATGATGATGTGCAGTACAATCAGGCGGTCGCGGTTGCCAAAAGCGCCAAGGCGGCGTTTGGTGATGCGTTGGTGATTGCCGGGCATTCGTTAGGGGGTGGCCTGGCGGCAACGGCGGCGCTGGCGACCGGCACGGTGGCGGTCACCTTTAACGCTGCGGGCGTGTCCGATTACACGCTGAACCGTATGGGGATCGATCCGGCAGCGGCGAAACAGGATGCGCAAGCCGGAGGCATCCGCCGTTACAGTGAGCAATACGACATGCTGACCGGCACGCAGGAATCCACTTCGCTGATCCCGGACGCTATTGGGCATAAAATCACGTTGGCCAATAACGACACTCTGAGCGGCATTGACGACTGGCGGCCAAGCAAACATGTGGATCGTAGCCTGACCGCGCACGGTATCGATAAGGTGATCGGTTCGATGGCGGAGCAAAAGCCCTGGGAGGCGAAAGCCAATGCCTGACAGGCGACGAGTACGGCAGGCGTTAATTATCGCCATGCTGCTGCTGACGGCGATCGCCGGTTTGCTGATGATGGCTAAGGAACAACAGATGAATCAGGATATCTCTCCGTTTAACGGACACGGCAATGCGGCGCTGGCTAAGGCGGTGGCGCGCGGTGATGTGCAGAGTATTGCCGAACAGGCCACGCAGGGGCGACTGCGCGAGCAGGGCGACCGTCAGGTCACCTTGCTGCAATGGGCGATACTGTCGCAGCAACCGTCAAGTCTGGGCTCACTGCTAGAGCTGGGGGCCGATGCCGCCACGCCGGGGCTGGATGGCAACAGCGCACTGCATACCGCCGCGGCGGTGCAGGATCCGCAGTATTTGCGGTTGTTGCTGGAGCAGGGTGTGGCGGTTAACCCGCGTAATGCGGTAACCGGTGCCACGCCGTTGGCGGCTGCGGTATTGGCGGGACGAGAGGAGCAACTGCGGTTGTTGTTGGTCTCTGGGGCGGATGTTACGCTGAGCGATCGGTTGGGGGATACACCTTTGCACGTAGCGGCAAAAATCAATGCACCGCAATTGGCGTTGATGCTATTGCAGGCCGGGGCCGATGCAAAAGCCCGTAACCAGCAGGGAGTGACCTTCCAGTTCTATTTCTCACAGACGCCGACGTCGTTGCAAAGTGAAGACATGCGCGATCGTTACCGTCAACTGAATGCCTGGCTGAAAGCCCATCAGCGGGCGACGCATTACGTGCAGCCGTAACGGGTATAAAAAAACCGCCTTCAGGTCAATGGAGGCGGTTTTTTCACTACGGCAGCATTATTTCGCGCCGTTGCCCTCAGGCTTGGCCTTTGGCTGGCGGCGTTTGCCCACGTTTTTCGCATCGCGATGGCGTACTTTCACCTTGGCTTTTTCTTTGTTCTTTTCTTTGTCGACAGCGCGCTTGGCCATCACCTTCTTGGAAGGTTTGCCGTTGCTTTTTTCGCTTGGCACTTTGGTTGATGGACGCAGCTCTTCGATCACCCGCGCTTTCAGCGGCTCGTTCAGGTAACGACCTACTTTGCCCAACAGCAGGTGGTCGTGTGCCTCAACCAGCGAGATTGCGGTGCCTTTGCGTCCGGCACGACCGGTACGGCCGATGCGGTGCAGGTAGGTATCCGCAGTGCGCGGCATGTCGAAGTTGAACACGTGGGTGATATCCAGGATATCCAGACCACGAGCGGCAACGTCGGTAGCGACCAGCACGTTGACACGGCCGTCCATCATGCGTTTTACCGCTTCGTTACGCTTGGCCTGCACCATTTCACCTTCGAGGTAACAGGTGTTGATGCCCGCCTCGCGCAGCCAGGCTGCCAGTTCATGCACGCGCTCACGCTTACGCACGAAGATCACAGATTTCTGCACGTCCGGTTGCTGCAGCAAATGCACCAACAGGGCGGTTTTGTGCACTACGTCGTCTGCACGGTAGTACCACTGCAGGATCTTTTTGCGCTCGCGGCGTGACGGGTCAGCTTCGACTTCTACCGGCTCTTTCAGAATGCGTTCGGCGAATTCGCGGATGGCATCGCCTTCCAGCGTCGCGGAGAACAGCAGGGTCTGATTACGCCAGCGGGTCTCGGCAGAAATCGTTTCGATGTCCTGCGCGAAGCCCATGTCGAGCATACGGTCGGCTTCATCGAGGATCAGAGTTTCTACCGCGCGGCAGTCGAAGTTTTCTTCTTTAATGTACTGCAGCAGACGACCGGTAGTGGCAACGACCACGTCCTGGTTTTCGCTGAAGACTTCTGCGTGGTTCATATAAGCGACGCCACCGGTGATGGTAGCGATATCCAGCGAAGTATGAGCAGCCAGTTCACGTGCCTGATCGGCTACCTGCATCGCCAGCTCGCGTGTCGGGGTCAGGATCAGTACGCGCGGTGGGCCGGACTTCTTGCGTGGGAAGTCGAGCAGATGTTGCAATACCGGCAGCAAAAATGCAGCGGTCTTGCCGGTGCCGGTCGGCGCCGAACCCAATACGTCGCGCCCATCCATCGCAGGCGGGATCGCCTCGGCTTGAATGGCGGTTGGGCGTTCGTAGCCTTTATCGCGCAGGGCGTTTATCAGGCGTTCATCGAGTTCGAGCTCGGAAAAATTGGTTACTGTCATGGTCTACCTCTACTTGGGGCGCCGATTATAGACGGGTTGGCCGCGTTCTTCACCTATTTAAGCGGAAAGCATGTCTTTTCCCAAAAATCAGATTGCCTTATGCTACGCGAGTTTTGTATTCAGGTGGTTATTGTGAGCACTCAATCGAAAGCGAGTTTTACTCCGCGTCGCGGCGGTTTTACCTTCAAACAATTTTTTGTTGCTCACGATCGCTGTGCAATGAAAGTGGGCACCGACGGCGTGTTGCTCGGTGCATGGGCACCCTTGGCGCAGGCGCAACGAATGCTGGATATCGGCAGCGGCAGCGGATTGATCGCGCTGATGCTGGCGCAGCGTTCGGCCGAGAACGTGCTGATCGACGCGGTGGAACTGGACGAGGCTGCTGTCGCACAGGCACGTGACAATGTGCAGGAGTCCCCCTGGCCGCAGCGCATTCAGGTCCATGCACAGGACATTCATCATTTTGCCCAGCATCATGCCGGTGAATACGATCTGATCGTCAGTAACCCGCCGTATTTCGAGCCAGCGGTTGCCTGCCGTGACCAGGCGCGCCACAACGCACGCTATACCGAAACCCTGACCCACGATGCTCTGTTGGCCAGTGCGGAGCAGTTGATCGCACCGAAGGGGATTTTTTGCGTAGTGCTGCCCCATGATATTGGTGGCGCTTTCGAAAGCAATGCACAGTTACGCGGCTGGCATACGGCGCAGCGGCTGAATGTCAGCGATCGCGCGGATACGCCAATGCATCGGGTATTATTGGCCCTGACGCGTCAGCCCGCCGAACAAGAAACCGAACAGAAACTGGCTATCAAGTTGGACGATGGCAGTTACACCGATGATTTCCGCCGTCTGATTACCGATTTTTACCTGTTCTACTGAAATGAACAGGGCACCTTTATGGGTGCCCTGACGGTATCATTATGGTTGCAGGATGGTCGGCAGCGCTTCCGGCAGTAGATCCGGGTAATCCAGCGTGTAGTGCAACCCGCGGCTTTCTTTACGCTCCATGGCGCTGCGGACGATTAACTCTGCCACCTGCACCAAATTACGCAGTTCCAGCAGGTTGTTGGAGATGCGGAAGTTGGCGTAGTACTCGTCAATTTCTGCCTGTAACGTATTGATGCGGCGCAGCGCGCGCTCCAGTCGTTTGGTGGTGCGCACGATCCCTACGTAGTCCCACATAAACAGCCGCAACTCATGCCAGTTGTGCTGGATCACCACTCGCTCATCGGCGTCGTCCACCCGGCTTTCATCCCACTGCGGTAGCTGTTTGGCCAGCTTGATAAACGGCAGACGCGTCATGATGTCTTCTGCCGCCGACCAGCCATAAACCAGGCATTCCAGCAGTGAGTTTGACGCCATGCGGTTGGCCCCGTGCAGGCCGGTGTAGCTAACCTCGCCAATGGCGTACAGCCCGTCGAGATCGGTGCGGCCGTGCTGATCGACCATCACGCCGCCACAGGTATAGTGCGCTGCGGGGACGATAGGGATCGGCTGGCTTGTCAGGTCAAAGCCCAGCGTCAGCAGTTTTTCATGGATCATCGGGAAATGCTGGGTAATGAATTCGGCTGGCTTATGGCTGATGTCCAGATACATGCAGTCCGCACCCAGACGCTTCATTTCATGGTCGATGGCGCGTGCCACGACGTCTCGCGGTGCCAGTTCGCCGCGTGGGTCAAAATCGGGCATAAAGCGGCTGCCGTCCGGGCGCTTCAGATAAGCCCCTTCACCGCGTAACGCTTCGGTCAGCAGGAAGTTACGTGCCTGCGGGTGGAACAGGCAGGTCGGGTGGAACTGGTTGAATTCAAGGTTGGCGACCCGGCAACCGGCGCGCCAGGCCATGGCGATGCCGTCTCCGGAAGAGATATCCGGGTTGGTGGTGTATTGATACACCTTGGCCGCACCACCTGTCGCCAGCACGACCGTTTTGGCGCGGTAAGTTTCTACCTGCTCCCGTTCGCGGTTCCAGACATAGGCGCCGACGACACGACGGGTGCCCGGCAGGCCAATTTTGTTTGAGGTGATTAGATCGACCGCATTACGGCGTTCCATCACGCAAATATTCGGGTGGTTGCTTGCTTTCCCAACCAGGGTGGTCTCTACTTCTTTGCCAGTAGCATCGGCCGCATGCAGGATACGGCGATGGCTGTGCCCGCCTTCCCGCGTCAGGTGGTAATGTGCCTCGCCCTGAGCGTTGACCTCGGTGTCGAACAAGACTCCCTGATCGATCAACCACTGCACGCAGTGGCGAGCATTGCCGGCGATAAACTCAACGGCGTCTTTGTCACACAGGCCGGCTCCGGCAATCAAAGTGTCATCAACGTGTGAGGCAATGCTGTCCGTTTCATCGAAAACCGCGGCGATCCCGCCTTGGGCATAAAAGGTGGCGCCTTCGTTGAGTGGCCCCTTGCTGAGTACGGTAACCTTGCAATGCTGCGCCAGGCGCAACGCCAGTGACAGGCCGGCAGCACCGCTGCCGACGATCAGTACATCGCTAACATGTTCAGATGATGGTTGCATAGCGTATGATGTGTGCAGAAGAAGAGTGAAATTCATGTTAGCCTAATTGTCCGGGCAAAAGCCACGGATGGGTGACATCAACATAAAAAACAATGGCAATACGGAACTTCGTGTTCTGTATGAACTCCAAGCGAGTGCTTGCTCAGGAAAATAATGTATGGCTGGCAGTACAATTTTACGCGTGGAGACGGATTTGGGGAGAGTTTACCTCGGATGAGCGAGCAGTTAACGGATCAAGTTCTGGTTGAGCGGGTCCAAAAGGGCGATCAGAAATCGTTTAACTTACTGGTGATTCGTTACCAGCATAAAGTGGCGAGTCTCGTTTCTCGGTATGTACCGCAGGGCGATGTGCCGGATGTGGTACAGGAGTCGTTTATTAAAGCCTATCGCGCACTGGAATCATTCCGTGGGGATAGCGCTTTTTATACCTGGTTGTATCGAATTGCTGTGAATACGGCAAAAAATTATTTGGTGGCTCAGGGCCGTCGTCCGCCATCCAGCGATGTGGATGCCAACGATGCCGAAAATTACGAAAGTGCGGGCGCACTGAAAGAAATTTCGAACCCTGAGAACTTAATGTTGTCAGAAGAACTGAGACAGATAGTTTTCCGTACCATTGAGTCTCTCCCTGAGGATCTTCGCATGGCGATTACCCTGCGGGAGTTGGATGGTCTAAGCTACGAAGAAATAGCTGCCATCATGGATTGCCCGGTCGGAACCGTACGTTCGCGTATTTTCCGCGCCAGGGAGGCTATCGATAATAAAGTTCAACCGCTGATTCAACGTTAGCAATGGCGAACACAGGAAGGGTACTTAGGCATGCAGAAAGAAAAGCTTTCCGCTCTGATGGATGGAGAATCGCTCGACAGCGAGCTACTGAGTTCATTGTCTAAAGACAGGGCGCTTCAACAAAGCTGGCAGAGCTATCACCTGATACGTGACACACTACGGGGTGATATCGGACAAGTCATGCATCTCGATATCGCAGATCGTGTTGCTGCTGCACTTGAGAAAGAACCTGCACGTCTGGTTCCTTCTGCAGTTCCAGAATCTCAGCCGCAACCGCACACCTGGCAGAAAATGCCGTTCTGGCACAAAGTTCGCCCTTGGGCTAGCCAGATCACACAGATTGGTATGGCGGCATGCGTGTCGCTGGCGGTGATTGTAGGCGTCCAACAATACAATCAACCGGCTGCACAATCTGGCGCTGCTGAATCACCGGCATTCAATACCCTGCCGATCATGGGGCAGGCGTCACCGGTTAGCCTTGGCGTGCCGGCAGACAGTTTCTCCACCGGCAGCGGTCAACAGCAGCAGGTGCAGGAACAACGCAAACGCATTAACGCTATGCTGCAAGATTATGAGTTGCAACGTCGTTTGCATTCTGATCGGCTGCAGCTTGAGCAAAGCACCCCACAACAGGCTGCCGTTCAGGTACCCGGAACTCAGTCTTTAGGAATGCAACAGCAGTAATGAAGCAACTTTGGTTCTCCGTCTGTCTATTGACGGGCAGCCTGTTCTACTCAAACATCGCCCCGGCGCAGCCCTCTGCGTCCGGGGCGTTGTTACAACAGATGAGTAGTGCCAGCCGTTCGCTCAATTATGAACTCGCCTATATCAGCATCAGCAAGCAGGGGATCGAATCGCTGCGCTACCGCCACGCGATGATCGACCAGCAGCCGCTCGGCCAATTACTGCATATGGACGGCCCACGCCGTGAAGTACTGCAGCGCGGCGGGGGGATCAGCTATTTCGAACCCGGCCTGGAGCCCTTCACGCTGTCTGGCGATCACATCGTCGATGCGTTGCCGGCCATTGTTTATGCTGATTTTGACCGCCTGGCGAAATATTACGATTTCATCTCCGTCGGCAGCACCCGCATTTCCGATCGTCCCTGCGAAGTGATCCGCGTGGTGGCTCGCGATGGTTCACGCTATAGCTATATTGTCTGGATGGATGAAGCCACCAAGCTGCCGCTGAGGGTGGATTTGATCGACCGCGACGGCGAAACGCTGGAGCAATACCGGGTGATTTCGTTTGTGGTCGGGCCGCAGGTGCAAAGTGCAATGGAGGGGCTGATCAAGGCTAGCCTGCCACCGTTGTTGTCGCTTCCTGCAGTGGATAAAATCAAGTTGAGCTGGAGCACGGGCTGGTTACCGGCTGGGGTGGATGAAATTGCACGTAACCGCCGCAAATTGCCGAACGTGACTGAACCTGTTGAATCACGGCTCTACAGCGATGGTTTGTTCAGCTTCTCGGTTAACGTCAGCCCTGCGGGCAGCGGTGTCGGTCAGCAGTATTATCGTCAGGGGCGTCGCACTATCCAGACCGAAGTCCGTAACGGCAATGAGATCACTATCGTTGGCGAATTGCCGCCGGCGACGGCTAAACGAATTGCTGACAGCATTTCCTTCAAGGTGCCACCACAATGATGAAAGAGTGGGCTACGGTTGTTTCGTGGCAACAAGGTGTTGCGCTGCTGCGCTGTGAGCCGAAAGCAGGATGTGGCAGTTGTACGGCCCGTTCTGGCTGTGGCGCGCGCGCGTTGAATGAGCTGGTGCCGGAAACCGAACACCAACTGCAGGTGCGTATTGAGCAGCCGCTCGAGCCGGGCCAGCGGGTTGAGGTGGGCATTGCTGAAGGCAGCCTGTTGCGTTCAGCAATGCTGGTTTATCTGACGCCGCTGCTGGGCATGATGCTGGGGGGCAGCCTGTTGCAATACTGGCTGGGCACCGATGCATCTGCCGCGCTGGGCGCACTGCTTGGCGGGGTTGCGGCCTTTATGCTGGCACGCAGTCTGGCACATCGCCTCGGTGAACGGGCGAATTACCAACCCATCGTTTTGCAAATTGGTTTACCGCCTGGGGCCATGCGCCTGCAGACGGAAAACTCACCTCAGCTTTAAAACTGCTGCCGCGTCATCGCCGGGTTATGGTAGGCGGTGATGCGGGTGTAGATCATATGTTCCAGCAGCGCGATAAAAAGATCGGCGCTGAGCAGCGAAAAATATCCGATGGTAAATAACGCATTGCCCTGATTATCCAGCAGGCGAATGGTGCCGCGCTGCGGATTATTTTCCAGTTCGCGGATCTGCTCAATCGGGATAGATCCCTGTGCTGTGATCAGTGCCGTTGAGCTCAGACTCAGTGTTTGGGTTGACGGTCGTTTCCGCTGTCCAGGCAGTAATTGATTCAGCCAGCGAGCGCCGCAGCTGAGGTAGTGAAACGACAGCATTTCCCCCTGATACAGCGCATTCAAGGCTTGCGGCCCACGCTGTTGGATCTGCTGAGCGATAATGGTATCTGCCAGCCGCCAGGAGTGGGAAACATTGCTGAATACCGGGCACCAGGGCTGTTCAGCCGAGGTGCGGAAAGCCATCACATCGAATACCCCGCCAAACAGACGCCCACCGCGAAAACGATAAATATCACCGATTTTTTCAAAGGGGATAAATCGTTCTTTATGACTATGCGGGTTAATCACCCGAACACCGTGCTCGTACAGGCGATAGGTCAACGTTGGCCGCAGACAATGGCGCAGCGCCAGCAAAGTGCAGCCGAGTACAATAGTTGCTGCGCCGGTTTGCAGTAAGGTCAGTACCTCATTTTCATCCATGTTGCTCAGTAGTGGCAGTAACAGCAGTGCCGCACCGAGAGTTAACAACAGCGCCGCCGCTGCCAGAATGCCCCAATTGACCTTTGAAAAGTCGTGCCGGCTCAGCATTGGCCCTTTATCGATCATTATGCACCTTCCAATCAATACGCAGAGATAGGCTGATGAACCCCGGTGGGCATGCCGATGTAGTGCCCTGAATTATGTTTTATCGCGGTGTTCACCCACATTTCTATAGAAGCAACCGGTCAGCGTATATCGGGTTTTTCCTAAAGCCTGGGGAGTGAAGTGCAATTCTAAGATGTTGATCCGGATATTATTTTATCCAGAATTAGGAGGGGGTTTATTGCGTTATTGGCGGTTATGTATTAATGCCCTATCCCGCAGGCGACAGGTGAGGGGATAGGAGAAGGAAAGGTTATCATAACTGACCGTTTTGACTGCGTTGGGCTTTGTTAACATCTGCTTTCATAACCCGGAGCGCCCTGTAACATTAAAGTGTACATAATAGAATGCCTTCACTGCACCGATCGCTAGGTTTTCAGTGTTGTGGCATGTAGAATGCAGCGATTCAGGCGCAAGACGGCCGAACCCATTCACTGTCGCTTTAGGTCCATGCGGGTTTCTATAGGCGAGTAATTCAGAAATACCAAGGCAGAAAAACTTTTATAATGAAGCATATACGAAATTTCTCCATTATTGCCCACATTGACCACGGTAAGTCGACGCTGTCCGACCGTATTATCCAAATTTGCGGTGGCTTGTCCGAACGTGAAATGGCCGCGCAGGTGCTCGATTCTATGGATCTTGAGCGCGAGCGTGGCATCACCATTAAAGCGCAAAGCGTGACGCTGGATTATAAGGCGCAGGATGGCCAAACCTACCAGCTCAACTTTATCGACACGCCTGGACACGTTGACTTCTCCTACGAAGTTTCCCGTTCACTGGCCGCCTGTGAAGGCGCACTGCTGGTGGTTGATGCCGGGCAGGGCGTAGAAGCCCAGACGCTGGCTAACTGCTACACCGCACTGGATATGAATCTGGAAGTGGTGCCGGTGCTGAACAAAATTGACTTGCCGGCTGCCGATCCCGATCGCGCTGCGCAGGAAATTGAAGATATCGTTGGCATCGACGCTACCGATGCGGTGCGTTGCTCGGCCAAAACTGGCGTCGGCGTGCCAGAAGTGCTCGAACGCCTGGTGCGTGATATTCCGAGCCCGGCAGGCGATCCGGAAGCGCCACTGCAGGCACTGATCATCGACTCCTGGTTCGATAACTACCTGGGTGTTGTTTCCCTGGTGCGCGTTAAGAACGGCACCATGCGCAAGGGCGACAAGATCAAGGTGATGAGCACCGGCCAAACCTATAATGCCGATCGCCTGGGCATCTTTACCCCGAAACGAGTCGATCGCGACGTGTTGAACTGTGGTGAAGTAGGCTGGTTGGTCTGTGCAATTAAAGACATCCTTGGCGCACCGGTGGGCGATACCCTGACACTGGCTCGTCAACCGGCAGACAAAGCCTTGCCGGGCTTCAAAAAAGTCAAGCCGCAGGTTTATGCTGGCCTGTTCCCGATCAGCTCCGACGACTATGAATCCTTCCGCGATGCCCTGGGCAAACTGAGCCTGAACGACGCCTCCCTGTTCTACGAGCCAGAGAGCTCCACCGCGCTGGGCTTCGGCTTCCGCTGTGGCTTCCTCGGCCTGCTGCACATGGAGATCATTCAGGAGCGTCTGGAGCGTGAATACGATCTGGAATTGATCACCACCGCGCCAACGGTAGTGTATGAAGTGGAAACCACCAGCAAAGAGACTATCTACGTTGATAGCCCATCCAAGCTGCCGCCACTGAATAACATCGAAGAGCTGCGTGAGCCGATCGCCGAATGTCACATGCTGATGCCGCAGGAGTTCCTGGGTAACGTGATCACCCTGTGTATCGAGAAACGTGGTGTGCAGACCAACATGGTTTACCACGGTAACCAGGTTGCGCTGACCTACGAAATCCCGATGGCGGAAGTGGTGCTCGACTTCTTCGACCGTCTGAAATCCACCTCGCGTGGTTACGCTTCACTGGATTACAACTTCAAACGCTTCCAGACCTCTGACATGGTGCGTGTCGACGTGCTGATCAACAACGAGCGCGTGGATGCGCTGGCGCTGATCACTCACCGCGACAACTCGCAGTACCGTGGCCGTGAGCTGGTAGAGAAGATGAAAGAGCTGATCCCACGTCAGCAGTTCGATATTGCCATTCAGGCCGCTATCGGAACCCATATCATCGCGCGTGCGACGGTGAAACAGCTGCGTAAAAACGTTCTGGCTAAATGCTACGGCGGTGACGTCAGCCGTAAGAAGAAGCTGCTGCAGAAACAGAAAGACGGTAAGAAACGCATGAAGCAGGTCGGTAACGTAGAGTTGCCGCAAGAAGCGTTCCTGGCCATTCTGCACGTTGGCAAGGACAAGTAAGTAACAGCGATAGAGTCGCGTAACTAGGGAGTTTGCATGGCGAATATGTTTGCCCTGATCCTGGCACTGGCCACATTGGTTACCGGGATCATCTGGGCCTTTGAGCGCTTCAGATGGGCGCCGGCCCGCCAAGCCAAGATTGCGGCGGTGAATGCACAGACTGCGGGCGCAGTAGACGATAAAACGCTGGCAAAAGTGGCGAAACAACCGGGTTGGATTGAAACCGGTGCGTCGGTTTTCCCGGTATTGTTGCTGGTTTTTGTGGTGCGTTCGTTTATTTACGAACCTTTCCAGATCCCGTCCGGTTCTATGATGCCGACGTTGTTGATTGGTGATTTTATTCTGGTGGAGAAATATGCCTACGGCATTAAAGATCCTATTACCCAGACCACGCTAATTGAAACCGGTCATCCGAAACGCGGTGATATTGCGGTATTTAAATATCCGCTGGATCCGAAACTGGATTATATCAAGCGTGTGGTGGGCCTGCCGGGCGACCGTGTGAGTTACGATCCAATCAATAAGCGTGTGACGGTTCAGCCTTCGTGTAACAGCGGGCAGTCATGCGATACCGCATTGGCCGTGACTTACAACGATGCGCAGCCAAGCGACTTTGTCCAGTTGTTCAGCCGCAGCGGCATGGGCGAAGCCAGCAACGGTTTCTACCAAATCCCGCTGAGCGAAAACGTGCCGCAGGGGGGCATCCGTCTGCGTGAACGCCAGGAAAGTCTGGGTAATGTTTCTCACCATATTCTGACCGTGCCGGGCACGCAGGATCAGGTGGGCGCTTATTACCAGCAGCCGGGTAAACAGTTGGCGGAGTGGGTTGTGCCGGCGGGTCATTACTTCATGATGGGTGATAACCGCGACAACAGCGCCGACAGCCGTTATTGGGGCTTCGTACCAGAGAAAAATCTGGTTGGTAAGGCCACGGCTATCTGGATGAGTTTTGAAAAGCAGGAAGGCGAATGGCCTACCGGCGTAAGATTTAGCCGCATCGGTGGAATTCATTAATCCGGCGTCTATTAACGCAGCATTATATTTCCACTCGTTGTAGAATACCGGCTCGAGCGATAAAAAGTTGGCTCCCTGTTGGGGGCCACTGCAAACGAAACAGCTTTGGATTGGCTTTCAGCGAAGCAGGCCTGTTCCGTATGCTGCAAGTTTTTGACGCATTCTTGATCTATTGGTAACTCATGAATCCCATCGTAATAAATAGGCTGCAGCGGAAGCTGGGCTACACTTTTCAACAGCAGGAGCTCTTACTGCAAGCGTTAACTCACCGTAGCGCCAGCAGTAAACACAATGAACGTCTTGAGTTTCTGGGTGACTCCATTCTCAGTTTTGTCATCGCCAATGCGCTGTTCCAGCGTTTCCCTCGCGTAGACGAGGGCGATATGAGCCGTATGCGCGCCACGCTGGTGCGCGGTAATACGCTGGCGGAGATGGGACGTGAGTTCGATCTGGGCGAATGTCTGCGTCTCGGCCCGGGTGAGCTGAAAAGTGGTGGATTCCGCCGCGAATCAATCCTGGCGGATACGGTGGAAGCCTTAATTGGCGGCGTTTTCCTGGATAGCGACATCCAAACTGTTGAACGACTGATTTTGGACTGGTATCGCAGTCGGTTGGACGAAATCAGCCCCGGTGATAAGCAGAAAGACCCAAAAACCCGTTTGCAGGAGTTTTTACAGGGTCGTCATCTGCCGTTACCTTCTTATCTGGTGGTGCAGGTTCGCGGTGAGGCGCACGATCAGGAGTTTACTATCCACTGTCAGGTGAGTGGTTTGAGCGAACCCGTAGTGGGAACCGGCTCAAGCCGCCGTAAAGCCGAACAAGCGGCAGCGGAACAAGCGTTAATAAAGCTGGAGCTTGAATGAGCGAAGAAAAACAATACTGTGGTTTTATTGCGATAGTCGGTCGCCCCAACGTGGGCAAATCCACGTTGCTGAACCAACTGTTGGGGCAAAAAGTCTCCATCACCTCGCGTAAACCACAGACGACCCGTCACCGCATTATGGGTATCGATACCGATGGCGCCTATCAGGCCATCTACGTCGACACCCCGGGTCTGCATATCGAAGAAAAGCGCGCCATCAACCGTTTGATGAACCGTGCGGCCAGCAGCTCAATCGGCGACGTCGAGCTGGTGATCTTCGTGGTAGAAGGCACTAACTGGACTGCCGATGATGAAATGGTGGTCAACAAGCTGCGCAGCCTGAAAAGTCCTGTCTTGTTGGCGATCAACAAGGTCGACAACGTTACCGACAAATCCAAGCTGTTGCCGCACATTGCGTTCCTCAGCCAGCAGATGAATTTCCTCGACGTAGTGCCAATTTCTGCCGAAAAAGGCATGAACGTGGACACTATCGCGGCTATCGCGCGCAAGGTGCTACCGGAAGCTGAACACCACTTCCCGGACGATTACATCACCGACCGTTCCCAGCGCTTTATGGCGTCGGAAATTATCCGTGAAAAGCTGATGCGTTTCCTGGGTGAAGAGTTGCCTTACTCGGTGACGGTTGAGATCGAACAATTTGTTCCGAACGAGCGCGGTGGTTACAACGTGCACGGACTGATCCTGGTTGAGCGCGAAGGCCAGAAGAAAATGGTCATTGGCAACAAGGGCGCGAAGATCAAAACCATCGGTATCGAAGCCCGTCAGGATATGGAACAGATGTTTGAAACCAAAGTGCATCTGGAACTGTGGGTGAAAGTGAAATCGGGCTGGGCGGACGACGAACGTGCGTTGCGTAGCCTGGGCTATACCGACGACCTGAAATAAACTATCCAATGGACGGCTGGGAGCGCGCTTTCGTCCTGCACGGACGACCGTACAGTGAAACCAGCCTGATGCTGGATATGTTTACCGAAGGTCATGGGCGAGTGCGTTTGCTGGCAAAAGGCGCGCGCAGTCGCCGTTCCAATCTAAAGGGTTGCCTGCAACCCTTTACTCCCCTGCTGGTGCGCTGGGGCGGTCGTGGCGAAGTCAAAACGCTGCGCAACGCCGAAGCGGTCTCCCTTGGTTTACCCCTCAGCGGCATGATGTTGTACAGCGGCCTGTACGTGAATGAACTGCTGTCACGGGTGCTGGAGCAGGAGGCCAACTATTCGGTATTATTCTTCGATTATCTGCAATGTTTGCAGGCGCTGGCGGCAGAAGATGTTTCGCCGGAGCAGGCGTTGCGTCAGTTCGAATTGGCCTTGCTGAATCATCTGGGCTACGGCCTGGATTTCCTGCACTGCGCCGGCAGCGGCCTGCCGGTAGATGACGGCATGACCTATCGCTACCGCGAGGAAAAAGGCTTTATCGCCAGCCTGGTGGTTGATCATTACAGCTTTACCGGCCGTGAGTTGCGTGCATTGGCGGAGCGCCAGTTTCCCGATGTGCACACCTTACGCGCAGCCAAACGTTTCACCCGCATGGCGCTCAAACCTTACCTGGGCGGTAAACCGCTGAAGAGCCGCGAGCTGTTTCGTCAGTTTGTCCGCAAACAGCCGGATTCGCCGGTCGACGACGCCTGACCTTTTCCCCTTTTGCACCACTGTCCCCGCGTGTAAACTACGGCCACTGAAAATCGTTTTTTAGAGGGTTGTCATGGCTGATTTGCTGCTGGGCGTCAATATCGATCACATCGCCACGTTACGTAACGCGCGCGGAACCCAATACCCGGATCCGGTACAGGCGGCATTTATTGCCGAGCAAGCCGGTGCCGACGGGATCACCGTACACCTGCGCGAAGACCGCCGTCATATCACCGATCGCGATGTTCGCATTTTGCGCCAGACTATTCAGACCCGAATGAATCTGGAAATGGCCGTGACCGATGAGATGCTGGATATCGCCATAGAGTTAAAGCCGCATTTTTGTTGTCTGGTGCCGGAAAAACGCGAAGAAGTGACCACCGAAGGTGGACTGGACGTTGCCGGGCAACAAGACAAAATGGCCGTCGCGGTTGAGCAACTGGCAAAGGCCGGCATTCTGGTTTCGCTGTTTATCGATCCGGATCACCGCCAAATCGATGCGGCGGTCGCTGTAGGAGCACCCTATATTGAGATTCATACCGGCGCCTATGCAGAAGCCGAAGGCGAACTGGCAGTAAAAGCCGAGCTGCGCCGTATTGCAGTTGCCGCGACCTACGCCGCTGAGAAAGGCCTGAAGGTCAACGCCGGCCATGGCCTGACTTACCATAACGTTCAGCCGATCGCTGCCCTGCCTGAAATGCATGAGTTGAATATCGGCCACGCTATTATCGGCCAGGCGGTGATGTGTGGGTTACCGGCAGCGGTGACTGACATGAAATTGCTGATGCGCGAAGCGCGTCGCTAATGGCAGTGCTGGGGCTGGGTACCGACATTGTCGAAATGGCGCGCATAGAAGCGGTCGTGGAGCGCAGTGGCGATCGTCTGGCACGTCGCGTACTGAGCGAAGCCGAATGGCAGCTGTACCAGCAGCATCAGCAGCCGGTGCGCTTTTTGGCCAAGCGTTTTGCGGTGAAAGAGGCGGTTGCCAAGGCATTTGGTACCGGTATTCGCAACGGTCTGGCGTTTAATCAGTTTGAAGTGTTCAACGACGGGCTCGGCAAGCCGAATATTCGTCTGCATGCACGTGCCGCCGAACTGGCGCAGGAAATGGGGGTGACCTCCATTCACGTTTCGCTGGCCGATGAACGCCGCTATGCCTGTGCTACGGTGATTATCGAAGGGTAATAGTCTTATTCGGCTGTAAAACCAAAGGGCGCCTGTTGGCGCCCTTGTTGATCTGACAGCAGCGGTCAGAGTCGGTCGGCGTGATGCAATACCACAAACTTATCCCACAGCTGCTCGTTGGTTTCGTTGTGCTGCGGGTCAACCACAATGGTGTTATCGATTGGGCACACCTGCTGACAGGTGGGAATATCGTAATGGCCAACGCATTCGGTGCAGCGTTCGGTATCTATCTGGTAGATATCATCGCCCATCGAAATGGCCTGATTAGGGCATTCCGGCTCGCACATATCGCAGTTGATGCATTTTTTGGTAATCAGCAGTGCCATATCAGTTATCTTTTAATCGGTGCACACGAACAGGCGCGCAATCTATCATAAAACCCATTTTCCTGGGCATTTTTCCACCTGTAGCGGCAAATACGGTTAACCGGGGTGTCATAGTAACGCTGGCGGGTCGTTGGCCAACTGATCAAAATCAACCATTTCCTGACCATTGAAGACATGCCTCTTGCCTTGTGCCGTTACCGCTGAAGACAATTGTGGCTGGGCAATGGTAATCCCAGCTTGTTGGGCAAACAGACTGATAAAGTCAAAGGCGCTGTAAGGATCCTCAATAAGGGTCCGTTGCCGGTCTGAATCAGAAAGCACCAGCAGCGGAACTTCATAATTCTGCCGGGTACCACCGCCATGGCGCAGGTAAAGTTTGCCGTCAATCTCACGGTGGGAAAGACCGTGGTCAGAGAAATAGAATAATTTAAACGGAGAGTGAGTCGCCTGCAGCATTTGATAAGCATGCTCGATGAAACGGTCCGTTTTGCGGTAGGTTGAAAGGTAACAAGCGAGCTCAGCGTTATCGCTGGTGAAAATCGGCGGCTCACCACCGAGGCGTTCGCAAAAGTCCGGGTGAGATCCCATAATATGCAGAACATACAGGTTCCCCACGCCATTATGGGCCAGTGCCGTTTGCAACAGCGGCAGCAGTTCATCGTCATCGGTATTGCGTGATTGGTAATCTCCTTTTTTCAGGAACTGATGCTCATCACTAAACATGGCTATTTTGGAGATCGGCGTATCAAATTGGCCAATCAAACCTTGGTTGGAAAACCAATAGGTATGCAGTCCTGCGGCTTTTGCCAGGGTGATAATATTATCCGCAATATGATGTGTTTTTCCGTCGCTCAATGCCAGGGTTCTTGGCAGAGATTCGAAGGTGTTCGGCGCGGTGGAAATATAATTACTGTAAAAGGTCCCGTTCACGTGATCCAGAAAAGGGGTCGTCGGCGTCGGATAACCAAATAATGACATATAGTCCCTGCGCATGCTTTCGCCAACCACAATGACATAGTTAGCCTTGTTACTATTAACGCCATTAAGGAGCCAACTGGGTTGTGAAAGCGTACTGACATCAATTTCTGCCATTTTTTGGTTGTAGTTCTGGTATGAAGAAATTAGCGAGGAAAAGAAATCCACTAATTTAAGGTTTCCCATTCCTCCACTGAGTATTCTGGCGAACAGCAAAACGATAAAAATCACCAAAAATGGCACTATCTTTTTAGTCGATAGTGGCCGCTGCCAGCTATAGCGAGCAAGAATAAACAATGTGAGCAGTGTGGCGCAAGGTAACAAATAGCAGCCTGCAGGTATGGCGCGCAGAAACTCGATGGCTTCCGCCATGTTGGTTTGAAACAGGGCCGACACCACGGAGACTGAAGGTGGGCCGTAGATCATCCCTACAGGGGCATAAATGGCACAGAATATAATGTAGGGGATAACCAGAAAATATCGCGTGAGGGGGATGGCAGATAATAATAACAGGCTAAGGGAAATAAACAGGATATCAGCCCCTTTGGTGCCGCCATACCCCATCGCTTTTATTAATATCAATGAAGCGACAACGAAGAGCAAAAAGTTGCGGGCCACGGGGGATGTTGCGAGTATGTGGGTTCTATTTAAAATAGTTGTATGTGTTTTCATAAACTCTATTATCAATATATTGCTGTCCATAGCTGTTCAAATTACGGGCGGAATTTAAACAATAAACACCACACACTCTATTTTTAGATATGCTTTTTATATCCTGGTATTTGTGGCCTGGGCATTATACGACTCAGACGAGTTTTTTCACTAATTGTTCGCTATGTTTTATTCGGTTGCGGGCATGATCAAGATCGTGCTGGATTAAGGCCATAAACAGCAGGTCGGTGAGGGCATATTGAGCGGTGCTGGAAGAAATAGCGGCGCTGCGGGTATTGGGTTCTTCGGCAATGGTATACAAACAGTGGTCGGCGCGTTGTTGCAGACCGTTCGGCGAGAAGCTGGTGAGCGCCAGCACTTTAGCGCCGGCCAGGCGGGCTTCTTCCGCTGCCAGGTTGATTTCCCGCCGCTCACCGCTGAACGAAATTGCCAACAGCAAATCCCGCTTATCCAGCGCCTGAACCGTTGCCAACTGGACGTGCATATCTTGCTCGGCCACCGCCATCACGCCAATTTTCATCAGTTTGTAGGAGAAGTCCTTGGCGACCAGGCCGGAAGCGCCAATTCCCAGCAGAATAACCCTTCGCGCCTGACGTAACATTTCCAGCGCCTGATGCAGACGTTCCTCACTGTTGATGTCCAGCGTGGCGCGCAGTGCTGCCTGCTTCTCTACCAACAGTTTTTCTCCGACGGTTTTCAGGGCGTCACTGCTGAGGATCTGGTTGTGCACCGTCACCGCGGGTTCTGTTTGCGGTTGTGCCAGGGTTTCACTCAGCGCCAGTTTTAGCGCCGGGAAGCCTTTATAGCCCATCTTCTGAGCAAACTTCACCACGCTCGACTGACTGATCCCAGCCAGTTGGGCCAGCTTTTGTGAGCTGAGATGGCGCGCCTGCTCGGCGTTATGCAGCAGAAAGTCCGCCAGTTTGCGGTCATTTTGAGCCAGCGTTGGATACATCTGGCGAATACGAAGAAGGGTACTCATTGATATTTCCCTGAAAACCAGACGCCATTCTGCCACGTCGATAGCGAAAACGCGCAGTGAAAATTTTTTGTGAGCGAGTCTTTAAAATAGCAAAAAGCGCTCGCTTTGTTGAATAAAATATTCAAATAATGATTTAAGTTTGTGAATTAAAAATTCAAAGGTGAAGAGATGAACTTAGGCGCATTAGTATCCGAAACCCGCAACCCAGCCACCATGGGGCTGGACGAGATGTCGACGCTGGAGATGGTGAGCTGTTTTAACCAGGAAGACCGCAAAGTACCGGAGGCGATTGAAAAAGTTTTGCCGGCCATCGCACAAGCGGTGGATCTGGCGGCCGCGGCGTTGAAGGCCGGTGGGCGATTGATTTATCTGGGGGCCGGCACCAGCGGCCGCCTTGGGGTGCTGGATGCCTCCGAATGTCCGCCGACCTTCGGCGTGCCGCATGGCATGGTGATCGGGCTGATTGCCGGTGGCCCGGGCGCGTTGCTCAAAGCGGTGGAAGGTGCGGAGGATGATGCGGCACTGGGCGAGGCTGACCTCGTTGCGCTGGATTTGACCGCCACGGATATGGTGGTAGGGCTGGCAGCATCGGGGCGGACACCTTATGTGATTGGTGCACTGCGCTATGCACGACAGCTGGGCTGCGCGACGGCGGCGATTTCCTGTAACCCGGATTCGCCAATCGCCCATGAGGCGCAGGTGGCGATTTCACCGGTGGTGGGGCCGGAAGCCCTGACCGGTTCGACGCGTTTGAAGTCCGGCACCGCACAGAAACTGGTGCTGAATATGCTGTCGACCGGGGCGATGGTCAAACTGGGTAAAGTCTATGAAAACCTGATGGTGGACGTGAAGGCCACCAACGTAAAACTGGTGGATCGCGCCTGCCGCATCGTGGTGGAAGCCACCGGTGCCGAGCGCAGTCAGGCCGAAGCGGCGCTGACGCAAACCGGTTTTGAAGTCAAACCGGCAATCCTGATGATTCTGGCCGGCATTGATGCTGAAGAGGCGCAGCAGCGCTTACAGCAGCACGACGGCTATTTGCGCGCGGCATTGACGCGCTAAACCACTCCTGGGGCGGGCGATGGACAAGACAACGGCACTGGCGACACAGATTCTGGCGGGCATTGGCGGCGAGGGGAATATCCTCCGTCTGGAGAACTGCATGACAAGGGTGCGCGTCGAAGTTAGCGACGAGCAACGCCTTGATTTAGCGGCGCTCAAACAGTTATCGGGCGTTAAAGGCTATATCAAACAGGGCGATCAGCACCAGTTCATCGTTGGTCCGGGGGCCGCCGCCAAGGTGGTGGATGCCATGCGTTCACTGCTCACCGGCGCACCGGCGGCGGTGGCAGTCGGGGATCCTGTTGCCCGCAACAAGGCTCAGGCCAAGCAAAAGTATGCCGCGCCAATGAGCGGCGCGCTGAAAAAACTGGCCGATGTCTTTATTCCGTTGATCCCGGCGTTCATCGCTTCCGGTTTGATTACCGGCATCATTAACCTGCTGAAACGGCCGGATATTGCCGGTGAGCTGGCAGTGAATTACCCCAACGTGCTGGGGCTGTTGGCGATTTTCGGTAGCGCAGTGTTTGCCATCATGAATATTCTGGTGGGGGTTAATGCCGCCAGGGTGTTTGGCGGTTCACAGGCGATGGGCGGCGTCATGGCCGGTATTCTCTCCAGCCCGGCGTTGGCGCAGATCACTCTGTTCGGTGAGGCGTTGCAGCCTGGCCGTGGCGGGGTCATCGCGGTACTGCTGGTGGTGGCTTTGATGTGCTGGGTGGAAAAGCGCCTGCGTAATTGGCTACCGGAGTCTATTGAGTTAATCCTTAACCCGCTGATCACCACGCTGGTCACCGCATCGTTGGCAATTGTGATCCTGCAGCCGCTGGGCGGCTATATTTCGGACGCTATCGCCCACGGCGCCAATTTGGCGATCGATAAAGGTGGCTTGCTGGTGGGCGCGGTACTGTCCGGGCTTTTCCTGCCGCTGGTCCTGTCCGGTTTACATCAGGGGCTGGTGCCGATCCACGTCGAACTGGTACAGGCTCACGGTTCTAATCCTCTGTTGCCGATTTTGGCCATGGCAGGGGTCGGCCAGGTCGGAGCCGCGCTGGCAGTATTAATGAAAACCCGTAATGCCCGCCTGAAAAAGGTGATCAAAGGGGCGCTGCCGGTCGGCATTCTTGGCATTGGCGAACCTTTGATTTTTGGTGTGACTTTGCCACTGGGGAGGCCCTTTATCGCCGCCTGTCTCGGCGGAGCAGTGGGTGGTGCGCTGATCAGTTACTGGAAGGTGGCGACGGTGATCACCTTCGGCATCTCGGGTTTACCTTTGGCGTTAACCATTGTCTCGGGTAAGGTGATGTTGTATCTGGCTGGTCTGGTGATTACCATTGCTGCTGGATTTATTTTCACCTGGATAATGGGATTCAACGATCCTGAGGAGTAGCGCTTGAGCGAGAAACAGAACCAGCAGGCCGAGGAGGGCCGCCGTGTGGTGTTCTTTGATCTGGACGGCACGCTGCATCAGGAAGACATGTTTGGCAGTTTCTTGCGTTTTTTGTTACGCCATCTGCCATTGAATTTGTTGCTGGTAGTGCCGTTGTTGCCGGTTGTCGGGCTGACACTGCTGGTGATGGGGCGCGCCGCCCGCTGGCCGATGAGCGTGCTGTTGTGGTCAATTACCTTTGGTCGCTCAGAGGCCCGTTTAAAGGCATTGGAACAGCGCTTTGTCAGTTATTTTCGCGATAAGGTGACCGCTTTCCCGGTGGTGCAAATGCGTCTGCGCCAGTACCTCGAAGTGCATGATGCGCAGGTATGGCTGATCACGGGTTCGCCGGAGCGACTGGTGGAGCAGGTGTATCAGGATTCTGCTTTTCTGCCGCAGGTACATTTGGTGGGCAGCCGTATTTTACGGCGTTACGGTGGTTGGGTACTGGCTCTGCGTTGCCTGGGCGTACAGAAGGTGACTCAGTTGGAGCAGCGTCTCGGCGCGCCGCTCAAGCTATACAGCGGCTACAGCGACAGCAAGCAGGATAACCCTTTGCTGTATTTCTGCGAGCACCGTTGGCGGGTCAGCAAGCTGGGTGAGCTGCAACAGCTGGAATAACAACAAAGGGCGGAATATCCGCCCTTTGCGGTTTTTGATGGATTACATTGCCGCGCGGAAGATGGCGACAATCTGTTCGTGGGTGGCTTGTATCGGGTTGGTGAAACCGCATGCATCTTTCAAAGCATTGGCCGCCAGCGTATCGAAATCCTGTTCTTTCACTTTTAAATCGAGCAGCCCAGCCGGGATGCCGACGTCTTTTGCCAGCAAACGAATGGCGGCGATACAGGCAGCAGCGCCCTGTGGGTCGTTAAGGTGCTTCACATCAAGCCCCATGGCGACGGCGATGTCTTTCAACCGTGGCGCGCAAACCCGGGCGTTGAACTCCTGCACATGGGGCAGCAGCACCGCGTTACACACCCCATGCGGCAGATCGTAGAAACCGCCGAGTTGGTGCGCCATGGCGTGCACATAACCGAGAGAAGCGTTGTTGAAGGCCATTCCGGCCAGGAACTGGGCGTAAGCCATATTTTCACGTGCCTGCATATTGCCGCCGTCGGCGACCGCGTCGCGCAGCGATTCGGCAATCATGGTGACGGCTTTCAGCGCACAGGCATCGGTAATCGGGTTGGCGGCGCTGGAAACATAGGCCTCAATCGCGTGGGTTAATGCATCCATCCCGGTGGCGGCGGTCAGTCCTTTTGGCATACCGGCCATCAGGTGCGGGTCGTTGACCGACAGGATTGGGGTGACGTGCTTATCGACAATCGCCATTTTGATGTGGCGTGCTTCATCGGTAATGATGCAAAAACGGGTCATTTCAGACGCGGTGCCGGCGGTGGTGTTGATGGCAATCATCGGCAACTGCGGTTTGGCGGAGCGATCGACACCTTCATAATCCTTGATCTCTCCGCCATTGGTCGCGACCAGCGCGATGCCTTTGGCACAGTCGTGTGGCGAGCCGCCACCAAGAGAAACTACGCAATCGCAGTGGTGTTCTTGCAGCAGGGCCAGGCCCTGTTTTACGTTCAGCGTGGTTGGATTAGGGTGAGTACCGTCATAAACGCAGCTTTCGATCTGTTGTGCGGCGAGCAACCGTTGAACCTGGGCAACCACACCAATGTTATTCAACACTTTGTCGGTCACGATCAATGCGTGGCGCAATCCCTGTTGTTTCATGGTGTTTGCCGCTTCGTCCAGACAGCCGGAACCAATCATATTGACGGAAGGGATAAAGAAAGTTGAGGCAGCCATAAGTCACTCCTTGATAAAAGCTTTATTGCTTGCCTTAAACATTACTACGCTAATTATTAAGTGTTTATGATCTATCGCAATTTCGCGGTATACCCGTTGTCTTTTAAACCACCCTGCTGTTCGCTGCGCTGCAGACGTGGCCGGATGTTAATCATCGGTCAGGTCGTGCGGTTTGCGGCCCAGTTGCCATATCTTTTCTGCGTAGTGGCCTAACGCCCACAGGCTCAGGCCGAGCAGCACAAAGAAAATCGCCTTTGGCATCGTGCCCCAGAAAAACTCGAAAAAGCGGGTATAGAGGTTAATGCCTAGGAAAGTCAGGCCGAACCCGCGCAGCATGCCGTCGTCACGTTTTAGCCCCAGCCAAATGCAGCCGATGGCGACCAGACCGAACAACAGGCTCCAGTGGAACAGTTCAATCTGACGCGCGTTGTACCAACTGTCGAGGTCGCCATAGTTACCAAAGATCGACAGCAACCACAGGGCAATAAACAGATACAGTAAACCCATCGCCAGCGAAACTCGCTCCAGCCCGCGACTGGCGAGCAGGGGCCGCAACAGCAATGCCGCGGCGATCAATACTGCTCCGAAGGCGATAAAGCGCATTGGGAAGCTCATGCCCAGCCAATAAGCTCCCCAGCCGGACATATAGCCGGTTTCGGCACCGAAGGCGTTGCCGAGTGACAGCAAGGCAAACCACCACACCAACCCGGAGCGGCTGAGCCAGCCAATCACAGCATACAACAGGGCGGCAAACATCAGCAGCAGGGAAACCCGACCGCTGCCGTTATCGAGCCAGACGCCCATCTGCCACAGGGCGCAGGCGGTAAACAGCACGGCAACAAACAGCGCCGCTTCATTGCCATAGCGTTTTCCCGGATGACGGCGGCGACGGCGCAGCGCCCAGACATAAGCAAGGGCGGCCACCACGGCTGCCATTGTCATGCGTACCGGTGCATCGAAGCGGAACAGTTCACCCAGCCGGTAAAGCAGCTCGCTGTCGGCGAACAGGCTGCTGATGGCAATCACCAGCGAAGCCAACGCGGCGAGAAACGCATAACGCGCCAGTCTTCGCCAGTCGAAGGGCTGTACTTCGACATGTTGCAGCAGTTGGTGCTGTTGTTGCGGGGTCAGTGCGCCTTCACCCACCCAACCGTCCAGCGCTTTACGCACCACAACGGCATTCTTTTTGCTGAATTTCATGTTTCCTGTCCCTGAAAAACACTGTTATTCGGCCAGTATAGTCGAGTGGCTGCGACAAAAGGGGGGTACTGTGTATAATGCCCGCCGCAAAGTGCACGAGGAATGATGCAATGACTGAATATAATGATGAGTACTGGATGCGTCAGGCATTGCGGCTGGCCCTGCGTGCGCAGGAAGAGGGCGAGGTGCCGGTAGGCGCGTTGCTGGTGCTGGATAATCAGGTGATTGGCGAAGGCTGGAACCGCCCGATTGGTCGCCACGATCCGACGGCGCATGCGGAGATCATGGCGTTGCGACAAGGCGGGACGGTGTTACAGAACTACCGTCTGCTGAACGCAACTTTATATGTGACTCTGGAGCCCTGCGTGATGTGTGCCGGCGCGATGGTGCACAGCCGTATTCGTCGGTTAGTGTACGGCGCGGCCGATGTCAAAACCGGTGCGGCAGGATCGCTAGTGGATATTTTGCGCCATCCGGGGATGAATCATCAGGTGGAGATCCTGTCCGGCGTACTGGCCGAGGAGTGTGCCGCCACGCTGAGCAACTTTTTCCGCCTGCGTCGTGAGCAGAAAAAGGCGCTGAAGCAGGCGCAGCGCAGCGATATGGATAACAGCCCTGAATAATCAGAAGTTCAGTGCCAACTCCGGCGTCACTGCGGGATAGCCTTTCCCCAGTTCCGCCTGCTCGGCCGCTTCCTGCGCCGCCTTCCTCTCCTTTTCTTGCAAATAACCGACCAGGCTAACCTGATAGCGGCGGATGTTTTCCACGTAGTTATAGGCTTCGCGCCCGCGTGCATAGCCGTAGGTTAATTGCGGGTAGTAGCGTTTCTGGCTGAGCATCGGCAGGCGCTGTTTGACGTCGACCCAACTGTCCGGATTGCCTTTTTGCATTTTGGTCAGCTTACGGGCATCGAGCATATGGCCCCAGCCCATGTTGTAGGCCGCCAGTGAGAACCAGATACGTTCATCTTCCGGCACGCTGTCGGGCACCTTGGCCATCAACCTTTGCAGGTAGAGGGCACCGCCCTGAATGCTTTCCTCGGGGTCGAGACGATCGTTAACCCCCAGTCCGTCGGCGGTGGCTCGCGTCAACATCATCAGGCCGCGTACGCCGGTTGGTGAGGTTGCCTGCGGGTTCCAGTGTGATTCCTGATAGGCAATGGCCGCCAGCAGCTTCCAGTCTATCTCACTGGCGTACTTTTCAAACAGAGAACGGAAGGTCGGCAGGACTGAATCGATGGCGGACAAGAAAGTCTTGGTGTCGACGTAATCGAAACTGCCGACGTGGCCAAGGTACTTCTCTTCCAGCCGTGCCAGCGTGCCGTCATCAACCATCTGGCTGTAGAAGTCCAGCATCGCCGCATACAGGCTGTCGTCACTACCACGTTTGAGATACCAGGTGACCGGTTCTTCATCGGTGACGTCGAACGCCACTGCCAATTGCGGGTGGATGCGTTGCAACAGCGCGATGGTGACAGAATCGCCGAGGGTGTAATCCAGCTTGCCGTCGGCCACCTGCTCCAACAGCTCTTTGGAGGTGAGATCGCTGGAGGCTTCCCAACTGAGATCCGGGAATTTACTTTGCTTAAGCTGTTTCAGGGTGCTGACGTGTGCAGAACCGGAGGCGACAGCCAGTTTGCCTTTAATGTCGGCAAAGGTTTTCGGTCGTGCGGTACCCAGGCGATAGACCAGCTGTTGGGAAACGGAATAATAAGCCGGGCCGGTGCGCGCACGGCTGAGCCGATCCTGATTGTAGATCAGCCCGGCGGCCAACAGGTCGGCGTCGTCATCGTCCAGATCGTCAAACAGGTCATTAATGTTGTTGTGCGGGATCACCACCAGTTTCACCCCCAGATAGTTGGCGAAGCGTTTTGCCAGCTCATAGTCGAGGCCACTCGGCCCCTGCTTGGTGGTGAAATAGGTTAACGGCGAGTTTAGCGTACTGATACGCAACTCTCCGCGGGATTTGATCTCTTCGAGTTGCCCGCCCTGACCGCCGCGCCAGGTAATATTGGGCCACAGGGCGAGCGCCAGAAGCAAGGTAACAACACCGATTAGAATGTAGTTTATTTTAAGGCGTTTCAAATAGTTATCCAGTGGTGGCACACATGCACTGCCGACGGCTTACCAGTCTTTTCTTATGGTTAAATCAACAGTGCCGGGGCATTTTGCGCAACAAAACGCCAGCGTGCAACTTTATTGACACGTTATGACAATTCGACGACGCAGACAGCTTTTATTAATAATAGCTACGCAAACGGTTTCGTCGGCGGCGTAGATTCTCTATAATGGCGCGCGTTTTCCCCCTGTTGCGCCCAATGAAGTGCTGAAGTCAGTTGCTTCGAAGACGAGAGAACTTTGATTATGGAAATACTGCGTGGTTCGCCCGCTTTGTCGGCTTTTCGTGTTACCAAACTGCTGTCCCGCTGCCAGGACGCTCAACTCCCGGTCAGTGATATCTACGCCGAGTACGTCCACTTTGCTGATGTTAGCGCACCGTTAAATACCGAAGAGCACGCCAAGCTCGCTCGCTTGCTCAAGTACGGCCCCTCTCTCGCCGAACATGCCCCTGAAGGCCGCCTGCTGTTGGTGACGCCGCGTCCGGGTACCATTTCTCCGTGGTCTTCCAAAGCCAGCGATATTGCCCATAACTGCGGTTTGAAGCAGGTGCTGCGGCTGGAGCGCGGTCTGGCGTTCTACGTCAAGGCTGAGGCGCTGACCGAAGCACAATGGCAACAGCTTGCCGTACTGCTGCACGACCGCATGATGGAAACCGTCTTCAGCAGTCTGCAACAGGCCGAACAATTGTTCGCTCAGCATCAGCCGGCACCTTACCAGGCGGTCGACATGCTGGGGGAAGGGCGCAGCGCGCTGGAGCAGGCCAACCTCAAGCTGGGTCTGGCGCTGGCCGAGGACGAAATCGACTATCTGCTGAATGCCTTTACTGGTCTGGGGCGCAACCCGACGGATATCGAACTCTATATGTTCGCGCAGGCCAACTCTGAGCACTGCCGTCATAAGATTTTCAACGCCGACTGGATCATCGACGGTGAACAGCAGCCGAAGTCGCTGTTCAAAATGATCAAAAACACCTTCGAGCAGACGCCGGATTACGTGCTGTCGGCTTATAAAGACAATGCGGCCGTGATGGAGGGCTCGCAGGTCGGCCGTTTCTTCGCCGCGCCGGAAAATGGTCAGTATGATTATCATCAGGAAGAAGCCCATATCCTGATGAAGGTGGAAACCCATAACCACCCAACGGCGATCTCCCCATGGCCGGGTGCTGCTACCGGCTCCGGCGGTGAGATCCGTGATGAAGGCGCTACCGGTCGCGGTGCCAAACCCAAAGCCGGTCTGGTGGGCTTCTCGGTTTCCAACCTGCGTATTCCCGGCTTTGAACAGCCATGGGAGCAGGACTTCGGCAAACCGGACCGCATCGTTACCGCACTGGACATCATGACCGATGGCCCATTAGGCGGCGCGGCATTTAACAACGAATTCGGCCGTCCGGCGCTGGTGGGTTACTTCCGTACCTATGAAGAGCAGGTCAACAGCCATAACGGCGTGGAACTGCGTGGTTACCACAAGCCGATCATGCTGGCGGGCGGTATCGGTAACATCCGTGCCGACCACGTACAAAAAGCAGAAATTACCGTCGGTGCCAAACTGGTGGTGCTGGGCGGTCCGGCGATGAATATCGGCCTGGGCGGCGGTGCGGCATCTTCTATGGCCTCTGGCCAGTCCGACGCCGATCTGGATTTCGCCTCGGTACAGCGCGACAACCCGGAAATGGAACGTCGTTGCCAGGAAGTGATCGACCGTTGCTGGCAGTTGGGCGAGCAAAACCCGATTCTGTTTATCCACGATGTCGGTGCCGGCGGCTTGTCCAACGCCATGCCTGAACTGGTCAGCGATGGCGGCCGTGGTGGTCGTTTCGAACTGCGCGATATCCTGAACGACGAGCCGGGCATGAGCCCGCTGGAAGTCTGGTGTAACGAATCGCAGGAACGTTATGTGATGGCGATTGCCCCGGCGCAGATGGCGCAGTTTGACGAGATTTGCCGCCGTGAGCGCGCACCTTATGCGGTGATCGGTGAAGCTACCGAAGAGCAGCATCTGACGCTTAACGACAGCCATTTCGACAACCAACCGATCGACATGCCGCTGGACGTGCTGTTGGGCAAAACGCCGAAGATGACGCGTGACGTGACCCGTCTGCAGGCCAAAGGCCAGCCGCTACAGCGCGACGAGATCACCCTGACCGATGCGGTCAACCGTGTTCTGCACCTGCCGGCCGTCGCAGAGAAAACCTTCCTGATCACCATTGGCGACCGTACCGTGACTGGTATGGTGGCGCGCGATCAGATGGTGGGGCCGTGGCAGATCCCGGTGGCCGACTGTGCGGTCACTACCGCCAGCCTGGACAGTTACTACGGTGAAGCGATGTCGATCGGCGAACGTGCGCCGGTGGCGCTGCTGGACTTCGCCGCTTCTGGCCGCCTGGCGGTCGGAGAAGCCTTGACTAACCTGGCGGCAACCGAGATCGGTTCACTCAAGCGTGTGAAGCTTTCTGCTAACTGGATGGCGGCAGCCGGTCACCCGGGTGAAGATGCCGGCCTGTATGAAGCGGTGAAAGCGGTGGGCGAAGAGCTTTGTCCTGCTCTGGGCATCACGATTCCGGTGGGCAAAGACTCGATGTCGATGAAAACCCGCTGGCAGGAAGGTAACGAACAGCGCGAAATGACCTCGCCGTTGTCACTGGTGATCACCGGCTTTGCTCGCGTAGAAGACGTACGCCACACGGTGACGCCACAGTTGCGCACCGATAAAGGTGACAGCGCGCTGCTGCTGATAGATCTGGGTAACGGCCATAACGCGCTGGGTGCCACTGCGCTGGCGCAGGTTTATCGTCAACTGGGCGACAAACCGGCCGACGTGCGTAATGTTGAGCAACTGGCGGGCTTCTTCAATGCCATGCAGCAGTTGGTGGCCGATCGTGCGTTGCTGGCATACCACGACCGTTCTGATGGCGGCCTGCTGGTCACGCTGGCGGAAATGGCGTTTGCCGGTCACTGCGGTGTGCAGGTGGATATCAAAGGGCTGGGCGACGACGCACTGGCTGCGCTGTTCAACGAAGAGTTGGGCGCGGTGATCCAGGTCACGGCTGACCAGCTTGTAGCGGTGCAGCAGGTGTTTGCTCTGCACGGCCTGAAGGACAATGTTCACCACATCGGCAGCGTGCAGGCCGGGGATCGCTTTGTGATTACTCAGGGCGATAAAGCGGTGTACAGCGAAAGCCGTGCCACGCTGCGTACCTGGTGGGCGGAAACTACCTGGCAGATGCAGCGTCTGCGTGATAACCCGGAATGTGCCGATCAGGAGCACCAGGCCAAGCAGGATGAACGCGATCCTGGCCTGAACGTCAAACTGAGCTTCGCACCGGAAGAAGACGTTGCTGCGCCGTACATTGCCAAGGGCGCGCGCCCTAAAGTGGCGGTGCTGCGTGAGCAGGGGGTTAACTCTCACGTTGAGATGGCTGCGGCATTCCATCGCGCCGGTTTTGATGCGGTAGACGTTCACATGAGCGATTTGCTGGAAGGCCGTCGTGACCTGCAGGACTTCCATACGCTGGTGGCCTGCGGGGGCTTCTCATACGGTGACGTACTGGGCGCCGGTGAAGGTTGGGCGAAGTCGATTCTGTTCAACGATCGCGTTCGTGACGAGTTTGAGTCCTTCTTCCACCGTCCGCAAACCCTGGCGTTGGGCGTGTGTAATGGCTGTCAGATGATGTCGAACCTGCGCGACCTGATCCCGGGTGCTGAACACTGGCCGCGCTTCGTACGCAACCTGTCAGACCGTTTTGAAGCGCGTTTCAGCCTGGTGGAAGTGGCGGCCAGCCCGTCGCTGTTCATGCAGGGCATGGCGGGCTCACGCATGCCGATAGCCGTATCGCACGGTGAAGGGCACGTCGAAGTCCGTGATGCTGCGCATCTGGCAGCGCTGGAACACCATAACCTGGTGGCATTACGCTTTGTCGATAATGCCGGACAGATAACGGAAACCTACCCGGCGAACCCGAACGGGTCGCCGAACGGGATCACCGCAGTGACCAGTACCAATGGCCGCGCAACGGTGATGATGCCGCATCCAGAGCGGGTATTCCGCACCGTCAGCAACTCGTGGCATCCGGAAGAGTGGGGCGAAGACAGCCCGTGGATGCGCATGTTCCGCAACGCCCGTAAACAGCTGGGTTAAGCGAGCATTTAGCTCTAGCCCGAGGGGCGCAAGAGATTGCGCCCCTTTTTATTGTTCTGCGCGCTGGCGATTGTCTGCATTTTGCGACAGAGGTCACTTTCTCTGTCTCTAATAAGAGACATTTAACTAATTGATTTATAATGGTTAAAAATTAACTGGCTTAAGTTGTCGGTTTTTGACGACAGGATGACGTTTTTTTCTTCACCCGATGTGGCGTTAATTAGCGGTTTTTGACAAAGAATTAAATTTTTATCCATATATATCAGTGAATTAAAAATAACTTGAAAAGTTGGCACGCTAAGTGCATTATTCTTCCCAGTTGCTCATTCAACTTTTTATGACGGCCCCGTATTTAGACGGAACAGTTGCCTCATAAGCCTCCGAATGATGCCAAAGAAATGGTGCCTATCGTCCAACCAAACCGATAACAGACGCGCAAGCGCTTTATCAAGCATCGGGCGACACGTGGAGTGAGGCACCGCCTGTATCCAACTGTGATGAATGTTCATCAATCTCGGATACTTACGGATGTTATTCGTCCTGTTCGATGCCAGCCTTGTGCTACATCACCCTGGGGACGAGATTCAAGGGCATCCACACTTTCTTGCGATGGGGCAGCCCTGCCCCAGCGTCAAACCTTAACGTTATGCCTACCTCTATCTTCATCCGTTATCGATAGTTTCAAACACAAACTCCTACTTATGGCTCGCTGACCTGTATTTTCCGGACGCTCCGCTGAACGCCGGGCTTTCCTCTCATCGGCGACTCGGTTAGCATCGGAGCAGACTAGAGACAATGAGATGATTTCGTTGAAAAGATGGCGTTTATTTCCCCGCTCACTGCGCCAACTGGTGCTGATGGCGTTCTTGTTGGTGTTGTTGCCACTGCTGGTTCTGGCCTATCAGGCTTACCAGAGCCTGGATCATCTCAGCGCTCAGGCGGCGGACATCAACCGCACCACGCTGGTGGATGCGCGACGTAGTGAGGCGATGACCAGCGTGGCGTTGGAAATGGAACGCAGCTATCGCCAGTACTGCGTGCTGGTCGATCCTACCCTGGCTCGGCTATATCAGAATCAGCGCAAACAGTATTCGCAGATGCTCGATGCCCACGCGCCGATCCTGCCGGATGAACGCTATTATCAAACCTTGCGCGACCTGCTAACCCAACTGGCGGCGATTAAATGCCAGAACAGCGGCCCGGACTCGCAGGCTTCGACGCTGCTGGAGTCTTTCTCGCGCTCCAATGCCGAGATGGTACAGGCCACGCGCGCCGTGGTGTTCTCTCGCGGCCAGCAGTTGCAGCAGGCGATCGCCGAGCGCGGCCAGTTCTTCGGTTGGCAGGCGCTGATGCTGTTCCTGGTCAGCGTAATGCTGGTGGTGCTGTTTACCCGGATGATTATCGGCCCGGTAAAAGCGGTCGAGCGAATGATCAACCGTCTGGGGGAAGGGCGGGCGTTGGGCAGTACCGCCTTATTTAAAGGGCCGCGTGAACTGCGTTCGTTGGCACAGCGCATTATCTGGTTGAGTGAACGTTTGGCGTGGCTGGAGTCGCAGCGGCATGAGTTCCTGCGCCATATCTCGCATGAGTTGAAGACGCCGTTGGCCAGCATGCGTGAGGGCACCGAACTGCTGGCGGACGAAGTGGCCGGTCCGCTGACCTCAGATCAAAAAGAGGTGGTGGCCATTCTCGACGGCAGCAGTCGCCACCTGCAGCAACTGATTGAACAACTGCTGGATTACAACCGCAAACTGGCCGATGGTCCGGCAGAACATGAGAATGTCGAGCTGGAAGGGATGGTCGAAATGGTGGTGGCTGCGCACAGTTTGCCGGCGCGGGCAAAAATGATCGGCACCGAGATCCAACTGGATGCGGAAATCTGCTGGGCTGAGCCTACGCTATTAATGCGCGTGCTGGATAATCTCTACTCCAATGCGGTGCACTACGGCAAGGAATCCGGTAACATTTGGATCCGCAGCCGTCAGGTTGGGCAAAGGGTGCAGATTGATGTCGCTAACAGCGGCACGCCGATCCCCGAAGCCGAGAAAACCATGATTTTTGAGCCTTTTTTCCAGGGGAGTCACCAGCGAAAAGGGGCAGTAAAAGGAAGCGGTCTGGGGTTGAGCATCGCGCAGGATTGTATCCGCCGCATGCGTGGCGAACTGCAGTTGGTTGAAGTCGCCGGCGCAGACGTCTGCTTCCGTATTGAATTGCCATTAACCGCCGAGAATGAATAATAATGTACACATGGTCTAAACGCCTTCGTCTCTCGCAGACCGAACGTTCACCGCGTGCCACACAGGGCACGCCGCTCGGCAAGCGTCGATTATCCTTTTTAGGCAGCGTTCTTTTTATGCCGTTTCTGCTAGCGGGCTGCGTCGATCGTGCGGTCAGCGGTGGCCTGAATCAGCCGCAGCAGGAAGCGATCCCGGACACCAAAGTGGTGGATTACCGCATCGCAGCGTGCGACACCCTGTGGCCGCTCGACGAAAAAGACGCGTTGAATAACTCACTTTACTGGCTGCGCGCCATGGACTGCGCCGATCGTATCGGTTCAACCCAGGCGCGTGCGCTGGCGAAAACTTTGCCCGGCAACAGTTGGGACGGTATTTTCAAGCAAAGCATTCTGTTGGGCAGCGCCGAGCCGACCTCGGGCGAACGCCGCCAGATGATCGATCGCCTGAACAGTTATCGCATGGAGTTCCCAAGTTCCCTGCGCCCGCTGTTGCAGCTGTGGCGTCAACAGCAGGTGCTGCAGATCACCCTGTTTGATGAAAAGGCACGCTATCAGCACCTGCAGGAAAGCTCCGACAGCCAGATCGATACGCTGCGTCAGAGCCAGGTGCGTCTACAGGCGCAGCTGCAGGATACTTCACGCAAGCTGGAAAACCTGACCGATATCGAACGTCAGCTCTCTTCACGCAAGCAGTTGCAGAGTGACATCCCGGACAACAGCGGGACACAGCAAAAAACCGACGCCACGGGTAAGAAAGTCGCGCCGGCCAAGGCCGAAGAGTCGGACGCTGAACCGGAGAAGGGCACCGCCCTGCCGGTGGAGCCGGAAGACACTTACGCGCCGCCCCCCGCTAACAAGGAGTCTCACGCGCAATGACCGCACGCAAACCGGCCAATTTGTTATTGGTTGACGACGATCCCAGCCTGCTCAAGCTGCTGGGGATGCGCCTGACCAGCGAAGGTTTCCATGTCACTACCGCCGAAAGCGGCCAGGAAGCGCTGCGCCTGTTAGGGCGTGAGAAGATTGATCTGGTGATCAGCGACCTGCGGATGGATGAAATGGACGGCATGGCGCTGTTTGTCGAGATCCAAAAGCATCAGCCGGGCATGCCGGTGATCATCCTGACCGCCCATGGCTCGATCCCGGACGCGGTGGCGGCTACCCAGCAAGGGGTATTTAGCTTCCTGACCAAACCGGTGGATCGCGATGCGCTGTACAAAGCCATTGACGATGCGCTGTCGTTGTCACTGCCGGCCGGTGATGACAGCTGGCGTGAAGACATTGTCACCCGCAGCCCGATTATGCTGCGCCTGCTGGAGCAGGCAAAAATGGTGGCGCAGTCGGACGTCAGCGTATTGATTAACGGCCACAGCGGCACTGGTAAAGAGGTGCTGGCACAGGCTATCCACGGCGCCAGCCCGCGTGGCAAGAAGGCCTTTATCGCCATTAACTGCGGCGCGTTACCGGAGCAGTTGCTGGAGTCCGAACTGTTTGGCCATGCCAAAGGGGCCTTTACCGGCGCGGTCAGCAGCCGCGAGGGGTTGTTCCAGGCGGCGGCAGGCGGCACGCTGTTCCTCGACGAGATCGGCGATATGCCGCTTTCACTGCAGGTTAAGTTGTTGCGAGTTTTGCAGGAGCGCAAGGTGCGCCCGCTGGGCAGCAACCGCGATCTGGACATTGACGTCCGCATTATTTCCGCCACTCACCGCGATCTGCAAAAGGCGATGGCGAAAAACGAATTCCGCGAGGATTTGTACTACCGCCTGAACGTGGTGAACCTGAAGATCCCGGCGTTGAATGAGCGGGCCGAGGATATCCCGTTGCTGGCCAATCATTTGTTGCGTGAATCCGCCAAGCGCCATAAGCCGTTTGTCCGCAGTTTCTCAACGGATGCCATGAAACGCCTGATGACCGCCACCTGGCCGGGCAACGTGCGCCAACTGGTGAACGTGATCGAACAGTGTGTGGCCTTGACCTCTGCGCCGGTGATCAGTGAAGCGCTGGTTGAGCAGGCGCTGGAAGGCGAAAATACCGCCTTGCCGACCTTTGTCGAGGCGCGCAATCAGTTTGAATTGCACTATCTGCGCAAGCTGTTGCAAATCACCAAGGGTAACGTGACCCAGGCCGCGCGCATGGCGGGGCGCAACCGTACCGAGTTTTATAAATTGCTGTCGCGCCATGAACTGGACGCCAACGATTTTAAAGAATGATGTTTTCCGCCGCAGCCTGCGCGCGCAGGTTCTCAACAAACGCGGCGGAATGATTTACACTCCGTTCTCTTGTTTGCGGCATGGCCCAACACAGAGCACCATGGAACGTATTAAGCGGGATCCTAAACAATGAGCAGATCACTTTCCATCGCACTGGCCCAGCTAAATCTGCTGGTCGGTGACATTGAAGGCAACACCGAACGCATGTTGCAAACCGTGCAAGAGCAGCAGAAGGCGGGAGCCGATCTGGTCATGTTCACCGAGTTGGCGCTCTCCGGCTATCCGCCGGAAGACCTGCTGTACCGCAACGATTTTTATCAGCGTTGTGACGTGCAGTTGCACCGTTTGCAGCAGGCATCCGCCGAGGTTGCCATTCTGGTTGGCCACCCGTGGCGCGAAGGCGACAAGCTGTATAATGCGCTGTCGCTGTTCTCCGAAGGGCAGTTGCTGACGCGTTACTTCAAGCAGCAGTTGCCGAACTACGGCGTTTTCGATGAAAAACGCTACTTCGAGGCCGGTAACGAAACCTGTGTGGTAGAGCTGAAAGGCTATCAATTGGGCCTGCTGATTTGCGAAGATTTGTGGTTCCCGGAACCGGTGGATGCCGCCAAGGCGGCCGGTGCCGAAATGATTTTGTCGATCAATGCCTCGCCGTACAACCGTGAAAAGCCGTATATCCGCAAGACGCTGATGGCCGGTCATTGCCAGCGTACTCATCTGCCGCTGGTGTATCTGAATCAGATCGGTGGGCAGGATGAACTGATTTTCGACGGCTGCTCGAAGGTATTCGACGCAGCTGGCAACATGACCCACCGCCTGACGGCGTTTGCCGAGCAGGTGACCCTGCTTGAGCTCAATGAGCTGGAGGTGGTGCCGATGACCGCTCCGGCCGCCGAGCTGCCGCAGTTGGCACAGGTGTACGAAGCCCTGGTGTTGGCGGTGCGTGATTACGTGACCAAAAACGGCTTTAAGGGCGCGGTGTTGGGGCTGTCCGGCGGTATCGATTCGGCGCTGACGTTGGCGATTGCCGTCGATGCATTGGGCAAAGACAAAGTGCAGGCGCTGATGATGCCGTTCCGTTACACCGCGGATATCAGTATCGCCGATGCGAAGGAAGAAGCGGAAATCCTCGGCATTGAGTTCGACATCGTCTCCATTGAACCTATGTTCGATGCCTTTATGGGCCAGCTGACGCCAATGTTTGCCGGTACCGAACGCGACACCACCGAAGAAAACCTGCAGGCACGCTGCCGTGGCGTGGTGTTGATGGCGCTGTCCAACAAACGCCGCAGCATCGTGTTGACCACCGGCAACAAAAGCGAGATGGCCGTAGGCTACGCCACGCTGTATGGTGATATGGCGGGTGGCTTCGACGTGCTGAAGGACGTACCGAAAACGCTGGTGTTCAAGCTGTCCGAATACCGCAATACCGTCTCATACGTGATCCCGCAGCGGGTTATCGATCGTCCGCCGTCCGCCGAGCTGGCACCGGATCAGCTCGATCAGGACAGCCTACCGCCGTACGACATTCTGGATGCGATTCTGGAAGGTTATGTCGAGCGCGATAAGTCGGTCGCTGATCTGGTGGCTGAAGGTTTCGACGAGGCGATCGTGCGCAAAGTTATTCGCCTGGTGGATATCAACGAATACAAACGGCGTCAGGCCGCCGTTGGGCCGCGCATCACCGCTCGCAATTTCGGCAAAGACCGCCGCTACCCAATCACATCCGGCTTTGGCCGCAAAAATTGGTAAAGGAAACAAGATGAAAAAGATCGACGCTATTATCAAGCCGTTCAAACTGGATGATGTTCGTGAAGCGCTGGCTGAGGTTGGCATTACCGGGATGACCGTTACCGAAGTGAAAGGCTTTGGCCGCCAGAAGGGCCACACCGAGCTGTACCGTGGCGCGGAGTACATGGTCGATTTTCTGCCGAAGGTGAAAATTGAGATCGTGGTGGCCGACGATATCGTCGATACCTGCGTAGAGACCATTATGCAGACTGCACAAACCGGTAAAATCGGCGACGGCAAAATCTTTGTCTTCGACGTGGCGCGAGTCGTGCGCATCCGTACCGGCGAGCAGGACGAAGAAGCGATCTAATTTATTGAGATACCCGGGCCTAGCGCACCGAGGGGCGCTCTCCCTAATAATAGATTTTATTTGTTAGTTGTTTGAGGGCGCAGTTCATACTGCGCCCTTGTTGTTTCTGCCATTCCCCCTTGAACCCGCGGTTTTATTCTCCAGTCTCAGTCATTCCTGTGGTTAGCATTCTAAAAAAGCGAAGGCTGTCGCGTTTTGGATGGTTTTTCCGATCGCTTTTCGCACGGCATCTACACTCAACCCAACTGTTTTAATTAAGGTTGTTACCTATGATGACGCTGCGCCAAATCCGCCATTTTATTGCCGTGGCGGAAACCGGTTCGATCTCCGCCGCCGCGCAGGCGGTGTTTGTCTCCCAATCCTCGCTGACGCTGGCCATTCAGCAGTTGGAAACCGACATCGGCGTGCGACTGTTTGATCGCCACGCCAAGGGTATGAACCTGACGCACCAGGGCCACCAGTTTCTGCGCCAGTCTTATCTGATCCTCGCGACGGTGGATAACGCCAAGCGCAGCCTGCAACTGGGGACCGAAAGCCTGACCGGCAAGCTGACCATCGGCGTGACCAGCCTGGTGGCCGGGTACTTTTTGGTCGAGCTGTTGAAGCGGTTTAAATCGGCTTACCCCAACGTTACCCTTCAGGTGATCGAAGACGAACGCCCGTATATTGAGCATCTGCTGGTGAGTGGAGAGATAGATATCGGCGTGCTGATCCTGTCGAATATCGAAGACCGCGATGCGCTGCAGACCGAAGTGCTGATGCATTCGCCTTATCGCCTGTGGCTGCCGCCGCTGCATCCGTTGCTTGATCATGAAAGCATCGGCCTGACGGACGTGGCGAAACTGCCGTTGATCCAGCTTAACGCCGATGAAATGGACGTCCATGCGCGGCGCATCTGGGCACGCGCCGGTGTAAAACCGGAGATTGCCATGAAAACCGCATCGACGGAGGCGGTGCGTAGCCTGGTAGCGGCAGGCATGGGCGTTTCGATCCTGCCGGACATGGCCTACCGCGCCTGGTCGCTGGAAGGCAACATGATTGAGGCACGCAAGCTGGTGGATCTGCTGGAGCCGCTGGACATCGGTCTGGCCTGGCGACGTGGCAGTGCGCGGCCGGAGCTGGTCACGCCGTTCCTTACCATTGCGCGTGAGAACGGCAATATGCATGCCGCTGGGTTGAAGCATTCGATTTAATCGAACGCGGCGTTCAGTATTTAGAATTTGTTGGCTGCTTGAGGCTCGCTTAGTCTGATCAAAACTAACTTATTCACATTTAGTTAACGTTTTGGTCACTTAGAGGCGATACGCGATGGCAGATGTGCACCTCCTTTCAGGTTTATCCTGTCAGCAATTCATTAACGGTCAGTCGGTCGAAGGCGAAGGCCAGCAAGAGTGCATCGTTAATCCCGCCAATGGCGAAACGCTGGTTTCCATCACCGAAGCCTCATCGGCACAGGTTGGCAGTGCGGTCAAAGCGGCACAGCAGGCTTTCGGCCACTGGTCGCGCACCACGCCGGCCTACCGTGCTGCTATTCTGCTGCGCATTGCCGACGCCATCGAACGGCAGGCCGGGCGTCTGGCCGGTCTGGAGGCGCTCAACTGCGGCAAGCCGTTGCATCAGGCGCTCAATGACGATCTGCCGGCTGCCGTCGATGTGTTCCGGTTCTTTGCCGGCGCGGTGCGCACCCAGCAGGGACAACTGGCCGGTGAATATATTGAAGGACACACTTCGATGATCCGCCGCGACCCGATCGGCGTGGTGGCCTCGATTGCGCCGTGGAACTACCCACTGATGATGGCGGCGTGGAAGATCGCGCCGGCGCTGGCGGCGGGTAACACCGTGGTATTCAAACCTTCCGAACATACTCCGCTGACCATTCTGGCGCTGGTGCCTGCGTTGCAGGACATCCTGCCACCGGGCGTGCTGAATATCATTTACGGCGGCGGGGAAGGGGTCGGCAGCCATCTGGTCGGTCATCCTCAGGTGCGGCTGGTATCGGTCACCGGCGACATCGTCACCGGGCAAAAAATTTTGCAGGCCGCGGCGAAAAGCGTCAAACGTACCCACCTCGAGCTGGGCGGTAAGGCTCCGGTGATTGTTTGCGACGACGCCGACCTAGATGAAGTGGTCAACAGCATCCGCACCTATGGCTACTACAACGCCGGACAAGACTGCACCGCCGCCTGCCGCATCTACGCGCAGGCGGGGATCTATCCCAAGCTGGTGGAGGCGCTGGGCGAGGCGGTTGCCAGCCTGCGTTTTGCCCGCAAACGCGATGAAGACAACGAAATCGGCCCGCTGATCAGCAGCCGCCAACGCGATCGCGTCGCCAGCTTTGTCGAGCGGGCGCTCAGCCAGCCACATATTGAACTGATCACCGGCGCTGCCGCGCATTCCGGCCCTGGCTTCTACTACCAACCCACGCTGCTGGCCGGCTGCCTGCAAAGCGACGAAATCGTCCAGCGCGAGGTGTTCGGCCCGGTGGTGAGCGTCACCCGCTTCGAATATCTGGAGCAGGCGGTCAACTGGGCAAACGATTCTGAATACGGCCTGGCCTCGTCGGTCTGGACGCAGAATATCGATCGGGCGCTGCATATTGCCGCGCATCTGCAATACGGCAGCACCTGGATCAATACCCATTTCACCCTGGCGAGTGAGATGCCGCACGGGGGCCTGAAACGCTCCGGCTACGGCAAAGATCTTTCCAGTGATTCACTGCAAGACTACAGCGTGGTCAGACACGTCATGGCGAAGTTTAAAGCCGCCTTCTAATAAAACCAGGGCGGCAGCCGTTCCCTGCCGCACACAGATACGCAACACAGGGGTAATTACGATGGGAAAAACTACCGCAGTCACCACCACAGTTTCCGCACTCTGTTTCACCGTGCTTTGTGGCCTGGCCCAGGCGGCCGACTTGCCGCAGGCGCTGGGTAAAGGCGAAGGGCGACTGGATATCATCGCCTGGCCCGGCTATATCGAACGCGGTCAGTCCGATAAAAACTATGACTGGGTCAGCCAGTTTGAAAAACAAACTAGCTGTGCGGTGAATGTGAAAACCGCCGCTACCTCCGATGAAATGGTCAGCCTGATGGCCAAGGGCGGATATGACCTGGTCACCGCTTCCGGCGACGCCTCGTTACGCCTGATCTTCGGTAAGCGGGTGCAGCCGATCAACCCTGCGCTGATCCCCAACTGGAAAAACATCGACCCGCGCCTGCTGAACGGGGCCTGGTACACCGTAGACGGCAAAACCTACGGCACACCCTATCAGTGGGGGCCAAACCTGCTGATGTACAACACCAAAACCTTCCCGACGCCGCCAGACAGTTGGGCGGTGGTGTTCCAGCAACAGAACCTGCCTGACGGCAAGACCAATCAGGGCCGGGTACAGGCTTATGACGGGCCGATTTACATCGCCGATGCGGCGCTGTTCCTGAAGGCTACGCAGCCGCAGCTTGGTATCAGCGATCCGTACCAGTTGAACGAAGAGCAATATCAGGCGGCATTGAAGATATTGCGCACCCAGCATGCGTTGATTCACCGCTACTGGCATGACACCTCGGTACAGATGAGTGATTTCAAAAACGAAGGTGTCGTGGCCTCCAGCGCTTGGCCGTATCAGGCCAATGCCCTGAAAGGAGAAGGCCAGCCGATTGGCACCGTGTTCCCGAAAGAGGGCGTTACCGGCTGGGCGGACACCACCATGCTGCACGCTGACGCCAAACACCCGAACTGTGCTTATCTGTGGATGAACTGGTCGCTGGAGCCAAAAGTGCAGGGCGACGTTGCCGCCTGGTTTGGTTCGGTACCGGCTTCTCCGGCAGGCTGCAAGGCCAGTACGCTGCTGGGCGACAAGGGTTGTGAAACCAACGGCTTCAACCAGTTCGACAAGATTGCCTTCTGGAAAACGCCGCAGGCGCAGGGCGGCAAGTTCGTGCCGTACAGCCGCTGGACTCAGGACTATATCGCCATCATGGGCGGTCGGTAACCCGCGGAGGGCGTAGCCTGCTACGCCCGATGAATGCCTATCAGGAGCGCAGATCATGACCATTGCCGTACAATTTATCGATGTTTCGCGGAGCTTCGGCGACGTTCGTGCCGTGGACCGGGTTTCTATCGAAATACAAGATGGGGAATTCTTCTCCATGCTCGGGCCTTCCGGTTCGGGCAAAACCACCTGCCTGCGACTGATCGCCGGCTTTGAACAACTCAGCGCCGGTTCGATCCGTATTCACGGCCAGGAAGCGGCCAATCTGCCGCCGTATCAGCGTGACGTGAATACCGTCTTCCAGGATTATGCGCTGTTCCCGCACATGTCGGTGCTGGAAAACGTGGCCTACGGATTGATGGTGAAAGGCGTCGCCAAGCGTGAAAGGTTGGCGCGCGCACAGGAAGCGCTGGACAGTGTGGCGTTGGGGTTCGTCGCCGAACGCAAACCGGCGCACCTTTCCGGTGGTCAGCGGCAGCGTGTGGCACTGGCCCGCGCGCTGGTTAACCGACCACGGGTGCTGTTGCTGGATGAACCCCTTGGCGCGCTGGATCTCAAGCTGCGTGAACAGATGCAGGGCGAACTGAAAAAGCTGCAGCGCCAATTGGGGATCACCTTTATTTTCGTCACCCACGACCAGAGCGAAGCGCTGTCGATGTCGGATCGGGTGGCGGTGTTCAATAACGGGCGTATCGAGCAGGTGGACGCGCCACGTGAACTGTATATGCGGCCGAAGACGCCGTTTGTCGCCGAATTTGTCGGGACTTCCAACGTGGTGCGCAGCGAACTGGCGCAGCGCTTGCTCGGCCAGACCGCCACTTTCTCGATCCGCCCCGAGCATATTCGCCTGGTGGATATGACCGGTGCCGTACAGGGCGAAGTTCAGGTGCAGGGCACGCTGCAAGAGATCCATTATCAGGGCGCGGCGACGCGTTATGAAATTGCGCTGAGCAGCGGTGAAAAACTGCTGGTCAGCGAGGCGAATCCTCAGTGGCACGCCGCCGGACAGCAGCATGTGATCGGTCAGCCGGTCACCGCCTGCTGGTCGCGTGAGGCGATGGTACCGCTGCTGGAGGAGAGGTGAGATGGAGATGAGCATCGACTATTCCGCGCCGCGCCGCGGTACCTTGCGCGCCCTGTCGACCTTTCTCTACCGCCGGCCGACGCTGTACCTGCTGCTGTTACTGGTGCCGCCGTTGCTGTGGTTCGGTGCGGTGTACCTCGGCTCATTATTGACGCTGTTGTGGCAGGGGTTCTATACCTTCGACGATTTCACCATGACGGTGACGCCGGATCTGACCTTCGATAATCTGCGGGCGCTGTTTAACCCGGCCAACTACGACATCATTCTGCGCACGCTGACGATGGCGGTGCTGGTGTCATTGGCCAGTGCGGTGCTGGCGTTCCCGATTGCCTATTACATGGCGCGTTACACCAGTGGCCGCGTCAAGGCGTTCTTTTATATCGCGGTGATGATGCCGATGTGGGCCAGCTATATCGTCAAGGCCTATGCCTGGACGCTGCTGCTGGCAAAGGATGGCGTGGCGCAGTGGTTCCTGCAGCATCTGGGGTTGGAGCCGGTACTGGCAGCGATCCTGACCGTACCGGGCGTCGGCGGCAATACCCTGTCGACATCCGGGCTGGGGCGTTTTCTGGTGTTTGTCTATATCTGGCTGCCGTTTATGATCCTGCCGATCCAGGCGGCGCTGGAACGTCTGCCACCTTCGTTGCTGCACGCTTCGGCGGATCTGGGTGCACGCCCGTCGCAGACTTTCCGTTACGTGATCCTGCCGCTGGCGGTGCCAGGCATTGCCGCCGGGTCGATCTTCACCTTCTCGCTGACGCTGGGGGACTTTATTGTGCCGCAGCTGGTGGGGCCGCCGGGGTATTTCATCGGCAGCATGGTGTACGCCCAGCAAGGGGCGATCGGCAATATGCCGATGGCAGCAGCCTTTACCCTGGTGCCGATTGTGTTGATCGCGATTTATCTGTCCATTGTGAAACGTCTGGGGGCCTTCGATGCACTCTGAGCGCGCGCCATTAGGGCTGAAACTGGCCGCCTGGGGCGGTCTGATTTTCCTGCATTTCCCGCTGGCGATTATCGCCATCTATGCCTTCAACACCGAGGACGCGGCGTTCAGCTTCCCACCGAAGGGCTTCACGCTGCATTGGTTTAGCGTTGCTGCCGGTCGGCAGGACATTATCGATGCGATGCTGCTTTCTGCACAAATTGCCGCGCTGGCGACGGCGGTAGCGCTGGTACTGGGCACCCTGGCAGCGGCGGCGCTGTACCGGCGTGATTTCTTCGGTAAAGACAGCATTTCACTGTTGCTGCTGTTACCGATCGCGCTACCGGGCATTGTTACCGGTCTGGCGCTGCTGGCGGCGTTCAAGGCACTGAATATCGAACCGGGGGTGCTGACCATCGTGATTGGCCATGCCACCTTCTGCGTGGTGATCGTGTTCAACAACGTCATCGCTCGTTTCCGCCGGACGTCCCATAGCCTGATCGAGGCGTCAATGGATCTCGGCGCCGACGGCTGGCAAACCTTCCGCTACGTGATGCTACCCAATCTGGGTTCGGCGTTGCTGGCCGGTGGCATGCTGGCATTCGCGCTGTCGTTTGATGAAATCATCGTCACCACCTTTACCGCCGGACATGAGCGCACGTTGCCGCTGTGGCTGCTGAACCAGCTTGGCCGCCCACGCGATGTGCCCATCACCAACGTGGTGGCACTGTCGGTGATGTTGTTGACCATGTTCCCGATTTTGGGGGCCTATTACCTGACCAAGGGCGGCGAAAGCGTCGCCGGCAGCGGCAAATAACTTTCCCCTTCGTCTTTCAAGCTGCAGCGTTGTTGGCTGCGAGTGTAAACCCCAGTCACTTATTTTGTATAAGCTCCGGGGGATTTACGCTCTTGCCGCCTAGCTGCAACTTGAAATCCATTGGGGAAAGGGATCGTGTCGCTAAAAATAAATAACTGAGGGTTTCTTCTATATGCAAAGCCAACTGTTGATTAACGGCCAACTGGTTACCGGCCAGGGCGCGTTGTTGCCGGTGTATAACCCGGCAACCGGAGAGGTGGTGGTACAGGTGGCTGAAGCCAGTGCAGAGCAGGTCGATCAGGCCGTGCTGGCGGCCGACGCCGCATTTGTACACTGGGGGCAGACCACGCCGAAAGAACGTGCTGAACACCTGCTGAAGCTGGCGGATCTGATCGACAGCCATGCGGAAACCCTGGCCCGCCTTGAATCGATCAACTGTGGTAAACCCTACCACTGCGTACTGAATGACGAACTGCCGGGTGTGGCTGATGTCTTCCGCTTTTTCGCCGGGGCCAGTCGTTGCCTGAGCGGGCTGGCGGCCGGTGAGTATCTGGCCGGACACACGTCGATGATCCGCCGCGATCCGCTGGGTGTAGTCGCCTCGATCGCCCCCTGGAACTACCCGCTGATGATGGCGGCGTGGAAGCTGGCTCCGGCGCTGGCGGCAGGTAACTGCGTGGTGCTTAAGCCGTCGGAACAAACCCCGTTGACCACCTTCAAGCTGGCTGAACTGGCCGCCGGGCTGTTCCCGCCGGGCGTGCTCAACGTCCTGTTTGGTCGTGGTGCCAGCGTCGGTGACAGGCTGACCGGCCATAACAAAGTGCGCATGGTGTCGCTGACCGGCTCAATCGCCACCGGCGAACACATCATTGGCCATACCGCATCCGGTATTAAGCGCACCCATATGGAGCTGGGGGGCAAGGCACCGGTGTTGGTGTTTGACGACGCCGACCTGCAGCAGGTGGTGGAGGGGATCCGCAGCTTTGGTTTCTACAACGCCGGTCAGGACTGTACCGCCGCCTGCCGCATTTATGCGCAGAAGGGGATCTATCCGCAGTTGGTGAAGGCGTTGGGGGAGGCTATCGGCAGCCTGAAGATTGGCCCGCCGGAAGACCAAAGTAGCGAACTGGGCCCATTGATAACCGCTCAGCATCTGGAGCGGGTGGTGGGTTTTGTTGAACGGGCCAAGGCTTTGCCGCATGTGCAGGTGGTGACCGGTGGTGAAAGGGTTAACGGCCCTGGGTACTATTTCCAGCCGACGCTGTTGGCGGGGGCTCGGCAGGAAGATGAAATCGTCCAGCGTGAAGTGTTCGGCCCGGTGGTGACCGTCACGCCGTTCGACGACGAAGCACAGGTACTGGCCTGGGCCAACGAGTCTGACTACGGGCTGGCGTCTTCCCTGTGGACGCGCGACGTGGGCCGGGCACACCGCCTGAGCGCCCGTTTGCAGTATGGTTGTACCTGGGTGAATACCCATTTCATGTTGGTGAGTGAGATGCCGCACGGTGGCCAAAAGCTGTCCGGTTACGGCAAGGATATGTCGATGTACGGCCTGGAAGATTACACCGCTATCCGCCACGTGATGTTTAAACATTGATTTATCAGGTTTTATCTGCAAAATAACGCGGCTTTCAGACCGGCCCCCCGGTCTGATGATAATAAAAACAGACTGCTGACAAAGCCCGTTATTAGGGAGAGCGTGCCGAAGGGGTCGTAGCGGCTTGCCCGCCGGAGCGCCCCTCGGTGCGCTAGGCCCGGGTATCTCGGGTTCAAAGACCAATTTGTCATCAAACTCACAGGAAGCCAATTATGAGCATCACCAGACGCGATTTTCTTAATGGGGTAGCGATCACCATCGCCGCCGGGTTAACGCCGATGCAGATCCTGCGGGCATCGCCGCAAACCGCCAATCAAACCCTCTATTACCCACCGACGCTGACCGGGCTGCGGGGCAACCATCCCGGTTCGTTTGAGCATGCGCATCAACTGGGACGTGACGGCAAGGCCTTCGATTTTGCCAGCATCCCAGCCACGGAAGAGTTCGATTTGGTGGTGGTCGGTGCCGGTATTAGCGGGCTGGCGGCCGCCTGTTTCTGGCAGCAAATGAAGGGGCCGCAGCAGCGTATTTTGCTGATTGATAACCACGACGACTTCGGTGGTCACGCCAAGCGCAATGAGTTCAGCAGCGAGAACGGCACCATCCTCGGCTACGGTGGCAGCGAGTCGCTGCAGTCGCCGCGTTCCAACTTCAGCCCGGTGGCGATGGGACTGCTACAAAAGCTGGGCGTCAGCATCGACAACCTGGAAAAGGCTTTCGATAAAACCTTCTACCCAGATCTGAACCTGAGCCGTGGCGTCTATTTCGATCGCAAAAACTTCGGCGTCGACAAAGTGGTGAGCGGGGATCCGGGTCGCATGGTGGCGGATGATATCCCCCATGACCGCCTCAACGGCCGTTCCTACGAAGCCTTTATCGGTGATTTCCCTCTGCCGGAAAGCGATCGTCAGGCGCTGATTGTGCTGCACACCGTGGATAAAGATTATCTGCCGGAGATGGACCAGGAACAAAAAAGCGAATGGCTCGACAAGCACAGTTATACCGAATTCCTGCGTGACAAGGTTGGCCTGAGCGAAATGGCGATCCGCTATTTTCAACAAACCACCAGTGATTTCCAGGCGGTGGGTATCGACGCCACCTCTTGCAGCGATGCGCGTATCTGCGATCTTCCCGGCCTGAACGGCATGAACCTGCCGCCGCTGGATGAAGAGTCGCAGGCGGATCTCGACGATCCTTACGTGTTCCACTTCCCGGACGGCAACGCCACGCTGACGCGCTTAATGGTGCGTCATTTGATCCCGGCAGTCTCACCGGTTGGCAAAGACATGAATGACATCGTGTTGGCGAAGTTTGACTACAGCCAGCTCGACCGAGCTGAGTCACCGGTAAAACTGCGGTTGAACAGCACCGGGCTGCACGCGGCCAACGTCGGCGACAAGGTCGAAGTGACCTATATGACCGGCGAGAAGATGACCAAGGTGCGCGCCGGGCAGGTAGTGATGGCCGGGTACAACATGATGATCCCGTATCTGGTGCCGGAAATGTCAGCTGAGCAGCAACAGGCGCTGAAGCAGAACGTCAAGTCGCCGCTGGTGTACAGCAAAGTGGTGATCCGCAACTGGCAGTCGTTTATCAAACTGGGCGTGCATGAAGTTTACTCGCCGACGGCGCCTTATTGCCGCGTGAAGCTGGATTATCCGGTGAGCATGGGCGGCTATCAGCACCCGCGGGATCCGAACCAACCGATTGGCCTGCACATGGTGTATGTACCGACGCTGGCGGGCAGTGGGCTGAGCCCGCGCGAACAGTCGCGAAAAGGTCGCGCCTTGCTGTTGGGGACGCCGTTTGAAGTGCATGAGCAGATGATCCGCGAACAACTGCAGGGCATGCTCGGCTCTGCCGGTTTCGATCATCAGCGTGATATCGAGGCGATTACCGTTAACCGCTGGTCGCACGGCTATTCTTACTTCCTCAACGGGCTGTTTGACGATGAGGACGAGGCAAAAAAAATCATAGAGACGGCACGCCAGCCTATCGGCAAAATTGTGATTGCCAACTCGGATTCAGACTGGAGCCCGTACGCCAATTCGGCGATCGACCAGGCATGGCGAGCGGTAAATGAGCTGGCATTCGGCCATGTTGCCGCCAAGGAGGGAGCATGAGCATGCGTTCACTGTATTTACTGACCTTACTGGCGGCGGGCGGTTCGGCCCAGGCGATGTCGGCCGGGGAATACGTGGCCAAGGCCGGTGACTGCACCGCCTGCCATACCGCTCCGGGCGGCGCTCTGTTTGCCGGTGGCATGAAGTTTCCGACCCCGCTGGGCAATATTTACGCTACCAATATTACGCCGGATAAGCAGCAGGGTATCGGAGCTTATTCCTTTGACGAGTTTGACCGTGCGATGCGCCAGGGGATCGCCAAAGATGGCCATCGGCTGTATCCGGCGATGCCGTACACCTCTTACGCCAAAATGAATGCGGAAGATATGCGCGCGCTGTACGACTACCTGATGAAGGAAGTCCCGGCGCAGAACAAGGCTAACCGTGCCAGTGATATCAGTTGGCCACTGTCGATGCGTTGGCCGTTGGCAATATGGAACCAGCTGTTCCATGAGGATACGCCTTACCAGCCGGACGCGGGTCAGAGTGCTGAATGGAATCGCGGAGCTTATTTGGTGCAAGGGGCGGGGCACTGTGGCAGTTGCCATACGCCGCGCGGTTGGGCGATGCAGGAGAAAGGATTGGATAGCAAAGAGCCGGCCTTCCTGAGTGGCGCCGAGCTGGATGGTTGGTACGCTTCCGGGTTACGCGGGCTGAAACAGGACGAGGTCGTGGACTTGCTGAAAACCGGACGTAGCCAACATGCGGCGGTCGCAGGGCCGATGGGTGAGGTGGTTAGCCACAGTACGCAATATCTGGCCGATGGTGATCTGAAAGCCATTGCGACCTATCTGCACAGTCTGGCGGCGGAAAAACCGCAGGTGGAGAAAGCCGTGGCAATGACGACTGGCAATTCGCAGGCAGGGCAAGCCACCTATGCCATGTATTGCTCAACCTGCCATGGCAATAAGGGCGAGGGCAGCGACAACACCATCCCGGCACTGGCGGGTAACGCAACGGTCACAGCGGAGAATCCGCTAACCGCGCTGCGCGTGGTGCTGGAAGGAGCGCATACGCCAATCACCCAACATGCCACGGCGATCGCTATGCCGGGTTACGCCTGGACGTTGAACGATCAACAGGCCGCCGATCTGATGAGTTATTTACGGGGAAGCTGGGGCAACCAGGCGGCACCGGTTACGGCGCAGCAGGTTCAAGAGACACGTAAGCTGGCGGAGAAATAACAGAAGGGCGCGGGTTGAGCTGTTTGTTAGATAGAGATACTCGGGATTAGCGCACCGAGGGGGCCGTTATGGGACACATCCTTGTGTCCCACCCTCGGGCCGACTGGAAGTCGTTCCAATATGCTCCCGGCAAATTGGTCGGCGGGCAAGCCGCTACGACCCTTTTGGCACGCTCTTCCTAATAACGAGCATTATCAGCCATCTGAGGGTACGACAACAGGTCGCGCCCCTTTTAATTACAGAACTTTATGCGGGCCGAAGCATTCGTAGTGGATGCGTTCGGCTTCTACACCCATCTCCAGCAACTGCTTGCCCACATGTTGCATAAACGGCACCGGCCCACAGAAGTAGTAATGCATCTGCGGCGTGCTGAGCGTTTCGCGCAGGGCACTGAGGTTCATCAGGCCACGGCTCTGGTAGTCACGGCCTTCCACATCATTGACGCCCGGTTGGTTGTACCAGACGTGGCGGCTCAGGTTTGGCATGCGGTCGGCGATGTTTGCCACTTCATCGGCAAAGGCGTGAACGCTGCCGTTTTCCGCTGCGTGCAACCAGTGTACGTCCGCAGGGTGCTGGTTATCGTGCAGGGTATTGAGCATGCCGAGCATCGGCGTTTGGCCGACACCGGCGGAGATCAACGCCACCGGAGTTTCCGGCTGTGCTTCGAGGAAGAAATCCCCGTGCGGCGGAGCGAGATAAATTACGTCGCCTTCTTTGGCTTGCTGATGCAGGAAGTTCGATACCTTACCCTGATCTTCACGTTTTACCGCAATGCGATAGTATTCGCCATTCGGTGAGGTGGTCAGTGAGTATTGGCGAATTTCCTGGTTTTCCATGCTGTCGTGCTTGATGTAGACCGCCAGGTATTGACCCGGTTTGAAGTCGATTATCTTGCCACCGTCAACCGGCGCCAACACGAAGCTGCAAATCACCTCGCTCTGTGGCTGTTTTTTGACGATGCGGAATGCGCGCAGGTCACGCCAGCCACCGTCAGCCGTTTCACTGGCCTGGTAAATCTGGCCTTCGCGCTGGATAAACACATCCGCCAACACGCCATAAGCTTTACCCCAGGCATCCAGCACTTCCTGGCCTGGGCTGAACATTTCATCCAGGGTTGCCAGTAAATGACCGCCAACAATTTGGTATTGGTCCGGCCGAATATTCAGGCTGGTGTGCTTCTGAGCAATACGTTCTACCGCCGGCAGCAATGCCGCCAGATTTTCGATATTCGCGGCATAGGCACAGATCGCATCGAACAGCGCCTGACGCTGATCGCCATTGCGCTGGTTGTTCATATTGAACACATCTTTTAACTCAGGATTGTGCTCGAACATGCGATCGTAGAAATGGGCAGTCAGTTTCGGCCCGGTAGCGGCCAGCAGGGGAATGGTAGATTTTACGGTGGCGATGGTTTGGCTATCCAGCATGGTAGCGCTCCTTGGTCGATCATTATTGGAATATTCAAATGATGCATTTCAAATGCATCTTTAAGTTTTAACGCATCCTAACGGTTTCTGCCTTGGCTGTAAATACCCCTGTTTTTGTTGCGGGGTCGTTAAGCGACGATCTTGCTCACAGAACATGAAAAAACCGCATGCTCAGTATGAGTAAAAGTCCGTTGTCGAATAGAGTAGTTTATCGGATCAAAGCCTTGCTGCGCCTAATGCCAATCGTTTGCGTAAAAACCTCTGTCAAGGCCTATCCTCAGTGGGGCGAAACAGTTTACACTGTGGGCCAGAACCCAACCGGGTAGTTATTTGGTGATTTTTTAGTTAGCCGATTTAAGTCAGGAGAAGCCGGATGTTAAAGCGTGAAATGAACATTGCTGATTACGATGCCGAACTATGGCGTGCAATGGAGCAAGAAGTGGTGCGTCAGGAAGAGCACATTGAGCTGATTGCATCTGAGAACTACACCAGCCCGCGCGTAATGCAGGCTCAGGGTTCCCAGTTGACCAACAAATACGCTGAAGGTTATCCGGGCAAGCGTTATTACGGCGGCTGCGAATATGTGGATATCGTTGAGCAACTGGCTATCGACCGTGCCAAAGAGCTGTTCGGTGCTGATTACGCCAACGTTCAGCCACACTCCGGTTCCCAGGCGAACTTCGCCGTTTATACCGCGCTGCTGCAGCCGGGCGATACCATTCTGGGGATGAACCTGGCTCACGGTGGCCACCTGACCCACGGTTCTCCGGTTAACCTGTCAGGCAAACTGTATAACGTGGTGCCTTACGGCATCGACGAAAAAGGTCAAATCGACTACGAAGATCTGGCTAAACAGGCACAGACTCATAAACCAAAAATGATCATCGGCGGCTTCTCTGCCTTCTCCGGTATCGTTGATTGGGCAAAAATGCGTGAAATCGCCGACAGCATCGGTGCCTACCTGTTCGTTGACATGGCGCACGTTGCGGGCCTGATTGCCGCCGGCGTTTATCCGAACCCGGTCCCTCACGCGCATATCGTGACCACCACCACCCACAAAACCCTGGCGGGTCCGCGCGGCGGCCTGATCCTGGCGAAAGGCGGTGATGAAGACCTGTATAAGAAGCTGAACTCCGCCGTGTTCCCTGGTGGTCAGGGCGGCCCGCTGATGCACGTGATCGCCGGTAAAGCGGTGGCGCTGAAAGAAGCGATGGAGCCTGAGTTCAAGATTTACCAGCAGCAAGTGGCCGATAATGCCAAAGCTATGGTGGAAGTGGTTCTGCAACGCGGCTACAAAGTGGTTTCCGGTGGCACTCATAACCACCTGTTCCTGCTGGACCTGGTTGACAAGAACCTGACCGGTAAAGAAGCTGACGCAGCCCTGGGCCGTGCCAACATCACTGTGAACAAAAACAGCGTGCCAAACGATCCCAAGAGCCCGTTCGTCACCTCCGGTGTGCGTATCGGTACTCCGGCTGTGACTCGCCGCGGCTTTAAAGAAGCTGATGTGCGTGAACTGGCCGGCTGGATCTGCGATGTGTTGGACAACATCAACGATGAAGCCACCATCGAACGCACTAAGAAGAAAGTACTGGATATCTGCGCCCGCCTGCCGGTTTACGCATAATTCCGCTTTCTCGCTAAAAAACGCTCAGGCGTCATGCCGGTCACTTAGGTGGCCGGTTTTTTTTTACCTTCTGTCGACGGTGATAGATCCAACGTCGTATATATGTTTTCGCCATTAATATTAATTATTAATATATTTAATAACAACAGGTTTTGATATTTGTCGCCTTTTAATTAATTGCATTGTCTTGTATTTAGGGCGTGTTATGTGATGTGCGTCTATATGATTGTTATTTACTCTCATGGCATGCATTAATAAAATACAATTATTATAATATGGAGTGTCGTATGACGCAGGTTATTCATTTTGTTCTCCGTGTCTGTTAGTGACGGTAATGGCATTGCTGGTGAGTCATGGCATATCCACATGATCCACTCTAAAGGCTTTGACAGCTTTACATCGAGTAAATATGAAGAGGGCGCGGAGTATCTGTTGTCCTGTTTACGCGGCGCGGGGATGACTATCGATTATATTCCGGCGCATACCGTGCAAACCGCCTTTCCGCAAACGTTGGACGAACGGCTAATTTATGATGCTGTCGTGATTAGCGATATCGGCAGTAATACCTTCTTATTGCAAAATAAAACCTTTTATAGAATAGAGGTGATGGCCAATGCCCTGTCACTGATAAAAGACTACGTCGCTATGGGGGGGAGTATTAATGATTGAATGGCCGATTTTGCTGGGATATAAAAAATTTATTGCCAAACCTGGCAGCGAAACATTAGCCGAGATTAACGGTGACCCCTTGCTGGTGGTTGGTAAGTATCAGAAGGGGCATGTTGCCTGCTTTTCCAGTGACTGTTCCCCACATTGGGGCGGACCGCAATTTATGCAGTGGGAAAATTATACCGCCTTCTGGTGCAATTTAATGAATTCAATCAAAAGGAGAAATTGAAATGGATGATAAAGCCAAGATACAAGAAATGATTGCTGCGGCCTCCCGGGCCAGGGCGTTTTCCTTTGCCTCTTATTCTAGTTTTACCGTGGGTGCGGCATTGATGACCAAGAGCGACATCTAGGAGCTTTTCCCCTTTGGGTTCGGTCCGGACCATTTATTAGGGTAAATAGCCGACCCTCCGTCGTAGGGGCGCTGCAAGTTGCGCCCTGATTCCGGGCATAAACTGTGAACTGCATTGCACTCTATCCCTTTGAAGGTGAATGAACATTGCTAGCCAATGTGACCTCTGTCAAAGTATCGCTCTCACACCGGAGGGATCATGGTTCTGCAATCTACGCGTTGGCTAGCTCTCAGTTATTTCACCTATTTCTTTTCTTACGGCATCTTCTTACCTTTTTGGGGCGTTTGGTTAAAAGGTGAAGGCATACCGCCTGAAACCATCGGTATTCTGCTCGGCGCCGGTCTGGTTGCGCGTTTCCTCGGTAGTTTGTTGATTGCCCCTCGGGTAAAAGATCCCTCTCATCTGGTGACGGCATTACGCCTGTTGGCGTTACTGACGCTGGCTTTTGCCATTGGGTTCTGCTTTGGCAACGGCTGGGGCTGGTTGATGTTGGTGATCGCCGGTTTCAACCTGTTCTTTTCGCCGCTGGTACCGCTGACCGATGCGCTGGCCGGCACCTGGCAAAAACAAATTACCCTGGATTACGGCCGGGTCAGGCTATGGGGCTCGCTGGCGTTTGTGATTGGTTCGGCGCTGACCGGGCAAATGGTTTCCGTCTGGGGCCATAACGCCATTCTCTACAGCCTGATCATCAGCATACTGGCAATGCTGTTGGGCATGATGCTGAAACCGAGCGTGATGCCACAGGGCGAGGCGCGGACCCATAGCGAGGCCGATCGTTCACTGTGGGAGATGCTTAAGGAAGGGCCAGTCTGGCGCTTCCTGTTGTGCGTAACCCTGTTGCAGGGCGCACATGCCGGTTATTACAGTTTCGGTTCTATCTATTGGCAGGAGGCGGGCTATTCGGCTTCGACTATTGGCTACTTGTGGTCGCTGGGCGTGGTGGCGGAAGTGATTATTTTCGCCAGCAGCAATTTCCTGTTCCGTCGCTGGAATGCACGCAATCTGCTGCTGCTCTCCGCCTGCTGCGGGATCCTGCGCTGGGGCCTGATGGCCAGTAGTACCGAACTGGGGTGGTTGCTGGTGATCCAAATTCTGCACTGTGGCACCTTTACCGTTTGCCATCTGGCAGCGATGCGCTTTATCGCCGCGCGCAAGGGGCCGGAAGTGATCCGACTGCAGGCGGTCTACTCGGCGCTGGCGATGGGCGGTGGCATTGCGATTATGACGGTGATCGCCGGCTTCCTGTTCGAGCATCTGCAGGGTGGGGTGTTCTGGGTGATGGCGGCAGTGGTGGTGCCGGCGCTGTTTATCCGCCCGCCGGCGGCTGCAGTCAGCGACAGTCGTTAAGAGGTTTCCAGCAGCGCACGGATGGCTTTGCGCTGCTGGCGCTCTAACGGCAATTCGGTATAAATCAGCGGCGGTTGCGGTTCAGCGCGCTCCGTGGCATAAGGGGTGATCACCAATGTGACACCTTGCGGTGCACCGGAGTGCAGATAGTCGCGCAGCGGCAAATATTTGATGTTCAACGGCAGTAGCGTTAATTCACGGATCTGATATTCCACTTCCTCTTCCAATTTGGGGTTGTCCAGCGTCAGCAATAACACCTGCTTTTCCTGCAACGCATTGCCCTGCATCAACCAGGCACCGAAACTGATGGCAACCAGTCCAGCTTCCTCGCTGGAGAAATGAATGCTGTACTCCTGTTCGAGCGGTGCCAGTGCCTCCTGAGCGGTGCGCATCAGGCGTGGATATTTGCGCTGCACTTCTTCCAGCAGCGAGTTATCGATGCCGATCTCAAAACGACAGCGTTCTACCGCCGGTGCCAGGTGGGCAAACAGTTGACTGATCAAATCCTCTTTACTGCTGAAGGTCATGCCGGAAATCTGTTGGAAGCGTTCAACCATATTTTCAATCGCCGCCATCAATCGCAGATCTTCCGCTGAGTCGTTGCTGTGGTAGCTGTGGTTTTTCAGCATGGTGAACATTAACACCAGAAAGTCGCTTTCGCTGGCCTCGGGGGGCAGGACAAAAAGCTGATTCAGCGCTTGATGCAGCCAGCCGGCGGCCTGATGCTCCGGTTTCTGATGCAGCCAGTCGCGCTGGGTGGGGCTGAATGTCGGGTGCCGCTGACGTTGGGTTTCCCATGCGCAATAGCGCAGGTAGTGCTGCAGGAACTGACGATCGCGCCGATCAAAGCTGCGGTCGATCAACGTTTCACACTCACTGATACACTGCTCCAACTGCGGGGTCAGATCGGTGCTCAGCCCCAGAGCCTGCTGTAGCCAGTGGGAAAAATGGTGATCGATAAATTCCGGGCTGCAGCGCAAGGCTCTTCGCAACCAGTGGAGCAGGCAGAGGCGTTGGTTGAGCGCACTGCCCCTGATCCGGTAACCTTCGTCGGGGTTGCCGTCGATCTCCAGATGGTGGAAACGCTGGATTTCACTGGCAACCTCGGCTATATCTTGCCGGGTGATGGGGGGGGCGACGCCATTAATTTGGCTGATAGTCTCCAGTTGTACTGCGGGCACCGGCGCATACAGCATCAATAACAGATGGCAGCGTCGTTGTTGACCGGAGAGCTCAGGCACGGGGCCAGTGTCCAGGCTCATATCACCTTCAGGCAGGTCACGTTTAAATTATGAATAAGCATAGCAAATGGCGCTGCGCGGCGTGGCAACGGCACCCGGTTTTACTTCGGCTTACAACTTTCGTCACAATTATTGGGCGGAATTGCGGTGGTTGAAGAACGGCTTGTGTTACTTTATAACAATAATGAGTATCTTTTTATGATGAAGTTACGTTTTATTTTTGCCGGGTTTTTAACGCTATTCTGCACCGGCGCTGTCGCTCACCCGCACAGCTTTATTGATATGAACACCACCTTTGTGGCTAAGGATCAACAGCTGGTTGGCTTGAAAATGGTTTGGGTTATGGATGAAATCACCTCGGCGGATCTGCTGTACGATGCGGAAAATGCCAAAAACGACTCGGAAGTGTGGAAAAAACTGGCGGCACAAGTGATGGCCAATGTCTTGGGGCAACATTATTTCACCGATGTCTATCGCGACGGCAAGCCGGTGAAATACCTGAACCTGCCAACGGAATATCACCTTTCGCGCCTGGGGCACCAGGCGGTGCTGGAATTTGTCCTGCCGCTGGCCGAGCCGCAGCCGCTAGCGGGCAAGCCGTTTGAGATTTCAACTTACGATCCCACCTATTTTGTCGATATGACTTATAAAGATAAAACGGCACTGCATTTGCCGCCGGATATGGCGGCGCAGTGCAAGTTCAAACTGATGACGCCAAAACCAGACAGCTCCCTGCAGGCCTATGCGTTATCCCTCGATAAGAATGATTCACCTGGCGAAGATATGGCGCTGGGACAACAGTTTGCCCAGCGGGTCAGCCTGCAATGTCAATAAACCTCATCCAACGCGGCACGCGTAAGCGACACTGGGCTTTCAGCCTGTGGCCGTTGTTGCTGTTTGCGTTGTTGCTGGCGCTGGGCGCTCAGTTGGTGTGGCACTATTGGCCGCAGTTGTTGATGCAAAGCGTGGTGTGGCAAAAAAGTCTGCACCAGCAGTTGGCTGGCCTGTTGCAGCAGGTAAAAGCGGCGCCACAGCAAGCCGGGCTGGCGTTGATGCTGTTCAGCCTGAGCTATGGCGTGTTGCATGCCCTCGGTCCCGGCCACGGTAAAGTAGTGATCGCCACTTATCTGGCCACTCATCCGGCGCGGCTGAAAAGCAGCCTGAAACTGACCTTTGCCGCTTCACTGGTTCAGGGCTTGGTGGCGATCGTCCTGGTGACGCTGATGCTGGTGGTACTGCAGTTGTCGTCCCGGCAACTGCATCAGAGTAGTTTCTGGATGGAGAAGGGCAGTTTTATTCTGGTGATGTTGCTCGGGGTGTTGCTGAGCTGGCGAGCGCTGAAGCGTTTGTATCACGCGGTGGAAGCCATGCGTCCCTCTCCGGCTCTGCGCATCAATAGTCTGCAACCGCTACCGGCGGATCATGTTCACAGCGATCATTGCGGCTGTGGTCACCGCCATATGCCGAGCGACAGCGAACTGCAGGCGGGAAGCGACTGGCGTACGCAGACTGCCATCGTGCTGGCGATGGGGATGCGGCCGTGTTCAGGCGCAATACTGGTATTGCTGTTTTCCAAGGTGATTGGCGTGTTTATCTGGGGCGTTTTCTCGGCGCTGGCCATGGCGCTGGGCACCTCATTGACCATTTCATTGCTGGCGCTGCTGGTACATTACAGCCGCCGGTTGGCGGTGCGTCTTAGCCGTTCACGCGCGCCCGCAGCCTGGAGCGCAGTCGCCTGGGGTTCGCTGGCGCTGGCCGGTGGCCTGATACTGTTGTTCGCCGGGGTGTTGCTTTATGTCACTGCCCAGTCGGAGTTTATCGGTGGCATCCGGCCTTTCTCCCGCTGACCGACATAAAAAAAGCGCTGCAAATATTGCAGCGCTTTTTCTTTATTCATTCACTTCGCGATATTAACGCTTCAGCGCTTCGCTCAGTTCTTCCCGCATGGTGGAAAGCATGGCTTTCACTACGCGCGGGTTACCGGCTACCACGTTGCCGGAGCTGAAGTGGTTGTGGCCGCCAACAAAGTCGGTCACCAGGCCGCCAGATTCGCGCACCAGCAGTTCACCCGCGGCAAAATCCCATGGCTTCAGGCCAATTTCGAAGAAACCGTCAACGCGGCCGGCGGCCACATAGGCCAGATCCAGCGCGGCAGAACCGGTGCGACGGAAGTCGGCACACTGAGTGAACAGTTTGCCAACGATGTTGATGTAAGGGGTTGCGTGCTGCTTCACCTTGAACGGGAAGCCGGTTGCCAGGATGGTGCCATCCAGGTCTTTGGCATTGGTGCCGCGCAGACGATAACCGTTGAGCTGTGCGCCCTGGCCGCGAGCCGCGGTGAACAGTTCGTTACGCATTGGATCGTAAACCACAGCCACTTCAGTACGGCCTTTGATGCGTACGGCGATGGAAACTGAGAAGTGTGGGAAACGTTTGATGAAGTTTGATGTGCCATCCAGTGGATCGATCACCCATTGTACATCTTTATCTTCGCCGACTAATTCGCCGCGTTCTTCGGTAACAATAGAATGTTGCGGATAGGACTTGCGAATGACGTCGATGATCAGATGCTCTGCATCGCGATCGACGTTAGTGACAAAGTCATTGGTCCCTTTCTGGCTCGCTTCTACAGCGTCCGGGGTTTCGTAGTTTTTGGCAATCAGGTTACCGGCCTTGCGCGCAGCGCGCACGGCGATCGTCAGCATCGGATGCATGGGTATCTTCCAACTAGGATGTTAAAGAACAGGAAACGGCGCGAAGTATAGCAGGTGTTCGGCAAAATGCCTACGGCTGTGTTAAGCTGCTGTGATTTTCCGCTACGCTCAGAGTTTGTATGCTGCATAACATCCGCATTGTTCTGGTAGAAACCTCTCATACCGGTAACATGGGCTCGACCGCCAGAGCCATGAAAACCATGGGGTTAACCAACCTTTATTTGGTTAATCCGCTGATAAAACCTGATTCTCAGGCGATTGCCTTGGCCGCAGGCGCCAGCGACGTGATCGGCAATGCCACCATTGTTGACACCCTGGATGACGCCATTGCCGGCTGCAGTCTGGTCGTGGGTACCAGTGCGCGTTCACGCACCTTGCCGTGGCCGATGCTGGAACCGCGTGAATGCGGCATACGCGCCGTACACGAAGGTGAACATGCTCCGGTCGCGCTGGTGTTCGGCCGTGAACGTGTCGGCCTGACCAATGATGAGCTGCAAAAGTGCCATTATCATGTCGCCATTCCTGCCAACCCGGATTACAGCTCGCTGAATCTGGCGATGGCCGTGCAGATCCTGGCGTATGAAGTGCGTGTGGCTTACCTCGATCGTCAACAGGTGGGGGCGCCGCAGCTGGAAGAAACCCCTTATCCGTTGGTGGATGACCTCGAACGTTTCTATCAACATCTGGAACAAACGCTGCAGCATAGTGGCTTCATTCGTCCGTCCCATCCGGGGCAGGTGATGAGCCGTTTACGCCGTTTGTTCACCCGCGCGCGGCCGGAAGCTCAAGAGCTGAATATCTTGCGCGGCATGCTGACGTCGATCGAGAAACAGGATAAACATCAAGGTAATTAATTTGATGTGGAATGACGACTGGCGGTAATAGTATTAGTTATCTAACGGTTATAATGTGTATTTTATATGCATATTATCTGGCTTAGTCCAAAATGTGCTAATACTTGAGTGAATTACTAGGTTAAATAGTTGACTGATTTACTCAGGAATGTCAGACTTTCGGCCATGTTTGACCAACAGGTAACCACTTAGCTATGAGACTGACATCCAAAGGCCGTTATGCCGTAACCGCTATGCTTGATGTGGCATTGCACTCCCAGGAAGGGCCCGTACCTCTGGCGGATATTTCTGAACGCCAGGGTATTTCGCTCTCTTATCTGGAACAATTATTCTCCCGTCTGCGTAAGAATGGCCTGGTGGCCAGCGTACGTGGGCCGGGCGGTGGTTATCTGCTGGGCAAAGACGCAAGTGAGATTGCCGTAGGTGCAGTTATCACGGCTGTTGATGAGTCGGTAGATGCAACCCGTTGCCAGGGTAAAGAAGGCTGTCAGGGTGGCGATCGCTGTCTGACTCATACCCTGTGGCGCGATCTGAGCGAGCGCATCAGCGGGTTCCTGAACAACATTACGCTGGCTGAACTGGTAAACAACCAGGACGTGCTGGTGGTGGCGGACCGTCAAAACAACGATACCCGTCGCACGGCCAACGGTCGTCAGCAAGAAACTATCAACGTTAATCTGCGCGCATAAGCAGCTGGCGATATTTTTTTAGTTTTTGGAAGTGATGTACGGAGCACAAGAGCAATGAAATTACCGATTTATTTGGATTACTCAGCAACGACGCCGGTTGATCCGCGCGTTGCTGAGAAAATGATGCAGTTTTTGACTCTGGACGGGACCTTTGGTAACCCGGCTTCCCGTTCCCACCGTTTCGGGTGGCAGGCGGAAGAAGCGGTAGATATCGCCCGTAACCAAATTGCTGAACTGGTTGGCGCTGACCCGCGCGAAATCGTGTTCACTTCCGGAGCCACCGAATCCGATAACCTGGCGATCAAAGGTGCTGCCAATTTCTATCAAAAGAAAGGCAAGCACATCATCACCAGCAAAACCGAACACAAAGCCGTGCTGGACACCTGTCGTCAGCTCGAGCGTGAAGGCTTTGAAGTGACCTATCTGGCACCGCAGAGCAACGGTATTATCAGTCTGCAGGCCCTCGAAGCCGCGATGCGTGAAGACACCATTCTGGTTTCGATCATGCACGTGAACAACGAAATTGGCGTGGTGCAGGATATCGAAGCTATCGGCGAAATGTGTCGTGCGCGCGGTATCATTTATCACGTCGATGCGACCCAGAGCGTGGGCAAACTGCCTATCGACCTGAGCAAGCTGAAAGTCGATCTGATGTCGTTCTCCGGCCACAAAATTTATGGCCCGAAAGGTATTGGTGCACTGTACGTGCGTCGTAAGCCACGTATCCGTATCGAAGCCCAGATCCACGGCGGTGGCCATGAGCGCGGTATGCGTTCCGGTACTCTGCCAGTCCATCAGATCGCCGGTATGGGCGAAGCCTACCGTATTGCCAAAGAAGAAATGGCGACGGAAATGGCACGCTTGCGCACGCTGCGTGATCGTCTGTGGAACGGCGTGAAAGATATGGAAGAAGTGTATCTGAACGGCGATCTGGAGCACGGTGTTCCTAACATTCTGAACGTCAGCTTCAACTATGTTGAAGGTGAATCGTTGATTATGGCGCTGAAAGACCTGGCCGTATCCTCGGGTTCAGCCTGTACCTCCGCCAGCCTTGAGCCATCTTACGTGCTGCGCGCGTTGGGCATGACTGATGAATTGGCGCATAGCTCGATCCGTTTCTCTCTGGGGCGTTTTACCACAGAAGAAGAGATCGATTACACCATTCAACTGGTGCGTAAATCCATCGGCCGTCTGCGTGACCTGTCTCCACTGTGGGACATGTTCAAACAGGGCGTGGATATCAACAGCATCGAATGGGCACATCATTAATTCTCAGGATTCAGGAGCAAGGTCATGGCTTACAGCGAAAAAGTAATCGATCACTATGAAAACCCGCGTAACGTGGGTTCTTTCGACAACGAAGATCCGAGCGTTGGCAGCGGCATGGTGGGTGCACCGGCCTGTGGCGACGTGATGAAGCTGCAGATCAAAGTCAACAATGAAGGTATCATTGAAGACGCCCGTTTCAAGACTTACGGCTGCGGTTCCGCCATCGCCTCCAGCTCGCTGGTGACAGAATGGATGAAAGGCAAGTCTCTTGATCAGGCCGAAGCGATCAAAAACACCCAGATCGCTGAAGAATTGGAATTACCGCCGGTAAAAATTCACTGCTCTATCCTGGCCGAAGACGCCATTAAAGCAGCGATTGCCGACTACAAGAGCAAACATAGCGCCAAGTAATTATTTCTGAGTCATTTAGCCCGACCTTGGTTGGGCTTTGAAGTGTGAGGTTGTGATGTCAATTACCATGAGCGACAGCGCTGCGCAGCGTGTTCAGGCATTTATGGATAACCGCGGCAAAGGCCTTGGCCTGCGTCTGGGGGTGAGAACCTCTGGCTGCTCCGGGATGGCGTACGTGCTGGAATTTGTTGACGATATGAACGATGACGACATCGTTTTTGAAAACAAAGGCGTTAAGGTGATCATTGACGGCAAGAGCCTGGTCTACCTTGACGGCACCGAGCTTGATTTCGTTAAGGAAGGCCTGAACGAAGGCTTCAAGTTCAACAACCCCAATGTCTCAAGCGAGTGCGGCTGCGGCGAAAGTTTCAACGTCTGACAGTCCATCGTGCTCCCCCGCCAGCCGCGGGGGAACTTCATTCGATAACGCCCAGAGCACGCTATGGATTACTTTACTTTATTCGGGCTGCCAGTTCGCTATCCCGTGGACGGCAGCCTGCTTGCATCTCGCTATCAGGATCTGCAGCGCCAATTCCATCCCGATCGTTTTGCCAGTCAGCCAGAACGCGAACGCCTGATGGCGTTGCAACAGGCTGCGACTATCAATGAAGCCTACCAAACGCTGAAGCACCCATTAAAACGCGCAGAGTATATGCTATCTTTGCACGGCTTTGATTTGGGCAACGAGCAGCATACCCTGCGTGATACCGCGTTCCTGATGGAACAGCTGGAACTGCGCGAAGAGCTCGACGCCATTGAACGCAAAGCGGATGCAGAAACCCTGCTGGCCAGCTTTGGCGCGCGGGTGAACGAGACGGTCAAACAGCGCAGCGCGCTGATGGTGCAACAGCTGGATAGTCAACAGTGGGTTGATGCCGCCGACACCGTGCGTAAGCTGCGCTTTTTGGACAAACTCCAGCAACAGGTTGAACAACTCGAAGAAAAACTGCTGGGTTTTGAGTAACACATTTTTGATTGTGGAAGCTTCAATATGGCCTTATTACAAATTAGTGAGCCCGGCCTCAGCGCTGCGCCGCACCAGCGCCGTCTGGCTGCCGGTATTGATTTAGGCACCACCAACTCTCTGGTCGCCACGGTGCGCAGTGGGCAGGCGGAAACGCTGGCCGATGCCCAGGGTCGCGATTTACTGCCCTCGGTGGTGCACTATCAGGCTGACACCTTGCGTGTCGGTTGGGATGCGCGCCAGCAGGCAGCGCAGGATCCCGCCAATACCATCAGCTCAATCAAACGCATGATGGGCCGTTCATTGGCCGACGTGCAACAACGTTACCCGAACCTGCCGTATCAGTTCCAGGCCAGTGACAATGGCTTGCCGATGATCGTCACTGCCGCCGGTGCTGTTAACCCGGTAGGGGTTTCCGCCGATATTCTCAGGGCACTGGCCGAACGGGCGAAAACTGCGCTGGAAGGGGAACTCGACGGTGTGGTGATCACCGTTCCGGCCTATTTTGATGATGCACAACGCCAGGGCACCAAAGACGCCGCACGTCTGGCCGGGCTGCACGTGCTACGCCTGCTGAACGAACCGACAGCGGCGGCGATTGCCTATGGTCTGGATTCCGGGCAGGAAGGCATTATCGCGGTGTACGATCTGGGCGGCGGTACCTTTGATATTTCCATTCTGCGGCTGAGCCGTGGGGTGTTCGAAGTGTTGGCCACCGGCGGGGATTCCGCGTTGGGGGGCGACGACTTTGACCATCTGCTGGCCGACTGGTTGCGTGAGCAGGCCGGTGTGGCCGACCGCAGCGATCACGGCGTACAGCGCCAACTGCTGGATGCGGCCATCGCGGCCAAAATTGCGCTGAGCGATGCCGACAGCACTGTCGTTGAGATTGCTGGCTGGCAGGGCGAAGTGACCCGCGCACAGTTTGATGCGTTGATCGCGACTCTGGTGAAACGTACTCTGATGGCTTGCCGCCGTGCGCTGAAAGATGCTGGCGTGAGTGCTGAAGAAGTGCTGGAAGTGGTCATGGTTGGCGGTTCCACCCGCGTGCCCTTGGTGCGTGAGCAGGTCGGTACGTTCTTCGGCCGCACGCCGTTGACCTCGATCGATCCAGACAAAGTGGTCGCTATCGGTGCTGCGATCCAGGCTGACATTTTGGTGGGTAACAAGCCGGACAGTGACATGCTGCTGCTGGACGTGATCCCACTGTCGCTCGGTCTGGAAACCATGGGTGGTCTGGTAGAGAAAGTGATCCCGCGTAACACCACCATTCCGGTGGCGCGTGCGCAGGAGTTCACTACGTTTAAAGACGGTCAAAGCGCGATGATGATCCATGTGCTGCAGGGTGAACGTGAGCTGGTGCAGGATTGCCGTTCGCTGGCACGTTTTTCGCTGCGTGGCTTACCGCCACTGCCGGCCGGCGGCGCACATATTCGCGTTACCTTCCAGGTGGATGCCGATGGCCTGTTGAGTGTCACCGCGATGGAGAAATCCACCGGCGTAGAGGCTTCAATTCAGGTTAAACCGTCGTACGGTCTGTCCGACGCCGAAATCGCCGGCATGATCAAAGATTCGATGGCCAATGCGCAGAGCGATGTTGGCGCACGCATGCTGGCGGAACAGAGGGTTGAGGCGTCACGGGTGCTGGAAAGCCTGCAGGGCGCACTGGCCAGCGATGCAGTATTGCTGAGTGAAGCAGAAAGTACTGCGATCCCCGCGGCGGTGGAAGCTTTACAACTGGCGACGCAGGGCACTGATCCTGCCGCCATTGAAGCCGCAATTAAAACATTAGATGCACAAACGCAAGACTTTGCCGCGCGCCGCATGGATGCTTCCATTCGCCGTGCGCTGGCTGGCCATTCTGTGGATGAGGTTTAATCATGCCTAAAATTGTTTTCCTGCCCCATCAAGATTTATGCCCGGAGGGGGCAGTACTGGAAGCTGAACACGGGGAGTCAATCCTCAATGTGGCGCTGCGCAATGGTATCGAGATTGAGCATGCCTGTGAGAAATCCTGCGCCTGCACCACTTGTCACTGCATCGTACGCGAAGGTTTTGACTCTCTTGAAGAGAGCAGCGAACTGGAAGACGACATGCTGGACAAGGCCTGGGGTCTGGAGCCGGAAAGCCGTCTGAGCTGTCAGGCGCTGGTGGCCGACGAAGATTTGGTGGTTGAAATGCCGCGTTATACCGTCAACCATGCGCGTGAAGGGTAAGAGGATTATAGGAATGGGACTGAAGTGGACCGACAGCCGTGAAATCGGCGAAGCCCTGTACGACCAATATCCGGATACCGATCCGAAAACCGTACGTTTTACCGACCTGCATCAGTGGATTTGCGATCTGGAAGATTTTGACGACGATCCACAGGCTTCCAACGAAAAAATACTGGAAGCGATCCTGCTGGTCTGGTTAGATGAAGCGGAGTAAATAGCGTAACGGGCTGCCATTGGCGGCCCGTTTATTTTGTATCCGACACGATTAATAAAAGAATAATCCGGAGTAAGAAGGCTATGACAACTGAATTCATGCTGGTAACGCTGTCGAACCAACCTGCTGATGCTCGCTGGGGCGAGAAAGCGCTGCTGAGCACAGGTACAGAAGGGATGACTATCCACCTGACTGGCAACGACAAACTGGGCGGTATTCAACGTGCTGCCCGTAAGATCGACGGTCAGGGCATCAAGAACGTCAAACTGGCCGGCGATGGCTGGGATTTGGAAAACTGCTGGGCGTTCTGGCAGGGTTTCCGTGGGCCGAAGGGCAAGCGAAGCGTCGAATGGGCAGAATTGCCGGAAGCGGAAAGCAAAGAGCTGGAACAGCGCCTGAAGATTGTTGACTGGGTGCGTGACACCATCAACATGTCGGCGGAAGAGTTGGGGCCGGAGCAACTGGCTACCCGCGCGGTGGATCTGATGTGTGATGTCGGTTGTGAAGCCGTCAGCTACCGCATTACCAAGGGTGAAGATCTGCGTGAGCAAAACTATGCGGGTATTCATACCGTGGGGCGCGGCTCGGATCGTTCGCCGGTGTTGTTGGCACTGGATTTCAACCCGACCGGCAACCCGGAAGCGCCGGTGTTTGCCTGCCTGGTGGGCAAAGGTATCACCTTTGATACCGGTGGCTACAGCCTGAAACAAAGCGCCTTTATGGACTCCATGAAAGCGGATATGGGCGGTGCAGCCACCATTACCGGCGCACTGGCGCTGGCGGCAGCTCGCGGTCTGAAGCAGCGTGTGAAACTGTACCTGTGCTGTGCCGACAACATGGTCAGCGGCAATGCTTTCAAATTGGGCGACATCATCCGTTACCGCAACGGCAAAACCGTTGAGGTGATGAATACCGATGCGGAAGGGCGTCTGGTGCTGGCCGATGGCCTGATCGATGCGTCCGCGCAGAACCCTCAGTTGATTATCGACTGCGCCACCCTGACCGGTGCGGCGAAAACGGCGGTGGGTAACGACTACCATGCGCTGTTCAGCTTCGATGACGCCCTGGCGCAAGAGCTGCTGGCCAGTGCGGAGGCGGAGCAAGAGCCATTCTGGCGTCTGCCGCTGGCTGAATTCCACCGTAGCCAACTGCCGTCCAACTTTGCCGAACTGAACAACGTAGCCGGTCCGGCTTACACGGCGGGTGCCAGCACCGCGGCCGCATTCCTGTCGCATTTTGTGACCAACTACCAGCAGGGTTGGGTGCACATCGACTGTTCCGCCACCTACCGTAAAGGTGCCGTGGATCAATGGGCTGCCGGCGCGACCGGTCTGGGCGTACGTGCTCTGGCCAACCTGTTGCTGAGCAAAGCCAAATAATTGAACGCCCACCTTGGTGGGCGCTAGAATGTCGTTTACCCTCGGGGCCCAGCATGCTGGGCCCCGTTATTTGATTGCTGGAGTTTGCCATGAGTTCTCACCATCACGAAGTCGCCACAGGCGAAAATGAACTTGAACGCCTGTTGAAACTGGCGGTGACGGAGCCGGCCCATCGTCCGGCATTCTTCCGTGAACTGCTCGACGCTACGGTGTTGATCCTCGGTGACAGCGAGCAGGTGCAACTCGGCGGTGACATCACGCTGAACGCCGATACACCGGTGAATATCCAGCACTGGGAAAAGCAGGACGGCGGCAGCATCATCCCATTCTTTACCTCGGTAGAAGCGTTGCAAAAGGCCGTTGAGGATGAACAGCCGTTCATTGCCATGCCGGCACGCGTCTTATTCGAGATTACTCAGGGGGCGGATCTGTTCCTCAACCCGAAGGCCGAGTACGGCAAAGAGTTTTATCCTGAAGAAGTGGCAATGTTGTTGGCGACCGGCGGTGTGAGCAAACCGGCGGAACGCTATATCGATAAGGATACCCAGATCCTGCTGGGGCAGCCGGAAGAATACCCGTCGGCAATGGTCGATGCCTTGACCACGCTGTTCAGTCAGCGCAAACCGGTGCGTCGCGCATTTCTGGCTCTGATGCACGATCAGGCGGTCGACGAAAAACCTAACCTGCTGGTTGGGCTGGAAGTGGATGGCGAGCAAGGCGACATTGAGGCATTGATCAACGAGGCGGGCAGCGTGGCCAGCGAAACCGCGCCTAATGATGAACCGGTGGACTTTTGCCTGGTATCGGAAGAGGAACGTGGCGTCAGCCATTATTTGATCACCCATACCCAACCCTTCTACCAGCGTCGCTGGGGCAGTTGGTTGCGTAATATTATTCCTTCGACGGATAAAACCCAGTAATCCTGTTTTTGCTGCTGTTCTCTGTATCAAAGCTAAGGAGAGCGGCCAGCCTCGAAAGGCTGGCCGGATACAACAATGGGCGCCTGGCTGCAACTTGAAACTCATAGGGTATAGGTTGGGTGAAGACCAAAAATGTTACGCAATCTGCTGTAAATCCTGGTAAAAATAGTTTTCGCGACATGTCAGCCCTCCGTTGCATTTCTGCGGTTAAGAGCTACCATGCTGGTGTTGATGCAGTAGGGTGAAGCCTCATTCTGATTAAGAGTCAGTTTGGGGCTTTCTTCTTTCTGCTTCTCACCCAGGGCCTGAAACAGAAAGCTTCAAGCGCCCATCCGCAGTCTAACAGAAGCTTTAATTTCAAAGCTATACCGTCAGGCCGCGGTAAATTCGTTCAACCATTCCCGCCAGATATCGTTCAAAAAAAGACCCCGACAGGAGCCTTTCATATACCGGTGATTGTTGCTCAGGGTTTTAACCGGGCGAGCCCCGCGATGGCCTGTTCAAGATATTGACGAGGGCAGCCAAGGTTGATGCGTATAAAGCCTTTTCCCTGCTCGCCAAAGCTGATGCCCATCGAGGCGGCAATCCTTGACTGGTGGATCAACGCCTGCTGTAAAGCGTTATCATCCAGGCCTAAAGCGCGACAATCCAGCCAGGCAAGATAGGTGCCCTCGGCCCGGGTTATTTTGCACCAGGGTGCGGCATAGGCTAATGCCTGTTCAAACCAACGCCGGTTGTCGGCCAGATAACCTTGTAAATCATCAAGCCAGGCTTCCCCCTGTTGATAAGCTGCCGTTGCGGCAGTCATCGACAGCGCATTGAAGACATCCAACCCATGGGCATTAAGGCGTTCGATAAAGGCATTGCGGGTGCGAACATTGGGGATCAGGAAATTTGAGATCCTCAGCGACGACAAGCCAAAGCTCTTGCTGGCAGAGGTCGCTGAAATCAGGTGGTCATGCCAGGCTTCATCCAGGTGCAGCACCGAGGTGAAGGTTTCGCCGGGTAGCGTCAGGTCGGCCCAGATTTCATCGGAAATCACCGTCACGTCATGGCGGCTGCACAGCACCATCAACTGCGTCAGTTCGCTGTGGCTCCAGCATCGTCCGGTTGGATTATGGGGGTTACACAGCAACAACAATGGCGGTTTCCGCTGCTCAAAACAGGCCTCCAGATGCTCGAAATCGAATTGATAGCCTTGTGGGCTTTCCTTCAGCGGATTTTCGAGGACCTCTCGGCCATTCATGGTGATGATCTTGGCGAAAGATCCATAGTATGGCCCCTGGATCACCACCGGATCGCCAGGCTGGCTAAGCAACTGGATCAGGAGCGCCAATCCGGGCACCACCCCTTCGATGGACGTGAACCACTCGCGCTGCAAAGGCAGATTATGCCTGCTTGAGAACCACTCTATTACCGCCTGGTAATATGAGTCATCGCGTTCGCTATAGCCAAATATGCCGTGATCCACCCGCTGATGCAGTGCCTGCCGGACTTCCTCTGGACACTGGAAGTCAAAATCAGAGACCCACATCGGCAAAAGGTCGGTTTCATCGAGTTGCAGATAGCGGTCGATAAAGTCCCATTTCACCGAGCCGGTGTTGTGGCGGTTAACTATCTGGTTAAAATCGGTTGGTTTCACGTCAGGCTTCCTTACGCTGTAAATCGTTTTCTGGCTGTATTCTGGCAATCCCGAATCCGGTAAACCCATAAATCAGGGCGAAGAATACGGCGGCGTAGCATTGGATGGCCCAAGGCAATAAATCCAGCGTGCTGACACCCAGGGTGGTTGCCATATAAATGCCTGCGGCGGTCCACGGAATTAAAGGTTCTATGACGGTGCCCGCGTCCTCCACGGTCCGTGACAGGTTTTTATTGTCTAATCCCATGCGGCGGTAGGCGCCCTTAAACAGTTCTGCGGGGATCAACAGCGCCAGCTTGCCGTCGCTGGTGGCGCCGGTCACCAGAATGGTGGTTGCGACCGTTGCGGCAATCAACTGGCCGGTGGTATGAACCACTTTCAGCAGTCGGTTGATGATAACGGTCAGCGCGCCGGTCAACGTTAAGGCCCCGGCAAAGGAAAACGCGCAGAACACCAGCAGGATAGTGCTCATCATCGAGAACATGCCGCCGCGGTTGAGCAGGCGTGGAACATCGTCGACGATGCCGGTAATGCTGTGCCCCTGAGTGGTAAACATCGAAAGGTTAAAACCGTCCATCAACGCATTTAAACCCTGCTGCAGGTTAAAGCCCTGGATCAGTACCCCAATGGCGATGGCCAGAGTACAGGCCGCCAGCATCACGGGGATCACCGGTCGTTTAGTGACGGCACCCCAAAGCACCAACACCGGCGGCAGGATCAGCAGCAGGTTAAAGTGATACAGCCCCTCCAGCGCGGTCACGATCTCGGTGACTTTTTCCGGCGTAGCTACGCTGCCGACGGCGCTGGTGTGCCCGGCAATCAGATACACTACCGCGGCTAAAACGAAGCTTGGTAATGTCGTGTACATCAGGTGCTGGATATGGCTGTAAAGGTCGGTATCCGCGACGATGGCGGCGAAATTGGTGGAGTCAGACAACGGAGAGATTTTGTCGCCAAAGTAGGCCCCGGAAACCACGGCACCGGCGGCGGCGGCCAAAGGGACATCCAGCCCGGCGGCCACGCCCATCAATGCCACGCCGACGGTACCGGCTGCGCCCCAGGAGGTGCCGGTACAAACGGAGATCACGCTGGTAATGAAAAACGCGGCGATCAGGATATATTGCGGGCTGATCAGTTTTAAGCCCCAGTACACCATGTAGGGAATGGTACCGCTGAACATCCAGGTGCCGATCAACCCGCCGACGCAGATCAGGATCATAATCACCGGCATTGCTTTGGCCAGCTTGGCCACGATCGAGTCGATAATGTCTTCCCAGCAGTAACCTTGCCACCAGGCCAGTGCGGCGGCAATGGCGGCTGAGACCAGCAGCAACGGCTCGATCCGCAGCCCAAGCTGGCCGTAGCCGATGATCAGCAGTAATAGCATCGCCACAATGGGCAGCATCGCTAGCCCCAGGTTGAGTTTCTTTTTGTTATTCATTAACAACTCCGGTTAAGGATGAGGGTGTGACGCAAGCCTAATGAATTCGTTTTGATTGGGGTGTGAGCGCGGGCAACTGTCCATGTAATCGGTTTCATGGACTGCTGTTGTGTGAAGTACCTCTCACTTTATGGCCTTGTTTTCTTGATTTGAGGTATTTTTCTCGAGGGAGGCGACCGAGTCTCGCAGGATCAATTCAGCGGAAAACATATTATTCTGCGGTGCCACAGCAACCGCAGAATTGAGCTGTAGCGCCAAATTAGCCGCGCATCTTGCCATTTTCTCAACCGGATAATGCACGGTGGTTAATGCCGGATGGAGATATTTTGCCAGGGCCACGTCATCAAACCCGACAATCGAGATATCCTCCGGCAGGCTCATCTGACGTTGGCGAAAGGTTCGCATCATACCGGCAGCCATCACGTCATTGAACGTCAGTGCGGCGGTAAAATGGTGGCCGCTGGCCAGGATCCTTTCTGCCGCTAATTCGCCCCCTTGTTCATTGAAAGGGACGCTGATGATCCAGCTACCCGGTACCGAGATCCCGGCGTGAGCCATGGCACTGCGATAGCCTTCGAGACGCTGTTTTCTGTCATCGATCGGCAAGTCTGTCGTGATACAGGCGATATTCCGGTGCCCGTGTTGAATCAGCATCTGGGTGGCGGCCTGAGAGGCGCTGACGTTATCCAGCCAAATGCAGCGATTGGCGATGGCGGGCAAATAGCGATTGATCACCACCATTGCCGGGGTGTGGGCGGCGTAGCGTAATACGTCGGCATCGCTCATCCGGGTCACGTGTGCCACGATGGCTTCGCAGCCCTGGTTGATCAGAAAATCGAGCCCATTTTTCTCCAGTTCGGCCTGATGGCCGCCACTGCAGACCATCAATTTTACGCCGCCTTTGCGCGTGATATCTTCGACGCCTCGCGCCAGTCGCGAGAAAAAGGGATCGTCAAGATTGCCGGTCAATAACCCCAGCATATTGCCGCTTCTTTTCGCCAGGGCCAGCGCGGCAGCATTGCGGTGATAGTTAAACTCGCGCATGGCCTTTTCAACACGTTCACGGGTGACCGGTTCAACATAGGCGGTACTGTTGATCACCCGGCTGACGGTGGCCGTCGATACACCGGCCCGTCGGGCAACATCTTTCATTGTGGCCATATCATCTCCTGCTCAGGCTTCGGTTGCCCTTTCTGTTGACGGGGAAAAATTGAGCTGGGTCTGATGCTAACAGCGCTGCTATCATTCATCCATATTCGGATATTGCGCCGACGGGTGTCGTTGCGTAAAGGCTGCCAGGGAGTTAAACGATGAAACCATGCCGTTCAGGGGCATTTGCATCAGGCAAGAAGCTTTGTCAGGGGATCGTATTGGTGGGGGGCCTGCTACTGCTGGCTGCCTGTGATGACAACGGTCAAACCTCAACCGCGGCGCAAGCCGATGCTCAGGCCAGCAGCGTCACGCAGGCCAAGCGGCCGGATGCCGCCGCGCTGGCAGCGTTGGCAAAACGCGACGCTGGGAAACCCTTAACGCTGCTTGATGCCGCCGAACTGCAACTCGACGGCGCCAGTGCCATGGTGCTGACGTTTTCTTTGCCGCTGGATCCGAATCAGGATTTCGCCGCGCGAGCCCATCTGGTCGACAGCGTCAGCGGTAAAATCGACGGTGCCTGGGAGCTGTCAGATAATTTGATGGAGTTGCGGTTACGCCATCTGCAGCCTAACCGCAAAGTGGTACTGACCCTTGAGAGTGGCCTGAAAGCGGTCAACGGTGCCGAACTGGGTAAACAGCAACAACAGACAATTACCACCCGCGACATCAAACCGAGCGTCGGCTTTGCCGGCAAAGGCTCACTGCTGCCAACCAAGCTGGCGCAGGGGTTACCGGTGATGGCGCTCAACGTCGATAACGTCGACGTTAACTTCTTCCGGGTGAAGATCGATGCCTTACCGGCATTCCTGGCCAACTGGGAGTACCGCAATTCGCTTTCCAGTTGGGAATCGGAAGAACTGCTGAAAATGGCCGACCTGGTCTACAGCGGCCGTTTTGATCTCAATCCGCAACGCAATACCCGCGAACGCCTGCTGCTGCCGTTGAGTAGCATCGAGGCACTGCAGCAGCCGGGGGTTTACCTGGCGGTGATGCAACAGGCCGGGCATTACGGCTACACCAACCCGGCGACCCTGTTCACCCTCAGTGATATCGGAGTTTCACTGCACAGCTATCACGATCGTCTGGATGTGTTTACCCAGGCGCTGGATGGCGGCGCGGCATTGGGCGCGGTGGAACTGCGCCTGCTGGATGAAAAAGGCCAAACGCTGACCCAGGGCACCACCGATAAGCAGGGCCATGCCCAGTTAGCGAAAAGCGCCAAGGCACGGTTGTTGCTGGCTACCCAGCAGGGTCAGACCAGCATGATCGACCTCGCGACGCCGGCGCTGGATTTGGCTGAGTTCGATATTGCCGGGCCGGAAGGCTACAGCAAGCAATTTTTCGCCTTCGGCCCACGTGATTTGTACCGTCCTGGCGAAACGCTGATCGTTAACGGTCTGCTGCGTGACGCCGACGGCAAGCCGTTACCGGCCCAGCCGGTGAAGGTAGATATCGTCAAGCCGGACGATCAGGTGGCGCGCAGCTTTGTCTGGCAGCCACAGGACGGCCTGTATCAATATCAGTATTCCATTCCCGAAGGCGGGCCGACCGGTAACTGGTCACTGCGTTTCAACCTGGGCGATAACCAGCCACGGTTGTACAGCTTCAAGGTCGAAGACTTTTTACCGGAACGTATGGCGCTCGACATCACCGCTGAGAAAACCCCGCAGCGCCCTGACGCACAGCTGGTGTTCGACGTCAGCGGTCGCTATCTCTACGGTGCTCCTGCCTCGGGTAACCGTCTTCAGGGACAGGTGTTCCTGCGACCACAGCGTGAGGCGGTCAGCAGCCTGCCGGGCTATGAGTTCGGTTCGGTGACGGAAGAAAGCCTGTCGCGCAATATGGATGAATTCGATCAGGCACTGGATAACGCCGGTAAGGCGCAGGTGGCAGTAGACAGCAGTTGGGCTGAAGTGAAGTCCCCGTTGAAGGCCATTCTGCAGGCCAGCCTGCTGGAGTCCGGTGGCCGCCCGGTGACGCGCCGCGCCGAACAGGCGATCTGGCCAGCCGATGCACTGCCCGGCATTCGGCCATTGTTCAGCAAACAACAGATTTATGATTACCGCAGCGACAGTTATCAGGCCCAGCCGGTGGTGGATGAAAACACCCAGGCCGGGTTTGATATTGTCTACGCCAATGCCGCCGGTGAGAAATTGGCGGTCAGCGGGCTGAAGGCCCGTCTGGTGCGTGAGCGCCGCGACTACTACTGGCAGTGGTCAGAAGGCGAAGGCTGGCAGTCGTTGTACGACAAAAAAGATCTGCCACTGGCGGAACAGACTATCGATATCGCCGCCGACGGCAGTGCCAAGGTCAGTTTCCCGGTGGAGTGGGGCGCATACCGCATTGAGGTGGTGGATCCACAGAGCAATCTGATCAGCAGCCTGCGTTTCTGGGCGGGTTACAGTTGGCAGGACAACACCAATGGCAGCGGCGCCGTGCGTCCGGACCAGGTGAAGCTGAAGCTGGACAAACCGGCCTACCAACCGGGCGAAAAAGTGAAACTGCATATCGAAGCACCGGCCGCCGGCAAGGGCTATCTGCTGGTGGAGTCCAGCGATGGCCCGCTGTGGTGGCAGGAACTGGACGTGCCGGCCAAGGGCGTTGATGTCGAGGTGCCGATCAATCAGGAGTGGAAACGCCACGATCTGTACCTCAGCGCATTGGTGATCCGGCCGGGAGATAAGCAACAGCAGTCGACGCCGAAACGGGCGGTAGGGCTGTTGCATCTGCCGCTGGTGGATGAAGGGCGCAAACTGGCACTGTCGCTGGACGCGCCGCAGCGTATGCGGCCGAACCAAATGCTGACGGTGAAAGTGAAGGCCGCCCACAGCAGTGGTAAACCGCCACAGCAAATCAACGTGCTGCTTTCCGCGGTGGACAGCGGCATCCTCAATATCACCGACTACGCAACGCCGGATCCGTATCAGGCCTTCTTTGGCCGCAAACGCTACAGTGCCGATCAGTACGATGTGTACGGTCAATTGATTGAAGGCAAAGGACGTTTGGCTAACCTGCGTTACGGCGGTGACGGCGATGACGAAGATGCCTTGTCGCGCGGCGGTAAAAAACCGATCACCGCAGTCACTATTGTGGCCCAGCAAGCGCAGCCGGTTAAGTTGGATGCCAATGGCGAAGGCGAAATTCAGATTGCCATTCCGGACTTCAACGGCGAACTGCGACTGATGGCGCAGGCGTGGAGTAATGAAGACTTCGGCAAGGCGGAGGGCAAGACCGTTGTTGCCGCACCGGTAGTCGCGGAGTTGGCGACACCGCGCTTCCTGGCTGGGGGCGACAGTACCCAATTGGCGCTGGATGTCAGCAACCTGTCGGGACAGCCGCAGACATTAACGGTGAAACTGGCTTCCAGCGGGTTAGTGGCGCTGCAGGGCGCTGCTGAACAACAGGTCAGCCTGGCCAACGGCGAGCGCACCATGCTGCAGATCCCGGTGCAGGCGCTGGCGGGCTTTGGTCAGGGTGAAGTTGCGCTGACCGTCAGCGGCCTGGTGCTGCCGGGGGAAACGCTCAAAGACTATCAGAACAGTTGGAAGATTGGCGTGCGACCGGCTTATCCGGCGCAGACCCGCCAGTTTGCCAGCGTGATCCACGCCGGTGAAAGCTGGGGTTTGCCGGCAGATGCCGCCGCCGGGCTGGTGCAGACGACGACCGAAGGGCAACTGCTGTTGACCAGCCGTCCGCCAATCAACCTGGCGCGCTATATCAGCGAGCTGTACGCCTATCCTTACGGCTGTCTGGAACAGACCACCAGCGGGCTTTACCCGTCGCTGTACACCAACCGGGCGCAGCTTAGCGCGCTGGGGATCAAATCCGGCAGCGATGCAAGCCGCCGCAACAGTATCGACGTTGGCATTGAGCACCTGCTCAGCATGCAGCGCTATAACGGCGGTTTTGGCTTGTGGAATCGCGACAGTCAGGAAGAGTTCTGGTTAACGGCCTATGCCACGGACTTCCTGTTCCGTGCCAGTGAGCAGAACTACAGCGTACCGGCGGATGCCCTGACGGCTGCCAACAACCGTCTGCAGCGTTATTTGCAGGATCGCAGTCAGATCGACGTTGCCTCCACCCAGTACCCGGACCACACCCGTTTTGCCGTGCAGGCCTATGCAGGGTTGGTGCTGGCACGTCAGCAGCAGGCACCGCTTGGGGCATTGCGACAGCTGTTTGAGCGTCGTGCCGATGCCCGTTCAGGCTTGCCGTTGGTGCAGCTTGGGGTGGCGTTGAAGTTGATGGGGGATATGCCGCGTGCCAATCAGGCGATTGAGCAAGGGCTGACGACACAGCGCAATGCCAAAGATTACTGGCTGGAAGATTACGGCAGCCCGCTGCGTGATGACGCGATGATCCTGGCGCTGTTGACCGAAAATAATCTGCTGCCGGCCGAGCGTGACCAGCGCTTGCTGACGCTGTCTGAGCGTCTCAACGGCGAACGTTATCTGTCTACGCAGGAGAGCAATGCCCTGTTCCTGGCTGCGCGTAACCTGATCGGCAGTGCTGAAACACCATGGCAGGCGCAAACGGCGCAGGGCAAGACGCTGTCCGGTAGTCAGGCGTTGACGCAAAACCTATCCGCTGAACAGTTGGCGGCTGGGTTGCAGCTCACCAATACCGGCAGCGGCACGCTGTACAGCCGGGTTGATCTGGTGGGCTATCCGCAACAGGCACCGCAGCCGCAGAGCAACGTGCTGAACATCCGCCGTGAATTCCTGGGGCTGGATGGTAAGCCGGTGGATCTGACCCAACTGAAAAGCGGCCAGCTGATCCTGGTGCACCTGGATGTCTGGGCCGACAATCAGGTACCGGACGCGCTGGTGGTGGATCTGCTGCCGGCCGGGCTGGAGCTGGAAAACCAGAACCTGGGGGACAGCAGTGCCAGCCTGGGCGAAAGCGCCAGTAGCGTGACCGAATTGCTGCAAGACATGCAGCAGGCTGACATCAAACATCAGGAGTTCCGTGACGATCGCTACGTGGCGGCGGTGAATATCGACGGCTACCGTCATACCACGCTGCTGTATCTGGCGCGCGCAGTCACTCCGGGTACCTATTTGGTGCCTGCGCCGCAGGTTGAGTCAATGTATGTGCCAGCCTGGCGTGCGCTGGGTGCGACACCGCAACGGCTTGAAATCGCCAAATGATCCTCTTTGCCCCGCACCGGTGATTTAGCCGGTGGCGGGGCAAAGGGGTGATACCTTCCTGATGAATCGACTTCTTACTCATTTACGTCGCCGGGCAGCCATCTGGCTGCTGGCTATTTTGCTGCCGCCCGTTTTACTGTGGTTGGCGGACCGGCTGTGGCCGTTGCCGCTGAAAGATGCCGAGATGGCGCGCGTGGTGGTGGCGGAAGACGGTACCCCGCTGTGGCGCTATGCGGACAGTGACGGCGTATGGCGCTATCCGGTCAGTCTGCAGCAGGTCTCGCCCTATTATTTGCAGGCGCTGCTGACCTATGAAGACCGTTGGTTTTATCGGCACCCCGGCATCAATCCATTGTCGCTGGCCCGCGCCGCCTGGCAAGACCTGCGTAACGGGCAGATTGTTTCCGGCGGCAGCACGCTGTCGATGCAGGTGGCGCGCCTGATAGATCCCCATCCCCGCACGCTGGGGGGGAAATTGCGCCAGGTGTGGCGTACCGCCCAGTTGGAATGGCATCTGTCGAAGGATCAAATCCTTGAAATCTACCTTAACCGGGCACCTTACGGCGGCACGCTACAGGGGATTGGCGCGGCCAGCTGGACTTATCTGGGCAAACCGCCTTCTGCGCTGACGCGTGGTGAGGCGGCGTTGCTGGCCGTGTTGCCGCAGGCTCCCAGCCGTTTGCGGCCGGACCGCTACCCGGAACGGGCGCAGGCTGCGCGTGACAAGGTGCTGGAACGCCTGGCGTATTATCAGGTTTGGCCGGCACCACAGGTGGCCGAAATCCGGCAGGAAGCGTTGTGGTTGGCCCCGCGCCAGGTACCGCAGTTGGCCCCGTTACTGGCAAGGCGCATGACACAGGGCAATCGTAGCCAGGTGGTGACCACCACGCTGGACGCTACCTTGCAGCGGCGGCTGGAAGAACTGGCTCGCGGCTGGAAGAGTCAACTGCCGGAAAAAACCTCGGTTGGCGTATTGGTGGTTGATCACACCAATATGAAGGTACGCGCCTATCTGGGATCGTTGGATTTGAACGATAACAGCCGTTTTGGCCATGTCGACATGGTAGCCGCCTGGCGATCGCCGGGCTCGACGCTAAAACCCTTCTTGTATGGGCTGGCGCTGGACGATGGCCTGATCCACGCCGAATCGCTGTTGCAAGACGTACCGCGCCGTTTTGGGGATTATCGGCCCGGCAATTTCGATACCGGTTTCCACGGCCCGGTCAGCGCCAGTGAAGCGTTGTCGCGTTCGCTTAACCTGCCGGCAGTACAGTTGCTGGAGGCCTACGGGCCGAAGCGCTTTGCCGCCAATCTCCGTAACGTGGGGGTTGAACTGCGGCTGCCGGCGCACGCCGAACCCAGCCTGGCGCTGATCCTGGGCGGGGCCGGAGCCCGGTTGGATCAGTTGGTGGCCGGATTCAGCGCGCTGGCTCGTCAGGGCCGGGTGGCACCGCTGCGCTTTACGCCTCAGCAAGGGATTTACGATCGCCAGTTCATGTCGCCGGGTGCCGCCTGGATTGTGCGGCGAATATTGGCGGGAGAGGCGCGCCCGCTACCGGATGATGCATTGCCCGCCAGCGTGCCGTTGGCGTGGAAGACGGGCACCAGTTACGGTTACCGCGACGCCTGGGCGATTGGCGTTAATGCCCGCTACACGATGGGGATTTGGGTGGGCCGACCAGACGGCACGCCGGTGGCCGGCCAGTTCGGCTTCGCCACGGCGGTGCCTCTGCTGAATCAGGTCAACAACCTGTTGCTGACCTCTTTACGCCAGCGTGGGGAAGGCATTCCGGCCGATCCGCGCCCCGCTGGCGTCAGCCGTGCAGTGATTTGCTGGCCGGGCGGTCAGCCGCTTCCGGCGGGGGACAGCAATTGCCGCCAACGGCGTCTGAGCTGGATCCTCGACGGGACTATCCCGCCGACGCTGTCCGCGCCGGGCCAGGAAAGCCTGCTGGGTAGTCAACCGCTGACGTGGTTGAACGCGCGTGGATTGCGGGTGGCGGCGGATTGTCCGGGGGCGGCGCCGCGTCGGCTGGCACTGTGGCCAACGCCGCTGGAGCCCTGGTTGCCTGCGGCGGAGCGCCGTGCTCAGCGCTTGCCGGCTATCGATCCACAGTGCCCGCCGTTGCAGCAACAAGAAGCTCCGCCGTTGTTGATGTTGGGCGTGCGTGACGGCGCGATACTGCGTCGCCTGCCTGGCAACAATGCGCTTGATTTGCGGGTCAGCGCCCAGGGCGGCGGCGGACAGCGCTGGTGGTTCCTCAACGGCCAACTGGTGGGGGAAGGGGAGTCGCTGTTGCAGACGCTGACCCAACCTGGTCGCTATCAGCTCAGCGTGCTGGATGAGAGCGGTCAGGTGGCCGTGCGCGAATTTAGCCTCGATTAAGTTAAGTTTTCATAACCTGTGCTCTGGGCCGCAAAGTGAAGAATAAAGATAATGATTTTTTAATGAAATGTTGTTTTTCCCGTAGGCAAGCGTTACCGGCGCACATATAATCTGCGCCACTTGAGAAGGCCGGCACCCTGTTTACAGACCGGCCTGTTTTGGAAGCTATACAGAGGCCATCATGACCGTAGAACGTACCTTTTCCATCATTAAACCAAACGCTGTAGCTAACAACGACATCGGCGCAATCTATGCTCGCTTTGAGCGTGCCGGTTTCAAAATCATCGCATCCAAAATGCTGCGTCTGACTCGCGAACAAGCTGAAGGCTTCTACGCTGAGCACAAAGGCCGCCCATTCTTCGATGGCCTGGTTGAGTTCATGACCTCTGGCCCGATCGTGGTTCAGGTTCTGGAAGCGGAAAACGCAGTACAGCGCAACCGTGACATCATGGGCGCGACCAACCCAGATAACGCACTGGCCGGCACCCTGCGTGCTGACTACGCGGACAGCTTCACTGCCAACGCCGTTCACGGTTCTGATGCAGTAGAATCTGCACAGCGCGAAATCGCGTATTTCTTTAACGAAAGCGAAATCTGCTCACGTTAATATACCCGTCCGAACACGGCATTCACCGGCTGAAACAATAAAAATGCCCTGAATGCCTTTCAGACGTGGAAAGCTGCTACTAAAATTTGTACAATGCCGCGCCCCTGATAAGGCTTCTTGTCAGGGGCGCGCTTTTTAGCGCCGTCACCGCAATTGATGCGGGTTGAACGACGCACTTACTTTCCACTCTTTCGCGCCGTAACGTGTAACAACGAGGCCAGAGATCAATTATGTTAGAACCCATCACGTCCGAGCACATCGTGTCTGAAAATAATTCGCTGACTACTCAATCCGTTAACGCGGAACAACCGGCTGTGGCCAAAATTAACCTGCTGGATTTAAACCGTCAGCAATTACGTGAGTTCTTCGCCAAAATGGGCGAGAAACCCTTCCGTGCCGATCAGGTGATGAAGTGGATGTACCACTATTGCTGCGATGATTTTGAGCAGATGACCGACATCAACAAGGTCCTGCGCAATAAATTGCAGAGCGTCGCCGAGATCCGTGCGCCAGAAGTGGCGGAAGAACAACGCTCAGCCGATGGCACCATTAAATGGGCGATCAAAGTGGGCGATCAGCAGGTCGAAACCGTGTATATCCCGGACGGCGACCGTGCGACCCTGTGTGTTTCTTCCCAGGTGGGTTGTGCACTGGAATGCAAATTCTGTTCGACCGCCCAGCAAGGCTTTAACCGCAACCTGCGCGTGTCGGAAATCATTGGCCAGGTGTGGCGTGCGGCGAAAATCATCGGTGCACTGAAAGTCACCGGCGAACGCCCGATCACCAACGTGGTGATGATGGGCATGGGTGAGCCGCTGCTCAACCTGAGCAATGTGGTACCGGCGATGGAAATCATGCTGGACGACTTCGGTTTTGGCCTGTCCAAGCGTCGTGTGACCCTGTCTACCTCCGGTGTGGTGCCGGCGCTGGACAAGTTGGGCGATATGATCGACGTTGCGCTGGCAATTTCGCTGCATGCGCCGAACGACAAGATCCGTGATGATATCGTGCCGATCAACCGTAAATACAACATCGAAACCTTCCTGGCTGCGGTGCGCCGCTACCTGGCAAAATCCAATGCCAACCAGGGGCGGGTCACGGTCGAGTACGTGATGCTGGACCATATCAATGACAGCACCGACGATGCGCACCAGTTGGCTGAAGTCCTGAAAGATACGCCATGCAAGATCAACCTGATCCCATGGAACCCGTTCCCGGGGGCACCTTACGGCCGCAGTTCCAACAGCCGGGTGGATCGTTTTTCCAAAGTGTTGATGGAATACGGCTTTACGACTATTGTTCGTAAAACCCGTGGTGATGATATCGATGCCGCCTGCGGGCAACTCGCGGGTGAAGTGATCGACCGTACCAAGCGTACCCTGAAAAAGAAAATGGCCGGGGAACCTATCTCCGTACGTGCGGTCTGAACCCTATAGCATGATTTTTTCGTTATCTTACAATCTGTTATATCAACAGATTGTAAGGTGACATCAGACAAGGAAATGAATGCAGGCATGAAGCTGACTCTGTGGGGGATGTTGCTGGCAGCCGGTTTACTGGCGGGCTGTTCCGGTTCAACACCGGAAGAAAAAGACGCGCAGTCACAAGCGGGCCAAACGCGTTTGCAACTGGGTCTGGAATATCTGAAGCAGGGCGATTTACCTGCCGCGCGACAGAATCTGGAGAAGGCGGCGGAAGCTGCCCCACAGGATTACCGTACCCAATTGGGCATGGCACTCTATGAGCAGCGGATGGGTGAAAATAGCGCGGCCGAACAGCGTTATCAGCAAGCGCTCAAACTTGCACCTGGCAATGGCACCGTGCTGAATAATTACGGTGCGTTTCTTTGCAGTTTAGGGCAGTATGTACCGGCACAACAGCAGTTTAGCGCTGCGGCAGTAGCACCGGATTACGGTCAGGTTGCCGACAGCCTGGAAAACGCAGGTTACTGTTTTCTCAAGGCCGGACAGAACGATGAAGCACGTACCTTGTTAACGCGTGCGATGAAGATCGATCCGGACAAAGGCACTCCACTGTTAGTGGAGGCAGAAAAGCAATTTGGAGAAGGGAAGCGCGCGCAGTCGCAACTTTTACTCGATAGTTATCAACATGTTCTGCCGGCTAGCGCCGACAGCTTATGGTTACAGATTCGTTTCGCCGCGTTAGCCGGGCGCCAAGATAGCGTGCAACGTTATGGCAAGCAGTTATCGCGAAGTTTTCCACAATCCAAACAGTACCAGCAGTTCTTAGCTAATGAATACTGAAGCCTCCCAAGATAAAACCGTATCAATGACGACAGGCGAGCGTCTGCGTCAAGCCCGTGAACAACTCGGGTTGAGTCAACAGGCCGTTGCAGAACGCCTGTGCCTCAAAATGTCTACCGTGCGCGATATCGAAGAAGACAATCTGTCCGCAGATTTGGCTTCAACCTTCGTGCGGGGTTATATCCGTTCCTACGCCAAGCTGGTGCGTGTACCAGAGGATGAACTGCTGCCGATGCTGGCCAAGCAGGCTCCGCTGAAGGTGGCGAAAGTTGCCCCCATGCAGAGTTTCTCATTGGGCAAGCGCCGCAAAAAACGCGACGGCTGGCTGATGAGCTTCACCTGGCTGATCGTTTTCGTGGTGGTTGGCCTGACCGGTGCCTGGTGGTGGCAAAACCACAAGGCCCAGCAGGAAGAAATCGCCACTATGGCCGATCAATCCTCTGCCCAGCTTTCACAGAATAACAATGAAGGCCAATCTGTGCCGTTGACCGACAGCAATGCCGACAACAGTGCACCTTTGGCTGACAATGGAGCAACGCCGGTTGATACCGGCGTTGCTCCACTGCAGTCGCAGACTCCGGCCGTTACCGGCAGTGCAACCGCACAGCAACCTGCGGTGGTTTCACCAAGCCAGACAACGCTGCCAGAGACAACGCCTGTGGCACCTGCCGCACCGTTGCCAACCGCTGACGCGGGTGTGGCTGCAACGGCGGTTGATCCTAACGCGCTGGTCATGGAGTTCTCCGCCGACTGTTGGCTGCAGGTGAGTGATGCCAACGGTAAAACGTTGTACAGCGGCAGCCAGAAAAGCGGCGGCAAGCTGAGCCTGGCGGGTACCGCGCCGTACAAACTGACCATTGGTGCACCGGCAGCAGTACAGATTCAATATCAAGGTAAGCCGGTTGATTTAAGCCGGTTTGTTAAGTCAAACCGTGTTGCTCGTCTGACCGTTGCCGCGCAGTAATTGCGCGGCCATTGTCGTTGAGTCAGGGCAACAATGGAGAGTAAGTAATGCATAACCAATCGCCCATCATCCGTCGAAAATCAACGCGAATTTACGTCGGCAATGTGCCTATTGGTGATGGTGCGCCGATTGCCGTGCAGTCGATGACTAACACCCGTACCACTGATGTTGAAGCCACGGTTAATCAGATCAAAGCACTGGAGCGCGTGGGTGTCGATATCGTCCGCGTTTCAGTCCCCACCATGGATGCCGCCGAGGCATTCAGGCTGATCAAGCAGCAGGTCAACGTGCCGCTGGTCGCCGATATCCACTTCGATTACCGTATCGCGCTGCAGGTTGCTGAATATGGCGTAGATTGCTTGCGCATCAACCCGGGCAATATCGGTAACGAGTCGCGTATCCGTTCAGTGGTAGACTGCGCACGCGATAAAAACATCCCAATCCGTATCGGGGTGAATGGCGGTTCGCTGGAAAAAGACATCCAGGAAAAATACGGCGAACCTACGCCGGAAGCGCTGCTCGAATCTGCCATGCGCCACGTTGATATCCTCGATCGCCTCAACTTCGACCAGTTTAAAGTCAGCGTTAAGGCCTCCGATGTGTTCCTGGCGGTGCAATCCTATCGTCTGCTGGCTGCACGTATCGATCAGCCGTTGCATCTGGGCATCACCGAAGCCGGTGGCGCACGCAGTGGCTCAGTGAAGTCGGCGATTGGTTTGGGACTGCTGCTGTCGGAAGGCATCGGCGATACCCTGCGCATCTCGTTGGCAGCCGATCCGGTGGAAGAGGTGAAGGTCGGTTTCGACATTCTGAAATCGCTGCGCATCCGCGCCCGCGGTATTAACTTTATCGCGTGCCCGACCTGTTCACGTCAGGAATTTGACGTTATCGGTACGGTGAACGCGCTGGAACAGCGTCTGGAAGACATCATCACGCCGATGGACATTTCGATTATCGGCTGTGTGGTCAATGGCCCGGGCGAAGCCCTGGTTTCCACGCTGGGCGTGACCGGTGGCCACAAAAAGAGCGGTTTCTACGAAGATGGCGTGCGCCAGAGAGAACGTTTTGACAACGAGCAGATGATTGACCAACTGGAAGCCAAAATCCGCGCCAAGGCGTCGATGATGGATGAAAGCAATCGCATCGCGGTCAACCTGCTGGAAAAATAAGCATTATACCGATACGGCGGGCTTTTTAGCCCGCTTGTTTATGAACCCGGGAGCAGAACTCTGCATTCGCGTTGAATACGGGACGGCAAAGTCCCTATAATCGGGTTCATTTTTATAGACAACGGACAGAGAACTCACGTGGCAAAGAACATTCAAGCCATTCGCGGCATGAACGACTACCTGCCGGAAGAAACGGCATTATGGCAGCGTATTGAAGGCATCCTCAAGCAGGTGCTTAGCGGCTACGGTTACAGCGAAATCCGCTTGCCGATTGTAGAGCAGACCCCGTTATTCAAACGCGCGATCGGCGAAGTGACCGACGTCGTGGAAAAAGAGATGTATACCTTCGACGACCGCAATGGCGAAAGCCTGACGCTGCGTCCGGAAGGGACGGCTGGCTGCGTTCGTGCCGGCATCGAACATGGTCTGCTGTACAATCAGGAGCAGCGTCTGTGGTACGTCGGTCCGATGTTCCGCTACGAGCGCCCGCAAAAAGGCCGCTATCGCCAGTTCCATCAACTGGGGGCCGAAGTGTTTGGCCTGCAAGGCCCGGATATCGACGCCGAGCTGATCCTGCTGAGCGCCCGCTGGTGGAAAGCGCTGGGGATCTCCGAGCACGTCAAGCTGGAGCTGAACTCCATTGGTTCACTGGAAGCACGCGCCAATTACCGCGATGCGCTGGTGGCATTCCTGGAGCAGCATCAAGACAAGCTGGACGAAGATTGCAAACGCCGCATGTACAGCAACCCGCTGCGCGTACTGGACTCGAAAAACCCGGAAGTGCAGGCGTTGTTGAACGACGCGCCACGGTTGTCCGAGTATCTGGATGAAGAATCCAAAGCCCACTTCGAAGGTCTGTGTGAACTTTTGGCGCAGGCAGGCATCCCATATACCATCAATGAACGCCTGGTGCGCGGTCTGGACTACTACAACCGTACGGTATTCGAATGGGTAACCACCAGTCTGGGCGCTCAGGGTACGGTGTGTGCCGGCGGTCGTTATGACGGTCTGGTCGAGCAACTGGGCGGGCGTGCAACGCCGGCAGTCGGTTTCGCCATGGGCCTGGAGCGCTTGGTGTTACTGGTTCAGGCCGTTAACCCAGAGTTCAAAGCCGCTGCGACCATTGACGTATACGTGATCTCCTCCGGTGCCGGGACTCAGAGTGCGGCCATGCAGTTGGCGGAGCGCGTGCGTGATGCGGCGCCACAGCTCAAACTGATGACCAACTACGGCGGCGGTAACTTTAAGAAGCAGATCACCCGTGCGGATAAGTGGGGCGCACGCGTCGCCTTGATCCTGGGTGAGAACGAAGTCGCAGCCCAGCAGGTCGTGGTCAAAGACCTGCGCAGTGGTGAACAAGAAACGCTGGCGCAAAGCGAAGTCGCAGTGCGTCTGGCAACGATGTTAGGTTAAGGAGAAGGACACCGTGGAAGTCTATACCACTGAAAACGAACAAGTCGACGCCGTGCGTCGGTTCTTTGCTGAAAACGGCAAAGCGCTGGCAGTGGGCGTGGTGCTCGGAATTGGTGCCCTGGTCGGCTGGCGTTACTGGCAGAGCCACGAAAACTCCAACATGATGGTTGCGTCCCAATCTTACCAGGAAGCCAGCGATCGTCTGGCTCTCGGTAAACCGGACGATGTCGCCGCTGCAGAGAGGTTTGCACAGGCCAACAGCAACAGCTACGGCGTGATGGCCTCGCTGGAGCTGGCGAAGCATTTTGTTGAGCAGAATGAGTTTGCCAAAGCGAGCCAACAACTGGTGCTGGCTCAGGGCCAGACCAAAGATGAAAACCTGCTTTCGATGATTAACCTGCGTCTGGCTCGTGTTCAGGTGCAGGAGAAAAAGCTGGATGACGCGCTGAAAACGCTGGATGGCGTGAAAGGCGAAGGCTGGGCGGCGATGGCGCAAGATACGCGCGGCGACGTGCTGTTGGCCAAAGGCGACACCAAAGGTGCGCGTGAGGCTTACAGTAAAGGCATTGAGTCTAACGCTTCTCAGGCGCTGCAGGTTCTGCTGCGCATGAAATTGAATAACTTGTCCAGCTAAGGGGAATTCCCATGCAATTGCGTAAAACACTCTTGGTCGGACTGGTTTCCGTTGCCTTGCTGAGTGGTTGCTCACTGTTCAACAGTGAAGAAGACGTGGTTACCATGTCGCCGCTGCCGAAAGTTGAAAATCAGTTCACGCCAAGCAAGGCGTGGAGTACCTCGGTAGGTGACGGTGTCGGTGAGTTCTATTCTCACCTGCGTCCCGCCTTCCAGGACAACACGATTTATGCCGCCGATCGTCACGGTATCGTGAAAGCGCTGGATGCCGATAACGGTAACGAAAAGTGGAAGGTTGATCTCTCTGAGAAAACCGGCTTCTTCTCCAGCAACCTGCCGGCACTGCTGTCGGGTGGTATGGCTGTCGCGGGTGACAAGGCTTACGTTGGCAGTGAGAAAGCGGTGGTTTACGCGCTGAATACTGCAGACGGTACCGTCGCATGGCAGACCAAAGTGGCCGGCGAAGCGATTTCACGTCCGGTGATCAGCGACGGTATGGTGCTGATCCACACCACTAACGGCCTGCTGCAGGCGCTGAACGAATCTGACGGCGCGGTGAAGTGGACGGTTAACCTGGACATGCCTTCACTGTCGTTGCGCGGTGAATCCGCACCGGCCGTTGCCTTTGGCGCAGCCATTGTCGGCGGTGATAACGGTCGCGTAAATGCTGTGCTGATGCAGCAAGGTCAGTTGATTTGGCAGCAACGTATTTCCCAGCCTAGCGGCGCGACCGAAATCGATCGTTTGAACGATGTCGACACTACGCCGGTGATTGTTGAGGGCGTTGTCTACGCATTAGGTTACAATGGCAACCTGACGGCGTTGGATCTGCGTTCCGGCCAGATCATGTGGAAGCGTGAACTGGGCTCGGTGAACGACTTTATCGTTGATGCCGGCCGCATCTACCTTATCGATCAGAACGATCGCGTGGTGGCATTGAGCACCGAAGGTGGCGTGACCGTATGGACGCAGAGCGATCTGCTGCACCGCAACCTGACCCCGCCGGTAATGTACAATGGTTTCCTGGTGACCGGTGACTCAGAAGGTTACCTGCACTGGATCAACACCACGGACGGCCGTTTTGTTGCTCAGCAAGAAGTGGATAGCTCCGGCTTCCTGTCTGCGCCAATGGTCGCTGGCGATAAGCTGGTCATCCAGGCGAAGGGCGGAAAAGTTTACGCTTTCACCCGCTAACGCCGATCGTCGCAACCTATTCAGTACCCAAAGGATTTCGGGGGGCAGCCAGGCGACAAGTGCACAAATCCCCAGGAGCTTAGTGAACTAAGTGACTGGGGTGAGGGCACGAAGTCAACGCCGCTGCGGCGCGAAAGATGAAGGGGAAAACGGCTCCTGAGTGTTCAGGGGCCGTTTCGTATTTTTATAAGCTGCACTCCTGGTGTCTACCCATGGTGTAGTAACGCTTTGATTATTAAGTAATGAGGCTTCACAATGATACCTGTCGTCGCGCTAGTAGGGCGCCCGAATGTGGGTAAATCCACCTTGTTTAACCGTTTAACCCATACGCGCGATGCGCTGGTGGCGGATTTCCCCGGGCTAACGCGAGACCGCAAGTATGGTCGTGCTGAGGTTGAGGGTAATGAATTTATTATCGTCGATACCGGGGGCATTGACGGCACCGAAGACGGCGTTGAAACCCGCATGGCCGGTCAGTCGCTGCTGGCGATCGAAGAAGCAGACATCGTGCTGTTTATGGTCGATGCTCGCGCCGGTCTGATGCCAGCCGATCTGGGTATTGCCCAGCATCTGCGCAACCGTCAGAAAGCCACCTTCCTGGTTGCCAACAAAACCGACGGTATGGATCCCGACATGGCCACCGCCGATTTCTACTCGCTGGGTCTGGGCGACGTGCATGCGATTGCTGCTTCCCACGGTCGTGGCGTGGCGCAGTTGATCGAACACGTGCTGGTGCCGTTTGTTGGTGAAAAGCCGGAAGAAGTCGAGCTGACCGAAGAAGAGGCTAACGCCGCTTATTGGGCCGAGCAAGAGGGTGAAACCCTCGAAGGCGCAGAAGAAGAGCCGGAAGACGACTTCAACCCGCAGGATCTGCCAATCAAGCTGGCTATCGTCGGTCGTCCTAACGTAGGTAAGTCCACACTGACTAACCGTATCCTCGGCGAAGATCGTGTTGTGGTTTACGACATGCCGGGCACCACCCGTGACAGCATTTATATCCCGATGGTTCGTGACGAGCGCGAATATGTGCTGATCGATACCGCTGGGGTGCGTAAGCGCGGCAAGGTGACGGAAACCGTAGAGAAGTTCTCGGTAATCAAAACCCTGCAGGCGATCGAAGACGCTAACGTGGTGTTGCTGGTAGTGGATGCACGCGAAGGCATTTCCGATCAGGACCTCTCGCTGCTCGGCTTTATCCTCAATAGTGGGCGCTCACTGGTGATTGTGGTCAACAAGTGGGACGGCATGAGCGAGGAAGATCGCGATCACGTGAAAGAGATGCTCGATCTGCGTCTGGGCTTTGTCGATTTCGCCCGTATTCACTTTATCTCAGCCCTGCATGGTAGCGGCGTTGGCAACTTGTTCGTGTCGGTACTGGAAGCTTACGAGTGTGCGACCCGCCGTGTGAACACCTCAATGCTGACCAAAATTATGCAGATGGCTGCCGACGATCACCAACCGCCGTTGGTACGTGGCCGCCGCGTGAAGCTGAAATATGCGCACGCCGGTGGGTATAACCCGCCGATTGTGGTGATCCACGGCAACCAGGTGACCGATCTGTCCGATTCGTACAAACGCTACCTGATGAACTACTTCCGTCGTTCTCTGAAGGTGATGGGTACGCCAATCCGCATCCAGTTCAAAGAGGGTGAGAACCCGTTCGCCGGCAAGCGCAACCTGCTGACGCCGAACCAGATGCGCAAGCGTAAACGCCTGATGAGCCACCTGAAGAAAGGCTAATCATAAGAATGAGGGGCGCGGTATCACTACCGCGCCCCTTTTTTATTGGATCGAAATCGTTTTATTATCTGACTATTACCGTCGTTAGCCTGAAGGAACATCATGTCCTGGGAAACCTGGAGTTTTGCATTCAACGTCACCGTCCCCAATCTGTTAATGATGTTGCTGGGCATATTGCTGCGCCACTGGCGCTTGATGGACGACCGTTTTATTGATGGCGCCACCAAGCTGGTGTTTAACCTGGCGCTGCCCTGTTTGTTGTTCTTCAGCATCGCCACCAACCACCCGCAGTTGCTGGGCAACCTGCCGCTGGTAATCTTTGGCGCTATTGGCACCGTGGTCACCTTCCTGCTGCTGGAAGTGGCGGCTATCTGGCTGGTTAAAGAGCCACGTGAGCGCGGTGTCTTTGTGCAGGGGGGCTTCCGTGCCAATACCGCCATTGTCGGCCTGGCCTATGCCATGACCGCTTACGGCAGTGAGGGCGTGGCGTTAGGGTCGCTGTACCTGACGGTGACGGTGATCTTGTTTAACGTGCTGTCGGTGATTACCCTGACGCGTAGCCTGCAGGGGGGACAGGGCAAGAGGATCAGCCGCCTGTCGCTGTTGCGCAGCATCGTCACCAATCCGCTGATTATTGGTCTGGTGTGCGGCTTGGTCTATGCGCAGACCGGTCTGGGAATACCTCAGGTGATCCGGCAGACGGGCAGCTACATCTCTGCACTGTCGCTACCGCTGGCATTGCTGTGCACCGGCGCCAGTTTGGATCTGCGCGCCATGTTCCGTTCGTCCAACGTGGCGGCGCTGTCCTCTTCGGCCAAGTTGTTTATCGTGCCAGTGATAATGACGCTGGGTGGCTGGTTATGCGGTTTTCACGGTGCGGCATTGGGGATTATCTTCCTGTTCTCGGCTACGCCAACGGCGTCTGGCAGCTATGTGATGACGCGCGCCATGGGAGGGAACGCCACGCTGGCGGCGAATATTATCGCCATCACCACCGTCGGCTCATTTTTCACTACCGCGTTAGGCATCTATTTCTTACGCTCATGGGGCGTGATTTAACCTGGGAGAAACTATGGAAGCGCAGTGTCCGCAATGCGATCAAAAGATGGCGTGGGTGAATGGTCACTACCATTGCGCCGCCTGTAACAGCGATTATCAACAGTTGGCTCACTGCCCGGATTGCGGGCAACCGTTGCAAGAGCTGAAGGCCTGCGGCGCGGTGGACTACCTGTGCCAGAACGGCCACGGGCTGATCTCCAAAAAGCGCGTGATATTCAGTTATCAGCCGTTGTAAGTATTCACTCATCTACCTGGCCGGTTTTCCACAGGTCGACTAACGCCTGTGGAGCGCTGGTTTCCGGGATCAACAGCACGATTTCACTGCGCAGGTTTTGGCTGTAATAGCTGATCTGCACGCGAAAATAGCGTTGGTCACCGCAGCCGGGGGAGTCCGGCTGACCCTCTTCCTGGGCGTAAGGCAGCGTCTGGTTCAACAGTTGGTTCAGGCGCTGCCGTTGCTCTGGCGTAATGTCGGCCAGCGCAATGCGCCGCTGGCCCGCCAGTTTGGGAATAAAGGCGAAGCCGCCTTCACGTGCCAGCTCAATGACCGTGTCCTGATTGAGTACCGGCAAAGGTTTCATTACTCCACTCCCACCTGATGCCAGGCCTGCTGTACCTTTTGCGCTACCTTGCTGTCGAAGCGCTGTTCTGCATGCTTAACCGTGGTACGGGCAAAGGTGACGAAATCAGCGTCCTGCGGCAGTCCCTTATCACACAGGGTGTCGTACCAGATGTAACCGGCTTTCTCCCAGGCATAGCCGCCCAGTGCAGTGGCCGCCAGATAAAAGGCGCGATTGGGGATACCGGAGTTGAGGTGGACGCCGCCGTTGTCTTCTTTGGTCTGAATGTAGTCTTTCATGCTGGCCGGCTGGGGATCTTTCCCCAGCAGCAGATCGTCGTAGGCGGTGCCGGGAGCCGACATCGAACGCAGGCCCTTGCCGTTGATGCCTTTCGCCAACAGTCCCTCGCCAATCAGCCAGTCGGCTTTATCAGCAGTTTGCTTAAGGTGGAACTGCTTGACCAAAGAACCAAACACGTCAGACAGCGATTCATTCAGCGCCCCGGCTTGCTGGAAGTAAATTAACCCGGCTTCGCTTTCGGTAACGCCGTGCGCCAGTTCATGGCCGACTACGTCTATGGCGATGGTAAAACGGTTAAAGATTTCGCCATCCCCGTCGCCGAAGACCATTTGCTGGCCATTCCAAAAGGCGTTCTGGTATTCCTTGCCGTAATGCACGCTGCCGGTCAGCGGCAGGCCCAGGTTGTCCAGCGAGTTGCGTTTGAACGCCTGCCAGAAGAAATCGTAGGTGACGCCGAGATAGTCATAGGCTTCATCCACCGCCACGTCGTGGTTGCTGGCCTGGCCCTCATTACGCACCTGTTTGCCGGGCAGTTGAGTGCCGTTTTCGGCATCAAAAATATCGCGGATGACTTCACCACCGGTCGAGGTTTTCGCCCCGGGAGCCCGCAGTGGCTTGTTACCGAGCAGGCTCTGAACATGATTCAGGGTGTGCAACGCACAGTCGCGCTGTGGCAGGCTGCCGTGCTCAATGATCCGGCGCAGCATATAAGGGGGGATGACCGATCGTGCTGTTAGGGTCGGCATAGTGGCTCTCCTTAGGCAAAAAAGTTACCCGTCATCTTTCAAGCTATAGGGTATCTATAAATATTTTGACACTAAGTGTAGCTCAGACATCGTAAAGACGATGATCGTGGGTACTGACCGCCGGGTTGGTTTTATGGGAGCTGATGCGTTTGACCGAGGTGCGAACCGCCAGCTTGCCATGCAGCAGCAGGTTGCACGGGGGCGCATCGGCGCGCAGCATGCGGCGCTGCAATAGTTGAATGGCCTCATAGCCCAGTTCGTCGCGCGGCACATGTACCGAGGTGAGCGGCACGTCATGAATTTCCGCCAGATTAAAACCGTCGGTGCTCATCACTGAGATATCGCCCGGCACGTTCAACTGCAGTTTGTTGAGCGCCTTGACCGCGCCGACCGCCATATAGTCGCCACCGGCGAGAATGGCCGTGGGCAACTGTGAGCGGTGGCTGACCCGATTGATAAAGGTGGTGAGTGCCTGTTCGGCCTCTTCGCTGCCGAAGCCGGAGGTGGTGACCAGATGGCGACCTTCATCAAAGGCGATATTGTGTCGCGCATAGGCTTGTTTAATGCCTGCCAGCCGCAATTCCATGGTGTGCCGACGCAGGCATTGCAGGTTCAGAATATGGCTATGGCCCTGCTGGAACAGATAGTTGGCGGAGAACTCGCCAATCAGTTGATGGTCGGGCGACACGCTATCGAGCCGCATCTGACGGTCGCTGCAGTTAATCAGTACGCAGGGTTTGTTCAGGTCGGCGGCTAACTGGTGAATATGTTCGTCATCGATGCCGATAATCAGTGCCGCCTGGGTCTGCGGATCGCTCATCTTTTCCAGAAACAGCGCGCCATCGCTGTGTAATTCTTCAAGCCCGCAATAGCGAATACGTACTTCGTGCTCTGCCAGCGCAGCGGTGATGCCCTGGATCACCTTGTAGTAAAAGATATCGGTGCGCACGTCAAAGGCCCGTTGCGGGGCGAAGACCATCACGTTGTTCAACATCAGTCGGCCGCTGGAAATCCCCTGCAGGATCCCCTTTTGTTGGGCGCAGGTCAGCACCTTCTGACGTGCCTCGGCGCTGGTGTTGGCCTTGCCTGCTAATACACGTGAAACGGTGCTGATCGACAGCCCGGTTTGGCGGGCGATTTCCTGTATTTTCAGCTTTCCGTTCATTCTGTGATCTCCTTCAAATTTGATAATGAAAATATTTTCACGGTATTTTTTCGGCGTACTGTCAGGCTTTGGTCGCCATTATGGCGACCTTTTATCCTACGTATGAAAATTTTTGCAAAAAACCACGTTTCGCTCACGCTTCCGGCTGGATAGTCTGAATTGGTATGCCAATTTTATAGATTTATCAGTCCAATTGGTGGGCTGAATTATAAATAAAATGAAAATAAATCAGTTGGTTGTGAAGGTGATATGCCTGCTTGTGTGAAGCACATCTCAATTTCACGGGTTCCATACCTTCACTAACCAAACGTACCCTACCAAAAAGCGCGCTGTGTCACCGGGCAGCTGTCGTGGAGAGAAGACAGATGAGTGTTGAAATTAATCAGACGGTCGTTGACAGCGGCCGGCGTAAATTTAAATCGCTGCGCTGGTGGATGCTGGCGCTGTTTTTACTGGGCGTGACGGTCAACTACATCACTCGTAATTCGCTGGGCATTCTGGCGCCGGAGCTGAAAACCAGCCTGAACATGACTACTGAACAGTACTCCTGGGTGGTGGCGTCGTTTCAACTGGCCTATACGGTGTTTCAGCCGATCTGTGGCTGGCTGATAGACGTGATCGGCCTGAAGATGGGGTTCCTGATCTGCGCCAGCATCTGGGCGGTAGTCTGCATGATGCACGCCGGGGCAGGCACCTGGGTGCAGTTGGCGATCCTGCGCTTCTTCATGGGCGGGGCAGAAGCGGCGGCGACACCGGCCAACGCCAAGGCCATTTCCGACTGGTTCCCGAAAAAGGAACGGCCGATCGCTGCCGGCTGGGCGGGGGTGGGGTTTTCTATTGGTGCCATGCTGGCACCGCCGATCATTGTCATCGCCCATGTCTCCTTTGGCTGGCAGGGCGCTTTCCTGTTCTCCGGCGCACTGGCGCTGGTCTGGGTCGTGCTGTGGTGGCGGTTCTACCACTCGCCGCTGCAGCACCCCAATCTGAGCCAGCAGGAGCTGGATTTGATCCGCGAAGACAACGAGCCCGAGTTGCCCCGGCTGCCCTTCTTCAAGTCGCTGGCGATCCTGTGCCGCAATAAAAAGTTTTATGGCATAGCCATTCCGGCATTTCTTGCCGAACCGGCCTGGGCGGTATTCAGTTTCTGGGTGCCGCTGTACCTGGCCACCGAGCGCGGCATGGATTTAAAACACATCGCCATGTTTGCCTGGCTGCCGTTTTTGGCGGCGGACATCGGCAGCGTTGCCAGCGGCTATCTCACCACGCTGTATCGCAAATGGTTTGGCTGCAGCCGCGTCAACTCGGTGGTTGCCAGTTCGGTCACCGGCGCATTCATGATGGTCTCGCTGGCGTTTGTGGCGATCACTAAAGATCCCTACCTGGCGATCGCTCTGATCTCGATCGGCGGATTTGGCCATCAGGTGATCTCCTGCATGCTCAGCGCGCTAGTGGTGGAATCGTTCGATAAAAACCAGGTAGCGACGGTCAACGGCATGCGCGGCTCCAGCGCCTGGATCGCCAGCTTCCTGTTTACGCTGCTGATCGGCGCGGTCTCCGATACCGTCGGTTTCAATCCGTTGTTTATCGCCATGGGCTTCTTCGACCTGATCGGCGCCCTGTTCCTGATTGCCTTGATCGCCGAACGCGGCGGTAAAAAAACACTTAATAGTTAAGTTGGATTCCTATGAAAACCTTGAAAAATTGGACGTTGGCCGGTCAGTATGCCGATCGCATTGAACTGTTGGTCGACGAACGTCACCTGTTTTGCCTGTACGTACTGGAAAACGACCTGTTCCGCGTGTTGATCAAACGCAACGGCGAGTTGGCGTTGGATCGCACCTGGAGCATTGCGCCGGAAAGTGACGTGCCCTGGGAAGGACGTGATCGGCTGAGCGCGGCCGGGTTCGGCCTGCCGGGCTATCAGCTGCAGCAACATGGCGATCGGCTGGTGGTGGCGACGCCTGCGCTGCGCGTGACCGTGCATCAGCCGCTGTGGCTGGAGTGGGAGCACTGCAACGCCGCCGGGGAATGGCGTCCACTGGCAGCCGATCGGCCCACCAGCGCTTACCTGCTTAATCCGCACGGTGACGGCGTGGCCCATTATCAGCGCCGCCAGACTGCCGAGCGTTACTATGGCCTGGGTGAGAAGGCCGGGGATTTGGAACGCAGTGGCCGTCGCTTTGAAATGCGTAATCTGGACGCGATGGGCTACAACGCCGCCAGCACCGACCCGCTGTACAAACATATTCCGTTTACCATCACCCGCGGTGAAGAGGCCAGTTTCGGGCTGTTTTACGACAACCTGAGCAGTTGCTGGCTGGATCTGGGCAATGAGATCGATAACTACCATCTGGCCTATCGCCGCTATCAGGCGGAGGCGGGGGATCTGGATTATTATCTGTTCCTTGGCCCCAAGGTGCTGGATGTGACTAAGGCGTTCGTGCGCCTGACCGGCAAGACCCACTTCGGCCCGAAATGGAGCCTGGGCTACAGCGGTTCCACCATGCATTACACCGACGCGCCGGACGCCCAGCAGCAGCTACAGCAGTTTATTCAGCTCTGTCGCCAGCATGATATTCCCTGCGACTCGTTCCAACTGTCATCGGGTTACACCTCGATTGCCAACAAGCGCTATGTGTTCAACTGGAATTACGACAAGGTGCCGCAGCCCAAGCTACTGAGCCAGGCGTTTCACGACGCCGGACTGAAGCTGGCGGCCAACATCAAACCCTGTCTGTTGCAGGATCACCCGCAGTATCAGCAGGCGGCGGATCAGGGGCTGTTTATCCGTGATTCTGAAAGCGACCGACCGGAGCGCTCCAGCTTTTGGGACGACGAAGGCTCGCACCTCGACTTCACCAATCCGGCGGCTGTCGGCTGGTGGCAGCAGGGCGTGACGCAGCAACTGCTAGAGATGGGTATCGATTCCACCTGGAATGACAATAACGAATACGAAGTATGGGACGGGGAGGCACGTTGCCACGGTTTCGGCACACCTATCGCCATCAAGCATATCCGCCCGGTGATGCCGTTACTGATGATGCGCGCTTCAATGGAGGCTCAGCAACGCTTTGCTCCCGAGCTGCGGCCCTATCTGATTTCGCGCTCCGGGTGTGCCGGTATGCAGCGTTATGTGCAGACCTGGAGCGGCGACAATCGCACCAGTTGGCAGACCCTGCGCTACAACATCCGTATGGGGTTGGGCATGAGCCTGTCGGGGCTGTATAACCTGGGGCATGACGTCGGCGGTTTCTCCGGTGACAAGCCGGACGCCGAACTCCTGGTGCGTTGGGTGCAAAACGGCGTGATGCATCCGCGTTTCACCATTCACTCCTGGAACGACGACGCTACGGTTAACGAACCCTGGATGTATCCGGCCGCTACCCCGGCGGTACGCGAGGCGATTAATCTGCGCTATCGGCTGATGCCGTATTTTTACACCCTGCTGTGGCAGGCCAGTGCCGACGACGAGCCGATGCTGCGCCCGACCTTCCTCGACCATGAGCATGACGAGCACACCCTGAAAGAAACCGATGATTTTATGATTGGCCGCGATCTGCTGGTGGCCAGCGTGGTGGAGCAGGGGCTGCGCCAGCGGCCGGTGTATCTGCCGGATAACGGGGATGGCTGGTACTGCTTCTACAGCGGCCAGTGGTTCAGCGGTGGCCAGACGGTGGTGCTGGAGGCCCCGCTGGAGCGCTTGCCGTTACTGGTACGTGCTGGTGCAGGGTTGCCGCTGTCATCCCGTTTGGCTCATGTTGATGCGGCGGCCGACAATCGGCGCGAGCTTAAACTCTATCCGCTAAAAGGCTGTGGCAGCGCTTCTGGGCTGTTATTTGAAGACGACGGGGAAAGTTATGGCTGGCAGCAGGGCGACGCGCTGTGGCTGCGCTGGGAGATGCTCAGTGACAATCAGCGCATCACGCTGAACATTACCACCGAAGGCCGCTTTAAACCGGCATGGCAAACGTTGACCTTCAGCTTGCCTGCCGGAGAAACGCGCGAGCTGTGGATCAACGGCGCGCCGGGCAGCAGTTTTACGCTGGAATAAGCGGAATTATTCAGCCGCGCGCTTTTTGCGCGGCTTTTTGGCCAGGGTAATGGTTTTCACCTCGCTTTCCACCCAGCCATCCTGCAGACGGGTTTTCAGCATTTCACCCACCTGAGCCTGCTTGGTGGTTTTCAGCAGTTCGCCGCGAGGGGTTTGCGTCACGCTGTAGCCGCGCGCCAGCGTTGCCAGCGGGCTGACCGCCTCGAGCTGGCTACAGGCGACGCCGAAGCGCTGACGCCAGGCGTTGAGCTGACGTTCCAGCGCCTGTTGCAAACGGTATTCCTGCTGTTGCACACGTTGCTGGTAGCGATGAATGCGTGGCTGCGGCTGCATCTGCGCCAAGCGCTGTTGCGCCCGCTCGCTGCGGCGTGAGGACACACGCAGTTGGTTCTGCATGCCGTCTTCCAACCGCCGTTGCAGTTTGAACAACAGCGTCTGCTGACGCGCCAGGCGCAGGTGCGGATGCTGTTGCTGCAAACGGTGGTTGATGCGGGTGAACTGTTGCTGGCGCTGAGCCAGATAGTAATCCATCGCCATTTCCATCCGCTGTTGCTGGGACTGCAACTGACGCAGCAGCTCCAACTGATTGCGACTGACCAGTTCGGCAGCGGCGGAAGGGGTTGGCGCCCGCAGATCGGCGACAAAATCGGCAATGGTGACGTCGGTTTCATGGCCGACGGCGCTGACGATCGGAATGCGGCTGGCGAATATCGCTCGCGCTACGCGTTCATCGTTGAAGCTCCACAGGTCTTCCAGCGAGCCCCCGCCACGGCCGACGATCAGCACGTCACACTCGTCCCGGCGGTTAGCTGTTTCGATGGCGCGCACAATCTGCAACGGCGCTTCTGCGCCCTGCACCGAAGTGGGATAGATAACGATAGGCAGTGAAGGATCACGTCGTTGTAGTACCTGCAGCACATCGTGCAGCGCCGCACCGCTGGCGGAGGTAATAACCCCGACGCGTTTGGCCGGGCTGGGCAAGGGTTGCTTGAACTGTTGGTCGAATAGGCCTTCGGCGCTCAGGCGTTGTTTTAACTGGTCGAACTGCTGTTGCAACAGACCGTCACCGGCAGGCTGCATGCTTTCGGCAATCAGTTGGTAGTCGCCGCGGGGCTCATACAGCGTAATGCTGGCGCGAACCAGTACCTGTTGGCCATTCTGCGGACGGAAAGTGGTGCGGCGGTTGGTGTTGCGGAACATCGCGCAACGCACCTGTGCACGATCGTCTTTCAGCGTGAAATACCAGTGGCCGGAAGAGGGTTGGGAGAAGTTGGAAATCTCGGCGGAGAGCCAAATCTGGCCCATTTCCATTTCCAGCAGCTGTCGAACCGTCTGATTCAGGCGGCTTACGGTAAAAATAGACGGCGAAACAGGTAGCGACATGTGACCCAGATCAAATTTCAAAACAAGCACTTAATTGGTCGATACTACATGGCTGAAAAAGGTAATCAAGAGTTTTTGTGCGAAAGTACTGGAGGCAACCGATTACGCTCTGTATAATGCCGCGGCAATATTTTATCTTTTTCACAGCCCACTCTGGTGAGATATTGCCCATGCTACGCATCGCAAAAGAAGCACTGACATTCGACGACGTTCTCCTGGTTCCAGCTCACTCTACGGTTCTGCCTAATACCGCTGAGCTCGGCACCCAATTGACCAAAACCATCCACCTGAATATCCCTATGCTGTCCGCAGCCATGGACACCGTTACCGAAGCCAATCTGGCTATCGCGCTGGCGCAGGAAGGCGGTTTAGGCTTCATCCACAAAAACATGTCCATCGAGCGTCAGGCTGAAGAAGTCCGCCGCGTGAAAAAACATGAAAGCGGCGTGGTCACCGATCCACAGGCCGTGACTCCGACCACCACCCTGAAAGAAGTGAAAGAACTGACCGCGCGTAACGGCTTTGCCGGCTACCCGGTAGTGACCGAAGAAAACGAACTGGTCGGCATCATCACCGGCCGTGACGTTCGCTTCGTTACCGATCTGAACCAGCCTGTTACCGCCGTGATGACGCCGAAAGAGCGCCTGGTTACGGTGAAAGAAGGTGAAGCGCGTGAAGTCGTGCTGCAGAAAATGCACGAAAAACGCGTAGAGAAAGCGCTGGTGGTAGACGACCAGTTCCATCTGCTGGGCATGATCACCGTCAAAGACTTCCAAAAAGCGGAACGCAAGCCAAACGCCTGTAAAGACGAGCATGGCCGTCTGCGCGTAGGTGCTGCGGTTGGCGCCGGTGCAGGTAACGAAGAGCGTGTTGATGCGCTGGTCGCTGCCGGCGTTGACGTCCTGCTGATTGACTCCTCCCACGGCCATTCCGAAGGCGTATTGCAGCGCATTCGTGAAACCCGCGCCAAATACCCGGACCTGCAGATCGTTGGCGGCAACGTCGCGACCGCTTCAGGCGCCAAAGCGCTGGCTGATGCCGGTGTTAGCGCAGTGAAAGTGGGTATCGGCCCTGGCTCCATCTGTACCACTCGTATCGTTACCGGCGTTGGTGTACCGCAGATCACCGCGATCGCCGACGCGGTTGAAGCGTTGGAAGGCACCGGTATTCCGGTTATCGCCGACGGCGGCATCCGATTCTCCGGTGACATCGCCAAAGCTATCGCGGCTGGCGCATCCTGTGTGATGGTCGGCTCCATGCTGGCGGGTACCGAAGAATCTCCGGGCGAAATCGAGCTGTATCAGGGCCGTTCGTTCAAATCCTATCGCGGTATGGGCTCACTGGGCGCGATGTCCAAAGGCTCTTCCGACCGTTACTTCCAGACCGATAACGCCGCCGACAAACTGGTGCCTGAAGGTATCGAAGGCCGCGTGGCTTACAAAGGCATGCTGAAAGCCATTGTTCACCAGCAAATGGGCGGTCTGCGCTCTTGCATGGGCCTGACAGGTTGCGGCACCATCGACGAGCTGCGCACCAAGGCTGAATTTGTGCGCATCAGCGGCGCCGGCATTCAGGAAAGCCACGTGCATGACGTGACCATCACCAAAGAGTCACCGAACTATCGCATGGGTTAATGCTTTAACTTCTCCTGCGTGAGAAGCCGGGGTGGGGCGTAACGCTTCACCCCGAAAACACTATTTTCGCTCTTTTTCTCTGTTGCTGGAATTCGCCTCACATGACAAAAAATATCCATAAGCATCGCATCCTTATTCTGGATTTTGGTTCGCAATACACTCAACTGGTAGCACGCCGCGTGCGCGAAATCGGCGTTTACTGTGAGCTGTGGGCCTGGGACGTTAGCGAAGAGCAAATCCGCGAATTCAATCCAAGCGGCATCATCCTTTCCGGCGGCCCGGAAAGCACCACCGAAGCCAATAGCCCGCGCGCGCCAGAATACGTGTTCACCGCCGGTGTCCCGGTACTGGGCGTATGCTACGGCATGCAGACCATGGCGATGCAGTTGGGTGGCCAGGTAGAAGGGTCCAACGAGCGTGAGTTCGGTTATGCCCAGGTGGAAATCACCACCGAAAGCGCATTGGTGCGCGACATCGAAGACGCCCTGAGCCCGGCCGGCAAACCGCTGCTGGACGTGTGGATGAGCCACGGCGACAAAGTGACCGCTATCCCGGCTGACTTCGTGACCGTCGCCAGCACCGATACCTGCCCGTTTGCCATTATGGCCAACGAAGAAAAACGCTTCTACGGCGTGCAGTTCCACCCGGAAGTAACCCACACCCGTCAGGGCCAGCGTATGCTGGAGCGTTTCGTGCTGGATATCTGCCAGTGTGAAGCCCTGTGGACCCCGGCCACCATCATTGAAGATGCGGTAGAGCGCATTCGTCAGCAGGTAGGCGAAGATCACGTGATCCTCGGCCTGTCCGGCGGCGTAGACTCTTCCGTTACCGCTATGTTGCTGCACCGCGCCATCGGCAAACGCCTGACCTGTGTGTTTGTCGACAACGGCCTGCTGCGCCTGAACGAAGCCGAACAGGTACTGGAAATGTTTGGTGACCACTTCGGCCTGAACATTGTTCACGTGGCGGCAGAAGATCGCTTCCTGAGCGCACTGGCCGGTGTTGACGAGCCAGAAGCCAAGCGCAAGATCATTGGTCGCGTGTTCGTTGAGCTGTTCGACGAAGAAGCCTGCAAGCAATCTGAAGTTAAATGGCTGGCGCAAGGCACCATCTACCCGGACGTGATCGAATCCGCCGCTTCTGCCACCGGCAAAGCGCACGTGATCAAGTCGCACCACAACGTGGGTGGCCTGCCGAAAGAGATGAAGCTGGGCCTGGTCGAACCGCTGAAAGAGCTGTTCAAAGACGAAGTGCGCAAAATTGGCCTGGAACTGGGCCTGCCGTACGACATGCTGTTCCGCCACCCGTTCCCGGGGCCAGGTCTGGGCGTGCGCGTATTAGGCGAAGTGAAGAAAGAGTATTGCGACCTGCTGCGCCGCGCCGATGCCATCTTCATTGAAGAACTGCACAAGGCCGATCTGTACAACAAGGTCAGCCAGGCATTCACCGTATTCCTGCCGGTACGTTCCGTTGGTGTGATGGGCGATGGCCGTAAATACGACTGGGTTGTTTCACTGCGCGCTGTGGAAACCATCGACTTTATGACCGCGCATTGGGCGCACCTGCCGTATGATTTCCTCGGCCGCGTCTCCAACCGTATCATCAACGAAGTGAACGGTATTTCCCGCGTAGTTTATGACATCAGCGGCAAGCCACCGGCTACCATTGAGTGGGAATGATTTGACGTCTGGCATGTGCTGGCACTGACAGGTATAAAAATATCTAAGCCCACGTAATTGTGGGCTTTTTTGTTTTCGTATCTGGTAAGGGTTGGCAAGTATCAGCATCGTCAAGCATCATTTTTTTATGGCGTAGTTATAACACTGATTGGATCGATAAGTTTCTCGCGCATGAACAGAAGGGAGTGAGGGCGGGCGGTCTACAACAAGGCTGAATATCGAGAGCGAAGAGCTACGATGCTGCAGGGCTGGGCAGATATCATTGATGAGTGGGTGGCTAAATAAATTAAATAAGAATTGTGTTACATAAGTAAGCGCCTTGCTTGTGCGATAGAACAATAATTTTAGCTGCTATAATTTCTGCGGGTATTTATCTTTGATTGTGTTATCTCATCTTTTAGCTGACATCTTTGTTAACGAGTGAAAAATTTGGTTTGAAAATCAGCTCAATGCTAGAAGTGAAAATTACAGACATCACGTTGTGTTAATTATTGGAAGTAGGTCAAACAGAAGGGAAATTTCGCAAGTATAATAACTGTCCTTATTATCATGAATTTCTTAATGAAAAAGGCCTCATAACGGCATACCTCTCATATGGGAATTCCTGAATCTAGAAGAAAAAATGCCATGGAAAACAAGAAACGTAATCAATCAGGTGCTGGATCACACGCGGGACGAGGGTTTCGATATCAGGATGCGGTAGGAGTATGGTTGGCGTTACGCTGTTGGAGACAGGATCTTCCCTATGGTCTTGTTATTCCTGAGGGACGAGATGATTACGAATTACATGGCATCACAGCTTCTTCACTTGTTCAAGTTAAGTCTCGTCGTGATCACATGGGGTCATTTCCGATTAGTGAGGTTGTGGGTTTTGTAAGGGCGCTCTGGAACCGGTATGAAGCATATCCTGATCCTGACAAAGATCTGAATCTGATCCTTGAACGCTCTGTGACACAGGGGCTAAAAACAGATTATGTCCTAACTGAGCATCCGGGTTTAGTTGACGCTCTGCGGGTAGACCCGCGCTGGAAATTACTATCGTCTCGTACCTACATCTGGATTGTTGCTGGACCTGCGGAACAAGCAATTGAAATTATCAGCGATACACTTCCCTGCGTACCAGTGGCCGCACAAGTTTACTACGGCGAATTGCTAAACCACATTGGTGGTTTGGCAGATTCTAATGGGATGGTTAAGAACGGAAGGCACGAAGGATTGGCTATATCTGATGTCGAAGCGATTTTTCGTCGAATGGAGCCTGTTCTTGATGTGGCAGGCATGGAAATGGCCCTTCGTGAAGGATATTGCGATTCTGTTGATTTTCTTACTATTGTAGACGAACCTGCATTTTATCTGGGAATGGATACACGACCAGCCCATCTTGCAGCAGGCCTCGTCGTGGAAAGACCTGAAGCGCGCAGTGCTGTTTTAGCTATACTGGCAACCCAAAGAGCCGCTCTGATCGTTGGGCAGTCGGGCACTGGGAAATCAGCGCTCATGTGGGAAACAGCCCGTATCAGCCGACATACAGTGCGTTGGTTTGAAATTACGCGTGGTGACAGTTTTGACGCTCATTTACTTATCCGTTTTGCCCGTTCATTGAGAGCTGCTTCTTCAGCGCCCGTTGGTTTTATTTTCGATGATGTGGGTAAAGGGAAAGCGGGTCTTTGGGATGGCTTGCTACGTGAAGCAAGAGCCGGAAGCGGCATTCTTCTGCTCGGTTCAATCAGAGAAGAAGACGTTTTCATGCTGACAACCCGGTCTCTCGCCGGAGAGGTTCGCCCAACTGCGGAAGAAGCTGTCGCTGAACGAATTTGGCAACAGCTTTCTCATCAGGGACAAACCACATGGGCTGGTTGGCGAGAGCCTTGGGCACAAAGTAATGGGCTTTTGCTTGAGTATACGCATATTCTTACTCGTGGCGAACGGCTTGAAATTGTTCTTGAGGAACAGATAGATTGTCGCCTTCGGGAGGCAAGGGATACTGAACTAGCTATTCTTCGCATTACCGCACTAGCTGGGGCGGCAGGGGCTATGGTTGATATTGGCCGATTATCTGAAGTTTTAGACCTCCCTCAGAGCAACCTTTCCAGAGCACTACGGCGGCTAATTGATGAGCATCTCATTTCCGAATCCCTGAATGGGCAGTTGGGAGGGCTACATCAGTTACGTTCTGCGACTATTCTCCGTCTCTGCCATAAGTATCCCCCACCAACACTTTTGCACACCATTACAGAAACAGTGTTTGTCGTTCACCACGCGAATCTGGATATCCTGGCGGTTTATGTCCTCATCCATTATCCAGAAGCTAAAGACGCTTTGATTAAGGCGATTGCGACCCGAATCGAACATGAGTGCGAACCTGCTACATTAGTTGCTGCGCTTTCAGGACTAGGACAGGCACATATCGAGATGACTTTACGAGACTGGCTCCCAGAAGTGCGAGCTCTGGGGCTGGAACCAACTCAAGTTACTGGTGTTGTTATGTTCGCTGTCGCTGATGCGGATCTTTCCTCTGATATTTTCCCAAAACGTATAAAAGATTCAATACGGTTGCTGCAAACTCGCTCCACTGACGATCCCCGTTTGGCTTTATTCAGTCAGCTTTCATTAGTTGCGGTTAAGCAGATAATTTCTGCGTCTGCGGTTCCAAATCTTCGGGGACTCTTGGGAGCTATATTGGGTATAGATATCCCGGCAAATATTCAACAGATTATTGCTGATATCAGACCTTGCTTTGATGGGCTGGACCTAATGCTAATTGCCGATCTACTGAGTGCGGTCCGCCTTATCGATCCAGATATTGCTATGGCATGGGCAAGTAGTAATACACCAGAGCGATTAATTGCGCGTATTCCATTTGAGATCCCTTGGGCTGGGAAAGTCAGTGTTGAAGCGGCGCCAGAAGGTCGGCTGTTGCGAAGTTCGATCTTCCATATCGCACATTCGGTCCAGACAGACATTCATAAAGACGTTGTACAACTTTGCACCATCCTGATTGGATTGGACCCAACAGCAGTAGTGGCTGCTGTCGATGCTGTTGCTGCGGGTGGTTTTCTCTCTGGTATTCCTGATTATCCTGTTGCAACAAAGCGCATCTCAAGAGAAAACCTGCCACCATCAGCATTACCTGAATGGAATAAACGATGGATAACGACTGCTGCCGGGCTAGTCGGTACAGAAAGCTATACGGATTATTTACAGAGGGCGCTCGTACTATTAAATAAACTCGTTCCGTTAGTCGAGAAGATTCTGGACGGAATCTTACGGAGCAAAGCTCCTTCATCTAAGCTTCTGGAACAACTTGGGGCCGTGCATGAGGCCACCCGGGAACTTACTCCACCAAAAGGAGGGGAGTTAATTGGGATAAATACAGAACTGCATGCCACTCCTGTTCAGAACATATTATTTTGTTGTTCAGCGGATATGATCCTGCGATTTATATCTCTGCCTGAGGGATATGCACCCTATATTGCGTGGCTGAAAGATCTGTTGAAAGACATAGAGAGAGGTAAGGATTATCCTTGGGATCTCGTGGGTGGGTACCCGGAAAAATCTTTTATGCGATTAAAGGAGCTGATCACGTCGCTGTGTCTTCTGTCAGCAGAAGCAGGTACTCAGGGAATAAAACCGACGCTGTTATGGCTAACTGAGGTTAAATCGGCTTTACGTGGAGGGGCATTGAGCAGCGCTGTCAGAGTGGTAATGCGTCAGTTCAATAAGCTAATGTCTGGCTATCTGTTGGAGATAGAGGGTAGGCTGAAAAATCTAGGGATTGAAACTGAACTCCATGCCCGCCCTGACTGGGAGCAACTTTTACCGTGGCCAACATCAGAGGTGCTGGCGATCGTGGAACTTGAATATCCAGAAGATTGGCTGCTATGGCTTGAAGAAAATGGAACGCATGTCCAGAGCGCAATTGGTGAGCATCGCCGTCTTTGGATTATTCCTCGTATTGCAGGGATTGTAGTATCCCGGCTCACCGTCAGCGCGACATTTAGTCTTTTTGCATCCCCATACGCGGTTGATGACTGGCTTGATGAATTAGATTTATATCGGCTTAACGATAAGCTGGTTCAGGCGGCACAGCCTGCATTGTCGCTTATCACTGAACTTGACGGATTACGCCATTTCAATCTTGGAACAGAAAGTCGCCCTCATCTGGAACAGTCTGTACGTCAGGAGGATGAGAAAGCACTGATGACTGCCTTACTGGAGTTTGAACAGGTGGCAGAAGGTACGCCAGTTCGAATGTTGCTCCGACAATTAAATGAAGAGTGTATTGCTGGACGGATGGATATAGCTAAGGGGGGGGTTGCTTTGTTGCATGGGCAACTGACTGCAGGCGGAGAAGCGTTGCTGGATCTGCAATTTACCTTACTAACACAGGATCTGGTAATTGCTTCGGCTCAAGCGTAAATATTGGCATCATCCTTCGAGCCTTGGAATTGACCTCTTTGTGACGACAGGAAATATCTACTTGTGTAGGGCAGGCTCGGCCACCAGCTCAGAAGTAAAAGGCCTGACCATTGAGATTCACAATGGTAGAAGCAATGTCTATACCGATCTTGAGTTCCCCTACGCCGAAGCGATGTATACCAAGGTGCAGCTTATTGTGGGACTCGATAGAGTGTTCCAGTCGCGACAATGGCCGCAAGGTCAAGCGGTAGTTGGGGCAGTTTCCGTACTTGCGTTCGTAATGCGAAGCCATTTTCATTCTTACCGAGTCGCGGACTTAGAACATTGGCTCAAACAGGCTAGCCGCGAAAGTTAAGCTACACCAGTATGATTACCGGCCGGTTTGGTGTCGGCAATTAGAAGTATGGGTATTGTGCCGAGCTGGAAGATTTGGCGGGCATGATTTCGTTGATGTCTATGGAGGCGTTGAAGCAATCTTCTTTTGCATAAGCGCAGCGACGAAGGTAGGAGTTAGTGGAACTAAGTGCGTTAAAAAAACTGTTGCAAGAACACCTTGGAGATGGGCTCGTTTTAATTATCGGTTCTGGGTTGTCCTGTGCAGAGGGCGTGCCCGGGATGGGGGCACTTGGGCACCACCTAGTCACCCATATTCCTGCTAGCCTTTCGCCTGACGACAATAAGCTTTGGGAAGAGATTTACCCGCTTATTGAGAGAGATGGTCTAGAGGCGGCTTTGCTGAAGTATGCCCCCTCACCATCCCTCGAAGCGGCCATTGTGCAGAGCACTGGTGAGTTCATTGCCACCGCTGAAGCCGATATTATCTCAGAGGTTTTTAATAAATCCAGGATGCTTCGACTAACCAAATTGATTCCGCATTTACTAAAGCCAGATGCGGGCATACCAATTGTGACGACAAACTATGATCGTCTTGCCGAACTCGCATGTGAGGAAGCCGGTTTAGGCGTTGACACCATGTTCTGTGGCCATTTTGCAGCGCGGCTTGAGCCACAGGATAGCTATTGGAGTTTTTGCCGCAGTGTGAAATTGGTGGGTAAGAACGTGCGCTACAATTTCGCGAAGAAGGCGAACATCTTTAAGCCGCATGGCAGCCTTGATTGGTATCATCGTGAGGGCAATCCGGTCCGCTACGCTGGGGCATTGCCGCTTCCTCGCCTTATCATCACCCCGGGATTGAACAAATTCCGGAGCGGATATGAGAGTCCTTTCGACAAACATCGAGAAAAGGCAAATGACGCGATCGACAAGGCACGCCGCTTCCTCATTATCGGTTACGGTTTCAATGATGATCATTTGGAAACCCATCTTACACCCCGTATCAAATCAGGTGTGAAAACGGTAATTTTAACTTTCGCGCTCTCTCCTAAAGCACGAGAGATAGCCGTAAAGAATAAGAACGTGATAGCTGCTGAGTTTTGCGAAGAGGCTGGAAGCTCAGGTGCATGCTTCATCGTTGGTGGAGCAGAGATATTCTACCCCGGTGTTGATTACTGGGATCTCGATGGATTTGTGAAGGGAGTTTTATCAGTATGACAAGCCCGGCGCTCGTGTTTATAGACAATGATCAAATTGGCCGTGTAGCTGGTGTTGATACCAGCCGCGTGGCTATCGACGTCACGAATTCTGAGATGCTGACACGTGTAGGCATCGGCCAGCTTATCGCTATCAAGGGGGCGACCCAAGCGGAATTCTTAATTGGAATGACAGACCGAGTTACACGCTCCCTTCGCGAAGAGCTTCCTGATCCCGCAGATGGTGAGTTTGGAACACTGACAGTCTCGCCATCTGATCACATGCAGGCTTTTGTTATCGGCACCTATCGGACGGTTGATGGCGATAAACCCGATGCTTTTAAGCGTGGAGCTGATAGTTTCCCTCAAATTGATAGGGAATGCTTCGTCATTGAAGGAGCCAATCTGCAACGTTTTATGGGCATCCTGGGTGCAGGTCTCTCGGACGACGAGCGTTTGAAACTCGGTACGTTCGTTGCCGACCGGAGCGCTGAAGCGATCGCAAGCGGTGACAAATTTTTTCAACGACATGCTGCAATTCTCGGCAGTACCGGGTCGGGCAAGAGTTGGGCAGTTGCGCTTATTCTTGAGAGGGCAGCCAAACTCAAGTTTCCCAACATAGTCGTGTTCGACATGCATGGCGAATACCAGCCGCTTGCGGATAAAAGCAAAGGCGGATTTGCACAGCGGTTTCGCATCGCGGGACCTAGTGACTTAGCTACGCCTAAGGATGATGCGTTGTTCCTCCCATACTGGCTGCTAAACCGCGACGAAATGCTGTCGATGGTTTTGGACCGTAGTGATCAGAATGCTCCCAACCAAGCTTCTCGCTTTACCCGCCACGTGCGTGAACTAAAGGGAATCACCCTCGATGATTCGGGTAAGGCCAAGGTTAAAGAGACCTTCACCGTCGATTCGCCGATCCCTTATGCCGTAGAGGACTTAGTCGCTCGTTTGAAGGTCGACAATACGGCGAAAGGGGTTGGGGCTAAAGGTGCCGCTGTAAAAGGCGAATGGGAAGATAAACTGACGCGTTTCATCTCCCGGCTCGAGGCAAAGCTTGATGATCGCCGATACGGTTTTATGTTTTCGCCTCCACCGGAGTCGTTGGATTACGGATGGCTCGCCAAGCAGATCGTGAAATTGCTTCGTGCCGACTCAAATAACGGCATTAAGATCATTGATTTCTCCGAGGTACCGGCTGATGTGCTTCCGGTTGTCACCGGGACACTTGCCCGTCTGCTTTATGACGTCCAGTTTTGGATGAGCGCGGATGCCCGCACACCGATCACATTGCTTTGTGATGAGGCGCACCTCTATCTACCAGTTAAGGATGACGCTGACGCCGTTCAACGACAGGCTCTATGGTCATTTGAGCGCATCGCTAAGGAAGGTCGGAAGTATGGCTTCTCTTTACTTGTAGTGAGCCAGAGGCCATCTGATGTCAGTCGCACGATTCTGTCTCAGTGCAATAATTTCCTAGCTCTCAGGTTGACGAACGACAGCGATCAGAATGTCATCAAGAGGCTTATGCCAGATTCTCTAGTTGGCTTGACGGCTATGCTTCCTCTGCTCGACACGGGCGAAGCCCTCCTGCTGGGTGATGCTGTACTTCTCCCGACGCGGATCAAACTGGATCAACCTCAAGTGAAGCCTGATAGCGCGACGCGAGACTTCTGGAGGGAGTGGGGTATGCTTATGCCTGACGAAAAACTACTTGAGGCTGCAGTCGAGTCTTTACGCAGTCAGTCGCGGGCTGATGGCTAGTACTTTCTCTTGCTCCATTTACCGGCAGGTCGGTGGAAATCGAAGCATGGTACTTATCATGGTATTGAGCTGGAGTGATTGCATTTATACCCATATTTTAATGGATTAATACGGTCGATTGATAATCGAGTGGGAATGATTTAGTGGCCGGTCTAGGCTGGCGCTAAATAACAGCAATCACATCTAATCCCGCGTAACTGCGGGATTTTTATGAAGTAAAAGTATTTTATGGAATTACCTGGCGTAAGTTCACAACGCATCTAAACCACAGTACCTTATATCTTTGCATCAGTGACTGGTTTGACGGAGGTGCTATGACGACATTGCCAATACGAATACCGCTACCCGACGAGCTTTACGCGTCTTTAAGGCCGCTGGGACCAGATGATGTTGATGCGTGGTCGGCATATTTGAGTAAACCTGGCGTCATTGAACATACCAGTTGGGGGGATGTCGGCCCGAGCAACCTCGAAAAGCTGGTTGCTGACTATGCCGAAGGCAAAGACTCGCTTCGTTGGGCCATTGTGGATCCGAGTGACAGTTTGCTCGGCACGGTGGGGTTGAACGAAATATCCCGCGATCATGGCCGGGCTGAAATTGCCTACGATCTTGACCCGAGCCACTGTGGCCGGGGCTTGGCGACGGAGGCGACGCGTGCCGTTATTCATTGGGCGCACACCGTTCTGGGCCTTCAGCGTGTTCAGGCTACGGTTCTTGATAGCAACATATTGTCCATTGCCGTCCTGGAGCGGGTGGGCATGCAGCGCGAAGGCTTAATCAGGCAATACCGCCGCGTGCGCGGGCAGGCCCGAGATTATTGGATGTACGCGGCCATTAATCGCACAGGGAATTGAGGCTGCCAACCTCAATTTTCATCCTGTTGGCTTTGTTCATCATATTTTCTCTGGCAGTCCTGTATCGTCTCCATATTCCCCAGCGTCCAATTAAACAGGATTGCAAACGGCTCCTGTAACGATTGGCCGAGCGGCGTCAGTGAATATTCGACGCCGAGCACTCGCCCATCCAACACCCTGCGTTTTACCATGCCGTTGCGTTCAAGCTTGCGCAGTGTCTGGGTCAGTACGCGTTGAGTGACGCCATCGAGGCGACGCTTGATTGCATTGAAGCGCCGTGGCTCACGCAGCACTTCCAGCACCATCATCGACCATTTATCCGCGATCTGGTCGAGAATGATTCGGCTTGGGCAGTCGGCCCGGTAGATAGGATCTGTCTCGTTCATAGGTATCCTCCAGCATCCCTGGGATGCTTAAAGTGCGTAATTGACCCTAGGTATGCAAAGTATACCATTCGGTGAACAGCACCCAAACCCGGTGCCACTTTCTTCCCCACCACCCAGGAAATTGACATGACAGATACAGATTTCGGCAGGCTGAGTATTTCCCATGACCATGGCGTATCGACGATCACGATCGACAATCCTCCGGTCAACGTGCTTGATGTGTCTTTGATGTCGGAGATCAGCCGCTTTCTTGTTGCTGTTCGTGACGATCTGAACACGCGAGTGTTGGTATTCCAGAGCGCGAATCCCGAATTTTTTATTGCTCATGTCGACATGACCTTAATCGATGAGCCGCACGCTTTCGATGAGCTTGCACGCCATGCTCCTGAAGACCTTAATCCGTTCCAGGCATTCGGTGAGCTTCTGCGGGAGCAGCCGCAGGTCACGATCGTCAAGCTTGCCGGGCTGGCACGCGGCGGGGGTGCCGAGTTTGTTGCGGCGGCCGACATGGCATTTGCCGCAGAAGGCCTGGCGGGGCTTGCCCAGTGTGAGGCCTTAATGGGTATCACGCCCGGCGGTGGCGCTACCCAGTATCTGGCCAGCCGGATGACGCGCGGTCGTGCGCTTGAAGTGATCCTGGGGGCTGATTTGATCGACGCCGCTACGGCGGAACGTTACGGATGGATCAATCGCGCATTACCTGCTGCCGAACTCGATGATTTCGTCGATCGGTTGGCTCGCAACATTGCGGCATTGCCCGAGGGCGTTATTGCTGCTGCCAAACAGGCGATGCCTGCACCAGATCTGCGAGAAGGCTTTTATCGTGAGCACGATGCCTGGGCTGGGCTGTTCGCACGGCCCGCAGCAGAAAAACTCATTCGGGGTGGGCTTAAGGCAGGTGCTCAGACCCGGGTTGGCGAGCGCAACCTTGAGGGTCTGCTGCGCGGCCTCGAGATCTAAAGGAATGCCACTCCTGAAATCGGACCCATGTGGAAACGAAATTCCGGCATGGGTTTACCGGTATAAAGCCTACCGGCTAACTGGCGGCTGCCCATTGCGACAGCAATGCATAGAGTTTCGCGGGTTCCAGCGGTTTTCGCAGTACCAGATAACCTTCCTGCTCGGCCTCTTGCAAAGTGGGTGAGTTAAATTCCCCGCTGACCATGGCACCGCTGGTATCCGGCAGGCGTTCAAACAGCGCTTTCAATATATCGAACCCGCTTTCGCCAGAGCGGAGCCGTTGATCGCAGAGTACGGCAAAGGGGCTGAAGCCTTCATCGATAATCGCAAATGCCTCCTCTGCGCAGGCCGCACAGCGTACTGTAAGGCCCCAGGTGCTCATCAAACTCGACCAGGCGGAAGTCACCAGTGGGTCATCGTCCACCACCAGGCAGGAACCGTACAGCGGTGCATAGCGGATGGGAGTGAGGGTATTTGAGTAACTGTTTGCGCTTTCTGGTAGCTCGCATTCGCCGTTGTAAAGGGCAAAGCGCATCCAGAAACGGGAACCCTTGCCTTCAACGGATTGCATGCCGTATTTCACCTTCATCAGTTTGGCGCAGCGTGCCACTACCGCCAGCCCTAATCCGTGGCCGGCACTATCGATTTTCCACGCCAGCTCAGGGCGATAATAGGGGGAAAAAACTTTGCCTTTCTCTTCGTCAGCGATGCCAACGCCGGTGTCCCAAACTTCAATTAAGCATTCCGCTCCCTGAGGGCGAATGGCTATCAGCGCGCCCCCTTTTTGCGTATAACGCAGTGCATTTTGTATCAGGTTAATCAGTGATTGCCTGATGAGTAATTGATCGCCCATCACATAAACTCGGCGCTTGGGCCGCCATGCCCGTAATGATAATGCCCGGCTGTTCGCCTCTTCGCGAAACAGGGTCATCACCGAGTCGAGCAACATTCCAATGTCCACATGGGTCGTTGCCGTGCTGACGTTGCCGGATTCAATCTTGCTGAGATCAAGTAAGGAATTAAACATAAGATGCACGGATCTTACGCTTTGCTGCAGATCCAATAGCTGGGGGATGAGCGTGACATCGCGGTTTTTATGGATGATGGCTTCGATCAAAAAACCCATGGCGTGCACCGGTTGCCGCAAATCATGACTGGCGGTAGTAAGAAATTGGTTTTTATCCAATAATGCCTGCTCTGCTTCCTCTTTGGCCTGCCTGAATTGCTCCGCAAGACGGGAGCTTTCCTCTTCGAGGCGGGCTTGCTGGATAAAGAATTTATGGGAACTCAATGCGTGGCGGTAGATGGCGAACCCATAAAGCAGGTTAAGCATCAGCACAATAAGCATGACATCGTTTAATCGCCAGATGATGCCAATATTCAGTATGCTCCAGCAGGAAAAGAAAAACAGGGTAAAGGTGCTAATGACTGGCGTTAAATGTGTTGCGTTGGCCGCAACGATAGCCGCGATACTGATGTTCAATAATAAGAAAAAGTCAAAATTGTTTATCTGTGGCGTGATTATATATAACGAAGAAATACCCAACCCATGAACGAAGGCAACTTTATTGATATGGGGTAGCCAGCGGCGAAGAATAACGTCTGCATCTTTTTTTATTGTTTCTTTCTTATAGCTGTGATGCCATAACCTGATGGCGACGGCGCAGAATAAATATAAGACTATCCAGAGGGTAATCGGCCATAAGTTTTCCCCCAGTAAATAAATCCAAATAGCGAAAGGAATACCAACAAAGGGCACTGCGCTGAAGCTAAATACCAAACGTATAAATGTATTGTCCAACAGACGGATTTGCGCACGGGGAGAAATACCATCATCTTGTAAAGATTGAAGTAACTTCATTGTAATGGCCCCGATCTGCCGTGGAGCAGAGTGATTGCTTCCACCCGACTATTCACACCTATTTTTTTCAGAATATTACTGATGTGCTCTTTAACTGTGGGTTCTGAAATTGAAAGTTGCGAGGCTATTCTTTTATTAGGAAAACCACGCAGCATCATGGCAAGCACTTCAACCTGTCGCGGTGTTAAATTTAAATGTTGCAAATGGTTTTGGACGGGAGTTACACCCATCGCATTATCCTGAGGAAACCATAGTCGATTTTCTGTGAGTGTGGCTACGGCTTTGGCAAATAATTCAGGAGATTCATTTTTAAGCACGAAGCCGTGACCACCGGCTGCTCGAACCTTTTGCCATATTTCATTGTTGTCGTCGCCACTGACCACCAGTAAGCGAATTTGCGCATAACGTTCATTCACCTCTTTGAGTAATTTAAGAGCCGTGCCATTGGATAGCCAAAAATCTATGACCATTAAACGAGGAGGGCCATTTAGCATAATGTGGCGATAGCAATGTTCTTCGTTGGTCGCCATGTGGACATGTTTAAATCGGCAATGCGTATTAAGAAAATTGGCGATGCCGCTTGCCACCAAAGGATGGTCATCAACGACCAGTGCATACTCCTGTCCCAAAGCTATCTCCTTCGTATAAACGTATCGGATGGTTCCGGTAATCTTTTATTATCCACCCTCCCTACTTTAGGAGGGTTTTTTCGTTTAGGAAAGAGAAATATATTATGCGGGGATTTGGATAAGGTAAAACATAGAGCCATTCAGCATTTGGATCTGTTTGGTTGAAAAGGATAATTTATGAAGAAACCATTTATCGCTCTGGCCGTTACTTTACTGGTCGCCGGTTGTTCAACGTTGAAAACCGATCAGGCAATACCTTTGCTGCAGGCGGAAACGGCTAAAATGCTGGGTCTGGGCTCATCAGACGAAATTACCGTGACCAATGTTAACGGCGCCCAGCCCGACGCACTGGGTGGACAAAAACTCACTTACCGCGCCACCACTGAAAAAGGGCGAATTTTCGACTGCTCTTCGATGATGATGCCAGGGTTTTTAGGATCTGCGCCATCGCTGACCGCCCCGAGCTGTACCCCGGTTGTCACGCATAAATAATCTCCTGTGGGCGTGAGCCGAGGGGGAAATCAGTATTGATCCGCAAGCCCAATAAGTTTGGCATCGAGGCGTTAGCGCTGGGGGGCAATAAGCTTGCGTCTCGATGGCAATCAGTTTGTGTTTGCGGCATTACGCACTCTATACCCTCTAATACATTGAATTTTTCATATAAATAATAATTTTGATGGCACTAAGTTAATTAGGCCGGAGAGAAAACATGAAAGATAAAATATCGCATCATTTAGCGGTAAGAAAACCGCTTTCCAAAATTTACCTCGCACTTTTTTCCGCGCCATTGCTATTGATGGGGTCTGCCGATATGGCTCGGGCCGCCGATGTTATATTCGATGGTGAATCCAAAGTGACAGAACCGTTAGCCTACAGCGGGAATGTTTACGTCGGTCGCAATCAAAGTGGAAACCTGTTGATAGATAATGGCCAGGTCGGCGGCTATAACATCAATATCGGCACCCGCTCAGATGGCAAAATTTATGAAAGCCTGGTCACGGTCAGAGGACCTAATGCGGTATTGAGTGCCATAAACGATCAAAATGTTCTGCGTGGCAGTTTAAACCTCGGCCAGGGGACATTGCGGGTTGAAGATGGCGGGCTGGCCAGTGCGAAAGAAATTATCGTCGGCACTACCGGAGGTTACGACAGCCATTTGAATGTTAAAGGTGCCGGTTCCAGGGTTACCAGCGACAGGCTTGGCATCGGTTTTGGGCAGGGTGCGCGTTCCACCTTGTTGATTGAAGATGGTGGGGTGGTGACAACCACGGCCGCCGCCAGAATAGACAGCGGATTCAAGCCTGATGAGGCCGACAAGCTGAATCCCAAAGCCACGGTGACGGGTAAAAACTCGCAGTGGAACATCAGCCAAATGCTCACGGCCAACGGCGATGTGGACGTGCTCAATGGCGGCGTGGTTAACGTCGGCAGCGCGGAAATTGCCGGCGTTTCTGGCTCGCGCAAAACTGCCGAGCTTTATATCGCTGGTGAAGGTTCGCGCTTTACCAGTGCCGGCAGCGTCAACGTGGGAGATTATGGCAACGGCGTGTTATCGGTGGTGGACGGCGGAACATTCTCCGCCGGGGCTAACGAGCTGCGGTTGGGCGATACCGGTTCCGGTTCGAACAGGGGCGCGCTAATCATCGGCAGCCGCGGCAACATGGATACCGGTACCGGCCTGACTGAACCCACGCTCGGTGCGGCGGGCGGCGCGGGTACTCTCGATGCCCAAACGGTGGTCAATCTGCGCGGTGGGTTATTCGGTAGCTATGTGTACTTTAACCATACCTCCGACAACTACGATTTCCGCAATAAGATGGTTGGCGAAGGTGAGGTGATCAACACCGCTGGGCAGACGACGCTGAGCGGGGATCTTACCCAGCTTAAGGCGAACGTAACCGCCCGTGGCGGTAAAATCATCATTAACAGCGATATTAATACGCAGCCAGAAGACAGTCCTTTCGACGTGCAGACCCTGAGTGCCGAGAATGGCGGTACGTTGATTCTTAATGCGACAGCCGGTTCTGACGTCAGCAATGGTCTGGGTTACAGCAGTGCTGCGTCAATCAAATCCGGCGGCACGCTGGGCGGCAATGGCACTTTAGGTCAGACAGAGATTCAGTCCGGTGGTCATATTTCACCCGGCGACGGAAATATTGGCACTCTGACGCTGAAACGCTATCTGAATTTCATTGGTGAATCTTTCTACGACGTCGATATCGCCGGTGATGGCAGTAGTGACAAACTGGTGGTTACGGGTAAAACCACCATCAGCGATCAAGCGAAGGTACAGGTGACTGCGCTGGACCCGCAAACCAGCTATCAGACCGGCCAAAGCTATCGTATTTTAACCTCGGAAGGGGGAATTGACGGGCAGTTCGCCGAAGCGGTCTCAAAATCTGCGTTCCTGGATGTTGCGCTTAAACACGATGCTAACGCCGTGGATTTGACGATTGCGCAGAAAGGCGGCGGTGAAAATCCGGGTGGTGAGAATCCGGGCGGCGAAAATCCGGGTGGTGAGAACCCAGGCGGTGAAAATCCGGGTGGTGAGAACCCAGGCGGCGAGAATCCGGGAGAAGGCAGCGGTAAACCAGGTATTTTCCAGACGGTGACACAAACCGACAACCAATGGAATACCGCGGGTGCGCTCTCGACTCTGGCGCAAGGCGGCCCTTCATTGGCCCTGTACAACTCACTGTTGTTATTGAGTGCGCCGGAGGCACGCGAGGCGTTCAATCAGCTTTCTGGTGAGGTCTATCCCTCCATGCAATCTAACCTGATTGCCGGCAGCACCATGCTGTTCAATGTGCTCAATCAGCGTATGTTGCGCGCTTTTGATAACGATACGTTGCCCATTCCGCCATTGGCGATGACGCTGGTTCAACCGGCGCAGGCCGAAAACAGTGGCGTGTGGGGGCAGACGTTTGGCTCATGGGCAAGAAACAGCGGTAACGACAACGTCGGAAAACTCGATGGCAACACCAGCGGTTTCCTGCTGGGGGGAGACCATAAATTAGCGGATAGCAGTGTTCGCGTTGGGGGATATTTTGGTTATAGCCGCGGTGATTATGATGTCGATAGCCGCCGCTCCAAGTCCGACAGCGATAATTATCACCTCGGTCTGTATGCCGCAGGGCAGCAAGGCGCCTTCTCGTTACGTGGCGCGTTGGGTTACACCTGGCACCGGTTGGAAAATGAGCGCAACGTTAATTTCGGTAATTACTCGGATCGGCTTAAGGCAGACTATGATGCCGATTCGCTGCTGGCGTTCACCGAAGCGGGCTACCGTTTTGGGCAGACGGACGCGAACGTTGAGCCCTTTGTCAATCTGAGCTACATCCGCCTGCATACCGATAATTTCCAGGAAAATGGCGGTGCCGCAGCGCTTAGCGTACGCAATGAAACGATGAATACCTTCTATTCCACGTTGGGCGTGCGCGGTACGGTTGAACTGCCGCAGAACGTCAGTCTTTACGGCTCATTGGGTTGGCAACATGCCTACGGTGATAAAACCACCTCTTCACGTATGGCCTTTGCCGGCAGCGATGCGTTTACCACGCAGGGCACCGCGGTCGATGACAACCTGATGGTGGCGGACGTTGGGGTGAGCGTGAAGCTGTCGCGATCCACTAGCCTGGATCTCGGCTATCAGGGGCAATACGGTTCTGATACCCAGGTTAATGCCGTTAATGCCAACATCCGATGGTCATTCTGATTTCTTGATAAATTCGGTTTTGTTATAACGGGGTATCGTTGGGCAACAGATTATTGTTGCCTGGCGGTATCTCGATTCTTTGCGGCAGGTCTGGGTCCTCAGACGAAGAGTGCTCAAGCAGTTTAAATAACGCGGTTCGTTCATCCTCGCTCAAGTCCCGCCATTCGCCCAGCGCTAACCCTTCCAGACTGATGTTCATGATGCGCACGCGCTCAAGTCGGGTGACTTGATAACCGAAGTATTTACACATGCGGCGGATTTGGCGGTTAAGTCCCTGCACCAGCGTAATGCGAAACACCTGCGGAGCTTCTTGCTCCACCTGACATTTATGGGTCACTTTGCCTAATATCGGCACGCCCGCCCCCATGCCCTGAATGAACTCATCGGTCAGCGGTTTGTCGACGGTGACCAGGTACTCTTTTTGGTGATTATTGCCGGCGCGCAGGATCTTATTGACCAGTTCACCGCGGTTGGTCAGAAAAATCAGCCCCTGAGAATCTTTATCCAGGCGGCCGACGGGGAAGGTGCGCTGGCTGTGGTTAACGAAATCACCGATGTTGTTCGGCACGTGTTTGCCCATGCTGGTGATGATGCCCACAGGCTTATTCAGCGCGATCAGCACCAAATCTGCATCATTACGCGGCTCTATCCGTTGCCCGTTAACACTCACAACATCCCCAATAAATACCGGCGCACCCACCTCGGCCAGGTTATCGTTGATAAAAACCTTACCCAGTTTGATATAGCGATCGGCCTGACGGCGGGAACAGATACCGCTGTCGCTAATGTATTTATTCAGGCGAATGGATGATTGAGTTGGCATGGTGTCCCCGTAAAACGCGGACTATACATCACCCGGGGGGCATTGCGAAGATTGCTTAAAATTGCACATCGTCAAAGGCCTGTTTTTCATGGCAGTATAGTGCTCCAAATAACGGGCGCTCTGCCATTAAACGAGGCTGACTCATTGAATAAAATAGCACTTTCGTTCTCACTGACCCTGCTGCTTGCCGCATCCGTGATGCCTGCACAGGCGAAGCAAAACTCATCCCTCAAGTCACCGGCATCAGGCGTGTTGTGCGACCGTTATGTTTGTGCGAATGGTACCGATGGCATTTCCCGCCCATTGACCGAAAAGTATCTCGGCAAGAAAGTCGCCAGCAAACTGTCTTCGCAAGGTGACTTCGACCCGACCGAATTCACCTTTGCCAATGGCATTTTCTGCGATGTCAAAGAGCGACTGTGCCGCGAGGATCGCTACTACGGCGAAGGCGGTAAACGCACCGGCGCCGTTTCCAAGAAATACACCGAGCTGCTTTTCGGCCACTAATAGCCCAGCATGCACCCGTCCAAGGATCCGTCAGGCCCCGTCGACCTTCACCACCAAAGTATTCAGCGGCGTAAGAACCTGCCCGGTGCTGCCGGTCGGCGTCATACGTGGGATCGGTTGGCGGGTGTCGCTTTCTACCAGCGTTGATCTTGCCTCTTGTGCGTCAAACAGATAATCCTCCCCCCACTGGCGCAGGCCGACGATAACCGGGAACAGGGCGCGCCCCTTGTCGGTGAGAATATATTCCTGATAGGCACTGCCGTCCGAAGCGGGGGCAATCTCCAAAATGCCGTGCGCCACCAGGGTACGTAGCCGGGTAGAGAGGATATTCTTCGCCATCCCCAGCCCCTTTTGAAACTCACTGAAGCGGCGCACGCCGTCGAAGGCGTCGCGCACAATCAGCAGCGACCACCAGTCACCAATCACATCCAGCGTACGTGCCACCGGGCACAGTGCATCTTCCAGACTTTTACGTTTCATGGCTTTCCATTCCTGTAGCGATATCTGGTTGCATTATAAAACCTCCGTGCGTAAAGTTCATTGGGTTTAATAATGAAACCACTTTGGAGCGAACGATGAGTGATAAAACGCTGGATCCGATTTGTGCCGCGCAGGGCGGAGCGCTGAGTCGCCTGCCTGCGTCGCTGGTGTTATTGCTGGCGGGGGCCAGTGCCTTTAGCGTGGCGAATGTGTATTACGCTCAACCTTTACTGGACGCCATTGCTCAGGATTTTCATATCAGCCTGGCGTCGGTGGGCATGGTGATCACCGTCACTCAGTTAGGCTGCGCATTGGCATTGTTGCTGGTGGTGCCGTTGGGCGATCGGGTTAATCGTCACCGGCTGCTGGCGGTTCAGCAACTGCTGCTGATTACCGCACTTTGTGTGGTCGGTTGGGCGAACAGCAGCCTGCTATTACTGGTCGGCATGCTGCTGGTGGGGTTACTGGGTACCGCCATGACCCAGGGATTGGTCGCCTTCGCCGCTACATTGGCAGCGCCGCATGAGCGGGGACGGGTAGTGGGCGCTGCGCAAGGCGGTGTGGTGCTGGGGTTGTTATTGGCGCGCACGCTTTCCGGCGCAATGGCGGATATCGGCGGCTGGCGCGCGGTTTACTTTTTCTCTGCGGCGGTAACTCTGCTCCTGTTGCCGGTGCTTGCGCGTCTGTTGCCCGTCCCCCAAACAGCGCCTTCAACACTCAGTTATCCGGCGCTGTTGCGATCAATGCTGACGTTGCTGTGGCGCGATCGCACGCTGCAGATCCGCGGCATGCTGGCGCTGCTGATGTTTGCGGCTTTCAGCATTTTCTGGAGTGCACTGGTTCTGCCACTCAGTCAGGCGCCGTTTAATTTTTCACATTCGGTGATTGGTGCCTTTGGTTTGGTGGGGGCGGTGGGTGCACTGGCGGCGGTACGGGCTGGACACCTGGCCGATCGCGGTTTGGGGCAGGTGGCGAGTGGGGTTTGCTTGCTGTTGCTGGTGTTGGCCTGGTTACCACTCGGCATGCTGAGTTACGGGCTGGGATGGTTGATTATGGGCATAGTGCTGCTCGATCTGGCGGGGCAGGCCATTCATGTGCTGAATCAGAGCCTGATTTTCAGCGCACATCCGCAGGCCCACAGCCGGTTAGTTGGCTGCTATATGCTGTTTTACGCGGTGGGCAGTGGGCTGGGTGCCTTTGCCAGCACCCACGTATTTGCCCTGGCGGGCTGGTCTGGCGTGTGCTGGCTGGGTGCGGGTGTCAGCCTGATCGCCCTGTTGTTCTGGGGGCTGACGCTGCGTGCGATGCCAGCCTCAGACAGGATGGATTAACCGGCATCCTTTCGGTTCTGGGACAGGAGTCACATATAAAATTCAGTACCCCCATTGTTTGTCATAATTCACCGCGATACTGTTGTGCAATCTGGTTTAAACCAATTGAGTGAGCTATGGAAAACAACTCCACCGTTGAACTGGCCAAGCAAAGGCTTAATGATTGGCTGAGTCAGGGCGCGATAGCCCCCGGTGACAAGCTTCCTTCGGAGCGAGAACTGGGGGAATTGCTGAACATTAAGCGCATGACGCTACGTCAGGCGTTGCTGTTCCTGGAAAGCGAGTCGAGAATATTCCGCAAGGATCGCCGGGGCTGGTTTGCGGCATTGCCGCGGTTTAACTACAACCCCAACTCGTCTACCAGCTTCAAACAGGCGGCCATCGAGCAGGGGCGCTTTCCTTCCTGGGGCTATATGACCAAGGAGCGGGTCTTGACGGCACCGGCGGCTATTGGCGATTTACTGCAGGTGAGTGAAGGGGCAGAGATCTACCAGATCTGTGGCTGGGGGGCACTGGATAATCACATCGTGTTTTATCACGAAACCTATATCAATCCGCTGGTGGCTCCCGATTTTATCAAACGTCTGGGTGAAAACTCATTTGCCGAAGTGTGGGAACACGCCTACGGCACCCCGACTGGTACCCGTCATTTGGCCTTTAAACCTACCCGATTATCCGGCGATGCCTGCAAGGTGATGGGCGGCAACGCCAGCACGCCGTCGATTCTGGTAGAGAAGCATCGTGCCGATGCCCAACGCCGTATCGTACAGGTGGATATCGAATACTGGCGCTTCGAGTCGGTGGATTTTTTCATTAACTTATAGGTGAACACCATGGATCGCTTAACGGCGGAGAAAGTCCTTCTGCGGGCGCAGAATTTGCCCCTTTATCTGCATGCCTACGCCTTTCATCTCAATATGCGCATGGAGAAAATCCTGCCTGAGGATCTGCTGATTATTGCCCATCAGCAGCAGCTGCGCGGTGTGAAAGTGCATGTATTGGATGGGGAAAGTCAGGCGCTTTGCCACGCCGATGATGCCCGCCTGCGCAACTTTGGTGCGCAGGCGCAGCGCTATGGGCTGGATATTCATATCGAAACCAGCGCCTCCGACTCGCAGACCATCGATCAGGCGGTGAATATTGCCCTTAAATCCGGTGCCAGTTCGGTGCGCTTTTATCCGCGCTATCAGGGGCCATTGCAGGAGGTGTTGACGCGTATCGCGGCCGATATTCAGTATATCAAGCAGCGTTACCAGCACTCGGGCCTGAGTTTTACACTGGAACAGCACGAAGATCTCAAGAGCCATGAACTGGTTAGCCTGGTTCGGGCGGCGGAGTTTCCTCAACTTTCCCTGTTGTTCGATTTCGCCAACATGATTAACGCCAACGAAGATCCACTGTCGGCATTGGCGATAATGGCCGGGGAAATCACTCAGGTGCATATCAAGGATGCGCTGATTGTGCGTGAGAAGAAGGGCATGGGGCACCGTGCCTGTATTTCCGGGCAGGGGGACTTACCCTTCCGCGAACTGTTGTTGGGGCTAATTTGTTTGGGCGACGAGCGGCCGCAGGTCACCGCTTATGGGCTGGAAGAAGAAGTGGATTATTACGCGCCGCCGTTTCGTTTCACCGATGAGGGCGATAACCCGCCTATCCCATGGCGCGAAATGAGTGAAACCGCGTTACCGGAGCAAGGGTTGGAAGAACGACTAAAAAAAGAGTCTCAGGATGCTTTAAATCAAATCCACCATGTTCGCACCATTATTAACAGTTTGACGCAGCAAGCCCGGGAACTGCTAACCCCGGCATAATATAATAACGAAATTTATAAATTACCTATTCTCGCTGATGTGGAGGTGTGCTCGTCCCATCACCGAGGTCACAACACCGCTTAATTATCTATTGGCTGTGAGGGAATGATGCTGACTAAAAAAAGATGGGCGCTATTTAGCTTGTTGGTCTTATGTGGTGGGACAATATATAAATTGCCCTCCCTTAAGGATGCTTTTTATGTGCCGATGCAAGAATATTTCCACCTGAGTAACGGAGAAATTGGTAACGCCATGTCGGTCAACTCGATTGTGACCACTATTGGCTTCTTCTTATCGATTTATTTTTCCGATCGTCTGCCGCGCCGTTTTACCATGTCGTTTTCACTGATCGCTACCGGTTTACTCGGTATTTACCTGTCCAGCATGCCGGGTTACTGGGGCATTCTGTTTGTCTGGGCCCTGTTTGGCGTCACCTGCGATATGCTGAACTGGCCGGTACTGCTCAAATCGGTGAGTATGCTGGGGGATAATACCCAGCAGGGGCGGCTGTTCGGCTTTTTCGAAACCGGGCGTGGCGTGGTGGATACCGTGGTGGCGTTTTCCGCACTGGCGTTGTTTACCGCTTTTGGCAGCGGCTACCTTGGTTTCAAAGTTGGGATACTGTTTTATTCAGCGATCGCCATTATCGTAGGGATTATTATTCTGTTGGTGATGAAGGAAAGCCCGGAGGAGAAAATACCATCGAAAAGCGCATTGCCGGTTGATAAAAAACCGGGCATGAGCAGCGTATTAAAAAATAAAACGGTCTGGCTGATTGCCTTCAGCGTTTTCTGTGTTTACGCGGTGTATTGTGGGCTGACGTTCTTTATTCCTTTCCTGAGCCATGTCTATGCATTACCGATTGCACTGGTTGGGGCCTACGGGATCATTAATCAGTATTGCCTAAAAATGGTGGGTGGACCTATTGGCGGGTTGATTGCGGACAAAGTATTAAAATCCCCCAGCAAATATTTATTCTACACCTTTATTATCAGCGCCATTGCGCTGGCATTATTGATCCTGTTGCCGCATGAGCAAATGCCGGTCTATCTGGGCATGGCCTGTACGCTGGGATTTGGTGCGGTAGTCTTTACCCAACGTGCAGTGTTCTTCGCACCGATCGGTGAGGCGGGGATTGATGAGGAACACACCGGTGCGGCGATGGCGTTGGGTAGTTTTATCGGCTATGCCCCGGCGATGTTTTGCTTCAGCCTGTACGGCCATATTCTCGATGCCTTCCCCGGACTAACCGGCTACAAGATTGTCTTCGGCCTGATGGGCATGTTTGCCTGTGCCGGGATAATCGTGTCGGGGCTGCTGGTTAGAAATATCCGCGCACGCGGCAAATTGACCCCGGCGGTTTCTGCCGCCTGATTTGGGGACTATGGATGGGCACGGTACAGCATGCCGTGCCCTTACTTGGTCGGCGAGTGCATCAGGTAATAGTCTTCCGCGCCGTCATTGCCGGTGGCGATCGTCCGCCACCCGTGTTTGTGGTAAAAGGCCAGCGCCTTCTCATTCTTGACCAGGCATTTCAGCGAGCCGGTGGCAGTGAAGGTTTGCTCCGCCGCCTGCAGCAGGGCGCTACCGACGCCCAGGGGCGGCAGCTGAGGGTCGATATACAGATTGTGAATAAAGTTATCCTGACGATAAATCGAGACGAACCCCAGTCGCTTGCCGTTTTCTTCCGCCACCCAAATATCCTCGCCCAGCGTCGAGCGATCGAAATCTTCCAGTCGGTAATCTGTGGTATCACGCCAGGGGAACGCCGCTTTGCGTGATGCCAGATACAGGGTGCGCAGGAACGGACGGTCGGCCTCCTGGTATTTTCTTATTTGCATGGTGGCTCCTTTTTATTTTTTGACACTATAGCGCGATTGACCTCACCGGCGGCAACCCCAATAATGGCCGTCTTGACTCGGGGTGCCTCTAGGGGCTGAGATTTTACCCGTATTACCTGATCTGGATTATGCCAGCGTAGGGAAGTCTCGGTGCCCCCACCGGTACCCGCCTTCTTGAACGCCGGTTGGGAGGAATATGTTCGCTCGACCTGATGCTTTACCCGGCGCTCACGCCGCGGCTTGTTTGATCCAATTTAAACGCCAATCCCCCTTGATTCATTGCCTGACCAACGAAGTGGTGCAGGAACTGACGGCTAACGTGTTGCTGGCGCTCGGCGCTTCCCCTGCGATGGTGGTGGAACCAACCGAAGCGGCGCAGTTCAGCCGGCTGGCAGATGCTTTGCTGGTCAATATTGGCACCCTCAATGCCTCGCGGGCCGAATCCATGCTGGCAGCGGTAGAGGCCGCCAATGCGGCAGGCACTCCCTGGACGCTGGATCCGGTCGCCGTCGGTGGGCTGGCGTATCGCACCGCCTTTGCCCAACGTTTGCTGGGCGAAAAGCCGGCGGCAATCCGCGGTAATGCTTCTGAAATTATGGCGCTGAGTGGCCTGCAGGCGAGTGGGCGCGGCGTCGACAGCGCTGACGATTCACTGGCGGCGTTACCGGCGGCGCGCGAACTGGCGCGGCTCAGCGGGGCGATAGTGGCAGTGACCGGCGTGGTGGATTACATCACCGACGGCCAGCGTGACTGGGCGGTCGCCGGAGGGGACGTGCTGATGACGCGAGTGGTGGGCACCGGTTGTGCGCTTTCGGCCGTGGTGGCGGCATTCTGCAGCCTGCCGGGCGATCGGCTGGACAACGTAGCCACCGCCTGTCGGGTGATGTCACTTTGCGGTGAGCGGGCGACGCGTGGCGCGGCTGGGCCGGGCAGTTTCACCCCGGCATTTCTCGATGCTCTTTACCAACTGCGTCCGGAGGATCTGCAATGAAACGGATTAACGCGTTGACCATCGCCGGGACCGATCCGAGCGGGGGGGCCGGTATCCAGGCCGACCTGAAAGCTTTCTCTGCGCTAGGGGCCTATGGCGCCTCCGTGATCACCGCGCTGGTGGCACAAAACACCCGCGGCGTGCAGTCGGTGTATAACATCGAGCCGGCTTTTGTCGCCGCTCAACTTGATTCCGTGTTCAGCGATCTGCGTATCGACAGCACCAAGATTGGCATGCTGGCCAACGTCGACATTGTGCAGGCGGTGGCGGAGCGTTTACGTCACTATCAGCCGTCGTTTGTGGTGCTGGATACGGTGATGCTGGCGAAAAGCGGTGATCCTTTGCTGGCACCGGAGGCGGTGGAGTCGATTCGCCGCGAACTGTTGCCGCTGGTGTCGATCATCACGCCGAACCTGCCGGAAGCGGCGGCCCTGCTGGAATGTGCCCCGGCGGAAAACGAAAGCCAGATGCGTGAACAGGGGCGGGCACTGTTGGCGATGGGCTGCCAGGCGGTACTGATGAAGGGCGGCCATCTCAGCGAAAGTGAAAGCCCGGACTGGCTGTTCAGTGTGGGGCAGGAGCAACGCTTTACTGCACCCCGCGTAGCGACCCGCCATACGCACGGCACCGGCTGCACGCTGTCTGCTGCATTGGCCGCGCTGCGTCCGCGCCACGACGACTGGGCAAGTACGGTCGCTGTCGCCAAGGATTATCTGCAAAAAGCCTTGCAGCAGGCCGATACGCTGGAAGTGGGGCACGGCATTGGGCCGGTGCACCATTTTCACGCCTGGTGGTGAGTCAACTTTTTAGCCGTGCTGTGGTCTGACTAGATTCAGGCCCGGTTTTGGCCGGGTGCGATCGAATTCAATCAAGGGAGAAGGGCATGACAGGACAAAACGCACTTCGCGGCGCCATCTTCGGCGCGTTACTCAGCTTCAGCGTGGGCAGCCTCGCCCAACAGATTGTCACCACTTCGGACGTGATCCAGCAGCCGGGCTATCAGACCAGTTGGCAGAACATGGTGAAGGGGCAGGCCCGTTTGCCGGGCTGGGCACGCAAAGGGGTAGGGACTTCAACCCCGGCGCAAAGCCTGAGCTGGAAGGGCCAGGATTATTTGGTGGGCAATGTGTGCAAGCCCCACGACTGTGCCAACAACTTTATGATGGTGGCGTTTAAAGAAGACAAGTCGCAGGCCTGGGCGGTGCGCGTTGAAGTGGCGAACAAACCGGAAGCGGTTGATCACCCGAAGAAATACGCCAAATACCAATGGCTGGGCAAGCCGGATGAGGACATGAAGGCGCTGCTGAAACAACAGTTTGAGAATAATCCGGACTGGAAATAAGTGGGCTTTAGCGTCGTACGAATCCCCTCACCCTAACCCTCTCCCAAAGGAGAGGGTACAAACGGGCAAGCATTAGTTAATGCGGTCAGCCGATACCGGCCTGATGCAGGTCGTGCAGGTTGATCGCGCCCACCAGTACGCCATCCAGGTTGACCACCGGCGCGGCGCTAATGTGCTGTTCGTGCAATGCTTCCAGTGCTTCTCCGGCGCGCCATTGTTCCGGCAAACGGTAGCCGGGCCGGGTGATCGCCGGGCTTAATGCATCCTGCAGGCTATTGCCTTTCACCAGCCAGCGACGCAGGTCGCCGTCGGTAAACACCCCCACTACTTTCTGCTGTGCGTCACACACCGGCACTAACCCCAGCCCGGTGCGACTCAGTTCGAGCATCGCTTCCATCACGTTGGCATTTTCACTGACCTGCGGCAGGCGATCGCCGGTGCGCATCAGGTGATGTACCCGGTTCAGCAGGCGTGCGCCCAGGCTGCCGCCCGGATGCGAGCGGGCAAAGTCTTCGGCGTTGAAACCGCGTTGGCGCATCAGCGCCATTGCCAGTGCGTCGCCCATCATCAGCGTATTGACCGCACTGGAGGTCGGTGCCAGCCCCATCGGGCAAGCCTCACGCTCAACGCTGATGTCCAGCATGCAGGCCGCTGCCTGTGCCAGTGGTGACTCTTTGCCACCGGTAATAGCGATCACCGGGATATTATTCTCCGCCAGTAGCGGCAGGATCAGATCCAGTTCTTTGGCGCGGCCGGAGTAGGAGATAAACACCACCACGTCGTCGGCACCGATCATACCGAGATCGCCGTGCAGTGCCTCCGCCGGGTGGACGAAGAAAGACGGGGTGCCGGTACTGGCCAGCGAGGCGGCAATTTTTTTACCAATATGACCGGATTTACCGATGCCGGAAATCACCGCCTTGCCGCGACAGTTCAGCAGCAGTTCGCAGGCGCAGACGAAGTTGTCGTCCAGTCGTGCCAGCAGGCGTTGTGCTTCGGTCAACTCAATTTCCAGCGTTTCGCGGGCAAAGGCCAGCAGGGCAGCGGCGTTACTCATCAAAATCTCCTACCAGAATGATATTGATCCCTTTCGCTTGTAGCGCGGCGAGGTAATCCGGGTTGATGTTTTTATCGGTGATCAGCGTGTCTACGGCGCTCAGGTCGCAGACCACGTTCGGGCTTTTGCGGCCAAATTTTGACGAATCCACCAGCAGGATAATACGGCTGGCGGCTTCGCACATCGCCTTGCTGACGTTATGCACTTCGTTAAAGGTGGTGACACCGGCGTTAAGATCCACGCCGTCCGCACCGATAAACAGCTTGTCGAAGCTGAATTGCTGGAAAGCTGATTCGGCCAGGCTGCCGTGGAAGGACGCCGATTTTTTGCGGTAAGTGCCGCCGGGCATCAGGATGGTCTGGTCGTTATCCAGCTCCACCAGCGCATTAACGATGTGTAGGCTGTTGGTCATCACCGTGATGTTATTGAACTGCGCCAGATGCGGCACCATTTGCAGCACCGTGCTTCCGGCATCGAAAATCAGCGAGTCGCCGTCGTTGATCAGCTTAATGGCGGCGTAGGCGATTTGGCGTTTCTTTTCGGTATTGATGTGGGTTTTGCGGTCGATGGGCTGGTCGCCATCGTCGCGGCTGAGCACCACGCCGCCGTAGGTGCGGATCACCTCGCCTTCGTCTTCCAGCAGGGTGAGATCTTTACGAATGGTAGTGCCGGTGGTGGCGAAATGTGCCGCCAGGGCATCCACTGCCGTTTTGCCATGTCGCTGCAGATATTCAAGGATAGCGGCCTGTCGCTGCTTTGGTTTCATAGCCCGTCCTGTTCACAAGAGTTGAGCATTTCCCTTTAATGAATAATTCAATATGAAAGGTAATGTCTTTTAATGTGAAAATATCATGATTTAGGGGCAATCGCTAACGATAGTGCAGTCTGACATGCGTGATCCTCGGGGAAGATCACATCCGGGCGCAGATCCCGCTGGTGCAGGCCATGCAGCCGGGCGATCGACCGAGGCTGGGCAAAAATGGTCAGGCCGCGCATCAACATGCTGCCGCAGACCCGTTGTTCGGTATCGAAGGCCAAAGCCAGCACCACTCGTGGCCGAAAGCGCCCGCCAGAACGTCCGACACCGACGCGGCCCAGTTGGCACAGGCCGTCGAAGGCACGGTTGAAACGCTGGAGCTGCCACCAACCGAGCGCGATTTGCAGCAGCCAGGCCAGTACGGCGAAGATGATCAATGCCTGGGTCATAGTGTTTCCTGTTTATTTTCCCTCTCCAGACGGAGAGGGAGGCGTAACCCAATCAGAACATTACCTGACCGCCGGTGATGTTAATCGACTGGCCCGTGCAATAAGACGCTTTATCGCTGGCGTAAAACAGCAGGGTATTCAGCACGTCCTGGTAATCACAACCGCGTTTCAGCGGCACCTTGTCGGTGTAATATTTTTCAACTTCATCCGGCGCAATCCCCAGTTTTTGCGCGTACTGCGGCAGCAGTGACTGGAACATGGGCGACTTCAGCAGGTTACCAAGCATCAGCGAATGCACGGTAATGCCGTATTCCGCCAGATCGAGCGCCAGTGACTGGGTCAGCCCGACACCGCCGAACTTGGCGGCGCTGTAACCCGAATTGTGCTTACTTCCGACCTTGCCGGATTTGGAGTTGATCTGAATGATGCGCCCGGCAACGCCGTCGCGGATCATCAGGCGGGAAAACTCGCGGGCGCAGAGGAAATAGCCCACCAGATTGACCTGCAGCGAGCGATCGAAATCCCCTAGTGGAAAATCGGTGATCGGCGCGGCCTTGGCGATACCGGCGCTGTACACCAGCAGATTGGCCTGGCCAAATTGGCTATCCACCGCTGCCGCCAGGGCAATGACGCTCTGCTCATTGGTGGCATCGGCCTGGAAACCCTGTGCGCAGCCTGCGCCGTATTGGTCGTTAATCTGCTGCGCCACCTGTCGGGCGTTATCCGCGTTTAAATCGGCTACCGCTACGCGGTAACCCGCCTGCGCCAGTCCCAGGCACAAAAATGCACCTAATGTTTGGCCTCCGCCAATCACTACAGCTACTTCAGACATGGTCTACTCCTTATGCGATAAATTTCAGCGTACTGCCTAACGGGATATCAACCGGCGTGGTACCGGCAACGTGGATAGAACCGGGGAATTCGGCCTGATTTTCCCCGTCAAAACGCACGGTAAGGTGGCCCAGTTCACGCAGATTTTGGTTGGCGACCTCGCCAACGGCGGTAATCGGATAACGCTGCTCCGCCAGCTCCATCCAGCCGCCGGTCTGCAGCTCGCCGAGGGTATTGCCGTGCCGGTGGATGAAGCAAAACTCTTCGATGTCTGCCGGTGCCCCCTCACGGAAGGTGATCAGCATGTCGTCCAGCAATGCATCGCGGGCACTGTCGCCAATTTGGGTGATGGTGGTTTGGAAAATGGTGTTCATAGCTAGCCCCTGGCAGTAAGTAAAAGTTATTGGTAGATGAAAGCCGAGGCGGCCCAGGCGATCAGCACCGTAGGTGCGCCGGTCAGGAAACGCCCGACCAAGACCGAAGGGACACCGACCCGCACCGTGTCCTGCTTGGCTTCTGCCAATGACAGACCTACCGGAATAAAGTCACAGGCGGCCTGCGCGTTAATCGCGAACAGGGCGGGCAGCGCCAGTTGGGGTGGGATATGACCCAGACCGATTTGCACCCCGACCAGCACCCCAATCACCTGGGCGATCACCGCGCCAGGGCCGAGGAATGGCGACAGCAGTGGGAAAGAACAAATCAGCGCCAGCGTCACCAGGCCAATCGGGCTGCTGGCCAATGGCGTCAGGCCGTGGGCGATGAAATCCCCCAGGCCGGAGGCCATGATGATGCCGATCAGCGCCGAGACAAACGCCATAAACGGCAGAATGGTTTTCAGTACCGTGTCGATGGTGTCGCGGCCAGACTGGAAGAACACTGCCACTACCGATCCCATGCCCATGCCGACTTTCGCCAACAGGCCGTCGCTCTGTTCGGTGATCTTTTTACTGGTGTCGTAATCCCGTCCCTTGGGTTGCGGGGCGGGGGCTGCTTGTGCTGTTTCCGTTGCCGATTCCACCCGGCTGATGTTGCTATCGCGTACCCCGGAGACGTAAATATCCTCGAGGATAAATTTCGCCAGCGGTCCGGACTGGCCGGTAGCGTGGATATTGACCGTTGGAATACGGCGTTTAGGGTACAGGCCGCAGCGCAGGGTGCCGCCACAGTCGATCACCATGACGCCAATTTCATCGGCTGGCGGTTCGCCCTCCTTAAAGCCGTCGACGGCCGGCCAGCCGGTCAGTTCACTAAGTCGATCGACGATTGACGGACGGGTACCGGCAGTGATGTACACCACTTTTTTTCCCGGCTCGATCGGTAACTGCAACGGGCCACCCCAGCCGCTGGCGCCTTTCTCAATACGGATATAAGCACTCATGCTGTACTCCACGGATTAAAGTTGTACCTGACGGTCCAGGCGGATGCCCATCTTGCGTTCGAACAGGCTGGTGGTGAGATCGGTTACCCAACCGCGGAAAAAGTTGGTAAACAGCCCGACCAGGAAATAGCTCACCGCCAGCGGCCCCAGCGGCAGGCCGAGGGTAGTTAGTCCACTGGCGATCCCGAGGTAAACGAACAGTTCGCCGGGGTTGATATGTGGGAACAGGCCATTCATCGAGTGGCAGCTGTAGGACGCCGCCGCGTAGTAGCTGGGTTTGTATTTCTCGGGCATAAAGCGACCGAGGCTGAGGGTCATCGGGTTGCAAAACACAAAGGTGCCGATCAGCGGCAGCAGCAGATAGCGTGAAACCGGGTTCCCCGCACAGCGCTGCGCCAAGCGTTCTATACGTTCCTGGCCAACAAATTTGATCAGCGCGTTCATAATAACCAACAGGCTGATTAACAAAGGTAAAATGCCGGTCACCATGCCGACAAACACTTCACCGCCTTTCTGAAACAGGCCGATAAACCATTCGGCGCCGTGGGTGATTAGCTCAATCATTATTGTTCTCCTGAGATGGAAGGTATGGCCTGGAGCGAACGGCGGCTCTGTCGCCATGGGCCTTACACTAATCACTTTATGGATTGATTTGTTTTAAATAGATCACAGTTTGAAAGATAAATATTTTATTGTGAAAGTTAATTATGAAAGAAAAATAACATTAAAGCGCGGTAGCCATTAGGCAAGGAGGAAGATGGCAGCAGATTAAGGGCATAAAAAAGCCCGGCGAACCGGGCTGGAGGTAACAGATTTTGCGAGTGACGGGATCAGGCGATGGTGACTTTCTTATCCAGATAGGTGTCCTGAACCGCGTTGATCAGCGCGACACCTTCTTTCATCGATTTCTTGAACGCTTTACGCCCCAGAATCAGTCCCATGCCACCTGCGCGCTTGTTGATGACCGCGGTGCGCACCGATTCCTGCAGATCGTTTTCACCGGCGGCCCCGCCGGAGTTAATCAACCCGGCGCGTCCCATATAGCAGTTGGCCAACTGGTAACGCACCAGATCGATCGGGTGATCGGTAGTCAGCTTGCTGTAGACGCGGTCGTCGGTATAACCGAATTTCACCGCGCGGTAACCGCCATTGTTTTCCGCCATTTTCTGCTTAACGATATCGGCACCGATGGTGGCGGCAATATGGTTGGCCTGGCCGGTGAGATCGGCGCTGGAATGATAATCCACGCCGTCTTTGGTAAACGCCGGATTACGCAGATAAGCCCACAGCACGGTGACCATACCCAGTTCGTGGGCGCGCTCGAAGGCGCTCGAGATCTCTTCAATCTGGCGGCGTGACTGTTCGGAACCAAAGTAAATGGTGGCACCGACCGCGACGGCACCCATGTTGAAGGCCTGCTCGACGCTGGCATACAGGGTCTGGTCGTATTGGGTCGGATAGCTCAGGGTTTCGTTATGGTTCAGTTTGACCAGGAACGGAATTTTGTGGGCATAGCGGCGCGATACTGATGCCAGCACGCCGTAAGTCGAGGCGACGCAGTTACAGCCGGCCTCAATGGCCAGTTCGACGATGTTTTTCGGATCAAAGTACAGCGGGTTGGCGGCGAAAGACGCGCCGGCGGAGTGCTCAATACCCTGATCGACCGGCAGAATCGACAGGTAACCGGTGCCGGCCAGGCGGCCGTGGTTGAGCAGGTTTTGCATCGAACGCAGAACAGTGTTGGGACGGTTATTATCGATCATGATCCGGTCGACAAAGTCGGCGCCCGGCAGGTACAGATTCTCAGCAGGGATGGTAGTACAGCGGTGTTGCAACAGGTCTTCCGCTTCCTTTCCTAACAACTGCGCAATATCAGTCATGATTGTCTCCTGATTAGCTTCTTCATACACCGACAATAAAAACCATAGGGGATATTTATTCACCGGCGTAGTAAAAAGCGGTGATTGAAGCTGTGAAAACGATAGTAATGAAATCCTGATAGCAAGGAGAAACAATAGATGCGATTGAGAGGAAATGCCATTTGGGAAGCCAAATAGCGGGGGGCGATCGCCCCCTTGAAGGTCAGTGCTTGACTATTCGGCGTCGAACCACTCGGTATTCTGCAAAGCGATGGGGGTAATAGAGTAGATCATTTCTTGCAGGTGCTCATGGATGGCGCGCTCGGCGGCATCGGCATCCTGCGCCTTCAGCGCGGCAAAAATGCGGTAATGCTGCTGGAGCAGGCTTTCCGGTGGCGAGACTTCGCTCAGGCTGAGAAAACGCACCCGGTCCATGGTGGCCTTGATGGTTTCGATGGTCTCCCAGGCCAGTGGGCATTCGGCAAACTGAGTGAGCAACTGGTGGAACTCATCGTCCAGCGCCAGGAACTCACGTGTCTGCTTGTTCTGTGCGGCCAGCTCCTGACGATGCAAATTATGCTCCAGCGTCATCAACTGTTCCGGTGTGATGCGTTCCGCCGCGCGACGTACAACAGCGCATTCTACGGCCTGACGGATAAAACGCCCATCGGCTACCCGTTTGGCCGAAATCTTCATCACGAAAGTCCCGCGCTGCGGCAGGATCTGCACCAGTCCGGCCTCCGCCAGCTTGATAAAGGCTTCGCGCACCGGTTGGCGTGAAACGCTAAAGCGGGTGGAAATCTCTTTCTCTGACAACAGCGTGCCGGGGGGAATGGTGCAGTCGACGATGTCCTTACGCAGGAAACGGTAGATTTGCTGATTAACCGGAAGGCTATTGGTGAGGCTGTAGGATTCAGACATGGAGACGATCGGTCATCTGGCTGGGATTCGGATGCCACCATACTAGCAGATTATTGTCTGATGGCGGGTGGATAAATCCACCCGCCGAACGGGACAACTCAATGATGCCAGTCCTGGTATTCCTGTCGACGCCGTTGCGGTGCGGTCTCAGGCATCAGGCTCAAGCCGATGGCCGAAATTACCCCCAATACCATCATGTATCCCGCAAGGCCGTAATAATGACCACCGGTCATCTGCAGGATCTTCACCGCCAGCAATCCGAGGATGCCGCTGCCGATCAGCGAACCAATCTGCCAGATTAACGCAATGCCGCTGCAGCGTACGCGAGTCGGGAACAGCTCAGGGAAGAAGGAGGCCTGTGGGGCATAGCACATGCTGTGGCCGAGGGTTAATACCAGAATCATGGCGATTTGGGTTATCCAGTAGCTGTCGAGGTTTATCGCCATAAAGAACGGCACTATGCAGATCACCTGCAGCAGCGCACCGGCGATATACACGGGTTTACGCCCCAGTCGATCGGAAAGGTGGCCCATCAGCGGGATGGCGAATATTTCCAGCAGCACCGCGACTATCATCGCTTCCAGCAGAATGCTTTCATTCAGATGATTGGCCTTGCCGTAGGCCAGCACGATCACCGTGAACATGGCGAAGGCACAGGCCTCAATCAGCTTGGCGCACACCCCTTTGCCGATCAGGCCAGGGTAGGTGCGAACCACTTCCACCACCGGTCGGCTTTCAACTGCCTTGGTGGCGCGGATTTGGTTAAATACCGGCGATTCGTCGATTTTCAGGCGAATGAATAACCCGACGATCACCAGCAGCAGGCTGAGCAGGAACGGAATACGCCAGCCCCAGTCCAGCATTTGTGTCGGCGTCAGCAGCGCGGTCAACAGGGCGAACAGCCCCGAGGGCAGCAGGAAACCGGCCGGCGCGCCGATCTGCACCCAACTGGCGTAGAAACCACGGCGCTGTGGTGGTGAGTATTCTGCGGTCATCAGCACCGCGCCAGCCTGTTCGCCACCGACGCCGAAACCTTGCAGTACGCGGATCAGGATCAGGGCGATGGGCGCCCAGATGCCGATTTTTTCATAGGTTGGCAGCAGACCGATGCAAAAGGTGCCGAGGCCGACAATCAAAATGGTGATCACCAACGCTTTCTTGCGGCCAACTTTGTCACCGATGTGGCCGAATACGATACCGCCCAGTGGGCGGGCCAGGAAACCGACCGCGTAGGTGGCGAAGGCTGCCAGTGTACTGATCAGCGGATCAGCGCTGGGGAAAAACAGTTGTCCGAAAAACAGCACCGCAGCGGTGCCATAAGCGAAAAAGTCGTAGTACTCGGCTGCCGTGCCTATCGCCGAAGCGCTGGCGACACGCCGTAATAACGGTTGATTGTCGTTGGTAACGACTTCATGTGGGGTTGCAGACATCAGAATTCTCCCGGTTAGTATCCGTTGATGGGCAGAGCGGCCACGGTGGCCCTGGCACCATGAGCTAACAGCGCCTGATAGGCATGGGTGACGGTGTTGACGAAGCTGTGATTGGCCGGCAGATCCTGACCAAAGACCACATCGAGCTGCAACAGGGCCAGCACCCGTTCCGGGCCTTCGCGACTGTTGCCGACCAAGTTGGCGAGGCGTTCACTTAAAGGATCGCTGATCTCAATAGGCTGACCCTGTTCATCCTTGCCGCCGACGTAACGCATCCAACCGGCGACGCCTAAAGCCAGACAGCTAAAATCGCTGCCGTGCGCCAGATGCCAACGAATGGAGTCCAACATGCGCTGCGGCAGTTTTTGCGTGCCGTCCATGGCGATCTGCCAGGTACGGTGCTTTAGTGCCGTATTGCGGTAACGGGCCAGTAATGAATCTGCGTAGTGCGTCAGATCCAGCTCACGAACCTGCAGCGTCGGTGCTTGCTCCGCCAGCATCAGGTGGCGTGCGGCTTTAACGAAATACGCATACTGCATGCAGTCGCTGATATGCGCATAACCGGCCAAATAGCCCAGATAAGCGAGAAACGAGTGGCTGCCGTTGAGCATCCGCAGCTTCATTTCCTCGTATGGCAGTACGTCGCTGACCAGCTCAGCACCGGCCTTTTCCCATGCCGGGCGTCCCTGCGGAAAGTGATCTTCGATCACCCATTGGCGGAAGGGTTCGCAGGCGACAGCGACCGGATCGGCGATGCCACCTAGTAAATCCTCGATGTGTTGCAGCGTTTCCGCGGTGACTGCCGGAACAATGCGGTCGACCATGGTTGATGGAAATGCGACCTGCTGTGTGACCCACGCCGCCAGATCCGTATCCTGTCGCAGTGCCAGTTGGCTGAGTACGTTGCGGGTTACCTGACCGTTGGCCGGCATGTTATCGCAGGACATTACGGCAAACGCCGGCAGGCCCCGTGCCCGGCGTAGCCGCAGCGCGGCCAGGATCAGGCCGGGGGCCGATCGCGGATGCAGCGGGTGGGCGATGTCGTGCTGAATATCCGGATGCTCTGCCAACAACTGGCCGCTGGCGGGCTGATAGCAGTAGCCTTTCTCGCTGATGGTCAGTGAAACGATGGCAATCTCCGGTTGCGCCATGGCTTCAAGCACGGCTTCCAGCCCGTCGACCTGCAAGTGCAGCGCCTGCCTGATGACGCCGATCCTCTGACCATGCCAGCCGTCGCCGTCCATTTCTGCGACCGTATACAGCAAATCCTGGCGTTGTAGGTCGGCGATTTTTTGCCGGCCGTTGTGCATGCTGATCACGCAGTAACCCCAGTCGCTGGCGTGCTCGTTAGCCAACTGTTCGGTATATACCGCCTGATGTGCGCGGAAAAACGCGCCAAAACCCAGATGCACGATGCGCGGTTTAATCCTTTCGCGAGCGTAACCCGGCTGCGCAACCGCCGTCGGCAGCACGCTGATGCTGGAAAGTGTCATGCTGAAGTTCCTGAACGTGGGGACTGAAAGCGGGGCGACGTTGGCCGCCCCGGGCAGGTTAGGGTTTTGATATTTGTGGTTGTGCGGTATTGCGCGGTGCCTTGATCACCAGCAGTACCAACACGGCCCCGAGCGCGGCCACGCCACCTGCCAGCATAAAGGCGCTGTCGAACTTGCCGGTGTTTTGCACGATGTAGCCGGTTACGACCGGGCCAATGATGCCGGAAACGCTGCCCACCAAATGGATAAAGCCACTGGCGCCACCGACCCGGGATTTATGCACCACGTCCTGGATAATTGCCCAGTAAATCGCCCCGGTGATGTACAGGAAGAAGATCGATACCGACATCAGCATCACCGCCGGCACTACGCTGCTGACGGTACCCGCCAGTGCCACACAGATGGCCGCCGCCAGCAGGCTGGTGACCAGCACAATCTTGCGCGACAGCAGCAGCTTGCCGGTGATATTGAAAATTTTATCGGAGATATAGCCACCGAGCGCCAGGCCGACAAAGCCGACAATCCACGGGATCATGGTGGTGAGGCTCATTTCCTTGATGTTCAGGTTATGCGCCTGCACCAGATAGGACGGGAACCAGCTCAGGAAGAAGAACAGGATGTAGTTGTAGCAGAAGAAGGCGAACGCGGTGACCAGGATGATCGGCTGCTTCAGGTAGTAACCCAGCCCGTGCGCGGCATTGCTCAGCTCTTCTTCGGCGCTGTGAGTCTCTTCCTTCATCTGGTTAATCAGCGCCAGCTCTTCATCACCGACGCGTTTGCTTTTCGCCGGGTTATCTGCCACCACGAAGAACCACACCAGCATCCAGATGATACCGATCGAACAGATGACCATAAACGCCGGTCGCCAGCCAAATGCCAATGCCAGGTAGCCGACGATCGGCCCGGCGACGGCACCGCCCAAAGGGGAACCGGCACTGAGCAGGCCCATGGCGGTCGCCGCCTGTTTCTTCGGGAACCAGCCGTTGATCATTTTATTGGCGGAGGCGCAGATTGGCCCTTCGGCCATGCCGAATAGCACGCGCAGGATCAGCATGGAATAGAAGCCGGTGGCTAATGCCGTCATGCCGCAGAAAATCGACCACAGGCCGACGGCAATGCCGAGTACTAATGTCGGGCCGAATTTGTCTACCGCCAGTCCGCCGATAAAGTTAAAGATGGCATAACCGAAGAAGAAGCTGCCGAAGATGATGCCGAACTGCTCGGCATTCAACATCAGATCCTTTTCGATCATAGGTACGGTAATCGATAGCGCGACGCGGTCGAGGTAGTTGATCATGTAAACCATAAACAGCAGGAATACGATGGTCCAACGCAGGTTTTTAAACATAAAAGCACTCCACTTGATGTTGTTTTAATCGCGATGCTTCATGGTTGGAGAGGGCCGCTTCCTGCAGCTCCTGGCCCTGGTAGAGTAATCAATCGAATTGCAACAGCACCTTGCAGCAGGTGCGCTGATCTTTTTCGAACATTAACATCGCCTGTTCAACCTCGGCGGCCGGCACGCAGTGAGTAATTAACTTCTGTGGGTCGATTTTCCCGCTGGCCATCCACTCGATGACCTGCGGGAAGCGCGCGCTGTTGAGACGTGAGGAGAAAATCGACAGCTCTTTACTGGTGATGCTGTGTTGAGTAACGGTGCAGGCATCGCCGGAGAACCCCATGATGCCGATGCGTGCCGCCGGGGACGCCAGGTTGATCGCCTCCTGCAAAATGGCTGGATGGCAGGCGGCGTCGACGATCAGCGTCGGGCGGATGCCGCGTCGTTCCAGTTCGGCGGGCAGCGACGCTTCGGCATTGTTGAATGTCCAGTCGGCCCCGTTTTCCTGCGCCATCTCCAGTCGTTCCTTGATGCGATCGGTGACGATCACCTGCTTCACGCCGTAGACGCCTTTCAGCGTTTGGATCACCGTCAGCCCCATCGGCCCTGCGCCGTAGACAAGCGCGATATCAGCGGCATTGGGCTGCAGATGGGCGGTGATATTGGCGGCAATGGTGAAGGGTTCGACCATGGCGGCGTGGCGATCGCTGATACTGTCCGGAATGCGGTAGGCGTTGCGCGCCGGGGCACAGGCATAGTCACTGAAGCCACCGTCGCGGTGCACACCTATTACCTGCAGTTCGGTACAGACGTTGGGGCGGCCTATAGAGCAAGGGTAGCAATGGCCGCAACTGACCACCGGATCGACCGAAACGCGTTCGCCGATCCGCTGCGGGGCGACATCGCTGCCCACCTGATCAATCACGCCAAAAAACTCATGACCGATCACACGCGGGTAGCGGGCGAAAGGATTATGGCCATGATAAATATGCACGTCAGAACCGCAGATACCGGCAAATTTAACCTTTACCCGCACTTCATTAGCGGCCGGCTGCGGCAGAGGGCGCTGCTGGATAGCCAGCAGGCCGGGCTGTTCAATGACCACGCTTTGCATGGTGCGTTCTCCTGTTACCAGTTCCATAGGGTGCCATCCTCCAGGCGTGCGACCGGCAGGTAAGCCGGTTCGTACGGATAACGGGCGGCCAGTTTTTCGTTGAACTCAATGCCCAGCCCCGGTTTATTGCCCGGGTGCATATAGCCGTCGTTAAAGCTCCAGCTATGGGGGAACACCTCGAGCATTTGTTCGGAGTAACCCATGTATTCCTGCACGCCAAAGTTCGGCACCCACAGATCGAAATGCAGCGCCGCTGCCATGCAGATAGGCGACAGATCGGAGGGGCCGTGCGAGCCGGTGCGCACCTGATACAGCGAGGCAAAGTCGGCAATACGGCGCATGCCGGTAATGCCACCGGCGTGGGTCAGGGTAGTGCGGATATAGTCGATCAGCTGCTCTTCAATCAGCTGTTTGCAATCCCAGATGCTGTTAAACACCTCGCCGACGGCGATTGGCGTGACGGTGTGCTGGCGGATCAGGCGGAAACATTCCTGATTCTCCGCAGGCGTGGGGTCTTCCATCCAGAACAGGCGGTATTGCTCAACGCTTTTGCCGAAGCGTGCGGCCTCGATCGGGGTCAGCCGGTGGTGCATGTCGTGCAGCAAGTGCTCGTCAAAACCAAAGCGGTTGCGCACGGCTTCAAACAGTTTGGGGGTGAAATCGAGGTATTTCTCCGTTGACCACAGCTGTTCTTCCGGCCAGTTGCCCTTGGTGGCGGGTTCATAAGCCAACCCTTTGCCCTTGGCCATGCCATAGGTGGTTTTCATGCCCGGCACGCCACACTGGGCACGAATGGCTTTAAAGCCCAACTCTTTATGTTTGGCGTAGTCGTCGAGCACTTCGTCGATAGAATGGCCGGTGGTGTGGCAGTAAACCATCACACCAGTACGTGATGCGCCGCCCAGTAACTGATACAGCGGCATGTTGGCGGCCTTGCCTTTGATATCCCACAGCGCCATGTCTACGGCGGAAATGGCGGACATGGTCACCGGGCCGCGCCGCCAGTAAGCGCCTTTATAGAAGAACTGCCAGATGTCTTCGATCTGGTGGGCATCACGACCGATCAATTGCGGACAGACGTGATCTTTCAGGTAGGACGCCACCGGCAACTCGCGGCCGTTAAGGGTTGCGTCGCCGATACCGGTAATCCCCTCGTCAGTGGTGATCTTAAGCGTGACAAAGTTCCTGCCTGGGCAGGTAACAAAAACCTCTGCGTTGATAATTTTCATAGGTCTAATCCTGTTCCCACGGGTCATCATAATGGACGAAAAATACGCCATGAACCAACTACCATACAAGTATGATTTAATGAATTTGCCGGAGAGGATCACATTTTGTCGCAGAAAAGGGAGCAGCGGAGGCAAGGCAAAGGCGGACGGGTTGCCCTTATAGCAAACAGCGCCCAACCTGTGCTGGTGGGCGCTGTGGGGAACTATTTAGAGGACTGAGGTTGGCCCAGTAATCCACAGTTGGGTGGCAGGCGGCATTCGATGGCGTTGGGCAGCACTTCAATACGGAAATGAGTGCCCTTGAGCGGTTCGCCGTCGAGATTAAAAGCCATCTCATGGGGCGCATCGATTTCCAGCCACGGCAGCGCAGCACCGATCACGTTTTTGTTTTCTTCATCGCTAAACAGGCTGGCCACTAACGCCGGCAGCAACTCATCAGCGATCAACAGACGCAGTTGCAGCAAGCCATCGTTGATCAGTGCGTCCGGGCATAACTGCTGCCCGCCACCGGCTTGTTTGCCGTTACCGATGCCAATCACCAGCGCGTCGCCGGACCAATGGAAATCCGGCCCACGGATCTCGCAGCGATCGGCCTTGAGCGTATCCATGCGCAGTAAGCCATGAATAAAGTAGGACACACCGCCTAACACGGCCTTCAGTTTTTCCGGGGTCTCGGTCGTGATTCGGGTACCAAAACCGCCGGTCGCCATATTGATGAAATAGCGATGATCGTTTACTTTTGCCAGATCTATCGGCACGGCACGGCCTTTGACCGCCAACCGCAGCGCCTGTTCCGGCATCAGCGGGATATTGCAGGCCATGGCGAAGTCGTTGGCCGTGCCCAACGGCAGAATGCCCAATACCGGCCGGCCCTTGGTCGGTAAGGTTGCCAATGCTGCGGCCACTTCGTTGATGGTGCCATCGCCGCCGCCGGCAATCAGCGTGGCCACACCCAGTTGGCAGGCTTCCTGCACATACCGTGCAGCATCTCCATGCTCCCAGGTGACGCGAACGTGCAGAGTTTGGCCCTCATCCCGCAACTTCTGGACTGCAAGGCGAACCTCTTCGTTGCCGGCGCCTTTGCCATTAATGATAAGAAGCGCTGGTGCTGGTGGATGCATTCCCGGTCTCTCCCTGCGGTAAACAGATAATGAGCAACGATAAACTACCCACCCGCGGCAGGCCATCAGAATATTCAGTTAATTCTGGGTAGATGCCGTTGGGCAGAGATAATTCCTACATAATTGACTTAATCTGAGATATACGCCGCAGATGAGTTAGCGTTTTTTGTTAATGAATTAATTAACCGTTGTAGCATGGTATTTATATCGCTGTGAGGGAAGGTGTTTTTAAAAATAGATTTAAATAATGTGTTAAAAAAATGGCTGGTTATATTAGCGATACCCGAGCGGATAGGTGGTTGAAACCAAAGAAAAAGCCAGTCCAAGGGAGATTGGACCGGCTAAGGAGGTGGTTCCTAGTATTGCTATGCAAATATTTTTCGTTCTTAGTTTTAAGCAGCCTGATATTAACCAAGCTGCGGACTAATTGATGTGATCCAATTCTAATATTTGCTAAAAATCACCACTTAAAGATAGCGAGCGGAATTTTCACACCGCCGGACTATTGGTATCAGGCAAATTGCGGATCAGTAACGCGTAATTGAGATCGATATCATGCGGGATCGGCAAATAGACGATATGCCCGTTGCCTGGCGCCACATCGATCGCTTCACCTTTTTTATTCTGCATGCTCTCCAGGGTAAACAACACGTTACCACCGGGAGTCATCATCTCTACGCCATCACCGACCATAAACTTGTTTTTCACATCCACTTCTGCCCAACCGTCACGCCGGACGCCGGTGAATTCACCGACAAACTGCTGGCGTTCAGACAGTGAGGAACCGTAATCATAGTTTTGCTGGGCTTCATGCACATGGCGACGCAGGAAACCTTCGGTGTAACCCCGGTGCGCCAAACCTTCCAGTGTGGTGAGCAGGGTGGGATCGAATGGTTTGCCCGCGACCGCGTCATCAATGGCTCGGCGATAAACTTGCGCAGTGCGTGCGCAGTAGTAGAAGGATTTGGTACGGCCTTCGATTTTCAGCGAATGCACGCCGAGCTGAGTCAGACGTTCTACGTGCTGGATGGCGCGTAAATCCTTCGAGTTCATGATGTAGGTGCCGTGTTCATCCTCAAAGGCGCTCATGTATTCATCCGGCTTTTGCGCTTCGGACAGCATGAACACTTTGTCGGTTGGCGCACCGATACCCAATGTCGGTTCGACGGTCTGCACCGGGATCGGCTCATGCATATGCACGATGTTGCCGGTCTCGTCCTCTTTGCCTTCTTCCGCCTTGTACTGCCAGCGGCAGGCATTGGTGCAGGTACCCTGATTAGGGTCGCGCTTGTTGATATAACCGGACAGCAGGCAGCGGCCGGAGTAGGCCATGCACAGCGCACCATGAACAAAGATTTCTAGCTCCATCTCAGGTACCTGGGCGCGGATCTCGGCGATCTCTTCCAGTGACAGTTCGCGCGACAGGATCACTCGCGTCAGCCCCATTTGCTGCCAGAACTTCACCGTTGCCCAGTTAACCGCATTCGCCTGTACCGACAAATGAATGTCCATCTGCGGGAAGGCTTCGCGCACCATCATGATCAGGCCGGGATCGGACATGATCAGCGCGTCCGGGCCCATGTCGATCACCGGTTTAAGATCGCGCAGGAAGGTTTTTAACTTGGCGTTGTGCGGGGCGATATTCACCACTACGTAGAATTTTTTGCCCAGTGCGTGGGCTTCGTTGATCCCCTGCGCCAGGTTCTCATGATTGAATTCGTTGTTGCGCACCCGCAGGCTGTAACGCGGTTGGCCGGCATAAACGGCGTCGGCCCCATAGGCAAAGGCGTAACGCATGTTTTTCAGCGTGCCGGCCGGGGAGAGGAGTTCCGGTGTAAACATAATGAGTCTCGGTCTGATTTCAGGTCAGTATACCTCTGTCTTTCTAACTGCAGCGTTGTTGGCTGCATTCGTTCACCCCAATCACTTGGTCTACCAAGCTCCTGGAGACTCACGAACTAGCCGCCTAGCTGCCGTATGAAAGCCAGTGGGTATAACGCGCCCCAAATGGCGCAGTAAAAGCGGGGGATTGTAGCGGCAGCGTGGCAAGAAATCAGCAGGTAACCGGATTTATTACAGGGAGATTGATCCTGGTCATAAGAAAAACGCGCGATGGCAGCCATCGCGCGTCGCCCAGATGAAGTTATGCGCTCAAATCGCGCACATCGGTGCTCGGGCCGTTCTTGATCACCGACTGAATACCGTTTTTTGCTGCTGTTTCAGAGCTGTACATTTCACTGACGCCGATCACCTGATGGTTCTTGGCTTTCAGTACAAAGTAAGGCTGATTGCTGGTGCTGTGTTTCAGTTCGTACTGCGCTTCATGAGGGGAATTGGTTTGCACTGAGGCAATGCCATTTTCCGCCGAGGCCTTGCTGGCGTACATCTCACTGGCCAGAATAATTTCACCATTACTGGCTTTCAGGTTGAAGTGGTACTGTCCATTCTTTGCTTTTTTCAGCTCATAGTGACCGATTGCCATGGTTCCTCTCCTGTGGGTTCCGATAAGTGATGTAAGTGTAGCCAATAGCTTGAAATTGGGCGGCTAATAAACATGACTTGCGCACCATAGCGCAAAAAACAGGCGATTTTTTTGCGCTGGCGTTGAGTTTTAACCAGCGGATAGTGCTGCAGCACGAGAAGCTAATGGGGGATTGTGATGCGCAGAAAGTCTGCGCAGCTGGCCGCATTTTTGCCAGGGCAGTATTTCACCGACGGTCACGCCACGTTAAGGTTGGCTCGCTGCGTCATTGGCGTTCAAAAAACAAGCACAGCATCTTGGCATCGAAGCTCAACAGGCACATGCTTTGGCCTATGCCTGTCAGAGGAGATGAAAATGGAAAGAGTCGCGAAGCTGTTTAAAAACGGCAGAAATCAAGCGGTGAGATTACCCGTGGAATTCGAATTTGATACAGATCGTGTGTATATCCGCCGCGATCGGGAGGGAAACGTGATTTTATCAAAGTATCCGGCAAAACCTGACAGTTGGGCTCCACTGCTGCAGATGATCGAGCAAACTCAGGTGCCGCAGGACTTCCTGGTGGCTGAGGATCGTCAACAGGGGATCGCCATCCGCGATCCGTTCGGCGAGGAAGAGTAAGCATGTACATGTTTGATACCAATACGGTCAGCCAACTGTTCCGTCGGCATCCCCGCTTATTGCGTGTAATGGAAAAGATCCCACCGTCTGCGGTCTGTATTTCCAGTATCACGGAGGCGGAATTGTTGTATGGCGTAGCCAAGCGGCAAAGTTTGGCGCTGAAAGCGACCGTGGCGGCATTCCTGGATTCCGTGACGGTGTATGCCTGGGACCGGGAAGCCGCGCATTGCTACGGAACTATGCGGGCGGATATGGCGAAAAAGGGGCGAGTAATGGGGGCTTTGGAGCAGCTTATTGCCGCACACGCGCAGAGCCGTGGTGCGACAATAGTGACTAATGATAAGGCGTTCGCCATGGTGCCGGGGCTGAGGGTCGAAGACTGGACCTAGAACCGGTTACAGCCCATTCACCAGCCGACAGGCTTCGGCTTCCCAGCGGTAACCCACGCCATACACCGAGCGGATAAAGGATTTTTCGCCGTCGATCAGCTCCAGCTTGCGCCGCAGGTTTTTGATATGGCTGTCGATAGTGCGGTCGGTCACCACCCGGTAGTCGTCATACAGATTATTCAGCAGTTGCTCGCGTGAGAACACGTTGCCCGGCTGGCTGGCCAGCGTTTTCAGCAGGCGGAATTCCGCAGGGGTGAGATCCAGCATTTGGCCCTGATAGCTGGCCTGAAAGCGCGGCTCATCAATATGAAGCTGGGTTTCTTCCTGCGTATTATCCAGCGGGCGGTAGCAACGGCGCAAAATGGTTTTCACCCGGGCGACCACTTCACGTGGGCTGTAAGGTTTGCAGATGTAATCATCTGCGCCGATTTCCAGCCCCAGCAGGCGATCAATTTCTTCAATTTTCGCTGTCACCATCACCACAGGAATGTCGGTAAAGCGGCGTAGTTCGCGGCAGACGGTCAGCCCATCGGAGCCCGGCAGCATCAGATCCAGCAGGATCAGTGCGGGGGCTCGTTCATGCACTGCCGGCACGACTTCGCTGCCATTGGTCAGCCAGCGCGTGGCGTACCCTGCGGCCTGCAGGTAGTCCACCAGCAGTTGGCCAAGTTTGGGTTCGTCTTCAACAATCATAATTTGCAACGGCTGGTTCTGGGTTTCCATCATGACGCCTTATTCATTACCGGGATGGCGAATTCTACTGTAATCCGCACGCCGCCCAAAGGCGAGTGCTGTGCGTAGATCGTCCCGTTGTGTGCTTCCACTATGTTTTGACAGATCGACAGCCCCAGTCCGGAGCCGCCGCTGGCACGATTACGCGAACCTTCGGTACGGTAGAAGCGTTCGAAAATGCGTGCCAGTTGCTCATCATTGACACCCGGCGCGCTGTCCTGCCAGTAAATCCGCAGGCGGCCCGGCAACGGCTCTGCACCGATTTCCAGCTTACCGCCGGCGTCGGTATAACGCAGACTGTTTTCCAACAGGTTGTTAAATAGCTGATTAAGCCTGTCCGGATCGCCAAACAGCGGTGCCTGTTCAGGCAACAGAGTCACGATTTCCAGCCCTTTGGCGCGGAACCGGTCGCGGAAGCTGGCGACTGCAATTTGCAGCAAGTGCACACAGTCGACTGGTGATTTACGGTAAGCGAGCGCGCCGAGATCGGATAACGACAGTTGGTGCAGGTCATCTACCAGCTTGGTCAGGGTGGTGACTTCTGCCAGCAATGAGCTGAGTGAGGCCGGGGTGGGTTGGCGCACGCCGTCTTGCAAGGCTTCAAGTTCGCCGCGCAACACCGCCAGCGGGGTACGTAATTCGTGCGAGACGTCGGCCATCACGGCGCGCCGCATCTGTTCATTTTTTTCCAGTGAGGTGGCGAGCTGGTTAAAGTCCTGCGCCAGTCGCCCCAGTTCATCCTGGCTGCTGACGGCCACGCGGGTGCCGAAATCCCCCGCGGCCAGCCGATGAGTACCTGCTACCAGGCGTTTGACCGGCGCCAGTAACCCGCGCGACATCAGCCAGGTCACCGCCGCTGCCAACAGCGTGGAGAGGGCGACAATCATCCAACTGGTGCGCCTTTGCTGTTGGTCGAAGTTGATGTCGGTATTGCGCGTCAACCTCTCAACCGGGGTGGTGATCACCCAGCCGACAATTTCATTGTTGTAGCGGATCGGATGGCGCGGGCCTTCCTTCGGCAGCGGGCCAGAATGCCCAACCAGCCGGTTAAACTGGCTGTCTACCACCCAGAATTGGGTGCGCCAGCCCTTGGGCGGCAGATTGTGGCTGCTGTCGCTGTTCTGTTCGAACGAACGCATGATCTGGTAAACCACCTGATCGTTATTGCGCAGAAAGACCCAGTTGCCGTGGCGGCTATATTGTTCTTCCAGCGCTTCACCCAGCATGTTGATACGTTGTTCGTTGCTGTTCTTGATGTAGTCGATAAAACCGCGTTCGAAACTGACACGCACACCCCAATGCATGGTGATGAGCACCAGCATGCAGGTGGCGAAGATCGCCATGAACAGTTTACCGGTAATGCCTATTTTCATTGCAACCTCGTGGAGCCGGTCCCCGGCTCTTTGGTCAGCGTACGGTTAGTCGTGGTATCGGCCGGGACACGGGCGAAGGCTAGCGCAGGCAGGGCGATGATTAACGCCATGCAGCAGTAGCTGTAAATAAAGGTGCTGTGAATCGCCGGGCTGTCGGTGATCACCTGCTGATGGGCAAAGCTGCCGATCAGAATACCGGCGATGCTGACGCCAAGGCTCATCGACAGTTGCATCACCATCGACAGCAGGCTGTTGCCGCTGCTGGCAAGCCGATCAGGCAAATCTTTCAGCGTCAGGGTATTCATGGCCGAGAAGCGTAGCGAGTTGACCATGCCCTGGAAGAACAATACCACCGGCAACAGCCAGATCCAGCCGAGCATGGCGACCAGTGGAAAACTCAGGCTGATCAACGCCAGCATCAGCGTTGCGGCCACCAGCACGTTGCGGTAACCGAAACGGTTAACCACTCGCACCACGATGCGCTTCATCCCCATGCTGCCAATAATCATCGGGATCATCATCAACCCGGCGTGGAACGGGGAAAACCCCATGCCGACCTGCATAAACAGCGGCGTCATAAACGGCAACATGCCGCTGCCGATACGGCCCAGCAGGCTGGCCGTCAACCCAACTTTATAGGTCTGGGTTTTGAACAACCGCAGTGAGAACAGCGCCCGGTTGTTGCCGTGAGCATGCCACCAGTAACCGGCCAGCGCCGCTACGCCAGCTACCACCAGGCCGCCGATGGCGGTGGCCGACAACCCCATTCCCTTGTGGCCGTCAAGCGCCAGCGTCAACGTCGCCATACCGATAGCCAGCATGATAAAACCGCTGATGTCGAAGCGCCGGGTCTGCATGCGGTAGTTGGGCATCAGCAGCAGTGTGGCGATGGCCCCGGCGATCCCCACCGGAATATTGATCAGGAAAATCCAGTGCCAACTGGCGTACTGCACCAAAAAGCCGCCCAGTGCCGGCCCCATTAGCGGGCCGATTTGGCCGGGTAGGGTAACAAAGGTCATCGCCGCCATATACTGTTCGCGCGGGACGATTTTCATCACCGTCAGCCGACCGACCGGCACCATCATCGCGCCGCCGATGCCCTGGACTACGCGCGAGGCGATCAGCTCATTCAGGGTTTCGGAACGGGCACAGAGGATCGATCCCAGAGTGAACAGCACGATGGCACTGAAGAACACCCGCTGCACGCCAACCCGATCCGCCAGCCAGCCGCTGGCAGGCAGCATCACCGCCACCGTCAGTACGTAGGAGACGATCACCGATTGCATGCGCAGCGGATTCTCCCCCAGGCTGACAGCCATCGACGGCAGGGCGGTGTTGACGATGGTGGTGTCCAGCGTCTGCATAAAGAAGCCGAACGCCACAATCCAGAGTTGCCACTGTACTGAAGCAGTGTGTTTTATAAGCATCAATCAGCCATTATTGGGGCAAAGGATCCAGTTTCTTGCCGCGACGGAACTTCATCTGCAGCCGGTCAAAATACAGGTAAATCACCGGGGTGGTGTACAGCGTCAACAGTTGGCTGACGATCAGGCCGCCTGCGATGGTGATACCGAGCGGCTGGCGCAATTCTGCGCCGTCACCGTGGGTCAGTACCAACGGCAATGCACCGAACAGCGCCGCCAGCGTGGTCATCATGATAGGTCTGAAGCGCAGCAGGCATGCCTGGAAAATGGCGTCTCGCGCACTAATGCCGCCGTTGCGCTGTGCATCCAGGGCAAAGTCGACCATCATGATGGCGTTTTTCTTCACAATACCGATCAACAACATAATGCCAATCAGCGCTATCAGGCTGAACGGCGCGCCAAATAGCTCCAGCGCCAGCAGCGCCCCCACGCCGGCAGAGGGCAGGGTGGACAGGATGGTCAGCGGGTGAATATAGCTTTCGTAGAGAATGCCAAGCACGATATACACCGTGGCGATGGCAGCGGCGATCAGCAGCAACTGGGATTTCAGCGTTTCCTGGAACACCTGTGCGGTACCGGCGAAGGCACCGCGCACGGTGGCGGGGACGCCGAGTGCCGTCATGGTGCGTTCCACGGCGGCGGTGGCATCGGACAGGCTGCCGCCATCCGGCAGGTTAAACGAGATGGTCGAGGCGGCCGATAGCCCCTGATGGTTAACCGACAGCGGTGCATTGGCCGGTTGCCAACGGGCAAAGTAGGACAGGGGAATAGCCTTGCCGTCCTTGTTGATCACGAACATCTTGTCCAGCGAACTCACGTCCTGGGTATAGGGGGGGGCGACTTCCATCACCACTTTGTACTGATTGAGCGGCTGATAGATGGCCGAAATTTGGCGCTGACCGAAGGCGTTGTTCAGCAGGTTGTTGGCGTCAGAGACCGAAATACCCAACCGGGCCATGGTTTCGCGATCGTAAACCAGATCCATCTCCGACCCTTTGTCCTGCTGATCGGAGTTGACGTCTGCCAGCTCTGGCAAGGCGGCCAGCGCGGTACGGATCTTCGGTTCCCATTCACGTAACGCGGCGAGGTCATCTGCCAGCAGCGTATACTGGTAGCTGGCGTTAGCCTGCCGACCGCCGACGCGGATATCCTGTACCGCCATCAGGAACAGGCTGGCTCCCGGCTCTTTGGCTAATTTGGCGCGCAGCCGGGCGATCACTTTTTGCGCATCATCGCTGCGTACCGACAGGGGTTTCAACGAAATAAACATCGAGCCGCTGTTGGTGCGTGACCCCCCGGTAAAGCCGGTGACGTTTTCCACATCCGGATCTTCACGCACAATCTTCATAAAATCTTCCAGCTTAACGCGCATCGCCTGGAAGGAAATGCTCTGGTCTGCCTGGATAAAGCCCATCAGCCGGCCGGTATCCTGCTCCGGGAAAAAGGTTTTTGGAATGCTGACGTACAGCCACACGTTGAGCGCGATGGTGGCTAAAAATACCGCCAACACCCAGCGTGAGTGGCCAAGCACCCAGCTCAGCGAGCGACCGTAGCCCTGTTGCAACGCCAACAACATTTTACCGAAGCCGCGTACTCGCCTCTGCGAGCGCGGCGGCTGGTGGCGCAGCAGGTAGGCACACATCATCGGGGTTAGCGTCAGTGAGATAATCAACGACAAACCGATCGAGACCGACAGGGTCACGGCAAACTCGCGGAACAGACGGCCCGGCAGGCCCTCCATCAGCAGCAACGGAATAAACACCGCCACCAGCGACACGCTCATCGACAGCACGGTAAAGCCGACTTCACGCACCCCGACCAGCGCCGCGTTGACCGGCTTCATGCCGGCCTCAATGTGGCGGGAAATGTTCTCCAGCACCACGATGGCGTCGTCGACCACGAAGCCGGTGGCGATGGTCAATGCCATCAGCGACAGGTTATTCAGGCTGAAGCCGCACAGATACATGGCGGTGAAGGAACCGATCAGCGATACCGGTACGGCGACCGCCGGGATCAGCGTAGCGCGGCCGGAGCGCAGGAAGATAAACACCACCAGGATCACCAGCCCAATGGCAATCACCAGCGACTGCTCCACCTCGGCCAGCGAGGCGCGAATGGTCGGCGAGCGGTCCTGGGCAATATTCAGTTGTATTGACGCCGGAATGTTGTCTTGCAGCGCGGGCAATTCGGCGCGAATGCGATCGACGGTTTCAATGATATTGGCATCCGGAGCCCGGCTGATGGCCAGAATAATCGCCGGTTTGGCATCGGTCATCCCGGCGTTGCGCACGTCCTGCACCGAATCGTTGACCGCAGCCACATCGCTCAGGCGCACCGCCGAGCCGTTGTTATAGTGAATAATCAGTGGGCGATAAGCCTCGGCAGTTTTCAACTCGTCGTTGGCCTGGAGCTGCCAACGTTGCTGAGGGTCTTCCACTGCGCCCTGCGGCCTGCGCACGTTGGCATTGCTGATGGTCTGGCGCACCGCATCGAGCGATATGCCCTGATTGAACAGGGCGCTTGGGTTGAGTTCGACTCGCACCGCAGGCAGCGAACTGCCGCCGACCGAAACGTCACCCACTCCTTCAGTCTGGGCGATTTTCTGCGCCAACTGGGTAGAGGCAAAGTCGTAGAGCTGGCCCTGGCTGTAAGTATCCGAGGTCAGCGTCAGGATCATGATCGGCGCGTCGGAGGGGTTGACCTTACGGTAGCTGGGGCGGCTTGGCATGCCGGTAGGTAGCAGGCTTTGCGCCGCATTGATTGCCGCCTGTACGTCACGTGCGGCCCCGTTGATATCACGGTCGAGATCAAACTGCAGGATCACTCGCGTGCTGCCCAGTGAACTCATTGAGGTCATTTCATTGACCCCGGCAATTCGGCCCAGTGCGCGTTCCAGCGGCGTCGCCACCGATGAGGCCATGGTCTCTGGATCGGCACCCGGCAGCGAAGCGCTGATCGAAATCACCGGATAGTCGACCTGCGGCAGCGGGGAAACCGGCAGCAGGCTGAAGCTAATCACACCGCTGATGGCGATGGCTAATGTCAGCAGCGTGGTGGCGACCGGTCGGTAGATGAACAGGGCGAAGAATTTCACGGCAGCTCCTGCACATCCGGCTGGTGGCGAGTGTTACGCGCCAGCTTGTCAAACAGCAGGTAGATCACCGGGGTGGTGAACAGCGTCAGGATTTGGCTCATCACCAGCCCGCCGACCATACAAACCCCGAGCGGGTGACGTAGTTCCGCGCCGACGCCGGTGCTGAGCATCAGCGGCAGTGCGCCGAGCAACGCGGCCAGCGTTGTCATCAGGATTGGCCTAAAACGCAGCAGGCAGGCCTGATAAATCGCGTCATACGGCGTCATCCCCTGCTCACGCTCGGCGGCCAGGGCGAAGTCGATCATCATGATGGCGTTTTTCTTCACGATACCGATCAGCAGGATGATGCCGATAATGGCGATCACGTCCAGTTCGCTGCCGGCCAGCATCAGCGCCAGCAAGGCACCGACCCCGGCGGTGGGCAGAGTAGACAGAATGGTCACCGGGTGGATAAAGCTCTCATACAGCACGCCCAGCACAATATACATCGCCACCACCGCCGCCAGGATCAGCCACAGGGTGCCGCCCAGCGCTGCCTGGAACGCCAGTGTTGCCCCCTGGAACTGGGTGGTGATGTCTTTTGGCATATTGAGGTTTTTTTCCGCCAGGGTGATGGCATCGACCGCTTCACCGAGCGAATAATTGCCCGCCACGTTAAAGGAGATGGTGGCCGCCGGGAACTGATCCAGATGGTTAACCGACAGTGGCCCGAAGCGCTGCTCTATTTTGGCAATGGTGCTCAACGGCACTATGGTGCCGTTGCTGCTGGTCAGGCGGATATCATTCAGTGCCGCCAACCCTGGCGTGCTGCTGACGTCATGTTCCAGCACTACGCGGTACTGGTTGGCCTGGGTGTAAATGGTGGAAATTAACCGCTGGCCAAAGGCGTTATACAACGCATTATCCACGTCGCTCATGCTGATGCCGAGGCGGGAAGCAGAATCGCGATCGACATTGACATAGGCGACCAGCCCCTGATCCTGCCAGTTGCTGGTCACGTCCGCCAACTGCGGGGTTTGTTTCAGCTCCGCCATCAGTTGCGGCACCCACAGGCTCAGATCGTCCAGCGACATCGCTTGCAGGGTGAATTGGTATTGGGTACGGCTGACTTGGGTGTCGATGGTCAGATCCTGCACCGGCTGCAGATACAGCTTTACGCCGGGGAACTGCGCGCTTTGCTGCTGCAGGCGGGTGATGATGGCCGGAATGCGGTCTGCGCGTTCGCTTAAGGGCTTGAGGTTGATCTGCAACCGGCCACTGTTGAGCGTGGCGTTGGTGCCGTCAACGCCGACAAACGACGTCAGGCTTTCCACCGCCGGGTCCTTGAGAATTTCTGCCGCCACCTGTTGTTGGCGTTCGGCCATATTGCTGAACGACACCGACTGCGGAGCTTCCAGCGTGCCCTGAATAATGCCGTTGTCCTGTACCGGGAAGAAGCCTTTTGGGATCAACAGGTACAGCAGCACGGTGAGGACCAGCGTGCTGAACGCCACACCCAGGGTCAGCCAGGGATGATTCAGCACCGTTTTCAGCCATTTGCCGTAGCGGGCGATGACCCGATCAAAGAAACGCTCGGAGGCCGCGGAAAAACGGTTCTGCTTACGCAACGATTCGTGGCTCAGCATACGCGCGCACATCATCGGCGTCAGCGTCAGCGAAACCACGGCGGAAATCAAAATCGCCACCGCCAGCGTCACGGCAAACTCACGGAACAGTCGGCCGACGATATCACCCATAAACAGCAGTGGGATCAGCACCGCCACCAACGAGAAGGTCAGTGAGATAATGGTGAAGCCGATTTCACCGGCGCCTTTCAACGCCGCATCTAACGGTTTTTCCCCTTTTTCGATGTAGCGGGAGATGTTCTCGATAACCACGATGGCGTCATCGACCACAAACCCGGTGGCAATGGTCAGAGCCATCAGCGTCAGGTTGTTGATCGAAAAGTTCAGAAAGTACATGGCGGCGAAGGTACCGATCAGCGACAGCGGTACCGCGACGCTCGGAATAATGGTGGCCGGCACGTTGCGCAGGAACACGTAAATCACCATCACCACCAGTGCTACCGCCAGCAGCAGTTCGAACTGTACGTCGCTGACCGAGGCACGAATGGTGGTGGTGCGATCGGTCAGTACCTTGACGTCGACCGACTTCGGCAGGCTTTTAATCAGCGTTGGCAGCATCTCGCGAATGCTGTCGGCTGTGGTGATCACATTCACCCCCGGCTGACGCTGAATATTCAACACAATGGCCGGTTGCTTGTTGGCCCAGGCAGCCAGCCGGGTATTTTCTGCGCCCTGTTCGATGGTGGCGATATCCTGCAGGCGGATCGCCGCGCCGTTTTGGTAGGCGACAATCAGTTGGCGGTAATCGTCGGCGGACTTCATCTGATCGTTGGCGGACAGCGTGACCGAACGGGTTGGGCCATCCAGGCTGCCTTTGGCGGAGTTGACGTTGGCATTGCTGATGGCGGTGCGGATGGTTTCGCTGTCAAGGCCGTAGGCGGCGACGGCTGCCGCATTAAGCTTCACGCGTACCGCCGGTCGCTGACCGCCGGAAATCGTGACCAGTCCGACGCCGGTGACCTGCGATATCTTCTGTGCCACGCGGGTTTCCACCATGTCTTCCACCTGGGTCATCGGCATGGCAGATGAGGTTACGGCCAGCGTCAGGATCGGCGGATCGGCGGGGTTAACCTTGCTGTAAATCGGCGGGTAGGGCAGATCGCTCGGCAACAGGTTGGTGGCGGAGTTGATCGCCGCCTGCACTTCCTGTTCGGCAACGTCGAGCGGCAGTTCAAGCTGGAATTGCAGCGTGACTACCGAGGCACCGCCGGAGCTTTGCGACGCCATCTGTTTCAGGCCGGACATCTGGCCAAACTGGCGTTCCAGTGGGGCGGTGATGGCAGAAGTGACCACGTCCGGGCTGGCCCCAGGGTACAGCGTGACCACTTGAATGGTCGGATAGTCGACTTCCGGCAGGGCGGAAACCGGCAGGGCGCGATAGCCGATAATCCCCGCCAGCAGGATAGCCACCATCAATAATGTGGTGGCGACCGGACGCAGAATAAACAGGCGGGATGGGCCGCCGCCGGGGTTAGGTGGTATCACCTGCATCAGGATTTCCCCTGAGCGCGCGGTGGATGGCTGGGTTTGGAGGTTGTCGCAGCCGCCTGCGGCGTGACTACTTCTACCTGCATGCCTTCAGTCAGGCGATCGATACCGTCGGTAACTACCCGATCGCCGACGTTAAGACCGGCGTTGATCACCACCTGCTGGCTGTCCTGCATGCCGGTAGTGACCAGGTGTTTGTTGACTTTGTTCTCTTCACTCAGGGTCCAGACGAAGTTGCCTTCGTTGCCCATTTGCAGCGCCGCGGTTGGGATAACGGTCGCATCATGCAAGGTTGCCACTTTCAGCCGAGCGTTAACAAACTGATTGGGGAACAGTGCGTCGTCCTCGTTGGTAAAACGCGCCTTCAGTTTGATGGTGCCGGTGGTGGTGTCGATTTGGTTATCCAGGCTCAGCAGCGAGCCGGTCGCCAATTGGCTTTGGTTGGTGCGATCCCAGGCTTCGACGCTGACCGGGCCGGCTTTTTGCGCCTTGATCAAATCGCTGATATTGGCTTCCGGCAGGGTAAACACCACGTCGATAGGGTGAGTCTGGGTGATCACCACAATGCCGGTGGTGCTGCCGCTGGTGATGTAATTACCGACATCCACCAGCTTCAGGCCGACGCGGCCGTCGATCGGTGCTGTGATACGGCTGTAGGTGATTTGCAGTTTGGCGCTGTCGACCGTGCCCTGATCGGCTTTGATCGCCCCTTCTGTCTGTTGCACTAAGGAAAGTTGGGTATCCAGATCCTGGCGCGAGACCAGATTGGTTTTCGCCAGTTGCTGATAACGCGCCAAATCACGCCGGGCGTTGGCGAGTGTGGCCTGATCTTTGGCCAGTTGCCCCAGCGCCTGGGTCAGTTGTACTTCAAACGGGCGTGGATCGATTTCAACCAGTAGATCGCCAGCCTTGACCTGTTGGCCTTCGGTAAAGTGGACTGCCATCAGTTGGCCGTCAACCCGGCTGGTGACGGTCACGGTGTTGGCTGCGGTGGCGGTGCCCAGCCCGGAAAGATAGCGCGGTACCGTCTGCTGCGTGACGGTCGCGGCCTGCACCGGTGACATTGGTGCCCCACGTCGGCCACCGGCCGCTGGGCCGCTACCTGCATGGCGCGCACCTGGTGCGGTAGCCGTAGCCGGTGGTGAAGCGCTAAAGTGATGCCAAATCAGCACGGCGGCAATAGCCACAATGACCACCACCAGCAGGCGCAGTATCAGTGAACGACGTGGGTTTTTTGCATTCATGGCGGCGAAAATATCTCCAAAAGGGCAGGCGTGCGGGCACTCATTGCCTCAAAAGTTACACTCCTTACAGGATACTAGTTTAGCCAGCAAAGACGGCATAAAGATGAAGGAAATATGGAGGAATCGTCAGCATCGTCCGAATATATCCTTCATCTTTCAAACCGCAGCGTCGTTGGCTGTGCACATTCACCCCAATCACTTACCTCAGTAATCTCATGGGGACTAATGAGCTTCATCCCTGAGGCTCACCCTTCGGGCTAGCACAAGTGCTGTTCAAATCGGTTCCCGACCGATTTGTCCTGCCTTTGCCGCCTGGCTGCAATTTGAAAGCTATAGGATACAAATTGACTATGTTTATAAGTGAATGGGTTCGGCTTATAGCCAATACGTTTTGGCCTATTTCTCGGTTTGGCGCTAATAATTACCCTGCGAATCATTAATCCCCTTGGAGCATACAATGAGCAACAGAGAACTGGGCCATTCGGGCCTCAAAGTGCCGGCATTAACCTTCGGCGGTAACGTGTTCGGCTGGACGGCGGATCGCGAAACTTCCTTCAGCCTGCTGGATGCGCTGGTGGAGAACCAGCTCAATTTCATCGATACCGCCGACGTGTATTCCAGTTGGGCGCCGGGCAATCAGGGCGGAGAGTCGGAGACCACCATTGGACAATGGCTGAAAAAAACCGGTAAGCGCGACCAGGTGATCATTGCCACCAAGGTGGGCAAGCCGATGGGGGAAGGGAAACAGGGGTTGTCGCCGCGCTATATCCAGCAGGCGGTCGAGGATTCACTGCGCCGTCTTCAGACCGACTATATCGATCTTTATCAGTCACATGATGATGATCGGGATACGCCGCTGGCGGAAACCCTGGCGGCGTTCGATGCGTTAATCAAGGCCGGTAAGGTACGGGTGATCGGTGCCTCCAACTATCAGGCCGATCGTCTGGAAGAAGCGCTGAACGTCAGTGAGCAGGAAGGGCTGGCGCGTTACGAAACCCTGCAACCTGAATATAACCTGTATGCACGCGAAGGTTACGAGCAAGGCTTGGAAACGGTGGCGCAGCGCCATGGTCTGGGGGTGATTAACTTCTTCTCGTTGGCCAGCGGTTTCCTGACCGGTAAATACCGCAGCGAGCAAGATATTGGCAAGAGCCAGCGCGGTGACAGAGTGATTGAGCAGTATCTCAATCCGCGTGGTTTTAAAATCCTGGCGGCGTTGGATAGCGTTGCGGCGAAACATCACACCTCACCGGCGCAGGTTTCGCTGGCCTGGTTGATGGCAAGACCGAGCATCACCGCACCGATTGTCAGCGCCACTTCGCTGAAACAGTTGGATGAGCTGATTAGCGCCACCCGACTGCGGTTGGAGGCTGAAGATATCAGCGCATTGAACCAGGCCAGCGCCTGGTAATATTTCCAACAATCACCGGCGGGATTAGCCGTGGCGTTTTTCCCGCCAGTTTTGTTGTGTCAGCCGATACAGGACGTGTTTTTGCAACGGATGGCCTTGCGGCAATCGGGGATGCAGGAAACTTTCGCCATGAGACATCATGCCAATGCGTTCCATTACCCGGCTTGATGGTTTATTGCTTTCGGCGGTAAAAGACACCACGTCAGCCAAATCCAGGCGTTCGAAAGCGTAGCGCAGTGCGGCACCGGCGGCCTCAGAAGCATAGCCTTTACCCCAGTGCGCTGCCGCTAACCGCCAGCCGATTTCTACGCAGGGTGAGCAGGGCAGATCGTCCGCCGGGATCGCCAACCCGACAAAACCGATAAAAGGCGCACCGTCTTTTTCTTCCACCGCCCATAAACCCCAACCGTTTTGCTGCATGAACTGACGGATCTTGTCAGCCTGCGCGTAGCTTTGTTCGGCTGTCAGCGGGGCGGGGAAATAACGCATCACCTGGGGATCGGCGTTGAGGGCGGCAAACGCCGGCAGGTCTTCGTCGCGCCAGGCACGTAACAGCAATCGGTCACTTTCGAAGGGGAGTATTTCACTCATCGACTTTCCTCCAATAACCAAGTGCCCCGTGGTTTCATTGTAGGGGCGCTGCATGCTGCGCCCGATAGTATAATCAATGGGGTAAATTGGGTCGAACATGTTCGACCCCTACCGTTTTAGTCGTTTTGCGGGTTTATCAGCACCCTGAGGCCATTAACGGAACAGCGTTTGCGCCCAGCGAGCCAGCCCGGCGGTGACCGAGCCGAAGTCGTTGCCACCGACGATAGGAATGCCCGGCAACTGCTGTTGCAGTGCGGCGCGTAGCAGCGGTGAACGTGCACTGCCGCCGGTGAGATAAATCACCTGTGGTGCGGTCTGGCTGCTGGCCAACGCGGCGCTGACCTGTTCCTGAATGCGCAACAGCGGCTGCGAAATAGCCTCGGCAAGCTGATCCTGGCTGATGGTTTCCGCCAGATCAGCCTGGACGAAAGCCAGCGGTGCGCTGATGTTTTGCTGCGCAGACAGGGCGATTTTACTCTCCTCTGCCGCGCGCACCAAACGGTAGCTCAGACGTTGCTGGTGGACTTTCAGCAGGCGTTTGACCTTTTCCGGCTCGGCGGCATCTCGGATCAAATCTTGCAGCATGCGGCCGTTGGCGACGCTGTAAAAGTCGTTCTGCGCCGGCACGTCGTTGGTGGCGACTGCGTTCCAATAAGGCAGCGCGGGCAGGGCGATGCCCTTTCCGGTTTCGCCGCCCATGCCGAACAGCGGCATCAGCTGTTTGAATGCCAGCATGATATCCAGATCGTTACCGCCAACGCGGCAACCGCTGTGTCCCAGCAGGCTTTGCTGGCGATCGGCGCGGTCACGCCATTGCGGCCCCATCAGCAAGACTGAACAGTCGGTAGTCCCGCCGCCGATGTCTACCACCAGCACGGTTTTCTCTTCGCTCAGCGTCGCTTCAAAGTCCAGCCCTGCCGCGACCGGCTCAAACTGGAATTCAATGTCTCTGAACCCGGCACGTTCGGCTGCACGCTGCAAAATGCCCTGCGCCTGCTGGTTGGCCTCTTCACCACCCATGCCCTGGAAGTTGATCGGGCGACCGATGACCGCCTGGCTGATGCTGTCCTGCAGAACGTTTTCCGCCTGGCGCTTGATGTGGAACATCATGGCGCACACCAGATCTTCAAACAGTGCGATCTGCTGCGGCTTCAGACCGTTGGCACCAAGGAAGGATTTCGGTGAGCGAACAAAATACACTTCTTCCGGATCTTCAACGTAGTGCGCCAATGCCTGCAGGCCAAACAGCACGCTGTTATTCGCGACCGGAATGTCTTCCTCGCGATTGTAGTTTATCGCCCGGCGCAGCAGTTGCTGGTTCTCTTCGCTGCCGGTCGGCACCTGCCAGTGACGGTGCAAGCACTCGCTCACGGCTTCCCGCGTCGGCGCACACAGCATCGACGGTAAATAGGGTTCGTTGTTTTCCAACGTCAGCAGCTCGGGGCCGTTATCACGCATCACTGCGACGGAACAGTTGGCCGTTCCGTAATCGAATCCAATAAACATGTCTTTTCTCAATCCCCATGCCGATGAAGGGGGGCGACTTTACCCGAGACTTGCCCCCCGGGCAATGTGTGAGCGCTTAACTGACGAAAATTTTAGCGGCGAACGGGAGTGCATGCTTAACTTAATGTCCGAATCCCGCACGTCAGCGCATCAGCCGAGTCGCATAATGAACAAAAAATTGACCCCGAGCGTGGCCATGAAAAACCAACAGCAGGCGTTGTATCAGGCACTGAGTGCGCGCGATCGCAAATTCGATGGCCGCTTCTTCGTCGGTGTTTCTTCGACCGGTATTTATTGCCGCCCGGTGTGCAGTGCCCGCACGCCGAAGATCGAGAACTGTACTTTTTACCCGAGCGCGGCGGCGGCGGAGCTGGCGGGCTTTCGCCCCTGTCTGAAGTGCCGGCCGGAGTTGGCACCGGGTCTGGCGTTGATCGACCTCGGCAATCGCTACGCCCAGGTGGCGGTACAGTTGATTGAACAAGGCTATCTGTCGGAGCACAGCTGCGAGCAACTGGCCGCGCGGTTGGGAATTTCCGATCGCCACCTGCGGCGCATTTTTGCCGATCAGTTTGGTGCCTCGCCGATTGATTATGCTCAGTCGCACCGGCTGTTACAGGCCAAACGGCTGTTGGCGGATACCGATATGCCGCTGAGTGAAGTGGCGTTTGCCGCCGGTTTTGGCAGCCTGCGACGCTTTAACGAATTGTTCAAGGCGCGCTACCGGCTGATCCCCTCGGCGCTGCGTAGCAGCAGCGGCCGTAATGAGCGTACCGTCGCCAGCGGGCTGGTGTTTCATTTGGGCTACCGGCCACCCTATGACTGGCCGCGCATGCTGAGCTTTTTGCAAACCCGTGCGGTGAGCGGTGTGGAAAGGATTGAGGGGCAACAATATTTGCGGGCGATCGCCATTACTCAGTGCGGTATTGACTATCACGGCTGGGTCAGCGTACAGCCGGAGGAGGCCCGCAATCGGGTGCGGGTAGAGATCGCTCCGGCGCTCAGCCGGGTAACCACGGAGGTGTTACGCCGTATCCGCCAACTGTTCGATCTGGATGCCGCACCGGATCTGATCACCCAGGCCCTGGGAGCACTGGCCGCCGATGCGCCGGGCCTGCGGCTGCCCGGTTGCGTCAACAGTTTTGAACAGGCGACACGGGCGGTGCTCGGGCAGTTGGTCAGCGTCAAGATGGCGGCGACCTTTGCCGGGCGCATGGCGGAACGCTGGGGTACGCCGTTGGAACAGCCCTACGCCGGCATTACCCATGTGTTCCCCAATGCTGAGCAGGTGGCACAACTGCAACCTGAGGAACTGCGTCCGCTGGGGGTGCAACTAAAACGCGCAGCGGCGCTGATCGCCATTGCACGGGCGGTCACTGAAGGGCGGTTGCAGTTGGATAACGTGCTGGATATTGAGCAGGGGATCAAGGCACTGACCGCGTTGCCGGGAATTGGCAGTTGGACGGCCAGTTATATCGCTATGCGTGCCTGGTCATGGCCGGACGTCTTTTTGGCGGGAGATTATCTGATCAAACAGCGCTTTCCAGAGATGACGCCACGCCAGATTGAAAACTATGCCGAACGCTGGCGGCCATGGCGCTCTTACGCCACGCTGCATCTGTGGCATAACGAGGGCTGGGTACCGTCAACGGACACTGACGGCTAGCCGCGCTACTCTTCGGCGGCAATGCGCGCCAGCAGGCTGTCGATCCCTTCACGCATCAGGAACGTCAGGACTTTCTCACGTTCGCTTTCGCTAAGGTGATAGTAATACTCAACCCATACCGCCAGCGGATCCTTACGTTCAACCTGATATTCTGCGGGATCTTCTTGCAGTATCAACAGGCTGCGTGCGCCGATCGGCAGGCTGTTAATGTGGTATTCCACCGCTTTGCCCTGTACGCCTTTTCGGCGGCGGCTGATCCAACCTTCGCGGCGGGCCATCAAATTGATGCCCTGTGGCGAGGAGGGCAGTCCTGCAATGCCGGTTAGCTCTCTGGCGGCAAACCACTCGTTTTTCATAGCCATTATCCCTGAGCAATCACTTTTAAAGATGGGGTGGAAATTAACGCGCGTGCTGATTTCCGTATCGAGGTATTGTTCAAACGATTAACTTTGACACGTTAGCTATACCACTAACCTCAGGTTGGCTAAGCAAAAAAAACGTGATCGGGGGCTGTGACCCAATGACGCCACAGCCCGAAAAACGGGAGAGTGGGGCAGAATGAAGGGGAATGGGGGGAGCGAACGCCACGGTCACCGCCGCGGAGTCGTGTGGTCAGCGCTTGTTTCAGGTCCCTGTGGCTAACTTTTGTGATGTGGTGCGCCTGGAGTCAGTATCTTTTTTGTCGTGCTTCGTACAGATAGATCTTCCCGCGACCCTGATGCTTGGCGGTGTAGCAGGCGATGTCGGCCTGTGCCAGCAGGGTATGCATCAGCAGTGCGCCTTTGCGCGTGGTGAGATGATTCGGTGCGCTGATATCCATAAACAACCTTAACGCTGGCATCTGTCACTGAACGACGTCATGACGCGGATAAGGTGGAAAGTTCATTGCCAAAGGGTAGTACAGCGCGGCAAGAAAGCCTACTGAATCAGGCGGTTTTAGTGAGCGGTGGCAAAAGCCGACGTTGCCGCCGGCCATCAGGATTCAGAGCAGGAAAATGGTGGCCAGGCCGAGGAAAATAAAGAAGCCGCCGGTATCGGTCAGTGCAGTGATCAATACGCTGGAACCGACCGCCGGATCGCGCCCCATTTTTAGCATGGTCATTGGGATCACCACCCCCATCAGCGCCGCCACCAGCAGGTTGAGGATCATCGCCAGCGTCATCACGCCGCCCATTGCCCAGTCGCCATACAGCAACCAGGTGACTATCCCCATGATCCCGCCCCAGACCACGCCGTTGATGATGGCGACCCCCAGCTCTCTGAACATCAGACGGGAAATATTGCCGACCTCAATCTGATGCAGTGCCAGCGCACGAACGATCATGGTGATGGTCTGGTTGCCGGTGTTACCCCCGATACCTGCGACGATTGGCATCAACGCGGCCAGCGCCACCAGTTGCGAAATAGTGTGTTCGAACAGGCCGATAACGCGTGAGGCAATAAACGCCGTACACAGGTTGATCGCCAGCCAGGCCCAACGGGTTTTCACCGCTTTGCTGACCGGGGCAAACACGTCTTCTTCCGGGCTTAAGCCCCCCATGCGGCGCAGGTTGCTGTCGCTTTCTTCGTTGACCACGTCAACGATCTCTTCAATGGTCAGGCGACCCATCAGCTTGCCTTTGGCATCGACCACCGGGGCGCTAATCAGGTCATAACGTTCGAACGCGCTGGCGGCTGCCTCGGCTTTATCTTCCGGCAAAAAACGGGTGGGATCGCTGTCCATTACCGTCTGCACCAGGGTTTCCGGATCATTTAGCAGCACGGCGGTGAGCGGCAATTCGCCCAACAGGGTATTTTTACGATCGGTGACAAAGAGTTTATCGGTGGCTGCCGGAATGGTTTTGCGCAGGCGCAGGAAGCGATGCACCGCCCCCAGGGTGACGTCCGGGCGCACCGTGACCAGTTCAAAGTCCATCATCCAACCGACGGTGTCTTTACCGTAGTGGATCATCTCGCGCACCTGCGCACGTTGCTCCGGATCCATCGAGGTCAGCAGACGACCCATCAGGTTACGCGGCAGGTATTGAGCCAGATAGGCCTGTTCATCGACGTCCAGCGTTTTGATCGCTTTGAGCAGGTCTTTGTCGCTCATCTCTTCGATCAGGCTGTCCCACACCGGTTCGGCCACTTCCACCAGCGTCTGGCCGCGTTTGGCGTTGCCGATCAATCGCCATACGGCCAGGCGCTCGTCCTGCGGCAGAGCTTCCAGCAAGTCTGCCAGGTCAGCGGCGTGCATATCGTCCAGCAGGCCGGTTATTTCAGCAGTCTGGTTTAGCAGTTCACTTTTGCTGAGGGCATTTCCATCCCCTGGGCGACCGAGAATGCCGTCGACCAGGTCTTTGTTGTTTAACAGCAGAGAAAGAATGCGCTGGCGATACTCAGCGACTTTTTGAACGTTATGCGTTGCTGCTGACATGGTATTCCTTACTGGCACTCGGTGATCCTTACAGACGGACTCTGGACAACATAGAGCATAGTGAATGCAGGCGTCATTTTTATGAATTGGGTGCAGAAGCTGAGGAATAAGTAAGGGGCCTGGCATGCCGATACGCTGGCAGGCTGCTTAACTATTCGCAAGCCCTGCAGAGAAGCTCGAGTCTGTGGGTTCAGGGGGTTGTGTCCTGGTTTTCGCCGCCAATCTCGGTGGTGCTTTGATAAGGGGCGAGCTTTTTTTCCTGATGATGGGGCACCGCGACAACCGCAGCATACAACAGACGGCCGACTAAAATGATAAAGCTGATAAACAGCACTATTTTCGTCATCTGTCCGGTGGTTTTTTTACGCATATATCACCCGGCCATGCCGGTTTCCTGTGTTATACCCGCGCGCCTTGCCAGCGGGAGAGGGGCGATTACATTTTCCTCGATCCTGTCTGGGGGATTGCGGGTGATTAAAGCCGATAAATTGTAACCGGAATTTTAGCTATCGATGACAAATATTGTCTATTTATTTCCGGACGGCAAAACCAGGTATTTCACCGGTGTTTAACTCGGGTTTGAGTTTGTCACTGGGATCAGCGGGTTAAGGCAATACAAAATATGGCTTTACACATTATTACCCAACTTTTCTTTTTTGATTGATCGCAGTCAAGCCTCCGCTGACCCCAGCGCCTAAAATTCCCCCCATTCCCCTGTCGCATATGTTATTTTCACTTTGCCTCATGAATGGAGAGAGGTACGTAAAGGAACCTGCCTTATTACCTGAACGCGTGAATGGAATTACGCTCTGAAGGACTCGCTATTTTTATGATTAAGCCAATATTCTGGAAGCATTTGCGCGAGCGCTGGTGGGGATTTCCCCTCATCTGGGGCCTGTTTTTGATCCCGTTTGCCGGTTGGTTGTCACCGCGCATTATGCTGCCCGAGGGCAAAGTCTATTTGCTCTATCTGCCACTGACAGCCTGTATGGCACTGCTGATGGTTTATGACTGGCGTGCGCTGCCGGGCATTACCCTGGCCATCATGCTGCGTTACGGTCTTCGACTGGGGCTGGAAAGCGGCATGTTGGTGATGTTGCTGTACCTGTTTTGCCTGAGTCTGTGCTGGCTGGGGTACCGCAGCCAGACCCAGCGGCGTTGGTGTGCGGCCCCGGGGGTACCGGCGCTGGTCAAGGCGCGGTTGATCTGGCTGGTGGTGTTGCCGGCGTTGCTGTTTGTCTTCGGCCTGAAGCTGTTGGTCGGCCTCGCTCAATTGCCTGATGAGCTGGGGATGATGTCTGGCGAGAGCAGTCATCTGCTGGCCTTGGTTAATTTTCAGGCTCTGCTGCTGGGTAGCCTTTCGGCCATGCCGTTGTTCTACTTTATGTTGCGCATATTGAACAAGCCCGGGTTTGTTCTGACCCTTTGGCGGCGTTTTGGCCGTGAAATGGCGCCAAACGCCGATAAAAAAGAGCTGGTGCTGTGGCTGTCAGTGCTGGGCACCATGGTGGCTCTGCTATGCCATCAGGCCAAAAGCGCCAGCCCTTTGCTGCTGGGGGGCTACGGCCTGATATTGCTGCTGCCGGTGATGTTGTACGGCGCGATGCGTTTTGGTTATCAATTCATTTGTATTATCTGGTCCGCCACCCTGCTGGTGTTGTTTTTCAATTATCCCGGTTATACCCAGCGTGAGAATCTGTTGCTGAATCTGGCGGTGATCTCTTCGATGATGGTGGTGTTTACCCTGTGCATTTACCTGATGTCGGCACTCAACACCCGTCAGCGCCTGAGCCACGCCAGGGCACAAAGCGCCTCGTTGCAGGATCCGGTGATTGGCCTGCCTAACCTGCGTGCCCTCAAGCGCGATCTGGCCCAGTCCCCTCCTTCAACGCTGTGTTTCCTGCGGGTAAGCGAGTTGGATTTGCTGACACGTAACTACGGCATGCAGTTACGCATTCGCTTCAAACAACAACTGGCGGCGCTATTGCATCAGGTATTGGCACCTGGCGAGGGGGTTTACCACCTGCCGGGTTATGATCTGCTGCTGCGAGTGGACGCTGAAGACAGCGAGGCAAAGGTCGCAGAGATTTACCGCGCGCTGGAGAAATTTCGCCTGGTATGGAACGGCTTGCCGCTCCATCCCCCGCTGGGATTAGGATTTTGCAGCGTGGTGTCCGATTTTGAACATCTCTACCTGCTGTTGGGGGAACTTAGCTCGCTGGCAGAGGTATCCCTGACCAGCGGCAAGCCGGAGAGTGTGCAAAACGGCGGTCATCTGGTTCAGGAGGAGGTCAAACGCAAGGTGGCATTGCTGCATGGCGTACAACATTCGCTGGATAACGACGGGTTTATCCTGATGGCGCAGCCGATCGTTGGCCTGCGTGGTGATCGATATCATGAAATTTTGCTGCGTATGCGCGACGCTCGGGGGGAGATCATATCACCAAACGATTTTCTACCGGTGGCACATGAGTTTGGCCTTTCTTATCGGGTGGACATTTGGGTATTGCGCAATACGTTGAAATTTATGGACCGACATCGGGCCGAACTGCCCAGCGCGCGCTTTGCGATTAATCTATCACCTTCTTCGCTATGCCGTCCGATGCTGTGCCACGATGTGAACAACCTGTTGCAGCAGAACCGGATTGAACCGTACCAACTGACGCTGGAAGTAACCGAATCGCACTTGCTGCAGGATACAGATTACGCCAGAGCAAACCTGCAGGCACTGCGTGAAATGGGCTGCCGCATTGCGTTGGACGATTTCGGCACCGGCTATGCCAGCTACGATCGGCTGAAGATACTGCCGGTCGACATGTTGAAAATTGACGGTGGGTTTGTCCGCGACATGCTGACCAATTCGGTAGATTTCCAGGTGATTGCGTCTATCTGTAAGGTGGCACGGATGAAGCGATTGACCATTGTGGCGGAATACGTCGAAAGTATGGAGCAGTTGCTCGCGTTGAAAGGGGTCGGTGTTGACTATATGCAGGGCTATTTCATCGGCGAGCCACAACCGTTGGCTGCGCTGTTACCGGTACAAGATTGAATTGTGCCCCCCGGCTGGCAGGGGGCACAGACTCAGGCCGAGCGTTGCTCGTTCTGTGAACCTTCTTCTTCGCAAATCAGTTTCCAGCCTACCACGTCGTTCCAGTAGGCCTGTTCGCGTTCGAGATCCAGTTGAACCAGATTGTTCTGTGCCAGATAACCGGCCGGGAAGCGCAGCGTCCAGTGATTATCGTCGGTGCTCAGGCGCAAGGTCTCTGGCGTGGTAGTCGACTGGCGCTGGTTGTTGAGTAGGGTACTCAGACGTAACAGTTGGATCAGCGGCAGATAATGCTTCTTCTTGAACAGGTTCAGGCGTGGCAGTTCTTCCAGCTTGATGCCCTTGCGGTGGAACCGCACCAGCGCCGCCAACAGCAACTGCTGCTCCTGGTTGAAGCCAGGCAGGTTGGTGTTTTGCAGAATATAGGCTGAGTGGCGGTGCATGCCGCTGTGGTTGATGCTTAGCCCCACTTCATGCAGCATCGCGGCCCATTTCAGCAGCGCTTCCAACTGAGGATTCGCCAGTTTGGTGTTTTGCGCCATCCACTGCGCGTACAGCAATTCGGTGGTTTCCAGCACCCGTTTGGCCTGTTCACGGTCGATATTGTAGTGATCGGCCAGGCTTTTGGCGGTACGGCTGCGGATGTCCTGATGGCGGAAACGGCCTTCCATTTCGTACAGCACGCCTTCGCGCAGCGCACCGTCGGAAAGGCGCAAATCGCGGATCGCCAACGCATCGAATACGCCGCACAGGATCGCCAGACCCGGAACAAAGACCGACTGACGGTCTTCCGACAGCCCCGGCAGACTCAGGGAACTGAAGCTTTTAAACTGCAACACCTGCTCCGCCAGCATCTCCAGACGTTCCAGGGTGATCAGGCCGTCTTTTTCACCCATCTCGACCAGCACTTCGTGTGCGGCCTTGATGGTGCCTGACGCGCCCAGGGCATATTGCCAGCCCTGAATGCGGTATTGCCAGGCCAGGGTTTCCAACTTTTGTGCCGCCGCCAGGCGCGCACGTTTGAAATTGCTTTTGCTGATTTCACCGCCTGGGAAAAACTGTTGGGCGAAACTGACGCAGCCCATACGGCGGCTTTCTGCCAGCAGCGGTTCAAAGTCTTCGCCGATCACCAGTTCGGTAGAACCGCCACCGATGTCGATCACCAGCTTGCGGCCTTTTTCCGGTTGGGTGTGTTCCACACCCATAAAGATCAGACGCGCTTCTTCCTGCCCGGCGATGATTTCGATCGGGTAGGGGATCACTTTGGCCGCACGCTTGAGGAACACTTCGGCGTTAACCGCCTGGCGCAGGGTATGGGTTCCGACGATGGTGACGTTATCCGCCGGGAAGCCCTGCAGCCGTTCGGCAAACAGCGCCAGGCAGGCCAGGCCGCGTTCTATTGCCTCTTCACTGAGCACATTGTTGCTGTCCAATCCATCGGCAAGGTGAACCCGTTGTTTTAAACGGCCCAACACCTGTAAGGCGCCGTTGACGACGCGGGCAATCACCATGTGGAAGCTGTTCGACCCGAGGTCGATGGCAGCGATTTCCTGCGGTTTGTTTGTTGCAGTGCTTTTTAGCGGCATAGTGGCTGGCCTACTGTCCTGGTTGTTCCAGAGCTTTTAAATACTCATAAATGGCAACCTGAGAACGCACTTTACGGCGATTGCCGCGCGGGACGTACTGGTTGCTCAGTTCTTTATCGAGGTAGCGCGCCTTGACCGTGTCGTTGAACAGGATTTCCAGAATATCCAGAACCCGTTGTTTCAGCGTTGGATCCAGCAGCGAGACCGCGACTTCGATGCGGTAATCTATGTTACGGGTCATCCAGTCGGCAGAGGACAGATAAACCAGTTTGTCACCTTTGTTTTCGAAAACGTAAACCCGATCGTGTTCCAGGTAGCGGTCGACGATACTGATCGCTTGAATATTGTCACTGATCCCCGGCAGGTTGGGAATCAAAGAACACATACCCCGCACCAACAGGCGGATTTTTACGCCGGCGCCGGATGCCGTATATAACCGATCTACCAGCCCTTTATCCACCAGATTGTTGATTTTCAGCATAATGCCAGCAGGAAGACCGGCCTGAGCGTTGGCAATTTCCTTATCGATCAACTCATACAGCTTCAGGCGCGAGTTTTGTGGCGACACCATAAGGTTGTCGAAGGTGACTGGCCGGTACGGATTTTCGATAAAGTTGAACACTCGGCGCACTTCGTTAGTGATGCGTGAGTCGGCGGTCAACAGCGAATAGTCGGTATAAATACGCGCGGTTTTCTCGTTAAAGTTACCGGTACCGATATGAGCATAGCGCACAATTTCGTCGCCTTCACGGCGCGAGATCAGGAACAGTTTAGCGTGAATTTTCAGCCCCGGTGCAGAGAAGATAACGTGCACCCCGGCTTCCGTCAGACGCTTGGCCCAGTGGATGTTGGCCTCTTCGTCAAAGCGTGCCTGTAGCTCCACTACCACCGTCACTTTTTTGCCGTTGTGGGCGGCGTGGATCATCGATTCGATAATGCGTGAGTCTTTTGCTACGCGGTAAATATTGATTTTTATCGCCAGCACGCTGGGGTCAAACGACGCCTGGCGCACCAGCTCCAGCACGTGCTCAAAGGTGTGGTATGGGTAGTAAAGCAGCACGTCCTGTTCGCGGATGGCGTCAAAGCCGTTGCGGAACTTTTCGAACCAGATATGGCGCAGGCGGGGCAGCGGTTTGTTGACCAGATTGGCCTTGCCGACGTTCGGGAAGCCAATAAAGTCTTTGAAGTTATGATAGCGGCCGCCGGCGATCACCGAGTCGTAGTTGGAGATACCGAGCTTACCGCGCAGCAGTTCCACCATTTCATTCGGCATGTCGCGCTGGTAAACAAAGCGCACCGGTTCGGCGGTCAGACGCTGTTTCAGGCTGGAGGACATCAGTTCCAGCAGGCTGGATTCCATTTCGGTGACCAGATCGTATTCCGCGTCGCGGGTCATTTTCATCGAATAGGCGTTGAGTACGTCGTAGTCGAAGAAGCCCTTGAAGATATCATCCAGGCAGTAGCGCAGAATGTTGTCCAACAGGATCATGGGCTTGCGGCGACGTGGCGCTTCCGGTGGCAGGTTAACGAAGCGTGGCACCTTGTCGGACGGGATCTCCAGCAGCGCATAATCGATGCGTGTACCGCGAATAATCTCCACCGCCAGATAGGTGTAATCATCTTTCAGGAACTGCACCAGATTGGTTTCGTGGTTGATCAGGATGGGCGTGATGTGCTGACGCAGATGCTGCTTGAAGTATTGTCGCAGCCAGATTTGCTGGTTCTCCGACACCTGACGTTCGTTAATCAGGAAGATTTGATTACGCGCCATTTCCAGCAGCAAATCGTTATACAGGCTGTCGAATTCTTGATCGGTTTTTAATACCTTGGCCTGGATCTTTTTCAGCAGATGACGTGAAGCGCCACCGGAACCCTGTTCTTCGCTGATCAGGATACGTCGTTTAAGATCGGCAAAGCGGACCTTATAGAACTCATCAAGGTTATTGGAGTAAATGCCCAGAAAACGCATGCGCTCAATCAGGGGATTGCTCTTATCTGCGGCTTCCTGCAATACGCGTTCATTAAAGGATAACCAGCTTAGTTCTTTTTCGATGTAGAGCTTTTCCTGACCCATTGCCACTCCAGTTCAATTTTAGAAAAGGATCCGGGACACGGCCCGGATGCCGCTCTAGTGTCCTTCATCATTATTGCGAGAGATTGACAGGAAAGTCCAACACATCCATTACCTTGGCGTGAGGCATTTTAAGCGGTAAATATATTTTCTGCGGCGTGGGAACTGTTGGTCATCAGCAATTGGCATAAAATGGCGTATTTCATGCTTTATATTTATAGATGTGATCGGGTTTATCATCATTTTTCAGCAATATATAGCATTAATAATGCTGATGGGTAGCGCAAAGTTCGCTGTGCCTGGTGGGTAACTTTGTCATGCAAACGTCATAAAACTGACATAAGATGCCCGGTTATTCTATGGCGCAAGCCTGCTTACATCAGCGACAGCGAGAGACATGGCACAGACTACGGTAAACCAACATCCCCGGGATCGGCTGCGTGCGCGCATCGACCGTAGCGTGCAGGCGGCTGTGACCGTCAGCGGGTTGCTGGTACTGATGACGCTAATGCTGATCTTCGTTTACCTGCTGTTTGCGGTGCTGCCGCTGTTTAAACCGGCAACGATGGGGCAGGCCAAGCCTTTGCCGATCAGCGCCACCGCGTCTGCTCTGGCGCTGGGCATGGATGTGCAGCAGCGTATCGGGTACCGCATTGATGCGCAGGGGCTGGGGCAGTTTTACCGATTGGTACCTCAGGACACTGCCGCTGCGGGCATACCGTTGTCGCAGCAGCCATTGCTGACTAAGCCGACGTTGTTGACTCAGGCGGCCGGTGAACGCGATCTGTTTGCTTTGGCGCAGGCCGATGGCCGCTTTATCGTTGCCAGCGCGGATTTTGCTGCGGCGAGCACCTCTGCACCACAGTGGCTATTTCCGCTGGGGCAACGGCCGCTAGCGCTGGATAAACAGGGGCGGCCGTTGGCGCTGCTGGCACTGTCCGAGGTGCGACACGGTCACTATCTGCTGGCTGGTGTCACTGATGACCACCGTTTGGTGTTTGGCCGTTTTGGCAGCGATCAAGCGCCGCAGTTGAGCGAAAGCCCGCTGGAGAGCGCGGTGCAGCAGTTGGTGCTGACGCCGGACGGCCGTCAATTATATCTGCTGTCGGGCAACCGACTGGCGCGCTATCAAATTAACGATACCCAGTTACAGCTTAAAGAAACGCGTATCCTCGGTGATCACACGCCTTATCAACTGACCGCCTTGCCCGGTGGCAGCGCGTTATTGATCGAAGCGGCTGACGGTGGCATACGCGAATGGTTCGATGTTGAAAAGGATCAGCGCTGGCAACTGACCCCGGTGCAGCATTTCGACCACCAGTCCGAACCGCAGGATTTGCTGGTGGCCGAGCCTTATCGTCGGGTGTTCGCAACCCTGAGACCTGACGGCGGCTTCTCTCTGTTCTCCAGCATTCAGCCGCAGCCGTTGCTGAACGGCAGGTTGAGCACCGGCGTACAGCAAATAGCATTCGCCCCACGCGGTGACGGTCTGCTGCTGGAAACGGCGCAGGGCTGGCAGCATTATCCAATCGATAACCCTTATCCCGACGTCACCTGGCGCTCGCTGTGGCACAAGGTGTGGTATGAGAATTACCCCGAACCGGCCTATGTTTGGCAATCTACTTCCGGTGAGGACAGCTATCAGGCCAAATTTAGCCTGATGCCGGTCATTTTTGGCACCTTTAAGGCAGCGGCTTACGCCATGCTGTTCGCCATCCCGCTGGCATTGGCCGGGGCGATTTATACCGCCTATTTCATGTCGGCCGGGCTGCGACGGGTGATTAAACCGGCGATAGAGGTGATGGGTGCGCTGCCGACGGTAGTTATTGGGCTGGTGGCCGGTATCTGGCTGGCGCCGGTGATTGAACATTATCTATTGGCGGTGCTGTCGCTGCCGCTGCTGTTGGCGGTAGTGGTGCTGGCCTGCGGCGCTCTGGTGAACAAGCTGACACCGCGTCGCTTGCCACCGGGCATGGATCTGCTGATCCTGCTGCCGTTGATGATAGCCACCGTTTGGCTGGCGTTCAGCGTGGGACCGTGGCTGGAGGTCAAACTGTTTGGCGAACCGCTGCATTTCTGGCTGGGCGATGACTATGACCAGCGTAATGCTCTGGTGGTCGGCGTGGCGATGGGCTTTGCACTGGTGCCTATCATCTTCTCTTTGGCGGAAGACGCCTTGTTCAGCGTGCCGGCGACGCTGAGCCAGGGCTCGTTGGCGCTAGGCGCGACCCAGTGGCAAACCGTGATGCGGGTAGTCTTGCCTTCGGCCAGCGCCGGTATTTTCTCGGCGCTGATGATCGGTTTTGGCCGAGCGGTGGGTGAAACCATGATTGTGCTGATGGCGACTGGCAATACGCCGGTAATCGACGGCAGCCTGTTCCAGGGACTTCGCGCCCTGGCGGCCAATATCGCTATCGAGATGCCGGAAGCGGTGGCCGACAGCAGCCATTATCGGGTGCTGTTCCTGACCGCGCTGGTGCTGTTTATTTTCACCTTTGTCTTCAACACGCTGGCGGAGGCGATCCGGCTGCGCCTGCGTAAACGCTATACCCTGAATCAGGAGGCGCCATGAAGCTTTGGGCAAAGAGCGGTTCGCCGTGGATCTGGCTGACCGCCGGATCGGTGGCCGTCAGCCTGCTGGCGTTAATCGGCATTATGCTGTTGCTGGCCGGGCAGGGGATGCGCTATTTCTGGCCCAGCCCGGTCTACCAGTTTGAGCTCAATCAGAGCGCTGCCGGGCCGGTGACAATGATCGGCGAGTTGTATCAGCAGCAGAGTATTCCGCGCCGTCAGTTGCAAGAGTCCGGCGTTGCGCTGCCGCCGGGGAATGCGCAGAGTTTTGAACGTTATCTGATCAAGGTGGGCAACCGAGAGAGCGAAGGCCAGGACTTCCGCACACTGCTGGCCGGTGACATTCTGAGCCAAAGCACGCCGCGCAATTTGCTGGTTCTGGAACGCAACAGCAATGGCACCGCCTATGGTTATCTGGCGGGTATGCTGGAGGACGGCCAGCCGTTGACCGGGCGTAACCTCAGCCAGGCGTTGCTACAGCGTTTGCCGCAAATTGCCGCGCTTTCGCGGCAGGCGCACGATATTCAGTTCCGCGATATGGCGCGTATCAACCAACGGTTTGACGCGTTGCGGCTGCGGGAGAAAAGCCTGCAGCATGACGACCAGCTCGACGCCCGTGCGCAGGCGTCCATCAAGGCAGAAAGGCTGGAGCTGCAGCGCCAGTATCGCTTGCTGTCTGATCGACTGGAAGGCTTGAACCGCGATCGCCACCGTGATGCGCTGCTGCTGCGTGATATGCACGGCCAGGTTCATACTATTTCGCTCAGCCAGGTGCGCGATGCTTGGTATCCCAATGCGATGCATACCACGCAGAAGCTGGTGCACTGGGGCGAGCAGGTGAAGAAATTCCTCAGCGACAGCCCACGTGAGGCCAATACCGAAGGTGGCGTATTCCCGGCCATTTTCGGCACGGTGTTGATGGTGATCCTGATGTCGATCGTGGTGATGCCGTTTGGCGTCATTGCCGCCGTCTATCTGCACGAATACGCCGGGAATAATCTGCTGACGCGGCTGATCCGTATTGCGGTGGTGAATCTGGCCGGCGTGCCCTCGATCGTCTACGGGGTATTTGGCCTCGGCTTCTTTGTTTATATGATTGGCGGCACGCTCGATCAGTTGTTCTATCCGGAATCGTTGCCCAACCCGACTTTTGGTACGCCGGGGGTGCTATGGGCGGCATTGACGCTGGCGCTGTTGACGTTGCCGGTGGTGATCGTTGCTACCGAAGAGGGGCTGTCGCGCATTCCTGCCTCCCTGCGTCAGGGATCGTTGGCCCTGGGGGCCAGCCGGGCGGAAACGCTGTGGCGCATCGTTTTGCCCATGGCCGCACCGGCAATGATGACCGGCCTGATCCTGGCGGTAGCGCGCGCCGCTGGAGAGACCGCGCCGCTGATGCTGGTGGGCGTGGTGAAATCCGTACCGGTACTGCCGGTGGATGATATTTTCCCGTATCTGCATCTGGAGCGGAAGTTTATGCACCTGAGCTTCCAGATTTACGATATGGCCTTCCAGAGCCCGAGCGTGGAAGCCGCCCGGCCGCTGGTATTTGCCACCGCCTTCCTGCTGGTGGCGATTGTGGTGGGGTTGAATCTGGCGGCGATGGGCATTCGACATTCGCTAAGGGAGCGATACAGAGCATGGTCGCAGTAACAATGAAGCTATTCCTGGGGAGTGCCTAATGAGTTTGATGACGCCAGGCAGTTTGCCCCGGCTGGATGTCCAGCATCTTGGTGATGAAGATACCGCGCTGTCGGTAACCGACCTCAACCTGTTTTATGGCGAGAAGCAGGTGCTGCACGATATTTCACTGCGAATTCCGAAACACCGGGTGACGGCGCTGATCGGCCCCTCCGGTTGCGGTAAATCGACGCTGTTGCGTTGTTTCAACCGGATGAATGATTTGGTGGATAACTGCCGGATTGAAGGCGATCTGCAGCTTAACGGTCAGGGCATCAGTGGGGCGCAAATCGATGTTGCGGCACTGAGACGGCGGGTCGGTATGGTGTTCCAGCGCCCGAACCCCTTCCCCAAGTCGATTTATGAAAATGTGGTGTATGGCCTGCGTCTGCAGGGCGTGCGCGATCGACGCATCCTTGATGAGGCGGTAGAGCGCTCGCTGCGTGCGGCAGCGCTTTGGCACGAGGTGAAAGATCGGCTGCGTGAGAACGCGTTTCGCCTTTCCAGCGGTCAGCAGCAGCGGTTGGTGATTGCGCGGGCGATCGCCATCGAGCCGGAAGTGTTGCTGCTGGATGAGCCGACCTCGGCGCTGGATCCAATTTCTACGCTCACCATTGAAGAGCTGATTTCTGCGTTGAAACAGCATTACAGCGTGGTGTTGGTGACGCACAACATGCAGCAGGCGGCGCGAGTATCCGACTACACGGCGTTTATTCACCAGGGCCGATTGGTGGAATATAACGACACCGATGACATCTTCACCTCGCCGCGCCAGCGCCGTACCGAGGATTACATTACCGGACGCTATGGTTGATTTACCCCTGCGGTGCTGCGCCGCAGGGAAACCACCGCAAAATGATTCAATTTTCACCCATCCTTCTGCAACCCCTCTCTGCGCATTGCATGCTTTTTTAATTTTTTAATAAAAATGATTCTCATTCGTATAGAAATGTTGCCCTGAAATGTTTAGACTTCGATAATGTGTGTAAATTATCGTAAATGGATGTTTTAAAGTGTGTGCATGGAAGCCCCGTTTCAGGATTTTGGCGCTCATTGTCTGTGGATGTTTTTTCAGCGTTACTCAGGCGGCTGAACCCTCCAGCCCGGCTGACCGGGACAGCATCAACCAACAGCAAAAGATGTTATTGGAACAGGCGCAGCAGCAGCGTGAAGCACTGCAAAACAATGTCGCGTTGCCTGCATTACCGCTGCCTGTGGCGAGTGCCGTCGAGGAAAACTGCCACAACGTGCAACGCATTGTATTTCAGGAGGCGGAGCATCTCTCCTGGTCGGTAAAAGATAAACTGGCCAAACCCTACCAGGGCCGTTGCCTGACGTTGAACCACATCAATCGCTTGGTGCGAGAAACCACCAATGCCTATCTGCAACGCGGCTATATCACCTCGCAGGCCTTCCTGCAGGATCAGGATATTGCTGGCGGTACATTGATCATCAGCGCCAGCGAAGGGCGGGTCGAATCCATCAGCCTCGCCGGGGAAAATACGCTGGCACTAAGCATGGTGTTTCCCGGTTTGGTCGGCGATGTATTAAACCTGCGGAATATCGAGCAGGGCATGGAACAGCTTAATCGGCTGCCCTCACAGCAGGTGAGTATCGATATCCAGCCTGGAACGCATTCTGGTTATTCAAACGTGATATTGCGGCGCGGTTCCACGCGTTTGCCCGTTGCACTTTCTTTTGGTGCAGACAACAGCGGCCAGAAAAGCACGGGCACCGGGCAGATGAATGCCGGCATAACGTTGGATAGTCCGTTGCGCCTTGCCGAACAGTGGTCATTTTCTGCGACACGTAACAGCGATTTCAGCCATAGCCATCGCAGCCGTAGCCTCAACGGCGGCGTGACCTTGCCCTACGGCTACTGGCTATTCAGCTATCAATATGCCTGGAATGATTTTTTCCAGAACGTGCCGTTCAATGGCGACGCTTACCGCTATAAGGGTAACAGTCAAACCCAGCGTTTGGGTGCCAACCGCACGCTGTTGCGAGACGGTACGCGCAAGTTTTCTGTCGACATAGGGCTGACGCGCAGGCGTACAGAGAACCAACTGGCGGGTGAACGTCTGGCTATCAGCAGCCCGACGCTCAGCGTATTTAGCCTCGGCGGAAATTACAGCGCGGTTGCCGGGCGCGGCTATCTGACGCTGAACCCGACGGTAAGCCACGGCCTGCCCATGTTGGGGGCAACACCTGATAATCCGCAGTATGGCGATGCGCCACGCAGTGAGTTTCGCAAGTTAAGTCTCAGTGGCAGCTACTTCTATCCCCTGACCTCCTCACTGTACTACCTCACCTCAGCCTATGGGCAAACGACAGCGGATAACCTGTATTCCAGTGAGCGCATTTCCGTCGGCGGGCAATATTCGGTGCGTGGGTTTAAAGAGCAGTATCTGACGGGTAACCGCGGCGCTTATTGGCGTAATGAGCTCAATTGGCAATGGATGACGTTGCCGGGGTTGGGGGAACTGTCTCTTACCAGCGCGTTGGATACGGGGTGGGTGCAAGGCCGGACTGGGAAAATTGACGGTGGCAATGTCACTGGGGCGGCCGTGGGGGTATCGATGAATGGGCGTTGGTTCAATCAATCGGCCACCTTGGGCAGGCCGCTGACACATCCCGACAGTTTTACGCCAGATCATTGGGTGGCTTACTGGCAAGCCACCGTCACTTTATAACGCCAGTACACAGCAAGGTGCTATCTGCGCCGATTATAAAATTTTTCGAGGGAGTGAAACGTTGGATAAATACAACCATCCGCTGGCCCGGTGCGCCAGTTACTTGCTGATTTACCTTACGGCGCTGCAACCATTGCATCCAGCCTTCGCCGCTGGTATCAACGCCGCCAACGGCAATTCTCAAGTGATTATCAAACCGGGCAATGTACCGGTAGTGAATATCGCCACTCCCAACGGTGCAGGCATTTCACATAATACCTATAAAGACTTTAACGTCGGCACGCCTGGCGCAGTGTTGAATAACGCGACACAGGGCGGTAAAACGCAGTTAGGTGTCGACATTATCAACGGCAACCCCAACTTCAAGGGCAAACCTGCCGATTTGATCATCAATGAAGTTATCGGCGGCAGCCGTTCCGAGCTGCAGGGCAAGCTGGAAGTGTTCGGCAACAAAGCCAATGTGATGATCGCTAACCCCAACGGCATCAGTTGCGATGGCTGCGGTTTTATTAATACCCCAGGTGTGACGTTGACCACCGGTAAACCGCAGTTCGATAAGAAAGGTGCGTTGGAAGCGCTGGAAGTCAAAAAAGGCACGGTTACTATTGGCGGTAAGGGGCTGGACGGTAACGCCCAGGATTATGTCGATATCATCAGCCGTGCCACAACATTGAACGGCAAAATTAATGCGAACAACCTGTCGTTGACCCAGGGTGCCAACCGGGTCAGTTTCAAGGATGGCACTATAAAATCCATCGCCGGCGAGGGCACCAAACCACAGTTGGCGGTGGATACCAAGGTATTAGGCGGCATGTACGCCAATAAAATTCGTCTGGTGGCCAATGAAGATGGTGTCGGAGTCAATCTGAAAGACCTCACCAGTAAACAGCGAGATATTACGTTGAGCGTCAACGGTAAAATCTCGCTCAACGGCACTACGCACAGTAAAACCGATCTCAACGTCAGCGCCAAAGAGCTGCATGTCACGCCGGGTACTATCGTGCAGGCCGACGGCAACGCCACGCTTGCAGCCACCAAACTGGTTAATGACGGACAGATCAGCACCAGTGGTGACATGCGGGTTTTTGGCGACCACATTCGTAATGCGGGAGAAAACGCCAAACTCCATGCCAACAAGAGCATGTGGATCCAGAAGGACGCGCAGGGTAATAAATCCAAATACGTCGAGAACCGTTCAGCGACCATCAGGACCAACAGCGGCGATTTGGTGATTCGTACTGACAAGCTTGATAACGTGCGCCAGAAGTTTGCTATTTCGTCGACAACGGCCCCGAAAGATAACAAGGATATTGACCGCTGGCTGGCTGATGGGGTGTATCAGGACCCGAATGATTTCCGATTCTTCGATTATCTGGCAGAACTCGAAGATAAAGACTTCAAATGGCTGGGACAGATAGATTTCAAAAAAACACCCTGGGTTAATAGCGAAAAGAGGCATTTTGCGGTGGTGACCGACAGCCGTTCCGCCGAAATAACCTCGGGGAAAAATGCTTATATCAATGCTTCAGAGCTCTGGAACCATGTTAGTACGCTGAAGGCTGCAAAAGACCTGATTTTGACCGGTAACAACCTCAAGGTTCGCAGCGAAATGGCCGGTGACCTGAATGACTACGCGCTTTTTGAGCCTAAAACGCCCAACCCCAATGTTGTCTTGGGGCATAAGTGGCAGGACGTGAAAACGACAACGCCGGAATATATTCTCTATGTCAGGAAAGGGACTCAAAAGAGCTGGTCCACTTCTGGTTATTCCGCTTCATCACTGCTTGCTGGCGGCAATCTGGTGGCGGATTTTAAAAAACAGATAGAAATAAACACCCCAACACCAAATGAAAACCAGCTCAATGACGTGAAAACGACCGGCCGCCCGGAAACCATCAGGGCGCAGAATGTGCTGCTGCACGCGGCCAATATCGTCAACACCGATGCCATTAATGCCACTGGCAATATCTCTGCCATCGCGGAAGACCGCGTTATTTTGGGGCAGGGGATGTTGTCGGCAGGAAAATCACTGGATCTGATGGCGGGCAACACCATAGATGCCTGGCAAAGCAAGCTGAAGGGGCAGGATGTCACCCTTACCGCCCGCACTGGTGAGATAAAGGTCCATACCAGCGAGAAACCTCACTATTACCATCCAGACGGGGTGCGCTGGCTGGGCAGCCTGGAAGCATCGCGCGACCTGACGCTGACGGCAGGGAGCACCATCACCCTGCTCAATACGTTGCTGGCACCACAAAGCCGTAACATCAGTATGACCGCTCCCGGCAGCATCTCTATTATCAAAAATGACGCCATCCTGACGCGCAATCGCCCCGGCGAGAACCTGCCGGCGGACAAACGACTGCAATACTTCAACGGCCTGCTTCAGGTCGGTGCGATGAAGGCCACCGGTTCGGTCTCGCTCAACAGTGGCGGCTATCTGGCGTTGCGCGGCGCCAACATCCATGCCAGCAAGGACGTGACGCTGCTGGCCGGGCACAATGCCGACCTCAACTACCGCGCGCTGGACGGCAATTATGGCCATCCCTTTGTATCCTCGCGCACCCCAGAACTGGGCAGCCGGATACACGCCGGTGGCGACCTGTTGATTAACTCGGCCCGTGACCTGGGCACCCAGGGCGGCACGCTCTCTGCCAACGGCAACATCACGTTGCTGGCCGGGCAAAACCTGTGGCTGTCCAACGTGGCTTATTCCGCCATCGATGCCGCCAACGACAACAACAAGGATGACCGTCATGCAGTGACGACCATCAATGCTGGAAAAAACCTGACGGCGGCGGCCAACAATCAGTTACTGACCTACGGCGCCAAACTCACCTCCGGCGGCAATATGACCCTGACATCTGGTGCCGACACGCGCTTTGAGGCGGTGCAAAACCATACATACCGCGAGGGCAACAAGGAGTTTACCGAAACACGAACCCAGCAGGGCACAGAGCTAACTGCTGGTGGCCTGATGACGATCATTTCTAATGGCAGCATTTTGTTCCAGGCGACCAAGCTGGTGGTTAAGGGGTTGGGGGCCAACTGGAAGCCGCCGGTCGCGGTGACTGACTGGGGCCAACGCATTGCGGTAGCCGAGCAGCAGATTCAGAATGCGCAGCAGCGCATTAATCAGGCACAGCAGGAAAAAACAAATGCTGAACACGTTGTGACGCAACGCCTTTCGTCCGTTCAGCAAGCAGAAGTCGCCGTCAGGGATGCTGAGGAAAGACGGGACGAGTTTATGCGTAATAATCCACCTCACGAATATGGCAGCGGCTGGTCAGCTGAAGTAGGGAGCTGGGATAAGTTTGTAACGCAACGTGAAGCAGAACTTGGTGCTGCCAGAAATAGTTTGGCTGCTGCTCGAAATGACGTCGCACAGGCAGAGCAGCGAATCAATCAAGGCAACAACACAAAAAACGAGGCACAATCACGCCTAACAACCGCACGCAATGAGGCGATAAGCAAAGGGGCGGACGAAGCCAAACAAAAAGCCCAGGTCGACGCCCACAACCAGGCCGAAGCCATGCGCGCCGGCAATATGGACATAGCGGCCAAGGGCGGTTATCTCTACGCCCAGGCAATGGAAGAGTCCAGCCACTACGAGAAAACCGAGAAGAAACGCAAATGGTGGGGCAAGAAAACCGAAGTTAAGCAGACTCGCCATGATGTAGCCAATAAGGTCACCGAGTTTACTGCCGCCGGCAACATCAACCTAATGAGCCGCGACGATAGCACCTATGAAGCCAGTAAAATCGCCGCCGGGCAGAATGCTCGATTAACCAGCACATATGGGCAGGTTAACTTCCGTGCCGTAAAAAATACCTCCTTCGAGCAAACGATCAGCAACTCGAAAGGTTTCTTCATCAAGCAATCCAATAAAGGCTATGAAGACAACAAGTGGGTGCTGCCGAGCATTCATACTGGCGGTACGCTGACCGTCGATGCGGCAAAGGGTGTTAGCGCCGACGTGAAGGCGAAAAACGGCCAGGTGCTGCAAAGCGCGATAGATGCGCTGGGTAATACGCCGGGCACCACCTGGGTAAAAGACCTCAACAAACGCAACGACGTGCAGTGGAACACCGTTAAGGACGCCTACGACAGTTGGGACTACAAGAGCCAACACCTGAACCCGGCGGTGGCGGCGGTGATTGCCATTGCAGCGGCGGCAGTGACCGCGGGCAGTTCGCTCACGGCGCTAGCTGCCAGCAATGTTGCCGGGGCCATTGGTGGCGGTGCAGTGACCAGTGGTGCGGTGACGGCCGGGATGTCGTCGCTGGCCTCTCAGGCGGCGGTAGCGCTGGTAGAAAACCAGGGTAATTTGTCAAAAACGCTAAAAGTGCTGGGCAGTCGCGAGAGCGTGAAGGCGACGGCCACGGCGATGGCGATTGGTGGGGCGCTCAACGGGTTTGACAGTGCGATGGGCTGGAGCAAGGACGCGGCTGGCAAGCCGCTCAACCCAAACAACGTCAAGCTGCCGCAGCTGAGCAACGGCGACTGGAGCAAGGTGGCGCAGCGGGTGGCGGGGCAATCGGTCATCAGCTCCAGCCTGAATACCGCCATTAATGGCGGCAGCTTTAAGGACAATCTGACCAATGCCCTGTTGGCCAATATCGGCAGCCAGATTAATGCCGAAGGGGCGAAGCTGATTGGCGATAACGGCGCAGTATTGGGCGTAGTCGGTAAATCTGTCAGCCATGCGGTGGTGGCGGGTGTGGCGGCGGAAATCGGCCGCGGTGACGGTAAAGGTGCGGCGGCTGGGGCGCTGGCGGCGGAGCTGGCTGGCGTGATTATGCAAAGCACGCTGTTTGAACCGGCTAATCTCAATGAAAAGGAACGGCAGCTCTACCGTCTGCAGGAAGCGTTAAACGGCAATGAAGTAAAAGAGCAAACGGCACGAGTAATCGGGGCTTTGACCGGGGCGTTGACAACGCATACACCGGAAGGCGCCTACAGTGCTGCGGACAGTGCACAGTCGGTTTATCGCTACAACATGACCGAACATATGTTGATGCAGTACGCATTGGATAATCAGAAAGATATCCTTGCTGCCGATAAAGGCGATGCAGCGGCGGCAAAACGCGTAGTGGCTCGCCGGGAAGCCGCAGCCATTGTGGCGACCGTAGGTGGCGGTGGTGTGGTTCTTGCTGCGGGCGGCATAACATTGGTTGGTGCGGCACCGGAGTTGGTTTTAGCCGCTCGCTTGGCCATTGCTAGCTGTAAAACCAATCCGGCACTTTGCCTGAATCAGGCTGGGATTTATGCGGCAGACATTGTGGCACCGGAGGCGATAATTGGAACGGGAGCCGTCACTACCGGCAGCACGCTGATCTTGGGGAAAACCGAGGATAGCGTTAAGAAGCTGACGCAGCAGTTGGTGAAGACTTCAGACGAGTTGTATAAAACAAAAAATTTCAATGCTCAACCGGTTGCCAATTTCATCAAGGGCGAAACGGCTGCGGGTACAAACTTGTCAACGAAGACCGCGGATTATCTGCGAGATATTCAGAAGGTTAATACTGACCAACTGGTTAAACTTTTCGATAAAACGCAGTCAGATGGTAACGTAACAGTTTTTGGTAAGTCTATAGCTCAAGTTTTGGGCGATGGAGGGAGTAATAGAAAAGGAACAACAAAAGTTTTTGCTTCTGAATCACTTGGCGATAAGGAAATCTATGACTATGCACAATCACTTGCTGGAGGCCTTCCTCTTAAAGAGGTTAGAAATTCGAAAGGCATTGTTTATTATGCTAAGTTTGAAGGAAAAATAATAAACCTGAGAAACTACTCTACAAGTGCACAAGAGTCGAAAGCTCGGTGGACGATTGATATTATCGGGAATAAAGATATAAACAAAGTTTCGAATCTTTCCGATAACAAGTTTGAAATGAAGTTTAGATAGGTGATCTTTATGCTTACGATAGAACAATATGAAAATAGGAAAGAAGCTCTTGAGGGGGCATCGATGGTGACTATTTGGGAAAATATTCATCCGGATAGTCTATCAGGTAAAATATCACTTTCTTTTAATGATGAGAAAGAGTTGTTCCTCTGGTTTATCGAACGTTTGATGAATGAAGGGAAAGTAAAACTTGGCAGCGGAGGCATGCTCTTGACGGGGACGGTAAAAGAACAGGTAGATAAGTTTCGAGCCAGTTTTCCTAATACTCCTGAAGAGATGGAGTATGGAGCTTTTAATGGATATTGGTTTTTATCTGATGCTTGCCCTGCTGGTCTTGTCTGGATCCACGAGAGTGGCTATAAGGATTGGACCTGATATACACAGAAGCGGCTCTTCGGAGCCGTTTCCTACCTAATTCTTTCTTCACAAAAATACCAATACGCTTAGCGAGTTATGGTCTCCTCGAGAAGAGGGCATCTGGCGTGGGGAGCTAGATTGCCCCAGCACGCAGCGGGGCAGTCTGTTATCAGCTCCAGCCTGAATACCGCCATCAATGGCGGCAGCTTTAAGGACAATCTGACCAATGCTCTGTTGGCCAATATCGGCAGCCAGATTAATGCCGAAGGGGCGAAGCTGATTGGCGATAACAGCGAGGTATTGGGCGTAGTCGGTAAATCTGTCAGCCATGCGGTGGTGGCGGGTGTGGCGGTGGAAATCGGCCGCGGTGACGGTAAAGGTGCGGCGGCTGGGGCGCTGGCGGCGGAGCTGGCTGCAATCACATTGGGTGATATTTTTACAGAGCCGGCAACGCGGGACGCTAAAGTGCAGTCTGCTGGGCGTATTATTGGCGCGGTAACCGGTGCAGCTATCACTAACTCTGCCAAGGGAGCCAGCAGTGGAGCCTCCGCTGCTGAGAATGTGCTGGTTTACAATTTCCTGATGCATGATGAACCGGCAAAAATGGCGAAGAAGCTTGCCGACTGCAAAGGTAATAGCGGTTGTGAAATCAATGTTCGCCGGGAAATGGCACAATTGTCGGCGAAAAATGAAAAAAAATTTTGAATCATGTCGGATTTCGGGCAATGGGGACTGTATCAACGATATGTTATTGGGGATCTCTGATGCAACAGGCTTCAGGGAACTGGGTCTCCAACTGGGATTTGATATTGCTTCGCAGGCTATAAAAATCTCCTTGCTGATATTTTTCATTGTTTCATATTTAATTGATGGTATAGAAATGGTTTCTCTAATGTCGGGTGCTATTTTTGTGGTTGGTCGATAATTTTCTTGATATGTTGATAGTTGAAGCTTTAACTTTTTTATTGTTAGTTCATGTATTTATTCGGTAAATGGATGTTTGTTTTTATATAAGGAAAATATAATAATGGATATTGATTCAAGCTATGTTAAAGATATTATAATTCCAACCTTAACCTTATTAGTGTCAATCGCGCTCCCCACTGGGAAATGGTGGTTCTCACGCAGGTTAAAAGGCCGTGATAACCGGCGTAGCCGACAATTTGATGTCGTTAGCAATGTTAAACGATTATCGGTGTTGTCACACATCCAAACATTGCGGGATAAGCCGCAGGACGGCATGGTGCTACTGCAAATAAAAGCGCTTTATGAAAGCATCGGGATTTGTTTGCCGGTGTGGGTTGCACATCAACTGATGGACTATCTTGGCCGTGCATCATTGCCGTTGAATAGCCTCTCTCTGAACTGTTTTTTACGCCGTGTTTCGCTTACCTCAGTCAAGAGCGGTGTCTTTTCCCTGGATGCCAACCGGCTGCGGCACCAGCGTATCGGGTCTGTAGTCTTTCTGATTGTCAGTGCGTTGGCGATCTCCTACGGTTTTTACGTCACCGTGCTTCCTCTGGGGGAAAGTGAAGCTACCGCCAGCAATACTTCTTGGTTTTTATTCTTCTTCGTTACCTATGTTGCGATGGCAATTTTCGTCGTAGTCTGGTCAATTGACGAATGGAGTTCTCTGGGACAAGCCAATGATTTCTGGCAGGAATGGCAACCTCACTTGTGCCAAACGCAAGTGGAGTATCAGGTGCGATGTCTGCATGAGCGTAGCGCTACGACGGCGGATAGCGAGCCTGTTTTAGAACCAACGTCCATCAAAGACATGCTGCCTGTCAGGAAATCGCAGCGGGGGTGGCTAATGCGCCTGCTGGGTAAGAAGAAGTGAAAAGATAAGACGTGCCGATAACGAGTAAGGGGCCTATCGCTGATATGGCCCCTTTTTGATAACGGCGTCAGTCGTTAGTAGTTATTACGGATGCGAATAGCCTCCTCCACCCAATCGGCCAGGTTTTCTTCGATGTACTCGTAGACTTTGGTGCTGGTTGAATAGGGGGGATCGTAGGCTTTAGCGATCGCAGAGAGCTTGTTCTCGCCCAGCTTGATGTAATCCAACGGGTTATTACCTTTAGCTGCCTGCTCGCCGGTACTGTCCTTCAGGTTGTGGATGTAGACCACCAACACCCCCATACCTTTTTTCCAGGCTTCGCAAATCTCGTGATTGATCCATTTGCGATTTGCCGTGTCTTCACCGGCCAGAACAATAATGCAGCTGCGGTTGGTCAGTTGAGTTTGGATCCAGTCGGCAATAGCGGCGTCACCGCCTTTTGTGACTTCCTCCCAGTCGTTATCCCTGGCTGGCGGGTTACCTTCCAGGCTGCCTATGCTGCGCACTTGCGAAACGCGCCAGTTGTCGGGCTGGTAGTGGAAACTGTAAAAGCATCTTCTGGTCATGAGGGATTCTCCTTGGCAATGATATCGATGAGTTCCAACAGGCGCGTTTTCTTCTCTGCCAGCTTTCCCGGCTCATTGAGCTGGTCCAGCAGCGCCATGGCAGCGGGATTGCGGTGATAAAAGGTGTCGGTCATTTCCTCCTTGATGATTTGATAGAGAACGGCGGATACGTAGCCGGTGCAGCCGACTGGAATGCAGATGCAACCTTGTTCGTTGGCGATGGCGAACTCTTTCAGCAGGCCGTCGGCATCGGCCAATGCACCCTGAGCGTCTTTTTTGTTGCCGAATAAAAAGACGGCAATGCCGCTGAGTGAGATCATGCGCTGACGGTACTCATGCCAGAGTTCAGGCAGCGCTGTGCCGCCGCTGGCAAACTGTGGAAAGGGGCGCAGGATGAGTTGGCTTTCGGTTATTTTCCCCTGGCTTCCATAGATAGCTTCCAGCGCACCATTGATCACCGCCGTCCCTATGCCCCAGCCAAAACCGTTAACGATACGGAACTGTTTGCGGATAAGCTGGCCCGCCAGGCGGTGCAGGCATTGAATGGATTCTTCACGTGTATAAGGTGTGTAGCTTTCAGCGCTGCCTGAAATGAATACGGTGCTTTTCTTGAACTGAGTTTCGATGGCCAACAGCAGGCGAGTGATGTCCTGATAATCATCTACCAGCAGCGTTTGGATGCCGTAACGGCGCAGATCGTTGATCATCAGCGTTTGCTTGCGGCTGTTGTAATCGCATGCGGCCTGATCCTCACTGCCGTTATCGCCGAGTTGAACCCGGCGCATGACGCAATAATGGTTTCTGTTCCCCTCACCATGTTGCATATAGAGACGGCTAAGGACGTATTGCAGGTTGGGATCTTCGAAACTGAATCCGATAAACAGAAAGGTCTTGGCGGTGAGTTCCGCCATCAGCATATTGATAAATGGCGCGTGAGAGCGAGGATAGGCTTCATATTGCTGCCGGGTGATAATGGCTTCGTTAGGCGTTCTGTAATCACCATGCATCTTGTATAAAACTACATCACGTTTGTGAATATTGTTGGTCAGGCTGATGGGTGTGGTTTTGATATCGCATACGCGGTTATAACGGGCATAGGTTTTTTCGAAAAGATCGTCGTAGTTGGTGGTCCAAAGCGACGAAATGGGTAATCGGGCGATCGCTCGATGGTTTTCCGTTTCCTGCGCCTGTTCGGCAAACTCGGTGACAATCTTCTGATTGATTTTATGCCGATTACCTTTTTCATTGAGATGAAATTGTGCCAGTGAAATAAGATCGCTTTCTTTCTCAATATCCAGTTCCAGCTCGTAGGCGATATCGCTGATAAGCTCTTTCCAACTGACGAAACCAGCAGGGATGGATAAACCGGCGCCGGCAAACAGAGCGGCGGAGTCCGCCTTTATGTCATTAACATAATCACGAATAAACAACTCTATATCGCGTGAGAACATGTAGGTTCCTTCCTGTGGATAACAGCTTTTTATTTATTGATGGGTATTTATTTGTTTGGTGAATATGATTATTTCCATACTGATAAATACATTAGTGGAATATACAAATTAAGTAAAATTAAAATAATTAAAAGCCATTCATGGTGTGAATGTAATAATGGTTTTTTTGAATATAAATTAATTTTAAAAGTAATAGGTGAGTGAGCGTCAGGCAGTTGCATTTTTATGAAGGAATCGAACGGGTATTTGAACGTTAATATTAGCGAAGGGTATAAATAATTATGCCGGTTGCCTAATCAGCGGCGACCGGCATTATATTTCCCTATTTAACCAGCGGCTTATCGCCAGGCGTTTTGAACTTCGCCAGATACTGCGGCTGGAAGATGCACATACGCAGTACGGTGCGGTATTCACCGTTGACGAAGAATTCGTCAATCAGTTCGCCTTCCACTTCGAAGCCCAGCTTGCTGTAGATATGGATCGCCTTCGGGTTTTCTTTGTCAACGATCAGATACAGCTTGTACAGGTTCAGCACCGAGAAGCCGTAATCCATCGCCAGCTTGGCGGCGGTGCTGGCGTAGCCTTTGCCCTGATGGGCCGGATCTATGATTATCTGGAATTCTGCGCGGCGGTGGATGTGGTCGATCTCCACCAGTTCCACCAGCCCGACCTTGGCACCTTCGTGGGCGATGATAAAACGCCGTTCGCTCTGATCGTGAATGTGTTTGTCGTAGAGATCGGAAAGCTCGACAAAGGCTTCGTAAGGTTCTTCAAACCAATAGCGCATCACGCTGGCGTTGTTGTCCATCTGATGGACGAACGCCAGATCATCCCGTTCCAATGGGCGTAGCCTGACGCTGGTAGTGCTGGACATGTGTGTTCCTCTATGTCGTGAAATTGTGCAAAGTATAACGTCAGGGGCTTGATTGAGGCGAAAAAAAACGACGCCGTGAAAGGCGCCGTTTAGACGGTGTTCAGAGTACAGCGATCAGTCCGCTGCATGCCCTTGTTCCGGCAGGCGTTCGCCGTCCAGCCAGGCAGCGCCACCACGCATCGCCAACCGACCTTCGGCAAACCAGTTCACCACCAGCGGGTAAATGGTGTGTTCCTGGGTTTGCACCCGTTCAACCACCTCGTCTTCCTCGTCGCCGGGGAAAATAGGTACCTTGGCTTGCAGGATCACCGGGCCGCCGTCGAGCTGTTCGGTCACGAAGTGCACCGAGGTGCCGTGTTCGCTGTCACCGTTGTCGATGGCCTGGCGGTGAGTATGCAGCCCAGGGTATTTCGGCAGCAGGGAAGGGTGAATGTTCAGCATGCGCCCGGTAAAGCGATGTACGAACTGCGGGCTGAGAATGCGCATATAGCCGGCCAGCACCACCAGATCCGGCTGGTACCGGTCGATGGCGTCCGCCAGCGCAGCGTCAAACGCCGCGCGGTCGGCAAAGGCCTTGGCATCCAGCGCATGGGCGGCAATGCCTGCCGCTTCTGCGCGTTGCAGGCCATAAGCCTGCGCCCGGTTGCTGAATACCGCCACAATTTCGGCGGCAATTCGGCCCTGCTGGCAGGCGTCAATCAGCGCCTGGAGATTACTCCCCTGGCCGGAGACCAACACCACGATCTTTTTCATCAGTTGATGACCACTTGTTGTTCGTCAGAAGAAGCGGTCAGTTTACCGATCTTCCAGGCTTTTTCACCGGAGGCAGTCAACAATGCGATGGCGGATTCAACCAATTCTTCCGGCAGTGCGATCACCATGCCCACGCCACAGTTAAAGGTGCGGTACATTTCGTGGCGGCTGACATTACCGGTCTGCTGCAGCCAGGTGAATACGGCTGGCCACTGCCAGCTGGATTCGTCGATCACCGCTTGCATACCTTCCGGCAGCACGCGCGGGATATTTTCCCAGAAGCCGCCGCCGGTCAGGTGAGCGATAGCATGGACGTCGATTTTCTCGATCAGCTCCAGCACGGATTTCACATAAATCTTGGTCGGTGCCAGCAGATGGTCAGCCAGCGGTTTACCTTCCAGGTCGGTGGTGGTTGGGTCGGTGTTGCTGACTTCCAGGATTTTGCGCACCAGCGAGTAGCCGTTGGAGTGCGGGCCGGAAGCGCCCAGGGCGATCAAGGCATCACCGGACTGAACCTTGCTGCCGTCGATGATTTCAGATTTCTCGACCACGCCGACGCAGAAGCCGGCCACGTCGTAATCTTCGCCATGGTACATGCCCGGCATTTCGGCGGTTTCACCCCCAACCAGCGCACAACCAGACTGCTTGCAGCCCTCGGCGATACCGGTAATCACGCTGGCCGCGGTGTCCACGTCCAGTTTGCCGGTCGCGAAGTAATCCAGGAAGAACAGCGGCTCGGCGCCCTGTACCACCAAATCGTTCACACACATTGCAACCAGATCGATGCCGATGGTGTCGTGTCGTTTCAGGTCCATCGCCAGACGCAGCTTGGTGCCTACGCCGTCGGTACCGGACACCAGAATCGGCTCGCGGTATTTCTGCGGCAACGCACACAGGGCGCCAAAACCGCCCAGACCACCCATCACTTCAGGGCGGCGGGTCTGTTTAACTACACCTTTGATGCGGTCTACCAATGCATTGCCAGCATCGATATCGACACCTGCGTCTTTATAGCTGAGAGAGGTTTTGTCGGTCACTGCGCGATCCCCACGACGGTTTGCGGTTTGAAAACTGTGCATCCGGCATTGATTCCGGACTAAGGCGCGGCAATTCTAACAGCGCAGGCAAACGTTTGCGAGTGGCTTGTGAACCAGCTCCGCTTTTTCGTCATCTATACTGTTATTCAATCTTTTGTTGATCCCGATCGGGCTATAGTGGGTGGCGCAGTCGGCAAAAGGAGGTATAATCCGGCGATTTTTTTGGCCGTCAACCACCTTAATAGGAGAAAAATGATGAAGATCGTTGAGGTGAAACACCCGCTGGTGAAACACAAGCTTGGACTGATGCGTGAAAATGACATCAGCACCAAACGCTTCCGTGAGCTGGCTTCGGAAGTGGGTAGTTTGCTGACCTATGAAGCGACCGCCGATCTGGAAACAGAGAAAGTGACCATCGATGGCTGGTGTGGTCCGGTTGAAATAGACCAGATTAAAGGGAAAAAAATTACCGTTGTGCCTATCCTGCGTGCCGGTCTGGGCATGATGGAAGGGGTGCTGGAAAACGTCCCTAGCGCACGCATCAGCGTGGTTGGCGTTTACCGTGACGAAGAAACCCTGGAGCCGGTACCTTATTTCCAAAAGTTGGTTTCCAATATCGAAGAGCGTTTGGCGCTGGTTGTTGACCCGATGCTGGCTACCGGCGGTTCGATGATCGCCACTATCGATCTGCTGAAGAAAGCCGGCTGCAACAGCATCAAGGTGCTGGTACTGGTAGCTGCACCGGAAGGTATCGCCGCGCTGGAGAAAGCGCATCCGGACGTCGAATTGTACACCGCGTCCATAGACCAATGTCTGAACGAGAAAGGGTACATCGTGCCGGGCCTGGGTGATGCCGGCGACAAGATATTTGGTACCAAGTAACAAATTTAGCCGACTTTAATGAGTCGGCTTTTTTATGCTCTTCGTCTTTCAAGCGACAGCATCGCTGGCTACGGGCATGGATAAGCTCCTGAGGCTTATTCCCCTTGCTGCCTGGCTGTAACTTGAAATTCATTGAGCATATATCACGAAGCTTATACAACCGATAACGACTCAGAGGCCCACCATGACCCGTCGCGCCATTGGCGTCAGCGAACGCCCGCCGCTATTGCAGACCATTCCACTCAGCTTCCAGCATCTGTTCGCCATGTTTGGCGCTACCGTGCTGGTGCCTATCCTGTTCAAGATTAACCCGGCGACGGTGTTGCTGTTTAACGGCATAGGGACGCTGTTGTATCTGTTTATCTGCAAGGGCAAGATCCCGGCCTATCTCGGTTCCAGCTTTGCTTTTATCTCACCGGTCTTGTTGTTACTGCCACTGGGTTATGAAGTCGCGCTGGGCGGTTTTATCATGTGCGGGGTGTTGTTCTGCCTGGTGGGGCTGATTGTCAAAAAAGCCGGTACCGGCTGGCTGGACGTCATCTTCCCACCGGCGGCGATGGGGGCGATTGTCGCGGTCATCGGTTTGGAACTGGCGGGGGTGGCGGCGAATATGGCGGGGCTGTTGCCGGCCGACGGCGTCAGTGCAGACACCACTACCGTGACCATTTCGCTGGTAACGCTGGGTGTGACTATCCTGGGCTCCGTGTTGTTCCGCGGTTTTCTGGCGATTATCCCAATTCTGATCGGCGTACTGGTGGGATATGCATTGTCGTTCTTTATGGGCGTGGTGGATTTAACTCCGATCCGTGAGGCGCACTGGTTCGCACTGCCGACTTTCTACACCCCACGTTTTGAATGGTTTGCCATCTTCACCATCCTGCCGGCGGCGCTGGTAGTGATCGCCGAGCACGTCGGCCACCTGGTAGTGACGGCCAATATCGTGAAAAAAGACCTGCTGCGCGACCCGGGTCTGCACCGTTCCATGTTTGCCAACGGCATCTCGACGGTGATCTCCGGCTTCTTTGGCTCAACGCCAAACACCACTTACGGTGAGAATATTGGCGTGATGGCTATCACCAAGGTTTACAGTACCTGGGTGATCGGCGGTGCGGCGGTTCTGGCGATCCTGCTTTCCTGCGTCGGTAAGTTGGCAGCGGCCATTCAGGCGGTGCCGGTACCGGTGATGGGCGGTGTATCCCTGCTGCTGTACGGGGTGATCGGCGCGTCCGGTATTCGCGTGCTGATTGAATCCAAAGTGGATTACAACAAGGCGCAAAACTTGATTCTGACTTCGGTGATCCTGATTATCGGCGTCAGCGGTGCCAAGGTGCATATCGGTGCTGCCGAGTTGAAAGGCATGGCGCTGGCAACCATCGTGGGCATCGGCCTCAGCCTGCTGTTCAAGGTCATTAGCCTGTACCGTAAGGAAGAGGAAGTGATCGAAGCGCCGGATGAGTCGGCCGAACGGAAGTGATGAATGAAAACGGGCAGCCGATAAGCTGCCCGTTTTATTAATACGCAACAAATTAGCTGCGGATTTTACGGTAAACAAACAGCACCACGATGGCACCAATCACCGCCACCACAAAGCTGCCGAAGTTGAAACCGTCCACTCTGCCGTAGCCAAAGAAGGTGCTGATATAACCCCCCACCACGGCACCGACAATACCCAATACGATGGTCAGGATAAAACCGCCACCGTCTTTACCTGGCATGATCCACTTGGCTAAAATACCGGCGATTAGGCCGAAAATGATCCAGGAAATAATTCCCATTGACTGCTCCTTTCTTTGATATCAACTAAATTATTGTTGTGTTGCCGGCTGGGTATTGTTGGTCCCTGCTGCATCAGCATCACTTTTTAATTCTTCCGCTTTATTCTCAGCGCTGTTTTTAATCGCTTCGGTTTTCGCTTTGGCCTGTTCGGTCAAATCGTTGGCGCCATTAATGGCGTCGTTCTTAATGGTTTTAGCCTGGTCGACCAACTGCTGGCTTTGTTTGCTGGCGTCATCTTTGATGGCATCGGCTTTGGCCTTCGCATCATTGGTGATGGCTTCTGCCTGCTTGCTGGCATCGTCTTTAATCGCCGAAGCCTTGTCTTTTAGCTGGTCGGCCTGAGTGGTGGCCTCTTTCTTGATGTCTTTGGCCACGGCGGCAGCTTTATCGGTCAGATCGTCCGCTTTTTTCTGGGCGGCGTCTTTCATCTGCTCTGCGCTGTCTTTGGCCTTTTCAAGATTGGCGTCGACTTTGGAGGAGTCATCACAGCCGGCAAGTACTAGCCCAATGAGTGAGGCCAAAAGCACTTTATTCCATACTTTCATTGTCTATATCCTTGTAGAACCTTGTTTATGGTGATTGCGTTTCGCTTATCTATACTAGGATAAGACTTAGCTGAAATACAAATTTCACTGACCAGGGCCGTCGGTTAATTTGACCGCGTTGGCCACCGTTGTACACTATTGCGGCATAAAATCCTGCCGGTTCAACAGAGCCCGTTTTCTGTGGTAGACTTACCGTGTTTTCCTGCCAGTTTTGGTTGAGGTGCTTTTCTGAATACGCCGGCACAGCTTTCACTGCCACTTTATCTTCCCGATGATGAAACTTTTGCCAGTTTTTATCCGGGGGAGAACCCATCCTTATTGAGCGCGATCCAGTCCGCCGTTCGTCAGGAACACGGCAACTATATCTATTTCTGGTCACGCGAGGGCGGTGGGCGCAGTCACTTGTTACATGCGGCCTGCGCAGAGCTTTCGCAGCGCGGCGAAGCCGTAGGCTATGTGCCGCTGGATAAGCGAGCCTATTTCGTGCCTGAGGTCCTGGATGGCATGGAGCAGTTGGCGCTGGTGTGTATCGATAATATCGAGTGCATCGCCGGTGACGAAGCCTGGGAAATGGCCATCTTCAATCTCTATAACCGCATCCTGGAAACCGGCCGTACGCGCCTGTTTATTACCGGGGATCGTCCGCCACGCCAACTCAATCTTCACTTGCCCGACCTGGCCTCACGCCTGGACTGGGGGCAAATCTACAAGCTGCAACCGCTGTCGGATGAAGAGAAACTGCTGGCGCTGCAATTGCGTGGCAAACTGCGCGGATTTGAATTACCGGAAGACGTGGGGCGTTTCCTGCTCAAACGCCTGGATCGTGAAATGCGCACGCTGTTTATGACGCTGGATCAACTCGATCATGCTTCAATCACCGCCCAGCGCAAGCTGACCATCCCGTTTGTGAAAGAGATTCTGGGGCTATAACCGAAGGTTTGAGAGTGGGTTTACCCCACTTAATCTACGGCGTGTTCCAGCAAGGTGAAGAAATGTTCGATCTGAACGCGTTGCTTGCTGGCCCGGAGCTGTAATGCCAAATTGATATTTTCCAGACATTGCGCATTATCTGCCAGTTCTTGGCCCATTTTACCTTTCTCTGCCAACCAAGCCGCTACACTGCACCAACTCCACAGGGGGGACGAGCCTTTAAGCCGCTGTAGCGGAGAGGGGAAATCCCCGGAACCGCGGGTCCCGTCTTTCAGCATAGCGATAGCTTGCCGTGACAGGCCGGTGAGTTGTGCAATATCGCTTAAACCCACCAGATATGAATCGACCGACATTACCTGTGCGCCAATGCCGGCAGTCTCGATATCCGAGATTGCACTGAGAATGGCGTTGGCGAAGCTGTCACTTTCTCGATCGAACTCCACATAGACCGATTTGCCGTAGTAACAAATCAACCCGTCATCACAGCCACTGACGTATAACGCGTCTTCCAGACCCGGGGTCTTTGAGCTCACGCCGGCGAGCGTCAGTGAGAAATTGTAAACTGCCATCATAATTCCTCTTTATTTTATTCCAGAAAGAGCCGGACATTGATCGACTTTACGGCGTATCTGTTTGGCGTGTTGTTCCGGGCTTTTTGGTGTGGACCATATACTCATTATGTGCTCCTTATGCCCGGGGAGAGAGCAATGGAGACGGCCAAATGCATGCCCATTGCTGGAGCGAAACAACCAGCCTTGTGAAATGGTATAGGCTATTGCAGCCTGGATATGCTTATTAGGATGGTTTTTCATCACCCGCCTATAGATGTTACTGAGGTTATTTTAAGTGTTGACTGATGTCAACGGCGGGTGTGCATTTAATCTACACATCAGCGGAAGAATATCAGATAGAGCGAGGAGGGATGATGAAAAGTATTTATATAACAAGCAATTAAAAATAGCCCTATTGAGGGCTATTTCCATTTTATTGATCAATAGATAGCTGAACAGGAGGCGCTTACAAAATCTCCAGCACCTGTTCCGGCGGTCGGCCGATACGCGCTTTGCTGCCGTTGACCACAATAGGGCGCTCGATCAGCTTCGGATTCGCCACCATCGCTGCTAACAACTGGGCTTCGCTCAGGCTTTCATCCGCCAACTTCAATTCTTTGTACAGATCTTCTTTCTTACGCATCAGTTCGCGCGCTGAGGTGAAGCCCAGCTCCTTCAGCAGTTTTTTCAGTTGCTCCACCGACGGTGGCGTCTCCAGATACAGCACCACTTCAGGCGTTACGCCATGCTGTTCCAGCAGTGCCAGGGTTTCACGGCTCTTGGAGCAGCGCGGGTTGTGGTAAATCGTGACGTTCTTCATTTAAATCATCCTTATCAAAATCAGCTGCGCTGGTACTGGCGGAAACGCTCTTGCAATTGGCGCAACTGGTCGATGCGCGCATCATAGCGCGCCTGTTTCAGGCTGCCGAGTTTTTGCAGCGAACTGGCATTGCTGAGCAAGCCAATGGCCTGATCGAGACGGCCGGTCAGTGCCAAGCTTTCGGCACGGGCAGAAAGCTCTTCATCGCGCAGTCCCTGAGCGGCACTGGCCTGGGCCAGAAGATCCCAGGCGTTGGGATCGTCCGGATGGGCAAAGGTATAACGGTTAAGTATTTTGGATGCCTGGGCCGGCTGATTGCCTTCAACATAGGCATTGGCCAGGTTGAGCTGCAGCACCGGGTTGTTGCTTTGGGCGGCATTAGCGGCCTGCAGGCGGGCGATGGCCTGCGGCGCTCGCTTCTGACCGAGATCGATGTCGGTCATCAAATCGAGCAGCCAGACGTTTTTCGGATCTTGCGTCAGCAACGGCTGAATGATGTTACGGGCGTCATCGTATTTTTTCGCCTCATAGAACAGAATGGCGCGGCCGTACTTGGCAGCGGTCTGTTCACGTATATTGCCTTTGCTGTAAGTATCGAGCAGTTCTTCGCGCAGACCGTAACCTTCGGAACTGTACATCCCCAAAGAACGCACCTTGGCCATCAGGTAATCCTGGGTGGACTGCACCAAATGCTTGGGCATCTGGTTGGCGCGGTTGCGTGCGTCAGACAGACGACTGTCGGGTAATGGGTGGGTCAGCAGCATTTCTGGCGGTTTCGAGGCGTAACGCGACTGGTCAGACAGCTTTTGCAAGAAGTCAGGCATGGCTTCCGGATCAAACCCGGCGCGTTGTAATACCTGAATACCGATACGGTCGGCTTCCTGTTCGTTGGATTGGGTAAAGCTGATCATACCCTGTTGCGTACCGGCCAGGGTACCGCTCAGCGCCGCCATGCCCATGGTCGGGTTGGCCATCGCCAGCAGGATGGAGCCGAGGGCGCCAACCCAGGTCAGGGGAGCATTGCGTTGCTGGTCTTCCATCGCTCGTGCCAGGTGGCGTTGGGTCACGTGCGAGATTTCATGCGCCAGCACCGAGGCGAGCTGGCTTTCGTTGTCGGTTTCGCGAAACAGAGCGGAGTGCAATACCACGTTGCCGCCGAAGAAGGCAAAGGCGTTAATTTCGTCGTTACGCACCAGATAAAAATGGAATGGCGTGCGCACTGAATAGGCGCTTGCCACCAGTCGGTTACCCAGCTGGTTAATGTATTGAGTCAGCAGTGGGTCGTTGATCAGCGGTGCGCTGGCGCGAAGCTGACGCACATAGAAATCCCCCATGGCCATTTCCTGGCCAATGCTCAGAGTGCCGCCCGCAGAGGTGCCCATATCCGGCAGTTGATCCTGGGTTTCCGCCTGCACCGGCGCCATCGCCGTGGCGTTGAGCGTGCCAAGTAACAGTACTGCAATCGCTGTTTTGGTCAACCGGGTGGTCATAGTCAGGCTTTTCCCTTAAATAGTCATTTCTAAGACGTCAGCATCACCTAAGAGTTCTTGTTCCCTGCCGGACTCGCCAAAACAATCAGTGCGAAAGCGTGTTGGCTCACAAAAATGCACGCGTTGTGGCGGCCTGTTGGCAGATCACATCATAGTCAGCCAAAAGCGACAATGAAACTTATGTTCGGCAATAATCGGACAGAAAGGCTTTATTTTTCATTTCTGAATACCGCCATGGCGATCGACGGAGTGACGCTCTCAGGCCATCGATTAAAAACAAGGACAATGTTTGTCTGCGTTTTAATTGACAGGTTAAACGTGGACTAATATAGTCTGTGTTATTGAATTCACAGGTGCACCGCAAACCCAATATGGCTTACATCACTACCAGCGTTGAATACGGCATCCACTGTCTGCTTTGGCTCGTCGGCGATAACCAGCGTGCTCTTAGCAGCCGCGAACTTGCCGAGCTGCAGGGCATTTCCCCCAGCTTCCTGGCCAAAATCTTTCCCAAGCTGGAAAAAGCGGGGATCGTTGCCGCGAGCGAAGGCGTGCGCGGTGGTTATCGGTTGGCCCGCCCGGCAGATGAGATCACTTTTCTTGAGGTCATTGATGCCATTGAAGGTCACAAACCGCTGTTCGATTGCCAGGAGGTGCGTGGCCGCTGTGCGGTGTTTGACGACAGCCCGCCAGACTGGGCCGTGTCGGGAAAGTGTGCGATCCATGCGGTGATGCTGCAGGCCGAAAAGGCCATGCGTGATGCGCTGGCGGTACAAACTCTGGGGGCTGTCGCTACTCGCTTCGGGCGCAAGGCACCAAAAGGGTTTTTCGGTGAGGTCAACATCTGGATGGATGAGCGCATGAGCGAGCGCACCACGCGTAGCGGCAAACCGGCCCGCACCAAGCCTCAATAACGCCTCAGTATTTTCTCTGACTATTTTTTACCGCCTGTGTGCCACAGGCGGTAGCCCTTCTGCACCCTTTTAATCGGGAGCGGAACGGCGCCACTCGCCTGGAAAACAGTACGGGCAACCCGATAAACGTGTATGAAGGAGTTATTCCATGACGCAGAAAATAGTGATCGCCGGTTCTGGTTTTGCTGGTTTTTGGGCTGCCGTTTCCGCCATGCGGGCAATCTCGCTGGCCGGCAAGGAAGAGGGCATCGAAGTGACGATGGTTTCGCCGACGCCGAACGTCACCATTCGCCCACGGCTGTATGAAGCGGTGTTGGAAAACATGAGTCCGGATATCTCGGCACAGCTTGCCGCTATTGGCGTTCGTCATTTGGCCGGTTTGGTTGAGCAGATAGACAGCGAAAACCAGACGCTGGTGGTGGAGTGTGCAGAAGGACAAAGACTACAACTGGATTATGATCGCCTGGTATTGGCGACCGGCAGCCAATTGTTTATTCCTCCGGTGGCTGGTTTTGCCGAGTACGGATTCAACGTGGATACGCTGCAAAGCGCGCAACGACTGGACGCCCATCTAAAAGCATTGGCGAGTCAGCCAGAAACTCCGGCGCGTAACACCGTGGTGGTAGTTGGCGGTGGGCTAACCGGGCTGGAAAGCGCGGCCGAAATGCCAATGCGCCTGCGTGCCATTCTGGGCAGTGAAGCGAACATCCGTGTGGTGATTGTTGATACCGCAGAAGAAGTGGGGGCGGGTATGGGGGCCGAACCTGGCGTGGTGATCCGACAAGCGCTGGATGAATGCGGCGTTGAGTCACGGGCCGGGCTGCGCGTTACGGCGATTGATGCCGGCAGCGTTACGTTATCGAGCGGCGAACGCATTGCAACCGACACGGTGATATTGGCCGCCGGCGTGCGGGCGCATCCGTTGGTTGCACAAATTCCGGGTGAGCGTGACGGCTCCGGACGCATTGTCGGTGATGCCTTCCTGCATGCACCGGCGGTGGACGGCGTGTTTGTTACCGGGGATACGGTCAAAGCCGCGACCGACGGGCGGGGGAATCATAACCTGATGACCTGCCAGCATGCGATGAGCCTGGGGCGTGTTGCCGGGCATAATGCTGCGGCGGAACTGGCCGGGCTGCCTCTTTATCCTTACAGTCAGCCCAAGTACGTGACCTGCCTCGATCTCGGCTCCTGGGGAGCGCTCTACACCGAAGGCTGGGACCGTCAGGTGCGCTTCACACGTGAGGAAGGAAAAAAGATCAAACAGGAAATCAACACCCAGTGGATCTACCCACCGGCAGCGGATCGCGATGCGCTGTTCGCCGTCGCTAATCCAGACTTTGTGATTGTGCCTTAAGACTTAAGTCACCAACGGGAGCGGAAACGCTCCCGTTGTTATTTCCCCATCGGCAAAAAAGAGCGCTCAGGCACCACGGTTTTCATCACCAGTGTCGAACTGAGACGTTGAACGCCGGGCAGGGCGGAAAGCTTCTCGTCATACAGTTGCTGGAATGCGGGTAGATCGCGCGAGATCACGTGCAGCAAATAGTCTGGATCACCGAACAGTCTTTGCGCCTGCACCACCTGAGGAATATCCACCATCGCATCCTCAAAGGCCGCCACGGCGTGGCGATCGCCTTCCCTCATGGTGACGAAAACCAGCGCGGAAAAGTTATACCCCAGGCTGGTGGGATCAAGCTGGGCGCGATAACCCCGGATCACTCCCGACTCTTCCAGAGCCCGGACCCGACGATGACAGGGAGAAACGCTGAGCCCGATCCGTTCGGCCAGGTCGGTGACCGAAAGTCGCCCATCGGTCTGTAGTTCAGCAAGAATTTTGCGGTCAATCTTATCCATTTGGAAGAATTTCCCCGAACCTGTGGTTTTCAGGCAAGTAATTGGCAGCACATTTTAACGCCCTAAAGATATTCTTTCCAATAATTAACTGCTCGGGACTGCGCGTTTTTGCAGCGGCGCTCAGGGTCTTATAATGAGGAAAGTCAGGTGAAGATACGGATAACACAGCAATCTCGGCAGGGGCTTAAACCATCATGACACTCGCCATTTTTGCGGCCTTTTGGGCGGTCTCTATGCTGTTTGTCATCACGCCGGGCATGGACTGGGCATACGTCATATCGGCAGGTATACGTGGCAGGGTCGTGGTCCCCGCCGTCGCCGGTTTGCTGTTTGGTCATCTGCTGGCGATTGTGGTTGTGGCGGCTGGCGTGGGGGTGTTGGTTGCAGATAACCCCTTGATCCTGAGCGTGCTCACCGTCGCGGGGGCGGCCTATCTGTTGTGGATTGGCATCAATCTGCTGATGAGCCCGCCTGTACCCAATTCCGCGGAGAAACAGAGCTCAGACTCATGGATGCGCTGGGCAAGTAAAGGAGTTTGCATCAGTGGCATGAACCCCAAAGTGTTCCTGTTGTTTTTGGCCCTGCTGCCGCAATTCACCGATCCACATGCCGTTTGGTCGATACCGACGCAGATCCTGGCACTCGGCCTGTTGCATCTGGTCAGTTGTGGGCTGGTTTATCTGTTGGTGGGATTTGGCTCGCAGTCTGTCTTGCAGACTCGCCCACAGGCGGCGCGAGTTGTTAGCCGTATCTCAGGTGCTGCGATGGTGATCATCGCCGTCGCCTTGTTAGCCGAGCAAGCGCTCAAATAAGAGAGGATATATCCGCCGACATGATGGCGGATATATCAAGGGGGATGCCGTCAGGCTCTGACGGCAAGCAGCACGGATGAGGCTTTGATCAGCGTAATCACCCGAGATCCGTTTCTCAATGCCATTTCCTGCAGGCTTTCGTTGGTAATCACCGAGGTCAGGGTAGCGGCGGTTTGACTCGCAGTTAAACCGCCGCTCTACCTTCCCCGCATTAAATCGATAATTGTCTTTCCCCTTGTCTGTACTGACAATCGCTGGCTGGCAGATGGCCGTCATGGTACAACCATACGCTTGATACCCGGCCTTAAGCGCTTGATGTTTTTGCATAGCCAGAGTGTGGTCAATAATACTAATTACAGGAACAGCAATGCCTGCCAGTCAAACCTCTAGGAGCACTCTCTGATGCTGGAGATGTTATTACAGTGGTACCGCCGTCGTTTTACCGATCCGCAGGCCATCGCGCTGTTGGTGATCCTGGTTGCCGGATTCCTCATTCTCTATTTTCTGCATGGCATTCTGACTCCACTGCTGGTGGCCATCGTGCTGGCGTACCTGCTGGAGTGGCCGACCGCACGGCTGCAGCGCATTGGTTGCTCGCGTAACTGGGCGGCGAGCATGATGATGATCATGTTTGCCGGTATTGCGATGCTGCTGGTGTTTGTGGTGGCGCCGACCGCCTGGCAACAGGGTATCAACCTGATGACCGATCTGCCGGGCATGCTCAATCAGTTCTATAACTTTGCCGCGACGCTGCCGAAGCGTTATCCGGCGCTGGTAGATGCCGGTATCATCGATATGATGGCGGAAAACCTGCGTGGGCGTTTGTCGGGCATGGGGGAGTCGGTGGTGAAATTCTCACTGGCTTCGCTGGTTGGGCTGTTGACGCTGGCGATTTACCTGATCCTGGTGCCGATGATGATGTTCTTCCTGCTGAAGGACAAAGAGCAAATGCTCAACGCGGTGCGCCGCGTGTTGCCACGGAATCGCGGGCTGGCCGGGCAGGTATGGATCGAGATGAATCAGCAAATCACCAACTATATTCGCGGCAAGGTGCTGGAGATGGTGATTGTCGGCATAGCGACCTATCTGGTGTTCGTTGTTCTGGACATGCGCTATTCATTGCTGCTGGCGGTGCTGGTCGGTGTCTCGGTGCTGATCCCCTATATTGGCGCGGTGCTGGTAACCATTCCTGTGGTGGTGGTGGCGATGTTCCAATGGGGTATCGGGGCTGACTTCTGGACGCTGATCGTCGCTTATCTGGTGGTGCAGGCGCTGGATGGCAATCTGCTGGTACCGATCCTGTTCTCTGAGGCGGTCAACCTGCATCCGTTGGTGATTATTCTGTCGGTGATCATTTTCGGCGGGCTGTGGGGGTTCTGGGGCGTGTTCTTTGCTATCCCACTGGCGACTTTGGTGAAGGCGGTGATCCACGCCTGGCCGGACGAACTGCGGGTGGAAACGGAACAGGAATAGGCTGGAATAACGAATAACGAAGCGCAGCAGGCCGCTGCGCTTCGTATAAATTATTGCTGCAGGTAACTCAGGACGATGTCGTGATGATTGGTGGTTTTGAAATCATCAAACACTTTTTCAACCTTGCCCTTGCCGTCGAGCAAGAAGCTGATGCGGTGAATGCCGTCATAGGTTTTACCCATGAAGGTTTTCTCACCCCAAACGCCAAACTGCTGTGCTACCTGGTGATCCTCATCAGATAACAACGTGAAGTTTAACAACTCTTTCTCGGCAAAACGCGACAGTTTTTCGGGTTTATCCGTGCTGATGCCCAGAACTTCGACACCCGCTTTTTTCAAGTCATCCATGTTATCCCGCAAACCGCAGGCCTGTACGGTACAGCCCGGCGTCATCGCCTTGGGATAAAAATAAACCAGTACTCGTTGTCCCTGGAAGTCGGCCAGATTAATTTCCTCACCGTCCTGGTCAGGTAAACTAAAGTTTGGCGCTGTATCACCGGCTTTCAATGGGGTCATCACTACTCTCCATCTTTCTCATCATGCTGTGGATAGTTCACAACGCTAATACTGCCTTGTGCTTTCAATTCTGTACATAGGCGATGAAAGGCTTGCTCAATATTTGATGCATCATGATTGCCAGGGCTGTGTGCGGTGATCTGGATATGGAGCTGGGGTGGCAGGTCAGTTTCTGCCGGCTGAGTGCGCGACACCAGTTCGGCAATGTTCATCTGGCTGGAGTAAAACAGGTCGGTAAAACGTTCAATGATGTGCGGTGAGTCCTTCACCTCAACCTGTACCCACACCGTGGCCGGCATCGGCGGCCTTTCGTGCGAGTTGGTGCGCTTCATCACAATCAGCAGTTCCAGCTCCGCGCCTTTTTGCGGCAGGGTGGACTCGATCAGGGTAATGGCGTTCCAACTGCCGGAAAGCAGCATGATGAAAGTGAACTCCTCACCCAGCATGGCCAGACGGCTATCTTCGATATTGCATCCGCAACTGCTGACGTGGCGGGTGATGGCATTGACGATCCCGGGGCGGTCGGTACCGAGCGCGGTAATCACGAGATAGTGTTCATCTGGCTTAGGCAAAATGGAGCTTCCTGTCGTGCACAATGGGGTTACCATGGTAAACATAAAAAAAACCGCCTGCCAAGCGCTTACAACACCGTTGTTTGCTTGCTTTTGGATAGGCAGCAAAAGTACCATGAGTGACTTGTTTGTGGAGGGGATGGCCAATGTTTACGGGAAGTATTGTTGCACTGGTTACGCCGATGGACGACACAGGTGCTGTCGATCGCGCGAGCCTAAAAAAATTGATTGATTATCATGTAGCCAGTGGAACTGCGGCTATCGTTTCCGTAGGGACTACCGGTGAGTCAGCAACGCTTGCCCATGACGAGCACGTTGACGTGGTATTGCAGACGCTGGAACTGGCCGCTGGCCGCATTCCGGTGATCGCCGGTACCGGCGCCAACGCCACCGCTGAAGCCATTTCGCTGACCCAACGCTTCGAAAACACCGGCGTAGTGGGTTGCCTGACGGTCACGCCTTACTACAATAAACCGACTCAGGAAGGCCTGTATCAGCACTTCAAGGCGATTGCCGAAAGCACCGCGCTGCCACAGATTCTCTATAACGTGCCTTCGCGCACCGGGTGTGACATGCTGCCGCCGGTGATCGCGCGTTTAGCCAAAATTAAGAATATTGTTGCTGTTAAAGAGGCAACAGGGAACTTAAGTCGTGTAAGTCAGATCCAAGTGCTGGTTGATGATGAAGATTTCATTTTGCTGAGCGGCGATGACGCCAGCGGTCTGGATTTCATGCAACTGGGCGGCAAAGGGGTGATTTCCGTGACGGCCAACGTGGCGGCGCGTGAAATGGCGCAACTTTGCGCGCTGGCAGCACAGGGTAACTTTGCTGAGGCACGCCGCTTAAATCAGCGCTTGATGCCGTTGCATCAGGATTTGTTTGTAGAAGCAAACCCGATCCCGGTGAAATGGGCCTGTAAGGCATTGGGATTGATGGCAACCGATACGATGCGTCTGCCTATGACGCCGTTGACCGACGCTGCCCGTCCGGTAGTGGAACGCGCCTTGAAAAGCGCCGGTTTGCTGTAACTCTAAGGGAAATTTGATGGTTTATTCATTGCAAAAGTCGACGGTAGCAAAAGTCGTGGGTATTTCGCTGGTGATGATGCTGGTGGGTTGTACCACCGATCAGCGTTACAAACGCCAGGTTAGCGGCGATGAGTCTTACCTCGACGCGTCGGTGCTCAAGCCACTGAACGCACCAGCCGGTATGATCCTGCCGGTGCAAAGCGGTAATTATGATGTTCCGGCCACCACGCTGAAAGGCGGCGTCGGCAAGCAACTGGATATTCGTCCGCCAGTACAGCCACTGGCCTTGCTGAGCGGTTCACGTGCGCAATATGCCGGCGACAGCGGCACGCTGCTGCTGGAAAACAGTCCGCAGAACCAGAACCTGTGGTCACGCGTGACCAGCATGCTGCAAGCGAAAAACATTGCGATCGCCTCACGTCAGGACGCTACTCAGACCCTGACTACCGACTGGGTGAAGTGGAACCGTCTGGATGAAGACAACCAGTACGAAGGCCGCTACCAGATCAGCGTACAGCAGCAGGGTTACCAGCAGGCGCTGGTGGTGAAAACCGTCGGCCTGCAGCAGCAGGGTAAAACCGAGCAGATTACCGATCCGTCGGAAGTACAGCGCTACAACGGCATGATGATGAACACTCTGGTTGAAGGCCTGGACAAGCAGGACAACCTGGCGAGCAACCAGTCTGCCAACCGTTTCGGTACGCTGGACGTGCAGAGCGGCGCAGATGATACCGGCCTGCCAATGTTGGTAGTGCGCGGTCCGTACACCGTGGTGTGGGATCGTCTGCCGGCGGCGTTGGAAAAACTGGGGATGAAAGTGGGTGACCGCAGCCGTCCGCAAGGTACCGTTGCCGTAACCTACAAATCCCTGAGCAGCAGCGATTGGGATGCGTTGGGCGTCAAGGACCCTGAGCTGAAAGAAGGCGATTACAAACTGCAGGTGGGTGACTTGAACAACCGTTCCAGCCTGCAATTTATCGATCCTAAAGGGAAGCCGTTGACCCAGTCGCAAAACGACGGGTTGGTTGCGGCATTCCAGTCAGCATTCAGTAAAACCAGCGTTAAGTAACTGAAAAGGGGCCAAGGCCCCTTTTTCTTTGATGGTTACGGTATCGTTTGCGTCGCAGGTTTGGCACAATATACCCATCATTCTTGCAGCGTTTTTAAAACAATTTTTTATTGGAGTAACTAAGATGCAAAAGCTAGCTGAGCTGTATCGCGGAAAGGCAAAAACCGTCTACACCACCGAAAACCCTGATCTGTTGGTGTTGGAGTTCCGCAACGATACGTCAGCACTGGATGGTCAGCGCATTGAGCAGTTTGATCGCAAAGGCATGGTGAACAACAAGTTCAACCATTTCATCATGAGCAAACTGGAAGAAGCCGGTATCCCGACGCAAATGGAACGCCTGCTGTCAGACAACGAAGTGCTGGTGAAGAAGTTGGACATGGTGCCGGTCGAGTGTGTGATCCGCAACCGCGCCGCCGGTTCACTGGTGAAGCGTCTGGGCATTGAAGAAGGCCTGGTACTGAACCCGCCGCTGTTTGACCTGTTCCTGAAAAACGATGCCATGCACGATCCAATGGTCAACGAGTCCTATTGTGAAACCTTTGGTTGGGTGAACAAAGAGCACCTGGCACGCATGCGTGAGCTGAGCTACCTGGCGAACGACGTGCTGAGCAAGCTGTTTGATGACGCAGGCCTGATCCTGGTCGATTTCAAGCTGGAATTCGGCTTGTTCAATGGCGACGTGGTGCTGGGTGATGAGTTCTCACCGGACGGTAGCCGCCTGTGGGACAAAAACACCCTGGACAAGATGGACAAAGACCGCTTCCGTCAGAGCCTGGGTGGCTTGATCGAAGCCTACGAAGAAGTGGCTCGCCGCATCGGTGTCAAACTCGACTAAGCGTTTTCTCGCTATACGGGGTCTCTCCGGCCCCGTTATTTCCCTGACTTTCCCCGCCGTCTGTTCCTTCTGTCTGCATTTCCAGAAAAATTCTACATTTCCTTTGCCGCTGAGCATTTATAATGATCTACGTAACATGACAAAAACCTAATCTGGAGTTTACATATGCGTTGGCAAGGGCGTCGGGAAAGTGACAATGTTGAGGATCGTCGCGGGCAGTCTTCAGGTCTGGGTGGCGGTGGCGGCGGTTTCCGCGTGCCTCGCGGCAAGGGCGGTATCGCCATTCTGGTGGTGGTGCTGGTGGCCGGCTATTACGGCATCGATCTTTCGCCGTTGTTGAACGGCGGGGACGTTAGCCCGCAAACTCAACAACAAAGCGCCAGCATCAGTCCAAAAGACGATGAACTGGCTAAGTTTACCTCGGTGGTGCTGGCCTCTACCGAAGATAACTGGAAAGAAGTTTTCCAGCGCATGGGCAAAACCTACCAGCCACCCAAACTGGTGATGTATCGCGGCGTAACGCGCACCAGCTGTGGCACCGGTCAGGCGGCGATGGGGCCATTCTACTGCCCGGGCGATAAAACGGTGTATATCGACCTGTCGTTCTATCAGGATATGAAAACCAAACTGGGGGCCGGTGGTGACTTTGCCCAGGCCTATGTGGTGGCGCACGAAGTGGGCCACCATGTGCAGAACCTGCTGGGCATTGAGCCTAAAGTGCGTCAGATGCAGCAGGGTGCCAGCCAGGCGGAAGTGAATCGTCTGTCGGTGAAAATGGAACTGCAGGCGGACTGCTTTGCCGGCGTTTGGGGCAAATATGCCGAGAAGCAACAGATGTTGGAAGAGGGTGACTTGCAGGCGGCGTTGAACGCTGCGCAGGCGATCGGCGACGACCGTTTGCAGCAACAGGGCCAGGGACGAGTGGTGCCGGACAGTTTCACTCACGGCACCTCGCAGCAGCGCTACACCTGGTTTAAACAGGGTTTCGATAGCGGTGATCCTAACACCTGCAACACCTTTGCTTCCCGTTAACATGCATGCCGGAGCCTGACTCCGGCATTTTTTTAGGTCTGGATCCTGATGTTACAGGCAATGCAACAACTTATGCACCAGCAGGGCATCAGGCGCCTGCTGGTGCTCAGTGGCGAGCCGCAATGGTGTCGCCAGCAAGCACAACGGCTGGCGACAACCCTGCCGGGCGACTGGCCGTGGGTGGGAGAAAATCCGCCGCCTGCTATGCCGTCACTGGCCAGTGGTGCGGTACGGACATTGCTGGGGCAGGAGCGGTTGCATGCGGTGTTTGATGCGACCCGCGGCCTGGATGTCGAAGCCCTGGCCGTGCTGGCCGGTACCCTGCGCGCCGGCAGTTGGTTGTTGCTGCTGACACCACCATGGCAACAATGGCATCAGCAGCCGGACCACGACAGCCTGCGCTGGAGCGATTGCCCGCAGCCGATCATGACCCCTAATTTTATTCACCATCTACAGCAACACCTGGCGGCGGACAACGAAGTCACGCTCTGGCGAGAGGATGAGCCGCTGGCTTTGGCGCCCTTGCCAATACGCCGGCAGTGGCAAGCGCCGGATGGCCAGCCGACTCCCGAGCAGCAAAGGTTGCTGGCACAATTACTCGGCGCTGAGTCAGGCGTTTGGGTGCTGACTGCTGCCCGTGGGCGCGGCAAGTCAACGGTGGCGGGTATGCTGGTGGCGAACACGCCGCTCACCTGCTGGATCACCGGGCCCAGCCGAGCGGCTACCGAGGTCGCTGGTGAATGGGCGCAGGGCCGCGCACAATTTTGGGCACCGGACGCGTTGTTGGCCCATTGTCGCGAACATGACGTCAGCGATGTGGGCTGGCTGCTGGTGGACGAAGCGGCGGCGATCCCCGGCCCGTTGCTGCAACAACTGGTTAGCCATTTCCCCCGCGTTTTGCTGACCACCACGGTACAGGGCTATGAAGGCACCGGCCGGGGGTTTTTACTGAAATTTTGCGCGGGGTTGCCTGAGTTCCAGCCACTGGAGTTACAGCAGCCCATGCGTTGGGCGCAGGGCGATGCGCTGGAACGCGTCATTGATAACGCGCTGTTGTTCAACGAACTGCCACTCTGGCCGGCGACAAATAAGCCGGTCAGTATCAGCGGGGCAGAACAAGGCGCGTTGTGTGCTGACCCTCAAGGGTTAGTGCGTTTTTACGCTCTGTTAAGCAGCGCCCATTACCGCACTTCACCGCTTGATTTACGGCGGTTGATGGACGCGCCCGGCATGCATTTTGGCGTGGCGCAGGTTGAAGATGAAGTCATCGGCGCATTGTGGCTGGTGGAGGAAGGCGGTCTGAGCGCCGAACTGGCACACGAAGTCTGGGCCGGGCGGCGGCGACCGCGCGGCAACCTGGTGGCGCAGTCGCTGGCGGCACATGGTGGGCAGTGGTGGGCACCGACGCTGCGTTCACGGCGCATTACCCGCATTGCGGTATTACCGGCTTTGCGTCAGCAGGGCATTGCCCGCAGTCTGATCGCGCAGCAACGTCGGCAAGCGCAGGGACTGGATTACCTCTCGGTCAGCTTTGGTTACACCGAGTCGCTGTGGCGCTTTTGGCAATCCTGTGGTTTTGAACTGGTGCGCATCGGCAGCAAAACGGAAGCCAGCAGCGGTTGTTACACCGCTATGGCCATCCTGCCGCTGAGTGAGCAGGGTGAGGCGCTGCGGCATGCGGCGCATAAGCATCTGGCGCGTGACTGGCGTTGGCTGCAGTCGCGTATTGATCTGCAACTGGAAATCACCGGTGATGACGGCGATACCCAGTTGGGCGAGGATGACTGGCGTGAACTGGCCGGGTTCGCCTTCGCCCATCGGCCGCTTGAGGCCAGCCTGGGGGCGCTACAACGTTTACTGCTAGCCAGTCCTTTACCGCTGCCCGCACTGCGTCAGCATCTGCAACAGCAAACGACGCTGGCGGGCTGCGTGGTGTTGCTTGGCTTTAGCGGCCAGAAGGCTTTGCTACGCCGCTGGCGGCAGGAGGCGGGGTTAGCGCTTGAGCAGCTTGATGCTCAGCACTGCCTGCGCTGGCACAACTGGTCGCAATCGTTGGAATAAATTGAAGATGTTGCTCAATAAAACCCGATTTTCCTGAATTCTCAGCGGCGTATAGTAGCTGACAGGAACCCGGGCAGCTGGCGTCGGGCAGAATTTGATCAATACGAGGAGTCACCGATGAAACATGAGCATTTTGTTGTACAGAGCCCGGCAACCCCGGCTGCGCAGCTGATCCTGCTGTTTCACGGTGTTGGCGATACCCCAGAGGCGATGGGCGAGATTGGCAGCTATTTCGCCAAAGACTTCCCGCAGGCGCTGGTGGTCAGCATTGGTGGCCCTTTTGCCTTCGGTAACGGCAGCGGCCGTCAGTGGTTTTCGGTGCAGGGTGTGACTGAGGAAAACCGCGCCGAGCGCATTGCTGAAGTGATGCCGCAGTTTATCGAAACCGTGCGTTACTGGCAGCAGCAGAGCGGCGTGAATGATGCCGGCACCGCACTGGTCGGTTTTTCTCAGGGCTCAATCATGGCGCTGGAAGCCTTGAAGGCAGAACCTAGACTGGTCGGTCGGGTAGTGGCTTTCAGCGGGCGTTTTGCCAGCCTGCCGGAGCGGGCATTCGGTGATTGCGTGGTGCACTTGATCCACGGCGAACAGGATGCGGTGATTGCGGTGCAACATGCCAGGGCGGCAGCAGAACAGCTGCAGGCTATTGGCGTCGATTTCACGCTGGACGTGGAAGAAGACGTGGGGCACGCCATCAATCAGGGCATGATGAACGATGCCCTCGAACGGCTGCATTACTACGTGCCTCAGCGCTACTGGGATGAAGCGATGTTTGGTAAACGAGGCGATTTGATCGCTTTTAAATAAACTTCAGGGCGCTAAATGCGCCCTGATATCATTTCTTCTTCGGCCAGTCGTCGTCGTTATCCCACTCGGCGTTGTTATCGCGGTGCGGTGGCAGTTCCGGCTTATCGGCCAGATAGCGTTTGACGTCAACGCGGCGCAGCTCTTTGATCCCACTGATAATCATGCCGAATAAAATCAGCAGGATAATCCACCAGTAGTCAGCTAACCATTCCATATTTACTCCTTTCCTTCAGGGCGTATAAAACGCGAAAATATCGATGGCAAATGCTCTTCAAGCCATTGGGCACCAGCAACGTCCTTATTTTTCCAGGCTGCCAGCAGCAGCGCCGGCGTCAGCAGATGCTCGGCTTCACGCGCCAGTGGCCGGTAACTCAGATGCCAGGGTTCTACCGCCACGCCGTCACTTTCTTCGGTGAACGGACGGTAAAAGCCAAATTCTGCCATATGCGCCGTCATCCACTGATTGAGCGGATAAAAGTAGCCGCCATGCTCGTATTCCCAGGGCTCCAACTGCAACTTTTGCCCTGCTGGTAACAGTGAAGGATCGTAGACATCGAGGTCACTGCCCCAGTGATGGCGGCTGGCACCGGGCAAAGCCGACCAGCGCAAGATTGCCTCACAGCGCTCGGCGGCGGACAGTGTCGCGATGTCGATCGGTCGGCTGTCCTTATCTAATACTGGGCGCTGCCCGCAGAATTTTCCATTCCAGATCGCCTGTTGACGATCAAAATCACGAAATGTGCTGGCGGGCTGGAGATCGAACCCGGCCGCAAGCGCCGCCTGTTGCATGGCGAGGAACGCGGCCACGGCGGCGGGCTGCAACCGGTGGTTACCGCAGAGCGGCACCAGGTGATCTGTCGAGCGCCCGGTCAGCATTTCTGGCGTGATCATGCGACCAGTTGCTCCATGATGCGCTGGTACATGCGGCTGAGCAGTTGCAAGTCGGCTGCGTGTACGCATTCGTTGACCTTATGGATCGTCGCGTTGACCGGCCCCAGTTCAACCACTTGCGCGCCCATCTGGGCGATAAAGCGACCGTCTGAGGTGCCCCCGGTGGTCAGCAACTGTGGCGTCAGCTCAGAATAGTGTTCGACGGCGTTAACCACCGCATCCACCAGTGCGCCGCGTGCGGTCAGGAACGGCTGGCCCGACAGGCGCCATTCGATGCTGTAGTTCAACTGGTGGCGCTCGAGCAGTTCTTCCACGCGTTGTTTGATGGTTGCGTCGGTCGATTCGGTGCTGAAACGGAAGTTGAACTGGACGAACATCTCGCCTGGGATCACGTTGTTGCTGCCGGTACCGGCCTGCACGTTAGCGATCTGCATGCTGGTCGGCGGGAAGAATTCATTGCCGCAATCCCACTCGGTCGCCACCAATTCATTCAGTGCCGGCATGGCACGGTGTACCGGGTTATCCGCCAGATGCGGATAGGCTACATGGCCCTGAATACCGTGAATGTGCAGGTTGGCAGTGATCGAACCGCGACGGCCGTTCTTTACCACGTCCCCGACACGTTCGGTACTGGACGGCTCGCCGACCAGGCAATAATCCAGGCGCTCATTACGCGCCATCAGCGCCTCTACCACCTTCACCGTACCATGGGTAGCACTGGCTTCTTCATCGGAGGTGATCAGGAATGCCAGACGGCCCTGATGCTGCGGGTTGGCTGCCACAAAACGCTCAGCCGCCACGACCATCGCGGCCAGCGAACCTTTCATGTCTGCCGCGCCACGGCCATACAGCATGCCGTCGCGGATGGTTGGCTCAAACGGCGGGTTGTCCCAGCGTTTTTCGTCGCCGGTCGGTACCACGTCGGTGTGGCCGGCAAACGCCAGCGTTTGGCCTTCGCCACGCCAGGCCCAGAAATTCAGGGTATCGCCGAATGGCATGGGTTCAACGGTAAAACCAATGGCTTCCAGACGCTCAATCATCAATGCCTGGCAGCCTTCATCGTGCGGGCTGAGCGACGGGCGTTTAATCAACTGTTGAGCCAGTTCGATAACCGGACAAATCATGCTGCCACCTCGGAAATAAATTGCTGGTAGCCTTCGGCACTGAAGCCGAGCAGGGCGTGTCCGTTGCCGTCGTCCAGCAGTGGGCGCTTGATGATTGCCGGTTGAGCCAGCATCAGCGCTATGGCCGCATCGGCATTGTCGCAGGCGGTGCGCTGCGCTTCATCCAGCTTGCGCCAGGTAGTGCCGCGGGTATTCAGCAGCGGCTCCCAGCCCAGGCGTTCGACAAAACCGCGCAGTTGCTGTTCGTCCAGCCCGTCGGCGCGGTAGTCGTGAAATTGATAAGCCACACCCTGTTCTTCCAGCCAGCGGCGTGCTTTTTTGATGGTGTCACAATTTTTGATGCCGTACATGGTCAACGTCATGGAGTAAGAACCTTCTCTGCAACCCAACACCGGCGAGCTGCCGGTGGTAAACCGCCGGTGGCGGTGAAATGAAAGCCAGCGACCAGCATGCCGAAAAATGGCGGGGAGTTCCACCGTACAATGGTCTGAAAGGCAGGGGAAAGCTGAAAAAATGCCGTTCGCGTTTATTACGGTGATTTTTTGCTAATCTCACTGTGCTACTCAGTAACCCTACATAAGAAGAAGATCATGGAAAATTACCGAATCGAAGTCACCGAAAGCGCCATCGACGAAATAGAAGCGCTGATTGCAGAAGGGCTGAATCAATATAACGATGAAGTGACCGGCACCAACGATCGTCGCCCGTTAGCGGTAGTGGTGAGAGACCCGATCAGCGGCGAAGTGCTGGGTGGTATTAGCGGGCGTTCATCGTTGGGTATGTTGTTTGTCGATCTGTTTTATCTGCCAAAATCGCTGCGTGGTTCAGGGCTGGGCAGTGAGTTGCTGCGTCGCTTTGAGCTGGAAGGGCGACGCAGGGGCTGTGTTTCCGCCGTGCTGTACACCATCAGCTTTCAGGCACCGAAGTTTTATGAGTTGAACGGCTGGACGAGCTTTGGCGAAGTGCCCTGTCTGCCGGCAGGTACCAGCAGGATCTTTATGATGAAGACGCTGTAGATTACTGGCCAGAAATCATTCTCTGGCCTGACGTAATTTATAACTCAGGCTTTTTTTCACCATCGGCCATTCGTGGTCGATGATGGAAAAAACCACCGTATCCCGATAGCTGCCATCTGCATTTTTCTGGTGATTTCTCAGTACACCGTCTTGCTTGGCACCCAGGCGCGCTATCGCCGCCCTGGAAACATGATTATGCCAATGGGTGCGAAACTCAACGGCAATCACCGCCAGGGATTCAAACAGATAACTGAGCAACAACAATTTGCACTCGGTGTTAACGGGGGTTTTTTGATGGCTTTTGGCATACCAGGTGTAGCCAATTTCAACGCGACGGTTTTGTCCGTCGGCATGACAAACCCGCGTGGTGCCGATGATTTTTTGCGTGGCGTTATGCACCACAACGAACGGTAATGCTCGCCCGGCTGCCTGTTCACTTAAAGCCAGGCTGATATAGTCTTCTACGGTGTCTTCATTGGGTACCGAGGTAAACCAAAGTTCCCAGAGACGGCCGTCGGTAGCCGCCTCAACCAGCTGTGACGCATGTTCTTTCCGTAATGGGATAAGGCTGATGCTTTCGCTTTTCAGTTCGGTTTCCATCAGCCAGGATAAGTCAGCCATGTTCTGTTGGTTTCCTCATTGAGTTCACTTTTCGCCCTGATCCTGGGACCAATGTTTCATTTCTTCGCTGATAAAATAATTAACCAGATCGCGATACATTTTTTCTATCACCTCTGGGCTTAAACCTTGCTCATCGGCCCAGACTCGTCTTTGCAGCAGCATGGCCTCAAAGCGTTCTTTGGCACGTACTGCATCGGGGCTGGTCTTGAATTTGGCCGCAGCCTTTACGTAGGCGAAGCGTTGGGCGATCAGCTTGATGATGCTTTCGTCCATCATGTCTATTTCAGCGCGAATATCATTCATGTTCGCACAGTCCTGCGGAGACAGCCGGTTTTCAATAAGCAATGGGGAGTTCCTTTAAGGTTTTTTCAGCGGATATAACCATTCTGCTGCAGTCGCTCTAAAGCCGCGCTATCGGCATAGACCATGCCGGTAGTCAGCTCACGGAAGTGGTATTTTTTGTAGAACTCCAGCTTGTCGGGCACCGAGTAGATAAACACTTTGCCGAGCGGGGCTAAATCCTGCATGACCCGATCCATCAGCTGACGTCCCAAACCCTGGCCCTGAAAGTCTGGATGCAGAGCCACGTCGGCCAGATAGGCAACTGAAGTCATATCGCTAATGGCGTGGGCGGTGGCGATCAGCCGGCCATCCAGGTAGCCCCAGTAGCAAAATTGGCTGTGCTGATAAACGCGCTGCAGAACCTGCGGATCACGCTGGCCCAATCCGGCGGCTTCCAGTAGCCCGGCCAACTGCAGCCAGTCGACGCCGTAGCGGTTCGGGTCGGTCACGATTTCCATGGTGACCTCGCTTAGCCAATCCGGTCCAGATCGGCGGCGTATTGGCGGATCGCACGCTGGTAGCTGCTGATGTCGCTATGCGAAGAGGTTTCAGCCAGCAGCAACAGCAAATCCGCGACCGCTTGTTTGGTTTCACCCAGGTTGTACAGCGTCATGGCGCGAAACAGGGTAAGTTCTTTGGCCTGCGGGAACTCGCTCAGCCCTTCGTCGAAGGCGGCCAGCGATTGTTGATACAGGCCGAGCGCCCGGTAGGTACTGCCCAGTCCAAGCCAGGCTTCCTGTCGTTGCGTTGCCGACAAATTGCGCGTCAGTGCCGCGAGGTAACTGGGGATCGCCTGCTGCTCAAAGCCCTGAACGTCATACAGGCAAGCCAATTGATAGTGCAGGGCGGCGTCTTCCGGTTGTTGCAGTAACTGTTGTTGCGCCAGTTCGGTCGCTTCCTGATAGCGGCCCAACTCTTTCAGTTGTTCGATGGTCAGCGTAGGGGACATCACATGGCCTTAGGTGGGTGGGGTTTTTGTATCTTTTGCACGCTACTACGGAAGAATTCATCGCACAAGGGATATAGGTATTGCTGAGGGAAGGTTGGCCCCGCGATCCGGGGCCGGTTTTACTGCAAGCGATCAGAACTCGTGTTTGAGCGTCAGCATGAAGTTACGCGGCTCGCCATAGTTGCGGGTACTGTAGAAATTAACCTGTGAGTAGTATTTCTGGTCGAAAACGTTGTTCAGGTTAAGTTGCACCGCAGTTTGCGGCGTCAGTCTGTAACGCGCCATCGCATCGACCAGAACGTAAGACCCTTGCTCGGCTTTGCGCTGCACCATTTCACCGTTATCGGCCCCGCTAACGTTGGCGTAAACCTTGCTCTGCCAGCGTGCGCCGCCGCCCAACGTCAGGTCGCGCAAGGCACCCGTCAGTTGGTAGGTGGTGAACAGGTTGATGCGAGTGCGCGGCTGCTCGGTGTTGAGATCGACCTTATCCTTGTCCTTCAGCGAGAAGTGGGTAATGCCAAACTGCGCGTTCCAGCCCTGGGCCAGTTCACCGTTCAGTTCGAACTCGACGCCCTTGCTGGTGGCACCCTGACTCTCATGATAGGTCTGCTGCAGCCAGTCCAGATTGGCGGTGTCTTCGTCCAGCACGCCCAGGTTGTCCTGCGTGATGCGGAATGCCGACAGCGACAGATTGAGCCGGTCATTGAGCAATGCGGCTTTGATACCCACCTCTTTGTTCACCCCTTCGATCGGTGCCAGATAGTGGCCGCTGCTGTCGAGCCGGTTCTGATCCTTGAAGATGTCGGTGTAGCTGGCATAGGCAGAGACCTGATCGGTCAGCTTATAAACCGTGCCGACGAACGGAGTGACTTTGTTTGCGGTGGTAGTCGTGGTGTTTTTAAAGCTGTTGAAGCGGGCACCGAGTACCAGATCCAGACGGTCGGTGACCGAAAAGTCAGCGCTGCTGTAGAAGCCGATTTGCCGCGTACGGTAATCCATTTGCGGCATTTTGTCTGACCACTCGGGTTCGCCCAGGCCACCGTTCCAGTCCAGTAAGCTGCCGCTAAACAATTGTGAGGCACTGGCACTACGATAGGTGCTGTAACTGTGCTGCCAGGCGGAAGAACTGCCCACTACAAATTTGTGATTACGGCCCAGCAGGCTGAAATCACCGTTCAGTTTCAGGTCTACCGCATGCTGATCGCGGTAACCCTCATAACGCCCGGCATAAGGGCTTGAAGGTTTCACCGCCCAGGTATCGGGATCGATCAGCCCACCAAGACTCATCGCCATTTTGGCATCGAAAGCCTGACGGCTATGAGTGTAGTTAGCCACGCCTTTCCAGTCGTTATCGAACTGGTGCTCCAGCGTCGCGAACTGGGTGCTGAGCGTGGTGTCCCAGCTCGACCAGTCAGAGGCGCCACTGTAGTGGCGATCCCAATTGATCTCGCTGCCGTCGCTGAACCAGCCGGTTGGCAGGGCACCACCCCAGGTGGAGGCTTTAGGCCGGTTTTGCTGATAATCCGCCCCCAGTCGCAGCAATGTCTCGCTACTCAGATCGGCTTCCAGCGTGCCATAGATGGTGCCTTTGCGTTCCTGATGCCTGTCCATAAACGAGTGGCTGCGTTCGCCGGCGGCAGCGACGCGCACCCGGACGGTACCTTCGTCGTTGAGCGGTGTGCCGACATCGACCGTGGTGCGGTAATGATCCCAGGAACCGGCGGAGAGTTCGACGCGGGCAAAAGGAGAAAGGCTGGAAGCCTTCTTTCTGACCAGGTTGATGGCCGCGCCCGGATTACCGACGCCGTTCAGCAGGCCGGCGGCCCCCCTGACGATCTCGACGTGATCCAGTGTGATCGAGTCAATTTCCGACTCACCGCCGGAATAACCTGAATCAAAGAAGGTGGGAACACCGTCATATTGATAGTTATCGACGCTAAAACCGCGGTAATTGAACGAGGAGCGTTCGCTGTCGTAGTTGCTCTCACTGACACCGGTGGACCAGCGCAGAATATCCTTTAGCGAATAAGCGTTGATATCGTCAATTTGCTGGCGGGTGATGACCGAAACCGACTGCGGCGTATCCTTGATGCTCAGCGGCAAGCCGGTCGCGGTGGTCATCTGGCTGGTGGTGTAGGAGCCGGTGTTCTCGGTGCTGCCGTCATCGCTGAACGGTGAAGCGATCACCTCCAGGGTTTCTTCTTTCTGTGGGCGGGGAGCCTGCTCGGCCCCCGCAGCCTGCACCACCATCACCGGCAGGCACAGCAGTGCGCCACCGGAGAGGCGAATCATAAAACTCGTCATTACCTGCCTCATAGTTCGCCGAGATTAATCTTGAGCAGATAATCCTGCTTTTTCTCCATCTCTTCCTTGGACTGCTTGATGCTGGCAAAGAGGGTATTGCCGTCCGCAGAAAGGGCCAGGCTGTTAGGCAAAGCGTGGGTGGCGATGCTGTTTTTGACCTGATAGCTATTGCTGTCCACGATGCTGATGCGTTTGGCCTCGCGATGCGTGATGTAGATTTCGCTGCGTGCCGGGTTGAACAGCACCGCCAGTGAGTTGATCACCTCAATCTGGTGCAGGATTTTGCCGCTGTTGATATCGACAACCAGCACCTTCGGCAGGTCAGGATCGGTGAGGAAGGCACGGCCGGTTTTGCTGTCCAGGCTGATATTCAAGAAGAAGTGTTTTTTAGCGGGTTCCACCACCAGACGCTTGAGGATCTGGTGGCTGGTGGCGTCCAGGGTAATCAGTTCACCGCCGCCATTAACACAGTAGATATGGCCACGTTCGGTGTCCAGAGCAAGACCGGTGGGGTATTCGCCGACGTTGCTGATGGTGGCAATCTTTTCACGCTTGGCGGTATCGATCACCCAAAGCACGCCTTTCTGAGCGGTGCCAGAGACATACAAGCGCTGATTTTTTTTATCGAGCACCATTTCACGCGTCGGGACGAATTGGTCTTCTTTCATGCTTTCACTGAGCTGGACGGTAGCGAGTTCTTTACCGCTCTGGGTATCGATCATGGTTACTGAACCGTCCACGGTGTTGCCGATGTACAGGACATGCCGTTCTTCATCCAGCGCGGTGGCGAAGGCACGACGTTGGGTGACGATTTTCCCATCTGTAGCCAACGTGGCCGGATTGATACGGTAAACAATCCCGCTGTTTTTTCCTTTGGCGAATGAAGGCGTAGAAGCGGCAAACAAGGTGTTGTTTTGGCCATCAAATGCCAACTCATACAGGCCGTATCCTACCGGTTTGGTTTGGAAATGGCTTTCTGGCAGCTCAGCCGCCAGCGTTGAGCAAGACAGTAGCAGCATGGCGGAAGTCAGGGTGCTGAAAGAGAAACCTTTGCCTGGGGTGAATAGGGACAATTTCATATACATTCCTTTACATCAGTTTACGATTCAAGGATGCTAATGATATTGATAATTAATATCAATGTCATTTAATTAATCATATGAAGATATGTATTTTTGTTATTGAAAAATAAGAAAATATTTAAAATAACCCCATGAGGCGTCCGCATTTCTCGATCTTGTTCCCCGTGGTTTTTATTTCCGTAATAATTTTCATTTCGTTTTAATGCGAAGGATTATCCGCTATATTCGCCGTCAATCGTGAAGAATTGTAAATAAAAACACCATCAGCAGCGGTTATCCGCTGGCGTACAGAACGAGTTGGCTAAGGCCATTGATCTCCTGCTGCGTCAGCCGTTTTTGGATGCTTTGCGGGCTACAACACCAATCGGAAACAGGTTTTATTAGGAATGGTTATGATTGATCAACACTTCATGGGAAAACGCAGCAGAATAGCCAGAGCGATGGCGCTGGTATTGATTATTGCCCCTCAGGCTTATGCTCAGGAAGGGGAGGCAGAGCAGAAAAATAACGCCTCGCAGGAAGACCAACTGGTGGTCACCGCTTCCGGATTCAAGCAGAACAAGAAATATGCCCCGGCCAGCATTTCGGTTATCGATCAAAAGACGCTCGAGAAGCAGAACAGCCGCGATGTGGCCGAAGCGGTTCAGGATATTTCTGGCGTGTCGGTCAGCAACGGTGCCGGCACTGAGGTTTCCGGCGACGTCATGATCCGCGGTATGGACTCGAGTTACACCTCGTTCATGGTCAACAGCATTAAGCAGAATACCGGCGAGTCCCGTCCCTATGGCCAGAATGTTGGCACCGAAGCCGGCTTTTTACCGCCGTTGGCGGCCATCGATCGTATTGAAGTGATCCGCGGCCCGATGTCATCGCTGTACGGCTCGGACTCCATCGGCGGCGTGGTCAACGTCATCACCAAAAAACCGTTTGGCGTACGGGAATGGATGGGCTCGATTGCCGCAAACAGTTTCTTGCAACAACATCAGGAGTTCGGTAATACCCAACAGACCAACCTGTTCCTGATGGGGCCGCTGGTGCCCGATGTTCTGGGGCTCAGCCTGTCGGCGGATTACCTCGATCGTCGGGAGGACGAAAAACCCAACTCGTTCAGCAAGAACAACAAAAAGTCGCTCGACATGACGCTCGGTTTTGCCGCCAATGAAACCAACCTGTTCGACCTGAACCTGGTGAAGGGGGAGAAAAAACGCAGCCGGACGGAGAAAGGAGGTGGCACCCCTTGGGGCTGGGACTTTGATCGTGATGCCCTGAGCCTGACCCACTCGGGTTGGTATGCGGAAGATAGCATCGCCACCACCAGTTATTTTCAATACGAAAAAGGCGAGTCAACCTTCCACACCAGCACGTTGGCACCACAGCATATCCAGACCGAGAATTACGTGCTGAATAGCCAGGCCAAGCTAAGCCTGGGTGAGCACAACCTGACCCTCGGCGCCAACTACAGCCGTGAAACGCTGAATGACGATTTCTATGCCGACAACAAACGGGCGCCGGGCATCGATCCCGTCACCAAAATTTCGCGCGACGGCTGGGCGCTGTTCGCCGAAGGGCAGTGGAACATCGATGACTTCTCGCTGACCACCTCGGCGCGTATGGATCGGGACAATTACTTTGGCACCCACATTAGCCCGAAACTTTACGGCAACTGGATCCTCGATTCAGCCTGGGCACTGAAGGGCGGCGTCTCTTCCGGCTATAAAAAACCGTCGCTGCGGGAAAACTCCGATCAATTCATTACGCCGCGTGGCAGCAACCCGCCTTATCCCTATCTGTCGGTGGGCAACAGCGAGTTGAAGCCGGAAACCAGCCTGAATACCGAACTGGGGCTGTACTGGAACAACAATCGCGATCTCTCCTTTGACGGCACGGTGTTTTATACCGACTTCAAGGACAAGATCGCGGAGGTGAATATCTGCGAGGCGAGTGCCAACCACCCCTGCGTGGTTAACGGTTATAACGCCGAATCGATCGATAAGTATTTCAATATTGGCAAGGCCACTGTTTACGGTGTCGAACTTAACGCAGACTGGCAGGCGACAGACAGTCTGAATCTTAGTGCCAATTATACCTTCAACAAGAGCGAGCAGAAAAACGGCGTCAATAAGGGTTATGCGCTAAATGACTTCCCAAAACACATGGCCAATTTATCCGCCAAGTGGGCGGCGGCATCGGCGCTGGACGTCTGGTCCAAAGTCAATTATCGCAGCCGCAACGAGGAGACCGGTGACCATACCCGCTACGGTGCTTACGCCTTGCTGGACGCCGGGGTGATTTACCACTTCGACAAGCACACCCAGGTGATGGCGGGCGTGTATAACATTTTCGATAGCGCGCCAAAACGCACCACCAGTTGGGGGGAATATCCGCAGCTGGAGGGCCGTCGTTATAACCTCGGCTTACGCGTTGATTTCTAAGTTTTGCTGAGTAAATAGCCCGGCCGTTTGCTAACAGCGGCCGGGTTAGATCTTTTCTGCGTTGGCTTGGACGGATTAAGATCGGAAGGGAATAGTCGGGATTATCGATTGATCAGATAAATACGAAAATGTGCACTATCCCCGGTTTTCGCGGCTGGCATCGTTCCCAACCCCCTTCACTTGCTCAAAAAACAGGCGTAGAATTCGCTTCGTCTATTAATTGAGGTTGTAAATTATTATGGTTGATCGTGAGTTAGGAAACTGGAAAGACTTCATCGAAGAGATGTTGGGTAACTGACACTGCGTTGAGGCTGAAAACAAGGTTGGTTGATTTGTCCGTAATTGAAGCACCTTGGGAACGAGACTCTCGTTCGAGATAAAGCAGCATCGGTTTCCCGACGCTGCTTTTTTTTGCCTGCTATTCTGCGCTGTCTTGCGGTTTGGCCGCTCTGGAGGGTTTTCCCGGGAAGCGGCGACGAACCAGCACAAAGAACAGCGGTACGAAGAATATCGCCAGCAGGGTAGCGGAAATCATTCCGCCCATTACGCCGGTGCCTACTGCATGCTGGCTGCCTGAGCCGGCACCGCTGCTGATGGTCATCGGCAGTACACCGAAGATAAAGGCCAGTGAGGTCATTAGAATCGGCCGCAGACGCATGCGCGAGGCTTCCAGCGTCGCCGCCATCAAATCCTGGCCTTTTTGATTCAGCTCGTTGGCGAATTCGACGATCAAAATGGCGTTTTTCGCCGACAGCCCGATAATGGTCAGCATCCCCACCTGGAAGTAAACGTCATTCTCCAGTCCACGCAGCCAGGTCGCCGCAACGGCACCAATCAGGCCGAGGGGTACCACCAGCATCACCGAGAACGGAATCGACCAGCTCTCATACAGCGCCGCCAGGCACAGGAACACCACCAGCAGCGAGATGGCGTACAGCGCCGGTGCCTGGGAACCGGACAGGCGTTCCTGATAGGACATGGCGGTCCATTCCAGGCCGAAACCGGTCGGTAACTGGCTGACAATTTTCTCCATTTCGATCATTGCAGTACCGCTGCTAACGCCTTCTGCCGCCTCACCAACAATCTCCAGCGCCGAACTGCCGTTATAACGCTCCAGACGTGGGGAACCGTACTCCCAATGGGAGGTGGCGAAAGCGGTGAACGGCACCATGCCGCCCGCGCTGTTACGCACAAACCATTTATCGATGTCGCCAGGCAACATGCGGAACGGTGCGGCAGCCTGCACATAAACTTTTTTCACCCGACCACGGTCGACGAAGTCGTTGACGTAGGTTGAACCCCAGGCGGTCGACAGCGTGTTGTTGATGTCATCGATAGAAACCCCCAGCGCCTGAGCCTTGCGTTGGTCAATATCAATCTGCAATTGCGGGCTGTCATCCAGACCGTTGTGGCGTACCCGGGACAGCAGTGGATTGGCGGCGGCCAGTTGCAGCAGTTGATCGCGCGCTGCCATCAGTTTTTCGTGACCCAGCCCGGCATGATCCTCCAGTTCCATATCGAAACCGGAGGAGTTACCCAGCCCGGTGATCGCCGGTGGGCTGCTGGCAATCACCCGCGCCTCGTTAATCTTGTTAAATTCGTGGGTGGCGCGATCGATGATATCGAAAGAGCTGTTGGCGCCGGAGGTGCGCAGATCCCAGTCTTTCAATCGAATAAACATACGCGCCACGTTTTGCCCGTTACCACCGGGGCCAGCACCTATGGTGGAAAACACCGACAACACGTCCTGCTTCTCTTTGGTCAGGAAGTATTGCTCAACTTTTTCCACCACCTTGGTGGTCTGCTGCTGGGTCGATCCCGGCGGCAACTGCACCTGTACGGTGAACACTCCACGGTCTTCCTGCGGCAGGAACGAGGTTGGCAGCTTGATAAACAGCAATGCCATGCCCCCCAGCAGCAACAGGTAAATCACCATATAGCGGGTGCTTGCATGCAGCACCCGTGCCACACCGCGCTCGTAGCGATCGGCGTTGCGGTTGAACATGCGGTTAAACCAGCCGAAGAAGCCGCGTTTACCATGATGGTGACCTTTGGCGATCGGTTTGAGCAGGGTCGCACACAGGGCAGGGGTCAGGATCATCGCCACCAGCACGGACAGCACCATGGCAGAAACAATGGTGATCGAGAACTGACGGTAGATGGCACCGGTGGTGCCGCCGAAGAAGGCCATCGGAATAAACACCGCCGATAGCACCATGGCGATACCGACCAACGCACTCTGGATCTGCCCCATGGATTTTCGTGTGGCATCCCGGGGCGACAGGCCTTCTTCGCTCATCACACGTTCGACGTTTTCCACCACCACGATGGCGTCATCCACCAGCAGCCCGATGGCCAGTACCATGGCGAACATGGTCAGGGTATTGATACTGAATCCGCAGGCCGAAAGAATGGCAAAGGTGCCCATCAGCACCACCGGTACGGCAATGGTCGGGATCAGCGTGGCGCGGAAGTTCTGCAGGAACAGATACATCACCAGGAACACCAGCAAAATGGCTTCCAGCAGGGTTTTTACCACGTCTTTGATTGAGGCTTTAACGAACGGAGTCGTCTCGTAGGCGACCTTCGCCTCCAGCCCGTGCGGGAAATACTGTGACAGCTCGGCAATTTTGTCTTTCACCAACTGGTCGGTTTGCAGTTCGTTGGCACCGGAGGCCAACTTGATGTTCATGCCGGCGGCTTGCATGCCGTTATAGCGGCTGAGATAGTCATAGTTCTCGCCGCCCAGCTCGATGGTGGAAACATCACCCAATGTCACCAGTGAACCGTCCTGGTTGACCCGCAGGGTGATTTGTTTGAACTGTTCCGGCGTTTGTAGCTGAGACTGGGCGTTGATGGTGGCGTTGAGTGCCTGTTTATCAACGGAGGGTGTGCCGCCGAGCTGACCGACGGCCACCTGGGCGTTCTGTGATTTGATCGCGGTAACCACGTCCTGGGTGGTGAGCTGGTAGCTGTTGAGCTTGTTGGCATCGAGCCAAATGCGCATGGCATATTGCGAACCGTAAACGTCCATGCTGCCCACGCCGTTGATGCGGCTGAGTGGATCCTGCAGGTTGGAAACGATGTAATCGGCAATGTCCTGCTTGTCCATGCTGCCGTCGGTGGAGACAAAGGCCACCATCATCAGCGTGGTGTCGCCGGATTTCGAGACCGTCACGCCCTGGGTTTGCACGGCCTGTGGCAGTCGCTTAATCGCCGCCTGCAGCTGGTTTTGCACCTGCTGCATCGCCTCGTTGGGATCGGTGCCGGCCTCAAAGGTCAGCGTTACCGTGGCACGCCCGGTGTTGGTACTCTGCGACGACATGTACATCATGTTGTCCAGACCGGTCATGTTCTGTTCGATAATCTGGGTGACGGTGTTTTCCAGCGTTTGCGCCGAGGCTCCGGGGTAGTTGGCGCTAATACGAACGTTCGGCGGTGCCAGGTTCGGGTACTGTTCTACCGGTAAGGAAGAAATCGCCAAGGCGCCGGTCAGGCAAAGAATAATTGCCAGAACCCAGGCGAAAATCGGGCGATCAATAAAAAAATTGGCCATGCAGCGCGAACCTCGTTATGACTTGTTCTATCTTTAAGACGCATCGGAATTGCGTTTATCAGCGGCTGGGAAGGATTCCGGCGCTTATGCACTTTACTCGGGTAGGAGGAGTAAAGCGTGGAGAAAAAAAGGAGATAATGTAAATAACGGTAGTAGAAACCTGCAATGGTGCTGCTATTGCTGTTAATTACGCCATTAAGACAATTTTATTACTATCAAAGGCCTGACCGATCAGGAATCACGGGAAATCATCAGGACTCATATTAATGCAGGAGCAAGGCATGGAAATTAACCCGGTATTTGCCCGTCGTCTTTATCTATGCTGGTTGATCAGCCACAGCGAACGGCCCAATGTTCCACGTCTGATGGAGTTGACCGGCTGGCCGCGCCGTACTCTGCAAGACGTGTTGAAAGCCTTGCCAGGCCTGGGGGTGGAGTTGCAGTTTGTTCAGCAGGGCGTACGTAATAACGACGGTTTCTACCAGTTGGAAAACTGGGGGCCGATCAACAAGGGCTGGGTTAACCAGCACCATCAGACGCTGCTCGCCGCGATTGAATAAAGCCTCCCCGGCACGCCGGGGAAGTATCAATGACTCTTGTGCTCCAGATACATCACCGTGGCTGCCACGCGTGAACGCACGTCCAGCTTGCGTAGCATGTTGCGGATATGCACTTTTACCGTCTCTTCAGAAATGTGTAGTTGCGCCGCTACCTGTTTATTGGACAGGCCGCGCGCCACTTCCTGTAACACGTCCAGCTCGCGTTCGGTCAGTTCGGCAAAGGGATCGTGCTGTTCGCTGCGGGATGAAAGATAGTCCGCCACCGCGTCGCTGATCACGTTCTGTCCTTCCGCCGCCGCGCGAATGTGTTCCAGCAACTGTTCCGGTTCACTGTCTTTCAGCAGGTAGCCGTCGGCACCGGCGTCGATCAACGTATACACGTCGTTGCGTGAGTCTGACACCGTCAGCACGATGATGCGGGCATCCACGCCTTCATTGCGCAGCGCTTTCAGCGTATCCAGACCGGATAAACCTTTCATATTCAGATCGAGCAGAATGACGTCCGGCGCGTGTTGCAGCGCAAGCGTAATGGCTTCGTTACCGTTACTGGCTTCGGCCAGCACGGTAAACAGCGGATCCAGCCCCAGCAGTTGTTTGATGCCGCGGCGCATCAGCGGGTGGTCGTCGACGATCATCACTCGGTAATTCTTCATCACCATGAAATATGCTCCCTGTAGCGAGTAAAGCCACTCAAACGCGCTGTGCAGCACGCTTCACAGTGGGACAGACTCTTATAAAATAGTGGCAATTGGCGCCATGAACATCCTGAAATGACCGTTAGACTTCGCTAAACCGTAACGAAGGGTGAACTGTCCTGATTTTATGGCGGGAATGTCAGACGGACTTCCGTGCCGTCCGGCTCACCCCGCTGGATGCGCAGCGTTCCTCCCAGTCGCGCAGCGCGTTCGCTCATGATGGTCAGGCCATAGTGGCCTTCAGGTTCATTCAGGCTGGCAATGCCGCAGCCGTCGTCAGCAATGCTGATACTGTTATCCCCCTCGGCCGTCATTTCGCAGCGAATCACGATTTCCTGTGCTTCGGCATGTTTGATGGCGTTGAGCACCGCTTCACGCACAATCTGCAGTGCATGCACCTGCTGCTGGGCATTGAGCGCCTGGGAAGAAAGCCGACAGTGTAACTGAATCCGCGCGTCGGTAAGAACCTTTAATGGCGTCAGCAACTGCTGCAGCGCGGTGTTCAAATCGGCCTCCTGAATGTTGAGGCGGAAGGTGGTCAGCAACTCGCGCAACTGACGATAGGCATCGGCCAGCGCCTGGTCAAAATCGGTAATGATCTCTTGGGCTTCAGGGGCACTGCCCGCCAGTTTGCGCTTGAGCAGGGTTAACTGAATACGCAGGAATGACAGGGCCTGTGCCAGAGAATCGTGCAGCTCCCGGGCGATGGTGGCGCGTTCTTCCATCAGTAAGAATTGCATATGCTGTTTCTGCGCCCGGTTAAAATAAACCCCACGACTCAGCATGTTGGCCACGCTTTGCATCAGATGTGGGTGTGGCGGATGATCCTGATGCTGCCAGCTCAGTTCACCCAGAGGTTTGCCGCCCTGGATGATGGTCAACGATTGCCACGCCAGCGTCGGCGAAGGGCTACCGCTGTGCAATTGCCATTCACTGAGGTTGTCCGCCACGTTTAGCCGGATGCAGTGCAAATCCTCGCTTTGGCGCACGATATGCAGGATCTGTTCGAATGCCTGCTGGTCTATCTGCCGCACGCTCAACGCTTGCGAGCAGCTGTACAGCACCTCCAGCGTCTTGTTCGCCTGTTGCAGCCGCTGGGTTTTTAACTGCACTTTCTGTTCCAGCGAGTTATATAACTTGGCCAGATCGCCCGACATGGCGGTAAAGGCCTGCGACAATACCCCGAGTTCGTTCGGCAGGGCGGTATCCAGCGGCGGGTGGTTAAAATCCCGCTGTTGCACGCGCTGACTGGCATCCACCAGGTGCTTCAGCGGTGCCACGACCTGACGGCGCATAAACCGGATGCAAAACAGGACCAGGCCGATAATGGCGATAAAACCCAATACGCTGATGGCCGCCACGGCGGTCAGTTTCAGCTCGGAATAACGCTGTAGCGCCAACACAAAATGGTCAATCTGGTTAACATAGCCGGCGATATTGGCCTGATAGTCGGCCGACTGGCCGGCTCGGATCTGCTGCGCCAGCGGTTGCCAGGCATGCTGCAGCGACAGGTACTTTTCCCGCACCTCCTCAGGCACGTAAAAACGGTCCAGCTTTTGTAATGCCGGGGCCTGCAGCGATTGCTGATACTGCAACAGGTGCTGCTCCAGCTCCGGAGCCGGGCGGGTGAGATCGTAGGCCAGTCGGTAGCTCTGCATGCGCAGTGAACCGGCAATGTTGACCGCTTCGGCGTCGCGCAGGCTGTCAGCAACGGTGGTCAGCGCCAGCCCGGTGGAGAGCACGGACAAAATTACAATGCAAAACAGCGCCTTGGCCAGGCTGCTGGTCACTGAACGTTTAACAAGCAATCATGCATCCTTTTCTGGTGGGCGATGAGCATCGCCGGGTTTCATTCGAAAGCAAAATTATAAGTTTTGCAACTAAAATGCACTGCGTTTTGCATTAAGTGGGTCTGCATCACCACAAAATTCAGACGCTATATAATCAACTAGATAGCGTCTGGCTGGCGTTCCTGCGGCCGATAACCCATTGAGAGCGGAAATAGATTGATCTGGCGCAAGCTACCCCCGCAATTACCCCTTTAGGGTAATTATATACCCCCGGCTATCCTCTTATCTTACCCCCGTCTTTCTCAGGGTTTATTCCTGTCGCCTTTCGCGTCATGGCGGCAACGGGAAGTTCTCTGGTAACGACTACAATAACAATACAAAAACAGGTTTTATTTATTACGCGCGGTGGCGTGTTTGCAACGTCGAGGAAAAACAGCATGACCGTATTGTCGCGACGCAAACTGCTCGGTGGACAATGGCGTCAGCCAACCGCAGCGATCCGCCCCCCGTGGTCGCTGGAAGAATCCCTTTTTATTGCCGGTTGCACTCGCTGCCAGGCCTGCGTTCGCGCCTGCGAAACCGGGGTGCTGATCGGCGGCAGCGGCGGTTTTCCCGAAATTGATTTTCAGCGAGCGGAATGCACGTTTTGCGGGCTCTGCGTACAGGCCTGCGAAGAACCGCTATTTCGCCCGTTGGCAGAAACCCCCTGGCGGCAACATGCGGTATTCGGTAGCGCCTGTCTGGCGCAGCGGGGCGTGGAATGTCGTAGTTGCCAGGATAGCTGTGAGACTCAGGCGATCCGCTTTCGGCCACGTCTGGGCGAAATGGCACAACCGACGCTGGACATCGCAGCCTGCAATGGCTGTGGCGCCTGTGTCGCCGGTTGTCCGGCCGACGCCGTCACCTTAACCCGGAGCGAAAATAATAATGAATAGCGAATGGCACGTCAGCGGGCTGGTAGTGCAGGCGCGACCGGAAAAAATTCCACTACTGATAACGGCCTTGCTGGCGATAACGGACACGGAAATCCCGGCGCAGGATCCGCAGCACGGCAAGCTGGTGGTAGTGATGCAGGCAGCTTGTTCTCATCAGCTGCTGGAAAAAATTGAGTCGGTACGCAATCTGGATGGCGTGCTGGCGGTATCGCTGGTTTATCACCAGCAGGACACTCAAGGTGAGGTAACGCCATGAAACTCAGTCGTCGAGACTTCATGAAAGCAAACGCCGCGGTAGCCGCTGCGGCAGCCGCCGGGCTGACTATTCCTACGGTGGCGCAGGCAGTGGCCGGCAGCGCTGACTCTATCAAATGGGACAAAGCGCCCTGTCGTTTCTGCGGTACCGGCTGCGGCGTGCTGGTTGGCACCCAGAATGGCCGCATTGTGGCCTCACAGGGCGATCCGGATGCGGCGGTCAACCGTGGGTTGAGCTGCATCAAAGGCTACTTCCTGCCAAAAATTATGTACGGCAAAGATCGTCTGACTCAGCCACTGCTGCGCATGAAAGACGGCCAGTACCACAAAGAAGGCGAGTTCACGCCGGTCAGCTGGCAGCAGGCGTTCGACATCATGGCCGAAAAGTTCAAGCAGGCCCTGAAAGATAAGGGCCCAGACGCGGTTGGCATGTTCGGCTCCGGCCAGTGGACGGTGTGGGAAGGCTATGCCGCCGCCAAACTGCTGAAAGCCGGCCTGCGCTCCAATAACCTGGATCCGAACGCTCGGCACTGTATGGCGTCAGCGGTAGTGGGCTTTATGCGTACCTTCGGCATGGACGAACCTATGGGCTGCTATGACGATATCGAGCAGGCCGACGCCTTCGTGCTGTGGGGCTCCAACATGGCGGAAATGCACCCGATCCTGTGGTCGCGCATTACCGACCGTCGCCTGAGCAACGAGAAAGTCAACGTATCGGTGTTGTCGACCTTTGAGCATCGCAGCTTCGAGCTGGCGGATAACGGCATGGTGTTCACGCCGCAGACCGATTTGGCGATCATGAACTATATCGCCAATTACATCATTCAAAACAACGCGGTGGATCAGGACTTCCTGAATCGACACGTTAACTTCCGCCGTGGGGCGACGGATATCGGCTACGGCCTGCGTCCGACTGACCCACTGGAAAAAGCGGCGAAAAACCCGGGCAGCGACGCTTCGGATCCGATGAGCTTCGACGAATACAAGACCTTCGTGGCGGAGTACACGCTGGAAAAAACGGCGAAAATGAGCGGCGTGCCGGAAGACCAACTGGAAGCGCTGGCCAAGCTGTATGCCGATCCGAACATCAAGGTCGTGTCGTACTGGACCATGGGCTTTAACCAGCACACGCGTGGCGTGTGGGCCAATAACCTGTGTTACAACCTGCACCTGTTAACCGGCAAGATCTCCAAACCAGGCTGTGGACCTTTCTCGCTGACTGGGCAGCCTTCCGCCTGCGGTACCGCGCGTGAAGTGGGGACTTTTGCTCACCGTCTGCCAGCCGACATGGTGGTCACCAACGAAAAGCACCGCCAGACAGCCGAACAGAAATGGCAACTGCCGGCCGGCACCATCCCGGCTAAAGTCGGGCTGCATGCGGTAGCGCAAGACCGCGCGCTGAAAGACGGCACGCTGAACGCCTACTGGGTGATGTGCAACAACAACATGCAGGCCGGGCCGAACATTAATGAAGACCGCATGCCGGGCTGGCGCGATGCGCGCAACTTTGTGGTGGTGTCGGATCCTTACCCGACCGTCAGTGCCCTGGCTGCCGATTTGATCCTGCCGACCGCCATGTGGGTGGAGAAAGAGGGCGCCTACGGCAATGCGGAGCGCCGCACCCAGTTCTGGCGTCAGCAGGTGAAAGCACCGGGCGAGGCCAAATCTGACCTGTGGCAACTGGTGGAGTTCTCCAAGCGCTTTAAGGTAGAAGAAGTGTGGCCGGAGGAGCTGCTGGCACAGAAACCGGAATATCGCGGTAAAACGCTGTACGACGTGCTGTTCGCCAATGGCGAGGTCAACAAATACCCGCTGACTGAAATCCCGGCGGACCAGTTGAACGATGAGGCACGCGACTTCGGTTTCTATCTGCAAAAAGGGCTGTTTGAAGAATATGCCGGTTTTGGGCGCGGTCATGGTCACGATCTGGCGCCGTTTGATAGCTACCATCAGGCTCGCGGTCTGCGCTGGCCGGTGGTGGAGGGCAAAGAGACGCTGTGGCGTTATCGCGAAGGTACCGATCCTTATGTGAAAGCCGGGGAAGAAGTGCGTTTCTACGGCAAGCCGGACGGTAAGGCGGTGATCTTCGCACTGCCGTTCGAACCTGCGGCGGAAAGCCCGGACAGTGAATACGACCTTTGGTTATCCACCGGTCGGGTGCTGGAACATTGGCATACCGGTTCGATGACCCGCCGGGTGCCGGAGCTGCATCGGGCCTTCCCGGAAGCGGTGTTGTTTATTCATCCGCTGGACGCCAAAAGCCGCAACCTGCGCCGTGGCGAGAAGGTCAAGGTGCTGTCGCGCCGTGGCGAATTGATCAGCACGGTCGAAACCCGTGGCCGTAACCGTCCGCCAAGAGGACTGGTGTATATGCCGTTCTTTGATGCGGCGCAGCTGGTGAACAACCTGACGCTGGATGCTACCGATCCGCTTTCCAAGGAAGTCGACTTCAAGAAATGTGCGGTGAAGTTGCAGAAGGTATGAGGCGGACGAATTGCACGATGAACACCCCATTTTATTACCCGGGAGCCAAATAAAAATGAAAAGCCCTGTTGTGAAAAAGACGCTTGCCCTGTGGGTTACCTTGTTATCGCTGGCCTTCGCCGGTCTGGCGTTTGCTGCTGGTGATGTTGATCTCAGTAAGTCCCCGGAAGTGTCCGGGACTGTCAGCGGGCCGATCTCGATGCCGAAACAGCAGGAACGGATGGCGCTGAACTACGTCAATCAGCCACCGATGATCCCGCACAGCGTTGATGGCTATCAGGTCAGCAAGAACACCAACCGCTGCCTGCAGTGCCACGGAGTGGAACATTATCGCACCACCGGTGCGCCGCGTATCAGTCCGACGCATTTTATGGACCGGGATGGCAAGGTGCTGAGTGAAGTCGCACCGCGTCGTTATTTCTGTCTGCAATGTCACGTACCGCAAACCGACGCGGCGCCGATTGTCGGCAATGATTTCCAGCCCATGCCGGGCTTTGGGCACTAAGCGGGGGAGCTATGAGCGAAGACCAACACACCACCACTGAAAAAAAGCCCGGTCGGCTGCTGCGGTTATGGCGCTGGTGGCGCAGGCCTAGTCGTCTGGCGCTGGGTACGCTGTTGTTGCTGGGCTTTGGTGCCGGCATCATCTTCTGGGGCGGTTTCAATACCGGCATGGAGGCGGCGAATACCGAGCAGTTCTGTATCGGCTGTCATGAAATGCGCGAAAACGTCTATGAGGAATACATGGGCACGGTGCATTACAACAACCGCAGCGGCGTGCGTGCTACCTGTCCGGATTGTCACGTGCCCCATGAGTGGGGGCCGAAAATGCTGCGTAAGATCAAGGCCAGCAAAGAGTTGTATGCCAAAGCATTCGGTTTGATCGACACGCCACAGAAATTTGATCAGCACCGGCTGGCGATGGCGAGCAACGAATGGGCCCGCATGAAGGCTAACGACTCGCAAGAGTGCCGCAACTGCCATAATTTTGAGTATATGGACTTTACCGCGCAGAAAACCGTGGCGGCGAAGATGCACGACAAGGCGATAACCGAAGGCAAAACCTGTATCGATTGCCACAAGGGGATCGCCCACAAGCTGCCGGATATGCGCGACGTGCCTAACGGCTTCTAAATGCTTTCGGTGGTAAAAACCCCGTAGTTCTTGATGAACTGCGGGGTTTTTTGTTGCAAATCCTTTGTCACTTCGGCGCTTAATCGCGGTATCATTTTTGCGTTTCAGCTAACGGAAAAGAAGAAGGGTTCATGTCAGCGAAAATTGAGAATGTGAAAAAAGAGCTGTTGTCGAATAACTGGTATGTGTTGCACAAATACACTTTTGATCTGAAGCGCAAGGATGGCGGTTCTGTTCAGCAGATGCGTGAAGTCTATGATCGCGGTAACGGCGCAACCATTTTGTTGTATAACCGCGCCAAGGGCACGGTGGTGCTGACCAACCAATTCCGTATGCCGACTTACGTTAACGGCAACGACAGCGGCATGCTGCTGGAGGCCTGTGCGGGCCTGCTGGATGCTGACTCACCGGAGCAGTGCGCGCGCCGTGAAGCGGCGGAAGAAACCGGTTTTCAGGTTGGCGAGGTGAAGAAGATTTTCGAAGCCTACATGTCACCAGGCGGCGTGACCGAGATCATTCATTTCTTTATTGCCGAGTACCATGACGATGAGCGTCGTGCAGCCGGCGGCGGTATCGAAGACGAAGACATTGAAGTGGTGGAACTGCCGTTCACCGAGGCGGTGGCGATGATCGCCGACGGGCGGATGAAAGACGGCAAGACCATTATGCTGCTGCAGTACCTGCAAATTCATCGAATTATGGAATAAAAAACCCGGTATCGCCGGGTTTTCGTCATCATGTTCAGGGCGCAGCATGCGGCGCCCCTACTTACGGCTTACTTCAGCAGTGCCTGCGCCTTGGCCACCACGTTGTCCACGGTGAAACCAAACTCTTTGAACAACTGCTCCGCCGGGGCTGACTCGCCGAAGCTGGTCATGCCCACGATGGCGCCGTTCAGACCCACATACTTGTACCAGTAGTCCGCAATACCCGCTTCCACGGCCACACGGGCGCTTACCGCCGCCGGCAGCACGGATTCACGGTAGGCCGCATCCTGCTTGTCGAACGCGTCGGTAGACGGCATGGAGACCACCCGCACTTTGGTGCCCGCTGCGGTCAACTGGTCTGCCGCTTCCACGGTGATGCCCACTTCCGAACCGGTGGCAATCAGAATCACGTCCGGCGTACCGGCACAATCCTTCAGCACGTAACCGCCACGGTAGGCGTTAGCCAGTTGCTCTGCGGTACGCGGCTGCTGGGTCAGGTTCTGACGCGAGAAAATCAGCGTGGTCGGGCCGTCGTTGCGCTCGATACCGTACTGCCAGGCAATCGCCGATTCCACCTGGTCACACGGACGCCAGGTGCTCATGTTCGGGGTCACGCGCAGGCTGGCAATCTGCTCAACCGGCTGGTGCGTCGGGCCGTCTTCGCCCAGACCGATGGAGTCATGGGTGTAAACGAACACGTTGCGGATTTTCATCAGCGCCGCCATACGCACCGCATTACGGGCGTATTCCACGAACATCAGGAAGGTCGCCGAGTACGGCAGGAAGCCGCCGTGCAGCGCGATGCCGTTGGTGATGGCGGTCATGCCGAACTCGCGCACGCCGTAGTGGATGTAGTTACCCGCCAGGTCTTCATTCAGCGGTTTTGAGCCGGACCACATGGTCAGGTTGCTCGGTGCCAGGTCAGCGGAGCCGCCGAGGAATTCCGGCAGCACCTTGCCGAAGGTTTCCAGCGCGTTCTGCGAGGCCTTGCGGCTGGCGATGTTGGCCGGGTTGGCCTGCAGTTTTTCAACGAACGCTTTGGCGTCGGCTTTCCAGTTGGCCGGCAGTTCACCGTTCACACGGCGTTTGAACTCGGCAGCCAGTTCCGGGAAGGCTTTGGCGTAGGCGGCGAACT
>NZ_WBKI01000004.1 GCF_008830365.1 Serratia proteamaculans | reverse complement strand
TCGAACAGGTTCGATTATTCGGCCAAAGGCCTCACCCTGCGGGCCAACGCTAAAGCGTTGTTCAACACGGCGTAAACGCCGGTTGTCCGAGTCCGGCACCCTATTTAGAAGAACCCGCCTATGGCGGGTTTTTTGCTTTCTGAGATACGAACTCTGCATCGAACAGGTTCGATTATTCGGCCAAAGGCCTCACCCTGCGGGCCAACGCTAAAGCGTTGTTCAACACGGCGTAAACGCCGGTTGTCCGAGTCCGGCACCCTATTTAGAAGAACCCGCCTATGGCGGTTTTTTGCTTTCTGAAATACGGACTCTGCATCGAACAGGTTCGATTATTCGGCCCGAGGTCGGGTACTGTTGCGCAGCCAGCCATAGAGCTCGGCATTGCGCCGGAACCCCATTTTTCGCATCACGCTCATCTTGTGATTACTGACCGTTTTCACGCTGATCTCCAGCATGTGGGCAATTTGTGTAACGCCCAACTCCCACTTCATGCATCTCATGATCTCTTGTTCTCGCAGCGTCAGGATCCTTTGGCAGGCGCAAGGGCGTTTATAGTTACGGTTGTCCAATGGCCACAACCTTTGTCGCTCCAGTCCAGCGATAACCACCTGTAATACTGATGAAACAGGCATATCGTGATGGATCACCCCAGACTCAAGCACGCACCTGGCGCTGGCAGCCGCAGAGTGCCGCTTATCCGGTTGACGCAGTGCAAAATACAGGGGTTTCCGCCCCGCGGACGGTAACGCATATTGACAAAAACAGCTCAAATTGCCCGGGGAGAAATAGCGAAACACCAAATCTGCCTCATTGGCCTGCTCAATATCCACGATACGCACCAGCACACCGCACGAATTGAAATGCTGTACTAAAACATCATGTAACCCATTGATGAAAAAAGTGTTCTTATCAAATAAGGCTATTGTCATTATGGAACTCATGCCGGCTCTCCTGCCTTTATTAAGCCAAACCACTGCTGTATTCGCCCTTAGGGTGTCTGGCTATTGTCGATACGCAATTCGTAAACCATGGTGGCATTCGGCGGTACTTTCGGCGGATAACCCGCCTCGCCATAGGCAAACTCTGGTGGCACCACCATGGTCAGTGAACCGTGATTGCGAAGATGACCAATCGCTTCCCGGAATAAAGGCGGATACGCCTGGAGCGGTTGCGAAAGGACTTTACCGCTGAGCTCCATATCCTGGATGACGGTGCCATCGGTCAGCCTTTCCTTGACCACCACATCAATCACCGCCTCCTTCGCTAACTCGTGGTCACCGGCATAATCCACCCGGTACCAAAAGCCCATTGCCGATTGTTTAACACCCTTTTGTTTACTGAAACGGGCCAGATAATCCTGATCCTGTTGCACCTGCGCCTTGACCCGTTTTTCTCGTGCGGCGCCGGCGGCGCTATCCGCCTTTTCCATCAGCCTGGCAAGCTCTGCCGGAGGCAACAATAAATGACCGGAAACCGCATCCAGCACGCCGGCCAGCAGGCTATTGCGATCTACCGGCACGCCCCAGCTCTGGCGTTCAGCCATTAACCCATCAATATCCCGCCCAAGCGCACTCCCGGCCGCGTAGGACAGGCGATTCTTTTCATCCTTTAACTGTTCAGCCGTGACTTCCCACTGCTGGCGTTTGCCTAATTCCGTCGCCTCGATCTGCGCTTGCACCAGTTGTTGCTGCTGCCCCGCCAGCTTCTGCTCATAGTCCTGATTGGCTTGTTCTGTAGCGGACAATTGCGCCGTCAGGCTGGCTAATTGACTCTCGGCCCGTACCTGCGCTTCTCTGGCCTGCTGAGTGTCCTGTTGGGCTTGCTGCAGTAAAGAGGCCGTTCGTTGTGCATCCGGCGAACCACGCCAGGCCTGGCTCAGCCCCGCCAACCACTGCTGCAAGAGCGACATGTCGGGCGGCACCGGTGAAGCACTAACGGATGGTTTCTCGGCACGCAACGCGGTAATTTCCTGGCGTAGCGCATCCAGCTCTGCCTGTTGGCGGGTCAGTTGTTGTTCACTTTCCACCAGCGACCGACGTAGCGTAAAGGCCGTCGAAGCAGCGACTTTCGGGGGTTCTGCCTGCCTGGTTATCTGGCGGGGACTGTCGTCTTTCTTTTTCGGCGCAGCCGTTTTCTCGCTATTGCGCGCTTTATCGCTCGCTGGCGTCTCCGGCTTAACATTCTGACGTTGGTATTGTTCGGCAAATTGCAGCAGAGCGGGCACGCCCTCATCTGCCTGTGCCTTACTCACGACCATTAGTGCCGTAAACCCCAAAAAAGCCAGCCGGGACACCCGCATCATTTAACCAGCTCCCCGCGTTCAGCCAGGCCCGTCAGTACCGCCTGATTCACCCCGGCACACAGGAAATTAACTTTATAGCGATACAGCGCATCCACGGTCTCCTGGGTATCGCCATTAACCTTGGTTCGCACCCCGGCGTACTGCGAAGCGCCGCTCATCAAACTGTCGAAAGCCTGCTTATACTGTTGAAACTGTTTGGCATTGATATTACGCAGTGCGCCCAGTTGTTCCTGGCACTGCTGTAGCCGCTCAGCCTCTCGCTGTTTGCGTAAGGTTTCCTCCGATATCTCCCTGGTGGTGCTGGTCTTTCCGGTGGCCAGGGGTTTACTCGACTTCGGGTTTTGACACGCCGTGGCTCCCATCACCACCAGACACAAGATCCCCACTCGGACACTAAGATTTATATGCTTCACCATCATCTTTCCGGCTTCCTTTTTTAGATGTATTCCTGTCCAGCACGGCCATAGCCAGCCGTGACTACTCGCCCGTTGTTGCCGTTGACCGGCGAAAACGCGGGTCGGCGGGAAACAACAACGCAGCGTCAAACCCATACTTTTCGGCCTCGGCCATTCGCTGCTGATAACGCAATATGGCAATCAAACTGGCGTACACATTAGCGTCAACTCGCCTCGTCAGATAATGACGAGCCCAGACGGCATAGCGCGAAAGTTCACTGTCATCTCGCCGGGTGTTGTAGGTCAGTAAGCGATGCGTTTGCGAATCAAAATTGACTCGATCCTGCAGCCCCCATCGCGCAATCGGCGACATCGCGTCCAGGATCTGAATATCGCGCAGCCCATTGCGCTCGGCCTGCGTCAGCGAAAGACCTCCGCGGAAAATCGCCACCATAATCACAACCGTCGCCATGCACAGCCCGCCAATGCCACAGCGCAGCGGCAACCGTCCCTTTGCGGGGAGAATAATGACGCCGACTTTCCGGCAAGAAAGGCGGTCTGCCATTGCCAGCAACAGCAAGAAAACCATCCAGTGCATGGCTGACAGATAGAAAGGGTATTCAAGTTGGGTATGTACCAACATGGGTAACAGAGCCAGGCATAGCGCGCTGGTCTCACCGGCATTAGCGGCACCGGTCGAAAAAGCACGGCGGTCATACCTGAACACCTGTAAAAGCAATCGTCCGCCGCCCAGGATCAGCAAACTGATGCCCAACAACGCGACCAATCCCCCTTCTACCCACCAGTACAGGAGCTCATTGTGCGGATGACGCGCAATTTCCAGCACCCGTGTGGGTGGCACCAGTTCGATGCGAAAATGCTGAAAAGCGTACTCAAAACTGCCGTACCCCCAGCCGGACAAAGGATGCGCAGCGATCATCTTCAGCGTGTCCTGCAGCATCGCCAAACGGGCCTGATTGGACATTTCGTGTGAGATGTAACGCACGCCGCCTGCGCTCTCCGGCCACAGCATGACAACGCCGCCCAGCGCCGTACCCAGCATTATCAACAAAGATGCGCTCAGTAATCCGCGGGCAAAGTGATGGCGGAAACACCCCCAAAAACCCAGCACCAGCAGCAGGGTTGCCAGCCAGGCTGCGCGCGACTGTATCCAGACCAGCACGGCAGAGAACAGCACCAACAGCAAGGAAAGAGCGACTCGGCGGACGCCCTCCCGACGTGAAACAACCAGAACATAGCCCGGCAACAACCACTGCATCAGCGTCAAAGCCAGCCCGGTGGCGATAAAACTGCCTAACACGTTGGGTTGCTGAAAGATGCCGTAAACCCTGGCCCCTCGCAGTGGCACCCAGTTCCAGGTTGGCAAAAACAGCTGCAATACAGCAATAACGGCCTGACCGGCAACGATGGCCAGCAGCAGCACCAGCAACGGCTGGCGCAAACGAAAAGGCAGGCGCACCTGCAACCCGCTGCAATAAAAAATCCAGCCGGCCAGCAGAGCCGCAACACGCCATGCAGCGGAGGAAAATCCCGCAGCCGGCCCATAGGCCAGCGGCACAGCTAACAGAACCACGCCCATCGTTAAACACCTGGAGGTCGGCGTGAAAACGATGCCGCGACGCAGTGGCTTACCGCACCAAATCAACAGCACCATCACTGCCATGGCGGCATAAACCAGCGGATTAAAAGGCAGACTTAACCCAACGCCGCCCATATTGGGGAAGTAACACCACGACACTATCGGCAAGCCGATGAAACAGGCGATTAATCCTTTATTTCTTCGCAACACGTCAAACGCACCCTAAAAGCCAATGAAGACCCGCCAAAACCATAATCAGGAAAACAAGCAAACCCCGCCGGGATCGCTATTCGTATTCCAGGGTAAAGGTAGTTACCGCGCTGAATGTCCCGCGCCCGATTGACTTGTTTTGGATCGCCTCAGGCTCCCCCTTCACATAGGCCTGCAGGTTGATCATGTTGCTCCCCGCTGACAGCCGGAATTTTTCGCTGGCACTGTTGAGCGGCAACGCTTTACCCTCTTGAGTTTCCAGCCCGATCCCCACCCCCGATGCACTACTGCCGCCGTCCAGCGCCAACAGGCCGGGCAGCTTGGCGTTTTCCGTACCGCTAAAGGTGATCGAAACCGTATTACCCAGGCTGAGATCGCATTCGGCCAGATGCAGAGCAAAAGGCTGGCTATGGGTGCGGGTATTCAGATACAGGTATTTATCGACAATGGTGCCGAAATCGAGCTGTATTTCCTCTTCGCCCGGCGGGATCACGCAGGGTTCCGCCACCAGAGTACCGTGAAAACGCATATTTTCTTCTGCAGCCGCCGGTTGGCCGATAACCCCCGCCAACATCGCCCCTGCAACCCCCAGCCTAACGGCCCTGCGCCAGTACCTTTCTTTCACGCCCATGATGACACTCCCTTTTATCGGTGTTGCGCTTGCCCTTTAGCCACACAGTTTTCAAACGTTTAGTCGTAATACAGGCGAAAATCGATCACCGCGCGATAGGCCCCAGCTCCCAGCGTTGCCGGAGTGCGTACTGGCGTCACGGTGTACGTCAGGGTGTTTTGTCCCGGCGTCAGCAGGACGGGTTTGTTACGGGCTCCGAGCCGTACCGGCAACCCGGTTGCATCCGCCAACTGCAACCCCAATCCCGTTACGCCCGACACCTTGATCAGGCGCGGCGCGTTACTGTCGGCAGGTGCCATAAAGGCCAGCGACACCGCGGGCTGACTGCCGCTCCAGGCTAAAGCGCCGGTCCAGGCATCCCGGTTGCTCGCCGGTGCCCGCAGGCAGTCTTTCAATCTCAGTTCAAACGCCACCGGCGTGCCGCGATCGCCAGGATGCTGAAACTGCGCCGTTCCGGTTTCGCCGAGCCATACTTCCTGTCGAGCGGTAGCCATCTCCAGACTGCAGGCGCTCTCGGTCAGCGATCCATAGACGTGCAAAGTGCCATTGGCCCCCTCCACGTCCCAGTTATCTACTGCACCTGCCTGGGGTATCAGCATTAAAATCATTCCCGCAGTCAGCGGGATCATCAGCGCGGCGAGTACCGTCAGGCCAATAGTGCGGCGTTGGTAGCGGTCATAGGCCTTTCCTGACAACATTGGGCTCTTTCCTTGCATGGTTTATTTCACTCCGCTGTCTTTAAAACCGTTTCTTCCTTGCTTGCCGTAGTCACCGCGGTTTTCGGTTATTTTTTGGCAGGCACAACCTGACAGGTGCTACCGGTACAGCGGAACGTCAGTTGCGGTCGGCCGCCGTAATCGTTGATGTAAGTCAGCACCGGGCTGCCCCCTAACACCGAGGTAGACAGGTTCAACGAGGCACTGGCTTTCGGCGCCACCATCATTGGCTCAAAAGCGGCGATCCCCTTTCCTTCCTTACGGGCATTGGCCTCAACAATCGTGACGTAATAAGGCGTCGGGTTATTCACCGCGTACTTGTCACCCTGTCGGGTCAATGTCAGTTTTTCCTGCCAGGGGGCCTGATTCTTTTGCGGTGCTATTGAGCCCGGCCGATAAAACATTTTGATACGTGTCTGTAACGCTATCTGCAAGGTATTTGGCTTATCGCTACGCGGCGGTATTTCACGCAGGTTGAAGTAATAAAGCGTTTCCCGATCCTGCGGCAGCTGGCGCGCGGCAGGCAAGGCCTGGATTTTCACCTGGCTCGGTTTGCCGGGCTCCAGCCGCTGTACCGGTGGCAGCACGGTGAACGGACTTTGGATCTTGTTGCCCTGTTCATCCTCAATCCAGCCCTGCGCCAGATAAGGCAATTGCTTATTCTGGTTGCTGATGTTGAGGCTCATGGTCTTAAGGTCACCGTCAAAGATCACACGAGTGCGATCCAGGGCAATGGCCGCATCAGCAGGCATGACAACCGTGCCGGCTGACAGAACGGCAACGGTGGCGAACGTGCTCAAAAGTGAGATTTTTTGTTTGGTCATCATCTTATTCATCATTTTCTTCGCAATTATCAGCCAGCCCCAGTGCAGCTGGCTGACCGGCGGTTAAACGGTGAGGCGGGCCTCACCCTGAATGTGGTCAGGTAACAGGCGTAACCTGCGCAGCCTTAATGCCTTCAGGTGACGAAGGCGGTTTACGGGTGCCCAAAGGGTGACAAGGCAGCAACAACGTGTTCATCAACACCTCATCAGGCAGCAATGCCGGTAGCTGGATCTCGCATTGCGGACCGCTGTTCCAATGCACCGTCATCACTTCACCCGGATTAATCCCCGACAGGTAGACACTGCCGCCATCATTGACAATCCCCGTGTCCTGCTTGCGTCGGTTCATTACCGTCGCGCCAAACGGCGGCTCACTGCCATCGGCCAGTTTGATGATGGCCATCGCTTTCTCACCGGCAATCACATCAAACTTGCGATAACCAATGGCACCTTCCGTTAAGGTCGCTTGCACCACCGAACGGGTCGCCTCAACGTTATCCCCAAGGCGGTTGAGATCGATGCTGGCCTTGTTGCGGTAGTAGCTGTTCACATCGGTTACCACCGCCTTGCCATATCGGTTGGTCAGCACCGTGCTGCCGTAACCCCGTACTGGCACATCGGCAACGCCGTCGGTATCCAGCAACAACCGGGTGCCACCCGGCGTATTTATCCGGTGCAGCACCACGCCTTCCTGTGCCAACGTCACCCCACCTTGTGCCCCCAAGCCAATGGCGCTGTAACGGCCAGACTGGTAGCTGGCGTTGGCGTTAATCTGGGCCATATCGCCTTCATGGCTGTAATAGCCACTGGTTGTCGCGCCGCTGCGAGCGGCACCCGCGCTGATCTGATAGTTGTTGTGTTCATCAATCCGGTCGTAGTAACCCACGCGGTGCGCGTTATCGTCACGATTGACCGTCATGTTGTAGCTAAGCGTCCCCGTGTTGCCCCAGGGGATCGACAAGGACAAGTACATCCCGTCGTCGTTACGCTCGTTGTAACGGTTGCGATAAGCAGACAGCGACGCGCTGACATTTTTGAAAGTACCGATATCGAAATAACGCGATACCATCAGGTTGTAGCGATCGTTGGCAGCGCGGTCCCAGTAGGTTTGATGGCTGTAGTTGAGATAGGTGCTCAACCCCAGTTCACGGAACTGTTTGTTGAAGGTGATGGTGTACATCTCCTTGCTCTTGCCGCTGCGTCCGCCTTCATAACGCGAATCGAGGTACTCCCCCATGCTCATAAAATCTTCCTGGGAGAAGCGATAACCCGCGAAGGTGACCTGGCTGTCATAGTCGTCAAAGTTTTTCGAATAACTCAAACGGTAGGAACCGCCGGTCATTACGCCGTCTTCCGGCAATTTTGCGCGTGACTGCGTGGCATCGAACGACAACGCGCCAAGCGCCAACAGATCACGCCCCAATCCCACCGAGAGTGCGTTGTAGTCACCGCCGCTGATGGCGCCGCCATACAGTGACCAACCATTACTGATACCCCATGAAAACTCCCCGGTGCCAAACAATGGCCCGCGCAGGTGGTGGCCCCATTCGGACGGTTTGCCCGCAGCCAGCTTGTAGCGAACGGTACCTGGACGTGTCAGGTAAGGAATGCTGGCGGTGTTCATCTTGAATTCCTGCACGCTGCCATCCTGCTCTTCAACACGCACATCTAGCTCGCCAGAGACCGCATCATTGATGTCCTGAATACGGAATGGCCCGGCAGCAACCTGGGTTTCATACAGCACCCGCCCCTGCTGACTGACCACCACCTTGGCGTTGGTTTTTGCCACACCGCTCACTTCAGGCGCATAGCCGCGCAGGTTAGGCGGTAGCATGCTGTCATCCGAGCGCAGGCTGGCGCCGGAGAAACGCAGGCTGTCGAAGATATCGGAATTCAAATAGTCTTCGCCCATCGTCAACCGGGAGCGCAGAGCCGGAATAGCCCGGTAGGCGTAATAGCGGCTCCAATCGAACTGTTTATCGGTCGGCTGATTAGAACCCGTCTGGTGGTTAAGATTGGCTTGCCAGTCAGCACGCAGACGCCAGGCCCCCAGATTGGCTCCACTGGTGCCATTACCGCTCAGGTTGTAGCTGCTGCCGCCCCCTTTCAGATTCTTTTGCGTTTGGGCGTTGACGTTGTAATCGAACAGCAACCCCGGAATACCTTCGTCCCAACGTGATGGGGGGTCCCAGCTTTCTGAGCTGTATTCGAGGTAGGCCTGAGGAATATTGAGATACAGGGATGAAGTGCTCAGATCGCCACGCGCCTCCATTCCGGCCAGATGCTGCAGATCAAGACATTGGCCGTCATGCGTCCAGCTCAGGGAGTCTTGCAGTTTTTCTTTGAACCCTAATTGCTTGACCAATGCTGGCGACAGGCAGGCTTCACTGCCTTTAGGATCCTTGGGTGGGGCTAAAAAGGTCACCGTCTGCTCCGGCAAATCGTTTTTATTGACGTGCACCACCATGGTATAGACGCCCGGCATAATGTAGCCGCTACGCGTAAACTGACTCAGATCGATATTCTTACGATCGTTAATATCTAATACATCCGTGTTGAACTGGATTTCGGCGGCGGCGTAAACCAACGCGACTGGGTTGCCCAGCGAAAGAGCTACACAGAGCCCCAGTACCTGAAGACGAAATAACTTCCCTGCCGGTGAAAGCATAATAAAAGTCCTTTCAAAAACGAATTAACCGTCAGTACGAGATAATTCAAAAATAATCCAGCTTAAAACGCACTGTGGAAAAATACGCTCCCGCTTTCAACGGCTGATGATTGGCTATCAGCGTCATGGAGTAATTCAGCGTTCTATTTCCAGGAATTATTTCTTCCATGGGTAATGGTTCACCAGGAATAACAGCATTCCCGTTACTGTCATTAATTTTCAGTGCAACACCGCGGGCATCGCCTTGTACGCCAAACAGTGTTCCTTCTGCAGAGCCGTCAAAAGTAACCTGAAAAAATTTCCAGTCTGATTTATTCCCCGGTCGTTCCAGGATGCAGTTCACCAATTCGATACTGAAAGGTTTAGTCATCCCCTGACCGTCACGGATGATTTGTCCTAAAGGAATAGTTTCCATATCTATGGTTTGGTCCCGACTGCCGGCCGCAATGGCGCAGGCGGTATCAATAATAGCGCCGTGCATATTGACCCGACCCCATCCCTGCAGGCTTTGGGATGCATAACTGGATCCGGCGGCCAATCCAGACAGTAATATCAACAGTATTAAACCGGCCTGATTCCCTTGTGAAAACATCGCGACATTCCTTTGACAGGGGGATCAACCAGGCATGCGATGACTCACATGCCTGGTTTATTAAACCTGCGGAGTTACTTACTGATAAGCCAGGGTGAAATCGGCTACAGAAGTAAAATCACCTGGGACGACAGCGGCAGAAGCCCCTTCACCCTGGAGATAAGCAGCAAAGTGCAGGGTGTTGTTGCCAGTGTTCAGAGTCTGAGCCGTTGTCGCTTCACCCAACTTGATTGGCTGGCCATTGTAAGAGATGGCTACACCCGCGCCGCTGGCCGTCCCTGCAATACCCAACAGATCTTTGTTGGTTGCAGAAGCTACGCCGCTGAAAGTGGTCTTGACCGTTTTCAGAGTAGTGATGTCGCACTGCTCCAGCTTAATTTCGAATGGACGAGGATTGGATTTGCCGCCGCCATTCAGTGCCACGTTGGAAACCTGACCCAGGTCTACAGTCTGGTCAATGGACTCAGGGGCAATCGAGCATGGCGCATCAATGATTGAACCCGTGAAAGTAACTTTACCGTGTCCCTGATCGGCTGCGTGTGCAAAAGAAGTTGCGCCAAATGCAATCACTGCAGCCATCATGATTTTGTTAAGTTTCATAGAACCTATATTCCTTATAAGAAAAAATGCATATCCCAACAAAGAACAGAGCATCCACGTGCCGAACACGCGCAAATTTAACGCTCTAATTCTTTAGCATCTTGAGAGTAATTAAGCCACCGTACTCAGGGGCGAACAGCAATATAATCACCGGTTCTAGCCAGGCGATGAGGTTTAAAAAAACCAATGAATTAACATATAACAAATAGGTGAACACATTGAATATTAAAACCGCAAAACCCTAAACTCCCTCTCTTGGTTGGCGATTAATATTCTTGCAAAAGCCTTCCATTAAAAAAAGGATTTTATTGAGCACGTTTAATATTCGCCATTTATTCCCTGTATCAGGTTAATTTATTGTTATTTTTAGCCTCATAGATCGTAAAATATTCTTTCTTGGAATAAAATCCTGTTTTTTATAATCTGCCAACCAATGAGATCGCAAACTGGCATTTTATGAATATAATAAACCAAATTATGGGGCTTAAGTATGACATCAACCCGTTATACCTACTGGCGACAAATGGATAGCAAGCAATCTATTTCTCAGCCTCAAAAAACAGATAGGCGTTTGCTTTCTATAGGAATTAAAGCAGGTCTACGAATAGAGAAAGTTTGTTTTTTCAAAGTAAACAGCAATAGAAATACAGAGGAAGTGCTATGGAAGCGTTATCCCCGAAACAAAAGGAAGTCCGGCAGTTGCAGCAAGCTCTGCTACAAGCTTTATTAACGCAGTCCCCTCAACCCAGCCCTTTCATAGGGGTGCCACCTCAGCATGAATGGCTGTCAACCAGGCAACTGGCAGACATCATCGATGTAGGGGTTTATCGGGCCAGAAACCTACTGCTGGAAATGGTCGCTAAAGGTGAAGTTGTGGTCTCCTCTGGCTCAATAAAAAACTCCCTTAGATGGTACCCGGCGGCCATTTTCTCCGGCCATGGTGTCACGGTTTAAATCGCCGCTAACCTTATGTTTATAAAAATGAAAAATAAAACCTTCCGTATCTGGCGGGCTATTTTCATCTATAGAACATCAAGCGTTTAGCAAAATCGTTAGCCACCGATTATTGGAATATTATAGTGAGAAAGACATCCGTTTTATTATTACGTTGCTGTTTGGCCGCCTCCTTCTTTTTACTGGTCGGCAATGCCAACGCATTTACCTGCAGAACCTCAGATGGCGGAATAATCCCTCCGGGAGGCTCCAACACACCGGTTGATGTCAGGGTGCGAATCGGCCCGCAGCTGTCCTACGGGAAAAATGAAATTGTTAACGTGAGTCAGGTAACCTGTAAAAATGACGTTGCCAGCTGGTGGGATTACTTAAAAACAGATGCTCCGGCAATGACAATGAATACCGCCATTTTTGGGGCGATTGGCAGCGGTATGACTATTAATGGGGTAGATTATAACTCCCCAGTTTCTTCTAATATCAGCGTATTGAATTTGACTGGCCTGCAGACCAGCAGTGTCGCTATCAGGGTGTTTATCGTATTGAACCGTTTCCCTACGCCCGATATAAAAGTCAATAAAGGTGACGTTATCGGTCAAATCAACTTTCGTCAGACGAACGACCAATCAGGCTGTCCACAATGCGGTCCTTATCGCTGGCGGTTGATTGCCGACAACGACGCCTATTTTGTGACGACCAGTTGCACCATCAACAACGGGCAACAAATTAACGTCGCTTTTGATCAAATCAGGCAGGATTACCTGACGCAAAACGTCAGCGACGCACAAATAAAACAGGACAAGGCTCTGACTTATCAATGTGATGACCAAAGCGCCACCCAAGATATTCTGATCCGTATGGTCAGCGACGCCACCGGATTTTCTAGCGATTTTATTAAAACCAGCAACCCAAACGTCGGTGTTGCCATGGTTTATAAAAATGCGGTAGTAAAACCTAACAACAGCTTTAGAACGCGCATCGTTAATGGCATGGGAAGCGACACCATCACCTTTGTTCCGGTGAAAAACAATGTCCCTTATAACAGTATTGCCACCGGGCCATTATCAGGTTCAGCCACGCTTATTTTCAGCGCACCTTGAGGCAGAGGCAGATATGATCACCATGAAAAAAAGGCACCTTTATCGCCTTATTTTAGCCCTGTCGATTATCAGCTTCGCGGCATCGGCCGCAGATCAGGGGACCAGGGTAAACATCACGGCGACCGTGGTAGCCCCTCCCCCTTGTGTGATCAACGAGGGGCGGACTATCGACGTCGACTTCGGTAAGGTGGGCGTGAACAGAATTGACGGCACTCGTTATATGCAACGAGTGGACTACAGCATCAACTGCGAGTTTCTGGACAACACCAGACAACTCAAGATGAAAATTATGGGCAGTGGGGCGGCTTTTGATGCCAATGTGTTAAACAGCAACATTAACGGATTGGGCATAAAATTGCTGGCGAATGGCAAGGCATTCAATATCAATACGCCGTTGAGCATTGATTACACCAAGCCGCCAACCCTGGACGCCGTACCGGTTAAAAGCTCCGCGCTTGCCTTGAAGGACGGCGACTTTACCAGTGGTGCCACGATGCTGGTCGACTATTTTTAAGCTTTTAGCCACGGGGGAATAGATACAGGGCGGCATTCAACGAGTGCCCCCTGCCATCAGGAACAAAAACTCACTCCTGAGCCCGATAGCCATGTCACCTAATGGCCGATGAGATGTTAATATCGACGTTTTTCAGGTGAATAGGCTCAGCATGCCATCTTCTTATCTTCGCTGTCTTACCTTGGTTTTCACGCTGGTTATCGGCGTGTGCTCCCCTATGCTGGCGCAGGCCAGGCCCGATCTGGAACGTAAGATTGGCGTGACCGTTGCCGATAGTCCTTCACCTGATTATCAGTTCAGCGACCTGCCGATCACTTCTGCGGACGGCCAACGCCGTTATCGCATTCGCATAGCGCAACCGCGTATTGCCCCGCCGCCAACCGGCTATCCGGTGGTATACCTGCTGGACGGTAATGCGGTACTGATGGAGTTGAATGCCAGCTTATTGGCCCGGCTTGCAGCGCAAAAACAGCCGCCGGTATTGGTGTTGCTCAGTTATGACAACGATCTGCGCATCGATGCCAAAGGCCGCAGCCACGATTACACGCCGGCCAATGGTGGCGCAGATGCCTTTTTGAAACTGATCGAAAGCCGGGTTAAACCGGCAGTGGCGGCAAAGGTGGCCATTAACTCTCAACGGCAAACGCTGTGGGGGCACTCTTACGGCGGTCTGTTCGTTCTGCATACGCTGTTAACCCAGCCAGCCGCATTCCAAAATTACGTCGCCGTCGAACCTTCACTGTGGTGGGGAAAGGGCTTTATTCTGCAGGAAGCACAGCGGGTTATTGATCGGCATTCGACGTTGTCCGCCCATCTGTGGCTGTGGACCGGCGGCGGTGAGAAAATGCGCAGTGCGCCGCCCAATATCAAACAGCAACCGCTCCCCGCCGACGCCGCTCAGCGTCTGGCCGAACGGCTGGCGACGCTGAACGGGCTTAAGGTAGATTTCCGGGAATGGCCAGGCCTGGATCACGGCGGCATGTTCAATGCGGCCATCGCGCCAGCATTGGATAAGGTAGCTGCAGGCGACTGAATAACACCATGCAGCTAATCTGGCGATGATCTTAATTTTCTGTTTACGAAGAAGTTTTATTATCTACTTATCGAAAACAAACGAAATATGGTCATCGTCCAGATACTTGATCTCAACCTCACAGCCTTTCTGGACCTTTGAAGAGTAAAAGGCGGGAATGGTTTCCTTGCCTTCTACCTGCTTGGTCATCCCCTTTTCATGCCATGAAAGGCGGTATTTTATGTTGGTGGTCCCGTTATCATTTGAACTGATGTAATGGACTTCCTCAACCCGAGCCTGAATATCCCGCCCCAGTGTCTGGATTTTATGGTCGCGGTTAAACAGATAAACAATATAGGCAATGACGCCTACTGTAAGAATCACTGAAATAATAATCGCAAACTTCATCGATTCGTCCCTTAGCCGAACATGGTCAGACCGTTAAATGATGACATTATCTTCCCGACATGAGCCATCGCATCGATAAAAGCTACACGCCCCTCGGTGGTGGTAAGATCAAAGGCTGTCTTATCAAATTTCATATTGGTCAACCCGATCTTACCGCTCGCAGTAACGCTCATTGAATAGCCTTCCGTAACGATTTTCGCCGCCGTGAAATCAAAAGAAAACATGGAGGCAGACTCTTTATGATCTTTGTATTCAAAAGCATGTGGCGTCTTGATGCTCACCTTTTCCGCACTGTCGATGGTGATCATTTTCGGTGAGGTGATGGATACCCCTCCTTGTACCGTCTGCGTCCAGCTTCCCAGGATGTCCGTCTTGGCATCCTTGGTGATGGTCTGTACTCGCCCCCCCTGGATCTCGTCCGTGACGTCCTGGGTGACGATATTATGGCGTTTTCCCGTGACTTTGTCATAGCGATCCCCCTTGAGGAAGGAGTCCATGCCGTCGTCATAGGTGCGGGTCACCTTGCCGGTAACATGTTGATCTTCTATGCCATCGGTATCGACGCTCCGCTTTCCCTTAATGGTTAGCGTTTCCCCGCCGCTGGTAATATCCGACGTCCGGCCATTGGTGATAGTGATCTTTTCGCCGTCTTTAAAGGTTTTGGTTTCCGGTTTGTCGACCGTCGTGGTACGTGTGCCGTGGAATTGGAAAATAGCGTTGCCGAACACCTCATCCTTCTGGTCTTTTTGGATGGTCGTGGTGCGGTTACCGTCTACGGCCACCGTTTTATCGTTCTCTACCGAAATATTCATATCTTTTTCGGCATGCAGCTGCACCATCTCCGAGCCCGCTTTGTCTTCAAAGAACAGATGGCTGGAATTATCACTGTGGCCATCTTTAGAGCGCGTCATAAAGCCCATCATGGTCGCGCCGGCGGGCAGCGTCCACGGTGGCATACAGGCTTCGTTATACACTCGGCCGGTGACCATTGGGCGGTCCGGATCGCCATTGATAAAATCAATCACCACCTCATCCCCCACTCGTGGGATTTGCACCCCGCCGAAGCCCTGTCCCGCCCAGGCGCTGGAAACTCGTACCCAGCAGGAACTACTTTCATCCCCTTTCGCCAGACGATCCCAGTGGAACTTCACCTTCACCCGGCCGTATTTATCGGTCCAGATCGATTCCCCTTGAGGCCCCACTACCCGTGCTGTTTGCGGGCCATGGGTACGCGGCCACGGGGTACGCTGTGCGGAGCGGAATGGCGTGCTAACCGGGATCACCACAAAATCAGTGCGATGCACCGCCTCTTCCCCCCCGCTGGCGTAGCTGTTCTCTTCAAGATCGTAACGCGCGCTCAGTACCAAATACTCTCCGCCGTCGCTGGCAAATGGCGGATTGATCAGTGCAAAGGTACAACCCGGCACAATACCCAACGCGGTAGCCGTTGCGTCGATGCGCTGATGTTCAGCCTGCCACTCCTCTTGCCGCACGCGGGCGTAGGTTTCGCCGTGGCTGTGTTCCACGAAGTGCCCCGGCCAGTCGTAGTAGTCAATCTGGCCCGGTGAAGGTGAGGTTGGGTTCTGTCGCGCCTGGAACAGCCATGCGTTGGGCTTGCGGAAGTCGTAGTCGTCGATGCTGTAGATCCCCGGCGTCACCCGCTCGGATATCGCCCACTGGCCTATCCCCTCTTCGCCGGTGCTGCCACCGGAAGGTGTAGCGTGGTAAGGAATGGCTTCATAGCCGCTAAACGGCTGATGCTGCTGAGGGGCGTCGTACAGTACCATCGTATGTTTATCCGCCTCATGGCGGAAAAAGAAATAGATCCCCTCAAGCTCCATCAGGCGCGAAATAAAGTCGTAACTGCTCTCCTGGTACTGCACGCAATATTCCCAATTGCGGTAATTACCGGTGAGCTGGTTCTCCATCTGCACGCCGTACTCATCAAGTACCGTTTTGATGATATCTGGCACGCGCTGGTTCTGGAATATTCGCTGGTTGCGATCCCGCTTCAGCGGCCACAGGTCCGACTCCATGGTCAGCGTGTAAACCACGTAACGTTCACCATTTATATCCGCGCTATGCACGTTGACCCGGGTGATTTTACCGTTGAGATAGCGTGGTGCGGCAAGCAGCCCCTGAGTAGGGATAGTCAGGGTAATGGGCTGACCCAGCATGGCCCTGCGGTCGAGGCGGGCATGGGTGCTGAGTAACGTCACGTTCAATTCAAATGAACGAGAAACGACTTCCTCACCGTTAAGTTTCCAGAACTTCAGCGTTCCCTCGCCCGCAGGCGTTGTTGCCGTGATACGGTCAAACATAGCTTCTTACCCCTATAACTAAGACAGCGTTATGCCGCTCTGCCACTCATGGAGCCAGCATCAGGACTTTGAATTGACTGGGTACCGCGCGTATACCCACGGCATTGGTTGAATTCTGCAGGCTGACGCTGGTCAGGCGCGTCGCCGGTGTTCCTTTGAGCAGTACGGTAAAGGAACCGGTGAGATGACGCGACGGCCCCATCACGGTGCCTGATGCCACGCCGGTGGCAACACCGGGGTTATCCCCGTTGGTCAGCGGCGTCACCGTTGCCATGTTATGTGCAGGCATGCCCATAAACAGAATATTCAGCGCATTGGGGACCGCCGTTGGCCCAAGAGCGATATCCGGATAAGGTATCGGGGTTGGCGTCGGCATCGGCGTCATGCAGACATCGGGAAAGGCCAAATCGGTGCCCATCAGTTGACAGTTGGCAAACATCGCGGCCTCCTCAGCCCATATGGATCTGTTCGGCATCCACTTTGGTGATTGCCTTCGAAGTAATAACGGTATTTTGCGCATGCAGACGCGCATAATCTTCGGCCTGCATGTCCAGTTGCCCGGCACGTACCTGCTCCGTTTGGCGCGTAGTGCGCAGCAGGTTATGGCTCACCTGAGTCACGGTTTGCCAGACTGACTCCGCATGCTTGCCCACCATGCGCGAAAGGCTTACCCAGGCGGAAAGTTTGTCGCCGCTGTACTGCATTTCGCTGATATGGCAGTCCCCTTGCCTGGCGCTGACGCGCAATGCCTCACTGCTGAGGCTGATTTCGCCGTGGCTGCGGATATGCAAATCGCCCGGTACGCTCAGTTCGGCCATTTCCGGGTTGGCACGTTCCAGCACCGCCAGTAGCCACACCTGATTATCCACGCTGGTGATAAGCACCAGATCCCCCATCTGCGGGGCAATAACGCAGCTGGCGGCACGCTGACAGTGCCAACCGCGCCCTTCACTTTCCACGCTCAGGCTGCCGTTGGAAAAGCAGTGGGTAACAACCCCCGCGCTCTGTAACGGCGGTACCACTGCCTGTGCCAGTCTGTGATTGATATTGTTCATCTTCTCTCCTTAACGACGGCTCTGATGCTGGAGGCTCCAGGCCTCCGCAGCCAGTAACTCTTCATCATATTCAAGGATGCCCCGGCGATCGGAAAAATGGGCCCCCTCCTGCCGCGCCCGATGGAACCGGGTGCGGGAAAATGTGGCACTGCGGAAATCGGCCCCGCTCAGATCGGCACCGGTGAAATCGCTGTAAGTCAGGTCGCTCATGGCAAAGCGGCTGCCTTCAGCCTTCACCTGCCGCAGAATGCTCTGGAACAGGCGGCTGTGGCTAAAATCGGCCTGTTGTAACCTGGCACCGATAAACAACGCCTGATCAAACAAACTGCCCTGGCAAGCGGCGCCGGTGAGATCCGCACTCATAAACAGCGCCTGACTGGCGTTCACCCTCGTGAGTTGGGCATTTTTTAGCGAAGCGCCTTTGAAATTGCATTGCGTCAGCTGCGCCCCGCTGAAATCCACCGCATCGAGCTGATTATCGGTAAACTGGCAGCCGCTAAAGCGCTGCCGGGCATAGTTTTTTCCGCGTTGATCGCAGTTGAAAAACACCGCCCGGTCGAATTGACTGTTGCCCAGACGGGTAGTGCGCAAGTCGAGATTGAAAAAGGTCGTCAGCAGGCACTGGCACTGCTCCAGTTGCGCTTCATCCAACGAGCTTTCGAAGAAGGTGGTACGTTCCAGCGTGGACTGGTTGAAGCTGCTGCCGGAAAGCGGGCTGCGCATAAATTGGGTAGCGTCAAATCTGCTGCGGGAAAAATCGCTGTTGCCAAGAGCGCAATGATTAAAGATGCACTGCGTCATTAGCGTGTCGCTGGCGCTGATGGCCGTCATCTCACAGTCGTTAAACACGCTCTGCTGCATGTTTGCACCGCTCAGCCTTGCCCCATTCAACGGACACTCATTGAACACCGTCTCATGTAAATTAGCCTCCTGGAGGTTCGCCCCATTCAGTGAGACATCCTGAAAGATACCGCCGGACAGGTCGTACCCTTGCAGATCCAGGCCATCCAGGTTGCACGCGTTAATCATCTCGCCATTTTTAATTTTTTGCTGTAGCTCTGTCGCGCTCAGCGTCGTCATGACAGTTCCTCATCACGCTTCGGCAGCGTTTTCACCCGGCTGGTATAGGCATTGCCCAGCCGCGTCTCCATATTGATAAAAGATTGTGACAAATCGGCGCGGAACAGGTTGGCGCCGGTAAAGTCCGCGCCATCCAGTTGGGTTTTCTGCAACAGTGCCCCCATAAGGTTAGCACCGGTGAAATTGACCTGACGGAAATCGGTGCGGATCAACAGGCTTCCCATCAGGTTGGCGCGGGTGAAATCCGCCCTCTGGCAATCCGCCTCGCTGAGATCGCTGTTCTCCAGCTTTGCCAACCTAAAGTTGGCCTGCGTCAGTAAAGCCTGGCGCAGGTTGCTCTCCTTCAGCGTCGCCTCGCTGAAGTCCGCGCCGCTTAAATCGCTTGCCATTACGGCGGCGCAGGTCAACAGCGTAGCTGCTTTAAACTGGGCTTGCGGCAGCTTGCTCTCCACCCAGTTACAGCTTTCAAGCCACGCGCCGTTGAAGATAACGGCCTGCAACTCACACTGTTGGAACACGGTTTTATGCAGCCTGGCGTTGCTGAAATCGAGCTGCGGCAGCGTTAAGTTCATCACGATGCACTCCTCCAGCGCGGCACGGTGGAAACGGCAGCGGCTGATCCCCACCTGTCGTAGCAACAGCGTTTTTAGTGTGGCATGGCTGAAATCGCACCCTTCAAACAGGGCATTTTCCAACTGGGTTTCCGTCAGATTGGCACCGCTGAAATCGGTCTGTCGGCACTGTGCCAGCGCCAGGCTGGCCTGGGTCAGATTGCATTCACGCAGCGAACTGTTGCTTAAATCGGCCCGCGCCAGCATCGCCTCAGTGAAATCAGCGCCGTCCAACTGACAACCGCTGAGATCGACGCTTTCCAGCAACGCCTTACGGAAATTAGCACCGCGTAAATCCATGCCGGAAAGGTCCGCGCCGGTGAAATCCAACTCGCTGAAATCCCCTCCGCACGCCATAGTGTTCGAGGCGCGCTGGCGAATAATCCGGGCGATATCCCCCGTCATGCGTTTCGCCGGCGGTTGATGCTGAACTGCCATCAGATACATCTGGTGCAGCGATTCGCGGCTCTGCGCCAGTTTCTTCTCCGTCATGCTATCCGCGTGCTGTTGCAGCATCTCCTGCATACGGTGCATCGATTCCGGACCACGTGGGCGATGGTCTTGTTTGGCTCCCTGCCGGGCTTCTACCTCGGCCTGGCGAGCCTCAGCCTGCGCTTTCATCTCTTCAGCTTGACGCTCCAACCGCTCGACAAACTCCGGCAGTTCATCAAGCCGGGGCATCTCTGGCGGCGAGGTATTCGCCAGTAACTCGTCAACGTCCGTCCCCTCGGCTTCCAGCCTGGCGCGGTGCTGCTCCCGCATTTGACTTACCCGGTTTTGCATATTGTTTTGCATCGGGCTAGCTGTTTGCTGCATTTCGCTGTCAATCCAGGGGCCGATAATCTCTTCCGGCAACAAATCTTTTTCCCGGAAGGCAAACAGCGCACCCTTGCCTTTATCCAGACGTTGGGCCAGCACCTTGCGATAGTGGTTGACCGAACGAGTGGCACCGTTTTTTTCCAGCGCCGGCATAAGCTGCAGCACGTCCGCCGCATCATCCTCGTTGATGCGGCAACTTCCCTGCCAGATCAACATCATCTGTTCCAGATGCGGGAAGAACCAGACCGTGGTGGCACGCAGCGCAATTTCTTCAAACAGCGTTTCATCACCACGCAGACGATTGATAAAGCAGCGCGCCCGCCACGGCGGTAGCCTGCCCGACTGTAATGGTTTCTCCGGATGCATATTCCAGATATGCCACTCGGCTTCGGGCGGCAACTCATCCTGTTCCGGCCACCACTGATCCGGGCTGGCCGCGTTAAATACACGCCAGTCGGCATCGCGGGAAAGACCAGGAAAGTCATTCTTCAACCAGTTGGCATCATAGGCTTTGCCCATGCGTTTAAAACGACGTGGCCAGGTCATGTCCAGCGGCCCAAAACTTGCCGGTTCGGGCTGCTGACGCGGTGAAGTCATGCGCAGATGCTGCGATTCGATATTCGGCAGGCGACGGTAAACCCCCTCCTTATGCTGCTCCTCCACTGCACCGATACCATGAGGATTCTCTTCGTATCCTGTGCCACCAAAAGCACGGCTCCAGTCGAGGCGCATCGATTCAAAATTGCGCGGCGGGGTAGGATGTGAACCAGACCAGATGCGATCGCCAAAAGCCAGCAGGGTCTTACTGAGGTTTCCCACATTAATACGTACTGCGCAGCTGTTTTTTTCCTTCTGGTGATGGGTATAAGCATTACCCGTCGCCAGAAATTCGGCACGGACTTTCGGTATCGCCACATCGATGACGCCGCCGCTGGTTTGCAATTCAGCCGCCGCCAGTTGCCATAGCTCGACTTCCGGGCGCAGCTGGGGCGTTGCGCTCATATCCAGCAATGCCATCACGGAAACGCCAAGATAATTTTTACCTTGTAAGCGGAAAGGTCGATTTAATACGCTCAGACGCAGAGGCTTAATAATCTTCATATAATGCGCCTTTAGGCAGCCAGTTAATGAATGCGGTTAAAAAGTGGGATAATGCATCTGACTAGGGTTCTATCGCATTAACCGAATGAGTGCAAGATGGGGCTCTTAATGATTATTCCCCTAAGCCAGAGAATAAAGGATATCTATTGCAGCAAGTCACGCAGGGTTGGTGATACTTCCCCTTCCCAAGCCAAGCGCTGGCGGGGCTAACGCTTTCTGGCATTCGCCTCCTGTCTCAAATGAGACCGGCTGAAGGCCTAGAATTAAGATTAGTCTTAATTCACGATAGTGCACTGCTATTTTTTTGCATTAATCCAAAGCAGGTTCTATTACTAATAAACCCCAAACCCTTCCATTATTAATAATAGGTTGCGCATCATGACTACAGATATGAATTTTAAGCTGGAGGGCGTAGCGGGAAAATCAAAGGATTAAATCACAGACCGTTCAGGCCCTGATGGATAAAACCGTGCAGGTTATTTTGAAACACGGTGAGTAGCATTTAGCCGTTGGTCTTCGCCCCGTATTAAAGCAAATGAATAACACCTATCTCCCCTGCTCCCCTCTGACAAGCTGCTGTTAAAGCACAGCACTTTTTCGGCCGACGGCCGACGATGCCCATGGGCAGATTTGTGCACGGATCCATCAGAAGGCTGAACGTGGCGGCTCCCCTTTGGCAAGTTAGCTTGCTCTACCGGTGGAGCCTGAAGGACTAAAGTATTTCCTGGATGAGGCCCTGGTGAGGCACAATAGGAAGATATTGACTGAGCAAGGCTGACCGCTATTTATTACCGCGTATTACGCTATTTTCCAACCTTGTCACAGTTAATATAAACGCTTGGCCCCCTGACGGGAACGGGTGAAAACCACCCTTGTAATACATTACGAAAAGTGATAGTTAAACCCGTTGGCACGCATCAATTTGATTGTGCTAACTAATTATTATTACAGGGAACTATATTATATCCATGAAAATAAATATTACCGACCAGCCAAATCCGCAAGACGAAGAGTTCGTTATTGACAGCCTTTGGGGTCACAACGAAAAAACCGAACACGTTGATATCCACCCTCTGTTCCTGACCGTGACCGATGACGAAGGTAAAATTGTTGCCGGCCTGGTGGCCAGAACCTGGTGGGGTGGGCTTGAGGTGCAGTATCTTTGGGTCAGCGACCAACATCGTAAAAGCGGCTATGGCCGTCAACTGATGCTCCAGGCCGAAGAAGAGGCCCTGAAACGGGGGTGCCATATGGCCTATGTGGATACCTTCGACTTCCAGGCACGCGGCTTTTACGAAAAATTGGGCTATCAGGTGTACGGTAACCTGAGCGGCTATGCCAAGAAGCACACCCGTCACTACCTGGCAAAAGAGATTTAACCCAGTTTTAATCGGTGAGGTCAGAATGGATTCGCCCGACAATAATGAATTTTATTTGAAAGGCCTGATTGCCATGATAGAGCACTTAAGTGAGCCATGGGGCATTAAGGATCTGGCATCCCGACATATTTACATGAACCGAGCCGCTTACCTCTATACCAACACACCGTTGAATTTTGATATAGCCGGTAAGCTGGACGACGAGTTCCCCGCCGACTGGGCCGAATGCGCGGCCGATTTTGTAGAACACGACAAAATGACGGAAGTCTCGCGCGATCGGGTTGCCGTAATAGAAACGCATTATTGGTACGGCAAAGACAGCCTGACGCCGTTTATCAGTGAAAAACTGCCGATTTATAACGATAAAAAAGAAGTGTTTGGGGTGATGTGGAACGCCAAGCCGCTTAACACTTTATCCCCATTGAAATTTATCAATCATCAAAAGCCCAGCGTCCTGACCACAGAAACCAACAGCGCTATTTTCACCCGAGCCGAACTTGATGTGATATTTTTAATGCTGCAACGGCTGTCGGTAAAAGAGATAGCCAAAATATACAACATCAGCAATAAAACCATAGAAAATAGAATATATAACATCTATCAAAAATCAGATGTTCATACGCAGCAGCAGTTTGAAGAATTTTGCAAATATGCGAATCTGGACAATTATATTCCCGATCGCCTGATAGCAAAAGGCATTCAGTTTATTTAATAGCAAGGAATACCTCACCGTGATAAAAATTGAAGACTATCCGCTAACCCGGGTACCTCAGGATAAAAGAGTCTCGTTTTTAAGCGTCGCCATTGTGCATATGGGCATGCTGACCGCTCTGGATCAGTTTATGCTGGGTGCCGTATTGGGTCACTCGATGACGCTGTTCGATGCCTTCACCGCCATTTTCGTCGGCAGTCTGATCTTTGGCGTAGTGACCTACGGCCTCGGGCTGGCGGGCATGCGCGAAGGGATCTCCGGCAGCCTGCTGGCCCGCTGGTGCGGCTTTGGCCGACTAGGATCGGTGCTGATTGGTGTGGTGGTGGCCGTCAGCCTGCTGGGCTGGTTTGGCATACAGAACGCCATCTTCGCCAAGTCGCTGGATTTCGCCCTGGGGAACAAGTTGGGTTTTGGCCTGGCGGCCGGTCTGTCCGGTACCCTGCTGACCATTCTGGTGGCCTTTGGCTTCAAAGCATTGCGCATCGCCGCCCGGATTGCGGTGCCGATGTTTATTATGCTGGTGGCCTATATCTCTTACATCACCCTCACCGGCCATAATCTGCCGGAGATTATCCAAATGATGCCGCCTGGCGATCCGCTGTCGATCAGCGCCGGTATCACCATCGTGGTCGGCGGCGCCATTGTCGCCAGCCTGATGACCCCCGATCTGACGCGTTATTCCAAAAACGGCAAGCACGTGCTTGGCGTAACCCTTTTCACTATTGTCGCCGGGGAGTTCGTGGTTAACGGTCTGGCGCTGCTGATCGCCAAAACGCTTGGCACGGCGGATGTAGTCACCATTATGTCGCAAGTCGCCGGCGGTGCGGGTCTGCTGGTGGTAGTGTTCTCCACCTTAAGGGTGAATGACCTCAACCTGTACTCATCGTCACTGGGCATCGTCAATGCGGTTGAAGGCATGACCGGTAAAAGGCTGAAATACACCGCTACCACGCTGGTGATTGGCGTATTGGGCACCACGCTTTCGGTGCTGGGGATCCTCGACCGGTTTGTCGATTTCCTGACGGTGCTGGGCGTGGTGTTCCCACCAATTATCGGTGTGATGCTGGTGGATTATTACTTGCTGCGCACCCACCGTAAAATTCTGGATGAGAGCCGCCGGGAAGGCAAACTGCCCGATCAGACGCCGACCATTGGCTGGGCGGCGATCATCGCCAGCATTGCCGGCAGTATCGTCGGGTTAGTGACCGAGTGGGGCGTGCCGACCATCAACTCATTGCTGGCCGCCAGCCTGTTGTATTGGGTGTTTAAGTTGGCGCTAAACCGCGCTCAGAAACCGGCCCACGCGCAAGGCTGAGCTGACCGTTAGCGGCAAGGCAAAATGTCATCGCCACTCTCCAGCAACTGGGGAGTGGCAAAACAATAAACTGGGGATCGGACAAACGGAAAGCTGTGGTTTTAAAGCTGAAGACGTATTTGGAGTTCCCTGGTGTCGGTAGCTAAAACATCCTTTAATACCCAGAGAATGGAAACGCCTCCCTCCCTGAGCTTTTTATTATAGAAGTTGTCAGACAATCGTTTATTAACCGTTTAGACCGTCAAGAAACACTTCAGTGTGCGTGAACAGTAGCTCACAAAAACCACTGCGGTCAACACAAAAGTAGACACAAAACTCACTTTTATGTCTACTTATTCGAACCTGTAACCTAAACAGTTGATTTATATTTAATTACCTTTTATTTACATTTCATTCATCATAATAAAATCATCATTGGCCGTGATACCGGGTAGTTGAACATCATTTTAAAAGAGTAATCAGCCGCTTACCTCCCCTCTTGTGGTGTCAGTTCTGGACAATACCAATGCGTGCGATATAGTGAAGCCGCCAGAATATTGTAAGGAATGCTTATGAAGACCACTAACGCCCAGCGCAAAAGTAACATCATTAAGAATATTGAATATCTGATGCGCACCCGTGGCGAAACCAAGGCATCCTTCTCTAGTCGTACTGGCCTGACACGAACCACTATCTACAAGATCCTCGACGGACGGGTCAACAACGTGCAGCAGGCCACCGTTAATCGGATTTCAGATTTCTTTGGGGTTTCCTGCGAAGAGATCGAAGACTATGATTTGGAAAAGCTGGAACTGCTCAACGAGACGCTGTCCACCGAAGGTAATAAAAACCCTTCAGCGATCCCTATTATTCCGCAGTCCTGTTTTTTAGCGGCTACCGGTAAGAAGATCGGCCAACTGGTCACCGAATTCCCTTTGACTTATTTCTTCGGCGATGAGTCAAATATGGTAGCAATGAGAATAGAGACCGAAATAAAAGGTTCATTTATTCCAGGTGAGGTGATTATTATAAAACGCCCGCCGGTATTAGTTTGCGATTCGCCTTTATTGTATCACTCGGGAAAATACGGCTTCTTTGTGGTTAACGACAAAGAAGAAAGTAGCATGGAGAAAAATCATCAGGATACCGTGCAATTCCTGGGTTATATCTTTGGAGAAAGGCTATAAATGGAACCGAATCAAAAGTTCAAGCTATTGGGCTTTACCCGGCATGGCACTCTGGCTGCCAATGTCATGGTATTAGCCACCGGCAAAACCATTACCATGGGGCTGAATGAACTGGCCGACAGCGATATATCGGAAGATCTGAGTCGGCATGAACTGCAGGCGCTGTATCGAAAAATCTACGGTAACAATCAGCAGCAAACCGCCTATGAGCTCAGCGATCGTCATGAACGATCCTGGTACGCCTACCTGATCATTACCGTGGCGCTCAGCGTGATTTATATCTTCTCAACCCTGTGCGGCGTCAAACCGATTCAAATCCCCGCACTGAACCTGATCACGCCCCCGGCAATATTTATTTACCCCCTCACCTTTATCCTGGTGGATATTCTGAACGAGTTTTATGGACTGCGGCTGGCCAGGCGCACCATTATCATCTCGTTTATGGCCAACCTGATTTTTGTGCTGGGCGTTTGGGCGACCACGCTGGTACCGAGCATTCCGCAGTGGGAGTTCAGCAAGACTTATGACGGCATTGTTCACAGCATCATGGCGGTGTTGGTGGCTTCATCCGCGGCCTATTTAATCTCCGAGAACGTCAACTCCTACCTGCTGTGCAAAATCAAGGAACTGACCAACTCTCGCTACCTGTTTGTGCGGGTGATCACCAGCACCGTGGTGGCCTCGGCCATCGACAGCGTGGTGTTCTGTACCCTGGCGTTCTACAACGTATTGAGCTGGGACATCATCAAAACCATGATCCTGTCGCAGTTCCTGATCAAGGTGGTCTACGCCCTGGTCGGTGTTGGGCCGATTTACGCCGCCCGCAGCCTGTTTAACCGTTATATCAATACCGATCTTGCAAGGAGCAATGAATATGCATATCAAAAAACAAGATAAAATCACCCATCTTGGCGCCAACTCCGATTACCCGGACCAGTATGCTCCCGAGTTGCTCGAAGCCCTGCCGCGCGCTCGCGGCCGTGATCTGATCGGCGTAGATGAACAGCAGCTGCCATTCCACGGCTATGATCTATGGACCGCCTTCGAGCTGTCCTGGCTCAACGCCAAAGGCAAGCCGGTGGTTGGTATTGGTGAGTTCACCCTGCCCCATTCCTCCACCAATCTGATCGAGTCCAAGTCATTCAAGCTGTATCTCAACAGCTTTAACCAGACGCGCTTCGACAACGTGGAACAGGTCAGTGCCGCGATGCAAAAAGATCTGTCGCAGGCCGCCAACGGTCAGGTCGGGGTGAAGTTGTATCCGGGGTTAGACGGTTATTCATCGCAGATCGACAGCCTGCCGGGCATCAATATTGACGATCTGGATATCGCCGTGGATAATTTTGACTTCAAACCGGAATATCTGGACGGTGCCGCCAGCGAACAGGCGGAAACGGTAACAGAGACGCTGTCCTCCAACCTGCTGAAATCCAATTGTCTGGTCACCAACCAGCCGGACTGGGGCAGCGTAGTGATCCACTATCAGGGCCGGAAAATCGATCGCGAGCGCCTGCTGCGCTACCTGATCTCCTTCCGTCAGCATAATGAGTTCCACGAGCAGTGTGTCGAACGCATTTTTAACGACATCAAGCAAAGTTGCCAACCGGAAAAACTCAGCGTGTTCGCCCGCTACACCCGTCGTGGCGGCCTGGACATCAACCCGTTCCGCAGCGATTTCGAAACGGCACCGACCCTCGGCCGCTTGATCAGGCAATAATCGTTCGACCTGTCATGCCCCCGCCCGGGGGCATTATTTTTCCCCGTTCATCTCCTTGTTATTTTTCGCCATTACCGTCGTTAACAACTATCTTCAAAATAACCCTTAGGGAGATTAACGACGCATGCCTGACTTTTCGCGCAGAGAAATACTGCGGGCTGCCGCCATAGGATCGGCCTTTACACTGTTACCCGCCTCGATCCGCAAAGCGCTGGCAATCCCCGCCAATAACCGCACCGGCACGATTAACGATGTCGAACACGTGGTGATCCTGATGCAGGAAAACCGTTCCTTCGACCACTACTTCGGCACCCTGCCCGGCGTGCGTGGCTTTAGCGATCGCTTCACCATTCCTTTGCCCGGCGACCGTCACGTCTGGCAGCAGCAAGGTGAACAGCGGCTGGTGTTGCCTTACCATCTGGACAGCAAGCGCGGCAACGCCCAGCGGGTTAGCGGCACGCCCCACTCGTGGGTAGATGAGCAATCCGCCTGGGACAGCGGCCGCATGAGCGCCTGGCCGACCTACAAAACGCCCACCTCGATGGGGTATTACCGTCGGCACGAACTGCCGTTCCAGTTTGCGCTGGCCGAAACCTTCACCCTATGCGACGCCTATCATTGCTCGATCCACGCCGGTACCAATACCAACCGCCTGTTCCACTGGACCGGCACCAACGGCCCGACGGCAGCCGGAGTCGCGGTAGTGGTCAACGAGTGGGACAGCCCCGGCCCGGTTGAGATCGGCTACCAGTGGCAGACCTATCCGGAACGACTGGAAGCCAGCGGCGTCAGTTGGAAGGTCTATCAATTTTTACCGGATAACTTCACCGATAACCCGCTGGCGGGTTTCCGCCAGTACCGCGCCGCCAGCGTTAAGGTCGGCAACCCGGCGCAGCCACCGAAAGATTTCACCGCTTTTGTGCCTTACCGCGATGAGCTCAATGCCGATGCGCCGCTGTATAAGGGCAATGGCAACACGCTACCGGCCGCCGACGGCAACGATTTGGACGCGATTCTGGCCGCTTTCCGCCACGACGTACAGCAGGGCAAACTGCCGCAGGTGAGCTGGATCATCGCCCCGGCGGCCTACTCGGAACATCCCGGCCCTTCCAGCCCGGTGCAGGGCGGCTGGTTTACCCAGGAGATCCTCAACGCGCTGACGGATAACCCCGAGGTGTGGAGTAAAACCGTACTGCTGGTTAATTACGACGAGAACGACGGCTTCTTCGACCATATGCCTTCTCCTTCTGCGCCGTCATTACGTGAAGACGGCAGCTTCGCCGGTAAATCGACGGTGCCGTTCGACAGTGAAATCTTCCAGCACGTCGCCCCACCCGGTTCACAAGAGCAACCACCGCCGGACGGCCGTATCTATGGTCCCGGCCCACGGGTACCGATGTTGGTGCTGTCCCCCTGGAGCCGTGGCGGCTGGGTCAATTCACAGGTCTTCGACCACACTTCGGTACTGCAATTTTTGGAGCAACGTTTTCAGGTGCATGAACCGAACATCAGCGCCTGGCGACGGGCGGTGTGTGGCGATCTCACTTCAGCATTCAACTTTGTCGATCCCAACAACGAAACCCTGCCCAGCCTGCCGGCCACCAGCCGCCACGCCGCCGACAGTCTGCGCCAGCGGCAGGAACAGTTACCGCAGGTGCCCTTGCCAGCGGTGGATAGGCAGCAATTGCCGCGCCAGTCCCGGCTGGCACGCCCGTCGCGTGCATTGCCTTACCAACTTCACGTTGAGGCCACCGTTTTCCCCGAACAAAAGAGGCTGACGCTCAACCTGTTTAATACTGGCGAACAAGGCGCGGTATTTCATGTTTATGACCGACTGAATCTGGATCAGATCCCACGGCGCTACACCGTCGAGGCCAGTAAGGCCGTCAGTGATAACTGGTCGACGGAGGACAAGTACCACCTGTGGTTACTGGGCCCCAACGGTTTTCATCGTGAACTGCGTGGCAGCATTCAACAGCCACAGCCAGAAGTGCGGCTGACCCCGCAGAGTGACCGCCTGTCGCTAACCCTGACTAACCCCGGCAGTGAGACGACAACGGTGACCATCGCCCGCTGCCCCTATACGCAAAACGGCCCCTGGCAGATTGAACTGCCTGCAGGTGGCCGTCACCAGCAGGCCTTTGACGCCAAAATCAGCGGGGGTTGGTACGATCTTTCATTACAAGACTCACAGGGCTGGCTGCGCCGCTTGGCGGGGCGTCTGGAGAACGGTGAGCACAGCGTCAGCGATCCGCTGATGGGCAAAGCTTAAGATATCCGCACTGGGGTGTTCAAAAAGCGAAAGGATATGGATTATCATTAACTTCTTTATTCCATGCCCGATGCCCAAGGATCTCCATGCCTGCCGTTCTTATTGCCAAAGCCAGCCGTTGGCTGGCCGCCTGTGCCCTGTTGATGGCCAGCACCGTTCAGGCCGCCCCAATCGTCGTTACCGACGTCGCCGGACGCCAGGTCACCCTGCCGCAACCGGCCAAACGCGTGATCCTGGCCGATGCCCGTGCGCTGCTGGCGCTGAATATTTTGCATCCGCAGGAACCGTTGAAAAATATCATCGCCTGGGATAATTCGCTGAAGGTGAAGGCTCCGGACCTGGTGGAGGCCTACGCGAAGAAATTCCCGCAGGTGATGCAGATCCCCACCTTCGATAATCCTTATGTCAGCGATTTCAGCGTGGAAAGTGCGGTGGTGCGCAAGCCGGACCTGATCATTTTCGACATCGGCCTGCTGAGTAAGCTGAAAGACAGCGGCGTACTGGCCCAACTGGAAAAAATCGGCATCCCGGTACTGATTATCGATTTTCGCCAGCAGCCGCTGACCAATACCGTTGCCAGCATGCAGTTGCTGGGCAAGGTGTTTGATGAGCAGCAAAACGCCAATACCTTTATCCAGCTTTACCAGCAGCGTCTGGATCTGGTACGCCAGCGGGTAGCGACGCTGAAACCGGAACAGCGCCCGAGCGTATTTATCGAACGCAGCGCCGGCATGAAAGGCGAGCAATGTTGCAATACCTTTGGCAAGGGCAGCTTTGGCCAGTTTATTGAAACCGCCGGCGGAAATAACATCGGCAGCAAGCTGTTCGCGGAAATGGGCGGCGAGGTGAACGTGGAACAGATGATTGCCAGCAATCCGGATTTCTATCTGATGACCGGTGCAGACTGGAGCCGCGGCCATAAAGGCACACAGGCGGTGCCGCTGGGTTACGCCACCGATGCGGCCACCACCCAGCAGAAGCTGACGGTACTGATGAACCGCACCGGCCTGAACGTGCTGAAGGCGGTAAAAGAAAAACGCGTAATGGCGATTTATCACCAATTCTATGACTCACCGCTGAATTTTATTGCGGTCGAGGCAATCGCTAAACTCCTGCACCCGGACTTATTTAAAGACATTGATCCGCAAGCAGATATTGAAATGGTACATCAAAAATTCACCGCATTGGATTACAGCGGCGTGTTCTGGGTCACCGCAAAATAACCCTGACTCAGGGCCCGCCAGCCGGGCCCTGACACCTTAGCTCCCCCTTTAGTTACCCACTGAATTATTCCGAAATAAAGTTATTTACTTGCCAATAATTATCATTAAGATTGTCATTTCTAAAAAAACACATCTGGGTTTGAAACTTTTAAGGCATTATTATGTCAATTCTTTTTCGTCTTTCGCTACTGGCGGCTTCCGTTGCCATGGCGCTGCCTGCCCTTGCTGCTGATAACAAATCTCAAAATGACGCTCCCGCTGATAACATTACCGTGGTCGGCAACTGGCTGGATAACCCGGACACCAGTTCGGTGTTGCTCAATCACCCAGGCGCACGCTCTATCGTCACCGAACAACAGATGCATGAACAAGGCGACCAGACCATCGCCGATACCCTGCGCGGCGTACCGGGCGTCCAGGTACGTGACAGCAACGGTACTGGCGGCAGCGATATTTCGCTCAACGTCGGCGTGCGCGGCCTGACTTCTCGTCTTTCCCCACGATCTACCATCCTGATGGACGGTGTGCCTTTGGCGGTAGCCCCTTACGGTCAGCCACAGCTGTCGATGGCACCGCTTTCCATTGGCAGTCTGCAGTCGGTTGATGTGGTGCGTGGCGGCGGCGCGGTACGCTACGGGCCGCAAAACGTCGGCGGCGTGATTAACTTCGTCACCAAAGACATTCCGAAAACCTTCGGTGGCTCAGCCAGTGTGCAAACCCAGGGTGCCAGCCACGGCGGGTTGAAAACCCTGACCAGCACTTCGCTCGGCGGCACCGCCGACAACGGCTTAGGTGCCGAACTGCTGTACTCCGGCCTGCACGGCCAGGGCTATCGCGACAATAACGACAACACCGACATCGACGACTTCATGCTGAAAACGCGCTATGCGTTTACCGATCGCGATGAGCTGCTGGCCAATTTCCACTATTACGACGGCAAAGCCGGTATGCCGGGCGGGCTGAGCAGCGCGCAGTATGCGCAGAACCCGTTCCAGTCGACCCGCCCGTGGGACCAGTTCGAAGGGCATCGCAAGGATATGTCTTTCAAATATAAGCATCAGGAAGACGACAAACAGTTCGAAGTGCTGACCTACTTCACCGACAGTTATCGCGGCAGCAGCATCGAATCGGAAGGCACCGGCAAGAATGCGGGCATGAAACGTATGGTGTCCTACCCGCGCCACTACTCTACCTGGGCAATTGAACCCAGCTATTCGCAAGTCTTCCGTTTCTGGGACATGGCGCACGAGATCACCCTCGGCTACCGCTACCTGAACGAAACCATGGATGAGAAGGCCTCGCGCTCCGCCTGGTATAACCCGGCGGACATCAGCTCAACGCCGGAAACGCCGGATTACTACCAGCACACCTCCGGTGGCACCGCCGCTCACGCGCTGTACATCGATGACACCATTAACGTCGGCAACTGGACGGTTACGCCAGGCCTGCGCTACGAGAGTATCCGCACCCATGTGGACGACGCGTTCAACAACATCAGCCGCGAGAAGAGTTACAGCGAACCGCTGCCGTCGCTGAATCTGATGTACCACATGTCGGACGCCTGGAAGCTGTTCGCCAACGCCAACACCTCGTTTGGCAGCATGCAGTACTTCCAGTTGACCAAAGGCGGTAATGGCAACCAGCCGGCACCGGGCCTGACGGCGGAAAAAGCCCATACCTACGAGTTCGGTACCCGCTATGACGACACCATCGTCAAAGCCGAAGCCACGCTGTTCTACATCGACTTCGACAACCAGTTGCAGTACATCAGCAATGATATCGGCTGGACCAATATGGGTGCCACCAAGCACAAGGGCATCGAACTGGCGCTCAGTTACGATCTTAGCGAGCTGAACCGCGCACTGGACGGCGTGAGCGTTTACACCAGCTACACCTACACCAAGGCCAGCACCGATAAGGGCGACTTCGCCGGTAAAGACCTGCCGTTCTATTCACGTCAGGTGTATACCGTCGGCACCCGTTACGCCACCGGCAACTGGGTGTGGAATCTGGACAGCTATGCCCAGTCCAAACAGCATTCACCGGGTACCGGGCCGGATTATGTGACGCAGGAAAGCGCCGATGGCCAGTTTGGCGACATCGCCGGTTATATGGTGTGGAATATGCGTGGGGAATATAACTTCGGGCCGCAGCTGTCGAACCTGACGCTGGGTGCCGGGGTGAAAAACCTGTTCGATCAGCGCTACTTCACGCGTTCCAACGACAACAACTTCGGCAAGTATGTCGGTGAACCGCGCACCTTCTTTGTGCAGGGCTCCGTGGCATTCTGAGGTTAGCGCCCTCTCAGGGGGCGCTAATTTCACCGGCAGTGCAACCGGAACAGGCGCGCCAGGTGCGCGCCCATCGGCGTCAGCGTAGTGTCCTTGCGCTGGATCAGATAGAACGTCGCCTTGGGCAGGCTCTCCTCCAGCGCCAGCGGCACCAGATGCTTCCCCAGTATCGGATCGGAGATCACATCCACCGACAGAATGCTGACAAAATCGCTCTGTGCCACCAGGCTGGTACAGGCCATAAAGGTTTCACAGGTGACGCTGATCGACGGTGCCATCCCCAAATCCCCGAACAAATCGTGCAACAAGCGGTAATAGCTGCCCTTTGGCGTCGGCATGGTCCAGTCACAGTGCTGCAGTTGCTTGAGTGACGACGCCCCCTCCATCGGATGCCCCTTGCGCACCACCACCCTGTACTCTTTTTCCATCAGTCGTTCGTACTGCAACTCATTATCCATGCTGCTGGGGTAATAGGTATTGACGGTGAAATCCAGCTCGCCCTGGCGCAGCTCCGGGATCATCGACACCAGTTGCCCTTCCACAATCCGCACTTTGACCTTCGGATATTCGCGGTGGAACTGATTGATGACCTGCGGCATGACGGTGCGCGCAATGCTGCCGCCGACGCCAATATTCACCGAGCCGCCCGCCAGCCCCAATCGCTGCTGGATATCCTCCTGCGCCACCCGCAGCTCTTCGAGGATCAGGCTGGCATGCTGGAAAAAGTTATCGCCGCAGTCGGTCAGCACCACTCCCTGGCTACGGCGAACAAACAGCTTGGCCCCCAGCACCGCCTCCAGTTCCTGAATCGATTTGGTCAGCGCCGGCTGGGAAAGTTGCGAAGTCCGGCTGGCGGCGCGGATGCTGCCCTGACGGCTGACTTCTACAAACGCACGTAATTGGTGCAATTTTATTGAGGCGGGCATAGGCGAATGGCGATAACCGTTGTTTATCAATAGCAAGATATTGGCATCTTATTTAGCCCGATTCCATTGTGTACATTCGAAAAAACATAATAAATAACCAAATTCTTATTTCGCTTAATTAAACGCATTTTCTGCGCCAATAAGCGCATTTCACGGCAGTTAGTCACTAAATACGTCATTTTCATTCCATAGCTTCATCGTCTGATTTCAGTTCAGCGCACCACTGCTGCCCGGCGTTTACCCGGGCGCGATAACTTATGAGATATCCCAATGAATAATCCGCTTTCGATGTTGGTGTCCGATTTGTCCCCGCAGCTGCAGGCCTGGCGCCGCGATTTTCACCGCTATGCCGAGTCCGGCTGGTTTGAGTTCCGCACCGCTACCCTGGTGGCAGAAGAACTGGATCGGCTCGGCTACCGCCTGCAACTGGGGCGCGAAGTGATTAACGCCGATGCCCGCATGGGGCTGCCCTCGGCCGAGGCCCTGCAGGCACAAGAGCAGCGCGCCCGCGAACAGGGCGCACTGGATAAGTGGTTGCCGCATTTTTCCGGTGGCTTCGCCGGTATTGTCGCCACGCTGGACACCGGCCGCCCCGGCCCGGTGATCGCCTATCGCGTTGACATGGACGCGCTCGATCTCAACGAAAAGCTACAGCCGGATCACCTGCCGTTCCGCGAAGGCTTCGCCTCCTGTAACAGCGGCATGATGCATGCATGCGGTCATGACGGCCACACCACCATTGGGCTGGGGCTGGCGCGGATATTCAAGAGCCTGGAGCCACAGCTCACCGGCACCATCAAGCTGATTTTCCAACCGGCAGAAGAAGGCACCCGCGGCGCAAAATCCATGGTGGAAGCCGGCGTGGTGGACGACGTTGATTTCTTCACCGCCGTGCACATTGGCACCGGCGTAGCAGCTGGCGAGTTGGTGTGCGGCAGCGACAGCTTTATGGCTACCAGCAAACTGGACGTCACCTACCGCGGCGTAGCCTCTCACGCCGGGGCCAAACCGGAGGATGGCCGTAATGCCCTGCTGGCGGCAGCGCAGGCCACAGTGGGTCTGTACGCCATCCCACGCCACAGCGAAGGCAGCTCACGCATCAACGTCGGCGTATTGCAGGCCGGAACCGGCCGCAACGTGATTGCCGATCGGGCATTTATGAAGGTGGAAACCCGCGGGGCCACCAACGCCATCAACGAATTTGTTTACCAGCAGGCGCTGAACGTGATCGAAGGCGCGGCCAAAATGCACGGCGTGGAATACGACATCGCCCTGATGGGCGCGGCGCAGAGCAGTAAACCGACCCAGCCTTGGGTGGACTACATTCACCGCCAGGCCCAGGAGATTGCCGAACTGACTTCGGTGGTCGATCGCCGCGAGCAGGCCGCCGGTTCAGAAGATGCCACTTATATGATGGAACGGGTGAAATCCCACGGTGGGCAGGCCTCTTACGTGATTTTCGGTACCGAACTGAGCGCCGGACACCACAACGAGAAGTTTGATTTTAACGAACAGGTGCTGGCGGTAGCGGTAAAAACGCTGGCGTCGCTGGCACTCAACCTGCCGACCTTTGGGAGCAAAGCATGAGTAACCCGCAGCTGCTGACGTTTATCAATCAGTACATTGACCAACACCAGCCACGCTTTAGCGCATTGAGTGACAGCATCTGGGATCACCCGGAGACGCGCTTTACCGAAACCTATTCCGCCAATCTGCTGGCCGACGCGCTGGAGCAGGAAGGCTTTACCCTTGAACGCGGCGTTGGCGGCATCGAAACCGCGTTTATCGCCAGCTACGGCAGCGGCCAGCCGGTGATCGCTCTGCTGGGTGAATACGACGCCCTCGCCGGACTGAGCCAACAGGCCGGTTGTGCCACGCCGCAGCCGCTGGTGGAAAACGGCAACGGCCACGGCTGCGGCCACAATCTGCTGGGCACCGCCGCGCTGGCTGGGGCATTCGCGGTGAAGGCCTGGATGCAGCAACAGCACCTGACCGGCACCGTCCGTTTCTACGGTTGCCCCGGTGAAGAAGGCGGTTCCGGCAAAACCTTTATGGTGCGTGAAGGGCTGTTCGATGACGTCGACGCTGCCCTCACCTGGCACCCGGAAGGTTTCAGCGGTATGTTCAATACCAGCACCCTGGCCAACATACAGGCGGCGTTTCAGTTCAAGGGGATTGCCGCTCATGCCGCCAACTCACCGCACCTGGGTCGCAGTGCATTGGATGCGGTGACGCTAATGAACACCGGTGCCAATTTCCTGCGCGAGCACATTGTGCAGGAAGCGCGGCTGCATTATGCCGTCACCAATACCGGCGGCAGTTCGCCCAACGTGGTACAGGCCGACGCCGAAGTGCTGTACCTGATCCGCGCACCACAGCTCGATCAGGCGCAGGATATTTACCAGCGGGTGATCAACATCGCCAAGGGTGCGGCGCTGATGACCGATACCCAGATGACGGTGCGTTTCGACAAGGCTTGCTCCAACTACGTGCCAAACCGCAGCATGGAACAGGTGATGTATCGCTATGTCTGTGACTTCGGCCTGCCGGAGTACAGCGAGACAGAACGTAAATTCGCCGGAGAGATCCGCCAAACGCTGAATAAAGACGAGCTGCGTAATGCCAGGCTGAATGTCGCCCGCACCGGCGGCGCAGCCGGACATGAATGGGTACAGCAGTTGGGCGACAAGGTGTTGATGGACGAGGTCGCCCCTTATGTGGCATCGGAAGATCTGCTGTACGGCTCTACCGACGTCGGCGATGTCAGTTGGGTCGCGCCGACCGCCCAGTGCTTCAGTCCGTGCTTCGCCTTCGGTACGCCGCTGCACACCTGGCAACTGGTGGCACAGGGGCGTACTTCGATCGCCCACAAAGGCATGTGCCTGGCAGGCAAGGTGATGGCGGCCACCGCCGTCGAACTGCTGAGCGACAGCGCCCTGTTGGCGGACTGTCGCCGTGAGTTCGAACGCCAGCGCGCCGAACAGCCTTATAGCTGCCCGATCCCCAAAGACATCAAGCCTTCACCGTTAAAGTAGTCACCAAGCAGCAAAGGCCTGGGAAACCAGGTCAGTCATAATAATTATAATTAAATCAAATAATAAAAAATAAACACAACAGGACAAACACAGAGGGTAAGACAATGAGTGAGGTCACAACGTCAGCCGATAAAAGCCCTGGTCGCGTTTTTTACTGGGTAGAACGCATCGGGAATAAAATCCCCAATCCATTTTTGCTGTTCGTCTATTTAATCGTTGTTTTAATGCTGGCCACCGCGCTGTTCTCCTGGCTCGGCGTGGCGGTGAAAAGCCCGGCCACCGGCGAGTTGATCAAGGTGAATAACCTGATGAGCGTGGCGGGCATGCAGTGGATCTTCCCGAATATCATTCATAACTTCAGCAGCTTTGCCCCGCTGGGTGCGATTTTGGCGCTGGTGATCGGTGCCGGACTGGCTGAGAAGGTTGGGTTGCTACAGGCGCTGATGTACAAGATGGCCTCACGCGTTAGCGCCCGCTATGCCAGCTACCTGGTGTTGTTTATCGCCTTTTTCAGTCATATTTCTTCCGACGCCGCACTGGTGGTGATGCCGCCGCTCGGCGCGCTGATGTTTCTGGCGGTGGGCCGCAACCCGATAGCCGGGCTGCTGGCCGCTATTGCCGGGGTTGCCTCCGGCTTTACCGCCAACCTGCTGATCGTCACCACCGACGTACTGCTTTCCGGCATCAGTACCGAGGCCACCAAAGCGGTGGACGCCGCCGTTCACGTCAGCGTGATCGACAACTGGTACTTTATGGCCACCTCGGTGGTGGTGCTGACCTTCGCCGGGGCGCTGTTGACCGATAAGTTTATCGAACCGCGCCTGCCCAAATGGCAGGGCAGCGCCGAGGACAAAATTGAGACGCTAACTCCACTACAGAACCGTGGGCTGATGATGAGCGGCATTGCCGCGCTGGTGTTTATCGCGATTATCGCCGCCCTGGTGGTGCCGGAAGCGGCCCCGCTGCGCGACCCGAAAACCGGCTCGGTGATCCCATCGCCGTTTATTAAAGGCATTGTGCCAATCATCATCCTGTTCTTCTTCACCGTTGGCATTACCTATGGCGTGGTCACCAAACAGATCAAACGGCCAGACGATATTCCCAACCATCTGATAGAGCCGATGAAAAGCATGGCCGGCTTTATCGTGATGGTGTTCCCGCTGTCGCAGTTCGTGGCGTTCTTTAACTGGAGCAACATGGGCAAGTTTATGGCCATCGGCCTGACCGATATGCTGGAGGCCGCCGGTATGAGCGGTGCCCCGGCGTTTCTCGGGCTGATGTTTCTCTCGGCCTTCCTGTGCATGTTTATCGCCAGTGGCTCTGCCATCTGGTCGATTCTGGCCCCGATCTTTGTACCGATGTTTATGCTGCTGGGCTTTCATCCGGCGTTCGCCCAGATGATTTTCCGCATCGCCGACTCTTCGGTGCTGCCACTGGCACCGATGTCGCCCTTCCTGCCGCTGTTCCTCGGTTTCCTGCAGCGTTACCGCAAAGACGCCCAGCTCGGCACCTATTACGTGCTGATCCTGCCCTATCCGCTGGTGTTCTTTGCCGTGTGGATTTTGCTGCTGCTGGCCTGGTACGCGCTCGGCCTGCCGATTGGCCCGGGGGTTTATCCAAAGATGGGATAAAGGTTGTCGGCCTCCTTGTATCGGGAGGCCGGAAGCATTCAACTCATCAGAAACGATAGCCAACGCCGATGTTGAAGCCATTGATAGAACGGTTTTTACCACCGGCATCCAGGCTGGAGCCTTCGTAGCCAATATCCACCGCCAGATTCTCCATTGGGTTAACCTGGAAACCGACGCCGTACATAAAGGAAGTTTTCTTCTGGTTACCGCTCTCTTCACCCATATATTCGTAAGAGCCGTTTGCGTAGTTATTCCAGGATGACTTGTAATCAACTTTGTTATAATTCAGGCCCAGCAAGCCGTAGACGCTGACAAGTTGGTTAAAACGGTACGCCGGCCCCACAGACAGTGAGTAGTATTTCACTTCAGCATGGTTATCAATGACGTCGCGATAGAGATTGTAAGACTCGTTCTTGTCACCGCTCATATAGGTGAATGAACTGATAACACTGACTGGCGAATCCCACTCGTAGCGGTACTTAATGTTCACGCCGTTGATATTCTTGAAGTCCTGTACCTTGCTCTGCGCATAGCCGGCAGTGATAGTGCTTTGCCCGGCCTGGGCCGCCGTGCCGAAACCCAAAGTGGAAACAACCAGAGTGGCGATGACTAACTTTTTCATAAAATCTTCCTTAATTGTAAGTGGAACAACTTTAGTGCTTAAAAATAGGTATCCATATCGCATTGACGGCATAAATGGTTCGTTGGATATAATTAAAACCAATTGATAGATAAGGTTAGAGCGTAGCAAATCCGGCATTATAATTAATCAGTAGAACCGGTAATTTGCGAGCGGCCACACATCAATAATAATTCCTGCCACCCAACAGACCGGTTTTATAGTTGCATTCTTTGTCTTCATTACCCCACGACCTTGGTGCATGGTTACTGCTGGTCAGGTCAACAACACTTACACCCGAGTTGGATGAGTAGATGTCATAATCGTGCCCAACCTCAGGTATAAAATTTGAAGAGCGCGTAGCTATGATTTGATTATATTGTGACCTAAACGTCTCTTCTTTATAAGTGATACTGACATGCTGATTCGCTTTGATTTTATACTCTATCGCATCCATCCCCTTCATCTCAGTAGAGGGCGGCAACATACCTGGCAGTTTCTTATTGTAGGTAGATTTTATACCCATGACGTTGACACCAGCAGTCAAACTCTTGGCATCCACAAGTTTGTAGCACTGTCCTGCTTTTTCATAAACCTCAAGAGTTAATGGCGGCAGGTAGTTTTTCACCCTGATCCTGGAAAAATCCGCACCTGCGTAATCATCTACAGATTTTGTTAAGCTCACGGAGCAGCCAGAAACAGCGCTGACTGATAGAAAAAAAGCAATCAATCTTATTGATATTTTCGAAACCACAGCCACTCTCCACTTTTATTTTCAAATAATCACTTCGTTAGTAACAATATAACCCATATACAGTTTAAAATTTTAACAAAAATAAAGAATATCAAAGTTGCATCGTCTTAATCATCAGATTTAACTTTACGCGATTTATACCAATCCAACCCCCTAAAAATAACAGCAACCAAAGAAATTGCACTACCACCAATAAAGCCAAAGAAAATAGCCCTATGAATTTGTTCAACAGGGAAATCGAACTCCCCTTTGGTTAAAAACAATACCGCTGAAATCGCCACTCCAATTAAAAACAAGAAAGTAATACAAAAAAACCAGCTATAAATAAATAACTTGGCATATTTAAAAAATAATCTAATCATTTCTTATTTTCCTTTTCATCAGCGGGCTTTGAGACATCCTTTATAAACCCACTAGTAAACTCTGATGACATACCGCCAATAAAATCATATACATACCCTGGAATTTTATCGTCGCCAAGGATCGTCTTGACCCCCTCAGGGGCGTACTTACCAAACCCGCCCCCCACAAGAGCGCCACCCGCTGCAGCACCAACCGAAACTGGATCAGCCCCATCAGTAAAGATCGTTCCGCCAATTGCAATACCGATATTGGCTGGGATACCTCTTCCTGGTGCCAATCCTCCCGTGACTGCCGCCGCCGTGGTACTCCAATAATCATAAGTTTTGGTTTCATGCCCTGGTTGATTCATGTCATACCATTGATACGCTGCATTCGCTCCGCCACTTAAGACGGAGCTGACGGCAACTTTACCGATCGATGCTGCTGGCCCAAGGTAAATCGCCCCCGCAATCATTGCGCCATCAGCGTAACCATTTACTATCACTTTAGCGATATCGGCTCCCTCAGGCATATCTCCCTTGGCGTAATGACTCATTGCGGCTTGAATTTCATCGAACGATTTTCCTTCGTTCATCATACTTGCTTGTAGAGTAGTCGCCCCCTGGCCATAACTCATCAACCCTGGTGGTAAAGTAATATTCTGGTCATTGTTCTCAGAGGTATTCTTACCGGATTGCCCGCCAGTGACGGCTCCGGCCGTATCACCGCTTGCCAAACCACCGGCCAAACCGCCCGCGAGCGTGGCCAATGCAGAAACCGTCTGGCGCTGCTCTTCACTCATTTTACTGAAATCGCTGGTACCGAACATCGCCTCGGCAATCGCCTTGGTACCCAATGCCGCCGTCGCAGCGCCCGCAGCACCGGCAGCAACCGACTGACCTTGTAGTTCTGCCAGTGCACCAGCCACCACCGCATGCGCGATAATACGACTTTCCTCATTTGGCGCCAGACGGTGTATCTGTTCCGCCAGATAAGGCGCAGCCCCACCGGCAATTGCCGCCTGCAGATCGCCACCGGCCAACCCTTGCACCGCAGCGACCGCTGCCTGCATACCTTGCTGTACCTTACCCCCCGTACCATAACCCGACTCGCTAAACGCCTGGTTATAGGCCGTCTGATAAATCTGCGCGTTGATATCCTCAGCGGTGATCACCTCACCAGGCTTATCTGTCGCCAGCTTGTCTGCCGCCGCCTTGCGATCGGTATCGGTGACGTTATTCATCTTCTCTTTGGCAGCCTTGGTGGCCGTGATCGCCCCCTCGGTCCGCGCAATGTCCATAGCCTGATTGCCGATCTCGCCGATCAACTGCGCCTGCTGCAGGCGTTTCTGCTCTTTCTCTTTATCGAAGATCGGGCTCAGGGTTTGGTTGGCGTGCTCTACGTCGCGGCTCAGGTCACTGACGTTCTGCGTCTGTTTGTCCTGATCGCGGATGATGATGGTGCCGTCACTCACCGCCGCACCGGGAGTTATTCGGTTGTGGCGGCAGGAAGTTGGGATATTTAGGGCTTAGAAGCAAGAATCCCGGTTCGATGGCCGGGATTCTTGCTTCTAAGAGTTCAAACAACTCATCTATAGTAAAAATACCAAAAAACAAAACCAGCAGGTGGTCCCATCCAAGTTAGTTTGAGACAAATAAATAAGTCTTCCTCTGAAAATGGAAAGTTACTATTAACATCCCAAGCTAACCAAGCTCCTAATAAACGTCCAAACATTGTCAAAATGAATATGACTAAACTTATTGAACAACATAAGTACAAAAGATTAAGTAATGACTTCGTACTATTTCTCATTACTTTTCCCCGTATTTTTTTGTAGTTTATCCTGAACCATACCTGACACGGCTGTATCGCCAACATTACCGATTATGGACGGTAATGGATTCTGTGGAGCTGGTTTGGTTATTGTCCAAACTCCTGTCGGAACCCATTCATATTGTTTTGATATTGGGTTTAGTTTTTTATCAAATGGCACTTTTATAACATTACCTGCCGCATACCCAGCGGAAGCACCTGCTTTACTCAACAGTGCTGCAATAAATGGATCATTACCACTAATTTCAGCCTGATAGTACCCGCCAGCTGCGTTCCACATGACTGTTGGGTTATATCCTTTACCGGCTGTAATTGCGCCGATAACTCCCGTTCCTATAACATCCGACAACTTCACCTCACCCGTCGTACCATATTGGATGCCAGCTCCAAGCGCAGAAGACACACCCACAGCAATTAATTGCTCTTTCCCTTTAGTTACGCCATTCGTGATTATGGCTTTTCCTCCCATCACAAGTACCGGCCAAGAGGTAGGATCGGTGACAACCGCCAGTACACGATCTCTGGTGGTAATATTATCTTTCAGGAACTTAAGATCTGACCCATTAAGATAATTTACCAGTGCTGCGGCGTCTGGATCCTTCAATTTCTCACTCAAACGGAACTGTGCCGGGTCAGCATCTCGGGCGACATTGGTATTCGCCTGAATAACCTCTTCCCAAGTGACACAAGCAATACCGCCCCCCGTGCAGGCGTCAGACAGTTCTTTACTATTTTTATTACTGATTTCTATGTACTTTTCAAGCACCGGTTTGCAATCTCTCCCAGCAGCTTTGCACGCTGATAACTCTTTATCAAGCTGACGGGATTCCGTCTCACTCAACCAGTTGTTCTCAACCACCGTCTTACCGGTCTGCGCACCCGCGATTGCATCAGCACTGCTATCACCAATCAACCCACCGGCCAGACCTGCTGCGAGTGTAGCCAATGCTGATACTGTCTGCTTCTCCGTTTCGCTCAGTTCACTCACCGGCTTACCGTAGGCTTCAGTAGCAATCATACCAATAAGTTCAGCGGTCGCAGCACCACCCGCACCAACTAACGCGTTGTTGCCCTGAGCCGCCGCCAGCGCACCATTAACCGCTGCATGTGCCAAGACTCGGGCTGCAGGATCTTCGATACTGTCTGCTATGACTTTGGTGATATAAGGCGCAGCTCCATTAGCCAGTGCGCCCGTCAAATCACCACCAGACAATCCTTGAACGGCTGCCGTGGCTGCCTGCATCGCACGTTGAACCTTACCTCCCGTACCATAGCCCGACTCGCTGAACGCCTGGTTATAGGCCGTCTGATAAATCTGTGCGTTGATATCCTCAGCGGTGATCACCTCACCAGGCTTATCTGTCGCCAGCTTGTCTGCCGCCGCCTTGCGATCGGTATCGGTGACGTTATTCATCTTCTCTTTGGCAGCCTTGGTGGCCGTGATCGCCCCCTCGGTCCGCGCAATGTCCATAGCCTGATTGCCGATCTCGCCGATCAACTGCGCCTGCTGCAGGCGTTTCTGCTCTTTCTCTTTATCGAAGATCGGGCTCAGGGTTTGGTTGGCGTGCTCTACGTCGCGGCTCAGGTCACTGACGTTCTGCGTCTGTTTGTCCTGATCGCGGATAATGATGGTGCCGTCGCTCACCGCCGATTGGGTGGTTGAGCTGTCGTGTCCGCTGTTGTTGGCCCCCACCAGCAGGCCGTTGGCCATGTTGCCGGCAAACTGGCTGCCGATGCTACCGCCGGAACTGATGCCCACGCTCTGGTGCTCCACCTCGAAATCAGCCTGATTGTGGATGTCCTTAAAGCCCAGCGTCCCAGTATCGAGCTTGTTTTTGTCCGCCGTGGCGGTGCTGCCAATCACCGCGCCGTTAAGCTGGGTATGTTCGCCTACCGTCAGATCAAAGCCGCCCTTACCGGCGAATATACCGGTCTGCTCCTGCACGCTGTCGTAGTTGCTGTGCATCTTGTCTTTGCTCAGGCTGATGCTGCCGGAGCCGGTCATCGAGCCGAAGGTAAAGCTGCCACCGGCGCTGGCGTTCTGCTGTTTGGAATCGTAACGATCGCTGTCCTGCTGGCTTTCCAGCAGCAGATTGCGGCCCACGTCGGCCTTCACCGTTTCGCCGGTGACCTGTGCGCCGATCAGGTTGGTGTCGCGTCCGCTGGTGATGTTGACCTGATTACCGGCGTTCACCGTGGTTTCGGTATGGCTGGTGCCATTGCCCTTATCAAAGCCTTTGCCTTTGTTGAGGCTGGCGGAGACGCTCAGCCCGATGCCACCGGAACCGACACCGATACCCACGCCCAGCGTGCCGCCCTGGCTTTCGTTCTTGCCGTCCAGATACTGGGTGTTGGCGGCAGAAAGCAGGTTCACGTCACGGTTGGCATTCAGGGTGACGTCTTTACCCGCCTGCAGTTGGCTGCCCTGCACGGTGATGTCACCATCCTGGCCCTTCACGCCGTTGCCGCTGGCGGTGATGCTCAGGTTGTTGCCCGCCGTCAGGCTACTGCCCTGCGCGGTGCTCTGCCCGCTGTTCTGGGTCGAGGTGGAAGACTGGGTACCGTAGGAAATACTGATCCCCACCATGTTGTTATTGGCCGGATCGGCACCCTGCGCCTCGGCTAACCGCGCCGCCTGCACCGCCTGCACGCCACTTAGCGCCGCTTTGGTGCCCTGCAACGCCGCCAGGCGGCTGTCGTCGGTAGATTTTGCCTGCTGTGAGGTTTCCACCGCGGTGTTCAGCGCACTGCCGACCGTGCCGGAAAGCGCCAGCGTCAGCCCGGATTTCTTCTGTTCAACCTTGTGGGTCTGGCTGTTCTGGTCCTGCGCCTGCGTCACCGACACATTCTTGCCGCTCAACGCCATGTCTTTGCCAGCCACCAGCTCGGAACCGGTCACCGCCAGGTTGTTACCGGCACCCAGCGTCAGGTTGCCATTCACGCTGCCGAGGGTGCTGCCCTGATTGGTCAGCCCCTGCGCGGTATCGGTGGTTTTCAGGCTTTCGGTACCGTAGCTGATGCCGATGCCGCCGCTGCTCATCAGGCCGGATTTCTTCTCCTGCTTGAGGTGCAATTCGCGATTGCTCTCGGCCGCGCCAGTCACGGTCAGATCGTTACCTGCCAGCAGTTTCACGTCCTGAGTGCCGGCCACGCTGCTGCCCTGCACGCGCAGATCGTTACCTGCCAGCACGTTGATGCTGTCACCGCTCAGGGTGCTGCCCTGGACAGTTTGGCGATCAAAGCTGTCGCGGGTGGTGGTGGTGGTTTTCGACATCAGGCCGTTGCCGCCGGTCACCTTATGACGTTCGTCCAGATCGCGAGTGTTCTCACCGTTGAGGATGTTGATGTCATGACCGGCATTCAGGTTCAGCGCCTCACCGGCGGAAACCGTTGCCGCACGGGCATTGAGATCGTTGCCCGCGTTGAGGGTCACAGCCCCCTTGCCGACCACTTCGCTGCCCACCTGCTGGCTGTTGCCCTGTTTCAGGCTGTTATCACCGTTCCAAATCAGGTTGTCACGGCTGGCGGTGGTCACCGTATTCAGGTTGAGATCGCGTCCGGCATTCAGCACCGTCTGGCCGTTCTCACCGCTGTTAACCACCTGCGCCGCATCCAGTTTGATGTCGCGACCGGCCTGCAGCATCAGCTTGCCGTCGGCGCCCTGCACATACATGCCCGCCACTCTGTCGATGTTGGTGCGCTCGAAGCTGTTGGCGCCGTTAACGCTCTGCGCCGTACGGGTGGTGCTGATGGCATTAATGTCACGCCCGGCGCTGGCCAACAGCGAGTTGTTGCCCTGGATCACACCGCCAATATTGTTGATGTCAGTACGGGCAATCAGACCTACGTCGGCACCCTGAATATTGCCCGCTACGTTGGTGATATTGGCCGCGCTCAGTTTCACCACTTCGCGACCGGCGATATGCCCGCTGTTAAACAGGCCTTCCCCCAGATTGAGGTTGACGTTGCGCCCGGCAATCAATGCGCCGGAACCGTCTAAATCGCCCGGTTGCATGCGGGCATACACCTGCGGCACCAGCACGTTTTGCTGGCTGCCGTCCGGTAGCGTGACCTTGGCATTCACCAGCCAGACGATGTCTTTGGTCAACAGCCCCATCTGCTCTGGCGTCAGCGCCACACCGACCTTCAGGTTATATTGCTGGCTAAAGGTCAGCCCCTGATCCATCAGGGCCTTGAACTGTTCTTCGTCATTGTTGTAGCCGTCCAGATAACGCTGGCCGGTCAGATTGATCACCTGTTCGCGGATCAGCCGCTGCTCGTAGTAACCATCGCCCAGACGCTTCAACACGTTGTCCTGGTTATTGGTGGCCTTGGCAATCATGTAGTCCGAACCCAACCAGGCTTTTTGGTTGGTGAAGCGTGGATCGGTTTCCACCAAATACTGCCCACCCGGTGCCGGATTGGTTTTGAACAGGCTGTTGTCAGGTAAGCGAGTGTCCGGCCCGACAATGCGTACCACGCTGTCTACCGCGTCGCCCTGCTGGCTGTTTACCTTGTTGGCGACTTCAAACTGCTGGCCCGGTTGCAAGGCTACGGCCTGGATCACCGGTATCGCACCGCTGCCGATGCTCTGCATCCCGGCGGAGATATCACTGCCGGTCACCACCGCATTCACCCCACCGGCCGCACCGATGGTGGCATCGGTACCCTGTGGCGTCAGCGGCGTGATGGCGATCGGATTGCCTGCAACCTGCCCGTGGTCGATCAGCTGGCTCGGTTTCAGCGCAATAGTCTGAATGGTGGTCGGCGGCGTGTAGGCCGTGGCGTTATGTCCCTGCTTGTCCTTGCCTTTCTTCTTGATGCGGTAGTAATTGATCACTTCCCCGACGTCGGTAGTCAGGCGCTGGCCCGCTACCGCCACGTTATCCACGCTGCCAGCATTAATCGCCAACGTACCGCCCGCGACCACCTGGCTCTTGTCATTAAGCAGATGACCGGCGTTGATCGCCATATCGCCACCGGCGATTATCTTGGCCGGATCGCTTTCCTTGATCTGGGTTTCCTGCACCGTGCGGTTGAAATCGAACTGGTTGTAGTTGTCTTTGCGCCCATCCGGCGTGTTGAGGTAGTTCACCTCATTGTGGGTGATGCGGATCTCGTCCGGCTGATAACGCTTGTCGGAGCCGCTCAGTTGGTATTCGGTCAGCTTGTCGCTGGATACTGTCACCAGCTCGGTGCTGAAGTGGTCATTGACGTTATTGATCTGCCCGGCGGACAGCGCCATGTTACCGGCAGACTCAATGGTCGAGCTGTGGTTGTTGAGGGTGCCCGCCTGTCCGCTGGCAAGATAGTTGGCATCAAGCTGACCGCCAATCGCCATATCGCCACCGCTGTAGATCAACCCGTGCCCGTAGTTGTTCAGCGTTTGGGTGCCAATATCCACCCGTTCGCGCCCGGCCAGCGTGGCGGCGGTGCCGTTCTCCGCCAGGTTGTTGAAGGTCACGGTCTGCACGCCGATGGCGTCACCATAAATACGGCCGGTTCCAATGTTGGTCAGCGTGTTGGCCGTCAGCAGGGTGTGCTTGCCGTCAATCAAGCCGTAGTTGGTCAGGGTGCCATTGACCGTCAGCCAGTCCTGCCCGGCATTGATCTCACCGCTGGCACTGTTGAACAGGTTGTTGGCGTGCAGATCAAGCTTGGAACCCGCCAGCAGTTTACCGCTGTTGGTCACATCACCCGGCGTGGTGAAGTTGAAATTGCCATTGGCGATCATCTCGCCGCTGTTATTGATACCCTGTGCGCTGATCAGGTTAATGTCGCCCAGCGACAGCAACTGCCCGTCGCCGCCGATCGCTGTGGCATTGATGTCCAGCAGCTTGCCCGCCTTGAGGGTACCGGCGGTATTCAACAGGTTTAGCGCTGCGCCCTGCAACTGCAGATTTCCGCTGGCCGCCAATTGGCCACCGCTGTTATCAAGCTGGCCGGCGTTGGTGATGGTCAACTGTTGGTTAGCCAGAATGTTGCCACCACGGTTGCTCAGCGTGCCGGTGTTCAGCATCACAGACTGGCCTTCCAGCCCTTGGTTTTCAGTCTGAGTGCTGTCGTTGGTGAACTGCAGAGCCTTGAGCATGACGCTGGCACCGCTGCGGATCAGCCCCAGGGTGTTATCGATAATTCCCTGAGCACTGTCCAGCAGCAGGTTGCCGACCGCCTGAATTTGTCCGTTGCGGTTATCCAAACCGTCGCTGGTGAGGGTTACCGCCTTCTCGCCGATAATCCGTCCGCCGTTGCTGTTGTCCAGTTTCAGCGCCGCCAGAGTGAAATCGCCTTTGGCTCCCAGCGTGCCGCCCTGGTTATTGAGGCCGCCACTGCTGAGTTGCAGCTGCCCCAGACTGTGCAAGGTGCCGTTCTGGTTATCCAGCAACTGGCCATGGGTGTCGATCTGCATATCCGCGCCCGACTGCACCAGCCCACCTTGATTACTCAGGCTGCCGGTGGTGTTGAGCTCCAATGCTTGCTGCGCCACCAATTTGCCACCGCCGTTCAACAGCGCTTCGGCGTCGAGCTTGAGACTTTTACCGGCAATCATCACGCCCTGGCCGTTGTCGAACACGCCGGTGGTGAGGTTCATGGCACCCTGGCTGGTAATACCGCCTTTATCGCCACTGTGGTTATTGGTCAGTCGATCGACTGCCAGTTCCAGCCGATCACCGCTCTGGATCAGACCGCCATCGTTGTTATTCAGGCTGTTACCGTGCAACTCCAGCACCGTCTGGGCCGCCAGTTGGCCGCCCTGGTTATCCAGCAAACCGAAGTTGATCTTCGCCGCATCGGCGCTAACCAAGGTGCCCTGGTTATTCACCAGATGGTCACTATCCAGCTGCAGTTTTTTACCTGCGCCAATCACCCCAAGATTGCTGTTATCCAGCAGTTCTTTGGCGTTCAGCACCATATCCTGACCGGATTTAATTGCTCCGCCCTGGTTGTTGAGGGTGTTGACCGCAGCCGATAAGTGCTTCTCGGAAGCCAACGTCCCCTGGCGGTTATCTAGTTGGGCGCCGTGCAATTGCAGATCGCCCGAGCTGGCGATAAAACCGCTCTGGTTATCCACCGCTCCGCTGTCGATCGTCAATTTACCCAGGCTGCTGATGCCGCCATTCTTGCCGCTGTCGCGGTTGGTTAAGGCCTGCCCCTGGGTATTGAGAGTCGCATCGCCGCCCGCCTGCAACAGACCGCCGTCATTGGTCAGCGCCAGGCTGTTGATGTTCAACTGCTGCTTGCCAACCAACGTGCCTTTGCTGTTATCCAGACGGCCGGTGAACAGATCGGTCGTGCCGCCGCCTACCAGCATGCCCTGAGTGTTGTCCAGCGCGCCGCTGTGGATCGTCAGCGTCCCCTGGCTGAGGATGCCGCCGGTTTCACCGCTCTGGCGGTTACTCAAGGCTGCGCCCTGGGTATCCATGCTCATGTTGCCGGCGGATTGCAGCAGGCCGCCATCATTGGTCAGCGCTCCGCTGTTCAAGCGCAGATCGCCAGTGGCGGCAATAGTGCCAAGCTGGTTGTTCAGTGCGCCCTTGCCGAGTGCCAGAGCAAGCTCGCCGCCCACCACCTGTCCAGCCTGATTTTCCAGCCCGGCACCGCTCAGTTGCAGGCCCTGTTTAGCTTCGATACGACCGCTGCCGTTGTCCAATACCTGTTGGGCCGCAACCTCTGCACTGCCTGTAGCAGCGGAAACCAACCCCTTGCGGTTATCCAGTTTATCCGCCTGCAGCCGGGTATGCTGGCTGGCCGCTAACTGCCCCTGGCGGTTATCGAGTGCCCCACTGACCTGTGCCTTCAGGCTCCCGTCCTGCGCGGCAATCACTTTGCCATTCTGGTTGTTCAACTGTGCCGCGTTTAGCGTCACGTTGCCGTTGGCGGCCAGTTGGCCCCCCTGATTATCAATACCCTGGCGGGTGTTGAGACGCATTTCACCGTTGCCGCTCTGCACCAGTTGGCCATTGCGGTTAGACAGGCTGTCGGCATCCAACGTGATCTGCTGCGCCGACGTGGTACCACTATCCAGCACGTAGTCGCCACCCAGCATACTGAGCTGGCCGTTGGACAACAGCTTGCCGCCATCGCCCTGCAGCCGAGCGGTATTCACCGTCAGCGCGCCTTTACCGGCATGCACGATTTCCCCGCTCTGGTTGTCGATACTCCCGGCATTCAGCGTCAGGCCATTGCCGTTGCTGGCGATACGGCCACCGGCGTTGTCCAGCTTAGCCTGCGGGCTCAGCGTCAAATCATCGCCGCCAAGCTGGGTGATTTCGCCCTTACGGTTCGATAACTCATGCGCATTCAGCGCCAGTTTATTCGCCGCCAGCTTACCGCCGTCGTTGTTCAACCGCTTGCCGCTGGCGGTCAGTTGTTGCGTTGCTTCAACCTGCGCATTGGCCGTGGTCAAGTCGCCCTGTCCGGCGTCCAGCGTGACATGAGTGGCCGCCGTCCGGCTGCCGCTGAAATCCGCGCCCTGCCCATTAGCACGCAGATCGCCCGCCGCCAGGTTCTGGCCTTGTGCTGTAAGCTTACCGCTGGTGGTCAGTGCCAGTTCGCCACTGCCGCCCAGCTTGCCATCCTGCTGTACACCGGCCGCCAGCGTACTGCCTTTGCCGCTGCTCAGGCTGGCTGCCTGTACTCGTACATAGTTACGCGCAGCGATAGAGCCGCTGTTTTGCACCTCTCCGTCGCTGTTAACCCCGGCATTGCCCGCCGCAAATACCGAACCGCTGTTGCTGACACCGCCCTTCGAGGCCAGTTGCGTATCGCCGCCGCTGCTGATTTTGCCGCTGTTTTCAATCCGGCCGTCAGCAGTCACTACCACACTGCCGGCCTGCGCACCGATATTACCGGCGTTACGCACCCCGACGCCGGTTTCGGTACCGATCATACGGATCTTACCGGCATACATGCCGCCCAGCTTCGCCACGTCCACCGCCAGTTGCGGGCGGGTAGCAGGATCGTCACTCTGCTTGTCGATCTGTTGATGCGCCACATCAACCTTGTTGCGACCGGTGGTTACTTTGAGATCGTTAGCCCAAAGACCGGCATTGATCTTCGTCGAGCGGGCGATGATCTCGGTGTAATCCTGGCGCGAACTGTCCATACCGGCACCTTCAACCACCACTTCGCCGCGTTCGACGTTAAAACCGGTCAGGTTACCGTTGTTCATTTGCGCCTGACCGGTGGTCAGGGTGGCGCGGTTGGCATTGATAAAGCCGCAGCCGTTACAGGTAATACCGGACGGGTTGGCGATCACCACCTGCGCCCGCTGACCGGCCACTTCGATGTAACCGTTCAACCGGCTGGGATCGCGGGAGTTAACCTCATTGAGGATCACCTTGGCTTCGCCCTTCGCCAGCCATGGGTTGCCATCGACCCAGCCGCCCTGTTGGGTTTGGGTCATTTTATGGGAGTTGTTGAGGATCGCGCCCTGCTTGTCAACGTCAAACTGGCTGTAGGTATTGCGGGACACCCCACCGGCGCTTGGCGTTTGAATATTGACCTGTGGCGTACCGTTGGCGCTGTTAACAATGGTCGGCTGCTGGCCACCCGGCGCATTGCCGTCGGCAATAATCGCCGCCTGCACCGGCTGTATGGCACCCAGCGCGATCAGCAAACTAAAGCTGACGGCGCTGATCTTACCGATACATTGGCTCAGCGTTTGACCCAAACCCGGCGAACGGGCAGATCCGGCACGGCCGGAGCGGGCGATATCCGCCACCACCATCAGCATGCCACGCGCTTTGTTGAAAACGATACGATACAGGTTCTTGTTCATGGCAATGTCCTTATTGAATTTCTGACGGCTCGACCGCTAACGGGTGGCTTTCCCACCACTGCTGCGCTTGCTGATGGCTGACCTGCGTACCTTTAAAGTTCACCACGCGTTTTCCGCGTTGATCCCCCCGGTGATACAGCGCCCGTACGCACAGGTGTGGGAAGATCTCCCCGGCGATCAGATTGCGCATTTCCCTCGTATGGCCAAATGGCGCGATCCAGTCGCAAAACCACAGACGATCGCCACTGTTCCAGTCACTTTCCTGCATGTTCACCGCCGGCTGCGTCAGGTAGCGTGCCTCAGCCTCCTGGCTCATCCAGGCCCAGCTGAGGAAGAACACCGGCTGATTTTGCTGCGACACCAGCACATATTGCTGGCGCTTGATAATCGGTAACAGCAGCGTTGGCAAGGTGTGCAACGGCGCATCGCGGTGCATCGGCGAATGCATCCACAGCCAGACCGCTGCGCCAAAGGCTTCCGCCTCACTGTCGTCACCGCCGAGGATCAGCGGCGCTCTGATATCGTATTCGCCTGCTCGCATTGTCATGCCCTCAGTAGTTCCAGCTCAGGTTAAAACCCAGGGTGACCGGGCTGGTGCTGAAACCGTCCGGTTTGGAGAACGGCACACCGGCGAACAGGTCGTAACCGACCTTAAACGCATAGCCGCGCAGGCCGACCACGCCGCCAGCCAGGTGTTGCCCCGCCAGATAGTCAGAACCGTAGCCCCCCACTTCGCCATAATCGGCACCGAAGTACAGCTCTTGCCCCTGCAAGGGTGTGCGCCAGGCCAGATCGTTACGGAGGAACCAGCCGTGGTTGGCATTCAGGGTGCGCTCACCGTCAAAGCCGCGCACCGTCCAGCGGTTGCCGATAGCGAACTGATCCTGCGGCGTCAGCGGTGTATCGCTGATTTGGCGCTGGTATTGCACGTTGTATCTGAAGTTCTGGCTAAACAGGCTGAACGGCACGTCGAGCTGGGCGTTGAGCTGCACAATTTTGCTGAGCGCCGTCGCCTCGCCAAAGGTTTCTTCTGGTGCCGGCAATGCGCCGAACCAGCGGGTGCCGCGCTGATAGCTGACACCGGCGTCCAGCGTGGCCTGTTGAATATAGTGGCGGTGCTGCAACCCCAGCCGCCAGCCGGAGGTGCGCCGACGCTGCACGTCCACTTCGGTATCGTTGATGTAGTTGCTGGATTCGCGGGCCAGCACGTCATAGGTCAGCGTGGTTTTTTGGCTGCCGTTGCGGTGCAACACACGGCTGAGCTGGAAATCCAGGTTCTTGCTTTTGCCGCTATAGCGGTAATCCTGATTCTGACCGGCAATGGTCTGGTGGTAGTCGTAGCTGTTGGCGGTCACCCCGGCCATCCAATAGCCGAACGGCACTGAATAATGACCGGTGATGTTTTTAGTGCCTTTGCCGCCCTGGTTTTGCAGATCGGTAGAGCCGGAGATATAGAACAGATCGCTGAGCGAGAATGGGTTATCCAGCGACAGGGTCAGGCCACCCTGATAACGCCCGGTACTCTTGGTGCCGGAATCATCCAGTGAGGCGCCAATGCGCCACATGCGTTCCTGTTTCCAGTTCAGGGCAATATCGCTTTCGCCGGGCTGTTCGCCGGGAATGATTTCCATGTTGGCCTGCACCGTCGGCAGGCGCTGCAGGTTTTCCAGCCCCTGTTCGATATCGCGCAGATCCAGCAAATTGCCCGCATGGGCCGGGAAGCTGCTGTAAGGCTGAATGTAATGGCCGCTGTCCGGCGTCAACTTCACCTGCCGCACGTAGCCTGGCACCACCACCAACCGCAGCTTGCCGCTTTTCAAATCCTGAGTCGGTGCCAGCACGCGGGTTGTGATATAGCCGTGATCCACCAGCCGGTTTTGCAGGGTGCTCATCAGCAGGTTAATACCCTGCCCGCCCAGGCAACGGCCCTGCGCCTGATTGGCGATACGCTGCAACGGCAACCAGTGGGGGAGTTTTTCCTGCCCGCTCAACTGCACCTGTTCGATAGGGAAGCAGGGTTTTTCCTGCGGGAAAGCAATGCGGCCAAAGCTGGATGAAGGTGGCGACAAGCGAACATCCGGCGTTGGTGGCGTCAGTTGCTGTTCCAGTGCCTTTTGCCGCTGCTGCTGTATGATCAGCTGTTCGTTGTTTGGGGTTGCCGCTAACAGCGGTTGGCTGAAAATAAACAGTGGCAAGACAACGGAGCTAAATGGAATACAGCCCTTGCGCGCTGCAAGGCTGCGCGAAGAGAAAGCGGGATGGCGCATGACTTTTTCCCTGTCGAAAGACAAATAAAAGATAATAATTGTAAAAAATCGCGAACATTATGCGCACGAATAGCCCACAATCAACTTAATTTTGCGCCAAATTGGGGCCTGGATTACAAAAAACAGAATAATAACACTCTGCCACACGAATATACCCCTCACTACCTCACGATAAATAAAAAATATAACAACATGTATTTAAAGGATAAAAAATGAAAATAATTTCATTGTTGATTTAATTTTATGAATAAATGCATCTAAGAAATGCATTTATTCATCACTTAAGAACCATACCGAACAATGACCGTAATTTAGGAAACCTCCTATTTAAAAACCCTCTCAACCATTATTAATCACTCTAAATAGTTACAGATTCTATTAATACCAGTTCACTTTTTTAATTACACTTGTCAACGCGTTACTTATCTTAAACCGCTATAAATTATTCCCTTTTGTTATTTCCCCCTCCCGTCATCTGTTCGAACCTGGCCAGTCTTCTTTGATTCTTTCGTTGCATTGCTAAACCGGTTCTTCTATTTTAGCTCGCCATCAGACACCGATGAAAACGGGGATCAAACATGGTTAATCGCGTATGGGTGCTGGGTGATGCAGTTGTCGACCTGGTACCTGAAAATTCAAACAGTTACCTTAAATGCCCCGGTGGCGCTCCGGCCAATGTGGCGGTCGGTATCGCCCGCCTGGGTGGCAACAGCGCCTTTATCGGCCGGGTAGGCCAGGATAGTTTCGGCGCTTTCCTGCAGCAGGTACTGAGCGAAGAGCAGGTCGACATCGGCCATATGTCACAGGATCCAGACCACCACACCTCTACCGTGGTGGTGGATCTTGATCTGATGGGCGAACGCTCCTTCACCTTCATGGTCAGCCCAAGCGCCGATCTGTTCCTGCAACCCGAGGATCTGCCTGATTTCAAAGCGGATGAATGGCTGCACGTCTGCTCTATCGCTCTGTCACAGGAACCCAGCCGCAGCACCACCTTCACCGCAATGGAGAACATCAAGGCGGCCGGTGGCTGGGTCAGCTTTGACCCAAATATTCGTGAAGACGTTTGGCACCAGCCGGAAGCGCTGCGACCCTGCTTGCAAAAGGCGTTATTGCTGGCGGACGTGGTGAAGATTTCGCTGGAAGAACTGAGTTTTATCAGCAATATCGGCGAGTTGGAGAGCGGTATCGATTGGATGATGCAGCGATACCCACTGCGTTTGTTGCTGGTGACACTGGGCGGCGACGGTGTCTGCGTGCATGACGGCAAACAGATCCGCCATTTCCGCGCCCCTTCAATCACCCCGGTCGATACCACCGGTGCAGGTGACGCCTTTGTCGCCGGTCTGCTGGCCGCACTGGCTCATCTCGGCGCTTTGCCGCAGGAAGCTCAGTGGCCTGCAGTGATCGCCCAGGCCCAGGCCTGCGGGGCGCTGGCCACCACCGCCAAAGGCGCTATGACCGCCCTGCCGCATGCCGACGAGTTGCAGGACTTCCTGCGGCGCTAACCCGATAGCTACAAGTCAGGCCCAATGCCACAGGGCATTGGGTACCTCCCCACTTTTCATCTCCAGAACATAATTTGCGGACTTGATCACAATAGCTGAATCGGGTTAGCAAACTTGATTGCCAGTCGCCGTTCAACTCTCTATCTTTCTTCGTGAAAAACCGGTTTAGCAATTTAGCAAAAAATAATAACAACCACCCCGGATGATAGAAAATCATGAAAAAACTTGGCTATCTGGCAGTCACTACAGGGCTTCTCATCTCCACCTCTGCGGCCGCGACTGGTACCAATACCAGTATCGAAGCCGTCTGAATGCGCTGGAACAACGGCTGCAACAGGCCGAGCAGCGAGCTGTCCAGGCGGAAACGCGTGCCACGGCGGCGGAACGCAAGGCACAACAGTTGGAATTACGCACCGCCAACACCGAGCAGCAAACCCAACAGGTTGTTCAGCGCACCGCGACGCTGGAAACCCACGCCGCACCGGCCGGCAAGCTGCAACTCACCGGATTAACCGACCTGAAACTGTATGGCGACGTCGAGTTCAACCTGGACGGCGCCAGCCGCAGCGGCCAGCTCACCTCGCTGAAAAGCAGCGACAACAAGGACTGGAAGCCGGGCAACAAAGAGCGTTGGGATATCAACGGCCGTATTCTGGTTGGTGTGGACGGCTACCGACGCAATCCGGACGGCAATTTCTCCGGCTTCAGCGTGCAACCGCTGGCCGACATGACCGGAAAAATGAACCTCGACGATGCCGCCTTCTTCTTCGGTAACGAAAAGAACTGGCAGACCAAGATTGGCCGGTTTGAAGCCTACGACATGTTCCCGCTCAATCAGGATACTTTCATCCAGTATTCCGGCAATACCGCCAACGATCTGTATGCCGATGGCTTCGGCTATATCTACATGATGAAAGAAGGCCGTGGCCGTAGCAGCAGCGGCGGCAACCTGATGCTCAGCAAGTACGCCGGTGACTTCTACTTCGAGCTAAATACGCTGGTGGAAGACGGTACCTCACTGTTCCAGGATGAGGCCTACCATGGCAACAGCCTGGATAATAAGAAAAATGTCGCCTACCTGCGACCGGTGCTCGCCTGGAAAAAAGACCAGCTCAGCGCGGCGGTCGCGATGGAAAGCAACGTGGTCAACAATGCCTACGGCTATCACGACAGCCAGGGGCAATTTGTCGACCAATCCAAACGTAACGGCTACGGCATGACCCTCAGTTGGAACAACACCGCCGCCAATCCGGACAACGGCGTAGTCGCCAACCTGAGCACCGCCTACCTGGATGCCTCCGGTGAGCAGGACTTTACCGCCGGAATCAACGTCCTGTGGCGCCGCTTTGAAGTGGGTTATATCTACGCCCACAACAGTATCCAAGAGTTCAATACCACTGGGATGAGTGCCGATATCAGCAACCCGCTCAACGAGCCGGGCAAATATGACATTCATACCATTCATACTTCGTACCAAATACCAAACATCATGAATATGAAGAACTTCAATCTGTATCTTGGCGCCTACGTCTCAATGCTGGAGGCCAACGCCGAGAACAAGATAGCCAACGCCAGCGACGATCAGCGCTACGGCGTGCGTGCCAGATTCAAGTACTTCTTCTGACGCTAATTAGCTGATTTCCGCCGCGAAACACTGCGGCGGCATTTTTATTTATAAAGGGAGTGAACATGGACATTACCGCAACCGCTAACGCGCTGTTGCCGCTGCTCGGCGGCAAAGAAAACATTGCCAGCGCCGCCCACTGTGCCACGCGTCTGCGCCTGGTGCTGCTGGATGACAGCAAGGTGGACAAGGTGGCAATCGGCAAGCTGGAGGGCGTGAAAGGCTGCTTCAGCAATGCCGGGCAAATCCAGGTGATTTTCGGCACCGGGCTGGTCAACAAGGTGCACGCAGAATTTATCAAGGCGGCCGGTGTCAGCGAATCCAGCAAGTCCGAGGCCGCCGACATCGCGGCGAAGAAACTCAACCCGCTGCAACGTATTGCCCGCCTGCTGTCGAACATCTTTGTGCCGATCATCCCGGCTATCGTCGCCTCCGGCCTGTTGATGGGCCTGCTCGGCATGGTAAAAACCTACGGCTGGGCCGATGCCAACAGCGCCGTGTTTGTGATGCTGGATATGTTCAGCTCGGCGGCATTCATTATTTTACCGATCCTGATTGGCTTCACCGCCGCACGTGAGTTCGGCGGTAACCCCTATCTGGGGGCCACGCTCGGCGGCATCCTGACCCATCCAGCGCTGACCAATGCCTGGGGCGTCGCCAGCGGTTTCCACACCATGGACTTCTTCGGGCTGGAGATCGCCATGATCGGCTATCAGGGCACGGTGTTCCCGGTGCTGCTGACCGTGTGGTTTATGAGCCTGCTGGAAAAACAGCTGCGCAAAGTGATCCCCAACTCGCTGGATCTGATCCTGACCCCCTTCCTGACGGTAGTGATCTCCGGCTTCGTCGCCATGCTGTTTATCGGCCCGGCCGGCCGCGCGCTGGGTGACGGTATTTCACTGGTGCTCAGCACGTTGATCGCTCACGCCGGTTGGTTTGCCGGCTTGCTGTTCGGCGGGCTGTATTCCGCCATCGTCATCACCGGTATCCACCACAGCTTCCACGCCGTCGAGGCCGGGCTGCTCGGCAACCCGAATATCGGCGTTAACTTCCTGCTGCCGATCTGGTCGATGGCCAATATCGCTCAGGGCGGTGCCTGTCTGGCGGTATATTTCAAAACCCGCGATGCCAAGATCAAAGCCATTGCGGTACCTTCGGCCTTTTCCGCCATGCTCGGCATTACCGAAGCGGCGTTGTTCGGCATCAACCTGCGCTTTGTGAAGCCGTTCCTGGCAGCATTGGCAGGCGGCGCGCTCGGGGGAGCCTGGGTGGTGGCCAATCATGTTGGCATGAATGCGGTCGGGCTGACGGCTATCCCAGGGATGGCGATTGTGCAGGCCAGCTCGCTGGTCAGCTATATCATTGGTCTGGTGATCGCCTTTGGCAGCGCCTTTATTCTCTCGTTGCTGCTGAAATACAAAACGGACAGTGAATAATGGAAGAACTGCAATTAATGAAACAGGCCGTTCAGGCGTTGATGAACGGCATGCCACAGGCGCTGCGCGATCCGCACCGGCCGGCGTGGCATCTGGCGCCCAGCGTCGGGTTGCTCAACGATCCCAATGGCTTTATTCAGCATAACGGCGTCTACCACCTGTTCTATCAGTGGAACCCGCTGGGTTGCGATCACCGCAACAAATGTTGGGGCCATTGGCAGTCGACGGATCTGGTCAACTGGCGGCATCAGCCGGTAGCCCTGGTACCGGGTGCCTGTTACGACAGCCACGGCTGTTACTCCGGCTCGGCGGTGGTGGCGGACGGCAAAATCATGCTGGCGTATACCGGCAACGTTAAATACCCCGACGGTTCCCGCACCGCCTACCAGTGTCTGGCGCAAGAAAATGCGCAAGGCGGCTATGACAAGCTCGGCCCGGTATTGCCGCTGCCACCGGGCTATAGCGGCCACGTGCGCGATCCCAAAGTCTGGCGTCATCAGGATCAGTGGTACATGGTGCTCGGCGCTCGTGACCTGCAAAACTGCGGCAAAGTGCTGCTGCTGCGCTCCGCCGATCTGCGCAACTGGCAGTTGCTGGGTGAGATTGCCGGTTCACAGCTGAACGGTATCGGTGATTTCGGCTATATGTGGGAGTGCCCGGACCTGTTTACGCTGGACGACGTCGAAGTGCTGATCTGCTGTCCACAAGGGCTGGCGGCGCAGGCCGAGCGTTATCTCAACGTTTATCAGGCAGGCTATCTGACCGGCAAGCTGGATTATCAGCAGGCCAGGTTCGAACATGGGGCCTTCCACGAGCTGGATCTCGGGTTCGAATTCTATGCGCCGCAAACCACCCTGGCCGAAGACGGTCGCCGTCTGTTGGTTGGCTGGATGGGCGTGCCGGAGCAAGACGAGGATTGTCACCCGACGTTGCAATACGGCTGGATCCACATCCTGACCTGCCCGCGTGAACTGTCGCTGCATCAGGGCAAGCTTTACCAACAACCGGCGCGCGAACTGCAACAGCTGCGGGATGAAGGCCGCCAATGGCAGGGCATCGCCGATGCTGCCCCTGCCTGGCCGGTTGACAGCGCGGAACTACTGCTGACCCCCACGGGGGCATTTAGCGCTGACTTTGGCGGGGCAATGACGCTGGTCTGGGACGGTAACTTGCTGCAGTTGACGCGTAATAACCTGCGTAGCGGGCAGCCGGAGCACCGCTACTGGCGGGGCAACCTCAACCAACTGCAACTGCTGTTTGACCGTTCCAGCGTGGAGATTTTTATCAACCATGGCGAAGCGGTGATGAGCGCGCGCTACTTCCCTGGTCCACAACCGCTGCTGCACCTGAGTGGCGAAGCTCCACTGGCGCTCGAGCACTGGTCGCTGACGCCATGCATGCTAGAATGACGCATCCTTTGATGAATTCAGATGCCGTCAGTGAAAAAAAATAAACGCATAACCATCAGTGATATTGCGCACTGGCTGGCGTGTCGAAATCGACCGCCAGCCTGGTGCTTAACGGCCGCAGCAAGGAATACCGGGTATCCGACGACACCCGCGATCGTATCCTGGCGCTGGCCGGCGAGCACCACTACCAGCCCAGCTTCCACGCCCGTTCGCTGCGTTCTTCCCGCAGCCATACCCTGGGGCTGGTGGTGCCGGAAATGACCAACTACGGTTTTGCGGTAATTTCACGCGAGCTGGAAACGCTATGCCGTGAGGCCGGTTTGCAGTTATTAATCGCCTGCACCGATGAAAATCCGGCGCAGGAAATGATGGCGGTAAACAGCCTGGTGCAGCGCCAGGTCGATGGCCTGATTGTCGCCTCCAGCCAACTCAACGATGCGGAATACCAAAAGATTAATGCCAGCCTGCCGGTAGTGCAGATGGACCGGCTAATCATCGGCTCCGATCTGCCGCTGGTGATCACCGACTCACTGACCTCAACCGCCACATTGGTGGAAAACGTCGCACGCCAGCATCCGGACGAATTCTATTTCCTTGGCGGCCAACCCCGCATCTCACCGACACGCGATCGTTTGGCCGGTTTTCAGCTTGGCCTTGAACGCGCCGGGGTGGTCTGTAAACCGGAATGGATCATCAACGGTAATTACCACCCCAGTTCCGGCTACGAGATGTTCGCCCAACTCTGTGCACAATTGGGCCGACCGCCCAAGGCGCTGTTTACCGCCGCCTGCGGCCTGCTGGAAGGGGTACTGCGCTACCTGAATCAGCACCAGTTGATGGAAAGCGACCTGCATCTGTGCAGCTTTGACGATCACTACCTGTTCGACGGCCTGACGTTAAAAATCGACACCGTGGCGCAGGACTGCCGCGCCCTGGCCCAACACAGTTTCGACATGGTCAGCGCGCTGATTGACGAGCGGCCATTAGAGCAGAACGCGCTATATCTGCCGGGCAGCATTCACTGGCGTCACGCCGGTTCGAAGGCGTTGCTCGGTCAGCCTTAAGCTTTTCTTTTTCCCGGTTAAGGAGCTCATCATGAGCCGTGAGATTAATAAAGATACCCAGCTGTGCATGTCACTGGCCGGTCGCCCAGGTAACTTTGGTACCCGTTTCCACAATTATCTGTACCAGGAACTGGATCTGAACTTTATCTACAAGGCCTTCACCACCCAGGATATTCAGGCGGCGGTGGGCGGCGTGCGTGCGCTGGGCATTCGCGGCTGCGCGGTATCGATGCCGTTCAAAGAGAGCTGCATTCCTTTCCTCGACGAGTTGGATGCTTCCGCCACGGCGATTGAGTCGGTCAATACTATCGTCAATGATGAAGGTTTCCTGCGGGCTTATAACACCGATTATATCGCCATCGCCAAACTGCTGGCGCAGCATCAGATCCCGGTGGAAACCTCCTTTGCCCTGCGCGGCAGCGGCGGTATGGCGAAAGCGGTCACCGCCGCGCTGTGTGATGCCGGTTTCAAAAATGGCCATATCATCGCCCGTAATCCGCAGGCCGGTCAGGCGCTGGCCAATGCCTATGGTTATCAGTGGCAGACAGATGTCGGTGATTTAAGCGTGGATATGATAATTAACGTCACGCCAATCGGCATGGCCGGAGGGGCAGAAGCGGAGCAGTTGGCCTTTGCCACCGCGACAATTGATGCGGCGAAAATCGTCTTTGACGTGGTGGCGTTACCGGCGGAAACCCCGTTGATTCGCTATGGGCGTGAGCATGGCAAACGGGTGATTACCGGCGCGGAAGTGATTGCGCTGCAGGCGCTGGAACAGTTTGTGCTCTATACCGGCGTGCGCCCTACCGATGAGCAGATCGCCCGCGCTGCGGCACATGCTCGCGGCTGAATGGTGCTGAACGTTGGGGGCTAAGCAGATGAGCCTGCCCTTAACGTTCTAACGATAAGCCAGCAAACGTAAAATATTTCTCGCCCCGTGGAATACACGTTCGATCCTGACATTACGTTGTATCGCAGTGAAAACAATAAGATATTTACCATAGGCGCTAATCCTGACACCTGGACCAAGTTCAGGACGCTTTTGATAGGCTTCCGGTGACTCACCGATACGCTGGCATTGTTGTATCGCTCAGAAATAAAACTCAGACCACGGCTCGGATTATCTTGCGCAATATAATCGCCAATATTTTCAATATCACATACCGCTGCCGGCGATATTGTTAGCCCCATTAGTCACTTCCGTTATCTACCATCCGTTGGTATTTAGTCCGCAAACGCGTAAATGCCTCCTCCGCTGGGACTCCCTCACCACTTTCTATTCCCTGTGCAATAGCCACTCGCAGTTGTTCGATTTTTATCGCCCGTTCATGTTCTTCGAGCAGGCGCAGACCCGCCCGTATTACTTCGCTGACCTTGCCGTAACGCCCGCTGTCAATTTGCTCATGAACGAACTTCTCAAAATGAGGGCTTAAAGCAATGCTGGTTGGCATAGCCGACTCCGGAAAATAGTGTTAATTACTATCTATTAGTATTTTCATTTACCGACGACACGTCAGCATTTGTACGAAATTCAGGCAATAAAAAAGGGCGCCTGAGCGCCCTTCTTACCTTGGGTGATGTCAGCCCGCTATTTGGCGGTGCCTTCCATCCCCACCAGCCCTACTTTCAGGTAACCGGCTTTACGCAGCGTATCCATCACGCTCATCAGCGTCTCGTAGTCCACGGTCTTGTCCGCCTGGAAGAAGATGGTGGTCTCTTTGTTGGCCTGAGTCCGCTGATCCAGCACTGACGTCAGTTGATCGGCGCTGACCGCCTGTTCGCCAACATACAGCTGCTTGTCCGCTTTCACCGACAGGAACACCGGTTTTTCCGGGCGCGGCTGCGGTTTGGCAGAAGAAGCTGGGAGATCGACACGGATATCTACCGTTGCCAGCGGCGCGGCCACCATAAAGATAATCAACAGCACCAGCATGACGTCGATAAACGGCGTCACGTTGATTTCATGCAGTTCGCCGCTGTCGTCCAGATCTTCATTTAAGCGCATCGCCATAACTCACCCCACCCGCAGTTGGTGTGAATGCTGTGAACGTTTGGCTTCCGCGGTGGCGGCCAGATCCAAATCACGGCCCAGCAGCAGCAGAACCTGCGCCGCTACGTCGCCAACCTGAGCACGATGACCGCTGATCACACGGGCGAAGATGTTATAAATCACCACCGCCGGGATCGCAGCAACCAACCCCAGTGCGGTTGCCAGCAGCGCTTCAGCGATGCCGGGCGCAACCACTGCCAGGTTGGTGGTCTGCGAGTGGGCGATGCCGATAAAGCTGTTCATGATGCCCCAAACGGTACCGAACAGGCCGACAAACGGCGAGATGGCCCCGATGGTGGCCAGGAAGCCATTACCACGCCCCATGTTACGGCTGTAGCCCGCAACGCGACGCTCCAGACGGAAACCGGTACGTTCCTTGATGCCGTTGTTGTCGTTAGACTCCGCCGACAGCTCCAGTTCGTTCTGCGCATCGTTCAGCAAGACGGAACTGATGCTTTCATCCGAGAAGTTCTGTGCCAGCTCGGTGGCTTCATCCAGCGAGCGGACATTGGCCAACGCCAGCTGTTCGCGGCGCAGACGGCGCTTGGCGCGGAACAGTTCGCTGCCCTTGGAGAACAGGATGGTCCAGGTGACGATAGACGCCAGCACCAGGCCGATCATCACGATTTTCACCACGATATCCGCATGCTGGTACATGCCCCAGACGGACAGATCCATTCCGCGGGTTTCCGGCGGTTGGATGGTCGGCTGTGGGTTCACCGGAGTGATATTTTCCGGGGCAGTTGCGGCAGGCACAGAGGCCGCAGCAACGCTTTGAGTCACGGCCGGATTAGTCGCCGGAGCTGCCTGTGCGCTACCGGCCAGGCCCACCACCAATACCATTGAAGCGATCAGACCGCGGCCGAATGCCTGGCCCCATTGCGCCCGGCCCTGACCGAACGATCCTTGATTTAAATTCTTGCCAGCCGTTTTCACGCTGTGCCTCCACCCGTTACCGATCAAATTTGAGGAATAATTCAGCGTGCGATCATATCAAACCAATCAGGGATTGATAGTAGTTCTCATTATTATTTACCAAATAATCGGGAAAATTACGCTTCTGCCCTCACTAAATGACCAGGGCAACCCAATCGCGGCCTGTTCGGGCCTATAAGCCCCTTTTATAAGGTTTTTCGTCACTTTTACCGCACAGAGATGTAACAAAATCAGGGTTTTTATCGCATTTTGTCGTCACATCGCGGGTTTGCCGATAAACCCACTTGGTTATCATCGACAGACAGAAGGATGGCGTGCTGAAGCGACGTCGGACAGAGGATTACCCCCGCTTTCACATTTGGAAGTTAAAACGTCTGGATGGCTATCATATGTCATGCTAACGTAAGGGCTATCGTAAATACCCAGTGAAGACCAAGCCAAAGGTGAGCCCGCTCCTATGACGTCAAAATACATCGAAACCACCCTGATCGGCGCAGGACGCAACAAGCGCTATACCCAGGGTTCCGTCAATCCCGTCACCCAACGCGCTTCTTCACTGGTCTTTGATTCCGTGGCAGCCAAAAAGCACGCCACCGCCAAGCGGGCACATGGCGAACTGTTTTACGGGCGGCGCGGCACCCTGACCCACTTCGCGTTGCAGGATGCGATGGTGGAGCTGGAGGGCGGTGCAGGCTGTGTGCTTTATCCTTGCGGCGCGGCAGCCGTCTCCAACGCCATTCTGTCGTTTGTCAGCGCCGGCGATCATCTGCTGATGACCGGTTCGGTCTATGAGCCCACGCAGGATTTTTGCACCCATATCCTGAACCGTATGAACGTGGCGACCACCTATTTCGACCCGCTGATCGGCGCAGATATCGCCAGGCTTATTCAACCCAATACCCGCGTGGTGTTCCTTGAGTCACCCGGCTCGATCACCATGGAAGTTCAGGATATCCCGGCCATGGTGCAGGCCATTCGTGCCGTGGCACCGGAAGTGGTGATCATGATCGATAATACCTGGGCGGCCGGAGTGCTGTTCAAGGCGCTGGATTTCGACATCGATATTTCGATTCAGGCCGGTACCAAATACATTATCGGCCATTCCGATTACATGCTCGGCACCGCCGTAGCCAACTCACGCTGTTGGGATCAACTGCGCGAATACTCTTATTTGATGGGCCAGATGGTAGACGCCGATACCGCCTATATGGCCAGCCGCGGCCTGCGCACGCTGGGCGTCCGCCTGAAGCAGCACCAGCAGAGCAGTATCGAAGTCGCTAACTGGCTGGCCACACGGCCGGAGGTGGCGGTAGTCAATCACCCTGAGCTACCAAGTTGCAAGGGCCACGAGTTTTACCGCCGTGATTTCAGCGGCTGCAACGGTCTGTTCTCTTTCGTGTTGAAACAGCGTCTGAGTGATGTGCAGTTGGCTGAGTATCTGGACAACTTCAGCCACTTCAGCATGGCCTATTCCTGGGGTGGCTATGAGTCGCTGATCCTGGCTAACCAGCCGGAGGAGCTGGAAGCGATCCGCCCGGCGGGTGGTGTCGACTTCTCGGGTACCCTGGTGCGCCTGCATATCGGCCTGGAGAACGTGCAGGATTTGATCGCCGACCTCGCCGCCGGATTCGACCGTCTCGCCAACGCGCACTGACAGATTACCTGTTGCAGCGCAACTTTATTCGCCTCGTTTAATGTGTGCTTAAGCTAATAGCGGTACACTAGGCGGGTAACTGTCAGATACGGTCAACACCGCATCCTGGAGAATTTGGCTCCAGGCGCAACCGGCATGCAACAGGATATATAATGGATGTATTACGAGAGATTGTTCATGCGCTTTGGCAGCAGGACTTCATTGCCCTTGCCGATCCAAGCGTAATTTGGGTGGTTTATGCAGTACTTTTCACCACTCTATTTTTAGAAAACGGGTTACTGCCAGCCTCCTTCTTACCCGGCGACAGCCTGCTGCTGTTATCCGGCGCACTGATCGCCAAAGGCGTGATGGCCTTTGTGCCAACGCTGATCATTTTGACCGTCGCCGCCAGTCTTGGTTGCTGGCTGAGTTACCTGCAGGGACGCTGGCTGGGTCACACCAATCTGGTCAAAGGCTGGCTGCTGCAATTGCCCGCCCAGTATCATCAACGCGCACACAATCTGTTTAACCGCCATGGCCTGATGGCACTGGTGATTGGCCGTTTTCTGGGCTTTGTCCGTACCCTGCTGCCGACCATGGCCGGCATCTCCGGTTTGAACAGTACCCGTTTCCAGCTATTTAACTGGCTGAGTGCCGTGGTTTGGGTGGGCTCAGTGGTCGGTCTTGGCTACGCTTTCAGCCAGATCCCACTGGTAAAACGCTACGAAAGCCAGGTGATGACCGGGCTGATGATCCTGCCGTTGCTGCTGCTACTGGTTGGTCTGCTGGGCGCCATGTTGGTTGTCTGGCGCAAAAAACGCGCCGCCTCTTCCTGATGCATTAAAGGGCGGCAGTCGTCGCCCTACAGCGCTTTTTCAACCTGTGCCAGGCTGGGGGGCAACTTGCTCACCAGCGTATCCACCGCCAGTCGTACCTTCAACGGCAAATGTGGCGTTTGCGGCCACACCGCGTGGGCCTCAAATGACATGCCGGGCCGATCGCGCATCAGCCTGACCAATTCCCCTTTCAACAACGATTCCCGCACCAGCCAGCAAGGCAGCCAGGAAATGCCAAACCCGGCCACCATGGCATCAGCCATCACCTGCAAGTCATCCATCTGCAGCCGCTTGTTCGGCATCACTTCCTGTACTTTGCCGCCGCTATCCGGGATCAGCCAATTGCGCACCACACCGGCACGCATGTAGGTCACCGCATCATGTTGAGTCAGTTGTTCGAGGCTTTTCGGCTCACCATGCTGCTGCAGGTATTCCGGCGCGGCGCACAACGTCATGCGGTGGTCGCCAATGCTGCGCGCCACCAACCCACTGCTGCTGGTCAACGTTCCATTGCGGATCGCCAGATCAAAACCATCCTCAATCAAGTCCACGATGCGATCGTTAAATGACAGCTCCAGCTCCAATCCGGGGTGCTCACGCGCCAGGCCGGTTAGCAAGGGTGCAATGCACATACGGCCGAACAGCACCGGCATCGACACTCTCAACCTGCCGCTGACCTGCTGCTTACCCGACTCCAGCAAGGTTTCTGCGCTGCGGATCTCCTCCAGCGCCCGCAGGCAGCGTTCGTAGAACAGCGCACCATCGTCGGTCAGGCTCTGACTGCAGGTGGTACGATGGAACAGGCGCACGGCCAACCGCTGCTCCAGCCGGGCGATGGCTTTGCCCACCGCCGCGCATTGGAAGATCTGGTGCGGGCGGTGGATACCAATGGCTTGCAACCGGTGATTGATCAGCGTTATCGCTTTGACCAACTGCAGCAGGCTCTCGATCATCTCGATCGCGGGGCATTTGGCAAAATTGTACTGACGCGCTGAATTGCCGCCCCGGCTGCGGGATTAGCCCTCCATCATTAGTGGAGGATTGTCGCGCAGTCGGGCCACTTCGTCGCTTGGCGTCACGCCGAAGAAGCGTTTGAATTCACGACTGAACTGCGAAGCGCTCTCATAACCGACGCGGATCGCCGCGGTGCTGGCCTTAAGGCCGTCGTGGACCATCAGCAAACGCGCCTTATGCAACCGATAGGATTTCACATACTGCAAGGGCGAGGTGTTAGTCACCGCCTTAAAGTTATGGTGAAATGCCGAAATGCTCATATTAACTTCACCCGCCAACTGCTCAACGTTGAGGCTGTCGGCATACTGGTTTTCGATGCGTCGCAGCGCCTTGGCGATTTGGCTGAAGTGAGTATGGCGATTAACCAGTTCCTGCAATGACGTCCCGCAGCTGCCACGCAGCACGTGGTACAGAATTTCGCGCACAATCTGCGGCCCCAGCACCCGCGCATCAAGCGGCTTGGCCATCACATCCAGCAGGCGTTCGGTGGCGCACAGCAGCTCTTCCGACAGCTCGGCCAGATTGACCCCGCTACTCTCTTGCCGTGGTTTCATCAGGTAGTCGTCATCGCCGATGTCGATCAACAGATCCTGCAGCATCTGGCTATCGATATTCACCGACAGCCCCACCAGCGGCAGCTCGGGGCTGGCAAAGGTTTCGCATTCGAACGGCAGCGGTACGGTCATCAGCAGGTAGTTGCGCGGATCATACTGAAACACCCGGTTGCCACAGTAGCCTACCTTGTGTCCCTGGAAAATGATCACCACCCCCGGCTCGTACATCACCGGCTGACGCGGACAGTGGCGATCCACATAGAGGATTTTCACCAGGGGGACTGGCGAGGGGGTATAACCGTTACTCTCGGCAAAACAGGCCGCCTGGCGCGCCATGCGGCTGCGCAGTTCATCGATTTCACTCATGGAAACACCCTCTTACACTAAGAACAATTCGGCATAAATAATAGTTTAAAACTCTTCTTTTCTACAACACTTTGTAGAAATAGGCAAGACTCGGGCAGGAATGTGCATTGTGCTGATGGGCCAAGTTACTGACAATACACCTCAGATATTTTGCGCCATCCGGCGCTTGCCCTATGCAGAAGAGAAATTACCCATGCAAAACTTTATTCTTCATACCCCAACCAAAATCCTGTTCGGCCAAGACCAAATCGCCGGTCTGGCGCAGCAGATCCCTGCCGACGCACGCATTCTGATCACCTACGGTGGCGGCAGCGTGAAGAAAAATGGCGTGCTGGATCAGGTTTATTCCGCACTGGCCGGTCGCAACGTGCAGGAGTTCTCCGGCATCGAGCCTAACCCAACCTACGAAACGCTGATGAAAGCGGTCGAGGTCGTGCGTGCAGAGAACATCGATTTCTTGCTGGCCGTCGGTGGCGGTTCAGTGGTTGATGGCACCAAATTCATCGCCGCAGCGGCCCACTATCAGGCGGATAGCGATCCATGGCATATCCTGAAAACCGTCGGCAGCGAAATCAAAGGCGCCGTGCCGATGGGTTGTGTACTGACCCTGCCGGCCACCGGCTCTGAATCCAACAGCGGCGCGGTGATCACCCGTAAAAGCAGCGGCGACAAACAGCATTTCTTCTCGCCATACGTTCAGCCACTGTTCGCCGTGCTGGATCCGGTAGTGACTTACTCACTGCCGGCACGTCAGATCGCCAACGGCGTGGTCGATGCCTTTGTTCACACCATTGAGCAGTACCTGACCTATCCGGTCGATGCCAAGGTGCAGGACCGCTTTGCCGAAGGCCTGCTGCTGACGTTGCTGGAAGATGGCCCGCGTGCGCTGGCCGAACCGGAAAACTATGCGGTACGCGCCAACGTGATGTGGAGCGCCACCATGGCGTTGAACGGCCTGATCGGTGCCGGTGTGCCGCAGGACTGGGCAACCCATATGCTGGGCCATGAGTTGACCGCCATGCACGGTCTGGATCATGCCCAAACGTTGGCGATCGTCCTGCCGGCACTGCTGAACGAGAAAAAAGCACAGAAACGCGAAAAACTGCTGCAGTACGCCGAGCGCGTCTGGGGTCTGCGTGATGGCAGCGAAGACAGCCGCATTGACGGTGCTATTGCCGCCACCCGCGCCTTCTTCGAGCAAATGGGCGTTCCAACCCGTATGGCCGATTACCAGCTCGACGGCAGCTCGATCCCGGCACTGCTTGATAAGCTGCATCAGCACGGTATGACCGCACTGGGCGAGCATCAGGACATCACCCTGGAAGTCAGCCAACGCATTTATGAAGCGGCACGTTAATCGCAAATCTGCCATTTCCTGCTAGGCTGTAGTTTCTGTTTGTCTTTTCTATTCCTGCGCCCAACCGATCACCGGGCGCAGTCTCAAGCACTAGTCCGACACTGCTGAAATTTGCTTAGCAAACTCAGCACCACCTTGGTTTGCCAACTAGAATTTAGTGATAGCCGTTCCTGGTGCATGCAGCACCGGGCAACCCGTTGACAAGGAGATACGCATGACAACGCAACAACCCATCATCAAACTCCACGATGGTAATCTGATGCCGCAGTTGGGTCTCGGCGTTTGGCAGGCGAGTATTCCAGATACCACTCAGGCGGTGATTAAAGCGCTGGAAGTGGGTTATCGTTCGATCGATACCGCCGCGATCTACAAGAACGAGGAAGGCGTCGGTGCCGCGCTGCAATCTGCCTCGGTGCCGCGCGATGAGCTGTTTATCACCACCAAGCTGTGGAACGACGATCAGAGCGATCCACAGGCGGCCCTGGAAACCAGTCTGGAAAAACTCAAGCTGGACTACGTCGATCTGTATCTTATCCACTGGCCGAAACCGCAGCAGGATCAATACGTGGACGCCTGGCGCGGGCTGATTAAGCTGCGCGAACAGGGTCTGGTCAAGAGTATCGGGGTCTGTAATTTCCACACCCCACATCTGCAGCGCCTGCTGGATGAAACCAATGTCGCACCGGTGATTAACCAGATTGAGCTGCATCCGTTACTGCAACAGCGCCAGTTGCGCGCCTGGAACGCGACGCACCACATCGCCACCGAATCCTGGAGCCCACTGGCACAGGGCGGTGAAGGGGTATTCGATCAGCCGCTGATCAAACACCTGGCGGAAAAATACGAGAAAACCCCGGCGCAAATCGTGGTGCGTTGGCATCTGGACAGCGGCCTGATCGTGATCCCGAAATCGATCACGCCTTCGCGCATTCGTGAAAACTTTGAGGTGTTTGATTTCAAACTGGATAAGGACGAACTGAACGATATCGCCAAACTGGATATCGGCAACCGTCTGGGGCCGGATCCCGACTCACTGTAGTGTTAACTGACTGCTCACAGAGCCAATTATTAGGGAGAGCGTGCCGAAGGGGTCGTAGCGGCTTGTCCGCCGACCAATTTGCCGGGAGCAAATTGGAACGACTTTCAGTCGGCCCATAGGGTGGGACACATGGACGTGTCCCATAATGGCCCCTCGGTGCGCTAGGCCCGAGTATCTCAGACTGACAAACAGCTTTGTCTCCCCAAACAGCCCTCTCCTCTGGAGAGGGCTGTTTTATTCCCCGCTACAACTGCTCGCCGTTGGTGGCGATCACCCGCTGATACCAGCCAAAACTTTGCTTCTTCTTGCGTGCCAAATTGTTGTCGTGATCGACGTACACAAAGCCGTACTGCTTTTGGTAGCCGTTGAGCCACGAGAGCAGATCAATAAACGACCAGGGGTAGTAACCGCGCACATCAGCGCCCTGCTCGATCGCCGCGCCGATCGCCTGAATATGATCGCGCAGATAGTCAATGCGGGGTTGATCGCGCACTTCCCCCCCGACGATCGGATCCTTGGCACCCAGGCCGTTCTCGGTAATGTAGATCGGAATGTTGCCGTAGCGTTTGACGATGCGGCCAATGGCGTCGGTCAACCCCTGCGGATAAACCTCCCAGTCCCAGTCGGTGTAGACCCCCTTCGGGTTGCGCACCAGTTTAAACAGCCCCTTGAAACCCAATTCACGCCCGCTGCCCTTCTGGCCGCTGGTGTTGATGGCATAGCCCTCAACGTCGTCGTTGTGGGCCACCATTTCACGCTTGTAGTAATTCAGGCCGACAAAATCGACGATATTGTCCTTCAGTAACGCCTCATCTCCCGGCGCGAAATGCGGCACGCCAAAGGCCTGCTGCGCCATCGCCAGTAGCTCCGCCGGGTATTCGCCCTTCAGCACCGGATCGTACAGCCAGTGGGTGAAGATCCCCTCGGCGATCTCACAGGCACGGCGATCTTCTGGCGAATCGCTGATCGGATCGTTCGGTTGCAGCACATTGACGAAGCCGATCTGACCGTTGATCTTCATTTCACGGAAGCTTTTCACCGCGCGGGCATTGGCCAGGAACACGTGATGACAAGCCTGAATGCCCTTTTTCGGATCGGTCAGCTTGGGCGGGTGCGCCCCGGTGAAATAGCCCATGCCGATAAACACAATGGTTTCGTTGAAGGTGGACCACAGCTCGACGCGATCGCCAAAACGCTGATAACACAGGCGGGCATATTCATCGAACGCATCAACGATCTCACGTGATTCCCAACCGCCAAACGCGTCCTGCAACGCCTGCGGCAGATCCCAGTGGTACAGGGTGATCATCGGCTTGATATTGTGCTTCAACAGTTCGTCGATCAGATCGCTATAGAATTGGATCCCGGCTTCATTCACCTCGCCCCGCCCCTGTGGCAACAGCCGTGGCCAGGAGATTGAAAACCGGTAGGTCTGCATCCCCAACTCGGCCATCAGCGCCACGTCCTCGCGGAAGCGATGGTAGTGATCGACCGCCACGTCGCCGTTGGTACCCTGATAAGTGGTGCCCGGCAGATGGGAGAACAGATCCCAGTTGGACAGGCCCTTGCCATCGGCATCAAAGCCGCCCTCAACCTGATAAGAGGCGGTCGCCGCGCCCCACAGGAAATCCTTCGGAAAAACGCTCATTGATTTTGCACCCCGTTCTGCTCCAGTAATCGGTAAATTCTCACCAGCTCCTCCACCAGATCGCGCGCCAGCATGGCGTTCATGATGTGGTCCTGCGCATGCACCATAATCAGGTTGACCGGCAGCTTGCCTTCCCCCTCGTCAAAACCGATCAGCTCGGTCTGGGTGGCGTGAGCGCGCTTCGCCGCCAGTTGCGATTCTGCCAGCAGAATATCTACCTGATCCCACTGATACTTTCGCGCCGCGTACAGCGCCTGCATGGCACAACTGCGCGCCTCACCGGCGTTGATGATCAATTCCATTACCGCCGTTTCCATGTCGATCATTCGGTGACTCCTTGTGTCTGTTCAATCTGATCCGCTTCGCTCACTTCCTGATCCAGCAACTGCTGCTCATAGACCTTAAAGAACGGGTAATAGATCAACGCCGATACCGCCGCCAACAGCAGCACCAGTAGCGCGGCTCGGAAATCCCAACCGGTAGCCCAGGCGGCGCCAATTGGTGCTGGTGCGGTCCAGGGCACCACCGAGATCACCCGACCGATCAGATCCAGCTTCACTGCCGAATAGGCAATGATCGAATTGACGATCGGCGCAGTAATAAACGGGATAAAGAAGGTGGGGTTCATGACGATCGGCGTGCCGAAGATCACCGGTTCATTGATGTTGAAACAGCTCGGCACCAGGCTTAGCTTACCGATCGACCGCAAGTGCGCCGAACGACTACGCAGATAAAGCAGCACCAGCCCAAAGGTGGCGCCAGATCCGCCGATGACGATAAAGAAGGTCCAGAAAGCCTCCATAAAGATGTGCGGCATCGGGTGGCCAGCAGCCAACGCATCCTGATTGATGCCCAGATTGGTCAGCCAGAAAGCCTGTAGCATGCCAGAGACGATCACCGCGCCGTGAATACCGGCGAACCACAACAGGTGGCCGATCAACACCGCCAGCAAGATCGCTGGCAGCGAGTCGGCGGCGGAAATCAGCGGCTGGAACAATGCCATGATCGCCTGCGGCAACAGTAAATTAAACTGGTGCTGCACCAGCAGGCTGAGTGGGTACAGAGTGATCACTACCGCCAGGATCGGGATCAACAGATCGAACGACTGTTTGATCTTGGCCGGTACCTGTTCTGGTAACGAAATACCAATATTGTGCAGTTTGAGAAAACGGATCAGTTCGGTGGTGTAGACCGCCACCAGAATGGCGGTAAAGATCCCCACGCCCCCCAGCGCGGCGGTCGGCAGCATCTTTTCGGTCTGTGGCGCGGCGACCAGTAAAAACGACATCAGCGCCAGCATCGCCGCCATAAAGGGATCGAGCTTATAGCTCTGCGCCAGGTTATAAGCGATGGCGGCAGTAATATAAATCGACATGATCCCCATGGTCATATTAAACGGGGTAAGAATCGCCACCTGATGTTTCTCTGCCGCCCCCAGCCACCATTGGGCTATTCCCCAACTGCTGTCGGCGGAAAAAGGCGGGTAGGCAAAGACCAATAAAAAGGAGCCGACAATCATAAATGGCATCGCGGAAATAAAGCCATCGCGGATCGCCATAATATGTCTCTGGGTCGAGAGCCTACCGGCAATCGGGCTGATACGGTTTTCAATAAAATTGAATGCGGCCTGGCTGATACTCATGGTTCAACCCTCGGGACGTTCTGAGTCAATGGTCACAGGGCGAGAAAGCCGGCGGCAACAGGCTGCAGCAGGCGGCCCCGCTGGGATTAGTGTTGTGCGATCATCGTTAAGGCTTCGGCGAGAATTTTATCGCCGCGCATCATGCCGTAATCCATGCTGTTAATCACCGCGATCGGTTTATTTTCCCTGTCGGCAATCTTTTTAAAATCGGCCAGCTTATATTTAATCTGCGGTCCAAGCAGACAACATTGATAATTCGCCAGCGTGGTTTCAAACTCCTCAATACCCACGGCGATAATATCCACCTCAATACCCTGCTGTTCGGCAGCCTTCTTCATTTTATTGACGACCATGCTGGTCGACATTCCAGCGGCGCAGCATAAGAATATTTTTTTCATCCGTTCTCCTGTAGCCAATAAACGCAAATGGGTCAGTTGAGGAATGAGTATGGTTTCAAAAATGAAAAAACAGCAACCGGTTTCAGTAACCGGTTGCAGGGTTTAAACGGGTTCTGTGAAGGAGATCCGAATTTTAATTTTCGGACTTAAAGCGCTGAATAACTGAGCAGCATGGCCTGGCTGAAGCTCTCACCTTTAGCCAGGCGGCGCAGCCCACCCAGCTCCGCCATGTTATGCGCATTGGCGGCATGCGACATCGGTTCCAGGCAGAAGAATTCGAACTGATAACCCGGTATCAATCACGCCGTAGGGGTAGACCGCGCCGGAAGATCCCTGATAGACGCGGTTTTCCAGGAACATCGGGTGCGAGTCCTGCTCACCGGTACCGGAGGTGGGTAATTCAACCTGTTCTTGCCAAACCTTGACTGTCCCGTGCATGCTTTCCTCTCTAAAAATACTGAACATTGCGTTTCAGGCAGTCCAGATGACAGAATTGCTGACTTTATGCGCTACCATCACGCAATACAGTAAACGGAGTTTAATGAATGGCATTGCAAGGTTTGAACAACCAGCGGGTGCGCAATTTTAATAAACGGGTGCTGTGCGCGCTGCTGTATCGGGAAAAGGTTGCCAGCAAGTCGACGTTGGCGCGGCTTTCGCAGTTGTCTATTCCTGCGGTCGGCAAAATCCTCGACGAGCTGCAGGAAGAGCAGCGGGTAGAACATGACCCACATAACCTGCACAGCCGCGGATTGGGAGGCGGCAGCTATCGCATCGCCGCCGCCGGGCAACGTATTCTGTGTCTGAACGTCTCCCCCTATCTGATTGAAAGCATCGTGGTCGACGGCCTGATGACACCTTGCAGCACCTTCACCCCACTGCCGATTGTCGCTACCACGCCGCAGGCGATGCTGCAGGAAATAGTGCAGATCTACCATCTGCACAGCCGCCAGCAGGGCATGCCGCTAAAAATCGCTTTGTCGATCCACGGCCAGGTCAACCCGCTGACCGGGGTATCGCAGCGCATGCAGCAGGCCCCGTGGGAAGGTCCGGTAGAGATAAAATACCTGCTGGAAGAACGTCTGAAGACCGAGGTTTTGCTGGATAACGACTGCGTGATGCTGGGGTTGGCGGAAAAGTGGCAAAATAACGCCAATCTTCAGGACTTCTGCGTGATTAACGTCGATTACGGCATAGGATCCTCGTTCGTGATTAATCAGCAGATTTACCGGGGCAGCCTGTTTGGCAGCGGTCAGATTGGCCATACCATTATTGATCCTGATGGCAGCCTCTGCGCCTGTGGCCGCTACGGCTGCCTGGAAACTATCGCTTCGCTGTCGGCACTGAAGAAAAAGGCCCGCATTCAGCTCAAAGTCACACCCTGGGCACAGCAGGTGATGGGGATAGGTTATCTGTATGTCGAACAGGCACTGACGGAAATGCTATGATGCCCGACTTTATCCCAGCAAAAACAAGACGGAGCACCATGAACCCCACTCTACGAGGCTGGTCACGCGCAGGCATTGTCTGCCTGATGCTGATCCTGGCCGGTTGTTCCAGCAAAAAACCACGCACCAGCTACGATGCTCATGCTTTTGATGATGCGATTGAAGATGCTGCGGATAAATACGATGTCGACCAAAAACTGATCGCCGCGATGATCAAGGTGGAGTCCGGCTTTAACCCGGCAGCCATCAGCCGGTCAAATGCTATCGGTTTAATGCAGTTGAAAGCCGATACCGCCGGTTGCGATGCCTATCGCTATAAAGGAAAACGCGGTTGCCCGGATGAAGACGATCTGCTGGATCCCGATACCAATATCGATCTCGGTGCCGCCTATATTGCCACCTTGCAAAAACAGCAGCTTAAAGGGATCGAGGATCCTGTCACCATGCGTTACGCCACCATCATCGCCTACGTAAATGGCACCGGTGCACTGTTGCGGACCTTCTCCAGTAACCGCCAACAAGCCATCTCAATGATTAACAATCTGTCGCCGGAAGCCTTTAACTGGCATGTCCGTAAATACCATCCTTCCTCGCAGGCGCCACGCCATTTGATGAAAGTGGAAGCCGCCTACGAACAATTGTGATTCAAAAGCAAAAAAGGAGAACCCGGGGGTTCTCCTTTTCGTTTAAGCGCCTGATCTGGCCGTTAGGGTTTGCTGTTACGGATCGGCTTGCGTGGCGGCTTATTGGACGGCGTACGCTGACGGGTGATGTCAGTGTGCTTGGTCAACGCCGGACGAGTATGGCGCTGCAAGCGCTTGGCTTCACGCTGTTCGTCAATGCTTGGCGCCGGCACCAGGCACTCGCGACGGCTACCGATCAGGTGCTTCATGCCCATCTCTTCCAGCGCAGTACGGATCATCGCCCAGTTGGCCGGATCGTGATAACGCAGCAGTGCCTTGTGCAAGCGACGCTGACGATCACCCTTCGGTATCACCACATCTTCACTCTTGTAACCAACCCGGCTCAACGGGTTTTTACCGCTGTAATACATGGTGGTGGAGTTGGCCATCGGTGATGGGTAGAAGTTCTGCACTTGGTCGAGGCGGAAACGGTTTTTCTTCAACCACAGCGCCAGGTTCACCATATCCTCATCGCGGGTACCCGGATGCGAAGAGATGAAATACGGGATCAGGTACTGCTCTTTGCCCGCCAGCTTGGAGTAATGATCAAACAGTTGTTTAAACCGATCGTAGCTGCCCATGCCCGGCTTCATCATTTTCGACAGCGGGCCTTCCTCGGTGTGTTCCGGAGCAATCTTCAAATAACCGCCCACGTGATGGGTAGCCAATTCTTTGATATAGCGCGGATCTTCTACCGCCAGATCGTAACGTACCCCTGAGGCGATCAGGATCTTCTTGATGCCCTCAAGCGAACGCGCACGGCGATACAGCTTGATGGTCGGCTCGTGGTTGGTGTCCATGTAGGTACAGATTTCCGGATACACGCACGAGGCGCGGCGGCAGGTCTGCTCTGCGCGCGGGTTGGTGCAGCGCAGCATGTACATGTTGGCCGTCGGGCCGCCCAGATCGGAGATCACGCCGGTAAAGCCCGGCACCTTGTCACGGATCTCTTCGATTTCACGAATAATAGAGTCTTCCGAACGGCTCTGGATGATGCGCCCTTCATGCTCGGTGATCGAACAGAATGAACAGCCGCCGTAACAGCCACGCATGATGTTGACCGAGAAACGGATCATGTCATAGGCAGGAATGGTTTCCTTGCCATAGGACGGATGCGGAATACGCTGGTACGGCAGGGCGAACACGCTGTCCATTTCCGGCGTGGTCAGCGGGATAGCCGGTGGGTTGATCCACACGTAGCGGTCGCCATGTGGCTGCATCAGCGCACGGGCACAGCCCGGGTTGGTTTCATGATGTAAAATACGCGAGGTATGCGCGTACAGCACCTTGTCGGCCTTCACCTTTTCGAAGGACGGCAGCAGCACGTAGGTTTTTTCCCACGGCTTCGGCTTGGCAGCACGCACGGTGACTGGCTTGGCTTCCGGCTCCGGCTTGCCGCCGTCGGCGCACGGCAGGTCATCACCGTAAGGGTTGGGAATAGGCTCAATGCGGCCCGGTTTGTCCATACGGGTAGAATCCACGCCGGTCCAGCCTGGCAATGCGCCCTTGCGCATCACTGCGGTATTACGGATATCGTGGATCTCACTGATTTTTTCGCCGGCAGCCAGACGGTGTGCCACTTCCACCAACGGACGTTCACCGTTGCCGTAGATCAGCATGTCGGCTTTGGAATCCACCAGCACCGAGCGGCGCACGGTATCCGACCAGTAATCGTAGTGAGCGATGCGACGCAGGCTGGCTTCAATGCCGCCCAGTACAATCGGCACATCTTTATAAGCTTCTTTACAGCGTTGGCTGTAAACCAGCGTGGCGCGATCCGGACGCTTGCCACCCACGTTGCCGGCGGTATAGGCATCATCGTGGCGCAGTTTGCGGTCAGCGGTATAGCGGTTGATCATCGAGTCCATGTTGCCGGCGGTGATGCCGAAAAACAGGTTCGGTTTGCCCAAACGCATGAAATCTTCTTTATTGCTCCAGTCCGGCTGCGCAATGATGCCCACGCGAAAGCCCTGCGCTTCCAGCATGCGGCCGATAATCGCCATGCCAAAACTTGGGTGATCGACATAGGCGTCACCACTGATAATGATCACATCGCAGCTGTCCCAGCCCAGTTGATCCATCTCTTCGCGCGACATCGGTAAAAACGGCGCGGTGCCATAACATTCGGCCCAATAAGGCTTATAGGAAAACAATTCACGGTCGGGTTGGATCAGGCTGGTCGTGCTCATTCTGGTGCTCTTTCACAGGTTAATTAATCGCCGGGCGGCGATTATACGCACTAGTGGCAAAAAGAGCATGGTTATTTCACACATCAGCCACATCTCGGGGCTGGAGGCTGGAGGCTGGAGGCTGGAGGCTGATGAGATTTGAAACCACTGATTTATGGGGGTTGCAGGCTAAAACGTAATATCCGCCAACAGAACTAAAATGGGCACAAACGATATGCGCCCATATTTTTTAATGCGCCCGCTGTATTGGGCCAGGGCTTTCCTCCGGCCGATGCTGATAGTTAAAGGTCAGCGCAAAAATCACGCCCAGTACCAGCGTATATAAAGCGAAGATCAACCAGATACTCTGCCAGTCTTTAACGCCGTTATGGGTGAAGAAATCCACCACTTCACCGCTGGCAATCGCCCCCAGATAAGCGCCAATGCCATTCACCATGGTCATAAACAGCCCCTGCGCACTGGCACGAATACGGTGATCCGCCTCTTGCTCCACGAAGATAGCCCCGGAGATATTAAAGAAATCAAAGGCGCAGCCGTAGACGATCATCGAAAGCAGCAGCAGGACAAAGCCGAAACCGATCGGGGTGCCATAGGCCAGGAACAGGAAACGCAGCGTCCAGGCCGCCATGCTGATTAGCATCACCTGTTTGATGCCATATCGGCGCAGGAAGAACGGGATGGTGAGGATGAAAAACACCTCGGATATTTGTGACAGTGACAACAGCACCGCCGGGTATCTGACGCTTATGCTGTCCTGATACAGCGGATTATTGGCGAAATCGTGCAGGAACGGGTTGCCGAAGGTGTTAGTGACCTGCAGTGCCGCCCCCAACAGCATGGCAAACAGGAAAAACAATGCCATGCGCCGTTGGCGGAATAACACCAGTGCATCCAGCCCCAACACGCTGAACCAGCTTTTCGAATTTTCCACCTTACTGGTCGGGCAATTCGGCAGCGTCAGCGAATAACCGGCCAACAGCAGAGACACCCCGGAGGCCAGATACAGTTGCATATTGCTAAGTTCAATTCGGCTAAAACCGATCAGCCACATCGCCACAATAAAACCGACGGTGCCATACACCCGCACCGGCGGGAAATCCTTGACCGTATCGTAACCGTGCTTTTCCAGGCAAAAATAGGAAATGGCGTTGGAAAGCGCAATGGTCGGCATATACACCATGGCGTTGAACAGCATCACCCAAAACATCAACATCGGTTGTTCAACCTGGGCGGCACAGTACAGTGCACCCGCGCCGAGCAGATGACACAGCGCATACAGGTAATTGGCCTTGATCCAGCGATCGGCAAGAATGCCCGCCAACCCCGGCATAATCAGCGCGGCGATGCCTTTGGCGCTGTATACCATACCCACCTGCAGCCCGCTGAAATGCAGGGTGTTAATCATGTAAGATCCCAGCGTGACCAGCCAGGCTCCCCAGATAAAGAACTGCAGAAAGACCATCACCTTCAGTCGCGTTTTTATTGCCATCACCATCACCTTATTATTCTGATTAAAACGATGATTCGCACGGCAGGGATCCCGCCCCCTGCCGCGAGGGGTTTTACAGCATTACAGCGTTTTGAAGAACTCACGGATCAGGCGCATAAAGTCCTCGGCCGCCAGCGCTGCACAGCTCAGCGTTTGCTCATGGGACAGCGGCGTATCCGACAGCCCTTCGGCGTAGTTAGTCATCGCGGACACCACCAGCACTTTCAACCCACAGTGACGCGCCGAGAGCACTTCCGGCACGATCGACATGCCGACCACGTCGCAACCCAGCGTTTGCATCATGCGAATTTCAGCCGGAGTTTCGAAGTTAGGCCCGGTGTAAGCGGCAAATACCCCTTCTGCCAGCGGAATGCCCACGCTTTCCGCTACCTGAGCCAACTGACCGCGCAGCTCGCGATCATAGGCGTTGGCCAGGCTGAAGAAACGCGGGCCAAAACGCTCGTCGTTATCGCCAACCAGCGGCGACTCAGGCATAAAATTGATGTGATCGGTGAGGGCTACCAAGCTGCCCGGTGCCACCGATTGGCGCAAAGAACCGGCAGCATTGGTGGCCAGCAGGAATTCACAGCCCAGCAGCTTGAAGGTGCGTACGGCGGTGGTCATCACCTGCATGCCACGACCTTCGTAATAGTGGCCGCGCCCCTTCATGCACAATACCGGCACGCCCTCCAGCCAGCCGGCAACCAGTTGCCCGGCATGGCCCACCACGCTGCTGACGGGGAACCCTGGCAGCTCTGCGTAGTCGATGGTCAGAGTGTCTGTCATCACCTCCGCCAGTGCGCCCAGCCCGGACCCCAGAATCAAAGCAGCGCGCGGCTGGAAGCCCGGCAGTCGGGTGCGGATCACTTCAGCACAGGAAAAAGCATCTTCTTGATTAAACATTGTATTCTCTTCTATGAGGGGGAGGTGATCCCCATAGTAGAGAGCGAGGAGCAGCGGCGACCAATACATTATTGGCCGCCGATTTATTCCATTTACCTATAAATTGGTAGCCACAGGAGGTCATCATCAGCATCAAACAGCCCAAACCCCTGCCCGATCCCAGCCGGATTAATTTCCGTCTGCTGCATTATTTCCGCGTGGTGGCGGAGGAGATGAACTTCACCCAGGCGGCACTGCGGCTGAATATTTCGCAACCGCCGCTCAGCAAACACATCAAAGAGCTAGAGAGCCAGCTGGGCGTGGAACTGTTCAAACGCACCACCCGCTCGATGGCGCTAACGCTGGCAGGCCGCACGCTGTTGCAAAACGTAGAAATGCTGCTGGATCAGGCCGGGCATGCGCTGAACCAGGTGCAACAACTGGGCCGTGGCGAGGCCGGGCATATGGTGGTTGGCATGGTCGGCACTTCGGTTTGGGGTGGGCTGATACCGGCGCTGAAGCGCTTTGCCGGGCAAGCGGCCAACGTCACCTGGGCGTTAAACGAGCTGACACCCAGCCAGCAGATCACTGCGCTGCAAAAACGTCATATCGATATTGGTGTTTGGCGCGAGGCCAGGCAGCAGGTACTGCCGGGGTTGGCGAGCCAGTTGCTGGCCCGGGAGAATATTGCGGTGGTGCTGCCGCTGGACCACCCGCAGGCGCAGGCTGAAAGCCTGCCGCTCGCCGCGCTGCGACATGAAAAATTCATTGTGCTGCCGCCGCACGAGGCCAGCCTGGGCCTGTATCTGCATAACCTGTGTTTACAGCAGGGTTTCAAACCGGATATCGCCTATCAGGTCAACGAACCGCAAACCCTGATGGCGCTGGTGGCAGAAGGCTATGGCATCACGCTGCTGCCGGACAGTTACGGCCGTATTCCCTGGCCCGGCGTGCGTTTTTGCCCGCTGCAGCAGGCACCGTCAGCGGATCTGTACGCCATTTATCATGCCGACAGCGCAACGCCGGTGGTGCTGGCGTTTCTGGAGATGCTGCGTGCGGCTCCCCAGGATAAGCCTCTGCAACCAACTTAAAGCGCAGGCTGCACCATAAACTGGCCTGCGCTGCCGCGATCCGCCATCTCCAGCGTTTGGCTGTAGAACAGGAACGGGAAATGCTCCGAAGTGGACTGATTGAAGTAGACCAGCAGCTCGACGTCGCCGTCGACCCATACCGTGTCCTTCCAGCCGCGATCTTCCGCCATCGGCTGCGCGCCGTTGACCCGTTTCACCAGGAAGCGTACGCCCTGAATATGGAACGCCTGCGGCGTATCCGCATGGATATTCCAGCGCTCCCAACTGCCCTGCTGGGTTTGTACATCGATACGGTTCATATCCCAGACGGCCCCGTTGATCCCCGCCTGGCTGTCGCCCAGACGGAATTCGCGGGTGCGGCTAACGCTGCCGTCCAGCAGTTCATCCGCCAGTAAACGCATCGGCAGATTGTCGGTTACCAGCGGCAGCAAACCGGTCGGTTTCAGCGTCAACACCTGGGTGGAAACCAGGATGCTGGAAGGCTCAATCAGGCCGCGCAGGCGATCCATAATGCCCGCAGCTTCACCGGCACTGATCGTCACCTCATCACCTTTCGACATATCGATCAGCACCTCGCGGCGCTCACCCGGTGCCAGCGAAAGCTGTTGCACCGCTACCGGTGCCGGCAGGAAACCCTGATCGCTGGAGATCACGTTTAGTGGCCGACCGTCACTCAGTTGCAGCATGTAGCGACGTGAGTTGGAAGCATTAAGCAGACGCAGGCGCACCCAACCGCGTGAGACTTCGACAAAGGGGTTTTGTACACCGTTAACCAACAGCGTATCGCCGACAAAGCCGCCCTGCGACGGGGGGTCATATTCCGGTGTGCCGAAGTTATCCAGCCGCTTGTCCTGAATGATCAACGGGAAATCATCAACGCCATAGTGGTTCGGCAGCGGCAATGCCTTGCTGACTTCATCCTCAACCAGCCACAGCCCGGTCAGGCCGTTGTAAACATGCGGGGCCATGCGGTTGGGCGTGCTGGCGTGGTACCAGCAGGTAGCCGCACTCTGGCGGATAGGCAACACCGGTGACCAGTCAACGTTGGGAGACATCATGCGCGGCGCGCCCCCGGTCAGGGTACCCGGCACCTGCAGACCGCTGATGGTCATCGCCACCGGCTCTGGCAGGCGGTTGCTGTAGATCAGTTTGACGTCATCGCCGTTGTAAACCCGCACCGTCGGCCCAAGGTACATGCCGTTAATGCCCCACACCGACGTCTTGCGATTATCCATAAATGCCCAGTGGGCGCGCTGCAAGGTTAAAAACAGCGGCTGACCGCGGCGGGACTCCAGCAACGGGGGAATAGGTAATGGGGTCTGCATTCCGCTCGCCTCAGCCCTCAGCGGCACGGCTCCTGCGCACAGCGCCAAGCCCGATGCCTGAATAAACTGACGTCGACTGAGTGACATATTTTCTCCATGAAAAGAAATGATTAAACCCTGTGCAAAAACCGGGCCCCTGTTAATCAGATTAGCAGGAGCCCAGTCGCTAACGGCGTTTGACGCCGTTTAAAAGTTCATTCTTTGAAGCCGGTAGGGATATTATTTTCCGGCCGCATTGCGCTGGGCAACTTCCGCGTCCAGCTCGGCAATTTTCGCCAGCATCAGCTCATGGCAACGTGCCGCCAGCTCACGCACATTTTCTCTACTGTAATTGCTGATATCGATCGGCTCCATCACCTCTACGATCGCATGACCGTTATTCCAACGGTTAAGATTAATTTTACCGCTGGTGGTGGAGACGCAGATTGGCACAATCGGCACCCCGGCAGCGATAGCCGCGTGGAATGCACCGGTTTTAAAGGGCATCAACCCACGTCCGCGGCTGCGGGTGCCTTCAGGGAACATCCAGACCGAAATATCACGTTTTTTAAACTGTTCGGCCACCTGGGCAATGGTGCCGTGCGCTTTGGCGCGGTTATCACGGTCAATCAGCAAGTTACCGGTCACCCAATACAATGGGCCGAAGAACGGGACCCACAGCAGGCTTTTTTTACCCACGGTCACGGTACGTGGTTGTACCGCTTTGGCGGCCGTCACCATATCGTAGTTATTCTGGTGGTTGGCAATATAAATGCAGTTGCCATTTTTGGCTGCATCGGCCGGCACGCGGACTTCCACTTTCAGACCAAATAGCCCGGACAGGCGGCCAAACAAATGACCGAACGTCGCCACATGGCGGGGATCTCGGGGACGGAAAAATAAACAGTAAATAGAACCGAAAATGCACACCAGCAGACAATACAGGGTGGCGAGCACGGCACGTAAAATTAATAACATAACAACCTCATTAGCACACTGCCGGCGCAGCCTGAAACGCTGCGCAGATCCCTTTACTCATTCTTTGATTGCAGGGTTCGAAAACCTCCCTGCCTTTTTTTGCTATTTTCCCGCCAGCCGCCGAAACGCACAATAATTTTATGCCGGGAAATGTTAACTATTTGAAAATAATTGCCGCCGGCGGGAAATAAAGCGGGCGCAGCATGCTGCGCCCGAGGGGTTATCCTGCCGTTACAAGCTTACTCTTCGCTGTCGCCGGTAGGCGCACGCGCCGGAGCATCGACCTCTACGCGGTCGATTCGCTGCAGGCCTCGTGGCAGTGAGGTACCTTTACGGCCACGTTCCGCGCGGAATTTCTGCAAATCTTCCGGACGCAGCGTCAGCTTGCGTTTACCCACGTGCAGGGTCACAGAGGTTTGCGGCGGCAGCACGAACAGCCATGTCAGCTTGTCTTCACCGGTTGCGGCCTGGGCCGACGGGATAGAAACAATCTTGTTACCCTTGCCCTTCGACAACTGCGGCAGGTCGGCAACCGGGAAGAACAGCATGCGCCCGGCGGCAGTGATCGACAGCAGCATGTCATCGTCACCGTGGATTTCCATCGGTGCCAGCGCTTTGGCATTATCCGGCAGAGTAATCATTGCCTTGCCGGCACGGTTACGCGCCACCAGATCGTTGAAGGTACAGACGAAGCCATAGCCAGCGTCGGAGGCCATCAGCAATTTCTGGTCGTCAGGGGCCATCAGCACTTGCTCAATGGTCGCACCCGGCGGTGGCGTCAGCTTGCCGGTCAACGGCTCGCCCTGCCCACGTGCCGAAGGCAGCGTCAGGGGATCCAGTGCGTAGCTGCGCCCGGTGGAGTCGATAAACACCACCGGCTGGTTAGTCTTGCCGCGTGCCGCACTGCGGTAGCTGTCACCGGCCTTGTAGCTCAGGCCGCTTGGATCGATATCGTGGCCCTTGGCGCTGCGCACCCAGCCCATTTCAGACAATACGATGGTCACCGGCTCCGACGGCACAAAATCGTGCTCGCTCATCGCCTTGGCTTCTGCACGCTCGGTAATCGGTGAGCGGCGATCGTCGCCATAAGCCTGCGCATCGGCCTGTATCTCTTTCTTGATCAGGGTGTTCAGCTTGCGCTCAGAGGCCAGCAGCGCCTGCAGTTGATCGCGCTCCTTGGCTAACTCATCCTGCTCGCCGCGGATCTTGAATTCTTCCAGTTTCGCCAAATGGCGCAGTTTCAGCTCGAGGATCGCTTCGGCCTGAGTATCGGAAATGCCAAAACGCTGCATCAGCACCGGCTTGGGCTCGTCCTCGCTACGGATGATGTGGATCACTTCATCGATATTGAGGAATGCCACCAGCAAACCTTCCAGGATGTGCAGGCGTTTCAGTACTTTTTCCAGACGGTAATTCAGGCGACGGCGTACCGTATCGCGACGGAATGCCAGCCACTCGGTGAGGATTTCCACCAGCCCTTTCACCTGCGGGCGGTTGTCCAGACCGATCATGTTCATGTTGATGCGGTAGCTGCGTTCCAGATCGGTAGTGGCAAACAGATGATTCATCACCTGATCCAGATCGATACGGTTGGAGCGTGGCACAATCACCAGCCGCGTAGGGTTCTCGTGATCGGATTCATCACGCAGATCTTCGACCATCGGCAGCTTTTTAGCGCGCATCTGGCTGGCAATCTGCTCCAGCACCTTGGCGCCAGAAACCTGGTGCGGCAAGGCGGTGATCACCGCGCTGCCGTCTTCTTTATTCCAGACGGCGCGCATACGTACCGAACCGCGGCCGTTCTGATAAATTTTGCGGATTTCTTCACGCGGGGTAATGATCTCGGCTTCGGTCGGGTAGTCCGGGCCCTGTACGAACTCGAGCAACTCTTCCAGCGAAGCGCCTGGCTTGTCGATCAGCGCCACTGCAGCTGCGGCCACTTCACGCACGTTGTGTGGCGGAATATCGGTAGCCATACCCACCGCGATACCGGTGGTGCCGTTCAGCAGGATGTTGGGCAGGCGGGCCGGCAACATCTTCGGCTCCTGCATGGTGCCGTCAAAGTTTGGCACCCAGTCAACGGTCCCCTGACCCAACTCGGCCAGCAGCACCTCCGCGTATTTGGACAGGCGGGATTCGGTATAACGCATCGCGGCGAAGGATTTAGGATCATCCGGCGCCCCCCAGTTCCCCTGGCCGTCTACCAGCGGATAGCGATAAGAGAATGGCTGCGCCATCAACACCATGGCTTCATAGCAGGCACTGTCGCCGTGCGGATGGTATTTACCCAGCACATCACCCACGGTACGGGCAGATTTTTTGAATTTGGCGCTATTGTTCAGCCCCAGCTCAGACATGGCGTAGATGATGCGGCGTTGTACCGGCTTCAAACCGTCACCAATGTACGGCAACGCCCGATCCATGATGACGTACATGGAATAGTTCAGATAGGCGTTTTCAGTGAATGTGTGCAGCGGTAAACGCTCTACACCGTCATGAGTCAGATCACTCATTACTCAATTATCCTCAGACCGTGGCTTGGCAATCCCTGGACGACAAAGGGTTGATTCTGTCCGCGATAGTAACTCATCAGCGGGGTGGCTGTCACAGATGGCGCAGCAATCATCCGGCGTGGCCGGTTCATCTGCCGATTTTATGCAAAATTTCGCTATTCCACGGCGCATTTATTGACTCACAGTCAACACTGTTGTGCGCTGGATCCCATTTTTACTTACATTGCTAAGCATTACACTCCCTGTCAGCGAAATGTTTTCCGCCCCCTGGCGCGGAGGGCATCATAGACTTTAACTCTGACAGGTGCCGTGAAAGATGAGCAATATCCTGATTATCAATGCTAAAAAACAGTTCGGTCATTCTAACGGAGAACTCAACCAAACGATGAGCGACGTAGCGGAAACCTATCTGCGCGATGTGCAGCACCAGGTACAAGTCACCGTGGTCGACGACGGCTACGACATCGAAGCCGAAGTGCAAAAATACCTGTGGGCCGACGTGGTGATCTATCAGATGCCCGGCTGGTGGATGGGCGAGCCGTGGATCCTGAAAAAATACATTGATGAAGTGTTCACCGCCGGGCACGGCAGCCTGTATGCCAGCGATGGTCGCACCCGCTCCGACGCCGGCAAAAAATACGGTTCAGGCGGCCTGATCCAGGGCAAGAAGTACATGCTGAGCCTGACCTGGAACGCCCCGCTGGAAGCCTTTACCGACCCGGAACAGTTCTTCCACGGCGTCGGCGTTGACGGTGTCTATCTGCACTTCCACAAGGCCAATCAGTTCCTGGGTATGGAAGCGCTGCCGACCTTTATCTGTAATGACGTGATTAAACAACCGGATATCGACAGCGACATCGCACGTTATCGCGAGCATCTGGCCGAAATTTTTGCTTAACTGGCACTATGCACGTCAATCAATGAGGTAGTGATGATCACCGTAATTGCAGAAATCAAAACCAAACCGGGCCACCGTGAAACGGTCCTGAAGGCGATTGAGAAACTGATCCCGCTGGTGCTGGCAGAAGACGGCTGTAGTGAATATACGCCAATGATCGACAGCCACACCCAGGCGCCATGGCAGAAACTGTCGCCGGACTCGGTGTTTATGCTGGAGAAATGGGCCAGCCAGGCGCACCTGGAAAAACACCTGGATATCGCTCACATGCACCAGCATCGTGACACCATCAAAGACAGTGTGCTGGGCGTGACCATTCACGTACTGGGTAACGCACTGTAATCCCTCTGAGGGGCTGCCCTATGGCCCCTACAGCGTCTGCGCATCAATATGCGCACTGACGTAGTCGAGAAAACAGGTAATACGCGCCGCCAGTTGGGTATTGCGGTAATACACCGCATTAATCGGCTGGCGCACATCTAACGTCTCCTGCTCCAGCAACGGCACCAGCCGCCCGCTGCGTTGATCGTCACGCGTCATAAAATCAGCCAACTGCACGATCCCTTCGCCACGCAACGCCAACTGCCGCAACGTTTCACCGCTGGAGGCCGATATTGTCGGCGTGATGGCAAAATGCTGCGCTTGCTGATAACGCAACGGCCACAGATTGAGTGATTCCGGCTGAGTGAAACCAAGCAGGCAGTGATCTCGCAGCGCTTCGACGCTGGTAGGAGTGCCGTTACGTGCGAGGTAATCCGGACTGGCGAGAACACGTAAACGGCTGGCACCCAACAGGCGCGCATGAATGGTCGAATCCCGCAGCGCACCGATGCGAATGGCAATATCGGTGCGTTTCTCCAGCAGGTCGATAATCAGGTTGTCGGTATTCAGTTCCAGCTCAATTTGCGGATAACTTTGGCGAAAGCCAGCCACCAACGGCACGATCACGTGTTCCATAAAAGGGGCGGCAGCGTTGACCCGCAGCTTGCCGGCCGGGATCAGCCTGCGCAACGCCATCTGTTCTTCGGCGTTCTCCACCGAGCGGATAATTTCGCGCGCATGACTGAGGAAGTTTTGGCCTTCTTCGGTCAGCTCCAGCCGACGCGTGGTGCGGCGCATTAAAGTTGTATCGAGTTTTTTTTCCAGCCGACTGAGCGCGCGGCTGATACCGGAGGTCGTCTGACCGAGCTGTTCGGCGGCGGCCGTGATAGAGCCGCTGTCAACGACGGTGGTAAACGCCAGTAATTCTTCGAGGGTGATTTTCATGCATTCCGCCCAAAGTCATCGGGCGCCGCATGCAGCGCCTGCGGGAAGAAAGCCCGGCGGGGAGCCGGGCCTGTCGGTCAGGCAGACAGCTCGGCCATATCGCCTTTGTCCTGCAGCCAGTTGCGGCGGTCTTCGGAACGCTTCTTGGCCAGCAACATGTCCATCATCGCCAACGTCTGATCCACGTCCTCATCGCTCACCGTCAACTGCACCAGACGGCGGGTGTTCGGATCCAAGGTAGTCTCACGCAATTGCGGCGGGTTCATCTCACCCAGCCCTTTAAAGCGCTGAACGTTTGGCTTGCCCTTTTTGCGTTTCAACTGTTCCAGCACGCCGGCCTTTTCTTCTTCATCCAGCGCGTAGAATACCTCTTTGCCAAGGTCAATGCGGTACAGCGGCGGCATCGCCACATACACGTGACCGCCCTTCACCAACGAACGGAAGTGGCGTACAAACAGCGCGCACAACAGCGTGGCAATGTGCAGGCCGTCGGAGTCCGCATCCGCCAGGATACAGATTTTACCGTAACGCAGTTGGCTGAGATCTTCGCTGTCCGGATCAATACCGATTGCCACCGAGATGTCGTGCACTTCCTGCGAAGCCAGTACTTCATCCGAGGAGACTTCCCAGGTATTCAGGATTTTGCCTTTCAGCGGCATGATCGCCTGATATTCACGATCGCGTGCCTGTTTGGCTGAACCGCCCGCCGAGTCCCCTTCCACCAGGAACAGTTCGGTCATGTTCAGATCCTGCGAAGTACAGTCGGCCAGTTTACCCGGCAGTGCCGGACCGCTGGTCAGCTTCTTGCGCACCACTTTTTTGGCGGCACGCAGACGGCGCTGGGCGCTGGAAATAGCCAGCTCGGCCAGCTGTTCCGCCGCCTGTATGTTCTGGTTCAGCCACAGGCTGAAGGCATCTTTCACCACGCCGGAAACAAAAGCCGCACACTGACGTGACGACAGACGCTCTTTGGTCTGCCCGGCGAACTGCGGATCCTGCATCTTCACCGACAGCACGTAGGCGCAACGGTCCCAGATATCTTCCGCGGACAGCTTCACGCCGCGTGGCAGGATATTGCGGAATTCACAGAACTCGCGCATGGCGTCCAGCAAGCCCTGACGCAAGCCGTTAACGTGGGTGCCGCCCTGCATGGTCGGGATCAGGTTGACGTAGCTTTCGGTCAGCAGTTCACCGCCTTCCGGCAGCCACAGCAGTGCCCAATCTACCGCCTCGGTATCGCCGGCAAAGTTGCCGACAAACGCCGCTTCCGGCAGGGTGATCAGGCCGTTAACCGCTTCCATCAAGTAATCGGTCAGGCCGTCCTGATAGCACCAGCGTTGCTCGGTGTTGTTCAGCTTGTCGATGAAGTAGATTTCTACCCCAGGACACAGCACCGCTTTGGCTTTCAGCAGGTGGCTGAGACGCGAGACAGAGAAACGCGGGCTGTCGAAGAACTTCTCGTCAGGCCAGAAATGGATGCTGGTGCCGGTATTGCGTTTGCCGCAACTGCCGGTCACCGCCAGATCCTGCACCTTGTCGCCATTTTCAAAGGCAATGCTGTAGACATTGCCGTCGCGCTTGACGTTGACTTCTACCCGGGTCGACAGGGCGTTAACCACTGAAATCCCCACGCCGTGCAGGCCGCCGGAGAACTGGTAGTTTTTATTGGAGAATTTACCGCCCGCGTGCAGACGACACATGATCAACTCAACCGCCGGTACGCCTTCTTCAGGGTGGATATCCACCGGCATACCTCGGCCGTCATCGATCACTTCCAGTGACTGATCGGCGTGCAGGATCACGTCGATGCGCTTGGCGTGACCGGCCAACGCTTCATCGACGCTGTTATCTATCACCTCTTGGCCGAGGTGATTGGGGCGCGTCGTGTCGGTATACATGCCGGGACGACGGCGCACTGGTTCTAGACCGCTGAGTACTTCAATGGCATCAGCGTTATAGCTGGATTGAGTCATCGTTGAGTTTTTCGTGGTTAGTAAGGAAGGTGCCGGAACCGTCTGCTCAGACAGCGTTTAGCCCTAAAAAATCCACAATCTGGGGGAAGTAATGCTCGAAACCGACGAAGGCGTGGTTTCCACCCGACTCCACCGTCTGTCGGCATGCGGTGTAATAGGCGACCGCTTGCCCATAATCGAGAATTTCATCGCCCGTTTGTTGCAGCAACCAGATTAAATCCGGTGACTCCAAGGGATCGATCTGCATCGTTTTCAGATCGTAAACGTGACGAGACTCTAACACATATTGCTGGCCGGTGTAGGGGTTCTCGTTTTTGCCAAGGTAGTCAATCAGCAGTTCAAACGGCTTCACAGCAGGGTTAACCACTACCGCCGGCAGTGAAAAACACTGCGAAAGCCAGGTTGCGTAGTACCCGCCCAGTGAGGAGCCGACCACGCCTATCGTCTGCCCGGCTCGCTCCATCACCATGTTCTCGATCATTTCTGCCGCCTCCGCCGGGAACACCGGCAGTTGGGGCACCAGGACTTCGATATGCGGATGATGTTCAGCCAGCCACGCCTTGAAAGACGTTGCCTTGGCCGAGAACGGCGAGCTGTTAAAACCGTGCAGATAGAGCAGTGTAGAAGGCATCAATACCCATCCGAATCCATGTCGGGGCGGAAAACCTGCGTCTCGACGCGGCCGTCCGGCAGCAAATCAAGATAGCGCCAGCCGGGTGAAACCTCGTCGATAGTGAAATTGGTACAATGCGGTTTGAACTGCACGCAGGTGGACGGCGATGCCAGCAGCCGCCTGCCCTGCCACTCCAGATCCAGCTCCTGGTGAATATGCCCGCACAGCAGGGTATTCACTTTCGGGTAGCGCAACAGCACCGCGCCCAGCGTATGCGGGTTGCGCAGGCTGTGTTGATCGAGCCAGGTGCAGCCGGAAGGCAGCGGATGGTGGTGCAACAGCATTAGGGTATAGCGATCGGGATAGGCTTGCAGGCAGCGCTCCATCCACTCGAGCTGATATTCGCTCAACTCACCGTGCGGCACGCCGAAGACCTGGCTGTCCAGCAACAGCACCTGCCAGTGATCGCCCACCAGCACCTGTTTTGACGGGGCAATTCCGGCGTCGGCCAGTGCATCGACCATCGCCGGCTGAAAATCATGGTTGCCCGGCAGCCAAACGCAAGGCGCCGGCAACCGTGCAATACCTTCGGCAAAATGCCGGTAGGCAGCCAATGAATGATCCTGTGCCAAATCACCGGTGGCGACGACCAGATCAAAATCACGCTGCTGCGCCAGGATAGCGTCCAACACCGCGTGATAGCTGCGATAGGTATTGATGCCAAGCAACGTCTCATTTTCGCCGGCAAAAAGGTGGGTATCTGTTATTTGCAGGATCCTGACCCTGGCCCCACTTGCCACGGTCGGTTTAAACAGGCTTTCCAAATGGTGTCCTTTGTTATCTCAGTCTGTTTAACAAACCGGAACCGCCATTGCTCCATGCGCCAAACAGTAGCGCAACCAATCAGCAAGAAACTGGTTAATTTGATGCTTTTCGTCGCGTTGATGCAACTTTTTGTTGGGATAATCATAACGTGCTTTAAAGCGATAGATCTGCTGACTTGAACACACTTCCGCAACCATCGCGTCATGATACAGCCGCACCGTCATCGCAGGCAGGCTCCAGTAACTGACTGCCGGGACGGTCTGTTCGATCTGCACCAGCGAGGTATAGCGGGTGGATTCAATAATGGTCAGACGATAACTGGCGCCGTTCACCTGATAAGTCACCGTTTCACCCACTTCGTCATTGCGCGGCAGCAAGCGGCGCAATTGCGCGAAGTTGGTTTCGCACAATCTCATCATTTCGGGGAAATCAGGGGTATAGCGCTGTTTCATTAATTGGCCCACTCTTTTTTTAACGATTCATGGTGCAACGCCAGCCACTGCAATGCAATCACTGATGCCGCGTTATCAATCGCACCCTCTTCAACCCAACGGTAAGCCTGTTCGCGGCTGACCACATGGACCCGGATATCTTCATGCTCGTCGATCAGTCCATGGATGCCTTCCGCCGTAGTCGCGTCCACTTCGCCCACCATAATTGACAAGCGCTCGCTGGTACCGCCAGGGCTGGCCAGGTAGCTCAACACCGGCTTGCAACGCCCGACCACGACGCCGGCCTCTTCCTGCGCTTCACGGCGGCACACGTCTTCAACACTCTCGCCGGTTTCGATCATGCCCGCCACCATTTCCAGCAGCCAGGGTGATCTACTGGTATCGACCGCAGCGATCCGCAGTTGTTCAATCAACACCACCTCGTCGCGCACCGGGTCATAGGGTAGCAACACCGCAGCATGCCCACGCTCGAAAATTTCGCGTTTAATTTCGGGACCCATGTCACCGTTGAACAAGCGGTGGCGAAAACGATATAAATTGAGTGAAAAAAAACCACGATAAAGCGTCTCACGTGCAATAATTTCTACATCATTTTCATCAAAAGTAACGGGCGACGGTTGCGAGTGGCTCATAAGTGAATTCTCCTGCGTGAGTATGCCGATAAAATAAACAGTTTTGATGACAGAAACGGCGGGATAATCTTCCGCGGCTTTATGATAGATTGTGAGCCATGATATCAGGTGTGACGTGTGCGACCAGTTGAACTAAGGTAAACAGGCGGCCTGAAAGGTAAAAGTTACGCGAGATGGCACATTCAGCCAACTCAGGCGTACAACAGACTCTGCTAGAATCGGCAACTATTTCGTCTATCGTCAGCTAACTCCGCAATATTGCTGCACAACAAGGAATGCAAATGAAGAAACTGCTCCCCCTTCTTATCGGACTGAGCCTGGGCGGCTTCAGTGCAATGAGCCAGGCAGAGAACCTGCTGCAGGTCTACAAACAGGCCAGGGAAAGTAACCCGGATCTGCGCAAAACCGCCGCTGACCGTGACGCCGCATTCGAAAAAATCAACGAAGCACGCAGCCCGCTGCTGCCGCAGTTGGGTTTGAGCGCCGGTTACACTTACACCAATGGCTACCGTGACAGCAAAGATGCCAACAGCGATGCCACCAGTGGCTCCCTGGCGTTGACCCAGACTATCTTCGACATGTCCAAATGGCGTGCGCTGACGCTGCAGGAAAAAACCGCCGGCATTTCCGACGTGACTTTCCAGACCTCGTCACAGCAACTGATCCTCGATACCGCTACCGCCTATTTTAACGTGCTGAGCGCCATCGATACGCTGTCCTATACCCAGGCGAACAAACAAGCGGTTTATCGCACCCTGGACCAGACCACCCAGCGCTTTAACGTGGGCCTGGTCGCGATCACCGATGTGCAGAACGCCCGTTCGTCCTACGATACCGTGCTGGCGGCCGAAGTCACCGCCCGTAACAACCTGGACAACGCGCTGGAAAAACTGCGTCAGGTCACCGGCACCTTCTATCCGGAACTGGCCTCGTTGAATACCGACCGTTTCAACACCAAACGCCCGGATGCAGTCAATAATCTGCTGAAAGAAGCCGAAAGCCGTAACCTGAGCCTGTTGTCCGCTCGTCTGAGCCAGGATCTGGCCCGTGAGCAGATCCGTTCCGCACAGACCGGCTATATGCCTACCGTCGACTTCAGCGCTTCCACTGCGGTTAGCAATACCAATAACAGCGGTTCACGTAACATTACGCCGGACAGCGATATTGGTCAGAACAAAGTGGGTCTGAGCTTCAATTTACCGCTGTACAGCGGTGGCCAGACCAACTCGCAGGTGCAGCAGGCGCAGTACAACTTCGTTGGCGCCAGCGAGCAACTGGAAAGTGCCCACCGCAGCGTAGTGCAGACCGTGCGTTCTTCGTTCAATAACGTGAACGCCTCGATCAGCAGCATCAACGCCTACCAACAAGCGGTAGTCTCTGCTCAGAGTTCATTGGATGCGACCGAGGCCGGTTACCAGGTCGGTACCCGTACCATCGTCGACGTGCTGGATGCCACCAGTACGCTGTATAACGCCAAGCAACAGCTCTCCAGCGCGCGTTATACCTACCTGATCAACCAACTGAACATCAAGTCGGCGCTCGGTACCCTGAACGAGAACGACCTGATGATGCTGAATGGCGCATTGGGTAAACCAATTTCTACTTCGCAAGACGTGGTAGCACCACCGACTACCGCACAGGACGCTTACGCTGAAGGCTATAACGGCAACGCCCCTGCACCGCAAACCTCCGCGCCAGTTACTGCTGCTCCGGTTGCCACCCGTGCCTCAGCGCCGGCGACCACCACCAGCCAGCCTGCACGCAACAGCGGTAACCCATTCCGTAACTGATGGATTTACGCCGCTGAATACGGGGTACGGCTTCTGCCGCACCCCATTTTTTTTGCCGGGTCATCGGTTCTGCCCAACGCCTCACAGCCCTTCCCCCACCCTGGAGTGGTATCATCCAGGTTATCGCTTTATCTCGTCTGGATGGGATCCGATGGAGAACACGTCAAGCTGGCAACGCCTGATCGAAGGTGACCTGCCCCCCGCGCAACGCCCTGCGCCGGCAATCTATGCTTCCTGGTTGCGTTGCCGCAGCCTGATGCAGCCCGCGGTGTGGAAAGCGCCCCACTGCGCACTCGGCGCCACCTTTAATTCCATCTGCCAGCGTAAGAATGACCTGCTAACACTCGGTCAGGCGGCGCTGGAAGACGCCTGCGAATACATGGAACAGCGCCGCTGCCTGCTGATGATCCTCGACGAAAGCGGCTGCATGCTGTGGCTGTGCGGCGATGCCCCAACGCGCGAATGCCTGCAGCTATTGGGTTTTACCCCCGGTGCCTATTGGGCCGAGGGGGACATCGGCACCAACGCGCCATCATTGGCGGTAGCCGAGGGCCACCCGATGCAGGTGCGCGGCAGCGAACATGTACGCCAGGCGCTGCACGACTGGTCATTCTGCGCCACGCCGGTTTACGACAACAGTGGTCGTCAACGCGGTTCGATTGCGCTGGGCTGCCGGTTGGCCGACTGCGCCGCTGGCGATCTGTCACTAACGCTGGCGCTGGCACGCGAGATCGGCAACTCCCTGAACGCCGACAGCCTGCTGGCAGAATCCAACCGCCACCTGAACCAGCTTTATGGCCTGCTCGACGGGGTGGATGACGGCGTCATGGCCTGGGACCATCGCGGTTACCTGCAGTACATCAATCAGCGCGCCGCTTCCTTGCTGAAGCTGGATGAGCAACAAAGCCAGGGCAAAGCGCTGACCCAGTTGCTGACGCTGCCCGCCCTGCTCAACCGCGCCATCGCCCAGCGGCAGCCGTTGCAGCACGTTGAGGTCACCTTTGAAAGTCAGCGGCAGTTTATCGCGACGCTGTTAACCCTCAAGCCAATCTTCGACGGTGAGCGCTGCAGCTTTATCGCCCTGCTGCATCCGCTCGAGCGGATGCGCCAGTATGTCAGCAGCCAATTGGGGCGCGTCAGCCACAGTTTTGAACAGATGCCTTCCGCCTCGCTGGAGATGCGCCGGTTGATCCGTTATGGCCAGCAAGCCGCTAAGGGCCAGCACCCGATCCTGCTGTGCGGTGAGGAAGGTGTCGGCAAGGAGTTACTCAGCCAGGCAATCCACAACGCCAGCGACCGCGCCGCCGGGCCTTATATCGCCCTCAACTGCCAGTTGATGCCGGAAGCGCAGGGGTTGCGTGAGCTGCTGGGCAGCGATGCCAACGAGGAAGAAGCGGGCCAACTCAGCAAGTTTGAACTGGCCAACGGCGGTACGCTGTACCTGGAACAGATCGAGTATTTACCGGCGGAGATGCAGTCGGCGCTGTTGCAGGTGCTGAAAACCGGCGTAGTGATGCGGCTCAATTCCAACCGGGTAATCCCGGTCGATGTGCGGGTGATCGCCAGCAGCGCCGCCGATCTGCCGCTGTTGGTGCAGCAGAATCGTTTTCGCCGCCAGCTGTTTTACAGCCTGCAGGCATTTGAGATCCAGATACCCTCGCTGCGCCAGCGATTGAGCGATATTCCGCTGCTGGTGAAGCACCATCTGCGCACGCTGGAACAGCATTTTCAGTGCCGTTTCCGGGTAGATGATGAGGTGATGGCCCAGCTCGGATTGTATCTGTGGCCTGGCAACGATCTGGAACTGAAGGGGGTGGTGGAGCGCACCGCGATGATGTGTCACGGCCACCACCTGCAACTGGCGGATTTACCTGAACACCTGCTCAGCCACCAGCCACTGCTGGAAAGTGAACCACAACCGGGCATGCCGCTGTTGACGCTGGCGGAGATGGAACGACAGGCGATCATTCGCGCAGCCAATGTCAGCCGCGGACAGTTGAACGAGATGGCGCAGTTGCTGGGCATTGGCCGCACCACGCTGTGGCGGAAAATCAAACAGTATCAGATTGATATCCGCCAGTTTAAGCTGCGCGCCTGAGGGTGCAATCAGTGGCTGAGTTGCAGCACACCACGCGCCGCGTCCAGCATCGCTTTCTGGCCGTTGCGGGTTTTGCTCATGCAGTCGTTCATCCCCACCACCATCGGCATACCCATCGCTTTCGCCAGGATCGCACTGTGCGACAGCGCATTGCCACCGCTCAGGCAGATGCCGAGCACCAGACGACGGTCGAGCATCACCACGTCTGACGGCATCAGTTCGTCCATCACCAGAATGGACGGCGCGGTCAGCGTAATCACCGGCAACGGCTGCTGTTGCAGATGACTCAGGGTGCGACGCAGCATATCGCGCACGTCCAACTCACGCGCCCGCATATATTCGTCGTCCAGTTCGCGATACTCCCCGGCAATGGCTTCCATCTCCTGCTGCCAGGCCTGCTCGGCACTGCATTGTTGGCGGGCGATGCGGGTATAGGCCGCCTGCTGCAGATCCGGGTCGTCCAGCAGCATACTGTGAGCACCGAAGATTGCCGCCTGCGGTTTGCCAATCAACGAGCCAGTGCGCTCCGCCAACCGGTTCAAATCACTCAGCGTGTGCTGCAATGCCTGACGTAGCCGCTGTTGTTCGTTCAGTACGTCGTCTGCACCAATAGTACGCTCGACCTCCGTCGGCCAGAAGCTGATCGCCTGCCACACCGGGCCACTGGTCACGCTTTCAGCCACCGGAATACCGTGTAATGAAGGCAGGCTCTGCTCGGAAACCGTTTCACCAAAGTGCTGCTCTGCCAGCGCGCTAAACGCCGCCAGCGCCTGATCGGCCTGCGGCCCGTCGGCAATCAGCCGGATGGTGTCGCCGTGGCGCACCAGCAAAAGCGCCAGTTGGTTAAGGCTACGCGGATTGGCGCACTGACCCTGCTTTTCCAACACCAGTTCGGCATCGAACGGGGCCAGCGTTTCTGCCAGTCGGGCGGCAGGACGAGCATGCAGGCCATGCGGGTTCTGCACCGTCCAACTGACGCTTTTCCCCTGTGTCAGCGGCAACTCAACGCTTTTGGCCACCGGCGTGGTGGCTTCCCCCAACTGCGCCTGTTTGGCCTGCAATGCGCCCTGCGCCTCGGCCAGTACCTGTTCCAGCCCGGCTCCGGCATTGGCGGCCACCACCGCGGCCAGCGTCCCTTCGACCAGCGGTGCCGAACACAGCCGGACTTTGGCGGCCAACGACGGATCCAGCAGATCGATGGCGGTTTCGGCGCTCAGCAGCGCGCTGCCCAAATCCATCAGCACCACAATGCCCGCACTCTCAGCCACCGACTCAATGGCTTCCATCACTTTGATTGCATCGGTGCCTATCGGATGATCCGCATCATCGACACCCGCCGCCAGCACCAGTTTACAGCCGTCGCCGCGCATCATCTGCAACGCCAGCTCTTCAACCCCGCGCGCCAACAGCGCGCTGTGTGAAACTACAACGATATTGATCATCTCGCCTCCTGCTATTGGCCGGCGACCGCTGCCAGCGTTTTCATCATCAACATCACCGAGGTGGCCCCCGGATCCTGATGACCGATGCTGCGTTCACCCAGGTAACTGGCCCGCCCTTTGCGCGCCTGCATGGTGATGGTGCTTTCAACCGCCTGCTCCGCCCGTTCACTGGCACGCTGCAGAGCCTCCGCCACGCTTAACTGCTGCTGGGCCGACTGGCCAAGGCTTTCCACTACCGCCCACCAGGCATCGCACATGGTTTTATCACCCGGCTCCGCCTTACCGCGCATCACCACACCTTCGACGCCCTCTTGCATCATTTGATGCAGCTCCGCCAGATCCAGGCTCTGTTTGGCGTTGGCCGACTGTGCGGCACGAATAAAGAAGGTGCCGAACAGCGGACCACTGGCTCCCCCCACGCTGGACAGCAGCGTCATGCCGGTGTTCTTCAGAATAAAACCGATGTCTTTGTCCGCCACCGAAGGCAGTTTTTCTACCACCTTGTTGAAGCCGCGGTTCATGTTCAGCCCGTGGTCGGAATCGCCGATCTCGGTATCCAGCTGGGTTAGAAAATCACGCTGCTGGGTAAACACCTCACCACAGCGCATCAGCCAGTCGACCACTTGTTGTTTGGTTAACGCCATGATTCCTCCTCAGCAGCCCCAACGCAGCGCAGGTGTTTTCACCGGCGCATCCCACAAGGACAACAGTTCGTCGTCCACTTTCAGCAGCGTGATCGAGACCCCTTGCATGTCCAGCGACGTGCAGTAAGAGCCCACCAGGCTACGCTCAACGATCATTCCCGCCTCGGCGCAACGCTCCGCCAGCCGGTGGTAAACGCCATACAGCTCGGACAGCGGCGTCGCCCCCAGGTTGTTCACCAGTGCAATCACCCTGTCGCCACGCGTCAGTGGCTTTTTGGTCTGTACTTCATCGCGCCATTCACCCTGCTGACGATCCCAGATACGGATAGTGCGCTGGTAGTGACCATGGTCGATCAGGGTATGGAACATGTCGTCCACCGCCGCATTAAGGGTGGTGAACGGGCGTCGCGCAATGCCTGGCTCGCCGTGAATACCGACGCCGAATTCCATCTCGTTTTCCGCCAGCACGAACGAAGGTTTACCGGCCGCCGGCACGGTACAGGCACCCAGTGCAATACCGATCGAATGCCCGTGATTATTGATGCTGTGCCCCAGCGTCACAATGCTATCCAGATCGTCGCCGCGCGCCGTTGCCGCACCGAGCAGTTTCTCCATCAGCACGGTATTGGCCACCCCGCGTCGTCCGGCGGTGAACAGGCTGTCTTTAACCGCCACATCATCGTCCACCAGCACCGTCGCCACCTGGGTTCCGCTGTCGTGCAGCAGTTCGGTCGCGGTCTCAAAGTTCAAGATGTCGCCGGTGTAGTTTTTAATGATCAACAGCACCCCGGCACCGCCGTCGATCGCCTGGCCGCACTCGTACATTTTATCCGGCGTGGGCGAGGTGAAAATTTCTCCCGGGCAGGCACCGTCCAGCATGCCTTCGCCGACAAAACCGCAGTGCATCGGCTCGTGGCCGCTGCCACCACCGGACAGGATCGCCACCTTGCCCGCGACCGGCGCATCGGCACGGGTGACAAACACCGGCTCCTGATGCACCAACAACTCTGGGTGCGCCTCTGCCAACCCCAGCAGTTGCTCTTCCAGTACCGACTCAACTTTATTGATCAGTTTTTTCACGGTTATTTCCTCGTTTGGCCGACGGGACGCAACCTGCTGCGCCCCTGCGGTATCAGCTTGAGTGTTGTTGCAGCCAGGCACTGCCCAGCCGATCTGCCGTCAAAATGGCCGCCTGTACGCTGGCAGGCGTGACCTCGAACGGCATATTGTGGATGGTTTCACCGGCCGCGCAGCTGGCTTCGGCCACCGCCATGATTTTCGCTGCCGGATCACCGCTCACACCCATTTGCGCCAGCGTGATTGGCAAGCCGAGACGCTGGCAGAAATCCAGCACCGTTTCGATCTGTTCCATGCTGCTGTTTTGCAGCACCAGCTGTGACAGCGTGCCAAACGCCACTTTCTCGCCGTGGTACAGGTGATGGCACTCTTCCAGTACGGTGAAACCGTTGTGGATAGCGTGCGCGCCCGCCAGCCCACTGCTTTCAAAACCGATGCCACTCAGATAAGTATTGGCCTCGATAATGCGCTCGACCGCCTCCGTCACCACCCCGGCCTCAACCGCCAGCTTGGCCTTCACGCCCTCCGCCAGCAGCGTCTCATAACACAACCGCGCCAGACTCAGCGCCGCCAGCGTCGATTTGCCGCCCGCCATGCTGGTGGCCTGAGCATCGAAACAGGCCTGTGCTTCAAAGTAGGTCGAAAGCGCATCGCCCATCCCCGCCACCAGCAGTCGCACCGGTGCCTTGGCGATAATCGCGCTGTCCATCACCACCATGTCCGGGTTGCGCGGGTAGATAAGGTATTCGGCAAATTCGCCCTGTTCGGTGTAAATCACTGACAGCGCACTGGTGGGAGCATCGGTAGACGCAATGGTCGGGATGAGTACCACTGGAAGATGTTGGTAATGCGCGATGGCCTTGGCGGTGTCCAGCGTTTTACCGCCGCCGACGCCAATCACACCGCGGCAATCATGAGCCTTCAGCTCCAGGCCCAGCCGGTCGATTTCCTTATGGCAGCATTCGCCGTTGAACACACAGGCGTGATGCTTCACCCCGTGCTGATGCAGGCTGCCCATCAGGGTATCGCCCGTCAGCTTCATCACGAAGTCGTCGGCAATCACAAAATAATGGTCGGCAAGGGTTTTAGCGTATTCGCCCACGGCGGCCAATGCGTTGGCGCCCTGGATGTACTTGCCTGGAGACTGGATGATTCTCAACATAACCGGATCCTTGTAGGGAAATTGGCGATGGTAACGTTCAGATATCAGGTGATAGATGCATCGGTCTTGTGCCGTCGCGTTGTTATGAACTGACTATAGGGCTTGCCAGACGCTTTAGGTTCTTCGACTTTTTTGTTTCATTCTGGAACGTTAATTCCGTCTCAACGTTCCAGAATGAAACTATGACGCGGCTTTTTTAGCCGGTAAAGCGAACTGGCGCACAACCTAACGTATAGCTGCGTAAAGAGTGGATTCTGTGGGCATTTCAGCTTTAATTTTGACCATCTTTCCCCTATCCTTACCGCCATTACTGGGAATGGGCGAATACAGCCCGACTGATGGGATGAATAACGATGAAACGGACAAAAAACATCAACCGAGAGACGTTCCGCAAATCCTGGCGCGACTACCGCGTTGCGCCCGTAGCTTTGGCGATCAGCGCAGTCTTTATGCTGGCCGGCTGCGAGAAGAGCGATGAAACGGTCTCTATGTATCAGAATGCCGACGACTGTTCACGCACCAATCCTTCGATGAGCGAGCAGTGCACCACCGCCTATAACAACGCCCTGAAAGAAGCCGAAAAAACCGCGCCAAAATATGCCACCCGTGAAGACTGTGTCGCCGAGTTCGGTGAAGCGCAATGTACACAGGCATCAGCTCCGGCACAGGCCGGTATGGCCGCTGAGTCGCAGAGCAGTGGCAGCATGTGGATGCCGCTGATGGCAGGTTACATGATGGGCCGCATGATGGGCGGCTCCGGCTTTGCTCAGCAGCCGCTGTTCACCTCTAAAAACGCTGCTAGCCCGGCCAACGGCAAATTCGTTGACGCTTCTGGCAAGAGCTACGGCCCGGCGACCGCCGGTGGCCGTACCATGACGGTACCGAAAACCGCGATGGCACCTAAACCGGCCGTCACCAATACCGTCACCCGTGGCGGCTTTGGCGAATCCGTTGCCAAGCAGACCAGCATGCAGCGCAGCAGCGCAACCTCCAGCTCACGCAGCATGGGCGGTTAATGCATGAAACGCGTTGCGATTACCGAGCGCCCGGACTGGCGCGAAAAAGCCACCGAATTCGGCTTCCGCTTCCACACCATGTATGGCGAGCCGTACTGGTGTGAGGATGCCTATTACCAATTCACGCTGGCGCAGATTGAAGAAATTGAAAACGCCACCGCCGAATTGCACCAGATGTGCCTGCAGGTGGTAGAGAAAGTGGTCAGCAGCGATGCGCTGATGACCAAGTTCCGCATCCCGAAACACACCTGGGAGTTCGTGCGCAGCTCATGGCGCACCAGCCAGCCATCACTGTATTCACGTCTTGATCTGGCCTACGACGGTATCAATCCGCCCAAGCTGCTGGAGAATAACGCCGATACCCCGACCTCGCTGTACGAAGCGGCTTTTTTCCAATGGCTGTGGCTGGAAGACCAGATCAACGCCGGCAATCTCAGCCCGGAGTCCGATCAGTACAACAGCCTGCAGGAAAAACTGATCGAGCGTTTCGCCGAGCTGAAAGCACAACACGGTTTCGGCCTGCTGCACCTGGCCTGTTGCCAGGACAGTGAGGAAGACCGCGGTACCGTGCAATACCTGCAGGACTGCGCGCTGGAAGCCGGAGTCCCAACAGAATTCCTGTTTATGGAAGAGATTGGTCTGGGCGAAAAGGGCCAGTTTACCGACCTGCAAAATCAGGTTATCGGTAATCTGTTCAAGCTATACCCGTGGGAATTCATGCTGCGCGAGATGTTTTCCACCAAGCTGGAAGATGCCGGCGTGCGCTGGCTGGAGCCGGCGTGGAAAAGCATTATCTCCAACAAGGCCCTGCTGCCGATGCTGTGGGAAATGTTCCCGGATCACCCTAATCTGCTGGCCTCTTACTTTGCAGAAGACGATCATCCACAGCTCGATCACTACGTCACCAAGCCGCTGTTCTCACGCGAAGGCGCCAATATCCAGATCGTGCAAAACGGTCAGGAAGTGGCACGCGTTGACGGCCCTTACGGTGAAGAAGGCATGATCGTACAGCAGTTCCACCCACTGCCACAGTTCGAAGGCAGCTATACGCTGATCGGCAGTTGGCTGGTCGACGATCAACCCTGCGGCATCGGTCTGCGCGAAGATCGCGAGCTGATCACCCAGGATCTGTCGCGTTTCTACCCGCACATCATCCTCGGCTAATGATAAAATGGTTGATATCAAGCGCGATAATATCGCGCTTTTTTTTATGCTTTCCGGTTGGTGATTAATCGATTAACCTTTTATACTCGAAGCGTCTGTTCTCCTCGGGCGGAGCAACCAGATATGAAACTGACGTCCATTATTCCACCGCAGGTCAACCTGACCGACGGATGCTTTACTGCACCTGATATTCAACACAAATCTACTACCCTGGGCAGCCTGGCGGGGATCTTTGCCGATCCTGCAGCATGGCGAGCGATGCCGGCAGAACTTGCCGTCTATCAGGTCGAAATGCTGCCTTGCGAACAACGGGAAGGTGAGCTGTTTGTGGGCACAACTCACCTGCAGCCTGGCCGGGTGGGTAACGAATTCTTTATGACCCGTGGGCATTTTCATCAGCGCCCCGAACAGGCTGAGTTCTATTTTGGCCTCCGTGGCCAGGGTTTGCTGCTACTGCAACACCGGGACGGGGCTTGTACGTTGGAACAGGTTGCCCCCGGCAGCGTTCACCATATCCCTTCGTTTACCGCTCACCGCCTGATTAATACCGGTACTGAGGTGCTGTCCGCCCTGGCGGTCTGGCCAACGGTGGCAGGGCACAACTACGACACACTGCAACCACAAGGATTCAAACTGCGGGTCTTTGCCGATGGCAACGGTTGGAAAGCGGAGGCGCAATATGAGTGACTCGATGCTGCAATTTGGCCTTGATGTACGCATTAGCGACCACCCGATGGGATTCGGCTACGGCGATGAGGTGATTGGGCCATTGCCGGAAATAAGAACGCTGGAACAAATCCGCCGTTCTCTGCGCGACCCTGACTGCAGTGGGCCGGAACAGGTTTATGCCATCGCCATGGACGTCGCCAAACAACAGCATTTGGCGGAATTGAAAAAACGCATGTTGCTGTTCGGTATTGTCACCTATGCCAAGGGCCAGTTAGGTCAGGAGCCGGTACGCAGCCAGGGCCATGTGCACCGCATCAGCGTACACAGCGGCTGGTCACCGCCGGAGCTGTACGAGATCTGGCGAGGTAAGGCCATTATTTACATGCAAGAACGGGTTGAACGTGAGCCGGGACGTTGCTTTGCCGTCCATGCCGGCCCGGGCGAGAAGGTATTGGTACCGCCAGGATGGGCGCACGCCACGATTTCCGCCGATCCTCACCAGCCGCTGACCTTCGCCGCCTGGTGCGATCGTGAATATGGCTTTGAATACGATGCCGTACGTGAATATAAAGGGCTGGCCTGGTACCCGCTATTACAGGGCAGCAATATTATCTGGCAACAGAATCCGCATTATCAATCCGGCAGGCTGCATGCCATCGGGCCACGCCAATACCACGAATTCGGTTTGAGCGAGGCTTCCTTATACTCGCAGTTTGAAGCTGACCCGGCGCGCTTCCAGTTCATTTCCAAACCCGGCAGCGTAGCGGAAAAATGGCAACGATTTGAGCCGTAAAGACCACTGTCTCGCTCAATAACAGGAAATTTCATACCCTATGAATTTCGAGTTGCAGCTAGGCGCCCAGCTCACTCATCCCCAGGCGCTTACTTAAGTAAGTAACTGGGGGAGTGAGTGCAGGTAACAACGCTGCAACTTGAAAGGCGACGGGTATTAAGAGAATAGACCGCAGGCTACCCCTGCCGCCGCCAATACCAATAACCCCAGCATCGCCTTCACCGGTGACAGTCCGCGCTTGGCCATTAAATACCAGGTCGCCAGCACCACTATCAGCGGCATCAGGTTAGGAAAAATACCGTCCAGCATTTGTTGCAGGTGGATATTCACCCCGTCTTTGGTCACAAACTCCAGCCCTGTCCCCAGTTTGACGTAGCTCGCCGCTACGCCGCCCATGACGAACACTCCCAGCAGAGAAAGGGCTTCCCGCAGCCGTGAGGACTTGCTGCTGACCAGCATCTCCACCGAGCCGGAGCCCATATGGTAGCCTTTCATAAACAGCCAGTAAGACCCAGGAATGACGATCAGGCTAAAGGCGATGATATAAAACAGCGGTCCAATCACACTGCCACCGGCCGCTAGTGCCATGCCGATACTCAGCAAAATCGGGATCAGCATGCCCGGAACCATCGAGTCGCCAATACCGGCCACCGGCCCCATCAGCCCCACCTTGAGCGTGTTAATGGTTTCCCCGTCGATCGGCTCGCCGTTGGCCCGTTTTTCTTCCAGTCCTATCACCATGCCGTTCACAATCGCGCCCAACTGCGGCTCGGTATTGTAAAACGAGGTATGGCGGCGAATGGCCTCAATACGCTGCTGCTTGTCCTGATACAGCTTTTTCAGCGCCGGCATCATACTCAGGCAAAAACCGTAAGACTCCAGGCGTTCGAAACTCATCGATGACAGGTTGTACATCATCCAACTGCGCCAGCAACGACGCAGATCCTGCTTATTCAATTTTGGTGTTGGCGTATCCATCAGAATTCATCCTCATCATCAGCCTGAGGCGCGGCCTGTGCGGCGGCCACCTGCGGCTCTGGCTTATAGTTGTAGTGAATCAGTGCCAGCAGCGCGCCGACAATCACCAGCGCCACCATATTCAGCTTGAGGAAAACAATGCAGATAAACCCCACCAGGAAGTAAATCAGCATGCTGTAACTTTTAATAATCTGTTTGAGGAGAATAGCGATGCCGACCGCAGGCAGAATACCGCCCACCACGTTCATGGTGGTCAACACCAGCGCCGGCAGACTGTCCATAAAGGCGTTGATGTAGCGCGCCCCGAAAAACACCGCGATAAACGTCGGAATAAAACGCAGCAGGAAGTTGGTGACCTGCGGCCAGATGGCGCTATTGAGGTAAATTCCCCGTTCATCACCGCGCTCCACCGCCAGATCTGCACGGTGATTCCAGTAAGAATTGAGCACCATCATGGCGTTGAACAACACGGTCCCCATGATGCCGATAGTCGCCGCCAGTGCGACCGCCACCTCGGTTCCTTTCCCGGAGAGAATACCCAGCGCAATCGCCGGGAACGCTACAAAGTTGAGATCGGCCGGCATCGATCCGCCCGGTGTGACCATAGCGATATACACCGCCTGGACCGCAACACCGATGATGATACCGGTCTGTACATCGCCGAGAATAGCCCCCACCAGCATGCCGGAGACCAACGGACGGCTGAGAATATACCAGCCTCCGGTCAGTCCCAGCAGCCAAGGGCTGCTCAGCGCGCCGAGATAGCAAAGTATCCCGATAAGCGTCGCTTCAAACCACATAGTTAACTCCTGCCGTTCAGGCTTATTTGAGTTTCTTTTTTGCGTCCAGCCAACTGAAATGGCTGGCATCAGGGACTAAACGAAATTCGATGGCATGTCCGTGTTCAGCAAGAAAATCGAAGGCCTCTGCCTCTACCGCGCTCACTGATTGATTCGGGCCGATGGTCACCGTGTCCTTGCGGGCAGACATCGGCCCAACGTTGATTTTCTTGTTACGATTACTGAGATCGATCCCGGCCTCTATCAGCCTGCGCAGCGTGATCGGTGATTTGCCAATCACAAAGTACTGCTTGTCGCTGGCGATCACCTTCGGCAGCTTTTCTATCGCCTGCTGCACGGTAAACAACCATACCCTGGTGTCTTGCACCGCCCCCTTCATCACCGATGACAGCAGCGGATCCGCCGCTACCTCATCATCGATCGCCACAATGCCGTCGCAGGGTAATTCCTTCGCCCAACGGGTCACCAGTTGACCGTGAATAACCCGGTCGTCGATACGAACAAATGAAATGGCCATATTCTCTCCTCAGAAATCGTCGGGTTGTGCCATAACCGCTGGACGAGCAAGGGAAATCGCCTCAGCCCCCAGTGCCACCAGCTCCTGTGCCGCCTGTTGAACATCCTTTCCCTCCAGTAATTCGGCACTCATTAACAACATCGGAAAATTCACGCCGGTCACCACGGCCATCGGCACCGGCGTTTGGGGATCAAATGCGTGGCGGCAGGCCACGTTGTAAGGTGTGCCACACAGCATGTCGCACAGCACCAGTACACCGTCGGCCCCTGCGCTTACCCGCTGCAATTCATCGGCAAAATCCTGTTTAAAGGCTTCAATACCCGCCCCTTCGCTCAGGGCCACATGGCTGGTTCCCGGCAGTTCACCGTAAACCATACCTGCGCTGCTCATCAGCGCCTCGGCCAGCAGGCCATGGGAGGTCACTATCACTTTCAACATAATTGCTTATCCCCTTACCCAGGCTTTAATGGTGCCCAGAGTTTTGCCCAGGCTGCGGCCATGGGGGCTGATACGGTACGGCCCCACGGCGGCCGGTACGATAAAGGTTTCGGCGTAATGCACCACGAAGGGCGCGAAAAGGCCTTCAGGGCTTTCAACTACCGCCTCTTCCCCTTCGACCAGATTCAGCACATTCACCCGGCCTTCGGTATGGTGCAGCACCGGTTCACTAAACCAGTGACGCCGGGTTTCGATAAATTCCCGCTCGTGCAAACCGGTTCGCTCCTCCTGCCAGCCCGCACCTTCGGCAACTTGCTCAATGCGGTTCACCAAATGCTCCGTCACCCAGGTAGTATCGCACTGCCAGTTGATCACCTGCTCACCATGCTGCAGATGCACCGGGCGCGGCTGTCCATCTAATCCCAGACGACCCCAGTCCCACAGCTTGAAGGTGAAAATGTACGGCGTAGCGCTGATCTCCAGCACCATGGCGCCCGAGCCGGAACAATGCACCGTCCCCGCCGGGATCAGGAAATGGTCGTGTTTACGCGCCGGGAATCGATTAACAAAACGCTGGTCATCGAAGGGCTTTTCACCGCTTTGGGCAGCGGCCAGATCGGCCATCATCGCCTGTGGTTCGGTGCCGTTTTTCACTCCCAGGTACACCTCAGCCCCCGGCTCTGCCGCCAGAATGTAATAGCTTTCATCCTGGGTGTAATGCATACCGAAATGCTGTTGGATATATTCCGTCAGCGGGTGCACCTGGAAGCTGAGATTTTGCCCGCCGACGGTATCCAGCAGGTCAAAACGGATCGGGAATTCGGCACCGAAGCGGGCATGCACCTGCTCACCCAGCAAGGGACGGGGATATAACAGCACCAAATCCTGTGAGGGGATCTCGACCCGGACGTCACCAAAACGCATTAGCAGGCTGTTTTCCTCGGGCACGCAGTCAAAACACCATGCGTAGTTGGCTGCCGTCGGGTCGAGATCGAACTGTTGTTTCATCCACTGGCCACCCCAAATGCCAGGGTCAAAAAACGGCACCACGCGGAATGGGCGTTGGGTTGCCTGCTGCAATCCGGCATGGAAAGCCGTGCCGGTCACCAGCTTGGGTTGACCAGCCTGGTTGGTGTCCAACACAAAATCTGCACGCTGTAGCAGTGGGGTTTTATGACGATCGAAGACTCGCCATTCCACGAAGAATGCTCGCTTGTAGCGGCGCAGCACGTCCTCGTCCACATTGGCCGCGCCCCAGTTGCCCAGTTCACCACGGCGAAAACGCTGCTGGATTTCCCAGCGGGCCATATCGGCATACACCAATACATCGGCTTCGGCGATCAGCGCCGCGCCCGGTCCATAAACCACCACTAGCCCACTGTCGACGCGCGCAATTTGATCGCGCAACTGCTGGACGCGCTCAGCATCAAAAAACTCGGGCATTTCATGGCACGACAACACGCCAAAAACACGGTCATCGGTTAAATTGCGCTCAATCATCGCGTGGATGTGCGGTTCATCGTATTTGGCCGATTCAGCATTGATGCTATTGGCCGGCTGCAGAGGCTTAATAAGATTCTCGATTAGCTCTGCCAGACTCACCCCATGGTAGCAATCCACTACCAACAGGGTTTTGCGCATCCCGAGGGCGACAATCTTGTGTCTGACGGCCTCGGCCACTGCCTGCCAGCCTTGCCATGCGGCGTGATCATACCCCTGCACCGCCACTTCCGGATACTTGTCATAGCTGGTTGATTTATGCTGTTGCTCTGTCATATTCTTCTGCCTATGAGCTGGATACATAGAAAAAGATTAATCGATTAACCTCCTAACAAACAGGCTGGTTAACGGGATTAACCTCTTACAATCGATAATAACCCCATAAAAAACCGTACTTTCGTGACGTGAATCACGATTTATTGCCGGAATTTTACGAAATTAGGTTAATCGTTATACCTTGCTATAACCGTCGGCATCGACAGGAGATAAAATGAGCACGATAACTTTGGCGGACGTCGCCGCACACGCAAAAGTCTCCACCGCCACGGTATCGATGGTATTGCGCAACCGTGGCCGCATATCGGACGCCACCCGTAAGCGGGTACTGAGTGCCATTGATGAACTGGGTTATGTCTACAATCAGACCGCCGCTAACCTGCGCAATCGCAGCAGCAACCAGGTCGGCCTGTTACTGCACGACATCACCAATCCGTTTTATGCGGAGATGACCGCCGGGTTGAGCCAGGAAATGGAGCGTCACCAGTTGATGCTGTTTCTGGCCAACAGCGAAGAGTCTGCCGACAGGCAGCAAAAATTTGTCGACTCCCTGCTACAGAACAATACCAGCGGCATGGTGCTGTGCGCCGCCCGGCAAACTCCCACTCTGTTTTTTGAAACGCTGAAGCGCCGCAAGATACCGGCCATTATGGTGGTTCGGCCGGTGGCCGATGCGCATTTTGACTTCGTCGGCACCGACAACTTCCTGGGCACCCAATTGGCGACTCAGCATCTGCTGGATCTTGGCCATCGCCATATCGCCTTTATCGGCGGCTCCATCAGTTCCACCACGCGCGCACAGCGGCTGGGAGGCTACACCAGCAAGCTGCTGGAACACGGGATTATGGTTAAAGGGGAATGGATTGTGGACAGCGAGGCCAGCCAGAGCTCCGGTGCCAAGGCAGCAGAACAGTTACTAAGGGCCCACCCGGAAATCACTGCAGCCCTGTGCTATCAGGACATCGTCGCGTTGGGGGTAATGCAGACATTGCGCAAACTCGACCGTCAGATTGGCAAAGATTTTGCGTTAATTGGTTTTGATGATATTACCGAAGCCTCACTGGTACAGCCGGGTTTGACTACCGTGTCGGTGGCCTCGCGCGAGATTGGCCGTAAAGCCGGGGAACTGTTGTATAGCCGTATTCAGGGCAATGATGAGCCGCCAAAACGTATAATCCTGCCGCCTTCTCTGGTGATCCGCGAGTCCTGCGGTTTTGCAGATAAATTCACGCCAGCCTGAGCTGGCGTGAATGATCTAGCCGATCTGCACTGACAGCATGCTCAATGAGCTCATCTCAATACCATCCACCGGCACGGTTATCGCCTCCTCACCGTCCCAACCGCCGAGCACGTACAGCAGCGGCAGGTAGTGCTCCGGCGTCGGGTTCGACAGCGCAGCGCCTTCATGTTGCATAAAGTTCACCAGCGGGTGGTTATTGCCTTGATAATTCAGATTATCCCGCACGAACTTATCAAACGACGTTGCCCATGGATAAGGGGTGGCGTCACCCTGCCATTTCACCATCCGCAGGTTATGCACCACGTTACCGCTGGCAACGATCATGATCCCCTGATCGCGCAGCTCCGCCAGCTTGCGGCCCAGGTCATAGTGATATTCCGCCGGTTGGGTACCGTCGATACTGAGCTGTACGACCGGAATGTCCGCCTCGGGATACATTTTGATCAATACGCCCCAGGTGCCGTGATCCAGTCCCCACTCACTGACGTCGGCCTTGACGTTGATCGGCGCCAGCACCTGCTGGATCTGTGCTGCCAGTTCAGGTGAACCGGGTGCCGGATACTGGGTATCAAACAGCGCCTGTGGGAACCCTCCAAAGTCATGGATGGTTTTCGGTTTTTCCATCGCAGTAACCGCAGTGCCACGGGTATACCAGTGAGCGGAAACGGCAACGATAGCCTTCGGACGTGGCAAGGTTTCACCCAACGTACGCCATGCCTGGGTGTAGCGGTTTTCTTCCAGCGCGTTCATCGGACTACCGTGGCCAAGAAAAAGTGCTGGCATACGAGAGGTGTTCATACAGGATCCTTGGTTAATCATCTGCGGTATGGCGATTAGATTACGCCCTTTGCCACGCCGACACAGCCGGATAACGGTGATGATGATATTCAATAAATTTGAATGGCTAACGCCAGGCGATCGCCCAAGGAATATACTTCAAACACATTCCATAACCTTTATGAATATCAAGGCATTACTGCTACGTGCGTCTGATTTATGAACAATTTTCGTATTATTTGCGAACGTAAAACCTACAATGAGCGTCGCTGCCGGCGACATTCGGCAACACGGGAAATACAGCATAACCAAGGAGGAATATATGTTCAGATCCACTCTGGCAACCCGCCTGACTCTTTCAATCCCCCTGCTCATCGCGTGGATGGCAACCGCAAACGCAGAGGAGGAAGCGCAGCTGGTGCAGCGGGACGATCCTTATTTCACCCAGGCTCAGGGCCAGCTGCAGCGCATACTGGCGCAGCAAAATAATACCCGTCAGGCAAAAAACGTCATCCTGGTGGTCGGTGACGGCATGGGTTTTTCAACCGTTACCGCCGCACGCATTTTTGAAGGGCAGCAGCGCGGAGTTGACGGCGAATCCAACGTGCTGGCGTGGGAGGCCTTCCCCTATCTGGCGGTCGCCAAGACCTACTCCGCCAACGCTCAGATCACCGACTCCGCGCCGAGCGCGGTAGCGATGACCACCGGCGTTAAAACCGTCAATGACCTGATGGGGCTGAACCATACCGCAACCCTCAACAGCTGTGAGGACCAAAAAACCAAAGCGGTGACCACGCTGTGGGAAATGGCCGCTACGCTGGGAATGTCTACCGGTGCGGTCACCACCGCCACAATCACCCATGCCACCCCGGGCGCCACCTACGCGCATATCGCCAACCGCGACTGGGAATCCGATGCCAAAATGCCGGCAGGCGCCCTGGCGGCCGGCTGCCGCGATATCGCCAGCCAACTGGTGGAAATGAAATATGGCAACGGCCTCAACGTCGCTATGGGCGGCGGGCGCGCCAACTTCCTCCCCAACAGCGCAACCGACCCTGAATATCCCGACCAACGCGGGGCCAGGAAGGATGGCCGGGATCTGACGCAGGCCTGGCTTAAACGCTATGGCGCACGCGGCAGCTATGTGTGGAATCAGGCGCAGTTCGATAAGCTCGATCCCGCCAATGTCGATCATGTGCTGGCGCTGTTTGAGCCTTCGCACATGAATTTCGAACACGATCGGCGACAAGATGCGGCGGGTGAGCCCTCACTGGCGGAAATGGCCGGCAAGGCCATCGATATCCTGAGCAAGAACCCCGAGGGCTACCTGCTGCTGATTGAAGGCGGACGTATCGATCACGGCAGCCACAACGGTAACGCCTACCGCACCCTGACTGACGCTGTCGCGCTTAACGAGGCGGTGAAAACCATCATCAGCAAGGTCAATGTGGACGATACGCTGGTAATTGTGACCGGCGATCACAGCCATACGCTAACCATTGCCGGCTACGCCAAACGCGGCAATCCGATCCTCGGGATTTCTCTGGGCGTCGACGGTAAACCCATGCTGGGCAGTGACGGCAAACCTTACACCACCGTCGGTTTCGCCAACGGCCCCGGCGGCGCCATTCCGCTGACGGAGCGCCCGATGCTGACCATGGAGCAGACCACCGCGCCCGACTTTATCCAGCCGGCGCTGGTGCCATTGAAAAGTGAAACCCACGGCGGTGAAGATCTCGGCATCTATGCCATCGGCCCCTGGGCGCATCTGTTCCAAGGCACGGTTGAAGAGAACTACACGTTCCACGTGATGAATTACGCCAGCCGCATCGGCGAGCGGCTACCCAAACGATAATTTCCCCCTGCTCAGCCCCATAAAAAAAGCCGCATATGCGGCTTTTTTATGTTCAGAAAATCAGTCTGATATCAGCTGGCTTTCTGCTCCTGCGCCTGACGGTAAGCCACCAGATCTTCGATGGTCAGCACGTGCATGTCATGCTGTTTGGCGAACAGGATCACTTCTGGCGCATGCGCCATGCTGCCGTCATCGTTGGTCAGTTCACACAGCACGCCGGCAGGTTTGAAACCGGCCATTGATACCAGATCGATCGTCGCTTCGGTATGGCCACGACGGCTCAGCACGCCACCCGGCTGCGCACGCAGTGGGAACACGTGGCCAGGGCGGTTCAAATCGCTCGGCTTGGCGTTATCGGCAATTGCCGCACGAATGGTGGTCAGACGATCGGATGCGGAAACACCGGTCGTCACCCCCTGCGCCGCTTCGATAGTCACGGTGAAGGCGGTCTGGAACTGGCTGGAGTTGTGAGTCACCATCATCGGCAGCTCAAGCTGCTGACGGCGTTCTTCGGTGAGACACAGGCACACAATACCGCTACCGTGGCGAATGGTCAGCGCCATCTGCTCAACGGTCATGGTTTCTGCGGCGAAGATCATATCACCTTCGTTTTCACGATTTTCATCATCGAGCACCATCACACCGCGCCCACTGCGCAATGCTTCAAGAGCGCGTTCTACGCGTTCTACCGGCGTGCCGAAATCTGAAAGTAGGGTCTGATTCATGGTAAAAAACCTCATTAGAAAATTATGGATTACCAGAACCAGGGCGATCTTGAGGAGTAGCTAGCAATAGCTAAAAAAATAACGCAAGCGGGCGCAAACCCGGCAGATACCGTTACTCTCTCCCATCCGGACTATAACCGTCGGCCCCGGAATTACACCGGATCTGCTGACCTCTAACCAAACTGCAAGAAACTGGCTGAGCGCTCGCGGGCTTTCACCGTAAAAGGTGATTTACCGCCGGTGGGGACTTGCACCCCGCCCTGAGAATAAGCTTCTCGACTATAACGCTAATGATTAATCAGGGCAATTGGCAAAAGCACAATTCGGCCAGTGCCATGGAATGCGGTTAATAGTTTATCCGGCGAGCAACTCGCATTACACTAGGCGACAGCTAATAAACTCTGAAAGGGAAACGCCATGATTGACCCGAAAAAAATTGAACAGATCGCACGTCAGGTGCATGAGTCCATGCCTAAAGGTGTGCGTGAATTCGGGGAAGACGTTGAGAAGAAAATCCGTCAGGTGTTGCAGTCACAGCTCACCCGCCTGGATTTGGTCAACCGCGAAGAGTTCGACGTGCAGACCCAGGTGCTGCTGCGCACCCGCGAAAAACTGGCATTGCTGGAACAGCGTATGAGTGAGCTGGAAAGCAAGCTGAACGCCACGCCTGCTGCGCAACAGCCAGACGCCGAATAAGTTACCGTTAAGGGCGCGGCACCGCGCCCTTATTGCGGTTTGAACGCCGCCTGCGCCTTAAGCCGCAACACCAGCCAAATCAGCGCGAACATTGCCAGCGCATACAGACTTTTCCAGCCAATAATTACCATCAGCAACACACACAGCACCAGTCCTGTCGCCGCCATTAACCGCGAACGTCCGTGCAAAATTCGGCAACCCGCCAGCATGCACAGCAGGTAGATCAACACGAAGATGCCATTGGCATACACCAGCAGCGTATCCAGCGGTAGCTTCAGCGTATAAATCAGCAAAGTGAACAGCAAGCAACTCCCCACTACTGCGCTTAATGCATTGACTGGGGCCTGTCCGGCAGACAGCTTGGCCAACGCGCTGGACGGACGATCCTGCGCCTGCGACCACACCAGCCGAGCGAAGCTTTGGGTATAGATATTCACGCTGGCGAAGCAGGCCAGATAGCCAATAATGCAGGCTACCCACAGCGCATGCTGACCAAACAGTTGCACCACGATACCCGGCAACGAAGCTGCCGCCGCCTGATGCTCACCGTAGGCATGGAAATGCAGCACCGCTACGGTACAACCCCAGTACACTGCCCCGGCGACCAACATGCCAAACAACAGCGCACGCGGGAAATCGCGTTCAGGGTTACGGAACTCGGTCGCCAAATGGGCAAACGCCTCCAACCCCACAAAGCACCAGAACATCACTGCCAACGCGTGGAACAGATTGGGCGGGGAGATTTCGTCGATGGCCGGCCAGGAAATTTGGGTCAGTGAGATGTCGCCTCGCCACCAGATAGCGGCCACCAGTGCCACCACCAGAATAGCGATTAGCGTTTGAATATTGGCGCTGGAACCTGCGCTGCGCGTGCCTAAAAACCAAATCACCACCAGCGTGGCGATCTGCACCAACAGCAGGCCATTGGCGCTCCAGCCGAAAGTGGCCTGCCAAAAACCGGCGGCAATCTGCAACGCAGCCGGCAGCCCAACCGGGATCACCGACAAAAACAGCCAGCCGGTCACTTTCGCCATGCGCGGGCCAAAGGCCAGCCCGACGAAGTGTGCTGCGCCAGCGGCGCTGGGGAAGTAACGGCCTAAAGCGGCAAAGGCGATGGCGATCGGGAAGACCAGGATAATCAGCACCGGCCAGGCCCACAGGCTATCGCCCTGCGCCACCTGTGCTGCCAGGGCCGGAACGGCAAACACCCCGGTACCCAGCAGTGAAGTGGACAATAGCCCAACGCCCTGCGCCAAACTTAGCTCTTGCTTTAGTCCACTCACCGCCCACCGCCGTTTTATCCCTCATACTCCAAGCTGTATCCGCGTTGGCCGCTCTTACTCACCCGAATCACTTACTCATGTAAGTTCATCGGTCTCCCTCGATTGCCGCCTTGATATAACTCGAATTATTTAGGCTAAAAATAAAATGTTAACCACGCCCGTCTTTGATTGCCTTGATGATGTTGGTGGTCGACAAACCGTCTTCAAAGTTCAACACTTTGACATCACCGCCGTTGGCCCACACCTCGGTGCTGCCGGCGATGTCTTCAGGCTTGTAATCGCCGCCTTTCACCAGCAGATCCGGCAGGATGTCGGCGATCAGGCGCTGTGGCGTGTCTTCTTCAAACGGCACTACCCAGTCCACTGCTTCCAGCGCACCCAGCACGATCATGCGGTTTTCCAGCGCGTTGACCGGACGGGTTTCGCCTTTCAGACGTTTAGTGGAAGCATCGCTGTTCACCGCCACAATCAGGCGATCGCCCAGCTTGCGGGCATTGGCCAGATAAGAGACGTGACCGGCATGCAGAATGTCGAAGATGCCGTTGGTCATCACCACTTTTTCACCGCGCTGACGGGCTTGCGCCACAGCAGTTTTCAACTGGGCTTCGGTCATCACGCCAAAGCCTGTTTCGGCCCGGCCGCGTACCGCGTTTTCCAGCTCGATCGGTGAAACGGTCGAGGTGCCCAGCTTGCCTACCACCACACCGGCGGCGGCATTGGCCAGGAAACAGGACTCTTCCAGCGTGTTACCGGCAGCCAGTGCCGCGGCCAACACGCCGATAACCGTATCGCCGGCACCGGTAACGTCGAACACTTCCTGCGCCAGAGTTGGCAGATGCAGTGGCGCAATCCCCGGCTGCAGCAGCGTCATGCCGTGTTCGGAACGGGTAACCAACAGGGCAGAAAGCTCAAAGTCCGCGACCAACTTCATGCCGCGTTCAACCAGTTCGGCTTCGTCTTTACAGTGACCTACCACCGCTTCGAATTCGGACAAGTTTGGCGTCAGCAGCGTTGCGCCACGATAACGCTCGAAATCCGATCCTTTAGGGTCGATCAGCACCGGCACCTTGGCAGCCCGTGCCAATTGGATCATGCTCTGTACCTGGCTCAGCGCGCCTTTGGCGTAGTCGGACAGCACCAGTGCGCCAATCTGTGGCAGCGCCTGTTGAATGCGCTCCAGTAACGGCTGTGGATCGACGTTAGAGAAGCCTTCTTCGAAATCGAGACGGATCAACTGCTGATTACGCGACAGCACGCGCAGCTTGGTGATGGTCGGATGCGTCGGCACCGAGACAAAATCACAGCGCACGTTCACTTCGTTCAGCTTGGCACTCAGCGCCCGCGCGGCATCATCAATACCGGTCAGGCCCACCAGGCGTGAATTAGCGCCCAGCGAAGCAATGTTCATCGCCACGTTAGCCGCACCGCCAGGACGCTCTTCAATGGTTTCAACCTTGACCACCGGCACCGGCGCTTCCGGTGAAATGCGGCTGGTCGGCCCATACCAATAGCGATCCAACATGACGTCACCCACCACCAATACCCCGGCGCGGCGAAAATCAGGCAGTGTAACTTTCATCCGATAACTCCAAAAAAGTACAAAATTTTAGTGGCGCAGATATTACCACAGACGTCTGTAATAGCTGCAAAACGTATTGCGCAACCGGCCGGCTCAGCCCAGCCACTTCACCCAACTGGCGCGGACTTGTTCACGTTCGGCGGCGAATTGTCCATTGCCGACCTTGCCGGAATGCTCCTGCAACGCCAGATGATGGATCTCATCGCGCATGGTGACGTAAGCTTGGGTCAGCGCGCGTGCTTCTTCTTCCGGCATGATGTCATAATTGGCCATCAGCTCGAAAATACGCACGTTATCAGACCAGCGTGTCAGGCGTGGTTCGGCGGCCGCATAGCCTAAGACCAGATACTGGGCAATAAATTCGATATCGGTGATCCCGCCCTCGTCGGCTTTGATATCAAACAGATCGCGCTGCTTGCTGCCAAGGTGATTGCGCATTTTCTCGCGCATCTCGCGTACCTCGCGCTTCAGCGTTTCAGGATCACGCTGTTTGCACAGGATCTCACGACGGATAACGTCAAACTGCTGATGCAACAACGGATCGCCATGTACAACGCGCGCCCGCACCAACGCCTGATGTTCCCAGGTCCAGGCCTCGTTCTGCTGATAATCGGCAAAGGCTTCGACGGTACTGACCAGCATACCGGCTGCACCCGACGGCCGCAGTCGAGCATCCACTTCATACAGAATACCGGACGAGGTGCGGGTGCTGAACAGGTGCATCACGCGCTGCGCCAGACGCAGATAAAACTGACGGCCGTCGATGCTGCGATCGCCGTCGGTCATCACCTCCGGCGGACAGTCGAGGATAAACACCAGGTCAAGATCGGAACTGTAGCCCAGTTCCCAACCGCCCAGTTTGCCGTAGCCAATCACCGCAAAGCCGCGCCCTTCACGCTCCTGCAAATGAGTCGGCTGGCCATAGCGTGCGACCATATCGTTCCACGCCTGCTGCACCACAGTATCGATAATCGCTTCCGCCAGATAGGTGAGGTGATCGCTCACTTTCATCACCGGCAACGCACCAGAGATATCCCCGGCGGCAATACGCAATTGCTGCGCCTGTTTGAACTGGCGCAGCGCCTCCAGCCTCTGCTCTTCGTCGTCTTCCGGCACTCGCAACAGGTACTGACGCAGCTCGCTGCGGTAGGCATCCGGGGCCACCGGCTGATACAGCGTCGCCGGCTCCAGCAGTTCATCCAGCAGCAAGGGATAACGCGACAGTTGATTGGCCACCATCGGTGAAGCGGCACACAGGCGAATCAAATGGCTGAGCGCCGCATGGTATTCCACCAGCAGCTCGAGGTAGGTAGTACGAGTCACGATGCTCAATAGTAACTGAGTCAGCCGCAGCAACGCGGTCGGTGCATCCTGACGCGGACACACTTCCGCCAGCAGGCGAGGCATCAGTTGATCGAGCACATCACGACCGCGTGGGCCGATGGTGCGTTTGTCGACGTCATGACGAAACTCGGCAATGGTGCGCAGCATCTGCCTGCGCGCCTCTTCGTCCAGATGTGGCGTCAATGGGGCCAGTTCGTTCTCTTCCAGCGCGTCCTGCCACAGACTGTGATAGTGCTGATAATCCGGATCTTCGCCAACGTCAGGGCTATCGTCGCCAATCAGGTCGTTAAATACCGCCCTGACTGCCTGCATATGGATCTCCAACGCCGCCAGCAGTGCCGACCAGTCGTCGAACCCCATGCCCCAGGCCAGGCGCGCCTGATCCAGTTCATCTTGCGGCAGCGTTTGTGTTTGTTGATCGGCAATCGCCTGCAGCAGGTTTTCCAGCCGACGCAAGAACAGGTAACTGGCGCTCATCGCCTGTACCTGCTGCGGCTCCAGCAACCCCAGTTCCCCCACCGCCTGTAACGTAGGCAGCAAGGAACGGCCCTGCAACGCCGGCTCACGGCCGCCGCGGATCAATTGGAACACCTGAGTGATAAATTCAATTTCGCGGATGCCGCCGGCACCCAGCTTGATATTGTCTTTTAGCCCGCGCCGCCGAACCTCACGGGCGATCATGCCTTTCATATTGCGCAGCGACTGGATCACACTGAAATCGATATAGCGACGGAAAACAAACGGCCGCAGGGTTTTGCGCAGTTCTTCGCTGTAAACGTCTTCCGCCCCCCCCATCAGCCGCGCCTTGACCATCGCGTAACGTTCCCAGTCACGGCCCTGTTCCTGGTAATAATCCTCCAACGCGGCGAAACTCATCACCAGAGGGCCGCTATCGCCGAACGGCCGTAAGCGCATGTCTACGCGATAGACGAAGCCGTCGATGGTTTGCTGATCCAGCGCTTTGATCAACCGCTGCCCCAGACGGGTGAAGAACTGGGCGTTATCCAGCTCACGCCGCCCGCCCTGGGTCTGGCCATTTTCCGGGTAGGCAAAGATCAGATCGATATCGGATGAGAAATTCAGCTCACCGCCGCCCAATTTGCCCATCCCGAGGATCAGCAACGGTTGGGGTACGCCCTGAGCATTACAGGGAGTGCCCCACTCACGGCAGCAGGTTTGGTACAGCCAGTCGCGGGCGCTGACGATCAGCGTTTCTGCCAACCCACTCAGTTGCAACAGCGTTTCTTGCGTGCTGCATTGGCCCAACGCCTGCGCCCAGGCGACCCTCACCAGTGTCTCGCGGCGGAACAGGCGCAGTACGCGCATCAGTTGCGCTTCGTCACGCACCTCTTCCAAATCATCCTGCAGCCAGGCTGCATAATGTTGCCACTCGTCTGCCACCGGTGGTTGCTTGCGCAGCGTCGCCAGCCATTCCGGCTGGCTCTGCAACATGTCGCAGACAAAGTCGCTCGACGCCAAAACCCACTGTTCCTGATCGCTGAGCGCGCAGTCCACGCCCTGAGTTTCCTGAAAACGCTGCACAATGTTCTGTGCCTGAGCCTGTAACGCTGCTGAAAGTGGCAACATAGTGAATGATCCAATCGAAGGCCTGCGCCTCGCAGGCCAGCTTAATTAGCGGAGGGCGCCGTTTAACCAGAATGGCGCCTGCAATAAGGCCTGCTTGCGGCTGCCTTCGTACCAGCCCTGACGCCGTTCGGCCACCGCCAGTTGCAACTCGCGCCAAGCGTCGATGTACGGACCGGTTTCGTCGTCAGGGTAAGCGCCCGACAGCAGGATAAATGCCGATACCTGACGCGTCAGACGCGGCAGTTGTTCCTCATATTCATCATCGTTCAACGTACGGGTGAAGGCTTCTTTCAATTCCGCGGCGCTGCGCCCCAGCATAATGTCACTGAAACGTTTGAAGGACCCGTCAAGCTTGGTCTGCGCCTTGGCATCGATAAAGGGTTTCCAGGCACCGGTCACCAACCACGATGTGAGCGCCAACTTACATTGCAGATATTCCGCGCTGTAGCACAGCACCTGCGGTTGGGTGGTTTTATCAACCAAAAGCGGTTCCAGTGCGGTCAGACGAGCGCGCAGATCGGCACTGGCCTTGCGTGGCACCAGACCACCGAAAATCACCAGTGCCTGGCGGATCAGCGCAATCGCCTCCATCACGGAACGACGGGCCTGAGTATCGCCACGCAACCACAGCTCTTCGTGATACTGCCAATGGCTCAAACCCAGTTCGAAACTGGCGATCATCCCCTGCTCAACGCTGGATTTGGCGGCCGGCTTCAATACTGCCAGCGGATGACGCTCACGCGGGACGTTGCCCTGCGCCAAATGATAGCCCCGCGCCGCCTTGCTCAGGTTGCCCTGACGCAGGCCGCCGTGCTCCGCCAGTGCGTTAGCCAGCGCCAGCAAATCGGTGGTGTTGCCTTCTTTCAGTTCCAGTTCGATCTCGCACAGCGCTTCACTCAGCTCACCGGCTCGCACTTCACCCTGGTCAAGACCAACCTCAATCTCGCTCTTACCGTAAGTGACCACCCACTTCTCACGCACAAAGTCAGTACGGAACAGCGGCTGCAACACCTGTTGCAGCGCCTGAACATCGCAGTCTTGCGGCCAGATATCCGCCTGGAACCGATCCAGTGCCAGCTCCGGCGTGGCAATCGCTACATTATATTCCGGACGCTGATGCAAGCCCGCGACCACCTTACCGGCGGTTTTGATGGTCATTTCATAACTGTCGTCGTACCCGCGGATACGCAGCCCCATATCCTGACCACGCAGGAAATTGTCGGCGGTTTCGAAATAAATATTGGTCAGTTTTTGCGGTGCGGAATGCTGATTCGGCCAAGCGGCCAGTTGCTGCGGCAAGGCGGCAACCGCATCCGGAGTGGCAATAAATTTCAGTTCTATTTCAACGGTCATAAGTCTTTTACACCAATAAGTTACGCATTCGCGTCAGCCTTCACGGCGGCGGGCCTGGCCTGCCACGTTCTGCCCGGTGACGCACAGTTGCCGTTATCTTACCGCGATTCCCGGCGCCTTAACCCTGCTAACTGCAGAAAAAACCTGTTACGTTATAAAACACTGCGCAACTCACAGAATCTGCCACAGTAAGATAGTTCTCATTCCGGTTTTTGCGTTGCGTCGTCAGACTGAACGCTCTACTATCGTTCCCATAAATTCACACAGAAACGATGAACTAATGCAGAAATTACGCCTAATTTGCCTTGCCGTGCTGAGCTTCAGCATCACTTGGGGCGCACATGCCGAAGATAAGCGCTATATCTCCGATGAATTGAATACTTACGTCCACAGCGGCCCGGGTAATCAGTACCGTATTGTCGGTACCTTGAACGCCGGTGAAGAAGTGACCCTGTTGAGCGTAAATGACAGCACCAATTATGGCCAGATCCGCGATGCCAAGGGCCGCAACACCTGGATCCCGCTCGATCAGCTTAGCCAGACCCCAAGCCTGCGCACTCAGGTGCCCGCGCTGGAGCAGCAGGTAAAAACCCTGACCGATAAACTGGCCAATATCGACAACAGTTGGAACCAGCGTACCGCTGAAATGCAGCAGAAAGTGGCCGGCAGCGACAGCACTATCAGCGGCCTGCAGCAGGAAAACCAGGATCTGAAAAATCAGCTGGTAGTGGCGCAGAAAAAGGTTAACGCCGTTAACCTGCAGCTTGACGACAAACAGCGCACCATTATCCTGCAGTGGTTTATGTACGGCGGCGGCGTGGCTGGCGTAGGCCTGCTGTTGGGTCTGCTGTTACCACACCTGATCCCGCGTCGCAAAAGCAACAACCGCTGGATGAACTGATTAAAGTATCGTTCGGTTTGATCTTGGGCGCCTGCGGGGCGCCCTTTTTATTGGTTTCGGCAGCGCCCCGCTAATTGAGGTAATCTGGTCAACAGAGCCTTAGGATAAATTCAGGAGTTAACAGTGAAGACTTACCTGGTCGGCGGTGCCGTCCGCGACAGCTTGCTTGAGATACCGGTGGTCGACCGCGACTGGGTGGTGGTGGGCGCCGCGCCGGCAGAGCTGATGGCGCTGGGGTATCAACAGGTCGGTAAAGACTTCCCGGTGTTTCTCAACCCCAAGACACAGGAAGAATATGCGCTGGCGCGGACCGAACGAAAATCCGGCCAGGGATATACCGGTTTTACCTGCTATGCCGCGCCGGACGTAACGCTGGAAGAAGACTTGCAACGCCGCGATTTAACCATCAACGCCATCGCCCGCAGCGCCGACGGTGAGCTGATCGACCCTTTCAACGGCGTGGCCGACCTGCAAGCGCGGGTGCTGCGCCACGTGTCCGATGCCTTTGGTGAAGACCCGCTGCGCGTGCTGCGCGTGGCGCGTTTCGCCGCCCGCTTCGCCCATTTGGATTTTAGCATCGCCCCGGAAACCGCCGAGTTGATGCGTCAGATGGCACGCAGTGGTGAACTGGCAGCGCTGACGGCCGAACGGGTCTGGAAAGAAACCGAGAAGGCACTGCAAAGCCAGAGCCCACAGGTGTATTTTCAGGTACTGCGTGACTGCGAAGCGCTGAGCGTACTGTTCCCGGAGATCGACGCCCTGTTCGGCGTACCGGCCCCCGCCAAATGGCATCCGGAAATTGATACCGGTGTTCATACCCTGATGACGCTGGCAATCGCTGCCCAGCTAAGCCCTGACGTGGATGTACGCTTCTCCGCACTCTGCCATGACCTCGGCAAGGGGCAGACGCCAAAAGAGCTTTGGCCACATCACCACGGCCATGGACCTGCGGGCGTGCTGCTGGTCGAAGAACTGTGCCAGCGGCTGCGAGTACCCAACCCAGTGCGCGATCTGGCCAAGTTGGTCGCCGAATATCACGACCTGATCCATACAGTAAACAAGCTGCGCCCGGAGACCCTGCTGAAGCTGTTTGACGCGGTTGATGTTTGGCGCAAACCGCAGCGGCTGGAACAGATGATCCTCACCAGCGAAGCTGACGCCCGCGGGCGTACCGGCTTTGAAAATAACCCTTATCCGCAGGGCGATTATCTGCGCCAGGCATTTCAGGTGGCGAACGCGGTGTCGGTCAAAGAGGTGGTAGCCAGCGGCCTGCAAGGGCTGGCGATCCGCGACGAACTCAAGCGCCGCCGTCAACAGGCGCTGGCCGACTGGAAACAAACCCAGGATACCCCTCTCGATCAGGCATAAAAAAACCCCGCAGCGCGGGGTTTCTTATTGCTGCTCAGCTTACATGAATACCATGTAAACCACGCCGGCCACGATAAAGCGGTAGATGGCGAACGGCACAAACGAGATGCGTTTGATCAGCGTCAGGAAGGTCTTGATCGCGATCAGCGCTACCACGAAGGCCGTGGCAAAACCGACCGCAAACATCGGTAAATCGCCCATCGTCAGGAAGTGCAGACTCTTGTACAAATCCAGCCCGCTGGCACCAATCATCATCGGCACCGCCAGAATGAATGAGAACTCCGCAGCCGCGTAACGATTCACGCCCACCAGCATGCCACCGGCAATGGTGGAACCTGAGCGGGAGAAGCCCGGCCACAGTGCCAGACATTGGAAGCAACCAATCATAAACGCCTGGCGATAGGTGATATCATCAAGCCCTTCAGCACTCGGTTTTTTCGGCTTCAACCATTCCGCTGCCAGCAACAGGAAACCACCCACCACCAGCGCATACATCACGTTTTTCGGTGCAAACAGCGACTTGATAACGTCGTGGAACAGCAGCCCCAGCACCACCGCCGGGATCATCGCCAGCAGAATATGGCCCAGTTTCAAATGGCCCGTCGTTTTGCCTTCATGCTCAACCGGCTTACCACCGAAATGAATGCCAATCAGCCCGAACAAACGGCGCCAGAACATCACCACCACCGCCAGAATCGACCCCAACTGGATGATCACCTCAAAGGTTTTAGCCTTATCGCCGGTAAAACCCAGCCACTCGCCGACAATGATCATGTGCCCGGTAGAAGACACCGGTAAAAATTCAGTTAACCCTTCGACCACCCCAAGAACAAACGCAATAAACAGTGAATGCATGTCCGCCATGTGCTTCGATCACCCTATAAATTTACGGCTATAAACATAAAAAAGCGGCAGTGTTCAATACATTGCCGCTAAAACAATTCTCAGGTTCAGACCAGGTTAACGGTCTTAAGTTGCACAGGAATGACAGAACGTCACACCGGCCGGGTGCCACGTTCAATGATCACCCCAACCCGGCTGGCATGTGCAACCGCGCCCGGTTTGCTGACCTTAATACGGACCCACGGGGAATTGAAGCGCTGGAGTAATATTTCAGATATTTCCTCTGCAACCCGCTCCACCAACGCAAAGCGATTGGGTTCCACGTGCTGGATAATGGCTTCACTGATATCGGCGTAGCTCAGGCAGTCATTCACATCGTCACTGGCGGCGGCCTGGCGGTTGTCCCAACCCATTTCGATATCGAACACCAGCTTCTGGCGAATGTTTTGTTCCCAGTCATAAACGCCAATGGTAGTAATTACGGTAAGCTCTTCTATAAATACGATATCCATCACGTCATTCTCTGTTTTTGGCCTTGCCGGATACCACTTCCAGCGGAATATGAGTATTATCCATATATGTTGCGAGTAAAACGACCCTTATTAAACGGAACCGCGTTATGAGTGCTACCGCGCTTGGCATGATTATCTTCGCGTATCTGTGTGGCTCAGTTTCCAGTGCGATCCTGGTTTGCCGGATCGCCAGGCTGCCCGATCCGCGTGAAAATGGCTCTGGGAATCCAGGAGCGACCAACGTCCTGCGCATCGGCGGTCGCGTCGCTGCGGCGGCGGTGTTGGTATTCGATATTCTCAAAGGGATGCTGCCGGTCTGGTTGGCATACAAACTTGATGTCCCGCCGCTGTATCTCGGCCTGACGGCGATTGCCGCTTGCCTGGGACATATCTACCCAGTGTTCTTCCATTTCCGCGGCGGTAAAGGCGTGGCGACGGCGTTTGGTGCCATAGCGCCGATCGGCTGGGATCTTACCGGCCTGATGACCGGTACCTGGCTGCTGACCGTATTGCTCAGTGGCTATTCCTCGCTGGGTGCGATTATCAGCGCGCTGATTGCTCCGTTCTACGTCTGGTGGTTCAAACCACAATTCACCTTCCCGGTAGCAATGCTGTCGTGTTTGATCCTGATGCGACACCATGACAATATTCAGCGCCTGTGGCGTGGCCAGGAAGGGAAAATCTGGAGTGTCTTCCGCAAGAAGAAAACCGACGCGGCAGGGGCAAAGCAGGAAGAAGAGAAGAAAGAAGAGTAATTAAAAAGGCCGGAGAGCTCCGGCCTTTCGACTATTTATACTGCAGGCAATTCAGCCAGCGGCCAACGCGGACGCACCGAAACGCTCAGTTCCGGATTTGCACCGCTCTGTAACCGCACCAGACCCGCATAAGCGATCATCGCGCCGTTATCCGTGCAGAATTCCGGACGGGCATAAAACACCTCACCGCCGCGTTTGCGCATCATTTCCGCCATTTTGGTCCGTAGCGTACGGTTGGCACTGACGCCGCCGGCCATAACCAGTCGTTTGAAACCGGTTTGCTCCAGCGCGCGTTTGCATTTGATCGCCAGCGTATCGACCACCGCATCCTCAAACGCCCGGGCAATGTCCGCACGCGTTTGATCGTCATTACCGTTGGAGCGAATGGTATTGGCGGCAAAGGTTTTCAGCCCGGAGAAGCTGAAATCCAGCCCCGGACGATCGGTCATCGGCCGCGGGAAGGTGAAACGGCCCGCGCTACCCTGCTGCGCCATTTTCGACAACATTGGCCCGCCGGGATAGTCCAGCCCCAGCAGCTTGGCAGTTTTATCGAAGGCTTCACCCGCCGCATCGTCGACCGACTCACCCAGCAGTTGGTATTGGCCAATGCCGGTCACGCTGATCAACTGGGTATGGCCGCCGGAAACCAGCAGCGCGACAAACGGGAACGCCGGTGGATTATCTTCCAGCATCGGTGCCAGCAGGTGGCCTTCCATGTGGTGCACCGGTACTGCCGGCACGCCCCAGGCAAACGCCAGCGCACGACCAATGGTCGCGCCGACCAACAACGCCCCCACCAGGCCGGGCCCGGCGGTATAGGCAACGCCGTCGATATCGGCCGCGGTCAGGTTCGCTTCCATCAATGCCGCCTGAATCAAGGGCACGGTTTTACGCACATGATCGCGGGAAGCCAGTTCCGGCACCACGCCGCCGTAGTCGGCGTGCAGCTTCACCTGGCTATACAATTGATTCGCTAATAAACCGGCCTGATCGTCATACACTGCAATTCCGGTTTCATCGCAGGAGGTTTCTATACCCAGTACTCGCATTACATTTCCCATCATTCACGTGCGGCCGTCAGTTTAGCACAATCAGGCCTGTTTACCGCCAGCGCGGCGCATCTTGTCAGCCACATTGGGCTATGTTGATGATTCCAGCCATAAATGCCTATTTGATTAAAAACGAGCATTTTTTTCTGATTAGTCTATAATCAGCGCCCGATGCAAAATTGCGCATGTTTTACCAGGGTGGCCGCAGGTTTCAATTTGCTGTGGTGCTTTACAAAGCAGCATCCGTTGAAGTAAAATTCCGCACCATTTTGAAATTGCTGGCGCTTGGCCAGCAGCAAACCGAATTTTATTGAGGTGAGAGGCACATGCCTGTAATTAAAGTACGTGAAAACGAGCCATTTGACGTTGCTCTGCGTCGTTTCAAACGCTCTTGCGAAAAAGCAGGCGTTTTAGCTGAAGTTCGTCGTCGCGAGTTCTATGAAAAACCGACTACCGAACGTAAACGCGCTAAAGCTTCTGCTGTGAAACGTCACGCGAAGAAACTGGCTCGCGAAAACGCACGCCGCACTCGTCTGTATTAATTCTTCGGGGGTAACCCCGCCGCGTGAATTTCTGATTTTAAAAATCGCGCAGACCGAGTAGTTGCATACGAAGGCCGTGCTTTCCGAAAGGAATGCGCGGCTTGTTCTCGTTTATAGGCTAGTGAAGTAAGGGCTTATGGCTGGACGAATTCCGCGTGTATTTATCAATGACTTGCTGGCTCGCACCGACATCGTCGATCTGATCGATGCCCGGGTAAAGCTCAAGAAGCAGGGCAAGAACTACCACGCGTGCTGTCCGTTCCACCACGAAAAAACGCCTTCATTTACCGTTAATGGCGAAAAGCAGTTTTATCACTGTTTTGGTTGTGGTGCGCACGGTAACGCCGTCGACTTTCTGATGAATTACGACCGACTTGAGTTTGTCGAAACCATCGAAGAGCTGGCAACCATGCACGGACTGGAAGTGCCTTACGAGGCAGGCTCCGGACCGACACAAATCGAACGTCATCAGCGCCAAAGCCTGTATCAACTGATGGAACAGCTCAGTGCGTTCTATCAACAGTCACTGCATCAATCTTCCGGTACGCCGGCGCGTGATTATCTGCAACAGCGCGGGTTGAGTGACGACGTTATCCGCCATTTTGCCATCGGCTTTGCACCTGCCGGTTGGGATAATGCATTAAAGCGTTTTGGTCGCGACGCCGACAGCCGCAGCGCATTGAACGATGCCGGCATGCTGGTGACTAACGATCAAGGACGCTCGTACGATCGTTTCCGTGAACGCGTGATGTTCCCTATTCGTGACAAACGCGGGCGAGTGATCGCCTTTGGCGGGCGCGTGTTGGGTGACGGCATGCCGAAATACCTGAACTCGCCGGAAACTGAAGTATTCCACAAAGGTCGTCAATTGTACGGCCTGTATGAAGCGCAGCAGAATCACCCTACCCCGCAGCGTTTGCTGGTAGTGGAAGGCTATATGGACGTGGTGGCGTTGGCGCAATACGGCATTGATTATGCCGTCGCCTCGCTCGGAACCTCAACGACGGCTGAACATATTCAGCTGCTGTTCCGCGCCACCGACAACGTGGTCTGTTGTTATGACGGTGACCGAGCCGGCCGTGAAGCGGCCTGGCGCGCACTGGAAACCGCGCTGCCCTATCTGAATGACGGGCGTCAGCTGCGGTTTATGTTTTTGCCTGATGGCGAAGACCCGGACACATTGGTACGCAAAGAAGGCAAAGAGGCCTTCGAACAGCGAATGGAGCTGGCGCAGCCGCTTTCCACTTTCCTGTTCGAAACCCTGATGCCACAGGTCGATCTGAGCAGCCCGGACGGTCGCGCCAAGCTGAGCACGCTGGCACTGCCGCTGATTACTCAGGTGCCGGGCGAAACGTTGCGCTTGTACCTGCGACAACAGCTCGGCAGCAAGCTTGGTCTGCTGGATGATAGCCAGCTCGACAAGCTGATGCCCAAACAGGCTGAAAATGCGAATACCTACCAGGCGCCCCAGCTAAAACGCACAACCATGCGTATACTAATAGGGTTACTGGTACAAAATCCGCAACTGGCTACACTTATCCCTTCACTCGAGGGATTGGAGCAGACCAAACAGGCCGGTTTACCGCTGTTTGTCGAGCTGGTGCAGACCTGTTTAGCGCAACCGGGCCTGACTACCGGCCTGTTGTTGGAGCAGTATCGCGACAACAAATTGAGCCAGCAACTTGAAACCTTGGCGACATGGAACCATATGATCGTTGAGGAAAGGGTCGAACAGACCTTTTTGGATACCTTGGCCAGCCTTTATGACTCGGTACTGGAGCAACGGCTGGAGACATTGATCGCCCAGGCCAGAACGCACGGCCTCAGCCCGGAAGAACGTGAAGAAGTCCGTTCTCTTAACCAAGTGCTAGCGAAGAAAAACTGAATACCTAAACGGCTTAAGTGCCGATAAATGCGAGGGCAGAGCCCTGCAATATGCCGCCACAGTGGGCCGCGGCAACAACAAAAACGCCCCAAATGCTATTGTTGGCGGTTTCGCCGACCGACACCAACCCCAATACTCTGAAGTGTGGATACCGTCTTATGGAGCAAAACCCGCAGTCACAGCTAAAGCTACTTGTCACCCGTGGTAAGGAGCAAGGCTATCTGACCTATGCTGAGGTCAATGACCATCTGCCGGAAGATATCGTCGACTCCGACCAGATCGAAGACATCATCCAGATGATTAACGACATGGGCATCCAGGTGCTGGAAGAAGCACCGGACGCCGATGACCTGATGCTGGCCGAGAACACCACCGACACCGATGATGATGCGGCGGAAGCGGCTGCTCAAGTGTTGTCCAGCGTTGAGTCTGAAATTGGCCGTACCACCGACCCGGTGCGCATGTACATGCGCGAAATGGGGACCGTTGAACTGCTGACGCGCGAAGGCGAAATCGACATCGCCAAGCGTATTGAAGACGGCATCAACCAGGTTCAGTGCTCCGTTGCCGAGTACCCGGAAGCCATCACCTATTTGCTGGAGCAGTACGATCGCGTCGAAGCGGGCGAAGCTCGCCTGTCCGACCTGATCACCGGCTTCGTCGATCCTAATGCGGAAGAGGACATCGCTCCTACCGCGACGCACGTCGGTTCTGAGCTGTCGACCGAAGAGCAGAAAGACGACGAAGAAGAGGAAGACGACGAAGAAGAAGAAGACGACAACAGCATCGATCCAGAGCTGGCTCGTCAGAAATTCTCCGACCTGCGCGATCAGTATGAAGCGACGCGTGTTGTCATCAAAAAGAACGGCCGCAGCCACGCCAGCGCAGCAGAAGAAATTCTGAAGCTGTCTGAAGTGTTCAAGCAGTTCCGCCTGGTGCCAAAACAGTTCGACTTCCTGGTCAACAGCATGCGCATCATGATGGACCGCGTTCGGACTCAAGAACGTATCATCATGAAGCTGTGCGTTGAACAGTGCAAAATGCCGAAGAAAAACTTCGTTACCCTGTTCTCAAGCAACGAAACCAGCGATACCTGGTTCGCAGCCGCACTGGCAATGGCCAAGCCATGGTCAGAAAAGCTGAAAGACGTCGCGGATGACGTCCAGCGCAGCCTGCAGAAACTGCGTCAGATCGAAGAAGAAACCGGCCTGACCATCGAGCAGGTGAAGGACATCAACCGTCGTATGTCTATCGGTGAAGCGAAAGCCCGCCGTGCGAAGAAAGAAATGGTTGAAGCCAACTTGCGTCTGGTTATTTCTATCGCCAAGAAATACACCAACCGCGGTCTGCAGTTCCTGGATCTGATCCAGGAAGGCAACATCGGTCTGATGAAAGCGGTAGACAAGTTTGAATACCGTCGTGGTTATAAGTTCTCAACTTACGCCACCTGGTGGATCCGTCAGGCTATCACCCGCTCTATCGCCGACCAGGCGCGTACCATCCGTATTCCGGTGCATATGATTGAGACCATCAACAAACTCAACCGTATTTCGCGCCAGATGTTGCAAGAGATGGGCCGCGAGCCGACGCCGGAAGAGCTGGCTGAACGCATGCTGATGCCGGAAGACAAAATTCGCAAAGTGCTGAAGATCGCCAAAGAGCCGATCTCCATGGAAACGCCAATCGGTGATGATGAAGATTCACACCTGGGCGATTTCATCGAGGATACCACCCTCGAGCTGCCGCTGGATTCTGCTACCTCAGAAAGCCTGCGCTCTGCAACGCACGACGTCCTGGCTGGCCTGACCGCCCGTGAAGCGAAAGTGCTACGTATGCGTTTCGGTATCGATATGAACACTGACCACACGTTGGAAGAAGTGGGCAAACAGTTTGACGTTACCCGTGAGCGTATTCGTCAGATCGAAGCCAAAGCGCTGCGTAAACTGCGCCACCCAAGCCGTTCCGAAGTGCTGCGTAGCTTCCTGGACGACTAAGGTTTAGCTGCTTGCAAAAAACCCCGGCTCGCCGGGGTTTTTTATTGCCTAAAATCCATCAAACTTATTTCAATGCCAGGTACAGCTCGCGATAGCTCTCTGTAAGCTGCTCCAGCGTGGCACGGTTCAATCCACTGGGGTTCGGCAGCACCCACACTTCAGTTTTACCGATCGTCATGTCCTGACGTCCCCAGGACGCTTTACGCACCCCAAAGGCACTGCTGAACGCCTGTTTGCCCAAAATCGCCAACGCACTCGGCTGGTAACGCAGGATCTTTTCCTTTAACGCCTCACCGCCGCTGAGCAGCTCGTCACGCGTTACCTCACTGGCTGCCACAGTAGGCCGCGCCACCAAGGCGGTGATGCCACAACCGGTCTCCTGCAGCTGTTGCCATTGCTCCGGCGCTAACTGACTATCGGTAAAACCGGCCTGATGCACCACTTTCCAGAAGCGGTTGCTGCCGTTAGCAAAAGGGTAGCCTTGATGGGCCGAAGACAGGCCAGGGTTGATGCCGCAAAACACCACCCGCAGGTTGGGCGCCAGGAGTTCCATAGGGTTCGAGAGTCCATTAAAGGGATTTACAGCGGTTATCGCAAAATCCGCCAGCAATTACAACAGGCTAGAACTGCGCAGAAAAGCAACATACAGATGGTTAACAGTAGACCTGCGCCGGAGGATTACCGTATAATCTCGCCGCTTGGCCCCTTAGCTCAGTTGGTTAGAGCACGCGACTCATAATCGCTTGGTCACTGGTTCAAGTCCAGTAGGGGCCACCAAATTTTAGCTGATATAACAGCAAATCAAGCCACCTTCCTGAAGGTGGCTTTTTATTTTTAACTATCTAATGCCTCAAAATTGCCTCACCAGTCGCAGCAGCGGCCCCAATCGACACATGCACCATTATGGTTTTCTGTTCAAAAAGGATTTTTGATTATGGCCTTGAAGAAGTGCAAAGAGTGTAAAATGGCGTGTCATCATCCGCGGCCGTAGGCTTGTAATCTGTGGTATAAATCCGTGACCACTTCACCCCGTTTTCCGGCCTGTTAGAAGCACCGATAAAGCCATACCCTAAACCTGACGCACTGACATAACCGGTGGACGGTGCAGCATCACAAGGCAGGCTAATGACCCCGGCAGCAATGTTACCGCTAGTGGGTGGCTTGTTTTCTGATGCCGCATTAACACGATAAATCTGCGCGGTATTGCAATAGGCATTATCAAAGCTCGCGCACCTGCCTCCAGCCCAAACGTGCCCACGGCCATCAGTTGCCCGCCCTCAACGCCGACGTTTTTCGTCGCAGCACTGCCTAACGCCAGATTGCCACGAGCGGCGGATTTGTCGGTCAGGTCGGACAGATTGGCGGACTTTTTGGCGCTGGCATCGTTAACGGCCTTCGGCGTGGCGGCTTTGGTTTCTTCCGCGCTGGTTGTCGCGCTACTCAGTTGCACCAACCCTTTAGCGGTGGTGCTGGCGTCCAGGTGGCTGCGGGTTTTCTCATGCTCTTTGATGACGTCCGCAACAAAATCTTTGGTTGCCAGTACGGTATCGCCCCGGCAATCACGCTCATAGCGGCGGCGCTGCTAACTATCAGGATCATGCGCAGCGTCTGCGTGCGGCCGCTGCCCTCCTCCAGTTTCGGCTTGTAGCTTTCAGCCATATTAGCGACCGCAATCAGCGTGCCGAAATCGTCATACAACCCCATCTCACGAAGCCAGAACCCGCCCACGCTCGCCGGGACAATCAGCTCCGCTGACAATATGATTCTTTATCGCTTTATCAATGATCAATCCGTTGAGGGGAGCGCGATATTTCTCATTGATCAGCTTGGTCTGCGCCGGGTTCGGAGTGGGTAGGTGAAGAGGTGATCCGCTTCTCGCCCTATGAGCTACCGAGCGAATAAGCAAAAGCCGCCAGTGATTGGCGGCTTTTTTGTTACCGGTGGCTCAGGAATGTTTTTCGATAACCAAATCAACGCCTTCATTCAGCAACTCATTGATTGACTGCCCTGTGGCCTGTGCCGCTATCGCTAACGCCTGATGACGTTCCGGCGACAGGCGGGTGGTCACTTTGCCGCTGTACGATTTGTAAGGCGCAATGCCATCTTTTTCACACTCATCCAAAAAGACCGCAAGCGAGGTAGCACCTTCTTTCTTCAACTCTTCAACGCTGTAGGCGTAGAAGTCAGCCCCGCCATTCAGCCCGACAAACTCGCCCCGGAACATTTCGAGCTCTGGGTCGAAGTTGATGATGGCCACGTGGCCGTCAATTTTCATGGTATTGTTCATCATGATTTAATTCCTAAGCTATCCAACCAGATCCGTATGGAGTTAACCGCCCCCTTGTCAGTGGTAGGTCTGGGGTGTGGCCGGTGAAAGATACGTTTCTCACCTTTCAACAGCACCGCGATCCTAGAACCTTCCCTTTCATGAATTTCCGCTCCTAATGCGGTAAAAAGCGCCTCAATATCAGACCACTTTATGACACCATCGCAAGAACAACATAGTGTCAATTTTTAGTGTCACTATTACGAGCTAATTAACCGAGGTTACAAGCGCCCGAGAGCGCCGCTGTCACGTTGCATTCTAAATCTACGTGGGGATATTTGGATATTTAGATAAATCGCCGTGACGGGCCGCTGGCGATATCATGTAGAGAATCACCTTGCTTATATCTGTCCCAGATAATCGCCTTTTGTTCCGGCGTGTAGTAAATGCAAGTTCTTCGTTTCATGGCAACGTCCCCCATTAATTAAGGATAGCGTTGCATCGACCCGTTAAACTCACTGCGGAAAGCGGAGGTTAAGGTTTTCAGTAAGTTTGACACTTAGCAGGACGAAAACACATACACAAATTAACTTTGATACAAACCGCTATTTTACCTTTTTCTGGTACGATAATTCGTAAGTCATCTACCAGGACAAGGGGATTCCCATGATGATAAAAATCATAGGTTTCAGATTAACAGTTGTCTTCTTCCGTATCCGTAACTACTTTCGTTATTGCTCTTATCAGGACATCAAGCCGTGAATCAGCGTAAGTACATTCAGTCAGTAGAGAGAGCCATGTTGCTACTGGAAACTCTGGTATCTCGCAAAGAAGGATTCCGTCTGGCTGACCTTTCAGAACAGTTGTCACTGAATAAAACGACTTTGCACGGGTTACTCGCCACGCTTTCTTCACTGGGGTACGTTTCTCGTCGGGGTCAATACTATATTGCGGGGCTGCGGTTGCGGGATATTGCCCGGCCACTGACTGATACGGACCAGCAACTTCGCGAACAATTTACTCCGGCATTGCGCCGGTTGTCTGCGTTGAGTGGCGAAACCTGTTGGCTGGCAGTTCCTTGCGGTACACGTGAGTACCTCTATATTGAAGCGATTGAAGGCGGTAGTGCACTGCGTGTGGCTAGTCCACGGGGAACACGGGAAGGGCTGACCACTTCAGCAATCGGGCGTGTATTTCTGGCTTTTGATTATGACCTCACGAGAACCCTCAGAAAGGAGGGACTTATTACTGACAAGCTGAATAACATGCTGACACAGATCGCAGAATGTGGATATGCGCTTGATATAGAGGAGGCTGAGGAAGGACTCAACTGCTTGGCAATCCCCCTTCGTCATCATGGTTACGTCGTCGCTGCTCTGGGTATGGCTGGCCCCTCGTATCGCCTGCATCATGATTATCTCAGACGACTGGCTGTCAGAGTTATGCGAGAAATGTTCGACATTATCAAACTTTAAAGACGGATCTTAACCATTGCTTGGGTAAACAAATTAGATTCTTTATAAAAAATACTCTTTTAATGACCGGAGTATTTTATATGTTCGAACAAATTTCACGTGATGCCATCCGTAAAATCACTTCACTCGCTCAGGAACGTAAACAGGCCGTGTGTATCAGTATTGTGGACAATGCAGGTCTACTGAGAAGCTTCCTGCGTATGGATGGTGCTGTTGCCGGAGCAATTGATGTCTCGATCAAAAAAGCACGCACTGCGGCTCTGTTTGGTTCTGATTCAGCGACTCTGGGACTGGAGGCTCGTCCGGGTGGGAGCATATATTCACTTGAATCAACCAACGGTGGCCTAATCAGTTTTGGTGGCGGTGTTGTGCTTCGCGATGATCAGGGGGCCATACTTGGCGCTGTTGGTGTTGCTGGTGCTACTTTAGATTTAGACCAACAACTGGCTCTGTCCGGGGTAGCGGCAACGTCAGCAGCAGGAAGAGTGTAAAGCTATGCAGCGTATTCATCCCGGTTTGCTGGCATTGTCAGTGACAGCGTTTGCAATTGGCATGGCAGAATTTATTGTTGTAGGTATTTTGCCTGAAATCGCGACAGCACTGAGTATCGATTTACCCCGTGCCGGAAATCTTGTTGGTTTGTATGCGCTAGCACTGGCACTGGGCACACCATTACTTGTGATGGTAATCTCTGGTTTATCCCCAAAACCTGTCCTGATTGCCCTGATCGTCATATTTCTGGCAGGAAGTATGATCTCGGCAATGTCCGGTAGTTATGCTCTTTTTCTTGCCGGACGATTAATGACTGCCGTGGCCCATGGTAGTTTTTTCGCCATCGGAGCTACAGTTGCGGCCAGAATAGCCCCCACAGGGAAAGCAGGTAAGGCCATAGCTGTTATGTTTGCCGGACTGACGCTAGCCATGGTTATAGGTGTCCCGCTTGGCAGCTTACTCGGGCAAATAATGGGCTGGCGTGTGCCATTAATGATGGTCAGTATACTGGCTTTTATCGCATTACTGTCAACAATGGCCTGGTTGCCTGATATTAGAAAGGATGAATCAGGTAGTGTCAGCGAGCAACTGCGGGCGCTGTTGCACCCGGCTATCCTGACTATGATGGTTATTACCATCCTAGGGTTTGGAGCCAGCTTTGCTGCATTCACTTTTGTGATCCCCATACTGACCTTACTCAGCGGATTTTCTTCCGAAGCTGCGAGTATTTTGCTGATGGTCTTCGGCTTGGCCACACTGGTAGGTAATGTGACGGGCGGTCATTTTTCATCAACACGGGGCTGGGAAAGTACGCTGGGTATTCAGTTTGTATTACTGGCAGTGTCATTGATTGCTTTGGCTGTTCTTCTTCCATGGAAAGCCCCTGTCGCTGTGTTACTTTTCCTGTGGGGGGCTCTGGCATTTGGTATATCTCCGGCGGTGCAACAGGGTATGTTGTCAATGGCGGAACGATACACTCCACAAGCCGTTGGATTTGCTTCTGCTTTGAATATATCAGCTTTTAATCTGGGTATTTTTTTCGGGGAAAGCATCGGAGCTGCGCTCGTACATCATGACCTGCTGGCATATACCCCCTGGGCTGGGACAGGTATGTGTCTACTTGCGTTATTTCCTCTCTGGTTTCAGGTCAGATATACCAGACGGCATGATATCGCGGAGTAATTTCGTTTCTGGTGGATCATAGATATTTGCATTGTTAATTCTTTCCGCTGAATTTTTGGCCTTCGGAACGGGCAATGCGTATTTACACCGTAAGTTTTTCCCCTGCGGGCCAAGATTGAGTCCGCAGGGGTTTCCTGCAAATAACTCCCGCTTCGGGCACAGCGCTGCCGTGTTAGATTTGGCGAGAGTCGTCACATTGTGGCGCTTTTTTGTTTCCGCCCGCTCGCGTAATCACCCTCCACCATTCTGCCGCTGGTGCGCCAGCTGTTCGGCACGCAGCAGGATTTCCTGCAGGTCATCTTCGTCGATATCAAACAGTTCGCCCTGCATCAGCGCCTCGTGCAGATCGGCACGGGTGATAGACACCGCATCAATCGGCAGATTGGCTGGCTTGGCTTCGGCCGAGGCCAAGGGGTGCGGATAACGTCGTCCGGCCAGGTTATTGAAGATAATCGCCAGCACGGCCAATAGCACCGAGTTCAGCAGCACCGGGTACAGCACAAAGCTGTAGCCCAGTTGGTGAATACCCGGTCCGCCGAGGATCGCGGTCAGCGCGACCGCGCCGCCGGGCGGATGCAAACAGCGAAGTTTGAACATCAACCCAATCGCCAACGCCGCCGCCGCCCCACAGGCCAGGCCGGGATCGGCAATCAGCAGGCTGGTGCTGACCCCTACCGCCGCAGCCGAGACATTGCCGCCGACGATCGACCATGGCTGCGCCAGCGGACTGTTTGGCACGCCAAACAACAGCACCGCAGAAGCCCCCATTGGGGCAATAAACCACAGGTTGACCTCACCCAGGACAAAATGGCTGATCCAACCGGAAATCATTAGCCCTAACCCAGCGCCGACGCTGGAAAGCAAAATCTCTTTTTTGCCGACGGCTAAGGGATGCGGCCATAAACGTGCACACCCCATTTTCAAACTTTCTACCCACTGCTTCTTCATGTTACTTCACGCTGCCAAACTCAACTTAATGGCAACAAATATATCACAATGCCAGTGGCCATCGCCTGCAGCACGAGTCTTCGTTGAAATAACTTTCCGCTAACAGATTGATCTTTAGCCACTGCTCGTCAATTATCAAAGTTCGCCTCCCTTTGCCTTGAGGAAAACCCGATGTCTCAGCCGATTGCCGAACTCTATACCGATGCCAACTTTTTCAGCCCCTATGCCATGTCGGCGTTTATTACACTGACGGAGAAAGGCATTCCCTTCACTCTGAAGCCGGTCGACCTGTCGCAGGGGAAAAACCAAGAGCCGGCCTACGCGGCGCTGTCATTAACGCGCCGCGTACCCATGCTGGTGGTCGGCGAGTTTCAGCTGTCGGAGTCCTCAGCCATCGATGAATATCTCGATGAGATCCACCCGGCCCACCCAGTGTACCCGCGTGATGTCAAACAACGCGCCAAGGCCCGCGAAGTCCAGGCGTGGCTGCGTAGCGATCTGTTGGCACTGCGTGCCGAGCGGCCGACAGAGGCAGTGTTCCTTAACGCCAAGTTTCCTCCGTTGTCTGCTGCCGCACAGGCTGCCGCCAATAAGCTGATCGCCGCAGTCGAAAAGCTGCTGAGTCACGGCCAGGATAATCTGTTCAGGGAATGGTGCATTGCCGATACCGATCTGGCATTGATGCTCAATCGGCTGGTGATACACGGTGATGCGGTGCCGGAAAACATTCGCCACTATGCGCAGAAACAGTGGCAACGTCCTTCGGTGCAGGCCTGGTTGGCGCTGCAGGATAAAATGCGCGGGTAAAAAAACCGGCGGCCACGACGCCGCCGTTCTCAATTATCGAGAAACAACATCACTTCTTGAGGGAAGGCAATTCACCATCCAGAGGGCAGATAGCCAAACAGCGACGCAATCGCGTACACCGCGCTGCCCAGATACAGCAATACGATGCTGACCTGCAACAACGGGTGAGTGATCCAGCTGCACTGCCAGCGTGGCGTCTGGTCGCCGTGCTTACGCGCCCCACGCAGGATCAGCATCGGCATAATCGACAGGATCACCCCACTGAATACCCCGGCGAAATACAGCGCGTTAACGAAGGACACCAGCCCGCTGTATGCCAGCACAAACGGCGGCAACACCACCAGCATCAACACACCGAAGCGGCGCAGTGGCTGTTCGTCATTACCCAGGCTGAACTGGTCGAAAATATTGGTCAGGAAACTGCCGCCCAACCCCCAATAAGAGGTCAGCATCGCGCACAGAGCAAAGATGTTGGCGGAGAAGAACGCCCACTGTCCTAACGCCTGGCCCCAGGAGATGGTCGCCACATCAGAGATACCCGCCAACCCGCTGAGCGCAATCACCGACATCGGCACCGCCGCCAGCAGCACAAAGGTCACCGCCATGCCGACCATAATCGCCTTGGGCAGTTGCTCCGGCTTATCGGAGAAACCGCGTGCCATTTCCGGCACGATGTACTGCGCCGAGAAGCAAAACACTACCACGTTGAATACCGGCACCATAAAGCGCCAGTCACCGTCCAACAGGTTGCGCATCTGGCTGGTGTCTTTAAGCAGTGTGGCCGCCACCAGCGCGGTCAGCATCACCACCATACCGATACTGATAAACTTTTCGCCGCGGCCAATCGCCTTCAGCCCCAGGTACAACACCCCCGCCGCCGGCACGAAAAACAGCAGGCTGCCGATCGCCGGAGAGATGCCAAACAGGGACTGCAACAGCTTGCCGCTGCCGGTCATGTAGGCGGTCAGCGCCCCGACGCTGTTAACGCAAACCGAAGCAAACATCAGCCAGGCACCAATGCCACCGACATAACGTTTCGCCAGCCCGCTTAATTGCAGGTGGGCGCGGGTGCGCAGGGTAGATTCGGCAACGTACAGCATGGTGATGGTGGTCAGGCTGCCCACCAGCACCAGCCAAAACAACAGCGGTAAAAAACCGGCCTTGCTGGAAGCGTAAGCGATAGACAACACGCCGGCGCCAATGTTGGTGCCGACAATCATCGCCACCCCTTCGAGGAAACTCAGTGATTTGGTGGGTGCAGGTGCTCGCACCCCGGCGGCAAGCGCCGGAGAAACAGAGGTATTTTCAGCAGACATACGGCATCCTTTGTCTCCCGGCGGCCCTGGCCACCGGGATCGGTTAATTTCCCGGTGGTTAACAGCTCACATCGATACACAGGTATTTCAACTCCAGATATTCTTCAATCCCGTAACGCGATCCTTCACGTCCGAGCCCTGACTGCTTCACGCCGCCAAACGGCGCGACTTCGTTAGAAATCAGTCCGGTATTGATGCCGACCATGCCGTATTCCAACGCTTCCGGTACCCGCCACTGGCGCGAGGCGTTCTGCGTGAACAGGTAGGCGGCCAGGCCAAATTCGGTATCGTTGGCCATCGCGATGGCTTCCGCCTCATCATGGAAACGGAACAGCGGCGCTACCGGGCCAAAGGTTTCTTCTTTGGCGAAGCGCATTTTTTGCGTCACCCCAGTCACGACCGTCGGCTGGAAGAAGGTCCGTCCCAGCGCGTGTGGCTGACCGCCGATAGCGATCTGTGCACCCTTGATCAACGCATCGTCGATGTGGCTTTGTACTTTTTCCACTGCGTCCTGGTCGATCAACGGCCCCTGTGTGGTGCCCTCCTGGCTGCCGTCACCAACTTTCAGTTGTTCGACCGCCGCCACCAGTTTGTCCACCAGACGGTCATAAATACCGTCCTGTACATAGATACGGTTGGCGCAAACGCAGGTCTGGCCGCTGTTGCGGAATTTGGAGGCCATAATGCCCGCCACCGCCGCGTCCAGGTTGGCATCGTCGAACACGATCACCGGCGCATTACCGCCCAGTTCCAGCGACAGTTTTTTGATGGTTGGCGCGCACTGCGCCATCAGAATGCGGCCGACCTCGGTCGAACCGGTAAAACTCAGTTTGCGTACTACCGGGCTGTCGCACAGCACCTTGCCCACCTGAGCAGCATCGCCGGTGACCACCTGCAACACGCCCGCCGGAATGCCGGCATCCTGCGCCAGCTTGCCTAACGCCAGCGCGGTCAGCGGCGTTTGTTCGGCCGGTTTAACGATAATGGCGCAGCCTGCTGCCAGCGCCGGTGCTACCTTGCGGGTAATCATCGCCGCCGGGAAGTTCCACGGCGTGATCGCCGCGCAAACGCCAATCGGTTGTTTGACCACCACCAGGCGCTGTGAGGCCAGCGGCGCCTGCAATACCGCCCCGTCGACCCGTTTAGCTTCTTCGGCAAACCAGGTGATAAACGAAGCGGCATAGGCCACTTCGCCACGCGCTTCCGCCAATGACTTGCCCTGCTCAGCGGTCATCAGCTGAGCCAAATCTTCTTGCGCTGCCAGTACCTTGTCGGCCCAGGCCAGCAGCAGTGCGGAACGTTGCTTGGCCGTCAGTTGTTTCCAGCCTTGCTGCGCCACCTGCGCCGCGTTAATCGCCTGTTGGGTTTCCTCACCGCTGACCAGCGGAATACTGGCCAATTCGACGCCGGTCGCCGGGTTGATCACTGCTTCACGCTTGCCGCTCAGCGCATCACACCACTCACCGTTAATCAGGCACTGGCTGCGCAGCAGCTCGGGATTATTCAATTTCATTGCCGATCACTCCTTATTGGGCCAGCGCGCGAGAAAGAATGCCCAGCGCCTTGGTGAACTGATCTTCAGGAATGGTCAGCGGGTACAGGAAGCGGATCACGTTGCCATTGACGCCGCAGCTCAGTAGCAACAGGCCTTCTGCCAACGCTTTCTGCTGTACCTGACGGGTAATCTCCGCCGAAGGTTTGCCGGTCTTCGGATCGTTGAACTCCACCGCGACCATCGAACCCTGCGCACGGATATCCACGATCGCCGGGTTGGTCTGGCGCGCCTGTTGCAACACTTCCACCAGATGCTGACCCAGACGTTGCGAACGCTGGCACAGTTGTTCTTCTTCAATCACCTCCAGTACCGCCAGCGCTGCCGCCACTGCCAGTGGGTTACCGGCATAGGTACCACCCAGCCCACCCGGTGCCGGAGCGTCCATCACTTCGGCACGCCCGGCCACCGCCGACAGCGGCATACCGCCCGCCAGGCTTTTCGCCATGGTGATAAGGTCGGGTTTCACGCTGTAATGATCCATGGCGAACAGCTTGCCGGTACGGGCAAACCCGGTTTGTACTTCATCGGCAATCAGCAGAATGCCGTGCTCGTCGCACAGTGTACGCAGCGCTTGCATGAATTCGGCCGGTGCGATGTTGAAACCGCCCTCGCCCTGTACCGGCTCCAGCACGATGGCCGCGACCTGCTTGGGATCGATATCCGCTTTAAAGATGCGTTCCAGGCTGTTCATCGCGTCTTCGGTGGTCACGCCGTACAGCGCATTCGGGTATTGCCCGTGGAACACTGAACCGGGGAAGGGTCCGAAGCCCAGCTTGTAAGGTGCCACTTTGCCAGTCAGCGCCATGGTCATGTAGGTACGGCCGTGGAAACCGCCGCCAAAGGTGATAAGCCCTGGGCGACCGGTATGGGCACGGGCAATTTTGACCGCGTTCTCTACCGCTTCGGCACCGGTGGTAAAGAAGGCGGTTTTGCATGGGCCTTCGATTGGCGCACGCTGGTTGATACGTTCCGCCAGGGTTACGTAGCTTTCGTAAGGAACAATTTGGTAAGCGGTGTGGGTGAAAGCCTTCAGCTGCTTTTCAATCGCGGCGATCACCTTAGGGTGGCGGTGCCCGGTATTCAGTACCGCAATACCGGAGGCGAAATCGATCACTTCATTGCCTTCGACATCCCACAGCGTGGCGTTCTCTGCGCGCTCTGCGTAAAAATCACACATCACACCTACCCCACGAGGGGTGGCATCCTGACGACGTTGATTCAATTCTGCGTTTTTCATGTTGTTCTCTCCGGTCGGTGGGCGGTGCCATCTGTACGTTTCGTTCACATTTGTGAAACAATGACGTTTATTTACACAGGATGTGGCCCTATAATCGAGAGCCAGTTACGATTAATTGAGGGATCCAATTGCGCTCATTGAGTGGTGACCTGTTATTGCAGCGTCTCGGCGAACAGCCCGATGACAAGCTGCATAAACGGCTATATAACGCGATCCGCACCAGCATTCTGGACGGCAGCCTGCCGCCCTCCAGTCGCCTGCCCGCCTCACGCGATCTGGCGCAGGAGCTTAGCCTTTCACGCAACACGGTTTTAACCGTTTACGAACAATTGCTGGCGGAAGGATATGTTTTGGCGCGCGCCGGAAGTGGCACATTCGTCGCCGAAACCGTGCCGGACAGTTGTTTATCCACTGCCAGTGCTCCTGCCGGCAGTGACGGGGAGCAACGAGGTATTGAGCTGTCGGCGCGTGGCGCCGCTCTGTTGCATCACGCCAGCGCCAGCCCCAAACAATGGGGCGCATTTATCCCCGGCGTACCCGATGTGAATGCCTTCCCTCATCAGTTATTCAGCAAGATCCAGGCACGCATTAGCCGTCGCCCAGCCCCGCAGAAACTGACCTACAGCAACCAGGGTGGCAGCCCGGAACTGCAACATGCGCTGGTGGATTATCTGCGTGTGGCGCGCTCGGTACGCTGTTCGCCGGAGCAAATTCTGATTACCGAGGGCATCCATCAGGCGATAGATCTGGTGACGCGGCTACTGTGCAATCCTGGCGACGACGCCTGGATTGAAGAACCGGGCTATTGGGGGATCCGCAATATCCTGCGAATGAACGACGTGAATATCTGCCCGCTGGCGGTTGATGAGGCCGGCATGGTACCGCCTGAGCAACCCACAGGTGCACCGCGACTGATATTTGTTACTCCGTCGCACCAATATCCGCTGGGATCGGTAATGAGTCTGGCGCGGCGACAACGCTTGCTGGCGCTCGCGCGCAACGGCGGCAGTTGGATCGTTGAGGATGACTACGACAGTGAATTCCGCTTTTCCGGCCAGCCGATCCCGGCATTGCAGGGACTGGAAGCCGACGCACCGGTGATCTATATCGGCACCTTCAGTAAAACGCTGTACCCGGCACTACGGCTGGGCTACGTGGTGTTGCCAAAGCCGCTGGTCGCGGCGTTGAAAACCGCCCATGCCGAGCTGTACCGCGGCGGTCATCTGCTGATCCAGACCGCATTGGCGCAGTTTATTCAGGAAGGCCACTACACCGCGCATATCCGTCGCATGCGGTTGTTGTATGCCCGCCGCCGGGCGTTTTTGACCGCATTGATCGAACAGCACCTGGGCAAACAGGCGTTGAGCGAATTCAACAACAACGCCGGGCTGCACCTGATCCTTAACCTGCCGGACCAGACTGACGATGTCGCGATCGCCGCCGCCGCCAACGAACGCGGCGTACTGGTGCGGCCGCTGTCGCGTTACTACATGCTGCCCAACCATCGCCGTGGCCTGCTGATGGGCTTCGCCTGCGTGCCGGAAGAGCAAATGGCCGCCGCCTTTACCCTGCTGCTGGAATGCATCCGTCCCTGACCGCTGTTTTCCATCAAAGGCTCTGCAATTGCCACCCTTCCTGCCGCCATTGCAAACGGTGAGTTAATTTCAGTGCCTGCAAAAACGCTTCATCATGGGAGACCACCAGCATCGCGCCGGGAAAACTGGCCAACGCGGCCTCGATCGCCAGTGACGATGCCAGATCCAGGTGATTGGTCGGTTCATCCAGCAGCAGCAACTGCGCCGGTTCCTGCCGCCACAACATGCAGGCCAGCGCCGCTTTCAGCCGTTCCCCTCCACTCAGCGCCGCCAGGGGCAACAGTACGCGCTCGGCGTTTAGCTGCAACTGTGCCAACTGACTGCGCATCCTGCCCTCATTTAGCGGCGAATCCTGCAGGCCAAGATGCTCAACCACCGAGAGCGACAGATTGAGCTGCGAAAGGTTTTGGTCGAGATAAGCCGTCGGCAACGGACAGTGGCAACGACCGCCCCTGGCTGCCCATTGCCCCAGGATCACCTTCAGCAAGGTGGATTTACCGCAGCCATTCGGGCCGGTCAGCGCCACGCGCATCGGGCCATCGATACGTAAATCCAACGGCGGCATAGTGATAAAAGGCAGTTGCAGCTGTTCCAGCACCAGAACCTGTTTGCCCGCCGCCACAGCGCTGCCCGGCAGGGTCAACATTACCGGGCTGTCTTCCTCTACCCGCTGCCAGGCTTCATTTACTGCGGCATCGAGGGCGCCTTTCTGCTCCTGATGCTGTTTGCACAGCGTACCCAGGCTCTCTTTGGCCGCCGCCTTGTAAGCCACGCGCTCAAAGGAGGCGATGTTCAGCGTATCGACAGTTTTCAGCGTCTGCGCAGAGCGCCGCTGGCTAATGTCGTGCTCTTTCTGCTGTCGGGCACGAGTGCGCCGACGCTCCTGACGCGCATGTTCCAGCCCGGCACGTGCCGCCTGCTGCTCCAGCTCACGCTGGTGGCTATAATCATGGTAGTTACCACCGTAGCTGTGCAGTGCGCCGGGCGTCAGCTCGACAATACGCTGCATACGCGCCAGCAGTTGTCGATCGTGGCTGGCGACCAGCAAACCGCCGCGCCAGTTTTCTAACTGCCGATACAGCCCCTCGCGAGCGCGAGTATCAAGATGGTTGGTCGGTTCGTCCAATAACAAGAAGTCAGCATTGCCCAGCATCGCACCGCACAATGCGGCGCGCATCCGTTCGCCACCACTGAGATCCTTTGCCGGCCGTTGCGGATCGAAAGCCGGTAACCCGGCGGTGGAAAATGCAGCCTGCAAACGATCGTTCAGATCCCACTGCCCTTCCAGACGATCGATATCGTCCGGCTGCGGTCGCCCCTGCTCAAGGCGGGCCAGTGCGGCAAAGGTCTCGCCGTAGCCCAACAGTTGGGCCAGCGTAGTCTGTGGCGCGATGTCTGGCTGCTGCGCTACGTAGGCCAATGAAGCATGCGATTCGACATGCCCACCACCGGGCAGATCCAGCCCGGCAATCAGCCGTAGCAGACGAGTTTTTCCGACGCCGTTACGCCCAACCAGGCCGCAGTGCTGTTGATCGAAAGTGAGATCCAACGGGCCGAACAGCGTTTCGCCGTCAGCAAACTGGCAGGTCAGTTGATGTAAAACAAAATGAGGGGACTGCGCAAAATGAGCCATAAGCACTCCTGGATGAGATCAAAATATCCCCACATGGCACTGATGTGCGCTACGTGGGACAAGATATCAACAGGCGTGTTTGTTCATTTTCGGTAATGGCTCCGCAGAAAGAAGGAATTTCAACGCGCAAATGCTAACCGATTTGTTGTTCACGATGCAAACAACAATAAAGATCCATGACATCTATCACATTCAGCGCAACGCAGATTCCCAACGGCAGAGACAACGGCTAGATTTATCTCATCCGACCACTTGGTCGTACATAATAATAACAACTGATCATACCCAAAAGCTTTCGAGCTGCAGTTAGGCGGCAAGTTTGAGAGTCCCCTGGAGCTTACTTTGGTAAGTGACTGGGGTGAACGAACGCGGCCAACAACGCTGCAGTTTGAAAGATGCGGGGGGATGAGCGATGGAGACTGCAATGAGCAATTACCCACACCTGCTGGCGCCGCTGGATCTCGGCTTCACCACCCTGAAAAATCGGGTGCTGATGGGATCGATGCACACCGGCCTGGAAGAACTGCCCAATGGCCCCGAGCGTATGGCCGCTTTCTATGCCGAACGCGCGGCCGCCGGCGTGGCGCTGATCGTCACCGGCGGTATCGCCCCCAATGAAAAAGGCGTGGTGTACCGCGGCGGCTCCACCCTCAGCCAGCCACAGCAGCTCAGTCATCACCGCATTGTCACCGAGGCCGTCCATCGGGCCGGCGGCAAAATTGCGCTGCAAATCCTGCATGCTGGCCGCTATAGCTATCAGCCGCAGCCAGTCGCGCCCTCCGCGCTGCAGGCACCGATCAATCCCTTCGCCCCCACCGCGCTGAGCGAAGCAGACATCCTGCAGACCATCGCCGACTTCGCCCAATGCGCGGCACTGGCACAGCAGGCCGGTTACGATGGCGTCGAGGTGATGGGTTCCGAAGGCTATTTGATCAACCAATTCCTGGTGTCGCGCACCAACCAGCGCGACGACCAATGGGGCGGCAGCTTCAGCAACCGCATGCGTTTTGCCGTGGAGATCGTCCGGGCCGTACGGCAGGCTGTCGGCAACGACTTCATTCTGATTTACCGTCTTTCGATGCTGGATCTGGTGGAGGACGGTTCCAGCTGGCAGGAGATCGAACAGTTGGCGCTGGCGGTTGAGCAGGCGGGCACGACGATTATCAACACCGGCATCGGCTGGCATGAGGCGCGTATTCCGACCATCGCTACCATGGTGCCGCGCGCCGGTTTCAGTTGGGTGACCCGTAAGCTGATGGGCAAAGTGCGCATTCCGCTGATCACCACCAACCGCATTAACGATCCGGCAGTCGCAGAGCAAGTGCTGGCAGACGGCTGCGCCGACATGGTATCGATGGCTCGCCCGTTCCTGGCCGACGCCGCCTTTGTGCAAAAAGCTGCCGAGGGCCGTGCCGACGAGATCAATACCTGTATTGGCTGTAATCAGGCCTGCCTCGACCAGATTTTTGAAGGCAAACTCACCTCTTGCCTGGTTAACCCACGCGCCTGCCGCGAAACCGAAATGCCCCTGATCGCGGCAGAAAAACCGAAGAAACTGGCGGTGATCGGTGCCGGACCGGCCGGACTGGCGTTTGCCACCACTGCCGCCAGCCGTGGCCACCGAGTGACGTTGTTCGACGCCGCCGATCAGATTGGCGGCCAGTTCAATATTGCCAAACAGATCCCCGGCAAAGAAGAATTCCATGAAACCCTGCGCTACTTCCGCCGCCAACTGGCACTGCTGGAGGTGACACTAAAACTGGGCAGTTGGGTGACGGCGGCCGATCTGGCTGAATTTGACGAAGTGATCCTCGCCTGTGGCATTGTGCCGCGTACCCCGGAGATCCCCGGTATTGATAACGCCAGAGTCCTGACCTATCTGGATGTACTGCGTGACAAAAAACCGGTCGGCCAGCGGGTGGCGATTATCGGTGCTGGCGGCATCGGCTTCGACACTGCCGAGTACCTCAGCCAGCACGGGGTATCAAGCAGCCTGGATCAGGCTGAGTTTAACCGTGAATGGGGCATCGACGACCAGCTCAACCAACGCGGCGGGCTGGCAGCCCAGGGGCCCGTGGCGGCGCGTGCGACCCGGCAAATCTATCTGCTGCAGCGCAAAACCAGCAAAGTGGGCGAAGGCCTGGGGAAAACCACCGGTTGGATCCACCGCACCAGTCTGGCGATGCGCGGCGTGAAAATGCTCAATAGCGTGAATTATCAGCGTATTGACGATGAAGGGCTGCATATTTCGCGAGCCGAGCAGGAAAGCTGCTTGCCGGTCGACACGGTGATCATCTGCGCCGGGCAGGAACCGCGTCGTGAACTGCAGCAACCGCTGCTGGAGATGGGCAAAACGGTGCATTTGATTGGCGGAGCGGACGTTGCCGCCGAGCTGGATGCCCGTCGCGCTATCGATCAGGGCACACGGCTGGCGATGGCGCTGTAATGACAATCAGGGGCGCATTCACTGCGCCCCTCAATCAATCAGTAACGCGCACCGGATTTCACCGCTTTCAGGATCACGAACTTCTTGTTGGATGCGATCAGGGTGCAGTTGCCGAACAAACGCTTTAGTTTCTGGTGGTAATCCAGATGGCGGTTACCGACGATGCGCAGCTCACCGCCTACCTGCAGGCAACGCTTGGCGTCACAGAACATCTGCCAGGCGGTGTGATCGGTGATCGCATGCTGCTGGTGGAACGGAGGGTTACACAGCACCGCCTGCACGCTTTCACGCTCAATCCCCGCCAGCGAGTTATTCACTTCAAACTGACAACGATCCATGTCCTGCGGCAGGTTGTGTTCCACGTTAAGTTCGCTGGAGGCCACCGCCATGTAGGACTCATCAACAAAGCTCACCTGCGCTTGCGGGTTCTGCATCAATGCGGCCATGCCGATGATACCGTTGCCGCAGCCCAGATCGATGATGTGGCCTTCAATGTCATGCGGCAGATGATCCAGGAACAGGCGTGCGCCAATATCCAGATTGCTGCGTGAGAACACGTTGGCATGGTTGTGGATAATCCAATCGGTACCGTCCAGCACCCAGTTGGTGGTTACCGGCGCTGCCGGTGGCACGATGTCGGCGACGTCACAGTGGATCAACCGCGCTTTCTTCCATGCCAGGCTGGTGCGAGTAGGACCGAGCACCTTTTCAAACAGCTGCATGGTTGAGGTATGCACGTCACGCGCTTTGGCCCCGGCGATGATCACCGTGTCCGGTGCCACCACATCACGCAACGCACGCAGTTGCTGTTCCAGCAGTGCCAGCGCTTTAGGAATACGGATCAGCACCACCGCCGGTGACGCAGGTAATTCGGCCAAGGTGTCCAGCAGCGTAACCTGCTCCGGATCCAATTCATTGAGCTTCAGGTTATGGCGCGTGGCCAACTGGCTCATATAGGAATCGCTGATGCTGTAAGGCTGATGACCGTGCAGCGCACAGGCCAGCGTGCCAAAGTTGTCGTTGAAAATCAGCACCGGACGATCGCCAATGTTTACATTTTCAAGCTGTTGCAGCAGATATTCATCTGCCGCTTCCCACGCCTGTAGTTGGGTGGATTCTTCCTGTTGGGGATAACGTTCCAGCTCAAGTTGCTGTGTTCCCAGATCGAGTTGGCTCATTGCCCCTCCTGACTGATAAAATTTGGGCTGTTTATCCCCTAAAAACGTCCGGCAGTAAAATGTTTTTTCGGATAAATTGCCCTTTGCGGGCTTTGCGCGAAAAAACATCATACAATGACCCGCTGAATTATGGCCAATACGGGAAGACGATGTCCGAACTGACTTACTTGCAGGGTTACTCTGAACATCTGCAAAGCCAGGTGCAGCAGTTGATCGACCAGCAACGTCTGGGTGAGGTGCTGTTGCAGCGCTATCCCCAGGTGCACGACTGCACCACCGACAAGTCGCTTTATCAATTTACCGTCGATCTGAAAAACCAGTATCTGCGCAATGCCCAGCCGCTGAGTAAAGTGGCCTACGACGGTAAAATCCAGGTAATGAAACACGCACTCGGCATGCACACCGCCATTTCCCGCGTACAGGGCGGCAAGCTGAAGGCCAAGGCAGAAATCCGCGTGGCGACGGTATTCAAGCTGGCACCGGAGCCGTTTCTACGCATGATCGTGGTGCATGAACTGGCGCACCTGAAAGAGAAAGACCACAACAAAGCCTTCTACAGCCTGTGTTGCCATATGGAACCCAATTACCATCAACTGGAGTTCGATACCCGGTTGTATCTGACCCACCTCTCCGTGTTTGGCAATCTGTATGCATAGCAGGATTCGCCTTCGGTAAATGCCGTGATAATCTGATTCTTTCTACCCGTCGCCTGGGAACCGGAGATTTCTATGATTCGCTTTGCCGTTGTTGGTACCAACTGGATTACGGAACGCTTTATTGACGCCGCACACGAAAGCGGCAAGCTGAAGCTGACCGCCATCTATTCGCGCAAGCTCGAACAGGCGCAGGCATTTGGTGCCAACTACCCCGTCAGTCTGTTTTTCGATTCCCTTGAGGCGCTGGCCCAGTCGGACGCCATCGACGCGGTTTATATCGCCAGCCCCAATAGTCTGCACTGCCAGCAGTCGCTGCTGTTCCTCAGCCATAAAAAGCACGTGATTTGCGAAAAGCCACTGGTATCCAACCTGCGCGAAGCCGAGATGCTGGTGGCCTGTGCACGTGAAAATCAGGTAGTACTGTTCGAAGCCTTTAAAAGCGCCCATTTGCCCAATTTCCTGACGCTGCAACAAACGCTGCCGAAAATCGGCCGACTGCGCAAAGCCTTTATCAATTACTGCCAGTACTCCTCACGCTACCCACGCTATCTGGCTGGTGAAAACCCAAATACCTTCAATCCGCAGTTTTCCAACGGTTCGATCATGGACATTGGTTATTACTGCCTGGCCAGTGCCGTGGTGCTGTTCGGCGAGCCGAAATCGGTGATCGCCAGCGCGAGCTTGCTGGATACCGGCGTTGATGCGCACGGCACCGCCTGCCTCAATTACGGCGATTTCGATGTGACCCTCTCCCACTCCAAGGTGAGCAACTCGGACATTCCGAGCGAGATCCAGGGTGAAGAAGGTACGCTGATAATTGAGAAAATTTCGGAGTGTCAGGGCGTGGTACTAACGCCACGCGGTGGTCAGCGCCAGGATCTGACCCAGCCGCAGCATATCAATACCATGCTGTATGAAGCGCAAATGTTCGCCGAACTGGTGGAAAAACGTCAGGTGGACCACCCGGGGTTAGAGAATTCGCTGATTATCGCCCGCCTGCTGACCGAAATCCGCCGCCAGACCGGCGTGGTGTTTCCTGCCGACGGAGCATGACATGAAACCGTTATTACTGATGCAAACCGGCGACGCGCCGGAGGTGATCCGCCAGGAAAAAGCCAATTTCGACGGCATGTTCCTGCAACAGGGAAACATTGACGTCGATCGCGTACAGATCGTGCATCTTCCCGCAGGTGAACAACCGCTGCCGCCGCAACACTACTCTGGCGTGGTGATCACCGGTTCACCGGCGATGGTCACCGAGCAGTTGCCGTGGAGTGAACAGGCCGCCGAATGGCTGCGACAGGCCATGCTGATCAAACTGCCTATTTTTGGCGCCTGCTATGGCCACCAGCTGCTGGCCTATGCGCTTGGCGGGGAAGTCGGCTATCACCCGCAGGGCATGGAGGTCGGCACGCTGGAGATAGAACTGTTGCCAGCCGCCGCCAATGACCGGCGGATGGCGATGCTGCCACCGCGCTTCAAGGCGAATCTGATCCACGCGCAGAGCGTATTGACGCCCCCTGCCGGTGCCGTGGTGCTGGCGCGTTCGCAGCAGGATGCTTATCAGATCCTCAGTTATGGCGAGCAAGTGCTGACCACTCAGTTCCATCCGGAATTTAACGGCGCGGTGATGCACCAGTACCTGGGCTGGCTTGGCGAGCTGTATCCGCAGCAGCAAGCGGAGTATCAGCTTAAGCAACAGCAGGTTAGCGATACGCCGTTCAGCCGACTGCTGTTGCAAGGGTTTGTCGTCAGCCTCGGCGCACAAAAAGCCCTGGCCGGGTAACGCAATAAACGTTGACCACTGACACATTTTGCATTACTTTCTGCCGTGCAAAGGGGAGTAACTTCATTGCCGGTTAATCGTCATTACGGTGCGCAAGCACCCGGTTACCGGGCAACCTGATGTCAGGGCGCACTAAGGTGCACCTTCATCAACGTTGTAAGTGAGACCTTGCCGGAAGGCGAGGTTTGCTTGCAGCGTTCATAAGAGCGGCTAGCGTCTTCCGACGTTGGCCGTTTTTGTTTTGAAGGATACCTCTGATGATGAATACCGTTGGCACACCTTGGTTATGGGGCAGCTTTGCCGCCATCATAGTTGTGATGCTCGCAATCGACCTCCTGCTGCAGGGCCGCAAAGGCGCACATACCATGACGCTGAAGCAGGCCGCCAGTTGGTCACTGGTGTGGGTCAGCCTGTCTCTGCTGTTCAACCTGGGTTTCTGGTACTACCTGAACCAAACTGCCGGACGTGCCGTCGCCGATACTCAGGCACTGGCCTTCCTCACCGGTTACCTGATCGAAAAAGCACTGGCGGTTGATAACGTCTTCGTCTGGCTGATGCTGTTCAGTTACTTTGCCGTTCCGGCCAACCTGCAGCGTCGGGTGCTGATTTTTGGCGTATTGGGCGCGATCGTACTGCGTACCATCATGATCTTCGCCGGTAGCTGGCTGGTGACCCAGTTCCAGTGGCTGCTGTACCTGTTCGGCGCTTTCCTGCTGTTCACCGGTATCAAGATGGCGCTGGCGAAGGAAGATGGTGGAGCGATTGGCGACAAGCCGCTGGTGAAATGGCTGCGTAGTCACCTGCGCATGACCGACAACCTGGAAGGTGAGCGCTTCTTCGTGCGCCGCAACGGCCTGCTGTTTGCTACGCCGCTGGTACTGGTGCTGATCCTGGTGGAACTGAGCGATGTGATCTTTGCGGTCGATAGCATCCCGGCTATCTTTGCCGTGACCACAGATCCGTTTATCGTACTGACCTCTAACCTGTTCGCCATCATGGGCCTGCGCGCCATGTACTTCCTGCTGGCTAATGTGGCTGAACGCTTCTCGATGCTGAAATACGGTCTGTCGCTGATCCTGATGTTTATCGGCGTCAAGATGCTGATTATCGATTTATTCCACATCCCGATCGGTGTTTCGCTCGGCGTAGTCGCCAGTATCCTGACGCTGACGCTGTTGATCAACGCCTGGGTTAACCGCCGGAATGACCGCCTGGCCAATAATAAAGCTCCATAATCTGTTATCCGGGGCGCTAGTCGCCCCGCGATTGTTTGGCAATTCGTCCCAAACGCCAAACGTTATTGCGATCACACAAATGTAACCAGTATGTTATCAAGAGTTGATCCGCCCTTAGAATTTCACCGCTGGCCCTTTCCAACCCCATTGGTTTACTGAATACTGATTTGGCAAACACACTTGGTTACAGATACAAATAAAGTTGTCCGGCGAGGTTCCCGCCGAGATAAAGCTGTAAGCAACATCATCGGGAAGAAAAAGCACTATGCAAAAATTACTACAAAAGATCACTCAGGGCAGTCTGGTCAAACAAATCATGGTCGGCCTGGTGGCCGGTATTATTGTTGCGCTGGTCTCACCGGCAACGGCTTCGGCGGTAGGCTTGCTGGGTGCGCTATTCGTTGGCGCACTGAAAGCGGTGGCGCCGGTACTGGTGCTGGTGTTGGTCATGGCCTCAATCGCCAATCACAAACACGGGCAGAAAACCAATATCCGGCCGATCCTGTTCCTCTATCTGCTGGGAACCTTCGCTGCGGCGCTGGTGGCGGTCGTGGTCAGCTTTATGTTCCCGTCCAATCTGGCGCTGGTGGCCGGCAATGCCGACATCAACCCGCCGGGCGGCATTATAGAGGTGCTGAAAGGCCTGCTGCTGAGCGTGGTAGCCAACCCGTTCCAGGCGCTGATTAGCGCTAACTATATCGGTATTCTGGCCTGGGCTGTGGGTCTGGGACTGGCGTTGCGCCACTCCTCCGACACTACTAAATCGCTGATTAACGATATGTCGCATGCGGTCACCATGGTGGTACGTGCGGTGATCCGCTGTGCCCCACTTGGCATCTTCGGCCTGGTGGCTTCGACGCTGGCAGAAACTGGCTTCGGCGCGCTGTGGGGTTATGCTCAACTGCTGGTGGTACTGATCGGCTGTATGCTGCTGGTCGCACTGGTGCTGAACCCGCTGATCGTGTTCTGGAAAATCCGTCGCAATCCTTATCCGCTGGTGTTCGCCTGCCTGCGTGAAAGCGGCGTGACGGCATTCTTCACCCGCAGTTCGGCCGCCAATATTCCGGTGAATATGGAGCTGTGCAAAAAGCTGAATCTGAACGAAGACACCTATTCGGTTTCTATCCCACTGGGTGCAACCATCAATATGGCTGGCGCGGCGATCACCATTACCGTGCTGACGCTGGCGGCGGTACATACTCTGGGGATCCCGGTTGATGTGCCGACCGCGCTGCTGCTGAGCGTAGTGGCCGCCGTTTGTGCCTGCGGCGCTTCCGGTGTGGCCGGCGGTTCGCTGTTGCTGATCCCGTTGGCGTGTAACATGTTCGGCATCCCGAACGACGTGGCCATGCAGGTGGTCGCCGTCGGCTTTATCATCGGTGTTCTGCAAGACTCCGCCGAAACCGCACTGAACTCTTCTACCGACGTCCTGTTTACTGCCGCAGCCTGTCAGGCGGAAGACCAGCGTTTGGCAGATGAAGATCCGCTGAAGGTGCGTTAATTTCCGAGCTTATTCAACAAGGCGCTCATTATCGGGCGCCTTTTTTTGACCTAAATATCGCAGCCCTACAAAGTTACCCCGCTTTTAAAAATCGCCAGTTCACGGAAATCATTCACTTCATTACGCGCCGCCTGACCATTTGCAATCGCCACAATCAGATCGACAAACTGCTCCAGCAGACTCTCCATCGAGGTGCCGTGGATCAGCCGACCGGCGTCAAAATCAATCCAGTGGGGTTTCTTCGCCGCCAGTTCGCTGTTGGTGGCCAGCTTCACCGTCGGCACGAAACCGCCATAGGGCGTGCCGCGCCCGGTACTGAACAACACCATATGACAGCCGGCACCGGCCAGCGCGCTGGTCGCCACCGCATCATTACCCGGTGCACTGAGCAGGTTTAATCCGGGCTGCCGCAGGCGTTCGCCATATTTCAGCACGTCCACCACCTGGCTCTGCCCGGCTTTCTGCGTACAGCCGAGGGATTTTTCCTCCAGCGTGGTGATGCCACCGGCTTTATTGCCCGGCGAGGGGTTTTCATAAATCGGCTGGTTATGGGCGATAAAGTACTGTTTGAAGTCGTTAACCATACTGACGGTATTCTCGAAGGTCGCCCTATCGCGGCAGCGGCTCATCAGGATCCGTTCGGCGCCAAACATCTCTGGCACTTCAGTCAGTACCGTGGTGCCGCCGTTGGCGATCAGGTAGTCGGAAAAACGGCCCAGCAATGGGTTAGCGGTAATGCCGGACAGGCCGTCCGATCCGCCACACTCCAGTCCGAACTTCAACTCGCTCAGTTTGCCCGGCTGGCGACGATCGTCGCGCATCACCTGATACAGGGCATGTAACTGCTCCAGCCCGGCCTCGACCTCATCGTCCTGCTGCTGGCACACCATAAAGCGTACCCGCTGCTCATCGGTCGCGCCCAGCGTGCTGCGGAACACATCCACCTGGTTGTTCTCACACCCCAGGCCAATCACCAACACCGCTCCGGCGTTCGGGTGGCGCACCATATTTTGCAGCATGGTGCGGGTGTTCTCGTGATCCTGACCCAGTTGCGAACAGCCAAACGGATGGCTGAACAGATGTACGCCGTCGATCCCCTGCGCATCCTGAGTTTCCTTCAGAAAACGCTGCTGGATCTGCCGGGCAATACCGTTAACGCAGCCGACGGTCGGCACGATCCACAGCTCGTTACGGATCCCCACCTCCCCGCTGCGCCGGCGATAAAGCTGAACCTCTCGATCCGCAGCCTGTGGCGGTAACGTGGGAAAAGCCGGTTGATACAGATAGCTGTCGAGATCGCTCAGGTTGGTTTTGGCATTTTGCGAGTGAATATGTTCACCCGGCTCGATGGCTTCCAATGCATGCCCGATCGGCAGACCGTACTTGATGATCGCTTCACCGGCGGCAATCGGTTGCAAGGCAAACTTATGCCCGCGCGCCACCGGTTGTACCAGCCGAATGGCCTGTGTCTCCAGTTCCAGCGTTTCACCGGCGGCCAGATCGTGCAGCGCTACCGCGACATTATCCAGCGAATGAATTTTTACCATGCTTTGCATAAACCCACCTCGGGCAACGGCTACGCCAGTTCAATGGCGAAATAGTTTTTGGCATTGTCGAAGCAGATGTTTTTCACCATCTCACCCAGCAGCGTGATATCCGCCGGCACTTCCCCGTCCTCCACCCAGCGGCCCATCATCTGGCAAAGGATACGGCGGAAGTATTCATGACGGGTATAAGACAGGAAGCTACGGCTGTCGGTCAGCATGCCGACAAAACGGCTCAGCAGGCCCAACTGTGCCAACTGCGTCATCTGCCGCTGCATCCCGTCTTTTTGATCGTTGAACCACCAGCCAGAGCCAAACTGCATCTTGCCCGGCGTGCCTTCCCCCTGGAAGTTGCCAACCATGGTGCCGATCACTTCGTTGTCGCGCGGATTAAGGCAATACAGAATGGTTTTCGGTAACCCGCCCTGGCGTGCCTGGGCATCCAGCAGGCGAGAAAGCGGCTCCGCCAAGGGCCGGTCGTTAATAGAATCGAAGCCAATATCCGGGCCCACGTTGGCCAGCATGCGGCTGTTGTTATTGCGCAGCGCACCAATGTGATACTGCTGCACCCATTCGCGACGCTGATATTCGGCGGCCAGGAACAACAGCACCGCGCTTTTGAACTGAGCACTCTGCTCCGAGGTAAGCAGCTTGCCGCTCAGGCGTGCCGTTAAAATAGCGTCTAATGTACTTTCGTCCGCTTCGCCATACACCACCACGTCCAGCGCATGGTCAGCCACCTTGCAGCCATGAGCGGAAAAATGATCCATACGTTTTTTCAACGCGTCACACAGCGCACTAAAGCGGCCAATATTGATATCCGCTGCCGCTTCCAGTTTTTGCAGGTAATCATTGAAACCCGGCGCATCAATATTGAACGCCTTGTCCGGCCGCCAGCTTGGCAACACCTTGATGTCGAAGCTGCTGTCGGCCGCAATCGCTTTATGGTGGCGTAAATCGTCGATCGGATCGTCGGTAGTGCCGACCATCTTCACATTCATTTGCTGCATGATGCCACGCGCTCTGAAATCCTCCTGCGCCAGCAAGGCGTTGCCGCGCTGCCAGATATCGTCCGCCGTCGTCGGGGAAAGCAACATGCCGGTAATACCGAACGGGCGACGCAGCTCCAGATGGGTCCAGTGGTAAAGTGGGTTACCCAGGGTGTGCGGCACGGTGGCAGCCCAGGCGTCAAACTTTTCACGATCGCTGGCATCACCGGTACAGAGTCGCTCAGCCACACCGTTGGTGCGCATTGCCCGCCATTTGTAGTGATCGCCCTTTAGCCAGATTTCATATAAATTTTTGAAGCGGGTGTTCTCGGCGATCTGGTCCGGCGGTAAATGGCAGTGATAGTCAAAGATCGGTTGGTCTGCTGCATAGTCATGATACAAACGCCGGGCAAACTCACTGCCCAACAGGAAATCTTCGTTTAAAAACGTCGCCATATCTGGCTCCTCACCTTGCTTGCCGTTCGACACTCTGTCCAACGCGACAAAGTTATCACACCAATTTTACTGGGCGTCCAGCAAAATATCACCCTCTGCCTTGGCGCCATCGTCCATAAAAGGCCGTTAACCGGCAGTTTTACGGCAAAAAGCCGCCTGAATCGCATAATTATCCAGCAAACAGTATTGCCCAATTGAAAAACGGCTTTTGTGATATCACTCAACTTTTAAATCTGTATGACAAGTTATTGTCTCGCCACCCAGTCGTTCATGCGGCGGGAATACGTCGGTGACGAACAGGCCGGCGCAGAACAACGAAAAGGGGGAGCCCCTAAAACGCTGCCGCCATCTCGGCGCCACCTATTGAAGACTGGGAGATATTTTGGATGCGTAAAATTAAAGGGTTACGCTGGTACATGATCGGGCTGGTGACCATCGGCACCGTGCTGGGTTACCTGACTCGTAATGCGATAGCCGTTGCAGCACCGACGCTGGAAGGGACCTTACATATCACCACGCAGCAGTACTCATATATTGTCGCGGCGTATTCTGCCTGCTACACCCTGATGCAACCGGTGGCGGGATACGTGCTGGACGTACTGGGTACCAAAGTGGGTTACGCCATGTTCGCCATTCTGTGGGCGCTGTTTTGTATGGGTACCGCACTCGCCAACAGTTGGGGCGGACTGGCACTGGCACGCGGCGCCGTGGGTATGGCGGAGGCAGCGATGATCCCCGCAGGGTTGAAAGCCAGCAGCGAGTGGTTCCCGGCCAAAGAGCGTTCGATCGCCGTGGGCTACTTCAACGTGGGCTCGTCGATCGGCGGCATGCTCGCCCCACCGCTGGTGGTCTGGGCCATCGTGGCACACAGTTGGGAAATGGCGTTTATCATCACCGGCGTACTGAGCCTGATTTGGGCCATCTGCTGGCTGATCTTCTATAAGCACCCGAAAGACCAGAAAAAACTCAGCAATGAGGAACGCGATTACATTCTCGAAGGCCAGGAAGCCCAACACCAAACCGACAACGCCAAGAAAATGTCCGCCTGGCAGATTGTGCGCAACCGCCAGTTCTGGGGCATCGCACTGCCGCGCTTTCTGGCAGAGCCTGCCTGGGGCACCTTCAATGCCTGGATCCCGTTATTCATGTTCAAAGCCTACGGCTTTAACCTGAAAGAGATCGCCATGTTCGCCTGGATGCCGATGCTGTTCGCCGATCTCGGCTGCATCGTTGGCGGCTACCTGCCACCATTTTTCCAGAAACACTTCAAGGTGAACCTGATCGTGTCACGCAAGTTGGTGGTCACTATGGGGGCGGTATTGATGATTGGCCCCGGTATGATCGGCCTGTTCACCAGCCCTTATGCGGCTATCGCGCTGCTGTGCGTTGGTGGCTTTGCCCATCAGGCTCTGTCTGGCGCGCTGATTACCCTGTCTTCTGACGTATTTGGTCGCAATGAAGTGGCCACCGCCAACGGCCTGACCGGCATGGCCGCCTGGACCGCCAGCACCATGTTTGCCCTGGTGGTCGGTGCATTAGCCGATACCCTGGGCTTCAGCCCGTTATTCGCTGCACTGTCGGTATTCGATATCCTCGGCGCCATCGCTATCTGGACCATTCTGCAAAATCGACCGGCCTCCGAGCCGCAGGAAGACCCGCTGCAGCCGGCCCCGGCACGCAGTTAACCCCACCGCCCGGCCGCTGTGCCGGGCGTTCCCCCGCGTCCACTGGTAGCTCTGCCAGATAAGTGGTATAACAAATCCATGGTCACACGACCCTCCCTACCCTAAGAGTATTCACTATGGAATTCACTGAAACCAGACGCCTGTATCAGCAACTGGCCGCCGAGCTTAAGCAGCGTATTGAAAGCGGTCGGTACCCGGTGGGCGATAAACTGCCGGCCGAACGCTATATTGCCGAAGAGATGAACGTCAGCCGTACCGTGGTGCGGGAGGCTATCATCATGCTGGAAGTGGAAGGCTATGTTGACGTGCGCAAAGGCTCCGGGATCCATGTGATGTCCAACCAGCAGAAAAACCTGGTGATACCGGGTGACAGCATTGAGTTTGCCACCGCCGGGCCATTCGAACTGCTACAGGCGCGCCAACTGATTGAAAGCAACATTGCCGAGTTCGCCGCCACCCAGGTGACCAAACAAGACATCGTTCAGTTGATGGAGATCCAGGAACAGGCACGCAAGGAAGATCGCTTCCGCGATTCGCAGTGGGATTTGAAATTCCACGTGCAAGTCGCGCTAGCCACCCAGAACACCGCAATGGCCACCATCGTGGAAAAAATGTGGGTGCAGCGCGTGAATAACCCTTATTGGATCAAGCTGCATGAGCATATCGACGACCGCTCCATCGCCAGTTGGTGTGACGATCACGATCAGATCCTCAAGGCATTGATACGCAAAGATCCTTATGCCGCCAAACTGGCCATGTGGCAGCACCTGGAAAATACCAAGCAAATGCTGTTCAACGCCACCAGTGACGATTTTGAATACAACGCTGACCGCTATCTGTTTGCCGATAACCCGGTGGTTCATTTGGACAACGTGACCGCAGAAAATAAATAGCTCAGGCAGTCAAAAACCGTAGTGTTATGTCAGGTATTGTAAAATCCGCTGAATCGATGCCTGAACGGCGGTTTGCCGTGTAGTATTTCACCGCTGGCAACGTAGATTTCCCTGTTGCCAATCGTGCTATTTTGGTAAAGTTGAGCCACTTTTTTACCCTCTGCTACGGGGCGGGACGCGAATACATGCGCTGGTTGTTTGCCATGCTTATTGCTCTTTTTTGCTGGACCGGTTCGGTCTCCGGCCAAAAGCTATGCGCGGCGTCTTCCAAAGCCATTCCCACCGCACTGAACAGCCAGCCATCGCTAGCTGAACCGGTGTTTTCCCCAGAGGACCCGGTTTACCGGTCACCGGCAGAATTGCGACGTAAAGCGCCAGGTAAAATGCCGCTGCTGCTGCCGCGGGTACATTCTTACCCCGGTTCGCTACCCGTCCCCACCCAACTGCTGCCGGTTTATTCGTTAGCCACTGAGTTGGGCCACAACACTCGACTCCCGCGTCAGAAATCACCTGCGCCAAACCGGCTTGCCCAGGTCAACTGGACGCTGCATACCCCGCAGCAGCAAAACAGGCTGGGCGGCTGGAAAGAAAGTAATATGCTTTATCGTGGCACGCTGACGTATCACTCTTGACCGGTGTCGCACCGATTAGAACCCACTAAAAGCAACGCCGTTTCATCATTATCAGCAGCCAGGATCGCCCACGCGCTCTTCGCCTACTCCCGATCCGCCGCTGAGACAAAAACAAACAATGACGTTTTAGGAACACCGGATGGACATCATTAAAGAACTGTTACATGCCTTATGGCAGCAGGATTTTGAGACGCTGGCGAATCCTTCGCTGGTCTGGACTCTCTACGCCCTGCTGTTTTTGATCCTGTTCCTGGAAAATGGCCTGTTGCCTGCGGCGTTTCTGCCGGGTGACAGTTTGCTGATCCTGGTTGGCGTGCTGATCGCCAAAGGCACCATGAATTTCCCGCTTACCATTTTTATCCTGACCGTCGCCGCCAGTCTGGGATGCTGGGTCAGTTACATACAGGGCAAGTGGCTCGGCAATACCCGAACCGTGCAGGGCTGGCTATCCCATCTGCCGGCTCATTATCATCAGCGTGCCCACCAGTTGTTCCACCGTCACGGGCTTTCCGCCCTGCTGGTTGGCCGTTTCCTGGCGTTTGTCCGCACCCTGTTGCCAACCATTGCCGGTCTTTCCGGCCTGAGCAATGCGCGTTTCCAGTTCTTTAACTGGATGAGCGGTCTGCTGTGGGTGGTGATCCTGACCTCGCTGGGCTTTGCCCTGGGCAAAACGCCGGTGTTCCGCAAGTATGAAGACCAACTGATGTTCTGCCTGATGCTGCTGCCATTGGTATTGCTGGTGGTCGGGCTGGTGGGTTCATTGATCGTACTGTGGCGCAAGAAACGCGCCGACAGCCAGGGGAAAGGGGCGTGATGACCAGGCGCCCGCGCTGGCAGTACCTGTTGCTGATTGCGCTAGCCTTACTGGCGCTCGCCACGCTGCTAGTGCCCTGCATGGTGCGTACTGAAAGCGAACTGCGCATCCGTGCTGGCCAGCAAGGCCTTTCGCTACCCGACGGCTTTTATGTCTATCAGCGACTGGACCAACGCGGTATTCGCATCAAAAGTATCACCCCGGAAGGTGATGGCCTGGTGATCCGGCTGGACTCGCCGGAGCAACAGTTGCTGGCGCGCGAAGCGCTGCAAAACATTTTGCCGCCGGGCTACATTATCGCCCTGAGCGAATCCCCTGTTCCTACCCATTGGGTGCGTGAATTTGCACGCTCCCCACTCAATCTGGGATAATACCCCTTCAAATGAAGGGTTTTCCTTTCATCCGGCCTATCTGTTCAATTAACCATCAATCACCACCGAACTTAGGCGGATTCTTTGGGGGTCTGCGCTTTCCATGACTATGCTGAAGGTTAGCGTCAGTCAGCCGCTTAAGACTCCTGTCGCACTGCCCTATTGGCAGTCAGGAACAGAGGATGCGTGCCAATGCATCCCATTAATAAGGAACTGATAGTATGAAATTACGCCCAGCCATTTTACTGGCTCTCCCATTATTCGCCTTACCGGCTCTGTCGTTCGCAGCAGAAAACGGCTGTGTGACCAAGGCACAAGAAATTCAAAAGCAGATCGATTACGCCACCCAGCACGGCAATACTCAGCGTGTAGCCGGGCTGAAAACGGCCTTGAGCGAAGTGCAGACCCATTGCACCCCAGCCAGCCTGCAGGCCGATCGTCAGAAAAAAATCGATGAAAAACAAAGCAAGGTCACCGAGCGTCAGCAGGAGCTGAAAGAAGCCCAGCAGACCGGTAACCTGGAAAAAGTGGCCAAGAAGCAGAAAAAGCTGACTGAAGCTCAAGCCGAGCTGAAACAGGCCCAGGCGGAATAATTTTTTTACACCAGCGGATTTAACGCTGAGAGCCACGCCACACGGGATTTTTATTGCCTATAAAATGGATGCTTGGTGATATCAGCTACCCATCAGCCCTTTGCTCCGGCGAAAAAATCCGCTATGTTGAAAGTCTGTCGAAGTTAACGTTAAGGAATAATCACATGGCCCATGATTCAAATGCAGAAAACTTACGCGCTGAACTTAAATCCTTAGCCGATACGCTGGAAGAAGTGTTGAACTCTTCCACCGATAAGCCAAAAGCTGAACTGGAAAAGCTGCGTTCCAAGGCCGAAAGCGCGTTGAAAGATACCCGCGTACGCCTGAGCGATGCCGGCGACAAAATTGCCTCCCAGACCAAACAAATCGCCGGCCAGGCGGATGAGTACGTTCGTGATAATCCGTGGACTGGTATCGGTATCGGCGCTGCGGTCGGCGTAGTGCTGGGCGTTCTGTTAGCGCGCCGCTAATATGGCAGAACAACCGCAAGTTCGTGCACAGGGCCCCGCTAAAGGGGTCCTGGATGTCGCCCAGCGCATCATCACCATTCTGGTCGGTATGGTGGAAACCCGGGTTCGGCTGGCCGTGGTCGAGCTGGAAGAGGAGAAAGCCAACCTCATCCAGTTACTGATTATGGCCGGTATGACCCTGTTGTTCACCGCATTTGGCCTGATGAGTCTGCTGATCCTGATTTTCTGGGCTATCGACCCTATCTATCGTCTGATGGCGTTAGGCGCGACTACCGGGGTGCTGTTGTTCCTGGCCGTGGTTGGCGCTATCTGGACACTGGTCAAGGCCCGCCGCTCCACGCTGCTGGGTGCCACGCGCAAGCAGTTGGAGATCGACCGTTCCGAATTGGAAGGTGAAAAATGAATCGCCGCCGCTATCTGGAATGGAGAAAAGAGAAGCTCATTCGCAAGATCCAGCAGCAAAGGCTGGATCTCGCCGAAAACAAAACCCTGTGGCTGGAAAAGACCGAGCGTATCGATCGCGGTTGGCAAACCATTTTCGGCCTGCGTAAATACCTGGTAGTGGGCTCCAGCGTAATGGCGTTATATGGCGTCCGCCATCCCAGCAAGTTGATTCGCTGGTCACGCCGTGCTTTTGGTGCCTTTGGTACTATCCGCTTGATCCAGAAAACTTTTTCCAGCAAGTAGCTTTCCGCAATTCCATCAATACTTCCGATGTTTTGCCCCCCTTTTCACAGAGACTTTACGTTTCTGTCGGTAAAGGCTGGGCAACTTTCTGATTCCCCACGATTTGTTAGCAGGCTAAAGATTCAGTTTTTTTGAAAAAATACGACAGTTTTACTTGCTAACAAAGCGCACGCTTCCCGATTAACATTCACTCCATCAAGATGAAACGGGCAGGACAGGGTCAGAGACCCGGCATACCACCCACTAACATGACAAACGCCAAGACTGGCAAACAAAAATCACTTTGGAGTTGATGATGAAAAAATTAGAAGATACAGGTTTGCTGGTTGCTCGTATTCTGATGCCAATCCTGTTTATCGTAGCGGGCTACGGCAAAATGGGTGATGCATATGCCGGAACCCAACAGTACATGCAATCGATGGGCGTACCTGGCTTCTTGCTGCCACTGACCATCCTGCTGGAATTTGGTGGCGGTCTGGCAATTCTGTTCGGTTTCCTGACCCGTACCGTGGCACTGTTCACCGCCGGTTTTACCATCCTGACCGCATTACTGTTCCATACTAACTTTGCGGAAGGCGTAAACCAGCTGATGTTCATGAAGAACCTGACCATCGCCGGCGGCTTCATCGTACTGGCCGTTGCTGGCCCAGGCGGTTTCAGCATCGACCGTATTCTGAACAAAAAGTGGTAAGATTTTAATACCGACTCAGGGGCCCGCATGTCGGGCCCTTTTGCTTTTTCACTCGGACACGAAGGAGATTCCCATGGGACAACTCGTCGATGGCGTTTGGCAAGACATCTGGTATGACACCTCATCCACCGGAGGTCGTTTCAAGCGCTCAACCTCTCAGTTTCGCAATTGGGTTACCACAGACGGTCAACCGGGCGAACACGGCATCGGAGGTTTTAAAGCGGAGAAAGATCGTTATCACCTTTACGTTTCACTCGCCTGCCCCTGGGCACATCGCACCCTGCTGATGCGCAAATTGAAAGGGCTGGAGTCACTCATTCCGGTTTCCGTGGTGCATCCGCTGATGCTGGAAAATGGCTGGACCTTCGGCAACGACTTCCCTGAAGCCACCGGCGACAGCCTGTACCACTCAGACTTTCTCTATCAGCTTTACCTGCGCGCCGACCCACACTACACCGGCCGCGTAACTGTGCCGGTACTGTGGGACAAACAGCAACAGACCATCGTCAGCAATGAATCCGCCGATATCATCCGCATGTTCAACAGCGCATTTGATGGTGTTGGCGCCCGCGCCGGAGGCTATTACCCCGCCGAGCTGCGCGAAAAAATTGATGAACTGAACGGATGGATTTACGACCAGGTGAATAATGGCGTCTATAAAGCCGGTTTTGCCACCAGCCAGGAAGCCTATGATGAAGCGGTGAACGGGGTATTTGACGCGCTGGCACGACTGGAGCAGATCCTGGGGCAACAGCGTTACCTGACCGGCGATCGCCTGACTGAGGCCGATCTGCGCCTGTGGACCACGCTGATACGCTTCGATCCGGTGTATGTCACCCACTTTAAATGCGACAAACACCGTATCAGCGATTATCTCAACCTGTACGGCTTCCTGCGTGACATCTACCAGATGCCGGGCATTGCCGAAACGGTCAGCCTGCCGCATATCCGCAATCACTATTACCGCAGCCACGCCACCATCAATCCGCACGGCATTATTTCCATTGGGCCGGCGCAGGATCTGGACGAGCCGCATGGCCGCGACCGACGTTTTGCTTAACCCCCCCCCTTGCTTAGCCGCGAGGGGGCGTTTTACTGCCGTTCCAGTTGGGCGAACAGCCGTGGGATTTCACGCAGGAACCAGGCTTTCGCCTCCCCCATGCTGTCACGCCGCCAGGCCATGATGATATCGACTTCGCGGCTGTATTCCGGCCCCACCACGCGTAAGCGCCCTTCTTCTATGTCTTTCTCGACCATCGGGTAAGGCATGGTCGCCACACCCAACCCAGCCAGCAAAGCCAGGCGTTTGTCCTCAATGGTGCTGACCGTCAGACGCTGCTGTTTATCCAACAATTGCACGGTTAACACTGGACGCTCACGTGCAGTATCCGCTACCGCAATACCGCGGTACTTCACGCGTGTCACCTCAGACAACGGCTCCGGCTCCAGATGGATGGGGTGGTTCGGCGCGGCCACATACACGCTCATCACCTTGTACAGCTTGCGGGTGTTAATTTCGGATGACGCGCGGAAATGCATATCAGGAGCGATAACAATATCGGCACGCCCCTGCTCCAGCCTTTCCCAGGCGCCGGCCAGCACCTCAGTGAAGATCGACACCTGGGTATTGGCCTTCAGCGCCAGCTTATCGACCAATGGGAACAGTTTGCTCGGGGGTGACAGTGCCTCGCTGACGATAGTCAGGTGCGTTTCCCAGCCGCGCGCCAGCGCTTCGGCGTCGGTGGTCAACTTGTCTGCCGCTTCCAGCAGGACCCGCCCACGCTCCAGCAACATACGCCCGACGTTGGTGAACTTGGTGCGGTGACCGGAGCGGTCGAACAGCACCACGTCCAATTCTTCTTCCAATTTTTGCATGGTGTAGCTGAGTGCCGAAGGCACACGCCCCAGCTCATCGGCTGCCGCAGCGAAGCTGCCACGTCGGTCGATCGCATCCATAACCCTTAACGCTTCAAGCGTTAACGCCCGATCTCTGGCCATCGAATCTCTCTGTCAGGAAATTTGAATATGCCGACCAGATTAACTGGCTAACAATCCGGCGTCCAGATGCTTACCATCTAGATAATGAATTTAGAGAGCCGATTGCCATGATTACATGCAGAACAGCACAACAATGCGGGCAAGCTGACTTTGGTTGGCTGCAGGCTCGCTACACCTTTTCTTTTGGACACTACTTCGATCCCAAGCTGATGGGCTACGCCTCACTGCGGGTGTTAAATCAGGAGGTGCTGGCGCCAGGCGCTTCATTCCAGCCACGCACCTATCCCAGCGTAGATATCCTGAATTTGATCCTGCAGGGTAAAGCGGAATACCGCGACAGCGAAGGTAATACGGTGAACGCCAGGGCCGGTGAAGCCTTGCTTATGGCGACCCAGCCAGGACTGAGCTACAGCGAGCAGAACATCAGCAGTGATACGCCGCTGACCCGTCTGCAACTGTGGCTGGATGCCTGCCCGGAGCGCAGCAACGAGCGGGTACAGCGCCTGATGCTGCCACAGGCTGGCGTGACGCTGTTGGCTTCCCCAGACGGAGCACAGGACAGCCTGCAATTGCGCCAACAGGTGTGGATCCACCACCTGGATTTACAGCCGGGTGAACAGCAGACGCTGGCGCTGAACGGACCCCGTGCTTACCTGCAGTCGATCCACGGCACTATTGATGCCCATGGCGAGCGTAACGACAACCAACGCCTGACCTGCGGTGATGGGGCGTTTATCCACGAGGAAAACCGCCTGACTCTCCGTGCCGAAACGCCGCTGCGTGCACTGCTGATCGATTTGCCGGTGTAAGTCGGATCCAGAAAGGAAAAAACCCCGCGTAACTTGCGTTACGCGGGGTTTTCTTTATAGAGGGAGTTGACCGGTAAGCCGGGTTCTGTCGTGGACAGTCATTCCTCTAGGCCAGCAATCGCTCACTGGCTCAAGCAGCCTACCCGGGTTCAGTACGGGCCGTACCATGTGAACCCCTATTTGGCCTTGCTCCGGGTGGAGTTTACCGTGCCACGAACTGTTGCCAGTCGCGCGGTGCGCTCTTACCGCACCCTTTCACCCTTACCTGATCCCGCTTGCGCGGGCCATCGGCGGTTTGCTCTCTGTTGCACTAGTCGTAGGCTTGCGCCTCCCAGGCGTTACCTGGCACCCTGCCCTATGGAGCCCGGACTTTCCTCCCCTCCATCTGTCTCCCCCGAAAGGGACGGCAATGAAGCGGCGACTGTCTGGTCAACTCCGGCGCGGATAGTAGCGTCGCGCTCACGGCAGGTCAACCGCTTTACTGTTCTTGTTGCTCTAACGCGTATTTATACAACGCATTTTTCTTCACGCCGTGGATCTCCGCCGCCAGCGCCGCCGCCTTTTTCAACGGCAGCTCTTTTTGCAGCAACGCCAGGGTCCGCAGCGCTTCCAGCGGCAATGCATCATCCTGCGCCTTATGACCTTCGACGATCAACACCATTTCGCCACGACGACGGACTTCATCTTCCTGCACCCAGGCCAGCAGTTCGCCAACCGGCGCGCCGGTGATCGATTCCCAGGTTTTGGTCAGCTCACGCGCCAGTACCACATAACGTTGCGGCCCCCACACGGTGACCATGTCCTGCAAACTTTCCAGCAAACGGTGGGTTGATTCGTAGAAAATCAACGTACGCGGTTCCTCTGCCAGCGCCATCAGCGTATCCTTACGGCCCTTGGTTTTCGCCGGCAGGAACCCTTCGTAGCAGAAGCGGTCAGAAGCCAGACCTGCGGCACAGAGTGCCGTGGTTGCCGCACAGGCGCCCGGCAGGGGCACCACGCGGATGCCGGCTTCGCGGCAGCGGCGTACCAAGTGATAACCGGGATCGTTGATCAAAGGCGTACCGGCATCGGAAACCAGCGCTATGCTCTGGCCTTCCTGTAATTTCGCCAGCAGTTGATCGGCCTTTTGTTGTTCGTTATGGTCATGCAGCGCAAACAACCGCGCGCTAATCGCAAAGTGTTGCAACAGCAACCCGGTATGGCGCGTGTCTTCGGCCGCAATCAGATCAACGCTTTTCAGTACCTCTAACGCACGGTGGGTAATATCCCCTAAATTGCCGATTGGGGTGGGCACCACATACAGCGTTGATGCAGAAATGACTGATTGTTGGTGTTGATTCATTGTTTCATCCGGGTTGCCGATTTAATATTGAGCATCTTGAAAAAAACATCACTGGATACAGTATGCTTTCCTCAACATTCGTTCGTACCAAAGCAGGGCGTTCAAAGCCTGTCCGACTTACCGCAGTGATCGCAGCAGCCCTTTTCCTTGCAGGCTGTCCGAGTCAGGCCCCGCAGACGCCGCCCGCCAATATACAGGACGAAGCGAGCGCCAGTTCCGATTACTATCTGCAGCAGCTGCAGCAAAGCAGCAATGATAACAAGGCTGACTGGCAATTACTTGCTATTCGCGCGTTGTTACGTGAAGGGAAACTGCCGCAGGCCAGTGAACAACTGAACCAACTGCCGAAAAACCTCAGCAGCGTGCAGCAGGTGGAAAGCCAGCTGCTGACCGCAGAACTGCAGGTGGCAAACAAAAGCTACGTTAGCGCTCGCAGTACGCTGGGGCATCTGGATACCGGCTCACTGTCGGCCAACCAGTTGGTACGTTTCTATCAGGCGCAGATCGCCGCCAATCAGGGTAAACCCTCCCTGCCGCTGATCCGCGCTTACATTGCGCAAGAGCCGTTGCTGACCGGCAAGGCACATCAAACCAACCTGGACCAAACCTGGCAGTCGCTGCTGCAACTGACGACGCAGGACATGAACAGCCTGGTGATCAACGCTAATGAAAATGTATTGCAGGGCTGGCTGGATCTGCTGCGTGTCTATCAGGACAACAAGCAGGATCCCGATCTGCTGAAGGCTGGGATTAAAGACTGGCAAAACCGCTATCCACAGAACCCGGCGGCGAAAACACTACCGGCCCAGTTGAACCAGGTGCTGAACTTCACCCAGGCCTCCACTTCAAAAATCGCACTGCTGCTGCCGCTAAATGGCCAGGCAAAAGTGTTTGCCGATGCGATCCAAAAAGGCTTTGAAGCAGCCAAGAACGGTGTGACCCCTTTGGCCCCGGTGCAGCAACAGCAATCACAGCCTGACAGCGCGCCAGTGCAGAGCGCAGATCCCGCGTCAGCAGACCAGAACGCCAACGGTGCAGTCAGCACCTCGGCGCCGGATGCTGTCCCGGTGACGGCTGCCCAGCCTGCTGCACCTTCTACTGCGCCGATTACTCCGCCGCAGGCCGCTAACGCACAGATTAAAGTGTATGATACCTCCAGCCAACCGCTGGCCGCGTTGCTGACGCAGGCACAGCAGGATGGCGCAACCCTGGTGGTCGGCCCGTTGCTGAAAGAAAACGTCGATCAACTTGCCAGCAGTACTACCACGCTGAACGTGCTGGCGCTCAATCAGCCGGAAATGCCGAAAGATAACCCGAACATCTGTTACTTCGCGCTTTCACCGGAAAATGAAGCACGTGACGCCGCCCGCCACATTTGGGAACAACAGAAACGGCAGCCGCTGTTGCTGATCCCTCGCGGTGCCTTCGGCGACCGCGTTGCCAAAGCCTTTAACCAGGAGTGGCAGAGCCTGGGCGGACAGACCGTGCTGCAGCAGAACATTGGCTCCGCCAGTGAACTGCGCCAGATGGTCAACAGCGGTGGTATTCGCATGTCCGGGTCGCCAATCTCCGCCGCACCGGCACCGCAGGCCGTGACCATTGCCGGGCTGACCATTCCGGCACCGCCAAGCGATACGCCTGCAACCAACGGCGGCAGCGTAGACTCGGTCTATATCGTCGCAACCCAGTCCCAGTTGACGCTGATCAAACCGATGATCGACATGGCCACCAACTCACGCAGCAAGCCAGCAATGTACGCCAGCTCACGCAGCTACCAGGCCGGGGCCGGTCCGGACTTCCGTCTGGAAATGGAAGGCTTGCAGTTCAGTGATATTCCGTTGTTGGCCGGTGCTAACCCTCAGTTGTTACAGCAGGCAAGCAGCCAGTTCCGCAACGATTATTCGCTGGTGCGTCTGTACGCAATGGGGATGGATGCCTGGACATTGTCCAACCACTTTGCTGAAATGCGTCAGTTACCCGGTTTCCAGGTCTCCGGCACGACTGGCATGCTCACCGCCGCACCGGGCTGTGTGATCAACAGAAAACTGCCTTGGCTGCAATACCGTCAGGGCATGGTCGTTCCGGTCTCTTGAGTCAACGCGCCATAGGGGCGGGCTATGAGTTACAGGCCCGCCACTATCTGGAACGCGCCGGGCTCACCTTCTGCGCTGCCAATGTGGCGCTGCGCGGTGGTGAGCTCGATCTCATCATGCGCGATGGTCAAACCTGGGTGTTCGTTGAAGTCCGCTACCGCCGCAGCGATGCTTTTGGCGGTGCGGCCGCCAGCGTCACTTATCGCAAGCAGCAGAAGTTGCTGCATGCCGCCGCCGTTTGGCTGGCGGGACGCGGAGCCAGTTTTGACACATCGTCTTGCCGTTTTGATGTTTTGGCCATCACAGGTAGCCAGTTAGAATGGATACCCAACGCCTTCAATGCGGATTAATCGTGGTTTACCGGTGCAGACCGGCCCTTTGACTTAGTGGATTAATACAACGTGCTGGATAGAATTAAAGCCTGTTTTACCGAAAGCATCCAAACCCAAATTGCGGCGGCGGAGGCCTTGCCCGACGCCATCTCGCGTGCCGCGATGACGCTGGTTCAATCCTTACTTAACGGTAATAAAATTCTGTGCTGCGGCAACGGCACCTCGGCAGCCAACGCGCAGCATTTCGCCGCCAGCATGATCAACCGCTTTGAAACCGAGCGCCCAAGCTTGCCGGCCATTGCGCTAAATGCCGATAACGTGGTGCTGACGGCGATCACCAACGATCGGCTGCACGACGAAGTCTACGCCAAACAAGTGCGCGCGCTCGGCCATGCCGGCGACGTGTTGCTGGCAATTTCCACCCGCGGCAACAGCCGTGATATTGTGAAAGCGGTCGAAGCCGCGGTAACGCGCGACATGACGATTGTCGCGTTGACCGGTTACGACGGCGGTGAACTGGCCGGCTTACTCGGTCAACAGGATGTCGAGATCCGCATCCCATCACACCGCAGTGCACGCATTCAGGAAATGCATATGCTTACCGTAAATTGCCTATGCGACCTGATAGATAGTACGTTGTTTCCCCACCAGGACGAATAAGGAACTGAGATGAAGCTGAAAGCCACATTTGCAGTGCTGTCCAGCGCCCTGCTGTTACAAGGCTGTATTGCAGGCGTTGTCGTTGGCAGCGCTGCCGTTGCCACCAAAACCGCCACTGACCCACGCAGCGTGGGCACTCAGGTAGACGATGGCACACTGGAAGCCCGGGTTGAAAACGCCCTGAGCAAAGATCAGCAGTTGAAGAAAGATGCCCGGGTGGTTGCGACCGCCTATCAGGGTAAAGTGCTGCTGACCGGCCAGGCGCCAAATACCGATCTGGCCGCCCGCGCCAAGCAGATCGCGATGGGTGTTGAAGGCACTACCGAAGTGTACAACGAGGTCCGTCAGGGGACGCCGGTCAGTCTGAGCACCGCGTCTTCCGACACCTGGATCACCACCAAGGTCCGTTCGCAATTGCTCACCAGCGATGCAGTGAAGTCGTCCAATGTGAAAGTCACCACCGAAAATGGTGAAGTGTTCCTGCTGGGTCTGGTCACGCAACAGGAAGCACAATCTGCGGCTCAGACAGCCAGCCAGGTGGGCGGAGTGAAACATGTCACCACCGCCTTTACCTACGTGAAATAGCAAGTGCTCAATCCCCTCTCCCACGGGAGAGGGGAAAAATCTCACTCAATCCAGATTATGTTCTTTCAGAAACCCTTCCCCGCCCAACTGACGCATTTGACGCATGATCCACTGCTGCCGTTGTACCACGTAACCGGAAGGCGCATTGGCCTTGAAGCGGTGCGGGTTAGGTAATACCGCTGCCAGTAATGCAGCTTCTGACGCGGTCAGACGCTTGGCCGGTTTATTGAAAAAGCGCTGTGACGCTTCCTCCACGCCGAAAACACCGTCGCCGAATTCGACGATATTCAGGTATACCGTCAAGATCCGTCGCTTGGTCCACACTAGCTCAATCCCCGATGTCAGCCCGGCCTCCAGTCCCTTGCGCAGCCAACTGCGGCCATCCCACAGGAACAGGTTCTTTGCCGTTTGCTGGGACAGCGTAGAGGCGCCACGAATGCGCGTGGGCCTACGCTCATTGTGACTGAGCGCCTTTTCGATCGCCGCCACGTCAAAACCCCAGTGCTCCGGGAATTTCTGATCCTCCGCGGCCATCACCGCCAACGCCATCTGCGGGGAAATATCGTCAATCGACACCCAGTCGGAATGTGCCACATAACCAAAATCGCCACTCAGCCAGGCACCAAGCTGTCGTTCAACCATCACCGCAGAAAAAGGCACGGGCAGAAAAGCAAAGGCGACGATCCCCAGTAGCCACACGCCGACCAACGTAATTAATCCGCGTTTCAGCCAAAACCAGGGCCGGGAAAAAATCGATTTGCTCGCAGATTTTCTCATTCAGTCAAATCCAGCACCCGTGAAACCAGCTTATCAATTCCGCTGGCTGCCTCACCGATCGATTTCGCCAGCATATAGGCCGGCGTGGTCACCACTTTGTTCTCAGCATCCACCACAATGTCATCAACCGGACAAATCACCGGCTCACCGCCCATGGCATCAATCACTTCACCCAGGTCGGGATCGTTGCCAATGGTCAGCCGCACTTGTTGATCCAACAGTTTTGGTAGCAACGCGGGGGCAATACACATGAAACCAATTGGTTTATTTGCCTTATGCATTTGCTGCGTTAACTTAGCCAAATCCTTATCAATCCAGCATTCCGCCCCTTCACTGGCGAAACTGCTGAGGTTCTTTGCCGCGCCAAAACCACCGGGGACGATCAAGGCATCCAGTTGGCTGGCGTCGGCCTGCGAAAGCGGCTGGACTTTCCCTCTGGCAATGCGCGCAGACTCCACCAGAACATTGCGAAACTCTGGCACCTCATCGCCGGATAAATGATTAATAACATGAAGTTGAGGCTTATCAGGGGCAAAGCATACCGCCTGCGCCCCTGCCCGGTCCAACGCCAGCAGCGTCAGGACGACCTCATGGATCTCCGTACCGTCATAAACCCCACAGCCGCTCAGCACTACGCCAACGTTTTTCATCACCCTTCCTCCTGTCGATACTGTCAACTGGTAAGTGCTCTGAGTTGACAAACACTAATCTACATCACACATTTTAATGAATCTTCTAACAAGAGCGCTTACATTTGCTATGTTGTTGGCTGTATGATGTTTAGGAATTCTCTACAACCTGCTCGACCAGAACATTAAAACCAATACGCAGGTTCACAATTTCCCTGGTGTTGGCGCAATATTCGCGCACCCCGGCCTAGGTCGGGGTCATTTTTTTTCAGCTTCCGCTACCCACTCACGCAGTACCTGCACATCGTTGCGCCACTCTTGCTTCAACTCATCAACCCAATCCTGCACGTTATCCCACCATGCCGGCAACGTCGGGGTTTGAATTTGCTGTGCAATCTGTTGTAAATGACGCAGGCCAACCGAGCCGGCAGCACCTTTGATTTTGTGCCCCTCTTCGGTGATGCCCTTCTGGTCGCGTGCCGTCATATTGGAATCCAGCACCGCCAGATAACCCGGCATCATCTGCTCAAACATCTCCAGGCTCTGATGAATCAACTGCGGCCCCACCAGGTCCATGTACTGTTCCAGCATGGTGGTATCCAGTAAAGACTCATTAATCTTCATCGTCTTTTGCTCCGTTTTCTTTGTGGTGTGAGAGGGTTGATGATCCCAGTAATGTTTTATCACCTTGGTCAGCGCCGGTACGGACAACGGCTTGCTCAGCACATCGTCCATTCCCGCGTCGAGGTACTCTTTTTTGTCTTTCAGCACGTTGGCGGTCAGTGCAACCAACGGCGGCAGCGCCTGCCCGGTATAGCGTTCACGCAGTATCCGGGCGATATCCAGCCCGGTCATGTCCGGCAACTGGATGTCCAGCAGCACCAGATCGAACTCGTCCGGATCGAACATCGCCAGCGCATCCTGGCCGTTCATCGCCACTTCAACGCTGTTGCCCAGCTTCTCCAGCACCGAACGCGCCACAATCACGTTCAGCTCAATATCTTCCACCAGCAGGATGTGCAGCGCCGGCAATGGCTGCGCCTCTTCGACTGCGGTCTCACTTTCCGCTTCCTGTACCGCCGGTGCCTTGATGGATAAGGTAAAGCAAGAACCGTGCCCCTGTGCGCTGCTGACAGTGATATCACCGCCCATGCTCTGCGCCAGACGCTTGGAAACCGCCAGCCCAATGCCCGTACCGGTCGCCGGACGGCCGCCGTGCTGATCCTTCACCTGATAATACATGGCGAAGATTTTGTCCTGTTCATCCTGCGGAATGCCCATGCCGGAGTCTTCCACTTCAAACACCAGCCGATCCTGCTCTTCACGCCGCACACGCACCACAATTCGCCCCTGCGGGGTAAACTTCACCGCGTTGCCGATCAGGTTCCACAGGATTTGTCGCAGGCGGGTGCCGTCGGCAATGATTTGTTGCGGCAGCGGTTGTTGCGGCTCCATCACAAACTGCAGCCCTTTCGGCTGTACCAACAGGCCAGAGAGATTTTCCAGATCGGCCAGGAAGCCAGTGAAGTCCACCGGTTGATTGTCGAGCTGCACTTTACGACGCTCGAGCTTATCCATCTCAATAATGTCATTGAAGATATTACCCAGCGTGATGGCGCTGACATGGATGGTTTTGAGATACTTCAGCTGTTCGTCGTTTAATTCGGTATCGAGCAGAATGCGACTCAGGCCGACGATGCCGTTAAGCGGCGTACGAAGCTCGTGGCTGATTGTTGAGATGAAGGTGGTCTTGTCCCTGCTGGCATTCTCCAGCGCGTCCTGGTAGCGCTTACGCTCGGTTATATCGCGACCAAAGCCCATCAGGCCGTGGCGTTTGCCCACGCGGTCGTAAAACGGCACCTTGCGCAGCTCAAAACAGGCCTTGCGCCCATCCGGGTAAACCAGCCACTGTTCATAGGTCAGTGAGACGTTGTGACGGAACACTTTCTCGTCGGTTTCGATCACCTTCTCGGCGATTTCCTGACCGTAGACGTCAAATGGCGTCAGGCCGATCAGCTGTTTTTCGCTTTTGCCGGTCAGCAGTTCCATCGCCCGGTTACAGCCGGAGAACTCTTTGTCTTCGTTGCGGTAATAGACCAGATCCGGCGAAGCATCGAGGAAGGAACGCAACAGCGCCGACTGCTGACCCAGTTCAATCTGCGCCAGTTCACGCTGCTCCATCTCTCCCGTCAGCTTGTCCATCACCTGCTGACGCTCTTCTTCCGCCTTGATACGGTCGGCAATTTCCTGATTCAGTTGGCTGATATTGTCCTTCAACTGCTGGTTAAGCTCCAGGTCGCGGTGGCGCATCTCTTCCAGCTTATCCACCAGCCGCGTCAGGCGCTGGCGTGACTCCTCAAGCTGTTCGACCACCACCGACAGAAAGTAGACCGCCCATGGCGTAATCAGCAGGCCGAAGAAGATTGAACGCACCACGTCGATGCTTTCTACCTCTCCGCGCAGCAGCATGGTGACCGCCATCTGCACCACCATTGCCAGCACCACCAGTGCCGATGCCAGCAGCAGCGAAAAGCGTACCAGCCCCAGTTTTACCATTAAATCAACGTAGTACTGGGCTAACACCCGGATTTGCTTCATAGCCGCTCCCATCAGACAGAATCTTGTAAATCATACCGTAAAACCCCGATGAGATAAGAAAGCAAACGCCGAAGTGTGGGAAAGATTGCAAATCAAAACAGTGCGCAAGGACGGTATTGCTGCTTTTCTGTCAATGCACTGCCCTGCCCGCCATGCTGTTGCAGATAGCCCCCCACCGCCTGCATGCCGTTCCAACGGTTTTCGCACCACAATGGTGCCAACAGCGTCGGCTGGCGCGCGCTGGCGGAGATACGGTGATATATCACCTCTTTCGGCGTATGGCGGATCATCTCACCGGCGCTGGCGGCATAGTGCTCGAGCGACAGTTCTGGCAATCGCCCAGCCTGCCAGGCCCGCGCCAGGGTGCTGCCGGTCACGATATGCAGCGGGTGCAGCTTGATGCCGTCCACACCGCTGTCCACCACTTGCTTCAGGGTCGCCAGATGGTCGGCGGCCGTTTCCCCCGGCAACCCGACAATCAGGTGGCTGCACACCTTCAGCCCGCGTTCACGTGCCAGCCGGGCGGTGTGTTGATAACAGGAGAAATCATGGCCGCGATTGATACGTTTCAGAGTTTTATCGTGCGCCGTCTGTAGCCCCAGTTCCAGCCACACCTCATACCCCTGCTCAAGGTAGCCCGCCAGCAGATCAAGCGCCGCGGGCGGTACGCAGTCTGGGCGAGTCCCAACGCAGATGCCAACCATGTCGGCCTGCGCCAAAGCCTGCTGATACATCTGTGCCAGCAGGCTCACTTCTGCATAAGTACTGGTGTAGGCCTGAAAGTAAGCCAGATAACGCTTCGCGCGGTTGACCCTGACCGCCTGCAACGCCAACTGTTCGGCGATACTTTGCTGCTGCATCTGTTCATCGACGAAAGAGGCCACATTGCAGAAGGTACAACCACCGCGCCCCAGAGTGCCATCGCGGTTCGGACAACTGAAACCGCCGTGCAGCGTGAGTTTATGGATCTTTTCACCATAGCGGCGCTGGAGATCTGCGCCAAACATATTGACTAATTGCGGCAACTGCATAATCTTGGAGATCTCTGTGCTCAAAGCCCGTGATGCTAATAAGAAACGGCTTTTCCCGCGATGACAGAGATCAACGCTTTCCCCGCAAGGCTTCACCAGGCATAACTATTCATTATAAATGCAAATAAAATCACTCAGGCCGAGATGAATTTTTCTTATTCTCGCGCAACCGTTCACGTCAATATGACAAAGCGATGAAAAATAGTTATAAACAACGAAAAAGATTAACTTATTAGAATAAAACTCCGACATTCACACCCGCACTAGCATGGTGCAGAGATTCAGGCATTGCACTATAGTGAGACAGCTCACATTTCTCCGGGGTTCACCACTCCCCTGCGCAAGCTCAAAACTTGCCATAACATATTAAATATCAATTAATTGACCGCGATAAATCCCATAAGAAACCCCCTTAGGCCTATAGTTGACCTGCGTATTCTTTCTCGCTAAGTTGGAAGTCCGCTGGAAGCTTTCTGGACGGGCAAACGTCTCGTCATATTTATGCAGTAATTTAAGACTCCCTCTTAAAACAAGTCATTTACCACTTGTGAGAACCGTCACGAGAGGCCATTAACGGAGGGCGGAAAAGCAGATCGGCGCTATTAACCTTGCTGATTGGACTTCTGCCTGAAGGGAAGCCCCCTCGTGAAAGGTTGTGAGAGTCACGCAGAGCCTGGGGAGGTTCACTGATATGTTGTACGATAAATCCCAAGAGCGGGACAACTGTGGTTTCGGCCTGATCGCCCACATAGAAGGCGAACCTAGCCATAAGGTGGTGCGTACCGCTATTCACGCACTGGCCCGTATGCAGCACCGTGGCGCAATCCTTGCTGACGGCAAGACTGGCGACGGTTGCGGCCTGTTATTACAAAAGCCTGACCGCTTTTTCCGCATGGTGGCGGAAGAACGCAGCTGGCGTTTAGCCAAGAACTACGCCGTTGGCATGATGTTCCTCAGCCAGAACGAAGAGGAAGCCCGTGCCAGCCGCCGCATTGTCGAAGAAGAACTGCAGAATGAAACGCTGTCAGTGGTCGGCTGGCGTGAAGTGCCGACCAATCCGGACGTATTGGGTGAGATCGCCCTCTCTTCTTTGCCACGCATCGAACAGATCTTTGTTAACGCCCCGGCCGGTTGGCGTCCGCGCGATATGGAACGCCGCCTGTTTATCGCGCGTCGCCGTATCGAGAAGCGCGTCCAGGACGATAGCTTCTATGTCTGCAGTTTCTCAAACCTGGTAACGATCTATAAAGGCCTGTGCATGCCTGCGGATCTGCCGCGTTTCTATCTTGATTTGGCGGACCTGCGTCTGGAGTCGGCCATCTGCCTGTTCCATCAGCGTTTTTCCACCAACACCGTGCCGCGCTGGCCGCTGGCACAGCCGTTCCGCTATCTGGCGCACAACGGCGAGATCAACACCATCACCGGTAACCGCCAGTGGGCACGAGCCCGTACTTATAAATTCCAGACGCCGCTGATCCCGGATCTGCAGACTGCCGCGCCGTTCGTGAATGAAACCGGCTCCGACTCCAGCTCGCTGGATAACATGCTGGAACTGCTGCTGGCGGGCGGGATGGATCTGATCCGTGCCATGCGCCTGCTGGTGCCACCAGCCTGGCAGAACAACCCGGACATGGACACCGACCTGCGCGCCTTCTTCGACTTCAACTCGATGCACATGGAGCCGTGGGACGGCCCTGCCGGCATCGTGATGTCCGATGGTCGCTACGCCGCCTGTAACCTGGACCGTAACGGTCTGCGTCCGGCGCGCTATGTCATCACCAAAGACAAGCTGATTACCTGCGCCTCGGAAGTCGGGATCTGGGATTACCAGCCCGATGAAGTGGTAGAGAAAGGCCGCGTGGGCCCTGGCGAGCTGATGGTGATCGACACCCGCAGCGGCAGGATCCTGCACTCCGCCGAGACCGACAACGATCTGAAAAGCCGCCACCCGTATAAAGAGTGGATGGAAAAGAACGTCAAGCGTCTGGTGCCATTCGAAGACCTGCCGGCCGATCAGGTCGGTAGCCGCGAACTTGACGATTCACAGCTCGAGACTTACCAGAAACAGTTCGGCTACAGCAGCGAAGAACTGGATCAGGTGATCCGCGTGCTGGGTGAAATTGGCCAGGAAGCCACTGGCTCAATGGGTGACGATACCCCGTTCGCCGTGCTCTCCAGCCGTCCGCGCATCATTTATGACTATTTCCGTCAGCAGTTCGCCCAGGTGACCAACCCACCGATCGATCCACTGCGTGAAGCGCATGTGATGTCACTGGCGACCAGCATCGGCCGCGAAATGAACGTGTTCTGCGAGGCCGAAGGTCAGGCGCACCGTTTAAGCTTCAAATCGCCGATCCTGCTGTACTCCGACTTCAAACAGCTCACCACGCTGGAAGGCGAATATTATCGTGCCGATACGCTCGATCTGACCTTTGATCCGGCCGAGCAAGACCTGGAGCAGACCATTCGCGCCCTGTGCGACGAAGCGGAACGCAAAGTTCGCGACGGTGCCGTGCTGCTGGTGCTGTCCGACCGCGCTATCTCCACTAGCCGTCTGCCAGTGCCTGCACCGATGGCCGTAGGGGCGATCCAGACCCGTCTGGTAGAGAAGAGCCTCCGTTGCGACGCCAACATTATCGTTGAAACCGCCAGCGCTCGCGATCCGCACCATTTCGCCGTGCTGCTGGGCTTCGGCGCGACGGCGGTCTACCCGTACCTGGCCTACGAAACCCTGGCCAAACTGGTAGATACCCAGGCGATCGACAAGAAATACCGTGAAGTGATGCTGAACTACCGTAACGGCATCAACAAAGGCCTGTACAAGATCATGTCCAAAATGGGCATCTCGACGATTGCTTCTTACCGCTGTGCCAAACTGTTCGAGGCCGTCGGTCTGCATCGCGATCTGTCCGATTTGTGTTTCCAGGGCGTGGTCAGCCGCATCGGCGGTGCCAGTTTCAGCGATATCCAACAGGATCTGCAAAACCTGTCCAAGCGTGCATGGCTGAAACGCAAGCCGCTGGAACAGGGTGGCCTGCTGAAGTTTGTCCACGACGGCGAGTACCATGCGTACAACCCTGACGTGGTAAGCACACTGCAAACCGCGGTTCACAGCGGCAAATACAGCGACTATCAAACTTACGCCAAACTGGTGAATGAACGTCCGGTGGCAATGCTGCGCGACCTGTTGGCCATTACGCCGAAGGGCACGCCAATTCCAGTCGATCAGGTTGAACCGGCCGAATCGCTGTTCAAACGTTTCGATACTGCAGCCATGTCTATCGGTGCACTGAGCCCGGAAGCGCATGAGTCGCTGGCGATTGCCATGAACAGTCTCGGTGGCTTCTCCAACTCCGGTGAAGGCGGCGAGGATCCTGCGCGCTACGGCACCAACAAGGTGTCACGCATCAAGCAGGTGGCGTCCGGCCGTTTCGGCGTGACCCCGGCCTACCTGGTGAATGCCGATGTGATCCAGATTAAAGTGGCTCAAGGGGCCAAGCCGGGTGAAGGCGGTCAGTTGCCTGGCGATAAGGTAACCCCGTATATCGCCAAACTGCGTTACTCGGTGCCGGGCGTGACCCTGATATCGCCACCGCCACACCACGACATCTACTCGATCGAAGATCTGGCACAGTTGATCTTCGACCTCAAACAGGTCAACCCGAAGGCGATGATTTCGGTGAAGCTGGTTTCCGAACCGGGCGTCGGCACCATAGCTACCGGTGTGGCGAAAGCCTATGCCGACCTGATCACCATCGCCGGCTACGATGGCGGTACCGGTGCCAGCCCACTGTCTTCGGTGAAATATGCCGGTTGTCCGTGGGAACTGGGCCTGGTGGAAACCCAGCAGGCGCTGGTGGCTAACGGCCTGCGCCATAAAATCCGCCTGCAGGTGGATGGCGGCCTCAAAACCGGCGTGGATATCGTCAAAGCGGCGATCCTCGGTGCAGAGAGCTTTGGCTTCGGCACTGGCCCTATGGTGGCGCTGGGTTGTAAATATCTTCGTATCTGTCACCTGAATAACTGCGCAACCGGCGTGGCAACTCAGGACGAAAAACTGCGCCGCGATCACTATCACGGCCTGCCGGAACGTGTGGTTAACTACTTCCAGTTTATCGCGCGTGAAACCCGAGAAATCATGGCGCAACTGGGTGTCAGCCAACTGGTCGATCTGATTGGTCGCACCGAGTTCCTGACCGAGCTGGATGGCATTTCTGCCAAGCAGAACAAGCTCGATTTGTCGCCGTTGCTGCAAACCGCTACGCCGCACCCAGGCAAGGCGCTGTACTGCACTGAAAGCAGCAACCCACCGTTCGACCAGGGGTTGATGAACAAAGATCTGCTGGCGCAGGCGGAACCGCATATCGAAGCCAAGCACAGTAAGGCTTTCTACTTCGATATCCGCAATACCGACCGCTCAGTGGGCGCTACCCTGTCCGGTGCCATCGCTACCGTGCATGGCGATCAGGGCATGGCAGCCGATCCGATCAAGGCGTACTTCTCCGGTACTGCAGGCCAGAGCTTCGGCGTCTGGAATGCGGGTGGGGTTGAACTGACCCTGACCGGCGACGCCAACGACTACGTCGGTAAAGGCATGGCCGGTGGCCGTATCGCCGTACGCCCACCGATTGGATCTGCATTCCGCAGCCACGAAGCCAGCATCATCGGTAACACCTGTTTGTACGGTGCTACCGGCGGCAAGCTGTTCGCCGCAGGCCGTGCCGGTGAGCGTTTCGCCGTGCGTAACTCCGGTGCCATCACCGTAGTCGAAGGCATCGGTGACAACGGTTGTGAATACATGACCGGCGGCATCGTCTGCGTGCTGGGGAAAACCGGCATCAACTTTGGTGCGGGTATGACCGGCGGCTTCGCCTACGTGCTGGATGAAGACGGCGAGTTCCGTAAACGTGTGAACCCGGAGCTGGTAGAAGTGTTGGATGTCGAACAACTGGCGATTCATGAAGAGCACCTGCGTGGCTTGATTACCGAGCACGTTCAGGCGACCGGTTCTTCGCGTGCGGAAGAGATTCTGGCTAACTGGCCGGAATGGGCGCCGAAGTTCGCTCTGGTCAAGCCGAAGTCCAGTGATGTCAAAGCATTGTTGGGTCACCGTAGTCGTTCCGCAGCCGAGCTGCGGGTTCAGGCGCAGTAAGAGGTCATTAATGAGTCAGAATGTTTATCAATTTATCGACCTGCAGCGCGTTGATCCGCCAAAGAAACCGCTCAAGATCCGTAAAATTGAGTTTGTAGAGATTTACGAGCCGTTTTCGGAAACTCAGGCGAAGTCGCAGGCGGACCGCTGTCTGTCCTGCGGTAACCCGTATTGCGAATGGAAATGCCCGGTTCACAACTACATCCCGAACTGGCTGAAGCTGGCGAACGAAGGCCGCATCATGGAAGCTGCGGATCTGGCGCACCAGACCAACAGCCTGCCGGAAGTGTGCGGCCGCGTTTGCCCACAGGATCGTCTGTGTGAAGGCTCCTGCACCCTGAACGACGAGTTCGGTGCGGTGACTATCGGTAACATCGAGCGCTATATCAGCGATAAAGCGATTGAGATGGGCTGGAAACCGGACATGTCCCACGTGCTGCCTACCGGCAAACGCGTGGCGGTGATCGGTGCCGGTCCTGCCGGCCTGGCCTGTGCCGACGTGCTGACTCGCAACGGCGTGAAAGCGGTGGTTTACGATCGTCATCCGGAGATCGGTGGCCTGCTGACCTTCGGTATCCCGGCCTTCAAGCTGGAAAAAGAAGTAATGGTGAAACGCCGTGGCATCTTCAGCGAGATGGGCATTGAGTTCCAACTCAATACTGAAGTGGGCAAAGACATCACCATGGAGACGCTGCTGAGTGAGTATGACGCGGTGTTCCTCGGTGTCGGTACCTATCAGTCCATGCGCGGTGGCCTGGAGAATGAAGAAGCGCCGGGCGTCTATGACGCACTGCCGTTCCTGATCGCCAACACCAAACAGCTGATGGGCTATCAAGCCGAGCAGCACGAGCCGTATATCAGTATGGAAGGCAAACGCGTGGTGGTACTGGGCGGTGGTGATACCGCGATGGACTGCGTGCGTACCTCTGTCCGTCAGGGGGCAACCGACGTTATCTGTGCCTACCGCCGTGATGAAGCCAACATGCCAGGCTCCAAGCGTGAAGTGAAAAACGCGCGTGAGGAAGGGGTTGATTTCAAATTCAACCTGCAGCCGCTGAGCATCGAACTGAACAGCGCCGGTCGCGTGGCCGGCGTGAAAATGATTCGTACCCAGTTGGGTGCACCGGATGCCAATGGCCGCCAAACGGCTGAGCAGGTACCGGGCTCCGAGCACATCATCGATGCCGATGCCGTGGTTCTGGCCTTTGGTTTCCGCCCGCATCAGATGGACTGGTTGGCCGCTCACGGCGTTGAGCTCGACAAACAGGGCCGTATTGTGGCGCCGGAAAGCACCGATAATGCCTTCCAGACCAGCAACCCGAAAATCTTCGCCGGTGGCGATGCGGTGCGCGGTTCGGATCTGGTAGTGACGGCGATTGCCGAAGGCCGTAAAGCAGCCGATGGCATCATGAGCTACCTGGAAGTCTAAGCTCCTAAGCTTTCCCCCAAGGGCCCGCGGTTAACTCTGCCGGGCCCTTTGTTTTTTCCCGGGGCGCAGGCAATAAAAAAGGTCGCCAAAGCGACCTTTCGTGTTCACCACTGCGGGGTTATTTCACCACGCGCAGTGCTGGGCGACCACCACGTGGCGGCGGTGGTGGCTCATCATCCGGATCGTTACCTTCATCCAGATCAGGGCGATCACCATCAATTACCGACATCAGGCTTTCCGAAGGGATCGTCTCATTGTCCAAACCTTCAAACGTGCCTTCCGCTTCATAAGCGGCTTCCGGTTCGAACATGGTGCCTGCACCGTTTTCACGGGCATAAATTGCCAGCACCGCTGCCATTGGCACCAGGACCTCACGTGGCACACCACCGAAACGCGCGTTGAAATGCACTTCGTCGTTGCCTAATTCCAGGTTGCCTACTGCACGCGGCGCGATGTTCAGAACGATCTGGCCATCACGGGCAAATTCCATAGGTACCTGCACGTCAGGACGCGTCACATCCACCACCAGGTGCGGTGTCAACTGATTGTCCAGCAACCAGTCATAGAACGCCCGCAGCAGGTACGGACGGCGTGGAGTCATCTGAGACATATCCATAACGCTTAGCCCCGAGTCTGCAGGCGCATTTCGCGCTCGGGTTCGGTCAGGGAGGCCAGGAAGGCATCACGCTCGAACACGCGAGTCATGTAACCTTTCAGCTCTTTGGAACCGGCACCGCTCAGTTCAATGCCCAACTGCGGCAAACGCCACAGCAGCGGCGCCAGGTAGCAATCTACCAGGCTGAACTCTTCGCTCATGAAGTACGGGGTCTGGCCAAAGATAGGGGCAATCGCCAGCAGTTCTTCGCGCAGTTGACGGCGTGCTGATTCAGCTTCCTGACCGTTGCTCTGTTCGATTTTGTACATCAGCGAATACCAGTTTTTCTCGATACGCAGCATCATCAAGCGGCTCTCACCACGAGCAACCGGGTAGACCGGCATCAATGGTGGGTGCGGGAAGCGCTCATCAAGGTATTCCATGATAATACGGGATTCATACAGGGTCAGTTCGCGATCGACCAGGGTAGGCACCGTCTGGTAGGGGTTGAGGTCAATCAGATCCTGCGGCAGGTTATCCAACTCAACCTGCTCAATCTCAACGCTGACACCTTTCTCCGCCAGTACGATACGTACTTGATGGCTAAAAATGTCGGTCGGGCCAGAGAACAGCGTCATTACCGAACGTTTGTTGGCAGCGACAGCCATGAAAACCTCCAAGTTATCTAGAAAATACTGCGAATAGCCAACGGACAGGCTGCTATCCTGAATGATCTTGACCGCAGGCCAGCAACTTGCAGCGAAACCTTAGGTCATAAAAACGACCTCGGAGGTAGACTGATAACTGCTGCATGGCGAACAGGCGCAAAAGTGGATGATAGTTTACCAGATTTTGCTTGTTTTGTGGGGGCTGTACGGTGATTTCGTATTGAATTGTCTGATATACCAAAGATTTTAGTAGCGACAAGTTGATTTTCAGGCATAAAAAAACCCGGTGAAGCACCGGGTTTTTGGCGTAAATTCCACTGCCGAGGCAGTAAAAAATTAACGCTTGGAGAACTGCGGACGACGACGTGCTTTACGCAGGCCGACTTTCTTACGTTCAACCTGACGGGCGTCACGAGTAACGAAGCCAGCTTTACGCAATTCACCGCGCAGAGTCTCGTCGTACTCCATCAGTGCACGGGTGATACCGTGACGGATAGCGCCAGCCTGACCAGAGATACCACCACCTTTAACGGTAATGTACAGGTCAAATTTACCAACCATATCGGTCAGTTCCAACGGTTGACGAACTACCATGCGGGCAGTTTCGCGACCGAAGTACTGTTCCAGGGTACGCTGGTTAATTACGATGTTACCACTGCCCGGCTTGATGAAAACGCGAGCTGCGGAGCTTTTGCGGCGACCAGTGCCGTAGTATTGATTTTCAGCCATTGCCTATAATCCCGATTAGATGTCAAGAACTTGCGGTTGCTGTGCCGCGTGAGTGTGCTCGGTGCCCGCGTAAACTTTCAGTTTACGGAACATTGCACGACCCAACGGACCCTTTGGCAGCATGCCTTTAACCGCGATTTCAATCACACGCTCTGGATTGCGGGCAATCATCTCTTCAAAGGTCGCTTGCTTGATACCACCGACGTAGCCGGTGTGACGGTAATACACTTTGTCTGTACGCTTGTTGCCGGTTACAGCAACTTTTTCTGCGTTCAGAACGATGATGTAGTCACCGGTATCAACGTGCGGGGTGTATTCCGCTTTATGCTTGCCGCGCAGACGACGAGCCAGTTCAGTAGCGAGACGGCCTAAAGTTTTACCATCTGCATCAACAACGTACCAGTCGCGTTTTACGCTCTCTGGTTTAGCTGTAAAAGTTTTCATTAGAAAGCTTACCCAATAATTAGTTACACGTTGGTGAACACCCAAACGCTCGAAAACAGTTGAGGCTCACACGACCATACAAGTCCAGCAAACCTACCCCTTCGAATAGCCATTGCCGGCACTAAAAAGTTTTTGGGAAAAAAACTTTGTTGTAACGTGGGGTCGCAAGATTATAGAGAAGTCGCTCACAAAGATCGAACGCTTTTTGAATAGAAACGCAATTTAGCGCTAACGGCGGAAATGCGGGGACACCGGCGGTCAGGGTCCCCCTGGGCGTCACGGCAGATGCGGCAACTTCAGATACTCCTCGCTCTGCATTTCTTGCAGCCGCGACAGGCAGCGCTGGTACTCAAACTTCAGCCGTTCCCCCTGGTAAATATCGAACATCGACGCTTCAGCGGCGATCACAAGCTTGACGTGACGTTCGTAAAATTCATCCACCAACGCCAGGAAGCGACGTGCAGTATTTTCCTTCAACGGGCCCATTATTCGCACATTATACAGGATCACACTGTGGTATAGGCGCGACAATGCAATATAGTCCAACTGGCTACGCGCCTCTTCGCACAACGTGTGGAAATCTACTGCCAGCACGCCGTCTACCGCGCGGATCGCCTGCAACGGCCGGTGATTAATCTGCAATACCGGCGCCGCCTCCCCTTCCTTGCCGGCCAGCTTCACAAACATCCGGTCCATGGTCTGCCGGGTCTGCTCATCAAGCGGCGTCAGGTACAAATGGGCCTGAGTCAAAGTACGCAAGCGGTAATCAATGCCGGCATCAACGTTCATCACGTCACAATACTGGTTAATCAGATCGATCGCTGGCAGGAAACGCGCACGCTGCAAGCCGTTGCGGTACAGATCGTCTGGCGGAATATTGGAGGTCGCTACCAGCGTAATGCCACGGGCAAACAGCGCCTGCAACAAGGTTGCCAGCAGCATGGCGTCGGTAATATCGGAAACAAAGAATTCGTCAAAACACAGCACGTCGGTCTGCGCCTTGAAACCGTCAGCGATGATTTCAAGTGGGTTTTCCTGCCCCTGCAGCTCCGTCAGCTCTTCGTGCACCCGCAGCATAAAACGGTGGAAATGCAGACGCAGTTTGCGGTCCCCCGGCAGGCTGTGGAAGAACATATCCATCAGCCAGGTCTTGCCGCGGCCAACGCCGCCCCACATATATAAGCCCTGAGCCGGGCGCTGCTGAGCCGTTTCACTGCTCTTGCCCAGCCAACGGTTGAACTTGCCGCGCAGGCCACCGACCGACGCACTGACAGCGGGCGTCTGCTGCAATAATGCCTGATAGATATGATCCAGTTGAGTCACGGCCTCCATCTGGACTTCATCAGCCTGGTATTCTCCCGCAGCAAGCAGCCGCTGGTAGCGTGATAACGGTGATTGTGCCTGCATCTGTTCGATGTTCCCTAACAACGCTTAGAAATTATTTAGCCCATTTTCGCGGCAATTTTACGGGGCTTCTTGCCCTTATCGCTACAAATACCCGCTCAGGCCGCTACTGAAAACCCTGAAGAAAACAGGTCATGGCTCATCAGGATTCCACTCGGACAAGGTTAACGGTTATAGTGGATATTATTAAGTGAAAAATCCCTGCGGAACAACGAAGTCAAAATAGGAGTCATCATGACCTGGGAGTATGCGCTGATTGGTTTGGTAGTCGGTATCGTCATTGGTGCGGTAGCGATGCGTTTTGGTAACCGTAAATTACGTCAACAACAAGTTTTGCAAAATGAGTTGGACAAGAGCAAAACCGACCTGGAAGAGTATCGCCAGGAGTTGGTCGGCCACTTTGCCCGTAGCGCTGAGCTGCTGGACAACATGGCACGAGACTATCGCCAGCTGTATCAGCACATGGCGAAAAGCTCCAACAACCTGCTGCCGGACCTGCCAATGCAGGAAAACCCGTTCCGTTATCGCCTGAGCGAAGCCGAAGCGGATAACGATCAAACGCCGGTAGAGATGCCACGCGATTACTCTGAAGGCGCATCTGGCCTGCTGCGTGGCGAACGTCCGCGCCGCGACTAAACGCCGTTCTTCGCCCGTGGGCCAGTCCCACGGGTCTTTGCTTTCCCCGGTTTTTCTTCCCCACGCTGAGCTATTCTTAAAGCTGGCGCCTGAGTGAACTTTTCACGCAAATTCACGGTCTTATCCTTCACTATGGTAGTGCTGCTGCATTATCATCACCCTTTCACCGGCAGGTATTGAGAGAGTTATAATCAATGAATAAAAAGTCGTTAATTCTTAGTGCATTGGCAATGAGTATTGGCCTCACACTGACCTCCGTACCGGCAGCCACCGCGGCGATGCCCGTCGCCGTTCAGGGACAACCGCTGCCAAGCCTGGCACCGATGCTGGAAAAAGTTCTGCCCGCCGTCGTCAGCGTGCATGTTGAAGGCACACAGATACAGCGTCAGCAGGTTCCGGAGGAATTCAAACGCTTCTTCGGCCCCGATGCCCCAGGGCAGCAACAAAGTACACGTCCGTTTGAAGGGTTGGGTTCTGGCGTCATCATCGACGCCGCCAAAGGCTATGTGTTGACCAACAACCACGTGATCAACAACGCCGACAAAATCAGCGTACAGTTGAATGACGGACGTGAAGTGGATGCCAAGTTGTTGGGACGTGACGAACAGTCCGACATTGCCCTGCTGCAGCTCAACGATGTGAAAAACCTGACCGCGATAAAAATGGCGGACTCCGATCAACTGCGGGTCGGCGACTTTGCCGTGGCCGTCGGCAACCCATTCGGCCTGGGTCAGACCGCGACTTCCGGCATTATTTCTGCGTTGGGCCGCAGCGGCCTGAACCTGGAAGGGCTGGAAAACTTCATTCAGACCGATGCTTCCATCAACCGCGGTAACTCCGGCGGCGCACTGGTTAACCTCAACGGTGAGCTGATCGGCATCAACACCGCCATTTTGGCGCCAAGCGGCGGCAACGTGGGCATCGGCTTTGCCATCCCAAGCAACATGGCGCAGAACCTCAGCCAACAGCTGATCGAGTTTGGCGAAGTCAAACGCGGTCTGCTGGGCATCAAAGGCAGTGAAATGACCGCCGATATGGCCAAGGCGTTTAATACCGATACCCAACGCGGCGCCTTTGTCAGCGAAGTATTGCCTAAATCCGCCGCTGCCAAGGCGGGTATCAAAGCCGGTGACATTCTGGTTTCCGTCGACGGCAAGGCCGTCAGCAGCTTCGCGGAGCTGCGTGCCAAGGTGGGAACCACCGCGCCGGGTAAAATCATCAAGATCGGGTTGTTGCGCGACGGTAAGCCACAGGAAGTTTCCGTTACACTGGATAACAGCGATGGTGCCTCCACCAATGCCGAAACGCTTTCTCCGGCCTTGCAGGGTGTTTCACTCAGCAATGGTGCCATTCCAAGTGGCGACAAGGGCGTGAAGATCGACAGAGTCGATAAAGGTTCTGTGGCTGCGCAGATCGGACTGCAGAAAGATGATGTGATCATTGGTATCAACCGCCAGCGTATTGAGAACATCACTGCGTTACGCAAGGTACTTGAAGCCAAACCACCGGTGATGGCACTGAACATCGTGCGCGGCGGTGAAACAATTTATCTGCTGTTGCGTTAATCGGTAATTTGTTTAAAAACCGGGCTCGGCGACATACTGCGCCCGGTATTCTCATGTTATCCTCCGTGTATCTTTTACCTCACGTACTAAAACTCCATGTTTGCTAAGCTCTTGCGTTCCGTCGTTATTGGTCTAATCGTTGCCGGCCTGCTGCTGGCTGCGCTTCCCGTGCTACGTTCCTCCAATACCCTGTTCGCAGACAAACATGATAGTACCCGTGACGAAACACCGGTCAGCTACAACAAAGCGGTACGCCGCGCTGCGCCTGCCGTCGTGAATATCTACAACCGCAATATAAATGGCACCACCAACGTTTTGTCGCTGGGTTCCGGGGTGATCATGAACGATCGCGGTTATATCCTGACCAATCGCCATGTGATCAAAGATGCGCAACAAATTACCGTGGTCGTCCAGGATGGCCGCCGCTATGAAGCCTTGTTGGTCGGATCTGACAGCCTGACCGATCTGGCGGTGTTGAAAATAGATCCGGGCAACCTGCCGGTTATCCCAATCAATACCGCCCGTACCGCTCACGTGGGTGACGTCGTGCTGGCTATCGGCAACCCCTATAATCTCGGCCAGACTGTTACTCAGGGGATCCTCAGCGCCACCGGTCGTATCAGTATGAGCACCACCGGGCGCCAAACCTTCCTGCAGACCGATGCCTCGATTAACCGCGGCAATTCGGGTGGCGCGCTGGTCAACTCGCTGGGTGAGTTAATCGGTATCAATACCCTGACCTACGATAAAATCACCGATGGGGAAACGCCGGAAGGTTTGGGCTTCGCTATTCCCATAGAGCTGGCTACCAAGATCATGGATAAACTGATCCGTGACGGCCGCGTCATTCGTGGTTATTTCGGTATTCAGGGTAAAGAAATTATTCCCCTGCGCTCGTCCAATTCCGGCATCGATCGCCTGCAAGGCATTATCGTGACCGAAATTACGCCGAACGGACCGGCAGGTAACGCCGGCTTCCATATCAACGACGTGATTATCAATGTCGACAACAAACCGGCAATATCGGTATTGGAGACCATGGATCAGGTGGCGGAGATCCGCCCCGGTACAGAAATTCCGGTGGTCGTACTGCGCGAGGGCAAACGCATCACGCTGAAGATGACGGTGGGTGAATTCCCGGAAGATAACAATTAAAAAGGGCCCGGCAAAGCCAGACCCTTCAATACTACATTTCCGCCGGGGCAACACCCCGGCATCCAACAGATTATTCGCCTTTCACACGCTCGATATTCGCACCCAGCGCACGCAGCTTGTCTTCAATACACTCATAGCCACGGTCAATGTGATAGATACGATCGACCACGGTTACACCGTCAGCGATACAACCCGCAATCACCAGACTGGCTGAAGCGCGCAGATCGGTCGCCATCACCTGTGCACCGGACAGTTGCTCAACGCCGTGACAAATCACAGTGTTGCTCTCGATCTCGGCGTGTGCGCCCATGCGGATCAGTTCAGGCACATGCATGAAGCGGTTTTCGAAGATGGTCTCGGTGATCACACCGGTGCCTTCTGCGACCAGGTTCAGCAAGCTGAACTGGGCCTGCATATCGGTCGGGAACCCCGGATGCGGCGCAGTACGAATGGTCACTGCTTTCGGACGCTTGCCATGCATGTCCAGGCTGATCCAGTCTTCGCCTACTTCGATATCCGCACCAGCTTCACGAAGCTTGGCCAGCACCGCATCCAGCGTATCTGGACGGGTATCACGGCACATCACTTTGCCACCGGAAACCGCGGCAGCGATCAGGAAGGTACCGGTCTCGATACGGTCCGGCAGCACGCGATAAACACCGCCGCCCAGGCGCTCAACGCCCTCGATGGTGATGCGGTCACTGCCTGCTCCGGTGATTTTCGCACCCAGCGTGTTAAGGAAGTTGGCGGTATCGACAATTTCCGGCTCGCGAGCCGCGTTCTCAATCACGGTGGTGCCGGTCGCCAGCGTTGCCGCACTCATGATGGTCACGGTAGCGCCAACGCTCACCTTGTCCATAACGATGTGTGCGCCCTTCAGGCGGCCGTCAACGGAAGCTTTAACATAGCCTTCTTCCAGTTTGATCTCAGCACCCAGCTGTTCCAAACCCGTGATGTGCAGATCAACCGGACGCGCCCCGATCGCACAGCCACCCGGCAGGGAAACCTGGCCACGGCCAAAGCGAGCGACCAGCGGCCCCAGTGCCCAGATAGAAGCACGCATGGTTTTCACCAGGTCATAGGGGGCGCAGAATTCATTCACACCGCTGGCGTCAACAAACACCGAGCCATTGCGTTCAATCTTGGTGCCTAACTGGTTGAGTAGCTTAATGGTGGTATCGATGTCCTTCAGCTTCGGGACATTCTGCAGCTCGACCGGCTCTTCCGCTAATAATGCGGCGAACAGGATCGGCAGGGCGGCATTTTTAGCCCCGGAAATAGCAACTTCACCGCTGAGGCGGGTCCGGCCCTGCACACGAAATTTATCCATTTGACTACTCTCTATTATCTAAACTGACGCTGCCCGCCCCGCTGGGCAAACAGCCTTAAAATCCGTTGAGTTTGCGGTCTCGCTGCCACTCTTCAGGGGTGTATGCCTTAATCGACAAGGCATGAATGCGGTTGTCCGCAATGTATTCCATCAGCGGTGCATACACCGTCTGTTGTTTCTTGACGCGGCTCATGGCAGCAAATAGCTCACCGACCACAATCACCTGAAAATGGCTACCGTCGCCAGTAACATGTGCTTCATCCAGTGCCAATGCTCGCATCAACACGTCTTTAATCTCGTTATTTTCCATAGTATCCAGTTCTGCATCAAAAGGATCATAATCAGCCTGACATCTTAGTGGAATCAGACGTTTTCTTAAACTAAAGAAAAAGCCCCTGTGTAACAGGGGCGTTCTGAGGAGAAACCGTCTATAGCCAGCCGAAAGTAGGGCTAACCAGCGGTATCAACAGGCATTATTGCTTGCAGGTTGTACAGCGTGATCAAGGTTTTCAGGCGATCGCTGACGCCAGAAATTTTTAATTCCACACCGCGCTGACGCTGCTGTTCACGCAGATGTACCAGCAATGCCAGCCCGGAAGAGTCCACACGCTGCAGTTGCGTAACGTCGAGGACGGTTTTATCCGCCAGCAACGTTTCCCGCTGTTCCCACAGCGGCAACAGAGTTTCCCGATCCAGTTCACCGCGCAGGATCAGGGTCTGCTGCTGCGATTCAAAGCTGAGGACCGTGGTCATCAGTTTTTCTGATCCAGCGTGATTGGACGCTGCGCCGCTGCCTGCAGCTGTTTGGTCAGGCCGTCAATCCCTTGGGTACGCAGGGTAGATGCCCACTCGTTTTGCTTGGTGGTGATCATGCTGACGCCTTCGGCAATCATGTCATATGCCTGCCAGTAACCCGTTTTGCTGTTTTTGCGCCATTGGAAATCCAGACGCACCGGCGGACGACCGCCTTGATCAATGATGGTCACGCGAATGGCCACAATGTCGGCATTATCCAGCGGCTTTTCAGGTTCAATCTGGTAAGTTTGGCCGTGGTACATAGCCAGTGCCTGGCCATAGGCCTGCTCCAGATAAGCCTGGAATGCGGTGAAGTAAGCTTCACGCTGTGCCGGCGTCGCGTCTTTGTAATAACGGCCCAACACCAGCGCACCGGCGTATTTGATCTGCACAAATGGCATCAGTTCCTGATGTACTACGGAACGAAGGTAGTTAGGATCCTGCTTGATCTTTGGCTGCTCGGTTTTCAGACGGGTGAAGGTCTTTTGAGCCGCGTCTTGCATCAGGCTATAAGGATTGGTTTGATCGACCGCATTCGCCAGCGGCGCAACCACCAGCAGAGCAACCATAAGTAAACGTTTAAACATGCAGGTTTCCTCTCTTAATGAATAGGGGCAGCAGGTTGCGGCGCAGCAGTCGCGTCGCCCGCTTTGGCTGCGTCATCCTGACCGCCGCTCTTATACAGGAACTGGCCGATCAGATCTTCCAGTACCATGGCTGATTTGGTGTCCTGAATAGTGCCGCCGTCTTTCAAAATGGCGGTGCCCATATCCGGATCTTCAAAACCGACGTTCAGTGCCAGATATTGCTCCCCCAGCAGGCCGGAGGTGCGGATCGCCAGCGAGCTGGTGTCCGGGATCTGGTCGAATTTATCCTGGATGTCCAGGGCGACGCGCGGCGTATAGGTTTTCGGATCAAGCGAGATATCGGCCACCCGGCCTATCATTACCCCGCCGATCTTCACCGGTGAACGCGCTTTCAGACCGCCGATATTATCGAAGGTCGCGTAAATACGGTAGGTCGGTTCGTTACCAATCGACTTAATGTTCGCCACTTGCAGGCACAAAAACACGATGGCGCACAGCGCAATCAGCATAAATGCCCCAACCCAGATTTCACTCTTCTTCGTTTGCATCGAATCAATTCCCAAACATCAGTGCTGTCAGCACGAAATCCAATCCCAACACCGCCAGTGACGAATGTACCACGGTACGCGTTGTTGCCCGGCTAATCCCTTCAGAGGTCGGTACCGCATCATAGCCGTTGAAGATGGCAATCCAGGTCACGGTAATGGCAAAAACCACGCTCTTGATCAGGCAGTTGAGCAAGTCTTTTCTCCACTCTACCGCGCCCTGCATCGCCGACCAGAAGAAGCCACTGTCTATGCCCTTCCAGTCCACGCCAACCACCGAGCCGCCCCAGATGCCCAGCGCGACAAAGATAAGCGTCAACAATGGCATACTGATCAAACCGGCCCAGAAGCGCGGTGCAACAATACGCCGCAGCGGATCGACCGCCATCATTTCCAGGCTGGATATTTGCTCGGTCGCCTTCATCAGACCAATTTCGGCCGTCAGCGCGGAACCGGCTCGGCCGGCAAACAACAGTGCGGTGACCACCGGGCCCAGTTCACGCAGCAGCGATAACGCCACCATCATGCCCAGACTGGCTTCGGCGCTATACGTAGTCAGCACCAGATAACCCTGCAGGCCCAGCACCATGCCGATAAACACCCCGGAAACCATGATGATCAACAGCGACTGTACGCCCACGCTATGCATTTGCTTGAGCAACAGCGGCCACTGCTTACGCGGTTCAGGCCGCCCGACCAGCGCGTTGAACAACATCAATCCGGCGCGCCCAAAGCTGGCGCTGGTGTTGATGCCACGGCGTCCTAACGACGCTAACGCCTGTAATAACATCAGCTTATTTACTCCCTAAACCTAACAGCTCGGCCTGATAATCGCCGGCCGGATAACGGAAAGGTACCGGCCCATCGGCAATACCATCCAGGAACTGGCGCACACGCGCATCAGGATTGTTCTGTAATTCTTGCGCCGTGCCTTCGGCAATCACCCGATGATCGGCAACAATGTAAGCGTAGTCGGCGATGCTCAGCACCTCCGGCACGTCGTGCGAAACCACGATGCAGGTGATGCCCAGCGCGTGATTGAGCTCATCGATCAGCTTCACCAGCACACCCATGGTGATCGGATCCTGGCCGACGAAAGGCTCATCGAACATGATCATCTCTGGGTCGAGCGCTATCGCCCGCGCCAACGCGGCACGCCGCGCCATACCGCCTGACAACTCATTGGGCATCAGCTCAGCCGCACCTCGCAGCCCAACCGCCTCCAACTTCATCATCACCGTGCTACGCAGGATCGGTTCCGGCAAACGGCTGTGTTCACGCAGCGGATAAGCCACGTTTTCAAATACCGTCAGATCGGTAAACAGCGCGCCTGACTGGAACAGCATGCTCATTTTTTTGCGCGCTTCATACAGCTGATGGCGGGACAACGCGGGTATGTTATCGCCATCAAACCAGATCTCACCGCTGTCCGGTGCCAGCTGGCCGCCAATCAAACGCAGCAGCGTCGTTTTACCAATACCGGACGGCCCCATGATCGCCGTCACCTTGCCACGGGGAACCGTCAGGTTGATGTCTTCGAATATCAGTCGATCGCCGCGCGAGAAAGTCATGTCGCGAACTTCGACCAGATTCTCTGCCTTCTGGTGCATGTTAATGGATCCTTTACGGCTCATTTTTGCCAAATCTACCCGCGATGTTAAAGCAACGGGCGCAATGCGTCTCATCTTTACAAAAACTTACCGGCATTTCGCTACCAATGGTGCCATAGGTTTTACTTTTACGCGCCACCCGGTCAAAATTGGCGCCATAACGAAAAAAAACGAAAGTGTTCATATATTAGCCGGGAAATCCCGTTGCTGCGGCTTTAGTCTGCGCAACGGAGGGCAAAGCAAGATAGCCGAATTACGGCTTTTAACCAACGAACCGGGATAATTCCCAACAAAGGACCCTGCATGTTTCTCGCGATAGCTTTATTAATCGTTGGTTTATTTTTACTGGTATATGGTGCAGACCGCTTAGTTTACGGTGCTGCGGTCATTTCTCGTTCACTTGGTGTGCCACCGCTGATTATCGGCATGACCATCGTCGGTATCGGCACCTCACTGCCGGAACTGTTTGTGTCGACCACCGCCGCGCTGAACGGGCAAATAGATATGGCGGTGGGGAACGTATTGGGTTCCAACATCACCAATATTTTACTGATCCTTGGTGTTGCCGCGTTGATCCACCCGCTGGCTGCGCGTTCCGAAGTATTGCGCCGCGAACTGCCGCTGATGTTGGCGGTCACAGTATTGTGCGGTTTTGTGCTGATGGACGGCACGCTGAGTCGGTTGGATGGCGTGGTGCTGTTGGCCGCCGCCGCCGTATTCATTCTGTTGATGTTGAAAATTGCCCGGCTGGCGCAGCGCGAAGGCAACGACAGCCTGACCGTGGAACAAATGGCTGAACTGCCGCAGGACAGCAGCAACACCGTGGCGGTGTTGTGGCTGGTGCTGGCCTTTATCATTCTGCCGCTGTCTTCCAAAATGGTGGTCGATAACGCCACGGTGATTGCGCACTATTTCGGCATGAGTGAGTTGGTGGTCGGTTTGACCATTATCGCTATCGGCACCAGCCTGCCGGAGCTGGCCACCTCCATTGCCGGGGCACTAAAGGGGGAGGATGATATGGCGATTGGTAATATCATCGGCTCCAACATTTTCAATACGGTGATCGTACTGGGCGTCCCCGCCCTGCTGTCTCCGGGCAGTGTCGATGGCGCCGCCTTCCACCGCGATTACTGGGTGATGCTGGCAGTCAGCATTGTGCTCAGCGCCCTGTGCATTGGGCGTAAACATCGTATCGGTCATCTGGCAGGCGCTCTGTTATTATGTGGTTTTATTGCGTATCTTGCGGTGCTGTTTTTTAACCCTTTCAATTCATTTAGCTATAGCCTATAGCTTTCAAGTTGCAGCCAGGCGGCAACTTGAAAGCTGACGGGTATGACCGATGGGAATGAGCATGTCGAACATTCAGTTGCAACCGGGCTTTGATTTTCAGCAGGCAGGCAAAGAAGTGCTGCAGATTGAGCGTGACGGGCTGGCCCAGCTCGATCAATACATCAATGCAGACTTTACTCGCGCCTGTGAGTTGATCGCCGACTGCACCGGCAAAGTGGTGGTGATGGGCATGGGTAAATCCGGCCATATCGGCTGTAAGATTGCCGCCACCTTCGCCAGCACCGGCACGCCTTCGTTCTTTGTTCATCCTGCGGAAGCCAGCCACGGCGATCTCGGCATGGTGACCGCACAGGATATCGTGCTCGCCATTTCCAATTCGGGTGAGTCCAACGAAATTCAGGCGCTGATCCCGGTATTGAAACGCCAGCAAATCCCGTTGATCTGCATGACCAACAATCCGGAAAGTTCGATGGGCAAAGCGGCGGATATTCATCTGTGCATTAAAGTGCCGCAGGAAGCCTGCCCGCTTGGCCTGGCCCCGACCACCAGCACCACAGCTACCCTGGTGATGGGCGATGCATTAGCTGTCGCCCTGCTGAAGGCCCGCGGTTTTACGCCGGAAGATTTTGCACTGTCGCACCCAGGTGGCGCGCTGGGCCGCCGACTGCTGCTACGCGTGAGCGACATCATGCACAGCGGTGATGAAATTCCCCACGTCAGTGCCGATGCTTCGCTACGTGATGCCCTGCTGGAAATCACCCGCAAAAATCTGGGCATGACGGTCATCTGTGACGATCTGATGAAGATCGCCGGTATCTTTACCGATGGTGACCTGCGGCGGATATTTGATATGGGCATCAATCTCAACGAAGCCAAGATTGTCGATGTCATGACGCTCGGCGGCGTGCGAGTGCGCCCGAACCTGCTGGCGGTAGACGCGCTGAACCTGATGCAGCAACGCCATATCACCGCAGTACTGGTTGCCGATGGCGACCAATTGCTGGGTGTGGTACATATGCATGACATGCTGCGCGCCGGCGTCGTTTAATTATGGAAGAGAACTCAATGAGTCTGGTTGAAACCTGCTACGGGCCTGTAGAACAACACGTCATGGCGCGTGCCGGCAAAATCCGCCTGCTGATTTGTGATGTCGATGGCGTGCTGTCAGACGGCCTGATCTTCATGGGCAACAACGGCGAAGAGTTAAAAGCCTTCAACGTACGCGACGGTTACGGCATCCGCTGCCTGAAAACCTCGGATATTGAAGTGGCGATCATCACCGGCCGCTCTGCCAAATTGCTGGAAGATCGGGCAAAAACCCTCGGTATTACCCACCTTTATCAGGGGCAATCCGATAAGCTTTTGGCCTTCCGCGAACTGTTGGATACACTGTCGTTAACGGCAGATCAGGTAGCCTATATTGGCGACGACCTGATTGACTGGCCGGTGATGGCGCAGGTTGGCCTGTCGGTTGCGGTGGCAGATGCACACCCGCTGCTGTTACCACGCGCCCACTATATTACCCGCATTGCCGGCGGCCGCGGTGCGGTGCGCGAGCTGTGTGACCTTATTCTTTTGGCTCAGAACAAGCTGGAGGACGCCAAAGGGCTGTCGATATGAGTAAAACCAAACTTTGGATCACCATCCTGCTGGCGGTGATCGCATTGGCGCTGATTGGCTGGAACATGACTGATGTCAATGACGATGCCGTGCCGGGACCGGCTAACAGCCAGGATCCGACTTATCAGAGCCAGCATACGGTCACCATAGTGTACAATCCGACCGGCAAGCTGAGCTACAAGCTGGTGGCGGAAGACGTCAAGTATTATACCGCCGATGAATTAAGCTGGTTTACCCAGCCGGTGATGACGCTGTTTGATGAAAACGCGGTGGCTACCTGGTCAGTTCGCGCCGATCGCGCCAAACTGACTAAAGACCGGATGCTGTATCTTTACGGCCATGTCGAGGTGAACAGCCTGACCACCACCTCACAGCTGGAAAAAATTAAAACGGACAATGCTCAGGTGAACCTGGTGACCCAGGATGTGGCTTCGGATGACGAAGTGACGCTCTACGGGACGAACTTCACCTCTAACGGCATGAAAATGCGTGGGAACCTGCGGGCCAAAACCGCTGAGCTGATTGATAAGGTTAAGACCAACTATGAAATTCAGAACCAACAAACAAAGCCGTAATCTGTTGATCGGCAGCTTGATTTTGGCCGCCAGCGCCCCAGCCTGGGCACTGAAGTCCGACTCCAACCAACCGGTGAGCATTGACTCGCTGAAACAGTCTCTGGATATGCAGAGCAACGTCAGCACCTTTACCGATAACGTGGTGATCAAGCAGGGCACTATCGATATCAAAGCGGACAAGGTGGTGGTGACCCGGCCGGGCGGTGATCAGAACAAGACTTATATCGAAGCCTTTGGTAATCCGGTCACCTTCTATCAGATGCAAGACAGCGGCAAGCCGGTAAAAGGCCATGCGCAGAAAGTCCGTTACGATGTGGCGTCGCAGTTGGTGACCCTGACCGGGAATGCCTATCTGGAACAGCTCGACAGCAACGTAAAAGGCGATCGCATCACCTATCTGGTGCAACAGCAGCAAATGCAGGCGTTCAGCGACAAAGGTAAACGCGTGACTACGGTTCTGGTACCGTCGCAGTTGCAAGACAAAAACGGGCAAAAGAAGAGTAACTAATCATCTATGGCTACACTCATCGCAGAAAACCTGGCGAAAGCCTACAAGGGCCGTAAAGTTGTTGAAGACGTCAGCCTGAAAGTGAAATCCGGCGAGATCGTCGGCCTGCTGGGGCCAAACGGCGCCGGCAAGACCACCACTTTCTACATGGTGGTCGGTATCGTTCAGCGTGATGCCGGACGTATCGTGATTGACGAAGAAGACATCAGTCTGCTGCCATTGCACGCCCGTGCGCGTCGTGGCATCGGCTATTTGCCGCAGGAAGCGTCGATCTTCCGCCGCCTCAGCGTGTATGACAACCTGATGGCCGTACTGGAGATCCGTGACGATCTCAGCAGTGAGCAGCGTGCAGACCGTGCGGTAGAGCTGATGGAAGAATTCCATATCACCCACCTGCGCGACAACCTGGGCCAGGCGCTGTCCGGTGGTGAACGCCGCCGCGTCGAGATCGCCCGTGCCCTGGCGGCTAACCCGAAATTCATCCTGTTAGATGAACCCTTCGCCGGGGTTGACCCGATTTCCGTTATCGACATTAAAAAAATTATCGAGCACTTGCGTGACAGCGGCCTGGGCGTGCTGATCACCGACCATAACGTGCGAGAAACGCTGGACGTGTGTGAACGCGCCTATATCGTCAGCCAGGGCAAACTGATTGCTCACGGCACGCCGGATGCTATTCTGGCCGATGAGCAGGTGAAACGCGTTTATCTGGGCGAAGAATTCCGCCTCTGAGTGCCAGCGCGTCCTGATGGACGACTGTTAACGGAAGTAGACTGAAGATTATGAAGCAAGGTTTGCAACTCAGGTTTAGCCAACAACTGGCCATGACCCCCCAGCTCCAGCAGGCTATCCGCCTGCTGCAGTTGTCCACGCTTGAGCTCCAGCAGGAGATACAGCTGGCGTTAGAGAGCAACCCATTGCTTGAACAGACCGATCTGCACGAAGAAGTCGACGCCAAAGAGACCGTCGAAACCGAAGGTTTGGATACCCGCGAGGCGCTGGAACAGAAGGACATGCCCGAAGAGCTGCCGCTGGACGCCACCTGGGATGAAATTTACACCGCCGGTACGCCGTCCGGTACCCGTACCGATTACAGTGACGATGAGCTGCCGGTGTATCAGGGCGAAACCACCCAGACCCTACAGGACTACCTGATGTGGCAGGTGGATCTGACGCCGTTCTCCGATACCGATGCCGCTATCGCCACCTCGATAGTCGACGCCGTTGATGACACCGGCTATCTCACCGTGCCACTGGAAGACATTCTGGAGAGCATCGGTGACGAGAATGTGACAATGGACGAAGTCGAAGCGGTATTGAAGCGTGTGCAGCGTTTTGATCCGGTTGGCGTCGCCGCGCGCGATCTGCGCGATTGTCTGCTGATTCAGCTTTCCCAGTATGCCAAAGACACGCCATACCTGGCTGAAGCACGCCTGATCATCAGCGAACATCTGGACTTGCTGGCTAACCACGACTTTCGCAGCCTGATGCGAACAACCCGCTCAAAAGAAGATACACTGAAAGAAGCGATGCAGCTGATTCAGTCTCTCGATCCGCGTCCGGGCCAGTCGATCAACACCGGCGAATCCGAGTACGTGATCCCGGACGTGTTGGTGCGTAAGGTGCAAGATGTTTGGACGGTTGAGCTCAACAGCGACAGCATTCCACGCTTGAAGATCAACCAGCAGTATGCCGCAATGGGTAACAGCGCGCGTAACGACAGCGACGGCCAGTACATCCGCAGCAATCTGCAGGAAGCGAAATGGCTGATCAAAAGCCTGGAAAGCCGAAACGACACCCTGCTGAAAGTCTCACGCTGCATCGTCGAACAGCAACAGGCGTTCTTTGAACAGGGTGCTGAATTTATGAAGCCCATGGTGTTGGCGGATATCGCCCAGGCCGTGGAGATGCATGAATCGACAATTTCACGCGTGACCACGCAGAAGTTTTTGCACAGTCCGCGCGGCATTTTCGAATTGAAATATTTCTTCTCCAGCCATGTGAATACCGACAGCGGAGGCGAAGCTTCCTCTACGGCGATCCGGGCAGTGGTGAAGAAAATGATCGCGGCGGAAAACCCCGCCAAACCGCTCAGCGACAGCAAGCTGGCTACCCTGCTCTCCGACCAGGGGATCATTGTGGCGCGGCGTACCGTCGCCAAGTACCGAGAGTCTTTGTCCATCCCGCCGTCCAACCAACGTAAACAGTTGGTTTGACCTCTATTGAGAAGGAAGACATTATGCAGCTCAACATTACCGGACACCACATCGAAATCACCGAACCTTTGCGTGAGTTCGTGAACACCAAGTTCGCTAAACTCGAACAGTATTTTGATCGCATAAATCAGGTGTATGTCGTTCTTAGTGTGGAAAAAGTGCAGCAGATTGCGGAAGCGACGGTGCACGTGAATGGAGGCGAGTTGCACGCCACCTCGGAAGACGAGAACATGTATGCCGCAATTGACAGCCTGATCGACAAGCTGGCGCGTCAATTGAACAAACATAAAGACAAACTGAAACAACACTGACATTCTGGGCCGTTTCCGTCAGCGGGTACGGCTCAAACGTAGCCTCGGCCATCGGCGCGTTACCTGTATGGGTATCGCGCCGATAAGCCATCAAGGGTTAAACAAGGCGAAAAATCACCTCACAAGCCTCCTGCTTGCTGGTGTGGTTTTAAGTGAAGATGAGATGAACAACGAAACAATGCAATTAAGCTCGGTGTTAAACATCGAGTGCACCAGAAGCTCCGTCCATTGCACCAGCAAGAAACGGGCTTTGGAAATTATCAGCGAACTGGCCGCCAAGCAGCTCAACCTGTCACCACAGGTGGTGTTTGACGCGGTTCTCACCCGCGAGCGCATGGGCAGCACCGGTATCGGCAACGGTATCGCTATTCCCCACGGCAAACTGGAAGAGGACACACTGCGGGCCGTTGGCGTGTTTATCCGTCTCGACCAACCTATCGCCTTTGACGCCATTGATAACCAGCCGGTCGATCTGCTGTTCGCCTTACTGGTGCCGGCCGACCAGTGTAAAACCCATTTGCATACCCTGTCGCTGGTCGCCAAGCGCCTGGCCGACAAAACCGTATGCCGCCGCCTGCGGGCAGCGCAAAGTGACGAAGAGCTTTACCAAATCATCACCGAGTAACGCCCGGCTGGCGTGACTTCCAGCCCGGATAACGATACTGTTTAGCCACGATGGATCCCGGTTCAGATCGGGATCATAAAGTTTCTAGCGGTGGCGATAAACGCCACTGAGATGCCAGGGGGAGTTGCCACATGGTGCTGATGATTGTCAGCGGCCGTTCCGGTTCAGGGAAATCCGTCGCCTTGCGGGCGTTGGAAGACATGGGTTTTTACTGCGTTGATAACCTGCCCGTGGTACTGCTGCCGCAGCTTGCCAATACGCTGGCGGAACGCAATAGCTCCGCTGCGGTAAGCATCGACGTGCGTAACATGCCGGAATCGCCGGAAGTGTTTGAATATGCGATGACCCAACTGCCGGACAGCTTTTCACCGCAGTTGCTGTTCCTCGACGCCGACCGTAATACGCTGATCCGCCGCTACAGTGATACTCGCCGTCTGCACCCGCTATCCAGCAAGAACCTGTCGCTGGAAAGCGCCATCGATGAAGAGAGCGACCTGCTTGAGCCACTGCGCTCCCGGGCCGATCTGATCATCGATACCTCGGAAATGTCGGTGCATGAGCTGGCCGAAATGCTGCGTACCCGCCTGTTGGGTAAACGCGAGCGCGAGCTGACCATGGTGTTCGAATCCTTCGGCTTTAAGCACGGCATCCCGATTGATGCCGACTACGTGTTCGACGTGCGTTTTCTGCCAAACCCACACTGGGATCCGAAACTGCGTCCGATGACCGGCCTGGATAAGCCCGTTGCCTCGTTCCTCGACCGTCACACTGAAGTGCATAACTTTATCTACCAGACCCGCAGCTATCTGGAACAGTGGTTGCCGATGCTGGAAACCAACAACCGCAGCTATCTGACGGTCGCCATTGGCTGTACCGGCGGTAAACACCGTTCAGTCTATGTAGCGGAACAGTTGGCCGACTACTTCCGCTCACGCGGCAAAAACGTGCAGTCACGCCACCGCACGCTGGAAAAACGCAAACAATGACGGTCAAGCAAACGGTTGAAATCAAAAATAAACTGGGCATGCATGCGCGCCCGGCGATGAAGCTGTTTGAGTTGGTGCAGAGCTTTGATGCCGAGGTGATGTTGCGCAATGACAGCGGCACCGAGGCCGAAGCCAGCAGCGTGATTGCGCTGCTGATGCTGGACTCCGCACAGGGCCGTCATATCGAAGTGGAAGCCACCGGCCCGGATGAAACCAAGGCACTGGCCGCCGTGATCGAACTGATTAACTCCGGTTTTGACGAAGACTAACCGCCAGAGGGCGCTGCATGCTGCGCCCTCTGGCTTCCACCCTATAATTCCCCACTAGATCCGGCTTAAACAGTCCAGCGCCACCGCTTTGAAACTTTCGAAATTATCACTGCCCAACAGGCGGCTCATCGAACGCTCGCGCACAAAGGTGACGAACAGCTCGTAAATCGCCATCGCCTCTTCGTAATCGCTCTTGCTGATCGCCAGCAGGAAAATCACATGGGCAACCTCGCCCTCTCCCCAGGCCACACCCTGCGGCGCCAGCAGCGTCACTACCACGGTTTTTTTCGCCAGCAGCCCCAGTGAGTGCGGCAGTGCAATCCCTTCGCCCAGCAAGGTAGAGACAATCGCCTCGCGCTCCACCACCGACGGATAAAAATCATCGCCGACGTAGCCTTCACGTTCAAGCTGGCTGCATACCTTCTGGAACAATTGCGCCTGAGTCAGCGGCTCGTTGACCAGCATAAAATGCTCGGCGTCGAAGAATTTCTCCAGCATATAGGGCTTGGTACGATCCACCAGCACCAGCTTGCCCAGCTGTTCGAGCTGGTATTCGGTAGGGAACGGCGACATCACCACCACCGGCTTGTTCTTTTCGCTGACCCGCGCGTTGGAAATCACAAAGTCTTCGTCGATGTGGTTGAGCACCTCGTAATCACGCAGCGAAACGATGCGCGTCATCACCAGTTGCGGGTATTTACGTGCAATCTGCGCCTGGATCATACGTACCGTCGAGTTACCGGTATCGCACACCAGCATCACCTGCGGATGCCGCTCATAGCCGATGTTGTAATGCCGCTCCAGCCCAACGCCAATGTGCAGCACCAGATAGCCGATCTCGTTTTCGCTCAGGGTATAAGGCGTGTATTTCCCCCAGCTGGAGACCGCGGCCAGCGTCACATCATAGGCCATCGGGTAGTGCTGTTTAATGTTCGCCAACAGCGGGTTGGGAATATTAATCTGGTACTTTACCCGGGTGATCATGGTCTTGATATGGGTAAGCAGATCGGCACGCAGCTGCTTGTCGCCCTGCAGGTTGTAGTTATAGTGCGCGTTGATGTACGAAAGGATGTAATCCACCAGCGCTTCTTCATCATCGGCATTGATCTCGGTCGGCTGTACCTCCTGCACCCGCCGCGCGGCGATATTCACCCGCAGATAGGCTTCCTCCGCCATCGACACCTCTTTGCCGCTGGCTTTGCGCAGCTCCCCCGCCAGCCAGGTCGATACCTTGCGTACCGCGTCATCGCCGTCCTCAACGTCAAAGTCCGGCAGCGGATAACCGTCGGTAATGCGCCGCAGCGCCACCGCACAGTAGAAAATCAGATATTGCTCGCCTTCGTCGGTCAGGCGGATGGCATATTGCGATAGCAACGGATGCAACAGCCCGGCAAAGTTCGCTACCTGCGGTTGCAGCAGGATCTCATTGTTGAGCAGCGGATTCTCGGTGTCGGCCAGGTGCAGTTGGAATAACAGATCCGTCAGACAGGCGCGGATCGCCATCTCCGAACCAAACAGCTTCATGCCGTAGCGCGGTTTGGTTTCAATCGTCAACTGGTAGTGCGCCAGGCGCTCTCTCACCTCAGCCATGTCGTTTTGCAGCGTACCGCGGCTGACAAACCATTCATCGGCTAAATCTTCAAGCTTCAGAGAAAAGGCTGAGGTCAAAAAACGAATCAGCAGATAGTGCACCCGTTCCTGCGCACTGCGTGGCGTGGCATGTTTCTTACGTTCCCGATGCTGCAGGGCGCTGAACAGCGCGGCATCATCGATCTGCAGGCGATAGCCCGCCCCACGGCTATGCACAAAGTGGGCGCCGTACTTTTCCAGAATATCGTTCAACGCGGTGATATCGGCGCGCACGGTGCGGGTGGACACCGCGAAGCGCTTCGCCAGCTCATCCTGGGGCAAAGTCTCAGATTGCAGAGCATCGAACAGATAGGCCAAACGCGGGTAGGGAAATCGCACCATTCTCTTTCCGTCAATTAAGGTGCCCGCCTGGGGAATCAGGCGGGCAACGAGTTACTTCGCCACCGGCAAGAACACCATTTGCGAGGGGCTGCCCACCGGCGTATAGCCTTCAACAAAGCTGAGTTTGCCGCTGGCCTTGTCTACGCTGAAGCGGGTGACGTTATCGCTGCGTTGGTTCATTGCATACAGATAATGTCCGTCCGGACTTAGCGTTAACGAGCGTGGATAATCGCCGCGCGTCCAGGTTTCCGCCACCGACTGCAGTTCACCGTCACTGCCGACGCTGAACTGAGCGATGCTGTTATGCAGCCGGTTAGCAACATACAGATTTTTGCCGTCCTCGCTGAGAACCAGACCGGCAGCAAAGTTGGTGCCCTTATAGTCGGCGGGCAGCGAAGAGACGACATGTAACTGTTTCAGAGTACCTTTTTGGTTATCAAAACGGTAGCTGGTCAGCGTAGAAGCCTCTTCGTTCACCAGCAGCACAGTTTTACCGTCCGGATGGAATACAAAGTGACGCGGACCGGCACCCGCGGAAGACGCGGCGATCCACGGCGGATCGTTCGGTGTCAGCGTGCCGCTGGCATCGTCAAAGCGCCACTGGTAGATCCGATCCAGCCCGAGATCGGTGGAGAATACAAACTTGCCGCTCGGATCGCTGGCGATCATATGCGCATGCGGCCCATTGTGATCGCTGATGGCGAAACTGCCTTCCACCGCGCCTTCTGGCTTGCCGGCACCTGCCGGCCCCTGCTGTTGCTGCACCGAACTGGCTTTACCCAGCTTGCCGTCGCTCTCGATCGGCAAAGCAGCCACGGTGCCGCTGACGTAGTTCGCTACCAGCAGATAACGGCCGTTTGGCGTAGGAGAAAGATATACCGGCCCCGCGCCTTGTGAATCGACCTGGTTCAGCTGCGTCAAATTGCCATCGGATGGATTGATACGGTAAGCGATAATGCCGCCGTGTTTAGTGCCGTTAAAATTTGCCACTTCGCTGGCGACATACAGTGTCTGGCCTTTGGCATCCACGGTGAGCTGCGCCGGATTGCCCTGTTTGCTGACCAGCGTTCTGGCGCTCAGCACTCCGCTGGCCGGGTCAACCTGCACCCGGTAAACGCCTTCACCGTTGGGATTATAGGTACCGATATAAGCAAAATGAGATGACGTAGATTTCATTGCATCCTCAGCATGCAGCGCCGGGCTGGACATCGCCAGTAGCGCCAGGGTTAACGCGGTGCGTAGGGTTGGAGACTGCCAGTTTCGCATAGTTATCCTGATTATAGATAGCGGCGCGGTGTGCCCGCGCCTGTGGATACAGAGCCTGTCGCCTCCCTGCCTTACGTCATCCGATAATGCGTTTATCCCACCAGCTTTTTGGTGATTGCCAGCAGGGTTTTGACGTCCTGTGGGCGGGTATTGCCTGTGGAGGAATCGATGATTGAGCTGTAGATATGCGGAATCACCCGTTTCACACCGGCGGCCAGTGCGATCTCGACGATCGGCTCGAAGTTTTCCAGATCGATACCTCCGGTCGGCTCCAGCATAAAATCATGCTCGGCGCAGGCCTGGGCCACATACTGGTATTCTTCTTTGCATGCCAGCCCACCCATCGGGAAATACTTGATTGAGCTGCCGCCCATGTCTTTTAACAGGGCAATGGCGGTTTCCACCGGCACAATGCCGTCTGGCGCAGCAGCGCTCAGTGGGCCCGTCGAGATCTTCACCCAGCCGACGCGGCCGGTAGGCGATACCAGACCGTTCACCACGCTGTCATGTTGTCCCAACAGCGCGCGGCTGGCCCCGACACCGGTAAACACCTGGTTCACGTGCTGTGGTTGCACCCGTTGGGAAATCAGGCTGACCATCGTCGATTGTTTCGGATCGCCCGCGCCCAATCCCACTGACAGCGCATTTTCAATCAGCCGTGCATAGCGCTGCATGTCCGCCACCGCACTGTCGACGTCCGGGTAGTTCTTGGAGAGAACGCCCACCAGCACATGCCCTTCCGCTGCCGAATAGATGTCCTGCGCATTGTCTTTCGATCCGGCCAATACGTTGAGGCACACGCGATCGCGATAGTAGTTAGGTTGCAGCTTCATGCTTGTTTCTCCGTAAACAGATTTTTAATACAGGTGAAGACGGTCATCAGCTGTTGTTGGTCAACGCTGCGCACGTCTACTTCAATCTTGCCTTCGTTGGCCTTATAGCCACGGAAGTAGATGGCGATCTCGCCGGTTTTCAGCGCCTGCACGATGTCGTAGGTCGAATGCCCGAGCATCGCTTCGTCAAAGGTGATTTCCGCCCGCGCAATGTCGCGGCCGGCGCTGTCCCAGACGGTTTTGGCGCTGATGCCGGTCAGGGTATTCAGACTGTCGATAAACGGCGTCATTCTTTCTACCATTTGCTGGCCGGTGGTTTTCTCCAGCGTCAGATAGCTTTCGATCGCCTGCGTCAGGCCGAGAATGCCCTCTTTGCCGACTTTCATTGCCCGGCCGATACCGCCGGATTGCAGCTTCACCCATTCAACGTATTGCTTCTTGCCGATCACCAACCCACTGGTTGGCCCTTCGATGGCTTTGGCGCCGCTGTAAACCACCAGGTCGGCTCCCATCTGGTAGTAGCACAGCAAATCTTCTTCCGCCGCGGCGTCGACGATCAATGGCAGGTTATGTTTGCGCGCCACCACCACCGCCTGTTCAACGGAAAGAATGCTTTTCTGCACGCAGTGGTGCGACTTGATGTAGAGAATAGCGGCGGTCTGCGGCGTAATGCAGGCTTCGAGCTGCTCGGCAGAACACTCGTTGGCGTAGCCCGCTTCGACCACCTTGCCGCCCCCCAGTGCGACCATGGTGTCCACTGGCGCGCCAAAGTTAACGTTATGGCCACGCGGCAGCACAATCTCACGCGGAACGGTGATCGGCGCGGAGTGCAGGTTCACCAGCAGGTTGGCGTTATCTTTGACGATCAGGGCCGCCACCGACTGGGCGATGCCCGCCGAGGCGCAGGAAACGATCACCGCATCTTCGACGTTCAGCAGGTTGGCAATGTAGGCACCGGTCTTGTCGACCAGATCCTTGATTTCAAAATAGTGATTCAGGCCATAATCAACGGCGTCAATAACGTCCTGACGCGGCGTGGACACACCGAGCATGGTCATACGACCGGAAGTGTTAATGACCTGCTTTAAATTATATTTTTCATAAATCGAAGACATGAGCGGCTTTCCCTTCATCGGTTAATAGGATTTCCCCGGCCACGACGGCAGCCAGCGGAACCAGCAACTGTTGGCCGGTGGCCGATTGCCCTTCTGAGTCGGCAAATACCTGCGGCCCCTGGCGGAGATCAAACAAGGTGAAATCGGCATCGCAGCCCACGTCAAGCCGGCCCTTGTTGACCAGGCGCAGCGCCGAGGCGGCGTTCTCGGTCACGCAGGCGATCACCTGCGGCAGCGACAACCCGACGCTGAAGAATTTGGACATCACCGTCGCCAGGCTGTGTACCGGCCCGGCCATGCGGTTGCGGCAATAAATATCGGAACTGATGGTATGCGGCAAAATGCCCAGCGCAATCGCCTGCCGGGCGACTTCAAAGCTGAAACTGGCGGTACCGTGGCCGACGTCGAGCAACACACCACGCTTTAATGCGCGCTGGATAGATTCACGCAGTGTGCCCGCCGGGGTCAGAATACGGTTCGGTTTGCCGTTGTAGCAGTGGGTGATAATGTCGCCACGGGTCAGCAGATCGGCAATCTCGTCCAGATCCGGCGGGTTATTGCCGATATGCACCATCAGTGGCAATAGGTTGTTTTCCTGCTGGATCTCTTTGGCGAGTACCAGCGGCCGGGTGCCATTCTGCCCAACCACGCTGCTGCTCATACGCGCCTTGATGCCGATGATAAAGCCCGGGTGGTCGCCAATTGCCTGGCTGACTTTTTGCTTATCGATATCCGCCAGATCGGCCAGTTCGTTCTGCCGCAGCAGGCCAATACGTGAAATATTCAGGAAGGCGAAGACGTTGGTTTTGGCACTGCGTGTCAACGCATAAAACGCATCGATATCATCGGTGCCGGTGCTACCGGCGTCGACCACCGTGGTGACTCCGCAGGCGGTGCCGACCAAATCCGGTTGGTCATGGTAAATCGGCGAAGAGGGGTAACAATGCACGTGGGAATCGATCCAACCGGCGCTCAGGTGGTGCTGACCCGCCAGATCCCAGTGCCGATGAGCACTAACGTCGTCAGCCAACTGCCCTACCTCGGCAATCTTGCCATCCTGCACCGCCAAATCGACCAACCGGCCATCCGCCAGTCTGGCGCGTCTGATCACTAAGTCATACATACTGCATTACTCCTTTTCAAGCAGGGGAGCGGCGAACCGCTCCCCGACAATCACAGTCGCATTTAAGCGATGGCTACCGGGAAAATAGCCCCTAACAGCATCGCCCCGAGGATCGCCCCACCGGTGATTGGCTTATTCCAGATATAGAACAGCAGTGCGCCGAGCAGTGAACCAATGCCAATAGGGATTGAGGCGGTCATCGCAGATAGGATGATCAACGGCCCCAGGAAGCGGCCTGAGGAGTTACCGGCCCCCATCATCACGTCAGCCCCGTAGGTGGAGTTGCTCTGATTGATGGTGAATTTACGCGCCAGAATGATCAGGTAGCCAATCGCCAAACCAATCACCAGACCCGTTATCAGCGAGGCAGCAAAGTTGGCGACCGGGAAGATAATCCCCGCCCCCAGCAACAGTGCCGGCACCCCCAACCCTACACCGGTCTGGATCGCACCGCCGATGTCCAGGATCCCCACCAGCGAGCCTTCGATGATGCGCGCAAACAGGAAGCTGGCACCGAATGCCGCAACCGCGCCATAAACGCCGGTGTCCATTCCGGCCCGCAGCATGGATACGAAGGCCACTTCGTTAAAGGCACCGATGCCATACAGGTAGTACATGTGCGTCCCGGCGAACACGCCGGAAGAGAGCAGGCCAACAAAAATCGGGAATGACCAGTCGGCATACCAGAAGCCTTTTTGGGTTTGTTCTTCCATCATCCAGCTCCTTATTTACCGCTCAGGGTATTGTGAATGGCATCCAGCCAGCCCGGCACACCGAGGCTGAAGGACTCGAGGACTTTCATGTCGAAGCCGCGGAAGAAACCGCTCAGCACGAACAACAGCACGATCACCGCCATCATGATCTTGGTGATTTTGTTCCAGCCACTCTCTTCCACGCCTTTACCGATCAGGATACCCAGCACCAGACCCGGTACGGCGTTACCCATGATCAACTGCGCCAGGCCACCGAAGATGGTGCCCCAGAAACCGGAGCGACGCCCGGCGTCGATCGCCGCCAGCCAGAAGATCACCGGCATCACGGTGTTCACCAGCAGGTTAGCGGCCGGTACCAATACTTTAATCGCCGTGACCTGCAGCGCAGCAGGCACTGCAGAAGCAGTAGTGTTGAGGAAAGCCACTACCAGCATGCCGATAATGCCGCAGGCGATAGCCATTTTTTTCGGATCGTGCAGCGTTTGCGCCAGGTTGCGGTTTTTGACCATCAACGCCGCCGCCCCCCAATGTGGGATGATGCGGTGGTCAACGTCCTGCGTGAAGGCCCCCGCCGCCACGGAAGACGCCCAGGCGTTGAAGAAGAAGCCCAGACCGAATGAGAAATGAGAAGCCGGATCGCCCTCGCAGGAGTTCAGCTCGCCCAGGGTGCGGAAAGCGCCCATGCCCTGTGTGGTCGGGGCATGGAACATACGTGCGGCGCCGGCCCCTACGCCAACCCCCACCAGTCCACCTATAATAAGCGACTTAAATAAGATGATTAAAAACATCAGTATACCCTTTGATTTATGCTAACGTTTTTATTTCGCGACGAAGACAACTTTTTCTGTATTGATGATTGTCACGTTCACGGTTATTTCCAGAGTAACGGAATAGTTCTTTCTTTCGCGCGGCAGAAAGAAGAACAGAAATTTTTCTTTTGTTATTTTCTCTTCCGCTTTTAATACGCTGACATCCTGCGGTTCAATACGCAGCAGAATATTACTGGTGGATTTTAATACCGCGCCCTGCACATTGGCCAAGGCGGAAGCAAAAGCTTTCGCTTTGCTGTCGCCCTTACCCTCCACCTTTACCGACGTTGTATATTGCTCTTTCATTACGGATTGCCGTGTTTTTTAACGTAAGCTTCAACCAGCCTCTGGCCCAGTTCTTCTTTATCCATAAAACCGAAACCTAACACAGTGCAGCCTTCGTTAATTGCCGTCACACCTTCATCAATCGAGCGCATGCCGTATTTGGCTTTATAGCCGTATTTGGTTTGAGCGGTAATCGCACCAGCACCGCCGCTGCCGCAGAAAGAAATACCCAACTGCGCGCCTTCCGCTTTCATCACGTCGCCGAGTTTCATGTCTGCCGCTACGCCTGGGATCACAATGGCTTTTCCACCTGCGTTTTCAATGCCCTGCCCCACTTTTTGACCTTTACCCAAACGATCGCCAATCACTACGGTAATCTGACCCATGGTATTTCTCCTGATTAAATTAATTCGTTAACTGCTATTGGTTATTATCTTTTGCCACTTCAAAATGTACGGAAAGCAAATAAGCTTCTTCTATCGGTAGAGTGCTAAATGGATCCACGACCCTTTCCGCCATTTTCATTGATTCCTCTGAGATTTCATCAAACAATGATTTATCCACCTCAGGCAAAGGCTCGCCGGTTATTGAGCGTAGCACCATGGCGCGAATATGCGATTCCAGCATCTGTTGCTGTACGGCATTGGTATAAATGCCTTCTGCGCTCAGCATCGCGGTAATATCAGTAAGCACCTGCTCGGTTATCGCCCCGGCCTGACTGATATCGGGTTGCTCACTATTTTCTCTCGCAGCAGATCCATCATTCACTTTTCAGTACCCCTAGATCCAAACATGATTCTGTCAATCGCATAGCGCATCACCTGAATAACCCGCCTTCTCTGATGTCTTTACCCTAACCCCGGGAAGATTTTCTGTGTAGCGTGTTTTTTTCCAGTTGGAAGTGGAAATTCAGTGACCGTCAGGGATCCATTTCGCAAAATAGGTATTTGCCAGATAATTCAATTAAATTACAAAAAGATAACACCACAAACTGTTTCCAGTTCGCGCAGCGGTGGTGAAAAGCTTCGTGATCGGGATCTCTTTCTTTTCCCCGCTTAACCGCCTACTATCGGTAAGACAATTCGACATCAACAACACCCCCCGCTCCTCTGGCGCGGGGGGTGTTGCTTTTGTGCTGTTTTTCCGAATTTATGGGCGCGTAACCTGCGCCCTTTGATTTGACTGGAGAGTGGAATGACCAAACCAACCATTACTATTAATGAGCTGGATGCGGAGCGCCTGGATGCGCTATTGGCACAACCGGCCTATGCCAACACCGATGTCGCCGCTGCGCTGAACATCGAGCTGGATCGCGCCGAAATCCTGCCGCCGTCCCAGATCCCAGCCAGCGTGGTGACCATGAACAGCCGCGTACGTTTCCGCGACCTGCATACGGCAGAAGAACACGTGCGTACGCTGGTTTACCCGGCTTCGCTGAAGGATAGCCACGAGCAGCTTTCTGTGATGGCGCCACTGGGCGCAGCGCTGCTGGGCATGCATATAGGTAACCAGATTACCTGGCAGTTGCCAAACGGTGAAGAAGCGCATATCGAAGTGCTGGAACTGTTGTACCAGCCGGAAGCGGCGGGTGAATACCACCGCTAAATGGTTATCGGGGCGGTACCTTACCGCCCTTTCTGTCTGTGTCTTACAAGCTGATAGCGATCAAAACCAGGATCAACAACAACACGTAAATTCTGGCATGCAGCCTGTCGTTGACCTTCGGCAACCACCTTTTGGCAAACAGGATCCCCGAAATACCTGCAGCCACCAGCAGCCCAAGAATGGTGAGATTGACATAGCCCAGGTATTGCGGCCCGGTCATTTCCTTCCAACCCAATCCGACATACATCAATGCACCAATGACGGCGACCGGGATCGACAACGGATTGGCCGCGCTGACGCAATGCTTCATTTCGTAGCCATGCCGACGCAATAAAGGCACCGTCAGCACACTTCCCCCCACGCCGAGCATAGTAGCAATCACCCCGATTAATGGCCCCCCGATCCACAGGGTTGCCTTTGACAGCACCGCACGAGCCGGCTTGACTAAAAAACCCTGTCTGAACAGGCAATCTGCGATCGTCACCAGCATATAAATTACAAACAGCAGCCTAACCACCCCGTCTTCCAGCAAGCTGGAGGCAAAAGCCCCCAACGCAGCGCCAATGCCGATAAAATAGATCAGCGGGACGATGGTTTCACGCAGCAGGTTGCCGCTGCGCCAGTTGGTGAAGGTGGCATAGCCCGAATTCAGGATCATCACCGCCGTCGAGGTCGCCACCGCGATATGCATTGCCTGACCTGACTGTTCGCCCGAAGCGGCAACCAAATGATAAACAAAGGGCACCACCACAAAGCCGCCGCCAAAACCGAACAAAATGGTGGTGATGCCGGTAATAAAACCGGCACCGAGGATGACCAGCGTCTCAATCATGGCTATGCGCCCGAATGAAATCATCAAAACCGGCTGCGAACTGACCGGCCAACGCATGGAATGCATCGCCGACAAACAAAGCCAGGTAATGGCGGCGAATAGCATCATGGTCGACGAGTTCAATCCCCACCGCCTGTGCCTGTTCCAGGGTTTGTGCATCCGGGAAGCCCCAATAACGGTAGTCGCCTTGCCGTTCCACGGTTATCGGTTTCCGCTCACCCACCCGCATTAACTGATTCGCCAAAAAGGCGCCGGAACGGATCCCCAGCAGCAACATATTTTCCAAAAATGAAAGGTCATAGCGCAGTTCGGCGGGCTGGCGAGCGATCACCGGGCCGGCATCCCATTGCTCATCCATCTCGTGCAACGTTAATGCGCAGCGTTCCTCACCGTTCATCATGGCACGAAAGAGCGTCATGACGCCGCGATAATGCGGCAAATCCCCTGGATGCAGGTTCCACAGCAATTTACCGCGCTGGCTGAAAGCCCGTACATAGTCAGCAGAAAACTTCTGATAACAGCGCAATGAAATCACCGCATCCATATTTCCCAAGCTGCTGATAAAGGCGCGGTCATTGATATTCGTAATACGATGCGCATTCACCGCAGCGCCCGCCAGGAAAACCTGCGGTGCCTGATAAGCCCCCTGGCAAACATCGGCATGTCGGCTGGCAAAGGGAAAGACGAAGTCATTCAGCACCTGACGCTCATAAAGCCCCAGTTGCCGCACCGCAGGCTCCTGCAAACGGCTCGACGCTTTCGCCAGGGGAAAATAAACCGTAAAAGTACACTCCTTGTTTAAGGCGCTAATAACATCCTGACATGCCAACCAGGAAAAAATATCGTTGCCAACAAATAGCGCTACGTTTTTCATACTGTTACCTTCTTGGTATTAAATATGCTGTTATTGAAAACTATTTTACTGATATCCCGGGTTATGGATTCCATTGCCGAGGTATAAAAAAGATCCCCTTTCGCCGGAGCACCCAGAGAGTAAAGGTTTTGTTCATTGCCCTGTTCGTCCGGTATTTTTAGTGTCAGGGGATCACACTTCACGCCGCCAAATATATTTTCTTGCACCAGGCCACCCTGCAACAAAGTGTCGTTTAACCGGTTTGGTTTCATTTGATAAGAAGGGGCCGTGCAATTAAGCAGATATTGGGTATGAACCGCCGTATTATGGCAAAAAGCTTTAAAACCTTGATCGTTCTTCTCGATATTGATCACACCGCCAAAAGCACGCAGCCGTTGGCATTCAAATGCAGTGATAATTTTATTGGCATTTTTTAATGGCATGGCGTGCCGGTTGCGCATCCAAGACGAATTATAGAAGCGCATAAATACCTGTCGATTATTTTCATCCATTTTTACCCAAGCCTCACACACCGCAGGATGGATAGCGGCCAGGTAGCTACAAATATGCTCACGGGCGAAGCGCGCCCGGCTCAGGCTTTCAGCCAGATCGCGATAACAATCCTTACCGGCCCCCATCGCCGACAGCACCGTCAGCCGCTCCGGACCTGGGTAGTATTGCTCCAGCGCCGCGTTAATCACATGAACCAACTGATGCGCGTCGATATAGCTATGGTCGGCGACGAAACGGACCAGGCGTTGCCTGAATGCGGGTGGCGGTGCGCGCATCAGTGCAGGCTGCACGCTGGGGAATAATCCGGAACGCGACAAAGCGGATATATCACTCGCGCCCACCCGTTCAATCAGCTCGATAATCGCGTCTATCGCCGTCAGACTACAGCCAATCACACCGACTGCTGAAGCAGGGCTGATAGCCGGCAATTCCCGATTAGCCTGGTAGGCAATAACGCCATCAATCGGATACAGGCTTTCCGCTTCATTATGCCCCGAACACAACACTAACGCGTTCATCTGCTCCGCAGCGCCACCGGCGGTGGTCAACAAATACCCCCCGGAATGCGAGCCGATCGCTTCGACTTCAGCGGTAATAAAATTCAGCGTAACGTTGCTGTCAGCCGCCATAAACACCGACATATCGCGAATAAAATCGAGATAGTCTTTATAAACCCAGCGAGGCGGATAGCGGTCTTTACAGTAGCGAGGGAAATGCATCGAGATCCAATCGGAAAAATGCGCACGGTCAAAAATATCCGCCGACATGTTCTCCGGCGTCATATTGAGGATATGGCTATCGAAGTCACTACTGTAAGCCATGCCACCATTAAAACCTTGTTTGTCATAAACCTTCAGCGAAAGATGCTTATTGCAATTATTAATCGCCTTATTCTTAATAAAGTTATACGCAAAAGAAATACCCGCCGCGCCACCACCAATCACACCGATCTTATACATGAAATATCACCTTATAGTCACAGCATTAAAAGAATAACTATTGCTTCAGGTGTTGGAATAAACAGTCATTTATTCCTTATTAACTTCTTGTATTACACAGGTGAGATAACCCACCCTGCCCCGGCGTAAAATAATGAGGGTTCAATCAACAATAAAATACCTCGCCACCAAGGCAGCGTTATTTTTCTGCCCTGATAGTAGAGTGATGGCGACTGGCTTGCTTTATATGAAAGGCCAACTATCATTGCGTTTCGGCCAAACTACACAACGACAGGGTTTATGCGCAACGTACGTATTGATGACCTCGACCACGTGCCGAGGCCGGTGATTGCCATAGGGACCGACTACCCTTCAGGCCATCTGTTGCCCATGCACAGCCACAGGCGCGCTCAGCTACTCTATGGTGCCACCGGGGTGATGCACGTATTTACCCTCCAGGGTAACTGGCTTGTGCCACCACAGCGGGCGGTGTGGCTGCCGCCACAGATGCCGCACGAGGTGAGAATGGTCGGCGTCACGACCCGCAGCCTGTACATTGAACCGACGGCGCTACTGGCCTCTCAGCCTCAGGTTTGTCAGGTGGTTAGCGTGACACCGCTGATGCGCCAACTGTTGATGGCGGCAGTCGATATGCCCCTCGAGTATCAGCAGCAAGGTCGGGATGGCGCGCTGGTCAGTTTGCTGTTACATGAGCTTGCCCAGCTGCAGTCCCTGCCGCTGCACATCCCGCTGCCTGCCGATCGGCGACTGGGGGAACTGTGCCAGAGATTCCTGCAGCAGCCCGACGCGCACGACTCACCGCAGGTGTGGGCTACACGCCTGTATATGAGTATCCGCAGCTTCAGCCGCTTGTTCCGGGATCAAACCGGCATGTCATTTTCACAATGGCGTCAGCGGGCCTGCGTGGTGTTGGCGCTGGCCCAATTGGCCGAAGGCAGTAGCGTCACTCAGGTGGCTCTGGAATTGGGTTATGAAAGCAGCGCGGCGTTTGCAACCATGTTTCGCCGCGTGCTGGGGCAGGCGCCATCCTGCTATCTGGCTTCAGAACGGCGCGAAAGGGCTTAACGGAATTTCTTGTGGTTGGTGTCGCGAGTTTGCTTGAAGCCCTGCGCGACCTGTTTGGCTTCGGCCAGCTTGCCCTGGTTGGCCAGCGCCAGCGACTGATCGATCTGGCCGATCAACGTATCCAGCCCGTGGTGAAAATCTTTTATCTCTGGGCTATCGTTGGCTTTGTCTTCCATTTTCGGCGGCTTGCTTTGCTTGGCATCTACCGCCGCGGCACGCATATTCTGCAGGCTTTGTTTGAGAGTATCCGTGGAATCGGTGCTCAGCACCTTTTTGTAATTGCCTGCGATGGTATCCATATCGTCGGCCAGATCGGCCGCGACCGCCAGTGTACTGGCACCCAGCAGCGCCAACGCCAACAGCGCTTTCAGTTTGTTCGACATGCTTGCTCACCTTCCGGTTATTGTTTTATTTGACCCAGCCTAACCATAGGCAAGGGCGCTGAAAACCGAAACCGAAGATTTGTAAGCAAGGTTAAAACGGGGGAAGGAAAGAAGAGAGATGCGGCTGGCAACAGAAGCGGCCAGCCGTAGCAGAGATTACTGACCGGCGATTTTCATGTCCGGCAGCAATACGGAGCCGCACTGGATATTGCTGCGGGTTTCGATATCGCTGCCCACGCTGACAATATTGCGCAGCATGTCTTTCAGGTTACCGGCGATGGTGATCTCACTGACTGGATACTGGATCTCCCCATTTTCCACCCAGAAACCGGCAGCACCGCGTGAGTAGTCACCGGTAATGCCGCTGACACCCTGGCCCATCAGCTCGGTAACCACCAGGCCGGTACCCAACTGCTTGAGCATGCCGGCAAAGTCATTGCCCTGCCCGGCGATGCGCCAGTTGTGAATGCCGCCCGCATGGCCGGTGCTGTGCATGCCGAGCTTACGCGCCGCGTAGCTGGTCATCAGCCAGGTTTGCAGCACGCCATCTTTAACAATGTCGCGCCGTTGGGTACGTACGCCCTCGCTGTCGAACGGCGTGGAAGCCAGCCCTTTCAGCAGGTGCGGATGCTCTTCAATGGTCAGCCAGTCCGGTAAGATCTGCTTGCCCAACGAATCCAGCAGGAAGGTCGATTTACGATAGACGCTGCTGCCGCTGATGGCGCCAACCAGGTGGCCGAACAGACCGGTCGCCACTTCCGAGGCGAACAGGACCGGGGCAGTCATGGTCGACAGCTTGCGCGGTGCCAGACGCGACAAAGTGCGACGGGCACATTCCTGGCCCACCCATTCAGGGCTTTCCAGATCGCTCATGGCACGGCCGATGGTATAGGCGTAATCACGCTCCATATCACCGCCCTGCTCGGCAATCACACAGCTCGACAATGAATGTCGGCTGGAGCAATAACTTTGCAGCATGCCGTGGCTGTTGCCGAACACCTTGATACCGTAGTGGCTGTTAAAACTGCCGCCTTCAGTGTTGGTGATGCGTTTATCCGCCGCCAGTGACGCCTGTTCGGCGCGAGCAGCCAGTTCGATACCGCGATCGGCGTCCAGCTCTGCCGGGTGGAACAGATCAAGATCCGGTGCTTCAAACGCCAACAGGTCTTTCTCTGCCGGACCTGCATGCGGATCCACCGAGGTATAGCGGGCAATATCCAGCGCCGCCTGCACGGTGCGGGCAATGGCATCCGGGCTGAGATCGGTAGAAGAAGCACTGCCTTTGCGTTGCTGATGATAGACGGTAATGCCCAACGCACCATCGCTGTTGAACTCAACGTTCTCCACCTCGCCGAAGCGGGTGCTGACGCTGATACCGGTAGATTTGGTCACGGCAACTTCTGCCGCATCGGAGCCGGCGCGCGCCAGTTCCAAAGCCTGTGAGACGGCCTGTTCCAGCGCCTTGCGCTGTTCTGCAACTTGAGTGACTACTTTCATCAATCTGCCATACTTAATCAGAAAATCGTTGAGAAAAGTGCCGTGGCGGCGTGGTTGCGCGCGGAGTCACGCGCAAAAATCATGAGATTTATGCTTTTGAGTCTAACAGGAACCGCGTGGAATTTCGCATAAAGCCGGCAACCTGTTAGGATTAGCCTCTTTTTAACGGAGCCTACCATGAACAAACAGCCTGAAGACTGGCTCGACGATGTCCCGGAGAACATTGACGAGGAAGATGACGAGATTATCTGGGTCAGTAAAAGTGAAATTAAACGTGATGCCGAAGCGCTGAAAGACCTGGGTGTCGAACTGGTCGAGCTGGGTAAGAACGCGCTGGAACGCATCCCGCTGGATGAAGATTTGCGCGCTGCGATTGAACTGGCGCAGAAGATCAAGAAAGAAGGCCGCCGTCGTCAGCTGCAACTGATTGGCAAGATGCTGCGTGCCCGCGACATAGAGCCGATTCAGACCGCGCTCGACAAGCTGAAGAACCGCCATAACCAACAGGTTTCGCTGTTCCACAAGCTGGAAGCGCTGCGTGACCGCCTGGTGGAAGAAGGCGATGATGCAATCCCGCCGATCCTGGCGCTGTATCCAGAAGCCGATCGTCAGCAGCTGCGCTCACTGGTGCGTAACGCACAGAAAGAGAAAGCCGCTAACAAGCCGCCGAAAGCTTACCGTCAAATATTCCAATACCTGCGCGATCTGGCCGAGACCGCCCAATGATCGCCGCCGTCACCACGGGATGAACTCGATTCATCCCCGGTGATGTGCAGGTTCACCGCTGCTTTCACGAATATTGAAACGCAGGCTGCCTTCCAGCTCTTCCTCCGCCTCTTCAAACAGCAGGATAATCGCGCCAAAGCGTCGTTTGCTGCGGGCGTTGAGATGGGTGAATTCTATCTCCACCGGCAAGCCGATGTCGGCAGTCACCACGTCCCACAGTGCATCCAGATTGGCGCCAAACGCCTCATCCAGCGCAAACTTATGCGCAAAGTCGCGGTAAAACGCCGGCAAATCGTTAATCTGATTAAAATCGAACTCTACTTTTGCCATCAAGCTCACTCCACCCGAATGAAGTTTTTATAATGGTCACGCGTGACAAAAATCAGGCCATCGCTGGAATACAGCAAGCGATCGGCACCGCGCCGGCCGCATTGATAATTGATATCCGCCTCGCGCCATACCCGACTGCGGGCCGTGGGCAATTGCCCTTCTCGGTTTGAGAAACGGTCGCCGCCAATCGCCTTGCCCGGCAGCACCGAACACAGATTACCGCTACGTGCATCCCATCCCTGCTCACGCGCCTGCTTCTTGGTGATGTAATAGTCCGGCAACCGCTGATGCTGCTGCAGGTAGCTCACCACCCTTTTCTGCTGCGTCAGTTGGTCAATACTCTGACCTTCGGCCACCACTGGCACGTTGGCAATCACTCGATCGTTACCGCGCAATGCGTTAAAACCGGCTATCACAACGGCGATAACTATCGCCACGAGGATCCGCTTGTTCATTGCTGTCCCTGATTTATGGCCTACAGGGGTGCATCAGCACCCATGCTGGTTGGATTTATAGATGAAAAGGATGAAGCAGAGATGACTGGCATGTAACGTTTTCACTTCAGGGAAACCGCGCCGAACAACCTGCATCACCCGTTCAAGCTAATCATGCCATTTTGCCGCGCGTCTGGCACTCAGTGCAACTCTGAAACAGGGCCAACTCAGGCAAGTATAGCCCCGGCAGGGATATTTGAGGTATCAGTCAATCAGCGCATGGCGATAGCGGTGCAGCATGTCGGCCAGGCGTTTTACCGGCCCGGTGACGCTGAGCGGTGCCTGATAATCCACCAGTTTCTGCTGATAATCGTTCATTTCGCTCAACAGCCGATCGTAATAATAAGCACGTTTTACGTCGTTCTTCGCCGAGACCATATGGTCGGCGGTATTGCGGATCTGTTTATGGAATACCGAAAGCTCCTCGCTGACCGGGATCTCCGCTCGCTGCATACGCTGGTGAGCAATGATCAGGTTCAGCGCCAGCCGGTACTTGGCAATATCGTTCGGGAACATCATCAGCAGCTGATTCAACTGTTGATACAGCGCAGGCAGGTGGTTTTGCTGACGGCGTGAGGTCTTGGTGGTCAGCGCCGATACCGCACTGCCGACAAACTGGTTCAGCAGCGTGCGGCCGGTACGTTCGCGGGAGTTATCACGGATCAGCAACAGCACCATCAGGCCCACGCAACTGCCGAGGAACTGGCCGAGCGCACCATCGAGAAACTGTGTGACGTTGAACTCCATCGGGTTACTCAACACCAGAATATTGATGGTCCCCGCCAGCAAGCCGAGTGAACCCAACCGCCGTTTTTGTACTTCGATACCGATGAAAAACGCCAGCAGACCCAGGCTGAGGCACAGCAGTAAAATACTTTGCTGAGTCGCCGGCAGGATCACCATAAAGAACAGTGAACCGACCGGGATCGCCGCCAACATGCCCAGGATAAAGTCCATAGCCACCATACGTGGTGCCGGGGTACGCATCGCCAGCGAGGTGATCACCGCGATGATCACCATAAAACCGCTGCCGGAGGTCCAGCCTGTCCACAGCCACAGCAGGCTACCAAACGCCGTCGCCACAAAGGTGCGCAGGCCGTTAATTATCGCGTGGTGACCTTCCGCCGAAGTCGGTTTAACCACCACCTCACTGCTCAGCACACCCTCTTCAACCGCACTGATACTGCTGTTGGTGTGCACCCCTTTAGCCAGCAACAGGTAACGGGTAGCCGCCCCCACCCAACTGGTAATGGTCAGCAATGTTTCGTCGGTACGGTTGGTGGTTAACACCTGTCGCAACAGCTTCATACGCTTATGAATTTCCTGCGGCGTTTCCGCCGGGACCATCAGCAACTCACGGATATTTTCCTTCAGTGCATCCGGGTGGTTCAACAGGATTAAATAGGTTTCACAGGCCTGGGTTATCAGCGTCAGAGACAGCGTATGCATCGCCAGAACGCGCCGGTTTACTTTCTGCCAGCGTGATGACTCCATCATCAGGTGGCTGCGCATGCCGTTCAGCGCAGTGGTGCTCTTCACCAGATTGCTCCAGGCACGGTCGATGTCTTCTTTCTCGGCGTTGCTGATGCACATCTGCATCAACAGGTACTGATCCACCAGCAGTTTATCCACCGCCCGGTCGATATCCTGTTTGATCGAACGTGGTGAGAACAGCAGGTCCGCCAGCACGGCGCTGACGATCCCCAGCACGATCTCGCTGCAGCGCTCAATGGCGAACTGCGGCGCTTCCAGCAGGTGAGATTCACTGCTGGCAACGGTCACGATAATAATCAGCGCGGTATAACCCGCCAAACCCCAGGCATAGGAGTTTTCAACTTTCACCAGAGAGGAAACCCAGGTGCAAAAACCAGCCCAAATGCAGCACAACAACAACATCACCACCGGTGCACGCGCCGTAGTAACGATAATCACGATGCCAACAAAACAGCCAATAAAGGTGCCAATAATACGCAGCCAGCCACGATGACGAATAGCACCGGAAAAAGGCTCGCCACCCGCCGCAAAGGCCGTGCCGGCGGCCACGATGGCGGCGGTCATCGCCGACCAGCGTGGGGTTTCCAGATTGAGATGGAAACCGACAAACAGGGCAAACACCACCGCAAAGCTGAGCTTGAAGGCAAATCTCAGCCGGATAAAGGTTGGGTTATTCATTAACCGAACTCACGCAGCCGATGCATCAAACGCACAAAAGGCGAGCCGCTGTCGGTAGCACGATCGTTCTTACCGGTGATCACCACCGTGGCGGTGGTCCCCGCCGGGTACGGATGCAACTGGTCTTTGTCGTCCAGCAGGATCTTCACCGGCACGCGCTGGGCCAAGCGCACCCACTCCAGGTTGCTGTCGATCGACGCCAGCCCTTTGCTGTTCACGGTGCTGCTGCTGTTGTTGACGGCGGCAGCCACGCTATCGACGGTGCCGTGCATGATGCGATTGCTGCCCAGCGGGGTGATTTCCGCACGGTCGCCCTTGTTCAGGCCATTCAACTTGGTTTCTTCCAGGTAGGCCAGAATGTAGAAACTGTTTTTCTTCACCAGCGCCACCGCGACTGAACCCCGGGTGATGTATTCACCGGCATGTACGTTCAGGTTGGTGATCCAGCCATCGGCCGGTGCGCGCACCGTGGTGCGTTCCAGATCCAATTTAGCCAGTTCACGGGTCGCCACTGCCTTCGCCAACTGATGCTCTACGGTTTGCAGCACGTTGTTAGCCTGGTCGATCTCTTCCTGCGACATTGCCTGCACACCGAGGCGCACACGGCGACCGGCTTCACGTCTCTTTTCCGCCGCCAGCGTCTGGTAATAGGCAACGTCGGCGTTGGCTTCTGCCAGGGCCTGTTGGTAGCGCGGCTGGTCGATAACCAGCAGCACCTGCCCTTTCTTCACCAGTTGGTTGTCCACCAGAGGCACGTCGGTCAACAGACCGGTGACGTCCGGGGCAATGGCCACCACGTCGGCGGTGAACTTGGCGTCACGCGTCCAGGGAGATTCAGTGTAGAACACCCAGGCTTTGAATATGGCGACGATCCCCAGCAGGACCAGAATCAGAGTGATCGCGATTCGGGTTATTTTTATTGAAAAATTTTTCACAGCGACCTCAAACGAAAAGACAGGTAATCAGATAGAACAAACAGCAGTACAGCGCGGTGTTAAACAGCGCTGGATGCCAGACAAAATCGTAAATCCCGGTGGGTTGCAGCAGGCGGCGCAGTAAAAAAAACAGCGCTAGCGAAAGCAGCAACTCAAAAAATATCGGGGGAAACGACAGTCCGAAAATGACCATAACCGGAAGCAAACTCATCAATTTTTCCTTATCACTCACTGCACCGGGCGTTAAGAACTCTATCCATTCACATTCTCTTTACATTTTAGCCGACACGCACCACTAATTCCGGCCCAGGCAGGTCAGGAACCTGAAATAAGAGTAAACTCTGGAGCGTACATCCGCGATAGGGACTGCGAGGATACCGGAGGGATCGGCCATTATGGCGCTGCCGATCGCGCTCGCGCGTTGGTAAGGTCTTTCCACCCGACCGGTTTATATTAGCGTGCTTACTATCAACTCATCAACAATCTGTGATCTAAATCACTTTTAAGCCAGAGTGAATAATGGAAAGACTAAAACGGATGTCGGTATTCGCCAAAGTGGTTGAATGCGGGTCATTTACTGCGGCAGCGCGCCAATTGGATATGAGCGTTTCGTCTATCAGCCAGACCGTCTCCAAACTGGAGAATGAGCTGCAGGTCAAGCTGCTAAACCGCAGCACGCGCAGCATTGGCCTGACGGAGGCCGGAAAAATCTATTATCAGGGCTGTCGCCGCATGTTGCTGGAAGTCAGCGAGGTGCACGAACAGCTGTACGCGTTTAACAATACGCCGACCGGCACGCTGCGTATTGGCAGTTCCTCCACCATGGCGCAAAACGTGCTGGCGACCATGACCGCCGATATGTTGAAAGAGTACCCTGGCCTGACGGTGAACCTGGTGACCGGCATCCCCGCCCCGGATCTGATTGCTGACGGGCTGGACGTGGTGATCCGTACCGGCGCGCTGCAGGATTCCAGCCTGTTCTCCAAACGCCTGGGTTCAATGCCGATGGTGGTGTGTGCCGCCAAAAACTATCTCAGCCAGTACGGCACGCCACAAAAACCGAGCGACATGGTCAATTTTTCCTGGCTGGAATACAGCGTACGGCCAGATAGCGAATTCGAGCTGATCGCGCCGGAAGGCATCAGCACGCGCATCGCACCACAGGGACGCTTTGTCACCAACGATTCACAGACCATGATCCGCTGGCTAAAAGCCGGGGCCGGTATCGCCTATGCGCCGCTGATGTGGGTGATCGAAGAGATCAAACGCGGAGAGATCGAGATCCTGTTCAAAAGCTATCATGCGGATCCTCGCCCGGTGTACGCGGTGTACACCGAGAAAGATAAACTGCCGCTCAAGGTACAGGTGTGTATCGACTACCTGACCGAGTACTTTAAGCGCGTGGGGGAAGTCTATCAGGGCTATCGCTGAGCAGAACACGGCGCGCCAGGGCACCAAGCAGCAACAGCGCCAGCATGCCCAGCCCCCAGATTAACCAAACGGCGTAGCCCGCCCAGGTGAGCAACAGCGGGAAAGAGCCGGCCAGCCAGCGCCCCAGTTCTTGCAGCATCGGCAACCACCCCTCCAGCAGCGCCTGCGGCACCAGGCTGAGCAAGCCGGTAAACTGGGGCGCCAACTGCGCAGAGCCGTTCTCCGCCATGCCCACCAGTGCAGGTAACCAGCCCAGCACGCCGGAGACGCCCCAGGCTAGCAGCGTCCATAATCCCATTACCGCCAGCACGGCAGCCAGCGCCCACCCGTTCTTTGTCATGATTTCCCCCTTTCTATGTTGCACTAAACAGCAATGTAAACCATGGACTCCACTCCAGGGTAAAGCGCCGGGGAGGGGATTTACGTTTAATTACACCGCAACATTGGCAATGCTTTGATGCGATTAACAAAAGCACCATTGGCATTACTCCGCTCTGCAACGCTGCGCTATGCTGCGGTCACCTCTCCTCTGCATCGGGAATAAAAATGAAAAAAATCATACTGGATTGTGACCCTGGGCATGACGACGCCATCGCCTTGCTGCTGGCCTGGGGCAACCCGCAGATCGAACTGCTGGCGGTGACCACCGTGGTAGGCAACCAGACGCTGGATAAGGTCACCCGCAACGCGCTGGCCGTCGCGCGTATCGCCAATATCACCGACGTCCCCTTTGCCGCCGGCTGCCCGCGCCCGCTGGTGCGGCAGATTGAGGTAGCGCCCGATATTCACGGTGAGTCCGGCCTCGACGGCCCGGCATTGCCGGAGCCGACCCTGACGCTGGAGCCGCGCCATGCGGTGGACTTGATCATCGATACGCTGATGGCGCATCCGCCGGGTAGCGTGACGCTGGTGCCGACCGGCGGCCTGACCAACATTGCCATGGCGGTGCGCAAAGAACCGCGCATCGTCGAGCGGGTAAAGGAAGTGGTGCTGATGGGCGGCGGCTATCACGTGGGCAACTGGAGCGCGGTGGCGGAGTTCAATATCAAGATTGACCCTGAAGCGGCGCACATCGTGTTTAATGAAAAGTGGCCGCTGACCATGGTCGGGCTGGACCTGACCCATCAGGCGCTCGCCACGCCGGAGGTGTGTGAACGCATTGCCGCCATCGGCACCGGGCCGGCGAAATTCGTCGGCGAGCTGCTCGCGTTCTTCGGCAAGATGTACCAACAGGCGCAGGGATTTAGCGCACCGCCGGTACATGACCCTTGCGCGGTGGCCTACGTGATCGACCCTGAAGTGATGACGGTGCGTAAGGTGCCGGTGGATATCGAACTAACAGGTACCCTGACGCTGGGCATGACCGTGGCTGACTTCCGCGCCGCGCCGCCGCCGGACTGCCACACGCAAGTGGCGGTAACGCTGGATCAGGATAAGTTTTGGGATTTGGTGGTGGATGCACTGGAGAGGATTGGGGAAGTGCGGGTTTAGAGTGCAGGGCTTGCATGACGGCTACCGCCCCAACGGCGGCAGGCCTTGTATTCCGCCTCGTTATCGATGGCGTACCGATCGACAGCTGGTTTTTGATGCTGTCCGCCGTCGAGGCAATCACCCCGCCATTAAGCTGAGTGTGTTTGCCGACGTTAATATCAAACCCTTTATCACCCGCGAACAGCCCGCTTTGCTCTCCCACGCTGGCGTATTCGCTGTCTATCTTCGTTTTGTTAACGCTCAGCGAGGCCGAGCCCGTCATCGAACCGAAGGTGAAACTCGCTCCGCCGCTGACGTCTTTTTGTTCGCTGTGATATTCATCCGTGTCTTGCAAACTGCTCAGGGTCAGGTCACGCCCAACATCGGCGGTGATTCTATCCCCCAGCGCCTGCGCGCCGGACAGCACCGTATCGCGCCCGCTGTTCAGGCTCAGTTCATCCCGCGCATTCACCCGCGTGTTAACGTACTAACTGGAGATCCCCCCCGCACCCAGTGTGATCCAGTTGTAGCAGCGGGAAGTGGGAAGATTTAGGGCGTAGAAGCGAGAACCCCGGCCTTCGCCGGGGTTAGATGAAGCACGATTAATAAAAATCCTGATCTATGCTGCCTTCCGCTTTCAGGATCTCAAGGAACCGCTTATAGGCGGTTTCGTCATATTCTCGAAGGTCATCCAGTAAATTCTCTTCAATTAACGCTCTATGATAGATACCTGAGTAGTAATAAATAAAGCCATCGGGTATTGACGGATCAATAATTTCCACTCTATCTACAAGCTTACCTGTTATTCGATAAGGAACTAAGCCACCACTATTTTTCGGTAAACCAAGAAATATTGTTTCAGTGCAGGAACCATCCACTGACAAAACCCAGTAAATACCAAGTATGTCAATAATACGTCCACTAATTCGGCTTTTAATCTTCATTTGCCACCCCCAAAAGATGGGCCTGCCTGTAACTCAGAACGTTTAGGCGTAATGATTTTCATATCATATGCTTTATTAGTCACTGAGTTGTATTGATAATGAATTTCAATGTTACTTCCATCAGGAAGTTCATGGCTAACCGTCATTTTTTCAAATCCAGCAGATTTAGGGAAGCGAGGATCATTATTTAACCCCATTCCTTTATCTGAGAATTTAATCCCACTTGATGGGGCTTTTTCAATTTGATTCCACAATACCTGCTCATTCAGATCTCTCGGCGCTGTAAATTGTTTCCCAATTTTCGCCGTTGAGATCTTCTCCGCTGCACTGATCAGCATCTTATTGCTGATAACAGTGGCGCCCTTGCTTACCACAGCTAACGCTTTTTCTGCAGGGATCGACGTCAGTAGCGCTAGCGCGTAATCTTTCGCTTCTTCCGCTGTCAGCAATGCCATGATGGTATCGGAGCCAGGGTTGTTGCTCAGGATGGCCTTAACGATATCAGCGCCTTCCGGCAAATCACCTTTTACCATCCGGGCCAGATCGGCCTGAACCTGTTCCGGTGGCAGGTTCTTGTCCTGAGCATATTGCGCGTAGGATTGTACCGATTGACCGTAATTCACCATGCCCTTCCCGAAGTCATTCGGACTCAGCGCATTATTCTCCACCGCCGTCTTACCGGCCACGCTACCGCCCACGGCGCCCGCCGTGCTGTCCGCTATCAGTCCGCCCGCCAGCCCTGCCGCCAGTTGGCTCAGCGCGCTGACGTTTTGCTTCTCGGCCTCCGTCAGCGCCGGCGGCACCTTGCCATAATACTGCTCGCTGATAATTTTAGCAGCCAGTTCACCACTCGCCGCACCCGCAGCTCCCGCCGCCCCGATATCACCGCTGCAACCGGGATGATCCGGTTACTGCGGCGAGAAGAGGAAGTTCTCAGGGCATAGAAGCAAAGACCCCGGCCAAGGCCGGGGTTGCATCGATTTACGAAGATTCTTTTTCTGGATTTATATATGTATATCTACTGTCTATTTCCAAGCCAAGATCGTTGGCTATTTTAAGCACTTGTATATACTCATCTTTACTAATCACAACATCATGATCAGCGATATGGTCACATAGAGTTTCGAACGCTAATACATTCTCTGAGAACCCAATATACTCAAGAGCAAAGTCGACCAGAGAAGGATCCAACCGATCCTTTAGTCCTTCACCTAATGATCTAATTTTGTCATTAATATCCATTACATCCACTCTATTTCTTAATCTGTTTTAAGGCTGGAGGGGTAGGATTACTATCTGGGAACGCTGTTATAATTTTCCCATTAGCTGGCTCGTATACCACTCGAACTCTAACACCATCCCGCACTTCCCAAGCAGCCCATCTTGCCGGTTTCCCGGCATTCGTATACAGCCCGCCAGTCCCAGTCTGAGCGAACCATTGAGTATCAGGTGAAGTAGCTATATCACCTATCTCATGGACAACTTTGTCCGCTGACCAGTTTTGAGGGAAGACTGTTTTACCTGAATTTCCTGGATATAGATGTCCACCCTGCGTAGGGCTATCACCGTACAAGATATGCTGTTTAGCTTCTGGTGAAAGGATATCTACATATTTCTGATTCGATGCCGATAGCCCCAGATCAGAACTTTTTGCCACGGTTAGAACGGCTTTAGCAAGCACATACTGCACCAGTTTCGCTTCACTGGTTGGTACACCGCTGGCCATGATTTCTGCGGCTTTTGCTGGCGTCATTTCTCCATTTGCCGTCAACGCACTGACCGGCACCCCGAAGAACTCACCCCAGGCGGTCAACAGACCTTTAACCGCATCTTGGCCTTCCGGCATATCTCCCTGAGAGTTCTTGACTAGCGCTGCTATGATTTCATCCGGTGAAGCACCACCTTGCAGCATGGAGGCACCGAGCGAGGTTTGCGACATGCCTATATCCGCCATGCCCTTCCCGAAGTCATTCGGACTCAGCGCATTATTCTCCACCGCCGTCTTACCGGCCACGCTACCGCCCACGGCGCCCGCCGTGCTGTCCGCTATCAGTCCGCCCGCCAGCCCTGCCGCCAGTTGGCTCAGCGCGCTGACGTTTTGCTTCTCGGCCTCCGTCAGCGCCGACGGCACCTTGCCATAATACTGCTCGCTGATAATTTTAGCAGCCAGTTCACCACTCGCCGCACCCGCAGCTCCCGCCGCCACGTTATTGCCCGACACCAGCGCCACCAGGGCTCCCGCCACCGCATGCGCTGCCGCGTTCGCCGCCGTGTTGCCCTCCGTCCGGCTTTTGATTTCCTTCGCCAGATAGGGGGCCAGCGCACCACCCACCGCCGCCCCGATATCACCGCCGCTGAGCCCCGCCAGCGCCGCGCTGATGGCCGTACCCGCGGCCCAGAAGTTGCTGCCGACCCCATACGCTTCTTGCGCCGCCTTATACTCCGGCGAGGCCTCCAGCATCTGCTGCCGCTGCTCTGGCGAGGCACTCAGGTAAGCCGGGTCTTTGCTCAATTTCTCCGCCGCTGCACGCTGCGCCTGCAACAACTGCTTGTTGCCGTAGTCGCTCACCAGCTGCGTTGCCAGTTGCGTCACCCCCTGGGTAAACGCCAGATTGTCCTTCACCTTCGCTTCATCGAAGATTTTATCGATGCGTCCGTTGGCGTTGTCCGTATCCCGGCTTAACTCTGCGACATCCTGAGTTTGGTTCGCCGTATCGCGGATATCAATCTGGCCCGCAGCGATGGCCGACTGCGTGGTACCGCTCGCCTTGCCCTTCTCCTTCGCCAACCCGCCACCGGTTGGCCCGCCGGTCGACAGGCCGAACCCGCTGCTGCCGGCCTTGTATTCCGCCTTGTTATCGATGGCGTCCCAGCCCAGCGTACCGGTCGACAACTGGTTTTTGATGCTGTCCGCCGTCGAGGCAATCACCCCGCCATTAAGCTGAGTGTGTTTGCCGACGTTAATATCAAACCCTTTATCACCCGCGAACAGCCCGCTTTGCTCTCCCACGCTGGCGTATTCGCTGTCGATTTTGGTCTGGCTCATGCTCAGCGATGCCGACCCCGTCATCGAACCGAAGGTAAAGCTGGCTCCCGCGCTGCTGTCCTTCTGCCAGCTGTGGTAATCGTCGGTATCCTGCAGGCTGCTGATGGACAGGTCACGACCGGCATCCACCTTAATCTTGTCACCCAACGCCTGAGCGCCGGACAGCACCGTATCGCGCCCGCTGCTCAGGCTCAGTTCATCCCGCGCATTCACCCGCGTGTTAACGTACTCGGTGCTGTTACCGTCGCTGGCACCTTTCGACTGATAGCCGCTGGCCGAGGCACCAATGCCGGTCTCTTGTCCCAGCGAGATATGCACCCCGGCGCTCCAGCCGCTGCTGTTGTTCTTGCTGGTCTGCTCCCTGTTGTTGCTTGCCGCATCCAGCAACACGTCGTTTTGCGCCACCAACGTCACCTTGTTGCCAGTGATACCGCTGCCGCTGACATGCACGTCACCGCCGGCTCCGTTCGCCCCCGTGGCGACCAGCGCGACATTGCCGCCCGCCGTCAGGTTGCTGCCGCGTACCTGGTTTTGCGCCAGTTCAGACTCGGAGGTGCTTTTGCTGGCACCCACGCTCAGTTGCACTTTCACGCTATTGGACAGCTCACCGTTGGCCAGCCCCTGCGCCTGATCGGCGCTAGCCTCCGAGTTAACCCAACCGGCGCGCACGGCCTGTACCGCGTAGAGGGCTTTCAGCCTGCCGTCGCCGGTGTCCTCCACACGCTTCAGCGAATCATTGATCGCCAGCAGGGTATCGGTGATGGGGCTGGACACCGACACCGTCAACCCGCTCTGCTTCTGCTCGTAGCGCTCCTTGCGCCGCAGCAGGTCATTGCCCGGATCGATCCTGATGTCCCCCGCCACCACGTTCAGATTCTTATCCGCAATCACATCCGCGCCGCCGATATGCGCCTTGCCGCCTGCGATGATATTCACGTCGCCGCCGGTCGAGCCAATGGTGCTGACGCTCTGGCTTTGGGTGGTGCCGTCTTCGTTCAACTGGTGGCGCGACGAGGTGCTGCCGAAGGTTACGCCGATGCCGCCGCCGCTGAACATGCCGCTGGTTTTCTTCTCGTTCAGCCGGTAACTCGATTGTTCTTCGGTGGCCGCCACGATCGCGACATTATTGCCCGCCTGCAGGTTGACCTTGCCGTCGCCCACTACCGTCGAGCCCTGTACCTTCAGGTCGTTGCCCGCGTTGAGCGAAACGTTATTGCCGCTCAGCAAGCTGCCCTTCTCGCGGGTGGCATAGTCCTCTTTCACCGTATGGGTGGTGGTTTTGGACAGCAAGCCTTTCCTGGTTTTGGTCTCCTCGAAGAAGCTGTAGTCGCTCTCGGTGGCGCTGTTGAGCGCGATATCGCGCCCGGCGTTGACCGAGACGTCGCCGCCTGCCTGCACCTGCGCGGCGTTGAGGGTCGCGTCGCGTCCGGCCTGCATGTGCGTATCGCCGCCGCTGGCGATGTCAGTGCCTGTTGGCGGAAAGAGTCGTTCACCTGCTGCTTGCCGCCGTCGTGGCTCGCCTGATACTCCCGACTTTGCTGCGCGTTGAGGTTAAGGTCACGCCCGGCGTTCAGCCCGACATGGTTATCCGCCACTATCGCCGCCGCCTGCGAGTTCAGGTCACGCCCGGCCTGCAATTGCAAATCGCCGCCGCTGCTGAGGGCGCTGCGGGTAGCGCCACTGCCGATGCGCTCGTTGCCGTCGGTTTTCTGGCGTTGGCTCTGTTCGGCGGTGTGCAGGTTGATGTCGCGGCCTGCACTCAATGCGGCATCCCCCTTGCTGCCGATCTGGCTGGCTGCCAGGTTAAGATCCTGCCCGGCTTTCACGCCCAGCGCCCCGCCTGCGCTGATCTCACTGGCCTGGCTGCCGCGCACTTCGCTTTCTTTAAGCCCGCCCCCCCAGCGGCCGCCGTCCGCGCTGTCGGCGGTATAGGTGTTGTTGGCAATCAGGTTAACGTCGCCACCCGCTTGCAGGCTCATCCCACCACCGGAGGTCACTTTCGCGCCGGTGATGTCGATATTCCGCCCGGCCTGCATGCTCAGCCCGTCTTCGGCACTGATGGCGGCAATATCGCCGATTTCAGTGCGCGACAGGGTCAGGGACTCGCCGCCCAGAGAACCTTTGGCATCCCATTGACGGGTCTGGGTTTTATTGATGATGCTGCCGTCGAGGCTTTCCAGCGCCACCTGCCGGCCGCTGAGGGTGGAACCGACATTGTTGATATCGCCGATGGCGGTGAGTTGCAATTCGCCCGCGGCGTCGATCAGCCCGCGATTGATATTGCTGATGCCGCTCTGGCTGGTCGCGCTCAGCCGTTCGCCGCCCTGCAACGTACTGTCGTCGTTGCCGATGCTGCCGGCATTCAGATTAACGCTGTTGCCTGCAATCACGCTGCCACTGAGCGGTGCCAGATCTTTTTTGGCCAGGTACAGCTTCGGTGCCAGCACCGTCTGGCCATTGACCGTCACCTTCTCCCACCAGACTATGCTGCTGTCCAGTTGTGCCACCTGCTGCGGTGTCAAGCTGATCCCGAGCTGCAAATTCAGGCCGCTCTGCGCCTGGGCGGCATTGTCGATAAGCTGTTGCATCTGATGCAGATCGGAGCCGACGCCGTTGATATAGCGCTTGCCGGTCTGGGTCAGCAGGGCGTTGCTGATATAACGGGTATCGAACGCCGCATCACCAAGGAAGCGGTAGTCGTAGTCCGGATTCAGTTTGAGACGATCGAGGAAATAGGCCGAACCGATAAACTGCGTCTCGTTAGTGAAACGGCTGTCATTCTCGCGCGGCGCAGCGCCGGGCTGCTGGCCCAGCATGGCGTACAAATCGTTGAACAGGCCGCTGTCCAGTTGCCCCAGACCATCCAGTTTGGGGTTGGTGGTGATCAGATACGGGCTGTTCGGATCCTCGGTCGGGACGAAGCGGCCATTGCCGCCATTCGGCAGCGGGTAATCCGCCAGTTCGGCGGCGTTGTTGCCGAGCGAACCCAATGCACTCTGCAGACTGTCGCGCCATGCCGGGCCGCCGACGGCGACACCCTGATCGCCCGCCAGCCCCTGCTGTTGTGCACCGTCGATGGCACCCGGCTGTTGCAGGCTGTCGAGCGTCGGCCGGGCGATCGTATGCCCCAGGCTCCCGGCATTCGGCGTTACTGCCGTGTTGCTGATCGTGTCAGTAAAGCTGGCATTAACCGCACCGCCAGCCTGAATCACCGAACGGTAGACGCCGTCGTCGGTGCGTTCGGTCCGCACCTCACCACTGGCCTTGTAGTGAATATGTTTATCGTCGATTTTCCCTTTCGAATAGTCATTGATGGGGGAAACCTCCGATACCCGAGGTGGGCGATCCGAGCCCGGCAGCTCAGGTTTTTGATAGGTATAAGTTTGATAACGCGTTTCCGTGCCCGCCGCCCAGGACTGGTTATTCAGTGTGCCGCCGGAGAGCGCAATATCCCCGTTGGCCAGAATATCGCTGGCCAGGTTATCCAGGGTCGCGGCATTCACAGCCATATTGCGGCCGGCGGCAATGCGCGCCGCACCGCCCTCGCTGCTGACCGTCACTTTGCTGACCGACAGCGCTACCTCACGGGTGGTGGCATACGGCGAGGCGTAGGTGTACACCTTGGTGATTTCCCGCGCGTCATTCCCCGCCAATTGATGCCAGGTGGTGACGGTGTAGTAACCATACTCGTCGTCGTTAAAGAAACTCAACGGAATGCTGGCGGTAGCGCCGTTCAGCCAATCGTATTTCTGCGTCAGATCCTCCTGCGTAACCGAGGTTTTCAGGCCATCACGTTGATTAAGCAGGTGCGCGGTTTTTATCTGGATATCGCCGTTTTCGGTCTCGACGGTGCCGGAAGTATTGACGATCTCGCTGTTGGCATTGCCGTCGGCATCTTTCTGCATCCACAGGCTGTTGCCCGCCAGAATATCGCCACGCTGGTTGACGATGCGATCTGCCAGCAGTTGCATATTGCCGCCGCCGTACAGCATGCCGCTGTTAAACAGCTGATTGGCGGCAATCAGCAGCAGATCGCCGGCGGTACCGATAAAACCCTTGTTGGTAATGTCGCTGCGGCTGAGCAGTTGCACTCGCCCACCCGATTGCAAGCTGGCGCCATCGTTTTGTTTGATGCTCTCAGCCTCGAGACGCACCTCTCCGCCACCGCCGCGTACCGTGCCGGCGTTAGTCAGCAATCCATGGCTGCGCAGGTTCAGGCTTTGCCCCTGAGTGGTCCCTTGCAGCAGAATATCGCCGTCGGCTTCAAGGCTCAGCGCATTGCCCGCCGCCAGAATACCTTGCTGAGTAAAGGCCTCTTTCAGCGTCAGCGCGATATTGCCCAACGTCACCAGTTGCCCGTACTGATTCAACAGGCTGCCAGCCAGCACCGCATCACCGGCGCTGAACAGCTTGCCGCTCTGTCGGTTATTCATCTGCCGCGCTTCGATCGCCATCTGGCGCGTCGCCAGCAGCGTACCGGCATTCTCCAGGCTGTCCGCCTTCAGTTGCAGATTGCCGCCTTGCAGCGTCCCCTGATTGTTCAGCTTGTTAAGCGTCAGTTGGTTATCGCCGGCGGCGAGCAGTGTACCGCTGTTATCAAGCTGCGATCCGTTGACGATCAGGCTACCCGCCTGCAGCCAGCCAGCGTTATTCAGCGTTGGTGCCCGCAGATCCAACGCGCCGCCGACGATCAGTTTGCCCGGGTTGATCAACTGACGATCCAGCCGCAGTTCACTGCGGCCATCTCCCTGCATCTCACCGCCGTTGTTCAGCTCCGCCGCCGTCAGTTGCAGCGCATTTTGGCTGCGCACGTTGCCGCCGGCCAGGTTATTGAACACCCCACTCAGCTCAGCATTAAGGCTGTTTTTCCCCAGCAACCTGCCGCCGTTGTCCAATTGCACGGCAGTAAGCCGCAGATCCTCCGCCTGCATCAGGCCCGGATTCTCGATGCGTTCCGCATTCAGCCGCAGTTCACCGTCGCTCAGCATCTGTCCCGAGGCCTGCTGCACTGCTGCACCGGCGATCTCGGCATCGAGCCGGTTAACGCCGGCCAGCACGCCGCCGTTATTCAGATTATCGCCTTTCAGGCGCAATGCGGCGGCCTGCCAGCTGCCCTGATTGTTCAACGCCAGCGCCGTCAGCGCCACTTCGCCATTAGAGACGATTTTGCTGCCCGCACCGGCGTTGAGATCGCCGCTCAGATCCACGCGGATCAACTGTTGCGCCTGCAAGGTACCGGTATGATCCAGCTGCCGCGCCGACAGCAGAATGCGATCGCCCTGCCAGAGCCCGGCGTTATTGACCGCTGCCGCCGCGACGTTGAGTTCGCCGCCGCTCAGCAACCGGCCAGCGGCAAGGTTATGCAGATCCTGTTGCAGTTGCAGCGCCAGCTTTTTCACGCCGATCAGGTTGCCGCTGTTGTTCAACGCGTCGGCTTCGATCTGCGCACTGTCACCCTGAACTTCCCCCCGGTTATCGATGCTGTCGGTCTTCAGCCGCAGCGCACCTTCCGTCAAGACCTTACCGCGGTTGTCCAGCCTGTCGCCGTTCAACGCCAACGCCCCGCGGCTCAATATCTGCCCCTGGTTATCCATTTGGCCGCCCCGCGCGGTCAGCCCGTCAATTCCCAGCGCGCTGCCGGCGTTGTCCCAGCGTTGCGCGGTAATATCAATAGCCTGCCCCTGCAACTTGCCGGCGTTGTTCAGTTGCCCAGCTTGCAGCGCCAGCGCACCGCCGGCCAAGATCCTGCCCGACAGGTGGTTCTTCAGCTCATTGGCGGTGACATCCGCCTTGCCTTTGGCCTGCAACAACCCACCGTTGTCCAAATCGTCCGTATTGATTGCGACGTCGTTCGCCGCAAGCCGTCCGGCGTTATTCAGCACCGGGGTAGCCAGCGTCAGCGCGTTGTTCGCCACCAGCTCGCCCAGGTTATCTAGCGACTGCGTGAAGGCCAAATCCAGCGCCGCAGCACCTATTGATCCGCTGTTGGCCAGCCGTTCGCCGCGCAGGGTCAGTTGCTTGCCGGCCAGCAATTCACCCTGCTGGTCAAGACGATTTACGGCCAGCGTCAATTGCTCACTGGCGTGTAATTGCCCGCGCTGACTCAAATAATTCCCACGCCAGTCGAGGTTGCGCGCGCCGATCTCTGCGGTATTGTCCACCGTAGCGCCGCTGACCTTCAGATCCCCCAGCGTGCTGAACACCCCGGCAAGTTGCGCCCCCTCGGCGACGTTCAGAGACATGCCCTGTTTGGCCTGAGTTTGCCCGCTCGCAGCGGCAATCAGCCGTTGGCTGTCGATCGTCAGCTCGCGCTCCGCAGAAAGCAGCCCGCCGAGCCGCACCTCACCCGCCTGGAGCGCGATGTCGCCATCACTGAGTAGCGAGGAACCCTGTGCGGTTTTCAGCACGCCGCCATTAAATGCGACGCCCTGTTTGCCGGTAGTGCTGCCGGCCAGTAAAAACTCGCCCGCCTGCACCCTCAGCGGGCCGTCGGTATACAGCGCCCCGTCCAGGTTCAGGCCGTTTTTCACCGTCAAATCAAGTCGTTGTTGAGAACCGATCAGCCCCTGATTGTTCACGCCATCGGCGTTGATCGTCAGCGTACCGCCCGCCTGCAGTTTGCCGTTGTTATCCAACTGGCTGCCGGTCAGGTTCTGCGCCCCCTGCGCCTGCATCAATCCGGTGTTGGTCAGTTGTTGCGCCTGAACCCGGCTGTCGCGATTAGCGGCCAATTGGCCATGGTTATTTAACTTGTTAGCTTGCAATTGCAGGTCACGCCCGGCAGTCAACGTTCCCTGCCAGTCGCCATCACCGCTGAGCGTCAGCCCGATATCGCCTTCGGCGCTCACCCGGCTGGTCGTTCCACCATTGAGGCTAGCGGCGTTCAGTTGCAGATCGCCGCCAGAGGCAACCTTACCCGCCAGCGTCAACGCGCCGGCCTGCAGATCCAACCGCTTCAACCCGGTGAGCGTCGATGTACCGTCCAGCTGCAGGCCACCTTGCGCCTGCACCGTTATCGCCCCGGCCGTGAGGCGGCTGTTATTCCATTGCTGCTCCCCGGCGTTCACCTTCAGCGTTTGCGCGGCGGTGGCCCGTAGTTGCTGATCGGCGCCGGCCAGCAGTGTGCTGCCGTCGGCCTGCAGTTTGCCGGCAGCGTCAAGCGTCATATCGCCTGTCGCGCTCAGCGTGGCCTGATCCAGCGCGATATCGCCGCCGTTCAGGGTCATCGCCTGCCCGGCCTGGTGGCTGCCGCTCAGCGCCATGTCGGCCGCATTCGCGCTCAACGCGCCCTGCGCCAACGAATTGTGCAGCGTCAGCTTGCCCCTGGCGTCGAGGTTGATATCCCCCTCGCGGGCGTTAAGGTTGCCGAGGTTTACCCCCACGCCCTGTTCGCTGGACACCAGATGGATGCGGTTGGCATACATGCCGCCGAGCGCGCCGGTATCGATGGCCACCCTGGGTGCGGCGCCGTGGCCGGCGATCGGCGTGGCGTTGCCTGCGGCGTCTACCCGGTTGGCACCGAGCGTGACACGGGCGTCTTTGGCATGCAGTTTTGCGTTGATCTCGGTGGCGCGGGCGATCAGGGCGAATTTATCGCTCTGGCTGGCGTCCAGCCCTTTGCCCTGAACGGTGATCGCACCCTGAGTCACCTCCAGCGCCTGCAGCTTGCCGTCGGCACCCAGCACCGGTTTGCCGGTGGTCAACGTCACATTGGGGGTATTGATAAAACCGCAGCCGTCGCAGGTGATGCCATAGGGGTTGGCCACCATCACGCTGGCCTGCTTGCCCGCTACTTCCAGGTAGCCTTGCAGCTGCGAAGGATTGGGCGCCACCACTTCGCTAATGATGCCCTGTGCTGCCTTGCCGGCCTGCAGGTTGGGGTTATTCTGGATCAGGCCGCCCAGTTGGCTCTGGTTGAGCTGACCGGTAGCGTTATTGAGGATCAGACCTTCTTTGCCGACGTTGAAATCGTCGTATTTATTATGAGAAATACCGGCCTGGTTCGGTGTGGCGATATTAACCACCGGCACGCCATTGGCGGCCTGATCGACGCGGGTATTCCCTTCGGCGACGTTAATGCCTGCGGCAAAAACCGGGAGCAGCGGCTGGCCGGCCAGCAGGCCGCACAGGGTGTAGCTCAGCAGGCGCTGATAGGCATTGAGCGGTTGATTATGTTTGTGTTTCATCCCTGAAACCTTCCTGTACGTTAGGGTTAAAGTACGATATTGACCCGGTAATACACCGAAACCCGATCCGGCTTCAGCCAGTCAGGGTAAGCCAGCGGCCAGCCGACGGTCAGCTGGCTGCCGAAATGGCGGTTACGGCTGCCCAGCCCGATGGCACCGCCCCACAGCGTGCCGGAAGCGTTGGTGTCCAGCGCGTCGTGATGCAGCCAGCCGCCGTCCAGCGCGGCCAGGGCGTTGATACTGCCCAGATACGGCAGCGTCACCAGCGTCCGGTTAACTTCATTGCGCCAGTAGCCGCCCTGGTCGCCGGAAAGATACTGCTCTTTGAAGCCGCGCACCGAGCTCTCGCCGCCGATAGTCAGGCGCTCGCTGCCGTACAAACGTTGGGGTGTCCACTGGCCGTACAGGCTGGTGAGGTAAGTCCAGTCCTGCGTCAACGGCAAGTAGTAACTGCCGGAAAGCGAAAGCTTGTGAAACTCGGCGCGTGGCGCTTCCTTGATTTTGCCGCTGTCGTCTTCGGCACCCAGCCAGGGCACACCGCGGCTGTAAGCCGGGTTTAGCGTGGCAAAGCCACCCAGCAATTTCTGGCTATGGCTGAGCCCCAGCGTAACGCTGGTCAGCTTGCGGCTGCTGCTTTCCAGCCGGGTATCGTTGAGAGCGTTACGGTTAATGCGGTGCGTCAGCCCCAGAGACAGGCCGGTTTTCATTTCACCGTCGCGAAACAGTACCCGCGACAAACTCAATCGGTGAGTCTGGCTGTCGCCGCTGGATCGCCAGTCAAAGCCCTGATTGTCGATGGTGGTCAGGTAGTCGCTGTAGGCATAGTTATAATCCAACAGCCAATAGCCATAAGGCAGGCTGACGCCAGCCTGCACGCTGCGTGCGTCGTGATCCTTGGCGAAATCGCTGCTGCGCGCGCCGGAAACGAACCACTGGTCCGCCACGCCAAACAGATTATTGCCGGTCAGCGAGCCGTTGATTTGACCGGTGCCGGTGCTCTTCTGACCGCTATTATCAAACCCCAGCCCCAGCATCAGCGGGAACTCGGGTTTGGCGCTCAAATTGACCACCGAATAACCCGGTTTGCTGCCGGGCAGAATTTCAATCTGCACCGGCTGCTGCCGCAGGCGATTGAGCTGCTCCATGCCCTGTTCGATATCCCGCAGATTGAGAAGATTGCCCTGCAGGCCGGGGAAAGCCATTTTCAACATGCGATCGTCGCGCTGTTCCAGCAGGATCTTTTCCAGCTTGCCTTCCAGCACCAGCAACCGTAGCTCGCCACGCGACAAATCCTGCTCGGTCAGGAATGCGCGGCTGGTGATATAGCCGCGGCTGATATACCAATCGGAGATCTTCTGTATCAGCGTTTGGATTTGGCCCAGATTCAGGCATTGCTGCAGATAATCCTGAGTAAGTTTGCGTTGCGCACTGGCAGGCAGGTGATCCGCGCCTTCCAGCCGAATATGGTTGATGGTGAAGCAAGGGCCACCAGCGCTGGCATTGGGTGCCGGGGTTACGGGCAAGGTCGGCGTCAGGCTGCGTTGCAGTTCCTGCCGCTGCTGCTGGTTTTGGTCCAGCAATTCGCGCTGCTGCTGTTGGATGGTGTCACGATCCGCCGGGCTAAGCAGGTTAGCGCCGGTGGCGGAGGAGAATAAAATGCACAATAAAGCTGCCGAGAGCCGTTGAGTAACTGAATCCATTCAGAAGGTCATCCGTGTGTTTTTTCGGCATTTTAACGACAGAACGAGGGATGTAACAATATGCGAACCATTAGCCGCGCCCCGGATTTGGCCCTTCAGTAACGAACATTCCTAAAGCAGGTAGCGGAAAGTCACCTGGAAAGGGTAAATGTAGCTTATTGATTTTCTCTAGCAGAAAAAAACAGTGAATCACTCTTAATTTAAGCCAGAAGTAGGAAATTTGCTGTTAATGCGATTAGCACCGCAAAAAAGAGGCTAACAGGGGCCGTGAACCGGCCCCTGGAAATGTATTACGCGGTACCGCCAACGGTCAGCATATCCAGCTTCAGGGTCGGCTGGCCGACGCCCACCGGCAGGCTTTGCCCCTCTTTACCGCAGACGCCGACGCCTTTATCCAGCGCCAGGTCGTTACCGACCATCGAAATCTGTTGCATCGCCTCAATGCCGGAGCCAATAAGCGTGGCGCCCTTCACCGGCTTGGTGATGCGGCCATTTTCGATCAGATAGGCTTCGGTGGTGGAGAACACAAATTTGCCAGAGGTGATGTCTACCTGGCCGCCGCCAAAGTTTGGCGCATACAGGCCGTATTCAACGCTGGCAATGATCTCTTCCGGCGTCGACTTGCCCGCCAGCATGTAAGTGTTGGTCATGCGCGGCATCGGCAGGTGCGCATAAGACTCACGGCGGCCGTTGCCGGTCGGCGCAACGCCCATCAGACGCGCATTGAGCTTGTCCTGCATGTAGCCTTTCAGGATACCGTTCTCAATCAGCATGTTGTATTGGCCTGGCACGCCTTCGTCATCGATCGCCAGTGAACCACGACGCCCCTGCAGAGTACCGTCATCCACCACCGTACAAAGCTCAGAGGCCACTAACTGCCCCATCTGGCCGCTGAATACCGAGGTACCGCGACGGTTGAAGTCGCCTTCCAGACCGTGGCCCACCGCTTCATGCAGCAGGACGCCCGGCCAGCCCGCGCCCAGCACCACCGGCATATTGCCGGCCGGGGCCGCCACCGCGGAAAGGTTAATCAATGCCATGCGCACCGCTTCTTTGGCGTAGGCATCGGCGCGGACGTCGCCATCAGCGATTTCCAGGAAATAGTCATAGCCGAAACGGCCGCCGCCACCACTGGAACCGCGTTCACGCTTGCCGTCTTGTTCCACCAGCACGCTGACTGACAAACGAACCAGTGGGCGAACGTCCGCCGCCAGAGTGCCGTCGGTAGCCGCCACCAGGATCTGCTCGTACACGCCGGTGATGCTGGCACTGACTTCCTGCACCCGCTTGTCAGCCGCACGCGCGACCTTGTCAACACGGTGCAACAGGGCGATTTTCTCTTCACGCGGCAGACTTTGCAGCGGATCAAGCAGGGGATACAGCGCCTTATGGCTGATTTCACCCAGGGTATGCACCTGACCATTACCGATGTCACGCACAATGCTGCGCGCCGCATGGGCGCTTTGCTGCAAGGCGCTCAGGGTGATCTGATCGGCATAAGCGAAGCCGGTTTTCTCGCCGCTAACGGCACGCACCCCGACCCCTTGATCGATATTGTAGGAGCCATCCTTGATGATGCCGTCTTCGATCACCCAGGCTTCGTGGTAGCTCGACTGGAAATAGAGATCGGCATAATCGAGGCGGCGTTCGGCCAGTTGCCCCAGGACGGAAAACAGATCCTGGTGGCTCAGCTTATTGGCAGCAAGTAACTGCTCACTGACAAACGTCAGACTCATAATTTTTTCACTCTTTAATGGAGGATTTTTTGTCAAACGGCGCCGTCAGCGACGTCTGGAATCGGTTGTGTTGCAATACCGGCATCTGTTCGCGAATCGTTTTGAGCCCGGCAATATCGACCCGAACTTTCAATGCCGAGACCGCATCCGGGTTTTCAGCCAGAACCTTGCCCCAGGCGTCCACCGCAAGCGAATGGCCCCAGGTACGACGAGTCGGGCCATGGCTGCCAACCTGCGCCGGTGCCAGGATCACACACTGGTTTTCAATCGCTCTGGCGCGCAGCAGGATTTCCCAGTGCGCTTCGCCAGTCACGCGGGTAAAGGCCGCTGGTACGGAAATCAGTTCAGCGCCCTGCGCTCGCAACGCCTGGAACAGCGCCGGGAAGCGCAGATCGTAGCAAATGGTCATGCCAAGCCGCCCGACCGGGGTATCCACCACCGTGAGTTGCTGGCCATGCTGATAGGTATCTGACTCTCGATAATGGCCGTGGGAGTCGTTAATGTCCACGTCAAACATGTGCAGCTTGTCGTAACGCCCACGGATCTCGCCCTGGTCGTCAAACAGCAGGCTGCTGGTGGTGATCAGCGCAGGGTTTTCACGGCTGACCAGCGGCATCGAGCCGATCAGCAGCCAGACGCCATAGCGCCGCGCCATCTCGCGCACCGCATTCTGCAGCGGTCCGTCGCCCTGGTGTTCCGCATGTTCACGATAAGCCGCGGAATTGGCAAACAGCAGGGCGTTCTCCGGCGTCATCACCAGTTTTATCCCGGCATTGAGCTGCTTAATCTGCTGTTCAATCTGGGCCAGGTTGTCACGCACCCGATCACCACTGCACAACTGTAACAACGCAACGTTAGCATTTCTCATGGCGCCTTATTCTCCTTTGGCTTACGCAACACCTCATTGACCTTCGGCTGGTCCAGATCGCCACTGATATGGTAACGAATCAGTGAGATCTTGTTCCACAGCGGCCCCAGCACCTGCGAGGCAGCAAACACCGCCGCGCCGACGATCGGATTAATCACGAATGCGGTGGCGACACCGACAGTGGTCGAAATGGCCGGTGCGACAACCGCTTCCATATCAATCCGTCGGCGTGCCAAATCGACCTGACCGCTCATGGCGATATCCGCCGCCAGTCCGTCAACCAATAGATTATCGGTATGCATTATGCCATCTTTCAGCCACGCGGTGCTGCGGATGGAGTCAAAGTAGAAACCTTTGCCGAAGGTATCGCTGAAATCGAACTGCAACTTACGTAACAAGGAGTCGACGCTGACCAAACGCAAGAGCTGGCCAGCACGACCACCGCCCATGCTGTCGATCTCTCCCTTGCCCATATTGACCTTCAGTGCACCGCTGAGGGTATTCATCTGCGGTTTCCACGGCGTGCCACGCCAGTACAGATCAAAATCAATGTCATAAGGCGCACCTTTCAACGGCGTGGTGATGCCGAAGAAAGCGGCGGTTTCGTCAATTTTGCCGCCCAGCAGCTTGCCTTTCAGCGAACTGCGCTCTTCCTGAGCGTTCTGTTTCCACAGGCCGCTGGCGGTCATGCGCCCTTTGCCGGTGTCGATCAAGCCATGCTCCAGGGTCAGGGTATCGCCCTGATTGGCCAGATCTGCCTCCACCTTGCCGAGGTTTTGCCCCATCACCCAGCACGACTTGCAGCGCAGCATCAACGACGGCCAGTCACGGAAGGAAACCTTATCTACCACCTCCAGCGGGTTGGTTGCCGCGGTCGGGGTGCCCTTGCTGCCGCTAAACTGCGGATTATAATAAAGATAGTTGATATCGGCACGCCACGGCCCACGTTCTGTCACCCGCAGGCTGCCGTCGACTTCCTCGCCTTTGGCGCTGATCAGGGTGCCACCGAGCTGTTGCTCCGCCGAGAGTGTCAGCTTGTGCCAGGCCTGTCCGCCCAGCAGTAACTGCGGCGTTTTCAGGGCTACGGTGGTCGGGAAGTTAAAACCACCCACCTTGCCCGAACCGCCACTTTGTTTCATCGCCGGTGCCATCAGGCCCAGCCACTTCTCACCGTCCAGCGCCGGCAAATTCAACGTCAGTGATTTACCGGCCGGTAACGGCGGGGTCCCGCTGCCCTCGGTTTGCCATGCCGCGCGCGCCAGCGTCACCTGCTGTTTGGCGAAGGTCCATTCGCTGTTGAAATGATTTTGCTTGCCGGCGTTGCCAGTCAGCATGAACCCATTCAGGCCACCCTTCACTTTTACGCTCAACGGCAAGGACTCACCCGCCGGTTTATCTAACGGAGAAGGTAAGTGACTGCTTACTTTTTTGAGGTCAGCATCAACACCAATGTCATAGCTGGCTACGCCCTTATGCGGTAAGACAATGGCAACCTGACCCTGCCAGGGAGCACTGCCGCTCAACGCATCGGCCACTTCCTGCGGGATACCCGGGAATTTGCCCGGCTGCCAGTCGGCCTTCAAGCCAACATTGACCTTGTAGTCGCTTTTGCCTTCCAGGGTGGTGAAATTTACCGCGACCGGTTGCCCGAACCAGTTGGCCGACAACGTATCACTGCTCAGGTTGCCGTTATCGAAGCGGAACTTGCCGCTGACCCTTTGCAGCTCACTTTCAATCGGCTTCACCAGCAGTGAATTGTTGTTCAGCGCCACCTCGCCTGTGGCGCGAACCAGCTCACCGTTCAAGGGAATATCTAGGTGTAAGCGCCCACTGACATTGCCGCCAATCTGCAGCTCATCCAGGGCCGCACCCAGCGAATCGTGCAGCGGTGTTTGTTCGAAATAGTTATGGATTTCCGCGCCCTGGCCCGCCACGTCGGCATCAACCAGCAAACGTTCTTTCAGGTAGTCCGGAATAACGGCGGTGACATTCTTACCGTCCACTTTGCCCAGTTTGGTCTGCGGGGCATTCATCCACAGCCCTTCGTTGGCAAAGTCGAGATCGATAGCCAGATCGGTCAGCGCCGGCCACTCCGGCTGGAACTGGAAAGTGGAGTGGCGCAGCGGAACAAACACCTCAAACTGGCCTTCGTGTTTGCGGTAAGGGAAATGCTGTGGGTCACCGTTGTAAAGCAGCGTGGCGTTATCTACCTGCCCGCCCTGAATGGCACCGCTGAGGTAATCCACCAGGTGCTTGCCCATCAATGGTTCCGGGAAGTAACGCCAGGCGTCCGCCGCGTCATACAGGCGGATACCGGCCAGAATACTCAGCCACGGGTCGCCTTTGGCCGGTTGCTGGTAGCGGAAATCGCCGTTAACCCACAGTGATTTGGCCTTCACATCCAGATTTTTGCTCGCCAGTTCCCAGCCCTGATCGTTGTTCAACCAGGTCAGTGCACCACGCGCGCTGCTGACTTCCAGCGGAGCACGGAACATATCGCCGTACGGCAAGGTGCTGTCGTTGAGATCAAGCTGCAGGCGGCCATTCTCCACGCCACCGCTCAGTGCGCCAGAGAAGTGGTTAATCCCCGGCAGCAGTTTCCACGGCTGCCAGCTAACATCCTGCCAACGGGCCTGGAAGCGGGTTTTTTCCGGCTGTTTCAGCGGGATATCTAATGCCAGCGCGTTGAGCCGGCCTTGCGGCTGCAAATCGTTCCAGCGATCAAGTACGTCCGGGCTGAGGAACGAGAAGGTCGGCAACAGCGCAGCCAGGCGTTCTAGCTGAATATTGGAGGTGCGCACGCGCAGTTCTTCCGTCTGCCCCGGTCCCATAAACTCGGTGTTTTCCGGCAACCACAATGCAGAAAGCTTACCCTGCGGCCAGGCCTGACCGTCGGTGGCCAGGTTTAGCTGTGGCACTTCGACCTGCCAGCCGGTCCCCTGGCGGCTGAGCGTCAGCGCCAGATTGTCCACGTCCAGCCGGTGTGGCTGTTTCCCCACGCTCCAGTTGGCCGCGCCCTGCTTTAGCAACGCATTGCCACCGGCGATCTCCCCGTTTTTGATCTGCAGCCAGGCCGCCAGGCTAAAATCGGCGCTTTCCAGACCGGTATTAATGCGCAGCCAGCGGGTGAACCAGGGTTTCATGTCAATATTATCGGCCTGCATATAGACCGTACCTACATTCAATAAGCCCTGGTTATCACGCAGGTCCATACGCAGCTGTACCACGCCATGCTGGCCATTCAGCGTCGACAGGCTAATCTGCCCTTCGGCACGGTGGCGATCGCGGCCGTTAAGCCAGGTAAGCTGTGGGATCTCAAATTCGGCGCGCGCACCGGCGGGCGTAAGGAATGAAATACGGCTGTCGCGCAGGTTGAAGTGATCCAGCTGATGCAACAGTAAATCGCTGACTTTCCCCGGCTCGATGGTGCTGCCCTGGTGCTCGTCGCCACCCAGGGTAGTATTGAGATCGAACTGGAGTTGGTAGAAGGTGAGATCGCGGAACTGCCAGCGCCAGTGCAACAGCGACTGCCACACATCCAGCGCCAGCGTGACGCGTTCAATACGCAGGTTACTTTTAGGCAGCGTGGCGCGTACGTTGCGCATTTCCAGCTGCGGGCCGAATGTTTCCCAACTTCCCTGCATAAAGTCGACCTGGACCGGTACGCCGGAGAGGCTTTCGACCTTGGCCAACAGTTGCGGGCGATAGTTGTTCAGTTCAGGCAGCGCCAAACGCAGCCCGCTGATCAGCAACGCCACGACGACAATCAGACTGGCGCCTGTAGCTAACAAAATCCCAGGCAGTCGCCTCACGCAGTTCTCCTTGCTTCCGCTGCCTGGCAACGGGAATATCTATGCATGGGGGGCCCAGCACGCTGAGCCCCACTCATACCGGACTTTGGTCGCCAACAGGCGAACTACATCATGACAACATCAAACTGTTCCTGGCTGTACAAAGGTTCGATCTGCACCTTCACCTGTTTGCCAACAAAGATTTCCACTTCGGCCAGCGCATGGGATTCTTCGCTTTTCAGCGCCTCACCCACCGCCGCAGAGGCATAAACCAGGAAACGATCTGAATCATAAGCATGGTGCACGCGCACAATTTCACGCAAAATTTCGTAGCACACGGTTTCCACAGTTTTCAGAGTGCCGCGTCCATGACAGGTAGGACAATCATGACACAGCACATGTTCAATGCTTTCGCGCGTGCGTTTACGCGTCATTTCAACTAAGCCTAGCTGAGAGAAGCCGTTAATCGTGGTTTTTACCCGATCTTTACTCAGCGCCAGCTCCAGTGAATGCAACACCCGGCGACGATGCTCATCATTGTTCATATCAATGAAGTCAATGATGATAATACCGCCCAGGTTGCGCAACCGCAGTTGGCGGGCAATCGCCTGGGTTGCTTCGATATTGGTATTGAAAATGGTTTCGTCGAGATTACGATGGCCGACAAAGGCACCGGTATTGATATCCACGGTGGTCATCGCCTCGGTCTGGTCGATGATCAGGTACCCGCCGGATTTCAGCTCAACCTTGCGCTCCAGCGCCCGCTGGATCTCGTTTTCGACGTCGTACAGGTCGAAGATCGGCTGGCTGCCGGTATACAGCTCCAGCTTGGCGGTAATATCCGGGATGTACTCACCGGTAAACTCCACCAGCAGATCGTGGGTCAGGCGCGAGTCGACGCGGATCCTGTCCAGCGCAGCTCCAGCAAAGTCGCGCAAAATACGCTGCGCCAGTGCCAGCTCGCCGTACAGTTTGTATTTGGTCTGGTTGCGTTTTTTACGCTCCATCACCTTGGTCCACAGGCGTTTGAGGAAGGCGGCGTCTTGCGACAGCTCTTCTTCACCAATACCTTCTGCTGCGGTGCGGATGATAAATCCACCCAGTTCATCGCAGTAACCGGCAACGGCTTTTTTCAGGCGATCGCGCTCGGCTTCACTTTCTATACGCTGCGAAACGCCAACGTGCGCAGCCCCCGGCATGAACACCAGGTAACGCGAAGGTAAAGTGATGTCGGTAGTCAGACGTGCGCCTTTGGTGCCCAGCGGATCTTTCACCACCTGCACCATCAGATCCTGCCCCTGGCGCACCAGTTCGGCAATATCTCGCACGTGGAAATTTTTCTGCTCATCACCGGCGACACATTCGGTGTGCGGCATGATATCGGAGGCGTGCAGGAAGGCCGCTTTGTCCAGGCCGATATCGACGAATGCCGCCTGCATACCCGGCAACACGCGACTGACGCGCCCTTTATAAATATTGCCGACGATGCCGCGCTTGGATTCGCGCTCGATATGGATCTCTTGCAGGATGCCGCCATCAATATAGGCAACCCGCGTTTCAGACGGTGTGATATTAACCAGTAGCTCAGCTGTCATGCCTTCTCCTCAGAGCCGGTCGATAATGGCAGCGCCCATCAACCGGTTCTTACATCACGTAATGCGACAAAATGACTGAGCAGCTCATGTGTTTCGACTAACGGCAAGCCCATCACCGCATGATAACTCCCGGTTATCGTTCTGACGAAACAACCACCCTTTCCTTGAATTCCGTAGGCGCCCGCTTTATCCATCGGTTCGCCCGTTGCAATATAGTCGCAGATATCCTGCTGTGACAGGTTGCGGAATGTCACGTCTGTCACCACTAGCTGGCACAGAACGTCATGGCGATCGGCGATCGCTACCGCGGTCATCACCTGATGCTGTTTACCCGACAGCGCCGCCAGCATTTGGGCCGCATGCGCTTCGTTTTGCGGTTTTTCCAATACCCGACCATTGAGCACCACAATGGTGTCGGCGCCCAGCACCGGACAATCCTGTGGAGCCAGTGCCACGCCTGCTCTGGCCTTATCTTGCGCCAAACGACGCACATAGGCTTCGGCAGCCTCTCCTTCCTGCCGCTGTTCTTCGGTATCCGTCAGGATGATTTCAAACGCCACGCCCAACAGGGTCAGTAATTCACGTCGACGGGGAGAGCCGGAGGCCAGATAAAGCGAAGTCATTGATATACCCTTACTGTACGGCGAACTGACGGCGGATTTTGCGCATCAGCAGGAATAACCACGGCCACAAAATGCCGTTTACCACACTACTCCAGAACACCTCTGGGCGGAAAGAGACGTTGATCACTAAAAACTCGGCCCAGAACACCACAACGTCCATCGCCAGGGACAATAGCACCACGATCAGCGCCTGTTGCCAGAGAGCCATGTTGCGGAACAGTTGGAATTTGAACGCGACCAGATAGGCAATGATCCCCAGCGCCAACGCTCGCACACCCAGCGTCGAACCGAGGATCAGATCCATAATCAGCCCCAGCACAAAGCCGGTGCCGACGTTAACCCGGTGTGGCAGCGCCATCACCCAGTAGATCAGGATCAATGCCAGCCAGGAAGGTCGAAACATGTAGATCTGTTCCGGCCACGGCATGATTTGCAGCACCAGCGCCACCAGGAATGACAGCCAGATTATCCAGCGCCCATTACTGCGGTAGCGATTCATTGGGTGACTCCAGTGACCGGTGCGGCGGTTGGCGGTACGGCAGTGCCGGTTGCCGGTGCCGGCAGAGGCATTGGCGGCCCCATAGAATCGGCCGGCGGCAGCACCTGCGGCATCATCTGCATCAGGCGCTCGTTGGCAACACGGTGCACTTCGTCCGGCGGCAACGGCATATCGCCATTACGGTCGGCACCCCACAGCAATAACAGATAGCGCAAGCGCTGCAGGCCCGCCGTAGGGCGTGCCTGGATCACCGTGTAGGCACGCTGATTATCCACTTTGACCGAGGACACTACCGCCACCGGATAACCTTCCGGGAAGCGACCGCCCAGGCCGGAGGTAACCAGTACATCACCCACGCGAATATCGGTATTGTTTGGCAGATGCTCGAGCTGTAGATCATCGGCACAACCGCTGCCTGCGGCGATCACCCGGATATCGTTACGCAACACCTGGATCGGTAGTGCATGTGATGCATCGCAGATCAGCAGCACGCGGCTGGTGACCTTCGCCACCGCCACCACCTGGCCGACCACGCCTTTATCACTGATGACCGGCTGGCCTTCATAAACGCCGTTATCTGATCCTTTGTCGATCACTACCTGATCGCTGTAAGGATCGGAACCGGTCGAGATCACTTGGGTGACCATTTTGTGTTCGTCCTGGCGCAGCGGCGAGCCTAACAGCTCACGCAAACGGGCATTTTCCTGCTTGAATTGGCCAAGAAGAAGAACATCGCTGTTTTTCAGCAACAGTTCCTGTCGCAGAGCCCGGTTTTCCAGCTCCAGCTGTTGGCGGGTAGCCAGCGTTTCTGAAACGCTGTCCAAAACTTTGCGTGGCCCATTGGCCAGGAAATAGAAAGGGCTGACAGCCGTGTCCATGTAGTTACGTATTTTCACGAACGTACCGAGACGGCTATCGGCAACGATCAGGCAAATAGCCACAATCACTGCCAAAAAAAGTCGTAGTTGCAGGGAAGGTCCCCTGCTAAAAATCGGCTTCATAAATTATGCGTGTTCCTCGACAACAGAAAGAGGAACCGTACCTGATTTTCGCTTTGCGCATTCATCCGATACGATTCCTCCTTCCTGGGGCTGACTATTCTTCGCTGAACAAATCGCCGCCATGCATGTCGATCATTTCCAACGCTTTGCCGCCACCGCGAGCTACGCAGGTCAGCGGATCATCTGCCACGACGACCGGAATACCGGTTTCTTCCATCAGCAGGCGATCCAGGTTGCGCAGCAATGCGCCACCACCGGTCAACACCATGCCGCGTTCGGAAATGTCGGAAGCCAGTTCCGGCGGACACTGCTCCAGCGCTACCATCACCGCACTGACGATGCCGGTCAACGGCTCCTGCAGCGCTTCGAGGATTTCATTGGAGTTCAGGGTAAAGCCGCGCGGCACGCCCTCAGCCAGGTTACGGCCACGAACTTCGATTTCATGCACTTCATCGCCCGGATAAGCGGAACCGATACCGTGCTTGATGCGTTCTGCCGTCGCTTCACCAATCAGTGAGCCATAGTTACGACGCACATAATTAATGATGGCTTCGTCGAAACGGTCACCGCCGATGCGCACGGAAGAAGAGTAGACCACACCGTTCAGTGAGATCACCGCGACTTCTGTAGTACCGCCACCGATATCCACCACCATTGAACCGGTCGCTTCAGAAACCGGCAGGCCTGCACCAATTGCCGCAGCCATAGGTTCTTCGATCAGAAACACTTCACGCGCACCGGCCCCTTGGGCGGATTCGCGGAACGCACGACGTTCAACCTGAGTTGCGCCGACCGGTACACACACCAGCACGCGCGGGCTTGGCCGCATGAAGCTGTTGCTGTGAACCTGTTTGATAAAGTGCTGCAGCATTTTTTCAGTCACGAAGAAGTCGGCGATAACGCCGTCTTTCATCGGACGAATAGCCGCGATATTGCCGGGCGTACGCCCCAGCATTTGTTTAGCCTCATGACCCACGGCCGCAACGCTCTTGGGTGAACCGGCACGATCCTGGCGAATGGCAACCACCGAAGGTTCGTTCAGTACAATGCCTTGCCCTTTAACATAAATCAGGGTATTGGCGGTACCCAAGTCGATGGACAAGTCATTGGAAAACATGCCACGAAATTTCTTAAACATAACTAAAGGATAATCCTGCAAGCTGGGGGCGGAAAATAAAATCCGCCTACTTTACCAACCACACGAAGCAGCGACAAGGCGCAAAAACGTTCTACTTCGGTGAAAAATAGTCTGTATTGTTTCTGCTCGAATGCACGGAAATTGGATGAGGCCTGAATTCCCTGAACAAAGGCTCAGTTTACCACCCTGTCAGCGCACGAAACGGCGTAACACAGCTCATAAAATCTAACATATTCCCTGATTGCCGTTGGTGGTAAGCACCTACCAACGCTCAACAGAAAAGGACTGACAAGAGCCTATATCAAATAGGCGTCATTGTCGCAGGCAGTTTGGGGGTTATCCCAAAAAGACAGATAAAATAGCCCAGATGAATTGGCGCTCATTCTACGTCAATTTTTGCCCGGCATTCAGGTTAAACGCGATAACGACGCGAATATTTTTTGCGCCCTACGTCTATCGGTTCCGGCGACGCGAAAAAGTCGCCCTGCCCACCGAGGATCCCGCGATCTTTCAGCGTCTGCCATTCGTTGCGCGTCCGCACGCTGGCGGCAAAAACCTGGGTGCTGGTACCTTCGCAGGCGCCCGTCAGGCTCTGAACAAACAGCTGATTTTCATCACGCCGGTCAATACTCCGCACCAAACCAGGATGGAGCTTAACCAGTTCCACCGGTAAGGACTTGATATAGGAGGTACTCACCACGGTTAACCCCGCCTGGGACACCACCAGACGACAGCCCAATCCTGAGAGTAATCTCAGCACCGGACGTAAACGGTCGATATGTTGACACACGTCTGCCTCTGCAAGTTCAATCAGAATTCGCCGACGATGACTTTTTTCACACTGAAGCAGGCTATCTCGCAGCCAGCGCTGGAAAGAACGCTGCAATAAAGAGTCTACGCACAGCGTAAATGCCAGCGTTTCTTCGGGCCACAGTGCCAATAAAGGAAGGATGCGGCTCAGATGCTGACGATCGTAACTTTCCGCCAACCCCAACTGCTGTACCAGCGGCATATATTCAGATGGCAGCAGTTCCTGGGTACCATCATAAATCCGGCTCATGATCTCACGGTGATGGACTTCTCCGTCCACCGTCACCGCCGGTTTCTGGTACAACCGCGGGCCACCCCGCGCCAACACCTGCTCCAACAGGGTGCGCCATTTGACGCTGCCACGCCCTTTTTCCGGCACCTGGCTGTCATAAACATACCAGCCGTTTTCCCCCTGCAGCGTGGCATGACGCGTGGCCTGCTCTGCGTAATCAATTACCTGCTCGGTGGTTTGCCCGCTGCGGTATGCCACGATGCCGATATGCAAAAACGCTTCGCGATCGATAAGCGCGGTTGAAGGCAGGGCATCAATCGCGTGAACCAGCTGTGAAGCGATACCGTCAGCCTCTTTCAACGTGCGGTGCGGTAACAGCACGGTGAAATCACTGTGGAAATAGCGCGCCAACAGCGCAGCCGGATAGCGCATCACGAAGGTCGACAATAGATTGACCAGTGAATACATCAGTTCCTGTACCGCACTGTTACCGTGGATTTCCCGCAGCGTGTCGAAATCGGGTAATCGCACCATCATGACGATGCCGTGCGAGCCTTCCTCTTCCAGTTGGGTGGTCAGTTGGTTATCAAAGAACAATCGGTTGTTCAGCCCGGTTTTGGCGTCCTGCGCGGCAAAGGCGCGGATCAGCGTATCGACCCGGCTGCGCTCCTCGCGCGCTTCCGTCAGATCCGCCAACAGACGATCGAGCGCACCGCTGACGTTCGCCGGCCATTCACGTACGTCGCCCTGCATCACGCTCTCCCGCTCGCCATTAAGAATGCGGCGGGCGCGGCGCTCCAGCCTGTCCTCCCCATCGGCCTGCTCTCGCAGCCAACGTAAACTGAACAGCAGGATCACCACCATGATAACGATCGACAGCGTGACGGCCACGGTGGATTGCAGAGAACGTACGTCGCTGGCGAAAGGGTCAATATAGGTAATGCGTAGCGAAGCGCCGGGATGCTGCATCAGCGGCAGTGAAACTTGCCGGTAGCCATTGAGTGACTCCCAGGGCTGCTTTAGCGTCGGCAGATTATAAGAAAGGAGATTGCTGTGGCTGGTATCCACGCTGACGGCCACGATCCCAAGTGGGCGCATAACCAGAGGAAGCCATTTTTCCTGCTCCTGCGGAGGTTCATGCAACATCGCCTGATCGAGCGAAGTCATCAGCGAGTCGAAGCGGCGCTCCAGTCGCTCCTGAGTGACGTAAAAGTAACTGTATGAACAGCCCATCAGCATCAAAAACATCGCCAAAGCAACCAGCAGGGTGATCAATGCAGAGAGCTTGGTGGTGAATCGCATCCCTGTGCCTTGTCCGTTATCGTTACGTGGATTTTCACCTTTGGTCGTATAAAGGCCCCGAATTCGCTCAAAAGAATCCAATACAACACCCTGATTTTTTAATGATTCACTGGCTTTGCCCTGACGATACTCGCCGACAATTCATGTCGCTCAAGCTACCAAGCATCGTCGACGAAGAAAACCTTCAATCACCCTTTTTTGTCTTTAATCAGGACATACAATTCTTATATGCATATAGTCAATTAAAGACAGATTCAGAAAATTAGCTAACGAGAGGAAGAGTGACATGCGTGCACTGTTATTGGAACAACAAGACGATCAAACTCTGGCTCAAGTCAAAGATATCACCAGCGATCAACTGCCCGACGGCGATGTCACAGTAGACGTCAACTGGTCCAGCCTCAATTATAAAGACGCGTTGGCGATCACCGGCAAAGGCAAGATTGTACGCACCTTCCCGATGGTGCCAGGCATCGACTTCGCCGGTACCGTGCGCCACAGCCGTGACGATCGCTTTAAAGAAGGCCAGAGCGTGGTGCTTACCGGCTGGGGCGTGGGTGAAAACCATTGGGGCGGCCTGGCAGAACAGGCCCGTGTCTCCGGCGAATGGCTGGTGCCGCTGCCAAACGGGTTGGATGAACGCAAGGCGATGATCCTCGGCACCGCCGGTTTTACCGCCATGCTGTGCGTGATGGCGCTGGAAGAAGGTGGTGTTCGCCCGGATGACGGCGACATTTTGGTTACCGGCTCCAGCGGCGGCGTGGGCAGCACGGCGATCGCTATTCTGGCCGCGCTGGGCTATCACGTCACGGCAATCAGTGGCCGCGAAAGCAATACCGATTACCTGAAAGCGCTCGGTGCCAAAGAAGTGCTGTCGCGCAGCGGCTATCTCGAAGCCCCGCGCCCGCTGGAAAAACAACTGTGGGCCGGTGCAGTCGATACCGTCGGCGACACTATGCTGGCACGAGTGTTGGCGCAAATGAATTATAACGGTACCGTCGCTGCCTGCGGCCTGGCCGGCGGTTATCACCTGCCGACCACGGTGATGCCATTTATTCTGCGCAATGTGCGCCTTCAAGGCGTGGACTCGGTGCACACCCCGCTGCATCGCCGTCAAACCGCCTGGGAACGCCTGGCCGGTATCCTGCCAGACAGCTTCTACCAGCAAGCCACCCAGGAAATCACGCTGGAACAGGCGCCGGCCACCGCTGCCGCGCTGCTGGATAACAAAGTCACCGGCCGTACTCTGGTGAAAGTCCGCTAAGCCTGAACGCCCCCCAACAACGGGGGGCATGTCCCGTCTGCGAAATTTCATATTTTCCCGCGGTCTCTCGCATAAGGCCTGGTTTCACGCCATGCTTACTTCATATTCGCGGAGAAAAATAGCATGAGCAAACAACCTAAATTAACTGAGGTCGATGTCACGCCAGAGAGCGTGTTTTATCAACGGCGAAAAGTGTTGCAGGCGTTAGGCATCACCGCCGCGTCACTGGCCCTGCCGCTTAACGCACAGGCCGATTTGCTGTCATGGTTTAAAGGTCACGATCGACCCAAGGCACCGCCGGTCAAACCGCTGGAATTCAGCAAGCCGGCAGCCTGGCAGGCCCAACTGGCCTTGACGCCGGAAGATAAGGTCTCCGGCTACAACAACTTCTACGAGTTCGGTCTGGATAAGGCCGATCCGGCGGCCAATGCCGGCGGTTTGAAAACCGAAGGCTGGCAGGTGCGCATCGACGGCGAAGTCGCCAAACCGATCACGCTGGACATCGATGACCTAATTAAACGCTTCCCGCTGGAACAGCGCATTTACCGCATGCGTTGCGTCGAAGCCTGGTCGATGGTGGTACCGTGGATTGGCTTTGAATTGGGTAAGCTGATCAAGCTGGCGGAGCCGAACAGCAACGCGCGCTACGTCGCCTTCCAGACGCTGTACGATCCGGAACAGATGCCGGGCCAGAAAGATCGTTTTATCGGCGGCGGGCTGAAGTATCCGTATGTCGAAGGGCTGCGTCTCGATGAGGCGATGAACCCGCTGGCGCTGCTGACCGTCGGCGTGTACGGCAAAACGCTGCCGCCGCAGAATGGTGCGCCGCTGCGCTTGATCACCCCATGGAAATACGGTTTTAAAGGCATCAAGTCGATCGTCCATATCAGTCTGGTGCGCGATCAGCCGCCGACCACCTGGAATCAGTCTGCGCCTAATGAATACGGTTTCTATGCCAATGTGAACCCGCACGTCGATCATCCACGCTGGTCGCAGGCCACCGAGCGCTTTATCGGCTCCGGCGGCATTCTGGATGTTAAACGCCAGCCAACGCTGCTGTTTAACGGCTATGCCGAACAGGTGGCTTCACTGTATCGCGGCCTGGATCTACGGGAGAATTTCTAAGTGCGTTTGACTCCAATCCATATCAAATGGATCAAGGTCGCCATTTATCTGGCGGCATTTTTGCCTTTTCTCTGGCTGGTTCTGTCGGTGGATCAGGGCTGGTTCAGCGCCGATCCGGCCAAAGATATCCAGCATTTTACCGGCAGGATGACGCTGAAACTGTTGCTGGCAACCTTGATGATCGCTCCACTGGCACGCTATACCCGCCAACCTCTGTTGATCCGTTGCCGCCGCCTGGTGGGCCTGTGGTGTTTTGCCTGGGGTACGCTGCATCTGATAAGCTATTCGACGCTTGAATTGGGACTGAGCAATATTGGCCTGTTGGGGCGTGAACTGGCCACCCGCCCTTACCTGACGCTCGGCATCATCAGTTGGCTGATCCTGTTAGCGCTGGCCGCGACCTCAACGCTGTGGGCGATGCGCAAACTCGGCGCCAAATGGCAGACACTGCATAATTTGGTGTATCTGGTGGCGATCCTGGCACCGATTCATTACCTGTGGTCGGTCAAAACCTTTTCGCCACAGCCCTTCATTTATGCCCTGCTGGCCGTCGTGCTGCTGGCACTACGCTACAAGAAATTCCGTAATTGGTGGCGTTAAAAGGCGGAACTTTTCTGTGTTCTACCCCTCATAATGCGATAACACCCTCATCAGTTTGCAGGTTTTGGGTTGAATATCTTCGCTGATAAGACCAGTATTTAGCTGCGAATTGCTACGATATCGTTATAATGCCCGACCTTGTTCCTGTTCTCAGGGTGAATTTCCCCCTTAACAGGTGACAAATCGGTGACATCGGGTTATTTTCTACGATGATGGTTTTATTGCCGGAGATACCAGCACAATGGCGGATAAGTTTCACATTTTGCTTCTGAACGGCCCCAATCTGAATCTGCTGGGGACGCGTGAGCCGGAGAAGTACGGCAGCACGACGCTAACAGAGATTGTTAACGGATTGGAAAACCAGGCATCCGCACTGGATATTACCCTGAGCCATCTGCAGTCTAACGCTGAACATGCGCTTATCGACTGCATACATCAGGCACGCGGCAACACAGATTTTATTCTGATCAACCCTGCCGCGTTCACGCATACCAGCGTGGCGCTGCGCGATGCATTGCTGGCGGTGCAGATCCCGTTTATCGAGATCCACCTCTCCAACGTGCATGCCCGAGAACCTTTCCGTCATCACTCCTACCTTTCCGATATTGCGGTGGGTGTGATTTGCGGCCTCGGCGCAGATGGCTACACATTTGCTTTACAGGCAGCGGTTAACCGTCTGTCGAAAACCCACTAATTGCTACGCAAAAAGAGTACGGAATCACACTCATGGATATTCGTAAAATCAAGAAACTGATCGAACTGGTTGAAGAATCAGGTATTTCTGAACTGGAAATCTCTGAAGGCGAAGAGTCAGTTCGCATCAGCCGTGCCGCTCCGGCACAGGCTTACCCAATGATGCCGCAGGCATACGCAATGCCGGCACAGCCGCAGCCAGCACTGGCTACTGCCGTTGCTGCCGCGCCAGCCGAAACCCCTGCAGCACCAGCGGCCATGAGTGGCCACATCGTCCGTTCTCCAATGGTCGGCACCTTCTACCGCACGCCAAGCCCGGATGCGAAAGCCTTCATCGAAATTGGCCAGAAAGTGAATGCCGGCGACACGCTGTGCATCGTTGAAGCCATGAAAATGATGAACCAGATCGAAGCGGATAAATCCGGCGTGGTGAAAGCCATTCTGGTAGAGAACGGCCAACCGGTAGAATTTGACGAGCCACTGGTCGTCATCGAATAACGAGGCGAACATGCTTGATAAAATTGTTATCGCCAACCGTGGCGAGATCGCGCTTCGTATCCTGCGTGCTTGTAAAGAGCTGGGCATCAAAACCGTTGCCGTGCACTCCACAGCCGATCGCGATCTGAAACACGTACTGCTGGCTGACGAGACCGTGTGTATCGGTCCTGCCCCATCGGTAAAAAGCTATCTGAATATCCCGGCTATCATCTCTGCGGCGGAAATCACCGGCGCAGTGGCGATCCACCCGGGCTACGGCTTCTTGTCTGAGAACGCTGACTTCGCCGAGCAGATCGAACGCTCCGGCTTTATCTTCATTGGCCCGAAAGCCGAAACCATCCGCCTGATGGGCGACAAAGTTTCTGCCATCAACGCCATGAAGAAAGCCGGCGTGCCTTGCGTACCTGGTTCCGACGGCCCGCTGACCGATGACATGGATAAAAACCGTGCCTTCGCCAAGCGCATCGGCTACCCGGTGATCATCAAGGCATCTGGCGGCGGCGGCGGCCGTGGCATGCGCGTTGTGCGCAGCGACAAAGACCTCGAGCAATCCATTTCCATGACAAAAGCGGAAGCCAAAGCGGCTTTCAACAATGACATGGTTTACATGGAAAAATACCTGGAAAACCCACGCCATATCGAAATTCAGATTTTGGCCGACGGTCAGGGTAACGCCATCTATCTGGCCGAACGTGACTGCTCCATGCAGCGCCGCCACCAGAAAGTGGTTGAAGAGGCACCAGCACCAGGCATCACCAGCGAAATGCGCCGTTACATCGGCGAGCGCTGCTCGAAAGCCTGTGTTGAGATCGGTTACCGCGGTGCGGGTACTTTCGAGTTCCTGTATGAAAACGGCGAGTTCTATTTCATCGAAATGAACACCCGTATTCAGGTTGAACACCCGGTTACCGAAATGATCACCGGCGTGGATCTGATCAAGGAGCAGCTGCGTATCGCTGCCGGTCAACCGCTGTCGATCAAACAGGATGAAGTGAAGGTTCACGGCCACGCGGTGGAATGCCGTATCAACGCCGAAGACCCGAACACCTTCCTGCCAAGCCCAGGCAAGATCACCCGTTTCCATGCGCCAGGCGGTTTCGGCGTGCGTTGGGAATCTCATATCTACGCCGGTTATACCGTACCGCCGTACTATGATTCCATGATCGGCAAACTGATCACTTACGGTGAAAACCGTGACGTGGCAATTGCCCGCATGAAGAACGCCCTGGCTGAACTGATCATCGATGGCATCAAAACCAACGTTGAACTGCAGCAGCGGATCATGAGCGACGAAAACTTCCAGCACGGTGGCACCAACATCCACTATCTGGAGAAGAAGCTCGGTCTGCAGGAAACCTAAGGCAGGCTATTCGCATCGCCTGACAAAAGGCCGGTTAATCACCGGCCTTTTTCTTTTGTAACAGCTTGGCAAAAGCCGGCCTTGCCGTAGAATTCCTTACCTTTGGCAAAACCATCACCGTAAACCTATGGGGAACACTGATGGAAACACGCTTTATTCAAGCCCACCGCGAAGCACGATGGGCGCTCGGTCTGACGCTGCTGTATCTGCTGGCCTGGTCGCTGGCGGCCTACCTGCCGGACAGTGAATCTGGTATTACCGGCCTGCCGCACTGGTTCGAAATGGCCTGTTTGCTGGTCCCGCTGTTGTTTATCGGCCTGTGCTGGCTGATGGTGCGCGGCGTATTCCGTGATATTTCGCTGGAGGACGGCGATGCAAACTGAAGTCATTTTGCCGCTGGTTGCCTATCTGGTGCTGGTGTTTGGGTTGTCGGTCTACGCGTACAGCCGTCGTCAAACCGGCAACTTCCTCAGCGAATATTTCCTTGGCAGCCGCTCTATGGGTGGCTTCGTGCTGGCCATGACGCTGACCGCCACCTATATCAGTGCCAGTTCGTTTATCGGTGGCCCCGGTGCCGCCTATAAATACGGCCTGGGTTGGGTGCTATTGGCGATGATCCAACTGCCGGCGGTGTGGTTGTCGCTCGGTGTACTGGGCAAGAAATTCGCTATTCTGGCGCGCCGCTACAACGCCATCACCCTGAACGACATGCTGTACGGCCGTTACCAAAGCCGTCTGCTGGTCTGGCTGGCGAGTCTTAGCCTGCTGGTGGCGTTCCTGGGGGCCATGACGGTGCAGTTTATCGGCGGCGCACGCCTGCTGGAAACCGCCGCCGGTATCCCTTACGATACCGGCCTGCTGATCTTTGGTATCAGCATTGCGCTGTATACCGCCTTTGGCGGCTTCCGTGCCAGCGTGCTGAACGACGCCATGCAGGGTCTGGTAATGTTGATCGGCACCGTGCTGTTACTGGTTGCGGTGATCCACGCCGCCGGCGGTCTGCATAGCGCAGTGGACAAACTCCAGCAGATTGACCCGGCGCTGGTGTCGCCGCAGGGCGGTGAACAGATCCTCAGCCTGCCGTTTATGGCATCGTTTTGGATCCTGGTGTGCTTTGGCGTGATTGGCCTGCCGCATACGGCGGTGCGCTGCATCTCCTACAAAGACAGCAAGGCGGTACATCGCGGCATCATCCTCGGCACCATGGTGGTGGCGGTGCTGATGTTCGGCATGCATTTGGCCGGCGCGCTGGGCCGTGCGGTACTGCCGGATCTGAAGATCCCCGATCAGGTGATCCCAACGCTGATGATCACCGTGCTGCCGCCATATGCCGCCGGTATCTTCCTGGCTGCGCCGATGGCGGCAATCATGTCGACCATTAACGCCCAATTGCTGCAATCATCCGCCACTATTATTAAAGATCTCTACCTTGGCGTACGGCCGCAGCAAATGCAGAACGAACGCCTGATCAAACGCTTCTCCAGCCTGACCACGCTAATCCTTGGCTTATTGGTGCTGCTGGCGGCCTGGCGACCACCGGAAATGATCATCTGGCTGAATCTGCTGGCGTTCGGCGGTCTGGAAGCGGTGTTCCTGTGGCCACTGGTACTGGGTCTGTACTGGGAACGCGCCAACGCGCAGGGAGCACTTAGCTCAATGGTGACGGGTGCGGTATGCTATACGCTATTGGCCAGCTTCAAGCTGCAGTTGGCGGGGTTGCACCCTATCGTGCCTTCACTGCTGTTTGGCCTGTTGGCATTTTATATCGGTAACGTCGTCGGCGAAAAACGTCGGACGGCGTCATCATTACCCTCTTAAAAGAGAATTGCTATGCCTTGGATCCAACTCAAACTGAACACCACCGGCAGCCAGGCAGAAGACCTGAGCGACGCACTGGTTGAAAGCGGCGCGGTCTCGGTGACCTTTCAGGACACCCACGACAATCCGGTGTTCGAACCGCTGCCAGGTGAAACCCTACTGTGGGGCGATACCGATGTGATCGGCCTGTACGACGCCGAAACCGATATGGCTGAAGTGGTGGCCATGCTGGAACAGCATCCGCTGCTGGGCGCCGGTTTCCGCCACAAGATCGAACAGCTGGAAGATAAAGACTGGGAACGTGAGTGGATGGATAACTTCCACCCGATGCGCTTCGGCGAGCGTCTGTGGATCTGCCCAAGCTGGCGTGACGTGCCCGACCCAACTGCGGTCAACGTGATGCTCGACCCGGGCCTGGCGTTTGGTACCGGCACCCACCCAACGACGGCGTTGTGCCTGCAGTGGCTGGACGGCCTCGATCTGGCCGGTAAAACCATTATCGACTTCGGCTGCGGTTCCGGCATCCTGGCAATTGCCGCACTGAAACTCGGTGCAGCGCGCGCTATCGGCATCGATATCGATCCTCAGGCCATTCAGGCCAGCCGTGACAACGCGCAGCGTAATGGCGTTTCAGAACGTCTGGAGCTGTATCTGCCAAAAGACCAACCGGCCGATCTGCTGGCCGACGTGGTGGTCGCCAACATCCTGGCCGGCCCATTGCGTGAGCTGGCACCGCTGATCGGTTGCCTGCCGAAGTCCGGCGGCTATCTGGGCCTGTCCGGCGTGCTGGCGACCCAGGCCGCGAGCGTGGCGCAAGCCTATGAAGATAAATTCACGCTCGATCCGGTCGCAGAACGCGAAGAATGGTGCCGTATTACCGGTCAACGTAACTAATTCCATTTTTGCTTTGATAAAAACTACCGATAACTTAACAGGTTACGGTGGTTTTTTTTCGCCCCAAGATTTCACTGACTTATCCTGACAAAAAGCGAGCGTATTCTGCTGCAGGCGCGGGCCTGGCAGCAGATGCCGACAGCCGTCGGTCAGACTGCGGTACTGACTACACCGCTGGATATCAAAATCCTGCTGCCAAAAAGGGTTTAACTTCTATCGGTTCAGCGGTTCGTTGACCACTCCCCCTGTTCTGAAGGCGTAAGCTGGATGGTACTGGATAAGCCCGTCAGCGCATCTGCCGAGCAGATCGCCCAATTCCGCACCGCAGTTCAACATGCGAACAATCGCCCGCTACAGCCGCTGAATGGCCGCGTTATCATCGACTAAGGCTATAGGGAAGACTTCACCGCCGGTGTCATAGCCGGTGGTGAACCAGACCGCTTTATACCAAAACCCTCACCACGCAACTTCAACGTAATTGTGCCTATTCTCAATGGAATACCCTGATAAATGCCCTGAAATACTGTCAATATCCAGCTGAATCGAGACTCATTACAGATAAAATTCTGTTGTGTGGGGAATATTTTATTGCACGCAAAATAACCACATTTCGTCAACTCATTGTTAAATATATATAATATTTTTATAGATCCTGACGAGGTGCATTTTTATTGCCAAATAGCGCCTGATTGGTCAAAGTTTGGCCTTTCATCTCAACGCAAAAATGCGTAATATACGCGCCCTTGCGGACACAGTATGGTTACTCTTTGTCTATGCGCATTGGACACCACCAGCTTACAAATTGCTTGATTGCGGCCCCGATGGCCGGCATTACAGATCGCCCATTTAGAGCCCTATGTCATGCAATGGGTGCTGGGATGGCTGTATCCGAAATGCTCTCCTCCAATCCGGAGGTGTGGCGGACGGATAAGTCGCGTCTGCGTATGGTCCATAGTGATGAACCAGGGATCCGTTCCGTGCAGATTGCCGGATGTGATCCAGATGATATGGCCGCTGCGGCGCGTATTAACGTGGCCAGTGGCGCACAAATCATCGACATCAATATGGGTTGCCCGGCCAAGAAAGTGAACCGGAAGCTTGCAGGGTCTGCATTGTTGCAGTACCCGGATTTGGTTAAACAGATCCTCCACGCGGTAGTTAACGCTGTGGATGTGCCGGTAACACTTAAGATTCGCACCGGCTGGGAACCAGAACACCGTAACTGTGTAGAGATTGCCCAACTGGCCGAAGACTGTGGTATACAGGCCCTGACGATTCATGGCCGAACCCGTGCCTGCCTGTTCAACGGCAACGCGGAGTACGACAGCATTCGGGCAGTTAAGCAGAGTGTTTCCATTCCGATTATCGCGAATGGCGACATTACTGACCCGCATAAAGCCAGAGCAGTGCTCGACTACACTGGGGCTGATGCCCTGATGATAGGCCGCGCTGCTCAGGGGAGACCCTGGATCTTCCGGGAAATCCAGCATTATCTGGACACTGGGGAACTGCTGCCCCCTCCGCCGCTTGGCGAGGTTAAGCGTTTGTTGATAGGGCATATTCGGGAATTGCACGGCTTTTACGGCCAAGGCAAGGGATTCCGGATTGCTCGTAAGCACGTATCCTGGTATCTCCAGGAGCACGCCCCGAATGACCAGTTTCGGCGCACATTCAACGCCATAGAGGATGCCAGCGAACAGCTGGAGGCGTTGGAGGCATATTTCGAAAATCTTGCGTAACAAAAAAGAGCTGACAGAACTATGTTCGAACAACGCGTAAATTCTGACGTACTGACCGTTTCTACCGTGAACTCACAGGACCAAGTGACTCAAAAGCCTCTGCGTGACTCGGTGAAACAAGCACTGAAGAACTATTTTGCTCAACTGAACGGTCAAGACGTTAACGATCTGTATGAGCTGGTATTGGCTGAAGTTGAACAGCCACTGTTGGACATGGTGATGCAATACACCCGTGGCAACCAGACCCGTGCCGCCCTGATGATGGGCATCAACCGTGGTACGCTGCGTAAGAAATTGAAAAAATACGGCATGAACTGATACTAGTCAGTTTGCATGTTGAAAAGGCGCAACCTCGCAAGAGGCGGCGCCTTTTTCTTATTGGGTCTTCTGCCAAAGTGATGTCAATGCGAATAAGAATATTCGCATGCCACTCCTCCTTATCAGACCATATTCTGTGTTACAATATACATTCCTGGAGCCGCCTTCGCGGGCCTACAGCATCCCTCCGAAGCCTGATAGCAGCGCGAACCGCCCTTCGAGTGTAAAGATTTAGTCAATTATGGAATCTGGCTAAACGATAGTGATGTCTGGGTGTCTGAGTGGTCGTATCGCAATTGAGGGGATCCTTGTGCGTTACAGGTTGCTGCCCCTAATTAATGCATAAATGAGTTCATATGAAGCGTCCGCAAAAATTCAAAATGGCCCTACTGCATCCGCGCTACTGGCTTACCTGGTTCGGCTTGGCCTTTCTGTTCTTACTGGTTCAACTCCCCTACCCGGTGCTGCACAAACTCGGTATTTGGATGGGCCGCACCTCGATGAGATTCCTGAAGCGCCGGGTTTCCATTACTCGTCGTAATCTGGAACTGTGCTTCCCGGACATGGACGTGGCGCAGCGCGAACACAAAGTGACAGGTAACTTCGAATCCCTCGGCATGGGCCTGCTGGAAACCGGTATGGCCTGGTTCTGGTCAGATAAACGCGTCAAACGCTGGTTCAACGTTTCCGGTATCAATCATCTGAAAGCAGCCCAGCAGAATCAACGCGGCGTGCTGGTGATTGGCGTGCACTTTATGTCGCTGGAGTTGGGTGGCCGTGCCATGGGCCTGTGTCAGCCAATGATGGCGATGTACCGCCCGCACAACAATAAAGCAATGGAATGGGCACAAACCAAAGGCCGTATGCGTTCCAACAAGGCCATGCTCGATCGCAAAGACCTGCGCGGCATGGTTCAGGCTCTTAAACGCGGTGAAGCCGTGTGGTTCGCTCCGGACCAAGACTACGGCCCACGTGGCAGCGTGTTTGCTCCGCTGTTCGCCGTCGATCAGGCCGCAACCACCAGCGGGACCTATATGCTGGCACGCCTGGCCAAGCCTGCGCTGGTGCCGGTGGTGCTGATCCGTCGCGAGAAAGGCCGTGGATATGATCTGTTGATCCAACCGGCACTGGAAAATTACCCTATCAGCGACGAGATCGCCGCCGCGGCTTACATGAATAAAGTGGTTGAGAAAGAGATCATGCGCGCGCCAGAGCAGTATATGTGGCTGCATCGTCGCTTCAAAACCCGGCCGGCAGGCGCCCCGTCGCTGTACTGAGCCAAACCCCAAACCAAGGCCCGGCCAACGCCGGGCTTTTTTGTGCGCCGCATTTAGAAAACTACAGATTGGCGTTCGGCTTTACTGTAATCTCCTTTTTTACCCGCACAGGAAAAGGAAATGATGAAAGCTCAAGTTCGCATTGCTCTGGTCGGTGACTACAAACCCGAGGCCGTTTCTCACCAGGCCATCCCAATTGCTCTCCAGCTTACCGCCACACACCTTAACGTCGATATCCAATCTCACTGGCTGCCCACAGCAACCATTACTGCCCCCTCGGTACTGCAAGGCTATGATGCGATCTGGGTGGTGCCCGGCAGCCCGTATAATCATGACGACGGTGCCTTTATGGCGATCCGCCATGCCCGTGAGCAGAACGTCCCCTTCCTCGGCTCCTGCGGTGGCTTCCAGTATGCGATTGTGGAATACGCCCGTAACGTCATGGGCTGGCACGATGCCGGACATGCGGAAACCGACAGCGGTGGCCGGTTGGTGATTGCTCCGCTGAGTTGTTCGCTGGTCGAAAAAAGCGGTGCCATTCTTTTCCAACCGAATACGCTGGCCGCCCGTGTCTACGGCAAGCTGGAAACACATGAAGGCTACCACTGTAACTTCGGCGTTAACCCGGAGTTTGTTTCCGATTTACAGCGGCATCCGCTGATTATCAGCGGGCATGACAGCGAAGGTGACGTGCGGTCAGTGGAATTGCCGGGGCACCGTTTTTACGCTGCCACGCTGTTCCAGTCTGAACGTGCGGCATTACGTAACGAGCTCTCCCCGTTGGTGGTAGAACTGATCAAGACCGCTGCAACGGCCTGACAAAGCGGATAATGAGGGCCATGTCGATATGGCCCTCCATCGGCGATACAACCGCAGGCTTACCACATCAGTTGCCCTATCAGTGGGGCGGCAATCACTGTGATAATCCCCGCCAACATCATCACCAGGCTGGAGACGACGCCTTCTTCCTGCCCCATCTCATAAGCTTTCGCGGTACCGGCACCGTGCGACGATGCCCCGAGCCCGGCACCTTTAGCCAGACTGCTGCGCACCGCCAACCGCAGGAACAGCATGTCCCCCACCGCCATGCCGAACACCCCGGTGATCACCACGAACAGCGCCACCAGATCCGCCTGCCCGCCCATCTGTTTGGCGGCTTCCAGGGCAAACGGCGTGGTGATGGATCGCACCGCCAGACTGCGTTGCACCTCTTCCGGCAATGTCAGCAGGCGTGCCAGCCACACCGAGCTGTAAACCGCCACCAGCACCGCCGTCAGCACCCCGGCGCTGAGCGACAGCCAATGGCGACGAATGATATGCAGATTCTCGTACACCGGCACCGCGAAGGCGATAGTGGCCGGCCCCAACAGCCACAGCAACCAGTGAGTTTCGCCAATGTAATCCTGGTACGAAATATGGGTGACCACCAGCAACAGCACCAGGATCATCGGGGTCAGCACCAGTGGCATCAGCAGTAAGGTACGGCGGCGGCGGTAGAGTTTTTTATTGGCGAAGTACAGCGCCAGCGTCACCAGAAAGCAGGCGATGCTAAGGGTAAAATCATTCATCGCGCTGTTTTCGCCGCTGCAGCCAGACTTCCAGTCGATAGACCCGATCGACCACCAGACCCGTCGCGCCCAACGTCAGCGTAGTGCTGACCGCAATCACCAGGAAAATCTTCCAGCCTTCTACCATCAGCAGTTGGGCATAGTTAACCACCGCCACCACCGCCGGGACGAAGAACAACAGCATCTCGGCCAGCAGCCAGCGAGAACCCGCCCTGACCCAGTTCAACGGCAGAATACGCAGCAAGATCAGCGCCAACAGCATTAACATGCCGATAATATTGGCGGGCAGCGGCAGATGAAACTGTTGCACCAGCCGATCGGCAATCAAAAATAACACCGCGTATAAGACAACCTGGATCGGCACCTGCAAGCGGGCCAGCAAAGAGGGAGCAGCATGGCGTAACGCCAGTAACATGAAAGATGACCTTAAACAAAAATTCACGGTTTACAGTATACGCAGCCAGGAAACCTCCCATGAAATGAATTAAAATTATCAACATCATGCCATCAGGGAATAATTTCCCGAGGGTATTGTCCCTGAGGAGAACCCAACGTGGATGTCCGCACTTTGCGCTACTTCGTCGAAGTAGTGCGGCAACAAAGCTTTACCCGCGCGGCCGAAAAATTGTTCGTCACCCAGCCGACCATCAGCAAGATGCTGCGCCATCTGGAAGAGGAGCTGGAGTGCACGCTGCTGATCCGCGAAGGGCGCAAGCTGCACCTGACCGACAGCGGCCAGGCGGTGTATCAGCGCGGTCTGGCGATTATCGATGAATTCCGCCAGCTGGAGGCGGAGCTGGAAGACATCAGTTCGGTAAAAAAAGGGGTGCTGCGGCTGGGTATTCCGCCGATGGTTGGCCGGCAGATTGCCGATTTGATCCGTCAGTTCCGCCAGACCTATCCCGGTATCGAGCTGAAAATCTCAGAGCTGGGCGGGCTGTCGGTTGAGCAGGCGGTGATGTCCGGTGAACTGGATCTGGCAATGACTATTCTGCCGGTTGATTCCGATCAGCCACTGACCTTCCTGCCATTACTCGCTCACCCGATGTGCGTGGTCACACCGCGCACATCCCACTGGCTGAACCGCACCAGCATCAATATCAATGAATTGGCCAACTGGCCGATCCTGCTTTATAACGAAGACTTTGCGCTCTACAAAATGCTGATGAAAGCCTTCCGTCAGGCCGGTTTTGAGCCACAGATAGCAGTGCGCAGCGGGCAATGGGATTTTCTGGCGTCGATGGTGCAGGCAGGGGTCGGTATCGCCACCCTGCCGGAACCGGTCTGCCAGTGGCTGGATAAAGAAAGCCTGCTCTGGCTACCGCTGGAGCCACGTATGGAATGGAAAGTCGGGTTGATCTGGCGCCAGGGCAGTTACCTGTCGCACAGCGCCCAGGCCTGGATAGCCTGCTGTCGCGACTACTGGCCGCCGGTGAAATGAACGGGGCCGCATCTGCGGCCCCGTGGGTATTAGCCTTCGCGCTCTATCAACAGCGCTTCCAGCAGGTCGAGATCGTGCAACAGTTTTTGCAGCGTCTCATTGCTGATTTTCTGCGTGGCGCGCAGGTGATACAACTCACCACGTTCAGCACGCAGCGCCGTCAGGCGGAAGCGCCGCTCGAGGTTTTCCAGCATCAGCGCATTCTCGATATCGTCTTTGGTGGTGATACGCCGCCGTAGCGCCCCCACCACCCGCGAACTGATTTCTTTCAGCACCTGCGGATCGATATTTTCCTCGGTATCGACAGCCAGGCGTTCTTCCATTTTGTTGATGCTTTCGATCGCCACCTCAGCCGCCATGGCAATCGCCATCCGCTCTTCACTCTTGCTGACGCTCTTGTCTGCCACCTGTACGCCGCGCAACAACAGCGGCAGCGCCATGACACCGGCAATCAGCGAAAGCAGGATCACACCGGCGGCGATAAACACCAACTGATAGCGCGCCGGGAAGGCGCTACCGTCACTCAGCAGCAGTGGAATAGACAGCACACCGGCCAGCGTAATCGCCCCGCGTACCCCGGCGAACGACGCCACCCACAGTTCACGCGTGGTGAAATCACCAAACTGCAACGGCCGTTTTTTCATAAAGCGGCGGCTGGCGTTTTTCATCAGCCACAGCCAGGTGAAACGTAATATCAATAACGCGCCGTAGATAATGGCGACATCGGCAAACAGGTACCAGGTCTGAATGGTCGGATCCAGTTCCGCCTGCAGGATGGAGGTTTCCAGGATCCCCGGCAGTTGCAGACCCAACATGATGAATACCATGCCGTTGAATACAAATTCCAGCATCGCCCAGACGCTGTTCGCACGCAGACGCATCGCCAGTGGTGCGTTGCGGATCACGCCGGACTGGCTGATGGTCATCCCCGCGGCGACCGCAGCCAGGATACCGGAGACGCCAATGTGTTCGGCAATCAGGTAAGAGGCAAACGGCAATAACAGCAGGAACACGATTTGTGTCGCCGGGTCGTCACCACTCCAGCGGCTCATTACGCGCAACGACTTACTGTAGAGCCAGGTGACCGCCACGCCAGCCAGCAGGCCACCAATCGCCACCTTAAGAAACTCGAGGGTCGCGCCACCCACGGTAAACACCATGGTGCCCATCGCCACCGCAATGGCAAATTTGAGTGAAACCAGGCCGGACGCGTCGTTCATCAGCGCCTCGCCCTCCAACACACCCATGATCGGCTTCGGAATACGCCCTTTACCGACGATACCGGACAGCGCCACGGCATCGGTGGGCGACAGTACCGCCGCCAGCGCAAACGCCGCAACCAGCGGGATCCCCGGCACCATGGCGTAAATCAGGTAACCCACGCCGACCACGGTAATCAGCACCAGCACCAGCGCCAGACCAAGGATTTCACGGCCGTGGTGCAAGAATTCGCGGGTTGGGGTTTTCCAGCCATCGGCAAACAGCAACGGCGGGATAAACAGCACCAGAAACAGTTCGGGATCAAAATCGACGTGCAGCCCGAAATGTGGCCAGGCCAGCAGCGCCCCGATACCGATTTGCATTAACGGCAGCGGTACCTGGAACGGCAACATACGCGTCACCACCCCGGACAGGGAGACCACCAAAATTAAGATGAGGATTGTAAAAAAGATTTCCATGCTTTCCTTAGACTCTAGGGTTCAAACCACAACAGCACATAGCCGGAGTATGCCCCCGATAGTAGATCACTTTTTTTACAGCGGTTAAAGCTTGTTGTGCCATTCAAAATGCAGTAACGGCAGAAGGAGACTTATCTGAAGTAGAAATGGGGATAAAACATCCCCCGCCGAAGCGACGGGGGAAACGACAAACCGATTAGATTGCCCAACCGCCGGCATAGAACGCCACCAGGGCTACGGCGATCAGCACGGTGCCGATATTCAACCGACGCCATTCACCGGAGAAGATACGGCCAATCACCAGTGAGCTAAAGCCCAGCATGATGCCGGTGACGATATTACAGGTCAGTACGATAAACACCGCGCACAGCAGGCCGGACATCGCATCAACAAAGTCGTTGAAGTCCAGCTTGGTGACGTTGCTCAGCATCAGCAGGCCCACATACATCAGCGCCGGTGCGGTCGCGTAAATCGGCACCAGATAAGATAACGGTGACAGGAACAGGATCATCAGGAACAACAGACCGACCACGGTCGCAGTCAGGCCGGTTTTACCGCCTGCTGCAGTCCCTGCGGCAGATTCGATATACACCGCCGCCGGGGCTGCGCCCACCAGACCGGAGAAAATGCTGCTCAGGGAGTCCGAAGTCAGCGCTTTGCCGCCGTTGATAATCTGCCCGTCTTTATCCAGCAGATTGGCCTGACCGGCCACCGCACGGATAGTGCCGGTGGCGTCAAATACTGCCGTCATCACCAGCGCCAGCACGCTTGGCAATACTAACGGCTGCAATGCCCCCATGATATCCAGGCTGAAGATCAGCGAATGGCCGTTGGCATCCGCCAGGCTTGGCATGGCAAACAGACCCTGATATTTCACCGCCGGGTCAAACACCAGGCCAATTACCGAAATGGCGATAATCACCAACAGGATACCGCCCGGCACGCGCAGTTTCTCCAGACCAAAAATCACCGCCAGCCCGAGCAGCGTCATCACCACCGGGAATGAAGTGAAGGCGCCCAGCGCCACCGGCAGGCCATCCAGTGGGTTCTTCACCACCAGGCCCACGCCGTTAGCGGCGATCAGCAACAGGAACAGGCCGATACCAATGCCGGTACCGTGCGCCACGCCCATCGGCAGATTACGCAGGATCCAGGCGCGGATGCCGGTTATCGAGATAATGGTAAACAGCACGCCCATCAGGAATACCGCGCCCAACGCCACTGGAATGCTGATGTGTTGGCCCAGCACCAGGCTAAAGGCGGTGAAAGCCGTCAGTGAAATCGCACAGCCGATGGCCATCGGCAAATTCGCCCATAATCCCATCAGCAGCGAGCCCAGACCGGCGACCAGACAGGTGGCAACAAACACCGCCGTTGGCGGGAAACCGGCCTTGCCCAGCATGCTCGGCACCACGATCACCGAGTAAACCATCGCCAGGAAGGTGGTTAACCCCGCCACCACTTCCTGACGTACGCTGCTGCCACGCGCAGAAATATTAAAATAGCCATCAAGCCCGCCTTTTGGTTTAACGGCGTTATTCGCTTGAGAATTCGACATGTTGCTGTCCCCTGTGTTTCATTGCCAGCCCGTTTCAAAGGCTTGTTATTCCGCTCACGCCTGTTTTGTAAGGTATCGTTTGCTTTCCGGTACTTTACTCACGTCGCCAACTGGCGGCGCTCACAAAGGCAAACGATTAACTCTCAATGCGTGATGCGGGTGATTTGCGGTGGTTTATTCAAGGCAAACGATTATCCAGCCTTATATACCCTCTGATCAACCAAAGATCGCGGCAATTTATGCAGAAAAGTATTGGGATCCATCATTATCGAAAAGACGGTATTTGTCACATAGGTAAATCTGATGGGAAAGCCCCCCGAACGGAGGGCAAAAGGGTTACTGAGCCTGTGCGGCCTTTTCATCCATGTACATCAGTTCCCAGATATGACCGTCCAAATCCTGGAAACCGTGGCCGTACATAAAGCCGTAATCTTGTGGCTGGTTATAGGTGTTGCCCCCGGCGGCAATCGCCTTGCGCACCAGAGCGTCCACCGCAGCCCGATCGGGCTGCGACAGGCACAGCAAAACCTCGGTCGCCTTCCTGGCGTCGCCAATCGGATTCGGGGTGAACATTTTGAATTTGTCGTGGGTCAGCAGCATCACATAGATACTGTCGCTGACCACCATGCAGGCGGCGGTGTCATCGGTAAACTGTGGGTTGAAGCTAAAGCCCAACTGGGTGAAAAACGCCACCGATGCGGGCAGATCGCCCACCGGCAGGTTAACAAAAATTTGCGTAGCCATGGGCTACCTCCGATGAAGGTTGACCTCATCGAGTATAGCCCATTCCCTCAGCTCAGCAGGTCATAAGGCCCACCCTGCTCGAGCGCCCGCTGGTAGGCCGGGCGTGTATGAATGCGCTGCAGATAACCGCGCAGCTTAGGGCAACCGTCCAATGCACCGCGTGCCGCCATTGCTTCCAGTGGGAAACTCATCTGGATATCCGCCGCGCTGAACTCGTTGCCGACAAACCAGGTACTTTTGTTCAGGTGCTGTTCCAGATAGTCGCAATGCGGCGCGATCTGCTTATCCAGATACTCCCGCTGCACCCCTTTGCCAATGGCCCCTGCCACCGGCCGCAACAACCAGGGGATCGGCGGTTGCCCCAGCCGGCTAAAGACCAGTTTCATCACCAGCAGCGGCATTAGCGAACCTTCGGCATAATGCAGCCAATATCGGAACTGCTGACGGGCGTGGTAGTCCGTCGGCATAAACTGCCCCTGTGCATCATAGGCTTCCTGCAGGTATTCAATAATGGCGCCGGACTCCGCCAGCGTCAGATCGCCATCGACGATTACCGGCGACTTGCCCAGCGGATGGATCCTCTTCAACTCCGGGGGCGCCAGCATGGTTTGCGGATCGCGCTGGTAGCGCTGCACCTGATAGGGCACATCCAATTCTTCCAAAAACCACAGGATGCGTTGCGAACGTGAGTTATTCAGATGGTGAACAGTGATCATAAGGTGGCTCCTATCCGTTGCCACACCAGTTCGCCGATCTGCACGCCGTTGCCAAGCTGCAACGGTACAGTGCGAAGCTGGAGGCGATCGCCGGTGAAATGATAAAAGCGCACCTGTCGGCTACCGATCCAATTGGGGAACGAGCTACCTTCAACCTGATGCACTATCCGCTGGTCGCTCTCATCCACCTGATAGCGACCAAAATAACAAATCATATTGATAAAAGCGGCGTGGGTTTCCTGCCCGGTGCCCTGCGCCAGATCCTCGGCGGCAAAACGTGGCCGGGTGGCGCTGTAGAGCTGCGCCGCCATGGTGCCATTGGGCTCGTAGTTAATGCGACCCAACACCTGCTCGCCCAGCGGGTGATTGACCTTGCCGTCTTCCCCTTTGAACACGGAAGATACCAATGACCAGCTACCGATAAACGCGTTGACTGACATGCCACTTGCTCCTTTAAGGATATTGCTGCCCTAAAGGGTAGTGGCGAATTTTGCCGCACGCCAGCGGGAATAACTGCGCTCAAAAAATAAGTCAATTTATTTGATTGAGATTATCAAAACTCTCCGATTTTCTATTCAATCGCTTCAGCCTATTATCTATCACATCGAGAGGGAACAGCCTCTCACCTAAAAAATACCCTGAGGATTGAATCATGAAAAACATCAAAATTTTTGCTACTGCTCTGCTACTGACTACCGCCTCTTTCGCCAGCGTTGCTGCCGATCAGCCGACTAACCAGCCTGCGGCTAATGCCCAGAAAATCGGTGTGGTGTCCGTTAGCGGCGCTTCTAACCTGAGCACGCTGGAAACTGAACTGGCCAACAAAGCCGCAGCATCAGGCGCCAACTCTTACCGCATCATCTCCGCCGGTGGCCAGAACAAACTGTACGGCACCGCAGAAATCTTCAACTGATCGTCAGACAGTCAACTGACGGAAGAATGAAGCCCCGAAAGGGGCTTTTCTCGTTTCTAACGCGCGTCAAAGCGTGTCGCCAGCTTTTGCAGACGGAATTGTTCGGTGATGTAATCGACAAATACCCGGGTTTTGGTCGGCAGGAATTTGGTGGTGGGGAAGTACAGGCGCACGCTACCGCGATCGACATACCAGCCAGGCAAGACTCGCACCAGGCGGCCACTCTCCAGATAAGGCAGAGCGTTCGGCATGCTGATCAGCCCAATGCCCAGCCCCATTTCGGCAGCCCGTGCCGCCGCTTCCGGCTCATTGACCGTCATTTTTATCGTCATGGTCGGCGCGTGCTGCTCGTTATCCGCATTGCGCAGCGGCAGATTACGGATGCGCCCGGTTTGCGGTGAGCGAATAAAAATACCCGCATGACTCGCCAACTGTTCCGGCTGCTGAAGCGGCGGATGTTGTTGCAGATACGCCGTCGAAGCCACCAGCACACCGTGTGCCGGTGCCAGTTCGCGGGCGATCATCCCCTGAGCCAGCTCGATACCGCCGCCCATTGCCGCGTCAAAATGCTCGCCAATCAGATCAACCTGACGATTATCAAAATGCCAGTCTGGAACAATCGCCGGATAATGGGCAAGGAAGTCCGGCAGCATCGGCAAGACAAAATGCAGGCCGAAAGCTGTGCCCATACTGACCTTCAGTGTGCCCGCCGCGACCCCACCGCTACTGCTCAGGCCTTTCAAGGCGCACTGGATCGACAGCAATCCCCCGCTGACCTCCTGCAAAAAACGTTCGCCCTCTTCGGTCAGGGTCAATTTGCGCGTATTGCGCTGGAATAGCCGCACCCCCACCAACGACTCCAGTTTGGTAACGTTCTTCCCCACCGCCGCAGAACTGATCCCCAGCTTGCGACCGGCGGCAGAAAAACTGCCACTCTCTGCGCTACTGACAAAGCACTCCAGATGCCCGAGCATAATTTATTCCGTCGATTTCAAACCATTGGTTTAAGCTGATTATAGCTCTTTGTGGCTAGTTCCCAATTCGCGTTTCTCCGATACTGGACCGGTAGCTTTATTAACCTAATCCCACTCTGGAGAAACATCATGTCCGCAACTCTCTCTCTGCAAGGCAAAGTCGCATTCATTCAGGGCGGTTCACGCGGTATCGGTGCCGCCATCGCCAAACGCCTGGCGCGCGAAGGTGCCGCCGTGGCATTTACCTATGTCGCCTCTGCCGATAAAGCCGACGCATTGGTCAGCGAAATCACTTCTGCCGGCGGCAAGGCTTTGGCCATCAAGGCAGACAGTGCCGATGCCGCGGCTCTGCAGCAGGCGGTACGCCAGGCAGTAAACAGTCTGGGCAATCTGGATATTTTGGTGAACAACGCCGGTGTGCTGGCCATGGGCAGCACCGAAGAACTGCCGCTGGAAGATTTGGACCGTACGCTGGCGGTTAACGTACGCAGCGTGTTCGTCGCCAGCCAGGAAGCGGCGCGCCATATGAATGACGGTGGCCGCATCATCAATATTGGCAGCACCAACGCCGAACGTATGCCATTTGCCGGCGGCGCGGTGTATGCAATGAGCAAATCTGCGCTGGTCGGTCTGACCAAGGGTATGGCTCGCGATCTCGGCCCGCGCGGCATTACCGTCAATAACGTGCAGCCCGGCCCGGTAGATACCGATATGAACCCGGCCAACAGCGATTTTGCCGAGCAGTTGAAAGCGATGATGGCGATCAGCCGTTACGGCAAGGATGAAGAGATTGCCAGCTTCGTCGCCTACCTGGTTGGCCCCGAGGCAGGTTATATCACCGGCGCCAGCCTGAGCATTGACGGCGGCTTCTCGGCTTAATATCCCCAGATAATTAAAAAGCCCCTCTCGGGGCTTTTTTAGTTTGACTACAATGAAAAGACGCACCATTCGGAGTGTCTTCCATGAATGCCTTCTCTTCTCAACGATTGCTAGTCGCCTGCCTGGCATGTATCACGGCCATGCTGTTCGTCAGTTCGGTGCATGCAGCTCCGGTGAAGGAAAAGCCGCCGGCGCAGGAGGAGCGAGAGGCACTGGAAGTCAAAATGGTCGACATCATGCAGCCCTGGAAAGGAGATTTTCCCGGCATGCTCGACCGACGGGTGATCCGGGTGTTGACCACCTACAGCAAAACCTTTTTCTTCACCGTCAAGGGCACTCAGCGTGGCCTCACCCATGACATATTTATCGAGTTCGATCGCAACCTCAATCTCAAGTTGGCGAAGGATAAAAAGCTCAAACAACGCCATCTGAAGGTGCGCATCATCTTTGTGCCGGTAGCGCGCGATCAGCTACTCACGGCACTCAACGAAGGCAGAGGTGACATCATTGCTGCCAACCTCACGGTCACTCCCGCACGTCAGGAACTAGTGGCCTTCACCACGCCTCTTTACCCTAAAGTTCAGGAACTGTTGCTCTCTGGCCCCGCGTCGCCGAAGGTAGAAAACCTGGAGCAACTCTCCGGCAAGACGGTTTTTGTGCGTTTTTCATCGAGCTATCACGAAAGCCTGCTGGCCCTTAACGCGCGCTTTGCCAAAGAGTCACTTCCGCTCATGACCCTGGAAGCAGCTCCTGAATCGCTCGAAGATGAAGACCTGATCGAGATGCTGAACGCCGGTCTGATCCCGCTTATCGTGGTCGATCGCCACAAGGCCCTGTTCTGGAAACAGGTTTTCCCCAAAATTCAGGTGCACGAAAATGTGGTGCTGCGTGACGATGCCAACATCGCCTGGGCCGTTCGCAAGGAGAGTCCGCAGTTGCTCGCCCTGCTTAATGACTTCGTCAAGGACAACCGCCAGGGCAGCAAATTGGGCAACACCCTCCTGTTGCGCTACCTGAAGAGCGCCAAATATGTCAAAAATGCGGCGGCAGAGAGAGAACGCAGCAAGATGCTGGCGCTGGTAGACGTGTTCAGAAAATACGGCGATCAATATGATGTGGACTGGTTGCTGATGGTGGCTCAGGGTTATCAGGAGTCGCGCCTCAACCAGTCGGTCCGTAGCCGGGTAGGAGCCATCGGGGTGATGCAAGTGATGCCGAGCACAGGTAAGGAACTGAAAGTCGGTGACATCCGCAAGCTGGATCCCAATATCAATGCCGGGGTGAAATACATGCGCTGGATGATTGATCGCTACTACGCTGACGAACCGATGACCCCCCTCGACAAAGTGCTGTTCTCATTTGCCTCCTACAACGCCGGACCGGCCCGTATCGCCCGTCTGCGAACCGAAAGTGAGAAGCGCGGTTTTAACCCCAATGTCTGGTTTGGCAACGTGGAATACCTGGCCGCCGAGCGGATCGGGGCCGAGACAGTGACCTATGTCAGTAACATCTATAAGTACTACATCGCTTATCGCCTCATCATGGACGAACAGGGCCGCAAACAGCTGGCAATGGATAAAACCAGGAGTACGCCAGTACCAGAAAAGGCCAAAGGCTCCCCCGTCGAGCCGTGACTCTGGCGTGAAAGCGCTATCCCTTAAACACAAAAAAGCCCCTCTCGGGGCTTTTTCATCGGCTTCAGACAACCTGATATCAGAAAGGAATATCGTCGTCGAAGTCCATTGGTGGTTCGTTGCTGCTGGCTGCCGGCGCGTTGTTCTGCGCTGGGCGAGCCTGCTGGCCACCGCTGAACTGGTTGCCGCCCTGTGGCTGCTGAGGTTGACCCCAACCGCCCTGGCCACCCTGACCACCGGAAGCCTGGCCGCCGCCTGCAGGTGCACCGCCGCCTTGACGGCCGCCCAGCATCTGCATGGTGCCGCCAACGTTCACAACGATCTCAGTGGTGTATTTTTCTACGCCAGCCTGATCGGTCCATTTACGGGTCTGCAGAGCGCCCTCGATATACACCTGGGAACCTTTACGCAGATATTCGCCCGCAACTTCAGCCAGCTTGCCGAACAGCACCACGCGGTGCCACTCGGTCTTTTCTTTCTGCTCGCCAGTCGCCTTGTCACGCCAGCTTTCGGAGGTTGCCAGGGTAATGTTGGCCACTGCGCCGCCATTCGGCATGTAACGGACTTCTGGGTCTTGGCCCAGATTCCCGACCAGAATTACTTTGTTTACGCCTCTGCTGGCCATGAGAACTCTCCTGATGATTGATTTTTACACAGTATAAACGAGTAAGTTTAACACGCTCAGCCCGAAACGACACCCGTGTTGATAACTGCGTATTGTATTCCAGAATTGTCCTTTCTATCGACCTGATTGCATTCGTGTACTGGATATTCATTCAGGTTTTTTTGTGTCATAATTATGCGTTTCGTACTGGCTGTGCCGGTTTTTTGCGCGTTTGATCACAAAATCGCCCGTAAATCACCCAGACAGGCGCGGTGTATCATCAAGACGGGAAGTGTAAATGGACAATATCGAAGTTCGTGGTGCTCGGACCCATAATCTCAAAAACATCAACCTGATTATCCCGCGTGACAAGCTGATCGTCGTCACCGGTTTGTCCGGTTCAGGCAAGTCCTCGCTGGCCTTTGATACTCTGTATGCCGAAGGGCAGCGTCGCTACGTCGAGTCGCTCTCCGCCTATGCACGCCAGTTCCTTTCGCTGATGGAAAAGCCGGACGTCGACCACATTGAAGGTCTGTCACCGGCAATCTCCATTGAACAGAAGTCGACCTCACATAACCCGCGATCCACGGTCGGTACCATCACCGAGATCCACGATTATCTGCGCCTGCTATTTGCCCGCGTCGGTGAGCCACGCTGCCCGGAGCACCATGTGCCGCTGGCCGCGCAAACCGTCAGCCAGATGGTGGACAACGTGCTCAACCAGCCGGAAGGCAAACGTCTGATGTTGCTGGCCCCGGTGGTGAAAGACCGCAAGGGTGAGCACACCAAAACGCTGGAAAACCTGGCGACCCAGGGCTACATCCGTGCGCGTATCGACGGCGAAGTCTGCGATCTTTCCGATCCGCCAAAGCTGGAATTGCAGAAGAAGCACACCATCGAAGTGGTGGTCGATCGCTTCAAGGTCCGTGACGATCTGTCACAGCGCCTGGCGGAGTCCTTTGAGACTGCGCTGGAACTGTCCGGCGGCACTGCGGTAGTGGCTGATATGGACGATACAAAAGCCGATGAGCTGCTGTTCTCCGCCAACTTCGCCTGCCCCATCTGCGGCTACAGCATGCGCGAACTGGAGCCACGGCTATTCTCGTTCAACAACCCGGCCGGTGCCTGTCCGACCTGTGACGGCCTGGGGGTACAGCAGTTCTTCGATCCGGAGCGTGTGGTACAGAACCCCGAGCTTTCGCTGGCCGGCGGTGCGATCCGCGGCTGGGATCGCCGTAACTTCTATTACTTCCAGATGCTGCGTTCACTGGCAGAGCATTACGCGTTCGACGTCGAAGCGCCGTTCAACAGCCTGGATGCCAACGTGCAGAAAGCGGTACTGAGCGGCTCCGGCAAAGAGACCATCGAATTCAAATACATCAACGATCGCGGTGACACCACCGTGCGCCGCCATCCGTTCGAAGGCGTGCTGCACAACATGGAGCGCCGCTATAAAGAGACCGAATCGAGCGCAGTGCGTGAAGAGCTGGCGAAGTTTATCAGCAACCGCCCTTGCGCCTCGTGCCACGGCACCCGCCTGCGTGAAGAAGCACGTAACGTGTTCGTTGAAGACACCACGCTGCCGGAAATCTCCGATCTGAGCATCGGCCACGCCATGACCTTCTTCCAGAACATGAAGCTCAGTGGTCAACGCGCCCAGATTGCCGAGAAAGTGTTGAAGGAAATTGGCGATCGCCTGAAGTTCCTGGTGAACGTCGGCCTGAACTACCTATCACTGTCACGCTCGGCGGAAACCCTGTCCGGCGGTGAGGCGCAGCGCATCCGTCTGGCTAGCCAGATTGGTGCCGGCCTGGTGGGCGTGATGTACGTCCTGGATGAACCGTCAATCGGCCTGCATCAGCGCGACAACGAACGCCTGCTGGAAACGCTGATCCATCTGCGCAACCTCGGCAACACGGTGATCGTGGTAGAGCATGACGAAGATGCCATCCGCGCCGCCGATCACGTGATCGACATCGGCCCCGGTGCCGGTGTACACGGCGGCCAGGTGGTGGCAGAAGGCACCGTCGAAGACATCATGGCGCAGCCGGAATCACTGACCGGCCAGTTCCTCAGCGGCAAACGCGAAATTGCCATTCCTGAGCAGCGTGTGCCGGCCGATCCGACCAAGGTGCTGAAACTGAGCGGTGCGCGTGGCAACAACCTGAAAGACGTGACGCTGACGCTGCCGGTGGGGCTGTTTACCTGCATTACCGGGGTTTCCGGCTCGGGCAAGTCAACGCTGATCAACGACACGCTGTTCCCGATCGCCCAGCGCCAGCTCAACGGTGCCACCCTTGCCGAACCGGCCCCGTTCCGCGAAGTGACCGGCCTGGAGCATTTCGACAAGGTGATCGACATCGATCAAAGCCCAATCGGTCGTACTCCTCGATCTAACCCGGCGACCTACACCGGTATCTTCACTCCGGTGCGTGAGCTGTTTGCCGGCGTACCCGAGTCGCGTAGCCGCGGCTACAACCCGGGCCGTTTCAGCTTTAACGTTAAGGGCGGCCGCTGCGAAGCCTGCCAGGGCGACGGTGTGATCAAGGTGGAAATGCACTTCCTGCCAGACATCTACGTGCCGTGCGACCAGTGCAAAGGCAAACGCTATAACCGTGAAACGCTGGAAGTGAAGTACAAAGGCAAAAGCATTCACGAAGTGCTGGAGATGACCATCGAGGAAGCACGTGAATTCTTCGACGCAGTCCCGGCGTTGGCGCGCAAGCTGCAAACCTTGATGGAAGTTGGCCTATCGTATATCCGTCTCGGCCAGTCGGCGACCACGCTGTCCGGCGGTGAGGCGCAGCGCGTCAAACTGGCTCGTGAGCTGTCAAAACGCGGGACCGGCCAAACGCTGTATATCCTGGATGAACCGACCACCGGTCTGCACTTCGCCGATATCCAGCAACTGCTGGCGGTGCTGCATCAACTGCGCGATCAGGGCAATACCATCGTGGTGATTGAGCACAACCTGGACGTGATTAAAACCGCGGACTGGATTGTCGACCTGGGGCCGGAAGGCGGCAGCGGCGGCGGCGAGATCCTGGTTGCCGGTACGCCGGAAACCGTGGCTAACTGTGAAGCTTCGCATACCGCACGCTTCCTCAAGCCGTTACTGAAGAAGAAATAATCCCTGCCCGGCGGGCCGTTCCTGTGATGGCCCGCGCTATTTCCTGTTTCGCTCAAATTGAACAGAAACAGGCAAGATTTAGACATTTTCAGGCATTTCCCTCCCCGCTCGCAGCTTTTATCATCAATGTTCCCTCTGTGGCCACCTGCTGTATTCAGGCCGCGTCTCACCGGTATCCTGCTGCCGGAAGCCATGCCCTACCCACTGATGACTGGAGTGACCATGAACATTACGCACGCCTATGCCGCGCACGACGCCAAGTCCGCGCTCGTTCCTTTTGATTACACGCCGCGCGTCCTGCGCGACCACGATGTACAAATCAACGTTCTGTTCTGTGGCGTTTGCCATTCTGATCTGCACCAGGCCCGCAACGAATGGAGCAACACGATTTTCCCGGTGGTGCCCGGCCACGAAATTGTTGGCCGCGTGAGCGCCGTCGGCAACCATGTTTCACGTTATCAGGTCGGCGATTTGGTCGGCGTGGGTTGCATGGTGGATTCCTGCCGTAGCTGTCCGAGCTGTGAGGAAGGGCTGGAGCAATACTGTGAAAACGGCTTTACCGGCACCTATAACGGTCAGGATCGGCAAACCGGCGCCATCACCTACGGTGGCTATTCAACCGCGATGGTGGTGGATCAGGACTTTGTACTGCGGGTGCCGGAAAATCTCGATCCGGCCGGTGTAGCTCCGCTGCTGTGCGCCGGTATTACCACTTACTCCCCGTTGCGCCAATGGGGGGCCGGTCCCGGTAAAAAGGTCGGCATCGTGGGTCTCGGTGGGCTGGGGCATATGGGCGTCAAATTGGCCCGGGCGATGGGCGCGCATGTGGTGCTGTTCACTACATCTCAGTCCAAAGTGGAGGACGCCAAGCGCCTCGGAGCCCACGAAGTGGTGATCTCCCGCAACCCGGAAGAGATGGCGCAGCACACCAACAGCTTCGACTTTATTCTTAACACGGTGGCCGCCCAGCACGATCTGAACCCGTTCCTTAACCTGCTGCATCGCGACGGCACCCTGACGCTGGTTGGTGCGCCGGAACACGACCATCCATCACCGCAGGTGTTTAACCTGATTATGAAGCGCCGCCGCATCGCCGGTTCGCTGATCGGCGGTATTGCAGAAACCCAGGAGATGCTGGATTTCTGTGGTCAGCACGGTATTACCTCAGACATCGAACTGATCCCGATGCAGCAGATCAACCAGGCCTACGAGCGGATGCTGAAAAGCGACGTAAAATACCGTTTCGTGGTGGATATCAACTCGCTGCGAGCTTAACTCTAAGGGCGCCATTCATTGTGGCGCCCGATTTTTGCTTACAGTTGTTTAATCACCCGTGCCGGGTTGCCGCCGACCACGCAGTTGGCCGGCACATCTTTAGTGACCACCGCCCCGGATGCCACCACCACGTTATCCCCCAGAGTCACGCCAGGGTTAATCACCGCCCGACCGCCAATCCACACGTTGTCGCCAATGTGCACCGGTTTGCCGAACTCCGCCCCGCCAACGCGGGTTTCCGCATCCAGCGGATGGGTAGCGGTATAGATATGCACTCCCGGTGCCAGCATGCAGTTATCACCGATATGCACTTCACACACGTCGAGGATCACGCAGTCAAAATTGGCGTAGAAGTTTTTACCCAGGAAAATGTTGTAACCGTAATCGCAGCGAAAAGTCGGCTCGATGGTTCCTCCCTGATACCGGCCCAGCAGCTCGGCCAACCCCTGTTTACGCAGGTCAGCCTCGTCCGGGGAAGAATGGTTGTAATGGTGTACCAACTGGCGTGCTCGTTTGCGCTCGCTGCGCAGTAACTCGTCACCGGCGTCATACAGCTCACCGGCAATCATCTTGCGTTTCTCTTCACTCATGGCCATCTGACGGCATCCTTTGGTCTGGTGGTTTATCGAGTATAAAAGCCTAGCCGTTTCCGGCAGACAATCAACGGGGAACGTTCCCATTATCGAGTCGAGATCACAATTTGGCCGACAAAAGAAAGGATGAGTTATGGGAAAAGGCAGGCGACACGCCTGCCCTCAATGCTTAAGCGCGCAGTTCCTGGCGCACGTGGTCAGGTAACCCTTCAAGCACCAACTGATATGAACTGTCGATCAGGGTATAAAACTGCGAGTTGGGCAAGTTGCCGTCGAGAAACACCGTATTCCAGTGCGCTTTGTTCAGCCGCTCGCAGGCGACAATCTCCGGATGGTGTTCCCGCAGGCTTTCCGCCAGTTCCGGACTGGATTTAACCGCCAGCGCCGGCCGCCCCTGCACCTCGCACACCATGGCGAACATCACGTCGCCGACTTTGATCTGACTGGCCTGCCACTGGTTCTGATCGCTCTGTTCCGCGCCCGGCTTCGCCATGCAGTATTCCAGCAGTGCTGTGTTATTCATTGGGTTATTCCCCCTGTAACGTGGCCACAACACGGCGTGAACCGCCGTGAATGCGGTGCTCCCCCAGCCAAATTCCCTGCCATGTGCCCAGCATCAGTCGCCCGTGACCGACAGGCAGCGTCAAGGACGTGCCCAACAGAGAGGATTTGATGTGTGCCGGCATGTCGTCCGGCCCTTCATAGTCGTGCTGATAGGGTGCGTTCTCTGGCACCTGACGCAGGAAATGCTGCTCCATGTCGGCTCGCACCGTAGGATCGCAGTTCTCGTTCAGCGTCAGCGAGGCCGAGGTATGTTGCAACAACAGATGCAACAGGCCAGTTTGCAGGCGGTGTAAGTGGGTTAGCTGGTCGGTAATCTCTTCGGTAACCAGATGAAAACCACGCGCTTTTGCGCTGAGGATTAGCGTTTGCTGATGCCACATGAGTGAGCGCCCCTCAATCAGTATATTCTCTATCCAGTTTGCGGCAACTCCGGCGGCAAACCGACAACAAAAAAGGGAGCGATATCGCTATCGCTCCCTTCGCATTACGATGAACGTTAATTCACCCTAACAATATTACTGCACTGCGGCAAACGCCTCGGCCACCTGATGCACGTTGTTATGGTTCAGGCCGGCCATGCAAACACGGCCGCTGTGGATTAGGTACACGCCGAACTCTTCACGCAGGCGATCAACCTGTGCCGCGCTGAAGCCGGTGTAACTGAACATGCCGCGCTGTTCCAGCAGGTAATCGAAGTTACGCTGTGGCAGAGCAACTTTCAGCGCTTCCACCAGCGTTTTACGCATCTCAAGAATACGGGTGCGCATGGTTTCCACTTCTGCCAGCCATTGGGCCTTCAGTTGCGTATCGTTCAGCACCTTCGCTACCACCTGCGCACCGAAATTCGGCGGGCTGGAATAGTTGCGACGTACCGTGGCCTTCAGTTGGCCCAGTACGCGCCCGGCCGCCTCTTCGCTTTCGCAAACCACCGACAGACCGCCAACGCGTTCGCCATACAGCGAGAAGATTTTCGAGAACGAATTACTCACCAGGCATGGCAGACCGGCGGCGGCGATAGAGCGAATGGCATAAGCATCTTCATTAATGCCGCCGCCAAAGCCCTGATAGGCGATATCGAGGAACGGGATCAGTTCACGTTCGGCGATCACCTTGACCACTTCATCCCACTGAGCATTGGACAAGTCAGAACCGGTCGGATTATGGCAACACGGGTGCAGCAGCGCGATGCTGTGCTTCGGCAGTTGTTTCAACGCGCTCAGCATGGCGTCAAACTTCACGCCCAGACTTTCACTGTCGAAGTACGGATAGGTGTTCACCTTGAAGCCGGCACCGCCAAAGATGGCGATGTGGTTTTCCCAGGTCGGATCGCTGACCCACACCTGCGAATCCGGGAAGTAGCTTTTCAGGAAGTCGGCACCGACTTTCAGCGCGCCAGAACCGCCCACGGTCTGAATGGTGGCGATGCGGCCTTGTTGCAACATCGGGTGCTCGGCACCGAACAACAAGTGCTGAATGGCAGTACGGTAAGGCAGCAGGCCTTCCATCGGCAGGTATACTGACGCACCGTGATCCGCGCTATTCAGCTGCGTTTCCGCTGCGGCCACCGCTTTCATCTGCGGGATAATGCCCTGCTCATCATAGTAAAGGCCGATACTCAGGTTAACCTTGTGCGCACGGGGGTCTTTTTTGAATTTTTCCATCAGCGACAGGATCGGGTCACCTGCATAGGCATCAACGTTCTGGAACACGGGTTGTTCTCCTGGATTATTGTGGGTCGGGCACAGCGTTATGTTCCTAATATAGACGGAAAACGGCGATCGGTTTTAGCTTTATCTCGCCACCGGCAGCAAACCATTTTCCTTGATTCGATTGAGCACCACCGCCGTTTTGATATGCGCCACGCTTTTGTGCCGCGAGAGCGTCTGGCTAATCAGGTCATCCAGCGCCGGCAGGTCTGCCACCGCCACCTTCAGCAGATAATCGGCATCGCCGGTAGTTTTATAGGCGTCAAGAATAGCGTCCACTTCTTCCAGCATCTGGTGGAAACTGTCGATCTGCTCCTGACCGTGTTGGGTCAGGCTGACTTCTATCAGCCCCACCAGCCCCAGCCCAACGGCCTCCGGTGCCAGCCGTGCATGGTAGCCGCGGATCAGCTGCGCCTGCTCCAGGCTGATACGCCGCCGGGAACACTGGGAAGCCGACAGCCCCACCAGATCGCTCAGTTCCTGATTGGTCAGGCGACCATTGGCCTGTAACAGCGTCAGGATTTTCATATCAAAATCGTCAATGTTGTACATAGCCACCTGTAAACTGTGTTAATAAATGTTGACGTTACAGCCTATCAGTTTTTTGACTGTGGATACCCTTCCCCCGCCGAGGTTGTGAAGCGCACAGCAGCAATGCCGAACGTTTCCACCTGCTAATGGCATAAAAAGTGGGTAACTCGCGCAAGTCAGCAACAATGAACGGCTAAAGCGCGCATAAAACCACGAATGTATAAAAAGGACGCCGATGAAAAAGTTATTACCTCTCGCACTACTGATAGCCGCCGGGAGCGCCAGCGCCCAGTCGCACCTGGATAAGGTGATACAACAAGGCGCACTGGAAGTGTGCACCACCGGTGATTACAAGCCCTACACCTTCCTGAAAGAAGACGGCAGCTATGAAGGCATTGATATCGACATGGCGGAATCGCTGGCCAAGAGTCTGGGAGCCAAGGTGAAATGGGTGAAAACCAGTTGGAAAACCCTGACACCGGATTTTGTTGCCGGTAAATGCGACATTGCCATGGGCGGTATTTCCGTCACGCTACAGCGGCAAAGGCAGGTGTTCTTCGCCGACATGCTGGATACCGACGGCAAGATCCCGCTGGTGCGCTGCACTGATGTGAAGAAATACCGCACCATCGACCAGATCAATAAACCCTCCGTGCGCCTGCTGGAGCCGGCGGGTGGTACCAACGAAGCCTTCGTGCATGCCTATCTGCCCAAAGCCAAGCTGACGTTGACCCATGATAACGTGGGGATTTTCCAGCAGTTGGTCGACAAGAAAGCCGATGTGATGATCACCGACGCCTCCGAGGCGCTGTATCAGCAAAAACGTTATCCGAAGCTGTGCGCGGTTAATCCCAAAAAACCGATGCAGTACGGCGAGAAGGCCTACATGCTGCCGCGTGATGATTTGAGCTGGAAACTCTATGTGGATCAGTGGCTGCACCTGTCCAAAGCGACCGGTGAGTATCAGAGCATTATCGATCGGTGGTTGGCGGTAAAGAAGTAACGCGTTAATGATTGGGACCGGCAGGCGCCGGCCCCTCACAGACTATTCGCCGATGTATTCCATCGACACACGCTGCGTCAGTTTGGTAATCAGTTCATAAGCGCTGATGCCGGTGCAGTCGGCAATACGTTCAACCGGCAACGCCTGGCCCCACAGCACCACTTCATCGCCGACCTTGTCGGTAGCATCCGGCCCGAGGTCGACCGACATCATGTCCATCGACACCCGGCCCACGATCGGCACTTCACGGCCGTTAAGCCATACCGGTGTCCCCGTAGGTGCACTGCGCGGGTAGCCGTCGCCATAACCCATGGCTACCACGCCCAAACGCGTATCGCCTGCGCTGATCCAGGTGCCGCCGTAGCCCACCGGCTCACCGGCCTTGTGCTCGCGCACCGCGATCAGGTTAGATTTAAGCGTCATGGCCGGTTGCAGGTCATACTGACAGCCTTTGGAACCTTCCATCGGCGAGACGCCGTACAGGATAATACCTGGGCGTACCCATTCATTGTGCGCATCCGGCCACAGCAGGGTTCCGCCGGAGGCGGCGATCGAACGTTGCCCCGGTTTGCCGGTGGCAAAGCTTTCAAAACACTGCATTTGTTTCAGCGTTGTATCAGACTCAGGTTCATCGGCGCGACTGAAGTGACTCATGATATTAACCGGCTGCACCACGTTACGGCAGGCGCTCAGACGTTGGTAGAACGCCTCGGCCTGTTCCGGACGCACGCCCAGGCGATGCATGCCGGTATCCAGCTTCATCCACACCGGTACCGGCCGCGCCAGCGTGGCCTGTTCCAGCGCTTCAAGTTGTTCAATGCTGTGTACCGCGGTTTCGATATTATTAGCTACCAATACCGGCAGATCTTCGGCGGAGAAAAAACCTTCCAGCATCAGGATCGGTTTGACGATGCCGCCGGAGCGCAGCATCAGCGCCTCGCCAATGCGCGCCACGCCGTAGCAGTCGGCGTCTTGCAGGGTGTGCGCTGTTTCCAGCAGGCCATGTCCATAAGCGTTTGCTTTCACAACGGCAATCAGGCGACTTTGTGGCGCCTGACGGCGCACCTGTTGCAGATTATGTCGCAGAGCGCGGCGGTCGATTACAGCGGTTGCCGCTTTCATTTCACATCCTTAGCTGATTATTCGTCATCATATTGTGGTCCCGCGTAGTTATCGAAACGCGACCACTGGCCGTTAAAGGTCAGGCGTACGGAACCGATTGGACCGTTACGCTGCTTACCCAGAATAATTTCGGCAATCCCTTTCAGATCGCTGTTCTCGTGATAAACCTCATCACGGTAGATGAACATAATCAGGTCGGCATCCTGCTCGATGGAACCGGACTCACGCAGGTCGGAGTTGACCGGGCGCTTGTCGGCACGCTGCTCCAGGCTTCGGTTCAACTGCGACAGCGCCACCACCGGCACCTGCAGTTCTTTCGCCAGCGCCTTCAGCGAGCGAGAAATTTCGGCGATTTCCAGCGTACGGTTGTCGGACAGGGACGGCACGCGCATCAGTTGCAGGTAGTCGATCATGATCAGGCTCAGACCGTCATGCTCACGGAAAATACGCCGCGCACGGGAGCGAACTTCGGTTGGCGTCAGGCCAGAGGAGTCATCAATGTACATATTGCGCTTCTCCAGCAGGATACCCATGGTGCTGGAAATACGCGCCCAGTCCTCGTCATCAAGCTGGCCGGTACGGATGCGCGTTTGGTCTACGCGCGACAGCGACGCCAGCATACGCATCATGATCTGGTTACCTGGCATCTCGAGGCTGAAGATCAGCACCGGTTTTTCCTGCGTCATCGCGGCGTGTTCACACAGGTTCATGGCGAAGGTGGTTTTACCCATCGAAGGACGGGCGGCGACGATGATCAGATCCGATTTCTGCAAACCGGCGGTTTTCTTATTGAGATCCTGGTAGCCGGTATCTACCCCGGTGACACCGTCGTGCGGCTGCTGATACAGCTGTTCGATACGCGCAACGGTATCTTCCAGGATGCGCTCGATGCCTTTCGGGCCTTCATCTTTACTGGCGCGGTTTTCCGCGATTTGGAACACCCGGGATTCGGCCAGATCGAGCAGATCTTCACTGCTGCGGCCCTGCGGATCGTAACCCGCATCGGCGATCTCATTAGCCACTGAGATCATTTCACGCACTACCGCACGTTCACGTACGATATCTGCATAAGCACCGATGTTGGCAGCACTTGGGGTATTTTTCGATAATTCAGCCAGGTAAGCGAAACCGCCGACGGAATCCAGTTCGCCCCGCTGTTCCAGTGATTCGGACAGGGTGATCAGATCGATCGGTCGACTCATTTCCAGCAGGCGCTGCATCTCGGTAAAGATCAGGCGGTGCGGGCGACTGAAGAAATCGTTGGAGACTACGCGTTCCGACACGTTGTCCCAGCGTTCGTTATCCAGCATCAAACCGCCCAACACGGACTGTTCCGCCTCCAGCGAATGTGGCGGCATCTTCAGCCCTTCCATCTGGCGATCTCGTGGGCGATCTCTGGCTTCGTCTGCGTTTGTTCTGTTGGTTGGTTTTTTTCCTGCCATGAAACGTATTCTTTATCCGGTGGCGAATGGAGGATCCTGACGCGAGAGTATACGTGATTTTTATCTGTGATTCCTGCGCATAACCGATGCAAAAAAGGTATCAATCCGCAACAGGGCAAACTGGATAGTCGATGCTAAAACGCGTAGGGTGAAATCAGACTCCCACACGAGGTAATGAAATGGCAAAGCGCATCCAATTCTCCGCCACCGGCGGCCCGGAAGTATTGCAATACGTTGATTTTACCCCCGTAGACCCGGCAGCCGGTGAGGTGCAGGTCGAGAACAAGGCGATCGGCATCAACTATATCGACACCTACGTCCGCAGCGGTCTGTACCCGCCCGCCAAGCTGCCGAGTGGGTTGGGTACCGAAGCGGCCGGGGTGGTGATCAAGGTCGGTACCGGCGTCAGCGCAGTGAAACCGGGTGACCGGGTGGTTTACGCACAGTCAACGCTTGGCGCTTACAGCGAAGTCCACAATGTTGCGGTAGAAAAAGTGGCGCTGTTGCCGCATAACCTGAGTTTTGAGCAGGGGGCGGCCTCCTTCCTGAAAGGGCTGACGGTGCATTATTTGCTGCGCCAGACCCATGAGGTACAACCGGGCGAAGTGTTCCTGTTCCATGCCGCCGCGGGCGGTGTCGGGCTGATTGCCTGCCAGTGGGCCAAAGCGCTTGGAGCCAAACTGATCGGCAGCGTCGGCTCCGACGAAAAGGCCGAACTGGCAAAACACGCCGGCGCCTGGGCAACCATCAATTACCATAAGGAAGATATCGCCCAACGCGTGGCTGAACTGACACAGGGCGAGAAAGTCGGCGTAGTGTACGACTCGGTAGGCCAAAGTACCTGGCAGGCCTCGCTTAACAGCCTGAAACGCCGTGGCCTAATGGTCAGCTTCGGCAATGCCTCCGGCCCGGTCACCGGCGTCGATCTGGCGCTGCTTAACCAAAAAGGCTCGCTGTACGTCACCCGCCCTTCGCTTAACGGCTACATTACCAACCGGGCTGAGCTGCAATATGCCAGCAATGAGCTATTTTCGTTGATTGGCAGCGGGGCTATCAAGGTCGACGTGAAGGAAGAGCAAAAGTTTGCGCTGGCCGATGCGCAACGTGCGCATCAGGTGCTGGAAAGCCGTAACACCAGCGGTTCAAGCCTGCTGATCCCCGGTCGCTGAGTTCCTCATATCGCTGGATTTTGACCAACAAAAAGGGCTCCGTTAGGAGCCCTTTTTGTTACTGCGTTTGTAGGGGTAGAGCAGAGTCCGCCCGAGACAGCGGGTTGCTTGAGCAACACTCGTATTGGGTCAATGTCTCTTGCGGTGATGAAATCGGTCGCATCGCTGCATCGACAAATATCCTAACAGCCCGGAAAGGCAAAAAACACGGCTAATACGCCGCATTAACATTTAAAATACCAAGCTGTGATCGCCGCCGCATTCAGAGCAAGTCTGTTGCGTAGATTTCAGCGTGACTGACTGATTATTCGGCAAAAAATCAGTAGCGGCGTATTTGCGGTTTCTGCATCGAACGGTAGACCCAAACGACCACCACCGCCAAAATCAGCCACGGCAACAGCTTAATCACCATCGCAAACAGGCCACCGATCAGCATAAACGCCGCTGCCACCAATAACGCGGCGAACACACCCAGCAGCGAAACCCCAGTCACCATCAGCATGACGACAAAACCGACCAGAAAGAAGAGTTCCAACATGATTTTGCTCCTTCGCAAAACAAAGTATCTGCTGAGCTATTACAAAAAGCGTGCCAAAACTGCGTAAAAACTAAGTCATTGAAATTAAAAAAAAGGCATATCACATAACGCGACATGCCTGGTCAAAACAACTAACTTTTAGTCAGATTTTATCTCTGTCATGCCATCTCGGTACGCGGTAAGCGCACCAGGTCCAGTGCCTGCTCAACCACCCGGACATCGGCCCCTGGTTTGTGGGCATTTTCGCTCAAATGTCGGCGCCACTGGCGCGCACCCGGGATCCCCTGGAACAGGCCCAGAATATGGCGGGTAATATGGCCCAAATAGGTGCCGCTCGACAGTTCACGTTCGATGTAAGGGTACAGCGACTCAATAATCGCCACGCTGTCCATCACGTCGGTCTGGCGACCGAATAGTTCGCTGTCGACCCGCGCCAGAATACCTGGGTTCTGATAGGCTTCGCGCCCCATCATCACACCATCCAGGTGCTGCAGGTGCTCCTTCGCCTCTTCCAGCGTTTTTACCCCGCCATTTATGGCCAGAGTCAACGTTGGAAAATCACGTTTAAGCTGATAGACGCGCGGATAGTCGAGCGGCGGCACTTCGCGGTTCTCTTTCGGGCTCAGGCCAGACAGCCAGGCCTTGCGCGCATGAATGGTGAACATGTCGCACTCGCCGCGCCCGGCCACGGTGGCGATAAAATCACACAGGAACTCGTAGCTGTCCTGGTCGTCGATGCCGATACGGGTTTTTACCGTCACCGGGATCGACACCACGTCACGCATCGCCTTGATGCAATCGGCAACCAGCGTTGCCTGCCCCATCAGACAGGCCCCAAACATGCCATTCTGCACCCGATCGGACGGACAACCGACGTTGAGGTTAATCTCGTCGTAGCCGCGCTGCTCGGCCAATTTGGCACAGTGTGCCAGGGCGGCCGGATCGCTGCCGCCCAATTGCAGCGCCACCGGATGTTCTTCTTCGCTGTAAGCCAGATAGTCACCCTTGCCGTGGATAATCGCGCCGGTAGTCACCATCTCGGTGTACAGCAGCGTTTCCTTGGTCAGCAGGCGGTGGAAGTAACGGCAATGACGATCGGTCCAGTCGAGCATCGGCGCGATGGAGAAACGATTGGCGGCGTATTTTGGGGCGTTGTTGTCTGTCGTCATGCTGGGCTACTGGCTACCTGATTCTGTCTGGTTTCAACGAACGGCGTACTGCCGCAAACGGCTATTATAACGACAATCGGCGACATTGGGAAAACAGTCGTGCCGCCGGGTTAAAAAAGAACCCTAAAAAACGAATAAAAAAGCCCTGTAGGGTGTTCTCTCGACAGGGGCGCAGCTCTGCGCCCTTCCCAATGAGGAAACAACCATGAACAGTTTAGTGAAACGCCTGCTGTTGCCTGTGATTGCCGGTTCGTTGCTGTTTTCCGGGGCGGCTCTGGCGATGGGTGGTGACAGTAGCGACCAGACCACGCCTACCTGCCCGAAAGGCCAGATATACGATACAAAAACCAAGACCTGCATGGTGGAAAAAAGCAGCATGATCGACGACAACGATCGGGCGAACTATGCCTATGCGCTGGCAAAAAGCGGTCGTTACCAGGAAGCGCTCGATATGCTCAATACCCTGAAGGATCCCAACACCGCCGTGGCGCTCAACTACCGGGGTTATGCTACCCGCAAGCTCGGCCGCACCGATGAAGGGATCGGCTACTATTTAAAATCAGTGGCGCTGGATCCGAAATACCCAAAAGTCCGTGAATATCTGGGCGAAGCCTATATGGGCAAGGGCCGTCAGGACCTGGCGAAAGAACAACTGAAGGTGATCCAATCGCTGTGTGGCACGGGCTGCGAAGAGTACCGCGATCTGGCTGCGGCCATCGATAACCCCCCAGAATCATGATCTAGCCGAACCGGAGGCTAACATCAGTAGCGACGCAATCCGCAACGAAATCGGCCAGTATCTATCCCGCCTGTGGCGCTACGGCCTGGTGCTTTCCCACCGGCGGGATGTTGCCGACGATTTGGTGCAGGCCACCTGTGTGCGGGCGCTGGAGCGCGCCGCACAGTTTGCCGTGGGGACGCGTATGGACCGCTGGCTGTTTGCCATTCTTCACTCCATCTGGCTTAACGAGATCCGCGCCCAGCATATCCGCCAAGGGAAAGGTTTTGTCGACGTCGATGAACTGACCGGGGTAGAAAATAGTGAGGATCCTATTTGGGCTAATGAGGTGATGCAACGCGTGAACCGGCTGCCGGAAGCGCAGCGGAACACGCTGTTTCTGGTGTACGTGGAGGAGCTTTCCTACCGTGAGGCCGCCGAGGTGCTTGGCGTTCCCATTGGCACTATCATGAGCCGCCTGGCGGCGGCACGCCTGAGATTGGCAAACGATAGCGTGCTGCAAGCCCGCTCCCCGCAGGCAAAAGGAGAACAATCATGAGCTCAACCTACGCCGCGGATGAACTGTTGGTCGCCTACCTGGATAATCAACTGGATCCACAGCAGCGCCAGCTTCTGGAACAGCGCCTGGGCGGCGAACCGGCACTGGCCGAGCGTTTATCGTTACTGGCACGCAGCAACCTGCCCTTTAAGCAGGCATTTGAGCCTTTGCTTGATGAAGCGCCGGTACAACGGCTGCGGGCCGAAGGCCCCCTTACTGCCCCTGCAATGCAGCATGGTGTCAGCCGGCGTGGCCTGATAGCCGCCGCCGTCGGTTTTTTGGCACTCGGCATCGCAGGCGATCGCGCCTATTTACAGCTCAGCCAGCCAGAAGAGAACTGGCGCAGTTTGGTCGCCCAGTATATGGCGCTATACACACCTGAAACGCTGGCAGGCTACAATGACACGGCAACGCAGATCGCCCATCAGTTACAGCAAACCGGCGAGCGACTGGGTATCGCCCTCTCGGCACCGAAATTGATACTGAGCGGCGCCGAGTTGAAAAACGCCCGCGTGCTGGCTTACGACGATCGGCGTATCGCTCAATTGACCTGGCAGGATGCGCAGTATGGTGCGCTGGCATTGTGCATCATTCAGCAATCGGGCAAGCCGCTGCCCGCAGAGAGCGAGCGCCGCCAGGGCATGAACGTAGTCTACTGGGCCGATGGCCGTCATGGCTTTATGCTGATTGGCCATAATCCCGCGCCGGATCTGGCCGCATTGGCGGGTCGCTTGCAACACTCACTCGCCAGCTAAGGATTGACTGCCTCCGACTTCAGCCGCCAAGTGTGAACATCATCACAATCCAGGCTGGCGGCAGGCGGTAAACCAGTCGATTAGTGCGCCATATCAGAGGAAAAGGGGCCAACTCTCGGCGATTCGGCTGAAGCATGGTAAAATCGGCTTTTTTACGTACCGGGAAATTTGCCATGAACTCAAGCACCCAGGAAAAGCTGCTGGCGCAGGCTGAACAACTCTGTCAGCAACGCAATGTGCGATTGACACCGCAGCGGCTGGAAGTGTTACGCCTGATGGCACAGCAGCCCGGTGCCATCAGCGCTTACGACCTGCTCGATCTGCTGCGCGTCGCCGAACCTCAGGCCAAACCGCCAACGGTGTACCGTGCGCTGGATTTCCTGCTGGAACAGGGGTTCATTCATCGGGTTGAGTCAGCCAACAGCTACGTGTTGTGCCATCACTTCGAACAGCCGACGCATACTTCCGCGCTGTTTATCTGCGATCGCTGTGGTCAGGTGACCGAACGGACGACCGAAGGGGTCGAAGAGACGCTGCAAAAACTGGCGAAAGAGTCTGGTTTTGTCCTGCGTCACAACGTGGTGGAGGCCCATGGCCTGTGTGCGGGTTGCGTTGAGGTAGAAGCCTGTGACAGCAAGCATGACTGTGGCGAACACGATCACAGCATTGCCATCAAAAAGAAATAGGTTGGATTTTCAGGTACCTCCCTGTACCTGCGCCATAGCGTCAAGGGGATAAAAACGCCAGGCCTTTAAAAGTAGCCTGTGGCCGCAATCCGCTGCGGCCCATCGCGCTACCAGCGATACTTGTTGTGGTCTTCCCAGGATTTCACTTCTTTCTCGGCCGCCTCTTTCTGGTAGCCGTAACGTTCCTGAATTTTACCGACAAGCTGTTCGCGTTTCCCTTCAATGACCGTCAGATCGTCATCGGTCAGCTTGCCCCATTGTTCCTTCACTTTCCCTTTAAACTGCTTCCAGTTACCGTCGGCTTGATCTTTGTTCATAACCTCTCCGTTACCTGTGATTAGTCAGTTTTAAAAACTCGTCGCTGGGCTTAACTGAGTAATAATATTGGTCAATTGACCAGAACAAAAGGAATACTCATTCCCATTCATTCCGCCAGCCACATGATTAACTATAGCTACAGATAGCGATAAAAAGGAAAAAGTCAGGATAAAAACTCACAAAATAAATATAATTCAGTAAAAAATCCGACAAAACAGCAAGTAAGCGGAAACAATTTGGCTCAAGAAAATGTAACTTAATATGAATAAAAAACATAAATAAAATTAATAATTTATTGCTTTTTATCGTGCCGAATCCGCTGCAAACCAGGTCCCATCCACTCTGTGGCGATGCCAAATCCAACCGAGTGCGATGCCACGCAGTGAAAGAAATACCGCCAGCGCCAGCCATAGCCCATGATTGCCCAGTACCGGTAGGGTAAACAGCGTCAGGCCATAGCCAGCCGCCGCCACTGCCATGCTATTACGCATTTCTGCACCGCGTGTGGCACCAATAAACATGCCGTCCAGCAAATAGCACCATACCCCCACCAATGGCAGCACCACCTGCCACGGCAAATAGTGGTTCGCCAGCGCACGCAGCTCCGGTAAAGAGGTCAACGCCGCAATAATTTGTTGGCCGGCCACGGCATAGAGCAGGCCAAAGCCCAACGCCACCAGACAGGCCTGCCGGCAAGCCGCGCGCCATACTTTACGCAGTTGGCTATCGTCACGGGCCCCATAGGCATGGCCCGAATGTGCTTCCACCGCGTAGGCAAAACCGTCGAGCGCGTAAGCCGTAAAGGTCAGCAAATTCATCAACACCGCATTTACCGCGACCACCTCGCCGCCAAGCCGGGCACCGAAAATAGTCAGCGAAGCAAAGCACAATTGCAGCAACAATGAACGCAACATAATATCGCGATTCAACGCCAGCAGACGTCGCAGATTACCGCGCCAGGCCTGGCGCAGCATCGGCACAGAAATACCGCGTATACGCATCACTCGCCAGGATAGCCCTAACCCCAGCAGCAACGTGGCATATTCAGAGATAGCGGTCGCCGTCGCGGCCCCCTGCACGTTCCAACCCAGCCCCATCACCAGCCAGATATCCAATACGATATTCAGGAGATTGCCGACAATCAGCAGGATCACCGGCGCACGCACGTATTGCACGCCAAGCAACCAACCCAGGATCACCATATTGGCCAGCGCCGCCGGGGCACTTAGCCAGCGGATCTCGAGGAATAACCGAGCCTGCTCCAGCACCGCCCCGTCGCCACCGACGATTTTTAGCGCCAACTCAATCAGCGGATAGCGCAGCAGTACAATGGCCATCCCGGCCAACACGGCCAGCAGCAACGGTTGCATAAAGGCACGCGCCAGCCCCTGCGGATTTTGCGCCCCCAGCGCCTGTGCGGTCAGTCCGGTGGTACTCATACGCAGGAACAACAGCAGCATAAACAGGAAACTGGTCGCCATGGAGCCCACAGCTACACCGCCCAAATAGGTCGGGCTATCGAGGTGGCCGATCACCGCGGTATCCACCAGCCCAAGCAATGGCACGGTGATATTGGAAAAAATCATAGGCAGCGCAAGGCGCCACAGGGCTTTATCGGTATCGCTGGTGAAGGCAGAAAGCAGGCGCATAGTGAAATGTTCCCGTGTATACCCGTCATCTTTCAAGTTGCAGCGTTGTTATCTGCACTTGCTCACCCCAGTTACTTACCTGAGTAAGCGCCTGGGGATGAGCGAGTTGGCCGCCTAGCTGCAACTTGAAAGCTATAGGGTATATAGTGAATCAGATATGACATCGCCCCAGAGCTGGGGCGACTTAAATCAGAGGACGGTGTTCAAGCGTGGGGATTAAACCCAATCGCCGTTGCGGATCACACCGACCGCCAGACCTTCAATGGTGAAATTCTGCTGACGCAGATCGACCACAATCGGCTGGAATTCGCTGTTTTCCGGCAGCAGTTCAACTACGTTACCGTGTTTTTTCAGTCGCTTAACCGTGACTTCATCTTCAATGCGCGCCACGACGACCTGGCCATTACGCACGTCCTGGGTTTTATGCACCGCCAGCAGATCGCCGTCGAGAATACCGATGTCACGCATCGACATGCCGTTGACCCGCAGCAGGAAATCCGCGCTTGGTTTGAACAGGGAAGGATCGACCTTGTAGTGCCCTTCGATATGCTGTTGCGCCAACAGCGGCTCACCGGCGGCTACGCGGCCAATCAGCGGTAAACCTTCTTCATCTTCCATCAGCAGGCGAATACCACGCGAAGCGCCGGAGATAATCTCGATGACGCCTTTACGCGCCAGCGCTTTCAGGTGTTCTTCTGCGGCATTTGGCGAACGGAACCCCAGACGCATGGCGATTTCGGCGCGCGTTGGCGGCATGCCAGTGGACGAAATATGATCGCGAATCAGATCATAGACCTCTTGCTGTCTGGTAGTTAGTGCTTTCATTCCGCCCCCTGTTTGTTTATACAGTCTTGCTGTGAGTATATACAGGTAAGTGCGGCTTGGGAACTGAAGAGTGAATAAAAATCAGGGATTAGCGACCCGCGTCGCAACAGAACTCCCCCACTCAGGCAAAGTGCTGCCACAGCACCGAACCCCAGACAAACAGCGCCAGAATAATCGCCAGCAAGACCGCCGCCGAGCCCATATCCTTTGCCCGACCAGAAAGCTCGTGATGTTCGGTGCCCACCCGGTCGACAATCGCTTCAATCGCGCTATTCAGTATCTCGACGATCATCACCAGAAACACCGATCCGATCAGTAAAATGCGCGCTATCGCACCCACGTCCAGCCAAATCGCCAGTATGATAGCCAGCACCGTCGCCACCAATTCCTGGCGAAATGCCGCTTCGTGCTGCCAGGCGGCGGAAAAGCCTTTATAAGAGTAGCCGGCAGCTTTAATAATACGGGTCAGGCCGGTTGCTTGCTTTGTCATGTTTTTTAGTGCCTTTCGCAGAGGTAAGTCATAATTAAACAGGCTAAGCCAGGAAACGCTCCCGGCTCTCGGTTTTCCAACACCACAGATCTGCTACCCGGATTCTGGTATGCTTGCGGCGCATTGCTAACAAGAGGCTTCACGTTGTTATGTCAGGTTGGCGTAAAATTTATTATAAACTATTGAATTTACCACTCAAACTGTTGGTAAGAAGTAAGGTTATCCCTTCAGATCCGGTCACGGAGTTAGGGTTGGATCCCTCACGGCCGATTCTGTACGTTTTACCTTATAATTCCAAGGCGGATTTACTGACGCTGCGCACCCAGTGCCTGGCGCAAGATCTGCCCGATCCCCTCAATCCGCTGGAGATAGACGGTACCGTGCTGCCCAGCCACGTGTTTATTCACGACGGCCCGCGCGTATTCCGTTACTACACGCCGAAAGAAGAGTCGGTAAAACTGTTCCACGACTATCTGGATCTGCATCGCAGTAATCCGGACCTCGACATTCAGATGTTGCCGGTCTCGGTGATGTTCGGCCGCTCTCCGGGGCGCGAAGGTCACGGCACCCCGCATCTGCGTCTGCTGAACGGCGTCCAGAAATTCTTCGCCGTGCTGTGGCTCGGCCGCGACAGCTTTGTCCGTTTCTCCAATACTGTTTCGCTGCGCCGCATGGCGACTGAACACGGTACGGACAAAATCATTGCGCAAAAACTGGCACGCGTGGCGCGCATGCATTTCTCGCGTCAGCGTCTGGCCGCCGTCGGTCCAAGCCTGCCGGCCCGTCAGGACCTGTTCAACAAGCTGTTGGCGTCCAAGGCGATCGAAAAAGCGGTCGAAGACGAGGCTCGCAGCAAGAAGATTTCCCACGAAAAAGCCCAGCAGAATGCCATTGCGCTGATGGAAGAGATCGCTGCCGACTTCTCTTACGAGACGGTGCGCCTTTCCGATCGCGTGCTGAGCTGGACCTGGAACCGCCTGTATCAAGGCATCAACGTCACTAACGCCGAACGCGTGCGTCAGTTGGCGCAGGACGGCCACGAGATTGTTTATGTGCCCTGCCACCGCAGCCACATGGACTACCTGCTGCTGTCCTACGTGCTGTATCACCAGGGTCTGGTGCCGCCGCACATTGCTGCCGGCATTAATCTCAACTTCTGGCCGGCCGGGCCGATCTTCCGCCGTCTGGGCGCTTTCTTTATCCGCCGTACTTTCAAAGGCAACAAGCTGTACTCGACGGTGTTCCGCGAATACCTCGGCGAGCTGTTTACCCGCGGTTACTCGGTGGAATATTTCGTCGAAGGCGGCCGTTCCCGTACCGGACGTTTGCTGGAGCCGAAGACCGGCACCCTGTCGATGACCATTCAGGCGATGCTGCGTGGCGGTACCCGCCCTATCACACTGGTGCCGATCTACATCGGTTACGAGCACGTGATGGAAGTGGGCACCTACGCCAAAGAGCTGCGTGGTGCGACCAAGGAAAAAGAGAGCCTGCTGCAGATGCTGCGCGGCCTGCGCAAGCTGCGCAATCTTGGCCAAGGTTACGTCAACTTCGGCGATCCGTTGCCGTTGACTACCTATCTGAACCAGAATGTGCCGCAGTGGCGTGAATCGATTGATCCGATCGAATCCCAGCGCCCAAGTTGGCTGACGCCAACGGTCAACGATCTGGCGGCCAAGATCATGGTTCGCATCAACAATGCTGCCGCTGCCAACGCCATGAACCTGTGTTCCACGGCGCTCTTGGCCTCACGTCAGCGTTCGCTGACCCGTGAGCAGTTGCTTGAGCAGTTGGAATGCTATCTGCAATTGATGCACAACGTGCCTTATGCCAGCGACGTTACCGTGCCAACCCAAACGCCGGATGAGTTGCTCGACCACGCGCTGAACATGAACAAGTTCGAGGTGGAGAAGGATAACATCGGCGATATCATTATCCTGCCGCGCGAGCAGGCGGTGTTGATGACCTATTACCGTAACAATATCCATCACCTGCTGGTTCTGCCTTCGCTGATCGCCACTATCGTGATGCACCACCGCCGGGTTTCGCGCGCCGAACTGCTACGGCAGATTAGTCTGATTTACCCGATGCTGAAGGCCGAGCTGTTCCTGCACAACGATAAGGAACAACTGCCGGAAGTGCTGCGACCGCTGATCGATGAAATGATCCGTCAGCAACTGATCTGCGACAAGGGCGACGATCTGGCGCTGAACCCAGCGCGTATCCGGCCGCTACAGCTGTTGGCCGCCGGTGTCCGTGAAACGCTGCAACGCTATGCCATCACCATGTCAATCCTCAGCGCTAATCCGAGCATCAACCGCGGTGCACTGGAGAAAGAGAGCCGTATCATGGCCCAACGCCTGTCGGTACTGCACGGTATCAATGCGCCGGAGTTCTTCGACAAGGCGGTGTTCTCCACCTTGGTGGCGACGCTGCGTGAAGAAGGCTACATCAACGACATCGGCGATGCGGTCCGTGAGCACACCATGGAGGTGTACAACATGCTGAGCGATTTGATTACCCCGGAAATCAAGCTGACCATTGAAAGCGTCAGCATGCCGGCGGAAACCAACGCCCTGCCGGAGACGGCCGCAGTGGAAGTGAAAGAAGACTAATTCACTGATACTAAAACGAAAAAGGCACCCTCGGGTGCCTTTTTTATTGCTGTCAGTCGTTAGCCCTGCCAGTAGCTCAACGCGATGCCGAGAAACAGCACCAGCCCAACGTAGTTGTTGTCCAGGAACGCTTTAAAGCAGGCGTCGCGTTCGCGGGTGGCGATCTGCTTTTGCTGATGGATAAACAAAGCGCCTGCCAGCAACAGCGACCAATAAAAAGCGCCGCTCATCTGCGTCAGATAGCCGACCCACAGCATCAACAGCAGCGTGGCGAACTGCAGCAAACCGACGATCAGTTTGTCGTAGCGGCCAAACAATATGGCGGTAGATTTAACGCCAATCTTCAGGTCATCGTCACGGTCAACCATGGCGTACAGCGTGTCGTAAGCCACCGTCCAGCAGATATTGGCCAGCAGCAACAGCCAGCAGCTCAGCGGCAGTGATTCGCTAACGGCGGCATAGGCCATCGGAATGCCCCAGCCAAACGCCGCGCCCAACACAAATTGCGGTAGATGAGTGACCCGCTTCATGAACGGATAGGCCCATGCCAGCGCCAGCGCTGCCAATGACAGCCAGATGGTCATCGCATTCAGCGTCAATACCAGCCCAAACGAGATCAGCACCAGCACCACAAACAGGATCTTGGCCTCTTTCTCGCTCACCCGGCCACTCGGCATCGGCCGCCCGGCAGTCCGCTTCACGTGGCCATCTACGGCGCGATCGGCATAGTCATTCACCACACAGCCGGCGGCGCGCATCATGAAGACCCCGACCACAAACACCACCAGGACAGACAGCGACGGTACGCCCTTTCCCGCCAGCCACAGTGCCCACAACGTCGGCCATAGCAACAGTAAGGTGCCAATCGGCTTATCAATGCGCATCAGATGGCTATAAGCCTGCCATTTGCTTTGAATCACGCTTCCCTCCAAGGTATTTCCTCTCCTCATTATTCAGGGTCTACACTGCCCGCAGCGTACAGCGGTGAAGCCGGTAAAAACAGTTCGGTCAGCAACAGCGGTTTACCCGCCAGCCGCAGGCGGGAGCGGCGTGCCCACAACTCATCTTGCCGCCCCATGTGAATATAATCGCGGGTCAGGTCATCACTGCTGAACAGATAGCGGCCCAACGGCAATGTCCCCAAATCCACCAGCGCCAGATCCGGGCCGGTCAGCGTTTCCTGCGGGATCACCGTGCGCCCCAGCAGCCAGGGCTGGTTGTCGCCCAACAGCACCACTTCACGCAGCCAATAGCGCGGGCTGTCCGGCAGGTGTTCGGCCTCTTCACCCAGTTGCTCGCGGGTCAAAAAACATTCGCGCTGCGGCTCAACGTGCACCCGCCCGCAGTGGCGTTCAAAGCGACGCGTCATGGAGCCGGGCTCCATCAGCCAGTCGCTGATGGCGGCAGGCACCGGAGGATGTTGCGCAGATAACCACTCCAGCGGCGGTAGGATCGAATCCCTATTGCCAAACATTGTTCTACTCCATGCCTGACGCTGCGGCCGCGCCAGACCAGACAAACTGTAAACAGGCGCTCATTGTAACGCAGAAATTCAAAAGCGGCAGGCTGATTCGTGGGGTCACGCGCAGCAAAATACGCGCCGAAAAAGCAGCGCGATGTCATCTTTCTGCCATCTGTTTTCTTTACCTTCGTTCCCCGGAGCGATGGGGATTCTGTGATCTTCAGCAAACTTTCACCTCTACAGCATTGTTTTATCTACGCGCGTAGATACCCTTGTACTGCAGCGTTGAATCGCCATCAGTCCGACACTTTGTCAGCAAACTTTTTTGCCGACACCAGGGAAACCATCTTTACCGCGATCACGCCATAGGTGTGGCGCAGACGAAAAGAGGATCAATGCCATGAGCGAAACAACGCTTGCAACCCCAAAGGCCACCGACGAAACGTTGGCGGCCGATGAACGTTTGGCCACCAAAGAAGGGCGCGGTCAATTCTGGCGCGCCACTTTCTCGTGCTGGCTCGGTACGGCCATGGAGTATGTCGATTTTGCCCTGTATGGCCTGGCGGCCGGCATGGTGTTCGGCGACGTGTTCTTCCCCGAAGCCACCCCCATGGTGGCGTTGCTGGCCAGCTTCGCCACCTATTCCGTCGGTTTTATCGCCCGCCCTATCGGCGCGTTGGTTTTCGGCTGGATTGGCGATCGTAAAGGCCGCCGCGTAGTACTGCTCACCACGGTGGCGCTGATGGGCGTCTCTACCACGCTGATCGGGCTTATCCCCTCCTACGCACAAATCGGCGTCTGGGCTCCCATCTGCCTGGTGATCCTGCGTTTTGCTCAGGGCTTCGGGGCCGGAGCCGAGCTTTCCGGCGGTGCGGTGATGCTGGCAGAATACGCCCCAGCCAAACGCCGTGGCCTGGTCGCTTCGATCATTGCGATCGGCTCCAACAGCGGTACTCTGTTAGCCTCGCTGGTCTGGTTGCTGGTGTTGCAATTGGACAAGGCCGATCTGATCGCCTGGGGCTGGCGCATTCCGTTCCTCGCCAGCATCCTGATCGCTGGGGGGGCTTTGTACCTGCGCCGTCACGTGCGTGAAACGCCGGTGTTTGAACGCGAGCTACAACAAAACCGTCAGCGGATGCTGGACAACACTCCCGTCGCAGCGGATCACCGCAGCTATCTGCAACGCACCAAAGCCTTCTGGATCATGCTTGGCCTACGCATCGGCGAAAACGGCCCATCTTATCTATGCCAGGGCTTTATCGTGGGTTACGTCGCCAAAGTGTTGATGGTGGATAAGTCGGTGCCGGCGCTGGCGGTGATGATCGCCTCACTGTGCGGTTTCCTGGTGATCCCCCTGGCGGGTTGGCTTTCCGATCGTTTCGGCCGCCGTATTACCTACCGCTGGTTCTGCCTGTTGCTGGTACTGTACGCCTTCCCGGCGTTCTGGCTGCTCGATAGCCGCGAACCGGCAATAGTGATTTCGGTGATTGTGGTCGGCATGTGCATCGCATCACTGGGTATTTTTGGCGTGCAGGCCGCCTACGGCGTGGAACTGTTCGGTGTCAAAAACCGCTACTCAAAAATGGCGTTTGCCAAGGAACTGGGTTCGATCCTCTCCGGCGGTACCGCACCGCTGATCGCGACCGCGCTGCTGGCCGGTTTCGGTCACTGGTGGCCTGTTGCATGCTATTTTGTTGTAATGGCAGGCATTGGCTTAATCACTACCTTCTTTGCACCAGAAACCCGCGGTCGCGATCTTAATCTGCCGCAGGACGCGGTGTGATCAGGGTGCACAGGAACCCAACTTGGATAATCAATCCGCACGGCGTATCACCCGTGCCGACGTCGCCCGCGTAGCGGGTACCTCGGTTGCGGTCGTCAGCTACGTGATCAACAACGGCCCGCGTCCGGTGGCAGAAGCCACCCGTCTGCGGGTGCTGGCGGCGATCGAGCAAACCGGTTATCGGCCGAACGATATCGCCCGGGCATTGGCTTCCGGCAATACCCTCACCTATGGGTTAGTGGTGCCCGACATTTCCAATCCGTTTTTTGCCACGCTGGCACAGGCATTACAGCGCGAGGCATTCAGTCACGGCCGCGTGCTGCTGTTGGGTGACGCCGGGGACGACCGGCAACGGGAGCATGACCTGATTAACCATCTGCTGCGCCGTCAGGTTGATGGGTTGCTGTACACTAGTGTCGATCGCCATCCGTGGTTCGATCTGATCCGCGCCTCCGGTACCCCCTGCGTGATGATCGACACCATCGACAGCCATGCCGGCATCTGCGCCATTCGCGTCAATGAACGCGACGCCGCCTGCCAGGCCACTCGCCACCTGCTGCAGCACGGCTACCGGGAACTCGGCATTTTTGTTGGCCCGCTGACCATGCTCAATGCACAGGATCGTCTGAACGGCTGGCGCGACGCTCTGCTCGAAGCCGGTATCACGCCGCACGAAGAGTGGATTTTTGAAGCGCCCTATACCCGCCAGGGCGGCTATCAGGCCAGCCAGATAATGCTGCAAGGGCCTCGTCCACGGGCCATCTTCACCTCCAACGAGCAGCAGGCGCTCGGCTGCCTGTCGGCGCTGGCGGAATATCAGCTACGGGTGCCGGACGATCTGGCTATCATTTGCTTTAACGGCACCCAGCAATCCGAGTTCAGCGTACCGCCGCTCAGTGCGGTCGAACAGCCGATCGACGCCATGGCCAGGCAGGCCATCGCCATGCTGGCCGCCGGTGCCGCGCAGCCAGAGCTGCACGAGTTCGCCTTCCAGCTGCATATCCGCCGATCGTGCGGCTGCTAGTTTATTGATTCAGGTAACTGTTATGCGTTTGATTATTGATTGCGATCCCGGCAACGGCATTCCCGGTGCCAACGTTGACGACGGGCTGGCGCTGGCGCTGGCATTGGCGGCCAAACCGCAGCTCTCACTGGAGTTGATCAGCATCGTGGCCGGCAATACGCCACGCGACGTCGGCTTTGCCGTGGCCAACCATCTTTTACAACAAACCGGTTATCAGGTACCTGTGGTGGCAGGCGCGGCGCGAGCATTGAATGAAGCGCCAGAGCCCTGGCGCACTCATCTGGATCGTGCGATTACCGATCCGCAGCTGGCCACTCTGTGGCGTAATACGCCTTACCCGCAAGCAGCAACGACACCAGCACCGAACGCCGCCGTCGCGATCGGTGAACTGATCTGCAATCACCCCGGTGAAATCACCCTGGCGGCGATCGGCCCGCTGACCAACGTTGCCCATGCCCTGCAGCTGTACCCGCAGATGGCGCAGGCGGTGAAGGAAATCGTCATTATGGGAGGAGTGTTCAACGTCGAGGGCTACATCAAGGACACCAATTTCGGCCTGGATCCAGAGGCTGCACGGCAGGTACTGACCAGTGGTGCCAACATCACGCTCGCCCCGCTGGACGTCACCACGCAAACCATGCTGACCCAGGCAGACCTGCTACAAATGACCCAGCCGGACACGCCGCTGTGCCGCTACCTGCGGGCCACAACCCAGCCCTGGATCGACTATTCCCGCCATACCCGTCATCTGCCGGGTTGCTGGATCCATGATGCACTGGTCATCGCCTGGCTGCTGGAGCCGCAATTGGTCACTACGGAAGAGTATTTTGTCGATGTGGCGCTGGAAGGAGCCATGACGCGAGGCAGCTCCCGTCGCTGGCGACCGGAAAGTCTGCGCCTGTCGGTCGGCATGCCGGAACCCGAAGGCCAACCGGTGCGGATAATGCAGCAGGTGGATAACGCGCGTCTACTGGCGTTGATCGGCGAAACTCTGGCCCGCCGCGAATGAAAAAAGGTGCGCCGGGGCGCACCAATCATCAAGCCAGCATCGGTAGCGTCGGGTACTACCCCTTGCCTTTCACGCTGCCAATAAACGTTTCACGCGCTGTGGTAGAACCCAGTTTTTCAGCCTCATTCATCAGTTTCAGCGCTTTATCGATATCGCCCGCCTTCACCGCCTGTTTGATGCCGTTGTTAAAGTAAGTTTCAGTGTCATTCAGCATCGGTTCCGCCGGTTTGGTCGGTGCCGGAGTCGGTGCAGCCACAATCGCCGCGGTAGAACCCACCACCACTGGCGTCGTCGCCGGTGCCGGTTGCAGCATACCGATCATGATATTGCCGCTGCCCTGTTCAGCCGTCACTTTCAGTTTGATGGTGCCACTGGTGCTGTGGCTGGCAATTGGATCCGGAATATCCGGCACCGCGTTGCCCACGCCCTGCGCATAAGCCTTCGCCGGGTTAGTCAATTGGGTGGTTTTCGCCAGATCCTGACGGGTGGTGTACACCAGTAGATAAATTTGTTTCTGGCCGAGCGCCGGGGTCAGTTTCAACGTGCCCTCAAGGCGATCGGACGACATTGCCCCCGGAGGCTGATAAGGGAAGTAGCTGCTCGGGTAATAGGCGGCCGGACGCAGGTGCTCATCGAGCACCAGTACGCTCGGGGCGTAAATGGCGTTGTTCTTGCTGATGCTGCTCAGCGTGACTTCCAGCGACCCGCGATCGGCCGGCAGCGTATAGGCGGCGATAGCGCCCTGAATGTCACCCTGATTAATTTGCGGGCTGACATTATCCAGTTTTACGTCCTGGCTGACCGGCGGTACCAGCGGTTGCCATGGCAGGCTTTGCAGCGTGCTGGCGCTAATAGCCGGAGCGATGGAAACATTAGCCGGTGTATCGGCATTGGCCACCAGTGGCGCGCCCACGGTAAGCGCCAGTGACAGGCAGAGTGACAGCAGATTCTTTTTCATTGTTATTACCCCATGGTATCCGACGCGGCTCAGGCAAGAGAGACGGTGTCGGCGAATACAGGTTGGGGAGAGCACCTGGCTCTCCCCGTTATCTCATTACCACCAGATTTCCATCTGGGCGCCGAAGGTGACTTCATCGTCATTACCGCGGCTGAAGGTATGCATGCTGGTGTCGTTGTAGGCGGTACCTGAGGTGTAACCGGTGCCGGAATCGCTGTTAGCGTAACCCCATTTCTCATCCCACTTGGCGTAGGTTGCAAATACGCGGATCGCCGGACGAGACCAGATGCTGTTGCCCGCCTGCCACTGTTGCGCCAGGGTGACTTTGTACTGGCCGTTGCGATCGCCGGTACGCTGAGATTTCACGTTGTCGTAACCGGCTTCCAGCAGGGTGCTCATGATTGGCGTCCATTTGTACATTGGGCGCACGCCCACGGTGTACCAGGTGGTGCCGTTGTTGTTGTCGCGATCGATATCCTGGAACATGGCGACATACATCATCGCCCATTGATCGTTGAAGTCGATGGCGCCGTGATCCAGCACACGGATCATCTTGCCGTTGTTGTCGATGGTGGAGCCTTGACTACGGCCGTTGTTCTGCGAGGTCATAGAATCGGTGGCGTACTGCAGCACAAACTTGTTGTAGCCGGTCAGGATGCTCTGAGTATGTTCCGCAGTCACCAACCAACCGTCTTTGCTGGCACCGTCAGCCAGGCTGTAGCCGTCCTGCGCGTTAGCCCGACCGTAATCCAGGCCCAGTTCCAGGGTACCGCCCGGGTTCAATTCCAGACCGGCCAAACGCACGTCGAAGGTGTCGTTGACGGTAGGGCGTTGGTCCAGTTCATTATCCAGATAACCGTAAGAACCGCCGGATTCGGAGTTACGGGTCACGGCAGCAGACAGCTTGCCGAAGCCCAGATCGATGTTTTCCAGACCCGCCCCCGGGCCGGAGATATCCCAGTAGTAGAAGTCGATCATATGGACGTCATGACGCTGATAGAAACGCTTACCGGCCCACATATTGGCCCCCGGCAGCCATTCGATCAGGTTTTTACCCTGCACGTTCACTTCACGGAAGCCTGGCGTCACATCTTCCCAGTCAGAACGTTGTGAAACCGAGTAAGCCAGGTTGGTATCGAAGTAGAAGCTTTTATCACCTTCTTTCCACACTTCCTGACCCAGCTTCAGTTCGGCGTAAGTTTCACATTCGTTACCGAGACGGTATTTGCTGTCGGCGCCGGTGGCCTTGAAGCACTGTTGCTCACCACCGCTACCGGTCCAGCCGATGCCGGAACGCGCATAGCCTTTAAAATCAAGAGCCATTGCCTGAGTGGTGAGAACACCAGCGGCGATTGCCAGTGCCAGAGGAAGTTTGCGCAGAGTAGTCATCATTATTCTCCTGTTATACAGACTGTGATGCTTTAAACGCCCGGCTCCTGGTGCAGCCGTTTACATGCCGTACCGTCTTCACGGAACAGATGGCAGCGGTGAGGCGGCAGGCCGATAGCGAATGTTGCACCTTCTTCTACCAGCACCACGTCGTTCTGGCGGTAAACCAGGTTTTGACGAATTGCCGGGATTTGGATGTGGATTTGCGTCTCGTTGCCGAGTTGCTCCACCACCTGTACGTCACCGGTCAGCCGAACTTCAGAGGCGTCACCCGGCAACAGATGCTCCGGGCGAATGCCCAGCGACAGATTCGAGCCAACCTGTACCTCTGTGCCTTCGACCGGCAACCACACCAGTTGGCGGTTAGGCAGTTCGACCTGGACCTGTTGCGGTTCTGCGGCGGTCACTTTGACCGGCAGGAAATTCATTTTCGGCGACCCGATAAAGCCGGCGACAAAGCGGTTGGCCGGATAGTGATACAGCTCCAGCGGCTTGCCGATCTGGGCGACACGCCCGGCGTCCAGCACCACGATTTTGTCGGCCAGCGTCATCGCTTCAACCTGATCGTGGGTGACGTAAATCATGGTGCGCTGCAAACGCTTGTGCAGACGGGAGATCTCAATGCGCATCTGCACCCGCAGTGCGGCGTCGAGGTTGGACAGCGGTTCGTCGAGCAGGAATACGTCCGGCTCCGCCACCAGCGTACGGCCGATTGCCACCCGCTGACGCTGCCCACCGGACAGCGCTTTGGGCCGTCGGTCGAGCAGGTGAGCCAGTTGCAGCACTTCCGATACCTGATTCACCCGCTGGTTGATTTCCGCTTTTTTAGCCCCCGCCAGCTTCAGGCCAAACGACATGTTGTCGGCCACCGACAGGTGCGGATACAGCGCATAAGACTGGAATACCATGCCGATGCCGCGCTCGGACGGTGGCACCTCATTCATCCGTTTATCGCCGATCATCAGCTCACCGGAGGTAATGTCCTCCAGGCCGGCGATCATGCGCAGTAGAGTCGACTTGCCGCAGCCCGATGGCCCGACAAACACCACAAACTCACCGTCATCGATCGTCAGATTGACGTCCTTGGAAATCACCGTTTCGCCGAAAGCCTTATAAACGCTGCGCAATGTGACGCTAGCCATGCGTTACTCCCCTGCTTTCGCAGTTAACGTTTCGTGTAAAAATGGCGGACGCAAAACCCGCCAAAACCCATTGATGACCCTCTTGCTGCGCGCCGTGCTGCCATGCCAGTGGCAAGGTCGCCTCAGACGGCGCGGCCGCCTGAGTATAAGGCTGCAGGTTAATCAGCGCTTCAAGGCATTGATCCTGATGGGTAATAAGTAAGCGAACTACGCCATTACGCTGGCTGATGGCGCTCAGCTCACCCTGTTGGATCACCGGCAAACGGCGCAGCGCCAACAGAGACTGGCAGTAACGTAAGGTCGAGTGGTTGTCATGCTGTTGGCGGCTGATGGCCAACGCGCGGTGTTCGATCGCCACCTGCTGATACCAGTGGATCTCACCGGCGGTCACTTGCTCCGGCGCTTCATGCCAGGGCATCGGCGTTTGTGCACCAAGCGGATCCTGCAAACCGGCCGCGTGCGGCAGACCCAGCTCTTCTCCCTGATACAGACAAATCGGCGCGGGCAGCATAGCCAGCAACGTCAAAAAAGCATCGGCGGAACGCAAGTTACCCTGCCCCCAGTGGCTGACTACCCGAGGCTGGTCGGCATCACCGGTGCTCCACAGGCTGTCGGCCAGCGTGGCCCGGCGAGCATTCAATACCTCAACCAGTTTCTCCACGCTAAAAGGCACCACTTCCAGCGCCAATGGGCTGCGGAGGTACTGTTGCGGCGTTGCGGCGCGACGAATGTGGTTTGGCCCATCGCAGTACCACAGTGCCAGCCCTTGGGCGGCGACGGCGGCGTCATCTTGTGCCGCCAATGCCTGCGGCAATACCAGGCCGTCGATCGACAGCGTACTCAGGTAAGGCAATGCCGCAATCATGCCGCGAGCGTCGCCTACACCGTCCCCGTTTCCGTCGCGGAAACTGACCGGGTGGATCCGGTACAGGGTTGGCTGGGTGGCGGTAGGCATTGGCGACATAAATCCGGTTCCTGTTGCATTGGGCGTTGAAAATCAATGTGGCCGATAGTGCGGTAAACCCCACAAAGGGTAATCATCCGTAACAGGATTTTTCATGGGGGAGGAGATGGGAGGATGAGAGAACGACTGTGGCGGTGAGAAGTTCCACGCTTAAGACAAATCTGTGATCTGCCTGGCAAAAATCGTCCCCCTATTTTGTGTCTGACACCACAGAATAGAGAGCAATGTTAACTGGATCACACTCCGCAGGCTTGGGGCGTAGAGGGGGGGAGGATGAGAATGTGTCGCTTTGTGACCCACTATTACCGCGAAACCTCTCTCCTTGATTTACGTGCCCATAAAAAAGAAGGATTGGATTATGACTCGCAGCTTTACCACCGCCCGCACACTGGTGCTTTCGGCTCTGACCACCCTGGTGCTTTCTTCTTCCGCCTTCGCCAAGATCGAGGAAGGGAAACTGGTTATCTGGATCAACGGCGATAAAGGCTATAACGGCCTGGCCGAAGTCGGCAAAAAGTTTGAGAAAGACACCGGTATCAAAGTCACCATCGAGCATCCGGACAAGCTGGAAGAGAAATATCCGCAGGTGGCTGCCACCGGCGACGGCCCGGACATCATCTTCTGGGCCCATGACCGCTTTGGCGGCTACGCGCAGTCGGGCCTGCTGGCCGAGATCCATCCTTCCAAAACCTTCCAGGACAAGCTGTTCCCGTTTACCTGGGACGCGGTGCGCTACGATGGCAAGCTGATTGGCTACCCGATCGCAGTAGAAGCGCTGTCGCTGATTTATAACAAAGACCTGATCAAGCAGGCGCCAAAAACCTGGGAAGAGATCCCGGCGCTGGACAAAGAGCTGCGCGCCAAAGGCAAGAGCGCCATCATGTGGAACCTGCAAGAACCCTACTTCACCTGGCCGATTATCGCCGCCGACGGCGGTTATGCCTTCAAGTATGAGAACGGCAAGTACAACATCAAGGACGTAGGCGTGGCCAATGCCGGTTCACAGGCCGGGTTGCAGTTCATCGTCGATCTGGTGAAAAACAAACACATCAACGCCGATACCGATTACTCGATTGCCGAAGCCGCGTTCAACAAAGGCCAGACCGCGATGACCATCAATGGCCCCTGGGCCTGGTCCAACATCGAACAAAGCAAAATCAACTACGGCGTGACCCTGCTGCCAACCTTTAAAGGCAAGCCGTCCAAACCTTTCGTCGGTGTACTGACCGCCGGGATCAACGCCGCCAGCCCGAACAAAGAGCTGGCAACCGAATTCCTGGAAAACTACCTGCTGACCAACGAGGGGCTGGCGGACGTCAACAAGGACAAACCGCTGGGCGCAGTCGCACTGAAGTCTTATCAGGAACAGTTGGCGAAAGATCCGAAGATTGCCGCCACCATGGAAAACTCACAGAACGGCGAAATCATGCCTAACATCCCGCAGATGAGCGCCTTCTGGTACGCCGAACGCAGTGCGGTGATCAACGCCGTCAGCGGCCGCCAGACGGTGAAAGCCGCACTGGATGACGTACAGACACGTATTACCAAGTAACACACTACGTTGTGCGGGGTGCGGATCTGCGCCCCGCTGTAGATCCACAGAAAGGAACGCCCTATGCAATTAGCTCACGCCGGGTCACCTGCGCGCAAAAAGTCGAAGTGGTGGCAGAGTGACATACTGAAATGGCTGGTCATCGGCCTGTTCAGCCTGGTTACCTGCTATCTGATTGTGTTGATGTATGCACAGGGTGAATACCTGTTTGCCATTCTGACGCTGATCTTGGTCAGCGCTGGGCTTTACGTCTTCGCCAACCGCCGTGCTTACGCCTGGCGCTACGTTTATCCGGGCATCGCCGGTATGGGGCTGTTTGTCCTGTTTCCGCTGATTTGTACCATTGCCATCGCTTTTACCAACTACAGCAGCACCAACCAGCTCACTTTTGAGCGCGCCCAGTCGGTGCTGATGCAGCGTCAATTCCAGACCGGCAAGACCTTTACCTTCGGCCTGTATCCGGTGGAAAACCAACGCTGGCGTCTGCAGCTAACCCACCCGGACAGCGGCCAACAGCTGATTTCCCAACCTTTCAGCTTTGATGCCAACGCACCGCAAACGCTGAAACTGGTTGAGGAAGGCAGCGAACCGACAGGCGAACGCGCCACGCTGCGGGTGATCACGCAAAACCGCCAGGCGCTGAGCCAACTGGTAGCCCAGTTACCGGACGGCGGTGAGCTGCGCATGAGTTCCCTGCGCCAGTTTTCCGGCACCACCCCGCTGTACGCACTGGATAAGGACAGCAGCCAGCTGACCGACCAACAAACCCATATTCAATACCGACCTAACCCGGAGATTGGCTTCTATCAGGCGGTAAATGCCGACGGCAACTGGGCCAAAGAGACCCTCAGCCCAGGCTATACCGTGGCTATCGGTGGGAAAAACTTCCTGCGCGTCCTGCAGGATGAAGGCATCAAGAAGCCGTTCGTGTCGATCTTTATCTGGACCATCGTGTTCTCGGTGATGACCGTGATCCTCACCGTGGCGGTAGGCATGGTGCTGGCCTGCGTGGTGCAGTGGGATGCGCTGAAAGGCAAAGCCATTTATCGCGTGATGCTGATACTGCCCTATGCGGTGCCGTCATTTATTTCGATTCTGATTTTCAAAGGCTTGTTCAACCAAAGCTTCGGTGAAATCAACATGATGCTCAGCCATCTGTTCGGCATCAAACCGGCCTGGTTCAGCGACCCCATCACCGCCAAGAGCATGATTTTGATCGTCAACACCTGGTTGGGCTACCCGTACATGATGATCCTGTGCATGGGGCTGTTAAAGGCGATTCCTGACGATTTGTACGAGGCTTCGGCAATGGACGGCGCTACCCCGATGCAGAACTTTTTCCGCATCACTCTGCCGCTGCTGATTAAGCCGCTAACGCCGCTCATGATTGCCAGCTTCGCCTTCAACTTTAATAACTTCGTGCTGATCCAACTGTTGACCAACGGCGGACCGGATATGATCGGGACTACCACACCGGCCGGTTATACCGACCTGCTGGTCAGCTATACCTACCGTATCGCCTTCGAAGGCGGCGGCGGACAGGACTTTGGGCTGGCGGCGGCAATTGCCACGCTGATCTTCCTGCTGGTGGGCGCCCTGGCGATCCTGAATCTGAAAGCCAGCAAGATGAACTTCGACTAGGAAGAAAAATAATGGCTATGGTCCAACCCAAATCCCAGCGCCTGCGCCTGTGGATGACCCATACTCTGATGTTGTGCTTTATCGCCCTGATCATGTTCCCGCTGCTGATGGTGATAACTATCTCACTGCGATCCGGCAACTTCGCCACCGGCAGCCTGATACCGGAGCAAATTTCCTGGGATCACTGGCGCCTGGCGCTTGGCATGAGCGTGACGCACGCCGACGGCAGCGTGACCCCACCGCCCTTCCCGGTACTGTTGTGGCTGTGGAATTCGATCAAGATCGCGGTGATTACCGCCATCGGCATCGTTACGCTGTCTACCACCTGCGCCTACGCTTTTGCCCGCATGCGTTTTCGCGGTAAAAGCACGCTGCTGAAAAGCATGCTGATTTTCCAGATGTTCCCGGCAGTGTTGTCACTGGTGGCGCTGTACGCCCTGTTCGATCGCCTGGGCCAATACATCCCGTTTATCGGCCTGAATACCCACGGCGGGGTGATCTTCGCCTATATGGGTGGCATCGCGCTGCACGTCTGGACCATCAAAGGCTATTTCGAGACCATCGATAATTCGCTGGAGGAAGCCGCAGCGCTGGACGGTGCCAGCCCGTGGCAAGCCTTCCGCCTGGTGCTGTTGCCGTTGTCGGTGCCGATTCTGGCGGTGGTGTTTATTCTGTCGTTTATCGCCGCCATCACCGAAGTGCCGGTCGCCTCACTGCTGTTACGTGACGTCAACAGCTACACGCTGGCGGTGGGCATGCAGCAATATCTCAATCCGCAAAACTACTTGTGGGGCGACTTTGCCGCTGCGGCGGTGCTGTCAGCCATTCCGATTACCGCCGTATTCCTGCTGGCGCAGCGCTGGCTGGTTGGGGGCCTGACGGCCGGTGGGGTCAAGGGTTAAAGGTTTTTTGCCACTGTAATGCGCTTGCTGTACTTACGTTTTTTTCCGATCAATACCTGTGTCTTCGGCGGCCCCTACGGGCCGCCATTTTTATCCCTGTTTATTCTCTTTTTAAGCGGTCGGTATTGGCCAGATAAAGCGTTACCACTAGTAACAATATCGCGGCAGAATAAATTAGCGTATCGATTGGATTTTCATGATCCACAATGATCAAACGGATAATTGCGGTAATGCCGATATAAATAAAGTAACGCAGCGGGAAGTGATAACCCGACTCAAAATACTTCACAATCAAGGCGATAAACTCAAAGTAGAGGAAGTAAATCACAATCCCTTCAATCAGCAGATAGGACGTCGACTCCTCGTTGTTGACAAACAAGACTTTCGCCAAATGAATGGTTTCTTTAACCAAAAAGACGATCAGGATCGCTGCCAGCAGCAGCAGTCCGACATTCAACACCCGTTGCAACCCTTTGGCGATCGTCACCGAGCGGGAGGTTTTTGCCATAAATATTCCCCATCAATACAACTGTAGTTATCCGCGCATCCTAACATAGGCATTATCTTAAAAATTAAAATCCGCACGGTGCCAGGAAAAAATTAATACTATTCAGACTGTTATAAATAAATGTTTCGTATGGATATATTTGTAGCAAATTGAAATGTCAACTATGATGGGTCATAGATCTTTACATAAAACAAACAACTCGAATTAACAAGGGAATATTTATTTATGCGCGCTAAACTTAACGGACTGGTCGCCGCAGGCCTGTTTACCTGTGCATTAAGCAGTCATGCCAGCGGATTGGTCACCCCTGATAATGATCTGCGTAATGACCTGGCCTGGCTGTCCGACCGCGGTGTCATCAACGTCAGCCTGTCGACCTGGCCGCTGAGTCAGGAAGAAATCACCTCCGTTATTTCCCAGGCCAAACCGGTAACCAATACCGAGAAAAACGTCCTCGACCGCGTTCAACGCCGCGTCGGTGACTTAAAAGCCAATATTCGCATCAGCGGCTACGCTGCCACCGACAAGCCGGGCACACCGCAGGGCTTCGGTCAGAACCAGTACGCAGACCAAAGCCTGACTATCGGTGCCGGTGCCAACGGCGAGTTCTGGGACGTGCGCGTCCAGGGGTCGGTTGAGGGCGATCAACGCGTCAGCGACGGCTCCAAATTCAACCTTAATGGCTCCTATGGTGCAGTAAAAATCTGGAACCAATGGTTATCCTTCGGTGAAGTATCCCAATGGTGGGGGCCGGGCTATGACGGTAGCCTGATTCGTTCCGACGCCGCACGACCGGTTGCCGGATTTATGCTGCAGCGCGCCGACCAATCGCCGTTTGAAACCCCTTGGCTGTCGTGGATTGGCCGTTGGCAGTACCAGCTTACCGCTGGCCAGTTGTCACAGTATTCTTCGGTACCACACACCAAACTGATCGGCGGTCGTTTGACCATGATGCCGACCAACTTCCTCGAGCTGGGTGCTTCGCGCATCATGCAATGGGGCGGTGAGGGTCGTCCGCAGTCCTGGAGCTCCTTCTGGGATGCGTTTTCAGGCAATGACAACGATGACTCCGGCCAGGGCAACGATCCGGGCAACCAGCTTGCCGGTTTCGACTTCAAGCTGAAAATGCAGCCGCTGATTGGCCTGCCGGTCAGTTTGTACGGTCAGTTGGTGGGTGAAGATGAAGCCGGCATGCTGCCGTCGCAAAACACCTATCTGCTGGGCCTGGAAGGTCACCCGGAATGGGGCCCAACCACCATCAACTGGTATATCGAAGGTGCGGATACCCGCGCCGACATGAACCGCAAAAACTATGTTTACACCCATTACACCTACAAAGGTGGCTACTACCAGCAAGGCTACCCGCTGGGTCATGCCATGGGCGGCGACGGGCAAATGCTGTCCGGCCGTGTAGAGCTGGTGCTGGACGACAGCCAACGCTGGAGCACCCGTTTGGTGTACGCCAAAGTGAACCCGAATAGCCAGTCAATCAACCAGGCGTTCCCGAAATCTGACACGCTGAAAGGCATTCAGCTCGGCTGGGGTTACACCCTTCCTTCCCAGGTCAAATTCGATACCAGCCTGTGGTACACCGATAACAACGCCAGCACCGCCGATGACGTGGGCGCAGGCATCAGTTTCGAAGTGCCAATCAATCTGTAATCGTTCAGACGTAAAAAAACCCGCCGCGGCGGGTTTTTTATTGGCATCAATTCAGGCGGTAATTAACGCCATTCTTTGAAGCGGTTGATCAGCGCATTGGTTGAACTGTCATGGCTGCTGACCGCTTCGTCACCCGCCAGCTCCGGCAGGATACGGTTAGCCAGCTGTTTGCCCAGCTCCACGCCCCACTGATCGAAGGTGAAGATGTTCAGGATCGCGCCCTGGGTGAAGATCTTGTGTTCATACAGCGCGATCAGGCTACCCAGGCTGAACGGGGTGATCTCACGCAGCAGGATGGAGTTGGTCGGACGGTTGCCTTCAAACACCTTGAATGGCGCCACGTGCTTGACCTCTTCCGGCGTTTTGCCCTGTGCAGCGAACTCTTCTTCTACCACTTCCAGCGACTTGCCGAACGCCAGCGCTTCGGTCTGCGCGAAGAAGTTCGACAGCAATTTGGCGTGGTGGTCGCTCAGCGGGTTGTGGCTGATGGCCGGTGCGATAAAGTCGCAAGGCACCAGTTTGGTCCCCTGGTGAATCAACTGGTAAAACGCGTGCTGACCGTTGGTGCCTGGCTCACCCCAGATGATCGGGCCGGTCTGGTAATCCACCGGGTTGCCGTTGCGATCGACATATTTACCGTTAGATTCCATGTTGCCCTGCTGGAAGTAAGCGGCAAAACGGTGCATGTACTGGTCGTATGGCAGGATAGCTTCGGTTTCTGCACCGAAGAAATTGTTATACCAGATGCCGATCAGCGCCAACAGCACCGGCAGGTTTTGCTCCGCCGGGGTTTGCGCGAAGTGTTTGTCCATCGCGTGCGCGCCGCTCAGCAACTGCTCGAAGTTCTCGTAACCCAGTGACAGTGCAATCGACAGACCAATCGCCGACCACAGGGAATAACGACCACCGACCCAGTCCCAGAACTCGAACATGTTGGCGGTATCGATACCGAACTCACCCACTGCCTTGCCGTTGGTAGACAACGCCGCGAAGTGTTTCGCTACGTGTTTTTGATCGCCGGCAGTGCTCAGGAACCAGTCGCGCGCGCTGTGGGCGTTGGTCATGGTTTCCTGGGTGGTGAAGGTTTTGGACGCCACCAGGAACAGGGTAGTTTCCGGGTTCAGCGGCTGCAGCGTTTCGGCGATATGGGTGCCGTCAACGTTGGAGACAAAATGCATATTCAGGTGGTTCTTGTAAGGGCGCAGCGCCTCGGTCGCCATATAAGGGCCGAGATCCGAGCCACCAATACCGATGTTCACCACGTCGGTAATGGCCTTGCCGGTGTAACCTTTCCAGTCACCGCCAATCACGCGGTCACAGAACTGTTTCATTTTGGCCAGCACCGCGTTCACTTCCGGCATTACGTCTTTGCCGTCCACAATAATCGGGCTGTTGCTGCGGTTACGCAGGGCAACGTGCAGCACCGCACGGTCTTCGGTACGGTTAATTTTCTCACCGGCAAACATGGACTTGATCGCGCTTTGCAGATCGGTCTCTTTCGCCAGTGCCTGCAGCTTCTCCAGGGTCTCCGCGGTTATGCGGTTTTTAGAGTAGTCCACCAGCATCTGATCGTTGAAGGTGGCGGAGAACTTGGAGAAACGCTCACTGTCCTGAGCAAACAGATCGCTGATCTGCACATCTTTCATCTGTTCAAAATGTTGCTGCAGGGCTTGCCAAGCAGCGGTTTGACTAGGATTGATATTTTTCATAGCAACACTCTTAGGCTTGAGAATAAAGGTGACGTGGTTGTCCGATTGTAGCCTGTTCGACTGTGATTATGATCTCTTTTCTTGCGATAGGCGCTAACTGTCAAACGCCGCCGCATCGTTTCAGCTCTTCCCCTATACTTTTGGATAACAGCCTGTTATCAGGGTTAGTTAACTGTCACTAAACTGTGTCAGGTTATCACCACGTCATTGACGTAATTAGGCGAAGGATGCGCGACCAGCAGGCTGCGCTTTGAAACACGAAGGACACGACTATGGAATTATCTGCCCCGTTGATGTTAGTGGTTATTGGCTTGAGTTCACTGCTGGCGCAGTGGTTGGCCTGGCTGTTGCGCCTGCCGGCCATTCTGCCGCTGTTGGTGTTTGGCGTGGTGTTGGGGCCGGTGGTGCATCTGGTTCAACCGGACGCGTTGTTTGGCGATCTGCTGTTCCCGCTGGTGTCGCTGTCTGTCGCCATTATTCTGTTTGAAGGAGCGCTGACGCTGCGGGTCGAGGAAATACGTGGCCTCGGTGGCGTAGTGCGCAACCTGGTGACCATCGGCATGCTGATGACCTTCCTGGTGATCGGCGTAGCCTGCTGGTGGCTACTGGACTTTCCGCCCGAGCTGGCCGCGCTGATCGGTGCAGTCACGGTGGTTACCGGTCCGACGGTCATCGCCCCGCTGATGCGAGTGGTACGGCCCAACGCCAATATCAACCAGGTGTTGCGCTGGGAAGGCATAGTGATCGACCCGGTCGGCGCTATCTTCACCCTGCTGGTGTTTGAATTTATCGTACTGAAACAACATTCAGAGTCTTACACCCACCTGTTCTACACGCTGGGGATCACCGCTGCCGTTGGCCTGGTGGCCGGTGCGTTGTTCGGTTACCTGCTGGGTCTGGCGCTGCGCCGCGTCTGGTTGCCGGGCTACCTGCAAAACCTGGCGGTGCTGGCGATCATGCTGACCGCTTTTGGCGTGTCCAACGCCATTGCCGACGAGTCCGGGCTGCTGACCGTCACGGTAATGGGTATCTGGCTAGCCAATATGCGCGATGTAGATACCAGCGACATACTGGCATTCAAGGAAGAGCTGTCGGCGATCCTGATTTCAGCGTTGTTTATCATTTTGGCGGCGCGGCTTGATATCCAGGCGCTGTGGAATATGGGCTGGCCACTGCTGGGTCTGTTGCTGGTGGTGCAGTTTATTGCAAGGCCGCTGTGTATTGCTGTATCGACCTGGCGCTCTTCCCTGCACTGGCGCGATCGGCTGCTGCTGTGCTGGATTTCGCCGCGCGGCATCGTCGCCGCGGCGGTCAGTTCGCTGTTCGCCCTGACCTTGCAGCGTAGTGGCTACCCGGGAGCCGATCGGCTGGTAACCGTGGTATTTGCCGTGATCATCGGTACCGTGGTGCTGCAAAGTCTGACCAGCAGCATGATGGCGCGCTGGCTGCGGGTGCAGCAGCAAAAACCGCGCGGGGTATTGATCGTCGGTGCCAACAGCGTGGCGCGCATGCTGGCGCAGGCGTTGAGAAAAATGAATATCCCGGTGATCGTCACCGACAGCAGTTGGGAGTATTACCGTCAGGCGCGCATGGACGGTATCCCCGCCTATTATGGGCATGCTTACTCCGAGCATGCCGAGAACTACCTCGATCTCAGCGATACCGCGCAGGTGTTGGCGCTGTCGCCTAACCGCCATCAGAATGCGCTGGCGGTCTATCACTTCGGCCATATTTTTGGCGAAGGACAGGTATTCGCCATCCGCTCCGGCGCGCCGCTGAAAGGCCGTGGCAACAGTGGGGAAAGCTCACGCTTCCGTCGGCATGAAGTTTTGTTCAATCAAGAAGCCACCTACGGCCGGTTAAGCAGCCTGATCGCCCACGGCGCCACCATCAAGGCTACCAAGCTGAACGAAAACTTTGGCTGGCTGGAATATATTGAAAAAAATCAGGGGATTATTCCGTTATTTAGCCAACGGGAGGATGGCACTCTGCAACCCATTGGTACCGGTTTCGTCCCGGCGATGCCCTGTACGTTGATTGCGCTGGTGCAAGATGAAAATCCCTCAACGTCCGGACGTTGACAGCAGCGTGATTACCGGCTATTCCTAACAGCCTACTTGCGCACCCGGTGCGCAAGCCAGAAGAGGTGCGTCGCCCAGGTAGAGTGTCAGAGGAGCCGTTTTCCGATGACGGCACTTGAGGGGGAGCGACGCCGAGGTAAGGTGATGTGCGGCATTCATCGTATCGACCACAGGGGCTGAATCCTCTGGGTTGTCACCAGGGATTGTCCGTAATGACAATCAGCAAGGTGGGGCGCTTCTGGGTGTATCGTAGCTTTAACCCCTACGCCTGCCCCCGTTTATCGCTCCTCCCTTGTGCCAAGGCTATGAAAAAAGCGCTCTCTGAATAGAGCCACCCTGACACGAGGTTTTTACATGAACCAAGCAGCACCCCAGAATTCCACCGTTGTCGCCAAATTCGGCGGCACCAGCGTTGCCGACTTTGAGGCTATGAACCGCAGCGCCGACGTCGTACTCGCCAATCCGGAGGTACGCCTGGTGGTCTTGTCCGCTTCCGCGGGCGTCACCAACCTGTTGGTGGCTCTGGCCGAAGGCAGCGATGCCGACAAACGCCATTTCCAGCTCGATGAAATCCGTCGCATCCAATACGCCATCCTTGATCGCCTCGATAGCCCGACGGTTATTCGCGAGGAAATTGACCGCATGCTGGAAAACATCGCCATGCTGTCCGAAGCAGCTGCGCTGGCAACCTCAACGGCCTTGACTGACGAGCTGGTTAGTCATGGTGAACTGATGTCTACCCTGCTGTTCGTTGAGATCCTCCGCGCCCGCCAGGTACAGGCAGAGTGGTTTGACGTGCGTAAAGTGATGCACACCGACGACCATTTCGGCCGTGCTACACCAGATAACGCGGTGCTGAAACAACTGGCCCTGTCGCTACTCAAGCCACGCCTGCAAGAAGCGCTGGTGGTCACTCAGGGCTTTATCGGCAGCGAGCCGAAAGGCCGTACCACCACGCTGGGCCGTGGCGGCAGCGATTACACCGCGGCACTGCTGGGCGAAGCGCTGAGCGTCAACCGGGTAGATATCTGGACCGACGTGCCAGGCATCTACACTACCGATCCACGCGTGGTCCCGTCAGCAAAACGCATCGATAGAATCACCTTCGAAGAAGCGGCAGAAATGGCCACCTTCGGCGCGAAAGTGCTGCATCCGGCCACCTTGCTGCCGGCCGTACGCAGTGATATTCCGGTGTTTGTCGGTTCAAGCAAAGATCCGGCCGCCGGGGGAACGTTGGTGTGTAACACCACCGAGAACCCGCCGCTGTTCCGTGCGCTGGCACTGCGCCGCAAGCAAACCCTACTGACGCTGCACAGCCTCAACATGCTGCATGCCCGTGGCTTCCTGGCCGAAGTGTTCAACATTCTGGCACGTCACAACATCTCGGTGGATCTGATCACCACATCAGAAGTCAGCGTAGCGCTGACCATGGACACCACCGGCTCTACCTCTACCGGCGGCAGCCTGCTGACCACCTCATTGCTGACCGAGCTGTCATCACTGTGCCGGGTAGAAGTCGAAGAAAATCTGGCGCTGGTGGCGTTGATCGGCAACAAACTTTCCCAGGCCTGTGGCGTGGGCAAAGAAGTGTTTGGCGTGCTCGACCCGTTCAATATCCGCATGATCTGTTACGGCGCCAGCAGCTATAACCTGTGCTTCCTGGTACCGGGCAACGACGCGGAGCAAGTGGTACGTACCCTGCACCACAATCTGTTCGAATAATTCTAAAAATATATGCGCCAATAGGCGTATATCGTCGCCGTCAGTTTGGTCCCGGACAGCGCACAAGAACCGGAGCGTACTTAGAGTACGCGAGGATTCTGAGCACTGCCCGGGTTCAAAATGGCAAGTAAGATAGCCTAGTGAAGGGAAACCACATTCATGCTGGCAATATTCACCCGATTATTCCCCCTGTGGGCGGTGCTGCTTGCCGTCGCCGCCTACTTCACCCCCACCACCTTTACCAGTATTGGCCCCTATGTCAGCCCGTTGTTAATGCTGATCATGTTCGCCATGGGCGTCACGCTGCGGCTGGATGACTTCAGGCGTGTGCTGTCCCGCCCAGGCCCGGTGGCCGCAGGGATCTTTCTGCATTATCTGATCATGCCGCTGGCGGCCTGGCTGTTGGCGATGCTGTTCAACATGCCACCGGATCTTTCCGCAGGCATGGTACTGGTGGGCAGCGTTGCCAGCGGTACGGCTTCCAACGTAATGATCTATCTGGCCAAAGGCGATGTGGCACTGTCAGTGACCATCTCGGCGGTCTCCACGCTGGTGGGCGTCTTCGCCACGCCGCTGCTGACCCGCCTGTATGTCGATACCGAGATCAGCGTCGACGTCATGGGCATGCTGCTGAGCATTCTGCAGATCGTAGTGATCCCGATTGGCCTGGGGTTGATCGTCCATCACACCTTTACCAAAACCGTCAAACGCATTGAGCCCATTCTGCCGGCGCTGTCGATGGTGTGCATTTTGGCGATCATCAGTGCAGTGGTGGCCGGTAGCCAAAGCCATATCGCCTCGGTCGGGCTGGTGGTGATCATCGCGGTGATCCTGCATAACGCCATCGGGCTGCTGAGCGGTTACTGGGGCGGCAAGCTATTTGGCTTTGACGAATCTACCTGCCGCACGCTGGCAATTGAGGTCGGCATGCAGAACTCCGGGCTGGCGGCGACGCTGGGCAAAATCTACTTCTCACCGCTGGCCGCACTGCCGGGTGCCCTGTTCTCGGTGTGGCATAACCTGTCCGGCTCACTGCTGGCAGGTTACTGGTCCGGTCGGCCGATCAACAAAAAATAATTACACCCTGGGGCACAAATGACTGTGCCCCACCCCTTCTGCGAAATTTCGTATTTCCCACTGGTCGGATTGTCAGAATTACCCTCATCCTCTATTATCCCCCAATAAAATAAAAATTCAGATTCTTCCTATCCGTGCCGATAAAGTTTAAATGGCGGAGGAGTTAATTACTTTTTTTAGTTAATTAACTCAAGAGATCTGAAAATTAAAACAAGCAGCCTAATTATTATTTAGATATACACCCACCGTCTTAATTTGCCTGTGGCAAGTCGAGATATCACGCAATGTGCTTGTCGCTCGCTATTTCGGGCCGGCCGCTGGCCGCCCGTATATTGACCTCATGGATTGAGCAGGCCGCCCCGGCGGCTTCTCATAATGGATTACAATGATTAAAAAAACCGCCGCCCTGGTGCTGCTGTTCAGTACCGCGATCCCTGCCGCTACCCTGCCGGAAATGGAGCATTTCTCGCCGATGAGCGAATCACGCCGCGCTTTGCAAGATGGCACGCGTGAAGTCAATCAACAGATCGAGCAGCGACGCTACCAACAGCTTAAACAACAGCAATTACTGGCAGAACCCGAACCCGCGCCACCGACACTGCCACGTTCTGCCCAGTGCCTGCCCATCGACGGCGTGTATCTGCAGGGCGTTACTCTGCTGTCGGCGAAAGATTTGGCGGCACTCAGCGCATTGCCACAGCGTTGCATCAGCAGTAATGACATCAACCGTCTGACCCGCGAACTCACCCACTTATATCTTGATAAAGGCTATATCACCGCCCGCGTACAGTTTATTCGCCCCAATGCCGAGGGTGAGTTGGGCCTGCGGGTCACTGAAGGATTTATCGAAAAAATAGAAGGGGGAGATCGCTGGGTTAACAGCCAGTTATTATTCCCAGGACTGGAAGGTCAGCCGCTGAAATTAACTCAGCTCGATCAGGGATTGGATCAGGCCAATCGTTTGCAATCGAATAAAACCCGACTGGATATATTGCCGGGTACCCAAACCGGCGGTTCTATTATTCGGTTGCACAACCAACATGCCAAACCCTGGTTGCTATCTGCCACCCTGGACAACTATGGCCAGAAAAATACCGGCCAGTGGTTGGCGCGCAGCACCGCAACGCTGGACAGCCCGTTCGGCCTGTCGGACTTTGTCAGTCTGAACGTCGCCGGTACTCTGAAGGATCCGTCGCAGCGCTACAACCGCGCCTATACCCTGCTCTATTCTATGCCCTACGGCGCTTTTACCTTCAGCGGCTTTGCCAGCTATTCGCAATACATGAACCGTCAGCAGTTGGTGTTCAACAGCTATAAGCTGCACGGCCAGACTCAACAGTATGGTCTGCGCGGAGATTATGTGTTTTACCGCGATCGCGATCAGATCAACGCCCTGAGCGGCCAACTGACCCATAAGCGCATCAATAACTATTTCGAGAACGTACGTATCGGTCTCGGCAGCCCGACACTCAGCCTGTTCGAACTGGGGGTTAACCACCTGCAGATCCTGCCTACCGGGTTGATCAGCGCCAACCTCAGCGTAGAGCAAGGACTGCCGTGGTTCGGTGCCGATCGCCACAGCGGTGCCGGTCTGCCCGATGCCCAATTCACCAAGGGCAAGCTGTTCACCAACCTCACTCAACGCTTCACCCTGGCCGGTTCCAGTTACCAGCTCAGCAACCTGCTGTACGGGCAATACAGTCGCGATCGCCTGCCCGGCGTGGAATGGCTCAGCCTGACCGACCGCAGCGCGATCCGCGGTTTCAGCCGCAGCACGCTGTCCGGCGATAACGGTTGGTATCTGCAAAACACCCTGTCCCGCAGCTTTAATCTGGGCCAAAGCACCCTCACCCCTCGCCTCGGTGGCGACGTCGGCCGGGTGCTGCCACGTGACAATCGGCCTTCGGGCTGGCAAAGCAGCGCCGGACTGAGCGCCGGAGCCACCCTGCGTTATCAGCGCGCCATCATCGACGTCGAAGCCAGCCGAGGCTGGCTGTTGTCCAGTCACACCCTGCCGGACGACCCGATCCAGGTGCTGGCCCGCTTCTCGTACACCTTTTAGTCAGTTGTTTTTTTTGCAGTACCACACGGCGATATACGGAGATACATGGATGAAAAATAATAACTTCAGGCTTTCGGCGGCGGGCAAGTTGGCCGCTTCACTGGCGATCATTCTCGCCTCACTCGGCAACGGTTACGCCGGTGATATTGTGGCGGCCAACGGGGCTAACGGCCCCGGGGTTTCCACCGCCGGTAACGGCGCACAGGTGGTGAATATTGTCACACCGAATGACCACGGGCTGTCGCATAACCAGTATCAGGATTTCAACGTCAACCAGCCCGGCGCGGTGTTGAATAACTCACGCGAGTCCGGACTGTCTCAATTAGCCGGTCAGTTGGGCGCCAACCCGAACCTGAACAGCCAGGCGGCCAGCGTGATCCTCAACGAAGTGATCAGCCGTAATCCGTCGCTATTGCACGGCCAGCAGGAAATCTTCGGCATGGCGGCCGACTACGTGTTAGCCAACCCGAACGGCATCAGCTGTGACGGCTGCGGTTTTATCAATACCAGCCGCTCGTCACTGGTCGTGGGCAACCCGTTGGTGGAAAACGGTATGCTGCAGGGCTACAGCACGCTGGGTAATCGCAACACCCTGAGCCTGAATGGCAAACTGAACGCTGATGGCATACTGGACTTGATTGCCCCGCGCATCGACAGCCGCGGCGAGGTGATCATCACTGACAAAAATGACAAGGCGGTGTCGGCTATCAACGCTGTCACCGGCAATAACCGCGTCTCACGCGACGCACAGGTGCTCAGCAGCCAACAACCCTTGAGCGCGCTGGACAGCTACTATCTTGGCAGCATGCAGGCCGGACGCATCAACATCATCAACACCGCAGCAGGCAGCGGCGTGAAGCTGGCGGGCAAGCTGCAGGGCAGCGACGAAATCAGGGTGAAGGCAGGCAACATTCGTGCCGAAAGCCAGATTAGTGATGACAGCAGTAGCCGTAACAGCGGTGAGAACTATCAAAACTATCGCGGCGGCATCTACATCAACGACCGCAACACCAGCCAAAAGCTGACCCGCACCGAGCTCACGGGCAAAAATATCAGCCTGCTGGCCGATAACAGCAACCATCTGACCGCCACCGATATTCGCGGCGAAGAGGTTAATTTGCAGGGTGCCAGCCTGGCGCTCGACGGCCAGCAACTGAAGCAAACTCAGGGGCATACCAACGACCAATGGTTCTACTCCTGGCAGTACGACGTCACCCGCGAGAATGAACAGCACCAGCAGGTCGGCAGCAGCGTCAGCGCCAGCAAAAATGCCACGCTGACCGCCACCGCGCAGGATGTGAAGCTGCTCGGCGCCACTGTTGTGGCAGGTAACTCGCTGAAAATTAAAGCCAAACACGATGTACAGATCGCCGGGCTGGTTGAGCGGGAGAAAACCCATGAACGCGGTTATCAGCGTAACCATACTTCCAGCCTGCGAACCGGCAGTTGGAACAACAGCAATGAAACCGAAAACCTGAAGGCCAGCGATTTGCATGCCGGGGGGGATTTGACGCTGAGTGCCGGTAACCGTGTGCAGGCTCGGGGGGCAAAAGTGTATGCAGCGCGCGATCTGACAATCAATGCCAACGACCAGATCAACATCGACGTGCAGAAGACCGCCAACGCCAAATCGGTGCGTGACAATAAAACCTCATGGGGCGGCATCGGCGGCGGCGATAACAAAGACAACAGTCACCACCACGAAGTCAGCAACGCTTCCGACCTGACCGCCGATGGCACCCTGTGGCTGAACGGCAAACAGGGCGTGACCATTACCGGCAGCAAGGTCAAAGGCAACCTGGGCGGTTTTGTTGCAGCCAGCGCCGGAGGCCTGCGGATTGATAACGCGCTCAGCACCAACGTCGACAAGATCAATGCCCGCACCGGTACCGCCTTCAACATTACCAGCAGTTCGCAAAAGTCCAACAACAGCCACCAACAGTCCACTGCCAGTGAACTGGTTTCCGATACCAACCTGCAACTGGTCAGCAAACAGGATACCGACGTGGTGGGCAGCAAAGTAAGCAGCGCCGGCAAACTGGATATCAAAGCCGGCGGCAATATCAATGTCAGCGCCGCAGAGCAGCAGCAACGTATTGACGAGCAGAAAACCGCGTTGGCGATCAACGGCTATGCCAACGAAAAAGGCGATAAACAATACCGCGCCGGTTTACGCATAGAACATACCAGCGACAGCGAGAAAACCACCCGCAGCGAGCAACAGTCGTCGATGTTGAGCGGCGGCAGCGTGACGTTGAAGGCGGATAAAGACGTGACCTTCAGCGGCTCCAAACTGGTGACCACCCAGGGAGATGCCAGCGTCAGTGGCAACAACGTCGCCTTCCTGGCGGCTGACAACAAGACCACCAGCGACACCGAGCAAACCAAAGTCGGCGGTGGGTTCTATTACACCGGCGGCATCGATAAAGTCGGCTCGGGTATTGAAGGCGGTTATGAGAACAGTAAAACGCACTCGCAAAGCAGCCAGGCCGTCACCTCAGGCAGTGATATCAAAGGCAACCTGACGATTAGCGCCAATGACCAACTGACTCAGCAAGGTGCACAGCATCAGGTTGGCGGTAAATATCAGGAAAATGCCAACAGCGTGGCCCATCTGGCCGCCACGGACAGCGAAAGCAGCAATACCCGCAAAACCGACGTCGGCGTGGATATCGGTGCCAACGTTGATTACAGCGCCATCACCCGCCCGGTTGAACGCGCCGTGGGCAAAGCCGCCAAGCTGGACGCCAACGGCGTGATTAACGATATCGGCAGCATCGGTCTGCCAAACGTCGGGATCGACGTCGCTGCCAACGGCGGCAGCAGCGAAAACAGTAACAGCAGTTCGCAGGCCGTGGTCAGCACCATTAAGGCCGGGGAGATTGCGGTTAACGCTGGCGGGGAATTGCTGGATCGCGGAACCCAATATCAAACCACTCAGGGTACCGTAACACTGAAGGCGGACAGCCACCGCAGTGAAGCGGCAGAAAATAGCCAACAGCAGAGCCAAAGCGATACCCGTGGCGGCGCCAGCGTGCGCGTTTACACCAATACCGGCAATGACCTGAACGTCGACGGCAAAGGAGAAGGCGGCAACAAACACAGCGCCGGCACCGGCAGCCAGGCAGTGACTGGCAGCATCACCGCCGCCAATGGCATCGAAATCAACGTTAAGCAGGACGCGGTTTATCAGGGCACTTCACTGGATGCCGGCCAGGGTAAGGCTCAGGTGAAAGCCGAAGACGGCAACATCCGTTTCGAGCAGGCTACCGACCGCAGTCATGAGAGCCACAACGGTTTCAATGTCAAAGTGTCAGCCAAAGGTGGCTCCACCCCGGAGACCAAAAACTTCGGTGTTGGGCTGGGCGGCGATCGCAGCGTGGGGGAAAGCGACGGCAGCAGCGCACAGGTTAGCCACATCAGTGGGAAACAGGGCGTAGAACTGGAGGCCGGGCGTGGGCTGACGCTGCAAGGCAGCACGGTCACCAGCCAGGGCGACGTTACGCTGAAGGCAGGCGATAAGGTGGCGCTACAGGCAGCCGAGTCGCACCAGACGCGTAAGGACGATACGCTGTCAGGGAATATCGATATTGGTGGTAACAGCACCGACAGCGACAAAAAAAGTGCGGGCGGTATTTCCCTCGGCGGTGCATTTGACATCGCCAAGGTCGATGAATCCGCCACCACCCAGCAAGGGGGAAAAATCACCGGCGGTGGCGCAGTGAACATTACCGCCAAAGGCAGTGACGACCAGGCGTTACACCTGCAGGGGACCGAGGTCAAAGGCAACAGCGTCGCCCTGAATGCCGGGCACGGTGGAGTGATCTTGGAATCGGTGCAAAATCAGGAGCAGAAAAACAACTGGAACCTGGGGCTGAAGGCGAACGCCAAAGGCGGCCAATCCTTCAACAAGGACGCCAACGGCAAGGTTGATACCACCAGCGGCAGCGATACCCATACTCTGGGTGCCGGAGTGAAAGTCGGTGTCGACAAACTACAGAAAACTACCCAGGGCAACAGTCTGATTAATGCAAACGAAGTGACGATCAACAGCGGCAAAGACACCACCCTGGCCGGTGCCCGGATCGATGCCGAACGCGTACAGGGCAACGTCGATGGCAACCTGCACGTCGAGAGCCGCAAAGACAGCGAAAGCAGCGTTAAGGTCAACGTGGACGTCGGCCTGAACCACAGCAACGACCCGGCCAGCAGCATCACCTCCAAACTGTCGAAAGTGGGCACGCCGCGCTATGCCGGTAATGTGAAAGAGAAGCTGGAAGGGGGTATCAACAAGGTCGCTGACGCCACCACCGACAAGTACAACAGCGTGGCCCGTCGTCTCGATCCAAAACAGGACACCACTGGCGCGGTCAGTTTCAGCAAGGCCGATGGTAAAGTGACGTTGCCGGAAACGCTGGTCGGCGAAAAAGAGAAGGCACCGTTGTGGGATCGCGGCGCTCGCTTCCTCGGTAACAAGTCCAAAGAGAGCCTGACCGGCCCCGCCGGGCTGCAGGGTCAGTTCAAGGTCAACGCCGACGTAGTCAATAACGATGCGGTTGGCACGCAATCTGCCATCAGCGGGAAAAATGACGTGGCGCTGAACGTGCAGGGTAGCACCCACCTGACCGGCGCTGAGATCCGCAGCCAACAAGGTGAGGTGACGCTGGGTAACGGCAAGCTGGAACAACAGGACGTGGCGGGCAGCCGTTATCAGGGTGGCGGTCACCTGGATGCGGCCGCCTCTGCCGGTGGACTGTTGGGGATCGCCGGTAAAAGCGTGGTGAATCTGGAGACACCGGTCGGCGGCTACGGCAATAGCCAGACTGCCGATGCCAAGGCGGGTGTTTTCTCGGGTAAATAACTAGCGGTAAATGGTCCCCTCTCCCCCAGGAGAGGGAGACGCTTGCCTAAGCAATACCGTTGGCAGCCGGGGGCATTTTTTTACAGCGTGCTCGGCGTATCCTCCCACTCGCGCTCGTCATCCTTCTCATCCTGATCCAGCACGTTATACGCCACCGCACAGAACAGCGAGTTCAGGCGTTTCATGTCCCCCAACAGCCCCAGATGCAGCGAACTGGTTTCTATACTTTGCACGTTCTGTTGGTGTAAACGATCGACGTGCGCATGCGCATAACGGCGATCCAGTATGCGGAAGCGATGCTTGGAACGTCGTAACCGCTTGGCGCTGGTGAGGTCGCCGGACAGGAACACCGACAGGCTCAGCCGCAGGTTGCCGATCAATCGCTCATACAGCGTGTCCAGCTCCGCCAGCCCTTCGGCCGAAAACGCCCGCCGTGCCGCATGCGACTTCGATGCGATATCGCCGGTCATGCGTTCAATGATGTCCCCGGCCTGCTCCAGGTTGAGCGCCATTTCGATAATTTCGGCCCAACGGCGCGAGTCTTCCTCGCCCAGATCCTCTTTCTGGATCTGCGCCAGATACAGTTTGATGGCGGTGTAGAGTACGTCGACGTCGTCGTCCAATCGACGCACCTCTTTATCCTGCCCGATCTTACCGTGCAGCACTTCGCGGTGCAGGATCATCATGTGTTCTACCACGTCACCCATGCGCAGGGTTTCACGCGCGGCATTGGCCAAAGCCAGCGTCGGCGTATCCAATGCGCTGGCATCCAGATGCCGTGGTCGCAGCCGGGGATCGTCAGCCGCCACGTCGGCAATCAGCGCTTCACACAGCCGTGCCATCGGCCCGGCCAGAGGGATCAGCACCAGACAGCGGATCAGGTTGTAGAACACGTGAAAATAGATCACCAACTCTTCGTTCTCACCGGGTAGCCGGGCCATCGCGTCTGCCAGATAAGAGACAAAGGGCAGCACCAGCACACAGCCGATCAGCTTGAACAACAGGCTGCCCAGTGCCACCCGACGGCCGGCGGCGTTCTGGCCGCTGGTGTTGATCACCGCCAGCAGGCCACTGCCAAGATTGGCACCAATCACCAGACACAGCGCTACTTTCAGTGAGATCACGCCGGAAGCGGTCAGGGTGGCGGTCAACAACACCGCCGCCAGGCTGGAATAGCTGACAATGGCGAACAACGCGCCGGTCAGGGCATCCAGCATCACATCGCCGGTCAGTGACGAGAACAGTACCTTCACTCCCGCGCCCTGGGTGATCGGCGTTGCGGCGGCGACAATCAGCTCCAGAGCCAGGACAATCAACCCGAGGCCGATGCACACCCGGCCCATTTGCCCCACCCGGGTTTGCTTGCGGCTAAGAAACAGGAACACGCCGACCAGGATCAGCAACGGTGATAGCCAGGAGAGATCAAAAGTCAGTATTCGCGCCATCAGCGCGGTACCCACGTCGGCGCCGAGCATGATCACCAGCGCAGGCGTCAGCCCCACCAGCCCTTGAGCAACGAAAGATGTCACCAGCAGCGCAGTAGCGTTGCTGCTTTGCACCAGCGCGGTCACGCCGATGCCAGAGACGAACGCCAGCGGTTTTTTCTGCACGCTGTCGCTCAATACCCGACGCAAATTAGCGCCGTAGACCCGCATGATCCCGGTGCGCACGATGTGGGTACCCCACACCAACAGCGCCACCGCAGAAAGCAGATGAAGAAGGGTCAACACGGAAAATACGCTCCATTCACGCCCGGCAAGACACAGCAAGCTATCCTGCCTGCCAGGCGTGTATCGGGCAGGACAGCGGCAACAGGCTGCAGACCGCTTATTGGAGGGTTAACGCAACGGCAGGAATTACCCTGGAGTTATCATTGAATGCCGCAGCGATGTCATGCAACTTCCCGTAATGTAACAGTTTCTAAGTGTAGCCCAATTTCACTGCCGTCAGGCCGCAAATCTTCGACCGAACGGTTGAGCACATCGACCAGCAGCTCCACGCCACGGGCCTGAACCCGATAGCGCACCACGTTGCCCAACAGACTATGGCTGAGGATCACCGCGGCGATCCCCTGCCCTGCAGGCAGTAGGGTCATGGACTCCGGACGAACAGCTACCTTACCCCGGTAAGTACTGCCGGTCAAAACCGTCGCCTGTTCGGCGCTCAGCAGGTTGTAGTTGCCGATAAACCCGGCGGCGAAAACGTCGGCCGGCTGGGTATACAGGGTTTCTGCATCACCGCTTTGTACGATTTGCCCTTTGTTCATCAGCACGATGCGATCCGACAGCGTCAAAGCTTCTTCCTGATCGTGGGTGACGAAGATGGCCGTCAGGTTCAGCTCACGCTGGATCCGACGGATCTGTTCGCGCAGATGTTTGCGGATCCGCGCATCCAGTGCCGAGAGCGGTTCATCAAGCAGTAACAGACGTGGACGCGTCACCAACGATCGTGCCAGCGCCACCCGTTGGCACTGGCCACCGGACAGCTGATGCGGATAGCGCTTCGCCAGCTCGGTCAGTTCTACCAGCGCCAGCACCTCCTGCACCCGCTGTTGGATCTGCCCGGCCGCCAGCTTTTGCATTTTCAGGCCGAAGGCCACGTTGCCTTCCACCGTCATGTTCGGGAATAACGCATAGCTCTGAAACACCATGCCGATACCGCGTTTTTGCGGTGGCACCGGCACCAGATCCTGGCCCTCCAGCAGGATCTGCCCACTGTCGACCGAGGTCAGCCCCGCCAGACAGCGCAGCAGCGTGGACTTACCACAGCCGCTCGGCCCGAGCAGCGTGACAAACTCGCCCTCCTCGGCGGTGAAATCGATATCCTGAAACACCTGGGTCTGCCCATAGTGTTTGTTAAGGCGGGTGACATTGAGATAAGCCATCGGGTTAGCCCTTATTTTTATTCAGCAAGTTCGCCAACCAGGTGACGAGCAGCACCACGGCGAAATAAGAAATGACCAGTGCGCTGGTGAAATGGCCGCTGCCGTTACGCATGTTGAACAGGTAGACCTGCAGCGTTTCATACTGGCTGCCCACCAGCAGGTTGGCGAAGACAAATTCGCCAATCAGGAAAGAAAACGACAGCAGCACCGCGATCATCCCGCCTTTGCGCAGGTTCGGCAGCACCACCCACAATGCGGCTTTCCAGGTGCTGGCCCCCAGCAGATGCGCAGCATCCATCAGATCACGCAGGTTGATCGCCTGCATGTTGTTGCTGATGGCTCGGTAAATAAATGGCAACGCGATGGAGAAATAACAACCAATCAGGATCCATGGCGTGCCCAGCAGCGGCAGCGGATCGGCGGCGAACAGCTGCATCAGCCCGACCGCTGACACCACCGGCGGCACGGCGAACGGCAGCAGGATCAGTACGTTCATCACCGCATCCAGCTTGGGGAAATAGTAAGCAATCACAAACATCATCGGCAAAATCACCACCACCGCCAGCACCAGAGTACCGAAACAGATCAGCAGCGAGTGCCACAGCGCCAGCAGGAAGCGCGGATCGCTCCATAACGCCACCAGCCATTTCAGGGTAAAACCGTCCGGCAGAATGGTCGCACCCCATTGGGTGGCCAGCGCATAAATCAGCGTCGCCGCCAGCGGTAACAGCAGGATCAGCAACAGCAGGCCGCCCACCACACGGTGATAACCGGTTTCAAAACGCAACATGGCCGCCCTCCGCAATATTATGAGCTGGCATTGAGGTAGCTCCTGCGTAACAGCCACTGATGGATCAGCGTGATAAACGCCATCATCGCTACCAGCAGCATCGCCAGCGCGCTGGCCAGATTCGGATCGAGGGAGATATCCCCCGCCACCAGCGCAGAAATACGTATCGGTATCACGTTGAAATTGCCGGTGGTCAGCGCATACACCGTGGCATAGGCACCCAGCGCATTGGCCAACAGGATGACGAAAGTGCCCATCAACGCCGGGGCCAATACAGGCAGGCCGATATGCCGCCAATAGCGCCACGGGCTGGCACCAAGCAACGATGCCGATTCGCGCCAGTCTTCACGCAGCGCATCAAATGCCGGGTACAGCAGCAGTACCCCGAGCGGGATCTGGAAGTAGGTGTAGAGCACGATCAGCCCGGTTTTGGAGTAAAGGTTAAAGCTCTCCATCAGGCCGTACTTGCGCAGCAGTAAGGTCAGGCAGCCATTCAACCCCAGCAGGATGACAAAGGCGAACGCCAGCGGCACCCCGGCAAAGTTGCTGGTCATGTTGGTAAACGACATCACAAAATCATGGAACCGCGTCTGGCCCAGTTGGCGCAGTGAGTAACTGCCCACCAGGGCAATCAACAGCCCATAGACGCTCGACCAGAGGGAAATCTCCAGCGAGAACTGAAACGCCTGCAGATAGAACGGCGAAGTCAGCACATCAACATAGTTGCCCAGCCCCCAGCCGCTGGTCTGGCTGAAAAAGCTGCTTACCGCAATCCACACCAGCGGCGCGATTTGAAACGCGCCGAACAGCAGGATGAACGGCAGCAGGCATAGCGCAGCAATCCACTTAGCTTTCATTATTCGCCCTTATGCCAACAACGCACGGCAACGCGGCTTGTCATGCGCCACCTGTAGCAGCTCGCACAGCGTACCGCACAGGTCGGTTTGCTGCGGATTGGCGTCGCTTTGGCTGAATGCGCTACCGAAGACAAACAGCGGCACCTGACGCTCTTCCGGCAACACGCCACCATGGCTGCGATCGTCATTCATCCCGTGATCGGCGGTGACCATCACCTGATAGCCATCGGCCAACCAGTCGGCCAGATAGCGCGACAATACCCCGTCGGCATTGCGCGCCGAATTACGGTACTGCGGCGAAGATAGACCGAAGCGGTGCCCGGCGTCGTCAATATTCATCGGGTGGATCAGCAAGAAATCGGGCTGATGACGGCGGCGTAAACTTTCCGCGTCGTCAAACAGATGAGAGTCCGGGTAGCGGTCGTCATAATAAAAATGACCGTGCTGGATCGGCAGCCCGGTATCGTCGGTATGGCGATCGCGCGCGGCGTCGAACGGGGTACGGTTGTACAGCTCACTGAACCAATGATAGGCGGCCGCCGCGGTGGTTAACCCGGCGGCACGCGCATAATGAAACACGCTCTGCTGATGTGAGAGGCGTGACACCTGGTTATGCACCACGCCGCTCTCCACCGGCGGCACACCGGTGAGGATACATTCATACAGAGGTCGGGAGAGCGAGGGTAGCTCGCTCTCCAACTGATACAACCGTCCGCGCCCTGCCGCACATTCGGCCTGCAGATAGCCCATGGCGTCATGCGCCACCTGATAGTTCAGACCGTCCAGCAGCACGAGGATCGTTTTCATAATGGTTTAACTCACTGCTGCATAAACATAATGACGTTTTCCTGCCACTGACGCGGCAGCGTTTTAGCGCTTTGTTCCCAGGCCGCCGGATCGGCGATTGGGTGGGCATTTTTATACTGTTCGGCCGGCAGCAGCTTGGCTTTGACGTCGTCCGGCAGCGTCAGATGTTCTGCACGGATTGGGCGGGCATAGCCACGCGCCAGGTTAATCTGGCCGGCATCAGAGAAGATGTATTCACGCGCCAGCTTGGCGGCGTTCGGGTGCTTGGCGTATTTGTTGATGATGGTGGTGTAGCCGGAAGTGATTGAGCCGTCGGACGGGATCAGCACTTCAAAGCGGGTTTTGTCGATCTGGTCACGGTAGTTAAGCCCGTTGAAGTCCCAAACCACGCCGACCTGCACTTCGCCTTTTTCCAGCGAGGCGATCACTGGGTTACTCAGGCTCAAACGCCCGGCCTTGGCCAGCTTGCCGAAGAACTCCAGGCCCGGCTTCAGGTTCTTTTCATTGCCGCCCATGGCGTAAGTCGCGGCCAGCACACCGCTGGCCGCCTGCGAAGCGGTCCCCACGTCACCGATAGTGACCTGATAAGTCCCTTTCAGCAGATCCGCCCAGCTGTGCGGGATCTCTTTTACCTGTTTCTTGTTGATAATGAAGGCAATGGTGCCGGTATAGGCCAGTGCCCAGTGGCCGTCCTTGTCTTTCGCCCAGTCAGGCACCTGATCCCAGGTGGATGGCTTGTACGGCTGGGTCACCCCTTTCTGTACCGCAATCGGGCCGAAGGCCGCACCTACATCACCAATATCCGCCGTAGCGTTGCTCTTTTCCGCGTCGAACTTGGCAATTTCCTGCGCCGAGCTCATGTCGGTATCGGCATGCTTCAGGCTGTACTTGGTCAACAGATCCTGCCAGGTGTCTTTCCAGTTAGCCCAGCTGTCCGGCATGCCGACGCTGTTGACTTCCCCTTCCTTCTTGGCAGCCTGTTCCAGCGCCGCGAGGTCGGAATCGGCAGCCCAGCTCATTTGGCTGGACAGGACAATGGCACTGGTTAACACAGAAGCGCACAAACGTTTCATAACTGATGCTCCGGATGGTAGTGTGGAAGTGGCTGGACTAGTCCAGCAAGAACCAAGCCAATCTAACGGACGAATGTGATAATTATATGTCAGTCTAAAAAAGCAGCATTTTTATCGTATTTGGCGCGTCACAGGGCTGCCGTTGGTCTACCTTTAGCGGGGCAAGAAGCACTGAAATGGGGCAACTGTGCATGAATGATGTACCGACCACGGTGGCGGCGATCTGCCGAACATTGAGCGCCCGAATCGCCAACGGAGAATTTAACAAAGATGGCAAACTACCTTCTGAACGCGCCCTGAGTGAACAGTTTTCTACCACCCGCATTACGCTGCAGGAAGCGCTCGGCCAGTTGGAGGCGCAGGGAATGATTTACCGCCAGGTCAGGCGCGGCTGGTTTATCTCGCCGCCCCGGCTGGTGTACAACCCGTTGCAGCGCAGCCATTTCCACGCCATGGCACAGCAGCAGGGGCGTGATGCCTATACCGAGGTGATCGACACCGCTACCCTGCCGCTGTACGGCGAGCTGTGCCAACGGTTGGCTTTGCCACCCGGCAGCGAGGTTTACCGCATTCGCCGGTTGCGTTATATCGATGACCGCGCGGTGTTGTACTGTGAGCACTACCTCAATCCCGCCTACTTTGCCGGTATTCTGGACGAAGACTTAACCCAGTCGCTAACCGGGCTATATGCCGAACGCTACGATATTCGCTATGGGCGAGTACGTTTCGATATGCTGCCGACCCTGCTGCCGCAGGAAGCAGCCGCAATGCTGAAAGTGACCTACGGCAGCCCGGCGCTGTTTATTACCCGGGTTAACCGCGATCAGCACGATCGGGTGATTGATTGTGATTTGGAATATTGGCGTTACGACGCACTGCACATTGACGTGGAGGCACAATGACAGGGGCGCGACCAGCGCGCCCCTAAAGAAGGATGATCAGTCGGCGTCGTAGCCGAGGTTAGGTGCCAGCCAGCGTTCAACCTCGCTGACGCTCATGCCTTTACGCGCCGCATAGTCTTCAACCTGATCGCGCTGGAGCTGCGCCACCGCAAAATACTTGCTCTGCGGATGGCTGAAGTACCAGCCGGACACTGCCGCCCCCGGCCACATGGCGAAGGACTCGGTCAACACCATGCCGGTATGGCGATTAACATCCAGCAGGCGCCAGATCTCCGCTTTCTCGGTGTGCTCCGGACAGGCCGGATAGCCCGGTGCCGGACGGATACCCTGATAGTTTTCGCGGATCAGCTCTTCATTGCTCAGGTTCTCTTCGGTCGCGAAGCCCCAGTGCAGCTTACGCACTTGCTCATGCAGGTACTCGGCGAAAGCTTCGGCCAGACGATCCGACAGCGCTTTGACCATGATTTTATTGTAATCATCGTGCTGCGCATCATAGGCCGCCGCCAGTTCATCCTCTTCCAGACCGCCGGTTACCGCGAAGGCACCGAAGTAGTCGGCCTTGCAGCTGCTTTTCGGCGCGACAAAGTCCGCCAGGCAGTAGTTCGGAAAATCGGTTTTTTCGGTCTGCTGACGCAGGTGGCGGCTGACCACCAGCACCTCATCACGGCTCTCGTCGCGATACACCTCAACGTCGTCGCCAACGCGGTTGGCCGGGAACAGGCCATAGACGCCACGCGGGTTGAGGCTACCGTTGGCAGCCAGCAGGTCCAGCATCTGGTTGGCATCGGCGAACAGTCGCTTGGCCTCTTCCCCCACCACTTCATCTTCCAGAATGCGCGGATATTTACCCGCCAGCGACCAGGTCATAAAGAACGGTGTCCAGTCGATATAATGACGCAGCGTCTCAATGTCGGCCTCAACCGGATAAACACCCAACTGCTTTGGCACCGGCGGCTGGTAGTTTTCCCAGTCCAGTACCATGGCGTTATCACGGGCTTTCTGCAGGTCAACCGGCGGGGTACGCGGTTTTTTACGCGCGTGCTGGATACGCACGGTTTCATATTCTTTACGGGTACGCGCCACAAAGTCATCGCGTTGGGTGGCGGAAAGCAGTGCCGATACCACGCCCACGGTGCGCGAGGCATTCTGTACGTAAGTGGTTGAGCCGCTGTAGTTCTGCTCAATCTTCACCGCGGTATGGGCCTTGGAGGTCGTCGCCCCCCCAATCAGCAACGGCAGGGTAAAGCCCTGACGCTCCATCTCTTTTGCCACGTTGACCATCTCGTCCAGTGACGGGGTGATAAGCCCCGACAGGCCGATGATATCCACGTTTTGCTCACGCGCAGTTTTCAGGATTTTCTCCGTCGGCACCATCACGCCCAAATCGACAATTTCGTAGTTGTTGCACTGCAGTACCACACCAACAATGTTTTTGCCGATGTCGTGCACGTCGCCCTTCACCGTCGCCAGCAGGATTTTGCCTGCCGTAGAGCCTTTCTCTTTGCTGGCCTCGATGTACGGCTCCAGATAGGCCACCGCCTGCTTCATTACGCGGGCAGATTTCACCACCTGCGGCAGGAACATTTTGCCTTCGCCGAACAGGTCGCCAACCACGTTCATCCCCGCCATCAGCGGCCCTTCGATCACTTCGATCGGGCGATCCGCTCTCTGCCGGGCTTCTTCAGTATCCAATTCGATAAACTCGGTGATGCCTTTGACCAGCGAATATTCCAACCGCTTTTCGACCGGCCAACCGCGCCATTCTGCCTGCTGAACCGCCACTTCGTTGTCTTTGCTGCCGCGGTATTTTTCCGCCAGTTCCAGCAGGCGCTCAGTGCCATCGTCACGACGGTTGAGGATCACATCCTCCACCGCATCGCGCAGTTCGGCACTGAGATCGTCGTAGATCGCCAACTGCCCGGCATTAACGATGCCCATGTCCATGCCGTTGCGGATCGCGTGGTACAGGAACACCGCGTGGATCGCCTCACGCACCGGATCGTTGCCACGGAATGAAAACGAGACGTTGGAAACGCCACCGGAGATCATCGCGTGCGGCAGGTGAGTTTTGATGTCGGCACAGGCTTCGATAAAGTCGACGGCATAGTTGTTATGCTCATCGATACCGGTGGCGACGGCAAAAATATTCGGGTCAAAAATGATGTCTTCCGGCGGGAAGCCGACGCGCTCGGTCAGGATTTTATAGGCACGGCGACAAATTTCGAACTTGCGCTCGCGGGTATCCGCCTGGCCTGCCTCGTCAAATGCCATCACCACCACCGCAGCACCGTAGCGGCGCACCAGTTTGGCATGGTGGATAAAGGCCTCTTCGCCCTCTTTCATCGAGATCGAGTTAACGATGCCTTTGCCCTGGATACACTTCAGGCCTTTCTCGATCACCGACCATTTGGAGGAGTCGATCATGATCGGCACGCGGGCAATATCCGGTTCACCGGCGATCAGGTTAAGGAAGCGCACCATCGCCGCTTCGGCGTCGAGCATCCCCTCATCCATGTTGATGTCGATAATCTGCGCGCCGCTTTCCACCTGCTGGCGGGCAACGGCCAGCGCTTCGCTGTATTTTTCTTCTTTGATCAGTCGCTTAAAGCGGGCGGAACCGGTGACGTTGGTGCGCTCGCCCACGTTGACGAACAGCGTTTTGGCGTCGATGTTCAACGGTTCAAGGCCGGCCAGACGGCAGGCAACCGGGATTTCAGGCAGTTGACGTGGCGGTACGCCCGCCACCGCTTTGACCATCGCGGCAATGTGTTCCGGTGTGGTGCCACAGCAGCCGCCGATAATATTCAGGAAGCCGGCATTCGCCCACTCGCCAACCTGTTTCGCCATCTCTTGCGCATCCAGATCGTATTCGCCGAAGGCATTGGGCAAACCGGCGTTGGGGTGAGCAGTAACGTAGCTCTCCGAGATGCGCGACAGCTCAGAAACGTATTGGCGCAGTTCGTCCGGGCCCAGCGCACAGTTCAGGCCAAAGCTCAACGGCTTGACGTGACGCATCGAGTTATAGAAGGCTTCGGTGGTTTGGCCGGACAGGGTACGGCCGGAAGCGTCGGTGATGGTGCCGGAAATCATGATCGGCAGCGCAACGCCCAGGGCTTCAAATTCGGTTTCCACCGCGAAGGCAGCGGCTTTGGCGTTCAGGGTATCGAAGATGGTTTCGATCATGATCAGATCGACACCGCCCTCTACCAGTGCACGCGTCGATTCGCGGTAGGCTTCCACCAGCTCATCGAAAGAAACATTACGGAACGCCGGATCGTTGACGTTCGGTGAAATAGAGGCGGTGCGGTTGGTCGGCCCCAATACCCCAGCCACGTAACGCGGCTGCTCTGGCGTACGTGCGGTCCATTCATCGGCGCAGGCTCGTGCCAGGCAGGCAGCCTGATAGTTAATTTCGGCGGACAGCGACTCCATATGGTAGTCGGCCATGGCGATAGGCGTGGAGTTGAAGGTATTGGTTTCGAGAATATCGGCCCCGGCTTCCAGGTAGCCGTAGTGAATGGCGGTAATCACTTCCGGCTTGGTCAACACCAGCAGGTCATTATTGCCTTTCAGATCGCTCTGCCAGTCGGCAAAACGTTCGCCACGAAAGTCGCTCTCTTCCAGACGATAGCTCTGGATCATGGTGCCCATGCCGCCGTCCAACACTAAAATTCGCTGCGCTAACTGCCGGCGCAGTTGTTCTACTCGATTTGTCACTGTAGCCCCTTCAATTACCGATCCAGCCCATCGCTCAATTGCTGCAAAAACCAACGAGCCATCCTAGCACAGGTTGTGGTGGCAAAGGGGTGAGCGCTAATTGAGAGTTTTTCAGGTTGCCGGACAACAGATCCGATGAGCTGATTGATGGCTTGCAATTCATACGTAAAAAACGAAAATGAATTCCATCATACGGAAAAAGGAATGTGAAATATGGTCACCCCTGCTCCTGCCAAACGCGGCAAAAAGCCCCGTGCTGCATCCCCGGCCGCCAGTGCGCCCACCGGCCAGGTGCAGTCGTTGACCCGTGGTCTGAAATTATTGGAATACATTGCCGAAGCGCAGGGTAACGTGGCACTGACCGATCTGGCCCAACAGGCCGGCTTGCCCAATTCCACCACCCACCGCCTGCTTACCACCATGCAACAGCAGGGATTCGTGCGTCAGGTGGGCGATCTGGGCCTGTGGACCATCGGCTCACATGCCTTTGTAGTCGGTAGCAGCTTCCTGCAGAGCCGCAACCTGCTGGCGATGGTACACCCGACGCTACGCCGCCTGATGGAAGAGTCCGGCGAGACGGTCAATCTGGCGGTGCTGGATACCAGCGAGTATCAGGCAATTATTATCGATCAGGTGCAGTGCACCGCGTTGATGCGCATGTCGGCACCGATCGGCGGCAAACTGCCGATGCACGCTTCCGGCGCCGGAAAAGCCTTTCTTTCCACCCTGTCGGATGAGCAGGTCACCAAACTGCTGCATAAAAAGGGCATGCAAACCTATACCCAGCATACCCTGACGCCGCACAACCTGAAGGAAGGTCTGGCGCAGATCCGCAAGCAGGGCTTTTCCTTTGACGATGAGGAGCATGCGCTCGGCCTGCGCTGCGTCGCGGCCTGTATCTTCGATGAGCACCGTGAAGCCTTCGCCGCTATCTCGATCTCCGGCCCGGTGTCACGCATTACCGACAACCGCGTAATTGAGCTGGGTGCGTTGGTGATCCACGCCGCGAAAGAGATCAGCCTGGAATATGGCGGCGTGCGTTAAACATAGCCCTCTCTGGGGTGCAGTTTCTGCGCCCCGGCCTGTTTCGCCCGCTGCTGTTGTCAGCATGTAAAACGCTGTACCGATCCTGTTTATCCCGCCCAATAAAAACTTGAAGCCGATCACAGATAACGATCCTGCCTGCGAAAGCCCATTGCAACCGGCGAAACTTCCTTCGACAATGTTACCGATAACATGTTACCGGTAACAATTAGCATAGGGTAACGCCACTTGTCGTTTTGGAGCTAAGCCATGACCAATAATCAAAACCGTATTTACGTCATTATGGGCGTTTCCGGCAGCGGTAAGTCCGCCGTGGCCGCTGCAGCGGCCCGCCAATTGTCCGCCGGGTTCCTCGACGGCGATTTTCTGCACCCGCGTAGCAATATCCTGAAAATGGCCGCTGGTGAACCGCTGAACGATGAAGACCGTGCCCCGTGGCTGGCCGCACTCAACGATGCCGCCTTCGCCATGCAACGCACCAATAATGTCTCGGTCATCGTCTGCTCAGCGCTGAAAAAACACTACCGCGATCGCCTGCGCGCCGGTAATGGCAACCTGTCGTTCATTTACCTGCACGGTGACTTCCCGGTGATCGAAGCCCGTCTGGCAGCACGTAACGGCCACTTCTTCAAACCGCAGATGCTGGTGACGCAGTTTGCCGCACTGGAACAGCCGGGCGCAGACGAGAGCGATGTGATGTCTGTGGACATCAACCAACCGCTGGAAAGCGTGATCGCCGACACCGTTCGGCATATCCAGAGCTTCCTGCCACAGGACGTGTGCGCGTGAATACTGTAACGCTGGTCGGTACCGCAGTCGGCTCGGTTCTCTTACTGCTGTTTCTGGTGATGAAGGCGCGTATGCACGCCTTCGTTGCGTTAATGCTGGTGTCTATCGCTGCCGGGATCTTCTCCGGCATGCCGCTGGACCGCATCGCCGATACCATGCAGAAAGGCATGGGCGACACACTGGGCTTCCTGGCCATCGTGGTGGCCCTGGGGGCAATGTTCGGCAAGATACTGCACGAGGTCGGTGCACTGGACCAAATTGCGGCGCATTTGCTGAAACGTTTCGGCCAGAGCAAGGCCCATTATGCGCTCGGTATCGCCGGCTTGATCTGTGCCCTCCCGCTGTTCTTTGACGTGGCCGTAGTGCTGCTGATCGGCATCGTGTTTGCCGTGGCGCGCCGTACCGACGGCAACATCGTTAAGCTGGCTATTCCGCTGTTTGCCGGTGTCGCCGCCGCCGCTTCATTCTTGTTACCGGGGCCGGTACCGATGTTGCTGGCGTCACAAATGAAGGCCGACTTCGGCTGGATGATCGCCATCGGCCTGGTCGCCGCGGTTCTCGGCATGCTGATTGCAGGCCCGTTGTACGGCAGCTTTATCAGCCGCTATGTGAACTGGCCGATGCCGGCGGATGAAAACGAACCGACGCTGAACACCGCCAACCTGCCGTCATTTGGCCTTAGCCTGGCGCTGGTACTCTGCCCACTGGTGCTGGTCGGCATGAAGACCATTGGTGCCCGCCTGGTCACGCCTGGCTCGCAGTTACAGCAGTGGCTGGAGTTTATTGGCCACCCGTTTATCGCCATTTTAGTCGCCTGTTTAATCGTGATTTATGGCCTGGCAAAACCACGCGGCATGACCAACGAGCAAACGCTGGCCATCTGTTCTGCGGCGGTCCAGCCCGCCGGGATCATCCTGCTGATGACCGGTGCCGGTGGCGTATTCAAACAGATCCTGGTGGATTCCGGCGTCGGCCCGGCACTGGGTGACGCCATGATCGGCACCGGTCTGCCGATAGCCGTCGCAGCCTTTGTATTGTCCGCCATGGTGCGGGTGATCCAGGGCTCCGCCACCGTAGCCTGTCTGACCACCGTCGGCCTGGTGCTGCCGGTGACCAGCCAACTGGGACTCGGCGGCGGGCAACTGGCCGCGCTGGCAATCTGTATTGCCGGTGGGTCTATCGTGCTCAGCCACGTTAATGACGCCGGCTTCTGGCTGTTCGGTAAATTTACCGGGGCCAATGAGCTGCAAACGCTGAAAACCTGGACGGTGATGGAAACCATTCTGGGCAGCGTGGGCGGCATCATCGGCATGATCGCTTTCACCCTGTTTTAAAACACCATAACGACATAACAACGCCCCCGACCTTTGCACATCAGGGCCGCAAACCACCACCGGGGGCACCGCCACAGGCGGCGTCTATAACAATAGCATGTGAGGAAGGTATGATTAATCCAACCCTATCCCGTGTCACACAACGCATCATCGACCGTTCCAAACACAGCCGTGCCGCCTATCTGGCACGCATTGAGGCGGCTCGTTCACAAACCGTACATCGTGCACAACTGGCCTGCGGCAACCTGGCGCACGGCTTCGCTGCCTGCCAACCGGATGATAAAAACGCGCTGAAGAACATGGTGCATAGCGATATCGCCATCATTACCGCCTATAACGACATGTTGTCCGCCCACCAGCCTTACGAAAACTACCCGCAGCGGCTGAAGCAGGCGCTGCACGCGGTGGGTGCTGTCGGTCAGGTGGCCGGTGGTGTACCGGCCATGTGCGACGGTGTGACCCAGGGGCAAGACGGCATGGAGCTGTCGCTGATGAGCCGCGATGTGATCGCCATGTCCTCCGCCATCGGCCTGTCGCACAATATGTTCGACGGCGCATTGTTCCTCGGCATCTGCGACAAAATCGTCCCGGGCCTGGTGATGTCGGCCCTGTCCTTCGGCCACTTGCCGTCGCTGTTTGTGCCCGCCGGCCCGATGAGCAGCGGCTTGCCGAACAAAGAGAAAGTACGGGTACGCCAACTGTATGCCGAAGGCAAGGCTGACCGTCTGGCACTGCTGGAGGCCGAAGCCGCCTCCTATCACGGCATCGGCACCTGCACCTTTTACGGCACCGCCAACACCAACCAGATGGTGATGGAAGTGATGGGGCTGCATCTGCCGGGCGCTTCCTTCGTGCATCCGGATACACCGCTGCGCAATGCGCTGACCGACGCCGCCGCCCGTCAGGTGACCCGCCTGACCGAGACTGCCGGCAACTATCTGCCGATCGGCCAACTGGTGGATGAAAAAGTGGTGGTGAACGGCATCGTGGCACTGTTGGCCACCGGCGGCTCCACCAACCTGACCATGCATATGGTGGCTATGGCTCGCGCCGCCGGTATCATTATCAACTGGGACGACTTTTCCGAGCTGTCGGACGCCGTGCCGCTGTTGTGCCGTATCTACCCGAACGGCCCGGCGGACATCAACCAATTCCAGGCATCTGGTGGCGTAGCCCTGGTGGTACGCGAACTGTTAAAGCACGGTCTTCTGCACGAAGACGTGCATACCGTGGCCGGTTTTGGCCTGGCGCGCTACACCCAGGAGCCGTGGCTGGACAATGGCCAACTGGCCTGGCGTGAAGGGACGGAGACGTCGCTCGATGCCAAAGTGATCGCCAGCGTAGATGAGCCTTTCGAGCATCACGGCGGTACCAAAGTGTTGGCCGGTAACCTCGGCCGGGCGGTAATGAAAACCTCGGCGGTACCGACGGACAACCAGATTATCGAAGCACCGGCGGTGGTATTTGAAAGCCAGCATGACATCGTACCGGCGTTTGAAGCCGGCAAGCTGGATCGCGATTGTGTAGTGGTGGTGCGCTTCCAGGGACCACAGGCCAACGGCATGCCCGAACTGCACAAACTGATGCCACCACTGGGCGTACTGATGGACCGTGGATTTAAAGTGGCGCTGGTGACCGATGGCCGCCTGTCCGGTGCTTCCGGCAAGGTGCCTTCCGCCATCCACGTGACCCCGGAAGCCTACACCGGCGGCATGTTGGCCAAGGTGCTAAACGGCGACCTGATCCGTGTGAACGGCCGCACTGGCGAGCTGGCATTATTGGTCGATGCCGAGCAGTTGGCCCAACGCGCGCCTTACCAGCCCGACCTGAGCGCAGAACATATCGGCTGTGGTCGCGAACTGTTCGGTGCCTTGCGCAGCCAGCTTTCCGGGGCCGAACAGGGCGCCTGCTGTATTAAATTTTAACCGATAGCATGACCGTGCAGCCCGACGGCGACGGCCATAACTGGAGAAAACCATTGATGAAAAATTGGAAGACAAGCGCAGAACATATCCTGATGGCCGGACCGGTAGTCCCGGTGATCGTCATCAACAAGCTGGAACACGCGGTACCCTTAGCGAAAGCCCTGGTAGCCGGAGGCGTGCGGGTATTGGAAGTCACCCTGCGCACCGCCTGCGCGATGGACGCGATCCGCGCCATTGCCAAAGAAGTGCCAGATGCGATTATCGGCGCCGGTACCGTCATTAACCCGCAGCAGTTGCAGGAAGTGACCGATGCCGGTGCCCAGTTCGCCATCAGTCCGGGCCTGACCGCCGATCTGCTGGAAGCAGCCAGTGCCGGTTCAATTCCATTAATTCCCGGTATCTGTACCGTGTCGGAACTGATGCTGGGCATGGATCATGGCCTGCGTGAGTTTAAATTCTTCCCGGCAGAAGCCAACGGAGGCGTGAAAGCGCTGCAGGCTATCAGCGGCCCGTTCCCACAGGTGCGCTTCTGCCCAACCGGCGGCATTTCACCGAACAATTACCGTGACTATCTGGCGCTGAAAAGCGTGCTGTGCATCGGCGGCTCCTGGCTGGTACCGGCAGATGCACTGGAAAGCGGCGACTACGCACGCATCACCGAATTGGCGCGAGCCGCCGTTGCGGGTGCGAAAGCTTAATCGTATTGGGCGCGGTAATAAACTGCGCCCTTAAGCCGTGGCCGAGGTCGCAGGCAGCGCCGCCCCACTGCGCTGGCTGAAACGACGTTTTTTACGGTAAGCAAACACGTCCTCCACATGCCCATCGCGGATGCGCTGTTGCAACCCGCGCCAATAATCGGCCTCGAACAGGTCGCGATGCATCTCTTCAAACACCTGTCGGATGCGCCGGTCGCCACACAAGAAATGCCTGAACTCCTCCGGAAACACATCATTGGGTGACACGCTGTACCAGGGTTCGCTGGCCAACTCATCTTCCGGGTAGCGCGGCGGCGGAATATCGCGGAAGTTGACCTCGGTCATGTAGCAAATCTCATCATAATCGTAGAACACCACTCGCCCGTGCCGGGTCACGCCAAAGTTCTTGAACAGCATGTCGCCGGGGAAAATATTGGCGGCGGCCAGTTGCTTGATCGCATTGCCGTATTCTTCTATCGCATCACGCATTTGTTGTTCATCAGCCTGCTCCAGATACAGATTCAGCGGCGTCATGCGTCGTTCCATATACAGATGCTTGATCGCGATGCGATCGCCCAGATCCTCCAGCTTGTCCGGCACCTCACGCTGCAGTTCCGCCAATAATTCCGGACTGAGACGCGCCTTGTCGACGACAAAATTTTCGTACTCCTGGGTATCCGCCATGCGCCCCACGCGGTCGTGTTCCTTTACCAGTTGGTAGCACGCCATGACCTGCGCCTGCGTCACCTCTTTTTGCGGCGCAAACTCATCTTTGATCACCTTGAACACCCGATCAAACGACGGCAGGGTAAAGACCAGCATCACCATGCCCTTGACCCCTGGCGCGATGATGAACTGCTCCTGCGAACCGCTCATAAACGTCAGGTACTCGCGGTAACATTCTGTTTTCCCGTGCTTCTGGCAGCCGATCGCCATATACAGCTCGGCGGTGGTTTTGCCCGGCAGGATTTCGCGCAGCCACTCGACCATCGCCGCCGGCAGGGGGGCGTAAACCATAAAATAAGAACGGGCGAAGCCGAACACGATGCTGGCCTCGGCCTTGCTGGTCAGGCAGGTATCAATAAACAAGGCGCCAGAATCACTGTGGTGGATCGGCAACAGAAAAGGATAGACTCGGTCTGCCACTCGCAGCTTACCTACCAACCAGGCCGCTTTGTTACGGTAAAACAGCTCGTTGGCGATTTGGAACGTCGCTCCTGCCAACTGCTGCGCACTGAAGCTTTGCTGCAACGCCTGGGTGATGTAATCAATATCACGCAATAAGTTTTCCCACGGCAACCGCAGAGGCAAGTCGGTCAGCAGGTTGTACAGCATCGCCGAGACGTCGCCGTTGGCGGTGAAATCGCGTGACAGAGGACGCGGGATGTCGCGAAAGCGCCCTTCCGGCTGGGAACTGAAAACGAACAGTTTTTCCGGCGTCAGATCGCGGTGCCGGAACAACCGACAGTAGACGGAATTGAAGAAGCTTTCGGCGATCTCAAAGCGCGGGTACTCCGGCAGCAAATCGGTATACACCGCCTTCACCCGGCTGGGGAAATCCGCATCAAAATACTTTTGCCCGGTGATGCACTTCAGTTGCTCGACTACCAGGCCGACGTGATGATCATACAGGTGGATACGCTTTTTCATCGCCTGCTGCACTGCCGGCCAGTCCGCTCGCTCAAAACGCTGCTGCGCACCGGCGGTCACCTCCAGGAAGCGGCCGTACTGTGCATCAAAGCCCTGCAGGATCGTCTGCGCGATCAACAGCTCCAGTTTTGCCGCCATCCTTACCTCCCGCCAGAAAATAGAGCCTGCACAAGCAGGCTCCAGGTTACAACTTGTCAGCGTTGCCGCCTCAGAACTGCTGTTCTTCCGTCGAACCGGTCAGCGCAGTAACCGATGAAGCACCGCCCTGAATAATGGTAGTCACCTTGTCGAAGTAACCGGTGCCCACTTCCTGCTGGTGTGAGGCAAAGGTGTAACCGCGTGCCACGGCGTCGAACTCCGGCTGCTGTACTTTCTCGACGTAATGCTTCATGCCCTCACCCTGCGCATAGGCGTGCGCCAGGTCAAACATGTTGAACCACATGCTGTGAATGCCTGCCAGCGTGATGAACTGGTATTTGTAGCCCATCGCCGACAGCTCTTCCTGGAAGCGAGCGATAGTCTGATCGTCCAGGTTCTTTTTCCAGTTGAATGACGGCGAGCAATTGTAAGCCAGCAGTTTGCCCGGGAATTTGGCATGGATCGCATCGGCAAAGCGCTTGGCCGCCTGCAGATCCGGCGTGGAAGTCTCGCACCACACCAGGTCAGCGTACGGGCAATATGCCAGGCCACGGCTGATCGCTTGCTCAACACCAGCATGAGTGCGGAAGAAACCTTCGGCGGTGCGCTCGCCGGAAACAAACTCGCGGTCGTAAGGATCGCAGTCAGAGGTCAGCAAATCGGCAGCATCGGCATCGGTACGCGCAATCACCAGCGTCGGCACACCGAGTACGTCGGCCGCCAAACGTGCAGCAACCAGCTTCTGGATCGCTTCCTGGGTTGGCACCAGCACTTTGCCGCCCATATGGCCGCATTTTTTCACCGCCGCCAATTGGTCTTCGAAGTGCACCCCGGCAGCACCGGCCTCAATCATCGCCTTCATCAGTTCGAAGGCATTTAGCACGCCGCCAAAGCCGGCTTCGGCATCGGCCACGATCGGCAGGAAGTAGTCGGTGTAACCTTTGCTGCCCGGTTCAATTTTGTTGGCCCACTGGATCTGATCGGCTCGGCGGAAGGTATTGTTGATGCGCTCAACCACGCCCGGTACGGAATCGACCGGATACAGTGACTGGTCCGGGTACATCGCAGACGCGGTGTTGGCATCGGCCGCCACCTGCCAGCCGGACAGGTAAATCGCCTCGACACCAGCCTTGGCCTGCTGCAACGCCTGACCGCCGGTCAGTGCCCCCAGGCTGTTGACATAACCTTTGCGTGACTTACCGTGCAGCAGTTCCCACAGCTTAGCGGCACCGTTTTGCGCCAGCGTGCAGACCGGGTTAACCGAACCGCGCAGATTAATCACGTCTTCCGCACTGTACGGGCGGGTGACACCTTCCCAGCGGGCCGATTTCCATTCCTGTTCCAGCTGTTGGATCTGTTGAGCTCGAGAGGTAGACATAATTTTTATCCTTTTCAATAATGTAGGGTTAATGGTCAGGAACAGGTTCAGGCCAGCAGCTCATAGCCAGGTAAAGTCAGGAAATCGATTAATTCGTCTTGCGTAGTGATACGTTCCATCAGGCGCGCGGCTTCTTCGAACCGGCCAGCGTTAAAGCGCGCCTCACCCAACTCTTCACGTACCACCAACATTTCTTCTTTCAGCATCTGGCGGAACAGTGCCTTGGTGACCAGTTGGCCATCGCTCAGACTCTTTTCGTGGTGGATCCACTGCCAGATAGAGGTTCGGGAAATCTCTGCCGTCGCCGCATCTTCCATCAGGCCGTAAATCGGTACACAACCATTGCCGGAGATCCAGGCCTCGATGTATTGCACCGCCACGCGGATATTGGCACGCATGCCGGCTTCGGTACGTTCACCGTCACAAGGTTCCAGCAGCTGCGCAGCACTGATTGGCGCGTCGTTTTCACGCAGCACTTCCAGTTGGTTGCGGCGCTCACCGAGTACCTGGCTGAACACTTCCATGACGGTATCCGCCAGGCCTGGATGTGCCACCCAGGTACCGTCGTGGCCGTTATTGGCTTCCAGCTCTTTATCCGCCCGGACCTTGTTCAGCACCCAGGCATTTTTCTCCGCGTCTTTGCTCGGGATAAATGCCGCCATACCGCCCATGGCAAAGGCACCGCGCTTATGACAGGTCTTGATCAGCAAGCGGGAGTAGGCGCTAAGGAATGACTTGTCCATGGTGACCGACTGACGATCCGGCAATACTCGGTCAGCATGATTTTTCAGCGTCTTGATATAGCTGAAGATGTAATCCCAACGGCCGCAGTTCAAACCGACGATGTGATCGCGCAAGTGGTAGAGGATCTCGTCCATCTGGAATGCCGCCGGCAGCGTTTCGATCAGCACCGTGGCTTTGATGGTGCCACGTGGCAGGGAGAAACGATCTTCGGCAAAGCTGAAGACTTCGCTCCACCAGGCGGCCTCCTCCCAGGACTGGGTTTTCGGCAGGTAGAAATAAGGGCCGCTGCCTTTGGCCAACAGTTGACGATAGTTGTGGAAGAAATACAGTGCGAAATCAAACAGGCCGCCCGGGATCGCTTCCCCCTGCCATTGCACGTGCTTTTCCGGCAAATGCAGGCCGCGTACGCGAGCAATTAATACCGCCGGGTTCGGCTTCAACTGATAAATCTTGCCGGCTTCATTGGTGTAAGAGATGGTGCCGTTCACCGCATCATGCAGGTTGATTTGGCCATCGATCACTTTGTCCCAGCTCGGCGCCAGTGAATCTTCGAAGTCCGCCATAAACACCTTCACATTGGCGTTCAGGGCGTTGATCACCATCTTGCGTTCAACCGGACCGGTGATTTCCACCCGGCGGTCGCGCAAATCCTCAGGTATGCCGCGGACAGACCACTCACCATTACGAATGGAAGCAGTTTCCGAAATGAAGTTTGGAAGATCGCCTTGATCGATCCTCTGCTGCCAGCAGGCGCGCGCAGCCAACAGTTTGTTGCGCTGCGGAGTAAACTTACTCACCAGTTCCGCCAGGAATTCGACCGCGTCATCCGTCAACACCTGTCGTTCAGCAGCGGTGAAATCCTGCGTAAACGTTAACTCCGTGCCTACTATCAGTTGCGTCATTGTCTTGCTCCTTCCCATCGTTGCGCACCGCTGCCGCTAGCCAGCCCGGCGCATCTTCATCAAAAATCAGTGTGGATCAGGGCCGATAAAACGATCCTTAACTGGTCAGATCTCTTCTCGCTGGATCTAAGAATACCCAACTAAAAATAAAAATCAAAAACGATTTCCATTTTAATATAAAATATTTTATTAACCTTTCATTATCAATTAGTTAATATAAATAACAATAAGCACCAGTAAGGAAACCGGTTCCATAAACTGCCAAGAATTAATTTAAGTGATTGTTAGGAAATGACTTTTACTAGAATAGAGAAGAAAAGAAGGGATGCAGATGAGGGGTAAGTGACGTCGGCGGCCTCGATTCAGCCGCCGATTGGGGCAAAAAGGTTACTCGAGAGTTGGGTTCATATGACGCAGATCGTATGGCGTGATTTGGTAAACATAGTAGTTGAGCCAGTTGGCAAACAACAGATGACCATGGCTACGCCAGGAGGCTTTTGGTGTGAGTTCGGGGTTATCATCGGGGAAGTAATTCAAGGGTACTACAGGATTAAGCCCAGCCTCGTTATCGCGACAATACTCGCCCGCCAACGTCAGCGCGTCATACTCCGGGTGCCCGGTAACAAACGCCAGGCGCTTGTCTTTACTGGCGAACAAATAGGCCCCGGTCTGCTCTGATTCGGCCAAGATATCCAGATCCGTGTACTGGCGGATGATCTCCGTGGGGAAGTCCGCATAGCGTGAATGGGGAGCCAGGAAGGTCTCATCAAAACCGCGGGTCAGCAACGCGTGCTGTTGCAGTGTTTGATGCTGATAAACACCCGACAGTTTCACTTCACGGGTCATCTTCGGGATGCCGTACAGAATGTTCAATGCAGCCTGTACCGCCCAACACACAAACAACGTGGAGGTGACGTGGTTCTTGGCCCAATCAATCACCCGTTCAATCTGTGGCCAGTAGGCAACGTCGCAGAAATCAACCAGCCCTAACGGTGCCCCGGTGACAATCAAGCCATCAAAGTTCTCATCCTGAATGTCTTCAAAATCACAGTAGAAGTTGTTCAGATGCTCCGCCGGCGTGTTCTTCGACTCACGGCTATCGATACGCAGCAGCTGGATATCAATTTGCAGCGAAGAGTTGGAAAGCAGACGTAAAAATTGGTTTTCCGTCTCGATCTTTTTTGGCATCAGGTTGAGGATCAGCACTTTCAACGGCCTGATTTCCTGTGTTTTTGCCCGAGAGGATGTCATCACAAAGACATTCTCATTGCGCAAGAAACTTACTGCAGGTAACTCATCAGGAACACGAATCGGCATTGCTTAACCCTCACACATCCATTTAAACGTTTAGACTTCTAGATGCCCGAAGATAGCGTTTTTTGGGCACAATGTCGAGTGTTCTACAGGAAGGTGAAAATGTTTCATTGCGCTGGTATAGGTCGAATTCATGCGTTTTTTGAAGACGCAAAGCAAAAAGGCCATCCTTTCGGATGGCCTCTTGGCTTAATTGATGCTTGGCAGTGTCCTACTCTCGCATGGGGAGACCCCACACTACCATCGGCGCTACGGCGTTTCACTTCTGAGTTCGGCATGGGGTCAGGTGGGACCACCGCGCTATTGCCGCCAAGCAAATTCTTTTAATTCTTTTCGCCGAACTTCTAAACCCACTTTAATAAAGTGGTGCTGATACCCAGAGTCGAACTGGGGACCTCACCCTTACCAAGGGTGCGCTCTACCAACTGAGCCATATCAGCACACTAATTTGATGCCTGGCAGTGTCCTACTCTCGCATGGGGAGACCCCACACTACCATCGGCGCTACGGCGTTTCACTTCTGAGTTCGGCATGGGATCAGGTGGGACCACCGCGCTATGGCCGCCAGGCAAATT
>NZ_WBKI01000003.1 GCF_008830365.1 Serratia proteamaculans | reverse complement strand
TGAAGGAACGTTTAAGACTAAGACGTTGATAGGCTGGGTGTGTAAGTGCAGCGATGCATTGAGCTAACCAGTACTAATGATCCGTGAGACTTAACCTTACAACACCAAAAGTGTTTTGATTTGAGAGTATGATTTTCAGCGAGTTCCGAGATTGGTTCTGGTGGTTACTGAGGTAACGGCCGAGAATGAAACAGAATTTGCCTGGCGGCAATAGCGCGGTGGTCCCACCTGATCCCATGCCGAACTCAGAAGTGAAACGCCGTAGCGCCGATGGTAGTGTGGGGTCTCCCCATGCGAGAGTAGGACACTGCCAGGCATCAAACAAAGTCGAAAGCCTCATGCGAAAGCATGAGGCTTTTTGCTGTGTGCGAAAGAAAGAGCAGACGCCGCTACGCTGCGCCTTTCATGAGTGAGATCGACTTGGCCGGGCATGTGAATGGCTATTATGGTCCTGCGTACTATCAGGTATTAGCCACTGCCGACAAACAAATAGAAACACTGCTCAGTGAGTTGGATAGGCAGGATTTACGTGAAGATACCCTGGTGATTGTCTCGCCAGATCATGGTGGTGGCACTGAACAAGTCGATGGAACCCAAACTCAGAAAGAGCGGGTTCAGCATGCTGAACCCGCTGGTTTATGGTTAATGTGAACTGCCCTGGGAAATACCCAGGCCGGTTTGTGAACGTACAAATTGGAAGCGGAAACGTTCACGCTCTTGCTGTCCGGCCAATGAGCTGTCGGTCACCGAGAACAGCCAGGTACCGATAAAGGCGGCCAGCATCGAGAACAGTGCCGGATATTCATAAGGATAAATGGCTTTCTCGTGTCCCAGGATCTGCACCCAGATGGTTGGGCTGAGGATCATCAGGATCACCGCCGTCAGCAGACCTAACCAACCGCCGATCATCGCGCCGCGAGTGGTCAGGCGTGACCAGTACATCGAAAGAATGATAATCGGGAAGTTACAACTGGCAGCAATCGAGAAGGCCAGCCCGACCATAAAGGCGATATTCTGTTTCTCGAACAAAATCCCCAGTGCAATGGCCACAATACCCAGGATCACCACGGTAATCTTTGAAACCCGCAGTTCATCACGTTCAGTCGCCTTGCCGTTTTTAATTACGCTGGCGTACAAATCATGAGATACCGCAGAGGCCCCTGCCAGCGTCAGGCCGGCAACCACCGCCAGAATGGTGGCAAAGGCGACCGCCGAGATAAAGCCGAGGAAGAAGTTGCCGCCCACCGCATTGGCCAAATGCACCGCCGCCATGTTGGTGCCACCCAATAGTGCCCCGGTGGCGTCTTTGAACACCGGATTAGGGCCGACTAACAGGATCGCACCGAAGCCGATAATAAAGGTCAGGATGTAGAAGTAACCGATAAAACCGGTGGCATAGAACACGCTCTTACGGGCCTCTTTAGCGTCACTGACGGTAAAAAAGCGCATCAGAATGTGCGGCAGACCAGCGGTACCAAACATCAGCGCCAGCCCCAATGAGAGTGCAGAAATAGGATCGGACACCAGCCCGCCAGGGCTCATGATGGCGATGCCTTTCGGATGAACCTTCACTGCCTCGGCAAACAGGGTATTGAAGTCAAAATTGACCGATTTCATCACCATTAGCGCCATAAAGCTGGCACCAGCCAATAACAGCACGGCTTTGATAATCTGCACCCAGGTGGTCGCCAGCATGCCGCCGAACAGCACGTACAGCACCATCAAAATACCGACCAGGATGACCGCCACGTGATAGTTAAGGCCAAACAGCAACTGAATCAGCTTACCGGCCCCCACCATCTGAGCAATCAGGTACAGCGCGACCACCACCAGTGAGCCACAGGCGGAGAGGGTGCGGATCGGCTTTTGCTTTAGTCGGTAAGAAGCCACGTCAGCAAAGGTATAACGGCCCAGGTTGCGCAGGCGTTCTGCAATCAGGAACAAAATGATTGGCCAGCCGATCAGGAAGCCGATGGAGTAAATCAGCCCGTCATAGCCAGAGGTATACACCAGTGCGGAAATACCGAGGAAAGAGGCGGCTGACATAAAATCGCCGGCAATCGCCAGACCGTTCTGCAAACCGGTAATTTTCCCACCTGCGGTGTAATAATCCTGGCGTGAGCGGGTGCGTTTGGAAGCCCAGTAGGTGATGTATAGCGTAGCGCCGACAAACAGCACGAACATGACGATCGCCTGAATGTTCAAGGGTTGACGCTGAACTTCTCCCCCAATGGCATCGGCAAATGCCAGGCCCGGTAGCGTCAGCAGAGCGGCGGCAGGTAGTAAACGCTTCATTTCTTCACCTCACGCAGGATTTCTGCAGTCAGGCGATCGAACTCGCCGTTGGCGCGGAATACGTAGATCCCGGTCAGCACAAAAGAGATCACGATCAGGCCTACGCCTACCGGGATCCCGCGGGTAATGGTAGATCCTTCGGCGATCGGCGTGCCCAACCACTGAGGATCGAAAGCGATCAATAAAATAAAGCTGACATACAGTGCCAGTGTAATCAGTGAAAGCAGCCAGGCGAAGCGGCTACGTTTTCGCACCAATTCTATAAAGCGCGGGTTTTCCTCAATCCCTTGATAAATGGTGTCATTCATCAGAGCATCTCCAGTAGGTATTGATAGAGTCCGCCGCGCTTGAAGCCGACCATCGGGGACTTCCCGCTGATCGGCCTGAGGCGGCGGAAATTAGGACGGAACTTTCATTGATTGTTTTTCTTCCAACAGCTTTTCGACTACGGCCGGATCTGCCAGCGTTGAGGTATCCCCCAGGTTGCTGGTATCGCCGGCGGCAATTTTGCGCAGGATGCGGCGCATGATCTTGCCGGAACGCGTTTTAGGTAGTGAATCTGTCCAATGCAGGACATCCGGCGTGGCGATCGGCCCTATCTCTTTGCGTACCCAGTTACGCACTTCGGTATACAGCTCAGGCGTAGGTTCTTCACCGTGGTTCAGCGTGATATAGGCGTAAATCGCCTGGCCCTTGATGTTATGTGGAATGCCGACCACCGCCGCTTCGGCGATTTTCGGGTGGGAGACCAGTGCTGACTCAATCTCGGCGGTGCCCAGACGGTGACCGGAGACGTTAAGCACGTCATCGACACGACCGGTGATCCAGTAGTATCCGTCTTCGTCACGGCGTGCGCCGTCACCGCTGAAATACATGCCTTTAAAGGTGGAGAAGTAGGTTTGCTCGAAACGATCGTGGTCGCCGAACAGGGTGCGAGCCTGGCCAGGCCAGGAGTCGGTGATCACCAGGTTACCCTCACAGGCACCTTCTTGCGGGTTACCGAGGTTATCGACCAGCGCCGGCTGTACGCCGAAGAATGGTCGCGTAGCGGAACCGGCTTTCAGTTCGGTGGCGCCAGGCAGCGGCGTGATCATAAAACCGCCGGTTTCGGTCTGCCACCAGGTGTCGACGATCGGGCATTTACCGTTGCCGATTTTATTGTAATACCACTCCCAGGCTTCCGGGTTGATCGGCTCTCCAACCGAACCCATGATGCGCAGCGAGTCACGTTTGGTCCCTTCGATCGCCTTGTCACCTTCGGCCATCAGGGCTCGAATGGCGGTCGGTGCGGTGTACAGGATATTAACCTGATGCTTGTCGATCACCTGCGACAGACGGTTAACACCCGGGTAGTTTGGCACCCCTTCGAACATCAGCGTAATGGCGCCGCAGGCCAGCGGGCCGTACAGCAGATAGCTGTGGCCAGTGACCCAACCGACGTCGGCGGTACACCAGTACACGTCGCCGTCGTGATAATCGAATACATATTTAAAGGTCATGGCGGCATACACCAGATAGCCGCCGGTGGTGTGCAGCACGCCCTTGGGTTTACCAGTCGAGCCAGAGGTATAAAGGATAAACAGCGGGTCTTCCGCATTCATCTCTTCCGGTGGGCAGTCGGCCGAAACATCCTGGGTCAGTTCATGCCACCACAGATCGCGCCCTTCCTGCCAGTAACCGGGTTTACCGGTACGCTGGAATACCACCACGTTGGCGATGCTTTTTACGCCTGGATTTTTTAGCGCGTCATCGACGTTTTTCTTCAGCGGGACGGCACGCCCGGCACGCAGGCCTTCGTCAGCGGTGATAACCAGTTTGGAGTTGGAGTCGATAATGCGCCCGGCGACCGCTTCCGGCGAGAAACCGCCAAAGATCACCGAATGCACTGCCCCGATACGGGCGCAGGCCAGCATGGCGACGGCGGCTTCCGGCACCATTGGCATATAGATAGCCACGACGTCGCCTTTCTTCACGCCCAGCTTTTTCAGCACGTTGGCGAATTGGCAAACATCATGGTGCAATTGTTTGTAAGTCACCTGTTTTGACTGAGTGGGATCGTCACCTTCCCAGATAATGGCGGTTTGGTCGCCGCGTTCAGCCAGGTGGCGATCGAGGCAGTTAGCAGCCAGGTTCAGGGTGCCGTCTTCAAACCAGCGAATGCTGATATGGCCCGGATCGAACGAGGTGTTTTTGACCCGGCTATAAGGTTTAATCCAGTCCAGGATTTTCCCCTGCTCGCCCCAGAACGTTTCTGGGTCTTGCACAGACTGTTGATAATATTGTTGATATTGTGTCGAATTAATCAGGGCGTGTTCTGCAATTGCAGAAGGAATAGCGTGTTTATGCACTTGGCTCATGGCTTTTCTCCTTGAAGTTGTTAATAATATGTCAACTGAAGGTTAAGTATAGTTTGCTCCGATTCTTTGTTTCTTTTTTGCGCGGCAGATCACGCAACGAAGATATTGATTTGTAATAGTTCTGCCTCATTTGCGTTGAGCATCCACCCGCTTGGTGGGGCAAAATGCTTAGATAGGCGGTTTTTGCCAGAAAGCGCTATCTAAAGAACTAAAAAGAATAAACAACTCGCCAATAAATTCACTTTTTATCGGTATTAGTTAATATAAAATGCCGAGATTAAAATCTCTGTTAAACCTTTTCGGACCGTAGAGCACCTTTAATATTCGATGTCGATATTAATAGCCAAGCCGTCAGCCAAGAGTGCTAATAAGGAGAAGGTTTCAGAATCATCCTATTAAATAGGAGGCCTGTGAGGCCCGGATATTTTCATTTTGAAAACGTTAATGTAACAGAATACAAACATCTCTATCGGACTAAATATGCAAGATTAACGAAAGTTAACGCATTTTCATCATGTATCAAACTCAAGATCCCAGATGCTATTGTGATTCACCTCACATAAAATTAAGCTTTTAATAACAATAAATTATGCCTAGCGACACTAAAAATCAAATCACGTGAGTTCGTTTTTTGCACAAAACCCAGATAAAACAAGGCTTGCAGAGTATGCCTGCCAAATGGTAAAGATTTAAACAGCGTCACACTAAGGGCAGGTGAACGCTTCCTGGTCATTAACATAAGCCTGTATTAAATGATTAAGTATTCTTTTCGGCGCGTTATTATAAATGTGCCGAAAAGAGTCTTTGAGGACTTTTAGGGTATGAAGAGTGTAAAAATCAGTCTTGCCTGGCAAATTATGATTGCATTGGCGTTGGGCATTATTGTTGGGGCGGTGCTCCATAATCAAACTGAATCACGAGAGTGGTTAGTCAGTAATATTCTAAGCCCGGCCGGTGATATATTTATCCGCCTGATTAAGATGATTGTGGTACCGATCGTTATTTCTACGCTGGTGGTGGGGATTGCCGGCGTGGGGGACGCGAAGAAGTTAGGCCGTCTCGGGTTGAAAACCATTATTTACTTCGAAGTGATCACCACTATCGCCATTGTGGTGGGGCTGACATTGGCTAATGTTTTTCAACCCGGCCACGGTATCGACATGTCGACGCTGACCGCGGTGGATATCTCGCAGTATGAAAAAACCACGGAGCAGGTGCAAAGTGGCTCACACAGCCTGGTTGCCACTATTCTGTCGTTGATCCCGTCGAATATTTTCGCCTCGATGGCGAAAGGCGACATGTTGCCGATCATCTTCTTCTCGGTGCTGTTTGGCCTGGGCCTGTCGTCACTGCCGAAAGAAACCAAAGAGCCGCTGCTGAAGGTATTTAAAGCCGTTTCCGAAAGCATGTTCAAAGTCACGCATATGATCATGCGCTATGCGCCGATTGGGGTGTTTGGTTTGATCTCCGTGACGGTTGCCAACTTTGGCTTCGCCTCATTGCTGCCCCTGGCCAAACTGGTGCTGTTGGTGTACTTCGCGATTGCCTTCTTTGCGTTGGTGGTGCTGGGGGCGGTCGCTCGCCTCTGTAACCTGCGTATCTGGACGCTGATCCGTATCCTGAAGGATGAACTGATCCTGGCCTTTTCCACCGCCAGTTCGGAAACGGTGTTGCCGCGTATCATCGAAAAGATGGAGGCTTATGGCGCACCCAAGGCGATCACCAGCTTTGTGGTACCGACCGGTTATTCCTTCAATCTGGACGGTTCGACGCTGTATCAGAGCATTGCCGCCATCTTTATTGCGCAGCTGTATGGGATTGAGCTGTCCCTGGGCCAGGAGATTGTGCTGGTGGTGACGTTAATGCTTACCTCTAAGGGCATTGCCGGCGTGCCGGGTGTTTCCTTTGTGGTGTTGCTGGCGACCCTGGGAAGTGTAGGGATCCCGCTGGAAGGTTTAGCGTTTATTGCTGGCGTAGATCGCATCCTGGATATGGCACGTACCGCACTGAATGTCGTGGGCAATGCGCTGGCGGTGCTGGTGGTGGCTAAATGGGAGCATCAGTTCGACAGCAAAAAGGCGTTGGCCTTCGAGAAAGAGTTCTTGTCCGGCAAGATGAAACAGATAAAAGAGTCTTAATCGCCATTCTGCGCGATGATTGGAAAACCCGCCTGGTGGCGGGTTTTTTTATCGTCTATCTCGGGATCAACATGCGGGTGCGGAGCCCTGAGGCGGCAGGAAGCGCAGTGGATCCAATGCGGTAGCACGATAACGGATTTGGAAGTGCAGCATCACCTTGTCGGTACCGGTGCTGCCCATGGTGGCAATCTTCTGCCCGGCTTTCACTTCCTGAGCGTTGCGAACCAGCAGGGTGTTGTTGTGGGCGTAGGCGCTGATGTACTCATCATTGTGTTTTATCATAATCAGATTGCCGTAACCCCGGAGCTGGTTGCCAACGTACACCACTCGTCCTTTGGCTGCGGCAAACACTGGCTGACCACGGTTACCAGCGATATCAATACCTTTATTGCCTCCGTCGGCGGTGGAATACTTGCTGACGATATTGCCCTGGGTTGGCCAACGCCAGCATTTGATACTGCTGCGGATCGGTGGCGTTACGGCTGCAATCTGGCTGGTAGACTGCGTTTTGCGTGATTTGCCCTTCTTCGCCGTCGCATTATTTAGCGCCAGCTTTTGGCCAATCTCCAGGTTGTAGGGTTTGGGGATCTTATTACGCCGCGCCAACTCGCTGACTTCACTGTTGGTGATCCAGGCAATATAGAACAGCGTATCGCCGCGTTTAACGGTATAGGTATTGCCGTTATAACTGCCTCTGGCCAACTGATCATAATCACGGTTGTAGCTGTTCGATTTTTTTCCGGAGCCGCACCCCAGTAATCCCAGACTGATCATGCACACGGCAATCAGTCGCCATACAGCGAATGTGCTTCCCATACTCAAATATCGTCCTTAAACGTCGTCGCGCCCTATTGTGATCTGCCTATAGTAACATCAACGGTCAGGTGGTCAAAAACGCCGCCATGGACTAAATTTTGCCGGGCTAAGGCAGAAGGTTTTACCTTTTGGCTCAAAATGTTCATGGATTGGGAACAGCAAATATGCAAGAAACCTTAACGCTCTCCGGTTATCTGGTGCTGGCAGCCACACTATTAGTGGCTTATGTGATCTTCGGCATCGCCGGTTTTGGTTCCGCGTTAGTCGCCAGTCCGATAATGGCGCTTTATATGCCGGTGGCGAAAATCGTCCCGTTGCTGGCACTGCTGGATATGTGCGCGGCGATAGTTAACGTCAGTCGCGACGGGCGGAACGCTCAATGGCCTGAACTAAAACGGCTGATTCCATTAATGGTCATCGGCAGTCTGCTTGGGGCGGCGATCCTGCTGAAAACTCGGCCAGAGATCCTGTTGCTGGCGCTGGGGATTTTTGTTGTGTTTTACGCGCTCTATTCACTCAGTGGTTTAAAACCTGACCGGCAATTTTCACCCAGGGCGGCTGTGCCTTTCGGTTTGGTTGGCGGGGTATTCAGCGCGCTTTTTGGCAGCGGCGGTTTTATTTACGCCATTTATCTCAGTGGGCGGATTGAGAAAAAAGAAGCTTTCCGTATTACCCAAACCACGCTGATAGGTATGAGCACCCTGACCCGAGTGGCGATTTTTGCCCTGGCTGGTGTTTATATGGACGTTGATTTACTACTGCTGGCATTGGTGCTGGTACCGGGCATGCTGGTGGGGATTACGATGGGCCGTTACTTCACGCTGAAGATGTCGCGTGAGCAATTCCTCAAGCTCATCAATGTGATCTTGTTGGCTTCCGGCGCTATGTTGATTATTAAGTACTTTAGTTGACGGCGATGGCGAGGCTGGTTATACCTCAGAAAGCAAAAAACCCGCCATAGGCGGGTTCTTCTAAAGATGGTGCCCGGACTCGGACAACTGGCGTTTACGCCGGGTTGAACAACGCTTCAGCGTTGGCCCGTAGGGTGAGGCCTCTGGCCGAATAATCGAACCTGTTCGATGCAGAGTCCATACCTCAGAAAGCAAAAAACCCGCCATAGGCGGGTTCTTCTAAAGATGGTGACCGGACTCGGACAACTGGCGTTTACGCCGGGTTGAACAACGCTTCAGCGTTGGCCCGTAGGGTGAGGCCTCTGGCCGAATAATCGAACCTGTTCGATGCAGAGTCCATATCTCAGAAAGCAAAAAACCCGCCATAGGCGGGTTCTTCTAAAGATGGTGCCCGGACTCGGACAACTGGCGTTTACGCCGGGTTGAACAACGCTTCAGCGTTGGCCCGTAGGGTGAGGCCTCTGGCCGAATAATCGAACCTGTTCGATGCAGAGTCCATATCTCAGAAAGCAAAAAACCCGCCATAGGCGGGTTCTTCTAAAGATGGTGCCCGGACTCGGAATCGAACCAAGGACACGGGGATTTTCAATCCCCTGCTCTACCGACTGAGCTATCCGGGCAACGCGCAGCATTAAACCGTATTGGCCGAAGGCAGTCAACGGCTTTGTGAATGAAATCAGGTAAAACGCGACTGGTTGCTGGCTTTTCGGTCAAAGGGTTCGAAAATTGTGCCGAGTTGGCTATTATTTTACGGCGGCGGTATACCGCCGCACACTGAATTAGCTTAACGCACCGTTTCTGCGGCACTGGGCCACCTGCAAGATATCTTCCGCCAGCCGCTTGGCGACGGATACGTCCTGTAGCTGGCGTTTTACCAGCAGTTTGCTCAGGCAGCCTTCCTGGATCAGCTCCATTTGCTGCGCCACCATGTCGGCGTCGTCGGCATCCATTTCCCGCAGCAGATCGCGGGTCAGATCCAGCGAGGTGAGTTTCTGTTGCTCAGCCAACTGGTGGATCGGGTGGTCCACTTCCGGGAAGAAACTGCAGGCGGCGATAAACAGGCAGCCGGGGTAGCGGTCGTGTTTGACGTATTCTTCCAAAACGTCATAGCGTGCCAGCAGCTTTTGCTGTGGACTCAGGGTCTCGTCCAGCAGTAACTGGCGGCGCCAGGTATCAATTTGCTGGCCATGATAGCGCAGGCAGTCATACAGCAGCGCTTCGCGATCCGGCCAGAACCGTTTCAGGTCGTCCGGTTGCACGTCGAGTTTATCTGCCAGCATTTCCAATGTGGTGGTCGCCAGGCCCTGTTGTTCCAACAGCCCCAGTGCCGTATCAAGGACGTGTTCACGTTGCACTTGTGCTTCCTCCAAATTCGGTTCCGATCCTCAGTGTTATTTATTGCACCGTTTTCTGCAAATGCGCGTTGAACGCCGTCGCATCCATAAATCCGGTAACCCGTTGGGTTGTTAACTCTTGCCCGGTACCGTTAAAGAACAGAATCGTTGGCAATCCCAAGACTTTCAGGTGCTTAAGCAATGCGACCTGTTCGGCATCGTTGGCCGTGACATCGGCCTGTAGCAGCACCGCGTTAGCCAGCTTAGCCTGAACACTGGCATCGCTGAAGGTATATTTCTCGAACTCCTTACAGGCGACGCACCAGTCGGCGTACAAATCCAGCATCACCGGCTTTCCCTGCGCCTGCTGTAGCGCCAGATTGAGCTGATCTACATTACTGATCCGTGTGAAGTTCAGGTGTTGCACCGCTGCCTGCTGTGCGCTGTTGGCGCCAAAGGCCCAGTCTTGCAGCGGTCGTGCGGCGATCACTGCTGCCGCCAGCAGCAATAATTGCAGTGCCCGAACCCAACCACGGGAAGTCTTCAGGCTTAACGCAAATGCCCAACCGAAGAACGCCAGGCCGAGCAGGCTCCACAACCGCAGTCCCCACAGATCGCCAATCACTCGCTCCAGCAGGAACACCGGCAGCGCGAGGATCACGAAGCCAAAAGCTTCTTTGACATACTGCATCCATGGGCCGCTGCGTGGCAGCAGGCGGTTGCCGAACAGGGTCACCAGCACCAGCGGGATTCCCATCCCCAGCGCATAGAGATACAAGGTGCCACCACCGGCCCACATATTGCCGCTTTGGGCGATGTACAGCAGGATCGCGCTGAGCGGAGCTGTGGTGCAGGGGGAGCAAATCAGTCCGGCCAGTGCGCCCATAAGGAAGACGCCGGGCAGCGAACCGCCTTGCTGGCTGTTACTCCAGCCCGCCAATCGCGTTTGCAGCGAAGAGGGCAACTGCAGCGAATACAGACCGAACATCGACAGGGCCAGCGCGATAAACAGCACTGACAGGCCAATCAATACATATGGGTGTTGCAGCGCCGCCTGGAACTGCAACCCGGCGGCAGCGACTACCAGGCCGAGCACCGTGTAGGTCAGTGCCATGCCCTGCACGTAAACCACCGCCAGCGCCAGTATACGGCCGCTGCTGTGTGGCTTTTCACGCCCAAGGATGATGCCGGAAATCAAAGGATACATCGGCAACACGCAAGGGGTGAAGGCAATGCCAATACCAATCAGTAGCGCCCACAAAGGGGAGAACGGCAGACTGGTGGGTGCCGGTTCTTCCGGTCCGCTGGCCGGCGGTGCGGTTGAAGCACTCACCGCATCCAGAGGGATCACCCGCGTCTCCGGCGGATAGCAGAAACCCGCTTCGGCGCAGCCCTGATAAGTCACGCTCAGGCTGGCACCGCTGGCCGCCTTTTGCAGTGGGATCGATAGATTCAGCTGTTGTTTGAAAATGGCGACTTCGCCGAAGAACTCATCCTTGTGGCTCAGCCCGGGCGGCAGCTCGAAGGAGTCTAACGTCGCTTGCTGTGGCACCAGTTTAATCTGCTGGCGATAGAGGTAATAACCGGGGCGGATTTGCCAGTTCAGCGTCAGCTGGTGGTCCTGCTGCTTAAAATCGAAGGCAAAAGCCTGATCGACCGGCACGAACTGGTTGCCGCCGTTCTGGGAGAATAGCGATGCCTGGGCCGCCTGCGGCAAAAAAAACAGGCTGCAAAGCAGGAATATCAATTTAATGAGGCGTTGATCCATAACAGGTAGTCTTTATCTCCAGCCATCACCGGCAGCACCAGCAGCTCGGGCGTTTGATACGGGTGATGTTGTTTCAGGTAGTTGAGCAGGGCGTCTTGATGGCGGCGATCGCTTTTGAACAGCATTTGCACTTCATACTCCTGTTCCAGTTTCCCTTCCCAGTAGTATAACGATGATGCGCCGGGCAGCAGCGTGACGCAGGCCGCCAGTTTTTCACCCAGAACCCGGGCCGCCAGGTCTTGAGCCGTGCCCTCATCGGGTGCGGTGCAGAGTATGACGACAGCTTCGCAATCAGACATCTTCAGCCCTCTCATCCAGATTATCAGTGGGCACTATACCTTGAAGGGCGGTCGGCTAGAAGGCGAGTTTATCGCCAATGGGGCGGGGGAGAAACCGGGGCCGCAGCCCCGGTGAAAGCATTACAGCATTACGCTGCCCAGCAGGAAGCCGAACAGCACCGCCAATATCACCCCGATGGTGCCGGGAATAAAGAACGGGTGGTTAAACACAAAACGTCCGATGCGCGTGGTACCGGTGTCATCCATCTGTACTGCGGCGACCAGCGTAGGGTAGGTCGGCAGGATGAACAGGCCGGAGACGGCGGCAAAGGACGCAACGGCGGTCAATGGCGAGACGTTCAGCGCCAGTGCCATTGGCATCAGTGCCTTGGCGGTAGCGGCCTGAGAGTACAGCAGCGCCGAGCAGAAGAAGAAAATCACTGCCAGCAGCCACGGATGTGATTGGATCACGGTACCTGCAGTTTCTTTGATCCAGTCGATATTGGCCTGTACAAAGGTGTCACCCAGCCAGGCCACGCCCAAAATACAGATACAGGCGCTCATACCGGCCTTAAAGGTGCTGGAGTTGAGCACCATATCGGTATCGACTTTGCACAGCAGGGTGGTCAGGGTGGCGACGCTCAGCATGATGATCAAAATCGCGTTAGTGGTGTTCATCAAGGGTTTTGCCACCAGGCCGAGACCCGGGCTGTTGATGATGGCGTAGGCCACCACGCACAGTACGCCGAACAGGAACAGCAACACCGAGACTTTGGCGCGTGGTTTGATTTCCACCACCTTGTTGCCGCGCAGGGTAACCAGACCTTCTTCAAGGCGTTTCTGATAAACCGGATCGTCAGACAGTTTGGAGTCGAACATCCAACTGACCAGCAGCGACATCAGCACCACGGCGCAGAAGGTAGAAGGCATTACCACCATCAACAAGTGCAGATAGCTGACACCGTGGCCTTCCATCACGGAGGACATGTAGACCACTGCAGCGGAAATGGGGGAGGCGGTGATGGCAATCTGGGCAGATACCACGGCGGTAGATAGCGGACGGCAAGGCTTGATGCCCTGTTCTTTCGCTACTTCGGCAATCACGGGCAAGGCAGAAAGAGAAATATTGCCGGTACCGGCGAAGATAGTCAGAAAATAAGTGACGATCGGCGCCAGAATAGTGATGTGCTTGGGGTTCTTGCGCAGCAGCTTTTCAGTTTGCTGCACCAGATAATCCATCCCGCCTGCGACCTGCATTGCCGAGATCGCGGCAATCACTGCCATGATGATGGAAATGACATCGAACGGAATGCTGCCCGGCTTCACGCCAATCAGTGCCAGGACCAAAACGCCGAGCCCGCCTGCAAATCCAATCCCGATACCGCCCAACCTGGCCCCTAAAAAAATGGCCAGCAGAACGATAACCAATTCTACGGCTAACATAGTATCTACTCCTCAAAATAAGATTATTTGAAAATAAAAAGTTAAATTTTTGTGGGCGATGGAAAGTAAAAAGGCACGCTATCAAAATGATTTAGCGTGCCTTTTTGGGCTACCGGGTGTGTCTGTTATTGTTCATTTTCATCCGTATAGCGTTTGGCTTTATACGCCGGGTGCATCAGGTTCTCCACGGAGAAGATGTCATCCAGCTCGGCTTCGGTCAGCAGACCGCGTTCCAGCACCACTTCGCGTACGCTCTTGCCGGTTTCGGCACAGATCTTCCCGACGATGTCACCATTATGGTGGCCAATGAACGGGTTCAGATAGGTGACGATACCGATAGAATTGAAGACGTAGTGCTCGCAGACTTCTTTATTCGCGGTGATGCCGTTAATGCATTTTTCCAGCAGGTTATAACAGGCGTTGGTCAGGATGTGGATGGACTCAAACATCGCCTGGCCAATCACCGGCTCCATCACGTTCAACTGCAACTGGCCTGCTTCGGCCGCCATGGTAACGCAAGTATCGTTGCCAATCACCTTGAAACACACCTGATTGACCACTTCCGGGATCACCGGATTCACCTTGGCAGGCATGATAGAAGAGCCCGCCTGCAGTTCCGGCAGGTTGATTTCGTTCAGGCCGGCGCGTGGGCCTGAAGACAGCAGGCGCAGGTCGTTACAGATTTTGGAGAGTTTGACCGCCAAACGTTTCAGCGCGCTGTGCACCATGACGTAGGCACCGCAGTCTGAAGTGGCTTCGATCAAGTCTTCGGCCAGCACGACCGGCAGATTACTGACTTCCGCCAGTTTCTGTACCGCCAATTGCGCGTAACCTTCGGGCGTGTTCAGAGCGGTACCGATCGCCGTGGCGCCAAGGTTCACTTCCAGCAGCAGTTCGGCAGTGCGGTGCAGGTTGCGAGTCTCTTCTTTCAGCAGCACGCTGAAAGCATGGAACTCCTGACCCAGAGTCATAGGTACCGCATCCTGCAACTGGGTGCGGCCCATTTTCAGGATGGTTTCGAATTCTTTGGCCTTGTGGTCAAAACCTTCGCGCAGCTGGTTGATGGCGTCGATCAGCTTTTGGTTGGAAGCGTAAACGGCAATGCGAAAACCGGTAGGGTAGGCATCGTTGGTGGACTGGCATTTGTTGAGATGATCGTTAGGGTTCAGGTATTGGTATTCGCCTTTCTGATGACCCATCAGTTCCAGGCCGATATTCGCCAGCACTTCGTTGGTGTTCATATTCAGCGAAGTCCCTGCACCGCCCTGGAACACGTCTACCGGGAACTGATCCATACATTTGCCTTTATCCAGTACTTCATCACAGGCCTGGATGATGACATCGGCGATTTTGCGTGGGATGGTTTTTAATTCTTTGTTCGCCAGCGCAGCGGCTTTTTTTACCATCACCATGCCACGAACAAACTCGGGCACATCGCTAATTTTGCTATTGCTGATATAAAAGTTTTCAATCGCACGCAGAGTGTGAACACCGTAATAGGCTTCTGCGGGGACTTCACGTGTTCCTAACAGGTCTTCTTCGATACGAATGTTATTTGACATGAGAACCTTCTTTATATTGCTGCCGAATTAATTAATTGTCAGGTAACCAAATTATGTTGCCGAAGGCTTCAGGCGTGAAACGATTAACCACAGTGCCCGTTGCTGCCCAGATCATATGCTGGTTAGTAATAAATGACTGAATCCAGATCACCTTCTTAGCCTTCTAAAATCACGTGTTTCCCGTTCTGTGATCTCATTCACGTTTACTAACTTTAGCAATAAAAAAGGGCCTTTGGTTGAAATGACCATCGGCTGACCCCATTGTATTTAGGTCGGCCGTTTACCGGCCCCTTTTTCGCGTCGTCGCCTCCGTGCGGCGGCGTAGATCTACCAGAGGAGAACCAGGTGCGCTGGTTACCGTTACTGCTGATATTTCTGTTGGCATACATAGAAATATCTCTATTTATCAAAGTCGCCACCGTAATGGGCGTGGCGATTACCCTGTTGCTGGTGGTGTTCACTTCCTGCGTTGGTATTTCGCTGGTGCGTAATCAGGGCATGAAAACCTTCATGCAGATGCAACAGAAGCTGGCCGCGGGTGAAAGCCCAGCGGCGGAAATGGTGAAGAGCGTTTCACTGGTGTTGGCGGGCTTCCTGCTGCTGGTGCCGGGGTTCTTCACCGACTTCCTGGGTCTGTTGCTACTGCTGCCGCCGGTGCAGAAGTCGCTGACGCTGAAGCTGATGCCGCATCTTTCGGTCTATCGCCCCGGTGGTTGGGGGCAGGGCGGAAATGCGGCCAACGGCAATACTTTTGACGGCGAGTTTCAACGTAAGAACGACGATCGTTATACGTTGGATCACCAGCCTGACGATCACGACAAACCTAATGATCGATGAAAAAGCGCGGCCCAGGCCGCGTTTTTTGCATCCGTAGCCCAGTATGGCCATCAAAAGCGAAAATTTTTTTGTCTGGCCCCTTGAAGGGGGATGGAATGCCCCCATTTCAAATCCCACGAGGCCGGTAATAACAATCCGGTGACAACCCTAAATCTGATAGAGACCTTCTTACAGGAGAGCGTTCAATGAGTATTCGTCCATTGCATGACCGCGTTATCGTCAAGCGCAAAGAAGTTGAATCAAAATCTGCTGGCGGCATCGTTCTGACTGGCTCTGCAGCGGGTAAATCTACTCGTGGTGAAGTAGTAGCCGTTGGTAAAGGACGTGTTCTGGAAAGCGGCAGCATCCAGCCGCTGGATGTGAAAGTTGGCGATATCGTGATTTTCAACGACGGTTACGGCGTGAAAGCAGAGAAGATCGACAATGAAGAAGTGTTGATCATGTCCGAAAGCGACATTCTGGCAATTGTTGAAGCGTAATAACGCTTTATCTTCTGAACTGAACGAGTTGAAGGGAAATACCAATGGCAGCTAAAGACGTAAAATTCGGCAATGACGCTCGCGTGAAAATGCTCCGCGGCGTGAATGTTCTCGCTGATGCAGTAAAAGTGACCCTGGGCCCGAAAGGCCGTAACGTAGTGCTGGATAAATCCTTCGGCGCTCCTACCATCACTAAAGATGGCGTATCTGTTGCTCGTGAGATCGAACTGGAAGACAAGTTCGAAAACATGGGCGCGCAGATGGTGAAAGAAGTTGCCTCTAAAGCGAACGACGCTGCGGGCGACGGTACCACCACTGCAACCGTATTGGCTCAATCCATCATCACCGAAGGCCTGAAAGCAGTAGCTGCCGGCATGAACCCGATGGATCTGAAGCGCGGTATCGACAAAGCGGTTATCGCCGCTGTTGAAGAACTGAAAAAACTGTCCGTACCTTGCTCTGACTCCAAAGCCATCGCTCAGGTAGGCACCATCTCTGCAAACTCCGACGAAACCGTCGGTAAACTGATTGCAGAAGCGATGGAAAAAGTGGGCAAAGAAGGCGTTATCACCGTTGAAGAAGGCACTGGCCTGCAAGACGAGCTGGATGTTGTTGAAGGGATGCAGTTCGACCGTGGTTACCTGTCTCCGTACTTCATCAACAAACCAGAAACCGGTTCTATCGAACTGGAAAGCCCGTTCATCCTGCTGGCTGACAAAAAAATCTCCAACATCCGTGAAATGCTGCCAGTACTGGAAGCCGTGGCGAAAGCCGGCAAACCACTGCTGATCATTGCTGAAGATGTTGAAGGCGAAGCGCTGGCTACCCTGGTGGTTAACACCATGCGCGGCATCGTGAAAGTGGCTGCGGTTAAAGCACCTGGTTTCGGCGACCGTCGTAAAGCCATGCTGCAGGACATCGCTACCCTGACTGGCGGTACCGTAATCTCTGAAGAGATCGGTCTGGAGCTGGAAAAAACTACCCTGGAAGATCTGGGTACGGCTAAACGCATCGTGATCAACAAAGACACTACTATCATCATTGATGGTAATGGTGAAGAACCTGCGATTCAGGGCCGTGTGTCCCAGATTCGTCAGCAGATCGAAGAAGCAACTTCTGATTACGACCGTGAAAAACTGCAAGAGCGCGTAGCAAAACTGGCTGGCGGCGTTGCGGTAATCAAAGTCGGTGCAGCTACTGAAGTTGAAATGAAAGAGAAGAAAGCTCGCGTTGAAGATGCTCTGCACGCAACCCGTGCTGCAGTAGAAGAAGGCGTGGTTGCTGGTGGTGGTGTTGCACTGATTCGTGCAGCGTCCAAACTGGGTGAACTGCGTGGCGTGAACGAAGATCAGAACGTGGGTATCAAAGTTGCGCTGCGCGCAATGGAATCCCCACTGCGTCAGATTGTTCTGAACTGCGGCGAAGAGCCATCTGTTGTTGCTAACACTGTGAAAGCGGGCGAAGGTAACTACGGTTACAACGCGGCAACTGAAGAATACGGCGACATGATCGCGATGGGTATCCTGGATCCAACCAAAGTAACCCGTTCTGCTCTGCAGTATGCGGCTTCTGTGGCTGGCCTGATGATCACCACCGAGTGCATGATCACCGACCTGCCAAAAGGCGACGCTCCTGATTTAGGCGGCGCTGGCGGTATGGGTGGCATGGGCGGCATGGGCGGCATGATGTAATCATCCCCCACACGTTTGTGTGCTGAAAACCCCGGTCAATTGGCCGGGGTTTTTTATTTGCGTGCTTAGTCGCACTGTATTTGATGATATTTTTGCAGACCGGGCTGATTTAGCTGGTAAACTGATCTTTCATCAGCTGTCGCTCAAGACGTTGGCCTGGCACCATTGGCAACGGATGCTTAAGAGATGGCATCGCTTTCTGATAAGCTTTTGCGAAATTCTCAATATCATATGGGGAACAAGATGCGGATTAAAGCCTTACTGGGTCTTTCGGCAGCTGTGCTGCTGGCAGGTTGCAGCAGCACCAATGAACTGTCCGCCGCAGGTCAGCAGGTTAAATTTACTGACACCAAACCGGCAGCAGAGTGCCAGCTGGTTGGCGAAGTGACCGGCACCCAGAGCAACTGGTTGTCCGGTAACGGGGGTGAAGGCAGCTCCATGCGTGGCGCGGCAAACGATCTGCGCAACAAGGCGGCAGCGATGGGCGGCAATGTGATTTATGGCGCAACCAGCCCAAGTCAGAACCTGCTTTCAAGCTTTGCCCCGCTGGACAGCAAAATGGCCGGTCAGGTTTATAAGTGCCCGTAACGGCCTAATGAGCAACTCGTAACATAAAAAAGAGGCATGCCCCGGCATGCCTCTTTTTGTATCTGCAATATACCCGTCAGTCAGTCTTGCATCAGGCGCAGATCGAGAGGGGTTTTGCTTGGCTTTCCGCCGACTTCGCGGGTCAAACGCGGCACCAAATAGCCGGAAACCTTGCTCAACAGTGACTGTATGATAGCGCGCGCCTCGTCGTCGCTGACCATAAAGTGCGCTGCACCCTGCACCTTATCCAACACGTGGATGTAATAAGGCAGAATACCAGCGTCAAACAGTGCGTTGCTCAGGGCCGCCAGCGTATCGGCATCGTCATTGATACCGCGCAGCAGCACGCTTTGATTCAGCAGCGTGACGCCAGCCAGACGCAGTTGTGTCATGCTGGCCTGCAGCTCGCGGTCAATTTCATTGGCATGGTTGATGTGGGTGACCATCAGTACCTGAAGACGCGACGCCGACAGCCGCCGACACAGCTCTGGAGTAATACGCGCGGGGATAACCACGGGCAAACGAGTGTGGATACGCAGGCGTTTTAGATGCGTAATGGCTTCAAGTTCACCGATCAACCAGTCCAGTTCATGGTCCTTCGCCATCAGTGGATCACCACCGGAGAAAATAATCTCATCCAGTTCCGGGTGTTGACGGATATAATCCAACGCCTGACGCCAGTTGGCCTTATTGCCCTGGTTGTCCTGATACGGAAAATGGCGGCGGAAGCAGTAGCGGCAGTTGACCGCACAGCCGCCTTTAACCAGCAGCAAAGCACGATTACGGTATTTATGCAGTAGTCCTGGCACCACGCTACGCTGTTCATCCAGCGGATCGGTGGTGAAGCCGGGGGCGTTGATGAATTCCTCGCTGACGGTCAGTACCTGACGCAACAGCGGGTCATTGGCATCACCCGGACGCATTCGTGCAGCGAAGGCGCGAGGAACACGCAACGCAAAGAGCTGGCGTGCTTCGCGGCCCTGTGGCAGTTCCGGATGCGTATTCAGTGACAAAAGCTGCAGTAATTCATCGGGATCGGTAATAACATCGGCGAGTTGATGCAACCAATCTTCTCTATATGCCGTATTTTGGGTTATAATGTGTGCCATTTTTTTGGCTAAGCTACCAGTTTAAATATTCAGAGGGCCATCATGGCGACTTATTCTAGCAACGATTTCCGTCCGGGTCTTAAAATCATGTTCGAGGGCGAACCTTACGCTATCGAATCCAGTGAGTTCGTTAAGCCGGGCAAGGGCCAGGCGTTTGCACGCGTTAAAATGCGTCGCCTGCTGACCGGCAGCCGCGTTGAAAAAACCTTTAAATCTACCGACTCTTGCGAAGGCGCAGACGTGGTAGATACCAACATGAACTACCTGTACAACGACGGTGAGTTTTATCACTTCATGCACCCAGAAACTTTCGAGCAGCACGGGGTTGAAGAGAAAACCGTATCTGACGCGGCAAAATGGCTGCAAGATAACGCGGAATGTATCGTTACCCTGTGGGATGGTCGTCCTATCGCAGTTCAGCCACCGAACTTCATCGAAGCTGAAATCACTGATACCGACCCAGGCCTGAAAGGCGATACTGCCGGTACCGGCGGCAAGCCTGCGACCCTGAGCACCGGCGCAGTAGTTAAAGTGCCATTGTTCGTACAGATTGGCGAAGTTGTCCGTGTTGACACCCGCTCTGGCGAATACGTTTCACGCGTAAAATAAGTTTCAAAACAAAGGAGCCCAGCGTGGCTCCTTTGTTTACCCCTCCCGCGTATTGTTGGCAGAATCCACATAATGAAGAAAACTCTGTTGGCCATTATCTCCCTGTTGTTACTGATGTCCCTTAGCGGTTGTAATACTTTCCGTGGCTTCGGTGAAGACGTTCAGCACCTCGGCGGCGCTATCTCGCGAACAGCCAGTTAATAAGTATCAAATGCACTAATGTAATAGTGCGAAATAAGACCGTTTTAAACAGCAACTCCCGCTGATATTTACTAAGCTTAGAAAGCCGTACTTTTTCCTCACTGACAAATAAGGGCTTTCATATGCTGAAGAAAAGTATTATCGCGATTTTCTCTTTGATGATCTTAACCTCATTGACCGCATGCAATACCACTCAGGGCGTAGGCGAAGATATTCAGGCTGGCGGTAAGGCCATCCAGCGTAGCGCGCAATAACTTACCTTGCTGATTTCTGCGGTATTCCGCGAACCGCCACGAACAGGCATCGTCGTGGGATACCGTTTCCCCTGCTGAACTTCCTCCTGCAAGCACCTTTGTGCTGTTATCCTCTCCAGCGGAAGGTATAATCTCTGCGCATATCACAACGCTAAACGGGACGACCTGTTTACGCATCTGCATTCGGGGACGACCCCACCGTAATGGAGCCTGTTACATGGCTTGGATTATTCTGCTTATTGCCGGTTTACTTGAAGTGGTTTGGGCTATCGGCCTGAAATACACCCATGGTTTTACCCGCCTGACCCCTAGCCTTATCACTATTGCCGCCATGGTGGTCAGTATGCTGTTGTTGGCACATGCGATGAAAACGTTGCCCGCCGGCACGGCCTACGCGGTATGGACCGGTATTGGTGCAGTAGGGGCAGCGATTATGGGGATGGTGTTACTGGGCGAATCAACCAATATTGCGCGCATTCTCAGCCTGTGCCTGATTGTTGTTGGTATTCTCGGTCTGAAGTTCAGCAGTCACTGATTCTGCGGCTGTTTTACCCAAATCAGCTTATCGATAGCAAAACCGCTGTTCTTCGCGGTTTGTAATAACCTGTCGCGTGTGGCAGCGTCCAGCTCTGGCGTGCGCGACAGGATCCACAAGTAATCCCGGTTCGGGCCGCAGACCAGCGCGTAGCGGTAATCCGCATCCAACTCAATCACGTTATACCCGCCATAGAAAGGTCCAAAGAACGACACTTTTAGCGCAGCCACCTGCGGTGAGCCAATGAAATAGGCTTTGCCGGTGCTTTCTTGCCACTGTTGTTTTTGCGTATTAAAGCCACGGTTAATCACTTTCAGGCCGCCATCTTCGCGTGGGCTGTAATTGGCGGTGACCTGTTCAAGGCCACGTTCGAAGCGGTGGTCAAGGCGAGCGATTTCGTACCAGGTTCCAAGATAGCGCTGGCTGTCGAAATTATTCACTACTTTGACGTCCTTCGGCGGGGAAACGCTGCAAGCGACAGAGAGCACGGCGGAAAGCATCACACAAAGTTTTGACCAGAAATGCATGGCTGACTCCTGTTTACCTGATTGAGTTAAACAGTGTAGCCCAAAGGCAGAGCTGGCGACCTACGAAAGTGGGCCGCCAGAAGGGGTTTACAGGGTCACTACGCCGATAACGGTCACGACGCTGAGGATTGCAGCCAGGCCGTAGAATACCCATTTACCGGCCGGCACATGGATTTTCAGATCATGCATCGCATGGTGGATACGGTGAAGACCGCACCACAGCGGCAGGATAATCATCAGCAGCAGGAACAGGCGGCCGATCAGGCTTTGGCAGAATGCCAGTACGCGGTCATAGCCCAGCGCATCGCCGGGAAACAACCCCAGCGGCAGCAGAATGCCGACCAACAGTACGATAGCGGGGGCAATGATCGCTCCCCACATGCCACCGGCGCCAAATAATCCCCAGAAAACCGGCTCGTCTGAGCGTTTAGGTGCTTGATTTATCATGTTTCCTCCGGATTACACCAAGGCTACGGCCAGGATGACCACGCTGGCGATCAGGGTCACCGCCCACAGCGTTTTCACTATGGGCCCCGGGCCCATTTTCTCGCTGTTGACCACTATATTGGCGGCTTTCGGCGCCAAATCGAACCAGGTCTTGGTATGCAGCAGCGCGGCCAGCAGGGTGACGACGTTAATCAGCAGTACCAGCGGGTTTTGCAGAAAACCGACGAAACCCGCCCAGCTGTCTACGCCGCCTTTCAGCGCAAAGACGCCGTAGATCAGCACGATACTGAACCAGACTGCCGGTACCGAGGTACTTTCTCGCAGCATATAGAAACGGTAGAAGCCGAGCTTTTGCCACCAGGTCGGCGTCATGGTGCGCACATAGGGCTTACGTTGTGTTGTCATTACTGTTTATCTCCCTTATTGCGGCTTCAGCATGGCGATCATGAAGTCTTTGGCACTCTCTACCTTGCCCTGCTGAATAGCAGCGGCCGGGTCGACGTGCTTCGGACAAACCTCAGAGCAGTAGCCGACAAAGGTACAACTCCAGACACCATTTTCACCATTGAGCTGCGCCATACGCTGTTTCTGGCCGTGATCGCGGTTATCCAGGTTGTAGCGGTGCGCCAGAGTGATGGCCGCCGGGCCGATAAACTCTGGATTCAGACCGAACTGCGGGCAAGCGGCATAGCACAGGCCGCAGTTGATGCAGCCGGAGAACTGGTGATACTTGGCCATCTGCGCCGGCGTCTGCACGTTAGGGCCATCTTCCGGTTTGCGGTTATTGCCGATGATGTAAGGTTTAATCGCTTCCAGACTTTCGATAAAGTGGGTCATATCGACCACCAGATCGCGTTCAATCGGGAAGTTGCCCAGCGCTTCTACCTTCATGCCGCCGGTATATTCGCGCAGGAAAGTTTTACAGGCCAGCTTCGGCACCCGGTTGACCATCATGCCGCACGAGCCGCAGATTGCCATGCGGCATGACCAGCGGTAGGAAAGGTCGGGGGCCAGGTTATCCTTGATGTAGCCCAAGGCGTCGAGCAACGAGGTTTGCTCATCATAAGGCACCGCGAAGGTCTCGAAATGCGGCTCAGAGTCGCGTTCCGGGTTATAGCGCATGACCTCGATTTTCAGCGTGTTCATCTCAGCCATTTGCCTGCTCCTTATCCTTTTTATCCTGCGCTTCGGCTTCAGCGCCGTACACACGTTTGGCCGGTGGCAGTTTGGTGATCTTCACGTCGCTGTATTCCAGGCGGGGGGCACCGTTCGGGTTATGGAACGCCAGCGTATGCTTGAGGAAGTTCACGTCGTCACGTTCGGTGCAGCCTTCGTCCAGACGCTGGTGGGCACCGCGGGATTCTTTACGGTTGAAGGCGGAGTGCGCCATGCATTCGGCCACGTCCAGCCCGTAACCCAGCTCGATGGTGTACAGCAGATCGGTATTGAATACGCTGGAGCTGTCGGTAATTTTGACGCGTTTAAAGCGTTCTTTCAGCTCAGCCAGTTTATCGACGGTTTTCTGCATCAGTTCCGGCGTACGGTAAATACCGCAGCCTTCTTCCATCGACATACCCATCTCGTCGCGGATTTTGGCCCAGTTTTCGTTGCCTTCCTGCTTCATCAGGTTGCTCAGCCGGGTTTCGACGTCGCGCCCTTGTGCATCCAGTGTACTGCCGTTGGCCGGGCCGGTTTCCAGCGCGCGGCGAGCGGCTTGCTCACCGGCCACCCGGCCGAACACCACCAGTTCCGCCAGTGAATTGGAACCCAGGCGGTTGGCTCCGTGCAGCCCGACGGAGGAACATTCGCCGACGGCAAACAGCCCCTTGATGCGGGTTTCGCAGTTTTGATCGGTTTCAATGCCGCCCATGGTGTAGTGCGCGGTTGGACGCACCGGGATCGGCTCTTTCACCGGATCGACACCGACGTATGCCTTGGCCAGTTCACAGATGAACGGCAGGCGTTCCAGCAGTTTCTTTTCTCCCAGATGGCGCAGGTCGAGATAGACCACATCACCACGTGGGGTAGGGACGGTGCGACCGGCACGCCATTCGTGCCAGAAGGCCTGCGAGACTTTGTCACGCGGACCCAGCTCCATGTATTTGTTCTTTGGCTCACCCAGCGGAGTTTCCGGACCCATGCCGTAGTCCTGCAGGTAGCGGTAGCCGTCTTTGTTTACCAGAATACCACCTTCGCCACGGCAGCCTTCGGTCATCAGGATACCGGAGCCCGGCAGGCCGGTAGGGTGATATTGGACGAACTCCATATCACGCAGGGGGATACCGTGGTGGAACGCCATGCCCATGCCATCACCGGTGACGATGCCGCCGTTGGTGTTATAGCGATACACGCGGCCGGCACCGCCGGTCGCCATGATCACGGCATTGGCGCGGATCTGTACGCGAGTACCTTCCATCATGTTCATCGCTATCAGGCCGCGGGCCTGGCCATCATCTACCAGAATATCCAGTACAAAGTGCTCGTCGAAACGCTGGATTTGCGGGTATTTGAGGGAGGTTTGGAACAGGGTGTGCAGCATATGGAAGCCGGTTTTGTCGGCGGCGAACCAGGTGCGTTCAATCTTCATGCCGCCAAAGCGACGTACGTTGACCGAACCGTCTTCTTTACGACTCCATGGGCAACCCCATTGTTCAAGTTGGGTCATTTCGCGCGGGCAGTTGTGAACGAAATGGTCGACCACATCCTGCTCACACAGCCAATCGCCCCCGGCAACGGTGTCGTTGAAGTGGTAGTCGAAGCTATCGTGATCCTGAGTGACGGCGGCGGAGCCTCCTTCAGCAGCCACCGTATGGCTGCGCATCGGGTAGACTTTTGAGATAAGCGCGATTTTCAGTTGGGGGTTGGCTTCCGCTGCGGCTATTGCTGCACGTAAACCAGCACCCCCGGCCCCAATAATGGCAAGATCGGCGTTAAAGGTTTGCACTGCATTCCTCCAATATTCTTGTTAAGAACGGCAAATTAAATATCTATGCTTAATATTTATAAAAAACTTCGGGTGCTAACTAACTGAGTTTATTGTCGTTGCATTAATACTAAGGATAGATATCTCCCACCAATAATGTGGAATTAACTATACCTAAAGTTAAGTAGAAGAAATTTGATGTGATCGATTGTTTTGCCTTTTAACCGCCGGCCGGGAGGATAATTTACCGCAGGCAGGATTTAACGTTTATTCACCTTTTATTAACCTTATTACTAACTATTTATCAGGTAATGTCGCGGTTAAAAGTCCAGGGCCTGTTAAGAATTTGTTTGCATGCCGGGATACGAGTAGACTGCATCCCCTGTTTGATTTCGGAGTAATTACCATGAGCGAAACGGCAAGCTGGCAGCCAAGTGCACCCATCGCCAATTTGTTGAAGCGCGCAGCGATCCTGACTGAGATCCGGCGTTTCTTCGCCGATCGTGGCGTATTGGAAGTTGAGACGCCAACCATGAGCCAGGCGACGGTCACCGATATCCACCTGTTCCCGTTCCAGACGCGTTTCGTCGGGCCCGGCGCGGCGGATGGCCTGACGCTGTACATGATGACCAGCCCGGAATACCACATGAAGCGCTTGCTGGCGGCGGGTAGCGGTCCGATCTATCAGATGGGGCGCAGTTTCCGTAATGAAGAAGCCGGCCGTCACCACAACCCTGAATTCACCATGCTGGAGTGGTACCGTCCGCATTACGACATGTACCGGCTGATGAACGAGGTGGACGATCTGCTGCAGCAGGTGCTGGATTGCGACAGCGCAGAAACTCTGTCGTATCAGCAGGCTTTCCTGCGCCATCTGGATATCGATCCGCTGTCAGCGGAGAAGGCACAACTGCGTGAAGCGGCGGCCAAGCTGGATCTGAGTAACATTGCCGATACGGAAGAAGATCGCGATACGCTGTTGCAGTTGCTGTTTACCGTCGGCGTGGAGCCACACATTGGCCGTGACAAACCGGCGTTCGTTTATCACTTCCCGGCCAGCCAGGCGTCGCTGGCGGAGATCAGTACCGAGGATCACCGGGTGGCGGAGCGTTTCGAGGTTTACTTCAAAGGCATTGAGCTGGCGAATGGCTTCCGTGAACTGACGGACAGCCGCGAACAAGGGCAGCGTTTTGCCCAGGACAACCGCAAGCGTGCGGAACGTGGCCTGCCACAGCACCCGATTGATAACAACCTGCTGGATGCTTTGCAGCACGGCATGCCTGAATGCTCCGGTGTGGCGTTAGGGGTTGACCGCCTGGTGATGTTGGCCTTGGGTGCCGAGAGCCTGAGTGAAGTGATTGCCTTCCCGGTTGGGCGCGCGTAACCGACGATTCGTCATTGTCGCAATAAAAAAGGGTTCGGCCATGGCCGAACCCTTTTTACATTCTGCGCTTACAGACTGCCCGATTCGCGTTTGGTGTTTGGCGCTGGCGTTGACGGCGGAGTACGGCCATTACTGGTCAAGCGCGATAGCGTTTCGCTGCGTACCTGGAACGGTGGGTATGGCAGTGTAATGCCATGCTCGCGGTAACCGGCCAGAATCAACTGATGGATCTCGTGGCGTAGCGGCATGCGGTGACCCATCTCGGCGGCGTAAATACGCAGCTCAAAGATTTGAATACCCTGCTGCAGATCGACCAGATATACCTCTGGTGCTGGGGTATCCAACACCAGCGAACAGCGCTCGGCGGCGTTGGTCAGGATCTTGGTCACCTCTTCGCTGTTGGCTTCTCCCGGCGCGGGCACGGTCAGTACTACACGGGTCAGGTTGTCCGACAGCGACCAGTTAATGAACTGCTCGGTGATAAACGCCTTGTTCGGCACAATGATCTCTTTGCGGTCCCAATCCGAAATGGTGGTGGCGCGAGTATTGATCTTGGTAACGCTGCCGGTCAGGTTGCGGATCGTTACGGTATCGCCGATGCGGATCGGTTTCTCGAACAAAATGATCAGGCCGGAGATAAAGTTGGAGAAGATCTCCTGCATACCGAAGCCCAACCCCACGCTGAGCGCGGTCACGACCCACTGCAGTTTTGACCATTCAATGCCGATCCACGAGAAGCTGAGCAGGGCGCCGAACAGCAACAGCAGGTACTTGGTGATGGTGGTAATGGCATAGCCGGTGCCCGGCGTCAGGTCCAGGTGTTGCAGTACCGCCAGCTCCAGCAGTGCCGGCAGGTTACGTACCAACTGCATGGTGACAATCAGCACCAGAATGGCGATCAATACCGCACCCAGGGTAATCGGGTGCGCGGTATCGACGCCATTGACCGTCGAGCTGACGTTCCACAGGGTGATATTTTCCAGGAAGCTAAAGGCGGAATGGATCTCTGACCACAGCACGATCACCGACACCAACGCGATCATGGTCAGGATCGAACGAACCAGCCGCAACGACTGGGCGCTGATGGTGTCCAGATCGATCTCCGAATCATCCAGGTCCATCGAGCCTTCGGTACTGTTAGGCGTGTGTGAGCTTTCTTCCTCACCGCGAGCACGCTGGGCCAGGATATCGGCGCGGCGCTGCTTGGCACGGTCAAAGGCGATACGACGCCGCTGGATCAGCATCCAGCGGCGAATAATATGGTAAATCACCAGCAGGAAGAACCAGATGGCGACCGAGGTTTCCAGACGCGCCAGCAGCGCCTGTGAAGTGGTCAGGTAGCCGACGGCCGAGGCCAGCGCTGCCAAAACCGGTGCCGACAGCAGCAACCCCCACAGCGCGGTGTTGACCATGTTCTCGCCGGAGCCTTTCTTGTCCAGATACAGCGGGATCCCGGCACGTTTCAGGCTGTTGGTCACGAGAGCCAATGCCAGACACAGCAAGATAAAGCACAGCCGGCCGAGAGTGTTGGCAAATTCGCGTTCTTTCAGGCTGTCGAAGGTGATCAGAGCCATGATCAGCGGCACGATCAGCCAGATCGACATTTTGTAGTAACGCATGGCGCGCGAAACCTGTTTCGCCGGCCAGCGGAAATGAACGATAAACAGCCCTTGTGGATGGGCGAAGGCGGCGCAGATCATACAGACCCACAAGATCGGCAACGTGGCGGTGACGCCCTTACCGATGGCTTCGGCTACCGGGTAGTTCCAGGCACTTTGCAGGCCAAAGCCGAGCGCAGCCCACAGTACCGGCAGCGGCAGCGCCACCAGAATCGACCAGAACACGGTGCGTACCGTCAGGAAGAACTCATCCTGGGTGACTTTGCCCACCCGGCTGCTGGCGCGTGTCAGGAAGGCGTGGTAGTGCTTGCGGGAACTGATGCTGAAAATCACCAGCAACAGGGCGCCGAAAATGGGGATCAGCGTTTCTTTGCTGGTGACCATCATCATAAAGGCGCCGCCGAGCTGCGACAGCGTATCCAGTGACAGTAACAGGGTGAGATCGTGCGCCACGTTAATCGGGTAGGACAGGTTGATCGGATTAATGTCCGGTACCCAGAACAGATAGCGGTGGGTGGCGTCCCGGATTTCGTTCAGCGCTTCAATCAGCTGGGTGTTGGCGACTTTCAGCTTGGTCAGTTCGAGAATTTGGGTATCACAACCCGAGAGCAGTGAATTCAGCAGTTCGCGCTGGGTACGCAACTGGGCGTCAACGATACGCCGTTCCGCGCTGGTCAGCTCACTGCCGTCGTCGCGCTTAAACTCACGCTGTGAGAGCTTCTCCAGCTGGCTTTCAAACTGCAGCCGTTGCACGCGGAGTTGGGCCATATCACCGTCCAACTGCTGCGGCTTGGGCATTTCCGGCAGTGTCGCCACCTGGGCACGCAGGGTTTCACCCAGCGCCGATGAGGAGCCGAGCCACTGGGCCTGTTCGATGATGGTGCTTAATGCCTGGCGCACCTGCAGCGTTTGCGCGGCAGCCTGACGTTGTTGGGATGAGATCAGATCCATGCGCTGGGCCTGATTGTTCAACGCGGCGGAAAGCTCGCGGTTGATCTGTAGCTGCTGGCTGATGCTTTTCGGCAGGTCACCGTTCTGCTCGGCCAGCTGCTCGGTTTTTTCCAGTGCCAGTTCGGCTTCACGCTGCCGCTGGGCATTGAGGTTATTACGCAGCGCCTGCAGCTGGATGTCGATTTTCTCGTGGCGCTTTTTGTAGACCTCGGCGCGCATCCGCGCCAGTTCCTGGCGATTATTGGCCGACAGTTGTGCCAGTTCGAGTTCATCGACTTTGGCCTTGCGCGCAGCGGCTTCGGTTTGTAATAACGCCAGAGCGGCCTGAGCATGCGGGGTGGTCGGGTTGGCGGGCTGAGCCTGCAGGCGGCGCTGTACTTCCGTCAGCGCCCGGCGAGCATCGGTCTGCTGCTGGGGCAATTGGCCAAGAGAATCGCTGATTTCCCGCGTTCGCTCCTGTTCCTGCTGTAACAAACGAGCCTGTTCCAGCAGCAGGCTGCTGGTTTGCAGGATCTGCTGCTCGAGATCGCTGGCCGGCAGGTTATCGCCGTTCGGCAGGATCTTACTGTCTTCCACCACTAATTGACGGCGCAGTTCCTGCGTCATCTTCGGGAAATCGTCGATCACCCGCTGATACTGCTCAACGCGGGTCAACGACTCTTTGCGTTCCGATAACCAGTTAAGGGCGCTTTGCAGCGCCTCAGTGGTTTCCGCCTGATTAGGTGCGTTCTTGGTGCTCTCTACCTGCTTCAGCTCCTGTTTAAGCTGATTTTCGGTAGGCACCGTGGCGGCCAGCACCGATTGAGACAATAAACAACCGAGCAATAGCGTGATAATCAGGCGCACAGTATCAATTCCCTTAGATCTGCGGTGTTTGTGCGGCGGCAGGTACAGCCGGGATTTCTGCGAAGGCCTCGCCCATGCGGGTCACGGTGCCGTTGTTCAACTGCGGGGCAAACTGCACGCTGCCTGGGGTAAACAGGTTGATGACCGTTGAGCCCAACTTGAAGCGGCCCATTTCTGCCCCTTTCTCCAGTGTGATAGCGCCTTCAGTGCCTTCTGCCGGATAGGTCCAGCGTTTGATGACGCCTTCGCGCGGTGGCGTAACGGTGCCGGACCAAACGGTTTCGATGCTGCCAACGATGGTGGCACCCACCAGGATTTGCACCATGGGGCCGATGGCGGTATCGAATACGCAGATCACACGCTCATTGCGGGCAAACAGATTTGGCACGTTGGCGGCAGTCAGCGGGTTGACGGAAAACAGGTCGCCCGGGACGTAAATCATTTCGCGCAGCACGCCGTCGCACGGCATATGCACGCGGTGATAATCACGAGGTGCCAGGTAAGTGGTGGCAAACAGGCCATTGCGGAACGGCTCGGCCAGCATGTAGTTGCCGGCCAGCAGTGCTTCCAGGCTGTAGTAATGGCCTTTGGCCTGGAAAATCTGGTCGTCGTTGATTGGGCCGAGTTGGCTAATCGCACCGTCGGCAGGCAGCGCCAGCCAGTTGGCATCGCTGACGATAGGACGCACGCCATCACGCAGCGGGCGCACAAAGAATTCGTTGAAGCTGGCGTAAGAACTTAGCTCTGGGTGTTGCGACTCTTGCATATTCACACGGTAGTAACGGGCGAATGCCTTCAGTACCAGCTGGGTCAGCCAGCCGGCCTTTTTATCCGCGCCCCAGCCAGCCAGACGGGTCAGCGCCAGCTTGGGTAACCAATACTGCAATTTAATTTTGATGCTATCCAGCACATTAACCTCGTGAATCGGGGTAAAGGGCGCGCATTGTAACCGTGGCTCCGCCACAGTCAACGCCGCCCGGTATTATCAGCCTGCGGCGTCGGTAAAGTTCTTGCGAACCTTCACGGATGCCATGCTTTCCAGAATGCGATGGTAGTTTTCAAAACGCTCTTTCGCGATATCGCCTTTCTCCATCGCGCCGCGGATGGCGCAGCCTGGGTCGGTGTCGTGGCGGCAGTCGCGGAATTTACAACCGCCCAAATAGTCACGGAATTCGACATAGGCTTGAGTCACTTGTTCCGGCTCCAGATGCCACAGACCAAACTCACGCACACCCGGTGAATCGATCACATCGCCGCCGTGCTGGAAATGGTACAGCCGCGCGGCGGTGGTGGTATGTTGCCCGAGGCCTGAGACATCGGAAACCTGATTTACCAGAATTTGCTTATCGCTCGGTGGCAGCAGGGCATTCAACAGGCTGGATTTACCCACCCCGGACTGGCCGGCAAAGATACTGATGCGATCAACCAGAGCTTGTTCAAACGCCTCCATGCCTTCACGCGTCTGGCTGGAGACTTCCAACACCCGATAGCCGATATGGCGATAGATATCCATCATGCCGTCGACGTGCTTGCGTGCTTCGGCATCCAGCAGATCGATTTTGTTCAGTACGATCAGCGGTTCGACCTCCAGTGTTTCACAAGCCACCAGGTAGCGGTCGATCATATTCAGTGACAGCTCTGGCAGGATCGCGGAAACGATGACGATCTGATCGATATTGGCGGCGATGGGTTTCACGCCGTCGTAAATGTCAGGACGATTCAGGACGGAAGTGCGTTCATGCACAGCCTCGACGATGCCTTTGACCCCTGCATGAGTGCCGACGCCAGGGCGCCACACTACGCGATCGCCGGTTACCAGCGAACGCAATGTCCGGCGGATATTGCAGCGGTGCTGGGTGCCATCCGCGGCTTCAACGTCGGCATGCATGCCGAAGCGGCTGATGACGATGCCGTCCTGCGGCTCGCCCAGTTGGGAATCATCCAATTCCGGTTTCTTATCAGTGCGTTTCAGGCGACGTTGATGGTTCGCCTGCACGCGGCGTTCTTGACCTTTGGACAGTTTGTTCTTGCTCACTGCGCCTCACTTGAATCCGCTTTATCGCTCATGGCGACCAAAACGACTATGATACACGCTATTTTATATTAAATAACCGTTGTTAGCCGCTACGCGCAGCGGACCTCCGTCGGTAAATAGCCAGCGCCGGTCGCCGCCTTGTCTGCAGTTTGTTTATCTTTTGGCTTTTACGCAGGAAATATCATGACAGGAAACGAAAATAACCTGATTTGGATCGATCTGGAGATGACCGGATTGGATCCTGAACGCGATCGTATTATCGAGATCGCTACATTGGTCACTGACGCCAATCTGAACATTCTTGCGGAAGGGCCGGTGATCGCCGTGCATCAATCCGATGAGCAGCTTGGCCTGATGGATGACTGGAACGTGCGCACTCATACCGGCAGTGGGTTGGTGGAGCGGGTGAAGGCCAGCCAATTCGATGATCATGCCGCTGAGCAGGCCACCATTGCCTTCCTGCAGCAGTGGGTGCCGGCAGGTAAATCACCGATCTGCGGTAACAGTGTGGGCCAGGACCGCCGTTTCCTGTTCCGTTATATGCCTGAGCTGGAAGCCTACTTCCATTACCGCTATCTGGACGTCAGTACCTTGAAAGAGCTGGCGCGCCGTTGGAAGCCGGAAATTCTCAGCGGTTTTAAAAAGCAGGGCACTCATCAGGCAATGGATGATATCCGTGAGTCGGTGGGCGAATTGGCCTATTACCGTGAGCATTTCATTAAGTTGTAATGGATGCACGACCCCTTAACCGGGGTCGTATTGTCAAAAGCGGCCGATCCCGCCGCTTAATTAGCCAGTTTGGCGCTTTAATCGGCAATCAAACAAAAAACGTGTTTTTTTGCTTTCAGGGGCTTGCGGCAGAAAGGATTTCTCGTATAATGCGCACCCCGTACCGATGAAGAATTTCGTTTAGTTCCGACATCGTTACGCCGGGCGGGAATAGCTCAGTTGGTAGAGCACGACCTTGCCAAGGTCGGGGTCGCGAGTTCGAGTCTCGTTTCCCGCTCCAAATTCAACAATGCTGCTTTATGTGGCGTGATGAATAAAAAAGTATCAGGTAGTACCCATGCGACGCGGGAATAGCTCAGTTGGTAGAGCACGACCTTGCCAAGGTCGGGGTCGCGAGTTCGAGTCTCGTTTCCCGCTCCAAAAAATTCAAAGGCCATGTTGTTGTTTGATGGCCGGATGCACAAGCATCTCAATGCGGGAATAGCTCAGTTGGTAGAGCACGACCTTGCCAAGGTCGGGGTCGCGAGTTCGAGTCTCGTTTCCCGCTCCAATTTTATCTTCGGTTTAACTTAGTCCAACGCCTTTATCGGCGCGGCTTCTTGTCCCGTTATACATACCCTGTCGAAATGTTGTGAACAGACTTATCCACAGGTAGCGTACATAATACCCTCAGCTCAAAAAATCAACGCCACAGAAATGAAATATTTATTGCATTGATTTGTAAGCATTTTTATTTATCGAAAAACGTTATACCGATCACTTGCTCTTTTTGTTGCAGTTGAAAGACAAAGCATTTTTATTTTTATGCACAAATCCACAGAGTGACTGTTGGGCCTGGAAGCAAGGGTTTAGGCATCCCTCGGTAATCCTTTTTCCACAGCCCGAATCAATCGTTTTTTCTGCGTTGTCTGTACTTCTATACCCTGTGCCTCGCGCCGTCCCAACTGCTGCTCCAGCGCCCAATGAATATGTTCGTCCAGCATGGCGTCCTGTTCCAACCGGGAGCGCAGCGCAATGACTATCGCATCCTGATAAGGGGCATTGCCTAATGCCACGGCAATATTACGCAACCAGCGCAAATGGCCGATTCGCCGGATAGCGGACCCTTCGGTAATGCGCAGGAATTTCTCTTCCGTCCAATCGAACAGTTCAATCAGTTGCGGCGCATGCAACGCAGCTCGTGGGCTGAAGTCATCTTCGTCTGTGAGCTGTGAGAAACGGTTCCACGGGCAGATCAGTTGGCAATCATCGCAGCCGTAAATACGGTTGCCTAACAGTGGGCGGAACTCTTCCGGGATCGCGCCCTCCAGTTCGATGGTGAGGTAGGAGATGCAGCGTCGGGCGTCCACCGTGTAGGGCGCGACGATGGCGCCGGTCGGGCAGGTGGTGATACAGGCGACACAGCGGCCACATTGTTCCTGTTGCGGCTTGTCTACCGGCAGGGGCAAATCGATCAGCAGTTCGCCGAGAAAGAACCAGGAACCGGCTTCGCGATTGAGAATGAGTGAGTGTTTACCAACCCAGCCAATCCCGGCCTTGGAGGCCAAGGCGCGTTCCATCACCGGTGCGGAGTCAACAAAAGGGCGAAAATTTAGCTCGCCGCAATAGGCCTGGATCTGGTCGCCGAGCTTTTTCAGCCGTTGGCGCAGCAGTTTGTGATAGTCCCGCCCCAGCGCATAGCGGCTGACATAGCCCAATTCAGGGTTTTGTAATGTGCTGGCAAAGGCCGCTTTGGCCGGCAGGTAGTTCATGCGAACACTGATGACTCGCAGCGTGCCGGGCAGTAGCTCATGCGGCCGGGCGCGCAGCATGCCGTGGCGCGCCATCCATTCCATTTCGCCGTGGTATTGTTTGTCCAGCCACGCCTGCAGTTTGGGCTCTTCCGCGCTGAGATCGGTGTCGCAGATGCCTACCTGCTGGAATCCTAGCGATTGGCCCCATTGCTTGATATGTTGGGCTAGCTGATTGAGATCGAGGGGGTGAGTCATGACGGGCCACAGTGAAAAACAATACTCTGACAGTTTATCACACTCTGTCTGGTCTGCGGACTGGATCCGGCGTGCGGAAGCCCGCGCCGCCGCCTCGCAAGGTATTTCACTATACCAACTGATGCAACGTGCCGGAGAGGCCGCTTATACCCTGGCGCTTGACCAATACCCGGCCGGCCACCACTGGCTGGTGCTGTGCGGTCATGGCAACAATGGCGGTGACGGTTACGTGGTCGCCAGACTGGCTGCGGCGGCTGGTGTCAAGGTCAGCCTGATCGCCTGCGAAGGCACGCGCCCACTGCCGCCTGAGGCTGCCGAAGCACGGCAGGCCTGGCTGGCTGCTGGCGGCGAAATTCTTCCGGCTGAGAGCCATTGGCCGGAAAGCATCGACCTGATTATCGACGGCCTGCTTGGCACCGGGTTGAGCAGCGCACCACGAGCGCCGTACCCTGCCCTGATTGAAACCGCTAATCGCCACCCCGCACCGGTTATCGCACTCGACATTCCCTCTGGCCTGTTGGCTGAAAGCGGCGCTGCGCCTGGGGCGGTGATCCGCGCCAGGCACACTATGACGTTTATTGCCCTCAAACCGGGCCTGTTGACCGGTCAGGCCCGTGACTGGGTCGGGCAACTTCATCAGAGTACGCTAGGATTATCTGGCTGGTTGGCGAAGCAACCGACACAGATTCAGCGGCTTACTGCCGAGTCCTTGCCCCAGTGGCTGAAACCGCGTCGTCCCTGCTCACATAAAGGTGAACAAGGGCGTCTGCTGGTGGTCGGTGGCGATCACGGCTTTGGTGGCGCGATACGTATGGCGGCAGAAGCGGCATTACGCAGCGGTGCAGGACTGGTGCGAGTACTCACTCACATTGAGCATGTTGGACCCTTGCTGACCGCCAGACCTGAGCTGATGGTGCAGCCTTTGAGTGATGAGGCGCTGCAACAGGCACTCGAGTGGGCTGATGTGCTGGTCGTGGGACCGGGATTAGGTCAGGGAGAATGGGGTAGGAATGCGCTGAAAGTATTGCAAGCCAGTGATAAACCGGCGTTATGGGACGCGGATGCGCTTAACTTACTGGCATTAAACCCCGAGAAGCGTCAGAATCGTGTGATTACCCCGCATCCTGGGGAGGCGGCACGCCTATTGGGGTGCCGTACCGCCGAGATTGAGAGTGATCGCTTACTTGCAGTGCGTAACCTGGTGGCGCAATACGGTGGCATAGCCGTGCTGAAAGGTGCCGGCACGCTGATTGCCGATCGGCAAGGCCAAATGGCGATCGCTGACGTCGGCAATGCCGGCATGGCTTCTGGCGGGATGGGTGATGTCCTGTCGGGCATCATCGGCGGTTTGCTGGGGCAAAAGCTCTCGCTGTATGATGCTGCCTGTGCCGGATGTGTGGTGCATGGCGCAGCCGCCGATCGCGTGGCGGCAAGACAAGGAATCAGGGGGATGCTGGCGAGTGATTTACTGCCTGAAATTCCTTATTACGTTAATCCTGAGTTGGCATAAATAGAAACTATCGAATGAAAGAACTCGTTTTACCTCTGCCGGATGAGGCAGCGACTGTCGCATTGGGAGCCGTCTTGGCTAAGGCGTGCGATCGTGCCAGCGTAATTTATCTTTATGGTGACCTGGGTGCCGGTAAAACCACCTTCAGCCGGGGTTTCCTGCAGGCATTGGGGCATCAGGGCAACGTTAAAAGCCCAACTTACACGCTGGTGGAGCCGTATGCGCTGCAACCGCTGGCGGTGTACCATTTTGATCTGTATCGCTTAGCCGATCCGGAAGAACTCGAATTTATGGGTATTCGCGATTATTTTGCGCAGGATGCCATTTGCCTGGTGGAATGGCCACAGCAGGGCACGGGCGTATTGCCGGAACCGGATCTGGAACTGCATCTCAGCTATCAGGATCAGGGGCGAGAGGCAAAAATTCAGGCGGTTTCCGCCTACGGCAGCCAGCTTTTAGACCGTATTCACGGGCCACAGGAATGACGCCGCAATGACGTATGCGTTGAGAAAACTACTCGTAATCGCCCTGATCGCCGTATTGGGGCCCTTGGGTGCGGCCAGTGCGCTGGCGGCATCGTCGCTGTCTGATATTAAAGTCACCAATGCCCAGCGCGAAGCTACGGTTTCGGTGAGCTTCAATGGCCCGCCGGATTATGCCTTCTTCCCTTTGCACGGACCTGACCGGGTGGTCCTGGACGTTAACCAGAAAGGCAAAGTTGGCGGTCTGCCGCTGAATTTTAGCGGACAAAACCTGGTGAAAAGCATTCGCTCCAGTACGCCGAAAGATGCCCAGAGCGTGCGGTTGGTGTTTGATCTGACCCAGCGCGCGAAGACCCGGGTGGCGACACGCCAGAGCGGCAGTATTTATACCGTGGTGTTTACCATTGCCGCCGAAGGCCGTGCGAATACAAATGTCGTGCGTAAAGCCCCGGTGCCGGTGCCTGCTCCGGTGGCCGTGAGCCAGCCAACAGGCCAAACGCCGGTGGTGAGTGAACCTGAGCCTGAGCCAGTCCCGGTGCGTAAAGCACCGAGCGGTTCGAACCCCTTCACCAATAAGCCAACAGTGGTTGCAGGTACCGCATCGGAAGTTACGCCGCGCAGCAGCCGCGTTTCCGCAGGTTCCGGCGATCGGGTCGTGGTGGCGATTGATGCCGGTCACGGCGGTCAGGATCCGGGTGCCATCGGGCCGAACGGTCTGAAAGAGAAAAATGTCACTATTGCCATCGCTCGTCGCCTGCAGGCGTTGCTGGATGCCGATCCTCAATTCAAACCAGTCTTAACCCGTAATGGCGACTACTTCATCTCGGTGATGGGACGTTCCGACGTGGCGCGTAAGCAGGGCGCAAACGTGCTGATCTCCATTCACGCCGATGCTGCGCCAAACCGCAGTGCCAATGGGGCCTCGGTTTGGGTGTTGTCCAACCGCCGCGCCAACAGTGAGATGGCGGGCTGGCTGGAACAGCATGAGAAACAGTCTGAATTACTGGGTGGGGCGGGTGATCTGCTGGCCAACAGCCAGGCGGACCCTTACCTGAGCCAGGCGGTGCTGGATCTGCAGTTCGGTCACTCGCAACGCGTGGGTTACGATGTCGCGGTTAAAGTCTTGCAGCAGTTGCAGAGCGTCGGTTCATTGCATAAACGTCGTCCGGAACATGCCAGCCTTGGCGTGTTGCGTTCGCCGGACATTCCATCATTGCTGGTGGAAACAGGATTTATCAGTAATAGCACGGAGGAGCGGCTGCTCGGCAGTAGCGCGTATCAGGAAAAAATTGCCAAGGCGATCCATAACGGCCTGCGCAGTTATTTCCTGGCGCATCCGCTACAAGCCGACCCAAAGGTGGAAAACCGACCGCTGGACGTCGCAGCGGCGGTTAACTCCTCAACACCAGACGTCAGTCAGCCTGCACCGATCGTCAGTTCGACCGGCAGCAGCCGCATTAGCGGTAAAACACAGATTCACGTGGTGAAACGGGCGGAAACGCTCTCCGGTATCGCCGACAGTTATGGCACCACCATGGCGGCGTTGCGTGAGTTGAACAAGCTGAAGAAGGATGGCGTGTGGGTCGGCCAGCGCCTCAAAGTACCGGCGGGTAAAACTGCCGCTGCCAACACGGTCGCCAAGGCCAAGCCCAGCGTGAAGAAGCCGTCGAAGCACAAAGTGAGCCGCGGTGATACTTTGACATCTATTGCCAGTCGTTATGGTGTCAGCGTCAGCGACCTGAAACGCGTGAATAAACTGAAGTCGGACGTCGCGCCGCTGGATCGGACGCTGACCATTCCGCAGGCCTAGTGCCCACATTACAGGAGTCAGCATGCCCATCCAGGTGTTACCGCCCCAGCTTGCCAACCAGATTGCCGCCGGTGAAGTGGTCGAGCGCCCCGCGTCTGTGGTCAAGGAACTGGTGGAAAACAGTCTGGATGCCGGGGCGACGCGCATTGATATTGATATCGAACGCGGTGGCGCCAAGCTGATTCGCATCCGCGATAACGGCTGCGGTATTGGCAAGGATGACTTGGCTCTGGCGCTGGCCCGTCATGCCACCAGTAAAATCAGCACCCTCGATGATTTGGAAGCCATTGTCAGCCTCGGCTTTCGCGGTGAAGCTTTAGCCAGCATCAGCTCGGTTTCCCGTTTGACTCTCACTTCTCGCACCGCAGAACAAACCGAAGCCTGGCAGGCTTATGCCGAAGGCCGCGATCAGGCGGTGACGGTCAAACCAGCGGCGCACCCGACAGGCAGCACGCTGGAAGTTTTGGATCTGTTCTACAACACCCCGGCGCGGCGCAAATTTATGCGCACCGAGAAAACCGAATTCGGCCATATCGATGAAGTGGTGCGACGCATTGCGCTGGCACGCTTTGATGTGGCAATTAACCTGAGCCACAATGGCAAACTGATGCGCCAGTATCGTGCGGCGAAAGATGAAAGCCAGTACGAGCGTCGCCTGGGCAGCATTTGTGGACCGGCTTTTTTACAGCATGCGTTGAACATATCCTGGCAGCACGGTGATCTGACCATTCGCGGTTGGGTGGCCGATCCTGCCGGCGTGCGCCAACTGGGCGAAATGCAATATTGCTACGTCAACAGCCGCATGATGCGCGATCGTTTGATCAATCACGCCATCCGCCAGGCCTATCAGGATCAACTGAAAGACGACCAGCAGCCGGCTTATGTGCTGTATCTCGAGGTTGACCCGCATCAGGTGGACGTGAATGTCCATCCGGCCAAGCACGAAGTGCGTTTCCATCAGGCGCGGCTGGTGCACGACTTTATCTATCAGGCGGTAACCACCGTATTGCAGCAGGTTGGCAATGCACCATTGCCGCTGGCCGAGGAAACAGATCAGCCATCTGCACCCGTCTGGCAGCCGGAAAACCGCGTCGCCGCCGGTGGCAACCATTTCTCGCAGCCGGCACCGCGCCGCGAAACCGCATCGACCGAACCTGCCGTCGCGCGTGAGCGTGCGCCACAACCTGCTTATCATTCGGGCGGTGGTTATCAGAAACGTGAAGGTGAGCTGTACAGCAAACTGTTGCAGGCCACTCCGGCTGCTGAGCCTCTACGGCAAGAAACACCGAAACAGCCGCTGTTCCCTCCGGTAAAAACCGAGCAGGAAACGCCGCTGGCCGGCAGTCAGCACAGTTTCGGTCGGGTGCTGATGATCTACCCTCCCTGCTATGCGCTGATTGAAAACCGTCAGCAATTGATGTTGCTTAATCTGCCGGTGGCCGAACGCTGGCTACGCCAGGCGCAACTCAATCCTTCGCCAGAAGGTTTGCGGCCTCAGCCGCTGCTGATCCCGATCAAGCTGACGTTGAACAAGCAAGAGGCGGCTGCCTGTGTGCACCATCAGCCGCTATTGGTAAAAATGGGGCTGGATCTGCAGTCAGATCATGGGCGTGTGACGCTGCGCGCAGTACCTTTACCATTACGCCAACAAAATTTACAAAAACTGATACCCGAACTGTTAGGCTACTTGGCCGAGCATCAGGAGATGTCGCCCGCGGTATTGGCTACCTGGTTCGCCCGCCATTTAGGGAGCGAACATGAGCAATGGAATACCTCGCAAGCGATACAATTGTTGACCGACGTTGAACGACTTTGCCCGCAGCTGGTCAAATCACCACCGAGCGGACTTTTACAACCTGTTGATTTACAGGCTGCACTGGCAGCACTTAGGCATGATTGAAACTGAAATGACACCACGTCCCCCGGCTATTTTTATCATGGGGCCGACCGCCTCGGGCAAAACCGCTTTGGCGATCGCGCTGCGTGAACGCCTGCCTGTGGAATTGATCAGCGTGGATTCCGCGCTGATTTACCGCGGTATGGATATCGGCACGGCCAAACCGAGCGCTGAAGAATTGGCGCAGGCGCCGCATCAGCTGATTGATATACGCGATCCTGCCGAGGCCTACTCCGCTGCGGATTTTCGTGCCGACGCACTGAAAGAAATGGCTGCCATTACCGCTGCCGGGCGTATCCCGCTGCTGGTGGGTGGCACCATGCTTTATTTCAAGGCGTTGCTGGAAGGATTATCGCCGTTGCCGCCCGCAGATCCGGCGGTGCGCGAACGCATCGAACAGCAGGCGGCAGAGCAGGGTTGGGACGTTTTACACCGTCAGTTACAAGAGATTGACCCGGTTGCGGCATTGAGAATTCATCCGAATGATCCGCAGAGACTGTCCAGAGCACTGGAAGTTTTTTTTATTTCGGGTAAAACTTTAACGGAACTGACTAAAATTTCGGGTGAATCGTTGCCGTATCATGTTCACCAATTTGCGATAGCACCGACCAGCCGTGAGTTGATTCATCAACGTATCGAGCTGCGGTACCATCAAATGTTGGCGGCAGGTTTTGAAACGGAAGCGCGTGCACTTTTTGCACGGGGTGATTTGCATACGGATTTGCCTTCCATTCGCTGTGTCGGTTATCGCCAGATGTGGTCATATTTGTCTGGCGAAATTAGTTACGATGAGATGGTTTATCGTGGTATTTGCGCAACGCGTCAGTTGGCCAAGCGCCAAATGACCTGGTTACGAGGCTGGGACTCGGTACATTGGCTGGACAGCGAGAAGCCGGGAGAGGCTTTGGACTCGGTAATACAGGTTGTTAGTGCATAGGTTGAGTGATTGTGTACAATTGATGAGTATTCAGCGCGCAAATTTTTTAGGTCGTTTATTTTAGAGCCGACAGGTTCTTAGTTAAAAACAACAAGCAAATAAGGAAAAGATAGAATGGCTAAGGGGCAATCTTTGCAAGATCCGTTCCTGAACGCATTGCGTCGTGAACGTGTTCCGGTTTCTATTTATTTGGTGAATGGTATTAAGCTGCAAGGCCAGATTGAGTCTTTTGACCAGTTTGTCATCCTGTTGAAAAACACGGTGAGCCAGATGGTTTATAAGCACACTATCTCTACCGTTGTCCCGTCACGCCCGGTTTCGCACCATAGCAATACTCCGAGCGGCGGCACCAGTAATTATCACCATGGTAACAACCCGTCTGCGCCGCAACAGCCGCAGCAGGAAAGCGATGACGCTGAATAAAGCGCGTTGCGAGTCAACCATGACGGGGAGCATAAGCAGCCGTGGGCTGTTTATGTCCCCCAAACTCACGGGTTCCCGTTTGAGAGGTTGCACGCTTGTTTGACCGTTATGAAGCCGGTGAGCAGGCCGTCCTGGTTCATATCTATTTCTCGCAAGACAAAGATACAGAAGATCTCAGTGAGTTCGAATCCCTGGTGTCCTCTGCGGGTGTCGAAGCTTTGCAAGTGGTGACTGGTAGCCGCAAAGCCCCACATCCCAAGTACTTTGTCGGTGAAGGAAAGGCCGAAGAAATTGCAGATGCGGTAAAAGCCAGTGGCGCATCTGTTGTCCTGTTTGATCACTCCCTTTCTGCGGCGCAAGAGAGAAACCTTGAACGCCTGTGCGAATGCCGGGTGATCGATCGCACCGGGTTGATTCTAGACATCTTTGCCCAGCGTGCCCGTACCCATGAAGGTAAGCTGCAGGTAGAGCTGGCGCAGCTGCGTCACATCGCCACGCGTTTGGTTCGTGGCTGGACGCACCTTGAGCGTCAAAAAGGGGGGATTGGCCTGCGCGGGCCAGGGGAAACCCAGTTAGAGACCGACCGTCGTCTGTTACGCGATCGCATTAGCTTGATTCTACGCCGCCTGGAGCGGGTAGCTAAGCAGCGTGAACAGGGCCGACGTGCGCGTACCCGTGCTGAAGTGCCAACCGTATCGCTGGTGGGATACACCAACGCCGGTAAATCCACCCTGTTTAATCGAATAACGTCTGCTGATGTCTATGCTGCAGACCAGCTATTTGCCACCCTGGATCCAACCTTGCGGCGCATTGATGTGGCCGATGTGGGCGATACCGTGTTGGCGGATACCGTAGGCTTTATCCGGCACCTGCCGCACGATCTGGTGGCCGCCTTCAAGGCAACGCTGCAAGAAACGCGTCAGGCCTCTTTGCTGTTACATGTAATCGACGCCGCGGATACCCGTGTCGATGAAAACATTGAAGCGGTAAATACCGTGCTGGCAGAGATTGACTCGGATGAGATCCCTACACTGTTAGTGATGAACAAAATAGATATGCTGGATGATTTTGTTCCGCGTATCGACCGCAACGATGAAAACTTACCGATCCGGGTGTGGCTGTCCGCCGCCAGCGGTGAAGGTATCCCGTTGCTGTATCAGGCGTTGACGGAGCGCTTATCGGGGGAAATCGCGCATTATGAGCTGCGCTTACCGCCAGAGGCAGGCCGTCTTCGTAGCCGTTTTTACCAGCTTCAGGCAATTGAGAAAGAGTGGAACGAAGAAGACGGCAGCATTGGCGTGGTGGTGCGTATGCCCATCGTCGAATGGCGTCGCATCTGCAAACAGGAACAGGATCTGATTAACTTTATAGTATGATCATATCCTGTTACATTTGAGCTTCGCGTAAGCCTGAAGTACCCAATCACAGAATATGGAGCTAAAACATGGCGTGGAATCAGCCCGGTAATAACGGACAGGACCGCGACCCGTGGGGGAGCAGCAATAACAATGGCGGCAACTCTGGCGGTAATAACAAAGGCGGTCGCGATCAAGGGCCACCTGATTTGGACGATATCTTCCGCAAGCTGAGCAAGAAATTGAGCGGCTTGGGCGGGGGCAAAGGCTCCAATGGCAATAACAGCGGCGGCACGGGCGCCTCGGGTCCTGGCCTCAGCGGTCGTATTATCGGTATCGCCGCGGTTGCGGTGGTGGTGATTTGGGGCGCTAGCGGCTTCTACACCATCAAAGAAGCCGAGCGCGGTGTCGTGACTCGTTTTGGCAAGTTCAGTCACCTGGTACAGCCAGGTTTGAACTGGAAACCGACCTTCATTGATGAAGTTCGTCCGGTCAACGTGGAATCGGTGCGTGAACTGGCCGCTTCTGGCGTGATGCTGACCTCCGATGAGAACGTGGTGCGCGTAGAAATGAACGTGCAGTACCGCGTAACTAATCCGGAAGCGTATCTGTTCAGCGTGACCAATGCCGACGACAGCCTGAGCCAGGCTACTGACAGCGCCCTGCGTGGTGTTATCGGCAAGTACACCATGGACAAGATCCTGACCGAAGGTCGTACTATCGTGCGTAGCGATACCCAACGCGTACTGGAAGAAACTATTCGTCCGTACAACATGGGCATCACGCTGCTGGACGTCAACTTCCAGGCCGCTCGTCCGCCGGAAGAGGTAAAAGCCGCATTTGATGATGCGATTGCCGCACGTGAAAACGAGCAGCAGTACATCCGTGAGGCAGAAGCTTACGCCAACGAAGTTCAGCCACGTGCGAACGGCCAGGCGCAGCGTCTGCTAGAAGATGCCAAGGCGTATAAAGACCGTACCATCCTGGAAGCTCAGGGTGAGGTTGCTGGCTTTGCCAAGCTGTTGCCGGAATACAAGTCTGCACCGCAAATTACCCGCGAGCGTCTGTATATCGAAACCATGGAAAAAGTCCTGAGCCACACCCGTAAGGTGTTGGTGAATGACAAAGGCAATAATCTGATGGTGTTGCCACTGGATCAAATGCTGCGTGGCCAAGCCGGCGCGGCAGCTGACGGCAGTAAAGACACCAGCCTGATTCGTCTCAACCCGGGTACATCTGCCAACAGCGGCGCCAGCTCCAGCAGCCAGCGCACCAGCAACGGCTCGGTCATGGACCAGCGCCGGGCTAATGCACAGCGTGACGACACCACTCGCGTAGGGAGAGAATAATCAATGCGTAAGTCTTTTGTAGTAATCGTCCTCGCGGTGCTGGTGGCGTTGTACGCCTCTCTGTTCGTGGTTCAGGAAGGTCAGCGTGGCATCGTGCTGCGTTTTGGCAAGGTACTGCGTGACAGCGACAATAAACCGCTGGTTTATGCGCCGGGTCTGCACTTCAAGATCCCGTTCATTGAGTCAGTGAAAACGCTGGACGCACGTATCCAGACTATGGACAACCAGGCTGACCGCTTTGTTACCAGCGAGAAGAAAGACCTGATCGTCGATTCCTACCTGAAATGGCGTATCAGCGATTTCAGCCGTTACTACCTGGCAACCGGCGGCGGTGATGTTTCACAGGCCGAAGTGCTGCTGAAACGTAAATTCAGTGACCGTCTGCGTTCCGAGATTGGTCGTCTGGATGTGAAAGACATCGTAACCGACTCGCGCGGCAAGCTGATGTCCGACGTACGTGACGCGCTGAACACCGGTACCGTGGGTGATGACCAGGAAGTGGCGACCACCGAAGCCGATGACGCTATCGCCTCTGCGGCGGCGCGTGTTGAAAAGGAAACCACCGGCAAACTGCCGAAGGTTAACCCGAACAGCATGGCGGCATTGGGTATCGAAGTGATCGACGTGCGTATCAAGCAGATCAACCTGCCGGCCGAAGTGTCTGATGCAATCTACCAACGTATGCGCGCCGAGCGTGAAGCGGTAGCCCGTCGTCACCGTTCACAGGGTCAGGAAGAGGCTGAGAAGCTGCGCGCGACTGCAGACTATGAAGTGACTCGTACCCTGGCAGAAGCCGAACGTACGGCGCGTATCACTCGTGGTGACGGTAATGCCGAAGCGGCCAAACTGTTTGCTAACGCATTCAGCCAGGATCCAGACTTCTACGCCTTCATCCGTAGCCTGCGTGCTTATGAAACCAGCTTCAGCAGCAGTAACCAGGATGTGATGGTACTGAGCCCGGACAGCGATTTCTTCCGCTATATGAAGTCGCCTGATTCCGTGCGCAAGTAACCACGACAGGTTAATGATCGAGGGCCCGTTTAAACGCGGGCCCTTTCTTTTTGGGAGTCACTGATGAATTCAACGATCTGGCTGGCACTTGGGCTGGTTTTGGTGCTGGAAGGCTTGGGCCCGATGTTGTTCCCGCAGGCCTGGCGTAAAATGATACTGGCGATGACCCAGTTTCCTGACGCAACACTGCGTCGATTTGGCGGTGGAATAGTGGTTGCGGGCTGCGTGATCTACTACATGTTGCGTACACACGCAGGGGTTTAAAGTTTAGCCTAAAAAATATGCAACCCTATGCTAAAAGTGCTGAAACTCACGAATTACGGTGGTAGAATCCATTTTTAAGCAACCGGTGATTTTTAAAATGGGTAAGAACGTCGTCGTACTGGGCACTCAATGGGGTGACGAAGGTAAGGGCAAGGTCGTAGACCTGCTGACCGAACGGGCTCAATATGTTGTGCGCTACCAAGGGGGCCATAACGCTGGCCACACTCTGGTTATTAACGGTGAAAAAACCGTCCTTCATTTAATTCCTTCAGGCATTCTGCGTGCAAATGTGACCAGCATCATCGGCAACGGTGTGGTTCTGGCTCCAGACGCATTGATGAAAGAAATGGGTGAACTCGAAGCACGCGGCATCCCGGTACGCGAACGTCTGTTACTGTCCGAAGCCTGCCCGCTGATCCTGCCTTATCACGTTGCGCTGGATAACGCGCGCGAGAAAGCACGTGGCGCGAAAGCTATCGGCACCACCGGTCGCGGTATTGGCCCGGCTTACGAAGATAAAGTTGCTCGCCGCGGTCTGCGCGTTAGCGACCTGTTCAACAAAGAAACCTTCGCCGTTAAGCTGAAGGAAATCGTTGATTATCATAACTTCCAGTTGGTCAACTACTACAAAGTTGAAGCCGTTGATTACCAGGCGACTTTGGATTACGTGCTGTCTATCGCCGATATCCTGACCGCCATGGTTGTTGATGTGTCCGAACTGCTGGACGGCGCGCGCAAGCGTGGCGATCTGATCATGTTCGAAGGCGCACAAGGCACCCTGCTGGATATCGACCACGGTACCTATCCGTACGTGACCTCTTCCAACACCACTGCTGGCGGCGTTGCTACCGGTTCAGGTATTGGTCCGCGTTACGTGGATTACGTGCTGGGCATCGTTAAAGCCTACTCCACCCGTGTGGGTGCAGGTCCGTTCCCAACTGAGCTGTTCGACGAAACCGGTGAGTTCCTGTGTAAGCAGGGTAACGAGTTCGGCGCCACTACGGGTCGTCGTCGTCGTACCGGCTGGCTGGACGCGGTAGCGGTTCGCCGCTCAGTACAGATCAACTCCTTGTCCGGCTTCTGCCTGACCAAGCTGGACGTGCTGGATGGCTTGAAAGAAGTGAAGATCTGCGTGGGTTACCGCATGCCTGACGGCCGCGAAATGACTACCACTCCACTGGCGGCTGAAGGTTGGGAAGGTATCGAGCCAATCTACGAAAGCATGCCGGGCTGGAGCGACACCACCTTTGGCGTGAAAGAACACAGCAAACTGCCACAGGCGGCGCTGAACTACATCAAGCGCATTGAAGAGCTGACTGGCGTACCGGTAGACATTATCTCTACTGGCCCAGACCGTAGCGAAACCATGATCCTGCGCGACCCGTTCGACGCATAATCTGGCCTTGCTGTAGTAAAACAAACCGGGCTATGTCCCGGTTTGTTTTTATCATTTTTCTCCCCGGTTGCGGTTTCACTTCGAAAAATCCTTTCTTTAACCTGTCCAGTGCCCGAGATACGCTAAATAATTAGCGGCGAACTCTCTGGCTGGTTTATTATCCAATAAGTAATCTTTTGAATAATGCCGAAAATCGGCGTATCAGACGGGTAAAATGATACCCAGAGGTAGATGTGCAGTTAACAAGTTTTACTGATTACGGCCTGCGGGCGTTGATCTACATGGCCTCGCTGCCACCGGACAAAATGACCAGCATCTCGGAAGTTACCGAGGTCTACGGCGTGTCCAGAAACCATATGGTAAAGATCATCAATCAGTTAAGCCGGGTTGGGTTTGTGACCGCAGTGCGCGGTAAGAACGGTGGCATCCGTTTGGGCAAACCGGCCGAAACCATTCGCCTCGGCGATGTCGTCAGGGCGCTGGAGCCGCTCTCACTGGTTAACTGCAGCAGTAACTTTTGCCACATAACCCCTGCTTGCCGCCTGAAACTGGTGCTGCAACAGGGCGTACAGAATTTCCTTGAAGAGCTGGACAGCCATACGCTGGCCGATATGGTCGAAGACAATCCATCGCTCTACAAGCTATTGCTTGTCGAATAAAGCGTCGCTGAGAAGACAAGGCTCAGTGGCACCCTGCTGATGACAACGGAGGAACCGCAATGTCACAAGATCCATTCCTGGAACGAGAAGCAGAAAAATATGAATCCCCAATCCCAAGCCGTGAATTCATTCTGGCCCATCTGGCGAAAAGAGAAACGCCGGCTAGCCGCGAAGAGCTGGCCAAAGAGCTGAATTTAACCGGTGAAGAACCTTTAGAAGCGTTGCGCCGCCGTCTGCGTGCGATGGAGCGTGACGGTCAGTTAATCTTTACCCGCCGCCAGTGTTATGCACTGCCGGAACGTCTTGATCTGCTGCGCGGCACCGTTATCGGTCACCGTGATGGCTTTGGTTTCCTGCGTATTGAAGGCAGCAAAGACGACCTGTATCTGTCAGCCGAGCAGATGAAAATGGCGATCCACGGTGATGTGGTGCTGGCACAGGCAATGGCTGCAGACCGTAAGGGCCGCCGTGAAGCGCGTATCGTCCGCGTATTGGTGCCAAAAACCAGCCAAATCGTCGGCCGCTTCTTTATGGACGCCGGTACCGGCTTTGTGGTGCCGGACGACAGCCGCCTGAGCTTTGACATCCTGATCCCTGCCGAGGCCGCCAGCGGTGCGCGCATGGGCTTTATGGTGGTGGTTGAGCTGACCCAGCGTCCGACCCGCCGTACCAAAGCGGTGGGTAAGATCGTTGAGATCCTCGGCGATAAAATGGGCACCAGCATGGCGGTGGATATCGCTCTGCGCACCCATGAGATCCCGCATGTCTGGCCACCACAGGTAGAAAAACAGGTTGCCGACCTCAGCGAACAGGTACCGGAAGCCGCCAAGAAAGGCCGTGTCGATCTGCGTCAGTTACCGCTGGTGACTATTGATGGTGAAGACGCGCGCGATTTCGATGATGCGGTTTACTGCGAGAAGAAACGCGGTGGTGGCTGGCGCCTGTGGGTAGCTATTGCCGACGTCAGCTACTACGTACGTCCGCGCACGGCGCTGGATGACGAAGCGCGTAACCGTGCGACTTCGGTGTACTTCCCGTCGGAGGTTATCCCGATGCTGCCGGAAGTGCTGTCCAACGGCCTGTGCTCGCTTAACCCGCAGGTTGACCGCCTGTGTATGGTGTGTGAGATGACCATCTCCGCGCAGGGGCGTCTGTCGACGGCCAAATTCTATGAAGCGGTAATGAGTTCTCATGCCCGTTTAACCTACAACAAAGTCTGGCACATCTTGCAGGGCGATCAGGAGCTGCGTGAGCATTATCACCCGCTGGTCAAGCACCTGGAGGAACTGCACACCATGTACAAGGTGCTGGATCAGGCGCGTGCCGAACGTGGCGGTATTGCTTTCGAAACCGAAGAAGCCAAGTTTATCTTCAACGCCGAACGCCGTATTGAGCGCGTAGAGCCAACGGTGCGTAACGACGCCCACAAGCTGATCGAAGAGTGCATGATTATGGCGAACGTCGCCGCGGCGCGCTTCGTTGAGAAGAATAACGAGCCGGCGCTGTTCCGTGTGCACGATCGTCCGAGCGACGATCACATTACCGCATTGCGCAGCGTGTTGGGCGAACTGGGTCTGACGTTGGGCGGCGGTAACAAGCCGCAGCCGAAGGACTACGCTACCTTGATGGATGAAGTGTCCGAACGTCCTGACCATGAAATGTTGCAAACCATGCTGTTGCGCTCCATGAAGCAGGCCGTCTACGATCCGGAAAACCGGGGCCACTTTGGTCTGGCGCTGGCTTCTTATGGCCACTTCACCTCACCGATCCGCCGTTACCCGGATCTGGCGATGCACCGCGCGATCAAATATCAGCTGGCTAAAGAGCACGGCGAGCCGAAAGAGCGCTGGACGCCGACCGGTGGCTGGCACAGCGAGTTTGAAGAAATGCTGCAGCTGGGCGAACACTGTTCGATGGCCGAACGCCGTGCTGATGAAGCTACGCGTAACGTGGCCGACTGGCTGAAATGCGACTTTATGCAGGATCACGTTGGCGAAGTGTTCAGCGGTATTATTGCCAGCGTGACCGGCTTTGGTTTCTTCGTCCGCCTGAATGATTTGTTTATCGACGGTCTGGTGCACGTATCATCGCTGGATAATGACTATTATCGCTACGATAATATCGGTCAGCGTCTGATTGGCGAATCCTCCGGCGTGGTTTATCGCCTGGGCGATACGGTGGAGATCCGCGTTGAAGCGGTGCATATGGACGAGCGTAAAATCGACTTCGCTCTGGTCTCCAGCACTCGCAAACCGCGTGGTGAAGGCAAAACCGAACGCGATCGTGCCAAGAATGGTGGCCAACGCACTCTGCGTGGCGGGGCCGGTGCAGGCCGTACTTCTGCGCCACGCAAACGTCGTGGTGGCAAAGCGCCAGCCAATTTTGAACCTGACAGCGCCTTCCGTAAAGACGAAGCCAAACCCGCTGACAAGGTGAAGAAAGACAAAAAGGCGAAAGCCAAGAAAGTGTCCGACAAAACCCGGAAAATAGCGTCGGCGACCAAGGCCAAACGCGCCGGCAAGAAGAAAGGTGCTGAGCAGGCTTAATCTGCCACACGTCATTATCACCGGCTGGCATACGCCAGCCGCACAGTTAAAAGAGCATCATGAGCGAAATTATTTACGGTATTCATGCCGTCAAGGCCCTGTTAGACAACGATCCGCAACGCTTCCTGGAAGTGTTTATCCTCAAAGGGCGTGACGATCGCCGCTTGCAGCCGTTGATTGCCGAGCTGGAAGCGACCGGCATTGTGATCCAGGTGGCAAACCGCCAGTGGCTGGATGAGAAAGTCGAGGGCGCGGTGCATCAGGGCATTATCGCCCGGGTGCGCGAAGGGCGTCAGTATCAGGAAAATGACTTGCCGAAGTTGCTTGAAAGCGTGGATACGCCGTTCCTGCTGGTGCTGGATGGCGTGACCGACCCGCATAACCTCGGGGCCTGTCTTCGCAGCGCCGATGCGGCCGGTGTACACGCGGTCATTGTTCCGCGCGATCGTTCTGCCCAGTTGAATGCCACGGCCAAAAAAGTGGCCTGCGGCGCGGCGGAAAACGTTCCGTTGATTCGCGTGACCAACCTGGCGCGAACCCTGCGTTTGCTGCAGGAAATGAACGTCTGGGTCGTCGGTACTGCCGGCGAAGCGGACCACACCTTGTTCCAGAGCAAAATGACTGGCCCAATGGCGCTGGTGATGGGCGCGGAAGGCGAAGGCATGCGTCGCCTGACTCGCGAGCACTGCGATGAGTTGATCAGCATCCCGATGGCAGGCACGGTATCTTCACTGAACGTTTCAGTCGCCACCGGCATCTGTCTGTTTGAAGCGGTGCGTCAGCGCAGCTGATTTACCGGTAAGGGCGCAGAATTTTGCGCCCTTATTACTTTCTCAATTCCCACCCTGTGATCTTACCTGCGGCAGAAATCCCCCTGACGACCATAATTACTCCTGACGCTTTTATCAGGGAGCAAGCCCATGGTCTGGAATACACACACCGTTTTTAATCAGCCGAAGCCACTGGGGAACAGTAATTTGTTCCTGTCCGATACGCCGCTGCATGAAGCGGTACAGCGCGAACAAGCCGGTTGGGATGTCGAGGTGCTGGCCTCACTGGGCCAACAGTTGGGCACCCAGGAGTCACTGGAGCTGGGGCGACTGGCCAATGCCAATCCGCCGGAGCTGCTGCGCTATGATGCCACCGGCCAGCGGTTGGACGATGTCCGTTTCCATCCCGCCTGGCATATCCTGATGCAGGGCCTGATTGCCAACCGGGTGCATAACCTGCCGTGGCAGGAGGATGCCCGCATTGGTTCGTTTGTGGCACGCGCTGCGCGCTTTGTACTGCATGCCCAGGTCGAAGCCGGCACCCTGTGTCCAGTGACCATGACTTTTGGCGCTATTCCACTGCTGCAGCGCTCATTACCTGCAGAATTCCAATCTTGGCTGACGCCGCTGCTTTCCGACCGTTATGATGCGCATTTGTTGCCCGGTGGGCAAAAGCGCGGTTTGTTGATTGGCATGGGGATGACTGAAAAACAGGGCGGTTCCGACGTATTGAGCAATACCACCACCGCCAGCCCGTTAGCGGCCCGCGGCCCGGGGGAGGCTTACCGACTGGTGGGGCATAAATGGTTCTTCTCGGTGCCGCAAAGCGATGCGCATCTGGTGCTGGCGCAGGCCGATGGCGGTTTGTCCTGCTTCTTTCTGCCGCGTATTTTGCCGGACGGCACGCGCAACGCCATACGGCTGGAGCGGTTGAAGGATAAACTGGGTAATCGTTCCAATGCCAGCGGTGAGGTGGAGTTTCAGGATGCCAGCGCCTGGCTGGTGGGCGAGGAAGGAGATGGCGTGCGGCATATCCTGAAAATGGGCGGTCTGACGCGCTTTGACTGTGCGTTGGGCAGCCAGGGTTTGATGCGGCGCGGGCTATCGGTGGCGTTATACCACGCTCTGCAGCGGCAGGCGTTCGGCAAACCCTTGATCGAACAACCGATGATGCGTCAGGTGTTGGCACGGATGGCGCTGCGGCTGGAGGGGCAAACGGCGGCCCTGATGCGCCTGGCGCGAGCCTATGACAGCATCGGCGTCGGAGCCCCTTTGGAACAGGCGCTGTGTCGGGTGATGACCCCGGCGGCGAAGTTTGAAGTCTGCCGACAGGGCATCCCTTTTATCGGTGAAGCGATGGAGGCGCTGGGTGGTATTGGCTACTGTGAAGAGAGTGAACTGCCGCGGCTGTACCGTGAAATGCCGGTGAACAGTATCTGGGAAGGTTCCGGCAATATTATGTGTCTGGACGTGATGCGGGCCTGGGGAAAGTTGCCGGTGGTGCAGGAGGCGCTGGAGCTTGAGTTTGGCGAGGTCAGGGGACAGAACCGCCACTTTGATCACCAATGGCGACGTCTGCTCCAGTTGATGCGCAAACCCCAGGAAGAGCAGGGCCGGACGGTTACCGGCGCGTTATTCAATCTGTTCGCCGCGGCACAGCTTCTGCGTTACAGTTCACCGCCGTTGGCGGAAGCCTGGTGCCAAATGATGCTTGATGCCCGCGGTGAACGAGCATTACCAGACCGACTGTGCGAGACGCTGTTCGCCCGAGCGATGGGAGGCTAGGGAAAACAGTGGCGCTACAGCGGGAAAAGCTTTTTAATTCAGCACTTGGCCCGTAAGGGATACTGACCTCTGACCAGGAAAATGACATGGATATTCTCAGCGCGTTGGCGGCATTCGCCTCTTATTTCTTCAGTGGCTTTGCCATGGTTCTGGTGTTTTTGTTTGTCTATACCCGCATTACGCCGCATGACGAATGGGCGTTGATCAAGGCCGACAATCAGTCAGCCGCCTTTGGTTTTGTCGGTGCCTGCCTGGGTTATGTGATCCCGCTGGCCAGTGCGGCGATCAACTCAGTCAGCCTGCTGGACTACCTGTTATGGGGCGTGGTGGCATTGGTGGTACAGCTGCTGCTGTTTGCGGCGGTGAAAATCTACATGCCGCGTATCAGTGACAAGATTGAAGCTAATCACGTAGCTGCCGGGATTTTCCTGGGGGGCGTATCGATCAGTGGCGGCGTGTTGAATGCGGCCTGTATGACCTACTAAAGATAGAGTATTGCCGAGGCGCACCAGCCTGGCTGATGCGCCTGTTCTTCCAGCCGCAGGATCCGGTAATAGCTCGCGCCATGCTCATCAGCCTTGCGGGCAATCAATTGTTCGACATCCTGAGGCGAGCCGGACAGATTATTCAGGGTGATTTCCGCAATTTCGCTAAGCGGCGTAACGCGGTCTGCGGGCGCCAATTCAGCAGATTGGGCGCTGGCGCTGAGTAACCCCATTGAAAGCAGGAGGGCGGTGAGTGCGGCGGAGCGTGTCATGGCGTTCCCCTTGGTCGGATCTTGGATCCACGCCCGCAGGCTGCGGCGCGCTGACCGCCAGTGTGCAACAGCCAACTTCAGTCTGTGCAAAGCCAATGTAAATCTTTTTAAAACTCCAGCGTTTACCGGTACAGGATCGCTTGCGAATACCATTGGCCGGGAACCACGGTTTCACTGTTCATCATGATCATGTAATAGCGTGCACCGCTGGCGTTGGCTTTCTTCTGAATTTCCGCCTCTACATCCATTGGACTACCGCGGACCAGCGCGCTGGTGGTGCCCATTTTCACCAGACTGCCGGTTTGCGCCCGGGTGATCTCTTGCGCTTGCCCGGTGGGTGCCGGCGGGGCTTTTGGCGTAGTGGTCATCATGCCACAGGCACTAAGCAGCGTGACCAGCGTCAGGGGCAGTAACAGGCGGGACGGTTTCATAGGCACCTCGGTATAGCGGATAGCATGATTTCAGTGTAACCCATTATAAATTGGAACAGATTGAGCTAATGCTTTTTAGCGCAAGTTTGCCATTATGAAGGCCAATAGAAACGCAGAGGGAAAACGGATGATTGAAATCTATGACGAGCGAGTGGGAGACATTGCGGTGATCCACGCGCTGCCCGCGGGACAGTATCATCAACCGCTGCCGACGGTATTTTTCTACCATGGCTATACCTCGTCGAAAGAAGTCTATGCCTACTTTGCCTATGCCTTAGCCAAGGTCGGGTTTCGCGTAGTACTGCCAGATGCCGATCTGCACGGCGAGCGTTTTGATGGTGATGAACCGAAGCGACTGGCCAGATTTTGGGAGATCCTCCGACGCAATATTGACGAGTTACCGGCACTGAAGGCGCATTTTGAGCAGCGCGGTCTGGTTGCAGGAGGGCGTATTGGCGTGGCTGGGGCATCAATGGGCGGGATGACGACGCTGGGCAGCTTTGCCCGTTATCCGTGGGTGAGGGCTGCTGCCAGTCTGATGGGGGCAGGTTATTACACCTCTCTGGCGCAAACGCTGTTCCCGCCGCTGGATGAGCAGGGGGAGCCTTTGTCGCCCAGCGGCTTTGACGCGCGCATTGCCGTGCTGGCGGATTACGGTCTGGAGCACCAGTTGGCAAAAATTGCCGACCGCCCACTGTTGCTGTGGCACGGTGAGGCGGACGATCTGGTACCGGCGGCAGAAAGCCTGCGGTTGGCGACTGAACTGCGCCAGAGCGGCTGGGACCGGCAATTGACGTTGCTCACCGAGCCGGGGGTCAAGCATCGCATTACGCCGCAGGCGCTCAGTGCCACCGCTGATTTCTTCGCGAGAACGCTGTAAAAAAAGCCCCCTGCATGCAGGGGGCTGATGGTGACTTGCGTATTTTAATTGGCTGTTTTGGGCACGACTTGCTTCCCTGGTACTGCATTTTCACTTAGCGATACAGCTCGGCGCTGACGTGGATGGTGCTGTTGTTTTCAGGCTCATGCAGGGCAATGATCCGATAGGCAGTGGCGCCGCGCTGATCGGCTATCTTGCTCACCTGGCTGGTGGCGTCATCCGGGGAGACCACATTTTGGTTCAGCGTGACGAATCCTACGCTCTGACGTTGGTCAGCCTGATGGGAAGTGATCTCGGTCGCGGCCATGACGTTGGCGGAAAACAGCAAAGCAATGGCGGTAGCGATGGTAATACTTTTCATAATTGCCTCTCTTAACTGATTGCTTCAACGGCCTGACAGCCGATGCCAGTGCAGCAAAAAGTTATTTGCATGTATTGAATAACCTAAAATCTTTTTCGTCGCGCTGTCTGCGGCGGATAACTACCATTTTAGACCTTACCGCCGGATTAAATAGGCCGTCATTTTGACAACCTCTTTCAAAAAAAATGAATGAAGTTCACACGGCAGTGATGATTTTATTGAGAGATTTTTTGAACTGATGGATTTGTGTACATAGGTTTTACCGACAGCAAATCGTGCTATTTATGCGTCCGCATCGCATTGCCGATAATAAGCCTCCTTCGACCCTTGAGTTTTTCAGCCTGCGCAAGTATGATTACGCGTCATTTTTTCAGCCGCACACACATACACGTTCCTTGCTTCCATGGGCCGCGGTTGACCCTGACAGGAGGCTGAATAATCCGTAAGGAGCAATTCGATGCGTCATTACGAAATCGTTTTTATGGTCCACCCTGACCAAAGCGAACAGGTTCCGGGCATGATCGAGCGTTACAGTGCTACCATCACTAACGCTGCTGGTCAGATTCACCGTCTGGAAGACTGGGGCCGCCGTCAACTGGCTTACCCGATCAACAAACTGCACAAAGCTCACTACGTTCTGCTGAACGTTGAAGCTCCGCAGGAAGCGATCGATGAGCTGGAAACAAACTTCCGCTTCAACGACGCCGTTATCCGCAGCATGGTTATGCGCGTTAAGCACGCGGTAACTGAAGCATCTCCGATGGTTAAAGCGAAAGACGAACGTCGTGGCGATCGCCGCGAAGACTTCGCTAACGAAACCGCAGATGATGCAGATGCTGGGGATTCTGAAGAGTAATTTACCGTGACGGCTAATCGGCTGACGTTGTCTGGCACTGTGTGCAAGACGCCGACGCGTAAAGTGAGCCCGTCAGGTATTCCACATTGCCAGTTCGTGCTTGAGCACCGTTCAGTGCAAGTGGAAGCCGGTTTTACCCGGCAAGCCTGGTGTCGTATGCCGGTGATTATCAGCGGCAAAGCCCATCAGGCCATTACTCAAAGTATAACGGTCGGTACGCCTCTCACCGTTTCAGGTTTCATTAGCAGCCATCAAGGGCGCAATGGACTGAACAAGACGGTGTTGCATGCCGAGCAGATTGAATTGATAGATTCTGGAGACTAGCCTAATGGCACGTTATTTCCGTCGTCGCAAGTTCTGCCGTTTCACAGCGGAAGGCGTTGTTGAGATCGATTACAAAGATATCGCAACGCTGAAAAACTACATTACCGAAAGCGGTAAAATTGTCCCGAGCCGTATTACCGGTACTCGTGCAAAATACCAGCGTCAGCTGGCTCGCTGCATCAAGCGTGCTCGCTACCTGTCCCTGCTGCCATAAACTGATCGTCATCAGTAATCGGCCGCCGTCTATTAACGACTTTAAGAGGATAAGGTAATGCAAGTTATTCTGCTTGATAAAGTAGCAAACCTGGGCAGCCTGGGTGATCAAGTTAACGTTAAAGCGGGCTACGCCCGTAACTTCCTGGTACCACAGGGCAAAGCTGTTCCTGCTACCAAGAAAAACGTAGAGTTCTTCGAAGTACGCCGTGCAGAACTGGAAGCCAAACTGGCTGAAATTCTGACTGCTGCTGAAGCTCGCGCAACCAAGATCAACGAACTGGGTTCAGTCACCATCGCGTCTAAATCAGGCGACGAAGGTAAACTGTTCGGCTCTATCGGCACCCGCGACATCGCTGACGCAGTTACTGCGGCTGGCGTTGAAGTTGCCAAGAGCGAAGTTCGTCTGCCGAATGGCGTTCTGCGTACCACTGGTGAACACGAAGTTCAGTTCCAGGTACACAGCGACGTATTCGCACAGCTGAATGTAGTTGTGGTAGCAGAAGCTTAATTGCTGCTGCTCACCAAGTTAAAACGCCAGCCTTGTGCTGGCGTTTTGCTTTTCTGCGTCCGGCAAAACGCGTTACCCTGTTATCACCCTGGGTGAGGAGCAGCGGCAAATGGCAGAGATTAACCTACAGCGTGTGTATGACTTTACCGGCCCGGCGCCGGAGAACTGCTATCTGATTGATCGACTGTGGCCGCGAGGCGTCAGTAAGGAACGGTTGCAGGGCGTACAGTGGCTAAAGCAGGTCGCGCCGGATAATGCACTGCGGCAGTGGTTTCATCAGCATATCGAGCAGTGGGAAGAGTTTGAAAGCCGCTACCGACGGCAACTGGCGGAAAATGACGCCTGGCAGCCGCTGGTGGCGTTATTACGGCAAGGGCAACCCGTGACCTTGCTTTATGGCAGTAAAGACACACAGCACAACCAGGGCGTCGTGCTGCGCGACTTTCTGTTGGCGCAGTTAGCGAATTAACGCTCGCGGCGATAGCTGCCGTCAGCCTGGCGGCGGAATAGCACCTGGCTATTATCTGCTGTAGTGACCGAAAGGGCGGTGATAACACCGTTGGTATCCCGTTCGATACGCACTTCCTGGCCGGCCTTCATATTGCTGAGTGGCTTGTCGTTGCCTTCCACCTGCGCCATGGCGAACACTTCGTTCACCGGCAGGCTATTGTCGCGGAACAACTGCGCCAGCGTCTGGCCCGGCTGGATCTGGTAGCGTTGCCAGTTACCCGCCGGTTCCGCCTCTGGGGCGTGCTGTTGCTGAGCGTCATTTTGCAAATCGGCCCGCAATGGGACGCTGTTATCCTGTTGGGTGACCGGGAAGGGCTGCCCGCTGTTTTCCGAAGAATATGGCCACAGCAGCGCCAGCAGCAGGATGATGCCGAAAATCAGGGTCCAGCGGCGGTGAAAATAGGGTAATGGTTCCATCCAACCAAAACCGTCCGGCAGGTGCCAGATCTTCAGCAGTAACGCTTTGATATTCTGTCCCTTACCTTTTTCCGGTGGTTGTTCTGATTCCGGATCTTCTACCGCCTCTGGCGCGGAGCCTGGTTTCAGGCGCTGGCTGAAGTTCAGCCAGGTGCGCAGCAATGGCTGGTAGACACGGGTGGTTTTCCTTCTCCTGGGCGAGATTCTGCCCATGGTGACCTCTCTTCAACGGCGTAAAATATCAGAGTACAAAAGGCTGTACCGACGGCCCGATGCCCTGCTTCCAGTATAGCCCGCTAACTGATTGAAGTGAAAGGCAGCAGCAAACTCATGCCTGTTGCGGCAGGCGATTCGCCTGGGATCGCGGGAGCGGGCGTTAACAGAAGGTTATTGTTTCTTTTTCTACGACAAAAGTCATCATTCTCCACACAAGATTTTACCCGGCTTTGCGGCGCTGTTATGCTGCGCTTTCGACTTTTTACAGACTAAAGGAAAACCCCATGACAACCCCTTCTTTTGACAGCGTTGAAGCGCAAGCGAGTTACGGGATTGGTTTACAGGTCGGCCAGCAGTTGCAAGAGTCCGGTCTGGAAGGTTTACAACCGGAAGCTTTGCTGGCAGGTTTGCGTGACGCGCTGGAAGGGAATGCCCCGGCGGTTCCGGTAGACGTGGTTCACCGTGCCCTGCGTGAAATCCACGAACGTGCGGATGCCGTGCGTCGTGAGCGTCAGCAGGCAATGGCCGTTGAAGGTCAGAAGTTCCTGGAAGATAACGCCAAGCGTGACGAAGTGACGCTGACCGAATCCGGTCTGCAGTTCTCCGTGCTGGAGCAGGGCAATGGCCCAATCCCGTCCCGTCAGGATCGCGTGCGTGTGCATTACACCGGTCGTCTGATTAACGGCGACGTGTTCGACAGCTCTGTAGAGCGTGGCCAACCGGCTGAGTTCCCGGTTAGTGGCGTGATCCCAGGCTGGATCGAAGCACTGACCCTGATGCCGGTTGGTTCCAAATGGCAGTTGTATATCCCACATGACCTGGCCTACGGCGAGCGTGGTGCAGGCGCATCCATCCCGCCATTCAGCGCGTTGGTGTTTGACGTAGAACTGCTGGAAATCCTGTAATCCTATAACAGGTTTCTCTGGGCGCCTTGGTGGCGCCCTTGTTTTATGCGCTGTTTAGCGCGCGAGGGAACAGCAGGTTATTTTCCAGATTGATGTGTTCCATCAGATCATCGATGAACTCGTCTATACCGCCATACAGCGCCTGCCAGGTATTGCAGGCTCCTTCCGGTGGCGTCACGTTATTGGTGAGGAATTTCACCACTTCTAACTGCTCGCCCGCTTCGTCATGCTCATGTTCCATTACCGAGATCGGCCCAGACGCCTGGCGTCCCATCCCCTGTCTGATCATCGGGAACAGGATCTGTTCTTCTTTCATCATATGATTTTCCAGATCCAGCCGGATCAGGTTCAGCTGTTTAGCCAGACCGCGTGGACAGGTGGGCTTGTCTGCGTGAACCCGTTCGACTTTTTCCGCCATCAGCACCAACTCGGCCAGTTGTTCGCGGTGCCGCTGATGGAAGCGTGGCAGGATATAGTCAATCACGTCGCCGAGGGGCGCCGTGCGCCAATCATGGCTTGGTTCCGGTTCGGCGGCGAGGGTAGCCAGCTGGTTCTCTAGCTGCTCGATATCCAGTCCTTTACGCTCGGCGGCGTGTTGCAGCGTTTGTTTGCCCCCACAGCAGAAATCCAAATCGTTCAGGCGGAACAGGCGCGATGCACGGGGAATGGCGATGGCGAGAGCGCCAAGGGATTGGTTACGGTAATCCATGGGAGTGCCTCTTTAAATGAAAGAATTCATAACATGTATTATAAATGCAATTTAAAGGTCGCGCCAGAGAGTAAAAGGGGTAGATGGCCAAGGGAAGGTAGACTCCCTCGGCCTACTGCTTATTTATTTACGGCTCAAATCAATCTGATAAACCGCAAAACCTACGCTGTCTGTCCCTTCGGCTTTCATCGGGTATTGGGCGTGCGCTTTGATAAACGCAGTGGCTTTGTCACTCGGTGAGGTTTCGAAGCGGATATCCAGTGGCTGCGAACTGCTGAACGTCGCCAGGCGCCAGTTGTTATCCACCTGTGGCCGTACCGCGCCGTGCCGTTGGGTTTCAGCGCTGATATAAGCCGCCAGTACCGAACGGTTCTCATCCGGTGAGGCGAAGGCGATGTGCTGATCGCCGGTTCCTGCAAACTTGCCGCCGTAGGCGCGGTAGTTATTGGTGGCAACCAGGAAGGTGGCTTTCGGATCGATCGGTTTGCCTTTGAACGTCAGATCCTTAATGCGCTCTGCCTTGTCGTTGATCAACTGGCATTCGCCGTCGTAACGCGCCGGCTGGCTGACGTCGACCTGATAATTAACCCCGTCAATCACATCGAAGTTATAGGTGCGGAAACCGTCCCAGTTGATCAGGCCCTGGGGTTTGCTGCTGTTAACGTCGATCTGGTTGAACTGCCCGGCGGAACACTCCAGCCATTCTTTCACCTCTTTGCCACTGGCCTTCACCACCACCAGCGTATTGGGGTAAAGGTAGAGATCGGACGCATTACGGAAGGTGAGCTGACCTTTTTCCACTTCAACAAAGCTGGCCGGATCGTTCTTGCGTCCGCCCACCTTGAACGGTGCCGCGGCTGACAGAACCGGCAGGTCGGCCAAATCCGGATCGCCCTGAATATAGTGCTCGACGTAGGCTTTCTGCGCGTTATTCACGATTTGCACCGTCGGGTCATCCTGTACCAGCGCCAGATAGCTGTACATGTTGTCGTCAGCCTTGCCGACTGGCTTGCTGACGAAGTCCCGCGTGCCTTTATGATCTTCCGCCAACACTTTCACCAGTTTGGCGTCTTCCGCTGCCAGCGATTTCTTGGTCTCTTTGTCGTAAATCGGTCGTGCTTGCGCCTTGGCTGCCATGACCTTCCAGGTGCCGCTGTCGTTATTCAATTGCAGATCGACCACGCCGAGGTGATCGCCCCACTGGCCCGGCATCACCGCCGGTATGCCATTCAGCGTACCCTGTGCGATGTCAGCCCCTTTGATATTGGCGAAATCCTTGCTTGGGAATACCGCGTGAGCATGGCCGAACATGATGGCATCGATGCCTGGCACCTGGCTGAGGTAGTACACCGAGTTTTCCGCCATGGCCTTATAGGGCTCGCTGGACAGGCCGGAGTGTGGAATAGCGACGACCAGATCGGCGCCCTGTTTGCGCATTTCCGGCACGTAGCGTTTAGCCGTTTCGGTGATGTCATTGACGGTGACCTTGCCCTGCAGATTGGCTTTATCCCACACCAGGATTTGCGGCGGTACAAAGCCGATATAACCGATGCGTAAACTATGTTCTTTGCCGTCACGGTCTTTTACCGGTGTATCGACGATAATGTAAGGAGTGAACAGCGGTTTCTGAGTTTTGGCGTCGATCACGTTGGCGTTGATGTACGGGAATTTGGCACCGGCAATGGCATTTTTCAGGTAGTCGAGCCCGTAGTTGAATTCATGGTTACCGATATTGCCGACCACATAGTTCAGGGTATTCATTGCTTTATATACCGGGTGTACATCACCGGGTTTCAGACCCTTGGCCGCCATATAATCGCCGAGCGGGCTGCCCTGAATAATGTCGCCGTTGTCCACCAGTACCGTATTGGCGGCCTGCTGGCGGGCCTGTTCAATCAGGCTGGCGGTGCGAACCAGGCCGAATTTATCGGTCGGTTTATCCTTGTAATAATCAAAGTCCATCATGTTGCTGTGCAGGTCAGTGGTTTCCAGCACGCGCAGATCGACCGTTGCCGCCTGCGCCGAGGCGCAAACCAGCACCGCGAGGGCAGACAACGTCAGCGGACGCTTCATCATTGTTGGCTTTCTCCATTCCATTTTTCGAGTTTTATCGCAGAGGGACATGTAATTAACATTGGTCGTCTCACCAAACTGTGAAGTGTGGCAGAAAATTAGCCGAGGGAGCGCAGGAAATGTCACAGTTGTGACGGCAAAGACTTGAACGATTACCGCAGGTTAAATCGTTGTGATGGATATTCCATGCAAAAAAAACTAGGCTGCTAGCAATGAGAAAGGGGAAATGACCCACGGAACTGCCTATCTGAGGTGAATGATGTTAGAGCAAATTTGCCAACTGTCCCGCGAGGCGGGCGCGGCAATCATGGCGGTGTATGACGGTGAACAACCGCTTGATGTCGCACAGAAAAAAGATGACTCCCCGGTGACTGCGGCCGATCTGGCAGCGCACCACATAATCAAACGTGGCCTGGCGGCACTAACGCCGGAAATCCCCTTGCTGTCGGAGGAAGATCCACCGGCCTGGGAAGTACGGCAGAATTGGACGCGCTACTGGTTGGTCGATCCGCTGGACGGCACCAAGGAATTCCTTAATCGTAACGGCGAATTCACGGTAAATATCGCGCTGATAGAAGGCGGTGAGGCGGTGATGGGCGTGGTGTATGCCCCGGCGATCGACGTACTGTATCTGGCAGAGCGCGGTAAAGCCTGGAAAGAAGAAAAGGGCCAGCGTCAGGTGATTGGCGTCAGTAATGCCAATCCGCCGCTGGTGGTGGTGAGCCGTTCGCACAGTGACGAAGAACTGAAGGATTACCTGAAACAGTTGGGGGAGCATCAGACCGTTTCTGTCGGCTCCTCACTGAAGTTCTGTCTGGTGGCAGAGGGCAAAGCGCAGCTCTATCCGCGTTTTGGGCCCACCAATATATGGGATACCGCTGCCGGTCACGCAGTCGCGGTGGCCGCCGGGGCGCAGATCCACGACTGGCAGGGCAGACCGCTGCTCTATACACCGCGTGAATCTTTCCTCAACCCCGGCTTCCGGGTCTCGCTGTTCTAAATCAGTTCGCCAGGAGCTGGTGCAGTTGGGTCATTACCTGCTGCACCTCTTCCGGCGTCAGCGCGCCGTCTTTGGCGAACTGGATCCTGCCTTGCTTATCCAGCACTACAATGGCTGACCCCTTCGGCTGCAGATCCCAGGCTTTACGCACGTTACCGTTGCTGTCGACCACAAACTGCGACCAGGGGAACTCTTTCTTGCTGTCTTCAATGCTGCTGCGGACAAACATCGCGGTGCCGAGCAGGGCATCGTCGGTGTTCACGATTGTCGTCGTTTGGTAACGATCGTGCGGTAGCTTGGCTTTCTTAATTGCTTCTATCAGTGAGTCGTTCATGTCTTTGGCGGAACTGCGTCCGGCAATATGCTGGATGACTCGCACTTTCCCACTGAGCTGCGCGCTATTCCAGTTTTGATAGCTAAACTTAGCATTAGCGTAATTCAACTCTCCCTTGTCGCTGACGCCGACCGGCGCGATGCGTTGCTGGAGCTGGAAGTTGTGCGCAGAGGCCAAAAGGGGGGCAAACAGCAGGGATACAATGAGCATGTTACTTTTTTTCATGCCTTCTCCTTGAAGGGGAAACGGTGCCGACAGCACCCGACAGCCTAAAGCATAGGTGGTGATCGGAGGTCTGTCCTGTTAGCCGGGTCTCAGTTTTTCCTTCTGGGGAGTAATGCCTGTATTTTGAAGGGATATACTGAAAAAGTTATATATTATCATATACAATTCTGTCAAAAAGTGTAAATCCAGTGAAGATATCCGGGCGGAAGTGAACGATATGGTCTTTACTAGGTCTACTACATGGCAATCAAGTTGCGTTCTTACTTTAGAGGCTGCCACCTTGGCGGCTAGCTGAGCGCATGGACCAAACGGAGGAGAGTAATAGAATGAGAATCTTCCAGCGTTATAATCCGTTGAAAGTGGCGAAGTACGTAAAGACCCTGTTTCGTGGCCGGCTGTATATCAAAGATGTAGGCGCGTTCGAATTCGACGAAGGGAAAATTCTGCTGCCGAAAATTCGCGACCGGCGTCACTTCAGCGTGATGTCAGAGGTTAACCGTCAGGTGTTGTTGTTGCAGACCGAGATGGGTTGACGAACGAGCTATTGAAGTACCCTGCAAAAGCTAAAATAATTGCGGCCCCGTTTGGGGCCGCTGACGTTTTTATCGCTTGGGATCAGGCTACGGGATTTTCTTCCGGTGCCTTCGGCAGCACCGATGCCGGCTTGTCGCTCAATCGGGTCACCAACAGCTGGTCAATCTTGTAGCTGTCGATGTCGACCACTTCAAACTTGTAGCCGGCATACTTCACGAAGTCGGTGCGTTTCGGGATTTTGCGCAGCATGTACATCATAAAGCCGCCGATGGTTTCGTAGTTGCCCGCCTGCGGGAACTCATCAATGTGCAGAACACGCATCACATCGTCTATCGGTGTACCGCCCTCAATCAGCCACGAGCTCTCATCACGCGCCACGATCTGCTCTTCCTGGCCCTGGCCTACCAGATCGCCCATCAGCGTGGTCATCACGTCATTCAGTGTGATGATACCCACGACCAACGCATATTCATTGAGAATAACCGCAAAGTCTTCACCGGCGGTTTTAAAGCTTTCCAGCGCTTCGGACAGCGTCAGGGTATCCGGCACGATCAGCGCCGAACGGATCTGCACGCCGCTGCTCAGTACCAGGCTCTGATTGCCCAGCACGCGGTTCAGCAGGTCTTTGGAATCCACATAGCCGACCACCTGGTCGATATTGCCGTCACACACCAGGAACTTGGAGTGCGGATGGGTCGAGACCTTTTGGATAATGCTTTCTTCGGTCTCACGCAGATCGAAGTAAACCACGCTTTCACGCGAGGTCATCGACGAAGGCACGGTACGTGATTCCAGTTCGAACACGTTTTCGATCAGCTCATGTTCCTGTTTACGCAGCACGCCTGCCAGAGCCCCGGCTTCCACCACCGCATAGATGTCGTCAGAGGTGATGTCGTCCTTACGCACCATCGGCAGTTTGAACAGGCGGAAGATCAGGTTTGCCATGCCGTTGAAGAACCACACCAGCGGCCGGAAAATCATGATCGAGAAACGCATCGGGTTGATGATCCGGACGGCAAACGTCTCTGGTGCAATCATACCGATGCGCTTCGGGGTCAAATCTGCGAACAGAATAAACAGGCTGGTCACCAGCACGAACGAACAGATGAAGCTGGCCTGCTCTGCCAGTTCAGGCGACAGGAAACGGTCGAAAATCGGTTGGAAAGTGGGGGAAAAGGCTGCATCGCCAACGATACCGCCGAGAATTGCCACGGCGTTCAGGCCAATCTGCACCACGGTAAAATACAACCCCGGCGTTTCCTGCAGTTTGAGGACTTTGGCGGCATTGACGTTACCTTCGTCTGCCATCAGTTTCAGTTTAATCTTGCGTGACGCAGCCAGAGAAATTTCCGACAGTGAGAAAAACGCACTCACTGCGATCAGAAAAAGAATCAGTAAAATACTGTTTAACATAATCTATCCATACGTACCGACGGGATGACGGCGCTCTTGAGGAAGGGTAGTACATTGTAAAAAAAGTAGCGATAACAACCAGAAGGAAGGTTATCGGGCCGCAGAGGCGGCCCGCACAGTATAGCAGCAGCCCTACAGGGGCCGCCAGCGGTTAAAAAATTACCGTCAATCGGTGTTTTAGCCCTGTGGTGGTAAACAAACACCGATACCGCCCAGGCCACAGTACCCTTCCGGATTTTTGAACAGATACTGCTGGTGGTCGTCTTCGGCATAGTAGAACGGCAGTGCCGGAGCCACTTCGGTGGTGATGGCGCGTTTATCACCGGCTTCGTTCATCGCCTGCTGGAAACGCTGCAGGCTGTTTTCCGCTTCGGCCTGCTGTTCTGGTGACAGCGTATAAATCGCTGAACGGTACTGGGTGCCGACGTCACCGCCCTGACGCATACCCTGCGCCGGGTCGTGGTTCTCCCAGAATACCTGCAGCAACTGTTTGTAGCTGATGATTTTCGGGTCGAACACCACGCGTACCACTTCCGTGTGGCCAGTTTGGCCGCTGCACACTTCGCGGTAAGTCGGGTTTGGCGTATAGCCACCGCTGTAGCCTGCTGCGGTGCTGTAAACCCCTTGCTGCTGCCAGAATAGGCGTTCCACTCCCCAGAAACACCCCATGGCGAAGATCGCCACCGCCATGCCGTCCGGCACTTGGGTCATTGAGTGATCGGTGACCACGTTAAGCGTGGCAACCGGCATGGGAGTGGTGCGGCCAGGTAATGCGTTTGCCTGGTCGACAGTTTGTGTTTTATCAAAAAATGGCACCACGGTTGACTCCTGTTGTCACAGTAAGAATTGGCCCAAGAGGCGGCAGTTAAGTTGTATCTAACCGCAACTTTGCCCACAATAAGCTACATATTGAGATTATGTATCAGCTTAACGCAGTATCTAGAGCGCCAAAAGATAAGAATGCGCCAGTTCACTGCGGCAGTAAAACCGTAACATGCAGCGTCTGGAAAAATGCTGAAAAGGGCCGCCGTCCTGATAGCGCGGAGTAGGCCCTGGCCCCAGAGCGAGTGTTATTACAGGAAAGTAAAATAAATTAAGGAGAACACGTGCCACGATACCGTGCCCTGTGCTTTTTGTGCGCGCTGCTCGCCACGCCTGCGGCCTATTCGGCGAATGTGCGGCTGCAGGTTGAAGGACTTAGTGGGGAATTGGAAAAAAACGTCCGGGTGCGTTTGTCGTCCATCACGCCGGAGGAGGTCAGTACGGATGGCCGTTTTCGCGCACGTGTGGATGAAGCCGTCCGTCAGGGGCTGAGAGCACTTGGCTATTATCAGCCAACCATCGACTTTACGCTGGATGACCGGCCAGGGCTGGCTCGTCCGGTGCTGCACGCCAAGGTTAACCCCGGTGAGCCGGTAAGAATTGCCGGCACCAATATCGTGCTGGAGGGCGGCGCGAAAACCGATGACGACTATCTGGCGTTAGTCAAAAAAGGCAAGCCGACGATAGGCGAGATCCTCAATCACGGCAAATACGACAGTTTTAAAGGTTCGCTGACCGGCCTGGCATTGCGTAAAGGCTATTTCGATGCCGATATGACCAAGAGTCAGCTTGGCGTGGCGGAGGATCTGCATAAGGCCTATTGGGACATCGATTTCAACAGTGGGCAGCGTTACCGCTTCGGCCAGGTGAAGTTCACCGGCTCGCAAATCCGTGAAGACTATCTGCAAAATCTGGTGCCCTTTCATCAGGGGGATTATTACAGTTCGGAAGATCTGGCCGAGCTGAATCGCCGTTTGTCCGCCACTAACTGGTTTAACTCGGTGGTGGTGTCCCCTGATTTCCAAGATGCCAAAGAGAACAAGATTTTGCCGTTAGATGCGTTGGTGTCACCGCGCACGCGCAACACCATCGAAACCGGGGTGGGCTATTCCACCGACGTGGGTCCCCGGATCAAAGGCACCTGGAAAAAGCCGTGGCTCAATGACCGCGGCCACAGTCTGGAAACCAGCGCCAGCATTTCGGCTCCGGAACAGCAGCTCGATTTGACCTATAAAATCCCGTTATTGAAGAACCCGCTGGAGCAGTACTACCTGCTGCAGGGCGGCTTCAAGAACGTCGATCTCAACGATACCAAGTCCGTCACCTCAAAAGCGGTGGTTTCCCGTAACTGGGATCTCTCCAGCGGCTGGCAACGGGCGTTGAACCTGACCTGGCGTCTTGACCACTTTACTCAGGGTAACGTCACCAACACCACCATGCTGCTGTACCCGGGCGTCAGCGTTAACCGTACCCGCTCGCGCGGCGGTTTGATGCCAACCTGGGGTGACAGCCAGCGTTATTCTATCGATGTGTCCGACAGCACCTGGGGCTCCGACGTGGACTTTGCGCTGATGCAGGCGCAGAACGTCTGGATCCGCACGCTGGCCGACAAGCACCGTTTTGTCGCGCGTGGGCAGGTGGGCTGGATAGAAACCAACGACTTTGAAAGGGTACCGCCGGATCTGCGATTCTTCGCCGGTGGTGACCGCAGTATCCGTGGCTATAAGTACAAGGGCATTTCACCCCGTGATGATGACGGCAAGCTGACCGGTGCCTCCAAAATGCTGACCGGCTCGCTGGAGTATCAATACAACGTGACCGGCAAATGGTGGGGCGCGGTGTTTGTCGACTCCGGCGAGGCGGTGAACGATATCAAGCAGAGCGACTTTAAGACCGGTGCCGGTTTCGGCGTGCGCTGGCAGTCACCGGTTGGTCCGGTGAAACTGGATATCGCGGCTCCGGTTGGGGATAAAGACACCCACGGGGTGCAGTTCTATATTGGTTTGGGGCCTGAACTATGAGCCTGATAAAAAAGATTTGTCTCGGATTTCTGATTGTCCTGCTGTTGTTGATCGGCGGCGTTGCATACCTGCTCGGGACCACCAGTGGTCTGCATTTGGTTATCAACAGTGCGGCGCGCTGGGTGCCGGGGCTGGATATTGCCAGTGTCACTGGCGGCTGGCGTGACCTGACGCTGAAAGGCGTGAAATACCAGATGCCGGGCGTGACGGTGAATGCCGGACAGTTCCATCTGTCGCTCGATCTGGCCTGTTTTAAAAACAGTTCGCTGTGTGTCAATGCTCTGACCGCACAGGACGTGGACGTGGTGGTGAAAACCAAAGAGATGACGCCGTCCGCGCCGGTGACAGAAAACAGCGAGCCAACCACTAACCTGAGTACACCATACCCGATTACCCTGCGAATGCTGGCGTTGAACAACGTCAAAGTCAGCGTAGACGACACGGCAATTTCCCTTGGCGAATTCCGCACGGGGGCGCAGTGGCAGGAACGTGCGCTGACCCTGCTGCCAACCAAAATCAGCGGCTTGTTGATAGCCCTGCCGAAAACGCCGCAGAACCCACTGCCGGAGGCCGTGCAACCGGTGGTTGAGGTGGCGAAAAAGGTAGAGGAAAAAGCCAATCAGGGCGCGAAGCCGGCTCCTCAGCCTGAAGAGAAGCCGCTGGGCGAAACCTTGAAAGAACTGTTTGCCAAGCCGTTGCTGCCGGATCTGCCGGACATTCGCCTGCCGCTGGATATCACCGTTAAGGAGATCAGCGGCGAACAGCTGCGGTTGACCGGTGATACCGACGTGCTGATCACCAGCCTGCTGCTGCAGGCCAGTACTCTGGATCAGCATATCCAGCTGGACAATTTCGACGTCAAATCCCCACAAGGCACGCTGTCGGCACAGGGACAGGCCACGCTGACGGGCACCTGGCCGGTGGAGATGGTGGCGAATAGCACACTGAACATCGATCCGCTTAAGGGCGAAAAGGTCAAACTGAACATCGGCGGTGGGTTGCGTGAAGAACTTAAGGTGGCACTAAACCTGTCCGGTCCGGTCGGCGCGCAGCTTGATCTGCAAACCCAACTGGCCGAAGTCGGTTTACCGCTGGCGCTGACGCTGCAAAGTAAACAGCTGAAATGGCCGCTGAGCGGCGAATCGCAGTACCAGATCAACGATTTCCGCCTGCGCTTTAACGGCAAGGCAACAGACTATGCGTTGTCGACCCGCGCCAACATCAAAGGGCAGGACTTGCCACCGGCGGTATTGACGCTGGACGGCAAAGGCAACGTTGAACAGTTCAAAATGGATCGCCTGCGTTTGGCAGCCTTGCAGGGCAATACCGATCTGACCGCGCTGGTGGACTGGAGCAAGGCCATCAGTTGGAATTCACAACTGACGCTGAGCGGCATCAATACCGCCAAACAGTGGCCGGAATGGCCGGCGAAGCTGGATGGCAAGATCACCACCCGCGGCAGTCTGCACGGTGGCAGTTGGCAATTACAGGTGCCGGTGCTGCAGCTCGACGGTAATGTGAAGCAAAACAAGGTCACCGCGCGCGGTACGCTCAGTGGCAATGCTGCCGGCCAGTGGAAAATACCGGGTATCGATCTGACCCTGGGACGCAACCAACTGAACGTGAAAGGCCAACTGGACGAGAAGAGTTGGAACCTGGATGCGAACATCGACGCACCGCGTCTGGACGGGGCACTGCCAGGATTGGGTGGTACGGCGAAAGGCTTGCTGAAACTGCGCGGTAACCTGCAGGCGCCTCAGTTGCTGGCTGACTTGACAGCTTCCGGTCTGCAGTGGCAGGCGCTGCATATCAACCGGGTGAAAATTGACGGTGACGTACGCTCCAGCGACCAGATCCAGGGGCAACTGGCGGTACGCGTCGAACAACTGAAACAGGATGCGTTGGACATCAACCTGCTGACTTTGGATGCCAAAGGCAGTGAGAAGCAGCATCAGCTGCAATTGAAAATTGATGGCAAGCCGGTTTCCGGCCAGTTGGCGCTGCAGGGCAGTTTTGACCGCCAACAGCAACGCTGGCGTGGCAACCTGAACAATACTCGCTTCGATACCCCGGTGGGGGAGTGGCGGTTAACCCGCGCTATTGCGCTTGATTACCTGAATACCGCACAGAAAATCAGCATTGGGCCACACTGCTGGCAGAACCCGAATGCCGAACTCTGCGTGCCGAAAACCATCGAGGCTGGCCAGAGCGGCCAGGCTAGCGTGGTGCTGAACCGCTTTGATCTGGCGATGATTAAACCTTTCCTCGGTCCGGAAACGGCGCTGAGTGGCGTGTTCACCGGACGGGCGGACGTGAGCTGGAAACCGGGTGGTGCGCTGCCGGAGGCAAAAGTCTCGCTGGTGGGCAACGGGGTGAAGGTGGTACAGCAGGTGCAGGGTAATGCGCTGCCGATTGCCTTTGACAAGCTGAATCTTAATGCCGGGCTGACCAATGGCCGTGCGCAGGCCGACTGGTTGATCAAGCTGACCAATAATGGCCAGTTTGACGGTAACGTACAGGTTGTCGATCCACAGGTGCGTCGCAATATCAGCGGTAACGTCAACATCACCAATATTTCCCTGGCGATGATTAATCCGGCGCTGATGCAGGGGGAGAAAGCCGCGGGCATGCTGAATGCCAACCTGCGTCTGGGCGGTAACGCGCAGAAACCTTTGGTGTATGGTCGTATGGCATTGGACAAGGTCGATATCGACGGTCACTGGATGCCGTTTGACATGACCGAAGGTCGTCTGGCGATGAACTTTGACGGTATGACCTCGACGCTGGAAGGTCTGGTCAGCACCACCCACGGTCAGCTTAATCTGTCCGGCGACGCTGACTGGCGCGACATCAACGCCTGGCGTGCGCGTATCGCCGCCAAGGGCGATAAATTGCGGGTGACGGTGCCGCCGATGATCCGTATCGATGTTTCGCCGGATCTGATATTCGAAGCAACGCCGCAGTTGTTCTCACTCAATGGCTCTGTCGACATTCCATGGGCACGCATTACAGTACAAGAGCTGCCGGAAAGTGCGGTGGGCGTCTCTTCCGACGAAGTGATGCTGGATGACCAACTTAAACCGATACAGCCGAAAACGGCGGGGATCCCGATCAACAGCAACCTGATGATCCACGTTGGCAACGATGTGCGATTGGATGCCTTTGGCCTGAAGGCCCGTTTGAAGGGCGATCTGAAAGTGGTGCAGGATAAGAATGGCCTGGGCTTGAACGGTCAGATTGACATCCCTTCCGGTCGCTTCCATGCTTATGGTCAGGATTTGATCGTTCGCAAGGGCCAGTTGATGTTCTCTGGGCCGCCGGATCAGCCGTTGCTCAATCTTGAGGCGATCCGTAATCCGGATTCTACCGAAGACGACGTCACCGCTGGGGTGCGGGTCACTGGGTTGGCGGATGCACCGAAGCTGGAAGTGTTCTCGGATCCGGCCAAATCCCAGCAGGAAGCGTTGTCCTATCTGCTGCGCGGACAGGGATTGGGCAGTTCCGGCGCTGATGGCAACGCAATGACCTCAATGTTAATTGGGATGGGGGTTGCACAAAGTGGTCAACTTGTGGGTAAAATCGGCGAGGCGTTTGGCGTAAGTAATTTGGCCCTGGATACTCAGGGGGTTGGCGACAGTTCCCAGGTTGTCGTGAGTGGTTATGTTCTCCCAGGCTTACAAGTAAAATATGGGGTGGGCATTTTCGACTCGCTGGCCACGCTGACGTTGCGTTACCGCCTGATGCCTAAATTGTATCTTGAAGCGGTGTCTGGTCTCGACCAGGCATTAGATTTGCTCTATCAGTTTGAGTTTTAGCGATGCGAATAATTGTCTACGGCAGTTTACGACGCAAACAGGGAAACAGCCATTGGATGACCAACGCCCAATGGCTCGGCGAGCATGAGCTCGAAGGCTATCAGATTTATAATCTGGGCCATTACCCGGCGGCGATCCCTGGAGAGGGCACGGTACATTGTGAGGTGTACCGCATCAACTCATCGATTTTGGCTGAGCTGGACGAACTGAAAAGCAACACCAAGGACTATAAGCGCGAGCTGATTCAGACGCCTTATGGGAGTGCGTGGATCTACCTGTATAAACACAGCGTGGATGGTTACCCGCGGATTAATAGCGGTGACTGGCTGAAGCGTCTCGACGAAAAGTAAAAAAAAAACACCGCTCACAGAGCGGTGTTTTTTTATCGGACGGCGGCTAAGAATTACTTCTTGGCAGCACGTTCGAAAGAGGCAATGATTTCAGCTTTAGCCGCGGCAGCGTCTGCCCAGCCTTCGACTTTCACCCATTTGCCTTTTTCCAGATCCTTGTAGTGCTCGAAGAAATGAGCGATCTGGGCACGCAGCAGTTCTGGCAGGTCGTTCACATCTTTGATGTGATCGTACTCTTTGGTCAGCTTGCTGTGCGGAACGGCAACCAGTTTAGCATCTTCACCGGCTTCGTCGGACATCTTCAAAACGCCAACCGGACGGCAGCGGATCACAGAGCCAGGCTGCAGTGGGAATGGGGTCGGCACCAGCACGTCAACCGGGTCACCGTCCAGAGACAGGGTGTGGTTGATGTAGCCGTAGTTGCACGGGTAGAACATCGCGGTGGACATGAAACGGTCAACGAACAGCGCGCCGGTGTCCTTGTCGATTTCATATTTGATCGGATCGGCGTTGGCCGGGATTTCGATAACTACGTAGATGTCTTCCGGCAGGTCTTTGCCAGCAGGGACCAGGTTCAAGCTCATGTCGGTTTCCTTTAATCAAACCAGAAATGGAGTGGCGGCTATTATAGCGGACTCTTTTGCGATTTCCTGCCCTTTTCATCACCCTCGCCCCGGCAGACGGCCATCCACTGAATTTCCAGATTAATCCTCCAACGGCGTTAAGTTTTTCCCGCGGTTGCCGATAACTTCATCAAATAATAATGAGTCGGCGAAGTCTGGCTCTGCGTTTTACCTCCTCTACGTTAGAACTCACTATTTCTGAAGCCGGGAACAACTCATGTTAAAAAAGATTACGGTCAAGGCCGGGCTGATTGCCCTGCTGAGCCTGATGACGCTGCTGTTGATTATGGTCAGCACGATCGGCGTCAACGCCATTAACGAAGGCTCGCGTTCGTTAAATACCCTGAACCAGATCCTGGGGGAAGAACTGGGATCGCTGGCCAGCAGTTCCAACCTGACGCTGCGGGCCAGAACGGCCGCCTCACTGGCGGTGCGCCAGCGCGAAATTGGCCAGATCGAAGTGTCTGATGCCACGGTGGGCCGCATTTATGATTACCTTGCGCAGTCAAAGCAGGAAATGGCGCGCTTTGTCAGCGTCGGCACCGTGACCGAACGTGGGCGCGAATTGTCCACTCGTTTGCAAAACAGCTATCGCGCTTATCTGGAGCAGGGCGTCAGGCCAATGGCCGATGCCATCAAGGCCGGCAAAGTTGATGATTATTACGACATCCAGGAAACCAAAATCTCCGCCCTGAGCATCGCTTTCGAAAAAGACCTCAGCGATTTCCGTAGCTTTGCCATGAAGATTGGCCAGCAACGGGTGCATGAGGCGGAAAGCAACGCCAGCACCAAGATTACCCTGATCCTGATCGCCGGCCTGCTCAGTGTATTGCTGGCGGTACTGGCCTGGTTTGCGTTGCGGGTGATTATCCTGCGGCCACTGGATGAATCTATCGCTCAGCTGGAACATATCGCCGGCGGCGACCTGACGCACCACATCATCGGCGAAGGGGAAACCGAAATGGGCCGTCTGGTGCGTGCGATGCAGCGGATGCAACAGGCATTGGTCAGTTCAGTCAGTAAGGTGCGTGATGCCAGTAGCCAAATTGACACCGGTTCACGCGAACTGGCTGCCGGTAACCAGCACCTGGCACAGCGTACCGAAGAGTCGGCTGCTTCGCTGGAGGAAACCGCCGCCAGCATGGAGCAACTGACCTCAACGGTGAAAATGAATGCCGAGAACTGCGAACAGGCCAATCAACTGGCGCTTAGCGTCTCTGATATCGCGAATCAGGGCAGTGAGGTGGTCAGCCAGGTAATGGACAAGATGCAGGCGATAACCGACAGTTCACGGCGCATCGCCGATATCATCAGCGTGATGGACGGCATCTCTTTCCAGACCAATATTTTGGCACTGAATGCGGCGGTAGAGGCGGCACGTGCGGGTGAACAAGGGCGAGGTTTCGCCGTGGTAGCCGGTGAGGTTCGCAACCTGGCCCAACGTAGCGCGCAGTCGGCGAAAGAGATTAAAGGGCTGATCGAAGCATCGCAAAACCGGGTGCAGGAAGGCGAACAGATGGCCGAGTCAGCGGCGAAAACCATGAATGGGATCACCGGCGAAGTGGGACGTGTAACGGCGTTGATGCGGGAGATTTCTGCGGCTACGCGCGAGCAAAGCAGCGGTATTGAGCAGGTCAACCTGGCGGTGGCACAGATGGATCAGGTGGCTCAGCAAAATGCGGCATTAGTCGAAGAGTCGGCGGCAGCGACGCGCTCGCTGGAGGAGCAGGCTCAGTTGCTGGCGCAGAGTATGGCGGCGTTCAAACTCTAATGCAGGGGGGCGAAATGCGCCCCCCGCATAGAACCGGTTATTCGTCCGGGTTCTCGGCGATAAAGCGCTCGGCGTCTTCCACCATGGATTTGGTGCCGACGAAGAACGGTGCACGCTGGTGCAGTTTCACCGGGGTAATGTCCAGAATACGGTTTTTACCGTCGCTGGCTTTACCGCCGGCCTGTTCCGCCAGGAACGCCATCGGGTTGCATTCATACAGCAGGCGCAGCTTGCCTTGCGGGTGGCTGGCGGTGCTTGGATAAATATAGATGCCGCCTTTCAGCAGGTTGCGGTGGAAGTCGGCAACCAGTGAACCGATGTAGCGGGAGGTGTAAGGCCGCTGCGTCGCTTCGTCCTGCTCCTGACAATATTTAATATATTTCTTCACACCGCGCGGGAACTTGATGTAGTTACCTTCGTTGATGGAATACATATTGCCGCTAGTCGGGAAGCGGACTTTCTCATGGGAGAGACAGAACACGCCCAGAGAAGGATCGTAAGTAAAGGCATGCACGCCATAACCGGTGGTGTACACCAGCATGGTGGATGAACCATAAACCACGTAGCCGGCGGCGACCTGAGCGCTACCTGGTTGCAGGAAGTCTTCTTCGGTCACTGGAATGCCGACCGGGGTAATGCGACGATAGATAGAGAAAATCGTACCGACCGAGACGTTGACATCGATGTTGGACGAGCCGTCCAACGGATCCATCAGCACCACGTACTTGGCATTTTCAGCCCGCTCGCCGTCGAATATCACGATTTCATCTTCTTCTTCAGAAGCGATACCCGCAACTTCACCGCGCGCTTTCAATGCTGCTTTCAGCTTTTCGTTGGCATACAGGTCCAGTTTCATCTGAACTTCACCCTGTACGTTGGAAACGCCGCTGGTGCCGAGAATATCAACCAGGCCCGCTTTGTTGATATCGCGGTGGATGATTTTGGCGCCCAGTTTAATTGCAGAAAGTAATGCTGTCAGCTCGCCGGTGGCGTGAGAGAAGTCGTGCTGTTTCTCGACGATAAATTCGCCTAACGTTTTCATGACACAATCCCTGAATCTACGGATGGGTAGCGGTTTGTTAACAAACCGCCAACGTATTCGCGAGCAGTGTAGCCCAAAGATGAACGCTATTCATAGGCAAATCCATTTCTTCTGGACGATTCTGAGCGTTAGAATGGGGGCAACATTCGACGTACTCTATGAGAAAACTATGCGCATTCACATTCTTGGGATCTGTGGCACCTTTATGGGCGGGCTGGCGGTGCTGGCACGTTCGCTAGGGCATGAGGTGACCGGCTCTGACGCTAATGTCTATCCGCCGATGAGCACGCTGTTGGAGAGGGAAGGGATCGATCTGATCCAGGGTTACGATCCGGCTCAGTTGGATCCTGCACCAGACCTGGTGATCATCGGTAACGCCATGACACGCGGCAATCCATGCGTTGAAGCGGTACTGGAGCAGGGTATCCCTTACGTTTCCGGCCCACAGTGGCTGCACGATTATGTGCTGCGCGATCGTTGGGTGTTGGCCGTTGCCGGGACACACGGTAAAACCACCACCGCGGGCATGGCGACCTGGATCCTGGAAGCCTGCGGCTACCAGCCGGGCTTTGTTATTGGTGGGGTTCCGGGCAACTTTGACGTTTCTGCTCGCCTGGGCGATAGCCCGTTCTTTGTGATCGAAGCCGACGAGTATGATTGCGCGTTCTTCGACAAGCGTTCCAAGTTTGTGCATTACAGCCCGCGTACGCTGATCCTGAACAACCTTGAATTTGATCACGCCGATATCTTCGACGATCTGAAAGCGATCCAAAAACAGTTCCACCATCTGGTGCGTTTGGTGCCGGGCAAGGGCAAGATCATTTTGCCTGATAACGACAGCCACCTGAAACAGGTGATGGCGATGGGCTGCTGGAGTGAGCAGGAACTGATTGGGGAAGAGGGAGCATGGCGTGCGCAGAAACTGACGCCGGATGCCAGCCATTATGCGGTATTCCTCAATGGCGAACAGGTAGGTGAAGTGAAGTGGTCTCTGGTGGGTGAACACAACATGCATAACGGTTTGATGGCCATTGCCGCCACCCGTCATGTTGGCGTGCTGCCTGCCGATGCTTGCCGTGCACTCGACGACTTTATCAATGCTCGTCGTCGCCTGGAGTTACGTGGTGAAGCCAATGGCATCACGGTATATGACGATTTTGCCCATCACCCAACGGCGATCCTGGCGACCCTGGCCGCGTTGCGTGGCAAAGTCGGCGGCACCGCCCGCATTCTGGCTGTGCTCGAGCCGCGTTCCAACACCATGAAAATGGGGATTAGCAAGAACGATCTGGCGCCATCCCTTGGCCGTGCTGATGAAGTGTTCCTGTTCCAGCCGCACCATATCCCCTGGCAGGTTGCGGAAGTGGCGGAAGCCTGCGTTCAGCCGGCCCACTGGAGTGCCGACCTCGACACGCTGGTGGATATGATCGTGAAAACAGCCCAGCCGGGTGACCATATTTTGGTGATGAGTAACGGCGGCTTTGGTGGGATCCACGATCGGCTGTTGGAGGCTTTGGCCAACAAACCGGAACCGAAAGCAACCTATTGATTGTTTGGGAATTTGAAATACTTTGTGCCAAGGGCCGGTCACGGCCCTTTTTTACGCCCATAAAAAAGCCCTCGCGAGCGAGGGCAACGGGGTCCGTCGGATAGGACGACGAAGTTTCTCCAGAGAATCAGTGCTTACGACAGAACTCGGCAGTGGCAGTGACGAGGGTAATCAGTTCGGTAAGCATGTCCTCTGAATTGTTATTTGTAGATTTCTGCTGTTGCGTGCCAGTTGCCGTTTTCGTAGGCTTCGATCACGCGGTAGGCTTTAGCGCCTTGCTTGTCGGCCTTGTCGGACAGGACCTGGCGAATATCGGAAGGCGCGCCGGTAATACCGCTGGCGGTAATGGTACCGACCGACTGAAGATTGTTGGCCTGATCATTAGTGATTAACGTGGCGGCAGAAGCACCGAACGAAACGACTGACAGCAGGCTGAGTGCGGCGAGGGTAGTTTTCATGTTCATGATATTGGGTCCTGTTGCGATAACCGCCTGGAAGGGCTTTTGCAGCGTTTTTATTCTTGAAGGCTGTTATCGGTAATGCTGGGTTCCAGAGTTTTATTGCCCGTTTCCGGGTAACACCTTGTACTTATTTGTAAATTTCTGCGGTGGCGTGGAAGTTACCTTCGTTGCGCGCTTCGATTACACGGTAAGCGGTTGCCCCTTTGGCATCGGCTTTTTCAGACAGTGCCTGACGGATGTCTGAAGGTGCACCGGCAACGCCGCTGACGGTAATGGTGCCTGCGGCCTGCATTTTTGCGGCCTGATTTGCATCAACAGATTGTGCTGCAAATGCGCCGAAAGAAAGCATGGATAGAATGCTCATAGTTGCGATGGTAGCTTTAATTTTCATGATTTATCCTTTTCGTATTCTTTTATCAGTTCCAATGAACTGTGATTTACGTCACGGAAATGAGTATACATCTAGTAACTCTAAAAATTAATAGTTAGCTAACAGTTTCTTGTGAAACTTTATTATGGCGTTGCTTATTTTTAATAACCAGATGGAATAAAAACCGCTCATAAAACGATCTTTCAATGTTAAAATTATGTAATTTCAATAAGGTAAGTGTTTTTGACCAAAAGTGCGGAAGATAGCAGTAGCTATCACTGGTTACGGTGAAATGTCATTTAAATGTGTTGTGGTGTGGAGGAAACCTGGTTTTAAACGTGGTAGATGATGGGGGAAAGGTAAGGGTAGGGTTAAAGAAGTGCTAACAAAACGCGACCGTTGGCCGCATTTGGTTAGCGCTATGCATCATAACTCTTGTTCGAACAGCGTCAGGATGGCTTCGTACAGCTGACGAGCGGTAAAGCTGCTGGCCGGGGTAACGAAAATAGTGTCGTCACCGGCGATAGTGCCGAGGATGCCTTCAGATTTACCCAGCGAGTCCAGCAGGCGGGCTATTAACTGTGCTGCGCCGGGACTGGTGTGGATCACTACCACAGCATCGTTATGATCGACGTCCAACACCAGGTTTTTCAGCGGACTGGTGGTGGTGGGTACGCCGAGTTCGGCCGGAAGGCAATACACCATTTCCATTTTGGCATTGCGCGTACGCACCGCACCGAACTTGGTCAGCATGCGCGATACTTTGGATTGGTTGATGTTTTCGAAGCCTTCTTCTTGCAGCGCCAAAACAATCTCGCCTTGAGAACTGAATTTTTCTTCTTTCAATAACGCCTTAAACGCCTTGATCAGATCTTCCTGCTTTGCGGGATTACGCATTTTGCACCGTGGAATGTTGACAATTGAAGTGATTATTATGCATATAAATGAATTTTTATGCAATAAAAGGACGCCCGGAAAAAACAAAAAGGCCCGGACAATGAGGAAAGGGCAGCATTTTAACAAAATCCGTATCCCATGAATATGCCCTTTCCGTGACCGAAAAAACCGTCTGAGGTAGTAAAGAAAATGTTATTAAAATGATGTTGTTCTGATGTTGTGTAAGGGTGTAATGTAACCGCCGGTTAACTTGCTCGTGAATAACCTCGCAGTATTTTTGATTAGTGTGCGCTATGCCCTTAATGCGTAAGCGATTTAATCTAAGATGAGCGCGATATCGGCCGTTTTATTGCGCCAGTTCTCAAACAGACTGTTAAGAGATTGTTTTTAAAGGTGTAATAATTTAAGGTCCGTACCCAACATATTCACGGCGCTTTATATATTTAAGATAATAAAGGAGTATAGGATGAAAGTTGCAGTTCTCGGTGCTGCTGGCGGTATCGGCCAGGCCCTCGCCCTTCTACTCAAAACCCAGCTTCCTTCAGGTTCTGAACTCTCTCTCTACGACATTGCCCCCGTTACCCCAGGCGTTGCCGTCGATTTAAGCCACATCCCAACCGCAGTTAAAATCAAAGGCTTCAGTGGCGAAGACGCGACTCCAGCCCTGCACGGCGCGGACGTGGTACTGATTTCTGCCGGCGTTGCACGTAAACCAGGCATGGATCGTTCAGATCTGTTCAACGTGAATGCGGGCATCGTGCGTAATCTGATCCAGCAAGTGGCAACAACCTGCCCGAAAGCCTGCATCGGTATTATCACCAACCCGGTTAACACCACCGTGGCTATCGCAGCAGAAGTGCTGAAGAAAGCCGGTGTTTATGACAAAAATAAACTGTTCGGCGTGACTTCGCTGGATATCATCCGTTCCAACACCTTCGTGGCTGAGCTGAAAGGCAAACAGCCGGAAGAGCTGAACGTGCCGGTAATCGGCGGACACTCTGGCGTGACCATCCTGCCATTGTTGTCACAGATCCCTGGCGTGAGCTTTACCGAGCAGGAAGTGGCCGATCTGACCAAGCGTATCCAGAATGCGGGTACTGAAGTGGTTGAAGCTAAAGCCGGTGGCGGGTCTGCAACCTTGTCAATGGGTCAGGCGGCGGCGCGTTTCGGCCTGTCTCTGGTTCGTGCGCTGCAAGGCGAAAAAGGCGTGGTGGAATGTGCTTACGTGGAAGGGGATGGCAAATATGCTCGCTTCTTCGCACAACCGCTGGTGCTGGGTAAGAATGGCGTTGAAGAACGCAAAGACATCGGGACTCTGAGCGCGTTCGAACAGAAAGCGCTGGAAGACATGCTGGATGTTCTGCACAAAGATATCGAACTGGGCGAAAAGTTTATCAATAACTGATCATTCAGTGGTGCATGAGTATACATAGGCCGCCGGACAGCGTACCGGCGGTTTTTTTATGCCCGCAGCTATGACCGGATGCGGGCTTTTCGATCCAGCAGGTTGTGGGTGTGCGGATCGAAATAACGGCTTGGCCAAATCTCTGCAGGATGGATGTTAAGTGATTCGGCAATTAACCATTCCCCTTTTGGCCAGGGGCGCGATAGCGCATTCGCCAGCGTTGATGAGCTTAGCCCTGCCTTGCGCGATACCGCCGCCAGTGTAGTTCCCTTCTTACGTAAAGCCGCAATGATATCCGCCGGATGCCAGTCCTTGTTCCTTGAGTTCATGTTTGCATTCCTTTTTTGATTAGCGAAAGTTCTGTTAGTGGTATAACTAACAGGTCAAAATTAATCGTTTGAACAACATGAAACGCTTATACGGAGACTAGGATACCACTAAATTTCTTAAAAAATATCCCATAAATTTCCAAAAAAAGATATTTGCCGACTTTTGCCCAGAGAACATGGCCATGAAAAAAGAGTGGTTTGCCGCCAAGGAGCTGACAGGCGTAGCAGGATTACCCTCCTCAGCACAGGGAATAAATTTGATGGCGCGTCGTGAAGGCTGGATCAGCCGCCGGCGTAAAGGCGTGCAGGGGAAAGCGCTGGAATACCATATTGACAGCTTGCCTGCCGGGATACGTAATTTATTGGTATTAAAAGAAGAACCTGCAAGCTATGAGTTTGACCGCAAGGATCCGCTGGCCGTGTGGATCGAATATTTCTATCACCTGACGGAGAGCGAACGTGAGAAAGTTTTGGCGTTCCTGATGCGAGAAGGGATCGGTAGCTTATTGGCGCGTATTTCAGCGGAGAAATGATCAGACCCGCAGCGCGGGTCTGTGGAAACAGCAAGACGTTTATTGTTTCTTAAAAATCACGTTGAACCGCAAGATGCGCTAATCCTTCCAGCGCGGAACGATGAGCGGATTCCGGCAGAACTTGCAACGAGGCAATGGCCTTGTCGGCCTCTTCCTCAGCACGCTGGCGGGTATATTCCAGCGAGCCGCATTTCTGCATGGCCTCCAACACGGGTTCCAGCAAATGACGGCCGTTACCTTGTTCAATAGCCCCACGGATCATGGTTTTCTGTGCGCCTTCGCTGTTATGCATGGCGTGCAGTAACGGCAGTGTCGGCTTCCCTTCATTGAGATCGTCACCGGTATTTTTACCCAGGGTGCTGCCGTCGGCACTGTAATCGAGCAGGTCATCGATCAACTGGAAAGCGGTGCCAAGGTAGCGACCGTAATCCTGCAGCGCTTTTTCTTCTGCTTCACTTGCATCTGAAAGGATGGCTGAGGACTGTGCCGCTGCTTCAAACAGACGTGCGGTTTTGCTGTAGATCACCCGCATGTAGCTTTCTTCGGTAATGTCCGGATCGTTGACGTTCATTAACTGCAGCACTTCGCCTTCGGCTATTACGTTGACGGCCTCGGACATCAGCGCCAACACGCGCAGCGATTCCAGACTGGTCATCATCTGGAAAGCACGGGTATAAATGAAGTCGCCGACCAGAACGCTGGCAGCATTGCCGAAGGCGGCATTGGCGGTGGCCTTGCCGCGGCGCATATCTGATTCATCCACCACGTCATCATGCAACAAGGTAGCGGTGTGAATGAATTCGATCAGCGCAGCCACGGTAATGTGTTTATCACCCTGATAATGCAACGCCCGCGCCGCCAGAACGGCGATCATCGGGCGGATGCGTTTACCGCCACCACTGATAATGTAATAGCCAAGCTGATTGATGAGCGTGACATCGGAATTCAGCTGTTCGAGAATTGTTGCGTTCACGGCCGCCATATCTTGCGCGGTTAACTCGGTAATTTGCTCTAGGTTCATTGTATTTTTTTCAGCTGTGTTTCTCTTCACCGCGTTGAGATCGCTGCTCACATCGGTACATGGCGGTAACTGTCCCTCTGATTGTACTTGAAAAACGGCTCAGATAAACGCCATGAAAGAAACTGTGCTTTTTTTCTTCTTTTTTCTGCTTCTGGTCTTATTCTGCTCTTGTCATATGCTGGATTATTGCGTAGAATTCGCGCCCTATTGTGAATATTTATAGCGCGCTCTGTACTAAACAGTTGGGCACGCGGAAAGCGGAGTTTTATATGTACGCGGTTTTCCAAAGTGGTGGTAAACAACACCGAGTAAGCGAAGGTCAAACCATTCGCTTGGAAAAGCTGGACATCGCAACTGGTGAAGCAGTTGAGTTTGACCAGATTCTGATGATCGCTAATGGCGAAGATATCAAAATCGGCGTTCCTTACGTCGATGGCGGTAAGATCAAAGCTGAAGTCGTTGCTCACGGTCGTGGCGAGAAAATTAAGATCGTTAAGTTTCGTCGTCGTAAGCACCATCGTAAGCAGCAGGGCCACCGTCAGTGGTTCACTGACGTTAAAATCACCGGCATCAGCGCTTAAGTTAGGGGAGCAGATTAATGGCACACAAAAAGGCTGGCGGCTCGACTCGTAACGGTCGCGATTCAGAAGCTAAACGTCTGGGCGTAAAACGCTTTGGCGGCGAAGCAGTACTGGCAGGCAGCATCATCGTTCGTCAGCGCGGCACTAAATTCCACGCTGGTACCAACGTGGGTTGCGGCAAAGACCACACTCTGTTTGCTTTGAAAGACGGTAAAGTCAAATTCGAAGTTAAAGGCCCGAGCAATCGTAAATTTATCAGCATCGAAGCTGAATAATTTTCCGAGCCTTACTAAATAGATGTAAGCCCCGCAATTCGTTGCGGGGCTTTTTACATTTATGGGCTACTTGTGTATCGGCCCGTCAGCGCTGGCAAAGGTAAGATGGAAACGAAACAGCAGGTCGGAATTGGCATTTCTCTGGCGGTGACTACGGCAGTTTGCTGGGGTGCATTGCCGATTGCGATGAAAGAAGTGCTGGTAGTGATGGAGCCGTTTACCATCGTTTGGTATCGATTTACCATTGCTGCACTTGGATTGGGGCTTATTTTGGCCGTGCGCGGCAAGTTGCCGCCGGTGACCCTGTTCCGTCAACCGCGCTGGTTGTTGATTCTGGCCATCGCCACCGCAGGCTTGCTGGGGAATTTTATTTTCTTCAGCTCTTCACTGCAGTATCTCAGCCCGACAGCATCGCAAGTGATCGGCCAACTATCGCCGGTCGGCATGATGTTTGCCAGCGTGCTGATTTTAAAAGAGCGCATGCGCATTACCCAGGTGATTGGCGCGCTGATGCTGATCTGCGGGTTGCTGTTGTTCTTCAATGTCAGCCTGATTGAAATTTTCACCCGCCTGACGGATTACACCCTTGGGGTGTTGTTGGGTGTGTGTGCGGCAACGGTCTGGGTTACTTATGGCGTTGCGCAGAAAGTGTTGCTGCGTCGATTGGCCTCGCCGCAAATCCTGGTAATGTTGTACACTTTATGTGCAGTGGCGTTATTTCCTCTGGCCAGGCCGGAGGTGATTTTCCAGCTCAGCGGTTGGCAATTAGCCTGTCTGCTGTTTTGTGGTGCCAACACGCTGATTGGTTATGGTGCGCTGGCTGAGGCCATGGCGCGCTGGCAGGCGGCACAGGTGAGCGCGTTAGTGACGCTGACACCGCTGTTTACCCTGCTTTTTTCAGATTTATTGGCGCTGGCCTGGCCACACGTATTCGCCGCCCCGACATTAAATGTCGTCGGCTATGTCGGTGCTTTCGTGGTGGTAGCGGGCGCCATGTTTTCCGCAATTGGTCACCGTTGGTGGCCGCGACGGGCAGAACCCCGCCTGGTTGCTCCTTTGAAGCAGCCTGGTGAATGATTTACGGAGACGGTAAATGAAGTTTGTAGATGAAGCAGCGATTTTGGTCGTTGCAGGTGACGGTGGTAATGGTTGCGTCAGCTTCCGTCGCGAAAAGTATATCCCGAACGGCGGGCCTGATGGTGGTGACGGCGGCGATGGCGGCGACGTCTATCTGTTGGCGGACGAAAACCTCAACACGCTGATCGACTACCGCTTTGAGAAATCTTTCCGCGCCGAACGTGGCCAGAACGGTCAGAGCCGTGACTGTACCGGCAAGCGTGGCAAAGATATTACCATCAAGGTACCGGTAGGTACCCGCGTGCAGGATCAGGGCACCGGCGAGATCCTCGGTGACATGACCCGTCATGAGCAGCGTCTGATGGTGGCGAAGGGCGGTTGGCACGGTTTGGGCAACACCCGTTTTAAATCATCTGTCAACCGTGCTCCGCGTCAGAAAACGTTGGGTACCGCCGGTGAAGCTCGTGACATCCTGTTGGAGCTGTTGCTGCTGGCCGATGTGGGTATGTTAGGCCTGCCGAACGCCGGCAAGTCGACCTTTATCCGCGCAGTGTCTGCTGCCAAGCCGAAAGTGGCTGACTATCCGTTTACCACTCTGGTACCAAGCCTGGGTGTGGTACGTATGGACCACGAGCAAAGCTTCGTGGTTGCCGATATCCCAGGGCTGATCGAAGGTGCCGCTGACGGCGCTGGTCTGGGTATTCGCTTCCTGAAGCATCTGGAGCGTTGCCGCGTGCTGCTGCACCTGGTGGATATCGCCCCAATCGATGAGTCTGACCCAGTAGAAAATGCCAAAATCATCATCAATGAGTTGAATCAGTATAGCGAGAATCTGTCGCAGAAGCCTCGTTGGCTGGTTTTCAACAAGATTGATGTAATAGGCGAAGAAGAAGCTGCCGAACGTGCCAAGGCGATTGCAGAGGGCATGGGTTGGGAAGGTAAATACTACATGATCTCCGCCGTCAATCGCGAAGGTGTCAATGCGCTGTGCTGGGATGTGATGAAGTTTATCAATACCCAACCGAAAGCCATGGCCATAGCAGAAAGCGCGCCGGAGAAAGTCGAGTTCATGTGGGATGATTACCATCGTGAACAGATCGCTGAAGTGGAAGCTGAAGCGGATGACGACTGGGATGACGACTGGGATGAAGAAGACGACGAAGGCGTCGAAATCGTTTACCAGAAGTAATCTTGCGAAGAGAGGGGCTCAGTTAATACTGGGCCCTTTTTTTATTTCAGTACGTTTTCCGGCAACCAGCATTGAGCATTGAGCCCGTGGGTATCCTGACGGTTTTCCAGCGTTAAACGCCCCTGATGCAGCTGTACAATACGGGTCACGATGTTCAGCCCCAGCCCACTGCCGCCATAGCGCTGATCCATACGGCGGAAGGCCTGGGTGAGTTCGCCTACCATTTTCTCTTTGACGCCCGGTCCTTCATCGCTTACCTGTAGCCGATGCCCGCGATCCTGCCGAGTCAGTTGCACCTGGATCCTGCTGCCCTCGGGGCTATAACGATGGGCATTCTCCACCAGGTTGCGCAGCAGCAGACGTAACAGCACCGGGTCGCCATGTACCGGGGCGGTGGCTGGAAGCTGCCATTTCAGACTTTGTCCGCGTTGCGCTGCCAACTCTTCGAGTTCTTCCCGTAGCGGTTGAATAACGTCGTTCACCCAATCGAAGCGTTGATAATGGCCACTGGCAAAATCTTGCCCGGCGCGCGCAAGCATCAGCAATTGCTCGACGGTGTGCATCAGTTGGTCAATGCGGGTAATCAGCGGTCCGCTTTGCGGGATCCCCTGCTTTCCCATTAACTCCAGATGCAGACGGATTCCCGCCAGAGGTGTACGCAGCTCATGGGCGGCATCGGCGGTAAACAGCCGTTCCTGTTGGATGGTGTTATCCAGCCGCGAGAACAATTGGTTGAGTGTGGTGGTAACCGCCATCATTTCCAGACTGTCACTGTTGAGCGGCAGTGGCGTCAGGTTATCGGCGGAGCGCTTTTCCAGCCGCTGTTGCAGTTGATTAAGCGGTCGGATAATCCAGCTGATAGCCCAAAATGAGGCCAGCAGGGTGACGATCATCATGATCAGTGAAGGGGCGAGCAACGAGGCTATCGCTTCGGCGATTTCCGTATCGACACGCTCGGTACGAACCTTGGCCGACAGGGTTTCATCCACCAGGAAGCTGATTTGCTCCTGGCTTTCATGCCACAGCCAAAAGGCACTGATAAGCTGGGTGACCAAAAGGATCAGCGCCAGCATCAACAACAGACGACGGCGCATGCTGATCATGATGAGGACTCCAGGCGATAGCCGATACCGCGAACGGTACGGATGCGATCCTTACCCAATTTGCGGCGCAGGTTATGGATATGCACTTCCAGCGTGTTAGAGCCCAAATCATCCTGCCAGGTATAAAGATCCTGCTGCAGCAGTTCACGGTTGACCGTTTGTCCGGCGCGCATCATCAGACGCGACAGGATGGCGAACTCTTTTGGAGTGACTTCCACCGGCTGTTGTTGAACATAAACCTGCTGACTGGAGAGATTGAGCTGGAGATCGTCCAACTGCATGAGATTGTCACTGTGGCCCTGGTAACGGCGGATCAGAGCCCGCACGCGCGCCTGCAGCTCAACCAAAGCAAAGGGCTTCACCAGGTAATCGTCGGCACCGGCATCCAGCCCGTCGACACGATCTTCCAGTGCGTCACGTGCTGTCAGAATCAGTACCGGCAATTCAACTTGCTGGCGGCGCCACTGCCGAAGCAGGCTGGCGCCGTCCATGTCGGGCAGACCCAGATCGAGGATAATCATACTGTACTGACTGGTGAGGAGCAGAGCACTGGCCTCCGCCGCCGTGGCGGCGCAATCGCAGGCATAGCCTTCCCCGGCTAATGCCAGTGCCAGGCCTTGTTGCAGCAGCTCATCGTCTTCAACAATCAGCAGTTTCATCATAACCCTCAGTTATTCTGATAAATATCCCGGTACAGGCGGCTTTCGAAACGCACCAAGGGAGCTCGGCGCTGTTTCTGATCTTCCGGCGGCACGGCATAACCTGACAGATACTGTACGAAGGCAAAACGCTGTCCGCTGGCGGTGGTGATAAATCCGGCCAGGTTATACACGCCTTGCAGCGCACCGGTTTTGGCAGAAACCTTGCCGTCGACACCGGCTTCATGCAGACCGCCACGGTAACGCAGGGTACCGTCGTAGCCGGATAACGGCAGCATCGAAATAAAGTTCAGCTCGCTGTCATGCTGCGCAATGTACTGCAATGCCTGCATCATGGTTGCCGGGGCCAGCAGGTTATGGCGTGACAGGCCTGAGCCGTCTACCACGATGCTGTTACCCAAATCGACACCGGCTTTCTGACGAAGGACCTGACGCACCGCGTCGGCACCGGCACGCCAGGTGCCCGGAACGCCAAAACGCTCATGACCGATAGTGCGGAATACGGTATCGGCGATCATGTTGTCCGATTTCTTCAGCATGATCTTCAACAACTCGTGCAGCGGCGCTGATTGAGCTTGGGCGATCACCGTTCCTTTCAGGCCTGGCTGGGTCTGACGCTTCAGGTGGCCGTCGATCTGAATGCCGGCCTGTTTCAGCTCATCTTTTAAAATAGCACCGGCATAGCTGGCGCCATCCTGGATAGCGAAAGCCAGCGGCAGTGGGTCGCTGCGTTGGGTCAGACAGCCGGTCAGCGTAAAGCGGTTCAACTCGCCCGGCACCACATCCAGTTCGCAATATTGGGCGTCTGCAGAACCTTTCGCCAGCGTACGTACCTGGCTGAACATATTCACCGGGTAATAGGAGGCCACGCGAATAAAGGCCATGTCGCCCGGATTTGGCGCGCTGTACAGCGACACAGAGAAGCAGTTACGGTCGACTATCGCCGCCGCCGGTGGTGCGCTGAAGCACTGCGTCAGGTCGTTCCACGGCCAGCCGGGGGCTTTGTCATGGCTGGCGAATACCGAAGTATCGACCAACACATCGCCGGTGATCTGGCGTACGCCCTGCTTTTTCAGGATCGCCACCATGTTGCGCAGGCTTTGGCGCTTAAAGGTCGGATCGCCGCTGAAGCGGGCAATCAGGTTGCCGCGCAGCACGCCGTCACTGATATCACCCTGGCTTTCCAGCGTGGTCGTGAAGCGATAGTCGGGGCCGAGCTGCAATAATGCAGCCAGCGCGGTCAGCACTTTCTGGGTACTGGCCGGCAACGCCATTTGCTGAGAGTGATAATCGATGGTCGGTGTGTCTGCACCGATCTTCTGAACTACCAGGGCAAGGTTGGCCCCATCAGGCAAATATTGTGTGTAATCTTCAACCGGGGCCGCATTCGCATTTAGAACAAATGCGCAAGCCAATGCACTGACAATTCGTGAAAAACGCATAATCTCGGGATAACAGCTGGATAACGTGCCGTCATACTACGGTGCATTCAGGGAAAAAGTAAACGATGACCCTCAAGGAACTCTACGCTAAAATGCGTATCAAAATGCAAAATCGATCCTGACTTGGGCAACAGTTCCGAGTCAGGCTTCTTTTGTTTGTCGCCTGGAGGCGGGGGGCATGTATCCACCGTTTTTTCATTCGAACACGTCAGGATGACGGTTATTTGAACAGGAAAGATTTAGAGGTATTTACATTATGAAACAGATTCCGATGACCTTGTTTGGCGCTGAAAAACTGCGTGAAGAACTCGATTTTTTGAAAGGGGTGCGCCGTCCGAAAATCATTGCGGACATCGCTGACGCCCGTGAACACGGCGATTTGAAAGAAAACGCAGAGTACCATGCCGCGCGTGAGCAGCAGGGTTTTTGCGAAGGACGTATCCAGGAAATTGAAGCCAAGCTGTCGAACGCGCAGGTGATCGATATCACCAAGATGCCAAATAATGGCCGCGTGATTTTTGGCTCCACCGTATCGGTGATGAACCTGGATAGCGAAGAAGAAGTGACCTACCGCATCGTTGGTGACGACGAGGCCGATTTCAAGAAAAATCTGATTTCGGTGAATTCACCGATGGCGCGCGGTTTGATCGGTAAAGAAGTTGATGACGTGGTAGTGATAAAAACCCCGGGTGGCGATGTCGATTATGAGATCTTGAAGGTTGATTATCTCTGATCATTCTGCATTCGTTCAGAAAATCGCCAGGGTTTTGTAAAGAAAGGAAAAAGGCCGCACGCGGCCTTTTATCTGAATCAGGTGCATGGCACCTTTTCGTTAACCCAATGCTTATTAACGCGGTAGACTGATCTTGCGCTCTTTAGACGGGCGGTAAAGAATAAGCGTACTGCCGATGACTTGCACGTTGCAGGCACCCGTTTCACGCACGATAGCGTCGGCGATCAGGGTTTTGGTCTCGCGATCTTCAGCAGCGATTTTTACCTTGATCAGCTCATGATGCTCCAGAGCCTGTTCAATTTCAGCCAGCACCCCTTCGGTGAGACCGTTATTACCCAGCATGACAACCGGTTTTAACGGATGCGCCAGGCCTTTCAGGTGCTGTTTTTGTTTATTATTCAGATTCATTGTCTTTTTTGCTTAAGTTGGGATTGAAAACGGTACATTCTACCGCCATCTCATGTATATCACCAAATCGGTCTTCACCGGTGTGAGTCTACATGAGCAGCGAACCTGACATTAAGACTCTTTTTATGATAGTTGGAAAACGAGATGGCTAATAAAAAGCGTTCTGCTAGCTCCAGTCGCTGGTTACAAGAACACTTTAGCGATAAATATGTTCAACAGGCGCAGAAAAAAGGGCTGCGTTCGCGCGCCTGGTTTAAACTTGATGAAATACAGCAGAGTGACAAACTGTTTAAACCCGGTATGACCGTAGTGGACTTGGGTGCGGCACCGGGGGGCTGGTCGCAATATGTCGTGACCCAGATCGGCGGTTCCGGCCGTATTATCGCCTGTGATATTTTGCCAATGGATCCTATCGTTGGCGTCGATTTCCTTCAGGGCGATTTTCGTGATGAACTGGTGCTCAAGGCTCTGTTGGAACGTGTAGGTGAAAGCAAGGTTCAGGTGGTTATGTCTGACATGGCCCCGAATATGAGTGGCACTCCGGCCGTCGATATTCCAAGATCGATGTACCTGGTGGAATTAGCACTGGGAATGTGTCGTGATGTCCTCGCACCAGGCGGAAGTTTCCTGGTGAAGGTGTTCCAGGGAGATGGTTTTGACGAGTACCTACGGGAAATTCGCTCCCTGTTTACGAAGGTTAAGATTCGTAAGCCAGACGCTTCCCGCGCACGTTCGCGCGAAGTGTACATTGTAGCGACAGGGCGCAAGCTGTAGTACCCTAACGCTGTTTGTTAACACAGTTGTAATATGAGGTTAATCCCTTGAGTGACATGGCGAAAAACCTAATTCTCTGGTTAGTCATCGCGGTAGTGTTGATGTCTGTATTCCAGAGCTTTGGGCCCAGCGAGTCGAATGGCCGTAGGGTGGATTACTCTACCTTCATGTCCGAGCTGACCCAGGACCAGGTTCGCGAAGCGCGAATCAACGGACGTGAAATTAACGTTACCAAGAAAGACAGTAACAAATACACGACCTACATCCCTGTCAACGATCCTAAATTGTTGGATACGTTGTTAACCAAGAATGTGAAAGTTGTTGGTGAACCGCCTGAAGAGCCGAGTTTGCTGGCTTCTATCTTTATTTCGTGGTTCCCGATGCTGTTGCTGATCGGGGTTTGGATCTTCTTTATGCGGCAAATGCAGGGCGGCGGCGGCAAGGGCGCGATGTCCTTCGGCAAGAGCAAGGCCCGCATGCTGACGGAAGACCAGATCAAAACCACTTTTGCTGACGTTGCTGGTTGCGACGAAGCAAAAGACGAAGTGAGCGAACTGGTGGAATACCTGCGCGAACCGAGCCGTTTCCAGAAGCTGGGCGGCAAGATCCCTAAAGGCGTGCTGATGGTTGGCCCTCCAGGGACCGGTAAAACGCTGTTGGCGAAAGCGATCGCCGGCGAGGCAAAAGTGCCGTTCTTCACCATTTCCGGTTCCGACTTCGTGGAAATGTTTGTGGGTGTCGGTGCGTCTCGTGTGCGTGACATGTTCGAACAGGCCAAAAAAGCGGCTCCGTGCATCATCTTTATCGATGAAATCGACGCCGTCGGTCGCCAGCGTGGCGCAGGTCTGGGTGGCGGTCACGATGAACGTGAGCAAACGCTGAACCAGATGCTGGTTGAGATGGACGGCTTTGAAGGCAACGAAGGCATTATCGTCATCGCTGCGACCAACCGTCCAGACGTGCTTGACCCGGCATTGCTGCGTCCAGGCCGTTTCGACCGTCAGGTTGTGGTTGGTCTGCCTGACGTACGTGGCCGTGAACAGATCCTGAAAGTGCATTCTCGTCGCGTGCCTTTGGCGCCAGATGTTGATGCTTCAGTATTGGCACGTGGTACTCCGGGCTTCTCCGGTGCTGACCTGGCTAACCTGGTCAACGAAGCAGCGCTGTTTGCCGCTCGCGGCAACAAACGCGTCGTGTCGATGGTTGAGTTCGAAAAAGCCAAAGACAAGATCATGATGGGTGCGGAACGTCGCTCCATGGTGATGACCGAAGCGCAGAAAGAGTCGACCGCGTATCACGAAGCAGGCCACGCCATTATCGGCCGTCTGGTTCCTGAGCACGACCCGGTACACAAGGTAACGATTATTCCTCGTGGCCGTGCATTGGGTGTCACCTTCTTCCTGCCGGAAGGCGATGCAATCAGCGCCAGCCGTCAGAAACTGGAGAGCCAAATCTCTACTCTGTACGGTGGTCGTCTGGCTGAAGAGATCATTTACGGGCCAGAGAAAGTCTCTACCGGTGCGTCGAACGACATTAAAGTGGCGACCTCGATTGCCCGCAACATGGTGACCCAGTGGGGCTTCTCCGAGAAGCTGGGGCCACTGCTGTATGCGGAAGAAGAGGGCGAAGTGTTCCTGGGCCGCTCCGTGGCCAAGGCGAAACACATGTCGGATGAAACCGCGCGCATCATCGACCAGGAAGTTAAATCCCTGATCGAACGCAACTACATCCGTGCGCGTGCGTTGTTGATGGAAAACATGGACATCCTGCATTCAATGAAGGATGCGCTGATGAAGTATGAAACCATCGATGCGCCACAGATCGACGATCTGATGAACCGCAAAGACGTGCGTCCGCCAGCGGGTTGGGACGATGCGAGCAAAGGCAGCAACTCCGACAATGGTGGCACACCAAAGGCCCCAACGCCGGTAGATGAGCCACGTACGCCAAACCCAGGCAATACCATGTCTGAACAGCTAGACAAGTAACTTTAGCTGTGTAATAACATCGAACCCCGGCATGCCGGGGTTTTTTATTGTCCGGCGGGCAGTGAACCAGGCAACAGTAAGGTGGATTAGTAATGCAGTTAACCGTGCGAGACACAACTTTCGATCTTTCCCATCCACGGGTGATGGGGATCCTCAACGTAACACCGGATTCTTTTTCTGACGGCGGCCAACACAACTCGCTAAATCAGGCGTTGCTGCATGCCCATGCACTGATTTCGGCCGGTGCGACCATGATTGATGTGGGTGGCGAGTCGACCAGACCGGGAGCGGCAGAGGTCAGTGAAGAAGAAGAGATCGCACGCGTAGTGCCCGTGGTGGAAGCGATAGCCCGTCGTTTTGAAGTCTTTATCTCGGTGGATACCTCAAAAGCCGGGGTGATCCGTGAATCGGCCCTGGCGGGGGCGCATTTGATTAACGACGTTCGCTCGTTGCAGGAGCCGGGTGCGCTGGCCGCAGCCGCAGAAACTGGGCTACCGGTATGCCTGATGCATATGCAGGGTGAACCGCGAACCATGCAGCAGGCGCCGCACTATGATGACCTTATCGGTGACGTAAACGCCTTTTTCCAACGGCATATTGAACGCTGTAACGCCGCCGGGATTACAAATCAGAAATTGCTGCTCGACCCAGGATTCGGTTTCGGTAAGAATTTAGCGCACAATTATCAGCTTCTGGCCAGATTGTCAGAGTTTCATCACTTCGGCCTGCCGTTGTTGGTGGGAATGTCGCGTAAGTCGATGATTGGGCAACTACTGAACGTGCCCCCTGAGCAGCGGGTCATCGGCAGTGTGGCCTGCGCGGTGATCGCCGCCATGCAGGGCGCGCAGATTGTCAGAGTGCATGACGTTAAAGAAACCGTCGAGGCGATGCGTGTCGTCGAGGCAACACTTTCAGCTAAGGGATGATAGAGACATGAGCGAGCGCAAATATTTTGGTACCGACGGCATTCGTGGCAAGGTCGGTGATAGTCCTATTACCCCTGAGTTTGTTCTGAAGCTTGGCTGGGCGGCGGGTAAGGTACTGGCACGTCACGGTTCTCGTAAAATTATTATCGGTAAAGATACCCGAATCTCCGGCTATATGCTGGAGTCGGCGCTGGAAGCTGGGCTTGCCGCTGCGGGGCTGTCTGCCTCGTTCACTGGCCCGATGCCGACACCGGCGGTAGCGTATCTGACGCGTACCTTCCGTGCTGAAGCTGGTATTGTGATCTCGGCATCGCATAACCCGTTTTATGACAACGGCATTAAGTTCTTCTCGATTGATGGGGCCAAGTTGCCGGACCATGTTGAAGAAGCTATTGAAGCCGAAATGGAAAAACCGCTGACCTGCGTGGAATCCTCAGAATTGGGCAAGGCCAGCCGGATCATCGACGCTGCCGGCCGCTACATCGAATTCTGTAAAGGTACCTTCCCGAGCGAACTGAGCCTGAAAGGCCTGAAAATCGTGGTGGACTGCGCCAATGGCGCAACCTATCACATTGCGCCAAGCGTGCTGCGCGAGTTGGGTGCCACAGTGATTGCCATCGGCGTTGAGCCGGATGGCATGAATATCAATGAAAAATGCGGAGCGACCGACGTTCGTCAACTGCAGGAGCGTGTGCTGCAGGAAAAAGCCCATGTCGGCCTGGCATTTGACGGTGACGGCGACCGCGTGATGATGGTTGATCACCTTGGCAACAAGGTCGACGGCGATCAAATCCTGTATATCATTGCCCGCGAAGGGCTGCGTCAGGGCCAGTTACGCGGTGGTGCGGTCGGTACGCTGATGAGCAACATGGGGCTGGAGCTGGCGCTCAAGCAGTTGGGGATCCCCTTTGCTCGTGCGAAAGTCGGTGACCGCTATGTACTGGAGAAGCTGCAGGAGCTGGGGTGGCGTATTGGGGCGGAAAACTCCGGCCACGTGATCCTGCTGGACAAAACTACTACGGGTGACGGTATCGTCGCTGGCCTGCAGGTGCTGACCGCGATTGTTCGCAACAGTATGAGTCTGCACGATCTGTGCAGCGGCATGAAATTGCTGCCGCAAATTCTGGTCAACGTGCGCTTTGTCGGCGAGCACAACCCGCTGGAGTCCGAAGAAGTGCGTAAAATTACCGAGCAGGTTGAAGTGGAACTGGCCGGTCGCGGTCGTGTTCTGCTGCGCAAATCCGGTACCGAACCCCTGATCCGCGTGATGGTGGAAGGTGAAGACGAGCAGCAGGTGACTGCGCTGGCGCATCGTATCGCTGATGCCGTGAAATCTGCGGGTTAATGGAGCGCTGATGAGTCCGGGGGCGGTCGTTGCCCCCGAAAATCACAGACTGCGAATTTTATTGGTGTTTTTTTCCGCAAACGCGCCGGTGGCTGCAAATTGCCCTTGCGTGGTTTAGCGCCTTTGGTTAGTATTCACACCCGCTTCAGTGGGCAGTTTGATATAACGCCTGCGACTTCTTTTTAGAAAAGAAGCCTATGGGGTGTGAAGCATTTGGCACGCGGTGAAGCCGCAAGGATACGGGTACAACTATGTACGAAGCTCTTCTGGTAATTTTCCTGCTGATCTCAATCGGGCTGGTAGCTCTGATTATGCTGCAGCAAGGTAAAGGCGCTGATATGGGAGCCTCATTCGGAGCAGGTGCGTCTGGCACGTTGTTCGGTTCGAGTGGTTCCGGCAACTTCATGACCCGCATGACGGCTGTGCTGGCGACGTTGTTCTTCGTCATCAGCCTGATCCTGGGCAACCTTAGCACCAACCAGACCAAGAAAGGCAGCGAGTGGGAAAATCTGGGTCAGCCAGTGAAATCTGAGCAGACTACCGCGCCGGCAGCACCAACCAAGCCGAGCAGCGATATCCCGCAGTAAGCGCCAGGCAGTAACAGAGTTTGAAAACGGTTGTTGTTACCTCGATATAAATAACAGCCGTTAGCAGTAAGAATCAGTACCGAGGTGGTGGAATTGGTAGACACGCTACCTTGAGGTGGTAGTGCCCTAACGGGCTTGTGGGTTCGAGTCCCATCCTCGGTACCAAATCCCAGAGATAACTTGCTATTTTGCGATTATCGGCGTAATATTTGCCACGTTTTCGGACGCGGGGTGGAGCAGCCTGGTAGCTCGTCGGGCTCATAACCCGAAGGTCGTCGGTTCAAATCCGGCCCCCGCAACCACTTTCCTTTAAGTGTTTATTTTCAAATACACTTTTCGATTGAATTCCGCTTTTCTCGATCAACATTTGAAAATGACACTTGTTAGAAAGTTGCACCGAAGCCGCTTAGCGGCAAACAGGGTCCAGTTGCATAAAGCCCCGAATTTTCGGGGTTTTTTGTTATTTGGCAACAGAATCACTGGGCTATTAGGCCCTTTTTTTATGTCTTGGGGGTGGGCTTGTCCACATTAGAGCAAAAATTAACAGAGATGCTTTCGGCACCGGTAGAAGCGTTGGGCTTTGAACTTGTAGGCATCGAATTTATTCGTGCGCGCCAATCGACGCTCCGTATCTATATTGATAGTGAAAACGGCATCAATGTTGACGATTGTGCTGATGTCAGCCACCAGGTCAGCGCTGTATTGGACGTCGAAGAGCCAATCACAGTCGCTTACAACTTGGAAGTCTCCTCTCCTGGCCTTGATCGCCCGATGTTCACCGCCGAGCACTATACTCGTTTCCTCGGTGACGAAGTCAGCTTGGTCCTGCGCATGGCCGTACAGAACCGTCGCAAATGGCAGGGCATTATCAAGTCTGTCGATGGCGAGATGATCACGGTTACTGTGGAAGGGAAAGATGAAGTGTTCGCGCTGAGCAACATCCAGAAAGCGAACCTGGTACCCCACTTTTAAAGTTTGGATGAGGCAACTAGGATGAATAAAGAGATTCTGGCTGTTGTTGAAGCTGTTTCCAATGAAAAATCCCTTCCGCGTGAGAAGATTTTCGAAGCGCTGGAAACCGCATTAGCCACCGCCACCAAGAAAAAATACGAGCAGGAAATCGAAGTTCGCGTCAGCATTGACCGCAAAACGGGTGATTTCGATACCTTCCGTCGTTGGGTTGCTGTAGATGAAGTGACTCAGCCAACGCGTGAAATCACGCTGGAAGCTGCACAGTATGAAGAGCCAGGCATCGAGCTGGGCGGTTACATCGAAGATCAGATTGAATCTGTGACCTTCGATCGTATCACCACTCAAACCGCGAAACAGGTTATCGTACAGAAAGTACGTGAAGCCGAGCGCGCGATGGTGGTTGACGCATTCCGTCAGCACGAAGGTGAAATCGTCACCGGCGTGGTGAAGAAAGTTAACCGTGACAGCATTGCGCTGGATCTGGGTAGCAATGCCGAAGCGGTCATTGGCCGTGAAGACATGCTGCCACGCGAAAACTTCCGTCCAGGCGACCGCATCCGCGGTATCCTGTACGCCGTTCGTCCTGAAGCCCGTGGTGCGCAGCTGTTTGTCAGCCGCTCCAGCGCCGAGATGCTGAAAGAACTGTTCCGCATCGAAGTACCGGAAATCGGCGAAGAAGTGATTGAAATTAAAGCGGCAGCCCGCGATCCTGGCTCCCGTGCAAAAATTGCAGTGAAAACCAACGACAAGCGCATCGACCCAGTCGGCGCTTGTGTCGGTATGCGCGGTGCGCGCGTTCAGGCTGTTTCGAGCGAGCTCGGCGGCGAACGTATCGACATCATCCTGTGGGATGATAACCCTGCGCAGTTCGTCATCAACGCCATGGCGCCGGCAGATGTTGCCTCGATCGTGGTTGATGAAGATAATTGCACTATGGATATCGCCGTTGAAGCCAGCAATCTGGCACAGGCGATCGGCCGTAATGGCCAAAACGTGCGTTTGGCATCCCAGCTGTTAAAACAACATCGTGACGATGACCGTTGGGAACTGAACGTGATGACGGCGGACGATCTGCAGGCCAAGCACCAGGCCGAAGCTCATGCCGCCATTGATACCTTCACCAAACATCTTGATATTGACGAAGATTTCGCCACCGTACTGGTTGAAGAAGGCTTCTCTACTCTGGAAGAGTTGGCTTACGTGCCAATCAAAGAGCTGCTGGAAATCGACGGTCTGGATGAAGATATGGTTGAAGCGTTGCGCGATCGCGCCAAAGCTGCATTGACCACGCTGGCCCTGGCACAAGAAGAAAGCCTGGGCGACCAAAAACCTGCTGACGATTTGCTCAACCTGTCGGGTCTTGAGCGCAGCATGGCCTTTAAACTGGCCGCGCGTGGGGTTTGTACGCTGGAAGATCTTGCCGAGCAGGGTGTTGACGATCTGGCTGATATTGAAGGGCTTAGCGATGAGCAAGCCGGCGAGCTGATTATGGCCGCACGTAATATCTGTTGGTTTGGCGACAACGCGTAATAAACTGTAGCAGGAAGGAACAGCATGACGACAGATGTAACCGTAAAATCGCTGGCAGCAGAGATCCAAACTCCAGTTGATCGCCTGGTACAGCAGTTTGCTGATGCAGGGATTAACAAGTCGGAGAGCGACTCTGTAACCCAACATGAGAAAGAAGCCTTACTGGCGCACTTGAACCGTGAACACGGTAGCGCGCCGGGTAAGCTTACATTGCAGCGCAAAACGCGCAGCACCTTGAATATTCCGAGCACCGGCGGTAAAAGTAAATCGGTGCAAATTGAGGTCCGCAAGAAACGCACTTATGTAAATCGCGATACGCCAGAAGCCCAACAGGCTGAAGCGGCAGAGCAGGCACAGCGTGAAGCGGAAGAGCAGGCACAGCGCGCAGCAGAAGAGCTGGCGAAACGCGAAGCAGAAGCAAAGCGCGCAGCCGAAGAGCAAGCCAAACGTGAGGCCGCGGAGATCGCTAAGCGTAATTCAGCGGAAAAAGAAAAAGTGACGAATCAACATACCGACGAAATGACCAAGCCAGCACAGGCAGAAAAAGCACGCCGTGAAGCCGAAGCCGCTGAACTGAAACGTAAAGCGGAAGAGGAAGTTGGGCGCAAGGTTGAAGAAGACGCCAAACGCGTAGCGGAAGAAGCGCGCCGCATGGCCGAAGAGAAAGGCGAAGAATGGGCTGCTGCTGAGAAAGCCAGCGCAGCGGTTGAAACTGCCGATTATCATGTAACCACTTCCCAGCACGCCCGTGCTGCCGAAGACGAAAACGACGCTAAAGTTGAAGGCGAACGCCGCGCCCGCACTCGTGGCGGTAAAGCGACCAAGCAGAAGAAAGGCAACAAACTTTCCGAGTCTAAAGCAGACCGTGAAGAAGCGCGTGCCGTGACCCGTGGTGGTAAAGGTAAGCGTAAGCCAAGCACTCTGCAGCAAGGCTTCAACAAACCGGCTCAGGTGGTTAACCGTGACGTTGTGATCGGCGAAACCATCACCGTAGCCGAACTGGCTAACAAGATGGCGGTTAAAGGCTCTCAGGTCATCAAAGCGATGATGAAACTGGGCGCAATGGCTACCATCAACCAGGTCATCGACCAGGAAACCGCACAGCTGGTTGCCGAAGAGATGGGCCACAAAGTTATCCTGCGTCGTGAGAACGAACTGGAAGAAGCGCTGATGAGCGACCGTGATACCGGTGCTGCGGCTGAGCCACGTGCGCCAGTTGTGACCATCATGGGCCACGTTGACCACGGTAAAACCTCTCTGCTGGACTACATCCGCTCCACCAAGGTGGCAGCAGGCGAGGCCGGTGGTATTACCCAGCATATCGGTGCTTACCACGTAGAAACCGAAAACGGCATGATCACCTTCCTGGACACCCCAGGCCACGCAGCCTTTACTTCCATGCGTGCTCGTGGTGCTCAGGCGACAGACATCGTTGTTCTGGTTGTTGCTGCCGACGACGGCGTTATGCCGCAAACCATCGAAGCTATCCAGCATGCGCAAGCGGCGAAGGTACCTTTGGTTGTTGCAGTAAACAAAATTGACAAGCCGGAAGCCGATCCGGACCGCGTTAAGCAGGAACTGTCCCAGTACGGTGTTATGCCGGAAGAGTGGGGCGGTGAAGCACAGTTCGTTCACGTATCTGCGAAAGCCGGTACCGGTATCGACGAACTGCTGGAAGCTATCCTGTTGCGTTCTGAAGTTCTCGAACTGAAAGCGGTACGCAGCGGCATGGCCAGCGGCGTAGTTATCGAATCCTTCCTGGATAAAGGTCGTGGCCCGGTCGCTACCGTGCTGGTACAGGAAGGTACGCTGAATAAAGGCGATATCGTTCTGTGTGGCTTCGAATACGGCCGTGTGCGTGCGATGCGTGACGAACTGGGTCACGAAGTGACCTCAGCAGGTCCTTCTATTCCGGTTGAGATCCTGGGCTTGTCCAGCGTTCCTGCTGCCGGTGATGAAGTGACGGTAGTGCGTGACGAGAAGAAAGCGCGTGAAGTTGCGCTGTACCGCCAAGGCAAGTTCCGCGAAGTTAAACTGGCGCGTCAGCAGAAATCCAAACTGGAAAACATGTTTGCGAACATGACCGACGGTGAAGTTTCTGAGCTGAACATCGTACTGAAATCCGACGTACAGGGTTCTTGTGAAGCGATTTGCGAATCACTGCTGAAACTCTCTACCGACGAAGTGAAAGTGAAGATTGTTGGCTCTGGCGTAGGTGGTATCACCGAAACCGACGCCACGCTGGCAGCGGCTTCCAACGCCATCATCCTGGGCTTCAACGTTCGCGCCGACGCTTCTGCGCGCCGCGTGATTGAAGCAGAAAGCCTGGATCTGCGTTACTACTCCGTGATCTATAACCTGATCGACGAAGTGAAGCAGGCGATGAGTGGTATGTTGGCGCCTGAATACAAGCAGCAGATTATCGGCCTGGCCGCCGTGCGTGACGTGTTCAAATCGCCTAAATTTGGTGCCATTGCAGGTTGTATGGTTACCGAAGGTAATATCAAACGTCACAACCCAATCCGCGTTCTGCGCGACAACGTGGTTATCTATGAAGGCGAGCTGGAATCCCTGCGCCGCTTCAAAGATGACGTTAACGAAGTCCGTAACGGCATGGAATGTGGTATCGGTGTTAAGAACTACAACGACGTGCGCGTCGGCGACATGATCGAAGTATTCGAAATCATCGAGATCCAACGCACCATCGCTTAACGCTAGCACATCTGCTTAAGTCTGTTCTGGGGGGCCTTGTGCCCCCCGATTTGTCTGGAGAATCCACAAAATGGCAAAAGAATTCAGCCGCGGTCAGCGCGTGGCACAAGAGATGCAAAAAGAGATTGCTATCATTTTGCAACGTGAAGTCAAAGACCCGCGTGTCGGCATGGCTACCGTTTCTGGTGTAGAAGTTTCCCGTGATTTAGCCTACGCCAAAGTTTACGTCACCTTCCTGAACGTGTTGACCGAAAACGCCGATCCGGATCTGGTGCCTAAAGGCATTAAAGCTCTGGAAGACGCTTCAGGTTATATCCGCACGCTGCTGGGTAAAGCCATGCGTCTGCGCGTAGTGCCTGAGCTGACCTTCGCTTACGACAACTCTCTGGTTGAAGGCATGCGCATGTCCAACCTGGTGACCAACGTAGTGAAGAATGACGCCGAACGCCGTTCCGCATCAGGCGATGACGAGGAGGCTTAATGAGTCGCCCTCGTCGCCGCGGCCGTGATATCCACGGTGTCCTGTTGCTGGACAAACCGCAGGGGCTGTCGTCCAACGACGCCCTGCAAAAAGTAAAACGCCTCTATAACGCCAATCGCGCGGGCCACACCGGCGCGCTCGACCCGCTGGCGACCGGCATGCTGCCGATTTGCCTCGGTGAGGCGACCAAGTTTTCACAGTTCCTGCTTGATTCCGACAAACGCTATCGTGTGATTGCCCGACTTGGCCAGCGTACCGATACCTCGGATGCTGACGGTCAGATAGTGCAGGAGCGGCCGGTGAATTTCACCCAGGCGCAGCTCGATGTGGCGCTGGACAGTTTCCGTGGCGATATCAAGCAAGTGCCTTCGATGTATTCGGCGCTGAAGTACCAGGGCAAGAAACTCTATGAGTATGCTCGCCAGGGTATCGAAGTACCGCGTGAAGCGCGCAGCATTACCGTTTACGAACTGCAGTTTATTCGCTGGGAAGGGGATGAGCTGGAGCTGGAAATTCACTGTTCGAAAGGGACTTACATCCGCACCATTACCGATGACCTCGGTGAGCTGCTGGGTTGCGGTGCACACGTGATCTACCTGCGTCGCCTGCAGGTGGCGACCTACCCAACTGAGCGCATGGTCACGCTGGAGCAGTTGAATGAATTGCTGGAGCAGGCCCACCGGCAGGAAGTCGCCCCGGCTGAGCTGCTCGATCCGCTGTTGATGCCGATGGACAGCCCGGTGGAGAACTACCCGGAAGTGAATCTGCTGCCCGTTGTCGCGGGTTACGTGAAGCAGGGGCAACCGGTTCAGGTTGCCGGCGCACCGGTCTCGGGCATGGTGCGTATCACCGAAGGTGAAGAGCGTAAATTTATCGGCGTGGGTGATATTGCCGATGACGGTCGTGTGGCGCCGCGCCGCCTGGTAGTCGAATATTTCGACTAAGGGCAGAAAACGCACTGTCTTGCGATCGTACTGCGCTAAGAGTAGAATGGCGCAGCTTATGCATTGGGTTGCTGAATTAGAGATCGGCGCCTGTATTTATTATCTATAATCTGGAGTATGACAATGTCTCTAAGTGTTGAAGCTAAAGCTAAAATCGTAGCTGATTTCGGTCGTGGTACTAACGACAGCGGTTCTTCCGAAGTTCAGGTTGCCCTGTTGACTGCGCAGATCAACCATCTGCAAGGCCACTTCTCTGAGCACAAAAAAGATCACCACAGCCGTCGTGGTCTGCTGCGTATGGTTTCTCAGCGTCGTAAGCTGCTGGACTACCTGAAGCGTAAAGATGTAGCACGTTACACCAGCCTGATCGAGCGTCTGGGTCTGCGTCGCTAATCAAGCGAGTTTCAGTGGAAAGGGGCCTATTTGGGCCCCTTTCTTCTAGGAAGCATAAGCAAATCAGGTTAATGTATTACTGATGTTTCCAAACAGGATCTTCCGTTACAGAGGTTCGCGCGGCTAATGAGAGGCTTTGTCTCAGGCTTGAGATAAGGATTGTCATTAGTCGCGAGGATGTAGTGAGAAGGCAAACCGAGTCACTGGCGTGTCGAGTCGTCAATACGATTGCGCGCCTAATCTAAGGATATAATTTTGCTGACACCGATCATTCGCAAATTCCAGTATGGCCAGCATACCCTCACTATTGAGACCGGTATGATGGCTCGTCAGGCCACTGCCGCCGTTATGGTGAGCATGGATGACACCGCCGTATTCGTTACCGTAGTTGGCCAGAAAAAAGCCAAACCAGGCCAGAGCTTCTTCCCGCTGACGGTTAACTATCAGGAGCGTACTTACGCTGCTGGTCGTATCCCGGGTAGCTTCTTCCGTCGTGAAGGCCGTCCGAGCGAAGGCGAAACCCTGACCTCCCGTCTGATTGACCGTCCGATCCGTCCACTGTTCCCGGACAGCTTCCTGAACGAAGTTCAGGTTATCGCGACCGTAGTTTCCCTTAACCCGCAGGTTAACCCGGACATCGTTGCGATGATCGGCGCCTCTGCAGCTCTGAGCCTGTCCGGTATTCCGTTCAATGGCCCAATCGGTTCTGCCCGCGTGGGTTACATCAACAATCAATACGTGTTGAACCCAACCAGCGACGAGCTGAAAGAAAGCAGCCTGGATCTGGTGGTTGCCGGTACCGCTGGCGCAGTACTGATGGTTGAATCCGAAGCTGACGTTCTGAGCGAAGATCAGATGCTGGGCGCGGTGGTCTTTGGCCACGAGCAACAGCAAATCGTTATCGAGAACATTAACTCCCTGGTTGCCGAAGCCGGCAAAGCCAAGTGGGACTGGCAGGCACCTGCAGTCAACGAAGCGCTGCACGCGCGCGTTGCAGAACTGGCAGAAGGCCGCCTGGGCGACGCTTATCACATCACCGAAAAACAAGAGCGTTACGCTCAGGTAAATGCGATCAAGAGCAGCGTTGTTGAAACCTTGTTGGCACAGGACGAAACTCTGGACGCGTCTGAAATTCAGGACATCCTGGGTAGCGTTGAGAAAAACGTCGTTCGTAGCCGCGTGTTGCGTGGCGAGCCGCGTATCGACGGCCGTGAAAAAGACATGATTCGTGGTCTGGACGTGCGCACCGGCGTGCTGCCGCGTACCCACGGTTCCGCACTGTTCACCCGTGGTGAAACTCAGGCACTGGTTACCGCAACACTGGGCACCGCCCGTGACGCGCAGAACCTGGATGAGCTGATGGGCGAAAAAACCGACAGCTTCCTGTTCCACTACAACTTCCCTCCGTACTCCGTTGGTGAGACCGGGATGGTAGGTTCACCAAAACGTCGTGAAATTGGTCACGGTCGCCTGGCGAAACGCGGTGTATTGGCTATGATGCCTAAACCAGAAGATTTCCCGTACACGGTGCGTGTGGTTTCTGAAATCACCGAATCTAACGGTTCTTCTTCCATGGCTTCCGTCTGTGGTGCTTCACTGGCGCTGATGGACGCAGGTGTGCCAATCAAGGCTGCCGTTGCCGGTATCGCAATGGGCCTGGTGAAAGAACAAGATAACTTTGTTGTTCTGTCTGACATTCTGGGTGACGAAGATCACCTGGGCGACATGGACTTCAAAGTGGCCGGTAGCCGTGACGGTATTACCGCGCTGCAGATGGACATTAAAATTGAAGGCATCACCCGCGAAATCATGCAGGTTGCATTGAACCAGGCCAAGGGCGCGCGTCTGCACATCCTGGGCGTGATGGAACAGGCTATCAGCACCCCGCGTGGCGATATCTCTCAGTTTGCACCACGTATTCACACTATCCGAATCAACCCGGACAAGATCAAAGACGTGATTGGTAAAGGCGGTTCTGTCATCCGTGCGTTGACTGAAGAGACCGGTACTACCATCGAAATCGAAGATGATGGTACAGTTAAAATCGCTGCTACCGACGGTGAGAAAGCGAAATTCGCTATCCGCCGCATCGAAGAGATCACTGCCGAGATCGAAGTGGGCCGTATTTACCAGGGTAAAGTTACCCGTATCGTTGATTTCGGCGCATTCGTGGCGATCGGCGGCGGTAAAGAAGGTCTGGTGCACATCTCTCAAATCGCTGACAAGCGCGTTGAGAAAGTGACCGACTATCTGCAGATGGGTCAGGAAGTACCGGTTAAGGTACTGGAAGTTGACCGTCAGGGCCGTGTGCGTCTGAGCATCAAAGAAGCGACAGCACCAGAAGCAGGTTCACCTGCGCCTGAAGCAGAATAACTGTATAGATAGATTTACAGCTCCCCGCCATGGGGTTGGGAGCTGTTCGTATCGCGCGGGTAGGATGCCTGCGTATTAGCAAACGGATGAGAGGATGTTCATCCAATGTTTGTCTTCGGGAGTGGGAAATGAAGCCTTTCTTGCGCTGGTGTTACGTTGCGACAGCACTCATGCTGGCAGGATGCAGCAACCATGATTGGCGTAAAGACGAAGTTTTGGCGATCCCGTTGCAGCCAACTCTGCAGCAGGAAGTGATCCTGGCGCGCATGGAACAAATACTTGCCAGCCGGGCACTGACGGACGATGAGCGTGCGCAGCTTTTATATGAGCGCGGTGTGCTGTATGATAGCCTCGGGCTACGTGCACTGGCGCGCAATGATTTCTCGCAAGCGCTGGCGATACGTCCTGATATGCCAGAAGTTTTCAACTACCTGGGCATTTACTTAACGCAGGCAGGCAATTTTGATGCTGCCTATGAAGCGTTTGATTCTGTACTAGAGCTTGATCCAACTTACAATTACGCGCGTTTAAACCGGGGCATCGCTCTTTATTATGGCGGCCGCTTCCCGTTGGCGCAGGATGATCTGCAGGCGTTTTATCAAGACGACCCAAACGATCCCTTCCGTTCGTTGTGGCTATATCTTGTGGAAAGAGAAATCGATCCCAAGAAGGCTGACGTAGCGCTCAAGCAGCGTTATGACAAAGCGAACCGAGGGCAATGGGGATGGAATATTGTCGAATTCTACCTGGGCAACATCAGTGAAAAAACGCTGATGGAAAGGCTCAAGGCAGATGCAACGGATAACACTTCGCTCGCTGAGCATCTCAGTGAAACTGACTTCTATTTGGGTAAACACTACCTGAGTCTGGGGGACAAGGACACCGCTTCGGCGCTGTTCAAACTGACGGTTGCTAACAACGTTCACAACTTCGTTGAGCACCGCTATGCATTGTTGGAATTGGCGCTGTTGGGCCAAGAACAAGACGACCTATCGGAATCGGACCAGCAATAGCTGACGAACAACTATCAGCCTGATATACATTGGTTTTTTGCCAAAGTTATCGCCTTAACGGGCGAGGGCTTTTTTGTTCGTTTTATAATCTAATTTGAGCCGGTTCACACTTTTCAATGAAAATGACTGAAAATTTTCTCGACGAGTTATGTAGACTGGCTGCCATTATTAATGAGGCACGTGTACATGACTACTGAGCTTGAAACCTCTTTTGCTGACCTGGGGCTGTCTGCTCCGATCATTTCTGCCCTGACCGATCTGGGCTACGAAAAACCGTCACCGATCCAGGCTGAGTGTATTCCTCACCTGTTGAACGGCCGCGATGTGCTGGGCATGGCACAGACTGGTAGCGGTAAAACTGCAGCATTCTCGCTGCCACTGTTGCACAACCTGAAAGCTGAGTTGAAATCACCTCAGATTCTGGTGCTGGCACCGACCCGCGAACTGGCGGTTCAGGTTGCTGAAGCAATGACCGATTTCGCAAAACACATGAATGGCGTTAACGTTGTGGCCCTGTACGGCGGCCAGCGTTATGACGTTCAGCTGCGCGCTCTGCGTCAGGGCCCGCAAGTTGTAGTTGGTACCCCAGGCCGTCTGCTGGACCACCTGAAGCGTGGCACTCTGAACCTCTCTAACCTGAGCGGTCTGGTGCTGGATGAAGCCGACGAAATGCTGCGCATGGGCTTTATCGAAGACGTTGAAACCATCATGGCGGAGATCCCGGCTGAACATCAGACCGCGCTGTTCTCTGCAACCATGCCGGAAGCTATTCGTCGCATTACCCGTCGCTTTATGAAAGATCCGCAGGAAGTGCGCATTCAATCCAGCGTCACTACCCGTCCGGACATCAGCCAGAGCTACTGGACTGTGCAGGGTATGCGTAAAAACGAAGCGTTGGTACGTTTCCTGGAAGCTGAAGACTTTGATGCGGCGATTATCTTCGTCCGTACCAAAAACGCGACCCTGGAAGTGGCCGAAGCGCTGGAGCGCAGTGGTTACAGCAGCGCCGCACTGAACGGTGACATGAACCAGGCCCTGCGTGAGCAGACCCTGGAGCGTCTGAAAGATGGTCGTCTGGACATCCTGATCGCGACCGACGTTGCTGCCCGTGGCCTGGACGTTGAACGTATCAGCCTGGTTGTGAACTACGACATCCCTATGGATTCCGAGTCTTACGTTCACCGTATCGGCCGTACTGGCCGTGCTGGTCGTGCCGGTCGTGCGCTGCTGTTCGTTGAAAACCGCGAACGCCGCCTGCTGCGTAACATCGAACGCACCATGAAGCTGACCATTCCAGAAGTTGAACTGCCGAATGTAGAACTGCTGGGTGAGCGTCGTCTGGCCAAGTTTGCCGCTAAAGTACAGCAACAGCTGGAAAGCAGCGATCTGGACATGTACCGCGGCCTGTTGGCTAAACTGCAGCCGGGTGAAGAAGAACTGGAAATGGAAACTCTGGCCGCAGCACTGCTGAAAATGGCACAGGGCGAACGTCCTCTGATCCTGCCAGCTGATCCTGTGTTTAAACCGCGTCAGCGTCGTGAATTCAACGACCGTGACGATCGCGGTAGCGACCGTCGTCGTGACGCGCGTCCAGACAGCCGTGACGGTGGCGCTGAGCGTCCACGTCGTGAACGTCGTGACGTTGGCGAAATGCAGCTGTACCGCATTGAAGTGGGCCGTGATGACGGCGTTGAAGTTCGTCATATCGTTGGTGCGATCGCTAACGAAGGCGACATCAGCAGCCGTTACATTGGTAACATCAAGCTGTTTGCCGGCCACTCCACTATCGAGCTGCCAAAAGGTATGCCGGGCGAGATCCTGTCTCATTTCACCCGTACCCGTATCCTGAACAAGCCGATGAACATGCAACTGCTGGGCGATGCACAGCCGCATGAACGTCGTGAGCGTCCTGCACCTGCCGGTAACGGTGAGCGTCGTGGCGGGGCTCGTCCATTCAACGGCGAACGTCGTGAAGGGGCAAACCCAGGCCGTCGTTCTTTCGGTGATCGTCGTGAAGGCGGTGCTGCTGCACCTGCCGGTAACGGTGGCGAGCGTCGTGGCGGTAACTTCAACCGTGACGGTCAACGCGCACCACGTCGTGATGACGCCGCTCCGGCTGCACCACGTCGTCGCTTCGGTGATGCATAACGCCTGATTTAGCTGTTCACGGTTAATCGGACTAAAAACCAGCCTTCGGGCTGGTTTTTTTATGCCTGAAATTCGCCGTTAATGGGCAGAAAATGGCGTATCATTTATAAGGTTTTTTCTTATGAATACTACGCACGGGAGATGCCATGAGTTGGCAGCAGTTTAAGTCTCAATACCTGGTGCGCTTTTGGGCACCTTTACCTGCGGTGATTGCCGCCGGGATCCTTTCTACCTACTACTTCGGTTTGACCGGGGCCTTCTGGGCGGTGACCGGCGAGTTTACCCGCTGGGGCGGCCACGTTTTGCAGTGGTTCGGTCTGCACCCCGAGCAATGGGGTTACTTCAAGGTCATCGGCCTTGAAGGGACGCCGCTACAGCGCATCGACGGCAGAATGATCATCGGCATGTTCGCCGGCTGTATCGCCGCTGCGCTATGGGCCAACAACATCAAGCTGCGCCAGCCGCAGAACCGCATCCGCATTGTGCAGGCGCTGCTGGGGGGGATTATCGCCGGTTTTGGGGCGCGCCTGGCGATGGGCTGCAACCTGGCTGCCTTCTTTACCGGCATTCCGCAGTTCTCGCTGCACGCCTGGTTCTTTGCGCTGGCGACCGCCGCCGGTTCTTACTTTGGTGCAAAATTTACCCTGCTGCCGATGTTCCGAATTCCGATCAAATTGCAGAAAGTGAAGGCCGCCGCGCCGCTGACCCAAAAGCCGGAACAGGCGCGCCGCCGCTTCCGTCTGGGCATGGTGGTTTTCTGTCTGGCGATCGCCTGGTCGCTGTGGACGTTGTTTGATGCCCCTAAGTTGGGGATTGCCATGTTGTTTGGTATTGGTTTTGGCCTGCTGATTGAACGGGCGCAAATTTGCTTCACCTCGGCGTTCCGCGATCTGTGGATCAGCGGCCGTACTCACATGGCGAAAGCGATCATTCTCGGTATGGCTGCCAGTGCCATTGGTATTTTCAGCTACGTGCAACTGGGTGTGGCACCAAAAATCATGTGGGCTGGCCCCAATGCGGTACTGGGCGGATTGTTGTTTGGTTTCGGCATCGTCCTCGCGGGCGGCTGCGAAACTGGCTGGATGTACCGCGCGGTAGAAGGTCAGGTGCATTACTGGTGGGTAGGGTTGGGGAATATCATTGGTGCTACGCTGTTGGCCTATTACTGGGATGATTTGGCCCCAACGCTGGCCACCGACTACGATAAGGTCAACCTGCTGGAGACCTTCGGCCCAATTGGCGGCCTGTTGGTGACCTATCTGCTGCTGGCAGTGGCGTTTGGCGCCATGCTGTGGTGGGAGAAACGCTTTTTCCGCGCCAAACCCGATGCGCAGGTGGTTAATTTAAGGAGTGTGTCATGAAACAAGCGGCGATAGTGCCGGATTACCGGTTGGATATGCTGGGTGAGCCTTGCCCTTATCCGGCGGTGGCGACGCTGGAGGCGATGCCGCAGTTGAAGCCCGGGGAAATCCTCGAGGTGATCAGCGACTGCCCGCAGTCGATCAACAACATTCCCCTTGATGCACGCAACCACGGCTATAAGGTGCTGGATATCCAGCAGGACGGGCCGACCATCCGTTACCTGATCCAACGCTAGTCAGCAGTCAGGGGAAAAGGAAAAACAGGGAGGTAATAAACTGGGGGATCATCTCCCCCAGTTCTCACTTAGGCTTTCACCAAATCGCCCTTCACGGCGGCGACAATCTCAAACGAATGCAGCCGGGCCTGATGGTCAAAGATCTGGCCGTTGACCATGATTTCATCCGCCCCGGTTTCGTTCAGTAGTGTCTGTAACCCGCTGCGTACGGTCGCTTCATTGCCGATAACCGACATGCGCAGTGCCTGATCGACCCCGTATTGTTCCCCGGCGGTCCACAAGGCGTGGATATTGTCGACTGGCGCCGGCAAGGGGCCCGGCGAGCCGCGGCGCAGATTGATAAACTGCTGCTGCATCGAGGTAAACAGGAAGCGAGCTTCAGCGTCACTGTCGGCGGCCACCACGTTGACACATACCATGGCGTGCGGTTGCTGACACTGCTCGGAAGGCTTGAAGTTATCGCGATACAGATTAAATGCCTGGAACAGCATCTCTGGCGCAAAATGGGAAGCGAAGGCGAACGGCAGGCCGAGCTGTGCCGCCAGCTGTGCGCTGTACAGGCTGGAGCCCAACAGCCAGATCGGCACATGCAGCCCCTGGCCGGGCACCGCCTGCACCGGCTGGCCCGGTTGGACATCACAGAAGTAATGCTGCAGTTCCTGCACGTCGCGTGGGAAATTGTCCACTTCACCGGACAGATGACGACGCAGCGCCATCATGGTGCGTTGGTCGGTTCCGGGAGCGCGCCCCAGACCCAGATCGATACGCCCGGGATAAAGCGATTCCAGCGTGCCGAACTGCTCGGCGATCACCAACGGTGCATGGTTGGGCAGCATCACGCCACCGGACCCGAGGCGGATGCTCTGGGTACCGGCGGCAAGATAGCCCAGCAGCACCGAGGTGGCTGCGCTGCCGATGCCGGTCATATTGTGGTGTTCTGCCAGCCAATAGCGCTGGAAGCCCCATTTTTCGGCATGTTGTGCTAGATCTAAAGAGGCGTGAAATGCATCGCGCGGTTTGGCCCCTTGCGGAATAGGGGATAAATCCAATACTGAGACAGGTACCGCCGTTTTTTCAGTCATGACATCGTCCATCAAAGAGTTGATCGCTTAAAGGGCGATTGCAGAAGTCTGCAAACTACAAAGCCAAATGTGCTTTTAGTGTTAAAAGCATAATCCAATTTATGGTTATAAAAGAGGATATATGTGCTTGTGATATCCTTATGAGTAAAATGGTTTTTTTGGGAGCCGATTGAAATATGGACGTGATGATTCCACCCGCCGCTTATCGCTCAGGGAGCTGAGAGAATGAAAAAAAAGACGTTGTTTACCTTACTGTTGATGGTGGTGGCGGTCGCCATGGCGATTTTGTTCCGCGCGCATAATCAGGATTTGTTATTGCAAGGGGAAGTGGACGCGCCGGAGGTGATCGTGGCCTCCAAAGCCAAGGGGCGAGTGATTGAACGGCTGGTGGAGCGGGGTGACGACGTGAAAGCCGCACAGGTCATGATCCAGCTTGATAGTCCGGAGTTGATGGCGCAACTGCGTTCTGCACAGGCATCACGCGATGAAGCCAAGGCGCAGCTCGACCAATCTCTGCACGGCACGCGTGAAGAAAGCATCCGTAATCTGCGTGCAAACCTGGCGCAGGCCGAGGCGCAATACCGTAATGCGCAGAATGACTACAACCGTAACCTGAGCGTATCCGGCAAAGGCTATATTTCGAAGTCCGAGTTGGACAGCTCGCGCCGTGCACGTGACACTGCATTCCAACAGGTGCAGGCGGCCAAGGCCAATCTGGACGAAGGCACTAACGGCGACCGTGTCGAACTGCGCCAGCAATATGCTGCAGCGCTGCGGGCGGCGGAAGAAAACCTGCTGCAAGTGAAAGCCCAGACGGACGATCTGCGGGTTGTAGCCCCGGTGGCCGGTGAAGTGGGGCCGATCCCGGCGGAGGTGGGAGAACTGCTGAATGCCGGCAGCCCGTTGCTGACGCTGATCCGCGTTCCGGATGCCTACTTCGTGTTTAACCTGCGTGAAGACATTTTGGCTCATGTGCGCAAGGGCGATAAGATCCAGATGCGTGTACCGGCGCTGAAGAACAAAATGATCGAAGCAGAGGTACGTTACATTGCGCCGCTGGGTGACTACGCCACTAAACGCGCCACCCGCGCCACCGGTGACTTCGACCTGAAAACCTTTGAAGTGCGCCTATATCCGTCACAGCCGGTTGACGGCCTGCGTCCAGGGATGAGCAGCTTATGGCTATGGAAAGAGTAAGGGCCGGTTGGCGCTGCTTCAGCCACGCGTTTGACAACGAGTGCCGCGTTGCTTTCCGCAGCCCGGTCGTGCACTGGCTGAGCTGGATTTTTCCGCTGATCCTGTTTGGCCTGATCAGCAGCAACTTTTCCGAAGGCACCTTGCTCGATCTGCCGGTGTCGGTGGTGGATAACGATCACAGTTCGCTGTCCAAGTCGCTGACCCGCAGACTGGATGCCGGCTCTCATGCCCATGTCGAACTCTATGACGGCGGGTTGGCCGAGTCGCTGCACCGTCTGCGTAGTGCACAGGATTACGCGCTGCTGTATGTGCCGCCGGATTTCGAAGCCAATGCGCTGGCGGGCAAACAGCCGAGCGTGGTGATGTACTACAACGCGTTGTTCTATGGGGCCGGGTTGTATTCCACCCAGGATTTCAGCGGTCTGATGACCGAGATTAACGCCAACTACCGCAGCATTATCGCCGCCGAGATGGGGAAAACCTTGCCGCCGTTGGCGGACGTGACGCTGTCGTACGGCAGTTTATTCAATGCCAGCGGCAGCTACATCTATTACCAGCAGTTTGCCGCCACTATTCACCTGTTACAGCTGTTTGTGGTGACCTGCATGATCTACGTGCTGGCACGCAGTAAATCGCTACTGACGGCCCGGCCGTTCAGCCTGGCGCTGCTGGGTAAACTGGCACCCTACACCCTGTGTTTCACCAGTCTGTTGATGGTTGAGATTGCCGCGCTGGTGGGCATTTTTGATGCCCGCGTCAGCGGTAATCCGCTGTTCATGCTGATGATAGCTTTCTTCTACGTGATGGCGGCGCAGAGCATTGGTCTGCTGTTGTATACCTTTACCAGCACCACCATCACCGCCTACAGCCTAATCGCCATCCTGGTGAGTATTGCGCTGACCTTCTCGGGGATGGCGGTACCGGAGCTGTCGATGCCGTTACCGGCACGCATCATCTCCAATATTGAGCCCTTGACCCATGCGCTGTATGCGATGTTTGACGTGTTCCTGCGGCAGGTACCGGCCAGTGCCATCTTCAGCGTTTGCGCGTTGTTGTTTGTCTATCCGTTGGTGGCCGCGCTGCTGGTGCGTAACCGGCTGCTGCCGCGGTTGCTGAAGGAAGGGAACGCAGGATGAAAATCTACTGGCAAACCTTCGTCCGGGTGCTGTTGGGCATGCTGGAGCGGCCGATGTGGCTGATGCTAATTCTGTCGCTGTGCGTCATGAGCATGGTCTATGCCAACCGAACGGTGTGGGATCTGCCGGTCGGCGTTATCGATCAGGACCACAGCACGGCCAGCCGTGAATTGATCCGCCAACTGGATGCCACCTCGAAGATTGCCATAGTGACTTACGACAGCCTCGAGCAGGCAAAAAGTGACCTCGGCTGGCGTAAGCTGTTCGCGGTGATCATCATGCCGGTGGATCTGGAGAAAAAGATCCTGAGCGGCCAAAATATCGTGGTGCCGGTTTACGGCGATGCCACCAACCGGCTGGCCAATGGCCAGATCCAGCAAGACGTGGTGGCAGCCTATCAACAGCTCCTTTCCCAGTACAACAATGGCTTATTGCTGCGCAGTGGTTTCAGCGAACGCCAGGCGCAGGTGATCCTGACGCCCATACAGGGACAGACGCTGGATGTGTTCAACCCCGGTATCAGCTTTGCGGCGATTATCTTCCCCGGCTTGCTGGTGATGCTGTTGCAGCACTCGTTATTGATTGCCTGCGTACGTGTCAGTATTGCCATGAAGAGTATGCCCGGTGGCAAGCCACCGCTGGCGGCCCATTTGGGCGGGTTGACGGCACTGTTGCCGATCTGGTTATTCCTGTCGATCGTGCTGTTCGTCCTGTGGCCGTGGGTGCTGGGTTACCGTCAGACCGCAGGCATTCCAGAAATTTTGCTGCTGACCTTCCCGTTCCTGTTGGCGGTACTGGGGCTGGGTAAGCTGGTGACCGAGTGCCTGCGCAGCGTTGAAATGATCTACCTGACGCTGGCATTTATCACCACGCCGATATTCTACCTCTCTGGTACCATTTGGCCGCTACAGGCAATGCCGGGCTGGGTGCGGGCGATTTCCTATTGTATTCCCTCGACCTGGGCCACCAAGGCGGTTGCTGGGGTAAACCAGATGGGACTGTCGCTGAACGAGGTCTGGGGCGATGTGATGATGTTGCTGGTGCTGGGGATTATTTACACCCTGCTGGGTGTCGGCGTGGGTTTTGTGCACAATAGCGTAGCGCTGCGTAGCCTGCTCCGCAGACGGCAATCCTGAAGCCAACCTTTCCTTGACCCTTAACAAGGTGGACCGGCGCAGGCTCTCGCATAATCACGCCCGTGGATCCTCTTACTGGTGTGATTATATGGCTTACCAACTGAACCTGAACTGGCCCGAATTTTTAGAGAAATACTGGCAAAAAAAACCTGTTGTTTTGAAAAATGCCTTCCCGAACTTTGTCGATCCAATCACGCCAGATGAACTGGCGGGATTGGCGATGGAGTCGGAAGTGGACAGCCGTCTGGTCAGCCAGATCAATGGCGAATGGCAGGCCAGCAACGGTCCGTTTGAACATTTCGATGGCCTGGGCGAAACAGGCTGGTCCTTGCTGGCGCAGGCCGTGAACCACTGGCATGCACCCTCAGCCGAACTGGTGCGCCCGTTTCGCGTTTTGCCGGACTGGCGTCTGGATGACCTGATGATCTCCTTCTCGGTGCCGGGCGGCGGCGTGGGGCCGCACATCGATAACTACGATGTGTTCATCATTCAGGGAATGGGTCGTCGTCGCTGGCGCGTTGGCGATGCCTTGCCGATGCGTCAGTTCTGCCCACATCCGGCGCTGCTGCATGTTGATCCGTTCGAACCGATCATTGATGAAGATTTGGAGCCGGGCGACATCCTTTACATCCCGCCAGGCTTCCCCCATGACGGCTTCACCCATGAAACCGCGTTTAACTATTCAGTGGGTTTCCGTGGGCCAAACGGCCGCGACCTGATCAGCAGCTTTGCTGACTACGCACTGGAAAACGATCTGGGGGGCGCGCACTACAGCGATCCTGATTTAACCCTGCGTGAGCATCCGGGCCGGGTAGAAGAACACGAACTTGAGCGCCTGCGCTCAATGATGGTCGAAACGATCAGCCAGCCGGAGGACTTTAAGCAGTGGTTTGGCCGCTTTGCCACCACGCCGCGTCATGAGCTGGATATCGCTATGGCGGAGCCGCCGTATAAAGCGCACGAGGTACTGAATGCACTGATGGACGGTGAAACGCTGACCCGTTTGAGTGGTTTGCGTGTGCTGCACATCGGTGACAGCTTCTTCGTCAACAGCGAACCTCTGGACACCGTGGATGCACGGGCGGCCGATGCGCTGTGTCGTTATACCGAGCTGGGTCAGCCAGAACTGGGCGATGCGTTGCAAAACCCGGCGTTTGTGGCTGAGCTGACAGAGCTGATAAATCAGGGCTACTGGTTCTTCAAAGAGTAGTTGCCGCCGTGCCGGGTGACGCTATGCTTACCCGGCCTACAAAACCAAACTCCCATCCTGTAGGCCCGGCATTCTGTGGCGTGCCTGCGATTACGACACCAATTCCAGCCCGGCGACCCGCCGCCAGTAACCGTTGCAGTCGGCCTGATCGGTGAGGGTTAATGGCTGTGTGCCTTGCTCATTGGCGCGGAAGCGCTCAACCAGCGCCAGCGTCTCTGCCCCCTGCGGCGACAGGCGCACGATGTCCACCAGTCCCTGCATACTGGTTAACTCGTTGCCCAGGTTGTAGCAGTAGCCACTCATGGTCTGAATGCCGTTGAGCACAAACACCTGCTGTTGTTCCTGTGAACGCATCACTCGCCCCTGTGGATACTTAATGCAGCAGGTTTCGCATTCATCCTTGGCGCGGTCTTCCGATCGTGCGGTAAAGCAGCGCGCCGAATAGGCCAGCGGCAGATGACCGTAGCTCAGTACTTCCACCTCAAACTGCTGGCGGAAACCCAGTTCATCGCACTGTTCCAGCAGCTTGACCAGCCAGTCGCGGGACAGCTCGACCGGCATACACCAACGCGTCATGCCCTGGCGGTGCAACAGGCGTAGGGTGTAGGCGTTGTAGCAGTTCAGCGCGTGGCCGGCGACAAACGGCAGGCTGCGTTCCGCCGCCATGTTCACGGTACCCAGATCGTTGGCTTCAATCAGGAATTCCCCGTTTTCCACATAGCGCTTCAGTTCGTTCAGTTCGGACGGTGCCTGCAGCAGGGCCAGGGTGGAGATCACCACCTGTTTACCGCTGCGGGCAATCTCCTGCGCCAGTGCCAGCCAGTTGCCGACCTTCATCTCGCGTCGCTTGGTGCAGACGCTCTCGCCGAGGTAAATAATCTCTGCGCTGCTGTTCACCGCCTGCCGGTAAAAATCTTCGACCTCGGTTTTCGGCCAGTAATACTGCACCGGGCCTAATGCGTATTTCATGCTTCCTCCTGCTACTGCCATTTACGGTGATAGGCACCGAGCGTGGTTTGAGTGCCTTCAGACACGGCACCCAGGGCTTCCATCCAGCCTGCGTCGGCCTGATAAGCGGCGGGGTCGGCCTGGCAGCGATCAATAGCCTGACGCCAGACGCGGGCCACCTGGCTAACGTAGGCCGGGCTGCGTTGGCGGCCTTCGATTTTCACCGAAGCGATATTGGCGGCCAGCAACTCCGGCAACAGTTCCAGCGTATTGAGGCTGGTGGGCTCTTCCAGCGCGTGATAGCGCACGTCATCCACCAGATAGCGGCCCTTGCACAGCGTGGGATAACCGGCATTTTCATCATCCCGGTAACGGTCGATCAGCACGCCATTCAGACGTGACTCCATGCCCTGCGCCGTTTGCTGCCAACGTACGTAGCGTGCCGGAGAACAGGCTCCGACGGTATTGGGAGACTCGCCGGTCAGGTAAGAAGAGAGGTAGCAACGGCCTTCGGCCATGATGCACAGGCTGCCGAAGGCGAAGACTTCCAGCGGCACCGGGCTGGTACGCGCCAGCTGTTTGACCTGATGCATCGACAACACGCGCGGCAGTACCACACGGCTGACATCAAAATGGCGCTGGTAGAAGCGGATCGCCTCTTCGTTGGTGGCGGAAGCCTGCACCGACACGTGGCGTTCCAACTGCGGGTAACGTTCGGCGGCGTATTCCAGCATCGCCAGGTCAGCCAGGATCAGCACGTCGGCACCCAGTTGCGCCGCCATATCCACCGCGCGCTGCCAGCGGGCATAGCCGTCCGGGTGGGCGAAGGTATTGATGGCGATGTGCAGTTTACGCTTGTGGCGATGCACGTACTCGACCGCTTCCTGCAGCTTTTTCTCGGTAAAGTTGAGGCCGGCAAAGTGGCGGGCGTTGGTATCATCTTTCAGGCCGATATACACGGCATCGGCGCCGTTATCCACCGCAGCCTTCAGGGCCGGTAGGTTACCGGCGGGACAAAGCAGCTCCATAGATTTATCCTGACTCAGCCTTACACCCATGGCGGGCATAGACTGTCACAATGGTTGCCGGTGAGGGTCATCAACCGGCAAACGCTAATCGGGAGGCAATTTTAGTGAAAGCGCGGTGAACAGGTTTTGATTTGAGGCAGCTTCTGGCGTATTGATAAAGCTGGCGGCGAAATGCACTATTTGTTGATATAGAGCGCTTCAGCCGTGCGCCACTGTGGCAAAATAGTGCATCTGTGTTGAAAGGAGTGAACGACAGTGTTGGAACAATTACGAGCGCGCATTGTGCGCCAAGGGCCGTCGCTGCTGCGCGTACCGCTAAAATTCACGCCGTTTGCTTTGCAGCGCCAGCTTCTGGAACAGGTGTTGGGCTGGCAGTTCCGTCAGGCGCTGGCAGATGGCGATCTGGAATTTCTCGAATCGCGCTGGTTGAAGATCGAAGTTCGCGATCTGGCGCTACACTGGTTTATGACGGTAGAAAACGACAAACTGGTTGTCAGCCAACACGCCGAAGCTGATGTCAGCTTCAGCGGCGACGCCAACGATCTGATACTGATCGCAGCGCGTAAGCAAGATCCCGATACGCTGTTCTTTCAGCGTCGGCTGCAGATTGAAGGGGATACCGAATTGGGCCTGTATGTAAAAAATCTGATGGATGCCATCGAGCTGGAAGCCATGCCTGCGCCGTTGCGCATTGGCCTGCTGCAACTGGCCGAGTTTGTGGAAGCAGGGCTGCAGGAGGGCACGGTGAAAACTTCCCGTGTACCGGTAACATGTTAATTCGCGTAGAAATTCCGGTAGATGCGGCGGGTATCGATGCTCTGCTGCGTCGCGCCTTTGGGCGAGATGACGAAGCTGATCTGGTGCAGCAACTGCGTGAAGACGGCCTGCTGACGTTGGGCATCGTTGCTACCGACGACGAAGGTGGCGTGGTGGGCTATGCCGCGTTCAGCCCGGTGGACGTAGCCGGTGAGGATCGCCAATGGGTCGGTCTGGCACCGCTGGCGGTGGACGAAAGTCTGCGTCGACAGGGGCTGGGCGAAAAGCTGATTTACGAAGGGCTGGATGCGCTGAACGAGTTCAGCTATGCCGCGGTGGTGGTGCTGGGCGAGCCGGCTTACTACGGTCGCTTTGGCTTTAAGCCGGCTGCTACCTACGGGCTGCAATGCCGCTGGCCAGACACCGAGGCCGCGTTCCAGGTTTATCCCCTGGCGGAAGATGCCTTGCTTGACGTTAGCGGGGCGGTGGAATACTCCGAGCCGTTTAACCGGCTTTAACCTCAACGTCCGGCAGTAAATAATCCAACGAAAGAGGCGGGTGACTCACCAGCCTCTCTTTTTGCATTTTGCTCAGTTGCTTGACCCGATATTCCAGCCTCAGTGCCCTTGAACGATCCCCTGCCTGGCAGTGAAACGCCAGCACCAGCTCTCCTTTACCTCGCAGTGCCTTCGCACCCTTACCGGCCTGATGTTGCGCCAGCCGCCGAGCCACGTCGGTGGTGATGCCGGTGTACAGCATACCGCTGGGCATGCGCAGCATATAGAGGTGCCAGGTTGGGAGTATTTCGGTCATGAATATGCAGCAACTTTGATAGCCAGGGACGGAATATGATGGCATGTTCTCCAGCGCAATCCCATCCCCGGCGGTCAATGTGTTACTGCTGTGAGCCTTTTTTCCCCACCATTTCGAAACGCGGTGAAACCATGCCGTACAGCGTCCAACCGAGGAAGGTGGCGATAGCGCCCCACATCATCGCTTCCTCACCTGAACTGTAGAGGGCATAGAAACTGTACAGTGCCCCAATGCCGGCAATGATGTTGGCAATTCGCGCTTTTTTCTCCGGTACTTTCGCCACTTTCTGAATGATGATCAGCGCCGCCATCGACAGAATATAAGGGATGATATTGGTCACCACCGCCAGATTCACCAGCACGTTGAACTGTTTATTCAGCGACGGGCTGATGGTCATCAGCGACAGCACGCTCTGGATCACTACTATGGTCAGCATGCCTTTGACCGGTGCATCGGCCTTGCTGAGTTTGGAGAAAATTTTCGGGAAGAAGCCGCTGTCAGCAGAGGATTTGAACACCTGGGCGATAGTGAACTGCCAACCCAGCAGTGAGCCGACGCAGGACATGATCATCAAGGCCATGATGATCTTGCCGACCGTTGGGTTGAACATATGGGAAAACGCCAGACCAAATGGCGCGGTCGAATTGGCCAGCTCCATGTTCGGCACGATGCCGGCGATCACGTTGGTCGAAACGATATAAATGACCGCGGCGCTGAGGGTGCCGCCCAGTACGGCGATTGGCACGTTACGTTCCGGGTTTTCCACCACGTCGGTGTTGGCGCAAGCGGACTCAAGCCCCAGGAACGCCCAGAGCGTCATGGAGATAGAGGCGCCAACGGCTTCAAAAGTTGGTACCGAGTGCGGGTTCCACGCGGCAATATAAGCGCTACCGCTAAACCAGTGCCAGCCGACGATCGAGATCCCCACGACCGGGATAATCACGCCCCAGACGGTGACGCCGCTGATTTTCCCGGTGAGGCGCGCCCCGCCGAAGTTGGCGACGGTAGCCAGCCATAGCACGCCGATGGTGGCGATACAAATCCCCAGCGGCGACAGGTTGGCGCCAAACAGCTCGGTGCCATAGCCGACGGCGGAAATGGCGATGGCGATGTTGGCGATCAGCAGCGACACACCGTAGGTGTAGTTCGCCATGAAATTGCCGGATTTACCGAAGGCGTATTCGGCATATCCACCCATACCACCGGATTTGCGGCTGAACATACCGCATTTGGCGAAGGCGTAGGCCAATGCCATTGAACCCACGGCGGTGACCAGCCAGGAAACGATAGAAATAGTGCCGACTTCCGCCAGCTTGGTGGGCAGCATAATTATGCCAGAGCCCATCATGTTGACCGCCGTCAGGATCGTTAGCTGCACGACCCCCATTTTATTATTGGTCTTACTCATGATCATTCTCTCTTTTATAATACGATCCGGGCGGTGAATAAAATTCACCGCCTTGTAAGGTGATTAATTTTTCATTACGTAGCCGTAAGCGCGGTTCCAGCCATCTTCATCCTGCTGGATATACACGCCCTGTAATTCCGGTGCGAAGCCTGGCAATAAATTGATACCTTCTTCCAATGCCAGGAAATAACGTTGAGCGGCGCCGCCCCAAACTTCACCTGGGACCACACATAAAACACCTGGGGGATAAGGTAAAGCGCCTTCGGCGGCAATTCGGCCCTCGGCTTTGGCCAGTGAGACCAATTCAACATTGCCGCGGACGAATTCGGTATTAGCATCTTGCGGGTTCATCGCCACTCGTGGGAAATAGCTTTTCCTGAACATTTCTTTCTGCAGTTCTTTAACGTCGTAACTTACGTAGAGGTCGTGCATTTCCTGGCATAGCTGGCGCAGGGTATAATCTTTATAGCGCTGCTGATTGTTTTTATAAACCGCAGGCAGAACTTCGCTAATTAACGAATCTTGATCGACATGTTTTTCAAAGCGGGCAATCAGCGCCACCAGATGCTGCATTTTGGCGATGTCTTCGGCCGGGGTCAGCAGGAAAAGAATGGAGTTGAGATCGCATTTCTCCGGTACTATGCCGTTTTCGCGCAGATAGTTGGCGAGAATGGTCGCCGGAATACCGAAATCGCTGTAGTTACCGCTCGCGGTATCGATGCCCGGCGTGGTGAGCAGCAATTTGCACGGGTCGACAAAATATTGCGATTCCTCATAGCCTTCAAAGGCGTGCCATTTCTCACCAGGAATGAAATTAAAGAAGCGCAAATCGTTAGACATTGTCTCGGTGTCATAAGACTGCCAGGCTTTGCCATCAATTTGGTCCGGCACAAAAGGTTTGATTAAGCTGCAGGTATCCAGCAGCATTTTGCGCGCTTCAATACCTACGCGAACACATTCTTTCCACAGGCGTCGGCCACTTTTACCCTCGTGCATCTTGGCGTTGACGTCCAGTGCGGCAAACAGTGGGTAGAACGGGCTGGTGGATGCATGCAACATAAAGGCATTGTTAAAACGTTTGTGGTTGCAATAACGGTCTTGTCCCTTGATGTGCTTGTCTTTCTTGTGAATTTGCGAGGTTTGTGAGAACCCGGCCTGCTGTTTGTGCACGGACTGGGTAACGATGATCCCCGGGTCGTTTTCGTTGAGCTCGAGCAGTAAAGGCGAGCAGTCTTTCATCATTGGGATGAACTGTTCGTAGCCCACCCAGGCCGAGTCGAACAGAATGTAATCGCACAGATGACCAATTTTATCGACCACCTGACGGGCGTTATAAATGGTACCGTCATAAGTACCTAACTGAATGATAGCCAAACGGAAAGGCCTGGCTTCATTGGCGCGTTCCGGCGCTACTTCACGGATCTGTTGGCGTAAGTAGCGTTCTTCAAAGCAGTGCGCGTCAATGCCGCCGATAAAGCCAAACGGGTTGCGAGCGGTCTCCAGATACACCGGTGTCGCCCCAGCCTGGATCAGCGCGCCATGGTGATTGGACTTATGGTTATTGCGGTCGAACAGCACCAAATCACCGCGCGTCAGCAGAGCGTTGGTCGCGACCTTGTTTGAGGCGGAGGTGCCGTTGAGAACGAAATAGGTTTTATCGGCGTTAAAGACTTTGGCGGCATGCTGCTGTGCCGCGCAGGGCGCGCCTTCATGGATCAATAAATCACCCAGTTTGACGTCCGCGTTACACATATCCGAACGGAAAAGGGTTTCGCCGAAGAAGTCAAAGAACTGACGTCCTGCCGGATGCTTACGGAAGAACTCACCGCCCTGATGCCCAGGGCAAGCAAAGGTGGCGTTGCCCATTTCGACGTACTGGGTCAGCGTATTAAAGAAAGGTGGCAGCAGTTCACTTTCATATTTTACCGCTGCGGCCTCCAGTTGCTTGCCGTAGAACTGGGTGTTCTTGCCACAGAGTTCAAATACGCCATGCAGTGCCGGCAGGATGTCATTATCCAATTCTTCTTCACAACACACCGCGACGAACAGGGGAATATTCAAGCCAATTTCTTCGAGGTGTACCACCATGCCTTGGGTGACGTCTTCCACCGACAGCACAATGGCAGCAATATCGTTAAAATCACTCTGATGTACATCGACAACTTCGCGTGCTGTTTCAAAGCAGCTTAATGTTTTGGTATTAGCGGCAATTTTTAATTTATTCATTTTTATCATTCTTCAGGCAAAGGCATCCTATCGACAAGTTAATAATCTTGTCGTTAATACCTTCACTAAATAAAGGCATGAGGAGAATGAGGTAATGCTTAAAGGCATAACCTGAGTTCATTCTTTTTTTGATTTTATTTCGTGCGTACCCTAAACAGTCATTTAGCTACACTATTTACCAGATAAATTAAATTGATACCGATCCTGGTTTTCAGGATAAATAATTTAGGCGTAATGGTGACAGGCTGTTCAGAGTAACAACGAGAGGGGTGAGGGTTATCTGCAGTTAAAGAAGGCGAAGCTAAAGCAGCTACGATGGGCCATCATCATAATATGAGTGGTCCGTCTGATGTGTGCCATTTTACGGTTATTGTTTTCCATTTCTAATCCACCTTATGGAGTGAAAAGATGGCGCTATTTTAACGTGCTTCAGACTAAAATATGTGATGTTCGTCACGTAAATGTGCTGTTTGATAAATAACTATTCACTTGTTATGCAGTGGTTTGAATAAAAAATGTTTTTTGGCATTTTTTGAGATGTAAATATTTTGATAAAAAGTGACGAAACCGGACCGGTAATTTTGACCGCGCCGCGGAATGAACAAAAAAAATGTATTTAAACCGGGTTATTGATGCTCAGATAAGTCTACTATGTTTTATATATGTTATAAAGACACTTATTCATGTATTGAATATAAATGCAGTGAAAGTGTTTATCCATTCCATTCCGCATGGTGATGTAATTGTCGTTATTTGTGACCGACTTCAATAACACAGGGTAAGATAAAGCCAGATAAAGAAGGGAGAATTGACCTTGAACACGACTGAAGAGCAGCAACAGATTGCACATTTCCTCAGCAAACAGCATGTGCTGACGCTGTGCGCTGGCAATGGCCTGGACATGTGGTGCGCCAACTGTTTTTACGTGTTTGATGCCGAGTGCATGGCGCTGTGGCTGATGACCGAAACCCACACTCGTCATGGCGAGTTGATGCTGCTAAATAGCCGGGTGGTCGGCACCATCGCGCCGAAGCCGAAGACCATCGCGTTGATCCGTGGCGTGCAGTATCGCGCCGAAGCGGTGATGCTGAGCGGTGATGAAGAACAGCATGCACGTGCGCGCTACTGCAAGCGTTTCCCGATTGCCAAAGTGATGAAAGCGCCGGTTTGGCAACTGAGTCTGCAAGAAGTGAAGATGACCGACAATACCCTCGGCTTCGGTAAAAAGCTGCATTGGACGCGGGCCTGACACAACACACTATACTTTTCAGAGCGATCAATTTGGCGGAGGGGATATGGCACGGGTATTCATTGTAGGGGCTACAGGGTTGGTGGGTGGCGAACTGTTGCGCCTGCTGCAGGCCGATCCGCAGGTCACGGCGATTGTGGCGCCTACGCGTAAGCCACTGCCGGTGCACCCAAAATTGGATAACCCGGTGGGTGATGACTTGTTCGCGCTGCTGACTGAGCAGGAGCAGCCGGTCGATATTGCGTTTTGTTGTCTGGGTACCACACGGCGCGAGGCCGGCAGTGATGCCAATTTTCACTACGTCGATTACACGCTGGTGATCGAAAGCGCGCTGACCGGTCGGCGGTTAGGCGCGCAGCACTGTCTGGTGGTCAGTGCACTGGGTGCCAGTCCGCGCTCGACCTTCCTTTACAACCGCACCAAGGGTGAAATGGAACAGGCGCTGCGTGAGCAGAACTGGCCGCGCCTGACGCTGGTACGGCCATCTATGCTGTTGGGTGAGCGCTCGTCGCCGCGTTGGCTGGAGCGAGTGAGCGCTCCCTTGTTCAAATTACTGCCAGGAAAATGGCGCGGAGTTGCCGCTAAAGACGTGGCACAGACGCTGCTGGAGCAGGCGTTCAGCCCCGGCAGCGGCGTTAAGGTGCTGGAATCCGATCGGCTGCATTGTTACCGCAGTGCACGCTGAGATTATCAAACGCCAGCTCCAGGCCCGGCGGCAGCTCATTGTCCATTAGCCACAGATCGAGATGGTGGCTGATGTGCGTCAGCAGGGTGCGGCCGGGTTGTAAGCGTTGCTGGGTTTCCAGCGCGCGGGTCAGATCGTTGTGATTGCGCGGAGCCTGCGGCTGAGGCGGCAGGCTGCAGTCGAGCACCATTAAATCCAATGTTACTGCACGCAGAAAAGCGTCGGTATCCGGCGGTAAACCGACGGTATCGGTCAGATAGGCCAGCGATTTACCCGCGGCCTGGATCAAATAACCCAGAGTGAGTTTCGAATGTTGCAGCGGCAGCGGGGTGATGTGCAGCCCGCCCAGTTCAACCGTTTCGAAGGGGGTAAACGGCGGCTGAAACGCCAAAATACCCGGGTGTTTGAACAAATCGTCGCAGCCCTGTTCATCGGCCGGGCCATACACCGGAATAAAATTTCCGCAGCCCCAGCGCAAAGGAAATAGCCCCTGTACGTGATCCATGTGGTAATGTGTCAGTAAAAAACGTTTAATTTCCCCCGCCGAAAAGCGCCGTTCCAGCGACGGTAACCCCGCATCCAGCAAGGTCGTTTCCCCCTGAAATTTAAGCATTGCACTGCAAGGTCTGCGCCGAAATGCAGGCTCGCGCCGTGCCCGCTGACACACCAGACAATCACAGCCGAACACCGGGATCTGCTGAGCACCACCGGTACCGAGAAAGGTCAGTTGCATGAGTTGCTCCTTTACCCTTCGCCTTTCACGCCGCAGCGTTGTTGGCTGCAACGCGAAATTCATTGGGTAAGATGAATAAGAGTCTTAAAGATACTTCTCCGCGAAGGCATGGATATCACGGAAATCCGCCAGCCGTTGTTGCAGCGTCTGATGATCCCAGTGCCACCACTGGCTGCGTTCAATACGTTCAATCAGTGCGTCGTCAAAACGCATACCGATCTTTTTGGCCGCCACCCCGGCGACAATTTCATAAGGGGCCACATCCTTGGTCACCACTGCCGCGCTACCAATCACTGCGCCGTTGCCAATGCTGACTCCGGGCATCACGATGGCGTTATGGCCGATCCACACGTCGTGGCCAATGGTCACGTGGTGCTCACGCCGCCAGTCGAAAAACGCCTCGTCATCGTTCCCCAGATCGTACTCTGACGCGCGATAGGTGAAATGGTGCTGGGCGATGCGCTGATAGGTGGGGTGGTTGCCGGGATTGATGCGCGCGTAAGAGGCAATCGACACGAATTTCCCGATGGTGGCGTAAAAAATCTGGTTATGTCCGGCGGTGTAGGAGTAGTCGCCCATTTCCACTTCTTCGAGGATCGCATCGTCGGCCAGATGGACATACTGGCCGAGCCGGCTGCGGTTAAGCGTCACGTTGTCGCCGATTTTCGGCTGCGCCGGATCGTTCATGGCATGGCATCCTGTGGTTGTTTGGCGGAAGCGGGCAGCAGCGCCAGTAGTGCTGCCAGGGTGTCATCAAGGTTGCCGTCGTTATCCAACCGGCCGCAAAGGGGGGGCAGTTTTTGCTGATACTCCGCCGCTCGCACCAGCCGTTGTTCGATTTGATCGGCAGTTTCACGCCCGCGATTTTGCAGGCGCTGGCGCAGAACATCGCTGCTGACCTGCAGGCACACCGGCAGCAACTGTGCACCATAGCGCTGCTGTGCCTGCGGCAGGTGGGCTCGCGAGCCGTTGACGACCACGTCGAGCCCCTGCAACAGCCAGAGATCCACTTCGATGCCAAAGGCGTAATGGTGCTGGTGCGCCTGCCAGTCGAGGGCAAATAACCCTTTGGCACGGCGGCGAAGGAACTCCGCTTCGCTGAGCGCAATATGGTTCTCGTAGCCGGCGTCTGCCGGCCGGGTGATATAGCGGTGCGCCACCAGCGGTGCGCCGGCGGCATCGGCGCGCAGTGCGGCCAACAGGCTGTCTTTACCCGAGCCGGAAGGGCCCATCAGATAGATAAGCTGCGCCATCAGAACACCTGCTTGCCCTGACGCCACACGTTCTGCACGTAAATATGCTCGCCGTGTGGTCGTGCCAACACCAGATCCGCCCGCAAACCTTCGGCGATAGTGCCGCGATCCTGCAGATCCAGCGCCCTGGCCGGGTTGCGGGTGATCATCTGTACCGCCTGCGGCAAGCTGTAGCCGTTGCGTTCATCGGCCGCAATGCGAAACGCCGCATCCAGCAGGCTGGCCGGATAATAGTCGGAGGACAGGATATCCAGCACCCCCAACGCCGCCAGGTGATGAGCCGCCACGTTGCCGGAATGTGAACCGCCGCGCACGATGTTCGGCGCGCCCATCAGTACCTGTAACCCCTGCTGGTGCGAAGCGAGCGCGGCATCTTCGGTGGTGGGGAATTCGGCAATCACACTACCCAGCGCACAGGACTCGCTGACGTGGGCAGCGGTGGCGTCGTCGTGGCTGGCGAGCGAAATTTTACGCGCCCGGCAATGGGCGGCAATGGCTTCACGATTCGGCGTGGCCCAGCGGGCAGAAAGCTTGATCTGCTGCTCTTCATACTCGCTCATCTGCTGGTCGTTGAGGTGATATTTGCCCTGATAATACTCCCGGTATTTTTCGCGTGAGGCGAACTGGCGCTGACCCGGCGAATGGTCCATCAACGACACCAGCGAGACGCCGGGCTTGTCCATCAGCTGTTCGAACAGCGGCAGGGTGCTCTCGTTGGGCAGTTCGCAGCGCAGGTGCAGCCGGTGCTCGGCGCGGTTGACCCCGGCGCGCTGGCTGTGGATCACCGCGTCGATCATTTTTTGCAGGTTTTCCAGCCGATGGCCGCCGTCGCGTACGTCGCCAATCGCCACCGCGTCCAGCACGGTGGTGATACCGTTGGCCACCATCAGTGCATCATGGCTGCTCATGGCCGAATGCGCCGGCCAGTCGACGTTCGGACGTGGGGTGAAAAACTTGTCCAGATTGTCGGTGTGCAGTTCAATCAACCCCGGCAGCAGCCAACCGCCTTCACCGTTCAATGCCTGCGGCAACTGGCTGGGCGTATCGGCAAAGCTGCGGATCATGCCGTCGCTGACCTCCAGCGATCCTTCGACGGTTTGATCTTCCAGCACCAGTTTCACGTTATTGATGATCATCAGAGGATCTCCAGCGCCTGTGGCGCCTGCATGTCATATAACCGGTCGGCGACCTGCTGGCGGACGCCTTCATCATGGAAAATACCGACGATCGCCGCGCCACGTTGCTTGGCTTGCTCGATCAGCGCGACCACCGCCGCGCTGTTGCGGCTGTCGAGGGAGGCGGTCGGTTCGTCCAGCAACAGGATCGGGTAATCGACGATAAAGCCGCGTGCGATGTTCACCCGCTGTTGTTCACCACCGGAGAAGGTGGAGGGGGCCAACTGCCACAGGCGTTGCGGCACATTGAGCTGATTGAGCAGCGTCTCGGCGCGTTCGCGGCATTCGGCGCGGTTGACGCCCTGTTCCAGCAGCGGCTGCATCACTACGTCCAGCGCGCTGATACGCGGGATCACCCGCAGAAACTGGCTGACCCAGCCAAGGGTATGGCGGCGTACCGCCAGGATCTGACGCGCTTCGGCCTGCACCATATCCAGCCATTCACCCTGGTGATTAACCCAGATATGGCCGCTGTCAGGCAGATAGTTGGCGTACAGTGAGCGTAGCAGCGTGGATTTTCCGCTGCCGGAATGCCCGTGTAATACCACGCATTCGCCGCTGCTGACCGTCATGTTGGCATCGTGCAGCACCGGCAGTTGCGTGCCGTGCTGCTGGTGGAGCACAAAGGTTTTGCTGAGGTGTTCAACCCGGATTTGAATAGTCATCTGTAATTACCTTGCGTTACGACAGCACCGAAGAAACCAGCAGTTGGGTATACGGATGGTGCGGATCGTCCAGCACCCGGTCAGTCAGGCCGCTTTCCACCACTTCGCCCTGTTTCATCACCAGCAGCCGGTGTGCCAGCAGGCGCGCCACGCCGAGATCGTGGGTGACAATCACCGCCGCCAACTGCATCTCTACCACCAGCGTGCGCAGCAGATCGAGCAGCCGCGCCTGTACTGAAACATCCAGCCCGCCGGTGGGCTCGTCCATAAATACCAGCTTGGGATGAGTCACCAGATTGCGGGCGATTTGCAACCGCTGTTGCATGCCGCCGGAGAAGGTGGTCGGCAGATCGTCAAGGCGTGACACCGGGATCTCGACGTCCTCCAGCCACTGTCCGGCCTGACGGCGGATGTCGCCGTAGTGACGCTGGCCGATAGCCATCAGCCGTTCGCCAATGTTGCCACCGGCAGAAACCTTGGGCCGCAGCCCGTCGAGCGGATGCTGATGCACCACACCCCAGTCGGTGCGCAGCAGGCGGCGGCGATCGCTTTCCGCCATCGCGTACAGATCATGCTGTTGCCCGGCCTGCGGTCGATAAAGGATTTGTCCGTGTTGCGGTGCCAGCCGTGCGGAGATGGATTTCAGCAGCGTGGTCTTGCCGGAGCCGGATTCGCCAACGATGCCCAGCACTTCGCCGGGGTAGATATCGAAAGACACATCGCTAAAACCTTTGCCCGGCGCGTACAGGTGGGTGAGGTTAGTTACCGACAGCAGTGGCGTGGTGCTCAGAGGGGTAGAAGTCATCAGTGCTGCGCCTCTTGCGAAGGTTGCGCCAGCTGTTGCTGGCAGTAATCGGTGTCGGAACAAACGAACATGCGGCTGCCCTGATCGTCGAGCACCACCTCATCCAGGTAGCTGTGGCGTGAGCCGCACAGGGCGCAGGGCTCGTCCCATTGCTGCACGGTGAAAGGATGATCGTCGAAGTCCAGGCTTTCCACCTTGGTGAACGGCGGCAGGGCGTAGATGCGCTTTTCACGCCCGGCGCCGAACAGCTGCAGCGCCGGCATCATGTGCATTTTCGGATTATCGAATTTCGGGATCGGCGACGGGTCCATCACGTAGCGGTCATTGACCTTCACCGGGTAGGCGTAGGTGGTGGCGATATGGCCGTAGCGCGCGATGTCTTCATACAGTTTCACCTGCATCACGCCGTACTCTTCCAGCGCGTGCATTTTGCGGGTCTCGGTTTCACGCGGTTCGATAAAACGCAGCGGCTCTGGGATCGGCACCTGATAAATCAGGATCTGATCTTCGCGCAGCGCAGTTTCCGGGATGCGGTGCCGCGTCTGGATCAGCGTGGCCTCCGGCGTGCGTTCGGTGGTCGCCACCCCGGCGACGCGCTGGAAGAAGCGACGGATGGAAACCGCGTTGGTGGTGTCATCGGCACCCTGGTCGATCACCTTCAGCACGTCGGCGCGGCCAATCACGCTGGCGGTCAACTGAATGCCGCCGGTGCCCCAGCCGTAGGGCATTGGCATCTCACGGCCGCCGAACGGTACCTGATAACCGGGGATCGCCACCGCCTTCAGAATGGCGCGGCGGATCATGCGTTTGGTCTGTTCATCCAGATAACCCAGGTTATAGCCGGTTAATACTTCACTCATCGCGGGCCTCCTGACGCTCGCTGAATTCCTGCCGCAGGCGCTTGAGCAATTCCAGCTCGGCCTGAAAATCGACGTAGTGGGGCAATTTGAGGTGGGAAACGAAGCCGGCGGCTTCGACGTTGTCGGCGTGGGCCAGCACGAACTCTTCATCCTGCGCCGGGCTGGCGATGCCTTCTTGGTACTCGGGGCTTTGCAGTGCGCGATCCACCAGTGCCATCGCCATCGCCTTGCGTTCGGCGCGACCAAACACCAGACCGTAGCCGCGGGTGAAATGCGGCGGCTGGTCGACCGGGTCGATAAAGCCGTTGACCATTTCACATTCGGTCAACAGGATCTCGCCGATATCTACCGCGAAACCCAGCTCTTCAGGCACTATCTCCGCCGAAACATAGCCGGTGCGGATCTCGCCGGCGAACGGGTGGGTACGGCCGTAACCACGCTGGGTGGAGTAGCTCAACGCCAGCAGGAAACCTTCGTCACCGCGTACCAGTTGTTGCAAGCGTGCCGAGCGGGAACAGGGGTAAACCGGCGGATTGCGGGTGATATCATCCGGCGCGCTGCCGTCATCCTGCTCCGCCAGTGCCAACTGCTGCTGACTGAGCAAGTCGAACACGTGGGCGCAGTTTTCCGGCAGCGGTTCGTCGGCCTGTGGCGCACGCGGCGCTTCGCCTTCGGCCAGCAGGGCAAAATCCAGCAGCCGGTGGGTGTAATCGTAAGTTGGCCCCAGCACCTGCCCGCCGGGCAAGTCCTTGTAAACCGCCGAGATACGGCGTTCCAGCCGCATGTTTTCGGTCGCCAGGGGTTCGCTGACCGCCAGCCGTGGCAGGGTGGTGCGGTAGGCACGCAGCAGGAAAATAGCCTCGACCAGATCGCCACTCGCCTGCTTGATGGCCAACGCAGCCAGCTCAGCATCGTAGATACCGCCTTCGGTCATTACCCGATCCACCGCCAAGCCCAGTTGTTGTTCAATCTGTTGGGTGCCGAGCACCGGTACGCTGTCGTCACCGCGTCGCAGCTGTTCCTGTAACTGATGGGCGGCCTCAATGGCTTTTTCGCCCCCTTTAACGGCAACGTACATCAGCACACCTCCACATGGGTGGTTCGCGGCAACGCCAGCAGGCGCTCACCGCAGGTCAGCAGAAAATCCAGCCCCAGCGGGAAGCGCTGTGGGCGGTTAATCAGGTAGTCCAGCAGCACCGGCGGCAACGATGGCGAGATCACCCGTTGCTGTTCAATGCCGGGGCCAGTCAGGCGCAGTGCGCTACCCTGGTCCAGGCTGTCGAGCTGAATCATTACCGTGGTGCTGAACTCGGGGGAAATCTCACTGCCGTGCGGCAACGCCTGTAAATCCGCGGCCTGCAATTGCGCATCGAACAGGGCAAAACACACTTCTTCGGCGTTATTGGCCAGCGGTGCACCGCTGTGGAAGCGAATGTTTGTTAGCACTTGCTCACTTTCCAGCGCCAGACAGAGTTGGATCGGGGTTTCCTGATCGGCCAGCGTCAATAACGCAGCGGTACTGGCGGCGTTCAGCGCACCCCAGATTGGGCTGTCTGGCAGGGTGACGATATGGCCCGGTTCACTTAACGCCTTAAGGATCAGGCGGAAAGCCTGTTGTGATTGTTCAATTGGCTGTGCAAAACCTGTCAGTAGGCTCATCGGTTAATCCCCTCGCACCAGCGTAAAGAAGTCCACCCGGCTGGAGGCGATGGCGCGGGCGCGCAGTTGGCGTTGCTCATGCTGCAAGGCGGCCAGCGGCTCAATCAGCTGTTGTTGCAGTAATTCGGCCTGTTCAGGCAGTTGCAGCAGGGCATCCGCCAGGGCACAGAGTTCGGCATGTGCCTTGTCACGTCCGGCGATATAGCTGTAGCCGTAACCGCCGTTTTCCAGTTGCACTACCGCGCGGGTGACGGTCATGTCGCCCAGCACAAAGCGGCGGCCGGTGGCTCCCATGCGGCCCTGTAACTGCGCCAGGCCAATCTCCGGCGCGCGAATGGTTTGGTAGCGCGGGCTGAGGCTCAGCGCCTGCCAGTGGCTGCGCAACTGGGCCGGCTGGCTGTGCGCCAATACCGACATCCAGCGTTGTCTTGGCTGTAAGGATTGCATTCAGTGCTCCATGGTCAGTTCAATCATGTCGGCGCGCGCCAGGCTGACGGAGTATTCCGCCACGCTGCCACTGCCGGTGCAGACGTTCAGGGTGCGCACGCACAGCAGCGGCGCGTGGGTGGCTATTTCCAGCAACCGGCTCTCTTTGGCCTGTGCGCGGCGTGCGCTGATGCGCGTCTGCTTGCGGGTCAGCGGCTGGTGGATGTTGAGTTCGATAAATTCGTGCAGCGAGCCGCTGTGGAACTGCTGCAACGCCGGCCACCAGTCCAAATCGGGCAGATAATGGTCGATCAGGCTCATTGGCACGCCGTTGACCCGGCGCAGGGTGCGCAGGTGGATCACCGTTTCACCTTCTTCACGCGACAGTGCGCTGGCGACATGCCCATTGCACGGGCGCAATACTGCTAGTAAGCGCTCACTGGTGGGGTGGCTGCCCTGCTCGAACAGGTTCTGGCTGAACCGGGTATTGGCATGCAAGGGGTAGTTATACGGGCGCATCAGCACCAAAATGCCGATGCCGTGCCGACGTTGCAGCCAGCCGCGGTCCACCAATTGGTCGACCGCGCGGCGCAGGGTATGACGATTGACCTGATAGCGCTCTGCCAGCTGTTGTTCGGAAGGCAGATAGTCGCCACAGCGGTATTGAGTACGCAGCTCTTGCTCAAGCTGTGCGGCGATCTGCTGGTAACGGGTAGGGAAACTGGTCGGATGTCTAGATAAGTCCATCATAATAAAAACCTCGGCGTGCCGAATACTCATTAAAATCCAGGGGTTGTCAGCCTTTCTGACAGTGCTGGTGCTTACCCTATGACTTTCAAGCTGGCGTTATCTTGCCGGGCCCAGATGACAATCTCGTTACGCATCAGTGGCGAACAGATGAACTATTTTGGACAGGCTGATGATGTGTCCGTGGCCGTGGCGCGCTAAGCTGATGCCATTGTTCACTGAACTGAGCCAACCCAACCCTATGCCACATCCCCTGACCGCAACTGAACACCGCAGCCGCCCCTGGCCGTTGTGGAAACCTATTCTGTTTCTGCTGGTGGTGGCCGTAGGCCTCTACTACGTCAAATGGCAGCCTTATTACGGCAAGGCTTTTCTGGCGGCGGATACCCACTCGATTGGCAAATCGATACTGGCTAACAGCGACAGCAGCCCGTGGCTGGCGGCCTGGCACTATGCGCTGGTTTATTTCACGGCGGTGTGGAAGGCGGCGGTGCTCGGCGTAGTATTGGGCTCGCTGGTGCAGGTGTTAATCCCGCGTGATTGGCTGATGCGTTCGTTGGGCCACCCGCGGTTCTCCGGCACCTTGCTCGGCGCGGTGATCGCGCTGCCGGGCATGATGTGTACCTGCTGTGCCGCACCGGTCGCCGCCGGGCTGCGCCGTCAGTCGGTGTCCAGCGGGGCGGCGATGGCGTTCTGGCTGAGTAACCCGGTATTGAACCCGGCGACGCTGATTTTTATGGGCTTCGTGCTCGGCTGGCAGTTTGCCGCTATCCGGCTGGTGGCCGGGGTGATTATGGTGTTGGGCATCGCCTGGCTGGTGCAACGTGCCACCGCCAAGGATCCGCAGCCTAGGGCACTGCAAATGCCGGTGATACCACTGGAGAAAACCGAGGCGCAGCCCTTTCTTGGCCGTTGGCTGAAGGCATTGTGGTCGCTGTTTTGGTCCACCATCCCGATCTACATTCTGGCGGTGCTGGCGCTGGGGGCAGCGCGTGTCTGGTTGTTCCCCCATGCTGATGGTGCGATAGACAATAGCCTGCTGTGGATTATTGGGCTGGCGATCGCCGGTTGCCTGTTCGTGATCCCCACGGCGGCAGAAATCCCGATTGTGCAGGCCATGATGCTGGCGGGAATGGGCACTGGTCCGGCGTTGGCGCTGTTGATGACCCTGCCGGCGGTCAGCCTGCCTTCGCTGCTGATGCTGAACAAAGCCTTTTCCGCCAAGGCCCTGTGCCTGACCGCCGCGCTGGTGGCGCTATGTGGGATCGTCACGGGCGTGGTGGGAATGGGGTTGGTATAAGCGAAGATATGCGACAATGATTAGCTGGCCGTCTCCCTCTCCTGGGGGAGAGGGCTGGGGTGAGGGGATTATCAACGCAGCTTATGCACCACCTGATTAGCGCTGCCGCGCCAGATCAGCGCCGGGTCTTTTAAATCCTGCACAAACTTACCGTCAATCAGCACGTTAATCCGATCCACCACCTGCATTTGCTGGGCATCCAGCTCTGCCAACCGGTAGCCGGTCCACAGCCAGATATCTTTGCCGGGGCACTCAGCATGCACCCGTTTCACCAATTGCAGCACCGCTGAGAGATTGGCCGGATGCAGCGGATCGCCGCCGGACAGTGACAGACCCTGACGCGGAATACGCGTGTCTTTCAGATCGGCAATCAGCTGGTCTTCCATTGTCTGACTAAATGGCTGGCCGGAATTGAGCCGCCAGGTGCTTTTGTTGTAGCAGCCGGGACACTGGTGCACGCAGCCGGCAACAAACAGCGTGCAGCGGGTGCCGGGCCCGTTGACCACGTCGATGGGGTAATACTGGTGGTAATTCATATTTCGCTTTCTGACGGTAGGGGCTCAGCATGCTGAGCCCAGATTAATAACAGCCCGGCGTTAGCCGATCTGCCCGTTCCCCAGGTGTTTCACCCGGCGCTTCACTTCTTCCTGCTTGCCGGCGTTGAACGGCCTGGCGTCCGGACTGCCGAGGTAACCACACACCCGGCGGGTCACCGACACCTTGGACGGCTCGTGGTTGCCGCATTTCGGGCAGGTGAAACCCTTGCTGGTACAGGAAAATTCGCCGGTAAAGCCGCACTCGTAACACTCATCGATCGGCGTATTGGTACCGTAATAAGGCACGCGGCTGTAGCTGTAATCCCACACGTCTTCCAGCGCTTTCAGGTTGTGCTGCAGGTTCGGGTATTCGCCGTAACAGATGAAACCGCCGTTGGCCAACGGGGGATAGGGCGCTTCAAAATCCAGCTTGTCGTAAGGATTGACCTTTTTCTCTACGTCGAGGTGGAAGCTGTTGGTGTAATAGCCTTTGTCAGTGACGCCCGGCACCACGCCGAAATCGGCGGTATCCAGCCGACAGAAGCGGTCGCACAGATTCTCGCTCGGCGTGCTGTACAGGCTGAAACCGTAACCAGTCTCATCTTTCCAGCTCTCGGTGGCGGCCCGCAGGTGGGCGACAATGGCAACGGCCTTTTCGCGCAATGTTTCATCGTCGTAAACGTGTTGCTGGTTGCCGAACAGTGCGTTGATGGTCTCATGCAGGCCGATATAGCCCAGTGAGATCGACGCACGGCCATTCTTGAAGATTTCGGCGATATTGTCGTCCGCCTTCAAGCGCACACCGCAGGCGCCTTCCATATACAGGATTGGTGCAACCCGGGCCTTGATGCCTTCCAGCCGGGCGATGCGCGTCATCAGCGCCTTCTTCGCCAGCAGCAAACGCTGGTCGAGTAACTGCCAGAAGCGGCTCTCATCGCCCATCGCCTCCAGCGCAATACGCGGCAGATTCAGGCTGATCACGCCGATATTGTTGCGTCCGTCGTGTACCAGTTCGCCATTTTCTTCATAGGTCCCGAGGAAGCTGCGGCAGCCCATCGGGGTTTTGAACGAGCCGGTGACTTTCACCACCTGATCGTAATTGAGGATGTCCGGGTACATGCGCTTGCTGGCGCACTCCAGCGCCAGCTGTTTGATGTCGTAGTTAGGATCGCCGTACTGGTGATTGAGACCGTCGCGGATGGCGAACACCAGTTTGGGGAACACCGCTGTCTTACGGTTCTTGCCCAGCCCGGCGATGCGATTTTGCAGGATTGAACGCTGGATCATCCGTGATTCCCAGCAGGTACCCAGGCCGAAACCGAAGGTGACGAACGGCGTCTGACCGTTGGCGGTGTGCAGGGTGTTGACCTCATATTCCAGCGACTGGAAGGCGTCGTAACACTCTTTTTCGGTGCGCGCCATGGCATAACTCTGTGCATCCGGAATCTGCCACTGCTCGGCGATCTGCTGATGCTTGTTGAAGCTTTCGCTGACGAACGGCGCCAGGATCTCATCGATCCGGTTAATGGTGGTGCCGCCATAAATATGGCTGGCGACCTGCGCGATGATCTGTGCGGTGACCGCAGTGGCGGTGGAGATCGACTTCGGAGGTTCGATCTCGGCGTTACCCATCTTGAAGCCGTTGGTCAGCATGCCTTTCAGATCGATCAGCATGCAGTTGAACATGGGGAAGAAAGGTGAGTAATCGAGATCGTGGTAGTGGATCTCGCCGCGCTCGTGGGCCAGTACCACGTCACGCGGCAGGATGTGTTGCTTGGCATAATGTTTGGCAACGATCCCGGCCAGCAGATCGCGCTGGGTCGGGATCACTTTGCTGTCCTTATTGGCGTTTTCGTTCAGCAACGCCATATTGCTTTGCTCCACCAGGCCGCGTATCTCCTGGTTTAGCCGACCGCGCAGCTCACGTGCGACGTCGCGATCGTGGCGATATTCAATATAGGCGCGCGCCAACTGCTTGTACTCGCCGGCCATCAGCTGATTTTCTACCGCCTGCTGGATTTCATGGATATCAACGCGCTGCTGCTGTGACATCCGCTGAGCGACTACGCGGGCGACGGTTGCGCAGTAGTCGGCATCGACAATACCGGCGGCCAGCGCAGCGCGCTCGATAGCTTGCCCAATACGTGCCTCGTCAAAAGGTACCTGACAACCGTCCCGTTTAATCACTACTGGTTTCACGTTGTTACTCCTTGTTCCCCGAGGGAGCGCTGATGCCCGGCAGACTGTACGCTGTTGGGTATCGGTATGATTTCGGCTTATCCACAGGGCAATGCCGCAGCGCACAAGGGCTGAAGCGACGTGTGGATAGTTTTGTTGATAACTACTACATATAGGTGTCAGTGTTTCTTAATGCACTATATATAGATATTGGCGAGATTCTTTTGACGTAGAACAAGGAAATGGAAAGAGCGGGCGTTAGCTGTACAACCGATTATTTTTGGCCAGAAAACTCAGGCCGGGCGCTGACGAAAATGCTCGAGCAGGAACTCAACCCAGACGCGTACCCGTGGCGGCAGGTCGGCGGAGGCATAGTATAACCACAGCTGGGTTGGCTGCGGCCAGCAGTCCGCCAGCACAGGCTGCAACGTGCCTTGTGTAAAATGAGGTTCCGCATACCAGCGCGCCAGGCAGACGATCCCCAGCCCGGCTAATGCCGCATCCAGCAGCATCTCTGGTCGGCTGGCGACCAGACGGCCCTGTAGCTCCAGCGTTTTGGCTTCGCCATGTTGTTGCAACGGCCATTTTACGCTGCGGCCGGTGGCCGGGTTACGGTGCAGCAGACAGTTATGCTGCAACAGATCTTGCGGATCCTGCGGCATGCCGTGTTGCGCCAGATAGCCGGGCGAGGCGGCCAGCACCATCTGCATCGGGTACAGCGGCCGCGCCACCAACCGGCTATCGGGATCGACCCGGCTACCGATCCCGACATCAAAACCTTCCCCCACCAGATTGACCACTCGCGCATCCAGTGAAAGATCGAGGTCGATCTGCGGATAACGCTCGAGGAACTGCGGGATCAACGGCATCAGCATCTGGCGACCGAAGCCCGGGATCATGCTGACGCGCACCGTACCGGACGGCGCCTGCTGCGCGCTGCCGGCGGTTTCCAGCGTGGCGGACAGTGCCTGCCACAAGGGGGCCACTTGCTGCAACAGCGCCTTGCCTTCATCGGTCAGCACCACGTTGTGGGTATTACGCTGGAACAGCCGCAGTGCCAGCTTTTCTTCCAGCACGCGGATATTCTTGCTGATGGCCGCTGGTGTGACGCCCAATTGACGTGCGGCGGCGGAAAAGTTCTGCGCCTGGGCGGCTGCAAGGAATGCCGGCAGCAGGCGGTGCACATCAAAGGGCAGCGACATAATGGTTGATACTTTCAGTTGAAATTGAAGTGACAGCCAACAGCCTACACCCGGCGCGCAGGAAATGGAAAAATGCGATATCAAATTTTAATCAAGGATCTCCTATGTCGCGCATTTTAGTGTTAACCGCCCACCGTTTTCCCGATGACTCACGTATCAACAAAGCCTTGATCGAAGCGCTACGTCCTTTGCCTAATGTGACAGTTCATGAACTGATTCGCGCTTACCCGGACTATCAAATTGACGTGGCGCGTGAGCAGGAGTTGCTGCAGGGCCATGATGCGGTGGTGATGCTGTTCCCGTTCTACTGGTACAGTTCCCCGGCGATCCTCAGCGAATGGCAGGACGCGGTATTAACCCACGGTTTCGCTTACGGCAGCGAAGGTACCCAACTGCAGGGGAAACCTTTGCAACTGGTGGTCACTACCGGCGGCAATCAACAGGCCTATACGCCAGAAGGCTATAACCGCTATCCGGTGACAGATTTACTGCGCCCGTTCCATGCGATGGCCAACCTGACCGGCATGGATTACCTGCCGCCGCATCTGGTGCAGGGGGTGTTTGATATGAGCGATGAACGCCTGGCGCAAGAGGCTGCCGGCGTGGTGGAACTGCTGAAAAAACGGTAGGGCGTAGCTGGCCACGCCCCGACAGTATTAGTCTTCCAGCAACCACCACACCGCTTCGAACGGGCGTAAGCTGGTGGCCTGCGGCTGGGCTGGGGCGTCGGCGTAGTTGCCCATCAGCGGCCGCCATAAAGCAGAGGGTTCTACGCCTTCGGCCTGCCAGGCCAGCGGTTCGCGGCTGAGGTTGGCCACCACCAGCAGGCGTTGGCCATTCCAGCTACGTTGATAGCACCACAACGCCGGGTGAGCGGGGGCCAGGTCACGGTAGTCACCGTGAGTCAGCAGTGGGTACTGTTTGCGCAGGGTGATTAACTGACGATAGGCGTAAAACACCGAATCCAGATCGGCCAGCGCCGCTTCGGCGTTGATCTGCGGATAGTTTTCCGCACAACTAATCCACGGCGTGCCCTGGGTGAAACCGGCGTTTGGCGCGCTACTCCACTGCATTGGCGTGCGGCCGTTATCGCGTGATTTGCTGGCCAGGATCGCCAGCAGCTCGGCGTCACTTTTACCCTGTGCGCTGAGTTCGGCGTACATGTTCAGGCTTTCCACATCGCGATACTGTTCTATGGAGTTAAAGCCCGGATTGGTCATGCCGATCTCTTCGCCCTGATAGATATAAGGCGTGCCCTGCATGCCGTGCAGCACCATCGCCAGCATCTTGGCGGCCGGGACGCGTAGTTCACCTTCATCACCGAAACGTGAAACGATGCGCGGCTGGTCGTGGTTACACCAAAACAGCGCGTTCCACGCCTGATTGTGCATGCCCTGCTGCCAGTGGCTGAAAATCTGTTTGAGTTCGACGTAATTCGGCGCCGCCAGCGTCCATTTTTCGCCGCTGGCATAGTCCACCTTCAGGTGGTGGAAGTTGAAAGTCATCGACAGCTCTTCGCCGCTTTGCGCCGCGTACTGCCGACAATGTTCCAGCGTGGTGGAGGACATTTCACCGACGGTCATCAGGCCACGCGGCTGAAACACGTCGCGGCTCATTTCCTGCAGAAATTCATGAATGCGTGGGCCATCGGTGTAGAAACGGCGGCCATCACCCTGGTTATCGGACGGGAAATCCTGCTGCTTGGAGACCAGGTTGATCACGTCCAGGCGCAGACCGTCGACGCCTTTGTCGGCCCAGAACTGACAAACCTTCTTCAGCTCTTCGCGCACCGGTGGGTGCTCCCAGTTGAGATCCGCCTGCTCGGTGGCAAACAGGTGCAGATAATACTGGCCGCTGTCGGCGTGCCATTGCCAGGCGTTACCGCCAAACTTGGAGCGCCAGTTGTTCGGCAGGGCGTCGCCTTCACCGTCGCGCCAGACATAAAACTGGCGGAACGGGCTGTCAGGATCCTGCGAGGCTTTAAACCACGGATGTTCGGTCGAAGTGTGGTTGAACACCATGTCCATCACGATGCGGATGCTGCGCTGGTGGGCGGCGGCTATTAGCCGATCGAAATCCTCCATGGTGCCGTAGGCGGGGTCGATGGCGCAGTAATCTGCCACGTCATAACCGTTGTCCACCTGCGGCGAGACATACACCGGCGTCAGCCAAATGGCGTCGATGCCCAGTTCCTGCAGGTAGTCCAGCCGCGCCGTCACACCGGCCAGATCGCCGTAGCCGTTACCGGTGCTGTCCTGAAAACTCTTCGGATAGATTTGATAGATGACGCCGTTCTGCCACCAGGGGATTGGATTGCTCATATAAATACCTTAATAGGCCCGGCGTACCGGGCCCCTACATTTCAATCAGACCGGCAGCTCACCGCGGCTGGCCTTGCGTTTGTAAACCATGATGGTCAGTACCAGTGGGATCACCACCGCCACCAGGATCGCCACCGTGTAAATCATCCAGAACTGCGGTTTGATCGACAGGATACCCGGCAAACCACCGACACCGATGCCGTTAGCCATCACGCCGTCCAGGCCGCAGATCAGCCCGGCAAAGGCGGAACCGATCATTGCGCACAGCATAGGGAAGCGGTACTTCAGGTTGATCCCGTACATCGCCGGTTCGGTGACGCCGAGGTAGGCCGAAATTGCCGCCGGCACCGAGATTTCACGTTCGTTGGCCTTGCGGCTGACAATGATAATGCCCAGTACTGCCGAAGCCTGCGCAATGTTGGACAGTGCAATCAGCGGCCAGACTGGGGTACCGCCCATGCTTTGGATCATCTGCATATCGATGGCCAGCGTGGTCTGATGCACGCCGGTGATCACCAGCGGTGCGTACAGGAAGCCAAACAGCGCGGCGCCAATTGGTGCGAAGCTGCCGGTCATCACGGCTTTTACCGCCCAGGCTACGCCATCGCCAATCATGCGGCCGAACGGCCCGATAAATGCGTGCGCCAGGAACACCGCCAGCAGCAGTGAAACCACAGGCACCACTACCAGATACAGGTAATCCGGCACGATCTTTTTCAGCCGGGTCTCAATCCAGCCCAGCGCCATACCGGCCAGCATGGAAGGGATCACCTGCGCCTGATAGCCAACTTTCTGAATGGTGAACCAACCGAAGTTCCATACTTCCGGGATCTGCTGACCAAGCTGATAGGAGTTCATCAACTGCGGGGACACCAGCGTGATGCCCAGCACGATACCCAGTACCGGCGTGCCGCCCATTTTTTTCACCGTCGACCAGCAGATGGCGACCGGCAGGAACATGAAGATGGCTTCACCGAGCAACCACAGGAAGTCATAGATGGTTTTCCACGCTGGGTGCATCTGTGCCAACGTTTGACCGCCGGACATTGGGATGTCGCCGATCACGTTGCGGAAACCGAGGATCAAGCCGCCGCTGATCAGCGCCGGCAGCAGCGGGAAGAAGATTTCGGCGAAGTGCGAGATAGCGCGTTCGCTCCAGGTCATGTTCTGGCGCGCCGCCACCTTGGCCTGCTCTTTATCGGCTTCATTGACGCCGGTGGTGGCGATCAGGGCCTGGTAGTAATCCCCGACTTCAGGGCCGATCACCACCTGGAACTGCCCGGCGTTGGTGAAGCAGCCTTTGACCATCGGTAACTCTTCGATTTCTTTCGGTTTGGCCAGAGCTGGGTCATTGAGAACAAAACGCAGCCTGGTAATGCAGTGGCTGACGGTCGCGATATTCTCGCGCCCGCCCACCAGTACAATCAGGCGATCGATATCCTGCTGTTTTACTTTGCTCATTATTAGATACCTTTCTTGGTATGGGACTGCCGCAGAGGTGTTGTTGGAGTAATGATCAAAGCTTAGTCACTCCGCTTTTTTTATGGAATGGGAACGTTCCCGGTTTGGGGCGAGGATCACAAAACGATAAAAAAATGACCATTTATGCAGCGGGGGAATTTGAGAGCCGGCCGAAACATTCAGCAATATTCTCTTGAACAAGCGCAACACTGGCTATACTGTCACCCTTAACAATCAATAAGTTGATTGAAATTAGCGCGACTCATTAGTCCAATACGTTATGTGATCGTCGCTACCACGCACTTTTTCAAGGAAGAATGATGACTTTGACACTGCCTCGACTGCTTATTGTCTTCACCGCGCTGTTGCTGAGCGCCTGTACCAGCCAAAAAAGCAGCCCGGAACGCCACGCCAAGCATGCGATTTATCAAATGGCGCGAGAGGATTTTTCCCCAGAAATACGAACCCAAATTCCGGACTCGATAAAAGCCTCTATTCCGTTCTTTGACCAGTTCTATCAAATGGGGAAGGCCGATCGGGCCAAGGGATTGACGCGCCAGCAGGCAGAGCAGCGGGAAGCCTATTTCCGCAGCCCTGAATTCCTCAGCGACGTGGGGAAGAAAGGGAAATTTATCAATCAGGAATATTCAGTGGATAACCCGCAAAAACAACGGCAGATCCTGCTGGATTCCGCCGTGGCTACCTACTGGGATGGCTATGACGGCCGGCCTTGAGGGGTTGTGCTGATATATCATCCATTTATCTCTTCATGGAATATTGATGGTACAGGTAAATAGATAGAGTAATACGACGGTATTAATAAAAAGCCCAACAAATGAGAGTTTGTTGGGCTTTGGATTAAATTAAAACTTCGTAAAAATGTGGTGATTATTCGATGCCGTATTTTTTCTCGGTCACGAAAGCTGGGGTTTTCCAGTTGGGGCCTTTTTCTGGAAGTGGATTTTCATTTTCTATCAGTTTCCCTTCCCTTACTAACCGTTGATATGTTTGTAACAATTTCCCATCTGCAGCGATCTCAAACTTGTAGCGCACATACATACGATCGATGCTAGGGTAGGGTGTCCGTGGTGCAAAATGCAAAAGGACATCCTCTACACTTTCATTTTTATAAATACCTTCAAGATCTAACATTATTTACCCTCCTCTGCTTTGCGATACGCCTCATCAGCTTCAGGTGTATACAAAGGTTGATTTTTCTCATTGATTTTATAGTCTTCGAGAGTTGCTGTATGGGTATTGTTCCAAACTTCAGCTCTATTCTTTGGACGTTCGCCATCTTTAACCCCCAGATTCCTATAACGCTCGAGTTCCCTGATCTCATGGGTATAAAAACGTTTGTCGGTATCAGTGACTGCAAGGTCACCTTTCAGGATTTTCTCCAGACGGTCGACCATCACCTTATTATCAGCTTGCTCTCCAAACCGGCTTGTATGCAGTTTTACCTTGTCTACACCGGCACGGTCAATCCTGGCGGTTTTCCAGTCCAGATTTTGAATCGGCCCACCGGCTTTCTCGGTATTGTAATCACGGCCGCTGTGTTCGCCTCTGGCGTTAGTTTCCCCATAAGGTTTACTGACCATCACATAGATAGCTTCAACGCCTGTTTCCGTCGCATCCGGCTGCCACAGGATGAAATCTTGCAAATCCTGGACGACATCTGCAGGGAAGGTCGTGACGACTATGCTACCCTCCGTTGCTCCTGAATGGCAGGTCTGGGGAGGTACACATTCCGTGTGCTGAAAAACCGCTAAAACACACAGATAATACTGTGTATAAACAGTAAATTACTTGGCTGGGTGAAGAAGGTCGATTAGCGGTTGTTGTGTGGTGGCGGGCACAAAAATAGCGATGAATTGACGCTCACTGGGTGTGAGCATCAACAGGGGATTTCAGACTGGGGAATGTATGCGGATAAACAAAGAACCGCTATCAGGCGAGTTGGCTGGGTACGATGATCTGGCGGATGCCCTGTTCGCCGCTGAGCTGGCCCAGCAACTGTTGGGCGGCCTGCAGCCCGGCAGTGCCGTAGCCCAGATCAACCGAAAACGTCTCGGGGAACAGGAAGTTAAGCAGCGGGGTATTACCGATACCGCACACCTGCAGCGGGGCGATATGCTGTTGTTGCAGGTATTTAATCGCGCCGAGGGCGATGGTATCGGAGGCGCACACCAGCGCGGTGGTTTGCGGGCCAATCACCTCGGCGGCCAGTTGAAAACCGCTCTGGTAGCTCAGCTCGCCCAGGGCGACGCTCGGGGTAATCTGCTGCTGGCGACAGGCGTCGAGATAGGCCTGGTGGCGGCGCATACCGGTGGTGGCGTCCGACAGTTGCACCCCCAGGTAGCTGATATGTCGGTGGCCCTGCTGTTGCAGGCGATCCATCAGCAGCCGGACTGCGCCATCGTCGTCGTAGCAAACCGAAGAAAAGCCCTCGTATTCGCGCGCCAGCACCACCATTTTATCCTGCCATGGGCTGAGCATGGCCGCCGTCAGGCCGGTGAAGCCGAACAGGATCACCCCGTCGACGTTGCGTTGTTGCAAGACGTGCAAATGCTCTTCCACCAGCCGGGTCTCGAACTGGCTTTCCATCACGATCGGGTCGAAGCCGTGCTGATACAGCAGCGGCAACATGGTGCGTACGGCCTGATTTTCGGACGGCGAATCGAGACGGGAAACGATAATCCCCACCACTTTGTCGCTCTGGCCGCGCATGGCGCGAGCAGACTTGGACGGGGTGAACCCCTGCTGACGGATCACCGCTTCCACCCGTTCACGGGTTTGCGGGCTCACGCTGCCTTCATTGTTCAACACGCGTGATACGGTGGATTTACCTACGCCGCTCAGGCGTGCGATGTCCTTGATGGTCAGCCGGTTTTGCATGGTTTAATTTTCATTGAGGTTAAAAGGCGTAAACTGGCGGCCTACGCTGAATGCCCGTCAGCATAGCCTATTTTCCGCAACGGATCTTGGCGCTGTATCCGTCATCTTTCAAGTTGCAGCCAGGCGACCAGCTTGAAAGCTATAGGCTAATGCAGGGATTTACGTACCGCGCTGAACGGCCGCTCTTGTCGTTTGATCTTTTCATTTACCGGAGGTTATCAACCCTATGGATCCCGATCCGACCCCGTTAGACCCTGACTCGGCTCTCCGGTAAAACCTGCCCGCTTTGCGCTGCTGTTTTACCGGTGAAGTAATAAACGGTAACCGGTAGCGCGCGCCCGTCGTTCGCTCCTGCTGCTATAAAAAAAGACAAGGATCTGCCCCGGCAGAGGCTTTTTGGCGTGTCCGAAAGCCTGGCCGGGGGCGATCCCGCGTTCACCCGCTGCCGTGAGGCAATGGGCGACGAGGTGCAAAAAATGAAACTAAAAAACATCCCCCGTCAGCTGCTGGGCCTGCTCAGCCGCAATTTACCGCGCCGTTTGGTGCACCGTGACAGCCTGTTGGATAGCCTGGGCGGCAAAGCGCAGGGGTTGCCCGCCGGTCTGGCACAGCAGCGGCTGGAATGCGCTGCGGCTGATACCACCGAGCTTTACCTGCGTTTCCACAGCCACCCGGAAGGCATGACCGCCCATGAGGCGGAACGGGTGCGTGAGCGCTGCGGTGAGAACGTGATTGACGATCAGCAGCAAGAGGCCTGGTGGCAGCACCTGTGGCACTGCTATCGCAACCCGTTCAACCTGCTGCTGACCGCGCTTGGCATGATCTCTTATGCTACCGAGGATCTGACTGGTGCACTGGTGATCGCCCTGATGGTGGTGATCTCCACGCTGCTGAATTTCATTCAGGAAGCGCGATCCAACAAGGCGGCAGACGCGCTGAAGGCGATGGTCAGCAATACCGCGACGGTGATCCGCAGTGACGCTTTGACCGGTAAAAGCGAACACCTGGAACTGCCGATCTCGCAACTGGTACCGGGCGATATCATCAAGTTGTCGGCAGGCGACATGATCCCGGCGGATCTGCGCGTGTTGTCGGCCAAGGATCTGTTTATCAGCCAGGCGGCGCTGACCGGTGAGTCGCTGCCGGTCGAGAAAGTCGCCGAGCTGCGCGGGCAGGTGGAGGATCCGCTGGAATGCCAAAACCTGTGCTTTATGGGCACCAACGTAGTGAGCGGTACCGCGCTGGCGATGGTGATTGGCACCGGCGGCGACACCTACTTCGGCCAGCTGGCGCAGCGTGTTATCAGTCAGGATCAGCAACCCAATGCCTTCCAGAGCGGGATCAGTAAAGTCAGTTGGTTGCTGATCCGTTTCATGCTGGTGATGACGCCAATTGTGCTGTTGATCAACGGCTACACCAAGGGCGACTGGTGGGAAGCGGCGCTGTTCGCGCTGTCGGTGGCGGTGGGGCTGACCCCGGAAATGCTGCCGATGATTGTCACTTCTACCCTGGCGAAAGGGGCGGTGAAACTGTCCAAACAGAAAGTGATCGTCAAGCGTCTGGACGCCATTCAGAACTTTGGCGCCATGGACATTTTGTGCACCGACAAAACCGGCACCCTGACCCAGGACAAAATCGTGCTGGAGCGCCACACCGACGTGTTTGGCGTCGCCAGCGACCGGGTGTTGCATTACGCCTGGCTGAACAGCTTCTACCAGACCGGGCTGAAAAACCTGCTCGATGTGGCGGTGCTAAGCTGCGCGGAACAAAGCCAGCAGCCGGATGCGCTGCAGCATTACCACAAGGTGGATGAGATCCCGTTTGATTTCGAACGCCGCCGGATGTCGGTGGTGGTGGCCAAAGACGCGCAATACCACGAGTTGATCTGCAAGGGCGCGCTGGAGGAGATGCTGGCGATTTGCAGCCACGTACGGCAGGAAGATGAGGTGATCCCGTTGACCGAGGCGTTGCTGGCACGCATCCGGCGTGTTACCGACGATCTCAACCAGCAGGGGCTGCGGGTGGTGGCGGTAGCCAACAAGATCCTGCCGGCGCAGGCTTACGAATATGGCGTGGCCGACGAATCCGATCTGATCCTCGAAGGCTATGTGGCCTTCCTCGATCCGCCAAAAGAGAGTACGGCGCCGGCCTTGGCGGCGCTGAAGAACAGCGGTGTTACGGTGAAGATCCTCACCGGCGACAACGAGCTGGTGGCGGCCAAGGTGTGCAAGGACGTCGGGCTGGCGGCGGATCATGTGCTGCGCGGCAGTGAAATCGAACAGATGAACGATGAGCAGCTGGCACAGGCGGCGGCGCGTACCACGGTGTTCGCCAAGCTGACACCGCTGCATAAGGAACGGATCGTCAAGCTGCTGCGTCAGCAGGGCCACGTGGTGGGCTTTATGGGCGACGGCATCAACGATGCACCGGCGCTGCGCGCGGCGGATATCGGGATTTCTGTTGATTCCGCGGTGGATATCGCCAAGGAGGCGGCGGACATTATCCTGCTGGAAAAAAGCCTGATGGTGCTGGAGCAGGGGGTGATCGAAGGCCGTCGCACCTTCGCCAATATGCTCAAGTACATCAAGATGACCGCCAGTTCCAACTTCGGTAACGTTTTTAGCGTGCTGATTGCCAGCGCCTTTTTGCCGTTCCTGCCGATGTTGCCGCTGCATCTGCTGATCCAGAACCTGATGTATGACATTTCGCAGATTGCCATTCCGTTCGACAACGTCGATGACGATCAGATTACCCAGCCACAGCGCTGGAACTCCGGTGATATTGGGCGATTTATGGTGTTCTTTGGGCCGATCAGTTCAATTTTCGACGTGCTGACCTTCAGCCTGATGTGGTGGGTATTCAAGGCCAACACGCCGGAAATGCAGACGCTGTTCCAGTCCGGCTGGTTCATTGAAGGGCTGCTGTCGCAAACGCTGATTGTGCACATGATCCGCACGCGCAAAATTCCGTTTATTCAGAGCCGTCCTTCGTGGCCGCTGTGCATCATGACCCTGGTGGTGATTGCCACCGGTATCGGCCTGACCTTCTCGCCGCTGGCCGGTTTCCTGCAGTTGCAGGCGCTGCCGCTCGGTTACTTCCCGTGGCTGGTGTTGATCCTGACTGGGTATATGGTGCTGACCCAGTGCGTGAAAGGCTGGTTTGTGCGCCGCTACGGCTGGCAGTAATTCCCACGCCCCTCTTGCGCCGCTGGAGGGGCATTTGTGATCCAACCCGGCTTTTCACCCTCGCCGTTGGACATCTGTACTGTGCTCAGTCTTTATTTATAGCTTCGCTGTTGAGTTATATGACAATGTTGTTTTGTGCCCGAGATACCCGGGCCTAGCGCACCGAGGGGCCATTATGGGACACGTCCATGTGTCCCACCCTGCGGGCCGACTGGAAGTCGTTCCAATTTGCTCCTGGCAAATTGGTCGGCAGCCAAGGCTGCTACGACCCCTTCGGCACGCTCTCCCTAATAACGAACTTTGTCAGTAGCTTGTATAGCTTCGCTGTTTTTATTGATTTTTTTCCTCTGAGGAATTTCTGATGCACAGATCCCTGCGTTATACGCTACTGGCTTCATCGTTATTACTTTCCCTGGGCGCGCTGGCGCAGCCGGCCGGTGATTTACCGCTGATGCCCTGGCCACAGCAGGTTGAACTGACCCAGCCGGCGGGCAAGCTGGTGCTGGATCACCGGCTGTCGATTAACCTGCAGGGTGACGTTCTGGCCGATGCGCTGCAGCGCTGGCGGCAACGTATTGAGCTGCAAACCGGCTGGACGCTGGCACCACAGGCCACAAAAGACACAGGCGTGGTGATTAGTGTGAATATCAAAGACAAGGTGGCGGCGCAGCCGCTGCCGGGTAGCGATGAAAGCTATAAATTAACGGTGGCGCCACAGGGCGTTACGCTGACCGCCAATACCCGTTTCGGTGCGCTGCGTGGCATGGAGACCCTGTTGCAGCTGGTGCAGACCGACGGGCAGAACACCTTCCTGCCGCTGGTGAGCATCACCGACGTGCCGCGTTTTCCGTGGCGCGGGGTACTGCTGGATTCAGCGCGTCATTTCCTGCCGCTGGCGGATATTCTGCGCCAGCTCGACGGCATGGCGGCAGCCAAACTCAACGTGTTCCACTGGCACCTGACCGACGATCAGGGCTGGCGCTTTGCCTCCGAGCATTACCCCAAACTGCAACAGCAGGCCAGCGATGGCCAGTTCTATACCCGTGAACAGATGCAACAGGTGGTGGCCTACGCCACGGCGCGTGGCATCCGGGTGGTGCCGGAAATCGATCTGCCGGGCCATGCTTCCAGCATCGCCGTGGCTTACCCGGAGTTGATGAGCGCGCCGGGGCCGTACACCATGGAGCGCAAATGGGGCGTACACCAGCCGACTCTCGATCCCACCCGTGATGAAGTGTATCAATTTGTAGACGCCATCATTGGCGAACTGGCGGCGATCTTCCCCGATCCTTACCTGCATATCGGCGGTGACGAGGTGGATGCCAGCCAATGGAAGCAATCAAAAACCATTCAGACCTTTATGCAGCAGCATCAGTTGGCAGACACCCATGCGTTGCAGGCCTACTTCAACCAGAAGCTGGAAAAAATCCTCGAGCAGCATCAACGGCAGATGGTCGGCTGGGATGAAATTTATCATCCGTCACTGCCGCGCAGCATTGTCATTCAGTCCTGGCAGGGGCAAGACTCACTTGGGGCCAGCGCACAGGACGGCTACCAGGGCATTCTGTCCACCGGCTTCTACCTTGATCAACCGCAGAGCACGGCCTATCACTATCGCAATGAGATCCTGCCGCAGCCGTTGGGGGTAGACACCCAGGTGCTGCCCGATGAAAAAGCGCAGAGCTGGCAGTTCAGCATGCCACGGTTGAAGGGCAGCGCAGTGGAAGGCAGTTTTACCCTGATTGAAGGGAAGCAGGGTTGGCGCGGCTTTATCGATTTCAAGGGTAAATCCCGCCGCGCCTTGCAGGATGTCGTCTGGCGTTCACCGCAGCAGGTGAGCTTCCGTGTCGATACCTGGATGGGGGAGACGCGTCCGGTGTTTACGCTGGCGCAGGACCAACTCAGCGGGTATACGTTGGTGGGCAACGTGCGTTACCCGACCCGCGGCAGCCGGCTTGCGGCGATCCCGGAGGGCAAGATGCCGGTGGTGCCGGATGCGAAGCAGCAGGCCAATATTCTCGGTGGCGAGGCGGCGCTGTGGGCGGAAAACATCAGGGCGCCGATCCTCGATCTCAAGCTGTGGCCGCGTGGGTTTGCGGTGGCGGAGCGTTTGTGGTCGGCACAGGATGTGACCGATGAAAATAACATGTACCGGCGGCTGGCGGCGGTTGATGCCTGGTCGGTAGTCTCGGTGGGCTTGCAGCAGCATGCAGAGACCGCCCGCGAATTCACCCGGCTGGCGAACAGCGTGCAGATCGCACCGCTGCAAACCCTGGCCGAGGCGGTGGAACCGGGCCAGTACTACACCCGCCAGCACCTGAAATTCAAGGCCGGCAATTACCACCAGTTCGAACCGCTGAATCGCTTTGCCGACGCACTGCCACCGGAGAGTAATGCGGTGCGTGAGATGGACCGACAGGTTGCGGCGTTAGTGAAGGATCGCAACGACCGGGCGGCAGCACAGGCGCTGCGTGAGCGTTTGCAACGCTGGCAGTTGAATACCGCGCCGGTGAAAACGGTGATTGCCGGTAACCGGGTGATGCAGGATCTGGCACCGGTGGCGCAGGATGTCGGTTCGTTGTCCGCACTGGGGCTGATGCTGTTGGAGCGTTATCAGCAGGGCAAGCCGTTGAGCCAGGCCGAAGCCGTGCAGATACAGCAGCAACTGGATGCGGCGGCGCAAATACGCGACGAAGTGGTGATTGCGGCGGTTTACCCGCTGGAGGCCTTGCTACGCGCCAGCGCGATCGAATGAGGTCAGTATCGTTGGGCTCTGCATGCTGAGCCCTCAAATCTCACAGCTGCAAAGGTGGCAACTGTTTGAAAATGCTGACCAGCCCTTCGCCCCAGCCTTTGCGGATGGCGCTGAAATGCGGATGATCTTCGGTGATGCGGTACTGCTGTGCGCTGCTGAAACTGTCGCGCGGGTAGATCATCACGTCGAGCGGCAGGCCGACCGACAGGTTACTGCGCAGCGTGGAGTCGAGAGAGATCAGCGCGCACTGCATCGCCTGTTCCAGCGGGGTGTGGTAATTCAGCACCCGATCGATAATCGGTTTGCCGTATTTGCTTTCGCCAATCTGGAAATAGGGAGTATCGCGGGTGGCTTCGATAAAGTTGCCCTGCGGGTAGATATGGAACAACTGCATCTCCTCGCCATGGATCTGGCCGCCGAGCAGCAGGCTGCAACTGAAGTCGGTGGTGCTGCCGCTCTGCTGGGCTTCGCTGTCGCGTTGGATCACTTCTCGCACCGTTTCGCCCACCAGCGTGGCGGCTTCGTACATGCTGGGGGCATTCAGCAGGTTGGGACGCTCGGCGTCTTTGCAGCGGCGCTGCAGCAGGCTGATGATGCTTTGGGTGGTCGCCAGATTGCCGGCGCTTTGCAGCACCAGCATGCGTTCGCCATCCTGCTGGAACACGTGCAGTTTGCGGAAGGTGGAAATATGGTCCACTCCGGCATTGGTACGCGAATCTGAAGCAAAGACCAGCCCGGATGCCAAGCGCATGGCCACACAATAGGTCATTCCACAATCCCTCAAAACAAGACTGGCACGCCGCCAAACGCCAGCGTGCCGTAAACCTTCACCTTCGGCAAGAGGCTATTGTCCGGTGGGCATCATCTGCACTTCGGCCATGGTCTGCATATTCTCGCAGCCGCCGCCGAGTCGCATGCCGCGTACCGGGCAGGCGTCCAGATAGTCGATGCCCACCGCCAGCTTAAGGTGTTGATTCGGCAGGCGAGTGTTATTGGTGACGTCAAAACTGTGCCAGCGTTCGTCTACCCAGGCTTCTGCCCAGGCGTGGGTAGCCACGTGCGTTGAGTCCTCGCTGTAGAGATAACCGCTGACATAGCGCGCCGGAATATTCAGGCTGCGGCAGCAGGCCAGGAACACGTGGGTATGATCCTGGCAGACGCCGGTACCGGTCGCAAACGCCTGGGCTGCGCTGTCGGTGACGCTGGTAGAGCCCGGGGTGTAAGGCATTTTCAGCAGCAGTTCGCCCATCAGATTTTCCAACCCTTCCAGCACCGCCTGCGGTTGATAGTAGCGCAGGGCGAATGCCTGGATCGCACTGTCGGGCTGGGTCAGCGGGCTGTGGCGCAGGAACACCAGCGGTGACAGATGCCCCATCACCTGATCCTCTACGCCATCTTCTATTTCCACCACGCCGTTGGCCTGAATGGTGATCGCCTGATGCGGATGATCCAGCGTCAGTACGTGCAGTACGTTGCCGAAGGCGTCGGTGGTACATACAGCATCTTCCGGCAGCGTCAGTTGCCAGGAGATGATGCGCTGGTGCTGTGAATTTTGTGGCGTCAGGCGCAGATACTGGGTGCTGCGCTGCACCTGCTGGGCGTAGGTATAATGGGTATTGTGCTCAATGTTGAGTTTCATTGTGCCTCCAGATAAGTGTGATGGATGCTCTCCGCAATGCCGCCAATCTGCCCGAGAAACGCGTCCAGCCAGTCGTTCAGACCGACCTGGTTCAGATCCTTCATGCTGCTGAAACGCAGTTCGGCGTGCAGCGTGTGTGCCAGCCGGCGTGGCTGATTCGAACGGTTGCCGCCAATCTGTTCCAGTTGCTGCACCATATCGCCGACGCAGGCCAGCAGGGAGCGCGGGATTTCGTTACGCAGGATCATCAGTTCGGCAATGGTGTCCCGGCTGAGCTGTTGCTTGTAGATGCTGTGATAGGCCTCGCGCGCGCTGACTGCCCGCAGCAGCGTGTCCATGCGGTAATACTCGCGCACCGGGTCGCCGTCGCTGTCCATTAGCGCGTTCTTCACCCCCAGCAGGCGGGCGGTGCTGTCGGCCCGCTCCAGCAGGGTGCCAAGGCGGATAAAGCACATCGCGTCGCTGCGCAGCAGGGTGCCGAACATCGCGCCGCGAAACAGGTGCGAACGTTCTTTCACCCAGTCGAAGAAGGCATCCGCCCCCACCGAGCCGATGCCCTGTCGGCGGATCAACTTCATCTCGATCCAGGTGGCGTTAATGCACTCCCAAACCTCGGAGGACAGGCTGCCGCGCACCGCATGGGCATTGTTCCAGCCCATCTGCAGACAGCTGTAAATGCTGCTGTGGTTGCGGCTGTCGAGCGCAAAAAAGCTCACCAGATTGGCCATGGTCAGGTCAGGATAGGCGGCGGCGTACAACTGGCCGGTACTGGTCAGATTGAGCGGCACCTGCAGATCATGATCTTCGCTGTCGCGGATCGGCATCATCGACAGCTTGTTGGTGACGTCGAGCACCCGGGCGATGCTTTCTGCCCGCTCCAGATAGCGGGCCATCCAATAGAGTTCACTGGCAGTTCGGCTCAGCATGCGTCGTCCTCCAACACCCAGGTATCCTTGGTTCCCCCGCCTTGCGACGAGTTGACCACCAGTGAGCCTTGCGCCAGCGCCACGCGCGTCAGGCCACCGGGCACCAGCCGAATTTCCGCGCCACTGAGAGCAAACGGCCGCAGATCGATATGCCGTGGTGCCAGGCCGTCGTTGACGAAGGTCGGGCAGGTCGACAGCGCCAGCGTGTTTTGCGCAATGTAGTTGTGCGGTTTGGCCAGCAGCAGAGTGCGGAAGTGGGCGATTTCGTCTTTGCTCGCCGCCGGGCCGATCAGCATGCCGTAACCACCGGCACCGTGGACTTCTTTCACTACCATCTGTTCCAGATTGGCCAGCACGTAAGACAGTTCATTTTTATGACGGCATTGCCAGGTCGGTACGTTATTGAGGATCGGCTCTTCCTGCAGATAGAAACGCACCATGTCCGGCACGTACGGATAGATCGACTTGTCGTCGGCCACGCCGGTACCGATGGCATTGGCCAGCACCACGTTGCCGGTGCGGTATACCGACAGCAGTCCCGGCACGCCGAGCATTGAGTCCGGGCGGAACGCCAGTGGATCGAGGAAGGCGTCATCGACCCGACGGTAGATCACGTCCACCTTGCAGGGCCCGGCGGTGGTACGCATAAAGACCGCGCCGTCCTTGACGAACAGATCGGCGCTTTCCACCAGCTCAACCCCCATCTGCTGCGCCAGGAAGCTGTGTTCGAAATAGGCGCTGTTAAAGCGGCCCGGCGTCAGCACCACCACGGTGGGATCGTTGATCGGCGAGCTTTCACGCAGGGTTTGCAGCAGGTGCGACGGGTAGCGCTCTACCGGTGCGATACGCTGCTGGGCGAACAGCTCCGGGTACAGGCGCATCATCATCTTGCGGTTTTCCAGCATGTAGGACACGCCGGACGGGGTGCGCAGATTGTCTTCCAGCACGTAATACTGGCCGTCGCCGCCGCGCACCATGTCTACACCCACGATATGCGCGTAAATATTACGGTGCAGGTCGACCCCTTGCATGCAGGGCTGGTACTGATCGTTGGCCAGCACCTGTTCTGCCGGAATGATCCCGGCTTTCAGAATATGCTGTTGATGGTAAATATCGTGCAGAAAGGCGTTGAGTGCCTGAACGCGCTGACGGATACCGCGATCGAGCATCGCCCATTCGTCGGCAGGAATGATGCGCGGCACGCTGTCGAACGGGATCAGCCGTTCTGCGCCATCATCCTCACCATAAACGTTAAAGGTAATACCCACCCGGTGAAACAGCAGCGCAGCCTCTTCCCTTTTGCGCTGAATAGCCTTTTGATCGGCCTGTTGCAGCCAATGCCAGTAAGCTTCGTAGTGGCCCCGGTGTTTACCCTCAGCCAGAAGCATCTCATCAAAAAACGGTGAAGCGGACAGATCGATATTCAGCATCGTCACCTCGTCGACATTGCAGGCTGTAAACCGATCCAGCATAAAATGTGCCAAGGTGATAAAGGGGCGTAAATGGCGCGAAAACGCCGGGTTGCGGCGTGAAACAGCCCGCTTTCGGTGCAGCCGATCTGGCCACTGCCTTAAAACGGAGCAAAACTGCGGCGCGTGCCTCAGACTCTAAACCCAGCAGTGGATGCCTCGAAGACAGAATGAAAAGTGCGTTATAAAATTGAAGCCGTATTTCTAACGCCTTAATTTATAAAAGCATTCAAGGGACTGATAATGCCGCATGATTTTAATGTTCAGGAACTGGGACAAAGGGTATTAGCAACAACCAATGAAATCTTTGCTGCCGGTGAACATAACATTCGGGTGCAAATGTTAACCGCAGAAGATTTGGAATGGTGCATTGTGCAGACGCGCCAACAGCCTGAAAATCAGCGTATCCCTTGGGCGTTGAGCGGAGCGGTGCTGGATAATCCCGATGTTTTCAGATTTAGCTTTAAAAATTCTGGATGCGGATCAAAGGCTGGCTGGTGCCTGTATATGTCAGTTTTGCCCCGCGACAGGCAATATGCCTGCGGTGCTCAATGTTGAAATGCTGCAAAATTTCCACATCCAAGACTCGTGTCTTGATGGCAATACCTTTCGCTTTGCTCTCTATGCAGCCGTGTTGTTCATGGTCGAAACCCAATGCGTAGGCTTGCGGCTAATATCACCGATCAATGCGAGAGTCGCTGATTACTACATCAATGAACATCACTTTATTGATATCACCTCAGGTGATAATGGCATTCTCTATCGTGATGCACAGGCTTTATTCCAATGGTTTATCGAAGACTCAATCCGTCCAGATTCATCGGCCTCGGTTGATGCTGCACAATATTTGAGCGATAATGATGACCTGCTGACGGGATTATAGGGGGTGATATGGTCATTAAAACTACAGGTCGGATTGTAGCGGAAACTGCTTCCTATGAGCTGGAAGTGTATAAAGCCGAAGGGGAAGGGCTGACAATGGTCAAAACCTATAGCTCTGAGGAGATTAACAGCCTGACGCCACGTGGGAGGGCAATTACCGCCTCACCTGAGGATGTGATAGCCGTTTTGAAACAAGCAGCCAAGCACATTAAACCTCAAACTGATCCGATCATCGAAGTTGCCGGCGGTATCCGTCGAAACCGAACCCATAAGTAATCAGCAATGGCCGCAATAGCGGCCATTAGATTATTCAGTTCAATAATCACCTTTCACATTTCCGGGCGCCCTGGTCTTTATACCTGCAATGATTGCTGCGAGGTGCCGATAGACTGCCGCAGATAATTAAGCAGCATTTGTCGGGTAAAGTGCGGTTCTTCGATCCCGCTGTGTTGCAGAAAATACTTCAGGTTGCTGCAATCCTATTGGTAGGTATTTTGGTAGAGCTGCACCGTCGATTGGCCATTCACCATATTGTCCCTGAACAGGCCCTGCACGTTGTCGCGTTTCATATAAGAATAGGGTTGGATAAAGTTCACCGCGCTTGCCGAATGATAAATGATATCGATCCGCTGGCTCAGCGTTGTGGGAATGAGACTCCATTGAGAATGGAGTTATCTTTATAAAATGACTGGAATAATAATTTTCCTAAAATAAAAACGGCCAGCCGATGGCTGACCGTTGGGCGCGTGCGCGATCGTGGAATTAACGACGAACGGCGATGGCTTCGATTTCGATCTTCACGTCTTTCGGCAGACGGGCGACTTCGACGCAAGAACGGGCCGGGAACGGCGCGCTGTGCTCGGTGAAGAAGCTTTCATAAGCGGCGTTAACGGTGGCGAAATCGTTCAGGTCTTTTACGAAGACCGTGGTTTTCACGATGTCGGCGACTTTCAGGCCGGCAGCTTCAACGATCGCTTTAACGTTTTCCAGTGACTGGCGTGCCTGTGCGGCTACGTCGTCGGCAACGGCGCCGGTTTTAGGATCGACCGGGATCTGGCCGGAAGTGATGATCATGCTACCCAGATCAACGCCCTGCACGTAAGGACCAATGGCTGCCGGGGCGAGTTCAGTGCTGATGTTACGTGACATTTTTTCTCCTGATTTACCCTTCGTCTTTCAAACCGCAGCGTTGTTGACTGCGTGTGCTCACCCCAGTCACTGACTTAAGTCAGCTCCTGGGGACTCCCACACTTGCCGCCTAACTGCGGCTCGAAATCCATTGGGTAATAAACGTGGGTATTTACTTCAGTGACTCATTATAGGGAGTGGCGAGCAGATTAACAGCGCCGTTCCCGGTCAATAGGCATATTTCAGTCTGCCTGCAACACCACCTGATGTTCGAACTCTTTTTCGCAGTAGCGGCACTTCAGGTGCACGTCGCCGTCGCGGGATTTCACGCTAAAGCTGGAAGACACCGGCTCACTGCGGCTGATGCAGTTGCTGTTCGGGCAGGTCAGCACGCCGTCGATATGATCCGGCAGGCTTAGGGTCAGCTTGCGTACCACTTCGTAATTGTCGATGCGATTGACGGTGGCTTTTGGTGCGTACATCGCCAGCTGGTTGGCTTGCTGTTCGGTCAGGAAGGTGTTCTCGATTTTGATCAGGTCTTTACGGCCCAGCTCGTTGGAAGGCAGGTTCAGGCCGATAGTGATGCGCTGGTCGGTGGCGGTCAGCTTGAACAGCGTCAGCAATTTAAAGCCTATCTGCGCCGGAATATGGTCAATCACCGTACCGCACTTGATCGCTTCAACCTGCAGTTTGTTATCGTGAGTCATGACGGTTCCCCCTTAAAGAGCCAAATCTGCGTTTAATACCAGCGCCAACAGCGCCTGACGGGCGAAAATACCGTTGCCCGCCTGCTGGAAGTAGTGGGCGTACGGCGTTTTATCCACGTCGGTGGTGATCTCATCAATGCGTGGCAGCGGGTGCAGCACCTTGAGGTTGTCGCGTGCCCCGGTCAGATCCGCCGCGCGCAGAACAAACTGTGCCTTCACATTGGCGTATTCGGAAGGATCCAGACGCTCTTTCTGCACCCGGGTCATGTAGAGAATATCCAGCTCCGGCACCACTTCTTCAATGCTGCTGTGCAGGCTGTACTGGATACCTTTCTCTTCCAGCATCTGCAGGATGTAGGCCGGCATCGCCAGCGCGTCCGGAGCGATGAAAAAGAAGCGGTTGCCTTCAAACTTGGCCAGCGCCTGCGCCAGTGAGTGCACGGTACGGCCGTATTTCAGGTCGCCGACCATGGCGATATTGATGTTGCTCAGGCGGCCCTGGGTTTCCTGAATGGTAAACAGGTCGAGCAACGTCTGGGTCGGGTGTTGGTTGGCCCCGTCACCGGCGTTAAGCACCGGAATGCCGCCGGAGAATTCGGCCGCCAACCGTGCAGCGCCTTCCTGTGGATGGCGCATCACGATGGCATCGACGTAGGTACCAATCACCGAAATGGTGTCGGCCAGGGTTTCGCCCTTCTTGCCGAGTGAGGTATTGCTGCCGTCGGCAAAGCCCACCACCGAGGCACCCAGGCGGTGCATCGAGGTTTCAAACGACAGGCGGGTACGGGTTGAGGCTTCAAAGAAGCAACTGGCGATCACCTTGTGCTTTAACAGCTCGGGCTGTGGATTGGCTTTCAGGCTGGCGGCGGTGCGCAGCACCAACTCCAGATCCTCGCGGCTGAGATCGTTAATAGAGATGATATGTTTGTGATACAGCGGGTTGGCCATTTTTCACTCTCCTCGACTCGTGCCCGTGGCGCGGGGCTTTGAACAGATTTTTCAGGCAAAAAAAAGCCCCTCAACGAGGGGCTTGAAACGATCGGTTTAGCAACAGGAGAAACAACGGCAGTGTGCTGCCGATTGGCAGTCGGTTTTGTCGATTGTGGCTAACAAAACAAACATCGTTTTTCATGCTTTCTCCTGGCAAATTGTCGCGCATTATACTCGCGCTTTTGATCACTGCAAGCGCTAAAACGCCGATTTTTGTCCTTTCGCAATCGATTGGCTGGTGGCTTTCAGAGACAGACCGCGTTAATCGACGATCATGGGGTTCGTCGTAGCAAAATAACCAGCACAAAAATACCGCCAAGACCGGCAGTAATAATCCCGATAGGCAGTTCCTGGGGTGCGGTAATGACCCGGCTTAGCAGATCCCCGGCTGAGAGTAATATGGCGCCCAATACGCCCACCAACGGCAGCAGGCGCCGGTGAAGAACGCCGGTAAAGGGGCGTGCCAGATGAGGGACCATTAAACCGACAAACCCAATCACGCCGGTTAATGCCACCAGTAACGCAGTCGCCAGCGAACAACACAGAAAGACTTCAGTGCGTAAGCGACGGGTGTCGATACCCAGGGAACCGGCGGTTTGTTCACCCGCCAGCAGGCCGTCCAGCGAGCGCCAGCGTACGGCAATCAATGCCACCAGTAACAGCAAAGCTATCAAGGCAAAAATCAAATTATCCCAACGCGCCAGCCCCAGCCCACCCAGGGTCCAAAAGAGCACGCTGCTGGCGGTGCGTTGATCGCCGGAAAACACCAGATAATTGGTGAAGGCGCCGAATAAAAAAGAGACCGCCAGGCCGCAGATAATCAGTTTCTCGGTGCCTTTCTGCGATTGAGTCATAAAAATAATCATCACCACCGCAGCCGAAAGTATGCCACCGACAAAAGAGGAAACCGGTAATGCCCAGGCTCCGAGGCTATTACCGAGCCGGGTGATCACCATGACCACACCGGCCGAGGCACCTGAGGAAAGGCCGAACAGGAAGGGATCGGCCAGGTCATTGCGGGTGGTGGTTTGTAATAGCGCGCCGACCAGTGCCAACCCGGCCCCGGCCAGTAACCCCAGCAGCGTTCGGGGCAGACGGAGTTCCAGCACAATGCTTTTGATCATCGGCGGCACTTCGCCAGAGGTGATACCCAGCGCGGTCATCACCTGCGAAAAGGAGAGCGACACGCTGCCTTGTGCCACATTGGCGAGGATCAGCCCTGCCAGCAATAGCGGGGCGATGACCCATACCAACCGGAAACGCATTTTTTCCGTCATCAGATGAAGACAGTGGGGTGAAGTGCGTGAGCCAGTTTATAGATGGCATCAATATTGACCGGCCCTGGCGTCAGTTCCTGATATTTTAATCTCAAATAACGATGATGGAGCACCGCCAGGGTGTGTTTCATCAAGGGATGTTGTTCCAGGAAACGTTGCCGTGCGTCGATATCGCCAGTTGCCTCTGACTGGTAATCCACCAGAATGATAAATTCAGGCTCCGTCGCTGCAACACTTTCCCAATTGGTGGTCGTCCAACTGGTATTCAGGGTATCCATCACATTCTTCGCTCCGGCGGCTTCAATAATCGCCGTCGGCATCGCGTAAGCCCCGCTGGTGTAGGGCTTATCCTCACCGGAATCATAAAGGAACACCTTTATCGGCTTTTGGGTCGCAACTTTGCTGTGGATATCGGCTACTTGCTGCTTCCAGCCATTGACCAGCGTTTGTGCATCTTCCTGTTTGCCGAAGACTTTACCGAGCCTGATGATGTCGTCGTATAACAAATCCAGACTGGCACGCGGGCGATGGCTGTCGACGTGAATGCAGCTTTCACTCAGCACCAGCGTTTTGATATTAAATTTTGCCAGCGCCTGTGGGGTTACATCACCACGAAGCCCATAGTTCCAGCCAGCGAAGAACAGGTCAGGCTCCACGGCGAGAAGATTTTCGATGGTCGGATATTTCGGTGCCAGCTCAGGGATAGTCCCTCGCTGCTGGGTGAATTCAGGGGTGTTTTTATACCAGCCGGAGATCCCGGTGACGCCAACCATGGACGGCTGTAGCTGCAGGGCAAACGCCATTTGCGACATATTGATGTCTTGAATCACGGCACGCTGTGGGGCCTGGCTAAAAGTCAGTGGCTGGCCACAGTTGTCTACCGTGACAGGGAAGCCAGAAGCAGCGGTGCTTGTTGAGGCTAATGCCAGTAATGCGGTGAGGAATAACTTTTTCACATCGACTCCAGGTTCATCAACCGGAGTCAGTCGCCCGGTTGGTTGGAAACCGGGGCAACATACCTGAATAATTTGTACGACAAATGTAGTTAGATCAAACAACCGTCGACTTGGGTGAATTTCAGCGGGATAAGGTCGGTAGCGCCTCGAAAAAGCGTAAGGCTGCGCCGGTGACCGGGTGGCGGGCTTGCAGCGATTTCATACCAAACACCTGTTGCAGATGCGCTGACTCCAGCACCGCATCGGGGGGGCCATAACAAAGGATTTCCCCTTGATTCATCATGATGACTTTGTCGGAAAAGGGTTGGACCAACTCAAGATCATGCAGCACTTTCAAGGTAGCGATGTTTTTTTCATGGATCAGCGACAGCAGTTGGTGTCGGGCCAGGGGATCGAGATGGTTGGTGGGCTCATCAAGTAATAGCAATGTCGGCTGCTGCGCCAGCACCCGGGCGAACCCGGCACGTTGACGTTCACCACCCGAAAGCTGGCCTAATGGCATATCTTGCAGATGGCGGATACCCACGTCATCCATCGCTTTTGCCACAATCAACGGGTGCTCGGATTGTCCCTTTTCAGCCTGCCAGGGCAATCGGCCCAGGGTCACATACTCGTTAACCTTAAGCCGTAAATCTGCATTGTCGTGCTGGCTAAGCAAGGCGATAGAGCGCGCGCGTTGCTGGGGCTTAATGGCGGATAAGGGCGTTCCCTGAAAGAGAATTTCACCTTCACTGGGCTTGAGTTCACCGGTTATCAGCCGCAATAGCGTGGATTTTCCACTGCCGTTTGGGCCGATAAGGGTAACGGACTCCCCTTGCAGCAGAGCAAAGGTGAGCCGGTTAATCCGTGGGGGTTTCCCTGGGCAGGCCAGGGAAATATTCTGCACCGATAAGAGACTGTCGGTGGGCAGGTTATTCATGAAATATCCTTAATTCCGCTCTTCATCCATTACGCCAGTATAACTAAACAGGGCGTGAAGCGGGTATCTCCTGAGTCTGCGGGGAATAGAAAAGGCGACAAAGAGCTCTGCCACCTTTTGGCCAATCTGCTTACTTGCTGACGCGATCGTAGTAGACCATGTCGGCATTCAGACCCTGCTGGTAGCCTTTGACGTTATCGCGCAGCACCACTTCGGTTTTGGCCTGATCGATAAACACATACGGTGAACTGCGCTGCAGTTCCTGCTGCATGGCGGTATACAGCGCGGTGCGCTTGGCCGGATCGGCTTCGGCCACCGCTGCCAATGTTTGTTGACTTAACTGTGGGATCTGCCAGCCATTGAGGCCAGCCACCGTGCTGGTTTTGCCGTCGTTATAGGCGAAGGCGCTGGCGTTGGAATGGGCGTCAAAGTAGTCCGGGATCCACAGACGGATCGCAGCCTGATGCTGGCGGGCGCGTACCCGCGAATAGACCTGGCTGCCGGCGGCCGGCAACAGCTCCAGCTTCACGCCGCCCTCGGCAAAGCTGGCCTGCAAGGCCTGAGCGATGGTGATAAACGGGGGTTTGTTCTCCACGTCCAGCGTCAGCGCAGCGTTGGTGATACCGGCCTTGGCCAGGATCGCCTTGGCCCTGGCGGGATCAAAGCTGAACGGGTTGTCTTTCAGCGCCCCCGGCAAGCCGACCGGCAGGAAGCTCTGGTGAACAAAGTACTGGCCTTTCAGCAGGTCTTTGGTGATGCCCTGATAGTCGATCAGATAGCGCGCCGCCTCCCAGAAGGCCGGATTTTTCAGCAGCGGATTGGCGGTATTGCCGGTGTTGAACACCAGATAGTTTTGCTCGGCGGATGGGATCTCCAGCACCTTCACACCCGGCTGAGTCTTCAGCGCCACGGTTTGGTCCGGGCCAAGCTCGCGTGCCACGTCAGCGTCGCCCTGCTGGATCAACAGGCGACGGGTGGCAGAGTCCGGCACGCTTTTAATGATGATGCTTTTCAGCAGCGGCTTACTACCCGGCGACGTCGGGTTGGCATCCAGCACAATCGCCTGATGCGGTTGGTAAACGCGCATTTTGAACGGCCCGCTACCGGCGGAGTGCATTTTCAGCCAGGCGTTGCCGTAGTCACCGTCTTTGATGTTGGCCTGCACCGCCTTGCCGTCGACGATCGAGGCGATCGGCGTAGAGAGAATATTCAGCGCCACTGCCGGGCTGACGTCTGCCGTCCAGCTCAGTTGCAGGCTATGGTCGTCGATTTTCTTCAGCTGTGCGTCGATGTTATCCGGCTGCCAGCCGAGCACGTTGAGGATAAATGCCGGTGACTTGTTCATCTTCACCGCGCGGCTGTAGGAAAAGATCACGTCATCGGCGGTCAGCGGGTTACCGGAGGCAAATACTGCCTGTGGACGCAATTTGATCGTCAGGGTTTTGGCGGCGGCGTTGCCCTGCCAGCTTTCCGCCAGCACCGGCACCACCTTCGCCGGATCGTCGCGATCCGCCTGCACCAGCCGCTGATACAGGCTTGGCACGGTCTGGATGCTGGACAGTTCGTTGGCTTCCGCCGGATCGAGACTGACGATGTCATCCAGCGATTGCACCACCACCAGCGTGTTGGGTGGAGTGGCAGCCAGCGTGGCTGTGGACAGTGCGGCAAGAATTAACAGCGGCAGGACTTTGGCTTTCATTGATATTTCCCCTGAATGCACCGCAGGCTCCGGTGCCGAGAAGTCGTTGTTATCGTTAGTTTTCGCGGCGTTTCGCCGTCAGCATGCACGGTAAAACCTTTGCCGGTGGCTGACAAAGGTTAATCGGCTATTTGATATGCTTTAAACATCTTAGACGTAATGCCTGGGATTGGCAGAAAGGAGGTGCGGGTCTGTAAACCCGCGCGGGTGTCAGAAGGTTTCGCTCAGGGTGGCGACCATCACCGCCTTGATGGTATGCAGGCGGTTTTCTGCCTGATCGAATACCACGCTGTGCGCCGATTCGAACACTTCATCGGTGACTTCCATGCCGCCATGCAGTCCGTATTGCTCTGCCATCTGCTTGCCAAGGGTGGTTTGGTCGTCGTGAAACGCCGGCAGGCAGTGCAGGAATTTAACGTTTGGGTTGCCGGTCAGCTTCACCATCGCCATATTGACCTGATAGGGTTTCAACAGCCCAATACGCTCGTGCCAGGTTTCTTTCGGCTCACCCATCGACACCCAGACGTCGGTGTACAGGAAGTCCGCGTCTTTCACCCCTTCGGCAATGTCTTCGGTCAGGGTGATCTTGGCACCGGTCTGTTTTGCCAGTGCCTGACACTCGGCGACCAGCTCCGGCTGTGGCCAACAGGCCTTCGGTGCTACCAGACGCAGATCCATACCGGCCAGCGCGGCGGCTTCCAGTAGAGTGTTGCCCATATTGTTGCGGGTGTCGCCGAGATAAGCGAATTTCACCTCGTTCAGCGGCTTGCCCGGCAGGTGTTCCTGCACCGTGAGCAGGTCCGCCAGCAACTGAGTCGGGTGGAACTCGTTGGTCAGCCCGTTCCACACTGGCACGCCGGCATGTTTGGCCAGGGTTTCCACCAGATGCTGGCCGTAACCCCGATACTGAATACCGTCATACATCCGACCCAGCACGCGGGCGGTGTCTTTCATCGACTCTTTATGGCCAATCTGGTTGCCGCTCGGGCCGAGATAGGTGACCTGAGCACCCTGATCGAATGCGGCAACTTCGAAAGAGCATCGGGTACGAGTCGAGTCTTTTTCGAAGATGAGCGCGATGTTTTTGCCCTGCAGGTGGCGGGTTTCCTTACCCTGCTGCTTGGCCAGCTTCAAATCGGCCGACAGTTTCAGCAACGCTTGCAGTTGTGCCGGGGTGAAATCCATTAATCTCAGGAAGTGACGTTTGTAGAACGGGTTTATGCTACTCATTGCCGTATATCCTTACCGTTTAAACTGAATTTAAATTCACTTTATATGTATGAATATTCAATTTCAACCCCGGAGTGGAAATCTTTCACGTTTATCGTGGAAGCAATGCCGACGGTGTGTGAAAATAGGCGCAATACAGGCCATTTGACTTGAGGATATAGGCATGGCAAACAGCGAACAGCTAGACGAACAACGTGAAGAGACCCGCCTGATCATCGAAGAACTGCTGGAAGACGGCAGCGATCCAGAGGCGCTCTACACCATCGAACACCATCTCTCTGCCGAGAAGTTTGAAGTGCTGGAGAAAGCCGCTGTCGAAGCCTTCAAGTTAGGCTTTGAAGTGACCGACGCCGAAGAACTGGAAGTGGAAGACGGTACTCTGGTGATGTGCTGTGACGTGATCAGCGAAGTGGGTCTGAACGCCGAAGTGATCGACGCTCAGGTTGAGCAACTGGTGGCGTTGGCGGCACGTTGTGGCGTTAACTACGACGGTTGGGGCACCTACTTTGAAGATCCGAACGGCGAAGAAGGCGACGATGAAGAAGAAGAAGGTGATTTCATCGACGAAGACGACGACGGTAAACGCCATTAATAAACGCTGTGGGCCGGCGCTAGCCGGCCCTCTGATAAGAGCCGATGAAATACCAATCCCTGTTAGCCCCGATTTTAAACTTCCTGCACTGTGAAACCCCAGACGCCTGGATTGACGCCGCGCGGCGCCCGGAAAACCTGCCGCTGTTGCTGACCGACCATATGGTGTGTGAGTTAAAAGCCGCGCAGACCGGCATGTGGTTGATCCGTCGTTACGTGGCGGACAAGGAGAGCGGCGATGCGCTGCTGGCCCTGCTCAGGCCTTACGAGGCGTTTCTGCATGAAGCGCAGGGCGTGCCGGAAGCGCTGTTCAAGCAAAACAATTTCACCCGTAAGATCCTGCCGAAAAACGGCTCGGCCTATGGTCAGGATCTGGCAGATAAAATGGTGCTGCTGATCAAAGAAGAACTGCATCATTTCTCGCAGGTACTAGAGATCATGCTGGCGCGGCAGATCCCGTATAAGAAAATCACTGCCAGCCGCTATGCCAAAGGCATGATCCGTGAGATCCGCACCCACGATCCTGTCACGCTAATTGATAAACTTATTTGCGGTGCTTATATCGAAGCGCGTTCCTGCGAACGTTTCGCCCGGCTGGCACCACACCTGGACGACGAATTAAACCGCTTCTATGTTTCGCTGCTGCGCTCCGAAGCGCGCCACTATCAGGACTACCTGACATTGGCCGAACAGATTGCCGGTGGCGATATCAGTGAGCGGGTGGCCCATTTTGGCCGTATCGAAGCGGCGTTGATCCAAAGCCCGGACAGCGAGTTCCGCTTCCACAGCGGCGTGCCCGTCACCGCCTGATTGCCGGGCACCCATGAATAATGATGTTATTCCGGCGCGCCCAGCAACAAATCCACCGCTTTCTCTGCCAGCATGATGGTCGGCGCATTGGTATTGCCGCTGGTCACCTGTGGCATCACCGAGCAGTCGATCACCCGCAGCCGTTCAAAACCGTGCACCCGCAGTTGTAAATCCGTCACCGAGTCCTGCGGAGATTGCCCCATGCGACAGCTGCCCACCGGGTGATATACCGTTTTGCAGAAGTTGCGCACGAACTCTTGCAATTGCGCCTCATCGTTCAGCCAAGCGGGTTGTGGCATCAGCAGATCTTTGATAATCGGTTTGAGAGCGGCGGTTTGCAGGAAACGCAGGCCGAACTTCACCGCACGCACGCTGCCGGCCAGATCTTCCGGGTGGCCGAGGTAGTTGGCATGCAGTTTCACCGGATCCTTGGGATCGCGACTGCGCAGCAACACTTCGCCACGTGCCTTCGGCTGCAGATAACCGACCTTGAGCGTGAAACCGTGGATATTGGGCAGCGGTTCACCGGGCACGTCATCCCAGCTGTCGAGCAGCGGCAGGAAGTGGATTTGTACGTCTGGCCTGCCGTCACCCAGGCTGTCGGTGAAGGCGGCTCCTTCCAGCACGTTTGAACTCAGTACGCCGCTGCGGAATGCCAGCCATTCGGTGCCGTGACGCAGCGCCTGCAGGCCGCGATCGGCGCCGTACAGGCTGATCGGCTCGCGGGTACTAACGTTGATCGACATATGCAGGTGATCGTGGAAGTTCTTGCCCACCGGCAGATCCGCCAGCGGTTCGATGCCCAACTGTTGCAGATGTTCACGTGGTCCGATGCCGGACAGCATCAGGATCTTCGGCGATCCTACTGCACCGGCGCTGAGGATCACTTCCTGCGTGGCATGAACGGTGACTTCGGCGCCGCCGTTTTGGCTATACACCACGCCGGTGGCGACGTTGTTATCGAACACCACCCGGTGCACCAGCGCATTCAGTTTCACCACCAGCCGCTGCTCGTTTCGCACCGCTTTCAGGTAAGTGCGTGCGGTGCTGGCGCGTTCGCCATTGTGGGTGGTGGTCTGGTAGAAACCGACGCCGTGCTGGCTGTCGCCGTTGAAATCGTTGCGGTAGGGGAGATCCAGCTCCTGGCCGGCGCGGATAAACGCCATGCTGAGCGGGTGACGATAGCGGTTCTCGCTGACCGGCAGCAGACCTTCGCCGCCGTGATAGGCATCCGACAGGCTTTCGTTGGCCTCGGCGCGTTTGAAGTAGGGCAGCACGTCCTGATAGCCCCAGCCGACGCAGCCATAACGATCGGCCCACTCGTCGTAATCCTGTCGCTGGCCGCGAATATAGATCATGCCGTTGACCGAGCTGCTGCCGCCCAGCACCTTACCCTGGGCTATCTGCATGCGGCGGTTATTGGCATGCGGCTCCGGCTCGGTTTCATACGGCCAGCTTTTTTTGGCGATGATCTTCGCCACGCCGGCTGGCATCTTGATGAACAGGTTATTGTCTTCGCCACCGGCTTCCAGCAGCAGCACTCGTGCCTGTGTGCGGCGGATCAACTGCGCCGCCAGTACGCAGCCGGCAGAGCCTGCGCCGACAATGATGTAATCAAAAGCGTTTTCCGACATGACTGCTCCCTGTGCGATTGCGGCATGAGCCTGTGCTGGCAGAGTATCGCAAGCGGGCGGCTGGTCAATTTGAATTCATTAATTTGTTAATGAATATCACAAAAAATATTTATGTTTTTTATTATCTGTATGATTTTTATCAATAAAAAATAACATGACTATATTAATATTTTGTTGGTTTTTCTGAGCGGTATGGATTAGAGAGGAAAACCTGGGGTTTTATAAATACCCGGCGCATTGTTTCTTAAAGGAATATTAAATATGAGACTTATCCGATCTGGAAAGAGGGTGTCAGAGCAAAATAGCTGCTATATGATGACGAAACCTGTTATTGGATAAGATATTAAGAAATATGGAAATTTCGATTAATAAATCTAATTATTTAAAAGGGATTGCCATCATTCTGATGTTAATCCACCACCTGTTTGCCTACCCGAGCCGTATTAGCCCGGACATCACGGTTTATCATATGGTTAACAGCGTCGATATTGAGATGTTTGTTGGTCTGTTCGGCAAGATTTGCGTGTCGATGTTTCTGTTTCTCTCCGGCTACGGGTTCTCGCTGAAAAAAGAAGTCTCGTTTAAATATATCTGGGGCAAGCTGAAGAACTTATATATCAGCTACTGGATAGTGCTGTTTATCTTTGTGCCGATTGGCATCATTTTCTTTCCGGGCGAAAGATATTCCCTGTCGCCGTCGCTGTTTCTCGAAAACCTGATGGGCATAAAATCCACTTATAACAGCGAGTGGTGGTTCTTTAAACTCTACGTGTTGTATGTGCTCTCTTTGCCGCTGTTGTCGCGCTTGAATATCGGCCCATTGCTGGGGCTGCTGTTTTTGGCGGCGCTGTGTGGCAAGGGGTTGCAGTATGTTGGCTGGGCGCCAGAAGTGTTGATCGAATATTGCACCTGGTTGCTGCCGTTTGGCTTTGGCATGGTGTTTGGCCGCAGCCAGAAAATGCCGCCGAACTCGTGGCTGGCGAAACTGATCACCACCCTGAACCGCACCCATCCGCTGATCTTGCTGATGGTGACGGTGGCGGTATTTATCGTCGCGCACAATCCTGGGCTGCTGCTGGTGACGCCGCTGTTTATTATTGCGCTGATGAATACGGCAGATGGGTTGGGCAGTTGGGTGAACCGGGTGGTAGGCGAGTTGGGCAAGCATTCGATGTATATGTGGCTGACCCACAGCTTCTATTGCTATTACTTCACCCAGAAGCTGATCTTTGCGCCGCGCTATACGCCGCTGATCCTGCTGCTGTTAATTGCGGTGTCGTACCTGACCAGCCTGGTGCTGAGCCGGATTGAGTTGGCTATCAAGGGCGGGGTGACGCAGAGGGTGCGATCCCAGTAGGGGCGCTGCATACTGCGCCCGTTATTACCGCGGGCGCAGTAGCAAGATTACAGCGTCTTCAGCATGGTGACTTCGCAGTCGATGTGGCCGGTGGTACCCATCGCCTGGTCGATATGCTCAAAGCCCAGATGCTCATACAGGCCGATGGCCTGCGTCAGACTGGCGGTGGTTTCTAAATAACAACAGCGGAAACCCTGTTGACGGGCGAACTCCAGTGCCTGCAGCGCCAGGCGTTTTGCCAGGCCCTGGCCGCGTAAAACCGGCAGGAAATACATTTTCTGTAATTCGCAAATATCCACTTCACCGCCCTGCAGCGGCGCAACACCGCCACCCCCGGCAATCTGACCGTCGACTTCTATCACCCAATAAGCGCTGCGAGGCAGGCTGTAGAGCTGATACAAGACGTCCAGATTGGGGTCGGAAACGGTATAGCCTTTGTCCGCTGTCAAACCGTGCTCGGCGGAGACTTCGCGAATGACATTAGCAATAGCGGCATTATCATCAGCCGTTATTGGGCGCACCAGAAGACGTACTGGGGTTGCTGTTGTCATGTTTACACTCGCCATTAAAGGGAACCACATTCGTTTTTATCGCAACATAAAGCGCACCGGGTTTATAGCCCGGCGGCGTCCATGCAGCATTAATACCTTGTAATAACATCTTAAGCGGGCCGGATGCAACGGCGATAAAAAAACAGCGGGGAAATCCCCGCTGTTTTCAGCTGTTGCAGCGAACCGACAGATTACAGCGCGGCGATGGTCGCCTGCTGTTCCTGCAGCTTCACTTTGCCTTCTTTGCAGGCCGTCAGACGTTCGCGCTCTTTAGCGACCACGGCTTCTGGCGCACGTGCCACAAACCCTTCGTTAGACAGCTTGCCTTCGATCGACGCGATTTCCGCATCCAGCTTGCCCATCTCTTTCGACAGACGCGCAATCTCGGCGTCCTTATCGATAAAGCCAGCCATAGGGATCAGCAGCTCGGCACCGTCCACCAGTTTGGTAACCGACAACGGGCCTTTGTCACCGGCAGGCAGCAGGGCGATCGACTCCAGACGCGCCAGACGCTGAATAAAGCTCTGGTTCTCCTGCACGCGGCGCTCAGCGTCGGGATTGCAGTTGCGCAGCAGCACTTCCAGCAGTTTGCTCGGTGCAATGTTCATCTCGGCGCGAATGTTACGTACCGCGGTGATCGCCTGCTTGATCCACTCCAGGTCGTTCAGCGCTTGCGTATCTTCCAGTGCGGCGTCGTACTCTGGGAACGGCTGCAGCATGATAGTGTCTGCGGTTTCGCCGGTCAGGGTTTTCACGCGCTGCCAGATGGTTTCGGTAATGAACGGGATCACCGGGTGCGCCAGGCGCAGCAGGGCTTCCAGCACGGTGATCAGCGTATGGCGAGTGCCGCGCTGTTCCGCTTCGCTGCCGTTGCTCACGACCGGCTTGGTCAGTTCCAGATACCAGTCACAGAACTGGTTCCAGGTGAATTCGTACAGGATATTGGCTGCCAGATCGAAACGGTAAGTGTCCAGCGCTTCGCGGTAAGCTTTCACCGTACGGTTGAATTCAGCCAGGATCCAGCGATCCGCCAGCGACAGCACTTTCTCGCCGCCGTTGAAGCCACAGTCCTGGCCTTCGGCGTTCATCAGCACAAAGCGGCTGGCGTTCCACAGTTTGTTACAGAAGTTGCGGTAGCCTTCCAGGCGCTTCATGTCCCAGTTAATGTCACGGCCGGTGGAAGCCAGTGCCGCCAGGGTGAAGCGCAGGGCGTCGGTGCCGTGCGGTTCGATGCCGTTCGGGAACTGCTTCTCGGTGCGTTTGCGAATTTTCTCCGCCAGCTGCGGCTGCATCATGTTACCGGTGCGTTTTTCCAGCAGGTCTTCCAGCGAGATGCCGTCAACCATGTCCAGCGGGTCGATCACGTTACCTTTCGACTTGGACATCTTCTGCCCTTCGTCGTCGCGGATCAGACCGGTCATGTAGACGGTCTTGAACGGAACCTGTGGCTTGCCGTTTTCATCCTTCATAAAGTGCATGGTCAGCATGATCATGCGCGCAATCCAGAAGAAGATGATGTCGAAGCCACTGACCATCACGCTGGTCGGGTGGAAGGTTTTCAGCGCGTCGGTCTGCTCTGGCCAGCCCAGGGTAGAGAAGGTCCACAGGCCGGAAGAGAACCAGGTGTCCAGCACGTCTTCGTCCTGGTTCAGCACCACGTCAGGGCCCAGGTTGTTCTCGCTGCGCACTTCTGCTTCGTTGCGGCCAACATAGACTTTGCCGTTCACGTCGTACCAGGCCGGGATACGGTGACCCCACCACAGCTGACGCGAGATGCACCAGTCCTGAATGTCACGCATCCAGCTGAAGTACATGTTTTCGTACTGCTTCGGCACGAACTGGATCTCGCCTTGCTCAACCGCTTCCACCGCCACTTTCGCCAGTGGGGCAGTACGCACGTACCATTGGTCGGTCAGCATAGGTTCGATCACCACGCCGCCGCGGTCGCCGTAAGGCACCGTCAGGTCGTGCGGTTTGATCTCTTCCAGCAGGCCCAACTCTTCAAAGGCGGCTACCACGGCTTTACGTGCGGCGAAACGCTCCAGGCCACGGAACTGGGCCGGGATTTCGTTGCAGTAGTCGGTGCAGATTTCGCCGAGGGTGTTGAACACTTCCGCTTCCTGACGGATATCGCCGTCGAAAGTCAGGATGTTGATCATCGTCAGGCCGTGACGTTTACCGACTTCGTAGTCGTTAAAGTCGTGCGCTGGGGTGATTTTCACGCAGCCGGTGCCTTTTTCCATATCGGCGTGTTCGTCACCGACGATGCGGATGCGGCGGCCAACCAGCGGCAGAACGATTTCTTTGCCGATTAAATCTTTGTAGCGCGGATCTTCCGGGTTCACGGCCACGCCGGTATCGCCGAGCACGGTTTCCGGACGGGTGGTGGCGACCACCAGGTAATCTTTGCCTTCGGCAGTTTTAGCACCGTCGGCCAGCGGGTAGCGCAGGTGCCACATGGAGCCTTTGGACTCGCGGTTTTCCACTTCCAGATCGGAGATGGCGGTGCGCAGTTTTGGATCCCAGTTAACCAGGCGCTTGCCACGGTAGATCAGATCTTCTTTGTGCAGGCGGACAAACACTTCGCGTACCGCGTTGGACAGGCCTTCGTCCATGGTGAAGCGCTCGCGCTCCCAGTCCACGGAGTTGCCCAGACGGCGCATCTGACGGGTAATGGTGCCGCCGGATTCTGCCTTCCACTGCCAGATTTTGTCGATGAACGCGTCGCGGCCATAGTCATGGCGGGTTTTATTTTCTTCTGCGGCGATCTTGCGCTCAACCACCATCTGGGTAGCAATACCGGCATGGTCGGTACCGGCCTGCCACAGGGTGTTTTTACCCTGCATGCGCTGGTAGCGGATCATGGTGTCCATGATGGTCTGCTGGAAGGCGTGCCCCATGTGCAGGCTGCCGGTGACGTTCGGCGGCGGGATCATGATGCAGAAGCTTTCCTGGCTGGTATCGCCATTGGGCTTGAAGTAACCCTGGTTTTCCCAGTGATCGTACAACTTCTGTTCGATCTCTTTCGGGTCGTAGGCGGTATCGAGGTGACTGTTTGTCTTTTCCATTTTATATCGTTGTTCAGTGAGTTGGCGGCGTGGCCGTGGTCAAATGGAAGCCGACGCTGCGATAAGCTTTATATCGGTCGCGCGCCAACTGTTTCAGGGTGTCTTCGTAAGGAACGAAGTCTACCACTTCATGGAAAGCAGTAGCAAAATCTGCAAACTGCGGCAGCAGGGCGATCAGCAGGTCACGCGGGGAGTTACCGCGTTTGCCGGGCCAGCACAGTTCGACCGGGGCACCGTAATGCGGGCCTTCACCGGCCAGGTTGTGTGGCACAAACTGGTGTGGATCGCGCTGCCACAGCGCTTCGTCCAACCGCTGGGCCTGTTCCTGGCTCTCGCAGGCGATCAACACCCGCTTGCCGGAACGGAAGCCGTTGGCGGCAACGGCGCAGGCCACGGCCTCATGCGCGCTGAGCGCACCTGCGGGTTCCGCGTGTTCAATTAGATAGAACGTTGCCTGTTTCATGGTCTGATTCACCGCTGCCTATAAAAAGTGTAGGGGCACAGCATGCTGTGCCCCTCGGGATTATACCTGAATTACCACTCAGATTTAATCGTCGCCGTTTAACCCGGCGCGGTTCAACAAGAACTGCGACAGCAAGGCGACCGGACGACCAGTGGCCCCTTTGGCCTTGCCGGAACGCCAGGCGGTACCGGCGATATCCAGGTGCGCCCAGCTGTACTTGCGGGTAAAGCGCGACAGGAAGCAGGCTGCGGTGATAGCCCCGCCCGGACGGCCACCAATGTTCGCCATATCGGCAAAATTGGAGTCCAGCTGCTCGTAGTACTCGTCGGACATCGGCAAGCGCCACGCACGGTCGCCGGCCTGTTCGGACGCGCCGATCAGTTCATGCGCCAGCGGGTTGTGGTTCGACATCAGGCCGGTGATGTGGTGGCCCAGCGCGATCACGCAGGCGCCGGTCAGGGTGGCAACGTCAATCACCAGCTCCGGATCGAAACGCTCAACGTAGGTCAGGGTGTCGCACAATACCAGGCGGCCTTCGGCGTCGGTGTTCAACACCTCGACGGTCTGGCCGGACATGGTGGTCAGCACGTCGCCCGGACGATAAGCACTGCCGCCCGGCATGTTTTCACAGCCGGCCAGCACGCCGATCACGTTCAGCGGCAGGTTCAGCTCCGCCACTACGCGCATCACGCCGTACACGGTGGCGGCGCCACACATGTCGTACTTCATCTCGTCCATGCCTTCGGCAGGTTTGATCGAGATGCCGCCGGCATCAAAGGTCAGCCCTTTACCGACGAGCACAATTGGCTTAGCGTCCGGGTTCGGGTTGCCCTTATATTCCATAACCGACATCAATGATTCGTTACGCGACCCTGCACCCACCGCCAGGTAGGCGTTCATCCCCAACTCTTTCATCTGCTGTTCGCCGATGACGCGGGTGGTGATGTTGGTGCTGAAGGCGTCCGCCAGTTGGCGAGCCTGTGAGGCCAGGTAACCGGCGTTACAGATGTTCGGTGGCATATTGCCGAGATCTTTCGCCGCTTTGATGCCGGAAGACACCGCCAGCCCGTGCTGGATCGCACGTTCGCCGCTGGTGAGTTCACGACGGGTTGGCACGTTGAACACCATCTTGCGCAGCGGACGGCGTGGCTCCACTTTGTTGCTTTTCAGCTGATCGAAGGTGTAGAGCGTTTCTTTTGCGGTTTCCACCGCCTGACGCACCTTCCAGTAAGTGTTGCGGCCTTTCACGTGCAGCTCGGTCAGGAAGCAGACCGCCTCCATGGAGCCGGTATCGTTAAGGGTATTGATGGTTTTTTGAATCACCTGTTTGTACTGGCGTTCATCGAGCTCGCGCTCTTTGCCACAGCCAATTAACAGGATGCGTTCGGAGAGAATGTTAGGTACATGGTGCAGCAGTAACGTCTGCCCGACTTTACCTTCCAGTTCGCCACGGCGCAGCAAAGCGCTGATATAACCATCACTGATTTTGTCGAGTTGTTCTGCGATAGGGGACAAGCGGCGCGGTTCAAAAACGCCGACTACAATACAGGCACTGCGCTGTTTTTCCGGGCTACCGCTTTTTACACTGAACTCCATGCACTCTCCTGAATCTTAAAGACAAAGGCAGGCGCTACGGCTAGAATGACGCACTCCGTAACGATCTCCCGCCATTGAGTTAACGAGTTATGTTAACCTGAACGGCGTAAATTGCTCTGTTTTGGCGACTATAGGCAAGTTCCTATAGGACACCCAAATGCTAGATGTTGTAATACTATTTTAGCTGTGTCGGTTGCCATATGATGAGAATAAATGGCGGATTAGCGATGAAACTATCGATTTTCCTGCAAAAAGACAAGTTTTCACAGGCGTAATAAGCGTGATCATCATAAGATATCTGGTACGGGAAACGCTAAAGAGCCAAATCGCGATCTTGTTCATCCTGCTTCTGATCTTCTTTTGTCAGAACCTGGTCAGGGTGTTAGGCGATGCGGTGGACGGCGATGTCCCGACAAATTTAGTTCTTTCTTTGCTCGCATTGGGTGTGCCGAAGATGGCGCAGCTAATCCTGCCATTAAGCCTGTTTCTCGGCCTATTGATGACGCTTGGGCGGCTGTATACCGACAGCGAAATCACCGTCATGCATGCCTGCGGACTGGGTAAACGAACCCTGATTATCTCGGCTATGGTGCTGGCGTTGATCACCTCCGTTGTGGCGGCGGTCAACGTGTTCTGGGCAGGCCCCATGGCCTCGCGCTATCAGGACGTAGTGCTCAGCGAAGCCAAAGCCAACCCCAGTATTGCCGGGCTGGCGGAAGGGCAGTTCAAAACCTCGCAAGACGGCAACGCGGTGTTGTTTATCGGCAACGTTAAAGGCAGCACCTTCAACAACGTGTTCCTGGCGCAACTGCGGCCGAACGGCAACCAACGCCCTTCCGTGGTGGTGGCCGAGCACGGTCAGATCAACCAGATTAAAGACGGTTCGCAGGTAGTAACGCTGGACAAGGGCACCCGCTTTGAGGGCACCGCACTGCTGCGTGACTTCCGCATTACCGATTTCAACGACTATAAAGCTGTAGTAGGCCACCGTGCGGTCGCCGTGGACGGTAACCAGGCCGAGCAGATGTCAATGACGACGCTGCTGGCGTCTGACGACCCGGACGCGCGCGCCGAGTTCCACTGGCGCCTGACGCTGGTGTTGTCGGTGGTGATTATGGCGTTGCTGGTGGTGCCGCTCAGCGTGGTGAACCCGCGCCAGGGCCGTGTGCTGAGCATGCTGCCGGCCATCCTGCTGTATTTGATATTCTTCCTGCTGCAGACCTCGCTGCGCTCTAACGGCGGCAAGGGCAAGCTGGATCCGATGATATGGCTGTGGGTGGTCAACGCGGCGTACTTCGCGCTGGCGCTGGCGCTGAACCTGTGGGATACCGTGCCGATGCGTAAACTGCGTGCACGCCTGAGAGGAGCGGCCTGATGTTTGGTGTTTTAGACCGATATATCGGTAAGACAATTTTCAACACCATCATCATGACGCTGTTCATGCTGGTGTCGCTTTCCGGCATCATCAAGTTCGTCGACCAGTTGCGTAAAGTGGGCCAGGGCGAGTATACGGCGTTGAGCGCCGGGATGTTTACCCTGCTGAGCGTGCCGAAAGACATCGAGATTTTCTTCCCGATGGCGGCCCTGTTGGGCGCATTGCTCGGCCTGGGGCAACTGGCAACGCGCAGTGAACTGGTGGTGATGCAGGCTTCTGGCTTTACCCGCATGCAAATCGCCGGTTCGGTGATGAAAACCGCCATCCCGCTGGTGCTGTTGACCATGGCGATTGGCGAGTGGGTGGCACCGCAGGGCGACCAGATGGCGCGCAACTACCGTGCACAGCAGATGTACGGCGGTTCACTGCTTTCCACCAAGAACGGCCTGTGGGCGAAAGACGGCACCGACTTTATCTACATTGAACGCGTAGCGGGCGAGAAAGAGCTTTCCGGCGTGAACATCTACCACTTCAACGACCAGCGCAGGCTGGAGACGGTGCGTTATGCCGCGACCGCCAGCTTTGAAGACGGCGTGTGGAAGCTTTCGCAGGTAGATACCTCTGATCTGACCGACCCAAAACAAGTTACCGGCACCCAAACCTTGACCGGCGAATGGAAAACCAACCTGACCCCGGACAAACTGGGCGTGGTGGCGCTGGATCCAACCTCACTCTCCATCAGTGGCCTGCACAACTACGTGAAGTACCTGAAGCAGAGCGGCCAGGAAGCCAGCCGTTACCAGCTGAACATGTGGAGCAAGGTGTTCTCGCCGCTCTCCGTTGCGGTGATGATGCTGATGGCGCTGTCGTTCATCTTCGGGCCGCTACGTAGCGTGCCGATGGGCGTGCGTGTAGTGACCGGTATCAGCTTCGGGTTCCTGTTCTACGTGCTGGACCAGATATTCGGCCCGCTAAGCCTGGTGTACAACATGCCGCCGGTGTTGGGCGCGTTGCTGCCAAGCATGCTGTTCTTGTTGATCAGTATTTATATGTTGCTAAAACGCAAGTAGCGGTACTGCAGGCAGTTTAAGAGGGCGTAGCCATTGGGTTACGCCTTTTTTGTTTGTGGCGCCTGGTGGGGCGCAGTGCGGGATTGCTGTGGGTTTGGACGTCGGGGCGCCGCATGCGGCGCCCACAAAACGGGCCAAATGTGACCCCGGCGACGATTTTTTCAGCACTTAACTCATTGAACAACGGATAAGTGTTGCACGCGGATCGCTGAAAGGTATAATGCCCACGTTTTCCGCATACTACTTGCAGTGCCGAAGTGGCGAAATCGGTAGACGCAGTTGATTCAAAATCAACCGTAGAGATACGTGCCGGTTCGAGTCCGGCCTTCGGCACCATTAGTACAGCGCGAACAAGAAGCCACCGAAAGGTGGTTTTTTTGTGCCTGGAATTCGTGGCTTGATGTGGATGAAGGCCGTGTCCTCAGTTGTGCTGATATGCTCGATTTCATCGCCAGATTAAAAACAGAGTAGACAGAAATTCGTTGAGTGCTTAAAGCTCAGGCTGAGCTGGACCCTGTTTATGGAAAGACAATGGCTTCAGTCTCTACACTGTAGCGGCCGTCTTTTTCAGGTTTCAGCAGGAAATAACGCGTACTGCGATAGGTCGCATTTTGCACGCTGTAGCTTTGTTCCACGACATACACTTTTTCCCCATTAGTCATCGCACGGCCCACCCCTAAGAAATCAATCGCATAGTTGCCGGCAATGTTATCAGCCAGGTTAAAGACACCGTCTTTTCTATCTACAAAATGGATGGACGTATCGACTGCTTTCAGGGATTTGCCTGCGCTAACCTTTTGATCTCTTAATTTGACGCTTTCGTTGCTAATCGCCTGGTACATCAAAGCGGGTAACCGCTCCGGCAAGCTGGCTGGCGTGCCAATAACCAACCCTTTTTGGCCAGCAGTGAATGAGCCAGCCCGTAAACTGTGATTGATCAGGCAGGCCCCAGATTTTGCCGAAGCGTATTAAAATCCATCGCATTCCTGGATTGCTCAACAGGTGGCCCGAACTGTTGATATTTTTGGTAAAAGTCGGCGCAGGATGTGGCTTGCAGCTGCTTGTTTCCCGGCCCTTCGAAATAAAACTGATCTGAAAAATCGCTGTCTTTGGCGAAAATAGACCGATCAATCTCTGCAGGGGACAACAAGTCAGCTTCCGCGCTGGAGAACCCGAATATAAAGGGGACAATCAACCATAACTTCTTCACTTGAGTCATTCCCTGTGCTTCCTTTTCAATGAGATATGTTGATGTGGGGATGATGGTTTGTGTCAGGAAGTAAAGATGCTGTTTTTAACCGTGGTGATAATATTTTATCTTTCAGAGTTGAATATGAACATAATATTAGCACTTTTAGTCTTGGGGTTAGACTGCCGTAGGCAGAGGTTCAAGACTTGAATACGGTTTCCAATGATATCAGGGAAGTGGTTAAGAAAACGCCCTCGTCATTGCAGCCCCTTGAACGTTCATTTCCTTCTAAGAGGTGCTGGACTAACCGGGAGTGATGATTATCATGTTATCGATACTACCGATCCAGAGAGCGTGTTATGCAACATATCATTGAAGGTTTCCTCAGCTTCCAGAAAGAGATTTTCCCACAGCGTAAGGAACTCTTCCGCAGCCTTGCCTCCAGCCAGAACCCAAAAGCGCTTTTTATTTCGTGTTCTGACAGCCGCCTGGTGCCCGAGCTTGTGACTCAGCAAGACCCGGGACAGCTTTTCGTTATCCGTAACGCAGGCAATATCGTTCCTTCCTTTGGCCCGGAACCGGGTGGGGTGTCGGCGAGCATTGAATATGCGGTTGTTGCACTGGGCGTTACGGATATCGTGATTTGCGGCCACTCGAACTGCGGTGCCATGAAGGCGATAGCTTCTTGCCAGTGCCTTGACCCGATGCCTGCTGTGGCCCACTGGCTGCACTATGCTGACGCGGCAAAAGCGGTGGTAGAGAAGAAAACGTGGGATAACGAAATCGACAAAATTAACGCTATGGTTGAAGAGAACGTCATCGCCCAGCTAAATAATATTAAGACTCACCCGTCCGTTGCCGTGGGTCTGCGCAACAACGGCCTTCGCCTGCACGGCTGGGTTTACGACATCGAAAGTGGCGAGATCCGTACGCTGGATAAAAATACGAAGAATTTTGTTTCGCTGGCGGATAACCCCGACGTTTGTTTCGAATAACGTGATGCTTGGCCTTGGCGATGAAATTGAATCCACGTTCCGGCGTGGATTTTTTATGGATAAATTTAGCCAAACTAACAGCCTTTAGGCTGTATTTATATTAAAACACTCCATAAGCTGTATTTTGCATTTACAGCCTGTGGGGTGTAATGTGAATAATACAGCCTATAATCTGTACACAGCGATGAGGCAGCGAGCCGCTATCTATGAATACCGTCTATCCGTTAAAAACACTGAGCCAGCTACGCCCTTTACTGGTGGGTTTTCGTAAAGCGAAAGGTCTGACGCAAAAAGAGGTCTCTGAAAGGTTGGGCGTCACCCAGCAGACCTATGCGCGCCTGGAGTCAAACCCTGCTTCAGCCAGCCTGGAACGCCTGTTTCGGGTGTTTAATGTGCTGGGCATTGAAGTGGTGCTTTCCTCAGAGCATACCTCTCCGGGATGTGAAACGGAGGAAACCTCTACAACTCATATAGACTCGCCCGCCAGACGGGAACAGTGGTGATGAGATGCGTCGTTCGCAACAACGGTTAGCTATTTGGATGAATGGTATTCCGGTGGGGTACTGGGAAAAGCGCAAAGGTGAAGATCGGCTGGAATATCTGCCTGACTGGATTGCAGATAGCCAGGGGCGACCCTTGTCGCTTTCTTTGCCTTTCACGCCGGGGAATCAGCCTTATCGTGGTAGCGTGGTGCGCGATTATTTCGATAACCTGCTGCCGGATAGCGAGGGGATCCGCCGACGTCTGGCAATGCGTTATCATGCCGAAAGTCTGGATCCCTTTGATTTACTGGCTGAGCTTGGCCGTGATTGCGTTGGCGCTATACAGCTTCTTGATATTGATGAGCAACCCGCCCATATCTTTTCCATCAGGCAACGCCCGCTTTCAGAGGCGCAAATTGCCGAGATGCTTCGCAATACTGCCACGGTGTTACCGGGGCAACACGGCCAGGATGACGACCTACGTTTATCTATTGCCGGCGCTCAGGAAAAAACAGCGCTGTTGTGGCATGACAATCAGTGGTGTTTGCCTGAGGGAAATACGCCGACCACGCATATTTTCAAATTAGCGCTGGGGCTGGTGGGCAATATGCGAGCTGATATGAGCACATCCATCGAGAATGAGTGGCTCTGCTCTCTCATACTTGAGCACTATGGAGTGCCTGTCGCAAGAACGGCTATTGCGCAGTTTGAAGATCAAAAAGCGCTGATCGTGGAGCGTTTTGACAGGAAGCTATCGAGTGATAGGCAGTGGTGGATCCGTCTGCCACAAGAGGATATGTGCCAGGCTCTGGGCTTTTCACCGCTGAAGAAGTATCAGTCAGATGGTGGCCCCGGTATTACCGATATTATGGGAATACTGAGTCGTTCCGATCAGGCTGAAACAGATCGCAGACACTTTTTTAAGGCGCAGATTATCTTTTGGCTACTGGCTGCGACCGATGGTCACGCAAAGAATTTCAGTCTTGCGCATTTACCGCAAAATCGTTACCACATGACGCCACTGTACGATGTGTTATCCGCGTGGCCAGTGATTGGCCCGGGGAATAGCCAGATAGCCTGGCAGAAGTGCAAACTAGCGATGGCCGTTCGCGGTAGCAGTAACCATTACCTCATTAGCCAGATCCGACGCCGCCACTGGATAAAACACGGTGAAATGACCGGGTTAGGCCAGCATGAGGTTGAATCCATTATTGAAGAGCTGCTGGCGGCAACCCCGGGAGTTATTGAACGTGTCGCTGGACTGCTGCCTGAGCTGTTCCCATCTGAATTAGCGGCATGCATTTTTGATGGTATCAGGCAGCAGTGCGCGCGGTTGGTCGGGCGATAGTGCGTGGTGCGGGTAGGGAACTGATTGCTTATGAAGATTATGCTGCCATAGATGTTAAACTTAGCCATGGATTATTACTGTGATTTTTTAACCAAACAACTATCACGGGTCCATAATTTGGCAGAAAGAATCTTAGAGGTATTATTCGTTGAATAAATAACTTTATTGGTTTTTAAATTAATTAATGCTGTTGGATGAGGTTAATGCAATGAGGATAGATATATTTTATAAGAAATCCTCATCATGAGTTCACTCACAGTGAGGATCTATATCTATATCTATAATTTAATCAAAATGTTATATACATGGTTGGCGATTTTTCGTGCAAACTCAACAGGTACGGCATTACCGATTTGTTTTGCCACTTCAATTTTTGTACCACAAAATTTGAAGTTATCAGGGAAAGTCATGATTCTTGCTGCTTCTCTATGGGTAATTGGGCGGTGTTTTTCAGGGTGTAAATAACGCCCTTTTTCCGGTTTAAAAAACTCAGTTCGAATTGTTACAGATGGACGATCCCACCATAAACGGCCAAAGAGATCAGTGCCACCACTTGGTTTATTGATCCAACATTGTGGTGTGATTTCAGGGGCATTTCTCATCAGATCAAATCGGTTACCACCAGGTGGCACGGATTTATACCTACGTAAGCTGACTTCTGTTGGTGTTCGCCCAAAATGCAAGTTATAAGGTGCCGGAATATCCCTTATTTCTATGCCTTGAGGATCCTCAAGGTCACCTATTACAGATTTCACATCCCGCCAAACGGGTAAATCTGCACTTTGTGCGGCTTGTTGTGGATTAATATGTGTCTTCGCAGGAGGGAAATCAGGTAATGCATCCGCGGAAAAATATTTTAGGTTGTAACCAATGACGATAGCTCTACGTCTTGTCTGGGGCACACCATAGTCGGCAGTGTTTAAAACATCGTAGACGAGCTGAAAACCCATCTTCTTTGCGCGGGTTTGAATGTCTAAAAATTCATCACTTTTCAACAGGCCTGGCACGTTTTCCATGATAAACATCTTTGCACCAGAGGAAGCTACGATATCCATGTAGGGTTCCCATAGCGCACGACGGAGATCACCTTCTCTATTTTTATTCAGAAGGCTGAAACCTTGACATGGGGGGCCGCCAATAACGATATCTGCCTGTGGTATGGATTCTTGCTGAGATAACCATTCTTCGATGTTCACTGCGATGCAATGATTACCTGGAAAATTAGCGTTATAGGTATCGCAGGCGTGCTGATTGTTATCAATGGCTAATATCCCTTCAAAATCAGGGTGTTCATTGCCGAACATGAAGCCGGCACTTAGGCCGCCAGCCCCGCAAAATAGGTCGATAACTTTATAAGTCATGTTAGAAGCAACCTGCCAACTTGTTGATGAGGAAAGTAACATTCTAACGTTTAGATGAAGAGATCTAAAGCACTTTGTACTGTTTAAATATACATGTCATTTCGCACAATAGAAGGTTGAGATAGGTATTCATTTGGATGGGTAATTCGAGCTGACATCTAATAATCAATAATGCTTTATTTTTATAGTAGTTAGAGGGATAATTCACGCATCTAATGTTTTATGATGTAGGGTTGTATGAATAATTCAATCAATGAATTAATATCCGATAAAGATATAGATAATGTTATATTGTATTTTTCAAACATGAAAAATATCAAAGGGAAGTTTTCAGAAGCAATTAGGCGTTCATTCGATGAGGTTATCGATGGTCCTCGAACTGGGCGTTTTATTTACAGGCAGTTGGAGAAAACCGAGAAAACCTATTTGGGAACTAAAGTTGAAATACTACTTCGTTCAGCGTTTGAGCTTGAGCACGGTAGCGTAATGGATTATACGATAAATGGTGTTGAGGTTGACTGTAAATATACAGGTAGCGGTTGGGGATGGTCTATACCTAGAGAGGCGGTTGGACATATTTGCCTTTTGGTAAAAGCTGATGATGAGAAAGGGACGGCTAGTTTTGGTATTATACGTATAAGTAATAATATTTTAAACGAAGGGAAGAACCAAGATGGAAAACGAACGATTTCTGCGGCTTCAAGGGAGAAAATAAATTGGATATTGAAGGATGTAAAAATACCCATTAGTCAGTTGTTTTTAATGGATCCTATTATCAGAACGGAAATAATGAGAAGAGTCTCCGGTCAACAAAGGCTTAATGAGTTATTTAGAACATTTACAGGAAAAGTCATTGAGCGGGAGACTATTGCTATTGTTGCCTCTGCGAAAGATGACCCAATGAAAAGAGTCCGGGCAAATGGAGGTGCTAGAACTTATTTGGCGAGTGAGGGGATAATTATTCTTGGCCACCAAAATGAGCATCCAAGAATTTGTAGCGAACTCGGATTGCCAAAAGTTGAGAAAGGGCAAGTGATTTCGATAAGAATAGTGAAAGATAAAGATGGAGTATGTAAAATAGGTAATGATTTTTGGAGAGTGGCGAATGAAGGTGACGGTGTGTATCCTGCTCCGGATTTTTATTAAATAGGGAAAATCTGGCAATTATTTTAGATGTAACTTATACGCTACAGGAGTTATGTAAATTTGGAGTCGATTAATGATATTAGGCACCAGCAAGGATCCTCACAAAAAAACCAGATCTCTGATCAAGGTTAAGGGAACTGGTATCGAAATGTGGTTAAGGCTTCGTCTTCATGCCCGAGGATTCCGCTATCGAGTTAACGTGAAAGAACTTCCGGGGAAACCAGATATTGTATTATCAAAGTACAAATGCGTAATATTCGTCAACGGCTGTTTTTGGCACCTACACAATTGTCATTTTTTCCAATGGCCGAAGAAAAATCAAGATTGGTGGCGAGTAAAAATTTCTACCAATCGGAAGAGAGATCTGGAGGTTCAAGATAAACTCAGAGAGTTGGGGTGGCGAGTAATGATTGTATGGAAATGTGCAATACAGGGGAAAACAAAACTTGATGAAGAATTCTTGCTCGATTTAGTTAGCTCTTGGATAAAGAATGGTGGTCCTCTACTGGAAATTACCGGCAAAGAACCTGTCTAATTAATTCTCTTTAACTAATCGCATTACTTTTTTGTAAATATCGTCGATTAATACATTTTTATTTTTAGAATAATGTAATGCACGGTGACAGTTTGGACATATAGCAACTGTGTTTTCAACTGTATCTGAACCGCCATCAGCCAAATGTTTAAGATGGTGCACTTCAAGATAGGGCTTGTTTTTACTATCTGAAAATGGTGCATGACTCCCGCACGACTCGCAAATCCCTTTAGCTTCCTGAAGTACATAAGCCTTTATCATTGGGTCTCGGATGATAGTAATGGTTTGGCGAATAGTTTTAGCTGGTGAGCTGTTACCTGTCGGTTTATTAGAAATGCCTTTCTCTAAGTAATTCTCAACCTGATTATCAAAATTTTTACTTTCTTCATCTAACGAAGGTTTATCATGAATAGAAATGAGCTCTATGATATTTTTTAATTTATTGGAACCAACATGCGATGCCGGTTTTAGCCCTTTTAGCCAGGTCCGGTTCAGCTCAGAATACGCATAGGAGATATTTTGCATTCTGTATTCAAAGGATTTAGGTGAGCGGCCAAATCTTTCACCCAATTTTTTATAGTAGGATGTTTTTGAAAACGCCTCACCGGCATCATGCTTTTTCTTCATTTCAATGTATGCCAGTACTGAAGCCTCTAAATCTTCGTCGCCCCAGGCATCTCTATCATTAATCATTGTCAGCTAATCATATCGTCAAATGATATCAATTTTATGAATATGATCATGAATTGCAATTTGTTTCATGTAAAATATTTGATATTCATATCAAACATGCCGCATTTTATGATTTTTTGTACCCCAAGACGCTGATATTTCAAACCACTATAATCAAATGATTTTAGATAACCTATTGTTTTTATTATGCATATACTAATGTGCGTGATTTTGGAAACGAGGACAGTACCACTTGTGTGCCGTCCTCATACAACTATCCACTCAAATTAGCCAACCAACTCTTTCCCTTCCATCTCACGCAGTGCACAGCCATAAAGATTGCAAAGCGCAGGTACCAAGTGAGCCATCGCATTGAGGTAATGATTCAGTTGTTCCCACTGGGTGTCGTCGGCTTGCGGGTTCTTTTGCATGATATCGCTGAACAGCATCAGGCCGTGGCAGAGCCCTTCGGCCTGCTCGGCGGAGAGGGCGGCAAGGTCTAGGAGTTGTGTTGAATCTAGGGTGCTGAGATCGAGCTGATTGAACAGTTGGCGATAGAGGGTGAGGGTGCTTGGGATAGGTTGTGAGGCGGAAGTGTTTTCCATGTGGCCATTCTCCTTAGTGTGGTGTGCAGCTACCACCATGAGACGCTAAACCCATGGTGGTAGCCCAAACGGAGTTAGCGTTACCGGACACTAAGGAAACCGGCGCTTCTTCCGAAGCCTCCGCTTGGGCCACCATAATTCTGGATGTTCTAGGCCCCAGCATTATATACATAATGCTGCTCAGTGTATGTTCGGAACGCTAACTCCGGCTGCGTATTTTGACGCAGCCCGAAAACTATAACGCTATCGCCAAAATGAAAGAATAACCTGTACAGAAATACAGTTAAATTACTCTTTGGATTGGAATGCAGATCGCAGTTATTCGTAGTAACCTTGGGTGCTAAATTATTATCTATATATTTATTGATAATATATTCAATGTCCCAGCTTATGATTAAGGGAATAATATGAAGGGTAAATTATTGTTCACAGCCGTCGGCGTAATTTTGCTAAGTGCTTGCGTAGGTGACCGTCTAGACCGGCGTTATGCACCTGATATCCCCATAACAGCCCATGCTAAAGATAATGGCGATATCTGCATTTATCCGTTACCTAAAGAAAACGAAAAAACAGATACGGTCTATATCAGCAGTGATGCAGGTGAGAAGCTGATCGAAGTCGCTAATCAGGATCCGAAAAAGGGGATTTGCATAACTCAAGGGGATTACTCGTTTCAGGAAAGCCATCTGTACAGTATGAGATTGAATTTTATTCCCATAGATAAACGAGAAAACCTGCAGGATGCATCAGGCAGAGCTTTTATTGCCAACTTCAAAGTGAAAAAGCGCAATGGTAGCTACGATTTGTTGTGAATGGGTAAATATCTAATCTATACCCTGATTAAAGTAATCGTTAATATGCCATTTCCATATGGTCATAGGGAGTTTGACTCATGTTAACGAAAGAGCAGAAAAACCAGCAGGTGGAAGAAGTAACGCTACGTTTAATAACGCTTGGTGAGATGTCTATGGCTCGCCAAATTTTTGGTAAATCAATAGTCTACAACCGTGTATGGATCCATTGCGATAGTTACTTACCCTTTGGTCTACAAGGTAAACATGTTGGCATGTCACCCAATGGCGAAATCTATTTCCGCCAAGAGGAGTATTTAGCAGATTTCTCTCAGATAAATAACTATGCTAAACAGCACTTTTTTATCCATGAGCTTGCCCATGTGTGGCAGCATCAACATGGGCAATGGGTGCGGCTGAGAGGTGCTTTTAGCTGGGCGGCTGATTACAACTATAAATTGGATGTGAATAAGACACTCACTAACTACTCTTTAGAGCAACAAGCTTGTATTATCGCAGATTATTGGCTGCTAATACGCTATGGTCATGGTGCTTGGGAATACGGTATCGGGCGTTTTGTTAGGTATATTGGCCCCAAAACCAATGAAATTCGCTCACAGTACGAGCAGGTTTTAGCTAAGTTTTTACGTCAGAGGTAATTATGAAACGGATTTTTATACTTTCGTTACCTTTCTTGCTCGCAGGCTGTCCTTCTATGGGGGATCGGATTCCCGTCGACTACCCCGCAACCGTCACTTTGCGCGATGGTGCAGTGTGTGTGACGGTGATGCCTGAAGGTGATGAGAAGTTAGAAGGCATCTCGATTAATCGGTTGGATGAGGCGCAAAATCGTGACTTCAAATTCTTCGACCCGCTGCGTGAAATCACGCCCAACCAATGTGCCCCCGATGAAGGCTACGTATTTGCTCCAGGGCAGAAATATCATTTTTCGGTAAAACTGATATCCCCTAAAAAACAACAGGCGGGTGATTTTCCCTTTGCTCGCGAGTTCGTAACCGAATTCTCGGTCAATCAATCGAACGGGATTTTGCAGGTCGAAGCATTGCCTACCTCGCGTTAAGTTCACCGCTGGAGCCTGAGAAACCCAGGCTCCGAAAGCTCAGAAGTGAAAGTCAGAGTCAGCTCACTGCACCCAACCCCATCACCCCAAATCGGCCCCATTACTGGCAATCACTCGTTTGTACCACCAGAAGGATTTCTTGCGCGTGCGGGCGAGGGTGCCGTTGCCGTGGTCGTCGCGGTCGACGTAAACCAAGCCGTAGCGTTTGCTCATTTCCCCGGTCGAAGCCGCCACCAGGTCAATGCAGCCCCAGGTGGTGTAGCCCATCACCGGCACGCCGTCGGCGATGGCGTCGGCCATGGCGCGGATGTGCTCCCGCAGGTAGCTGATGCGGTAATCGTCCTCTATCTCGCCGTCGGCATTGAACTCGTCGTGCGCGCCCAGGCCGTTTTCCACCAGGAACAGCGGTTTTTGGTAACGGTCGTACATCATGTTCATGGTGATGCGCAAACCCAGCGGATCGATGCCCCAGCCCCAGTCGCTGCGCGGAATATGCGGGTTGGTCAGGGATTTCACCACGTTGGCGGCGCTGCTGTTGTTGTCGTTCATATCGGCAGAGGCGCAGCGCGAGGCGTAATAGCTGAAGGAAACAAAATCGACGGTGTTCTTCAGGATTTCGCTGTCGCCTTCTTCCATCGCGATGCTCACACCTTTCTCGCGGAATACCCGGGCAGAGTAGGAAGGGTAGGCGCCGCGGGCCTGCACATCGATAAAGAACAGGTTCTCGCGGTCTTTCTCCAGCGCGGCCCACACGTCTTCCGGCTTGCTGGACCAGGGGTAAAAATTGCCGCCGGCCAGCATGCAGCCCACCTGGTTGGCGGGGTTCACTTCATGCGCAATGCGGGTCGCCAGGGCGCTGGCCACCAGCTCGTGGTGCACGGCCTGGTATTTTACCTGCTCGGGGTTCTCGCCTGCTTCAAACACGAGTCCTGCGCCGGAGAACGGGCTGTGCAGCACAATGTTGATCTCGTTGAAGGTGAGCCAGTATTTCACCAGCCCGTCGAAGGCTTCAAAACAGGTGCGGGCATAGCGGGTGAAAAACTCCACCATTTTGCGGCTGCGCCAGGAGCCGTATTCGGTCACCAGGTGCATCGGCACGTCGAAATGGCACAGGGTCACCAGCGGCTCGATGCCGTATTTGCGGCATTCTTCAAACAGGCTGCGGTAGAAGGCGATGCCTTCCGGGTTGGGCGTCAGTTCGTCGCCGTTCGGGTAAATCCGGCTCCAGGCGATGGAGGTGCGGAATACGCTAAAGCCCATCTCCGCCATCAGCGCAATGTCGTCGCGGTAGCGGTGGTAAAAATCAATGGCGTCGTGGCTCGGGTAAAACTCGTCTTCGCGCAGGCTAAAGCGTTTCTCCAGGCCCAGTTTTACCGGCATGCGGTTGGGGCCATGCGGGATCATGTCGACCGTGGTCAGCCCTTTCCCGCCCTCCAGATAACCACCTTCAGACTGGTTGGCGGCCAGGGCGCCGCCCCATAAAAACCCTTGCGGGAATGTTGAATCAGGCATGCAATCCTCAATTTTCTCAATGGGTCGCGTTAGCGGTATTCGCCGCGGGGGCAGCAGTCGCGGTTTGGGCCTCTTCGCTTTCCGGGATGTCTTCAAAGCCCAAAAGTAGCGTGAGCACGAACGACAGCACCACGGCAAGCACCATCACGCCGCCGACCCAGACAATGCTCATCGGGTTGGTCGGGTCGAAGAACTGCACGCTGGTGAACAGGCCGGGCGAAGCCATCGAATGGCTGGCCAATCCGCCGATACCGGCGACGGCACCGCAGATAAAGCCGCTGATCAAACTGGCGATCAACGGGCGTTTGAGCCGCACCGCCACGCCGTACAGCGCCGGTTCGGAAATGCCCGCCACAATGGCGGAAGCGGCGGCGGCCAGTGCGGTCTGACGCAGTTCGCGGTTCTTGGTTTTGAACGCCACCGCCAGCGAAGAGCCGCCGAGCGACAGGTTGGCACCGATCTCTGAAGGCATCACCATGCCCTCTTTGCCGGTTTCGGCGATGGTCTGAATGATGGTCGGGGTGAATACGCGGTGCATGCCGGTCATCACCAGCAGCGGCCAAATGGCTCCCATAATGGCGACGGAAAGCCAGCCCAAATAACCATGCACGGTGTACACCAGCGCCGAAATCCCGCTGCCGATCCAGATGCCGAGCGGGCCGATAAACACTATCGCGATCGGCGCGGCAATCAGCACAATCAGCATCGGCTTAAGGAAGTTCTTGGTCACCGCCGGGGTGATGCGGTCAACCCAGCGCTCGATGTACGACAAAATCCAGGTCATCACCAGCGCGGGGATCACCGTGTAGGTGTATTTCACCGCCGTCACCGGGATGTAGGCGAACTCCACCGCCTGGCCCTGCGCCGCCTTGGCCATCAGGTCGATAAAGTTGGGGTGCAGCAGCACCCCGGCAATGGCGATTGCCAGCGACATGTTGGTTTTGAATTTCAGCGCCGCAGAGGCGGCCACCATCACCGGCAGGAAGAAGAACGCGCCGTCGCCAATCACGTTCAGTATCACCAGGGTCGACGAGCCTTTTTCGAACACGCCGAACATATCCAGGATCATCGCCAGCAGTTTCACCATCGAACCGCCGATGATGGCCGGGATCAACGGCGACATGGTGCCGATCAGGGCGTCGAGAATGCCGGCACCAATGCCTTTCAGGGTGATTTTGCGTTTTGCCGGAGTGGCGGTGGGGGGGTTACCCGGCATGCCGAGCGCCAGCACCGCCTGATAAGCCTTCGACACTTCATTGCCGATGATCACCTGGCATTGCTCACCGCTGTGCACCACGCCCAATACGCCATCAATGGCCTTTAGCGTCGGGGTGTCGATCAGCGCCTTGTCTTTCACCACGAACCGCAGGCGGGTCATGCAGTGGGTAACGGCTTCGATATTGTTGAGGCCACCCAGCGCCTTCACGATAGCGGGGGAGATCTCTGCGTAATTCTTCGGCATGGAATTATCGTCTCTCTAGATAGAAATTCGGATTGCCCAAAGGCGAACTTTTACTGCCTGGGCGATCCGCCGTTCCATCTGAATGAAACGCCCACAAGAAACCGGTTTCACAAAATCATGATGCGATATCTTATTGGTGGCAAGAATTATGATTTTTTTGTTTTTCGTTTCGTGATGACTCTCACTTTTAGTTCAGGGGTGGCGGCAGAAGCGGGCGTGAAAACATTCCAAACCGGGGGCGTCTTGGGTAGACTGCGCTGACTCAATCGACTTTGACGGCGCAGAGATGGCAACAATACTTGAGGTAGCTAACAGGGCGGGCGTGTCGAAAGCGACGGTGTCCCGCGTGTTGTCCGGCAGCGGCTATGTCAGCCCGGAAAAACGTGAGCTGGTGGACAAAGCTATCGCCGAAACGGGTTACCGGCCCAATCTGCTGGCGCGCAATCTGGCGACTAAAACCACCCAGACCATCGGGCTGGTGGTGACCAACACGCTGTACAGCGGTAACTACTTCAGCGAGCTGATGTTTCAGTCGGCCCGCATCATGGAAGAGCACGGCCGCCAACTGATTTTGGCGGACGGCAAGCACACTGCCGCAGAAGAAAAAGCCGCCATTGAATACCTGCTGGATATGCGCTGCGACGGCGTGATCATCTACCCGCGTTTTCTGTCGATTAGCGAAATGGACGAGATCATATCCCGGCACAAGCAGCCGATCCTGGTCATCAACCGTCGGCTCAGGCTCAACGACAGCTACTGCATTTTCAGCGATCAACACGCCGCCAGCGTGACGGCGGTGCAGCAGTTGATCGACCGGGGGCATCGCGATATCGCTTTCATCACCGGCTCGCTGGATTCCCCCACCGGGCTGGAGCGGCTCTCCGGCTACAAATCCGCGCTGGCGGAACATGATATTGACGTAAAAGACGCGCTGATTGTCGAAGGGAAGTGGAACGCGCAAAGCGGCATGGCGGCGGTCGATACGCTGTTGGCCAGCGGCCACACCTTTAGCGCGATTGTTGCCAGCAACGACGAGATGGCCATCGGCGCGATCAAGCGGCTGGCGGAATGCCAAATCCCGGTGCCGTCCGCCGTGTCAGTGATAGGGTTCGATGATATTCCGTTGGCGCCTTATACCATTCCCTCGCTGTCCAGCATGAAAATGCCGGTGACCGAAATGATTAAGGAAACCATCCATCGGCTGGTGTCGATGCTGGACGGCGGCGAACTGAGCAAGCGCCCAACCTTCCCGGCCAGCCTGATGCTGCGGGATTCGGTAGCCGCGGGGCCTTATTTACAGGTTAAATGAGGGGCTGGGCTGCAAGGTGAAGGTGCAGCCCAGTGGATTCAGGCTTACGCCAATTCGGCAAACCGCTGGCGAATGATCTCCTCAGGCAAATTCAGCCCAATAAACACCAAAGTACTGCGGCGTTCCTCGTCGGGCAGCCATTCGCGGTCCCAGTCGGCGTTATACAGCCGTTGCACGCCCTGGAATAGCAGGCGACGTGGCTCGTTCTGGATCGACAAAATCCCCTTATAGCGCAGCAGGCTGTCGGCGTACTCCAGCAGCAGGCCTTCCATCACTTCTGAAACCTGCATCAGCTCCAGCGGCTGGTCGTGGTACACCACGATCGACTGAATGTTGTTCTGCGCCTGTGGAATGCGGCGGAACAGCGGGGTGGGTGGCGTCAGGTTCAGCTTGTCGTTCAGCACAAAGCCTTCGATGTCGAACAACAGACTTAGATCGATATCGCCGTGCGTCACTGGGTAAACCGGTGCGCGGGCGTTCATCTGTTGCAGCCGTTGGATCAGCGCTTCACAGTCCGGTGCCACGTCGGTTTTGGTCAGCAGAATACGGTCGGCGTAGCCCACCTGCGCCTGTGCGATGCTGAACTGGTTGAGTTGTTGATCGGCGTGTGCGGCGTCCACCAGCGTGATAATACCGTCCAGCAGGAAGCGTTCGCAAAGGGTCTCGTGCGAGAAAAAGGTCTGGGTGATCGGGCCGGGGTCGGCCATGCCGGTGCATTCAATGATTAGCCGATCGAACTCCAGTTGGCCCTGGTCCACGCCGTCCAGCAAGTCCAGTAACGCGTCTGCCAGCTCGTTGGATTTGCTGCAGCAGATGCAGCCGTTGCTCAGGGTGGTGATGCGGCTGGCGCGATCGCCAATCAGTGCGTTGTCGATCGGCACTTCGCCGAACTCATTTTCAATCACGGCAATTTTGTAGCCGTGTTCAGCGTTCAGAATATGGCGTAGCAGGGTGGTTTTACCGGCACCCAAAAAGCCGGTCAGAATGGTGACTGCGATGGGTTTCATTCAGGATCCTTTTAACAACAGCGCATGCCGCCTTTGCCGTCCCCACCGTAGCGGGCCTGCTGGCGTTCGCGGAAAAACTCTTTATAGGTCATCACCGGCTTGTCCGGGTGGTTGTCTTTCATGTGCTGGACGTAGGTATCGTAATCGGGCACGCCCACCAGCATGCGCGCCGCCTGCCCGAGATATTTACCCGCCTGGCCGAGATTACCGAACATAGCCTTCTCCCAAAAAATGACCCTGCATAATAGATTTCATTATGCAGGGTATCCGTTAAATCACCATCAGTGCTGCGGTGAAACTTTGACGTCTCCCTCAGTTACGCCGTTGGAAGGCGCTTCTTCAGGCACCGGCACGTAAGGCGTTTCCTGGTCGCTGCGGTTCGGGTTTTTGTGTGCCGCCATGGCGGTTTTCACCCCGTAGAAGATGATGCTGTACACCACCAGCAGGAACAGAATGCTCAGCCCGGCGTTGGTGTAGTTGTTCACCACGATATGGTTCATGTTGGCCACCTGCTGGGTGGTCAGCTCGGCGCCGCCTTCGGCGATTTTGCGTTTGTACTCGCCGGCCTGGAAGAAGAAGCCTTCCAACTGCGGATTGTCGCTGAACAGCTTCAGGCCCAGGGCGTAGGTGGTACAAATCAGCAGCCACACCGCCGGTAGCACGGTGACCCAAATGTACTTGGCGCGCTTCATCTTAATCAGTACCACGGTACCCAGCACCAGCGCCACGGCGGCCAGCATCTGGTTGGAGATGCCGAACAGCGGCCACAGGCTTTTCACGCCGCCGAGCGGATCGACCACCCCTTGATACAGCAGGTAGCCCCACAGACCCACACAACCAGCAGTGCCGACAATACCGGCCACCAGCGAGTCGGTTTTTTTCAGGAACGGCGCAAAGTTGCCCAGCAAGTCCTGCAGCATAAAGCGGCCGGAGCGGGTACCTGCGTCCAGTGCGGTCAGGATGAACAGTGCTTCAAACAGAATACCGAAGTGGTACCAGAAGCCCATATTGGCGCCAGGAATGATCTGGTGGAACACGTGGGCGATACCCACCGCCAGCGTAGGCGCACCACCGGCACGGTTCAGCACGGAAGGTTCGCCGATGTCTGTGGCGGTCTGCAGGATCTGTTCCGGGCTGATGACAAAGCCCCAGGAGCTGACGGTCGCCGCCGCATGGGCGGTCACATCACGCAGTGAAGCCATGATCATCGGCGCATCTTCGGTGCCCAAACGGTGCAGATCCGGCATGGTGATGCCCAGTGCCGCCGGTGGGGTGTTCATGGCGAAGTACAGGCCCGGTTCGATGATCGATGCCGCGACCAGCGCCATAATGGCGACGAAGGACTCCATCAGCATCGCGCCGTAACCGATAAAGCGAGCGTCTTTCTCATTGGCCAACAGCTTCGGCGTGGTGCCGGAGGCAATCAGCGCATGGAAGCCGGACACCGCGCCACAGGCGATGGTAATGAACAGGAATGGGAACACCGAGCCTTTCCACACCGGGCCGGTACCGTCGATAAACTGGGTGACCGCCGGCATTTTCAGCTCAGGGTTGAGGATTACGATGCCAATCGCCAGCCCGACAATGACACCAATTTTCAGGAAGGTCGCCAGATAGTCACGCGGTGCCAGGATCAACCACACCGGCAGCAGAGCGGAAACAAACGCATAGCCAATCAGCGTATAGGTGATGGTGGTGTCTTTGAAGGTCAGCGCCGGGCCCCAGTACGGGTCGTGGGCGATCACGCCGCCGAACCAGATGGATGCCACCAGCAGCACGATGCCAATCACCGACACTTCACCGACCCGGCCAGGGCGCAGGAAGCGCATGTAGACGCCCATAAACAGGGCAATCGGCACGGTGGCACAGACGGTGAACACGCCCCACGGGCTTTCTGCCAGCGCTTTTACTACGATCAGGGCCAGCACCGCCAGGATGATGATCATAATCAGGAAGCAGCCAAACAGTGCGATGGTGCCCGGTACCGGACCCATTTCCTTTTTGATGATCTCACCGAGCGATGCGCCGTTGCGGCGTGAGGAGATGAACAGCACCATAAAGTCCTGCACTGCCCCCGCCAGCACCACGCCGCCCAGTAACCACAGCGTGCCAGGCAGGTAACCGACCTGCGCAGCCAGCACCGGACCGACCAGCGGGCCTGCACCGGCAATGGCGGCGAAGTGGTGGCCGAACAGCACGTTCTTGTTGGTCGGCACGTAGTTCAGGCCATCGTTGTTGACCACCGCTGGGGTGGCGCGGAAGGTATCCAGCTTCATCACCTTGGTGGCGATGTACAGGCTGTAGTAGCGGTAGGCCACCAGATACACCGCCACCGAGGCGACGATGATCCACAGGGCGCTGATATTCTCGCCACGGCGCAGTGCTACCACGCCCAGGCAGGAAGCGCCGAGTATCCCCAGCAGCATCCAGGGTATGTGTTTTAAAATCCCCTCTCGGTTCATCGAGATATCCTTAGTTCAAATCTGCAAAAATGAGTGAGTTAATCCGCTTATAAGATGTTTCAGGCACGGGGCCCGGGTGCGGATAACGGTCGGGTATAGGTTTAGGAACAGCTCATCATTGCGGCTTGGGGCAGGGGAAGACATCTGAATTTCAGTCAGCGGTGCCATAGGGGCGCTAAGCGGTCAAAAAACCGGGGTGAGCGGTTGGGCGCTGCGCGGCAACGCCAACCGGGTGGGCAGTTCTGAGTCAGTAAATCTTGCGGGCGTTGATCCCGGCGGGGAAGATGCCGGTGGCGAAGATATGGCCGTTAACCTGTAGCTGGTCGTCGGGCAGTATCTCGACCGGGTATTCGCTAGCCAGATAATTGAGGAAGTTATTGCGGTCGTCGAGCGACTGAAAGCCGATCAGGTCGTAGAAAAACAGCGACCCGATTAAGCCGTGGTGCTCGGGGATCTGCCTGAGCAGCGCCGCCGACGGAAACGGCAAATGGAAGAAGAACGCGCAGGGGTTCAACAGCCCCTGTTCCTTCAACGCCTGGCCGCAGGGCAGCAACTGATAATCATCAATGCAGATGATGTCGTTCGGGCACACATACTCGCAGGCGATATCGGCGAAGTGCTGGTTGAGTTGCCGATAAGCGCGGTAGTTCTCGGGCGTGAAATGTGCCTTCTCCGGGTGGTTATGGAATACCGGCCACAGGCCATCGTGATAGTAACCCTGATAGTGGAAGTGAAACTCTTCGGTGGACAGCGGAAAGGTCACTTGCTGATAGCCGCTACGATGCTGATGGCTGACCGGGCGCAGCGGTGCGGCGCCAAAGTTCTGCACGTCACCGTTCCAGCCCAGCCACAGCCCTTGCTCATTATCACTGGCCTCAACGGCCGAGAGCGCCTGCGTAGCGCAGGCCAAATCTTTGCTGTCACACTGCTTATTTGAGATCAAAACCAAACGAGACATGGTGCTCACCTTGTTCAATCATGGGGTGTAGGGGGCGAAGATATTCGCCCTATGAATGCAGAGTCCGGCGCGTTACAGCATCCAGCTGATTTCCGCGGCGGTGACCTGCCCTTCAAAGCGGTGCAGTTCGGCGGTCTTGCAGGTGTGCCACAGCGCGGTAAACGCCGGGCCGAGGTTTTCGCGCAGCGCCGGGCATTGGCGAAACAACGTTAACGCCTGCTGCTGGCTGAGCGGCAGCACCGCCGCATCGTCATTTTCATAACCGTTGCCGCAGGCTGCCGGGGGGAGGGGGAGCGAGTGCTCCAGCCCATACAGCATGCCGCTCAGCATCGCTGCCACCGCCAGATAAGGATTGGCATCGGCACCGGCCAGCCGGTATTCGATGCGCTGGTTGGCACTGTCGGCGCAGGGCAGGCGTAGCGCCACCGTGCGGTTGTTGTGCCCCCAGGAGGCACGCAGCGGTACGTGCATGCCAGGGCGGAAACGGCGGAAGGCGTTGATGTTCGGAGCGAGTATCGCCATCGAGGCCGGCATCAGTGCCAGCATGCCGGCCATCACCTGCGTCATGACGGGGCTCAGTTCACCCGGTGTGCTGGCCAGCAGATTGTTGCCCTGCTCATCCTGCAGGCTGATATGGAAATGCAAACCGCTGCCGGCCGCCTGTGCACAGGGTTTGGCCATAAAGCAGGCATGCTGGTGGTGTTTCTCCGCAACCTGACGCGTGAGCCGCTTCAGGGCCAGCACCTGGTCACAGGCTTCCACCACCCGGGCGCTGTGGTGCAGGTTCAGCTCATACTGGCCGGAGGCCGCTTCGGCCACCACGCCGGTCAGCGGCAGCGTTTGCAGCCTGGCCTGATGTTCGATGTCATTGAGCAGTGCATGGTGGCGTTCCGGGGCATCGACAGAAAAACTTTGCGTTGGGCACTGGCTGGCGTCGGCAGGTTGTTGCCGCGGATCGTGCAGATAAAACTCCAGCTCTGCTGCGATCACCGGGTAGAAACCCTTGGCCTGCAGGCGTTTGAGCACCTGTTGCAGCACCACGCGCGGCTCCAGTTCACAGGCGTCGCCTTCGGTGTTGGTCATTGTCAGCAGCAGTTGGGCATGGTGCTGTGGGTCACGGGCGCAGGGGCGCAATGTGCCGGGAACCGGCAGGCACAACCTGTCCGGCTCCCCGGCCTGCTGACCCAACCCACTTTCTTCAATCACCTGCCCCCCGAGATCCATGGCGTAGATCGACAGCGGGAAATAGCAACCCTTGTCCAGTGTGAACAACTCGGCGATAGGCAGGCGTTTACCGCGAAACTGGCCGTTCAAATCGTTGAGATAAATATCGACGTGTTCGGTGTTGGGGTAGCGCTGTAAATATTGCTCAACTTCTTTGCGCAATGAACGCGCCTGCGTGGCGGGAATATCCGCCAGCATCGGGTTGAAGCCAATAATATTAGAATACATGAAACATCCGTCTCGTGAGGCCATATTGGCGATGTAATGATGTTATCTGTGGCCCTAAAAACTGTCTGTAAAAACGCCGTAACTTTAATTCCGCCCGGAATAAAAAAGCTGTAAATAATGCGTCGCCGTCTGATGGCTGAATAATAAATAGCCGCATATACTGCGAATCATTGGGTTATTCAGGAGAGAAGTTTATGATCAGAGCCTTAATCGTATTTATCGCCGCCATCACGGCGTTCAACGTCGCGGCGTCGTCGGAGGCTGCCTGGGCCAGTGGCGATAAAGCGCTGCAAGCGGCCTGTCTGAAAGCCAGCGGACTGAAAGGGGCCAAAGCCGCCGGAAGCATTATTCATTATGGCGACGACGTCGGTTACTCGGCGCTGCTGCTGAGCGGCCGTTACCCGCAGGCGTTTATGCACAACAAGCCGGGCAAAGAGCTGTGCCTTTACCAACGTGCGACCAAAAAAGTGGTGATCCAGGATGCCGACGGGCTGGTGGGTAAGCACGTCGACTCATTTAATGGCAGTTAGTGAAGCAAAGCTCTGAATAACTATGTGCAACACTGCTTAGGTGAACATCCCCCTCTCCAGGGGGAGAGGGCCGGGGTGAGGGGCTTTGTGTCGATGTGTATCCCCTCACCCTAACCCTCTCACCAGGGAGAGGGGACAAAATAACTGACGATAGCGCCCCTGTCGGTGTTATTTCAAAGCGATACGGATCACGTCATCCGGCGCCGTGGCCTCTTTCTCACGGCTGGAAGCCTGCTTGACGCTGACGTACAGCGTTTGGCCATCCGGTGACAGCGCCAGGCTGTTCGGGTGGGTCGGCGTCTTGATGGTTTGCAGCAGCTTGTAGCTCTTGGCGTCAATCACGCTCACTTCACCGGCCTGGCGATGGGTCACATAGACTTCATTACGCGCCGGGTTGAACAGCACCGCCAGCGATTCCGGCACGTCGATCTTGCTCAGAATTTTGCCGTCGCGGGTATCGACAACCAGCACCTGCGCTTGCTTGGAGTCAGTGATAAAGGCGCGGTGAGTGGCCGGATCCAGGCTGATGTTCAGGAAGAAGTGCTCTTTGGACTCATCGAGCTTCTTGCGGCTGACGACCTTGTTGGTTTTGGTGTCGATAGTCACCAGTTCGCCATCGGCGTTGGTGACATACAGACGGCCGGCAGCAGCGTCCAGCGCCAGGCCGGTGCCGTATTTGCCGGTCTCGGTGATGGTGGTGCGCAGGGTCAGATCCTTGCCGTCGACCACCCAAACCACGCTGGATTCACCCAGCCCGGTGATATACAGGGTATCGGTGGTGGCATCGGCGACCAGCTCACGCGGAGCCAGGGGTTTTACCGTCTCGGAACGCTTGCGCGCATCCAGCACCAGGCGGCCTTTCACCTCACCGGTTTTGCCGTCGATGGCGGTCACCGAATTGTTGGTGGTGTTACCGAAGAACAGCGTGTCGGTTTTGCTGTTAATGGCTGCGCCGAAAGGTTTGATGTCGTTGTGAATGATCTGGGTGATATCCAGCGTTTGTGGATCCAAACGATAGACTACGCCACCTTTATCCAGCTTGCGGCTTTGCGAAGTGGCCAGGTACAGCGCGTTCTCGCCCTGACTGTAGACCATCTCATAAGCACCTTTGCCGACCGGTTTACGCAGCAGTTCTGGCTCGCCCTGGGCCAGCAGCGGGGCAGAAAACAGCATTGAAGTGAGCAGCAGCAATGGGAAAGCGGTGCGCGTGCCGAAACGGCGGTTGCGAGTTGTTGCAGAGTTCATAACCTCTCCATGGAGTTAAAGAGCCTGTCGCCGCAGAGCCGTTGCCCTGAGGTCAAGAAAGCTCAACATTGAATTGAAGGTAAAGTCCTGCCGGTTGCGTCGTGGCGCACCGGATCCTGTTCTTGAGAATAGTAATCATTATTTATTGAGAATGGGAGTTATTTCAATGGAGGCTGGGGTGAAAATCACAGTGTGGAGGATTGGCTGGCGGCCATTTCCCGTTCTATAGCGGTGCTAGCCCAGTTCGCAGGGGCTGACTGGGCGATGGTGGTTGAATATCATTGTTAAATACTGTTCTTAATGAGAAAAATAAAAATACAACCAACGACGATAATAAAAGCTTCCACAAGCAAAAATATAAAGTCTAACGCCAACCATTTTTGTAACGCCGGGGACGTCGTCTTTTGCACGAAAGCGTAAGTTTTTGCATCAAGCCAAACCTGATCTCTTATCTTTATTTTTTTATTCTTCAGGATCCAGAGAAACCACTGAGCTTTCAGGGAGGTACCGAGCATGCCAAGGCTATCTGCGAAGGCAACATAGGGAGGGATAAAGTATCCCTTGGTTACATAGTCTTGATAAAAAACGTCAAATTCTTTTTTATGACGGTGATAGCAGAGATACTGAATGAGGGCTCCTAAAGCCAGCAGCAACAAACACAGTATGACGATAATTTTCATCATTCACCTACCACCAGGGTAGTCAAATAATCGGAACCCATGCTGCCTAGAGTGGAGCCTGCCGCACCTCCGATAGCTGCTCCCGCAACACCACAAACGATCACACCTGCTCCTGCTGTTGCGGCACCAAGAACAATTGAACAAGCTGTAATAGCAAGGCCTGCACCTACATTACCCCCCCAAATTCCGGCAGCGGTACTCGCAGCAAAATTACTGTACCCCTTAACCGCGATTTTGGTGCATTCCTGCTCCCTGCCGCTGGTGCAGGCGTTATAAACGTCATTGGTGGTATTCAACCCACTGAGGCCGATGCCAACCCAACCGCCGGCTTTCATAAATTTCGCAGCGCGGCTGGCGCTGTCGATATAGTTGGAATAGCCCTTAATCGCGCCGACTCCGGCGGTACTCCATTCATGCACCAGTGATTTGCTGGAAAGCCCCAGAGCATGCTTAATCTGGCTATATTCTTTCATATTGAGCTGGGCGCGGGTCAGGCGATTGAGTAACGGTTTTAATGTACCAAACAGCCGCGCTCGCTCCACCTGAAACTGGGTGCCGATCAGCGCACCGCTCATGCGGAATTGATTCTGATAGGTTTTTTCAATGTCGATCAGGATATTTTTGATCTGGCCAAAGTAACGTTCACCGGCATCAGAAGCCAGTCCGATGACGGTATCACCGTAGCTGGTGAAAGCGGCGATGGCGGCATAGTTGCGGTGTAAAAAAGCGGGAAAATCGCCGCCACCGGCTTGCACTGCCTTGCTGGTGCGAGTCTTGGCCTGCATCAACATGGCGAGCTGCACCGCCTGGTTAGGGTTACGCGGGTCGGCAACGATCAACATTTGCCCCGGCTGCACTATTGGCGTGTCGGCATTGAGTTGCAGAAAATAGTCGGCTGCTTTTGAGGGCTTGCCGCCAAACAGATAGTGGGCTTGATAGGCCAAAGGGCCAGCCTGCTGAGCGATGCAATAGCCTGGCGCAATACTGCTGGGCTTCTGTTCCATGTCGAATGAATTCCCTATTTTTACGGAAACTTAACATTTTCTGTAGAATGAGAACAGGTTCGGGTTCAGGCTACGGGGGCAGAATTCTCTGAAAAACCTGAATTATCCCGTCAAACCCCTCATTCCATCCCACTCATCGCCATTTCCCGTTCAATTACCCCGGCCAGCGCCTGGGCCGCCGAAGACAGACGGTGCTGGGCGAGGCGGATCAGTCCGACGCGTCGTTCAATCACCGGGCCGAATAACGGCACGCAGGTTGCACCTAACTCGCCCATCTGTTGTTCACACAGCGCCGGTACCGCGCTGGCGCCCAGCCCGTTGGCCACCATGCGCCCGACCGTCACCAACTGGTGGCTTTCAAACGCCACCTCCAGCGTTCTGCCACTTTTGGCCAGCGTCTGTTCCAGCAGCAAACGCACTGCAGAAGGGCGCTGCAGGGTAATAAAGTCCAGCGTCAGCAGCTCTTTCCAACTCACCTGCGCCCGGCCTGCCAGCGGCGAATCCTTCGGCACTACCGCCACAAAACGATCGTTGCACAACGGGGTGAAGTGCAGGGTATCGCTGGGCTCCGGCTCGAAGGCAATGCCCATTTCCACCCGGCCTTCACGGATCATCTCGAATACCTGCTCGTTAATCACGTCGTGCACCGCCACGTTGATCCCGGCGTAGTGATCGCGAAACACTTTCAGGATCGGCGGCAGCGGATTAGCGGCGAACGAAGGCATGGCAGCGATGGCCACCTTACCCATTTGCAAAGTAAAGCGCTGGTGCATCGCCTCTTCCGCATTGTCCCAGTCCGCCAGCAGTTGGCGTGCCATCGGGAAGAAGCTCTCACCTTCCGGCGTCAGCGCCACGCGGCGCGTGGTACGCAGCAACAACTGTCCCCCCAACGCGTCTTCCAGCCCGCGAATGGCCAGACTCAGCGCCGGCTGCGAAATATTCAGCCGTTCGCTCGCCTGGGCGAAGTTAAGAGTGTGAGCTACCGCTAAAAACGCGCGTAACTGTTTGATGCTCATTTTCATTTTTGAATTATTTAACTCTTTTGAAAACAGCCATTAACAATTGATTAATAAAAATTCTAAATGAATGGGGCACAAAAACAAAATTAACAAATCATTTTTGTGACCTGATGATGCCTTTACAGCAGCAGGGGTATACCGCCCATTGCTACAGAACACTCAGAGGCAGCGAATGGCAGGGCTCGATAAACGCGTCGGAAGCTACCAGGAAGCGCTGGCAGGCCTGACGGACAATATGACGGTGCTGGCGGGCGGTTTCGGCCTGTGCGGCATCCCGGAAAACCTGATTAATGAGATCCGTCGTTTGGGAGTGACCGGCCTGACGGTGGTATCAAACAACTGCGGCATCGACGGCTTTGGTCTCAGCCTGCTGCTGGAAAATAGACAGATCAGCAAGGTGGTGGCCTCCTACGTTGGGGAGAACGCACTGTTCGAGCAACAGGCGATCAGCGGCGAGCTGGAGGTGGAGCTGACGCCGCAAGGATCGCTGGCGGAAAAAATCCGCGCCGGGGGAGCCGGTATTCCGGCGTTCTTCACCGCCACCGGCTACGGCACCCCGGTAGCCGAAGGCAAGGAAATGCGCGAATTCAACGGCCGCCCCTACATCATGGAGCAGGCAATCACCGGCGACTTCGCCATTATCAAGGGCTGGAAAGCCGATCACTTCGGCAATGTCATCTATCGCCACACCGCGCAGAACTTTAACCCGCTGATGGCCACCGCCGGACGGATCACCGTGGTGGAGGTGGAAGAGATCGTCGCACCGGGTGAACTGGATCCGGCGGCGATCCACACCCCCGGTATCTACGTTGACCGCCTGATCCAGGGCAGTTTCGAAAAGCGCATTGAACAGCGCACTCTGCGTACCTGAGGAGAACCCCATGCTTACCCGTGAACAAATGGCGCAGCGCGTGGCACAAGAACTGCGTGACGGTGACTACGTCAATCTGGGGATCGGCATTCCGACGCTGGTGGCCAACTATGTGCCGCCGGGCATGGACGTGATGCTGCAATCCGAAAACGGCCTGCTGGGCATGGGCGGCTTCCCGACCGAAGCTGAGCTGGATGCCGACATGATCAACGCCGGTAAGCAGACGGTCACCGCCCGTATCGGCGCCTCGATTTTCGACTCGGCACAGTCGTTCGCCATGATCCGCGGCGGCCATGTTGATCTCACCGTGTTGGGTGCTTTTGAGGTGGACGTTGAGGGCAATATTGCCTCGTGGATGATCCCCGGCAAGTTGGTGAAGGGCATGGGCGGCGCGATGGATCTGGTGGCCGGTGCGGAGAACATCATTGTGGTGATGACCCACGCGTCAAAGAGTGGCGAGTCCAAGCTGTTACCGCGCTGCACGTTGCCGTTGACCGGTGCCAGTTGCATTCGCAAGGTTCTGACCGATCTGGCCTATCTGGAAATTGAAAACGGTGCCTTTGTGCTGCGCGAACGTGCGCCCGGCGTCAGCGTGGAGGAGATTGTCGCCAAAACCGCCGGTCGGCTGATAGTGCCGACTCAGGTGCCGGAGATGCGCTTCTGATGATGTTATCCAGGGAGAAAACCATGCAACAGGTAGTGATTGTGGCGGCCACGCGCACGCCGATTGGCAGTTTTCAGGGGGCGCTGGCTATGTTGTCGGCGGTGGATCTGGGCACGGTGGTGGTGAAAGCCTTACTGGCGCGCAGCGGTGTTTCAGCGGATCAGGTGGATGAAGTGATCCTCGGGCAGGTGCTGACGGCCGGTTGTGGCCAGAACCCGGCACGTCAGACCGCGTTGAACGCCGGGCTGCCCTATAGCGTACCGGCGCTGACCATCAATAAGGTCTGCGGTTCTGGGTTGAAGGCGATCCATCTGGCGGTGCAGGCGATCCGCTGTGGTGACGCCGAAGTGATTATCGCCGGGGGCCAGGAAAGCATGAGTCAGTCACCATACCTGATCAACGGGGCGCGTGCCGGGTTGCGTCTCGGCCACGGTCAGTTGATCGACAGCGTGATCCAGGACGGCCTGTGGGATGCCTTCAACGATTATCACATGGGCATCACCGCCGAAAATCTGGCTGAAAAATATGCCATCAGCCGCAGTGAGCAGGATGAGTTTGCGCTGCGGTCACAGCAGAAAACCCAGGCCGCGCAGCAGGCCGGACGTTTTGTGGCGGAAATCACCCCGGTAGAGGTGCCTAAACCCAGGGGCGAACCGCTGCGGGTGGCCAGTGACGAGCAACCCCGCGGCGACGCCACGCTGGAAAGTCTGGCCCGGCTGCGTCCGGCGTTCCGCAAAGACGGTACGGTGACCGCCGGTAACGCTTCCTCAATTAACGACGGTGCGGCGGCGGTGCTGTTGATGAGCGCGGCGAAGGCGGCCGAGCTGAAGCTGCCGGTGCTGGCGCACATTGCCGGCTATGCGGCATCGGGTGTTGATCCGGCGATCATGGGGATTGGTCCGGTACCGGCGGCGCGTCGCTGTCTGGCCAACGCCGGTTGGTCGCTGAGCGAAGTCGATTTGATCGAGGCCAATGAAGCCTTTGCCGCACAGGCGCTGGCCGTCGGCCGCGAACTGGAGTGGGACAGCGCCAGGGTCAATGTTAACGGCGGGGCGATAGCGCTCGGGCATCCGATCGGGGCTTCCGGTTGCCGTATTTTGGTCACGCTGTTGTATGAGATGCAGCGCCGTGAGGTCAACAAGGGGCTGGCGATGCTGTGCATCGGCGGCGGGCAGGGCGTGGCGCTGGCGGTCGAGCGCGGCTGATTATCTGGGAGGAAGCTATGCATTCACCTGACTATGCAGTGCTTGGCGCCGGGCTGATGGGGATTGGCATCGCCACCCACTTCGCTCGCCATGGTCATGACATTCTGCTGTACGACCCGGATCCGCAACGGCTGGCGGAAGTCCCGGCGGTCGCGGGCAGTATTCTGGCGGAGCTGATCGAGGTTGGGCAGTTAGCGGCGGCAGAGCAGGCGACGGTGCTGGCACGTCTGAGCGTGACCGACGATCTGAACGATGTGGCCCGCGCCCGGCTGTTGATCGAGGCGATCCCCGAGCGCCTGGCGCTCAAGCACGCCTTGTACGAACAGCTGGAAGGGCTGATTGCCGACGATGCGGTGATCGCCAGCAACACCAGCGGTCTGCCGCCGGATGAGTTAGCGGTCAGAATGATCCATCCGCAGCGCCTGTTGATCGCCCATTTTTGGAACCCGCCCCACCTGATCCCGCTGGTGGAAATTGTGCCCGGCAGCGCCACCGATCCCCGCCATCTGGCCGCGGTGCAGGAATTGCTCAGTGGCATGGCGCTGGAGGCGGTGCTGTTGGATCGCGCCGCACCGGGTTTTGTCGGCAACCGGCTGCAGTTTGCGCTACTGCGCGAGGCGCTGTACATCGTGCAAAGCGGCATCGCCAGCCCGCAGGTGGTGGATCAGGTGATGCGAGCTTCGCTTGGGCGGCGCTACGCGATGGTTGGGCCACTGGAGGCTGCCGACATGACCGGACTGGAGACGGTGGCGGATATTGCCCACCACCTGCTGCCGGAGCTGGCGACCGATGACAGCATGATGGCGCTGGTGGAAAGCCGGCTCCGCCAGGGCAACACTGGCCAACGCAGCGGCCAGGGATTTTATCACTGGGATGAAGCACGCAGGGAACGCATTCAACAGCGGCGGGCGCACCAACTGCGTTTTGCTCTGAAACCTTAACCGCACCCAACAACAATAATGAGTTGCTCAATATGGCTGGCGTGGTTCAGACATCAAGGGCAATAGGGAGTGATGATGAGCGTTCTGATTGCCCTGGCAGCACTGGGAGTCCTGATGCTGGCCGCCTATCGCGGCTACAGCGTTATTTTGTTTGCCCCGATCGCCGCGCTGGGCGCGGTGTTATTGACCGATCCCGGCGCGGTCGCCCCGACCTTCACCGGGCTGTTTATGGAAAAGATGGTCGGCTTCGTCAAACTCTACTTCCCGGTGTTTCTGCTGGGGGCGGTGTTTGGCAAACTGATTGAGCTGTCCGGGTTTTCCCGTTCGATAGTGGCCGCGGCGATTAATATTCTTGGCCGTCGCCATGCCATTCCGGTGATTGTGCTGGTCTGCGCGCTGCTGACCTACGGCGGCGTCTCGCTGTTTGTGGTGGCGTTTGCGGTTTACCCCTTCGCCGCCGAGCTGTTCCGCCAGAGCGGTATCCCCAAACGACTGATCCCGGCGACGGTGGCGCTCGGCGCGTTTTCCTTCACCATGGATGCGCTGCCCGGCACGCCACAGATCCAGAACATCATTCCGACCAGCTTTTTCGGCACCAATGCCTGGGCCGCGCCCTGGCTGGGGTTGATTGGCTCGCTGTTTATTATCGCGGTCGGCCTGTTTTATCTTGAACGCCAGCGCCGCAAGGCACAGGCACGGGGTGAAGGCTACGGTACCGAGTTGCTGAATGAGCCTGAAACCCCGGACAATATCAACTTGCCCAACCCGCTGATCGCCATTATGCCGTTGATCCTGGTCGGGCTGTTGAACCTGGGGTTTACCCACTGGATCCCGCAGTGGTATGGCGTTAGCCACGAGCTGACATTGCCGGGGTTGGCCAAACCGATCACCACAGAGATCGGCAAGATCACCGCCATCTGGGCGGTGGAGGCGGCGCTGGTTTCGGGTATTCTGCTGGTGCTGGTTTTTGGTTTCCGTAACGTTCGCGGGCGGCTGGCGGAGGGCAGTAAAACGGCGGTCGGCGGGGCGATTTTGGCGGCGATGAACACCGCTTCGGAATACGGCTTTGGCGCGGTGATCGCGGCGCTGCCGGGGTTTCTGGTGCTGTCGAAGGCGCTGGCAACCATTCCCAATCCGCTGGTGAACGAGGCGGTCAGCGTCACGCTGCTGGCGGGCATCACCGGTTCGGCTTCCGGCGGTATGAGCATCGCGCTGGCGGCCATGTCCGAATCCTTTATCGCTGCCGCCCACGCCGCGCAGATCCCGCTGGAAGTGTTGCACCGGGTGGCTTCCATGGCCAGCGGCGGTATGGACACCTTGCCGCATAACGGCGCGGTGATCACCCTGCTGGCGATCACCGGCCTTAGCCATCGACAAGCCTATGGCGGCATCTTCGCCATCACCCTGATTAAGAGCGCCGCAGTGCTGTTTGTGATCGGCGTGTTCTACCTGACCGGCATTGTTTAAAGGAGCAATAACATGAATTTACAAGGTAAAACCGCACTGGTGACCGGCTCGACCAGCGGTATCGGTCTTGGGCTGGCCTCCAGCCTGGCGGCTGCGGGCGCCCAGGTGATCCTCAACGGGTTTGGCGAGGTGGAGCAGGCGAAGACACATATCGCGGGTTTGGGCGCAGCGCCCGGCTACCACGACGCGGATCTCAGTGACCCGCAGCAGATTGCCGACCTGATGCGCTATGTCGAGCTGGAGTTCGGCGGCACCGATATTCTGGTCAATAACGCCGGTATTCAGCACGTTTCTCCGCTGGAATCCTTTCCGGTCGACAAGTGGAATGCGATTATCGCGATTAACCTGTCGTCAGTGTTTCACACCAGCCGTCTGGCGTTGCCGGGCATGCGAGAGCGCGGCTGGGGGCGCATTATCAATGTTGCCTCGGTGCACGGGCTGGTGGCGTCCAAAGACAAGGCCGCTTATGTGGCGGCCAAGCACGGCGTGGTGGGGCTGACCAAGACCATTGCGCTGGAAACTGCCCGCAGCGCGATTACCTGTAATGCCATCTGCCCCGGCTGGGTGCTGACGCCGCTGGTGCAGCAACAGATCGACAAGCGGGTTGCCGCCGGGGTGGATCCGCAGCAGGCGCGTGATGACCTGCTGGCGGAAAAACAGCCTTCTCAAGAGTTTGTGACACCGGAACAGCTGGGCGAACTGGCGTTATTCCTGTGCAGTGACGCGGCGGTGCAGGTGCGCGGGGCCGCCTGGAATATGGATGGCGGTTGGTTGGCGCAGTAACTCTTTTATCTGAGTCAACGGTGAGCATTACATGACGATCCCGGCCCCCTGTGCCCGATCCGCCGCGTTTTTCTCCGCCAGATAACGCGCCGGGGGCTTGCCCACCGCTTTTCTGAACATGGTGACAAAGCCGCTGGCACTCTCGTAACCCAAATCCAACGCCACGCGCTGCACGCTATCGCCCTGGGTCAGCCGTTGCAGCGCCAATACCACGTGTAATTGTCGCCGCCAGTGGCCAAAACTCATGCCCATTTGCTGTTGCAGCGTACGGTTGAGCGAGCGTTCGCTCATGCCGATACGCTGCGCCCATTGGTTGAGCGTCGCCTTGTCTGCCGGGTTGGCCAACAGGCGCTCGGTTAACTGACGAATGCGTGCATCATTGGAGACCGGCAGGTGCAGGTTCTCAACCGGCGCTTTAACCAATTGATCCAGCAGCACGCTGGCCAGGCGTCCTTCGGGCCCCTGTTGATCGTACAGCTGTTCGAACCCGCTGGCCTGGAACAGCAGCTCACGCAGCAGTGGGGATACCGCCAGTGTGCAGCATTGGGTTGGTAACCCGGCGATAGCATCCTGATCGACAAACAGGCAGTAGCATTCGCTGGCGCTGGCCCCTTGTGCGTTATGCAGCACATTGCTGGGCATCCACAGCGCACACTGAGGCGGCACCAGCCACAGACCGTTTTCCACCTCGCAACGGACCATACCGCGCACCGTATAAATCAGCTGTGCCTTGCGGTGTCGGTGATGGGTGATCTCCCAATCTTTATCAATGGTGGAACCCTGCACGGCAAAAATGGCGCGCGGCACCTGATCGATATCGAAACGCGGCTCGGTGATAAAGGTCATGAGAATAATTCTCAGTTTGGCGTAATTGAAAAACATTATGTCCTGATTGTGCAATGTGGTCTAGTGCAGCGACCGATACAGTGAACACTGGTTTTCGCACTCTGAGGAAGCGGTATGTATCAGCAACAGGTGATTACGGCACTGCTGGCCTGGATCGAGCAAAACCTCGACCAGCCGCTGACGCTCGATGATATTGCGGCTAAATCAGGTTATTCCAAATGGCACCTGCAGCGGCTGTTTAAAGAGTTAACCGGTGAGATCCTGGGAACTTACGCCCGGCGCAGAAGGCTGACTGCCGCCGCACGTGAACTGCGGCTCACCAACCACGGCGTGGCTTTTATCGCCGACAAATATCAGTTTGACTCTCAGCAGACGTTCACCCGCTGTTTCAAAAAGCAGTTCGGTATGCCGCCGGCCGGTTATCGCCGCAGTACCGACTGGTCAGGGCAAGGGATGCAGCCTCCGCTGCGGCTGATGGATGCGCCATTACCGCAGGCGGAGATCATTACACTGCCGGCAATGCAATTGATTGGCCACACCCAGCACCGCAGTTGTACGCTGGGGCAGCTGCTGCATTCGAAAAACGAGCTGCGTCAGCATGCCTGGCGGCAGATGATGCCGAAGGAAGCCGAAACCTTGGCGGTGGTCTATGGCCTCACCAGTCTGGAGGCAGACAGCAGGCTACGCGGTAGACAACGGATGGCTTATACCTTGGCGTTGGCGGACGAGCGGGCAGAAGGCGAACGGGTACTGATCGAGCAGGGCGACTACGCCAGCTTTACCTATCAGGGGCAGGTTGAAGAGTTACAAAACTTTATCGCCCGCCTGTATGACACCGCGATACCCATGATGAAAGCAATACGGCGGCCGGGCAAGGATATCGAGCGTTTTTATCCCGCATTGGGTGGCGTTTGCAGTGCAGGCGGTAAGGCGATCCGCTGCGAATATCTGATCCCTATCCGCCTGATGTCACCGCCAATCGCCGCGTTTTAGCGGCGGTTTTCACAGTTACTCCTCTTCGTGCCGCACCAGGTTACAAAAAAGTTCGATATTGCGCCGGTAATGTTTCACACTTAGGTCGATGTGCACATATAATGCGCATCCGGTCATACCCTTCGCCTTTCAAGCTGCTGCGTTGTTGGCTGCGTGCGGTCACCTTGGTCACTTACCTGAGTAAGCTCCCAAGGATTCGCGCACTAGCCGCCTAGCCGCAACCTGAAATTCTTTGGGTAGAGAGGGCCGAAATAACCTATAACTGCCAGTGGCCATAACCTACACGAAGATGAAAATGAGCATTCGCGCGTTAATAACCCTGTTTACGGCACTGGTGGTCTTCAGCCAAGCTGCCTTCGCCGTTGTCTATCCTTTACCTGCCAAAGACAGCCGTCTGGTGGGTGAGAACATCCAAATTACCGTACCGGAAGACAGCAAGCTGCCGCTGGAGAGCTTTGCCGCTCAATACCAGATGGGCCTGAGCAATATGCTGGAAGCCAACCCGGGAGTGGATCCGTTCCTGCCGAAGGCCGGCAGCACCCTGACCATTCCTCAGCAGCTGATCCTGCCTGACGCTCCGCGTGAAGGCATCATCATCAACAGCGCCGAGATGCGTCTGTACTACTACCCGAAAGGCACCAACACGGTGATCGTGCTGCCAATCGGTATCGGCCAGTTGGGCAAAGACACCCCGCTGAACTGGACCACTACCGTGCAACGTAAGAAAGACGGCCCAACCTGGACGCCAACCGCCAAGATGCGCGCAGAATATGCCGCTGACGGTGAGATCCTGCCTGCGGTATTCCCGGCCGGTCCGGACAACCCTATGGGTCTGTATGCACTGTACGTCGGTCGTCTGTACGCGATCCACGGCACCAACGCCAACTTCGGTATCGGTCTGCGCGTAAGCCACGGCTGTGTGCGTCTGCGTGCTGACGACATCAAGTTCCTGTTCGACAACGTGCCGGTCGGTACCCGCGTGCAGTTCATCAACGAGCCGATCAAAGCCAGCGTTGAGCCGGACGGTTCCCGTTACCTGGAGGTGCACAACCCACTTTCCGCTAACGAAGAACAGCTGAAGTCGAAAGATCCGGTACCATTGACCATCTCTGCGCCAGTGGGCAAAGTGATGATGGATGCTGCCGTTAACCAGAGTGAAGTGGACGCGGCAATGAAAGCCCGCTCCGGTATGCCGGTTAAAGTGAACTGATTAAATCAGTGCTGCAAACAAGACGCCTGCGGGCGTCTTTTTTTATGGTGGTTATTTTAAATAAAAATATTTATCTCTCAAGAAAGTGAATTATCGTCCTGTGGATAGGATAGTTATAATTTAAATATTCCGTAGTTATATTTTAAAGGTGTCTTACCGTTATGAGATATATGTAGGTTAATGCTGGGTGGCCATGGTTAACCTGCTCTTAAATAATATAAACGCTCTGAATTAGTTCAGGTTGATATATTTTTTCAGAGTTTTGTTTTAAGTTTTATTTATTATTTCATTTTAATTCATGGTGTTATGGCGAATTTATCTATGTGTTGCGCGTTCATCTTACCACGGTCACTAATATAATCAGCCAGTTGCTTGTGATAGTGTGGAATTAAATAACACGCAAAGGCTATCAGGGAATGAAAAAGAAAAACAAAACGCCAACGCCACACGATGCGGCGGTACCGCAACATGAGGATGAACTAATGACTATTGCACAACAGCTTGAACAGAAGGGCATCGAAAAGGGCATCGAGAAAGGGCGTCAAGAAGGCGTGCTTGAAGGAAAGCTTACCGTTGCCCGCGCCATGCTGGCGAACGGCATCGACCACGACTCGGTAATGAACATGACCGGTTTGACGGCTGAAGACCTGGCGCAAATCCGCCATTAATTGTGTGAACCCCTCCTCCTAAATCCTGATGTAAAAGCAGGGTCTGAAGATCTTGCTATAAAGTGTCAGGATAATCACAAACTCCCTTCCTATGCATTAACCGCTATAAGTTCCCCTTCGTCATTATTCCATTAAAAATCATAACCAATTAATGAGTTATGAAACCCCTCTGACCCGTTACCCGCTGGGAATATTCTCTCAAATAATGTGCGTTGTGAAAATAAGATCACACAAGCGTAACAAAAGGTAAACATAGGCTCTCTATATTGGCTGCTTTGCTTTTGGGAGGGAGTGCCATGCGTAACTGGAACGAGCCGAAAAAGAACAAAGCGCACATCGAACTGATCCCGATGATCGACGTGATGATGTTTTTGCTGGTGTTTTTTGTGTTGATTAGCCTGAACGTGATCCCAGCCCTTGGGCTGAAAACCCAGTTGCCGTCCGCCGGCAGCGCCCAGCAGTTGAAACCGCAGAAGAAGGCGATCATTACGCTGGGTGCCGAGGATCAACTGCAACTCGACGGTCAACCGCTGGCGCTGAGCGCACTGGTCAGCACGCTGAAGCAACAGCAACAGGAAAACCAGACCACCACCATTATCGTCAACAGCGACAAAGGCGTCGCGGTAGAGCGGCTGGTGGCGGTGATGGATAACCTGCGCCAGGGCGGTTTCTACTCCGTCTCTATCGCCACACGGAAGCTGTGACATGTATCTGCTCTATCGTTCACGTCACCTTTTCAGCTGGTTACCGGCGTTGATCGTCGTGGGCTGCGTGCTGTTTGCCAGTCAACAGGCGGCGCTGAAAATTCAGCCACGCTATGACGAAACCACCATGGAGCTGGCGCTGGTCGAACCGGATCCTGAACCTCAGTTGGCACCACCGGTGGAAACCCCGCCACAACCCGAACCCCCGCCGCCGGAGCCGGAAGCTATTCCTGAGCCGGTCGTACCGGCCCCGGAGCCGATTATCGAAGCCAAGCCTGTGCCCAAGCCGAAACCCAAGCCGAAACCGGTGAAAGAAAAAGCCAAGCCGATGGAAAAGGCCAAACCCGTCGCGGCCCCAAGCGCCCCCAGAGCATTGGTCAGCAAGCCGGCGACACAGCCTACTCCGGCAGCCCCGTCGGCGCCGAAAGTGAATACGCAGGCGATCGAAAACGGTTATCTGCAGGCGTTGCGTCGTGAGCTGGAGCAGCGCAAGCGCTACCCCAGCGGTCGGCAGGCATCGCTTGAACGGCCCCAGGGCAACGTCGAAGTCTGGCTGGAGGTCGATCGCAGCGGTCGGGTGCTCTCGTCCGGCATCGCCAATAAGGCCACCAGCATGCTGCTTAACCGCGCGGCGCTGAGCAGTCTGCAAAGTATCAGCCAGGTGAGGCCGTTCCCAAGCGAGGCTTTCAACGGGCAAACAACAAAACGATTTTCAGCCACGTTCAATTATCAGGCTCCTTGATGCCTGGCATAACAGTTTGATTTTTATGGGATGGAAACAATGAAATCTTTCAATCGATCTGGGATTTATCTGGCAGTGATGTCGGCGATATTGCCGGGTACGGCACTGGCGGCGGACTCGACCGACGTCGGTACCATCAATGTCAAAGGGCAGTCGCTGGGTGGTGGCATGATGGTGCAGGACGACAGCGCCAAGTCGCGCTCTACCGTCACCAAAGAGGCGATGGATAAAATGCCGGCGGCGGCCAACGCCATCGACAAACTGAAATACACTCCGGGCCTGAACGTCAACAGTAACGACGCCAGCGGCCTGAGCGGTGTCGATTACACCATGCGCGGCATGAACTCCGACCAAATCGGTCTGTCGATGGACGGTATTCCGATCAATGACTCCGGCAACTATGCGGTGTACCCGAACCTGCTGGGCGATTCGGAGAACCTGGAAGAGATATTCGTTACTCAGGGTTCCTCTGAGGTGGACGGCCCGCATATCGGTTCCAGCGGCGGCAACATTGGGATGGTGACGCGCCGTCCCGCAAAAGATTTCGGCGGCTTCGTCAAACAGACGCTAGGCAGCAACAACCTGAGCAAAACTTTTGCGCGTCTGGAGACCGGTGAGTACAACGGTTTCAGCAACTGGATCTCCTACTCACACACCGAGGCGAAAAAGTGGCGCGGGGAAGGGCGTGAGTACTCCAACAAGTTCGAAATGAACTCGTTGTATGAGGACGGTAACGGCAACAGCAGCAACCTGATCATGAAGTACAACCAGCAGAATAACGTCAACTACAGCACTCTGAGTAAGGCGCAGTTTGAAAATGACGGCCGTGATACCGACTACGCCACCTCGCCGGAATACAACAGCAAGGGCCAGTTGAACAAGTACTACAAACTTAACCGTAATCCGTTTGACACCTTCACCCTGTCGTTCACCCAGAAGCTGCAACTGCGAGACAACCTGGCGTTGACCCTGCAGCCGTATTACTACTGGGGTAACGGTGGTAGCTATACGGGGCAAACGGCTTCGGTGTTGTCCAATACTTCGGATAAGGCCGGTCAGTACGATCTCAGTAATTTGAAGTCCAACACCTATTACCGCCCATCCTGGACCCAGACCTGGCGGCCGGGTATCACCACCAAGCTGAAGTGGGATATCAACGACCAGCACAGCCTGGATATTGGTTATTGGTATGAACGCGCGCGTCAGTCGCAGACCCAGCCGTTTATCGGCATCAAGGACGACGGTAACCCTGAACAACTCTCGGGCAAACCGGGCGGTTCCGATCAGGTGAAGGACGCTAATGGCAACACCGTGCAAGGGCGTAATCAATACACCATCACTCCGGCGCAAAAAGTGTGGCTGCAGGATACCTGGTTTGCCACGCCGGACTGGACTTTCGTCGGCGGACTGGCCTATCAGTACGTTGAACGAAAAGGGGATAACAAGGGCAGCCTGTATAACGTGCCGGAAAAGCGTGATGCCAAATACCATGAATTCCTGCCGAACTTCAGCGCCAGCTACAAGCTGAACCCGGAAAACCAGGTGTTCTACAACCTGACGCGTAACATGCGTACCCCGCCAAATTACGTGCTGTACAACGTGGGTGATTCGATCAGCACCAAACCGGAACTGAGCTGGAACCATGAACTGGGCTGGCGTTTCCAGCAGGAAGACATGCTGATGAGCGCCACGCTGTTCTACATGCGCTACAGCGATCGTCAAATCTCCACCACCAACCCGGCCGGTGACTACGAGATGATGAACATCGGCAACGTCGAGAATAAAGGGCTGGAGCTGGAGTGGAGCGGTCAGTTGCCGCATAACTTCAACTACTACACCTCGTATACCTACACCCAATCCAAGCAGAAGAGCGACATTGTCAGCAATGGTCTGCCGTTACCGACTAGCGGTAAAGAGGTGCCGAACGTCCCGAAAAACCTGCTCAACATGACGCTGGGCTATGACGATAGCCGTTACTACGGCAGCGTCAGCGGTAAATACGTCAGTTCGTTCTACGGTGACCTGACCAACGACGAGAAGATCGGTGGCCGCACGGTGGTCGATCTGGCGGCGGGGGTGTATTTGCCGGTGGACAAGAAGATCGTCAAGAGTGCGGCGCTGCGCTTTGGTATCAGCAATCTGTTCGACAAGGAGTACCTGACCTCGGTACGTACCACCACCTTCAACGCAGTGCCTTATGACGGCGTGAAGGCCAGTACGCCGTACTACAACGTCGGGGAAGAACGTACCTTCAGCGTGTCGCTGGAAGCCACCTTTTAACTATTTATAGCCTGCGGCTTGAAAGCCGCAGGGTTGGAGGATTGAATGATGAATGCCAATCTGTTGCACGACATTATTTTCTACGTGATGTACGCCGCGCTGGCGATAGCGCTGGTGATTATTATCGAACGTGCGCTGTATTTCGCTTATACCCAACGTCAGGCTCGCAAACTGGAGCAGGCGCTGACGCTGGATGTGCGTCGCACCGCCGATCTGCCGGATGAGCTGACCCAGCGCAACAGCCTGCCGCTGGCGGTGATCTCACCGGTGTTGGAGCAAAAACACCGCGCCGGTGATCGCGAAGCGATAGGCGATCTGATCGACGCCCAGTATCTGCTGAGTAAACCTCTGATGGCTCGTGGCCTGTGGCTGCTGGAAACCATCGTTACCGCTGCGCCGCTGTTGGGGCTGTTGGGTACGGTGATGGGGATTATCGAAACCTTTAAGGCGCTGGCCGCTTCCGGGGTCTCCGAGCCGAGCCTGGTCTCTGCCGGCATGGGTACCGCGTTGTACGCTACCGGGCTGGGTATCGCCATTGCGTTGCTGTGCCTGGTGGGCAACAACTATCTGCAAAGCCGCATGGAGCGGATTAACGAATTGCTGAAGGTGCTGCTGATCCGTGCCGGTGCGCCAACCAGCCGTCCGGAAAACGGCAACCGTGAGCAATGGGTTGACAGTGAGGCGCCGCGCTATGCCTAATGGCCGTCAACCACGGCGGTCGTTGGGCCGCCTTTACACTGCTTTATGGGGTAGCTGTCTGTTGATGTTGAGCCAGAGTGCGACGGCACGTTTTGATATTCCCGGCTATGAATTGGTGTATACCGCGCCGGTGGAAACCGCGTTGCAGGCGGATGACCTGCGCAACACCGCCGAAGTGTGGCAGCAAATGTTTGATGCGGCGAAAACCCGCATCGATCTGGGCCAGTTCTACGTGGCGAACCAACAGGGTTCGCTGCTGGACGGCGTGCTGCAACACCTGAAGGCGGCGGGCGAGCGCGGGGTGAAAATCCGTTTTCTGATGGAAGAGAAGGGCATCAGCATCTCTACCCCTGAAACCCTGGAACAGCTAAAAGCGATCCCCAATCTGGAACTGCGCATTATTCCTTACCAGCGGCTGAGCGGCGGGATTTTGCATGCCAAATATCTGCTGGTGGACGGTGAGCAGGCGTTTGTCGGCAGCCAGAACTTTGACTGGCGTGCGCTGGCGCATATCCATGAAACCGGGCTGCGCATCAGCGATGCCGGGGTGGTCGGGCAGATCCAGGCGATTTTCGAGCAGGACTGGCAAGCGCAGGCGTTGCTGGTGGCGGATAAGCCGGTGCCGCAGCTGCCTTACCAGCCAAAGGCCGAAACGCCGCAGGGTAATTATTTGGTCGCCAGTCCACGCGCCTATAATCCGGCGGGGGTGATTGACTCGCAGGTGGAGTTGCCGCGCCTGTTGGCAAGCGCCAAACAACGCGTGCGGGTGCAGGTGATGGACTACGCGCCGTTGTCTTATGGCCCGGAACACAGCCGACCTTACTACGCGACGATCGACAATGCCCTGCGCAGCGCTGCCGCACGCGGCGTGAAGATCGAGCTGATGGTGGCCAACTGGAACACCAAAAAGCCGGATATCGCCTGGCTGAAAAGCCTGGCGGTGGTGCCGAACGTGCAGATAAAGATCGTCACTGTCCCTCCGGCCAGCAGCGGTTTTATCCCGTTTGCCCGGGTGATCCACAGCAAAATGATGATTATCGACGGCGAAACGGCGTGGATTGGCACCAGCAACTGGACCGGCGGTTATCTGGATAACTCGCGCAATCTGGAACTGGTGCTACACAGCCCGGTGATGAGCCAGCGGGTGGATAAGCTCTACAGCCAGCTATGGGACAGCGTTTACGCCGAACCGATCAAGCTCGATTATGACTACCCGGCACCCAAGCCGGGCGGCGAGTCCTGATCAACTTGGGGCGCGAGATGCCGCGCGCCCCCCTTAAGCTCGCCAGCCGGCTTGTTCCAGCGCGGTCAGCAACTGATCCGCGTTTAACCCTTCTGCCCGATGACCGTTGCCGGAAACGGTATTGGCCGCCAGCAGGGCATTGATAATCGCCTCTTCCACCGCCTCGACCGCCGCCGCAAACAGATCGGAGATGTAGTCGTTATTCACCATCTGCAATGGGGTGGTGAAGGCCCCTTTGTTGGCGTAATCGGCAGGCGGCAGCCCGTCGTTGCCGGTGGCGAAAGCGATAAAAATATCGCCGCTCGAGTCTTCGGTGCCGCCGCCGGTGCGGGCGATGCCAATGCTGGCGCGTTGGGCCAGGCGGGTGCATTGGTGCGGCAATAGCGGCGCGTCGGTGGCCAGGGTGACGACAATCGACCCCATACCCGGATGCGGCAGTTGTGGGGTGAATGGCGAATGAATATGCCCCAGATGACGGCCCACCGGGTAGCCACCGATCAGCAGCGAGGCACGTTTGCCGTGGTTGGCCTGTACGATGGCGCCGACCGTCCAACCGCCGCGATCGGCAGGCAGGCGGCGGGAAGCGGTACCGCTGCCCCCCTTGAATTCATGGCAGATCATGCCACTCCCCCCGCCGACCGCGCCCTCCTGTGGCAAGCCGTTATGCGCCGCCTGCAACGCCTGTCGTACATGTTCTGGCTTGACGTGAAAGCCGTTGATGTCGTTGAGCAGGCCATCGAAGGTTTCCATCACCACCGGCATGTTCCAGTACAGCGCCTTATCGTCGGCGGGCAGCGCTTCGCGTTCCAGGGCGATCAAAGCGTCGCGCACCACGCCGACGCTGTGGGTGTTGGTAAAGGCAATGGGACTGGTGAGCAGGCCGGCTTCGCGGATCCACTCCAGTCCGGTGGCGTCGCCGTTGCCGTTGAGCACGTGCACCCCGGCAAAGCAGGGAGACTGCCGGGCCTGACCGGCACGCGGTTCGATCACCGTGACGCCGGTGCGTACGCTGCGGCCATCGGCCAGATCGGCGTGGATGCTGGCATGACCAACCCGGACGCCGGGCACGTCGGTGATGGCGTTCAGCGGACCGGCAACGCCGTGGCCGATTTTAATGCCCAAATCCTGAGCGCGCTGCGACATGGTTATTCTCCTTCAACTGAGGGTTCAACGAGCGGGATGGCCTGCCGGTTGCGCAGGTAGCTCAGCACCAGACCAAAACAGAAGATGCCGGCAATGATAATAAAGTCTTTCAGGCTGCTGGCGATCAAAATTGTCCACAACACGTACAGACAACCGATCAGCGCGATCGCCACCGGCAACGGCCACAAGGGCATCAGATACGGATGGTGAAAGTGCACACGGCGGCGACTGATCAGCGCGGCGATGGCCATGATGATGTACACCAGCAGCAGCAGGATCACGGTAAAGGAGGTCAGGTCGCCAAGGTTGGAACAGAAGGCCAGCAGCGCCGAAGGAATGCCGAACAGCAGGGTGGCGATCCACGGTGTGCCGAAGCGCGGGTGGATTTTTTTCAGCGCTCGGTTCACCTGTGGCAGCCAGAAACCGTCACGTCCACTGGAGAACATCATTCGGCTGAACTGCGCCACGATGGCGATAATGGCGTTGAATACCGACAGGTAAATCGCGCCGCTGACCACCCGTGCCAGCGTCGGCCCGCCCAGTTGGCTGACCACGTAACCGACCGGGTCGGCCTGTTTGGCCATTTCAACCAAAGACGGCGCACCGATCAGCAGCGCGGTGAAGGGCAACAGCTCGACCAGTACCACAATCACCAGCGTCAGCATGATGGCGGTGGCCATGGGTTTACCCTGTTCACGCATATCTTCCGCCATATACACCGCCGCGCCGTAGCCGTTATAGGAAAACAGCGCCACGCCGACCATGGCGACAATCAAAGGGACGGAAACCGGGGCCAACAGCCCTTCGGGGTTGAGCATCACCGGCGAGGTGAGTATCTCCGCGCTCTGGTGCGGGTTGCTGAACCCCAGCCAGGCGATGAGGCCCAACACCGCGACCTCCACCACCAGGAAGGTGCCGGTCAACAGCGCGTTGGCCTTGATGTTGAAGATAGCGCAGGCGCCGCCGATCAAAATGGTGATCATACCGGCGGTGGAGGCGTCGAAGTGAGTGCCCAGCGCAGTATTTAAGTAGGGCACCGCACCGGTGGCTAATACTGCCGGTACAAACAGCGCGGCGCTGAGGATAAACAGGTAGGTCTGCAACCCGCACAGGGTGCCGAACAGCCGTTTGATAATGCTGTATTCGCCGCCGGCGCTGGGGTGCGCGGCCCCCAGTTCGGCGTAGCATAAAGCGATGGTGGCGGCGATAAAGGCGGCGATCAGAAACGAGATAAAGGCGCCACTGCCGGCGCTGGCGATGGCCAGTGGGGCAATGACGAAGATCGAACTGGCCGGCGTGACGCCGGAGGCGGTAATCATCACCACGTCGAGGACGCTGAGATTGCCTTTGAATTTATGTTCTGTCATGGCTTAACCCTGCCCGGATGGGAAACTGAAGCTGGCATATTGGGCATCGCTGGATGAAGGCCAGCGCTGGGTGATGGTTTTGCGTTTGGTGTAAAACCGGACGGCATCCGGGCCGTAGGCGTGCAGGTCGCCAAACAGCGAGCGTTTCCAGCCGCCAAAGGAGTGGTAGGCTACCGGGACCGGCAGGGCGACGTTAATCCCTACCATGCCGACCTGAATATGGCTGGAAAAGTAGCGTGCGGCCTCGCCGTCGCGGGTGAACAGGCAGGTGCCGTTGCCGTATTCATGGGCATCAATCATTGCCATCGCCTCCTTCAGCGAAGCAACCCGTACCACGCCCAGCACCGGGCCGAAGATCTCTTCCTGATAAATCCGCATGCCGGGTTTTACGTGGTCAAACAGCGTCGGGCCGATGAAGTACCCCTGGCTGATTTGTCCGCTGGCATCCCGTACCGCCAACACTCGGCCGTCGACCACCAGGCTGGCACCTTCGTCAACGCCCTGATCGATATAGCCTTTCACCTTCTGATAATGATCGTGAGTGACCAGCGGCCCCATGTCGTTGCGGTTGTCGCTACCGGCACCCACCCGCATATTGGCCATTTGCTGCCGTAGCCCGGCGATCAGCGCGTCGGCGGTGTCATTGCCCACGGCCACCACCAGCGGGATTGCCATACAGCGCTGCCCGCAGGAACCGAAGGCGGCGCCCATCAGCGCGCTGACGCTACCGGCGATGTCGGCGTCCGGCAGCACTACGGCGTGGTTTTTTGCCCCGCCCAGGGCCTGCACCCGTTTGTTCTGACCGCAGCCGGTGTGATAGATATGCTCTGCCACCGGCGTTGAGCCGACAAAGCTCACGGCTTTAACGCGTGGGTCGTGCAACAGGGTTTCCACCGCCTCGCGGTCACCGTTAACCAGGTTCAGCACCCCGGCCGGCAGCCCGGCCTCTGACGCTAACTGGGCAATATACAGGGTTGAGGAGGGGACGCGTTCGGAGGGTTTCAGCACAAAGGTATTGCCGCAAACGACCGCCATCGGCCACATCCACAACGGCACCATCGCCGGGAAGTTAAACGGCGTGATGCCCGCCACCACCCCCAGTGGCTGGAACTCACTCCAGCTGTCGATACCCGGCCCGGCATCCTTGCTGTGCTCGCCTTTCAGCAGCTCCGGCGCATAGCTGGCGTACTCAATATTTTCGATGCCGCGCTGCAATTCGCCCATAGCATCGCTGAGCACCTTGCCGTGTTCGGCGGTAATCAACTGACAGATGTGGTCAGCGTGCTGCTCCAGCAGGGCTTTAAGATGAATCATGATCCTGGCCCGCTTCAGCGGCGGGGTATCGCGCCAGGCCGGATAGGCCCGTTCGGCAGCGTCGATGGCGCTTGCTACCGTGGCAGAGTCGGCCAGCAACACCTCCTGCTGTGACAACCCGGTCGCCGGATCGAATACCGGCTGGCTGCGGCTGCCGCCGGTGGCGGACTGACCGTTGATCCAATGTGCAATGGGCATGGTATTCGCTCCTGTTATTCGGTTGCGTTGATGGCGTCGCCCAGGGCGTTGATTAACGAATCGATCTGCGCCTCGCTGCTGATAAACGGCGGGGCCAGTTGCAGAGTGTCGCCGCCGTAGCGGACATAAAATCCTTTTTCCCAGCAGCGCATCGCCACCTCATATGGCCTGCGCGCCGCTTCCCCCGGTCGCGCCGCCAGCGTGATACCGGCCGCCAGACCAAAGTTACGAATGTCGGTCACGTGACGGCAGCCCTGCAAACCGTGCACAGCCTGCTCGAAATACGGCGCCAGTGCCTGCACCCGTTCGATCATCTGCTCGCGCTCAATGATATCCAGCGTTGCCAGCCCCACCGCACAACTGACCGGGTGGGCGGAATAGGTGTAACCGTGTGGGAATTCGAGCAAATACTCCGGTTCATCGGTGGCCATAAAGGCCTGGTAAATCTCTGGCCGCACCACCACCGCACCCATGGGTTGTGCGCCATTGGTAACCTGTTTGGCGATATTCATGATGTCGGGCGTGACGCCAAAGGCTTCGGCACCGGTCAGGGCACCGCAGCGGCCAAAGGCGGTGATCACTTCATCAAAAATCAGCAGGATATTGTGTTGAGTGCAGATCTCGCGGATGCGTTGCAGATAACCGACCGGCGGTACGATCACCCCGGCGGAACCGGAGAAGGGTTCGATAATCACGGCGGCAATGGTCGAGGCATCACGCAGGGTGATGATCCTGTTCAGCTCCTCCGCCAGTTCCGCACCCTGTTCCGGCATACCGCGTGAAAAGGCGTTACCCGCCAGCAGGGTATGGGGCAGATGGTCGGCTTCGGCACTGGCACCAAAGGCTTTACGGTTGCCGGCGATCCCGCCCACCGCAATGCCGCCGAAGTTAACGCCGTGGTAACCCTTTTCGCGGCCGATAAAGCAGGTTTTGCCCGCCTGGCCTTTGGCTCGCCAGTAGGCACGGGCCATTTTTAACGAGGTGTCTGCCGCTTCGGAGCCGGAGCCGGTGAAAAACACATAGTCCAACCCGGCCGGTGTCATGGCCTTAATTTTATTCGCCAGCTCAAAAGACAATGCATGGCCAAACTGAAACGCCGGGGAATAATCCAATTGAGAAAGTTGCCGATAAGCCGCTTCCGCTATTTCCGTGCGGCCATGGCCCAAGCCGCAGCACCATAACCCAGATAAACCGTCAAAAACTTTGCGTCCATCCTGACTGGTATAATAAACGCCTTCAGCGTGGCTTATCATTCTCGGGTTGGTTTTAAAATTACGGTTACCGGTAAACGGCATCCAATGAGCTTCTAACCATTCACGTTCGGGTTTATTTTCAGAGTGATTTAAATCAGCCATTTTTCCCTCCGGGGGGGAGAATAGGTAGGGTTAATAATCTGACGTGTTAATGAATTGTTTCTTCAAATTGACTATGTTCCGCTTCTTCACTAATGTGAATAATCATATATCGAAACTTACTTAAGGTTTTATGCAAGTAAAAAAGCGCGCAATTTTGGGGCAGCTGTCGGATATGGACCTGCGGTTGCTGCGGGTATTTAAGGCGGTGGTCGACTGCGGTGGCATGAGTGCGGCCGAACTGGAGCTGAATATCAGCCTGTCGACCATCAGCAAACATATCAAGGATCTGGAGCAACGCTTGGGGCTGACGCTTTGCCAGCGCGGGCGTGAGGGGTTTGCGGTCACTGACGAAGGGCTGCTGATTTACCAGGAAACCACCAAGCTGCTGGCGGCCACCGAGGCATTTCGCCGTGGGGTAGATGATGTGCACCAGCGCCTGGGTGGGCAACTGCACGTGGCGATATTTGACCATACCGTCAGCAACCCACAGGCACACATCGGCCGGGCAATTGCCTTATTTAGTGAGCAGGCACCGGAGGTGTCTTTGCAAATGTATGTGGAGCCAATAAATACCATTGAACGTGGCGTTATTGACGGCCAATTTCAGATTGGCATTATTCCCATGCACCGCAGTGCGGAAAGTTTATCTTATAGTTCATTATTTAATGAGAGGATGTTCTTATATTGCGGCGCGCAACATGAATTATTTTTCGCTAATCACGACGCGCTGAATTGGGATCTCCTGCACAATTATGCTTTTGCCGGACTAGGTTATCACTCGCCGAATATGGAGCTGAGTTTACAGCAGCATTTGCAGCGCAAGGCGACGGGTTTTGCTCAGGAGTCTATCGCCACCTTAATCCTTTCCGGCAAGTACGTGGGTTTTCTTCCCGACCACTATGCGGCGTTTTTTGTCGCACAGAATATGATGCGGGCGATCAAGCCGGCGCTGTTCCGCTATCACTGTGAATATTCCAGCGTACTGCGGCGCTCACCCAGCCCACAGCGGGTGGTGAAGCTGTTCCACGAATGCCTGCTGACGACTCATGGAACAGCGTGATGTTTACTGGTCTTTTTTCTTGCCAAAAATCTTGATCAGCACGCCGACCAGGATACCAATGGCGATGCCGGTAAAAATCCAACTGACGATACCCATTTCCAATCTCCCGCTATTACTTTGAGCGAATTATATAATCATTCGACGCGGAAAGCGCCTTCGATCATCAGCTGTCGCTGGGGCGCGCTGTAGTCGATCAATGAGTTCTTGCTGTTGGATTTTGCCAGCGTCACCGCCAATTCGTCGGCAGAAATCGGCAGGTCGTCCTGCCAGAAGGTGGCGATGGCATGGCGGGTAATAAAGTCGATCAGATAGCGCTCCGGGCTGTCCTGTTGCTCGGGGAACAGACGCGCGGCGAGTTCGGCCATCAGCGCCCGTTGCTGCGGTTGTTCGCTTTGTGCCAGCAGTTCGAGGAACGGCAACAGCAGGCGGCCGCAAACCTGGCCGTGGTGATAGTCACGCAATGCGCCAATCTCACCGGCAATGCCGTGGATCACCCCCAGTCCAGCGGCGCTCAGCGTCAGCCCGCCAAGGTACGAGGCCTGCATAATATCCTCGCGGGCCTGGGCGCTGCGGTTGAGTGCCGGCCAGGCGAGCAGGAAGTGGCGAATGCCGGTCAGCGACATCTCGCGGGTCATGGCGTTGGCGGTTTTAGACAAATAGGCTTCGAACAAATGGGTGAAGGCATCGATGGCACAATAGGCCAGCACCTTGTCCGGTGCGCCCTCCAGCAGTTGAGGATCCAGAATGGCGGTATGCGGCACAAAGTTGTTATGGCGCAGCGAGGCTTTCACCTTACTGAAGTGGGTGTCGGTGATCACCGCGTTCTGGGTCACTTCGCTGCCGGTACCGGCGGTGGTCGGAATGGCGATCAGCGGCAGGGTGGCACCGCTGATTTTCGTATCACCGACCTTTTCCATATAGCGCAGGGTTGGCAGCGGATGCTCCACCAGGGCGGCAAACGCTTTGGCGGCATCCAGCACGCTGCCACCGCCGATGGCCACCACTCGCTGGGCTTTACCGCGCCAGCGTGCCACCCAGGCGTCGATCTCCTGCGGCGAAGCCTCGTGGCTGACGATCTCCGTGCCGATCAACAGCGGTGTCAGCGCGTCGGCCAGAGAGGAATATACCGCACCATTGAGGAATGAGCGGCAGCTAAACAACAGCGTCGGCTGTGGTTCGGCGGTCAGTAGCGGGAGCAGTTGGCTGATACTGCCGTGGCCGAACCAGGTATGGCGGTTGGCGATCGTCAGGCTGGGGGTCATGGTCTCTCCTTGGCGCGCGAAAACCACAGCATAAGCCAGCCTCTGCGGCTGAACCACTGCTTTTCGCTGCCTGAAAGGCATCCGTTAATATATTAACCCAGCATCTCTGAGCCTGACGGCGATAATCGGGCGAAGGTGTGATTTGTTTAACATGTAAACAATTGTGCTGTTGCATTTGCTGCTATTGAGTGTTTTCTATAACAAGCAGGCCACGGTACAGCCGGAATAAGGTGATTGTTAATTTGTTAATGATGGCGAGGCGGAGATGAATATTCAGGTCGAAAGATTATCAGCGGTGATCGACACAGTGGCGACCCCGCGTTTCTATCCCAGCCTGCTGGCCTGGCTGGAAGGTTATTTCGCCTTTGATAACGCCATTGTTTATGCCTTCGACCGTGGTCAGCCACCATGCTGCCTGATCAAAACCGAGAAAGAAAACAGTGACGCGGTAAATCAGCTCTACCAGCAGGGCGCTTATCTGCAGGATCCGTTTTATCAGGCGCTGAACGGCGGTGGGGGTAGCGAGGTCTTGACCCTGCGTCAACTGGCCCCCAGCGGCTTTTATCACACTGAGTATTATCGTAATTTTTATCGCATGACCGGCTGGCATGACGAAGCCGGTGTGCTGCTGCCGCTGACGCCGGAACGCGGGTTGGGGGTGTTTTTTGGCTCGGTGCGCCAGTCGGTGGGTGTGCGTTCCCCGCAGCTGGCAGACCTGAGTGACGCGCTGACACTGCTGAAAAGCGTCGCTCGCCTGCATGGCGAAGTGAGGGTTGCGCCCGCCATGCCAGACCGGGTAACGGACAGTGCCGTGCAGGCGCGTTATTTGCTGACTCCGCGGGAGCGAGAGATTGTGGATCTGATCCTCGACGGCTGCGGTTCGCAACAGATCGCCGACCGGCTGTTTATCAGCCTGGGCACGGTGAAAAACCACCGCAAAAACATCTACAGCAAGCTGGATATCGGCTCACAGGCCGAATTGTTCAGCCTGCTGCTGGCCACACCGCTGCGTCGCAGCGCCTGAGTGTTAATTATTTGTTGCGAATGTCCCTAAGGGGACATGGTGGCCGTCGGGCCGCTTGCCGATAATCCGTTGACAGAGCCAGGGTCATCGGGAGTGCGGCAGTGAATAATAATATCGAATCCTTAACCTACTACGCGGCAACCAAAAAGTACGATCTGCGCTTCCCCACGCTGGAAGAGGATCTGGATGTTGACGTGGTGATCATCGGCGGCGGCTTCTCCGGCATCAACACCGCGCTGGAGCTGGCGGAGCAGGGCATCACCAATATCGCCATTCTGGAAGGCCGTCATTTGGGTTACGGCGGTACCGGGCGTAACGGCGGGCAGGTGATGGCCGGTATCGGCCACGATCTGGAAAAGATCAAACGCCACGTTGGCCCGGCCGGGCTGGAAACCATCTTTAAAATCAGTAATCTCGGCGCCGGGATTATTCGCGAGCGCATCAAAAAATACCAAATCGATGCCGATTTCTGCTTTGGCTATGGCTACCTGGGCAGCAACGCGCGGCAGGAGAAAACCCTGCGCAGCTGGCTGAAGGAGTTCAAGGCGGTCTCGCCAGACGAAGAGATCGAACTCTATACCGGATCCGAGGTGAAGCAGGTGGTGGGATCGGACGCCTACACCTGTGCATTGAAACACATGGGCGGCGGCCACGTGCATTCGCTCAACCTGTTGCTGGGCGAGGCACAGGCGTTGAGCGGCTACGGCGTGAAGATCTTCGAAAACAGCAGCGTGCTCGACGTGGAGTATGGCCCGCGCATAAAGGTGCGTACCGCCATGGGGTCGGTACGTGCCAACAAAATGCTGTGGGCGTGCAACGGTTTTCTCAACGGCATGGAGCCGTTCATCTACAACAAAACCATCAATACCTACGCTTTCCAACTGGCGACCGAACCGCTGTCTGACGAACTGATCCGCCAGATCAGCCCGATCCGCGGTGCCTACAGCGATATCCGCCCGGTGATCGACTATTACCGGGTGACCAACGAAAATCGCCTGCTGTTCGGCAGCGCCACCCGCTTGATCGAATACATTCCGGCAGATCTCAAAGCCTGGAACCGTCATTTGATGTTGAAGGTGTTTCCGTACCTGCATAACGTCAAGATCGACCTGGCCTGGGGTGGGCCGCTGTGCTGCAGCGCCAACCTGTTCCCGCAGATTGGCACCTTGCCGCAGCACGATAACGTGTTCTATGTGCAGGGCTATTCCGGTTTTGGCGTAACCCCGAGCCATATCGTTTGCAAGGTGCTGGCGGAGGGCATGGGTGAAGGATCCGATCGTTACGATCTGATGAGTTCGATCCCACACGTCAATATCTTCGGCAAGGACAAACTGCGGCGGGTGATGACCACCGCCGGCAAGGTGTGGCACCAGACATCCGGCTACTGGAAAGGCCGCCGCTAATTCTTATCACAGGAGAGAAAAATGAAACCATTACTGCTTAAACAACCGCTGCCTGAACTGCTGGAGATTGGCAGCGTCAGTAATCTGGGCGCCAAAGTGATCGCCGGTGAACCAACCGTCGGCGTGGCGGGTATTTTCGGTGAGCCGACCGACAACCTGAGCTGCGGAATTTTTAGCTGTACCCGTGGCACCTTTGTGATGGAGTATCCGTTTGCCGAACATGCCACGGTGTGGGAAGGCACGGCAACGCTGACCGATGAGAACACCGGCCAATCCGTGCAGTATCAGGCCGGGGATTCGTGGTTTGTTGAGAAAGGCACGCCGGTGCGCTGGGAGATCACCTCCGATCGCTTTGTGAAACACTATCTGGCGATTGTCGAAGGTTGATCTCGGCGCCAGCCCCTCTCCAGCGGGAGAGGGGCAATCCGCTATCCCAGCACCCGCTTAATAAAGTCGCCGATCCGCCGCAATATCTGATCCTTGTTGGTTTCGTTAAAACTCTCATGCCGTCCGCCGGGGTTAATCATGACCTCAAAATCACTGCCCTTCAGTAGATTGATGGTGGTTTGTGATTGCGCCATCAGCACCAGCCGGTCGTCGTCACCGTGTATCCACAGCGTGGGCAGTGCGCCGAAGCCCGGCCCGTTGTTGATTTTGGCCAGTATCTGCTGCATGGCGTGCAACGTCGGGCGTTTGAAGGGCCCATGCCACACCAGCGGATCGGCCTGATAAGCCACGCCGACTGCCGGATCGCGCGACAGGGTGGCGGTATCGAGAGGTTCATCAGGGATCTTCGACAGGCCAAGCAGATCGGAGATCTGGGTTCTTTCGCCGATCAACGGGCCGGAGAGCACCAGCGCGCGCACGTCATCGCCATAACGCTGAACGTAGCGAGTGGCGATCATGCCGCCCATCGAATGGCCGATGACCACCAGTGGGGCGTCAAGGTGTAATGCCTTAAAATGCTCGACTACGCGGTGAACGTCGTCGACTACGGCATCATAATCCTCAATCAATACGCGTTCACCCTGTGACAACCCATGGCCGAGATGGTCAGGTCCGAACACCCGCGCACCCTGTGCTTCTAACGTTCGCGCCACGTACTGATAGCGACCGAGATGCTCGCCATAACCGTGCACCAGCAGCGCCAGAAAGCGTGGCCGCTCATGGCCCCAATCGTGGACCGCAATGTCGCCCTGACTGCCTTTGATAAAGCTGATTTTCTGTTCAGACATATTATTTTTCTCATCGGTAGGGATTTAGAAAGTCCTATTCAGCGTAGCGGCAAAGCGGGGAATGGGTAGGGGCGCGGAGTGCGCGCCCCGTAGTGATTAGCGAATGAACTGTTGCGCCAGCGTATCGATGGCCTGGCGTTGGAACTGATTGAAGGCCTCGCGCGGCTGCTGCTGTTGGATGAACTCCAGCAGCGGATCCTGGGCTTCGGTGCGGATGCCACTGAGTTGTTCCATCACCGCCAGGCCGCAGAACGGCACGTAGGATTCGGCATAACCGCCCTCATGCACCATCACCAATTTTCCTCCACACAGACGGTCGGCCGCGTCCTGCACCAAAGCCGTCATGTTGCGGAAACTGTCGCTGTGCAACTGCATGCGTGCCAGCGGATCCAGGGCGTTGGCGTCGTAGCCGCAGGCGACTATGATCAACTCCGGCTGGAATTGCTCCAGCGCCGGAATGACAATCTGCTGCATGGCATACAGATAACCGTCGTCACCGGCCCCGGCCAGCAGCGGAATATTGATGTTATAGCCTTCGCCTGGCCCGGCCCCGCAGTCTTGTTCACCGGAGTACCCGGCGGGGAAGCAGCCGTCCTGATGCAGCGACAGCGTCAACACGTCGTCACGCTGCCAGTAGATATGCTGGGTACCATTGCCGTGATGCACGTCCCAGTCGAGTACCGCCACTTTGCCCAAACCGTATTTCTGTTTAGCGCGCTCGATGGCGATCGGGATATTGGCCAAAAAACAAAAGCCCATCGATTGGTCAGGCAGGCAGTGGTGTCCCGGCGGGTGTGACAGCGCATAGGCGTTATCCAGCTCACCCAGCAGCACGGCCTCGACCGCCGCGCAGGCTAACCCGGCGGACAGTTTGGCAATCTCATAGCTGCCCGGTCCCAGCGGGGCTTCTTCCCCCAGCATGCCGCCGCCGTTGTCGCTCAGCTGTTTAAAACGTTGCAAATAATCGGCCGGGTGAATGCGCAGCAGGTCTTCATCCGTCGCCAGTTCGGCGCTCAGCAGTGTGAGCTGACGCGACAGGCCGGACACATCCATCAGGTTCTTCATCCGCCGTTTGGTTTCCGGCGACTCCGCATGGCCGGCCCCCGAAGGCGGTTGCACCCAGCCGCCAACCGGCAGCGTGGTAGTGTGCAGGCCGGTGCTATGCCAGAAACAGCGTTCATCAAACAAAAAACCGGTTTTTCTTTTCACCTTTTTACTCCTGTTAAACGGCGCGGCGAGCGCGCGGTGAAGCCAACACAATCAACAGTAACGACAGCAGTGAGCAGCCCAATGCGCCAACCAGCAGCGCGTCAAAACCGCCTGAAGATTCAATCAGGTAGCCGGCCAGCGTCGGGCCAATCGCCATACCGCCGCCAATCACCAGATTGATGTTGTTCATCAGCTTGCCGTTGTTATCCAGCCCGGCGACGCGGGCCAGAATAAACGGCAGTACAAAGGTCCAGGTAAATTTGAATAACACCGCCGCCATTGCGAAGCGCAGCAACAGGGGCTCGCGGATCAGCAGCGCGATACCGGCGAGCAGCAAACCGTAACCCAGCCAAATCAGCCGGTTGCCGCCACGACCGGCACTGATCAAAGCGGCAGCGCCGGCACCGACGATGCCGAACAGCGTGGCGGTGGCCAGTACCTGACCACTGTGTACCGGTGAAAGACCGGCCGCGGCGGCGATGCTGCCGATAAAGGTCCAGACCGCGCTCAGGCTGATATAAAAGGTCAGTACCGACAGTACGGCGATGATTTTGCGCAGCCGGGGTGCGGCGGCGGAATGAGCGGCGGATTGCACCGGGTGAAACCCGCTGGGGAAGGAGCCGATCAGCGGCAGGCAGCACAGCATGATAGCCGCCAGGATCAGATAGACCGCCATCAACCCAAAATGGGCGAACAGCGGCGGTAGCACCAGCAGCCCGACCGCGCCCAACACCAGTTGGCCGAGAACCCACAGGGCGTAAACCCGGCTGGGGTTGGCGGTGCCCGCCGCGCAGGTGATACACAGGATCATCAAGGTACCGCCCGCCAGCGAGGCGACAAAGCGTAGCCCCAGCAGCAGGCTGAAATCGCTGACCCACACCGAGGCCAGGTTACCGGCGATAAACACGGCCGCTGCCAGTGCTGCCACCCGGCGCCAGTTAACGCGGCTAATCCACCACCAGGCGGGCAGCGTGGCCAGGCTCATTGCCCCCAGTTCGGTAGAAAACAGATGGCCGATTTGCGCCGGCGTCAGCAGCCATTGGCTGGCCAACTGCGCGGCTATGGCCGGTGCGGTCATCAGGATGCCCGGCGCAATGGCGGCAAAGAGGATAATGGCGGTCAACAGCCGTGGCGGGCAGGGAAGCGCCGCCCCGACGGTGGGCACAGAAACAGAATCACTGGACATAATAATGATCTCCACGGGGTAAGCCTGAGTCAGATATACCCGCGATGCCATGTTTTAGGCAGGCGGAAACCGCGCCATTGATGACGAATAATTAACGCGTTTAATTTATCGGTCATAAGCCATTGCTATGGCTTAATTTATCATCCGTGTGCAATAAAACTGTTGGCGACCAATTCGGTGCGGTTTACGACTTCGGTTTTGGCAAATATATTGCGCATATGGGTTTTCACCGTCGAAAGGGAAATACCCAACTTCAGCGCGATGCGTTTATTACTGGCCCCTTCGCGCACCATATTAACGATCTCTTGCTCCTTGGCCGTCAGCAATTGGGCTTCACCGCCGGGCAGCAGATCGCGGGTCGCCAGCTCGATCAGCGGCATCACCGCCCGCAGGCGACCGCGCTCCAGCTCGGTAAACGGCGTATCGCGAATCAATGACACTCCGGCGACAATGCGTTTACGCTGGCGGATAAATATCTCCGTCATATCGCGCATGTGATTGGGCAACATAAAGTCATGATAATAATGGCGGTTATTGGCGATCGCCGCCGGGCTCATGCCGACCATATTAATATCCTGCTGGTGGAAGTTGGCCGGTTTAAGCGGATCAATCTGCTGGAAATGATTCAAATACTGCTGGTGGGTGTTATCGGAAATGCCATGCAAAATATAATGGTCTGGCCGCAGATCCGGATTAACCAAATAAAATACCCCGGCGGACACCGGGATAAGATGAGCGATGGTGTTCAGACAGCTCGTGATAAAGGCATCGGATGGTGCAGTGGTGTGCATGATTCATTTCCTCCCCTTATCATTCTGTCTGGAGAACTATTGCGGTCAATATATGAACGATACAAGCATAGCGGTAGCAATTTTGCAACACAATTAAAACATATTAACAACGTGAGCCGGATTGCAATAAAATACATAAATAACAAGGTGGCGATTGGGAGGTGATGGCTCCTGTGGCCTTTTGGTGTTCTTGTTTCGTTAACATATTAACGAAATAATTGTACCCTTCCCGCTGAATTTACAGTGATTTCCCTTTTACCGTGGTGCCACCTGCCGCGGATCACCCTTTTGTAACCCCGCAGGGCCGTCATCGACAGCTCGTTCTTAAGAACGATAGACAAACACAGCAGCGCTTATTCTTCTCTGGAAATCCTTTCACGCCGGCTAAAACCATAACGGCTGGCCGGACTAAAAAGGTAAGACGAAAAAGCTATGGCTCGGCCCGGGTATCTAAGGCTAAATAGCAGCTTTGCGATCAAATCCTCTCGTTCTTAAGGACGATAGTCAGCATTTTCTTTTCCTCTCTATAGTGATATTGCCGCCACTGGTGACGCCAAACCTGCAAATGCAACATCAGGGCAAAACGATAAAACTATAAGAGGAAATAACCATGAACCTGTCGTCGCGGCTTCACGCCCATCTTGAGCGGGGCAAGGTCGGATTCCCCACCACGCTGGCCAGTTCGGTCGGGGTGATTATGGCCAGCCCGGTGATCCTTACCGTCACCAGCGGTTTTGGCATCGGCGGCGACACCTTCGCACTGGCGATGCTGATCGCCTTTATCATGATGCAGGCGCAGCTCACGACTTTCTCGGAAGCGGCGGCGATCCTGCCGACCTCAGGCTCGGTCTATGACTACATTGCCTGCGGCATGGGGCGCTTTTTTGCCATTACCGGCGCGCTGTCGGCCTACCTGATTGTGCATATCTTTGCCGGTACCGCCGAAACCATACTCTCCGGCATCATGGCGCTGGTGAATTTCGAGCACCTCAACACCCTGATGGAAACCCACAATGCCTCCTGGATGGTCGGGGTTGGGCTGGTGATCGTGTTCGGCATACTCAACGCCTTCGGCATTGAGGCGTTCGGTAAAGCGGAGATTGTGCTGACCTTCGCCATGTGGAGCACGCTGGTGATCTTCGGCATTGCCGGGCTGTTGTCACCGCATGCGGTACCGCTGGAAGGCTGGTTCGGCAGCACGCTGAGCCTGAACGATCCGTTTGCGGTATTCAGCCTGATCGGTATGGCGATGTTTATGTTCGTCGGCTGCGAACTGGTCACGCCAATGGCACCGGAGATCAAACGCTCCGCCAGCGTGATCCCGCGAGCCATGTCGCTGGGGTTATGTGGCGTAGCGGTCTGCATGGCGTTATACGGCGCAGCGCTCAGCCACCAGGTGGAAAACGTGCTGGTGGATGCCGCCAATGGCGTTCATCTGCTGGACACGCCGATGGCCATTCCGGCCTTTGCCGGCCAGGTGATGGGGGAATTCGGCAAATACTGGCTGGGCATCGGGCTGCTGCTGGCCGGGGCCGCGACCATCAATACGCTGATGGCGGCGGTGCCGCGTATTCTCTACGGCATGGCGCTGGATGGCGCGCTGCCGCGCATCTTCGCTTATCTGCATCCGCGTTTTAAAACCCCGGTGGTGGGGATCCTGGTGGCGGTGTTGATCCCCTGTGTGCACGCCTTCGCCATCCAGGGCGATCTCGATCGCATTATCCCGCTGGTGCTGGCGGCGGTGTGCGCCTGGGGCGTGGCCTACCTGCTGGTGACCTGCTCAGTGGTGATCCTGCGGATCCGCCGTCCGGATCTGCCGCGTGCCTACAAATCGCCCTGGTTCCCGCTGCCGCAAATCGTCTCCAGCGTCGGTATCGTGCTGGCGATTATCTATATCACTCCGCCAGGCATGAACCCGCGCGCGGTGTACATCCCTTTTAGCATCATGATTGGCCTGACAGCCGCTTACGCGCTGTTTTGGACCCTGTGCGTACAGAAGGTCAACCCGTTCAAACCGGTGCCGGTTGAGCAGGTGCTGGAAACCGCTTTTGCCAAGGGAGAAAACGAGGAGGCGCAGTTTGATCGGCTTACTTCCCTCACTTAACCGCCTCTGGCAGCGTTCCCCGACAGGCTATCAGCCGGGAGTGACCCTCAGCCGCCTGGCGAACAACCTGCAGCCCTATGCCTGCGAGCGCGTTACGCCGTGCCTGCTGCGGCTGACGTTGCCACAGGGGCCGGTTATTGACATCAGCGAACAGGTTAGCGCGCTGTTTATGGCACATATCGTCACTCAGCGTTTTCAACGGCAGGGGGACTGTCGGCTGACAGAGCCGCTGACGCTGCGTATTACCGCCGGGGGATGGTTACGGCGAAGCGGTGTGGTTTATCGCGCCAGCCGGAATGACGCAACGGCGCAACGGGTGATCGCCGCCCTGCAGCGTTATCCGCAGATCGGCCAAACGCTGGAGCAACTTGATTTTCACCGTATTCAACTGACGGTGGTTGCCGGTCGTTGGCGGTTGGAGATCGAACATTTTGCCGCGTCGGAAGTGGTCAGCCGTTTGCCCGCCGGTCGTCGCTATCTGCGGCTGGAGCCGGAGCAACGGCGGTTGCTGCTCAGCAGCCTGCTGATGATCGGCCAATTGATGGAGAAAATCGATGAGTAGAGTGGTGGTGATTACCGGTGGCGGCACCGGCGTGGGGGCCGCCTGCGCCCGGTTACTGGCAGCCCACGGCGATCGGGTGTTTATCATCGGGCGCCGCCGTGAACCGCTGGCCGCGCTGGCCGATGAGATTGGCGCTCAGGCGTTGGTCGGCGATGCCGCCAGCGGGGAGTGTTGGCGAAACCTGCTGCTGCCGGCCATTTTGCAACAGGCCGGGCGCATCGACTGCCTGATCGGCTGCGCCGGCGGCATGGGGTTGGGGCGTATTACCGAGATTGGTGACGATGACTGGCGTCAGGCGCTGGACAGCAACCTCAACAGCGCCTTTGCCAGCGCCCGTGCCTGCCTGCCGGAGCTGGTGAAAAGCGGTGGCAACCTGCTGTTTGTCGCCTCTATTGCTTCATTGGCAGCCGGGCCGGAAGTCTGCGGCTATGTGACTGCCAAACATGCGCTGATCGGGCTGATGCGATCTATCGCCCGTGACTACGGCCCGCTGGGGGTGCGCGCCAACGCGGTGTGCCCTGGTTGGGTGACGACGCCGATGGCGGATGAAGAGATGCAGCCGTTGATGGCCGCGCACCAACTGACGCTGGAACAAGCCTACCAGCGGGTGTGCCGCGACGTGCCGTTACGCCGCCCGGCCAGTGCCGAAGAAATCGCCGGCATCTGCCGTTTTCTCTGTTCGCCAGAGGCATCAATTATTACCGGCGCGGCGCTGGTGGCCGACGGCGGCTCAACCATCGTCGACGTGCCGACATTGGCTTTCACTTCCCTTTAAGGAGCATCAAATGAGTTCAGAAGCGGTATTTATTCAGGTGGGCGCGCTGGCGGAAGGCTTTGCGCCGCACAGCAATACGCTGGAACAACAACACGGCCTGAGCGGCACCACGCTGGCACTGCGCTTTGCCGACGGGGAAACGCTGTGCTGTCATTTCGTCGATCAGCAGACGCTGAGCTGGGGTGAGTACCGGGGCATCGCTTATCGTGCCACCAGCATTCGCCCCGGGATTCTGTTTATCGATTTTCTCGATCCTGCGCAGGACAACGCCAGTATTACGCTAGTGTGCGATCGTAATCAGGGCAATTTCACTGCAGTCTACGGCCAGTTGCCGGATGAGCAGCAGACACGACTGGATGCCTTCAGCCGGGTTGAGCAGGGACTGCCGCTGACGGCGGTCAATGCGGAGTTCCACTTTGGCACGCTGGATGATGCCACCGTTGCGCCGCCACAGTTCACCGATGAGTTAATCGGCATGCGCAATATGTACACCTACAGCCCGACCGAACGCTATGAACACATTTACCTGAACGACAATTTCTATGCCTGGCAGTGCCTGGACGGGGTAGAGAAAGGGCTGGCGGATGTCGATCGCTGTCATTACGTGAGGGTGGCCGAACAGCTCTACCTGTTCGTGTGGCGCGAGAAGATCGTGCCGACGCTGGGCGTGGTGATGATCGATCTGCAGGGCATGCGTACCGACGGCAAGATCCTCGGTTATCAGGGCAGTGACTTCAGTGCGCTGAGCAATTTTGCCGTCGGTGCCCACGCCCAGGTGCTGAATACCACGCGTCATCCACGGGGATAGGCCGATGAAGACACCATATGCGGCCGATGCCTTTAGCGGCCAGGTGGTGCTGGTGACCGGCGGCGCGCAGGGCATCGGGTTGGCGATTGTCAGCGCCTTTGCCCGGCTGGGGGCCACGGTGGTACTGGCGGATCTGCAACTGCAGAAGGCGCAGGATGAGGCGGAAATTCTGCAACAACAAGGTTGGCGGGTACAGGCAATGGCCTGTGATCTGGCCGATCCGGGGCAGGTTGCCGAACGGGTGGCAGAGGTAGGCCAAGGGTATAAGCGGCTGGACGTGGTCGTCCACAACGCGGCCTACTTCCCGCTGACTCCCTTCGCCGAGATTGACGCGGTGCTGTTGCAACGCACGCTGAGCGTCAATCTGATGGCACCGTTTTTTCTGGCACAGGCGGCGTTGCCGTGGATGCAGCGTCAGGGCGGTGGCAGCATTCTGGTGACCTCGTCGGTCACCGGGCCGCGGGTGGCTTATCCGGGGCTGGCACACTATGCCGCCTCGAAAGCCGGGGTGAACGGTTTTATTCGCGCGGCGGCGCTGGAGTTGGCGGGGGCGGGGATACGGGTCAACGGCGTGGAGCCGGGGATGATCCGCACACCGGCGATGGCTAATCTGGGGGGCGCTGCGGTCAATCAGGCGATTGCCGCAGCGGTACCGCTAGGGCGGCTGGGAGAGCCGGAAGACATTGCGGCGGCGATGGTGTTTCTCGCCTCACCGGCGGCGGCCTATATCACCGGCCAAACGCTGGTGGTGGACGGCGGCGCATTACTCCCCGAGGCGCATCCTCTTCTTTCTTGACATCGCAGCGTTGTTGGCTGCAACGCCAATTAATTAGAGGAGATAGTCGGAAGGATCATTTCTTTGTTGGATGGGCGGTCACGTTGGCGGGCAGTTTGTCGCCAAGCCGGATCAGTTCGTCCAGCAGCGTCATCAGTTGTTCCATCTTCTGCTGCGAAAACGCGGCTTCAATCTCACCGTAGCCCTGCTCCACCTGATGCCGCGCCACCTCATACAGCTCTTGGCCTTGCTGGGTCAGCGAAACGTAAAGCTTGCGCTGATCGTTAACCGGCTTCAGGCGGAAAATCAGCTTGTCGCGTTCCATGCGCGACAAGATGCCGGTCAGGCTGGGGCGCAGAATGCAGGTTTCTGCCGCCAACTCGTGGAACTCAATTGAACGGCTGTTGGCCAACACGCGAATGATGCGCCACTGCTGCTCGGTCAGATTATGGCTTTTCAGGATCGGGCGGAAAAAGCCCATGGCGGTTTCACGCGCCTGCAGCAGGGCAATGGTTAAGGATTCATGCATAGATTTGGCCTTAGCTATCAAGGTGTTCGTTATTCCGGTGCCGAACGCAGGGATGCAATGAACGGCCTGGATTTATTAATAACTTAATAGTAGCCAAGTTTACCCCGACGGATAAAGCGAAAATGTAGATACGGGTGAAAAAATCGCCTTAAATTGATTAATGCGTTGAATAATCACGCTAATGTTCGCAATTTGTGAATATTTTGTTATCACGATCACAAATCAATCCTCCCGCGTTGCGTAAAAGCTGAACAGCGTATAAAAGTAATCATTAACATATTAATGAATGCCGGTTGTCATGTTCTGTCATTGAAAGGAGTTTGCATGAAAGGCACTGTATTTTCCGTCGCGTTGAATCACCGCAGCCAGATGGATGCCTGGGATCAGGCGTTCCATCAGCCACCTTATAAAACCCCACCCAAGACCCCGGTGTGGTTTATCAAACCGCGTAATACCTACCTCGCTAACGGCGGGGCGATCCCGTTTCCTGCCGGTGAGCAAGTGCAGAGCGGCGCGACGCTGGCGGTGGTGATTGGTAATACCGCGCGCAAGGTGCCGGCCGAACGGGTGGCCGACTATCTGGCCGGTTATGCGCTGGCCAATGACATCAGCCTGCCGGAAAGCAGCTTTTACCGCCCGGCGATCAAAGCGAAATGCCGCGACGGTTTCTGTCCGCTGGGGGATCTCGGCCAGTTGGCGACCACCGGTAAGCTGGAAATCATCACCGAAATCAACGGCGTGGAACAAGATCGTTGGTCGACGGCCGATCTGCTGCGTTCGGTGCCGGAACTGATCGCCGCCATCAGCGATTTTATTACCCTGCAGCCGGGTGATGCGGTGCTGATCGGCACGCCGCACCAGCGGGTTGAGATCAAACCCGGGGACGAAGTGACGGTGCGTGCCGCCGGTCTGCCGACCCTGACCAACCGCGTGACGCAGGCAGGAGAAGCATCATGAAACACGCCCGTATTCGCCATCATGGCCAAATTGTTAACGTCAACGTCGACGATCAACTGCGTGTCACTTTGCCGGACGGCAGCGTTGTCGATGAGTTGGACGTCGAGTGGTTGCCACCGGCGCAAGGCACGGTGTTTGCCCTGGGCCTGAATTATGCCGACCACGCCAGCGAGCTGGAATTTAAGGCACCGGAAGAACCGCTGGTGTTCCTGAAGGCACCGAACACCCTAACCGGGCATCGTCAGGTGTCGGTACGTCCGGCCGACGTCGAGTATATGCACTACGAAGCCGAGTTGGTGGCGGTGATCGGCAAGACTGCGCGCAATGTCAGCCGCGAAAACGCCATGGACTATGTGGCGGGTTACACCCTGTGTAACGACTACGCCATCCGCGACTATCTGGAAAATTACTATCGCCCGAATCTGCGGGTGAAAAGCCGCGACACCCTGACGCCAATCGGCCCGTACATTGTCGATCGCGATGATATTGCCGACCCGCACAGCTTGGCACTCAGCACTTACGTCAACGGTGAACTGCGTCAGCGCGGCAGCACCGGCGACATGATTTTTGATATCCCCTATTTGATCAGCTACCTGAGTGAATTTATGACGCTGCAGCCGGGCGACATGATCGCCACCGGCACCCCGAAAGGCTTGGCAGACGTACAGCCGGGTGACGAAGTGGTGGTGGAAATCGAGGGTATCGGCCGTCTGGTTAACCACATCATCAGTGAAAAAGATTACGAGGAAAGCCTGCGATGAAAACCATCAACCATTGGATTAACGGTAAAAACGTAGCCAGCAAAGAGTACTTCACTACCAGCAACCCGGCCAACGGCGAGGTGCTGGCGGAAGTGGCGTCCGGCGGACAGTTGGAGATCGACCAGGCGGTGGCCGCCGCCAAGGCCGCCTTCCCGAAATGGGCCAATACGCCAATGAAAGAGCGTGCGCGTCTGATGCGGCGTCTGGGTGAACTGATCGACGAGAACGTACCGCAGATCGCCGAGATGGAAACTGCCGACACCGGTCTGCCGATCCACCAGACCAAAAACGTGCTGATCCCACGCGCCTCGCACAACTTTGAGTTCTTCGCCGAGATCTGCCAGCAGATGAACGGCCGCACCTACCCGGTGGACGACAAGATGCTCAATTACACGCTGATCCAGCCGGTCGGGGTGTGTGCGCTGGTGTCGCCGTGGAACGTGCCATTCATGACCGCCACCTGGAAAACTGCGCCTTGCCTGGCATTGGGCAACACCGCGGTGCTGAAAATGTCCGAGCTGTCACCGTTGACCGCCGATCGTCTGGGCGAACTGGCGCTGGAAGCCGGTATTCCTGCCGGGGTGCTCAACGTGGTGCAGGGTTACGGCTCTACCGCCGGGGATGCGTTGGTGCGCCATAAAGACGTGCGCGCCGTCTCCTTTACCGGCGGTACCGCCACCGGTCGCCGGATTATTGAAAGCGCCGGGCTGAAGAAGTTTTCCATGGAGCTGGGTGGTAAATCGCCGGTGCTGATTTTTGAGGATGCCGACATTGAACGTGCGCTGGACGCGGCGTTGTTCACCATTTTCTCAATCAACGGCGAACGTTGCACCGCCGGTTCTCGCATCTTTATTCAGGAGAGCATTTACCCGGAATTCGTCAAACGCTTCGCCGAGCGCGCCAACCGCCTGCGAGTGGGAGATCCACAAGATCCCAACACCCAGGTCGGAGCGTTGATCAGCCCGCAGCACTGGGAAAAAGTTTCCGGCTATATCCGCCTTGGCATCGAAGAAGGGGCAACTCTGCTGGCCGGCGGCCCGGATAAACCGGCCGGTCTGAGCCACGGCAACTTCCTGCGCCCAACGGTGCTGGCGGATGTCGACAACCGGATGCGTATCGCGCAGGAGGAAATTTTCGGGCCGGTGGCCTGCCTGCTGCCGTTCAAATCAGAAGAAGACGGCCTGCGCATGGCCAACGACGTGGAATACGGCCTGGCGTCGTATATCTGGACGCAGGATGTGAGCAAGGTGCTGCGTCTGGCCCGCAATATTGAAGCGGGCATGGTTTTCGTTAACACCCAAAACGTACGCGATCTGCGCCAGCCGTTTGGCGGCGTGAAATCCTCCGGCACCGGCCGCGAAGGCGGGGAATACAGCTTCGAAGTGTTTGCCGAGATGAAGAACGTGTGTATTTCCATGGGTGATCACCCGATCCCACGCTGGGGCGTTTAAGTCTGCCTCGGCACTGTTTCACGGAATCATTTTTTGTTTCATGTGAGGTTGTATGGGTAAGTTAGCTTTGGCCGCCAAGATTACGCATGTTCCATCGATGTATCTGTCGGAAATGCCAGGAAAAAACCACGGTTGCCGTCAGTCGGCGATCGACGGTCATAAAGAGATCAGCGCGCGCTGCCGTGAAATGGGCGTCGACACCATTATCGTATTCGACACCCACTGGCTGGTGAACAGTGCCTATCACATCAACTGCAGCCCGCATTTCGAAGGGCTGTATACCAGTAACGAACTACCGCACTTCATCCGCGACATGACCTACGAATACGAAGGTAACCCGGCGCTGGGGCAGTTGATCGCCGCGGAAGCCTGCAAACTCGGGGTGCGTGCCAAGGCGCATGAGATCCCAAGTTTGAAGCTGGAATATGGCACGCTGGTACCGATGCGCTACATGAACAGCGACCAGCATTTCAAGGTGATTTCGATTTCGGCGTTTTGCACCGTACATGACTTTGCCGACAGCCGTCGGCTGGGTGAGGCGATCAAAACCGCGATTGAGAAATACGACGGCACGGTGGCGGTATTGGCCAGCGGTTCGCTTTCACACCGCTTTATCGACGACCAGCGTGCTGAAGAAGGCATGAACAGCTATACCCGCCAATTTGACCAGCAGATGGACGAACGGGTGGTCAAGCTGTGGGAAGAGGGGCGCTTTCGCGAGTTTTGCGAAATGCTGCCGGAGTACGCCGACTACTGCTACGGCGAAGGCAACATGCATGACACCGTGATGCTGCTCGGCCTGCTGGGGTGGGATAAATATGACGGCAAGGTGGAGTTCATTACCCCGCTGTTTGCCAGTTCCGGCACCGGGCAGGTTAACGCCGTGTTCCCGCTGCCGGCCGAAGCCTGAGGAGCCTCCATGCCCCATTTTTACGCTGAATGTACCGACAACATCCGCCGTGAGGCGGATTTACCCGCGCTGTTCGCCAAGGTCAATCAGGCGCTGGCGGATACCGGGATTTTCCCACTGGCCGGGGTGCGCAGCCGTGCTATCTGGCTGGATACCTGGCAGATGGCCGACGGCCGGCGGGATTATGCTTTCGTGCATATGACGCTGAAGATTGGCCACGGCCGCAGCCTGGAAAGCCGTGAACAAGTGGGGGCGATGCTGTTCACGCTGATCACCGAGCACTTCGCCGAGCTGATGGCCAACCGCTTTCTGGCGCTGTCGTTCGCCATGGAAGAGCTGGATCCGGTGCTGAACTACAAGCAAAACAATGTCCACGCGCTATTCCGTAAAGAGTAAGGGGCCGTCAATGTTGGATAAAGAGCTGGTTAGCCGTGCCGTGCAACGTTTGCATCAGGCGGAGCAGAACCGTGAGCAGATCCGCGCGCTGTCGTTGGATCATCCCGAGATCTCCATCGAAGACGCCTATGCCATTCAGCGGCAGTGGGTGGCGCTGAAAATCGCCGAAGGCCGCACCTTGAAGGGCCATAAAATCGGCCTGACGTCGCGCGCTATGCAGGTCAGTTCGCAGATCACTGAACCGGATTTTGGTGCGTTGCTGGATGACATGTTTTTCAACGACGGTAGCGATATTCCGATCGATCGCTTTATCGTGCCGCGCGTGGAGGTCGAGCTGGCGTTTGTGCTGGCCAAGCCATTGCGTGGGCCGAACTGCACGCTGTTTGACGTCTACAACGCCACCGATTACATCATTCCGGCACTGGAAATCATCGATGCACGCAGCCATAACGTCGATCCTGAAACTCAGCGCCCGCGCAAAGTGTTCGACACCATTTCCGATAACGCCGCTAACGCCGGTGTGGTGATGGGCGGTCGGCCGATCAAACCGGACGCGTTGGATCTGCGTTGGATCAGTGCGTTGCTGTACCGCAACGGGGTGATCGAAGAATCCGGTGTCGCAGCGGCGGTGTTGAACCATCCGGCCAACGGCGTGGCCTGGCTGGCCAACAAGCTGTTCCCGTATGACGTGGAACTGGAAGCTGGACAGGTGATCCTTGGCGGCTCCTTTACCCGACCGGTAGCCGCACGACGTGGCGATACCTTCCATGCCGATTACGGCCCGATGGGCTGCATTAGCTGCCGGTTTGTTTGATTTCCCCCCTAACCACCCCCTCTCCCAGAGGGGGTGGTTAGGGGACAACACCATGGAGAACACAATGTTAACCAACGTTTTTAAGCAGGCGCTGCAGGAAAAACGCCCGCAGATTGGCCTGTGGCTGGGGTTGTGCAGCAGCTACAGCGCCGAACTGCTGGCCGGTTCCGGTTTTGACTGGTTGTTGATCGACGGCGAACACGCGCCCAACAACGTGCAAACGGTGCTGGGGCAGTTACAGGCGATTGCGCCTTACCCGAGTCAGTCAGTGGTGCGCCCGGCATGGAATGACGCGGTGATGATCAAGCAACTGCTGGATATCGGCGTGCAGACACTGCTGATCCCGATGATCCAAAATGCCGAGCAGGCGCGTGATGCGGTGCGTGCTACCCGTTATCCGCCGCACGGCATACGCGGTGTTGGCAGCGCGCTGGCGCGTGCCTCACGTTGGAACCGGGTGCCGGATTATTTGCAACAGGCCGACGCGCAGATGTGCGTATTGGTGCAGATCGAAACCCGTGAGGCCGTGAAAAACCTGGATGAGATCCTGCAGGTGGAAGGGGTCGATGGGGTGTTTATCGGTCCGGCAGATCTGAGTGCCGATATGGGGTATGCCGGCAATCCGCAGCAACCGGAGGTGCAACGCACCATCGACGATGCCATTGCGCGCATCAGTGCTGCCGGCAAGGCACCGGGCATTCTGACCGCTAACCCGGAGCTGGCGGAGCATTACCTGGCGTCCGGCGCGCTGTTTGTCGCGGTCGGGGTAGATACCACCCTACTGGCGCGGGCGGCAGAATCCCTGGCCGGTCGCTTTAAGCAGCAACAGCCCCCCGTGCAATCCCCTAGCGTTTATTAGGTTGCAGGACGCAATCTTACTGGAGACACCATGAGCAACGTCGATTCGCTGCCGCCGGTTAACCCGGCGCAGCAACATAAAGCGTTAACCGCCACCGAGCAATCGGTGATTAAAAAGTTATTTCGGCGACTGATTATTTTCCTGTTTGTGCTGTTTGTTTTCTCTTTCCTCGACCGTATCAATATCGGTTTCGCCGGGTTAACGATGGGCAAGGATCTCGGCCTCAGCTCGACCATGTTCGGTCTGGCGGCGACCCTGTTCTACGTCACCTATGTGATCTTCGGTATCCCGAGCAATATCATGCTGGGGATCGTCGGGGCACGACGTTGGATCGCCACCATTATGGTGCTCTGGGGCATCGCCTCGACCTGTACTCTGTTCGCCACCGGGCCGACCAGCCTGTATGTGCTGCGGATGGTCGTCGGTATTACCGAAGCCGGTTTTCTGCCGGGTATTCTGGTGTATCTCACCTACTGGTTCCCGGCGTTTTACCGCGCTCGCGCCAATGCGCTGTTTATGATCGCCATGCCGGTGACCATGGCGATTGGGTCACTGGTGTCCGGCTATATACTGGCGCTGGACGGGCTGATGAACCTCAAGGGCTGGCAATGGCTGTTCCTGGTGGAGGGAATACCTTCGGTGCTGTTGGGCGTGGTGGTGTGGTTCTACCTGGACGATACTCCGGCCAAGGCCAAATGGCTGACCGACGAAGAAAAAACCAGTCTGAAAGCCATGATGGACGCCGACAAGTTGCAACTGGTGCAGCCCAATGGGCCGGGTAGCCATCGGGCTATGCAGCAGCGCAATCTGTGGCGAGAGATCTTCACCCCGATTGTGCTGATGTACACGTTGGCTTATTTCTGCCTGACCAACACCCTGAGCGCCATCAACATCTGGACACCGCAGATCCTGCAGAGCTTCAACCAGGGCAGCAGCAATATTGTGATCGGTATTTTGGCGGCGATCCCGCAGATCTGTACCATTGCCGGGATGATTTGGTGGAGTAAAAGATCGGATCGACTACAGGAGCGCAAGCACCATACCGCGCTGCCGTATCTGTTTGCCGCCGCGGGTTGGTTGCTGGCTTCGGCTACCGATCACAGCCTGATCCAACTGCTGGGGATCGTCATGGCTTCTGTCGGCTCGTTCACCGCCATGGCAATATTCTGGACCACGCCGGATCAGTCGATCAGCCTGGAGGCGCGGGCGATCGGGATCGCGGTGATCAACGCCACCGGCAATATAGGATCGGCGGTCAGCCCGCTATTGATCGGCTGGTTTAAGGATCTGACCGGTAGCTTTAACTCCGGGCTGTACTTTGTTTCGGCGCTGCTGATCATCGGCGCGTTGATCGTCTGGCGTATCCCGATGCAAAGTTCACGTCCACGGGCCACGCCTTAGTGAGGACAGTTTGCGGGCGCGGTATGCGGCGCCCCTTACCGGGGGAATGAGGTCATTACATGCAGAAAAGTACCGGTTTTATCGCCAACATCGATATCTGCAAAGAGTACGATGCGCGTTACGCCACGGATGAAGTGCATTATGAAACCTTTGCCGGGCTGGCGGCCTTTTTTGGCCGCGATATGCAGGTGCACTGGCACGACCGCTTCTTCCAGGTGCATTTTCTGGAGACCGGCAAGATTGAGCTGCAGTTGGACGATCAGCACTATTCGGTGCAGGCACCGCTGTTTATCCTGACACCGCCCTCGGTGCCGCATGCCTTCTTCACCGAGCCGGACAGCGACGGTCACGTGCTGACGGTGCGCCAGGAATTGATCTGGCCCATGCTGGAGCGGCTGTACCCCGGCAGCAATCTGGCAATGGATATGCCGGGTATTTGTCTGTCGATGGCCGACGCGCCGCAGGAACTGACAGCGCTCAGCCATTATTGGGCGTTGATCCGGCGTGAGTTCGGCCAGCGCTTGGCCGGTCGCGAACAGACGCTGGCGTTGCTGGCACAGGCGGTGTTGACCCTGCTGTTGCGCAATGCATCGCTGGAAGATTCTGCCACCTGTGGGGTGCGCGGCGAGCTGAAATTGTTCCAGCGTTTCAACCGGATGGTGGACGAACGCTTCCGCGATCACCTACCGGTACCGGACTATGCCCAGGCGCTGGGCGTCACCGAATCAAGACTCAACGACCTGTGTCGGCGTTTCGCCAATCAGCCGCCCAAACGACTGATATTCGATCGCCTGCTGCGTGAGGCCAAACGCATGCTGCTGTTCAGTGCCTGCACGGTGCATGAAACCGCTTATAGCCTGGGTTTTAAAGATCCGGCCTATTTCGCCCGCTTTTTCAATCGGCTGGAAGGCTGCTCCCCCTCGACCTACCGTGCTGCACAACATTCCCTTTCGTAAGCTGGATCACAGTTTGCCGCTAAAGCGGCAAACCTGCCTGAAAAGTACCGGCGATTGCTGCAAAAGTCTCTTCTCGAAACCGGCGTTGGGGGCTTCAATTAAGCAACCAAAAGAAAACATTATTTTAACAAGTGGCCGAGCCCACGGCCCCTAAAATACCGATTACGAGGAAGACTAAAATGAAACCTGAAGACTTTCGTGCTGACAACAAACGCCCGTTCACCGGTGACGAATACCTGAAGAGCTTGCAGGACGGCCGTGAAATTTATATCTATGGCGAGCGGGTGAAAGACGTGACTACCCATCCGGCATTCCGTAATGCGGCGGCCTCGGTCGGTCAACTGTACGACGCACTGCATGACCCGGTTAGCCAGGACCGCCTGTGCTGGGGGACCGATACCGGCAACGGCGGCTACACCCACAAATTCTTCCGCTATGCCCGCAGCCCGGAGGAGCTGCGTCAACAGCGTGACGCCATCGCCGACTGGTCGCGTCAGAGCTACGGCTGGATGGGGCGCACCCCGGACTACAAAGCGGCCTTCGGCTCCGCGCTGGGCGCTAATCCCGAGTTTTACGGCCAGTTCGCCGACAACGCCCGCCACTGGTACAAACGCATTCAGGAAACCGGGCTGTACTTTAACCACGCTATCGTCAACCCGCCGATTGACCGCCACAAGCCGGTCAACGAAGTAAAAGACGTGTTTATTCAGGTGGAAAAAGAGACCGACGCCGGCATTATCGTCAGTGGTGCCAAGGTGGTAGCGACCAACTCGGCGCTGACCCACTACAACTTTATCGGCTTCGGTTCGGCTCAGGTGATGGGTGATAACCCGGATTTCGCGCTGATGTTTGTCGCACCCATGGATGCCGAAGGGGTGAAACTGATCTCCCGCGCCTCCTATGAACTGGTGGCCGGTGCCACCGGATCGCCGTTCGATTACCCGCTCTCGAGCCGTTTTGATGAGAACGATGCGATCCTGATTATGGATCATGTGTTGATCCCGTGGGAAAACGTGCTGATCTACCGCGATTTCGACCGTTGTCGTCGCTGGAGCACCGAAGGGGGGTTTGCCCGCTTGTTCCCGTTACAGGCCTGTGTTCGCCTGGCGGTGAAGATGGACTTTATCACTGCGCTGCTGCAAAAGAGCCTGTCCTGTACCGGGGTGCTGGAGTTCCGGGGCGTGCAGGCCGATCTGGGCGAAGTGGTAGCCTGGCGCAATCTGTTCTGGTCGCTGACCGATGCGATGTGTGCCGAAGCCACCAAGTGGGAAAATGGCGCTTATCTGCCGGATTCCGCTGCGCTACAGACTTACCGCGTGATGGCACCAATGGCCTACGCCAAGGTGAAGAACATCATCGAAAAGAACGTCACCAGCGGCCTGATTTACCTACCGTCCAGCGTGCGTGACATGAATAACCCGGAGATCGACAAGTACCTGTCCCGCTATGTGCGCGGATCCGACGGTATGGATCACGTCGAGCGCATCAAGATCCTCAAGCTGATGTGGGATGCGATCGGCAGTGAGTTCGGTGGTCGTCACGAACTGTACGAGATCAACTATGCCGGCAGCCAGGATGAGATCCGCCTGCAGTGCCTGCGTCAGGCGCAGGGATCCGGCACCATGGGCAAGATGATGGAGATGGTCGACAAATGCCTGTCCGACTACGACCAGCACGGTTGGAAAGTGCCGCATCTGCATAACAACGACGATATTAATCAGTTGGATAGACTGCTTAAGTGATCCGCAAGGAGGTTTGTATGTCTCAGGAAAATGAACACCGTCTGCTGTTTCGCGACGCCATGGCCAGCCTGTCCGCAGCGGTGAATATCGTCACAACCGACGGCCCGGCAGGGCGCTGTGGTATCACTGCCACCGCGGTGTGCTCGGTGACCGATACACCACCGACGCTGCTGGTGTGCATAAACCGCAACAGCGCGATGAACCCGGTATTTCAGGCCAATCAGCGGCTGTGCGTCAACGTGTTGAACCATGAGCAGGAGCTGATGGCACGCCACTTTGCCGGTATGACCGAGGTCAGCATGGAAGAGCGTTTTCGTCTGGATGACTGGCAGAACGGCACACTGGGGCAGCCGGTGCTGCGTAACACGCTGGCCAGCCTGGAAGGGGAGATCGAGCAGATCCAGAGCATCGGCACCCATCAGGTGTATCTGGTGCAGATCCGCCAGATCGTGGTAAGCGCTGCCGGCAACGGGCTGATCTACTTCAAGCGCAACTTCCATCCGGTGATGCACGAAAGACTGGCTCTGGCCTGACTATAATGGGCGCAGCTCACCGCTGCGCCCCATGGCGTTAACTTTTATTCGCCGCCAAATCACTTACCAGCCGGTTCACCGGATCGCTCATGTTGGTGAATTTGCTTAGTTCCGAGCGGGTCACCACCACAAATACCCCGACGTTTTTTTGCGGGATCATCGCCATATAGGTAATAAAGCCGCCACCCCCGCCGGTTTTCTGAATAATCCCCGGCAACTCACCGTTCGGTGCCATATACACCCAGCCCAGCCCCAGCGCGCTGGCTTCACCCGGGACGTCCATGCCTTTTAGCGACACCAGATCGTTACGCTGGAAATACATGGTCTGTTCGCTGGCGGCGGTCGATTTACGTGAGCCGGAAACATTGGAGGTCAGGAACTGCTGCATCCAGCGCTGCATGTCGCGCGGCGTGGAGTAAACGCCGCCGCTGCCGGCCGCGGCAGTGGTATCACGGCAGGCGCTGGGGCCGGCTGAAGCCACCATCAGGCGTGAGCACTGTTCGGCACTTGGGGTGAGAGTGGTGTCGACCATGCCGAGCGGTGCGGTGATCTTTTCTTTCAGCAGGGCGCTGTAGGGTTTGCCCGCCGCACGCGACAGCGCGTCGGCCAGCAGGTCATACGCCAGGTTGGAATAAGAGGCACGTACGCCCGGTGGCACCGCGACGTTGGCATGTTCCAGCCACTGCCAGCGCTGTGCCTTGGTCGGCCAGGTAAAAACCGGTGTTTTCGGCGGCTTCTTGCCCGGTTGTTCACGCGGCAGTGCGCTGGTGTGGGTTGCCAGGTTCAGTAACGTGATCGGTTGGCGAGTGTTATAAGCCGGGACGTAAGCGCCTTGCGGGGCATATTTGCGCAGCGGATCGCTGAGCTTGACCCGGCCTTCTGCCGCCATCTTGACCATCACTTCGCTGGTCATTAGCTTGGTGATAGAGGCGATGCGGATCAGGGAATCCGGGCGCGGGCGCAGATTATTGCCGGGTTTGGTGTCGCCAAAACTGCGGTTAACCACCTGATTACCGTCGATCACCACCAGTGCCATCCCGGTGGCACCGCTGTTGTAGAAAATATGTTCGGCATACTGGTCGACAATTTGCGAGGCCAGCTGCGGTGCGGCGGCCTGTGCGGCCAGCGGGGCGGCACACAGGCTCAGCGCCAGCAATGAAGCGGAGAAAGAGTTCTTCAACGGTCGTTATCCATTTTAAAAGGCAACAGGGAGAGGCCGTGGCCGCAGTATGACCCGGTCTTATCTGTTGTCAGTGTAATGTGCCTCGGCCCTGGCTGCATGTGGAAAAAAGAGCGGTTTGATAAATAATTTTTCGCCGCCCTGATGATGCCGAATCGACTTACTGTGCGCGGGTGAAAATGGCGATCACCTGATCCAGATGGGCTTTCATCGCCTTGCGCGCACCGCGCACGTCACGCGCTTCGATCGCCGTTAAAATGGCCTGATGTTCCTGCTCAGAACGGTGCGACATATCGTCCGGCGTATAGTTGCGCTGCAGTACGCGGAACATGCTGCCATAGCGGTGGCCGAGCAGGTGGCCGATGATAAAGGCGTAGGCCGGGTTGCCGCTGGCCTGGGCGATGCGGATATGGAACAGCCGGTCGCCGGGGTGGGTGGCCGATCCTTCACGGTTATCACGGCAGTTTTGTTCGTAGGCGGCACGGATGCCTGCCAGCTCCTGGTCAGTAGCATGGCGGGCGGCCAGCGCGGCGGTTTCCGGTTCGATCAACAGGCGGGTTTGCAGCAGTGAGAAGGGCGGCAGCTCGGCATTAAAATCCAGCTCGATATTCAGCTCATCGTCGATTTCCGACCACTGACCGCGCCCGGCCTGTGCCATCACCGGTTCCTGCGAAATCATTACCGGCGTCTGCGCCCGGACGATCACCCCATTGCCGACTTTGACATCCACCAGACCAATCACTTCGAGTGCGATCAGCGCCTCACGCACGGAGGCCCGGCTGACCTGTAACTGCTGGGCCAGATCCCGCTCAGACGGCAGGCGACTGCCTGGTGGAAATTCATTATTATCGATGAGCCGTTTCAGTTGATCAGCTATCTGCCTGTAAATACGAGGGTTTTCCAGTCTGGTGATCGGCATTTTTTACCTTAGGCTGTTCGAAGTTAAGTGATGCTGCGCACAAATATTGCTCAAGCCGCTTGAGTAATCGTTATTCAAGTGTAAAAAATTGGTTAATCAAAATGCTGTTTTAAGTGTGTCTCATAACATTCTCACCAAACCATAACGCGTAAAGCGTATTTTGTCATGTTAAAGGTCCGACCTTTAAACGCCGTTAATGGCCTGACCATTAGGCCTTTAGGCCAAGGGAGCGAAAATGAATTTAACTGGAAAACGCGTGCTGATCACCGCCGCTGGACAGGGGATTGGCTTCAGTACCGCCAGGCTGTTTGCCGATGCGGGCGCCGAGGTGATCGCCACCGATATCAACACCGAACAACTGCAGGGGCTGCCCGGTATTCGACCGATGACGCTGAACGTGACCGATACCGCGGCAATCGCCGCGGCGGCGGAAACCCTGGGGCCGATAGACGTGCTGTTCAACTGCGCCGGTGTGGTACACAGCGGCTCGATCCTCGAGTGTAGCGAAGAGCAGTGGGCGTTTGCCCTCGATCTTAATGTGACGGCGATGTTCCACATGATCCGTGCCTTCTTGCCCGGCATGCTGGCGCGCAAAAACGGTTCGATTATCAACATGTCGTCGGTCGCTTCCAGCGTGAAAGGGGTGCCGAACCGCTTCGCTTACAGCGCCAGCAAGGCGGCGGTGATTGGCCTGACGCGTTCAGTGGCGGCGGATTACGTCACTCAGGGTATCCGGTGTAACGCCATTTGTCCCGGCACGGTGGAATCACCGTCGCTGCGCCAGCGTATTGCCGAACAGGCGCGTGAGCAGGGCTGCAGCGAAGAAGAGGTGTATCAGGCGTTTGTGGCCCGCCAGCCGATTGGCCGCATCGGTACCACCGGTGAGATTGCCCAGTTGGCGCTCTATCTGGCGTCCGACGCCAGTTCCTATACCACAGGTACGGTGCAGATTATTGACGGTGGCTGGAGCAACTGAGGCCCGGAACTCCAGGCAGTGACGCCCGACACATTTTTCTACAGTGAGGACAGGATGAAACTTTTACGCTATGGCGCACCGGGGCAGGAACGTCCGGGAATATTAGACAGTCAGGGGCAGATCCGTGACCTTTCACAGCATATCGCCGATCTGCGCGGTGAGGCACTGTTGCCCGACGCTTTGGACAAGCTGCGCGTGCTGGACATCAACCAACTGCCGACGGTGGCCGGACAGCCGCGTTTGGGGCCATGCGTGGGCCACATCGGCAAATTTATCTGCATTGGTCTGAATTATGCCGATCATGCGGCGGAAACCGGCGCGGCGATCCCTTCTGAGCCGGTGGTGTTCAGCAAGTGGACCAGCGCGGTGGTGGGGCCTAACGATCAGGTGCAAATTCCGCGTGACTCGCTCAAGACCGACTGGGAGGTGGAGCTGGGCGTGATCATTGGTCAGGGCGGACGCTATATCAGCGAGCAGGACGCGATGCAGCACGTCGCCGGCTACTGCGTGATTAACGACGTCTCGGAGCGTGAATTCCAGATCGAACGCGGCGGCACCTGGGACAAGGGCAAGGGGTGCGACACCTTTGGCCCCACCGGCCCCTGGTTGGTGACCGCCGATGAAATTGCCGATCCCCATAGCCTGAATCTGTGGCTGGAGGTGGACGGCAAGCGCTATCAAGACGGCAACACCAGCACCATGATCTTCCGCATTCCCCAAATCATCAGCTATCTGAGCCGCTTTATGAGCCTGCAGCCGGGCGATGTGATCTCTACCGGCACGCCACCGGGTGTCGGCATGGGGCAGAAGCCAACGCCGGTCTACCTGAAGGCCGGGCAGACGATGCGCCTGGGGATTGAAGGTTTGGGTGAACAGCATCAAACAACCGTACAAGCCTGATGGGGAGCACTGCCATGACGAAGATTACCGCACTGCGGGTTGAAGATATCCGCTTCCCCACCTCGCTGGCGCTGGACGGATCCGACGCGATGAATCCGGATCCGGATTACTCCGCTGCCTACGTGATCCTGGAGACCGATCGCGACGATCTGAGTGGACACGGGCTGACCTTTACCATTGGCCGCGGCAATGAGATCTGCTGCGCGGCGATCCGCGCGCTGGAGCATCAGATCGTCGGGGTGTCGCTGGAAGAGATCGCCGCCGATATGGGCGCTTTCTGGCGGTGTTTTACCAGTGACAGCCAGTTGCGCTGGATCGGCCCGGACAAGGGAGCGATCCACCTGGCGACCGGGGCGGTGATCAATGCGGTTTGGGATCTATGGGCCAAAGCCGAGGGCAAGCCGGTGTGGCGGCTGGTGGCCGAGATGACTCCCGAGGAGCTGGTGCGTTGCATTGATTTTCGCTACATCACCGACTGCATTACTCCGCAGGAAGCGCTCACCCTGCTCAGACAACGGGCGCAGGGCAAAGAACAGCGCCTGGAGCGGCTGCTGCAGGAGGGTTACCCCTGCTATACCACTTCCGCCGGCTGGCTGGGCTATCCGGACGACAAGCTGCGCCGGCTGTGTCAGGAAGCGGTCGATGCCGGTTTCTCTTACCTGAAGCTGAAGGTGGGACGCGATCTGGAAGATGATATCCGCCGGGTGCGCATTGCCCGCGAGGTAATCGGCCCCGATCGTCAACTGATGATCGATGCCAATCAGGTGTGGGAAGTCAACGACGCCATTCCCTGGGTGAAGCATCTGGCATTCGCCAAACCCTGGTTTATCGAAGAACCGACCAGCCCGGACGACGTGGAAGGGCATCGCCGTATCCGCGAAGGGGTGCATCCGGTCAAGGTGGCCACCGGTGAGATGTGTCAAAACCGCATCATGTTCAAGCAGTTCATCATGCGCGAGGCGATTGACGTGGTGCAGATAGATGCCTGCCGTCTTGGTGGCGTCAACGAAGTACTGGCGGTGATGCTGATGGCGGCCAAATACCAGCTGCCGGTGTGCCCGCATGCCGGGGGAGTGGGATTGTGCGAATACGTTCAGCATCTGTCGATGATCGACTATCTGTGCATTGCCGGTACCCACGACGGCCGGGTGATCGAATACGTCGATCATCTGCATGAACATTTTGTCCACCCTTGTGAGGTCAAGGGAGCGGCCTACATGCCGCCGCTCAATCCCGGTTATTCGATTGAGATGCATGCGGCGTCGCTCGAACAATACCGGTTCCGCGGTTGAACGGGCAACAGGCCATGCTGCGCATCGATGCCCATCAACATTACTGGCATTTCCATCCGCAACGTTATCCGTGGATCAACGAGCAGATGGCGGTGTTGCGACAGGATTTTGGCCCGAAACAGCTTGAACCCCTGCTGCAACAGCACGGTTTTGACGGTGCGCTGGTGGTGCAGGCCCGCCAGTGTGAGCAGGAAACCCAGACGTTGCTGGCGCAGGTGCAGCAAAGCCAAGGCGTATGCGGTGTCGTGGGCTGGCTGGACATCACCGCTCCCCGGTTGTCGCAAAAGCTGGAGGAACTGCAGCAACAGCCTTTGCTGCGCGGCTTGCGTCATCTGGTGCAGGACGAACCGCAGCCGGACGCCTGGCTGACACGGCCGGAAGTGCGGCGTGGTATGCAGGCGGTGCAGCGACAGGGGTATGTTTACGACATTTTGGTCACTCACCGGCATTTGTCGGCGGCGATGCAGTTTGCCGCCGAACATGACGATTACTGGCTGGTGCTGGACCATTTCGGCAAACCGGATATCGCCCGGGGTGCAGAACACTGGGCGCGGCAAATCAAACCCTTAGCGGCGTTGCCGCACGTGGTCTGCAAGCTGTCCGGGTTAATCACCGAAGCCCCCAACGGGCATTGGCAAGCCTCGCAGTTACTGCCGTTTTTTGAGGCGGCGCTGGAGGCGTTCGGTCCGCAGCGACTGATGTTCGGATCCGACTGGCCGGTGTGCCTGCTGGCCGGTGATTACGGCCAGGTTTATCAACTGAGTGAGCAGGCCATCGCCATGCTGAGTCCTTCGCAACAGGCGGAGATTTGGGGGGGGACGGCCTGCCGAATTTATGGGTTAACGGAGTCTGGTTATGGATCTGTATCTGAAAGATAAGGTGGTGATGGTGACCGGTGGCGGCTCCGGCATCGGTGCGGCTGTCTCCCAACTGCTGGCGGAAGAGGGGGCGATCCCGGTGATTGTCACTAATGCCGTGCCGGAGGCAGAGTTTTTGGCGCAGCTGCGTCGGTTGCAGCCGCAGAGCACGGTGATCATCACCGATTTGTGTGAAGAACATGACTGCCGGCGGGCGGTGGCACAAACACAAGAAACCTTCGGCCGTATCGATGCCTTGGTGAACAACGCCGGGGTTAACGACGGCGTGGGGCTGGAAGCCGGGCGGGAAGCCTTTGTCGGATCGCTGGAGAAAAACCTGATTCATTACTACCTGATGGCGCACCTGTGCCAGTCGGCGTTGCAAAGCAGTAAGGGAGCCATCGTCAATATTGCCTCCAAGACCGCACTCAGCGGGCAGGGCGGCACCAGTGGCTATACCGCCGCCAAGGGCGCGGTGCTGGCTTTGACGCGTGAGTGGGCGGTATCGCTCCGCCATCAAGGGGTCCGGGTGAATGCGGTGGTGCCGGCAGAAGTGATCACGCCGCAGTACCAGCGCTGGATCAATACCTTCGAGCAGCCGGAGCAGCAGCTTGAGAAAATTACCGCGCGCATTCCTTTCGAACAGCGGATGACCACGCCGCAGGAAATCGCCAACACCGTGGTGTTTCTGATCTCATCGCGTTCGTCACACACCACCGGGCAATGGGTGTCGGTGGACGGTGGCTATCTGCATCTCGACCGGGCGATCACATGAGTGGCGCGGCGGGAACGGGGCAGCGCTTTTGTCAAGCGCTCGATCTGGTCGATTCACCGGCTTTGATCGAGGAGTACCTGGTTCACCATCAGCGTATCTGGCCGGAGATTGCCGCCCACCTGCGTGAGCACGGTATTCAGGATATGGAGATTTACCGGCTGGGTACCCGGCTGTTCATGATCGTTGAAGTCAGTAGCGGGTTCGATGCCGAGCGGTTTAACGCCGCCGGTTTGAGCAATCCCCACGTGCAGCGCTGGGAAGCCCTGATGTGGCACTACCAGGTGGCCACCCCCTGGACGCCGCAAGGCGAAAAATGGGTGGAGATGGAGCGGATATTCTCTTTGCAAAAACAATAACACTGACATCGTTACCCTACCGAGGATATATCAATGCTTGCTGAAAAAACTGCTGCCCCCCCTCAGGTGGGCGCCAAGGCGACGGCCAATCTGCGCTGGGCTTTTATTTTGGTTACCAGCCTGTTCTTTATGTGGGGGCTGTCGTATGGCCTGTTGGACGTATTAAATAAACACTTTCAGGAAACCCTGCACGTTACCAAAGCGCAATCGGGATTATTACAGGCGGCGTATTTTGGTGCCTACTTCCTGGTGGCGCTGCCCGCCGGCTATTTTATGGACAAGAAAGGCTACAAGGCCGGCATTCTGATCGGGCTGTGCCTGTATGCGTTGGGGGCATTGCTGTTTGTACCGGCGGCCTCCGCCAACAGTTTTGGCATGTTCCTGTTCGCGCTGTTTGTGATTGCCTGCGGGCTGGGTTGCCTGGAAACTGCAGCCAACCCTTATGCCACGGTATTGGGGGACGCACAGGGGGCCGAACGGCGGCTGAACCTGTCCCAGTCGTTTAACGGATTAGGGCAGTTTATCGGCCCGATGATCGGCGGTACGCTGTTTTTCTCTGCCACCCAGGGGCCGAGCAGCGGTGACCAAAGTGCGGTGAAGATGACCTATGTGGCGATCGCCGTGCTGGTACTGCTGATTGCCTTTTTATTCAGCCGCACCCGCTTGCCGGACATTCGCGAGGAAGAGCAACCGGAGCACGGTGAAATTGCCCAGGGGCTTTGGCAGCACAAGCACTTTGTTGGCGGCGTGATTACCCAGTTCTTCTACGTGGCGGCACAGGTCGGGGTCGGTGCGTTCTTTATTAACTACGCCACCGAACACTGGAGCGATGTTTCCAACCAAAGCGCGTCCTATTTGCTCTCCATCGCCATGATTTGCTTTATGGTGGGGCGCTTCTTCAGCACCTGGCTGATGGGCAGGGTCAAGCCGGCCACGCTGCTGATGATTTACTCGCTGGTTAACATTGTGCTGTGCGGTGTGGTCATGCTCAGTATGGATGGGATCTCGGTAGTGGCGCTGATCGCCGTATTCTTCTTTATGTCGATCATGTTCCCGACCATTTTCGCCCTCGGGGTGAAAAACATGGGTAAACACACCAAGCGCGCCAGTTCCTTTATGATCATGGCGATCGTTGGCGGTGCCATCATGCCTTACTTTATGGGGGCACTGGCGGATCGCTACAGCACCGCGTTGTCGTATTTCCTGCCGCTACTGTGCTTCGCCGTGGTATTTGTTTACGGTCTGCAGCAGCGCCGTCGCTAAGCTCACTGCCCGCCGGCTCACACAGCGGCGGGCTGAATGCTGGGTGCCAGCTGAATATTATTGCGCCCGTTGTTTTTCGCCTGATATAACGCGGCGTCGGCCGCCCGGATCGCCGAGGCGACATCCAGCTTGTTCAGCGCGGAAATCCCTGCACTGAGCGTGACTGTGGTGGTTTCAAATTGGTTAAAGCGATGGGGAATTTTTAGTTCCTGCACCCGCTGCCGCACCCTTTCAGCCACCTGGGTGGCGTAATCCTCACTCACATTGGTCAGCAGCACCAGGAACTCTTCCCCGCCGTAGCGCACCACGATATCGCGCGAACGCACCGAATCGCGGATAGCGATGGCCACCTGCACCAGCGCCTGGTCACCCATGGTGTGACCATAGCTATCGTTATAAGCCTTGAAGTGATCGATATCGAGCAACACCACGAAATGACAGTCCGACGGAGGCGTCGGCAACATAGTGATTTTATTCTCCAGACCACGGCGGTTATAAAGCCCGGTTAAGGGGTCGATCATGCTTAAATTGCTGAATCTGTCCCGTTCGTTATACAGATTCGCCACCAGCGTTTGAGTAAAGAGTTCGCTGCGTTTGAGCATCAGGTGATGGATGGAGAATGCGATAATTGGCAAGAGCGTAGTGAATACAATCCGCATGGTATTGTGCATGCCGTCGAGTAATAGAATGACTAATGCTGATGGAACGGCATGCAGGCAAAAGGCGATAAAGTTATCGGTCAAGGCAATGGCACTGATAAAGAACATACTGAACAGACTAATTAATAGAAAACTTTGATTGTTCGGCGCACAGTGCTGACTTTTAAGGTAAATATGCGCCGCCCACAGCAGGCCGAGCACGCAGGAAAATAGATTCAGTTTTTTGACGTATAACCGCGGAGACTGCAGGGTAAATAACAGTGCTGCCAGACAAAATAGCGGTATACCTATTAAAGGTAGGGTAAAAGCGGGTTTGTTTTGAAATGGGACTAATAAAGTAAATACGGAAGAGGCAGCGTTCATCAATAAAAATAAAAATAATGATAAGCGGTGTTTGCTGTTCAGCAGTTCCTGATAAGAACGCGCGTTCATACGGGGTTCACTCTTTACAATATCGATCTGTCGAAAAATTAAGGTTGCGAAAAATTCTGTTGGTGTGAATTAAACACCCGCATTGTATGGTTGTAGATTGTGATTATTAACATGCGAATAAGACTAAGAATTTTCTTATGGCAAACTATCATTTTTCAACCGCTGTGTCATCCGGGTTTGGTTGTTGCGGCGAAAATGATGCGCAGTGAAAAAAAGTGGTATATGATATTGGTTCTCATTATCACTTGAAGGGTAGGGTTATCATGATTGCAGCCATGATTACCGCGTGTGGATTGTGGGGCGTCAGTTGGTGCCTCGGCAACCGTTTGGCCAGCGCCTGGGGCGTTTTACTGCCATGCGCCTTGATGCCGTTACTGGCATTGATCAACCTGGATATGATGCAACTGCGCACGCTGATTGTGATCGCTATGCTGGCCACATTGGTGATGCTGTTCAACAGTCGCTGGCGACACTACCTGTTGTTGCCTTCCTGCATGGCACTGGCCGGCGGATTGGCCGCGATCGGTCTGAACTTCAATCTGGGCTGAAAACGCAAAACCACGCTTTCGCGTGTTCTTCATCGTTTCGATTGGGGATTTCTTTGGGGATATTACCGGAGAGAGTTATCGATTGGTGCGAAGAGAGGGACTTGAACCCTCACGTCCGTAAGAACACTAACACCTGAAGCTAGCGCGTCTACCAATTCCGCCACCTTCGCACAGCCGATATCTTTACTTTGCTTTCGATTTATATCACCAGCTTGGTGCGAAGAGAGGGACTTGAACCCTCACGTCCGTAAGAACACTAACACCTGAAGCTAGCGCGTCTACCAATTCCGCCACCTTCGCATTGATGCTGTGCAATATAAATCATGTGGTTATTTGGTGCGAAGAGAGGGACTTGAACCCTCACGTCCGTAAGGACACTAACACCTGAAGCTAGCGCGTCTACCAATTCCGCCACCTTCGCATTCCAAGAAACATTACCGGAGTAACGTTACCACGGAGGCGAATTCTAGAGATTTTGGCGGGGACGTCAATAGTTATTTCCCCTGTTTGCGGGCGTTTGCTGGAAAAACGTCCGTTTTAGGTGATTGGTACTGCTCAAACAGCCAAATCAGCCAGTCAATCAATACCCTGACCCGGGGCGCAAGGAACCGACCGGGGGGATACATGATGTAAATTGGCATTGGCGGCGGCGGGGTGTCTGCCAGCACTTCGACTAATTCCCCTTTCTGCAGCCAGGGTGCCAGCGAGTAGTGCGCCGCCTGTATCAGCCCCATGCCGGCACGACAGCCACTGGTGTAAGCGTCGGCCCCGCTGACGCTTAACCTGGCGGGCAAATCGCGTAACTCCACTTTGCCGTTGCGGCAAAACTCCAGCGGGTAATTGCGGTTACTGGTGAGGGAAAAATAACCCACCGCCTGATGCTGCTGCAATTGGTCAATCGACTGGGGTACGCCGAACGCAGCCAGATAGCCGGGAGAGGCGCAGGTCAGCTGTGGCAGCATGGCGATGCGCCGCGCCACCAGGCTGTCATCTTCGGTTTCCCAGGCGCGCAGCACGCAATCCACTCCCTCACGCAGCAAATCCACATGAGTGTCGTTGGCGCCCAATGCCAGAGTCAGATCCGGATAGCGCTGGTAAAAGTCATCCAGGGCGGGGATCACGATTTCACGCGCCAGCGAATGGGGCATATCAATGCGCACCTTGCCGGAGGGCTGCAGTTTATGGTGGCTGAACAGCGTGTCCGCCTCTTCCAGCGCACCCAGCAACTGCACGCAGCGCTGATAATAAAGCGTACCTTCGCTGGTCACCTGGACCTGGCGGGTGGTGCGGATCAACAGGCGGACGCCGAGGCGCTGCTCGAGCCGCTTGAGCGCATTGCTGACCGTGGCACGTGGCAGTTGCAAGCGTTCGGCCGCCCGGCTGAAGCTGCCCAGTTCGACAATGCGGGTGAAAATGCGCATGGCCTGGATCTGATCCATCTTGCCGCTCCCTATTGTTAGCGATATATGAACAGTGATGAGCAATCTGCATTATTTATCTTTTCAGGGTAAACAACCAGACTCTGTTGCACCAGCACTCCGCTGAGACCAACCGCATGAGGGCAACACAATGCAACAACGCCAATTAGGTCCCAATGGCCCGATCGTTTCCGCCCTGGGTCTGGGCTGCATGGGGATGAGTGATTTTTATTCGACGGCGCAGGATGAACAAGAAGCCATTGCTACCCTGCATCGGGCGCTGGAGCTGGGGGTGACCCTGCTGGACACCGCCGACATGTACGGGCCGCACACCAATGAACAGTTGATTGGCAAAGCGATCAAGGGCAAACGGCAGCAGGTCTTCCTGGCCACCAAATTTGGCATCCTGCGCGATCCGGCCGATCCCAGCGCCCGGGGCGTCAGCAGTCGGCCGGAGTATATCCGTCGTTCGGTGGAGGGCAGCCTGCAACGGCTTGGGGTCGAGGTGATCGATCTTTATTACCAGCATCGGGTGGATCCTGAGGTGCCGATCGAGGAGGTGGTTGGCACCATGGCGGATCTAATAAGCGAAGGTAAAATCCGCTACATCGGGTTGAGTGAGGCTTCGGTCGCTACGCTGGAGCGTGCACATAAGGTACATCCGATAACCGCTTTGCAGACCGAGTATTCATTGTGGACGCGTGATGCCGAGCAAGGGGTATTGGCGGCCTGTGAGCGGCTGGGCATTGGTTTTGTTCCTTACAGTCCACTGGGCAGAGGTTTCCTGACCGGGGCGATCCAGCGGCCGGAAGATTTGGACGCCGACGACTTCCGCCGCAGCAATCCGCGCTTCCAGGGGGAAAACTTTGCCCGCAATCTGGCGCTGGTGGAGAAAGTGACCGCACTGGCCAAACAGAAAGGCGTGGCGCCGTCACAGCTGGCGTTGGCCTGGGTATTGGCGCAGGGCCAACATATCGTGCCGATCCCGGGTACCAAGCGCCGTCGTTATCTGGAAGAGAACATTGCGGCGGCCGAATTGACGCTGAACAAGGCGGAGCTGGCGGCGATTGAGGCGGTGTTCCCATTGCAGGCGGCGGCAGGCGCACGCTACGGCGCAGAGTCGATGACCTATATCAACGGTTAAAAAAAGGGCGCGGCGTGTGAACGCTGCGCCCTGATAGCCGATATTCGTGAGTCGGGGGGACTTACTTTTTCTTCTTGCCATCGCGTGGCGCACGGGCAACGGTTGCCTGGTACACCTTGAAGCGGCCGTTTTGTGCCAGCACTTCATGGCTGCCGAAGGTGGCATCCAGAATGTCCGGGTACGGCAGGAAGGCGTTAGCCACGATGCGCAGACGACCGCCGATAGGCAGGTGCTTTAACGCACCGCGGATCAGGGTTTCCGCGGCGGTCAGGCTGGTTTGCAACCCATCATGGAACGGCGGGTTGGAGATGATCAGATCGAAACGGCCGGTAATGTCGGAATAGACGTTACTGACGATCACTTCACCTTCAATGCCGTTGGCGGCCAGCGTCGCGCGGCTGGATTCAATGGCTGCGGCGTTGACGTCGCTGAGGGTCAGCTTCATTTTTGGCGACAGTTTGGACAGCACCGAGGCCATTACGCCGGCACCACAACCCACGTCCAGCACTTTGCCTTTCATGTGTTTATCCAGGGTCGACAGCAGCAGTGAGCTGCCAACATCCAGCCCGTCGCGGCTGAACACGCCCGGCAGGGTTTTCACTTCCAGATCGTGCAACTGATAGCTTTCCCACCAGTCTTCCAGGTTGAATTCGGTCTGGGTATCCAGACGACCGTGATACAGGCCACAGCGGCGGGCGCTGTCGATTTTAACCAGTGTGGCGTAGTCTTCCACCATCTGATCTGCGCTGCGCACGCCGCTGCGGTTCTCACCCACCACGAACACGTCAGTGCCTACCGGCAGCAATGCCAGAATGTTGCACAGCTGGAATTGCGCTTCCTGTTTGCTCTTCGGCCAGTAGTAGATCAGCGTATCGCACTCGGCGACGAACGCGGCATCTACGGTCAGGCCGTACTGCACGTTGTCACCCATCGCCCGGTTCAGTAACTGCCAGTGATGGTATTGCTGGGTATGGACACGCACATCCGCGGCCTCAAATTGGGCCGGCAGGGCGTCCTGCAGGTCACCGGCGAACAGAACGCGGCGTTCGATAAACTCATCACTGTGGCGCAGCATGACTTCACTGGCGGGGGTTAATGCAGACATCAGGTTTTGGCTCCTAGAAATTAGACCGGGGATTATAGAGCTTTGTGGCGATATGTTCGACGGGTTTGTTGGCGCAGGCCGCGCGGGTTTGTTAGCATAGCGCGGCGCATGGCAGGCATGGCGCACCACAACGGGTAGATCCTGACAGGAATCGGCATGGCATCAAAACGCGACTGGCTGTTACAACAACTGGGTATTACGCAGTGGACATTGCGCCGCCCGGGCGTGTTGCAGGGCGAAGTGGCGGTCAGTCTGCCACCCGAGGTGCGTTTGCTGATCGTGGCGCAGGCGTTGCCTGAACCTAACGATCCACTGTTTTGCGACGTGCTGCGCAGCCTGGGGCTGACCCCGGCACAAACTTATGCCCTGACGCCGGACCAGGTGGCGATGTTACCTGAGGATACCGAATGCAACAGTTGGCGGTTGGGCGTTGCGGAGCCGCTTGCGGTGGCCGGCGCGCAACTACACAGCCCGGCACTGGCCGAGCTTTCTCTCGATGCGAGTGCCAAACGCGCACTCTGGCAGCAGATTTGTCATCATGAACACTATTTCTACCCTGACCGCGGCCGACCTGGCCACAGCCTTCAAGATTGAGCAAGCCAGCCACAACTTTCCCTGGACGCAGGCCACCCTTACCAGTAATCAGGGCGATCGCTACCTTAACCTGAAATTGGAAGCCGACGGGCAGATGGCGGGTTTTGCCATCACCCAAATCGTGCTGGATGAAGCCACGCTGTTCAACATCGCCATTCATCCCGACTGGCAACGGCGAGGGTTCGGCCGTCAATTGCTGGAAGCGCTGATTGCAGAACTGGAACCCCGTGGCGTGTTTACGCTGTGGCTGGAAGTGCGTGCCTCCAACCGTGCCGCCATCGCGCTGTACGAAGATCTCGGCTTTAATGAAGTGACCATCCGTCGTAACTACTACCCTGTTGCCCATGGGCGTGAAGACGCGATAGTCATGGCGCTGCCGTTGGCATAGCGAATATCTCGATCCTAACTTTCCCGCCGGGAAAAGCATTGATTGTCACCGGTGGGTAAATCAGCGAAAATGCCCGGCTATTATCTTTTATTTACCGCTTTGCCTGGCGCCGTGCGCGGCGCGTTCTGATACTTTCGCAGGGCGGACTAACTGTAGAATCTGAAAAACATGTCTCCTAGTGAATTTGCCCGCGAAGTCTCGAAAAGAAGAACTTTCGCCATCATCTCGCACCCCGATGCCGGTAAAACGACCATTACCGAAAAGGTGCTGTTATTCGGACAGGCTATCCAGACCGCCGGTACGGTAAAGGGCCGTGGCTCAAACCAGCATGCCAAATCCGACTGGATGGAGATGGAAAAGCAGCGTGGGATCTCGATCACCACCTCGGTGATGCAGTTCCCGTATCGCGAATGTCTGGTTAACCTGCTGGACACCCCAGGGCACGAAGACTTCTCCGAAGATACTTACCGTACCCTGACTGCGGTTGACTGCTGTTTGATGGTGATCGACGCCGCGAAAGGGGTTGAGGATCGTACCCGCAAGCTGATGGAAGTAACCCGTCTGCGCGATACGCCGATCCTGACCTTTATGAACAAACTGGACCGCGATATTCGCGATCCGATGGAAGTGATGGATGAAGTTGAGCGTGAGTTGAAAATCGCTTGCTCACCGATCACCTGGCCTATCGGCTGCGGCAAGCTGTTTAAAGGGGTTTATCATCTGTACAAGGATGAAACCTACCTCTATCAGACCGGTAAAGGCCATACCATTCAGGAAGTGCGTATTGTCAAAGGGTTGGACAACCCGGAGCTGGACGCCGCCGTGGGTGAAGATCTGGCCGCGCAGCTGCGTGAAGAGCTGGAACTGGTGCAGGGCGCCTCTCATGAGTTCGATCATGAAGCTTTCCTGAGCGGTGATTTGACGCCGGTATTCTTCGGTACCGCTTTGGGTAACTTCGGCGTGGACCACATGCTCGACGGTCTGGTGTCTTGGGCACCGGCGCCGATGCCGCGTAAAAGCAGCACCCGCGAAGTGGTGGCGGCGGAAGAGAAGTTCACCGGCTTTGTGTTCAAGATCCAGGCCAACATGGATCCTAAACACCGTGACCGCGTGGCCTTTATGCGTGTGGTCTCCGGCCGCTATGAGAAAGGCATGAAGCTGCGCCAGGTGCGCACCGGCAAAGACGTGGTGATCTCCGACGCCCTGACCTTTATGGCGGGTGACCGTTCGCACGTGGAAGAAGCTTACCCGGGCGATATTATTGGTCTGCACAACCACGGCACCATTCAGATCGGCGATACCTTCACCCAGGGTGAAGACATGAAGTTCACCGGTATTCCGAACTTCGCGCCGGAGCTGTTCCGTCGTATTCGTCTGCGCGATCCGCTGAAGCAAAAACAGCTGTTGAAAGGCCTGGTGCAACTGTCCGAAGAAGGGGCGGTGCAGGTATTCCGCCCAATCGCCAGCAACGATTTGATCGTCGGCGCGGTCGGTGTGCTGCAGTTCGAAGTGGTGGTTGCGCGTCTGAAAAGCGAATACAACGTGGAAGCCTTGTACGAGTCGGTCAACGTTTCGACTGCCCGTTGGGTTGAATGCAGCGACGTGAAGAAGTTTGAAGAGTTCAAGCGCAAGTGTGAGCTTAACCTGGCGTTGGACGGCGGTGACAACCTGTCTTACATTGCGCCAACCATGGTTAACTTGAATATCACCCAGGAACGCTACCCTGAAGTGGTATTCCGCAAAACACGCGAGCACTAACAGAACAGCAGGGCGCCTTAGGGTGCCCTGCTGTCATATTGTTTCCCCCATTCTGCTAATTAATAAGTCTCCTTCATCTTTTCAGCCCCTCTGCATCCGCCAGGATTTGCTCAGCTATACCTGCGTTTTCTGCCACATGGTCTATATTTAACAGGGCATAACCGATCCGGTAAGCGTAATTCACTGCATTTTGTCATAACGGTAGCGAGTTGTTCGGCACTGTTGCCAATCAGAGACAGTGTGATTCCATGTAAATCAATAACATAGCGATAACATTGATTTTACTGATTGGTGTTGTCGCCAATAGGCGACAGTTTTTAGCCTGAAAAGTAAACTGTTTTTGTTTTGTTGTTGATTTTAAAGGGTGTTTTAAAATTGGCACAGCCGTTGCAATACTCCTGCTGTGACAACAATCGTTTAACGTGACTGTTTTAACGTATAGAAATCGTGAAGTATTACTGAGTGGGCCGCGTTATGGCGGCTGAAGGATCCGCAGTCATTTTGGATCCACAACCAAAGGAAGAGATCGATGAAAAATACTAAATTTGCACAATCACTGATGGCTGTTGTTTTGGGTTCCGTTCTGGTTAGTGGCAGCGCGCTGGCTGAAGAGACTATGCTCAATAAAGCGTCAAGTGCCGCTGATAGCGCGGGTGCCAAAATCGATAGCTCCATGAAAAAAGTTGACGGCTACATGGATGACAGCGCAACAACGGCTAAAGTTAAAAGTGCGCTGGTCGATGACAAAACCATCTCCAGCACCGATATCTCGGTGAAAACCGAAAAAGGCACCGTCACCCTGAGTGGTTTTGTCGGTAGCCAGGCGCAGGCCGAGCACGCTGTTGAAGTGGCCGGCAAAGTAGAAGGCGTCAAATCCGTCAGCGACAAGCTGCATGTGAAAGACGAAAGCAAACAGTCAGTGAAGGCTTATGCCGGTGATACCGCAACCACCAGCGAGCTGAAAGCCAAGCTGTTGGCCGATGACATCGTGCCTTCACGCAACGTGAAAGTAGAAACCACCGACGGTGTGGTACAGCTTTCCGGTGAAGTGAAAACTCAGGCGCAGGCAGAGCGTGCAGAAAGCATCGCCAAGGCTATTGATGGCGTGAAAAGCGTCAAGAACGACCTGGTCGTTAAGCCATAAATTTTTAGTACGCGTGACAACAAGCACCAAATCCTGGGTTAGCCGAAAGGTTAACCCAGGATGCACCATCAAAAAAAGAAACTGACCTGCAATCTTGCAGCGCCCGTGAAGGGCACGGATTGCGATGCGTTTTTTCACTATGGTAAGGAGAAGCTTATGTTTCGTTGGGGCATTATCTTTTTAGTCATCGCATTGATTGCTGCGGCGTTAGGTTTTGGGACGCTGGCGGGTACAGCCGCCTGGGCAGCAAAAATCGTCTTCGTCGTGGGTATCATTCTGTTCCTGGTTAGCCTGTTTACCGGCCGCCGACGCCCTTAGCTTTTCTCTCAAAGTGTAACAAAGCTTAATTCCTTTTCTCTTAGCAGGGAGGTCAATCATGAATAGCGACATCATCTTCGGACGCTGGAAACAGCTGAAGGGCCGGGTGTGTCAGGCATTGGCGGAGTGGTCCGACAGCGACTGCATCTGGCTGATGGGAAGTAATGACTGCCTCTCTGGTGTACTGCAAGAGGATTACGGAAGAGAGCAAGACAAGGTATCCTCGGGTAAAACGTCTCACTGAGGATGCAGGGTTGGGATACAGAATACCCATCACGCTCGGCAATATCGAACCGCTGGCGTATAAACCTTATCGGCCCGGTAAAATGGCGCTGGTATGTGAAGGGGGCGGGCAGCGCGGCATTTTTACCGCCGGCGTGCTGGATGAGTTTCAGCGTGCCCGCTTTAATCCTTTTGATCTGATGATCGGCACTTCTGCCGGCGCACAGAACCTCTCGGCTTTTATTTGTGGCCAGATGGGCTACGCGCGGCGGGTGATCACCCGTTACACCACCTCCGCTGAATTCTTTAACCCGTTGCGCTTTGTGCGCGGTGGGCATCTGATTGATCTCGACTGGCTGCTCGATACCACTTCGCAACAGGTTCCGTTGGCGATGGATGTGGCGGAAAAACAGCTGATTGATGGGCGTGAATTCCTGATGTGTGCCTGCCGCAGTGATGACTTCGAACCGGCCTACCTGCCGGCGCAACGTGAAAGCTGGTTGCCGGCCCTCAAGGCTTCCAGTGCCATCCCCGGTTTTTACCGTATGGGCGTAGAACTGGACGGTGTCAGTTATCAGGATGGCGGCATCAGCGATGCGATCCCGGTTGAAGAGGCCTATCGCCGTGGCGCGGACACCATAGTGGTGATCCGTACCGTGCCGTCGCAGATGTATTACACACCGCAGTGGATGAAGCGTATGGAGCACTGGCTGAGTGAAAGCAGCCTGCAGCAGATGGTACGCATCCTGCAACACCATGAACAAAGTTATCACCGTATTCAGCAGTTTATTGAGAAACCGCCCGGCAAGCTGCGCATCTTCGAGATTTTCCCACCGAAGCCGTTAGCCAGTAATGCTCTGGGGAGTCGCGTCACGTCGCTCAATCAGGACTATCACCTGGGCCGTAAGTGTGGGCGTTACTTCCTGGCGACCGTCGGCCACTGGCTGGTAGAGCAGGACAAACGGGACGGCATGAAGGTGAAGAAGGCGCTGTCACGCCGTTTGATCCAGCCGGAAAACGTCATCATGCCTTCACCGATCATTACCGATATCAGTCACCCGCGCGATCTTGCTACCCAGACGGAAGCCAAACTGGCTGCGATGGAGATTATCTTGCCGGGCGATATTCCGCCGGGTGAGGGTGGCCTGCTGTGATGCACGACTTCACCGACACCCACTGCCATTTTGATTTCCCACCGTTTAGCGGACATGAGAGCGAAAGTCTGGCGTTGGCCGAACAGGCGGGTGTGCGACGGATTATCGTGCCGACGGTGACCGCCGATCGCTTTGTGCGGGTGTTGAAGCTGGCGCGCGAATATCCGCCACTGTTTGCCGCTCTGGGGCTGCACCCGTTGTATATTGCCGGGCACCATGAACCCGAACTGGAGCAGTTGGCGGCGTTTCTTGCCAGCCGACCGCCGAAGCTGGTGGCGGTCGGGGAGATCGGCCTCGATCTGTATATGGAAAACCCGCAGTTTGAGCAGCAGCAGCGGGTGTTAAACGCCCAGTTGAAGCTGGCCAAGCAATACGACCTGCCGGTGATTTTGCATTCCCGCCGCAGCCACGATCAGTTGGCGGCGATGCTGCGCCGTGCCGAGGTGCCGCGGCGTGGCGTGGTGCACGGCTTTGCCGGTAGCCTGTCGCAGGCACAGGCGTTTATTCGCCTGGGGTATTACATCGGTGTCGGGGGCACCATCAGCTATGAGCGGGCGCAGAAAACTCGTAATGTGATGGCCCAGTTACCACTGACTTCGTTGCTGCTGGAAACCGATGCGCCTGACATGCCGCTGGCCGGTTATCAGGGGCAAGCCAACCGCCCCGAGCGTGCCGTTGAAGTGTTCCATACGCTGTGCCAACTGCGCGCTGAATCCCCGGATGATATCGCCGCCCATCTGCAACACAACACTCACTCCTTGTTTACCCTCGTGGGTTAAATGTCGCAATAAGCGTGACGTGTGTCACGTTATAAGATTTTCATTTGCTTCCTGTTGTATATATTTGTGACATAAATCGGTGCGGGTGCTGCCCCGCTCCGTATAATCGCACTCCGAAATCACTCATAAGCAACCCTCGCGGTACAACCGGATAGGGCTGCATTTCTTTTTCGCAACAGGGATACTTTGCATGCAACTCATCATGAGCCTGGTCGGCATGGCGGCGCTGATCGCCATTGCCGTGCTGCTTTCCAGCAACCGCCGTGCGATCAGGTTTCGCACCGTTGGCTGGGCATTCGTTCTTCAGGTAGCCATCGGCGCGCTGGTGCTGTATGTCCCGGTTGGCCGCAGCATTCTCGGTGGCATGTCGGCCGGTGTGGCGAATGTGATCGCCTACGGTAATCAGGGGATTTCATTTATCTTCGGCGGTCTGGTATCCGACAAGATGTTTGAAGTTTTCGGCGGCGGCGGCTTCGTTTTTGCGCTGCGTGTTCTGCCGGTGATCGTGTTCTTCTCCTCATTGATTGCCGTGCTTTATTACCTCGGCATCATGCAACTGGTGATCCGCGTGCTGGGCGGGGGTGTGCAAAAGCTGTTAGGCACCTCGCGTACTGAATCCCTGTCGGCTACCGCCAATATCTTCGTGGGCCAGACCGAAGCCCCACTGGTGGTGCGTCCGTATATCGCTACCATGACCCAGTCTGAACTGTTCACCGTTATGTGTGGCGGCCTGGCCTCGGTGGCCGGTTCGGTGCTGGCGGGCTATGCCCAGATGGGCGTACCGCTGGAATACCTGATTGCCGCTTCATTCATGGCTGCGCCGGGTGGCTTGCTGTTTGCCAAGCTGATGGTGCCGGAAACTGAAAAAACCCACGATAAAGACGATGCGACGAAGCTGATCGCGGAAGAAGATCGCCCGGCTAACGTGATCGATGCGGCGGCTTCAGGCGCGGCTTCCGGTATGCAGTTGGCGTTGAACGTGGGGGCGATGTTGCTGGCGTTTATCGCATTGATCGCCCTGTTGAACGGTATCCTCGGGGGGATCGGCGGCTGGTTCGACTTCCCGCAACTGTCACTGGAATTGATACTCGGCTGGGTATTCTCACCGATTGCCTTCCTGATCGGGGTGCCTTGGCATGAAGCGATGACCGCCGGTTCGTTTATCGGCCAGAAAATTATCGTGAATGAATTTGTTGCCTACATGAACTTCGGTGCCTATCTGCGTCCGGATGACGTGGTTGCGGCAGACGGGTTGCAGGTGTTGTCGGCGCATACCAAGGCGATTATCTCCTTTGCCCTGTGCGGCTTTGCCAACCTGTCATCGGTGGCGATCCTGCTCGGCGGCCTGGGCAGCATGGCGCCGAACCGTCGTCACGACATCGCACGTTTCGGTTTGAAAGCCGTAGCGGCGGGCACGCTCTCCAACCTGATGAGCGCGACCATCGCCGGGTTCTTCCTGGCGCTGTAAGCCTGAGGCTGTCCTGCAGAGGGCAACAGGCTCTATTGCAGGACACCGCCTATACTTCTAACACGGGCACAGAATGCTGTGCCCGCTGTCTTTGCCCGTTTCTTTAGCGAATTTGTGAACGATATCGCGTTATTTTGTGATGCTCTTCACATATAATTCCGGTCTGTTACAGTGTTATTTCATATAGTGTGACTGCGAGCGCGAATTGCCTCAGGCGATCGTGTTCAAATAGCTATTACTGACCCTGCGCGAGGCGCAGCGTCATGTGCGGTGAGAAGGATCTCAGTTGCCGATGAGGGAACCCGTTCCCCAGCGCTATCTTCAAGGAACCAAGTCCGCTCGCCAACACCCAGGTACTCAGTTGGAGAGTTTTATGACCGAATTAACCGCAGCAGCGCAACGTGCGCTGACCCTAATGGATTTAACCACGCTGAACGATGATGACACCGATGAGAAAGTGATCGCGCTGTGTCGTCAGGCGAACAGCCCGGCCGGACAGACCGCGGCCATCTGCATTTATCCGCGCTTTATCCCGGTGGCGCGCAAGGCCCTGCGTGAGCAGGGGACGCCAGACATCCGCATTGCGACCGTCACCAACTTCCCGCATGGCAACGATGATATCGAGATTGCGCTGGCAGAAACGCGTGCGGCCATCGCTTACGGTGCCGATGAAGTGGACGTGGTATTCCCTTACCGCGCGCTGATCGCCGGTAATGAGCAGGTCGGTTTTGAACTGGTAAAACAGTGCAAGCAGGCCTGTCTGGCCGCCAACGTGCTGCTGAAAGTGATCATCGAAAGCGGTGAGCTGAAGCAGGCCAGTCTAATCCGCAAGGCGTCGGAAATTGCCATCAATGCTGGCGCGGACTTTATCAAGACCTCAACCGGTAAAGTGCCGGTCAACGCGACGCTGGAAAGCGCCGAGCTGATGATGTCGGTGATCCGCGATCTGGGCGTCGCCAAAACGGTGGGCTTTAAGCCGGCCGGCGGTGTGCGTACGGCAGAAGATGCACTGCATTACCTGCAACTTGCCGATCGTATTCTGGGTGAGGGCTGGGCCGATGCACGCCATTTCCGCTTCGGGGCTTCCAGTCTGTTAGCCAGCCTGTTGGCGACGCTGGGCCACAGTGCCGAGACGTCTGGCAACGGTTACTGAACGATTCCGTCGGTAAGGCGCGAAATGGTGCCTGCCCGTACTCTACATTAGCTAAAACAGGGGGATGCCTTGTTCCTGGCACAAGAAATTATTCGTAAAAAACGTGACGGTCAGCCGTTGAGCGAAGCGGAAATCCGCTTTTTCATCAATGGTATCCGTGACAATGTGGTTTCCGAAGGTCAGATCGCTGCATTGGCGATGACCATTTATTTCCACGATATGACCATGCCGGAGCGCGTGGCGCTCACCATGGCGATGCGTGATTCCGGTACCGTTCTGGACTGGAAAAGCCTGTCACTGAACGGACCGCTGGTCGACAAACATTCTACCGGCGGCGTGGGCGATGTGACTTCGCTGATGCTTGGCCCGATGGTGGCGGCTTGTGGTGGCTATGTGCCGATGATTTCCGGCCGTGGCCTGGGGCATACCGGCGGTACGCTGGACAAGCTGGAGGCGATCCCGGGCTTTAATATTTTCCCGGACGACAATGCCTTCCGTAAGATTATTCAGGACGTGGGCGTGGCGATTATCGGCCAGACCAGTTCACTGGCCCCGGCTGACAAGCGTTTCTACGCTACCCGCGATATCACCGCCACCGTGGATTCTATCCCGCTGATCACCGCCTCTATTCTGGCGAAGAAGCTGGCAGAAGGGCTGGATGCCTTGGTGATGGACGTTAAAGTCGGTTCCGGTGCCTTTATGCCAACCTACGCGTTGTCGGCCGATCTGGCGCAGGCGATTGTGGGTGTGGCGAACGGTGCAAGCTGCAAAACCACCGCGCTGCTGACTGACATGAACCAGGTGCTGGCTTCCAGCGCCGGTAACGCGGTCGAAGTTCGCGAAGCGGTGCGTTTCCTGACCGGTGAATACCGTAACCCGCGCCTGCTGGAAGTAACGATGGCACTGTGCGTGGAAATGCTGCTTTCCGGCGGCCTGGCGAAAGATGACGCCGATGCGCGTGCCAAACTGCAGGCGGTGCTGGACAATGGTAAAGCGGCGGAAGTGTTTGGTCGCATGGTGGCGGCGCAACAGGGCCCGACCGATTTCGTCGAGCGCTACGACAGCTACCTGCCTGCCGCAACCCTGAGCAAACCGGTTTACGCCGAAAAACAGGGTATCATCAGCGCCATGGATACCCGTGCGCTGGGCATGGCGGTGGTATCGTTGGGCGGCGGTCGTCGTCGCGCGACCGACAGCATCGACTACAGCGTCGGCCTGACCGGCATGGCGCGTCTGGGTGACAGGGTGGATACCCAACAACCGCTGGCGGTGATCCACGCCAACGACGAAGAAAGCTGGCAGCAGGCGGCCGAAGCGGTACGCAGTGCAATGGTGCTGAGTGACAAAGCGCCGGAAGTGACGCCAGTGGTCTATAAGCGCATCACAGAATAGGCTGTGTCCTTACAACATTGATATACCCTATGAATTTCAAGTTGCAGCTAGGCGGCTAGCGTGTAAATCCCAGGAGCTTACTTAAGTGGGGTTTACACGTGAAGCTAACAACGCTGTGGCTTGAAAGGCGACGGGTATACAGGAGATAAGCATGAAACGTACATTCATTATGGTATTAGACTCATTCGGTATTGGCGCAAGCGAAGATGCCGAAAAATTTGGCGATCAGGGTTCCGATACTCTTGGGCACATTGCCGAGGTTTGCGCGCGCGGTGAGGCTAACGTTGGCCGCCAGGGCCCCTTGACCCTGCCTAACCTGAGCCGACTGGGCCTGGGCAAAGCGGCAGAAGAGTCCACCGGTACCTTCCCGCAAGGGCTGGATCGCAATGCGGACATCATTGGTGCCTATGCTCACGCCAGCGAACTTTCTTCAGGTAAAGATACGCCGTCAGGCCACTGGGAAATTGCCGGCGTGCCGGTCCTGTTCGACTGGGGCTATTTCAGCGACGAACACAACAGCTTCCCGCAGGAGCTGCTGGACAAGCTGGTTGAGCGCGCCAATCTGCCGGGTTACCTCGGCAACTGCCACTCATCCGGCACGGTGATCCTCGACCAGTTGGGCGAAGAGCACATGAAAACCGGCAAACCGATTTTCTACACCTCTGCCGACTCGGTATTCCAGATCGCCTGTCACGAAGAGACCTTCGGTCTGGACCGTCTGTATGAGCTGTGTGAAATCGCCCGTGAAGAGTTGACCGAGGGCGGTTATAACATTGGCCGCGTGATCGCGCGTCCATTCCTGGGCGACAAGCCGGGCAACTTCCAGCGTACCGGCAACCGTCACGATCTGGCTGTAGAGCCACCAGCACCCACCGTGCTGAAAAAGCTGGTGGACGAGAAGGGCGGTGAAGTGGTGTCGATCGGTAAAATCGCCGACATCTACGCCAACGTGGGCATCACCAAAAAGGTCAAGGCTACCGGTATCGACGCGCTGTTCGACGCCACTCTGATCGAAATGGAAAAAGCCGGCGATAACACTATCGTGTTCACCAACTTCGTTGATTTTGACTCCTCTTACGGCCACCGCCGTGACGTGGCAGGCTATGCTGCCGCACTGGAGCTGTTCGACCGGCGCCTGCCGGAACTGCTGAAACTGGTTAAAGATGAAGACATCATTATCTTCACCGCTGACCACGGCTGTGACCCAACCTGGCCGGGTACCGACCACACCCGCGAACACATCCCGGTATTGGTTTACGGCCCGAAAGTGAAGCCGGGCTCGCTGGGCCACCGTGAAACTTTCGCCGACATCGGCCAGACCGTTGCCAGCTACTTTGGCGTGTCGCCGATGGATTACGGCAAATCCATGTTCTAAGCCCCGTATTTCAAGCCGCAGCGTTGTTAGCTTCACGAGTGAACCCCAGTCACTTACTCAAGTAAGCTCCTGGGGATTCCCCCGCTAGCTGCCTAGCTGCAACTTGAAATTCAAGGCTTAGATGTTTGACGTTTTTATTAAATATGATTTCTGAAGGAAGATAATTATGGCTACGCCGCATATTAATGCTGAAATGGGTGATTTCGCTGACGTAGTACTGATGCCGGGCGATCCGCTGCGTGCAAAATACATCGCGGAAACTTTCCTGGAAGGCGCGGTGGAAGTGAACAACGTGCGTGGCATGCTGGGCTTCACCGGGACTTACAAAGGCCGCAAAATCTCCGTAATGGGCCACGGTATGGGTATCCCGTCCTGCTCCATTTATGCGCGTGAACTGATTGCCGAATTCGGCGTGAAGAAAATCATCCGTGTGGGTTCCTGCGGCGCGGTGCGTGACGATGTCAAACTGCGTGACGTGGTGATCGGCATGGGTGCCTGCACCGATTCCAAAGTGAACCGCATGCGTTTCAAGGACCATGACTATGCGGCTATCGCCGACTTTGACATGGTGCGTAACGCGGTAGACGCAGCGGCAGCGCAGGGTATCCCGGCGCGCGTAGGCAACATCTTCTCCGCTGATCTGTTCTACACGCCAGATCCAGACATGTTCCAGGTAATGAAGAAGTACGGCATTCTGGGTGTGGAAATGGAAGCGGCCGGCATCTACGGCGTGGCGGCAGAGTTGTACGAAGAGTTCGGCTGTAAGGCACTGACCATTTGTACCGTTTCTGACCACATTCTACGTCACGAAGCGACCACCGCAGCAGAGCGTCAAACCACCTTTAACGAAATGATCGTTATTGCGCTGGAATCTGTACTGCTGGGCGACAAAGCGTAATACCCTTCGGGCGCAGCAGCTTGCTGCGCCCCTATACCAATCTATTCATAAATCTATTAATTTAAGCAAAGGAAAAGCTGGTTTTTCTTTTTGATTCAGTTAATTGATTGATATTCAATCGCTTCATTATCCATTCACCAGCATGCGGTTATCAGATTTTCTTCTCTTCTTCTTTATTCGCATCCGGCCGCACGTCATCATCGTCATTTTCTACCGTGTTACCTTCTTCCAATGGCGTATTGGCGGTCAGCAGATACGGTGATTGTTGCCAGCGGCTGCGGCGGTGTTGCAGCAACGTGCGCGCCAGAATAATGCCTATGGCCAGAGCCAGCAGGATCATCAAGCGCAGCAGGTTAGTGGTGTTGTCCACCTGTTTGGATTCGGTCGCCAGCACGTGGGTGTCCAGCGTGATGCGGATAAAGCCGATTGGGCCGTCTTTGCCCTGAATGGACTCGACCAACTGATGATTGAAGTAGCTGCCTGCGCGTTTACCGTCGAGCGACAAACGATCGCGTATACTTATCTGTTCACCGGCGTGGGAAACTAACGTGCCGTCAAGCTGATAGACGCTGGCGTCCAGAATGCGACTGCCCCCGGTGAGCTGTTTGAGGATGGCGTCGATGCGCTGGTTATCGACGTCGCTGTCGTCGTCCATCAGCGGTGCCAGGCTGGAGGCCACCTGTTTGGTCAGCGTTTGCGCCAGTTCTTCCACCTGTTCGGATCGCGCCAGTTGGTGACTCAGGCTAAAATAGGACGCACCCTGCATCAGCAGCACCAGCAAAGCCAGGCAAATCAGGATAATAGCGGTGCGGTGCAGGCGAAATTTCAGTTTAGCGCGAGCCATGCAGGTTCCTTGGGCATCTTCGAGACTTTATGTTGCCAGAAGCAATGGCGATAGGATAGCTTGATGCGTCGTTTTATCATGCAGTGTTTTTTCAGGAGTTAAGGATGTCGAATAGTCTGACCTATTGCGATCTCCCGGCAGAGATCTCTCAATGGCCGGGTCTTCCCCTTTCGCTGAGCGGTGACGAAGTGATGCCGCTGGATTATCGGGCGGGTCATACCGGTTGGCTATTATATGGCAGAGAACTGAACAAAACGCGCATTACCGATTTCCAGCGCAAGTTGGGTGCGGCGATGGTGATTGTTACTGCCTGGTGCGTCGAAGATTATCAGGTGGTGCGTCTGGCAGGCACTCTGACGGCGCGTGCCAAGCTGTTGGCGGCAGAGGGCGGGCTGGATGTAGCACCGCTCGGCAAGATCCCCCATCTGCGCACCCCCGGGCTGCTGGTGATGGATATGGACTCTACCGCGATTGAAATTGAATGCATCGACGAGATCGCCAAACTGGCGGGCGTCGGTGAACAGGTGTCTGAAGTCACTGAACGTGCGATGCGCGGCGAACTGGATTTTACCGCCAGCCTGCGCCAGCGCGTCGGCACGTTGAAAGGTGCCGATGCCAATATCCTCAAGCAGGTGCGCGATGAGTTGCCGCTGATGCCTGGGCTGATCAACCTGGTGCGCAAGCTGCAGGCGATGGACTGGCACGTGGCGATCGCTTCCGGCGGTTTCACCTATTATGCCGAGTACCTGCGTGACAAACTGAAGCTGGTGGCGGTGGCGGCCAACGAACTGGAAATCCGCGACGGCAAACTGACCGGTGAAGTGCTGGGGTCAATAGTCGACGCACAGTTCAAGGCTGATACGCTGGTTGCTCTGGCGGAAAAGCTGGGTATTCCGCCGCAGCAAACCGTGGCCATCGGCGACGGTGCCAACGATTTGAAAATGATGCAGGTTGCCGGGTTGGGCATTGCCTATCACGCCAAACCGAAAGTCTATGAGAAGGCGCAGGTGTCGATTCGTCATGCTGACTTGATTGGCGTGCTGTGTGTATTGACCGGCAGCCTGAAACACGAAGTTCGCTAACGTTGGCCTGATCTGGCGATACTGCCAGTCAGCGACAATGGGGTAAAAAAACAGAGGTAATACGTGGCAAAAGCAGCAAAACGGGCGTTTGTATGTAATGAGTGTGGGGCCGATTATCCGCGCTGGCAGGGGCAGTGCAGCGCTTGCCACGCCTGGAACAGCATTACAGAAGTGCGCCTGGCTGCGGTGTCTTCCTCCTCTCGCAATGAGCGTCTTAGCGGCTACGCCGGTGATGCCGGTATCAGCAAGGTGCAAAAGCTGTCGGACATCAGTCTGGACGAGCTGCCGCGTTTCTCCACCGGTTTCCTTGAGTTTGACCGGGTGCTGGGCGGTGGGGTGGTGCCGGGCAGTGCGATACTGATCGGTGGTAACCCTGGCGCCGGCAAGAGTACGCTGTTGCTGCAGGTGCTGTGCAAGCTGTCCGAGCAGATGAAAACCCTGTACGTCACCGGCGAGGAGTCACTACAACAGGTGGCGATGCGCGCCCACCGTCTCGGTTTGCCAACCGGTGGCCTGAATATGCTGTCGGAAACCAGTATCGAGCAGATCTGCCTGATTGCCGAGCAGGAGCAGCCGAAACTGATGGTGATCGACTCCATCCAGGTGATGCACATGGCGGATATTCAGTCTTCGCCGGGCAGCGTGGCGCAGGTGCGTGAAACTGCTGCCTATCTGACACGCTTCGCCAAGACGCGCGGCGTAGCGATTGTGATGGTGGGACACGTCACCAAAGACGGCTCGCTGGCCGGGCCGAAAGTTTTGGAACACTGTATCGACTGCTCGGTGCTGCTGGACGGCGACGCCGATTCGCGTTTTCGTACCCTGCGTAGCCACAAAAACCGCTTTGGCGCGGTGAATGAATTGGGCGTTTTCGCCATGACTGAGCAGGGCCTGCGCGAGGTCAGCAACCCGTCGGCCATCTTCCTCAGCCGTGGCGATGAAGTGACCTCCGGCAGTTCGGTGATGGTGGTCTGGGAAGGCACGAGGCCGTTGCTGGTGGAGATCCAGGCACTGGTGGATCATTCGATGATGTCCAACCCGCGCCGGGTGGCCGTAGGCCTGGAACAAAACCGGTTGGCGATCCTGCTGGCGGTGCTGCATCGTCACGGCGGGCTGCAGATGTCCGATCAGGACGTGTTCGTCAACGTGGTTGGTGGGGTAAAAGTCAGTGAAACCAGCGCCGATCTGGCATTATTGATGTCACTGGTGTCCAGTCTGCGCGATCGCCCGCTGCCAAACGATTTGGTGGTGTTTGGCGAAGTGGGGCTGGCAGGAGAGATCCGTCCGGTCCCCAGCGGTCAGGAGCGTATTTCCGAAGCGGCGAAACACGGTTTCAAGCGAGCCATCGTGCCGCATGCCAATGTACCGAAAAAACCACCGGCCAATATGCAGGTGTTCGGTGTTAAGAAATTGGCAGACGCGCTGGATGTCCTGGAGCAGTTTTATTAATTGCCACGCGGTGTGCAGATTATGCTATTTTGTTTAGCATACTAAACGGAGGGGCTATGCGGCAATTTGATTACCTGAAGGCGTCGATTAAGCAGAAGAGCTGCACTCTGCAGCAGGTGGCGGATGCCAGTGGCATGACTAAAGGTTACCTCAGCCAGTTGCTAAACGACAAAATCAAGAGTCCGAGCGCCCAGAAACTGGAGGCGCTGCACCGCTATCTTGGCCTGGAATTTCCACGGCGTGAGAAAAAGGTCGGCGTGGTGTTTGGTAAATTTTACCCCCTGCACACCGGCCACATCTATCTGATCCAGCGCGCCTGTAGCCAGGTGGATGAGCTGCACGTGATCCTGTGTTACGACGAACCGCGTGACAGAGAGCTGTTCGAGAACAGTTCGATGTCGCAACAGCCGACGGTCAGCGATCGTCTGCGCTGGCTGCTGCAAACCTTCAAATACCAGAAAAACATCCATATTCATTCGTTCGACGAGCAGGGCATTGAACCCTATCCGCACGGTTGGAACGTCTGGAGCGATGGGGTGAAGGCCTTCCTGGAACAGAAAGCCATAGTGCCGAGTTTCATCTATTCCAGCGAAGCGCAGGACGCTCCGCGTTACCGTGAACATCTGGCGATTGAAACCGTCCTGATCGATCCCGAACGTTCATTTATGAATATCAGTGGCCGCCAGATCCGTCAGGATCCGTTCCGCTATTGGGATTATATTCCGACCGAAGTAAAGCCGTTCTTTGTGCGTACCGTGGCGATCCTCGGCGGGGAGTCGAGCGGTAAATCGACCCTGGTGAACAAGCTGGCAAACATCTTTAACACTACCAGTGCCTGGGAGTATGGTCGCGACTATGTGTTCTCGCACCTCGGCGGGGATGAGATGGCGCTCCAGTATTCCGACTACGACAAGATCGCCCTCGGGCAGGCGCAGTACGTCGACTTTGCGGTGAAGTACGCCAACAAAGTGGCATTTATCGACACCGACTTTGTCACCACTCAGGCATTTTGCAAAAAGTACGAAGGGCGCGAACACCCCTTTGTGCAGGCGCTGATCGACGAGTATCGGTTTGATCTGGTGATCCTGCTGGAAAATAACACCCCCTGGGTGGCGGATGGCCTGCGCAGTCTGGGTAACCCCAAGGATCGCAAAGTGTTCCAGCATTTGTTGGAAGAGATGCTGCGTGCCAATAACATCGAGTATGTACACGTGGAGTCCAGCGACTACGACGAACGCTTCCTGCGCTGCGTCGAGCTGGTCAAGCAGTTGCTGGCAGCTGATGCCAGTCGGCTGGTCGGTGTTGCAGCGGTATAAGCCATTGGGGCGCAGTTCAGTGCTGCGCCCCAACTGTCATCAGTAAACAATCACCAGTTTGCCCTGCATATGCCCGTCGCGCAGCTTTTTATGCGCGGCGGTCAGGGTCTCTACCGTCAGCCCTTGCAAGGTTTCGCTCAGGGTGGTGCTCAGTTTTCCTTCATCCAGCAGTTGCGCCACTTGCTTGAGGATCTCACCCTGTTGGGCGATGTCCGGCGTGGTGAACATGCTGCGAGTAAACATCAATTCCCAGTGCAGCGCGGCACTTTTCAACTTCAATGCATTTTGGTCCAACGGTTGGGCGTTTTCTACGATGGTGCAGATATGGCCCATTGGCGCGATCAGATCGGAAATGGCTTGCCAGTGACCGTCGGTATCGTTCAGGCAAAGAATATAATCCACGCTCTCAATACCCTGCTGCGCCAGATTTGCTTTCAAATCGTGGTAGTCGACCACCAGATCGGCACCGCGCTCCAGACACCAGGCCGCTGATTCGGGGCGTGATGCAGTCGCAATCACCTTTACCTGGCTGCGCTGTGCAGCAAATGAGATTGCCAACGAACCAACGCCACCTGCACCGCCGATAATCAACAGGGTTTTGCCAGGCGCGGCGTCCTGAATTTTCAAGTGTTCGAACAGCGCTTCCCAGGCGGTCAGGGCGGTCAATGGCATCGCCGCGGACTCGGCCCAGTTCAGGCTACGTGGCTTATGAGCGGTAATACGCGAATCAATCAACTGATGGGTGGTGTTGCTGCCTGGGCGGGTAATGTCACCGGCATACCAGACTTCATCGCCGGGCTTGAAACCGCTGACGCTGCTGCCCACTTCTACCACTACGCCGCTGGCATCCCAACCGAGAATGCGTGGCTGCTGCAGGCCGCTTTTTTGCAGACCGGCGTGAACCTTGGTGTCCACCGGGTTGACCGACACCGCTTTGACTTCCACCAGTAAATCGTACTGGCCTGGGGTGGTTTTTTCCGGGCTGATTTCAATGAAACCGGCGGGGTTTTTCGGGTCTACGGCAATGGCTTTAATCGGCATGACTTTGCTCCTTTCGAATGTATAGCCCCAGTGTAGACCTGTTGGAGGGGAGTGATAAGATGGACAATAACTAACTAAGTGTTCGTTTGAGGTGAACAATGAGGTTTAAGCAGCTACAGGATATGGCGTTGTTTGCGCTGGTGGCCGAGTGTGGCAGTTTTACCGCCGCAGCCAAGCGTGCCGCTTTGCCGAAGTCCAGCGTTAGCCAACGCATCAGCCAGTTGGAACAGACGCTGGGCCTGCGGCTGCTGAACCGTACCACCCGTCAGCTCAATCTGACCTTTGCCGGCGAGCGTTATCTGGAACACTGCCAAGAGATGCTGTCCGCCGCCGAACGGGCCGATCTGGCGCTGCAACGGCTGCGTGATAACCCCAGCGGGCGGTTGCGCATCTCGACGCCTGCCGGGCTGGGAGCGACGTTGCTGGCGCGGCTGGCGGCGGATTTCCAGCGCCAATATCCGGACGTTTCGCTGGAGGTGTCGGTGTCTGATGCGATGGTGGACATGGTGCAGGAAGGGTTCGATGCGGCGTTGCGCACCGGCAAGCCACAGGACTCTTCACTGATTGGCCGTCGCTTGGGGCATGCGCCGCGTTATTTGCTGGCTTCACCGGCATATTTGGCAGAGTCCCCACCGATTGTCGATCCGCAGCAGTTGCAGCAGCACCGTTGTATTGCACACCGCTCCTGGCCGGTCTGGAGCCTGCGCAGGGGTGACGACTATTTTCGTTGGCAACTGCCGATGCGGCATATCACCGATAATCTGTTGTACGCGCGTGAATGTGCGATTGCCGGTGCGGGCATTACCTTGCTGCCGGCTTTTCTCAGCCGTGAGGTGGTGGTACAGAGGCAATTGGTTGAGGTGTTGCCGGACTGGCAGGCGGAAGGCAATGAACTGTATTTGGTCTATCCGAGCCGCAAGTTGAATTCACCGGCGCTGGCCTGTTTTATCGACGTGGTATTGCAACACCCGGTGTTTGACGACTATGCCCGCGAGCTGGCGTGGGAATAAAAAAAACGCCGCATGCGCGGCGCTTTCCGGGATTACTTGGCGATTCGCTTGTACTTGATACGGTGTGGTTCAAGCGCTTCGGCACCCAGCGTCCGTTTCTTGTACTCTTCGTATTCGGTAAAGTTACCTTCGAAGAATTCCACTTTGCCTTCATCCTGGTAATCCAGAATGTGGGTGGCGATGCGGTCAAGGAACCAACGGTCGTGCGAGATAACCATCGCGCAGCCAGGGAACTCCAGCAGGGCGTTTTCTAACGCGCGCAGGGTTTCAATATCCAGGTCGTTGGTCGGTTCATCGAGCAGCAGTACGTTGCCGCCAACCTGCAGCAGCTTGGCCAGATGCAGACGACCACGCTCACCCCCGGACAGCTCGCCGACGCGTTTGCCCTGATCGACGCCCTTGAAGTTAAAGCGGCCGACGTAGGCGCGGCTTGGCATTTCGGTGTTGCCGACACGCATGATGTCCTGACCGCCAGAGACTTCTTCCCACACGGTTTTGGAGTTATCCATGCTGTCGCGGAACTGATCGACCGAGGCCAGCTTGACGGTGTCACCCAGCACGATGCTGCCGGAATCAGGCTGTTCCTGACCGGACATCATGCGGAACAGCGTGGATTTACCCGCGCCGTTCGGGCCGATAATGCCGACAATCGCGCCTTTCGGTACCGCAAAGGTGAGATCGTCAATCAGTAAACGGTCGCCGTAGGACTTGCGCAGGTTACTGATTTCGAGAACCTTATCACCCAGGCGTGCGCCAGGTGGGATAAACAGTTCGTTGGTCTCGTTACGCTTCTGGTAATCAGTGCTGTTCAGCTCTTCAAAGCGGGCCAAACGGGCCTTGCCTTTAGACTGACGGCCTTTAGCGCCCTGGCGAACCCACTCCAGCTCTTTCTCGATGGATTTGCGACGTGCGGCTTCGGAAGAGGCTTCCTGCGCCAGACGAGCGTCTTTCTGCTCCAGCCAGGAAGAGTAGTTACCTTCCCATGGAATGCCTTCGCCACGGTCCAGTTCGAGGATCCAGCCGGCCACGTTGTCGAGGAAGTAACGGTCGTGGGTAATGGCCACTACGGTACCTTCGAAGTCGTGCAGGAAGCGCTCCAGCCAGGCCACGGATTCAGCATCCAGGTGGTTGGTCGGTTCGTCGAGCAGCAGCATGTCCGGTTTTTCCAGCAGCAGGCGGCACAGCGCTACGCGGCGACGCTCACCACCGGAGAGGTTGGCGATTTTCGCGTCCCATTCCGGCAGGCGCAACGCATCGGCGGCACGCTCAAGCTGGGTGTTCAGATTGTGGCCATCGTGAGCCTGAATGATCTCTTCCAGGCGACCCTGTTCAGCGGCCAGCTTGTCGAAGTCGGCGCCTTCTTCAGCGTACAACGCGTACACCTCATCAAGACGTTTCAGCGCGCCGACCACTTCCGCCAGCGCTTCTTCGACTGACTCACGAACGGTGTGTTCCAGGTTCAACTGCGGTTCCTGTGGCAGGTAACCGATTTTAATCCCTTGCTGCGGGCGGGCTTCACCTTCGATATCGGTGTCGATGCCGGCCATGATGCGCAACAGAGTGGATTTACCCGAACCGTTCAGACCCAGCACGCCAATTTTGGCGCCCGGGAAGAAGCTCAGCGAGATGTTTTTCAGGATGTGACGCTTCGGCGGAACCACTTTGCCGACGCGATGCATGGTATAGACGTATTGAGCCACGGTGCCTCTGCCTCTCTATATCAGTTTTTATAGGATGTCTGGCTGCGGAGTGTAGCCCGTTTCGAAAGCGGATCCCAGACATCACACAGCGATCGCTAAGTATAACCCTTTATGCGCCCGTGAAGGCGCATATTGGTCGCTTAAGGGGTGACAACAATAGCGACGCGGCGGTTTTCCGCACGGCCGCTGGAGGTGCGGTTGTCGGCCACCGGATCGCGTTTACCCATGCCGCGGGTTTCGATGTTGGAACGAGGAATGCCTACGCTGGCCAGTAGATCGGCCACCGCATTGGCGCGGCGCAGCGAAAGCTGATCGTTATAGCTGTCTTCACCGTAATTATCCGTATGACCGTCCAGACGGAATTGGGTGATGCCGACGCTCATCAGCGCGCGACCCATTTTTTGTACCGTATCGGTGCTTTCCGGGTTCAGTTTGCCGACGTTATTGCCAAACAGCACCTTGTCGGACAGGCCAAATTCCCAGCCGTTGTCTGTCAGCTTGAACCCTTGCGACTGCAACAGGGCAATCTGCTCAGGCGTAAGGCCCTGCGGTTTGCTCTGGCAGCCGGCGAGCGCCAGCAGGGCGATAAACATCATTGCCAGCAGTGAGAAACGGTTTTTTAGTGTTTGCTGTATCATAATCAAATCCCTAGTTTTATTTTTTAGCCGGGGCTTTATTTCTGTATTGCCAGCCGCCAGCCTCCGTTATAACGATGCTTTGCCTGGTACATTGCATCGTCAGCTTCGTGCAAGAGCCCTTGAGGCGTTACCGCATGCTCAGGGTAAAGGGCAATACCGATACTCAGAGAGGAAATCACCGCCTCGTCGTTCGGCAAAATTACCGGTTGGGTCATGCAGTCGATAATGTTATCGGCAATCTGCAGGACATCTTCCGTAGTGTGGACCGGTGCCAATAATACGGCGAACTCATCACCTCCTAAACGTGCCACTAGGTCGCTTTCACGTAGCTGTGCGCGAATGCGCCCGGCAATGGTGGTCAGCACCATGTCGCCTGCGGCGTGACCGTAGCTGTCATTGACCTCCTTGAAGCGGTCACCGTCGATAAACAGCACCGCCAGTTTTTCGGTCGGTTTAATGTCCCCCAACGCACGGCTCAGTCGTCCTTCAAAGAAGGCACGGTTCGGCAAGCCGGTCAGGCTGTCGTGCGTTGCCCGGTGAGTCAGTGAATCATTTTCCTGTTTCAGGTGTGCCTGCCAGGCTTCCAGCTCATCGAGCAGGCCATTAAAGTCGACGCTCAGTTCATGCAGTTCGGCAATCGGCGCTGATGGCACCCGCAGGCCAAAGGCGCGATCGCGGCGTACCGCATGTGCGACATTGGCGATGTCATCCAGCGAACGGACAATGCCCAGCAGCATGCGGCGGGAAAGTACCAGCGCACACAGGGTACTGAGCACCAGACAGGCGATCATGCCGACCATACCGCGCAACAGAAAACGCAGCAGGCTGCCGCCGTGGCCGAGTAGCCACACTTTGCCGACCTCTTTGCCTTCGTGAGTAATCGGCAGGATCACCGGCTCGGGCAGCGCCCAGTGGGCCACGATTTCTTCCATACCGTGCAGCGGGCCATCTTTGGGATGACGCCAACTGGCGAGCACTTTGCCGCTGTTGTTCAAAATTCTTGCCTCTGATACCTCTTCTTTGGAGGCGATCAATACCAGTGCTTCACGTGCGGCAGTGCGGTCTTCAAATACCACGGCAGCTTCGACGGTATAGCTGATGGAGCGCGCAATCAGATGCAGGTTATGGTCGGCATAGGCGCGCAGCGCAAACAGCGCGACCAGCGTCAGGAAAATTCCGGCGGTGCCGACGGCAATCAGCGCCAGTCCAAGGTGCACCCGTTGCAGCACCCGCCCCAGCGTAGGTCGCGACTGACCCGATCGGTTCTTGCGCAACCACTTCATAGTGGGGGGGCCTGTTTGCGTGCCAGTTGCAGCACGTTGGGGTGAACGCGCACGCCGCTGCGTGCCAGTGCGTCAAGGTTCACTTTAAAGCTGGCCGTGTCACCTTCGAACTGCAGGCAAAACGCGTTGCCGGCGGAGCATTCATCATCATTCTCGCTGATGCTGAGAATGGAGTGGCCGTTAATGCGTTGCATAAAATTCTGTTTCTGACCGGCATTGATATTGCCCAAATAAATCACGTCACAGCCGGTGCTCAGCAACGGGCTGTCGAAAGCAATACGCTCGGCTTTTATTGGCCTGGGGGCGCTCAGCAAGATGGGATCGAACAGGCCTTCGGCATATTGTGTCGGCGCCGTCACGCACAGTCGGATGGGGTTGGGTTCACTGGGCCAGCGGGCATAGCTGATAATGCCGACTACCACGGTAGTGACGGCGTGGGTGCGACTTTTATGTGGGTCGCCAGTCTCGGGACGTGCCAAACCGGGAAATGCCAACAGGACGAGCAGAACCAGCGACAACAGACGGCTGCAGTCCAGACGTGCGCAAATGAAGCTCCTGAGGGAGCTTTTTGCGCAGGTCGCTAACAACGCGGCATACTTTGCCATCTTCATCTGCCATTCCTGCCCACGTCCGCAGTGCTGTTGCGGCAACATAACAATGAGAAGCCTGACCCGGTTGAAGGGATAATTGTCTTACTGAAAACTGTCAATCGCACTGCCTGGTGAACACTATCTAACCCATAATTGGCGCGGATTGTATTATAAGATATCCCTGTTGCGCGCTTTATGTGCCGTTTTCTCGGAATTATCCTAGCTTTTTTTAATAGTATAAAAACGTCCCTCAGAGTTTGCCAGGCGTTTTCTGCAAAGTTAGTGCGGCAGGCCTGGATTCCGGCGGTTTGCGCAACGTTTCTGCTTATCGTTTTGAGGGTGAAATCCTGCGACGGCTAATAATTTCAAATGGCTTCATTTTATATTGGCAGCGGGGATTAATAATTGAGGATCCGGCCGGTTAGTGTTAACGCCGGAGTGAAATGATTAATACGGCAAAATTGTCGCCCGCTTTAATTAATTTGTCAGTGAGGGTAAACCTTTTTTACCTGAGGCCCATCGTGACGATAAACTTCTTCTACAGTAGTGAATGGATAAGCGATCCCGCTGTCTATGGTAGATGGCTGAGCGGGTTGCTCAGCGCCCCTCTTTTGTTCTGGCGTGCCGGATAGTCGCTATCCCACGACAGGGCGTGAAATACTCGGAGAGCCGGGTTTACCGATCCGTTGGCTGCTGGCGTAGCGCGGCAACGGGGTGAGCCGGCTCTGGCAACACCATCAGCATTAGCGAGGAAAGAGTCAGTATGGTCAAGGTAGACAAGTGGCGGTTTTTAGCTGTGGGCCTGTGCCTGACGGCATTTTCAAGCGCCGCATTGGCGGACTCGCTGGACGCTCAGCGTCAGCGTTACCTGCAGATTAAGCAGGCGTGGGACAGTAAACAGATGGACGTGGTGGCGCAACTGATGCCGACGCTGCGTGATTACCCGCTTTACCCTTATCTGGAATACCGTGAGCTGACGCAAGATCTCAGCCAGGCCGGATTCTCTGAGGTAAATGACTTTATCAAGCAGCATCCGACGCTGCCGCCGGCCAAGTCACTGGCTCCGCGTTTTGTGAATGAACTGGCGCGACGTGAAGACTGGCGTACCCTGTTGACCTTCAGCCCGCAGCCGCCGAAACCTATCGCGGCACGCTGTAATTATTACTATGCCAAATGGGCCACCGGCGATAAGTCTGCGGCCTGGAGCGGCGTCGACGACATCTGGATGAGCGGTAAATCGTTGCCGGGGGCCTGTGACAAGTTGTTCAACGTGTGGCAGGGCGCCGGTAAACAAACGCCATCGGCTATTTTGGAACGCATGAAACTGGCGTTGAAAGAGGGCAACAGTGGCCTGGTGAACAGCCTCTACCGTCAGTTGCCGTCAGATTATCAGACCATGGGCGATGCCCTGGTGAGCCTGCAAAACGATCCTGCGACGGTCGAGTCCTTTGCCCGCAGCGTGGGCCCGACTGACTTTACCCGTGCGGCAACCGGCATCGCTTTCGAGCGTCTGGCGCGTCAGGATGCGGAAAATGCCCGCGCGATGATCCCAACCCTTGCCCGCCTGCAGAAAATGAGCGACAGCGAACGGCTGGGGCTGGAAGAGGCAGTGGCATGGCGTCTGATGGGCAGCGACGCGACCTTTGAACAGACCCAGTGGCGCGACAAGGTGATCTTGCGTAGTCAGTCACCGGCACTGCTGGAGCGTCGCGTGCGTATGGCGCTGGGCGCCGGCGATCGTCAGGGGGTGGCAACCTGGCTGGCGCGTCTGCCGACGGAATCACGTAATAAAGATGAATGGCGCTACTGGCGTGCGAGCATTTTACTGGACGAAGGCAAACGTAGCGAAGGGGAAGAGATCCTGCGTCGGCTGATGAGCGAACGTGGCTTCTACCCGATGGTAGCGGCGCAGAAACTGAATACGCCTTATCCGGTGATGGTGGCAGTGGCGGCAAAGCCCCGCGCTTCACTGGTGGACGGACCGGAAATCGCCAGGGTGCGCGAACTGATGTACTGGAACATGGATAATCTGGCGCGCAGTGAATGGACTTCGTTCGTGGCCAGCCGCAGCCGTCCGGAACAGGAAGCGCTGGCGCGTTACGCTTTTGAGCAAAAATGGGCCGATCTCAGCGTGCAGGCGACCATCGTCGGCAAAATGTGGGATCACCTTGAAGAACGCTTCCCGGTGGCCTGGCCGCAAGAATTCCGTGCCGCGACCGATGATAAGGGGATAACGCCGAGCTATGCCATGGCCATTGCCCGTCAGGAGAGCGCCTGGAACCCGAAAGCGCAGTCACCGGTCGGGGCCAGCGGTCTGATGCAGGTGATGCCACGTACTGCGCAGCATACCGTGCAGATGTATAATATTCCCGGTTACTCAAGCCCAAGCCAACTGCTTGATCCGCGCGTCAATATTACCATCGGTACCAGCTATCTGGAGTACGTATACCAGCAGTTCGGTCGCAACCGCATCCTGTCATCGGCGGCTTACAATGCCGGCCCATCGCGGGTGAATACCTGGCTGGGTAACAGTGAAGGGCGGGTTGACGCGGTGGCGTTTGTCGAAAGCATTCCGTTCTCGGAAACCCGTTCCTACGTGAAGAACGTGTTGGCTTACGACGCATTTTATCGCTATCTCATGCACCGGCCGGCAAAAGTGCTGACCGATGCCGAGTGGCAGAGGCGTTATTGATTTTGACGTCGCTATGGTATGCTGCTGTACTAGTTAAATAGTATGGTGGCTTGCCATGACGCAATTATCGCTTAACGACCCGGCTCTTTCAGAACAAGGTAATGAGGATTGGCTGCGCTTTGTTGCGCTGCTGCAGAATTCGTTTGCCCAGGATTTGCACCAACCACTGATGCAACTGCTGTTGACGCCGGACGAACGCACGGCTTTAGGTACGCGGGTACGGATTATTCAGGAGCTGATGCGCGGTGAAATGAGCCAGCGTGAGCTGAAAAACGAACTGGGGGCAGGAATTGCCACCATCACTCGCGGTTCGAATAGCCTGAAGGCTGCAACGCCGGCGCTGAAACAGTGGCTGGAACAACAGTTACTGGGCGATGCACAGTAGCGCCGCGCCCGGCAAAGGCTATTTCTGTGCTGTGTTGTTATGGCTCTGGTAGATCGGGTTGTGGAAAGGCACCAGCGCCAACAGCAGAGCCTGATGGTAAACGCTGGTGCGGCTCAATCGCCCATCGGTAAAGATACCGATAGCGCCACCCTGGCGTTTCACTTCGGCATTGCCGGTGATGATCGCCATCTCACTCCCCAATTCGCGGCCGGCGCGAATTCCCTGTAAAATTGTCTCCGGTAGCATCAGACTGGCTGAGCGCGATTCGCCACGGGTATGCGGGTTTTCCACCGTCATCCAGGCGAAAGTCATATTCTCTTCGATTCCTGCTTCTACGCCGACCCAAAAGTCGGCCTCCGGGCGTACCTGCCGGGCTTCCATTACGCGCTGACGTGCGCCGGTGCGGGTTTCGTGATTACCTATGGGTTGCAGTGAGACGCCGCTGGCGACGTCGACCGATTCAATGCGGCATTGGCCCGTGCCAAAGGTGTCATCAAAGGCCAGTTGAATAGCCTTGATCTTTGCCGGGTTGGTAGTTGCAGCGACAACATGATACATAACGGGTTTGGCATCCTTAAGCTAAGAGCCTATTCACTACGTCAGACGCTTGCGCAAGCGGCATCTGACGACGATAAACTCAGGTTTCACGCAGTATAACGGAAAAGCAAAATGTTACAGGTATACCTCGTTCGCCACGGCGAAACGGAATGGAATGCGGCTCGCCGTATCCAGGGACAGTCCGACAGCCCGTTGACCGCTAACGGTGAACATCAGGCTCGTCTGGTTGCCCAGCGCGTCAGCAAACAAGGCATCACGCACGTGATTACCAGCGATCTGGGGCGTACCCGACGCACCGCGCAAATCATCGCAGAGGCTTGCGGCTGCGAGGTGATAACCGATCCACGTTTGCGAGAGTTGCATATGGGGGTGCTGGAAGAACGCCTGATCGACAGCCTGACGCCACAGGAAGAACAGTGGCGTAAGCAGATGGTCGATGGTACTGCCGACGGCCGGATCCCTCAAGGTGAATCCATGAGTGAGCTGGGTAACCGAATGGGCGAGGCGTTGGAAAGCTGCCTGATGTTGCCTGAGGGCAGCAAACCGTTGATTGTCAGCCACGGTATCGCTTTGGGCTGTTTAATCAGCACCGTACTCGGATTACCGGCTTACGCTGAACGCCGCCTGCGTTTACGCAACTGTTCACTGTCGCGAGTCGATCATCAGCAGAGTCCATGGTTGGCCTCTGGCTGGATCGTCGAAACGGCGGGCGATGTCACGCATCTGGACACGCCCGCGCTGGACGAACTGCAGCGTTAACGGCGGATCGGGATCAAATAATCGCAGTTGATCTCGGTCGGCGGTTGGGGTGGCCGACGGTCACCCTTGGGATAAAAGCGCTCAATATCGTGCCCTTTACGGCGCGTGAGTTTGAGCGCCGGCAGGCAGGTGCCATACACGGTCAGAATGAAGTCTTGCAGGCCAGAGGCCGGGCCTTCATAGCTGAACATTGCGTACTCGCCACCTTGCAGCACCAGTGGCTGTCCGGCCACGATCTTTGCCGGCACGTGATGTGGCTCCAGCGCTGTGGTGTATAGCACTTCCTGCTCGTCGTCTTTTTCCTGACTCGGGCGTGAATGGTGCAGCCCGTACAGTACCGGCGGTAGCGTTTCAGCTTCGCCCAAATACTGGCGCCAGAATTGTGAACGCAATTCGGTACGGAAGTTGGAGATTTGCTCCAGCGTACAGGAATAGCTTTGCGTCAGGCCAATCAACTGCTGTTCCGGCAAGGTAACAAATTCTGGCTGCGGCAGAGTAAAGGCACCCAGGCGGATCGGCGGACAGATGCCGAATGCGCTCCAGTCTTCGGCTCGGCGGTACAGCGCTGGCGTTTGGGCAAACTGTTTCTTAAATGCGCGTGTAAATGTCTGCTGCGAGTCGAAGCGATACTGTAAGGCGATATCCAAAATAGGTCGGCTGGTTAAACGCAGCGCCACCGCAGCCTTGGATAATCTCCTTGCCCGGATATAAGCGCCGATGGCGTTACCGGTAATATCTTTAAACATCCGTTGTAAATGCCATTTAGAGTAACCCGCTTTGGCCGCCACGTTGTCCAATGATAGGGGCTGGTCCAAATGGCTTTCCAGCCAGATAAGCAGATCACGAATAATACCGGCTTGATCCATAGATCTTCCTCGTAGAGCTTTAGGGTAGGGACCCGAACTGTTTATTCATTACGCTGGTGCTTGCGCTATCAGACCAATCCATGAGCCATTTTGCGTAGCACTCTTTGCCTCTTGCAGCGGGTTGCGCAAGGGTTGGACAGGGGCACACCTAAACGGGCGCAAAGATATAACGACGCCGCATAATAGCAATTTTTTTCCTCCGAGACTCTCAAAGATTTTTTTCACGCTCTGTGCTAAAAAGATCGGTGCGGACTGGAAAGATCCCTATTCTGTGACCTAAAACATAAACAATATTGATTGCCTGCGTCTATTTTCAGGATTCAGGCTATTGGAGTTAAGTGAATGAAAAAAGGATGGATATTTTTGTTTGGTTTAGTTTGCGCTACGGTAAATAGTGCGCAGGCAGAACAGGTTGGATCGGTCGATACGGTATTCAAACTCTTTGGTCCGGACCATAAAATTGTGGTGGAAGCCTTCGATGATCCTGATGTTAAAAATGTAACTTGTTATATCAGCCGGGCAAAAACCGGTGGCATCAAAGGTGGGCTGGGATTAGCGGAAGATACCGCGGATGCCGCCATTTCTTGCCAGCAGGTCGGGCCGATTGCGCTGAACGATAAAATCAAAAATGGTAAGGCGGAAGGGACCGTGGTGTTCCAGAAACGAACGTCGCTGGTGTTCAAGAAACTGCAGGTGGTGCGTTTCTACGATGAAACTCGCAATGCGTTGATTTATCTGAGCTATTCAGATCGTGTGGTGGATGGTTCACCGAAGAATGCGCTGAGCGCCGTGCCGATCATCCCTTGGGGTGAGGCAAAATAAGATTTGGGGTTCGGCGGAACCCCAAATATTTTAACGCGGGAAACTTACTCTTCCAGATCACCGCAGAAACGGTAACCTTCACCGTGAATGGTAGCGATGATTTCTGGCGTGTCCGGTGTCGATTCGAAGTGCTTGCGGATGCGACGGATGGTCACGTCCACGGTGCGGTCATGTGGCTTCAACTCGCGGCCAGTCATCTTCTTCAGCAGTTCGCCACGGGATTGGATCTTGCCCGGATTTTCGCAGAAGTGCAGCATGGCGCGGAATTCACTGCGTGGCAGTTTATACTGCTCACCCGCTGGGCTGATCAGTGAGCGGCTGTTGATGTCCAGCTCCCAACCATTGAATTTGTAGCTTTCAACCAGACGACGTTCTTCGCCGACGCTGCCCAGGTTCATAGTGCGTGACAGCAGATTGCGTGCGCGAATGGTCAGTTCACGCGGATTGAACGGCTTGGTGATGTAATCATCAGCGCCGATTTCCAATCCGAGGATCTTATCAACTTCGTTATCACGGCCGGTCAGGAACATCAGCGCAACGCTGGCCTGTTCGCGCAATTCACGCGCCAACAGCAGGCCATTTTTGCCTGGCAGATTGATGTCCATGATAACCAGATTGATATCATTTTCAGACAGGATGTTGTGCATTTCTGCACCATCATTGGCTTCATGAACAACGTAGCCTTCCGCCTCGAAAATGCTCTTCAGGGTGTTACGAGTGACTAACTCGTCTTCGACAATCAGAATGTGCGGGGTCTGCATATATGCTACCTAAAATTGCCAACAAAATAGAAAATAGGAAGTACAGAAGTCTTTGTTTTCATAGCGGAGGGCAGAGATTAGCGCTCACGTTCCCTTCTACCCAATGACTAAAGTACGTAAACTCGTTCTTGATGCACTTTCCATCCCATGTCAACAAGATCGCTAGCTTGGTTGGGGCGCTATTCCTTACATCCCCAAAGGTGCCAAAACGGTGCATATCCTAACCGTATTAACAGCAATATAACAGTGCACACCGAATTCATCACCCAACAAAACTAAGGTTTGTTGACATATATCAAATTCAATTGTAGCACGTTAACAGTTTTGTGAAAAACACTTACAGAAATGCCAGCTTAAGTCACAGAACCCTAAATTCTGTGTTCGATTCAGCATTGTGGCACCTAATGAGGTAGAATTATTGGTTTGTTGATAAATGGCTTATTTTAACGCTTTGATTAATAAGCGTAGTAAAACATAAGTAGCAATAATATGTATTACGCGCAATTTATCAGGTCAATAACCCATTTAACTCCGTCTATCGTGTGCTCCGGAGTTATTGTTGCACAGATGTAAATATAATCAGACTATCCCAAACAGTCAAAAATACGCGATCCCTCATTCAGTGGAGTATTGATGCAGCTTCATATTGTTTTAGTGGCTCCGGCGCGGCCGGAAAACGTCGGCGCTGCGGCGCGGGCAATGAAAACCATGGGTTTGACTTCGTTGCGCATTGTCGACAGCAAAGCGCACCTGCAACCGGCGGCTCGCTGGGTTGCTCATGGGGCGGGGGATATCCTCGACGGCGTGCAAACTTTTGCCACTCTTGAGCAGGCGCTGGCGGACGTGGATTTCACCGTTGCCACCACGGCCCGCAGCCGCGCACGTTTCCATTATTACTGTACGCCGCAGCAACTGCTGGGTCAGTTGAATGAGCGCAGCCAATGGGTAGGTCAGGCGGCGTTGGTGTTTGGCCGTGAAGATTCAGGCCTGACCAATGAAGAGCTGGAACTGGCGGATCTGTTGACCGGCGTGCCGATGCAGGCGGATTACCCTTCGCTGAATCTCGGCCAGGCAGTGATGGTGTATTGCTATCAATTGTCGGAGCTGATGAATGTTAGCGCGCCGCAGGAGCCGGTGGCCAATGAGGGCCAGCTCAAGGCGTTGCGTCAGCGAGCCGAGGGATTATTGACGACACTGGAGGTCAGTGACGATCAAAAATTGCGCGATTGGTTGCATCAGCGGCTTGGCGCGTTACAGCAGCGCGATACCGCAATGTTGCATACTTTGCTGCATGACATCGAAAAAAAACTGACAAAGTGATACCCGCAAACATGGCTAATTAGGCAGTGTTATCCACTATAAAACTGCTACCTGTCTGTCTTTTTATTCTGTAATTTGGCTTTTTGACTATCGCATTGCCCAGTTGCGCTGCTGGGTGATAAACAAGCAAAAACAAGAAATAATTTGACTTGGGATAGTGATTGCTTTAACCAATAGAGGGGACAGAGTAATTAATGAGACAGACAGACAAAATGCGAAATATCAGCCTGAACACAACAATTATTACCACCACCGATACCACAGGTAACGGGGCGGGCTGACGCGTACAGGAAACAAAAGAAAAAAGCCCGCACCTAACCAGTGCGGGCTTTTTTTTCGGCTTAAATTCGGGAGAGATAAGAAATGCGAGTGCTGAAATTTGGCGGAACCTCGGTAGCGAATGCAGAACGTTTTCTGCGCGTTGCCGACATCATGGAAAGTAACGCACGTCAGGGACAGGTGGCCACGGTCTTGTCCGCTCCGGCTAAAATCACCAACCATTTGGTGGCGATGATTGAAAAAACGGTAGCGGGGCAGGACATTCTGCCAAATATGAGCGATGCAGAACGCATCTTTGCCGACCTGCTGAGCGGCCTGACGCAGGCGCTGCCAGGCTTTGAGTACGATCGTCTCAAAACCCTGGTCGACCAAGAGTTTTCACAACTCAAGCAGGTGTTGCACGGGGTTGCGCTGCTGGGTCAATGCCCGGACAGTGTGAATGCGGCCATCATCTGCCGCGGTGAGAAGCTCTCCATTGCCATCATGGAAGGGGTGTTTCGTGCCAAGGGTTTCCCGGTTACGGTGATCAACCCGGTGGAGAAGCTGCTGGCACAGGGGCACTATCTGGAGTCCACGGTAGATATCGCCGAATCCACACTGCGTATCGCCGCTGCGGCAATCCCGGCGGATAACATCGTGCTGATGGCCGGTTTCACCGCCGGTAACGACAAAGGGGAATTGGTGGTGCTGGGCCGTAACGGCTCCGATTACTCTGCTGCGGTACTGGCAGCCTGCTTGCGCGCCGACTGTTGTGAAATCTGGACCGACGTTGACGGCGTTTATACCTGTGATCCACGCACTGTCCCGGACGCCAGGTTGCTGAAATCGATGTCGTACCAGGAAGCTATGGAGCTTTCCTATTTCGGCGCCAGCGTGCTTCACCCCCGCACTATCGCTCCCATCGCCCAGTTCCAAATCCCTTGCCTGATCAAAAATACCTCCAATCCGCAGGCTCCGGGCACGCTGATCGGCGGCGAAAATTTGGATACCGAAACTCCGGTGAAGGGCATCACCAACCTGAATAACATGGCGATGATCAACGTATCCGGGCCGGGAATGAAGGGCATGGTCGGCATGGCTGCGCGAGTGTTCGCCGTGATGTCGCGTGCCGGTATCTCGGTGGTACTGATCACCCAGTCCTCCTCTGAATACAGCATCAGCTTCTGCGTACCGCAGAGTGAGCTGCAACGTGCGCGTAAAGCGCTGGAAGACGAGTTCTATCTTGAATTGAAAGACGGCCTGCTGGAGCCGCTGGACGTGATGGAACAGTTGGCGATCATCTCGGTCGTTGGCGATGGCATGCGCACCCTGCGCGGCATCTCGGCCAGCTTCTTCTCCGCACTGGCGCGCGCCAATATCAACATTGTCGCTATTGCCCAGGGGTCTTCCGAGCGTTCCATCTCTGTAGTGGTCAGCAATGATTCCGCCACTACCGGCGTTCGCGTCTGCCATCAGATGCTGTTTAACACCGATCAGGTGATTGAGGTGTTTGTCATCGGCGTCGGCGGCGTGGGGGGCGCGTTGATCGAACAGATCTACCGTCAGCAGCCGTGGCTGAAACAAAAACATATCGATCTGCGGGTGTGCGGTATCGCCAATTCACGCGCCATGCTGACCAACGTACACGGCATCGCACTGGAAAGCTGGCGGGATGAGCTGGCCGGTGCGCAGGAGCCGTTCAACCTCGGTCGCCTGATCCGCCTGGTGAAGGAGTACCACCTGCTGAATCCGGTGATTGTCGACTGTACCTCCAGCCAGGCGGTGGCCGATCAATACGCCGATTTCCTGGCCGATGGTTTCCACGTGGTGACACCGAACAAAAAAGCCAATACCTCGTCGATGAACTATTACCAACAGCTGCGCACCGCCGCTGCCGGTTCACGTCGCAAGTTCCTGTACGACACCAACGTTGGTGCGGGCTTGCCGGTGATCGAGAACCTGCAAAACCTGCTGAATGCCGGTGATGAACTGACACGTTTCTCCGGTATCCTGTCCGGTTCGCTGTCATTTATTTTCGGCAAGCTGGACGAAGGTATGTCGTTGTCGGCCGCGACCCTGGAGGCCAAAGCCAAGGGGTATACCGAGCCGGATCCACGTGACGATCTTTCCGGTATGGACGTTGCCCGCAAGCTGTTGATCCTCGCCCGTGAGGCGGGTTACAAACTGGAACTGGCGGACATTGAGGTTGAGTCGGTGCTGCCGCCTTCCTTTGATGCCACCGGTGATGTGGAAACCTTTATGGCGCGCCTGCCGGAGCTCGACAAAGAGTATGCCCGCAACGTGGCTAACGCCGCCGAGCAAGGCAAGGTATTGCGCTATGTCGGGGTGATCGAAAATGGCCGCTGCCAGGTACGTATAGATGCGGTAGACGGTAACGATCCGTTGTATAAAGTGAAGAACGGCGAGAACGCTTTGGCTTTTTACAGCCGCTACTATCAGCCATTGCCGCTGGTGTTGCGCGGCTACGGCGCCGGTAACGATGTGACCGCAGCGGGGGTGTTTGCCGACCTGTTGCGCACACTGTCATGGAAGTTGGGAGTTTAATATGGTTAAGGTTTATGCGCCGGCCTCAATTGGTAACGTCAGCGTCGGTTTCGACGTTCTGGGTGCAGCAGTGTCGCCGATCGACGGGACCTTACTGGGCGACTGCGTCAGTGTAGAGGCCGCCGAAACGTTCAGTCTGCAGAATGCCGGGCGCTTCGTCAGCAAACTGCCGGATGACCCGAAAGAGAATATCGTCTACCAGTGCTGGGAGCGTTTCTGTCAGGAAATCGGTCAGCAGATCCCGGTGGCGATGCGGCTCGAGAAAAACATGCCAATCGGTTCAGGGCTGGGTTCCAGTGCCTGTTCGGTGGTCGCCGGGTTGATGGCGATGAATGAGTTCTGCAACCGCCCGCTGGACAAAATGACGCTGTTGGGCCTGATGGGTGAGTTGGAAGGCCGCATTTCCGGCAGCGTGCATTACGATAACGTGGCGCCTTGCTATCTCGGCGGCCTGCAACTGATGCTGGAAGAAGAAGGCTTCATCAGCCAGGAAGTGCCATGCTTTAAAGACTGGCTGTGGGTGATGGCTTACCCGGGCATCAAGGTATCCACTGCCGAAGCGCGTGCGATCCTGCCCGCGCAGTATCGTCGTCAGGACTGTATCAGCCACGGTCGCTATCTGGCGGGCTTTATCCACGCCTGCCATACCCAACAGCCGCATCTGGCCGCCAAACTGATGCAGGACGTGATTGCCGAGCCCTACCGCACCCGCCTGTTGCCGGGCTTTGCCGACGCGCGCAAGGCTGCTCAGGATATCGGTGCGCTGGCTTGTGGTATTTCCGGTTCCGGCCCGACACTGTTCGCCGTCTGTGATGACGGCGCGACCGCACAACGTATGGCCGACTGGCTGACTAATCACTATCTGCAAAACGACGAAGGTTTTGTTCATATTTGCCGCCTGGATACCGCAGGCGCACGACTACTGGGATAACACATGAAACTGTACAACCTTAAGGATCATAACGAGCAGGTCAGCTTTACACAGGCGATCAAACAGGGCCTGGGCAAACAGCAAGGGCTGTTTTTCCCGCTGGATTTGCCTGAGTTTGAGCTGACTGAAATCGACCATCTGCTGGAACAGGATTTTGTCACTCGCAGTAGCCGCATCCTGTCGGCTTTTATTGGTGATGAAGTCTCTGAGGAGGCATTGCATAAGCGTGTTGCGGCAGCCTTTGAGTTCCCGGCACCGGTGGCGCAAGTGGAAGACGACATTGCCTGCCTGGAACTGTTCCACGGTCCAACGCTGGCGTTCAAAGACTTCGGTGGCCGCTTTATGGCGCAAATGCTGGCAGAAGTGGCGGGCGAAGAGCCGGTGACTATCCTGACCGCGACCTCCGGGGATACCGGTGCGGCAGTGGCCCATGCTTTCTACGGCCTGAAGAATGTGCGTGTGGTGATCCTGTATCCGCAGGGCAAAATCAGCCCGCTGCAGGAAAAACTGTTCTGCACCCTGGGTGGCAATATCCACACCGTGGCGATCGACGGTGACTTCGACGCCTGCCAGGCATTGGTGAAACAGGCATTTGACGATCAGGAGCTGAAAGAAGCGCTGCACCTGAACTCGGCCAACTCGATCAACATCAGCCGTCTGCTGGCGCAGATTTGCTACTACTTTGAAGCGGTGGCGCAACTGCCGCAGGAAGCCCGTAATCAACTGGTGATCTCGGTACCCAGCGGCAACTTCGGCGATCTGACCGCCGGCCTGCTGGCCAAATCATTGGGCCTGCCGGTGAAGCGTTTTATCGCCGCGACCAATGCCAACGACACCGTACCGCGCTTCCTGACTAACGGTCAGTGGCAGCCGCATGCCACGGTAGCTACGTTGTCCAATGCCATGGATGTTAGCCAGCCGAACAACTGGCCGCGGGTAGAGGAACTGTTCCGCCGTAAGATCTGGCAGTTGAAAGAGCTGGGTCATGCCACGGTCAGTGACGAAACCACCAAGGACAGCATGCGTGAGCTGGCGAAGCTGGGTTACCTCTCCGAACCGCACGCGGCAATCGCTTATCGCGCGCTGCGTGACCAGTTGCAGGAAGGGGAATTTGGTTTGTTCCTCGGCACGGCACATCCGGCCAAGTTCAAAGAGAGCGTTGAGGAAATCCTCGGTCAGGAACTGCCGCTGCCGAAGGCATTGGCGCTGCGTGCCGATTTACCGCTGCTGTCCCACAGCCTGCCGACCGGTTTTGGCGAACTGCGTAAGTTCCTGATGGCTCTGCCTGCCTGACTTGCGTGGGGCTCTGCCCTGATATAAAAGCGAAAAGCCGTCATTGCGACGGCTTTTTTATGGACGGGTGTTTCACTGCTCGGGGCGTTTGAACACCAATTCGTTGCCTTTGGAATTAGCCGGGTCGAAAGCGTAGCCTTCCAGGTTAAAATCAAGCAGTTGTTCGCGCTGGGTTAGGCGATTTTTGATGATAAAACGGCTCATCAGTCCGCGTGCTTTCTTGGCGTAGAAGCTGATCACTTTGTATTTGCCGTTCTTCTCGTCGAGGAACACCGGTTTAATCAGCGTGCCATGCAGTTTGGCCGGCTTCACCGATTTGAAGTATTCGTCGGAAGCCAGGTTGACCACCACATCGTCCCCCTGTTTTTCCAGTGCTTCGTTGAGCTTCTTGGTGATCTGCTCGTCCCAGAAACTGTACAAATCCTTGCCCTTGGCATTCTCCAGCTTGATACCCATCTCCAGGCGGTAAGGCATCATCAGATCAAGCGGGCGCAGCACGCCGTACAGTCCGGACAGCATGCGCAGATGTTGTTGGGCGAAATCAAAGTCATCTTCGCTGAAATCCTGCGCGTGCAGGCCGGTATAAACATCACCTTTAAACGCCAACAGCGCCTGGCGGGCATTGTCCGGGGTAAATTTCGGTTTCCAGTCGCCAAAGCGCGCGGCGTTCAGACCGGCCAGTTTATCGCTGATGCCCATCAGGCTGGAGATTTGTACCGGCGTCAGGTCGCGGCAGATTTTGATCAACTGCTTCGATTTGTCCAGTAGCTCCGGCTGGGTGAAGCGTTCGGTCGCCAGCGGGCTTTCGTAATCAAGAGTTTTTGCAGGTGAAATAATAACGAGCATGGCCAGATCCTGTTTATCCAAGAGCGGATACTGTAGCAAAAAGCGCGGGAAAAAGGGTCAATGGGTCTGATAGGCAGGGCGCGTGCCAGCCGCGCCCGCAAAAGTTAATTTTTGTCCCACACGCCCGGTTCAAGTTGGGATTTCAACTCGGGGAAGCGGTTGGCGTCGAAAGTGGGCAGTCTTCCCAGCGTTCTCTGGCGATGATAATCGTTAGCCAACTTCAGCGCCACGCGTGACAACAGCAGGATCGCCGTCAGGTTGGTGATGGCCATCAAAGCCATTGAGGTATCGGCCATTTTCCACACCACCGGCAGTTCGGCCAGTGCACCAAACATCACCATACCCAGTGCGGCGCAACGGAAAATCAGCAGACCGGCCGGGTGGTTGCGCTCCAGGAACAGCAGATTGCTCTCGGCATAGGCATAGTTGGCGATAATCGAGGTAAAGGCGAAGAAGAAAATGGCGATAGCGACAAACGGCGAACCCCAACTGCCGACGGCGGTGGACAGTGCACGCTGGGTCATATCGATACCGCTGATGTTGGCCACCGGCTGATCCAATACGCCGGAAGAAAGAATGATCGCAGCGGTTGCACTGCAAATCACGATGGTATCGATAAACACCCCGAGCATCTGCACATAGCCCTGCGAGGCCGGATGCGGTGGGTAAGGTGAGGCGGAAGCCGCCGCATTAGGTGCCGAGCCCATACCGGCCTCGTTGGAAAACAGGCCACGCTGTACACCCTGGGTCATCGCCTGTGAAATGCCGTAACCGACGGCACCGGCTGCCGCTTCCTGCAGCCCGAAGGCGCTTTTAACCACCAGCGAGAGGATCGCCGGCATATGCTCAATGTTATGGCCAATCACCCAGAGGGCCAGCAGTAAATAAACTGCTGCCATCACGGGCACCACCAATTCTGCCACGCGGGCCACGGAGCGAATGCCGCCGAAGATCACGATACCGCTCAGCACTACCAGGCCGAGACCGACATACAGTGGTTTCGCGTGGAAGGCGACGGCGGAGGCCTGGGCGATGGAGTTGGCCTGGACGGCGTTGAACACCAGGCCGAAGGCGATGATCAGGAAGATTGAGAACATCACGCCCATCCAGCGCATGCCCAACCCTTTCTCCATATAGTAAGCCGGGCCGCCACGGTAGTTACCTTGTTGGTCTTTGGTTTTATAGAGCTGCGCCAGGGTGCTTTCAACAAAGGAGGTGGCCATGCCGATAAACGCCACTACCCACATCCAGAAGATGGCACCCGGGCCACCGGCGGTAAGGGCAATTGCCACGCCGGTCAGGTTGCCGGTGCCAACCCGTGCAGCCAGCGTGGTGCACAAGGCTTGAAAGGAGGAGATCCCCGCGCTGTCGCTTTTGTTACTGTGCTTAAGCACCGAGAACATATGGCTGAAATGGCGGACCTGGATAAAACGGGTGCGCAGGGTGAAATAAATGCCGGTACCGAGCAGCAAATAAATCAGTACTGAACCCCACAAAATATTATTAATAAAATTCATCAGGTCCGTCACGGATCCCTCCTTGTTGAAATTTGTTGCGCACCGCGCCGCATCCACCGCGGGTGAAAATAGATTGATTGAATTTTTACAAGAGCTTAGCTGAAATCAGCCCGGTTCAAAGCAATTGAGATTTTTCTCAGATTCCGGGACTGGTTGCATTAATTTTCGCGAATTTAACATAATTTATTCAATCGATAGCACGTTATTGCCTTTTCATCAGCTCGAGAATGACGAAAGATACCAGCGTAAACGGTTGCTCGCTCAAGGATAAAACCAGCGCCGCCGGGCCGCGATTTTCCAGCCTTGCACCGGGCCTTGCGCATGTTATTATCAGGGCAGGGCATGGTTGAACGATGCCAAAAGTTCATGCACAAACGATGAGATAATGCCAACATGACCGATAAATTAACTTCCCTGCGCCAACTGACCACCGTGGTTGCAGATACGGGCGATATCGCGGCTATGAAGCTGTATCAACCGCAAGATGCTACGACCAACCCTTCGCTGATCCTCAATGCAGCCCAAATTCCTGAATACCGCAAACTGATTGACGAAGCCATTGCCTGGGCGCGCGAGCAGAGCAGCGATCGCGAACAGCAGATCGCCGATGCCGCCGACAAGCTGGCCGTTAACATCGGTCTGGAAATCCTGAAGCTGGTTCCGGGCCGTATCTCCACCGAAGTGGACGCACGCCTGTCCTACGACACCGTGGCCAGCGTTGCCAAGGCCAAGCGCCTGATCAAACTGTACAACGATGCTGGCATCAGCAACGATCGCATTCTGATCAAACTGGCTTCTACCTGGCAGGGTATCCGCGCTGCTGAGCAGCTGGAAAAAGAAGGTATCAACTGTAACCTGACGCTGCTGTTCTCCTTCGCTCAGGCTCGTGCCTGTGCCGAAGCCGGCGTATTCCTGATTTCTCCGTTTGTTGGCCGTATCCTCGACTGGTACAAAGCCAATGGCGATAAGAAAGAGTTCGCGCCAAACGAAGACCCGGGTGTGGTTTCCGTTACCGAAATCTATCAGTATTACAAACAGCACGGTTTCAAAACCGTGGTGATGGGTGCCAGCTTCCGTAACGTCGGCGAAATCATCGAGCTGGCCGGTTGTGACCGTCTGACCATCGCCCCTGCGCTGCTGAAAGAGCTGGCAGAGAGCGAAGGGACCCTGGAGCGCAAACTGGCCTACACCGGCGAAGTGCAAGCGCGTCCTGCAGCCTTGACTGAACCTGAGTTCTACTGGCAGCACAACCAGGATCCAATGGCCGTTGAGAAACTGACCGACGGTATCCGCAAGTTTGCCGTAGACCAGGGCAAGCTGGAAAAAATGATCGCCGATCTGCTGTAATTGCGGCAATCAGTGCAGAAAAAGGTGGCTTAGGCCGCCTTTTTTTATGCCCGCAGATCCCGGCGGCAGGCAGACACTTTATACTCTCAAGATTCAAAATAGGGCGGGAAGCGAACCCGTCCGAACCCCATCAGGCTGTAGAGGTTACGCATGGACATATTACGTATTGGTTTGGTTTCTGTTTCTGACCGCGCTTCCGGCGGCGTTTATCAGGACAAAGGTATCCCGGCGCTGGAAGAGTGGCTGAGCGGCGCGCTGACCACCCCGTTCAAACTGGAAACCCGCTTGATCCCCGATGAGCAGACGTTGATCGAACAAACCCTGTGTGAGCTGGTGGATGAAATGGGCTGCCATTTGGTGCTGACCACTGGGGGGACCGGCCCGGCGCGCCGCGACGTGACCCCTGACGCCACGCTGGCGATCGCCGATCGCGTGATGCCTGGCTTTGGCGAGCAAATGCGTCAGATCAGCCTACACTATGTGCCAACGGCAATTCTTTCACGTCAGGTAGGGGCAGTCCGCAAGCAGGCGTTGATCATCAACCTGCCGGGGCAGCCCAAGTCGATCAAGGAGACGCTGGAAGGGGTTAAGGACGAGCAGGGCAAGGTGATGGTGCATGGCATCTTTGCCAGCGTGCCGTACTGCATTCAGTTGCTTGACGGACCCTATGTGGAAACCGAGGCGGCAGTGGTAGCAGCATTTCGCCCGAAGAATGCGCGTCGCGAGATAAACCTCTAAATTTCAGCCTTTTGTGAGATAAGTGCTAGCCGATCTGGTGTGAAAATAATTTGCCGTTATAGTAAGGATTCGTTTACAGAAAGCCGATGGCTTTTATTTTTACAGTTTCCTCCGACGGTACCCTATGCCTCACGATAATAATCGCCGGTTAAACCGGCAAGACTACAAAACTCTGACGTTAGCTGCCCTGGGCGGTGCGCTGGAGTTCTATGATTTCATCATTTTTGTCTTCTTTGCGGCGGTGATGGGCGAGCTGTTCTTCCCGGCGGATATGCCTGAATGGTTACGTCAGGTGCAAACCTTTGGCATTTTTGCCGCCGGTTACCTGGCCCGACCGTTGGGCGGCATCGTGATGGCGCACTTCGGCGATCTGGTCGGTCGCAAAAAAATGTTCAGCCTGAGTATCTTACTGATGGCGCTGCCGACGCTGGCGATGGGTCTGTTACCGACCTATGCCAGCATCGGCATTGCTGCACCGCTGTTGCTGTTGCTGATGCGGGTGCTGCAAGGGGCGGCGATCGGCGGTGAAGTGCCAGGGGCCTGGGTGTTTGTTGCTGAACACGTGCCGCGTCGCCGCATCGGTTTTGCCTGCGGCACGCTCACTGCCGGCCTGACCGTCGGCATCCTGTTGGGCTCGCTGGTGGCGACCGTGATCAACACCACGCTCAGCCAACAGACCATTATTGACGGGGGCTGGCGTATTCCGTTCCTGCTTGGCGGCATTTTCGGTCTGGTTGCGATGTACCTGCGTCGCTGGCTACAGGAAACGCCGATCTTCATCGAAATGCAGGCGCGTAAAGCCCTGGCTGAGGAGTTGCCGCTGAAATCGGTGGTGCTCAATCATCGCAAGGAAGTGGTGGTGTCGATGCTGCTCACCTGGTTATTGTCTGCCGGTATTGTGGTGGTGATCCTGATGACCCCGACCTATCTGCAAAAACAGTTTGGTATCGCCCCGGCGCTGTCGCTGCAGGCCAATAGCATTGCCACCATTATGCTGATTGCCGGCTGTATCATTGCGGGCCTGTCGGCGGATCGCTTTGGTGCCAGTAAAACCTTTATCATCGGTAGCCTGCTGCTGGCCGGTTGCAGTTGGTTATTTTATCGGACAGTGGGTGAACACCCGGAAATGTTGTTCGCCTGCTATGCGCTGGTGGGCTTCAGCGTAGGCATAGTGGGTGCGGTACCCTACGTTATGGTCAGGGCTTTTCCAGCGGAAGTTCGGTTTACCGGGATTTCGTTCTCATATAATGTTGCATACGCTATTTTTGGTGGTTTAACCCCAATATTTGTGACGTTGATCATGAAGTTAACCCCGTTAGCACCCGCTTACTATGTGTTGGCGCTGTCAGGTATCGGGCTGCTGCTGGGAATTTACCTGCATCGCGATCTGAACAGCGAAACCAAGGCGCAGCAAGCCGGTACCTACAGCTAAAAAAAGCCCTGCAATCGCAGGGCTTCTTGTTTCCGGCTAACGGCAATTATGCCACGGCCCGAATAGGTTCAACATTGTTGACCTTTGGCTCGCCAATTGGCAGCACCGTGCGGCCAAACTGCTCGTTGAGCACTTCCGCCATGGCTAAATAAATGGCGCTGGCTCCGCAGATAATGCCTTCGTAACCGGCAAAGTTCAGCAGCGCATGGTTGCCGGTGATGTTGCCGATGGCCAGCAGGGCGAACAGCAGCGTCAGGCTGCCGAACACAAACTGCAGCACGCGGTTGGCGCGCAAGGTGCCGAAGAACATAAATAGCGTGAAGACACCCCACAGTGCCAGGTAGATGCCCAGTACGCCGGCATCGGTCGGTTCAGCCAACCCCAAGCGTGGCAGCAGCAGCAGCCCGACCAGGCTCAGCCAGAAGCTGCCGTAAGAGATAAAGGCCGTCATGCCGAAGGTGTTGCCTTTCTTGTATTCCAGCAGGCCAGCCATAATCTGGGCCAGTCCACCGAAGAAAATCCCCATGCTGATGATGGCGGAGTTCAATGGGAAAAAGCCCGCGTTGTGCAGGTTCAGCAAGACGGTGGTCATCCCGAAGCCCATCAGGCCGAGAGGGCCGGGATTTGCCAACTTGTTGGTGTGCATATGTCCTCTGCGATAACAGAATTTTAACGAAAATGGATAGGTAAATTCATAAATGGTCTGAATGGCCGAAAAAACCCTAACTTCCATCAGAGCGCGCGGCATCATAATGATCCCCAGAACAGGAAACAATGATCTGAGTGACGATAAAAACGAATTTTTTTTTGCCCTGCCCCTTGATGCTGGATGGTATGGCCCCATCTTATTTGCAACCGCAGTTGCTGACCGCGGCTAAGACTGAAATGTCGGGCAGTTGAAAAACAAAAAATTGCCCACATATAGGTTAGCAACCTGACCGAATATGAATTTATTAGTGGAGACGTTTAGATGGGCAAAATTATTGGTATCGACCTGGGTACTACCAACTCTTGTGTAGCAATTATGGATGGTGGTAAAGCGCGCGTGCTGGAAAACAGCGAAGGCGACCGTACTACACCTTCGATCATCGCATATACCCAGGATGGTGAAATTCTGGTTGGCCAGCCTGCTAAGCGTCAGGCTGTGACTAACCCACAAAACACCCTGTTTGCGATCAAGCGCCTGATTGGCCGTCGCTTCCAGGATGAAGAAGCACAGCGTGATAAAGACATCATGCCGTACAAAATTGTGGCTGCTGATAACGGCGACGCATGGGTCGAAGTGAAAGGCCAGCGTGTAGCACCTCCGCAGATCTCTGCTGAAGTGTTGAAGAAAATGAAGAAAACGGCTGAAGATTACCTGGGCGAACCGGTAACTGAAGCGGTTATCACCGTACCTGCTTACTTCAACGATGCCCAGCGTCAGGCGACCAAAGACGCCGGCCGTATCGCAGGTCTGGAAGTAAAACGTATCATCAACGAACCGACCGCTGCAGCCCTGGCTTACGGCCTGGACAAAGAAGTCGGTAACCGTACCATCGCCGTTTATGACCTGGGTGGCGGTACTTTCGATATCTCTATTATCGAAATCGACGAAGTTGACGGCGAAAAAACCTTCGAAGTTCTGGCAACCAACGGTGATACCCACCTGGGTGGTGAAGACTTCGACAGCCGCCTGATCAACTACCTGGTGGACGAATTCAAGAAAGAACAAGGTTTCGATCTGCGCAAAGATCCGTTGGCGATGCAGCGTCTGAAAGAAGCCGCTGAGAAAGCGAAGATTGAACTGTCTTCCGCTCAGCAGACCGACGTTAACCTGCCGTACATCACTGCAGATGCGAGCGGTCCAAAACACATGAACATCAAAGTGACCCGTGCAAAACTCGAGTCGCTGGTAGAAGATCTGGTTGCGCGTTCTATCGAGCCGCTGAAAGTGGCTCTGACAGACGCAGGCCTGTCGGTTTCCGACATTCAGGACGTGATCCTGGTGGGCGGCCAGACCCGTATGCCAATGGTTCAGAAGAAAGTTGCTGACTTCTTCGGTAAAGAACCGCGTAAAGACGTTAACCCGGACGAAGCCGTTGCGGTGGGTGCTGCGGTACAGGGCGGCGTGTTGGCCGGTGATGTGAAGGACGTTCTGCTGCTGGACGTTACCCCGCTGTCGCTGGGTATCGAAACCATGGGCAGCGTGATGACTCCGCTGATCACCAAAAACACCACTATCCCGACCAAGCACAGCCAGGTGTTCTCTACCGCTGAAGACAACCAGTCTGCGGTAACCATCCACGTGCTGCAGGGTGAGCGTAAACGCGCTAACGATAACAAGTCACTGGGCCAGTTCAACCTGGACGGCATCCAGGCTGCTGCACGCGGTATGGCGCAAATCGAAGTGACCTTCGACATCGACGCCGACGGTATTCTGCACGTGTCTGCCAAAGACAAGAATACTGGCCGTGAGCAGAAAATCACCATCAAGGCTTCTTCTGGTCTGAACGAAGAAGAAATCCAGAAAATGGTGCGTGATGCTGAACTGAACGCCGAAGCGGACCGTAAGTTCGAAGAGCTCGTGCAGACCCGTAACCAGGCTGACCACCTGATCCACGGCACCCGTAAGCAGTTGGAAGAAGCGGGCGACAAACTGCCGGCAGAAGACAAAACGGCTATCGAAGCGGCGCTGAAAGATCTGGAAGTGGCGGTTAAAGGCGAAGATAAAGCCGAGATCGAAGCGAAGACCCAGGCTCTGGTGCAGGTTTCCGGCAAGCTGCTGGAAATGGCTCAGGCGCAGCAGGCTCAGCAAGGTGCTGATGCCGGTGCTGACAACGCGGCGCAGAAAGACGACGACGTGGTTGATGCTGAGTTCGAAGAAGTTAAAGACAAAAAATAATCGCCCTTAAGCGGGCACGGAACGGCCGAGAGGCCGTTACCGCAAACCAGCACGGGCGTCGAGGCAACTCTACGCCCGTGCACGCATGTTAAGGGTTACAGAAATAATGGCGAAGAAAGACTATTACGAGATTCTCGGCGTCTCCAAGACGGCGGAAGAACGTGAGATCAAAAAGGCGTATAAACGCCTGGCGATGAAATACCATCCTGACCGCAATCAGGAGCAAGACGCCGAAGCCAAGTTTAAAGAGATCAAGGAAGCGTACGAAATCCTGACCGACAGTCAAAAGCGTGCGGCCTACGATCAATACGGCCATGCAGCCTTTGAACAGGGCGGTATGGGCGGCGGCGGCGGGTTTGGTGGTGGCGGTGCTGAGTTCAGCGATATCTTTGGCGACGTATTTGGCGACATCTTCGGTGGTGGCCGCCGTCAGCGCGCCAGCCGCGGTTCCGATCTGCGCTACAACATGGAGCTGTCCCTCGAGGAAGCTGTTCGTGGCGTGACCAAAGAGATCCGCATCCCGACGCTGGAAGAGTGTGACGTTTGCCACGGCAGCGGCGCGAAGCCAGGCAGCTCGCCGGTGACCTGTCCAACCTGTCACGGGCAGGGCCAGGTGCAGATGCGCCAGGGCTTCTTTACCGTGCAGCAGGCTTGTCCGCACTGTCATGGTCGCGGTCAGATTATCAAAGACCCTTGCAATAGCTGCCACGGCCACGGCCGGGTAGAGAAAGCCAAAACGCTGTCGGTGAAAATCCCGGCCGGCGTTGATACCGGTGACCGCATCCGCCTGGCGGGTGAGGGTGAAGCGGGTGAGCACGGCGCGCCGGCAGGCGATCTGTATGTTCAGGTTCAGGTGAAAGCGCACCCGATCTTCGAGCGTGAAGGCAATAACCTGTACTGTGAAGTGCCGATTAACTTCGCGATGGCGGCATTGGGCGGCGAGATTGAAGTTCCGACGCTGGATGGCCGTGTGAAGCTGAAAGTACCGGCAGAGACGCAGACGGGTAAACTGTTCCGCATGCGCGGCAAGGGTGTTAAATCGGTACGTGGTGGCAGCCAGGGTGACCTGCTGTGCCGTGTGGTGGTCGAAACCCCGGTTAACCTGAACGACAAGCAGAAGCAATTGCTGAAGGAATTGGAAGAGAGCCTGGGTGGCCCTTCTGGTGACAAAAACAGCCCGCGTTCGAAGAGCTTCTTCGACGGGGTGAAAAAGTTTTTTGATGACCTGACGCGTTAAACTGCTGTTTCCGTTAGCGTACTGCATAACCCCGGCGTCAAAACCGGGGTTTTTTATTGGTTCTGACTCGTCTAATAACCCTAATAAAAGCGTGACATACATCCCTTATTGCTCGGTTTTTACGATGTTTTAAGCATTTATAAACGTATTTTATCGAAGTGATTCGCCGTCTATACTCATTCCATTACTTTGTCTGCAGGGCCGTCTATGCCTTGCGCTGCTCTGGAGAGACGTATTGTGACCAACATCATTCGTCAATTTTTACGTCAGGAAGCCGCGGGCGGCATTATCCTGATCGTAGCCGCGATTATCGCGTTGATCATGGCCAATACCCCAGCCCAGGGGATTTATCACACCTTCCTCAATTTACCGGTAATGGTAAAAGTGTCCTCACTGGAGATTGCCAAGCCGTTGCTGTTGTGGATTAACGATGGCCTGATGGCGATCTTTTTCCTGGTGGTCGGGCTGGAGGTCAAGCGTGAGCTGATGCAGGGGTCATTGGCCGGGCGTGACAAGGCGGTGTTCCCGGCGATTGCCGCATTGGGCGGCATGCTGGCACCGGCTTTGATTTATCTGATGTTCAACGGGGCGGATGAGGTAACCCGTCAGGGATGGGCGATCCCGGCTGCGACCGATATTGCCTTTGCCCTCGGGGTGATGGCGCTGCTGGGTAACCGCGTGCCAACCAGCCTGAAGGTGTTCCTGTTGGCGCTGGCGATCATCGACGACCTGGGTGTGATCGTGATTATCGCGCTGTTCTATACCCACGAAGTCTCGATGGCGGCGTTGGGCGTGGCGGCGGCATCTATCGCCGTGCTGGCATTTATGAACTGGCGCGGCGTGGGCAAGACCTCGTTGTATATGATAGTCGGTCTGGTCCTGTGGGTCGCTATCCTCAAGTCCGGGGTACATGCGACGCTGGCCGGGGTCATCATCGGCTTTATGATCCCGCTGAACGTGAAGAAGGGGCCGTCACCGTCAGAAACACTGGAGCATGAGCTGCATCCGTGGGTGGCGTTCCTGATACTGCCGTTGTTTGCTTTTGCCAACGCCGGGGTTTCATTGCAGGGCGTGTCACTGAGCGGGCTGACCTCACTGTTGCCGGTGGGCATCGCAGCGGGCCTGTTTATCGGTAAGCCGTTGGGTATCTTCACTTTCAGCCTGTTGGCGGTGAAACTGGGTATTGCCAAGCTGCCTGAAGGAATTGGTTTCAAACAGGTGTTTGCCGTTTCCGTGCTCTGTGGTATTGGTTTTACCATGTCGATCTTTATCGCTTCGCTGGCGTTTGGCGATGCGGATGTTGTACTAAGCACCTATTCGCGGCTGGGCATTCTGATTGGATCAACCACGGCGGCGGTGGTCGGGTACGGTCTGTTGCGTATGTCGTTACCGCGAGTCAGATAACCCTTTTAGGGGATCCCCTGTTCGTGGGGACACTCTACAATAGCTGGTCGGAGCTGTGCAGGATAAAATATGCACAGCTTCGGCCGTTCTGTTTGGGACGAATGCAGCAACAGATTGTCTGAAACAGGGAAAGGACATTAGTCGCTCGTCACGGCCGATCGCCGCCATGACGAAATGTTAAGGAGAGCACCTCGTGAGGATGTCGCATATCAACTTTAATCACCTTTACTACTTCTGGCAGGTCTGCAAGGAAGGTTCGGTGGTCGGCGCCGCCGAAGCCTTATTTCTGACACCGCAGACCATCACCGGCCAGATCAAAGCGCTGGAAGAACGTTTGGACGGCAAGCTGTTCAAGCGTCAGGGGCGTGGGCTGGTGCCATCCGAATTGGGGCAACTGGTTTTCCGCTATGCCGACAAGATGTTTATGCTCAGCCAGGAAATGCTGGATATCGTTAATTACCGCAAGGAATCTAACCTGTTGTTCGACGTCGGGGTTGCGGATGCGCTGTCCAAACGTTTGGTGAGCCAGGTGCTGGAGACGGCGGTAGTGGTGGATAATGAGCAAATTCACCTGCGTTGTTTCGAGTCGACGCACGAGATGCTGCTGGAACAGCTCAGTCAGCATAAGCTTGACATGATCCTGTCAGACTGCCCGGTGGACTCCAGCCAGCAGGAAGGGTTGTTCTCGCTCAAGCTGGGTGAATGCGGCATCAGCTTCTTTTGCCGCCAGCCGGCGCCAGATCTGCCGTTCCCCGCTTGCCTGGAACAGCGAAAATTGCTGATCCCCGGTCGGCGTTCGATGCTGGGCCGTAAATTACTGAACTGGTTTAACACCCAGGGCATTCAGGTCGAGATCCTGGGCGAATTTGATGATGCGGCCCTGATGAAGACCTTCGGCATGTACCACAACGCGATCTTCGTTGCACCGACGCTGTATGCGCAGGATACCTATAACGATGATGACGTGGTGGAGATTGGGCGTATTGATAGCGTGCAGGAAGAGTACTACATCATCTTTGCCGAGCGCATGATCCAGCATCCGGCGGTACAGCGGGTGTGTAACAAGGACTTCTCTGCGTTGTTTGCTTACTAGAGCGGGTATTGCAGACGTAAAAAAACCGGCCTAAGCCGGTTTTTTTATCAAGCTGACAACGTAATGCTTATTGCATTGCGTTGATACGCGCAGTCAGATTTGACTTATGGCGTGCAGCTTTATTTTTGTGGATCAGGCCTTTAGCTGCCTTGCGGTCCACGATTGGTTGCATCACGAGGAATGCATTTTTTGCAGCTTCTTTGTCGCCAGTTGCGATAGCAACTTCTACTTTCTTGATGTAGGTACGCATCATTGAGCGGCCGCTAGCGTTGTGCTTACGACGTTTCTCAGACTGTACGGCGCGTTTCTTAGCTGATTTGATATTAGCCAAGGTCCAACTCCCAAATATATTCTATTGAGGACAATTCGAAGGCCGAGGAATATCCCCTTTTAGTCTTCGTTTGTCAACGGATTTGTGCAAATAAGCGCCGTTTGTACTGGCGGCACTTGCTACGTTGTGATGGGGCAGGATTTTACCAGCTTCGGTCATGGGAATACAGTGTTTCGCGAGAAAATTCGCCAATGAGTTGCCGTATTGGCCGCAAGCTGTTGGTCGCGGTCGATAATCAGCTTTGTGTCGCCGGATAAACTGCGGTTAGGGCGTTTCACCTGCAGATTATCTCCGGTATGGTATGTCTATTACATAAAGGCACCAATCGCGGGTTAACCTTAACCGCTGTACAAGGTATAATCCGGCGATTTCCACTGTTTTGAGCCAGCTATGGAGCTAATTCGCGGCATTCACAATATCCGGGCACGCCACCATGGTTGCGTGCTCACCATCGGCAACTTTGACGGCGTACACCGCGGTCACCAAGCGTTGCTGGAGCAGCTGAAACAAGAGGGGCACCGCCTCGGGCTGCCAGTGATGGTCATGATCTTTGAGCCGCAGCCGCTGGAAATGTTTGCAGCGGACAAGGCACCGGCCCGTCTCACGCGTTTGCGTGACAAGGCCAAATACCTGGCGCAGGCGGGTGTTGACTACCTGTTGTGCGTCAAGTTCGACCCGCGTTTCGCTGCCAACACGGCGCAGGCTTTCGTTGCCGAACTGTTGGTGGAGAAACTGGGGGTGAAATTCCTGATGGTCGGGGATGATTTTCGCTTTGGCGCTACCCGCCAGGGCGATTTTCCGCTATTGCAAAAAGCCGGTAAAGAATATGGTTTTGAAGTGATCAGCACGCCGACCTTCCGCGAGGGCGATCAACGTATCAGCAGCACGGCGATTCGCAATGCGCTGCGCGATGACGACCTGGCATTGGCCGAAACGCTGCTGGGCCACCCGTACAGTATTTCTGGTCGGGTGGTGCACGGCGATGAACTGGGCCGTACCATCGGTTTTCCCACCGCCAACCTGCCGCTGAAACGCCTGGTTGCCCCGGTGAAAGGGGTCTATGCGGTAGAAGTTTATGGCCTGGGGCCTGAACCGCTCCCCGGCGTGGCCAATATTGGTACACGCCCAACCGTTGCCGGCGTGCGACAGCAGCTGGAAGTCCATCTGCTGGATGTCACAATGGATCTTTACGGGCGCCATATTGACGTGGTGCTCCGCGCGAAATTGCGCAATGAACAGCGTTTTGCTTCGCTCGATGCGCTGAAGCAGCAAATCGCCAATGATGTGGTGACGGCCCGGAAGTTCTTCGGGCTACAGACACCGGTTTAATCTCTATAGCCGAAAACGGAACCGAGAATCTAATGAGTGACTACAAGAATACCCTGAACTTGCCGGAAACAGGGTTCCCGATGCGTGGCGATCTGGCCAAGCGTGAACCTGGCATGCTGCAACGTTGGTATGAACAGGATCTGTACGGGATTATTCGTACTGCCAAAAAGGGCAAAAAATCCTTCATTCTGCATGACGGCCCTCCGTATGCGAATGGCAGCATTCACATTGGTCACTCGGTTAACAAGATTCTCAAAGACATTATTATCAAGTCGAAAGGGATGTCCGGTTTCGACTCGCCTTACATTCCGGGTTGGGACTGCCACGGCTTGCCGATCGAACTGAAGGTCGAGCAACTGTACGGCAAGCCGGGTGAAAAACTCACCGCGGCAGAATTCCGTATCAAGTGCCGTGAGTACGCCGCAGAACAGGTTGAAGGTCAGAAGAAAGACTTCATCCGTCTGGGCGTGCTGGGGGACTGGGATCACCCGTACCTGACCATGGACTTCAAAACCGAAGCCAATATTATCCGCGCGCTGGGTAAAATCATCAGCAATGGCCACCTGTTGAAAGGTGCCAAGCCGGTGCACTGGTGTACCGATTGCCGTTCTTCACTGGCGGAAGCGGAAGTTGAGTATTACGACAAAACTTCGCCGTCTATTGATGTGGCTTTCCACGCGGTTGACGCGGCTGCCGTGGCGGCCAAGTTTGCCGTGGCCAACTTTAACGGTCCGGTTTCTTTGGTTATCTGGACCACCACCCCGTGGACGCTGCCGGCTAACCGCGCCATCTCGCTGCACCCTGAATTTGCGTATCAGTTGGTTCAGGTTGAAGGCCAATGCCTGATCCTGGCGGCCGAACTGGTGGAAAGCGTGATGAAGCGCGCCGGCATTACCCATTGGGAAGTGTTGGGCGGCTGCAAAGGTGCCGATCTGGAACTGATGCGTTTCGAACACCCGTTCATGGGCTTCGATGTGCCGGCGATCATGGGTGAGCACGTGACGCTGGATGCCGGTACCGGTGCGGTACACACCGCAGGCGGTCACGGTCCGGATGACTTTGTCATCAGCCAGAAATACGGTTTGGAAATCGCCAACCCGGTGGGGCCGAACGGCTGCTACCTGACCGGCACCCATCCGCTGCTGGATGGCAAGTTTGTTTTCAAGGCCAACGATCTGATCGTTGAGCTGCTGCGTGAGAAAGGCGCACTGCTGCACGTGGAAAAACTGGTTCACAGCTACCCATGCTGCTGGCGCCACAAAACGCCGATCATCTTCCGTGCTACGCCTCAGTGGTTCATTAGCATGGATCAGAAAGGCCTGCGCAAGCAGTCACTGGAAGAGATCAAAGGCGTGCAGTGGATCCCTGAGTGGGGTCAGGCACGTATCGAAACCATGGTCGCCAACCGTCCGGACTGGTGTATTTCGCGTCAGCGTACCTGGGGCGTACCGATGTCACTGTTCGTGCACAAAGACACTGAGCAACTGCACCCACGTAGCGTCGAGCTGATGGAAGAAGTGGCCAAGCGCGTTGAGCAGGACGGTATTCAGGCCTGGTGGGATCTGGACGCGGCCGATATTCTCGGTGCGGATGCTGCCGACTACGTGAAAGTGCCTGATACCCTGGACGTATGGTTCGACTCCGGTTCGACCCACTCTTCCGTGGTCGACGTGCGCCCTGAGTTCAATGGTCATGGTGCCGACATGTATCTGGAAGGTTCTGACCAACACCGCGGCTGGTTTATGTCATCACTGATGATCTCCACCGCGATGAAAGGCAAGGCGCCGTATAAAGAAGTTCTGACCCATGGTTTCACCGTGGACGGTCAGGGCCGCAAGATGTCCAAGTCGATCGGCAACACCATCAGTCCACAAGACGTGATGAACAAGCTGGGCGGCGACATCCTGCGTCTGTGGGTAGCCTCTACCGACTACACCGGCGAGATCGCGGTGTCAGATGAGATCCTGAAACGCTCTGCCGATTCTTATCGTCGTATCCGTAACACCGCGCGCTTCCTGCTGGCCAACCTGAACGGGTTTGAGCCGAGCACCGACTGCGTGGCACCGGAAGAGATGGTAGTACTGGATCGCTGGGCTGTGGGCCGCGCACTGGCGGCGCAGCAGGATATCGAACAGGCTTACGCCAACTATGATTTCCATGAAGTGGTACAGCGCCTGATGCAGTTCTGTTCGGTCGAGATGGGCTCCTTCTATCTGGATATCATCAAGGACCGCCAGTACACCGCGAAGAGCGACAGCGTCGCCCGCCGCAGCTGCCAGACTGCCTTGTTCCATATCGCAGAAGCGCTGGTGCGCTGGATGGCACCGATCATGTCGTTCACAGCCGATGAAATCTGGGCTTTCCTGCCGGGCAAACGCGCGCAGTACGTGTTCACTGAAGAGTGGTACGACGGCCTGTTCGGTCTGGCTGAAGGCGAAGGCATGAACGATAGCTTCTGGGCCGAGCTGCTGAAAGTGCGCGGCGAAGTGAACAAGGTACTGGAGCAGGCGCGTGCCGATAAACGCCTTGGTGGCTCGCTGGAGGCCGCGGTAACGCTGTATGCCGATAGCGAACTGGCTGAGCGTCTCAACAGCCTGCAGGATGAGCTGCGCTTTGTGCTGCTGACTTCGGCGGCGCGCGTTGCACCTCTGGCCGATGCGCCGGCGGATGCCCAAGCGTCAGAACAGGTGAAAGGTCTGAAAATCGCCTTCAGCACCGCAGAAGGTGAGAAGTGCCCGCGCTGCTGGCATTACACCACCGATATCGGCCTGGTGGCGGAACATGCAGATCTCTGCGGCCGCTGTGTGATCAACGTAGCCGGTGACGGTGAAAAGCGTAAATTTGCCTAATGAGTAAACCTATTTGTTCGACCGGCTTACGCTGGCTGTGGTTGGTAGTGGTGGTGCTGGTGCTGGATTTTGCCAGCAAACAGTGGATCCTCGGTAACTTCGTGCTGGGCCAGTCCCAGCCGCTGATCCCGTCGTTCAATCTGTTCTATGCGCGCAACTACGGTGCCGCGTTCAGTTTCCTGGCCGATCACGGCGGGTGGCAGCGCTGGTTCTTCGCCGGTATCGCCGTCGCTATCGTGGCGGTGCTGCTGGTGATGATGTACCGCAGTTCGGCGCAGCAAAAGCTGAACAACATCGCCTATGCCTTTATTATTGGCGGTGCGCTCGGCAACCTGTTCGATCGCTTGTGGCACGGCTTCGTGGTCGATTTTATCGACTTCTACGTGGGCGGCTGGCACTACCCGACCTTCAACCTGGCGGATAGCTTTATCTGCGTGGGGGCGGCGATGATCGTACTGGAAGGCTTTTTATCGCCGGCGAACAAAAGTGCAAAGAGCAAAGGTGAGTAATATGACGGCTCAGATTAAGGGCGATAGCGAAGTGCTGGTTCACTTCACGTTGAAACTGGAAGACGGTTCAACCGCAGAATCCACCCGCAGCAACGGTAAACCGGCGCTGTTCCGACTGGGTGACGGCAGCCTGTCCGAGCCGCTGGAAGCACAGTTGCTTGGTCTGAGTGCGGGCGACAAGTGCGCCTTTACCCTGCAACCGGAAGCGGCGTTCGGCGAAGAAAACCCGGACCTGGTCCAGTTCTTCTCACGCCGTGACTTCGCGGAAACCGGGGTACCGGACGCGGGCACCATCATGCTGTTTACCGCCGTCAACGGCAGCGAAATGCCGGGTGTGGTGCGCGAGGTGGCGGAAGATTCGATTACCGTTGATTTCAACCATCCGCTGGCGGGCCATCCGGTGACCTTCGATATTGAAGTGCTGGAGATTGACCCGCAGCAGGAGGAGACGCATGCAAATATTGCTGGCTAACCCACGTGGTTTTTGCGCCGGGGTTGATCGTGCGATCAGTATCGTTGAACGCGCGCTGGAAATTTACGGCGCGCCTATCTACGTGCGTCACGAAGTGGTGCATAACCGCTACGTGGTGGACAGCCTGCGTGAGCGTGGGGCGGTATTTATCGAGGAAATTACCGAAGTGCCGGACGGGTCGATTCTGATCTTCTCGGCGCACGGGGTTTCCCAGGCCGTTCGGGCCGAAGCCAAAGCGCGCGATTTGACCATGCTGTTTGACGCCACCTGCCCGCTGGTAACCAAGGTGCATATGGAGGTGGCGCGAGCCAGCCGCCGTGGCACCGAAGCGATCCTGATCGGCCATGCGGGCCACCCGGAAGTGGAAGGCACCATGGGCCAGTACAGCAACCCGAAGGGCGGCATGTATCTGGTGGAGTCACCGGACGACGTGGGGAAGCTACAGGTGAAAGATGAAAGTAACCTGTGCTTTATGACACAAACCACGCTGTCGGTGGACGACACTTCTGACGTGATTGATGCCCTGCGCAAGCGCTTCCCGAGCATTATCGGGCCGCGTAAGGACGACATCTGCTACGCCACCACCAACCGTCAGGAAGCGGTGCGCAACCTGGCCGGGGATGCGGATGTGGTTCTGGTAGTGGGGTCGAAGAACTCTTCTAACTCTAACCGTCTGGCGGAGCTGGCTCAACGCGTGGGTAAGCCGGCGTACCTGATCGACTCTGCGGCAGACATTCAGGAAGCCTGGCTGAAGGATGCTAGTAATATCGGGGTTACCGCCGGGGCATCGGCACCAGACGTATTGGTGCAGGACGTGATCAGTCGCCTGAAAGCGCTGGGCGGTGTCAACGTGCAGGAAGTCAGTGGCCGTGAAGAGAACATCGTGTTCGAAGTGCCGAAAGAGCTGCGGGTTGATATCAAACAGGTCGATTAAGCATCGGACATAAATAAAATAGCGGGGAGCTTTGGCTTCCCGTTTTTTTTGGGATCGGTATCAGGCAGTGAAAGTATTAAAAAGGTGTGGGAGAGAGAACTGATTCAAATTTTCTGTTACTTAAAGTCAAATTCGTTCTGACAATTTGAATTAATGACGGAGTAAATGCTTATATAGGCAACGAGGAAGTTATTAAGGTTAATATCATTAGGCTGCGATCTAAATAAACTCTGGTGCTGGTCAGCAATCGGCTGAAAAGTTAAATAACTAAATAAATCGTCGTTACAGATGTTTCTTATTTTATTAAGTTCGTAACTGGCCTACGGAATTCTTCTCTTTTTTCTGTAAATGGATTTTCATATGCTCGAGTAAACGGCGAACCTTTAATGGCTGGCTGTCCCGACGCGGCATAATCGCGTAGCAATTAATATCCGGTAATCGCCAATCCGGTAACACCTCGACCAGGTCGCCCCGGCACAATTCATTTTCAACGTTAACGAAGAAATTACGGATGATCCCCTTGCCAGCCAGCGCCAATTCTTTCATCGCCATACCGTTATTGGTAAATAAACGTCCGGTCATGCGCAACCGATGCTCGTCGCCGTTAGGGTGGAGCAGGCGAACAAACTGCGGGTTCCCCAACGGGGTAAAAGTGACCCATTGATGGTGTGTTAATGCCTGTGGGGTATCCGGTATGCCATGGCCGGCAAGGTAGGCCGGTGAGGCGCACAACACTTCACGAAAGCGCGCCAGGCGGGTAGAGACGTAGCTGGAATCTGCCATTACGCCACCGCGGATCGCCAGATCGATACGCTGGCCTATCAGGTCGATCTTTTCATCATGAATTTCCAGCCTCAGCGTGATGCGTGGGTGTTCATCAAGGAAGCTTTGTAGCGCCGGCACCAGATAATGGGTGGCGAATTCCGTCGAGGTGGCGACGCGCAACTCACCGGCCAGTTCACCGCGTAGCGCGGCAATACGCTGTTGACCCCGCTCGGCAGCATGGATCATCAGAACACAGTCCTCATAAAAACACAGCCCGGCTTCGGTCAGGCTCAGTGAGCGAGTAGAACGCAGAAGTAATTGAATGCCCAGCTCGTTTTCCAGCTGGCGGATATGCTGGCTGACGGCGGAGGTCGTAATGCCTAATTCTTTGGCTGCCATGCTGAATGCGCCGCAATCGACAACTTTAGAAAAAATGGCCATGCGTTTTAGAATATTACTCATAGTTTGTTAAGTTCAACTTAACCAAGATTGTTAATTATACGGGCTAATAATATAGCATTAACTCTTCTATATTGCCTGAAGCAGATAAATCGCGAGGCGAGGCTTATTTCCCACGCGACACCTCTCTTTTTGATAAGTCTTATTGCGTTTGCGAATAAGTTGCCTGCGCCACATCTGAACAGGAGTTAATTGTGGATAGTGCCCGTACTGAACAAATATCGTTAAAAATACTTCATGAGCTATTGCAATATCGGCGTCGATTCCCGGGATTGGAAGCCTCAAATGCTGAAGAAGAACAGGCCGTTTCACAGGTGCAATTACCGCGTATCCGGGCATTCATTGAAAATGAGCAGCGCATTGAATTTGTCCTGCCCGCCTTCCCGACAAAATCACCCAATACGAATAAGGTGATTGGTTCGGTACCCGATATGGCTGAGCGACTGTCGTTGATATTTCTTAATTCCCTCTGCCAACGTATTCAGCTTTATTACCCGCCGGGCGCACATATCGTCATCTGCTCGGATGGCCATGTCTTCGGTGATTTGATCCGTGTCAGCGACGAGGCTATCAACCACTATCAGCACGAAATCGAAAACCTGCTGCATGAGGTCGGGGCGACGCACCTGAGCGTGTTCAACCTGGGGGACGTGGAAGGGCTGGCCGAGCATACCGGCGACTATGACTTGCTACGTCAGTTGTTGGTCGACGGTTATGCCGAGCCGGAGGCGACAATCAAACAGCAACTGATGCAGGACGAGCAGGGGCTACAGTTGTATCGCGCCATCACCCGGTTCCTGTATGAAGACAGCCAACTGCCGGGCTACAGCGGCTCCAACGCCGCATTGCAAAAAGACGCCAAACAGCGCGCCTGTGGTGTGATCCAGCGCAGCTGGGCCTGGGGCAACCTGCTGGCCCAGCATTTCCCGCTGGCGATACGTCTGTCGATCCACCCGCAGCCCGCCGACAGCCTGAAAATGGGTATTCATATGATGCCAACCAAAGATGACTGGCTGACGCCGTGGCATGGCGTAGCGGCCAACGTTAACGGACAGTTTGTGCTGATGAAACGCAAAGACGCTCAGCAGTTGGCGGGCGAACTGGTGGCGATCCGCGGTACACCCAGCCATTACCTGATCGAACAGCCACAAATGGCCTAATGCATCACCTTACGCCTGTCACTTTGGCGGGCGTCTTTTAACGGCCCGGTTGCCGTGTGAGCAGAAAATTCGATTCAAGGAGAGTGACCTATGGACCACCAAACACTGAACTGCCGTATTGAACTGAATACTCCTTTTGGCGCGGTGCTAACCCCGCAATATCCTGGGCAACCGATCAGCGAACTGCCGGTAGCGGCGCTGCGGGCGTTGGCTCAACAGCATCACCTGCTGGTGCTGCGTGGCTTCGACTCTGGCTTTACCGAGCCCCAGGTGCTGACAGGCTATGCCGAAGGCTGGGGCGAGATCATGATGTGGCCATTCGGTGCAGTATTGGATGTGAAAGAACATCCGGATGCCAAGGACCATATTTTCGACAGCAGCTATGTGCCGTTGCACTGGGACGGCATGTACAAACCGACCATCCCGGAATTCCAGCTATTCCACTGTGTGGCCGCGCCTTCGCAGGATGAGGGCGGGCGCACCACCTTTGTCGATACCACGCGCCTGCTGGCCAATGCCGATGAGGCGCTGTTGGCCCAATGGCTGAAGGTGTCGATCTCTTATCGCATTAAGCAGGTCGTGCACTACGGCGGTGAGGTTTGTTCACCGTTGGTGGTGATGCATCCGAGCGGCCGTGGGCAGATCATGCGCTACAACGAACCGCCGACCGAAGGCAAAAAGTTTCTTAACCAGCACGCGCTGGAATATCACGGTGTGCCGCAAGACAAGCAAGAGGCATTCCACCAGACCCTGCAACAGTATCTCTACGATCCGCGCCATTACTACGCCCACCAGTGGCAGCAGGGCGACGTAGTGGTAGCGGACAACTTCTCGCTGTTGCACGGGCGTGAGGGCTTCACTGCACGCTCTGCTCGCCATTTGCAGCGGGTCCATATTCAGAGCAACCCAGTGTGCGCCAATCTGGCGTTGAAGCCGGCAAACACAGAGGCTTAACCCGTTATGGCACGTATTCTGATGACCGCGGTGGCCACGCCAGGTCACGTTTATCCGATGCTGAGCATTGCCCGGCACCTGATCGCGCAAGGGCACCAGGTTCAGGTGATGACCGGTGCGCTGTTTCGCCAACGTGCTGAGGCCGTCGGCGCGCAATTTATTGCCTTTGATCAGCGGGTCGATTTCGATTACCGCTATCTTGAGCAGCGCTTTCCCGAACGGGCTGCACTGCCGCCGGGCAATGCTCAGATGGCACTGGCGTTGAAAGACTTCTTCGCTGCCCCGATCCCGTTGCTGGATCAGCAGTTGCGAAGCGTGATGGTCGCCGAGAGCACCGACCTGCTGATCGTGGAAAACTGTTTCTACGGGGTGTTACCGCTATTGCAGACTCGGGATCGCCCGCCGGTGATCGGTATTGGAGTGACACCCTTGTCGTTCTCCTCTACGGATTCGATCTTCTATGGGCCACGGATCCCTCCGGCATTATTGCCCTCTGAGCTGCGGCGCGAGCAGTTGGTGGATGAAGGCACCCGCGCGTTAATCGAAGAGGTACAACAGAGTTTTGATGCTGCGATGGCACAATCCGGCGGTCAGCCACTGCAACAGCCGTTTACCGATGCGTTAATTGGCGGTTGCGATCGCTTTTTGCAACTGGCAACCCCGGCACTGGAGTATCCGCGTGAAGATTTGCCGGCCAGCGTGCGCTTTATTGGTCCGCTGCGCAGCACGGCAGCGGCGGTTGAAACTTCCGATGAGTGGGATGAAGCCGACCGGCGGCCGCTGGTGATTGTCTCGCAGGGTACGCTGGCGAATGTCGATCTACATCAGCTGATTGTCCCGACGCTGAAGGCGCTGGCTGAGTTGCCGGTTCGGATGTTAGCGACCACGGGGGGCCGCCCGATTGACGAGTTGTTGGCGCTGTTGCCCGCTAATGCCAGGGTGCAGGAGTTTATCTCTTTCGAGCACTGGCTGCCGCAGGCTGCACTGTTGATCACCAACGGCGGTTACGGTTCAATCAACTACGCTCTGGGTCAGGGGGTGCCATTGATTGTTGCCGGTACCGGTGAAGATAAACTCGAGGCCGCCACGCGGGTGGTGGCTGCGGGATGCGGAATTAACCTGCATACCAGCAACCCGGATCAGGCGCAGTTGCGGCAAGCCGTGCAGCAAATTTTGACGCAGCCGATGTATCGGCTGCGTGCTGCGCTGGTCCAGGCCGATTACGCTCGCCATGATGCACTGACGGCAATCGCCGACGAGGTGGCAGTGTTAACCCGTTGAAGGTATGGGAAATGGCCGCCGTGAGGCGGCCGCTTTCGCTACAAAGAGAATTGAATCAAAAACTGGTCAATCAGGGCACGATCGTCATTGGTCAGTTGCCAACCGGGGTGACGGCAGCAATCGGTGGCAATGATATTGCGGCGCCAGTTGCAGAAATTCTTTGGTGTAATCCAGCGGCTGCCAGGTTTTACGTCGCTGGATCAGTTCGGTCTCGCTGACGTGTAGCGTCAGGGTACGCGCCGGGATATCTATCGAAATTTCATCGCCATTCTGCACCAATGCCAGTTCGCCGCCTTCTACTGCCTCAGGCGATATATGGCCGACAAACAGCCCGCGGTTGGAACCGGAGAAACGGCCGTCGGTGATCAGGCTGAGTCGCCTGATGCGGTTTTCATCCATGGCTCTCAGGCAATAAAGCGGCAGTTACTGCATATACTAAGCTAGGCGACAGGTTGGTGGTACCTTGCCGATTTTAGTGAAGCGAATAAGCGGTTTTTCATGCAGATTATGCCGGTTAAAACTGCATGATTATGTAAATCAAACCATCGACGCTTTTTAGGTTAAATGTTAACCCATTGACAGCATTGCTGATGAAATGCGTGGGATATCATAATTTTCTAATTATGAAATGAATCCTCTGGCGGTGATAAGGTAGGGCAGTTACCCTGAACCGATAGCCTAATGGGATAGGCGTCAAATCAACAAGAGAGCAAGCATGACTGATTCACAAATCCGCATTGCGGTTGCGGGTTCCGGCGGCCGTATGGGCCGTCAATTGATCCAGGCGGTACAGCAGGCACCGGGTGTGGTGCTGGGAGCCGCGATTTCACGGCCAGGCTCAAGCCTGATTGGCACCGATGCCGGTGAACTGGCGGGCGTTGGTACGCTGGGTGTGACCGTTAGCGACAGCCTGGAAAAGGTGGTCGGCGATTTCGATATTCTGATCGACTTCACCCGCCCGGAAAATACCCTGGGCTACCTGGCTTTCTGCATCGAACATAAAAAAGCCATGGTGATTGGCACCACCGGCTTTGACGATGCCGGCAAAGAGGCCATCCGCGCTGCCGGGCAGCAGATTGGTATCGTCTTCGCCGCCAACTTCAGCGTCGGCGTTAATCTGGTGCTGAAACTGCTGGAAAAGGCCGCTCAGGTGATGGGCGACTATACCGATATCGAAATTATTGAAGCGCATCACCGCCATAAAGTGGATGCCCCTTCGGGCACGGCGTTGGCGATGGGCGAGGCGATTGCCGGTGCACTGGGACGTGATCTTAAAGAGTGTGCGGTGTATGCGCGCGAAGGTTATACCGGTGAGCGCGATCCGAAGAGCATTGGCTTTGCCACTATTCGTGCTGGCGATATCGTCGGGGAGCACACCGCCATGTTTGCCGACATCGGCGAGCGGGTAGAGATTACCCATAAAGCCTCCAGCCGCATGACTTTCGCCAGTGGAGCGGTGCGCGCGGCATCATGGCTGTATAAGCGTGATAAAGGGCTATTTGATATGCGTGATGTGCTCAATCTTGACCAGTTATAATTGATTTATATACCATCGTGATGTGGTTGTATTGATCATAATGCTATGATTAACGGACAATAATTTTATTGTCCTTTTTTTTAACGCTTAAAATGATGCTGATGCATTTATTTCATGGTGTGATGCTTGTTTTTATGTGTTTAATTTGATTTTTTTGCCATTAATCTCAAGCAATGATGTTTTTAGCCCGGGATTTTGCCTTTATCATTGCGCTTTTTTGTCATTCCTCCCCGCAACCGTTTACCAACCCGAGTTTAGCGGTGTTTTTGTGGCTGCTAACCCTATTAAACGTTGAGAAGTGCAAAAATAAGAGAAAAAATGGCGCTTTGGGTAGACAAGCGGAGCTCTCATCATTAAAATGCGCCCAATTTGCCAAAAATTGACCTTGAAGGCGGTTTTTGCATTGATTTAGATCGCGATATCTGAATTAATATGCAAATATTGTGATTGATTATTCCTTGGAGGGTGTTTTGATTAAGTCAGCGCTATTGGTTCTCGAAGACGGAACCCAATTCCACGGTCGGGCCATCGGGGCAGAGGGTACGGCAGTGGGGGAAGTGGTCTTCAATACGTCGATGACCGGTTATCAAGAAATCCTCACTGATCCTTCCTACTCCCGCCAGATCGTTACTCTTACTTATCCTCATATCGGCAATGTCGGCACCAATGCTGCTGACGAAGAATCCTCCGCTGTACATGCCCAAGGCCTCGTCATTCGCGACCTCCCACTGATTGCCAGCAACTACCGCAACGAAGAAGGCCTGTCTGACTACCTGAAGCGTCACAACATCGTGGCGATTGCCGATATTGATACCCGCAAGCTGACCCGTCTGCTGCGTGAAAAGGGTGCACAGAACGGCTGCATCATCGCCGCTGACACACCGGATGCTGCCCTGGCATTGGCGAAGGCCAAAGGTTTCCCTGGCCTGAAAGGCATGGACCTGGCGAAAGAAGTGACCACTCAGGAAGCTTACAGCTGGCAGCAAGGTAGCTGGACGCTTGAAGGCGAACTGCCGGAAGCCAAAGCGGCCTCCGAGCTGCCGTTCCACGTGGTGGCCTACGACTTTGGCGCCAAACGCAACATCCTGCGCATGCTGGTGGATCGCGGTTGCCGCCTGACGGTAGTGCCGGCGCAGACCCCGGCAGATGAAGTATTGAAGATGAGTCCGGACGGCATTTTCCTGTCCAACGGCCCGGGTGACCCGGAGCCTTGTGATTACGCCATTACCGCCATCAAACAGTTCCTGGAAACCGACATTCCGGTATTTGGCATCTGCCTCGGCCATCAGTTGCTGGCACTGGCCAGCGGCGCGAAAACCGTGAAGATGAAGCTCGGCCACCACGGCGGTAACCACCCGGTAAAAGACCTGGATAAAGACTGCGTCATGATCACCGCGCAGAACCACGGTTTTGCCGTGGATGAAAACAACCTGCCGGCAGAACTGCGCGTAACGCACAAATCCTTGTTTGACCACACGGTGCAGGGCATTCACCGCACCGACAAGGCTGCGTTCAGCTTCCAGGGGCACCCTGAAGCCAGCCCGGGCCCACACGATGCCGCGCCGCTGTTCGATCACTTTATCGAACTGATCGAGACTTACCGTTCTAACGCCAAATAATCAGGAGCAGTAAAAAATGCCAAAACGTACAGACATAAAAAGCATCCTGATCCTCGGCGCTGGCCCGATTGTTATCGGCCAGGCGTGTGAGTTCGACTACTCGGGTGCTCAGGCGTGTAAAGCGCTGCGCGAAGAGGGTTACCGCGTTATTTTGGTGAACTCCAACCCGGCCACCATCATGACTGACCCGGAAATGGCGGATGCGACCTACATCGAGCCGATTCACTGGAAAGTGGTGCGCAAAATCATCGAAAAAGAGCGTCCGGATGCCGTGCTGCCGACTATGGGCGGCCAGACCGCACTGAACTGTGCGCTGGAGCTGGAACGTCAGGGCGTACTGGCCGAGTTTGGCGTGACCATGATTGGCGCTACCGCTGACGCGATCGATAAAGCTGAAGACCGTCGCCGTTTCGACGTGGCGATGAAGAAAATCGGTCTGGACACCGCGCGCTCCGGCATTGCGCACAATATGGAAGAAGCGCTGGCGGTTGCCGCTGACGTCGGTTTCCCGTGTATCATCCGTCCTTCCTTTACCATGGGCGGCAGCGGCGGCGGTATCGCCTATAACCGCGAAGAGTTCGAAGAGATCTGCGAACGCGGCCTGGATTTGTCACCGACCAAAGAGCTGTTGATTGACGAGTCGCTGATTGGCTGGAAAGAGTACGAGATGGAGGTGGTGCGCGATAAGAATGATAACTGCATCATCGTCTGCTCGATCGAAAACTTTGACGCTATGGGCATCCATACCGGTGACTCGATTACCGTAGCGCCGGCGCAGACGCTGACCGACAAAGAATACCAAATCATGCGTAACGCCTCGATGGCTGTGCTGCGTGAAATCGGCGTGGAAACCGGTGGCTCCAACGTGCAGTTCTCGGTTAACCCGAAAACCGGCCGTCTGATCGTCATCGAAATGAACCCGCGTGTATCCCGCTCTTCGGCGCTGGCGTCGAAAGCCACAGGCTTCCCGATTGCCAAAATCGCTGCCAAGCTGGCGGTGGGCTATACCCTCGACGAACTGATGAACGACATCACCGGTGGCCGCACGCCAGCCTCGTTCGAACCGTCCATCGACTACGTCGTAACCAAAATTCCTCGTTTCAACTTCGAGAAATTTGCCGGTGCCAACGACCGTCTGACCACCCAAATGAAATCCGTCGGCGAAGTGATGGCGATTGGCCGTACTCAGCAAGAGTCACTGCAGAAAGCGCTGCGTGGCCTGGAAGTGGGTGCTACCGGCTTTGACCCAAAAGTGAACCTGGACGATCCGGAAGCGCTGACCAAAATCCGTCGTGAGCTGAAAGATGCCGGTTCTGACCGCATCTGGTACATCGCTGACGCCTTCCGTGCCGGCTTGTCGGTGGACGGTGTCTTCAACCTGACCAACGTGGACCGCTGGTTCCTGGTGCAAATTGAAGAGCTGGTACGCCTGGAAGAGCAGGTGGCCGAAACCGGCATCAACGGTTTAACGCAAGAGTTCCTGCGCACCTTGAAGCGTAAAGGCTTTGCCGATGCGCGTCTGGCCACCCTGGCCGGCGTTGCCGAAAGCGAAATCCGCAAACTGCGCCACGGCTATGGGCTGCACCCGGTTTACAAGCGTGTGGATACCTGCGCGGCAGAATTCGCCACCGACACCGCTTATATGTACTCCACCTATGAAGAAGAGTGCGAATCCAATCCGACCAATGACCGTCCGAAAATCATGGTGCTGGGCGGCGGTCCAAACCGTATCGGCCAGGGCATTGAGTTCGACTACTGCTGCGTACACGCCTCGCTGGCGCTGCGCGAAGACGGTTACGAAACCATTATGGTCAACTGTAACCCGGAAACCGTGTCTACCGACTACGACACTTCCGACCGTCTGTACTTCGAGCCGGTCACGTTGGAAGACGTGCTGGAAATCGTGCGTATCGAGAAGCCGAAAGGCGTGATCGTACAGTACGGTGGTCAGACTCCGCTGAAGTTGGCGCGTGAGCTGGAAGCCGCAGGCGTGCCGATCATCGGGACCAGCCCGGATGCGATTGACCGCGCCGAAGACCGTGAGCGTTTCCAACAGGCGGTGCACCGTCTGGGCCTGAAACAGCCGGCCAACGCCACCGTTTCCACCATCGAACAGGCGGTAGAGAAAGCGGCTGGCCTCGGCTACCCACTGGTGGTACGTCCTTCCTACGTGCTGGGCGGCCGCGCGATGGAAATCGTTTATGACGATATCGACCTGCGCCGTTACTTCCAGAATGCAGTCAGTGTTTCCAACGACGCGCCAGTGCTGCTGGATCGCTTCCTGGATGATGCGGTAGAAGTCGACGTCGATGCCATTTGCGACGGCGAGCGGGTGCTGATTGGCGGCATCATGGAACACATCGAACAGGCGGGCGTTCACTCCGGTGACTCCGCTTGCTCACTACCGGCCTACACCCTGAGCAAAGAAATTCAGGACGTGATGCGCCAGCAGGTTGAGAAACTGGCGTTCGAGCTGCAGGTTCGCGGCCTGATGAACGTGCAGTTTGCGGTGAAGAACAACGAAGTCTACCTGATTGAAGTCAACCCACGTGCTGCACGTACCGTACCTTTCGTCTCCAAGGCGACCGGCGTCCAGTTGGCCAAGGTGGCGGCACGCGTGATGGCGGGCAAAACGCTGGCCGAGCAGGGTGTAACGGAAGAAGTTATTCCGCCTTACTACTCGGTGAAAGAAGTGGTGCTGCCGTTCAACAAGTTCCCGGGCGTCGACCCGATTTTAGGGCCGGAAATGCGCTCTACCGGGGAAGTGATGGGCGTAGGCCGCACCTTCGCGGAAGCCTTCTCCAAGGCGATGCTCGGCAGCCAGTCAGGCATGAAGAAACAGGGGCGTGCACTGCTGTCGGTGCGTGAAGGCGATAAAGCCCGGGTGGTGGATCTGGCGGCAAGCCTGCTGAAACAGGGCTTTGAGCTGGATGCCACCCACGGTACCGCCGTGGTGCTGGGCGAGGCGGGGATTAACCCACGCCTGGTCAACAAGGTGCATGAAGGTCGTCCGCACATTCAGGACCGTATCAAGAATGGCGAGTACACCTATATCGTTAACACCACGGCCGGCCGCCAGGCGATTGAGGATTCCAAGCTGATTCGCCGCAGCGCGCTACAGTACAAGGTGCATTACGACACCACCCTGAACGGCGGCTTTGCCACCGCGATGGCGCTGAAGGCCGATCCGACCGAACAGGTGACCTCGGTGCAGGAGATGCACGCACGCATCGGTAAGTAATCTCTCTATGTCGTAACATCAGGGCGCTGCAGTTGAATGCAGTGCCCTTTTTTTATCTCCTTCAGCCAATTTGTTGCCTCACGTTAAAAATTTCCGCTATCAATCATTCAGCAAACTGTCACTCTGTGTGATTGGTATATGCTTGATATATTGGCAAGGAACGAAGGAACGACGACAACCATGATCCTGATAATTTACGCCCATCCTTATCCCCGGCATTCTCATGCCAACCATCGGCTGTTACAGGCAGTGAAGGACCTTCCCGAGGTGGAAGTCCGTTCGCTGTACGAGCTGTATCCCGATTTCAATATTGATATCAACGCCGAGCAGCAAGCGCTGGAGCGTGCCGATCTGGTGGTGTTGCAGCATCCGATGCAGTGGTACAGCCAACCGCCGTTGCTGAAACTGTGGATCGACAAAGTGCTGGAGCATGGTTGGGCCTATGGCCATGAAGGCGATGCGTTGGTAGGTAAAGATGTCCTGTGGGCGGTGACCAGTGGGGGGGATGAGCACCATTTCGAACTGGGCGATTATCCCAATTTTGCCGCACTGGGGCAGCCGCTGCAGGCCACGGCGCTGTATTGCGGTATGAACTGGCAGCCCTACTTTGCTGTGCACAATACCTTTACCTGCAATGAACCGGCGCTGATTGCCGCCGGAGAGGCCTACCGCCAGCGGCTGGTGGCGTATCTGATGGAACACAGTGAACCAGCGGATCAGGGAGTCGAGCATGGATAATCACCATATGATGATTGAGGGGCTGATCTATCTGGGATCGGCCGCGTTGTTCGTGCCGATAGCGGTGCGATTGGGGCTGGGCTCGGTACTGGGCTACCTGATCGCCGGTTGTATTATTGGCCCCTGGGGGCTGAAACTGGTCTCTGACGCGGAGTCGATCCTCACCTTTGCCGAGATCGGCGTGGTGCTGATGCTGTTTATCATCGGGTTGGAGCTGGATCCGAAACGACTCTGGACGTTGCGCGCCTCGGTATTTGGCGGCGGTATTATCCAGATGGCGGCTTGCGGGCTGGCGCTGAGTGCCTTTTGTTATTTCCTCGGGCTGGACTGGAAGGTGGCGCTGCTGATCGGCCTGACGCTGGCTCTGTCCTCCACCGCCATTGCCATGCAGGCGATGAGTGAACGTAACCTGACGCCGTCGCCGATTGGCCGTAGCGCATTTGCTGCATTGCTGTTCCAGGATATCGCGGCGATCCCGCTGGTGGCGATGATCCCCTTGCTGGCCAGCAGCGGTGCCGTCACTACCCTGGCGACCTTTGCCCTGTCGGCGGCCAAGGTGGTGGGTGCGCTGGTGGTGGTGGTACTGCTCGGTCGTTATGTGACCCGGCCGTTGCTGCACTTTGTCGCCCGCTCCGGCATGCGCGAAGTCTTTAGTGCTGTGGCGCTGTTTCTGGTATTTGGTTTTGGCATTCTGCTGGAAATGGCCGGGCTGTCGATGGCGATGGGGGCTTTCCTTGCCGGTGTGATGCTGGCGAGTTCCGAATACCGTCATGCGTTGGAAAGCGATATTCAGCCGTTCAAGGGCCTGCTACTCGGGCTGTTCTTTATCGGCGTTGGCATGTCGATCGACTTCGGCACCCTGTTCCACCATCCGTTGTTGATTGCCTCGCTGCTGTTGGGCTTTATGTTGATCAAGGCGGCGCTGCTGTGGGTGATTGGACCTTGGCTTGGCGTACCGAAACGTCAGCGCGGCATGTTTGCCATTTTGTTAGGTCAGGGCAGTGAGTTTGCTTTCGTGATTTTCGGGGCCGCACAGTTGGCCGGGGTGTTGCCGCCGGAATGGGCTAAATCGCTGACGCTGGCGGTAGCCTTATCAATGGCGGTGACGCCGTTGCTGTTGGTGGTAGCGGCTCGCATTGAGAAAAACGCGCCGAAGGATGAGCGTCCGGCGGATGAAATTGATGATGAAAACGCCAGCGTAATTATTGCCGGGTTTGGCCGCTTTGGTCAGATTGCCGGCCGTTTGCTGCTGGCCAACGGTGTGCATACCGTGGTGTTGGATCACGACCCGGATCATATTGAAACGCTGCGTAAGTTCGACACCAAGGTGTTCTATGGTGATGCCACGCGTGCCGATCTGCTGGAGGCGGCAGGTGCCGAGCACGCCAAGGTACTGATTAACGCCATCGATGACGTGGAGGCCAATTTACAATTGACCGAGTTGGCTAAACGGCACTTCCCGCATCTGAAGGTAGTGGCGCGCGCGCGCGATGTTGACCACTGGTATCAGTTGCGCCAGTTAGGGGTGGAAAGCCCGGAGCGTGAAACCTTTGAAAGCTCGTTGCGCATTGGCCGCGAAACACTGGAACTGTTGGGGCTGGATGCTTACGAGGCACGTGAAAAAGCGGATACCTTCCGGCGCTACAATCTGAAAATGCTGGAGGAAACGCTGGAGAATTATCAGGATACCGAATTCCGTCTTGCCGGTCTGCAACGGGCCAAAGAGATGCTCAGTGCGGCTATCGAGCAGGATCAGAATCGGTTGGCACGGGTCCAGCAGAGTGGCTGGCGCGGCAGTATCGATGGCAAAGCACCGGAGGATGAGGTGGTAGAAGCCAAGGGCTAAACCCGGTGGGGCGCTGCGTCAGACTGCGCCCCACACGAGATGGGTTAGCTCAGCGCCACCTTGATACCCAGGGCAATCAGCATGCCGCCCAGCAATTTATCCACCACCTTCTGGGTCTTCTCCAGCCCGCGACGCACCGGTCCGCTTTGGATCAGGAACACCAGCACCGGCCACCACAGGGCGGACAGTCCAAGGATAATCCCCGCATACCACAGTTTTTCACCCAGCCCGGAGTTGATCTGCAAGACCTGAGTAAACACCGCCAGGAAGAACAGTGTGGCTTTCGGGTTGAGCAGATTACACAGATAGCCCTGCACAAAGGCACTCTTCAGACTCACCTGTTGCTGTGGCAGGTTGCTGATGTTCATCTTGCTGCCACTGCGTGACAGCAGCGCCTGAATACCTACCCAGATCAGATAGACCGCCCCGGCGTACTTCAGCACGTTGAAAAGCCATGGTGTGGTGGTGATCACCACTGCCAGTCCGGCGACGCAGTAAGACATATGGGTCGCGACGCCGCAGATCACACCGAAGGCGGTCATCATGGCGGCCAGGCGCGGGTAGCGGGCGGCATTCTTGATCACCAGAAAAAAATCCGGGCCGGGCGACAGCATTCCCAGGGCGGCAATACCAGCAACGAACAGCGAAGTTTCAAGCATGATTTGACTCTCTGCACAAAAGGCCTAATTGCGCTGATAATAACGCCGCTTCCCCTGATGCGCATCAACCAAATGAGGTAATGTTTAACCCTATGATAGATCCTCAGTCTGAACAAACCCCGGGGCCCTATGCAGCAACTGACAACCACCGACCTACCGCCACCGCAGCGGCAACAGCGTGAAATCACCCGCCTGTGCATTCAATGCGCTTTGCTGTTGTTACAGCACGGTGCCGAAAGCATGGTGGTGGAGCAATTATCCACCCGGTTGGGGCTGGCGTTGGGCATGGACAGCGTGGAAAGTTCGATCTCGGCCAATGCGGTGGTGCTGACCACACTCAGTAACGGTGAATGCCTGACCACCACGCGCAAAAACGTCGATCGCGGCATCAATATGCAGATGGTGACCGAGGTGCAGCACATCGTTATTTTGGCGGAGCACCGGCTGGCGGATGCGCATGATGTGGCCCGGCGCTTCGAGAAAATTCGTCCGCTGCGCTATCCGCGTTGGTTGGTGGTGCTGATGGTAGCGCTGTCCTGCGGTTGCTTCAGCATGCTGAACGGCGGCGATCAGAAAGCCTTTGCCGTGACCTTTATCGCCAGCGGCCTGGCCATGTCGGTGCGCCAAATGCTGACCGCCCGCCACATGAATCCACTGATCAACTTTTGCCTGACGGCGTTTGTCGCCACCTCAGTTTCCGGCCTGTTGCTGCGGCTGCCGGTATTCAGCCAAACCTCTACGGTGGCGATGGCCGCCAGCGTGCTGTTGCTGGTGCCGGGGTTTCCACTGATTAACGCGGTGGCGGACATGTTCAAAGGCCATATCAATACCGGGCTGGCGCGCTGGGCGATGGCCAGTTTGCTGACGCTGGCCACCTGCATTGGCGTGGTGATGGCGATGTCGTTGTGGGATCTGCGGGGGTGGTCATGAACCTGCTTTGGGCTTTGCTGCAGGACATGCTGCTGGCGGCGGTACCGGCGCTGGGTTTTGCCATGGTCTTCAACGTACCGGTGCGTGCACTGCGTTATTGTGCACTGTTGGGGGCGGTGGGCCATGGTTCACGGATGCTGATGATGCACGCAGGCATGAACATCGAATGGGCCACGTTTTTGGCGGCGATTTTGATCGGCATGATCGGTATTTACTGGTCGCGCTGGCTGCTGGCGCACCCGAAGGTGTTTACCGTGGCGGCGGTGATCCCGATGTTTCCGGGTATCTCGGCCTATACCGCAATGATCTCGGTGGTGGAAATCTCGCATTTGGGGTACAGCGAGGCGCTGATGGCCACCCTGATGAGCAATTTCCTCAAGGCCTGTTTTATCGTTGGTGCGTTATCGATTGGGCTGTCACTGCCCGGGCTGTGGCTGTACCGTAAACGCCCCGGAGTCTGAGAATCAAGGGGCGGAAAAACGAATATTAGATATTCTAATAAGAGCTATCTTATATATTCATATTGCTTGATTAGCCTATCGACGGCAGTTGGGGCTTTACGTATAGTGTGAGCAATTTTGCTGCCTACACAGGGTTTAACAATGATTATCAGCCTGATCGCTGCCTTGGCGGCGGATCGCGTTATTGGCATGGAAAACGCCATGCCGTGGCACCTGCCGGCGGACTTAGCGTGGTTTAAACGTAACACGCTGAATAAACCGGTTATTATGGGCCGTAAAACTTTCGAATCCATTGGTCGCCCATTGCCGGGCCGTCATAACATCGTTTTAAGCAGCCGTCCCGGCACGGATACCGGGGTGACCTGGGCCACGTCGATTGACGAAGCGCTGGCCGCTGCCGGTGATGTGGAAGAAGTGATGGTGATAGGTGGCGGGCGTATTTACAGCCAGTTCCTGGCTCGCGCTAACCGCATGTACCTGACGCATATCGATGCCGAAGTCGGTGGCGATGCTCACTTCCCGGACTATGAGCCGGACGAATGGGAAACCTCGTTCAGTGAGTTCCACGATGCTGACGAACTGAATTCTCACAGCTATTGCTTCGAGATTTTAGAACACCGCTGATTGCCGGGTGTGAGTCAGACTTCCTGAGGGCGCAAGAGATTGCGTCCTTTGTCGTTTCTGCGGCAAAATTTCCGCTGACTTTTGATTGTAACATTTTCGTCACACTTCCTGATTAGTATGAAGCCCAACTCTGAGCGCCCGGCAACTCTGGTGAATCTCGATCGCGGCGCCATTTAAAAAGGAAGCAAAGCAATGACGAGCAAAATTGAGCAATTAGACGCCGACCGCCTGACCGATCCCACCCGTCGTAAACTGCTGCTGGGCAGCGCCGGTGCCGTTGGCCTGGCCGGCTTCCTCGGCGGTGGCATCTGGACCGTTTCTGCCCAGGCGCTGGCCGAAGACTTACCGCCGAACAAGCTGCTGGGTTTCAAAGGCATCGCGGCCTCAACCGCCGATGAAGTGGCCATTGCACCGGGGTACCGCGCCGAGGTGTTGATTTCCTGGGGGGATCCGCTGGTGGAGGGGGCTGCCGCTTTCGACCCACAGGGTAACAATAGCGCCGCCGATCAGGAAAAGCAGTTCGGTGATAACAACGATGGCATGAGCTTCTTCCCGATTGATGACAATCACGGCGTGATGGCCATCAACAATGAATATGTAAACGAGCAGTATCTGTTCGCCCACGGTGGCAGCAAAGCCACCAGTCTGGAAGACGTGCGTAAATCTCAGGCCGCGCACGGGGTTTCCATCGTGGCGGTACGCCGCACCGGTGACAGCCAGCGTTGGGAAGTGGAGCGCCCGTCGCGCTATAACCGCCGCATTACGGCCAACACCGAGATGCAGTTCAGCGGCCCGGCTGCCGGTCATGCATTGCTGCAAACTGCGGCCGATCCTACCGGCCGCAAGGTTTTGGGGACCTTCGGCAACTGCGCCAACGGTAAAACTCCCTGGGGCACTTACCTGACCTGCGAAGAGAATTATGATACCTATTTCGGCACTCATCAGGCTGACTATAAGACCACGGCGGACCAAAAACGCTACACGCTGAAAGTCAGCGAACCGGAACGCAACTGGCCGGATTACGATGAACGTTTTGACGTGGCGAAGAATCCGAATGAGTTCAACCGTCATGGCTGGATCGTCGAAATCGACCCGATGAATCCTACCTCGACGCCAATTAAACATACGGCACTGGGCCGCTTCAAACATGAAAATGCCGCCGTGACCGTTGCCAAGGACGGTCGCCTGGTGGTTTACATGGGTGACGATGAGCGCGGTGAGCACATCTACAAGTACGTTTCCAAAGGCGTGGTGGACGTGGCTAATCCGGCCAACAATCGCAGCCTGTTGGACGAAGGCACGCTGTATGTGGCGCAGTTTGACGGTGATGCCAGTGGTACACCGCTGAAAGGCACCGGGCGTTGGATTGCGCTGGAGTTCGGCAAAAATGGCCTGACGCCGGAGAACGGTTTCCGTGACGAGGCGGAAGTGCTGATCTTCGCTCGTAAGGCCGCGGCGCAGGTGGGTGCCACCAAGATGGACCGTCCGGAATGGATCGCGGTCAACCCGCATGATGGTCGCGCCTACTGCACATTGACCAATAACAGCAAACGTGGCGAAGAAGGCATGCCATTGAACGCGGCGAACCCACGCCCGAACAATGTCTATGGCCAGATTATTCGTTGGGATGAGGGGGGCGATGCGACGGCAGCGTCATTCTCCTGGGATATTTATGCCCTGTGCGGCAACCCGATTGCGCACCCGGAAGGGGTCAATCGCGGTACGCCAAATATCACGGCCGACAATACTTTTAACAGCCCGGACGGCTTGGGCTTTGATAAGGCCGGTCGCCTGTGGATCCTCACCGACGGTAAATACAGCAACAAGGGCGACTATGCAGGGCAGGGGAACAACCAGATGCTGGTGGGCGATCCGCAGAGCGGGGAGATCCGCCGCTTTATGGTCGGGCCAAAATCCTGTGAACTGACCGGTATTACTTTCACCCCGGATTACAAGACGATGTTCGTCAACGTCCAGCACCCGGGCGAAGAGGGCGATTCTCATTTTCCGAACAATAGTCCGCGTCCACGCTCGTCAGTATTGATGATTACGCGTGAAGACGGTGGGGTGATTGGCGCTTAAGACGAAAACAGTGGGGCGGCGTGGACCGCCCCGACTTGATTATGACGCGACCTGTTGGTGCACGCCATCCAGCAGATCGCGGCGGTGGGCCGGTTGGGTAAAGTACTGCCGGTCTTCCCAGCGCAACATGGTCAGATCGCCTCCCCAGCAACAGCCGGTATCGAGGCCAATAATGCCTGCCGGTGTGCCTTTGCCTTCCAGTGATGCCCAATGGCCAAAGATAATGGTGTAATCGGCATCGACCAATCGTGGCAATTCAAACCAGGGTTTCAGCGGCGCAGGCGCGGTGCCTGGCGCATCTTTGCAGATCATGTCGAGCTGGCCGTTCGGGAAGCAGTAACGCATGCGCGTCAGGGCATTGGTGCTGAAACGCAGGCGTGCCAGGCCACTCAGTTCCGGACTCCAGTTGTTCGGCATATCGCCGTACATGGCGTCGAGGAACAGCGGGTAGCTGTCGCTGCTCAGTACCGCTTCCACTTCGCGGGCGCAGAGCTGTGCGGTTTCAATATCCCACTGCGGCGTAATGCCGGCATGTGCCATCACCAGTTTAAGTTGTTCATCTACCTGCAGTACCGGTTGGCGGCGCAGCCAGTTGATCAATTCATCGGCGTCCGGGGCCTCCAGCAGCGGGGTGATGCGGTCTTTGGGCTTGTTGCGGCTGATACCGGCGTAGACCGCCAGCAGATGCAGGTCGTGGTTGCCCAGCACCATACGTACCGCCGGGCCCAGTGAACGTACGTAGCGCAAGACGTCCAGCGAGCCGGGGCCGCGGGCGACCAGATCGCCGGTCAGCCACAGTTGGTCATACTGAGGATCGAAAGCCACCTGGGCCAATAGCGATTTCAGTTCATCGAAACAGCCATGAACGTCGCCGATAAGGTATGTCGACATAATTAGTGGATCAGCGTTGGAATAGCTAAGCGGAACACCGGAATAGCGGTCTGGAATGGCTGACCCTGATGATCAACCATTTCGTAATGGCCTTCCATGGTACCCAGCGGCGTTTCAAGGATCGCGCCGCTGGTATATTGGAATTCGCCTCCTGGCGGGATGAGCGGCTGTTCGCCGACGACACCTTCGCCCTGAACTTCGGTCTGACGGCCATTACTGTTGGTGATCAGCCAGTAACGGCCCAACAGTTGCACATTGAAACGCCCCAGGTTGCGGATGGTGATGGTATAAGCGAAGACGTAACGTTCTTCCTCAGGTATCGACTGTGATTCCACATAGACACTTTGTACCTGAATACATACGCGGGGCGAATCAATCATGACCACTACTCCTTATTGCTGCGGCGTGGGATTGGCTGAAAGCCAGTTAGCCAGCTTACAGTATTGCGCCACAGAAATATTCTCTGCTCTCAGTATCGGATCGATACCCAACTCCGTCAGTTGCTCCGGGGTGAACAGGTCGCCCAGGCTGTTACGGACGGTCTTCCGGCGTTGGTTGAACGCCTGGGTGGTAATACGGCTCAGCATGCGCACGTCGCCCACCGGGTTCGGGTTCACCAGGTGTGGCACCAGACGCACCACAGCGGAATCCACTTTCGGCGCCGGGGTGAAGGAGGTCGGTGGCACTTCCAACACCGGGATAACGTTGCAGTAGTACTGCGCCATCACGGTCAAACGCCCGTAGGCCTTGCTGTTCGGGCCGGCAACCAGGCGGTTAACCACTTCTTTCTGCAACATAAAGTGCATGTCGCGAATGGCCTGAGTATAGCTGAAAAGGTGGAACATCAGCGGCGTCGAAATGTTATACGGCAGGTTACCAAACACGCGCAGCGGTTGGCCTGCCTGCTCGGCCATTTCGGCAAAGTTCACCGTCATGGCATCTTGCTGGTGAATGGTCAGTTTGTCTTTCAGCTGCGGGTGGTTCGCCAGGCGGGCCGCCAAATCGCGGTCCAGCTCAATCACCGTCATGCGATCCATACGTGCGCCGACCGGCTCGGTCAGTGCGCCCAGGCCGGGGCCTATTTCAACTACCGCTTCACCCGGCATCGGGTGAATGGCGGAGACAATGCTATCGATGACAAACTGATCGGTTAAAAAGTTCTGTCCAAAGCGTTTGCGGGCAAAGTGCCCTTGGTGGACTTTATTATTCATTACAATTAATTATCATTTTAATGGCGAGATTCAAGGCCGTTTTAAAACTGCCTGCATCGGCGGTGCCGGTGCCGGCCAGTTCCAAAGCGGTACCGTGGTCGACCGAGGTACGGATAAAAGGCAAACCGAGGGTAATATTTACCGCCCGGCCGAACCCTTGGTATTTTAGCACCGGTAGACCCTGATCGTGATACATCGCCAGCACCGCATCGGCATGTTGCAGATACTTGGGCTGGAACAGGGTGTCCGCCGGCAGTGGGCCGATCAGATGAATACCTTCAGCACGCAGCGCGTCGAGCGCCGGGATGATGGTATCTATCTCTTCATGCCCCATATGGCCGCCTTCCCCGGCGTGCGGGTTCAGGCCACAGACATAGATCTGCGGTTGAGCGAGGCCAAATTTGGTTTTCAGGTCATGGTCGAGAATGCGGATGACTTCATGCAGGCTTTGCTGGGTGATAGCGCCAGGCACCGCCAGTAAAGGCAGGTGGGTGGTCGCCAGCGCCACGCGCAGCTCTTCAGTCGCCAACATCATCACCACGCGATCGCAACCGCTGCGATCGGCAAAGAATTCGGTATGGCCAATGAATGGCACGCCGGCGTCGTTGATCACGGCCTTGTTCACCGGGCCGGTTATCAGCGCGGCGAACTCACCGTTCAGACAGCCGTCACAGGCGCGCGCCAGAGTTTCCACCACGTAGGCGCTGTTGCCCACGTTCAAATCGCCTGGTACCACCGGATGAGCGGTAGCGACCGGCAACACCGTCAGCGTACCGGCGCGCTGCGGCTGAGCAGGCTGCTGTGGCTGATAGGTGCGCAGTTGCAACGGCAGGTTTAACTGTCCGGCGCGTTCAAGCAACAAGGCCGGATCCGCGCACACCACCAGTTCAACAGGCCAATCTTGTTGCGCCAGCGTTGCCACTAAATCCGGCCCAACCCCGGCAGGCTCGCCGGGGGTGATTACGATGCGATTATTGTTGTGCATTACCGTCAAGGATCTTCACGTAAGCCTGAGCACGTTGTTCCTGCATCCAGGTTTGCGCTTCTTCAGCAAACTTGCGGTTGAACAGCATGCGGTAAGCGCGATCTTTCTGCGCTGCATCGGTTTTGTCGACCTGACGCGTATCCAGCAACTGAATCAGGTGCCAGCCGAAGGAAGAATGCACCGGTTGGCTGACTTCGCCTTTGCTCAGCTTCATCAACGCGTCGCGGAAAGCCGGATCGTAGATGTCTGGAGAAGCCCAGCCCAGATCGCCGCCCTGCAGTGCAGAACCCGGATCCTGAGAAAGCTGTTTGGCTTCGTCAGCAAACTTGGCGCGGCCGCTTTTGATTTCTTCGGCTACCGCTTGCAGCTTGGCGCGTGCTTGATCGTCGGTCAGCACCACAGAAGGTTTCAGCAGAATGTGACGTGCATGAACCTCGGTAACGGACACCGACTGGCTGGAGCCACGGATGTCATTCACTTTCAGGATGTGGAAGCCTACGCCGGAACGGATCGGCCCAACCACGTCGCCTTTTTTGGCGTTAACCAGTCTTTCGGCGAACAGGGTAGGGATTTCCTGCAGCTTGCCCCAGCCCATGTTGCCGCCTTTCAGCGCCTGGGAGTCGGCAGAGTAGGAGATCGCCAGCTTACCGAAGTCGGCACCGCCGTTGATTTCGCCCATCAGTTTTTTAGCCAGGGCTTCCGCGTCGTCCACCTGTGCCTGCGACGGATTTTCCGGCAGCGGGATCAGGATGTGGCTGATGTTCATTTCGGTATCGCTACCGTTCTGAGCGCCAACCTGAGTGGCCAGAGAGTCAACTTCCTGAGGCAGGATAGTGACGCGGCGGCGCACTTCATTGTTACGCACCTCCGTAATCAGCATTTCCTTGCGGATCTGCGAACGGTAGGTGTTGTAGTTCAGGCCTTCATACGCCAGACGGCTGCGCATCTGATCGATGCTCATTTTGTTCTGTGCGGCGATGTTGCCGATGGCTTTGTCCAAATCGGCATCAGAAACGTTGATGCCCATTTTCTTGGCCATCTGCAGCTGGATGTTATCCATAATCAGACGCTCAAGGATCTGGTGACGAAGCGTTTTGTCATCCGGCAATTGTTGGCCGGCCTGCTGCGCATTGAGCTTCACCGACTGCAACAGGGTGCTTACGTCGCTCTCAAGGACCACGCCGTTATCCACGACGGCGGCGACTTTATCCACTTCTTGGGGTGCTGCGAACGCGGTATTGGCACAAACCACCAATCCGAGAATAAGCGTTCTCCAGTTCTTCATACATTTCCCATTATGTAATCCGCAAATGCGGGTTAAAGTTCTCGTTTTCAAAGTGTTACAAAGCATCAAAATGCACGCTGGTAAGGCAGAATGCCGGAACGCAGCATTTCCGCGGAGCCCAGACTGTGATCGCTGCTCAGGCCACGCAGTTCGACGTTGAACGAAACTTTGTTGTCATAAACACTGGTATTGTTGCTGCCATTCCAGTCGGTGATCTTACGCTCATAGCCCAAGGTCACTGCCCAGCAGCAGGTGTTGTACTTCACACCGAGCAACTGATCGGCGGACTGCTTGGCACGGGTGTCGTAATAGTAAGCACCTACGACGGCCCAACGATCGGCGATTGGCCAACTGCCGGTGACGCCCACCTGCGAAATACCGTCCTGATAGGCCGGAACCTGCGTGGTGTTCAGCGCCGTCTCAATATACTCCGGCGTGGCGTAACGGTAGTTCAACTGCAATACACGTTCAGAATCCTGACGGTATTCCAGTACGCCGTTGCCCAGCGAAACGCTATTCAGGCGCGTATCATACTGCAGGCCGCCGCGCAGGCCCCAACGATCGTCGATCTTCCAATAGGTGTCGCCGGCCCAGGCCAGGCTGCCGGTGTCATCATTGTTATCGTAACCCGTGGTTTGGTCACCGGTACGTGAACGGCTGAAGTAGTAGATTTGACCCACGGAAGCATTAAAACGTTCAACCAGAGCGTCATCATAAATTCGCGTGGTCAAACCGGTAGACACGCGGTTCTGTGAAGCGATGCGATCCAGGCCGCTGTAGGTACGGTCACGGAACAGGCCGGAGTAGTCGGTTTGCAGCAGCGTGGTGTCGTAGGTGTAGATATTGCTCTGATCGCGATACGGCACATACAGGTACTGCATGCGCGGCTCCAGGGTCTGGGTATAGCCTTCCGACCAATCCATTGGGCGATCGAACACCATTTTGCCGTCGACCTTGAACTGCGGCAAGACGCGGTTAACCGAGTCTTCAAGACCTGGCGCGTTGTTGCCGGTACGGGTCTTGTAGTTGGCGGCGAAACCGTCAGGAATATCCTGTTGATAGTGGGTCGCCAGCAGTTTGGCTTCGGTGTTCAGACTGCCCCAGCCGTTGGTCAGTGGCAGGCTCAGCGTCGGTTCCATATGCAGACGAGTGGCGTCCGGACTGTAAGGGTTGACGCTGATAAACTTGGCCGCCTGGCCGTAGATGCGGAAATCAAACGGGCCGAGATCGTCTTTATAGTAGTTCAGGTCCAGCTGTGGCTGAACTTTGTACGAGTCTGACCGGCTGCGATCGGTATCGTCATAGATCTGGAACTGTTTGGAACTTAAGGTGGCGTCCCAGTTATCAATGGCGTAGCCGAGGCTGAATTTCTGGGTGGCATAACCGTCGGTGGTGGAACCGTAGGTTGAGTCCAGATCGGTAAAGTATTTGGAATCACTGACCTTGGTGTAGTCGACGTTGAAGCGCCACACCTGGTCCATCACGCCATTGTGGTTCCAGTAGAATAACCAGCGTTTACTGTCGTCAGGGTTGTTCTTGCTGTATTCCTTGTCGTCCGGCAACCAGTCGAATTCCATCAGGCCCAGGCCCGGCTGCACCAGATAGCGAAATTCGTTCTGCAACTGCAGGCCGCGTCGGGACATGTAGTGCGGCGTGATGGTGGCGTCGAAGTTCGGCGCAATGTTCCAGTAATACGGCAGCATAAACTCAAAGCCATTGCTGCTGCCATATTTTGCATTCGGGATCAGGAAACCGGAGCGACGTTTATCACCGACCGGCAATTGCAGGTACGGGCTGTAAAACACCGGCACACCGCCAATCTTAAAGCGGGCATTCCAGATTTCCGCTACCTGTTCTTCACGGTCGTGGATCACTTCGGAACCGACCACGCTCCAGCTGTCGTCACCCGGCAAACAGGAGGTAAAGGTGCCGTTTTCCAGAATGGTGTAACGGTTGGCGCCGCGCATCTTCATCTTGTCGGCGTCGCCACGCCCCTGACGGCCTACCATTTGGTAGTCACCCTCATAGACGTCGGTATCTTTGTTGTTCAGGTTTGACCAGGCCTTCGGGCCTTTCAGCTTGATCTGATTGTCGCTGTAGTGCACATCACCGGTAGCGGTCACGGTGCGCACCGGATCGGTCTGCCCCGGATTTTGCGTCTGGGTCAGTTCCACCTGCTTGGCGGTCAGAGTGCTGTTGCCTTGTTCAATATTTACGTTACCGGTGAACAGCGCACTTTTCGGATAATCCGTGCGAGAGTCATCAGCGTTGATAGTGACAGGCAGGCTGTTGGGGTCGCCGCTGACCAGCGGTTTGTCATAAACAGGAACGCCAAGCATACATTGCTCGGCCAGGTCAGCCAGGGCATGCTGGCTGTAGAGTGCCGTCCAAATCAGTGTGGCCAGCAGTGTTGGGAAACTTTTTTTCATACGCGGTTTTGGTGTTCCGTCATCAGAGGCGTCATGTCCGGCAAACGGTCAGAGACTATATTACTCATCTGCGTTGCGCTAGTGTTAAATCCGGCCGTTTACTTGCGTCGTCGATAGGCGCAAAGATAAATGACAGGTATGATAATCCAAATCCTGAGAAAAATCGCCTTAACCCTCACCTAAGACGGGAGGGAGCAGTCGGCTTTCGGCATGATAATTGAGGAGTATATGCAGTATTGGGGAAAACTGCTCGGGGTCATCGTGGCCATTTGGGCTGGCGCGGGATTCTGGGGTGTAGTTTTGGGGCTGATTGTCGGTCATATGATCGACACTGCGCGCAGCAATAAGCGCAGCCGGGGCTTTTTCGCCGGCCAGCAAACGCGGCAAACGCTGTTTTTCCGCACCACTTTTCAGGTGATGGGTCACCTGACCAAATCAAAAGGACGTGTTACCGAGGCGGATATTCAGATCGCCAGCCTGTTTATGGATCGTTTGCAACTGCACGGTGAAGCCCGTACGGCAGCGCAGCAGGCTTTTCGTGAAGGTAAACAGAGCCAGTTTCCGCTGAGAGAAACGCTGCAGCAGTTCCGCAGCATTTGTTTCGGCCGTTTTGACCTGATTCGGATGTTTCTGGAAATTCAAATCCAGGCGGCATTTGCCGATGGCTCGCTGCACCCGAACGAGCGTCAGGTGCTGTATGTGATTGCTGAAGAGCTTGGCATTTCACGTGCGCAGTTCGATCAGTTCCTCAGCATGATGGAAGGCGGGCGTCAGTTTGGCGGTGGTCAGCAGGGCGGTTATTCGCACGGCGGCTACCAGCAGGCGCAACGTGGGCCTACGCTGGAGGATGCCTGCAAAGTGCTGGGTGTTAGCAGCAGCGACGATGCCACCACCATCAAGCGTGCTTATCGCAAGCTGATGAGCGAGCACCATCCTGATAAGCTGGTGGCGAAAGGTTTGCCGCCGCAAATGATGGAAATGGCCAAGCAGAAAGCGCAGGAAATTCAGGCAGCGTACGACCTGATCAAGCGTGAGAAAGGTTTCAAGTAATAGCGGGCTCTGAATGCCTGACCGGGGCCCAGCATGCTGGGCCCGTCTTTTAATGTCACTCAGAAATCCGGTTCGACGCGAAAGTGCATTGGCGTCTGGAATGCCGGGTGGGTAATTCGCAGTTCCTGTGCATGCAGCTGTAATCTGGGTGCCATGGCTTTGGCTTCTGGAGGGGCGTAGAAACCGTCACCGAGGATCGGGTGGCCCAGCGCCAGCATATGCACGCGTAACTGATGTGAGCGGCCGGTAATCGGCATGAGTTTTACCCGCGTGCTGCCATCGGCATCGCGTGACAGCACCAGATACTCGGTTTGCGCCGCTTTGCCGGTTTCGAAACACACCTTCTGCAACGGCCGGTTCGGCCAGTCACAAATCAGTGGCAAATCTACCAAACCTTCGTCCTGCTCCAGATGGCCCCACACTCGGGCGATATAAGACTTCTTCGGCTCACGCTCGCGGAACTGGCGCTTAAGCTCGCGCTCGGCAGGCTTGTTCAGCGCCACTACAATCACGCCGCTGGTTGCCATATCCAGGCGATGTACCGATTCTGCCGCCGGAAAGTCCGCCTGAATGCGTGTCATCAGGCTGTCTTTGTTTTCCGGCGCACGGCCAGGAACCGACAGCAGGCCGCTCGGTTTGTTGACCACGATAATGTGCTCATCCTGATACAGAATATGCATCGGGCCCTGCGGGGGATTGTAAGGTTCCATCTTGTTGACTCCGCTGAAAGTGACGGTACGGGGAACCACAGTTCCCCGTCGCACAGATTACTGGTGAGTCACGACCACCAGACGGATCGCATCCAGACGCCATCCCGCTTCATTCAGGTTAACCAGTACCTGCTTGCGGTTGAACTCCAGCGTTTCGACTTCGTCATCACGGATGTTCGGGTTGACCGCCTTCAGGGCTTCCAGACGCGCCAATTCGGTGCTCAGCTTGTCATCCGCTTCCTGTTTCGCCAGTTCAATCAGCGCACGGGCCTGCTCTTCAACCAGGCTTTCCGCCTGTTGCAGCATGGCATGCACATCCTGCTGCACCGCGTTGACCAGCTTGCTGGAGGTGTGGCGATTAACCGCGTTCAACTGGCGGTTGAAGCTTTCGAATTCAACCTGTGCCGCCAGATTGGTGCCTTTGCGGTCCATCAGCATGCGGATTGGCGTCGGGGGCAGGAAACGGGTCAGTTGCAGGTGCTTCGGTGCCTGTGCCTCAACCACGTACACCAATTCGACCAGCAGGGTACCGACCGGCAGCGCCTTGTTTTTCAACAGGGAGACCGCACAGCTGCCGGTATCGCCGGACAGGATCAGATCCAGACCGTTGCGGATAATCGGGTGTTCCCAACTGACGAATTGCGCATCTTCACGCGACAAGGCCTGTTCGCGATCGAAGGTGACGGTGCAGCCGTCCTGCGGCAGGCCCGGGAAGTCCGGTACCAGCATGTGGTCGGACGGCGTCAGGACAATCAGGTTGTCGCTGCGATCGTCCTGGTTGATACCGACGATATCGAACAGGTTAAGCGCAAAGCCCACCAAGTTGACGTCGTTATCCTGATTGGCGATGGCTTCTGCCAGTGCTTGCGCTTTCTCACCGCCGTTGGAGTGCATTTCCAGCAGGCGGTCACGGCCCTGCTCAAGTTGCACTTTCAGGTGGTCGTGTTGCTGACGGCAGGCGTGAATGAATTCATTCAGCCCTTCCTGCTCGGTCGGCGATGCCAGGAAACCGATCAGTTGCTCGTAGCCGCTGTCATAAATGGTGCGGCCGGTCGGGCAGGTATGCTCGAAGGCATCCAGCCCTTCATGGAACCAACGGCCCAGTACCGCCTGAGCGGTGTTTTCCAGGTAAGGCACCATGATTTGAATATCATGCATCTGGCCAATACGGTCCAGACGGCCGATACGCTGTTCCAGCAGATCCGGGTTGAACGGCAGATCGAACATCACCAGGTGGCTGGCGAACTGGAAGTTACGGCCTTCAGAACCGATTTCCGAGCACAGCAGCACCTGAGCGCCGTCTTCTTCTGAAGCGAAGTAAGCGGCGGCACGGTCGCGTTCGATAATCGACAAGCCTTCGTGGAATACGGCAGCGCGGATCGCTTCACGTTCACGCAGCACCTGCTCCAGTTGCAGTGCGGTGGCGGCGTGGGCGCAGATCACCAGTACTTTCTCGTGGCGGTTGGCCACCAGGTAATTCAGCAGCCACTCAACGCGTGGATCGAAGTTCCACCAGGTGGCGTTTTCGCCCTCGAACTCCTGATAGATTTGCTCCGGGTACAGCATGTCGCGCGCGCGCGCCTCGACGGTTTTCTTCGCGCCCATGATGCCGGACACTTTAATCGCGGTCTGATACTGGGTCGGCAGCGGCAGCTTGATCTGGTGCAGGTTACGGTGTGGGAAGCCTTTAACGCCGTTACGGGTGTTACGGAACAGCACGCGGCTGGTGCCGTGGCGGTCCATCAGCATGGTGACCAGTTCCTGACGCGCCTGCTCACTGTTGTCACTGTCGCTGTTGGCCGCTTTCAGCAGTGGTTCGATGTCCTGCTCGTCAATCAGTTCACCCAACAGGTTCAGCTTGTCATCGGTCAGACGTTCACCGCTCAGCAGCAGGGTGACGGCGTCGGCCACCGGGCGATATTTCTGCTGTTCGGCGACAAAGTCGTGGTAGTCGTGGAAACGGTTCGGATCCAGCAGACGCAGACGGGCGAAGTGGCTCTGCTGGCCAAGCTGTTCCGGGGTTGCGGTCAGCAGCAACACGCCGGGAATGTGCTCAGCCAGTTGCTCAATCACCTGATACTCGCGGCTTGGCGCGTCTTCGCTCCAGGCCAGGTGGTGGGCTTCATCGACCACCAGCAGGTCCCACTGGGCATCGGCCAGCTCTTCCAGACGCTGCTTGTTGCGGCGCACGAAGTCCAGCGAGCAGATCACCAGTTGTTCGGTTTCAAACGGGTTGCTGCTGTCGAGTTTGGCCTCTGAGTAACGGCTGTCGTCAAACAGTGAGAAATACAGGTTGAAGCGGCGCATCATTTCGACCAGCCACTGGTGCTGCAGGGTTTCCGGCACCACGATCAGTACGCGCTCGGCGCGGCCTGCCAGCAATTGCTGGTGAATGATCATCCCGGCTTCGATGGTTTTACCCAGGCCGACTTCATCCGCCAACAGCACGCGCGGTGCGTGACGCTGACCGACTTCATAGGCGATGTGCAACTGGTGCGGGATCAGGCTGGCACGCATGCCGCGCAGGCCGGCAAACGGCAGACGATACTGCTCGCTCTGGTATTTACGCGCACGGAAGCGCAGGGCGAAACGGTCCATACGGTCGATCTGGCCGGCAAACAGACGGTCCTGCGGCTTGCTGAAGGTCAGCTTGCTGTCCAGCAGCACTTCGCGCATTGCCACACCGCTCTCCTGGGTATCCAGGCGGGTGCCGATATAGGTCAGCAGGCCGTTATCCTCTTTGACCTCTTCCACCTGCAGCTCCCAGCCTTCGTGGTTGCTAATGGTGTCGCCCGGGTTGAACATCACGCGGGTGATTGGCGAGTCATTTCTGGCATAGAGGCGGTTTTCGCCGGTTGCGGGGAAAAGCAGGGTAATCATGCGCGTATCCAGCGCCACGACGGTACCCAGTCCTAATTCGCTTTCCGTGTCGCTGATCCAGCGTTGACCAAGTGTAAAAGGCATATATTGTCGGCTCGATTCTTTAAGTAAGTCTTGTTACCGGGCGAGAAGGCCGCGGCACCCGTATCAAACGTCTGCTAATCCCGATTTATTTTAATATGGCGGGCAATAGCTATTCATCCCATGCATACATCATCGATGGCATGGGTGGAGTGTGGTCCAGAATTTGGGAAGGGCGCTATGGTAATGGAAGGCGGCGCGTTCGTCACCTGCAAAACCCGATGATTTTTCTTAACCCTTCGCCAACGCCCGCATGGCGGGCGGAATGTTAAAACAGGCCCATCTGTCCGGTCACCAGAGTGGTAAAATCGTCATGTAAAAATGGCAGTATGGCGTCAGCCACCGGTTCCAACTGGCGCTCCAGATAATGGGGGTAATCAATTGCCGACTGCTGGGTTTCCAGCGGCTCCGGCCCGGCCACGGTCATCACATAGCTGATCCAGCCGCCGTTCTGGTATTGCAGCGGTCGCCCCTGCTGACGATTATAGTCGTCGGCGATGCGGGCTGCGCGAACATGTGGCGGGACGTTACGTTGATATTCGTCCAGCTTTCTGCGCAGGCGCTTGCGATAGACCAGCCGATCGTCGAAGTCGCCGTTAAGCGTTTGGCTAACGTATTCACGCACAAAATCCTGATACGGCTGCCGTTTGAAAATACGTTGGTAAAGCAGCTGTTGGAACTGCTGTGCCAGTGGTGTCCAGTCGGTACGCACCGTTTCCAGCCCTTTGTACACCATCTCTTCGCTGCCGTCCGGCTTGGCGATCAGCCCGGCATAGCGTTTTTTACTGCCCTGTTCGGCACCGCGAATGGTGGGCATCAGGAAACGCGAGTAATGGGTTTCGAACTCCAGCTCCAGCGCATTTTCCAGCCCGTACTGTTGCTGTAAATGCTGTTGCCACCATTGGTTCACCAGTTGCACCAGGGTCCGGCCTATTTGCGCCGCCTGCTGCTCGTCATGCGGCTGCTTGAGCCAGACGAAGGTGGAATCGGTATCCCCGTAGATCACCTGATAACCCTGAGCCTCGATCAGCTCGCGCGTCTGGCGCATTATCTCATGGCCACGCAGGGTGATCGACGAGGCCAACCGCGGATCAAAAAAGCGGCAACCGCTCGATCCCAGTACGCCGTACAGCGCGTTCATGATGATCTTTAATGCCTGGGACAAGGCTTTGTTCTGTTGACGTTTGGCTGCCTCACGCCCCTGCCAGATCTGTTCGACGATCGCCGGCAGACAGTGTTTGCTGCGCGAGAAGCGTGCATGGCGGAAACCGGGCACCGAATCGGCATCGCCGGGGTGCTGCATGCCTTCCACCAACCCGACGGGATCGATCAGGAAAGTGCGGATGATCGACGGGTACAGGCTCTTGTAATCCAGCACCAGCACCGAGTCATACAAACCGGGCTGTGAATCCATCACAAAGCCACCAGGGCTGTGTTCTTCCGGTTGCTCGCCGAGGTTGGGGGCAACAAAACCCAGCCGGTGCATGCGCGGCATATACAGATTGCTGAACGCGGCCACCGAACCGCCGCTGCGGTCGGCGGCCAGTCCGGTCACCGTGGCGCGCTCCAGCAGGAAGGTCAGCAGATCGGTCTTGGCGAAGACGCGTGTCACCAGTTCGCAGTCCTTCAGGTTGTAGCGTGCCAGCGCCGGTTTGTCTTCGGCAAAGCGCCGGTCGATTTCCGCCATTCGCTGGTAAGGATTGTCGATCGACTTGCCTTCTCCCAGCAGTGTCTGCGACACATGCTCGAGGCTGAAGGAAGGGAAGTTCCAGGTGGCGGACTTCAGTGCCTCGATGCCATCAATAATCAACCGTCCGGCGGCGGAGGCAAAAAAATGGTTCTGCTTGAAACCGTGTTCACGCCACTCCAGCAGATTGCCGCCACGACCAAATCGTAACGGGATTTGGTAACGCTCCGCGTGCTTTTGCAGGACCCGTAAATCGAACTGCACCAGATTCCAGCCAATGATGGCGTCGGGATCGTGTTGTTCCAGCCACTGATTCAGCCGTTCCAACATTTGTGGGCGGCTGACACAGTACTCCAGGTCAAAATCCAGCGCCTCATTGCCACCGTTAGCCGGCCCGAGCATGTACACCTGACGCTGGCCGCAGCCTTCCAGCGCGATCGAGTAGAGTTCGCCATGGGCGGTGGTTTCAATGTCCAGCGAGACCAGTTTCAACGTGGGGCGATATTCCGGTGCCGGCTTCATCTGGCCGTTGATCAGCGGGCCATTGCCGTTGGCCTGGCCGCTGAACCACACCGGTGCGGTGATAAAGCGTTCCATCAGGTAGCGTTCCGGCGGACGGATATCAGCCTCGTAGAGATTGACGCCGCCGTCTTTCAGCAGCCTTTCCAGCTTGATCAACTGACGGTGCTGACGGCAATAGAGCCCCAATACCGGGCGATGATGAAAATCGGTCAGTGGCAGCGGTTTTAGCTCCCATTGGCGTTCTTCACGCAGCAATTGCTCAGCGCGTTGGCGCTGTTCGGCTGGGATAAAGGCGACGGAGGTCTGCGGCGACAGGCGAAGTTGCTGCGGGCCGTGATCGGTCGCCAGCCAAAACTCCACCTCGGTGCCGGCGGGCGTATCACGCCAGTGGCGGGTGAGCAAGAAACCCTGTTGGAGTGACATCACGCTGTTCCTGACAAGCTAAGCTAAAAGGGGGATAGATAAATTATAGTATGGGTTTTTATACAGTGATTGTCCATTGCCGCACAGTTCTGCCAAAAACGCATACAATTCACCGGTTGACTCGTTTCCGGCGGCACCTGACAATCCCATGCCCACGCGCTTTGGATAACCAACAGAGGTTTAATGGAAGCCTATTTACAGCATTTGATCACCCAGTCTTTGGCTTTCACTCTGATGGTCGTCATGTTTGTCGCGTTTTTGGAGTCGCTGGCGCTGGTTGGCCTGTTGTTGCCCGGTACGGTGATGATGGCCAGCATCGGTGCGCTGATCGGCAGTGGTCAGGTGGACTTCTATTATGCCTGGGTTGCGGGGATCGTCGGTTGTCTGCTGGGGGATTGGATCTCTTATTTTATCGGCCGCGCTTTCAAGGGGCCGTTGCACCGCTGGTCATTCCTGAAAAAGAACAAGGCGATGCTCGACAAGACCGAACATGCGCTGCATCAACACAGTATGGCGACCGTTCTGATTGGCCGCTTTGTCGGCCCGACCCGCCCGCTGGTACCGATGGTGGCGGGGATGCTGGACTTACCGCCGTACAAATTCGCACTGCCGAACATTATCGGCTGTATCACCTGGCCGCCGGTCTACTTCTTCCCGGGGATTCTGGCCGGGGTGGCGATCGACATTCCCGCCAGCGCCAACAGCGCTTTATTCAAATGGCTGCTGTTTGCGGTCGTGGTGTTGATCTGGCTGGCCGCCTGGTTGAGCTGGCGCTGGTGGCGTGAAGGCAAGCGCAGCGCCGATCGGCTAAGCAACTGGCTGTCACCGGTACGGCTGCGGATGGCCTGCGTACTGAGCTGGATCCTTGCGCTCATCACCTTTTATTATCTGCACCAGCAGCCGTTGATGCCGGTTTACCGTCACCTGTTGTGGAAAGTGTTGGCCGGCTGATGTCGGACAGCAAATTTTATCCCCTATGGATTTCATGCGACAGCTAGGCGGCAAGAACCTAAACTCCCGGAGCTTACTTAGGTAAGTGACGGGGGTTTAGGGACGCAGCCAACAACGCTGCCGCTTGAAATACGACGGGGATATCATTACTGGAAGAACGCTTCCAACTGTTCGAACACCCGTACGTCTTCGCTGTGGCGTTTTACCTGCAGCACATCTTCGAGTTTTTCCACCTGGCTGATCATCTGCATCAGCCGTTGATCGTCCGCCACCAATAGCCAGATACGGCTCTGTTTGCCGTCTTTCAGCGGCAGACACAGAATGCCCTCTACGTTGAAGGCTCGGCGGGCAAACAGGCCGCACACGTGCGACATCACGCCGGGATGGTTACGTACCGTCAGCTCCAGGATCACCTGTGGGTTATTGTGTTGTTCTGACATGGCTTATTCTCCAATCATGTCGATGTTGGCGGCACCCGGCGGCACCATCGGGAAGACTTTTTCATTGATATCAATCAGTGCGTGGATCAGGCAAGGGCCGGGCCGTTGGATCGCTTCGGCCAGCGCGGCCTGCGGATCTTCTGCGGCGTTCAAATCGCAGGTATCCAGCCCGAAACCGGCGGCAATCTTGATAAAGTCGGTACGCTTGGGATAGGCGGCGGCAAAGATGCGCTGCTGGTAGAACAACGTTTGCTGCTGATGCACCAGCCCCAGCGCCTGGTTGTTCATCAGGATAATTTTCACGTCCAGAGCCTGCTCGACGGCGGTGGCCATTTCCTGAATGTTCATCATCAGGCTGCCGTCACCGGAGAAGCACAATACCTTGCGCTGCGGCTCGGCCAGGGCTGCACCGATCGCCGCCGGCAGGCCGAAGCCCATAGTACCCAGGCCGCCGGAGGTCAGCCATTGGCGTGGACGGCTCAGCGGATAGGCCTGCGCCACCCACATCTGATGCTGGCCTACATCGGTGGTGATGATGGCGCTTTCGTCCACGCATCGCGCAGCGGCCAGCACCAGCCCGTAGTGACTCAGCGGATCTTCGGCGTTCGGCATACTGAACGGGAACTCGCGCTTCAGGCCGTTGACGGTCTCCAGCCATTCGCTGCGCGGCTGTGCCTCAATCTGTGGTAACAGCTGTTGCAATACCTGGCCAACGTCGGCGTGAATGGCAATGTTGGCCTGCTTCACCTTGCCCAGTTCGGCACGGTCGATATCCACGTGAATGATGGCAGCGTTCGGGCAGAACTGTTCGGTTTTGCCAATCGCCCGATCGTCAAAGCGGGCGCCCAGTACGATCAGCAGATCGGCCTCTTGCAGAATAAAGTTGGTGCTGCGTGCGGCATGCATCCCCAGCATACCCAGCGACAACGGGTGCTGTACCGGCATGGCACCCAACGCCATCAGCGTCATGGTGGTCGGCAGGTTGGCGCGTTCCGCTAACTCAATCGCCTGTTGGTGAGCATTGGCGCAGATGATGCCCCCGCCCAGGTACAGCACCGGGCGCTTGGCCTGGTTGATCATCGCTGCGGCCTGCGCTACGGCAATGGCCTCGAAGGTGGGGGGGGCGTCGGGAACGGCGATCGGCGGCAGTTCATCCCAATCGATCACCGCGGTTTGTACGTCCTTCGGTACGTCGATCCACACTGGGCCAGGACGGCCGGATTCGGCGATACGGAATGCGTCGCAGATCACCTGTGGCAGTTCACGGATATCGCGCACTAAATGGTTGTGCTTGGTGATAGGGATCGAGATGCCGTAGGTGTCTACTTCCTGGAAGGCATCGGTGCCGATCATCGAAGAGGGCACCTGGCCGGTGATACACACCAGCGGGATGGAATCGAGCTTGGCGTCGGCAATGGCGGTGACCAGGTTGGTGGCACCCGGCCCGCTGGAGGCGATGCACACCGCCGCCTTGCCATTGGCGCGTGCCATGCCCTGCGCCATAAAGCCCGCGCCCTGTTCGTGGCGGGCCAGTACGTGATGAATGCGGGTGCTTTGGCTCAGTGCGTCATACAGCGGCAGTGCAGCGCCGCCGGGAATGCCGGCAACGGTGGTGATGCCCTGACGTTCCAACAGGTGGACGATCAACTGTGCGCCGGTGAAGCGGTTGCCTTGTTGTGGCGTGCCCGAAATTGCCATGTTCCTATCCTTTCTCAAGGCCGGTTTGCTTTTCTGGGCAGGGGGCTGAAACTAAAAACCCCGCCCGGTTTGCGCCGGCGGGGTTTGGGAATCGATGCGTTGATTCGGACCCTACGGCGCATTGCCGACGACCACCACCACACGCACGACGACCATCACCGCGGCTGGTAGCGCGGTAACTAGTAGGGTCGAAGTCAGCGAGGATGCGATCACAGGGAACCTTATCATCAGTAAAAAAAGTCAGGTTTTCATAAAACCACAGGCGCAAAATTCACACAACAGGTTTATTTGCACAGCATAAAAAACGCGCTGCAGATCACGGTTTGTGTGAAATGCCCAACACCCGGGCTTCCGCCGCACTGCCGTCCAGCAATGCCTGGGTTGGACCGTCGTAATAAATGCGGCCATCGACCACCAGCAGGGTACGCGGGGCGATACGCGCGGCGTCATCCAGATTGTGCGATACCATCAGCAGCGTCAGGTTGCGCTGGTCACACACCTCCCGCAGCAGGTGCAGCATCTCATTGCGTAACGCCGGATCGAGCGCCGAAAAGGGTTCGTCGAGCAGCAAGATGGGGCGCTGGCGGATCAGACAGCGCGCCAGGGCGGCACGCTGACGTTGGCCGCCGGAAAGCTGGGACGGCAGACGTGGCAGATGCTCTTCCAGCCCCACTTGCCGGGCAATCTGCGCCAACTGCTGTTTTTGCTGTTCATTCAGCCGCAGCCCCGGATCCAGACCCAATCCGATGTTCTGCGCCACCGTCAGGTGGGCGAACAGGTTATTTTCCTGAAACAGCATCGAGACCGGGCGTTTGGCCGGTGGCGTGGCGGTGTGATCGCTGCCGTTAAGCAGCAGCTTGCCGCTGGCGGCCGGCAGGAACCCGGCGATCAGGCTGAGCAGGGTGCTTTTACCTGCCCCACTGGGGCCAAGCACCGCGACACGTTCGTCTGGCTCAATGCGCAGGTCAAAGCGCATCGGCAGGTGCTCATACAGGTAGGTCAGTTTTTCAAGCTCTATCATGGCGGCCCGGTAAGCGTTCGATCAGGGTAAACAGCAGGAAACACAACAGTAGCAACAACAGTGCGGTGACCGCGCCGTCATTACTGCGATAGGCGCCAATCTGCTGATACAGGTAGTAAGGCAGAGTGCGGAAGTGCTCGTTGCCAAACAGGGCCACCACGCCGAAATCGCCGATCGACAGCACGCAGGCAAAGGCCAGCGCCTGGGCCAGAGGGCGGCGTAACGCTTTCAGCTCGATAAGCCGCAGCCGCTGCCAGCCGTGGATATCCAGCGACAGACACAGTGGGTTGTAGCGTTCGGCCAGGTCGCGCATCGGGTTTTCCAGCACTTTCAGCGCGTAGGGCACCGCCATCAGTGCATTGGTGAGGATCACCAGTGCGTACGGCGACTGTGGTAGCCCGACGGTATCGCTCAGCAGCAGGAAGAAGCCGGTCGCCAACACGATGCCCGGCATCGCCAGGATCACCATGCCGCTCAGTTCCAGTGCATGGCCCCAGCGCAGGCTCTGTTGCAGCTTCAGCTCACGGCTGCTCCACAGCAGCATCATGGTCAGCACCACGCACAGTGCGCCGGCACCGAGAGCAATACGCAACGAGGTAAACAACGCCTGCCACAGCACTTGCTGTTGCAGCACGCTGACCAGAGTTTGGTTGGCACCGTCGGCAATCACCGCCAACAGCGGGGGTAACAGCAGTAGCAGGGCGGCGACGATCAGCAAAAAGTCGCTGGTGCGGCGCCACAGGCTGTCTTCCGGGTTACGCCAGACGTGGGCCTGGGTGTTGCCGACCGGCAAGGCCTGGCTCAAGCGTTGGCTGAGTACCACCAGCCCCAGGCAGCAGGCTAGTTGGATCAGCGCCAGCAGAGCGGCGCGGCTGAGATCGTAGTCATAGCTGAGCGCCTGGTAGATCGCCAGTTCGATGGTGGTGGCCTGCGGCCCGCCACCCAGCGACAACACGGTGGCGAAGCTGGCAAAGCACAGCATAAAGATTAGCGCACCGCTCGGCAGGATCTGGCGGCGTAGTGCCGGCCACTCGACAAAACGAAACTGCTGCCAGCCGCTCATGCCGAGCTGTGCTGCCAGTTGGCGCTGTTCGACCGGAATATTTTCCAGCGCCTGCAACAGCAGGCGGGTCGCCAGCGGCAGATTGAAGAACATGTGGGCCAACAGGATGCCCTGCAGGCCATAAGGCGAGAAGCTGTAATCAATGCCCAACCAACCGCATAGCGCGGCCAGCCAGCCCTGTCGACCATAAACGCTGAGCAGCCCGAACACCGCCACCAGCACCGGCAACACCAGCGTCATGGCGCACAGCCGCAGCAGTAATTGGCGTCCGGGGAAACGGCGGCGGTACAGTGCGCGCGCCAACAAAATGGCGGGCAGCACCGAGATCAGCGCAGACAGTAACGCCTGCCAGAAGGTGAAGCGCACCACATGCCACAGGTAGCTGTCCTGCCATAGACCTTGCCAGTCGCTTTCCGGCGCGTGCCGCCACAGCGACCCCATCGCCAGTGCGGCGATGGACAGGATCAGACTGGCAGCCAGCAGCCCCGGCCATAGCCAGCGTGGGATCAGTGGCTGACGGCGGTTTGCCATGCCCGGATCCAGTTGCCGCGTTGTTTGGCCACTTCTTCAGCGCTGTATTGCAGCGCAGTCTGCGGTACGGTCATTTGCTCAAACCCGGCCAGCAACTGGGTTTTGATCACCGGGTACATCCAGTTGCCGGTAGGAATGCTGTTCTGGAACGCCGGGGTCACCATAAATTGCATAAAGCGCTCTGCCAGCTCGGGTTGTTTGCTGGCCTTGAGTTTGCCCGCCACTTCGACCTGCAGATAATGGCCTTCGCTGAAGTTAGCGGCGGCGTAGCTGTCTTTCTTTTCTTCAATCAGATGGTAGGCCGGAGAGGTGGTGTAGCTGAGTACCAGGTCGCCTTCGCCTTTCAGGAACAGGCCGTAAGCCTCACTCCAGCCCTTGGTCACGGTGACGGTTTTCTTCGCCAGTTTTTGCCAGGCTGCGGGGGCCTTGTCGCCATAGACTTTCTGCATCCACAGCAGCAGGCCGAGGCCTGGCGTGCTGGTGCGCGGATCTTCGTAAATCACCTTCCAGTTCTGGTCGCTGTCGACCAGTTCCTGCAGGCTTTTGGGCGGGTTCTTCAGCTTTTCTTTGTTGTAAACAAAGGCAAAGTAGCCGTAGTCATAAGGCACAAAGGTTTTATCCTGCCAGCCGCCGGGGACGCTCAACTTAGCGCTGTCGACGTCGCTTGGCGCGAATAAACCGGTTTGTTGCGCAGCCTGCAACAGGTTGTTGTCCAGCCCCAGCACGACGTCGGCAGCGCTGTTTTTTCCTTCCATGCGCAGGCGGTTAAGCAGCGAAACGCCGTCTTCCAGCGCGACGAATTTCAGCTCACAGTCACACTGGGCCTCAAAGGCTTTTTTGACCGCCGGCCCCGGGCCCCAGTCGGCAGCGAACGAATCATAGGTGTAGACCGTCAGCGTGGGTTTGGCGAACACCGGTGCGGCGCACAACAACAGTAATAAGGGCAGGCTTTTCTTGACCACTTTGCACTCCTGAAAATTTAGGGGGGCAAGGGTATCTGAGGGGGCGTTCGGCTGCTGCCGGTTCGCTGGGCTCAAATCCCTCCGCCGGTATTGACCGGATCAGGTTCGACGGGTTTATCCCCTTCATACTTGAAGTTGCAGCGGTGTTGGCTTCTCTCTCTCACCCCAGTCACATAGGAATTCTATGTTCTTGGGGATTCGTTCGGTTGCCGCCTACCTGCAACTCCAATTATTTTGGGTATATCTCAGCAATGAATCGTTTTTTGCACCCCGTTGAGACGGCGCCATTGTAAAGACTAACGGGCGCCGGTGAAAGGCACTTATGCTTCCGGCGGCGCAAACCAGGCGGATTTAAAATCAAACCAGCCGAGGGTGTTCATCCGCACACCGCGCATGCTGCGTTGGCCGTGCAGTTGCAACCAGTGGTGGAACAATGGGTGTAACTGATGATTGCTGACCAGGCGTTGGCAAAAATCGGCCAGCGGCAAGGCATTGGCACGCCACTGTGCGGCATCCGTAGCGAGGTCTTCATTCATGCAGTGCTGCATCAGCGGCAGTTCATACAGGGTAGCGAACAGCGAGAACTCCAGCGGCAGATAGAAGTTGGCGCTGCCGAGCCATAAATCGCTACTGGCTTCGCCTTTATGCCAAGTGTCGTAATCCACAACCTGGATGTTCAGCTTGATGCCCTGCTGCGCCAACAGGGGTTCGATCGCCAACTGAATGGCGTGGAATTCCGAATGCTCGCTGTAGTAGGTCAGGGTCAGTTCGGTCAGCCCGGCCGGTTTGGGCTGCTGCGCCAGCGTGCGGTTATGGTGCCAGCGCGGCAAAAGGCCGTAGGCCGGTGACCAATAGCGCTGATAGATCGGGCCGGCATTGCTCAGCAGAGAAATGGGGTTAATCAACTCGCACAACCAGCTGCGAATAGCCGGATCGGCCGCCAGCGGCGAACGCTGATCGAACAGCAGGAAATAGCAGCCTTCTTCCAGCCGGCTTTCCAGCTCATTTTTGCCGGTATCGTCCGCCTGCAGTTGGACGCCGGAATGCACCAGTTCCTCGGTCACTTCCGGCAGTACCCAGATATTCACCTCATCGATCAGCGCGCGGTAGCCAAAGTAATCGTCAAAGGCATGGATTTTCATCTGGCTGCGGTGGTTGCGCACCACGCTATACGGCCCGGTCCCCACCGGGTGGCGTGAGAATTCCGGCAGGCTCTGCCATTCACGCGGCAGGATCATCGCGGGCACGCTGCCCAGCAGCCACGGCAGCCAGTAATCGGGACTGTGCAGATGGACGTCGATCACGTAAGGCGTCGGTGACGTCACGCGTTCAATATGGGAAAACAACGGCTGTGGCATCAAGCGGGTCAGCGAACTGATGACATCCTCCATTTCCAGCTCGCGGCCATGATGAAAATGAATCGCCGGGCGCAGATAAAAACGCCAGTGCTGTGGAGTTAATGGCTGCCAGTGATGCGAAAGGTCAGACTCCAGTTCCCCGTTTTCCTCATTTATCCGCGTCAGGCCGCTGAAAATTTGCCGTGCCAGATGGGTTTCCGAGCGCCGCAGCGCCGAACCGGGCAACAGGTTGTACAACTGGCGATAGTAGAGCACCCGCAGAATGTGTTTCCCCTGACGAAAGCTGCGCCCCAGTTGGGACAGCAGCATCTGCCGCACCACGTTTTTATCGCCGACCAACTGCACCAGTTGATCGATGCGGTCCTGCTCCAGCAATTCCTCCGCTCGCTGCTGTTGCAACGCCAGACCGGTGTAATGGAAGGTGAGCCGTGAACGCTTGCCGCGCCCCGACTCTGCCTGCCAGGTTAGCCAGCCCTGCTGTTGCATGGCGCCCAGTAACGAACGTACGTGGCGGCGCGAGCAGCTGAGCACTTCGGCCAGCTCTTGCAGGGTCGTTTCTGTCGGCTCGCCGTGGCAACGCTGCCACAGGCGAATGAATTGCTGTTGCAATCTGGAGGTGGACATAAAAGAGGAACGCTCCGGCATCAACCCATCAATTTATCTTTCCCTATATTACGCCGATAATTTTCCTCAATGAAAGGGGGAGGGCGACGGATGAAAGTTTTCTTGTCAAAACAGTTCTATCAGCGGTATTTCACAGCGGTACGCCGCCAGCGGGCCGACTGGTTGGGGCTGGTGCCTGAACAGGCGCGGCTGGAGATACTGGCGCATGTAACCCAATGGGATATCCCTGGCATGACAGATAAGCAATATCGCGAGCACCTGTGAAAATCGGGTAGGAAAGGTTTCTGAGTAATGGTGTTGTTCACCAGCCAGTGGGGTCAAACCCACTGGTTTTTTTATTATGGGTCGCGGTGATGTTCTTGCAATTTTGCCACCGTAGCCTAAGGTTCTGTCTTCCGCTTTAGGGTCAGGAACAAAGATATGAAACGCCAGCGCTGGCTGCCACGCCGCTTTAATCCGATCTTTGCCGCATTCCTGCTGATTGCTTTTCTTTCCGGCATTGCCGGCGCGCTCTTGGCGCCGACGCTGAGCCTGTTCCTGACCACCGAGGTCAAGGTGCGGCCGCTGTGGGTCGGCCTGTTTTATACCGTTAACGCCATTGTCGGCATTGCGGTCAGTTTCCTGTTGGCCAAGCGTTCGGATTCACGCGGCGATCGTCGCAAGTTGATCCTGGTGTGTTGCCTGATGGCGGTTGGCAACTGTCTGCTGTTTGCCTTTAACCGTGACTACCTGACATTGATCACCGCCGGGGTATTACTGTCGGCGATTGCCAATACCGCGATGCCGCAGATTTTCGCGCTGGCGCGGGAATATGCCGACAGTTCGGCGCGTGAAGTGGTGATGTTCAGCTCGGTGATGCGTGCGCAACTGTCGCTGGCCTGGGTGATTGGTCCGCCGCTGTCGTTCACGCTGGCGCTGAACTATGGATTTACCTGGATGTTCATGATTGCCGCGGCGACCTTCGCGATCTGTGCATTGCTGGTGTGGTTTACCCTGCCTTCGGTGCCCCGTGCGGCTCCGGTCGAGCCGGCGAATGTACTGGCGGTGACCTCATCGGCTCCCATCGCCCCTGTCAGCGTCTGGCGCAACCGCGATGTACGACGCTTGTTTATTGCCTCGATGCTGATGTGGACCTGCAACACCCTGTATATTATCGACATGCCGCTGTATATCACCGCCGATCTGGGCCTGCCGGAGGATCTGGCGGGGCTGCTGATGGGGACCGCCGCCGGGCTGGAGATCCCGGCAATGTTGCTGGCCGGTTATTACGTCAAACGGTTCGGTAAGCGCAACATGATGCTGTTCGCCGTGGCGGCCGGCATTCTGTTTTATGCCGGGTTGGTAGTGTTTAAATTTAAGCTGGCGCTGATGGTGCTACAGCTGTTCAACGCCATATTTATCGGCATCATCGCCGGTATCGGTATGCTCTATTTCCAGGACCTGATGCCAGGCCGACCGGGCGCGGCAACCACGCTGTTTACCAACAGTATTTCCACCGGGGTGATCCTGGCCGGGGTACTGCAGGGGGCGCTGGTGGAAAACCTGGGACACTATGCGGTTTACTGGTTGGCGACCCTTCTGGCGGTGGCGGCGTTGTGGATGAGTGCCCGCGTGCGGGAAGTGTGAGCTTAAACGTCACCAATCTTGACGCATGTCATTGAGAACATGACGCCAGCCCCCCAAGCTGAACGGACCCGGAACGCGATAAGCGCGTTCCCGCCCATCTTGCTGCTGAGATGCCGATCCGTTTAGAAAAGTGGGTATGTTATGGATAAACTAACGCCGCTCAAGCCCGTCCCTTCTCTGTGTGCCGTCGTTGCCGCCTTGCTTATCTGGTTTGTGATCCCTGTGCCTGAAGGGGTGGAACCCAATGCCTGGCATTTGCTCGCGCTGTTTATCGGCACCATCATCGCCATCATTGGCAAAGCTATGCCTATTGGTGCCGTTTCGGTGGTGGCGATTGCGCTGGTGGCCGTCACGGGCGTCACCAATCCCGGTAAACCCGGTGCTGCGCTGAATGATGCGCTCAGCGGATTTTCCAACCAGTTGATCTGGCTGATCGGCTTTTCGATCATGATCTCCCTTAGCCTGAACAAAACCGGGCTGGGGGCGCGTATCGGCTATTACTTTATCTCGCTGTTCGGTAAGAAGACACTGGGCATCGCCTATGCGCTAACGCTGGCGGAAACCACCCTGGCACCGGTGACCCCTAGCAACACCGCCCGTGGTGGTGGGATTATCCATCCGATCATGAAGTCGATCGCCGACAGTTTCGGCTCCAAACCCGAGTTGAACACCTCCGGCAAGATTGGTCGTTATCTGTCACTGGTAAATTACAATATCAATCCGATCACTTCGGCGATGTTTATCACCGCGACCGCACCTAACCCGTTGATCGTCAGCCTGATCGCCAAGGGCACGCATGGTAACTTCGAGCTGTCCTGGTCTATGTGGGCGGTGGCCGCGCTGGTGCCGGGGTTGTGCTCGCTGATCGTCATGCCGTTGGTGATTTATCTGCTCTATCCGCCGGAGGTGAAAAGCACCCCGGATGCCCCGTGTTTCGCACGCGACAAGCTGCAAGCGCTGGGACCGGTGACGCTGCCGGAGAAAATCACGCTGGCGGTGTTTGCCTTGCTGCTGGTGCTGTGGGCCGGTATTCCGGCGATGATCTTCGGCCCGGCGCTGGCGGTCAACCCAACCACCGCCGCGATGATTGGCCTGGCGGTGCTGCTGGCGACCGGCGTGTTGAGTTGGGAAGATGTGCTCAGGCACAAGGGGGCCTGGGACACGGTGGTGTGGTTCTCCGCACTGGTGATGATGGCCAGCTTCCTTGGCAAGTTGGGGTTAATCAGTTGGCTGTCGCAAACCGTGGGTAACGGTATTGATCATATGGGGATGAGTTGGGTTGGCGGCACAGTACTGCTGACCATCATCTATCTGTATTCGCATTACTTCTTCGCCAGCACCACCGCGCACGTTACCGCCATGTTTGCCGCCTTCTTTGCCGCCGGTATTGCGCTCGGCGCACCGCCCGCGCTGCTGGGTTTAATTCTGGCATTTTCTTCTTCACTGATGATGTCGCTGACACACTATGGTACCGGCACGGCACCGATTGTCTTCGGCTCCGGCTATGCGACGCTGGGTGAGTGGTGGAAAACAGGTTTGGTGATGAGCATAGTTAATTTGCTGATTTGGATGTTGATTGGTGGGGCGTGGTGGAAGTGGCTGGGCTACTGGTAAGCGGTTATTGATAATAAAAAACACCCGCCTGGCGGCGGGTGATTAGTATCAGTTCAGGAAAGCCGGTTGCTGCGCCTCGTAGCGGGAAATATCCGCTTCGTGTTGCAGCGTCAGACCGATGCTGTCCAACCCGTTAATCATGCAGTGGCGGCGGAAGCTGTCTATCTCGAAAGGATAGCTTTTGTCACCGGCTTTCACCGTTTGGTTTTCCAGGTCAACTTCAAATTCAATGCCTTCGTTGGCCGCGACCAGTTGGAACAGCGTTTCCACGTCCTGCTCGCTCAGCTTAACCGGCAGCAGCTGGTTGTTGAGCGAGTTGCCGTAGAAGATATCGGCGAAGCTGGGGGCAATCACCACTCTAAAGCCGTAGTCGGTCAGCGCCCAGGGGGCATGCTCACGCGATGAGCCGCAACCGAAATTTTCACGCGCCAGCAAAATGCTGGCACCTTTGTAACGCGGTTGATTCAGTACAAACTCCGGATTTGGCTGCTGACCGGCATCGTCCAGAAAACGCCAGTCGTTAAACAGGTGCTGGCCAAAGCCGGTGCGCGTTACCTTCTGTAAAAACTGTTTTGGAATAATGGCATCGGTATCGACGTTAGCCGCATCCAAAGGCACCACTAAACCGGTATGTTGAGTAAATTTAGCCACGGTTGCGTCCCTTAGTGAATATCACGGATATCGGCGAAATGGCCGGCAATAGCGGCCGCAGCGGCCATTGCCGGGCTGACCAGGTGAGTACGCCCACCGCGGCCCTGACGCCCTTCGAAGTTACGGTTGCTGGTAGATGCGCAGCGTTCGCCCGGGTTCAGGCGGTCGTTGTTCATCGCCAGGCACATCGAGCAGCCTGGCAGGCGCCATTCAAAACCGGCATCGATAAAGATTTTATCCAGGCCTTCGGCTTCCGCCTGTGCTTTCACCGGGCCAGAGCCGGGTACCACGATGGCTTGAACACCGCTGGCTACCTTGCGGCCTTTGGCGATGGCTGCCGCTGCGCGCAGGTCTTCTATACGTGAGTTGGTGCAGGAACCGATAAATACCTTGTCGATCGGCACCTCTGTCAGCTTGATACCCGGTTTCAGATCCATATAAGCCAGGGCTTTTTCGGCCGAGGCACGCTCACCCGGATCGCTGAACGACTCAGGGGCCGGGATGGTCTGGTTGACGGCGATAACCTGCCCAGGGTTGGTTCCCCAGGTCACCTGTGGCGCGATGTCTTCAGCACGCAGGGTGACAACGGTATCGAACTTGGCATCGTCGTCGGATTTCAGCGTGCGCCAGTAGGCAACGGCCTGTTCCCAGTTGCTGCCGGTTGGTGCAAACTGACGGCCCTTCAGGTAATCAAAGGTGGTGTCGTCCGGCGCAACCAGCCCGGCTTTGGCACCCATTTCGATCGCCATGTTGCACAGCGTCATGCGGCCTTCCATGCTCAACGCCTGAATGGCCTTGCCGCAGAACTCTACTACGTGGCCGGTGCCGCCGGCGCTGCCGGTTTTGCCAATCACCGCCAGTACAATGTCTTTGGCGGTGATGCCATCGGCCGCATCGCCGGTCACTTCAATTTTCATGGTCTTGGCACGGCCCTGCTTCAGGGTTTGGGTCGCCAGCACGTGCTCCACTTCGGAGGTGCCGATACCAAACGCCAGTGAACCGAAAGCGCCGTGAGTCGCGGTGTGTGAGTCACCACAGACGATGGTCATGCCCGGCAGCGTCATGCCCTGCTCTGGGCCGATCACGTGCACGATGCCCTGATACGGGTGGTTCAGGTCATACAGCAACACGCCAAACTCTTCGCAGTTCTTGATCAGCTCTTGCATCTGAATGCGCGCCATCTCGCCGCTGGCGTTGATGTCTTTGGTTTGGGTGGACACGTTGTGGTCCATGGTGGCAAAAGTCTTGCCCGGCTGGCGTACTTTACGGCCCATGGCGCGCAGGCCGTCGAACGCCTGCGGGGAAGTCACTTCGTGCACCAGATGGCGATCGATATACAACAGCGGGGTTTCTTCCGGCGCTGAGTAGACCACGTGGGCATCGTATAATTTCTGATATAACGTTTTAGACATGTTATGCCCCCTGAGCGACAAAGCGGGCGATGATGTCACCCATTTCATCGGTGCTGATGGCTGGGCCAACACCGGCCAGATCGGCGGTGCGGTAACCCTGTTCCAGCGCCTGATTGATGGCGCGTTCAACGGCATCGGCCGCTTCGCTGGCACCCAGGCTGTAACGCAGCAGCAGGGTGGCAGACAGGATCTGGGCGATCGGATTGGCAATGCCTTTACCCGCGATATCCGGCGCTGACCCACCGGCCGGCTCATACAGGCCAAAGCCCTGTTCGTTCAGGCTGGCGGAAGGCAGCATGCCCATCGAACCGGTGATCATCGCACATTCGTCGGACAGAATGTCGCCGAACAGGTTGGAGCACAGCAGCACGTCGAACTGTGACGGGTCTTTGATCAACTGCATGGTGGCGTTGTCGATGTACATATGCGACAGCGACACATCCGGGTAATCCTTGGCGACCTGAGTGACCACTTCGCGCCACAGAATGGAGCTTTGCAACACGTTGGCCTTATCAATCGAGGTCACTTTGTTGCGACGCTTGCGGGCGGACTCGAAGGCGATGCGGGCAATGCGTTCGATCTCGAAGCGGTGATAAACCTCGGTATCGAAGGCGCGTTCTTGCATGCCCTGGCCTTCGCGGCCTTTTGGTTGGCCAAAGTAGATGCCGCCGGTCAGTTCACGCACGCACAGAATATCGAAACCGCGGGCGGCGATGTCGGCACGCAGTGGACAGAACTCTTCCAGCCCCTGATACAAACGAGCAGGGCGCAGGTTGCTGAACAGTTTGAAGTGTTTACGCAACGGCAGCAAAGCGCCACGTTCAGGCTGCTCTGCCGGCGGCAGGTGTTCCCACTTCGGGCCACCTACCGAGCCGAACAGGATGGCGTCGGCTTGCTCACAACCGGCGAGGGTGGCCTGTGGCAGCGGGCTGCCATGGCGATCGATGGCGATGCCACCGACGTCGTATTCGGCTTCGGTGATACGGATATCAAAGCGCTGACGCACTGCGTTCAACACTTTACGCGCTTGGGCCATTACTTCCGGGCCGATTCCGTCTCCGGGCAAGACGGCAATGTGGTAAGTCTTCGTCATGTTCACACCGTTTCCTGATTATTTTGATGTTTGCTTTGCTGCAGACGCTGTTTTTCTTTTTCTACCTGCTGGGAGCGCCAAATATTATTTAATACGTGAACCATCGCCTTGGCGGAGGATTCCACAATGTCGGTCGCCAGACCCACGCCGTGGAAGCGGCGGCCGTTGTAGGACACCACGATATCAACCTGGCCCAGTGCGTCACGGCCCTGGCCTTTGGCGGTTAATTGGTATTTCACCAGTTCGATGGGATAACCGGTAATGCGATTGATGGCCTGATAGACCGCGTCAACCGGCCCGTTACCGGTGGCCGCTTCGGCTTTCTCTTCTTCGCCGCAGATCAATTTCACCGATGCGGTGGCCATGATGCTGCTGCCTGACTGCACGCTGAAGTAGTCCAGGCTGAAATGCTCGGGCTCTTCCTGCTGCTTATTAATGAAGGCCAGGGCTTCCAGATCGTAATCGAACACCTGACCTTTCTTATCGGCCAGCTTCAGGAAGGCGGCGTACAGATTGTCCAGGTTGTAGTCCTGTTCTTTGTAGCCCATCTCTTCCATACGGTGTTTCACCGCGGCGCGGCCGGAACGGGAGGTCAGGTTCAACTGCACATCTTTCAGACCTATGGTTTGCGGGGACATGATTTCGTAGTTTTCACGATTTTTCAGCACGCCGTCCTGATGAATGCCCGAGGAGTGGGCGAAGGCATTGGAACCGACGATCGCCTTGTTGGCAGGGATCGGCATATTACACAGCTGGCTGACAATTTGGCTGGTGCGGAAAATTTCCTGATGGTTGATGTTGGTATGCACGTTCATGATGTCCTGGCGCACTTTGATCGCCATGATCACTTCTTCCAGCGAGGTGTTGCCTGCGCGTTCACCAATGCCGTTCAAGGTGCCTTCTACCTGCCGTGCCCCCGCCTGCACCGCGGCGATGGAGTTGCCGACCGCCATTCCCAGATCGTCGTGGCAGTGCACAGAGATAATGGCCTTGTCGATATTCGGTACGCGGTCATACAGGGTGGTGATAATGCCACCAAACTGGTTCGGCGTGGTGTAGCCAACGGTGTCTGGAATATTGATGGTGGTAGCACCGGCGTTGATGGCGGCTTCTACCACACGACACAGGTTATCGATCGGCGTACGGCCTGCATCTTCACAGGAGAATTCTACGTCATCAGTGTAGTTACGGGCGCGCTTCACTGAGCGGATTGCCATCTCCAACACTTCGTCGAACGAGCGCTTCAGCTTGGATTCAATATGCAGGGTGGAGGTGGCCAGGAACACGTGAATACGGAAGGCTTCGGCCACCCGCAACGCTTCGGCTGCGACGTCGATGTCTTTATCCACGCAACGGGCCAGGCCACATACACGACTGTTTTTAATCTGGCGGGCAATGGTTTGTACGGATTCGAAATCGCCCGGTGAGGATACCGGGAAGCCGACTTCCATGACGTCGACACCCATTCTCTCCAGCGCCATCGCTATCTGAATCTTCTCTTTCACGCTCAGGCTGGCTTGCAGCGCTTGTTCGCCATCACGCAGCGTTGTATCGAAAATAATGACTTGTTGGCTCATCAGGGTGTTCCTTATCGTGTTTATTTCACGCTAAGCGGGTAAAAAAAAACCCGCGCAGTAGCGCGGGTTTGTTATGAGGGTGGGCTAAATCAGCTCTGAACTGCGTCCACCGGCATACCGCGCAAACAAGATGCGTTAAGTAGTAGGCCTAGTAGACGGTAAGTACGGTTCATGGCGGTTCAGCTTCTCTAAAATAGTTTCGTTGCCTAATTTGATACGTTATTGGCTTGGTCATGTCAACACCTGATTGAAAATGAGGGTACTCACTGACCTCCTGATTTACGTTCCGCGGTGCACAGAAGATAGTTCGGTAAAAAATGACATTGTCAGATAAAAGGCAGTGAAGGATTTGCGGGCCTGTTAGCATAAATGAAATGAATATATATCGCCGCAATTGCTTCTGATGTTCATTAGGTTAAAATTAAAGATGCAAAACGACAGAAGGCATGCTAGCCAAAAGAAAAATAGTGGTGGTTATATTTTTTACATCAATATATTTTTGGTTTGTTATGTTTTTTATGAATTATTCATAGAGTTAATGGTTGCCAGTAATTAATGAGGTTGTTTTATTAAAGGAAGTGGTTATTAACCGTGTTTTCATCGGAGTAAGTAAGGGTAAGGAACAGAAGTTAAATGAAGGTGCAAAGAGAGGTTTGTGAAGTTAATCGATTTAAATAGTGTGTGATCTCTTTCGGTGAGAAGAATGGATGTGATGTGCGGTAGGTATTAAATTTTAACCATGTTTGTATATAGGACGTTGCTTGAGCTCGGTTTAAATGAACTGAGCACGAGATAACTAATTCTGCTTTGTGCGATTAGAACAGCGATGAATTATCACTCGTTAATTGTACTTTGGGGATTATCTACACAGGACTTAGTGGAGTGGGATATGTCGGAATATAATTCAGAAGTTATCACTGAGAAAGAAACCAGCGATTTGCATTTACGCAGCGTCGATCTGAATTTGCTAACGGTGTTTGATGCCGTTATGCAGATGCAGAATATTACCCGGGCCGCGAGCTTTTTGGGGATGTCGCAACCGGCAGTGAGCAACGCCGTTGCGCGCTTGAAACTGATGTTCAATGACGAGTTGTTTGTGCGCTGTGGGCGCGGGATCCAGCCTACTGTAAGGGCCAGGCAGCTTTTTGGGCCGGTGAGGCAAGCATTGCAGTTGGTGCAAAATGAGTTACCTGGCGCGGAGTTTGAACCCTTTACCAGTGAGCGAGTCTTCTCCATCGCCATTTGCAGCCCACTTGATTTGCGCTTGGGATCCGCGCTAATCAACCATCTGAAGGAAATAGCGCCTCAGACCCATTTAAAAATAAAATCATATATAACGAGTAGTATTGATAGCCAATTGCGCTACCAGGAGGTTGAGTTCGTTATTGGCTATGCCTGTTTTGAATCGGCAGAGTTTAAAAGTGTGAGGCTTTTTGAGGATGAACTGGTGCTGGTTCTTGCCAAGAAACATCCGAGAATTGAAAAGGCCATTACGCCGGAACAAATTCTTGGGGAGCAGCATGCGGTGGTTTCGCTGGATATTTTTAACTCCTTCAGTAAGCCTTACTATATAGAGGAGGCGATGCAGCGCGTCGTGGCTCAGCAATGTACCGATTTATACAGTGTGCTGAATATGGTATCCAATACTGACATGATTGCGATAGTTCCGGCCTGGCTGGCTCAGCAGCAGGTTGAAGCATTACAGTTGCGTTTTATTCCTTTCCCCTGCAGTGAAAATAAGGTGACCTGTTATCTGTCCTGGCATGAGTCGGCAGAAAGAGATAAGGGACATCTATGGATGAAAGGTATGCTTGGCCAGTCTGATATGTCTGAGTAAATCAGCCGATTATTACCCCCGAGGTGGTAGTTTCCCGTTGGGGGAATAATTTTTCCCATTCGTTGGTTAGGAATTACCTTGGGTTTATGTAAGATATATCTTGGCTTAAGTGTTCTGAATTAACCGCTTCCGAATGACTTAGGTAGTTTCATTGAAAATTATTATAATGAAATTATATTCTGAAATATTAATTACAGTTGGTGTTTTTATCTGTTTTCTTCGGTGCCTGTCGAACCCGCGTTTTGTGACCTGGATAAAACCTTTTCATCACCCTTCTGTCCAATGAGAGGTTGCGGTGAAATTAACCTGGGTTTTAGCTCACACTTCTACGCTGAAATCTCTTTTCCCGTTGCCAGAGAGTAGGTAGACTGCGCGAAAAAAAGTAAACACGTGTAAGCTGAGATGCAGAGGAAGATGGCCTGCTCAACGCTAACTGTTTGATTCATTTCAGGCTCAGGGCGCTATGATCAATAATCTGCTGCAATACCATTTGACTCACCGTATACAGCACCAAATTTCCCAGCGTGCCGATCGCACAGCTTTTCGCCAATGGTCTCCTGCTGGAGAGACCCAATTGACCTGGCTGCAGGTCGATACACATATCAACCACATTGCCAGTGCGCTGTTGGCGTTGGGCACCGAGGTGCAGGAGCGTATCGCGATCTTTGCCAATAACAGTATGGCCTGGTCGCTGGCGGATTTGGCGATCCTGCGGTTACGTGGGGTCAGCGTGCCGCTGTATGCCACCAATACACCGGCCCAGGCGGCTTTTATCATTAATGACGCCGATATCCGCATTCTGTTCGTTGGCGAACAGGCTCAACTGGATGCTGCCATCGCATTACGCGGCGTCTGTCCGCAATTGAACCACATTATTGTGTTTGATGACGGCGTTGATCTGCGTGGTTGTGAGATTGCTCGGCACCTGAGCGCCTTTGAGCGTGAAGCCGATCCGGCGGCGTTTGAATCGCAGCTGCAGCAACGCATTGCCGATTGCGATCTGCGGGATCTGTTCACACTGATCTACACCTCCGGTACCACCGGTGAACCTAAAGGGGTGATGCTGGATTACCGTAACCTGGCGGCACAGCTTTATCTGCACGATGAGCGACTGACGGTAACGGAAGAAGATGTCTCTCTCAGTTTCCTGCCAATGTCGCATGTGTTTGAACGCGCCTGGAGTTTCTTCATCATGCACTCCGGTGCGCAAAACGTGTTTTTGCCCAATACCGACTGGGTGCGTGAGGCCATGACGGCGGTACGCCCGACGCTGATGTGTGCGGTGCCGCGGTTCTACGAAAAAATCTTCAGTGCAGTGCACGAGAAAGTTGCCCGTGCCCCCTGGCTGCGCCGTGCACTGTTCCACTGGGCAATTGTCTGCGGTGAGCGTAAGTTCCTGCAAGAACGCGCCGGTAAACCTCTGGGCAAGTTGTTTGATCTTTCCCACCGTTGGGCCGATAAGCTGGTGTTGAGTAAACTGCGCGGCATTCTCGGCGGGCGGGTGCGGTTCTTGCCGGCTGCCGGTGCCAAACTGGACGACAATGTCATCCTGTTTTTCCAGGCTATGGGCATCAACATCAAATATGGTTATGGCATGACCGAGACCTGCGCCACCGTTTCCTGCTGGGAAGAGGGCAATTTCCGCTTTGGCTCGATTGGCAAACCCCTGCCGGGGGTTGAGGTGCGTATTGGTGAGGAGAATGAAATCCAGGTGCGTGGCCCGGTGGTGATGCGCGGTTATTTCAATAAGCCGCTGGAAACCGCCGCCTCATTTACCGAAGATGGTTGGTTGAAGACCGGCGATGCCGGTGCCATTGACGAAGGCGGCAACCTGTTTATCACCGAGCGTCTTAAGGATTTGATGAAAACCTCCGGTGGTAAGTACATTGCCCCGCAGATGCTAGAAGGTACGCTGGCGCAGGATCGCTTTATCGAACAGGTGGCGATCATTGCCGACGCACGTAAATTTGTCTCCGCTTTGATTGTGCCCAGCTTTGAGTCGCTGGAAGAGTATGCCAAGTCCATCAACCTGAAATACCAGGATCGGCTTGAACTGCTGCGCAACAGCCATATTCTGGAAATGTTCGACAGCCGCCTGCGTGAGATGCAAAAAGAGTTGGCGCGTTTCGAACAGGTGAAAAAGTTTACCCTGTTGCCGGCGGCCTTTTCGATGGAGTTGGGGGAACTGACACCGACGTTGAAGCTGCGTCGTAAAGTGATTTTGCAGCGCTATCAGAGTGAAATTGATTCGATGTACCAGGAGAAGGCTTAACCAAGACTTAGTGCAGGTTGCCCGGTTAAAAAAACGGCATCTTTCTTGCCTGATATAGTTCTGTAATTCCTCGCCTGACTGAAACAATGCCTAGCCCGATTTGCCAGCGGCTAGTGCATTGTTTCTGTAAATCCCCGATCCCCAGCTCGTTGCCAGTAACCCTTTTGTTGTTGTGCCATTTTGCCGTTTGCCTGCCTTATATTCTGACGTTATGTTAATGGGTTATAGTCAATCCATAAAAAGTTTGGGGTATTGCCCCACAACAGGCGCCACGTTCCGGCGCCAGATAAGAATAAGTTAGCCTGGAGGCAAACCCATGGAGATGTTGTCAGGAGCCGAGATGGTCGTCCGATCGTTGATCGATCAGGGCGTTAAGCATGTATTCGGTTATCCGGGCGGGGCGGTACTCGATATCTACGATGCCCTGCATACGGTCGGAGGAATCGATCACATATTGGTACGCCATGAGCAAGGTGCCGTGCATATGGCCGATGGCTATGCGCGTGCGACTGGCGAAGTGGGGGTGGTGCTGGTGACCTCAGGCCCCGGAGCGACCAATGCGATCACCGGTATTGCGACCGCCTATATGGATTCCATCCCAATGGTAGTGCTGTCCGGTCAGGTTCCCAGCTCGCTGATTGGCTATGATGCCTTCCAGGAGTGCGACATGGTGGGGATTTCTCGCCCGGTAGTGAAGCACAGCTTCCTGGTCAAACGCACCGAAGATATTCCCGGCATCCTGAAGAAGGCTTTTTACCTGGCCTCCACCGGTCGCCCTGGTCCGGTGGTGATCGACCTGCCGAAAGACATCGTGGGTCCGGCGGTGAGAATGCCTTACGCCTATCCGCAGGAAGTGAGCATGCGTTCCTATAACCCGACGGTGCAAGGGCATCGCGGGCAGATTAAGCGTGCGTTACACACCGTGCTGTCGGCTAAAAAACCCGTTATGTACGTTGGTGGCGGGGCGATCAACTCGGCCTGTGAGGCAGAGCTGCTGGAATTGGCGGAGAAGCTGAATCTGCCGGTGACCTGCACCCTGATGGGGTTGGGTGCCTTTCCCGGTACTCATCGCCAGAGCGTCGGCATGCTTGGCATGCACGGCACTTATGAAGCCAACAAAACCATGCACAACTCTGACGTGATTTTTGCCGTCGGCGTGCGTTTTGACGATCGTACCACCAACAACCTGGCCAAATACTGCCCGGACGCTACCGTACTGCATATCGACATTGACCCTACCTCAATTTCCAAGACGGTAGACGCCGATATTCCAATCGTTGGCGATGCCAAACAGGTGCTTACGCAGATGCTGGAGCTTCTGGCACAGGAAGACAAGGCGCAGGACCACGATGCGTTGCGTGACTGGTGGCAGTCCATTGAGCAGTGGCGCGCGCGTAATTGCCTGAGCTACGACAAAAACAGCGGCACCATTAAGCCGCAGGCAGTGATCGAAACCCTGCACCGGCTGACCAAAGGCGACGCTTATGTCACCTCCGATGTCGGCCAGCACCAGATGTTCGCCGCACTCTACTACCCATTCGACAAACCACGCCGTTGGATTAACTCCGGCGGGCTGGGCACCATGGGCTTTGGTCTGCCGGCGGCGCTGGGCGTGAAGTTGGCACTGCCTGATGAAACCGTGGTGTGTGTCACCGGGGACGGCAGTATCCAGATGAACATTCAGGAGCTGTCCACCGCGCTGCAGTACAACCTGCCGGTGATCGTAGTGAACCTGAACAACCGCTATCTGGGGATGGTGAAGCAGTGGCAGGACATGATTTATTCCGGCCGCCACTCCCAGTCTTATATGGATTCCCTACCGGACTTCGTCAAACTGGCGGAGGCTTATGGCCACGTAGGCATCGCCATTCGCACCCCGGATGAGCTGGAAAGCAAACTGGCACAGGCGCTGGCCGAGAAGGAGCGTCTGGTATTTGTCGACGTCACCGTCGATGAGACCGAACATGTTTACCCGATGCAGATCCGGGGTGGAAGCATGGACGAAATGTGGTTAAGCAAAACGGAGAGGACCTGATCATGCGCCGTATTTTATCTGTATTGCTGGAAAATGAATCCGGTGCGTTATCGCGTGTGGTGGGCTTGTTCTCTCAGCGCGGTTACAACATTGAAAGCCTGACGGTAGCACCGACCGACGATCCCACTCTGTCACGTATGACGATTCAAACCGTTGGCGATGAGAAAGTGCTGGAGCAGATCGAAAAGCAGCTGCATAAGTTGGTGGACGTGCTGCGCGTCAGCGAACTGGTGCAGGGCGCGCACGTTGAGCGTGAAATCATGCTGGTGAAGCTGCAGGCCAGCGGTTATGGCCGCGAAGAGGTGAAACGCTGCGCCGACATTTTCCGTGGTCAGATTGTCGACGTTACGGCTACGCTGTACACCGTTCAACTGGCGGGTGCCAGCGACAAACTGGATGCGTTCCTGAGTGCGGTGCGTGAAGTGGCCGAAATTGTCGAGGTGGCGCGTTCCGGTGTGGTCGGCGTGTCGCGCGGCGATAAAATCATGCGCTGAGGCGTGATACCGGCATAATCTAGGGGCGTAGCCAGGCTGCGCCCTTTGTTTTTCGGTGTTTTTTGCCTGTTTGCTGGCACCTTTCGGCAAAAGCGGTTGCTAGGCAGTGTTTTCTGCTGTTAGATCGCAGAGGCTGGATTGAATAACCGCACAGGATGCGATGGTTAATCCGAGCATGGTTTTCACTTCTATTTTCAGCGTCATTAAGGGGTTAACGTGAAACTGGATGAAATCGCGCGTCTCGCAGGCGTTTCGCGCACTACGGCCAGTTATGTCATCAACGGCAAGGCGAAGCAGTATCGTGTCAGCGATAAAACCGTCGAAAAAGTGATGGCCGTGGTCAGGGAGCACAACTATCATCCGAATGCCGTCGCGGCAGGGCTGCGCGCCGGGCGGACTCGTTCAATCGGTCTGGTGATACCGGATCTGGAAAACACCAGCTACACCCGCATTGCCAACTATCTGGAACGTCAGGCTCGCCAACGCGGCTACCAGTTGTTGATTGCCTGTTCGGAAGATCAACCGGATAACGAGATGCGCTGCATTGAGCACCTGTTGCAACGCCAGGTTGACGCGTTGATCGTTTCCACCGCCTTACCGCCAGAGCACCCGTTCTATCAGCGTTGGGCCAACGATCCACTGCCGATTATCGCTCTGGACCGGGCACTGGATCGCGAGCATTTCATCAGCGTGGTGGGGGCCGATCAAGAGGACTCATTCGCGCTGGCGCAGGAGCTTCGTACCTTCCCGGCTGAATCGGTGCTGTATCTGGGGGCCTTGCCGGAACTTTCAGTCAGCTTCCTGCGTGAGCAGGGGTTCCGTGAGGCATGGCAGGATGACGAGCGGCATGTCGATTATCTGTATGCCAACAGTTATGAGCGTGAGGCTGCCGGCGTGTTGTTTGCCGAATGGTTGAAAACCCACCCGATGCCGCAGGCGCTGTTCACCACCTCATTCTCTTTGCTGCAAGGGGTGATGGACGTGACGCTGAAGCAACGTGGTCGTTTGCCGACCGATCTGGCGATCGCCACCTTTGGCGATCACGAGCTGTTGGACTTCCTCGAGTGTCCGGTCTTGGCGGTTGCCCAGCGTCACCGTGACGTGGCCGAGCGCGTGCTGGAACTGGTGCTGGCCAGCCTGGATGAACCACGTAAACCCAAACCGGGTCTGACGCGCATCCGGCGCAATCTGTTCCGTCGCGGCAGTCTTAGCAGGAAATAATCCTCAACAGGAGCGCCCTGTTGCGCTCCTGCTTCACACCTCACACGTAGCCTGCCACTCTGAACAATCTTCTGCAGTATTCGAGAAAGTAGCCATACACCACGCCCATTGCCATTGACACTACCGCGTTGCTGGTTACCGCCGTCATGATTTGTTGCCCATCGGCACCGACGCTCCACAGGATGGCGGCATAGACGGGGGACTGGAAACTGACATAGGCCAACAGGTCGGCCAGGTTGCGCAGTAAAAAGGGTTGGCGGTGAAAGCGCCTGGCGACACGGATAAACAGATCGCGATAGCGGCCATAGGGCCAGGCGATCAGGATGTTCACCGGGATCGACAGCAAACGGGACGAGAGTGATTGTTGAAAGCTCATGCCGGACACCAGGATTTCTATCGCCATACCGGCGATGAAGCAGTACACCACCAGTGCAAAGGTATCGGCAGCGGCGCTGCGCCAATGAGGGACAGGCGAAAGCATGATGCAATCTCCGTGGTTATTGGTTAATGCTCTGTTAAATCATTAATTGTTGGTTGTTAAATCTGGTTTTTTATTCTTTTTGTAGTTTACACTTCCGTCATGAATTCACTAAGTAGCTAAATATTTTTATTTTAAGGTATTGCGTGGTTTTTGTGCTGAGCTCAGGCAGAGGAATATGGCGCGAAGGGATTAAAAATGGATGAATTGCAACTATTCAATAAAAAACAATGAGTTGCATTATTTGTTGCGGCGAGGTGCTTTTTCACAGTAAAAATTGTGGGAATAAATGATGTAAGGAAATGAAACCATAATTGTAAACAGGTATTTTGAGAATAATCTTACTAAATTGATTTAAATCGAAATTAGCTTCCCTCGTAATATCCGAGCCATTTATTTTTTCAGCGAACTTATCACTGAGGCTTTAATTGAAGTAAAATAGCGGCCGGTGTGGGGCGTAATAACCGTTGAGCGTTATTAACTCAATGGCTTAAGCCCTATTTCGGCGGTAAGGCAAGTTTACGCCGGGCCTTGTCCGGTGCGGGTCCCAACGGGTTACAGGGATGTGATTGCCGAGCTAAAAAATGAGACATCGATTGCAGAAGGAAGTATTGAGTTAATTAATCGCCAATTTGTCAGGTTTTTAATCACGTTCTTTCCGCTTAGAAATTTCTCCCCGTTTATCATGATGTTAATTTTTAATCATCTAATAAATAGCGTTCCTTTCGCGAGCCGGCTCCCAAAATGACCGAAGAAATATTGCCAAAGCGCTGGCGCTCTGGCTTGACAAGGTTTTCATACCCTCCGTAAACTCCATTATGTGGGAATTTGTGGGGTAAAGTGGTGAAAATGGTCGTGGAGGGGTAGCTCAGGCATGTTCCGTGGAGCAACGATGGTTAATCTCGACAGCAAAGGGCGGCTTGCCGTACCCACCCGTTACCGGGATTTGCTGAACGAGCAATCGCTAGGCCAAATGGTTTGCACCATTGACCTCCATCAGCCCTGCCTACTGCTTTACCCACTGCCCGAATGGGAAATTATCGAGCAAAAGTTATCCCGTCTGTCGAGTATGAATCCCGCCGAGCGCCGCGTTCAGCGCTTGCTGTTGGGACATGCCAGTGAGTGTCAGATGGATAGCGCCGGTCGGTTGCTGTTAGCGACAACGCTACGCCAACACGCCGGGCTTACCAAAGAAGTGATGCTGGTCGGGCAGTTCAACAAGTTTGAACTGTGGGATGAACAGACCTGGTATCAACAAGTCAAGGATGATATTGACGCAGAACAGTCGACTCAGGAACCGTTGTCTGAGCGGCTACAGGACTTGTCGCTATAAGCATGTTGGAAAATTATAAACACACCACCGTACTGTTGGATGAGGCGGTAAAAGGTCTCAATATTCGCAGTAACGGCATATATATCGACGGTACTTTTGGCCGCGGTGGCCATTCGCGTCTGATTCTGTCCCAGTTGGGGCCGGAAGGGCGTTTGCTGGCAATTGACCGCGACCCACAGGCGATTGCAGCCGCCAAGTCTATTGAAGATCCTCGTTTTAGCATCGTACACGGCCCATTTTCAGATTTGTCACACTATGTGCGGGAACGCGAATTAGTGGGGCAGATAGATGGCATTTTACTCGATCTGGGCGTTTCTTCGCCGCAGTTGGATGACGCAGAACGCGGCTTCTCCTTCATGCGTGACGGACCGCTGGATATGCGTATGGACTCCTCAAGCGGTCAGTCAGCCTCCGAGTGGCTGATGAAAGCGGAAGCCGACGACATTGCCTGGGTGTTGAAAACCTTTGGCGAGGAGCGTTTCGCCAAGCGTATCGCTCGCGCCATCGTGGAAAGAAATCTGGTCGACCCGATGACTCGCACCAAACAGCTGGCCGATTTGATCGCCAACGCCAGCCCGTTCCGGGATAAACACAAACACCCGGCAACCCGCAGTTTCCAGGCGATCCGTATCTACATCAACAGTGAGTTGGAAGAGATCGAACGTGCGCTGGACGGCGCGCTGGAAGTGCTGGCCCCGCAGGGCCGCCTGTCGGTGATCAGCTTCCACTCGCTGGAAGACCGTATCGTTAAACGCTTTATGCGCCACCACAGCCGCGGTGCGCAGGTACCGGCCGGTATTCCATTGACCGAAGCGCAATTGCGCAGCATGGGCGGACGCACGTTGAAAGCGCTGGGTAAGATGATGCCTGGAGATGCCGAGGTGGCGGAAAACCCACGTGCGCGTAGCTCGGTGTTGCGTATTGCCGAGAGGATGCCCGCGTGATTGGTAATGAGCGTCATGGCTTAGTCGGGGTGATTGGCGGCGATCTGCTACGTAACGCCAAGATCCCGTTGATTTTGCTGATTGCCTCGCTGGTGTCTGCGGTTTTTGTGGTGACTACCGCGCACCGTACCCGTTTGCTGACCGCCGAGCGCGAGCAGCTTGTTTTAGAGCGAGATGCTCTGGACATTGAGTGGCGCAACCTGATTCTGGAAGAGAATGCTCTTGGGGATCACAGTCGGGTAGAGCGCATCGCTACTGAAAAACTGCAGATGCAACATGTTGATCCATCGCAGGAAAATATCATCGTTAAACAATGAATGGTTTAACTGAAATCACTACACGGAGTAGAAAGGGAACGCATGAAAGCAGCACGCCCCGGTAAGTTGAAACGCCAGGAAGATCAGGCCAGCTTTGTAAGCTGGCGTTTTGCGTTGCTGTGCGGCTGTATTTTGCTGGCGTTGGTGGGGTTGATGCTGCGGGTGGCTTATCTGCAGGTAATTAACCCAGACCGTCTGGTGAAAGAAGGCGACATGCGTTCACTGCGCGTGCAGGAAGTGCCAACCTCTCGCGGCATGATCAGCGATCGCTCAGGGCGCCCGTTGGCGGTGAGCGTGCCGGTCAACGCCATTTGGGCTGACCCGAAAGAGCTGAATGAGCGTGGTGGCATAACGCTGGATAGCCGCTGGAAGGCACTGTCCGATGCGTTGAATATCCCGCTGGATCAGCTTTCTACCCGCATTAACGCCAACCCGAAAGGGCGCTTCGTCTACCTGGCACGCCAGGTGAACCCGGCGATTGGCGATTACATCCACAAGCTGAAACTGCCGGGGATTTACCTGCGTCAGGAGTCTCGCCGTTACTATCCTTCCGGCCAGGTGACCTCGCATATCATCGGCGTGACCAACATTGATGGCCAGGGGATTGAAGGCGTTGAGAAGAGCTTCGATCGCTGGCTGACCGGGCAACCGGGCGAAAGAACCGTGCGTAAAGACCGCTATGGCCGGGTAATTGAGGATATCTCCTCGGTCGACAGCCAGGCGGCGCATAACCTGGTGCTGAGCGTCGACGAACGTCTGCAGGCGCTGGTTTATCGCGAACTGAACAATGCCGTGGCGTTCAACAAGGCCGAATCCGGTACGGCAGTACTGGTGGACGTGAACACTGGCGAAGTGTTGGCCATGGCCAACAGCCCGTCTTACAACCCGAACAATATGGCCGGTACGCCGAAAGAAACCATGCGTAACCGTGCTATCACCGATATTTTTGAACCCGGCTCCACCGTGAAACCTATGGTGGTCATGACGGCATTGCAGCACGGCATTGTGAAAGAAAACAGCGTGCTGAATACCGTTCCTTACCGTATCAACGGCAAGGAAATCAGGGACGTTGCGCGTTATGCGGAACTCTCCCTGACCGGGATCTTGCAGAAGTCGAGTAACGTCGGTGTTTCACGACTGGCGTTATCGATGCCGTCCTCAGCGTTAGTAGATACTTACTCTCGTTTTGGATTGGGAAAAGCGACCAATTTGGGGCTGGTCGGAGAAAGCAGTGGCATATACCCAAAAAAACAACGGTGGTCTGACATAGAGAGGGCCACCTTCTCTTTCGGCTATGGGCTAATGGTAACCCCGTTACAGTTAGCGCGAGTCTACGCAACGATCGGCAGTTTGGGCGTTTATCGTCCGCTGTCGATTACCAAGGTTGACCCACCGGTTGCCGGTGAGCGCGTGTTCCCTGAACCTCTGGTGCGCACTGTGGTGCACATGATGGAAAGCGTTGCCCTGCCGGGCGGCGGTGGGGTGAAAGCCGCGATCAAAGGCTACCGTATTGCCATCAAAACCGGTACCGCCAAAAAAGTGGGCCCGGACGGCAAATACGTCAACCGATACATCGCTTATACCGCCGGCGTTGCGCCGGCGAGTAATCCCCGTTTTGCTCTGGTGGTGGTCATCAATGACCCGCAGGGTGGGAAATACTACGGTGGTGCGATCTCCGCACCGGTGTTTGGCGCCATCATGGGCGGCGTATTGCGCACCATGAACGTCGAGCCGGATGCGTTGCCTACCGGTGAGAAAAGCGATTTTGTAATTAACAGAAAAGAGGGTTCAGGTGGCCGATCGTAATTTGCGCGATTTACTCGCTCCGTGGGTGCCAACGGCGCCCGGGCGCGCGCTGCGGGAAATGACATTAGACAGCCGTATTGCGGCTGCCGGGGATCTGTTTGTCGCCGTTGTCGGCCATCAAACGGATGGACGCCGCTATATTCCGCAGGCCATCGCGCAGGGCGTTGCCGCTGTGATTGCCGAAGCTGAAGGTCAGGCTGAAGACGGCGCTATTACTGAAATGCACGGCGTGCCGGTGATTTATCTGAGCCAGCTCAATCAGCGTCTTTCCGCGTTGGCCGGTCGTTTTTACCATCAGCCGGCGGAGCGCCTGCGTCTGGTTGGCGTCACCGGGACTAACGGCAAAACCACGACCACTCAACTGCTGGCGCAGTGGGGCCAACTGCTGGGCGAAACCAGCGCCGTGATGGGCACCGTGGGCAACGGTCTGTTGGGTCAGGTATGCCCAACGGAGAATACCACCGGTTCTGCGGTGGATATTCAGCACGTGTTGAACGAATTGGTCGACAGCGGTGCGACCTTTGCCGCGATGGAAGTCTCTTCCCATGGGCTGGTGCAGCACCGGGTGGCGGCGTTACCTTTTGCCGCTGCCGTATTCACCAACCTGAGCCGCGATCACCTGGATTACCACGGTGATATGGCCAATTACGAAGCGGCCAAGTGGTCGCTGTTCGCCGGTCACGAAGTGGGCCAGGCGATTATCAATGCTGATGATGAAGTCGGTCAGCGTTGGTTGAGCAAATTGCCGGATGCCGTGGCCGTTACCATGCAGGATAACCTGCAGCCGGGCTGCCATGGCCGCTGGCTGAAAACCACTGCGGTCAACTATCACGATAACGGAGCCACCATCCACTTCAGTTCAAGCTGGGGTGACGGTGAGATTGAAAGCCGCCTGATGGGGGCCTTCAACGTCAGCAATCTGCTGCTGGCACTGGCGACGCTGCTGTCGCTGGGGTATCCGCTGGACAAATTGGTCGCCACCGGCAACCGACTGCAGCCGGTCTGCGGCCGAATGGAAGTGTTCAACGCGCCGGGTAAACCGACGGTAGTGGTCGATTACGCCCACACCCCGGACGCGCTGGAAAAAGCCTTGGAAGCCGCTCGCTTGCACTGTCTGGGACAGTTGTGGTGCGTGTTTGGCTGTGGCGGCGATCGTGACAAAGGCAAGCGTCCGTTGATGGGCGGTATCGCCGAACAGTTCGCCGATCGCGTAGTCGTGACCGACGATAACCCTCGTACCGAAGAGCCACAGGCGATCATCGCCGATATCCTGACCGGCCTGCTGGACGCCGGACGTGCTCTGGTGATCCACGGTCGTGCGGAAGCGGTAACCAGCGCCATCATGCAAGCTAAAGAACAAGATGTGGTACTGGTGGCAGGTAAAGGCCACGAGGACTACCAACTGGTGGGGAATCGCCGCCTGGATTACTCCGATCGCACCACCGTAGCGCGTCTGCTGGGGGTAGTAGCATGATCCCTGTCTCCCTTCGGACACTGGCCGATGTATTGAGCGCAGAGTTGATCGGCGCCGATTGCCAAATCGTTGAGGTGACGACAGATACCCGTCAGGTAACCGCGGGTTGCCTGTTTGTGGCATTGAAAGGCGAGCGTTTCGACGCTCACGATTTTGCTATTGACGCGGTAGCCGCTGGCGCTGGGGCGCTGCTGGTAAGTAAGCGCTTATTGGTGGAGGTTCCGCAACTGGTGGTGAAAGATACCCGCCTGGCTCTGGGACAGCTTGCTGCCTGGGTTCGTCAGCAGGTGCCGACTCGCGTAGTGGCGTTAACCGGTTCATCGGGCAAGACCTCGGTGAAAGAAATGACCGCGGCCATTCTGCGTGAATGCGGTGAAGTGCTGTATACCGCCGGTAACTTCAACAACGATATCGGCGTGCCGCTGACGTTGTTGCGTTTGCAGCCGCAGCACGACTTTGCCGTGATTGAGCTGGGCGCCAACCATATTGGCGAAATTGCTTACACCACGGCTTTAACCTGTCCGCAGACCGCACTGGTGAATAACCTGGCGGCTGCCCACCTGGAAGGCTTTGGTTCTTTGGCTGGTGTCGCTCAGGCGAAAGGCGAAATTTTTGCCGGTTTGCCGACTGACGGCGTGGCAATCCTCAACGCCGACAATAACGACTGGCCGCACTGGCAGAGCATGCTGGACGGCAAAACCGTCTGGCGTTTCTCGCCGCAGGCGGCGGAAAACATCGATTTCTTCGCCAGCGATGTGCGGGTGAATGGCAAGGGCACGCAGTTTATGCTGCACAGCCCGTTCGGTACCGCGCCGATCGCACTGCCGCTGCCGGGCCGTCATAACGTGGCTAATGCGTTGGCCGCTGCGGCGCTGGCAATGTCGGCCGGTGCCTCGCTCGAAGCCGTGCGTCAGGGATTGAAACAGTTACAGGCGGTACCGGGGCGTTTGTTCCCGATTGCGCTTTCTGACCACCAGTTGCTGCTGGATGACAGCTATAACGCCAACGTCGGTTCAATGACGGCTGCCGCACAGGTGTTGGCGGAAATGCCGGGCTACCGCGTGATGGTGGTGGGTGACATGGCAGAGTTAGGGGCAGAAGCCGAAGAATGTCACCGTCAGGTGGGCGAAGCCGCCCGGCTGGCTGGGGTGGATAAAGTGTTGGGCGTCGGCGCGTTAAGCCAGGTGCTGGTTGAAGCCTCGGGTCATGGCGAACATTTTCAGGATAAGGCAGCAGTGATCGCGCGCGTGGTGGAATTACTGTCAGAACATGCGGTAATTACCGTGTTAATCAAGGGTTCACGTAGTGCCGCAATGGAGCAGGTAGTACGCGCGTTACAGGAGAAAGCACCATGTTAGTTTGGCTGGCCGAACATTTGGTCAAATATTATTCCGGCTTCAACGTCTTTTCCTACCTGACGTTCCGAGCCATTGTCAGCCTGCTGACCGCGCTGTTCCTTTCCTTGTGGATGGGGCCGCGGGTGATTAAACGCTTGCAGGAGATGTCCTTCGGCCAGGTGGTGCGTAACGACGGTCCGGAGTCGCATTTCAGCAAGCGCGGCACGCCGACCATGGGCGGCATCATGATCCTGACCTCCATCACCGTTTCAGTATTGATGTGGGCCTATCCGTCGAATCCTTACGTGTGGTGCGTACTGTTCGTGCTGGTGGGTTACGGGATTGTTGGCTTCGTTGATGACTACCGCAAGGTGGTGCGTAAAGACACCAAAGGGCTGATTGCCCGCTGGAAATACTTCTGGCAGTCGGTGATTGCGTTGGTGGTTGCCTTCGCCATGTATGCCGTAGGGAAAGACACGCCAGCCACCGAGCTGGTTGTGCCGTTCTTTAAGGACATCATGCCGCAGCTCGGCCTGTTATACGTGCTGCTGGCATACTTTGTGATTGTGGGCACCAGCAACGCGGTCAACCTGACCGACGGGCTGGATGGCCTGGCGATTATGCCAACGGTGTTTGTGGCCGCGGGCTTTGCGCTGGTGGCCTGGGCGACCGGTAACATGAACTTCGCCAACTACCTGCACATTCCTTATCTACGCCATGCTGGTGAGCTGGTGATCGTCTGTACCGCCATCGTCGGTGCCGGTCTGGGCTTCCTGTGGTTCAACACCTATCCGGCTCAGGTCTTCATGGGCGATGTTGGCTCCCTGGCACTGGGCGGCGCGTTGGGCACCATTGCGGTGCTGCTGCGCCAAGAGTTTTTACTGTTGATTATGGGCGGCGTGTTCGTGGTTGAAACGCTGTCGGTGATTTTGCAGGTGGGGTCGTTCAAGCTGCGCGGGCAACGTATCTTCCGCATGGCACCGATTCACCACCACTATGAATTGAAGGGCTGGCCAGAGCCGCGCGTGATCGTGCGCTTCTGGATTATTTCGCTGATGCTGGTGCTGATTGGCCTGGCGACGCTGAAGGTGCGGTAATTATGACGGATTATCAGGGTAAAAAAGTGGTCATCATCGGGCTGGGCCTCACCGGCCAGTCCTGTGTTGATTTCTTTATGGCGCGCGGCGTGACGCCACGCGTTATGGATACCCGCATCTCACCGCCAGGCCTGGACAAGCTGCCTGAAAGCGTTGAGCGTCATTTGGGCGATTTGAATCTGGACTGGCTGTTGGCGGCAGATTTGATCGTCGCCAGCCCAGGCATGGCGTTGGCGACCCCGGCATTAAGCGCTGCTGCAGAGGCTGGCGTGGAGATCGTCGGCGACGTCGAGCTGTTCTGTCGCGAAGCCCAGGCACCGATCGTAGCCATCACTGGCTCTAACGGCAAAAGTACCGTCACCACCTTGGTGGGTGAGATGGCGAAAGCGGCCGGTTGGGCGGTGGGGGTTGGCGGCAATATCGGCCTGCCTGCGCTGAGCCTGTTGCGCCAGGAATGCCAGCTGTACGTGCTGGAGCTGTCAAGTTTCCAACTGGAAACCACCTTCAGCCTACATGCGGCTGCGGCGACCATTTTGAACGTCACCGAAGATCACATGGACCGCTATCCGTTTGGCCTGCAGCAGTACCGTGCGGCCAAACTGCGCGTTTATGAAAATGCCAACCTGTGCGTGGTGAATGCGGATGATGCGCTGACCATGCCAGTACGCGGTGCAGACCAGCGCTGCATCAGCTTCGGTGCCGATGTGGGCGACTACCATCTGAACCGTCAACTGGGTGAAACCTGGCTGCGCGTGCGCGGCGAGAAAATCCTCAATACCCGTGAGATGAAACTGACCGGCCGCCACAACTATACCAATGCGCTGGCGGCGTTGGCACTGGCCGATGCGGTGAATATCCCGCGTGCTTCCAGCCTGAAAGCGTTAACCACCTTTACCGGGTTGGCACACCGCTTCCAACTGGCCTGGGAACATAACGGCGTACGCTGGATTAACGATTCCAAAGCCACCAACGTCGGCAGCACCGAAGCGGCGTTGAATGGGCTGCAGGTTGACGGCACTCTGCACCTGCTGCTGGGCGGCGACGGTAAATCTGCCGACTTCTCCCCGCTGGCGCAGTATCTGCAAGGCGACAATGTCCGCCTTTACTGCTTCGGCCGTGATGGCGAACAGCTGGCGCAGCTGCGACCGGAGGTGGCTATGCTGACCGAGACCATGGAACAGGCGATGCGGGCGATAGCCGGCCGGGTGCGGTCCGGCGATATGGTGTTGCTGTCACCGGCATGTGCCAGCCTGGATCAGTTCCGTAATTTTGAAGTGCGCGGCGATGAGTTCGCCCGCTTGGCACAGGAGCTCGGCGGATGAGACTACGCTTGCCGAACTTCGGGCTGACCGAACTGTTTAAAAACTGGGTGGCGGGATCGCGGGATAACGATTCGGTCAATATGGTGCTGTACGACCGTACCCTGCTATGGCTGACCTTTGGGTTGGCCATTGTCGGCTTTGTGATGGTGACTTCGGCGTCGATGCCGATCGGCCAGCGTTTGGCAGACGATCCTTTCCTGTTCGCCAAGCGTGACGCGCTGTACCTCGGGTTGGCATTTGGCCTGTCGATGGTGACGCTGCGCATTCCGATGGAAGTCTGGCAGCGTTACAGCAATGTCATGCTACTGATGTCGATTGTGATGCTACTGATCGTGCTGGTGGTCGGTAGCTCGGTAAACGGGGCATCGCGCTGGATCGCATTGGGGCCACTGCGTATTCAGCCGGCGGAGCTGTCCAAGCTGTCGCTGTTCTGTTACCTGGCGAGCTATTTGGTGCGCAAGGTAGAAGAAGTGCGTACCAACTTCTGGGGCTTCTGTAAGCCGATGGGTGTGATGGTGGTGCTGGCGGTATTGCTGTTGGCACAGCCGGATCTCGGTACCGTGGTGGTGCTGTTTATCACTACGCTGGCGATGCTGTTCTTGGCTGGCGCCAAAATGTGGCAGTTCCTGGCGATTATCGGCTCTGGTGGCTTCGCCGTGGTGCTGTTGATCATTGCCGAACCTTACCGTATGCGCCGTGTGACTTCGTTCTGGAATCCGTGGGCCGATCCGTTCGGCAGCGGCTACCAGTTGACCCAGTCGCTGATGGCCTTTGGGCGCGGTGAGTTCTGGGGACAGGGGTTAGGCAACTCGGTGCAGAAACTCGAGTATTTGCCGGAGGCACACACCGACTTTATCTTCTCGATTTTAGGTGAAGAGCTGGGCTATATCGGTGTGGTTTTCGCATTGTTAATGGTATTCTGCGTCGCTTTTCGTGCTATGTCGATTGGCCGCCGCGCGCTGGAGCTCGATCAACGCTTTTCCGGCTTTTTGGCCTGCTCAATTGGTGTCTGGTTTAGCTTCCAGGCGCTGGTTAACGTTGGTGCCGCCGCCGGTATGTTGCCGACCAAGGGCCTGACGCTGCCGCTGATAAGTTACGGCGGCTCGAGCCTGTTGATTATGTCGACGGCGATCGTGCTGTTACTGCGTATTGATTATGAAACGCGTCTGGCTAAAGCCCAGGCGTTTGTGAAGAGGTAAGGGATGAGCGGGAAACCTAAGCGTTTAATGGTGATGGCAGGCGGTACCGGCGGACATGTGTTCCCGGGACTGGCGGTCGCACATCATCTGATGGCGCAGGGCTGGCAGGTGCGCTGGCTTGGAACCGCAGACCGAATGGAAGCCGATCTGGTGCCAAAACACGGGATCGAGATTGATTTCATACGTATTTCCGGCCTGCGCGGCAAAGGGTTGAAGGCCCAGTTGAGCGCACCGCTGCGTATCTGGCACGCCGTTCGTCAGGCGAAGGCGATTATGCGTAGCTACCAGCCGGACGTGGTGTTGGGCATGGGCGGTTATGTTTCCGGCCCTGGCGGTTTGGCGGCATGGCTGTGCGGTATTCCGGTGGTATTGCACGAGCAAAACGGCATTGCCGGGTTGACCAACCGCTGGCTGGCGCGCCTTGCCAAAACCGTGCTGCAAGCTTTCCCCGGCGCGTTCCCGAACGCGGAAGTGGTGGGCAACCCGGTGCGAACCGACGTACTGGCGCTACCCTTGCCGGCAGAGCGATTGATTGGCCGTGAAGGGCCGACCCGCGTGCTGGTTATTGGCGGAAGTCAGGGGGCCCGGGTGCTGAATCAGACAGTTCCTGAAGTCGCGGCGAAATTGGGCGATAAAATGACGCTCTGGCATCAGGTAGGCAAAGGCGCACTGGAAAACGTGTTACGCGACTACGAGAGGGTAGGGCAGCCACAGCACAAGGTGACTGAGTTTATTGATGACATGGCTGCCGCCTACGCCTGGGCTGATGTGGTGGTGTGCCGCTCCGGCGCGCTAACCGTCAGCGAGATTGCTGCTGCGGGCCTGCCGGCGATATTTGTGCCGTTCCAGCACAAAGACCGTCAGCAGTATTGGAATGCTCGTCCGCTGGAAGAAGCCGGCGCGGCGAAGATTATCGAACAACCGCAGTTTAACGCCGATGTCGTGGCAGAACTGCTGGCCAGCTGGGATCGCTCAACGCTGTTGGCGATGGCTGAAAAGGCACGTGCAGTCGCTATCCCGGATGCCACCGAACGCGTGGCGGCGGAGCTGGTGCGGGTCGCCAAATAATTTGCAGGGGTTCGGTACGCCGGACCTGAATTAAAGAATGTCATACAGGGGCTCGGCAAGCCGGACCCGGATTAGAGAGAGTGATGAATACACAACAACTGGCGAAACTACGTACTATCGTGCCCGAGATGCGACGTGTCCGGCACATTCACTTTGTCGGCATCGGTGGCGCCGGCATGGGTGGTATCGCCGAAGTGTTGGCTAATGAAGGTTATCAAATCAGCGGTTCCGATCTGGCACCGAACCCGGTAACCCAACAGTTGAGCGCGCTCGGGGCGACGATTTACTTCCATCACCGCCCGGAAAACGTGCTGGATGCCAGCGTAGTGGTGGTTTCTACCGCCATTTCCGCCGACAACCCGGAAATTGTCGCCGCCCGTGAGGCGCGTATCCCGGTGATCCGTCGCGCAGAGATGCTGGCTGAACTGATGCGCTTCCGCCACGGTATCGCCGTTGCCGGTACGCACGGCAAGACTACGACCACGGCGATGGTATCGAACATTTATGCCGAAGCCGGTCTGGATCCGACCTTTGTGAACGGCGGACTGGTGAAAGCGGCGGGCACTCATGCACGTTTGGGATCCAGCCGTTACCTGATTGCGGAAGCGGATGAGAGCGATGCGTCGTTCCTGCATTTGCAGCCGATGGTGGCGATTGTCACCAATATCGAAGCCGACCATATGGAGACTTACCAGGGCGACTTCGAGATTCTGAAGCAGACGTTTATTAACTTTTTGCACAACCTGCCGTTCTACGGCCGTGCGGTGATGTGTGTTGATGACCCGGTGGTGCGCGAATTGCTGCCACGTGTGGGCCGCCATATTACCACTTACGGTTTTAGCGATGATGCCGATGTTCGCATCGAGAACTACCGTCAGGTTGGGCCACAGGGCCACTTTACCCTGAGCCGTCAGGATAAGCCGTTGATGACGGTGACCCTGAACGCACCGGGCCGCCATAACGCGTTGAACGCCGCGGCGGCAGTGGCGGTAGCAACAGAAGAGGGCATTGACGACGCAGATATTCTGCGTGCGCTGGCGAATTTCCAGGGTACCGGTCGCCGCTTTGATTTCCTCGGCGAATTCCCGCTGGAGCCGGTAAACGGCAAAAGTGGCAGTGCGATGCTGGTAGATGATTATGGTCACCATCCGACCGAAGTTGACGCAACGCTGAAAGCCGCACGTGCCGGTTGGCCGGACAAACGTCTGGTGATGATTTTCCAGCCGCACCGTTACACACGTACTCGCGATCTGTACGACGACTTCGCCAACGTGCTGTCGCAGGTCGATGTGCTGCTGATGCTGGATGTGTATTCCGCGGGTGAGACGGCAATCCCGGGGGCGGACAGCCGCTCGCTGTGCCGAACCATTCGCAGCCGCGGCAAGCTGGATCCGATTTTGGTTTCCGATGCGGACACCGTGCCGGAAACCCTGGCGCAGTTGCTGCAAGCCGACGATTTGGTACTGGTGCAGGGCGCCGGTAACGTGGGCAAAGTTGCCCGCAAACTGGCTGAGCTGAAACTGCAGCCACAGAAAAAAGAGGAGGAACATCATGGCCGATAAAGTTGCCGTACTGCTGGGTGGCACCTCCGCTGAACGTGAAGTTTCATTGCAATCCGGCGCAGCCGTACTGGCCGGGCTGCGTGAAGCCGGTATCGATGCCCACGGCATTGATATCCGTGACTTCCCGGTAACTCAGTTGAAAGAGCACGGGTTTACCAAGGTATTTATCGCGCTGCACGGTCGCGGCGGTGAAGACGGTACCTTGCAAGGGATGCTGGAGTTCCTCGAACTGCCTTATACCGGCAGCGGTGTGATGGCTTCGGCTCTGACCATGGACAAATGGCGTACCAAGATGGTGTGGCAGTCGATGGGTTTGCCGGTTGCGCCGTATGTAGCACTGAACCGTAAGCAGTATGCCGGTGCAGAGAAAGCGACGCTGATTGCTCGCGTGGAGGCCCTGGGCCTGCCGCTGATCGTCAAGCCAAGCCGTGAAGGTTCCAGCGTCGGGATGAGCAAGGTCACAGAGCGTGACGCGCTTGAAGCAGCATTGGAAGAAGGTTTCCGCCATGACGACGACGTCCTGGTCGAGAAATGGCTGAGTGGCCCGGAGTACACGGTGGCGATGCTGGGTGACCAGGTTCTGCCTTCGATCCGCATTCAGCCGGCCGGCGTGTTTTACGACTATCAGGCCAAGTACATTTCGGACGATACCCAATATTTCTGTCCGAGTGGCCTGGGTGCGGAACAGGAAGCCGAGATGGCTGCCCTGGCGTTACGCGCCTACCGTGGGCTGGACTGCAGCGGCTGGGGCCGTGTTGATGTGATGCAGGATAGCGATGGCAGCTTCTATCTGCTCGAGGTGAATACCTCGCCAGGCATGACCAGTCATAGCCTGGTGCCGATGGCAGCGCGCCAGTCTGGTTTAAGCTTCTCGCAGCTGGTAGCGAGAATTTTGGAGTTGGCCGACTGATATGTCGCAAGCTGCCCTGAATGCACGTGAACGCGAGGTGGATAACAACCCGCGCCGCAGCAATGGAACCCAGTTGGCGGGAATGGTTTTCCTGCTGATGGTGTTGGGAACGGTCCTGTGGAGTGGCTGGGCGGTAATTGGCTGGATGAAAGACGCCAGCCGCCTGCCGCTGTCACGACTGGTGGTGACCGGGGAACGTCACTACACCACCAACGACGATATTCGCCAGGCGATCCTGGCGTTGGGATCGCCGGGGACTTTCATGACGCAGGATGTGGACATCATCCAGCAACAGATTGAACGCCTGCCGTGGATCAAGCAGGCCAGCGTACGCAAGCAGTGGCCGGATGAGCTGAAAATCCACCTGGTGGAATATGTCCCGGTAGCGCGCTGGAATGATTTGCACATGGTGGACGCCGAAGGCAAATCCTTCAGCGTGCCGGCAGAACGAATTGGCAAACAGAAATTGCCGTTGCTTTATGGCCCGGAAGGGAGCGAACAGGATGTTCTGGATGGATATCGGACCATGAGCAGCATGTTAGCGGCCAGCAAATATACGCTGAAAATGGCGGCCATGAGTGCCCGCCACTCCTGGCAGCTGGCTTTGGATAATGATGTTCGGCTGGAGCTGGGACGCGACGATCGCACCGGACGCCTGCAGCGCTTTATCGATCTTTATCCGGTATTGCAGCAGCAGGGGCAGGCAGAAAGCAAGCGAGTCAGCTATGTCGACTTACGCTATGAGGCCGGTGCATCGGTAGGTTGGGCCCCAGTGTTAATCGACCCGCAGGCAGCAGGCGATCAGCAAAACAGTAATCAGCAACAGAATCAGGCACAGGCAAAACAACAATGATCAAGTCGACGGACAGAAAACTGGTAGTTGGACTGGAGATCGGTACTGCAAAAGTCTCCGCATTGGTAGGGGAAGTTCTGCCCGATGGCATGGTCAACATTATCGGGGTGGGCAGTTGCCCGTCTCGCGGCATGGATAAGGGTGGCGTTAACGACCTGGAGTCGGTAGTGAAGTGCGTACAGCGCGCTATCGATCAGGCCGAACTGATGGCTGATTGCCAGATTTCTTCGGTTTACCTCGCATTATCGGGGAAACACATCAGTTGCCAGAACGAAATAGGGATGGTTCCTATTTCCGAAGAGGAAGTGACACAGGAAGATGTGGAGAACGTGGTGCATACCGCTAAATCGGTACGCGTACGCGATGAACACCGCATCCTGCACGTCATCCCTCAGGAATACGCCATCGACTATCAGGAAGGCATCAAAAACCCGGTTGGGTTGTCCGGCGTGCGTATGCAAGCCAAGGTGCACCTGATCACCTGTCATAACGATATGGCGAAGAACATCGTTAAGGCAGTAGAACGTTGCGGTCTGAAAGTAGACCAACTTATTTTCGCCGGTCTGGCCGCCAGCTATGCGGTACTGACCGAAGATGAGCGCGAACTCGGCGTTTGTGTGGTGGATATCGGCGGGGGCACCATGGATATGGCGGTGTACACCGGCGGTGCGTTGCGCCACACCAAAGTGATCCCTTACGCCGGGAACGTGGTCACCAGCGATATCGCCTACGCCTTCGGCACACCGCCGACAGATGCGGAAGCGATCAAAGTTCGACACGGCTGTGCGCTTGGGTCGATTGTTAGCAAGGATGAAAGTGTAGAGGTGCCAAGCGTTGGGGGGCGTCCTCCTCGTAGTCTGCAAAGACAGACACTGGCTGAAGTTATTGAGCCACGCTACACCGAACTGTTGAATCTGGTTAACGATGAGATTTTGCAATTGCAGGAGCAACTGCGTCAGCAAGGGGTTAAGCATCATCTGGCAGCGGGTATTGTGCTGACCGGTGGTGCCGCCCAGATTGATGGCCTGGCAGCTTGTGCGCAACGGGTGTTCCATACCCAGGTACGCATCGGCCAACCCTTGAACATCACGGGTCTGACGGATTATGCGCAGGAGCCTTACTACTCTACGGCGGTAGGTCTGCTGCACTATGGAAAAGAGTCTCACCTGAGTGGTGAGGCAGAAGTAGAAAAACGCGCCTCGGTGGGCAATTGGTTTAAACGTATCAATAGCTGGCTGAGAAAAGAGTTTTAATGTTTCAACAAAGAGATCATGCTGAGTAATCTTTTTATGATCTCGCAGCGACAGGCACAAAACGGAGAGAAACTATGTTTGAACCAATGGAACTAACCAATGACGCGGTGATTAAAGTCATCGGCGTCGGCGGTGGCGGTGGCAACGCCGTTGAACACATGGTGCGCGAGCGCATCGAAGGTGTTGAATTCTTCGCCGTTAATACAGACGCTCAGGCGCTTCGTAAAACGGCAGTTGGCCAAACCATCCAGATCGGTAGCGGTATTACCAAAGGTCTGGGTGCAGGCGCGAACCCTGAAGTGGGTCGCAATTCAGCGGAAGAAGACCGTGAAGCCCTGCGCGCCGCACTGGATGGTGCAGACATGGTCTTCATTGCAGCCGGCATGGGCGGCGGTACCGGTACCGGTGCAGCGCCAGTCGTCGCAGAAGTTGCTAAAGATCTGGGTATTCTGACAGTGGCCGTGGTTACCAAGCCTTTCAATTTTGAAGGCAAGAAACGCATGGCGTTCGCTGAGCAGGGTATTGCAGAATTGTCCAAACATGTGGACTCACTGATCACTATCCCGAACGACAAGTTGTTGAAAGTTCTGGGTCGCGGTATTTCTTTGCTGGACGCGTTCGGCGCGGCTAACGACGTGCTGAAAGGCGCGGTGCAGGGTATTGCCGAACTGATCACCCGTCCGGGCCTGATGAACGTCGACTTCGCCGACGTGCGCACCGTAATGTCCGAAATGGGCTACGCGATGATGGGTTCCGGCGTTGCCTGTGGTGAAGACCGTGCTGAAGAAGCAGCGGAAATGGCGATCTCTAGCCCACTGCTGGAAGACATCGACCTGTCCGGCGCTCGTGGCGTTCTGGTTAACATCACCGCCGGCTTCGACCTGCGTTTGGATGAGTTCGAAACCGTAGGTAACACCATTCGTGCTTTCGCTTCCGACAATGCGACCGTAGTTATCGGTACCTCGCTGGATCCGGAAATGAACGACGAACTGCGCGTGACCGTGGTTGCGACCGGTATCGGCATGGACAAACGTCCGGAAATCACTCTGGTGACCAACAAACAGGCCAGCCAGCCAGTGATGGATCATCGCTACCAGCAGCACGGCATGTCGCCGTTGCCGCAGGAAGTGAAACCTGCCGCCAAGGTAGTTAACGATCCGACTGCGCAGCCTAATAAAGAGCCCGACTATCTTGATATTCCTGCCTTCCTGCGCAAGCAGGCAGACTAAGAATATCCTGAGAATTTGGAATCTCCGCTCTTTGTGCTAAACTGTCCCGCCGACCATGCTGTATGCTTGGTCGGTAGGATTGATAACATTGCGAGATAAAACGATGATCAAACAAAGGACATTAAAACGTATTGTTCAGGCGACTGGTGTCGGTTTGCATACCGGCAAGAAGGTCACGCTGACAATGCGCCCCGCGGCGGCTAATACCGGGGTCATCTATCGTCGCACTGACTTGAATCCCCCGGTTGATTTCCCGGCTGATGCAAAATCCGTGCGTGATACCATGCTCTGTACTTGCCTGGTGAATGAGCATGACGTGCGTATTTCTACCGTTGAGCATCTTAATGCCGCACTGGCTGGATTGGGCATCGACAACATCGTTATCGAAGTTGACGCCGCCGAAATCCCTATCATGGACGGCAGTGCCAGTCCGTTCGTCTTCCTGTTGCTGGATGCCGGCATCGAAGAACTGAACTCTGCGAAGAAATTCCTGCGTCTGAAAGACACCGTGCGTGTTGAAGATGGCGACAAGTGGGCCGAGCTGTCCCCGCATAACGGGTTCCGCCTGGACTTTACCATCGACTTCAACCACCCGGCAATCGATGCCAGTACGCAACGCTACCGCCTTGATTTCTCTGCCGACTCGTTCGTGCGTCAAATCAGCCGTGCGCGTACCTTCGGTTTTATGCGTGACATCGAGTATTTACAGTCACGTGGCCTGGCCTTGGGCGGCAGTTTTGACTGCGCCATCGTGGTAGATGATTACCGCGTGCTGAACGAAGACGGTCTGCGCTTTGAAGACGAATTCGTACGCCACAAAATGCTGGACGCCATCGGCGACCTGTTCATGTGCGGCCATAACATTATTGGCGCGTTTACCGCGTACAAATCTGGTCATGCGCTGAACAACAAACTGCTGCAAGCGGTTCTGGCGAAACAGGAAGCGTGGGAATTTGTCACCTTCCAGGACGAAGCCGAAATGCCACTGGCATTCAAAGCCCCGTCCACCGTATTGGCATAAGCTGATACTGCTGATTACTTATCGCGACTGGTAGCGTTGGCACCTTCTCCGGCCAACGATGCCAGTCGTTCCAATATCTTGCGCAGTTTTTCTGGGCTACGGCTCGCCAATCCCCTTAATTCCTCAGCACTTTCCTGACTCAGATGACGCATTGGCACCTTCGCCTGCGGATTTCCTGTGGTTTTTGCGGCGTTCTGCATAAGGTTGTTTCCTTTTGCCATCAAGGCAGGATTAATCCTGATGTCGATCGACGACAATGATGGTAGAATTTGCGCTCGTAGTGCAGATAATAAAGCCGGTTGTTCGTAGCGTAGACGCATCATCCAGCTGGCATTTGCCGTTTCTAGCACTAAAATACCCTGTCGGAAATTAGCGACGCGGCACCAGGGATGCAGTTGAACCGGCAATACGCCTTTCACTGCACGGTTCAGCTTAAGCAGCGCAACTGCGCGTTGCTGGACGTTATACAGCGGGCCTTTGTCTTCTGTGTGAGCGTCGTCAAACAGGGAATCTAATAATTGTGGACGGCTATCGCGCATAATGGGCTCCGGCGGATAATAAACTCGTGATCGGTATTCTAAATCGTTGGCGACAATTTGGCAGACGTTATTTCTGGCCCCATCTCCTGTTAGGGATGGTCGCGGCCACGCTTGGCGTACCTACAAATCTGTCCGGCGCACCCGATCAAGCCGCTCTGCCGAGCACCTCGTCCAGCCTGAACCGGCAAAATTCCGCCAGCGGTGCCTTTAACAGTCTGGCATTGCTGCAGGAAGCGCATCGTCGCCCGAATTTCAGTGTCGATTATTGGCACCAGCATGCGCTTCGCACCGTCATTCGTCACCTTTCTTTTGCTCTCGCTCCGCAGGCAGTTTACGCGCGGATGCAGGAACGCGAAGCGGAAGCGACCGAACCCCCATCACAGGTAGCGCAACTGGCGCTGCTTTCTACTCTCAACGCGCTGCTGACGCATGAGCCGAAGCCGCCGACCATCATTCGTGATACCCACCATGCCGTGCTGCCTGCCATTGCGCAGCATCAGACAGGGTTGTGGCTCGCACAGGTGCAGGGCATCCGTGCTGGACCCACAGTCTTAAGCTGATTTTTTGCCCGTCGGGCGACAAAAAACCTAAAAAATAACAGCAAATTGACGGCCTGTGTTGGCTGTCATGACAGAGATATCAAACATTATGTTAGTGAAATTATTGACCAAAGTTTTTGGTAGTCGTAACGATCGTACACTTCGCCGCATGCGTAAATCGGTTGAGCAGATTGGTCTGATGGAACCGGACATGGAAAAGCTGTCCGATGACGAGCTGAAAGCCAAGACCAACGAGTTCCGCGCACGCCTGGAAAAGGGTGAAGTGCTGGAAAACCTGCTGCCGGAAGCCTTCGCCGTAGTGCGTGAGGCGAGCAAGCGCGTATTCGGCATGCGTCACTTCGACGTGCAGTTGTTGGGCGGCATGGTACTGAACGATCGCTGTATCGCAGAGATGCGTACCGGTGAAGGTAAAACCCTGACCGCAACCCTGCCTGCCTACCTGAACGCCCTGAGCGGTCGTGGCGTACACGTGGTTACAGTGAACGACTATTTGGCACAGCGTGACGCCGAAAACAACCGTCCACTGTTCGAGTTCCTCGGTCTGAGCATCGGTATTAACCTGCCGGGTATGCCTGCACCTGCCAAGCGTGAAGCCTATGCCGCCGACATTACCTACGGTACCAACAACGAATACGGTTTCGACTACCTGCGCGACAACATGGCGTTCAGCCCGGAAGAGCGCGTTCAGCGTAAGCTGCACTATGCGTTGGTGGATGAGGTTGACTCCATCCTGATCGATGAAGCACGTACTCCGTTGATCATCTCCGGCCCGGCCGAAGACAGCTCCGAGATGTACATCAGGGTCAACAAGCTGATCCCTAAGCTGATCCGTCAGGAAAAAGAAGATTCCGATTCCTTCCAGGGCGAAGGCCATTTCTCGGTTGACGAGAAAGCCCGCCAGGTGCACCTGACCGAACGCGGTCTGATCCTGATCGAAGAAATGTTGATGGAAGCCGGCATCATGGATGAAGGCGAGTCATTGTACTCACCGACTAACATTATGTTGATGCACCATGTGACCGCCGCACTGCGTGCCCATGTGCTGTTTACCCGTGACGTTGATTACATCGTAAAAGACGGTGAAGTCATTATCGTTGACGAACACACCGGTCGTACCATGCAGGGGCGTCGCTGGTCTGATGGTCTGCACCAGGCAGTAGAAGCCAAAGAAGGCGTGGAGATCCAGAACGAGAACCAGACGCTGGCCTCCATCACCTTCCAGAACTACTTCCGTCTGTACGAGAAGCTGGCCGGGATGACCGGTACCGCCGACACCGAAGCCTTTGAATTCAGCTCTATCTACAAGCTGGATACCATCGTGGTGCCGACAAACCGTCCGATGATCCGTAAGGACATGCCGGATCTGGTCTACATGACCGAGCTGGAGAAGATTGGTGCAATCATTGAAGACATCCGTGAGCGTACCGTCAATGGGCAACCGGTGTTGGTGGGGACTATCTCGATTGAAAAATCCGAAGTGGTTTCTCGCGAGCTGACCAAAGCCGGTATCGAGCACAAGGTACTGAACGCCAAATTCCACGCCATGGAAGCGGACATCGTAGCTCAGGCCGGCCAAAGCCGTGCGGTCACTATCGCCACCAACATGGCGGGCCGTGGTACCGATATTGTGTTGGGCGGCAGCTGGCAGGCCGAAATTGAACAGTTGGAAGATCCGACCGAACAGCAAATTGCTGAAATTAAAGAAGCCTGGAAAATCCGCCATGATGCGGTATTGGCTGCGGGTGGCCTGCACATTATTGGTACCGAGCGCCATGAATCACGCCGTATCGATAACCAGTTGCGCGGCCGTTCAGGTCGTCAGGGTGACGCCGGTTCATCCCGCTTCTACCTGTCGATGGAAGATGCCCTGATGCGTATTTTCGCCTCGGATCGCGTTTCCAGCATGATGCGTAAACTGGGTATGAAAGAGGGTGAGGCTATTGAGCATCCATGGGTCACCAAGGCGATTGCCAACGCACAGCGTAAAGTGGAAAGCCGCAACTTCGACATTCGTAAGCAATTGCTGGAGTACGATGACGTGGCCAACGATCAGCGCCGCGCTATCTACAGCCAGCGTAACGAACTGCTGGACGTGTCTGACGTTAGCGAAACCATTACCAGCATTCGTGAAGACGTGTTCAAGACCACTATCGACGGCTACATTCAGCCGCAGTCGCTGGAAGAAGAGTGGGACATTCAGGGGTTGACAGAACGCCTGAAAAACGACTTCGATCTGGATATGCCAATCGCCGAATGGCTGGATAAAGAGCCTGAGCTGCACGAAGAAACGCTGCGTGAGCGTATTCTCGAAAAAGCGAAGGAAGAATACCTGCGCAAAGAAGAAGTGGTTGGCACCGAGATGATGCGCAACTTCGAGAAAGGCGTGATGCTGCAGACGCTGGATTCCCTGTGGAAAGAGCATTTGGCGGCGATGGACTACCTGCGCCAGGGCATCCATCTGCGTGGTTATGCGCAGAAGGATCCTAAGCAGGAGTACAAGCGCGAGTCCTTCAACATGTTCGCTACCATGCTGGAATCGTTGAAGCATGAAGTGATCAGCGTACTGAGCAAGGTTCAGGTGCGGATGCCGGAAGAGGTTGAAGCGCTGGAGCAGCAGCGTCGTGAAGAAGCTGAGCGCCTGGCCAAACAGCAACAGCTGAGCCACTATGAAGAAAACGCGCTGGTCACCGAAGATCCGAATGCGCCGGCAACGGCGGAACGTAAAGTAGGGCGTAACGATCCATGCCCATGCGGTTCCGGTAAAAAGTACAAACAGTGCCACGGTCGTCTGCAGAACTAAGACCGGCAGTGTTTAACCAATAAAACCCAGGGGTTCAGCATGCTGAGCCCCTGTTTTTTGGGCGTTTTCCGCGCCCGGCAAATCTATCAGGAGGATGTGATGAAGCATCTGAACATCGCCGTTGGCATCATTCGTAATGCCCAGCAGGAAATCTTTATTACCCGACGCGCCGCCGATTCGCATATGGCTGGCTTCTGGGAGTTTCCAGGCGGTAAGATTGAGCAGGGGGAGACGCCGGAGCAGGCACTCAACCGTGAACTGCAGGAAGAAACCGGCATTGAAACCGAGCGCGCAGAGCTACTGGAAGTGCTTGAACACCGGTTTAGCGACCGTATTGTGACGCTGAATTTTTATCTGGTGGAAGGTTGGGCAGGCGAACCCTTTGGCCGTGAAGGCCAGCCTATGCGCTGGGTGAAGCAGGCTGATTTACGGGAGGAGGAGTTCCCGGAGGCCAATGTCAGTATTATCAAACTGTTGGTGGCACAGGCGAACGCTGCACAGTAAAACGAGCGGCCTGGCAGATACCCGGCCGACAAAAGACGATCGATTAACGATCGTCTTATTCGACTCGTCCATGAGTCTCACCCTTACAGGGCCGCTGCAAGCAGCGTTCAAATCGGTTCCGGACCGATTTGTCTTTCACTCCATTCTTCGCTTTCCGACAGATCGCTGTTGCTGGGAATGCGCTTCTCTTCGTCGGCCCATTCGCCCAAATCAATTAACTGACAGCGCTTGCTGCAAAACGGGCGGAACGGGCTGACTTCACCCCAAACCACGCCTTTGCCACAGGTTGGGCATTTCACTACGGTCGTCATATCTGTTCCTTACTCCCTTCCAACGCGTGAAAGGTTTTTATGTCATTGGGTTAGCAACAGGCCAACTCAAAGGTTAATCGTTCCGGGACCACGCCAAGCTCACTGTCCAGCGGCAGGAAGCGGATCGCATAGCGTGTTTTATGGCCGGAAATCTGTGGGTAAAGCTGATGGGCCAGATTGATGCGCAAGCGCAACAGATCGGCGCCTTCCGCGTTATCCTGGAAGAAACCGTTCAAACTGATCTGATTGCGAAACGGGCCGGACTGACGGATCAGATCCAGCACCATGATCAGCGCCTGGTTCAGGGGCTCCAGCGTTTGCTGCCATTTGCTGACGTCATCATCCCGTTCTTGCTGTGGGGCATGCATCCACATGTGCAGCGTCGGTAAATCAAAGCTGCAACATCCGCCGGGAATGCTCAGGCGTTGACGCACCAGGCTAATCAGCCGATCTTCACGCAGCGATTGGCCGAGGCGGGGAGCAGACATCAGTGCCGCCGCGCGCTGTTTCAACTGGTTGCGTAACTGATCCACCAGCGACATATCGACGCCCGGTACATCGGCCCATGCCAGCAGCTTTTGCTGCTGACGTTCCAGCTCTTTCAGTAACTCGGTACGCACTTCACCGCGTTCCAGTACGTCGAGCAGATCGGCGACGGTGCGGAAGAAGGTCAGGGCGATAGCTGTTTCGCTCAATGCCCGCTGGCCATGCAACTGCTGCAGTAAAAACTCCATACGCAACCAGGTGCGCATTTTTTCATTCAACGGGTGTTCAAAAAGAACGCTTGGGGAAACATCACTCATTCAGTTTAATCCTGTCGGGTCGCTGATGCCGCTAGCTCAAGGTAACGGCGATGCAGTGCGGCAACCAATGGCTCTATCCCCTGAGCGGTGCCGCTATTATCAATTATGTCATCTGCAGCGGCCAGGCGCTGCTCGCGCGTGACCTGCGCGGACAGTATGTTCTGTGCCTGCTGACGACTGATACCGTCGCGGGCGATGGTTCTGGCCAACTGAGTCTCGCTGTCAACGTCGACCACCAGCACGCGATCGGCGCGTGCCTGTAGGTTGTTTTCCACCAGCAGGGGAACCACCCAAAGTGCATAGGGGCTGGTGACTTGCGCCAGTTGGCGTTGGGTTTCCTGATGAATCAGCGGGTGCAGCAGTTGGTTCAGCCAGCTCTTTTCGTCAGGGTTACTGAAGATACGCTGGCGCAGTGCGGCACGGTTAAGTGTGCCGTCTGACTGCAACATTTCATTACCAAATCGTTCGACGATGGTAGCCAGCGCTGGAGTTCCAGGCTCGACAACCTGCCGGGCGATGACGTCCGCGTCGACCACCATCACGCCGTGGCGGGCAAAGGCGTCTGCCACGGTTGACTTACCGCTGCCGATACCCCCTGTCAACGCAACAATGTAGGCCATGGTAGAGAATGCACCTGATGCTGATAAAAAATAATAGACGAATCATAAAGCGATCGCGCAGAAGTGCAAGTAAGCAGGCGGCGCCTGTCTGGCAGCTTGCCCCGTACGGTGATAAAAAACGCAGCCGGAAAGGGAAAATGAGCGGGAGGTCACACTGCGTATTCGCAGGTAAATTTGTCGGATTGTAGCGTAAATAAAGGAGAATTCGCAGTCTTGTCCGGCGATTATTAGCGAGTATGATAACGACACTGGAACTGGCATTAATCTACCCGTCGCCTTTCAAGCCGCAGCGTTGTTGACTGCACTTGCTCACCCCAGTTACTTACTTAAGTAAGCTCCTGGGGATGAACAAGCTGGCTGCCTAGCTGCAACTTGAAATTCATAGGGTATAGGTTCGAATACTATCCTGCGATCCGTCGCCATAAACCAGGAAATCATAAGTCATGCGTATTGAAGAAGATTTGAAGTTAGGCTTTAAAGATGTGCTTATTCGCCCTAAGCGCTCCACGCTGAAAAGCCGTTCAGAAGTTGAACTGGAGCGTCAGTTTACCTTCAAACATTCTGGCTTGAGCTGGTCCGGCGTGCCGATTATCGCCGCCAACATGGACTCAGTCGGCACCTTCAGCATGGCAGAGGCCCTGGCCTCCTTCGACGTACTCACCGCCGTACACAAACACTACACCCTTGAACAATGGGCCGCATTTGTGCAGCGCGTACCGGCATCGGTGCTGCGCCACGTTATGGTTTCAACCGGCACTTCAGAAGCTGATTTTGTGAAGATGCAGCAAATTCTGGCCTTGTCGCCGGGGCTGAAGTTTATCTGTATTGACGTCGCTAACGGCTACTCCGAGCATTTTGTTGCCTTCTTGCAGAAAGCGCGCGAGGCCTGCCCGAACCATGTGATTTGTGCCGGCAACGTGGTCACCGGCGAAATGGTGGAAGAACTTATCCTGTCCGGTGCCGATATCGTCAAGGTGGGTATTGGCCCTGGATCAGTCTGTACCACCCGGGTGAAAACCGGTGTTGGCTACCCGCAGCTGTCTGCGGTGATCGAGTGCGCCGATGCGGCACATGGCCTGGGCGGCCAGATCGTCAGTGACGGTGGCTGCTCGGTACCGGGCGACGTAGCGAAAGCCTTCGGTGGCGGCGCGGACTTCGTCATGTTGGGCGGCATGCTGGCGGGTCATGACGAGTGCGAAGGTACCGTAGTGGAAGAGAACGGCGAGAAATTCATGCTGTTTTACGGCATGAGCTCCGAGTCAGCGATGAAACGCCACGTCGGCGGTGTTGCTCAGTACCGTGCGGCCGAAGGTAAAACCGTCAAGCTGCCATTGCGTGGTGAGGTTGAGTTTACCGTCCGTGACATTCTCGGCGGCCTTCGCTCCGCTTGCACTTATGTCGGTGCAGAGCGTCTGAAAGAGCTGACTAAACGTACCACCTTCATCCGCGTTGCGGAGCAGGAAAACCGCGTGTTCGGCAGTAACTGATTCAGCCTGACCAAACCTTGGGTGCTGTTCGGTGCTGCACTCAAGGTTCTCCGGGCATTATCCCAACACGTTCCCCAATTGAAATATCGGCAGGTACATGGCGATCACCAGCGTGCCGACGATCCCACCCACCACCAGCATCAATATCGGTTCCAGCGTTTGCGCCAGCGTGTCGGCTAACTCAAAAGTTTGCTGCTCATGCCACAGCGCCAGTTTGCCTAACAGCGTATCTAACGAACCGGACTCTTCGCCCACCCGCACCAACTGCTGACACAAGGTGGGGAAAAGCGCCTGCTGCCCCAATGCGCTGTGGAAAGTCTGGCCTTGTGCAATCTGTTGCCGCACCGTCTCAATCGCCTGACGGTAAAATAAATTATCCACCGACAGCGCTGCGGCGTTCAGCCCTTCAATCAGCGTGAGCCCGGCCTGCTGAGTCATGGCCAAAATACGAAATATTTGGCTCAGGCAACCGCCTTTGATCAATTGTGCAACCAGCGGCAGGCGCAGCAATACGGCCTGTTCGCGTCTGCGCCAGTGTGGTTGCGGGTGCAGTTGGCGAAAATAGGCAAATAGCGAGCAGCCCAGTATCGCCGCCAGCCAGGGGCCGCCGTGGATCAACAGGGTGGAAAGGTTCAGCAGTCCCTGGGTAAACCACGGCAGTGGGGCATCGAAAGACTGGTAGACGCCGGCAAATTCCGGCAGCACCATGACCAACATCAGAATGCTCACCAACAGCGCCACTGCGCAGATAAACAAGGGATAACGCAGTGCTTTAACCATTTTCTTCTGCAATTTTTGCTGTGCTTCCTGTTGCTGGGCCAGTTGCAGGCAGCACTCATCCAGGTGGCCCGTCAGTTCCCCGATGGCGATTAACTGGCGGTAGATCAAAGGGAATATGGCGTGTTGCCCGGCGATAACCTCGGAAAACGGCTGGCCTTGCCGTACCTGTTCGCCCACCTCGCGCAGCAGGCAACGCCAGGCTGCGGACGGGTGTTCTGTCGCCAGCAGCTGCAACCCGCTGACCAGCGGCAACCCGGCCTGTAGCAGGGTGGCCAGTTGGCGGGTGAACTGGATCAAGGGCTCTCCGCGCCACTGGCTGGGGGCAATGCGTTTCCCGCTGTTAATTTGGCAGGGTTGCAGTCCTTGTTCGATCAGCCACTGATTAACCCTGTTTTTTTCGCTGCTCATCAGTTCGCCCTGACGCAGTTGGCCCTGCGGGTCAATTGCCTGCCAGAGGAAAAGGCGCAGCGCTTTCACACGGCCTCCTCACCGGCAATGTTGCCGACAATGCGGTACACCTCCTCCAGCGAGGTGACGCCTTGCGAAACCAGCGCTAACCCAGCCTGCAGCAGCGTGGTCTGCCCTTGCTGCCGGGCGATCTCGGCCAGTTGACCAGGAGCCGCCCCCTGCAACAGACCGGCCTGCACCTCCGGGGTTATGGTTAGCAATTCATACACCCCGGTGCGGCCGTAATAGCCGCTAAAACAGTGCTCGCAGCCGTCAGCTTGCCAGGGCTGCAGGGGCGTGGCCCAAATCGCCGCGGGGAAGCGTACCGGTTGGCTGTGCTGATAGCGACAGTGGCTGCAAAGTTTACGCACCAGCCGTTGGGCGATCACCAGCTTCAGGCAAGCGGCAATCAGATAGCCGGGAATGCCCATATGGGTCAGGCGTGTCAGAGTTTCGCTGGTGGAGTTGGTGTGCAAGGTGGATAACACCAGATGACCGGTTTGCGCAGCTTTCACTGCGATCTCCGCGGTTTCCCGATCGCGGATCTCACCGATCATGATCACGTCCGGATCCTGTCGCAGTAAGGCGCGTAAAACGCGGGAAAAATCCAGATCGGTTTTGGCATTAATTTGCGTCTGGTTAACGCCGAACAGGGGGATCTCGATCGGGTCTTCGACGCTGCATAAATTACTTTGCGCGTCATTCAACTGGCGTAACCCGCTGTACAGCGTGACAGTTTTACCGCTACCGGTCGGGCCGGTGACCAGCATCATACCCTGCGGGCAGGACAACGCGGCGGCGAACTGCGCCAGCGCTGTCGGATCCATTCCCAACCGATCCAGCGGCAGATCCTGGCGCTCGGTTTGCAGGATCCGTAGCACCACTTTTTCGCCGTGCAACGTGGGCAGGGTGGCGATGCGCATCGAGTAACTGGCGTTATCCAATTGCACACTGAGCTGGCCATCTTGCGGCAGGCGACGCTCGGCGATATCCAACTGCCCCATGATCTTCAGCCGGGCAGTGAGGCGGGCGGCGAGCGCAAAAGGCGGTGAGGTTATCGTCTGCAGTACCCCATCAATACGCAGCCGGATACGCAGAGCCTGTTGGTAGGGCTCGAAATGAATATCCGAGGCTCGCCGTTGAATGGCGATGCGCAGCGCCTGATTGATAAACTGGACTACGGGTGCGTCACTGTCATCGTTTAAGGAGGGCATGTCAGGCCCAACTTCTGGAACGTCTTGCGCAGGGCGATCGTCCTGTATTTGACGGTGGTTCAGTTCCAGCTCCAGTCGGGCTGCCGGCCACTGTTCCAAATGAATGCGCTTGCCGGTGGCGAAACGCAGTGCCGACAGCAGCGCCTGTGGCGCCTCCTCCGTCAGGGCTACGTTCAGGCTGTGCTGGTCCTCGCTGAGAGCCAGCGCTTGATAGCGCCGGCACAGTGCATGGATTTCGTCGCTGATTGTCGTACTCATGGCGTTGGTGCCGTTGCGGTAGTGTCAAAACGGAAAACTTCCTGACAGGTTTCCTGCAGATTGGCGTTGGCGCTGGTGCATTGGCGTGTCCAACGCGTCAGCCCGCTGGTGTTTTGGGTGGGGGTCAGTACGACCGTTAGCCCCTGCAGCGTTTGAGTACCGGTCAGCGAGATCACTCCCTGGTTGACCTGGACTGCACTGACATAGCGTGAGGCGTCACCGGTTGGGATACCCTGGCTGCCGGCGTTACAACCGGTTGGGGCGCCGCTGTCGAGCACGCACAGCTCAACGGCCAGCTTATACGGCGTCATGGTTTGCAGCATGTCGGTCATCGCTGCTTTTTGGATATAGCGCTGGTAGGCGGGAATGCCTATGGCGCTCAGGATCGCGATAATGGCGATCACCACCATCAGTTCGATCAGGGTAAAACCGCGCTGTGTTTCCATCTGTTGTTGCCTCCATGTGAATGTGGAAGCAAAGGTAAGCGCACAGGGCGTGGGCTTCGAGCGGGTTATGGTGGTTTTGAGGCGCAGTCCCACAGCAATTTATTAGCATTGCAGAGGAGGGGAAAAAGATGCGGCAAACTTCGCACTTCCGACTAGAAAGTACCTCCCCGGCTGGCCAGGGAGGCCTGGATAGCGGAGCTTATTTAAAGCGCATTGACAGATCGAGCGCGGTTACGTGCTTGGTCAGGGCGCCCACCGAGATGTAGTCCACGCCGGTTTCGGCGAAGGTACGCAGTGTTTCACTGGTCACGTTACCTGACACTTCCAGTTGAGCACGGCCCTGAGTCTGCGCCACGGCGGCACGCATCATCTCGACGCTGAAGTTATCCAGCATGACGATGTCGGCACCGGCGTCCAGCGCCTGCTGCAATTCATCCAGCGACTCGACTTCTACCTCGACCGGTACGTCGGCATGCAGCCAGAAAGCCTTCTCGACCGCCTTTTTAATCGAACCGGAGGCAATGATGTGGTTTTCCTTGATCAGGAAGGCATCGGAAAGCCCCAGCCGGTGGTTACTGCCGCCGCCGCAGAGTACGGCATATTTCAGCGCGGTACGCAGCCCCGGCAGGGTCTTGCGGGTATCCAGCAGGCGAGTTTGCGTGCCCTGTAATAGCGCCACATAGCGGCTGACTTCGGTCGCGACGCCGGAAAGCGTCTGTACAAAATTCAGCGCCGTGCGCTCACCGGTCAACAACACCCGCGCCGGGCCGGTCAGTTTGCAGAGCGGTTGGTCGGGGACCAGGCTATCGCCGTCTGCCACCAGCCATTCGACCTTCACCTGGTTACCCAGTTGAATGAAGACTTCGTTCAGCCAGCGTTGGCCGCAAAATATGCCGGGCTCGCGGGTAATAATAGTGGCTTCGGTCTGGGTGTCGGCCGGTAATAATTGCGCGGTAATATCGCGTTCGGCATCGACTTCGCCCCCCAGGTCTTCACGCAGCGCCTGGGCAACGGCATAGGGGATATCGCTTTCAATTCGTTCAAGAAGCTCGGTGCGGCGACTGTCGGCACTGTAGCGGCGTGTCGGCATAGAAAACTCCGAAATGGACGGTAATATCGTAGGGGGAACATGCTACTCTGTTGCCATGATAAGTACCACCGCAGCGCAGTGGCCGCGTAACTAATCTGGCATAAAACCGATCCAGGCCCGATATTTGATCGGGATTTAAATCTGGCATCTCTGGAACAACCCGGCAAGCCCGATGACGCTATGCTTGGAATAATGGAAAGGGAGAGGAGTCGCTAATGACGCTGTTTACGCTGTTACTGGTTCTGGCGTGGGAACGTTTGTTCAAGCTGGGTGAGCATTGGCAGTTGGACCATCGCCTGGAGGTAGTGTTTCATCGGTTGCACCGCTTTTCGCTGGCGCAGACGTTGCTGATGACTCTGGCCTGGATGGTGGTGGTCGGCGGGATCCTGTGGCTGGCTCAAGGGCTGTTTTTCGGCGTAGTGACGCTGTTGCTGTGGATCGTTATTGATTTGTTGTGTGTGGGTGCCGGCATCAAGCGCAAACACTATCGCGCCTACCTGAAAGCGGCGCGCCAGGGGGATGTTCATGCCAGCGACCAAATGGCGGAGGAGCTGGCATTGATCCACGGTTTGCCGGTGGATTGCAGTGAAGAGCTGCGCCTGCGCGAACTGCAAAATGCGTTGCTGTGGATTAACTTCCGTTATTATCTGGCACCGCTGTTCTGGTTTGTGGTTTGTGGGCCTTACGGGCCGATCGCGCTGGCGGGCTACTCTTTCCTGCGTGCTTACCAGACCTGGCTGGCGCGACACAATACCCCGCTGGAGCGTTCGCAGTCGGGTATCGATCATCTGTTGAACTGGTTGGACTGGATCCCGGTGCGGCTGGCAGGCGTGGCTTACGCTCTGTTTGGGCATGGTGAGAGAGCCCTGCCGGCGTGGTTTGCTTCGCTGGGCGATCTCCATTCTTCTCCGTATCAGGTGCTGACACGGCTGGCGCAGTTCTCACTGGCACGCGATCCGCATATGGATCCGGTGCAGACGCCGCGGGCTGCGGTAACCCTGGCACGTAAGGTGACCATGATTATCGTGGTGGTGGTGGCGCTGCTGACGATTTACGGCACTTTGCTCTGACGGCAAAATTTGAAAATAAAAACGGGCGCTCAGCGCCCGTTTTTATTGGATGGTCGAAACTTACAGCTTGGCGAAGCAGCGGCGTGCGGCATCGACAGTGCGCTGAATGTCTTCCTTGCTGTGGGCAATGGACATAAAGCCGGCCTCGAAGGCCGAAGGCGCCAGATAAACCCCTTCCTCCAGCATCAGATGGAAGAAGCGCTTAAAGCGTTCGACATCGCATTGCATCACGTCCTGGTAGCTGTTGACAGCAGGCGCATCGGTAAAGAACAGGCCGAACATGCCGCCAACGTGGTTCACCACCAGTGCGACATTTTCTTCTTTCGCCGCGTGCAGCAGGCCGGTTGCCAGCATATCGGTCAGTTCGGTCAGCGTCTGGTGGACACCGACCTGCGAAACCTCGGTCAGACAGGCAAAGCCGGCCGCCATGGCAATCGGGTTACCGGACAGCGTGCCCGCCTGATAGACCGGGCCAGTGGGGGCCAACGCCGCCATCACTTCACGACGGCCACCGAACGCGCCGACAGGCATACCACCACCGATGATTTTACCCAGACAGGTGAGGTCAGGTTCCACATCGTAATAGGCCTGTGCCCCGGCCAGTGCCACACGGAAGCCGGTCATGACTTCGTCAATAATTAGCAGCGCGCCATACTTGTCGCACAGTGCGCGCAGGCCAGGCAGGAATTCTGGCAGAGGTGGCACGCAGTTCATGTTGCCCGCGACCGGTTCGACGATGATGCAGGCAATCTCGGAAGGGTACTGTTCAAATGCGGTGCGTACCGAATCGAGATCGTTAAAGGTGCAGGTCAGGGTGTGTTTGGCGAAGTCGGCCGGCACGCCCGGTGAGTTTGGCTGGCCCAGGGTCAGCGCGCCGGAGCCGGCTTTTACCAGCAGACAGTCGGCATGACCATGGTAGCAGCCTTCAAACTTGATGATTTTATCGCGGTTGGTATAGCCACGCGCCAGACGAATGGCGCTCATGGTGGCTTCGGTACCCGAGTTTACCATCCGCACCATGTCCATGGTCGGCACCAGTTCGGTGACCAGCTCCGCCATTTTGACTTCCATCTCGGTGGGGGCGCCAAAGCTCAGACCGCGCTGCGCCGCTTCGATGACCGCGTTGCGGATCGCCGGGTGGTTGTGTCCCAGTACCATTGGACCCCAGGAACCGACGTAGTCGATATAGGCTTTGCCGTCGACGTCGAACAGGTAAGCCCCGTCCGCCCGTTCGATAAACAGCGGCACACCGCCAACGCCGTTGAATGCACGCACCGGAGAGTTAACCCCGCCTGGGATTACCTGTTTTGCCTGGGCATACAGACTTTCGGACTTGCTGTGTAAGCTCATAAATCGGCTCCTGGATTCTGTTTTGAATGATTTGACCGCGCTATTCTAGTGAAGTGTTCGCCGATATGAAACGATCACAGTCAGATACCTATTTAGAGGGGCAGTGAGTCAGCAGGTAGGCTAGAATAATCAGCTGGTCTATTTGTATTACATTTGATTCCATTAATGAATAACCCATTATGACTGAATTACAGCAACAACCGCCGCTAGCGCGTGCTCCGCGCCTGAAACGTAGCGACGCGGTGCGCCAGCTTATACGCCGTGATAAAACACCGGTGGCGATCCTGTTGATGGCGGCATTGGTGGGAACCTTGGCGGGTTTGCTCGGCGTGGCCTTTGATAAAGCGGTGGATTGGGTGCAGCAACAGCGTTTGTCCGGGCTGGCCCAGGTCGCCGATTATTGGATCCTGGTTTGGCCGTTGGCCTTTATTCTTTCCGCCGCGTTGGCGGTGTTGGGGTACTACCTGGTGCACCGTTTTGCCCCGGAGGCGGGCGGTTCGGGTATCCCGGAGATCGAAGGGGCGTTGGAAGAGTTGCGCCCGGTGCGCTGGTGGCGAGTGATCCCGGTGAAGTTTATCGGTGGCATGGGAACGCTGGGGGCAGGCATGGTGCTGGGGCGTGAAGGGCCTACGGTGCAAATGGGCGGCAATGTCGGGCGTATGGTGCTGGATATCTTCCGCATGCGCGGTGCCGAAGCACGTCATTCGCTATTGGCCACCGGTGCGGCTGCCGGCCTTTCCGCCGCCTTCAACGCGCCGCTGGCGGGTATTCTGTTTATCATTGAAGAGATGCGCCCGCAGTTCCGCTATAACCTGATCTCGATTAAAGCGGTGTTTATCGGCGTTATCATGTCGAGCGTGGTATTCCAGCTGTTCAACGGTGAAGGTTCGGTGATTGCAGTGGGTAAGCTTTCCTCGGCACCGATTAACACCCTTTGGCTGTATCTGGTGCTCGGGGCGATCTTTGGTGCGGTGGGCGTGATGTTCAATGCGCTGATTTTCCGCACTCAGGACATGTTCGCTCGTCTGCACGGCGGCAAAATGCGCAAGGTTTTGCTGATGGGCGGCTTGCTTGGCGGTATCTGCGGCATTCTGGGGCTGATCCAGCCAGAAGCGGCAGGCGGGGGCTTCGGGCTGATCCCGATCGCAGCGGCAGGTAATTATAGCGTCGGCATGCTGATGTTTATTTTTATCACTCGGGTGATCACCACGCTGTTATGCTTCGGCTCCGGCGCACCGGGCGGGATTTTTGCCCCAATGCTGGCATTAGGCACGTTGTTTGGTACTGCCTTTGGTCTGGCCGGTGCCCACCTGTTCCCGGCGTACGGCATTGAGGCCGGTACCTTTGCCATTGCCGGGATGGGCGCCCTGTTTGCCGCCACGGTACGTGCGCCCCTGACCGGGATCGTGCTGGTACTGGAAATGACCGATAACTACCAGCTCATACTGCCAATGATCATTACCTGCCTTGGTGCTACGCTGGTAGCGCAGTTCCTCGGGGGTAAGCCGTTGTATTCCTCAATATTGGCCCGTACCTTACAGCGTCAGGACGCGTTGCAGATGCGCGAAGCGGCAGATAAAACAGGTAAAGAAAATACAACAAATGCGGTGAATACTTGAACGGAACACTCAGGTATTGGATAATCATTAACATTAATCCGGCCGCCATTGTAGCGACCTGATGCAGAACAATGTTGGGAGTAAAGAGTATGAGTGATGAAACAGCACTGCCCCTGCAATTTACCGAGGCAGCAGCAAGCAAGGTTAAAGTCCTGATTTCTGATGAAGAAAATCCGAATCTGAAGTTGCGGGTTTACATTACCGGTGGTGGTTGCAGCGGATTCCAGTACGGCTTCACTTTTGACGACAAGGTCAACGATGGCGACATGACCATCGAGAAGCAGGGCGTTGCGCTGGTGGTTGACCCAATGAGCCTGCAATATCTGGTCGGCGGTTCGGTCGATTATACCGAAGGGCTGGAAGGCTCACGCTTCGTGGTGACCAACCCGAACGCCAAAACTACCTGCGGCTGCGGATCTTCGTTCAGCGTCTGATCTTGCCTGCAACAGTATAAAACCCGCCAACCTCACCGGTTTGCGGGTTTTTTTATTGCTACCATTCCCATCCTGCTGTCTGACTGCGGGTGGAGGGATTAGCGTTCGAGGATAAAGGCGGGAAGTTTCAGGTGCCAGCGAATAGCCGCCAGGCGGATCGCCAGCGTGATGCCCATGCCGAGCATCATCGCCTGCTCCAGCGACATACCGAAGGTGGCATAGGCCGTAGCATGCACAATGCCGCCGATGATGCAGGCGGTGGCGTAAATTTCAGTTCGCAGGATCATCGGAATTTCCCGCGCCAGCACATCACGGATAATGCCGCCACCGACCCCGGTGATCACGCCCATACAGATTGCCACCAGCGGACTGGCGTCGGCGGCAAAGGCTTTATTGACCCCGATACCGACGAACACGGCCAGGCCGACGGCATCGAGCACCGGCAGGATCCACTTGGGCAGACGGCGCGGCTGGCGTACCAGCAGCAGCGTCAGCACGCAGGTGATCATGGCGACCACCAGGTCGGTCGGATCTTTCACCCAGAATACCGGCCCATTGGCTAATGCCATATCGCGGATGGTGCCGCCACCGACCGCCGTGACTACACCGAGCACCAGTACGCCGAACGGATCCATCCGCAGCTTGCCTGCCAACAACACGCCGGAAATGGCGAAAACCGCAGTGCCGAGAATATCCAGCCAAAACACCAGCATTAACGGATCTCCGCCAGTTGGCTGCACAGTTGTTGCGCCGCCAGCATGATGCGAGGGCCGGCGCGGTTGAACCAGTCGCCATTCACCGCAAGCACCGGTACCTGCAATTGCGGCGCCCAGAAGGCTTTCACGCTGGCGATTTCTTTTTGGTCGCCGGTAATAACGATGGCCTGCGGTTGGCGAGCCAGTACCTGTTCGCGGCTGATTTGCGGCCACGGCATACGGCTGTCGGCAAAGATATTCTCTGCACCACACAACGACAACACCTGGCTTTGCAAGGTGGCACCGGAGCTGGTGAACAGCGGCTGGGTACCGAATTGCAGCAGCACCCGTCGTGGCTGACTGTGTGGATATTTTGCTTTCAGCGCAGCAATTTGCTGACGGATCGCGTCTGCCGCCTGATGCGCTTGCTCAGGATGCGGGCTGTATTGGGCCAGGTCATCCAGCCGCTGGGCGATGTCATCAATGGTGGTGGCATCGGCATAAAAGATCGGGATACCAAAAGCGGCTAGCTGATCCAGCACTCGCTGTGGGTTGCCGCCGCGCCAGGCCAGGATCAGATCCGGCTTCAATGCCAGCACTCGCTCCAGATTGATCCCTTGCCAGGAGGCGACTTGTTCCAGTTTCCTGGCCTCTGGTGGATAGTCGGAATAAGCACTGACTGCCAGCAGGGTCTCGCCCATGCCGGCAGCATAGGCAAGTTCAGTGGTGTTGGGAGCCAGGCTGATCACCCGTTGGGTGGCGCTGGCAGGCAGCGCCACCCATAAGGCCAGCAGCCACAGCAGGGCTGAAAAGCGTCGTGTCACATCAACCGCGCTTAGCCAGGGTTTGCAGCATGGCGTTGACCATCAGCGTAGATTGCTTGGCAGCCACGGTAAGGAACTCGTCAAAACTCATGTGCGATTCACTGTCGGCCACGTCAGAGATAGCGCGTACGACGACAAACGGCGTAGCGAACAGGTGGCAAATGTGCCCGACCGCCGCAGCTTCCATTTCTACCGCGGCCACGGTCGGGAAGGTGGCACGGATGCGGGCCAGCGGCTCGGCGCCGTTAATGAAAGCATCGCCGCTGCAGATCAGGCCGCGTACGGCGTTCAGGTTCAGCTGTTTGATGCAGTCTTCCGCCAGCGCAATCAGCGCGTCGTCCGCCACAAACGCCGCCGGGCAGCCGGCCATCTGACCTGGCTCGTACCCAAAGGCGGTCACGTCGGCATCGTGGTAGCGCACTTCTTCGGACACCACGATATCGCCGACCTTCAGCGTGCTGGCCAGGCCACCTGCGGAACCGGTATTGATCACCAGGTCCGGCTTGCAGTGTTCCAGCAGCAGGGTGGTGCCCATGGCCGCAGAAACCTTGCCGATGCCAGACTTTAACAGCGCCACGTCAACGCCGCCGATCTGGCCGGTATAGATTTCACAGCCCGCGCGTTGAAGGGTCTGACGGTTTTCGATTTGATCGCGCAGCAGGGTGACTTCCTGCTCCATTGCGCCGATGATGCCTACTTTCATAAATAACACTCACTGATTGGGTGTGGGAATTTCGCCATAGTCTATCATGGCTCTCATAGAGAGATAATCCGTTGCATATGCCGTCGGGAATTGTTATCACGGGGCAGGATACAACGGCGGAGAAACAGATGTCCGGGATCGACTTTAAGCAGAAAATCAGCTTCCAACGGCCATTCAGCAAGCCAATTGAAGCCGAGGAAGAATACGATATTGTCCGGCAGTTTGAGAGCGATCGCGGGCGCATAGTCAATTCCGCCGCCATTCGCCGTCTGCAGCAAAAAACCCAGGTGTTTCCTCTCGAGCGTAACGCCGCGGTTCGCAGTCGCCTGACACACTCGATGGAGGTACAGCAGGTCGGGCGGCATATCGCCAAAGAGATCCTCAATCGCTTTAAACAGGACGGGCGAATCGATGAGCTCGGCCTGACAAAACTACTGGATCCCTTTGAAAGCATTGTTGAAATGGCCTGTCTGATGCATGACATCGGCAACCCGCCCTTTGGTCACTTTGGTGAGTCGGCGATTAACAACTGGTTTTCCCAGCGGCTCGATCCCGCCAGCTGTGGCAGCGAGCCGGCCAGTAACGATCGTTGTCAGGTCAGCGCATTGCGCCTACACGAAGGCGAGAGCGATCTTAACCGCCTGCGCAGCCGCATCCGTCAGGACCTCAGCCATTTCGAAGGCAATGCTCAGGCGATCCGGCTGGTGTACAGCCTGCTGAAACTTAACCTGACCTATGCGCAGGTGGGCTGTATCCTGAAATATACCCGCCCGGCCTATTGGGCCAGTGACATTCCCGCCAGCCATAACTACCTGATGAAAAAACCGGGCTTTTATCTGGCGGAAGAAGCGTTTGTCGATCGGCTGCGGCGCGAGCTGAATATGGGTGAGTTCGACCGCTTCCCATTGACCTATATAATGGAAGCCGCTGACGATATTTCCTACTGCGTGGCCGATCTGGAAGATGCGGTGGAAAAAAACATTTTCACCGTCGAGCAGCTTTACCAGCATTTAACCCAGGAATGGGGGGCGGTGTCGCCGGGCGATTTGTTTGATAAAACCGTGGCCAGCGCATTTCGCAAGATCGCGCACGGTGGCGCGCGACGCAGCAGCGAAGACCAGTTCTTCATGTATTTACGGGTTTTCACCGTGGCGCGGTTGGTCCCACATGCGGCGCAGCGGTTTATTGATAATCTGGAGGCGGTTTATCAGGGGAACTTTAATCAAGCGCTGCTGGAGGATTCCAGCCCGGCTTACCAATTGCTGAAAATATTCAAGAATGTCGCGTTCAAACACGTGTTTAATCACCCGGAAGTCGAACAGCTTGAACTGCAAGGGTACCGGGTGATCAGCGGCCTGCTGGATATTTACAGCCCGCTGTTGGCAATGCCGCTGGCGGATTTTACCCTGTTAGTGCAGGAAGACAGCCATCGTGCTTATCCAATCGAAACGCGTCTGTTTCATAAGCTGTCGACCAAACATCGGCTGGCTTACATAGAAGCGATTGAAGGCCTGCAACACCTGTCGCCCGAGCAGTTGGCGATCCGCGAGTATTATTTTCGTGCGCGTTTGCTGCAAGATTATATCAGCGGTATGACCGATCTTTATGCTTATGACGAATACCGGCGATTAATGGCTGCTGAATAATTCATTCAGCTAATAAATATTATTTTAAGCACTTTACTGGACGGCGCGTTATCTATTTCGAGTTTTGTAAAGACGGACAATATTTGTTTACTATTACCAATAACCTGCGCCGGAACTTAGGGGTATTAATACGTTCTGACTATGCACAAAGACCGTAATACTTTCTGAACGACTTTATAAGAGACACACAGATGAAAAAAACCGCATTAGTTCTGAGCGCATTGGCTTTCAGTATTGGTATGGCGATGGGGCCGATGACGGCCAGCGCCGCAGAAACCGCTTCTTCCAGCACTCAGCAATTGCCAAGCCTGGCACCGATGCTGGAAAAAGTGATGCCTTCCGTGGTGAGCATCAATGTTGAAGGCAGCACGACCGTCAACACGGCGAAGATGCCACCGCAATTCCAACAGTTCTTCGGTGACGATTCACCGTTCTGCCAGGACGGCTCGCCGTTCCAGGCTTCGCCGATGTGTCAGGGTGGTGGGCAGGGTGCACCTGGCCAGGGGACTCAGCAGAAATTCCAGGCGCTGGGTGCCGGGGTGGTGATTGATGCCGCCAAAGGCTATGTGGTAACCAATAACCACGTGGTGGATAATGCCAACAAAATACAGGTCCAACTGAGCGATGGCCGCAAATTTGACGCCAAGGTGATCGGTAAGGACCCGCGTTCCGATATCGCATTGATTCAACTGAAAGACTTTAAAAATCTGACGGCGATCAAAATGGCAGACTCTGAACAACTGCGCGTAGGTGATTACACCGTCGCGATCGGCAACCCGTATGGGCTGGGTGAAACCGCCACTTCCGGCATCGTATCTGCGCTGGGCCGCAGCGGGCTGAATATCGAAAACTACGAGAACTTCATCCAGACCGATGCGGCGATTAACCGCGGTAACTCCGGCGGTGCGTTGGTTAACCTGAATGGCGAACTGATTGGCATTAACACCGCCATTTTGGCACCGGACGGCGGCAACATCGGTATTGGCTTTGCCATCCCGAGCAACATGGTGAAAAACCTGACGGCGCAAATGGTCGAATTCGGTCAGGTGAAACGCGGTGAATTGGGCATTATGGGCGCTGAGCTGAACTCTGAGCTGGCGAAAGCGATGAAAGTGGACGCGCAGCGCGGGGCATTTGTCAGCCAGGTAATGCCGAAATCCTCTGCTGCCAAGGCGGGCATCAAGGCCGGTGACGTGATTGTCACCATGAACGGTAAAGCCATCTCCAGTTTCGCGTCGTTCCGTGCGGAAATCGGTACTTTGCCGGTCGGCAGCAAAATGTCGCTGGGTATTATCCGCGACGGCAAACCGATTACCGTGGACGTCACGCTGGAGCAAAGCTCACAGACTCAGGTTGAATCCGGCAATATCTACACCGGTATCGAAGGCGCCGAACTGAGCAATGGTCAGACGGGCAGCCAGAAAGGCGTGAAGGTGGATAACGTCAAGGCCGGCAGCGCGGCTGCACGTATCGGCCTGAAAAAAGGCGACTTTATCCTGGGGGTTAACCAGCAGCCGATACAGAATCTGGGCGAACTGCGTAAAATCCTCGACAGCAAACCCTCGGTACTGGCGCTGAATATCCTGCGCGGTGACACTTCGCTGTATCTGCTGATGCAGTAAGGTTAATCAGCCAACCCTTGCGAACAAGGCACTCCACGACGGAGTGCCTCAGACTACTGACAGCCCGTTATTAGGGAGAGCGTGCCGAAGGGGTCGTAGCGGCTTGCCCGCCGGAGCGCCCCTCGGTGCGCTAGGCCCGGGTATCTCGGATTCAAAGACAACTTTGTTATCAAACTCAGGCACTCCACGACGGAGTGCCTTTTTTGTTGCCTGTCGCATCAGGCCAGATGGGCGCGAGCCGCCTGGCTGACCAGCTCAATTTCATCCAACAGTTCCAGCCACTCCGGCTCCAGCTCATCATTACTGATGCCCTGACGCAGTTGCTGTTCAAGGTAGAAACACAGCTGTTTCAGGCGGGGTACGCCGCTGTAGCTGCAACTGCCGTGCAGTTTGTGGATTAAATCGAGAATGCCATCATCCGGCGTGCCGTCCAACATCGCTTGTACCCGTCCGCTGACCTGCGGCAGGAAATCGAGCAGCATCTGTAGCAGGTCATGCGCCAGATCGGGCTTGTTCGCGGCCTGACGCAGCGCCAGCGGCCAGTCGAGCGACAGCAGCGGTTGATTAAGCTGCGCTATCGGCTCCGGTTCGCCACTGTAATAACGCGCCAGTACCCGGGTCAGCATCGCTTCGTCAATCGGCTTGGCCAGATAGTCATCCATACCGGCCTGCAACAAATGTTCGCGCTCGCCACTAACCGCATGGGCGGTGACGGCGACGATCGGCGTCGAATTGTGATGCGGCAGTTGGCGGATCAGCTCGCTGGTACGAATGCCGTCAATATTGGGCATCTGGATATCCATCAGGATCAGGTCCAGCACGTTGTCGCGCGCCAGTAGCAGCGCTTCTTCCCCACTTTCACACAGCAGGGTCTTCTCCACCTGTTCGGCCAGCAGAGTGCCAATCAGCTTCAGGTTGGCCGGGTTATCGTCGACCGCCATCACCGTCAACGGCAGGCGTTTATGTTCCGGCAGGGCGGTGAGGCGCGGCGGTGTTTCCATGCGCAGCAGCGGGAACAGACGGTTGCTGGTGATCGGCTTGATCAGGCAGCCGGCCGCACCTTGCTGTTTAAGCTGTTCGGCATTGATCTGTGACTGAGAGGGCAGCGCCAGAATCACCCGGTCTGCGATCTTCAATGCCGCCAACAGTTTGCTTTCGTGCTGCGCCATATTTTCGCGGAACGGGATCGGCACTCCCACCAGCAGGAAGTCGTAATTTTTCTTCGGTAACTGGGCCAGCGTTGGCGAATGGGTGATCACCAAATGGGTGACGCTCAGCATATTCAGCGTCGCCTGTGCCGCCATCGGGTTGGCTTCGATATAGCCCAGGGTCTTACCTTGCAGATCCGGCAGGTTTGACGGCAGCGACAGCATGCCTTCATGCAGATCAAGAGTGATATGGAACCAGAAGGTCGAACCGCGGTTCAATTGGCTGTGGAAGCAGATATCGCCCCCCATTTCCTTCACCAGCTTCTGGGTGATCACCAGCCCCAGGCCGGTACCGCCGTGGCGGCGTGAAATACTGGCATCCGCCTGACGAAACGCCTGGAACAGCTGCGACTGCTGCCGTTCGGAGATGCCAATGCCAGTGTCATGGATCTGCACTTCCAGCTCCATCTGGCGATCCTGCTGGCCACGTAGCTCGACGCGGATATCGATGTTGCCGGTCTCGGTAAATTTGATCGCGTTGCCCAACAGGTTGGTAATGATCTGTTGCAGTCGCAGTGAATCGCCAATCACCTGCTCCGGTACGTCGTTGTGCACATCCAGCGTCAGTTCCAGCCCTTTCTCATGGGCGCTGGGGGCCAGCAGCACTATCACTTCGTCCAGCGTCTCACGCAGCGAGAACGGGATATGCTCCAGCACCAGCTTGCCGGCCTCCAGCTTGGAGAAGTCCAGCACGTCGTTGATGATGGTCAGCAGGTTGTTGGCCGAGCGCTCGATGGTTTGCAGATAGTCGGTCTGGGTGACGCTCATCTCGGTTTTCAGCATCTGGCGGGTAAAGCCGATCACGCCGTTGAGCGGGGTCCGCAGCTCGTGCGACATGTTCGCCAGGAATTCGGATTTGATACGCGCCGCTTCCTGTGCGCGTTTTTTTGCCAGGTCCAGCTCAACGTTCTGGATCTCCATCTGCTCCAGCGTTTCGCGCAGGTCGGAGGTGGCCTGATCGATATTTTGCTGCATCTCTTCATGGTAAGCGGTTAGCGACATCGCCATCGAGTTGATGCCGTTTTTCAGCATGTGCAGTTCGCCGAGCATAAAGCCTTCGACCCGACTGTCGAGCTGGCCACGGCGGATGCGGTCAACGGTGTTCACCATATTGCGGATCGGGCCGGTGACGTCACGCATCAGGCGGTAAGCAAACAGAATGGCGATACACATGCACAACAGCAGCAGCAGGGTGGAGACAAACACCTCTTTGTATTGCTGCAACCGGACCGACTGCAGATCCAGCTCGATCGCCACATAGCCCAGGCGGTTATCCTGCTGGGGATCGCTGCTGACGGCTTGGTCCGGATATTGGCTCTCCGACAGGATCGGGGTGCGCAGGATCAGTGAGTCGCCACGCCGTGTCAGCATCAGATCGGTGGGGATAGGCACCCCTTTCGGCAACTGCAATTGGGTAAAGTTGTGATGATAATTGGAGGTGACAAACAGATTGTTCTGCGCGTCGAACACCGTAATGGATCGCACGATATCCGAATGGCGACGGTGCAACAGGCTGACCAATTGCCTGACCGACTCACGGCTGCGGAACGTCATGCCGTACTCGCTGGCCACCGCCAGCGGTTCGATAATACTGGCACCGGCATCAACCAACTGTTCCTGTAATTCATTGTAGCGGTGCACCACGAAGAAAGTGCTGAGCAACAGACCAATCAACAGCGTTGGGGCCAGAATCAGGATCATCATGCGCGCCCGCAGGCTGTATTTGGTCATGGGATTCCAATGTGGGAAAATTGCCGGACAGGCTCTACTTTAAATGAACCGGCACTCGTTCGACAAACTATGGCGTACTTCTTTATTCGGCACCGGGCAGTGAGAGTCTCGAAAAACTGTGCGCCGAAACGCCGTATTATCAGAGCGACGGGCTACGCTTAGACTTTGGCTGGTGTGACTTTATTCAGATAAATAGCTTATTAAATCAGTTAATGGTGGGGCTTGCCCTTGAATGGCAGGCTATTCAACCCAATGTTCGGGTATTGGATCTGTTCTGTGGCCTGGGGCTTTTTACCCTGCCGTTGGCGCGACGCGCCGCTGCGGTGGCAGGCATAGAAGGTGTTGCCACACCGGGAGCTAATGGGCAATATAATGCACATAAGAATAGGCTGAGTCACGCCAGCTTCTTATCGTCTTGCGCGTGTGTGAATGTTGGAACGGTTTTCGCATACGGGGCATATTGAGTCAATGGCGCTGTTGATTAACGGTTTGCGCCAGAGGTCGCTGCAAAGTAGGGAGAGGTTATGGTTGCGGTAAGAAGTGCACATCTGAACACGGCTGGCGAATTTGCTCTCGACGAGTGGATTGCCAGCTTGGGGCTACCTAACCCGCAGTCATGTGAGCGATTAGCCGCAACCTGGCGCTACTGTGAGCAACAGACTCAGAATCACCCTAACGCGTCGCTATTGCTGTGGCGCGGGCTGGAAATGGTTGAAATCCTCTCGACCCTGAGCATGGACAACGACAGCATGCGCGCCGCGCTGCTGTTCCCGCTGGTGGATGCCGGTATTGTGGAGGAAGAAACCCTGACCGAAGCCTTCGGCAAGGGCATCACCTACCTGGTACACGGTGTCCGCGACATGGATGCCATCCGCCAACTGAAAGCCACCCAAAACGATTCGATGGCCTCCGAACAGGTCGACAATGTGCGCCGCATGCTGTTGGCGATGGTGGAAGATTTCCGCTGCGTGGTGATCAAGCTGGCGGAGCGTATCGCTCACCTGCGTGAAGTGAAAGATGCGCCGGAAGACGAACGCGTACTGGCGGCCAAAGAGTGTTCGAATATCTATGCACCGCTGGCCAACCGCCTCGGTATCGGGCAACTGAAATGGGAGCTGGAAGATTTCTGCTTCCGCTACCTGCACCCGGACGAATACAAGCGCATCGCCAAACTGCTGCATGAACGCCGCATCGATCGCGAGCAATTTATTGATGATTTCGTCGCTACACTGCGTGGTGCTATGGGCGACGAGGGCATCAAGGCGGATATTTACGGCCGCCCGAAACATATCTACAGCATCTGGCGCAAGATGCAGAAGAAAGCCCTGGCGTTTGACGAGCTGTTTGACGTGCGCGCGGTGCGCGTGGTGGTCGAGCGCTTGCAGGACTGCTATGCGGCGCTGGGGATTGTGCATACCCACTTCCGCCATCTGCCGGATGAGTTCGACGACTATGTCGCCAACCCGAAACCTAACGGTTATCAGTCGATCCACACCGTGGTGCTGGGGCCGCGCGGTAAAACGCTGGAGATCCAGATCCGTACCCGCCAGATGCATGAAGACGCCGAACTGGGCGTGGCTGCGCACTGGAAATACAAAGAGGGCGCGGTTGCGACAGTGCGTTCCGGCTATGAAGAACGCATCGCCTGGCTACGCAAACTGATCGCCTGGCAGGAAGAGATGGCGGATTCCGGCGAGATGCTCGACGAGGTTCGCAGCCAGGTATTCGACGATCGGGTTTATGTGTTTACCCCGAAAGGCGACGTGGTGGATCTGCCGGCCGGCTCTACGCCGCTCGACTTTGCCTACCATATTCACAGCGACGTCGGCCACCGCTGCATCGGCGCCAAAATTGGCGGCCGCATCGTGCCCTTTACCTACCAGCTGCGGATGGGCGATCAGATTGAAATCATCACCCAGAAGCAGCCGAACCCGAGCCGTGACTGGCTGAACCCGAACCTGGGCTACGTCACCACCAGCCGGGGGCGCTCCAAGATCCACAATTGGTTCCGCAAGCAGGATCGTGACAAGAACATCCTGGCCGGTCGCCAAATGCTGGACAGCGAGCTGGAACACCTCGGCATCAGCCTGAAAGAGGCCGAGAAGCTGTTGATCCCGCGTTACAACATGAATTCGCTGGATGAAATCCTGGCGGCGATTGGTGGCGGGGATATTCGCCTGAATCAGATGGTGAACTTCCTGCAGGGCAAGTTCAACAAACCGAGCGCCGAAGAGCAGGATCGCGAAGCACTGCGCCAACTGGTTCAGCACAAGGCGCCAGCGGCAACTCGCAGCAAGGACAACGGCCGGGTGGTGGTGGAAGGGGTAGGTAACCTGATGCACCACATTGCCCGCTGCTGCCAGCCGATCCCGGGTGACGACATTGTCGGCTTTATCACCCAGGGACGCGGTATTTCGATCCACCGGGCAGACTGTGACCAACTGGTGGATCTGCAGTCGCATGCGCCGGAACGTATCGTTGACGCGGTGTGGGGCGAAAGCTACTCCAGCGGTTATTCGCTGGTGGTGCGTGTGATGGCCAACGATCGCAGCGGTCTGCTGCGCGACATCACCACCATTTTGGCCAACGAAAAGGTCAACGTGCTGGGCGTGGCCAGCCGGAGCGACACCAAAAAGCAGTTGGCGACCATCGATATGGACATTGAAATCTATAACCAGCAGGTGCTGGGCCGGGTATTGGCCAAGCTCAACCAACTGCCGGATGTGATAGATGCCAAACGACTGCACGGCAGCTAACCTTACATTTTTATCGGGGCCCATATATTGGGCCCCGCACCTTTCAGAGACTCTGTCATGACCCAATCTTCTCCGCTGCAACGCTTGCTGAACATCATGAAAACGCTGCGCGATCCGCAGGCCGGTTGCCCGTGGGACCGCAAGCAAACCTTCGCCACTATCGCGCCTTACACGCTGGAAGAAACCTACGAAGTGCTGGATGCCATTGAGCGCCAGGACTATGGCGATCTGCGTGATGAACTGGGCGATCTGCTGTTCCAGGTGGTGTTTTATGCCCAAATGGGCCAGGAGCAGGGGCTGTTTGACTTCGATGAGGTGTGCAATGCCATCAGCGACAAGCTGGAGCGCCGTCACCCGCATATCTTTGGCGAAGCCGATGCTGCGGACAGTGAAGTCGTTGCGGCGCGCTGGGAGCAGTTGAAGGCCGGTGAACGCGCCGAGAAAGAGCTGCATTCGGCGTTGGATGACATTCCTCAGGCGTTGCCGGCATTGATGAAGGCGCACAAAATTCAGAAACGCTGCGCCTCGGTCGGTTTTGACTGGCACACTCTGGGGCCAGTGCTGGACAAGGTGTACGAAGAGATCGACGAAGTGATGCATGAAGCGCGGCAGGCGGTGGTCGACGAGCAGAAGCTGGAAGAGGAAATCGGCGATCTGCTGTTCGCCACGGTGAATTTATCCCGTCATCTTGGCCACAAGGCAGAAAACGCGCTGCAGGCAGCCAATCGCAAGTTTGAGCGCCGTTTCCGTCAGGTGGAAGAGATCGTCAAACAGCGTGGGCTGCAAATGGGTGAAGCCACGCTGGAGCAGATGGAAGAGGCGTGGCAGCAGGTTAAATGTCAGGAAAACTAATCTGCTGCGGTGCTGTCCTATGAATGTCGCAATGTTGATCGGAGACAAGATCTACCTAAGCTGAAACGGTTAAGCTTTGGGTCATGGTTTGCTGAACCGCGACGTCCCGACAGTAAAACGCCAACAAACTGAAATCTAAGGTGTTTTATGGTTGCCAAAGGGCGGTAAATTGAGATTTTCCGTGCTAACTCATTGTTTTAAAAAGACCACCGAGGGTGTGCCGATAAGGTAAACCCGGATGAACTCCTGAGGGTGACAGAGATGATGGACAGTAAAACGATCGTTTGTAGGTCTGAAGAGGTTCGGGTATACTACTTTCCCGTCTTGGTTCTTCCATCGTCTTTAAACCTAAACTCTCAGGTTCAGCATGACAACTAATTATATTTTTGTGACCGGCGGGGTCGTATCCTCTCTGGGTAAAGGCATTGCCGCAGCCTCTCTGGCGGCTATTCTTGAAGCCCGTGGCCTCAACGTTACCATCATGAAACTGGACCCGTACATCAACGTGGATCCGGGCACCATGAGCCCGATTCAGCATGGGGAAGTTTTCGTCACCGAAGACGGCGCAGAAACCGATCTGGATTTGGGTCACTACGAGCGCTACATCCGTACCAAAATGTCGCGCCGCAATAACTTCACCACCGGCCGTATCTACTCCGACGTTCTGCGTAAAGAACGCCGTGGCGACTATCTGGGCGCAACCGTACAGGTTATCCCGCACATCACCAACGCGATCAAAGAGCGTATCCTCGAAGGTGGCGAAGGTCACGACGTGGTATTGGTTGAGATCGGCGGTACCGTGGGCGATATCGAATCGCTGCCGTTCCTGGAAGCCATTCGTCAGATGGCTGTGGAAGTGGGCCGTGAGCACACCCTGTACATGCATCTGACGCTGGTGCCGTACCTGGCCGCTGCCGGTGAAGTGAAAACCAAACCTACTCAGCATTCCGTAAAAGAGCTGCTTTCTATCGGTATTCAGCCTGATGTGCTGATTTGCCGTTCCGATCGCGCCGTTCCTGCTAACGAACGTGCGAAAATCGCACTTTTCTGTAACGTGCCGGAAAAAGCGGTTATCTCCCTAAAAGACGTTGATTCTATTTATAAAATCCCAGGCCTCTTGAAATCTCAGGGCCTTGATGATTATATTTGTAAACGATTCAGCCTCAACGCGCCGGAAGCCAACCTGGCCGAATGGGAGCAGGTAATTTACGAAGAAGCTAATCCGGGCGGCGAAGTGACTATTGGCATGGTCGGCAAATATGTCGAGTTGCCGGATGCCTATAAGTCAGTGATTGAAGCCTTGAAACACGGCGGCCTGAAAAATCGTCTGACCGTGAACATCAAGCTTATCGACTCGCAGGATGTGGAAACCCGCGGCGTAGAAGTGCTGAAAGGTCTGGACGCGATCCTGATCCCAGGCGGCTTCGGCTACCGTGGTGTGGAAGGCAAGGTGATGACCGCGCGTTTTGCGCGTGAAAATAACATCCCTTATCTGGGCATCTGTCTGGGTATGCAGGTGGCACTGATGGAGTTCGCCCGCAACGTGGTGGGTATGGAGAACGCCAACTCTACCGAGTTTGTGCCAGACTGTAAGTACCCGGTGGTGGCGTTGATCACCGAGTGGCGTGACGAAGACGGCAACGTCGAAGTGCGTACTGAAGAAAGCGATTTGGGTGGCACGATGCGTGTCGGTGGCCAGCAATGCCACCTGACCGACAATAGCCTGGTACGTCAGATGTACGGCGAACCGACCATTGTTGAACGTCATCGTCACCGCTATGAAGTTAACAACATGCTGTTGAAGCAGATCGAAGCCGCCGGGCTGCGTGTTGCCGGCCGTTCTGCAGACAACAAGCTGGTTGAGATTATCGAACTGCCGAATCATCCGTGGTTTGTAGCTTGTCAGTTCCACCCGGAATTTACTTCGACGCCGCGTGATGGTCATCCGTTGTTCGCCGGCTTTGTGAAGGCCGCTGGTGAGTATCAGAAGCGCCAGGTGAAATAAAATATTTGGTAGGCGGCGCGCGGTGAGAACCGCGCGCTGTTTGTCTGGAGTTTTAGTTTAACTTGTACTGAGGAAAACCTAATGTCCAAAATCGTTAAAGTCATCGGTCGTGAAATCATCGACTCCCGCGGTAACCCGACTGTTGAAGCCGAAGTGCATCTGGAAGGCGGTTTCGTAGGTCTGGCTGCTGCGCCGTCAGGTGCTTCTACCGGTTCCCGTGAAGCACTGGAACTGCGTGACGGTGACAAGTCTCGTTTCCTGGGTAAAGGCGTACTGAAAGCCGTTGCTGCAGTAAACGGCCCGATTGCTCAGGCAGTACTGGGTAAAGATGCCAAAGACCAGGCTAACATCGACAAGATTATGATCGACCTGGACGGCACCGAAAACAAATCCCAATTCGGCGCTAACGCCATTCTGGCGGTTTCCCTGGCTGCTGCCAAAGCGGCTGCGGCTTCCAAAGGTATGCCGCTGTATGAGCACATCGCTGAGCTGAACGGCACCCCAGGAAAATTCTCTATGCCACTGCCTATGATGAACATCATCAACGGCGGCGAGCACGCTGACAACAACGTCGATATTCAGGAATTTATGATTCAGCCGGTTGGCGCGAAATCCCTGAAAGAAGCCGTTCGCATCGGTTCTGAAGTATTCCATCACCTGGCGAAAGTGCTGAAGGCTAAAGGTCTGAACACGGCTGTCGGTGACGAAGGCGGCTACGCACCAAACCTGGGTTCCAACGCTGAAGCGCTGGCTGTTATCGCTGAAGCGGTAAAAGCAGCAGGCTACGAGCTGGGCAAAGATGTGACTCTGGCCATGGACTGTGCGGCTTCCGAGTTCTACAAAGACGGTAAATATGTACTGGCCGGCGAAGGCAACAAAGCCTTCACTTCCGAAGAGTTCACTCACTTCCTGGAAGACCTGACCAAACAGTACCCAATCGTGTCTATCGAAGACGGTCTGGACGAATCTGACTGGGATGGTTTCGCATACCAGACCAAAGTGCTGGGCGACAAAATCCAGCTGGTGGGCGACGACCTGTTCGTAACCAACACCAAGATCCTGAAAGAAGGCATCGATAAAGGCATCGCTAACTCCATCCTGATCAAATTCAACCAGATCGGTTCTCTGACCGAAACCCTGGCTGCTATCAAGATGGCGAAAGACGCAGGCTACACCGCGGTGATCTCTCACCGTTCAGGTGAAACCGAAGACGCAACTATCGCCGATCTCGCGGTAGGTACTGCGGCTGGCCAGATCAAAACCGGTTCCATGAGCCGTTCTGACCGCGTTGCTAAATACAACCAACTGATCCGTATCGAAGAAGCGCTGGGTTCACGCGCACCGTTCAACGGCCTGAAAGAAGTTAAAGGTCAGTAATAACGGCTTGGTTCGTTGCTAAATAAAAACCCGCTGCGGCGGGTTTTTTTATAGGTGTTATCCAGCGAGTTATGATTCCAGTAAGTTATAGTGTGTTATTTATTAGTATATTATTAATTATTGATTCGGTGTTTTATAACTCTATAATTTAATTATAATAATAAAATTCCTATTTATAAATTCCCTTTTTAATTGCTTTATAATTTTTAGTTACTAGACTGCCAGTAAGGCAGAGTTCGGATAGCAGTAACCTGCCTCAATTCGTTCCCCTATCAATTTGCCGACCCGCAGGCCGGCTGGGCGAGGGTTTGATGCGAAACAGGATTGTGATAGTCGGTGGTGGCACTGGCGGGACTATATTGGCTAATTTACTGGCCGCGAAATTACATCGGGAGATAGTGAATAATAAAGTTGAGTTATTAATGATATCGGACTCCCCGTTTCACTATTATAAACCGGCATTTATGTATGTGGCTTTTAACGCCTTCTTCAAGCAGGAATTAACCCGTTCTCAACAAAGCCTGTTACGCCCGGAAATAAAGTTTATTGTCGACAAGGCAGAGCGATTCGATTTATCTCAACGGGTGATCCATTGCCACAGCGGTAAACAGTACCCCTATGATTTTTTGGTGTTTGCCACTGGCTGTGTGCCCTGGCCGGATCGTATCGACGGGCTGGCGCAGGCGGGCGATCACTTCTACCAATATCAGGCAGCCCGACAGCTGGCGCAAAAGCTGGCGACGATTGAAAAAGGCCGAATTTTTATTACCGTCTCCTTCCCCGAAACGCCTAACGTGCCGCATCAGTGCGGTATTGCACCGATAGAAACCACGCTGATGCTCGATGATTACCTGCGTCGACGCGGGGTGCGTAAGGCGGTCGAAATTGTTTATACCTATCCCAGTGTCTCGCAGTTGCTGCGTAACTGTTTGTTTTTGCAACGTCCAACCGCCGAGGCCTTGCCCGGCATCTTCGCGGCGCGTGATATCCGTCATCAGCGTGGGTTTACTCTCAGCCGGGTGGACGCACAGCAGAAAATTGCTTACTCCGCCGAGGGTGAGGAACAGCCGTTCGATATTCTTATGGCCACGCCACCGATCCGCGCGGTGGAGGCGGTGTGCAATACCGGTCTGAGTGAGGGCAACACTGGCGAAGGCTGGCTGCCGACCGACCACCAGACGTTACAGGTTTATGGTCAGCAGGGGGTTTATGTTATCGGCGATACGGTGGATCTGCCGGTCAGCAAGGCCGGTGGCTCTTGCCACAATCAGGCACCGGTGATCGCTGACAATATCGTGGCTGAACTGCGACTGGGCCAAACCGTCAGCCACTACGACGGCAAAGTACAGGCGATCGCCCAAATGGGGCTGCAAGCCGGTATGCCGCTGGTCTATGACTATCGCCACGATGTGCTGCCGACACCGTCAACCAAAGTGGGCGGCATGCTGCGCAACGGCTTTAATCGCGGGCTCTATTGGGCAACGGTACGCGGGCTGATCTAACGGAGGGCCTATGAACGCATCTGAACAACAATCCCTGGCACCCTTGCTGGACAAGTTACAGCCACTGCTGGCCGGTGGGCGACTCGATAACGTGGTCGATCTGCTGTCGCTGCTGTCGGATCTGGTGGATATCGCCGATAACGCGCTGGTGGAGAAATTGTCCGGCGTGTTTGAAGGCCTGGTGGCTGCGGGGTGGGAAGGGGGAATGGCATTAAAGATGGCGCATACCGAGCTGCAGTCGGATCCCTCACCCGCTAATTTTCGCTCGCTGTATGCCTTGTTGCGTCAGCCAGATACCTTGCTGGGCCTGATGCTGGTGCTACGTACCCTGCAAATCATCGGCCAGCGGGTGCGCAGCGGAGCACTGCCCCCAGAGGTTTAATCGGAATCATTGGAATTGCTTTCACTCATTCAGGAAAGGAGTTGTTATGTCTGCCATCCTCAGGCACGGCTTTGCCACGCGAGCGATCCACCACGGCTACGATCCCCAGCAATATCTGGGGGCGCTCTGCCCACCGGTGTTTATGAGTTCGACCTTTACCTTCCCGACGGCGGAATACGGCGGTGCCTGTTTTGCTGGCACTGAGCCAGGCTATTTTTATTCACGTATTGCCAACCCAACGGTTAACCTGCTGGAACAGCGAATTGCCGATCTGGAAGGTGGGGAGGCAGCGGTGGCTTTTGCCTCCGGCATGGGCGCGATTACCGCCTGCTGCTGGACGCTGCTCAGCCCGGGGGATGAGCTGATCGTCGATGAAACCATTTATGGCTGCACTTTCAGCTACTTCCATCATGGACTGGCACGTTACGGTGTGAAAGTCACCCACGTTGACCTGACCCGGCCAGAGCGGTTGGCGGCGGCGATAGGGCCGCGTACCCGGCTGGTGTATTGCGAAACGCCAGCTAACCCAAATATGCGGCTGGTCGATATTGCTGCGGTCGCCGAGATTGCTCACCGTCAGGGGGCGCTGTTGCTGGTGGATAACACCTATTGCACGCCGTATCTGCAACGGCCGCTGGAGTTGGGGGCGGACATTGTGGTGCATTCCGCCACCAAATACATCGGGGGGCACGGTGACTTATTGGCCGGTCTGGCGGTGACGCGTCAGGATCTGGCGCAGGACATCCGTTTGGTCGGTCTGAAAGACATGAACGGCGCGGTACTGTCGGCACAGGATGCCGCGTTGCTGCTGCGTGGGCTGAAAACCTTGCCGCTGCGTATGGAGCGCCACTGCGATAACGCTCAGCACCTGGCGGAAATGCTGGCGCAGCATTCGGCGGTGGAACGGGTTTATTATCCCGGTCTGGAGGACTTCCCGCAGTATGCATTGGCGCAGCGGCAAATGGCGCGGCCAGGCGGCATGCTGGCATTTGAACTGAAAGGCGGTATGGCCGCGGGGATCCGCTTCCTCAATGGGCTAGGCCTCATCTTGCGCGCGGTCAGCCTGGGGGATTGTGAATCTCTGGCCCAACACCCGGCGAGCATGACGCACTCGGCCTACAGCGCCGAGGAGCGGCAGCGTCACCATATCAGCGACGGTTTGGTGCGACTGTCTGCCGGGCTGGAAGATCTGAGCGATCTGCAGGCAGATATCCGTGAGGCTCTGGCTCAGCGCTAACCTTGGTGCCCCCGCCCGGCGGGCAGGGACGGGGGTTACAGTAAGGCCGGGGCAATCTCCGCCAGCGCCAGCTCATTCTGCAACAGCGCGGCGCTGCTGGCGATGTCCGGTGCCAGCAGGCTCGTGAGGTTAATGCTGTGGTGAGGACGTGACGGGTGAACCCCTGCCTTTTTTACGCACCCACAACCAGTAAGCCAGGGTAAGGAAGGCCACCCACACCAGCCCAACGTACAGGGCGATGCGGCTGTCTTCGAAGTAACCGAGCAGGCCGATAACGAACAGCATAAATATCGTTGCCAGTGCCGGTGCGACCGGCCACCATGGCACCGGGAAACTCAGTTTGCTGACCTCTTGCGGCGTCAGCGTGCGGCGCATGGCGATCTGCGACAGCAAGATCATCAGCCACACCCAGACGGTGGCGAAGGTGGCAATGGAGGCGATGATCATAAACACCTGTTTAGGCATCAGGTAGTTGAGCACCACGCCCAGCAGCAGGGCCACCGACATCACCAGCACCGTCATCCAGGGCACGCCGTTATTGGTCAACCGGGTAAAGCTTTTCGGCGCCTGGCCATCTTGCGCCATGCCGTACATCATGCGGCCCGCACCGAAAATATCGCTGTTGATGGCGGAAATCGCGGCGGTGATCACCACCACGTTCAACACGTTGGCGGCGGAGCTGATCCCCAGATTGCTGAAGATCTCAACAAATGGGCTGCCGTTCTGACCGATGCTGTTCCACGGATAGATAGCCATCAGTACCAGCAGTGTCAGCACATAGAACAGCAGGATACGAATCGGAACCGCATTGATCGCCTTCGGCAGGACCTTCGCGGGGTCTTTCGCCTCGCTGGCGGTGATGCCGATGATCTCAATGCCGCCAAAGGCGAACATCACGACCGCCAATGAAGCGACCACGCCGCTGAAGCCGTTAGGCATAAAGCCGCCGTGTTCCCACAGATTGCTGATGCCGGTGGCGTGCTGAGTCTGGCCGAAACCAAACAGCATCACCGCCGCACCGCCGACTATCATTGCCACAATGGCTGCAACCTTGATCAGCGACAGCCAGAACTCCATTTCACCGAACACTTTCACGCTGCACAGATTGAGCGCGCCGATAAACATAATGATGCTAAGCACCCACACCCATTGGGCGACGTCCGGGAACCACAGCCCCATATAGATGCCGAAGGCGGTCACGTCCGCCAAGGCGACAATCACCATTTCGAAGGTATAGGTCCAGCCGGTGAGGAAACCGGCCAGCGGGCCGAGATAGTGGCTGGCGTAGTGGCCGAACGAACCGGAAACCGGCTGATGTACCGCCATTTCACCCAGTGCGCGCATCACCATAAACACCGCCGCGCCGCCCACCAGATAGGCCAGCAGCACCGCAGGACCGGCCAGTTGTATCGCCCCGGCGGAGCCATAAAACAGGCCGGTACCGATGGCGGAACCGAGTGCCATAAAGCGGATATGTCGCGCGTTTAATCCGCGTCTGAGTTGTGTTGTTTCGTTATGCATGTTGCTTCCCGTCGAGTTTTTACGGCAGAACAGGCACGCGCTATCCGCACCGGGCGGAACGCGCCCGGTGGGACAGAACAAACTGCGTGGTAGGTTTTATTTATGCCTGGCTAGGCAGCAGCGCTGCAGGCATCAAAGAGGTCAGATGACCAGCCGCCAACAGCAGGCTGGCAGCTTCAATGTCGGGGGCGAAGAAACGATCCTTGTCGTAGTAACTGACTTGCTCGCGTAGCACCCGACGAGCCTGCTCCAGACTTTCGGTGGTTTTCAGCCCTTTACGCAGATCCAGTCCCTGACAGGCAGCCAGCCATTCAACGGCCAGAATGCCGCGTACGTTATCCGCCATTTCCCACAGGCGACGACCGGCGGCCGGTGCCATGGAAACATGGTCTTCCTGGTTGGCGGAGGTTGGGATGCTGTCGACGCTGGCCGGGTGCGCCAGTGCCTTGTTTTCGCTGGTCAGCGCCGCGGCGGTAACCTGAGCAATCATAAAGCCGGAGTTCACCCCGCCGTTGTCCACCAGGAAAGGTGGCAGTTGCGACATGTGCTTATCCATCATCAGCGAGATGCGACGTTCGGACAACGAGCCAATTTCGGCAAACGCCAGCGCCAGATTGTCGGCAGCCATCGCGACCGGCTCGGCGTGGAAGTTACCGCCGGACAGCACGTCACCCTGTTCTGCGAACACCAGTGGGTTGTCGGAGACGGCGTTGGCTTCGATTTCCAGTACTTCGGCGGCCTGGCGGATTTGGGTCAGGCAGGCGCCCATCACCTGCGGCTGGCAGCGCAGGGAGTACGGATCCTGCACCTTGTCGCAGTTGCGGTGTGAATCGGAGACTTCGCTGCGTTCACCCAGCAGGTGGCGGTAAGCGGCGGCGGCGTCAATCTGGCCGCGCTGGCCACGCACGGCATGAATACGCTCGTCGAACGGGCTGCGTGAGCCCAGAGCGGCTTCCACTGTCATGCTACCGGTGACCGTTGCTGCGGCGTACAGATCTTCTACATCAAACAGGCCACGCAGGGCGAAGGCGGCGGAAACCTGGGTGCCGTTCAGCAGCGCCAGGCCTTCTTTGGCCGCCAGCGTCAGCGGTTTCAGGCCCGCTTTGGCCAGTGCTTCGGTGGCGGGCAGCCATTCGCCCTGATAACGGGCCTTGCCTTCACCCAGCAGCACCAGACTCATGTGTGCCAACGGTGCCAGGTCGCCGGAAGCGCCAACGGAGCCTTTCAGCGGGATATGCGGGTAAACTTCGGCGTTGACCAGCGCCATCAGCGCCTGGATCACTTCCAGACGGATGCCGGAAAAACCGCGCGACAGGCTGTTGATCTTCAACACCATAATCAGACGCACCAGGCTATCGTCGGTTGGCGCTCCGACACCGGCAGCGTGTGACAGCACGATCGAACGCTGCAGATTTTCCAGATCTTCGCGGGCGATGCGGGTGGATGCCAACAAGCCGAAACCGGTGTTGATACCGTAAGTGGTGCGGTCTTCCTCAACGATACGCTCAACCAGGGCGACACTCTGCTGGATGTCGGCGTAGGCATTGTCGTCCAGTGTCAGGGTGACCGGGTGTAGGTAAACTTCACGCAGTTGCGCCAGTGTCAGGTGACCTGGGCGGATAGTCAGCGCTTTCATGCTTTGTCTCCTTGAGTCGCAGCCACCATCGGCAGGTTCAACCCTTGCTCTCGGGCGCATTCAATGGCGATGTCGTAACCGGCATCGGCATGACGCATCACGCCGGTGGCTGGGTCATTATGTAATACGCGGGCGATGCGTTCTGCGGCTTCATCGGTGCCGTCACAAACGATAACCATACCGGAATGCTGGGAGAAGCCCATGCCGACGCCACCACCGTGGTGCAGAGAAACCCAGGTCGCGCCACTGGCGGTATTGAGCAGGGCATTAAGCAGTGGCCAGTCAGAGACGGCGTCTGAACCGTCTTTCATCGATTCGGTTTCACGGTTCGGGCTGGCAACCGAGCCGGAGTCCAGATGGTCACGGCCGATCACGATTGGTGCGGACAGCTCACCGCTGCGGACCATTTCGTTGAACGCCAGACCCAGCTTGGCGCGCTGGCCCAGACCGACCCAGCAGATACGTGCCGGCAGGCCCTGGAAGCTGATGCGCTCGCGCGCCATATCCAGCCAGCGGTGCAGATGCTCGTCATCCGGGATCAGCTCTTTAACCATGGCGTCGGTTTTGTAGATGTCTTGCGGATCGCCGGACAGTGCAGCCCAGCGGAATGGGCCAACACCGCGACAGAACAGCGGGCGGATGTAAGCAGGTACGAAGCCCGGGAAATCAAAGGCGTTGCTGACGCCCATTTCTTTCGCCATCTGACGAATGTTGTTGCCATAGTCGAAGGTTGGCACGCCCATTTTCTGGAACGCCAGCATGGCTTCGACGTGTTCGGCCATTGACTGCTTGGCGGCGATAACCACCTGAGCGGGTTCGGTCAGCGCACGCTGACGGTATTCTTCCCAGCTCCAGCCCTTAGGCAGGTAGCCGTTCAGCGGATCGTGGGCGCTGGTCTGGTCGGTGACCATGTCCGGACGCACGCCGCGGCGTACCAGTTCCGGCAGAACGTCCGCCGCGTTACCGCACAGGGCGATGGAGATGGCTTTGCCTTCAGCGGTGTATTTCTTGATGCGAGCCAGTGCGTCGTCCAGATCCACCGCTTGTTCATCGACGTAGCGGGTTTTCAGACGGAAATCGATGCGGCTCTGCTGGCATTCGATGTTCAGCGAGCAAGCGCCTGCCAATGTCGCGGCCAGCGGCTGTGCGCCACCCATGCCACCCAGACCGGCGGTCAGCACCCAGCGGCCCTGCAGGCTGCCGTCATAATGCTGGCGACCCGCTTCCACGAAGGTCTCGTAGGTACCCTGGACGATGCCCTGGCTGCCGATGTAGATCCAGCTGCCGGCGGTCATCTGGCCGTACATGGCCAGGCCTTTGGCGTCCAGTTCGTTAAAGTGTTCCCAGGTTGCCCAGTGAGGCACCAGGTTGGAGTTGGCGATCAGCACGCGTGGTGCGTTGCTGTGGGTTTTGAATACCCCAACCGGTTTGCCGGACTGCACCAGCAGCGTTTCGTCGTCTTCCAGGGTTTTCAGGGTGGCGACAATCTTGTCATAGCAATCCCAGTCACGCGCAGCGCGGCCAATACCGCCATATACCACCAGCTCGTGCGGGTTCTCCGCCACTTCAGGATCGAGGTTGTTCATCAGCATGCGCAACGGCGCTTCGGTCAGCCAGCTTTTTGCATTTAATTTTGTGCCGCGTGGTGCGCGTACTTCGACATTGCGAACTTTGTTATTTGCAGTCACAGCATTTTCCTCAAACAGTATTGGTACAGAATCCCATAACGCGGTGGGGTGAATCACCACGCCATAACAATGCGTAGGGTTTATTAACATATACTTGTATGTACAAGCATATGCAACACCGACCAGTGAATGCCAAAAATGGCATAAGAGAAAGTTATTTTCTTTATTAATCAGTATGATGCCGTTTAATCAGACGTTGTGTCCATTAGCTGGGCAGGGGAGAACAGTGAGCTATTCAACAAAAATGAATTAAAAATGGGTCAATTTTGCGCGTCCAATCACAATAAATTTACATACCTATTACAAGTTAGGCCCTGTGATAAAAAAGTCCTATCGCTGCAAGCAAAACGCCCGCGAGAGGGCGGGCATTTTTCTTTATGCAGCAGGCTGTAATACCGCTCTGCGGGTCATTTTGAATACCGTGGCAATAGCGGCGATCAACGCCGGTACGCACAGGAACATCAAAATACTCTGTACTTCCCACTGCATGGCCAGCAGTTGCGCCCCCATCATGGTTCCTGCCACGCCACCAAAGCGGCCGATGCCCTGCATCCAGGCAATGCCGGTTGCGCGACTGTGGGTGGGGTAGAAGGTCGCCGCCAGCGTTTGCAGGCCGGACTGCGCGCCGTTCATGGTAATCCCCATCAGGAAGATAAAGGTGCCCAGCAGCACGATATGGCTGTCCTCGGTGGCCATCGCCACGATCAGCAGCGCGGTAATGACAAAGCCGCTCGACACCACCTTATGGGCATTCCAGCGATCCATCAGCCAGCCGGCCACCAGAATGCCAAGGGTGCCGCCGAAGGTGAACAGCGAGGTCAGGATCGCCGACTGCTCCAACTGATAGCCCAGCCCCTGCATCAGGATCGGCATCCAGCTCAGCAACACGTAATAAATTACCAGCCCCATAAAGTAGGTCAGCCACAGCATCAGCGTGCCGGTCAGATAAGGCCGGGTGAACAACAGGCCGACGCTGGTTTTCGACTGTGCCAGTTTCTCTTCATACAGATAGAAGCGGGTTACCTTGTCGAGATCCTGGCTGACAAAGCGCTGGGCAATGCGTTTGATTTTGATCGCGTCTTTACCGCGGTTAACCATGTACTTGACCGATTCCGGCAGGAACAGGATCAACAATACCGTCAGCACCAGCGGAGCGATCGCTCCCAGCAACAGCACGCTGTGCCAGCCATAGGCCGGGATAAGCCATGACGAAATCGCTCCGCCGCCTGCGGCACCCAGAGGGAAACCACAGTACATGGTGTTAATCGCCAATGAACGGCAGCGCTGCGGTGCATATTCGGAAATCAGCGTGATGGCGTTCGGCATTGCCGCTCCCAGCCCCAGACCGGTGAGAAAACGCCACAGCGTCAGGCTATTGAGTGACCCGGCATAGGCGGTGGCCAGGCTTGAAAGACCGAAGAACAGGCATGAAAACACCAATACCCGTTTGCGACCGATACGGTCGGAGATCGGTCCGGCAACCAGTGCACCGAGTGACAGGCCCAACAGGGCGGCGCTCAGTACCGGGCCGAGATCCTGTTTTACAATGCCCCAGTCTTTGGCGACCGAAGGGGCGATATACCCCATAGCCGCAGTGTCAAAGCCATCAATGGCCAGGATCAGGAATCCCAATATGATCAAGGCCCAGTGAAACAGCGAGAATTTGCTGTCGTCGATGGCCTGCTGAATATTCAACTCGGTGGAATGAGCCATGGCACCCTCTAAACGCAGATGTGATTGTGGTGGATGAACCGCCGAAACTGGCGTCCGGCTTGTGCTTGCCTGTATATACATCTGCGCGCAGGCGGTTTATGTCAAATATTTTCATCTTATACGTTAAATAAATGTTGTTTTTGCGAAGCAGATTACATCGTCAGCGGCAGGGTATGGCCCAGTAAGTGAATTAAATGAAGCCGATAGCCGGTGAGATCGGCTGCCCGCCGAGCGGTGGATAAAATTTAATACAATTTCGCCCGTTTGGTCGCCGGGCTGGAATCTGCGATAATCCCTTTTTACCTTTCCAGATTGAGATACCGATGCAGTACCCGATTAATGAAATGTTCCAAACCTTGCAGGGCGAAGGCTTTTTTACCGGCGTTCCGGCCATTTTTATCCGCCTGCAGGGCTGCCCGGTAGGATGCAGCTGGTGCGATACCAAACATACCTGGGAAAAGGAAGCCAATCGGGAAGTTGATATGCAACGGATTTTGGTGAAAACCGAAGAGAGCGACGCCTGGGGCAGCGCCAGCGCCGAGCAGTTACTGGCGGTCATTCGCCAACAAGGCTACACCGCTCGCCACGTGGTGATCACCGGCGGTGAACCCTGCATTTACGATCTGACTCCGCTGACTGAATTACTCGAAGAGCACGGCTACGGTTGCCAGATTGAAACCAGCGGCACCCACGAGATCCAATGCTCGGCGAAAACCTGGGTAACGGTTTCACCCAAGGTGAATATGCGCGGTGGCATGAAGGTGCTGAGCCAGGCTTTGCAACGCGCCGATGAAGTAAAGCATCCGGTCGGACGTGAGCGTGATATTGAAGCGCTGGATGCGCTGCTGGCGACGCTGCATGATGAGAAACCGCGGATTATCGCGTTGCAGCCGATCAGTCAGAAGGATGAGGCGACCCGCCTGTGTATTGAAACCTGCATTGCGCGCAACTGGCGCCTGTCGATGCAGACCCATAAATATCTGAACATCGCTTAAAACTCAGGGCGCCATCGGCGCCCTTTCTTTAACCTTTATACACACATCCCGCGGTACAGGTTTCTTTCACCATCACCGCAGTCAGTTCCGGCAACTGGGGTTTGAGCTGCTGCCAAATCCAGGCGGCGAGAACTTCGCTGGTGGGATTTTCCAATCCTGGAATATCGTTTAGATAATTGTGATCCAGGCGCTCCCAGATAGGGGAGAACACGGCTTTAAGCTCGGCGAAATCCATCACCCAACCGGTGTGTGCATCGACTTCACCGGTCACTTCCAGACGCACCATAAACGAATGCCCGTGTAGACGACCACATTTATGGCCCTCCGCGACGTTCGGCAAGCGGTGTGCGGCTTCAAACTGAAAATCTTTAAACAGCGTGGTTGCCATTATTACGGCCTCATTGACTCAAAAACCGCCGAAGTTTACCGGAAATGGAGCCTGCTTGCCATTTATACTGCTTTGGTCTACTGCCAGCCGCGGCAAAGCGGTCTTAACACTTTTTTTGTTTGGTCGCGGATAGACCTATCGGTTGGGGTAATGAGTGGTAAATACGAGTCATTCAATAAGCTTCAAAAAAACATCTTTATTTTCATATGGATAAAAAATATACCTTAACGCTTTAACTGCTAACCCTTACCAGAAAAACCGCTTAGTCATTTTAGTTATTATTTATGGCTATCCCTTATTTAATCGTTGCTAATCTGCTCGGTAACCTTACAAACTATCCTGATCTTTTCAGCACCACGGACTGAACGAAAAGACAGCGACTGACATTGGCGAGCACCTGGCTGGATAGGTGCCAAGTATAGGAAATAAGTACTGCAATGACGACTCAGGCACCTCCAACATCTTTGCTCCCGCTGACGCCCGAACAGCTGGCGCGCCTGCAGGCGGCGATTGGTGAATATTCACCAACGCAGCTGGCGTGGCTGTCAGGTTATTTCTGGGGAATGGTCAATCAACAGCCTGGCACCGTAGCCATTGCGCCGGTGGCCTCGGCTGCCGCCAGCATCACGCTGATCTCCGCGTCGCAAACCGGTAATGCACGCCGTCTGGCAGAACAGCTGCGTGACGATCTGTTGGCCGCCAAATTGAGCGTCACTCTGGTGAACGCCGGTGACTACAAGTTCAAGCAAATTGCCCAGGAACGTTTGCTGGTGATCGTCGCCTCCACGCAGGGAGAAGGTGATCCGGCGGAAGAGGCGGTTGCGCTGCATAAATTCCTGTTCTCAAAGAAAGCACCCAAACTCAACGAGACCGCTTTTGCGGTATTCGGGTTGGGGGATACTTCCTACGAAAACTTCTGTCAGTCGGGGAAAGACTTCGACGGCAAACTGGCCGAACTGGGTGCCGAGCGCCTGGTCGAGCGGGTTGACGCCGACGTGGAATATCAGGAACTGGCCACGGCCTGGCGTAAACAGGTAGTGGAAGTGCTGAAAGCACGTGCCCCGGCTGAAAACGCTGCACCGGGCCAGCTTGCCAGCGGCGCGGTTGATCTGCTCGACAGCAGCCCATACAGCAAAGAACAGCCGCTGACCGCGCAACTGGCAGTGAAGCAAAAAATTACCGGCCGTGCGTCAGACAAAGACGTGCGCCATATCGAGATCGACCTGGGCGATTCTGGCTTGCGTTACCGACCGGGTGACGCGCTGGGCGTCTGGTTCGATAACGATCCTGCGCTGGTGGATGAGCTGGTGCAGCTGCTGTGGCTGAAAGGCGACGAGTCGGTGGAAGTGGAAGGCAAAACCTTGCCGCTGGCGCAAGCGTTGCGCAGCCATTTTGAGCTGACGCAGAACACCACGCTGATTGTCGACAAATACGCGGCCCTGTCGCGTGATGAGAAGTTGATCGGCCTGCTGGCGGATAAAGCGGCGCTGCAGCATTACGCGCACAACACGCCGATTGTCGACATGGTGCGTCAGGCCCCGGCCGATCTTAACGCCGAACAGTTGATTGCTTTACTGCGTCCGCTGACTCCGCGTCTGTATTCCATCGCTTCCTCGCAGGCTGAGAACGAAAACGAAGTGCACGTTACCGTCGGTGTGGTGCGCTACGATATCGACGGCCGCGAACGTGCCGGTGGCGCCTCCAGTTTCCTGGCCGATCGTCTGGAAGAGGATGGCGACCTGCGGGTCTTCATCGAACATAACGACAACTTCCGTTTGCCGGTCAACCCGGAAACGCCGGTGATCATGATTGGTCCGGGTACCGGCATTGCGCCGTTCCGTGCCTTTATGCAGCAGCGTGATGCTGACGGTGCCGGTGGTAAGAACTGGCTGTTCTTCGGCAACCCGCACTTTACCGAGGATTTCCTGTATCAGGTCGAATGGCAGCGCTATGTGAAGGACGGCCTGCTGACCCGCATCGATCTGGCCTGGTCACGCGACCAGCAACATAAAGTCTACGTGCAAGACAAACTGCGCGAACAGGGCGCGGAAGTGTGGCGTTGGATCCAGGAAGGCGCACACATTTATGTCTGTGGCGATGCAAACCGCATGGCGAAGGACGTGGAAAATACATTACTGGAACTGGTGGCCGAGCACGGTGGTATGGATGCCGAGCTGGCGGATGAATTTTTAAGTGAGCTGCGCCTTGAGCGCCGTTATCAGCGAGATGTTTACTGATGAGTGATAAACACCCGGGGCCTCTGGTGGTTGAAGGCAAATTGGCCGATGCCGAGCGTTTGAAGAAAGAAAGTAACTTCCTGCGCGGCACCATCGCTGAAGATTTGAAGGACGGCCTGACCGGCGGTTTTACCGGTGACAACTTCCTGCTGATCCGTTTTCACGGCATGTACCAGCAGGACGACCGTGATATTCGTGCCGAACGTGCCGAGCAGAAGCTGGAGCCGCGCCACGCGATGATGCTGCGTTGCCGTCTGCCGGGGGGGATTATTTCCCCGCAGCAGTGGCTGGGCATTGATAAGTTTGCGCAGGAAAGCACGCTTTACGGCAGCATTCGTATCACCAACCGTCAGACCTTCCAGTTCCATGGCATTTTGAAGGGCAACGTGAAGCCGGTTCACCAACTGCTGGGCCGATTGGGCCTGGATGCACTGGCTACCGCCAACGACGTCAACCGCAACGTACTTTGTACCTCCAACCCGGTAGAGTCTGAGCTGCATCAGGAAGCCTACGAGTGGGCGAAGAAGATTTCTGAACACCTGCTACCGCGTACCCGCGCTTATGCAGAAGTGTGGCTGGATCAGGAAAAAGTGGCGACCACCGACGAAGAGCCAATCCTCGGTGCTACCTATCTGCCGCGCAAATTTAAAACCACGGTGGTGATCCCGCCGCAGAATGACGTTGATCTGCACGCTAACGACATGAACTTCGTTGCGATCGCCAAAAACGGCAAGCTGGTGGGCTTCAACCTGCTGGTGGGCGGTGGTTTGTCGATTGAACACGGCAACAAGAAAACTTATGCCCGCCAGGCCAGTGAATTCGGCTATATCCCGCTGGAACACACGCTGGCCGTCGCGGAAGCGGTAGTGACCACTCAACGCGACTGGGGTAATCGTACCGATCGCAAGAACGCCAAAACCAAATATACGCTGGAGCGCGTCGGGGTCGACACCTTCCGTGCTGAAGTGGAAAAACGGGCAGGCATCACTTTCGAGCCAATCCGCCCGTACGAATTCACCGGTCGCGGCGATCGCATTGGTTGGGTGAAAGGTATTGATAACCAATGGCACCTGACGCTGTTTATTGAGAACGGTCGGTTATTGGATTACCCGGGGCGTCCGCTGAAAACCGGCGTTGCCGAGATCGCGCGGATCCACAAAGGGGATTTCCGCCTGACCGCCAACCAGAACCTGATCGTCGCCGGCGTGCCGGAAAGCGAGAAGGCGAAGATCGAAGCTCTGGCGCGAGATCATGGTCTGATCGACGATGGGGTCAGCGTACAGCGCCAAAACTCGATGGCTTGCGTATCCTTCCCGACCTGCCCGTTGGCAATGGCGGAGGCCGAGCGTTTCTTGCCGGAGTTCGTCACCAAGGTGGAAGGGATCCTGCATCGGCACGGCGTGGGGGACGAGCACATCGTATTGCGCATCACCGGCTGCCCGAATGGCTGTGGTCGTGCGCTGCTGGCGGAGATTGGCCTGGTGGGTAAAGCGGTTGGCCGTTATAACCTGCATTTGGGCGGTAACCGCGAAGGCACGCGTATACCGCGTATGTACCGAGAAAATATTAACGAAGAAGAAATTCTGCGAGAGATTGACCAACTGGTGGGCCGTTGGGCCACCGAGCGCACGGCAGGCGAAGGCTTTGGTGATTTCACCATCCGCGCCGGTGTGGTCCGGCCGGTGGTTGATCCGGCACAGGATTTCTGGGACTGACGCCATTTGGCCCTGCTGTTACAGGGGGCTGGATCTGCGCGGTATGATTCAAGCATCAGGAGGCAGGCAACATGGCTGAATTCAATCTGGCAGAGCTCAATGCGCTGCCCAAATCTGGGCAGGCGTTGGCACTGGCGGTGGTTAATGGTCAGTTGGAAACCCTTTCTGCCGAGCAACGTGTGGAATGGGCTCTGGAACATCTGCCGGGCGAGTTTGTGCTCTCTTCAAGCTTTGGCATTCAGGCCGCGGTGTGCCTGCATCTGGTAACCCGGATCAAGCCGGATATCCCGGTGATCCTCACCGATACCGGCTATCTGTTCCCGGAAACCTATCAGTTTATCGACCAGTTGGCTGACAAACTGAAGCTGAACCTGCAGGTGTTCCGCGCCGAGCAGTCGCCTGCCTGGCAGGAGGCACGCTATGGCAAACTGTGGGAGCAGGGCGTTGAGGGCATCGAGAAGTACAACCAGCTTAACAAGGTTGAACCGATGAACCGCGCGCTGGAAACTTTGGGCGGACAGACCTGGTTCGCCGGCCTGCGCCGTGAGCAATCTGGCAGTCGCGCTCATTTGCCAGTGTTGGCGGTACAACGCGGGGTGTTCAAGATCCTGCCGATTATCGACTGGGACAACCGCAAAATTTATCAATACCTCACCGAGCACGGCCTGAGTTACCACCCGTTGTGGGAGCAAGGCTATCTGTCGGTAGGGGATACCCATACTACGCAGAAATGGGAACCGGGCATGAGCGAGGAAGAAACCCGCTTCTTCGGTCTGAAGCGTGAGTGTGGCCTGCACGAAGGCTAATATCCTATTAAACCGGCCAGGGGCTCAGCATTTGCTGGGCCCTTGTTATTTCTGTTACGGACTACTTCTTCTTGGGTGTTTTTATCGGGTGTGCCTGTGCCAGCTCTTTGATCAGCGGCAACAGGATCTGCACGCTCTCGCGGCTGCGCTTGTCGATTCGCCCTGGCAGATTACGCTCCAGGTATTGCAGGTTATCGTACTGCGGGCGATGCCAGCTCACGCCCTGTGGGAAATGCGGACTGACGGCGCGTTGTTGATAGCCGTCTTTATCACCCAGTGACCAATTGGTGGCTTCGACGGCCAGTACCGGGATACCGGCTTTATCAAACACTTCCTGATCGGAGCAGCAGCCGGTGCCTTTTGGGTGTGCCTTAGTGCCCGGGTTAGTGGCGGCAGCGATACCGTAGCGATGGGCAATATCCAGCGCGCGATCGCGGCTCTGTTTCGCCAGTTTCGGCGGCGTGTTGAGACCGGAATTGAAGTACAGGCGATCGCCGGTAATCAGGCTATCGAGGTTAATCACCAGCAGCGTATTACGTTTCTCTTCCGGGCTCATGCGTTGCAAATAGTTCTGTGCACCCAGCGAACCGATCTCTTCGGCGCTGGTGGCGACAAAGCGCAGGCCGTAAGTCGTGGGGATATTCTTCAGGCGTTCCGCCAACTCCAACATCACACCAACGCCAGAGGCATTGTCATCGACGCCCTGTAGCGTCAAGCCGCCGAGATTGTTGTCCAGATCGGCATCGCTCTTCGGCGTATAGGTATCAAAATGCGCGACGATCAGGATTTGCTGCGGATTACTGCCATTTTTGGCGGCGATCACCGAGCTGGCGGTGACGTTATTCCAGTTCTTCTTGCCGTCTTTGCTGGTGTAGATATACCGGGTATTGAAACTGCGGATATCGCTCTGATACCCCATCTTGCTGAACTGCTGGTTCAGATAGTCGGCGGTGAGCAATTCGGCTGGGCTGCCTGCCATACGGCCGGGGAAATAGGTGGCAATATGACGAATTTGATCGGCGGCGAATTTGCCCATTGGGGCCTCTTTCGCGGGCTGGGCGGCAGCCGAAACGCTGAAAATACCGCCAAGCACTGCTACCAGCAGGCCGGTCTTCAGGTAAAAGCGGGAAAACATACCGAAAAATCCTTCTTTTTAATGTCGGTAATACCGATTCTTTTTGCGGCTCTCAGTATGAGACTCGGCGGCAGATTAAACAATTTCCTCCGCTCTGAAATTTACGCTGTGCAGGCAAAATTTCGGCGCTGTGCGCAACTATTGATATCGATCCCGGGTTCGTGCAACACATTTTGCGAAATGCTGGGCATATTACGGGAATCGGTATTTAACCATGTAAAATATGTGGTTTATTATTCGGCGATAAGGTTCATACGGATCGAAGGAGAAACCCTGATGTTGGACAAGTGTGATAACAGGTTTTGCCTGATAAAGAAGAAAGCTGAGTATGTGGAACTTACTCTTAATCAGGTCAAAACCGATTTAGCGACGCTGACTATGCGTTCAGTGGAGTTTGTTACCAAAGGCGATTTGCATAAGGAAGTGGGATTGCTGCATCGGGAGATCGGTTTGGTTCATAAAGAGATGACTAATCAAACCAAATGGATGGTTAGCACCATATTGGTTGTAGCCGGACTGTGTATGACTGCCGCGAAGTTTTGGTTTTAACTTCCGCCCCCTGGCGCCTGCCTGGGCTGGTTCATCGCTGTGGCCATACCGGGCGTGAAACCGCCGCAAACCCTGACGCGGCGTGCCTTATTCCATTATTGCACTAGTCATTCCTTTTCGTCATTTCAGAGGCTAAATCTCAGCCCGTATAGTCACAGTATCTTTCTGCATAGATGAAAAGGCTGTTGTGGACTATCTACCTATATTTGCCGACCTAAAACAACGTCCGGTGCTGGTCGTTGGCGGCGGTGAAGTGGCTGCGCGCAAAGTTGATCTTCTCCTGCGCGCCGGGGCTGAAATACGGATAGTTGCGCAGTCACTCTCACCGATACTCGAACAATTACGTCAGCAGGGGCAAGTCCACTGGCTGGGACAAGTTTTTGTCGCTCAGCAACTGGATGATGTTTTCCTGGTGATTGCAGCCACTGATGACAATGCGTTGAACGCCGAGGTGTTTGCCGAAGCGGACAAACGCCGGGTGCTGGCCAATGTGGTGGACGATCAGCCGCGTTGCTCGTTCATCTTCCCGTCGATAATCGACCGTTCACCCCTGGTGGTGGCCGTCTCTTCCAGCGGCCAGGCGCCGGTGTTGGCGCGCATGCTGCGTGAAAAACTCGAAGCCTTGTTGCCCGCCAGCCTGGGGCAGATGGCCGAGGTCGCCGGGCGCTGGCGCGGGCAGGTGAAACAACGGCTGAATGCGATCGGTGAACGCCGGCGCTTTTGGGAAAAAACCTTTGGTGGCCGTTTCGCAACGCTGGTGGCCAATGGCCAAACTGCCGAGGCGGAACGGCAACTGGAGCAGGACTTACAGCAGTTTGTCCAGGGCAGTGAAGGCACTCAGGGAGAAATCTCGCTGGTGGGCGCCGGGCCGGGCGACGTGGGGTTACTGACCCTACGCGGGCTGCAGGTGATGCAGCAGGCCGACGTGGTGCTGTATGACCATCTGGTCAGCGATGAAATCCTTGATTTGGTTCGTCGCGATGCCGAACGCATCTGCGTGGGCAAACGCGCCGGCGCGCATTCGGTGATCCAGGAAGAAACCAACCGCCTGCTGGTGGAACTGGCGCAACAGGGCAAGCGTGTGGTGCGGTTGAAGGGGGGCGATCCCTTTATCTTTGGTCGGGGTGGCGAAGAATTGCAGGTGGCTGCTGCGGCAGGCATTCCGTTCCAGGTGGTGCCGGGTGTGACCGCTGCCGCCGGGGCTACTGCCTATGCAGGTATCCCGCTGACGCACCGCGATCACGCACAAAGTGTCACCTTTATTACCGGTCACTGTCGTCCCGACGGCGATGGGCTGGACTGGGCCGACCTGGCGCGTGCGCGTCAGACTCTGGCTATCTATATGGGCACCATGAAGGCGGCGGATATTAGCCAGCGCCTGATAGCCCACGGCCGCGCGGCCACGACGCCCGTAGCGGTCATCAGCCGCGGCACGCGTGCGGACCAACTGGTGCAAACCGGTACGCTGCAACAACTCGAACAATTGGCTCAACAGGCACCGTTACCGGCGCTGCTGGTGATCGGCGAAGTGGTGGAGTTACATCACCAAATCGCCTGGTTTGGGCATCAACCGCAGACGGAAGGGGTATCACGCCCAGCCGTCGTGAATTTGGCTTAAGGATCTGTTATGGACGAAAAACGACTCACTCATTTGCGGCAATTGGAGGCGGAGAGTATCCATATCATCCGTGAAGTCGCCGCTGAATTCGGCAACCCGGTGATGCTCTATTCCATCGGTAAAGACTCTTCCGTGATGCTGCACCTGGCGCGTAAGGCCTTTTACCCGGGCACGCTGCCGTTCCCTCTGCTGCACGTGGATACCGGCTGGAAATTCAGTGAAATGTACCAATTCCGTGATCGCACCGCGAAGGAATACGGTTTTGAACTGCTGATCCACAAAAACCCGGAAGGCGTGGCGATGGGCATCAACCCGTTCGTTCACGGCAGTGCCAAGCACACTGATATCATGAAAACCGAAGGCCTGAAGCAGGCGCTGAACAAATACGGTTTTGATGCCGCCTTTGGTGGTGCTCGTCGTGACGAAGAGAAGTCACGCGCCAAAGAGCGTATCTATTCTTTCCGCGACCGTTTTCACCGCTGGGATCCGAAGAACCAGCGTCCGGAACTGTGGCACAACTATAACGGCCAGATTAACAAGGGCGAGAGCATTCGTGTGTTCCCGCTGTCGAATTGGACCGAGCTGGATATCTGGCAATATATCTTCCTGGAAAAGATCGACATTATCCCGTTGTACCTGGCGAAACCACGCCCGGTGGTAGAGCGCGACGGCATGCTGCTGATGGTGGACGACGATCGTATTGATCTGCAGCCGGGTGAAGTGATCAGCCAGCGCATGGTGCGTTTCCGCACGCTGGGTTGCTGGCCGCTGACCGGAGCGGTGGAGTCCGAGGCCGAAACGCTGCCGGAAATCATCGAAGAGATGTTGGTGTCCACCACCAGTGAGCGCCAGGGACGGATGATCGACCGCGATCAGTCCGGCTCGATGGAGCTGAAAAAGCGTCAAGGGTATTTCTAAGGAGTCGCCGGATGAATAACGCAATTGCACAACAAATCGCTGAACAGGGTGGGGTCGAGTCTTACCTGCACGCACAGCAACATAAAAGTCTGTTACGGTTCCTGACCTGCGGCAGCGTCGACGACGGTAAAAGCACCCTGATCGGCCGCCTGCTGCACGATACCCGCCAGATCTACGAAGATCAGCTGTCAACGCTGCACAGTGACAGCAAGCGCATCGGCACCCAGGGTGAAAAGCTCGATCTGGCATTGCTGGTCGACGGTCTGCAGGCCGAGCGTGAGCAGGGCATTACCATCGATGTGGCCTATCGTTATTTCTCGACCGAAAAGCGCAAGTTTATTATCGCCGATACGCCGGGGCATGAGCAGTACACCCGTAATATGGCGACCGGTGCCTCTACCTGCGATTTGGCGATCCTGTTGATCGACGCACGCAAAGGGGTGCTGGATCAAACTCGCCGACACAGCTTTATCGCTACGTTGCTGGGGATCCGCCATCTGGTGGTCGCGGTCAATAAAATGGACCTGGTGGATTATCAAGAGTCGGTATTCGAGCAGTTCAAACAGGATTATCTGACCTTCGCCCAGCAGTTGCCAAACGATCTGGACATCAAGTTTGTCCCGCTGTCGGCGCTGGACGGCGATAATGTGGCCAGCGAAAGCACCCAGATGCCTTGGTATAACGGCCCAACGCTGCTGCAGGTGCTGGAAAGTGTGGATGTGATCAGTGAGCGCGAAACGCAGCCGCTGCGCTTCCCGGTGCAATATGTTAACCGTCCGAACCTGGATTTTCGTGGCTATGCCGGGACCCTGTCTGCCGGTGTGGTGCGCGTGGGCCAACGCGTGAAGGTGCTGCCTTCAGGTGTGGAATCTACCGTTGCACGCATTGTTACCTTTGATGGCGATTTGCAGGAAGCGGTGCCGGGTGAGGCGATCACGCTGGTGCTGAAGGATGAAGTGGACATCAGCCGTGGCGATTTGCTGGTCGATGCCGGGGAAACCTTGCAGGCGGCGCAAAGCGCACTGGTCGACGTGGTGTGGATGGCCGAGAAGCCGCTGTTGCCAGGGCAGAGCTATGACATCAAGGTCGCCGGTAAAAAGACCCGAGCACGGGTGGAAGGTATTCGTCACCAGGTAGAAATTAACTCGCTGGCCCAACATCAGACCGACACCTTGCCGCTGAACGGCATTGGTCTGGTGGAGCTGACCTTCGACGAGCCGCTGGTGCTGGACAGCTATCAGCGTAACCATGTTACCGGTGGGCTGATTTTTATCGATCGCCTGAGTAACGTCACGGTCGGTGCCGGATTGATCCGCGAAACCTTACAGGACGCTCCGGTGATGGCAGGGGAGTTCAGCGCGTTCGAGCTGGAACTGAATGCCCTGGTACGCAAACACTTCCCGCATTGGGGCGCGCGTGACCTGATCGGGGGCAAATAACGTGGCCGATGCAGAGCAACGGCCAACCGGGCCGGAGGACGATAACGTGGTCTGGCACCCGCATGCGGTAGCGCGTGCGGATCGTGAAGCCCGTAATGGCCATAAAGGCGTGGTGCTGTGGTTTACCGGGCTGTCCGGCTCGGGTAAATCCACCGTCGCTGGTGCACTGGAGCAGGCGCTGCACGCCCTTGGCGTCAGCACCTATCTGTTGGATGGCGATAACGTGCGCCATGGCCTGTGCCGAGATCTGGGCTTTTCCGATGACGATCGACGCGAGAACATTCGCCGCGTGGGTGAAGTGTCCAAACTGATGGTGGATGCCGGGCTGGTGGTGCTGACCGCGTTTATTTCACCGCACCGCGCAGAACGGCAGATGGTGCGCCAACTGCTTGATGAAGATCGCTTTATCGAGGTGTTTGTCGACACGCCGCTGGCGATTTGTGAGGAGCGCGATCCGAAGGGATTATACAAAAAAGCCCGCGCCGGCGAACTGCGTAATTTCACCGGAATTGACTCGGTTTACGAGGCACCGCAACGGCCGGATATTCACCTTGATGGCCAACAATTGGTAACAAATTTGATTGCGCAATTGTTAGACGTGCTGCGTGGTCGGGCTATTATCAAACCCTGAATTCAGAAAAGCGTGTGGCGTTTTTGCGTCATACGCTTTTTACGCTAAGCCCGCCGAAGAGCGTGCCGAATAACCAGGGATCACTATGCAAAATGTCTCGCCTATCTTGATTGACTCAAACCAGGACAAAGAGGAACCCTCTTATTCTTTCCTGGGCGGCGTCTGTGGCTTTGTTTTCTACTGGCTAGCGTTCGCGGTGCCGTTCGTGGTCTATGGCTCCAACACCCTCTTCTTCCTGCTCTACACCTGGCCGTTCTTCCTGGCCCTGATGCCGGTTTCGGTGCTGATTGGTATTACGCTCAGCATGCTGCTGCGTGGCCGTCTGATCCTGACGCTGCTGCTGACTGGCGCTATCGTGCTGTGTCTGTTCTGGCTGGTATTCAGTTTTCTGACCGGTTGGTGAGAGAGCGGGCGCAGTTGTCTGCGCCCGAAGCATTGCAAAGCCGTGCCGAAGGTTACAAAACTTTGCTTAGAAAAGCCTGAGTTCGCGGGTTGGTTGGCTGGCTGAAAATCTGCTGCGGCGTGCCTTCTTCCTGAATGATCCCTTGATCGATAAACAACACCCGATCGGCCACTTCGCGGGCAAAACCCATCTCGTGGGTGACCACCACCATGGTCATTCCTTCGTGTGCCAACGACTTCATGACCGCCAGCACTTCGCCGACCAACTCGGGATCAAGCGCTGAGGTGGGTTCGTCGAACAGCATGATTTTCGGCTCCATCGCCAATGCCCGGGCAATCGCCACCCGCTGTTGTTGGCCGCCGGACAGGCTGCTGGGATAGGCGTCAATCTTGTCCAACAGACCCACTTTACGTAACAGCGCTTCTGCGCGCAGGATGGCGTCGGCGCGCGACAGCTTTTTCACCCCCATCGGCGCCATAATAATGTTCTCCAGCACCGTCATATGCGGGAACAGGTTAAAGCGCTGGAACACCATCCCTACACTCTCACGCATTTTATTGAGATCGGTTTTTTGGCTGTGTATGGCAAAACCGTTAACCAGGACCTCGCCGCCAGAAAGCGTTTCCAGCGCGTTGATACAACGCAGGAAGGTGCTTTTACCGGAGCCGGACGGGCCGATGACGCAGACCACTTCGTTGGTCGCGATTTCGCAGGAGATGCCACGCAGTACGTGGCTTTCGCCGAATTGTTTTTGCAGATTATGTACGCGAATCACTTTTCCCGAACCTCTTTTCCATGTGTTGCACCATCAGCGAAAGCAGGAAGGTGAGGACCCAATAGACCAGCGAAATGGTCAGGTAGGGCTCCCAATAGGTGGCATAGGCGCCGGAAACCGTCCGGGCGGCATAGGCCAGATCGGCCAGGCCGATGGCGGAGGCCAGTGAGGAATCCTTGACGATGGCAATGGCGTTGTTGCCCAGCGGTGGCAGCATGCGACGGAATGCCTGTGGCAGGATCACCTTGCGCATGGTTTTGCCGTAGCTCATGCCCAGTGAGCGTGAAGCCTCCATCTGGCCGCGATCGATTGACTGAATACCGGCACGGAAAATTTCCGAGACGTAGGCACCGGCGTTGAGCGTAATCGCCACGACGCAGGAGAGAAACGCGCCGTAGTCGGAGCGCAGCGCACGGGCGAAGTCACTGCTCATCAGGCCGTTGGTGACCAGCAGGCCGTCACGTGGGTTGATAAACAACGGCACCAGGGCGAAGTGCACCACCATGATCTGCACAAACAGCGGTGTGCCGCGGAAGGCACTGATATAAATGCGCACCGGCCACTGTACGCCGTAATGCAGTATCGGTTTCCAGATGCCGTGCGGTGCTTGCGCCAGACGGCCCAACCCCAGGATTAGCCCCCAGGTGGTGCCCAATATCACGCAGATAATGGTGCATTTGATGGTCATCCAGGCGCCTTCCATAAACAGCGGGGCGTACTCCTGGATAATCTCCCAACGGAAATTCAATGGGTGTTCCTTCTCGGTGTACTCAAAGAGATTGTTGCTCCGGAGCTCGGGCGAGCTCCGGTAACTTAAGGCTTATTCGGCAGGAAGCGTCGGCACGTTGCTGTCAAACCAGGTCTGGTAAATTTTGGCGTAGGTGCCGTCGGCGATGATTTTCTTCAGGCCGGCGTTGATCTTGCCGCGCAGTTCCTCGTTGCCCTTGGCAACGGCAATGCCGAAATACTGACGCTCGAATTTGGCGTCGGACACCAGCTTGAACTCTTTTTCCGGGTGAGTTTTGATGTAGAACTTGGCCACGCCAACGTCGCCCACGGCGGCGCCGATGCCGTCTTCGTACAGCTCCTGCAGCAGCAGAGGGGTGTTGTCGAAGCGTTTGATGGCGGTGCTGTTTTTACCCAGCACGTCGGATACCACAATGTCGCCGGTGCTGGAGTTCACCACACCGACCTTCAGCGCTTTCAACGCGGCGATAGAATTCACGTTAGAGTCTTTAGGCACCACGATAGTCTGCTCCGCCGGGAAGTAAGGCGCAGAGAAATCAACCATTTGCTTGCGTTTGTCGGTGATGGTGATGCCGGAGATAATGATGTCGCGATCGCCGGAATTCAGCGTGGCGAAGATCCCTTCCCACGGCGTATTCACCAGCTTGACCTGGAAGCCTTCGGCCTTGGCCACGGCCTTGATGATATCAATATCAAAGCCTTCCAGCTGTTTGTTGCTGTTTTCGAATTCGAACGGACGATAGGTGCCGCCGGAGCCGACGACGTAAGTAGGTTCGGCTGCCAGGGCAGAGGCCGACAGGGTGGCGGCCAGGCAGGCACCAATCAGAACTAAGCGTTTTAACATCACTATCCCCGGTAATTAAAAGTTATCCATTGGATTTATTTATGCACTATGAGTGCATAAAAATAATCCTTAATGAATAAAAACACAACTCCTACCTGATGATGTAATTTTCAATGGTGTTAAATATGCACTTTTCGTTCGTGGTCGGCGGAAGCGTTGGCAAAATGACGGGGCAGCCAGTTTTTCTGGCTGCATAACCGATAAAAACTCTGATTGAGGGAGGGCGGTGCTGTCGATCTGTGTCTTATCGGGTGAAAGTGGTTTTTTTTGCCGCTTTCGGCGCGAATTTAGGTTATAAACTCAAGAAATTCTCATCCTACTCTGAATTTGGCGGTGAAATGCCGTTCTCAGTGTGGAGTCCAACGAAAAGTTGTGGGATGATTAGGTGGTTTTTCAGGGGGCGGAGATGGGAAAACTTACGCTGTTATTGCTGGCATTGCTCGGTTGGTTACAGTATTCACTGTGGCTGGGCAAAAATGGTGTTCACGATTACGTGCGGGTCAATGATGACGTTGCAGTCCAACAGGGCAGCAATGCGAAATTGAAAGCGCGTAACGATCAGCTGTTCGCCGAAATCGACGATTTGAACGGCGGTCAGGAAGCGATCGAAGAGCGTGCGCGCAATGAACTGAGTATGATTAAGCCCGGTGAAACTTTCTATCGTCTGGTTCCTGATCAATCCAGACGCAACGCGGCGTCCTCCTCGCAAAATAACCTACAAAAGTAACGCATGAATCACTCCGCAGGAACCGTTCCACCGGTGATTGCCGTCTTGCCCGCTGCCGGTATCGGCAGCCGTATGCAGGCGGATTGCCCGAAGCAGTATTTAACCATCGGCTACCAAACCATTCTCGAACACGCGATCCACGCGCTATTGCGCCATCCGCGTATTCCGCAGGTGATTGTGGCGATCGGCCCCGATGACCAGCAATTCCACCAGTTACCTATTGCCAGGGATCCCCGCGTGCGGGTCACCGTCGGCGGTCAGCAACGCGCCGATTCGGTGATGGCCGGATTGCAACTGGCCGGTGAGGCAAAATGGGTGTTGGTACACGACGCTGCACGGCCCTGTCTGCATGCCGACGACCTGGAACGCCTGTTGGCGATCACCGAACACAGCGAGGTGGGGGGGATTTTAGCCGCACCGGTGCGTGACACCATGAAGCGTGCCGAGTCGGGTCACAGTGCAATCTCCCATACCGTTGAGCGTCAGGACCTGTGGCATGCGTTAACGCCGCAGCTATTCCCGCTGGCCTTGCTTAAACTTTGCCTGCAGCGTGCGTTGGACGATGGCGCGACGGTCACCGATGAGGCCTCTGCGCTGGAGCATTGTGGCTATCATCCGTTGCTGGTCAGTGGACGCTCGGACAATATTAAAGTCACGCGCCCGGAAGATTTGGCGCTGGCGGCCTTCTATTTAACTCAGTTGGACAATTAAGGAGCGCATCATGCGTATCGGTCACGGTTTTGACGTACATAAATTTGGTGGCGAAGGGCCGCTGGTGATCGGTGGTGTTCGTATCCCTTATGAAAAAGGTTTGCTGGCCCACTCCGACGGTGATGTGGCGCTGCACGCGGCGACCGATGCCCTGCTGGGTGCGGCGGCGTTGGGAGATATTGGCAAGCTGTTCCCGGACACAGACCCCGCTTTCAAAGGTGCCGACAGCCGCGAGCTGCTGCGTGAGGCCTGGAAACGTATCCGCGCCAAAGGCTATCGTCTGGGGAATCTGGATATCACCATTATTGCCCAAGCCCCTAAAATGGCGCCGCATATCCCGCAAATGCGCATTTTCCTGGCTGAAGACCTGCAATGCCATATGGATGACGTTAACGTTAAGGCTACCACCACCGAACAGCTCGGATTCACCGGGCGCGGCGAAGGTATTGCCTGCGAAGCGGTTGCCTTGTTGATCAAGGAATAAGCGCATGGATATGACTAACCTGACCTGGCTGCATGGCCAGCCGCAGAGCACCGGCGTGTTGAAAGCCAACCCGGAAGATTTCGTGGTGGTGGAAGACCTGGGTTTTGAGCCGGACGGAGAAGGCGAACATGTGCTGGTGAACATCCGCAAAAATGGCTGCAACACCCAATTTGTCGCCGATTATCTGGCGCGCTTTGCCGGTATTCACGCCCGCTCTGTCAGTTATGCCGGTCTGAAAGATCGTCATGCGGTGACCGAGCAGTGGTTCTGCCTGCATTTGCCGGGTAAGGAAACTCCCGATTTTACTCAGTTCTCACTGGAGGGCTGCGAAGTGCTGGCCAGCGCCCGCCACCTGCGCAAAATGCGTATTGGCACGCTGAAAGGCAATGCCTTCACGCTGGTACTGCGTCATATTTCCGACCGTCAGGATGTCGAACCGCGTCTGCAGGCGATTGCGGCCAGCGGTGTGCCAAACTATTTTGGCAGCCAGCGCTTTGGTCGCGGTGGCAATAATCTGGTGATGGCGCGCCGTTGGGCGAATGATGAGATCCGGGTTAAAGAACGCAGCAAGCGCAGTTTTTATCTTTCTGCCAGCCGTAGTGCGCTGTTTAATCTGATTGCCAGCCGGCGTCTGGCCAATCAGCAGCAATATACCGTGCTGGAAGGAGATGCCTTGCAGCTCAGTGGTCGTGGCAGCTGGTTTGTTGCCAAGCCTGAAGAGCTGGAAGCGCTGCAACAGCGGCTGGATGCCGGCGAACTGATGATTACCGCCCCCTTGCCGGGTGACGGCGAACCCGGCACCGCCGGTGAAGCGTTAAATTTTGAACAGCAGTGTTTGCTGGAGCAACCGGAACTGATGGCGCTTTTAAAGCGTGAACGTGTTGATCCGGCCCGCCGTGCACTGTTGTTACAGCCAAAAAATATGCAGTGGGACTGGTGGGATGATGCCACCGTTGAACTGCGTTTTTGGCTACCGGCCGGCAGTTTCGCCACCAGCGTGGTGCGCGAAATTATGCGGCAGGACAGCAGTGATGCGGATATTAGCGAGTAATAGAAAACCTGCTTAGGCAGGTTTTTTTTCGTCTGGAGCATGACGGCACCATGAAGTGTATTGGCCCTGTCTGCGGTTTTTGGTGTTAAGAAGTGTGCCGAAGCCGGTCGAAAATTCGTCTTTTCCCTTGGTGACTGGACATGCCGGGGGGAGTGAACATAATATCTGCTGGTTAAGCCCCTCCTTTTGGGCGTTCATTCCGAGTAGTTAAATAGCCGGCCCGCTTAAAAAGGGTCAGGTTGAGAGATAAAAAAGAAGACAACCTCTTATGCGGATATTGCTGAGTAATGACGACGGCGTGACCGCCCCAGGCATTCAGGTGCTGGCGGCGGCATTGCGAGAGTTCGCCGAAGTTCAAGTTGTGGCACCGGATCGTAACCGCAGTGGTTCATCCAATGCGCTGACGCTGGAATCCCCATTGCGCACCCTGACGATGCCCAATGGCGATATCGCCGTACAGCAGGGAACGCCGACCGACTGTGTCTACCTGGGCGTGAATACCCTGATGCAGCCTGCGCCGGATATCGTGGTTTCCGGTATCAACGCCGGGCCTAATCTGGGGGATGACGTTATCTATTCCGGCACCGTAGCGGCTGCTATGGAAGGGCGTCATTTGGGGTTACCTGCGCTGGCCGTATCGCTGAACGGCCATCAGCATTATGCGACCGCTGCGGCGATCACCTGTCGGGTGCTGCGTGCGTTACTGCGGGAACCGTTGCGAACCGGTAAAATTCTGAATATTAACGTGCCGGATTTACCGCTGGACCAGATTAAGGGCATTCGTGTGACCCGTTGCGGCAGCCGCCATCCGGCTGACAAGGTGTTCTGCCAACAAGATCCGCGCGGGCAAAATCTCTATTGGATTGGGCCGCCGGGTGATAAGTTTGATGCCGGGCCTGACACGGATTTCGCTGCGGTAGAACAGGGTTATGTGGCCATCACGCCACTGCAGGTGGATTTAACCGCCTATGCGGCTCAGAACGTGGTAAAAACGTGGTTAACCAAAGCAGGGGTCGGCGGGGAATGGTGAACAAGCGTATGCAAACATTGCTGACGCAGCTGCGTCAACAGGGGATCCGGGACGAACGGTTGCTGCAGGCGATCGAAGCAGTACCGCGGGAACGTTTTGTTGATGAAGCACTTGAACACAAGGCCTATGAGAATACCGCGTTACCCATTGGCTCCGGCCAAACGATCTCCCAACCTTATATGGTCGCACGCATGACCGAACTGCTGAACCTGACGCCAACTTCCCGGGTATTGGAGATCGGTACCGGTTCCGGCTATCAAACCGCTATCCTGGCGCATCTGGTGCAGCATGTTTGCTCTGTTGAACGCATCAAAGGGCTGCAATGGCAGGCCAAGCGCCGGTTGAAACAACTCGATCTTCACAATGTTTCCACCCGTCACGGCGATGGCTGGCAGGGCTGGGCATCGCGCGGGCCGTTTGATGCCATCATTGTCACGGCGGCACCACCGGAGATCCCTCCGGCGCTGATGGAGCAGTTGGACGACGGTGGCATTCTGGTGTTACCGGTAGGTGAGCAGGCCCAAACGCTGAAGTACATTCGGCGCCAGGGAAGCGAATTTGTTATCGATACCGTCGAAGCGGTGCGTTTTGTTCCCCTGGTGAAGGGCGAATTGGCCTAGCGATTGTCTGAATTTTCGACAAGAAACGAAATCTGTTGCACTTTCATCACCTCCGGTTAATGTTTTAACGTTTCAATAAAACTAATTTTCAATACAATTGCCTTTCTGCGTAGTTGTCTTATGGTGCAGCGGCGCTAATGTGGTTAGCATTGGCGCGCTGTTTTGAGGCTCCGGCATGAGGATTTCCTGACGTTCAGGGATCGGCCGTGGGCACCTTTCAGGGTAGAAATCGAGAGAATGTTAAAAGCTCAGCTACCATGTAAAGGGTATTTGGATATATCGCTGATATTGCTGTCATGGGGGAAGCATGAGCACGGGAAGCCCAATGATTACATTACGCCGGGTTGCGGTGTGTACGATGGTAAGTTTGTGGTTGGCAGGTTGTTCGAACACTGAGTCGACATCGGCCCCTATTAGTAGTGTGGACGGTGGCGGAGCCGCTGCATCCGGCAATGCTGGATCACAGGCTAATGCTGAAGGGCACATTGTTTACAACCGCAGTTACACTTCGATCCCCAAAGGGAGCTACAGCGGTAATACCTATACGGTTAAGCGCGGAGACACGCTGTTTTACATCGCCTGGATCACCGGAAACGATTACCGTGACCTGGCCCAGCGCAACAATATTCCTGAACCATACAGCCTGAATGTGGGCCAAAGCATTCAGCTTGGTAATGGTTCTGCCAACGGAAACGGCGGCATGCTGGCGGCAACAGACGCAACCAGCGGCGGTGTTCCGAAGCCACCATCGACCTCTCAGATACAAACTGCAACGGTTGATTCTCCATCAACTAACGCGTATTCTGATAATTCGGGTAAACAGAATGTAGGTAAGATGTTACCTGCAGCAGGTGCAGTGGCGGCAACTACCGCAACAGCCCCTGTTACCGCACCGGTAGTTGCTCCACCAGTGAGCAGCACCGTCAGCAACAGCGCCCCAGTAAGTACCTGGAGATGGCCGACTGACGGTAAGATTATTGATAACTTTTCCTCATCAGAAGGTGGGAATAAAGGTGTCGATATCGCCGGGACTCGTGGGCAGCCAATCTTCGCTACCGCCGATGGTCGTGTAGTGTATGCAGGCAACGCTTTACGAGGTTACGGTAATCTAATCATCATCAAACACAATGATGATTACCTGAGCGCCTACGCTCACAACGACACAATGCTGGTCCGGGAACAACAAGAAGTGAAGGCGGGGCAAAAAATAGCCACCATGGGTAGCACCGGAACCAGTTCAGTACGTTTGCATTTTGAAATTCGTTACAAGGGGAAATCCGTAAACCCGCTGCGTTATCTTCCGCAGCGATAGATTGGGCAGAATACGCTGTATTCTGCTCGCGGTATCACGGGTAGGAGCAGCATATGAGCCAAAATACGCTGAAAGTTAACGAGTTACATGACGATGCGGATTTCGACGAGAACGCAACGGAAGCGGAATCATTCGACGAAAAAGCACTGGTTGAAGAAGAGGCCAGTGAGAGTGATTTAGCGGAAGAAGAGTTGTTGTCACAAGGCGTGACCCAACGCGTATTGGATGCGACGCAGCTCTATCTTGGCGAAATCGGTTATTCTCCGCTGCTGACCGCAGAGGAAGAAGTTTATTTTGCGCGGCGTGCACTGCGCGGTGACGTGCCGTCCCGCCGCCGAATGATTGAAAGTAACCTGCGGTTGGTGGTGAAAATCGCCCGCCGTTACAGCAATCGCGGCCTGGCGCTGCTGGATCTGATCGAAGAGGGTAACCTCGGTCTGATCCGTGCGGTGGAAAAGTTTGACCCAGAACGCGGTTTCCGTTTCTCGACTTACGCAACCTGGTGGATCCGGCAGACGATTGAACGGGCGATCATGAACCAAACCCGTACCATCCGCTTGCCTATCCACATTGTTAAAGAACTGAATGTCTATTTGCGCACTGCGCGCGAGCTTTCTCATAAACTGGATCATGAACCGAGCGCTGAAGAGATTGCAGAGCAACTCGACAAGCCGGTCGATGACGTCAGCCGTATGCTGCGTCTGAACGAACGTATCACTTCTGTCGATACGCCGTTGGGCGGGGATTCAGAGAAAGCTTTGCTGGATATTCTGGCAGACGAGAAAGACAACGGACCGGAAGACACCACGCAAGACGATGACATGAAACAGAGCATCGTTAAATGGCTGTTCGAACTGAACGCCAAACAGCGTGAAGTGCTGGCGCGTCGCTTTGGCCTGTTGGGCTACGAAGCGGCAACGCTTGAAGATGTGGGCCGTGAAATTGGCCTGACTCGCGAGCGAGTACGCCAGATCCAGGTTGAAGGTTTACGCCGTTTACGTGAAATTCTGCAAATGCAGGGCCTGAGCATTGAGGCACTGTTCCGCGAGTAACGTCGACAGTTGAATCGCATCAAAATAAAAACGGTGAGCATCATGCTCACCGTTTTTTTATGCCTGCAGTTTGTGCAGGATCAGACCATATTCTTCAGACGGTAAATCCACTCCAGCGCCTGACGTGGCGACAGTGAATCCGGATCCAGCGCCTCGAGTGCTTCAACCGCCGGTGAGGTTTCCTCATTCAGCAGCGTCATCTGGGTGGCATCAACGGTACCGGTAGCGGTATGGCTGGAAATGGCCTCCAGTTCACGCAGCTTCTGGCGCGCGCGCTTGATCACCTCACGCGGTACGCCGGCCAGTGCAGCAACCGCCAGACCATAACTCTTGCTGGCCGCGCCGTCCTGCACGCTGTGCATAAAGGCGATAGTGTCGCCGTGTTCCAGCGCATCCAGATGCACGTTAACCACGCCTTCCATTTTTTCCGGCAGGGTGGTGAGCTCAAAGTAATGGGTGGCGAACAGCGTCATGGCTTTAATGCGGCTGGCCAGGTTCTCGGCGCAGGCCCAGGCCAGGGATAAACCGTCATAAGTTGATGTACCGCGGCCAATTTCATCCATCAGCACCAGGCTGTTTTCGGTGGCGTTATGCAGGATATTGGCGGTTTCGGTCATCTCCACCATAAAGGTAGAACGCCCGGAGGCCAGATCGTCCGCTGCGCCCACGCGGGTAAAGATGCGATCTACCGGACCGATGACCGCCTTGCTCGCCGGCACATAACTGCCGATGTGTGCCATCAGCACGATCAGCGCCGTTTGGCGCATATAGGTACTTTTACCGCCCATATTTGGGCCGGTAATGATCAACATCCGACGCTGAGGTGACAGCGACAGCGGGTTGGAAATAAACGGCTCGCTCAGCACCTGCTCGACGACCGGGTGGCGGCCTTCGGTGATGCGCACGCCGGGTTGCTCGCTCATGGTCGGGCAGGCGTAGTTCAGCGTCTCTGCACGTTCAGACAGGTTGGCCAGCACGTCCAGTTCGGCCAGCGCACCGGCGCTTTGTTGCAATTCACCCAGGTGCGGCAGCAACAGGTCGAACAGCTCTTCGTACAGCCCTTTCTCGATCGCCAGCGCTTTCCCTTTGGAGGTCAGCACCTTGTCTTCATATTCTTTCAGTTCTGGAATGATGTAACGTTCGGCATTTTTCAGCGTCTGGCGGCGCACGTAGTGGATCGGCACCAGATGGCTTTGTCCGCGGCTGACCTGGATGTAATAACCATGCACGCCATTGAAGCCCACCTTCAGCGTATCCAGCCCCAGCTTTTCACGCTCGCGGATCTCAAGACGGTCGAGATAGTCGGTGGCACCATCGGCCAGCGCGCGCCATTCATCCAGTTCGCTGTTGTAGCCGGGAGCGATCACGCCGCCGTCACGTACCAGCACCGGGGGGGCTTCAACCACTGCGCGTTCCAGCAAATCCTGTAGTTCATCAAACTGACCGACCTGTGACAGCAACTGTTGCACATAGGGGGTTTCTACCCCTTTTAGCAACGCATGGATATCCGGCAATTGTTGGAAAGCATGACGCATACGCGCCAGATCGCGTGGGCGGGCACTGCGCAACGCCAAACGGGCCAGAATGCGTTCCAGGTCGCCGACCTGGCGCAGCGAAGGCTGCAAATCGGCATAAAGATCCTGCAGGGAGCCAATTGCCTGCTGGCGGTTATTTAGCACCTTGATGTCGCGGGTGGGCATGTGCAGCCAGCGCTTAAGCATGCGGCTGCCCATCGCCGTCACGCTACAGTCGAGGATCGCCGCCAGAGTATTTTCGCTGCCGCCGGACAGGTTCTGAGTCAGTTCAAGGTTACGCCGCGTGGCGGCATCCATGATAATGCCGTCCTGTTGGCGCTCCATGGTGATCCCGCGGATATGCGGTAATGAGGTACGTTGGGTATCTTTAACGTACTGCAACAGACAACCGGCAGCGCGCAGCGCTTGATGAGCCTGTTCAACGCCGAAACCGGTGAGATCGCGGGTGCCGAACTGCAGATTAAGCTGCTGGCGTGCCGTTTCAGGTTCAAATTCCCACAGTGGACGACGGCGCAGGCCGTGGCGCTGTTCAATTAGCGACATCTGTTCAAAGGTTTCGGGGTACAGCAACTCGGCGGGATTGGTACGCTGCAACTCTGCCGCCATGGTTTCGATATCTGCCGGTTCGGCAACGCGGAAACGACCGGAGCTGATGTCCAGCGTGGCGTAGCCAAAGCCGCGCGCGTCCTGCCAGATGGCCGCCAGCAGGTTATCCTGACGTTCTTGCAACAGCGCTTCGTCGGTGATGGTGCCTGGCGTGACGATACGCACCACTTTGCGCTCCACCGGACCTTTACTGGTGGCGGGATCGCCGATTTGTTCACACAGGGCGACAGATTCACCGAGCTGCACCAGCTTGGCCAGATAGTTCTCTACCGCGTGGTGGGGTACGCCGGCCATTGGGATAGGTTCCCCTGCTGAGGCACCGCGTTTGGTCAGCGAGATATCCAGCAGTTGGGAAGCGCGTTTGGCATCGTCATAGAACAGCTCGTAAAAGTCGCCCATGCGGTAGAACAGCAGGATCTCGGGATGCTGGGCCTTAAGGCGCAGGTACTGCTGCATCATCGGCGTATGTGAATCGAGCTTATCGGTACTATTCATAAGATTACTGTTTCCAATCCATTGAATTTAAAGTTGGTTGTGATGTTGATTGTCGTCACTAAGGTTCACGCCGCGGCACAAAAAAACCACTCGATAGAGCTGTGGTTGACGGCGGTAAGGATCAATAAGCCCTTAATACTGCCGCTATACTAGCCCAGCGGGCAATCGGCTGTCACAGGTAAAAATGGGAAGCTTTACGCAAAGTCGATTTGTAAGGCAGGGGAGAGCGTTGCACAGGTTAATCTTGGGGGATACAGCTCTGCATTGCAGATGTCATTAGTGGGCAATCAAAGTAATGTGTTACTCCAATCAGGCGATCTGTCCCGAAGAGTAACCCAGTCCTTACTGAGCCTGACCTGTCAAAGCCTGGCCCCAAAACTCCTTCCATTTACCACTTCTTTTCCACCCGCAGGATCGTCATATCTTGCTGAAGTGTTCTAATCAAGGGCGAACGATTTTTTGCTCATCTATCGAGCGATGGCTGGACCTGCGCGTCGAATAATCCATAAATACTCTGCATGTTTATAACTTATTGTTTATAATTGTTTTTTAGTTATTATTATCGGATTTATTCAGTAATTTAAAGTTATTTGCGACGTCGATCACACTATTTTTTTATGTGAAATGTGAAGAGGGTCAATCAGACAGGTCAAGCAGAGACGGTTCTCTATGCTGATGGCTTACCGATCCGCTGCAATGCCTCCGTATACTGTCTGCAACCAGGGCAAAGTGACGGAAATTTTCATAAGGAATGTGCGTGAGGCAATGGCTATTGCATCTGGCAAACAAATGACACGGGGCTTTTTTGATTATCTTGAGGGATTGGGTATGGAAAAGAAAAAAATCTATCTGTTTTGTTCTGCCGGTATGTCGACTTCCCTGCTGGTTTCCAAAATGAAAGCGCAAGCCGAGAAGTACGAAGTGCCGGTAATCATTGCCGCTTATCCAGAGGCGTTGGCAGCAGAAAAGGGCGCTGAGGCAGATTTGATCCTGCTGGGACCACAGATTGCTTACACGCTGGCCGAAGTACAGAAGCAGCTGCCCAATAAGCCCGTCGAAGTGATCGACTCCGCTTTATACGGCAAGCTCGATGGCCTTGGGGTATTGAAGGCCGCAGTCGCCACTATAAAAAAAGCTAACCAATAAAGGGGTCTGCCGTGAATACGTTAATTGCCTCGTTGGAAAAGGTCATACTGCCTTTTGCTGTGAAAATTGGTAAACAGCCCCATGTTAATGCCATCAAAAACGGGTTCATTCGATTAATGCCGCTGACGTTGACCGGGGCGATGTTCGTGCTGATCAACAACGTGTTCCTCAGCTTCGGTGAAGGCTCGTTCTTCTTTTCAATGGGGGTGCGACTGGATGCGTCCACCATTGAGACGCTGAATGGCCTGAAGGCCATCGGTGGCAGCGTTTATAACGGCACCCTGGGGATTATGTCCCTGATGACGCCCTTCTTTATCAGCATGGCTTTAGCTGAAGAGCGCAAGGTCGACCCACTGGCCGCGGCTCTGCTGGCGGTTGCCGCCTTTATGACGGTGACCCCGTTCAGCGTCGGTGAGGCCTATGCCGTTGGCGCTAACTGGCTGGGTGGTGCCAACATCATTTCCGGTATGGTGATCGGCCTGGTGGTGGCAGAGATGTTTACCTTTGTGGTGCGCCGCAACTGGGTGATCAGCCTGCCGGACAGCGTACCTTCTTCAGTGTCACGTTCGTTCTCGGCCCTGATCCCCGGCTTTCTTATCCTGTCGATCATGGGCGTACTGGCCTATTGCCTGACGCTGTGGGGAACCAACTTCCACCAGATCATTATGGACAGCATCTCGGCACCGCTGGCGAAAATGGGCAGCGTAGTGGGCTGGGTGTATGTGATGTTCTCCTCACTGCTGTGGTTCTTTGGGGTGCATGGTTCGATGGCACTGGCCGCGCTGGACAGCGGCATCATGACACCATTCGCGCTGGAGAACGTAGAGCTGTACAACAAGTATGGTTCTGTCGAAGCCGCGGTGGCTGCTGGTAAAGAGTTCCACATGTGGGCGAAGCCGTTTGTTGACTCCTACATCTATCTGGGTGGGACGGGGTCGACGCTGGGGCTGATCATTGCCATCTTTATCGCTTCACGCCGCGAAGATTATCGTCAGGTTGCCAAGCTGGCGACGCCATCGGGTATCTTCCAGATCAACGAACCTATTCTTTTCGGTCTGCCGGTGATTATGAACCCGGTGATGTTTATTCCCTTTATCCTGGTTCAGCCGGTGCTGACGATCATCACCACGGTGGCTTATTACACCGGGCTGATCCCGCCAATCACCAACATTGCACCCTGGACCATGCCGGTGGGGCTGGGGGCGTTCTTCAACACTAACGGCAGTATCGTCGCCATGTTGCTGAGCTTCTTCAACCTGGGCGTCGCGACCTTGATTTACCTGCCGTTTGTGATGATCTCCAACAAGGCGCAGAGCCAGATTGATCAGGCAACGGAAAGCGAAGAAGACATCGCCAAAGCGTTGAAATTCTAACTGCAGTCTGGGGCAGCGCTTGCTGCCCCGGTTTTAGGGAGCCTTCGGATGAAATATCAATTTGCTGACGATTTCTGGTGGGGAAGTGCCACCTCTGCGCCGCAGTCGGAAGGGGCAGCAGCCCGGGATGGCAAAAGCCAGAACATCTTCGATTACTGGTATGAGATTGCGCCAGAACGCTTTCATCATCAGGTTGGCCCGTCCGAGACCTCCACCTTTTATGACCATTTCCAGCAAGATGTCCTGCTGTTAAAGACCCTCGGCCATAACAGCTTCAGAACTTCCATCTCCTGGTCGCGGTTGATCCCGCAAGGGGATGGCGAAGTGAACCCGAAAGCGGTCGCTTTCTATAATGCGATGATCGACAGCCTGTTAGCCCAGGGCATCACGCCATTTATCAACCTTTACCATTTCGATATGCCGCTGTGCATGCAGCAACAGGGTGGCTGGGAAAGCCGGACGGTGGTTGAAGCCTACGCCCGCTATGCCAAAACCTGTTTCAGCCTGTTCGGCGACAGAGTCAGCCATTGGTTCACCTTCAATGAGCCGATTGTCCCGGTCGAAGCCGGGTATCTGAATGACCTGCATTATCCTTGTGTGGTTGATTTCAAAAGGGCGATCGCGGTGGCTTACCACAGCGTTTTGGCCCATGCCAAAGCGGTGAACGAATTCAGAGCGCTGGGGGATCAGGGCAGCATAGGGATTATCCTGAACTTGAGCCCGACTTATCCGCGTTCGGACAGCCAGGAAGATCGCATCGCCGCCCACTATGCGGATCTGCTGTTGAATAAAAGCTTCCTCGATCCGGTGACCAAAGGGCGCTATCCGGAAGATCTGGTGAATTTACTGCGGGCCAATGATTTGTTGCCGCAGACAGCGCCGGAAGACGCGCAACTGATTGCCGATGGGGTGGTGGATATTCTGGGCGTCAATTACTATCAACCGCGCAGAGTTAAAGCCAAGTCCGGCTATCAGGCCAGTGACCCGGTGACGATGCCGGACGATTTGTTCAGCTTTTACGAGATGCCGGGCCGCAAGATTAACCCGCACCGCGGCTGGGAAATCTATGAAAAAGGCCTGTATGACATCCTGATGGACCTGAAGGAGAACTACGGCAATATTCCCTGCTATATTTCAGAAAATGGCATGGGTGTAGAGGGTGAAGAGGCCTTTATTGGTGCCAGTGGGCGGGTAGAGGATGATTATCGCATCGACTTCATTCGCGACCACCTGAAATGGCTGCATCAGGCGTTGTCCGAGGGGGCTAACTGTAAAGGCTACCATCTATGGACCTTTATTGACTGCTGGTCCTGGCTTAATGCCTACAAGAATCGCTACGGTTTGGTTCGGCTGGAGCGGGAAAGCCAACGGCGCACGATCAAAAAGAGCGGCTATTGGTTTGCTGAGACGGCCAGACAAAACGGCTTTGACTAATGGGAGCGCGCGCGGTGTCTGAGAACCTGGTTTCGCTGAATGCGAACGACGTTAAGCTGATTCGGGAGCAGGATTTTTTTAACTGCAAAGATTTCCATCTGTTTATCTATAACAAGGTAGAGAGCGCCACCGGGCTGCATCAGCATGACTATTACGAATTCACCATCGTCCTGAGCGGCAAATGCTATCAGGAGATTAACGGCAAGCGGGTGCTGCTGGAGCGGGGGGATTTTGTGTTTATCCCCATTGGTTCGCATCACCAAAGCTTCTATGAGTTCGGCGCCGCGAAAATCTTTAACGTGGCGGTCGGCAAGGTTTTCTTTGAAGAGAACTATTTGCAGCAGTTACCTCGTTGTTTTGTCGCCTCTCAGGCCTATAGCCTGAAGAATGAGTTCCTGGCTTATATCGAGTCGGTGGTCAGTTCACCGCAGTTTCGTGAGGATGATTTTGCCGAGTTTCTGGAAACGCTGACCTTTTATATCATCAGCCGCATTCGTCATTATAAGGAAGAGAGTGGTGAGGGGGATGACATACCTCAGTGGCTGAAGAACACCCTGGCGGGTATGCATGATAAGGCGATGTTTGGTGAAAAGGCATTGCTCAATATGGTTGAGCTGTCGGGGAAAACGCAGGAGTACCTGACCCGGGCAATGCGGCGTTATTACCATAAAACCCCGATGCAGGTGATCAATGAAATCCGCATCAACTTCGCCAAAACCCAGCTTGAGGTCACCAACTATTCGGTCTCGGATATTGCCTTTGACTCGGGCTATGGTGACGTGAGCCTGTTTATTAAAAACTTTAAGAGACTCACTGAAGTGACGCCGGGTAATTACCGAAAAAAGTTCTACGGCCCTATTTAGGGCCGCTCCCGATAAGCATTAACGCCGATATTCCGAATGCCTTTCAGGCCGCCAATAGCCTGATGCGATAAATTTCTTTGCTTAAGCGAAGGGGAATTGCCGTACCTGACGGACGGTATTCCCTTGCCAAAAATTTGTTAAATGGATGCCAAAAATGGACAAGTTACTGATAGTGAATGCCGACGATTTTGGCCTGAGCAAGGGCCAGAACTACGGCGTTATCGAGGCGTTTCACTCTGGAGTTGTTTCTTCGACCACGGCCATGGTCAATAGCGCGGATGCCCACCATGCGGCCAGGCTCAGCCAGCTTTATCCTGGGCTGCAGATTGGCCTGCACTTTGTACTGACCCACGGGCATCCCCTGACCGCCATGCCGTCGCTGGTCAATGAGCGTGGGGAATTGGGCAAGTGGTTATGGGAACGCGCGGAATCTGCGCTGTTAGACCTGGACGAAATCCACGATGAGTTGGTGAGCCAATACGACAAATTTGTGGCCGTGTTTGGTAAAGCACCGACGCATATCGACAGTCACCATCACGTGCACATGCTGCCGCAGATTTTTCCGCTGGTGGAGGCCTTTGCCCAGACCAAATCCATCCCGCTGCGCATCGGCCGCGAAGAAGTCGCACGGCAAGACATTCCACTGCGCTATGGTCGCAGCACCGAGTGGTTTGATGCGGGCTTTTATGGTGAGGAGATATCCGAGGCGCTGTTTTTACAGGTGCTTGAGCGCACCGATCAACGCGGTGCCCAGTCGGTGGAGATGATGTGTCACCCGGCGTTTTTGGATAAGACGATATTGGCGAGCAAGTATTGCTACCCGCGCCTGGCCGAAGTGGATGTTTTGACATCGCCAGGCATTAAAAACATGATTGCGGAGCGCGGCTACCGTCTGGGATCCTTCCTGGATTTGTGAAGACCCCGACGTAGCATCATAAAAATGGCCCGCTTAAAGCATCGAGTGGGCTTTTTTCAGCCCGGTATCCTCATCAGGATCGGCGCCCTGCGGGACCGGTGTCTCTTTGTCTTCTTCCCCCGACGTTTCACTGGTCTGTGGCTCGACCGGATCCGGTGCCGCTTCCGGCGGCGGCATGGTGTCATGGATGATCTGTTCATCGAAGGTTGGGTTCAGCGCCGGAGAAAGCGGGGAACTGGTCAGGCTGTCCGGCAGGGGAATATGCGGTAAGGGCGCATCCTGCACAAACTGCGATTCGTCCTGTTTTACCGTCCGACTGAAGCCTACCAGCAGCAGGCCGCAAAGCGAGAAGAAGGCATACAGAATATTGCCGCCCAGTGGCTCAATCAGCGAGCCGACCGCCAATGGGCCGATACTGGCACCGACGCCGAAGGCCATCAGCAAACAGGCGGCCAGGGATACGCGTCGTTCCGGTTCAATCAAATCGTTCGCCAGGGCGACCACCAGCGGATATAGCGTGAACTGCAGCATGCTGACGATAAAGCCCACCACCAGCAACACCGGAAAATCAATGTGCGGCACCAGCGCCAGCGGCAGGGCGGCGACGATCAATAAAATGGCGTTGATGCGCATCAGTAGTGTGCGGTTGTAGCGGTCTGACAGCCAACTAAGCGGGAACTGCGCTACCAGCCCGGCGAAGATGGCTATCGCCATAAACAAGCCGGTCTGCTGAGTAGTCAGCGATTGCAGGCTCGCGTATACCGGTGCCAGCCCATAGAAAGATCCCACCACCATGCCGATCACCAGCGTGGTGGCCAGCACCTTGGGAATGGCCCCGATAAAATAGCGCAGTTCCATTGGAGCCGGTGACATATGGCGTGCATTGGTGCGGGTGGTGAGGGCGATAGGTACCAGGCAGAGTGCAAAGCACAGGGCGATCACCAGCAGGGTGGTAATGCCGAGATTGCTTTGCAGCATTAACACCACCTGACCCAATGACATACCCAGATAGGTGGCCGCCATATAAAAGCCGAAAACCGTTCCGCGCTGATTGGATTCCGCCTGATCGTTCAGCCAGCTTTCCAGCACCATGAATTGACACATCATGCACATGCCGATAATCAGCCGCAGCACCACCCACACGGGAATATATTCCGTCAGGCCATGCCCCAACACCGCGGCGGTGATAATACCGGCGCAGGAAACGTAGGCGCGGATATGGCCGACGCGGGCAATCAGAAAATGACCGACTTTGCCGCCGATCACCAGACCGATGTAGTTGGCGGCGATAATGGCGCCGATCAGCGCACCGGTCACGTGGATAGAGGTTAAACGCAGGGAGACGTAAGTGGTGAGCAACCCTGAACCCAGCAGCATGAGCAGGGTGGTGGTATACAACGGAAAGAAGACGCCTAACGTTTTTTTCACTCTATCATCCTAATCTTTTATCCTGGTTTGCCCTGGGGCTGACCCTGCCGGTGGCAAAGGCAACCCGGTGAGATCCCTCGTGCAAAACACCGCCCGTTAACCCGGGCATTACATTCGATACTAGCAGTTTGGTTTGCCGCTTAACACCGCCTCGCCTGCGAAGCGCCGCGCATTTCTGTCATCACGCCGTCAGGCAAGCTTGATAAATGCTACTATCGGGCGCATATACCTGATTCGCTAAGGAGAGGTTATGAGTGAAAATCAACTGCGTAAACTCAGCAATGCGGTGGGCGAAAAACTGAAGGCCAACGGCCAGTGGATCACCTGCGCGGAGTCCTGCACTGGCGGCGGCATTGCCAAAGCCATCACCGACATTGCCGGGAGTTCTGCCTATTTCGACCGTGGCTTTGTCACCTACAGCAATACGGCGAAACATGAATTGTTGGGCGTGGCTGAAGCGACCCTGACAGCCCATGGCGCAGTGAGCGAAGAAGTGGTGCGCGAAATGGCTCAGGGGGCGTTACACGCCGCACGGGCCAGCTTGGCGCTGTCGGTGAGCGGCATTGCCGGACCCGACGGCGGGAGTACGGAAAAACCGGTGGGCACCGTTTGGTTTGGCTTTGCCGACCGCTCCGGAAGGGTAGTGACGCACAAGAAGCAATTTAGCGGCGATCGCGATGCAGTGCGGCTTCAGGCGACGATTTTTGCGCTGCAAACCGCGCTTGATGATTTTTTGTAAAATTAGGCTTGATACTGTATGACCATACAGTATAATTAGTGGCATTTCCTGCACAACATACAATCAGTGGCAGTGTGGGGTAACACCGACATTGCGTAACGAAGGAGCAAAAATGGCTATTGATGAGAACAAGCAAAAGGCGCTAGCTGCGGCACTGGGCCAGATTGAGAAACAGTTCGGCAAAGGCTCCATCATGCGTCTGGGTGAAGACCGTTCTATGGACGTAGAAACGATCTCCACCGGCTCACTGTCACTGGATATCGCACTGGGTGCGGGCGGCCTGCCAATGGGTCGTATCGTTGAGATTTATGGCCCGGAGTCTTCAGGTAAAACTACCCTGACGCTGCAGGTTATCGCTTCGGCACAGCGCCAGGGTAAAACCTGTGCGTTCATCGATGCCGAACACGCGCTGGATCCGATTTATGCGAAAAAGCTGGGTGTTGATATCGACAACCTGCTGTGTTCTCAGCCGGACACTGGTGAGCAAGCGCTGGAAATCTGTGATGCCTTAACCCGCTCTGGCGCGGTTGATGTGATCATCGTTGACTCCGTAGCGGCGTTGACGCCAAAAGCGGAAATCGAAGGTGAAATTGGTGACTCACATATGGGCCTGGCGGCACGTATGATGAGCCAGGCGATGCGTAAGCTGGCGGGTAACCTGAAAAACGCCAACACGCTGCTGATCTTCATCAACCAGATCCGTATGAAAATCGGTGTGATGTTCGGTAACCCGGAAACCACCACTGGCGGTAACGCACTGAAATTCTACGCTTCTGTTCGTCTGGATATCCGCCGTATCGGCGCGGTAAAAGAAGGTGATGAAGTGGTCGGCAGCGAAACCCGCGTAAAAGTGGTGAAAAACAAAATTGCTGCGCCGTTCAAGCAGGCCGAGTTCCAAATTCTGTACGGTGAAGGCATCAACAGCCGCGGTGAACTGGTTGATCTGGGCGTTAAGCACAAGATGATCGAGAAAGCCGGCGCCTGGTACAGCTACAACGGTGACAAAATCGGTCAGGGTAAGGCAAACGCCTGTAACTTCCTGAAAGAAAACCCGGCGGTGGCTGCTGAGTTGGATAAACGACTGCGTGAACTGCTGCTGCACAGCAACGGCGAACTGGTCGCTGCCACCAACGAAGGCTTCGATGATGAAGCTGAAACCAGCGAAGAGTTTTAATCGCTGCTGACGTTCGTGAGCACCATTGAGGGTTCACGAACGTTAATTAATCAGGCTTGAATAATGAATGATTTGCTAAGCCGCGCCATGCGCCTGCTGTCGCAACGCGATCATAGTGAAGCTGAACTGCGCCGCAAACTTGCGGCGCAGCCATTTATGGCGAAAGCCAGATTTGGCACCAAAACCCCCTCGTCCCCTGCTCCGCCCCCTGAAGAACCCATTGATCCTGCCGTTATCGAGCAGGTGATTGCCTATTGCTACCAGCATAACTGGCTGGACGATGAGCGCTTTGCCCGCAGCTACATCGGTAGCCGCAGCCGTAAAGGCTATGGTGCGCAGCGCATCCGCTCTGAACTGATGCAAAAAGGCGTGGATAAAGAGTTGACGCAGGCCGCGTTGGCGGACTGTGAGATTGACTGGTGTGAACAGGCCAAACAGGTGGCACAGCGTAAATTTGGCGACTCATTGCCTACGGACTGGAAAGAAAAAGCCAAAGTGCAGCGTTATCTGCTCTATCGTGGCTTTTTCCAGGAAGAAATTCAGTCAATTTTCCGTGATTTTGCGCAATGAACGCACACGGGGTTTTACTTCCCTCTGAAGAAAATTTATCTTATCCCCACTTTTTGTTCGTGAGTTAGATGCATCGTCAGGATGTCGCGTATCTTGCTCACGTGTCGTTATTCTAGCCTTTCCGGGAAAATTATGAGCAAGAGCACCGCTGAGATCCGTCAAGCGTTTCTCGATTTCTTTCATAGTAAGGGTCATCAGGTTGTAGCAAGCAGCTCCCTGGTGCCTGACAATGATCCGACATTGTTGTTTACCAATGCCGGCATGAACCAATTTAAAGATGTTTTCCTGGGGCTGGACAAGCGCGCCTATTCCCGAGCTACTACCTCACAGCGTTGCGTACGTGCGGGCGGCAAGCATAACGATCTGGAAAACGTCGGTTATACCGCACGTCACCACACCTTCTTCGAAATGCTGGGTAACTTCAGTTTCGGCGACTACTTCAAACACGATGCCATCGGCTACGCGTGGGAACTGTTGACTGGTGAAAACTGGTTTAACCTGCCGAAAGACCGGCTGTGGGTGACCGTCTATGAAACCGATGACGAAGCCTTCGACATCTGGCAGAAGCAAATTGGCGTACCGGCAGAGCGTATTATCCGCATTGGCGACAATAAAGGCGGCGCCTTTGCCTCTGACAACTTCTGGCAGATGGGTGATACAGGCCCATGTGGCCCGTGCACCGAGATTTTCTACGATCACGGCGATCATATCTGGGGTGGCCCGCCGGGCAGTCCGGAAGAAGACGGCGATCGCTACATTGAGATCTGGAACCTCGTATTCATGCAGTTCAACCGTCAATCCGACGGTACCATGCTGCCACTGCCAAAACCTTCGGTAGATACCGGTATGGGCCTGGAGCGTATTGCCGCAGTCTTGCAGCATGTGAACTCCAACTATGAAATCGATCTGTTCAGCAAGCTGATTACCGCGGTGGCCAAGGTGACCGGCGCCACAGATTTGGATAACAAATCCCTGCGCGTTATTGCCGACCATATCCGTTCTTGCGCCTTCCTGGTGTCAGACGGTGTGACACCGTCAAACGAAGGCCGTGGTTATGTACTGCGTCGAATCATCCGCCGCGCGGTTCGCCATGGCAACATGCTGGGCGCGAAAGACACCTTCTTCTACAAGCTGGTCGCTCCGCTAATCGAAGTGATGGGGCCGGCAGCCGATGAATTGAAGCGTCAGCAGTCACTGGTTGAGCAAGTGCTGAAAACCGAAGAAGATCAGTTTGCCCGTACCCTGGAGCGTGGTTTGACGCTGCTGGATGAAGAACTGGCCAACTTGCAGGGCGATACCCTTGATGGTGAAACTGCATTCCGACTGTATGACACCTATGGTTTCCCGGTCGATCTGACGGCAGACGTGTGTCGCGAACGTGGCCTGAAAGTGGATGAAGCCGGTTTCGAACAGGCAATGGAAGCCCAGCGCCGTCGTGCGCGTGAGTCCAGCGGTTTCGGTGCAGACTACAACAGCATGATCCGTGTTGATGGTGCCAGCCAATTCAACGGCTATGATCATGAACAACAGCAGTCCACCGTGACCGCGCTGTTCCGTGATGGTCAACCTGTGGACGAGATCCACGCCGGTGAAGAAGCCGTGGTGGTACTGGACGAGACCCCGTTCTACGGTGAGTCCGGTGGTCAGGTCGGCGATAAAGGCGTGCTGAAAGCCGCCGGCGCTGATTTTGTGGTAAGTGATACCCAGAAATACGGTCAGGCTATCGGCCATCAGGGCAAGTTGTCTCAGGGTTCGCTGAAAGTGAAGGACCGCGTTGATGCGCAAATCGACACTGTTCGCCGCAACCGCATTCGTCTGAACCACTCCGCGACCCACCTGCTGCACGCTGCACTGCGTCAGACGCTGGGCGAACACGTGGCGCAGAAAGGCTCGTTGGTTAACGATAAATACCTGCGTTTTGACTTCTCGCATTTTGAAGCGATGAAGCCGGAGCAAATTCGCATTGTGGAAGACTTGGTAAACCAGCAGATACGTCGTAACCTGCCGGTGCAAACCGAGGTCATGGCGTTAGATGATGCCAAAGAGAAGGGCGCTATGGCGCTGTTCGGTGAGAAGTACGACGACAACGTGCGCGTACTGACCATGGGCGACTTCTCGACCGAGCTGTGTGGCGGCACCCATGCCAGCCGTACCGGCGATATCGGTCTGTTCCGCATTCTGAGTGAGTCTGGCACCGCCGCCGGTATCCGCCGTATTGAAGCGGTAACCGGTGAAGGGGCGATTGCTACCTTGCATCAGCAAAACGATCTGTTACAGGACGTTGCTCATCTGGTTAAGGGTGACAGCAATAACCTGACTGACAAAGTGCGAGCGGTGCTCGATCGTACCCGTGCCTTGGAAAAAGAGCTGCAACAGTTGAAGGATCAGCAGGCGGCGCAAGAAAGCGCTTCATTGTCCAGCAAGGCGAAAATGGTTAACGGCGTACAGCTGTTGGTCAGCCAGTTGGATAACGTTGAGGCCAAAATGCTGCGAACCATGGTTGATGACCTGAAAAATCAACTGGGTTCTGCGATTATCGTGCTGGCCACCACGGCCGATGATAAGGTGAGCCTGATTGCCGGCGTGACCAAAGATTTGACCGACCGGGTGAAAGCCGGCGAGCTGATCGGTAACGTGGCGCAGCAGGTTGGCGGCAAAGGGGGCGGACGCCCTGATATGGCGCAGGCCGGGGGGACTGATGTCAGCGCCCTGCCAGCGGCATTAGACAGCGTAGAAGCTTGGGTAGCCTCGAAACTGTGAATATAAATAAATAGTACTTACAAACGCCATAACTCATTACTGATTATGGCGTTTTTAAACTGTGCTAACACAATTTGGTTACAATTACGGGAACAAAGTTTTTCAGGTCGGCTAAACTTATCATTATCTGAGGTGAGACCAAGTCTGCTTACATTTATTGTGGGTTACATGACTTACGTTTTCGCAGCATATGATGGATACTGACGGGGAAACTGAGAGACCCGACTCTTTTAATCTTTCAAGGAGCAAAGAATGTTAATTCTGACTCGTCGAGTTGGTGAAACCCTCATGATTGGCGATGAGGTCACTGTCACAGTGTTAGGGGTCAAAGGCAACCAGGTTCGTATTGGTGTGAATGCCCCTAAAGAGGTGTCAGTTCACCGCGAAGAAATCTATCAGCGCATTCAGGCCGAGAAGTCTCAACAGACGACTTTCTGATTTCGAAGCAGCGTCTCGTTGCTCAGCGAGACGCTACTGCGCTTTTTTGTGCCCGCCACCGACCTTTCCCAGACTTCCCTGCAAAATCTTTCTGCCGCTTCTTTCGCTTTGTTTGCTAATTCACTGTTATTGCCTGTTGATAAAACACTCTTTTTGACTTGAAATTACCCATGTTGAGCGTGAATTGTGCAAACACGCATGAGATGGGAAAAATTGTTTGACTTAAAAGTCGGAGAAAGTAATATGTGCGCCACGCAGTGCCGATGAGCTTCTCCAAAGCAAGTTAGGCACAATTCGCAAGAAGCGTATGGTGAGGTGGCCGAGAGGCTGAAGGCGCTCCCCTGCTAAGGGAGTATGCGGTCAAAAGCTGCATCCGGGGTTCGAATCCCCGCCTCACCGCCATTTGCATCCATAGCTCAGCTGGATAGAGTACTCGGCTACGAACCGAGCGGTCGGAGGTTCGAATCCTCCTGGATGCACCATATTTTGCAGTATGGTGGGGTAGTAACAACGTACCATACGGTATCAAAAAAGAATTCCTGTGCATCCATAGCTCAGCTGGATAGAGTACTCGGCTACGAACCGAGCGGTCGGAGGTTCGAATCCTCCTGGATGCACCATTCTTTCTGTCAAACTTGTTTCTTCAAGCAGACAAACCAAAAATAGTAATGCATCCATAGCTCAGCTGGATAGAGTACTCGGCTACGAACCGAGCGGTCGGAGGTTCGAATCCTCCTGGATGCACCATATTGAAAAGCACTTATCTCTAAGTCTTCGCTTTCAGATAGCTACGAACTGGAAGGTAGCACGAAGAAGGATAACGTTGCTCTAGCAACGGCCCGCAGGGCGAAGCGGTTACGCTGAGTAATCCTCCTGGATGCACCATCTAAGAAAAACCCGCCAAGGCGGGTTTTTCGCTTTCTGGCATTCGGCGATACGCTACTGTAATCCCACCATCTTTACTCTTGCGCACAGCACATTCCGCTATTACGCGATCAGCGACAACCTTCCGGCTTTACGCTAAAGTAGTTTTCTTTCCTCAACGATCATGGAGTAACGATGTACGACCGCTATCAGGGTCTTATTTTCGACATGGACGGCACCATTCTCGATACTGAGCCGACGCACCGTAAGGCGTGGCGTGAAGTGTTGTCCCGTTACGGTATGACGTTTGATGAGCCAGCGGTGATGGCGTTGAGCGGTTCTCCGACCTGGCGAATTGCCCAGGCGATTATTGCCAGCCATCAGGCCGATCTTGATCCTCACCATCTGGCTGCAGAGAAAACCCGTGCGGTAGAAGCAATGCTACTGGACAGTGTACAACCCTTACCATTGATCGAGGTGGTGAAAGCCTACCATGGCCGCCGCCCGATGGCAGTGGGTACCGGCAGTGAGCATCGTATGGCCGAAACTCTGCTGCGTCATCTGGGCCTGTTCCACTGCTTTGATGCGATCGTGGGTGCTGACGACGTGCAGCGTCACAAGCCGGAGCCGGACACCTTCCTGCGTTGCGCCGAACTGATTGGCGTACCGCCAGAGAAATGTGTGGTGTTTGAGGACGCAGATTTCGGCATCCAGGCGGCGAAAAGCGCCAATATGGCTGTGGTAGATGTCCGCACGCTGTGAGTAGTACGCTGGCCGTGATGTCGTTATTCGGCGGCAGCTTTCTCAGTGCGACGTTGTTGCCGGGAAATTCAGAAATTATTTTGGTCGCTTTGCTGACCAACAGTCGTGTCTCACCGGAATTGCTGGTGCTGGCCGCGACGTTGGGCAATACGCTTGGTGGGCTGACCAATGTCATTATCGGGCGCCTGTTACCGGCGTTGAAACCACAGCGAGGGCTGGATACAGCACTGGGGTGGATGCAACGCTTTGGCCCGGCTGCGCTGTTGCTCAGTTGGGTGCCGGTGGTGGGCGATTTGTTGTGCGTGTTGGCAGGCTGGCTGCGCATGCCCTGGGGCCCTGTCGCGCTGTTTCTGTGTATCGGAAAGGCGCTGCGTTACATCATTTTGACTATGATAACGTTACAGGGAATGGCCTGGTGGCATTAACGACGTGAATATAACTCAATATTCTCTCGGGTGCAGATTCAGTATGCTTACGAGTTCTTGTTTTTAGAAGCGGGAGGTCAATTTGATCCCGGACGTATCCCAGGCGCTTTCTTGGTTGGAAGCCCATCCCCATGCATTAAAAGGCATTCGTCGCGGCATTGAACGTGAAACGCTGCGTGTCACCGAAGACGGAAAGCTTGCAACAACCGGACATCCGGAGAAGTTGGGGGCGGCATTAACGCACCACTGGATAACCACAGACTTTGCCGAGGCGCTGTTAGAGTTTATTACGCCGGTTGACGACAACCTCGATCACCTGCTGACGTTTTTGCGTGATATTCATCGTCACGTAGCGCGCAATCTGGGCGAGGAGCGCATGTGGCCGCTCAGTATGCCGTGCTTTATTGAAGCCGAGCAGGACATTGAGTTGGCGCAGTTCGGCTCGTCGAATATTGGCCGCATGAAGACGTTGTACCGTGAGGGGTTGAAGAACCGCTACGGCGCGCTGATGCAGACCATTTCCGGCGTGCACTACAATTTCTCCCTGCCGCTGGAATTCTGGCAAGCATGGGCTGGTGTTAAAGATGCCGAAAGCGGTAAGGAGCAGATTTCAGCGGGCTACTTCCGTCTGATCCGTAACTATTATCGTTTTGGCTGGGTGATCCCGTATCTGTTCGGCGCATCGCCGGCGATCTGTTCTTCGTTCCTGAAAGGGCGTGAAACTGCGTTGCCGTTTGAGCGTACCGAACAGGGTATGTGCTATCTGCCGTATGCCACTTCACTACGGTTGAGTGATCTGGGTTACACCAATAAATCGCAAAGTAATCTGGGCATCACCTTCAACGATCTGCAAAGCTACGTTGAAGGCCTGAAACGGGCGATTGTCACGCCTTCAGAAGAGTTTGCCAAGTTAGGTGTGAAAGACGGTGATCGTCATCTGCAGTTGAACAGTAACGTACTGCAGATCGAAAACGAACTCTATGCGCCGATCCGGCCGAAGCGTGTGACTAAAAGCGGTGAGACACCGTCAGATGCGCTGCTACGGGGCGGTATCGAATACATTGAGGTTCGCTCGCTGGATATCAACCCGTTCTCGCCAATCGGCGTAGATGCGGTGCAGGCGCGTTTCCTGGACCTGTTCCTGGTGTGGTGTGTGCTGGCCGATGCGCCGGAGATGAGCAGCGATGAATTGCTGTGTACGCGTAAAAACTGGAACCGGGTGATCCTAGAAGGGCGTAAACCGGGTCAGACCATTGGCATCGGTTGTGATGACAGCCGTGAGCCGTTGGCAAAAGTAGGCAAAGCGCTGTTTGACGATTTGCGCCGCGTGGCGGAAGTGTTGGATAGTGAAGCCGGCGATCGTCAGTACCAGCAGGTGTGTGACGAACTGGTCGCGGCATTTGACGATCCGGAACTGACGTTCTCTGCCCGTATCCTGAAAGCGATGAAGGAAGAGGGGACCGGTCGTGTGGGCCTGCAACTGGCTGAGCAATACCGTCAGATGCTGATGGAAGAGCCGTTGGAAATCCTGACTGAAGCCGAACTGGCGAAGGAGCAGGAAGCCTCATGGCAGCGTCAACGCAACATAGAAGCCAGTGATACGCTAAGCTTTGAAGAGTTCCTGAAGCAACATGGCGGGAGCTGAAAAAGAAAAAGGCCACATCAATGTGGCCAAATATGCATCTCTGATGACAGGGATGATGATAACAAATGCGCGTCTTTCACATATTCAGACTCGCTGAGTTGGAAAAGGTTTCCTGGATAGATAAAAAAGTTTCGAAATAAATACACTTTTACGAGGAGGTAACGAAATGCCACTGCTGGATAGCTTCACAGTAGACCATACCCGCATGGCAGCCCCGGCTGTCCGCGTTGCGAAAACCATGAAAACTCCTCATGGCGATACCATCACCGTATTCGATCTGCGCTTCTGCCGTCCGAATCTGGAAGTGATGCCTGAACGCGGCATTCATACGCTGGAACACCTGTTTGCCGGCTTTATGCGTGACCATCTGAATGGCCAGGGCGTTGAGATTATCGATATCTCCCCAATGGGATGCCGTACCGGCTTCTACATGAGCCTGATTGGCGTGCCGGAAGAGCAGCGTGTTGCCGATGCCTGGAAAGCCGCGATGAGTGACGTGCTGAAAGTGACCGATCAGCGCAAAATTCCTGAGCTGAATGAGTTCCAGTGCGGTACTTACCACATGCACTCGCTGGAAGAAGCACAGGAAATCGCCAAGCACATTCTTGATCACGACGTGGTAGTGAACCACAACGAAGAGCTGGCGTTGCCGAAAGAGAAATTGCAGGAACTGCACATCTAGTTCGTCACCCGGCTACAGCGATAAAAAAAGACGCGATGTTCGCGTCTTTTTTCCTTTCTGGCGGGCGCTCAGTGTTGCTGGACGCTGGATTGCAGCGATTTTATTGGCGTGACCCGCACCTGTTTGATCATGTTGTCCTGCACGTCGAGGATATCAACGTCATAATGGCCTACCCGAACCCGGGTGCCAATCTCAGGGATCTCTTCCAGCTCTTCCAACAGCATGCCGTTAATGGTGCGTGCATCGGTGGCCGGCAGTGTCCAGTTGAATGCCTTGTTCAACTCGCGCACGTTGGCGGTGCCGTCGATCAGGACCGAGCCATCGCTCTGCGGATTGACCTCTTCCGCCAGCGTTGGCGACATCGAGGTAGTGAAATCACCGACAATCTCTTCCAGGATATCCTCGACCGTCACCAGCCCCTGAATATCACCGTATTCGTCCACCACGATGCTGACTTTCTCTTTGTTGCGCTGGAATTTTACCAGTTGGACGTTCAGCGGCGTGCCTTCCGGCACGTAGTAAATCTCATCGGCGGCGCGCAACAGGTTCTCTTTGTTGAACTCTTTTTTCTCGGTCATCAGGCGGTAGGCTTCACGCACCCGCAGCATACCGATGGCATCGTCCAGCGACCCGCGATACAGCACGATACGGCCGTGCGGTGAGTGGGTGAGCTGACGCATGATCGACTTCCAGTCATCGTTTACATCGATGCCGACGATCTCGTTGCGGGGCACCATGATGTCGTCAACCGTCACCTTCTCCAGATCCAGCACTGAAATCAACATGTCCTGATTGCGACGAGAAATCTGCGAGTGGGATTCATTCACGATAGTGCGCAGCTCGTCTTTGCTGACGGCGTCGCTGACGCGCACGTTGGTATGGATGCCAAACAGGCGCAAGACCAGCGTGGTGATGCCGTTGAGCAACCATACCAGCGGGAACATGACCTTCTGCAGCGGTGCCAGCAGAACGCTGCTGGGGAATGCGATGCGCTCTGGATAAAGTGCGGCGAAGGTTTTCGGCAGCACTTCGGCGAACAACAGCACGGCAAACGTCAGGATACCGGTGGCGATAGCTACGCCGAAATCGCCATACAGACGCATACCGACGATGGTTGCCAGCGCGGAGGCCAGAATGTTGACCAGGTTATTGCCGATCAGCACCAGGCCGATCAACCGATCCGGTTTTTGCAGCAGCTTCTCGACCCGGCGGGCAGAGCGGTTGCCCTGCTTGGAGAGATGACGGAGACGATAGCGGTTTAGCGTCATCATGCCGGTTTCGGATGCTGAAAAGTAAGCGGAAACCACGATCATAACCACCAGGACAATGATCAGGGTTCCTGTCGAAACGTGCTCCAACGCGGTATTCCTTATGTATGGAGAAAGATAGCCTGAGGGCTTAGCGAACCATCACTTGCTGGATCAGACGGCTGCCGAAGTAGGCCAGCGTCAGCAGAAAGGCGCCGGCAAAGCTGAACCACACGACACGGCGGCCACGCCAGCCTTCATGGTAATGGCCCCACAACAGAACGATATAGACAAACCATGCCATGATCGACAGGACGGCTTTGTGCACGTTTTCTTTGCTGAACAGGTTATCCATATACAGCAGGCCGGTGCACAACGTGAGCGTGAGCAGCACGACACCGATCTGGGTGATGTGGAACATTTTACGTTCGATGCTCATTAACGGCGGCATGTCGGCGCTGAACGACAGCTTTTTGTTTTTCAGCAGATAGTCCAGCCAGGCCAGTTGCAACGCATACAGCGCGGCAATAATCAGCGTGGCGTAGGAAAACAGCGCCAGGCCAATGTGCACCATCAGTTCCGGGCTGGCTTCCAAATGGGTAATAAATTCACCTGGCATAAAGCTGGCGAAGGCCAGATTGATCATCGCGAAGCTGTAAACAATGGGCAGCAGGAACCAACCGCGGTCACGTGAAGCAACGAAGGTCATGACCGAACAGATGATCAGGCTGACTATCGAGCCGATGTTCAGCAAGCTGAGGTTTTGCCCGGCGCTGACATCAAAAATACGTTGCTGCAGTGCGATGGCGTGGCAAACCAGCGCCAGCACTGCCGAGACGAGAGCAAGCCGACGGTATGCGCTATTCTTCCGCAACAAGCTGGGAATAATCAGTCCAAGGCTGAGCAGGTAGGCGATCAAAGCCACAATGGAGAAAACTGGCATAGCGTTTAATTTTGCTTCGGCGTGGTGAATGGGATTGTCAGTATAGCGTCGAGCGCGTCCCACTCCAACCGATCTCCAACGCTGAGGCAGAGATCCTCTTCGCTTCGTGTTATAATCGCCGCAATTATGTCGCCAGAGCGGCCTGTCATTACACGTTGAGCAAGAGACGATGTTTGAAAATTTAACCGATCGTTTGTCGCGCACCCTGCGCAATATCAGCGGCCGTGGGCGGCTGACCGAAGAAAATATCAAAGAAACCCTGCGTGAAGTGCGCATGGCATTGCTGGAAGCGGACGTTGCGCTACCGGTGGTGCGGGACTTTATCAACCGCGTAAAAGAGAGCGCGGTAGGTCATGAAGTCAACAAAAGCCTGACGCCGGGGCAAGAGTTCGTCAAAATCGTTAAGAACGAGCTGATTGCCGCGATGGGCGAAGTGAACACCGAGCTGAACCTGGCGGCGCAACCGCCGGCCGTGGTGCTGATGGCGGGCCTGCAGGGTGCCGGTAAAACCACCAGCGTCGCCAAGCTCGGCAAGTTCCTGAAAGAAAAACAGAAGAAAAAAGTGTTGGTGGTTTCTGCCGACGTTTATCGCCCTGCGGCGATCAAACAGTTGGAAACCTTGGCGGAGAGTGTCGGCATCGACTTTTTCCCGTCCGATGTTAAAGAAAAGCCGATCGATATCGTTAACCGTGCGCTGCAACAGGCCAAGCTGAAATTCTACGATGTTCTGATCGTCGATACCGCCGGCCGTTTGCACGTTGATGAAGCGATGATGGACGAGATCAAGCAGGTGCACGCGGCGATTAAGCCGGTGGAAACCCTGTTTGTGGTCGACGCCATGACCGGCCAGGATGCGGCCAACACCGCCAAGGCCTTTAACGAAGCGCTGCCGCTGACCGGTGTGGTGCTGACCAAAGTTGACGGTGATGCGCGCGGCGGTGCTGCGTTGTCCATCCGTCACATTACCGGCAAGCCGATCAAGTTCCTCGGTGTCGGCGAGAAAACCGAAGCGCTGGAGCCATTCCATCCGGACCGCGTAGCATCGCGCATTCTCGGCATGGGCGACGTGCTGTCGCTGATCGAGGATATCGAAAGCAAAGTTGACCGCGAACAGGCGGAAAAACTGGCTAACAAGCTGAAGAAGGGTGACGGTTTCGATCTGACCGACTTCCTGGAGCAGCTGAAGCAGATGCGTAACATGGGCGGCATGGCCAACATGCTGAGTAAACTGCCCGGTGCCGGCCAACTGCCGGACAATGTGAAATCGCAGATGGACGACAAGGTTTTGGTGCGTATGGAGGCGATGATCAATTCGATGACGCTGAAAGAGCGCGCTAAGCCGGAAATTATCAAAGGTTCGCGTAAGCGTCGTATTGCGGTAGGTTCCGGCATGCAGGTGCAGGATGTTAACCGTTTGTTAAAGCAGTTCGACGATATGCAACGCATGATGAAAAAGATGAAGAAAGGCGGAATGGCGAAGATGATGCGCGGCATGAAAGGTATGATGCCGCCGGGCTTCCCAGGCCGCTGACAGCCGCTTGCCCTCTGGGGTGAGCGCGTTTAAGCATTTGCCGTTCGCGGTGAAAACCGCCCGAAATATTACTGGCTATAAAAAGTAGTTGACGACGATCGACGCTTTCGATTGCTTTTTGCGCCAAAATGAGTAAAATTTTCGGGCTTTTTATATTGCAACCGGGCCCCGTTCCCTCAATGGGGCCCGGCTGTTTTATTAACTAAAGAGGATGTTATGGTAACAATTCGTTTGGCACGTGGCGGCGCAAAAAAGCGTCCGTTCTATCAAGTAGTAGTGACCGACAGCCGCAATGCTCGTGATGGTCGTTTCATCGAGCGCGTAGGCTTCTTCAACCCGATCGCATCTGGTCAGGCTGAAGCACTGCGTCTGGACCTGGACCGCATCGAACATTGGGTCGGCCTGGGTGCAACTGTTTCTGATCGCGTTCACGCGCTGATCAAAGACGCTAAGAAAGCAGCTTAATCTGTCGCGGTGGTGGCAATGAGCAAGCAACTCAAACCGGTAGCACCTAAGCAGCCGATTGTACTCGGTAAAATGGGGTCTACTTACGGCATCCGTGGTTGGCTCAGAGTATTTTCATCCACCGAGAACGCCGAAAGCATTTTTGACTATCAGCCGTGGTTTATCCAGCAGGCGGGTCAATGGCAGCTTGTCGAGTTGGAAGACTGGAAGCGCCACAGTCAGGACCTGATCATCAAAGTCAAAGGCGTTGACGATCGGGATGCTGCGAATCTACTGACCAATCGCGAGATCCTGGTGGATTCGGAACAACTTCCTGAGTTGGTGGGTGATGATTACTACTGGAAAGACCTTATGGGCTGCCAGGTAGTCACAACCACCGGCTACGAACTGGGTAAAGTCATCGATATGATGGAAACCGGTTCGAACGATGTGTTGGTTGTTAAAGCTAACCTGAAAGATGCATTCGGCATGAAGGAGCGGTTGGTCCCGTTTCTTCATGGGCAGGTTATCAAGAAAGTCGATCTCACTGCTCGCGTGATTGAAGCAGATTGGGATCCTGGTTTTTGACCTCCGAATTAAACGGTCGAAACAAGTGGAATGACAGTATGGGGATTGGCTTGTGTTCATTGGTATTGTAAGCCTGTTTCCTGAGATGTTCCGCGCGATCACCGATTACGGGGTGACTGGCCGGGCAGTAAAAAATGGCCTGCTGAGCGTGCAGTGTTGGAGTCCACGTGACTTCACCTACGACCGGCATCGTACCGTGGACGAGCGCCCTTATGGCGGCGGCCCGGGAATGTTGATGATGGTGCAACCCTTGCGGGAAGCCATTCATGCAGCAAAAGCAGCGGCAGGCGAGGGAGCAAAGGTGATTTATCTGTCACCTCAGGGGCGCAAGCTGGATCAAACCGGCGTGTGCGAACTGGCGGCCAACCCGAAGATGATTCTGGTGTGCGGTCGTTATGAAGGGGTAGACGAGCGCGTAATCCAAACCGAAATTGATGAAGAGTGGTCAATCGGCGATTACGTTCTCAGCGGCGGGGAACTGCCGGCAATGACCCTGATCGATTCAGTCGCCCGCTTTATACCGGGTGTGCTGGGCCATCAGGCTTCAGCAGAAGAGGATTCTTTTGCCGATGGATTGCTGGACTGCCCGCACTATACCCGTCCTGAGGTGTTGGAAGGGATGGAGGTTCCGCCAGTTCTACTGTCGGGCAACCATGCCGAGATACGTCGCTGGCGCTTAAAGCAGTCGCTGGGCCGTACCTGGCTTAGAAGACCTGAACTTCTGGAAAGCCTAGCTCTGACTGACGAGCAAGCGGTGTTGCTGGCTGAGTTCCAAAGGGAACATCAGACCAAGTAGCAGGACTATGAAGGGAACGTCTGAGCAATTGGCTCGACGGGACCGATATATCAGTTTACCTAGGGTAAGAGACATATTATGAGCAACATTATTAAGCAAATTGAACAAGAGCAGATGAAGCAAGACGTACCTGCATTCCGTCCGGGTGATTCCGTGGAAGTGAAGGTATGGGTCGTTGAAGGTAGCAAAAAACGTCTGCAGGCATTCGAGGGCGTGGTTATCGCTATCCGTAACCGCGGTCTGCACTCTGCATTCACTGTTCGTAAGATTTCCAACGGCGAAGGTGTTGAGCGTGTATTCCAGACTCACTCACCAGTAATTGACAGCATTGCTGTTAAACGTCGTGGTGCCGTTCGTAAAGCCAAACTGTACTATCTGCGTGAGCGTACTGGTAAGTCTGCTCGTATCAAAGAGCGTCTGAACCGCGTCGGCTAACGCTGCATCCAAAAGTTAATAACTATGAAGGGGTTGGCAATATGCCGACCCCTTTTTTTATGCCTATGGATCCCCAAACAAAGAACCTGCGATTGCAGGTTCTTCGTTTTACAGCGCTGCAGCACGTGGCTTGTTTTTTTCCGGATGCGGCTGAGCCGGAATGATATCACCAGGCTTCACAATCACTCGCGCGACGGACTCATGCGTGGCGAAGGTGCAGCTACAGTTAATGTTCTGGCATTGGTGATAGCGCTCTTTGGTCGCTTCACTCAAGTAACGACTGGAGCGAGTATGGGCCACGCTACCGCAGAGTGGACAGTGCATCATAGAAACCCCCTTGCAATAAATTAAGTAAAAATGGGTTAGCTATAGAGCTCAGAATAAAAAATTGAAATTACTCATGCTCTATAGTTGTTTAATAAGTACTGTGTATGCATACAGTATTAAGCTATTTGCTAAAGTCGTCAATAGTGAGACTGATGTTTTTAGCAAAATGTCTAAATTTTGTTTTTGGAAATAAAAAAAGCCCATCGATGATGGGCTTAGCGGCGTCATAAGTATTGGGACGGAAGGATTACAGGCCGTACACCAAACTGATTGAAGTAGTGGTGTCGGTGTTCTTCGGCGCTGACGCCGGCGGTTTACTGTTGTAAGTCACGGTGTAAGCCAGACGCAGGGCGAACCTGTCGTTTATCGCAACGCTCAGCGCAGTTTCGGAGTTCAGCGTGGTTTCTTCGTTCGCCAGTGCGGAAACGCCTTCGGAGAACTTGGTATTATCGGTCAGCTGGTACGAATAGTTGGCTGCACCGTAAGCCAGTGCTTTGGTTGAGCGGCCACCGCCATGATACTCATCGTGACGCACACCTGGACCAAATTCGACCCGCAGATCGCTGAGTGGCCCGTTGAGGATTTGGCGACCATAACCGCCGGTCAGCGTGGAGCGAGAGTCATAACCGTTGAAGCGGTCGCTCAGCCAGCTTGCCTGACCGAACAGGTAGTTGCGATCGGACAGGTTATAACGGGTACGTCCACCGGCCTGATACTTTTCAGATGAGCGCACGTTGGAGGACGTGGTGTTGTTGGCGGCTCCCCACAGGCTGTAGGCGGCATCGCTGTTGAACCAGGTCATGCTGGTGTTGGCCAGCAGGGTCGAGCTTTGTGAGTTGCCAGACTGCGAGTTGTAACCTGCCTGGACGTTGCCTTCAAACGGCTTTTTAGCGGTGGCCGGATCGTCCATCGCAGTGAAAAGTGTATTGTCGGCAAGGGCTGAAACACTGGTGAAAGTCGTTAAGCAGCTAATGAACAGCGGAATAGCGCGGCGAGCGCGTAAAGAGAGCATTTTGGATCCAGTTGTTAAGAGTGATTATAAGTGATGTCAGTCACATTATATCGATTCGTCATGGCGACCAAAATAGCTACGATTAGCTTAAGTTTTTAATTTCTCATCATCACTTATTCACTTTTCTTCTACTTAATTACCCCCTTCCTGCGGCATATCATGCTGAGTGTCCTTAGCGTTTGGCTGGACTTTGGTTGCGGTTGTCGTTTGATGGCAACAGTCGACAAAGATGCATGCCAGATAATCCAGGTTCAACGGAGAGGCGTACCCTAGTCTGGTGCACGGCTAAATAAAACAATCGTACAGATATGTTTACAGTTGGTGATGGTGGTGTGAATCAATCAAGATCAAAAAAGTTAAACGATACGTTTAATTGTAAGTTGATTTTTATAGTTATAAATCATGTTGTTAAGTTGTTTTGTTTGTCTCCGTTCAAACTGTTTTTTCTGGTCTTTATCGAATGGTAATTTTTTATTTACAGATATCGGATTGAAAACTTTACATCGCATGGTATGGTAAGGACCTGAAACGCTCAAGGTTGTATTAACGCTTACGCATAACGGCAAACGACAGGAACAGCATCATGCAAAAAGACGCGCTCAATAACGTTCATATCAGTGCAGAACAAATTCTGATCACTCCGGAAGAACTGAAGAACCAGTTCCCGCTCAGCGGCAGCGATGAAAATGAAATCGCTACCGCGCGCAAAACCATCGCCGATATTTTACAGGGGCGCGATCATCGCCTGCTGGTGGTGTGCGGACCTTGTTCTATTCATGATCCGGACGCCGCACTGGATTACGCCCGTCATTTGAAAACCCTGTCGGCTGAATTGAGCGATCAGCTGTATATCGTTATGCGTGTCTATTTTGAAAAACCACGAACCACGGTCGGCTGGAAAGGCCTGATTAACGATCCGTACATGGATGGTTCGTTTGATGTTGAAGCCGGTTTGCACATCGCGCGTCGCCTGCTGCTGGATCTGGTGGGCATGGGCCTGCCGTTGGCCACCGAAGCTCTGGATCCGAACAGTCCGCAATACCTGGGCGATCTGTTCAGCTGGTCAGCGATTGGCGCGCGCACCACGGAATCACAAACTCACCGTGAGATGGCTTCAGGGTTGTCGATGCCGGTGGGCTTCAAAAATGGTACTGACGGTAGCCTGGGTACGGCAATCAATGCCATGCGTGCTGCGGCGATGCCACACCGCTTTGTTGGCATCAACCAGGCTGGGCAAGTGTGCCTGCTGCAAACGCAGGGTAACCCGGATGGGCACGTGATCCTGCGCGGCGGTAAAACGCCGAACTACAGCGCCGAAGACGTTGCTGCTTGCGAAAAACAGATGCAGGAAGCGGGACTCCACCCGTCCTTGATGATAGATTGCAGCCATGGCAACTCGAACAAAGATTATCGCCGCCAGCCGGCGGTTGCCGAGTCCGTGGTAGAGCAGATTAAAGCGGGTAACCGTTCGATCACCGGCATCATGCTGGAAAGCCACCTGCACGAAGGCAGTCAGTCTTCTGAACAACCTCGTGCAGATATGCGCTACGGGGTTTCTGTTACTGACGCCTGCATTAACTGGGAAAGTACAGAGACGCTGCTGCGCCATATGCACCAGGAACTCGGCACTGCGCTGACGGCACGTACTGGAGAGTAGTAAGTTATGGTGGCTGAACTGACCGCGTTGCGCGATCAAATTGACGAAGTGGATAAGGCTCTGCTGGGGCTGCTGGCAAAACGCTTGCAGCTGGTGGCGGAAGTGGGTGAGGTTAAAAGCCACCATGGTTTGCCGGTGTATGTTCCTGAGCGTGAGGCGGCGATGTTAGCCTCACGGCGTCAAGAAGCCGAGAAGCTTGGTGTGCCACCTGACCTGATCGAGGATGTACTACGCCGGGTCATGCGTGAGTCTTATGTCAGCGAGAACGACAAAGGCTTTAAAACCCTGCACCCACAGCTGCGTCCGATTGTCATTATCGGCGGTAACGGTCAAATGGGGCGGTTGTTTAACCGGCTGCTGACGCTGTCCGGCTACCAGGTCAAGGTATTGGATCAGCAAGATTGGCCGCAGGCCGACACCTTATTGGCCGACGCCGGCATGGTGATTGTCAGCGTGCCGATTCACGTGACAGAACAGGTAATTGAGCGGTTACCGCCACTGCCGGCAGATTGTATCCTGGTCGATCTGGCTTCGGTAAAAAATCGCCCACTGAATGCCATGCTGGCAGCACATCCCGGGCCTGTGGTAGGGCTGCATCCGATGTTTGGTCCGGACGTAGGCAGCGTGGCCAAGCAGGTAGTGGTCTACTGTGATGGTCGCCAACCGGAAGCTTACCAATGGTTGCTGGAGCAATTGCAGGTATGGGGCGCTCGTTTGCACTGTATCAGCGCGGTTGAACACGACCAGAACATGGCGTTCATTCAGGCATTACGCCATTTTGCGACCTTTGCCTACGGTCTGCATCTGGCGGAAGAAAACGTACAGTTGGAACAGTTGCTGGCACTCTCCTCGCCAATCTACCGGCTGGAGCTGGCAATGGTTGGGAGGCTGTTTGCTCAGGATCCGCAGTTGTACGCCGATATCATCATGTCGTCGGAAGAGAACATTGCATTAATCAAACGCTACTACCAGCGGTTTGGCGAGGCAATAAAGCTGCTGGAGCAGGGCGATAAACAAGCGTTTATTCAGAGCTTCCAGAAGGTCGAGCATTGGTTTGGCGACTATGCGCAGCGCTTCCTGGTCGAAAGCCGTTCGCTACTGCGCCAGGCGAACGACAGTCGGCAATAAAGTCTCCGGGTTCGGCAATGCCGAACCCTTTTTTATCTCATTCAGGATGGATTGACCGGCACTACGTTGTCGCTTGGGTAGCAACCCAGTACTTTCAGCGAGCGGGTGATTGGCGTCAGATCTCTCAATGCTTTCTGCATTGATTCAGAACGTAGGTTTGCCTGCACATCGATATAAAACATTTCTTCCCACGGATTGCCGTTAATCGGGCGAGATTCCAGTTTGGTCATGATGATACCGTTTTCGCGTAGCACCAACAGGGCTTCAACCAACGCACCTGATTGCTGGCCGGTCGCCATAATCAACGTGGTTTTAGCCGGAACCTGTTCGGACACTTCAATAGCCTTGCGCGTCAGTACGATGAAACGGGTGATATTCTGCTGCTGATTGGCCAGATTATGCTCCAGCACCTGCAGCCCATAGAGGGCTCCACCGGCTTCGCTGCCTAGCGCTGCAGCTTTTGGCGAGTTCAATTTGGCCACTTTTTCCATCGCGGCGGCCGTGCTTTCACAGTATTCGATTTTCCAGTGTGGATAACGGTTAATGAACTGACTGCATTGCTGGAACGGCTGCGGGTGGCTATATACGGTTTCAATCTGGGCGAGATCGGTCTCACTGGCGACCAAGACACAGTGATCGATAGGGTTGGTCAACTCGCCGACGATCGACAGGCTGGTGTGTTGCAGCAGGTCGTAAACGTCGTTAATCGAACCGGAGCTGGTATTCTCGATCGGCAGGATGGCGTAATCCGCCTGGCCGGTTTCGACCTGGGTGAAGATGTCTTGGAATTTCTGGCAACCGCATTCGACCAACTGATCGAAGTGGCGAGCGGCATATTGGCGTGCGGCCAAATGTGAATAGGACCCCTTGGGGCCAAGGAAGGCGATGCGGGCGGAATGCTGGCTAACTTGATTGAGCTGGTTCTGCAGTAGCGACTGCTGGGTTAATACCGAGTCTTCGATAATCAGCTGGAACAGGCGGGTAACGTAAAAACCGTCCAGGTCGTAGGGTTTGGCGGCGGCGATCAGGGCGTCCAGCAGGTCGCGCTCGCGCTCTTTATCACGGATTGGCCGGTGAGAGTGCAGCTTGGTCTTTCCTACTTCTACCGCCAGCTCACGGCGTTCTGCCAGCAAGGCCAGCAGTTTCAGATCCAGTGCGCTGATGCGTTTGCGCAGCACGAGTAACGGGTTGTCAGTCATAATCAGCTTCTGCCTTGTATTTTTATACGTTGTAAAATAGCCATAAAAAAAGCCCCCTGGTTTCAGGAGGCTTTGCTGTTCGTCTTCGCATTCTTTATCACACGACGAAACGCCTCCCAATTAGGGGAAGGTAAAAAAGAATGCGAAGAAAAACGGTTTACGGAACATGGGTTATCCAGAGTATGCATGAGACAGGTTTTAAAGTAACCGCAGGCCTTTATCTCGTCAATAAAAAAAACCAGACAAAAAACGCGCCCTCAGGCGCGTTTGATGCGAAACAGCCGCTAAACGGTTATTCCTGTTCCGGCTCGACTTCTGGAATGATGTCTTTCACGCTGGTAGCGGCACGGCGTGCTTCGCCTTTGTGCTGAACCTTATTCAATTGGCGCTCCAGCTTGGCGATCAGATCGTTAACGGCGGTGTACATGTCTTCATGTTTTGCGCTGGCGACCAGCGGGCCGTTAGGGGTAGTAATGGTGGCATCGGCAACAAACCCTTTCGGCTCTTTGGATAAGACGATATGTGGGTTAATCAGTTGAGCCTGCCATTTTTCCAGTTTGGTGAGACGGTCTTCGACGTGACTGCGGATTGCGGGAGTGATATCCATTTGTTTGCTGGTAATGTTCAATGTCATATAACTTACCTCTCTGTCTTTCCGTCTTGGATGGATCCAGCATACCTCGCTTCTTGCTTAAATGCGTGATGAAAATCACGTATTTTTGTCACTTTTTGCAAAGTTAGTTCAATCTGTGATTCAGCATTTGAATTGGCTATCTAACGCTTGAGTCTTGTGAGCGGAACGCGCATGATTGAAAGGATAAGCGGTGGCGCAGTCTTGCTAACATCGTGTTTTTGCTTGTGTATTTATCCAGCCTTGGCTAAGTTCGCAGCAAATGAAAACGGCAGCCGAAGCTGCCGTTTTGTTTTTCTACCCTTGCCAATTCGGTTACGCCGGGTTGGCGGTAATCACTTTGGCCACTTTGTCGGCCTGACCGTCCAGTTGCAACTGCTTATATGCATTTTCCATCAGCGGCAGCGCGTCGCGCGTCGCTTGAGTATCTGGATATTCACGTAGCATCTGTTCGGCACGATTAACGACCGCGACGTAGGCACCGCGTTTAGTGTAGTATTCCACCACCGAAAGCTCATACTTGGCCAGGCGGTCTTTCAGATACACCAGACGCTTGTTGGCATCGGTCACATACTGGCTGTTCGGGTACTGCTGAATCAGCTGGCTGAAATCGCGAAACGCAGCGCGAGCATGCTGTGGATCGCGGTCTGAACGATCGACCCCGAAGAAGCCTTGCAATGCACTGTCATCCAACGCCATATCGGTCAGACCACGCATGTACATCACGTAGTCGATGTTCGGGTGCGTAGGGTTCAGACGCATGAAACGATCGATAGACGCCTGAGCCAGCGGTAAATCGGCAGATTTGTAGTAGGCATAAATCAGGTCTAACTGAACCTGCTGGGAGTACGGCCCGAAAGGATAGCGGTTATCTAACGCTTCGAGTTGCGTAATCGCGCCCTTAAAGTTACCGTCCTGCAGTTTTTGCTGGGCAGTAGCATAGATTTCCGAAGGTGGGTTGTCGGGAACCGCATCCTTGGATGTGGAGCAACCTGCCAGCGCCAGGCTCAACGTGGCTGCCGCCACCAGATATTTCATACGCGTCATGACGTTTTGATTATCCTCAGGGTGTTATTCCGGGAGACTGTCCGTTAAGCTCCCGACAAAGACCAGTTACAATAGCACATTATATTAAACGGCATCGCCGTGAAAACCCAACGTTAACGAAGAAGCTGCATATGGCACAACAAGTACAACTCACCGCAACGGTGGCCGAATCTCAACTCGGACAACGTTTAGATCAGGCTTTGGCCGAATTGTTCCCTGATTATTCACGATCTCGCATAAAAGATTGGATCCTGGACAATCGGGTACAGGTTAATGGCAAAACGATAAACAAACCGAAAGAGAAGGTACTGGGGGGAGAGACGGTCGCCATTGATGCACAGATAGAAGAAGACGCCCGTTGGGAACCGCAGGACATCGCGCTGAATATCGTCTACGAAGACAGTGACATTCTGGTCATCAACAAGCCACGTGACCTGGTCGTGCACCCTGGTGCCGGTAACCCGGATGGCACGGTGCTCAATGCGTTACTGCACTACTATCCTGAAATTGCCGATGTGCCGCGTGCCGGCATTGTGCACCGTCTGGACAAGGACACTACCGGCCTGATGGTCGTGGCAAAAACCGTTCCGGCGCAAACCCGGCTGGTCGAAGCGCTGCAGGCGCGTGATATCACCCGTGAATATGAAGCGGTTGCTATTGGTACCATGACCGCCGGTGGCACCGTCGAAGAGCCGATTTCGCGTCATTCGACCAAACGCACCCATATGGCAGTGCACCCGATGGGCAAACCGGCGGTGACCCATTACCGTATTATGGAGCACTTCCGCGCGCATACTCGTCTGCGTCTGCGCTTGGAAACCGGCCGTACTCACCAGATCCGCGTGCATATGTCACATATCAACCATCCTTTGGTGGGTGACCAACTGTACGGTGGCCGTCCACGTCCACCAAAAGGTGCGTCGGATGCATTTATTGCTGCGCTGCGCGGTTTCGATCGCCAGGCACTGCACGCCACCATGCTGCGTTTATATCATCCAATCAGCGGTATACAGATGGAGTGGCATGCGCCGCTGCCACAGGATATGGTCGATCTGATTAACGCGCTGAAAGCTGATACCGAAGAATTCAAAGATCAGATGAACTGGTAATGGATCCGCTCATCCTGCCCGATTGGCCGTTGCCTGCGGGGGTAAAAGCCTGCAGCACCACTCGTCATGGCGGCGTTAGCTTGCCGCCGTATGACTCGCTCAACCTCGGAACCCATGTGGGTGATGAAGAGCGGGCAGTGGCAGATAATCGCCAACGGCTGGTGGCGGGGGCCAGCTTACCTCAGATGCCAGTTTGGCTGGAACAGGTACATGGTACCCGCGTAGTGCGACTGGATGGGCAAACGCCAACCGATCTGCAAGCGGATGCGGTTTACAGCAATGTGCCGGGGCAGGTGTGTGCCGTGATGACGGCAGATTGCCTGCCGGTGCTGTTTTACTCGCAGGCCGGTGATGAAGTTGCCGCAGCTCATGCCGGTTGGCGTGGGTTGTGCAATGGCGTGCTGGAACAGACTCTGGCCGCTTTTGCCGCCCAGCCAGGTAGCATCAGCGCCTGGCTGGGGCCGGCGATTGGCCCGCAGCAGTTTGAAGTCGGGCCTGAGGTCCGTGCGGCATTTATTGCTGTAGACGCCGTCGCAGCAGCGGCTTTTACCCCCCAGGGAGATAAATTCCTGGCCGATATCTATTTATTAGCTCGCCAACGTTTGCAACGTGCAGGCATTCACAGTATCTACGGTGGCGATCGCTGTACGGTGAGCGAAATCAGTCATTTTTTCTCCTATCGTCGCGATGGAATAACCGGACGTCTGGCAAGTTTAATCTGGCTGATATAACCTATTGAATTAGGACGGTCCAAAGACGCATGATGTAGTACCGAAAATATACAGTCGAAATAACCTTGAATTTTTGAGGGATGACCTCATTTAATCTCCAGTAGCAATTTCGACCCAATCTTGGAGGTGTTATGCGTCTGGATCGTCTTACTAACAAATTCCAGCTTGCCCTCGCCGATGCCCAATCTTTAGCCCTTGGGCGCGACAACCAATTTATTGAACCGTTACATCTGATGAGCGCCTTGCTCAATCAGGAAGGGGGCACGGTTCGTCCACTCTTAACTTCTGCCGGTATCGATGCAGGGCGCGTGCGCACTGAAATCGAACAGGCACTGTCTCGTCAGCCTCAAGTCGAAGGCACCGGTGGCGACGTTCAACCGTCCCATGAACTGGTGCGTGTCCTTAACCTGTGCGACAAGCTGGCGCAAAAGCGGGCGGACAAATTCATTTCTTCCGAACTCTTTGTGTTGGCGGTGCTTGAAGATCGCGGAACATTGACCGATCTGTTGAAAGCGGCCGGTGCGACTACCGATAAAATCAGCAAGGCGATTGAGCAAATGCGAGGTGGAGACAGCGTGGAAGATCAGGGTGCTGAAGACCAACGTCAGGCATTGAAGAAATACACTATTGATCTGACCGAACGTGCCGAGCAGGGCAAACTTGACCCGGTTATCGGCCGTGACGAAGAGATCCGTCGTACCATTCAGGTGTTGCAACGCCGTACCAAAAACAACCCGGTGTTAATCGGTGAGCCTGGCGTGGGTAAAACCGCCATCGTCGAAGGTTTGGCGCAGCGCATCATTAATGGTGAAGTACCGGAAGGCCTGAAGCATAAACGCGTGCTGTCCCTCGACATGGGGGCGCTTATCGCCGGTGCCAAGTACCGCGGTGAGTTCGAAGAGCGTCTGAAAGCGGTGCTGAGTGATTTGTCTAAACAGGAAGGCAGCGTCATTCTGTTTATTGATGAATTGCACACTATGGTCGGCGCGGGTAAAGCCGATGGCGCGATGGACGCCGGTAATATGTTGAAACCGGCGCTGGCACGTGGGGAACTGCACTGTGTCGGTGCCACTACGCTGGACGAATACCGCCAGTATATAGAGAAGGATGCGGCGCTCGAACGTCGTTTCCAGAAAGTCTATGTGGCTGAACCCAGCGTTGAAGACACCATCGCAATTCTGCGCGGCCTGAAAGAACGTTATGAATTGCATCACCATGTGCAGATCACTGACCCGGCGATTGTTGCGGCGGCGACGTTGTCACACCGTTACATCTCCGATCGTCAATTGCCGGATAAGGCTATTGACCTGATCGATGAGGCAGCGTCCAGCATCCGTATGCAGATGGACTCGAAGCCGGAATCGCTCGATCGTCTGGAGCGCCGCATTATTCAGCTCAAGCTGGAGCAGCAGGCGCTGAGTAAAGAGTCGGACGATGCCAGCAAGAAACGACTGGAAATGCTTAGCGGCGAGCTCGAGCAGAAAGAACGTGAATATTCAGAGCTGGAAGAAGAGTGGAAAGCGGAAAAGGCTTCACTCTCCGGCACGCAGAATATTAAAGCGGATCTTGAGCAGGCCAAGATCACCCTGGAGCAGGCGCGTCGCGTCGGCGATCTGGGGCGGATGTCGGAACTGCAGTACGGCAAGATCCCAGAGCTGGAAAAACAGCTTGCCGCCGCCACGCTGGCCGAAGGCAAAACCATGAAGCTGTTGCGTAACCGGGTGACTGACGCAGAAATCGCCGAAGTGCTGGCGCGCGCCACCGGTATTCCTGTTGCGAGAATGCTGGAAGGCGAGCGTGACAAACTGTTGCGTCTGGAGCAGGAGCTGCATTCTCGGGTTATTGGTCAGGATGAAGCAGTGAGTGCGGTATCTAACGCGATTCGTCGTAGCCGTGCCGGTCTTTCAGATCCAAACCGACCTATCGGTTCATTCCTGTTCCTCGGTCCGACCGGGGTGGGTAAAACCGAACTCTGTAAGGCATTGGCTTCGTTCCTGTTTGACAGTGACGACGCCATGGTGCGTATCGACATGTCCGAGTTTATGGAGAAGCATTCGGTATCGCGGCTGGTGGGTGCGCCTCCGGGCTATGTCGGGTATGAAGAGGGCGGTTATCTGACCGAGGCAGTGCGTCGTCGACCTTATTCGGTGATCCTGCTGGATGAAGTAGAGAAAGCGCACCCGGATGTGTTCAACATCCTGCTGCAGGTATTGGATGACGGGCGTCTGACCGATGGTCAGGGCCGCACCGTTGATTTCCGTAATACCGTGGTGATTATGACTTCTAACCTGGGGTCGGACCTGATCCAGGAACACTTTGGTCAGATGAACTACGCGCAGATGAAGGAATCGGTGATGGAAATGGTCACACATCATTTCCGTCCGGAATTCATCAACCGTATAGATGAGGTGGTGGTGTTCCACCCACTCGGCCAGAAACACATTGCCGAGATCGCCAAGATTCAGTTGGCGCGTCTGTACAAACGTCTGGAAGAACGCGGTTACGAAGTCACTATGACCGAACCGGCGTTGGAGCTGCTGGGCAAAACCGGTTTCGACCCTGTGTATGGTGCGCGTCCGTTGAAACGCGCTATCCAGCAGGAGATCGAAAACCCATTGGCGCAGCAAATCCTTTCCGGCAAGCTGATTCCGGGCAAACCGGTGACGCTGGATGTAGAAAACGAGCATATCGTCGCCAGACAGTAACGACTATCTATAGTCATTACGATAAAAGGGAGCGGGAAACCGCTCCCTTTTCTTTATCTGTTTTCATTGGGTTTATAGGATTTTCCGAGGCAACGACCTTAAAACCCCACTTTTCTGGCTAATAAATATCCTAAAATGGCTTTTTTGGTGGTTATTTGAACGCTTGGAAAGTTTTTTGCATTTAGGGGTTGCGGCCTTCTGAGAACTCCCTATAATGCGCCTCCACTGACCGGGAACAACGACTCCTCTAACGAGAACCAAGTCGCCCAGCCAGGAAGAAGCAAGCCGGTGAAAACACCGTTTCTTAATAAGAAAAAAGCTTGACTCTTCAGCGGGAAAGCGTAATATGCACCTCCCGCGTTACCGAGAGTTATCTCAGTAACGAACGCTCTTTAACAATTTATCAGACAATCTGTGTGGGCACTCCACAAGACGATATCCAGAACCTTCGGGTTCGAAAAAATATCAAGTCTTGAAGAGTGACCAAGCAATAAGTCAGTCAGTTGATTCGTCAACGGTCTGATTATTACGAAAGTTAATTTTCGAGCATCGCTTCACGAGTTGAAGCAAATCAAGCTTTTAATTGAAGAGTTTGATCATGGCTCAGATTGAACGCTGGCGGCAGGCCTAACACATGCAAGTCGAGCGGTAGCACAGGAGAGCTTGCTCTCTGGGTGACGAGCGGCGGACGGGTGAGTAATGTCTGGGAAACTGCCTGATGGAGGGGGATAACTACTGGAAACGGTAGCTAATACCGCATAACGTCTTCGGACCAAAGTGGGGGACCTTCGGGCCTCACGCCATCAGATGTGCCCAGATGGGATTAGCTAGTAGGTGGGGTAATGGCTCACCTAGGCGACGATCCCTAGCTGGTCTGAGAGGATGACCAGCCACACTGGAACTGAGACACGGTCCAGACTCCTACGGGAGGCAGCAGTGGGGAATATTGCACAATGGGCGCAAGCCTGATGCAGCCATGCCGCGTGTGTGAAGAAGGCCTTCGGGTTGTAAAGCACTTTCAGCGAGGAGGAAGGGTTCAGTGTTAATAGCACTGT
>NZ_WBKI01000002.1 GCF_008830365.1 Serratia proteamaculans | reverse complement strand
TGAAGGAACGTTTAAGACTAAGACGTTGATAGGCTGGGTGTGTAAGTGCAGCGATGCATTGAGCTAACCAGTACTAATGATCCGTGAGACTTAACCTTACAACACCAAAAGTGTTTTGATTTGAGAGATGATTTTCAGCGAGTTCCGAGATTGGTTCTGGTGGTTACTGATGGTAACGGCCGAGAATGAAACAGAATTTGCCTGGCGGCCATAGCGCGGTGGTCCCACCTGATCCCATGCCGAACTCAGAAGTGAAACGCCGTAGCGCCGATGGTAGTGTGGGGTCTCCCCATGCGAGAGTAGGACACTGCCAGGCATCAATTAAACGTTATCGGTTTGACACCCGGTAATGAGCAGGATCGCCATGAGCGGTTTTGCCACATCGAAAGATGTAACGTGAAAGAACCGGTGGAGCGGTAGTTCAGTTGGTTAGAATACCTGCCTGTCACGCAGGGGGTCGCGGGTTCGAGCCCCGTCCGTTCCGCCACTAATTTGATAAGCCCTGAGTCTCTGACTCAGGGCTTTTTCATATGAAAAATTCAGAGAAATAGCCTATTTCAGCGTGATTTATGCGGTGAAAATCTATTTTGATAAATAATTGTCTGAATTGAATGCCAATATAAAGAATAATATACCCGGCAGTAGGATCCCCACCGGGTAATCTACATTCTCGTCGTTATTTAATATTCTGACGGGCGAGTTCCAACTGAATATCCTTATCCAGATTGGCCACCCAGCGATTATAGTTTGGGTGAATCTTTCCGTCTTTGGCATCCATATTACCGCTGCCAATATAGTTAATCTGATAACTATTCGTATTGTAAGTGATGCGGATGTCGGCACTGTGACCACGCAGCAAAATTTTGCCATCGATCACGCCGTCAGCGGTCGGGTTCATAATCCAGCCACGGTTCAAGCCTGCAGAGAGAATGGCCTGACGCACCTGTGCGTCACTGTGGCTACCAGTAACCTGTTGACTGACGTTTCTTACCGGGGCTGTACCTGCGCAACCACTGACCAGAACCGCAGCGAATACGCCAGTTAAAATGAATTTTAATGGTTTCATACTCTTTTCCATGAGTGATGGTGAATAAGAAATGTATTAGCCACACACCGGGTGTAGTGTATGACTCTCCCCGATTAAGATACTCCGATGAAGCATTTTCGACAAATATTGCTGGTTTTCATTACGATAATTCCTTTTTATCTCAAGTCTCATCAGGTTATGTCGATAAGTAAACCTAATCGTTTAATCGAATATTCCGTGTAAAAATAGGAATTTTGGGAATGCATTCTGAGGTTAGATATAATAAATTTACCCACGGAATTTTTCTGGCCGGTAATACCCTTTAATGGCGGGCGACATGAATATACTCAGTTGGTGGGCGATGGCTCCCGATCGTGGAACGCGTGATGCATGGCGCCAATGGGCTACGGATGACTCTCTTGCCGCTGAATATCAGGGCGTATTACCCGGCTGTTCTCATATCCCCATGATGTCGCTGCGTCGGATGAGTATCGGAACCCGTTTGGCGGTAGAAAGCGGACTGATCTTGTTGAATGACTACCAGGCGGATATGGCGATCTTTACCAGTCGTCATGGTGAACTGGAGCGGACGCACAAAATTCTTCGGCATCTGCATCAGGAACAACCCTTATCGCCAACGGATTTTGCCATGTCGGTGCACAACACGGCGGCAGGGTGGTTGACTATTATGGCGAAGAATACTTTGCCGACCACTTCATTGGCTGCCGGGGCAGACAGCTTTCAGCAGGGGATGATTGAGGCCCAGGCGCTCTTGGCCACGGGCAGTGCGGGGCGGGTATTGTTAATTGATTTCGACGGTATTGTGCCGGAGGTTTATCGACCTTTCGCGCCGGAAAATTCGGTTCCCTATGCTGTCGCCCTGTTGCTCGAAAGCGGTGGCACTCTGCATTGCCAGGCAACAACCACCGAACAGGCTAACCGCCATGAGCCACAGGGGCTGGCGTTTTTACGGGGTTGGTTGAGTGCTGATGATGAATTCACTGTACCGGGCCCACGGCACGACTGGTCCTGGAAACGCTGATGGCTACGACGATCCCTGCGGAAAATGCTCCCGAAAAATCCTCCTGGTTTAATCGCTGTTGGCGGGTGGTGGCGACGGGCTTTTGCTTTTCACTGTTTGGTTTGGGTGGTCTGTTACTGTCTGGCGTCTGGTTTAACCTGATGCGTCTGGTGGTCCGTGATCCAGCTCGCCGCAGCCGATTGACGCAGAACTCAATCCGTCACAGTTTCCGTTTCTTCCTGGCCACGACACGCTTTTTTGGCGTTCTGGATTACCATTTCGACAATGTAGAACGCTTTAGTGAGGATCGCGGTTGCCTGGTGATCGCCAATCATCCCAGCCTGCTGGACTATGTGTTGCTGGCATCTCGGATGCCGCGCTGTGACTGTATCGTCAAAGAAGCCTTGCTGAGTAATGTGTTTGTCAGCGGGGTGATCAAAGCGGCGGGGTACTTGGCAAATGCGCAGTCGGATATTCTGTTGGAACAGTGCCGACAACGCCTGGCCAGCGGAGGGACTATCCTGATATTCCCGGAGGGCACTCGTACTACGCCGGGCAAGGCGCTGACATTGCAGCGGGGGGCCGCCAATATTGCGCTACGAGGGCAGTGTGACATCCGCGTGGTGCATATTCATTGCCAGCCCCCCATGCTGACGAAACAGGGTAAATGGTATAATATCCCGGCGATAAAGCCGCAGTTCCATATCACCGTTCAGGATAAGATCGACGCCCGCGCATTTATTCATGCAAATGACGTTTCTCCCGCCCTTGCGGCAAGAAGATTAACCCAGCATTTAACTGACGCCTTACAGTCAGAACCTATAAATAATGAGAAATAGTGGAATGAATTTATTGAGCACCGAAATCAAGCAATTGATCATTGATACGCTCAATCTTGAAGGTATGACACCGGAGGAGATTGACGCTGAGGCACCGCTGTTTGGTGATGGGCTGGGCCTGGATTCCATTGATGCATTGGAATTGGGTCTGGCATTAAAGAACCGCTATGGCGTGGTGCTGTCGGCTGAAAGCCAGGATATGCGTCAACATTTTTATTCCGTGGAAACGCTGGCAAAGTTTGTTTCTGCACAGCGTAGCAAATAAGAGGTTTTCATGGATAAGCAAGAAATTTACCTGCAAATTCAGGCGCTGTTGGTCAAGCTGTTCGAGCTGGACGCGGATGACATTAAGCCTGAGTCCCGCTTATACGAAGAGCTTGAACTGGACAGCATTGATGCGGTGGATCTGGTCGTGCACCTGCAGAAAACAACCGGCAAGAAGATTAAACCGGAAATGTTCAAGTCGGTGCGCACCGTGCAAGACGTGGTTGATGCCATCGATGAGCTGCTTAAGTCAGACAGTTAAGGCCGCAGTATAAAGGTGAACACTGCCCCATGGCTGAATCCGATGTTGCGGCTGTTGCAGGTCGTGACCTGGCTGGTGCTGCTGCTTTATCCACTGGCGGTTTGGGTTGGCTTGACTCGCTGGGGAACCACTGTCCTGGCGCCGCTGTTGGTGACGGTGTTTACCTTACGCTTGCTGGTGCTGCGCGGTAAACTTCGTCAGCAAATGTGGTTAGGCAAATCCCTGGCTATTGTTGGTATCTTGCTGGCGCTGGCCAGTTGGGCGCTGAAGCAGAGCCACTGGTTGCTGTATTACCCGGTATGGGTCAACGCATTACTGCTGTCGCTGTTTGTATACTCGCTGTTTGTGCCACCCACGGTGGTTGAGCGATTGGCGCGTATAACCGAGCCGCAGCTGGATGCTGCTGGCGTGGCTTACACTCGCCGGGTGACTCAGGTTTGGTGTGGGTTCTTTATTGTTAACGGCGCGATAGCGCTGGCAACCTGCCTGTCCGGTGATATTGCACTCTGGACGCTGTATAACGGCGGCATCAGCTATCTGCTGATGGGGGCATTAATGGGTATTGAATGGACAGTCAGGAAAAGGATCAGGCGCGCCTGAGTTTGCCGATGAGCCAATGGCTCAGCCCGGAGCGTGATGATGGGCTGCTTATTGCCTGGCGTGGCGCTCAGGTGTTCTATCTCAGTCAGTTTCGCCGTGACGTTGCCGCATTGGCTGCAACGCTGGCAGGCAGGCAAGAGCGTCGTTGGGCGCTGTGTTTTGATGATAGCTATCGCTTTGCCGTTGCGTTGTTGGCATCTTTGTATGCCGCCAGGGTGCCGGTGATTTTTGGCCACCAGCGCGAAGCCATCCTCAAAGAGCAGCGGGCTGATTACGATGCGTTGCTGACCGATATGCCTCTCGATCCCGGCGTGCCGGTTTTGTCGGTATCCGAGGGTGCCAATGCGGATAGCGTACTGCCCGCCTGGCCTCAGGATCCTCGTTTTATTCTTTACACTTCCGGTTCTACCGGCCAGCCGCAGGCGGTGAATAAATCCGTCGCCTGTATGGACCATGAAAGCGAACTGCTGGCTGAAACCTGGCACGAGCCCTTGCAGGGTTGCTGCGTTATCGCGTCGGTGTCTCACCAGCATATGTATGGCCTGAGTTTTCGCCTGTTCCTGCCACTGGCTTTTGGCCTGCCGTTTGATGCGCAGTTAACGCAGTATCATGAACAGTTGATTGCCCGACACCAGGGCCGGCGTCTGGTGTTTGTCAGCAGCCCGGCGTGGCTTAAGCGTTTGGATAGCTGCCTGGCGCTGACCGAATGCGTTGAGGTATTTTCCGCCGGTGGCCCGCTATCTGGTGCCGAAGCCAAACTGTCGCAGCAGATGCTGGGCGGATTGCCGCTGGAAATTTACGGCACGACGGAAACCGGCTCACTGGCCTGGCGCAAGCAAGTTAGAGAGGACGCACTGTGGCAACTATTTGATTGCGTGACGCTAACGGTTAATGCAGACAGCAGCGCCAAGGTCGTGTCGCCACTGATCCCTGATAGCGGCGAACTGGTGTTGAGCGACATTATTCAGCTCGCCCCGGATGGCAGACACTTTCAATTAAACGGCCGCGCCGATCGTATTATCAAACTGGAAGAGAAACGCCTGTCGCTAAGCGAAATTGAGCGTCGGCTGACTTCGCTGCCGGAGATCGCCGATGCTGCGGTGTTAACGCAACAGCAAACAGGGCGCACGGTATTGGTAGCGGTGCTCGTGTTGTCCCCCTATGGCGAAACCCGCCGACAAAGCTTGTCCGAAGGGGCGTTAACTCGCGAACTGCATCAGGCGCTGCGGGGCTGGCTGGAGCCGGTGGCTCTGCCGCGCCGCTGGCGTATTATCGATGCCATTCCGCTGAATCCGCAGGGCAAGCGCGCCTATGCTGAACTACAGGAGCTGTTTTTATGATGCAACCTGAGGTGCTGCAACAGCAGGTGAGTGACGCCACCCATGCCAGCCTGCAGCTGCGTTTGCCCGCCGGGCTGTTTTGGTTTCGCGGCCATTTCCCTGAACATCCGATCCTGCCGGGGGTCACGCAGTTGAACTGGGTGATGCAGTATGCCCGGCAATTGCTGGCTATCGAGGCTGGGTTCAAAGGGATCGAAGTGATCAAATTTCAACAACCCCTGTTGCCGGAGCAAACCGTACTGTTACAGCTTGAATGGCAGCCGGCACGGCATAAACTGTTATTCAACTACCGCGTGGGTGAAACGATCGCCAGCAGCGGTAAGATCTCATTATGTCAGTGAGTGCCTCCTTCACCCCCTGTCTCGTTATCCCCTGTTTCAATCACGGGAAGATGATGGCCGCGGTACTGAGCTCGTTAGCTGGCTATGGTCTGCCATGCCTGATCGTGGACGATGGCAGCGATACCGACACCGCCGGGGAACTCCAGCGGCTGGCTGCGGAGCTACCTTGGGTCAGGTTGCTACGGCTGGAGAAAAACCAGGGGAAAGGGGCGGCGGTGATCGCCGGTCTGCAGTTGGCACAACGGCAGGGTTACAGCCACGCTTTACAGGTGGATGCCGACGGCCAGCATCAACTGAGTGATATCCCGGCCATGATCGACGAGGCGCGCGCTCATCCGGATTGTCTGATTTCCGGCCGACCCATTTACGACAGCTCGGTGCCAAAAGCTCGCCTGTATGGCCGCTATGTCACCCATATCTGGGTATGGATAGAAACCCTGTCGCTGTCGTTGAAAGACAGCATGTGTGGTTTTCGCGTTTATCCGGTGGGACCGACGCTGGCGCTAACCACGCGCCATCCGCTCGGCAAGCGCATGGATTTCGATACCGAAGTGATGGTCCGGCTGTATTGGCAGGGGGTCCCCAGTCGTTTTTTACCGACGCGGGTCACCTATCCGGCCGACGGCGTTTCTCATTTTGACGCGCTGCGCGATAATCTGCGTATCTCCTGGATGCATACCCGTTTGTTCTTTGGCATGTTGCCGCGTATTCCTCGCCTGCTGCGGCAACGCCAACGGTCGGTTAATCCACAACATTGGTCGGCGACCCAGGAACGCCATGGCCTGTGGGGCATCCGGCTGATGCTACAGATCTACCGGCTGTTTGGCCGCCGGGTATTTCAATTATTGCTGTATCCGGTGATCGGTTATTTCTGGCTGACCGGGCGTCGCCAGCGCGAGGCATCGCGCGCTTACCTGCAGCGTCTGCGGCAGTTCGCCCAGGGGCGGCAGCAACCGTTGCCTGCGCCGCTCAGCAGCTTCCATCACTTTATGCGTTTTGGCGAGGCGATGCTCGACAAGCTGGCGAGCTGGCGTGGGGAACTGAATGATATTCGGTTGGTGGATCGCGTTGGCTGTGAACGCCAGATAGCTTCCGGCAAAGGCACGCTGATCCTGGCTTCACATCTGGGGGATATCGAGTCCTGCCGTGCCCTGGGCGAGCTGGATTCAGGCGTAAAAGTGAATGCCCTGGTGTTTACCGAGCACGCCGAGCGCTTCAACCAGATGATGAAAGAAGTGAATCCGCGCGCCAATCTGAATTTGATCTCAGTGACGTCGCTGGGGCCGGAAACGGCCATGCGGCTGCAGGACAAGTTGGATGCCGGTGAATGGGTGGCGATCGTCGGCGATCGCACCTCTGCCGGTAAACATCAGCGAGGTGAGCAACCACGCGTAGTATGGAGCCGTTTTCTCGGCCAACCAGCCCCTTTCCCGCAGGGACCCTTTGTCCTGGCTGCCGCACTGCGTTGCCCGGTATTTCTGATGTTCGGTCTCAAGCAGCAGGGGCGCCTGAACGTTTATTTCGAGCCGTTTGCCGATCCGCTGTTATTACCCCGTCAGCAGCGCCAGCAGGCGTTGCAAGACGCGGTGGATAGTTATGCCGCACGGCTGGAGCACTATTGCCTGCTGGCACCGCTCGACTGGTTTAATTTTTTCGATTTTTGGCAACTGGCGGCGCAGCCGTCAGCGCAACAGGGGCCTGAGACATGAAGCTAAAAGACGATCCGCGATTCTCCGTCAGTATTGAAATCGCTATCCCTTTCCATGATACCGATGCCATGGGCGTCGTGTGGCACGGCAACTATTTCCGTTATTTTGAGATCGCGCGCGAAGCGCTGCTCAAACAGTTCAGTTACGGTTATCGGCAGATGCAGGCTTCGGGCTATGTCTGGCCGATCGTGGATACGCGAGTGAAATATATCGCGCCGGTGCTGTTTGAGCAGCGCATTATCGTTTGCGCCGAGCTGGAAGAATATGAAAACCGCCTGCGCATTGGCTACCGCATTCTGGATGCAGAGAGCGGCAAAACCACCACCCGCGGTCATACCATTCAGGTAGCGGTAGATGCTGACAGCAAAGAAATGTGTTTTGCCTCACCGCAGGTGCTGCTGGACAACATTGAGGGGGCGCAATGAAGTACGGGTTATGGGTTCTTATCGCCTTTTTCAGCCTGAGCGTCCAGGCGGTCACGTTGCCGGAATTGCAACAGCGCTTTAGCCAACAGCCGGTGTTGCGCGCCGAGTTCGAACAGCAGCGCAGCATCAGCGGCATGACGAAACCTTTGAAATCCAGCGGTGAGCTGCTGATTTCCCAGCAAAAAGGGCTTTGGTGGGCGCAACAGAAACCCTTCCCGTTGACTCTGCTGCTGGATGATAAGCGTATGGTACAAACTCTGGCAGGCCAGCCGCCGCAGGTGGTAACGGCGGACAACAATCCGCAAATGTTTCAGTTCAACCACCTGCTGACCGCGCTGTTTCACGCCGACAGCCAGGCACTGGATCAAAACTTTGCTTTGCAGTTCAGCGATTTGGGAAAAAGCCAATGGCGACTGGTGCTGATACCCAAAACCACTCCTCTCGACAAGTTGTTCAAGCGAATTACCCTCAACGGTGCGCAATTCCTGGAAACCATTGATATCGATGATATGCAAAGTGATGCCACCCATATCCGCTTCTTTAACCAGCGTACGGCACCACAGACGCTGACCGCCGAGGAGCAACAGCGTTTTGCGTCCTGAATTGCATCGGCGGTTGGCGTTTGGCTGGCTGGCGATTTGCCTGCTGTTGCTGGCGGCTTTGTGCTGGCTGTTGCCGCGCAGCCAGATCAACAGCAGCGTGTTGGCACTATTACCGAAGCAGCAACTGGTGGGCGTACCGGATGAGCTGGCCGAAGGTTTCAGCCACCGGCTCGACCGCCAACTGATGTGGCTGGTCAGCCCGCCGCCGGGAGCAGACAGCGCTGCGGTGAACTGGTGGTGGCAACAATTACGCCAGATGCCGGAACTGCAGCAGGTTGGCGGGCCAATGGATGCGCAACGTCAGCAGCAGTGGGGGCGTTTTTTCTACCAGCACCGTAATGTGTTGCTGGACGATGCCACCCGGCAACGGTTGTTGCAGGGGGCGGATGCGCAAAGCCAGTGGATCCTCGGGCAACTCTATTCTGCTTTCGCCGGTGTTAGCGGTAAGGAGCTGGCTAACGATCCGCTGATGCTGGTGCGAGCCTCGCAGCTGGCACAGCAACAAAACGGTGGCTTGCTGAGCCTGTCCAATGGCTGGTTGGTGGCGCGTGATGCACAGGGCCGCAGTTGGTATCTGCTGCACGCCGAATTAAGCACCTCTTCTTATGACATCAGCAGTGCCCGGCGCACGGTGGATAAACTTACGGTATTGCAGCAACAACTGCAGCAGCGCTGGCCGGGGGCAGAGGTGCTGAACCGCGGTACGCTGTATTACAGCAATTACGCCAGCCAACAGGCCGAACGGGATATCTCCACTATTGGCCTGGCGTCGGTGGTGGGGGTGTTTGTATTGGTGCTGTTGATGTTCCGTTCACCGCTGCCGCTGTTGTTGTGCGGGCTATCGGTGGGGATGGGCGCCTTGGCGGGCACCGTCGCCACGCTGTTGGCCTTTGGCGAAATACATTTGATGACGCTGGTGTTGAGCATCAGCATCGTCGGCATTTCGGCCGATTACACGCTTTATTTCCTGACCGAACGTATGGTGCATGGTGAACAATCGACACCGTTGGCCAGTTTACAAAAGCTGTTGCCGGCGCTGTCGATGGCCTTGCTGACCACTGTAGTGGCTTATCTGGCGCTGTTGATTGCGCCGTTCCCGGGTTTGCAGCAGTTGGCGGTGTTTGCCGCTGCCGGGCTCAGCGCCGCCTGTCTTACCGTGATTTGCTGGTATCCCCGGTTGTCGCGTCGGCTGCCGGTGCGGCCAGCTCCGGGTTTGCCGCTTATCCTGCGCTGGCTGCATGCCTGGCGACATCGTTCCTTACTGCGCTATGGGTTGCCCGCAGCGGTATTGTTGCTGGTGGTGGCCGGTTTCAGCCAGTTGAAGATCGACGACGATATTGGCCAATTGCAGGCGTTACCCACGGCGTTACAGCAACAGGAACAACGCATTGCGGCATTGACGGGTCAGCATAACGATCAGAAATGGCTGGTGGTCTACGGCGAAAATGCCGAACAGTTGTTGCAGCGCATCGAGTTGCTGCAGCCCAAGCTGGCGCAGGCAAAACGGCAGGGCGTGCTGGCGGATTATCGTCTGTTACCTCTGCCTTCACTCCAGCGCCAGCAGCAGAACGTCGCTCTGTTGCAGCGGGTGGCACCGCAGGTGATGACGCAATTACAGCAGGCGGACCTGCCCCTGAAAGCCCCTGACTTGACCGCGGAATGGGTGAAACCGGATCAGTGGCTGGGTAGCGTGGTCAGCGAGGGTTGGCGACTGCTGTGGCTGACGCTGCCCGATGGGCGCAGTGCAGCGTTGGTACCGGTCAACGGGGTGCAGAACAGCGCGGCGATGCAGGCATTGGCTGAACAGGTGCCGGGCACCGGTTGGATCGACCGTAAAACCGAATTCAGTGAACTCTTTGGCCAGTACCGGCTGTATCTTTCCTCTCTGCTGATGCTGTCAGTGGTGGCGATCGCGCTGATTTATCTGTGGCGTTTTGGCCTGCGTCATGGTCTGCGCTGCATGGTGCCGACGTTGTTGTCGCTGGGCAGCGGTATTGCGGTATTGGCGTTGAGCGGCCATACGCTGAACCTGTTCTCGCTGTTGGCGTTGGTGCTGGTATTGGGGATCGGCATTAATTATACGCTGTTCTTTACCAATCCCCGGGGGACGCCGACCACCTCGATGTTTGCCATCTTTATGGCGGTATTCACCACCCAATTGACCTTTGGCATGCTGGTGCTGAGCCATACTCAGGCCATCAGCAGTTTTGGCATTGTATTGAGCAGCGGCATCGCCGTCGCCTTTCTGTTAGCGCCGCTGACGTTAGCAACAAAAAGAAAAAGAGGAAAAGCCTGATGCGTGGCTTACGAATGATGCTGTTAACGCTGGTCGCGGTGCTGGCCGGTTGTGCCGGTTCGCAGGATCAAACCCTGCCGCAGGCGTGGCTGAAACCCGGCACTCGGGTGATATTACCCGCACCGACGCTGGCTCAGCCGTTCAGCCAGCAGCAACTGCTGACCGCCGAAGTGAAAGGGCAGCAGCATTCGATGCTGGTATTGCTCAATGCCGACGGCCAGCGCTTGCAATTAGTCGGCATGTCGCCGCTCGGTATCCGGCTGTTCAACCTGACCTACGATCGTCAGGGGATCCACACCGAACAGTTGATCAAAGTGGGCGAATTGCCGCCCGCCAGCCAGGTGTTGGCCGACATCATGCTGAGCTATTGGCCGTTGACGGACTGGCAACCTTTGCTGCCTGCCGGGTGGCGGCTGGAAGATCAACCGCAGGTGCGGCGTCTGTATGACGATCGTGGGACGATCATCAGTGAAATCCGTTATCAGCAGGGGGACGGGTGGCGTGAACCGCAGTCTATCGCCCAATCCGCTTTCCATTACCGCATCACCATTCAGAACCTGGGGAGCGAATGATGATCTACTTCTCCGCCGTAGGGATGGTGAATGCGTTGGGTAACAGTTTGCCGCAGATAGCGGAAAATCTGGCGCGGGGCGTGTCGCCCGGCATGCAGCAGCAGACGCAATGGCTGCTCGGGGGCGCGCCATCCTGGTTCGGAAATGTACAGGGCGAACTGCCTGCCATTCCTGAGCCACTCAAAAAGCATAACTCTCGCAACAACCGCCTGCTGCTGGCAGCATTGGCGCAGATCGACACGCCAGTGCGCGAGGCTATCGCCCGCTACGGTGCGGATCGTGTTGCGGTGATTATGGGCACCAGTACCTCCGGTATCCACGAAGGTGAGCTGGCGCTGCAACAGTATCAGGCGGGGCAGTGGCCGCAGGGTTATGATTATCAGCAGCAGGAGTTGGGCGATCCGGGCCTGTTTCTCAGCGCGTTTCTTGCTACCCGTGGCCCGGCTTATACCCTGTCTACCGCCTGTTCCTCCAGTGCGCGTGCCATTATCAGCGGTAAACGCCTGATTGAGGCCGGGTTGGCGGACGCGGCGATTGTTGGCGGAGCCGACAGCCTGTGCCAAATGCCTATTAACGGTTTCCACAGCCTGGAGTCACTTTCAGCGGAACGCTGTACGCCGTTCGCCACTGGGCGTAGTGGCATTAATATCGGCGAGGCGGCAGCGTTGATGTTGTTAACGCGGGAACCGGCACCGGTCGCACTGTTGGGCGTCGGTGAATCTTCCGATGCCTGGCATATGTCGGCACCGCATCCTGCCGGTGAAGGAGCCGAACGGGCCATCAGCATGGCGCTGCGGCAAGCCGGCCTGAATGCCGGGCAAGTTGGTTATATTAATCTGCACGGTACCGCCACACGGCTTAACGATCAGGTTGAAGCGCAGGTGGTCAATCGCCTGTTCGGTAGTCAGACGCCGTGCAGTTCTACCAAGCATCTTACCGGTCACACGTTGGGCGCTGCCGGAGCGGTCGAAGCGGCGTTGAGCTGGCTGCTGCTGACTCAGCCGTTGCCGCTGCCGCAGCAAGATTTCAGTCGCGTGCCGCGTGATGCCGAACTGGCACCGATAGGCCTGGTCTGCCAACCACAACTGCTGCGACAGCGTGCGATTTTGTCCAATTCGTTTGCCTTCGGCGGTAACAATGCTTGTCTGCTATTGGGAGAAGCCTGATGAATCACTATCACACTGCCGAATACTATTTGCCTCATGCATCGCCAATGGTGCTATTGGAACAGGTGCTTGAAGTAGGTGAAGAGCATGCCCGCTGTGCCGTTACGGTCAGCGCCGACGGCGTGCTGGCGCCATTTCTTGACGCGCAAGGCGCACTGCCGGGCTGGTATGGCATTGAGCTGATGGCACAGGCGATTGGCGTCTGGAGTGGCTGGCATGGCCGTCAGAGCGCTCAGCCGCCGCAGTTGGGCATGTTGCTGGGCGGACGTGCGATTCACTGCGAGTTACCGGTCTTTCCTGCCGGCAGTAAACTGTTGGTTAGCGTGCAGCAACTGTTGAAAGATGAAAAGTTAGCCAGTTTTGAGTGTGAAATCAGTATCGATAATGTGCGTATCGCACAGGGCAGGCTGAATACTTACCAGCCTGATCAACAAGAAATCATTCAATTGACGACCTTAAGGGGAGACGCATGATGCGTTCCGTTTTAGTCACCGGCGCCAGTAAAGGGATCGGTCAGGCCATCGCCTGCCGCCTGGCTGCCGATGGCTTTTTGATGGTAGTTCACTACCACAGCGATAAAACCGGGGCAGAACAGACACTGCAGCAAATTACCAACGCCGGTGGGCAAGGGCGGTTGCTTCAGTTTGATATCAGCAACCGCAACCAGTGCCGTGAGGTGCTGGAGCAGGATATTGAAACTCATGGCGCCTATTATGGCGTGGTGAACAATGCGGGTATTACCCGCGATGGTGCTTTCCCTGCGCTGAGTGAGGACGACTGGGATGGCGTGATCCATACCAATCTCGACAGCTTCTACAACGTACTGCACCCCTGCGTGATGCCGATGATTGGCCTGCGTAAGGGCGGGCGGATTATTGCGCTGTCGTCGGTTTCCGGCGTGATGGGTAACCGTGGGCAGGTCAACTACAGTGCGGCCAAGGCCGGGGTGATCGGTGCCTGCAAGGCGCTGGCAATCGAGCTGGCGAAACGCAAAATCACCGTTAACTGCATCGCGCCTGGCCTGATTGATACCGGCATGATCGACATGGAGCCGGCGGCGCTGGATGAAGCGATGCGCGTTATCCCGCTTAAACGCATGGGCTCGGCGGAAGAGGTGGCCGGGCTGGCCAGTTATCTGATGTCGGATATTGCCGGCTATGTGACGCGGCAGGTCATTTCCATTAACGGAGGAATGGTATGACGCAACGAGTGGTAGTAACCGGCATGGCCGGTGTGACGGCATTCGGTAATAACTGGGCGGATGTCTCCAGCCGGCTGAAGCAGGGCAAGAATGCGGTGCGTTACATGACGCAATGGGAAGAATATCAGGGGCTGAATACCCACCTTGGCGCACCGGTCGAGGATTTTATATTGCCGGATCACTATACCCGCAAGCGTATTCGTTCGATGGGGCGGGTTTCACTGTTGGCCACGAGGGCAACCGAACTGGCACTTGAGCAGGCTGGGCTGCTGGGTGAGGCTGTTCTGACCAACGGTGAGACCGGTATCGCTTACGGCTCATCGACCGGCAGCACCAAGCCGGTCAGCGAGTTCGCCACCATGCTAACCGAGAAGCACACCGGCAATATTACCGGTACCACCTATGTGCAGATGATGCCCCACACCGCGGCGGTGAATACCGGCCTGTTCTTTGGCCTGCGCGGCCGGGTGATCCCGACCTCCAGCGCCTGCACCTCAGGCAGTCAGGCCATTGGCTACGCCTACGAGAGCATTCGCCATGGGTATCAGACGGTGATGGTGGCGGGGGGAGCCGAAGAGCTGTGTCCTTCGGAGGCGGCGGTGTTCGACACGCTGTTCGCCACCAGCCAGCAGAACGATCACCCGGCGCTTTCGCCACGCCCGTTTGACCGTCAGCGTGACGGGTTGGTGATTGGTGAAGGGGCGGGGACGCTGATTTTGGAGTCACTGGATCATGCGCTGGCGCGCGGTGCTACCATTTACGGCGAGATTGTCGGCTTTGCCACCAACTGCGATGCCGCGCATATTACCCAGCCGCAGCAGGAAACCATGCAGATCTGTATGCAGCAGGCACTGAAGGCCTCCGGGCTGGCGATCGGTGATATTGGTTATATTAGCGCTCACGGTACGGCGACCGATCGTGGTGATATCGCAGAAAGTCAGGCAACGGCGGCGATTTTTGGCAATAGCACGCCGATCTCCTCGTTGAAAAGCTACTTTGGCCATACGCTGGGTGCTTGCGGTGCATTGGAAGCCTGGATGGCGCTGGAGATGATGCGTGAAGGCAGCTTTGCGCCGACCATCAATCTCAGTGAACCGGACAGCGCCTGCGGCTGCCTGGATTACATCATGGGCGGCTATCGCCAGATTGATACCGAATTTGTGCAGTCCAACAACTTTGCGTTTGGCGGTATCAATACCTCGCTGATCCTGCGCCGCTGGGCGTAATCTTGCCTTGCCGGGGTGCTTACTCCGGCAATTGTTGTATTTTAATCAAAAGTCTTATGCGCAATAGGGCGTTTTTGATCAACAAAACAGTTGCCATAATCCTCCCATATCGCTTCAACATCCTAATGAGAGAATAAAATTATGAGCATCCCTGCATTTGGTTTAGGTACCTTCCGTCTTCAGGATCAGGTCGTTATCGATTCGGTTAGTACCGCGCTGACACTGGGGTATCGCGTCATTGATACCGCACAGATCTATGAAAACGAAGCGGCAGTGGGCCAGGCGATCGCCGCCAGCGGTATCCCGCGTGAAGAGCTGTTCATCACCACCAAGATTTGGATCGCCAACCTGGCGAAGGGCAAGTTGATCCCAAGCCTGCAAGAGAGCCTGAGCAAACTGCAAACCAGCTATGTTGATCTGACCCTGATCCACTGGCCGTCGCCGAATGACGAAGTCTCTGTCGCGGAGTTTATGGCTGAATTGGCGGAAGCCAAAAAACTGGGCCTGACCCGCCAGATTGGCGTATCCAACTTCACTCTGGATCTGATGCAGCAGGCGATTGATGCGGTAGGCGCGGACCAGATCGCCACTAACCAGATCGAGCTGTCGCCGTATTTACAGAACCGCAAGGTGGTGGAGTTTGCCCAGCAGCACGGCATTGCCATCACCTCCTACATGACGCTGGCCTATGGCCAGGCGCTGAAGGATGAGACCATCAAGGCTATCGCGACAAGCCGCAACGCCACTCCGGCACAGGTTATCCTGGCCTGGGCGCTGCAATTGGGTTACGCGGTGATCCCATCATCGACCAAACGTGAAAACCTGGCGAGCAACCTGTTGGCGCAGCAACTGACGCTGACTGCCGAGGAAATGGCTGCAATCGCCAGCCTGGAAAACAATGGCCGTCTGGTCAGCCCGGAAGGTCTGGCACCGAACTGGGATTAATTCTTTCTCACTTATGTATCGGGGCGCCCAAACGGGCGCCTTTTTTATTACGTCAATCGCTCACTGATAAAATCGATAAAGCTGCGCAGGCGGTTGCTGACTGCGCTGTCACTGTAATACACCGCGTTAACTGGCATCGCTACCGGCAGGGTCTCTTCAACCAAAATCGGCACCAGATCGCCGCGTTGGATATCTGCGTCAATCATAAAATTCGACAGGCAGGCAATACCGTTGCCGTGCAGGCACAGGTGACGCTGGGTTTCCCCACTGTTGGTGGTCAGGCTCGGAGCAATTTCCAACTGGCGACCATCAGCGCAGGCCAGTGGCCAACGGTTGAGGCTGGGCAGATCGTTAAAACCAATGCAGCTATGCTGCTCCAGCTCTTCGACCGTTCCCGGCGTACCGTACTGTGCCAAATAGGCGGGGGAGGCCAGGACACGCCGGTAACTGGTCATCAGCTTGCGCGCCTTAAGGCTGGAGTCGGTCAACTCGCCGACGCGGATGGCGATATCTACTTTGCGCTCAATCAGATTGATAAAGTTCTCCGATGACACCAGCGACAGCGTCATTTCCGGGTAGAGCGCCCGAAACTCTGCCACCAGCGGCGTCAGTACGTGCAGCACCACCGGGGTGGCGGCATCGACGCGTAATAGCCCCTGCGGACGCTGACGGCTCTCCATCAGCGCATTTTCCGCGGCTGCCATATCACTCAACACCTTCTGCACCTGACGGAAATAGTTCTCCCCTTCCTGCGTCAGACTGATCTGGCGTGTAGTGCGGTTAAGCAACGTCACGCCCAGCTTGGTTTCCAGTTTCTTGACCGTACGGCTGACTACCGAGTTGGCCTGGTCCAATTGTTCTGCTGCCCGGCTGAAACTGCCGCTTTCTACCACGGTGACGAAGGTGATGAGTTCATCGGAGTTCGCTTTCACTGTTGCTCCTTTGGCAAAATTAATTTGATATTTTGAGCATTTTTATCATTTAAGCATGGGCCGATAATAGCCGCCATCAACCTGAACGCTATTTGGAGTAAAAAAGATGCCTCTCGCATTACTTGCATTGACCATCAGTGCCTTTGCTATCGGTACGACGGAATTTGTGATTGTCGGACTGATCCCGACGATTGCAGAGCAGTTAGGGGTAACTGTGCCGTCCGCCGGGCTGCTGGTGACCATTTATGCTATCGGCGTGGCCATTGGCGCGCCGGTGCTGACGGCGTTAACCGGCCGTGTACCGCGCAAGCTGCTGCTGATCAGCCTGATGGTGCTGTTCACCCTTGGTAACCTGTTGGCCTGGCAGTCGCCAGGCTATGAGTCGCTGGTGATAGCTCGTTTGCTGACCGGTCTGGCACATGGGGTGTTCTTCTCAATCGGTTCTACCATTGCTACCAGCCTGGTCGCGAAAGAGAAAGCCGCCTCGGCGATTGCCATCATGTTTGGTGGCCTGACCGTGGCGCTGGTGACTGGGGTGCCCTTGGGGACCTTTATCGGCCAGCACTTTGGCTGGCGTGAAACCTTCCTGGCAGTATCACTGATTGGCGTAATAGCCACCGTGGCCAGCGCTATTTTGGTGCCAAACAACATTAAAAATCAGGCCAGTGCCAGCATTAAGGACCAGTTAAAAGTGCTGACGCATCCTCGCCTGTTGCTGATTTACGCCATTACTGCACTGGGTTACGGTGGTGTGTTCACTACCTTCACCTTCCTGGCGCCGATGATGCAGGAACTGGCGGGCTTCTCCGCTCCGGCAGTCAGTTGGATCCTGCTGGCCTACGGTATTGCGGTGGCGATAGGTAACATCTGGGGTGGCAAACTGGCGGATCGTCACGGTGCCGTGCGTGCATTGAGCTTTATTTTCGCCGCTCTGGCCGTTCTGTTGCTGGTATTCCAGTTCACTGCCAGCCACAGCATTGCCGCGTTGTTGACGGTGATCGTCATGGGGGTGTTTGCCTTTGGTAACGTTCCGGGTCTGCAGGTGTATGTGGTACAAAAAGCCGAGCAGTACACGCCAAATGCGGTGGATGTGGCTTCCGGCCTGAACATTGCGGCCTTTAACGTGGGTATTGCCCTTGGCTCAGTGATCGGTGGCCAAACCGTGGCGACCTTGGGTCTGGCGCAAACGCCGTGGATAGGTGCGTTGATTGTGCTGGTGGCGCTGTTACTGGTGGCGGTCAGCGGCCGGCTGGATAAGAAGTACCGGCAGCAATTGGCCTGAACCTCATCGTTTTTTCTTCACTGGCCCGCATTTTGCGGGCCTTTTCGCATTTATGACACGCCGCCGCTAACCTTTACACACATATACTGTCAGAAGATTGAAATCCCTGTATCACGCCCCTATAACTGAAAGGGTATAACCCCTAAAAGCCATGCCGTCAGCCGAGGGCAGGCGTATAATCAATTCATTGTTGGCGGGAATGTCACCGCCAGTTTCATCCTAATGGGAAATAGGCGAATAGCGTGCCGAAACGAACTTATGCAATGAGGTATGTTGCAGGCCAGCCAGTTGAGCGAATTTTCCCTGGCGCCATCGACCAAGCGCTGCCGCCAGGGGCTGCATTGCCCACGTCCGGCGCGTTACGGGTCATGGTGTGGAATATCTTTAAACAGCAGCGGGCCGACTGGCTTTCGGTGCTGAAAAGCTATGGTAAGGATGCGCAACTGGTGCTGTTGCAGGAAGCGCAAACCACACCTGAACTGGTGAGCTTTGCTACGTCAAACTACCTGGCAGCCGATCAGGTGCCGGCATTTGTGTTGCCGCAGCATCCTTCCGGCGTAATGACGCTGGCGGCGGCGCATCCGGTCTATTGTTGTCCGCTACGTGAACGTGAACCTTTGCTGCGATTGGCCAAGTCGGCGTTGATCACCGTCTACCCGTTGTTTAACGGCCAGTTATTGATGGTAGTTAATATTCATGCGGTGAATTTCAGCCTGGGCGTGGACGTTTACAGTAAGCAACTGGGGCCAATTGGTGAGCAGATTGCCCATCACCATGGGCCGGTGATCATGGCCGGGGATTTTAATGCCTGGAGCCGTAAACGAATTAATGCGCTTTATCAGTTCGCCAGTGATATGGCGCTGCGTGAGGTGAATTTCACCGATGATCACCGTCGCAAGGCTTTTGGTCGCCCACTGGATTTTGTGTTTTATCGCAACATGGGGGTGGCAGAGGCTTCGGTCCTGGTGACCAGCGCGTCGGATCATAATCCACTGCTGGTGGAGTTTCATCCAGAGGCCGACAAACCGCACTGGTAATGTTCACCCCCGTATTCAGTACGGATCACCGACAATAAAAAAGCACCCCGAGGGGTGCTTTTTTTGTGCCGAAAATTTAGGTATCCGGCGACGTTTTATCGCTGACAAACAAGGTCAATTTCAGACCCGGTTGCAGGCTGCTGTTAGCCTTGGCAAGCGTTGAGTTCCAACGCATCACGTCGTTAATATCGACGCCGTGACGACGTGCAATACTGGCAAGCGAATCACCTTTACGAACCTGATAGGTGATACTGCTGTTACTGCCGGTGTTGCTGGCCACTTGCAGGGTTTGCCCAACTTTCAGCGTGCTCTTGGCACGTAAATTGTTCCAACTCTGCAAATCGCTGGACTTGATATTCAACCGCTTGGCAATGCCCGATACCGTATCGCCGGAGCGCACTTTATACGAGCTGCCACCAGTCAAACCGCTGTTCTTCGCCAACTGGGTGGTTGGTTGAGTCACTGCGATCTGGCCATCGGCCAACGAGTCTTTCAGCTGATCGGCATGACCTTTGGGAACCATAATATAATGGGGCCCGTTGGGTGCCGTAACGCCTTTTTTGTAGCCTGGGTTGTAAGCTTTCATCTTGGTCAGTGAAAGCCCAGCCATCTCAGCCGCCTGAGTTAACTGTATTTGCTGCCCAACATCAATACGCGCCAGTGCACGGGTGTTATCAGTCTTAGGCAGATTGATACCGTACTTCTTGCTGTTTTTAATGATGTCGCTCAGCGCCAGCATTTTCGGGACATAAATTGACGTTTCACGTGGAAGCGACAATGCCCAGAAATTGGTTGGCTTACCCTGGCGTTTATTCGCCTTAACCGCCTGCATGACACGGCCTTCACCACTGTTATAAGCAGCAATGGTCAGTAACCAGTCACCCTTAAACATGCGGTTCAAATACTGCATCATATCAAGCGCAGCAGTTGTCGAGGCCACGACATCGCGTCGCCCGTCATACCACTGATTGTTTTTCAAACCATAATTCCGACCCGTTTGCGGCACGATTTGCCATAGCCCTGCGGCGTTGGCACTTGACGTGGCGTGGGGGTCAAAAGCGCTCTCCACTATGGGTAGCAGTACCAGTTCCATCGGCATATTGCGTTTCTTAATCTGCCCGACTATCCAGTACATGTACGGCTCTGCCCGTAATGTTACATCGTGGAGATAGCTCTTACTTTTTAGGTACTTTCTTTTTTGATCACGGATCCGGGAATTTTCCGGAACCTCCATCTTCAGCTCGTCGCTAATGAAGTTCCACAGGTTCTGTTGCGCGGCACCACTATTGTTATCTAGCCACCGCGCCGAGCTCGCTCGACCATTCGCTGTGTACTCTCCTGCTTCACCTTCTTGACCTGCCGAAGACAAACTCTGTGCATGCTGTTCTGGGGCCGGTGCGTCCTGCCTGGACGACTGGCACCCCACTAGCAAGACTGAGGCGAGAAATATCGCTTTAGCCTTCATGTGTGTGTCAATATAGTTGCTTAAAAGACGAGCAATCATACTTTGCTTCGCCAAACAACACAACTAAAAGCTCAGAAGTTGTCTTTTCGCAGGCGTAATTCGGAAAAAACTGAATGAAGGTGTTTTGGTGGCGTATGGAAGCCTAATTTCTTTTGTAAATCAGTGTCATGGCAGCGTAAGAATAGGTTAATTTTACGCTCTAATTGTAGCAGGGTAGGGACGCTGGGTTGGCCTTTTACCCGTAACGCCTCGACTTGTTGCTGATATGTTTCAATCTGTCGATCTTCCGGCAAAATAGCCCGTGCAAACTTAAGATTTGAAAGCGTATATTCATGCGCGCAACAAATTAACGTGTTATCGGGAAGTTGCGCGAGCTGTTGAAATGAATCGTACATTTGCTCGGCGGTCCCTTCGAAAAGCCTGCCGCAGCCGGCAGAGAAAATAGTGTCTCCGCAAAACAGATAAGGAGCGCTATAGAAGGCCACATGACCCAATGTATGTCCGGGAACCGCGATGGTGGCGAATTTTCGTCCGTTAATTTCGATAGTGTCGCCGTCATGAACGATGTGGTTAGCGCCTTTGTCGGCGGTTTCCTGCGGGCCATAGACTTTCAGCCCGGGATAGCGCGCTGTAATTTGTGCAACGCCGCCAACGTGATCGTGGTGATGGTGGGTCAGCAGGATCGCATCAGGCGCCAGGTTCAGGCGATCCAGCGCTGCCAACACCGGCTGTGCCTCGCCGGGATCGACGATAGTGCAATGCCCCTGCTGGTTATCCAATAACCAAATGTAATTGTCCTGGAAGGCGGGAATACTGATAAGATTCATGTTGGACCTCTCGTTGGCAACGGCTTGAAAGAAGATAATAAATCATGAAACCAGCCCATACTCTACAAAAGCTCACCGGCCCACAGTCCTGGTCGGAGTTGCCGTGGGGGGAATACTATCGTGAGGCGCTCGAGCGACAGTTGCAACCCTGGTGGTCGAAGCTGTTTGGTTTCCACCTGCTAAAACTCGGTAATCTCAGTGCCTGTCTGGCAACCGACAAATGCGCCATTTCTCATCAGGTGAATGTGGGTCTGGAAGGGGATAACCTGCAGGTGATTGGCGATGCCTACCAGCTCCCTTTTGCCGCCAAATCGGTGGATGCCTGCCTGTTGGCGCATACGCTGTCTTATGCTGACGATCCGCACCGCATGCTGCGCGAGGTTGATCGCGTGTTGATCGACGACGGCTGGCTGGTGATCAGCACCTTCAATCCGTTCAGTCTACTGGGGTTAGGCAAGTTGGTTCCCGGGTTACGCCAACGTCAGCCTTACGTCAGCCGGATGTTTACCCAGATGCGCCTGTTGGACTGGCTGAGCCTGCTGAATTATGAAGTCCTGCATCAGTCGCGTTTTCACGTGTTGCCGTGGCAGCGTAAAGGCGGGAAGTTTTTATGCACCCACTTACCGGCGCTGGGGTGCATGAGCGTGATTGTGGCGCGTAAACGCACCCTGCCGCTGACGCCAACACCGATGAAGTTCGGTGCGAGAAAGCCTGCTCTCAGCCGCGCCGTCGGCGCGACCAAGAGTTATCGCAAACTGCCTTAACTTTCCGGTTTATAACCGACGTCATCCTGGGTTGGATTACCGGCAGCATCGCGCGCCAGCACGTCGCAGCGTTCGTTTTCCGGATGGCCGGCATGGCCCTTGACCCATTCCCATTTGATGGTGTGGCGCTGAATGGCCAAATCCAATCGCTGCCACAAATCGACATTCTTGACCGGTTTTTTGTCGGCCGTTTTCCAGCCGCGCTTTTTCCAGTTGTGGATCCAAGTGGTAATGCCCTGGCGCACATACTGGCTGTCGGTGCTCAGAACCACTTCGCAAGGGGTGGTCAGAGCTTCCAACGCGACAATCGCCGCCATCATCTCCATGCGGTTGTTGGTGGTCAGGCGGAAGCCCGCGCTGAAGGTTTTTTCAGTCTGCTTATAACGCAGTATTGCGCCATATCCACCGGGGCCCGGGTTGCCAAGGCAGGAGCCGTCGGTGAAAATTTCTACCTGTTTGAGCATCTCTGGTAGACTCTTCCTATCAGTTTTATAAAAGCCAAGTCTGACATAAACACGCGCTGCGAGCACTGCAATATGATCTCTACAACCACCAGACAGATTGTCCTCGATACCGAAACCACCGGTATGAACAAACTCGGGGTGCATTACGAAGGCCACCGCATCATTGAAATTGGTGCACTGGAAGTGATTAACCGCCGCCCGACCGGCCGTCACTACCACGTCTACATCAAGCCGGATCGGCTGGTGGACCCTGAGGCCTATGGGGTTCACGGCATCAGCGATGAGTTCCTGGCGGATAAACCGACCTTTGCCCAGATTGCCGATGAGTTTATCGACTTTATCCGCGGTGGCGAGTTAGTCATCCATAACGCGGCGTTCGACATCGGCTTTATGGATCACGAATTCCGCATGCTGCAGCAGGGCATCCCGAAAACCGATACTTTCTGTACCATCACCGACAGCCTGTTAATGGCGCGCCGCCTGTTCCCGGGCAAGCGCAACAACCTCGATGCCCTGTGCGGCCGCTACGAGATAGACAACAGCAAGCGTACGCTGCACGGCGCGTTGCTCGATGCCGAGATCCTGGCGGAAGTTTATCTGGCGATGACCGGTGGTCAGACGTCGATGGCCTTCCAGATGGAAGGCGATACGCAGAATAATAATTCAACGCAGGACATTCAGCGCATTGTGCGTCCGGCGACGACGATGAAAGTGGTCTACGCCAGCGATGAAGAAGTGGTGGCTCACGAGGCGCGTCTGGATTTGGTGGCGAAAAAGGGCGGCAGCTGCCTGTGGCGTACAGAAGTGGAATAACGCTGTATTCGGCGTAAAAATACCGGGCGGTCGGCTTTTAGGTCCGGTTAGCTGAAAAACTGTGCAAACGGTTCATTTGGTAAGAGAAAGGCATTGACGCCATAGTGGCTCAACCGTAATATGCGCCTCGTTCCTCTCGAAAGAGAAGAACGGCGCGGAGCGGTAGTTCAGTTGGTTAGAATACCTGCCTGTCACGCAGGGGGTCGCGGGTTCGAGCCCCGTCCGTTCCGCCAACATTCAGAAGCCCTGAGTTAGCAATAACTCAGGGCTTCGTTGTTTTTAATCTTTGCTTAATTCTGCCTTGGCAAAGGTCACTGCCTGATTGGCTGCCCATTCATGGCGGGCAATGATTCGATAACATCCCCCACCCAGTGCTGCACCGATAAACCAACTGAAGTTAGCCACCTGATGCAGGCCCGGCGTAAAGCTGATGGCCAGCCCGATCACCACGGCTGGTACCAGCGCCCAAATCGCATTCGGATTGAAGCCGTTCTTGTACCAGTAACGGCCGTTTGGCGTGGCGTTATACAGGTCGTCGACGTGCAGTTCGCCGCGCTTGATGATGTAAAAATCCACCAACAGAATGCCGAACAGCGGGCCGATAAAGGCGGCCAGTACGTCCAGCGTGTAATGAATCAGCTCGGGTGACTGGAACAGGTTCCACGGCGTCAGCAGGAATGAGCCGACGGCGGCGATCATTCCGCCAGTGCGGAAGCTGATCTTCTGTGGTGAGCAGTTGGAAAAATCAAACGCCGGCGACACAAAGTTGGCCACGATATTGATGCCGATGGTAGCGACAATCATGGTCAGCAAACCCAGGGCCACGGCGATATCGCTGTCGAGGCGGGTGACGGTTTCGATCGGATCGGTGATGAGCTGCCCAAACAGCGGCAGGGTGCCGGAAACGATCACCACGGTCACCAGCGAGAACAGCAGATAGTTGAAGGGCAGGCCCCAGCGGTTACCGCGCTGCACTTCGGCAAAGCTTTTACCATAGCGGGTAAAGTCACCGAAGTTAAGCAGCGGGCCGGAGAAGTAAGACACCACCAGCGCGGTGGCGGTCAGCATCAGCCAACCTTGTTCACCGGTGCTCAGGGTTTTGCTCGACAGTGTGAGGGACAGGTTGGAAAAACCGACGCGATAAACAATCCAGCCTGCCAGCGCGAACATCACCACATAAACGGCCGGTCCGGCGATATCGATAAAGCGCTTAATGGCCTGCATACCGTGCCAAAACACCATCGCCTGCAACAGCCACATGGTGATGTAACAGACCCAACCCAGTTGCGACAACCCGAGGAAATGCGGCTGGGTCATCGGCTCCAGCGACGGGAAGAATTTCAGCAGCGTCAGCATCAGTGCGTTGGAAGCCAGATAGGTTTGGATGCCGTACCAGGCGAAGGCGATCATGCCACGGATCACCGCCGGAATATTGGCACCGAACACGCCAAACGCCTGACGGCTTAAAACGGCGTAGGGCACGCCGCCGAGCTGGCTGGGTTTAGCCACCAGGTTGGCACAAAACTGCACGATGCAAATTCCCACCAGCAGACAAATCAAGACCTGCCAGCTCGACAACCCGAGGGCGAAGAAGCTGGCGGCCACCACATAGCCGCCCATGCTGTGTACATCCGACATCCAGAAAGAAAAGATGTTGTACCAACTCCAGTTCTGGTCACGCGTGGGGGCCAGGTCGTCGTTACACAGCTTGGGACTGTAGTTTTCATTAGGGTTTGGCATAAATCGTGCTCCTCTCAAGAACGTCACCCGGATGTTGTTATCTGTTTTTGGCAAAGATTGCTGAGAGGGCTTTTGCAGGATCCAGGCCAGACTGCTCATTTTTGTATACAAAAGATATTATTCTTGTATACGATTTGATTATCTAAGGGGACGGGGAGCAGCAAAATGATCGGTACAGCGATCGGCACCAACGCCGCGTGGCATGGGCAGCAGGCCAGTTATTTCATTGAAGATAAAGACGATCATATTTACAACTCACTGGTGAAGGCGATTGTTGAGCATCGGTTGCTGCCCGGCAGCAAATTGCCGGAAGAAGCGTTGGCGGAGACCTTTGGTGTCAGCCGCACCGGTATCCGGCGGGTGCTGCAGCGCCTTGCCGCAGTGCAATTGGTCACCCAACTGCCCAAACGTGGTGCACAGGTTGCTACGCCGGGGCAGGGCGAAGCGGCGAATGTTTTCCAGACGCGAAAAATGCTGGAGTGCGCCAACCTGCCGCAGGTGATTGCTTACTGCCGTGAAGAGCACCTGTTGGCGATGGAACAGATAGTGGCGCAGGAGCAGCAGGCCCACCGCGATCAGGACGGTGCGGCGGCGATCCGCCTGTCTGCCGCGTTTCACGTTCAACTGCAGGCGATCGCCGGTAATCAGGTGCTGACCGAGATGGTTTCACTGCTCACCCTGCGTTCATCGTTGGTGATAGCCGTTTACGGCTCTCCCTGGCAGCAGGGCTGTCGCTGCCACGATCACAGTGATTTGCTGATGTTGCTGCGCGACAAAGACAGCGCGGCGCTGGCGGATCATATGGCCCGTCATTTTGACGACATTGTGGCCAATCTGCGGTTTGACCAGGGTGCAAACGAAACGCCAGATTTCGCCCAAATCTTTGCCGAATCCGGCTCGCGGGAGTCGCTATGACCGCGGGCTGCATCATTCAAGTCATCAATCCGAACACCAGTCGGAGCATGACCGAAACCATTGCTGTGGCAGCCCGATCGGTGGCTGCACCAGGTACCGAGATCCTGGCGGTCTGCCCGCAGGAAGGGGTGCCATCAATAGAAGGGCATTTTGACGAAGCCATTGCTGCCATCGGCGTATTACAGCAGGTGAAGTTGGGACGTGAGGCGGGCGTCAGCGGTCATGTCATCGCCTGTTTTGGCGATCCGGGCCTGCTGGCGGCGCGGGAGTTGGCAAACCGGCCAGTGATTGGCATCGCCGAGGCGGCCATGCATATGGCGACGCTGGTGGCGACGCGTTTTTCCATTGTCACCACGCTGCCGCGTACGTTGGTTATTGCGCGGCATTTACTGCATCAATACGGCTTTGAGCGCCACTGCGCCGCACTGCATGCGATCGATCTGCCGGTATTGGCGCTGGAAGATGGCAGCGGTCTGGCGCAGCAAAAGGTGCGTGAACACTGTATTCAGGCAAAACAACAGGACGGCAGCGGGGCGATTGTGCTCGGGTGCGGCGGCATGGCCGATTTGGCGCGTGAGTTGACTCAGGAACTGGGGATCCCGGTGATCGACGGTGTCAGCGCCGCGGTAAAAATGATCGAGTCGTTGCATGCTCTCGGTCTGAACACCAGCAAGCACGGCGATCTGGCTTTTCCGCAGGCCAAACCCCTGTCCGGTATGTTTGGTGGTTTTAACCGGTAATCAGTAAAGGGAAGCAGCGATGAGTAACTACCAGTTCAACCAGGATTATCCCCGTGATTTGATTGGCTACGGTGGCCAGCCACCCCATGCACGTTGGCCGGGACAGGCGCGGATCGCGGTGCAGTTTGTCCTCAACTACGAGGAAGGGGCGGAGAATAGCGTGCTGCACGGCGACGCCGGTTCTGAACAGTTCCTCTCCGATATTATCGGCGCGGCCAGCTACCCTGAACGGCATATGTCGATGGAGTCCCTGTACGAATACGGTTCACGCGCCGGGTTCTGGCGTATCCATAATGAGTTTCAGCGCCGTGGCCTGCCGCTAACGGTGTTTGGCGTGGCGATGGCACTGGCGCGTAATCCGTTGGTGGTTGAGGAAATTAAAAACGCCAATTATGACGTGGTCAGCCACGGCTGGCGCTGGATCCACTACCAGCACATGGACGAGGCGACCGAACGCCAGCATATGCAACAGGCGATCGCGGTATTGCGCGATCTGTTCGGCAAGGCACCGCTCGGCTGGTATACCGGTCGCGACAGCCCGAACACCCGGCGGTTGGTGGTGGAGCAAGGTGGACTGTTGTACGACAGCGATTATTACGGTGATGACTTGCCGTTCTGGACCGAGGTGCAGTGTGCCAACGGTGAGACGAAGCCGCATTTGATCGTGCCCTATACGCTCGAGGCTAACGACATGCGCTTTGCTTCGCCGCAGGGGTTTAACACCGGTGAGCAGTTCTTTACCTATCTGAAGGACAGCTTTGACGTGCTGTATGCCGAAGGGGCGGAGTCGCCGAAGATGTTGTCTATCGGCATGCATTGCCGTTTACTCGGGCGTCCGGGCAAGTTCCGTGCGTTGCAGCGTTTCCTGGACTATATCGAGCAGCACGATCGGGTCTGGGTATGTCGCCGGCAGGATATCGCCGAGCACTGGGTCGCGCAGCACCCGTTCAAGAAATGAAGAAAGGGCCGAAGTGGCCCTTTCTTCATTCTGTTTGGGTGCGAAAATGCGCCCAGGCAGGGATCAGAACAGGACGGAGTAGTTCAGGCCAAAGGTACGGCCGCGGCCTTTATAGCTGTAAAGCTCTGGCGAGCCGTAAGTTGGGCTATAGAGGATCGGTGCGCGCTGGCCCCAGACGGTGGTGTATTCCTTGTCCAGCAGGTTTTCCACGCTGAAGCTGACTTTACCCACCGGCAGGGCGTAGCTGCCGAGGAAATCGATGGTGTTGTAGCCATCAATTTTGCGGCCCTGAGTGGAGCCGGCCTTGGTGTAGTCGCCGTCATCCGACACGTCGAAGCTCTGCTGTGACTGCAGGCGCAGGTTCCAGTCACCCGGAGCCCAGCCGACATAGGCGGTGACTTTCGACGGGCTGGCGGTGTCCACCAGCAACTTTTTCCACTCGCCGTTGACCTTGGTCTCGGAGCGAATGAAGTTGAAGTTGGTGCCCGCGCTCCAGTCACTGTCTTCGAAGAAGTAATCGACCGCGCCTTCTACCCCATAGATACGACGCTTATCCGAATTGACGTTAATGGTCATGTCGGTTTTGTTGATCGAAATACTCTTATCGGACAGAGAATAATAGCCGGCGATCTGCGTGCGCAGGTTGTCGCCGGTATAGCGCCAGCCGAGCTCATAGGAGTTAACCTTGATGCCTTCCAACTTGGAGTCGCCGACGTTGACGCTTTTGTTCAACTGATAGTGGCCGTTGTTCAGCGAATAAGTGCCGTTGCCATAATATTTGCCCGGATCCGGAATTTCGTAGCCCTGTGAGAAGTTGACCCAGGTCTGTTGACGTTCTGTCAGGTGCGCCAGCAGGCCGGCGTTGAACAGAGCGTTGTTGTAGTCGGTTTTTCCGCCTGGGATCGCATCCGCGGAGGTTGCACCGCCGGTAGCGATGGCCTGCTGTTGGTTATAGCCGACAAAGTCATCAATCTTGTTTTCGGTGTACTGATAACGCACGCCGCCGCTCAGGGTAAAGATTGGGTTGATGTCGTAACTGGCTTGCATAAAGGTGGCCAGGTTGCTGGTGGTATAACCCGGATAGCGGCCGGTGTTATAGGCATTTTCCAGCGTCATACCGCCGGATTGCTGCGCCTTCGCCAGATTGAAGAACTGCTGATTGGAGTTAAAGCTTTCATGCTCGGCGTCGATGCCGTAGGTCAGCGTCAGGGCGTCGATCGGTTTACTGTTCAGCGTCAGCTTGCCGCCGTAAAAATCGGTTTTCTGCTGTGAGGCACCTATGCTGCTGACATAGTAGTCCGGCGCTTTGCCCGCCAGCGTCGGGAACGGATAGAAGGTCAGCGACTCATCGCGATAATAAACCTGAGCGACCAGATCCTGCCCGAGGAAATCGGTGTTGGAGTATTGCAGGTTAATCAGGTGGCGTTCAGTGCCTGGAATACGATCCGAATTCAGGTCACCGCTGTTGTACGCCTTGGCGCTGCCGGTCACGGCTGCGAAATTTTCCCCCAGATACAGGCCGTGGTCACCATCGGACTGGCTTTTGTAATACTGGGTGGTCAGCTGCAACTGCTGGTGATCGTCAATATTAATGGTGCCGGTACCCATCACGTCGAGACGATCGGAATACTGCAGGCCGGTCTGGGTATTGTCGATCAGGACTTCATTGCCTTTGCCATCGTACCAGCCGCCGTAACGCTGGTAAGAGACCGACAAGCGGCCCGAGGCATTGTCGTTGCCACCGCTGACCGCCGCCGCCACGTTCTCATCGTGGTCGTTATGACCGCCAAAGCCGGTTTTGCCGCCAACCTGCAGCTCAACCTGTTGCTCTTTCTGGCCCTTTTTGGTGACGATGTTGATCAAACCGCCGGTGCTGCCGCCGCCGTACAGCGAGGTGGCACCGGAGATCACTTCAATGTGGTCGATGTTAAACGGGTCGATCGAGTCCAACTGGCGGCTGTCACTGCGTGAAGAGTTCAAACGCACGCCGTCGATCATCACCATCATCGAACGGCCGCGCAGGTTCATGCCGTAGTTGGTACGGCCCTGACCGCTGACGTCCATCCCTGGGATCAACTGCGCCAGCATGTCCTTGATCTCTTTGCCGCCCTGTACCTGTTGCTCAATTTCCTGGCTTTCAATCACCCAGGTGGTCTGCGCCATTTCTGCCACGGAACGGTGCGAGCGGCTGGCGGAAACCACCATTTGTTCTTCGCTTTTTTGTTCTTCTGCCCAGGCTGCTGCGGGTGCGATCATCGCCAGCAGACAAGGATTTAATACCCAGAGGTGTTTGCGCTTCATCATTATTTTCCAGTGGTTCCCATCATTGGTGTGTAGTTAAAACTCGGTGTAATTGAGCATGGCGTGATCGGCACGGGTTGGGGTGCCCGGTTGCCGACTGCGCCATTGGATCACCGCCGGGGTGGACGTTAAATCGAACTGGTCGTGTCCTAAAGCCCGGTTGAGAATACGAGCCGATCGCCAGGCCATCAGGCTGAGCTGGGGTTCGGCGATGCCGTGACTGTGCATGCCGGCGTTAACCGCAAACAGGCAGTTTTCCTTGGGGCCTTCCCATTCGAGGGTAAAGTCAGGGGCCACGCGATATTGGTCATCGGCCGTGGTCAACAGACGATCCGCCAGCGGCTCGAGGAAAGCCGGGCGATCCTGCTGATAGCCGGTAGCGAAGATCACCACGTCGGTATTGAAGGTTTCCTTACCCTGATCGAGATGGTGATGAGTCACCAACTGCCAGCCGTTGCCTGCGGCCTGAATCGCCGCCAGCGAGCGGCTTGGCAGCAAGTGCGCCCAGGGTTTTTCACGCAGCACTTCAAACTGGTGATACATCGCGCGGTAAATAGCCAGCAGCGAATCGCTGGTGATGCCGTCTGAGGTCATCTTCTGTTCGGTCAGCATGCGCTGCTTGGCGTTGTCGTTCAGGCCATAGAAGCTGTCAACATAGTCCGGCGTGAAGTACTCGTTGGCGAAGGCGGCTTCGTCCAACGCGTTATAGTTGTTGCGACGTGAGATCCAGTTCAACTGCGCCGGCAGGCCCCATTCGGCACGGAAGATGTTCAGGAACAGATCGGCACCGCTCTGGCCGCCGCCGACGATAGTGACGCGCTTGCCGGTCAGGTCCGGGTTGCGCAGCGTCATCTCACTGGCGTGGAAGCAGCGGTCGTTCTGTTCGGTGACGCAGTCCGGCAGCTTGATGCGTTTGCCGATACCCAGACAGACGTGGCGCGCCCGGTAGGTGGCTCGCGGGGTGGTGACGACAAATTGGCGCTGCTGGTCGTCAAAATCCACGCTTTGGATCTCCTGGCTGAACTCGAGCGACTTCAGGCCATTGGCGGCCCAGTCGAGGTAGTCGGCGAACTCTTCACGCGATACCGTGCGCAGCTCGGTGGTCAGGAAACGGTAAAATTTCTTTCGTTTCACCAGATAGTTAATAAAGCTGTAGGGGTTGGTCGGCGATACCGCGCTGACCAGATCTTTCAGGAAACTGGTCTGCATATGGCAGTCCGGCACCATCATGCCGGGGTGCCAGGAAAAGTGCGGTTTGCGCTCGAGAAACTTCGCGTTAAAACCGGCAACTTCACTGCCGAGTGCGGCAATACTGAGGTTGAACGGGCCTACGCCAATGCCGATGAAATCCAGGGGCTGATTCATTGGGCAAACTCCTTGGTGACCAAATAAAGAGGGTTATCCAGATCCTGCAGATAGTTTGGCAACATGCGACTGCCGCCATCCTGCTCCGAGTAGGTGAGTTTCACCGGGTTGAGCACGACGCGAATGATTTGTGGTTTAAACAAATCAAACAGGGCAAAACGTTCAGCCATCTCCGGGTGCTGTGCCATATAGCTTTCCAGCACCTGCGCCAGCAGTTGATAGAAACGGGGTTCACTGACTCCGCAGGCCTGCATCAACGGTGAGATAAAACGCAGCACGGTGACGAAATGCCCGGTTTGCAAATCATGGATCAGATAGTCGGCGGACAGCCGTACGGTGACGTCTTTCACCACTTTCGGCAGCGAAGCCGCTTCGGGGAAGTCCTGATCCACCAGGCGCATATCCCCCTGGAAGTCTTTCAACAGCACGCGCTGCGGCACTTGGTCTTTCATCACCAACGTGATGTTCTGCCCGTGGGCGATCAGCGCCACGCCGTAGCGACACATCAGGTGGTACATCGGCAGCACCACCACGCGGAACATCTGTTGCAGCCAGGCTTCGGCGTCGAGATCGGAATTGGCAATATAGGCGGCGATCAACGGTTGGCCGAGGTTGTCGGTTTCCATCAACGTCGCCATCAAAATGGCCTGTTCGCCTTCCTGCAGATAACAAGAAGGGTTTTCTCGCCAGATCACCCCCAGCATTTCCTGATAGCGGTAGGGCGCCTTGGTCAGCGAAGCGTAGGTTGGGTGGGTCATGTAACCTGCCGCCGGTTCGCCAAGGATCTCGGCCCCGCTGTTACGCAGCGTGCTGTCTTCGGCAAAAATTTGTTGTAGCCAGCGGGAAGCAGCTGGCCCGGCGCTGATGTACTTGCCCGGGATACCGCGATAGCACGAGGTGTTGTAAATGGTCAGCGGCAGCTTGATGTCGAATGCGGAACGGCGGCTGATGTTGGTCAGGGTGCGCAACGATTGCTGTGCCAGATAGCTGTCGCCGAACTCACCCAGCTCCACCAGTTCCCCTTCGGCCAGTTGCGGCAAGAAGTGCAGGGCGATTTTTTGCTGCCACTGCCACGGGTGCAGCGGCACCGGGATCCAGTCTTGTGTCAGTTTCAGCTCGCGCCAGCGGCGGTCAAAGCGCTGACGTTCGGCGCTATCCATGGCGCTATCCAGCAGGTTGGCCAGCGGATAGGCTTCATCAGCACACCAGACGAAGCTGCCGCGTTTGGCTGCCACCCAGTGCAGCCGGAACTGGCCCTGGTATTCCGGTGCATATTGCTGCAGCGCGGTCAGCCCCCAACCGCGACGGCCTTTGTTAAAGATAAACTTGGGATGTCCTGCCAGCAGACATTGCAGCGCATCGGCGTCCAGCGCGATCAAATCCTGCGCGCTCATGCCGTGGCGGGCAGACAGCAACTGCATATCACCGCGCAGCGTGGCGTACAGGTCTTCCAGGTGTTCGGCGACCTGCGCATCGTCCATCTTCAACACCTGTGCCAGATGGCGCAGCGTTTGGTCGGCGGCTAACGGCGATTGATCGCAGGCCAGCGTAGTCGGATCGATGTGCAGCCAGCCCCAGATACCGCGTTCGGCGCTGAAGTGGTAGTGGGCATCACCCAGTGCAATGCGCCATTGCCCATCCTGTTGTTCGGCCTGCAGCGTGCGTTCGTATTCCAGTTCGGCCAGGATTTTGGCGATCATCTGGCGGTTAACGCGCTGCCAGTCGGCGTAATCAGGGGTCATCATACGCAAGCCTCCCGGAAGAACTCATCACGCTGATTCATAATCAAACGCGAACGTTTATGCGGGAAATCAAACTCTTTAAGGGTGTAATAGCCAGCGGCGGGCAGGTGACGGAACAGCCGCTGGTTGTCAGCACGCGGCTCGGCGACCACTCGCGTGGTGCGTGGCTCATCCAGATATAAGTAATGCGTCAGGCCGCGTAGCCAACTGCGGATGTACTGCGCGCCGCGGCAGTCTTCCTCACCGACCAGCATATGCAGCCCGCGATCGAACGGCTGCCAACGGTAGTGACGGCCAATGCGATCTTCGGGGGCCCAATAGACTTCGAAATAACCGAACGGGCGATCGTCAAAGCAACCCAGCAGCGGGTAGCAGTAGCTGGAATCCAGTTGCCGTTGCAGGTAGGCGGCCTGGGTTTCGAGCGGGCCGCTCATTTCCCAGAAGGCATCGACGCGCGGCGAGTTCATCCAGCGGGTGAATTGTTCGGCATCGTGTTCCACTTCCGGCAGGCGGAAGCTCAGGGTCTTCTTCAATTGCGGATCGTAACGGCGATAGACCTCACCGCTGGGCCGTACCGGACGCTGTGGAAACCACAGGCTGCGTTCAGCGTCATACTGCATCTGGCCAGAGGCACGGTTGCGTTCACCGCTGAGCCACAGCGGTAATTGATAAAAGGTTTCGCGCGCCAGATAGTCACCGCTGGCCAAAGCGAACAGTGCCTGCGCCTGCGGTTCTTCACGCCATTGCGCATAGGGCAAGGTGACACCGCTGAGCTGCGGTGCCGCTACCAATAACTGGTCCAGCGCCGCTACCAGCCAGCCCTGCGGCAACGAGCCCGGATAGTGCAGCACGGCGCTGCCATCGAGACCGAAACCCAATTGCAACTCCTGTTCCAGGCGTTCACAGCGAAAACCGCTGCCGGCATGCATCAGTTTGGCGTGTGGCATCATTGAATAGCCTCCTGGCGCAGCGGGTTAACGAAGTCGAAGTAAATCACCGCCGGATCGACGATGGTGTTTTCGTTATGGTCGTGCAGATAACAGAAGAAGTTTCCTTTGCAATTCCAGTGGCTGCTGTCGAGCACATAGTCCAGGCACAGGGTATTTTTGGCGCTGGCGCGCAGGCCGCTCAGTGCGTCGCGAACCCGGGCCATCAACTGTTCTTCACTGTCGAAACCGGCCGCGGCCAGTGCGGCGGTTACCGCCAGGCTGGAGTTCACCAGCAGGTAGTAAGGGAAGTAGCGCAGCAGTTGCTGTTCGCTGAAGCGGTTTTCCGCATCGGCTTCGCCAATCTCTTCCAGCCAGGGGCCGGCATCACGGGTAAAGCCGCTGCCCTGGCAGTCGCGGTACAGCATGCCGATCGGCAAATCCTGCTGCATCTCAACCAAAATGTTTTGCTGGTGAGCCAGCAACACCAGGCCGTAATCGGCTTCGGTGCTGAACAGCGGCAGCAGGACCTGTTGGCAGTAAGCGTCCAGCCAGGTATGGGCGGCCTGTTGCAATGGCAGATTCAGACGGCTGGCCAAACGGCGTACCGCTGCAGCCAGCAGGCTGTCACCGCCATCCGGCGCGGCCTGGGTCAGCGTCACCAACACGTTGGTCTGACTTTGCGGCTGATCGAACAACAGGTTATCGCGCAGTGCCATCAGGCTTTCTTCCTGGATGCTGCCGTCCGCCGAACGCAGACCGGCCCAGCCGTCTTCCTGCATTACGCGAAAGGTCGGATAGCGCGCCTGCAACTGCTGCCAGCGTGACGTTTGTGCCAGGCGTGCCAGGCGGATGCCGCGCTTCACTTCTTTTACTGACAGGGTGCGTACTGAGTTGGTCAGACGCACGCTGAGGGAAAACTTGATCATGTCGCGGTTGCTGGCGCTGTACAGCGAGCGCGAAGAGCTGGTTGGCAGCCAGCGTTCGCCGGCTTCGCCCAGATCGTGCAGCAGCCCCTGGGCCACCAGATCCTGACACCAGCTCTGGGTCAGCAAATGGTCGGCCTGCCAGGGATGCATCGGCAGCAGCCAGACGTCATCGCTAAAATGGGCCAGCAGTTGCGGGGCGCTTTCGGCGGCAAAACGTTGCAAGCGTTGCTGCAGCGTCAGGTTCAGGCTGTCACCGCACAGTTGGCGTTTATCCACGGCGAACCAACGCAGCGGGAAGCTGGCGCCAAAGTCCGGCAGATAACGGCGTGCCTGCTGTTGGTTGAACGGCTCATGAGACTTCGGTGCCGGGTGGAAGGCGTGACCGACCAGCAGGCCCTGTTCCGCCTGGGCGAAGTTCAGCGGCTTGTCGCGCAGCGCAGGCCAGTCCAGACGGATATCGATCGCCTGTTGGGTATTACCATGACTCTCCAGCACACGCTGACGAAAACGAGCGACCACGTCATCCGACAGTTCGCCTTTCACCGCCGGTTTTTCCAACATCAAGGAGATAAGCTGTTCCACGCTCAGCGCAACGCCGGCCCCGTCATCCTGCTGATGCAGGTAGGCGGGGAATAGATATTGGTGATGCTGAGTGGGGGAGGTATGGCGTAAAGAGATGCGAATAGCCTGAGAAGGCGAAAGTGGAATGTGGAGCTGCGGATGCTGTTGGTCGTTGGCTGGCGGAATGATTTGCCAGTCCCGGGTTTCACGCACCAATGCGTTGAGAAAACATTGTGCAGCCACGTCGGTCGTCGCGGTTTCAAACTGGATTGTCATGATCCCATTTCACTATTGAATCAATTGAGAATGATTCTTATATCAATAATATTTATTGTTATCAATCGTCCTATGATACAATTTTTTAATGAATTAAACATAACCTTATAATATTATTAACGGTAAATTTACGTTTGATGCATATTTCTTCTCCCCCAAAATCACCGACAATTGGGAATACGTCTCCTTCCAACTGGCCGCTGGCACTTTGCGCCGGGTTGTTGGGCATCGGGCAAAACGGCCTGCTGGTGGCGTTACCGGTGTTGGTCAGCATGACTCATCTGTCGCTTTCCGTCTGGGCCGGGCTATTAACGCTCGGCTCAATGCTGTTTCTGGTTGGCTCTCCGTGGTGGGGCAGGCAGTCTGAAATTCGTGGCTGCAAGTTTGTAGTAACCCTGGCTTTAACAGGGTATTTGTTCAGCTTTGCTTTACTGGCATTGGCGGTTTGGGGGCTGGCGGCCGGCTGGCTTTCGCCAATGCTGGGACTGGGCGGCCTGATCGTGGCGCGGATTATCTATGGTTTGACGGTTTCCGGCATGGTGCCAGCCAGCCAGACCTGGGCTTTGCAGCGTGCCGGTTACGAACAACGGATGTCGGCGCTGGCGACCATCAGCTCCGGGTTGAGCTGCGGGCGGCTGCTTGGCCCGCTGTGTGCGGCATTGGCGTTATCTATTCATCCGATGGCACCGCTGTGGCTGATGGCGATTGCGCCTTTAATCGCCTTGTTGGTGATATGCCGCCAACAAAACGATCCGCCTTTGCCACCAGTGGCCCATCAGCAGAATCGGCTGCGTCTGAATATGGTGCCTTACCTGTTGTGCGCGGTGCTGTTGGCGGCTTCGGTCAGCCTGATGCAACTGGGATTGGCACCGCATTTGACCCGTATGTTCAGCCACTCGGCCACTGGCGTCAGCCATCATGTGGCGGTGTTGCTGAGTGTGGCGGCGGCCTGTACGTTGTTGGCACAGTTCCTGGTGGTGCGGCCACAGCGCTTTAGCGCGCCACAACTGCTGCTGATTGCGGCGGTGTTGATGGTCGTCGGCCTGGGCCTAATGTGCGCTCAGCCGCTGGCCTTGTTCTATGCCGGTTGTGCGCTGGCCTCCTTTGGCGCGGCCATGGCGACACCGGGCTATCAACTGATGTTGAACGATAAATTATCCACCGGCAAAGGATCGGGAGCTATCGCCACCAGCCACACGCTGGGTTACGGCCTGAGTGCGCTGATGGTGCCGGTGGTGGCCAGGTTTTATGGTGAGTCGCAGCTGATCGCGGCGGCTCTGATGATGGCGGTTCTGCTGGGCGGTATCAGCGGCTGGTTATGGTGCCAGCACCGTATCCAGGTAAATTCTGCGGGAGAGTAACTGTTATGTCCGGCGCATCAAGCTACAGAATTTTTGATATCACACTGAAAGTAAAAGAAAACGTATCACCCTCCTTGCTGCGCTGTGTATTCGAAGGACCGGACGTTCATCGCATGAAGTTAGAGGCGCCGGATCAGCGTATCAAACTTTTGTTCCCGGCCGAGAATCGCCAGCAGCCACCGTTGGAAAATAGCGACGACTGGTATCGCCACTATATGGCGATCCCGAAAGAACAACGCCCGGTGATGCGAACTTATACGCTGCGTGCGTTGCGCACGGAACACAATCAGATGGACGTCGAGTTTGTGCTGCATGGCGTCAACGGCCCGGCTTCCGCCTGGGCGATCCAGGCCAAACCGGGAGATACCCTCCAGGTAGTGGCACCCAATGCCGATTTTGACGGTGACAGCGGCGGTTATGAATGGGCACCGCCGAGTGTGCTGCAACAGGCCCTGCTGATCGCCGATGAAACGGCGGTACCGGCAGCTGTGGGTATTTTGGAACAGCTGGCGCAGCGGCCCAATCCACCGCAAGTGCAGGCGTTCTTTGAAGTACCGGTAGCGGGGGATTGCCTGAATATGGATCGCTTCCCGTTTGCCGAGGTGTATTGGTTACCGCGTGACGTGGGGCATCAGCAGATGCACGGCACCTTGCTGGTGGAATCGGTACGCCAGCGGGTGAATATTCCAGAGTCGGCGCGTACGCAGTCACAGTCGCTGACCGAAAACAGCCTGGGTGGCGACCTGCTGTGGGAACGGGCCGAAGGGGCGAAAAGCTTCTACGCTTGGGTCGCGGCGGAGTCTTCAGCGGTGAAGGCGTTGCGCCGTTACCTGATTGGCGAACGCGATTTGGACCGCTCCACCGTGAATTTTATGGCCTATTGGTGTTGAGTTAAAGGGCGCGAGGCTCGCGCCCTAAGCCTTATCCCATCAAACTCACATGCGCAGCCACAATGCGCCAGCCGCAGGGCAGTTTGACCCAGGTTTGCATCTGACGGCCGACACTGTCGCTGCCGGGGCGACGGAATTCGGTACTGGCCACCGCCATATCATCGCCGTAGGTGGTGATGATGGTGTTCTCCAGCAGACGATCCAGCCCTTTCGAGGGGCGTTGCTGGCGGAAGTCGCGGATCTGTTCGATACCGTACAAATTCTCCGTCGCACCATAACGGACGGTGCGCCCATCGTGCCAAAACAGCTCGTCCAATACCTCAATATCATTACCAGTCAACGCCTGTTCGTAACGATAAAAGGCGGCGTTCACTTCTGCCAGCACTGCCGGCCGATCGATATATTCACTCTTCATTAGTTAATCCTGTTTCCCTGGTAAAACACAGGTAGCTACGCCGCGTTGTTCCAGTGCATAGGCGGCTCGCAGTGCCAGATCTTCACGCCATGGCGGTGCGATAAGCTGCAGCCCGATCGGTAGCCCCGCCGCGGTTTTCAGCGGCACCGTCACCACCGGCAGACCGAGGAAGGAGATCGGCTGTGTCAACATGCCCATGCTGGCGCGGATCGGCAGGTCGGTGCCGTTGATACGCATGGTTTCTTGACCAATCTCCGTCGCGCCGCACGGCGTGGCCGGGGCGATAAGAATGTCCCAGTGTTCAAACAGTGGTAATACCTGCTGCTGGAAATGAGAGCGGAAACGTTGCGCCTGCAGATACCAGGCGGCGGGCAGCATGGCACCGGCCAGCAGCCGCTCGCGCGACAGCGGTTCAAAGCGCTCAGGCTGGCTGCGCAACTGCGGTAGATACTGGTTCCCCCCCTCGGCGGCGGTGAGAATAAACGCCGCCGAGCGTGCCAGTTCGGCCTGCGGCAGTTCGACTTCGGCGATGGCCTCCAGCGCCTGAGCGACCTGTTGCACTGCCGCTTTGGCGTCGTCATTGCACCACTGCTGGAAATAACCGGCCAGTACCGCACAACGCAGCCCCTGTTGACCACGCGGCAGCAGCGATTCGGTTTGGGTGATCGGTTTTTCCGCCTGGAAGCGGTCTTCGACGTCGGTACCCTGCATCACGTCATATACCGCTGCCAGGTCGCGAACCCGACGGGCAAAGGGACCGACATGATCCAGACTGGCGACAAATGGCTGGCTGCCACTGCGCGAAAGGCGGCCAAAGGTCGGTTTCAGGCCAAAGATGCCGCACAGCGAGGCGGGCACGCGTATCGAGCCGTTGGTATCGCTGCCGAGCGAAAATGTCACCAGTCCGGCGGTGACCGCAGCCGCTGATCCGCCAGAGGATCCACCGGCAATACGTGTGGTGTCGTGTGGGTTGCGCGTTGCACCGTAGTGGCTGTTTTCGGTAGTGAAACCGTAGGCATAGGCGTCCATATTCAGCATGCCGGAGAGCAGCGCGCCTTGCGCCGCCAATGTGTTTACCACCCAGGCATCTTGTTTGGCAGGGGGGTTATCGCTGAACAGGCTGGCACCGGCCAGGGTGGTTTCCCCGGTGACGTCGAACAGGTTTTTCACCGCGTAAGGAATGGCTGCCAGGCTGGGTAGCGCTTGCCCCTGGGCACGGCTGCGATCGAGAAGATCAGCCTCACTCAACATACGTTCGCGGGTGACGTGGGTATAGGCGTTCAACGAAGGGTTTTGGGTGTCGATATTGTCCAGCGTTTGCTGGGCGATCTCGCGGGCGGAAATCGCGCCTTGTTTCAGGGCGGCGCGGATCTCGGCGATCGACAGTGCGCTGAGTGGATTCATGCTCGATATACCCCGGCAATCTCCAGACGCTGATCGAGCGGCAGGGCCATCAGCGGTTCCGCCATCGCAGCGATGCGGTTGAATTGGATCAGCAGTTCCTGACGGCGCACGTCATTCAGCTCCAGGGCCAGCACGGCTTCCATCTGGCTGATATAGGTCGCCCAGTCGGTGGCAGGTGGGTGGTTCATCGGTGTCCCCTTTTTGATAGAGCGGTTAGAAGCCGGCGGCGCTGCCGTTGCTGCGTGGATCAAAAGCGCCTTCGAGCATGCCGTTAGTATGGCGAACGATGGCACCGGCGTGGCCGACCGCTTCGCTGAAATCTGGCAACACTTCCACGTCGTGGCCGCGTTGACGCAGGTAGGAAAGGGTTTCTTCGCTGAAACGTCCCTCCAGTTTTAATGAGTCGGAGCTTTCACCCCAGGTGCGACCGAGCAGCCAGCGCGGCGCACTGATCGCCTGTTGCAGCGGTAGCCCCTGTACCACATGGCGGACAAACAGCGCCGCCTGGGTTTGCGGTTGGCCGTCACCCCCCATGGAGCCGTACACCAGGGTACGCCCGTCATACAGGCGTGCCGCTGCCGGATTCAACGTGTGGAAAGGTTGTTTGCCGGGTGCCAGTGCCAGCAGGTGCGCGGCATCCAGACTGAAGGACGCGCCGCGGTTTTGCCACAGTACGCCACTTTGCGGCAGTACCACGCCGCTGCCGAATTCGTGATAGAGACTCTGGATAAAGGACACCGCCAGACCGCTGCTGTCCATCACGCCCATCCAGACGGTATCGCCCGGTCCTTTGCCTTTACCCCAGGCGGCGGCTTGTTCAGGATCGATGCGCCTGGCCAGGGTATCCAGATGTTCGGCCGTCAGTAGCTCTTGCGGATCCTGAGTCATCTGACGCGGGTCGGTGATGAATTGATCGCGCAGGCCGAAAGCCAGTTTGGTGGCCTCGACGATACTGTGCACCACCGCGCCTTCGCTACGGCTGGCCAACGGCAGGCGGTCGGTCAGCCCGAGGATCGCCAGCGAGACCAGGCCCTGAGTCGGTGGTGTCAGGTTAAATATCTCCCCTTTCTGATGCTCCAGCCGCAGCGGGGTGCGGCGGCGCGGCCGATAATCTGCCAGATCCTGCGCGGTGAGCGGCATACCGAGCTTGGCCATATCCGCCGCCATACCCTGTGCCAGCGGACCGCGATAGAAGCTGTCCAGGCCCTGTTCGGCCAGAGTGATCAGGGTATCCGCTAACTGCGGCTGACAGAAACGTTGTCCGGCGTGAGGGATTTCCCCGTGCGGCAGGTAGGTGCGGGCAAAATGCTCCCGATCTGCCAACTCATGATATTTGCTGCGGGTAGCCGCCTCCTGCGAGGCAGTGACCGGAATGCCGTCTGCGGCATAGCGAATCGCATCTGCCAGCAGGCGCGACAGCGGCAACTGTTTGCCGCCCAATTCAACGGAGTAGTCCAGTGCTTCCTGCCAGCCACCAACGGTACCGGCGACCGTCAGCGCGGCTTTTGGCCCCCGGTGTGGAATGTGACTTTCACCAGCGTAAAAATCCAGAGTGGCCAGCGAGCCGGCAGCGCCGCTGGCGTCGATCGCCACCGGATCACCCTGCGGCGGAACGATCAGCCAGAATCCGTCGCCCCCCAGGCCATTCATGTGCGGGTAGACCACGGCGATGGTCGCGGCGGCGGCGACCATGGCTTCAATCGCGTTGCCGCCTGCGCGCAGTACCGCCAATGCACTTTCACTGGCGAGGTGATGTGGCGTGACGGCCATGCCCAATGGCGCGGTGTTGCTGTTAATCATTTCTTGGCCCTTGTTTGAGGTCAGCGTCTGCCTTAAACACAAGCAAGAGACGTTCCATGTTTTCTGCCAGGGCAATAATCGCTTGCCAGCGGGTGGATTGGCCGTGGTATGTTCCGCTGAAACAAAGGTTACAATCCCCGTCATATTTCATATTGCTGCGGCGTTGGCTTCCCTTGCTCACCCCAGTCACTTAGTTGACTAAGCTTCTGGGGACTTGCTCGGTTGCCGCCTGGCTGCACTTTGAAATCTATTGGGGAAAGCAGGAGTAACAATGAAGCAGATTGATGAACGCCTGCGCGGGGACTATCCGCAGCTCACGCCGCAGGAACAGCGGGTGGCCGATTTTATTTTCGATCACTTTGATGACCTGATCAGCTACAACAGTGCCGAACTGGCGCGCCTGAGCGGCGTCTCCAAAGCCACCGTCAGCCGCTTGTTCAAACGCCTGGGTTACCCGAGCTATCGCGCTATGCGTGATGAATTGCGCACTCTGCGACAGAGCGGTATGCCGCTGACCGATAACCGTGATGCGGTGCAGGGCAATACATTGCTGGCACGCCACTACAAGCAGGAAATGGCTAATCTCACCCAGTGGGTGAACCATATTGATGCTGACCAGTTCAACGCGGTGATCGCTGCTTTGGTGCAGGCGCGGCGCGTAGTGCTGATGGGTTTTCGCAACAGCTATCCGGTGGCGATGCATCTGCGTCAACAACTGATGCAGGTGCGTGAGCAGGTGTTACTGGTGCCGCAGCCCGGCCAGACGCTGGCGGAGGAACTGGTCGATATTGATCGGCGGGATGTAGCGGTGGTGGTGGCATTTCGTCGTCGGCCACGTCAGTTGCGGGCGTTATTGACGCAGTTACAGGTTCAACAGGTGCCGACTTTGCTGGTGTGTGAGCCGCAGGCGCAGGCGTTGATCCCGCTGGCCAACTGGCATCTGGCGGCGCCACTCGACAGCGTTTCTGCTTTCGACAGCTACTCTGCCGCTATGAGTCTGGCCAACTTGCTCAGCAATGCCTTGCTGCATGAGACGCTGGCGCAAGGGCGGCAACGTATTCACCAGATTGCCGATCTGTATAGCGATCTGGATGAGTTGGAACAGCGCTAAACTCAGCGCCATTTTGGTGCTTTCGCACTTTGATGGTGCGTTGCATCCCCCTTTTATTGACTCCCCCTGTCGCTACTCTGGCAGGAGGGGGCCGTCTCAATGCCCGAACTTACGGTAACTAAAGCCGATCGTTCCTGACACCCTGGATTGGCACATTAGTTGCAAAGTGATAATCAAAGAATCTTTTGTTTCATCATTTCACCATCGGGGATAATCTATGAACTTCAAGAAAATCGGGGTAGTGGCGTTAGGTGCGGTGCTGTTGATGGCGCAGGTCGCTTCGGCGATGGCGGATCAACTGCAGGAAATCCAGCAGCGTGGCGTGCTGCGGGTGGCGGTACCCCAGGACTTCCCACCGTTCGGCTCCGTGGGCACCGATCTGCAGCCGCAGGGTTATGACATCGATATGGCACAGTATCTGGCCGACAAGATGAAACTTAAGTTGCAGTTGGTGCCGGTCACCAGTGCCAACCGCGTACCTTATCTGCAAACCAACAAGGTCGATCTGGTGATTTCCAGCCTGGGCAAAAACGCGGAACGCGAGAAGGCAATCGCCTTCAGCCGTATCTATGCGCCGTTCTTCCTGGGTGTGTTTGGCCCGAAAGAGTCGGTACTGGCTGACGCCGCGCAGTTGGACGGTAAAACCATCGGAGTGACGCGCGGTGCGGTTGAAGACATGGTGCTGAGTGAGACCGCGCCGAAGGGCGCACAAATCAAGCGCTATGAAGACAACAACACTACGTTGTCGGCCTATCTGTCCGGCCAGGTGCAATACATCGCCACCGGCAACCTGGTGGTGAGCGCCATAGCGCGGCAGAACCCGACCAAAGCGCCGGTGGCCAAATTTATGCTGAAAGATTCACCCTGCTATGTCGGTCTGCGTCTGGGTGAGCCGGCGCTGAAATCGAAAGTGGACGAACTGATTGAGCAGGCGTTAAAGGATAACACCCTCAATGGCCTGTCCGAAAAATGGCTGAAAGCGCCGCTGCCTGCCGACTTCGGCGCATAACGGGAGCGCCTGATGACCTATCAGCTGAACTTTCCTGCCCTGTGGCCTTATCTGCCCGAATTGCTGGCCGGTCTGCTGACCACCATTGAGCTGACGGCGCTGGCCACCTTGATGGGGGTGGCGCTGGGTATTTGCGGTGCGGCGATCCGCAGCGGCAAGGCCAACTTGCTCAGCCGCGTTTGGGGTATTTACGTTGAGGTGGTGCGCAATACGCCGTTCGTGGTGCAACTGTTCTTCATCGTCTTCGGCCTGCCGAGTCTGGGCTGGAAACTGACCGCCGGGCAGGCGGCGCTGCTGGCGATGGTGATTAACCTGGGAGCCTACAGCACCGAGATCATCCGTGCCGGCATTCAGGTGACGCCGAAAGGCCAGTGGGAAGCCGGTAGGGTGTTGGGTCTCAGCCGCAGCCAAACATTTTTGCGCATCGTGTTGCCGCCGTCGCTGCAACGGATTTATCCGGCGTTGGTCAGCCAGTGCATTATTGTCATGCTGGGGTCATCGGTGGTGTCACAGGTGTCGTTCGAAGAGTTGACCTTCGCCGCCAACCTGATCCAGTCACGGACCTTCCTCAGTTTTGAGGTCTATCTGGTGACGGCGTTGTTTTACCTGTTGTTATCCATACTGATGCGCCAGCTGTTGCTGGCCGCCGGACGCCGTTTTCTAGGGAGCCAGGGCTGATGCTGACTTTTACCGACTGGGACATTGTGCGCAACCTGCTGTTGGCGGCACGCTGGACCTTGCTGCTGTCGCTGACGGCGTTTTTTGGCGGCACTCTGGTGACGTTGCCGCTGTTATTGCTGCGCCTGAGCAAGCGTAAGTGGGCGTTGCAGTTTGTCCGCTGTTATTCCGAGCTGTTTCAGGGTACGCCGCTGCTGATGCAGCTGTTCCTGGCCTTCTTTGGTCTGGCGCTGTTCGGCATTGATGTGAGCCCCTGGACCGCTGCCGCTTTGGCACTGACTTTGTTTACCAGCGCTTTTCTGGTGGATATCTGGTCCGGCAGTATTGCCGCGTTGCCGAAAGGCCAGTGGGAAGCGTCGCGCTGTCTGGGGCTGAGTTTTGGTCAGACCCTGGTGCGGGTGATTGTGCCGCAAGCGGTACGTATCGCTATCGCCCCCACCGTCGGTTTTTCGGTGCAGGTGATCAAGGGCACCGCACTGGCGTCGATCATTGGTTTTATCGAACTGACCAAGGCTGGCACCATGCTGAACAATGTCACTTATCAACCGTTTAAAGTTTTCGGCCTGGTCGCGTTGGGCTATTTCCTGATGTGTTATCCGCTGTCGCGCTACAGTCATTATCTGGAGAAGAAATTCCATGCCGCTCATCACAATTAATCAGGTGCAGAAATATTACGGTCAGAACCATGTGCTGAAGGGCGTGGATTTGGATATCGATATGGGCGAGGTGATTTCGATCATCGGCCGCAGCGGCTCCGGCAAGAGCACCTTGTTACGCTGCATCAACGGGCTGGAAGGCTATCAGGAAGGCAGTATCAAGCTGGGTGGCATGACCGTCACCGATCGCGATTCACAGGCCCGTGAAATCAGCCGCTCCATTGGCATGGTATTCCAGAACTTCAATTTATTCCCGCATATGACCGCGCTGGAGAACGTGATGCTGGCGCCGCGTCGGGTGCTGAAGAAAAGCCCGGCCGAATGCCGTGAACTGGCGGAAGAGATGTTGAACAAGGTCGGGCTGAGTGAGCGCATGCATTATTCACCGGCTAACCTTTCCGGCGGACAGCAGCAGCGGGTGGCGATTGCCCGGGCGCTGGCGATGAACCCGAAAGTCTTGCTGTGTGACGAAATTACCTCGGCGTTGGATCCTGAGCTGGTTGGCGAAGTACTCAAGGTGCTGGAGCAACTGGCCAAAGAGGGCATGACGCTGATCCTGGTGACCCATGAAATGAACTTTGCCCGCGAGGTCGGCGACCGGGTGGTGTTTATGCACCAGGGCAAGGTATGGGAGCAGGGCGACAGTCGCACGCTGTTCGCCAATCCGCAAACGCAGGAATTAAAACAGTTTATTGCATCGGTTCGCGGCCTGTCTGAGCACTGATGCTACCAAGTCTATTAAGTTATTAAGCTGGTAAGGAATTAACATGTTAGATATCACTCAATTCGATCAGATCAATCCACCCGCCCGCCTGCTGATGGGGCCGGGGCCGATCAACGCGGATCCGCGCGTGCTGCGCGCCATGTCGAGCCAGTTGATTGGTCAGTACGATCCGGCGATGACCGGTTACATGAATCAGGTGATGGAGCTGTATCGCGCGCTGTTCCGCACCGAAAACCGCTGGACGCTGCTGGTAGACGGCACTTCCCGCTCCGGTATCGAAGCGATGCTGGTCTCTTCAATCCGCCCTGGCGACAAGGTGCTGGTGCCGGTGTTTGGGCGTTTCGGTCATCTGCTGTGTGAGATAGCCCGCCGCTGCCGCGCCGAAGTGCACACCATAGAGGTGCCCTGGGGCGAGGTATTCACTGCCGACCAGATTGAAGACGCGATCAAGAAAGTACGCCCGCGCCTGCTTTTGACGGTGCAAGGCGACACCTCTACCACTATGCTGCAGCCGCTGGCGGAATTGGGGGATATCTGCCGTCGCCATGGCGTGCTGTTTTACACCGATGCCACCGCTTCGTTTGCCGGCAACCCGCTGGAAACCGATGCCTGGGGGCTGGATGCGGTCTCTGCCGGCCTGCAAAAATGTCTGGGTGGCCCGTCGGGCAGTTCGCCGGTCACTCTCAGCCCGCAGTTTGAAGAGATCGTTCGCCGCCGCAAATGCGTAGAGCAGGGCATTCGCACCCTCGACCACGCAGATGGTGACGACGAAATGATCTATTCCAACTACTTCGATCTCGGCATGATCATGGATTACTGGGGCCCGGAGCGTCTGAATCACCATACCGAAGCCACCAGTATGCTGTTTGCCGCGCGTGAGTGCGCCCGGGTGATCCTGGAAGAAGGGCTAGATAACACCATCGCCCGGCATAAGCTGCACGGCGCGGCGATGCTGGCCGGCATTCAGGGCATGGGGCTGGAAGTGTTCGGCGATCTTGATAACCGCATGAATAACGTGCTCGGCGTGGTGATCCCGCAACAGGTGCACGGCGAGCAGGTCCGCCAGATGATGCTGAACGATTTCGCCATTGAGATCGGCACCTCGTTCGGCCCGCTGCAGGGCAAGATTTGGCGCATCGGCACCATGGGCTACAACGCGCGTAAAGACTGCGTACTGCAGACCCTCACCGCGCTGGAAGCTGTGCTGAACCGGCTGGGTTTCGCCAGCAAACAGGGTGAAGCGCTGCAGGCGGCCTGGAATACCTACGACGACGGGAGTCGTTGATGGCGGCGCTGTTAACCGCCCAGGAGGCGGAGCAGGCTGCGGCTCGGGTGATGGCCCGCTGCGATGCGCTGGCGGCGATCAGCGCCACGCCGGGCCAGTTGACCCGGGTTTACCTGTCGCCGGAACATCAACGCGCCAACCAACTGGTGGGCGACTGGATGCGCACTATCGGCATGAAGGTCTGGCAGGACAGCGTTGGTAACCTCTGTGGCCGTTATGAAGGCCAAACGCCAGATGCGCCTGCGCTGCTGCTTGGTTCGCATCTGGACACGGTGCGCAACGCCGGGCGCTATGACGGCATGCTCGGCGTGTTGACCGCGCTGGAAGTGGTGGCGCATTTGCATCGGCAGCAGCGTCGTTTGCCGGTGGCGGTTGAGGTGATTGGCTTTGCTGATGAAGAAGGCACGCGCTTTAGTATCGCGCTGCTGGGCAGCCGGGGCATTACCGGACAGTGGCCGGCGGATTGGCTGGAACGCACCGATGCTGATGGCATTAGCGTGGCACAGGCATTACGTGAGTTTGGGCTGGATCCGGCGGCGGTTGGCGAAGCGCGACGCGCGCAAAGTGATATCTGTGGCTATCTGGAACTGCATATTGAGCAAGGGCCCTGTCTGGAGGCTGCCGATCTGGCTTTGGGCGTGGTGACGGCGATTAACGGCGCCCGTCGGCTTAACTGTACCTTTACCGGCCAGGCAGGCCATGCCGGTACCGTGCCGATGGGGCAACGTAAAGACGCGCTGGCGGCGGCGGCGGAATGGATGATGGCGGTAGAGGCGATGACTTCGGCCAGCGATCGGCACCTGGTGGCTACCGTTGGCCTAATTGAAAGCCTGCCGGGGGCGGTCAATGTGATCCCTGGTGAAGTCAAACTGACCCTCGATGTACGCGGCCCGGAAGATGGCCCGCTGGCAGCGCTGTTGACGCAATTGCTGGAGCAGGCGCAGGCGATCTGTACCCGTCGGGGACTGCGTTTTGACAGTGAAGAGTTTTACCGCATAAATGCAACGGCCTGTGATGCAAATTTGCAACAATGCTGGCAGCAGAGCGTGATGGCGGTACAGGGGCGCAGCATGGCGTTGCCGAGCGGCGCCGGGCATGATGCGATTGCCGTAGCGACCTGTTGGCCGGTGGGGATGCTGTTTGTCCGCTGCGATCGCGGCATTAGCCACCATCCGGCCGAAGCCGTCAGCCAGTCCGATGTGGCGCTGGCGATCCAGGCTTACTGCCAGACGGTTAGCGGTTGGGAGGAGGCCTGATGAGGCTGCAACGATTTAATCAATTGCCGCTGGAGGAAGCGGAGCGTTTGCTGCGGCCCTGCGTAGATATTGCGGCCTGGAACGCGGCAGTGATAGTAGCACGGCCCTTCAGCAGCATCGACGCCGCGCTGGCGGTGGCCTGGCAAGCGGCACTGCGCTGGCAGCCGGAAGAGATCAGCCAGGCACTGGCCCAGCACCCGCGTATCGGCGAACGTGCCAAGGGTCAGGGACAAGAGGCGCAGTTTTCGCAGCGCGAGCAAGCGGCGGTCAACGCGCAGGATGCTGAGTTAGCTGAAGCACTGCGGGACGAGAATCAACGCTATGAACAGCAATTTGGCCAGGTGTTTTTGATCCGTGCCGCCGGTCGCGATGGTCAGAGTATTTTACGTGAGTTACAACGGCGATTGAATAACAGTGCGGAGCAGGAACGGCAGGAAACCGCCGAACAACTGCGTGAAATCGTGATGCTGCGTTTTAAGGAGTTACTGAGCGATGAGTAATATCAGCACCCATATTCTGGACACCTCACTCGGTAAACCCGCTGCGGGGATGCGGGTGTGGCTGGAGCAGCAACAGGACGGGCAGTGGCGAACCCTGGCAGAAAGCCATACCGATGCCGACGGCCGTGCGCGTGACCTAACCCCTGATAGCCTGCCCGCCGGGCATTACCGTCTGTCTGCCGATCTCGGCGCTTACTTTGCCGCTGACCGGCGTGCAACCTTGTATGCCACGGCAATTATCGATTTTGTCATCAATGATGCGGCGCAGCATTACCATTTACCGCTGCTCATTAGTCCGTATTCCTACTCAACCTACCGGGGCAGTTAAACGCCCTTAGCGGTTAACCCGCATCGACGAGGTACCTATGGCTCTGTCTCAGGATAAGGGCGCGGCTTCGTGCTGCCCGGAAGATGAAAAACTGCCGCTGGCAAAGACCTTCGCCTACGGCTTGCAGCATATTCTGACCATGTACGGCGGGATTATTGCACCGCCGCTGATCATCGGGTCGGCCGCAGGGTTAAGCGCGCCGCAGATTGGTATGCTGGTGACGGCAGCCCTGTTTGTCAGCGGGCTGGCTACGCTGTTGCAAACCCTTGGGGCACCCGGTTTCGGCTCACGTCTACCGCTGGTACAGGGCGTTTCCTTTGCCGGGGTGGCGACCATGGTGACGATTGTGACCGGCGATGGCGGGTTGCCGGCGGTGTTCGGTGCGGTGATTGCCGCCTCGCTGATAGGGCTGTTGATCGCGCCGTTCTTCTCACAAATTATCCGCTTCTTCCCGCCGGTGGTCACTGGCACCGTGGTGACGGTGATCGGGCTGTCACTGATGCCGGTGGCGGTGCGCTGGGCCATGGGCGGCAACGCCAGGGCGGCAGACTGGGGATCAACCGGGAATATTGGCCTGGCGGCTTTCACGCTGGTGGTGATTCTGCTGTTGAACAAGGTCGGTTCTCCGGCGCTAAAACGGCTGTCGGTGTTGCTGGCGATGGCGGTCGGCTGCGTGGTCGCCGTGCTGGTGGGTAAAGTAAGCTTTGCCGCCGTAAGCAGCGGGCCATGGCTGGCATTCCCCGAGCCTTTCGCCTACGGTTGGCCGACCTTCGAACTGAGCGCGACCCTCTCCATGCTGTTGATCGTGCTGGTGTTGCTGACGGAAACCACCGCCGGGTTGATGGCGGTTGGCGAGATCGTCGGTTCGCCGGTGAATGCGCGCCGCATAGCCAATGGTCTACGCGCCGATATGTTGTCCAGCGCGCTGTCGCCAGTATTCAACTCATTCCCACAAAGCTCGTTTGCCCAGAACATCGGATTGGTGGCGATCACCGGCGTGAAGAGTCGCTTTGTGGTCAGCGCCGGAGGGGCCATTTTGGTGCTGCTGGGGTTACTGCCGGTGCTGGGGCGACTGGTGGCCTGTATTCCGTTGCCGGTGTTGGGTGGCGCAGGCGTGGTGCTGTTCGGTTCGGTGGCTGCCAGTGGGATCCGCACCCTGGCAAAGGTGGATTACAAGGACAATATGAATCTGGTGGTGGTGGCGACGGCGATTGCCTTCGGCATGATCCCGATCGTGGTGCCGACCTTTTACGATCAGTTCCCGAACTGGGTGCGTACCTTATTGCATTCCGGTATCAGCGCTTCTTGCCTGGTGGCGTTGCTGCTGAACCTGCTGTTTAACCCTATTGGTGCCAAAGAAGAAAAAGCGGTGGAAGAGGAGCTTTCCTGAAACAACGGGCGCAGCGGACCGCGCCCGACCCGAAAGGATTAATCGTGGCGCAGGAAGCTGTCGGCATCACGCCAGGCCGGGAAGGCGCTGCGGTAGCTTTGCAGGTTTTCCAGCGACAGTTCGGCGTCCAGCCGTGCGGCGACACCGGGTTCCTCCTGGGCCAATGTTTCCCCCTGCGGGCTGAGGATCAGGCTGTCACCGCTGTAGTTCAGGCCGTTACCGTCTTCGCCGACGCGGTTGCAGCCAGCCACGAACACCTGGTTCTCAATGGCGCGTGCCGCCAGCAGCGTTTGCCAGTGTTTGCTGCGCGGTGCCGGCCAGTTGGCGACGTACAGCGCCAGATCGTAATCCTGTTGATAGCGGGACCACACCGGGAAACGCAGGTCATAACAGATCTGCGGCAGGATGCGCCAACCACGCCACTCGAAAATTTCACGCCGTTTGCCAGCCTGATAGTGCAGGTGCTCACCGGCCATGCGGAACAGATGGCGCTTATCATAGGCATGCACCCGGCCGTTCGGCTCGACCAGCAGGAAACGGTTAACCGCGCCCTCGGCAGTTTTCAGCGCTACGCTGCCGCCGACCAGGGCGTTACTTTTACTCGCCCAGCCGTGCAGCCAGTCGACGACCTGCTGTTCCGGCAGTGCGCTTTCCCCGGCATCCATAGCAAAGCCGGTGGTAAACATCTCCGGCAGCACAATCAAATCGCGGCCGCTTAACGGCGCCAGCAGCGCATCAAAATGACGCAGGTTGGCCTCGCCATCGCGCCAAACCAAAGGTTGCTGCAACAGGGTAATTTTTAAAGTCGACATAACCGCTCCGCAGCCGCATCCAGCGTGGCATCCTGTTTAGCGAAGCACAGCCGGATCAATTTATGAGGGAAAGGATCGGCACAGAAGACCGACAGCGGGATCGCCGCCACGCCAACGTGCTCGGTTAACCAATGGCAGAATGCCACGTCGTCCAAATCGGAAACGGCGCTGTAATCTGCCAGTAAGAAGTATGTACCCTCGCAGGGTAAAATTTCCAGTCGACTGTTGGACAGCGCCTGCACAAAACGATCGCGCTTGGCACGGTAAAATGCCGACAATTGCTGCCAGTGTTCCGGCTCGCTGCGCAGCATATCCGCCAGTGCCAACTGGGCCGGGGTGTTGACCGAGAAGGTCAGGTACTGGTGCACCTTGCGCACCTCCGCACTCAGCGCGGCCGGAGCCACGCAGTAACCCACTTTCCAGCCGGTCATGTGGAAGGTTTTACCGAAGGAAGACACGGCGATGGCCCGCTGACGCAACTGTGGGTGAGCCAATACGCTGGTGTGGCCGCCTTTAGCAAAACAAATGTGTTCGTAGACTTCATCGCTCAGCACGTAGATTTCGTGATCGCCAATGGCGTGCCACAGTTGCTGCATATCTTCTGCCTGCCAGGCCGTGGCGGAAGGGTTGTGCGGCGTATTGAGGATCACCAGCCGGGTACGTGGTGAAAGCAACTTGCCGAACTGCGACCAGTCGACGTTGAACGCCGGGGGCTGTAGCGCAATGCGTTTTAGCGTGCCGCCGGATAAGGTCACCGCCGGCGCATAGCTGTCGTAGCTGGGATCAAAGCAGATAACTTCATCGCCAGGGCGTACCAGCGCGCTGATAGCGGCGAACAGCGCCTCGGTGGCACCCGCGGTGACGGTGACTTCGTTAGTGGCGTCCGGCAGCCAGCCGTACAGGGCGGCGGTTTTCTCGGCGATGGCCTCACGCAGTGGGGCGACACCGGTCATCGGAGCATATTGGTTCGCGCCCTGGCTGACATGCCAGGCCAGACGTTCTTTCAGGTGGTCCGGGCCATCGAAATCGGGGAAGCCCTGCGACAGGTTGATTGCCTGATGCTGCGCCGCCAGCGCACTCATCTGGGTGAAAATGGTGGTGCCCAGCGCGGGCAGTTTACTTTCGGGAATCAATGCTGAAGTGCTCATAGCAGGCTAATACTCCTGGCGCTTATGTTGCCGTCAATATAACACGATGTTAGTATTTGGCAATCAAGACGCTTAGATGGCTAAATGAAGAAAAAATCTAACCATTAATCAAATCATTCTAAGCTTCACCTGCAGATGACCTTACAGACCGGGAAACGATAATGACCGAAAATCCGCAACTTACAGCGCTATTGTCTGCCTGTCACTGGATTGGTGAAAAGGGCTGGTGCCCAGCGACCGGTGGCAATATGTCGCTGCGTCTCGATGACCAGCATTGTCTGGTGACCGAATCCGGGAAGGATAAAGGCAGCCTGACCGAAACTGACTTCCTGCTGGTGGAAACCGCCAGCAACCATGTACCGAGCGGCCGCACGCCGTCGGCGGAAACCGGTCTGCATACCCTGATTTACCGGCTATATCCGCAGATTGGTGCGGTGCTGCATACGCATTCGGTGAATGCGACCGTGCTGTCGCGGGTTGAACGCAGCGATGGACTGGTGTTGCAGGGCTATGAGATGCAAAAATCTCTCGGCGGCCAGAGTACGCATCTGGACAGCGTGGTGATCCCGATTTTCGATAACGACCAGGATATCCCGCGTTTAGCGGCGCGCGTGGCGGCCCATGCCGAAGTCACGCCGCTACAGTACGGTTTTCTGGTGCGCGGCCACGGTTTGTATTGCTGGGGCCGCCAGGTCGCGGAAGCACGTCGTCATCTTGAAGGGCTGGAATTCCTGTTCCAGTGCGAACTACAACGCCGTTTACTGGAGGCAAAATGATCCGCGCCATCGTTACCGACATTGAAGGCACGACCAGCGATATCCGTTTCGTCCATCAGGTGCTGTTCCCCTATGCACGCGAACGCCTGGCGACCTTTCTCCGTCAGCACGCTGAAGAGGCCGAAGTCGCCGCCCCGCTGGCCGCTTTGCGCCAGGAACTTGAGCAGCCGCAGGCGGATATCGAGCAACTGATTACCGCGTTGTACCGCTTTATGGATGAAGACCGTAAATCTACCGCGCTGAAGGCGCTGCAAGGCATCATCTGGCGCAGCGGCTACCAGAACGGCGATTTTCGCGGGCATTTGTACCCGGAGGTGGCCGAACAGTTGGCCGCCTGGCAACAGCAGGGGCTGAAGCTGTACGTCTATTCTTCCGGCTCGGTGGAGGCGCAGAAACTGCTGTTCGGCTACAGCGATGCCGGGGATTTACAGCCGCTGTTCAGCGGTTATTTCGATACCCACGTCGGTGCCAAGCGTGAAACTGCTTCGTACCGCAATATCGCCAGTGAAATCGGTATCGCCCCTGACCAGCTGTTATTCCTTTCCGACATTCATCAAGAGCTGGACGCCGCTCGTGCCGCAGGTTGGCATACCTGCCAACTGATCCGCGATGACGCCGATAACCAGAGTCAACATCCGCAGGTTAACCGTTTTGATCATATCGATTTAGGGGAGTTTGCCTCATGAGTGGCTTGACTATTTTCAGTGATAAAGAGCCGCAGCAGCCACTGTGGCAGAGCCGCGATGCGCAGGCGATTCAGCAGCAATTGGCGCAAATTGGCGTCCGTTTTGAGCGCTGGCAGGCGGACCGTGAACTGGGTGAGAACCCGGAGCCGGCGACGGTGATTGCCGCCTATCAGCAGCAGATCGATCGGCTGGTGGCGGAGAAGGGCTACCAGAGTTGGGATGTGATAAGCATGCGTCCGGATAATGCCCAGCGTGAAGTGCTGCGCAGCAAGTTTTTATCCGAACACACGCACGGCGAAGATGAAGTACGTTTCTTTGTTGAAGGGGCCGGGCTGTTCTGCCTGCATCTGGACGGCAAGATCTTCCAGATCCTGTGTGAGAAGAACGATCTGATCTCGGTGCCGGCCGATACCCGCCATTGGTTCGATATGGGGTCGGCACCGAATTTTACTGCGATCCGCGTGTTCGATAACCCGGAAGGCTGGGTAGCGCATTTCACCGGCGATAACATCGCTGATGCCTATCCGCGCCTCGACTGACCGCTACGATGCGGGTGTTAACCTAACGCCCGCTGGAAAATTCCTTCATTGACCTGCTGTGGCGTGATCACGCCGCTGTCGAACACCCAACCGCTAATCAACGCCGCGGGCGTCACGTCAAACGCCGGGTTATAAACCTGGGCATCGGCAGGGGCCCACTGGCAAGAGCCAAAACTGCCGGATACACCGGTCACTTCAGTTGCGGCGCGCTGCTCGATAGGGATTGCGGCACCATTCGGACAGTGCGGATCGTGCGTAGTGTGCGGGGCCGCGACGTAGAACGGAATGCGGTGATAGTGTGCCAGTACTGCCAGGCTATAAGTGCCAATCTTGTTGGCGACGTCACCGTTGGCGGCGATGCGGTCTGCACCCACCCACACCGCATCCACCTGACCTTGCGCCATCAGGCTGGCTGCCATGGAGTCACAAATCAGCCGGTAGGGGATACCCAGCTCACCCAACTCCCAGGCGGTCAATCGGCCACCTTGCAGCAACGGGCGGGTTTCATCGACCCACACCTGCTGTACCTTGCCTTGCTGATGAGCGCGCAACAGCACGCCGATAGCAGTACCAATACCGGCGGTTGCCAGACCCCCGGTATTGCAGTGGGTCAGCAGGCGGCTGCCGGGTTTCACCAGCTCGGCGCCGTGATCGGCAATGCGATCGCACAATTGACGATCTTCTTCCACCAGGCGTAGTGCTTCTTCCACCATTGCCGGCACCCAGTGCGGTTGTGCCAGTGCCAGCTTCATGCGGTCCAGGTTGTTCATCAGGTTGACCGCCGTCGGTCGTGAGGCGCGCAGGGTGAGCAGTGCCTGCTCCAGTTCCTCACGCGACAAGCCGCGTTCCGCCAGCAGAGCCAATAACAGGCTGGCAGACAGGCCGATCAGCGGCGCACCCCGCACCCGCAAGGTGAGAATATGGTCAACCAGTTGTTCCACGCTGTCGCAGGTCCGCCACTGTTTTTCCTGCGGCAAAGCCTGCTGGTCGAGGATCCAAAGTCGGTTGTCACTCAGGGTCAAACTGGTGGTGTTAAGCGCTTGCATCGGCGGTTAATTCCTTGTTGCGTAGTTATTGCATCTGGAAAGCTATTCTGCCAACATGACTTCCGGATGTATAGACGTCCAAATGCTTTTACGTCTAAAAAAATATAATCGCTGGGTCAGTGAGAAAGTTCAGAGGGGTTGGGAATGTCGCATTATCGTACGTTTACTGCTGCTGATGCCGTTGAGTATGCCCGTCAATATGGGCAGTTAGCCGATCCCCAGGCGTTGGTTAGCGCTGACGAGATTGGTGACGGTAATCTGAACCTGGTATTCAAGATCCGCGATCGTGATGGTGTGAGCCGGGTGATAGTCAAACAGGCGCTGCCGTATGTTCGATGCGTGGGCGAATCCTGGCCGTTAACCCTGGATCGCGCACGTATTGAAGCGGAAACCCTGTTGATCCATGGCGGTTTTTGTCCAAGGCATACGGTAAAGGTGTTGCATCACGATCCTGAACTGGCAGTGATGGTGCAGGAAGATCTTTCTGATCACCACATCTGGCGCAGTGAGTTACTCAAGGGGCACTATTACCCGTTGGCTGCCGGGCAACTGGCGGAGTATTTGGCGCAAACCCTGTTCCATACTTCCGACTTTTATCAGACCGCGCAGGAGAAAAAAGCGGAGGTTAGTCGCTTTAGTAACCCCGAACTGTGCCAGATCACCGAAGATCTGTTCTTTACCGATCCCTATATTGACCATGAGCGTAATCAGTTTGATCCGGTGCTGTTGCCGCAGGTCCTTGAGTTGCGTGACGATGCGGCACTGAGGCTGGCGGTCGCCGGATTGAAGCATCGTTTCCTGAGCAAGGCGGAGGCGCTGTTGCACGGTGATATCCACAGCGGCTCGGTTTTTGTCGCGGAAGGCAAGCTGAAGGCGATAGACGCCGAATTTGGTTTCTATGGCCCGATCGGTTTCGACGTCGGCAGCGTATTGGGCAATCTGTTACTGAACTATTGCGGTCTGCCAGGGCTTTTGGGGCCGCGTGACGCCGCTGCCGGGCGCGAGCAGCGTTTGCAGGATGTTCGTGAACTATGGCTGATTTTTGCCGATCGTTTCCTGGCATTGTGTCACCAACAGGCCCGAGAACTGGCACTGGCAGTACCGGGCTACGCCGAACAGTTCCTGCAGCAGGTGTGGACCGATGCGGTTGGCTACTGTGGCAGTGAGTTGATCCGTCGTACCATAGGTCTGGCGCACGTTGCCGATCTGGACAGTATCAGCGATGACGAGATGCGTACCGAATGCCAGCGCAGTGCATTGAGTCTGGGCCGCGCGCTGATCGTCAACGCGTCGCAAATCGAACATATCGACGCGTTGTTGGCGCGCATCCGCCAGAACGGTTAAATCTCCTGGATACCGTGAAAAAAGGGTGCTCATGGATCCGTCACCAACAACCAACAGGCGGGGCGAACCCCGCCGTTGGGTTGCCTTACCCTTCGGTTTCGTAAGCCAAAATGGCGGCAACCTCCGTGTCTCCCTGTGTGATGCGCAGTTCACATAGCGAACCGCGGTTGATCCACATCAGCGCTATCAGCGTGATACAGATAATCATCAGCCTTAGAATGACCCGTTCTTGCTGCATTTTTGACCTCCTTATCCTTGCCTTGCGGCGGGGAAGAGGCTAACCTGACGTTGCTAGACGTTCAGAGTGGCCTCGGGTTGATTACATCGACTCGGGGCCTTTCTCTTTCTATCCGTTACCAATACAAGGCTCCGGACAGAAAGATCCAGAGCACCCACCTACAGTCTATCCGATTATTCCCGGGGTTAAATTAGTCGTTCTGGCAACGTTGCGGAGCACCGCGCACTTATGCGGAGAAATAGAAAAGGGGCGATGATTATCGCCCCTGGGTAAGTCAGTTTATTGCAGTTACGCGGCTTCGGTGTGTTTCTGGCGCTTATCCTGCTTGAGCAACTTTTCCGGCTTACTGGCCGCCAGCGCATCCGGCTCGAAGTCATCCACGTTGATGGAACGCAAACGGCTCTCTTCGGCTTTCACCAGGATCTTCGCTTCGTCGGCGTTAATCTTGCCTTCTTCCAGTGCACGCTGCGCCAGACGATCCAGTCGGGTGAACGGCAGGTTCTTGCCGGCCGCCTTGCACAACCGATCGTGGATCGGCTCGGCGGCGATCACGTCAACCAATGCGGCTTCCAGCAGGCCGACCGGGTTATGCTCGCTTGGCGTCAGATACTGACCACGACCCAGACGGCTACGGGTGGCGGACGGTTGTTGGATAATCTTGGCCAACTGGTGATCCAGACGGTCAGACGGTGCAGTATGCACGCGACCTAACGGGAAGATAACCAGACGCATCACGCCGGCGATAAAGCGGTTCGGGAAGTTGCGCAGCAGATCGTCCAGCGCCTGTTCTGCCTGATGCAGACTGTCCTGTACGGCCCAATGTACCAGCGGCAAATCTTCTTTCTGACGGCCTTCATCTTCAAAGCGTTTCAGCGAAGCGGAAGCCAGATACATTTGGCTGAGAATATCCCCCAGACGGGCGGAGATACGTTCACGGCGCTTCAGGCTGCCGCCCAGTACACCCATGGAAACGTCCGACAGCAGCGCCAGGTTAGCGCTCAGGCGGTTCAACTGCTGGTAGTAACGACGAGTTGCATCTTTGGTCGGTGTACTGCTGGTGCGGCCGTTGGTCAAACCCAGCCAGAAGCTGCGTACCTTGTTGCTGCCTACGTGGCCCAGATGACCGAACAGTAATTTGTCATAGGCGTTCAGATCGTTATTCTGCGCTGCCGCCATTTCGTCCAGCACATAAGGATGGCAACGGATCGCACCCTGACCGAAGATCATCATGGTACGGGTCAGGATATTGGCGCCTTCTACCGTGATAGCGATAGGCGCGCCCTGATAGGCACGGGCCAGGAAGTTGGATTTCCCCAACATGATGCCTTTACCGCCGGCGATATCCATTGCATCAATGATTGCCTGCTGGCCGCGGTGGGTACAGTGGTATTTCACGATGGCCGACAGCACGGCCGGTTTCTCGCCCAGCATCAGACCACTCGTGATAAGCGTAGCCGCTGCGTCCATCACATAGGTGTTACCGGCGATACGCGCCAGTGGCTCTTCGATACCTTCCATCTTGCCGATCGACAGTTTGAACTGACGGCGGATATGGGCGTATGCGCCAATCCCCAGCGCCATGGATTTCACGCTACCGGTAGAGTTGGAAGGCAGGGTGATACCGCGACCTACCGACAGGCATTCAACCAGCATACGCCAGCCCTGACCGGCCATTTTTGGCCCGCCGATGATGTAATCAATCGGGACGAACACGTCATTGCCGCGAGTTGGACCGTTCTGGAACGGCACGTTCAGCGGGAAGTGACGGTTGCCGATTTCAACACCCGGCGTGCTGGTTGGGATCAGCGCACAGGTGATGCCCGGTGATTCGTTGGTGCTCAGCAGGTGGTTCGGGTCATACAGTTTGAACGCCAGGCCCAGCACGGTCGCCACCGGTGCCAATGTGATATAGCGTTTGTTCCAGGTCAGGCGCATGCCCAGAACCTGTTCGCCTTGCCACTCGCCCATACAGACGGTGCCGACGTCCGGAATGGCACCGGCATCGGAACCCGCTTCCGGGCTTGTCAGAGCGAAACAAGGGATCTCGTCGCCGCGTGCCAGGCCTGGCAGGTAATGGTTTTTCTGTTCGTCAGTACCGTAATGTTGCAGCAGCTCGCCCGGACCGAGGGAGTTCGGCACGCCGACGGTGATGGCCAGAATGCCGGAAACACCGGACAGTTTTTGCAGTACGCGTGCCTGAGCATAAGGAGAGAAGTCCAGGCCGCCGTATTCTTTCTTGATGATCATCGCGAAGAAGCGGTGTTCTTTCAGGTATGCCCAAAGTTCCGGCGGCAAATCGGCCAGTTCATGGGTGATCTGGAAGTCGTTGGCCATGCGGCAGGCTTCTTCCACCGGACCGTCGATAAACGCTTGTTCTTCGGCGGTCAACTGCGGTTTAGGGTAATTATGCAGCTTGTTCCAGTCCGGCGTACCGCGGAACAGATCGCCTTCCCACCAGGTGGTCCCGGCTTCGATCGCTTCCTTTTCGGTGGTGGACATTGGCGGCATCACCTTGCGGAACGCGCGCAGCGCCGGTGCAGACAGCAACGAACGGCGCAGTGACGTGACGTTCAGTGGCAGCAGAATAATCGCCAGCGGCAGCAGCATCCAGAAGCTCCACAGACCGATGGCGCCCATGGCGGCGGTGTATGCCAGAAGAATAAGGCTACTGAGGGTGAGGTTCACTCGGTGATAAAACACCACACCAATGAGTGCCAGTAAAACAACAATACTAAGAACCATCATAAGAAGCTCCGAAGTGGCAAGAGGTCTGACCTGTTGTGTGTATGTAATAGGTTTTAGTACAACCCCATATTTTTATCAATGCATTTACAGTTTAATTACAACTTAAGTCACAAACTGACCGCATCAATCATCAAAAACCTCATCGGCGCCTCAACCGGGCTGCTGTTTGACTGACAATGCTTCTCGGTTTTTCCCCGATCCGTTACACTGCGGAGCGGAAGATTGACGATAACAAGAGGTTCCTCATGTACCACGACCTTATTCGTAGTGAACTGAACGAAGCGGCCGATACCCTGGCGAAATTTATCAATGATGATGCCAATATCGACGCGATCCAACGCGCAGCCGTGCTGCTGGCTGATTCCTTTAAAGCCGGTGGGAAAGTCATTTCTTGCGGTAACGGTGGCTCCCACTGTGACGCGATGCACTTTGCCGAAGAGCTGACTGGCCGCTACCGTGAAAACCGTCCGGGTTATCCGGCGATTGCCATTTCTGACGTTAGCCACCTGTCTTGCGTCAGCAACGACTTTGGTTACGAGTATGTATTTTCACGCTATGTGGAAGCGGTAGGCCGTGAAGGCGACGTATTGCTGGGGATTTCCACCTCAGGCAATTCCGGCAACATCATTAAAGCCATCGAAGCGGCGCGCGCCAAAGGGATGAAAGTGATCACCCTGACCGGTAAAGACGGCGGCAAAATGGCCGGTTCTGCCGATGTGGAAATCCGCGTACCGCACTTCGGTTACGCAGACCGTATTCAGGAAATTCATATCAAAGCGATCCACATCTTGATTCAGCTGATTGAAAAAGAGATGGTTAAGGCATAACGGCTTTTGGGGGCATGGCGCCCCCGTTAATAATGCACAGGGGCGCAGTTGATCGCGCCCGAATAGACGGTGTCAGTGGGAGTTAAGGAGTGGCTGGCGATGTGTGAATTGCTCGGGATGAGCGCAAACGTACCGACCGATATTTGCTTTAGCTTTACCGGGCTGGTTCAGCGCGGTGGCCGTACCGGGCCACATAAAGATGGTTGGGGCATTACCTTCTATGAAGGGAACGGTTGCCGCACGTTTAAGGATCCTCAGCCGAGTTTCGACTCGCCGATCGCCCGTCTGGTGCAGGAATACCCGATCAAATCCTGCGCGGTGGTATCACATATCCGTCAGGCCAATCGCGGTGAAGTGGCGCTGGAGAATACCCACCCGTTTACCCGCGAACTGTGGGGCCGTAACTGGACCTACGCGCACAATGGCCAGTTGAAAGGCTACCGTCAGTTGGAAACCGGTACTTTCCGCCCGGTCGGCCAGACTGACAGCGAGTACGCTTTCTGCTGGTTGCTGCATCAGCTTTCCCTGAAATACCCGCGTACCCCAAGCCGTTGGCCGCCGGTGTTCCGTTATATCGCTCTGCTGGCGGATCAACTGCGTCAGAAGGGGGTATTCAATATGTTGCTGTCGGATGGGCGCTTTGTGATGGCTTATTGCTCCACCAACCTGTATTGGATCACGCGGCGCGCGCCGTTTGGCAAAGCCACGTTACTCGATCAGGATGTAGAGATTGATTTTCAGCAGCAGACCACACCCAATGATGTGGTCACGGTGATTGCTACCCAGCCGCTGACGGCGAATGAAACCTGGCACAAAATTGCACCAGGCGAATTCGCATTATTTCACTTCGGTGAGCGGCTTGGTCTGAGCGAAGGGATTGGTACTGACAGCGGGAGCCGTGTTTGACGCATACTGCGTCATCTGGCCGCTGCTCAGCACGGGTTGACCCAATACGTACTGACCATTGGCTACGCTGACCATCGGTGGCTGGTGGTTTTTGACGAAGTAGTCATAGCCCGGTTTCAGCTGACGCCAGAAGGCGATGTAGCTGGAAGAACTGTGGCGTTTCAGGTTCTTATCGGTCATGCGGAACGGATAGATACTGATATCAATCCGGTTCTGTCCGTAAGCGAACGCAGCTTCGACGTAGCGGTAAATCTCATCCATATAGGTGTTGGTCATCGCGTAACAACCAATCGATTTACATTCACCGTGGATCATCAGATAAGCACCGGAATAGCCCTGTGATTTATCGTAATCATTAGGGAAGCCGATATTGATTGCCCGATAATACTTGCTGTCGGGTTTCAGATGGCGCGCGTCGACGCTATAAAAGCCTTCCGGACTCTTAAAGTCACCTTCACGGCGTTTTGGGCCGAGGCCGCCGGAGAAATTACAGATTTGGAAAGAGTTCACCAGACGGAATTCGTTGCCCATTTTGGCATACAATTCCAGCGTGCGTTCTTCTTTGAAAATCTGAATATAGACCGGTGAACCCACTAATTGCTGCTTAACTACCGGAACCTCGGGAACCTGCTCGCTGGCGCTGCAGGCCGTGATCATCGGCATAGAAAAAAGCATCGCAAACAACAACGCGATTTTGCTCATTATTATTCCTGCTTATATTTATCTGTCGGCTCAATGCAATTGGCCAACATGCCACTGATTATTGTTTTACGGTCTTAAAACACCGCCAGATTACCAGTGTGTTCTTTTTTAGCAATATGCGATGTGTATAAAAAAACTACAAACTTCGATAAAAGTGAATCTATAGGCAGATTTTAACGATTAGTCGCGTAAAACGGCCGAAATTTAATTGTGTTTGCTTGACTCAGGTCACTGCCTGACACAGAAAAATGTTGTGGAAAATGTTAATATTCCGGCTCGAATAAATGCGCAAAAAATGGACGCAGGAGTTAATCAACGGAATGTACGTTAGCCCATTTTATCAGTGCGAAAGATTTCATGTTGAGCGTGATGCCGTTGCGCTCAACCCAGAGGCTGCTGATGCGGCCTCATCATCCAGGCATCGTCAGTACCAGCCTCTGGGGTCGGTAAGACGTGTGAAACTAACCAACATCGTATAAAACCTATGATTAAAATCAGAAAAGGGTTAGACCTGCCAATTGCCGGAACCCCGGTTCAGGCGATTCAGGACGGCCCAGTCATTCAGCATGTCGCCCTGCTTGGGGAAGATTACGTCGGAATGCGCCCGTCTATGCTGGTGCAGGAAGGCGAGAGCGTTAAAAAAGGCCAGGCACTGTTTGAAGATAAGAAGACCCCCGGGGTTTTCTTCACCGCTCCTGCCAGCGGTCGTATTGTGGCCATCAACCGTGGTGAACGACGCGTATTGCAGTCGGTCGTCATTGCCGTTGAAAACGGCGGCGATGATCAACTGGAGTTCGCTCATTTTCCGGTCGCCGAACTGGCGATGCTGCCGCGCGAACAGGTTGAAAGCGAATTGATCGCCAGTGGCCTGTGGACCGCACTGCGCACCCGTCCCTTCAGTAAAACACCGGCACCGGGCACCAGCCCACGCGCCATCTTCGTTACTGCCATCGACAGTCAGCCGCTGGCCGCCGATCCGCAGGTGATTATTGCCGAGCAGTTGGCGGCGTTTAACGCCGGGCTGGCGGTATTGGCTCGCCTGACCGACGGCAAGGTGCACGTTTGTCATGCCGCAGGGGTGAACCTGGGCAAGCAACCTGATGCGCAAGTGACCTATAACGAATTCGCCGGTCCGCATCCTGCCGGGTTGGTGGGCACCCATATTCATTTCCTCGAGCCGGTCAGTTTGAAAAAAACCGTCTGGCATATCGGCTATCAGGATGCGATTGCCATCGGCACCTTGTTCACCACCGGCAAGCTCGATACCTGCCGGGTAGTGGCACTGGCCGGGCCGCAGGTGGAACAGCCGGTACTGCTGCGCACCCGGTTGGGCGCCAGCATCGACGAACTGACCGCCGGCCGGCTGAAAGCGGGGGAGAACCGGGTCATTTCCGGCTCGGTGCTGAGCGGCACCCACGTCGCCGGGCCGAATGCTTACCTTGGCCGTTTCCACGCGTTGGTTTCCGTGCTGCAGGAAGGGCGTGATAAAGAGCTGTTCGGTTGGATTGCCCCATCACCGGATAAATTCTCCATTACCCGCACCACGCTGGGCCACTTCCTGAAGAACAAGTTGTTTGCCTTCTCGACCACCACCCACGGCGGTGAGCGTGCGATGGTGCCGATCGGCAACTACGAGCGGGTAATGCCGCTGGATATCCTGCCGACCCTGCTGCTGCGTGACCTTCTGGCGGGTGACAGTGACAGCGCGCAGGCGCTGGGCTGTCTGGAACTGGATGAAGAAGATCTGGCGCTGTGCACCTTTGTTTGCCCCGGCAAGTATGAATACGCTCCGGTGCTGCGCGATGTGCTGACCAAGATTGAGCAGGAAGGATAACCGATGGGCCTGAAGAATTTTTTTGAAAAGATCGAGCATCACTTCACTCCGGGCGGCAAGCTGGAAAAGTGGTACCCGCTGTATGAAGCGACCACCACGGTGTTCTACACCCCGGGGCAGGTGACGCGCGGTGCTTCGCATGTGCGCGATGCTATCGATCTGAAACGCATGATGATCCTGGTATGGCTGGCGGTCTTCCCAGCGATGTTCTGGGGGATGTACAACGTCGGCCAGCAGGCCATTCCGGCGCTGCACCACCTTTACAGTGACGATCAACTGCAGCAGGTGCTGGCGGGCGATTGGCACTACCGGTTGGCGCAATGGCTCGGGGCATCACTGGCGGCGGACGCAGGTTGGATCAGCAAAATGGTGCTGGGTGCCTGCTATTTCCTGCCAATTTATGCCGTGGTGTTCCTGGTGGGGGGCTTCTGGGAGGTACTGTTCGCGGTCATTCGCAAGCATGAGATTAATGAAGGCTTCTTCGTTACCTCGATTCTGTTTGCGCTGATTGTGCCGCCAACGCTGCCGCTGTGGCAGGCCGCGCTGGGTATTACCTTCGGCGTAGTGGTGGCCAAAGAGATATTCGGCGGCACCGGACGCAACTTCCTTAACCCGGCGTTGGCGGGGCGTGCGTTCCTGTTCTTCGCTTACCCGGCGCAGATTTCCGGTGACCTTGTGTGGACCTCCGCCGACGGTTTTTCCGGCGCGACTCCGCTGGCACAGTGGAGCGCGGGCGGGGCACACAGCCTGAGCAACGTGGCTACCGGCCATTCCATTAGCTGGATGGACGCGTTTCTCGGCAACATCCCCGGCTCGGTCGGTGAAGTCTCCACGCTGATGATCCTGCTCGGCGGGGCGATAATCCTGTTTGGCCGCGTGGCTTCCTGGCGCATTGTCGCCGGTGTGATGCTCGGCATGATGGCTACCGCCTTCCTGTTCAATTCGATCGGCTCTACCACCAACCCGCTGTTCGCCATGCCGTGGTACTGGCACCTGGTGTTGGGGGGCTTCGCCTTCGGTATGATCTTTATGGCTACCGACCCGGTTTCCGCCTCGTTTACCAACAAGGGGAAATGGTGGTACGGCATTCTGATTGGCGTGATGTGCGTGCTGATCCGGGTGGTCAACCCGGCCTATCCGGAAGGCATGATGCTGGCGATCCTGTTCGCCAACCTGTTCGCGCCGCTGTTCGATTACCTGGTGGTGCAGGCCAACATCAAGCGGAGAAAAGCCCGTGGCGAATGAATCTAAAAACGACAGCATCGGTAAAACGCTGCTGGTGGTACTGCTGCTGTGCCTGGTGTGTTCTGTGGTGGTGGCGGGTTCCGCCGTCGGCCTGAAGTCCAAACAGCAGGAACAGAAGTTGCTCGACAAGCAGCGCAATATTCTCGACGTGGCCGGTTTGCTGCAGCCAAAAATGGAAGGCGAGCAGGTCAAGGCGCTATTCACCCAACGTATCGAACCGCACCTGCTGGATTTGAACAGCGGTGAGTTTGTCACCGGCAAGGCGACAGCGTTCGATCTGGCTGCGGCCCTGCGTGATGACGCCAAAAGCGTAGCACTGCCGGCGGCTGACGATCCCGCCGGCATCAAACGTCGCAGCAATCAGGCGGAAATCTACCTGGTGCGCGACGACAGCGGTGCGGTCAACAAAATTGTGCTGCCTGTCTACGGCACTGGCCTGTGGTCGATGATGTACGCCTTTGTGGCGTTGGATAACGACGGCAATACGGTGAAAGGCATCACTTACTACCAGCAGGGGGAAACTCCGGGACTGGGCGGTGAAGTTGAGAATGCCAGCTGGCGCCAGCAGTGGATCGGTAAAAAGTTGTTTGACGACAACGGCCAACCGGCGATTCGCGTGGTGAAAGGCGGGGCGCGTCAGGGGGATGAACACGGGGTGGACGGTTTGTCCGGTGCCACGCTGACCTCCAACGGCGTGCAGCATACTTTTGACTTCTGGTTGGGCGAGCACGGCTTTGGCCCGTTCCTGCAAAAAGTTCGTGAAGGAGCGCTGAAAAATGGCTAATTCCAAAGAGATTAAACGGGTCCTTTTAGGGCCGCTGTTCGACAACAACCCGATTGCCTTGCAGGTGTTGGGCGTCTGTTCCGCGCTGGCGGTAACCACCAAGCTGGAAACGGCTGTGGTGATGACCATTGCGGTGACGCTGGTCACCGCGTTCTCCAGCTTCTTTATTTCCCTGATCCGTCACCATATTCCGAACAGCGTGCGCATCATCGTACAGATGGCGATTATTGCCTCACTGGTGATTGTGGTCGATCAATTGCTGCGCGCCTATGCGTTTGAAATCTCCAAGCAGCTGTCGGTGTTTGTTGGCTTGATCATCACAAACTGTATCGTGATGGGGCGCGCCGAGGCGTACGCCATGAAGTCACCGCCGATCGAGAGCTTTATGGACGGCATCGGTAACGGGCTGGGCTACGGGGTGATCCTGGTGTTGGTCGGCTTCCTGCGTGAGCTGTTCGGTTCCGGCAAGCTGTTCGGCATTCCGGTGCTGGAAACGGTGCAGAACGGCGGCTGGTATCAACCGAACGGCCTGTTCCTGCTGGCACCGAGCGCGTTCTTTATCATCGGCCTGCTGATTTGGGCGCTTCGCACCCTGAAACCAGCGCAGATCGAAAAGGAGTAATGGCCGATGGAACATTATATCAGCCTGTTTGTACGCGCGGTGTTCGTTGAGAACATGGCGTTGGCGTTCTTCCTGGGGATGTGTACCTTCCTGGCGGTGTCGAAAAAGGTGTCGACCGCCTTTGGTCTGGGTATCGCGGTAACGCTGGTGCTCGGGATCTCCGTACCGGTGAACAATCTGGTCTACAACCTGATCCTGCGCGATGGCGCGCTGGTGGAAGGCGTTGATCTGAGCTTCCTTAACTTCATTACCTTTATCGGCGTGATTGCGGCGTTGGTGCAGATTCTTGAGATGATCCTCGATCGCTTCTTCCCGTCGCTGTACAACGCACTCGGCATTTTCCTGCCATTGATCACCGTGAACTGCGCCATCTTTGGCGGCGTGTCCTTCATGGTGCAACGTGACTACAACTTCGTCGAATCGGTGGTGTATGGCTTCGGCTCCGGCACCGGCTGGATGTTGGCGATTGTCGCGATGGCGGGGATCCGCGAAAAACTCAAGTATGCCAATGTCCCCGCAGGGTTGCGTGGCCTGGGCATTACCTTTATCACCACCGGGCTGATGGCGTTGGGCTTTATGTCCTTCTCCGGTGTTCAGTTGTAAAGGCGGGAAGAATTTATGGAAATTATTTTAGGCGTCGCGATGTTTACCGGCATCGTTATGGTGCTGGTGCTGCTCATCCTGTTTGCCAAATCCAAGCTGGTGAACACCGGTGACATTGCAGTGGAAGTGAACGGCGATCTGGACAAAAGCTTTACCGCTCCGGCGGGTGACAAGCTGCTGAATATGCTCTCCAGCCAGGGGATCTTCGTTTCGTCCGCCTGCGGCGGCGGCGGTTCCTGCGGCCAGTGTCGGGTGGTGATCAAAGAGGGCGGCGGCGATATCCTGCCGACCGAGCTGTCGCACATCAACAAGCGTGAAGCGAAAGAGGGCTGTCGCTTGGCTTGCCAGGTGAACGTGAAGCAGAACCTGAAAATCGAACTGCCGGAAGAAATTTTTGGCGTGAAGAAGTGGGAATGCGAGGTTATCTCCAATGATAACAAAGCCACTTTTATCAAAGAGCTGAAGCTGAAAATCCCTGATGGGGAAGATGTGCCGTTCCGCGCCGGTGGTTTTATCCAGATCGAAGCGCCGGCACATGACATCAGCTATGCCGATTTTGACGTGCCGGACGAGTACCGTGGCGACTGGGACAAGTTCAACCTGTTCCGCTACCGCTCAGTGGTGAATGAAACCACGGTGCGCGCCTACTCGATGGCCAACTACCCGGACGAGAAGGGCATCATCATGCTCAACGTGCGTATCGCTACGCCGCCACCGCGTGATCCGGACGTGCCACCGGGCATTATGTCTTCTTATATCTGGTCGTTGAAAGCCGGTGACAAGGTGACTATCTCCGGGCCGTTCGGCGAGTTCTTCGCCAAGGAAACCGACGCGGAAATGATCTTCATCGGCGGCGGTGCTGGTATGGCACCGATGCGTTCACATATCTTTGACCAGCTCAACCGCCTGAAGTCGAAGCGAAAAATCACCTTCTGGTACGGCGCGCGTTCACTGCGTGAAATGTTCTACGAGGAAGATTTCAACCAACTGCAGGCAGAGAACGAGAACTTCACCTGGCATGTGGCGCTTTCCGATCCGCAGCCTGAGGATAACTGGACGGGTTACACCGGCTTTATCCATAATGTTCTGCTGGAGAACTATCTGCGTAACCACCCGGCGCCGGAAGACTGCGAATTCTACATGTGTGGTCCGCCAATGATGAACGCCGCGGTGATCAAGATGTTGAAAGATCTGGGCGTCGAAGACGAAAATATCATGCTTGATGACTTTGGTGGCTAAATGCGTGCAGGGGCAATGAAGGGGTTAGTGACCACGGTGGCGCTCAGCGCTACCCTGTTATTGACCGGCTGCGGACCGGAGCAGGTGAATCTCGATGGCAAAACCATGGGGACCTCTTATTCGATCCGCTATGTCACCGGGGACGACACGCCGTCTGCCACAAAAATGCAGGCGGAGATCGACAAGCGTCTGGAATTGGTGAACGACCAAATGTCCACCTACCGGCCGGGCTCTGAACTGAGCCGCTTCAACGCCAGCCGCGCAGTGGATAAACCCTTCCCGGTATCGGCAGCGACCACCGAGGTGGTGCTGGAGGCATTGCGTATCAACCGCGTCACCGACGGTGCGCTGGATGTGACCGTCGGGCCGTTGGTTAATCTGTGGGGCTTTGGCCCGGAAGGGCGACCGGACAAGGTACCGAGTGCCGCCGAGCTGGAGCAACGCCGCGCCTGGACCGGGATCGACAAGCTGTCGGTACAGGGCAACGCATTGGTGAAGAGCATTCCTGAGCTGTATGTCGATCTTTCCTCGATCGCCAAGGGCTATGGGGTGGATGTGATTGCCCAGTATCTGCAATCGCAGCAGGTTAAGAACTACATGGTGGATATTGGCGGTGAAGTACGTACTCGTGGCCATAACGGTGAGAAAAAACCGTGGCGTATCGCCATTGAACGGCCAACCGCCGGCATGGAGCAGAAGGCACAGTTGGTGATCCAGCCGGGCGAGATGTCGATCGCCACTTCGGGGGATTACCGTAACTACTTCGAGCAGGGCGGTGTGCGTTATTCGCATACCATAGATCCAGTCACCGGCAAGCCGATCCACCACCATCTGGTCTCGGTCACGGTGCTGAGCCCGACCTGTATGGCTGCCGACGGCCTGTCGACCGGGCTGAACGTACTGGGGCCGGAACGCGGCATGGCGCTGGCAAACCTGATGGGGATCCCGGTGTTCATGATTGTGAAAACCGCTAAAGGTTTTGAAGAACGTTACTCCGAGGCGTTCAAACCCTATTTGAATAAGAGCTGATGAGGTCGCTATGTTGACGGTATTTGTCGCCAGCTTCGTGTTGTTTCTGCTGATTGTCGGCGGGATGTCGTTGGGTTACGTGTTCAAGCGTAAAAGCCTGCAGGGCAGTTGCGGCGGCATTACGGCGCTTGGGATGGATAAAGTCTGCGACTGTCCTGAACCCTGTGATGCCCGTAAAAAGCGTTTGGAAAAAGAGGCGCTGCGCCAGCAGCAGTTGGAAAAACACCGGATCATCTGAATAACAGGGGCGCATGCAGCGCCCCTTTTTACATCAGTTATTTGGCCTTAACGAAGCTCTTCGCTTCGGCCGGTGAGTTAACCATAACTCCGTCTACGCCTAGCGCCAGCGCCTGCTGGTATTCCGCCGGTGAGTTGATGCCGAACAGGATGATGTGCGCCGGTCCTTGTGAACGGAAGCAGTCGATCGATTCTTTATCCCAGGTCAGAAACGCCTTGGAGCGCCCTTCGCCCAGCGTAAATTTCTCCACCACTTCCACTTCACGTTTCAGTTCCAGCCCGTACCAGCGCGGTTGCTGATTGTCTGGCTTCAGCTCACACAGGTGTGACAGGCTGATATTCGCCAACAGGTTGCGGGTTTCATCGCGAGTCTCAAAACGTTTAATCGCTGGTGGCAGCGCCTGCAGATATTTGGCATCGGTGGAGTACACGCGGGTGCGGTTCAGGCTGTGGGTTTTTTCCAGCGTTGCCAGCAGGGCTTTGCCGAACTGGGCCGGGTCAGCGTCCGGTGATTTGATATCCAGATAGAAATTGACCTTGGGGAAGGCGTTGAGGATCTCATCCAGCCGGGGAATACCAATGCCCTTACCGCGGAACGGATGAGTTTCCTCTTTGGCAAATGACCAACCAACGTCAACTTTTGCCAGTTGCGCGGCGGTAAAGGCAGAGACCAGCCCCTGCTGATTGGTCAACGCCTTTAGATCCGAAGGACGGTACAACACAATCACCCCGTCTTTGGATTCCTGCAGGGTGATCCAAATGGCATCGGCACCGTTTTTCAGTGCGGTTTCAATGGCGACGCGGGTATTTTCAGGGGCGTCGGCCGTACCACCACGGTGAGCGATAATGGCGGGGGCGGCGGTAACGGCAAGGGATATCAGGGATAAGGCTGAAGCTAATAAATAGCCCGATAATGTTTTCATGTAGAGCACCATCCTGTGCGTAGCGTTATTGTTATCAGTAAGCGAGCGGTTAATTTGCCACAGCGTACTATTGAAAAATTACGCTTTTTTAACAAGTCGAAGATAATTGGGTGAAACCCTGTTTTCTCCGAGTGGAGCCGAGGCTTGAGCTTTCCATTATTGCCTGTATACTTATACAGTGTTGTTGGAGGCGAGATGCGTAAAATCATTCATGTCGATATGGACTGCTTCTTCGCGGCGGTAGAAATGCGCGACGATCCCAGCCTGCGCGATATTCCGTTGGCGATCGGCGGCAGTGCCGACCGGCGTGGGGTGATCAGCACCGCCAACTATCCTGCCCGTCGCTATGGCGTGCACAGTGCGATGTCGACGGCGATGGCGCTCAAGCTTTGCCCACACCTGAAACTGCTGCCCGGTCGCATGGCGGCGTATAAAGAAGCCTCTCAGCATATCCGCGAAATCTTTGCCCGTTACACCCCGTTGATTGAGCCGCTGTCACTGGATGAAGCCTATCTGGACGTGACCGACTGCAGCCAGTGCAACGGATCGGCGACCCTGATCGCCGAACAAATTCGCCAGACTATCTCCGATGAACTCAACCTCACTGCCTCTGCCGGTATCGCGCCGATCAAATTCCTCGCCAAGATTGCCTCAGAGCTGAATAAACCGAACGGACAATACGTCATCACGCCGGCGCAGGTGCCGGCGTTTTTACAGCAGTTGCCGCTGAGTAAAATTCCCGGCGTGGGCAAAGTGACGGCCAAACGGCTGGAGGACGTGGGGCTGATCACCTGTGCCGACGTGCAGCAGTATGACCTGGTGGCACTGTTAAAGCGCTTCGGCAAATTCGGCCGGGTCCTGTGGGAGCGTTGTCAGGGGATCGATCTGCGCGAGGTCTCGCCAGAGCGGCTGCGTAAGTCGGTGGGAGTGGAACGCACGCTGGCGGAAGACATTCATGACTGGGAAGACTGTGAAACACTGATTGTCGACAAGCTTTATCCCGAGCTGGAACTGCGATTGCGAAAGGTGAAACCGGACCTGCACATCGCCCGACAAGGGGTAAAATTCAAGTTTCAGGATTTCCAGCAAACCACCCAGGAACACGTCTGGCCGGTACTGAATAAAGACGATTTGATCAACGTGGCGCGGCAGGTCTGGCGTGAGCGGCGTGAAGGACGCGGGGTGCGACTGGTCGGGTTGCACGTGACGCTGCTGGATCCGCAGTTGGAGCGGCAACTGTTACTGCCGTGGGAATAACAAGGGCGCAATTCAGGTTTGCGCCCTTGGTTTAATCGCTCGGTTATTGTCGGGGTTTAGTAGGCCGAACCCATAACATTACGCGCGCTCTGGGATGGCCTTTAGCAGTGCGGTCAGCAACTTCCAGTACAGACCCACGCTTTCGATATGCACCTGCTCATCCGGCGAGTGTGGCCCGGTGATGGTTGGCCCAATCGACACCATATCCATATTCGGGTACGGCTTTTTGAACAGGCCGCATTCCAGACCGGCGTGGATCACCATGATGTTCGGCGTCTTGTTGAACAGGTCCTGATAGATCTCGCGCACCAGATGCATGACCGGTGAGTCTGCGTCCGGCTGCCAGCCTGGGTAGCCGCCTTTTGGCGCGACTTTGGCGTTGGCCAACTGGCCCAGTGCGGTCAGCATGCCAACCACGTAGTCTTTACCGCTGTCGATCAGCGAGCGGATCAGGCAGATGATTTCTGCTTCGCTGTCGCTGGTGGTAACCACGCCCACGTTCAGTGAGGTTTCCACCACGCCTTTCACCGCGTCGCTCATGCGGATCACACCGTTTGGCGTACCGTTCAGCAGCGCCACAAAACGCTGTTGGCTGTCAGCAGTCATCGCCTGAGAGGTGCTGGTGACAGGCTCCAGCAGCACGGTGATGTTCTTCTCTTTGGCCGCCAGTTCGTTTTGCAGGGTCGCCAGGAACGCCTGGCTCAGCGTTTTCAGCGCATCGGCTTTCTCGGCCGGTACGGCAACCACCGCAGAGGCCTCACGCGGGATAGCATTACGCAGCGTGCCGCCGTTCAGGTCCAGCAGGCGCAGGTTCAGCTCAGCGCTATGATCGAACAGGAAGCGTGCCAGCAGTTTGTTGGCATTGCCCAGCCCGACGTGGATATCAGCGCCAGAGTGGCCGCCTTTCAGGCCTTTGAGCGTCAGTTTCAGGGTTTGATAACCGGCAGGCACGGCTTCTCGCTGCAACGGCAGGGTGGTGATGAAATCGATACCCCCGGCGCAACCCATGTAGATCTCGCCTTCCTCTTCGGAGTCGGTGTTGATCAGGATATCCGCCTGCAGCCAGTTCGCCTGCAGGCCGAATGCGCCGTCCATGCCCGCTTCTTCGGTCATGGTCAGCAGCACTTCCAGTGGACCGTGCTCGACGCTGTCGTCGGCCAACACTGCCAGCGCGGAAGCCATACCGATACCGTTGTCGGCACCCAGCGTGGTACCACGGGCCTTGATCCACTCGCCGTCAATGTACGGCAGGATCGGATCCTTGGCGAAGTCGTGCACGGTGTCGTTATTTTTCTGCGGCACCATATCCAGGTGCGCCTGCAGGGCGACTGGCTTGCGGTTTTCCATGCCTTTGGTGGCAGGTTTACGCAGCAGGATGTTGCCTACAAGGTCACGCTCGGCGTGCAGGTGTTTCTCTTTGGCCCACTCGAGGATGTGCTGTGCCAGCGCTTCTTCATGATATGAAGGATGCGGAATAGAGCAGATTTTGGCAAAAATATCCCACAGCGGCTGTGGCGAAAGTTGAGACAATTCAGACACTATAAGTCTCCTGTAACAGCATTCTCGGCAGTGCGGGAATGCCGCTCGGTTAGGGTTAGGGGCATCTGTGCTTCGTGGCACGATCTCCAGAGAATATCACTTTCTTCCGGGCGGTGCCCGTGCCGTATTGCGCTGTTTAAGCGCTTGATCACACTAGTTTGATGCGTAATTGCTCATTTATGCAGCATCAATCACCAGACGAAATACTTATGATTTCCAAGGTACAACTGGTATTTGGTGCGTCCAGTCTTTATAATCTCGCGCAACCTTTTTTCCCCTGATTACTGAGTAAGCCGCACCACTGCTGGCTGGGACACCATTCTATGAGCGAAAAATACGTTGTTACCTGGGACATGCTGCAAATGCAAGCGCGCAAACTGGCTCACCGCCTGCTGCCTGTTGAACAATGGACTGGCATTATTGCCGTAAGCCGCGGCGGTCTGGTACCGGCAGCGTTACTGGCGCGTGAGCTGGGTATTCGCCATGTAGATACCGTCTGCATCTCCAGCTATGACCATGACAACCAACGCGAAATGAAAGTGCTCAAGCGCGCCGAAGGCGACGGTGAAGGCTTTATCGTGATCGACGATCTGGTGGATACCGGCGGCACCGCGAAAGCGATCCGCGATATGTACCCGAAGGCGCATTTCGTCACCATTTTTGCCAAGCCGGCAGGTCGTCCGCTGGTTGATGACTATGTGGTTGATATCCCACAGGATACCTGGATCGAGCAGCCATGGGACATGGCGGTGACCTTCGTGCCACCGATTGGCGGCCGTTAAGCGAGCCACGCTGATTCATTAAAGCGCCCGGTTCTGCCGGGCGTTTGCGTTATTTTGCTTTATCGCTCCAGAGTTAGGTACACTACCTCCAGTTGATTAGGCTGTTTGCGGCCTATTACCAGATTTACGGAGGCTGTTGTTACCATGGCACAAGCCAACCTTTCTGAAATCCTGTTCAAACCCTCATTTAAACACCCTGAGACCTCAACTCTGGTACTGCGCGCGCGCAATAAAGTCAGCGCCGATCTGCATTCCACTCTGGAAGGCAATACCGTCAGCAATTGGTACCGCATGCTCAACCCGCTGTTGTGGGCCTGGCGCGGTGTTGATCCGATCGAAATCAACGAAGTGCTGGCACGCATCGCGGTCGCGGATGTGGAACACACCAACGACAAATGGCTGGATACCGTGATCGGTTACCGTAACGGCAACTGGATCTACGAGTGGGTGCATCAGGGCATGCTCTGGCAACAGCGTGCGCTGGAACAACAGGATCCGCTGATTGGCGGCCAGTACTGGCTCAACGCCGCCAACTTTTACAGCATTGCCGGCTACCCGCACCTGAAGGGCGACGAGTTGGCCGAGCAGGCGGAGTCGTTGTCCAACCGGGCTTACGAAGAGGCCGCGCTGTTATTGCCGTACCAGTTGAAAGAGCTGGAATTCCGCATTGAAGGCGGCAGCAGCATTACCGGCTTCCTGCATTTGCCGGAGAAGGGCGAAGCGCCGTTCCCGACGGTCTTTATGTGCGGCAGCCTGGATACCCTGCAGACCGACTATCACCGCCTGTTCCGCGATTATCTGGCGCCACAGGGCATCGCCATGCTGACCATTGATATGCCTTCCATCGGTTCTTCTTATAAGTGGAAGCTGACCCAAGATTCCAGCTTCCTGCATCAGCAGGTGCTGACCCAATTAGCCTCAGTGCCGTGGATTGACCATCAGCGCGTCACCGCGTTTGGCTTCCGCTTTGGTGCCAATGTGGCCGTCCGGTTAGCCTATCTGGAACCACAGCGGCTGCGTGGCGTGGCCTGCCTGGGACCGGTGGTGCATCGCCTGTTGTGCGACATCAACACCCAGAAGAACGTGCCGGACATGTATATGGACGTGCTGGCCAGCCGGATGGGCATGGCCAACGCTTCGGACCATGTGCTGAAGGTCGAGCTAAACAGCTATTCGTTGAAAAATCAGGGGCTGTTGGGCCGCCGCTGCCCGACGCCGATGCTGGCCGGTTACTGGGATCAGGATCCGCTCAGCCCGAAAGAAGAGGCGCAGTTGATCGCTTCATCCTCGATGGACGGCAAATTGATCGCCATACCGCGCAAGCCGGTGTACAGCAGTTTTCACAAGGCGCTGCAGCAAATGTCTCATTGGATGAAAGATAAAATGCGTTAAATAGTTGCTAAATTTTAACAATTTGTTAAAAAGAGTGGTCTACATTGAGGAGCTTAAGAATGACGTTACCGAGTGGTCACCCTAAAAGCCGACTAATGAAACGTTTCGCCAGCTTGGGGCCGTATCTGCGTGAAGGGCAATGTGAGAACGACCGTTTTTTCTTTGATTGTTTAGCCGTCTGCGTCAATGTTAAGCCTGCTCCAGAGCTGCGAGAGTTTTGGGGGGGGTGGATCGAACTGCATGCTGAAGATACGCGTTTCACCTACGCCTATCAGTTTGGCCTGTTTGATAAGAAAGGGCAGTGGACGCCGGAAAAGATTAAGGATACTGAAGTAAAAACCAAGCTGGAAACTACCCTGCGTGATTTCCATCGTCGTCTGGGCGAGCTGCTGACCACCATGGAGCTGACGCTTGAACCGGCTCCTGATTTCAAAGAAAAATTGATTAAACTTTCCGCCTGACCCCGTTTGACCGCAAGTATTCTGCTGATTTCGCGTTGTGCCTGTTGGCATAACGCGTCTCTCCTGTTACAAAGTCCTTTGCATTATTCTTCTCATCTTACACGGCAGAAACACTATGAACGGCAGCCAGACACTGGTTGTGAAATTGGGCACCAGCGTGTTGACCGGCGGATCGCTGCGTCTTAACCGTGCCCATATTGTCGAACTGGTTCGCCAGTGCGCACAACAGCATGCAGCGGGTCACCGCATCGTTATCGTCACCTCTGGCGCGATTGCCGCCGGGCGCGAGCATTTGGGCTACCCCGAACTCCCCGCCACCATCGCCTCCAAGCAGTTGCTGGCGGCGGTCGGGCAGAGCCGGTTGATCCAACTGTGGGAGCAACTGTTCTCCATTTATGGCATTCACGTCGGGCAGATGTTGCTGACGCGCGCCGATCTGGAAGACCGCGAACGCTTCCTCAACGCGCGTGACACCATGACGGCGTTGCTGGACAACCGTATCGTGCCGGTAATCAATGAGAACGACGCGGTAGCGACCGCAGAAATCAAGGTGGGCGACAACGACAACCTGTCGGCATTGGCGGCGATCCTGGCCGGGGCCGATAAACTGTTGTTGCTGACCGATCAGCAGGGGCTGTACACCGCCGACCCACGCAATAACCCGCAGGCAGAGCTGATCCGTGAAGTGCACGGCATCGACGACGCCTTGCGCGCCATCGCCGGCGACAGCGTTTCCGGTTTGGGTACCGGTGGCATGGGCACCAAGCTGCAAGCTGCCGACGTGGCCTGCCGCGCCGGTATCGACGTGATCATCGCCGCCGGCAGCAAGCCGGGCGTAGTGAGTGACGTGATTGAAGGCAAACCGGTGGGCACCCGTTTCCACGCGTTGGAAACCCCATTGGAAAACCGCAAACGCTGGATCTTCGGCGCACCACCGGCCGGTGAGATCACCGTCGACGACGGTGCGGTCGACGCCATTATGGCGCGCGGCAGCTCACTGCTGCCGAAGGGCATCCGCGAGGTCAAAGGCGATTTTTCCCGTGGCGAAGTGATCCGCATCCGCAACCTGACGGGGCGCGATCTGGCGCACGGCGTCAGCCGTTATAACAGCGATGCGATGCGCATGATTGCCGGTCACCACTCGCAGGAAATCAGCGAAATTCTCGGTTATGAATACGGCCCGGTGGCAGTTCACCGCGACGATATGATTGTCAGCTAAGGAGTGAGCATGCTGGAGCAGATGGGGAAGGCCGCCAAGCAGGCCTCCTGGCAACTGGCGGTGCTGAGCACGGCGAAGAAAAACCAGGTGCTGTCGGTGATTGCCGACAGACTGGAAGCCGAAAGCGAAGTGATTTTACAGGCTAACGAACAGGACATGGAACAGGCACGCGCCAGCGGGATGACCGAAGCGCTGCTCGATCGCCTGTTGCTGACCCCGGCACGTCTGGCGGCGATCGCCAACGACGTGCGTCAGGTATGCCGCCTGAACGACCCGGTCGGCCACGTATTGGACGGCAGCCTGCTGGACAGCGGGTTGAAGCTGGAACGCCGTCGGGTACCGCTCGGGGTGATTGGCGTGATTTATGAAGCACGGCCGAACGTCACCATCGACGTAGCCAGCCTGTGCCTGAAAACCGGCAACGCGGTGATCCTGCGTGGCGGTAAAGAAACCCACCACACCAACCAGGCGACAGTTAAAGTGATCCAGCAGGCGCTGGAACAGTGCGGCCTGCCGGCGGCAGCGGTACAGGCGATTGAAAGCCCGGATCGCGCCTTGGTGAATGAACTGCTGCGCCTGGATCGCTACGTCGACATGCTGATCCCACGCGGCGGCGCCGGCCTGCACAAGCTGTGCCGCGAACAGTCAACCATCCCGGTGATCACCGGCGGTATCGGCGTTTGCCACACCTATGTAGATGACAGCGTTGATTTCGACAAAGCGCTGACGGTGATCGAAAACGCCAAAATCCAACGCCCAAGCGCCTGTAACTCGTTGGAGACGCTGCTGGTGAACCGCAATATCGCTGCAGAGTTTTTGCCAGCACTGAGCAGCAGAATGGCGGCGGTCGGCGTCACCCTGCACGCAGCGGAGAACGCCATGCCACTGCTGCAAGACGGCCCGGCAACGGTGGTGGCGGTCGCGGCGGAAGATTACGACGATGAATGGCTGTCGTTGGATTTGAACGTGGCGCTGGTGGATGACATTGATCAGGCCATCGACCATATCCGCACCCACGGCACCAGCCACTCCGACGCGATCCTCACTCGTTCACTGAGCAGCGCCGAGCACTTTGTGCGTGCGGTGGACTCCAGCGCGGTGTACGTCAACGCCAGCACCCGCTTCACCGACGGCGGCCAGTTCGGCCTTGGCGCAGAAGTGGCCGTCAGCACCCAGAAACTGCACGCCCGCGGCCCAATGGGCCTGGACGCACTGACCACCTACAAGTGGATCGGCTACGGTGATGATTTGGTTCGTAACTAAGGTTTAGTTCGGTGTTTAGATATAGGGGCGCAGTTCATTTGGACTGTGCCCTTTTTGTATTTGAGGGGATCGTAGCGTTGCTGGCCTAAGCGGAACCTTATCTGACAGTCGGCTTTGTGCCAAGAACAAACGTTGGTCACATCATTGCCCATCAATCAATTGACAGTTATTAACTTTATATATCTGTAAGATACAGACGGTGGGTAACTTTATCGACATCTACTAGCGGAATAAAGCCAGCACGTTCATAGAAGATGAATGCTGATTGAGGCGCGTTAGTGTTGATAAAATCAAACCAGCGGCCAGAACCCTCCAGTATTGCCCTGAGCAAAGCAATGGCAACTTGCCTTCTTCTCCATTCAATTCCTACATAGAGATGACGGAGTCGTCCAGTCCGAACTGAAGGCGTGTAGGGGTCTTGGTTTAATCCACACACGCCAATGAGTAGCCCGTCGGCATAAAAACCTAACAGGTTCTCACCTGCCTTATCAAAGCGGTTTTGCCCGTTCAGCCAGTTTTCTTCCAGTCTGTGTAGCATGTTAAATCCAGCAGCCATGCTCTCTGCTTTTAACGCAAAAAAGCCTTTGTTATCCGGGGTAATGCTCTCGATAAGAATATTCATGAGTAGTCCCTTTGCATTTAAAGTATTAAGTATCCCGAATAGCTGACTGTGCGCCAGGAGCGGCAGTTAGATCCGATAAATGCAATCAGTACAATGACTTTGAGAAACAGACGGCTTCTTCTCTGCCTATGTATGGGCCATAATTATCAATACGAACATATCCATTTTTCTCGTAAAAATTGACAGCCCGGAGGTTGATATGTCGGGTTTCCAGCTTAAGTTCTCGATATCCCATTTGCTTTGCAGAGGTTTCCAGAAAAGTAAGTAATGCACTACCCACGCCTGGCTCGCTTCGGTCCGAAAACATTCTTTTAAGCTCAGCTATGTTTTGTGTTAATGGGCGGATTGCACCGCATCCTATCGCGTCGCCATGTGCATTTTTTGCCAATACCCATAATGCTTTGTCATTGTTCATAGTTTCAACGGTGAAGTTGGTTTTGCCATTCTCGCCAGTAATAGCGGCAAGTTCAGCTGACAGCATTTCGATTAAGCGATGGGATTCTGAAGAAAATGGATCTGATTTCTCTAATGTTATCATGGTTATATCCTGCAAAGGGAGTTTAACCAGAATAAAGTATGCTGCCTGAAAAATCACCATATTGGAACAGATAATGGGACAACCCTGATCCTTGGCTTTATCGGGGATGCAATGTCCGCTCCTCGCTCATAGCTGCCGAAGTCTTCAATGGGAGTTCCAGTCCAACTATAGGGCAGGATCGTCTAGCGACACAGAGTCAGTCACCAATGGACCGGAAGTGCCTAATTTACCCATGGCGATTCGATACGCATTGATATTGGTTCTATTTACGAATTCGTAATGCAAAGGTCGGCGGTTAGATTTTTATCTAACACAATGGCGCAACCCGCCCACCAATCATTCCCAGCACAGCCCCGGCATCAACCCCAAGCAACCGAGCGTTCAAAGCAAACTCCACCACATCGAGTTTGCGCTCGCCGTTCTCAACCTTGGCGATAAACGACTGCGAGCATCCCGAAGTATTTTTATAACTAATTGATACTCGGTTGAATAAACTGAAGTCATGGCGATTCCCGCGAGTGATATCCCAAAATCGAATATCTGCCATTATCCCCAAACGGGATTGTTAAGCAATCAGTTAACCCGGTGGACGTTATCGTTTTATTAGACAAGGGGCCATGGCAGTAAAAACCACCAAAGCCCCCAGTATTACCCAATTTATATGCCCGCTACTTCTTAACCATAAGCTGTTTGCGTTCCTCTTTACTCATCGCCTTGTCTGAGCTGGAAATAACGCAGTTATATTCTTTACCTTTATTAATAATCATAAAGGTGCTGACCGGGTTTTTAAAATCCTTGTCGATGGTGAAATAAACATAGTCTTGCGGTAACACATTGGGTTTAAAGGCACCAAAGGCATAAACCCCTTCGATGCCGAGTGGGGATAAATCAACCGTCAACTCTAGCGGTTGGGTAGCCATCGGGGAGGGCAGCATCGATTTCGCCGACATCATCATCGAGCTGGTGTTAACGGTGTATTCGCTGGTGACTTTCATCCCGACATACTTGGACGTCGGCATAGAAAGCTCTTTCATACAGGCGGCATCGTGCTGGGGCGCGGGGCTGCCATTTTCTTGCACGGCATGTACGTGCTCCAGGGTAACCGTCTCTTTGCCGGTCACCGGTTGTTTGCTATCTGCTGCGTGCGCCATGCCCGCTATTGCGAGGGCGGCAACGGTAGGTAAAATAACGCCAGTTATTATTTTCATTACTTTGCTCCTGACTTTTATGTTTGGAAAAGTAATATTAACTTTCCCGTGTGTGTAGCCGATGGAATTTAATTAATGAAATCATGGGTGCACCGCATCGCCTTGTGTTTCCACAGGGCATGACACAGCTCTCCTGAAAAATAACTGGCGTTTTTAAGATAAATATAATGAGTGGTTAATAATATTGGTTGCGGATCTTCGTCAGCCCGTGGGCTTATAATTTGTATGAATAACCTTAGTCAATAAACGGAATAGATACAACTCGCCGGATGCAAATTTATTTTCAATCGCCATAAACTATAAAAACAATAAGCCAATGGATTATATCTATTGGCTTATATATACATGCTTATTATTACACTGTGGGTATTGTCACCTATAGCTAAGGCTTTTTCAGCCATGGCAGCATACGCACCAGCGCATTGTCCTTAACGAGGTAGTGATGGAACAGCGCCGCTGCGGCATGCAGCCCAATAAGCCAATAGCCGAAGGCTGCCAGCGTCTTGTGCCAGCCGATAATCATCCGCGCCTGTGGCCGGTCGGCGACTTCGGCAAAGGGCATCGGCAGCCCAAACAGAAACCACTCTTTTCCGCCCAGATAGCGGGAATAAACCCCCAGCACCGGTAGCGTCAGCAGCAACAGATAAATCAGGCTGTGCACCAGATGGGCAGCGCCGGTTTGCCATTTAGCCGGTTTCGGGTTGATGGCAGGGCTGGTGTGGCGCCAGCGCAGCAACAGACGGGCGATCATCAATACAAATACCGTCACCCCACAGCTGAAGTGGGTCACCACCAGCACGTACCACAGCGGAGTGCCCGGTACGCTAAAGCCTCTCAGCTCAATCGTCGTACAGGTCACGATCAACAAGATCGCCACCAGCCAGTGCAGGCGGATCTGCATCGGCATATAAGAGTTCTGCACCGGTTTGCCTTCGAATGTTAAATCACAGTGCTGATGAGAGTAACCAAATGTTACAGATGAGGAAAGCGCCGGATGTGAATATCATCCGGCGCTGGCTGCGACTCAGTCGACCTTGGCTTTGGCGAAGTCACTGCCGTTAACGTCAACCACATAGCCACTGACGTTGCTGCGGGTGGCGTAGAACACCTTGCCGTTAGCCAATGGCAGCAGTGGCACCTGTTTGGCAAAAATCACCTGCGCCTGCTGGTAAAGCTTGGCGCGTTCGGCCGGGGCGCTGACCGAAATTGCCTGATGGATCAGCTTGTCATAGCTGCTGTCGCACCAACGGGCCACGTTGGCACCGGTCTGTACGCCAGCGCAGTTGAGCAGCGTGGCGAAGTTGTCCGGGTCGCCGTTATCCGACATCCAGCCGTACAACGCGCTCTGCTGTTCCCCTTTGCGCAGCCCGGCCAGGTATTGGCCCCATTCCCAGGTGACGATTTTGGCCTTCACGCCCACTTTCGCCCAGTCGCTCTGGACCATCTCGGCGATGCGTCGTGAATTAGGGTTATAAGGCCGCGCCACTGGCATTGACCAGATGTCGGTCTCAAAGCCTTTTTCCAGCCCGGCCTGTTTCAGCAGTTCACGCGCTTTGTCCGGGTTGTAAGCGTATTCCGGCAGCTTGTCGTTGTAGCCCAGCATGCCCGGCGGCAGTATCGAGTTAGCCGTGGTGCCACTTTCTTTAAACACCGCCGCGACGATGGCCTTTTTGTCCACCGCGTAGCTCAGCGCCTGGCGCACCAGCACGTTATCAAACGGCTTCTTCTGGGTGTTGAACGCCAGATAGCCGACGTTCAGGCCGTTGATATCGTGCAGCTGCAGGTTTTTGTCGCTCTTGATGGCGTCAAACTGTTCCGCCAGCGGGGCAGGGATGATCTGGCACTCGTTGGTTTTCAGCTTCGCCAGCCGGGTTTGCGGGTTAGGTGTAATGGAAAAGATCAGGTGCTTGCTGGCCACTTCGCCCTGCCAGTAATGCGGGTTGGCGATGTAGCGGATCAGTGAATCCTGTTTGTACTGTTGCAGCGCGAACGGACCGGTACCGATAGGCCAATTGTCGACATACTCTGGCGTGCCTTTTTTCAGCATGGCATCGGCATATTCGGCGGACAGGATCGAAGCGAAGTCCATGGTCCAGTCTGCCAGAAACGCGGCGTTAGGTTGGCTGAGGGTAAAGCGCACGTGGTCGTTATCGACCGCTTCCACCTTGGTGATCAGTTTGTCCAGCCCGGTGTCGGTAAAGTACTCGTAGTTGCCGCCGGACACCTTGTGATACGGATTATTGGCATCTTTTTGACGCATCACGGTGAACACCACGTCCTCGGCGTTAAAGTCACGTGTTGGGGTGAAGTACTTGTTGCTGTTGAATTTCACGCCCTTGCGCAGCGTAAAGGTGTAGGTCTTGCCGTCCGGGCTGATGGTCCACTCGGTCGCCAGTGAGGGAGCGGGGGTTTTATCGCTTTCACGCAGCGTCAACAGGCGGTTATACAGCACCTGCGAGGTGGCAATAAAGGTGGTACCGGAGCTTGAAAGCTGCGGGTTGAAAGACTCCGGTGAGGCCACGGTGCAGTAGACCAGGGTATCGCTGGCGGCCAGGGCATTGCCCGCCGTCAACAGGCCGGTTCCCGCTAATAACAGACCCACAGTGCTTGGTTTTAAACGCATAAAATGGATGGCTCCCTCAGGTTGATTGAGGACACTGCCGCCGCTGTGGCATTCAGGCAGCCCTCAAATTAAATATAAGTGATTGATAGCAGATATGGGAACTGGGGGATGAGAGTTCTCTCCCGATCTGCCGCTTCGTCATGCTCCGGTTAGTCAAGCCAGTTTGCGGTTTGAACAGGTTGTTCTATATTCATGAAAATGATAATAAGTGTTATTATCATTTTCATTTGTAACTGAATCGAAACATCTTCCGTGCTGCGGTTGCTCAGTCAAGTGGCCCACGCCGTCTCTTTTTAACCTGTACCAGGGAGGTCAGGCACGCCAACCACAATAAGAGGGATCACGCCGGGCAGCCCGCGAGCTGGCCGTCCAGCCGTGTCCGGCATTCACCCCGTTTTGGCCGCTATCAGATGCACTTTGCGGCGGTGGGGTTTTAGCTTCTGTTGTTTCAACATTTGTTTATGGCTTATCAAAGGTAGGTAACATGTTGGGAACTGTTTTGGCTACTGAATGGCTGCCGCTAACACCGGCGCAGTTAGACTTCTGGGAAGAATTTACTCTGCACCCTGAGCAGCCGTTTTCCACCGTCGCCCACGTCACTGAATTACGCGGTGCAGTGGACGAGGCAGCGCTGTCTCGTGCAATTACGCTCACCATGGCGGAAACGCAGGCGTTTGCACTGCGCTTTGGTGCCGACGCGGAGGCGCACCCACCGCTCCAGCGTTACGATCCTCAGTGGGTGCCCGAGTTGCATCGCATTGATCTGCAAGCACAGGCCGATCCTTATCAGGCCGCGATGCGGCTGATGCAGGCGGATGTCGAACAGCCGATGGACTTGTGCAGTCAACCAGTAGCCGCGGTGTGGTTGCTCAAACTGGGGCCAGCGCGCTTTATCTGGTATCTGCGTGCTCACCATATTGTGATTGATGGGTTCGGGATGGCGCTGGTCGAACACCGCTGTGCCACGCTATACGCGCACTTCCTTGGCAGCGGCACGGCGGGGCAGGCGCTGGGCTCCTTCAGCGCTTTCCAGCATCATGAACTGGCCTATGCTGCTTCTGAACGCTGCTCAAAGGATCGGCATTTTTGGCAGCGCTATCTGCCGCCGTCGCAAACCTTGCCGACGGTGCGCAAGGGCGGTCGGGAATACGGCGTGAAATGCCTGAGCACCAGCACGGCACTGCCGGAAGAGATCTCGCAGCGGCTGCGTGAGCTGTCGGAGCGTAGCGGTATCGGCTGGCCCGATCTGCTGTTGGCGCTGTCCGCCGCCTGGCTGTTCTTTACCTTACCGCCGTTGCCGCATGATAAAGGCGATACGCGCACCCTATGGATGCCGGTGATGAATCGCCGCAGCAGCCAGGCGACCAATACTCCGGCGCTGGCGGTGAATACCTTGCCGCTGTTGGTATCACTGCGCCCGGAAGAAACGCTGGGGCGTTTTCTCTCTGAGATGGCACAAACACTGCGCGAGCTGCGCAGCCATGCTGCTTATCGGCTGCGGCAGATAGCCGCCGATCGTGGTGTGACGCCTGCTTCTCGTTTATTTATCTCCCCGTTTATTAACGTCCAGCCGTTTGATCCGGCTGGTTTCAGCGGTTGCACCAGCACGCGTCGGGTATTGGCCGGTGGTTCTGGCGACGGCGCAAACCTGACCTTTCGTGGCCGCACCGATGCCGGCGATCTGTATCTGGACATTGATGTCTACGTGCAACAGTTCCCTACGGCAGGGGTTGCCGACTACGGCAATGCCTTGCAGGAATTTTTACTGCGTGCGTTGCGGGAAGAGGCGTTGGAAACGGCGGTCGGTGAACTGGTGGCGGTGCCGGCCTGATGGCGATCCGGTAGGGGGCGAACACGTTCGACCCGATTTACCCTTGGGTGATGTGAGAGGGCGCAGCATGCAGCGCCCCTACGTTTAAACAGTGTTAACGCGCCAGCAGCGCTGCAACCTCCCGGGCATTTTTACAGGGGATCAGCAGTGTGGGCGGCAGACGGGTGCCGAAGGCCTCATTGAGCTGCGCAGCCACCTGTCGAATGTGCGGCAGTTTCAGCCCCATGCTGATAAAGGCAGTTTCTTCCCCCCACTCCGGGCGCGGCGTTGTGCCGATCGCCTGCCAATAGATAGCCAAAATCTTGCCGCTGTTCGCCGGTGGTGCACTTGGCAACGGTGCTGCACAGGCGTTGAGTCCCGGCGCTGCCCGATCGGTGCTGAAAGCGGCACGGATGCGGTGGCGGTCTGTCTTGCCATTGCCCGAAAGCGGCAGCGCTTCGGCGTGGATAAAGCGCGTCGGGATATGAGTGCAAGGCAAGTAGCCGGTTGAGAAGGCGCGGATCGCCGCCAGTGACAGCGGTTTACCGTCGTGGGTAAGGTACATCGCCCCCAGCGTGGCCTCGGCATTATCACCCCCAGGGTAATCCACCACCACGATATCGAGGATCGCCTCGTGTCCTCGCAGAACATCTTCAATCTCCGGCAGCGAAACGCGCACACCACGGATTTTCACGTAGCCGTTCACCCGGCTGGCGAACAGAATGTTGCCGTCCGGACGATAGTAACCCTGGTCACCGGTACGGAAGGTGCGCAGCGGTTGCCCATCGGGGCCGTCCAGCGTGACGAAATCATGCTGTTTTAAATCGCCGTCTTCCAGATAACCCAATGCCAGATTCACCCCTGCAGTGTGGATGCGGCCAACCACGCCGACCGGGCAGTGGCTGCCGTCGTCATGGCAAATAAAGTATTGGTTGGCCGGCAGTGGCTGACCATAGGGCACGGTTCCGGTGTCCTGCGGCGCAATCGGGTGCCAGATACTCCAGATGGTGGTTTCGGTTGGGCCGCCAAGCGAGAACAGGCTGATATCCGGACGCAGGCGGCGTAGTTGCTGCACCGTGGCCGGTTTGATGTAGTCGCCGCCCTGAGCCACCAACCGCAGTGAGCGCAGGCTGTCGTCGGTTTTGCAGGTGAGCAGCATCTCCAGAATGGCGGGAACCGAACACCACAGGCTAACTCGATGGCGCTCCACCAACTGGTTCCAGCTGATGGCGTCTTTTTCCTGATGCGGTGCCGGTAACACCAGTGTCGCACCGGCGCTGAGCGAGCCGAACAGATCAAACATCGACATGTCATGGTGCGGCGGGGTGACCGAGATCATCACGTCATCGGCGGTGACTGCCCAGCGTTGCAGAGTCTGGCCGATAACGTTAGCGGTGGCGCGGTTGTTGAGTACCACGCATTTTGGCTTGCCGGTGGTGCCGGAGGTATACAGGTAATAGCTGGCCTCGGTACTGGCGCTGCGATCGGCCAGCGTCTGGCTGTCCGGGAGTGCCGCATTGCCCGCCGTTGGGACGAGCAGTTCCGCAGGCGTGACCCCGTGCGGCGTATCCAACTCGCCGTGATGCACCACCAGATCCGGCCGACAGTTGGTCAACAGATAAGCGGTGCGCTCCGGCGGCGAGTTGATGTCGATCGGCACCCAGATAACGCCCAACAGCGCACAGGCTAAGGAGATAGTGACATGTTCCGGGCTGCGCGCCAGATACAGCGCCAGCACGCTGCCGGGCCCCAGACCGCGCTGCTGCAGATTGGCCATTACCGTGCCGACCTGTTGACCAAGCTGCGGATAAGTCAGGCTCTGCTGATCGCAGATTAACGCCGGTCGTGGCTGTGGATCGTTAAACAACCGCTCAGCCAGTTGCGTCAGGTACGGATAGGCGGTAAATGCCGCCTCGCTGTGGTTATGCCGGTAGTGCTGGTAATCGATAAATTGCGCCGGAGCAATTTCCAACTCGCCCTCTTGGCACATCAGCGTCACCCGGCGTTGCAGCGCGTCCAGCATCGCCTGCACCTGTTCGCCATCCAGCGCCTGCTCGGCGTAGTCAACGCACAGCAGCAAATTCTTGTCGGCATCCTGCGTCAGCCGAATATCGATCGCCACCTGCGGCGTCTGGGTCACGCCGTCATGGTAATGCACCGACGCATCGGCCGGCAGCGTCTCCCAGCCCAGGCAGTTGGTAAGGATCACCGGTAGCGCAGGGGATCCCTGGCTGTGATTCAGCAACTGTCGCGCCAGATCAATGCCGGAAAATTTCAGGTGATCGAGCGCGCCCAACACATCGTCTTGCAGCGCCTGCGCGCGGCTGACAAAGGTGCCGCCCAGGCGGCTATAGCGCACTGCCACAAAGGTGGAGGCGTTACTGAGTGAGCCATCCGCCGCCGGAAATGCCACGGGTACGCCGACGCAAAGCTCGCCGTCGGTGGTCCATTGCGCCAGCGTATCGAGGATCAACGCCGAAAGGCTGCTGTTGCGCAGCAGGGCATGGGCAGAACCCAGGCGTGAAAACTGTTTCAGCACTTCGCGCGGCAGGGTCAGGTTGGCGCGACGGTAGCGCGAAGATTTGATGTTGGCCAGCGGAGTGAGCCATGGCAAGGCCGACGGGGTGGTGATGCCCTGTAGCTTGGCCTGCCAATAGGCGGCATCGGCCTGGCGTTGTGCCGCCGTGGCAGCGACCGGTGGGCTTGACGGGGCGATTGGCGGCAGTGGGACATCGTCAAACAGCCGGGCGATCACGGTGGAGATGCCCTGACCGTCGAGGATCAGCGCGTCGAAGCTGGTGAAAATCACGGTGTCGTAGTTATTGCCCGTTACATCCGGCGTTACAGGTAACTGAATGGCGGCAATGCGCCACAGCGGCTGTGCGGGATCGTGGCGCTGGTGCGAATACTGTTCTCGCAGGATCGTCAGACGTTGTTGCGCGGCCTGAGGATCGAGTGCCCGCAGATCGTGCCGATCCAGATTCAGCGTGGCTTCTGATCGTACCCGCTGAGTAAAACGCTGGGGATCGATGCAGGTGCGAAGCGCTGCGTAGTGTTGCACCAGTTCGCTCAGTCGGGCTTCCAGCCGGGCCAAATCCAGCTTCAGACCGCGATATTCGCGAAAATCGTGCATTGCCACGCCGCCGAGCGGCCATTGTTCGCTGCGGCCGAGCAGATAAGCCTGCTGCAGTGCGGTTAATGGTGTCTCCATGGTATTTCCCTATTGTCGCTAACCAACGAAAAAGAAAGCAGGGCGCATGAGGTTACGCGCCCGGAACCGATATCAGGCTTTGGGGGCCAGTACCTTCAACAGCATTTGCACCGCCTCGTCGGCGTGGGGTGCCCGCTCACAGATCAGGGCGGCAAGGGCGGCCGGGGTAGGGTGAGTTGCCACGTCTGCCGGGGTCAGCGCCACCGGCAGATATTTGTTAACCACCTCCAGCAAGGCCAGCAGACCGGCCTGCGGCAGTTGCAGGGTGTTGATGTCATCGTCGTCGCCCAACCTGGCATCCGGCACGACACGCGCCAGCAACCGGTGCAGCAATTGACGCACCGGTATTTGGCGGGCCAACGCGGCTGCGGAGCATGGTTCCAGCCACTGTGCCAGCGGCTGCCTGAAGCTGTCAGGCCGGTTGGCGGCCCGTTTCAGCAAGGCGCCGTAGGTGGCGAACAACTGTGACAGCAGCCGATCTGGAAAGGCGTCCAGGCGCACGTCCCAGTTGATCAAAATGCCGCCGTTGGCGTGTGCCACCTGAGCATCCAGCGCCACCTGTGGCCCCTGGGATATCACCCATTCCAGCGGGCCAAAGGTGTGGGTGACGTTGTCGGAGAACAGCGCCTTACCGTGGATGCCGAAACCGGCGGTAAACACCACCGGTGAAGGCTGAATGCTGCCCTGCAGGCGCGACAAATCGCGCATCACGCTGACGCCCGGATAGTCGGCATGGGTAATCAACTCCGCCAGTTGCGCCATCAGGCGTTGGCAGAAGGCAGGCAGGTTTTCAGCAGGATCCAGCTCCACGCCGAGCAGCACCAAATTGGAGAAGTCGCCAATGATATTGCCGACGTTCTCCTCGGCCCGATGGAATAACGGCACGTTTAGCCGAAAACGCGACAGGTTCCAGCCGTGGCCGACGGTGACGGCGAACAGCGCTAAAAACAACGATGAAAGCGTGATGCGGTGCGCTTTGGCCGCATCTTCCAGTGCTTTGGTTTCTTTGGCGTTTAGTTGCAGCGCCAGCCGATCGCTACGGCAGCGGTCCGGCGTTCGCAACAGGTGCGGGGCGGGTGGCAATTGAGCCAGGCGTTCCCGCCACCAACCCTGAGCGTGGGTGCGGCGTACTTGCAGCGCCGTATCGGCATGCTGTCGGTCGAGGTAGTCAAAGTAGGCCACGCCGTTGTCGTTGGGGGCGGCGGGACACTGATGATAAAAGCGCGCCAAATCTTCCATTAGCACACGGAAACCCATGGCATCTCCGGCGATCATGTCCAGATCGACATGCAACCGGCTGTGGCCACCCGGCAACAGACTGAGGCTGATATCACAGGGGATACCCTGTTCCAGCGGCAACTTTTGGCTGCTTTTTGCCAGACGTTTTTCGGCAAGCCGGTGGGTGACATCGACAGTATTCGCCTGGCTAAAATCGTCCAACTGCAGGCCATGCTGCGGGCCGCAGGGGGCGATGGTCTGCTGGCCGTCGACGGTGATCTGCAGGCGCAGCATCGGGTGATGCTGGTAAAGAGTGGCAACGGCCTGTCTCAGTCGTTCGACGTCCAGGTCGCAGCAGTTAAATTCCGCATACAGGTGGGCGGACACGCCCCCCAGCGGCGCTTCGGATTGCCGGCCCACCCAGTAGGCGGCCTGCATCGTGGTCAACGCTTTCATTGGGTTTCCATCAGTATTGAGAGACTGTAAGAATATATTGCAATGTTAATGGGAATGAAAATTATTACTATTTTTATTTGTTGGTATAAGGCGCGGGAGTAATGAGGTTAATCACGGTATTTCCTCAGGGTGATAAAATAGTAATATCGATATAGTTATGTTTTATATTCATTTTAAATGAAATCATTGGCTTTTTTGGTGATTTGAAAATTTCGCTTTATTGCTTTCCCTTCTGATTGTTTTTTAACGCGCTCACTTACTTAAGTGATAATGATTTGCATTAAAAAATGTAAAATATTATCATTATTAACATTTCTTTACGTTTCCAGACAAAAAACCGCTTCCGCCCGCAGTCTCTCTGGCGTGGGGCGGTTGTCCGCGGCAGGGATATGCATAGCAAGGTCAGGAAGGCCGCAATGCCATTGTCAGTGTGAGAATCAGCGTCGTTACCTATGTGAAAACAATTAAATTTTTGTGCATCTGGGATGAAAGGAGAATACATCTATGAGCAAGCATTCAGCGGCTCAAAGGCATAAAATCGTAGGAAACAAGGAAAAAGCAGGCTTACAGGCCATTGGGGCATTTTCCTCACTCTTTCTGGGTCTTTGCTCTTTGTCGGTGGGCAGCGTTAACGCCGCCGTCGTGGACGAGAAGGTTCAGGAAACCGCCGACAGCAAACGTAACGATAATTGGCAGGACTCGGAGAGCCTGTTGGTTACCGGCGAAAAAATTAAACGCAGCATTTTTGATACCGGCTCCAGCGTGCAAGTGTTCGACAGTGAACGTATTGCATCTATGCCCAATGCATTGCAGATCCCTGATTTGCTACGTATGACCACCAACGTGGTGGATTTGGGTATTGGCAACAATTTGCCCACCGTGCGCGGTATCGATGGCTCCGGTCCTAACACCGGTGCCAATGCCTTTCTCAGCGGCACCCGTCCGCGCCTCAATCTGTCACTGGATGGCCGCTCGCTAACCTATAACGAACAAGCCTACGGCCCGCAGTCGCTGTGGGATCTGGATCGTGTTGAAGTGTTCCTCGGCCCACAGAGCTATATCCAGGGGCGTAACGCCATTGCCGGTGCCATTGTGATGACCAGTAAGGATCCCACTTTCGACTGGGAAAGCGCCTTTAAGGGCGGGGTTGGCAATCAGCATTCTTCGCAGTTGTCCGCCATGGCCTCCGGCCCATTGGTGGAGGATCAGTTGGCGTTCCGCGTCAGCGTTGATCGTCAGCGTCGCCGCAGTGATGCCGACCTCCCTGCTTATGAACCGGTGGGCGATCCGCGCGAGGTAGAAGCTACCACCGCCCGCGCCAAGCTGTTGTTCAACCCGGCAGGTATGCGCGAACTGACCACCAAGCTGACCTTTAACCATTTTGGCAGCACCTCACCGCAAAACGAGAGCCTCAACCCACTGGTTCACCCTACTAACCCACGCCACGATCCCCGTCGCGCGGTGTTTAAAAGCAACAACAACAGTGGTGTTTGGGATATCGCCTGGGAACAGTCCGACAGCCTGACGCTGGAAAACCGGGTGATCTACACCGACTTTAATATCAACCGTCCTACTGCTTACAACATTCAATATGCTGAAGTTAACGGTAAAGAGGTGCATGTGGAGCCGGTGGCACGCTTTGGTGGGCCGGATAGCCGTCTGCATGGGTTGGCGGGGTTGCGCTATTTCCACGCCAAGCAGGATGAATTCGTCAATATTTTCGGTGGTTCCAGTTTCAAGGATAAAACCGACACTAATTCAGCCTTTGCCGAACTGACCTTTGCCATCACGCCAAAAGTTGATCTTACCGCTGCCAGCCGCCTGGAGCACGAGCATCGCCGTCGTACCGGCGGCAGCAACACCGCGCGTATCGACTTCGACGAGACCTACGACGTGTTCCTGCCGAAGCTCGATCTGGCCTGGAAACCGACGGATACCCAGACCTACGGTGCCAAGGTGGCGCGCGGTTATAACGCCGGTGGCGCAGGCATCACTATCGGCACGCCGGTGGTCAACTACACCTATGGCTCCGAGTATGTCTGGAACTATGAGCTGTATTCCCGTCATCACTTGAAAGATGCCAACGTCATCCTGACCAGCAACGTTTTCTATAACGACTACAAGGATATGCAACTGCCTTATTCTTTGGGCGAGAACTCGAGTGTGATACGCAATGCCGACAAGGTGGAAACCTACGGTGCGGAAATGGGCGCTACCTGGCAGCCGCGCTGGGACTTCGAGCTGTTCACCAACGTTGGCCTGCTGAAGACCAAGATCAAGAAGTTCTCGGGTAGCGGCGTAGAAGGGCATGAGTTGGCGCGCGCACCGGCCTATACGGCCAACATGGGTGCCAAGTACCAGCTGATGGCCGGGCTGGAATTGAGCGGCAACGTGGCGTTCTCAGACTCTTACTACTCACAGTACGACAACGACTCACGCGGGCATATCGGTTCCTATTGGTCGGCAAACACCCAACTGGCGTACACCTTTGCCTATGGCCGCGCCACTCTGTATGCACAGAACCTGTTTGATTCGGAACGTCGCGTGATGGTGACCGGCAATGATGTGTATACGGCGTCTCAACAGCGTCCGCGTATGATCGGTGCGGCACTTGAACTGACCTTCTGATGCGTTAGCAGCCAGTCTGCACAAGGGGCGTATCGACGCCCCTTCTTATCATCAGCGTTCCCCGATGTTCCGGCGTGGCCGGGCACAAGGAGATAGAGCAGTGAGCGGTTATTTTGACAATATTCTTAGCGATGACGAGGCCCAGCGTCTGGATCTGGCGTTTGAGAAGCTGGGCGCGCGGGCGGCAGAGGCCTCTCAGCCATTAAGCGAAGCGGAAGAGCTGGCGTGGTTTATGCACCAGCAGCGGGGTGATGGTGGCAGCCAGCAGGCAATGGCTTGGCGATTAGGCGGTGAGCCGGATATCGGCCGGTTGGTCAGTGCGCTTGAAGCCCTGACGCGGCTAATGCCAGAGCTGGACGTGCGTTATGACTTTGATGACGAGCAGGGCTTATGCAAGTTGCGCGGTAACGCGACGCTAAACCCGGTGAGCATTCAGGCAGTGACAGATGAACGACAGGCGGTTAGCCGTGTGTTGCAGGTGCAGGCCACGCCTCTCGAACTGGCGTGTGAAGCGCCGATGCGTTTTCTATTATTCACCGGTGTTGGTACGGTACTGGGCGTGGTGGCACACGATATTTTGGCCCCAACGCTCTCCTGTCGGCAATTATTGACCACGCTGTCGGCGCTGTATAACGGAATTGAGCCGACGCAGAGCTTTGCCACGACCCCTGCGGTGGCCCCGCAGCCGGAAACGGCAGATTTGGTACTGCCGTGGCCACGTCAGGCGACGGCTCTGCGGGATTACCAGACATCCGTACCCCAGGATGCGCTTCTGGCACAGGCCGGGGTGCGTATAGCGACCCGCGTAGCGCGCAAAGTCTTGCCGGTCGCAGACAACCCGGCGACGCTGCTGGCGGCGATTGCCGTGCGCTTTGGTCGCTTTATCTCAGCTCAATCCGGCGGGCTGCCGGTGCAATTGAGTGTGCCGCAGGACGACGCGCAGCAGGCGAGTGGTCTGGATGCCTGGATGAGCATGGCACGATTGAAACGTCTGACCCTGCAGCCTACGGATCCTGCGGCGGAAAGCCGACTGCTGGCACAGCAAACGGCAGAAGCGGCCAATCCTCAGTGGGCCCAACTGCTGGTGACCTGGCTGGCGGACCCGTCGGTGGCGCTGCAACTTGACGGTGTCAGTGCCGAACGGCTATTACTGCCGCCGCTGCACACCCCTTTTGAATTGGTGCTGGCGTTGAGCCTGCCGGATCCGGATTCGGTGGTGTTGGAACTGGTGGCCGATCCCCGCTTAACCCCACATGCAGCCCCTTTCCTGCTGGAGCAGTTTGTCGCTTTCCTCGCCGGAGGGATGATAACCACGGCGCTGCTTGCCGCTGCAGAACCACCGTCCACCCTGGCCGAGTGCATTTTGGCCGTCGAAGATACGCAGGAAGAAAATGCAGAGATCGCCCAACTGATCCTGGCGGAATTCCGCGATGCGCTGGTCGCACCGGAGATGACCGCCGATGAAGATTTCTTCGACCGTGGCGGACACTCGCTGGTGGCCACCCGCGTCATCGGTCGTTTGCTCAGCCTGCACCGCATCGAACTCAATATTAACGATCTGTTCAGTCACGCCACCGCCCGAGGATTGTCGGCTTACGCCAAACGTCATGCGGTGGCGCTACCGGTCGCGCAGGAACTCGCCACGCAATCCCAGGGCGAAGCCGTCCAAGCACCGTTATCTCTGGCGCAGCATTCCCTGTGGAAAGTTTACGAGGCGTTTGGTCACGACGAGATCTTCAACCTGCCCTTTGCCATCAGCTTCCTCGATCCAGTAGACGAAACGGCGCTGCGTCAGGCGTTTATCGACGTGATGACGCGCCATAGCGTATTACGCTCGCTGTTTATTCAACGTCAGGGGGAGGTGTATCAACAGGTGGTGCCGGTCGCTGAGCTGCTGGATTACGCCTGGTTCTCTTTCTCCGATGACACACCGGCCGGTAAGGCCAGCGAGTTGCTGGCCAGGGCGGGGGATCACCGCTTTGACCTGACTGCCGAATTGCCGTTGCGCGCCACCTTCCTGCGTGATGCGGCAACCGGTCAGCAATTGCTTTCGCTGTTGTTCCATCATGTGGTGATCGACGAGTGGTCGCTGAACCTGATGATGGACGAACTGGGCATGGCTTACCGTGACCGCATGGCGGGGCAGCCAGCGCAGTGGAACAGTGAAGTACCGCAGTTTCATACCTTTGCCCGACAGCAGCAGGCGGGCGGCGTCGTCCAGCAACACCTGGATTACTGGCTTGATAACCTGCGCGATGCGCCGGTCGGCCAGCCATTGTTCCAGCAGGAACCCTCGCACCACCCTGCGGTACCGGCAGAGGCCGACGTCAACGGCGGCTGGCTGGAGTTCGACATCGACCCGGCGGTGGCCGATGGGCTGTATGCGCAGGCCAGAAAGAACAACGCCTCACTGTTCAACGTAGTCTACGCCGGTATTACCACGGCGCTGCGGCTGCTGGGTGGTCCGGCGGATCTGCTGGTGGGCACCTCTACCTCAGGCCGTAACGACGCCGAGTTCTTCGACACCATCGGCTACTTTACTACCGTGGTGGTGCACCGGGTGCGCTTTGGTGAACAGCTTACGGTGGCGGGGCTGATCGACCAGGTTAAAAACACCATTAACGGTTCGATGCCCTACACCGATATTCCCATCGATCTGGTGGAGGAAGGGTTGTTTGGTGTAGATGCCGATCGCAAGAACCACATGTTCGAAGTGTTTATTCAGATCCACAGCCGCATCAAGCTGAACGGCGCATTTACCCTGCAGGACGGCAGCACGGTAGCCTACCGTCAGGTGGAGCCGGAGAAAACCGAATCCTTGCTCGGCCTGCAGTTTGAAGTGATGGAAGAAAATCTCGATGGCGTGAAATCCCTGCGCGTGATGATGACCTACCGTACCGATCACTATACCGCGCAACAGGCGGGGCTGATCGCCGGCACCATTGAGCACGTGTTTTCGCATTTTTCTCAGCAGGCAAGTGGGGAGATGCAACTTGCGGCTCTGCCACCGGCACCACAGCAATGACGTTGTTCACCCTAACTGACTTTATTACTTTCATGGAGATAAACGGATGTCTGGAACACCAGGAACACCTCGCGCTTTATTGTCACTGTTGATCGCCACGTCGTTGGTGGTAGCGGGGGCGGCACAGGCCCGTGATAGCGGGATTAAGCCAGAGGATATCAAGCGTCAGCCGTTGTCGTCGGCGGTGGTGGAGATGGCCTATAGCCCAAGCCAGCAGTCGCTGTTTGTTAGCGCACCGGACTGGAAGGAAGAGGCGAAATCTCGCGTGCTGCGTCTGGATCCGGCCACGCTGGCGGTGCAGGCGGAAATCCCTCTGCAGGTAAAAGGCTTTGGCGTGGCGCTGGATGATGCCGGTCATCGACTCTATCTGACGCAGGGCTTCAATGGCACTGTCGGCGTGGTGGATACCACTACCAACCTTGCTCTGGACAGCATTCCCGTGACCGAAAAATCGATGCTGGCAAAGACCTACAAAGATGCCGGCATCAGCGGCAAGCGGCTGGAGTTCCTGCTCGAGGAGCTGAAGCGCTTCAAGATCACCGAGGATTATCAATACCGCATCCGTGAGGCAAAATATGATGCGCAGACCGGCCGCCTGTTCTTGCCGGGACTGGGGTTCGGGGTCGACAGCGTGCTGTTTGTGGTGGACACCAAAACCAAAAAACTGGAGAAAACCATCCCCGGTTTCGGTTACAACGCGGTGGGGATCACTATCGATGAAAAAGGGCGGCGGGTCTTCGTCTCCAACATGCAGGGGCAACTGATCACCCTGAATGCCGATACGTTGGCGATCGCCTCCACTCAGGAGATCCAGGCGGATCAATTGCTGAACCTGGTGTATGACGGCAAGAACAACCGCTTGTTAGGCGTAGATCAGGGCATCGATCGCGATAACTACCGTAACACTCATTTGGGGCATGACTACGCGAAGCGCAGCAGTGGCCATCGGGTGTTTGCACTGGATGCGGACAGCGGCAAGGTGTTGGCCAGCGAATTAACCGACGAAGTGCCGATCGGTCTGCTGCTGGACGATCGTAACCAGCGGGTTTACGTCGCTAACCGTAAAGGGATCCGTGTCGATCACGGAGCAGGTACCTTGACGGTGTTCGATTCGAAGACTCTCAAACGCCAGCAAAGGGTAGAACTGCCACCGCACCCTAACAGCCTGGCGCTGGACACCCGCAACAACGTGCTGTTCGTGACGGTGAAAAATGACGGTGCCAGCACCAAGGCCGGTAAACCGGAAAGCGTCGTGCGCATTCAACTGCCAAAAAACTAGTTTTACCCTGCTGCGTCAGTGAACGCTGACGCAGCGTATTCCCTTACTAATAGTGATTAGCGGAGCGGCTCTCTGGCGTTTGCTTATTCTGTTGTTTTAAAAGGGCGGGTTAATATCCCGCCCTGAGCATTTCATCGCGTAATACATCGATAATGGCCGGCTCTATATGGGGGAACTTACGTTTAATCTCTGTGATGGCTTCTGCCACGGAAGGGGCGGCAAAGGTCCCGGAGAATGGCAGCAGGGGAAGGCTGGCATCGCTGTCCGGGAATTCACCGCTGATGGTGCCGGTGATCATGTCGGCTCTCTTTTGCGCGGTGAAGTCGTATTCGCCAATGTTCTTATTAATCGATGTCATTTTAACCTCGGTATCGGATTTCCTGGTGCCGCTACGCACCGGTCAACGCCTTCCTTTAAGCATAGTCCCTGAGTTGGAGAGCACCACCGACTCTCAGCCCGACACCTTTGATATGGGTCAATTCCACATAGATACAAGGTAATAAAGCCTGGCCTTGAACCGATAATTTGATTATAAACAACGGCGTTAGGGACAATGTTCTCATCTGAATTGGAGTATTTAAGTTGGCTAAAGTGAATCGACTGCTTGCCGGTGCGTTACTGGCGTTATTGCTTCCTGCTGTCGCTGCGGCGGCGGATTACCGCGCGGGTGAACAATATACCCGCCTGGATAAGCCGGTGGCCTCTGCCCCTGCGGTGGTGGAGTTTTTCTCTTTCTATTGCGGCCCGTGCTATCAGTTTGCCGAGACTTACCATGTGGGTAGCACCGTCAGCCAGGCATTGCCTGAGGGCACCAAACTGACCAAATACCACGTTGGCCTGATGGGTAAACTGGGGAATGAGCTGACCGAGGCCTGGTCGGTGGCGATGGTGATGGGCATTGAGGACAAAATCGAAGGCATGCTGTTCGACGAGTTGCAAAAGAAGCGTGCCATCAACAGTGAACAGGATATTCAGCGGGTGTTTGCCGCTGCCGGTGTCGATGCGGCCACCTATGAAAATGCGCGCCACAGCCTGCTGGTGAAGGGCATGATTGCCAAACAGAATGAAGCGGTCAAAGCGCTGGACGTGCGCGCCACGCCATCGTTTTATGTTTCCGGCAAGTACAAGATCGACAATGCCGGTATGGCGAGCCAAAGCGTTGACGGCTACGCCAAAGAGTACGCCGCCGTGGTCCGCTATCTGCTGACCACCCAGCCTTAAGATTTTCCCCTTACTCTTGTTTTACCTACCCGGCTGCGGCCGGGTTTTTCATGTTGCGTGGAGTAAGGCGCAATCTGTGATCCCAGTGCCAAATCCCGGCTCCGGCATTGCTTGTATGTTATCGGGTTGTTATGTTGATTTTCTGTTCAACGCTGATGTTGGAAGAGGTAAAGCATGGCAATTTCCGCACAGGTCAGGGAGGCCGGTTTCGAGGAGTGGTTGGCGAAAATCAACTCCGCCTGCGGCCGCTTTTGCGCCAGGACATTGGGGCCTGGCTTTAGCGGTGCTATGCAGGAATTCCGTGCCCACGCGCTACGCCTGAGCGTGGTGGATGCCGCTCAGACCCGGTTGTATCGTACCCAACAGGAGATTGTCCGTAGCGACGGTTCGCACTTTTTCACGGTATTTCAGCTACGTGGCAGCTCATTGATGGAGCAGGGCGATCGGCAGGCGGTGTTGTCCGCCGGTGACGTCACGCTAATCGACGCTTCGCGCACCAGCAGCTTTACCTTTCAACAAGACTCCCGCCAAATTTCATTGCTGATGCCGCGCAGCTATCTTGAGCAGTCTGCGTCCGATGTACAGTGCGTGCGGCGGCTTGATGCGCAAAGCAGCGTGGTGCGCCTTAGCCGGCAACTGGTGCTGGGGTGTATGCAAGATTCACAGATGAGTGCTCCAGAGAGTGAGGCGATCCTGAACGCGGTTGCGACGCTGTTGCGTCCGGCGCTGGTCGATCGTGTGGTGGGGGAAGACAGTCCTCCACGCAGCTTCAGCCGTACGCTGGCGTTTATCGATACGCATATTCAGTCGCCGCAGTTACGGCCGGAGTGGATCGCCGATGAGCTTGGCGTTTCGGTGCGCAGTCTGTATCGGATGTTTGCTCGTCAGGGGCTGGTGGTGGCGCAATATATCAAGCACCGCCGCCTGGATTTGTGCGCACAGGCGTTACGCAGCGCGCCGGAGCGGCAGAAACTGGCCACTATCGGTTATGACTGGGGTTTTGCCGATCACAGCCACTTTTCCACCGCCTTCAAAAGCCGTTTTGGCGTTTCGCCGAGCGAATACCGCAAGCAGTATCAATAGCGCCTTCTGCGGCGCTATTGATGATGAAGGCGCTCTTTAGTAACGAATGCACACCGATTTGGATTCGGTATAAGCATCCAGCCAGTCCGGGCCGAAGTCGCGGCCACTGCCCGATTGTTTAAAGCCGCCGAAAGGCATGTTGGCGTCAATCAACGTATGGGTATTGACCCAGACCGTACCGGCCTGAATGCGTGGCGTATACGCCATTGCTGCCTGCAGACTGGTGGTCCACAGACTGGCGGTCAGACCGTAGTCGGTGTCGTTGGCTTTGCGCAGCGCTTCTTCGGCGTCCGCCACCCGAATCAGATTCACCACCGGACCAAACACTTCTTCGCGCGTCAGGTTCAGCTTATCGTCTGGGTTAATTACCAGTGTCGGCGGAATATAAAACCCCTGCGAATCCGGCCCGCTCGCGCCGCTGATCAGCTCCGCATGCTTGGATCTGGCATCGTCCAGATAGGCTGCCACTTTATTACGGTGATCGCTGGATACCAACGGGTTGATCTGGGCATTGGCATCCATGCCCGGCCCGACGGTCAGGGATTTCACCGCCTGCTCGAACCCGGCCACCAGGGTGTCGTAGATCGGTGCTTCAATATAAATCCGCGAACTGGCGGCGCACACCTGGCCCTGATTGAGGAAGCTGCCTGCCATCAGGCCTTCGATGACCTGTTGGGGATCGGCGTCTTTCAGCACGATGGCCGGGTTTTTTCCGCCCAGTTCCAGCGTAACGCGGGTCAGACGATCTGCCGCTGCGCGTGCGATACCTTTGCCGACCGGCGTGGAGCCGGTAAAGCTCACTTTGGCGACCAGCGGGTGTTCGGTCAGTGCCTTGCCGCAGCCGGCGCCTTTGCCGGTTACCACGTTGAATACGCCCGGCGGAATACCGGCCTCGGTGGCCAGTTCGGCCATGCGCAGCACGGTGAGAGGGGTGGTTTCCGAAGGTTTGATGACGATAGAGCAACCCGCCGCCAGCGCCGGCATCACTTTCCACATGGCGATCATCAGCGGGAAGTTCCACGGCACAATACCGGCCACTACGCCAATCGGTTCTTTGCGGGTATATACCTGATATTTGGCACCCGGCGGCATCGGGATCGACACGTCCAGCGTTTGGCCGGTGATCTTGGTGGTCAGCCCGGCAGTGTAGCGCATCCAGTTCAGCGTACAGCCGACTTCGAACATGCGGGCGATATTGATCGACTTGCCCTGTTCCAGCGTTTCCAACTGGGCCAGTTCTTCGGTGTGTTGCTCAACCAGATCGGCATAGCGCAGTAAAATGCGTTCGCGCTCGGCGGGTAAACGCTGTGCCCAGATCCCGGAGGTAAAAGCCTGATGGGCCGATTGCACGGCATGCGCGACGTCCTGTGCGTTGGCATCGGCGGTGGAGGATATTTGCTGTCCGTCGGCGGGGTTATACACCGCCAACCGGCCTTCGGTGCTGGCTTCGCACCATTGGCCGTCGATATACAGCCCATGATGACGATCGAGAAAACGCGAAACGCTGTCCATCACTGCTAGGGTATTGTCAGGCATACGCCCTCCTGTCAGACAAAAAAGGTCGTACCCTTAATTATTGAAGCTACATCTGTGTTGGTTTCACTCACTCACGCGAATTACTTACTTGTGTAAGCTCATCGGGATTCACTCGCTAGCCGCCTTGATGCAGCTCCAATTATTTTGGGTAAATCGTTAACCTTAAAAGCTTACAGCAGGTGGAGAGGATCGACTTTTGTCTGCCTGACAATCGGTTTGCCCTGCGTGACATTATGGAGGAAAAGCTAACGGCTGAACGGGTCAGCCGTTAGGGAACCGGATCAGGAACTGAGGGTCGCCAGACGGGTGGCGAAGCCGAGGAACAGCAGACCAATCAGACCATTGCCCAGTTTTGCCAGGCCTTTCTTGTGGTTGAAGAAGTGCGCCAGCATCGCGCCGGAGAAGATCAGCGTGGTCATATAGAGAAAACTGACCGACTCGAGGATCAACGCCAGAATGGTGAACGACAGGCCGGTGTGGGCATAGTCGAAGTCGATAAACTGTACGAAGAATGATACATAGAACAGGATCGCTTTCGGGTTGGTCAGGCTGAGCGTCAGCGATTTGCGCAGAATACTGTGGCTGCCTTCAATCTGTTGATGCTGCGCCGCGTTTTTCTGGATAAAGGTGGCATAGAGAATTTTTGCACCCAGAAACAGCAGGTAAATCGCGCCGAGAAAACGCACCAGGGTAAACAGGAACGGCGTGGTGCGGATCAGCGAAGCCACGCCGATATAGGCGCAGAAAATCAGAATTGCATCACCGATAAACACGCCCAGTGCGGCGGTATAGCCAGCTCGCACACCGCGTGTCACGCCGGTTTTCAGCACGTACAACGTATTCGGGCCCGGCAGGATGATGATAAAAATCACCCCGGCCAGATAGGTCCAAAGATTCAGGACGCCAAAACTCTCTAACACAATAACCTCTCCATGCGCGGAACTGACAGCCAATAACACTGGCTACACCCGTAGCCGGGCGCGATCCTAACGCCGCGGAGGCGGGTTGGCAACGTAATAAACTTCATGTTGTTTGCCGTATTTCGCCGCTCGTTACACACGGGTCAAAAAGGGGTTATGGCTTGCGTGCCAGCAGCGTAGCGAAACGCAGTGAAATGCGGTTACCGGCGGCGTCGGTCTTGTGCAGTTGGCCAACCTCTTCGTTGTACTTAAGCACTTCCCAACCGGCGTAATACTCTTTCAGCTCACCCTGTTTAAAGGTGAACGGGAAAGGCAGGCTACAAGGATAATCCGGTGTATCCATCGCCGCGACAATCAGGTTGTAACCGCCGTTGACGGTACTGTCCTGCATGTTTTTCACCAGCGAGGGGATCTGCGCCGGGTTGAGGAACATCAACACCACGGTAGAAAGGATAAAGTCGTATTCGCCGCTGAAGCTGTGGGTGTTGAGGTCTTGCACGCTGGCGCGAAGGTGCGACAAACCTTCGCTATCGATGATGCCGTTGAGATTATCAATCGATGGGCCGTGTTTGTCCCATGCCGTGACGTCAAAGCCTTTCAGGTTGAGATAAAGCGAATTGCGCCCGCCGCCGCAGCCCAGATCCAGTGTTTTGCCGGGCGCGATACGCTGCACGGCTTCGATCACTTCGGAGTGGGTACGCGTCAGTTGGTATTTCTTGTGGTAGTAATCTTCCGGCGAACAATAGAAAGCCAGTTGGCAGGTCATATCATCGGAGAATGAAACGATGCGGTGCCATTGCTGCGGCTCGATAAACGGCGGTTGGCTCTCGGGGCTGAACTGCCAGGTTTCGGTAGTCTCGCCCTGTTCGTTCATCAGTGCGAAGGTCAATGTCCCGCTCAGTAGCCTGAGTTTGGCCCAGGTGCCGCTTTGGGTGTTGTGCTTTTGCTGGAAACTCTCCGGCAGCGTGGTGCTGTTCCATTCTGGCAGGGTTTTATAACAAAGCAGTTCGTTCATGTATCACTCCTTGGGTTCTGCGTTGCCGCATGTGGCGGGCGAACAGAATGATTTTATATGTTGCATATAAAATACATGTTTATGGGGCCATTGAAAATGCCCAGTAGCATGAAAGGCGTGATTTAGAGCTTACGGTGCATTCGGGTATTGACCGCCCTGAAGCCGAGCCGGGTATATAGTCTGGCCGCCGTCGGATTGTCGTCGAAGACCGCCAACTCGGCATATTGTGCACCGGCAGCCCGTCCTGCGTCCAACACCGCGCTGAGGATTTTCTCACCGTAGCCCTTGCCACGCCAGGCGGCATCGACTTCAAAATCATAAACAAATAGCTGCTTACCGTAGGTGCGTTGTTTGATGTTGTACCAGACGATGGCAATATTCTCTTCTGCTCCCACCAGCCGGGCACAAACCAACCTGTGGTTGGGCGTCGCCAACCCCTGGGGCAACGAGTCGTTATAGGTGGCTGCGGCTTCCACCAGCGCCTGTTCCTGGCTCAGCAGCAGAGAACGCTGCAGATCACTGGCATATTCTTCGATTGCGTGAGTGCAGTAACGCTCGAATTCCTGCTGGCTCATGTCTCTGAGTTCAATCATTGGGTTGTTCCTTGACGGTTATTTTCCTTTCATGGCCCGGTACTAACGACCGAAACGGCATATTTAAACTGGATCAGGGTCTGCGACTGGGCTAACGTCAGTGCAGTTTAAGCTAAAACGATCAGGGAAAAGATGCTAATTCGCCGTTTTATCAACCCGATGACCTTACGTCCGTTGAGTCTGCTCGCGCTGCTGGTGCTGGCTGGCTGTACCACTAAAACGCCTACGGCGCCGGTGCAACGTCCGGCAGACGTCAAAGCCCAGTTGGTGCGGTTAATGCCGGCCAATACCGCCGATCGCCAGGGCTGGGCCACCGATATCACTGCCGCCTTTGCCGCGCAGGGTATTGAACCCAGCGACCAAAACCTGTGTTCGGTGCTGGCTGTCACCGAGCAGGAGTCGACCTTCCAGGCCAACCCGCCGGTGCCGGGGCTGCCAAAAATCGCCTGGAAAGAGATCGACCGCCGCGCCGACCAACTGCATATTCCCAATTTCCTGGTGCACACCGCCTTGCTGATAAAATCGTCGAATGGCAAGAGCTACAGCGAACGGTTGGATAAGGTGCGCACAGAGAAAGACCTGAGCGATATTTTTGATGACATGATCGATTCGGTGCCGATGGGGCAGAAGCTGTTTGGCAGCCTGAATCCGGTGCATACCGCTGGGCCAATGCAGGTGAGTATTGCCTTCGCCGAAGCCCATGCCAAAGGTTATCCGTACCCGATTGACGGCTCAATCCGCCGCGAAGTGTTCAGCCGCCGTGGTGGCATGTATTTCGGTATCGCTCACCTGCTGGGGTATCCGGCCAACTACAGCCAACCAATTTACCGCTTTGCCGACTTCAATGCCGGTTGGTACGCCAGCCGCAACGCGGCTTTCCAAAGTGCAGTCAGCCGGACGACGGGTATTCCGCTGGCACTGGACGGCGATTTGATTAACTACGGCACCGACAAGCCGGGCACTACCGAACTGGCCGTGCGTACCCTCGGCAAGCGCCTGGATATGAGCAACTCGTCGATTCGCCGGGCGTTGGAAAAGGGTGATTTGCTGGAGTTTGCCGACACCGACCTGTATGAGCGAGTCTATGCTCTGGCGGAGAAAACCACCGGCAAGAAACTGCCACGGGAAATGCTGCCGGGCATTCAACTGGAAAGCCCGAAAATTACCCGTAAGCTGACCACCGCCTGGTTTGCCAAGCGGGTGGACGAGCGACGCCAACGTTGTATGACGCGCGCCTCGGCGGGTTAAACCTGTGGAGTATTGATAAACGCAGGATGCCGCTCGGCCTGGGCGGCAAATGCCGCCAGCGTCGGGTGGTGATCGGCGCTAATCAGCGCGGGTAGCATGAGTTGAGTGAAGCTCCAGGCCACCGCCAAGCTGACCTCAGCGCTGCCCGTAACCTGAGGTGTTGCGGGGGCTCGCAGCAACTGTTTCTCCAGTTCGGCGTAGGCTGCCAGCAGTTGGCCCTGAACGCGATCCAACCAGGGTTGATGCTGTTTCTCCTGCGGCCGTAACTGCTGCTCATAAACGATCTGCACCGTCTTTTCGCAGGCGGCCAGCGCCAGCCCAGTCAGTTGCAGAGCATAGAGTCGTGCAGCGCCCTGAGTCGGCAGCAGAGCCTTGCCGGTGGGGGCGATGCCGGCGGCATACTCCAGGATCAACGAAGAGTCCATCAGGATTTGATCGTCGGCCAGCACCAGCGTTGGGGCTTTCACCACCGGATTAATGGCTTTGAATTGTTCAAAACCGCGGAACACCGAAATGGCGTGATGCTCAAACTCGATCTCCAATAATTTCAGACAAATTGCCACCCGGCGCACATAGGGTGAATCCAGCATGCCAATCAGTTGCATCATGTTCTCCTGGGTCTATTCGACCGATTTAAGTGAATGAATAAACGTCACCAGCCGTTGGGCTACCGTTTCCGGCGCGTCTTCCATTAAAAAATGTCCTGCCTGTGGGATCACCTGCAGCCTGGCTCCGGGAATATCGCCCTGCAAACGGTAGGCGTAACTTACCGGCTGCCATTCATCGTCCTCACCCCAGAGGATTTGCACCGGCAGGCGGAGCTCTGGCAGGCGCTGGGCGAAGTCTTCAGTATAGCGGGCGTCGTAATGGGCGATTTGATGTTGATAAAATGCCGGTTGGCCGACCACACCGACGATCGGCGCCAGATAGTGCTGCAATAGCTCTCCGGACATCCGCGACTTGTTGAACACCGCCATTTTCAGTTGGCGAGCCAGCGTTTGCTCGTGCTGTGACGCGTCCATGACCGCGTACTGGCGATAGCTATCACGGATGCCGCGCCAGGTCGGAGAAGGCCAGGAGTCGTAACTGCAAATATCCGCGATGGTCAGCGAGCGAAAGCGTCGGGAGTGCTCGAACGCTGCACGCAGTGACAATGCGCCCCCAATATCGTGACCAAACACGTGGGCGGAATCCAGTTGCCAGTGGTCCAGCAGGCCGATCAGGAATTCCGCCTGTGCTGCAATTGAGGTGTCTGCCGACAACGGGCGTTCTGATGCACCGTAGCCCAGTAAATCGTAGATATAAACCCTGAAGCCCGCTGCCGTCAGGCTGGGTAACAAATCTCGCCAGATGATCGAGTGGGCAGGGGTGCCGTGTACCAACACCAGCGGTTCACCTGCGCCCTGGATGCCGGTGGCAATACGGTGACCCTGAATGATAACTTGCTGATTAAGCAGAGAGGTTAAGTCGTTCATGATGACTCACTGATTGTCGTGTTGTAGACAAACCATACCTACCGTCTTTCCATGACGCTAATGACAAGTTATGGTGATTAAATCCAACTTTTGTCATGGTCTGCTTATGAATCAGCGTTTATCCATTGATGCATTGCGAGCGCTATTGAGCGTTATCGATACCGGTAGCATGACGCGTGCGGCACAACAGCTCAATCTCAGCCAGTCGGCGGTGAGTTGGAAAATCAAACGTCTGGAAGAGCAGTTGGGGCGCAGACTGGTCGATCGTCAGGGCATGACGTTGACCGCCACAGCGGATGGCGAGGCCCTGTTGTCGCATGGGCGGCAGATTTTGCAGGCTCACGATCGGGCATTGGCGCATTTCGCCCCCTCGTTATTGCAGGGCAGGGTGCGTTTTGGCGCCACGGAGCAGATGTCTTTACCGCAGTTGGCGGCCTTGCTGGCGGCATTCACCCACCAACACCCGCAGGTGGATGTGCAGTTGGTAATCGAGCAAAGCCAGGTGCTGCGTAACGCACTGGATCAAGGGACGCTGGATCTGGTGCTGCATCAACAGTTTTGCGATGCGCTGAGCGCAGAAGATGTGGTGCTGGCAACGGAGCGCATTCACTGGTGTGTGCCACCGGGGTGGCGCTATCAGTCAGGAGACAGGGTGAAGCTGGTTAGCTATGGGCCGGACTGTTTTTACCGCCGCCTGGCGGAAGAGCGGCTGAGCGCCGCGGGTATTGCCTGCCAGGTGTCGGTGGAATGTCCGTCGGTGGCGGGGATGTTGGCGGCCATTGCTGCCGGGATGGGCATTGGCCTGCTCAATCAGCAGTCTATTGATCGACGGGTGCAGATCGAGACCCGCTTCGAGCGTATGCTGCCCTTACCGAGCGTGGCGCATGCGTTACGTCTGGGGGCCAAGCGGCACCACCCACTACTGCAAACCTTGCAACAGCAGGTGGTGCAGGCTCTGGGGCCAGCCGCCGTTCCCTGAGCAACGGCGGATGGATGCTGATGGGGTTAAGCGCGACGCGGGTTGGTCAGGCCGAAGTTAAAGTGATTACAGCGATTGCAGAACTCCTTCATCACCGGCGGGGTGTCCATCATCGGTACCTTCACTTCGATAAAGGCCAGCCGATCCTGCCGCGAGGCATGCTCCAGCGCAATTTCCAACTGTTGAGTGGTTTCTACCGCCACGCTGAACGGCGTCGCCTGGGTGTTGAGCACCGCCGGCAGTTTGGCGTAGTCCCACGGCCCAATGTCGTTGTATGACGAGTTCTCCCCGAGAATGTAGCGCTCGATGGTGTAACCGTCGTTATTAATCAGGAAGATAATCGGCTTCTGATCGTAACGCAGCAGGGTGGAAACTTCCTGCGCGGTCAGTTGGAAGGAGCCATCGCCGATAAACAGCAGATGTCGGCGATCCGGTGCGGCCATCATGGTGCCCAACAGCGCCGGTAAGGTATAACCGATCGAGCCCCAGATCGGCTGATTGACCACCTGGACGCCGTCCGGCATCCGCATGCCGCCAATCGCCGCGCCCGAAGTGCCATTCTCTACCACCAGGACATCATCGGCCCGAATAAAGCGTTGCAGGCGCTGCCATAAATAGGCCTGGTCGATCGGGGTTTCACTCGGCGTCGCCAGCCGATGGCGCGCTTCCGGCAATGGAGCCGGATGATAATTTGCCACGCCTTCGCCCAGCGCCAGCAGTGCCTGCAACAGGTCTGCCGTTGCCACTGCCGGGTAAGAAGTGTCACCCAGCTTCACTGAAAACGGTTGAATATCAATTTGCGCGTCGGACGGGATGCGATGCGAGAAATAACCGGTGGTGGAGTCCACCAGCCGTACCCCAAAGCTCAGCACGCAGTCGGCATGCGCCATGTGTTCATACAGTTCGGGGCGCGACAGATCGCCGCTGTAACCGCCTATCCAACCCGGTGTGGTTTCCGAAATAATGCATTTGGCCGTCGGCATGTTGGTGAGTGGGATAGCGAATTTATGCGCCACGTCGATCACTAACTGCTGTAGCTGGAAGCGATCCACCATTTGGTCGACCAGAATAATCGGTTTTTTCGCCTGTTTGATCCGCGCCAGCAATGCCATCGCCGCCAGTTGAACATTATATTTGTCGCTGGCCGGCAATTGTGGCGGGGTTATCACCTGAGTAATTTCAATTTCCACATCGCAAATATCCGAAGGTAATTGCAAATAAACCGGTTTCTTTTCCGTCCAGGCTCGGGAAATAACCCGGGGAATTTCCACCGCCGCATTTTCCGGTGTAATTAATGCCTGGGCGACGGTGAATTGTTTAAAGCAGTTCATCACGTTATCAAAGTTACCGTCTGCCAGCGTGTGGTGCAGCAGCAGATGGTTTTTCATTGCGTGCAGCGGCGGGGTGCCGGACAGGCAGACCACTGGAGCCGATTCGGCGTAGGCACCGGCAATACCGGACAGCGCGGCCAGATCGCCGACGCCGTAGGTGGTGATCAGCGCCCCGGCACCTTTTAGCCGTGCATAGCCATCGGCCGCATAGGATGCATTCAGTTCATTGCAGTTGCCGATGAACTCAAGGTTGTCCTCCTGTTCAATCAATTCCAGCAGCGCCAAATTATAGTCGCCGGGTACGCCGTAAATACGATCGATGTTCAGGGTGCGGAGCTGCTGCAGGATGAAAGCTCCAATAGTGATTTTCATGTAATTCTCCGGATTTTTTATCTTTCTTTTATCAGGCAGAGAACAGCAAGTTAATTGCCGACGATGTTGTGTAGAGAACCTTAAAATAACGCTGAACCCTTACAGTCAGGGGGCGCTGGTTAGCTTTAACAATTATTTAAACTATCTGCTTGTTCAAGTTGAGGCGACTGTCTCGGGGGCGGGGGATTTGTATTCCCGGGTTTACGTTGTGACTAATCGGTATTAAAGGTGGGGTTATCGGCGGTGGTATTTTTCATTGAATGTAATAGAGATGTAAAATCTGGCTTGTGTCGCCAGTTCATAGCGTGCTGAGTGAGTGCCCGGTACTTTTGCCCGCAGATTAAATGGCTACCGGTCATCTGCCCGTTTTTGATGGCACCGACCTCTACGGCAGTGATGTAACTGCATATTTACAGCAGTGCCAGGCGACAGAACCCTTAGCGTGGCAGGAGCGCCGGTAAAACGGCTTTTCAGTCCCGATTAAAAACGTGATCGCCGTTACATTAGCTTGCCGGGCAACAGTAAAGATTCCGCTACACCTGGCGAAGAAAAGAAGTTTTACCGCATGCCAGCTAACCGCTAGCGCCCTCTGCGCTGACGGCACGATTGCGGAGTTTTCTGACAGACGCTGCACTGAGGGAAGGGTAGCCTGTGCGCCGCAAACCGCCTTTCCGCCTGCCTGACCGCAGCTAAACTTAACCAAGTGACAACGAGTAAGGAAAAACTGGCTGGATAAATAAGATACAGCTTGATCTTGATTAGGTGATAGGTAAGAATCCCCGGCCTTATTTTTTACAGGAGTTTGATAATGCTTTTTAAACGGACCATTTTGGCTTGCACAGTGGCGCTGCTATTTCCTGCACTACCTTCTTACGCTGAGGTTGGTGCCGAAAATAGCAATGCCGTGCAGGCTGAAAAACCGGGTCTGTGGCAGCGTTTCACCCATAACGTGGCGGAAACCTGGAACAACTCACCGAATAAAGATCTCTATGTGCCGGCGATTACCTGGCACAACCGTCTTACCTACAGCCAGGAAAAAATCGACTCCTACAACGAGCGCCCCTGGGGCGGTGGTTATGGCATCTCGCGCTACGACAGCGACGGTGACTGGCATGGTCTCTATCTGATGGTATTCAAAGATTCGTTCAATAAGTGGGAACCGATCGGCGGTTACGCTTATGAGAAGATCTGGCGGCCGCTGGAGGACAAGGATTTCCGTTTGGGTCTGGGCTTTACCGCCAGTATTACCGCGCGCGATAACTGGAATTACATTCCTATCCCGGCGCCGTTGCCTCTGGCCTCTATCGGCTACAAACAACTGACCTTTCAGGCCACCTATATTCCCGGTACCTACAATAACGGTAACGTGTTCTTTGGCTGGTTCCGTTGGCAGTTCTGATCACCGGCGGGTCGTTCGATCTACCCCCCCCCCCCCAACTCTCCCTGTCGTGCGTTTCCCCGCCAGAAAACCACCTGAATTCTGAAAAAATCGCTGCATTGTCAGATAAAAGGAACTTGTCGCGGGTGGTGGCGTCCGAAGAGGTGACCCAGCGCATTGCGCTTATTGCACACGATATGCCCACCTGATTTCTCCCGCCGCAGAGCCAGGGGAAACAGGCAGGGATGGCGAGATAAACAGGAGTTTTACCCCATGAACACCAAGCATCGTTTACTGTTGGCGCTGACATTGACCACCGCTATGACCTGTGGGGCGGCTCAGGCTGCCGGATTGATGGATTCCCTGAGCAGCGCAGCCGGTGAGCTGAGCAAGTCAGGCGACAGTACGGGTGGCACTTCACTGTCCTCGCTGACCGGCTTGCTGAACGGTGGCGATAAAGCGCTGAGCTCCAGCAGCATGACCAATGCCGCCGGTATCCTGCAGTACTGTGTGAAAAACAACGTACTGTCGGCCAATGGCGTTGAAGGCGTGCAAGACAAACTGTTGAACAAGTTGGGCATCAGCAGCACTGAGAACGCCAAGAGCCAGGACTACCAGCAAGGGCTGGGTGGTCTGCTGCAAACCGGCGAAGGCAAGAGCCTGGATTTGAACAGCCTGGGCACTTCGCAAATCACCGAAAAAGTGAAGCAAAAAGCCTGTGATCTGGTCCTGAAGCAGGGCGCGTCCTTCATTTCCTGATAACGTAAACGGCGGTTGCTTATGCACCGCCGTTTTTAATTTGTATAAGCTGAAAAAATGAAAAAAATTCTGATGGTCTCCCTGCTTGCAGGGATGGCGATGCTACAGGGCTGCACCATGAAATCCAACGATGCGCCACCTCCACCGCAGATGAAACCGATCGGCATGGCCAACCCGGCAGACGTTTATTGCACCGAGATCGGCGGTAAATTGAATGCCAAACAAAATGCCAACGGCCAGTATTCCACCTGCACCTTGCCTAATGGCCAGGAAATTGAAAGCTGGGAACTGTTCCGTCGTGACCACCCGGTGAAGAAATAAGCGCTCGGGTTAAAACTCACGATCGCTGATCGGCTGGAGCCGCACGCTGCCGTCCGTTTGCGTATTGAGCGGCAGCCGCCAGTCCAGATGGCTGCTGAGGGTGAAGGGCCTGGAGCGGAAGTTACAGCCGCTTTTGATGTTTCTGATCTTCATGATGTACTCGCCGGCCGGATTGGTTTTGATATTGAAACTGCCGGCAGCGGGAATAAACACTTCAGCCAGTTGTTGTGGCTGGCCGGGCGTTTCCAGTTTGACCAGCACCGGAAAATCGTTGTTTTGATTGTCCAGCGTCAGTTGCTGCAAGCGACCGCTGTTTTTGTGCTCTGGTTGATGCAGGTAACCGGCCGACGCGGGCCAGGGTTGTCCGGCATTGTCATGCAGCGGACCTCCGCACTGTTCGCGAGCCTCGCGCAGCGGCATTTCGCGCTGGATGGCCCGGTTGTAATCCGTGGGGGTGACCGAGATAAACTCATCGTCATTTTGATGGGCACGCAGATAGCGCTTGGTGCTGAACACCCCAACGGCAATCAGCATAAAGAAGATAAAAATCGTCAGGCGACTCCTGAAAATCCCGCCAAACAGCCTGCCCGGCAATTGAAACAGCCACTTCACTATTTTTGACAGCATCTTTTTCCCTTAGCGCCCAAGCTGTTACGTTCTGCGGTAACGTTGCCTGCCTCAGTATAGCCAAATCGTTCGCCAAGAGGTGAGCGTCTCATGAAATTCCCGTGTTTACCCGATCCCTTGTTCCAGCAACGTTAGCAGTAAATGCCCACAACGACGGCAACCACAAACTCACCAGCCTAGCCCTGCTCTCGAATTATTTGTACGTTTATGCACGTTTGTGTACATTTATGATCACTTGTTCGCCAGCGAGAGGCAAAATGTCCAAACTGTTACCCAACCAACGTCATGAGGCGATCCTCACCACGCTGCAACAGCAGGGGCGAGTGCTGGCGGTTGAAATGGCGGAGCGTCTGAATACCACCGAAGCGACCATTCGACGCGATCTGCGCCAACTGGCGGCACTAAACCTGTGTAAACGCATCTATGGCGGAGCGTTGGCCCCCACACCGGCAACCGGGCCGATCGGGGATCGATTGCATTTGAGCGGTGATGAGAAACAGGCATTGGCGCTGGCCGCACTGGCGCTAATCGAGGATGGGCAGGTGATTTTCCTCGATGCCGGCAGCACCCATCTTTATCTGGCCGATCTGTTGCCCGCCGACCAGCGGCTGACGGTGGTCACTAACGCGCTGAGCATCGCCGCTAAAATGCTGGAACGGCCGGGGATCCGCACTATTTTAATTGGCGGTGAGCTGGATGCCGGCATCGGCGGCTGTGTCGATGCCAAAGCGGTGCAGGAAATTGACGGTTTTCATTTCGATATCGCTTTCACCGGCATCTGCGCTTACGACCCGGCCAGCGGTTTCTCTGCGTTGAATTATCAGGATGCCCAGTTCAAGAAACGCCTGTTGACGCGTTCCGGTAACGTAGCGGTGCTCTGTACCGGCGACAAATTGAATACCTACGCCCCCTACAGCTTCCTGCCCACCAACCGCGTTGATTATTTGGTGACGCCGCCTGGCCGACATCCGCAGCTCGAACAGCAGGTGACCCACAGCGGTGGCAAGGTGCTGTACAGCGACTCATCAATTGGAGAGTGAAATGAAAATAGCCCATGTTGCCCTGTGGACCCGCGATATTGATGCCCAGGTGGCGTTCTGGCGGCGTTACTTCAACGGCGTTGCCGGAGAATTGTACGTCAGCAAAAACCGTCCGGGTTTTGTTTCCCGTTTTGTCAGCCTGGCTAGCGGTCCGACGCTGGAGATCATGGGTTTACCGGCGTTGCTGCCGGCGGCTCAGGCTGAAGAACGTGTGGGGTGGGCGCACATTGCGCTGTCGTTAGGCGACGAGGACCTTGTCGATCAATTAGCGCAGCGTGCGCAGCAGGAGGGGATCCTGCAGGCGCCGCCGCGCTGGACCGGCGATGGTTTTTACGAAGCGATCATCCGCGATCCGGACGGCAATGCCATCGAAATCACCGGCTGATCACTCTTCTTCAATGATGGCGAACTGCTGCGCCAGATAGTCGAGCAGCAGCCGCACCGCTGGCAGTAACCCACGGCGTGACGGGTAAACCGCGTGCACCACGCCGCCCTGTGGCTGCCAGCCGGGTAACAGTTGCACCAGTTCCCCACGCAAGATGTTATCGCGCATCATCATCGAGGGCAGTTGCACAATACCGGCACCGGCAATCGCGGCAGTACGCAGCATCAGCATGTCGTCAGTAACCAGCCGTGGCCTGTGTTCCCACTCCACTTTTTCACCGTCCGGCCCGGTCAATTGCCACAGGTGCTGCGCGCGTGCGGGACCAAGATCGAGCGTGGGATATTTATGCAGATCCTCCGGCCGTTGTACCGGCCCGAGGGTGCGCACCAGTGCCGGGCTGGCAGCGACGCACCAGGTACGCTGCGCCAGGATCTTCAGCACCAGATCGCTGTCTTCCAGCGGCGGCGGCCGCACGCGGATCGCCAGATCCAACCCTTCTCCCACCACATCTACCCGGCGGTTGGTGGCATCCAGATGCACCGTGACTTTCGGGTAATCGGCCATAAAGGCCGCCACCATACTGCCGACCCGGGTATGCAAGATCGCTACAGGACAGGACATGCGCACCGTACCGCAGGGTTCGGCGCGGGTTTGTTCGATCGCCTGCTGCGCCGCATCGGCTTCCACCAGCATCGCCTTACAGTGTGCGTAGTAGTTCTGGCCGACGTCAGTGACGGAGAAACGTCGCGTAGAGCGCTGGATCAGGCGCACACCCAGACGTTCTTCCAGCAGCGCCACGCGGCGGCTCAGTTTGGACTTCGGGATGCCCAGCGCACGACTGGCGGGGGCGAATCCCTGATGGTCGACCACGCTGGCGAAATAAAACAGATCGTTCAAATCGGTGAACATCGCCTGTCCTTATCGTTCTATTAATAGAACGCTGAGTGTACATCTTGCCTACTACTGCAGCAAATGGCGTTGAATTAAACTTCTGGCATCAACCTAAGGTCGTGAGACCTGAAACAGGAGTTCAAGATGAAAAAGATCCTCGGTATTTACAACAGCCCTGAAGCCCACTGGGTCGGCAACGGCTTCCTGGTGAATTCGCTGTTCTCCTATAACGATCTGGGGGCGGAAATGAGCCCGTTCCTGTTGTTGGATCATGCGGCGCCAACCAAGTTCCGCTCTGCCTCCGGCACCCGTGGCGTTGGCCAGCACCCGCATCGCGGGTTTGAAACGGTGACCATCGTTTACCAAGGGGAAGTCGAGCACCGCGATTCCACCGGCAGCGGCGGGGTGATTGGCCCTGGTGACGTGCAGTGGATGACCGCCGCCTCAGGTATTTTGCACGAAGAGTTCCATTCCCGGGATTTCTCGCGCAATGGCGGCACCATGGAAATGGTCCAGCTGTGGGTAAACCTGCCGGCCAAGGACAAAATGGCTGAGCCGGGTTACCAGACGCTGTTGAATGCGGATATTCCGGTGGTTCCACTGGCGGACGGCGCAGGGCAGGTTCGGGTGATTGCCGGTAGCTTCGGCGACGCAGCCGGCCCGGCACGCACCTTCAGCCCGCTCAATGTCTGGGACATGAAGCTGAACGCCGGTCATACCACCACGTTGACAGTGCAAGAAGGCCATACGCTGGCGCTGGTAATGCTGCACGGGGCTATTCATGTTAACGGCGAGGAAGTGGTGCGTGAAACCCAAATGGTCAGGTTTGACCGGGCGGGGGATTCTATCACCATCGAAGCCAACAACGACGTCAGCTTGCTGGTACTGAGCGGTGAGCCAATCGACGAACCGATCGTCGGCTATGGCCCGTTTGTCATGAACAGCGATGCGGAAATTCAGCAGGCTTTCCATGACTTCAACGGTGGCAAGTTCGGCAGCATGGCGACAGAGCATGACGTCGGCTAAGCCCATCCACACCCGAGAACCGATCCGGTAAAACAATGCCGGATCCGGTTCTACACTTTAAGACAACCTCTGCGCTCTGGCCTAACGGTCAAGGGCACTTTTAACTGCAATAATCAAAACCCCACAGGAGTAAACCATGACTGCAAATTACAAACGCCTCGACAAGGATCAGGCCGCCGTATTGCTGGTGGATCATCAGGCAGGGCTGCTTTCACTGGTACGAGATATCGATCCCGATCGTTTCAAAAATAACGTACTGGCACTGGGTGATTTAGCGAAGTATTTCAACCTGCCGACCATCCTGACCACCAGTTTTGAAGACGGCCCCAACGGCCCACTGGTACCAGAGCTAAAAGCTCAATTCCCCGATGCGCCCTTTATTCCTCGTCCTGGACAGATTAATGCCTGGGACAACGATGACTTCGTCAAGGCAGTGAAAGCGACCGGGCGTAAGCAGTTGATTATTGCCGGGGTAGTCACCGAGGTGTGTGTGGCTTTCCCGGCGCTGTCTGCCCTCAGCGAAGGTTTTGAGGTGTTTGTAGTCACCGACGCCTCCGGCACCTTTAATGAATTGACGCGCCAATCCGCCTGGAGCCGCATGGAAGCCGAAGGCGCGCAGCTGATGACCTGGTTCGGCGTTGCCTGTGAACTGCATCGTGACTGGCGTAATGACGTCGAAGGGCTAGGTGCACTGTTTGCCAACCATATCCCCGACTACCGCAACCTGATGACCAGCTACAGCACGCTGACCAGCGGTAAGTAATGCGATACAGGAAATACACGCCGATGAGTCTTTACATAATCCTTAAGCTTTCATCACGTTAGCTGTGGGATGTAAGTAAAGATCATCGGAGTGAAAAGGTCGTGAAAAGCGACTTTCTCATGTGCCGGGGGCGGGGTAGGTTAAGCCCAATCCCGACACATGAGGTCAATGAGATGAAAAACACCATCAAAGTACTGACACTGCCTTTTCTGGCTGCCGTGACGCTGTTCAGCGTCAGCGCGCTTTCCGCTCCGGTGCCTACTGATAAAAATGCCCCACCACTGACTGAGCAAGGCTTCCGCTTGCCGCCATTCCCTGGCGGGCATATGCCCAAACCGGGTTTCTGCCATGGGGGTGAGTTGTTCTGCGCGACTTCCGCCAGCGATAATCCGACCGAAACCATCAATAAGCTGACTTCGGTGATCCCGGCCAGTGCGGCCAAGCATTATGAAGTCCGTGTTTCGGTGGTGGCATTGCCGGATAACCCCCTGGCTCCTTCGGTGCCTTAAACGGGTCTGCTGGCCCTGAGGGGGAATGCGCGTTAGTCTGGTGGCATTCTCTCAGGAGGCCAAATGGATCGGTCAACGCTTCCCCCTTATCTGCAGCCTGGTGATCGGGTGTTGTTATTCGATGGCGAATGCAACCTGTGTCACGGGCTGGTGCGATTTTTGATCCGTGCCGATCGGCAGGGCAAAATCTTGCTGGCCACGGTGCAATCCGAGGAAGGGCAGGCGATCCTGCGTTGGCTGGCGTTACCCACCGACCGTTTTGACTCCATTGTTTACCTGCAACAAGGCCAGCACTGGTTACGTTCAGCAGCATTTTTTCAGGCACTGCGCCAGCTTGGCTGGCCATTTCGCCTGCTGGCATGGGCCCGCTTTCTGCCGCAGCGGCTGGCGGACGCGTTTTACAATGCGGTTGCGAGCAACCGCTACCGATTGTTTGGCCGCAATCAGGGCACCGCCTTGCCCGGTGAGCATTTACCAGGGCGTTATTTGCATCATCGCAGTGAGTAAATCTGCTGAACTTTACGCTTCTTTACCCTTTGATCGATTGAAATATCAGCACTCCGGCCCCATATAATGGAACGTTCAGTCAATCAGGAGAGGGTATGGGAATCAGTAAAGAAGAGCACATTCGCCGTTTAAGCCAGGAAAAGAATGCGGTGGGAAATACGGCGAAATGGGTGGCGATGGTCTCTGCCATTTACTTCGCCATGATGGTGTTTTATGGCCATCCGATTGGCGTACTGACCATGTCCGGGCTGATTTTTATCGTCTCCACCACCACCTGGCTGAAGAAGCGCCAAAAGGTGAAGTCCTATCGCCGGGAACTGGCGAAAATCAACGATGATTCGCCGGCTCAGTAGCTCTCTGATACTCGCTGCGTAGCAGGCTGTAAACCAGGCTTGGCCTATCGCCGGGCACGTCATCCAGGGTATCTACCAAACGTAAACCCGCTTTTTCCAGCACGCGGCACGAGGCCAGATTTTTTTCACGTACAATCGCGGAAATTTCTGCCAGCCGAAGCTGTTCAAAACCATATTCCAGTGAAGCTTGCGCCAGTTCCGTCGCCAATCCACGGCCCCAAACTTGCGTATCAAAGCGATAGCCCAGATTTACCGTGCGCTGTGCCCCCAGTGGCCGCCAGGAAATCCCGCCAAATCCAATAATCCACTCTGGCCGTTCATGTAATGCAATTGCCCAGGAACCATAGCCGTGCTGCTGCCAGTTTTCGATCCGTTCCATCAGTGCCTGTCGTGCCAACTGTTCACTGGCGACAGGTCCGGCGGGGTTAAAGCGTTGAGTTTCCGGATCGCCAAAAATGGCGTAAAAGCGGGCAACATCGTCGGCCACCGGCGGACGCATCAGCATACGGGCGCTAACAAAAAGAGGGGGAGGGGGAATTTGCGGCATGGTTTCTCGTCACCTGCGGTTATTGGGAGGGGTTAACTGTAGACCAGGATGCGGGGAACAAGAAGCACTAAACCCCTCCCCGGGCGGAGAGGGGCTGCATCAGATAAACGAATCGTCGTCGTTGTAGTCGTCATCAGAGAAGTCGGTATTATCGTCGTTTTGATAATCCGCGTTCTGGAAGCCGTTGTCCTGATTGAGGAAGCGGTTATCGGCACCGTTGAAGGTGTCGAGGTTGTTGGAGGCGTCGAAATTACTCATCGCGCTATCATCCACCGGTGCCGCTGGAGTCTCGTCGATGATATTCACAATCTCTTGCGGCTGCGAATGGCGGAACATGCCGGTCAGCATATCGGCCAGCACCACACCGCCCGCCACGCCGGCTGCGGTCTGCAATGCCCCACCGAGGAACCCGCCGGCGCGTGAAGGTGCCGCCTGCTGAGGTTGACTGTAGGTCGGCTGCTGCTGTTGCGGAGCATAGCCCGGCTGCGGCTGATTGTTCCAGGCCGCGTTATTCTGCTGTTGTGCCTGATACTGCTCGCGCGGGCTTGGCGTACTGCGGTTACCGCCGCCGAACAGCCCGGCCAGAAAACCGCCGCTGCTTGGTGGGTTGGCACTATTTTGCTGCTGTTGGGCAACCTGGCTTTCCAGATCTTTCACCCGTTGGTCCAACTGCTTCAGTGCCGCTTCCTGGATGATCATCGCCTGCGCCATATAATAGGGGGCGGAAGGTTGTTCACGGATGTGCTGATTGATTTGCTGCTCTGCCTGGAGATCCCTCTGGCCCGTCTTGGTCTCGGCTTCTTTCAAGCGGCCAAACAGACCATCGATAAGACGTTGTTCTTCGGATTGCATAGGATTACCTCAAGGAGATTAATAACGTTACTGGATGATGACTATCATCGGTAACTATCACCCTAGCGCGTTTATATGAACCAATAAATAAATGGCAGGTAAACCTGTTCATGAATTTGTTACCAGTTACGGCAAAGGGATCAGCATTACCAGCTTCAGTCCGCTATTTTCCGCCGGATTAAACGTCAGTTGCCGATAGCGCAACACCCCCTGCTGCAAATGGGTGAATGCTCGCTCACCTCCCTCCCGCGCCAGCACGTCCTGCTGTTTCCACCAGTAATGAAAGGCCTCGCTGTTGTGCGTCATGTTGCGCACGAAAGCGCGTATCTCTTCGGTGTTCTGGTGGTGGCTGGTTTCGGCACGGAACTCGGCGACCACGCGCCGTGCACGATCGTCCCAGTCGCTGACCAACGTTTTTGCCAACGGGTGGAAAAACATAAAGTACAGCAGATTGGGGCTGCCGGCCTGATCCAGCCAGCCGCTGAACAGGCTCTCCGCCTGCGGATTCCAGGCGACAACATTCCAGGTGATATCCAGCAGGTAGCAAGGCACCGTTACCTGGTGAACGCTTTGCAAAACGGCACTGTTGGCCGTTTCCTGATGATGCTCCTGCTCGGGATCGGCTACACGCGCCAGGGTAAACAGGTAGTGACGTTCGGCTGGCCCCAGCCGCAGTGCTTTGGCAATGCGTGCCAGCGTATGGGGTGATATGGAAACTTCGCGCCCCTGTTCTATCCAGGTATACCAGGTGGCGCTGATACCGCTGATTTGAGCCAGCTCTTCACGGCGCAGGCCGCTGGTGCGACGGCGTGGGGCGCTGGGTAAACCCAACATTTCCGGTGTGATGCGTTCCCGGTGCGCACGCAGGAAGGCCCCCAGGGCTTTAGGGCCGGATAAGGCTTCTGATTGCATAGACTGGTACCTCCTGATACTAGGATAACTGCTTATATTGTACCCGTATAATAAGCCAATTATAGTCATTGAAAGCCATCCGGCACAGGCGCAAGCCATACAATAAAGGGAGCACCTATGAGCATCAGCAATAGCCATAAAAATGCGGTCGACCGCCAGTTTGGTGAGCAGGCCAGCGCCTACCTGACCAGTGCAGTGCATGCACAGGGAAAGGATTTACAACGGCTGGCACGACTGCTGGAACCCCATGCCAACGCCAAATTACTGGATCTGGGTTGTGGCGCAGGGCATGCCAGCTTTACTGCTGCGGCTAAAGTGGCGCAGGTGGTGGCCTATGATTTATCGGCGCAGATGTTGGATGTGGTAAGCCAGGCGGCGCAGGATAAAGGTTTCAACAACATTCAGGTGCAGCAGGGCGTGGCGGAATCGTTGCCGTTTGACGATGCCAGCTTTGATCTGGTGATCAGCCGTTACTCGGCGCACCACTGGCATGACGTCGGCCAGGCGCTGCGCGAAGTTCGACGAGTATTAAAACCGGGCGGCAGGGCCATCTTTATGGATGTGGTTGCACCGGGGCATCCGCTGTTGGATATCTATCTGCAAACCGTAGAGGTACTGCGTGATACTTCACATGTGCGCAATTACGCACCAGGTGAATGGCTGAGTCTGCTGACAGAGTCTGGACTGTTGGTTCGGGAGGTGACGTCGGATCGGCTTTATCTGGAGTTCAGCAGTTGGGTGGAGCGTATGCGTACGCCAGAGCATTTCGTCACTGCGATTCGCGCGTTGCAACAGGGACTCTCTGAAGATGTGCTGCAGCATTTTGCCATCGAGCCGGACGGTTCATTCACCAGCGACATTATGATGTTTGAAGTCGTCAGAGGTTAAATAATTCAGGGCAGCCGATATACCCTTCATTTTCCCGATGGCAATCGGAAACACGCGGGATATACGGCTGCCCTGACAGAATATTGCCAGGTAAGAAATTACTTCTTGTCTTCCAACAGGCAGCGATAAATCAGGCCGCCGATAACACCGCCCACTAATGGCACCAGCCAGAATACCCAAAGCTGTTGCAATGCCCAGGTTCCCTGGAATATTGCCACGCCGGTACTGCGCGCCGGGTTAACGGAAGTATTAGTTACCGGAATACTGATCAGGTGTATCAGGGTTAACGTCAAACCAATGGCCAACGGGGCAAAACCCGCAGGCGCACGTTTATCGGTCACACCGTGAATAACGATCAGGAAGAATGCGGTCAGTACCAGTTCAATAACGATTGCAGACTGCAGAGAATAGCCGCCCGGTGAGTGCTCACCGTAACCGTTTGAGGCAAAGCCGCCGCCGGTCGCGTCAAAACCTGCTTTGCCGCTGGCGATCAAATACAACACTGCCGCTGCAGCAATCCCGCCAATAACCTGAGCAATCACATAGGGAATAACGTCTTTGGCAGCGAAACGGCCACCGGCAAACAACCCCAGGGTAATGGCCGGGTTAAAGTGCCCGCCAGAAATATGGCCAACGGCATAAGCCATAGTGACTACGGTCAGACCAAAAGCGAGTGCCACACCAAGAAAACCAATACCCAGCTGTGGAAATGCTGCTGCTAATACTGCGCTACCACAACCACCGAACACCAACCAAAATGTGCCAAAAAATTCGGCAAAAAGTCGCTTTGACATAGACTCCATCCTACGGAAAATACTAACGGGCGTTAGCACTAAAAACTATAGAACACCTTTTTCATTTAATGCAGGTTTCTATCAGGATTATTCTTAATGCAGCTTAAATAACAGCAGATATTAAATCCCCGTCAATTAACTTTGTCTATGCGAATACGGCTATATTTGGGGCGTTGCGGTGCGTTTGCTGGTTTTTTTATCGCTGTTATAAGAATTTACCCTAAGCTTAAGCGGTATAAGTATTTCTGGCGGGAAATAGCTACGGTTAAATTCAATTTTTCATATGATTTTCCCATTCGATTTGTCCGTGTTAATTGTTAATTCCTATTTGCCATATTTAATTTTCACGAAAATTCAGGGTATTAGACCGGTTTGTCATCAAATTGTCATGTCGGGCTAATACCTTAGCAAGCTGCCAACTTCACACCCTTAACTCTGAGCCATACCATGAAAATAAAATCGGTTTCGCTGTTAATCAGTTCGTTGTTTCCTCTGTTTTCCTATGCTGCCACTGACGTTGAGGTGGCGCGCTATGTGGTCAGCTTTCCCGGCGGCGAGCATGTAAGTTATCAGGGCGAATTCGCCCAGCATTTTCCGCAGGGATTGCCGGTGGGTATTGGTTCTGGCTTGGTATTCAATGGCCGTGAAGGCAATGATCTGCTGTTGACTACCCTGACCGATCGCGGCCCCAATGCTGATGCGCCTGCGGTCGGTGAACAGGAAGCGAAAATCTTCGCCAACCCTGAGTTTGTTCCTTTATTGATGGATATTCGCGTCGGCGGCGGTAAGGCGGTTGCCAGTAACTCAAGGCCGCTGCATGACCAGCAAGGGCCGATCAGCGGGTTGCCGCTGCCGGCGGGTCTGATTGGTTCAACCAACGAAGTGGCGCTGAGCGATACGCTGAAAACTTTGCAGGGCGATAAACGTGGGCTGGATACCGAAGGGATCACGGCGGACGGCAAAGGAGGCTACTGGCTGTGTGACGAATACGGCCCGTTCCTGATCCACATCGACAGCCAGGGCAAGATCCTCGCCAAGTACGGCCCAATGCCGGAGCAGGGCGAGCAGGCGGTGGCCGGTGGGTTGCCGAATATTATCAAGTGGCGTCAGCCGAACCGGGGCTTTGAAGGCATCACCCGTTTGCCGGACGGGCGTATTCTGGCGGCGGTGCAGAGCACGCTCGACGTTGAGGGTAAAAGCAAGAACAAGGCGCAGTTCACCCGTCTGGTCAGTTTTGATCCGGCCAGCGGGAAAACGGCAATGTACGGTTATCCGATCGATATCAACAGCTATAAAAAAGCCAAGGATGCCAAGGTGGGCGACATCGTGGCGGTAGACAATCAGCACATCCTGTTGGTTGAGCAGGGCAGCGATAAAGACAAGCAAATGATCAACAAGATCTACCTGGTTGATCTCAGCCAGGCGACCGATCTGACCGCCTTTGACGGCAAGGGCAAGGCGCTGGAGTTTGATGATGCAAAAGATCTCGCTAAACGCGGCGTGAAGCTGGCGCAGAAGCGGGAAGTGGTGGATCTGCGTAAATTAGGTTGGCAGCAGGAGAAGGTCGAAGGTCTGTCACTGATTGACGATCGCACGCTGGCAGTGATTAACGATAACGATTTTGGTCTGCAGGCCAAGCTGGTGGACGCACAACCGAAGGCGAAGAAAGTCGGCGATTACCAGTTGGATCAACAGGGTAACCTGAGCCTGGAGGGCAAAACCGTATCGACCCGTATCGAACTGCGCCCGCTGGATAAACCGGAATCGCTCAGCGAACTCTGGGTCTTGACGTTGCCGCAATCGCTGAAGTAAACATCACGGCCGGGGGTGAGGCCCCCGGTCAGACTACTGACAAAGCCCGTTATTAGGGAGAGCGTGCCGAAGGGGTCGTAGCGGCTTGCCCGCCGACCAATTTGCCGGGAGCAAATTGGAACGACTTCCAGTCGGCCCGAAGGGTGGGACACATGGACGTGTCCCATAATGGCCCCTCGGTGCGCTAGGCCCGGGTATCTCGGATTCAAAGACAACTTTGCCATCAAACTCACAGGGGCATGGCCCCCTGTTTCCTTCTTTATATGATAGCGTCGCGGTTAGCCTGTGACGCTTTGCCACGCGAGATGCTTTCCCATATCGCCACGGCCACCATAATCAGTGTGGTCAGGCCGTTCACCATCAATAAATCGGTGAGATAGGCAATCGGTGCCAGCACCGCCAGCGCGATCAGCCCCAGCAGATGCGATAGCGGAAAACGGCGATATACTAGTCGCTTGTACAGCGCATTGGCGAGCAGATAAATCGCCGGGCCGAGCAGCAGCACCGCCGCTGTCACGTTGTTGATATGGCCGTCAGGGTGGGCAATCACCAGCTCATTGGCGACGGCGCAGACGATGATCGCGCCAACCAGTACCACATGAACATAATGGAAGTTGGCACCCAGTTGCCCGGGGTTTTCCGCCTGGCTGATAGCATGGCTACCGGCTTTGCTGCTGGTATCGAAATAGACCCACCACATCGCCAGGCTGCCGAGAAAGGCCACCAAAGACGCAATCAGTACCGGCGCGCTCCAGGACTCCATTTCGCTGAGGGTGGAGCCGGTGATCAGAATGGTTTCCCCCAATGCCACTATCACGAACAGTTGGCAGCGTTCCGCCAGATGATGGCCTTCGATGGTCCATTCACTGCTGCTGTCGGAGCGACCAAGCACCGGCAGGCGGAAACCGAACATCGGCGAAACGTATTCGCACAGCACCGCGATGGCCCACAGCAACAGCCGGTGATGGCCTTCCGCCAGCCCGCCGAGGATCCAGAACAGCGCCGAAATGCACATCCAGCCGAGAATGCGCCGAAAGTTTTGCTTCAGTGGATGGTGGGCGGGGAGCAGCTTCAGCACCACCAGCGAGCGGCCAACCTGAATGGCTACATAGAACAGCGCGAACATCAGCCCGCGTTCACCAAACGCCTGGGGTAGCGCGGAGGAGGCGAATAGCCCCAGCAGCATGATGGCGAACAGCAGGATACGGATGGGCCGGGTGTCCGGGTTAAACCAGTTGGTGACCCAGGCGGTGTATTGCCACGCCAGCCAGACGGCAAACCACAACAGCAGGGTTTCCAGCGCACCGGTCAACGTCAGATGGTGCAGCAGATAGTGGGAAAGTTGGGTCACGGCAAAAACGTAGATCAGGTCGAATAACAGTTCCGAGAACGAAACCGAGGCGCCACGACCATCACGCACACGAAGCAAGGTTTGCGACATAGGGGATCCTTCCAAAATGATAACCTTAAGCAATAGCGTAGTTCAGCCACCTGTGGGTGAGAGAGAAATCTTAAAAGTGAGGTTTTTTATCTTTCCCTGACCAAACGGACTTTTAATTGTCATCTGCCGGGAGTAGAGTCGCTGTGTAGTCCGCTATTATTCCCTGTAAGACATATCTGCACGCACCTCCTCCTTATTTCCATCACAATGATTGATGTTCTTTACATTGGATTACGTCTATTTTCATTGCCTGGCGGATAATTAACTCCATTGATACGAGAAAATAAACAAAAACACCTGGAGTTAATCATGAAACTATTACCTGGCATTGCAGCAGTTCTATTGGCAGCCGCTTCGTTCTCTTCCTTTGCAGCGCCGCTGTCGTCGGTAAAACAGGTCAGTACAGAGCAGGCCAGCGGCCTGCAGAGCCTTGGCGTGGTATCGGTTTCCGGCGTCAGTGGTTCACCGGGTGATGCGGTTCACGCGCTGAAAGAAAAAGCTCAGGCCGATGGTGCCAGCCACCTACGTATTATCGGGCTGGACACCCCGGGAGATTCCAGCAACTGGCGTGGTAATGCGGAAATATACCGCTAGTAATCCGGCAATAAATACAATTCGGCCACTGTAATAGGTGGCCGATAAAATAAACGGTTGTGGATAATAATCTGACCGGTAATGCCATTCCTGGCTTACCCGATGATGATGACCACAACCGTTTTTTTGCCTGTAGTCAGTCGCATTTTATTACAACTGTGTCGGTGGTTTTAGGAAACATGTTAATGAATACTTAAGGAATTGAGTTCAGATTGGTGGCTACTCAACCTAAGGAGGCCCCAATGTTAAATGCGACACGGCTGCAACTGAAGAACCACTTTTCCTACCTCCAGCAGTTTATGGCTTCGCCGCGAACCATTGGCACACTGGCGCCTTCTTCTCCCTGGCTGTGCCAGGCGATGGTCAATCAGATTGAATGGACCGGCGCGCTGTCGATCGCGGAGCTTGGTGCGGCGGACGGTGTGTTGACCAAGCGGATATTGGGGCGCATGCGTGCCGATGCTTCGCTTGAGGCCTTCGAAATCCAATCCCATTTTGTTCATCAGCTACGGAAAATTGACGATCGACGCCTGCAGGTGATGGACCGCTCGGCGGAACAGATGGCCCGTGATTACGACGTGGTGTTTTCCTGCCTGCCGCTGCTGTCGATCCCGCTTAAAATCAGTATCCGTATTTTGCAGCAGGCACAGCAATGCTTGCGTGCACGCAACGGGACCCTGGTGTTGTTCCAGTACAGCCATCTGTCAGAAAAGCTGCTGTCCCGCTATTTCCACTGGAAACGGCTGCGGGTGGTGCGTAACTTCCCGCCGGCGCTGGTGTATGTCTGTACGCCGCGTTAGCTAAAGCCTTTTTTCCATCACCACTACCTGCTCTTCATATTGTTGCCGACGTTCGATGGTTTGCCAGCCCCAACCCGTATACAGCGCATCGGATTGATCGGTGATCAGGTGTAATACCGGGTGATTGCGTTGGCGCGCCAATTGTACGATGGCGGCCTCCAGGCGTTGCGCGATCCCCTGACGACGGTGGTCAGGATGAACAAACACCCCCGCCAGCCAGGGGGAAAGGTCCATCCGGTGATGATCATCGCTCGGCCACAGGCTGGCCATTCCCAGTGGGCGCTCCCCCTCAAGCATCAACAACGTGGTGTAGTCTTCACTCGGCTGGGTACACAGTGCAAAGCGCTGACGCGTGCGTTCCAGCGAACCACCGCGTTGCGAGCCCCATTGCCCAAATGCCCATGCGGCACAGACGTCGCTGAACTCTGGGCGCTCCGTCAGGGGAATAATGCGTTGGGTCATCTCCGTACCTCCTGAATCTTCAGCCAATCTGGCTCTTCCATAATCGGGTTATCGACCAAATTTTTAACTTTATAAAACCGTATTTACAGCGGTTTTGCACGCATCAGCGTCGAAATAGCGTAATTCAGCGGATTTGACCCGCTCCGAGCGTGTTGGGATTGAAAGTGCTAATGAGAGTGATTATCATGCGCGCATAATTTAGCTAATCCGGCTTACTGATGCGCAATTCCCTCATTTTTCTGCTGCTTTCCCTGCTACTCGGCGCTTTTGGCGTTCAGGCTAAAATGGTCACCGACATCATTGGCCGTCAGGTGAAAGTGCCAGACAACCCACAGCGCATCGTGCTGGGCGAGAGCCGAATGTTGTATACCCTGGCGCTGCTGGAGCCGGGTAACCCTGCCCAGCGTATCGTCGGCTGGCCAGAAGATATGGCGCGTTTCGATGCGCAAAGCTGGCAGCTCTATACGCAGAAATTCCCACAGATCAAAGCGATACCTTCTATCAGCAAGGGCAATTTTCGCCAGGTTAATATTGAAAACCTGATCCGGTTGAAGCCGGATCTGGTGATCCTTGCGCGCTATGCACGGGAAGAGGGCGACAGCGATTTAGTGCTGAGTACGTTGAGCAAGGCCGGCATTGCGGTGATCTACGTCGATTTACGGGTCGATTTGCTGAATAACACCGTGCCGAGCGTCCGCCTGTTGGGGGAGGTGCTTAACCGTCAGCAGCGTGCAGACCAATTCATCAGCTTCTATCAGAAGCATATGACGGTGATCCAGCAGCGGCTGGCCGGCTACCAGGGGCCGAAACCCAAGGTGATGCTGCACCTGCACCTCGGGCGGCGCGAAACCTGCTGCACCACGGCGGCCCATGGCAACCTCGGCGACCTGCTGGCCTTTGCCGGCGGTGACAATATTGCCAGCGCCAGCATCAAGGGCGTCTACGGTGAGCTGAACCCGGAAACCATCCTGACCGCCAATCCTGACATCTACATTGCCACAGGCATGGCCGGGCCGCAGGGCAAGCATTTCTCCGATCTACGCCTTGGGCCACTGGTCACCCAGCAGGAAGCCGATGAGAGCTTCCGCAGGGTTATGCAAAAACAGCCGATGCTCGCCAACCTGAAAGCAATAAGAAACCACCAGGCCTGGAGCATCTGGCACAACTTCTATCTCAGCCCTTACCACGTGGTGGCGGTTGAGATGTTCGCCAAAGCCTTCTATCCGGATCTGTTTGCAGACATCAACCCGCAGCAGACCTTTAAGCAGTTATATCAACAATTTTTGCCGTTACCTTTTTCAGGGACCTATTGGAGTCAGTTAAATAATGAATAACACTCAGCGTGGCTGGTGGTGTGCACTGCCTTTGGCAGCCTGTGCTTCTGCATCGGCGATCGGTGCCGACAAAACTGCACAGAAGGGCGAGACCCTGGTGGTGGTCGGCCAGGCGCAGACCGATGGCGTGCAAAGCTATCAGCCGCTGACCAGCGTGACCGGTACCCGCACGGAAACCAGCTTGCTGAACGTGCCGCAGGCTATCGACGTGGTGCCGCAGCAGGTGATTACCGATCAGGCGGTCAGCAGCCTGGATGAGGCTTTGTATAACGTCAGCGGTATCACCCAGGCGAATACCTTGGGCGGAACTCAGGACGCGGTGATGAAGCGTGGCTTTGGCGATAACCGCGACGGCTCAATTCTGCGTGACGGTGTGCGCTCGGTGCAGGCACGCAACTTTACCCCCACCACCGAACGGGTTGAGGTGCTGAAAGGCCCGGCCTCGATGTTGTACGGCATGGGTGAGCCGGGCGGGATGATCAATATGATCACCAAGAAGCCGCAGTTGCAGCAACATACCCATGTGGAAGGCTGGGGCAGCAGTTTCAAGGGCGGTGGCGGCCAGTTGGACGTTACCGGACCGTTGGGGACTTCCGGATTCGCCTATCGGATGATTGTCGATCATGACGAAACTGACTACTGGCGCAACTTCGGGCGTAATCGCCAGACGGTGATCGCGCCGTCGTTGATGTGGTACGGCGAGAGCACCACGGTGCGCGTTGCCTACGAGCATATGGAATATCTGGTGCCGTTCGATCGCGGCACCATCATCGATTCGCGTACCGGCAAGCCGGTGAATACGCCGCGCGACCGCCGCTTCGACGAAGGTTATAACGCCACGCGTGGCGATCAGGATAGCGTTACTTTACAGGTCGATCAGGTGCTGAATGAGAGCTGGAAAAGCTCGCTGACTTACGCCTACAGCCGCAACAGCTACAGTGACAATCAGGCGCGTGCGCTGGCTTTGGATCCTGAAACTGGCGTGCTGTCGCGGCAGGCTGACGCCACCGCCCACGCCGTTAGCCATGCCAATGCGGTGCAACTGACGCTCAACGGTGACGTCGATTGGGGCAGTATCAACCACCAGATGCTGTTCGGCTTTGATTTTGAAGATAACCGCACCTACCGCGGCGATATGATCCGCGGTAAAAAGAATAGCGATTTCAATATCTACAATCCTGTGTATGGCCAGATGCCCACCTCGAACGCCGTCAGTGCCAAAGACAGCGATCAGCGTGAAAACCTCACCAGCTACGGCTGGTTTATGCAGGACTCCGTGCAACTGACCGATAAATGGCTGGTGATGGGCGGATTGCGCTACGACGCTTTTGACGTGTTTGCCGGCAAGGGGCGCCCGTTTGTCACTAATACCGACAGCTCCGACGGCAAACTGGTGCCGCGTGCCGGGGTGGTTTACAAGCTGACGCCGTATGTGTCGCTGTACAGCAGCTACACCGAGTCTTTCAAGCCGAACTCTTCCATCGCCAGCCAGATTGGTTCGTTGCCTCCGGAACAAGGCAAGGCCTGGGAAGTGGGCAGCAAGCTTGAGTTGCCGAATGGTATTACCGGCACGCTGGCGCTGTTTGACATCACCAAACGCAACGTGATGGTCAGCGAGTTGGTGAATGGGGAAACCGTCACCCGTACCGCTGGGCGTGTGCGCTCGCAGGGTGTGGAGCTGGATGTCGCCGGAAATCTTACCGACTCCCTGAGCCTGATCGGGTCTTATGCCTATACCGACGCGCGGGTGGTGGATGATCCTGACAACAAAGGCAAAGAAATGACCAACGTAGCGCGTCATACTGCCTCATTGTTCCTGACGCAGGATCTGGGTTCCCCAGGGTTGTACAGCGGGGACAACGTGCGAATGGGGGCCGGTGTGCGTTACGTAGGGCGCCGTCCGGGTGATGCTGCCAACAGCTTTAATCTTGATAACTACACCGTCGCCGACGCCTTTGCTGCTTACACCATGCCGGTGAATGGTTACCGGGTGAAATGGCAGTTGAATGTAAAAAACCTGTTCGACAAAACCTATTACCCTTCCAGCGGCGGCAATTTACGCGTGGCAGTGGGGGAACCGCGTGAAGTGGTGCTGGGTGCTAGCGTTGATTTCTGATTTGGCGGTTAAAAAGCAGGTCCGGTGGCAGGTATCTGCCGCCGGGGAAATTTGGTTAAATACCCGGCCCTGTTGTTGAGGAGTGCCCAATGAGCCTGAAGATCCGTCTAGCGCAACCGCAGGATATTGCTCAGTTGATTGCCGTTGAACGATCGGCGGCGCAACTGTTCCATCAATATCCGGCCTGGCGTTATATCGCCGAAGGTCCGGTGATGAGCTCAGAGCAGCATGCCGATTTTATTCAGCGGCAGGGTGAATGGCTGGCGGAAAGCGCCGCGGGTGAGGCGGCCGGATTTATCGCCGTGGTGCCGCAACCGCAGGATTGGCATATCGCCGAACTGTCGGTTGCTGCCGACTGGCAACGCCTGGGGATTGGGCGTCGATTGATCGCCAAAGTGGCTGCTCAGGCCCGATTGCAAGGGGCGCAGCGCCTGACGCTGACCACCTTTATTGATGTGCCCTGGAATGCACCTTATTACCAACGGCTGGGGTTCCGGCCGGTAGCCGTCGAACGGCTCAGTGCGTCACTGAGCCATCACCTGGCGGAAGAACTGGCACAGGGCTTTGCCGCAGGCAGTCGCTGTGCCATGGAATTTACACTATCGTAAATATTGAAATACAGGCGGATGGCGGTATGATGCAGCAACCTCCGTCATCGCAGGATCTGCACGCCGGTTTCTGGCGGGCAAAAATGTATTCAAGTCACCGTATAAGGGACAACCCGTAATGACACAAACCATTTTCATGGTAGGCGCGCGCGGAGCCGGTAAAACCACGGTGGGTAGCGCACTGGCGTTGGCGCTGGGCTATCAATTTATCGATACCGATCTGTTTATGCAGCAGACTACGCAGATGAGCGTGGCGGAAATGGTCGAAAAAGAAGGCTGGCTGGGATTCCGCCGCCGTGAAAGCATTGCGCTGCAAACGGTGACTCAACCGTCAACTGTAGTTGCCACCGGTGGTGGCGCGATCCTGGCGGAAGAGAACCGCCGTTTTATGCGTCAGCACGGCACCGTTATTTATCTGCGCTCCCCGGCCGAAGTGTTGGCACAGCGGCTGGAAGAGTACCCGCAAGACACGCAGCGCCCCACGTTGACCGGCCGTCCGATTACCGAAGAGATGCTGGAAGTGCTGGCGGCGCGCGAAGCCTTGTATCAGGAGGCCGCACACTACGTGATGGACGGCACCGGCAACCCGCAGCAGGTGGTAGAGCAGATCCTGGCCGCCCTGCAGTTGGAAACGGTAAAGTAACCCACCTTTCGCTTTTCCTTCGGGCACAGCCACTGGTGCCCGAACCTCTGCTATTCCTCTCTTTTTTCCTCACTCTCGATAGATTGCCCCGTAGCCGTGCTGCCCCTCGGTGATTTTTGGATGAAGGTCATCATCTATTGAGTGCCGTTCGGGGATGGCCTAAGATGGTGTCTGAATTGATAAGGGGAAACGCCATGGCACGGGTATCAAAGCAACAGATGGAGCGCAATCGCGAGGCGATTGAGCAGGTGTCCTCACAACTGTTTCGCGAACGTGGCCTGAATGGCGTCAGTGTCAACGATCTGATGGCGGCTGTGGGGCTGACACACGGTGGTTTCTATGGCCATTTTGCCTCCAAGGACGAATTGGCCGCGGTAGCCAGTCGCAGGGCGGCAGAAGAGTCCGCTCAGCGCTGGGAAGCGATGAGTCGTCAACCTGGTCAACACAATTTGCAGGCCCTGATTGACGGCTATCTGAATGTTAAGCATCGCGACTGCCCGGCCGAAGGCTGTGTGGTGACTGCCCTGGCCAGCGATGTGGCGCGAGAGGGCGTGGATAAACCGGTACATCAGGCTTACCTGAGTGGCGTGAAATCCATGCTGGCACGGCTGGAGTCGCTGTCCTCGGTGGAAGATGAGCAACAACGGCTGCAGCAGGCACTGGCGCAGATGGCGATGCTGGTGGGCGCGCTAACGCTGGCGCGCGCGACCCAGGGTGATGCTGTGTCGGAACAGTTTCTCAACGCGGCGCGTCAGGCATTGCTGCCGGCGGACGCTGAGTAAAATAGAGCGCTGGGGTAGTGCCAAAGCGTTGGCGGAAAGCGGCAATATAGGCGCTGACATTGTCATAACCACAGTCGCCGGCAATCTGATTGACGGCTTCACCGCGTGATAGCGGCTCCAGTGAGCGGATCACCCGGGCTTGCTGACGCCAGCGGGCGAAGGTCACGCCGGTTTCGCTGAGAAAATGCCGGCTTAGGGTGCGGACGCTCAACCCGGCCCAGGCGGCCCATTCACTCTGGCTGTGTTTGCTGGCCGGCTCGTTGAGTAGCGCCCGGGCGATTTTTAGCAATCGGGCATCCTGCGGCAACGGCAGTTGCAACGGCGTGTTTTCCTGCGCGCGCATCTCATCCAACAATACTTGTAGTAGTCGCCGTTGCGGCGCGTTCAGCCTTTGGCCTGCGAATTGTGCAATGCGTTCCATTAACGCCAGAATCAACCCGGATGCGCTGCTCAGATGCGGCTGTTCCGGCAGCGCTGCACATTGGGATCCAGGCAGATACAGGCTCCAGCCGGCGACGTTGCCACAGGCCAATGCCTGGTGCGCGCAGTTCGGTGGCAGCCAGCCGATGCTGCCGGCGGTCATAGCCCATTGCTGCTCCTGGGTTTCCAGCGCGATCATGCCGTGGGTTAATAAATAGACCTGTCCGCTGGCGTGTTGATGCCAGGGCGTTAAGTGTTTTTTCTCATGCCAAAGTCGTTCGCTTTGCAGGATCATGATGATTGGCCGATTTACCGTATAGAAAGTCCAGTTGCGGTTATTATGCCACCTTCTGCCTGATCTATGATCTCCACATCATTCAATTTTGGAGATAAATGATGAGCCTGAAAACCCCAACCGCCCTCGTGCTCGAGGCCTTGCAACGGGTCGTCGCGGCACCCCAACACCAGCCGGTGTTGATCGCTGAGTTTTTCAGTGCGGATTACCATCAGCAGGTGGACGGTAACACGCTGGATTACGCCCATTTTATCCAGCATATGGCGTTACTGAAACAACTCACCCGTAGCATGACGCTGGAGATCGTCGCCGTGGCCGGGCAGGGAGATTCGGTACTGACCCACCACCGGGTACGGGTGGAAAAACGTGACGGTGCCCGCAGCCTGATCAAGGTGTTGGCGCATTTCACCGTACGAGACGGCAAGATCTGCGCCTGTGATGAGCTGACGCAACTGCTGGAAGGCGAGTACGACGATCGCGACTTGGGGTCGCGCGTGTCGGTATGAATCTCGCTGCTATACTTAACTCTGTGTAAACGACAGGGGAGATCAGCATGCGCGAAAATAATCGGCCTGGCTATCCGAGAACTGCCCGAGTGGTCGCCGTTGACCGGGGCGATCCGAGCTTGAATATGCACCGTTTTGAGGTGCGCACCGATGACATTGAGCCCAATACGCTACTCAGTGAACACCCTACCGAGCAGGAAGCGCTCGATGCCAAGCACCGCTATGAAGATCCGGCGCTGGAAGATTAATTAGCTCGCCTCAGAAACCGGCGTCAGGTCGGTTTCTTTATTTATTCCGCTTACCGCTTTCACTAACTACCTCGCAACGCCGTGCCAAATTAGCATGACATGCTGGTTTATAACGGCACAGTCGAATAACCACGCGGTAATTGACCTGTTTTATCAGCGTTCTCTGTTGTATTTAATTTAGAGAAGCATCATTCGCTGCTATTAACCTACTGGATAGAAAATAAACTGCTTGACGATAAGTTGTACGAGTTTTAGTTTCTTATTATCAAACAGGAACTAAGTTCCATATAGTGGAACAAGGTGCATCATGACAACACTGGAAAATGCTGCTGCGGTATTAAAGTTATTTTCACAACAGCGAATGATGCACGGCCAGTCCGGTATTTCATTCAGCGATGTGGTGAATCAATTGGCGTTGCCAAAAAGCACCGCATCACGTCTGCTGCAGACTATGGAAATCCAGGGCATGCTGGAACGGGATGCTGACAGCAAGCTGTATAAAATTGGCCGTTTGTTGTTATCAGTCTCCAGTCACTATCTGTCGACGCCGTTGGTCGACAGCGTGGCAGCCAACATGGTGCAGCTCAGTCAGCAGACCCACTGCACGGGTTATGTCTCGGTGTTGGAGGCGCAGGAAATCATGGTGATGCGCATGTTCCCTGGCCGCCATTTCCTCCAGGTGGTGACGCCGGCAGGCAGCCGTTCACCGGTGGCGGAAACCTCGGTGGGCCGGGCGATATTGGCGCGTGACAGCGATGAACAGGTGATAGCGCGTTTTACGGCTGGCTACCGTGCGGCTTCACCTAACGCTCCGCAAACGCTGGAGGCGTTATTGAATAAGCTCGCGCAGATCCGGCGGCAGGGCTGGTCCCTGGCGCGCAACGAAACCCTGCAGGGCATCAGTTCGCTGGCGACTGCGGTGACCAACAAACACCGCAATGAAACGGTCGGTCTGTGCTTGTCTTTCCCCACGCAGGCGGAAGAACAGCCGTATTCACCCGGCGTGCTGGAGGCATTAATGACAGTATCCCGGCAATTGGCGGAAAAACTCGGTGATGATTATTGGCAACAGATCAAATAACACACCGAAACAGTTCGTCAGCACCTGATAATTAACGAAAACCAACGCCAGGGAATTTCTTAATTATCTCACTTAGCGTTATGGGTAATAACTCTTTAATTTCACTCGCAGTTCCAATATTTGGAACTGCGATGGCCGCCTTATGCCGAAATTAACGAGATCAAACGCCAGGGAATATTCAGGGAAATTAAAACGATGAAACCAAATAGCAGCATAAATCCGTTGAAAGATATTGGCACCCTGCTGGTGATGGTGCTGCTGTCCATCGTTGGCGCAATTATCGGCGTGCAGTTGATCACCACGCTGGGGGTTACGCCCAACACGTCGATCATTGGCGCGTTACTCGCCATGTTGTTGGCGCGTATTCCGCTGCAAATGTTCCAGCGTTACCGCTCGGTGCATACGCAAAACCTGGCGCAGACGGTGATCTCCTCCGCTACCTTTGGCGCTGCCAATTCATTACTGATGCCGATTGCCGTGCCTTATGTGATGGGGCAACCGCAGTTGATCCTGCCGATGTTTTGCGGGGTGGCTGCGGCGATGTTGCTGGACGCCTACCTGCTGTATCGCATGTTCGACACTAAAATTTTTCCTGCGGCCAATGCCTGGCCACCGGGCGTCGCGGCGGCGGAAGCCATTAAGGCCGGTGACCGGGGCGGTAAACAGGCCTGGCTGTTGGTGGTGGGTGTTGGGGTAGGTATCGCCGGTTCGATGCTGAAAATCCCGATGGCGGCGTTTGGTACCGCGTTTATCGGAAATATCTGGGCCTTGGGCATGTTTGGTATCGGCCTGTTGCTGCGAGCCTATGCAGAACCGATGGCGGGTTTCGACATCAATGCGAATTTCATTCCTCACGGAGTGATGGTCGGTGCCGGGCTGGTGGCGTTGATCCAGGTGGTGCAGGTGATCCGCAGCAAACGCACGGACACCGCCGGTTTCAGCCGGGACGACAGCGAAGTCCGCAAGGCGCTGGGGTTGGGCGCGGTGGGTTATATCGTTATTGCCGCGCTGCTGGCATTGGCCGCTGGGCTGTACAGCGAGATGTCGCTGGGCATGCTGGTGTTGTTTGTGATTTACGCCGCGTTTGCCGCCTTCGTGCATGAGTTGATCGTCGGCATTGCCGCGATGCATTCCGGCTGGTTCCCGGCCTTTGCGGTGGCGCTGATTACCCTGATTATCGGCATTCTGATTGGTTTCCCACCGTTGGCGCTGTGCGTGCTGACTGGGTTTACCGCCGCCACCGGCCCGGCGTTTGCTGACATGGGTTTTGATCTGAAAGCCGGCTTCATTCTGCGCGGCTACGGCAAAGATCTGCAGCAGGAGTTGCTGGGGCGCCGCATTCAGTTGTTTGCCGCATTGCTCGCCTTTGTCGTTGCCATCCCGGTGGTGTACTTCGCTTACACCAGCTACTTCCTGCAGGATCTGATCCCGCCAGTTGCACGGGTGTATGCCAAAACCATCGATGCGGGTGCTCAGCCGGGCATTGCCTACAGCCTGCTTATCTGGGCGATCCCCGGAGCCATTGTACAGTGGATTGGCGGACCCAAGCGTCAGCTCGGTGTGCTGTTGGCCACCGGTCTGTTGATCAATAACGCGTTGGCGGGTTGGGCTGTGCTCGTCGGTATTGCGCTGCGCATCCTGATTATTCGCCGCTGGGGTGACAAGGGCCGCACGCCGATGGAGATCATGGCGGCCGGTTTTATCGCCGGTGACGCGCTGTACAGCTTCTTCAATTCCATTTTTTCCAGCAAAGGGAAATAACCCACCCGGTTAAATTGTGAGGTCAACCGATTATGAGTTTGCAACAAACACTGCAGGTCTTTGAATTAATTGATAGTGCTTACGCAAGCGGTCAGGAGGTCGTCGATCTGTTCACGTCGTATCCCGGCATCCGGGCCAGCACGCTACGTGCCAGCGGGCCGAAAGGCGCGACCGACTTCGTGCGCATTGAGATCCCCGGCAGCAATGGTAAAAGCCAGGGTGGCGATGCGCCGACGTTGGGCATCATCGGCCGATTGGGTGGTATCGGTGCGCGGCCAACGCGTATTGGCCTGGTATCCGACGGTGACGGGGCGATCGCTGCGATTGCCAGTGCGCTAAAACTGGCGGAAATGCAGCGCAAGGGCGATGTGCTGGCGGGCGATGTGATCATCACCACCCATATTTGTCCAGATGCGCCCACTCGTCCGCACGATCCGGTCGATTTTATGGATTCGCCGATCGATGATGTGACGATGAACGATAATGAAGTGGTGGCAGAGGTCGATGCGATTTTGTCCATCGACACCACCAAGGGCAATCGCATCATCAACCACAAAGGTTATGCGTTGTCGCCGACGGTGAAGGAAGGCTACATCCTGCGGGTCGCGGAAGATCTGCTGCGGATTATGGAGATGACCAGCGGTCGCCCGGCGGTGACCTTCCCGATCACCACCCAGGACATTACGCCGTACGGCAACGGGGTGCATCATCTGAACAGCATTCTGCAGCCTTCTACCGCGACCTCTGCGCCGGTGGTTGGCGTGGCGATTTGTACCGAGTCGGTGGTGCCGGGTTGCGGTACCGGTGCCAGCCATGAAGTGGATATTGCGCTAACCGTTAAGTTTGCGGTGGAAGTGGCGAAAGAGTTCGGGCGCGGTACCTGTCAATTTTATCAGGCCGACGAATATGCGCAGCTGCTGGCCCTGTACGGCAGCCTGAGCCACCTGCAAAAAAGGAAATAACCGGATGAATGCCTCATTTGCCACGCTGACTATCGGCCAGGCGCCGCGCAACGACATCATGCCGTTGCTGTCTGCCTATCTGCCCGCGGAGCAGGTGAGGCACGTTGGGTTGCTGGACGGGCTGAGTACCCGCCAGATTGACGAAGGTTACGCACCGCAGGCCGGAGAGAAGGTGTTGGTTTCACGCCTGCTGGACGGCACACAGGTGAGATTGGCGGCCTTGCGGGTTGAGCAGGGGTTGCAGCAGAAAATCCATGTGCTGGAAGCGGAGGGCTGCGAGGTGATCCTGCTGTTGTGCACCGGGGAGTTTGGCCAGTTGCATGCAGAACAGGCGCTGTTACTGGAGCCGGATCGCATTATTCCACCGCTGATTTCTGCCATTGTCAGCCAGCATCGGGTCGGTATTGTGGTGCCGGTGGCGGAGCAAATCAGCCAGCAGGCGGGCAAGTGGCAGTTACTGGCGACGCCGCCCTGTTTCGCCGTTGCCAGCCCTTATCTGGCGGATGACGCGGTACTGGAGTTGGCCGCGTGCGAGCTACAGCGGCAGGGGGCGCAGGTAGTGGTGCTCGACTGTATCGGTTATCACCGCCAGCATCGTGATTTCCTGCAGGCACGGCTTGAAATACCGGTGCTGTTGTCCAACGCGCTGGTGGCCAAGCTGGCTGCAGAGCTAATAGACTGATTAAAAAAGCTAATAAAATCTTATCTGGCGGTCCGTCGGGGGCGGCGCTGCGTGCTTTTGGCCGTGGATCCAGAACGGCGGGCTGACGGTCAACTGCTCGGCAGAGTTTTACTCTGCGCCACGATCGCATTTCGTGAGAAAAACCAGTGACAGATCAACCGCAATCCCCCAATATGGATTTCCCATAAAGTTGATTACGCGGGTGTCAGTCTATGCTGAAAGTGAACGAGTATTTTGCCGGAAAAGTGAAGTCTATCGGTTTCGATAGTAGCAGCATCGGCCTTACCAGCGTCGGTGTTATGGAAGAGGGAGAGTACACCTTTACCACCGCCCAGCCGGAAGAAATGACCGTGATTACCGGAGCGTTGAAAGTGTTGCTGCCGGGCTCGCCGGACTGGCAGGTGTTTATGCCGGGTGAGAAATTCTTCGTGCCGGCCCACAGTGAGTTCAACCTGCAGGTGGCTGACGCAACCGCCTACCTGTGCCGTTACTTAAGTAAATAATTTTCACCCTTCGGTGAGAAATCAGGGCTCTGCATGCAGAGCCCTTGGTATTTTCAGGCAGGATTAACGTTGGGCTTCGCCACCCAGGGCTTCGATGGTGTTCTTGATTAACGCCGCCAGTTCGCTGGTCATCAGGATAAAGTCGGCGTCAAAACGCTGGGCGAAGTCGTCACGATCGATATCGTCATTCTGTTCACGCAGCGTATCGGCAAATTTCAAACGCTTCAGTGAGCCGTCGTCTGCCAGCACCAGCTGAATACGCTCTTGCCAGTCCACTGCCAACTTGGTCACCAGCTTGCCGGCTTCGATATGCACCGCAATCTCATCGCTGATCAGGTTCTGTTTTTTGCAGCGGATCACGCCGCCGTCTTCCAGAATTGCTTTCAACTCCGCTTCGTCCTGAATGATAAATCCGGCCGGCAGTTCGCCGGAACGCACCCATTCGGTCAGCGTCAGTTCGATTGGGCTTTCCATGGTCAAGGGTACTACCGGCAGTGAACCCAGGCTTTTGCGCAGCAGCGCCAGAGTGTCTTCCGCGCGTTTGGCGCTGGCGGCATCAACCATGATCAGATCGTTAACCGTGTCGATCCACATAAAGGTCTGGTTAAAGCGGCTGAAGGCGCGTGGCAACAGGCTGTGCAGCACTTCATCTTTCAGCGCATCTTTCTCGGTTTTCTTCAGCTTGCGGTGTTGTTCGCCTTCCAGGCGTTCAATCTTGGCCTGCAACTCTTGTTTGATGACCGGCGACGGCAGGATTTTTTCTTCCTTGCGCGCGCAGATAACGATCTGGCCGTTAACCGCATGCGTCAGTGACTCGCTGTGTGAGCCCATCGGGGAAACCCAGCCGGTTTTCGCCATGTCCTGGCTGCCGCACGGGGTGAAAGCAAAAGCGCTGAGCTGTTTTTCCATTTCATCCGCGTTTAACGCCACTTCGCGGCTCAAACGGTAAACCATCAAATTCTTAAACCACAGCATAATGTTATCCCTGGCTGGGCGTGCGTCTGGCACGCTGATTCATCAAAAGCAGGGCGGCATAATAACGAATCAGAGGCGAAAAATCGCCTCATTCCCTCCTAATTGCGTCGTCGGCCGCGTTTGAATGGCGTGCCCGTTGCAGTGCCAGTGCCAATTGCCGCTGGCTGAAAGGTTTGCGTAGCAGTTCCACATTGGGCAGTGTGTCTTCGTGGTGGCGGCGTATATCCTGACCGCTGATCAGCAGCGCGGTGATATGCGGATTAATCTCTCGCGCCAGGCCAATCACCTGCACGCCATCCAGTTCACCCGGCAACATCAGATCGCTGATCAATACCCCAATATCCGGCGTCTGGCGCAGCAGGGCCAGCGCCTCATGGCTCTCCGCGCAGTCCAGCGTCAGGTAGCCGAGCTGGTGCAGATGCTCACACAGCGTATGACGCACGTCGTTTTCATCTTCCAGCACCAGTACCAGATTGTCGGTGCCGTCGTTTTCCTCGGGCGGCAGGATTGGCGCTTGCGCGACGGCCGGTGTAGGGGCTCGCGGCAGCTGCAGACGCACCAGCGTACCTTCGCCCGGAGTGGTCTCAATCTGCACCCGACCACCGGACTGGCGGACAAAGCCGTACACCATCGACAACCCCAGCCCGCTGCCACTGCCGACGGCCTTGGTGGTGAAGAAGGGCTCGAACACCTGTGCCTTCACCTCTTCCGACATGCCGCAGCCGGTGTCGATTACCTCCAGCGCCACCATGTCCTGCTTTTTGCCGCCGCTGCGTTGTACCCGCTGGTTGTAGATGCGGATCTTCACTACGCCGCTACGGCCTTCCATGGCATCCCGGGCGTTGACCACCAGGTTGATCAGCGCGTTTTCCAACTGGTTGGCATCGACCCACGCCGGCCAGCCGGGCCGCTGGGACTCAATGGTCAGCGACAGCGTGGTAGGCAGAGAGTGACGCAGCAGCTCCTGCAGATTCTCCACCAGTGACTGCAGCGTGACGGCCTGCGGGTGCAGTGCCTGTTTACGCGAGAAGGCCAGTAACCGTTGGGTAAGCTGTGCACCGCGTTCGGCGGCCTTCAGCGCGCGGGCGATGCGCTGCTCGGTTTGCGCATCCTGAGTCTGTTGGGTGGTCAGTTCCAGGCTGCCGATGATCACCGCCAGCAGGTTGTTAAAATCATGCGCCAGACCGCCAGTGAGCTGGCCTACCGCCTTCATTTTTTGGCTGTGCAGCAGCGCCTCTTCCAGCGCCTTGCGCTCGGTGCGTTCCAGCACCACGTTGACTACGCCGCGATTGGGTACCGGGCTAAAGCGCAGTTCTACGGTGCGGCCATCGCTCAGGCGCAACTCCTGTGGCTGCGGCAGTTCGCTGGACAGGTTAGCCAGTACCGCTTCCCAACGCTGGCCCGCCGGTGGCGTCACGTGTTGCAGCAACTCACGGTAGTGCTGACCACGGTGTAACTGGTGTTCGTTGAGTCCCAGCAACAACGGATACTGCGGGTTCCACACCACCAATTGGCCGTCGTTATCGAACAGCGCAAAGCCGTCGCGCATCGCCAGAAAGGTGGTTTCAAGTTGGGTGCTTTTCTCTTTCAGCAGGCGGGAGGTCTGTTCCAGCGAAGCGGTGTTGCGCGCAAAGACGTTGAATGCCCGCGCCAATTCGCCCAGTTCGTCACGCCGTTGCAACGCCGGTACGCTGACGTCACGTTCACCGCGCGCCAACCGCGTCATGGCACCGGCGATTGCCGTCAGGTTCGAACCGAGATTGCGGTAGATATACAGCCCGGCGAAGCCGGTAATCACCAGCGCCAACAGTGCGAACAGGCCGATAAACCAGCTGATGGAGCTGAGCTCACGATGCGTTTGGTGGGTGCGCAGCTCTGACTCGTCCGCCACCTTCTGTACGTAAAGGTTGATGTCGTCGTTGAGCATCGCCACCAGGGCTTTGATATGGTAGGTGTAATAGGCCAGCGCCAGATCGCTTTGCTCCAGCTCCAGCGTTTCGGGCAGCAGGCGCTGCTCACTGTCGCGAAACTGGCGCATTTTCTCGTCGACCAAGGCATCCGGGCTGCGCTGCGGCCAGTAGGCCATCACGCTGTCGAGCTGTTGGGCGGCGGCCTTGGGCGTTGGGGTTTGAATGGCGATCGCCAGCAGTCGGTCAATCTGGCTTAGCAGCGGCAGCGGAGGCTGGTTCAGGTTATTACGCTGATTGAGGCTGGCGATATGCCGCAGCGTGCTCTGAGCCTGATATAGCCCACTGAGCAGAATATTGCGTTGCAGATGCCGTGCGTGACCGAGATCCAGCATGCGGGTCACGCTGGTTTCCAGCGCGTTGCTGCGGCTGATGATGCGCTGGACTAGTTCCGGCTCGCTGTGTGCCAACGGAGCGTCCGCCAGTCGGCTGAGCGAGGCCTGCAGTGCTAACTGGGTCTGCTTCAGGCGGGCCGATTCGCTCTGGTACTCCAGCGCGCCCACCACCTGCGAAAGCCGGATGGCGGCGGTCGCCACGTTCGAAGTATCCCGGCTCAGCGCCATGCTGCCGTTCATCTCTTTCAGTGTCTGCGCCTGCACCTGTTCCTGCAGCTTGCCCGCATGGTTAAAACCGACGATCGCCACGCCGCTGACCATCAGCGTCACCGCCACCACCAGCAGGTTGAACATCAGCAGGCGCCCACGTGCACCGGCAAGGAAAGGCAGTCTGCGCATCGTATCCCCCGTAACTGACTGTTCGCAGTATAAATCCTCGTTCCATTAACAATATGACAAAGATGAACGGCCGCTGACATTTTGCATTTATTTATGCGTGGTTAACTGCACTCAATCCGAACCGCAACCTGAGGTATGACGATGAGCGCAACCCCGATACTGGAAATGCACAACATCGCCAAGAGTTTTGGTCAGTTCTATGCGCTGAAGGGCGTCAACCTGACGGTTTATAGCGGTGAGATCCACGCGCTGATGGGTGAAAACGGCGCGGGTAAAAGCACGTTAATGAAAATATTGGCCGGCGCTTATATCGCCAGCAGCGGGGAAATTTTTATCGATGGGCAGCCGTTTGCCATTAAAGGGCCAAAAGATGCCCTGGCAGCAGGCATCACGCTGATTTATCAGGAAATGAATCTGGCGCCGAATCTGACGGTGGCGGAAAACATTTTTCTGGGCAGCGAGATCCAGCGCGGTGGCCTGGTGAAGCGCCAGCAGATGTTGCTGGAAGCACAGAAGGTGATCGATCGTTTGGGCGCGCAGTTCAGCGCCGGCGATCGGGTGATGAAATTAACCATCGCCGAACAGCAGCAGGTGGAAATCGCCCGCGCACTGCACCGCAACAGCCGTATTCTGGTGATGGACGAACCGACGGCGGCACTCTCTTCGCGTGAGACACATCGGCTGTTTGAGTTGATCAAACGTCTGCGCGATGAGGGGATGGCGATCATTTACATCAGCCACCGCATGGCGGAAGTGTATGAGCTGTCGGATCGCGTTAGCGTGCTGCGCGACGGCCAGTACGTCGGTAGCCTGATGCGCGACAAACTGTCTGCCAGCGAATTGGTGCGCATGATGGTGGGCCGTCCATTGAGCGATTTGTTCAACAAGGAACAGGGTATTGCCGTGGGTGAGCCGCGCCTGACGCTACACGGACTGACCGACGGCAAGAAAGTGAAACCGGTCAGCCTGCAGGTCCGTGCCGGAGAGATCGTCGGTCTTGCCGGGCTGGTAGGCGCGGGCCGTTCCGAACTGGCGCAGTTGATTTTCGGCGTGCGCAAGTACAGCGGCGGTACGGTCGAAATTGACGGCAAACCGGCCAATATCCATTCACCGCGCGACGCCATTGCGCTGGGCATCGGTTTTCTCACCGAAAATCGCAAGGAGCAGGGCTTGTTCCTCGATCTGGCGGCGCATGAAAATATCGTTATGGCGACGCTGGAGCGCGACGGGCGCTATGGCCTGCTTAATCGCCGTAAGGCACAGCGTATTTCCAGCGATGCCATCGGCCTGCTGAATATCCGCGTGCCGCATGCTCAGGTACGGGCCGGTGGGCTGTCCGGCGGCAACCAGCAAAAGCTGCTTATTTCACGCTGGGTGGCGATCGGCCCGCGAATTCTGATCCTCGATGAACCGACACGCGGCGTTGACGTCGGCGCTAAAAGCGAAATTTACCGCATTATGAGCCAGATGGCGCAGCAGGGCGTGGCGATCCTGATGATATCTAGTGAACTGCCCGAGGTGGTCGGCATGAGTGACCGGGTCTACGTGATGCACGAAGGCAGCATTGCCGGGGAGCTGAGCGGCGGCGAGATCAGTCAGGAAAGCATTATGACGCTGGCCACCGGCGTCGAACCTGTCCTGGAGGCGGCCAGCCATGAATAATTCTATCCCTACGCTCAAGGAGCCTGTCATGACTTCAAATCCGCTGCCACCGGCCGCAAAAAATCCGACACTGAAACGGGCATTTTTGGGCGATATGATGCAAACCGTCGGGATCTTGCCGATCTTGATCCTGATCGTCGCGGTTTTCGGCTTTGTCGCGCCAAATTTCTTTACCGACGCCAACCTGCTGAATATTGCCCGGCAGGCGTCGATTAACATCGTATTGGCGGCGGGCATGACCTTCATCATCCTGACCGGCGGTATCGATCTCTCGGTGGGCTCGATGCTGGGTACCACCGCGGTGGTGGCGATGGCGGTCTCACTGATGCCGGGCCTGGCCGGGTTGTCGATCCCCCTGGCGCTGCTGGCCGGTTTGGGCATGGGCCTGTTTAACGGTTTTCTGGTGGCCTATGCCGGGCTGCCGCCGTTTATTGTCACGCTAGGGACCTATACCGCCCTGCGTGGTGCGGCTTATTTGCTGGCCGACGGTACCACCATCATCAATTCCGATATCAGTTTTGAATGGATCGGCAACTCTTATCTGGGGCCGATCCCCTGGCTGGTGATTATCGCTTTCGCGGTGATCGCGCTGTGCTGGTTCATCCTGCGCCGCACTACCCTGGGCGTCCATATCTACGCGGTGGGTGGCAACATCCAGGCGGCACGCCTGACCGGGATCAAGGTCGGTGCGGTACTGCTGTTCGTCTACGGCATGAGCGGCTTGCTGTCAGGGTTGGGGGGGATAATGAGTGCCTCACGCTTGTACAGCGCCAACGGCAACCTTGGCATGGGCTATGAGTTGGACGCGATCGCTGCGGTGATCCTCGGCGGCACCAGCTTTGTCGGCGGCATTGGTACCATTACCGGCACGCTAGTGGGGGCGCTGATTATCGCCACCCTGAACAACGGCATGACGCTGATGGGCGTCTCATACTTCTGGCAATTGGTGATCAAAGGGGCGGTGATCATCATAGCTGTACTGATAGATAAGTACCGCACCCGCAATTACCAGCATTAATCGCAGACCTTCAAAATATCCGGATAATAATGAGGAAAACACTATGCGTTTCAAGCCATTGATTACCGCTTTACTGGTTACCGCTGCGCTCGGCAGTGCCTCGTTGGTGCAGGCAAAAGAGTTGAAATCGATTGGGGTGACGGTAGGCGATTTGGCCAACCCTTTCTTTGTCCAGATCACCAAGGGTGCAGAAATGAAAGCGCGTGAGTTGGCCGGCGACAAGGTCAACGTGACGCTGGTGTCGAGCGGTTACGATCTTGGCCAGCAGGTGGCGCAGATCGACAACTTTATCGCTGCCAAGGTCGATATGATCATCCTGAATGCCGCAGACTCCAAGGGCATTGGCCCGGCGGTAAAACGGGCCAAGGATGCCGGTATCGTGGTGGTGGCGGTTGACGTGGCGGCCGAAGGGGCCGATGCGACTATCACCTCGGACAACACCCAGGCCGGGGCGATGGCCTGTAAATACATCAGCGATCGTCTGAAAGAGAAAGGCAACGTGGTGATCATCAACGGGCCACCGGTGTCTGCTGTGCAAAACCGGGTAGAAGGCTGCATGACCGAGCTGAAGAAACACCCGGAGATCAAACTGCTGTCTTATAACCAAAACGCCAAGGGCAGCCGTGAAGGCGGGCTGGAGATCATGACCGCACTGTTGGCGGCCAATCCGAAGATCGACGGGGTGTTCGCGATTAACGATCCTACGGCGATCGGTGCCGATCTGGCCGCCAAACAGGCACAGCGCAGCGAATTCTTTATCGTTGGCGTAGATGGATCGCCGGACGGTGAAGAGGCGCTCAAGCGCGGCGGAAAATCGCTGTTTGTCGCGACGCCGGCACAGGATCCTCAGGTGATGGCGGCCAAGGCGGTCGAGATCGGTTACGACATTCTGCAGGGTAAACCCGCGCCAACCGGCCCGGTGCTGATCCCGGTAACCATGATCGATAAAAACAATATCGGCAGCTACAAAGGCTGGACGGTGAAATAACCTGTTATCGGCGGGGCCTGCCGATCGGGCCCCTCATTCCTTATCGCTTCCGGAGGCACCATGAACCGTTCCGCCGTGAACCAAATCCTGCAGCAAACCCAGCATTTTTTTGCCCGCTTCGACGTCCATCTACCGCCGTTTGCCCATTTTAGCCCCGCGGTCTGGCAGCAGCTCGATCGCCAGCCTTGGCAGGAAGTGTTTGACCTGAAACTGGGGTGGGACGTCACGGCATTTGGCGATGATGATTTCGCCCGCAAGGGGCTAACGCTGTTTACCCTGCGCAACGGTTCACCTGGCGGTAAACCCTATGCCAAAGGCTATGCGGAGAAAATCATGCATTGCCGCGAAGCTCAGGTGACGCCAATGCATTTCCACTGGCGTAAACGGGAAGACATTATTAACCGTGGCGGCGGTAACCTGATCGTTGAACTGCACAACGCAGACACTCGGGACGGGCTGGCCGAGACCGCCGTGACCGTGACGCTGGATGGCTGTCGCCAGACCCACGCCGCCGGTTCGCGCCTGCGCCTGGCGCCGGGAGAAAGCATTTGTCTCACGCCGGCTATCTATCACAGTTTTTGGGGCGAAGAGGGCTTCGGAGACGTTTTGGTAGGGGAAGTCTCGACGGTAAACGATGACGATAACGACAACCGTTTCCTGCAGCCGCTCAGCCGCTTTAGCCAGATTGAAGAGGACCAGCCACCGCAGTGGTTGCTGTGTCATGAATATTTGCGCTTTATCGCTTAAGGAGAACCAGCATGGCATTGATTTCATTGGCGCAGGGGTTGGCGCAGGCTCGCCAACACGGCTATGCGCTGGGCGCATTTAACGTGCTCGACAGCCATTTCCTGCGTGCGTTGTTCGCTGCGGCGCAGGCCGCGCGATCGCCGTTTATTATCAATATTGCCGAAGTACACTTTAAGTACGTCTCGCTGGAGTCCCTGGTGGCGGCGATTAAAAGCGAAGTGGCGCAGCACGATATCCCGGTGGTGTTGAATCTGGATCACGGTCTGCATTTCGAGGCGGTGGTGCAGGCGCTGCGGCTGGGATTCAGCTCGGTGATGTTCGACGGTTCCGGCCTGAGCTACGAAGAGAACGTGCGTCAGACGCAGGAAGTGGTACGGATGTGTCACGCGGTCGGCGTATCGGTTGAGGCTGAGCTGGGTGCGGTCGGCGGTGACGAAGGCGGCGCGCTGTACGGCGAGGCGGACAGCAACAAATTTACCGATCCGCAGCGGGCGCGCGAGTTTGTCGAATTGACCGGCATTGATGCGCTGGCGGTGGCGATTGGCAATGCGCATGGCAAATACAAAGGCGAGCCGAAGCTTGATTTTGAGCGGCTGGCGGCGATCCAGCAGCAGGCCGGTATCCCGCTGGTGCTGCACGGCGGTTCCGGCATCAGCGATGCCGATTTCAAACGCGCGATCGGCCTGGGCATTCACAAAATCAACTTCTATACCGGCATGTCGCAGGCAGCGCTGGGGGCGGTTGAACAGCGGATCACGCAACGCCACGCGATTTACGATGAATTTGCCGAAGTGCTGCTGGCGGTGGAGCAGTCGATCAGCGAAGTGGTGCAGCAGCAGATGCATATTTTCGGCAGCGCCGGACGGTTGTGATGAGCCGGCGTGGCATTGTTTCAGCCGGCAATATGCTGGTGGATCATGTGCATCAAATTGCTCACTGGCCGCAGCCGGGCTGGTTGGTGGAGATTGAATACAGCCAACGCGCCACCGGCGGTGCCCCACTGAATGTGCTGCTGACGCTGGCACGCATGGAGGCCGGGTTGCCACTGGCGGCGCTCGGGTTGATCGGCTGCGATGCGGATGGTGACTACATCCTGCAGATGTTGGCGCAGCATCAGGTCGACAGTGACCTGGTGCGGCGCAGCGAAACGGCAATGACTGCCATGTCGCAGGTGATGACCGAGCCGGGCGGGCAACGGACGTTCTTTCACGCACCGGGTGCCAATCGGTGTCTGGATCTGGCCGATTTTGACGGACTGGACAGCGAGCATAAAATTTTCCATCTGGGTTATCTGCTGCTGCTTGACAGCCTGGATCGTCCGGATGAGGAATTCGGCACTCGCAGCGCCCGCCTGCTGGCACAGATGCAGCAGCGCGGTTACCAGACTTCATTGGATCTGGTATCGCGCCAGGGGGATCCACGCTATCGCCCGTTGGTGTTACCGGCACTGCGCTGGCTGGATTATCTGGTGATCAACGAACTGGAGGCCGGTGAGTTTACCGGGCTGGCATTGCGTGCGGCTAATGGTGAGGTGCAGCCGCAGTTGATGGCCGAGGCGGCAGAACAGTTATTGCAGGCCGGTGTGCGGCGGCGGGTGGTGATCCACTGCCCGGAAGGCGCATACGGCGTCGAGCAAGGGGGAGAGGCGCGCTGGCAGCCGTCTTGGCGTGTGAGTGAAAGCGAAATTGTCGGCAGCGTCGGCGCCGGGGATGCTTTCTGCGCCGGTGTGTTGTATGCCAGCCATGAAGACTGGCCACTGGTAGAGACATTGCAGTTGGCACATGCCTGTGCGCGGTTCAATTTACTGTACGCCAACGCGATCGATGGCGCACGATCCTTGCCGGAACTGCAGGGTTATATCAGGCGACAGCCACCGGTTGGCTGACGTCGGCGGCAAAAACATAGCCCAGCCCGCGAATGGTACGGATCAATTCGGGCTGATGTGGATTGCTCTCGATCTTGCGTCGTAACCGCATGATCAGCACGTCGATGGTGCGATCGAACACCTCCAGCGTTTCGCTGTGGGTTAGTTCCAACAGGCGGTCGCGGGTCAGTACTTTGCGCGCATGTTGCACCAGCGCCAGCAGCAGGCCGTATTCGCCCTGGGTCAGATCGACCGGTTGTCGCTGTGGGTTGTGCAAGGTGCAGCGGGCAGTATCCAGGCACCAGCCGTTAAACTGCCAGCCTTCGGGTTTGTTGTGACCGGCGGCGGCCGGTTCCAGCGCCAACGCACCGGTACGACGTAATACCGCCTTGGCGCGGGCGACCACCACGCGTGGGTTAAAGGGTTTGGCGATGTAGTCGTCGGCCCCCATCTCCAGACCGACCACCACGTCGGACTCGGAGCCCAGGCCGGTCAACATCACCACCGGCAGATCCGGTCGCAGCCGGTGGATCTGCTGCAACACCAGCAGGCCGTTGGTGTCCGGCAGGATCAGATCAAGCAGCACCAGCGCAATGTCCGGCTGCTGGTTGAGTAGTGTCAGCGCCTCGCTGCCCCGGTGGCAGGCATGCACGGTAAATACGTGCTCATTGAGCACGTCGCAGAGCAGATCACAGATAGTGGGGTCGTCATCGACAATCAATATGGCAGGTTTCATCGCTGCTCTCCGGATTTTATGATGCGGAAAATGTTATCAATAAGTTAACTGGCTAACTGCAGTGTACCCGATGGCTAATTAATAAGCGGTAGTCGGTGCGGATCTGATGCGGAAATTGCCATCACCGTCACACTCGGCGCTGATTGAGTGATCCTGGTAACTGAATATATTAGGCTGTGACAACGTTGTGGTGCATTGAGGAGAAAAATCGTGCGCATTGGTATTGACCTGGGTGGCACCAAAATTGAAGTGATCGCGTTGGCTAACGATGGGCAGGAACTGTTCCGCCATCGCATCGCTACGCCGCGCCATGACTACCAGCAAACGCTGGATGCGATTACCGGTCTGGTGACGTTGGCAGAAGAAAACACCGGCCAGCAAGGCTCGGTCGGCGTGGGTATCCCCGGCACGCTGTCGCCCTATACCGGGCTGGTCAAAAATGCCAACTCGGTATGGCTCAACGGCCAACCGCTGGATAAAGACCTGTCAGCGATGTTGGCGCGCGAAGTCCGTATTGCTAACGATGCCAACTGTCTGGCGGTATCGGAAGCCACCGATGGCGCTGCCGCCGGCAAGCAAACCGTGTTTGCGGTGATTATCGGCACCGGTTGCGGTGCTGGAGTGGCGATCAACGGCCAGGCACACTCGGGCGGGAACGGTATCTCTGGCGAGTGGGGGCATAACCCGCTGCCGTGGTTGGATGAGGACGAGCTGCGTTTTCGCGCAGAGGTCCCATGTTACTGTGGAAAGCAGGGCTGTATTGAAACCTTTATCTCCGGTACCGGTTTTGCCACCGACTATGCACGTTTGAGCGGCAACCCGCTGAAAGGGCATGAAATCATGACGTTGGTGAAGCAAGGGGACAGGTTGGCGGAGCAAGCCATCAGCCGTTACGAGCTGCGGCTGGCGAAGTCGCTGGCGCACGTGATCAATATTTTTGATCCGGACGTGGTGGTGTTGGGCGGCGGGATGAGCAATGTGGATCGTCTGTATCAGCGGGTGCCGCAGTTAGTGAAATCCTGGGTATTCGGCGGCGAATGTGAAACCCCGATCCGCAAGGCCGTCCACGGCGACTCCAGTGGCGTGCGCGGCGCGGCCTGGTTGTGGCCACAGCTGTAACTGTTGCAAAAAAGCGCGGGCCCGCTCGCGCTTCAATCAATTCCCTGTACAAAAATTAGACTCCCATCTGTGCTTCAGCTAACTTAGCTAAGGAGATCGCGCCGCATCATCAGGATCCTTTTGATCGCATGTTGATCGCTCAGGCGCAGGCCGAAGGGCTGACGTTGATTTCCGCCGATGCCGCTTTCCCGCAGTATGGCATCCGGGTGTTTGACGCCCGGCGCTAGATCTATTTCACTTCGCTTTCGCTGCGTACCCGTTCGATATGAATAGTCAGGAACATCATTTCTTCGCTGGTTAGCTGGTGTTGGTAATTTTTTTCGATGTGTTGGTTAATCTTGCCTGAGCAGGCGAAGGACTCGCGGTATTTTTCTTTCACTACCTGATAGAGCGAATCGTCGTTGCTGTCGACGTAGTTTTTCCCCAGCAGGCGCTGCGCGAAGAACTTCAGATGGGTGACAAAACGGTGATAGCTCAGGGCTTCTTCGTTGTAGTCAAAACGGAAGTGATATTTGACGATGTTCAGGATCTCCTGCATCACCCGGGTGATGTGCAGGGTGTTGTGCATTTCGTCATTCAGTTGGGCGTTGACCAGGTGCAGGGCGATAAACCCGGCCTCGTCTTCCGGCAGGGCGGTGCCCAGCCGTTGAGCGATCAGCGCCAGCGCTTCCAGCCCGACGGCAAACTCCGCCGGGTAGAGTTTTTTGATTTCCCACAGCAACACGTTTTTAATGTCCAGCCCTTGCGCGTGGCGCTGCAGCGCAAAGTGGATATGATCGGTCAGCGTGATATAGACGATGTTGTGCAACTTGCCCGGCAGACGCTGGCGGGCAAGTGTGATGATCTTGTCGGCGGTGGTCACGCAGGCCAACGGGATCTCCGACAGCAGCGTTTTAAAGCGCTCGGCCATTTCGCTGCCGTTTAGGGTAAAGATCTTCTCGATCAGGCTTTCGTCCAGTGGATCGCCGGCCTTCTTTTTAAAACCAATACCTTTCCCCATGACGACCGTTTCTTCCTGACGATCGTCCAGCGTAATCACCACGTTATTATTGAGTATTTTTTCGATCTTCATGGCTATTCCCGGATGTTTCAGCATGCTGAAAACGAAAAAACCTGACGCACAGGAGCGATCCCGTGCGTCAGGTTTTGCCTGTATTTAAATATCTCTACCCTATGAATTTCAAGCTGCGGCTTGAAAGGCGACGGGTATACAGTAACAATCCTGTTATTAGCCGCATCATAACCCTTGCTAGCGTTGGCTCAATGCTTTTAGCCGGGGACTGCCGCCGCGGTCACATTTCTTAGTCAGTGCAGCATTATTCCAGGCGGAACTGCGGCTCCAGCCGGCTGATGCCGAGACCGTTAACCTTTTTCACCTTAATCTGCACCGGAATGCGTTCTTTCATGGCTTCAACGTGGCTGATTACGCCAATGGTTTTCCCGGAGGCGTTCAGGCTGTCGAGTGCGTCCAGCGCGGTATCCAGGGTTTCTGCATCCAGAGTACCAAAGCCTTCGTCGAGGAACAGCGAGTCGATGCTGGTCTTGTGGCTGACCAGATCGGACAGCGCCAATGCCAGCGCCAGGCTTACCAGGAAGCTTTCACCGCCGGACAGGGTGCGGGTATCGCGCAGCGCATCCGCCTGCCAGGTATCCACCACCTGCAATTCCAGCGCGTCGCTGGTTTTGCGTTGCAGCAGGTAGCGCCCATGCAGCCGCCCAAGCTGGTTATTTGCCAGATACACCAGATGATCGAGCGTCAGCCCCTGGGCAAACTTGCGGAATTTGTCCCCCTCTTTGGAGCCGATGAGCTGGTTGAGATAGCTCCAGTCGTCGTACTGACTCTGGCTTTGACTGATTTGCTCAAACAGCGACTGCTGATTGATGCGGCGCGCGGCATCGCTTTCTAACTGATTGCGCACCTCACCCTGGCGTAGCTGCAGGGTTTTTAACTGCTGTGCCAGCGCTTCCAGACTCTGGCTCAGGGTCTGAGGATCGACCTGACTCTCATCCAGCCCTTCAGGGCGCTGTTGTTGGTGCTGTTGCAGGCTGTCTGTGGCCTGGGCCAGCAGGGCGCTGGCTTCAACCTGACGCTGTTGCAACTGCTCTTTACGCTGTTGCAATTGCTGACGCTGGTGGTCATCCAACAGCGCGGCGCTAAAGGCGGCCTCGTCGCTGAATTCACTGGCGGCCAGCGCCTGTAGCCACTCTTGCTCTGCCTGCTGCAACCGCTCGGTCTGTTGCAGCAGTTGCTGCTGTAGTACGGCCAACTGGCCACTCAGACGATCGCGTTGCTCCTGGGCTTTCTGCCATTGTTCGTTAGCCTGCTGGCTGGCCTGCTCACAGGCCGTCTGGCGGGCGCGTAATTGTTCGCGCACCTGCGTGATTTGCTGTTCGCCAAACAGGGCCAGCCTCTGTGCACGTTGTTCACTGAGGGCTTGTTCACCCTCCTGCCACTGCTGCTGCAAACGCTGCTGTTGCAACTGGGCTTCGGTGTGGCTTCTCTCCAGCAGGGTGAAACGCTCGTCCAGCCGCGCCTTGTCTTGTTGCGCCTGCTGCTGCTGTGTTTGCAGTGCGGCCAATTGGTCTTTGGCCTGTTGCACGGCGCGCGACGCCTGCTCGTGTTGCAGCAGAGCGGCCTGACCCAGACGTTCTTCGCTGTCGCAGGCGTTCAGCCACTGGCTCAGACGTTCGGCATCCTGCAGGGCAAAATCAAACGCCAGCGGTGTGCTGAGAGTTTGCCACTGCTGCAGGTGTGCGGCTAGCTGTTGCTCGTCTTGCGCGATGAGTTGCTGTTGGCGCTGTTGCTGTTCTTTCAGGCTTTCGCAACGGGTGCGCAGCTCGGTGCCCTGAGTATACAAAGCCTCGGTTGTAACGCGCATCTGGGCCAGGCGCAATGCGGTCTCAGAAGGTTTTACCGCCTGATACTGTTCAATGGCAGGATGACTGCTGGAACCGCACAGCGGACAGGGTTCACCGGTTTGCAGACGAGTGCGTTCGGCCTCCAGGCTGACAATGCGCTGTTCCAGCTCGAGGGCTTTTTCCACGTCCAACTGGTGGGCTTTTTGTTGTTTATACTGCTGTCGCGTCTCTTCGAGCTGCTTTTCATGATCGCCGAGTTGCGTCTGCCGGGCGGCAAATTCTTTACGCTGTTGCTCCAGCCGCTCGCTGACCTGGCTGAACAGCGAGGAGAGGGCGAATAACTGCTGGCGCACCGGGCGCAGCTCGGCCAATTCGGTCTGACGCTGACGCAGCGCAGCCAGCGGGGACTGGGCTTCCAGCGTATTTTGCAGCTGTTGCTGCGTTGCCAGCGCGTCGGTGAGACCGTTAAGCTTTTCCTGATGCTGTTCGGCCTGTGCGGTTAACTGGGCTCGCTGAAGCTCGAGCTTTTCCAGCTCCGCTTTTTGCAGTGCGTATTGCTGGATGGCGTTAGTGCAGGCCTGTTGCAGTTCGGCCTGGGTTTTCTGCCACTGGGCGATCTGGTTATCGAGCGGAACCACGTGCTCGTCGATCACACGCTGTTGGGTCTGCTGGTGTTCAACATGCGTCTGCAATTGCGCGCGCGCTTGTTCTACCGCCTGCTGCAACGGCGCCATCTGCGCAAGCTGTTGCGCCTGCTGCTGCGTCAACTGGGCGATCTGCTGTTGCAGCGTCTGTTGATCGTGGCGGCAGCGGTTACGTTCGTTAAGCAGCGGTCGCAGTTTTTCTGCCGGCTCGCTGCGCGCTAACTGCTGCAGTTGCGGTTCGGCCGCGGCCTGTTCCAGCTGTGCAGCGCTCAACTGGCGTTGGTATTCCTGCTGCTTATGTTGCGTCTGTTGCCACTGCTGTAACCAGTTCAGCGCCTGCTGCTGCTGGCGGGTCTGTCCGCTAAGGGTATTTTCCTGCGTCCCCAGCTCAATTAATTGGTTTTCAAGCTGCTGACGCTGTTCGTCATTCAGCAGTTCAATGCCGCTGGCGCGTTGGTGCAGTGCATCCAGGTCGGCCTTGGCCTGCTTATGCTGTTCGAAAACCCGCTCGGAAAGCTGGCCGTAGATCTCGGTGCCGGTCAGCTCTTCCAACAGTTCGGCGCGATCGTTGGCGTCGGCATTGAGGAAGGCGGCGAACTGCCCCTGGGACAGCATCATCGATTTGGTAAAGCGGCCGAAATCCAAGCCGGTGATCGCGGCGGTCATATCCAGCTTGTCGCGCACTTTGTCTGCCAGGATCTTGCCGTCTTCACGCAGCGCCAGTTCGACCTTTGGTGCCTGCAAATTGCCGTCCGGGGCGTTTTTGGCGCGTCGTTGGCTCCAGAAAGCACGATAGCCGACGCCTTTAACTTCAAATTCGACCTCAGCCAGCGATTCGGCGGTGTGGCGCGTCATCAGCTCGTTTTGGCTTGGCGTAACGTTAAGGCGTGGCGTTTGGTGGTACAACGCCAGACAGATGGCATCCAGCAGGGTAGTTTTGCCCGCGCCGGTGGGCCCGGTGATGGCGAACAACCCATTACTGGCAAAGGGTTCGGCGGTGAAGTCGATCTTCCATTCGCCCTGCAATGAATTGAGGTTTTTTAATCTCAGGCTGAGAATTTTCATTGGCTCGGCTCCTGGTCGTTATGCTGTACGGCCTCGACCACCTGCTGGAACATTTGGCTCATTCGTTGCCGACGTTCTTCAGCCATTTCAGGCTCCTGTGCCAGCCGCCGTTCGAACACCTCATTGACGCTCAGTTCGTTCAGCGTTTCTTTGTCCTGCTGTTCAATCGCCTGGCGGCGTTGTTCTTTGCTGCGGCGCAACAGCACCACTTCTACCGGCAGCTGATCGGCCAGGAGCTGGATGCGGCGCTGAATGTCGCTAAGGTAATCCTGCGTTGCGACTTCGATATCCAGCCACACCGGTAATTCACCCTGATAATCGGCGAACTGCTGCAATTGTTGCTCGATCTGTGCCAAATTGCCCTTGATAAGCTGCATGGGCTGGAAGCTGGGGATCTCCAGCGCGCTGACCTGTTGCAGGACACCCGCGCTGAAATCCACCATAAACACGCTTTTGGCCTTGCCCAACTCGTCAAAACTGAGTGGGATCGGCGAGCCGCTGTAGCGAATATGTTCGGATTTTGCGACGTTCTGCGCACGGTGAATGTGCCCCAGCGCGATGTAGTCGGCCGGTGGGAAGGCCTGTGCCGGAAAGGCATCCAGCGTGCCAATATAGATATCGCGCACCGAGTCGGAGGTGGTGACACCCACGGTGGTCAGGTGGCCGGTGGCAACAATCGGCAGGGGCAAGCCCAGCGCGTCACGGCGTGCACAGGCCGCCTGATACAGCGTTTGATAATGGTCGGCGATGGCCTCTTGCAGCGCCTGCTGTTTTTGTACCCCGGATTCCCCGGCGCGGCTGGTGAGCAAATCACGCGGGCGCAGGAACGGGATGGCGCACAGCACCGCACCCGGCTGGCCGTCGCGCTGATTCAGCACCAGGATTTGCTGTTCGGTTTCGCTCTGTGCGTTGGCAATCACGGTGGTATTCAGGCAAGAAAGCAATTCACGTGATTCATTTAAGGTTGCCACGGAGTCGTGGTTGCCGCCCAACACCACCAACTGGCAGCCGGTGTGCTGCAGCTCGACCACAAAACGGTTATACAGCTCGCGGGCATAACTTGGCGGCGAGCCGGTATCGAACAGATCTCCGGCGACGATCAGCGCATCCACCTGCTGTTGTTCGATCTGCTCGATCAGCCAGCGCAGAAAAGCCTGATGTTCGGCGGCACGGCTTTTGGTGAAAAAATACTGGCCAAGATGCCAGTCAGAGGTGTGGATCAGGCGCATGACACTCCCAGGGCGATAGAGTAATGGCAGGGATTATAAAGGGAATATGATGTTTCTGCGTGACTAGAAATAATCGCTATGCTTACTGCCTACAACAGGCAGGTTTTGTCATGGCTATTTATTTCATAAATCTGTCACAAAACTGACGCATAATGGCGCCCGCAATCAACTGTGATCGCTAACACATTGGCAGGATTGACGATGGCAAGACGCATACTGGTGGTGGAAGACGAAGCGCCGATCCGTGAGATGGTGTGCTTTGTGTTGGAACAGAATGGTTACCAACCGTTGGAAGCTGAGGATTATGACAGCGCAGTGACGCGCCTGTCTGAGCCGTTCCCTGATTTAGTGTTGCTCGACTGGATGTTACCCGGAGGCTCCGGCATTCAGTTTATCAAACATATGAAGCGTGAAGCGCTGACCCGAGATATTCCGGTGATGATGCTGACTGCCCGCGGTGAAGAAGAAGACCGGGTACGTGGTCTGGAAGTCGGGGCGGATGATTACATCACCAAACCCTTCTCGCCAAAGGAACTGGTGGCACGCATCAAGGCGGTCATGCGCCGTATTTCACCGATGGCGGTGGAGGAAGTGATTGAAATGCAAGGGCTGAGCCTGGATCCTTCTTCACACCGGGTGATGGCTAACGAACAGGCGCTGGATATGGGGCCGACCGAGTTCAAATTACTGCACTTCTTTATGACCCATCCTGAGCGTGTTTATAGCCGCGAACAGTTGCTTAATCACGTCTGGGGCACTAACGTTTATGTGGAAGACCGCACCGTTGACGTGCATATCCGTCGACTCCGTAAGGCGTTAGAGACCAGTGGTCATGACAAAATGGTTCAAACCGTTCGGGGCACCGGCTACCGATTCTCAACGCGCTACTGATCGCGCCGCGCTGGAGAATATGCCGTGCTAGAACGTCTATCCTGGAAGAGGCTGGCCCTGGAGCTGGCTCTTTTCTGCCTGCCTGCGTTACTGCTGGGGCTGCTTTTCGGCTATCTGCCTTGGTTGCTGCTGGCCTCCGTGCTGGCGGCGCTGGTATGGAATTTCTACAACCAACTCAAACTTTCCCACTGGCTGTGGGTTGACCGCAGCATGACACCACCCCCTGGCCGCTGGAGTTGGGAACCGCTGTTTTACGGCCTGTACCAGATGCAGCAGCGCAACCGTCGCCGGCGTCGTGAGCTGGCGCTGTTGATCAAACGTTTCCGCAGCGGGGCGGAATCGCTGCCCGATGCGGTGGTGATGACCACCGTCGAAGGCAATATCTTCTGGTGTAACGGTTTAGCGCAGCATCTGTTGGGTTTCCGCTGGCCGGAAGACAATGGTCAGCACATCCTTAACCTGCTGCGTTACCCGGAGTTCAGCCACTATCTGCAACAGCAGGAGTTCTCCCGGCCGTTAACCTTGCAGTTGAACAATGAACATTACGTCGAATTTCGTGTGATGCCTTATTCCGAAGGGCAGTTGCTGATGGTGGCGCGTGATGTCACCCAGATGCGCCAACTGGAAGGTGCGCGACGCAACTTCTTCGCTAACGTCAGCCACGAGCTTCGCACTCCGTTGACGGTGTTGCAGGGCTATCTGGAGATGATGAGCGACGAAGAGCTGGATGGCTCGCTGCGTGGCAAGGCGCTGGGCACCATGCAGGAGCAGACCCGACGAATGGACGGGCTGGTCAAGCAGTTGCTGACGCTGTCGCGGATTGAGGCAGCGCCTAATGTCGAAATGAACGAACGGGTCGATATCCCGCTGATGCTACGGGTGCTGCAACGCGAAGCTCAGTCGCTGAGCGGGGGCAACCATGAGATTACTTTTCGGGTGAACGAGCAGCTCAAGGTCTTCGGTAACGACGACCAACTGCGCAGTGCGGTATCAAACCTGGTGTATAACGCCGTCAATCATACGCCGAACGGCACCAATATTGAGGTGAGCTGGCAGCAGACGCCAAACGGGGCGCAGTTCCAGGTCAGTGATAATGGGCCGGGCATCGCTGCCGAGCATATTCCGCGCCTGACCGAACGCTTCTATCGCGTCGACAAGGCCCGTTCACGCCAGACCGGTGGCAGTGGACTGGGGCTGGCGATCGTCAAGCATGCCCTCAGCCACCACGACGCGCGGCTGGAGATCCTCAGTGAGCAGGGTATTGGCACCCGATTCATCTTTACCTTGCCTAACCGGTTGATTGTTCCCGCAGCTTTGTCAGAGAATGCGGTGAAAAATTAACGCGGAGAGGCTGGTATGAACCGAATGACCCGAGGGCTGTTGCTTTGCCTGGCGCTGCTGGCGAGCCGTGGCGCGTTAGCACAGCCGGATGGCATGCTGTCCGGCAACCTGTCGAGCGTCGGTTCCGATACATTGGCCAATCTGATGGCGCTGTGGGGGCAGGACTTCAGTCAGCATTACCCCAACGTTAATTTACAGATCCAGGCCGCAGGTTCCTCGACCGCGCCTACTGCATTGGCGGCAGGTGCCGCGCAGCTTGGGCCCATGAGTCGCCCGATGAAAGCGGCGGAGGTGTCGGCTTTCGAACACCGTTATGGCTACGCCCCCCTGGCAGTACCGGTTGCGGTGGATGCGCTGGTGGTGCTGGTGCATCAGGACAACCCGCTGCGTGGTCTTAACCTGCAACAGCTTGACCGGATTTTCTCCGCGACTCTACGCTGTGGCGAAAACCGACCGTTGACGCGCTGGGGAGAACTGGGGCTGAGCGGCGATTGGCAGCAGCGCACTCTACAGCGCTTTGGTCGCAATTCGGCATCCGGTACCTACGGCTACTTCAAACTGCGTGCGCTGTGTGGCGGTGACTTTATGCCACGGGTCAATGAATTGCCCGGCTCGGCCTCGGTGGTACAGGCGGTGGCCGGTTCGTTGAACAGTATCGGCTACGCCAGCATCGGTTTTCGTGCCAGCGGCGTGCGGCTGTTGCCCCTGGCGGAGTCCGGCGAAAACTATGTCATCCCTAACGACACCAACGTGCGCAACGGCAGCTACCCGTTGTCACGCTATCTGTACATTTATATCAACAAAGCGCCCAACCAGCCGTTGGAGCCGCTGACCGCCGCATTTCTCGATCGTGTGCTATCCGACACCGGACAAAACCTGGTGAACCACGATGGCTATCTGCCGCTGCCGTCGGCCACCCTGAAGAAAACCCGCCTGGCATTGGGCCTGAAATAAACTTCTCCCGGGAGCGGCAACGCGCCCAACATGAATTTCTCTCACTACCGATGAAATTTCTTCTATTGCTGCCCAGCAGTCGATATGACAGCATGCTGTTTATTGGATTTCTAGACGTCTGGATGTCTATTGTAACCCAGCGTAATAGTTCACACCGTAAATTACTGAGGCAAAGGCCCGATCTTTTGCCTGCCACCGGGAGTCATAAATATGTGCGATTGCAATCACGCTTTTCACGCTGACGTTGTCGGCAGCCTGTTGCGCCCTGACGCGCTGAAGACCGCTCGCCAACAGTTCCAGCGGGATGAAATTAATGCTGACCAACTGCGTGCGGTTGAAGACGAGCAGATCCGTCTGGCGGTGGCCAAACAGAAAGATCTTGGCCTGGCGGTGGTGACCGACGGCGAATTTCGTCGGGCGTGGTGGCATTTTGATTTTCTGGAAGGGCTGGACGGCGTGGAAGGTTATGACGCGGAGCAGGGGATCCAGTTCAACGGCGTGCAAACCCGGGCGCGCAGTATCAAGGTGGTCGGTAAGCTGGGTTTTAACCAGCAACACCCGATGCTGGCAGATTTTCGGTTCCTGAAGGCGACCGCCGGTGATGCGGTGCCGAAAATGACCATTCCCAGTCCAAGCGTGCTGCACTTTCGCGGCGGGCGCAAGGCCATAGACAGCCAGGTTTACCCGGATCTGAACGCCTATTTTGACGATCTGGCGCAGACCTACCGCGACGCGATCAAGGCGTTTTATGACGCCGGCTGCCGCTACCTGCAACTGGATGACACCGTTTGGGCCTATCTGTGCTCGGACGATCAACGGCGGCAGATCCGCGAGCGCGGAGAAGATCCGGATCGCCTGGCGCGTATTTACGCGGACGTGTTGAATGCAGCGATCGCCGACAAGCCGGACGATCTCATCATTGGTTTACACGTTTGCCGCGGCAATTTCCGCTCCACCTGGATCTCCGAAGGCGGCTATGAGCCGGTGGCGGAGATCTTGTTTGGTCAGGTGAATATCGATGCCTTCTTCCTGGAGTACGACAATGAGCGCTCCGGCGGGTTCGAGCCGTTACGTTTTATCAAACCGGGTAAACAGCAGGTGGTGCTGGGGTTGATCACCACCAAAAACGGCGAGCTGGAAAATCCTGAGCAGGTGAAACAGCGTCTTGAGGAGGCTGCGCAATTTGTCGATCGCCGCCAACTTTGCCTCAGCACCCAGTGCGGTTTTGCCTCGACCGAAGAGGGCAACAGCCTGAGTGAATCACAGCAGTGGAATAAACTGCAAAGCGTGGTGAACATCGCCCGACAGGTTTGGTAACGGCGAACATTCCGTCCAGACCGCGCGGAAATTGGCTGTTTATTGGCGTTTTCGCGCGGTCATTAGCTTTAGGCTTCACGTTTTGTGAATGTGTCGCTCAAAAATGATACAAATCATGTATTGTATATTTATTGATAGCCACTATGATCGACTGGCCCCGAAAGATTATCTGGTCTATAACTCTGCTTTTTGTCATGCGCCTTGCCTTTCAACGCTATAAACGTTTAACTTAGCCTCCGTTGTCGGACTAAACCTCCATTTATAACTCTTAAAACTCTGCCCATCATCATGAGTGGTCACTTTCGAATAAGGACAAAACGCCGGACGTTATGCGTTTTCTGCTCTTATTGGTCTCGCGATGAAATGGCAAGCCGGCAACCGGGTGGGGCATAACGCCACCACGTATCGGGCACTTTTTTTCATTTGAACAGGCAACACGACATCGTATGAGTCATCGTTTAACGTCAAAAGATATTATTGCATTGGGTTTTATGACCTTTGCCTTATTCGTCGGCGCCGGGAATATTATTTTCCCGCCGATGGTCGGTTTACAGTCAGGTGATCACGTCTGGACCGCAGCTATCGGCTTCCTGATCACCGCCGTCGGTCTGCCGGTGATGACCGTGATTGCGCTGGCACGCGTCGGTGGCGGTATTGACGCCCTGAGCACGCCGATTGGCCGCCGCGCCGGTCTGCTGCTGGCGACTGTATGCTATCTGGCTGTCGGCCCGCTGTTCGCCACCCCGCGTACCGCGACCGTCTCCTTCGAAGTGGGGATTGCACCGCTGACCGGTGATGGCGCCATGCCGCTGTTTATTTACAGTCTGGTGTACTTCGCTCTGGTGATCGGCATTTCTCTGTATCCGGGCCGCCTGCTCGATACCGTGGGCCACGTATTGGCACCGCTGAAAATTGTTGCGCTGGGCGCGCTCGGCATCGCCGCGCTGGCCTGGCCTGCAGGTACGCCAATACCGGCGACCGAGGTTTATCAGAACGTTCCATTCTCTACCGGCTTCGTTAACGGCTATCTGACCATGGATACGCTGGGCGCGCTGGTATTCGGCATCGTCATTGTTAACGCCGCGCGTTCCCGTGGCGTGAAGGATGCCAAATTGCTGACGCGTTACACTATTCTGGCGGGATTGATCGCCGGTGTGGGCCTGACGCTGGTTTACCTGAGCCTGTTCAAGCTGGGTTCCGGCAGCGGTGTATTGGTGCCTGATGCAACCAACGGCGCGGTGATCCTGCATGCTTACGTACAGAATACTTTCGGTGGGCTGGGCAGTTTCTTCCTGGCGGCGCTGATCTTCATCGCCTGTATGGTAACTGCGGTCGGCCTGACCTGCGCCTGCGCCGAGTTCTTTGCCCAATACCTGCCGTTCTCTTACAAGACGCTGGTGTTCATTCTGGGGCTGTTCTCGATGCTGGTTTCCAACCTGGGCCTGAGCCATCTGATCCAGATATCCATCCCGGTGCTGACCGCGATTTATCCGCCGTGTATCGTGCTGGTGGTGCTGAGTTTCACCCTGCGTTGGTGGAACAGCGCACCGCGTATCATTGCGCCGGTAATGTTAGTCAGCCTGTTGTTTGGTATCCTTGACGCGGTGAAAGCGTCTACCTTCCAGCACTTCTTGCCGGAGTGGACCAATCACCTGCCATTGGCGGATCAGGGACTGGCATGGTTGCCACCGTCGCTGTTGATGCTGGTGCTGGTCGCGATTTATGACCGGGTTTGTACGCGCTCCGAAGTGACCGCGCACTCCTGATTTCCCGGCTAAATTTTGGGCCACGGACTTGTCCGTGGCTTTTTTACGTTTAAAAACCACGGGTTATTTTCATGCAACAACAGTCACCCGCCGCTCCCGCGGCCAATAAGCTGAAACGCGGTCTCAGCACGCGTCACATTCGCTTTATGGCTCTGGGATCGGCTATCGGCACCGGTCTGTTCTACGGCTCGGCAGACGCGATTAAAATGGCCGGTCCAAGCGTTTTGCTGGCGTATCTGATTGGCGGCATCGTCGCCTTTATCATCATGCGTGCGCTGGGCGAGATGTCGGTCAACAACCCGCAGGCCAGTTCGTTTTCACGCTATGCGCAGGACTACCTTGGGCCGATGGCCGGCTATATCACCGGTTGGACCTACTGTTTTGAGATCCTGATTGTCGCCATTGCCGACGTGACCGCCTTTGGTATCTATATGGGCGTCTGGTTCCCTGAGGTACCGCACTGGATTTGGGTACTGAGCGTGGTGCTGGTGATTGGTGCCATCAACCTGATGAGCGTGAAGGTGTTCGGTGAGCTGGAGTTCTGGTTCTCGTTCTTTAAAGTGGCCACCATCATCATCATGATTGCTGCCGGTATCGGCATCATCATTTGGGGGATTGGCAACGGTGGTCAGCCGACCGGTATCCATAACCTATGGTCTAACGGCGGCTTCTTCAGTAACGGCTTTATCGGCATGATCCTGTCGCTGCAGTTGGTGATGTTTGCCTACGGCGGTATCGAAATTATCGGTATCACCGCCGGCGAAGCCAAGGATCCGAAAACCTCGATTCCCAAGGCCATCAACTCAGTACCTTGGCGCATCCTGGTGTTCTACGTCGGTACACTGTTCGTCATCATGTCGATTTACCCGTGGAACCAGGTGGGCACCAGCGGCAGTCCGTTCGTGCTGACCTTCCAGCACATGGGCATTACCGTGGCGGCCGGCATCCTTAACTTTGTGGTGATTACTGCGTCACTGTCCGCGATCAACAGCGACGTGTTTGGCGTTGGTCGCATGCTGCACGGCATGGCCGAACAGGGCCACGCGCCGAAGATGTTCAGCAAGGTCTCCAAACGCGGTATTCCGTGGGTTACGGTAGTGGTGATGATGCTGGCACTGCTGCTGGCGGTGTATCTCAACTACATCATGCCGGAAAACGTGTTCCTGGTGATTGCCTCACTGGCGACCTTCGCCACCGTGTGGGTGTGGATCATGATCCTGTTCTCTCAGATTGCCTTCCGTCGCAGCCTGAGCAAAGAGCAGGTGAAAAACCTGGCCTTCCCGCTGCGCGGTGGCGTATTTACCTCGGTGGTGGCGATCATCTTCCTGGTGTTTATCATCGGTCTGATTGGCTACTTCCCAACCACCCGCGTATCACTGTACGCCGGTCTGGTCTGGGTCGTGGTGTTGCTGGCGGGTTACTACTTCAAGCTTAACCACCAGAAGAAGCTGGCGGTGCTGGCGCAGCAGCAGGATTAAAAATAAAAACACCGGCCATGCGCCGGTGTTTTTTTATCGTAAGTTCAATAGTGCCCGTTACGCAAAATCCAGTTTACGTAGTTTTGATACATCGATAGATTGTCTGGCGTGCCACAGGTCGTAAGCATCCTGCATTCCCATCCATACCCGTTCTGAGCTGCCGATAACTATCGACAAACGGATAGCCATCTCTGGCGAAATATCCGATTTGCCGGTAATAAGGCGCTGTACCGTTGATGGTGCTACGTCTAACGCTTTAGCCAGACCACGAGCGCTGAGGTTTAATGTCTCCATGGTTTCTTTTATCAGTTCTCCGGGATGCGGCGGGTTAAACATTTGAGTCATTAGTGATAATCCTCATAGTTAACGATATAGACGTCACCCTCTGTCAGCTCAAAAGTGATTCGCCAGTTACCGGTTACAGTTATTGACCAGAGCCCGATTCGATCGCCCGTTAACGAATGCAAAAAGAAACCAGGGAGAGCCACATCATTGATTTCCTTGGCCAGGTCCAAGACGCTCAAACGGAGGCTGATTTTTTTCGCCTGTTTGGTATCGATACCCGCCGTTGAACCGGTTTCAAAAAATTTCTTTAGTCCTTTATGCCTGAAGCTTTTTATCATCCTGAAGGCTCCTTGGGTGTTGCGCTATACGCATCATAGTTCTGTGCCGCGTATGACGCAATGAATTTGACTGTTTTATAACCTCTTTCGTTTAACGTTTTTCCTCTGGCTCATCGTCACCGGAGGAGCGAGCTTCGATGCGCAGGCTGCTGTCGTTCAGTCGTTCTTCCTTCCCTTCTCCTGCTGCGCGAGCCAGAACTTCGCGGATATCCTGCATATTGCTGCTCAGGGCGCTCAGTGCCGGCTGCAAGGTCCGACTCATACGGCTTTCGTCCAGTGAAGCGCTGTGCAGGCAGCCAATAAACAGCAGCGTGGCCAGCAGGGTAAACAGCCGGTGGCGTAATGATTTCAGCAATCCTCTTTTCCTTCTGCGGGCGATAATCAACGCATTAACGCGGTTTTTATGCCGAAAGAGAAGCGAACCGAGACATCCGTTGCCCCTGGGTTGATAGTCATTACCGGCTGAAACAGTTACGTCAGCCTGCGTCAGGAAATCTCCGTCGTTTGTCGCACTTGGCTAAGCATGCTGCGCATGTCGTTGCCGGTTGGCGTTTGGTGCACCCGCAGATCGAATTCGTTAATCACCGCCAGAATATGGTCAAAAATATCCGATTGAATACTTTCGTATTCAGCCCAGACCGTGGTGTTGGTGAAGGCGTAAATCTCCAGTGGCAATCCTTCCGGCAGCGGGGCCAGCTGGCGCACCATCAGCGTCATATTCTGATGAATATTCGGGTGGGCGCGCAGATACGCCACCAGATAAGCGCGCAGCGTACCCAGGTTGGTCAGGCGGCGGCCGTTGAGGGGGGAACTGAGATCGACGGCAATCTGCTGGTTATGTTGGCTTAACTCCTGCGTTTTATCGTTCAGATAGCGTTGCAGCAGCGGGTTGCGGTTCAGCCGTTGCTGCTCTTCGTCCGACAAGAAATGCACGCTGGTGGTGTCGATATTGATGCTGCGCTTGATGCGACGTCCGCCGGATTCGGACATTGAGCGCCAGTTCTTAAAGGAATCGGAGATCAGCGCGTAGGTCGGGATGGTGGTGACGGTATTATCCCAGTTGCGTACTTTTACCGTGGTCAGGCCGATGTCGGTGACCGCACCGTCCGCGCCGTATTTCGGCATCTCCAGCCAGTCGCCAATGGTCAGCATATCGTTGGCGGAAAGCTGAATGCCGGCCACCAGACCGAGGATCGGATCTTTAAACACCAACATCAGCACGGCGGTCATCGCCCCCAGACCGCTGAGCAGCAGCAGAGGTGACTTACCCATCAGCAGGGATACGATCATGATGCCAATCAGAATGGCAGCGACCAACTTCAGCCCCTGGAAAATCCCGCGCAACGGCAACTGGTTTGAAATCGGGCTTTGGCGCAGCATCGCCAACAACGTATCCAGCAGGGAAAACAACGATAACAGGGCGAATCCCATGATCCACACCTGGGCAGCGGTGACGATAATTGCCTGGGTCTGACCGCCAGAGTGCAACCACAGCACCGCCTGCAAATTAATGATCACCCCTTGCAGTAACAGCGCCATGCGCTGGAACAGCTTGTACTGGGTGATTGCCTGTTGCCATACGCGCTGCGATTGCTGACCACGACGTTGGATCGCCTTCAGTACCACGCGGTGCAGCACCAGATGGATCACCACCGAAATCAGGACAATCAGCCCCAGCACCATCAGCAGAGACATCACCCCGCTAAATTCCAGCCCGAACTTCTCCAGCCACAGGGTTATCTGTTGTTGCATTACCGCTCCTTTAAAAAATGTGCAAAAAATATCCAATACACTCAAAACACGTTAGCCTAATGGCTGCGGGCCATAATGTGCGTCTTTTTACCCTTTTTTACATAGGTTTGCCGCTGACCGACTATCTCCACCCCCCGGCTCCTCCCCGAGTTTACCGGCCAGAGAGGAGGGGGACTGGCACTCAACGTGGCATTGTTCGTGGCATTGAATAACGTCGTCGATTTCGTTTTGTACAGCAGGAGGAAAGTCATGCTTAACGCCTGGCATCAACCGGTCCCGCCCTTCGTGGTGAAGAAGGGGCAGCGCCTTGATATCACGCTGTGGTTACAGGGGGAGGATTTACCCGAACGGGTATTTTTACGTGCCGAACCGGATAATGAAGAATGGCTGCTGACGATGAAAGTACAGCAGATTGACGGGCTGTATCGCTATCAGGTCAACCTGACGCTGAATGAGGGTGAACCGACCCGCCGTTACTGCTTCAAGCTGGTTTGGGCCGATCGTCAGCAATGGTTCGGCCCCCAGGGCTGGTCGGTGACGCCGCCGGGGCAACTGGCACAGTTTGCTGTCGATATGCCCGACAGCAGCCCTGCCTGGGTGGCGGATCAGGTTTTCTATCAAATTTTCCCCGATCGTTTTGCCAGTAGCGGGGGTGAACATGGCATTCAGAACGGCCGCTATCGTCATCATGCGGCCGGTTGCGATGTAGTGCGCCACGATTGGCAGCATCCGCTGGAAGACCACCATGCCGCGTCCACCTTCTACGGTGGCGATTTGGAGGGTATTAGCCAAAAACTGCCTTATCTACAGCAACTGGGCGTGACGGCGCTGTATCTGAATCCAATTTTCACCGCACCCAGCGTGCATAAATACGATACCGAAGACTATTACCAGGTCGATCCCTATCTCGGCGGTAACGCTGCCCTGCAGCGTTTGCGAGTGAGTACTCACAAGGTGGGAATGAAACTGGTGCTGGATGGGGTGTTTAACCATACCGGTGATTCGCATCCGTGGTTTGACCGCCACCAGCAAAGTGATAACGGTGCTTGCCATCACCCCGATTCACCGTACCGCGGCTGGTTCAATTTCTACCCCGATGGCCGCGCGCTCGACTGGAAGGGTAATGCCAGCCTGCCGAAGCTCAATTTTGCCGAGCCGCAGGTGGCAGAGGCGATTTATCGCGGCGACGGTAGCGTGGTGCGTCACTGGCTGCGGCCGCCGTACAGCATTGACGGTTGGCGGCTGGACGTGGTGCATATGCTGGGCGAAAACGGTGGCGCCACCGGCAACCTGCAACATCTGGCGGGCATTTATCAGGCGGTTAAACAGGAAAACCCGCAGGCTTACGTGCTGGGCGAGCATTTTGGCGATGCGCGTCGTTGGCTGCATGCCGGTGTGGAAGATGCCGCGATGAACTACATGGGCTTCGCCCTGCCGGTGCGGGGTTTCCTTGCCGGGCTGGACGTGGCGCACCACCCGGTGCAGATGGATGCGGCGGACTGTGCCCAATGGATGGACGACTACCGGGCCGGGTTGCCGCATGGCCGCCAGTTGATTCAGTTTAACCAGCTGGACAGTCATGACACTGCGCGCTTTCTGACACTGCTGCAGGGCAATCAGGCGCGGATGCGCATGGCGGCGGTGTGGCTGATGTGCTGGATCGGCGTGCCTTGCTTATATTACGGCGACGAAATTGGCCTGGATGGTGCCAACGATCCGTTCTGCCGCAAGCCTTTCCCGTGGGACGAAAGCCAGTGGGATCAGCGTCTGTTGGCCCTGTGCCAGCGCATGGCAGCACTGCGTAAACAGAGCCTGGCACTGCGTCGCGGCGGCTGTCAGGTGCTGCATGCTGCGGCAGAAACACTGATATTTGTGCGTCTTTATCAGCAGGAACAGGTGTTGGTGGCGTTACAACGTGGCGGGAGCGGCAAAGTGACGTTGCCGCACAGCCCACTGCTGACGGCAGGCCAATGGCAACGTCTGGAAGGGGACGGTGAGTTGAATAATGAGCTGAACGCTATCGCGCTGCAGTTGGGCGAGGAATCGGTGAGCCTGTGGCGGCGGGTAGGGTAAGGCTGACAGGGGCCGATTTTCCGACCCCTGGATAAGTTAGTGGGCGTTCACACGCCCAGTTAGATCAATAACCTACGGCGGAACCGGCCGGACGACGAACGTCGTTGGCACCGTACAGGTAGCCTTCGCGCACCTTGCCGGACACCGCAGAGTCATTGCCTGAGTTAGCCGGGCTGACGCCTGCCGCACCTGGCAGGCCAACCAGAATCAGTTCGGCAGCGCCCCAGGGGGTTTGTTCAACCATTTTGTAACCCATACCGCTGAGGATTTTCAGCGTATCGGCAGAAACCCCACGCTGTTCGTAGTAAACCTCATCCGGCAGCCATTGATGGTGAATGCGCGGCGCATCGACAGCTTCCTGCGGTGCCATGCCGTGGTCGATCACGTTCAGTGCGGTCTGCAGCGTGATGGTGATGATGCGCGAACCGCCCGGCGAGCCGAGTACCATAAAGATTTTATTGTCTTTGGTCACCAGAGTCGGGCTCATTGACGATAGTGGGCGCTTACCGGGGGCAATGCTGTTGGCGGTTCCCTGCACCAGCCCATAGAGGTTTTTCTCACCCACTTTGACGGTGAAGTCGTCCATTTCATCGTTGAGGAAGAAGCCGGTCCCCGGGGCGATCACCACCGCGCCAAAACGACCGTTGACGGTATAGGTGGTGGAGACGGCGTTACCCTGATGATCGACAATCGAGTAGTGGGTGGTTTCCGGCTTCTCGTGGGGTTCCATACCGGGTTGCACGTTCTCAGACGGCGTGGCCTTGTCCGCAACGATTTTCTTGCGGATCTCTTCGGCATAGCTCTTGCTGACCAGTCTGTCGATCGGGTTCTTGATGAACTCCGGGTCGCCGAGGTAGGTATTACGGTCCATATAGGCGTGGCGCATGGCTTCGGTCATGGTATGGATGGCCGCCGCCGAATTAAAGCCCATGTTTTTTAGATCATAACCTTCAACCACGTTGAGGATTTCGCACAGCGTCACGCCGCCGGAGCTGGGTGGCGGGGCCGAAACAAATTTATAACCGCGATAGCTGCAGGTAATCGGTGGGGTTTCGGTGACTTTGTAATTGGCGAAATCGGCTGCGGTCAGGATGCCTCCGCCCTGTTTGGCTGCTGCCTCAACCGCCTGTGGAATTTTACCTTTATAGAAGGCATCCGGGCCGTCTTTGGCGATGGCCTCCAGCGTATTGGCCAGGTCGCTTTGCACCAGGCGATCGCCCGGCTGCAACGGCGTGCCGTCCGGGTGCAGGAAGATCCGGGCAGATTCCGCATCCTGTTTAAAGCGTGCGATGGTGGTATCGAGGATATCGGTATCGGCACGGGTCAAAACAAAGCCCTCGCGTGCCAGTTTGATCGCTGGCTCCATGACCTGCTCGCGGCTCAGTTTACCGTATTTTTTGCGTGCGGTTTCCATGCCCAACACGGTGCCCGGCACGCCCGCAGCCAGATAGCCGTACAGGCTGGCGCCTTTCTTCACGTTGCCTGCGGCATCCAGATACATATTGGCACTGGCCGCTGCCGGCGCGGTTTCACGGAAGTTGATAAAGGTGTCGGTGCCGTCGGCCAGGTGCACCGTCATAAAACCACCACCGCCAATGTTGCCGCAGCAAGGGTTAACTACTGCCTGTGCATAGCCGACGGCTACGGCGGCATCAATCGCATTGCCGCCCAGCTTCAGGATATCCACGCCGACCTGCGAGGCCAGATGTTGCGATGTCACTACCATGCCGTTTTTGGCTTCGACCGCCGGATTGGATGCGGCATACAGGCTGCTGCTGACCAGCAGCGCCGCCATGGTCAGCGGTTTGCTCCATTTTTGTAAAAACATAGTTATTCCTACCCTGTCAGTTTTCTTATTGTGTTTGGCTTGCCTCTCCAGCTGTGCAAAGAGCGGGCCAGCGTTATTGATACTAGTCAGAGTTTAGGGATAGCGCGGAGAACAGCCGGGTAAATGTGAGCGGAAACAAGGAAATGAAGCACACAATGGAGGCGGTTGCCCTAAAAAAGGGCAAAAAAAACCGGCCGCGAGGGCCGGTTGATACACTTGCAGGCTGAAATTACAGCTTGGAAGCGTTCTCAGACAGGTATTTAGCTACGCCGTCCGGAGATGCGCCCATACCTGCTTTGCCTTTTTCCCACTGAGCCGGGCAAACTTCGCCGTGTTGCTCGTGGAATTGCAGCGCGTCAACGGTACGGATCATTTCGTCGATGTTACGGCCGATTGGCAGGTCGTTAACAACCTGAGCGCGAACCACACCGTCTTTGTCGATCAGGAAAGAACCACGCAGGGCAACGCCTGCTTCTGGGTGCTCGATGCCGTAAGCTTTCTGAATTTCACGCTTGATGTCAGCAACCATTGCGTATTTCACTTCCCCGATGCCGCCATTCTCGACTGGGGTTTTACGCCATGCGTTGTGGACAAATTCTGAGTCGAATGAAACGCCAACCACTTCAACGCCACGCTTCTGGAATTCTTCATAGCGGTGATCGAAAGCGATCAGCTCAGAAGGACATACGAAGGTGAAGTCCATCGGCCAGAAGAACAGTACGGCTGGTTTGCCGTTCAGGTGCTTCTTGAAGTTGAAGTTTTCTACGATTTCGCCACTGCCAAGTACGGCAGCTGCAGTGAAGTCAGGGGCTTGACGAGTTACCAGGACCATAATTACTCCTGTAATAGGTGTTAAGGGGTTGATGTAAAAGCAAGGGCCAGTATAGGGGCCACGACTTAGTGAAGAAAGGGTAAAAGACCAATCAATGAGATAGCTTTCACCTATCAAAGTCGGTGATTAAATTTAGCAGTCTTTAAAAATAACCTTTTCCCATAAAAGGGCAAGGCTTAAAAAGCAATTTCTTGTAAAGCATCGCATTTTCAATGGCTTTGGCTTGACCTTACAGCTTCTTGTCTTTGGCCTGCTCCATCATCTGCGGGTAAAACTGCCAGAATTGTGTTTCAAGCTGATGATAGTTGCGTTCCACGTCGGCGAAAGAACCGGCCAGTGCGGCAAGGCGCGGACGACGGCTGGCCATGCCTGCCAGCACGTTGCCGATAAACGGCAGCTCGGCGTAGCGTTCCAGCCAGCGTTCCGGCCATAAATAGCCGTTCAAATTCTGAAAACGCGGCGGCGTCAGCGCTAAATGCGGCACGATCTGGCTGCGGGCGTGCTGGGTAAACCCCTGCAGGCTGAGAGAGGGCTCCAGTTGTTGCCAATGGCGCGCCAGGAAGTGATCCCACACCACGTCCAGCGTGATGGGGGACACGCGCCGGTGCTCATCAGAGAAATACGCGCGGCAGGCCTTTACCTGCGGCAGACTGTCGGTCAGAACATCGATGCGGCGGTGCATCATAATGCCGGCCACCACGGCGGGATCGTACTCGCCTGCGGGGTTGCCGCGCACGAAGTCGGCCAACAGATTGCCCAACAACGAGCTTTCCGCCAGTGAGGCTAAATGGAGATGAGCGAGAAAATTCATTCGGCAACTATACCTGAAGTCATGCAAATCCTCCTTATTTCTTGCCGCTGACCGCCCGCAGCTTTAGACTAGGCCGCCTGTTTTTTTTGACCAACATACCCGTCGCCTTTCAAGCCGCAGTGTTGTTGGCTGCACTTACCCACCCCAGTCACTTACTCCAGTAAGCTCCCGGGGATGAGCAAGCTGGCCGCCTAACTGCAACTTGAAATTCATAGGGTATATACAATGAAGAAGTGAATAGAGCCATGCGCGTCGCCGATTTTTCGTTTGAACTTCCCGAGTCCCTGATTGCCCACTACCCTCAACCTGAACGCAGCGCTTGCCGTCTGCTGCAGTTGGACGGGCCGAGCGGGGAGCTTAAGCATGGCGTATTCACCGATTTGCTGGATAACCTGGAAGCCGGCGATCTGCTGGTGTTCAACAATACCCGGGTGATCCCGGCACGCCTGTTTGGCCGCAAGGTCAGCGGCGGCAAGATTGAAGTCCTGGTTGAGCGCGTGCTGGACGACCATCGGGTGTTGGCGCACGTTCGCGCCTCGAAGGCCCCCAAACCGGGTACCGATTTGCTGCTGGGTGACGACGAAAGCATCGCCGCGACGATGGTCGCCCGCCACGATACGCTGTTCGAACTGCGCTTTAATGATGAGCGCGACGTATTCACTATCCTTAATGCCGTCGGCCATATGCCGCTGCCACCGTATATCGATCGTCCCGACGAAGACGCCGACCGCGAACTTTATCAGACGGTCTACAGCGAGAAACCGGGCGCCGTAGCGGCACCAACCGCCGGGCTGCACTTCGATGAGCCGCTGCTGGCTGCACTGCGTGAGAAGGGCATTGAGATGGCGTTTGTCACCCTGCACGTGGGCGCGGGCACCTTCCAGCCGGTGCGGGTGGAAACCATCGAAGAGCACGTCATGCATGCCGAATACGCAGAGGTGCCGCAAGAGGTGGTTGACGCAGTTTTAGCCTGCAAAGCGCGCGGCAAGCGTGTGGTGGCAGTTGGTACCACTTCGGTACGTTCTCTGGAGAGCGCCGCCAACGCCAGCAAAGAGGCATTGATTGCGCCGTTCTTCGACGACACCAGCATCTTTATCTTCCCGGGTTACCACTATCAGGTGGTTGACGCACTGGTGACCAACTTCCACCTGCCGGAGTCGACGCTGATTATGCTGGTTTCCGCCTTTGCCGGTTATAAAAACACCATGCATGCCTATCAGCAGGCGGTGGCCGAGCAGTACCGTTTCTTTAGCTATGGCGATGCGATGTTCATCAGCCGTAACCCGCAGGCGGAGCAAGAGTCCGTCGGCGCCTGATTTCCTGGGCTGCGCATCTGGCGCAACCCTGTTTTAACGACATCAGACTGTTTCTCTGATGCTGGAGGCTTTGTGAAGTACGAATTAGACACAACCGATGGCCGCGCCCGCCGTGGCCGCCTGATTTTTGAACGTGGCGTGGTGGAAACCCCAGCCTTTATGCCGGTCGGCACCTACGGCACGGTAAAGGGCATGACGCCGGAAGAAGTGAAAGAGACCGGTGCGCAGATCCTGCTGGGTAACACCTTCCATCTGTGGCTGCGCCCAGGGCAGGAGATCATGAAACTGCATGGCGATCTGCATGATTTCATGCAGTGGCATGGCCCGATCCTCACCGACTCCGGCGGCTTCCAGGTGTTCAGCCTGGGCGCGATGCGCAAGATTAAAGAAGAAGGCGTTCATTTCCGTAATCCGATTAACGGCGATAAAGTGTTCCTCAGCCCGGAAAAATCGATGGAAATCCAGTATGACCTGGGTTCCGACATCGTCATGATCTTCGACGAATGTACGCCGTACCCGGCAGACTGGGACTACGCCAAGAGCTCGATGGAAATGTCCCTGCGCTGGGCGCAGCGCAGCCGTCAGCGTTTTGACGAACTGAATAATAAGAACGCTTTATTCGGCATTATTCAGGGCGGTGTTTACGAAGATTTACGTGATGTATCAGTAAAAGGGCTGGTGGATATCGGTTTTGATGGTTACGCTGTGGGCGGCTTGGCAGTCGGTGAGCCAAAAGAGGATATGCATCGCATTCTTGAACATGTTTGCCCGCAAATTCCGGAAGATAAGCCACGCTACCTGATGGGCGTGGGCAAACCGGAAGATCTGGTTGAAGGCGTGCGTCGCGGTATCGACATGTTCGACTGCGTGATGCCAACGCGTAATGCCCGTAACGGTCATCTGTTCGTGACTGACGGTGTGGTAAAAATCCGTAATGCCAAGCACAAGGATGATACTTCTCCGCTGGATAAAGACTGTGATTGCTACACGTGTCGCAATTACAGCCGCGCCTACTTGCATCATCTCGATCGTTGCAACGAAATACTGGGTGCCCGATTGAACACCATTCATAACCTGCGTCACTACCAACGCCTGATGGCGGGTTTACGCGAGGCCATTGAACAGGGTAAATTAGAGCTGTTTGTTGCGGATTTCTACGGTCGGATCGGTAAACCGATTCCACCTTTAAACGCTTGAATTAATAATTGATAACTTAATGAGGGAATTTCAATGAGCTTTTTCATTTCTGACGCCGTCGCATCCGCAGGAGCTCCGTCTCAGGGAAGCCCGTACTCTCTGATCATTATGCTGGTGGTTTTTGGCCTGATTTTCTATTTCATGATCCTGCGTCCACAGCAGAAACGCGCTAAAGAGCACAAGAAACTGATGGACTCGATCGGCAAGGGTGATGAAGTGCTGACCACCGGTGGCCTGATTGGCCGCGTGACCAAAGTGGCTGACACCGGCATTATCGCTATTGCGCTGAACGACACCACGGAAGTGATGATCAAGCGTGACTTCGTGGCGGCCGTTCTGCCGAAAGGTACCATGAAGGCCCTGTAATTTTGTTTTCCCGAAGGGAATTGCCGTGCTAAACCGTTATCCTTTGTGGAAGTATCTGATGCTGATCGTAGTGATCATCATCGGTCTGCTTTATGCGCTTCCCAACCTCTATGGTGAGGATCCGGCTGTACAAATCACTGGCGCGCGCGGTGTCGCCGCCAGTGAAACTACGCTGGACCAAGTCCGTACCGTATTAGAAAAAGACAAGATCGCGAGCAAGTCGATTGCGCTGGAAAATGGCGCCATCCTGGCTCGCTTTAGCAATCCTGATATTCAGCTGCGCGCGCGTGAAGCCTTAATGGCGGAGCTGGGCGACAAGTTCGTGGTGGCGCTGAACCTGGCCCCGGCCACGCCGGCCTGGTTGGCCATGCTGGGCGCCGAACCGATGAAACTCGGTCTGGACCTGCGCGGTGGCGTGCACTTCCTGATGGAAGTGGACATGGACACTGCGCTGAGCAAGCTGCAGGAACAGACCATGGACACCCTGCGCAGCGAGCTGCGTGAAAAGGGCATTCCTTATGCGTCTATCCGCAAGCTGGACAACAACGGCGTGGAAGTGCGTTTCCGTGACGATGCTGCCCGCGATCAGGCCATCAGCTACCTTGGCCCACGCCAACGTGACATGGTGTTCTCTGCCAACGGCACCAACACCCTGAAAGCCAACCTGACGGATGCCCGCCTGAGCGAAGCGCGTGAGTATGCGGTGCAGCAGAACATCACTATCCTGCGTAACCGTGTTAACCAGCTCGGCGTTGCCGAACCGCTGGTACAACGCCAGGGCTCTGACCGCATCGTGGTCGAACTGCCGGGTATTCAGGATACCGCACGTGCCAAAGAGATCCTGGGTGCCACTGCGACTCTGGAATTCCGTTTGGTTAACACCAATGCGGATGCTACTGCGGCAGCCAACGGGCGCGTGCCGGGCGACTCCGAAGTAAAAGACACCCGTGAAGGCCAGCCGGTTGTGCTGTACAAGCGAGTGATCCTGACCGGTGACCACATTACCGACTCCACCTCCAGCACCGACGAATATAACCAGCCGCAGGTTAATATCTCGCTGGACAGTGCCGGCGGTACCGCAATGTCCAACTTCACCAAGGACAATATCGGCAAGCCGATGGCGACCCTGTTTGTGGAGTACAAGGACAGCGGCAAGAAAGACGCTAACGGCCGTGCAGTCCTGGTGAAACAGGAAGAAGTGATCAACGTGGCGAACATTCAGTCGCGTCTGGGCAACAGCTTCCGTATTACCGGTATCGGCAACCCGAACGAAGCACGCCAGCTCTCGCTGCTGCTGCGCGCCGGTGCGCTGATTGCGCCTATCCAGATCGTGGAAGAGCGTACTATCGGTCCGACCCTGGGACAACAGAACATCACCCAAGGTCTGGAAGCCTGCTTGTGGGGCCTGGTGGCTTCCATCGTGTTTATGGTGGTTTGGTACCGTAAGTTCGGCATGATCGCGACCACGGCGCTGGTCGCCAACCTGGTGCTGATTGTCGGCGTGATGTCCCTGCTGCCGGGGGCGACGCTAACCATGCCGGGTATTGCCGGTATCGTGCTGACGCTGGCGGTGGCGGTCGACGCCAACGTACTGATCAATGAACGTATCAAGGAAGAGCTGAAGAACGGACGTTCCGTTCAGCAGGCGATCCATGAGGGCTATAAAGGCGCGTTCTCCAGTATCGTTGATGCCAACATCACCACTCTGATCACCGCGATTATTCTGTACGCAGTGGGCACCGGTTCGATCAAAGGCTTTGCGATTACCACCGCAATCGGTGTGGCGACGTCCATGTTCACCGCGATTGTCGGTACCCGTGCCATCGTCAACCTGCTTTACGGCGGCAAACGCATTAACAAGCTGTCTATCTGAGGAGTGCGTTGTGGCACAGGATTATACTGTTGAACAACTCAACTACGGCCGTAAAGTCTATGACTTTATGCGCTGGGATTACGTGGCCTTCGGCATCTCGCTGTTGCTGCTGATCGCGTCAATCGCCATTATGTCGGTGCGTGGTTTTAACTGGGGTCTGGACTTCACTGGCGGTACCGTCATTGAAATCAGCCTGGAACAACCGGCCAACCTCGATCTGATGCGTGATACGCTGGAAAAAGCCGGGTTCCAGGACCCGATTATTCAGAACTTTGGCAGCAGCCGTGACGTGATGGTGCGTATGCCACCGGCGATCGGCACCGCAGGCCAGGAACTGGGTAACAAAGTAATCAGCGTGATTAACGACTCGGTCGATAAAAACGCCACGGTGAAGAGGATTGAGTTCGTCGGCCCGAGCGTGGGCACCGAACTGGCGCAAAACGGCGGCATGGCGCTGCTGGTAGCGCTGATCTGTATTCTGATTTACGTCGGTTTCCGCTTCGAATGGCGCCTGGCGCTGGGGGCGGTTATCGCGTTGGCGCACGACGTGGTCATCACTCTGGGCGTGCTGTCGTTGTTCCATATCGAGATTGACCTGACTATCGTCGCATCATTGATGTCGGTTATCGGTTACTCGTTGAACGACAGCATCGTGGTTTCCGACCGTATTCGTGAGAACTTCCGCAAGATCCGCCGCGGGACGCCTTACGAAATCATGAACGTGTCGTTGACCCAGACGCTGAGCCGTACCTTGATGACTTCCGGTACCACCCTGATGGTGGTTCTGATGCTGTACATCTTCGGCGGCGCGATGCTGCACGGCTTCTCTCTGGCTATGTTGATTGGTGTGTCTATCGGTACCATATCCTCTATCTACGTGGCGTCCGCGCTGGCGTTGAAACTGGGTATGAAACGCGAACACATGCTGCAGCAGAAAGTGGAAAAAGAGGGCGCCGATCAGCCTTCGATTATGCCGTGATTCGCCCGTGAGTTGAAATACGATGCCGGTCGGCTTATTCCGACCGGCATTTTTTTTGCCTACAGGCGGCTAATCCCGCTCTCTGGGGGTTTGGTTAACGTCAATTGGTTGAGCGATTTCACCAGCTCCGCCAGGCTGGCGGCCTGCATTTTTTCCATCACTCTGGCCCGATGCACTTCAACGGTACGCACCGCGATAAAGTGACGATCGGCGATCAGTTTATTGGTCATTCCCGCAGCTACGGCACGGGCTATTTCACGCTCACGTGGCGTCAGCGCACTGAAACGCTGCTGTAGCTGATGGCGTTCAAACCGGTATTGAGAATGGGCGATCCCGCGATCCAGCGCTTCGATCAGCGGCGCGGCGGCAATCGGTTTTTGCAAGAAATCCACGGCCCCCAGCTTCATCTCCGTCACGGCCATGGCAATATCACCGTGACCGGTGACGATCACCACCGCCAGCGTACTTTCCTGCCGACGCAGTTGTTGATGAACCTGTTGCCCGTCCATGCCCGGCATCCGAATATCCAGCATCACCACACCGCATTGATAAAGACTGACCTGGTCGACGAACTTTTGGCTGTCGTGCCAGATCTGCACCCGATAGTTCAGCCCCTCGAGTAAAAAGCGGCAGGCGTCGGTAACGGCTAAATCGTCATCGACCAGATGTATTAACGCCATGGCAGGTTTCCTGTTGGATCACGGGGAAGTACAGGGTCACGCGCAACCCTTGCTGTAGAGAATCGGAAAAATAGTTTTCCAGTGTCAGATCTCCGCCCTGGTGCTTCAGCAACCGCTGGCAGATCACCAACCCCAGGCCGAGGCCTTCCTGCTTGCTGCTGCGAAAGGGCACGAACGGCAGTGTCAGCTGTTCGGTGCTCAAACCGCCGCCGTCATCTTCAACCATCAGTCGTTGCTGGTGGGAGTCGGTTTCCAGCCGAAGGGTGATGTGTTGGGCACCTGCTTGCAGGCTGTTACTCAGCAAATTAGTGAGCACTTGCTCCAATAGCGTCGTCTGGCTATACAACTGGCTTTGAGCCGGGATGGCCAGGGTTATGCGGCACAGCGGATACTGTTGTTCTATCTGCATCAGTTTAACCAGGTGTTCCACCAGCGGTCGCAATAACAAGGGCTGCGCGTTTTCATGGTGCGGAGTCTTGCTGGCCCAGCGGCGTAAATTAACAATGCTTTCCGCGCCCCGCTGCGCCTGCTGACCAATCTGTTCGAGGATCGGCAGCAGTTCATGCTGTCGATCGCTGCGCTCAAGACGAATACGGCAGCCCTCCGCATAGTGCCGGATCGCCGCCAGCGGCTGGTTAAGCTCGTGAGCAAAGCCGGACGCCATCTCCCCCAGGGTACTGAGGCGTTGTGCCTGAGCCAGCGCGGTTTCTCTGGCGCGCAGCGTCTGATGCATCTGTTCGAGCTGACGCCCGCGACGGCGTACCAGATGACCAATCCACAGATGGTTAGCGCCGAGCAACAGCATCCCGCCGAAGATGCCACCGAGCAACAGCAGGTGTTGTTGTGCCCAAAGGGTCACCTCCTGCCAGAGTGAGCGTTGGCTTGGGTGGATATTCAAATCGCGCAGTAGCTGATTAACCTGGCGGGATGACGCCGGGGCGCCCCAAACCGGCAGGCCGGGGGCGTTCATCTGCAGTAACTGGCGGGTTAACTCATCTGCCAGCCGATCCGGGACGTGGTTCAGGGCGGCAAATGACCAGTTGGGATACAGATCGGTGCTGGTCAGGCAGGTCTGGCCACTGTGTTTTGCCAACAGGGCGCGGTAATCACTGGCTTGCAGCAACCCTTCCGCCTGCATTTTCTCCAACAGACAAACCGGCACTATCACCGCATCCAGCGCCCGATCGCGCAACTGATAAAGCAGGGCATCCGCCGGGTAACCGCTGAAATGCAGTTGCAAGTCTTTCTCCGGGTCAAGGCCCGCGCCAAGCAGTTCTTTATATCCCAGCAGGTAGCCGCCAAAGGCGTCAGCGGCGACGGCACCGACCTTTTTACCGACTAACTGGCTGGCCATAGTGGTTGGGCTGTCGTGGCGCACCAGTATGACGCTACCGACCACGTTGCCCGAGGCCTGTTGCGGCTGTTGGGAAGAACGCAGCGAAACCAGCCAGCGTAGCGGGTAGCGGTTATCCAACTGGACATATTGCGCCGGGTTGGTGAGCAAAAAGTCCACGTGTTCATTACGGACCGCCTCATCCATACCGGCCAGGCTTAGCGGCAACAGTTGGAAATGATCGCCGGGAAACTGGCGATTAAGGTGATCGGCCAAGGGTTGCCACTGGGCCAGTGCATGGGCATCGCCGCGCAGCGCCAACACCGCGATGGTCCATTGTCCCGCCCAGGCAGCATTTAACCAACCGCCCAGCAACAGGATTAGCGCTGCTCTTTTCACATCGTCTCCACTTTTATGATCCACATCACCGGGTTGAATTGTCCTGGATCAAGCCGCCGTGGGGAATGTGGTAAACCACAATATTGGCGGTCGGTCGCTGTTTTTACACTCCTTTGTATCAGTTCCCCGGCGGATACTTATTGGGAGAAATCAATGGACAGTGGAAAGCGGCAGTTTTTACAACGACTCGGTGCATTGACCGCCGGCGCAGCTCTGGTGCCGCTGGCGCAGTCAGGCTGGCAGTTGCAACCCGCGCGGCGAGAAGGTGACAGCAAAAAGCGCATGGCGATGCTGATCGACCTGCGCCGCTGCATTGGCTGTCAGGCCTGTACGGTCAGCTGTGCGGTGGAAAACCGGTTACCTCAGGGGCAATTTCGCACCAGTGTACTGCAATATCAGGTCAGCCTGACGGGGCAGGGCTCAACCACCAACGTTTTGTTACCCCGGCTGTGCAACCACTGTGACAATCCGCCCTGTGTGCCGGTCTGCCCGGTGCAGGCGACTTTCCAGCGTCAGGACGGCATTGTGGTTGTCGACAATACCCGCTGCGTCGGCTGTGCCTATTGTGTACAGGCCTGCCCTTATGAGGCCCGGTTTATCAACCATGAAACCCAGACCGCCGACAAGTGTACTTTCTGTGTGCATCGGCTGGATGCCGGGCTGTTGCCTGCCTGCGTCGAGTCCTGTGTCGGTGGTGCGCGGATGATTGGCGATCTTAACGATCGGCAAGGTGCATTAAGGCGGGCTCTGGATGAGCATCAGGCACAGCTCAAGGTCCTGAAACCCGAACAGGGGACACATCCTCAGGTGTTCTATCTGGGGCTTGATGAGGCATTTGTCAGTCACGTCCGGGGACAACCGGCGCTGTGGCAGGAGGTGTACCCATGATCCGCGAAATTATGGCTCGCCCGCAGGAGATCGCCTGGTTGCCCTGGGCGGTGCAGTATTTTTTCTTTATTGGCCTGGCATGCGGCAGCATCATGATTGCCGTCTGGCTGCGCTGGCGCGATCCGCAGAACTCATCCCGGCTGGAGCTGGCCGCCGTCTCACTGGCTGTGGTGAGTGGCACCGTGGCGCCGATGGCCCTAAGCGCGGACTTACATCAGCCCGCCCGCATCTGGCATTTCTACGCCTACTTTACCCCCTGGTCGTGGATGTCGCTCGGCTCGCTATTTTTACCGCTGTTTACCCTGCTGGTGGTCAGCTATTTCATTTTGCTGTTGCGGGGGCAGTTGCGAGCGAAAAGCCTACCGTTGTGGGCACGCTGGTTACAGTTCCGACCGGCATGGTGTGAAGATAAATGGCTGCGCGGGGTGGCATTGGCCACTTTGCTTTCGGCGTTCAGTATCCTGCTCTATACCGGACGTGAGGTTTCGGTGCTGCGGGCGCAGCCGCTGTGGTACAGCCTCTGGTTACCCTGGCTACTGTTACTGACCGCTATCCAGGCCGTTCCGCCGCTGTTGGCTTATTGGCTGCGTCAGGAGCCGCAATGGCAGCCGCGCCTGGCTCGCTATCAGGCAGTCAGCCTGCTGCTGTTGTGCCTCTCCGCTCTTGGTTGGTGGCTGGATGGCAGCAGGTCCTCCGTCGCATTGCACTCGCTGGCGACTCAGGGGGCCGTCTGGCTCTGGACAGGTATCGCTTTTGTCGGTTTGACCCTGTTGCTGTTGGCGCTGGCATGGCGAGCACGCATTCAGGCGTTGGGCTCTAATGGGCTACGGGTGCAGTGTGTCGCAGCGCTGCTGCTGTGCTGGGGCGTGCGTTGGATGCTGCTGATGCAAACCCAGACGCTGCCCAAGTTCAACGTATTGACCAATCCTTATGTGTTACCCCTCGGCAGCGAAGGGCTGTTGGCTATCCTGGGCACTTTAGGTTTGTGGATAGCTTTAATCATTGGAATTCGTGAACTACAGCATGGGCTGATGGAGAAAAAATACTATGGCTAAGTCAACGCGGCGTCAGTGGTTAAAAGGCGGGCTCGCCCTGGGTGGATTGGCAGTGTTTGGTGCCAGTTACAGCGAGATGGTGCAGAAAGTGTTTACCGGCCTGCGCGACGGCAGCAGTGGCAAGTTGACGCTCGACCGGATCAGCGCCAACTCGCTGCCGACAGAGGGACGTCGGCACCCGGATGGCTGGCAGGCCAATCCACAGCAGGCGGTGTCCATGACCCAATGTTTTGGCTGCTGGACGCTTTGCGGCCTGCGGGTCAGGGTGGATCGCGACAGTAATCAGATTTTGCGCGTGGCGGGTAACCCATATCATCCATTGTCTCATGACCATCATTTTCCCTATTCTTTGCCGGTGAGTGATGCACTCAACCGTCTGGGGGGCGATGAAGGTCTTGAGCAGCGTTCCACCGCCTGCGCCCGTGGCGCGACCTTGCTGGAAGGGTTGACCAGCCCCTATCGCGTGCTGGAACCGATGAAACGGGTTGGGCCACGCGGCAGCGGGCAGTGGCAGCGCATCAGTTTTGAACAGTTGATCCACGAAGTGGTCGAGGGCGGCGATCTGTTTGGCGAAGGGCCGGTTGAGGGGCTGAGAGCGATCCGCGATCTCGAAACGCCGCTCGACCCTGAGCAACCTTCGCTGGGGCCAAAGGCCAATCAGTTGCTGGTCACCAACGCCGGTGATGAAGGGCGGGACGCTTTTATCAAACGTTTTGCGCAAAACGCCTTTGGGACACGTAACTTCGGCCATCATGGCGCTTATTGCGGACTGGCCTACCGGGCGGGATCCGGGGCATTAATGGGCGATTTGGAAACCAATGCGCACGTTAAACCGGATTGGGACCATTTACGTTTTGGACTGTTTCTCGGTACCTCGCCGGCGCAGTCCGGCAACCCATTCAAACGTCAGGGGCGTCAGTTGGCCAACGCCCGTCTGCGCGATGAGTTCCGTTACGTGGTGGTGGCACCGGCATTGCCATTAACCACCACGCTGGCCAACGATCACAACCGTTGGGTCCCGGTGTTGCCGGGTACCGATTCCGCGCTGGTGATGGGCATGATCCGTTGGATCATCGAGCAGGAGCGTTATAACGCTGGCTACCTGGCGCTGCCCGGCGAAACCGCCATGCAGGCGGCCGGTGAAAAGAGCTGGACCAATGCCACACATCTGGTGGTGATGAATGACGATCATCCGTTGTGCGGTCAGTTTTTGCGCCAGGTACATTTGGACGGCGGCGCAACCGGAGAGGCCGAAAGTCCGCCTTTGGTCTGGGATACGCAGCGGGCTGAACCGGTGTCGGCCAACCAGGCGCTACAGGGCGCGTTGCGGGTGGAGCAACAGCTGCGGCTGGCCGACGGTTCACAGGTCCAGGTTCGTTCGAGCTTTCTCTGTCTGCAGCGGGCGGCTGAGCGCTTCACGCTGGCTGAGTACAGCACCCGTTGTGGCGTTAGTGCCGAGACCATTGCTGCCCTGGCCAGGGAGTTTACTTCCTATCAGCGGCAAGCGGCGGTGATCGCCCATGGCGGTATGATGAGCGGCAACGGCTTCTATAACAGTTGGGCGGTGATGATGCTCAATGCGCTGATCGGTAACCTGAACCTTAAGGGCGGCGTCTCGGTCGGTGGTGGTAAGTTCAAAGAGTTTGCCGATGGGCCTCGCTATAACCTGAAGAGCTTCCCCGGCATGGTGAAACCGAAAGGGCTGGTGCTGTCGCGCAGCAAACAGGCGTACGAGCAATCGGACGAATATCGCCGCAAACTTGAGCAGGGTGAAAAACCTTATCCGGCGCGCGGGCCCTGGTACCCGTTTGTCGCGGGTCAGTTCACCGAGCAACTGGCTCCGGCGCTGCTGGGATACCCCTACCCGCTGAAGGCCTGGATCAGCCATATGGGTAACCCGCTGTACGGCGTTGCCGGTCTGCGCGAGGTGGTTGAAAGCCGGCTGAAAGATCCCCGCCAATTGCCGTTGTTTATCGCGATCGACGCTTTTATTAACGAAACCAGCGCCCTGGCGGATTATATCGTGCCGGACACCCATAACTTCGAGAGCTGGGGCTTTACCGCGCCCTGGTCCGGCGTGATGGTGCGGGCAAGCACTGCACGGTGGCCAGTGGTTCCGTCGCGAACTGCGACCACGGCGGACGGTCAGCCGGTGGCACTGGAAAGCTTTGTTATTGCGTTGTCGAAGGCGATGCAGTTGCCGGGGTTTGGCGATGCCGCCTTGCAGGATGCGCAGGGGAATGCCTGCGGCTTGCACAACGCCGAAGATTATTATCTGCGTGCTGCGGCCAACGTGGCTTTTGCTGGTGAGCCATTGCCGGAAGCGACGGAAAGCGAGCTGCGGCTGACCGGGGTGGATCGCCTGCAACCGGCGTTGGATAGGGTCTTGAAAACGGATGAGCGGTTGCGGGTCGGCTATATGCTGGCGCGTGGTGGACGTTTCGCGCCTTATGAACAGGCCTGGCGAGGAAATGAAACCGGGCCGCAGTGGAAGAAAGGGCTGAATATCTGGAACGAAGAGGTGGCGCGCCATCGTCATGCGATAACCGGAGAACGTTATAGCGGCTGTCCGACCTATTATCCGCCGCGCTTTGCCGACGGTTCCGACGTTGGGGAGCACTATTCAGAGGAGGCATGGCCGTTCCGCCTGATGTCGTTTAAGTCGCACCTGATGAGCAGTTCAACGGCACCGATCGATCGCCTGCGCGCGGTGAAACCGGTCAATCTGGTGGCGCTTAATCCGGCCGATGGTGAGCGTTATGGCCTGCAGCATGGCGATCGGGTGCAGTTGCAGACCCCGGGCGGCAGCGTTGAGGCGCAGATCAGCTTGCTGGATGGCGTGATGCCCGGCGTGATTGCTATTGAGCACGGTTATGGCCATCGCGAGATGGGGGCGCGAGCGCATATGCTGGATGGTCAACTGCTGGCCGCCGATGCGCGCATTGCCTCCGGTATCAACTTAAACGACCTTGGGTTGCCCGATCCGACCAGAGAGATCAGCAATAGCTGGCTTGACTGGGTCAGCGGTGCGGCGGTGCGCCAGGGGCTACCGGCAAGGCTGCAACGGTTGGGTTAAGCTGATGGCCCACTCTCGAGATGGGTTGAGTGTGGGCCTGGCCTGGTTAGTTTGCTGCGGCTGCCGCTGCAGTGGGTTCTACGCTGTGCAGTCGAACATAGCCCAGTTGATCTGGCGTCAGGCCACTGAAACGCAGCTCAAAACTGTGCTCCGTTTTGGGTAGCAGCGAGTCCGCACTGGCGATCGGCTGAGAAAGCGCATCGGCCGTCAGTGGCTTGCCGGTGGCCGCATCCAGTTGGCCCCATTCCACTATGGCTTTGAAGGCCGGCAGCGACGCCTGCGAAAGCGTGCGAACGTGCAGCATGGCCTGGGTGCCGTTAGCCTCGCTCTTCACGTGGCTGAGTGACACGCTCAGTTCACCGAGACTGCTGTGCAGGCGAGCGCCGTTATTGGCCGCCGGCAGCAGGTAAACGCCGCTGGTGGAGTTTTGGTTCAACTGGTTTTGCTGTTCCAGCGCCGTGGCCTGGTTAGTCAGGGTGGTTAATTGCTGATTCAGTGCAACCACCTGATTATGCAGTTTTGGCACTTCGCGAGTTTGCGCGCAGCCTGCCAGCAGTACCAGTGTGCCGAGCAGGAAAATCTTGGGGTAACGGGTTGTCATGGCGGGGATTTCCTATTCAACTTCTCCTGTTATCAGCTTAGTCCGCCTGGCCGGGAAAGTCATGTTAACCCTCGTTTTGACCGCCGTTGATAACGGGTCTTCGCAACAAATAACCGACGGCCTTTGTTGTAACCGCACTTCGGGGTAAACTGTTCTTAACTATGAAAACGTTTATCAGGACGTGTTATGCATTGCCCTTTCTGCGCCGCCGTTGATACCAAAGTCATTGATTCCCGCCTGGTGGGTGATGGTTCGCAGGTGCGCCGTCGCCGCCAATGTTTGGTTTGTAATGAACGCTTCACCACTTTTGAAGTGGCTGAGCTGGTGATGCCGCGGGTAATCAAAAGCGACGAAGTCCGTGAGCCTTTCAACGAAGACAAGCTGCGTCGCGGCATGCTGAAGGCGTTGGAAAAACGCCCGGTCAGCTCTGACGACGTGGAAAACGCGATCAACCACATTAAATCCCAGTTGCGCGCCACCGGCGAGCGTGAAGTGCCGACTAAGCTGGTCGGTAACCTGGTGATGGACGCGTTGAAAAAGTTGGATAAAGTGGCCTATATTCGCTTTGCTTCGGTCTACCGCAGCTTTGAAGATATCCGTGAATTCGGCGAAGAGATCGCCCGTCTGCAGGACTAAGGGACCTTTGATGCATAACGACGAATTGTATATGGCACGCGCCTTTGAACTGGCGCGATTGGGCCGTTTCACTACCGCACCGAATCCCAATGTCGGCTGCGTTATCGTGCGCGATGGTGAAATCGTCGGAGAAGGTTACCATCTGCGCGCCGGTGAACCCCATGCGGAAGTGCATGCGCTGCGCATGGCGGGCGAAAAGGCGCGTGGTGCCACCGCTTATGTCACGCTGGAACCCTGCAGTCATCATGGCCGCACGCCACCCTGTGCCGATGCGCTGGTGGCTGCCGGCGTAGCCCGGGTTGTGGCGGCGATGCAGGATCCCAACCCAGAGGTTGCCGGTCGTGGGCTGTACAAATTACAGCAGGCGGGGTTGGATGTCCGCCACGGTTTTATGCTGGCGGAGGCCGAAGCGGTGAATCTGGGCTTCCTCAAACGGATGCGCACCGGCTTTCCTTATGTACAACTCAAGCTCGGCGCTTCACTGGATGGCCGCACGGCGATGGCTTCCGGCGAAAGCCAATGGATCACCTCACCGCAGGCGCGTCAGGATGTACAGCGCCTGCGGGCGCAAAGCGCCGCGATCCTCAGCACCAGCGCTACCGTGCTGGCGGATGATCCGTCACTGACGGTACGTTGGGATGAGCTGGACGCCGAGACGCAAAGCATTTACCCGCGTGAAAACCTGCGTCAACCGCTGCGTATTATTCTGGATAGCCAAAATCGTGTCACCCCGCAGCATCGGGTGGTGCAACAGCCGGGGCCTACCTGGCTGGCACGCCTGCAGCCGGATCGGCAAACTTGGCCGCAGGATGTCGAGCAACTGACCTTCCCGGCGCACGGTGGCGGGGTCGATCTGGTGGTGATGATGATGCAACTGGCGAAACGTCAGGTGAATTCCATCTGGGTCGAGGCCGGCGCGCAGTTGGCCGGTGCCTTGCTGCAGGCCGGGTTGGTCGATGAGCTCATTTTGTATATCGCGCCAAAATTGTTGGGTGATAATGGCCGCGGCCTGTGTCACCTGCCGGGCCTCGAGCGCCTGGCTGATACACCGGAGTTCGTCTTTAGCGAAGTACGGCAAATCGGCCCTGATTTACGGCTGCGATTGAAGGCAAAATACTGAATGTAACGTCCGCTTGCCGGGACGGTCGTCGTTTTACAAAACCGCCCGCGCAGGCTGATAAAGAATGTGATAGAATCCGCCCCCCTGCGGGGTATTGAACCCATTTTTAAGGAAAGCCCATGAAAGTTATCGAAGGTGTTGTTGCTACTCCAAATGCCCGTGTGGCGATTGCAATTGCACGTTTTAACAATTTCATCAATGACAGCCTGTTGCAAGGTGCCATCGACGCACTGAAGCGCATTGGTCAGGTTGCTGACGACAACATCACCGTTGTCTGGGTCCCGGGCGCTTACGAGTTGCCGCTGACTGCACGCGTGCTGGCTAACACCGGCAAATACGATGCAGTGATCGCACTGGGCACGGTTATCCGTGGGGGCACCGCGCACTTCGAATTTGTCGCGGGCGAAGCCAGCTCCGGCCTGGGCAGTGTTTCTCTGAACACTGAAATCCCGGTTGCCTTTGGCGTGCTGACGACCGAAAGCATCGAACAGGCTATCGAGCGTGCCGGCACCAAAGCAGGCAACAAAGGCGCTGAAGCGGCTCTGACCGCACTTGAAATGATTAATGTTATCAAAGCTATTAAAGCCTGAATTTAGTTAAGGGGAATTCCGTGAAACCTGCTGCTCGTCGCCGCGCTCGTGAGTGCGCTGTTCAAGCGCTTTACTCTTGGCAGTTGTCTAAAAATGACATTGCCGATGTTGAACACCAGTTCCTGTCGGAGCAAGATGTCAAAGATGCAGACATCGCCTATTTTCGGGAGCTGTTGTCCGGCGTAGCGGTGAATGCAGGTCTGCTGGATAGCCTGATGGCACCTGTCCTGTCGCGTCAGCTCGAAGAGCTGGGCCAGGTAGAAAGGGCCGTTCTGCGCATTGCGCTATACGAGCTGAAAATGCGTGAGGATGTACCTTACAAGGTGGCAATCAACGAAGCGATCGAGCTGGCGAAAACCTTCGGCGCTGAAGACAGCCACAAGTTTGTGAATGGCGTGCTGGATAAAGTGGCACCAAGCATCCGCAAGAAAAAATAAAAAATTAAGGCCGGTATCCCCGGCCTTAATTTCTTCTATTGGAATATCGACCATGGCATGTGGCGAATTTGACCTCATTGCCCGCTATTTTGACCGGTTTAAGAGTCTGCGCCGGGATGTACAGTTGGGCATTGGAGATGACTGCGCACTTCTGACAGTGGCAGAAAAACAGCTTTTGGCCGTCAGTACCGACACTCTCGTTTCGGGCGTTCACTTCTTGGCGGATATCGATCCCGCCGATCTCGGCTACAAAGCACTGGCAGTTAACCTGAGCGACCTGGCGGCCATGGGCGCCGATCCCGCTTGGCTTTCATTGGCACTAACCCTGCCGGACGTGAATGAGCCCTGGCTGAAGGCGTTCAGCGACAGCCTGTTCGAACAACTTAATTATTACGGCATGCAGTTGATTGGCGGCGATACCACTCGCGGTCCGTTAAGCATGACGTTAACCATTCACGGCCTGATCCCAGCCGGGCGGGCATTGACCCGCAGCGGCGCGCGCATCGGTGACTGGATCTACACCACAGGTACGCTGGGTGACAGCGCCGCGGGGCTGGCTGTGCTGCAGGACCGTTTGCAGGTGGCAGATACCGAAGCACGCAATTACCTGCTTGGCCGCCATTTGCGGCCGCAGCCACGGGTGTTGCAAGGGCAGGCGTTGCGCGATCTGGCCAGTTCGGCGATTGATATTTCGGATGGCCTGATTTCCGATCTGAAGCACGTGCTGAAAGCTTCTGATTGCGGGGCACGCATCAATCTCGATGAGCTGCCGCTGTCGCAGGCGTTAAGCAGCCATACGGACGCTGATCAGGCACTGCGCTGGGCGTTGACCGGGGGTGAGGATTACGAACTGTGCTTCACCGTGCCGGAAATCAACCGCGGCGCGCTGGAAGTGGCGTTGAGCCATCTGGGCGCTGACTACACTTGCATCGGCCAAATTGGTCCGCTGTCTGAAGGCATCAAGTTCTACCGCAACGATGAAGTGGTGGAGCTGCCATGGCAGGGTTTCGATCATTTCAGTGAAGGGCAGGCGTAACATGGATGAAGCTAAACGCCGCTTGCGGATGAGCAATCCGTGGCACCTGTTGGCCACCGGATTCGGTAGCGGTTTGTCGCCGGTGATGCCGGGCACCATGGGGTCATTGGCAGCGATCCCGTTCTGGCTGCTGCTGATCCAATTGCCATGGCAACTGTATTCGCTGTTGGTGATGTTCAGCATCTGCATTGGCGTCTACCTGTGTCACCAGACCGCCAAAGATATGAAGGTACACGACCACGGCAGCATCGTCTGGGACGAATTTGTCGGTATGTGGATCACGCTGATGGCGCTGCCGGTCAATGACTGGCAGTGGGTTGCGGCGGGTTTCGTGATTTTCCGTGTTTTGGATATCTGGAAGCCGTGGCCAATCCGCTGGTTTGATCGCAACGTGCACGGCGGCATGGGGATCATGGTCGACGACATTGTCGCCGGGGTGTTTTCTGCCGGTATTATCTACCTGATTGGCCACCACTGGCCGCTTGGGTTGCTCTGATCTTGAGGGCGTAGTTCAATGCTACGCCCTTGAACCCTCTGCGTTATTCAAATCCTGTCACGTGGTGCGGTACATAAGCCGTTTCCAGCTCGGCAATCTCTTCCGGTGTTAACTCAAGATCGACGGCGGCGACGGCGTCCTCCAGATGATCATGGCGTGATGCGCCGATAATCGGTGCGCTGACAACCGGCTTGCTCAACAGCCACGCCAGGGCGACTTGCGCACGCGTCACACCGCGTTCTTCAGCAATACTGGCCACGCGTTCGGCAATGATGGCATCGATACCTTCGGTTTCATCGTACAGATTTTTACCGACCTGATCGGAGACCAGCCGCGCGGTCGTTTCGCCCCAGGGGCGGGTTAATCGACCCCGTGCCAGCGGGCTCCACGGCAGCACCGCAATGCCCTCGGCGGCACACAGTGGCAGCATTTCCCGCTCCTCTTCACGCTGGATCAGGTTGTACTGGTCCTGCATGCTGACGAAGCGCGTCCATCCGTGCAGATCGGCGGTGTACAACGCCTTGGCGAACTGCCATGCGTACATTGAGGATGCGCCGATGTAGCGTGCCTTACCGACTTTCACCACCTCATGCAGCGCTTCCAGTGTTTCCTCCAGCGGCGTTTCATAATCCCAGCGGTGGATCTGCAGCAGATCAACGTAATCGGTGCCCAGCCGCTTGAGGCTGTCGTCGATGGACTGCATGATTTTGGCGCGCGACAGGCCGCGTTCCAGATTGCTCAGGGGGAAGTAGACTTTGGTAGCGATCACCACCTGGTCGCGGCGGGCATAATCGCGCAGTGCCCGGCCGACGATCTCCTCACTGCTGCCATCTGAGTAGCTGTTGGCGGTGTCGAAGAAATTGATACCGGCATCCATCGCCTGTTTCAGCAGTGGTCGGCTGCTTTCCTCCGGTAACGTCCAGGCATGGTTGCCGCGGCTGGGTTCACCGTAGGTCATACAGCCCAGACAGATGCGTGAGACGTTCAGGTCGGTGTTACCCAATTTCAGATACTTCATGCTTGCCTCCCGGTGTCAGCACAGAACTTTAACTGTAGCGGATTTTCGGACGGCAGAAACAAAAACGCCCCCGCAAAGCGGAGGCGTTGATCAACCCGGCGCGAGGATTATTGCGCCAGCCAGGTCTCAATTTGCCGTTGTATACCGGCAGCGTCCAGACCCAGATCGCTACGGACTTCTTCCTGACTACCCTGGGAGACAAAGTAGTCCGGCAGGCCGATATTCAGCACCGGAACTACGCGGCGCTTGGCCATCAGCAGCTCGTTCACACCACTGCCAGCCCCTCCCATAATGGCGTTTTCTTCCAGCGTGACCAGCGTGCCGTGGCTGGCTGCCAGTTCAAGTACCAACTGTTCATCCAGTGGCTTCACAAAGCGCATATCCACCAGAGTGGCGTTGAGGTTTTCTGCTACCTGCGCGGCTTCCGGCAGCAATGTGCCGAAATTCAGGATCGCCAGCTTTTCACCCTCACGACGAACAACGCCTTTGCCGATCGGCAGAGAGTTGAGAGGTTCCAGTGGTGCACCGGTACCATTGCCACGCGGATAACGCACGGCGCTTGGGCCTTCGTTATAGTGATAGCCGGTGTACAGCATTTGACGGCACTCATTCTCATCACTTGGCGTCATGATCACCATGGTCGGGATGCAACGCATAAATGACAGATCAAAGGCTCCCTGGTGAGTCTGGCCGTCAGCGCCGACAATACCGCCGCGATCGATGGCAAACATCACCGGCAGCTTTTGAATGGCGACATCGTGGATCAACTGATCGTAAGCGCGCTGCAGGAAGGTGGAATAAATCGCCACCACCGGCTTATAACCGCCAATGGCCAAACCGGCAGCGAAGGTCACCGCGTGCTGTTCGGCAATCGCTACGTCAAAATATTGCTGCGGATAGTCGCGGGAGAACTGCACCATGCCCGAGCCTTCACGCATGGCCGGGGTGATGGCCATCAGCGAGCTGTCTTTGGCGGCGGTTTCACACAGCCAGTCGCCAAAGATTTTTGAATAGGTCGGCAGACCACCGGCGCTTTTTGGCAGGGTACCGCTGGCCGGATCAAATTTCGGCACCGCGTGGAAGCTGATCGGGTCTTTTTCCGCCGGGGCGTAACCACGGCCTTTTTTGGTCATGATGTGCAGCAGCTGCGGGCCTTTCAGGTCACGCATATTTTTCAGCGTGGCGACCAGCCCCTGGACATCGTGGCCGTCGACCGGACCGATGTAGTTAAAGCCCAGCTCTTCGAACAGCGTGCCCGGTACCACCATGCCTTTCAGGTGCTCTTCGGTGCGCTTGACCAACTCTTTGATTGGTGGCAGGCCGGACAACACTTTTTTACCGCCCTCACGCAGGGTGGAGTAGAGCTTGCCGGACAGCAGCTGCGCCAGATGGTTGTTCAGCGCGCCGACGTTTTCCGAAATCGACATTTCGTTATCGTTCAGTACCACCAGCATATCCGGATCGATATCACCCGCGTGGTTCATGGCTTCAAACGCCATACCGGCGGTGATGGCGCCATCGCCAATCACGCAGACCGTGCGGCGATTTTTGCCTTCACGCGCAGCGGCTACGGCCATGCCGAGACCGGCGCTGATCGAGGTGGATGAGTGGCCAACCGACAGAACGTCATATTCACTTTCCGCACGCCACGGGAAAGGGTGCAGACCATTTTTTTGGCGAATGGTGGCAATTTTATCGCGACGTCCGGTCAGGATTTTATGCGGGTAAGCCTGGTGGCCAACGTCCCAGACCAGATGATCGAAGGGGGTTTGGTACACATAGTGCAACGCCACCGTCAGTTCGACGGTACCCAGCCCGGAGGCAAAGTGGCCACTGGAGCGGCTAACGCTGTCCAGCAGGTATTGCCGAAGTTCGTCACACAGCTTCGGTAGGCTCTCTTTTGGCAGCGAACGGAGTTCATCGGGATTTTCCGCTAGCGCCAGGGTCGGGTATTTGGCTATATCAAGACTCATTCGATACTCATATCAGAGGATTTTACCCTTCATCTTTCAAGGTGCAGCGGTGTTGGCCGCCTTTTCTCACCCCCGTCACTGGAATGTCCAGCTCCAGGGGATTCGCTCAGTTGCCGCCTGGCTGCAACTTGAAATCTATTGGGTATCACGTCACACGTTAATTGTCGCGTTCAATAATGAAGCTGGCTAACGCTTGCAATGGCGCTGTGTTATAAGATTGTGCTGCCAAAGTGTCTAATGCAGCTAAAGCTTCCTGATAGAGATCCCACGCTTTTGCTTTCGCGCTGTCAAGCCCGAGCAAAGCTGGATAGGTACTCTTTCCGTGTTGCTGGTCCGCCCCCTGGCGTTTACCGATTTTTTCGGTTTCGCCGACCACGTCCAAAATATCATCCTGCACCTGGAACGCCAGGCCAATCGCAGCGGCGTAGCGGTCAAGCTGCACCAGTGCGGCACGGCCAGGTTGACCTGCGGCTAACGCCCCCAGGCGAACAGCTGCGCGAATTAACGCACCAGTCTTATGGCGATGGATCTGCTCCAGTGCTTCCAGACCAATCTGCTGGTCCTCGGCTTCGAGATCCAACGACTGGCCGCCACACATGCCGGCAACACCGCTGGCGGTCGCCAGTTCGGAAACCATCGCCAGCCGATCGCGCAGCGCCACGTCGGGCATCTCGGCATCGGCCAGAATGGAAAATGCCAGCGTCTGCAGTGCATCGCCGGCCAAAATGGCGTTGGCCTCACCAAATTTGATGTGGCAGGTCGGTTGACCGCGACGCAGGTCGTCGTCGTCCATGGCCGGTAAGTCGTCATGAATCAGTGAATAGGCGTGAATGCATTCTACCGCAGCGGCGGGCGCATCCAAATTATTCAGTGATACGCCAAACATCTGCCCAGTGGTGTACACCAGGAATGGACGTAGGCGTTTACCGCCCAGCAGCGCGCCGTGACGCATTGCTGCCACCATATTGCCATCGTTGAACGGCAGCGGCGCGATAAAATCCAGCAGCGTGCGGTCGGCCCGCTGGCGCAAGGCCTGCAACTGGTCAGAAAAAGCGGTCTGTTGGACAGTTTCGGACATGGTAATTACTCGGCATCCGGTGTGAAAGGCGCCAGCGCGGCATCATCGGCGCTGTCGTTAAGCAAAATCTGTACGCGTTGCTCCGCCTGCTGCAATTTCTGCTGGCCCTGACGCGCCAACTGTACGCCGCGTTCGAATTCATTCAGCGCGTCTTCCAGCGGTAGCTCACCCGATTCCAGACGCGTCACGATGTTTTCCAACTCGCTGAGGGAGTTTTCAAAGCTGACGCTTTGCTCTGTACTGTCTGATTGTGTAGGTTTTTTTGGCATAATTTTCTTTTTACATCATCATGTGAACAGTGGCGCCAGAGCCTATCTTAGCGGCTCTTGATTGGCAAATCATGGCGCACAAGTGTGGTTTTGTGCACCGAGCTCCACCAGATAGTGGTATACTCGGCGCCGCAAATGCGATTGATAAAACATTCGGCAGCCCCGTTGGTTTTATCAATCGCATATACATTGTAAATCCTTTTCCCTCGTAATTCTGACAATAAAGACCGCCATGAAGTTTATCATTAAATTGTTCCCGGAAATCACCATCAAGAGCCAATCTGTGCGCTTGCGCTTTATCAAGATCCTCTCGACCAGTATTCGCAACGTCCTGAAGCAGTATGATGAAACACTGGCGGTTGTCCGTCACTGGGATCATATCGAAGTTCGCGCTAAAGATGAAAACCAGCGACCTGTGATTGCCGATGCGTTGACGCGCATTCCTGGCATTCACCACATCCTGGAAGTGGAAGATCGCGACTATACCGATATGCACCATATTTTTGAGCAGACGCTGGAAGCCTATCGCGAGCAACTGGAAGGCAAAACCTTCTGTGTGCGCGTTAAGCGCCGCGGCAAGCAGGACTTCAATTCGCAGGACGTAGAACGTTACGTTGGCGGCGGTCTGAACCAGCACATTGCCAGCGCGCGCGTTAAGCTGTCGCATCCGCAGGTGACGGTCAATCTGGAGATCGAAGACGACAAGTTGATGCTGGTTAAAGCTCGCCGTGAAGGCATCGGCGGTTACCCGGTCGGGACTCAGGAAGACGTGCTGTCGCTGATTTCCGGTGGTTTCGACTCGGGTGTTTCCAGCTATATGCTGATGCGCCGCGGTTGCCGCGTGCATTATTGCTTCTTCAATCTGGGCGGTGCGGCGCATGAAATTGGCGTGCGTCAGGTAGCTCACTACCTGTGGAACCGCTTTGCCAGTTCGCACAAGGTGCGCTTTATCGCCATCGATTTTGAACCTGTGGTTGGCGAGATCCTGGAAAAGGTCGAAGACGGCCAGATGGGCGTAGTGCTCAAGCGCATGATGGTGCGTGCTGCTTCGCAGATTGCCGAACGTTATGGCGTGCAGGCATTGGTGACCGGTGAAGCGCTGGGGCAGGTATCCAGCCAGACGCTGACTAACCTGCGCCTGATCGACAACGCGTCCGATACGCTGATCCTGCGTCCGCTGATCTCTCACGACAAAGAGCACATCATCAAAGTGGCGCGTGAGATTGGTACCGAGGACTTCGCCAAGACCATGCCGGAGTACTGCGGTGTGATCTCGAAAAGCCCGACGGTGAAGGCGATTAAAGCCAAGATCGAAGAAGAAGAAGGGCACTTTGATTTCAGCATTCTTGACCGTGTGGTTAGCGAAGCCAAGAACGTGGATATTCGCACCATCGCCGAGCAGACTCAGGAGCAGGTTACCGAAGTCGAAACCGTGGCGGAATTCGATGCTGACCAGGTGATTCTGGATATTCGTTCTAACGACGAGCAGGAAGACAAACCGCTGAAGCTGGATCAGGTTGAGGTGAAACCGCTACCGTTTTACAAACTCAGCAGCCAGTTTGGCGACTTGGATCAGAGCAAAACCTACCTGCTGTACTGTGAGCGTGGCGTAATGAGCCGCCTGCAGGCGCTATATTTGCTGGAGCAAGGCTATACCAACGTGAAGGTCTACCGTCCATAATCCACTTCATACTTGAAGCTGCAACTGTGTTGGCTGCGTACACTCACCCCAGTCACTTACTCAAATAAGCTCCCGGGGATTCCCGTACTGGCCGCCTTGTTGCAACTCCAATTATTTTGCGGATTTTATACTTTTTTCAGAACGGGGTATTTAATCGCGGAAATCATACATTCCCGGTATCAATACCAGCTGAGCGGCGATCTCCGCCGCTTTGGCTTTCCCCAGCAGTAAATCAATCAGCTTCAGCGCAAACTCCATTGAAGTTCCCGGCCCCTGGCTGGTGAGCAGGTTAACGCGCGGATCGAACACCACACGTTTCTCTATCCATTTGTCGGCCGGGATCTGTTCTTTCAGCCCCGGGAACCCGGTCATATTGCCAATGGGGAACAGATCGTGGTGTTGCAGTACCAGTGCCGGCGCTGCGCAGATGGCGGCGACGATATTACCCTGCAGGTGCATCTGACGCACTTTCTCCACCAGCAGCGGGCTGTCGCGGAAGCACTCGGCACCTTTCAGGCCACCGGGCAGCACGATGGCGTCGAAAGGTTCGTCCACAATAGATACCAGCGGTGCATCGGCCAGCAGCTTTACCCCGCGTGAACAGACGGTAGTCAGGTCGCCATCGCCGGCTACGCTGGCGGTAGTCACTTTAACGCCCGCCCGCACCAGTAAATCTATCGTGGTGACGGCTTCGATTTCTTCGCTACCAGGTGCCAGGCAGACCAGCGCCGATACGCTCATATTCATTTTCCTTTCGCTTAATCAATTCAAACAGTCGCGCGTTCTCTGGCAGAGTCACGCCGTGGCTACGCGCGCGGCGCAGCAGGTAGCCGGTAATGTAGTCGATCTCGGTGTGCCGCTGGGTGCGGATGTCTTGCAGCATTGAAGAGACGTTGTCCGCAGTGCTTTGGATCACTTCCATGACGTACTGCTGCAAGCCCTCGCATGAGGTGTGGTAACCCTCCATTTCCATCACGCTGGAGACTTCGCGGCAGATAAGCTCGATTTGTTCCGGATAGCGTTGCAGATCGCCATTACGGCAATTATACAGCGCCGTTAGTGGGTTGATCACGCAGTTGACCGCCAGCTTGCGCCAGTTCGCCGAGGCAATATTGTTGTGCCAGGCGACGTCAGGCAGGGCCTGATGCAGCACTTCCGCCAGGTGGCTAAGGGATTGCGCCGCCGGGGAGGTCGGGCCGATATGGGTGGTGCCACCGGCGACATGGATAATAGTGCTGCCGTCATGGCGCGCCGCATGGGTGGTGGTGCCCTGCAGTATCGGTTGGTTGTTCGGTGGCAGTTCATCCTGGGTGCCCATGCCGTTGTGCAGCAGCAGGACGGCGCAACGCGGGTTCAGTTTTGGCAGCAGCGTGCTGACCGCGCTGGACACCTGCCAGGCCTTCAACGTGACCAGCAGCAGTTCGCTCTGGGCTAAATGTTCGGGATCGTTGGTGGGCAAATTACGGTTGAACGAAGCGCCTCCCGGCTCAATCACGTTCACTGCGCAGAAGGGCTGTGGCACTCGTAGCCATCCCTGAACATCGTGACCCTGCTGATAAAGCCGGGAGAGCCACAGTTGTCCGAGCGCACCGCAACCAAGAATAGTTATTTTCATCCAGACTCCTGGGGGTAACGGGAATATCGCTCAATGACTGTCGTATAATTATAGACTTTTCTGCTGTTCGGCGGCTTATTCGCCGGTAGCTTCAGCCGATTTTGCCTGCGGCGCTAAAGCGGTTATCATGCTCGGCATCGAAATCGCCTATCGCATTAGGCTCTCATTCAGGAGGAAGAAGTATGCCATCTTTCGACATTGTTTCCGAAATTGATATGCAGGAAGTGCGTAACGCCGTAGAGAACGCCACGCGCGATCTTGGCACCCGTTGGGATTTCCGTAACGTGCCGGCCAGTTTTGAGCTGAACGAAAAAGACGAAAGCATTAAAGTGGCCAGCGAGTCTGATTTCCAGGTGCAGCAGTTGCTCGATATTCTGCGTGAAAAGCTCAGTAAACGCAGCATCGAAGGCAGCGCACTCGAGATCCCGGAAGAAATGACGCACAGCGGTAAAACCTACAGTGTGGACGCCAAGCTGAAGCAGGGGATTGAAAGCGCCCAGGCGAAGAAACTCGTCAAGCTGATCAAAGACAGCAAGCTGAAGGTCCAGGTTCAGATTCAGGGTGATGAAGTGCGGGTAACCGGCAAGTCACGCGACGATCTGCAGGGCGTGATGGCGCTGGTGCGCGGTGCCGATCTGGGACAACCGTTCCAGTTCAAGAACTTCCGCGATTAAGGTTTTTACGAAGGTGACGATCTTGAAGGGCCAGCTTGCTGGCCCTTGGGTTAGATGACAAAGTTGTCTTTGAGCCCGAGATACTCGGGCCTAGCGCACCGAGGGGCACTCCGGCGGGCAAGCCGCTACGACCCCTTCGGCACGCTCTCCCTAATAATGGGCTTTGTCAGCCGTCTGAAGGGCCAGCTTGCTGGCCCTTTTCTTTACAGTGAATTCACCAGCGCTTCCAATTGGCCGCGGTTGGTTTGTTTGGTATCGACCTTCACGTAGGCGCTGCGCTCTTCCGGCACCACTATCGCTTCCGCCACGCCCGGTTGGGCTTTCAGGCGGCTTTCCAGTGCCGAATCCTTCACGGCCAGTTCCGACAGCGTAATACGCAGGCTGCTGACGTAAGGCGGTTCTTGCATGGTACTGCTGACCAAAAACCAGATTGCCGCTAACACCGCCCCGGCGATAAACACCAGCCCCGCACCCTGCAGGCCATACAGCAAGCCACCCAGGCTGCCGCCGATCGCCACACCGATAAACTGGCTGGTGGAGTAAACCCCCATCGCGGTACCTTTGTAGCCAGCCGGAGACTCTTTACTGATCAGCGATGGCAGAATGGCTTCCATGACGTTAAACGCCATAAAGAACAGCTGCACGCCGGCAATGATGCCCCACAGGTGCGCGCCGGACAGCCACAGCAGCACTTCCGCGCAGAATAACACCGCTACGCAACCCATAAAGACCTGCTTCATGCGGCGCTTCTTCTCGGCATAAATGATAAATGGCACCACGGCAGCAAAAGAAACCAGCATGGTGACCAGGTAGACAATCCAGTGCTCGCTCGGGGCCAAACCGGCTTTCTCCATCGCCAGCGGCAACGCCACGAAGCTGGACATCAGCAGGATATGCAGACACATGATGCCGAAATTCAGCTTTAGCAGGCGGGAATTGCTCAACACCTTGCTGAAGCTGCCGCGCACGATGCTGGATTCACGGTTCAGCACGTGGTGGCTGGCGGAAGGAACTACCGCCAGAGTGATCACGATGCCAGCCAATGCCAGTACCGCAATCATCCAAAACAGCGCATGCAGGCCAAAGGCGTGAGTGACGATCGGGCCCACCACCATGGCAATGGCGAAGGTAATACCGAAGCTGACGCCGATAAACGCCATTGCCTTGGTGCGGTTCTGTTCACGGGTCAGGTCGGACAGCAGCGCCATCACCGCCGCTGCAATAGCGCCCGAGCCCTGTAATGCCCGGCCGAGGATCACGCCCCAGATGGAGTCGGTCGCGGCGGCAATCACGCTACCCAGCGCAAAGATCAGCAGGCCGCCCACAATCAGCGGCTTGCGGCCGATACGATCGGATATCAGGCCGAAGGGGATCTGGAATACCGCCTGCGCCAGGCCATAAATACCGATGGCGATACCGATCAGCGTTTCGCTGGCGCCGTTCAACGCCATACCGTAGGTGGTCAGTACCGGCAGCACCATAAACATGCCCAGCATGCGCAGTGAGAATACGGTTCCTAATCCCCAGGTCGCTCGTCGTTCCAGCGGGGTCATTGCATTATCGTTCATTAAAACCTCATTAAAAGCCATTCCCTCAGGCTATCGGTGATAACGCCTGAGGGGATAGCTTCTGTCAAAGCTGCGTCATTTTAGTGTGAAGGGCAGGGGGGGTAAATCTAATGTTGTTTAACAGATATTACAGTTCGTTGGCTTTTTGGCGAGACAAATAAAATGGGCCGCTAAAGCGGCCCATTCACAGACGATTTGGCTTACCAGACGTAAGTCATCAGCGCTTCCGGCGCGGCTGTCGCACTGAAGTCGATAGACATCATTACGCTCAGCGAAGTGATGGCAACAATCGAGAACACAAACAGCTTACGTGCCCAGACGCTGTCATTTTCGGTTTTGTAACCACGCAGCGCCATACCCAGCCACCATACGCTTACTGCCGCAGCGACAATCAGGTATTTGTAGCCGGCGTAGCCGCCCAGGGTCAACATCAGGGTGGCAATCATAAACGCCACAATGTAGACCGTGATGTGGTTCTTCGCCACCGAAATGCCTTTCACTACCGGCAGGACCGGAATGTTGGCTGCCTGGTAATCTTTAAAGCGGAAGATGGCAATCGCATAGGAATGCGGCATCTGCCACAGGCTAAAGATAGCCAGCAGGATCAACGCACCGGCATCGAACTCGTTGGTGACTGCGCAATAACCGATAACCGGTGGCGCAGCGCCCGACAAGCTGCCGATCAGCGTGCCATAGACCGAGTGGCGTTTCATGTACAGGCTGTAGACGCCGACATAAACCACAAAGCCCATCACCGCCAGCCACATGGCCAGCGGGTTGGCGCCGATATACAGCAACGCAAAGCCCGCAATACCCAGAGCGGTAGCGTAAACCAGGCTTACACTCGGCGCGATCAGGCCTTTAACCAGCACCCGATTCTTCGTTCTCTCCATTTTCTTGTCGATGTCGCGGTCAATGTAGTTGTTAAATACACAGCCCGAAGCGACAACCAACGAGACCCCCACCAGGGTGGCGAGAAACAGGGGATAGTCGATGCTCCCTTTAGAGGCGAGCAGGAATCCCCCGACGACAGAAATTAAATTGCCGAAAATAATTCCTGGTTTAGTTACTTGCAGGTATTGCTTAATCATCACGTCCAGCTCTGCTCTTAATCGACCATCATATTGATGTTGAGGTTGTACATAATCCAGAGTGAACCCACAACAACGATACCGATGATCATAGCGGTGAACAGCAATGCCACCAGGTTCCAGCGCTCTTCCGATGAGGTATTCATGTGCAGGAAGTAAATCAGGTGAACAACCACCTGAATCACCGCCATGCCGACTACAACCGCCAGGATAGTTGAATGAGAGGCGGTGCCGCTCATCACCATCGCAAATGGAATCACCGTCAGGATGATCGACAGAATAAAGCCGATCAGATAGGTCTTGACGCTACCGTGGCTTGCGCCGCCGTGAGAAGTTTCATGGGATGAATGACTCATGACATAACCCCCAGCAGGTAAACAACGGTGAATACGCAGATCCAAACCACGTCCAGGAAGTGCCAGAACAGGCTCAGGCACATCAGACGGGTTTTATTGGTTGAAGTCAGGCCGCGCTTGCTGACCTGAATCATCATGATAACGATCCAAACCAGACCGGTAGTCACGTGCAGACCGTGGGTAGCAACCAGTGCGAAGAAGCCTGACAGGAACGCGCTGCGATCCGGGCCATAGCCTTCAACGATCAGGTGATGGAACTCATAGATTTCCATCGCTACGAAGCCCAGACCAAACAGGAAGGTCAGGAACAGCCAGGTATTCACGCTGCCAACCTTGCCTTTGTTCATGCCGATCATCGCCATACCGTAGGTGATGGAGCTGAACAACAGCAGGAAGGTCTCAACCAGAACAAACTTCAGATCGAAGATGTCTTTGCCAGAGGGACCGCCAGCGGTCCCGTTCACCAGTACTGCATAAGTCGCGAACAAGCTCGCAAACAAAATACAGTCGCTCATCAGGTAGATCCAGAATCCGAAGACTTTGGTCTCTCCTGCGTCGTGGTGCCCATGCTCTGCATGGGCTGCGTCATGGTTAGTCAGAGTATCAGTTGACATGTTTCACGCCTGCTTTGCTGATTTGTTCATAGTGTTGGTTTTCAATGCGCTCGATTTCATCAACCTGCACATAGTAATCAACATCTTGATCGAAGCTCTTGGCAATCCAGGTCACGATCATACCTACGAAGGCAGCGATCGCCATCCACCAGATGTCCCAGATCATCGCGAAACCAAATACCAGGCTGAAGCCAGCAATAATCACACCGGCACCGGTATTTTTCGGCATATGAATCGGTTCGTATTTCGCCGGTTTCTTATAAGCGTTGCCTTTTTCTTTCATGTCCCAGAATTCATCACGGTCATGAATCTGTGGCACTACGGCAAAGTTATAGAACGGCGGTGGAGACGAAGTAGACCACTCCAGAGTACGAGCGCCCCATGGGTCACCGGTCAGATCACGGTTCTGCTCACGGTCACGCACACTGACGTAGATCTGAATCAGTTGGCACAGTATACCGCAGGCAATCAGAGCCGCGCCGCCAGCCGCTACCAGCAGCAGTGGGTGGAACTCTGGGTTGATGTTCTGGCTGATACGACGAGTCATACCCATAAAGCCCAGAGCATACAGTGGCATAAAGGCCACGAAGAAACCGATGATCCAGAACCAGAACGCACGGATACCCCAGGTTTCGTTCAGCGTGAAGCCGAAGGATTTAGGGAACCAGTAGGTCAGGCCGGCGAAGCAACCAAACACCACACCACCGATAATCACGTTATGGAAGTGGGCAATCAGGAACAGACTGTTGTGCAGCACGAAGTTCGCGCCCGGTACTGCCAGCAGAACGCCGGTCATCCCACCCACGGAGAAGGTGATGATGAAGCCGATGGTCCACAGCATTGCGGAGTTGAGCTGAATGCGGCCCTGGTACATGGTGAACAGCCAGTTGAAGATTTTCACCCCGGTAGGAATGGAAATGATCATGGTGGCGATACCGAAGAAGGCGTTAACGTTCGCGCCGGACCCCATGGTAAAGAAGTGGTGCAGCCATACGATGAACGACAGAACGGTAATCGCGATGGTTGCCCATACCAGTGAGGTATAGCCGAACAGGCGTTTTCTTGAGAAGGTCGCGGTGACTTCAGAGAACACACCAAACACTGGCAGAACCAGGATATACACCTCTGGGTGACCCCAGGCCCAAATCAGGTTGATGTACATCATCATGTTGCCGCCCATATCATTGGTAAAGAAATGGAAGCCCAGGTAGCGATCCAGGGTCAGCAACGCGATGGTAACAGTCAGAATTGGGAAAGAAACGATGATCAGGACGTTAGTACACAGCGCCGCCCAGGTGAACACCGGCATCTTCATCAGAGGCATGCCAGGAGCACGCATCTTCATGATGGTGGCGAAGAAGTTCACACCGGTCAACAGGGTACCCAGACCGGAAATCTGCAGACTCCAGATCCAGTAATCGACCCCGACGCCAGGACTGTATTCCTTGCCCGACAGCGGCGGATACGCCAACCAACCGGTCTGCGCAAACTCACCCACCCCCAGAGAGATGTTGATCAGTACAACACCCACCACGAAGAACCAGAAGCTCAGGGAGTTCAGGAACGGGAAGGCAACGTCACGTGCACCGATTTGCAAGGGCACAACCACGTTCATCAGGCCGACCACGAAAGGCATCGCCATGAAGAAGATCATGATTACGCCGTGGGCGGTAAAGATCTGGTCGTAGTGGTGCGGTGGCAGGAATCCGGCCTCGCCGGCGGACGCAAGCGCCTGCTGGCTACGCATCATGATGGCATCGGCAAAACCACGCAGCAACATAACCATTGCCACGATGATGTACATGATACCAATTTTTTTATGGTCGACCGAAGTCAGCCAATCGCTCCATAGCCATTTCCACTTGCCGAAATAGGTTATCAGCGCCAGCAGAGCCAGGCCCCCGATAACAATTGCAGCAACGGTGACCATGATGATCGGTTCGTGGTACGGAACCGCATCAATCGTTAATTTTCCCAACATCAGTTTATTCCTCGGCTCCGGCGTGAGCAGCATGTTCACCCATGTCCATACCCTGGCTCATGTCCATACCTTCGTGCGTGGTAGCGCTCTTGTGCATGTTCATATCGCCCATGAATTTGCCAATAGTTTCTTTGAACAAATTAGGTTTGACACTGGAGAAGTACTCGACCGGGTTATTTTCACTCGGCTCTGCCAGTTTGTTAAAGTCGCTGGTGGCGTTAAGGTTAGTCGACGATGCTTTCACCTTGGCAACCCACTGATCGAAGTCGCCTTCGGTAGGGGTGACAATGGCGGTGAATTTCATGCCGGAGAACCCGCGACCGCTGAAGCTGCTGGAAATACCGTCGTATTTGCCGGCTTCATTGCCGATCAGGTGCAGTTTGGTCTGCATCCCGGCCATCGCATAAATCTGCCCACCTAACTGAGGAATAAAGAACGAGTTCATTACCGAGTTAGAGGTGATTTTGAATTCAACTGGAACATCTTTCGGGAAAGCCAGTTCATTAACCGTTGCGATGCCTTGTTCCGGGTAGATAAACAGCCATTTCCAGTCAAGCGACACCACTTCGATCGTCATCGGCTTCTTGTCAGTCACAATCGGCTTGAACGGATCCAGCTCGTGGGTAGTCTTCCAGGTAATGGTGCCAAGGATGGCGATGATAATGATAGGAATGGTCCAGACGACCGCTTCGATTTTGTTGGAGTGTGACCAGTTCGGACTGTATTTGGCATCTTTGTTGGAAGCACGGTACTTCCAGGCAAAGGCGAACGCCATAAAGATGACTGGTACCACCACGATCAACATCAAGGCGATTGCAGTGATAATCAGTGTCCGTTGCTCAACACCAATTGCTCCTTTGGGATTCATCAATACCATATTGCAACCGCTGAGCATTACAGTGGAAGCAATTAATGACAACATCCCAATACTTTTATTGTATTTCTTAAGTCTCATCTAACGACCCCAATTACAAAGGCTCTATATTGTCGTTTCATGTGTGCGGGCATTTTACGGGAAGGTTGCAGTACTGTAAACATGCTTAAGGGAGTGTCAGCGCCTTGTTGACACTTTCTGTTAAGGGGGTCACAGATGTCACGTTGCGTGACAATTTACTAATGGCAACAAAGCGTTGGCTCGCTGAATCGTGACGAGCAGACTCTATGTTAAGGAAAACTAAAGGTATGCTGAGTTTGGCAGATTTAGCTGTCGTTTTTAAATACGCAGGAAAGGTTTATTTAATGTAAAATAATTGTGTATTTAAAGTGAATTTAATTTTATTTCCGAGTGCCTTAGTCGGATAAAAAAATAATTCCTCCGCCATTTATGTTCTTTTATCCGAAATAAACTCATCACGCTGATGCATTTTTGCCGACCGGTGTGATCACCTGCCGACGATATCAGGCAAGTTTAGTGCGGCGCAGTGCCAGATAGTCCAGCAAACTGCCCATCACTATGCCGACCAGACTTAGCGCGGCACCCAACTGCAACAACCGATCGGCCAGGTTCGGCAAGGCACTCCAGTCGAGCGCGTTGGTGATCAGCAGAATCAGCCACAGCCCCAGCAGTGAACAACCCAGGGTCAGCATGCGTAGCGCCCAGCGGTAAAACTGGCGAAATTCAGTGCGTGGCATGAAGTTATCGGTGCGCTGCGTGTATTCCAGCGTCTGTCGGCACAGGCGCAGCAACAGCAGGCCGGGCAAGGCCGCGGCGATCGAGAATAGATAGAACAGCGGCCAGCCGTGTGCTTCGACAAACCAGCCAGCAATGGGGCCAACATAGACGCGACCGACTGCCGACAGTGCTGACAGCAGGGCAAACTGAGTGGCGGAAAATGACCGGTTGCACAGCGTCATCAGCAGTGCGACGAAGGCGGCGGTACCCATGCCGCCGCACAGGTTTTCCAGGAAGATGGCGCTGCCCATGGTCATGATGTTTTTATCGGTGACCGCCAGTATCCAGTAACCGAGATTGGAAACTGCCTGCAGGATGCCGAACAGCATCAGGGCACGGAACAGACTAAGGCGTTGCATCAGTACGCCGCCAAACAGCGCACCGACGATGGTGGCGAACAGGCCGAGGGTTTTGTTCACCAGCCCGACTTCTCCGGCATCAAAGCCGACACCGCGGATCAGGAAGGTGGTGCTCAGGCTACCGGCAAAGGCATCGCCCATCTTGTACATGACGATCAACAGTAAAATCAGCCAGGCGTTGTTGCGCGCGAAGAAATCACGCAGTGGGGCGACGACTGCCTCCTCCATGGTGCGCGGCGCAGGAATGCTGTTGTCCGGCTCCGGTGCCAGTAGGGTGGCGACGATACCGATCAGCATCAGCCCGGCCATTAGCCAGTAAGTAGACTGCCAACCGAAATAGCGATCTGCCAGCCACAGTGCCAGCCCGCCGGACACCAGCATCGCCAGTCGGTAACCCAGAACCGAGACCGCAGCGCCAGTGCCACGTTCTTCAGCGCTCAACAGATCGGTTTTATAGGCGTCGAAAACAATATCCTGCGACGCAGAACAGAACGCCACCAGTACCGCCAGTGCTGCCAACCACCACAGATGCTGTGCCGGTTGCATAAAGCCCATCGCCACAATCGACACCACCAGCAGCAGTTGGCTGATCAGCAACCAGCCACGCCGCCGCCCAAGGAATGGCGGGGTGTAGCGGTCCATAAAGGGTGACCACAGGAATTTGAACACATAGGCCTGACCAACCAGCGAAAAGATACCGATGGTTTTCAGATCGATGTTTTCGACGGTCATCCAGGCTTGCAGCGTGCCGGAGGTCAATGCCAACGGCAGACCTGACGCAAAGCCCAGCAGCAGGAGGATGGCGGAGTTACGCTGGGTGAAGATATTCAGATAGTTTTTCGACATGAGTTCCCTGTCTGCACCGCCCGACTGTCCGGGCGGCACAAGGCGTTCGTGGCTTAACGCGCGTTTTGCTTGATAAAATCGTTGACGCTGGTGTCTTGCGCCATATCGGCAATGACGTCGCCGAGCACGGTGTTGACCGCGTTGGTGATTTTCTCGTTGGTCGCCGTGAAGGCGCCCTGCACGTTATAGGTTGAGCGGTAGTTTTTCACCTGCTTGTTGCCGTTCTTCGCTTGGGCGGTGATAGAGATATCGGCCTTGGTGGTGATGTTGTAGCGCAGGTTGCCTTCGGAGACGTCCGCATACAGGTTATTGACCACGATTTGCAGGTCAACGGCACCGTCAGCACCGATCATATAGCCGCGTGCGCCCATTTGTTTCTCTAGCACTTCCTGCAGCAGGAAGCGCAGATCGCGGGATGGGGTAAGGGTCACCAACTGGCCGTCGCGGTTCACTTTCGCCAGTGCCTGATCCTGGCGCTGATCCGCACCGTTAATGCTGATGGTCACACCTTGCAGCGTCGGATCCTGTTGTGGCAAGACGATCTTTGGCGTGACGTTCAGGGTGTTGCTGCTGGTAGCACAGCCAGCCAGCAGCAGTGCGGCCAACAGTGGAAGGCAAAGTTTCTTTAACATAGTTACTGTCTCATTCTCGATGGATTTTAAGCCGACGCAAACAGCCCATGACAGAGAGGCCGATTTGAGCAAGCTTTCTGTAATAATCAGAGCGGGATAGCCAACAACAAATTGTCGACATCATAGCATCGCCGCCGGCCGGAGGAAGCGCAGAACGCACCGGAGTGACAAATTTTTACCTGCCGTTGATAAAAACATGCTTTTTTGACCGTCTCAATCAGAAAAACCTCAAGCGACGGCGGATGTTGGCCGTTTTTTGCCCGCAAAGAAGAGAAATTTAGCTGAGGAATGGTCTAAACGGGAAGAAAGCGGCTAATATTGAAATAGATGGGGACGGTCCTCTGCCGGTGTAGTAAGGAGATCCTATGATTCGCGAGCAAATAGAAGCAAAGTTAAGGGCGGCATTTGAGCCCGCGTATCTGGAAGTCGTTGATGAAAGCTATCGTCATAACGTTCCGGCGGGTTCAGAAAGCCATTTCAAGGTGGTGTTGGTCAGCGATCGCTTCGTCGGCGAACGTTTCTTGACGCGGCATCGCTCTATTTACGGCGTTCTGTCGGAAGAGTTATCCGATGGCGTGCATGCGCTGGCGCTGCACACCTATACCCTGAAAGAGTGGGAAGGGTTGCAGGATACCGTGCCGGCTTCTCCCCCTTGTCGTGGTGCCGGAACCTTGGCCTGACGGCTAAATTTGCGGTATCAGTGGAACTTTGACCACGATTTGGGGTATTACTACAGACGAATTTTGGAACGGCCTGCGGGCCGTTTCTGTTTTTGACGACGACACAGCCGATGCGCAATGCAGCCAAGGCCGGGTCGGCTTCGGCGGCCTTTTGGCGATCAAATCGGCAAAAGTGTGAGTTTTAGCGCGCCGCCGCCGCCTTGCTTTCCTCGACTCGCTCCGCATGCGCCGCTATAATGTCGCGTCTTATTTTTCCGGAATGGTTTCGGGACGCTTCTGTCATCAGGAAACTCGGTTCTGTAATGTAGCCGTCCTGGTTCTTGGAACGGAGTTGACCGAGCACTGTGATTTTTTTGAGGTAACAAGATGCAAGTTTCAGTAGAAACCACTCAAGGCCTTGGGCGCCGTCTCTCTATTACTGTACCCGCTGATACAATCAAGCAGGCTATTAAAAAAGAGCTGATCAACGCTGCAAAAAGCGTTCGTATCGATGGCTTCCGTAAAGGCCATGTACCGATGAACATCGTTGAGCAACGTTATGGCGCTTCTGTTCGTCAAGACGTACTGGGCGATGCGATGCAACGCAGCTTCGTTGATGCGATCATCAAAGAAAAGATCAATCCGGCTGGCGCACCAAACTACGTGCCAGGCGAGTACAAAGAAGGTGAAGACTTCACTTTCGCCGTTGAGTTCGAAGTGTATCCAGAAGTTGAGCTGAAAGGCCTGGACGGCATCGAAGTTGAGAAGCCGGTGGTTGAAGTTAACGACGCTGACGTTGACACCATGCTGGACACCCTGCGCAAGCAGCAGGCGACCTGGAAAGAGACCGATCGCGCAGCTCAGGCTGAAGACCGTGTGACCGTTGACTTCTCAGGCTCTATCGACGGTGAAGAATTCGAAGGCGGCAAAGCCTCTGATTTCGTACTGGCCATGGGCCAGGGCCGTATGATCCCAGGCTTCGAAGAAGGTCTGGTCGGTCATAAAGCCGGTGAAGAATTCGCTATCGACGTTAACTTCCCTGAAGATTATCACGCTGAAAATCTGAAGGGCAAAGCGGCTAAGTTCGACATCGTTCTGAAGAAAGTGGAAGAGCGTGAATTGCCAGAGCTGACTGAAGAATTCATCAAACGTTTCGGCGTGGCTGATGGTTCTACCGAAGGCCTGCGTGCTGAAGTGCGTAAAAACATGGAGCGCGAGCTGAAAGGCGCAGTGCGTAACCGCATCAAAACTCAGGCAATCGACGGCCTGGTCAGTGCTAACGAAATCGACGTTCCTGCTGCGCTGATCGACGGCGAAGTTGACGTTCTGCGCCGTCAGGCTGCACAGCGTTTCGGCGGCAACGAGAAGCAAGCGCTGGAACTGCCACGCGAACTGTTCGAAGAGCAGGCTAAGCGTCGCGTCGTTGTCGGTCTGCTGCTGGGCGAAGTGATCAGCACCAACGATCTGAAAGCTGACGAAGATCGCGTTAAAACGCTGATCGAAGAAATGGCTTCCGCTTACGAAGATCCAAGTGAAGTTGTTGAGTTCTACAGCAAAAACAAAGAGCTGATGAACAACATGCGCAACGTTGCTCTGGAAGAACAAGCGGTTGAAGCCCTGCTGGCAAAAGCGAAAGTGACTGAGAAAGCCACTACCTTCAGCGAGCTGATGAACCAGACTCAACAGGCGTAATGTCTGTACGCCAGGGCGCAACTCGTTGCGCTCTCGGGGCCGCCTGGTCGGTCCCGGCGTTAAAAAAGCCCGTAACCTTCGGTTGCGGGCTTTTCTTTTTGCCACGTTGCTGATTAATCTCAGGTTAAGCGTGACAATATGCACTATATTTACACTGTTGATCTTGCAACAGTCTGGCATGATGGTTATCACCCGCAGCGAAGGTGTGCAGGATAGCCGCTAAAAATACGCCGCCGGGCTTGAAATTCTGACAGTGGCCCCAATCTGTAAAATGTATATATATAGGCTGTTTGCCAGAGTGCGCGGGATAAAAAAGCCGTCGGGTACGTGTGGCGTGGGTCGAATGCTTGAGCATAGTCATCATGACCGTTCTCAAGTAGAATCGGTGTAATAGGGTGTAACCCTGGCCGCCAAGGCAATTTCTATTAGGAGACGGTAATGTCATACAGTGGCGAACGAGATCAATTTGCACCTAACATGGCCCTGGTGCCGATGGTGGTAGAGCAGACTTCACGCGGGGAGCGTTCTTACGACATTTATTCCCGCCTGCTGAAAGAGCGCATTATTTTCCTGACCGGCCAGGTCGAAGATCACATGGCCAACCTGATTGTGGCGCAAATGCTGTTCCTCGAAGCAGAAAGCCCGGAAAAAGACATTTTCCTCTACATTAACTCCCCGGGTGGCGTGATCACCGCAGGCATGTCAATCTATGACACCATGAAGTTCATCAAGCCGGACGTCAGCACCATTTGTATGGGCCAGGCGTGCTCGATGGGCTCCTTCCTGCTGACTGCCGGTGCCAAGGGCAAGCGCTTCTGTCTGCCGAATTCACGCGTGATGATCCACCAGCCGCTGGGCGGTTATCAGGGCCAGGCGACGGATATCGAAATCCATGCGCGTGAAATCCTGAAGGTGAAGGCGCGTATGAATGAGCTGATGGCAGAACACACCGGCCAGACACTGGAGCAGATCGAACGCGATACCGAGCGCGATCGCTTTATGACCGCGGAAGAAGCGGTAGAATATGGTCTGGTTGACGGTATTCTGACGCACCGCAAGTAACACCACGCGGCTGGCGAGATAATTGTGCGAGCCGATAGACTATAGTAATCAGAGCGGGCGTGGCTCGCTCTGGTGAGCATTATCGGCATTCCCGGTATGAATTCGGGGCGTACGGCCGCCGTGATTTTCCTGCGGGACAAAGACTAAAGAAGAGGTTTACTGATGACAGATAAGCGCAAAGACGGTTCAGGAAAGCTGCTGTACTGCTCTTTCTGCGGCAAAAGCCAGCATGAAGTGCGTAAGCTGATTGCCGGTCCGTCAGTGTATATCTGCGATGAATGTGTTGATCTGTGTAACGACATTATTCGCGAAGAGATTAAAGAAGTTTCACCGCATCGTGAGCGCAGTGCGCTGCCGACGCCGCACGAGATCCGCCATCACCTGGATGACTACGTCATCGGTCAGGAACCGGCGAAAAAAGTGCTGGCAGTCGCGGTGTATAACCACTACAAACGGCTGCGCAACGGCGATACCAGCAACGGTATCGAGTTGGGCAAAAGCAACATTCTGCTGATTGGTCCTACCGGTAGCGGTAAAACCCTGCTGGCGGAAACGCTGGCACGCTTCCTGGATGTGCCATTCACCATGGCCGATGCCACCACGCTGACCGAAGCCGGTTATGTGGGTGAGGACGTGGAAAACATTATTCAGAAGCTGCTGCAGAAGTGTGACTACGACGTGCAGAAAGCTCAGCGCGGCATTGTCTATATCGATGAAATCGATAAGATTTCTCGTAAGTCAGACAACCCGTCGATTACCCGTGACGTTTCGGGTGAAGGCGTGCAGCAGGCGCTGTTGAAGCTGATCGAAGGCACCATTGCCGCCGTTCCGCCGCAGGGCGGCCGTAAGCATCCGCAGCAGGAATTCCTGCAGGTTGATACCTCGAAAATCCTGTTTATCTGTGGCGGCGCCTTTGCCGGCCTGGATAAGGTGATCGGTCAGCGCGTGAATACCGGTTCCGGTATTGGTTTTGGCGCCACAGTGAAGGGTGAGGCTGAGAAAGCGACCGAAGGCGAACTGCTGCTGCAGGCTGAGCCGGAAGATCTGATCAAGTTTGGTCTGATCCCTGAGTTCATCGGTCGTCTGCCGGTCGTGGCTACGCTGAGTGAGCTGAGCGAAGATGCGCTGATCCAGATCCTGAAAGAGCCGAAAAATGCCCTGACCAAACAGTATCAGGCATTGTTCAATCTGGAAGGTGTAGAGCTGGAATTCCGTGAAGAAGCACTGAACGCCATCGCCAAGAAGGCCATGAAGCGTAAAACCGGTGCTCGTGGCCTGCGTTCCATCGTGGAAGCCGCGCTGCTGGACACCATGTACGACCTGCCATCAATGGACAGCGTCGACAAAGTGGTGATCGACGAGTCGGTCATCGCCGGCCAGTCCAAACCCTTGCTGATTTACGGCAAACCGGAAGCGCAGGCTTCAGGCGAATAATTCGCCAGTCAAACCAGAAAGTTAATGTCAAAATGGGGGATTTTATCCCCCATTTTTATTTCCTGCATTCTGCCGTTGAATGTAAGAGATTCATCCCCATATACTCATTAACCAGATTTTATGAAACGTTTGATGCTTGCGTCTCATGAGATTCCCCCTCAACCTGGCGGAAGTTAAACTTAAGAGAGAGCTCTATGAACCCTGAGCGTTCCGAACGCATAGAAATCCCCGTCTTGCCGTTGCGCGACGTGGTGGTTTATCCGCACATGGTGATCCCGTTATTTGTTGGCCGGGAAAAATCAATTCGGTGCCTCGAAGCAGCAATGGATCATGATAAGAAGATCATGCTGGTGGCACAGAAAGAGGCCTCAACGGATGAACCTGGCATTAATGATTTGTTCTCTGTCGGCACCGTAGCGTCGATCCTGCAAATGCTGAAATTGCCTGATGGCACGGTAAAAGTGCTGGTCGAAGGGCTGCAGCGGGCGCGTATTACTACGCTTTCCGACAGCGGAGAGCATTTTGCTGCCCAGGCCGAATATCTTGAGTCACCTGCGATTGATGAGCGTGAACAAGAAGTGCTGGTGCGCACTGCAATCAATCAGTTTGAAGGCTACATCAAACTGAACAAGAAAATTCCACCGGAGGTGCTGACGTCATTGAACAGCATCGACGATGCTGCACGCCTGGCGGATACCATCGCCGCGCACATGCCGCTGAAACTCAGCGACAAGCAGTCGGTACTGGAGATGTTCGATATCACTGAACGTCTTGAATACCTGATGGCGATGATGGAATCGGAAATCGACCTGCTGCAGGTTGAAAAACGCATCCGTAACCGCGTCAAAAAACAGATGGAAAAAAGTCAGCGCGAGTACTATCTGAATGAGCAGATGAAGGCGATTCAGAAAGAACTGGGCGAGATGGACGATGCGCCAGACGAGCATGAAGCGCTGAAGCGCAAGATCGAAGCGGCGAAAATGCCGAAAGATGCGCGTGAAAAAACCGAAGCGGAACTGCAAAAGCTGAAAATGATGTCGCCAATGTCTGCGGAAGCCACCGTGGTACGCGGCTACATCGACTGGATGCTGCAGGTTCCGTGGAATGCGCGCAGCAAGGTTAAGAAAGACCTGCTCAAGGCGCAGGAAGTGCTCGATATCGATCACTACGGCCTGGAGCGCGTCAAAGACCGTATTCTTGAGTATCTCGCAGTACAGAGCCGCGTCAGCAAAATCAAAGGGCCTATTCTGTGTCTGGTAGGGCCTCCTGGCGTAGGTAAAACCTCGCTGGGTCAGTCGATCGCCAAAGCGACCGGTCGCCAGTACGTGCGTATGGCGTTGGGTGGCGTGCGTGACGAAGCGGAAATTCGCGGTCACCGTCGTACCTATATCGGTTCCATGCCGGGCAAGCTGATCCAGAAAATGGCCAAGGTTGGGGTGAAAAACCCACTGTTCCTGCTGGACGAGATCGACAAGATGTCTTCCGATATGCGCGGTGACCCAGCCTCTGCACTGCTGGAGGTACTGGATCCGGAACAGAACGTGGCGTTTAACGATCACTATCTGGAAGTGGATTACGATCTGTCCGACGTGATGTTCGTGGCTACCTCGAACTCGATGAACATTCCTGCGCCGCTACTGGACCGTATGGAAGTGATCCGCCTGTCCGGATACACCGAGGACGAGAAGCTCAACATTGCCAAGCAGCACCTGTTGCCGAAGCAGCTCGAGCGTAACGCCCTGAAGAAAGGTGAGCTGACGGTCGACGATAGCGCCATCACCGGCATTATCCGCTTCTACACCCGTGAAGCTGGGGTGCGTAGCCTGGAGCGTGAAATCTCCAAGTTGTGCCGTAAAGCGGTGAAAACGCTGCTGATGGACAAGAAGATCAAGCATATTGAGATCAACGGCGACAACCTGAAAGATTACCTGGGCGTACAACGTGTCGATTACGGCCGTGCGGATACCGAAAACCGCGTGGGTGAGGTTACCGGCCTGGCGTGGACGGAAGTGGGTGGCGATCTGCTGACCATCGAAACCGCCTGCGTACCGGGCAAAGGTAAGCTGACCTACACCGGCTCGCTCGGTGAAGTGATGCAGGAATCTATTCAGGCCGCACTGACCGTAGTGCGTGCGCGCGCGGATAAATTGGGGATTAACCCTGATTTTTACGAGAAGCGTGACATCCACGTGCACGTGCCGGAAGGCGCTACACCGAAGGATGGCCCGAGCGCCGGTATTGCGATGTGTACCGCGCTGGTTTCCTGCCTGACGGGCAACCCGGTTCGCGCCGATGTGGCGATGACCGGCGAGATCACGCTGCGTGGTCAGGTACTGCCGATTGGTGGCCTGAAAGAGAAACTGCTGGCGGCCCATCGCGGTGGTATCAAAACCGTGCTGATCCCGTATGAGAACAAGCGCGATCTGGAAGAGATCCCGGCGAATGTTATCGCCGATCTGGATATTCATCCGGTACAACGAATTGATGAAGTTTTGGACCTTGCGTTGCTGAATCCGGCCTTCGGCGCACTGCCGGTAGCGGCAAAATAGTGACGTATCGCAAAAACCATTGATAAAACTTATGCTGGCAAGCCATTTCGGACTTGCCAGTCTTTTTTTGTACCGCTAAGTTAGACAGCTGTCGGCCCGCGTTTTGTCACGCTTTCGGTGGCTTGCCAAGGTACGATGGGATTGATATAACAGCTGCGCTGTCGTGCCGTAGGGATTTTTCGGTGCGACGATTGAATTCTAGAGGGGATGATAGAGTGAATAAGTCACAACTGATCGACAAAATTGCCGCAGGTGCTGATATTTCCAAAGCGGCAGCTGGGCGTGCTTTAGATGCAGTGATTGCATCTGTTACTGAATCCTTGAAGGAAGGGGATGATGTGGCCCTGGTAGGTTTCGGTTCCTTCACCGTGCGTGAGCGTTCGGCCCGTACTGGCCGTAATCCGCAAACTGGTAAAGAGATCGCCATCGCGGCAGCCAAAGTTCCGGCCTTCCGTGCAGGGAAAGCGCTGAAAGACGCAGTAAACTGATTGTTTGCGTCTAACCGTTTAGCGTTACAGGGCTTTGTAATAAACAATCACCTGACGCAACGGTGCTGGTAAGGTAAGATATAAGGCGCATCAGATTGATGCGCTTTTTTTATTTTTGTCGCAGGGAACGCGCCTGCGCAAGGGTGTTTTTAATCCACATCACAGCGGAGTGTTGTCACACTATGATGGACAATTTACGCGCGGCAGCTAATAACGTCGTGCTCAAAATCATCCTGGCCCTGATCATCTTGTCATTTATTTTGACCGGGGTGGGTAACTACCTGATCGGCGGTTCCGGCGATTATGCAGCGAAAGTAAATGGTCAGGTGATCGAGCGCGCTCAGCTGGAACAGGCTTTCCAAAGTGAACGCAGCCGCATGCAGCAACAGCTGGGTGACCAGTTCTCTGCACTGGCGGGCAACGAAGGCTATATGCAGCAGATGCGCCACCAGGCACTGTCACAGTTGATCGACAACATGCTGCTGGATCAATATGCCAAGAAATTAGGTCTGAGCGTCAGCGACGATCAGGTAAAAGACGCTATCCGCAAGGCGCCTTACTTCCAGACTGACGGCCAGTTCGATAACGCCAAATATCTCGATCTGATTAGCCGCATGGGTTACACCGCCGATAACTTTGCGCAGTCCATGCGTCAGCAGCTGGTTAACCAGCAGGTGATCCAGGCCTTTGGCGGTTCAGGCTTCATTCTGCCTGCCGAAGCTCAGGACATGACGGCACTGGTGCTGCAACAGCGCGATGTGCGTCTGGCGACGCTGGATCTGAAAGCGTTGCAGGCCAAGCAGACCGTGACCGACGACGAGCTGAAAGACTACTACAGCCAGAACAAGAACAGCTTCATTGCGCCAGAACAGGTCAAAGTAAGCTACATCCCAATGGATGCCGCTTCCATGCAGGACAAGGTAACGGTAACCGATGCGGATATCAGCGCCTACTACGACCAGCACAAAAGCAGCTACGGCCAGCCTGAGCGCAAGAACTACAGCGTGATCCAGCTGAAAACCGAGGCGGAAGCCAATGCGGTACTGGACGAACTGAAAAAAGGCGGCGATTTCGCCACGCTGGCGAAAGACAAATCCACCGACATCATCTCACGCCGTACTGGCGGTGAGCTGGGCTGGCTGGAGCCGGACACCACGGCAGACGAACTGAAGCAGGCTAACCTGACCGAAAAAGGTCAGCTTTCCGGCGTCGTGAAGTCCTCAGTTGGGTATTTAGTGATCCGTCTGAACGACATTGAGCCGGAGAAAGTGAAGCCGTTGAGCGAAGTGCGTGACGCCATCGCCAAGCAGGTTAAGCAGGAGAAAGCCGTAGACGCTTATTACGCGCTGCAGCAGAAGGTCAGTGAAGCGGCTACCAGCGATAACGAATCTCTGGCATCAGCCGAAGAGGCTGCTGGTGTGAAAGCGGCGCATACCGACTGGTTTACCCGCGACAATATTCCGGCAGCGCTGAACTTCAAACCGGTCATCCAGTCGATTTTTGACGGCACCCTGATTGGCGAGGGCGGCTCTCCGGGCAGCAACTCCGACGTGATCACCGTTGATGGCGACCGTGCCTTCGTGATCCGCGTGTCTGGCCACAAGCCGGAAGGCATTGAACCCTTCGACCAGGTGAAAGATCGCGTGGCGGAGCTGGTCAAACGCAACAAAGCGGAACAGGAAGCGAAACTGCAGGGCGAGAAGCTGCTGGTTGAGCTGAAACAGGGTAAGGGCGACGAGGCGATGAAAGCGGCCGGCCTGAGCTTTGGCAGCGTGCAGAAGATGGCTCGTGCGCCGGAAGACAGCCAGTTGGTGCAGAGCGTGTTCGCGTTGCCGCATCCGCAGGAAGGCAAGCCGGTTTATGGCATGTCGCAGGATCGTCAGGACAACGTGGTGCTGATTGCGCTGGATGCAGTGAACCCTGGCACTTTGTCGGCAGAAGAAATGAAAACCTTCGTCAGCAAAATGGAAGAAGGTTCGACCGGCGTGTCCTTTGACTCTCTGCTGGCCAGCCTGCGCAAAGAAGCCAAGATCACCATGGGCGCCGCTGAGCAGCAGCAACCTCAGTAAAGCGCCGCAGTTTTCTGCAACGCAATGTAATCCTCAAAGGCCGCTTTCGCGGCCTTTTCCATATCTGAAATCCGCCAATTGCTGAAGTTTCCCCGCTGCGGCAAGGTGAGCTTGCTGTTAAACACAAGGAGGACACAGCATGCAACTTACAGAAATAAAAGCGGTAAAGGCTTTCAGCTTCAAAGCGTTGCTGACCATAGCGCTGCTCTCCCTGGCCGGGCTATCGGTGGCCGCGGAAGAGAAAGTGGGGGCTGGGCAACCGGTGCTGTCCGTGCCGGCGGGTAATGCAGGACAAGGTGCAGAGGCCGGAGCGGCTGCCAATGATGAGGCGTCGGTCAGTATCAATCAGGCCGATGCAGAACAACTGGCCAGCATGCTCAAAGGGGTAGGGTTGAAGAAAGCGGAGAGCATTGTGCGCTACCGTGAGCAGAACGGTCCCTTTACGCAGATTGAGCAACTTCAGGAAGTACCGGGCATTGGGCCTGCACTGTTTGAAAGGAATCGCACACGGCTCAAAATGTGATTTCGATCACGGCTGTGTGGCAAAGTGATAATGCAGCCCTTTTTCCTCTGCTACATTTTACAGGTCTTACCAGTTTGGCATCTTGACCAAATGGGTGAAGGAGTCGCTTGCGGCTCCTTCTTTCTGTAATCACCTGGCAGGAGTAGCCGTTTCCTATGCACCAGACCTTTATCAAAGTTCGTGGTTATCATCTTGATGTTTATCAGCACGTGAATAACGCCCGCTATCTGGAGTTTCTGGAAGAGGCGCGTTGGGATTGGCTGGAGAACCAGGAAGGCTTCCGCTGGATGACGGAAAATAACATCGCTTTCATCGTGGTGAACATCAACATTAACTATCGCACCCCGGCAGTATTGGGCGACAAGCTACGCATTGACAGCCAGATGGTGCAGCTAAACGGCAAAAGTGGCGTGTTGAGTCAGAAGGTATTGCAGGATGCCTCGGGGGCTCAGGTGGCGGATGCGCTACTGACCTTCGTTTGTGTCGATCTGAAAACCCAACGGGCCTTGCCGATTGAGGGACAACTGCGCGAACACCTGCAGGTGCTCACGCCGCCAGAAGGTCAGTAAAGCAACGAGCGGCAGCCCGTGCCGCCGTTATTCAATCAGACCAGACCGGTCTTTTGCTTCAGGCTCGCCATCACTTCTGCTTTGTTGATTTGGTATTGCTTCAGCCCGTTGGCGCGCAGATGGCAGGCCGCACATTCACCGCAGCCGTCACCCTTAATACCGTTGTAGCAGGTCAGGGTGTCCTGTTGCACCAGCTCCAACTGATGGTAGTAATCCGCCAGTGCCCAGGTTTCTGCCTTGTTCAGCCACATCAGTGGCGTTTCAAAGCGGATATCGCGGGCGATGCCCAGCACTATTGCCTGGTTCAGCGCTTTGACAAACTCGTCACGGCAGTCAGGGTAGCCGGAGAAGTCAGTCTCACAGACGCCGGTGATCACCGCTTCAGCTTCGACCTGATAGGCATAAATTGCTGCCAGCGTCAGGAACAAAATGTTGCGACCTGGCACAAAGGTGCTCGGTAACCCATTGCTCTGCGTGCTGTCGTAGGCGGGAACCGGAATGTTGTCACGGGTCAGGCTGCTGATCGCCAGCTCATTGAGCAGGCCTACGTCCAGCAGCTTATGCGCCTTGGCCCCCAGGGCCACCGACAGTTCCTGAGCCACCTCAATCTCGGCGCGATGGCGCTGGCCGTAGTCAAAGGTGACGCAGTGAACTTCATCATACTGTTTCAATGCCTGAATCAAGCAGGTCGTGGAATCTTGTCCACCGCTGAAAACGACAACCGCGCGCTTCATAAAATAACCTCAAATTATTGCTGAGACCCTACCCGATACACATTCGGGCGGTAGGATAAAAATGCGTTGCGGCAACAATGGTAGCAGAAATGTCTGGTTACCGCAGAGCCAGCCAGACTTAGTTTGTCGAAGGGGATCCCATGGTGTCCACCGGCGGTGGTAGCCAGGCCTGACAGAAATCGAACCAACCGTGGGCGGTCAGGGTAACGCCATGAATGCGCGGTGGCGCGCTGATTTGATACTGATAGTGAAACAGCGGGGTGATGATCGCTGCCGCCATCAGCTGCTGATAATAGTCTTTCAATTGCTGATAACGCGGCGGCTGTGCCGGGAGCTGCTGGATCTGTTGCAGCGTTTGTTGCTGATGCTGCCAGCGAGCGTCGGGCAGGATACCCCGCCACAGCGTATCCTGCCGCAGCCAGCTTTCCAGCGTTGCTTCCGGTGATTCCCCGATCAGGTTATCCGCCAGCAGCAGATCGGCCTGTTCGATTTGTTCGGTACTTTGCCAGCGCTTGCCCGCGTAGTAGCGTAGCTCCAGCTCGCAGCCATGTTGCGCCAACAGTTGCTGCAAGGCCACTGTGACCGTTTCCAACTCCACCGGTGGCCGATACAACAGCGTCAATTTGGCGGGCAGGGCAATATCCTCGTCGGCCTGATGCAGTGGGATTGCCCAGCCGGGCAGCATTTCGTGGCTGGGGGTGATGACGCTGTTGGGCACCGGCAGATTAGCCAGCAGGCCGGATCGCTGGATCAGCATCAGCAGTTTTTTCCCCTGTGCTTCACTGAGTACGCCGTGCTTCAAATTCACCGCCAGATAGCACCAACCCAGGCTCATGCTGCGCTGTACCGGCCGGGCCAACGCCATCTCTTCCTGCTGGCCAAGGGTAATGCGTACCGGATGCTGGCAACTGGTATAAGCATCGCCAACATTCAGTTCGGGAGTGATCCAATACTCAATGCTCTCCAGATAGGGATGCTGCAAATGGTAAAACGGGTGTTGCTCCAGCCGGACCAGGTGCGGTTGGTTCAGCGTCAATTTAAACGGGCCGGCACCCATGCCTGAAGCATCCGGGTGGGTCAGCAGGCAAGGCAATTCCGCCAGCCGGTGCGCCAGCCAGTAGTCCGGATGCTGCAAATCAAACTGCAGGCACAGCGGATGGGGCAGACTGAGGTTGGCAACGTTGGCCAGGCTGGGTTGACTGCGAGGATGCTGCTGCAGTTTTTCCAGCGTTTGCAGCAGTTGCTGGCCGGTCAGTGGTTCACCGTTGTGCCAGCGTAGTTGGCTGCGCAGAAAGAATTGCCAGCGCAGGCCGTCATGGCTGATTTGCCAATGGTGAGCCAGATCTGATTGTGGCTCGGGATTACCGGTAATAAACCGCGTTAACCCGGCATGCAGGGTGGCAACCAAATGCTGTTCGGCTCGGCCGGTAAGGGTCAGCGGATCCAGCGATTCGAGCGTGCGGTAGTAGGGGATACGCAGCGTTGGGCTGCCAGCTTGCCATTGACCACCAAGATGTGGGCTAAGCAGTTCCTGTAAATGTTGCGGATCTAACTGCGCCATTTCCAACGCGCCCTGATGATCGCCCTCCTGCAGCAGCCTCTGGAGATGGGCAGCCCGCAGCTCGTCCGGCGTTTTCAGGCAATGCAAACACGCACGTTTACCGCGCCCGGGCTGTGACTGCCAACTCAGCCAGCCCTGATCCTGCAGTTGCTGCACCAGAGTGCGGGCGTGGCGCTCGCTGCAATAGAACATCGCTGCCAGCTCACCAATGGTGATGGCGACCGGTGTGCTACCGAGTTGCAGGTACAGGCGTTGATATTGGCTGAGGCGGTGGGTCAGGCGCATGTTAGTAAATCCGGAACAGTTTTCCAGAATTGTTCACTATTACTTCCGCAAATACCATCCCATACTGCAGGGACTGTAATCGCGTTCACATTCATGAGGTCTTTATGTATCGCCTGGCGGCTTTTGATATGGACGGCACGTTGTTGACACCGGATCACCGGGTCGGACCGGAAACTCTGGCGGTGCTAAAGCAACTCCTCGAGCGGGAGATGATCGTCACTTTCGCCACTGGGCGGCACTACCTTGATGCGCAGCCGATCATGGCGCAGTTAGGCCTGCAAGGCTACCTGATTACCGGTAACGGCACGCGGGTCTATGACAATCAGGGGCAGCAACTGCACGCCACCGACTTGCCAGCCGATATTGCCGAAGAGGTGCTGCATACCCACTGGCGAACCGACGCCAGCATGCACGTCTTCCGTGATGAAGGCTGGATGACCGGGTTTGCGGTGCCGGAGGAAATGTTGCTGGCCCACCATCTGAGCGGCTTCCATTATCAACTTACCGAACTGCGACGTTTACCGGCGTTCGGTAACAGCAAGGTTTGTTTTGTTGGTCCGCACGAGGAATTGCTGAAACTTCAGGTGCAGCTGCGCCAGCACTTTGCAGCGCGTGTCGATCTTTGTTTCTCGGCTTATGAATGCCTGGAGGTATTGCCACTGGGCTGCAACAAGGGGTCGGCGCTGGATATGCTGAGCCGCCATCTGGGGCTGGAGATGGCGGATTGTATGGCGTTTGGTGATGCGATGAACGACAAGGAAATGCTGGCGGCGGTAGGGCACGGGGTGGTGATGGGCAATGCTCTGCCACAGTTGAAGTCGCTGTTGCCACAGCTACAGGTTATCGGTCACTGCGAACAGCAGGCGGTGGCTCACTATTTGCAACATTGGCTGCGTTCACCTTACCTCACCTATTCCCCCGAATTATGAGGCTTTATTGGCAGCCGCCGGGTAAGACTTACCCGGCTTTTTTTCGTCTGAACCTGCCGATTACAAATCCGCCAGCTGCGCCAGATACGGCGTCAGATCACCGATATTGTTGCTGACCCATTCTGGGTTGTAATAGGTGTCCAGGTAGCGTTCACCGCTGTCGCACAGCAGAGTGACGATGGAACCCTGCTCGCCGTTTTCTCGCATTTGCTTCGCCAACTGCAGCGCGCCCCATACGTTGGTGCCGGTAGAAGCCCCCACCTTGCGCCCGAGAACTGTCTCCAGCCAGTGGATGGTGGCGACGCTGGCGGCATCAGGCACGCGGATCATGCTGTCGACCACCGACGGAATAAACGAGGGCTCGGCGCGTGGGCGGCCAATGCCCTCGATACGGCTGCCGCAACTGCCGATAAGGGTACGGTCGCGCTGGTGGAAGCAATCATAGAACACCGAGTTTTCCGGGTCGACCACTGTCAGGCGGGTGTCGTGCCCCTGATAGCGGATATAGCGCCCCAGAGTCGCGGAGGTGCCGCCAGTGCCGGCGCTCATCACGATATGTTTTGGCACCGGGAAGGGTTCGCGCGCCATCTGCCGGAAGATGCTGTCGGCGATGTTGTTGTTGCCGCGCCAGTCGGTTGCCCGCTCGGCGTAGGTGAACTGATCCATATAGTGGCCGTTCAGCTCTTGAGCCAACTGTTCGGAAACGGCGTAAATCTGCGCCGCATGGTCGACGAAGTGGCAACGACCGCCGTAGAACGCGATCTGCTCAACCTTGCGGCGTGCGGTGCAGGAAGGCATTACGGCAATAAACGGCAGGCCAATCAACCGGGAGAAGTAGGCTTCGGACACCGCCGTACTGCCGGAGGAGGCCTCGATAATCGTGGTGTTTTCGGTGATCCAGCCGTTACATAGGCCGTACAAGAACAGTGAACGCGCCAAGCGGTGCTTCAGGCTGCCGGTCGGGTGAGTGCTTTCGTCTTTCAGGTACAGGCAGATACCGGGAAATTCCGGCAGGTTCAGGCGGATCAGGTGGGTATCGGCGGAGCGTTGAAAATCCGCTTCTATTTCGCCGATAGCATATTTTACCCAAGAATTTGTCATCATCTGGCCTCAGAATAGGGGGCTTGTTTGATGCATAATATAGCCTGCTGTGGGGAAAAAAGGATTGCCATTTTTCCTGTTTAATCGCCTAATGAGAGAAAACTATTCTCCTGGTTGACGATATGCTAGATAAAACAGACCGTAAATTACTGTGCATGCTGCAACAGGACTGTACGCAGCCGCTGCAGGTGTTGGCCGACGCGGTCAATCTGACGTCGACCCCCTGCTGGAAAAGGCTCAAGCGGCTGGAAGAGGACGGTTATATCCGGGGGCGAGTCGCGCTGCTGGATAACGAAAAGCTCGGCCTGGGCCTGACGGCATTTGTGCTGATCAAAACCCAGCAGCACAGCAGCGAATGGTATCAACAGTTTGTGCAACTGACCAAGCAGATGCCAGAGGTGCTGGCGTTCTATCGCATGGCCGGAGAATACGACTACCTGATGCAGGTGGAAGTGGCGGATATGAAGAGCTACGACAGCTTTTACAAGCGTCTGGTGAACGGTGTACCGGGGCTGATCGACGTCACTTCCAGCTTCGCAATGGAAAAAATCAAATACACCACTGCACTGCCGATTCCTGAGTGAAAAGTTCACCAAATTGGCAAAGTAACGGTGGTATCCTACTCTGCTGAGGCAGAACAAGAGACAAAACCATTACATCCTGGAATAAAACTGCGTGAGACTATTTGCTCAAATCGGCTGGTATTTCCGCCGCGAGTGGCGTCGCTACCTCGGGGCGGTGGTGCTGCTGATCATCATTGCCATACTGCAACTATTGCCGCCCAAGCTGGTGGGGATCATTGTGGATGGCATCACCGAAAAACAGATGTCCGGCGGCGTGCTGATGGCATGGTTGGGACTGATGCTTGGCACCGCCGTGGTTGTCTACCTGCTGCGCTACGTGTGGCGGGTGCTGTTGTTTGGGGCGTCCTACCAGCTTGCCGTCGAACTGCGTGAAAACTTCTACCGCCAACTTAGCCGTCAGAATCCGGCCTTCTATTTACGCCACCGTACCGGTGATCTGATGGCGCGCGCCACCAACGATGTCGATCGGGTGGTTTTCGCTGCTGGTGAAGGGGTGCTGACGCTGGTGGATTCGCTGGTGATGGGATTGGCGGTGCTGGTGGTGATGAGCACCCAAATTAGTTGGCAGCTAACCCTGTTGTCGCTGATCCCCATGCCAATCATGGCGATCGTTATCAAGTACTACGGCGACCAGTTACACCAGCGTTTTAAATCGGCGCAGGCGGCGTTCTCCAGCCTGAACGATCAGGCGCAGGAAAGCATGACCAGCATCCGTATGATCAAGGCGTTCGGTCTGGAAGATCATCAGTCTAATCAGTTTGCCGAAGTCGCTGCCCAGACCGGTGCCAAAAACATGCACGTGGCGCGGGTGGATGCTCGTTTCGACCCAACGATTTATATCGCCATCGGTACCGCCAATCTACTGGCGATCGGCGGCGGCAGTTGGATGGTGGTGAACGGAACCATGACGCTGGGCCAACTGACCAGCTTCGTGATGTACCTCGGCCTGATGATTTGGCCGATGCTGGCGCTGGCCTGGATGTTCAACATCGTTGAACGCGGCAGCGCGGCCTATAGCCGTATTTGCAGCCTGCTGGAAGAAGCCCCGGCAGTGACCGACGGTGAGCGATCGCTGCCGGCCGGGCGTGGCAATCTGGCGATCGATATCCGCGCATTCCACTACCCGGGCAATAGTCAGCCGACGCTGCATGATGTGGTGCTGAAGCTGGAACCAGGGCAAATGCTTGGCCTGTGTGGGCCGACCGGCGCCGGTAAATCGACGCTGCTGTCACTGATCCAGCGCCAGTTCGATGTTGATGACGGCCAGATCAGCTATCAGGGGCTGCCGTTGACCCAGGTCAAACTCGACGACTGGCGCTCGAGGTTGTCCGTGGTCAGCCAGACACCCTTCTTGTTCTCGGACAGCGTGGCGAACAACATCGCGCTGGGAAATCCGGGGGCGACGCAGGAACAGATTGAGCGCGCGGCCCGCCTGGCCAGTGTGCATGAGGATATTTTGCGCCTGCCGCAGGGTTATGAAACCGAGGTGGGCGAGCGTGGCGTGATGCTCTCTGGGGGGCAGAAGCAACGTATCTCCATTGCCCGCGCCCTGTTACTGGATGCAGAAATCCTGATCCTCGACGACGCGTTGTCGGCGGTGGATGGCCGTACCGAACACCAAATCCTGCATAACCTGCGCAGCTGGGGGCAAAACCGCACGGTGATTATCAGCGCGCACCGGCTTTCGGCACTGACCGAAGCCAGCGAAATTCTGGTGATCCAGCACGGCGCTGTGGCACAGCGTGGCCAGCATGCGTCCCTGGCCGCTCAACCCGGCTGGTATCGCGATATGTATCGCTATCAGCAACTGGAGGCGGCATTGGATGAGGCCCCGGAAAGCGGCGAGGAGAGTGAAGCCAATGAATAAGATGCAAAAGCTGTGGCCGACGCTGAAGCGCTTGCTGGCTTATGGATCGCCGTACCGAAAGCCGCTGGGGCTGGCGGTATTGATGCTGTGGGTCGCCGCGGCGGCGGAAGTCGCCGGGCCGATCCTGGTCAGTTACTTTATCGATAACTACGTTGCCAAGGGCCAGTTACCGCTGATGATCGTTTGCGGGCTGGCAGCAGCCTATATCCTGCTGGAGCTGTTGGCGGCGGCGCTGCACTATTTTCAGGCGTTGTTGTTCAACCAGGCGGCGGTCGGGGTGGTTCAACGTCTGCGAACTGACGTGATGGACGCTGCGTTGCGCCAACCGCTGAGCGCCTTTGATACCCAACCGGTCGGGCAGTTGATCTCGCGGGTGACCAATGACACCGAGGTGATCAAAGATCTGTACGTGATGGTGGTGTCCACGGTGCTGAAAAGCGCGGCGCTGATCGGTGCCATGCTGGTGGCGATGTTCAGTCTTGACTGGCGTATGGCGCTGGTGGCGATCTGCATCTTCCCGGCGGTATTTGTGGTGATGGGCATTTATCAGTACTACAGCATTCCTATTGTGCGCCGGGTGCGTAGCTATCTGGCGGACATCAACGACGGCTTTAACGAAGTGATTAACGGCATGGGCGTGATCCAGCAGTTCCGCCAGCAGATCCGCTTCGGGGAGCGCATGAGCGCCGCCAGCCGTTCACACTATACCGCGCGTATGCAGACGCTGCGGTTGGACGGTTTCCTGTTGCGTCCGCTGCTCAGCCTGTTCTCGGCGCTGGTACTGTGCGGTCTGCTGATGTTGTTCGGTTTCAGCGGTGAGGGGTCGATCGGCGTTGGTGTGCTGTATGCCTTTATCAACTATCTGGGTCGTCTGAATGAGCCGCTGATTGAGCTGACATCGCAGCAGTCTATCCTGCAGCAGGCGGTGGTGGCCGGTGAGCGTATTTTCGAACTGATGGATCGCAAACAGCAGAGCTACGGGGCGGACGATCGCCCGCTGGAGAGCGGTCGTATTGATATTGACGACCTGAGTTTTGCCTACCGTGATGACAAAAAGGTACTGCAGCATATTTCGCTATCGGTCCCTTCGCGTGGCTTCGTGGCGCTGGTCGGCCATACCGGCAGCGGTAAGAGCACGCTGGCCAACCTGCTGATGGGCTATTACCCGGTCGATCAGGGTGAAGTGCGTCTCGACGGACGTCCTCTGGCCAGCCTTTCACACCGGACTCTGCGCCAGGGTGTCGCGATGGTGCAGCAGGACCCGGTGGTGATCGCCGAGTCAGTGCTGGCCAACGTCACGCTGGGACGCAATATCAGCGAAGAGGCGGTTTGGCAGGCATTGAAAACGGTACAACTGGCCGAATTGGTGCGCAGCTTCCCGCAGGGTATTCATACCCGGCTGGGCGAACAGGGCAATAATCTGTCGGTGGGCCAGAAGCAGTTATTGGCGATGGCCAGGGTATTGGTACAGGCACCGCAGATCCTGATCCTCGATGAGGCCACCGCCAATATTGACTCAGGCACGGAACAAGCGATTCAGCGGGCGCTGCGTTTGATCCGCGAACACACCACGCTGGTGGTGATCGCTCACCGTTTGTCGACCATTGTGGATGCCGATTCGATTCTGGTGTTGCACCGCGGTCAGGCGGTCGAGCAGGGCAACCATCAGCAACTGCTGGCGCAGCAGGGGCGTTACTACCAGATGTATCAACTGCAACTGGTGGGTGAAGAGCTGGCTGCCGCCAACCGCGAAGAAACACAAACTGCATAATGTCAGAGGCCGCTTTAGCGGCCTCTTTCTTTTCCGCTACGCACCACAAACTGGCATCGCCGCGTTTTAAATCCCTTTCTCTGCACTTTTTCGACGCGTCACGCACCAAAGTAGTGCGCAATATTTAATCAATTCCTTGTGCGGTAGCGTGTCGCTGGCTCATCGCAGTGCGCCCGATTGCCGTCCTGCCGGTTAATTTGCTGAATTAGCGTACAAAACCATTTGTGGCATAGCCTTTGCTTTATAAGACTCGTACCAGGGGTGAGTTTGGGCTTAATTCGTGGAGGGGCAATATGAAGCTGGTGACCGTGGTGATTAAACCATTCAAGCTGGAGGACGTGCGTGAAGCCCTATCCTCTGTAGGTATTCAGGGGCTGACCGTAAGCGAAGTAAAAGGCTTTGGTCGCCAGAAGGGACATGCTGAGCTCTATCGCGGAGCTGAATACAGCGTCAACTTCTTACCTAAAGTAAAAATCGACATCGCTATCGCTGACGATCAGTTAGATGAAGTGGTTGATGTCATTAGTAAAGCGGCCTACACCGGCAAAATCGGTGACGGCAAAATTTTCGTTGCCGAATTGCAACGTGTCATTCGCATTCGCACCGGCGAAACAGACGAAGCAGCACTGTAATCACTGGCTCAGTAAAGTAATGGGGATGGATTGATAATGAAAAAACTTTTATCCATGTTGGGCCTGAGTACGGTAACCATGGTTCCTTCTTTGGCACTGGCCGCTCCGGCGGTCGCAGACAAGGCGGATAACGCCTTCATGATGATTTGCACCGCTTTGGTGCTGTTCATGACCCTGCCGGGTGTCGCTTTGTTTTACGGTGGTTTGCTGCGTTCCAAAAACGTGCTCTCCATGTTGACCCAGGTGACCGTCACCTTTGCACTGGTGTGCGTGCTGTGGGTGCTTTATGGCTACAGCCTGGCCTTCAGCGAAGGCAATGCGTTCTTCGGCGGTTTCCAGACGGCGATGCTGAAAGGCATTGGTATCGATAGTGTCACCGGAACCTTTAGCCAGATGATCCACGTGGCGTTCCAGTGTTCATTCGCCTGTATTACAGTGGCGCTGATAGTGGGCGGCTTTGCCGAGCGCATCCGCTTCTCTGCGGTGGTGATCTTCGCGGCCATCTGGTTCACCATCTCTTACCTGCCGATTGCCCACATGGTGTGGGGCGGCGGCTTCCTGGCCGCTGATGGCGCGCTGGACTTCGCCGGCGGTACCGTTGTGCATATTAACGCCGCAAGCGCCGGTCTGGTGGGGGCTTACCTGTTGGGCAAACGGGCCGGTTTCGGTAAAGAAGCGTTCAAACCGCACAACCTGCCAATGGTGTTTACCGGGGCTTCCATTCTGTACATTGGCTGGTTTGGCTTTAACGCCGGTTCTGCCAGCGCGGCTAACGGCATTGCGGCACTGGCGTTCCTGAACACCGTGGTGGCGACTGCGGGTGCTATCCTCTCCTGGACCTTTGCCGAGTGGATTGTTCGTGGCAAACCTTCACTGTTGGGCGCCTGTTCCGGCATGATCGCCGGGCTGGTTGCCATCACACCGGCGGCAGGCACCGTGGGCGTGGGCGGGGCGTTGATTATCGGCCTGATTGGCGGCATTGCCGGTCTGTGGGGTGTGGTCACGCTGAAGAAATGGCTGAAGGTAGATGATACCTGTGACGTGTTCGGTGTACATGGCGTGTGCGGTATCGTCGGTTGCTTGCTGACCGGGGTATTCACCTCCGCTTCACTGGGTGGCACGGGGTATGCAGAGGGGGTCACCATGGGGCATCAGGTGTGGATCCAGCTGTTAAGCGTGGTAACCACGCTGGTGTGGTCTGGTGTGGCCGCTTTCATTGCCTTCAAAGTGGCGGGCGCCATCGTTGGTCTGCGCGTACCGGAAGAACAGGAACGCGAAGGTCTGGACGTCAACAGCCATGGCGAGAGTGCCTATAACCAATAGGCCTGAAGAAGGGCAGTGCGCTAAATAATTCGAAAAATAATGATGATAGAAAGGGCGATGGAAACATCGCCCTTTTTCTTTGGCTTGCGTTTAGGCTTCGCGTTGGCGGATCACGCCTTCCTGTACCGTGGTGGCAACCAGTACGCCTTCACGGGTATAGAATTGGCCGCGTACAAATCCACGAGCACCGGAAGCGGAAGTGCTTTCCACTACGTACAGCAGCCAGTCATCCATGCGGAATGGGCGGTGGAACCACATTGAGTGATCGATGGTGGCTACCTGCATGCCGGGCTCCAGGAAACCGACGCCGTGTGGTTGCAACGCCGTCGGCAGGAAGTTGAAGTCAGACGCATAACCCAGCAAATATTGATGGATGCGCAGATCGTCCGGCATGGTACCGTTGGCGCGGAACCACACGTAGCGGTGCGGATCTTCCACACTGCCTTTCAGCGGATTGTGGAATTTGACCGGACGCATCTCAATCGGCTTCTGGCCGATAAACTTCTCACGTACCTTGTCCGGCAGCATATGCGACAGCTTCTGGGCAATGTCTGACTCAGACATCAAACCTTCTGGCGGTGGTACGTCCGGCATGGTGTTCTGATGTTCAAAACCTTCTTCCGGGCTTTGGAAGGACGCGGTCATATAGAAAATGGGTTTACCGTGCTGAATGGCACTGACGCGTCGGGCACTAAAGCTGTTGCCGTCACGCAGGATTTCCACGTCATAAACAATCGGCTTGCTGCTGTCACCTGGACGCAGAAAATAGCTGTGGAACGAGTGAACGCTGCGCTCCGCCGGTACCGATTGTTTGGCGGCATACAGCGCCTGACCCACCACCTGACCACCGAATACCTGGCGTAACCCCAGATCTTCGCTTTGCCCGCGGTACAGCCCTTCTTCAATTTTCTCCAGATCCAGCAGATCGAGGAGGTTTTTCAGTGCCTGGCTCATAAAGTTACTACCCTTTTAATAATCATTTTGCGCAGTGTGCGGAATATCACGGCAAGACGTCAATATATTGCGTTATGGCACAGAGAAAATTGACTGAATGCTGAGTGTTATTAGAGGGGTAAGTGATTAATAGGCAGGACTAAATGGATTTTTCAGTGTTTTGTGCTAAGTTTAATAGGTGCGGTGGTGAAAGCCACCAACGTGTTGATAATAAAAAAGGAGACCGATCCATGAAACTCTGGCAAATCGTAGGTGGAGCAGCAGCGTTAACCGTTACCCTGGCAGGCTGTGCCCAAAAGAGTGCGGACGTGCCTGTTCCGACAGCGGGAAACCCGGCGATTGCGCAAACGCAGATTCAGGGCCCGGCGGTGACTGGTTCGGTTAACATTCGCCAGCGCATTGCGCTGCCACCGGATGCGGTGCTGACCGTCACGCTCTCTGATGCCTCGTTGGCGGATGCCCCGTCTAAAGTGATCGCCCAGCGTGCGGTTCGCACCGAGGGCAAGCAGGCGCCGTTTAATTTTGTCCTGCCGTACAATCCGGCCGATATTCAGCCTAATGCACGCATTATCCTGAGTGCGGCAATTACGGTAAATGGTCAGATGACCTTTATTACCGATACTATCCAGGAAGTGGTGAACCGTAACGGTACCCGTGCCGATCTGGTGATGGTTCCGGTGCAGGGTGTTGCCGTTCAGGCCGCCCCGGCGACCATGCCGTAAGCCGGTAATCCTTAAGCAGTAAACCCTTAACAGCCTTTGCGCTCCGGCCAAAGGCTGTTTTGTTGTTACCAGCGCCAACCATAAACCAGCAGGTCAACCGTGCTGTGCGTACCGAAGATAATCCCTTCCTCAAGCAATGCCTGCCGCTGGCGTTGGAAGTCCTCCCCCTGCTGCGAAATTTGTCCGTGTCGGTTAATCACCCGATGCCAGGGCAGGCTGCTGCCTTCCGGCAGGCGTCTTAATACGCCACCGACCTGACGCGCGGCGCGCGGTGAACCGGCCAGTTTCGCCACTTCGCCATAGGTCGTGACCTTACCATAGGGAATGGCAGCCACCACATGGAATACGCGCTGGCTGAATGAGGCGTCTTCTGGTTCCATTTCTGTTTTCCTGCTGCAGCAAAAACCAATAAGGGAAGTGTGCCACAGCCAAGGTGGGTAAGAAAACAGCGGTTGGCCCCGGTTGGCTTGCTATTTGGTTGGCCATCACCGATACTAGCCACCGCTTCGCAGTCATGTGAAGCCGTCAATGGGGGCCCTGTTGGTTCTCCCGCAACACTAACTTGTGAACTCGGTCAGATCCGGAAGGAAGCAGCCGCAGCAGGTGACGTGTGTGCCGGGATGTAGCTGGCAGGGCCTCCACCAATTTCAGTCACTGAGCAATCTCTGCTCGTCCTCCCCCAAGACATTTGCTATCCCTCGATAAAACTAAATCCTTAAATTACCTACTGCAGGCTAAAAGCAAAGCGCAAGGGCAGCATGCCGGCGAATTTCATGATGCCAGAAAGAGACGATGGGCTGTTGGAGGGGGTTAAATGTGGCAGGGCGGCAGGGCAATATGAGAACCGTTGGTATTGGTCGGATTTACCCTGCGACGTAGAAAGCCGCAGGGTATTGGGGTTACGGAGTCACAATATTGAACCAGAATTCAAAGTTATCCATATAGCCTAACATTTCGTCCATTTTTGCAGCGTTACCCGTCACCTTCACTTCTCCCTTATCCTCCGCCTGTTTTAGCGTTTCTTCCTTGAGGATAATTTTATTCAAGGTGTCGCGGTTAAGCGTGAGAGTGGCATCGGCATCTTTAGCTTCGGCATTGGCGGTGTGGTTGAGTACTCCATTTTCCAGTTCCAGCTTATACTTGCCGCCATCGCTGCCCAGATCAATGTTAAACACGGCTTTGGCCTTGCCTGCTTTTTCTCCGTTGATATGTACAGCCAGGAAGTCAAAGAACATCTCTGGCGTCATCGCCCGCACGGTATCCGGACTGGCCGTATTCGGGGTTGGCCCTTTCACCACGCCGTTACGTAGCTCCTGAGCACCGGTGAGATAGAAGTTACGCCATGGGCCAGATTCAGCCTGATAGCCCAGTTGTTCCAGCGCATCGGCCTCAAGATTGCGTGCATCCTGATTCTTCGGATCGGCAAAGACTATTTTGCTGACGACCTGAGCAACCCAACGGTAATTGCCCTGATCAAAGTCGGTTTTGGCTTTCTTAAGGATCGCATCAGCACCGCCCATGTAATCGACAAATTTCTTCGCAGCCTCTTCCGGCGGCAGTTCATCCAGCGTGGCCGGATTACCGTCAAACCAGCCAAGATAGAGCACATAAGTTGCTTTGACATCATGACTTACAGAACCGTAATAACCTCGGTTGGCCCAGGTTTTCGCCAGGCTGTCCGGCAGTTTGAACTTCGCGGCTATTTCGTCGCGGGTCAGGCCTTCATTCGCCATTCTCAGAGTCTGGTCATTAATATAGCGGTAAAGATCGCGCTGACTCTTGAGAAGGTTAACGACGTTTTCGTTGCCCCAGGTTGGCCAGTGGTGCTGAGCCATAATGATTTCCGCTTTGTCGCCCCAGCGAACTATCGCTTCGTTGATATATTTTGACCAAGGGAGCGGCTCACGAATTTTTGCGCCACGCAGGGAATAAGTATTATGCAGCGTATGGGTCACATCTTCTGCCGCTTCGATGAGTTTCTTCTCTTCGATAAACCACAGCATTTCTGATGGTGCTTCAGAGCCTGGTGCCAGCATGAAATCATAAGTAAGGCCGTCGATGACCTCTTTTTGACCATCTTTCTCAATGATGTTGGTTGGGGCAATCAGGGTGACGGTACCTGCCGACGTGGTGGTACCCAGACCTGCACCAACCTGACCTTTGGTTTCTGGCTTCAACAGGTTGCCATACATGTAGCTGGCGCGGCGACTCATGACGTTACCCGCCATGATATTTTCTGCCACGGCTGCTTCCATAAAGCCGGCGGGCGCATAAACTTTCACTTTACCCGACTTAACATCAGCTTCATCGACCACACCTCGTACGCCACCGTAGTGGTCTACGTGGCTATGAGTGTAGATAACAGCGACAACCGGTTTTTTTCCCCGGTTTTTAAAATAGAGATCCATGCCCACTTTGGCGGTTTCGGCTGAAACCAGAGGGTCAACCACAGTCACACCCTCTTTTCCCTCAATGATGGTCATGTTGGACAGATCCAGGTTACGGATCTGGTAAACACCATCTGTGACCTCAAACAGGCCGCTGATGTTAATCAACTGCGACTGACGCCACAGGCTCGGGTTTACGGTATCCGGCGCTTTTTCGCCTTCCTTGATGAATGCATACTGCTGTGGGTTCCAAATGACATTACCTTGCTCACCTTTGATAATTTCGGTTGGCAAGGCAGCTATGAAACCTTTGTGCGCGTTGGCAAAATCGGTGTTATCTGAGAAGGGGAGCTGATCGTACAGTGCATCATTGGCTTGTTTGGTTGCGGGGGCCGCTTCTTTCGGTGCAACCTCTGCCCAGGATGGAATTGCGAAGGTAGTTAGCACTCCCGCTAACGCTAACCCTCTCATGATGGGTGTTAATTTCATTGGAATCCTCGCTGGATTTTAGATGGCGAAGTTAGGTAGCTTTTACTTCCGTTGTAACGAGTTGTAACTCAAATACTAAATGTAATAGAAGATTGGTATTGAGCAAGTTTAAATAAAAAATATTAAATCAGTGGGATCAGACTAAATGTAAAATATCCGAAGGCGATATTGTTAATATAAAAAAGCAATCCCATCCATTTTTTGGGACGGTTAAATAGTGGGATTTAGATGTCGGTGGTGCATTTATGTTTTTGTTTTTTATTTGTTTTTTATTTGTTTTTTATTTGTTTTTTAATTAAATAATAGTGGCGATATTTTCTGGGTGACATTTATGAAAAATTTTATACTTTGTGGTTTAATAATTTAAAATAGTGGAGATTAAATCATAGCAGAGGATTTGGTGAGTGGAGGTTTTATCGTGAAACATTGTGATTTGTGTTTGTTATCGAATGACTGAAGTGTTGCGCTGATATGTTATCAGCGCAACACTTGCAGATTAATGCCTTACCAAGGTGGCGAAATAGTATGCCAGTGGGATCGCCAGAAAATAGAGGCCGACCGGCACTTCACGCCATTTGCCGGCAATCACTTTGATAATGATGTAGAACAGCAGCCCGCCGGCGATGCCGGTACCGAAGCTGTTGGCGATCAGCGTGATCATGACCATCATCAGCACCGGCAGGCCGTCGGTGAAGTTGGCTAAATCAACTTTGCGCAGTCCGCTAAACATATTCAGGCCGATTAGGATCAGCGCCGGGGCAGTGGCTTCTTTCGGGATCATCAGGGCAATCGGTGTGAACAGCAGCATCAGTAGAAACATCACCGCGGCCGCCAATGCGGTTAACCCGGTTTTACCCCCGGCTTCGGCCGCCGCAGAGGATTCAATCAGCGCGGTGGCGGCAGGAATACCGACTATAGGGCCCAGCGCAGCAGCGATAGAGTCCACCATAAAGGGGCGGTTGATGTGTGGCATATTGCCGTGTTCGTCCAGTAGCCCGGCTTCACCACCCACGGCCAGCGTAGTGCCCATGGTGGAGAAAAACTCCGAGGCGAAAAAGACGAACAAATAAGGCAGAAAGGCGATATTCAGTGCACCGATCAGATCAACATGGCCGAGCACCGGGGCCAATGAATGCGGCATTGCCATCAGGCTGTCCGGCAGGTGGGTAACGCCGAACGGGATACCCACCAGAGTCGCAAACAGGATCGCCCATAAAATAGCGCCGGGAATGCGTCGGGCCTGCAGGGCAATCGCCAAAAACAAGCCGCACAGGGCGATTAACGCACCGGGTGCGGTGAAATCACCCAGCATCAATGCATTGGATTTAGCGTTGGCCAGCACCAGTCCGGCATTGCGGAAACCCAGTATTGCCACAAACAGCCCGATAGAGGCCGTCAGCCCCAGCTTGATCGATTGCGGCACCGAGCGGGTCACCACCTCGCGTAATCCCAGCCGGGTCAGAGCGAAAAACAGAATGCCGGACCAGCAGGCAATACCCAGACCAATCTGCCAACTGATGCCTTCGCTGCCCGCCAACGTGACGCCGACCAGCACCGAACCACCAATGCCCGGCCCGACGATAAACGGCAGGTTGCCGTAAAACGCCATCAGCAAGGTCCCCAGCACAAACACCAGAATGGTACCGGTAGTGACTGCGCCCTTATCCATACCGCCGACAGCCAGCAATCCGGGGATCACCACCAGCAGGTAGGCTGCCGCCAGAAAACCGGTGATACCGGCCAGACATTCGGTTTTGACATTACTTTGCCGCGCATGCAGTTGAAAACGCCGTTGCAGCCAGCTCCCTGGTGTTGGAGCAGATACTGAATTATCAGCCATATCAATTATCTCCGTCGCTATCTCATTATTATGATTATTTTTATACCGGGGTTTCCCAGCAGGCGATCAGCGGATCGACAATCTGGCGCGTTGTGCCGTCGGTCAGGCCGAGATCGGTCAGGTGCGGCCCGGCGTTACACGCCAGACAGGTGCCTTCAATGGCCTTGAAAACCCGGTAGGGCGGTTCCCAGTCGGCGATTCGTGCGCTCAGATCGCGCAGGTTTTTAAACTGTCGTGCCAGTTCGGCGGCGGGCAGGTCGGAAAGCATACCGGCTATTGGCATTGCCACCTGCGCCAGAATGGCCCCGTTTTGGCTTAAAGCCATACCTCCGCCACTGGCAATCAGGGCGTTGGCGGCCAGCGCCATGTCGGCGGCATCCCGGCCTAACACCACCAGGTTGTGCGAGTCATGTGAGTAGCTGGTAGCAATAGCGCCACGGAGTTCACCCCAACCTTCCAGCAGCGCCAGTTGTGGTGTGGCCTGGTGACGGCCATGACGGTGTTGCACCCAGATCAGGCTGAAGCCTGGCGGGATCTGCACTTCGCCATTACGCACCTCGACCGTAGTCTCGTTCCACTGGGTAAAGCGTGCGCCCTTAATGTGGCGCAGAATGGCTTTGCCGTGGCGGATAGCCGGCACCTTCAATACGAAATCCCCGGCGACCAGGGGTTGCAACTGCAGGGTATCGCGCGGTGCCATCACGTTCGGGTTAGCGCTGAGCGGTGCCAGCATTTTGCCTTGTTGTGCTACCAGTTTCCCGGCGACGTAGACCTGCTGCGCATTAAGTTGAGTCAGCGAATCAAACACCACCAGATCGGCGATGCGGCCTGCGGCAATCAGCCCAAGATCGTTGCGTTGCAAGCGGATGGCGGCATTGAGCGTGGCCATACGCAGCACGTCAGTCGCCGGTAACCCCTGTTCGATCAGCATATTGAGTAACGCCACAATCCCGCCTTTTTCCAGCAGCATGTCTGGGGGGACATCGTCGGTGCAGACGGTGATTTGTGATGACAGGTGCGGCAACGTTTTCAGTGCTGCGACGATTTCCGGCAGCAGGTAAGGGTGGGAGCCTCTGATCTCCAGCGTCAGACCGGCGCGTAATTTCTCCAGCGCATCGGCTCCGGAGGTCAGCTCATGGTCAGAGGTGACTCCCGCCGCCAGATAAGCCTGCAGATCGGCACCGCTCAAACCGCGTGCGTGGCCTTCGATCAACTTGCCGCTGTTCAGCCCGGCATTGAGGATCTCCAACATGCGTTCGCTGCCGTTCAACACGCCGTGCATGTCCATCACTTCGGCAACGCCGCCGACTTCCGGCCAGGCCAGCATGGTTTCCATTTCCTGACCGGCAAAATCGGCACCGGACATTTCCAGTCCTGGCGTGGAGGGGACGCTTGAGGGCGCGGCACAGATCACTCTGAGTGGCAAGCCACGGCTGGCGTCTACCGCATAGCGCACGCCGGCTACGCCGAGTACATTGGCCAGTTCGTGCGGATCCCAGAAAATGGTGGTGGTGCCTTGAGCGACGACGATCTCGGCGTAGCGTTCCGGTGGCAGGTGTGAACTTTCAACATGTACGTGGGTGTCGATCAGTCCGGGGCTCAGATAGGCACCGGCCAGGTCCTGCGTCTGCAGGGCTTCGTTTAGTGCACCACAGGGATGAACGCTGGCGATCAGTGCGCCAACGATGCCGACATCGGCGCTCCGGACTTCACCGGTTGCCATGTCAATCAACGCGGCGTTAGTCAGCAGCAAATCAAAAGGAAGTTGGCCCAATGCGGCCTTCACCGCACGCTGGCGTTCGTCCGTGCTGATGCAATGAGTGGTCATGGTAATTACCCGGCATGATGACAGGGTTGTTACTCTAGGGGCCCCGGCAGGCTTTGCACAGATGATTTAATTTATCGCCTGATAAGAAACGTTTATGCTGTCGCAAACGTTTACTTTTTAGCGGACGGAAAGCTGATATGTCTGAACCCTGGCGCCGATTGCCGGCGCTTTCTCTTAAGCAGATCCAATATTTCGTCACTCTGGCGCAGCTTCGGCATTTTACCGACACCGCGAACCGTCTGGCGATCAGTCAACCCGCGTTGAGTAGCGCATTGCGGCAGATCGAGTCAGTGCTGGGCGGCAAACTGGTGAACCGTACCGCCTCTGCGGTGACGCTGACGGAGCAAGGCGCCGCTATCTTGCCGCATGCTGAACGACTGCTGAATGTGGCACAGGCGGCTTTTGACGATATGCAACGTATTATGCTGGCGGGCGGAGACGGTACTTTGCGTATCGGGCTGGTGCCTTCGGTCAGCGGGCTGTTATTTCCAGCCGTGCCGCAATTGCTGGCGGCGAATTTCCCGCGCCTGCGCATAGAATTTCACGATCAAACCAATGACTCGTTGTTATTACAATTAGAGAACGGCCTGATTGATTTTGGCATTGGTGCGCTCGACAGTTCGGTACCGGGGTCACTGGAGATATATCCGCTGCAAGAGGACCCGTTCGTGGTAGTGATGCGCCGTGACGATCCGATGGCTGAATCTCACCATCTGCCATGGCGACAATTAACCCGAAGAGATATCGCGGTTTTTTCCAAGGGGAATATCAGTCGGTTGGTATTGGCGTTGGCGGAAAGTCATCGTCTGAATTTAACCGCACGCTACCAGGTTGATTTTCTGGAGACGTTATATGGTTTGGTGCGTTCGAAATTAGCGGTGGCTATTTTACCGCAACTTTATACTACCCATTTGAATGATGATGAATTAACCGTGGTTCAACTGCAGCAACCCATGCTTAGCCGCACCGTGGCGTTAATGCGCAGCGCGCATCGGAACCATCCGGCGTTAATTGAAGACTGTTTCCAATTGCTATTACAGGATTTTCAGCAGCGAATGAAAGTGTAGTACGTCAATGAGATAAATACTGGGGAGGATAAACATTGAGGCCGACGATTGTATCGGCTCAACGCAGTTTTAGTCGGAATTATCTTACGAATTTCCAAACGGCCGTTGGGATTTTATCGTACAGCTTATTCATGGTGAGCTCGGCAAGGCGGTGGTCGGCTGCAGAGTAAAACAGCTCCAGCTCATCATCTGAAAGCTCGTACTTGTTTTTTTCAATAACGCGTTCCAGTGTCTCAATTGTGGTGCATTTACGTAAACGCATCAGATAATCAATTTTAGTCATGATAGCCTTTGGTGTTATAAACCGTAGAATGGAATAAATTGGGGATAATTATCCCCTAAGTTTTCATTGTCGTACAGATGTCCTCTCCTGAGAACATTCTGAATAATCGCGCCTTGGTCTTTTGCCAGCGACGCAGATCGGAATCATTGATACCGTAACTGCTGAACAGCGTGTAGGTATCATCGAGATACTCTTCGACCAGTTCCGATAAATCACTTTCGTCCATGTATTTAATTTTATAACTCATTACAAACGAAGCAATATGTTCTATCAACTCATTAAGCTGGAGGTTGACGGAAGACGTCGGATCGTTCACCCAGCCGTGGTGGCTGTCGCCCAGCGTGGCAATACCTTCATCATACAGGTTTTCACACAAGAATTTCAGCTGAGCAATATCGTGCCTTTTAGGCGAATACTCATCCATATCATCCCCTCCGTAAGTCTTAATTTCGGTGTTGATAACACTCTGTGAGTAAGCTGATTTACATCATGGCCAGAGGTAGCTTAATGATGATGATAAAATAAACTTTCTGTATAATGAATATAAATCATTTCTCCGCATCTGGCCTGCTGTTATTACGTAAACTTACAATTCATCTGCGGTAGATGGACGGGAGTTATCAATGATGTCAAAGATGAGCCCCGCTTCGCCCAGGCTAAATGTGACACTATCGCTGATGTATTCCTCGGCGCTGATATCCAGGCAGGCATTGAAAATTGTCCATTTATAGCGGTAACTCATTGAATAATGGCCGTTGTTCATTTCTTGAATATCAAGTATTTCTAATGAACCTTCAGCATAACGCGCGCTTTCAGAATAAAAACTCAGGCCACTGGTCAATGCCGGTGCCAACTCTGATATTTTTTCGTTAATCACTTTCTTTAGTTTTTTAACAGAAAGTGCTTCCGTCATTGTGTCGCAGCGAAGAGTTACTTGCATTTAATGTCTGACCGTATCGCGATCCTATCTATTAATCTTACTCCTTTTTTATCAATTCGTCGGTAAACTTTTCGTTTGTTACCGGCTTTTTTACCCTATCTCAACGTTGTTTACTGATTAATAACCCTGATATTTCTCAGTCTATCTCCAACGGGGTAGTGCCAGCGTTCTGAAGCCGGGGAATAGTCAGTGAAGCATGACGTGCATTGTTACGTTCAGTTGCATTAATCGTTGGGGCAGAGTCTTGAGTCATTGAAGGGTTTGTGATGTTATATTGTAACACTTAAATTTCCTTTCGCTTGGCCATGAAACTGACACCGACACCTCAAGATGACGCTGTACCGTCATTAAACTCATTGTTCACCGCCTCTGCAGGGTTGCGCTGCGGTATCGCCGTGATGCTACTGGTCCTACTCTGGCTGGGTATTCGCTGGGCGGTAGCACTGCCATGATCACTCTGCAGCAGGCCATCGTGGGCTACGGCGGGGAGTCCCTTTTTCCCCCACTCAACGGTCACTTTGCCGCGGGTTCTCTGACTGCGGTGGTCGGCGTGAATGGTGCGGGCAAGTCCACGTTGTTGAAAGCTTTGGCCGGACTTTTACCGCTGCAAAGTGGCAAGCTGTCTTTCAGCGGTAATAAACCGCCCCGAATAGCTTATTTACCGCAGCAGGCCGAGTTGGATCGCCAGTTCCCGATCGTGGTGAGCGATCTGGTGGCCATGGGCAGTTGGCTGCAGATGGGGATGTTCGGTGGACTGAGCAAGCGCACAACGCAGCAGATTGCCGAGGCGCTGGCTGCCGTCGGTATGACCTCAATGGCCCACAGTCCGGTCGGTGAGCTTTCCGGCGGCCAGCTGCAGCGGGTGCTGTTTGCCCGCCTGCTGGTCCAGCAGGCACCGCTGATTTTATTGGATGAACCCTTTACCGGCATCGACAGCGCGACCACCCAGTTATTGTTGCAAGTGATCGCTCAGTTGCATAAACAGGGGAAGACGGTGATTGCTGTGCTCCATGACATGTCGATGGTAGAGAGGCATTTTCCGCAGGCATTGTTATTGACGCCGCAGTGCTGCCACTGGGGAGCCGCCGATCGGGTGCTGGACCACATTCCCGCGTTGAATATTGCCAACCCGCCGCTGTGCCGTAGGGTGGTGGCGCAATGATGCTGCTTGAGCCCCTCATCGATCCCTTTGCCTCTTTCGGTTTCATGCGCCGTGCGCTGGTTGCCTGTTTTGCACTGTCGCTCAGTGCTGCGCCGCTGGGGGTTTTTCTGTTGTTACGCCGCATGAGTCTGGTGGGTGATGCGCTGTCCCATGCGGTGCTGCCTGGTGCCGCGATAGGCTATTTGATCTCCGGCATGTCGATGGTGGCAATGGGCGTCGGCGGTTTTATCGCCGGGCTGGCGGTAGCGATGTTATCCGGGCTGGTCAGCCGTCGAACGCCGCTGAAAGAAGACGCCAGTTTCGCCGGTTTTTATCTGGGATCGCTGGCGCTGGGGGTGACCCTGGTTTCGCTGCGCGGTTCCAGCGTTGATTTGCTGCATGTGCTGTTCGGCTCGATTCTGGCGGTGGATACACACGCTATTGTGATGGTGGGGGCGATAACCAGCTTTTCCCTCCTGGCGTTGGCCGCACTGTACCGTGCCCTGGTGATTGAATCTTTCGATGCCACCTTTTTACGCGTCAGCGCACCGCGCTGGCTGGCGGTAATACATGGGTTGTTTCTGGCGTTGGTGGTGATCAATCTGGTCGCTGGTTTCCAGATCCTCGGCACATTGATGTCGGTCGGGCTGATGATGCTTCCCGCCGCCAGCGCGCGCTTTTGGGCGCGTAATCTGCCGCAAACGCTGGCGGTGGCTATGGGTATCGGCATGCTTTCAAGCCTTATCGGGCTGGAGTGGTCGTACTACGCCTCGTTGCCCGCTGGCCCGGCAATTGTGCTCAGCGCCAGCGTGATCTTCTTTGTATCAATTTTGTTTGGGACGCGTGGGGGGATTTATTCCCTGGCGCGCCGTTAAGAAGTGTTATATGCAAGGAGAAAGTATGAAACGTTTACCTATATCGCTGGCAGTCGCTGCTCTGCTGTCCAGCCCATTGGCCATGGCCAAGACCGTGGATGCCGTCGCCAGTTTTTCCATCCTCGGTGATATCGTCAAGCAGGTGGGGGGAGAACATGTCAATGTCTCTACGCTGGTAGGGCCGGACGGTGACCCGCACAGCTTCGAGCCTTCACCGAAAGACAGTAAGTTGCTGTCGCAGGCTGATGTGGTGTTCGTTAGCGGCCTGGGGCTGGAAGGATGGATCGATCGCCTGGTCAGTGCGTCGGGTTACAAAGGGCCGGTTATTACCGCTTCGCAAGGGGTTAACTCGCGTCAGATGAACGAAGACGGCAAAGAGGTCACCGATCCTCATGCCTGGAACAGCATGAAGAATGGCGTGCAGTACGCCACCAACGTGATGAACGCGCTGATTGCCGCCGACCCTGAGGATGCCAACTATTTCCGTCAGCGCGGCGCGGAATATATCCAGCAGCTGCAGAAGTTGGATCTGTGGGCCAAAACGCAGTTTGCCGCAGTGCCGCAACAAAAACGCAAGGTGCTGACCAGTCACGATGCTTTTGGCTACTTTGGTCAAGAATATGGCGTCACCTTCCTTGCCCCGGTCGGCTTCTCTACCGAGGCCGAGGCGAGTGCCAGCGACGTGGCCGGGCTGATCAAACAGATCAAGCAGGAAAAGGTTAATGCCTACTTTATTGAGAACCAAACCGATCCGCGCCTGGTGAAGCAAATTGCCGCCGCCACCGGTGCCAAGGCAGGGGGGGAACTGTATCCGGAAGCCTTATCCAAAGCTAATGGTCCAGCAGCCACTTACGTGCAGGCATTTAAGCACAATGTCGATACTCTACTCGGCAGTATGAAATAACGGATTCGCCCTGTCTGTCAGGCAGGGCATTTTTGGTGTTTCAGCTTTCTCCATAAAAAAAGCCCCGTTGAGCAGCAACGGGGCTTTGCGACAGACAGATGGCACTTCTCTTTACTTAACGCTTTTTCTTACGTCCCTGTACCGCTTTGAAGCGTGGGTTAGTTTTACAGATCACATAGATGCGGCCTTTACGGCGCACAACCTTGCAATCCGGATGGCGTTTCTTCGCCGAACGCAATGAACTCAAAACCTGCATGTAGATCCCCTGTTACTTATTGCCAGTAAAGAAGCGACCAAAACGCTGCTGGAAGCGTGCCGTGCTGCCTTCTTTAGAGAACTCTTTCTGCTTGCCGGTGTAATACGGATGCGAAGCGGAAGAGATGTCGAGCGTGACATACGGCCAGTTCTCACCTTCAAGCTCAATGGTGCGATCGGTCTTAATGGTCGATCCCACTTTAAAGTAGGTATCGGCACTCAGATCGTGGAACACCACGGTACGGTAGTCAGGATGGATGCCTGCTTTCATGATGCACTCCAATGTAATGTTATACTATAACAATAATTATGCGCCGCACGGCAGGGCGGATCAAGTACAAAATGCATCTGCAGAGGAATTAATGAGAGTGGTTTGTATTAAGCCGCTGAAGCCAAAGAAAAAGGCCGCATAAGCGGCCTAAGATTACTGACGAAGTTACTTGGGGTTAAAGCAACGACTTGATAGCTACCAGAACCAAAGGATGCTGTCTCTGGTTTAGCCCAAACATCCGAAAACCACGTTTTTCGGGTGTTTGTCGATAAGTTAAAGGCCGCATAAGCGGCCTTTTTATTCAGGGAGAAGCAGTCACTGAGTTATCAGTGATGATCAACCGGATGGCTGTGTTCTACATCGTCAGACTTCTTACTGAAGCGGCGGCGAACCACCACAAAGAAGACCGGAACAAAGAAGATGGCCAATACGGTCGCGGTAATCATCCCGCCCATAACGCCGGTACCTACCGCGTTCTGTGCGCCGGAGCCTGCACCGCTGCTGATAACCAGCGGCAGAACCCCGAGGATGAATGCCAGAGAAGTCATCAGAATTGGACGCAGACGCATACGCACCGCTTCCAACGTGGCTTCGATCAGACCCTTGCCTTCTTTATCCATCAGGTCCTTGGCGAATTCCACAATCAATATGGCGTTCTTCGCCGACAGGCCGATGGTGGTCAACAGCCCCACCTGGAAGTAAACGTCGTTGTTAAGGCCGCGCATGGTGGCAGCCAATAACGCACCGATAACCCCCAATGGCAGAACCAGCATGACCGAGAACGGAATTGACCAGCTCTCGTACAATGCTGCCAGACACAGGAACACCACCAGAATCGAGATGGCATACAGTGCTGGAGCCTGGTTACCGGACAGACGTTCCTGATAGGACATACCGGTCCAGTCGTAACCAATGCCGCTCGGCAGCTTGGAGGCCAGTTCTTCCATCAGGTTCATGGCTTCACCGGTACTCTTGCCCGGCGTTGCCTGGCCCAGAATTTCCATGGAAGGCAGACCGTTATAACGTTCCAGACGTGGTGAACCGTATTCCCATTTCGCCGAGGAGAAGGCGGAGAACGGTACCATCTGGCCGCTGGTGCCGCGGACAAACCATTTATTGATATCTTCCGGCAACATACGGAACGGCGCATCAGCCTGCACGTACACTTTCTTCACACGACCACGGTCGATGAAGTCGTTAACGTAAGAGCCACCCAACGCGGTGCTCAGCGTGCTGTTAATGGTGGTGATGCTAACACCCAGCGCCTTGGCTTTTTCCTGGTCGATAATCAGCTTGAACTGCGGCGTATCTTCCAGACCGTTAGGGCGCATGCCCACCAGCATGTCCGGATGCTTGGCAGCCATGCCCAGCAGTTGGTTACGTGCTTCGGTCAGTTTTTCATGCCCCAGGCCACCCTGGTCAATCAGCTGGAAGTCAAAACCGGTCGCGGTACCCAGTTCGATAATCGCCGGCAGGTTGAACGGGAATACCAGGCCATCTTTGATTTGCGAGAACGCACCCATTGCGCGGCCTGCAATCGCCGGGACCTTATTCTCTTCACCTTTACGTTCAGACCAGTCTTTCAGGCTGACGAATGACAGACCGTTGTTCTGACCATTACCGTTAAAGCCGAAGCCCGCAACGGTAAACACCGAAACCACGTTGTCTTTTTCTTTGGTCATGAAGTAGTCGGTGACTTCTTCCAGAACCTTAGAGGTACGAGCTTCGGTAGCACCCGCAGGCAACTGCACCATGGTCAGCAAAATGCCCTGGTCTTCGTCCGGCAGGAACGAGGAAGGCAAGCGCAGGAACAGCAGCGCCATGCCGACAACGATCAGCAGGTAGATCACCAGATAACGACCGGTGCTGCGCAGGATGTTGGCTACGCTGTCGGTGTAGTGATGGGTGCTCTTTTCGAACATGCGGTTAAACCAACCGAAGAAGCCGGTTTTAACCCCGTGGTCGCCTTTCGCTACGGGTTTCAATAAGGTGGCGCACAGCGCCGGCGTCAGAATCAATGCAACCAGTACCGACAGCGCCATCGCAGAAACGATGGTGATGGAGAACTGACGATAGATGGCCCCGGTCGAGCCGCCGAAGAACGCCATAGGGACGAATACCGCCGACAGCACCATGGCAATACCGACCAGCGCACCCTGGATCTGTTCCATCGATTTCTTGGTGGCTTCTTTCGGCGGCAGTCCCTCTTCGGACATGACACGCTCGACGTTCTCTACCACCACGATGGCATCATCCACCAACAAGCCTATCGCCAACACCATGCCGAACATCGTCAGGGTGTTTATCGAGAAGCCGAAGGCCGCCAGAATGGCAAAGGTCCCCAGTAACACTACCGGCACCGCAATGGTTGGGATCAACGTTGCGCGGAAGTTCTGCAGGAACAAATACATCACCAGGAATACCAGGATGATGGCTTCGATCAGCGTTTTCACCACTTCGTTAATCGAAATTTTAACGAACGGAGTAGTGTCGTACGGATAAACCACTTTCATCCCTTGCGGGAAGAAAGGCTGCATCTTGGTCAGCGCGTCTTTCACACCTTGTGCGGTGTTCAGGGCGTTGGCACCGGTAGCCAGTTTGATACCCAGGCCTGCCGCCGGTTTACCGTTATAACGTGCGGTTACCGCATAGGTTTCCGCACCGCGCTCAATGTGCGCCACATCGCTCAGGCGAACCTGAGAACCGTCGGCATTGACCTTCAGCAGAATTTTACCGAACTCTTCAGGCGAGGTCAGACGGGTCTGCGCGATGATCGAGGCGTTAAGCTGTTGGCCCGGTACCGGTGGCATCCCACCCAGTTGCCCGGCGGCGATCTGGTTGTTCTGCTCGGAGATGGCGGACGTCACATCGGTAGTGGTCAGCTGGAAGTTATTCAGCTTGTTAGGATCCAACCAGACACGCATCGCATACTGGGCACCAAACAGTTGCACCTCACCCACGCCGGATGAACGACTAATTGGGTCCTTGATGTTAGAGGCCACATAGTCCGCGATATCGTCCTGAGTCATGCTCGGATCATCGGAAATGAAGCCGGCCACCATCAGGAAGCTGCTACTGGATTTTTCAACGCTCAACCCTTGCTGCTGCACTTCTTGCGGCAGTAAAGGCGTAGCCAATGACAGTTTATTCTGAACCTGAACCTGAGCGATGTCAGGATCGGTGCCGGAATCAAACGTCAATGTAATGGTGACGCTACCAGAGGAGTCACTGGTGGAGGACATGTACATCAGATTATCGATACCGTTCATGTTCTGTTCGATAATCTGCGTGACGGTATCCTGCACCGTTTTAGCATCTGCGCCCGGATAGTTTGCGGAAATACTTACCGCCGGTGGTGCAATAGTTGGATACTGCGCAATCGGCAGTTTCATTATTGACAACACACCCGCCAACATGACGATGATGGCGATTACCCAGGCGAAAATAGGGCGATCTATAAAGAACTTAGCCATGTCTTACCGGCTCCTTTTTATGACTTCTGCGCATCAGACTGCGGCTGCTTTTGCGCCTGAGTGTCAACTTCCTGCACTTTTACCTGAGCGCCTGGGTGGGCTTTCATCAGGCCGGTGACAATCACGCGATCGCCGGCTTTCAAGCCGTCGGTTACCAGCCATTTGTCGCCAATAGCCAGATCCGCTTTCAGCGTGCGCAATTCGACCTTGTCGTCAGCACCCACCACCAACGCGGTAGCTTCGCCACGCGGGTTACGTGTCACACCCTGTTGCGGCACCAGCAATGCATCGCTACGCACGCCTTCGTCCAGACGGGCGCGAACGAACATGCCCGGCAGCAGCGTATCGTTCGGGTTCGGGAACACGGCACGAATGGTGATGGAACCGGTGGTTTCATCAACGGTGACGTCAGAGAACTCCAGCGTACCTTCCTGAGCGTATTGCGAACCGTTTTCCAGCAGCAATGTCACCTTGGCCTTGCCGTTTTCCTGTTTCAGCGCACCGCTGGCCAGTTCTTGTTTCAGGCGCAGGAAATCGTTGCTTGACTGAGTCACGTCGACGTACATCGGATCCAGTTGCTGCACGGTGGACAGGGCAGTGGTCTGGCCGTTGGTAACCAGCGCACCTTCAGTCACGGCAGATTTGCCGATGCGACCGGAGATCGGTGAAGTCACTTTGGTGTAAGCCAGGTTGATACGCGCGGTTTCCACTGCGGCTTTAGAGGCCACTACTGCGGCCTCTGCCTGTTGCAGCGTGGAGACAGCAGTATCGTAATCCTGTTTACTGATGTAACTGGTACCCAGCAATGGTTTGTAGCGGTTTACCGTGACGCGCGCGATCGAGGCACTTGCCTGGGATTTGGCCAGGTCGCCTTTGGCGCTGTCATAGCTTGCCTGATAGGTAGCAGGATCGATCTGATACAGGGAAGACCCTGCCTTGATATCACTGCCTTCAACAAAGTTGCGTTTCAGGATAATACCGCTGACCTGAGGGCGAACTTCGGCGATACGATACGCAGCTGTACGGCCAGGAAGATCGGTAGTCATATTGAGAGGCTCGGCCTTCAACGTCACTACACCCACTTCGGGAGCCGGTGGTTGGGCGCCTTGCTGTTGGGTTTCTTTATCGTTACATCCTGTAAGCATTAAGCTGCCTGAAAGCATCAGAACTGCCGCCAGAGGCGTTAACCCTCTGTTTTTGTTCATAGAAAAACCTCAAGTGTCCGATTTCAAAATGATCAATGGATCACAAGCTTTAAAACCCATTGCTGCGTTAATTATATGTGCGTGCTATGGTACATACATACGCGAATGTATGTAAATCACACTCCCCCGAAAAAACAACGCCATGGCACGAAAAACCAAACAGCAGGCGCTAGAAACTCGACAGCACATACTTGATGCTGCGGTGCAAGAATTTTCTGAACGTGGCGTTTCTGCAACCTCACTGACAGATATAGCCACGGCTGCCGGAGTTACGCGTGGTGCAATTTATTGGCACTTCAAGAACAAGGTAGACCTGTTTAACGAAGTTTGGGAATTATCAGAGTCAAAAATTGGCGATCTCGAACTAGAGTATCAGGCAAAGTACCCCGAGAATCCACTGCGTATTTTACGAGAAATTCTGATTTACATTCTGACGGCTACGGTCGATGACAGCCGTCGGCGAGCCCTGATGGAAATCGTTTTTCACAAGTGCGAATTCGTTGGTGAGATGATGCCGCTGCATGAGGCGCGTAAAGTCTTGTACCTGGCAGGTTACGAACGTATTGAGTCGGTACTGCGCGACTGTATAGCCCATGGCCAATTGCCCGCTGATTTACATACCCGTCGCTCGGCAATCATTATGCATGCCTATATTACCGGCCTGATGGAAAACTGGCTGTTTATGCCGGAGAGCTTTGATCTGAAAGCCGAAGCGCCGGTGTTGATCGATTCTTTCCTCGAAATGGCCCAATTCAGTCCCACGTTGCGGCTCAGGCCAGAAGAGCTGGCGGCGCAGCCGCGCAGTGTCGAAAGTCATCCTTTATAAGGAGAAATACCATGTCATTGTCCTCCGTTGTGTTGATTGCCAATGGCGCCGCCTATGGTCACGAATCCCTGTTTAACGCCTTGCGTCTGGCGATTACCCTGAAAGAGCAGCAAAGCGATCTCGACCTGAAACTGTTTCTGATGTCCGACGCGGTCGTCGCCGGTCTAGCCGGACAACAGCCGCGAGAGGGTTACCATTTGCAGCAGATGCTGGAAATTCTCACTGCGCAACAGGTGCCGGTAAAACTGTGCAAGACCTGTGCCGACGCGCGTGGCATCAGTCAACTGCCGCTGGCGGATGGGGTGGAGATTGGCACCCTGGTAGAGTTGGCGCAGTGGACGCTGGCGGCCGGGAAAGTGCTGACGTTCTGATCCCACGGCTTCTCTGTACATCACCAGCAACGCTTTTCTTATTCTGTGGCTATCTGCGATCGTGATAATCTTGACGCTTCTTTATTGATTCGAAGCCAAATCATGCATCGCAGGTTAGCTAAACGTTCTTTTCTGGCGTTACCCTCGTTCTTCGGTGTGGGCCTCTCCCGCGCCCTTGCCCTGTTTTTACTGATCGCGGTTTGCGCGGTCTGCCAACCTGCGGCCTATGCGTCCCTGAATGGCGATCTGCCGTCACGCAGCGAAATCCAAAGCCAGCTTGAAGCGCTGAACAAGCAAAAGACGCTAACGCCGGTCAATAAACTCACCCAACAAGATTTAACCCGCACGCTTGAGCTGCTGGATGCCATCGAACGCACCAAACAGGACGGCGCTCAGCTTAAGCAGCAGTTGCAGTTGGCTCCGGGGAAACTGCGTCAGGTCACCGCCGATCTGGATGCGCTGAAGACGCCGGTCGACAGCGCAGCCGCCAGGGCCGAACTGCTGCCGCTTTCCCTGCGTCAGTTGGAAACCCGGCTTTATCAGACACTCGACGACCTGCAAACCGCACAGGAAAACCTGTCGACTTATAACAGCCAACTGGTTTCGCTGCAGACCCAGCCGGAGCGGGTACAGAGCAGCATGTATACCGCTTCGCAGCGTCTGCAGGAGATCCGCAACCAGATCAACGATCAGACACCGGGCCAAAACTCACTGCGCGACAGCCAGTTAGTGATGTTGGCGACCGAACAGACGCTGCTCAATGCGCAAATTGATCTGCAGCGCAAGAGCCTGGAGGCCAACACCACTTTGCAGGATCTGCTGCAAAAGCAGCGTGATTACACCACCGGGCACATTGATGCGCTGGACCACAACGTGCAGTTGCTACAAGAGGTGGTCAACAGCAAGCGCCTGACGCTGTCGGAAAAAACCGCCAAAGAGGCACAGAACCCGGAAGACGCCACGGATATCCAGCACGATCAGTTGGTCAGTAAAGAACTGGACATTAACCGCCAGCTCAGCCAGCGGCTGATTGCCGCCACCGAAGAGAGCAACGTGTTGTTCCAGCAGAATATTCGGGTGAAGAACTGGCTCGATCGCGGCCTGCAGGCGGAGCGCAATTTGAAAGAACAAATCCAGGTGCTGAAAGGCAGTCTGGTGCTGTCGCGCATTTTGTACCAGCAACAGCAAAGCCTGCCGCAGGGCACGTTGGTGGCGGACATGGGCACGCGCATCGCCGATCTGCGTCTGGAACAGTTTGATATCAATCAACAGCGCGACGACCTGTTCAAAGGTGACGACTACATCAATAAGCTGGTTGCCGACAGTAAAGAAAAAGCCAGCACGGACGTGCTTGACGCTTTGAGCGAAATCGTCGATATGCGACGTGAACTGCTGGATCAGTTAAACAAACAGCTGAGTAATCAGTTGGCACAGTCGATCAGTCTACAGATCAACCAACAGCAGCTGACCAGCGTTAACAGCTCGCTACGGGATACGCTGACTCAGCAGATTTTCTGGGTCAACAGCAACAAGCCGGTTGATCTGGCGTGGCTGAAAGCCTTGCCGGGCGCGCTCAGGGATCAGATTGCCACTCTCGACTTCAAATTAGACATCGGCAAAATGGTGCAGGGCGGGCTGAATTCACTGGTCATTCTGATCCCGTTGCTGCTGTTGCTCGGCCTGCTGCGCTGGCGCTACAAGTTGATCGACAGCCATTTGCAGAAACTGGCTAACGATGTTGGGCAGTTAAAGCGTGATGGCCAACTGCACACGCCAAAGGCCATCATACTGACCTTGCTGAAGGTATTGCCAGGCTCAGCGTTGCTACTGGGTGCCGGTTTCTGGTGCTATCGTGCCGAAATTGGCCTCAGTGATTTTATTTGGGCGCTGTCGCAACAATTGGCGCTGTTTTGGCTGATTTTCGGTTTCACCTATCGCACCCTGGCGGTGGGGGGCGTTTGCGAGCGGCACTTCAATTTCACTCCTGAGCTTTGTGCACACTACCGCCGGCAGACGGTGCGTCTGGGCTTGGCGCTGTTGCCGTTGATCTTCTGGTCGGTATTGGGCGAGAAAGCGCCGCTGCGGCTGGTGGAGGATGTCATCGGTCAGGTGGTGGTGATGCTGACGTTGGCGCTGCTGGCTGTACTGGTGTTCCCGATGTGCCGTGACAGCTGGCGTGAGAAAGGCTCGCACGCAGTGCGATTGGTGATTGTTACCGCGATTGCCGCCACACCGCTGATCCTGCTGGGGCTGATGTTTGCCGGTTACTTCTACACCACGCTGCGGCTGGCCGGTCGCTGGATCGACAGCCTGTATCTGTTCTTCCTCTGGAACATTGTTTATCTGACGGCTATTCGCGGCCTGAGCGTGGCGGCGCGGCGTTTGGCCTATCGTCGTGCGCTGGCCCGTCGCCAAAGTCTGGCGAAAGAAAAAGAGGGGGCCGATGGGCTGGAACCGATCGAAGAGCCGCCTTTGGCGCTTGACCAGATCAACCAGCAGTCGCTGCGTCTGACCACCATGGCCCTGTTTATTATCTTTGCCAGCGCCTTCTATGCCATTTGGTCCGATCTGGTGACGGTGATTTCGTATCTGGACAGCATCACGCTGTGGCATTACACCAGCACCGTCGCCGGCAGCAGCGTGGCGCAGGCGGTGACGTTGGGCAACATGATGGTGGCGATTGCTGCGGTTATTGTCGCCTACGTCATGACGCGCAACCTGCCGGGCTTACTGGAGGTGGTTGTGCTGTCGCGGTTGCAGTTGCGGCAGGGCACCTCTTACGCCATCACCACCATACTGACCTATCTGATCACCACCGTGGGTGCAGTGACCGCGCTCGGATCACTAGGCGTATCCTGGGATAAGCTGCAATGGCTGGCCGCCGGTTTGACCGTGGGGCTGGGCTTCGGCCTGCAGGAGATTTTCGCCAACTTTGTCTCCGGCCTGATTATCCTGTTTGAACGGCCGATCCGCATCGGTGATACCATTACTATTGGCAGTTTCTCCGGCTCGGTCAGTAAAATTCGTATTCGCGCCACCACCATCACCGACTTTGACCGCAAAGAGGTGATCATCCCGAACAAGGCGTTTGTCACCGAGCGGCTGATTAACTGGTCGCTGTCAGACACCATCACCCGCGTATTGATCAAGGTTGGCGTGGCCTACGGCTCCGATCTGGACAAGGTGAAAGCGGTGTTGCTGCAGGCGGCGCGTGATAATCCGCGGGTGATGACCGATCCTGAACCGCAGGTGTTCTTCCTGAATTTCGGCGCCAGCACGCTGGATCACGAACTGCGCCTGTACGTGCGTGAGTTGCGTGACCGTAGCTATACCGTTGACGAACTGAACCGCTCGATCGAACGCCTGTGCCGCGAGAACGATATCAATATTGCCTTCAACCAGCTTGAGGTGTACTTGCACAATCAGCAGGGCAACGAGGTGCAGGAGGTGAAACGGACGTTATCACCGGATGAAGGCGGCATGTCGGCAGGCTAATGGGATAAGGATAAGGATAAGGGTTCAGCGCAGGCTGAACCCTTTTTACTGGTCGACAGGCAGGTAAGGGGAGGTCACACCGTTGCGTTGCAATTTTTCCTGATAGTCCCGTTTGACAATATCCAACGCCGCCAGCGCGGTAGCCGGATCGATCTCATTACATTCCAGCAGATAAATCAGATCTACTGCCAGTTGCAATTCTGCTGAGGCATTTTCCAGAGACATAAAACCCACGTTTAAATTGAGATGAATGAGTGATGCTTCGCTTCGGCTGAGTATAGTGAACAAGATCCGCGGAGGGGAATAATCATTAAAATATTGTGATAAATCTTCAAAAACCGTTTTCTTTACGTTCGATACTGCGCTCAATACGTGCCAGCGCCTGACGGCAACGCATTAGTCGACCTTCCAGCGCCGCCAGCTCATGCTGCAGTTTTTGCTGCGCCGCCAGCGTGGTCTGCCTGCCTAACAGACTTTCCCGATCCTGGATCATCGAAATGATCCGACGTTCATAATCCTGATGTTCGGCTAGCTTGTGATACAAATCTACGGCCGTCACTTGCTTGGGCTGATTTTTCCGGCGCAACGCCTGGGTCGCTAATTCACGCTGCAGGGCGGTGATTTGCGCCACCAGTCTCTCGGCCAGAAAGGCCACCTGGGTAGTGCGGCTATCGTTGGCTGCGGTTTGCAACTGGGTAAAGTTCTTTTGTACTTCTGTCAGGTAATCGCGCAGCCGGGTACCACGGTTGGAAAATAACGCAGCGTCAAAGCGTGCCTGAGGGATCGGGGCGTCGCCTTGCGGCGTGATTTCACCGGCTAACACGGTGATCTGCTGTTCTAACACTTGTAAAAGACGCTGAGTGCTCACGTTGGCTCCATGACGATGATATTGGGCTCAGCTTGCCTTCGATCACGCCGTGAAACAAGCGCTGTGCGTATATTCCGGCCGTTGCGGCTGGTGACGCAGGGGAGGCCGATGATAAAGTGACGGCAGACAGGTTGATGGACAAGGACTCGCATGACGCGTTGGTTATTGATAATCCTCGGTTGGTTAGCGGTGGTGCTGGCGACGCTGGGCGTGGTATTGCCCCTGCTGCCGACCACGCCGTTTCTGCTGTTAGCTGCCTGGTGCTTTGCCCGTTCATCGCCGCGATTCCATGCCTGGCTGCTGTACCGATCCTGGTTTGGCTCCTATCTGCGCCACTGGCAACAGCACCGGGCATTACCGCCCGGGGCAAAATGGAAGGCGGTGTTGATGATTGTGCTGACGTTCGCGGTTTCTCTGTGGTTGGTTAAAATCTGGTGGGTGCGCGGCATACTGTTAGTGATGTTGGCCATTCTGCTGATCTTTATGTTGCGTCTGCCGGTTGTTGACCTGCCGCAACAAAAACAGCGTTGATCGCACGCCGCCGGTTGCATTTGTCCGCCAGTTTGCATAAATTTGAGCGTTTTCGTGCGCGGGTTGCAGACGACCTGTGCGCAAGTCATCAGGCAGTTTTATCAGGCAACAATTATGACCGCTACTGCGCAGCAGCTTCAGTTTATTAAAGACAGTATCAAAACCATCCCGGATTACCCTAAGCCGGGCATACTGTTCCGTGACGTCACCAGCCTGCTGGAAAACCCGCTGGCCTATGCCGCCAGCATTGAATTACTGGTTGAGCGCTTCCGTGAAGCGGGCGTCACCAAAGTGGTTGGCACCGAAGCGCGCGGCTTCCTGTTTGGCGCTCCGGTTGCGTTGGCACTGGGCGTGGGCTTTGTACCGGTACGTAAACCGGGCAAGCTGCCGCGTGAGACCCTCAGCGAAAGCTATGAGCTGGAATACGGCACCGACCGACTGGAAATCCATACCGATGCTATCAGCGCCGGCGATAAAGTGCTGGTGGTGGACGATCTGTTGGCTACCGGCGGTACCATTGAAGCCACCGCAAAACTGATCCGCCGTCTGGGCGGTGAAGTCACCGACGCCGCCTTTATTATCAACCTGCCGGATCTCGGCGGTGAAGCGCGTTTAAACACCCTGGGTATTGAATGCTACAGCCTGGTCAACTTCTCCGGCCACTGATCTGCATTACCACAACGGCCTCGCGGATCGCCGCGGGGCTGTGTTAGCATGACCCTCCAGATTACTCGACTTTTCCGGTATTAATGAGCTATCAGGTTCTTGCCCGTAAGTGGCGCCCTCAAACGTTTGCAGATGTTGTCGGACAGGAACATGTCCTGACTGCACTGGCTAACGGCCTCTCGCTGGGGCGGATCCATCACGCCTATCTGTTCTCGGGCACGCGTGGCGTGGGTAAAACCACCATTGCGCGCCTGCTGGCCAAAGGCCTGAACTGTGAAACCGGCATCACCGCCACACCGTGCGGTCAATGTGACAACTGCCGCGAGATTGAGCAGGGACGTTTTGTCGATCTGATCGAGATCGACGCCGCGTCCAGAACCAAGGTGGAAGATACCCGCGATTTACTGGATAACGTCCAGTACGCTCCCGCCCGCGGCCGCTTCAAGGTTTACCTGATTGACGAAGTGCACATGCTCTCGCGTCACAGCTTTAATGCGCTGTTGAAAACGCTTGAAGAGCCGCCTTCGCACGTCAAATTCCTGCTGGCAACCACCGATCCGCAAAAGCTGCCGGTGACGATTCTGTCACGCTGTCTGCAATTTCATCTCAAGGCGCTGGATGTCGATCAGATCCGTGGCCAACTGGAAACGGTGCTACAAGCGGAACAGATCACCAGCGATCAGCGAGCGTTGCAGCTATTGGCGCGAGCCGCCGATGGCAGCATGCGTGATGCACTGAGTCTCACTGACCAGGCGATTGCCATGGGCCAGGGGCAGGTGACTACCGCCACCGTCAGCCAAATGCTGGGCACGCTTGACGACGAACAGCCGCTGGCGATCCTCGAAGCGCTGGTCAGTGCCGATGGCGAAAAGGTGATGGCCCAGGTCGCGCAGGCCGCTTCGCGCGGTGTCGATTGGGAAAATCTGCTGGTCGAGACGCTGGCGTTGCTGCACCGGATTGCGATGGTGCAACTGTTGCCGTCGGTGTTGGACAATCATTATGCCGCCATTGAACAGCGGCTGCGTGAGCTGGCCCGTACCTTGCCGCCGACTGACGTACAGCTCTATTACCAAACGCTGTTGGTTGGACGCAAAGAGCTGTCCTTTGCGCCAGATCGCCGCATGGGGGTTGAAATGACTCTGCTGCGCGCGCTGGCGTTTCACCCGAAAGCGGTGATCCCGGAGCCGGTGGCGATGGTGCAAACCGCGCCAGTGCAGATGGCTCAGCCACAGGCTCAAGCGGCCCAGCCGTCACAGTTTCAGGACGCCCCTCCGCCGTTAGGGCAGGTTGCGCCGCAGAACAATCAGCAAGCGAATTTACCGGATGCCACCGCGCAATTATTAAAGGCGCGAACCCAACTGCTGAGGCAGCAGGGAGCATCCACACCAAAAAAGAGTGAACCGGCGGCGCCTGGAAAAGCGCGGCCGGCAAACTCAGCACTGGAGCGGTTGGCTTCCGTGACTGAGCGCAGCCAGCAGCGCCAGGCGGAAAAGATCGTGCAGGAAAAACCGGCCAAGCCGGAGGCTTACCGCTGGCGTGCATTGACCGAGCCGGTGGCCGAACCGGAGCCGCTGGCCACGCCGAAAGCGCAGCGTACCGCGCTCGAGCATGAGAAAACCCCCGAGCTGTCGGCCAAACTGGTGGTTGAATCGCTGGAACGCGATGCCTGGGCGGCGGAAATCGATAAGCTGAAAATACCGAAACTGGTACAGCAGTTGGCATTAAACGCAGTTAAACAGCTACTGGAACCCGGTAAGATTTGTCTCCATCTGCGGTCGTCGCAGCGTCACCTGAACTCGCCTTCGGCGCAGAAGGTGCTGACCGAGGCGCTCAGCGAGCTGTATGGCAGCCCGGTTGAGTTGACCGTGGTGGAAGACGATAATCCGGCGGAGCGGACTCCGCTGGAATGGCGACAAGCCATTTACGAAGAAAAACTGGCGCAGGCGCGCCAGTCGATCGTTGCGGATACCCATATTCAGACGCTGCGCCGGTTCTTCGACGCGGATCTGGATGAAGACAGTATTCGCCCCATTTAAACGCTGCGTAAAGTGCGCGGCCCTAGCGACGAGAGACGACTATGTTTGGTAAAGGCGGTCTGGGCAACCTGATGAAGCAAGCCCAGCAAATGCAAGAAAAAATGCAGCAGATGCAGGAAGAAGTCGCCAAATTGGAAGTGACTGGCGAATCCGGTGCCGGCCTGGTGAAAGTCACCATCAACGGCGCGCACAACTGCCGTCGTGTGGAGATCGATCCGAGCCTGATGGAAGACGATAAAGATATGCTGGAAGATCTGATCGCTGCTGCGATCAACGACGCAGCCCGTCGCATCGACGAAACCCAGAAAGAGAAGATGGCGTCTGTGTCCAATGGCATGCAACTGCCACCTGGCTTTAAGATGCCGTTCTGATGCAAACCAGCCCGCTCCTTGAAACATTGATGGAGGCGTTGCGTTGCCTGCCGGGCGTTGGCCCGAAGTCGGCGCAGCGCATGGCATTCCAACTGTTGCAGCGCGATCGCAGCGGTGGCATGCGTTTGGCGCAGGCGCTGACCCGCGCCATGTCGGAAATCGGCCACTGTGCCGATTGCCGCACCTTCACCGAGCAGGATATCTGCACCATCTGCGCCAATCCGCGCCGTCAACAAAACGGCCAGATCTGCGTGGTGGAAAGCCCGGCTGATATTCACGCCATTGAGCAGACCGGCCAGTTCGCCGGGCGCTACTTTGTGCTGATGGGCCACCTGTCGCCGATGGATGGCATTGGCCCAGGGGATATCGGTTTGGATCGGCTGGAGCAACGGCTGGAAAAAGAAAGCGTTACCGAAGTGATCCTGGCGACTAACCCGACGGTGGAAGGCGACGCAACCGCCAACTACATCGCCGAAATGTGTGGTCAGTATGGCGTAGTGGCCAGCCGCATTGCCCACGGCGTGCCGGTGGGGGGGGAGCTGGAGATGGTTGACGGCACCACGCTGTCACATTCCCTGGCCGGTCGCCACGTTATCAAGTTCTGATGCTTTTCTCTGACGGGGCTATCCTGCCCCGTCAGTTATTCTGCAAAAATTTCCCTCCAGTCGCTTGAAAAACAATACCCTGACCCCCACTTGATCCTCATTGTCCGATTTTGGTAGCTATTGTCTTTGAGGTAATCAATGAGTATGAAAGGTCAAGAAACCCGTGGTTTCCAGTCTGAAGTAAAACAACTGCTTCATTTGATGATTCATTCGCTGTACTCCAATAAAGAAATTTTCCTGCGCGAGCTGATCTCCAACGCCTCGGACGCCGCCGACAAGCTGCGTTTCCGCGCGCTGTCCACGCCTGAGCTGTATGAAGGCGACGGCGAGCTGCGTGTGCGTCTTTCCTTCGATAAAGACCAGCGTACGCTGACCATTGCCGACAACGGCATTGGCATGAACCGCGAAGAAGTGATTGAAAACCTGGGCACCATCGCAAAATCAGGGACTAAAGCCTTCCTGGAGTCTATCGGCTCCGATCAGGCCAAAGACAGCCAACTGATCGGCCAGTTCGGCGTGGGCTTCTACTCCGCGTTCATCGTGGCGGATAAAGTCACCGTGCGTACCCGTGCTGCCGGTGCAGCCGCCGATCAGGGCGTGTTCTGGGAATCTGTCGGCGAAGGCGATTACACCATTGCCGATGTCAGCAAAGAAGATCGCGGTACTGAAATTACTCTGCATCTGCGCGAAGGCGAAGATGAATATCTCGACGCCTGGCGCCTGCGTTCGGTGATCGGTAAATACTCCGACCACATCGCACTGCCGGTTGAGATTGAAAGCAAAAACGAAGAAGACGGCACCGTTACCTGGGAAAAAATCAACAAGGCGCAGGCCCTGTGGACCCGTAGCAAGGCCGACGTCACCGACGAAGAATACAAAGAGTTCTACAAGCACATCGCTCACGACTTTACCGATCCGCTGAGCTGGAGCCACAACCGGGTGGAAGGTAAGCAGGAATACACCAGCCTGCTGTATATCCCGGCGCAGGCTCCCTGGGACATGTGGAACCGCGATCACAAGCACGGTCTGAAACTGTACGTACAACGCGTGTTCATCATGGACGACGCTGAGCAGTTCATGCCGAATTACCTGCGTTTCGTGCGCGGCCTGATAGATTCCAACGATCTGCCGCTGAACGTCTCGCGTGAAATTCTGCAGGACAGCCGTGTGACCCAAAACCTGCGCGGCGCGCTGACCAAGCGTGTGTTGCAGATGCTGGAAAAACTGGCCAAAGACGACGCGGAAGGCTACCAGAAGTTCTGGCAGCAGTTCGGCCTGGTGTTGAAAGAAGGCCCGGCGGAAGACGCGAACAACAAAGAAACCATTGCCAAGCTGCTGCGTTTCGCTTCTACCCAGAGTGACAGCTCGGCGCAAACTGTCTCGCTGGAAGAGTACGTTGGTCGCATGGCGGAAGGGCAGGAGAAGATTTATTACATCACTGCCGACAGCTATGCCGCCGCCAAGAGCAGCCCGCACCTGGAGCTGTTCCGTAAGAAAGGCATCGAAGTGTTGCTGCTTTCCGATCGCATCGACGAATGGATGATGAGCTATCTGACCGAGTTTGACGGTAAGCCGTTCCAGTCGGTCAGCAAGGCGGACGACGCGCTGGACAAACTGGCGGATGAAACCGAAGAGCAGAAGGCCGCTGAGAAGCAGCTGGAGCCGTTTGTTGACCGCGTGAAGACCCTCCTGGGCGATCGGGTGAAGGACGTGCGTCTGACGCACCGCCTGACCGATACGCCGGCTATCGTCATCACCGACGCCGATGAAATGAGCACTCAGATGGCAAAACTGTTTGCCGCTGCGGGCCAGGAAGCGCCGGCAGTGAAATACATTTTCGAATTGAATCCGGAGCATGCGCTGGTCAAACGCGCATCCGATGTGGGCGATAACGAACAATTCGCCGAATGGATTGACCTGTTATTGGATCAGGCGCTGCTGGCCGAACGCGGCACGCTGGAAGACCCAAATCAGTTTATCCGCCGCATGAATAAGCTGTTGTCCGCATAATTTTGACCTTATACGCCTCTGACCTAAAGGTTGGAGGCGTTTTTTTTTGCTTTTCTCACTGATTTTCAGCGTTTTACCCTCTTTTTTGTCCTTTCTGCTCCGCAATCGATTTCCTCGCGTACCTTGAGCCAGCCCCCCCTGAAATGGTATGGTTGGGCGTTTTCGCAATTTTATAAAAACTACATAGCAAGGGGATTTACGCAATGCGTATCATTCTGCTGGGCGCTCCGGGCGCTGGTAAAGGTACTCAGGCTCAATTCATCATGGAGAAATACGGTATTCCGCAAATCTCTACGGGTGATATGTTGCGCGCAGCCGTGAAGGCCGGCAGTGAACTGGGCAAGCAGGCGAAAGAAATCATGGACGCCGGCAAGCTGGTGACCGATGAGCTGGTCATTGCACTGGTTAAAGAACGCATCACTCAGGAAGACTGCCGTAACGGCTTCCTGTTGGACGGTTTTCCACGCACTATTCCACAGGCTGATGCAATGAAAGAAGCCGGCATCAATGTGGATTACGTGCTGGAATTTGCCGTGCCGGACGAACTGATCGTTGATCGCATCGTTGGCCGTCGCGTACATGCGCCGTCTGGCCGTGTGTATCACGTTAAATTCAATCCGCCGAAGGTGGAAGGCAAAGACGACGCGACCGGTGAAGAACTGACGACTCGTAAAGACGATCAGGAAGAAACCGTGCGTAAGCGTCTGGTGGAATACCATCAGATGACGGCACCACTGATTTCCTACTACAGCAAAGAAGCTGCAGCAGGCAACACCCAATACCGTAAAATCGACGGCACCCGTAAAGTGACCGAAGTGAGCGCTGAACTGGCAACCATCCTCGGCTGATCGGTTTTTCATTGCGGTGTATAGCGCCAGGCCCTATCGGTCTGGCGTTTTTTTTGCCATTTCCCTGCCGAACTGTGATCGCCGTGGCTTGTTGCGCCTGTGTGCTTTAATCATCTGCGATAAATGGCGTATAACTGCCCCCATGTAACCCTCGGGGATCATCCTCATGCTCAGACCCACCAATTTGCTGGCAGAATCCACCGCGCGCCAGATCGTGCAGCGGGCGATGGGTATCATCAATCATTCCGTCAACGTGATGGACAGCAATGGCGTCATCATCGCCTCCGGCAACCCCTCACGGTTGTTCCAGCGCCATGAGGGCGCGGTACTGGCGCTGACCGAAAATCGGGTGGTGGAAATCGATGCGGTCACCGCTGCGCACCTGAAGGGCGTGCGTCCTGGTATCAATCTGCCGTTCAGTTTTCGTAGCCAGCAGGTAGGGGTGATCGGCATTTCCGGTGAGCCAACCCAGGTGCGCGCCTATGCCGAGCTGGTAAAAATGGCGGCTGAGCTGATGGTGGAGCAGGCGGCACTGCTGAGCCAAAACCAGTGGGAAAAGCGCTACCGCGAGGAGCTGGCAAACCAGTTGCTGCAGCCGCAGCCGGCATCGGCCTCGCTGGAGGCCATGGCTGCCTACCTTGGGTTGGATCTGCAACTGCCGCGTATTGTTTGGATCGTGGAGTTGCAGGATCCGCAACCGCATTTGCTACGTGAACTGCTGACGGAACTGGAACACACCCAGCGCGAAGCGCTGCTCACCATCACCGGCTTCAACGAAATGATCCTGCTGCGGCCCGCCAGCCTGGTGCAGGGGGAGTGGAGTTTGAAGCAGGAGCGCAAGCAGGCACAGCAGTTGCAAAGCCAGCTGCCGTCGCGTTTCAACCTGCGTTTGATTATTGGCGGTTTTTTTAGTGGTGAAACGGGACTGCATCGCTCAAACCTGACCGCCCGCGCCACGCAGGCGATGGCGCAGCGGCTGAAACTGCGTCACAAGACGTTGTTCTATCAAGATTATCCTCTGCCCTCATTGCTGTGTGATTTGGGTGAGGACTGGCGGGCACAGGAACTGTCTCGCCCCTGGCAGATCCTGGAGGCCAGCGATGAAAAAGGGGTACTGCGCAGCACCCTGCGGCACTATTTTTCGCGGAATTGTGATCAGACGCAGACCGCCACCGAGCTTCATATCCACGTCAACACCCTGCGTTATCGCCTGCAGCGTATTGAGGCGATTACCGGATTGAAAATCAACCAGTTAGCTGATGCATTGCAGTTGTATATCGGCATGCTGATGCACCACTGAGTTGTGTAAAACCACAACTTTCCGGCGCACCACACGGCGAGTTTTTGTGGCTTCCTCTCACGCTAATGTTCGGCGCTCAGGATATGTTTTCCCCACACCAACAACGGGGAAAATAATAATGACAACGGTATCCACATTGGGGGCGCTGGTGGCATTGGTCGTCGCTATCGTTCTGATTTTACGCAAGGTCCCGCCGGCTTACGGCATGATTGCCGGTGCACTGGCCGGTGGATTGTGTGGCGGCGCCGATCTGGTACAGACCGTGACGCTGATGATCACCGGCGCTCAGGGCATCACCAACGCTGTGATGCGTATTCTGGCGGCGGGGGTGCTGGCTGGGGTGTTGATTGAGTCCGGCGCGGCGCACACCATTGCTGAAACCATTGTCCGCAAGGTCGGGGAAACCCGCGCGCTGCTGGCGCTGGCGATAGCTACACTGATCCTGACGGCGGTTGGGGTATTTATCGACGTGGCGGTGATCACCGTGGCGCCGATCGCACTCTCCATTGCCCAGAAGGCCGGGATCTCGCGGGGGGCGATCCTGTTGGCGATGATCGGCGGCGGCAAGGCCGGTAACGTGATGTCGCCCAACCCGAACACCATTGCCGCTGCCGACAACTTCCATGTGCCGCTGACCTCGGTGATGATGGCCGGTATCGTGCCCGGCCTGTGTGGGTTGGTGGTGGCCTATCTGCTGGCCCGTCGCCTGAGTAACAAGGGTGAAAAGGTGATGGCAGAGGAACTGACTCAGCATGCCGAAGGTTCTCGCCCAGGTTTTGCGGCGGCGATCAGCGCGCCGTTGGTTGCCATTGTGCTGCTGTCGCTGCGACCGATCGCCGGTATCGCAGTTGATCCGCTGATTGCATTACCGGTTGGCGGATTGGTCGGGGCCCTGTTGATGGGGCGTATTCGCCAGTGTAATCAATTTATGGTTTCTGGCCTGAGCCGCATGGCACCGGTGGCCATTATGCTGCTCGGCACAGGTACGCTGGCAGGTATTATCGCCAACTCGGCGTTGAAGGACGCATTGATTAACGGATTGACCCACACCGGGATGCCGGCCTGGTTGCTGGCACCACTCTCGGGGGCGCTAATGTCGATGGCGACGGCCTCGACCACAGCCGGCACCGCCGTGGCATCCGGGGTATTCAGCAGTACCTTGCTGGAGCTGGGTGTCAGCGGGTTGGCCGGTGCGGCGATGATCCATGCCGGTGCGACGGTGCTGGATCACTTGCCACACGGCAGCTTCTTCCACGCTACCGGTGGCAGCGTCAATATGGCAGTCCATCAACGGCTGAAGCTATTGCCGTATGAAACCCTGATCGGCTTTACCATCGCGGCCGTCTCGGCGCTGATGTTTGGCGTATTTAATCTGGCGGGATAAGGAATACTGATGAAAACGCTGAAAAAAGTGGTTATTGCTCCAGACTCATTTAAAGAGAGCCTGAGTGCGATGGAGGTGGCCGAGGCCATCGAGCGCGGATTCCGCCAGATTTACCCGCAGGTGCAGTATGTGAAGTTGCCGATGGCGGACGGCGGTGAAGGTACGGTGGACTCGATGGTGGCGGCTACCGGCGGAGAAATCGTCAGCGTTGAGGTGACTGGCCCGCTGGGCCAGCCGGTATCTGCCTTTTACGGTTTGCTGGGGGAGGGGGAAACCGCCGTGATTGAGATGGCGGCCGCTTCCGGCCTGCATCTGGCGCCTAATGGTCGACGCGATCCGCGCATTACCACCAGTTACGGTACCGGGGAGCTGATCCTGGCGGCGCTGGAGCGCGGCGTGAAGGCGATTATTCTGGGCATCGGCGGTAGCGCTACCAACGATGGCGGTGCCGGTATGATGCAGGCGCTGGGCGCCAGGCTGCTGGATGACAACCAGCAACCGCTGGCACCGGGGGGCGCGGCGCTGGCCCGGTTAGCGCAAATCGACCTTTCTGGGGTGGACCCACGCCTGCAGCAGGTGAGCGTGACGGCCGCCTGTGACGTGGATAATCCTTTGTGTGGCCCTCATGGTGCCTCTGCGGTGTTTGGCCCACAGAAGGGCGCCACGCCGGAGATGGTGGCGCAGTTGGATGCGGCACTGAGCCATTTCGGCCGCTTGCTGGAGCAGGCTACCGGCCGTCAGGTGCTCAATGCGCCGGGTGCCGGTGCGGCGGGCGGAATGGGGGCAGCATTACTCGGCATGCTCAACGCCCGTTTGCGACCGGGAATTGAGATCGTGATTGAAACTTTACGGCTGGAAGAGGCGCTTCGTGATGCCGATTTGGTGATCACCGGAGAAGGGCGGCTGGACAGCCAGTCGATCCACGGTAAAACGCCGATTGGCGTGGCACGGGTGGCCAAACGTTATGGCCTGCCGGTGATCGGCATTGCGGGCAGCCTGTCGAAAGATTATCAGGTGGTGCACCAGCATGGCATTGACGCAGCCTTTTCGGTGCTCGATCGCGTCGTCACGCTGGAAGAGGCCCTGACGGACGCGGCCATTAATCTGGAGGTGACGGCACGCAACGTGGCGGCGGTCTGGCGGCTGGCGCAAGGCTGAGGTCACCTCTTTCACCATGGGCACTACCTGTTGCTGATATCGGTTCCGATGAGGCGCTTTTCCGTTACAATAGGCGCCATTAATCGAGGTTAATCCCCTGACCCAGAACGGGGGGTTAGCTTGCAAGGAATCAAGGGGAACTGAGATGAAGCAAGAGAAACACGGAGTATTGCTGGTGAACCTGGGCACACCAGATGCTCCGACCTCGTCGGCGGTAAAACGCTATCTGAAGGAATTTCTTAGTGACGACCGCGTGGTGGATACTGCCCCTCTAATCTGGTGGCCGATCCTCAACGGAGCGATCCTGCCGATCCGCTCACCGCGGGTTGCCAAGCTGTATCAGTCGGTATGGATGGACGAAGGTTCACCGTTGCTGGTTTACAGCCGCCGTCAGCAGCGCGCACTGGCCGCACGCATGCCGAACACGCCAGTTGAACTGGGTATGAGCTACGGCTCCCCGAGCTTGGCCGAGGCGATCGACAAGCTGCTGGCGCAAGGGGTGACTAACCTGGTGGTGTTGCCGCTGTATCCGCAATACTCCTGTTCGACCAGTGCTGCGGTGTGGGACGGAGTGGCCCGTATACTGAAAGGCTACCGCCGTCTACCGTCAGTCAGCTTTATCCGTGATTATGCCGAGCACCCGGCCTACATTGCCGCACTGCGCCAGAGCGTTGAGCATTCGTTCGCTGAACATGGCCAGCCGGATCGTTTGGTGCTGTCATTCCACGGCATCCCCAAGCGCTATGCGCGCCTCGGTGACGATTATCCGCAGCGTTGTGAAGACACGTTACGTGCTCTGACGGCGGCATTACCGCTGGCGCCGGATCGGGTGATGATGACCTATCAGTCGCGCTTTGGTCGTGAGCCCTGGCTGACGCCTTACACCGACGAAACCCTGAAAGGTCTGCCGTCTCAGGGCGTTAAACATATTCAGCTGATCTGCCCCGGCTTTTCGGCGGACTGCCTGGAAACGCTGGAAGAGATCAAAGAGCAGAACCGTGAGATCTTCCTCAAGGCCGGCGGTGAGAAATTCGAGTACATTTCTGCGCTGAACGACGAGCCGGCGCACATTGATATGATGCAGCAACTGGTGGCGCAACGCTTCTGATCCTCAGCATGCAAAATGGTGACAGCCATCATCAATCAGGCAGGAATGTGCTAACATTCTCTGCCTGTTAACTGCCACTGCCGCCAATTAAATGAAATTTCCTGGTAAACGTAAGTCCAAACACTATTTTCCGGTGAACGCCCGCGATCCGCTCTTGCAGCAAGCTCTACCCGAAAATGAAATCAGCACCTCCTATGTCGTCGGTATTGACCAGACGCTGGTGGATATCGAAGCAAAAGTGGATGACAGCTTCGTCCAGCGCTATGGACTGAGTCTGGGGCATTCCCTGGTGATCGAAGATGACGTCGCCGAGGCGCTGTATCAGGAACTGATCGACAATAATTTAATCACTCATCAGTTTGCCGGCGGCACTATCGGCAATACCCTGCACAACTATTCAGTGCTGGCGGACGACCGTTCGGTACTGCTCGGCGTGATGTGCAGCAATATCAAGATTGGCAGCTACGCCTACCGCTACCTGTGCAATACCTCCAGCCGTACCGATCTTAACTATCTGCAGGCCGTTGACGGTGCCATTGGCCGCTGCTTCACGCTGATCGGTGAAAGCGGTGAGCGAACCTTCGCCATCAGCCCGGGGCAGATGAACCAACTGCGGCCGGAAAGCGTCACGGAAGAAGTGATTGCCGGCGCTTCGGCGTTGGTACTGACGTCCTACCTGGTGCGTTGCAAGGAAGGGGAACCGATGCCGGCGGCCACCATGCAGGCGATCGCGTTTGCCAAAAAGCACGACGTGCCGGTGGTTCTGACGCTCGGCACCAAGTACGTGATTGCCGATAACCCGCAGTGGTGGCGCGACTTCCTGAAACAGCACGTGTCGATCCTGGCGATGAATGAAGATGAAGCGCTGGAACTGACCGGGCTGAGCGATCCGTTGACCGCTTCGGATATGGCGCTGGAATGGGTCGATCTGGTGCTGTGCACCGCCGGGCCAAACGGTCTGTATATGGCGGGTTACACCGAAGAGTCCAACAAGCGAGAAACCCAGCATCCGCTGCTGCCGGGGCATATTGCTGAATTCAACCGCTATGAGTTTAGCCGCGCCATGCGCCGTGAAAGCTGTGAAAGCCCGTTCCGCATCTATTCGCACATTGCGCCATACATGGGTGGGCCTGAGAAAATCATGAACACCAACGGTGCCGGTGATGGCGCGCTGTCGGCGCTGCTGCATGATATTGCCGCCAACGGTTTTCACCGTAATAACGTGCCGAACTCCAGCAAGCACGTTCGCAGTTACCTGACTTACTCCTCGCTGGCGCAGGTGTGTAAATACGCCAACCGCGTCAGCTATCAGGTGCTGAACCAGCATTCACCGCGCCTGACGCGCGGCTTGCCGGAACGGGAAGACAGCCTGGAAGAGTCTTACTGGGAACGGTAAAAAACAAAAGGTCCGGCAAGCCGGACCTTTTTTACATCGCTTGCCACATCAGATCGGGCAGCCACCCATTTTCTCTTCTTCAGTCAGCGTATCCAGTTTAAGGATATTCAGCATGCTGTTGGCGATTTCCCGTTCGCCCATCACCACCTGATCCGCGCCGCGATCGGAGATATACGACACTTCGTCATCGTAGTGCGCCCGGGCAATAATCTCGATATTGGGCCGCTTGGTTCGCGCAGAGGCTACGATCTCACCGGCCTCGTAACCGTTGGGTATGGTCAACAACAGCCAGCGAGCGCAGTCTAGTCGCGCCAGATCCATTACTTCCGGATTGGCGGCATTGCCCAATACCGTTTTGATGCCCTGTTCACGCAGCGCCTCAACCCGTGGACGGGAATTCTCGATCACCACCAGCGGAACGCCAGCCTCGGCCAACTTGGCCCCCAGCAGGCTGCCTACGCGGCCATAGCCGACCACCAGCGCGTGGTTGCACATATCGACCGGGATCTGCTTCTCGTCTTCTACCGCTTCTTCCAGTATTTGGTCTTCTATGGTCTCCGTCTTGGCCAGATAACGCTCGAGCAGGGTAAACAGCAGCGGGTTAAGCATGATCGACAAGATAGCCCCAGCCAGCACCAGATTGCGACCGTGCTCCGACATCATGCCCAGCGTGATCCCCAACCCTGCCAGAATGAAGGCGAACTCGCCAATTTGCGCCAGGCTGGCAGAGATGGTCAACGCGGTGCGCTTGGAGTGACCGAACATTTTCACCAGCAGGAACGCCGCGGCTGATTTACCGAACACGATAATCGCCAGCGTTGCCAGCACCGCCAGCGGTTCGCGGATCAGGATCATCGGATCAAACAGCATGCCGACCGAGACAAAGAACAGTACGGCAAACGCATCGCGTAGCGGCAGCGTGTCGTGGGCGGCGCGGTGGCTCAGCTCCGACTCATTCAGCACCATACCGGCGAAGAAGGCCCCCAGGGCAAAGGAGACGTCAAAGAAGCCGACAGCACCGTAGGCAATACCAAGCGCCAGCGCCAGCACTGCCAGGGTAAACAGCTCGCGTGAGCCGGTACTGGCGGTTTTCGCCAGGATCCACGGCACCAGACGGCGGCCAACCACAATCATCAGCGCCATAAAGGCGATGACCTTGCCAATGGTAATGGCCAGCTCGATCAGCAGTTGACTGCTGCTGGCGTTGTCATTACCCAGCATGTTGCCAAAGGCCGGTAACAGTACCAGCGTCAGCACCATCGCCAGGTCTTCCACAATCAGCCAGCCGATGGCGATTTGCCCGCGTTGGCTGTCAATCAACTGGCGTTCTTCCAGCGCCCGCAACAGCACCACAGTACTGGCGGTGGACAGGCAGAGCCCGAACACCAGGCCGGAAATCAAATCCCAACCCAATAGCTTCGACAACCCCATACCGAGCAGGGTGGCGACGGCAATTTGCGCGACGGCACCGGGAATGGCGATATGTTTTACTGCGAGGAGGTCTTTAAGGGAGAAATGCAGGCCAACACCGAACATCAACAGGATCACACCGATTTCCGCCAGTTCTGGAGCCAACGAGGTATCGGCAACAAAACCGGGAGTAAACGGGCCGGCGAGTACGCCTGCGGCAAGGTATCCCACCAGTGGGGAGATGCGCAGGCGATTTGCCAGCATACCGAAGAGGAAGGCGAGTACTAACCCTCCGACAATGGTGGAGATTAGCGGTGTTGAATTATGCATCCAGACTCCTTCTAGTTATGCATCGCAGCAGAGAGGGAAACGCAACAGAGTTACGAAAAGATACATTTAGTTTATTGCATTTGTTCGCGCCTTGCTTAGCTAAATATAGCTATTTTGCGAAAAAGCAGAGGATTCCGCTTTTGGTGCGCCAGTAAGGGGATTTAACACTTAATAAGTCAAATAACATGGGATTGTGTGGGAGATGACCCGGTTGAGCGATGGATTACAACCGGGGTTTCAACAGGGTTATTTGGCGTTATGGTCCATATTTGGCAGTAGAGCAGTGATAATACCGATCAACGGCAGGAAAGCACATATTTGGTAGACCAGCTCGATGCTGGTCAAATCTGCGACATAACCAAGGACTGCCGCGCCTAACCCGCCCATACCAAAAGCAAAACCGAAGAATAAGCCGGAAACCATACCCACTTTGCCGGGGATCAGTTCCTGAGCATAAACCAGAATGGCGGAAAATGCTGAAGCGAGAATTATCCCGATAAACACCGTTAAAATGCCGGTCCAGTACAGAGATGCATAGGGTAAAATCAGGGTAAATGGGGCTGCACCAAGAATAGAGCCCCAAATAACACGTTTCCTTCCTATCTTGTCGCCAAGAGGCCCGCCAATAATGGTGCCTGCGGCTACGGCAAACAGGAAAGCAAACAGGTGAAATTGGGCATTCTGCACGGATACACCGAACTTGTGCATCAAATAAAAGGTGTAATAGCTGCTAATGCTCGCCAGGTAGAAGTATTTGGAGAAAATCAACACCAGCAGGATGCCAATCGCATAGGTAACGGTACGTTTTGGCAGCGGTTTCACCATCGAGGCCACTTTAGGCTGGCCTTTTGTCGCACGATGCTGCTGTTGATACCATTTACTGACCTGCAACAACACCACGATGGCCAGCAGGGCCGCCAGGGAGAACCAGGCGACATTGCCCTTGCCATAAGGAGCGATAATCAGTGCCGCCAGCAGTGGCCCGAGGGAACTGCCAAAGTTGCCTCCCACCTGGAACAGCGATTGTGCCAGGCCATGTCGGCCACCGGACGCCATACGCGCTACGCGGGAGGATTCTGGGTGGAATACCGACGAGCCGGTGCCGACCAGCGCAGCAGCCAGTAGCACCAGTGGGAAGGTATTGGCCACGGACAGCAGCAGCAGACCGCACAGGGTAAAGCCCATGCCAATCGGCAGCGAATAAGGCTGCGGGTGTTTATCCGTGTAGTAACCAATCAGCGGCTGCAATAAGGACGCCGTGAGCTGATAGGTCAGAGTAATCATGCCGATTTGCACGAAGCTGAGGCTGAAGTCAGCCTGCAGGATCGGGTAAATCGCCAGGATCAGCGATTGAATCATGTCATTGAGCAGGTGAGAGACGCTGATGGCTCCGAGGATCGAGAAAGCCGTCCCTTTAACCGCACTGCTCTTGGCCGGTGGCAGGGCAGTTTCGCTACGGTCGGTCATTTTATTATTAGCCTGGTAAGTTTTAGAGGACAGAGCAGATATCTTAGGCAAGTTGTTCACTATTTACCATATCCGACATAATTTGACGCATATCGCAAAAATTTGAAATTTGTTACCTTCGTTTCGCGCTACAATTTCGTCCACCTCAAAAAAACAGTTAATTATCATATGGAGTTCGCCATGCGCTTTTCGTTAAAAACCACCGCATGTGCCCTGGCCGTATCCCTGACTTTCCTGTCGGGAGCCGCCAGCGCCTGGGAAAAGGATAAGACCTACGACATCACCATTCTGCACACCAACGATCACCACGGCCATTTCTGGCAGAACGACCACGGCGAATATGGTCTGGGTGCACAAAAAACGCTGGTGGATAGCATCCGTCAGGACGTTGTGGCCAAGGGTGGCAGCCTGTTGTTGCTGTCGGGGGGGGACATCAATACTGGTGTGCCGGAATCAGACTTGCAGGATGCCGAGCCGGACTTCCGTGGCATGAATCTGGTGGGCTATGACGCGATGGCGATCGGCAACCATGAATTCGACAATCCGCTCAGCGTGCTGCGCCAGCAGGAGAAGTGGGCCACCTTCCCGCTGTTGTCGGCCAACATCTATCAGAAAAGCACCCAGCAGCGTCTGTTCAAGCCTTATGCCTTGTTCGACAAACAGGGCATCAAAATTGCGGTGATCGGCCTGACCACCGATGACACTTCCAAGATTGGTAACCCGGAATATTTCACCGACATCGAGTTCCACGTGCCGGCGCAGGAAGCCAAACAGGTAGTAGAGCAACTGCGTAAGGACGAGAAGCCTGACGTGATCATCGCCGCGACCCATATGGGCCATTATGATGACGGCAACCACGGCTCTAACGCACCCGGTGATGTCGAAATGGCGCGCAGCCTGCCTGCCGGTTATCTGGACATGATCGTCGGTGGCCACTCGCAGGATCCGGTCTGTATGGCTGGTGAAAACCACAAGCAGGTGGATTATGTGCCGGGCACCCCGTGCTCGCCGGATCGTCAGAACGGCACCTGGATCGTGCAGGCGCACGAGTGGGGCAAGTATGTCGGCCGTGCCGATTTCCAGTTCCGTAACGGCGAACTGAAGCTGGTGAATTATCAGCTAATCCCGGTCAATCTGAAGAAGAAGGTGGAGAAAGCCGACGGCACCAGTGAGCGCGTGTATTACACCCAGCAGATCGCGGAAGATGCGTCGATGATGAAACTGCTGACGCCGTTCCAGGAAAAGGGCAAGGCGCAGTTGGACGTGAAAATTGGCAGCGTCAACGGCAAGTTGGAAGGCGATCGCAGCAAGGTGCGCTTTGTTCAGACCAACCTGTCGCGCGTGCTGTTGGCCGCGCAGATGGAACGTGCCGAGGCCGACTTCGCTGTAATGAGCGGGGGCGGGGTACGTGACTCGATTGAAGGCGGCGACATTACCTATAAAAACGTGCTGAAGGTACAACCGTTCGGCAATACCCTGGTTTACGTCGAAATGAAAGGCAGCGAGGTGGAAAAATACCTGGCGGTAGTCGCCAACATGAAGGTGGATTCCGGTGCCTACGCGCAGTTTGCCAACGTTAGCCTGACGGCGGACGGTCAGCAGGGCGTCAGCAATGTCAAAATCAAAGGCGAACCGCTACAGGCGGATAAAACTTATCGTATGGCAACGCTGAATTTCAATGCGCTGGGTGGGGACGGTTATCCGAAGCTTGATACTCTGCCAAGCTACGTCAATACCGGCTTTATCGATGCCGAAGTGTTGAAACAGTACATTGAGAAGCACTCACCGCTGGATGCGGCGGCCTATGAGCCGAAGGGCGAGATCGTTTATCAGTAAGTGGTAGCCGGGGAGCCTTAAGGCTCCCCTGGCTCTTCAATCGCGCTTGGCGATATCGGCGAAGCTACCGGCCAACAATCGGCAAAGATCTGCTGCCGCCAGCTCAATGTCCAGCCCGCGTTTGCCGCCAGAAACGTAAATGGTGGCGAACTGCTGTGCCGGGCTGTCGATCACCGTTGGCAGGCGTTTTTTTTGCCCCAGCGGGCTGATGCCACCCACCAGATAACCAGTGACGCGTTGCGCCAGCAACGGATCGGCCATTTCCGCTTTTTTAGCCCCCAGTGCACGGGCGACCTTTTTCAAATCCAGCTGAGTGGCGACCGGCGTGACAGCTACCGCCAGATGTTTGGCATCACCGTTCAGTGCCACCAGCAGTGTCTTATAAACGCGGTCGGCATCCAGTCCAAGTTTCTTCACCGCTTCATCACCGAAGTTGGTTTCTGCACTGTCGTGATGATAAGGGTGAAGGGTAAAGGCAACTTTTTGTTTCTCAAGCAGGATCACTGCGGGCGTCATGGGTTTTCCTATTTATCCCGACGCACAAGGGTGCAACGGGTTGCAACAAAACGACAAAAATATAACGGTAACAGCAACCTGAGCAGCGGCAGCGTAAAGCGGGTTGCCAAGATGTTCACTCGGTTGCTACCCTGTGTATTGTAACCGTTAACACGGTTGCTATGCGTATAACTAAAATACAAGAAATTCCTCTTTGACTGGCCAGTAGCGATATTGGCCACTTTTTTTACTGCCCCTGCAGCATTGCCGGCAGATTATCCTCGCCGTACAGATGCAGCGCACCCACCGCCACTACGTAGTTGCCAGCCGGTAAAGCTTCCAGTTTTTGTCGCCAGTCGCGGTTGCGCTGATGCATCAACACGTCGTACAGATCGGCACTGAAAGTCGCGGGCAGGGTTTCCAGCATGCCGTTGGGTTTCGCGTCCAGCCACCAGCTCACCATAGTTTGCAGCAGTCGTGCGTTGGTATGCCAGTGCTCCAGCGTATCACGCAGCAGCGCCATGCCCCCTTCCGGTAGCTGCTCGAGCATCGCCATCTGCTGTTCAGCACCTTCCAGCTCGATCACCTTTTTATGCTGTGCCCTGGCGGCCTGCAACAACTGATAATCCACGCCGTATTCGGCGCGCAGCCCCAGCCGCTGAGCCTGACGAGCCTGCATCATCAGCGCCACCTGCCAGCCGGGCAGGGTTGAAAAGGTCTCGGCATCGGTACCCAGTTCTTGGCACAGCGTCAGCAATTGCTGAAACTCCGGTTCGGAGAGTCGTTGATCCAGTTCTGCCTGCTGCTCGATGTGGTCAAAGGGGGAGGCGGAACCGGTGATATCGGCCTCCACAATCAAGGCATCCGCCTGCTTCAGGCGTGCGGCCAGTTTGGCCGGCAGCGGTGACATATCCACCGTCCCCATATGAATACTGCCCACCAGATGGAACTGACGATCGCCGGGCAGTCGAATGTCCAGTGCCGGATAGGCATAGGTGATGGGGGAGATCAGGCCGAGAAAGGCGGCGATGCGGCGTAACAGTTGACCCATACAGCGTGGCTCCTGAATAACTTGTTCGCCTTTCAGCTTGAAAGGTGAGGGGCGTAACATTTACCCCATGCTAAACGCTATCTGGCATACAAGAAAGTCTGAAGAGTGAAGGAATTATCCCAAAGGAAACGGGGCGCGATGAATTGCGCCCCGTGGTCCTGGTTCGGTCTATGGGGGTTAGGCAAGGCTGGCGTGATAACCGGCCTGTTCCACTGCGTTAATCAGCGTTTGTGGCGTGACATCGCCGGTCACTTTGGCGCTATCAAGGGCGACATCCACGGCGGTAACGCCAGGCACGGCTTCTAAAGCTTTACGTGTGCTGCCAACACAATGCATGCAGGTCAGCCCCTGCAATGCCAGTACGGTAACTTGTGACATGGTTTGATTCCTCTCAAGAGCGGTGTTTAAAGGTTGACCGCTTGACCTGTTTTCACTAAGAATGAAGGATAAACCTTCTAGCAAGGGGAAGGTCAAGGAGTGAAAATGAATATCAGCGACGTGGCGAAAAAAACCGGTTTAACCAGCAAGGCAATCCGCTTTTATGAAGAGAAAGGGCTGGTGACTGCGCCAATCCGTACCGACAACGGTTACCGCAGCTATAACCCAAAGCACATTGAAGAACTGACGCTGCTACGCCAGGCTCGGCAGGTGGGGTTTAATCTGGATGAATGCCGTGAGCTGGTGGCGTTGTTTAACGATCCGGCCCGCCATAGCGCCGATGTGAAAGCGCGCACGCTGCAAAAAGTGGCGGATATTGAAAAGCACATTGCCGAACTCGGTGAGATGCGCCAGCGTTTAGTGGCGCTGGCGGATCAATGCCCGGGTGATGACGGAGCCGAGTGCCCGATCATTAACAATCTGGCGGGTTGTTGCCATAATCACTAACGGGTGGTAGCCCGGATCACCAGAGTGATGCCTTCGACGGCGATCACTTCGACCTCGGTACCCACCGCCAGATCTTCACTGGCCTGGGCACGCCAACTGCTGTCGCCGATGTTAATGCGCCCCATACCGTTATGCATAGGTTCGATCAGCGTGGCGCGGGTGCCAATCAACTGGCGGTTGCGCTGGTTCAGCACCTGCGGACCGCTGGAAGCTGCAGCCGGGCGCTGGCGCAGCCAGTACCACCACAGGTAGGCCACTACCACGGTCAGTACGGCAAAAATCACCCCCTGCCATTCCCAGCCCAACTGCGGCAACAGCCAGACGATGGCGCCGACCACCAGTGCCGATACGCCACTCCACAACAGGTAGCCGCTGGCACCGAGCATTTCTGCCGCCAGCAGCAGCCCGCCGAGGGAAAGCCAAAACCAGTGCGGGTTTGCTGCAATTTGTTCGAGCATGATTACTTGCCTTTGTTGTCTTTCAACAGTTCGGCAATGCCACCAATTGAACCAAGCAGGCTGCTGGCGTCCAGCGGCATCATGATGACTTTACTGTTGTTGGCGGAGCCGATTTTCTGCAACGCATCAGTGTATTTCTGCGCCACAAAGTAGTTCACTGCCTGGATATTGCCGCTGGCGATAGCATCGGACACCAGTTGAGTGGCTCGCGCCTCTGCTTCAGCGGCACGCTCACGGGCTTCTGCCTGCAGGAACGCCGACTGACGTTCACCCTCTGCCTTGAGGATTTGCGACTGTTTGTCACCTTCGGCACGCAGGATGGCAGCCTGACGCACGCCTTCGGCCTCCAGAATATCTGCACGCTTGGTTCGCTCGGCCTTCATCTGGGCGTTCATTGCCGAGATTAATTCTGCTGGCGGACGTACGTCTCGGATCTCAATGCGGGTGATTTTAATGCCCCACGGATTAGTGGCTTCGTCGACGATATGCAGCAGGCGACTGTTGATGCTGTCACGTTGCGAGAGGATTTCGTCCAGCTCCATGGAACCGAGCACGGTACGGAAGTTGGTCATGGTCAGGTTGACGATCGCCAGCTCAAGATTACTCACTTCATAAGCGGCACGCGCCGGATCGACCACCTGGATAAAACACACTGCATCGATGGCCACGTTGGCGTTGTCGCGCGAGATGATTTCCTGTGAAGGGATATCCAGTACCTGCTCCATCATATTAATTTTTCTGCCGATGCGGTCCATAAAAGGCACCACCAGGTTTAAACCGGGCATCAGCGTTTTGGTGTAGCGGCCGAAGCGTTCCACCGTCCATTGGAACCCTTGCGGAACAATTTTGACGCCGGCAAATACGATGATCAGTGCGACGACAATCACGATGGGAATAAGGGTGAACATGGCAAACCTCCTGTCAGACATATGTAAACAGATATTACGCCAGCCCTGCAGGAATGCCTACTGATATACCGTCAAAAAACCTTAGTCCAATGCGCAAACCAGCCCTGCAATCAGTGGATCCTGCGTCTGGAACAGCCCGATAATGGTTTTCACCGCTTCACCGCAGCGGGTGTCTGACCACGCCAGTGATAGAGACGAGTTATGACGGGGGTATTTGAGGTTTTTTTCCACCAGTTCGCCGCGGTCGATATAGGGTTGGCATAACCTGCGTGGCAGGAAGCCGATCCCCAGGCCGCGCAGGTGGCATTCAAGCTTGGTGTGCAGATCCGGTACCTTGATTTCCTGTTGCCCTGACAACAGCCAGGCGATGCGTTTTGCCAGGTGGCGAGCAGTATCCTCGACGTTAATGGCAGGGTAGGCGCGCAGTTGCGCCTCGCCAAGCGGATCGGGTGCATTAGCCAGCGGATGCTGTGGTGCGATAGCAAAAACCCACTCAATCTTACCCAGAGGCAGCACATTGATGCTGTTTTCCAGCGATTCACTCCCCGCCGCGCCGATCGCCAAATGGCAGTCTTCATTCAGCAGTGCGTCCCACACCCCCATATAGACCTGTCGTGAGATGTGGAACTGCGTGAAGGGATACTTCTCATGCAGGTAAGCTAACAGGCCAGCGACGGCGCTGGCGTTGTATAGCAAGTTATTGATAACGATATTGACCTGATGCTCGACGCCATCATTGATTTGCCTCAACTCGCCCGGCATGGCGTCCAACCAATCATGCCATTGACGGCAACGCTCCAACAGGTATTCCCCTGCCGGGGTCAGGTTTACGGTACGTGTTGTGCGGATAAATAGCTGTGTGCCGATGCTCTCTTCCAGCGTTTTAATGCGGTAGCTGATGGTGGCTGTGGTCTTGTGCAGTAATTCGGCTGCACGGGAGAAGCTCTGACACTCAGCAACTTTGATAAACGACCGAATGGTCTCGTGATCCAGCATGAGGGCTCCTTGGCTGACACTGTCTTTCCATTATCGATAAAAAGAATCTACTGATGTTGCGGTGCGATAGGCAGCGGCAAAGCTGAACCCCACGATCCCGGTCACAGAATCATCGTGCAACGGTGCGATTGACGGCACAGGGTACCGCTAATGACTGAGGCATGTTTTATTGAGAGGCGATTCAATTAATTGATTTAAAACATTTATATTTATCGTTGGTGCATAAAATGTGCGATTGATCTTATTATGGAAAAATTTTCCAAAAAATTGCTGTCAAATTAACCATGCTCTGTCTAGAGTGAAGGCTTGAAAGGAACAGTATCGTCGTTTTAACCATCGTCTGGGTAATGAGCCTTGGAGAATTATATGGATCTAATAATCGCTGAGTTAACGCCAGAAGCCTTTGCGCCCTATGGTGATGTACTGCAAATAGAAGGTTCGCGTTTCTTTCATATCAATGATGGAAAAACGGAGCGTTATCACGATCTTGCCAAAATCGAAGTGTCGGATGGCAATAGGGTATTGGCCAGCATCAACCGGGCGGAACCCAGCGAACTGCCAATGGCTTTTTCACTGCTGGAAAAGCATCCGTTGTCGTCGCAGGCCTTTATTCCGATGAACGGCGAGCGTTTTGTGGTGATAGTGGCGGAGCCTGGAGATGAGGTTCCCATTAGCACGCTGCGCGCTTTTATCACCAACGGCAAGCAGGGGGTTAACTATCATCGCAATGTCTGGCACCACCCGCTGTTTGCCTATGAGAAAGTCACCGACTTTTTCACCATCGATCGTGCGGGACCGGATAACTGCGTCGTTAGCCGTTTACCTGAATCTTATCGCATTGTTTTTGGATAGCGCTGGTCGCCTGTAGCGGAGGGTGTTTATTATAGCGGGCAGATGAAACAGACGAAGGAAAGCTTGAATGACCGAATTACGCAGGAAAGGGAGACCATCGACCGATGCAGGGGCAACCAAAGGGGCGCAGGCGTTGGATCGTGGGCTGGAGATCCTCCAGTATCTGGCGAATGCCGGGGGGAGTTCATCCGTTTCCGTGCTGTCAGAAAAGTTGGAATTGCCCCTTTCAACGACATTCAGGTTATTGAAAGTGTTGGAAAAATCAGAGTTCGTTTTTCAGGATCCGCAACTTGGTTGGTGGCATATCGGCATCCAGTCATTCACCGTTGGCTCAGCCTATATGAATGATCGTGATGTGGTGTCGGTGGCGGGGCCGTTTATGCGTCGGCTGATGCTGCTTTCCGGTGAAACCGCTAACCTGGCGATCCGCAATAATTTTGATGCGGTGCTGATTCGCCAGTGTGAATGCCAGGCCATGGTACGCATGTGCGCCCCGCTGGGTAGCCGTTTGCCGCTGCACGCGTCAGGCGCAGGCAAGGCGCTACTGTACCCGCTGGCGGAAGAGGAAATGCTTGACTTGATCGTGCGTTCCGGCCTGCAGTCCTATACGCCGAAGACCCTCACCAGCGTAAATTTACTGCGTAAGGATTTACATCAGTCTTTGGAGCAAGGCTACACCATTGATGATGAAGAACATGCTCTTGGTTTGAACTGCTTGGCCTCGGCGATTTTTGATCGCAATAACAACGTGATCGCAGCCATCTCCATTTCCGGACCAAGCTCGCGGGTCGGTAAGGAGCGCTTTAAGGAACTGGGAGAACTGGTGGGTGAAGTTGCCAGAGACATCAGCGCCGCATTGGGTGAATCGCGCAGCAAGACATAAGCCGTTGCATGTTGGGCGGGTCGTGACCGACTGACGTACACATAGAGTAGCAATCCCCGTTTGATCACCAAACGGGTTTTTTTGAAATAGAATTTAAGTTGGAAAAATTTTCCAACATTTAAGGAGAGAATTAACATGGCAATTATGCGAGCTGTAGATGCTGCAATGTACGTGCTGGAAAAGGAGGGGATCACCACCGCTTTCGGTGTTCCTGGTGCGGCAATTAACCCGTTTTATGACGCGATGCGCAAACATGGCGGCATCAAGCATTATCTGGCGCGGCACGTGGAAGGGGCTTCGCATATGGCGGAAGGCTATACCCGCGCTGCGGCGGGCAATATCGGCGTATGTATTGGCACCTCCGGCCCTGCGGGCACCGACATGATTACCGGGCTGTACTCCGCTTCGGCGGATTCCATTCCTATTCTGTGTATTACCGGACAAGCGCCGCGTGCGCGGTTGCATAAAGAAGATTTTCAGGCGGTGGATATTGAATCTATCGCCAAGCCAGTGACCAAGATGGCCGTGACCGTGCAGGAACCGGCGCTGGTGCCGCGCGTGTTGCAGCAGGCATTTCACCTGATGCGTTCCGGCCGTCCTGGGCCAGTACTGATCGATCTGCCATTCGATGTGCAGATGGCGGAAATCGAGTTTGATCCAGACACTTACTCGTCTTTGCCCGCTTACAAGCCAGCGGCGACTCAGGCGCAGATCGACAAGGCATTGGATTTACTCTGTGCAGCGAAAAAACCGCTAATTATTGCCGGTGGTGGCATTCACAATGCTGATGCGGCAGATTTGCTGCAACAGTTAGCCGAAATCTGCAATGTGCCGGTGATCCCGACACTGATGGGTTGGGGGGCGATCCCGGACGATCACCCGCTGATGGCCGGTATGGCAGGTTTGCAGACCTCGCATCGCTATGGCAACGCCAACCTGCTGGATTCAGACCTGGTGTTTGGCATTGGCAACCGCTGGGCTAACCGCCACACCGGCTCGGTGGATAAATACACTGCCGGCCGTAAAGTGATCCACATTGATATTGAGCCGACGCAAATTGGTCGGGTCATCTGCCCGAATCTGGGGATTGTCTCCGACGCGCGCATTGCTTTGCAGATGCTGGTGGATACGGCTCGTAGCCGTTTTGAACACGGGAAGTTGCCTAATCGTGAAGCCTGGTGCGCGACCTGCCTGCAACGCAAGCAAACTCTGCTGCGTAAAACCCACTTTGATAACTCGCCAATCAAGCCGCAGCGGGTGTATGAGGAGATGAACCGTGCCTTTGGTCGTGATGCCAGCTATGTCACCACTATTGGACTGTCGCAGATCGCTGCCGCGCAAATGCTGCAGGTGTTTGAACCTCGCCATTGGATCAACGCCGGTCAGGCTGGCCCGTTGGGTTGGACGCTGCCAGCCGCGCTGGGCGTATGCGTTGCCGATCCGAAACGCAAGGTGATCGCACTGTCCGGTGATTACGATTTCCAATTCATGATTGAGGAACTGGCGGTTGGCGCGCAATTCAAATTGCCGTACATCCATGTGCTGGTGAACAACGCCTATCTGGGCTTAATCCGCCAGTCTCAGCGTGGTTTCGATATGGATTATTGCGTCCAACTGTCGTTTGAAAATATTAACAACCCGGAACTCGGCGAATACGGCGTGGACCACGTCAAAGTGGTTGAAGGTTTGGGGTGCAAAGCGCTGCGCGTTTTCAAACCGGAAGATATTGCCCCGGCATTCCAGCAGGCGCAGGAGTTAATGAACAAACATCAGGTGCCTGTGGTCGTGGAAATTATTTTGGAGCGTGTCACCAATATTTCTATGGGCACCGAGCTGGATAATGTGAATGAGTTCGAGCCGATTGCAGAGACGCCAGAAGATGCGCCGACTTCGGTCAACTTCTTTGACTACCGTTGAGGAGAATTACCATGCCAAAGTTCTCAGCAAACTTATCCATGCTGTTTAATGAAGTGGATTTTATGCAGCGTTTTCGCCATGCGCAGCAGCAAGGGTTCAGCGCGGTGGAATATATGTTCCCCTACGACTATCCGGCGGCCGCGCTGCGCAATGCGCTGGCCGAACATCAACTTACGCAGGTGCTGCAAAACTTGCCGGCTGGCGATTGGGCGGCCGGCGAGCGGGGCATTGCCTGCCTGCCGGGGCGCGAGGGTGAGTTTCGCGACGGGGTCGGGTTGGCGATCGACTATGCGCATGAATTGGGCTGCGGGCAAATCAACTGTCTGATCGGCAACTCGGATCCGTCGGTCAGCCGCCATAAGACCGATGAGTTGGTGATGGAGAACCTCAGCTATGCCGCTCAGGCATTGGCGAAGGAAAATATTCGTCTGCTGATTGAGCCGATCAATACCTACGACATGCCGAACTTTTATTTGCACGGTTCGCGGCAAGCCATCGATCTTATTGAGCAGATCGGCAGCCCCAATATTTACCTGCAGTATGACATTTACCATATGCAGCGCATGGAGGGCGAGTTGACGCAAACCATGGAGAGGCTGCTGGCTAAAATCAGCCATATTCAGGTGGCGGATAATCCGGGGCGTCATGAACCTGGCAGTGGCGAGATTAATTACGATTATATCTTCTCCGCGCTGGACCGCATGGGATATCGCGGCTGGGTCGGTTGTGAATATAAACCGATGACTACGACAGAAAGCGGCCTGTCATGGATTAAAAAGTACCAATCCTGAGGAGACGAAAATGAAAGTGGGATTTATTGGCCTGGGTATCATGGGTGCGCCGATGGCGGAAAAATTAATCGAGGGCGGCCATCAGTTGTATGCCAACACCCTGCATGAAGTTCCTGCCGAGCTGGTGCAACGGGGGGCGATTGCCTGCCGTCACCCGCAGCAAGTGGTGGACGAGGCCGAGATCATATTCATTATGGTTCCGGATACGCCACAGGTTGAAGAAGTGTTGTTTGGTGACAACGGTTGTGCCGCCGGTAAGCTTGCCGGCAAGGTGCTGGTAGACATGAGCTCTATTTCACCGCTGGAGACCAAGCGTTTTGCCGAACGCATCAACCAACTGGGTGCCGCCTATCTGGATGCGCCGGTGTCCGGCGGTGAAGTGGGGGCTAAACAGGGAACACTGACCATTATGGTCGGTGGCGACGAGGCGACCTTTGAGCGGGTAAAACCCCTGCTGATGCTGATGGGTAAAAATATTACCCTGATCGGCGGCAACGGCGATGGGCAAACTTGCAAGGTTGCGAATCAGATCATTGTCGCGCTGACCATTGAGGCCGTCTCCGAAGCCTTGGTGTTTGCCTCCCGCGCTGGTGCCGATCCGGCCAGAGTGCGTGAAGCTCTGATGGGCGGTTTCGCCTCGTCGCGCATTCTTGAGGTGCACGGTGAGCGGATGATCAAACGGGCCTTTGCTCCAGGTTTCCGCATCTCGCTGCATCAAAAGGATTTGAATTTGGCGTTGCAGGGGGCGAAGGCCTTGTCGCTGAGCCTGCCGAATACTGCCACTTGTCAGGAGTTGTTCAACGTTTGCGCTGCCAATGGTGCGAGCGATCTCGATCATTCCGCGCTGGTACAGGCGCTGGAGATCATGGGTAACCATAAAGTTTCCGGCTAATCGTAATTTAGCCAATAAATAAAAATCTGTACTAATAGAATTAGAGATGGTCGACATTAAAAATACCCTCTTTGTGATAAATAAAGAGGGTCTTCTTCAATAAAAACGATCTAAAACAATAAAGACAATAAATAGCAGGATGCCAACCCAAGGAGAAACTTATATGGCAACCGATAATGCTGTGATTGAAAAAGTGCTTACCGCCCCTGACAAAAATAGTTTATATCGAAAAGTCGCCTGGCGAATCATGCCCATTTTATTGATTAGTTATATTGTGGGTTATCTGGACCGCGTTGGGATTTCATTCTCCAAGTTTCAAATGATGCCGGATATTCTAAACGGTAATGTTTCCATGGCGGAGGCGGTATACGGCCTGGGCGCTGGAGTCTTCTTCATCGGCTATATCATTGCCGGGGTGCCCAGCAATATCCTGCTGAGTAAATATGGCGCTAAGAAGGTCATTGCCCTGCTGATGGTCGTATGGGGAGCGATTTCGATGCTGAGCATCTTTATCACTAACCCAACGCAGTTCTACCTGGCACGTTTTCTGCTGGGACTGGCGGAGGCCGGCTTTTACCCCGGCGTGATCCTTTATCTGACGCTCTGGTTCCCTTCAAGCCAGCGGGCCAAAATGACCGCCTTGTTTGTCTGTGGCATTCCGGTGAGTAATATTATTGGCGGCCCGCTATGTGGTTGGATCATTGAGCATATGAACGGCATGATGGATTTGTCAGGATGGCAGTGGCTGTTCTTTATCAGTGGCCCGCGCGCGCTGTTGATCGCCATAGTTATTTTCTATTTCCTGGATAATACCTATCAGAGCGCCAAATGGCTCAGCCCGGAAGAAAAGGCAATGATTAAGGCGGACATGGAACAGAGTGCACCGCGCAAGTCGAATGATGGTGGAGTTGGTGTGCAGGAGTGGACGATGAAAAGCATGTTGAAGTCGTCGGCATTCACCAAAATGTGGCTGATCTGTTTCTGTACTGTCATGGGCCAGGGGGGATTGGCGTTTTGGGTACCGACCATTATCCGCGATACCGGGGTAGTCTCCGTGATGGATATTGGCCTGTTGACCATGCTGCCTTACATGCTCGCGGTGGTGGCTATGCTGACCGCCGCGCGCAGTTCGGACAAGCATCGGGAGCGGCGCTGGCATATTATTGTGCCTTTCTGCATCGCGGCGGTGTCGTTGATCTTTATCGGTCTGTTCCCGGATAACAAGTATGTAGTGATGGCATCGTTATGCGTGGCGGTAGCTTCCAGCCTGGTGCCTTCTCCGCTGTTCTGGAGCCTGCCGAATGCTATTTTCACTGGCACCTGTGCGGCGGCGGGCATCGCTCTGATCAATTCCATCGCCAATATAGGTGGATTTATATCGCCCTACATCATCGGATATTTCAAACAACTGACGAACAGTAATTTAGTGGCAATGTGCGTATTGTCATCAATGATGATATTAGGCGCGATACTGACTTACAGCGTACCGGCCAAGTTGGTTAATAAATAGCGTCGGCATTTTACCCGGTGATTGATGGTGGGTAGTGCGTTAAGTAATTTAAATTTTATTTCGCCATGTATTTTTCGTCGGGTTATTCATAAGTAACCTCGAATGGAAATGCATGGCTGTTTTATTTATTACGTATAAGGATGCACCATGAAGATTGTTATTGTTCCAGATTCCTTCAAGGAAAGCGTCAGTGCTGAATTGGCGGCACAGGCGATTGCACGGGGATTTCGTGAAGTTTATCCCGAAGCGGAGTGTATTTGTCTGCCGATTGCAGACGGAGGTGAAGGTACGGTCGATGCCCTGGTCGCCGCCACCGGCGGGCAGAAGGTGTGGGTTGAGGTAATGGGGCCGATGGGGGAAAGAGTGGAGGCGTTTTATGGCATCAGCGGCGACGGTAGGACAGCGGTGATAGAAATGGCAGCGGCCAGCGGCCTGATGCTGGTATCGGCTGCGCAAAGAAACCCACTGCAGGCCACCAGCTATGGTACCGGAGAACTCATTCGGCACGCGCTGGATCGGGGGATCCGGCATATCATTTTGGGTATAGGCGGCAGTGCCACGGTCGATGGCGGCGTGGGTATGGTTCAGGCATTGGGTGGGCGTTTCTATCGGCCGGATGGCAAGGCGCTGTCTTTGGGCGCAGTGGAACTGGCGACGTTGAGTGGTATCGATCTCTCTGCGCTTGATGGCCGCTTGCAGCAGTGCAACATCGAGGTGGCTTGCGACGTGGATAACCCTTTGGTTGGGGCACGCGGTGCAGCAACCGTTTTTGGCCCACAGAAGGGGGCGACGTCAGCGATGGTTGAGCAGTTGGAACAGGCGCTGGGGCAGTATGCGGCAGTGATCCGACAGTTTACCGGCAACGACGTTCGGCAGATCCCAGGCGGCGGTGCGGCGGGGGGGATGGGGATCGCCTCGCAGGTGTTTCTCGGCGCGAAACTGAAACCGGGTATTGATATCATCATGGCGGCGCTGCGGCTGGAGGATGCGGTGATTTCCGCCGATCTGATTGTGACCGGTGAAGGGCGTATCGATCATCAGACATTAGGCGGCAAGGCGCTGTCGGGCATCGCCAGGATGGCGCAGCGCCATCATCTGCCGGTGATTGCCCTGGCGGGTGTATTGGGCGAGGGGGCAGAGGCGGTACATCAGCAGGGAATTGATGCGATATTCAGTATCCTGCCCCGGCTGAGCACGCTGGAAAGTGCCCTATCTCAAGGGGAAATCAATTTACAGCAAAGTGCCAGAAACATTGCCCGCGTGATGCAGATGGGTCAACAGATGACGTAAAAAAGAAGAAGGCCACGCTGCGCTGGCAGGTGGCCATCATGGTCAGAGGGACTTACAGCTCGACGTCGCGGTTGCAGTCTTTGGAATAAATGTAGCTGAACTCTTCTTTCCCTACCGCATAGCCTGCCTGCGGGACATAGGCCCCCATAAAGATATAGTCGCCTTTTTTCACTGGTACCCACTCGTTATCCAGGTTGTAGACACCCGCGCCGCTCAGGATATAGGCGCCGTGTTCCTGTACGTGAGTTTCTATATAGCCGTGGCTGGCACCGGGTTTGAAGGAGAGGATATGCATGTTCATATCGAAGCCGAGATCCTTGGGCAGCAGGTCCTGCAAGATCACGTTGCTCATTCCTTCGTAATGGATTTTCTCCAGGTTGTTGACGTTATTGCTCACCACGTGGGCCTCATAGCCCTTGATGCGTTGATAGTTGCGTTTGTACAGGAATAACTGGCTTGGCTGGCCGCCGTTGGCGTTTTCCAGTCGCAATGTTACGCCGGCCGGGCAATAGAGATAGCCGCCACGGGTCAGCGGGTACTCCGTAGCATCGGCGGAGGCGGTGACCGCGCCGTCGATCACGTAAACAAAGGTTTCTACGTTTTCGCCGCCGAAGCCCCGGGTGTTGCGCCCACAGTCATGCAACGTGACCAGGTAATCGACAAAGGTGGCGCCCAGTTTCGGTGTCGACAGAATGGTGACATCGCAATTCTCAAAGCCGGGGATGATATTGCGCACTAATCCGTCCGGCGGAATCAATGCGTAGTTGCTGCGTTTGATAATCGCGCGTGATGCCAGAATATCGTTTGGATAGCCGGTTTGATTGTTGAAGTAACCCACGTTTGTTCTCCTGATCGTTGAAAGGGCGCCGGAAATTGCGCCCGGTAGTTAAAGTGCTGTCAGGCCTGTGTCGCCGCCTGGGATTGAGTTGTGCGTTTCATCAAAACGTTAACAGTGAAGAAAATAACGGTGCCGACCAACAGAATGGCGGCGGAAATATAGAAGCCCATGACTTTGGAGCCGGTTTGATCGGAGATCACGCCAGTCAGGAAAGGGGCGATGACCGAAGACGACATGCCAAAGAAGTTGAACACTCCAAAGCTGGTGCCATAGCCTTTTTTCGGCGCATTATCGGCCACGAAAGAGATCATGATCGGATCGACGGCCAGTTTGCCCAGCAGCCCGTACAGGACCAGACTGATCAGCAGCATGGTGGAGTCTGGGGAGATCACGGTGCAGGTCAGCATCACCGCCGCGCAAATCTGCAGGAAGACGATCAACTGTACCTTTTTGCTTCTGAAACGGTCAGACATACGGCTGAAGAACAGCGCACCCGGCACCGAAGCAAAGGCCACCAGTGCGGAGGCAAAACCGATGGCGACGCCTTCAAACCCTCGTTCCTGCTGTAAGAACGAAGGCAGCCAGGTAACGATCATGTAGTAGCCGTAACAGGTGGCGAAGTACATCACGTAGGCGGAGACCATCCGCAGGCTGAACAAACCACTGGCCTGCGGCTCTTCTTCGAGCGCCTCTGGCGCGGCACTTGGGTTGACGACCGGTACTGGCGCCGTCTGATACGATGAGCCTTTGATGACAATGGCGAACACGATGGTCATTATCACCAGCAATCCGGTGATGATGAACAACATGATCTGCCAGTTCATGCCGACGCTTTTCACCAGCAGGCTGGACGCGATCAGACCGATGGCCATGCCCAGTGCCGAACCGCTGTTAATCACTGCGGTTGCCAGCCCGCGCTTTTCCAACGGAATATTTTCTGACGACAGGGAATACGCCGAACCGTAGTAGGAACCACAGCCCATACCGGCCAGCAGGCTGCCGGCATACACCATGGTCAGGCTGGTGGCGTTACCAATCAGCAGGGTCGCGATGATGAACAGACAAAAACCGGGTATTAACACCACTTTCTTGCCGAATTTATCTACCAGCATGCCCGCCGGGATCTGCATCCCGGTATAGGCGAAAAAGTAGAAGCTGGCGATCAACCCCATTTCGGCGTTGGAATGCGTGCCGATGGTTTGTTGGATCTCGGGAAAGATCGGCGTCAGGATGGTGCGGTAAATCCAGATTACCGCCCAGCCTAAACAGAGTACGACGACTATCTTTTTCCAGTAGCGCGGGTCGAAGTCGTTGCTGCTCATAAATTGGCCCCCTGTTCGGTGTAGGCCAGTTGGTACAACGTCTTCGCCAGAATTTTCACGCCTTCGTTAAGGTCAGCGATGTGGGTTTTCTCTGCTGGGTTATGGCTGATGCCGGCAATGCTGGGCACAAACATCATGACCGTTGGCACATATGGGGAGAAAATCTGCGAGTCGTGCCCGGCACCGCTGTGCATCATGCGGAAGTTCAGTTGCTGCGCCTCACACAACTGGCTGACGCACCTGACCAGTTGCTTATCCATCGGGATAGGTGGTTCATCCATCCAAAGGTCTATTTCGACCTCAATACCCATTTCCGCGCAGATGCGTTGGATATCGCTTTCGATTTCCTGGCTAAAACGCAGCAGAGTGGCCTGATCGGTATGGCGGCAATCGAAAGTGAAGTGGGTAAAGCCCGGCACGACGTTGACGGTGTTCGGCTTAGGGTCAACCTTGCCGAAAGTCAGCACCAGCGGATCGCCTTCGGCCCGCGCTTTGGCGATGGATTCGCAACAAATGCGACTGAAGGCGTGAACGGTATCCTTACGATAGCTCATCGGGGTCGTGCCGGCATGGTTAGCTTCGCCGTGCAGTTTGACGTCATAACGCCGTTGGCCAACGATGCTGGTGACGACACCGATCGTTTTTCCTTCAGTTTCCAGCACTTTGCCTTGCTCAATGTGGATCTCGACAAAGGCTGCAATATCTTTGCGCAGCGGCTGATCTTGCGCAGGGAAGTCGAAACCGGCGCTGTGCATCGCCTCAACAAAGCCAATGCCTTTGGCGTCGCGAATATGCTGGACGTCTTCCTTGCGAGCCTGACCGACAATATTCTTGCTGCCCCAGAAGACATAAGGGAAACGGCTGCCTTCTTCTTCCGCCAGCGCGAGCACCTCCAGGCTGCGCAGTGGCGCGCCATAGGTTTCCTTCAGGTGCTTGATCGCCAGATAAGCGGCTTCAATGCCGAATTGCCCGTCGAGATTGCCGCCGTTGACCACTGTATCAATATGCGAACCGCAAAGAATAACCTGGTCAGGATATTGGCTGCCCTCAAGGCGGCCAAACAGGTTGCCGACAGTGTCGAAATGCGTTTTAAGTCCGGCGGCGTCAAAGGTATTTTTCAACGCCTGTTGGGCTTCAACCCATTCTTTGGTGTAAAGCAGACGGGTCATGCCGCCGCTGGGATCAGCACCTATTTTTGATAACCAGCCTGAAATATCACTAATTTCTTGTTGGAAATTTTTCATTTTTATCTGCCCGCTTTCAATTTCTCAGTGGTAATGTGGTTACGGAACTTAATGACTTTCGCGTACCGAACATTTATCCACTGAGAGAGGTTATTGAGATGACTTTTTAACACCTACGCTGATTAATAAATCGGAGTCATAAGGTAAATGCTAACGTTTATCTGAAGGCTTTAACTGGCAAACGGATCTTTATGGTCGTAAGAACGCTGGTATATATCATCGGAAATTAAGTATTGATAAATTTCGTCGACAATTTCGATACCGTTTTTTTCACTTTCAATTTCGCGCGCGTGGCTATTTTGTCCAGGATAGAGTACCTGGTTAACGCCCGGCGCCGGTTTAACATCGTTCAGTTCTTTCATTACCTGGCTGATATTTTTGCGGAAAGCCTGTTCATTGGTGAAGTGGCCCGGATTGAGCACGATATGCAACTGCCCCAGCTCTCTGCCGGCGCTCAGGTCGTGATACATCGAACTGACATGTTTACCGAATGGCAGGCCGAGCAAAATGCCTGATAGCACATCGACCATCATCATCAGACCGTAGCCCTTTGGCCCGGCGATCGGCAGTAGCCCGCTGACGGCAAAGGGATCGGTGGTGTTCTTGCCTTCGGCATCGACTGCCCAGGTATCAGGGATGGGCGCATTGCGCGAACGGGCGTCCAGCACTTTACCCCAGGCTTGCACGGTGGTGGCCATATCGAAAGTGACCAATTCTTTCCCTTCGCCCGGCGCGGAGAAGGCGATAGGGTTGGTGCCGTAGTAGGCTTCAGCCCCGCCGTAGGGAACCACCATTGGGTCGGATTGACACAAAGAAATACCAATCATGCCGGCACGAGACGCCTGTTGAACAAAGTACGACAATGCGCCGCTGTGGCCGATGCGGCGTGTGCCAACGACGGCTACGCCGTTCTCTTTCGCCATGGTGATGGCGTGATCCATGCTCAATTTGGCCGCGACGTGTCCGGCGCCGTTATCGCCGTCGAAAATGGCACTGCAGGGGCCGGTTTTCTCAAAAGTGAAGTGGGGATGTTTATTGGTGCCCCCTTTGCTGATGCGTTCCGAATAGTACTCAACCCTGACGGCCCCGTGAGAGTGAATGCCGCGTGCGTCCGCATGAACCAGAACGTCGGCGACGATGCCGGCATGTTCCAGATTCAGGCCCGCTGAGTGAATTTTTTGCTGAATCAATTGATGTAATTGTTGTTTAGAGACCTTCATATACAGTCCTTTTTTTACTGCGGTTTATTTAATTCACCTCTGCTATCTAATGTATAAATACCGGGCTGGAATAATGTGATCCAGATGTGTTTTATTTGATTGGTTTAAAAAATCGTTGAATCAAAAATGCATTGTTAGAATATCTTTGATAAAGGTAATTTAAGACTCTGTTAATCAATGTGTGATGAATTAGGTTATTTTTTCTAATAATAAATAAAGTGTGACGAGACTCACCTTTAGCTTTTTTTTTAATTGTAGCTTGATAGGCAACGCTTAAACGAATATCACATGCCGTTTTAAGGATATAGCCATGATCCATGCTTTTATTAAAAAAGGAAGCTTTCAGGATTCGGTCAGCCTGATGCTTATTTCTCGCAAACTGAGTGAATCACCCAATGTGGAAGAAATATCCGTCATGATGGGTACCCCAGCCAATAAATCTCTGCTGGAGGTGACCGGGTTCTGGCACCCGAAATTCAACGAAGCGACGCCGAATGATATTTGCGTGGCCATCAAAGCCGAATCCGACGGCGGGGCGATCGTCGATGAGATTGGCGCAGCGTTGGATGCGGCGCTCAAAGCGATTGCTCAAGGATCGCAGGGCGGGAAAAAACTGCTCAGGGCGCGCAGCTGGCGAACCGCCCGACAAAAGCTGCCGAACGCTAACTTGACGCTGATTTCCATCGCCGGTGAGTATGCGGCGGAGCTGGCTGACCGGGCATTGGACGACGGTTGTAACGTGATGATGTTTTCCGACAACGTCAGCATAGAACAGGAAGTCGCGCTAAAAACCAAGGCGAGCGGCAAAGGGCTGATCGTTATGGGACCGGATTGCGGCACCGCTTGCATCGCCGGTGCGCCGCTGGCCTTCGCCAACGTTGCCCCTCAAGGCGTGATTGGCATTATCGGCGCTTCAGGCACCGGCATTCAGGAGTTGATCTCACAAATTACTCTGGCGGGACAAGCGATTTCGCACGCCATTGGTCTGGGTGGACGGGATTTGACCGCAGAGATCGGCGGCATCAGTGCCGTCAGCGCATTACGCATGTTAGCGGCGGATCCGCAAAGTCGGGTGTTGGCATTTGTCTCTAAACCACCGGCTGCAACGGTGCGGCAGAAGGTGATCGATGAAATGAAGGCCCTCGGCAAACCGGTGGTGGCGCTATTCCTTGGCACCAAAGCCGAGGTGCGGCAGGACGGTAACCTCTATTTTGCCGACACGCTGGACGAGGCGGCGCGTTTGGCTGCCATGCTGGGTAACGTGCAACAGCAGGCGGAACGGCAGCCTGCGGTACCTGGCGGGAAAATCACCGGCTTGTACGCAGGTGGCACGCTGGCCGCCGAGTGCGCGATGTTGTTAGCGGAAAAGCTGCGGTTGCCGATCGACAGCGAGCACCGGCGCGGTTCGATGTTGGCTGCTGACGGCCATCGAATCATCGATATGGGGGATGATTTTTACACCCAGGGCCGGCCGCATCCGATGATCGATCCCGCTGCCCGCAATCATGAGATTGCCAGCCTGGCACAGCAGCCTCAGGTTGGCGTACTGCTGTTGGATGTGGTGATTGGTTTTGGCGCACAGCAGGATCCGGCAGCTTCTCTGGCAGCCGAGGTCATCAAACTGCGGGAGCAACGCGGCGCAGCCCATCCGCTGGCGGTGATCGCCACCGTGACCGGCACTGAACAGGATCCGCAGCAGCGATCGCGCCAAATAGCCAGTCTGGATGAGGCTGGGATAGCGGTGGCGCAATCCTTGCCTGAAGCGGTAGCACTGGCACACCAACTGGTGAGCCCGACATGCCCGGTAACGGAGCGTCCACTGCCCGAGCTGTTATCCGGCGTTGCCGTCATTAACGCCGGCTTGCGCAGCTTCGCCGACGATTTGCAAACCAGTGAAATCGCCGTGGTGCACTACCAATGGGCGCCAGTTGCCGGTGGCAATCAACGCCTGGCCAACTTATTGAAAAAATTAAAGTAAGGAAGGGATATGTACGCAACGATTGAACAAGCTAATGCCGCCGTTATCGCCCGGATCCGTGAGGCGCGTCCACATTGGCAGGATGTGAGTCTGGCGAAGCAGTTGATCCCACAACTTGCCCAAGGGCGCAAGCTGTTGCATGCCGGCCCGCCGGTGACCTGGCTGGAAATGAGCGGACCGGTGCGCGGAGCCTGCATGGGTGCCTGCCTGTTTGAAGGCTGGGCACAGGATGAGCAACAGGCGTTGGCTCTGCTGGAGAACGGTGAAGTTGAATTTATCCCTTGCCATAACGTTAGCGCGGTTGGCCCGATGGGCGGTATCACCTCCGCCAATATGCCGATGGTGGTGGTAAAAAATACCGTTCACGGCAACTACGCCTACTGCAACATGAACGAAGGCATCGGCAAAGTGATGCGCTTTGGCGCCTATGGCGAGGATGTGCAGCAACGCTTGCGTTGGATGCGCGATTCGCTGGCGCCGGTGCTGAAAGATGTGCTGGCAACGCAGGCAGAAGGGATCGATCTGACCGCGCTGATGGCGCAGGCGATCGCCATGGGGGATGAGTTCCACCAGCGCAACATCGCGGCCTCAGCGTTATTGATGCGCCGCCTGGCACCGGAAATCAGCTTGTTGCAGCGTGATCGGAACGAACTTGCGGAGGTCATGCAGTTTCTGAGTATTACCGACCAGTTCTTCCTCAATCTGGCGATGGCCTACTGTAAAGCCGCGATGGATGCCGGTGCGGAAATCAAGCAGGGCACCATAGTGACGGTCATGACCCGCAACGGTAAAAACTTCGGCGTAAAAATCAGTGGCATGGGTGATCGCTGGTTTACCGCACCGGTAAATATGCCGGAAGGGTTGTTCTTCTCCGGCTTTAGCCAAGCCGACGCTAACCCGGATATTGGCGACAGCGCCATTACCGAGACCTTCGGCATCGGCGGAGCGGCGATGGTGGCGGCACCGGGCGTCACGCGCTTTGTCGGCGCTTCCGGTGGTATGAGTGCCGCCACGGATATTTCTGAAGAAATGGCTGAAATTTACCTTGAACGCAACATGATGCTGCAAATTCCCACCTGGGATTTCCAGGGGGCTTGCCTGGGATTGGATGCTCGGCGGGTGGTGGAGGCGGGCATCACTCCGTTGATCAATACCGGTATTGCCCATCGTGATGCCGGCGTTGGGCAGATCGGCGCCGGTACCGTGCGCGCACCGCTGGGCTGCTTTGAGCAGGCCATTGAAGCGCTGGCGGAAAAATTGGGTATCACGGCGTAGGGAATGGCGATCAGCGAGCATCGGAGGACAGCATGGAGATCACCGCGCTGGCGACCAGTCGGCATGTGACGCAGGATTACGGCTCATTGCGATGTGTGGGCCGTTACCACAAGGCGATCAATTTCCTGACGGAGAAAGATCAGTTGTTAACCCTGCATCGTGCGGGCTGTGGGCTGAGTCCTATGGGCTGGCAAATCGATGACACCGCGTTTGATCATGTTCTTCTTCGCTTGCCGGCCACCGGTCGTAGTTCGTTCTCCGGTGAGCGGTTGTTGCTGGGAGGGATAAACATTAGCCGACGATCGGCGCGGTTGAATCTGGCTCTGGAACGCCAATCTGAGATCCCCCTGTGGCCGTTGAGCGAGGCACTAAGCCGGATAACGGCTCAATGCGGCCTGTTTGGTCGCATTGACCAACAGGTTACCCAGCCGCTCTGCCCGGAGGTTGGCGAGCTGTCCCGAAAGTTTTCCTGCTGGCTGCGGGGCGATCAGGTCGACTGGGATAGTGCTGTGGGGAAAGGGCCGGGGTTAACGCCGAGTAATGACGACACCCTGCTGGGCATGCTACTGAGCGCGCATCTTGATGGCCGCGTTGCGGTTGTCGGTCTGGCGCCATTTTTCCAGCGAACAGCGGCGTTATCTGGACTGACCACGCTGGTCAGCGCGCATTACCTGCACTACGCCGAGCAGGGGATTTTCGCCACGCCGCTGCACGGATTGGCGCAGGGATTACTGACGCCGGAGGCGCTGCCTTTGGCAATTGATGAGGTATTGCGCCTGGGGCATTTCTCGGGCGCCGATACTCTGTTAGGGGTCTGGTTGGGCGTCATGGCGATTAACGATCTTCATTAACCAGGAACCAGGCTGTCCTCCCACGGTTTAAAGCGCTATGCCGAATCATTATTCGGCAGGGAGTCTTTTACTTAATGACAGGTGAAAATATGAAAACCTTAGTGATTGCGTTGGGCGGAAATGCCTTGCTGCAGCGCGGCGCCGTGCTTTCTGCGGAAAACCAGTATAAGAGCATCGCATTAATTGCCGATGCGATCGGTAAATTGGCGAAAAGGTTTCGTATTGCCATTGTGCATGGCAACGGGCCGCAGGTCGGGCTGCTGGCGCTGCAGAATCTGGCTTATCGCGACGTACCGCCTTACCCGCTGGATATTCTGGTGGGCGAAAGCCAGGGGATGATCGGTTATATGCTGGCTCAGCAGTTGAACGCCCGCCATCCGTCACAGCCGGTATCAACCCTGATGACGCGAGTATTGGTTGATGCCCAGGATCCGGATTACTTAAAGCCGAGTAAGTTTATCGGGCCGGTTTATGCGCCAGAGCAGCAAAAGGAACTGGAAGCGAAATATGGCTGGACGATGAAAGCGGATGGGATATATATACGTCGGGTGGTGCCTTCACCGGAGCCGAAAAAAATACTCGATATTGCGGCGGTTAACATTCTGCTGGCCAGAGATCATATTGTTATTTGTAACGGCGGCGGCGGTATCCCCATGGTGGCGGGAGAGCAGGGGCTAGTCGGCAGTGAGGCGGTGATTGATAAAGATCTTTCGGCGGCGCTACTGGCAGAAGAGCTGGCCGCCGATCATTTGGTGATCTTGACCGATGCCGATGCGGTTTATCAACATTGGGGGACACCGCAGCAAAAGGCTATTCGCAGCGCGACTACGCGGGAACTGGCACCTATGGCGGTAGCCGATGGTGCCATGGGGCCAAAGATTATGGCGGTGAGTCGTTTTGTGGATCGCACTGGCAAGGTGGCACATATCGGCGGTTTACAAGATATTGACGCCCTTCTGGCAGGGCAGGCAGGGACATCGATCACGGGGTGATCGCGTTGTTGGCAGGAAAGTTAACCGCGCGGCTGAAGGGCCGCGTCAATTATTCCAAATTGGCATGTTTTCAATAATTTTAATTCATTTCATGACGTTGTCCGTCTTGGCTACAGTAAAAAGCATTGCCGCTTTTCACTTCGAATATTTGTCATTTTTATTTGCGACTATGCTTTTTGAAATGACATCAGTGCCAAGGATTGTTATGGACTCAATCAGTGTTGATGAACTCGCCCCAAAAAAAGATCGTTGGTATCGCATTGTGGAGGAATTACTGTCCGCTGCCGGTATCGCCATCAATGGTAACCGTGCCTGCGATATCAAGGTGCATAACCCGGCGCTGTTTAAACGCATTTTGCAGGAAGGTTCGCTTGGGTTCGGCGAAAGTTACATGGACGGCTGGTGGGACTGCGATCGGCTGGATGGGCTATTCACCCGCATTTTGCAGGCCGGTGTCGATGAGCGTTTGCCAAAAAATCTGAGCGACATTGCACGCATTGCCTATACCCGGTTGTTCAACCTTCAGTCACGCAAACGTGCCTGGCAGGTGGGCAAAGAGCATTACGACATAGGCAACGATCTGTTCCGCGCGATGCTCGATCCCTATATGCAATATTCCTGTGGTTACTGGAAGGAGGCCGAAACGCTGGAACAGGCGCAGTTGGCCAAGCTGAAAATGATCTGCGAAAAGCTGCAGTTAAAACCGGGTATGTCGTTGTTGGATATCGGTTGTGGCTGGGGTGGGCTGGCGCAGTATGCGGCGGAAAACTATGGGGTATCGGTGCACGGCGTCACCATTTCCGTCGAGCAGCAAAAGCTGGCGCAGGAGCGCTGTGCCGGTCTTGAGGTCGAGATTCTGCTGCAGGACTACCGCGACTTGAACCTGCAGTTTGACCGCATCGTTTCCGTCGGTATGTTTGAACATGTGGGGCCTAAAAACTATGACACTTATTTCCGTGTCGCAGCGCGTAATCTCAAACCCGATGGGCTGTTCCTGCTGCACACCATTGGTGCCAACCAAACAAATCTTCACGTCGACGCCTGGATAGACAAGTACATCTTCCCCAATGGCTGTCTCCCTTCGGTGCGTCATATCTCCGAAGCCAGCGAAGGACGTTTTGTGATGGAGGATTGGCACAATATCGGTGCCGATTACGATCGCACGCTGATGGCCTGGTATGAGAATTTCAAACAGGCCTGGCCGATGCTGTCCGAGGGCTATTCTGAACGTTTTGAACGGATGTTTACCTATTACCTGAACGCCTGTGCCGGCGCATTCCGTTCGCGTGATATTCAGCTCTGGCAGGTGTTGTTCAGCCCGAAAGGCGTTGAAGGCGGGGTGCGGGTTTACCGCTGAGAAGGGATGGGGCACAGCGGAAGCACTGCGCCCCAAACCATCAGTACAACAGTGAATACAGCTGACGACGGTACTTGGCGGCCAGCGCGTCGCCGGTGCCTAGTGCGGCCAGAATATCCATCAGGGTTTTACGCGCGCTGCCGTTGGTGGCGGCGAGATCTTTCTTCAGATGCCCGATCAACAACTCCAGCGCCTCTTCATTACGTCCAACCTGATGCAGTTGCAGCGCCAGTTGCACGGCCAAGTCGACGTTCTCCGGCTGCTGCTCCACCTGCTGTTGCAACAGCTGAATTTCCGGCGTGTCGGCGGCCTGTTTCAGCAGTTCAATTTGCGCCACCAGGCCCTGATAACGGGTATCCCGATCCTGCAACGGGATAGTCGCCAGCACGGCTTCGGCATCTTCAGTGCGGTTCAGCGCGATCTGGGTTTCTGCCAGTGTCAGGCCGATATCACTACGTTGCTGGCTGGCTTGCCAGGCGTCTTTCAACAGGGGCAGCGCCTCTGCGGCTTTGTCTTCGGCCAGCAGCTCGGTCGCCTGCGCCAGTTTCAGATCTTCTTCCTTCGGCAGGAAACGCTGCAGGAATTCACGGATCATTTCTTCCGGCTGTGGGCCCTGGAAACCGTCGACGGGCTGACCATCTTTGAACAGATACACCGTCGGCAGTGAGCGCAAACCGAACTGGGCTGCGATGGCCTGTTCGGCGTCACAATCGACCTTTGCCAGCAGGAACTGACCGGCATATTCCGCCGCCAGCTTATCGAGTATCGGGGTGAGTTGCAGACAGTGCTGGCTGCGATCCGACCAGAAGTAGAACACCACCGGCATGGACATTGACTGTTCCAGCGTCTGGTGCAGGTTTGTTTCGTTAATATCAACAACAGCTTGAGCTAGCATGTAATTTTCTCTCTGATCTTGCGGAGCCATTGGCTTTTAGATGGGGGCGGAGCGCCATTCTTCAACCCCGGCAGCCAAATTAACCGTTGCTGCGTAATACCCAGTCCAGACAGCGGCCGGGCAGGATGCGACGTAAGACGCTCAGCGCATGCGCCAGCAGGGTCACCGGGTAACGCAGTTTGGCCCTTGGGCTTTCCAGCGCGTGGCGCAGTTTGGGTAAAATGGCCTCCGGCGGCAGCGTCAGACGCTTGGCAATGCCGGGGTTATGCACCGGTTTATCGCTCTGCGCCTGATTGACGTTCTGGGTAAAGTGGGTGGAGATTGGGCCGGGTTCAATCAGGCTGACCTGAACGCCGGTGCCGTGCAATTCCATTCGCAGCGCGTCGGACCAGGCTTCCAGTGCAAACTTGCTGGCGGCATAGGCACCACGTCCGGCGCTGGACACCAGCCCCATCACCGAACTGGTCTGAATAATGCGCCCTTCGCCGTGCGGTAGCATCGCCGGCAACAGCAACTGGGTGAGTTGATGGGTACCGAACAGATTGGTGGCGAATTGCCGTTCCAACTGCTGACGGGAAATGCTGCTCAGCGGGCCATAAACGCCAAAACCCCCGTTGTTGAACAGGCCATACAGGCGGCCGCCGGTCAGTTCGATTACCTGCGCGGCGGCGCGTTCGACGCTGGCACTGTCGTCCAGATCCAGCTCAATGCCTTCCAGCCCAAGCTGAAGCATATTTTCTACGTCTTGCGGCTTGCGACAGGCGGCCAGCACCCGGTAACCACGGTTACGTAGATCCTGCGCGGCAATCAATCCAATCCCGCTGGAACAACCGGTTATCAACACTGCTTTTTGCATAACTTTACCTAGTGTACAACCCTATTTAGTTAGACTCATGTTTTACTAGAGGTTCCAGGCGTTCCGCCATCCAGGTGGCGATAAACGGTTGGGCATCCTTATTGGGATGCAATCCGTCATCCTGCATCCATTCCGCTTTTACCACCACCTGTTCCATGTAGAACGGCAGCAGTGGAATGTCGAACTGTTTGGCCAGCTGCGGATAAATCGCGCTGAAGGCCTCGGTATAGCGGCGGCCATAGTTGGGGGGAATACGGATTTGCATCAGCAGCGGCTGTGCACCGGCCTGCTGCACCAGCGTGATGATTTGGCTGAGGTCGCGCTGCAGGTCCTGCGCCGGGAAACCGCGCAGGCCATCGTTGGCCCCCAGTTCGATCAGTACCCAGCGTGGCTGGTGTTGTTTCAGCAACTCGGGCAGGCGTGCCAGCCCTTGTGCGGCGGTGTCACCGCTGATGCTGGCGTTGACCAGCTGCGGTTCACCCGGTTTTTTCTGCCATTGGTCGGCCAGCAGCGTCGGCCAGGCCTGCGCCACCGGCAAGCGGTAACCGGCACTTAAACTGTCGCCCAATATCAATAAGGTATCGGCGGCGACAGCGCGTAAACTGAATAATCCCAACAGCAAAAGGAAGGGAAGATGCCAGCGGAAAACGTTCTTGAAGTTCATCATCTTAGTAAACACGTTGGTCAGGGTGAGCATCAGCTCTCCATCCTTACCGGAGTCGAGCTGGTTGTCAAACCCGCGCAGACAATTGCCCTGATTGGCGAGTCCGGTTCGGGCAAGTCAACGCTGCTGGGGATCCTCGCCGGGCTGGACGACGGCAGTGAAGGGGAGGTGCATTTGTTGGGCGAGTCACTGACCGCGCTGGATGAAGAAGGCCGTGCCGCCCTGCGCGCCAAAAATGTTGGCTTTGTATTTCAATCATTTATGCTGGTACCGACGCTCAATGCGCTGGAAAACGTACAGTTACCGGCGTTGCTGCGTGGCGAAAGCGATCGCCAGAGCCGCGAACAGGCAGTGCAACTGTTGGAGCAACTGGGGTTGGGCAAGCGTCTTGACCACTTGCCGGCACAGCTTTCTGGCGGTGAACAACAGCGCGTAGCACTGGCACGGGCGTTCAGTGGCCGACCACGGGTCCTGTTTGCCGATGAGCCTACCGGCAATCTCGATCGCCAGACCGGCGAACGCATCGCCGATTTACTGTTTTCCCTCAACCGCGATTTCTCCACCACGCTCATTCTGGTCACCCATGACGAAACCCTGGCGGCACGCTGCCAGCGGCGGCTACGCCTGCGTGAAGGCAAGCTGTGGGAGGAAGCATGATCTGGCGCTGGTTTTGGCGCGAGTGGCGTTCGCCGTCACTGCTGATCGTCTGGCTGGCGCTGACGCTGTCGATGGCCTGCGTGCTGGCATTGGGCAGTATCAGCGACCGTATGGACAAAGGCTTGAGTCAGCAGAGCCGCGATTTTATTGCCGGTGATCGGGTGTTGCGCAGCGCTCGGCCGGTACCGGAAGGCTGGCTGCTGGACGCACAGCAACAGGGGCTGAAAGTCAGCCGACAGCTATCGTTCACCACCATGACCTATGCCGGCGATCGGCCTCAATTGGCGGATGTGAAGGCCACCGATCTTGCCTATCCGCTGTACGGCAAGCTGGAGACCCGTCCGGCTAACGTCAAGCTGGATCCGGGAAGCGTGCTGGTGGCACCGCGTCTGCTGGCGCTGTTGAACGTGACGGTAGGAGATAAGCTGGACGTGGGCGATACCCACTTACGCATCGTCGGAGAAATCATTCAGGAGCCGGATTCCGGCTTCAACCCGTTCCAGACGGCACCGCGCATCATGATCAATCTGGCGGATGTGGACAAAACCGGGGCAGTGCAGCCGGGCAGCCGCCTGACGTACCGTTATATGTTTGCCGGGACCCCGGAGGATATCCAGCGTTATGAAGATCGCCTGACACCGCAGTTGGGGCCTGACCAACGCTGGTTTGGGCTGCAAGAGTCCGGTAGCGCCCTAGGGAAATCACTGCAGCGTTCTCAGCAGTTCCTGCTGTTGTCGGCGTTACTGACCCTGTTGCTGTCGATTGCTGCGGTGGCGGTGGCGATGAGCCACTATTGCCGCAGCCGTTACGACCTGATCGCGGTGCTGAAAACCCTGGGGGCCGGTCGCAGCGCGTTGCGGAAGCTAATCGTCGGCCAGTGGTTGGCGGTGATCCTGCTGGCGGCGGTGTGTGGCGGCATTATCGGGCTGGGGTTTGAAGCGGTATTGATTCGGCTGTTGGCACCGGTGTTGCCGGCGGAGTTGCCTGCTGCCGGTGCCTGGCCGTGGCTGTGGGCGGTCGGCGCATTGCTGATGATTTCGCTGCTGGTGGGGCTGCGGCCATACCGGCAGTTACTGGCGACCCAGCCGCTGCGGGTACTACGTCGTGACGTGGTGGCCAACGTCTGGCCGCTACGCTATTTCCTGCCGGTGACGGCGGTGATAGTGGTGGCGTTGCTGACTGCGCTGATGGGAGCCAGCACGTTGCTGTGGTCGATCCTCGCCGGTATTCTGGTGCTGGCGCTGCTGTTGGGCGCTATCGGCTGGGGCAGCCTGCTGTTGCTGCGCCGTATTACGCTTAAAAACCTGGCGCTGCGGCTGGCGGTTAATCGTCTGCTGCATCAGCCCTGGGTCACTGTCAGCCAACTGGCGGCGTTCTCGCTGTCATTTATGCTGTTGGCGTTATTATTGGTGCTGCGTGGCGATCTGCTCGAGCGTTGGCAGCAGCAGTTGCCATCGGACAGCCCAAACTACTTCCTGTTGAACCTGACTGAAGCGCAGGTGCCTCAGGTGAAAACCTTCCTGCTACAGCATCAAATCAAGCCGGAAACCTACTATCCGATTGTCCGCGTACGCCTGACCGAGATTAACCAGCAGGTGGCGACCGAGCGGGTGCATGAGGACGATCCGGGTGGCGAGGCGGTGAATCGTGAGCTGAACCTGACCTGGCTGGCAGATTTGCCTGCGCATAATCCGCTGCTGGCCGGCAGTTGGCCGCCGAAAGTCGGCGAGGTGTCGATGGATCAGGGTATTGCCGGGCGGCTCAAGATCAAACTGGGTGATACGCTGACCTTCAGCGGCGATACTCAGTCGTTCAGCGCCAAGGTCACCAGCCTGCGTCAGGTGGATTGGGAAAGCCTGAAGCCGAACTTTTACTTCATCTTCCCGCCGGGTGCGCTGGACGGCCAACCGCAAACCTGGCTCACCAGTTTCCGCTACGACGGGGATGGGCAGATGCTGACCCAGCTTAATCGTCAGTTCCCGACGCTCAGCCTGCTGGACATAGGTTCGATCCTCAAACAGGTGGGTGGTGTACTGCAGCAGGTGAGCCGCGCACTGGAAGTGATGGTGGTGCTGGTGGTGCTCTGTGGCGGCCTGTTGCTGATGGCACAGGTGCAGGTGGGTATGCGTCAGCGGCGTCAGGAATTGGTGGTGTATCGCACGCTGGGTGCCAGCAAGCGCCTGTTGCGCAGTACGCTGTGGTGTGAGTTTGCCCTGCTGGGGCTGGTGGCGGGCATTGCCGCTGCGGTGGGCGCGGAAGCGGCGCTGTGGTTGCTGCAGAGCCAGGTGTTTGACTTCCCATGGGCACCCACGCCGGTATTGTGGTGGGCACTGCCGTTACTCAGCGCGCTGTTGTTGTCACTGTGTGGCGGTTGGCTGGGCGTGCGGTTGCTGCGCGGGCAGGCGCTGTTCCGCAGCTACGAGGGTTAACTCAACGTGATATCAGGCCGGCCCAAGTGACAGGGCCGGTCATAACCACAATAAGCACTGCCCCCACGCGTTCCAGTTCTTCGCTTACCTCCCGTATTTATCCCCAACTCCAGCTCTTTCGGCCAGGGCACTTCGACGTTCTGAGTGTGAAATCGGTTACACTTAATGTTCGATTTACTAAAACAGACATCAAAAATGATGGTAAAGGGATGTTACCAATATCGTCATCTCAACTCCACGATTTGGCAAATTATCACATTAAATCAATGTATTTAAGTCTTTGTATGGTTATATTTTGGCTTTTTTCGTGATAATTAAATTATGTAATCGTTTCCACTAATGTGATCGCACTCACTTCTCTCCGGCGGATTGCCTCCTATCATAACGGCAACTTAAGAACGTTATCGATTGGAGGCAGTATGAGTACTACCGTCAAAGTGTCGGCGGCTGAGAAAAGCCAAAGCAATGCAGGCATGACTTTTTTCGTCTGTTTTTTAGCCGCACTGGCCGGGCTGCTGTTTGGTCTGGATATCGGCGTTATTGCGGGGGCTCTGCCGTTTATCACTGATTCGTTTCATATGACCAGTTCCCAGCAGGAGTGGGTGGTCAGCTCAATGATGTTTGGGGCCGCAGTCGGTGCCGTGGGCAGCGGTTGGATGAACTTCCGTATCGGGCGTAAATACAGCCTGATGATTGGCGCAGTGCTGTTCGTGCTGGGCTCGTTGTGCTCAGCGGCGGCGCCTAACGTTGAAGTCTTGCTGCTGTCCCGTATTCTGCTCGGGCTGGCGGTGGGGGTCGCATCCTATACGGCGCCCATTTATCTGTCTGAAATCGCGCCGGAAAAAATTCGCGGCAGCATGATTTCGATGTATCAGCTAATGATTACCATCGGCATTCTGGCGGCCTACCTGTCGGATACCGCATTCAGTTACACCGGCGCCTGGCGTTGGATGCTGGGGGTGATTACCATTCCAGCCGTACTGCTGCTGGTCGGGGTGTTTTTCCTGCCGGATAGCCCACGCTGGCTGGCTTCGCGTAACCGTCATGAGCAGGCGCGTCAGGTCTTGGAGAAACTGCGTGACAGCAGTGCTCAGGCACAGCATGAACTGAACGAAATTCGTGAAAGCCTCAAGCTGAAACAAAGTGGCTGGTCACTGTTTAAAGACAATAAGAACTTCCGCCGTGCCGTTTTTCTCGGCGTCCTGCTACAGGTGATGCAACAGTTCACCGGCATGAACGTTATCATGTATTACGCACCGAAGATCTTTGGTCTGGCGGGCTTTGCCAGTACCGCCCAGCAGATGTGGGGGACGGTGATTGTCGGTTTGGTCAACGTGCTGGCCACCTTTATCGCCATTGGCTTGGTCGACCGCTGGGGCCGCAAACCGACGCTGACGCTGGGCTTTATCGTCATGGCAGTGGGTATGGGGGCGCTGGGGACGATGATGCATGTGGGGATGAATTCACCGACCGAGCAATACTTCGCCGTTATCATGCTGCTGATGTTTATTGTCGGTTTTGCCATGAGTGCCGGTCCGCTGATTTGGGTGCTGTGTTCCGAGATCCAACCGCTGAAAGGTCGTGACTTTGGCATCACCTGTTCCACCGCCACCAACTGGATCGCCAATATGATCGTCGGGGCGACATTCCTGACCATGCTGAATTCGCTGGGCAGCGCTTACACTTTCTGGGTCTACGCGGCGCTCAACCTGATGTTTATCTTCATCACGCTGGCGTTGATCCCGGAAACGAAAAATATCTCTCTGGAACATATCGAACGCAATCTGATGGCCGGCAAACCGTTACGCAACATTGGTTCACGCTGAGCGGTTAACCAGGCACACGAGACCCGCAGATATGGCGGGTTTTCGCTCCTGATACTGAATAAGGGGAAGTGAAGTTATGACGATTCTGGTAACCGGCGGCGCGGGCTACATTGGTTCACATACGGTACTGGCGCTGCTGGAACGTGGTGAAGATGTGGTGGTGCTGGATAATTTGATCAATGCGTCTGAAGAGTCTTTACGGCGCGTGAAACAACTGACGGGCAAAGCCGCGACGTTCTATCAGGGTGATGTGCAGGATGCCGGTTGCCTGAAGCGCATCTTTGAGGAAAACAAAGTTGCCTCGGTGATCCACTTTGCCGGTCTGAAGGCGGTGGGGGAATCCACCCAAAAACCCCTGGAGTATTATCAGAACAACGTGGCGGGGACGCTGGTGCTGCTGGAGGCGATGCGTGAGGCGGGAGTCCATCAGTTTATCTTCAGCTCCTCCGCCACGGTGTACGGAGAACATGCCCCGGTGCCTTACCGGGAAGATATGCCGATCGGTGGCACCACCAGTCCCTACGGTACTTCCAAATGGATGGTCGAACAGATCCTGCAGGATTTTGCCAGGGCCGAACCGGCATTTTCGATTATCGCGCTGCGCTATTTCAACCCGGTGGGTGCCCACGAGTCTGGCCTGATTGGCGAAGATCCGAGCGGCATCCCCAATAACCTGCTGCCTTATATCGCGCAGGTGGCGATTGGCCAGCGGGAAACCCTGAGCGTGTTCGGCGGCGACTACCCGACTAAAGACGGCACGGGCGTGCGTGATTATATCCACGTGATGGACGTGGCGCAGGGCCATCTGGCGGCGATGGATCATTTAGCTCAGATCGTCGGTTTTAAAGCCTACAACCTGGGTTCCGGGGTCGGCTACTCGGTGCTGGAAATGGTGCAGGCGTTTGAAAAGGCCTCGGGGGTTGTCATTCCTTATCAGATCTTACCGCGCCGCGCAGGCGACTTACCTGCCTTCTGGGCCGATGCCGGGCTGGCGAAACAGGAACTGGGTTGGCAGGTGCAACGCGGGCTAGACGTGATGATGCGCGATACCTGGAACTGGCAGAGTAAAAATCCGCAGGGCTATACCCGCTAGCTTCTCATCGGCAATAAAAAAGGTTCAGCTCTATGAGTTGAACCCTTTGTTTTTGGCACGGGGAAACGTTTAAGCCAGTTTTTGCTCAGCCCAGGCCAGGCCGCTTTGGTATTCGCTCGGCAGCAGCGGAGCCAATGCCTGCAACGTTTGCTGCAGCGTGGTGGCGTCAGGATCGTTCAGATTCAGGTGCCCGACCTTGCGACCTTCACGCACCTCTTTCTCATACCAGTGCAGATGCACCAGCGGCAGCGCCAGCCATTGCGGATTCACTGCGGTGCCAATCAGGTTGACCATCACCGACGGCGTGCTTACTACCGGCTTCGGTAGCGGCAGGGCGAGAATAGCGCGCAGATGCAGTTCGAACTGGCTGATAGACGCGCCGTTCTGCGTCCAGTGGCCACTGTTGTGTACCCGGGGGGCCAGCTCGTTAATCAACAGGCGATCGCCAACGATAAAGCACTCCATCGCCATCACGCCAACGTAGTTCAGCTCATCAAGAATGGCCGTCAGCATTTGCTCCGCCTGCCGTTGCAGGGCAGGGTTGGGTTGCGGCAGCGCCACGCTGGTGCGCAGAATGCCTTCTTCATGCAGGTTATGGGTCAGCGGATAGAACACCGACTGGCCGTCATGCCCGCGTGCGCCAACCAGCGACACCTCACCGGAGAAGTTAATGCCCTGCTCGACGATACATTCGCCATAGGCGTCGGCCGGCAGTTCGGCTTCCTGGCCTGGGCGCAGACGCCACTGGCCGCGGCCGTCGTACCCACCAACGCGGCGTTTAACGATCGCCAGTTCGCCAAGGGTAGCAAACACCTGCGGCCATTCGGCGGCATCGGCCAGCAACTGCCACGGCGCGGTGGCCAGGCCAAGCTGATCGAGCAACTGTTTTTGCGTCAAGCGGTCCGCCAGACGTGGGAAGATATCGCGGTTGACGAAGCTGTTATGGGTCGCCAGTTCGCGCGTCAGCGCGGTTTCCGGCCAGCGTTCGATTTCAGCGGTGATCACGCTGTTCTGGTAGGGCACGGCTTCCGGTTCGGCGTCGAGGCCAACCGGATACACGGCGATGCCCAGCGGCTCCCCGGCCTGGCGTAACATGCGCCCTAACTGGCCGTTGCCCAGTACACAAACCGGCTTCATGCTTCCTCCCGCGGATCCGGGTTGTTCAGCACGTCGTCAGTCTGTGCCTGACGCCAGTCGGCCAGGCGTTGTGCCAGCGCGGTGTCGTGCAGCGCCAGAATTTGTGCCGCCAGAAGGGCCGCATTGGCAGCACCCGCTTTGCCGATCGCCAAAGTGCCGACGGGAATGCCACGCGGCATTTGCACGATCGAATACAGACTGTCTACACCGCTTAGGGCGGCGCTTTGGACCGGAACACCCAGCACCGGAACCAGCGTTTTCGCCGCCAGCATGCCCGGCAGGTGCGCAGCACCGCCTGCACCGGCAATGATCACGTCAAAGCCATTATCAGTTGCCTGCTCGGCAAAGCTGAACAGCTTGTCTGGCGTGCGATGAGCGGAAACGACTTCGACATGGAACGGGACATCGAGCGAGGTCAGGACGTCGGCGGCAAACTGCATGGTGGCCCAGTCACTTTTCGATCCCATTACAATTGCGATTTTGACCCCAGCGTGGGTGGCTGAAGCGGCGTTGGCTCCCATGGGTGTAAGGCTCCTGTGATTGTACAAACGACGGCCGGTTGCCTGCGGCGGGAGGCCGAATGAGGGCGTAGAGCATACCATGAGCGCACGGCGAGGAAAACGGTTGCGTCGCCGGTTTTCATCGTCAAAAGCGCGAATTTTTTTACCTGTGCGACAAGTCAGGAACTTAGAACGGGAACTGGATCAGTTCGACGGCATCGGCGCTGACTTTGATCATTGAGCCTTCGACGTGCCAGGCACCCAGCACCACGCGGTGGGCTTTGCCGTTGCTCAATGCCAATTCATGCACCGCCGGGCGGTGAGTGTGGCCGTGGATCATCCAGTGAACCTGGTGGCGCAGCATTGCCTGCTCAACCGCTTGTGGGTTGACGTCCATAATCGATTCCGACTTGTACTGGTTGCTTTGCTGGCTGCGGGCCCGCATTTTGGCAGCGATCTTCAGTCGCCAGCGTAGCGGCATCGCCAGAAACAGTTTTTGGATCAGGGGATTGTGTACTTTACGACGGAACTGTTGGTAGGCCTGATCGTCGGTACACAGCGTGTCGCCATGCAGGATCAGGATTTTTCGGCCATACAGATCCAGCACTTTTTCTTCCGGCAGCAGTTGCATGCCGCTGGCGCGGGCAAAGCGTTTGCCGACCAGAAAATCACGGTTGCCGTGGATAAAGTAGCAGGGGACGCCAGTCTGTTGCAGCGCCTTCAGGGCTGCGGCGATTTCGCCGTGCAGCGGCTCGGGATCGTCATCACCGATCCAGGCTTCAAACAGGTCGCCAAGAATGTACAGGGCGTCGGCGTGGGGAGCATCTTGCCGCAGAAAACGCAGAAAACCGGCAGTAATTGCCGGTTCCTGTGCGCTTAAATGCAGATCTGCGATGAACAGCGTGTTCATGCAGCCGCGATTACTCGCTGACGGTAACGCTAGTGACGATCACGTCTTCTACCGGTACGTCCTGGTGCATGCCGCTACGGCCAGTTTTCACCGCTTTGATCTTGTTAACCACGTCCATACCTTCAGACACTTCAGCAAATACGCAGTAGCCCCAGCCCTGCGCGTTTTCGCCGCGGAAGTTCAGGAAGTCGTTGTCTGCCACGTTGATGAAGAACTGTGCGGTCGCAGAGTGTGGATCGTTGGTGCGAGCCATTGCCAGGGTACCGATGGTGTTTTTCAGACCGTTGTTGGCTTCGTTCTTGATAGTCGCTTTGGTGTCTTTCTGGGTCATGCCCGGCTCAAAACCGCCGCCCTGAACCATAAAGCCATTGATAACACGGTGGAAAATGGTGTTATTGTAGAAACCGTCACGGCAGTAGTTCAGGAAGTTTTCAACGGTAACCGGTGCTTTGTCAGCAAAGGTGTTGATAACGATATCGCCGTGATTAGTGTGGAAAGTAACCATAGTTTTAGTCCTAACAAGATGAATTGAGATGTCACAAGGATCGAGTGAACAATCAGACCGCCGTTATAACATATCTCCTTTAATCAGTCAGCAGCGGCTAAACCGCACGCTGGCTGTGGTAAAACGATAATTGTTATATTATAACATTAGTGGCGATCGCTGATTTCTCACCGTTTTCCACCTCTCAGCTTAGCAAACCACGGCCTTAACCTTGCATTAGATCAGGCTTCGGGTTTCAATACGCTGCTGGGTGAATCGCCTAATTACTATTTTTGTTATCACGCACACCACGGAATGTCCCGATGCTAAAGATTTTTAATACCCTGAGTCGTCAAAAAGAGGAATTTAAACCCATTCATGCCGGTAAAGTTGGCATGTACGTGTGCGGGGTAACCATCTATGACCTGTGTCATATCGGCCACGGGCGTACCTTTGTTGCTTTCGACGTCGTCGCGCGTTATTTGCGTTACCTCGGCTATTCGCTGAACTACGTGCGTAACGTTACCGACGTTGACGATAAAATTATCCGCCGCGCGACAGAGAATGGCGAAAGCTGCGATCAACTGACCACGCGCATGCTGGCAGAGATGCACGCTGATTTCGACTCCCTGCTGATTGAACGCCCGGACATCGAACCGCGGGCTACCCAGCATATTGCCGAGATCATTGAGATCACCCAGCGCCTGATCGATCGCGATCACGCTTATGTGGCCAGCAACGGCGATGTGATGTTCTCCATCGACAGCGATCCACAATACGGCTTGTTGTCACGCCAGGATCTGGATCAGTTGCAGGCCGGTGCACGCGTAGAAATCGACGACGTGAAACGCAACCCGATGGATTTCGTGCTGTGGAAAATGTCCAAGCCGGGCGAACCGAGCTGGGAATCGCCATGGGGCGCAGGCCGTCCGGGTTGGCACATTGAATGTTCTGCCATGAACTGCAAGCAGCTGGGCACTCATTTTGACATCCACGGCGGCGGGTCCGATCTGATGTTCCCGCACCACGAGAACGAAATTGCCCAGTCGAGCTGTGCGCACGATGGCCCGTACGTCAACTACTGGATGCATTCCGGTATGGTGATGATCGACAAAGAAAAAATGTCGAAATCGCTGGATAACTTCTTCACCATCCGCGACGTGCTGGGCTACTACGACGCCGAAACCGTGCGCTACTTCCTGATGTCTGGTCACTATCGTAGCCAACTGAACTACAGCGAAGAGAACCTGAAGCAGGCGCGTACTGCCCTGGAACGTCTGTACACCGCGCTGCGTGGTACCGACGTCAACGCTCAACCGGCCGGTGGCGAAGTGTTCGAAGCCCGCTTCCGCGAGGCAATGGACGACGACTTCAATACGCCAGAAGCTTACTCTGCGCTGTTTGATTTGGCGCGTGAGGTTAACCGCCTGAAGGCTGAAGATCTGATGGCAGCCAACGGGCTGGCGGCGGAACTGCGCAAGCTGGCGAAGGTGTTGGGCCTGTTGCAGCAAGAACCGGAGCTGTTCCTGCAGGGCGGCGCACAGGCTGACGACGGTGAAGTGGCGGAGATCGAAGCCTTGATCAAACAGCGCAACGACGCGCGCAAAGCTAAAGATTGGGCGCTGGCGGATGCCGCGCGCGACCGCTTGAACGAGATGAACATCGTGCTGGAAGATGGCCCGCAGGGGACCACCTGGCGCCGTAAGTAATTCGCTTTAGGCTGACAAACAAAAAAGGCGCTGAGTTAACCCTCAGCGCCTTTTTTATGGAGCACGGCTTACGGCTTAACGACAACCTTGCTGCCGTTATACTCGACTACCTGATCGGCAACGATTTTGCAGCGCTTACGCGTTTCTACTTTGCCGTTCACTTTCACCTGCCCATCGGCGATGACTTCTTTGGCGCCACCGCCGCTTTCACACCAGCCCTGGAATTTGAGCAGGTCGCACAGTTCGACGTGCGGGTGATTATCCAGATTAAAAGTTTCCATACTGCCTTACTTATTTAGGTTGAACGTCGTGATAAACCTCGCAGGCCTGCAAGGTATTTTGGATCAGTGTAGCAACGGTCATTGGGCCAACGCCACCCGGAACCGGAGTAATGTAGGCTGCGCGCTCGCTGGCGGCTTCAAAATCTACGTCGCCGACTACTTTACCACTTTCCAGGCGGTTAATGCCGACATCCACCACGATCGCACCCGGTTTGATCCAATCACCCGGAATAAAGCCCGGTTTACCGACCGCGACCACCAGCAGATCGGCGTTTTCAACGTGATGACGCAGATTTTTGGTGAACCGGTGGGTCACGGTGGTGGTGCAACCGGCCAGCAGCAGCTCCATACTCATTGGGCGACCGACGATGTTGGATGCGCCAACCACGACGGCATTCAGGCCATAGGTATCGATGTTATAACGCTCGAGCAGGGTGACGATACCGCGTGGGGTGCAAGGACGCAGTTTAGGCGAGCGCTGGCACAGGCGACCGACGTTGTACGGATGGAAACCGTCGACGTCTTTATCCGGATGAATACGTTCCAGCACTTTGACGTTATCGATGCCGGCAGGCAGCGGCAACTGCACTAAAATACCGTCGATCTCGCCGTCGGTATTCAGTTGATCGATCAGCGCCAGCAGTTCGGCCTCACTGGTGGTGGCAGGCAAATCATAGGAGCGGGAGAGGAAACCCACTTCATCACAGGCGCGGCGTTTGCTGGCGACATAAATCTGTGAGGCCGGGTTTTCGCCAACCAGTACGACTGCCAGGCCCGGCGCGCGTTTACCGGCAGCCAGACGTTGTTTAACTTGCTCAGCCACTTCGTTTCTAACCTGCTGCGCAATCGTTTTACCATCAATAATCTTTGCTGACATCAGTGAGGAAATCCATCAATTAAGAAAAGCGGGGATGACGCTATTTTGTCAGAAGCGGAGCGCGCTGTCAGGCGCTGAATCGTGTTCGACGCCGTTTGCCTGACATGATTTACGTTTTTTTATGCCAACAGAATGATCCTCTACACCTTTTTACCGCCCGGTACTGAGCCGAACTCAAGATAAATAACGATGTTAACTTCATAGCGATATCTGTAATGGCTGAAAAAACACCATAAAGCACGGCTACAGCCGTAACGTCATGAAAAGGCATTGACTCAGTGACCCCTGACCGTATAATCCCCTCCCGCAACCCTCGGTTGCCGCATCCCAATGCGCCCTTAGCTCAGTTGGATAGAGCAACGGCCTTCTAAGCCGTAGGTCACAGGTTCGAGCCCTGTAGGGCGTACCATTTAGATTCAACGAATTAAGCCTCTTCCTCAACAGCTGCTTTTTCCAAAAGTGCCAGATTAGTGACATTGTCCGCCAAGACTTCGTCAATTTTTTCTCGTATGTTTGGTTAAATGATATGGGGAAACGAGGCAGCTCTTCAAAAGTAGCAATCAGCTTGTTGACCTGGATAAACGCGTTGCAGACCTGAAACTGGGGGACGGAAAAGTCTGGGAATATCCCCCCAAAAAAGAAGATCAGGGGCGCAAGTAATGTTTCAAAAAAGTCACCCCATCTTTTAATCCAGCCATGCCTGCCGGATGGGTGGTGGTATCTTTAAAGAATTGAATAAAACCATGCTCAGCATTTTTATACACGTTAACCAGGGTTGTTACTCCCGCATGGTTTAAAACATCGCCCAACTGTATACATCCATCGTAAAGTGGATCATTGTCACCTACGGATATAAGTGTCGGGGAAAGGTGATGGTGATTTCCATATAATGGTGAAACGAGCGGATCGTTTATTGCCATCCCTTCAGGGAGGTAACAACTTGCCACAAATTTCATAATGTCAGTAGTAGGGAAATTAGTTTCACCAAATACGGCGAAGGATGGCGTGTCAAAATCGAAACTGGCACTGGGATACATCAACCACTGTGCACAAATGGGAGGGCCTTTACGATCACGGGTGAGGGTATTCACCACTATAGCTATTGTCGCTCCCGCGCTGTCACCGGTTACTGCAATAGCATTGCGGTCGATCTTCAACGTCTCTGCCTGCTGATGTAACCATTGTAAGGCTGCATAGCTATCTTCAATCCCTATTGGGGCGGGAAACTCTGGGGCTAAACGGTAGTCAATTGCCAGCACGACAGCACCGAATTTATTGGCCAGGGCGCGGCAAAGTACATCATGAGTATCTAAATCGCCCGAGACCCAGCCACCACCATGAATAAACAGAATTGCAGGTTTAAGTGTGTTTTCTTTTTGTGCAGGGACATACAATCGTGCAGGCATATCATATTCAGTTGAAGTGGGAATAACTATTGCTGACAGGGTTTCTACCCAATCTGGCTCACCGGCAGTCGAGATCAGTTGACGATAATCATTCCGCATTTCTAAAACCCGTTCGATTTTCTTGTCCATTAAATTGCTACTCCTATCCGTTTATCGAAACGTCCCTAAAAAAGGAATGTTGTCTTTTACCGATTATTTTTTCCCTACCTGAAATGCTGCCACATCAGTTCTGCTCTGGATAACCCACTCACCACTGGCACGGAATGATGCCGCAGAGGCATAAGTATCTTCCATGAACTGAAAATATACGATTTTACTGTTTTCTACTTTAGCCTTGATCGAAAAGGGGGAGGTAAACTGGTGTCCCAGCGCGACAGAGGTGTAAGTAAATTGCCCAAATACGGCCACTATATCGCCCTCTGCAAGGATATCAGTGATATCAAAGGCATCAACATTCCAGTAGGTCCCAACATTGACGAAGGTATCAATATACACTTGACGCCCTTGGGAGGTACCCGCCCAAGGCTCAATCTGTTTTAACTCAGGGTTGTTAAAATTGAGCGAGATATAGGTAGCATTAATATCTACTAATTGATTAGCGGCATTTTCAACTTTATCCTTAGCGGTATTTTCTAAGAATGCCTTTACAATATCCTTGGGTTTTCGCGTTTTCAATGCTTGTTCAATCGACATGATATCTCCTTCGTTAATGTTTTTGGTCCAGGTTTGAGAAACTGTGCAGATTCACGTTTGAACTCTGCGCTGAAATTCTTTCTTTTTACTGGGTCACCTTGCGTTGTTATGAGGTGAGATATGACCCCAGTTAAGGTGCTCAAATTCAGTAAACCACTGCATTCTGGCACGAAAGAGGGCACTTTAGTGCCCTCTGTTTCCTCTGTCTCACTCATATGCGATATGAGGAAATTTGCAGCGAGCATTACTTACATATATTTATACTTTACTGATATTTATCGAGATTTGTCTCTGGGCCATCCTTAACGACAGCCTGGGCTTTACTAAAGCTTTCCATCAGGCACTTGTACTCAGGGCACACATGCTCAGAAAGTATTTCAGCAAAGCGTGAACCTTCAGCACGGTTCCAGGTTCGCATTAACTCAGCAACGATAGCGAAGGTGTCAGTAGGGATCGCGCCAGCTTGCGTAACTCGAGCGATAGTGGTGTCAGTTGCCAACTTACTCCAGTTTCCTGAAGCATCGACGACACAATAAACATTGTAGCCCTCTTGTCTCGCGCTCACTGCAGGGAAGGCCATACAAACGCTTGTAAGCGTGCCGGCGATGATCAGTGTCTTCCGACCCGTCTTCTTAATCTCTTCCACAAATAAAGGATTGTCCCACGTGTTTATCTGCCCGGTGCGCGGCACATAAACTGCATGGGGGGCATACTGATGTATTTCTGGGATCAGTGGGCCATTGGGACCATCTGGTACAGAAGCAGTAGTGATCACCGGAATATTCAGCAATGTTGCTGTCTTCGCGATCGCTGTAACGTAATTGCGAAGATCAGGAATGGATACGTCACGAACCGTATTGAACAGTCCACTCTGGTGATCGATAAGTAAAATAACCGAATCATCTGGGTCTAGCATTCCATTGGTAGCAGCCATATTGTTCCTCTTAATATCCAATTTTTACGACGATGTACATCACCAGTTCGGTGAAAGTACTTGAGTCGGACAATGATAAAATATATCTTGCACATCCAAACCACAACTACTTACATTTATGTTACTAGTTTCCAAAATGATACTGAGAACCTGAAATGTCTATAGCTAATAAAAAGGCAAGCTGTCCCGTAGAAATCACGTTGAAAGTCATTGGGGGGAAGTGGAAAGTACTGATCATTCATTTTCTTCTCGAGGGTACCAAAAGATTTGGTGAGCTGACGAGATGCCTTGGACCCATATCGCCAAAAATTCTCGCTCAGCAACTGCGCGAATTAGAGGAGGATGGTCTTATCGTTAGAAAGGATTTTGGGGAAATACCTCCGAGGGTCGAGTACGCGATGTCTTCGCTTGGTAACACCCTCTCACCTATCCTGTATGCAATGGCGGACTGGGGCGATTTTTTTGAAGCCAGGCAAGAAACTGAAAAGCCAGAAATGGATATATGATGAAGAAGAGGTTGTTCTGTGGGTATGGAATGATTTTCGAAAATTTCAGCAGGGAAAAGTCATTTCCAGCTATAGAATGAAATTATTGAAAAATTATTCCCCCCTAGCATTAACAGCCTGATTTACACCTTTTACCATTCTGAATGAGACCTTTCCTGCTCGCTGCTTTTGACTGTGGGATGATTTTCTGGACAGTGAATAAGTATTTCCTCTGAGCCTGGATAATGCCTGGAATAAGAGAAAAACTCGTCATTGTTGCACGCATAACATATTGGGTTTCTTACATTTTAAATTAAGATGTGGGTGCTGTATTTATTCGTTGAGCATTATGAGATAAAGATTATTGGTGTGCTCAATCTGACTCACATGATCAGTTAAATGATTCAGTGCCAAGTGCAGATATCTCTGCATCCCTTTCTATACTTTCATTGTCAGCTCGTAGAATACCCAAAGAGAATCCTCACGACAGAGGATAAATGCGGAGAGGATCCTCCGCATTCGGCTACAGCTCAAAAGTTAAGCACCGCTTTTACCAGCAGACAAAACCGCCATCGACGACCAGATCAACACCGGTACAGAACGACGCGGCATCACTGGCGAGGAAGAGTGCCGGGCCAGCCATCTCCTCCACTTTTGCCATTCGCTGAATCGGCGTCTGGCTTTCAAATTCGCGGGTCTGATGGATCATCTCAGGGCGTGTATTCATTGGCGTGGCGGTGTATCCCGGGCTGATGGAGTTGACGCGGATCCCTTTGCTGACCCATTCCATTGCGAGGCTTTTGGAGAGGTGAATAACACCCGCTTTGGAGCAGTTATAATGTGCCTGCTCAAGACCGCGATTAACAATAATGCCGGACATGGAGGCAATATTAATAATCGAACCACCGCCTAATTCCTGCATCAGTTCGGCTTCCGCTTTACAGGAGTTCCACACGCCGGTGAGGTTAATATCGATAACCCGCTGCCATTGTTCGGTTTCCATCTCAAGCGCCGGGTTGGCGTTGGCGATACCGGCCGCGTTAACGGCGATATTGAGGCGGCCGAAGCGGCTTTTGGCCAAGGCGACGCCAGCACGCAGATCGCTAAGTTGACGAACGTCCCCGGTATAAAAGCAGGCCTGCCCGCCAATCGATTCGATATTTTTAACGGTTTCGGCAAGGCCACCGTCTTCGCGTAGATCAAAACAAACCACACGAGCGCCCGCGCTGGCGAGTCCATAAGCAATCATCTGACCGATGCCGCTGCCTGCACCGGTCACGAAGGCCACGCGGTCCTGTAGACTAAACAGCTGTTGAGAAAAATTTTTTGTGATCATAGCCATCACTCTCTGAATTAATATCCCGTGGCGCAATACGGCGTAAACCGACGGGTAGGAGTATCCCGGGTTGCGGCTAACGTTTTCCTGGCCACTATTCTGGTTTTGTCGTTCCTGACGGGCATTACGACATAATCAGGCCGCCGTCGATGTTGATGGTTTGTCCGGTAAGGTAGCGTGCATCGTCGGATGCGAGGAAGGCCACCAGTCCGGCGACATCTTCCGGTTTACCCGCACGCTTCATCGGAATACCTTCGACCCATTCCGCCATCAGTTCACCTTTGCCATAGCGTTTTTGTTCGGTACTCAGGGCCTCACCCCACACTCGGTCGTTGTAATCCCACATTTCGCTTTCGATAATGCCTGGGCAGAAGGCGTTGACGGTGATATTCCACGGCGCCAGTTCGTGGGCCAGGCTTTGCGTAATGCCTATAACGCCCATTTTGCTGGCAGCGTAATGCGGAGTGTAGATAAAGCCCTGACGACCCTGGCCTGAAGACGTATTAATCAGGCTGCCGTGCTTTTGTTTCACCATGTATTTGGCGGCCTCGCGGCAGCAGAGCCAGACGCCGGTGGTGTTAACCGCCAGCACTTTCTCAAAGTCGGCTTTCGGCATGCGATCGTAATAATCGATGGTGATCACGCCAGCGTTCTGGATAGAAACATCGATAGTGCCGAAACGGGCTGCGGCTTGCTCGTACAACGATTGCACCTGCGCTTCATCAGTGACATCGACCTGCAATGACAGGATCTCGGCCTGGTAACTTTTGCGCAAGGTTTCTGCCGTTTCGTGAACACGCTCGGCGTTGGAGACCATCACCAGGTTTGCACCATCGCGAGCAAAGCGCTCAGCAATACCAGAACCAATCCCGCGGCATGCGCCGGTGATAACGACCGTTTTGTTATGGAAATTTCTTTGCATGTTATTTCCCTTGTGTAGGCCGGACGCAAGCGCGTGCGGCGGGGTAATGAAAGCGTATTAACTGGCGGCCTGAGCCGTGGCAAGTTTTTCCTCATGGCGACGCATCAGGATGACTTTGTTCTGTAATTTCTGCTGGAATTGGTCGACGACGACGGCGGTGACAATCACCACGCCCTTAATGACCATTTGCCAGAAATCGCTGACTCCCATCATCACCATGCCGTCCGCAAGGAAGACGATGACGAAAGCACCAATAATTGAGCCCGTAACCCGCCCACGCCCACCTGCCAGCGCGGTTCCGCCCAGCACGGTGGCACCGATGGCGTCCATTTCGAACATATTGCCGGTCATTGGATGGGCCGTTTGCAGCTGTGAAGCGACGATCAGGCCAACAAATGCGGAGCAAAGGCCGGAGAAGGCGTAAACGAATATTTTTGCTTTAACGATCGGGACACCAGCCAGACGAGCAGCGGATTCGTTACCACCAATAGCGTAGATATAGCGGCCAAGTGGCGTTTTGGTCGTCAGCCAGTAACCCAGCAGCAGGAAACCAATCATCAGCCAGATAGGCAGATAAATACCCATCAGCGTACCGGAGCCCAGAGTAGCGAAACCGGTATTGCCCAGCGCTTCTATACCGTTGAGGTTGGGGTAGGTGCTGCCGTCGTTGAACAGCAAGGCAGAACCTCTGGCGACATACATCATGCCCAGCGTACAGATAAAGGGTGCCACGCCGAAACGGGTGATCACGGCACCGTTAATAAAGCCGACGACGATGCCGAAAATGGCCACGCACAGAATAACTTCAGGGACGTTGAAGAAGATGACGCTGCCGTTCCATAAGGGCAGGCCGTTAGTCAATAATGCTCCGGCGACCATTCCGCAGATCCCGGCGACGGCACCGACAGAAAGGTCGATCCCTCCGGTCAGGATTACCAGCGTCATGCCGACGGCCAGCAGGCCGGTGATGGCCACGTGCTGAGTCATAATCAGCAGGTTAGATGTGGTCAGGAAATTCGGTACCATCACGCTGAAGAACGCGATAACCAGCAGCAGAGCGATAAAGGTTCTGGCCTTCAGCAGGTACATATAAATCATATATTTCTGGTTCATGATGGGTTCCAGCCTGATTAATCTTGAGGTGTTGAAGCCGCGATTAATTTTTCGCGGGTAACCGCATGACGCGGTAAATCGGCGGTAATTCGGCCATCGGCCATCACCAAAATTCGATCAGCCAGCGCCATGACTTCATCCAGTTCCGATGAAGAGAACATCACGGCCAGACCCTGTTGGGCCATTTTGCCTATCAGGTGATAAACGTCAGTTTTGGCACCGACGTCGATACCGCGAGTGGGTTCATCGAGAAAAACAACCTGTGGACGTGTCATTAGGGCTTTGCCTAACACCACTTTTTGTTGATTGCCCCCGCTTAAGGACGTAATCGGCAGTTCAGGGTCGCTGACTTTGATAGCGAGCTCGCGGATCATCTCTTTGACGCTGGCGTGTTCTTTTTGCGGGTTGAGCCATTTCCATGCCTGGCGAAAACCTTTCAGGCTAAGATCTGATAAGGTCATATTCGATTGAATCGACATAATCTGTACCACGCCTTCGCCCTGTCGGTCCTCGGGAACTAACGCCAGGCCTTTTTTAAGTCGGGCTTGAAACTGGGCTTTACCAATGTTTTCGCCATTAAGATGGACGCTGCCATTCTGGCAAGGCATCAGTCCTATCAGGCCTTTAAACAGCTCCGTGCGTCCGGCACCCAGCAGACCGTAAATACCGATCACTTCCCCTTTACTCAGCGTGAAGCTCACATCGTTGAGCTTATATCCGCCGCTGTGGTGTAGCGCTGTCAGACCTTCAACGGCAAGTACCGCCTCGCCTTTCTGCGCGGGCTGATAGTCGAAATGTTTTTTCTTATCACCCACCATCTGTTCGATAATCCAGGGAATGCTGGCATCGCTGACATTACGTTCACTGATAAAGCGTCCATCGCGGAAAATGGTAATGTGATCGCCAATTTCCATCAGTTCTTCCAGTCGATGGGAAATATAAATAATGGTGACGCCGCGACGTTTAAGCTGCTCAATAACGTTAAACAGGATTTTAACTTCCGACTGGCTTAGTGCAGAAGTAGGTTCATCCATGATTAATACGCGAGTGTCTTTCGACAGTGCACGTGCAATTTCGACCAACTGCTGGTGGCCGATACCTAATTCGCCAAGTTGTGTATAGGGATCGACATTGAGCTCCAGTCTTTCCAGTAGTTTTTTGGCTAACTCATATTGATACTTTTCGTTGATTTTCCCTTTCTGAAAAAACTCGTTAGCCATGAAGATATTATCCATGATGTTCATGTTCGGGAATAAATTTAATTCCTGAAAAATGATGCTGATTCCCTTCCTTTCGGCCTGGTGAGTCGAGCTAAGGGAAACCGGGGTGCCCTCAAGAATAATTTGACCGGAGGAAGGGGTTTCAACGCCAGCAAGCATTTTCATCATGGTGGATTTACCCGCACCATTCTCTCCGATCAGAACGTTTACTTTATTTCGATAGACCCGGTAGCTCACGTTATCTAAGGCCACGACCCCTGGATAGACGCGGGACAACTCACGGGTTTCGATAATAACTTCAGATTCGACTGTTTGGGGAGTGACGAGTTCTTGCTGTGGCATTTTATTTCCCTCCCAAACGAACAATTTTCGCCGGCGTAATATCAGGAATGGTTTGCGGAATATCCCAGGCCGAGAATACGCCATACACTTGCGTAGCTTCGCCCGTTTTAACTTGTGCCGCTTGAATCATTTTTACCGCATGTTCGTTAATGGCCTGGCCATATTCGCCAAACAGAACCTGGTCGTTAAAGTCCTGATAACTGGTGTCCTGGTAGGCGTCGCGTAAGAGCGTGCCGCGCAGCGTTGGGCCAATTTGCACCACAACATTGCTGCCGCCGGTATCCTGAATCGTCATTTTTCCGCTACGGGAAGTCGAATCAATATGGGTGATATTGCCTTCAACCTTGACGTAAAAAATGCACGGATTCTCATCCTGAGCGCGATAGCCTAATATTTTGCAAGCGCTATCAATATCTTTAGCCGCGCGTAAGGCTGTCATTAACTCGGCAACGGGACGGGCCTGAGAAACGATCTGGGGAACCACTTTGTCTTGCCACGTCTGATCGATATTCGCCATATGCGGATTGGGCGGGGATTTAAGATCGGCCAGCTCTTGCTGAGAGACTATACGACAGCCTCCAAGCGCAAGAACGGCCAGTGCCAGCCAGGTTTTTTTATACATAAACTCTCCTATACGCCCCCGAAGGGGCGCAACAACCCGAACTCAGGACTTGATGTTGAAGTCCTGAACTTTGTCTGCATTGTCTTTGGTGATCAGAATGCCGCGGAACATAACGCGTTGTTTTGCCGGTTTTTCACCTTTTTGCAGGTAGTTATCGAGGTCGGTAACACCCTGAGCGGCAATCGCCTGAGCCTGGAGCATCACCGTGGCTTGCAGGGTTCCTGCTTTAACGGCATCGCGTTCATCGTTGCTGCCATCAATACCGACAACCACAACATCGGTGCGATTCGCGGCTTTCAGCGCGGCAATAACGCCCAGTGCGACAGGGCCGTTGCCGCAAATTACGCCTTTCACGTCAGGATGCGCCTGCAGAATGCTGTCCATAATGCGTTTGCCGTCGATTAACGTCCCTTTGGCATCTTGTTTCGCGACGCTGACCATATCCGGGTATTGGTCGATGACCTGATGGAAAGATTTAGAACGGGTAACGCAGTTATTGTCAGCAAGGTTACAGGTCAGTTCGGCATATTTTCCCTTTTCCGTCATCTTCTCAACAAATACGTTGGCGACTTCAGAACCAGCCTGGAAGTTATTATGGGTGATTTGTTCAAGAGCGACATCATCAACAGGGATTTCCCTGTTGATTAAGATCACCGGAATACCTGATTTCTTTGCTTTCTCAATTGCTGCGACGCTGGCGGTTGAGTCGGCATTATCAAGGATAATCCCCTGAACTTTTTTACCGATGGCTGTATCAATCAGTTCATTCTGTTTTTTTACATCTTCACCATGCGACAGAATTGTGGTTTGGTATCCCAGTTCTTTTGCTTTCTCGCTGGCACCTTTGGCTTCAGAAGCGTAATACGGATTATCCAGCGAATTTACCATGATCATGATGGTGCCTTTTTCCACTGCCTGGGCAGTAAAAGAAAAAGCGGTCAGGGTAGCAACAGTTAAAAGCGTTAAACGTAATTTCATGACAATGTTCTCTCTTGGTTGTTATTGTCGGGTACGGTGAAACAACGTAAGGCCTGAATATCAAGTTTATGGGTGAGAGGCTCCTTTGGTTGATGATTAAGGTTCGTCGCACACGAAGATTCCCTGGTGGGCGTCAGGTGGACGATGCCGGTTTCCATAATGTTCTGTTCACCGCATGGCGCCACTCCTGCCATCTTTTTTGCAGGCGCTGGTGGCGGGCCATGTCGGGGATAAATTCACTGTGTTCGGTTAAAAAGCCCTTCAGGTCGGTAATCGAACCTGGCGTGAGGGCTTTGCGGGCGAGTAGGGCGGCACCAATCGCCGAAAGTTCGGCAACATTGCTGCGCATCACCGGGCAACCCAGCAGGTCTGCCTGATACTGCATTAGCCAGTCGTTTTTCGTTGGGCCACCGTCGACCATTAATGCTGTTAAGTGAAAGTCATCCTGCTGGCGCATAGCGACAACCACATCGGCGATTTGATAGGTAATTGACTCCAGTGCAGCACGAATCAGATGTGCGCGTTTGACACCACGGCTCAGGCCGCAAATCACGCCGCGAGCGCTGTCATCCCACCACGGCGCGCCAAGGCCGGTTAATGCAGGCACAAAATAGACGCCTAACGTAGATTCCACGGAGGCGGGCAGGGTATTGAGTTCGTGAGCCCGTTCGGCAGCGGAAAGCTCGCTTAAGCCCGTGCTGTCAGCCATCCACGCAACGGCATCACCGGTATGTGGGATATTGCCCTCCAGCCCATAGGTGATGCGATCGCCATCGTGCCAGGCAATGGTGGTGGCCAGCGCGTCAATGTCGCATTTTGCCGATTGCACCGGTGCCATCACCGAGGAGCCTGTCCCGTAGGTGGCTTTAACGCAGCCCAGTTCGCCGAGGGCGTGACCAAACAGTGCGGCATGGGAGTCTCCCACCATCGCCATCACCGGAATACCATCCGGGATCGCGTTTAGCCCGCGGGTATAACCAAATAATCCGCTGGAAGGTTTAATCTCCGGCAGTGCGGCAAGAGGGATCTGGAACAGCGCCAGCATCTCGTTGTCCCACTGCCCGGTTTGCAGGTTCAGCAACTGGGTGCGTGCGGCATTGGAGTGATCGCAATAGAACGCCTCACCCTGGGTTAAATTCCACAGCAGCCAGCTATCGATGGTGCCAAGGCAGATTTCTCCGCGTTCTGCGAGCTGGCGGCCTTCAGGAAGAGACGCCAGCAACCAGCGCATTTTTGAGGCAGAGAACAAGGGAGCTATCGGCAGTCCGGTGGCGGTTTTAATTTGCTGTTCTTTGTTCTCGCAACGCAGTTCATCGCAAAAATCGGCGCTGCGGGTACACTGCCAGGAGATGGCGGCGTTAATCGGTTTACCGCTCTGGCGATACCAGCCAATGGCGGTCTCGCGCTGATTGCTGACAGCTAATGCAGCAACGTTTTCTGCGCCAACGTATTCAACGGCTTTAGCGATAACGTCGAGTGAGGCTTCAACCAGTAGCTCGCCCGACTGCTCGACCCAGCCGTCGCGCGGCGTTTGAATTGCCAGCGGCTGAGAGAATTTCACCACAATGTGTCCGCGGCTATCGAGTACGACGGCTTTGGCGTTAGTGGTGCCTTCGTCCAGTGCAATGATTAACTCTTTACGTGTTGCCTGCATTAGGTCGTCTCCTGAGTCACACTTTGTCCTGGCGCGGAGGGGGAAGGGGAGGCATTCCTCGTTCTCGCACTGCTGCCTGGCAGGCCATGATGTGACAATTCGTTTTCACTTATTTAATCACTGAATATATATTCGATAGTGATTATTTATTTAATACCTTAGCCAGAAAGTTACCGTCGGGCTACAGGAAAAGTTATCAATTGTGCTGGCAATCACACTTATCCGATCGATGACGCTTGCGGATGTGGGTGAAAGAGAGTGAGGGTGGGTGTAATTATGATATTGAAATATATGTGTTTATTTTCTATACCTTTACGCTCGGGTTAAAGCGTAAAGGTCTTGAGAAAGTGTTTGGCTGGGAAGTTAACCGGCGACAAGCAGGCGCGCGGTTGGGTAGTCCGTGATTAAAACATCGATGTAACCACCCGAGAGCGCGCCTTTGATAGCGGCAACCTTATCGGCGCCACCGGCAAGGGCAACCACATTAGGGCACTTTTTCACTTTCTCCAGCGCCATGCCGATAACAGGATCTTCATCATCGCGTAACACAGCCTGGCCGTTCTTATCGTAGTAATGCAAACAGATGTCGCCGACCGCTCCACGTTCCGCCAACACTTGAAGCATATCTTCGTGGTAATAGTTTCCTGAAGTTTTGAGCAGTTGTGAGGGTTCGAGAATGCCAATACCGACGATGGCAATATCGACTTCATCGAAGCGAGCAATCACATTGGCGACATCTTTACTGGCAACAAGACGATTTTTTTCCTCCGTCGAGCCTTCAATGCTCTGGGAGGGTAGCAGCCAGGCATCACAGTTCAGATGTTGCGCCAGGGTTTGGGTGAGGATGGTAGCCTGCACGTTACCGTTAGGCCCCACGCCGCCCAGTAGTTGAATAACACCGTTAGCCTTTAGGTTTTGGGCGTGAACCTCATCGACCATGGCGCGGATTGTCGAGCTCCAGGAAGAGACGCCAATCAGATCTTTCGGCCGTAATCGCGTTTCCAGATAGTGGGCGGCGGCAGAACCGATGGCGCGCTTAATGGTGTGATCGTTGGCATCCTCTTCGGTATCCACCACGATGGCTTGTTTAATTCCGTACCGATCCTCAAGACCTTTTTCAAGATTCAGGAAAATATTCGATGGCTGAACAACGCTAATTTTGACCACGCCTTCCTTTTGGCAACGCGTAATTGCTCGGGAGATAAATGACTGAGAAAGCGAGAGAAGTTGAGCAATATCGGACTGCTTTTGTCCTTCAAGATAGTAAAGCGTAGCAATCTTAACTAATAGCCGTTGTTCATCCTGCTTAGCCATATATATCCCCGAAAATCATTTACGTGCAGCCATTATGTTAGAGCTCTTTATCATACGCGAAAAGAAAAGACATTTAAGTGTGATAGATATCTAACTTTCACCAATACTCAAAATCAGCTATGGACAAAAACAGAACAACGACTGCATAATTGAATAAAGAATCGTTATTGAATATATATTCATTGATGATTCCAGGTCAACTGAAAAAAGTATCCAGGCGCAGATAAGCTTGGTGGTAAGGAGGCAGAATGTTCCTGAGTATGATGCAGCGGCGGAAGCCTTGCGATGCCTTGTCTGGGGATATCTGGTTTTTTTAGTCCCTGACGGAATAAATATTCCAAGTTGAAAATAAATTCAGAGGTATTAAATGAATCCCTATAGCTATGATGTCCCGGCACTTGAGCGTAAAGCCCGCGCCATACGTCGCCATATCGTCAGATTGAATGCCAACAGCCCTGCCGGTGGGCATACCGGAGCCGACCTGTCTCAGGTTGAACTGATCACTGCACTCTACTTTCGTATTCTGAATGTTGCGCCAGAACGTATTGCTGACGACCAGCGCGATATTTACATCCAGTCCAAAGGCCACGCGGTGGGATGCTACTACTGCGTGTTGGCCGAAGCGGGTTTCTTCCCCGTTGACTGGCTGGAAACCTATCAGCATCCGAATTCCCATCTTCCTGGCCACCCGGTTCGGCAGAAAACCCCAGGTATCGAACTCAACACCGGCGCGCTGGGCCACGGCTTGCCGGTTGCCGTGGGGTTGGCGCTGGCTGCGAAAAAAAGTAATAGCGCCCGCCGCATCTTTTTAATTACCGGCGATGGCGAACTGACTGAAGGCAGTAACTGGGAGGCGGCCTTGGCTGCAGCACACTACGGGCTCGATAACATCGTTATCATTAATGACAAGAACAACCTCCAGTTGGCAGGGCCGACCCACGAAATTATGAACACCGATCCGCTGGCCGATAAATGGAAAGCCTTCGGTATGACGGTGACCGAGTGCCAGGGAAATGACATGGCATCGGTGGTTGCGACGCTGGAAGGCCTGAAACAGGAAGGTAAACCCAACGTTATTATCGCCAATACCACGAAAGGTGCCGGTATCTCCTTTATCCAGGGGCGCCCGGAATGGCATCACCGGGTACCGAAAGGCGAAGAAATTGCACTGGCACTGGAGGAATTGAAAGATGAGTAATGCAGAACACCTGGCGAGCGTAATGGTTCAAGCGTTTATTGATGCTGTTGAAAGCGGTATTGATCTGGTACCGGTGGTGGCTGACTCAACGTCGACGGCAAAGATTGCCCCTTTTATTAAACAATTCCCAGGCCGCCTGGTTAACGTAGGGATCGCCGAGCAGAGCATGGTCGGAACGGCGGCCGGGCTGGCGCTGGGCGGGAAAGTGGCGGTGACCTGTAATGCCGCCCCCTTCCTGATCTCTCGCGCCAATGAGCAAATTAAAGTCGACGTTTGCTACAACAATACTAACGTCAAACTGTTCGGTCTCAACGCAGGGGCCAGCTATGGCCCGCTGGCGAGTACCCACCACGCGATTGACGATCTGGCAGTGATGCGCGGCTTCGGCAATATTCAGATTTTCGCGCCCTCTTCACCGCGAGAATGTCGGCAGATTATCGATTATGCCATTCGCTATCAGGGGCCGGTTTATATTCGCCTCGATGGTAAGGCGCTGCCGGAACTGCATGATGAAAATTATCAGTTTGTGCCGGGGGCCGTGGTGACGCTGCGCGAAGGTGAGGATATTGCGCTGGTAGCAACCGGATCGACGGTACATGAAGTTGTCGATGCTGCGCAAAGACTTGCTGACGCGGGGATTCAGGCCAAAGTGGTCAGCGTCCCTTCAATTCGTCCTTGCGATGCGGCAGCGTTGCTGCTGGCACTGAAACCATGCAAAGCGGTGATTACGGTTGAAGAACATAACGTGAATGGCGGGTTAGGAAGTTTGGTTGCGGAAGTGCTGGCCGAAGCGGGTGTCGGCATTCCGCTCAAGCGTCTGGGGATCCCTGATGGAGAATATGCGGCGGCGGCCGATCGCGGCTGGCTGCGTCAGCACCACGGTTTTGATGCAGCCGCTATTGCTGTACTGGCGCAGAAGATGCACTAATTTTGCTATAACAACCAGCGCGGGCAACCGCGCGGTTTTTTGCGTTTATGACGTGCAGAGTGTCCTCACAGAGTTGTTGATCTTAGCCGGCTATCGATCCAAAAAATGCCCCGACGCCTGATGAAGCCCCCATTGCCAGGGTGCTCCAGAAAGTAATGCGAATAATGCCGGGGCCTATCGGGGCCCCGCCGGCTTTAGCGGCAATACCGCCAAGAATGGCCAGAGAAACCAATGCAGAAAGGGCAATGGTGGGGATTGCCCACTGGATCGTGACCATTGCGGCGACCAACAGAGGCAGTATTGCCCCAACCGAGAAACTCATGGCTGAGGTTAACGCGGCCTGCAAGGGGCGGGCGGTAGTGATTTCCGATATGCCCAACTCCTCACGCGCGTGTGCGGCTAAAGCGTCGTGGCTCATCAGTTTTTCTGCCACTTGCTTCGCCAGCGCGACGTCCAGGCCACGATGGACATAAATTGACGTTAACTCGCGGAATTCCCCCTGAAAGTCGGCATCCAGCTCGGCCTGTTCTTCTGCCAGAGCGGCTTTCTCGGTGTCTGACTGGGAAGACACCGAGACATATTCACCGGTTGCCATCGACATTGCGCCCGCGACCAAACCGGCAATGCCGGTCAACAGAATACTTTGGTGGGTGACATTGGCGGATGCCACTCCCAGCAGTAAGCTTGCAGTAGAAACAATCCCATCGTTCGCGCCAAGGACAGCCGCTCTGAGCCAGCCTATCTTTTCTATACTGTGTCGTTCTCTGTGCATCATGGCGCTCCCATTTTACGTCCTGCTGATTCAACCGGTCTGTTTTGCTGGGCTCAGGGGGTTGGTCAGCAAGCAAAGTTCGGAAACTCTGGTTTAGCCTGCCACGGTTTTTCGGACGATTAATGCCTGAAGAGTGGTCGCATTAATTCCAGCACTTTTAATGGTGGTGGGTTTTAGTTGCGTCTATTTGTGGTTCACCCCGCCAGATAAGTGGATGACGCCAACTATACCACTCAGCTTTCGCACTAACGGCAGAGGCACTACTTTTCGTCAGGAAGGAAATAGTGGCCGCATTTGGGGCAAATCAGGGTGATGTTTTTACGCACTTTACGGCTATTTTGTTCAAAAGCGTGAGCGCATTCTGGACAAGTGACTTTTACCGTTGTGCTGCTGAACATCTTAAGGGCATCAAAGATAGACATATCTTTCACCGGGTAGATGTAGGGAACTTCATTCTAGCATTCGGCACCCTTAATAGCCCTTTATTGATTGTTTATTAATCATTTTTGTGAGCGCGGCGAGGGGATTGTGGTGCAGCCTGCGCAAGCGGGCATAGGGTAAAAATGTCACATTTCCATCGGGCGTTACATCTGCCAGAGCAAACTTACTCAGGGATGACAGTTCTATACATTGGGATTGGTAGTGTAGTCCTACCCGATGATGTTGTGTGTTATCCATTCCCTGTAGTGTATTACCCCATCCCTGTTAAGTTTATCCCGCCTGGTGCGGGATTTTTTTTATCTGCGCTCAATTGTCAAACCGCCAAACATAATGTCGTGTGTAGCCTGTAGCGCCAGAAAATCATGGGGGAAACCCAGTTCAATGGCGCTTGCCGTTTCCAGACGCTGCCACTGCTCTTCTGTCAGCCTGACCTCCAGCGCCCCCAGGTTATCTTCCAGTTGTGCCAGCGTGCGTGCACCGATGATCGGGGCCGTCACTGCCGGGTTGCGGAGTGTCCAGGCCAGGGCAACTTGAGAAGGGCTAAAACCCGCCTCCCTGGCCAGAGCCAATACCGTTTCGGCAATGGTAATATTGCGCTCGGTCAGCATCCCCTTGTTGCGAACCATGGCACGTCGGGTGCCGCTCTCTTCCCCCTGCGCTTGCAAATCCTGCCGACTGTATTTTCCGCTCAATATGCCACCGGACAGCGGTGACCATGGAATGACGCCAAGGCCCAGCTCTTGCGCCATCGGGATCAATTCGCGCTCTACGGTACGTTCCAACAGGCTGTATTCAATCTGCAGGCCAATCAACGGCGACCAACCGCGCAAATCCGCCAGCGTCTGCATTCTGGCGGCCTGCCAGGCGGGCAGATCCGAAACGGCCAGATATAACACTTTGCCGGCACGCACCAGATCGTCCATGGCGCGCATGATCTCCTCCGCCGGGGTGGTGGCGTCCCAGGCGTGCAGATACAGCAGGTCGATATAATCGGTATTCAGACGTCGCAGGCTTTCCTCCACTGAGCGCACCATGCTTTTACGGTGGTTGCCGCCAGAATTTGGATTATCGGGCTGCATGGGGAGCGTATATTTGGTGGCGATCACCAGACGGTCGCGGCGTCCGGTGGCAAATTCTCCAATAAATCGTTCGGAACTGCCTTCGGTATAGCGGTTGGCGGTATCAATAAAATTGCCGCCACGTTCTATATAAACGTCGAACAGCCGACGAGCTTCCGCCTGTTCCGCGCCCCAGCCCCAATCGGTGCCGAAGGTCATGGTGCCGAGCGCCAGCGGCGAAACGCGCAGGCCAGAGCGGCCCAGCAGGCGGTAATGGTTCAGGGCCAGTGATGTCAGCATGGGTATTTCCTCTGTAGTTTTGTTCAAGCATAGGCCCCACCGGGAGTGTAATGAATACGTTATAATCTTCATGAATTATTAAGTAATGGAGGCATAATGAGAGGAAGTGACTTTGCGGAATTGCGCGCTTTTGCCGCCATTGTTGAACATGGCAGTTTTACCCGTGCTGCAGCGCAATTGGGCATGTCCGCCTCTGCGCTTAGCCAGACGCAGCGCAATCTGGAGACCCGGCTGGGCGTGCGCCTGCTGAATCGCACCACGCGAAGTGTCGCGCTGACCCAAGCGGGGAAGTTGTTGTTGGCGCGTCTGTCACCGGCGATGGCGGAGATTGAGGCCGCTGTGACGCAGACCGCCGCGCTGCGTTTGCAGCCGGCGGGCACCCTACGGCTTAATGCCTCCGGTCTGGCGGCAATCCATTATTTGGCTCCGCTGTTGGCCCCGTTCAATGCACATTATCCCGATATTGTGGTGGATCTGAGTGTGGAAGATCGGCTGGTGGATATGGTGGCAGCGGGTTTTGACGCGGGTGTGCGGCTGCATGAGCGACTGGAGAAGGATATGGTGGCCGTCGCACTGGGGGGCGAGCAACGAATGTGCGTGGTTGCCTCGCCAGCCTATTTGGCGCGTTATGGTTCGCCGCAAACTCCCGATGCACTCCGTCAGCACCGTTGCCTGAATACTCGCTGGCCAACCAACGGCAGTCTTTATCGTTGGGAATTCGAGCGCGGTGGCGAAAAACAGGAGATCACGGTGGAGGGCCCGCTAATTGTGAACGAGCCGCAGGTGTTGGTGCGTGCCGCCACGGATGGGCTGGGGATTGCCTATTTGTTTGAGAATCAGGTGGCAGATGCACTGAGCGACGGCCGTTTGCTGCTGCTGCTGGCGGCCTGGACGCCACCGTTTCCCGGTTTCTATCTCTATTACCCCGCCAACCGGCAAATGCCGCGGCCGCTGCGCGCGTTTATTGATTTCGCCCGGCTGCAGGGTCCGCAGGCAATGGGCGCATGATCGGCGCCCGGTTTTTTTGAATAACTCTGTCAGATAAATTTGGTATTCACTCCAAGGCCAGTTGATTAGATTGGATCAGAGTATCCTCGGGTGCCGTGGGCACCCTACTGCAACGATCAGGGAGTTCCTTATGGCGAAGACAGTGGTAATTTTTCACTCCGGCTACGGCCACACCGAGCGTTTGGCAAAGGTTGTTGCTCAGGGCGCTGAAGCGGAACTGATCGCTATCGATCAGGAAGGCAATATCAGCGACGAAGCCTGGCAGAAACTGGATGAGGCGGATGCCATCATCTTTGGCTCACCGACCTATATGGGCGGTCCGTCCTGGCAATTCAAAAAGTTTGCCGATGCCAGTTCGAAAGCCTGGTTTAGCCGTAAATGGCAGGACAAGGTTTTCGGTGGGTTTACCAACAGTGCCAGCCTGAACGGCGATAAGCAGGTCACGCTGATCGCTCTGCAAACCCTGGCCTCGCAGCATGGCGGCCTGTGGGTCAGTCTGGGGCTGATGCCGGCGAACACCAAATCGGCGCAGCGTACCGATATCAACAATCTGGGGGGCTCGGTAGGGCTGTTGGTACAGACGCCTGCCGATGCCGGCGTGGATGAAATGTTGTCTGGCGATTTGGAAACTGCCAGCCTATACGGCCAACGTGTCGCGGGCTTTGCTGCCAAACTGGCTTAATCAGCATTCCTCTTTCGCTCATTTTTTCTACACAATTGCAGCGTAGAGTGGTGAATGTTATTAGCCTGCTTGGGCTAACACTGCATTTCGTACAAATATTCCCGGTTCCTAGACCGGGTTTTTTGTTGCTAAGGTGGGCTTAAGCTTCCGGCGATACAATGAGCAGCAGCACAGGCATGAAATGGCTGTGTCGTAACTGTCAATTAGCTGCTCTTCAGGCGAGCCCGCACTGTGCGGGCTTTTTTATATTTTCATTTTTAATTGCTGTTGGGAGTATCTTGCTGGAAAATAATAGCTAACAGAATAGTTTGTGCGACAAGCAAAATACCCTTTTTATTATTATGGTTTTTGCGGTGTGCTGATTAACGATGGTTTAGGCTATGCTGATAGATATCTTTGAACATTATTTCCGGAGGGATGAAAATTCGTTCCGTAGTAAACGATGCGGGTGAGGGTTTGAGTTAAGAACATTCCGTTAAATAGCCGTGAATGTATCTTTGTGACTGATCTGCCTGTATTTTTTAAGTCTGCTTTTGTTTTCATGTCATTCGCATCATGCCGGGCGAGGGAATATGCATAGAATTGCTCTGGTTATTATAAATAAATGGGTTAGACGATGAACGCCAGAATAAGCGACAGACATGGCTTGCCTGCTGCTATCCCGTTGATTACGCTTTTTCTGCTGGCATTTTTGCTTTCCCTACTGGGTATTTTTACCCGGCCAATAGGATCACTTTCCTTGTTTTGGCCGGTGAATGCGATTTTACTCGGTTTGCTATTACGTAAACCCGCCTATGCTACGCCGGCCGGTTGGCTGATCACCTATATTGGGATGATCGCTGCCGATTTAGCCAACGGCGAGAGCCTGTCGCTGGCGATGTGGCTGAATGCCTGCAATATGTCCCTGATTGCCACCGGTTACGGCGTGATGTTGCTGCTGCCAAAGTCGCAGCGCAGGATGGGCAAGCCCCAGACGATCCTTTATATGTTTACAGCCAGCCTGAGCAGCGCGGCGGTGGCGTCGACCTTATCGATACTGCGTAGTGAAAGCCTGTATAACAACACGGCCGTTATCGCCTGGCTGGCGTGGTTCAGTGAACAGTTCTCGACCAACCTGTTGTTGTTGCCGGTATTGCTGGCTGCCCCGCGTCTCAAACAGCTGTTGCGCATGCAGATCAACTGGCAGCTGCGTGCCAGTATGCCGCTGCTGGCGCTGTTGTTTTCACTGGTGTTTAGTGTCTATATCGGTGGGCCGGGGGCGATTGCCTTCCCGATCCCGGCATTGCTGTGGTGCGCGGTGCGTTATCAACTGTTTACGGTGACCTTGTTGACGCTGCTGACCGGCATGACCGAGATCAGCAGTATTTCCGCCAATTTGATGCTGTATGAAACGCCGAACAACCACAATGCCTTCCTTGATACGCTGATGTCGGCTCGCCTGGGGATCGCCATGCTGGTAATGGGGCCACTGATCCTTGCCAGTTCAATTGCCGTTAACCGTAAGCTGCTGCGGCGGTTGGAGCACAGTGCCAATCACGACTTCCTGACCGGCGTACTGGCGCGCAACGCGCTGACGCGTAAGGCCGGCGAGTTGCTGGAGCATAAGCATAAATCGAAAGAGGCGGTGTCGCTGCTGCTGATCGATATTGACCATTTTAAACAGATCAACGACACCCACGGCCACCTGGTGGGCGATCAGGTGTTGGCTTCATTCGCCCATATCGTGCGGCGCGAGTTACGTCACGATCAGCTATTTGGCCGTTTGGGGGGGGAGGAATTCGCGATTATTCTGCCAAGAGCGCTAGCGGCGCAGGGCGTGGCACTGGCAGAACATTTACGTCAATTGGTACAAAAAGCCGATTTGCACCCTGGCGGTAAGGCACTGTTGAACATCACCATCACCATCAGCGTTGGCGTCGCCAGTCTGGCGATGAATGAAGTGAAATCGTGGGAACAGCTGATGAATATGGCGGATATCGCGCTTTATCGCGCCAAGTCGCAGGGGCGTAACCGGGTGGAGTCGTTTAACGTGGTGAGCGGCAACAGCGTCGGGCACATCATGTTCAAATAAGCGGCTTCAGTTCTGCTTGGGTTCAAACTCGGTGCCGCAGTTTGGGCAGATCAGCATGACATTTTGCCGCAGCGTCGCGCATTTTTGGGTGGTGACGTAGGCGCATTTGGGGCAGGCGATTTTGGTAGAGCGGTTAATAAAGCCTTTAACACTGCTGGTATCAGACATAATAAAATGGCCTGTGTCAGGTGAAAGCCCACGCTAACACAGGTGGTATCAAATTGCTTAGAATGTTTTATACCCGTCGCCTTTCAAGCTGCAGCGTTGTTACCTGCACTATCTCCCCCCAGTTACTTACTCAAGTAAGCGTCTGGGGATGAGCTAGCTGGTCGCCTAGCTACAACTCGAAATTCATAGGGTATATGCAGCTGGCGGTGGTTGTGATTACAGGCTTTTCAGCACTTTCAGCGTTTCATCCATGTCGATCTCGTGTTCCGAGAAGGTATGGGTGTCGTTCTGGAAGGTGGTGATGGTCAGCATGCGCAGCGTCTGCATGGTTTGCGGCGCTTCTTCGGACTGCGGGCGAATGCGGTTCATCAACAGGCCGACCGACAGCACGGTATTTTCTTTATCCACGTCCGCTTTCACCGGCACTTCTTTGGTGAAGGTGTTGAAGGATTTAATGCTGGTGATCTTGATTCTTTCGTTGGCGATGATGATGTACTTGCTCGACGCCAGAACCTTGACCGCAAACGCCGACGGGCCTTTGGTGTTGTTGGTCGGTTCGAAAGTCACCGCTGCATTTTTCTTAATCAGCTCCGGGTTCTGTACTTTAATCACGTGAAAATAACGATTTTCCCCGTTCTCATCGGTAATAAAGCCGAAGCCTTTGTCTTCAAAAAAAGTCGTTATCTTGCCGTTCATCATCATTCTCATAAAGTCGCTCAATACAGTGCATATGATAGCGCGGAATGCCTTGCAGTGACAGATTGCGTGCCCGGCATTTGATAATGCGATTACGGCATTTAGCAGGGTTGTCGCCACATGCTATTTTCTTTCTGACTTTATTCATTTCTGAAAGGGACAACCGATGGGCATTAAACGGCTAAACCATGCGGTGCTGTATGTCAGCGATGTACAGCAGAGCGCGGATTTTTATCATCAGGTACTGGGATTTAAGCTCAAGCCCTCAGGCAGCCCCGAGAAAGCGGTGTTTACCCAGGCGGCCGATTCGGATAACGATCACGACTTGGCGTTGTTCAGCAAGAACCTGGGGCAGCAACGGGCCGGAGTGTTTCGCGCCAACGGTGAGCCACCGGCGGAAAACGAGCCGCCGGCCGGGTTGTACCATTTGGCCTGGGAGGTCGACAGCCTGGAGGAACTTGAGCGCATTCGCGACCAGTTGGCGCAGCGCGGCATTCTTGGGCTGGAAGAAGATCATGGCGTGCACAAAAGCATCTATGGCCACGATCCGGATGGGTTACTGTTTGAAGTGACCTGGTTTATTCCGTCGACGTTACTGACCGAGCAGGATCGCAATCAGCGTGGCATCAAACCGCTGGATTTTGCCGCCGAAAAACGCCGGTTCGCGTTGGTCTAACGGAGCGGGGCGCAGGCTGGCGCCCCGTCGGTCACAGCACTTTATTGAGGAAGTTGATGGTGCGAGGGTGTTGCGGATGGTTCAGCACCCGACGAGCATCGCCCTGTTCGACGATTTGCCCATCGACCATAAAGACAATCTGATCGGCTGCCTCACGGGCAAAGCCAATTTCATGGGTGACCACCACCAGCGTTACGCCAAGATCTGCCAGCCCCTTAATCACGTCCAATACTTCACCGACCAGTTCTGGATCGAGCGCCGAGGTCGGCTCATCAAACAAAATCACCTTCGGGTTCAGCGCCAGTGCACGGGCAATGGCGATGCGTTGCTGCTGGCCGCCGGACAGATGACGTGGGTAGGCGTCTGCCTTGTGGCGCAGGCCGACGGTATCGAGCAGTTGATAAGCCACCTCTTTAGCCTCGGCCCGCGAGTAAATCTTATGCACCACCGGGGCTTCAATGATGTTCTCCAGCACCGTCAGGTGAGGGAACAGATTGAAGTTCTGGAACACATAGCCGACGTTGATACGCTGCTTGAGAATGGCATTCTCTTTGAGCTCATACAGCTTGTCACCTTTGCGCCGGTAGCCGACATAATCGCCGTCGATGCGGATAAAGCCTTCATCGACCCGCTCCAGGTGGTTAATGGCCCGCAACAGGGTGGACTTGCCGGAACCGGAAGGCCCGAGGATCACCGTGACGGTGCCCGGTTGCAGCGTCAGGCTGACGTCGTCCAGCGCCTTGTGCTTACCGAAAAATTTGCTGACGTTGCTGATTTCAATCAGGCCGCGCGCCGGTACTGGCACGATGCTGTGTACCGCCGCTTCGCGCAGGGCATAATAATCAATGGCTTCGGACATGGGATCCTCCTAACGTTTTAACCAGCCGGCGAGTTTCTGCCATGGCGTGAGTGGCAATTCGCGCACTGCGCCCCGGGCGAAATAGCGCTCAATGTAATACTGAATGACCGATAGCGCGGTGGTGATGAACAGGTACCAGACGGTGGCGACCATCAGCAGCGGTATCACCTGCTGGGTGCGGTTGTAGATCACCTGAATGGTATAAAACAGCTCCGGCAGCGCCAGCACGTAGACAATCGAAGTGCCCTTCGCCAGGCTGATAATTTCATTGAAGCCGGTCGGAATGATCGAGCGCAGCGCCTGGGGCAAAATAATGCGGAAAGTGCGGCGATAGCCCGGCAACCCGAGTGCTGCAGCCGCCTCATGTTGACCGTACTCGACCCCGATAATGCCGCCACGGATAATCTCTGCGGTATAGGCCGACTGTACCAACGTCAGTCCCAGCACCGCGACCGAGAACTGGCTGAGAATATCTATAGTCGGATAGCTGGCGAACACCAGTGAGGTAAAGGGAATGCCCAGTGAAATGGAGTCGTACAGATAAGAGAAGTTATACAGAATGATCAGCACCAGGATCAGCGGCAGCGAACGGAACAGCCAGATATAACCCCATGCCAGCGACGCCAGCAGGTAAGAACGCGATAGCCGCGCCAGTGCCAGCAGCGTACCGAAGATAATACTGAACAGCGTGCCGAGCAGCGTCAGCAGCAGGGTTTGCCCCAGCCCCGACAGGACTGCGGGCGCAAAGAACCATTCGGCGAAGACACCCCATTCCCAGCGCTCGTTGGCCGCCACCGACTGGACTATCGCCGCCAGAATAAATACCGAAAACAACGCGCCCACCAGCCGCAGCGGGTAGCGGGCGGGAACCACTTTTAATACTTCTTGTTTGGACATGACCATTCTCCTGAAACAGATAAAGGGGTTAACAAGGGGACAGGCCCCTAGGCAATCTTCCTTTCAGGTGCACAACAGAGTGCGCCCGCTGTTTTCAGGCTTTTGCGAAATGGCAGCCGGCCATCGTAAGGGGGATGACTGTAAACTTCACTGTCGACGCTGGGATCGAACTGTGGCTGGTAGCCGTTGCTCAAATACAGCCCCACCGCCTCCGGCTGACGAAAGCCGGTGGTCAGATAGAGTTGGTGATAGCCCTGTTCCTGCGCCAGCGTTTCCAATTGCTGTAATACCCGTTGTGCCAGCCCCTGACGACGCAGCTCGGTCCGTGTCCAGATGCGCTTCAGCTCGGCAGTCTGTAAATCGTAGCGTTTGAAGGCCCCCATGGCGATCGGCTCCCCGGCGCGTAACAGCACGATAAAGGCGCCTTGTGGCGGGGCGTACAAATCCAGCGCTTCCTGTTCCTGGTCACCAAAATAGTCGCCGTAGCGTTGGCGATATTCACCGAATAGCCCTGCAATCACCGGCTGGACCAGCGGATCGCTTGGCAGCGTTTGGATAAAAACGTCGTTTGCCATCTGTATGCTCCTAATCGCCCAGATCGTTACGTTGGCTGGGCAGGACGCTAAAGGTTGTTCGCATAGCGGATATCCCTGAGAAATTATTGTTGTTATTGAGTGAACTGATTGGCAGGCAGCTTGAGGCCCAGGTGGTCACGCAGCGTTTCACCGCTGTAATCGCTGCGGAACAGGCCGCGCTGTTGCAGGATCGGCACCACGCGATCGACAAAGTGGCCGAATGAATTTGGCGTGCCGCCGCTGATGATGAAACCGTCGGCAGCCTGGGTGTCAAACCAGTTTTGCAGGCCGTCTGCCACCGCTTCCGGCGTACCCCCAAATACCGGGCGTGGTGAGGCGGCTTCCAGCGCCACTTCGCGCAGCGTCAGATTGCGTTCGCGGGCATTGCGCTTGATGGCGTCGGTGGTGCTGCGGAAACTGTTTTGCCCCAGTTCACCGACGTCCGGGAAGGGCTCATCCAGCGGATGGCGGGCGAAGTCATAGTGTTCAAAGTAGCGGCCAAGGTAGTTGAGGGCGTTTTCGATACTGACTAGGCGTGCGGTTTCCCAATACTGACGTTCCACGTCTTCATTGTCGTCACCGACAATCACACTGACGCCCTGGAAGATCCGCAGGTCATCCGGCTCACGGCCCTGTTCCACCAACTGTTTTTTGACGTCCTGATAAAACGCCTGAGCCTGTTGCTGGCTTTCATGGTGGGTGAAAATGGCGTCGGCGTGTTTGGCCGCCAACTGCTTACCGTCTTCCGAGGCGCCGGCCTGGAACAGAAGAGGCCGCCCTTGTGGCGTACGGCCAATATTCAGTGGCCCCTGTACCGAGAAGAACTCCCCCTGGTGATTCAGGGTATGCAGTTTACCGGCGCTGAAAAACTCACCGCTGTTCTTGTTGCGTACAAAGGCATCGCTTTCCCACGAGTCCCATAACCCTTTGGTGACGTCGAGGTATTCGCTGGCAATGCGGTAGCGCAGGCTGTGTTCCGGGTGCTCGGTACGCGAGAAGTTCTTTGCCGAGCCTTCCAGCGGTGAGGTCACTACGTTCCAGCCGGCTCGACCTTTGCTGAGGTGATCGAGGCTGGCGAACTGGCGCGCTACGGTAAAGGGATCGCTGTATGAGGTGGATAATGTGCCCACCAGCCCGATTTTATCGGTGGCGGCGGATAGCGCGGCGAGCAGGGTTAGCGGTTCAAAACGATTGAGAAAATGCGGAATGGATTTCTCATTGATATATAAGCCGTCAGCAACAAACACGAAATCCAGTTTACCCTGTTCGGCTTTTTTTGCCGTGGCAATATTAAAATCAAGATTAATACTGGCATCGGCAGTGGCATCCGGATGTCGCCAGGCAGACATATTTCCCGATGCGCCATGCAAAATGGCGCCAAGGCGCAATTGTCGTTGTTCTTTCACACTATTGCTCATTGCTTTCACCCTGTTAAGTGCCAGTGTGGCGCTATCTTTAGAGCCCCACTATTGACGAGCACTCTCAGGATGTAAAACAACAAAACAGCATATTCAAATGTTGAAATTAGCAAATATAACCAAAGGGAAAATAATAACGCGCAGCGCAGAATTCACTGCGCCGCGAAATAATAGCCGGGTGATTTTTAAGCCTTGCTGGTGGCTTTTTCCGGGGCGGTGGCTAATTGCTGCAGCGTGCGTTCTGCCAACAGATCAAAATATTGTGAGGCCGGGAAAATCGCCTGTTCATCCGGGTTGAAACGCGGGTGGTGCAGGCCGAACTCACTCGCCGAGCCGATACTGACAAACACCCCCGGTACGTGGTGCAGATAAAGCGCAAAGTCTTCTCCGCCCATCTGCAGTTCAGCTTCTTCTACCCGGTAACCGGCTTCGGTGGCGACGGTTTTACTGAAGGCTGCCCAGCGCGCGTCGTTGACCACCGCCGGTGGGCCGGCCTGCCAGCGCAGTTCTGCCTGTGCGCCCAGCGAAGCGGCTACGCCGTTAATCACCTGACGGATTTTATCCGGCACCTGGCGACGGACCTGAGCGCTATGGGTACGTACCGTACCTTCCAGCTCCACGGTCTGTGGCAGGACATTCCAGGTATTCCCCCCCTCGATACGTGTGACACTGACCACCAACGACTCCAGCGAACTGAAGCTGCGGCTGGGCAGGGTTTGCAACGCGTTGACAATCTGGCTGGCGGTGACGATGGTGTCCACCCCTTGCTCCGGCTTGGCGGCATGGGCACCTTTGCCGGTGATCAGAATTTGGAAGCGATCGACGTTGGCGTAAAACGCGCCGGCGCGGGTGGCAAAAGTACCGGTGGGCAGTTCCGGCGCGTTGTGCAGACCGAATACAGCAGCCACGTTATCCAGCGCCCCGGCGTCGATCAGGTGCTGGGCACCGTTGAAGGTTTCCTCCGCCGGCTGGAAGAATATACGCACCGTGCCGGGCAGGGAGGCCTCACGCGCTTTCAATAAATGCGCGGCCCCCAATATCACCGAGGTATGAAAGTCATGTCCGCAGGCGTGCATCACGCCGCTGTTTTGCGAAGTGAATGGCACACCGGAAATTTCTTCTATCGGCAGGGCATCAATATCCCCACGCAACGCAATGATCGGCCCTTTGCCACTGCCGATTTCGGCCACCACGCCGGTTTTCAGCCCCAGCGGCAGAATACGGATACCGGCCTCTTCCAGCCAGCGGGTCAGGCGGGCGGTAGTGGCAAATTCGTGGTTGGACAGCTCAGGGTTCTGATGCAGTTCACGGCGGTAGGCGACGATTTTTTCGGCCAGTTGGCTGGTCATAGTCTTGGCTCACAGTGGTTAGTAAGTTCTAACCCTAGTGCAGGGCGGCCAGAAGCAAAAATACTATCTGGTTATATTTCATAGCGATTGTGTCTGCATCGCGTCGTCAATGCGTGTTGACGCTAGATGAAACAGGCGTTCGACCGCTGTTCGCCGGGGTTTAAAGAGGATTGGACTGCCCGGGGGACCGATGACCCAGAGGGTGAGCGCTTTACAACGGAGGCGGCGGACTTTTTCACTTTTTATCGTTTTTATGTGATCCAGGTTGTGGACAAAAACCCGTCTAATTGCTGTACTGTATTGGACACACGTTTTGTGTCTTTCATTCACGTTAAAGGTAAGTTTGATGTCTAAGATTAAAGGTAGCGTTAAGTGGTTTAATGAATCCAAGGGCTTCGGCTTCATTACTCCGGAAGATGGTAGCAAGGACGTTTTCGTTCACTTCTCTGCCATCGCTAGCAATGGTTTCAAAACTCTTGCTGAAGGCCAGCGTGTAGAATTTGAAATCACGAACGGTGCCAAAGGCCCATCTGCTGCTAACGTTATCGCTATCTAATGCTACAGCCGAAATTCTTAAAACCCGCTCACTGAGCGGGTTTTTTATTGCCTTTTTTACCGTCGTTCTATGCCTGCGTTTTGCGTACCAACAGATTAAACAGCGCAATGGCGACGGCGTAACAGCCGACAATGGTCAGTGCCATCGACACGCTGGAGGTTCCTCCCAGGCCGGTGAGCGGCACGCTGCAGGCGCCTAGAGCAAACATGCTCACGCCAATTAGTGCAGAGGCGCTACCTGCTTTGTCGCCCTGGCTTTGCATCGCCAAAGACGAAGCGGTAGGGCCGACAATACCGATCACCGCCACCGAGAAGAACAGCGGTACCATCAACAGCGCCAACGGCGCGTGCAGACCGGCGGCCAGCAGCAGCAGCAGCGAAGAAACCGCCGCCAGGGTTAATCCCCCTTTCAGTACCTTCCTTTCGCCAAAATGTATGCTCAGGCGGCTGGCGATCTGCGCTGAGATAATCAGCCCGACGCCGTTGATGGCGAAGCACAGGCTGAACATCTGCGGGCTGAGGCCATAAATCTGCTGCAGCACAAAGGGAGAAGCGCCGATATAGGCGAACATCCCGGCCATCACAAACCCTTGCGTCAGGCACAGGCCCATAAACTGGCGCTGGGTCAGTAACCCGCCCAATGACCGCAGCATGGCCAGAATGCCGCCCTGGCTGCGGCGTTCTGCGGGCAGTGATTCGTGTAGTTTCAGGCTGGCGAGAGTAAACAGCAACACCGCAATGGCCGCCAGCACGCCGAAAATTCCACGCCAGTCCATAAACTGCAACATGGCGCCACCCAGCACCGGTGCAATGATCGGTGCCAGACCGTTGACCAACATCAGCAGAGCAAAGAAACGCGTCAGTTCGTGTCCGGAATAAAGGTCACGGGCAATTGCACGAGAAATAACTGCACCGCCGGCACCGGCCAACCCTTGCAACAGGCGAGCGATCAGTAATTGGTCGATATTCGGCGCCAGTGCGCACCACAGCGAGGCGAACAGCAGCAGCGCCAGTGACAGCAGCAGTGGGCGCATACGGCCGAGCTTGTCGCTGTAGGGGCCGAAAATCAGCTGACCGACGCCCAGCCCGAGCAGGCCCGCAGTCAGGCTGAGCTGAGCGGTGGCAGTAGAGGTATTCAGCTCACCGGCCATTTCCGGCAGGGCGGGCAGGTAGAGATCGATGCACAGCGGGCCCAGTGAGGCGAGCAGGCCAAGCACCAGCGCGTACACCAGACGTTGTCTGGCGAGTTGTTTGGTCATGAGGATTAAGGTTTCCTGAACAGGTGAGAGATAGCTTGTTGGTATAAGCCGTTCAGCAGGCTGACGTCGGCTTTTTGTGTGGTGAGTATGCGATAACCGGTGCCTTCGCTTAACACGGCGATAAACTCCACTCTGGCAGCGATTTCCTGCTCGCTGAAGTGCGGGTAGATCCGCCGCAGGCTTTGGCAAACATGGTGGAATAACCGAGTTTCGGCATCGCTGAGCATTTTTGCCACTGTCGGGTTACGGGTGGCTTCGGCGGTGACCTCCAGCATCAGCATATGGTCGGTTTCGCTTTCTCCGGGCTGTTGAAACAGGGTGCGCGCCGCCAGGGTGCCGGCGATCAGGTTGATATGATCGCCAAGATCTTCCAGCCGCCGCATTTTACTGGCGATGATGCGGTTAACGATCTCTTCGATAATCGCATCTTTGTTATCGAAATAGCGGTAGATCTGACCAACGCTAAGCTGAGAACCCTGTGCGATTTCCGCCATGCTGGCGGCGTGAAAACCGTGCTGGCGAAAACAGAGTTTTGCGGCGTCGACGATCTGATCGCGGCGGGCCTGTACTTTGGCCTGCCTGCTGTCGCTGGTGGATATCATGCCCCGGTCCTTTGCCAAATGAAATGCGGTTCGCATTCTGGGTGCGAACGTTCATTCTCAATTGTAATGCAACCGTGGCAATAGGCAAGAGCGCAACTGTAAAGGTGGGTTTTGCGGGGCTGAACTTAGGCGAACAGGTAAACCTTGATGAAGGCACCCACAATCAGCAGGCACAGCAGGGCGGCGGTCACTTCAGCGGCAGTTTTCGGCAGGCTAAACATCTGAGTTCTCATCCAGTGGGGATACTGGATGAGATTATGCTCAGTGCAGATTAAGGAAACATTAAGAAGCCGAAATTAATTATTGCCCGTTAATCCAGACCACCAGCATAAACGCCAGCAGGGTCATCGCCAGCGAGCCTGCCAGATTCAGCAGCATGTTGGTCAGCGCCCAGGCGAAGCGGCCATCCTGCAGTAAATACACCACCTCCAGAGAAAAGGTGGAAAAGGTGGTCAACCCGCCGCAGAAACCGGTGGTGATCAGCAACTTCCAGGTGGGATCCAGGTGTGTCATACGGGTGAAAATGGCGATAGCCAAACCAATAATAAAACCGCCCAGCAGATTCACCGCCAGCGTCCCCAGCGGGATGTGCGCGTTAAGCGGATTCATCTTCATGCTTATGGCCCAGCGAAGGACGCTACCCAAACCGCCGCCAATAAAAACTGCCAGTAAAGAACTCAACATGGTTGAAACTGCCTTTCATTAATTAGGGAGTCAAACTCAGAAAGGTTCAGGCGCAATGCTACGCACCTCTCTGAGAGGTTACGTAGACATCATCAGCCTGTGAAGGCGGTTATGGAGGAATGTCATCTCCGTCGATCGGCGCTGCTGTTTACCGCGCAGGCGGGATCTTACACCCGGTGCAGTCTGTTTTGTAGTATCAAAAGTGACGAGACAGCAGAAATTGTCACGCCTGGCCTCAGTGGCCGGGCACGGCCAGCTCCAGGCGGTTGCGACCGTTGTTCTTCGCCCGGTACAGCGCGTTATCGGCGGCTTTTAACCAGTCCAGATAGCCGTTCATATCGCCGTGATAATCCGCAATGCCGGCGCTGATGTTCAGTTTTAGCTGTGGCGCTTCGCGGAAAATAATGTCGTTTAGCCGTTCCTGAATACGCAACAGCGCAATGCTGGCCTGTTCGGCGCTGGTATTCGGCAACACGGCACCAAACTCGTCGCCGCCGTAGCGTCCGACAATATCCACGGCGCGCAGGCCGATTAGCAACTCCTCCGCCAGTACCGCCAGTGCCTCGTCACCCAGCGCATGGCCGAAGGTGTCGTTGATGGTTTTAAAGCGATCGATATCCATCAGGATCAGGGTCGCGCTGTGCTGATAGCGGCGACAGCTGTCAAATTGGTGATGCAGCAAATGTTCCCAATGGCGGCGGTTGTACAGCCCGGTCAGGCCATCACGCATACTGATACGCAGCAACTCCTGCTTTTTCTCCGCCAGGCGCTTGGCGGTGCGGTAGGTCACTAACCCCAATAGGGTCGGATAGAGATAGATCATGGGCAGACATAGATAAATCTGCAGCGGCGTGCTTTGTGGCTGAAAAGGGAAACTCAGCAGGGCGCTGATTGCCAGCGCGCTGACGGCTTGAACAATCAATCCTTTAAAGAACAAAGATTTGCCGGCGGAAGCGATATTGTTCATGCCCATCATCGACAGGATGACCACCGACGGTAAGGCATTGAAGGCCATTGTCGCCACCCACAGCCCACCGAAAAACGAATCGATCAGCAGGTTACGGATTTCAGCCTTAAAAGGCATGGTGGAACGGCGTGCCAATTGGTAGGCGAGGTGCGGCCAGATAAAACCGTGGAAAATCAGCAGCCCCCACAGCCAGGGGGCGGTCTGCTGTGAGGAGAGCACCGAGAACACGCAGATAAAACCGACCCCCAGGCCGACGATGCGTGGCAGGTAAGTGCGTCTGGCGAAGCTGAGGCCGGAACGTCTGGTATCAATGACTGATGGCGTATACATCCGGCAACTCCATAATGAGCAGAGGGACAGCGTACCATGCAGTTGGAAAACTCAGAATAGTCTGAATCGCGTGCGACGTATTTAACCTTGCTTATTGGCGCAGGATCTCACTCTGTTACATGTTGCTGTTGTTTTGGCACAGGGAAAGTAGGTAAATATCCTCAGGCAAGGTTTGTTTTCTCGCTGCGTCCGCAGCGCTATATGAATAAGAAGGTGAGTATGGAAGGGATCAGTATTACCAAACTTCTGGTGATTGCGGTGTTGATCGTTTTGCTGTTCGGTACCAGCAAACTGCGTACTTTGGGCGCTGATTTGGGTGCTGCACTGAAGGGCTTCAAAAAGGCAGTGGGCGATGACACGACTCCGTCAGCGGCAACCACCACGGCTGAAAGTCAGTCCAACCCGCAGAGCGTCGAAAAGAAAGACGTTTAATTTCGTCTTCTGCCAGGCAATAAAAAACGGATGCCGCATGGACATCCGTTTTTTGCCATTCCCGTCGTTGAAAACGTAACAAATAATTACTTCACTTCCATCCCTTTTGCCTGCAGGTCGGCATGGTAGGACGAACGGACAAACGGGCCGCAGGCGGCATGGGTGAAGCCCATCGCCATCGCTTCTTCTTTCATTTCATCGAATTCGGCCGGGCTGACGTAACGCTGTACCGGCAGGTGATGGCGGCTTGGTTGCAAGTACTGACCCAGGGTCAACATGGTGACGCCGTGGCGACGCAGATCGCGCATCACTTCAACGATTTCCGCATTGGTTTCCCCCAGGCCAACCATCAGGCCAGACTTGGTTGGAATGTGCGGATGCGCTTCTTTAAACCGCTCCAGCAGCTTCAATGACCACTCGTAGTTAGCGCCAGGGCGAACCTGACGGTAAACACGCGGTACGTTTTCCAGGTTGTGGTTGAACACATCCGGTGGTGTCTCGGTCAGGATTTCCAGTGCACGATCCATACGGCCGCGGAAGTCTGGCACCAGCGTTTCAATCTTGATGGTCGGGTTCTTGACGCGGATAGCCGCGATACAGTCGGCAAAGTGCTGGGCACCGCCGTCGCGCAGATCGTCGCGGTCAACCGAGGTGATCACCACATAACGCAGGCCCATATCGGCGATGGTCTGAGCCAGTTTTTCCGGCTCGTTGGCATCTGGCGCCACCGGGCGGCCGTGGGCCACGTCGCAGAACGGGCAGCGGCGGGTACAGATAGCGCCCAGGATCATAAAGGTGGCGGTACCGTGGTTGAAGCACTCAGACAGGTTCGGACAGGAAGCTTCTTCACACACCGAATGCAGACCGTTTTTACGCATTGCGGCTTTAATGCCTTGAATACGCGTAGAGTCGGCAGGGAGTTTGATTTTCATCCACTCGGGTTTACGTAACAGCTCCTGCCGTTCTGTGACCACCGTTTTTACCGGGATCAACGCCATTTTGTCTGCATCGCGGTATTTGACGCCGCGTTCCATCTGAATTGGTTTACTCATAATCGTGCAGGTTCCAGTTACGAAGCTCGACCTTCGGGTAGCCGAGTAAATGAACAAATTCCTGTACCAGGACTGGGTGTACGTCTTCTATGCCAACACTGGGCACCAGCGCGCTGACTTGCGCCATCTGCATACCGGCGTAACCGCAAGGGTTGATACGCTGGAAGGGGGTGAGATCCATGGCCACATTCAGGGCCAGGCCGTGGAATGAACTGCCTTTACGGATCCGCAAACCCAACGAACAGATTTTTTGCTCCCCCACATAAACACCGGGCGCATCCGGACGGGCACGCGATTCAATGTGAAAGTGGGCGAGGGTATTAATAACGGTATCTTCGATAGCCGTGACCAGTTGGCGAACGCCAACCTTGTTGCGTTTCAGATCGACCATCACATACATCACCTGCTGGCCCGGCCCGTGATAGGTCACCTGGCCACCGCGATCGCTCTGGATCACCGGAATATCGCCCGGCATCAACAGATGCTCCGCTTTCCCGGCCTGGCCCTGAGTAAACACGGGCTGATGCTGAACCAGCCACAGCTCATCGGGCGTGGTTTCGGTGCGGCGGTCGGTGAAGTTGTGCATGGCTTGGGATACAGGCTCATAGGGCTGCAACCCCAGCTGACGCAAAATGATCTTGTCTGGTTGCAAAAGAGTCATCGTCAGGTTACAGAAGTGGTGTCGCCATTATACCGGGCGCTCTGGCCGGCGACCAGCGTTTCACTGACCAAAAATGCGCAACCCGGGCAGAGAATGCTCTGTCCCGGGCTGAAATGCAGGGGTTTGTGCTGGAATTACAGCACCATGCGGACAATTTCAATGTTACCCAACTCATCATATAAGGTTTCCACCTGGTCGATATGGGTGGCGGTGATGGTGATGGACACGGAGTGGTAATTGCCTTTGCTGCTAGGTTTAACCTGCGGGTTGTAATCCCCGGGAGCATGGCGCTGCACCACTTCAACCACCTGGTCTACCAGCTCGGGTTGTGCCAGGCCCATTACTTTGTAGGTAAATGAGCAAGGGAATTCGAGCAGTTCGTTCAGTTTAGTTTTCATGTGCGCTCCAGAGTGCGGCTATCGATATAGCGATTCTATAAATTATAACTCCCGCCGGAGCGGGAGTTAATGTTAATCAGTATATGGGGGCGATTTCGCCCATTTCAACTGTTAACCGAACCAGTGGTGGAACATCAGTTTGATGTAATCCACGATACGGCTGAAGAAACCGCCTTCTTTCACTTCGTTCATCACCACCAGTGGGCGCTGATCGATGGTTTTGCCATCCAGCTGGAAGTTGATGCTGCCGACAACCTGGTTTTTTGCCAGTGGCGCATGAATTTCCGGGGTGTTCAGCACGTAGCTGGCCTTGAGATCTTTCATCCGGCCGCGTGGGATAGTCAGGTAAACGTCTTTGTCTACGCCCAGTTCTACGCGATCCGCATCGCCGAACCATACCGGCTCAGACGCAAACTCTTTGCCCACTTTCAAGGGCGCAACGGTTTCGAAGAAGCGGAAGCCCCAGGTCAGCAGTTTCTTGCTCTCGGTTTCACGGCCTTTATAAGTACGACCGCCCAGCACCGCAGAGATCAGACGCATCTGGCCTTCGGTGGCAGATGCGACCAGGTTGTAGCCTGCTGCATCGGTATGACCGGTTTTGATACCGTCGACGTTCAGGCTGGTATCCCACAGCAGACCGTTACGGTTCATCTGGCGGATATTGTTGAAGGTGAATTCTTTTTCTTTATAAATCGCGTACTCGTCCGGCACGTCGCGGATCAGCGCCTGGCCGATCAACGCCATATCGCGCGCCGAGCTGTACTGACCCTGTGCATCCAGGCCATGTACCGTCTGGAAGTGGGTGTTCTGCAGGCCCAGCTTGCTGACGTAGGTGTTCATCAGGTTAACGAAGGCGTCCTGGCTGCCGGCCACATAGTCGGCCATCGCCACACAGGCGTCGTTACCGGACTGCAGGTTGATACCGCGGGTCAGCTTGGAGACCGGCACGCGGTCGCCTGGCTTCAGGAACATCAGTGAAGAACCCTTGAATACCGGGTTGCCGGTTGCCCAGGCATCTTGTCCCACGGTAACCAGATCTTCCTGACCGATCTTGCCTGCTTTCAGCGCCTGGCCGATGACGTAACTGGTCATCATTTTGGTCAGGCTGGCAGGATCGCGGCGGGCGTCGGCGTTCATTTCCGCCAAAACTTTACCGGAGTTGTAATCAATCAGGACGTAGGCTTCCGCATCGATCTGCGGTACCCCTGGGATCATGGTTTTGATATTAACGTCATCGGCATGCGCAACGGAGGTTGCACTCATCGCGATAACGGTGCCGAGCGCTATGCTCTTGATTAAGCTGAAAGAGGTTACTTGTTTCATGATCGAGACTACAACATCCATGAGGGTAAAATTAAAAACGAGCCACACTATAACAGATGAGATCCCGGCAGGCATTAGCCAATCCTCTGACTAATCGCGCTTTATTGGCTTTAGCTGAAAGAAAATGTTTCAGCTATAGGAACGCTTATCAACCGCGTTCGCCTGCCGGAGAGTTGTTTTAAGGTGCGGCAGTGACAAAAGATTGTTGCTGCGCTTCGCTGGCCAAACGCTGCTGAAGTTCGGCAGCTTGCTGACGGCTGCTGAACGGGCCTAACTGCACGCGGTAAACGCTGCCGTTGGCGGCGACTTTGCCCGGTACGCCAAACTTTTGGCTCAGGCTTTGTTGCCAGCTTTGGGCGCGTTCGGCACTGCTCAATGCGCCAACCTGCACCACATAGCTGCCACCCGTAGAAGCATTGGCGGCGACGGCGGCGGTCGCTGCAACCGGTGCGGCAATGACGGCAGGTTCAGGTTCTGAGCCCTCCAGTACGCCGACCGGGACGGCGCTTGGCGCACCCAGGAAACCGCTACGGCTATTGCCGGCAGTGGTGGCCGGGGCGTTGTCGCCGGTGTTCAGGCTGCTGTTGTCAATCGGGTGTACTGCAGCACCGTTGGGAACCGGAACATCCTGTTGCATCGGGGTTCCCATGCTGCTGGCCCCGAGTTCCGGGCGTGCGGGCAGGGCATAGCTTTGTTTGGCGACGGTCGTTCCAATGGTACCTGGGCCGCTCAAAGTACCGTCCGGTGCCACGTTGATGAAATCAACCTTGACCTTGGTGTTGTTGGACAGGTTGAGGCGGTCGGCGACGGCTTTCGACAGATCGATAATGCGGCCCTGGGTGTACGGTCCGCGATCGTTAACCCGCACCACCAGTTGGCGGCCGTTGGCCAGGTTGGTCACACGCACGTAACTAGGGATTGGCAACGTCGGGTGTGCGGCCGTCAGGCCGTTAGGATCGAACTGTTCCCCCAGCGCGGTGGTGTTGCCCCGGGCTTCTTCACCATAGGAACTGGCCAGACCGGTCTGTGAGAAGTTCTGCGGATCTTTGACGATGCGGTAAGTGTCGCCATTAACCTTATAATCCTGCATGTTATTAGGGTTATAGGGTTCATATTGAGGCTCAACGCCACCGATTTCCACCACCGGCCCGTTATACGGCTGCTGCGGTGGTGCTTGCTGTTCCGTGGTCGGGGCGGTACAGGCGGAAAGCAATACCGCGACGACGCCGACCCAAAGCCATTCCTTACGCATTACTCACCCCTTATAAACTCTTGGACATCATTTTTCGATGCGTGTGGATCGACATGATAATGCCGAACCCAGCCATAAGCACAATCAGCGCCGAACCCCCGTAGCTGACCAGAGGCAAAGGTACGCCAACTACCGGCAAAATACCACTGACCATACCAATGTTAACAAACACATAAACGAACAAAATCAGCATCAGACCGCCGACCATGACCCGGCCGAAGGTGGTTTGTGCCTTGGCGGCGATCATCAGCCCGCGGATAATCACCAGCAGGTATAGCGCCAGTAACACCAGCACCCCGATCAGCCCCAGTTCTTCGGCCAATACCGCGAAGATAAAGTCGGTGTGACGTTCCGGCAGGAATTCCAACTGTGACTGGGTGCCGTGCAGCCAGCCTTTGCCGGACAGGCCGCCGGAGCCTATGGCGATTTTTGACTGAATAATATGGTAACCGGCACCAAGTGGGTCGGTTTCCGGATCGAGCAGCATCATGACGCGGTCGCGTTGATAGCCGTGCATCAGGAAGAACCACAGCACCGGGATAAAGGCCGCCAGCAGTACGGCGGCCACGGCGATCAACTTCCAGCTCATACCGGACAGGAACAGCACGAACAGGCCGGAGGCGGCGATCAGAATCGAAGTCCCCAGATCTGGCTGTGCGGCCACCAGTAAGGTCGGCAGGAAAATCAGCACCAGTGCAATGGCGGTATTCTTCAGCGAAGGTGGGCAGACGTCGCGGTTCATAAAGCGCGCCACCATCAGCGGCACGGCGATTTTAGCGATCTCGGACGGCTGGAAGCGCACAAAACCAAGATCCAGCCAGCGCTGTGCGCCTTTACTGATCTGCCCGAAAGCGTCCACTAAAATCAGCAGGATCACGCAGAAAATATATAAATACGGTGCCCAGCTTTCATAAACTCGCGGTGGGATCTGTGCCATCACGGCCATCACGATCAGCCCCATGACGATCTGGCCGATCTTGCGCTCCATCATGCCGATATCCTGACCGCTGGCGCTCCACATCACGAACGCGCTGTAGACCAGCAGGGCCAGAATTAATACCAGGAATGTGGGGTCGATATGGATTTTGGTCCAGATCGAGCCCTTTTGTTGGCTTTCAGTCATGTTCTACCTTAATCACCTTCTACACCAGGCGGCAGTGGGGCCGCGTCCGGTAATTGCGTATTGTTGTCGCCCAGCAAAATATGGTCGAGGATCTGACGAGTAATCGTCCCGACCGCCGGACCTGCGCCGCCGTTTTCCAGAATGATGGCGACCGAGACCGTCGGATTATCGTAAGGTGCGAAGGCCGTCATCAGTTTATGGTCACGCAGGTGCTCTGCGAGTTTGTGGGCGTTATAGGTTTCGTAACCGAATACCTGTGCGGTACCCGATTTCGCCGCGGCTTTGTATGGCGTACCTGCAAAGTACTTACGTGCCGTGCCGTTCGGACGGTTGGCCACGCCATACATGCCATCTTTGGCAATTTCCCAGAAGCCGGAATGAATATCGCCGATCTGCTTGCTTTCTTCCTGAATGAAAGGCACCAGCGCACCATTGATTCTGGTGCTCTGCAGCAGGTGCGGCGTTTTGACATTACCATCGTTAATCAGTGTGGTCAGTGCCTTGGCCATCTGGATCGGTGTTGCGGTCCAGTAGCCCTGGCCGATGCCCACAGGAATGGTGTCGCCCTGATACCAGGGCTTTTTATAGCGCTTGAATTTCCAGTCGCGGGTCGGCATCAGGCCGGAACGCTCTTCGGACAGATCAATGCCGGTATATTCGCCGTACCCGAACTTGGTCAGCCAGGTCGACAGGCGATCGATACCCATATCGTAGGCGACCTGATAGAAGAAGGTATCCGCTGACTCTTCCAGGGCTTTGGTGACGTTCAGGCGGCCGTGGCCCCACTTTTTCCAGTCACGGAAGCGTTTTTCCGAGCCGGGCAATTGCCACCAGCCGGGATCGAACAGGGTGGTATTTTTGGTGATCACCCCGGCGCTGAGAGCCGAGACGGAAATGTAGGGTTTCACCGTTGAGGCCGGTGGGTATAGCCCTTGAGTGGCGCGGTTAATCAACGGCCGGTTCGGATCGTTGAGCAGCCCCTGATAGTCTTTACTGGAGATGCCATCGACGAACAGGTTCGGATCATAGCTGGGGTTGGACACCATCGCCAGAATGCCGCCGGTGCGCGGATCGCTCACCACCACTGCCGCGCGGCTGCCGACCAGCAACTGCTCGATATAGCGTTGCAGGTTGAGATCCAGCGTCAGGTAAACGTCCTGACCGGCGGACGGGGGTTGTTCATGCAGTTGGCGGATCACCCGGCCGCGGTTGTTGACTTCAACCTCTTCGTAGCCGGTTTTGCCGTGCAGGGTATCTTCGTAATAACGTTCGATACCCAGCTTGCCGATATCGTGGGTGGCGGCGTAGTTGGCCAGCTTGCTCTCTTTATCCAGGCGTTCGACATCGCGGTCGTTGATCTTCGACACGTAGCCGATCACGTGGGTCAGGGCGGAGCCATACGGGTAGTAGCGACGCTGGTAGCCTTTGACCTCGACGCCGGGGAAGCGGAACTGGTTAACCGCAAACCGTGCTACCTGAACTTCATTCAGGGCGGTTTTCACCGGAATGGAGACGAAACGGCGCGAGCGCTTGCGCTCTTTCTCGAAGTTGGTGATGTCTTCGTCGGTCAGATCGACCACCGGACGCAGTGCCTGCAGCGTGGCCTTCAGGTCATCGACCTTCTCCGGCATCAGCTCCAGCTGATAAATGGTGCGGTTGAGCGCCAGCGGAGTGCCGTTGCGATCATAGATAATGCCGCGACTGGGCGCGATCGGCACCAGTTTGATGCGGTTTTCGTTGGAACGGGTGCGGTAATCCTCAAAGCGGACGATTTGTAGGTTATACAGATTGGCGATGAGGGTGCCGGTCAGCACCAGGATGACAAAGAACGCCACCAGGGCGCGGCGTACAAACAGGGCGGATTCAGCCGTATAGTCGCGAAAAGGGTTACGTTCTATTTTCATCCCGCTGCTTTATTTCACTCTGTCACGGTTACCACCGGCTATTCCCGGTGGTAAGGATGATTTGTTGTAATACTCCAGGCGCGATAGAGGCTTTCAGCCACCAGAACGCGCACTAAAGGATGCGGCAATGTCAACGGTGAGAGCGACCAACTTTGTTCTGCTGCGGCCTTGCACGCCGGTGCCAGCCCTTCCGGGCCGCCAATCAGCAGGCTGACGTTGCGGCCGTCCTGCTTCCAGCGTTCGAGCTGCTGTGCTAACTGCGGCGTTTCCCACGGCGTACCGGGGATATCCAGCGTGACAATGCGATTGCCTTTGCCTACCGCCGCCAGCATTTGTTCGCCTTCCTTTTCCAGAATGCGTTTGATATCGGCATTCTTGCCGCGCTTGCCCGCCGGGATTTCGGTCAGCTCAAACGGCATATCTTTCGGAAAGCGATGCAGATAATCCATAAAGCCGGTCTGCACCCAGTCTGGCATTTTAGTGCCGACCGCTACCAGTTGCAGTTTCACCGCTTAGCTCCAGAGTTTTTCCAGCTCGTACAGACGACGGCTTTCTTCTTGCATTACATGGACGATCACTTCACCCAGATCAACCACTATCCAGTCGGAAGCTTCCTGGCCTTTCATGCCAAACAGTTCCATGCCCGCAGAACGGGATTCTTGCACCAGATGGTTGGCGATCGACATCACGTGACGAGTAGAAGTACCGGTGCAGATGATCATGCAATCGGTGATGCTGGATTTACCCTGTACATCCAGAGCGATAATGTCTTGACCTTTCAGGTCATCAATTTTATCGATGACGAAATCTTGGAGCGCTTTACCTTGCAAAGGTTCCCCCTCGGGAGTGTTCTGTTCATTCGACTGCGGCGGGCAACTGCCCGTTTTGCGGCCTGAATCAATGATAAGTCGGCAGGATGCCGCTGAAAGCCAGCTGGTGACTGCCCGGCCAGCTAAGGTTTCCGGGGTTTTCAGCGAATACCTGAAAAATAGCGGCGCAGTATATCATGCGGCTCTCGCTAGCGATATAAACCCTGTAACTCGATATAGCGCTGTACCGAACGCGGCAACAGGTCGTCACAGTCGAGACCCAGGTGGCGGCGCTGGCGGATTTCCGTCGCTGAAATTTCCAGCTGCGGCGTATCGGCCAGGTAGATATAGCCCTGTGGTTGCAGGCTCAGCAGAGCGGCATCGGTCACCTGATGCTGTTCCAGCCACTGCTGCAGTTCCGGCGTGTCCATCCGGTCGTTGTAGCCAGGTCGCGCCAGCACTAGCAGGTGGCAGGTCTCCAGCAGCGATTGCCAGCGGTGCCATTTGTGCAACGTCAACAACGAGTCCTGGCCAATAATAAACGCCAGCGGCAATGCAGCGCCACGTTCTTTACGAATGGCTTCCAGCGTCTCTATGGTGTAGGACGGCGTGGTGCGGTGCAGTTCGCGATCGTCAACCGCAAACAGCGGGTTGCCGGCAATTGCCAGTTCAACCATTTTCAACCGTTGCTGAGCGTTAGCCTCGGGCTGAGGGCGGTGCGGGGGCACGTGGTTGGGCAGCAGTGTGACCCGGTTCAGGCCAACCTCGGCGGCCAGCGCTTCTACTGGCCGCAGATGGCCGTAATGGATCGGGTCAAAGGTGCCGCCAAACAGGGCGTGCAGGACGGTGGTGTCTTGCGGATTAGTGGGCATCTGAAAAACTCGTGGCCAGAGGTTTGCCGCACAGCAGCATCGACAGGGTTTCCAGTTCCGACCAGACCGACTGGCCGTAATCCTGCTTAAGGGTAATTTCAATCTGCGCTAGCAGATGAACCGCTTGCCGCAGCTGGGCTGCGGATAACCGTTGTAATGCCTGGGTGACCAGGTTACGGCGGTTTTGCCAGACCTTGTACTGGTCAAACAGCGTACGCAGCGGCACTGACGCCATGCGCCGCTGCAGGTTCAGTAACTGCAGCAATTCACGCTGCAGGGTGCGCAGCAGGATCACCGGTTCGACATCTTCCTGCTGCATCTGCTGTAGGATATGCCAGGCGCGCTTGCTTTTGCCCGCCAGCAGGGCGTCCAGCCAGTGGAATGGCGTGAAGTGCGCGGCGTCATTGACCGCCAGTTCAACGCGCGGCAGGGTAAGCTTGCCGTCCGGGTGCAGCAGCGACAACCGTTCCAGCGCCTGCGACAGCGCCAGCAGGTTGCCTTCGTAGCAATAACACATCAGTTGATTGGCTGCGTCGTCCAGTTCCAGCTTCATGGCTTTGGCGCGTTGCGCTACCCAGCGGGGTAACTGCGCCTGTTCCGGTGTCTGGCAACTGACGTAAGCGCCATGCGGGCTGAGTGCTTTGAACCAGGCGCTGTTTTCCTGCGCTTTGGTCAGGCGTGGCCCACGTAGCATCAGTAAAATGTCGTCATGCAGCAGAGCGGCCAGCTTGATCAGCTGTTCGCCGATTGGGGCGGTCGGCCCGTTATCGGGGAAGATCAGCAGCAGCGTCTGACGGCTGGCGAACAGGCTCATGGCCTGACAGATGCTGAAAATGGCGTCCCAGTCGGTATGGGCGTCGAGCGAAATGCTGTAGTGCTCGGTGAATTGCTGTTGCTGTGCCGTTTGGCGGATCAGATCCTGGCTTTCCTGCAACAGCAGCGGCTCATTGCCACTCAATAAATAACAAGCGCGCAGCCCCTCTCGGAGCTGCGCGGCAAGTTGTTCAGGGTAAATACGGATCATTGCTCGACGCGACTTGCCGCTTTTTCACCAGCGGCAGCAGCTTTCTGCTGAGTTTCTTCTTCCGCTGCGTGTACCGTCAGCAGTTTACGCACCAGTTGCTGGGCTGCCTGCTCACGCATTTCCTGGCGAATAATGTCCTGTTCGGAATCTTTTGCCAGTGCGGTCAGCGGGTTATCGAAGAACGAACGGAACACTTTCACGTTCAGCGGATACAGATCGTGACCCGGGATCAGCACCTGTGCCTGGACCGACAGTACCATCTGGTACTCAGCGGTTTTACCGTCCTGGAAGATCGAGGCGGTATCCTGGCTTTCAGTGGCGCCAATGATGCGCAGGGAAGGGAGATCCTTACGTTTTGCATCTTTGACAATGGTCACGTCGCTCAGACGTAATTGTTCACGCACCGAACGGGTCAGCGGACCATAAGGGTCTGAGCTGTCCAGAATCAGCGTTTTCATCTCCGAGGGTACCTGCGTGGTGCCACGCAGGTGAAAACCGCAGCCGGCGGTGACCAGCACCGCCAACCCCAGCAACAGCGTCAGAATACGTTGTCGCACAATTCCTCCTTGTGTTAACCCACAACCAGGTTAAGCAATTTGCCCGGAACATAGATCACTTTACGAACCGTAACCCCGTCCAGATATTTAGCGACCAGATGTTCCTCAGCGGCGCGCGCACGCACCTGTTCTTCGGTTGCATCGGCTGCCACAGTGATTTTAGCGCGAACCTTGCCGTTGACCTGTACCACCACCAGCTTGGAGTCTTCGACCATGGCTTGCTCGTCGGCTTGCGGCCAGGCTGCGGTATCCACATCGCCTTCACCGCCCAACGCCTGCCACAGTGAGAAGCACACGTGGGGGGTGAACGGATACAGCATGCGAACCACAGACAGCAGCGCTTCCTGCAGCAGGGCGCGATCTTGTTCGCTTTCTTGCGGTGCACGGGCCAGCTTGTTCATCAGTTCCATCACGGCGGCAATCGCGGTGTTGAAGGTCTGACGGCGGCCGATATCGTCGGTCACTTTGGCGATGGTTTTGTGCAGATCGCGGCGCAGTGCTTTCTGGTCTTCGGTCAGCGTTGCTACGTTCAGCGGCTGCACTGCCCCTTTCTCCAGGTGTTCGTAGGCCAGTTTCCAGACGCGTTTCAGGAAGCGGTTTGCCCCTTCTACGCCGGATTCTTGCCATTCCAGCGTCATTTCTGCCGGCGAGGCGAACATCATGAACAGACGCACGGTGTCTGCACCGTATTTCTCAACCATCACCTGTGGGTCGATGCCGTTGTTTTTCGACTTCGACATTTTGCTCATGCCAGCATAGACCAGTTCCCGACCTTGTGGATCGGTGGCTTTAATAATGCGGCCTTTGTCATCGCGCTCAACGGTGGCGTCGACTGGGGAAACCCAGACGCGTTCGCCGCTGTTGCCGCTGTAATAGAAGGCGTCAGCCAGTACCATGCCCTGACACAGCAGGCGTTTTGCCGGCTCGTCGGAATCGACCAGCCCCGCGTCACGCAGCAGCTTGTGGAAGAAGCGGAAGTACATCAGGTGCATGATGGCGTGTTCGATACCCCCAACATACTGATCCACCGGCAGCCAGTAGTTGGCGGCGGCGGGATCCAGCATGCCCTGGTCGTATTGCGGGCAGGTGTAGCGCGCGTAGTACCAGGAAGACTCCATAAAGGTGTCGAAGGTATCGGTTTCACGCAGCGCCGGCTGGCCGTTAACGGTGGTTTTCGCCCACTCGGGATCGGCCTTGATTGGGCTGGTAATGCCGTCCATCACCACGTCTTCCGGCAGGATCACCGGCAGTTGGTCTTCCGGGGTTGGCATTACGGTGCCGTCTTCCAGCGTGACCATTGGGATTGGTGCACCCCAGTAACGTTGGCGAGAAACACCCCAGTCACGCAGACGGTAGTTAACCTTGCGCTGGCCGACGCCTTTGGCGACCAGTTTATCGGCAATGGCGTTGAAACCGGCCTGGTGATCCAGCCCGTCAAATTCGCCGGAATTGAACAGCGCGCCTTTCTCGGTCATCGCTTCGGCTTGTACATCCGGTTGGCTGCCGTCGAGTGTGAGTACGACCGGCGTGATCGGCAAACCGTATTTGGTGGCGAACTCCCAGTCACGTTGGTCGTGAGCCGGAACCGCCATTACCGCGCCGGTGCCGTATTCCATCAGCACGAAGTTGGCGACCCAAATCGGCACTTGCTCACCGGATAGCGGGTGGATGGCGAACAGGCCGGTCGGCATGCCTTTCTTCTCCATCGTCGCCATTTCGGCTTCGGCCACTTTGGTGTTGCGGCATTCTTCGATAAATTCAGCCAGCGCCGGGTTGTTCACAGCGCCTTGTTGCGCCAACGGGTGACCCGCAGCGACGGCGACATAGGTGGCACCCATGAAGGTGTCTGGACGGGTGGTGTAAACGGTCAGTTTCTCTTCGCTGCCCGCCACGTCAAAGGTGATATCTACCCCTTCGGAACGGCCAATCCAGTTACGCTGCATGGTCTTCACCTGCTCTGGCCAGCTTTCAAGCGTATCCAGATCGTTCAGCAGTTGGTCGGCGTAAGCCGTGATTTTGATAAACCACTGTGGGATCTCTTTACGCTCTACCTTGGTGTCACAGCGCCAGCAGCAGCCGTCGATAACCTGTTCGTTGGCCAACACGGTCAGATCGTGTGGGCACCAGTTCACCGCAGAAGTCTTCTTGTAGACCATGCCTTTTTCGTACAGCTTGGTGAAGAACCACTGTTCCCAACGGTAGTAATCCGGATCGCAGGTGGCGATCTCTCGATCCCAGTCATAGCCGAAGCCCAGCAGTTTGAGCTGGTTCTTCATGTATTCGATGTTGTCGTAGGTCCACGGGGCCGGTGCGGTGTTGTTCTTGACCGCAGCGCCTTCCGCCGGCAGGCCGAACGCATCCCAGCCGATCGGCTGTAGTACGTTTTTACCCAGCATGCGCTGATAGCGCGAGATCACGTCGCCGATAGTGTAGTTACGAACGTGTCCCATGTGCAGACGGCCTGATGGGTATGGCAGCATGGATAGGCAGTAATACTTTTCCTTGCTCGCATCTTCGGTAACCTTGAAAGTTTGCTTCTCTTGCCAGTGAAGCTGTACGTTCGATTCTATGTCTTCTGGACGGTATTGCTCTTGCATGGCGGCTGGTGGTCCTGTAGGTGTAAAACAGCTACATCCGTAGCATTCTGTTGAGTACTTATAGATCCGCATAGCATAGCTGATAAGACCTCTCGGCAACAACACCAAGCGCCCGACTCGACGTATTTAAAAAATCCCCGCCATGATATGACTCACATCTTGAGGATCCCGTGCCTTGCCAAGTGACATCAGCAATTTACGGCTAAAATGATAAGGGATAGTTTATACCCTATAGCTTTCAGGCTGCAGCTTGAAATCTGCAGGGTATGGGAGGAAAGCCCTGTCACGTAAGTTCATCGAGGAGAGATTATGAACAAGGTTGCTCAGTACTACCGCGAATTGGTGGCATCTCTGACCGAACGCTTGAAAAATGGCGAACGTGATATTGACTCACTGGTCGCGAGCGCTGAAAAACGGCTGAACGAAGCGGGTGAGTTGACGCGCGATGAAGTGGAGCAGGTGACCCTGGCGGTACGGCGCGATCTGGAAGAGTTCGCTCGCAGCTATCAGGAAAGCCGGGAAGAATTTACCGACAGCGTTTTTATGCGGGTGATTAAAGAGAGCCTGTGGCAGGAACTGGCGGACATTACCGACAAAACCCAGTTGGAATGGCGCGAAGTGTTCAAGGACGTCAGCCATCATGGCGTTTACCACAGCGGTGAAGTGGTTGGGTTGGGGAATCTGGTGTGCGAGCAGTGTCACCATCATATGGCGTTTTACACGCCGGAAGTGCTGCCGCTGTGTCCGAAATGCGGCCATGACCAGTTTCAGCGTCGGCCTTTTGAACCTTAAGTTCTCCGCACCCTGGCCTTCTCCTGAGTGGAAAGGGCTGGGGCAGGGAGATCGTCATTAACCGAACAGCTTTTTCATCAGGTTACTGAGAAAACCGCCGCCAGTCGTGGCCGTTGCCCGTTCAGGCTCGCTTGTGAGGGCGGTGTATAGGGTTGCAGGGACTTTCTGTGCCACCGCGATACGGCTGTCTTGTGTCGCTTTTTCTGCCGCTTCCGGCCCGTAAGCAAATCCTTCCGCCAGCACGAATTCCACGTCCGTAATACCGATAAAGCCTAAGAAAAGCTTCAGATAAGGCGTGATCAGGTCGGTTGGCGTCTCAGCGTGGATACCGCCACGGCTGGAGATTACGATCGCTTTCTTGCCGGTGACCAGGCCTTCGGATCCTTCAGAGGTGTAACGGAAGGTTTGGCCGGCGCGTGCTATCAGGTCGAAGTAAATTTTCAACTGGGTCGGGATGTTAAAGTTGTACATCGGTGCGCTGATGATCAGGGTGTCATGCGATTTCAGTTCGGCAATCAGCTCATCGGAAAGCGCCAGCGTCTGTTGCTGATAGGGGGTTAAGGGTTTATCCCCAGCACTAAAACCGCCGATCACTTCACCGTTCAGTTCTGGCAGAGTGGGGGTGGCCAAATCGCGGAAGGTAAAGGTGTCACTTGGGTGCGCTTCTTGCCACTGTTGAACAAAAAAATCGACCAATTTTCCAGACTGGGAGTAATCGCCCAGAATACTTGATTTCAGGACCAGTATACGACTCATGCGGTTATCTCCAGGCTTGCTCTAGGGTGTCAGCGATGCTGTGCGTTTAACAGCATCTTAGAGGCAAGCCGGGATCAGTGATAGCGTAAAAATTCGCTGAGTTAAATCAAAAAAATTGAATGTTGGGGCGTATCTTGCGCCCCTGTGGGTCAGTAGCGTGCGATTCGTTCAGCCAGCAGATCGATAAACCCTTCACGATCGATACCGGTCAGTACTTCCACGTTGGCGGCTTTGCCAGTTTGCTGGAATACATCCACTACCGTCATGCCCTGGGTGTATTCCCCTTTGGTTTCCACCCCGACCCAGCGTTCGATACTGCTAAACAACTGAGGGGCCAGCAGCCAGGCGATGGTGCAGGGGTCGTGCATTGCGGCACCCGGTAACCCACGTGGGTGGCTGAGATACAGCGGCAGGTAGAAGTCGAGCATTTCGGCTACCGCCTGTGCCACCGGGTTGTCAATTTGGCGGATACGTTCGATATCTTGTGGTAGTACCAGAGCCTGGTGGGTGACGTTCAACCCGGCCATGGTCAAGGGCACGCCGGACTTCAGTACCATCTCGGCGGCTTCGGGATCGACAAAAATATTAAATTCCGCCACCGGGGTGGTATTACCGGCGTTCATACCACCGCCCATAAAGACGATGCGCTCGATGTTGCCTTTCAGTGCGGGGTGCTGGGCCAGCAGCAGGGCGATATTGGTCATGGGGCCAGTGACCACCAGAGTGATGGGTTCCGGGCTGCTGCGCAGCAGGCTGGCGATCAGTTCGACGGCGCTTTGTTTGACCGGTTTGATGGTGGGCGTTGGCAGATGGGTATTGCCCATGCCGGTTTTGCCATGCACATAGTCGGCAATCACCAGCTCACGCATCAGCGGGGCTGCGGCACCGGCGGCGACAGGGATGTCTTCACGCTTCATTAGCGTCAGCAGCCCGAGCGCGTTATGCAGGGTTTTCTCCGGCGTCTGGTTGCCGGCGGAGGTCGTAATGGCTTTCACTTCCAGTTCCGGTGAACTCAGTGCCATGGCGAGGGCAATGGCGTCGTCGAGGCCGGGATCGCAATCGATAATGATAGGGCGAGGCATGTGGATCTCCTTGTAGTTGTGTTCCGAGCATCGGATCAAAACCAGGGAGAAACAAGCGCTTTTAGTGCCGGTAAGGGGGAGGTGCGCCCCGAATGGAGCGCATCAGATAAATCAGTGCAGGATTTTTGCCAGGAAGTCTTTGGCGCGTTCAGACTCAGGGTTATTGAAGAAATCGTCTTTATTGCGGTCTTCGACAATTTTGCCTTCATCCATAAAGATCACCCGGTTAGCCACCTTGCGGGCAAAGCCCATTTCGTGGGTCACCACCATCATGGTCATGCCTTCGTTCGCCAGTTCGACCATGACGTCGAGCACTTCGTTGATCATTTCCGGATCGAGCGCTGAGGTTGGTTCATCGAACAGCATGGCGATAGGATCCATGCACAGCGCACGGGCGATAGCCACACGCTGCTGCTGGCCGCCGGAGAGCTGCCCGGGGAACTTGTTGGCGTGGGCGGTCAGGCCGACGCGCTCCAGCAACTTCAGGCCTTTCTCGCGGGAAGCGGTTTTATCACGCTTGAGCACTTTTACCTGGGCCAGCGTCAGGTTGTCGATGATCGACAGGTGCGGGAACAGCTCAAAGTGCTGGAACACCATGCCGACCTTGGAACGCAGCTGCGCCAGGTTGGTTTTCTTGTTGTTGACCGGGGTCCCGTTCACCAGGATATCGCCCTGCTGGATCGGCTCCAGGCCGTTGACGGTTTTGATCAGGGTAGATTTTCCCGAGCCTGAAGGACCGCAGACTACCACCACCTCACCTTTTTTGACTTCGGTGGTGCAATCGGTCAGAACCTGAAAGTGACCGTACCACTTAGAAACATTTTTCAGGGATATCATCAAACAGTCCTTTTCTTCAAATAGCTTACCAGCGCCGAGGCGGCGAGACTGATAACAAAGTAGACAAAGCCGGCGAACAGGATCATTTCAACCTGGGTGCCGTCGCGCTCGCCGATGGTTGAGGCGGTACGGAAGAAGTCAGCCAGGCTCAGTACGTAGACCAGAGAAGTATCCTGGAACAGTACGATGCCCTGGGTCAGCAGCAGTGGCACCATGGCGCGGAACGCCTGCGGCAAAATGACCAGCTTCATTGACTGCCAGTGGGTCATGCCCAGAGCCAGTGCGGCGGAAGACTGGCCGCGCGAGATGCTGATAATACCGGCACGGATAATTTCCGAGTAATAGGCCGCTTCAAACAGGGAAAAGGCTACCATAGCCGAGATCAGGCGAATATCGGTTTTCGGCGACAGCCCCAGAACTTGTTGTAATAAGCTTGGAACCACCAGATAGAACCACAGCAGTACCATCACCAGCGGCACTGAGCGGAACAGGTTGACGTACAAGGCGGCGAACCAGCTGATTGGCTTGATCGGCGACAAACGCATTACCGCCAAAATGGTGCCCCAAAGGATACCGAAGACGATGGCGGTCACGGTGATCTTCAGCGTGATGAACAGACCCTGCAGCAGATAAGGGAAGCTTGGGACAATCGATGCCCAGTCAAATTCGTACATTATTTACTCCCCATATTGCCGGGCAACTGCACTTTTCTCTCTACCAGCCGCATAAACAGCATGATCACGGCGTTGATGGCGATATAGGCCAGCGTAATCGCGGTAAAGGATTCATAGGCGTGCGCCGAGTAATCCAGCAATTTACCGGCCTGGGCAGCCATGTCGACCAGTCCGATGGTGGAAGCGATGGCGGAGTTTTTCACCAGGTTAAGCATTTCCGAGGTCATCGGCGGCACAATCACCCGGTAGGCGTTCGGCAACAGCACGTAGCGATAGGTTTGCGGCAGCGTCAGGCCCATGGCCAGTCCGGCGGCTCTCTGACCGCGTGGCAGTGACTGAATGGCAGCGCGTACCTGTTCGCACACGCGAGCGGCGGTGAACAGCCCGAGGCACAGCATCGAAGAAACGAAGAACTGCACGTTAGGATCGAGTTCGGTTTTGAACCACATGCCGATATTCACCGGCAGCAATTCAGGGATCACCAGATACCAGGTAAAGAATTGCACGATCAGCGGCACGTTACGGAAAAGTTCGACGTAACAGGTACCGAGGGTGGAAAGAAAGCGGTTAGGTACGGTACGCAAAATACCGAATAGCGAACCGACAAAGAAAGCGATAATCCATGCACAGACGGAGAGGGCCACCGTGACCTGAAAGCCGGACCAAATCCATCCGAGGTAGGTGGTATTCCCAAACGGGGCCTGCTGCAGGAAGATACCCCAGTTCCAATCTATTGACATAACAAACTCCGTTAAGCGGGCGCAGAGCGCCTAAAGATTGATGACTATTCAGCGCCAATGGCACCGCGGCCAGTCGGGCTGACTTATCTGTGCGGGCATCGGTGGTGCGTTATGGGGAAAATGCGGGAGGGGAACGACCTCCCGCATGCCTGTCTGTCCCAGTCATCAACAGAGCCAGGTTGGCCTGGCGCCTGTTTTATTAGTTCAGTGCTTTGTCGTTAGGCTCTTTGAACAGTTGCTTCATATCGTCTGACAGTTCGAAGTTCATGTTGAGGTTCTTCGGTGGGATAGGCTGTTTGAACCACTTATCAAACCATTTGGCCGCTTCACCTGAAGTCTGAGCCTGAGCGATAGTGTCATCGACCAGTTTTTTGAACTCAGGATCGTCTTTACGCAGCATACAGCCGTAGGCTTCTTTCGACTGTGGCGTGGCGATGATTTCCCATTGGTCCGGTTTCTTCGCTTTCGCGCGTTCACCTGCCAGCAGAGCGTCATCCATCATAAAGGCGACTGCGCGGCCGCTTTCCAGGGTGCGGAATGAATCACCGTGGTCTTTGGCGCTGATGATGCGCATGTTCATTTTGTTGCTGTCGTTCAGTTTATTCAGCAGGATTTCTGAGGTAGTACCGGATGTCACCACCACGGCTTTACCGGCCAGATCTTTGAAATCTTTGATGTCAGAGCCTTTTTTCACCAGCAGACGGGTACCGACCACGAAGATGGTGTCAGAGAAGGCGGCCTGTTTCTGGCGCTCAAGGTTGTTGGTGGTCGAGCCGCACTCGAAGTCAAAGGTGCCGTTTTGCAGCAGTGGAATACGGTTCTGCGAGGTGATCGGCAGCATTTTGACCTGCAGATCCGGAGCGTTCAGTTTTTTCTTAACCGCTTCAACGATTTGGTTGGAGTAGTCCTGGGAGTAACCCACAACTTTCTGCTGGTTGTCGTAGTAGGAGAACGGCACTGACGATTCGCGGTGGCCGACAACGATCACGCCGTTGTCTTTGATTTTCTTCAGCGTACCGGTCAGTTCTTCCGCATGGGCTACGTTAGCCGCCATACCGATCAGCAGTAACGATAACGCCAATTTACGCATTTGCATGGTCCAACTCCTTTGCTGTTGTGGTAGCTCAAATTCAAAGAGCATCAGATTCTAAATGGAGATTTATTGCTCAAGTATAAAGATAGTCCTAGAACAGATAACCGTTAGAAAATAGCCGATTGTGAACGAATTGAAACTAAAATGTTTCATTTTTTGAGACGCCGCGCGCACCAAATTAATGCAACAAAATATCAATGCACCCTTATGGTGCCAGTGATGCTCTCAGGTTGTGCACAGATGCGACGAAACGTCAGCAAAAGTAAATCGGTTCTAAATCACGGAGTAATTAAAGCAAGGAGTGTGCCAGAAGCATTGATTTGGCAATGATTTTGGACAGGTGGGGGAAACAGCGGGGCGCGCGGATGGCAACGCCCCGGGGGATTATTTACGACGCAGGCCGAGGACCAGCGCCAGACCGCCGAGCAGCAGGGTGATGATCCACAATGGTGTGGCGCCAAAGCGGGCATAAGGGGTAATGCCGGTGGTTGGGGTCATTTTCACCTCCAGCACCTTGCGAGTGAACTGCGGGATCTCTGCAATCACTTCACCGTTGGCGTCGACGGCGGCAGTCACACCGTTGTTGGTGCTGCGCAACAGGGGTCTGCCCAACTCCAGTGCACGCATGCGCGCCATCTGGAAGTGCTGCCACGGGCCGATGGAATGGCCAAACCAGGCGTCGTTGGAGATGGTCAGCAGGAAGTTGGTGTCCGGGCGGAAGTTATCGCGCACCTGCTGGCCGAGGACAATTTCATAACAAATCGCCGCCGTCAGGTTATAGCCCTTCACGCTGAGCTGTGGCTGGACGTAATCGCCGCGGCTGAATGAGGACATCGGCAGGTCGAAGAAGGGTGCAAGTGGCCGCAGCAGCGTTTCCATCGGCACAAATTCGCCGAACGGCACCAGGTGGTGCTTGTTATAGCGGTCTTTGGCCGGATAAGTGTATGGTGTCGGTTCACCCAGCACGATGGCACTGTTGTAAATTTGCTGGCCCTGTGGGGTGGCGCGGACGTCAACAATGCCGGTGATCAGGCTGCTGTTTTTGGCTCGCATCAGGTCGTCCATCATGGTCAGGAAACCGTTCTGGCTGGCTTCGTAATCCGGGATGGCAGATTCCGGCCAAATGATGATCGGCGCTTTGCCCATATAAGGACGGGTTTCATCCAGATAGGTTTGCAGCGTACTGACCAGCGCTTTGGGATCCCACTTCATCGATTGAGCGATATTACCCTGCACCATGGCGACGTTGACCGCCTTGTCCGGCTGTGGGGTATACCAATGCAACTGGCGCAGCGGCCACGGCAACAGCAGTAGGGCGACAGCCACCACTGCCGGCGTAATGCGGCGTTGATTGATGGCGTAAACCAACAGCCCGGCGATCGCCATCAACATAAAGGTAATGGTATCCACCCCCAGCAGCGGCGCCATGCCTTTCAGCGGGCCGTTGAGCTGGCTGTAGCCGAACTGCAACCAAGGGAAACCGGTCAGCACCCAGCCGCGCAGAAACTCAGTAACCTGCCACAGCACCGGTGCGGCAATCGCCAGACGGTACCAACTGGTGGTAGGCCAAAGGCGTGCCAGCAAGCCGGCGAACAGCCCGGTATACAGTGATAGATAGGCGGCGAGCAGCGCCACCAGGAAAATATTGACGGAGAACGGCATGCCCCCGAAGTCGGCAATGCTGACGTAAACCCAGTTGATCCCGGTACCGAACAGGCCGAAACCCCAGCAGAAGCCGAGCAGAGCAGATTGTTTGGTGGTGCGATTGAGGGTAACGGCCAACAGGCCGAACAGGGAGACAATGGCCGCCGGCCAGATATCGTAAGGAGAAAACGCCAGCGTGCCGCTGGCACCAGTCAACAGCGCCAGCAGGGCGCGAACCCACTGGCGATCAAGGTAAGAGGCTTTAGCCATGTTCGATTTATTCTTCCAGTTTCGGTTGCGGAGAATCGTCCGGAATTTTTACATGAACCTGGATGATACGTCGACTGTCGGCCATCGCAACTTTAAATAAGTAACCTTCGATTTCAATGGTTTCCCCACGTGCTGGCAGGTGACCGAAGGCTTGCATGACCAGGCCACCGATGGTGTCGACCTCGTCGTCGCTGAAGTGGGTGCCGAAGGCTTCGTTGAAGTCTTCAATCGGTGCCAGCGCGCGCACGGTATACATATGACGGCTGAGCTGGCGGATATCCAGATCGTCCTCGTCGTCATACTCATCTTCAATTTCGCCGACTATCAGTTCCAGAATGTCTTCGATGGTGACCAGGCCGGACACACCGCCGAATTCGTCAATGACAATCGCCATGTGATAACGCTGGGAGCGGAACTCCTTCAGCATCCGGTCGACCCGCTTGCTTTCCGGCACCACCACTGCGGTGCGCAGCACCTTGTCGATGCTGAATTCCTCGGACTCCGCGCGCATAAACGGCAGCAGATCCTTGGCCATCAGAATGCCTTCGATGTGATCTTTATCTTCGCTGATCACCGGGAAGCGCGAGTGGGCGGATTCGATAATCACGTCCAGGCACTCTTCCAGCGTTTGGTTACGCTTGAGCGTCACCATCTGGGAGCGCGGGATCATGATGTCGCGCACGCGCTGTTCGGCGATATCCATCACGCCTTCCAGCATGTCTCGGGTATCGGGATCGATCAGGTCGTTTTGCTCGGAATCACGGATCAGCTCTACCAGATCGCCACGGTTTTTAGGTTCGCCGTGGAACAGCTGGTTAAGGATAAGAGTAAAGAACCCCTTCTTGGGACTGGGGCTGTCATTGCTTTGTGAATGGTCGTCGCTCATGGCGTTTTAGTTAATATCACTCATGTCAGAGTTAGGGGAGTCAGCGACAGCCCCATACAGGGGCTGTGGGGAAATCAGCTGACGTCAGAGGGGGCTTTTTCCGCCAGGTACGGGTCCGGGTAACCCAGTCCGTGCATGATTTCGGTTTCCAAAGACTCCATTTCTTCGGCTTCATCGTCTTCGATGTGGTCATACCCTAGCAGATGAAGGCTGCCGTGAACAACCATATGCGCCCAGTGGGCCTCCAGCGCCTTGCCTTGCTCAACGGCTTCACGCTCAACCACCTGCCGACAGATAACCAAATCGCCCAGCAGCGGCAGCTCGATGCCCGGAGGGGCTTCGAAGGGGAATGACAGCACGTTGGTCGGTTTGTCCATGCCACGATAGGTCAGGTTCAGTTCGTTGCTTTCGGCCTCGTCCACCAGGCGAATGGTCACCTCGGCCTCTTCCTGAAACCGCGGCAGCACGCCTTCCAGCCAGTGCTGGAAGGTGGCTTCGTCCGGCAAGCCGCTGTTGTCTGCACAGGCCAGCTGCAGATCCAAAATAACCTGACTCATCGTGTCTCCTGCTCGGAGGCGAGGGTCGCCTCACGTTGACGTTGTTCGGCAATGGCATCTTTGCGCTTTTGTTCGGCGGCTTCCCAGGCTTCATAGGCGATTACCACGCGGGCGACCACCGGATGACGCACCACATCTTCGCTATGGAAGAAGTTGAAGCTCAGTTCTTCGACGTCCGACAGCACTTCTATCGCGTGACGCAGGCCGGATTTTTGGTTGCGCGGCAGGTCTATCTGCGTCACGTCACCGGTAATCACCGCCTTTGAGTTAAAGCCGATGCGTGTCAGGAACATCTTCATCTGTTCGATGGTGGTGTTCTGGCTTTCATCAAGGATGATAAACGCGTCGTTCAGGGTGCGACCACGCATATAGGCCAGCGGCGCAACTTCAATCACGTTACGTTCAATCAACTTCTCCACGCGCTCGAAGCCCAGCATTTCAAACAGGGCGTCGTACAGCGGGCGCAGATAAGGATCGACCTTCTGGCTCAGATCCCCCGGCAGGAAGCCCAGTTTCTCACCGGCTTCGACCGCTGGACGGGTCAGCATAATGCGGCGCACGTCCTGGCGTTCCAGCGCGTCTACCGCAGCGGCAACCGCCAGGTAGGTCTTGCCGGTACCGGCCGGGCCAATGCCGAAGGTAATATCATGGTCGAGAATATGGGCGATGTACTGCGCCTGGTTTGGCGTCCGTGGTTTCACCATGCCGCGTTTGGTTTTTATGGTGACCGCTTTGCCGTAATCCGGCACGCTGTCGGCAACCTGTTCCAGCACCCGGCTTTCTTTGATCGCCAGATGGATCTGTTCCGGATCGATATCCGGGATCACGCCGCGAATGGGGGAAGTGTCCACATACAGGTGGCGCAGAATATCGGCGGCGGCTACCACGCACAGGTTCTTGCCAACCAGCTTAAAGCGATTGTCACGACGGTTAATCTCAATGCCCAACCGACGTTCGAGTTGTTTGATATTGTCATCAAACGGGCCGCACAGGCTGAGCAATCGCTGATTGTCTGCCGGCTCTAACAAAATTTCTTGTGTTGCGACGTTCAAACTATTCCTCAAGGCTCATATCGGGCCTGGTTGATTTTCGGTACGCGCATTCAGGGCAAGCCCTGAGGTTCTCTACCTTGAATTATTCATGGTGCGAAGCACGGGCGCAAGTTTACCCATGATCTATCTGTGCGCCGACGGTGTAATTCAAGGGGCGGCAGAGGAAAAACGCGGCCAAAACAGCCGCGTACTGACTTGAGAATAGGAGCCGGGGATCAGTTCTTTTTCACGAACTCAGATTTCAGCTTCATTTGGCCAAAGCCATCGATCTTGCAGTCGATGTTGTGGTCGCCTTCCACCAGACGGATGTTCTTCACCTTGGTGCCAATTTTCAGCATCGAAGAGCTGCCTTTGACCTTCAGATCTTTCACTACGGTCACGGCGTCGCCGTCGGCCAGCAGGTTGCCGTTGGCATCTTTGACAATCAGGGCATCGTTGTCTTCTGCCGGGGCGCTGTCGCTCCACTCATGGGCGCACTCAGGGCAGATAAACAGGTTGTTGTCCTGATAGGTGTATTCGGAATTGCACTTCGGGCAGTGTGGGAGTTGCATGCTATGTCGCCTCTTAATCATCAAAAAAATAAAAAAAAGAAAATTGCCGGATGCAAGCGCCCGGCGGAGAAATAAATGTTTTTGTGCTAGATGTCATCCCAAAATAATTGGAGTTGCATCAAGGCGGCAAGAACGTAAGTCCCCAGGAGCTTAGTAAACTAAGTGACTGGGGGGCCAACACAGATGCAGCTTCAAGTATGCAGGGAGGGCTGGTAAATGCCGACACCCAGCGCATTCTCTTTGCGGGTACGGGCAATCACCGACTGCGGGGATTCATGTACGCGCAGGTCCATCTGCTGTTCGGTACGCACCACTGCGCCACGCAGTGAATTGGTCAAGATTTCGGTGATTTCCACATCAACGAACTGGCCGATCATATCCGGGGTGCCTTCAAAGTTGACCATGCGGTTACAGGCGGTACGGCCCGCCAGCTCCATCACGCTTTTACGTGAGGTGCCTTCCACCAGAATGCGCTGTACGGTGCCGAGCATCCGGCGACTGAACTGCAGCACCTGCTGGTTGATGCGATCCTGCAGGATATACAGGCGCTGTTTCTTTTCGTCTTCGCTGACGTCGTCCACCATATCGGCCGCAGGGGTGCCAGGGCGCGACGAGTAGATAAAGCTGAAGCTGGTGTCGAAGTTAATCTCGGCAATCAGGTTCATGGTCTGTTCGAAGTCGGCCTGGGTTTCCCCCGGGAAGCCGATAATAAAATCAGAGCTGAGCTGGATGTCCGGCCGCGCCTTGCGCAGTTTGCGAATGATCGCTTTGTATTCCAGTGCGGTGTGCGCGCGCTTCATCATGGTCAGTATGCGGTCTGAACCGCTCTGTACCGGCAGATGCAGGAAGCTGACCAACTCCGGCGTGTCTTCGTATACCGCAATAATATCGTCGGTGAATTCAATCGGATGGCTGGTGGTGTAGCGGATGCGGTCGATGCCGTCAATGGCCGCCACCAGACGCAACAACTCGGCAAAGGAGCAGATGCCGCCGTCGTAGGTTGCCCCGCGATAGGCATTGACGTTCTGGCCGAGCAGGTTGACTTCACGCACGCCTTGCGCCGCCAGTTGGGCGACTTCAAACAGCACGTCGTCGCTTGGGCGGCTGACTTCTTCTCCGCGGGTATAAGGCACCACGCAGAAGGTACAGTATTTGTTGCAGCCTTCCATGATGGAGACAAAGGCGGTCGGGCCTTCTGCACGGGGTTCCGGCAGGCGGTCGAACTTTTCGATCTCCGGGAAGCTGATGTCGACGATCGGGCTGCGGGTGCCCTGCACGTGGTTGAGCATTTCCGGCAGGCGATGCAGGGTTTGCGGCCCAAACACCACGTCGACGCAGGGCGCACGGCTGCGAATGTGTTCGCCTTCCTGCGAGGCAACACAGCCCCCCACGCCGATAATCAACGCCGGGTTCTTTTCTTTCAGCAGTTTCCAGCGCCCTAACATGGCGAAAACCTTTTCCTGCGCTTTCTCGCGGATCGAGCAGGTATTCAGCAGCAGCACGTCGGCTTCTTCAGCGTTGTCGGTCCATTGGTAACCGTGCGTGCTTCCCAGTAAGTCCGCCATTTTTGATGAATCATATTCATTCATCTGGCAGCCCCAGGTTTTGATATGTAGTTTTTTGGTCATTGACTTGCCATTACTCAGTGCGGAGCGAAAGTTGCGATACGCGACATGCAGGGCGCTATTGTAAACATTTGACGCCGTTGTGACCAGCGCGGGGAAAACGGCATGCGACCTGAAGCCAAATTAAAAATCCGTTACACTGATGCCAAACGCCATGCCGGTGGGGATGGCGATAATTAACCAAGAAAAAATAGCCAACAATATGAACACTTCTCAAAAACGGTATGACGCGGTGGTGGTAGGCGGTGGCATGGTTGGCGCGGCCGCTGCGTTGGGGCTGGCGCAGGCCGGTTGGTCGGTGGCCTTACTGGAACATCAGGCACCACAGGCGTTTGATGCGCAAAGCCCGCCGGACTTGCGTATTTCCGCGATTGGCTGCACTTCGGTCGGGTTGCTCAAACAGCTCGGTGCCTGGTCGGCGGTGCAAGCGATGCGCACCGCACCCTATCGCCGGTTGGAAACCTGGGAGTGGGCATCGGCACGGGTGGCGTTTGACGCCGCTTCGCTCGGCCTGCCGGAACTGGGTTTTATGGTGGAAAACCGCATTTTGCAACTGGCGCTGTGGCAGCAACTCGAGCAGTGCGACAATCTGACGCTCAACTGCCCCGCCAGGCTGCGTTCGCTGCAACGTAACGATGACCATTGGCAAGTGACACTGGACTCTTCTGAGACGCTACAGGCGCGTCTGGTGGTTGGGGCTGACGGTGCCAACTCGCAGGTGCGTAATCTGGCGGCCATCGGCACCAGCGGTTGGCAGTACCGCCAGTCCTGCATGCTGATCACCGTCGAGACCGGTGCGCCGCAGCAGGATGTGACCTGGCAGCAGTTCTTCCCTTCCGGACCGCGTGCTTTCCTGCCGCTGTACGATCAGTGGGCTTCACTGGTGTGGTATGACAGCCCGCAGCGTATCCGTCAGTTACAGGCGATGCCGCCGGCACAGCTTGAGCGAGAAATCGCTGAGGCGTTTCCTGCTCGTCTGGGGGCGGTGAAAATGCACGCTGCCGGATCTTTCCCGCTGGCGCGTCGCCACGCACAGCGCTATGTGTTACCAGGGCTGGCGTTGCTCGGTGACGCGGCGCACACCATTAATCCGTTAGCCGGGCAGGGCGTGAACCTGGGATATCGCGATGTGGACGCCTTGCTGGCGGTTTTGAGTGAGGCGCGGGAACGGGGCGAGGACTGGAGCAGTGAAGCGGTGCTGATGCGTTATCAGCGTCGTCGCCGTACCGATAACCTGCTGATGCAAAGCGGCATGGACCTGTTTTACACTGCCTTTAGCAATAATTTGGCACCGTTAAGCGTGGCACGCAATCTTGCGTTGATGGCGGCCCAACGGGCGGGCAAGCTAAAGGAACATGCGTTGAAGTACGCACTGGGGTTGTAGCAGCGGATTCGGGATAGGGCGTCGGGTACGGCGCCTTCATCAACCCGTATTTTACCTGAACGCCAGACAGCAAAAAGCCCGCCGAAGCGGGCTTTTCTAAATGTGGCTGGGGTGCCAGGATTCGAACCTGGGTATGCTGGTATCAGAAACCAGAGCCTTACCGCTTGGCGACACCCCAATTGTAAAACAGTAAAATATGGTGGCTACGACGGGATTTGAACCTGTGACCCCATCATTATGAGTGATGTGCTCTAACCAGCTGAGCTACGTAGCCATTTTCGATATTTTACTTTAAAAGTCAATAGTGTTGATGGCTGGGGTACCTGGATTCGAACCAGGGAATGCTGGTATCAAAAACCAGTGCCTTACCGCTTGGCGATACCCCATCAACAAATTTTCAACTTCTTCTTACTGCATCAAACCATTTAAAAAATGGCTGGGGTACCTGGATTCGAACCAGGGAATGCTGGTATCAAAAACCAGTGCCTTACCGCTTGGCGATACCCCATCTGATGCCTGCAACTCGATGAAAAGAAATGGTGCGGGAGGCGAGACTTGAACTCGCACACCTTGCGGCGCTAGAACCTAAATCTAGTGCGTCTACCAATTTCGCCACTCCCGCAAAAAAGATGGTGGCTACGACGGGATTTGAACCTGTGACCCCATCATTATGAGTGATGTGCTCTAACCAGCTGAGCTACGTAGCCATCTTTTTTCGCGCAACCTTCATCGGCGTTGCGGGGCGCATTATGCGTATATGGCCGTTTTGCGTCAACAAGTTTTTTCCCGAAAAAGCGACCGGATGTGTTGTTTGTCTGGGTTGTGAACATTATGGCGATAAAATCATCAATTCAGACAATTAATGGTTGAAAACATCAACAAAAAGGCGGGCCCGAAGGCCCGCCCAGGGAATAAAACGCAGGACGCTTATTTGTAGGCGGACTGGTGAACGCCGACTGCACGACCAGAAGGATCGTCCATCTTTTTGAATGACTCATCCCATTCGATGGCTTTCGCTGAAGAGCAGGCCACTGACGGGCCACCAGGCACGCATTCAGCCGCGCTTGGCAGCGGGAACAGCTCTTCGAAGATTTCGCGATACAGGTAGCCTTCTTTGGAGCTCGGCGTGTTGTACGGGAAACGGAAACGTGCAGTTTCGAGCTGTTGATCGCTGATCTGCTTGGCAGCGACTTCTTTCAGCGTGTCGATCCAGCTGTAGCCAACACCGTCAGAGAACTGCTCTTTCTGGCGCCAGGCCACGCTGGCTGGCAGGTAGGACTCAAAACATTCACGCAGGATATGTTTTTCCATTTTTCCATTGCCGCACATTTTGTCTTTCGGGTTGATACGCATTGCCACGTCGAGGAATTTCTTATCCAGGAACGGCACGCGGGCTTCCACACCCCAGGCGGACATCGCCTTGTTGGCACGCGCACAGTCAAACATATGCAGCGCCAGCAGTTTACGCACGGTTTCGTCGTGGAACTCACGGGCATCGGGTGCCTTATGGAAGTACAGGTAACCGCCGAACACTTCGTCGGCCCCTTCACCAGACAACACCATCTTGATGCCCATCGCCTTGATCTTGCGTGACATCAGGTACATTGGGGTAGAGGCGCGAATGGTAGTCACGTCATAGGTTTCGATGTGATAAATCACGTCGCGAATGGCGTCCAGGCCTTCCTGCACGGTGAAATGAATTTCATGGTGCACGGTGCCCAGGTGGTTAGCCACTTCCTGAGCGGCACGAAGATCCGGTGAACCTTCCAGACCGACGGCGAAGGAGTGCAATTGTGGCCACCAGGCTTCGCTGCGTTCCTGATCTTCCACACGGCGTGCGGCGTATTTTTTGGTAATGGCGGAGATCACCGAAGAGTCCAGGCCGCCAGACAGCAGCACGCCGTAAGGCACGTCGGACATCAGGTGGCTTTTTACCGAGTCTTCCAGCGCGTTGCGCAGGGCGTTGGCGTCGGTCACGTTGTCTTTAACCACGTCGTAATCGAACCAGTCACGCTGGTAGTATTCGCGGATCTCACCGTCCTGGCTCCACAGGTAGCTACCAGCCGGGAATTCTTTAATGGTGCGACAAACCGGCACCAGCGCTTTCATTTCAGAAGCGACATACAGGTTGCCGAATTCATCATGGCCCATGTACAGCGGGATAATACCCAGATGGTCGCGGCCAATCAGGTAAGCGTCTTTCTCTGAGTCGTACAGAGCGAAGGCAAACATGCCCTGCAGATCGTCGAGGAAGTCGGTACCTTTTTCCTGATACAGCGCCAGGATCACTTCACAGTCGGAACCGGTCTGGAACTCATAGCGATCGCTCAGCTGCTGGCGCAGCGCCTGGTGGTTGTAAATTTCACCGTTAACCGCCAGGACGTGGGTGTGCGCAGCGTTGTACAGCGGTTGGGCACCATTGTTGACGTCGACAATCGACAGGCGCTCATGCACCAGAATGGCTTTATCGCTGGCGTAAACACCGGACCAATCCGGGCCGCGGTGGCGCATCAGGCGGGACAGCTCCAGCGCTTTCTTACGCAGTTCAACGGGATCAGACTTCAGATCGAGCACACCGAAAATAGAACACATATACCGACTCTCCTAACGACTTTTTTAGACTGTGATGTTGTTTTTGCTGTTATAGGCAGCGTGGCCGGTTCATCAGTGATGGCGCGGTTTTGCTGCGTTGTGTTTATGAAAATGCGTCAAAAGCAGCAGGGGATGCAAGCATTTTAGCGCTGCGCTGAAAAATAGTTGTTTGGGGTAGGTCAAATATTAGCGGATATTCAGTTAATGGAGGTTAAAATTGATGGATATGTAATTTTTTGACGAATAGATGAGTTGCCGGAGAATTTTACCGGCAACTCATTGCAGACTATCAGGCGGTCAACTGCCACAGGGTGAAGGCTGCATCTGGCATCCAGCCCACATTAGAGGTGTGAGCCTGAAGGCAGGTGTATTTCTTGCCTTTATAGGTCACCACATCACCGGCTTTATAGCTGTGGCTGTTCTGCCACTCGCTTGGGCTTGGATCGGGTGGTGTACCGCCGTCAGCCGTTTTCACCGCCAGCGCACTGCTCGGCAGCGAGGTATTGCCCTGGTTGTCGGTGGCCGTGACAAAATAACTGTACTGAGTCGCCGGTGTCAGGCCGCTGTCTTGTAGCGACAGGCTGCCGGTCTGGCCGATCGCGCTGCCGTTACGGTAAACCGTATATTGGCTAACCGGATTGACGCTGCTGGCGGCCGCCCAGTTTAACGTCAACGACGTTGAGGCGATCGCGGTGGCGTTCAATGCCGTCGGCGCATCAGGCTTTCCCGGCAGTGGTGTTACACCTCCCTGGATCAGCGCGGCGTAATGCGTTTTGAACTCCCAGTTATAAGCTACGCCAGCTTTGCTTTTGCCGTTGTCCCAGTTAACTGACCAGGTCATCAGGCCTTTGATCGACAGACCCTTGGCGTCGAGACGAGCAAAGGCGTTATAGACCGCCATTTTATCGACCACATAACCGGTGGCGGCAGCGTCATTGTTGGTTGGCAGACCAATAACAAATTTGGCCGACGGGATTTTGGTATAACCACGAGTGCCGGTGACCAGGCTTTCGGTCAGGTAATACAGGAAGTCTTCTTTCATGGCGTCGTTATTCTGGGTGATCCAGGCGCCTTTACCGCCATTGGCTTCATCAACCCAGATGCCGTCACCGCCCTGGTTATAATATTGCGGTGCGATAAAATCGTAATAGCCTTCTAGCGCGGTAATATAATCCAGGTAAGTGCCGTTGGTGCGTAAATAAGGGAATTCTGGTGCCATGCTGACAATAAAGTTTTTACCTTCGGCGGCATAATGCGCTTTTACTTTTTTCAGTGCGGCTGGCAAAACGGTTTTATTATTGGCTGCGCCGATGGCCGCCTGTTCCAGATCGATATCCAACCCGTCGAAACCGTAGGTTTCCACCAGGCGGATAATCTCATTAGCCAGTTTGTCTTCGTCGCCGGTTTTCAATTCGATATGCGCGTCTGCACCACCCAGTGAGATCAGCACAGCACGGCCCTGACTGTTCAGTACGCCAACCTGGCGGCGGAACTCGGTATCGGACAGGTTGTAAGGTTTGAAGGTGGGAATACCGTCGCCTTTCATAAACGCCACGGCCACCACGTTATATTCGGCAGGGATGTCGGTCAGGTTCATATTGGCGAATTGCCCTTGCTGATAACCGTCACTGGCACCGGCGGCCCAGTTGTGCCAAAAACCCATCATGATTTTTTTATTGGTCATGTCCGGCATGATGGCTGCGTCATCTGCTGCTTGTGCATTGATAATATTATTGGTGTTCATGGTAACCTCGTTAGGGTAGGTAAGATTATTTCCACTGACCGCCAAGGTTTATTATTGGCGGGGCGTAAATATATAGTGCGGGTTTTTAACGAGGCTGGGGTGAAACCTTTGTCGACCAATAATAAATTAAATTCAACCTGGCGATATTAACGGGTGGCCGTGAGGGCCACCGCAGGCATTAGAAAATATTGATATCGGCAACCGAAGGGAAGATATAGCTCGGGCGGAACGGCATGGTTTCTACATCGTTCAGCGTTGAGACACCAGACAGTACCAATACGGTCTCCAGACCGGCCTGGAAGCCCGCCAGGATATCAGTGCGCAGGTTATCACCGACGATCACCGTTTCTTCTGAGTGCCCTTGCATTTTGTTCAGCGCAGCGCGGATGATCCATGGGCTTGGCTTGCCCACGTAAAACGGTTTGCGGCCGGTGATCTTTTCGATCGGGGCACACAGCGCGCCACAGGCCGGGACAAAACCATGGCCGTGGGTATCCGGGTTGGTGGCAATAAAGCGCGCGCCGTTGTTCACGAAGTAGGCGGCCTTGTGCATCATGTCCCAGTTGTAGGAGCGGGTTTCGCCGACAATCACGAAGTCCGGGTTGATATCGGTAATGGTGAAACCGGCTTTATACAGCTCGTGAATCAGTGCGCCTTCGCCGACCACATAGGCTTTTTTACCTTCCTGACGGCGCAGGAAATCGGCGGTGGCCATGGCAGAGGTATAAAACGCGCTTTCCGGCACTTCGAGCCCGGCAGCGGAGAAGCGGTTCGCCAGATCCTGCGCAGTCTGCGACGGATAGTTGGTCAGCACCACCAGCGGCATGCCCTGTTCCTGAATGCGTGCCAGGAAAAGATCGGCGCCGGGAACCGGCGTGTTGTCATGCAGCAGCACGCCGTCGATATCACATATAATGTTTTTGATTGTCATTGTTGCTGTTTCTCATGATTTGCGGCAGGCAAAACGCGAAGATAGCACACCTGCCTGAAGCGGCGGATCAGCTTTCCAGCAATCGCTGTAATAGCACGCCGTTGAGCATCGCCCGCTTGGCCAGGGCGAAAGCGCCGATCGCCGAGCGATGATTGAGTTCGGAGGTGACCACCGGCAGGTTTTTTCGGAAGTCTTTCAACACCTGGGTATTGATGCAGCTTTGGATTGCCGGCAGCAGCACTTTTTCTGCCTCGGTAATTTCACCGGCGATCACCACTTTCTGCGGATTAAACAGGTTGATGGCGATAGCCACGGCCTTGCCCAGGTAGCGGCCAACGTGTTCGATCACTTCGCTGGCCAGCAGGTCGCCGCGGTTGGCGGCTTTGCAGATGGCAGCGATGCTGCAATCGTCGAGGGTCAGCTTGCTGGGGTAGCCCTGGGTGAGCAACTGGCGCACGCGGTGTTCAATCGCAGCGTTGGCGGCGACGGTTTCCAGGCAGCCGAAGTTGCCGCAGTGGCAGCGCTCGCCTAGCGGATCGATCTGAATATGACCGATTTCACCGACGTTGCCGTTGTTGCCGAGGAAAATCTGGCCGTTAACGATAATGCCGGCACCGGTGCCGCGGTGCAGACGCACCAGAATAGAATCTTCGCAGTCGCGGGTGGCGCCAAAATAATGCTCTGCCAGCGCCAGGCTGCGGATATCGTGGCCGACAAAGCTGGTGACGTTAAAACGTTGCTGCAGGTTGTCTACCAGCGCCCAGTTGTTGACGCTGATATGGGGCATATAACGCACTACGCCCAGCGCCGGGTCAACCAGACCGGGCAGGATCACCGAGATGGCGATCAACTCACGCAGCTTGCGCTGATAGTTCTCGATAAATTGGGCAATAGCGATAAACAACGCGTTTTCCAGTGTCTCCTGGGTGCGTTCCGGCAGCGGGTAGTGTTCTTCACCGAGCGATTTGCCGCTCATGTCGTACAGGGTGATGGTGGCGTCGTGACGACCGAGGCGCACGGCCACGGTGTGGAAATTCCGTGTTTCGGAGACAATGGAAATGGCGCGGCGGCCGCCGGTAGAGGCTTGCTGATCGACTTCTTTGATCAGCCCGCGCTCCAACAGCTGGCGAGTAATTTTAGTGACGCTGGCGGGCGCTAGCTGGCTCAGTTCGGCTATTTGAATGCGCGAAATCGGACCCTGTTGGTCGATCAGACGGTAAACCGCCGCGCCGTTGAGTTGCTTGACTAAGTCAACGTTCCCTATCTGTGCCTGTCCGCCAGTACTCATCAATAATTTTACTCGCTATTCATTAAATTAAACCTCGTTACCGTTAACGAGCGTCTTGGTGATATTAAAATCACGGGTAAATGCGGTCAGGTTCGCCACTTTACCGGCTTCGATAGTGCCTAAACGGTGGTCCACGCCGATAGCGCGCGCCGGATACAGCGTTGCCATGCGCAGTGCTTCGTCCAATGCAATACCGACGTGCTCAACGCTGTTTTTTAACGCGTCAATCATGGTCAGCGCTGAGCCGCTCAGGGTGCCGTTTTCGTCCACGCACAGCCCATCACGATAGTATATTGTTTTACCGGCAAAAATAAATTGGTCGATATCGGCACCTGCCGGCGCGGTGGCGTCGGTGACCAGCACCAATTTATCACCTTTCATGCGCTTGGCGTTACGGATACTCGCCCAGGCCACGTGATGGCCGTCGGCGATAATGCCGGTATAGACCTCAGGTGTGTCGAAAATCGCCCCCATCAGCCCCGGTTCACGCCCGGTAATATACGGCATGGCGTTATACAGGTGAGTGGCGAAGGTGATACCGGCGGCAAAACCGATACGGGCCTGATCGTAAGTCGCATTCGAGTGTCCTGCGGACACCACAATGCCGGCCTCTGTCAATTGCTTGATAAAGTGGGGCTCTACCATTTCCGGTGCCAGCGTGACCTTGGTGATCACATCGGCATTGGCGCACAGATAGTCGATCATCTCGCTGGTCGGTTTGCGGATAAACGCCGGGTTATGGGTGCCTTTCTTCAGCGGACTGAGGTACGGCCCTTCCAGATGCAGGCCAAGCGCCTGATTTGGGTGTTTTTTCAGATAAGCGCGCATCACTTCGATGCTGTGCTTCATAAATTCGTCGCTGCTGGTGATCAGCGTCGGCAGATAGCTGGTACAGCCGGATTTTTCGTTGGCGCGCTGCATGATCTCCAGCGTCTGTTCCGAAATGGCTTCCAGCGAATCGTTAAATTGCACGCCGCCACAGCCGTTAAGCTGCACGTCGATCAATCCGGGGGCCAGGATAGCGCCACCCAGATCGCGCGTTTCAATGCCGGCCGGCAGTTCAGCCAGCGGGCAGACTCGTTCAATCAGCCCATCAGCGATAACAACTGCGTGGTCGTCAAGTACGTCGTGGCCGGTATAAATACGGCCGTGGGTTAAAGCGAACATCGTAGCCCCCTGCAAGAATTAAAGACTCTTAACGCTTTCCGCTTCTAACTCGCGGAAATATTTAACGGTTTTGACTTTCAGTTCCATGGTGGATGGCTCATCGCATACCACAACGGCCTTGGCATGCAACTGCAGGCAACTGATGGTCCACATGTGGTTGATGTTGCCTTCCACTGCGGCTTCCAGCGCCTGTGCCTTGGCGTGGCCGGTCACCAGAATCATCACTTCCTCTGCGTCGAGCAGCGTACCTACACCGACGGTCAGGGCAAACTTGGGTACCAGGCTGACATCACCGCCAAAGAAGCGGGAGTTGGCGATACGGGTATCTTCAGTCAGGGTTTTGATGCGAGTCCGAGAGGCCAAAGATGAAGCCGGTTCGTTAAACGCGATATGACCGTCGATGCCAACGCCACCCATAAACAGGTTGATCTTGCCGTAGGATTTGATTTTCGCTTCGTACTGGCGGCACTCGGCGTCAACATCCGGCGCATTACCATTCAGCAGGTTGATATTTTCACTTGGGATATCAACGTGATCAAAGAAATTACGGTACATGAAGGTATGATAGCTTTCCGGGTGTTCCTGCGGCAGGCCAACGTATTCATCCATGTTGAAAGTCACCACATGCTTAAAGCTTACTTCACCTGCTTTGTGCATCGCAATCAGATGTTTGTAGGCTTCCAGTGGAGTACCGCCGGTTGGCAGGCCGAGAACAAACGGACGCTCCGCAGTAGGCTTGAATGCGTTGATGCGCTGGACGATATGGCGGGCGGCCCATTTGCCGACTTGTGCAGTATCTTTCAGTGGGATAAGTCTCATCTAACACCTCTTGGGGTAAGTAAACTAAAGCTATACTGGTTCGAACCTGAACGAGAGCCTTAAGCCTAACCCAGCTTTATGATTCTCACGTGATGCGTCAGGTCCGATGATTTTTTTAATGATAAAATAAGTTTTGTGTGATGGCTAGCAATGTGGCAGCTTAAGACTGCTTTTTGGTGATATAAATCACAAAAAAGGAGGTTTTAATTTGCGATACGAAATAATTTTTTTACACTCCACGTGTTGTCGTTCGTCCAGAGTTAATCGCAGTGTGTGATGGCGCTTGCGTAAAATATGATAAAGCCCATAAAAGGGCATTAGGGGGAATACTAAGGTGAACATACTCGGCTTTTTCCAAAGATTGGGCAGGTCGTTGCAACTGCCAATCGCAGTACTGCCCGTCGCGGCGCTTTTGCTACGCTTCGGCCAGCCTGACTTACTCAATATTTCGTTTATCGCACAGGCCGGTGGATCAATCTTCGATAACCTGGCGTTAATCTTTGCTATCGGTGTGGCGGCAACCTGGTCGAAAGACAATGCCGGTTCGGCCGCATTGGCAGGCGCGGTTGGTTACTTCATTCTGACCAAAGCAATGGTCACCATTAACCCGGCGATCAATATGGGTGTGCTGGCGGGGATCATTACCGGCCTGGTGGGCGGTGCAGTCTATAACCGCTGGTCCGGCATCAAACTGCCCGAGTTCCTCTCCTTCTTCGGCGGCAAGCGTTTCGTCCCAATCGCTACCGGCTTTTTCTGTTTAATCCTTGCTGCCATCTTTGGTTATATCTGGCCACCGGTGCAGAATGCTATTCATGCAGGCGGTGAATGGATTGTGTCCATGGGCGCTATCGGTTCCGGTATTTTCGGTTTCGTTAACCGTCTGCTGATCCCAACCGGTTTGCATCAGGTGCTGAACACCATTGCCTGGTTCCAGATTGGTGAGTTCACCAACGCAGCCGGTACCATCTTCCACGGCGACATCAACCGCTTCTACGCGGGTGACGGCACTGCCGGGATGTTCATGTCCGGCTTCTTCCCGATCATGATGTTTGGTTTGCCGGGTGCGGCACTGGCCATGTATTTCGCTGCGCCGAAAGAACGTCGCCCAATGGTTGGCGGTATGCTGCTGTCCGTTGCGCTGACGGCTTTCCTGACCGGTGTGACCGAGCCGCTTGAATTCCTGTTCATGTTCCTGGCTCCGCTGCTGTATCTGGTCCATGCCATTTTGACTGGTATCAGCCTGTTTGTAGCCACCTTGCTGGGCATTCACGCCGGGTTCTCCTTCTCTGCGGGTGCCATCGACTATGTGTTGATGTACAACTTGCCGGCCGCCAGCAAGAATGTCTGGATGCTGGTCCTGATGGGCCTGGTCGCCTTTGCGGTGTACTTCGTGCTGTTCTCGGTCATTATCCGCGCCTTCAACCTGAAAACGCCGGGGCGTGAAGATGCGTCCGACGATGTCGTCGCGCCTGAAGCCAACAGCAATACCGATGAAGGCCTGCGCGCACTGTCTCGCAGCTATATTGGTGCCATCGGCGGTTCTGACAACCTGACCGGCATTGATGCCTGTATCACCCGTTTACGCCTGACCGTTAAAGACTCTTCTAAAGTGCTGGATGCCAGCTGTAAACGCCTGGGTGCATCAGGCGTGGTGAAACTGAACAAGCAAACCGTTCAGGTTATCGTGGGTTCTAAAGCCGAAGCCATTGCTGACGGCATGCGTGCGGTGATTGCTACCGGCCCGGTGGCTGCGGCAGAAGTGGCACCGGCTCCAGGTGTGACTGCAGTTAAATCGCAGGCAGTGCCTAATGCGCCGAAGGTCGCCTTCGAGTCGCTGGTGGCCCCGGTGACCGGTGAAGTCGTGGCCCTGGATCAGGTGCCTGACGAAGCCTTTGCCAGCAAAGCGGTAGGCGACGGCCTGGCGATTCGCCCGACCGACAAAACCGTAGTAGCACCGGCAGACGGCACCATCGTGAAAATCTTCAACACCAATCACGCTTTCTGTCTGGAAACCGATAAGGGCGCGGAAATTGTGGTGCACATGGGGATCGACACCGTTGCGTTGAACGGTCAGGGCTTCAAGCGTCTGGTTGAAGAGGGGGCTGAGGTGAAAGCCGGCCAGCCGATCCTTGAACTGGATCTGGAATTCCTGAACGCCAATGCCCGCTCGATGATCAGCCCGGTAGTGGTCAGTAACTCTGACGATTACGCCGGTCTGACGGCGCTGGCCACCGGTTCTGTGGTTGCCGGCCAGACTAAACTGTTTGAGATCCAAAAATAAACTGTTTTACCTGAGTAGTACCCGGGGTGTTTAACGAGTCATGACGGAACGCACCCTACCTTTGGCGGGAAGAGAGTAATCTCTTCCCGCTTTTTTATGGGCAAAGCCTGCCCCCTCGTGGTGCTGCAATCTCTCGCGGTGCAACGTTGCGCATTTTTCGTGAAACAAACGGTTGTTTCCGGGCGTGGCTTGTTGGATCATAGGCGGTTATGTGTAGCGCTTTGCATTGAGGAATAATGAAATGAGTGAGGCTGAAGCCCGCCCAACCAATTTTATCCGTCAGATCGTCGATGAAGATCTGGCGTCCGGGAAACACACGTCAGTCCATACCCGTTTCCCGCCGGAGCCAAATGGCTATCTGCATATCGGCCATGCTAAATCCATCTGTCTGAATTTCGGCATCGCTCGCGATTACCAGGGCCAATGTAACCTGCGTTTTGATGACACCAACCCGGTGAAAGAAGACATCGAGTTCGTTGAGTCGATCAAACACGACGTGGAGTGGCTGGGCTTTGAGTGGAGCGGCAACGTCCGTTACTCCTCAGATTACTTCGATCAACTGCACAACTATGCGGTGGAGCTGATCAACAAAGGCTTGGCCTACGTCGACGAACTGTCGCCTGAGCAAATCCGTGAATATCGCGGCAGCCTGACGGCTCCGGGTAAAGACAGCCCGTACCGTGGTCGTAGCGTGGAAGAGAACCTGGCGCTGTTTGAGAAAATGCGCAACGGCGAATTCGCCGAAGGTACCGCTTGCCTGCGTGCCAAAATTGACATGGCTTCATCCTTTATTGTGATGCGCGATCCGGTGCTGTACCGCATCAAATTTGCTGAACACCACCAGACCGGCAACAAGTGGTGCATCTACCCGATGTACGATTTCACCCACTGCATTTCCGATGCGCTGGAAGGGATCACCCATTCGCTGTGTACGCTGGAGTTCCAGGACAACCGCCGTCTGTATGACTGGGTGCTGGATAACATCACCATCCCTTGTCATCCGCGTCAGTACGAGTTCTCGCGCCTGAATCTCGAGTACGCCATCATGTCGAAGCGCAAGCTGAACCAGTTGGTGACCGAGAACATCGTTGAAGGCTGGGATGACCCGCGTATGCCGACCGTCTCCGGTCTGCGCCGCCGTGGCTATACCGCAGCATCCATCCGCGAGTTCTGCCAGCGTATCGGCGTGACCAAGCAGGACAACAACGTCGAAATGATGGCGCTTGAGGCCTGTATTCGTGAGGATCTGAATGAGAACGCACCGCGTGCGATGGCCGTGCTGGATCCGGTGAAGGTGATCATCGAAAACCTGACCGGCGGCGTGGAAATGGTGACCATGCCTAACCACCCGAACAAGCCGGAAATGGGCAACCGCGAAGTGCCGTTCAGCCGTGAGATTTATATCGATCGCGCCGACTTCCGTGAAGAAGCCAACAAGCAGTACAAGCGTCTGGTTCTGGGCAAAGAAGTTCGCCTGCGCAATGCTTACGTGATCAAGGCGGAACGCATTGAGAAAGACGCTGAAGGTGAAATTACCACTATCTTCTGCAGCTACGATCCAGAAACGTTGAGCAAGGATCCTGCCGATGGCCGCAAGGTGAAAGGCGTGATCCACTGGGTGTCTGTCGAGCACGCGTTACCGGCTGAAATCCGCCTGTACGATCGCCTGTTCAGCGTACCAAACCCGGCGGCGGCAGAGGATTTCCTCACCACCATCAACCCGGAATCGCTGGTGATCAAGCACGGCTTTGTGGAGCCAAGCCTGGCAGTTGCACAGCCGGAAAAAGCCTACCAGTTCGAACGTGAAGGCTATTTCTGCGCTGACAGCCGTGACTCTTCCGCTGAGCACCTGGTGTTTAACCGCACCGTGGGCCTGCGTGATACCTGGGCTAAAATTGGTGCCTGAGTGCTGATCAACAGCTAACACTATAAAGCGCAACGTCGGTTGCGCTTTTTTTATGCCTGCCAGCCCCGTTTTCTCCTCCGTAAAAGTTTTTAATTCCTCAATCTATTTTTAAATTTTAATCAGGCGGTTGTACCAGCAATTTCTTGATAAAAATCAGCAGTCATATAACATTAATTCATATATTCGCGATGCGAATTAATGTCATTTAGAGAGCGCTCTCATGTTTTTTCTTCTGACTGACTTTTTTGATTGAGCTGAAACCATTAATCGTCTCTTATTGACCTGATATCAATAATTATTCTGATTTAATTGAATTTTTTATTCGACAGCCTCTTTGCATAGCCACGTAACATAATCTCATCGATATGTGCTCTTTGTCATACTTTGACAAATCTCTCTCATAATTCATTTGATAATTCGCGTCGCGAAAAATAGTCTGTCTGTAGCAATAAGTGCTGTGGGGTTTGAGCCCGGCAGCAATATTTTTTACCCGATTGGGTTTTTTATTAGCGGTCGTGCAGGGCAGTGGTGAACACGGGCGGCTGCAACTTTTAAAGTTAAGTCAAAGAGGAATTTCATTATGGGTACGCACGGTGCTCAGCGTAAAACGCTGGCGCTCGCAGTCGCGGGTGCGCTGTTGGGAACAGGGTTTGCCATGGCCCCTGAGGCGAAAGCCGCAGGATTTATCGATGATTCCACGATGACCGGCGGTGTGTATTACTGGCAGCGTGAGCGTGACCGTAAAGATCTCAATCCGACCAGTGACGATTACAATGAATACACTACCAACCTGTCGCACTCGACCGCCAACCTGAGCCTGGATTTTGCTTCGGGCTATGCCTGGGACATGTTTGGTGTGGACGTCGGAGCTTTTACCGCCATTGAGCTGGCCGAGTCCAGCGCCAGCGGCCACCCGAATGAAATTGCGTTCTCTTCCAAAAACCGTACCTATGATGAAGACTATTCCGGCGATAAAGGCGGAATCAGCCTGTATAAAGCCGCCGGTAAATTCAAGTATGGCCCTGTTTGGGCGCGCGGCGGTTATATCCAGCCAAGCGGACAAACCCTGCTGGCACCACACTGGAGCTTTATGCCCGGTACCTATCAAGGGGCAGAGGCTGGAGCCAAGTTTGACTACGGTGATGCCGGTGAGTTGAGCTTCTCCTACATGTGGACCAATAAGTACAAAGCACCATGGCATATCGAGATGGACGACTTCCGCCAGAACGACAAAAAAACCGGCGTCTCCTATCTTCACTCTCTGGGTGCCAAGTATGACTTCAAAAATGATTTGGTACTGGAAGCTGCTTTCGGCCAGGCCCAGGGCTATGTGAATCAATACTTCACCAAGGCGTCTTACAAATTCGATCTGGTGGGCAACCCGCTGACCACCAGCTATCAATTCTACGGTACTGAAGACCGTATCAGCGACAAGAACGATCCCAACAGCATTTACGACGGCCTGGCCTGGCTGCAGGCGTTGACATTTGGTTACACCACCGGCCAGTTCAACTGGCGTCTGGAAGGCACCATGGTCAAGGCTGAAGGCAACCAGGGCTACTTCCTGCAACGTATGACCCCAACCTACGCCTCTTCCAACGGTCGCCTCGACGTCTGGTGGGACAACCGCTCCGACTTCAACGCCAACGGCGAAAAAGCGGTTTACGCCGGGGTGATGTATGACCTGAGCAACTGGAACCTGCCGGGTATGGCGGTTGGCGGTTCTTACGTTTACGCCTGGGATGCCAAGCCGAGCACCAACCCGATGTATGACCAGAGCCAGCGCCTGAAAGAGAGTGCCTGGAGCCTGGACGCGTTGTACACCATTCAGGAAGGCCGTGCCAAAGGCACCTTGCTGAAACTGCACTACACCCAGTATGACAACCACACCAATATCCCAAGCTGGGGCGGTGGTTATGGCAACATCTTCCAGGACGAGAAAGACGTCAAGTTTATGGTTATCGCGCCATTTACCATCTTCTGATGCGCCTCCCCGGCGGCAGCGCCGGGGATACTTAAAGGGAAAATATTGATGAAAAAAATCATGCTGATGTTAGCCGCGGTAGTCACGCTGAGTGCCTGTGTGCAACCCGCCGCGCCGCCGGAAGATGCCAAACTGAAACAGGCCTACAGCGCCTGCATTAATACCGCAGAAGGCTCACCGGAAAAATTGCAGTCGTGCCAGGCGGTATTGAACGTGCTGAAACAAGAAAAGCAGCACCAACAGTTCGCCGAGAAAGAAACGGTGCGGGTGATGGATTATCAGAACTGTATTCAGGCAGTTCACAGTGGTAACGGCCAGGCTTATGACGCCAAGTGCGGCAAAATTTGGCAAGAGATCCACGATAACAATAATTAAGGATGATGTTAAAAATGAACAAATTCAAATTGAGTACGCTTGCCGCATTAACGGCAACCGTTGGATTATTTGGCAGCGCGGGGAATGCGCTGGCCAATCAGCCGCTGGTGGATCAACTGAGCCAGTTAAAATTGAATTTGAAAATGGTCGATAACCGGGCTGCCGACAGCGGCCTGGATTGCGGTAAACTGGGAGCCGACTGGGCGGCCTGCAACAAGGTGTTGATCAGCCTGACCAACGATCATCAGGAGATCAAAGGTCACGACTGGGCGATTTATTTCCACAGCGCCCGTCAGACCATGCGGGTGGATAACGATCGGTTCAAAATAGCTCATTTGACCGGTGACTTGTACAAACTGGAGCCTACCGATAAATTTACCGGCTTCCCGGCCGGTAAAACGGTTGAAATCCCGATCATTGCCGAATATTGGCAACTGTTTAAAACCGACTTCGTACCACGTTGGTACGCCACCTCGGGCGATGCCAAGCCAAAAATTCTGGTCAATACCGATACCGAAGATCTCAGCCAGTTTGTGACCCCCTTTAGTGGTGACCAATGGAAGCGCATCAAGGATGACAACAATATCCTGATGACTCCGGCCTCCCGCTTTACCAAAAATGCCGAGTTGAAAACCTTGCCTGCAGCTTCACTGCGCGGCCAGATCGTGCCGACGCCGTTGCAAGTGAAAGTGCATCCACAAGATGCGAGTCTGAGCAACGGCGTGGCGCTGGAGTTGAGTGCGCTGGCCAAACCGGCAGCGGACGCCGCCATTCAACGTTTTGCACTGTTGGGCATAACCCATAACGCGGCGGGCTACCCGATCAAAACCGATATTCAGCCGGGTAAATTTAAAGGTGAACTGGCCGTGCCGGGAGCCTATGAGCTGAAAATTGGCAGTAAGGAAGCGCGAGTTATCGGCTTCGATCAGGCCGGGGTGTTCTATGGCCTGCAGTCTATTCTGTCGCTGGTTCCGACCGACGGCAGCGCTAAAATCGCCACTCTGGAGGCCAGGGATGCACCACGCTTCCAGTACCGCGGCATCTTCCTCGATGTAGCACGTAACTTCCATCATAAAGATGCGGTACTGCGTTTACTCGATCAGATGGCGGCTTATAAGCTTAATAAATTCCACTTCCATCTTAGCGACGACGAAGGCTGGCGTATTGCCATCCCAGGCTTGCCTGAACTGACTGAAGTCGGGGGCCGGCGTTGTCATGACCTGAGCGAAACTACCTGCCTGTTGCCACAGTACGGACAGGGGCCAGAAGTGTATGGCGGGTTCTTCTCGCGGCAGGATTACATCGAGATCATTAAATACGCTCAGGCGCGCCAGATTGAAGTGATCCCGGAAATCGATATGCCGGCACATGCTCGTGCCGCCGTGGTCTCGATGGAGGCGCGCTATAAAAAGCTGCATGCCGCCGGTAAAGAGCAGCAGGCCAATGAGTTCCGCCTGGTGGATCCGACCGATACTTCCAATACCACCTCGGTGCAGTATTTTAACCGTCAAAGTTACCTTAACCCATGCCTGGATTCGTCCAAGCGCTTTGTTGACAAGGTGATCGGCGAAATTGCCCAGATGCATAAAGAAGCCGGGCAGCCGCTGCGCACCTGGCACTTTGGTGGCGACGAAGCGAAAAACATTCGCCTGGGGGCCGGCTATACCGACCTTACCAAGCCAGAAGCAGGCAAAGGCATCATCGATCAGAGCAAAGAAGATAAGCCTTGGGCGAAATCCCAGGTCTGCCAAAAGATGATCAAAGACGGCAAAGTCGCCGATATGGAACATCTGCCAAGCTACTTTGGTGTGGAAGTCAGTCAACTGGTGAAAGCGCATGGCATCGACAGAATGCAGGCCTGGCAGGACGGCCTGAAAGACGCGAAAAACGCCAAGGCCTTCGCCACTCAACGGGTTGGGGTTAACTTCTGGGATACGCTGTATTGGGGCGGTTTTGATAGCGCCAACGACTGGGCGAATAAAGGTTACGAAGTGATCCTTTCCAACCCGGATTACGTTTACATGGACTTCCCGTATGAGGTGAACCCGGACGAGCGCGGTTACTACTGGGGCACTCGATTCAGCGACGAACAGAAGATGTTCAGCTTTGCCCCGAACAACCTGCCGCAGAACGCCGAAACCTCGGTTGATCGCGATGGCAATCACTTTACCGCCAAGAGCGACAAGCCGTGGCCGGGTGCTTACGGTATCTCCGCCCAGATGTGGAGTGAAACTCAGCGCACCGACGATCAAATGGAGTACATGATCTTCCCGCGTTCCTTGTCGGTGGCTGAGCGCGCATGGCACCGGGCGGATTGGGAGCAGGATTATAAGGCGGGTCGGGAATATAAAGGTGGTGAAACCCACTTTATCGACAGCCAAAAACTGGATCGGGACTAGCTGCGTTTTGCCAATATCCTCGGCCAGCGAGAGTTGGCGAAACTGGACAAGGGCGGCGTGAGTTATCGGTTGCCAGTGCCTGGTGCCTGCGTGATGGGGGGCAAACTGGAGGCCAATATCTCGTTGCCGGGTCTGGGCATTGAGTATTCCACCGACGGTGGCAAGCAATGGCAGCGTTACGATGGCAAAGCCAAGCCTGGCGTCACCGGTGAGGTGCTGATCCGTGCGGTCAGCCCGGACGGCAAACGCTATAGCCGCGCCGAGAAAGTGTAATCCCTGAGCCACGGCCCGTCTGTTCGCAGGCGGGCCGTTATTGATGGTTAACAGCAGTGACCGACGGTAATCAGAGATGAATTCGATACGGCTGACCTTTATGGTCGTTGCTTTTTTTTCCGGGATTGCCGGGGCACTGCAAATACCGACCCTAAGCCTGTTCCTCACCACCGAGGTGCGGGTGTCGTCATTATGGGTCGGTTTTTTTTATGCGGTTAACGCCGGGGTCGGCATTATTGTCAGTTTTTTACTGGCGAAAAAATCAGATCGCCAGCGTGACCGGCGTCATTTGATTTTTATCTGTTATTTATTGGCGGCGGGAAACTGTCTGTTATTTGCTTTTAATCGCAATTACCTGACGTTAATTACGGCAGGCGTGCTGTTAACCGCCATTGCCAATACGGCGATACCGCAATTATTCGCTCTGGCGCGAGAGTACGGGGAGCGGTCATCGCAAAACGTCGCTATGTTCAGCGCCATCATGCGCGCCCAGCTTTCTTTGGCCTGGGTATTTGGTCCGCCGTTGGCTTTTATGCTGGTGGTGAATTATGGCTTCACGGCGATGTTTATTTTTGCTGCCGGCATATTTCTGCTGGTCACACTGCTGGCCTGGTGGATATTACCCGAGGTCGCTCGCCCCGCGGTGGGCGATGAAGTCGCCATACAGCAAAAAACGGTCTTCGATAAAGACGTTAGCCTGCTGTTTTTCGCCTCGGTGTTGATGTGGACCTGCAGCGCGATGTATCTGATTGATGTGCCGCTGTATATCACGGCCGAGCTGGGTTTGCCGCAAAGTCTGACCGGCTGGATGATGGGCATCGCCGCCGCAATCGAAATCCCCATCATGATCCTGGTGGGACGTTACGTAAACCGAGTGGGCAAGCGCCTGCTGATGGCGGGGGCCATGGTGGCCGGCATACTGTTTTATGCCGGGATGCTGTGGTTTACCTCATCCAACGGGTTGCTGGCCCTACAACTGTTTAACGCCATTTTTATCGGCATTATTGCCACCGTCGGCATGCTGTATTTCCAGGATTTGATGCCGGAACGGGCGGGCATGGCCACCACGTTGTTCACCAACAGCATTTCCACCGGCGTGATCCTGGCCGGAATATTACAAGGGATCCTGACCGAGTACGGGCCACATTCCTCCGTTTATCTGTTAGCCATATTACTGCTTTGTATTGCTTTACCTGTCGGTTTTAAGACCCGGGAAGTTTAGGTGGTTTCTGAGTGAGTCGTTTATTTTAAACACAAACAAGGATATATGATGGCTATATTGGTGACGGGCGGCGCCGGTTATATCGGCTCGCATACGGTGTTGGCGCTGTTGGAAAGGGGGGAGGAAGTTGTCGTACTGGACAATCTGTCCAATAGCTCGCCAGAGTCTTTGTTTCGAGTGGAACGCTTGACCGGTAAAAAAGTGATTTTTTATCAGGGAGATATCCAGCAGCATCACTTGCTGGATCATATATTCCGCCAGCATGATATTCATGCGGTTATTCATCTTGCGGGATTGAAGTCGGTCAGGGAATCTACCGAAGAACCGCTGAGATATTATCAAAATAATATCTCCGGCTCATTGATCGTACTGGACAGAATGCGCCATGCTGGCGTTAAGCAATTTATTTTCAGCTCTTCGGCCACCGTCTATGGGCCGGCGGAATATACTCCACTGACGGAGAACTGTCGCGTTGGGCAGACCACCAACCCCTACGGAACCTCCAAACTGATTGTCGAGCAGATCCTGGCGGAGTTTGCCTCCACTGCACCGCAGATGGCGATTACCGCGCTGCGTTACTTTAATCCTGCCGGCGCGCATGAGTCTGGCTTGATTGGTGAGGATCCCGCCGGCATTCCCAATAATCTTCTGGCTTATCTGGCGCAGGTGGCTATTGGCAAACTCGCGGTGTTGCCGGTGTATGGCAACGACTATCCCACCAGCGATGGTACCGGGGTACGAGATTATATTCACGTGATGGACCTGGCCGAAGGGCATTTGAAGGCGCTGGATAACCTGCTGCCCGGTTTTAACGTCTATAACCTGGGCACCGGTAAAGGCTACTCGGTTCTGGAGATTATTCGGGCTTTTGAACGCGCCTGCGGGTTCAAAATCGCCTATCAATTTAACCCCCGGCGTGCGGGAGATATAGCCGAGTGTTGGTCCGATCCGTCGCTGGCGGCAGAGAAATTGGGCTGGCAAGCCAAACGCAGTCTGGAAAAAATGGTGGGCGATGCCTGGTCCTGGCAGAGCAAAAATCCGCAGGGTTATGGCTCTTCGGTATCGCTGTCATCGATAAGGGTGGCCTCCGATGAAGCTTAACAATGGGCATTTTGGCGCTCTGCGAGACGATCTGTTTCGAGCCGAATACGAGGCACGGGTCCATGACCTGAAGTTTGAGTTCGTAAAATATCAGCGCCAGACTTCACCGGCGCTGCTGGAAAGCTATCAGCGTGGGGTCACTCAACTGCGCGAATGGCTGGCGGCACATGGGCATTTATTTGATGCCGCCCGCTGTTCTTCACTCTTTTGCGTTCCTACCCGCCCGCTGGCAGCGAGTGAAAAACGGCTGCACCGTATCTGGCTGGGGGGCGCTATTCCTGACGATGCCAGAGAGGTTATTTCCCAATGGGGCGACGCGCAGCAGACGGTGGCTAGCGCCGAGACGACTGACTGGGTCGGTATGTTGTGGGTTTGGGACGTGCAGCAACTGGAAAGGGATGCGTATTTCACCCCCGTATCGGTGAGAAAAGGTGGCTACCTGGGGGAGTATGATGCCGGTAATCATCGCCTGCAGGTGTATTCGCTGAGCGAACTGGCGCAAAAAAGGGTCGGCGACAACCTGGGCTTTATCCATCAACTGCACGATAAGCGCTATTACGCCACGCTTTCCGACTACTTCCGCTTTCTGATTTTGATCGAGATGGGGGGGTTGTACATGGATATCGATACCATTCCCCACCGGTCGGCGACGCTGTTTTTGATCAAGCCTGAACTGCCGGATTATCTCCAGTTTCTGGCTGAGGGCGAGGTCAGCCACGTCAGCTGGCTGAATCTGTTTCTCGATGAAACCGGCATGATCATCAGCCGCAAGGGGGATATGTCACTGTGCCAGATGCTGGTGGGGTTGGATCAGATCTATGCGGCGGAAAGTGGCGAAGTCCCGGATAAGAATTCGGTTTATGAACGGAAGCTGTTTGATCCCTTTTATCAGTTGTGGAGTCGCCACATAGGTCGGTCCTTCCTCAGTCACGACCGCTTCTGTCAGGATTATGGCGTCCATTATGATGCGTACCCACAGGCAGTCACCTGTGGTATCCGTGGCATGCGCCTGTTGGAGGATGTGATCACCAATGAACGGCTACCGTTGTCACAGGAAGAACAGCGCAGTTATCTGCAATGTGTCAGCCGCTTAGAGCAGGTGGATTGGCGGCTTGATCAACCGTTGGATCTGGCACGCTATGCGGAAATATTTACCGTCGATGAAGTGCCGCGTATGGCCTATCCAGCGCAGATCCGTTCCGATATCGACCATTATCACTATTATTCCGTGCTTTCCCATGACCGCCGGCTTGATCGGGTAAATCAACTTTTTGGAGAATACCTGATCGCCGATAACCGGCGGCAGATTACGGCGGGTAATTACTGGTGCCAGACCACTGGAGGGGGAGATGCGGTGTTGTCGGAGCCGGGGGGATCAGTGCATTTTCTTCCGGGGCGGCAGGCGAGTGAAGCAGATAAAACCCGCATGGCGAAGCTGATTTTTAGTACCAGCTACCTGGAGTACTGTTCTGTTGGCAACCGGGCCGGGCTGGATCTGGTGTCGCTTCAGCAGGCACAAAATATCGAGCCTTATCTGGATCTGATCACGGTGGCTTACGATCGGCGCGGAACGTTTGTCGGTTTTTTCAATGCGGCTACTGTCAGTGAGCTGTATGGCGTAAAAGCGGATTACCACTACCGCGATGAAGTGAAGCCGCTTGATGAGGCTTACGATCACTTTGTGCAAAGCCTGTGCACTGAGGATGATTATTTTATCTGTAGCCTGGCGATTGAAAGCCAGTTTCGCGGACAGGGGAATTTTAACCCGATGTTCGCCCTGATAAAGCAGCAGGCTGATCGGCACCAGGCGAAAAACATCGTTCTGTGTGTATGGCAAAGCAGTGAGGCCAGCCAAATTTATCTGAACAAAGGGTTCCGTGTCCGCGGTGTATTCGATCAGGCCTGGTCGTTGTTCTTTGACCGGCTGCTGTTTCTTGAGTATGAGCTGTGAAGAGTTTACCCATCCGCGTGTCGGCGGGTGAGTTGACGGTGAAGTGAGTGTAAGTGGGAAGTGAGAGAGAAGTGCCGCTGCCATTGTCGTATTTCAAGCTGTGAACTTTCCCCGGACCTGTCCGGGGATTTTTTTATCCGCTCGTCGCAGGCATAAAAAAACCGCCGTTAAGGCGGTTCTTGATGCCGGTTAAGGGCATTATTTTTTGTCGTGCAGAGTGTCGTCTTCGCGGCAGTCACCAATTGCACAGTGGCCGTACAGGTACAGACTGTGATTGCTGAGTTTGATGCCGTGTTGTTTGGCGATATCACGCTGACGCGCTTCGATAGATTCATCGCTGAATTCGATCACTTTGCCGCAGTCCAGGCAAATCAGGTGATCGTGGTGATGCTGCTGGGTCAGTTCGAACACGGACTTGCCGCCTTCGAAGTTGTGACGGGTCACGATACCGGCATCATCAAATTGGTTCAGTACGCGATAAACTGTAGCCAGGCCAATTTCTTCGCCCATATCTATCAGTTTTTTGTACAGATCTTCCGCACTGACGTGATGGCATTCCGGATTTTGCAGTACTTCCAGGATTTTGAGTCGCGGAAGCGTGACTTTTAAGCCGGCCTTCTTCAATGCGGTGTTGTTGTCAGTCATGCGGATTCAGTCCTGTTACTATGCTAATCAAGTTGAGGCGTTCTCGCCTGTGGCATCGGTCGGCACAAAGAGTTAATTGCGTCTCATTATAGAACCGGTTGACCTAAATAGAAACCGCCGGTTGTTAACAAAGATATAATTGCACTATTGCATGTCACACACGCAACGTCTTGATGGGCGGGATAAACCGATAACTCAGTCTACCTTGACGATGTGGGAAGTTACAAATTTGTATCTTCGATTGCAGTAATCAGTACTGCCAATGATGGCCCTGCCGGCAACACTATGCACTCTGCAGGGCTTTTGTTCAACCTTTGGCGTTACCCGACAATTTCGGCCAGGCTCAGCTCTTCGACGATTTGTTTTACCCAGCCTTCAACACGTTCGTTGGTCAGCTCCGGTTGACGATCTTCGTCAATCGCCAGGCCGATGAAATGGCTGTCGCTTGCCAACCCTTTAGAGGCTTCGAAATGGTAGCCTTTGGTTGGCCAGTGGCCGACAATGGCGGCACCACGCGGTTCAATGATGTCGCGGATGGTACCCATCGCATCACAGAAATATTCTGCGTAGTCTTCCTGATCGCCACAGCCGAACAGCGCTACCAGCTTGCCGTTGAAGTCGATGTCTTCCAGCGTCGGGAAGAAATCATCCCAGTCACACTGGGCTTCGCCGTAGTACCAGGTTGGGATGCCGAGCAACAGGATATCGAAACCTTCCAGGTCTTCTTTGCTGCTTTTGGCGATGTCGTGAATTTCGCACACATCGTCGCCAAACTGTTGCTTAAGAATTTTCTGGATCATCTTGGCAATGTTTTCGGTATTGCCAGTGTCGCTGCCAAAGAAAATGCCTACATTAGCCATATCGCGTATAACCTTTAAATTCAAGTAATTGCATTACACGATGTTAGCGCTGACCACGATAACACCGATTAAAATGATGCCATGACAAGGGATATCCCTCACCGGTAATTGCGTATCATGCCAGAAATTTACCCGGGGGTTTTATCGCGTTTATGCGATGCCGGGTGGAATAAAACGATGTTGATCGGGCGTCATCCTTAACGCCGCGCCGCATGTGCGGCTGCAATGATCAATGTTCTGGCTGGTCGTCCGCCAGTTGTGCCAACAGCATTTGCTCAATAAGCTCGCTGCGGCTGATATTCCGCTGTTCCGCCAGTTTGTTCAGGGCGTCCACCGCATCCGCGTTGATCTTCAGTTCTACACGCCGTAAGCCACGGACTTTATCGCGTCGAAGCTGATTACGCTTATTGATTCTAAGCTGTTCATCTCGGGATAGCGGGTTGGTTTTCGGGCGCCCCGGACGGCGTTCATCTGCGAACAGATCCAGCGTCGTGCGATCCGTTTGTTCTTTTGCCATAGGTAGCGGTACTGCAAGGGAGTTTGCATCTAAAAGCGCGTAGACGCTTCTGGATGGTTCGGTTAACACACTTCGGGCCAATAAACCCTAACCCAAATTTACCCCCAGCCTGGCGTTAATGAACACGCTCGGCACGGCGGCAAAATTATAGCGCGCCATATTACCCCAGCAGGTGGAGCAACGACAATGCTTAACTGAACTCAAAACGCGCTAAGCCGTTATCTTTAGCGCGTTTTTTCACCAGATGGCTATTTTAGGCGGAGTCTGCACTGTTATAAGGTTGCGTTTGGCTCAGGCTTCACCGAGAAAACGGTGAATGGCACGCAGCACCGCCTCTGGTTTTTCCGCATGCACCCAGTGTCCGGTACCGGCGACCACATGCGCGCGAGCCTGCGGGAACTGGCGGGCAATATCTGCGCGGTAGCTGTCCTGCACGTAGGGCGACAGCCCACCACGAATGAATAATGTAGGATGCGGCCAGGCGGGAATTTCCTGCCAGCCAGTGATATTTTCGTATTGCTCGATCAATACCGGCAGGTTAAAGCGCCATTCGCCCTGGTGGAATGATTTCAGCAGGAACTGGATCACCCCTTCCTCTTGCAGATAGTCGCGCATCAATTCCGCTGCCTGCTGGCGTTGGGTGATACCGGCCGCGTTTACAGCTTGTAAGGCGACGAAAATTTCGTCGTGGCGGCGGGTCTGATAATCCACCGGCGCCACATCAATAATAATCAGTTTCTCCACTCGCTCAGGTGCGATTGCCGTCAGCGCCATCGCCGCTTTGCCACCCATCGAGTGGCCGATAACAATCACTTTGTCCAACTGCAAATCATCCAGCAATGCCAGTAGATCCTTCGCCATTTCCGGGTAGGTCATCACCGCTGAGCGGGGCGACAGGCCATGGTTACGCAGATCGACTTTAATCACGCTGTGTTGTTGGTTGAGATCGCGCGCCAGCACGCCGAGATTGTCCAGATTGCCGAACAGTCCGTGGATCAGGATCACCGGCAGCGCGTCGGACTCGGTAGACAGCAGTTGATAATGTAATTTCATGGCAAAGTTCATACTGAGAGAGATTCAGATTAGGGTATCATGATTGAAACTCACGATGAATAACGCGGATTTTTCATGGTAAGGTGCTGGGTTGGCAGGGCCGATGCCAAGCAGGCTTTAGGTAATTGTCTGCTTTTGCCGTGTTGAGGCACATTGTTATGTTCGCACCTGCGCTTTTAACCTTATAATCCCATGACTTGAATGCCGGATCTGGCTTCAGGTTCTAAGTAGAAAAAAACAGTACTGGATAAAGATGAAAACTATTGAAGTCGACGAAGAGCTCTACCGTTATATTGCCAGCCATACGCAACATATTGGTGAGAGCGCGTCCGATATTTTGCGCCGCATGTTGAAGTTTACCGCAGGTCAGCCGTTACGTGCTGTGCCGGCCGCCAGTGCTCAGAGCGCTGAGCAGGATAAGATTGTCGCCGTGTCGCGTCCGCGCGATCGCGTGCGTGCCGTACGTGAACTGCTGTTGTCAGACGAGTATGCGGAACAGAACAAAGCGGTGAACCGTTTTATGCTGGTACTTTCCACCCTGTACACCCTCGATGCGGCTGGTTTTGCCACGGCGACCGAGGCGTTGCATGGCCGTACCCGCACTTATTTTGCCGGCGATCAGCAAACCCTGCTGGCGAACGGAACGCACACCAAACCGAAGCACGTTCCGGGCACGCCTTACTGGGTGATCACCAATACCAATACCGGTCGTAAACGCAGCATGGTGGAACATATCATGCAGGCTATGCAGTTCCCCGCGGAACTGACAGAAAAAGTTTGCGGCACTATCTAATTTAGCGAACAGCCCGTCATGGTGGCCGTGAGCGACATATTGCCAGGCCGCAGGACAGGGATTAGGGAGATATGTCGATGGCGAATAATCCACGTGCCGGGCGGCCGGCTCAGCAAAGCGATTTGATCAACGTAGCTCAGCTGACGTCGCAGTACTATGTACTGCAACCTGAAGCGGGCAATGCGGCACATGCTGTGAAGTTCGGAACTTCAGGCCATCGCGGCAGTGCTCTGCGCCATAGCTTTAATGAAAACCATATTCTCGCTATCGCACAGGCGATTGCCGAAGTCCGTCATCAGCAAGGGGTGACCGGCCCATGCTACGTGGGTAAAGACACCCATGCGCTGTCCGAGCCGGCCTTTATTTCCGTGCTGGAAGTGTTGACCGCCAACGGCGTCGATGTTGTCGTGCAGGAAAATAACGGCTTCACGCCAACCCCTGCGGTATCCCATGCCATTTTGTGCCACAACCGCAACGGTGGAGCACTGGCCGACGGTATCGTTATCACCCCGTCCCACAACCCACCGGAAGACGGCGGCATTAAATATAACCCGACCAACGGCGGTCCGGCCGACACCAATCTGACTTCAGTGATCGAAAAGCGCGCCAATGAACTGCTGTCATTGCAGTTGAAAGGCGTACAGCGTCAGTCACTGGATAAGGCCTGGAACAGCGGTCGCGTGCACGCACAAGATCTGGTGCAACCCTATGTCGAAGGGTTGGTGGATATCGTCGATATGCCTGCTATCCAGCGCGCCGGCCTGAAGCTGGGCGTTGACCCACTTGGCGGTTCCGGCATTGCCTACTGGCAGCGTATTGCCGAGCATTACAAACTGGATCTGACGCTGGTGAACGATGCTATCGATCAGACCTTCCGCTTTATGCACCTGGACCACGATGGCGTGATTCGCATGGACTGCTCGTCAGTTCCGGCGATGGGCGGTTTGCTGGCGCTGCGCGACAAGTTCGACCTGGCGTTTGCCAATGACCCGGATTACGACCGCCACGGCATTGTTACGCCGAAGGGCCTGATGAACCCGAACCACTATCTGGCAGTGTCTATTAACTACCTGTTCCAGCATCGTCCGCAGTGGGGCGCTGATGTGGCGGTGGGCAAAACGCTGGTTTCCAGTGCAATGATTGACCGCGTGGTCGCCTCTCTGGGCCGTAAGCTGGTGGAAGTGCCAGTGGGCTTCAAATGGTTTGTCGATGGCTTGTACGATGGCAGCCTGGGCTTTGGCGGTGAAGAGAGCGCTGGGGCATCCTTCTTGCGTTTCAACGGCACCCCTTGGTCTACCGATAAAGACGGCATGATTATGTGTCTGTTGGCGGCGGAAATCACCGCAGTGACCGGCGAAAACCCACAGAATCACTACGAAGATCTGGCCAAACGCTTTGGCGCGCCTAGCTACAACCGTATTCAGGCGCCGGCAACTTCAGCGCAGAAAGCGGCATTGTCCAAGCTGTCGCCGGAAATGGTCAAGGCCGATACTCTGGCGGGTGATCCGATCACCGCACGTCTGACCGCAGCACCGGGCAATGGCGCATCCATTGGCGGCCTGAAAGTGATGACTGACAATGGCTGGTTCGCAGCGCGTCCTTCCGGTACCGAAGAGGCTTACAAGATTTATTGTGAGAGCTTCCTGGGGGCCGAACATCGCGAAAAGATCGAGCACGAAGCGGTCGAAATCGTCAGTGCAGTGCTGGCTTCCGCCAAGTAAGTTTTCCCCACTTCCGATGAAAGCGCTGTTTTTACAGCGCTTTTTTTATGCCTGCAATTTAGATATATCTATTTAACGAACAGCGCTTGCACATTTAGATATATCGATCTAGATTAGCTATATCGAGGTTGTTTAGATATATCTAAACCACCTCGTCAACTCACTATCTATTGAGAGGTATACCCTATGTTTCACCGTTTAGATTCACACCGTCGTCACGGCGGTCACCCTGAGCACGAAGAAGGGCACTGTCATCATCATCGCCGCCGTGGCGGACGTCATCACTTTGGCGGCGATCACGGCGAAGAGCATGGCCGGGGCGGGCGCGGGGGCCGTGGTGGCCGTCACCGGATGTTTGAACATGGCGACCTGCGGTTAGTGTTGCTGGCGCTGGTGGCACGTAAACCGAGCCACGGTTATGAATTGATCAAGGCCATTGATGAGGCGTCTTCCGGTCTGTATGTGCCAAGCCCTGGGGTGATTTATCCGACCCTGACGCTGCTGGAAGAGCAGGATTTCCTCGAGCCGATCACCAGCAGTAACGGCCGCAAAAGTTATCAGATCACCGAACTGGGTCAGAGTGAACTGCAAAAGCACCAGGCCGCTGTCGACGTGATCCTGGCCCGTTTGGCGGGTGTCGGTCGCGGACATCATCATCACGGCAATCTGGCTGAAGGCATCTCTGAAGCCATGAACCGCCTGCGCAGTTTGCTGCGAGGCAACGTGATGCGTGCGGATCTTTCACCGCAGCAGGTTGAGAACATTAATGCGGCGCTGCTGACCGCCGTGGCGGCGATTGAAAGCGAAATGAACATTGCCCCGACGGCACAGGAGAGTGAATGATGCCAGGCCACCGTTTTCGCATTACCGTTGAAGCCCTGAGCGATCGCAAAGGCGAACCCGTAGATAAAGCGCCACTGAGTTTTGAAGTAGAAAACCACGACGACATTCTTGGCATCGTTGAGCGCATCAAAGCGCGTGAAGATCTGAACTTTGGCGAGAACAACAGCGCGGCCTTTGCCGTTGGCCTGAAGCTGTTTTCCGAAGTGATGATCGAAAACCGCAAGCATCAGGTATTTGCACCGCTGCGCGAAGCGTTCAAGGAATTTATGATGGGATTGAAGAAAGGCCCTAACGCGTAGGGGCGCCGTATGCTGCGCCCGTTAACCTCAAGGCATAAAGCGGTAACCGACGCCGGTCTCGGTCAGCAAGTGTTTCGGCCGGGCCGGGTCGGTCTCCAGTTTCTGTCGCAGATGCCCCATATATATCCGTAGATAATGGCTATGCTCGACATAGTTTGGCCCCCAGACGTGGCTCAGTAATTGACGCTGGGTGATCACCTTGCCTGAGTTGGCCAGCAGTTCGGCCAGCAGACGAAACTCTATCGGCGTCAGGTGCAGATCTTCACCCTGACGCAGTACCCGGCGGTTGATCAGATCGACGGTGATTTCGGAGAAGCTGACCAAGGGGCTTTCTTGCAGGCTACCGGAATGACGACGTAACGCGACCCGCACGCGGGCCAGCAGTTCGCCGATACCAAACGGTTTGCTGAGGTAGTCGTCTGCCCCGGCGTCGAGCGCGGCGATTTTGTCTTCTTCCGCATTGCGTGCCGACAGCACGATCACGGGAATGGCGCTCCACTGCCGCAAATCGCGGATATAGTTCAGCCCGTCGCCGTCCGGCAACCCCAAATCGAGAATAATCAGATCCGGCTTGCGCGTGCCGGCTTCAATTAGCCCGCGTTGCAGCGTTTCGCTTTCAAACACCCGCAGGCCTTCACTTTCCAGTGCGGTGCGGACGAAACGCCGGATCTCTTTCTCATCTTCAACAATCAGAATATTGGTTGGCGTGCTGCTCACAAGGCTCCCGGCAATTAATTACAGATCAAAGGCTTCGCTGTCTATCTCAGGCGGTTTCTCCAGCGGCAGTACAAAGCGGAAGCTGGCACCGCCATTGGCACGGTTTTCTGCCCAGATACGGCCACCGTGTACTTCAATAATGGCACGGCAAATCGCTAACCCCAAACCCACTCCGGGGATCGCCGATTCTTTATTACCGCGGGAAAATTTATCGAAAATAAGCTGCATTTTCCCTTCGGGAATGCCCGGTCCATCGTCCCAGACCTCGACTTCCAGCCAGTCTGGTAGCGTATGGGCACGAATACCGATAGTAGCATCGTAACCGGCATATTTATTGGCATTTTCCAACAGGTTAGTGAATACCCGTTCCAGCAGGCTGCCATCGCAGTTGACCAAGACCAGCTCCGGCGGCAGCTCCACTTTGATCTGATGCTGGGTCATCAGCGGCTCCAGCATGTGCAGTGATGCGCCGACGATCTCTTCCAGCGACTGCCACTCTTTACGCAGGTTAAAGCCACCGGATTGAATACGCGCCATATCCAGCAGATTATTCACCAGCCGGGTGGTGCTCAGCACCTGCTGGCGGATCTGACTGGCCTGGGGCGCATGGTTGGAGCCTTCTGCCGCCAGATCGAGCGTCAGAATCTCTGCCTGACCGAACAGCACCGTCAGCGGGGTGCGCAAATCGTGGGACAGTGCTGCCAACAGCGAGTTGCGCAGTTGTTCGCGTTCGGCGTCCAGCTTGGCTTCCTCGGCGCTGCGCGCCAAATGCAGGCGTTCCAGTGCACTGGCAATCAACACCGCAAAGGTCTGTAGCAGCCGCTGTTGCTCCGGCACCATCAGCTGACGCAGGTTGCTGGGCTCAATGGCCAACAGGCCGAAGGTTTGCTTCGACGTGGCTAATGGCAACAGTTGATAGGGCACGCCGGGCAGAGTGTCGGTACCGGCTCCGGCCGGCATACCCTTGTCAAAGCTCCAGCGGGCAATCGCCTCATCCACCGACAGCAGTCCCCCGGTTTCGCCGACCATTTGCTGCAGTTTACCGTCCTCCTGTGGCAGCAGCAGTACGGTTTTTGCCTGGAAGCTGCTGGAGAGGAAATGGCGGCTGGTTTTGGCGATGTCTTCGGTGGTCAGCGCCTGGCTCAACCCACGGGAGATCTCATACAGATGACGAGCCCGCTGTTCGCGATAACGCGCCACCCGCGCCTGATAACGTACGCCGGCGGTCAGGTTACCGATGGTGATACCTACAATCAGCATCACGCCAAAGGTCAGCAGATACTGCATATCGCTGACGGCAAACGACCATTGAGGCTGAACGAAAAACAGGTCAAAGCTGGCGACGTTGATCACCGCCGCCAGCACCGACGGCCAGCGGCCAAAGAACAGCGCGACAATGGCAACGCCAAGCAAATAGACCATCACCAGGTTGGCCTGGTCGAAGCCCGGCAGCAGCCACTGAGAAAGCAGGGTAATCAGGGCGCACAGCGCGACGGCGACCGCACAACCGCGCAGTTGGATACGCCACTTCTCGCCAAAGTTGCGGCTGTCGTGTTCTTTGCCTGGCTGCGGGGGGCTGTCGTTTTCCAGCGCGACGATCACCAGATCAAGATCGGGCCCCAACCGGCCAAGACGATCGGCAAAACTGCCGCGCAGCTTCCAGCGTTGTTCGCTGCGGCGGCCAATGATGATTTTGCCCAGGTTGTGCTCGCGGGCGTAACGTAGCACCGCGCGTTCTTCATAAGGTTCGGACAGGGTCGCGGTTTCGGCGCCCAATTCTTGCGCCAGCCGCAGTGCCCGCAGGATCGCCCGACGCTGACTCTCCGGCAAACGGTGTAACTTGGGTGTTTCTACATATACCGCGTGCCAGTGACAGCCCAGTCGCGCCGCCAGCCGGGCTGCGATGCGTACCAGCTTTTCGTTGCCGTTGTTATGGCCGACGCACAGCAGGATACTGTCACGGGTGTGCCATACGCGCTCACGGCCCTGGGTATCGCGGAAGGCGCGCATCTGGTCATCGACCCGATCGGCGGTACGGCGCAGTGCCAGTTCGCGTAAGGCAATTAAATTGCCTTTGCGGAAAAAGTGCTCGATGGCGCGCTCGGCCTGGCCGGGGATATACACCTTGCCTTCATTCAGCCGCTGGCGCAGATCGTCCGGCGGCAGATCGACCAGCACCACTTCAGTGGCTTCATCGAATACATGATCGGGAACCGTTTCACGCACCCGCACTCCGGTCACGCCGCCGACCACGTCGTTCAGGCTTTCCAGGTGCTGTACGTTGACGGTGGTCAGTACGTCGATACCGGCGTCCAGCAACTCTTCGACATCCTGCCAACGCTTCGGATGACGCGAGCCGTGGGCGTTACTGTGCGCCAGTTCATCCATCAGGATCAGTGCCGGGTGGCGTGCCAGCGCGGCGTCGAGATCAAACTCCTGTATCTGACGGCCGCGATACTGAATACGCTTTTTCGCCAGTAGATCCAACCCGTTCAGCAATGCGGCGGTTTCGCTGCGGCCATGGGTTTCCACCACGCCGACCAGCAAGTCCAGCCCCTGGGCACGCAATCGCTGCGCCTCCTGTAGCATGGCATAGGTTTTACCCACTCCGGCACAGGCGCCGAAGAACACCTTCAGGCGGCCGCGGGGTTTTTCATTGGCCAGCGCCAGCAGGCTGTCAGGGTCAGGGCGCTGTTGTTCCTCATCCACCATCGGAGCTCCTTTTGCAGCAACGTAAAGCGGGTCCGGCACGCCGAACCCGAGAACTATTTTTTAGCAGCACGCGAGGCACTATTTCAATGCGTCGAGTGCCAGATTCAATTTCAGCACGTTGACTACCGACTCGCCCATAAAGTTGGGGGTGGCCTGATCGGTGTTTTCATCAATCAGTTTGGCGACCTGCTCAGGAGCCAGTTGACGCGCCGCCGCCACCCGCGCCAGTTGATACTGTGCCGCCGCGGGGGAAATTTGCGGATCCAGGCCGCTGCCGGAAGCGGTCAGCAGATCGACCGGGATCGGGCCTTTCATCGCCGGATTAGCCTGACGCAGTTGCGCCGCACGCTCGGCAATGGCTTTGTCCAGTGCCGGGTTTGTGGCGGCCAGGTTGCTGCCGGCAGACGCCATGGCATTATAGGCCGAATCACCGCTGGCAGAAGGGCGGCCCCAGAAATACTCGGGTTTAGTGAAGTTTTGGCCGATTAACGCCGAACCCACTACTTTGTCGCCCTGGTACAGCAGCGATCCGTTGGCCGCGCCGGAAAACAGCAGTTGCGACAGCCCGGTGGTCAACAGCGGATAGGCGATACCGGTAATCAACGTCAGCAGGATCAACATCACCAGCGAAGGTCGTAAATAAGACATTTTCATTTCCTCTTAATGATTAACCGGCGATATGCAAGGCGACCAGGATCAGGTCAATCAGCTTGATACCGACAAACGGCACCAGCAGACCGCCCACGCCATAAAGCCACAGGTTACGACGCAGCAGTGCAGCGGCGCTCATTGGCTTGTAGCTCACCCCTTTTAGCGCCAGCGGGATCAGGAACACGATCACCAGGGCGTTGAAAATAACCGCCGACATAATGGCAGAAGCGGGGGAGTGCAGGTGCATCACGTTCAGCGCGTTCAACTGCGGATAGGTTGCCGCGAACGCCGCCGGGATAATGGCAAAATACTTCGCCACGTCGTTGGCGATACTGAAGGTGGTCAGTGAACCGCGGGTCATCAGCATTTGTTTACCGATATGCACCACTTCAATCAGCTTGGTCGGGTTGGAGTCCAGATCGACCATGTTGCCCGCCTCTTTGGCGGCCTGGGTACCCGAGTTCATCGCCACCGCCACATCGGCCTGCGCCAGTGCCGGGGCGTCGTTGGTGCCGTCGCCGGTCATCGCCACCAGGCGGCCTTCCGCCTGATATTGACGGATCAACGCCAGCTTGGCTTCCGGCGTCGCTTCCGACAGGAAGTCATCGACTCCGGCTTCGGCGGCAATGGCGGCAGCGGTCAGCGGGTTATCACCGGTGATCATCACCGTTTTGATGCCCATCTTGCGAAGTTCGACAAAGCGCTCTTTGATGCCGCCCTTGACGATATCCTTCAGCGCCACCACCCCCAACACGCGTGGCCCTTCGGCCACCACCAGCGGTGTACCGCCGGTACGTGCCACGCTGGCCACCAGGTCGTCTACCGCCTGCGGGAAGTGGCCCTGATTGGATTCTACGTGACGGCGAATGGCATCCACTGCGCCTTTACGGATCATGCGGTCCTGCACGTTGACGCCGCTCATGCGGGTCTGGGCGGAGAAGGGCACGAAGGTGGCGTTCAGCGTCTGCAGGTCACGTTCACGCAGGTTAAAGCGCTGTTTGGCCAGAACCACGATGCTACGGCCTTCCGGCGTTTCATCCGCCAGGGACGACAACTGTGCGGCGTCGGCCAGTTCCTGTTCTTTGACGCCCGGTGCAGGTAAAAACTCGGAGGCCTGACGGTTACCCAGCGTGATGGTGCCGGTTTTATCCAGCAGCAGCACGTCAACGTCACCGGCGGCTTCCACCGCACGGCCACTGGTGGCAATCACGTTGGCGCCCAGCATCCGGCTCATCCCGGCCACGCCGATGGCGGACAGCAAACCACCGATGGTGGTGGGGATCAGGCAGACCAGCAAGGCCACCAGCACGGTGATGCTGACCACCGACCCACCATTGGCGGCGTCCACGCTGTACTGCGAGAACGGGAACAGCGTGGCGGTCGCCAGCACGAACACCAGGGTCAGCGCCACCAGCAGAATGGTCAGCGCCACTTCGTTCGGGGTTTTGCGACGCTTGGCGCCTTCCACCATGGCGATCATCCGATCAAGGAAGGTTTCGCCCGGATTGACGCTGCACTGCACCACCAGCCAGTCGGACAGCACGCGGGTGCCGCCGGTGACCGATGAGAAGTCGCCGCCGGATTCACGGATCACCGGTGCCGATTCGCCGGTAATGGCGCTTTCATCCACCGATGCACCGCCTTCCAGTACTTCGCCGTCGCACGGAATGGTATCGCCGGCTTCCACCAGCACCACGTCACCCTTGCGCAGGCTCTCGGCGGAAACTTTCTCGGTGGCACCCTCGCGGCGCGGCGCGGCCAGTTTCTTCGCCCAACTGGTTTTCTTGGTGCCTTTCAGGCTTTCCGCCTGAGCTTTGCTGCGTCCCTCGGCCAGCGCTTCGGCAAAGTTGGCGAACAGGACCGTGAACCACAGCCACATGGCAATACTGCCGGTAAAGGCGGCGCTGCCGTCGGTCTGTTTGGCGAGGATCGCCAGCCAGATGGCCGTGGTCAGAATGCTGCCGATATACACCACGAACATCACCGGGTTACGCCACTGGGTACGCGGATCCAGCTTTTTCAGCGCATCGATCAGCGCGGTACGGACCAGTGCCGGTTCAAACAGCGCGCGTTGTTTGCGAGTCATCTTTTATTCTCTCTCTATGACGTCGGTTATTTGGTCAGCCAAAGTTGCAAATGCTCAGCCACCGGTCCCAGCGCCAGCGCCGGTACGAAGGTTAATGCGCCCACCAGCAGCACGGTGCCGACCAGCAGGCCGATAAACAACGGCCCGTAGGTTGGCAGGGTGCCGTTGCCCGCAGGTTGCCGTTTCTTGGCGCACAGCGAACCGGCGATTGCCAGCACCGGCAGGATCACCCCGAAGCGGCCGACGAACATGGCAAAGGCCAACAGCAGGTTGTAGAACGGTGTGTTGACGCTCAGCCCACCAAAGGCGCTGCCGTTGTTATTGGCAGCGGAGGAAAGCGCATACAGCACTTCGCTGAAACCGTGCGCACCCGGGTTAAGAATGCCGGCGCGGCCTACGTCGGTGGAGATGGCCAGCGCGCTGCCCAGCAGCACCAGGGTCGGCGTGACCAGGATCGCCAGCGCGGTCATTTTCATGTCATAGACGTCGATCTTTTTGCCCAGATATTCCGGGGTACGACCGATCATCAACCCGGCGATAAACACCGTCAGCAGCACGAACAGCAGCATGCCGTACAGGCCGGAACCGACGCCGCCGAACACCACTTCACCAATCTGCATCAGCCACATCGGTACCATGCCGCCCAGCGCGGTGAAGGAATCATGCATCGCGTTGACTGCACCACAGGACGCGGCGGTGGTGACGACCGAGAACATGCTGGTGGCGAGAATGCCAAAGCGTGATTCTTTGCCTTCCATATTGATGTTGCTGGCACTGCCCAATTCGCTCAGATGCGGATTACCCGCCAGTTCGGCGAACATCACTACCACCACGGCGACGATGAAGATCAGCGACATCGCCCAGATCAGCGCATGGCCCTGACGGTTTTCACCGGCCGCCTGACCGAAGGCAAAGCATAGCGCGCAGGGGATCAGGAAGATCGCCAGCATTTGCACAAAGTTGGTCAGCACGGTCGGATTTTCGAACGGGTGCGCCGAGTTGACGCCGAAGAAACCACCGCCGTTGGTACCGAGCATCTTGATCGCTTCCTGCGAGGCCACTGGCCCCATCGGCAGCGTCTGCTGCGCGCCTTCCAGCGTGCTGATATGCAGGTAAGGCAGGAAGTTTTGCAGCGTGCCCTGGCTGACGAAGAACAGCGCGATCAGCAGTGAAAGCGGCAACAGCACATACAGCGTCACGCGGAACAGGTCGATCCAGGCGTTACCGATGGTGGCGCTGGACCGGCGGGTGAAGGCGCGGATCAACGCAAAGGCCACGGCGATGCCGGTAGCCGCAGACAGGAAGTTCTGCACGGCCAGCCCGGCCATCTGGCTGAGGTAGCTGAGGGTGCTCTCACCGCTGTAGGCCTGCCAGTTGGTATTGGTGACAAAACTGACGGCGGTATTGAACGCCAGATCCCAGGACAGGCCAGGGAAACCCTGTGGGTTAAGCGGCAGTGAGCCTTGGCTCATCAGCAGTACAAACAGCAGTACCAGACCCAGCAGGTTGAACCACAGGATCGCCAGTGCGTACTGCCACCAGTTCATCTCGGCGGTGGTCGTGCCGGCACAACGCCAGACGGCGGCCTCTACCCGACGCAGTGCGGGCAAAGGGTCACCTTCGATCAGGCGCGCCAGGAAACTGCCTAACGGCCGGGCCAGCAGCAAAAGCACCAGCATGAAGCTGGCAATCAATAAAAAGGCTGAAGCTGCCATCAGAAGTCCTCCGCGTTGAACAGGGCATAAACCAGATAGCCCAACAGCAGCAGGACCAACAGCGCACCACCAATAACGCTGATACTCACAGGACACCTCCAGAGGTGTAGTTTTTGATAGAGCGAGTGTAGAGAGGGCGGTAGAAAGAAGATGAAAAAATAGCGCCGGTCGGTGTAAAAAAAGTATAAAAATGGCTGAAATTACAGCGAAAAATGGCTTTTCATCGAGGGTTTTGTGGCGGGCGGCGCGTTTGGAGCAGCGCTTTGCCTTTCCAGGCAGAGTGGTTGGCGTAAACCGGTGGTCAATATCCACAATGTAACCAATGGTTAGTTAATTATTAACTTGGTTGTAACAAAGTTACGGAATGGCGCATTTATTTGCGATTTTTTGACCAATTTAGTGGTCGGATGAGTAGTAAACTTTCATCAGTTGCGCTAAAATTTTGTCCAGTTACCAAATCATCCCGTTTAATGGTTTACGCCAGTGCTGTTTCCAAGACAAATCGACGGCCGGGCGTTTTTAAGGAGGTTCGCATGTCTATCTACCCAGCTTATTCATTGCATCGGATTCTCCTGCGTCGCAGCGCAGTGATCCTGGCAGGTGTGTTGGCTTTACCGGTAATGCTGTTCCGCAGCGACCGCGCCCGTTTTTACAGCTATTTGCACCGTGTCTGGTCAAAAACCAGCGATAAACCTGTCTGGCTGCAACAGGCGGAACTGGCGGCCTGCGATTTTTACTGATCGCCCCCGCTTTCCCCTGAAACCCTCGCTTCTCAGCGAGGGTTTTTTTATGGGCGCTATTCGGCCTTAGTGCTGGTAACGTTCGTCTCCTGACGCAAATTCCTCTACACTTTTAACATCATCCAATACTGCGGGAGCCCATCAATGAGTGACAAAATTCCTATCGGGATCAGCGCCTGCCTGCTGGGCGAGACGGTGCGTTTTGACGGCGGCCACAAACGGTTGGCCTTCGCGGTGGAACAACTGGCACCCTATGTAAAGTTTGAGGCGATTTGCCCGGAAATGGCGATCGGCCTGTCGACGCCGCGTCCGGCGCTGCGGTTGATCAAAAAACCGCATCATGTGGCGCTGCGCTACAGCAACGACGACAGCATCGATGTGACAGACAAGATGCAGCAGTTTTCCGCCCAGCGAATTACCGCCTTGCAGAACCTGTGTGGCTACATTGTTTGTGCCAATTCGCCAAGCTGCGGGATGGAGCGGGTGCGGCTGTATGATGAAAACGGTGAGGGCGCACGTAAAAGTGGCGTCGGGCTGTTCACCGCCGAGTTGCTACGCCAAATGCCCTGGCTGCCGGTGGAAGAGGACGGACGGCTGAATGACGCAACGCTGCGGGAAAACTTTGTCGAGCGAGTTTACGCGCTGTATGAGTTGAACATGCTGTGGCGCAAGGGGCTGACCCGAGGCGGGCTGATCGCCTTCCACAGCCGCTATAAGCTATCGCTGTTGGCGCATTCGCAGCCGGAATATCGTGAGTTAGGGCGTTTTGTGGCAGACGTGGATAAATGGACCTCGCTGGAGGCGTTCGCGATTGAATACCGCAGCCGGCTGATGAAACTGCTGGCGCACAAGGCGACGCGCCGCAACCACACCAACGTGCTGATGCACGTGCAGGGGTATTTCCGCAGCCACCTGAGTTCGGCGCAGCGCCAGGAACTGGCACAGTTGATCGACCGTTATCGGCAGGGCGTGCAGCCGCTGCTGGCACCGATCACGCTACTTAAACATTACATGGCCGAATACCCCGATCGCTATCTGGCCGATCAACGCTATTTCGAACCCTATCCCGAGGCGTTGCGCCTGCGTTATGGCCACTAACTGACAAGGAGTTTTATGACCACGCATTTGGTCTGGTTGCGTAACGATCTGCGTATGACCGACAACAAAGCGCTGTACGCCGCCTGCAGCGATCCCGACGCCCGCGTGCTGGCGGTATTTATTGCCACCCCGCAACAATGGCGGCAGCACGAGATGGCGCCGCGTCAGGCTGAATTTATCCATGCCAATTTGCTGCAGGTGCAGCAGGCCCTTGCCGAACGGGGCATTCCGCTTAGCTACCACCAGTGTGATGATTTTGCCGCCTCGGTTGACTGGTTGACGGCGTATTGCGCGCAGGAGCGGGTGGATACGCTGTTTTACAATCGCCAGTACGAAATCAACGAACGCCAACGCGATCAACGGCTGGAGCAGCGTTTGTCCGGGAAGGTGATTTGCCAGAGCTTTGATGACAGCCTGCTGTTGCCGCCGGGCAGCGTGAAAACCGGCGGTGGCGAAATGTACAAAATCTATACGCCATTCCGTAAAGCCTTTATCCAGCGCCTGACTGAATCCGACGTTCGCTCCTTACCGGCGCCCAAACCACGGGCGAGCGGTGCATTGTCGGTAGCTACCGTCCTTGCGGGATTTGATTATCCGCCGGCCGAGCCCTCGGGGGATTTTCCCGCCGGGGAAGAGGCGGCGTTGCAGCGGCTGCGTACCTTTTGCCGTGAGCAGGTGCAGGATTACCTTGAACAGCGGGATCGGCCTGCCATTGCCGGTACCAGCAGTCTGTCGCCCTATCTGGCGATTGGCGCGTTGTCGCCACGACAGTGCTTCAACCGCCTGCGCGCTGAATGCCCGCAACTGCTGGAAAATCACGACAGCGGTGCCTTTGGCTGGCTGAATGAGCTGATTTGGCGCGAGTTTTATCGGCATCTGATGGTGGCCTATCCTGCGTTATGCAAGCACCGTCCCTTTATCGATTGGACGGATAGGGTACGCTGGCGGGATAACCAGGCCCTGTTGCAGGCATGGCAGCAGGGTGCCACCGGCTACCCGATTGTCGATGCCGCCATGCGCCAGTTGAATACCACCGGCTGGATGCACAACCGGTTACGCATGATCAGCGCCAGCTTTCTGGTGAAAGACTTGCTGATCGACTGGCGTGCCGGTGAACGCTATTTCATGGCCCAACTGTTGGACGGCGATCTGGCGGCTAATAACGGCGGTTGGCAGTGGGCAGCCTCAACCGGCACCGACGCCGCGCCGTATTTCCGCATCTTTAACCCGACCACTCAGGGCGAACGTTTTGATCCGCAAGGCACTTTTATCCGTAAATGGTTGCCCGAGCTGGCGGATGTACCGGACAATGCTATCCATCAACCCCATCGCTGGGCGGAACAACAGCAGCGCGTGCTGGATTATCCGCTGCCGATTGTCGACCACAAGCAGGTGCGGCTGGAGACGCTGGCTGCCTTTGAAGCGGCGAAGCGCGGGGAATATTAAGGTAACAGCAAGGAGCGAAATAATGATGAAAAAGGTGCTGGCCCTGTGTCTGAGTGGCTATTCAGCTCTGGCGCTGGCCGGCTTTGACGTGGTGGCGCTGGGCGTGGACGGCGGCGTCAGCGACGGCAATCTGACCTCCTACCTGATCCGCAACGACAGCCAGCCGCAGTATCTGGCGCTGGATGCCGGTTCACTGCTGCCGGGGATTGCCAAAGGGCTGGAGAAAGGCAGTTTCCCGCAGGTTACCCTTGAGTTGGCCGCGCCTTATACCCAGCAGGGCTACATATTTCGCCAGTTGATCGGCGCCTACTTTATCAGCCACGGCCATCTTGACCACGTGGCAGGGCTGATTATTGGCGCGCCGGAAGACACTAAAAAGAATATCTATGCCCAGGCCGATACCATTTTGACCCTGCGCAATCATTACTTTAACTGGAAGGCCTGGCCTAACTTTACCGACTCCGGCAATGGTTCACGCTTGGGGACCTACCGGCTGCAAACGGTAAGGCCGCAGCAACGCGTGACCCTGGGCGTCACTGGTCTGAGTGGCGTGATGTATCCGCTCAGTCATGATCGCTACCCTTCCTCAATGCTGTTGGTGTCTGATCGCAGCGGATCTTTCGCCTATTTCGGCGACACCGGGGCGGATGCCCTCGAGCAATCACGCAATCTGGATAGTGCCTGGCGCGTGCTGGGGCCGCTTATCGAACAGAAAAAACTGAAAGGGATGATTATTGAAACCTCCTATCCCAATGAGGTGGAAGATAAAAAACTGTATGGCCACCTGACGCCTGCCTGGTTGTTGAAGGAGCTGAAAAGTCTGACCCAGTACAGCGGGGGGGAAGGCTCGCTGAAAGATTTCCCGGTGGTGATCAGCCATATCAAGCCCAGCCTGAAGCAGGGGGAAGATGTGCGTGCGACCATCAAACAGCAGTTGGATCAGGGTAACAACCTGGGCGTAAAATTTCTCCTGATGGAACAGGGCGAACGGCAGACATTTTGAATTGAAGAGAGAATTCTATGCGTAACCTCGATCTGGAACAGTTGATCAATAACGAACTGAACACCGCGGCCTTTCAGGATTACGGTCCGAATGGCCTGCAGGTGGAAGGGCGGCCGCACGTGCAGCGTATTGTCACCGGCGTGACCGCCTGTCAGGCACTGCTGGATGCCGCAGTGGATCACCAGGCGGACGCCATTGTGGTGCATCACGGTTATTTCTGGAAAAACGAAGCGCCCTCGGTTCGTGGTATGAAGCGTAACCGGCTGAAAACGCTGCTGAGCAATGACATCAACCTGTACGCTTATCACCTGCCGCTGGACGCGCATCCGGTGCTGGGTAACAACGCACAGTTGGCGCATTTGCTGGGCATCCGAGTGGTTGGCGAAGTGGAGCCGTTGGTGCCGCACGGTGAATTCGAGCAGCCGCTGACTGGCGTTGAACTGCAACAGCGCATCGAGAGCCGTCTGGGCCGTGCGGTGCTGCACTGTGGCGATAACGCACCGGCGCATATCCGCCGTGTGGCCTGGTGTACCGGCGGTGGTCAGGGCTTCATCGACAGCGCCGCACGCTTGGGCGTAGATGCCTTCATCAGCGGTGAGGTCTCTGAACAAACTATTCACAGCGCGAGGGAAATGGGCATTCACTTCTTTGCTGCCGGCCACCACGCCACTGAGCGTGGTGGCGTCAAAGCGCTCGGTGAATGGCTGGCCCATCATCATGGTTTTGATGTGACCTTTATCGATATCCCCAATCCCGCCTGATTTCCTCTCCAGGATCCAGCCCGGTTTTTACCGTGGCTGAATCCTTTTAATAGCCTAATCCCTTATTTTCTCAAAGGTTGTTCTATTGACAGCCAGCGCGCTGTCACGCATAACAGATGGGTTTTGAAAATAATAAAAGATGACGGGGATAAGGGGAAAAGGGTGCAACGAGCACGATGTTACTTATTAGGTGAAAGAGCGGTAGTGCTTGAACTGTCGCCACCGGTGACGCTGCCAAGTCAGCAGCGGATCTGGGCGCTGGCCGAAAAACTGAATCATCATCCCGATGTGTGTGAAGTGATACCGGGCATGAACAATCTTACGCTGCTGCTGAATACGCCGCAGGCCGACGCGCAAGCGATGCTGGCGCTATTGCAACAGGGGTGGGACAGCAAGGAAAGTCTGATACCAGAATCGCGTCAGGTGGATATTCCGGTGATCTATGGCGGTCAGGATGGCCCCGACCTGGATGAAGTGGCCCGCCACACCGGCATGACGCCGCAGCAGGTGGTGGAATGTCACTCCTCAGCGGCCTACGTGGTCTATTTCCTTGGCTTTCAGCCTGGTTTCTCCTACATGGGCGGCATGCCGGAAAAGTTGGCAACGCCGCGCCGAGCCGAACCGCGCCTGTCCGTGGCGGCAGGCTCCGTCGGCATCGGTGGCAGCCAAACCGGAATTTATCCATTGAACACCCCCGGTGGCTGGCAGTTGATTGGCCGTACTCCGCTGGCACTGTTTAATCCCCATGAAATGCCACCAACCTTGCTGCGCCCCGGCGATAGCGTGCGGTTTGTGCCGCAGAAGGAGGGAGTATGCTGAAGATCTTGCGTGCGGGCATCTACACCACGGTGCAGGATCTGGGCCGTAACGGTTTCCGTCGTCTGGGCGTTAGCCAGGGCGGGGCGCTCGACGAACCTGCGCTGAGGATCGCCAACCTGCTGGTGGGCAATGACGCCCATGCTGCCGGGCTGGAAATCACCCTTGGGCAATTTAGCGCCGAATTTACTCAGCCAGGTTGGATCGCTCTGACCGGGGCCGGTTGCGATGCGCAATTGGACGGAAAACCGCTGTGGACCGGCTGGCGTTATCCGGTTAATTCGGGCCAACAGCTCATACTGAAAACGCCAAAACGCGGTATGCGCACCTATCTGGCGATCGGCGGGGGCATTGCGGTACCGGAAATGCTCGGTTCGCGCAGCACCGATAACAAAGCCGCCTTTGGCGGGCTGGAAGGGCGCAACCTGCGCGATGGCGACAGCCTGCCGCTGGGGCAAGGCCATTCATTGCCACGGCAGAGCACCGGCGTGAAGCAACCGCTGTTTAACAACCGTATCCGGGCGTTACCGGGGCCGGAATATGATGAATTCAGCGAAGAGGCGAAAGAGGCTTTCTGGCGTACCGCCTGGCAACTGAGCCCGCAAAGTAACCGTATGGGTTATCGTCTGCACGGCAGCCATGCGCTGAGCCGCACCACTGACCGCGAAATGCTGTCGCACGGCCTGTTACCGGGGGTGGTGCAGGTACCGCACAACGGCCAGCCAATCGTGCTGATGGCGGATGCGCAGACAACCGGTGGTTACCCGCGTATTGCCTGCGTGATCGAAGCCGATCTTTACCATCTGGCGCAGATCCGTCTGGGTGAAGCCATCCACTTTGTTCCCTGTACTTTGGCCGAGGCACAACGCGCCAGGGTCGAACAGGAACACTTTATCCAACAGATTGCCTGGGGGTTAAATGATCGTTGATTTGAACGCCGATCTCGGCGAGGGCTGCGCCAACGATCAGGCGTTGCTGCAACTGGTTAGTTCGGCCAATATCGCCTGTGGTTTTCACGCCGGTGATGCACAAACTATGCGGCAATCGGTGCGTTGGGCGCTGGAATACGGCGTAGCCATTGGCGCGCACCCGAGTTTTCCCGATCGCGAGAACTTTGGCCGCACCCGCATGCAGCTGCCAGCGGAAACGATTTACGCGCAGGTGGTGTATCAGCTTGGCGCGCTGGCGGCGATCGCCCGTGCTGAAGGTGGGGTGATGGTTCACGTCAAACCGCACGGCATGCTGTACAACCAGGCGGCGGTAGAACCGGAACTGGCGGAAGCCATCGCCCGGGCGGTTAAAGCGGTCGATCCAACGCTGCGGCTGGTGGGGTTGGCAGGCAGCGAGTTGATCCGCGCCGGTGAAAAACAGGGGCTGGTAACGCGGCAGGAAGTGTTCGCCGATCGCGGCTACCAGGCCAACGGCACCTTGGTCCCTCGCGGTCAGCCAGGGGCACTGATTACCAGCGATGAACTGGCGCTGGCACAAACGCTGGAAATGGTACGTCACCACCGGGTTCGCACCCTGGACGGCACCTGGGCCGCCGTTCAGGCTGAAACCGTCTGCCTGCACGGCGACGGTGAACACGCGCTGGAATATGCGCGCACGCTGCGCGAACGTTTTGCCCTGGAAGGCATCAGCGTCAACGCTCAGTAAGGCAGTTCATACACAACACACAACACAACAAAAACTATTAGAAATTACCGAGGGAATACTATGGAACAGGCCGTTAACTTATGGCCACTGATTGGTATAGCTGCCATCGTGGTTGGATTTGTTTTACGCTTTAACCCAGTGCTGGTAGTGATTGCCGCCGGCATTATCACCGGTCTGGCGGCACTGATGCCGCTGGACGTGATCCTGGAGAAACTGGGCGAAGGCTTCCTCAATACTCGTAACCTGCCGCTGATCCTGTTGCTGCCATTGGCGGTGATCGGCCTGCTGGAACGTCACGGTCTGAAAGAACGCGCACAGGCGTGGATCGCCAAGATCAAAAGTGCCACCGCCGGACGTTTGCTGATCGTCTATCTGTTCGTGCGTGAAATTACCGCCGCCATGGGGCTGACCAGCCTGGGCGGTCACCCGCAAATGGTGCGCCCACTGCTGGCGCCGATGGCTGAAGGGGCGGCGGAAAACCGTTACGGCGAGCTGCCGGAGCGTACGCGTCACCGTCTGCGTGCCATGTCTGCCGCCACGGATAACGTCGGCTTGTTCTTTGGCGAAGATATTTTTGTCGCCTTCGGCGCAATCATCTTCATGCACAACTTTATGCTGGAATCCGGCGGCATCCAGACCGAGCCGTTGCATATCGCCTTATGGGGCATTCCTACCGCCATTTTTGCCTTCCTGATCCATGCGTTCCGGCTTTACCGGATGGATAAACAGCTCAGCGCTGAACTGTCGCAGCTCAACCAGGCGGCGCTGCAGGCCAAAGGAGATGCCCAATGACTTTCCAACAACAATATCTCTACTGGCTGGCCGGGGTAGTACTGCTGATCGTGGCGGTGATGTCATTCCGCGATCGTGCCAACCCGCGCCGCGTCACCACTGGCCTGTTCTGGGCACTGTATGGCCTGGTGTTCCTGGTTGGCGACTGGACCTATAGCCTGTTGGGCGACGTGCTGGGTGAAGGCAGCAACGAGAAACGCATGCTGCACATCATTGTCGGCGTGGTAGTGGTGATCATGGCGTTGATCGCCGGTTTCGGCGGTGTGCGTTTGGGCAGTTATCACCAACGTACCCCGCAGCAGCGCGAAGAGAGCGCCAAACGTCTGGGCAACCGGCTGTTTATCCCGGCGCTGGCAATCCCGGTGGTGACGGTGGTGGGCGTGCTGCTGTTCAATAATATTCCGGCGCTGCAAACTGCGGTCTTCGGCAGCGGCAACCATGCCACCTTGATTACCCTGTTTTCGATGACCGCCGGTTGTTTGCTTGGCCTGGTTATCGCAGTAAAAATGACCCATGAAAAAGCGCTGCAGCCGATCCAGGAAGCGCGTCGCCTGCTGGACTCCATCGGCTGGGCGTTTATTTTGCCGCAAATCCTCGCCACGCTGGGCCTGCTGTTTACCACTGCTGGTGTCGGTACGGCAATTTCTCATCTGACCCAGGAGTATCTGGCCGTCGATAACCGCTTTATCGCAGTGGCGGTTTATGCCATCGGCATGGCGCTGTTGACCATGATTATGGGCAACGCCTTTGCGGCTTTCCCGATTGTCACCGCCGGTATCGGCATCCCGATCCTGGTGCTGCAGCACGGCGGTAACCCGGCAGTGATGGCGGCTATCGGTATGTTTTCCGGCTATTGCGGCACGCTGATGACGCCAATGGCTGCTAACTTTAATATTGTACCGGCGGCGTTGCTGGAATTGCCGGACAAGAATGCGGTGATCAAGGCACAGATCCCGACCGGGGTGCTGCTGTTGTTGGTCAACGTATTCCTGCTTTATTTCCTGATGTTCCTGTAAGGAGAACGCATGCGAAAGGTATTGATTACGGGCTTTGAGCCCTTTGGCGGCGAACGCGTTAATCCTTCGTGGGAAGTGGTCAAGCAACTTAATGATATGGAACTGGCCGGTGCACGTATCATTGCGCGCCAACTGCCCTGTGTGTTTGGCGCAGCGCTGGAAGCACTGAATACGGCGATTGAGGAAGTGCAGCCGGTGATGGTGTTGGCTATCGGCCAGGCCGGTGGGCGTACCGACATCACCCTCGAACGGGTGGCGATCAACGTCGATGATGCACGAATTCCCGATAATCAAGGGAAACAGCCGATCGACGAACCTATTGTTGAAAGCGGACCGGCAGCCTATTTCAGCACGCTGCCGATCAAGGCTATGGTGGGCTCGATGCGTGAAGCGGGCATCCCCGCCTCGGTATCGCAAACGGCCGGCACCTATGTCTGCAACCACGTGATGTACGGTTTGTTGCACCGTTTAAGCGACCAGCAGGCAATCAAGGGCGGGTTTATTCATATCCCTTATCTGCCGGAACAGGCTGCTGCTCACCCGGGCGCGCCAAGCATGGCGGCGACCACGGTGTTGTTTGCATTGGAACTGGCCATTTCCATTGCGCTACAGGTTGAGTACGATCTGAAGGTTGTCGGCGGTGCGACGCATTAACCGCAGTTATCCCCCCGGTGCACTTTGCTGCACTGGGGTCCACTCAGGAGTTTTCATATGCCGGAAGGACCGGAAATTCGCCGGGCGGCGGATGCACTGGCGGCGGCGGTGATCGACCAGCCGCTGACCGAAGTCGGTTTTGCCTTTCCCCAGCTTAAACACTACCGCGACCGGTTAATCGGTGAGCGTATTATCGCTATTGAGCCGCGAGGTAAGGCACTATTGACCCACTTTTCCAACGGACTGACGCTGTATAGCCATAACCAATTGTATGGCGTATGGAAGGTGGTGAAAGCGGGGGAGACGCCGGAAACCAAGCGGGATCTGCGCGTGCGACTGGAAACGGCGGAGCGGGCGATTTTGCTGTACAGCGCCTCGGAGATTACCGTCGGGCCGCGTGAAGAAATAGAACAGCACCCGTTCCTACAGCGTATCGGCCCCGACGTGCTGGATATGACGTTAACGACGATGGCGGTAGAACAGCGGCTGTTATCGCCGGCGTTTCGCCGCAGGCAACTGGGCGGCATGTTGCTCGATCAGGCATTTCTTGCCGGGTTGGGCAATTATCTGCGGGCTGAAATTCTCTGGCAGGCTGAACTGGCACCTCAACATAAGCCACAGGATCTGGAACCTGATGTTTTACAGCGACTGGCGGAGGTGTTGCTGGCGGTGCCTCGTTTGTCTTACCAGACGCGCGGGCAAGTGGATGAAAACCGCCACCACGGCGCGTTGTTCAGTTTTAAGGTGTTCCATCGCAGTGGCGAACCTTGCGAGCGATGCGGTGCGATGATCGAGCGCACGACGCTGTCTTCACGACCCTTTTATTGGTGCCTGGGTTGTCAGAAATAGGTTATTCAATGTTTCCCTCACCCCGCCCCTCTTCCTGGGGATAGGGCAAAAAAAACGCCGTCCAAGGGGACGGCGTTTTGCTGCTTTATGTAGGGTAAAGCGGCGTTATTGGTTTTTCAGTTGGGACTTGAAATCACGCTCGGCATAGCCGGTGTACAACTGACGCGGACGGGCAATCTTGATGCCTTCGTCATGCATTTCGTTCCAGTGCGCAATCCAGCCGATGGTACGGGCGATGGCAAAGATAACGGTGAACATGGAAGAAGGAATACCCATCGCCTTCAGGATGATGCCTGAGTAGAAGTCGACGTTCGGGTACAGTTTCTTCTCGATGAAGTACGGGTCGTTCAGCGCGATGTGTTCCAGCTCCATCGCCACTTCCAACAGGTTGTCATCTTTCTTGTTCAGTTCTTTCAGCACTTCGTGACAGGTTTCACGCATCACGGTGGCGCGTGGGTCATAGTTCTTGTACACGCGGTGGCCGAAGCCCATCAGACGGAACGAGTCGTTCTTGTCTTTGGCGCGCTTGATGAACTCAGGGATGTGCTCAACGGTCTTGATCTCTTCCAGCATCTTCAGTGCGGCTTCGTTGGCGCCGCCGTGTGCCGGCCCCCACAGAGAAGCGATACCGGCAGCGATACAGGCAAACGGGTTAGCGCCTGAAGAGCCTGCGGTACGTACGGTGGAAGTGGAAGCATTTTGCTCGTGGTCTGCGTGCAGGATCAGGATACGATCCATCGCGCGTTCCAGCACTGGGTTCACCACGTATTCTTCACACGGGGTGGCGAACATCATATGCAGGAAGTTACCGGCGTAGGACAGGTCGTTACGCGGATAAACGAACGGCTGACCCAGCGAATATTTGTAACACATGGCCGCCACGGTAGGCATTTTGGACAGCAGGCGGAACGCGGTGATCTCGCGGTGACGCTCGTTGTTGACGTCCAATGCATCGTGGTAGAACGCCGCCAGGGCGCCGGTCACACCGCACAGTACGGCCATTGGGTGTGAGTCACGACGGAAGCCACGGAACAGATGGGTGATCTGGTCGTGGATCATGGTGTGACGTGTCACGGTAGTTTTGAAGGTTTCAAACTCTTCTGCGGTCGGGGTCTCGCCGTACAGCAGGATGTAGCACACTTCCAGATAGGAAGACTCTTTCGCCAACTGTTCGATCGGGAAGCCGCGGTGCAGCAGTACGCCTTTATCACCGTCAATGAAGGTGATTTTGGATTCGCAGGAAGCGGTAGAGGTAAAGCCGGGATCAAACGTGAAATAACCTTTGGAGCCCAGGGCGCGGACATCAAGGACATCGGGGCCCAGTGTCGGGGTCAATACGCCCAGTTCGATTGGAGCTTCACCATCATTAATGGTTAGCGTCGCTTTCTTATCAGTCATTTACAGTCTCCTTTGCGCCTTATTTTAAAAACCTCTAACAACTGAAATACCTTAATTCTCCTCAGGTTGCCCGCAAAAAATGGAGCGGACGCTAACTCTGTGAGCGACTGCGCAAATGCGCGGGTAGGGTACAGAGTGCTAACCAGGCGAACGAGGCGGGTGACCAGTTGTTAACGATTCATCGGAATTCGTTATGTTCTGTTAATCTTACCTACGACGTGTTCGGGGGTGGTTGAACCTATCCCAATAGGTTGTTTTATATGCCTTGTTTGTGCTTATCTGCGGCAATGTGCTGCAAATATGACCGGCAAAAACCGCCATTGGGATAGGCTCTTTCAAATACACTGTTGCATATCTTGAACATCGGGGGAAGTGTATCTGCTGACCTATAGCGCATCATAGGGCCGTTTGTGCCCCTATATGTAATGGAATTGTTGATCTCTTGTCAAATCAGATAATTAATTTTGTGCCAATTGTGAAATCCGTGATCTAAATCACTGTTCGGGGGAAATGTTACCAAAGGGATTGTATGGGAATTGTAATCAGAATGTGATCCTCCTATACTGCCGCCAGGTCTCCGGGATACCCTGAAGTAGGAGCACCCAGCGTTATAACTACGCGCCGTTTAAGCACAGAGGATGTTGTTGTTTGAGCGCGTGACGTGTGAGGGTTTTGGCTCTTAACGCTGTCTGATCCCCGCCCAGGCCGGAGGAAGGAAAATAATAAGAGCTGTGTGGGCAAAAACGTGAAAAAACAAAGACCTGTCAACCTGGATCTGCAAACGATTCAGTTTCCCGTAACTGCGATAGCGTCCATCTTACATCGAGTCTCTGGCGTAATTACCTTCGTTGCCGTGGGTATCCTCCTCTGGCTGCTGGGCCTGTCACTCTCTTCCCAAGAGGGTTTCATGCAGGCTGCTGCCATCATGAATAGCTTCGTTGTCAAATTCATATTCTGGGGCATCCTCACTGCGCTGGCCTATCACATTTGCGGTGGCATTCGCCATTTGTTAATGGATTTTGGCTATATCGAAGAGAGTTTAGCCGCCGGTACCCGTTCTGCCCAGGTGGCGATCGGTCTGACCGTCGTGCTGTCAGTTCTGGCTGGAGTCCTCGTATGGTAAACAATGTTTCTGCATTAGGACGCAACGGCGTACACGATTGGTTGTTATTGCGTGCTTCCGCTATCGTCATCACCCTGTATGTTCTGTATATCCTGGGCTTCTTCGTCACGGCTCCGGATCTCACCTACGAAATCTGGCGTGGCTTCTTCGCCACCTCTATTACGAAAGTGTTCACGCTGCTGACGCTGCTGTCGATTCTGGCTCATGCCTGGATTGGTTTGTGGCAGGTGCTGACGGATTACGTCAAGCCGGTAGCGGTACGTCTGGTGTTGCAACTGGCGATCGTTGTCGTGTTGCTGGTCTATTTACTGTACGGAACAATCGTAGTGTGGGGTGCGTAAGATGAAACTGCCGGTCAGAGAGTTTGATGCTGTAGTTATCGGTGCAGGCGGTGCAGGTATGCGCGCGGCACTGCAAATTTCTCAAACGGGCTCTACCTGTGCCCTCTTGTCCAAAGTATTCCCGACCCGTTCCCATACCGTGTCTGCGCAGGGCGGCATTACCGTAGCCCTGGGTAATAACCACGAAGATAACTGGGAATGGCATATGTATGACACGGTGAAAGGTTCCGATTATATCGGTGACCAGGACGCCATTGAGTATATGTGTAAAACCGGCCCGGAAGCGGTTCTGGAGCTGGAGCACATGGGGCTGCCGTTCTCCCGTACCGAAGAAGGCCGCATCTATCAGCGCCCATTCGGCGGCCAGTCACTGAACTTCGGTGGCGAGCAGGCGGCACGTACCGCGGCAGCGGCTGACCGTACCGGTCACGCCCTGTTGCATACCCTGTATCAACAGAACCTGAAAAACCACACCACCATCTTCTCCGAGTGGTATGCGCTGGATCTGGTGAAAAACCAGGATGGCGCGGTGGTCGGCACCACGGCTATCTGCATCGAAACCGGTGAAGTGGTTTACTTCAAAGCCAAAGCCACCGTGCTGGCGACCGGCGGTGCAGGCCGTATTTACCAGTCCACCACCAACGCCCATATCAACACCGGTGACGGTGTCGGCATGGCGCTGCGCGCCGGCGTGCCGGTGCAGGACATGGAAATGTGGCAGTTCCACCCGACCGGTATCGCCGGTGCCGGGGTACTGGTAACTGAAGGCTGTCGTGGTGAAGGCGGTTACCTGCTGAATAAACACGGCGAGCGTTTCATGGAGCGCTATGCGCCGAACGCCAAAGACCTGGCGGGCCGTGATGTGGTCGCCCGTTCGATCATGATTGAAATCCGCGAAGGCCGTGGTTGTGACGGTCCGTGGGGCCCACACGTCAAGCTGAAGCTGGATCACCTGGGTAAAGAGGTGCTGGAATCCCGCCTGCCGGGCATTCTGGAACTGTCGCGCACCTTCGCACACGTCGATCCAGTCAAAGAACCTATCCCGGTTATCCCAACCTGCCACTACATGATGGGCGGTATTCCGACCAAAGTGACCGGCCAGGCGTTGACGGTGAACGAGAAAGGTGAAGACGTAGTGATCCCGGGGCTTTTCGCCGTAGGCGAAATTGCCTGCGTATCGGTACACGGCGCCAACCGTCTGGGCGGCAACTCGCTGCTGGACCTGGTGGTGTTTGGCCGTGCCGCCGGCATGCATCTGCACGAATCTCTGGCAGAGCAGGGCGAAAGCCGTGATGCCAGCGAATCCGATGTGGAAGCGTCGCTGGATCGTCTGAACCGCTGGAACAACACCCGTTCAGGTGAAGATCCGGTTGAAATCCGCAAGGCACTGCAAGCCTGTATGCAGCACAACTTCTCGGTATTCCGTGAAGGTGATGCGATGGCGAAAGGGCTGGAAGAGCTGAAAGAGATCCGTGAACGTCTGAAGAATGCACGTCTGGACGATACCTCCAGCGAATTCAACACCCAGCGCATCGAATGCCTGGAGTTGGATAACCTGATGGAGACCGCGTTTTCCACCGCCGTGTCGGCAAACTACCGTACCGAGAGCCGTGGCGCACACAGCCGCTTCGACTTCCCGGAACGTGATGATGCCAACTGGCTGTGTCACTCGCTGTATCAGCCGCAATCGGAAAGCATGACGCGTCGTGAAGTGAACATGCAACCGAAGCTGCGCCCGGCATTCCCGCCGAAAGTGCGTTCTTACTAATTGCGGAGATCGATTGATGAAACTCGAATTTTCAATTTATCGCTACAATCCGGATGTTGACGACGCTCCGCACATGCAGGACTACAGCCTGGAAGCGGAAGAAGGTCGCGACATGATGTTGCTGGATGCGTTGATCCAGCTGAAAGAAAAAGATCCAAGCCTGTCGTTCCGTCGTTCTTGCCGTGAAGGCGTATGTGGTTCCGATGGGATCAACATGAACGGTAAAAACGGCCTGGCCTGCATCACTCCGGTGTCGTCGCTGACCAAAGGCAACAAAAAGATTGTGATCCGTCCGTTGCCGGGCTTGCCGGTGGTGCGCGATCTGGTGGTTGATATGGGTCAGTTCTATACCCAGTATGAAAAGATCAAGCCTTTCCTGCAGAACGACGGCAAGAACCCGCCGGCGCGTGAGCACCTGCAATCGCCGGAAGATCGTGCCAAGCTGGATGGTCTGTACGAGTGCATTTTATGCGCTTGTTGTTCGACCTCTTGCCCGTCATTCTGGTGGAACCCTGACAAGTTTATCGGCCCGGCTGGCCTGTTGGCGGCGTACCGCTTCCTGATTGACAGCCGTGACACGGAAACGGAAGAACGTTTAGACGATCTGGACGACGCTTTCAGTGTTTTCCGCTGCCATAGCATTATGAATTGTGTCAGTGTATGTCCTAAGGGCTTGAATCCGACGCGTGCAATCGGTCATATCAAGTCTATGCTGCTGCAACGCGGGGCATAAGTGGAATGAGATGCTGCGCCGGGCAGTTTCCGGCGCACATCACAAAGGAGGGAACCTCTAAAAACTGACCCGCGGCTGCGGCGCTAAGCAGCCTGGTTCGCCCGCCGGTTTTTAGAGGTTCCTTGTAAGGGACCGCAAGGTCCATAGCAGAACGTACCGAGCCTTTCTTTTGGCTAAAAGTACGTCGAGTGAACCGTTTCTACGGCAAACCGTATCCATCACGGTAATTATGTTAACCACGGCGAAAACTAAAGCTTCAAAGCTTAAGGGATCATGATGCAGAACGGCGCAATGAAGGCCTGGCTGGATTCCTCCTATCTGGCGGGCGCGAACCAGTCTTACATAGAACAGCTCTATGAAGACTTCTTAACCGATCCGGGCTCCGTTGAAGATAGCTGGCGTTCCATTTTTCAACAGCTACCAACCGCGGGTGTAAAACCCGATCAGCTTCACTCTCAAACGCGTGACTACTTCCGCCGCCTGGCGAAAGACTCCGCGCGTTACAACACCACCATCAACGATCCAGACACCGACGCCAAACAGGTCAAGGTACTGCAGCTGATTAACGCCTTCCGTTTTCGCGGACATCAGCATGCCAACCTCGATCCGCTCGGTCTGTGGCAGCGTGAGCAAGTTCCTGACCTTGAACCTGCCTACCACAACCTGACCGACGCCGACTTCCAGGAAACCTTTAACGTGGGTTCTTTCGCCATCGGCAAAGAAACCATGAAGCTGGGTGACCTGTACGCTGCGTTGAAACAGACCTACTGCGGCTCGATCGGTGCGGAATACATGCACATCACCAATACCGAAGAGAAACGCTGGATCCAGCAGCGTATCGAGTCGGTGGTGGGGCACGCCAGCTTTACCAATGACGAGAAACGCCGTTTCCTGAACGAGCTGACCGCAGCGGAAGGCCTGGAACGCTATCTCGGCGCTAAATTCCCAGGGGCAAAACGCTTCTCGCTGGAAGGCGGCGATGCGCTGGTGCCAATGCTGAAAGAGATGGTGCGCCACGCCGGTAAGAACGGTACGCGCGAAGTGGTGTTGGGCATGGCCCACCGCGGCCGTCTGAACGTGTTGATCAACGTGCTGGGTAAAAAACCTGCCGACCTGTTCGACGAGTTTGCCGGCAAACATAAAGAACACCTCGGCACCGGTGACGTGAAATATCACCAGGGCTTCTCCTCCGACGTAGAAACCGAAGGCGGCATGGTTCACCTGGCGCTGGCGTTTAACCCGTCGCACCTGGAGATCGTCAGCCCGGTGGTTATGGGTTCTGTACGTGCCCGTCGCGATCGTCTTGACGAAGCGCGCAGCAACATGGTACTGCCAATCACCATCCACGGTGACGCCGCTATTACCGGCCAGGGCGTGGTTCAGGAAACCCTGAACATGTCGCAGGCTCGCGGTTACGAAGTGGGTGGTACGGTACGTATCGTGATCAACAACCAGGTTGGTTTCACCACCTCCAACCCGTTGGATGCGCGTTCTACCGAATACTGTACTGACATCGCCAAGATGGTGCAGTCGCCGATCTTCCACGTCAATGCTGACGATCCGGAAGCGGTGGCCTTTGTGACCCGTCTGGCGTTGGATTTCCGTAACACCTTCAAACGTGACGTGATGATCGATCTGGTCTGCTACCGTCGCCATGGGCATAACGAGGCCGATGAGCCAAGTGCAACCCAGCCGGTGATGTACCAGAAGATCAAAAAACACCCGACACCGCGCAAGCTTTATGCTGACGTTCTGACCGAACAAAAAGTCGCCAGCCTGGAAGATGCCACGGAAATGGTCAACCTGTACCGTGATGCGCTCGACCGCGGCGAATGCGTGGTCGAAGAATGGCGTCCGATGAACCTGCATACCTTTACCTGGTCGCCGTACCTTAACCACGAGTGGGACGAAGAGTACCCAAGCAAGGTTGAGATGAAGCGCCTGCAGGAACTGGCTCGTCGCATCAGCACTGCGCCGGAAGCGATCGAAATGCAGTCACGCGTAGCGAAAATCTACGGTGACCGCGCAGAGATGGCTGCAGGCAACAAAGCGTTTGACTGGGGCGCAGCGGAAACGCTGGCTTACGCCACTCTGGTTGATGAAGGCATTCCGATTCGTCTGTCCGGTGAAGATGCCGGTCGCGGCACCTTCTTCCACCGTCATGCGGTAGTGCACAACCAGAAAAACGGTTCAGTCTATGTACCGTTGGCCAATGTCCACAGCGGGCAGGGCGAGTTCAAAGTTTGGGACTCGGTGCTGTCTGAAGAAGCTGTACTGGCGTTCGAATATGGCTACGCCACCGCAGAACCGCGCACCCTGACCATCTGGGAAGCGCAGTTCGGTGACTTCGCTAACGGCGCTCAGGTGGTGATCGACCAGTTCATCAGCTCCGGCGAGCAGAAATGGGGCCGTATGTGCGGTCTGGTAATGCTGCTACCGCACGGTTACGAAGGTCAGGGCCCAGAGCACTCCTCTGCGCGTCTGGAACGTTACCTGCAGCTGTGTGCTGAGCAGAATATGCAGGTGTGCATCCCGTCCACCCCGGCACAGGTTTACCACATGCTGCGTCGTCAGGCGCTGCGCGGTATGCGCCGTCCGTTGGTGGTGATGTCACCGAAATCTCTGCTGCGTCATCCGCTGGCGACTTCTTCGCTCGACGAACTGGCTAATGGCACCTTTATGCCGGCGATTGGCGAGATCGACGATCTGGATCCGAAAGCGGTTAAACGCGTGGTGATGTGCTCAGGTAAGGTCTATTTCGATCTGCTGGAACAACGCCGCAAGAACGACCAGAAAGACGTGGCCATCATCCGTATTGAGCAACTGTACCCGTTCCCGCATCAGGCCCTTCAGGCGGTGCTGGAGAAGTATGCTCACGTGCATGATTTCGTCTGGTGTCAGGAAGAGCCGCTGAACCAGGGTGCCTGGTACTGCAGCCAACACAACTTCCGTGAAGTGGTGCCGTTCGGGGCTTCTTTACGTTACGCCGGACGTCCAGCCTCTGCCTCACCGGCAGTCGGTTATATGTCCGTACACCAGAAGCAGCAACAGGCTCTGGTTAATGACGCGCTGAATATTGTTAAAGATTAAGGGAAAGCTAAATGAGTAGCGTAGATATTCTGGTTCCTGACCTTCCTGAATCGGTTGCCGATGCGACCGTAGCCACCTGGCACAAGAAACCAGGTGACAGCGTCCAGCGTGACGAAGTTCTGGTTGAAATCGAAACTGACAAAGTTGTGCTGGAAGTCCCGGCCAGCGAAGCAGGCATTCTTGATGCGATCCTGGAAGAAGAGGGCGCCACCGTGCTTTCTCGTCAGATCCTCGGCCGTATTCGTCCGGGCGACAGCTCCGGCAAGCCGACTCAAGAGAAAAGTCAGGCTAAAGAATCCACTCCGGCCCAGCGTGCTACCGCCAGCCTGGAAGAAGAGAGCAACGACGCACTCAGCCCGGCTATCCGTCGCCTGATTGCCGAACACGATCTCGATGCTGCCGCCATTAAAGGCAGCGGTGTGGGTGGTCGTATCACTCGCGAAGACGTGGAAGCGCACCTGGCTAACGGCAAAAAAGCCGACAAGCCTGCTGCCGCCGCCGTTGAAGCCGCACCGCAGCCCGCTCTGGGTGGTCGCAGTGAAAAACGCGTCCCTATGACCCGTCTGCGCAAGCGCGTAGCCGAGCGCCTGTTGGAAGCGAAGAACAGCACTGCGATGCTGACCACCTTCAACGAAATCAACATGCAGCCGATCATGGACCTGCGCAAGCAGTACGGTGAAGCCTTCGAAAAACGCCACGGTGTTCGTCTGGGCTTTATGTCCTTCTACATCAAAGCGGTAGTTGAAGCACTGAAACGCTTCCCGGAAGTGAACGCGTCTATCGACGGCACCGACGTGGTGTACCACAACTACTTCGATATCAGCATTGCGGTTTCTACTCCACGTGGCCTGGTAACCCCGGTCCTGCGTGATGTAGACAGCATGGGCATGGCAGATATCGAGAAGAAAATCAAAGAGCTGGCAGTCAAAGGCCGTGACGGCAAATTGACTGTGGAAGAGCTGACCGGCGGTAACTTCACCATTACCAACGGTGGCGTATTCGGTTCACTGATGTCTACCCCGATCATCAACCCACCGCAAAGCGCCATCCTGGGCATGCATGCCATTAAAGATCGCCCAATGGCGGTGAAAGGCCAGGTTGTGATCTTGCCGATGATGTATCTGGCTCTGTCTTACGATCACCGCCTGATCGACGGTAAAGAATCCGTCAGTTACCTGGTGACGGTAAAAGATATGCTGGAAGATCCAACTCGTCTGCTGCTGGACGTATAACCCTGATGGGCGCGGTACGCTGCGCCCACACTCTGTGCTATGTGGCCGACTAAAGTCATGCGGTTTTCCGCCCAAATGGCTCGGCTAAAACCTTCAGAACTGAATGGATAGAACATCATGAATTTACACGAATATCAGGCAAAACAGCTGTTTGCTCGGTATGGCATGCCGGCACCAACCGGTTATGCCTGTACCACACCGCGTGAAGCAGAAGAAGCTGCATCCAAAATCGGCTCCGGCCCGTGGGTGGTAAAATGTCAGGTTCATGCTGGCGGTCGCGGTAAAGCTGGCGGCGTTAAAGTGGTTAACAGCAAGGAAGACATCCGTGCTTTCGCTGAAGCCTGGCTGGGCAAGCGTCTGGTGACTTACCAGACTGACGCGCTGGGCCAACCGGTTCACCAGATCCTGGTAGAAGCGGCGACCGACATTGATAAAGAACTGTATCTGGGCGCGGTAGTTGACCGTGCCAGCCGTCGCGTGGTGTTCATGGCATCCACCGAGGGTGGCGTTGAAATCGAGAAAGTTGCGGAAGAAACCCCGGAACTGATCCACAAAATGACCATCGATCCACTGGCAGGCCCACAGCCTTACCAGGGCCGTGAGCTGGCCTTCAAACTGGGTCTGACCGGCAAGCAAGTTGGCCAGTTCGCCAAGATCTTCATGGGCCTGGCGACCTTGTTCCTGGAACGTGACCTGGCAATGGTTGAGATCAACCCGCTGGTGGTGACCAAGCAGGGCGATCTGATCTGTCTGGACGGCAAACTGGGCGCTGACGGCAACGCCCTGTTCCGCCAGCCTGAGCTGCGTGAAATGCGTGACCTTTCTCAGGAAGATGAGCGTGAATCCCGTGCGGCACAGTGGGAGCTGAACTACGTTGCTCTCGACGGCAACATCGGTTGCATGGTTAACGGCGCAGGCCTGGCGATGGGTACCATGGACATCGTTAAACTGCACGGTGGCGAGCCAGCCAACTTCCTCGACGTGGGCGGTGGTGCAACCAAAGAGCGCGTGACCGAAGCCTTCAAAATCATCCTGTCTGACGATAAGGTGAAAGCGGTTCTGGTTAACATTTTCGGTGGTATCGTGCGTTGCGACCTGATCGCTGACGGTATCATTGGCGCAGTAGCCGAAGTGGGCGTTAACGTCCCGGTGGTGGTGCGTCTGGAAGGGAATAACGCCGAGCTGGGCGCCAAGAAACTGGCGGACAGCGGTCTGAATATCATTGCTGCGACCAGCCTGACTGATGCGGCTCAGCAAGTTGTTGCGGCAGTGGGGAGCAAATAATGTCCATTTTAATCGATAAGAACACCAAAGTAATTTGTCAGGGTTTCACCGGTAGCCAAGGGACTTTCCACTCCGAGCAAGCCATCGCTTACGGCACCAAAATGGTCGGTGGCGTAACGCCGGGCAAAGGCGGTACTGAGCACCTGGGCCTGCCAGTGTTCAACACCGTGCGTGAAGCGGTAGAAGCGACTGGCGCAACTGCGTCTGTTATCTACGTACCGGCACCGTTCTGCAAAGACTCCATTTTGGAAGCTATCGATGCAGGCATCAAACTGATCATCACCATCACCGAAGGCATCCCGACGCTGGATATGCTGACCGTGAAAGTGAAGCTGGATGAAGCCGGCGTGCGCATGATTGGCCCGAACTGCCCAGGTGTTATCACCCCGGGCGAGTGCAAAATCGGCATCATGCCTGGCCACATCCACCTGCCAGGCAAAGTGGGTATCGTTTCCCGCTCTGGTACCCTGACCTACGAAGCGGTGAAACAAACCACCGATACCGGGCTGGGCCAGTCTACCTGTGTGGGCATCGGCGGCGACCCAATCCCAGGCTCCAACTTTATCGATATCCTGAAGCTGTTCCAGGAAGATCCGCAGACCGAAGCGATCGTGATGATCGGTGAGATCGGCGGTAGCGCGGAAGAAGAAGCCGCAGCTTACATCAAAGAACACGTGACTAAGCCAGTGGTTGGCTATATCGCGGGTGTTACCGCGCCTAAAGGCAAACGTATGGGCCATGCCGGCGCCATCATTGCCGGCGGTAAAGGCACAGCAGACGAGAAGTTTGCGGCGCTGGAAGCGGCAGGGGTTAAAACCGTACGCAGCCTGGCTGACATCGGCGAGGCAGTAAAAGCGGTTCTGAATCGCTAATTTATTACCGGCAGTAACCCTTTTAGAAGCAGGGCCAGGCAATTTGTCTGGCCCTGTTTTTTTTTGCCCGTCGGAGGGCTGGCCGGGCATCAATGTGGTCGTGGTGGGGATTAGCGGCGTCAATTAAGCAGGAAAGGGGATAAGGCAGGCGTATTTAAGCGCTGCTTTATCGATAATAATTCTTTTTATTGCCTATAATTATCAGAGTAAAAAAATAAGCTAAGCTTGTCCTATTGGTAGGTTAATAAACGTTAACATCATTCACACTCAAGACTTCATTTAAATACAGCTATCCATTAAATATCACATCTATTTAACACAAAAATCACCTAAAGAGACTACGAAACCATTGCGTAACATAACCACAAGATAATTATGAGAAATTGTGAGCTGAATCTGGAAATAAAATCCAGATAGGCTTAAATTGTTTCAGATCAAATTACGCCTGAATACCTCTTTGGGGGAAAATTTGACCTGTAACCCAAAGTCTAACCCACATCACGTAAAAACCTATTTATTGTGTGGGATTGGTCGAGTATCATCCATGCTGAATATGGATGGTTGAACTTGTTGCATTTGTTACCCGTTGTCGGTTTTCAGTGGTGTGTTTAGTGCACTGGCCAGTATGGCCCGCGTCGAATGCATGGTTGAAAGCGGAGAAGCTGGATCAAATTTTTGTTGTGTTTAAGGGCATTCACTGCGGGGCGTTACCGGTAGCTTCACCCGAGGTCATATCGATACCGCATGTCGGAGTCTTCCTGCGAGGAGCAAGGAGTCAAGATGTTTGATATTGTCGAACTGTCGCGCTTACAGTTTGCTTTAACGGCGATGTACCACTTCTTATTTGTCCCATTAACGCTGGGTATGGCGTTCTTGCTGGCAATTATGGAAACGGTATATGTACTGTCAGGCAAACAAATCTATAAAGATATGACCAAATTCTGGGGCAAGTTATTTGCAATTAACTTTGCTCTGGGTGTGGCCACCGGGTTGACCATGGAGTTCCAGTTCGGGACTAACTGGTCTTATTTCTCCCACTACGTCGGTGATATTTTCGGGGCCCCACTGGCCATCGAAGGTCTGATGGCGTTCTTCCTTGAATCGACGCTGGTCGGCCTGTTCTTCTTCGGCTGGGATCGTCTGGGCAAGGTGCAGCACATGGCCGTTACCTGGCTGGTGGCACTGGGCTCAAACTTTTCCGCGCTGTGGATCCTGGTCGCCAACGGTTGGATGCAGAACCCAATCGCCTCGGACTTTAACTTCGAAACCATGCGTATGGAGATGCTCAGCTTCTCCGAACTGGTGCTCAATCCTGTTGCGCAGGTGAAGTTTGTTCACACCGTGGCAGCCGGCTACACCTGTGGCGCGATGTTCGTTCTGGGTATCAGCTCTTACTACCTGTTAAAAGGCCGTGATCTGGCCTTCGCCAAACGCTCCTTCGCCATTGCCGCCAGCTTCGGTATGGCTGCCGTGCTGTCCGTTATCGTTCTGGGTGATGAATCCGGCTACGAAATGGGCGACGTGCAGAAAACCAAACTGGCTGCCATCGAAGCCGAGTGGGACACTCAACCGGCACCGGCTTCCTTTACCCTGTTCGGCATTCCGAACCAGGATAAAATGGAAAACTCCTACTCCATCCAAATCCCTTATGCGCTCGGCCTGATTGCCACCCGCTCAACAGATACTCAGGTCACCGGCCTGAAAGATCTGATGGCGCAGCATGAAGTGCGTATCCGCAACGGGATGAAAGCCTATGGGCTGCTGGAAGAACTGCGTAGCGGCAATACCGACCCGACGGTACGCACCGAGTTCAATAAAGCCAAGCAGGACCTGGGCTACGGCTTACTGCTGAAGCGTTATACCCAGAACGTCACTGACGCGACGGAAACGCAGATCCAGCAGGCCACCAAAGACTCGATCCCACGTGTAGCACCACTGTATTTCGCCTTCCGTATCATGGTGGCCTGTGGCGTGCTGATGCTGTTGATCATCGGTCTGTCGTTCTGGAGCGTGATCCGCAACCGTGTTGGCCAGAGAAAATGGCTGCACCGCGCGGCGCTGTATGGCCTGCCGTTGCCATGGATCGCGATCGAAGCCGGCTGGTTTGTGGCTGAATACGGCCGTCAACCTTGGGCGATTGGTGAGGTGCTGCCGACTGCGGTTGCCAACTCTTCACTGACTGCGGGCGACATTCTGTTCTCGATGGGGCTGATTTGCGGCTTGTACACCCTGTTCCTGGTGGCTGAAATGTACCTGATGTTCAAATTTGCACGTCTGGGTCCAAGCAGCCTGAAAACTGGCCGCTACCACTTTGAACAACCGACTGCCGCCGTGCAGGAAGCGCGCTAAACAGGAGTCCACGTATGTTTGATTATGAAGTACTGCGATTTATCTGGTGGGTCCTGATTGGCGTACTGCTGATCGGCTTCGCCGTCACCGACGGTTTCGACATGGGGGTCGGCATCCTGGTGCGCATTATCGGTAAAACCGATACCGAGCGCCGGGTGATGATCAACTCCATCGCGCCGCACTGGGACGGTAACCAGGTGTGGTTGATCACCGCCGGTGGTGCGCTGTTCGCCGCCTGGCCGATGGTCTATGCGGCGGCGTTCTCCGGTTTCTATGTTGCGATGATCCTGGTGCTGTCAGCCTTGTTCTTCCGCCCGGTCGGTTTTGACTACCGTTCGAAGCTGGAGAGCAGCCGCTGGCGCAACATGTGGGACTGGGGCATTTTCATCGGCAGCTTCGTGCCTGCGGTGGTATTCGGCGTGGCGTTCGGCAACCTGTTACAGGGCGTGCCCTTCCACATGGATGAATACATGCGTCTGTTCTATACCGGCAACTTCTTCCAACTGCTGAATCCGTTTGGCCTGTTGGCGGGTGTGGTCAGTCTGACCATGCTGGTAACTCAGGGGGCGACTTACCTGCAGATGCGTACCAGCGGTGAGATCCACCTGCGTGCTCGTGCTGCGGCGCAGATCTCCACGCTGGTGATGGCGGTGTTCTTCCTGTTGGGCGGTATCTGGCTGGTGAAAGGCATCGACGGTTATGTGATTACCTCGACGCTGAACACCATGGCGGAGTCTAACCCGATGCGTAAAGAAGTGGCTCATCAGGCTGGTGCCTGGTTGATCAACTTCAACAAGTATCCGCTGCTGTGGGCACTGCCTGCACTGGGCGTGGTGCTGCCGCTGTTCACGGTGCTGTTCTCGCGCATGTCGAAAGACGCGCTGGCGTTCGTGACCTCGTCGCTGACCATTGCCTGTGTGATCCTTACCGCCGGGGTGACCATGTTCCCGTTCGTGATGCCGTCAAGCACCGTGCCTAACATCAGCCTGACCATGTGGGATGCCACCTCCAGCCTGTTGACGCTGCAAGTGATGACCGTTGTCGCGGCGATCTTTGTGCCTATCGTTCTGGCGTACACCAGTTGGTCGTACTACAAAATGTTCGGCCGTCTCGATAAGAACTTCATCGAGAACAACAAGCATTCGCTGTATTAAGGATAGGGAGCTAAACCATGTGGTATTTTGCCTGGATTCTCGGAACGCTTCTTGCCTGTGCCTTCGGCATCATCACGGCGCTGGCGCTTGAGCACCACGAAGATTCAAAAGCACAGCAAGACGATAAGTGATGAGTTTGTCACTGACTGACAAGCTGTACGCTATCACTGACAAGGGCCCGGTCCGGGCCCTTTCACTGGTGCTGGCGTTGATTTTGGCGGGCTGTATTTTTTGGGATCCGACCCGCTTTGCGGCGAAGACCAGCTCGCTGGAGATATGGGAAGGTCTGCTGCTTATTTGGGCAGTGTGTGCCGGGGTAGTTCATGGCGTCGGGTTCCGACCGCAACGCACCCTGTGGCGAGCTTTTTTTGCGCCACTTCCGGCAATTGTGATCCTGGCCGCAGGATTACTTTACGTTTCTTTATAATCTCCGTTATATCCCCAAGTTATGGGCCATCGCGGCCCATAATTATTTTCGTTCCCCTGTTGTAACCCATTCCCAACCCGATCCGTCTTGCGTATAGTAGCACCGTTAAATCCATTGGCTTGGAAGTAGAGTGAGTAATACGTTGTTTCGATGGCCGGTTCGCGTTTACTACGAAGATACCGATGCCGGTGGGGTGGTCTATCACGCCCGCTATGTAGCTTTTTTTGAAAGAGCGCGCACCGAGATGCTGCGTCAACATAACTTTCATCAACAGCAGCTGCTCAGTGAAAATGTCGCTTTCGCTGTCCGGCGTATGACGGTGGATTACCTGGTTCCAGCTCGCCTTGACGATCTGCTGGAAGTACAGAGTGAAATCACCTCCATGCGCGGGGCTTCTCTTACGTTTGCTCAACGTATTGTCAATTCTGACGGAACTCTTTTGAGTCAGGCCGATGTGTTGATTGCATGCATTGATCCACACCAAATGAAGCCGATAGCGCTTCCTAAGTCTATTGTCGCGGAGTTTAAGCAGTGAATGAGATGAACATCCTAGATTTATTCTTGAAGGCCAGCCTGCTGGTTAAGCTTATCATGTTGATTTTGATATGCTTCTCAGTGGCTTCTTGGGCGATCATCATTCAGCGTACCCGCATCCTTAATGCGGCCACGCGTGACGCCGAGGCCTTTGAAGACAAATTCTGGTCTGGTATTGAGCTTTCCCGTTTGTATCAGGAAAGCCAGGCGCGCCGCGATAGCCTGACCGGCTCCGAACAAATTTTCCACTCTGGTTTCAAAGAGTTCGCTCGTTTGCACCGCGCTAACAACCATGCGCCTGAATCGGTGATCGAAGGCGCGTCGCGTGCTATGCGTATCTCGATGAACCGCGAGCTGGAAACGCTGGAAAACCACATTCCTTTCCTCGGCACCGTGGGTTCGATCAGTCCGTATATCGGTCTGTTCGGCACCGTGTGGGGGATTATGCACGCCTTTATCGCACTGGGTGCGGTGAAACAGGCCACGCTGCAAATGGTAGCACCGGGTATCGCCGAAGCACTGATCGCAACCGCCATCGGTCTGTTCGCCGCTATCCCGGCCGTTATGGCCTATAACCGCCTCAACCAGCGCGTCAACAAGCTTGAGCAGAATTACGACAACTTTATGGAAGAGTTCACCGCTATTCTGCATCGTCAGGCCTTCTCCAGCGACAGCAAATAAGTAGGAGGTAGCATGGCGAGAGTTCGTGGACGTAATCGGCGCGAGCTGAAGTCCGAAATTAACATAGTTCCGTTGCTCGACGTGTTGCTGGTGCTGTTGCTGATCTTTATGGCAACCGCGCCGATCATCACCCAGAGCGTTGAGGTTGATCTGCCGGACGCCACCGATTCCAAAGCGGTGTCCAGCAGTGATAACCCGCCAGTGATCCTTGAGGTTTCTGGCGTGGGCCAATACACCATGGTGGTGGATCACGACCGCATGGAACTGTTGCCGCCGGAGCAGGTTGCAGCTGAAGCCAGGTCGCGTTTAGCGGCTAACCCGAAAACGGTCTTTTTGATCGGTGGGGCGAAGGAAGTTCCGTATGATGAGATTATCAAAGCATTGAATATTCTCCATCAGGCGGGCGTCGCTTCCGTGGGGCTGATGACCCAGCCAATCTGACCCTGAGGTCAGTGGCAACCCGGTTCCTGTGCTGCGGTGCAGGAACCCCGTATAAGCAACACCAGTTTTTGGGAATCTATTTTGGTAAAGGCAACTGAGCAAAACGATAAGCTGAACCGCGCCGTTATTGTTTCGGTCGTTCTGCACTTTGTATTGATTGCCCTGCTGATTTGGGGATCGCTGCAAGAAAACGTCGACATGAACAGTGCCGGCGGTGGCGGCGAAGGTTCGGTCGTCGGTGCAGTGATGGTCGATCCCGGGGCAGTGGTGGAGCAGTACAACCGCCAGCAGCAGCAGAGTAACGACGCGCAGCGTGCTGAGAAGCAGCGCCAGAAAAAAGCGGAACAGCAGGCCGAAGAACTTCAGCAGAAGCAGGCGGCGGAACAACAGCGCCTGAAAGAGCTGGAGAAAGAGCGTTTGACCGCGCAGGAAAAAGCGGCCCAGGACGCGAAAGAACAGGCTGAACAGCAGAAGCAGGCCGCAGAGCAACAGAAACAGGCGGCGGAGCAACAAAAGCAGGCAGCTGAACAGCAAAAAGTGGCCGAGAACGCCGCGGCGAAAGCCAAAGAACAACAGAAAGTAGCGGAAGCCGCTGCCGCCAAGGCCAAGGCCGAAGCGGATAAGGTCGCCAAAGCACAGGCCGACGCGCAGAAGAAAGCCGAGTCTGAAGCCAAGAAAGAAGCTGCCGCCGCGGCTACCGCCAAGAAACAGGCGGAAGAAGCGAAGAAAGCCGCGGCTGCTGAAGCTGCAGAGAAAAAAGCCGCTGCTGACGCCGAGAAGAAGGCTGCCGCAGAGGCTGAGAAAGCTGAGAAAAAAGCGGCTGCTGATGCCGAGAAGAAAGCGGCCGCAGAGGCGGAGAAAAAAGCCGCTGCTGCTGAAAAGGCCGCAGCCAAGAAAGCCGCAGATGCCAAGAAGAAAGCGGCCGCTGCAGCTGCGAATCAGTCTTCAGAGGTTGACGAACTGTTTGGTGGCCTGGCGGACGGTAAAAACGCGCCGAAAGGCGGCGGTGCCAAAGCTAAGGGTGACGGCAAACCGGCCGGTCAGGGCAATGCCAAGACCGCGGGTGCCAGTGGGGCAGATATTGATAGTTATGCGGGACAAATTCGTACAGCGATTCAGAATAAGTTCTATGACCCTAGTTTGTTTGTCGGTAAGACCTGTGATCTACGTATCAAGCTGGGGCCCGATGGCTTATTGCTTGATGTGAAAGCGGTGGGGGGTGATCCTGCTCTGTGCCAGGCGGCAGTAACCGCTGCGAATCAGGCAAAGATCCCGAAACCTACAAGCGACGCTATTTATCAGCACTTTAAGAATGCGACCCTTGAATTCAAACCTCAATAAGTGTTGTTCTTACTGAGTCGTGACAGGGATGTACTAAGGTAACCAACAGGGATTATGTAGTTTTGTTTGAGTTGGTTTGTTAAAATTCTGCTAATTTATCGCAGGCATTCCGCCTGGATAAGGGAGATGAGATGAAGCAGGCATTTCGAGTAGCGCTAGGTTTTTTAATACTGTGGGCATCCGTTCTCCACGCGGAAGTTCGCATTGAAATCACCCAAGGGGTCGACTCCGCTCGTCCGATTGGCGTGGTGCCATTTAAATGGGCGGGCCCAGGCACGCCTCCGGAAGATATTGGCAAGATTGTCGGCGCAGACCTGCGCAACAGCGGCAAATTCAACCCAATTGACGTGGCGCGCATGCCGCAGCAACCAACCACTGCGTCTGAAGTGACGCCGGCGGCCTGGACTGCATTGGGCATTGACGCTGTCGTGGTCGGTCAGGTGCAACCTGGTGCAGACGGCGGTTACCTGATCTCTTATCAACTGGTGGACACTTCAGGTTCCCCAGGTACCGTTCTGGCGCAGAACCAGTATAAAGTGACCAAACAATGGTTGCGTTATTCTGCTCATACCGCCAGTGACGAAGTGTTTCAGAAGCTGACCGGTATCAAGGGCGCATTCCGTACCCGTATCGCATACGTAGTGCAGACCAACGGCGGGAAATTCCCGTATGAGCTGCGCGTAGCGGATTACGACGGCTACAACCAGTTTACGGTACACCGTTCACCAGAACCGCTGATGTCCCCGGCCTGGTCGCCGGACGGCAGCAAACTGGCGTACGTGACCTTTGAAAGCGGCCGTTCTGCGCTGGTGGTACAGACCCTGGCTAACGGTGCTATCCGTCAGATCGCTTCGTTCCCGCGTCACAACGGGGCACCAGCGTTCTCACCGGACGGCAGCCGCCTGGCCTTTGCGCTGTCTAAAAGCGGTAGCCTGAACCTGTACGTGATGAATCTTGGCTCTGGCCAGATCACCCAAATCACCGACGGGCGCAGCAACAATACTGAACCGACCTGGTTCCCGGATGGGCAGTCTCTGGCCTATACCTCCGATCAGGGCGGCAGACCACAGATTTATAAAGTCAGTGCCAGTGGCGGTGCGTCACAGCGTCTGACATGGGAAGGCTCTCAGAATCAGGATTCTGAAGTCAGCTCTGATGGTAAATTCCTGGTGATGGTGAGCTCTAACAGTGGTGCTCAGCATATCGCCAAACAAGATCTCGGATCGGGTGCGGTTCAAGTTTTGACCGGCACCTTCCTGGACGAAACGCCTAGTATTGCGCCAAATGGCACCATGGTGATCTATAGCTCCACGCAAGGTATGGGCTCCGTGCTGCAACTGGTATCGACTGATGGGCGTTTTAAAGCGCGTCTTCCGGCAACTGATGGACAGGTCAAATTCCCTGCCTGGTCGCCGTATCTGTGATGCATGTGTAAATATGTATGGCAAACTATAAAAGGATTAAAGAAATGCAACTGAACAAAGTGCTGAAAGGGCTTCTGCTGGCACTGCCAGTTCTGGCTGTAGCGGCTTGTAGTTCTAACAAAAGCGCAAACAACGACCAATCAGGTCTGGGCGCTGGCGCTGGCACTGGTACAGAAAATGGCAGCAGCAACCTGTCTTCTGAAGAACAAGCTCGTCTGCAGATGCAAGAACTGCAGAAGAACAACATTGTTTACTTCGGTCTGGACAAGTATGACGTGAGCTCTGAGTTCGCTCAGATGCTGGACGCGCACGCTGCATTCCTGCGTAACAACCCGTCTTACAAAGTGACCGTAGAAGGCCACGCGGATGAACGCGGTACGCCGGAATACAACATTGCCCTGGGTGAGCGTCGTTCTAACTCAGTGAAAATGTACCTGCAAGGTAAAGGCGTTTCAGCTGACCAAATCTCTATCGTTTCTTACGGTAAAGAAAAACCAGCAGTACTGGGCCACGACGAAGCGGCTTATGCTAAAAACCGTCGTGCAGTTCTGGTTTACTAAGAGAATCGCATGAACAGTAACTTCAGACGTCACTTGTTGAGTCTGTCGTTACTGGTTGGCGTAGCGGTCCCATGGGCCGCTACTGCCCAAGCGCCAATCAGTAATGTCGGCTCCGGCTCGGTCGAAGACCGTGTCACCTCACTTGAGCGCATCAGCAATGCTCAGGGCCAGCTTTTAAACCAACTCCAGCAACAACTCTCTGACAACCAGCGTGACATTGACTCACTCCGCGGGCAAATCCAGGAAAGCCAATATCAACTGAATCAGGTTGTTGAACGCCAAAAGCAGATCTATCAACAGATGGATAGCATCAGCCAGGGCGGCGCTCAGAGCTCCGCTGCTGCAGCGGGTGCCGCAGGTGGGGCAGCAGCGGCTGCGTCCTCCGACGGCGCTGACAGCGCGTCTGCGGGCGCTACAGCAGCAGCTCCGGCCAGTACGGGTGATGAAAACAGCGATTACAACGCCGCTGTTTCATTGGCGCTGGAAAAAAAGCAGTATGACCAGGCGATCTCCGCTTTTCAGTCCTTCGTAAAACAGTACCCAAAATCGACTTACCAGCCTAATGCCAACTATTGGCTCGGCCAGTTGTTCTACAACAAGGGTAAGAAAGATGATGCGGCTTACTATTATGCGGTGGTGGTGAAGAATTACGCAAAATCACCTAAGGCACCGGACGCAATGTACAAGGTGGGTATCATCATGCAGGAAAAAGGGCAGGCCGATAAAGCCAAAGCCGTGTTCCAGCAGGTGATTAAACAATACCCAACCAGTGCTGCGGCCAAACAGGCGAAAAGTCGAATCGCAGGTTAGTTAGCAAAAAAATGAGCCCAGAAGTTAGTCGATTTGACCGATTTCTGGGCTCATTCGTGTGAAGAACAAGCAGTTGAACCTGTTGTTTATAAATTTAGGTTGCGCTGCCAAGATAAATTAGTAATATATGCCGCCGTTGCCAAGACATCTTGCAAGATGTTAAAGCAGCAAGGAAATTGGGTCGTTAGCTCAGTTGGTAGAGCAGTTGACTTTTAATCAATTGGTCGCAGGTTCGAATCCCGCACGACCCACCAATTCCTGAAATAAGAAATGAAGTGAAATCGTAAGGGTGAGAACCGTAAAGGTTTGAGTCTCGCAAAGCGAGACAACATCACGAAGTGATGGCCCGAAGGGTGAGGCGCAAGCCGAATAATCCCGCACGACGCACCAATTTCTGAAGTAGTAGCAGTAACCACACTAGTGGGTGATTAGCTCAGTTGGTAGAGCATCTCCTTTACACGGAGGGGGTCGGCGGTTCGAGCCCGTCATCACCCACCACTGCTGTGGGCCGTTAGCTCAGTTGGTAGAGCAGTTGACTTTTAATCAATTGGTCGCAGGTTCGAATCCCGCACGGCCCACCATTTCAGAATTGTTTTTCCTCAATACGGGCTTCGGTTTTGTATTGGTTGTTCAGCAGTAAACCACGTCAGTGGGCCGTTAGCTCAGTTGGTAGAGCAGTTGACTTTTAATCAATTGGTCGCAGGTTCGAATCCCGCACGGCCCACCATTATTGCAGCGAGTTCCTCTCCTGCTTACGCGGTTCAGCAGTATCCCCTCAGTGGGCCGTTAGCTCAGTTGGTAGAGCAGTTGACTTTTAATCAATTGGTCGCAGGTTCGAATCCCGCACGGCCCACCATTTCACAGAGTACCTCAGCACTTTTCCCAAAACTTGAGCATCGCATAACGCACGAACCGTGTGGGTGAGAAGCTGCGCTCAGGTTCGAGCATCGCGCAGCGATACGACAACGCGCAGCGTTGCCCGAAGGGTGAGGCCAAAGGCCGAATCAGTCCCGCACGGTATCCCCGGTTTGCCCCCAGCATCTTCAATCCGTTTTATCCGTTTATCCCTTTTAGTACCTGGAACCCTCCTTTCTTTGCACTTTATCCTTTCAAATTTTTAATGAATTAAACATCTTCCGCGCAAATATAAAATATCAGCGGACTTTTCGCACAAATGCAGGTATTTTGTTTAGTATATAAAACGAAGGGGGTTGCGATGGGTAATACCCGGGCAGCAGACACCCAGCCTAGCACAGAGATTGCAGCGATGAGTGAAATGTTTGATGTTAATGCGGCGGTGTACCCGTTCCCGCCCAAACCGGTGCCACTGGACGATGCGCAAAAGGCGTTTTATCGCGAGAAGATTAAAATCCTGCTCAAGCAGCGCAATGCGGTGATGGTGGCCCACTACTATACCGATCCGGAAATCCAGGCACTGGCGGAAGAAACCGGTGGCTGCGTGGCGGACTCGCTGGAAATGGCAAGCTTTGGCAGCAATCATCCGGCCTCGACCCTGCTGGTTGCCGGCGTGCGCTTTATGGGTGAAACCGCCAAGATCCTCAGTCCGGAAAAGCGGGTGTTGATGCCAACATTGAACGCAGAGTGCTCACTGGATCTCGGTTGCCCCGAAGAAGAATTCAATGCCTTTTGTGACAGCCACCCGGATCGCACCGTGGTGGTCTACGCTAATACCTCGGCGGCGGTAAAAGCACGAGCGGACTGGGTGGTCACCTCCAGTATTGCCGTTGAACTGATCGAACACCTCGATAGCCTGGGTGAGAAAATCATCTGGGCGCCAGATCGCCATCTGGGTAATTATGTGAAAAAGCAGACCGGTGCCGACGTATTGTGCTGGCAGGGCGCCTGTATCGTCCATGACGAGTTTAAAACCCAGGCCCTGATGCGTATGAAGGCCTTATACCCGAACGCGGCGATACTGGTGCACCCAGAGTCACCACAGGCGGTGGTCGATCTGGCCGATGCGGTAGGTTCAACCAGCCAATTGATTCAGGCGGCGAAAACCCTGCCCAATCCGCAACTGATTGTTGCTACCGATCGCGGGATTTTTTATAAGATGCAACAGGCCTGTCCAGACAAAGAGCTGTTCGAAGCGCCAACCGCTGGAGAGGGTGCCACCTGTCGTAGCTGTGCGCACTGCCCGTGGATGGCGATGAACGGCCTGAAGGCTATCGCCGATGGACTGGAACACGGTGGTGTACTGCATGAGATCCACGTCGATGCTGCATTGCGCCAGAAGGCACTGATCCCGCTGAATCGGATGTTGGATTTTGCTGCCCAGCTCAAAATGCAGGTAAAAGGCAACGCTTAACCATTTAATAAGGATCATAAAATGAGTTTTTTCAGTACCAGTAATATCCTGGTGCATATCCCGCTGGGAGCGGGGGGCTACGATCTGTCATGGATTGAGGCTATCGGCACCCTGTTTGGCCTGCTGTGCATCTGGTATGCCAGCAAAGAGAAAATTATCAATTACCTGTTCGGTCTGATTAACGTCACGCTGTTTGCGGTAATTTTCTTCCAAATCCAGCTGTACGCCAGCCTGCTGCTGCAGTTGTTCTTCTTCGTCGCCAATATTTACGGCTGGTATGCCTGGAGCCGTCAGACTCAGGATAATCAGGCCGAGCTGAAAATTCGCTGGCTGTCGTTGCCGAAGGCGCTGAGTTGGGCGGCGGTGTGTGTGGTCGGCATTGCTCTGATGACGTTCAACATCGACCGCGTGTTTGCCTGGTTGACGCAGGCGGCGGTGACGGTGATGCAAGGGCTGGGCCTGAGCGTGGAAATGCCGCAGCTGCAGCCGGATGCCTTCCCATTCTGGGATTCGACCATGATGGTGTTGTCGATCGTGGCGATGATCCTGATGACGCGCAAGTACGTGGAAAACTGGCTGTTGTGGGTAGTGATTGACGTGATCAGCGTGGCTATATTTGCCTACCAGGGCGTTTACGCCATGGCGCTGGAATACGTGATCCTGACGCTGATTGCGTTGAATGGTTCCTGGCTGTGGATCAAAAGTGCCGGCAACAATCGCTCGCGGCCATTATCTTCTGCACCATAATAACGCCGGGGCGCCAAATAAGGCGCCCCGGTTGATTCTAGTGATGATGCCCGACATGCGAATGTGAGTGGTCACTCGGCTCGGGTGCCCGGTTAATCCCGCAGTCGGGTGTATCGCAGTGCTGATACTCCATCTGGATGGTCACGTGACCAATGCGATAGTGTTCCAGCAGATAGGCCTGAATACGATGCAGCAGGCCATCGTGGTCGTTCGGCGGTATCACCTGCGCATGCAGCGTCATCAATTTTTGCTCGCCAATCTGCCAGACATGGACGTGATGGATATTGCGCACTTCCGGAATATTCAGGCACAGGTCTTTTTGCAGTTTATTGATGTCCACCTCCTGCGGCGTACCCTCCAGCAGTTCATGGAAGCTCTCTTTCAGCAATCGCCAGGCGCTGCGTATCACCAGACAGGACACCAGCACCGACAGTATCGGGTCGATCGGCGTCCAGCCGGTGGTCAGGATCACAATGGCGGCGGCGATGGCGCCCACCGACCCCAGTAAATCCCCCAGCACATGCAATGCGGCAGCGCGCACATTGATATTCTTCTCTTCGCTTCCTCGGTGCAGCAGCCAGAAGGCGAACAGGTTAGCCAGCAGCCCCGCTATGGCGATAATCAGCATTGGCGCACCCATCACCGGCTGTGGCTCGAAGAAACGCCGTATTGCCTCCCACAGGATGAATACCACGATCACCAACAGCGCCGCAGCGTTGAGGAAAGCCGCCAGGGTGGTCAGGCGCAGATAACCGAAAGTGTGGCGTGCATTGGGCTTACGCTGCGAGAAGTGTACCGCCATCAGGGCCACCAGCAGTGCGGCAGCGTCGGTAAGCATATGGCCGGCATCCGCCAGCAGCGCCAGTGAACCTGAAATCAACCCGCCGACCACTTCGGCGACCATAAAGACCGCAGTGACTAAAAAAGCGGTCAGTAGGCGTTTACTATTACTGTCTTTTGGCAGGTGTACGTGTGGGGCGTCCGACATTATTCATCCTTATCCATAGCAAAATACGTTTCGTCAGTGCTGACCAGATCGTTCAGTTCTATCAGAATCTGTGCCACTAACGCACTCAATTCATTATAGGCGGCCTGCATCAATGTTCCTTCACGGCCGTTGTCCCCCAGTTGTTGGCACAGGCTGGCCGCCGCCGGCAGCTGCAGCATCAGTAGGCTGCCCTTGATACGATGGGCAGCCTGGCTCAAGGTTACCCCATCCTGGTTCTGTGCCGCCTGCTCAAGCCGCTGCTGGTCTTGTCGCAGTGTCGTCAGCAGCGTTGTTGCCAGACGCTGGATCATCGCTCGGTCATTACCGGCCATATCGACCAGGGTTCTCTGCAGGTCAGTAAGGACTAACTGCTGCTCCATCCCCTGTGGTTGCTGCGGTAGTGCCTGAGCGATGGCCGCCAGTGAAATGGGTTTGGTTAAAAAGCGATCTATCGCCACCAATCCCGGCGGGATGCGGGTAAATTCCTGCACGTCTGCCGAGCAGAGAATAATCTGGCAGGCTGGGCGCTGAAGGCGTTGCTCATCGCGACGTATTAGTCTCGCCAGTGTCAGGCCGTCCGGGCGTGGCATATTGTAATCGATAAACAGCAGGTCAAACGGTTGCCGACGGTGGGCCTTCAACAGCGGATAACCCTGTTCGAATAATCTTGGCTGCAGGCCGAAGTGCCGCAGTTGCCGCTCCATCAACAGCAGGTTGGTGGGGTGATCGTCGATCAGCGCCACGCGTAGGGTGGACGGCGGCAGAATGAGTGGCATGTCGGCCTGCTGAGTTGTGGGATCGACTGCAACCTGGGTTACCAGCACGGACACTGTCACCTCGGTACCCAGGCTGGGTTGTGAGTGTAACTCAATGCGGCCGCCCATCTGTTCGATAATCTCTTTACAGATAGACAGCCCCAGCCCGGTACCCTGCACGGATACGCGCTGTGCGCCGCGTGCGCGGTAGAAAGGTTGGAACAGTTTACCGATCTCATCTGCCGCGATGCCACAGCCACTGTCGGCCACCGTCAGCCACAGTTCCCCCAGAGGTGGATCCTGCTCGCGCCAGCCGATATTTACCTGAATAGTACCGCGCGGTGTGAATTTAATTGCATTGTTTATCAGGTTGTTAGCCACTTGAAGTAAACGCTCACCATCAATGAGGACTGCGGCGGGCAGGTTGTCGGCTGCACTGACGTTTAGCGTCACCGGACGTTCGCCGATCAGCGGTTGATACAGGGCGCTGATATGGGTTATCCAGGGCTGCAGTGCTACAGATTTGGGCACCAGCGTCAGTGAACCGGTTTCCAGCCGCGCGTGATCTTGCAAATCATTAAGCAGGTTGAGCAATGACGACGCCGAGCTGTAAATCACCGGCAGTCCTTCAGGCGTCGGCTGGCGTTTGAGTTCCAGTTCCAGCAGACCGAGGATCGCGTGCATCGGCGTCCGTAGTTCATGGCTGACGGTGGCCAGAAATTTGCTCTTCATCCGATTTTCGGCTTCGGCATGCTGACGAGCCTGTTCGATCACTTCGCGCTCACGCTTTTCCCGGCGCTGCAGGATAAAGCGCCGCAGGGTCAGCCCCAGCAGCAGCAGGATCGCCGCCGCCAACAGTGCCAGCAGCCAGGTGGTTTGCGGCTGCATGCGGTTTTCATTCACTGCATCAATCAGGTTGCTGCGATCGACAATCCATTCATCACGCAACGACTGCAGCGTTTCGGACGGGATCTGCATCAGATTTTTATCGAGAATAGCCAACAGCAAAGGCTGATCCTGCCGTACGCCGAAAGCTACCGGGTAGGCGATGTTATTGGCAGCGAACGCCAGCTTTATCGCACCGGAATAACGCGACAGGGCGACAAAGTTTGCCGAGATCACGTTATCCACCAACGCATCCAACTGGCCGTTGGCCAGGGCGTCATACATGCTCTTGCTGTCAGCAAAACGGATCAAGTCTTCGCTGGGGGGAACCAACTCCTGCGCCAAGTCGCCCTGCAGGACGCCGATGCGCTTACCGGCCAAATCGCTCCAGGTGGAAATGCCGTTGGCCTGCTGGCCAACATAAACCCCCCACAACGAACGGTGGATCGGCATGCTGGCGCTGTAGCGTGCTTTAACGCCGCGTGCCAACGGCAGGGCGGTCCGGAAGCTGGCCTGGCCGGATTGCACCAGTTGGTCGGCCTGCTCGGCGTTGCGCGCCCAAAGCGGCATAAAGCGCAATCCGGTGTTCTGCGCGATGATATTCAGAATGTCGATCGCGTAACCGCGCGCCTGCCCGCCGGAACCACGATAGGCGAACGGGAAATTATTCTCGATGGCGGCGTAATAAACGGTGGGATGGGTCGCCACCCAGTTTTTTTCCATCTGGGTCAGATCGGCATTACCGGTATCGAGATAGCTGGGGATCTTTTTACTCCAGCGGCTCTGAATGGCGTTCATAAATTCCATCGGGGTATCGGCGATGGCCAGGTTGAGGGTGTCGATCAGCGTCGGGTTGGCGGAAGCAAACACGAACGACAGGTTCCCGAGGTTGATGCTACTTTCAATCTGATAAAGCTGGCCGAGCTGTAACTGGTCAATAATAAAGCTGGCGCTGGCTTCGTCGGCAATAAAGTAGTCGCTGCTGCCGTTTAGCAAGGCGTACACCGCCTGCAGGTTGTTGTCATAACGCTGCACGTGAGAGGACACCGCTTTCAGCGCGTTACCGGCCTGCATATCGGTCAAGGTACTGATCGCCACCCGTGCGTTGGTGGAATTGAGCATCACCTGGCGGTCATTACTGCGATCCCGCAGCACGCGCAGATTACTGACGTAGTAAGGCTGAGAAATCTTCAGACTGTGCAGCGCTTCATTTTGCGGAATGCCGTACACCAGATCGATAGTCCCGTCATGCAGTGCCTGCTCAAGCTGGGCCAGATCGGCAAAGCCGTAAATCTGAAAGTGAATGCCGGTAACCTGCTGGACATAGCCGAGGTAGTCGGCGTTCAAGCCGTACAGATCGTCATCCACGATGATGTTATAGGGGCTGGTGTTCTCACTGATGATGCCGACACGCAACGTGGTATCGCGCCAGGGGTTTTTCTCACTGGCGATCAGCATATCGAGCGGGATATTCAGGTTGCTGACCAACTGATAGCGTACCGGCTGCGCCGCCTGAGCGATATTGCCGAGGCTAAGCAGCAGGGCTAACAGCAGGGCTAACAGCAGCGCGCCACGCATCATGGCGTCAGCTCTTTAAATACCGCCACCAGTTCCAGCAGGTTGCTGGCACCGGTCTTGCGCAAGATATTCTTTTTATGGGTGCTGACGGTTTTGTTACTGATGCTCAGCATCTCGGCGATTTGCAGGTTGGAAAGCCCTTTACTGAGCAGGCCGAGAACCTGCAGTTCTTTTGGCGTCAGCAGTGAGCCCTCTGCCGGCTGGGTTTCTTCCGCCATCGCGGCGGCAGGGAAGCTCAGCTCGCCACCCAGCACGGTTTCAATTGCCAGCACCAGCTGTTCAAGTCGGCTGCCCTTGTGCACAAAGCCGTTGGCCCCGGCCACATAGGCCATACGGGCATAAATCTCTTCTTCCTGGGCGGTATAAATCAGGATCGGTTGTTGCGGATAGTAACGGCGAATTTTTTTCAGCAATTGCAGGCCATCTACCTGCGGCAGGCCGATATCGAGGATCACCAGTGCAAAGTCGGCGGCGGCCAACTGAGCCAGTGCCTGTACGTCATCCTGCACCGCCTGCAGGTGGTAGGGGCGGGATGATTTGATTAGTGCCGCTTCCAGTGCGACATGAACCACCGGGTGGTCATCAACTAATAACAATGAGGGCATGGCTTGGCTCGAGTTACGGATCCTTGCCGTTAGCATAACCAAAAAGGAGCCACTGCGCTCTCCCGATGAAACAGCACAATCTACTGTTAATTTGGGCGTTCATTCTGCAGGCGGTAAAGGTGATTTACAGCGTTACCCTCACAGGCTAAATTGGTGGGATCTACGCTCTGCGAAATACCGCCTCTCGATACCGAATGGAAAAGTGATGAATTACCTAAATGACGATTTACGCATTAAAGAAATTAAGGAACTCCTGCCACCGGTGGCCCTGTTAGAAAAGTTTCCGGCCACTGAACGTGCAGCAGAGACGGTGTCACAGGCACGCAATGCTATTCATCAGATCCTTCGCGGCAGTGACGATCGCCTGCTGGTGGTGATCGGTCCTTGCTCGATCCACGATACCAAAGCCGCCAAAGAGTACGCCGGCCGTCTGCTGGCGCTGCGTCAGGAGCTGAGCGGTGAGCTGGAAGTGGTGATGCGCGTTTATTTTGAAAAACCGCGTACTACCGTGGGCTGGAAAGGCCTGATTAACGATCCGCAGATGGATAACAGCTTCCAGATCAACGACGGCCTGCGTCTGGCACGCAAGCTGTTGCTGGATATCAACGATTCCGGTCTTCCGGCTGCCGGCGAATTCCTCGACATGATCACCCCGCAGTATCTGGCAGATCTGATGAGCTGGGGCGCTATCGGCGCACGCACCACGGAATCTCAGGTGCACCGCGAACTGTCTTCCGGCCTGTCTTGCCCGGTGGGCTTCAAGAACGGCACTGACGGCACCATCAAGGTGGCGATTGACGCCATCAACGCCGCCAGCGCGCCGCACTGTTTCCTGTCGGTGACCAAATGGGGTCATTCAGCGATCGTTAACACCAGCGGTAACGGCGACTGTCACATTATTCTGCGTGGCGGCAAAGAGCCAAACTACAGCGCAGCACACGTGAAAGAAGTCAAAGAAGGCCTGGTCAAAGCGGGTCTGCCTGCACAGGTGATGATCGATTTCAGCCACGCCAACAGCAGCAAGCAGTTCAAGAAGCAGCTGGAAGTGAACGCCGATGTCTGCCAACAGATTGCCGGCGGTGATAAGGCGATTATGGGCGTGATGATCGAAAGCCATCTGGTGGAAGGCAACCAGAATCTGGAAAGCGGCGAACCGTTGGTTTACGGCAAAAGCGTCACCGACGCCTGCATCGGTTGGGCAGACACCGAAACCGTTCTGCGGGAACTGGCAGTAGCAGTGAAAGCGCGCCGCGTTAAATAAAGCCCTACTTTGCGCCATAAAAAAAGCCCCCGGCCAAAACCGGGGGCTTTTTAGATCAACGGGCGAAAATTACTTCGCTTTACCCTGGTTTGCTACGGCGGCCGCTTTAGCAGCGATCTCGTCGGCATTGCCCAGATAGTAACGTTTGATAGGTTTGAAGTTCTCGTCAAACTCATACACCAACGGCACGCCAGTTGGGATGTTCAGTTCGAGGATCTCATCTTCGCTCAGGTTATCCAGGTATTTCACCAGCGCACGCAGGGAGTTGCCGTGTGCAGCAACGATAACGCGCTCGCCGCTTTTGATACGTGGCAGGATTTCTTCATCCCAGTAAGGGATCACGCGATCGATGGTCAGCGCCAGGCTTTCGGTCAGCGGCAGCTCTTGCTCGGTCAGCGCGGAGTAACGTGGGTCGTGGCCCGGGTAACGCTCGTCATCTTTGGTCAGCTCTGGTGGAGTGACGGCGAAGCCGCGACGCCATTGCTTAACCTGCTCGTCACCGTATTTTTCTGCGGTTTCAGCTTTGTTCAGACCCTGCAACGCGCCGTAATGACGTTCGTTCAGCTTCCAGGATTTTTCAGTCGGCAGCCAGGCCTGATCCAGTTCGTCCAGAATGTTCCACAGGGTGTGGATAGCGCGCTTGAGTACGGAAGTGTAAGCAAAGTCAAAAGCGAAACCTTCGTTTTTCAACAGTTCGCCTGCAGCTTTCGCTTCGGTGCGGCCTTTATCGGACAAATCAACATCATACCAACCGGTGAAGCGGTTTTCGTTGTTCCACTGGCTTTCGCCGTGACGCACCAGAACCAGCTTAGTTACAGCCATAGCTTAACTCCTTAATAATCTGACATTTCAATGATAACGAAAATCATTATATTGCCGCGGCCGGTGGCTCGGCAATCGATAGTGTTTAACCATAGCCAATTTCTTGCCGCAAAGTAAGTGCTGAACTAAGGAAAAGCTGAATCGATCAGGCGGGCGCCGGTAGTGAGTGCGGCACGGTGAAAGGGGATCCCGCCGTGCCGCCGAAGGAGGATAATCAGGCTGATTTTTTCAGGCAATTGCTCATAAAGGTTTTACGCGCGTCGCCCGTCAGGCTTTTGGTCTTGGCGTCGGCGTTACAGGTTTTCATTTTTTGCTGCTGCGGGGTCAGGGTTTTCGTCGCAGTGGTCCCTTCGGATTTCAGGCAGGTGCTCATAAAGGTGGAGCGATCCGCGCCCTTCAGCGTTTTGCTGGAGGCCTGTTGATTACAGTCGGTCATGCGTTTCTGCTGTGCAGCCTGCGCCGGTGACGGTGTTTTTGCTGCAGTTTCGGCAGCCATCAGGTTGGTGCTCAGCAGTAAACCCGCCAGTAATGGAAGTGCAGTAATCAGACGCATAGGTGTTCCTTCAGCTATTGACCGGCCGGGGTGGCCGAAAATTGTGACTTTGCACAAGGTGTTGTGCTTATCACCGTAGCCTGATTCTAGTGCCCGCTTTGGAATAAGGAAAGGCAGCGGCCTGCGGGACAGAGGGGTAAAAAGGTAAGCATTTATAACAAACGGCCCCCTGCCGCATGGCAAGGGGCGTGGCGGGTCAGATAGGATAAAACTGATAATGCGTGGCACTGAGATAGTACTGCCCTGGTTGTAACCAACAGTTGGGTTGCGGCCATTCCGGGTGGTTAGGGCTGTCGGGCAAAAACTCGCTTTCCAGCGCCAGTCCGGCGTAATTGGCATAGCTGCCGCCGTCACGCGCCGGAGTGCCGCCCAGATAATTGCCGCTGTAGAGCTGCAACGCCGGTGCGCTGGTGAACACGCTCATTTGCACCTGACCATCGGCCGACCACAGGTGGGCCGCCGGGCAATCCAGTGCGCCGCAGGTGCGGTGCAGCAGAAAGGCATGATCGTAACCTTTTACCCGTTGTTGGCAGCGATCGCTCAAAAAATCCTGCAGCAGGGTTTTCGGGTGACGAAAGTCCATGCCGCTGCCTTCCACTGGGGTAAGATCCGCGCAGGGGATCCCCTCGCTGTCGACCGGCAGATAGCGGTCGGCAAACAGTTGCAGCCGCTGGAGTCGGGCATCGGTGCCGGCACCGTCCAGATTGAAGTAGGCATGGTTGGTCAAATTGACCGGGCAGGCACTGTCGGTCTGCGCCTGATAACTGATTTCCAGCCGATTATCGGCGGTGAGCCGATAGTTGACCTGCACGTCGAGGTTACCGGGAAACCCCTGGTCGCCGTCTGGCGAATGCAGCGCGTAGCTCACCTGCTGTTCGTCCTGCTGAATAATCTGCCAGCGACGGGTGTTGAAGCCTTCCGGCCCGCCATGCAACTGATGTTCCCCCTGATTGGCTACCAGTGGATGCGGCTTGCCATCCATCAACAAGCTGGCGTGAGCAATACGGTTGGCATAGCGGCCAACGGTAGCACCCAGATAGGCCGCCTGCTGCAAGTAGTCCGCCGGTGTTTGGCAGCCCAGCAGTAGCTCACGGGTTTTTCCTGATTTCAGCGGCAGCACGGCGGAAAGCCAGGTCGCGCCCCAATCCATCAGCGTTACCGTCATTCCACCGGCGTTTTTTAACTGGGTTAACTGATAGGGCTGCCCGTCCGGGGCCAGCGCCGGGCTGTCGTTCAGCATATCCCGGCCCCCTCCGAAGCTTTACAGACGTAGAAGGTTTCTTTCAACCCGTTGGTCTGTAATGGGTATTCGCGTGCAACGGCTTCGCGAACCGGCTCCACCAGCGCCAGCGGCATCAGGGCAACAATACAGCCGCCGAAGCCACCGCCGGTCATGCGCACACCGCCGCGATCGCCGATAACGGTTTTGACAATGTCTACCAGTCGGTCAATCGGCGGCACGGTAATTTCAAAATCATCGCGCATTGAGGCGTGTGACTCTGCCATCAATTTGCCCATCAGTTTCATATCACCGGCGGCCAGCGCATCGGCAGCGGCCAGGGTTCGATCGTTTTCACTGATCACATGACGCGCTCGTTTGGCGACGATCGGATCCAATTCATGCTGGATCGGGAAAAACAGATCCGGGCTGACGTCGCGTAGCGCCTTGACGCCGAAGAAGCGCGCGGCCTCTTCACACTGCTTGCGGCGGGTGTTGTATTCGCTGTCCACCAACCCGCGTTTCACGTTGGAATTGATGATCACCACGGCAATATCTTCCGGCACCGACACCGCCCGGGTCTCCAGTGAGCGACAATCGATCAGCAAGGCATGGTCGCGTTCACCGAGGGCGGAAATCAGTTGATCCATAATCCCGCAGTTGCAGCCGACGAACTGGTTCTCTGCTTCCTGGCCGTTCAACGCCAGTGCTACGCCATCCAGCGGCAGGGCATATAGCGCCTGCATAGCCTGACCCACAGCAACCTCCAGTGAGGCGGAAGAACTGAGGCCGGCACCCTGCGGCACGTTGCCGGAAATCACCAGGTCCGCGCCGCCAAAATCGGCGTTACGCTGCTGCAGGTGTTTGATCACGCCGCGCACATAATCGGACCAACGTTGGTTCGGGTGGCTGACGATCGGGCTGTCGAGCGAGAATTGATCCTGTTGCTCTTGGTAATCGGCAGCGATCACCCGGATCTGACGATCGTCGCGTTTGGCGCAGGCGATCACCGTCTGGTAGTCAATGGCGCACGGCAGCACAAAACCGTCGTTATAGTCGGTGTGTTCGCCAATCAAATTCACCCGGCCCGGGGCCTGAATAGTCAGGGTGGGCGCGTAGCCAAAACGTTCGGTAAAAAGGGCGTGGGTAAGATTTTTCAAACTCATTTTTTGGCTCCGGCTTCACGGTAATGAACATCGCTAACGGCACGCAGACGTTCTGCGGCCTGTTCTGCAGTCAGGTCACGCTGGGTTTCCGCCAGCAACTCATAACCCACCATAAATTTACGCACCGTGGCGGAACGCAGCAGTGGTGGATAGAAATGGGCATGCAACTGCCAGTGGCGGTTATCCGCCTCATTGAACGGCGCGCCGTGCCAACCCATGGAGTAGGGGAAGGAACATTGGAAAAGGTTGTCGTAACGGCTGGTGAGCTTTTTCAGCGCCAGGGCTAAATCGCTGCTCTGAGCGGCGCCAAGATCGGTAATGCGTTGCACCGCAGTTTTCGGTAGCAACAGCGTTTCAAACGGCCAGGCGGCCCAGTATGGCACTACCGCCAGCCAGTGCTCGGTTTCAACGACGGTGCGGCTGCCGTCGGCCAGTTCGCGTTGTACGTAGTCCAGCAGCATCGAGGATGAGTGCTGCTGGAAATATTCACGCTGCAGGCGATCCTCATGCTCAACTTCGTTCGGCAGAAAACTGTTGGCCCAAACCTGTCCGTGCGGATGCGGGTTGGAGCAGCCCATCGCCGCGCCTTTATTTTCAAATACCTGAACCCACGGATAGCTGCGTCCCAGCTCGGCAGTCTGTTCCTGCCAGGCGGCAATCACGCTTTCCAGTGCCGGCAACGTTAGCTCCGGCAGGGTTTTGCTGTGATCGGGGGAGAAGCAAATCACTCGGCTGGTACCACGCGCACTCTGGCAGCGCATTAATGGATCCTGGCTTTCTGGCGCCAACGGGGTGTCCGTCATCAGCGCGGCAAAGTCATTGTTGAACACAAAGGTATTCTGATAGTCCGGGTTTTTATCACCGGTGACGCGGGTATTCCCCGGGCAGAGGAAGCAGTCCGGATCGTGCTGCGGCAGTGTTTCAGGCTGTGCGGCTTCCTGCTGGCCCTGCCAGGGACGTTTGGCGCGATGCGGTGATACCAATACCCATTGGCCGATTAGCGGGTTAAAGCGGCGATGGGGATGATCGATGGGATTAAAATCCGTCATGACGGTTCCTTTTTCTGAGGCGATACGGCCGTGTAATCGCTTTCACTTGCCGCCAACCTGCCTTTGACTCATATAAATGGATAACTATGGCCAAAAATATAGCATGCCCTCCAGAGTAAAAAGGTGATCCAGAGCGAAGAATGGAATCGTTTACACAACATGATGCCAGCAAGAGAACCGTCAATACAGCAGGAGCAGAAAGGGAGGGAAATAACTCTCAGGGGGAAGTGATAGCGCTTTCACTAACAAGCCGGCAGATAATTATCTGCCGGCTCAGAAGATCAGGGGTGTTGGTACAGCGGGTAGGTGAACAGCAGCAGATGGGTCAGATTAAGCCCGAAATGGAACAGGATGGGCACCCAAAGACGACCGCTCCACATCCACGCCAAGCCGTAAATCACCCCGGCTAGCGTGGCGAAAGCCACCATCAGCATACCGCCGGCCAGGTGTGCAGCACCAAAGATCAGCGCGGCGATAATCAATGCCGGCCAGGCGCCCAGCCACTGGCTGAGACGTTGCTGCAAATAACCCCGGAACAAGGCTTCTTCGGCCATACAGACAAAGAACAGGTTGGCCATGATAAACGCCAGGATCCAGACTGGGGTATGCAGTTCTATCTTCAGGCCGCCGAGCACCACCGCCAGTAACAGCAAGGCCGGGACGCTGAGAATCAGCGCGATCCAACCGAATTTATGAGTGCTTTTACCGGTTTGTGCCGCAAACAACGTAGGTAAACAAGCAAACAGCAGGAAGGGCACCAGCGCCTTATCGAAGTTGTAATACATGGTGAACGGCGCGCTCAACGGGCCGGCTTTATCACCGTCAATCATCAGCTGGTTATGGAAGCCTGGCACCCAGTGCAGGAATAGCGCCACACAGCTTGCGACCACCAGCACTTCGAGTGGAACCGCCAGGTTGCGCCGCGTACGAAAATGGTGCCGCAGCCCCGCGAGGGCGGCAATAGCCAATAAACACGCCAGGCTGAGCGGAGTCAGAACCCCGTGGTACATCCCCATTCCTGCCGATGCAGCCAAAATCAACCAGGCAATAAGCCGGTTAAATGGCAAAAAGAATAACGCCGTAGCCAGTACGCCCCACATAACTCTGTCCCTTTAAAATATGTACACGGCGCTCAGTGCCTTTACGGCGTGTGATCATGGCGGAATTGAGCGCTAATTCGGATAGTAACACAGTGAAGTTACAGCAAAGGTCGGGGCAGTGGCGTAAATGGTGCCATTAACCTTTCATCCAGGCCGATGAACGAGTGATTTCCGCCAGATTCTGCAGGATATCCAGACTCTGCTGGTGCATCTCCAGAGTCGGTGCGGCGCACAAGTCCTGCAAGATGCTGACCTGGAAACCGGCGTCGTGCGCCTGTCTGGCAGTGCTCTCAATCGCCAGCGGGGTGCTGACGCCGCCCAGCAACAAATGGTGGCAACGATGCTGCTGCAGCCAGGCTAACAAATTGTTACCGGCAAAAGCACAAACCCCGTTCTTTTCGAATTGAAAATCCGCCGGTAAGACCTGCAAATCCTTATCCCATTGGCAGCCGGGGCTGCTTAAACGCAGCGCGCCAATCTGTTTCAGGTGGTTAAACAGTGGAGAGTGGGCGGGAATATTGTGGTAGTCGTCGGCAAAACCCACGCGTACCCAAATCACCGGGATTTTGCGTACCCGGGCGTAAGCCGCAGCGGCATTGGTGTTGGCAATCAGATTTTGCGCTATCACCTGTTCACGGCAATGGTTTGCACGCCCTTTGGGGCCAATCAAATCGTCAATAAGATCGATAATAATCAGTGCGGCGGACATAGTGTCTCCAGAAACGAATCCTTTACCCCTTATGATAAAAGGCCAAATGTGATGTGTGACCGAGGAAGTGTTGCCGGATATGTCATCGGATGAGTGGCGGGACCACCCATCCGCGGGATTAGCGACGTTTTTAGACCAGCGTATCGAACTGATAACGGTAGTCGTCGCCGTCAGGGACAAAGCTCAAACGGTGGGTAATACTCTGCGGGGCGTCTTCCGCATGGTGTGAGACAAACAACAACTGGGTTGCACCCTGGCCTATCAACACGTCGACAAAACGGCGCACCAGTTGGCGATTGAGCGGATCCAACCCCTGCAGCGGTTCGTCGAGGATCAGCAGCGCCGGATGCTTGACCAGTGCGCGGGCAATCAATACCAGCCGTTGCTGACCCCAGGACAGGCTGTGGAACGGCGCCTCGCTGTTTGAGCCACCAAGCCCCAGCAGTGCCAACCATTGGTCGGCCAATTGCCGCTGGCGATCGGATACTGCCTGATAAATGCCGATCGAGTCGAAGAAGCCGGAAAGGATGACCGTGCGTACGCTGGCGCTGACACGGTAGTCAAGGTGCAGGCTGCTGCTGACGTAGCCGATATGGCGTTTGATATCCCAGATGGTTTCCCCGCTGCCACGACGGCGGCCGAACAGGGTGAGATCGTTACTGTAGCCCTGAGGATGATCGCCGGTGATCAGGCTGAGCAGGGTGGATTTACCGGCGCCGTTCGGGCCGACAATTTGCCAGTGCTCACCGGGATTAACCTGCCAGTCGAGATGATTGAGGATCGGTCGGTCGTTATAACTGACCACCCCGTCGCGCAGGATAATCAGTGGCTGGTCTGCCGGCAGCGTGGTTTTTTGTGCCGGATCTTCGGTTTCCGGCAAAGACAGGCCATCCAGATTTTCACTGTGCGCCAGTTGTGCCACCAGCGCATCCGCCATCACTTGCTGCCGCGTTCCCTGGCTAGCCAGCGTGCAGTCTGCCAACACGCCGACCTGACGGATAAAGTCCGGTACCTCGTCAAAACGGTTGAGAACCAGCACCAGCGTATAGCCATGTCCAGAAAGGTTGCTTAGCAGCGCAGCCAATTGCGCGCGCGAATTGACGTCCAGTCCATCAAAAGGCTCATCGAGGATCAGCAAGTCGGGTTGCGGCATCAGCGCCCGGCACAGCAGGGTTTTTCGCGTTTCACCGGTAGAAAGGTATTTGAAACGGCGTGACAGCAGCGGGGTAATACCGAATTGCTCTGCCAGTTGCGCGCAACGGGCGGGGTCCCCGACTTCTTCCTGAATAATCTCGGCTACCGTGCGACCGGTGTCTTCTTCGCCGGGGCTGAGCAGGTCGGTATTGTTGCGTTGCCATTCGTCGCTGACCAGTTTTTGCAACTGTTCGAAAGAGATACGTACTGCATGGCTGAAATCGCTGCGACGCTCGCCACTCAACAGCACCAGTTCATCGGCCAGTGCCCGTGCCAGTGCAGATTTGCCGCTGCCGTTAGCGCCGACAAAAGCCCAACTGTCGCCGGCCTGAATATCCAGCGCATCCAGCGTCAGGGTACGGGTATCGCTTAAGCGAAACGAACCTTGCGAAATGTGCAACGACGACATCACCTGTTCCTTTTTATGCAATTATTTTGTTTAGAAATAGGCGCATTGCGAGGGGATGTCAATCGGCAAAAACGCAACGTAACGTTGCGTTTAACACAACGTGGCGACAATCACCCGGTCGGCGTTAAACATGGCATACACCGCGCTGCCGGGGCGCAGTTTAAGCTGTTGCAACTCCGGATTGGTCACGGTGGCGCACAGGGTTTCACCACCGGTCAGCGTAACCAGTACTTCGCTGTGATCGGCACCTGGCTGGATGCTGGCCACTACGCCGGCTAGCGAGTTATCTGCCGCCCCGGCCAAAGACGGGTCGGTATTCAGCTTCACCCAGGGCGCTTTAATCAATGCCAGCACTTCCTTGCCGGGCGAAAGCTGCAACCGATCGGCACTCTGTTGGGTCAGGGCAGCACTGAGGCGGGTTTTGCCGTCGTTAAGTAAAATATCCAGGTGTTGCTGCACCTGCTGGTGATCGCGTTCGATCACGGTGCCGAAGAACTGGTTGCGGGCGCTGGTTTGCAGTGAAAAGCGGGAGATGGCCGCCAGCAGGCTGTCGAGCGGTAGGTTGTCCTGTTGCAATACGTCGAAGGCTTTTTGCTGGATTTGCCCCAGCAGATCGTAAAGCTGGATCAGCCGCTCGCCGTAGTGGGTCACCTGAGCACCGCCACCGCCTTTGCCACCGGTGGCGCGTTCCACCACCGTTTGCTCCGCCAACTGGTTCATTTCGTTAATTGCATCCCAGGCGCTTTTATAGCTGATGCCTGCCAGTTTGGCCCCCTGGCTGATGGAGCCGGTGTGCCGGACCTGTTTAAGCAGCGCGATGCGGCGTGGATCGGCGAACAGTTTTTGCTGGAGTTTTAAAGTAAGAAGGATTTCGGCCTGCATAACGCGTCCTGTCGGCTGCAAAAGCCTTATTGTCGCTGATTTGTGGGCAAAGCGCCAAATGATGCGTCGCCAACCGTGATGGGCGTGGTTACACAGGGATAATAAAAACTGGCCTCTGGTTTTGGTTATGTTATAACATAACAAAAAATACAATAACGGTCTTCGGCCGTACCGGTTTTTTATTTCACCACAGGGATGCTGTAAATGAGTGCTGCACGTCGGCGTTTCGTCACGCCCAAAAAACCACCTTATTATCTGGCCACGGCTTTGTTTTTCAGCCTGTCGGGTACCGTACAGGCCGCCGCGGACTGCCATAAAACCGAAAACTCACCGCGCTGCGAAGACAGCATGACCGTTGAAGCATCAGCCCAAGCGCAAAGCCTCTATGGCGGGTTAAATACCATCACCCAGACGGCTTCACGCCTGGGCCTGACTAGCAAGGAAACGCCGCGCAGTGTCGATGTTATCAGCCAGCAGGCTATTGAGCAGCGTGGCGATCGGACGCTGGCAGATGTGGTTGGACATGCGCCCGGTATGTCAGGCGTGGCCTCGCCGACGCTCAGCAATAATTTTTCGCTCCGCGGTTTCCGGCCGGTATCCTGGCTGTATAACGGTGTCGAAACCCCCGGCAGTACCCTCCAGTTAGCGGACCCTTCCCACTACGGCAGCGTAGAAGTTCTGCGCGGCCCCGGCTCGGTGTTGAATGGTCTGAGCGCCGCCGGGGGCAGCGTCAATCTGATCTCGCGCCAGCCGACCTTTAGCCGCCAGCCCGTTGAGCTCGACTACGGGCTGTCGAGTTATAACAGCCAGCGCCTGCATCTCGGTTCCGGGGGGACGCTGTTGGAGGACGCGGCGGCGTATCGGTTGGACGTCAGCGGCAGCGACAGCGGTACCAACGTGCAATATGAGCGCGACAAACAGAAACGGGTGTCCGGCTCCTTGCTATTTAAGCTGACAGAGAATGCTCTGCTGACGTTGAGCCTGGATCGCATGCTTAACCGCACTACCAATCCTTACTACGGTACGCCGCTGGTGGAAGGGCAGATAGCCCGCGAGCTGCGCGATATTAACTACAACAACCTGACCGACAGCCGGATCCAGAGCAACTCGACCTCGTTCCAGGCCAGTATGGACTGGTTCACCACGCCGGAAATCGAGCTGCATAACCAGTTCTACTACTACAGCGGCTTTCGTGAGTGGCGCAATGTAGAACGCTTTCGAACCTCGGCGGCGACTCAGCCCGGTTACGTCAACCGTGATTCTTTCGGTGCGCTGGCCCATGACGACAGTCTGATCGGTAACCGCAGTTCACTGGTGTTCGATCGGCCACTGGGCGGTTTTGACAACCGGCTGGTGGTGGGTGTTGATGTGAGCAAACGGCGCTTTCAGTACTACTCCAATGGCTTCCCCGGTTCTGAAGAGGTGCCCCTGTTGGCGCCAGTCAGAGAAGATTTTTCACAGGGAACCGATCTTCAGCGCACACCGGTTCGCCGCGTCACGCAAAATCAGTATGCCGGATTTCTTGAAGACCATTTCAGCCTGACCGACCGCTTAACCCTGCTGGGGCAGTTACGTTACAACCATATGCAGATGGATTGGCATTTCCAGAACCCGCAAGAGGAAACCCATGAGCACACCTACGTCTTCAGCGTCTGGAGCCTGGGCCCCAGCTATGCGTTAACTGACAATCTTAATGTCTATGCCAACTTCACCACCGGCCAAGAGCCTGGCAACGATCTGTTCTTTTTAAGTCCGTCGCAAACCGGTTTGCCGCTCACACGGGCGCGCCAATGGGAAGTCGGTGCCAAGGGGCAGTTTTGGGATAACAAGGGTGAAGCCACATTGGCGCTGTACGAACTGCGCAAGGACAACCTGTTCGTGCCGAATGCGCAACAGCCGGATACGCTGAATGCGGTCGGTCGGCAAACTTCGCGTGGCGTAGAGTTAAGCCTGATGTTACGCCCCAGTTGGCAATGGGAACTGGTTGCCAATGCGGCCTACACCCACGCCCGTTATGATGAATATCGCGGCGGTAGCCCGTTGCGCAGTTATAACGGCAACCGTCCGGCTTACATTCCTGACTTGACCGCCAACCTCACCACACGTTACAAGCCGACGCAGCAACTGGGGCTCACGTCATCGCTGCGCTACGTGGGCAGCAGTTATAACGACGATGCCAACCAACGCAAAATGCCAGCCTATACCACGCTCGATCTGGCGGCAGACTATCAGCTCACGCCGGTGGTCGACGTGGGGGTACGCATCAGAAACGCCACCAATCAACTGTATGCCTACCAGCGGACCTATCCGGATCAGGTGCTGATTGCGCCGTCGCGGACCTATGAAAGCTTTATTTCGGTGAGGTTCTGATAGCGTCATGCAGCCGATAATTCGTCTGTTGCTCGCGCTGGGGCTGCTGCTGAGTACGCTGGCGCAGGCCGGGCCTGTTGCGTTCAACAACTGTGGCCAACAGCACCGTTACCCGGTGGTGCCGGAACGCGTGCTGGTATACGCCAACCCCGCGCTGGAAAACCTGCTGGCACTGGGGTTGGCTCAGCGCATTGTCGGGATTATTGGCTATGACTATGCGCGGGATACGGCCCCTTCTCCGGCGCCTGCAGGATGGGGCAAGGTACTGAGCCAACTGGCGGCTACTGCGCCACCGGCGGCGGAACCCTTGCTGCTGTTGAACCCGGATTTTATCTATTCGGCCAGCTATTACTGGTTCAACAGCCCGGAAACACCCAGCCGCGACCGGCTGACAGAGTGGGGGATTGCCACCTATCTCTCGCCCAATGTCTGCGGAGGTCAGCAAAGCGCGGCCAGCTCATCGGCCAGCTTTGACGACATTTTTGCCGAACTGCGGGATATCGCCCACATTTTTGATGTTTCCCGCGGCGCTGAAACCTTAATTCAGCATCTGCAAACTCAGTTGCGGGAGCTGGGGCAGCAAGCGGCATCGCTCCCTCATCAACGGATTCTCTGGTGGTACGCCGGCACTCAAACCCCTTATGTGGCCGGCTGTTGCGGCGCACCGGCGCTGCTGACCAGGCAGGTGGGCAGTGAAAATCTGTTTGGCGATCTGCCCGAACTTTGGCCCACCGTTTCCTGGGAGACCATAGCTGCCCGCGATCCCGACCTGATCGTGCTTGGCGATCTACCCCGTGGCGGCCTCGGTGACAGCGCCGAAGACAAAATCCATTTTTTAGAGCATCACCCCCTGACCGCCAGCCTGCGTGCCGTGCAGCAAAAACGCTATGTGATTTTGCCCGGCTATGACCTGGATCCTTCGGTCCGCACGGTTGCGGCCTTGCACCGCTTAATAACAGGTCTGCAGCAACAGGCCTTACGTTTACCTACTGCCAATAAGGAACCCTGATATGTCCTCGTTTTCATTCTCTTCACTGCTGGCCTTGTGGGATCAACAGCAGGGCGCTTATATCGCTGAACGGGAAGCACGTTTTAATGCCCAGCTGGACGTGCTGGAGCTCTCGGTGGGCCAGGATTTTCAGGTGCTGGATCTGGCCTGTGGTCCAGGTTCGCTTAGCCTGCGTATTCTTCAGCGCTTTCCTCGAGCCAGGGTGACGGCGGTAGATCTCGACCCGTTATTGCTGGCTATCGCCCGTGGGGCACTGGCGACATACGGCGATCGGGTCCGCATCATTCAGACCGATCTTGCCGATCCGGCATGTTTTGCATCTCTCGACGGCCCGGCACCGCAGGCGGTGGTTTCCAGCACTGCGCTGCACTGGCTGATGCCGGAGCAACTGGGGGTTTTGTACCGCAACATCGCCGAGCTGTTGCCTGACGGTGGCGTTTTTTTGAACGCCGATCATCAGCGCTTTGACCATCGGCACCCGCGGGTTAAAGCGCTGGCCGAACGGCACGATGAACAGACGCAACAACATGCCTGGCAGGCCGGCGTTGAGGATTGGGATAGGTGGTTTGCCAAAGTACAGGAGCTGCCGGAACTGGCGCAATATCGACAAGCGCGCGAAAGCCTGTTTGCCGGGCGGCCGGTTCCCCCGGCGACCGCGCTGGACTTTCAGGTTGCCAGCCTGAGGCAGGCGGGTTTCACCGAGGCCGGGCCTGTTTGGCAGTTGCTGGATGACTACGTGATTGCAGGCTGGAAATAGCATGGACGGGTCTGTACGCCGCCGTTTCATTTTGCTGCCGGGGCGCTCAGGGGGCTGGTTGTTAATACTTGCTCTGGCGTTGCCGCTGTTTTTGCTGGGCGCTTCGCTGTACGGACCGGCACCGATATCGCTGTATGACGCGTGGCATATTTTATCTGATCCCGCTGGCGCGGATCCCCAGGGCAACACCGAAGTGTATCAACGAATAATTTGGTCGCTGAGAATGCCGAGAGCCTTGCTGGCGGCAGCGGCAGGTGCCGGGTTGGCGCTGGCTGGCACCATTCTGCAGTCACTGACGCGCAACCCCTTGGCCGATCCCTGGGTACTGGGGATCTCCTCCGGGGCCGGGGTGGGCGCGGTGTTGGTACTGGCGTTGGGGCTGGGCGGTGGTCTGTTGTCGGTATCCGGTGGGGCGTTTATCGGCGCGGCCGGGGCATTTGCGCTGGTTTTACTGCTTGCCGGCCGTTCCCTGCACGCGGAGTCAACGCTGTTTATTCTTGCCGGGGTGGCTGTCACGCAGTTACTTTCAGCCCTGACCTCGCTGATTACTCTGTGGCAGGCGGATGCCAATGCCACTCGCGGTGTGATGTTCTGGCTGTTGGGATCCTTCAGTGACGCCCGCTGGCCGCAGGTCGGTTTGGTTGCGCTGCTGCTGGCGCTGGCGTTACTGGTTTGCTGGATGAGGGCGGGGGAGCTGGATGCCCTGGCCTTCGGCGGTCTGACGGCGGCCTCTTTGGGGGTGGCGGTGGCACCGCTGAAGCTGTTGCTGTATGTCATCACTATGGCGCTGACTGCCGTTATTGTCGCGTTCAGCGGCGCGGTGGGGTTTATCGGCCTGACGGTGCCGCATGTCGCCAGGCTGTTGGTTGGGCCACGCCATCGGGTACTGCTGCCAGCCAGCGCATTGTGCGGCGCACTGTTTGCCGTAGCGGCAGATACCCTGGCCAGAACCCTGTTCGCGCCGCGTGAGCTGCCGGTAGGGGTATTGACCGCCCTGTTGGGCGTACCGGTGTTTTTGGCGCTGCTGTACCGGAAAATAAACGCATGACGGCTGAAAAGGATTTGCCGGGACTGCGTGCCGAACGCTTGAGTTGGTCAACGCCGGAGAGAAGGGTATTGGATAACCTTAGCTTCCATGCCCGTCCCGGTGAAATTACCGGGGTGCTTGGCATCAACGGTAGCGGAAAGTCCACCTTGCTCAAGCTGTTGGCGGGGTTGACCCCTCCGGTACAGGGGCGGGTTTATCTGCAAGATACCGACATCGCCAGCCTGTCAGGACGTGAACGCGCCAAAAGCATGACTTTCCTCGAACAGTCCGGGCCCGGGGCCTTTGCCATACCGGTAAAAGACGTGGTGCTGCTCGGGCGCCTGGTTTACGCCAGCCGCTGGGCGGGGTTTAGTGCAGAAGACTACCGCATTGCCGGGCTGGCGATGGAGCAAGTGGGCATTTCGCGGCTTGCCGAACGGGAATGGCATCAGTTGTCCGGTGGCGAGCAACAGCGGGTTCATTTGGCGCGGGCACTGGCACAGCAAACCCCGTGGTTGCTGCTGGATGAGCCTGCCAATCATCTCGATATTGCCCACCAGCAACAGTTTATGGCTTTACTGCGACGTCTGGACATCAGCGTGGTGGTGTCACTGCATGACCTGAATTTGGCGGCCTGTTACTGCGACCGTCTGATGCTGCTAAAGCAGGGGAATATGCACGCATTTGGCTCACCGGGGGAGGTGCTGACGCCGAAAATTATTGATCAGGTGTATGGTGTGGAAGCTCGACTGGCGACGGTTGGCGATTATGCCGCACCGCTGATCTATTACCCGGCCCAGTAGTGCTCATTGGTTGTAGGGATTATGGATTGCGGCACAAATGGCACGTTTGGCCGGTTACAAATTTCACCCAGTCTTTAAAATAACCACGTTTTAGCGAGTGTTTTGGTTTAAAGTAAAGATTACGTGGCGGTGTTCATTACCGCTCAATGGGCAGTTAAGTGAGGCTACCATGTTGGAATTATTGGAAAGTTTGCTGTTCGCCGTAGTGATGGTGCCAATCGTTATGGCCATCATTCTCGGTTTGATCTACGGTTTGGGGGAAGTGTTCAACGTCTTCTCCAAAGTGGGTCATTCTAAAGAGAACCGCACCTAGTACCACCCCTTCTCTATACCCGCCGGCGTCGTTCGGCGGGTGTTTCTCAAGTTATCTCCCACTCTGCCGATAAACCGCATGACAAGCTTCTGCGCGACGTTATATTATTTTTTATATAACGAAGAGTGATAATGCACGTTAACTTGCGGAGAAAATAATGAAACAGCAATGGACCAAGTGGGTCGGCGGTATTGTATTGGCGTCCGGTATGATCATGCAGGCTTCTGCGGCGGAGAAAGTCACCGTTTTTGCGGCGGCATCGCTGACTAACGCGTTGCAGGACATCGCGACCCAGTATCAGAAAGGCAAGGATGTTCAGGTGGTTTCTTCTTTCGCCTCCTCTTCTACGCTGGCACGCCAGATTGAGCAGGGTGCTCCGGCCGATCTGTTTATCTCCGCCGATCAACAGTGGATGGATTATGCCATCGACAAACAGCAGATAGCCAAAGACACCCGCTATACCTTGCTGGGTAACGAGCTGGTGCTGATCGCTGCCAAAGATGCCAAACCGGCTAAAATCACGCTCGATAAGCAGACCGACTGGGCGAAATTGCTGAATGGCGGCCGTCTGTCCGTGGGCGATCCGGACCACGTGCCAGCAGGTATTTATGCCAAGGACGCGCTGCAAAACCTGGGTGCCTGGACTGCACTGGAACCAAAATTGGCGCGGGCCAACAACGTACGCAGCGCGATGGCGCTGGTGGAACGTGGTGAAGCTCCGTTGGGTATTGTTTATGGCTCGGACGCAGTAGCCAGTGATAAAGTCAGCGTGGTGGCGATCTTCCCGGAAGACAGTCACAAACCGGTTGAATACCCGATGGCCATAGTTAAAGGTCATCAAACACCGGCCGTCAGCGCGTTCTACAGCTACCTGAAGAGCCCGGAAGCGGCTGCCATTTTCAAACAGTATGGATTCTCCCCCCGTAAATGATTTTGAGTGAGTACGAGTGGCAGGCGGTTGAGCTGAGCCTGAAAGTGTCCGCCCTGGCGGTAGTGTGCAGCTTACCCTTTGGCATTCTGATGGCCTGGGTATTGGTGCGCTGCCGCTTCCCCGGCAAGTCGCTGCTGGACAGCATTATCCACCTGCCGCTGGTACTGCCGCCGGTGGTGGTCGGCTATATATTGCTGATCGCCATGGGGCGGCGCGGCGCGATCGGCGAATGGCTGTATGACTGGTTCGGTTTCAGCTTCAGTTTTAGCTGGCGCGGCGCGGCATTGGCTTCAGCGGTGGTGGCATTCCCGCTGATGGTACGTGCCATCCGGCTGGCGCTGGAGGCGGTAGATACCCGCCTGGAGCAAGCCGCCCGTACCCTGGGGGCCAACCCGTGGCGGGTGTTTTTCACCATCACGTTGCCGCTGTCGTTACCCGGTGTGATTGTCGGTGTGGTGCTGGCCTTTGCCCGGTCGCTGGGCGAGTTCGGTGCCACCATTACCTTTGTTTCCAATATTCCCGGCGAGACGCGCACCATCCCGCTGGCGATGTATACCCTGATTGAAACGCCGGGGGCAGAAGCCGCCGCAGCGCGTCTGTGCGTGATTGCCATTGTGCTGTCTCTGGTTTCACTGATGGTTTCCGAGTGGCTGGCCCGTTGGGGCCGTAAACGGATGGGCGTGTAAATGCTGGAGCTGGATTTTAGCCAACGCCTTGGCGATCTTAACCTTAAGGTGTGCGCCGATCTGCCCGCTCAGGGCATCACCGCTATCTTTGGTCTGTCCGGGGCCGGTAAAACCTCATTAATCAACGCTATCGGCGGCCTGACGCCTTTGCAACAGGGCCGAATTGTCCTCAACGGCCGTACGCTGGTGGATACCGATCGCAGCCTGTGCTTGCCGCCGGAAAAACGTCGTATTGGTTATGTGTTTCAGGATGCGCGCCTGTTCCCGCATTATCGGGTGCGAGGCAACCTGCAGTACGGCATGGCGGCTGGCATGCGAGCCCAATTCGACAATATTGTTGAACTGCTGGGTATCGGCCCGTTGCTTAATCGCCTGCCGTTGACGCTGTCTGGCGGTGAAAAACAGCGGGTGGCGATTGGCCGTGCCTTGTTGACCGCGCCGGAACTGTTGTTGATGGACGAACCTCTGGCGTCGCTGGACTTGCCGCGTAAGCGCGAGCTGTTGCCCTACCTGGAGCGGCTGGCACAGGATGTCAACACGCCGATCCTCTACGTCAGCCACAGCATGGACGAAATCCTGCGCCTGGCGGAGCAAGTCATGGTGCTGGATAACGGTCAGGTACGGGCATTCGGTGGGCTGGAAGAAGTGTGGGCCAGTAGCGCGCTGCGGCCCTGGTTGCAGCGTGAGGATCAGAGCAGCGTGTTACGTGTCAGCGTGATTGAACACCATACGCGCTATGCAATGACGGCGCTGGCGTTGGGTGACCAACGGCTGTGGGTCAGCGGTGTCGATGCCCCACTGGGCGCCCAACTGCGTATCCGCATCAATGCCGCCGATGTCTCGCTGATATTACAACCGCCGGTCAACAGCAGTATCCGTAACGTTTTGCCGGCCAAGGTGAGCGAGTGCCTGGAGGTTGACGGGCAGGTAGAGGTGAAACTGGCGGTGGGGGAAAGCATACTCTGGGCGCGTATTACGCCGTGGGCGCGTGACGAACTGGCGATCCGACCGGGGCAGTGGTTGTATGCGCAGGTTAAAAGCGTGTCGATCAGCCGCGAGGCGCGTTGAATAGCGCCCTCCCAGTGGGAGGGCAATAACATTACTGACCCAGCACGCGGGTGCGGATCACCTCGGCAATGCCTGGCTGCAGGTGATCGGCGATCACCAAATCGGCGCGTTGTTTGATAGCATCGTCGGCGTTGCCCATCGCCACACCCAGACCTACCGCTTCCAGCATGCTGAGATCGTTGTAGTTATCCCCGAAGGCCACCACCTGATCCATACTCAAGCCCTGAGACTCCACCCATTGTTGCAGGCGTTTCCCCTTGCTGTTGCCGCCTTTGGCGATGTCGACCTGATCGTGCCATGACCATTCACAGGCCAGTCCGAGTTCCTTCTCCACCGTCTCGGCGAAGCTGCGCAACGCAGGAATATCGGCGTGCGAGGTGGCGAACTTCCAGATCGACTGCGCCTCGTCGGCGGCCTGAACCAGGCTGTTGACCTGCAACAGGGTTGGGCGCTGTGCCGGCGGCAGAGTTTCTGCCCAGGCCAATGAACGGGTGACGTGGCCGCTCGCATCCTGATACAGCATGGCGTCGTCTACGTACATCAGGCCATGAATGTCGCTTTGCTTCAGCATCTGCAACACCAGCTTGGCCTGAGCTTTTTCCAGCGGATCGGCCGCCAGCACTTTTTTCTGCTGGAAGTCATACAGATAGGTGCCGTTACAGCAGATTGCCGGGGTATCTATCTCCAGCGCCTGATAGAACGGGTGGATCGCCACATGATGGCGACCGGTGACCACCACCACTTTGATACCGGCGGCGCGTGCCTGGGCCAGGGCCGCCAGCGACTGCGGTAAAATGCGTTTTTGGTTGTCCAGCAAGGTGCCATCCAAATCGAGGGCAATGACGCGGTAGCTCATAGGGTTCTCATTATTGTTAGCATCAAAATTAAACCGATGGTACACCGGATAAGCGATGGATAAAACCGCACAGATTTCATCTGCATCGCGGGGTTGTTATGTCACAGTGGTGAGGTAAGCTAGGGGAAACCGAAAAACCTGAAACCGGTTTCTCTTTTACCCTATTCAAGGAGAATTCATGAAGCAAATCGTTTATGTCGCCAGCCCGGAAAGCCAGCAAATTCACGTGTGGCAGTTAAGCGACACGGGTGCGTTAACATTGCTGCAGAGCGTTGAAGTGCCGGGCCAGGTCCAACCGATGGTGATCCACCCGGACAGAACGCATTTGTACGTCGGTGTGCGTCCGGCTTTCGGCATTGTCAGCTACCGCATTGAGGCGGATGGCACACTGCAACAGGCCGGTATGGCACCGCTGCCAGGCAGCCCAACCCATATCTCTACCGATTTACAGGGGCGTTTTCTGTTCTCCGCTTCTTACAGCGGCAACTGCGCCAGCGTCAGTCCGATCGGCCATGATGGCGTAGTGGTCGCTCCTATCCAGCAGATCGACGGTTTGACCGCGCCACACTCGGCCAATATCGACCCGACTAATCAGCTGCTGCTGGTGCCTTGCCTGAAAGAAGATCGCATTCGCCTGTTTAATCTGGACTTGCAAGGCGAACTGACGCCACACAGCCAGGAAGCCGTGGCGACCGCTAACGGCGCCGGTCCGCGTCATATGGCGTTCCACCATAACGACAAATATGCTTACTGCGTGAACGAGCTGGATGGCACGGTGGACGTGTTCGCCATCAGTGAAAACGGCGGTAAATATACCCTGGTGCAAACGCTGGACATCATGCCAGCCGATTTCACCGGCACTCGCTGGGCGGCGGATATCCACATCACGCCGAACGGCCGTTTCCTGTACACCAGTGACCGCACCGCCAGCATCCTGACTATTTTCAGCGTGTCCGAGGACGGCAGCAGCCTGTCAGTGGTCGGCTATCATCCGACCGAAGAGCAGCCGCGCGGCTTCAATATTGACCACAGCGGTCGCTTTGTGATTTCGTCCGGCCAGAAGTCCGATCATATCGGGGTATACGAGATTGATCAGGCCAGCGGCAAGCTGAGCACATTGGCGCGTTACCCTGTGGGGAAAGGGCCTATGTGGGTAAGCATCCTGGCTAAATAAAACCTGGGGGCGAATACATTCGCCCCTTAGTTTGCCAAAAAATCAGCTGTACTTCACCGTCAGCGTGGCACTGCCGAGGCTATGGAAGTGCACGTTAAAACCGACCAGCGCGCCGCTGGAGCCTTCATCCACCTCGATGCTTTCCACGTCCAGCGCATGCACTGTGAAGTGATAGCGGTGACTTTCGCCCTGCGGTGGGGCAGCGCCGCCGTAACCGGCGGAACCAAAATCGGTACGGGTCTGGATAGCACCGGCCGGTAAACCCCCTTTATCGGAGCCGGCGCCAGCGGGCAGTTCGCGCGTTGCCGCCGGAATATTGGCTACCACCCAGTGCCACCAGCCGGAGCCGGTTGGGGCATCGGGATCGTAAACCGAAATCACGAAGCTTTTAGTACCCTCCGGTACGCCATCCCAGGCGAGGTGCGGCGACAGGTTATCGCCGTGATAGCCCATGCCGTTAAACACCTGACGTTCCGGCATTTTTGCACCGTCTTGCAACTCATTGCTGTACAAACGAAAAGTCATGGTGACTCCTTGTTGTCGGTAAAAGCAGAGCCTTAAGCTAGATCGTTTTGCCGGAACAACACAAGCAGCATTGTACCTCGCCAGTCGCCTCACCTATGGGTTACCATAATTAACCGCGAGGCTACATTCGCGAAATCAATCATTCACAGCTCGATATAAAGTAACCATGATTTCATTAAAAAAACGCACGCCGTGGTTTGGCTGGCTGCGCCGCTGGGCCAAGGGCATCAAGCGCGATATTTATGCTCTTTGGCTGGCAGCCCGTGACCGGCGCACGCCCTGGTATGCCAAATTGATCGCCCTGCTGGTGGCGGGTTATGCGGTATCGCCTATCGATCTGATCCCGGACTTTATTCCGGTGCTGGGCTATCTGGACGACGTGATTATTGTGCCGCTGGGCATCATGCTGGCGGTGCGGTTGATCCCCAAGCCGCTGATGGCGGAGTTTCGGGAGAAAGCGCAGCGGCGCATCGATAATCCTACCGGCCGTATGGCTGCGGTGATGATTATTCTGCTGTGGGTGGGGTGTCTGGTGTTGCTGGCCCGTTATCTGGACCAGCATTGGTGATCGATTACTGTACCGCGGCCGTCACTGCGTCGGTCAAGCGGCTGAGTTGTTCAGGTTCAATGATGTACGGCGGCATTAAATAAATCAGTTTGCCAAAGGGCCGGATCCACACGCCACGCTCGACAAAGCCACGCTGTAGCTGCGCCACGTCGACAGATTCACGCATTTCCACCACGCCAATTGCCCCCAGCACCCGTACATCCGCCACTTTTGGCAGCGCCTTCAGCGGTAATAACCGCTGTTTCAATTGGCTTTCGATAGCGGCGACCTGCTGCTGCCAGCGGTTTTCCGCCAACAGTGACAGGCTGGCGTTAGCCACTGCGCAGGCCAGCGGGTTGCCCATAAAGGTAGGTCCGTGCATAAAGCAGCCCGCAGCGCCCTTACTGATGGTCTCCGCCACGTGACGGGTGGTCAGGGTGGCGGAAAGCGTCATATAGCCGCCGGTCAGCGCCTTGCCCAGGCACAAGATATCCGGCACCACGTCAGCATGTTCACAGGCGAACAGCTTGCCGGTGCGGCCGAAGCCGGTGGCGATTTCGTCGGCAATCAACAGCACCTGATGGCGGTCACACAGTTCACGCACCCGTTTGAGATAGGTCGGATGGTAGATGCGCATGCCACCGGCACCCTGAACCACCGGTTCGAGGATCACTGCCGCCACTTCCCCGGCATGCTGTTCCAGCAGGGCGGCAAACGGCGCGATATCATTTTCATCCCAGGCCTGATCGAAACCGCACTGCGGCGCGGTAGCGAACAGGTGTGGTGCCAGATAACCCTGATACAGGCTGTGCATTGAGTTGTCCGGATCGCACACCGACATCGCACCAAAGGTATCGCCATGATAGCCGTGACGCAGGGTCAAAATGCGTTGCCGCCGTTCCCCGCGCGCCTGCCAGTATTGCAGCGCCATCTTCAGCGACACCTCCACCGCCACCGAGCCGGAATCCGCCAGGAACACGCACTGCAATGCTTCCGGCGTCATGGCCACCAGGCTGCGGCACAGGGCAATAGCCGCAGGATGGGTAATGCCGCCGAACATCACGTGCGACATTTTTTCCAGCTGTTGCGTGGCAGCCAGGTTCAGCTGCGGGTGGTTATAGCCGTGAATGGCTGCCCACCAGGACGACATACCGTCAACCAGGCGTCGACCATTGGCCAACTGCAGTTCAACGCCGCTGGCGGCCTCTACCGGGTAACAGGGCAGTGGGTGACTCATTGAAGTGTAAGGGTGCCAGATATGGCGCTGGTCGAATTCAAGGTCGGAGGCAGTGATAGACATACTTGTAAACCAAATGATGTTCGTAATGGTTGACAGTATATCCACAATATCTAAACTGACGACACTTTTTTCATTTTTGGAGACGCCGTGATGGCCGATCGCATTCACTGGACAGTGGGTCTTGCCCAGACCCTGTTTGATAAACCCCTGCTTGAACTGTTGTTTGAAGCCCAGACGGTTCATCGCCAGCACTTTGACCCACGTCAGGTGCAGGTGAGCACGCTGTTATCAATCAAGACCGGCGCCTGTCCGGAAGACTGCAAGTACTGTCCGCAAAGTTCGCGCTACAAAACCGGCCTGGAGTCGGAGCGGCTAATGCAGGTGGAGCAGGTGCTGGAATCGGCGCGTAAGGCCAAGGCGAATGGATCGACCCGTTTCTGTATGGGAGCGGCGTGGAAAAACCCGCACGAGCGCGATATGCCTTACCTGCAACAGATGGTGCAAGGGGTGAAGGCGATGGGCATGGAAACCTGCATGACGCTGGGCACGCTGGATGGTACGCAGGCGGAACGGCTGGCGGATGCCGGGCTGGATTACTACAACCATAACCTGGACACCTCGCCGGAATTTTACGGCAATATCATCACCACTCGCAGCTATCAGGAACGTCTGGATACCCTGGGTAAAGTGCGCGGCGCGGGCATTAAAGTCTGTTCCGGCGGCATTGTCGGGCTGGGTGAAACGGTGCGTGACCGCGCCGGGCTGCTGGTGCAATTGGCCAATCTGCCGACGCCGCCGGAGAGCGTACCGATCAACATGCTGGTGAAGGTCAAAGGCACGCCGCTGGCCGATAACGAAGACGTCGATCCGTTTGATTTCATCCGCACCATTGCGGTGGCACGCATCATGATGCCGGCTTCTTACGTGCGTCTTTCCGCCGGCCGTGAGCAGATGAACGAGCAAACTCAGGCGATGTGCTTTATGGCCGGTGCCAACTCGATCTTCTATGGCTGCAAACTGCTGACTACGCCAAACCCGGAAGAAGACAAAGACCTGCAGTTGTTCCGCAAACTGGGCCTGAACCCGCAGCAGACCGAAACCGAGCACGGCGACAACCAGCAACAGCAGGCGCTGGCTGCGCAGTTGATGCAGGCGGATACCGCTGAGTTTTACAACGCGGCACTGTAATGAGCTGGCAACAACGCATTGAACAAGCGCTGGAGGAGCGGCAACAGAGCGCCGCTTACCGCCGTCGCCAGGTGAATCAGGGCGGCAATGGTCGCCATATTCAGCTTAATGGCGAGCATTACCTGAATTTCTCCGGCAATGACTACCTTGGCCTGAGCCAGAATGCCCAGGTGATCGCCGCCTGGCAGCAGGGCGCGCAGCAGTATGGGGTCGGCAGCGGTGGCTCTGGTCACGTTACCGGTTTTTCTACGGCACATCAGGTGCTGGAACAGCAACTGGCGGACTGGCTTGGCTACCCGCGTGCGTTGCTGTTTATCTCTGGCTATGCCGCCAATCAGGCGCTGCTGGCGGCTCTGATGCAGGCCGAGGATCGTATTTTAGCCGACCGGCTCAGCCATGCTTCTTTACTGGAGGCGGCTGCCCACTCACCGGCCCAGTTGCGTCGTTTTCGTCATAATCAGCCCCAGGCGCTGGCTGATTTACTCGCCAAACCCTGCGACGGTCAAATGTTGGCGGTGACCGAAGGGGTATTCAGCATGGACGGCGACAGTGCGCCACTGGCGGAGCTGCACCGTTTGACCCGCGCGGCGGGGGCCTGGCTGATGGTCGATGACGCCCACGGTATCGGCGTACACGGCGAGCAGGGGCGCGGCAGTTGCTGGCAGCAGGGTGTACGGCCCGAACTGTTGGTGGTCACTTTCGGCAAAGCCTTTGGCCTCAGCGGTGCCGCAGTGTTGTGTGATGAACCCACCGCCGAATATCTGCTGCAGTTTGCCCGCCATTTGATTTACAGCACCTCGATGCCACCGGCGCAGGCTTGCGCATTGCAGGCGGCGTTGCATTGCATTCAACAGGGCGACGAATTGCGTGCCCGGCTGCAGGATAATATTCAGCGTCTCCGTCAGGGGGCAGCCCAGTTGTCGCTCAGCCTGACGGAGTCGGTTACCGCCATACAGCCTTTGCTGGTGGGTGATAACCAACGAGCGCTCGATCTGGCGCAAAGTCTGCGCGAACAGGGGCTGTGGGTGAGCGCTATTCGTCCGCCAACGGTGCCACCGGGCGGGGCGCGTCTGCGTATTACCCTGACGGCGGCGCATCAACCGCAGGATATCGATCGTCTGCTGGAGGTATTGCATGACGTCAGCCTTTGAGCCGGTCAACAAGCAGGCGGTCGCCTCGGCTTTCAGCCGTGCGGCGGGCAGTTATGATTCGGCGGCGGCACTGCAACGCGACGTCGGTGAGCGCTTGCTGGAGATGGGGGCGGAGCATCGGGGCGAGCAACTGCTCGATGCAGGTTGTGGCACCGGTCACTTTAGCCGTCGCTGGCGCGAACTCGGCAAGCAGGTCACCGCGCTCGATCTGGCGCCGGGCATGTTGGCATTCGCCCGCCAGCAGCAGGCTGCGGACCACTATCTGTTGGGGGATATCGAAAATGTGCCGCTGCCTGCGGCCGCGGTGGATATCTGTTTCAGCAGCCTGGTGGTGCAATGGTGCAGCGATTTACCGCGCGCTTTGGCGGAGTTGTACCGGGTAACCCGGCCGGGTGGCGTGATTTTGTTTTCTACCCTGGCGGAAGGATCGCTGGGCGAACTGGGCGATGCCTGGCAGCAGGTAGACGGCGAACGCCATGTGAACGACTTTCTGCCGCTGGCGCAGATCGACGCGGCCTGCGCCGGCTATCGTCACCGTCTGGAGACGGAGCGGCAAACCCTGCATTATCCTGATGTGATGGCGCTGATGCGATCGCTCAAGGGGATCGGCGCCACCCATTTGCATCAGGGGCGCGAAGCCGGTTTGCTGTCCCGTCGGCGGCTTGCCGCCTTGCAGGCTGCCTATCCGCGCCATGGTGGACAATTCCCGCTCAGCTATCATCTGGTTTATGGAGTGATTTATCGTGATTAAGCGTTGGTTCGTCACCGGCACCGATACCGAAGTGGGTAAAACCGTGGCCAGCAGCGCCTTGTTGCAGGCGGCCAATTCGGCGGGTTATCGCACGGCTGGTTACAAGCCGGTCGCTTCCGGCAGTGACATGACGGCCGAGGGGCTGCGCAACGGCGATGCGCTGGCATTGCAGGCCAACAGCGCCGTGGCGCTGAGCTACGAAGAAGTGAATCCTTATGTGTTTGCCGAACCGACTTCGCCGCACATTGTCAGTGCCGACGAGGGGCGGCCAATCGAGCTAGCCCGGCTTTCCGCCGGTCTGCGCCACCTGGAGCAAAGGGCTGACTGGGTGTTGATCGAGGGGGCAGGCGGTTGGTTTACGCCGCTTTCCGGGCAGCATACCTTCGCCGACTGGGTACAGCGGGAGCAACTGCCGGTGATCCTGGTGGTGGGCATCAAACTGGGTTGCATTAACCATGCCGTGCTGACCGCGCAGGCGATCCAACAGGCGGGATTGTCGCTGGTGGGCTGGGTTGCCAACGACGTCAGTGCGCCGGGCCTTCGCCATCAGGAATATCTGACCACGCTGCGCCGCATGCTGCCAGCGCCATTGCTGGGAGAGATCCCCCATCTGGCCGAACCCGAACGGCAGGCTTTGGGGCACTATCTTGATTTGAGCGTTTTATAACAGTTGTTTTTGAACCAGAGATACCTAGGCTTGGCGCTCCTCGGTGCGCTCTCCCTAATAACGGGCTTTGCCAGCAGTCTGAACTGGGGAAGTATTTTCCCCAGTTCACGGCCTCAAACTGCCAGGTAGGCATTAATCAACTCCTCGTCCAACTGTTCCAGCGTGCCATCGGCTACGCTGCGCCCCTGATCCATCAGGCAGAAACGGTCCGCCACGCGACGGACAAACGGCAGCTTGTGTTCCACCAGCAGGATAGTCATACCCAGTTCGCGGTTAAGTTTGCGGATCACGTTACCGATATCGGCAGCAATGGTGGGTTGCACGCCGTTGGTGGGTTCATCGAGGATCAACAGTTCCGGCTCCAGCACCAGGGCGCGACCAATCGCCAGTTGCTGCTGCTCGCCGTCGCACAAATCGCCGGCTCTGCGGCTGCGCATTTCTCGCAGGTTGGGGAACAGGTTATAAATCAAAGGCGGAATGCGGCGGTTTTTATCGCGGCCGGCCATCAGCGCTACCTGCAGGTTTTCCTCTACGCTGAGCTGCGAAAAGATTTGTCGTCCTTGCGGAACATAGCTGATCCCCAGCGCGGTGCGGGTTTCCACCGGTTGCCGCAGCAGGTTTTGTGGCGGTTCATCCGCCAACTGCCAGGTCATGCTGCCACTGACCACCGGCAAATGGCCCATGATGCAGTTCACCAGCGTGGTCTTGCCCACGCCGTTACGGCCGATAAGCACCGTGCACTGGCCGCGCGGCAATTCCAGATTGATGTCCCACAGGGTATGGGTTTGCCCGTAAAACTGATTCACTGACCTTAAACTCAACATCCGGCATTCTCCTCAAAGAATCGTATTCCACTCCTTGCCACCGTTTTCACAGTAGCGGTTTCTTTCCCGAGTGCTTTAATGTCCAGAATAAAGTGCTGAATGACTGCCTTTTACCAGGCAGTTTAAATTCGGGTAAAACAAGTGATACATAGGCAGAAAACGCAGTTATTGTCGGCTTGTCCGTGCTCTTTAGTCTTTATCAAGTAAAGAGCGGTTGTTTTACTTCCGTCCGTACGCAAAATTACAGCGGATAATTCCGCCATTACATCCCGGTTATTTATCCCGATCGAACTTTTGCCACCCAAGGGTAATGCAACCCTTGGGCCAACTTTATAAAACCGTTAAAAACAGGATTGTTATTGCCTTGTTAACGGTTTTTCGCGCCAGGACGGGCCTGGCGGACCAAGTGAAAATAGAGGGGAAAGTTAACGCGGACGATTTTTGCACTCTTCCAGTGCTGCGAAGAATGCTTATGGTGCAAACTATTTCGTCGGTTGTAGCAAGATGCATCAGGTGATGGCAGCAATGAGATAAATCCGTTTTTGGCAATGGGGCTTTTTAGCATTAATCGGCATAACCAAAGCGATATTATTGTGAAAAAATAACTAAAAAAGTCATCTTGGCGGACAGAAACGGCAAAAAGCGCTCTTTCTGCAACTCCCAGCCGGGGCGGGGTGGTGAGAGTTATCCACCATTCCTGTGGATAACCTTGTGCATTAGATTGAGAAAACTGGTTTAAAGTGAGAGCGGACGCGGGTTCTGTTCGCTTTGTCCGCAATCTCGTCTTTTTTGTAAAATCATTAATTATCAATATTTTAACTAAAATCAAGCGGCCAATGTATTGATGAAGTCTCTATGTATGATTTTTGGCCGCAGTGCTATCAATAAGTTAATTCGTGACGGATTTTGGGGATAAATCTGTTATTGACAATAAAAATGTCACGCGGCTGTAACCCCAACGGTGCATTCGGCCTGGTTTGGCGCACGCTTAAGCGACGAATCGCTTGAAGCTGGTTTTATATCCAGTATCATAGGCACTGGCAAAAATCGCCGGGGCTTTCCATAATTAGAGGCCATCAATTGAGCATCAGCTCAATGGCCGCCTGAGCGCGCACATCTCCACAGGGTAGCCGAGTCCATGAGTAAAGTTTTCAAACTGCATTCCGAATTCAAACCGGCCGGCGATCAGCCACAAGCCATCAGCAAGCTGGAAGAGGGCCTGGAAAACGGTCTGGCACACCAGACGCTGCTGGGCGTTACCGGGTCGGGCAAGACATTTACCGTCGCCAATGTGATAGCCGATCTGAACCGGCCCACCATGGTGCTGGCACCTAACAAAACGCTGGCGGCGCAGCTGTACGGCGAGATGAAAGAGTTCTTTCCCGAGAATGCGGTCGAGTATTTTGTTTCTTACTACGACTACTACCAACCGGAAGCCTACGTACCCAGCTCCGACACCTTTATCGAAAAAGATGCTGCGGTGAACGAACACATCGAGCAGATGCGTCTTTCCGCGACCAAAGCATTGCTGGAGCGCCGCGATGTGATCGTGGTGGCGTCGGTCTCGGCGATTTACGGCCTGGGCGATCCCGATCTGTATCTGAAGATGATGCTGCACCTGACCAAGGGCATGATCATCGATCAGCGTTCGATCCTGCGTCGTTTGGCGGAGCTGCAATATGCCCGCAACGATCAGGCCTTCCAGCGCGCAACCTTCCGCGTCCGCGGCGAGGTGATCGACGTCTTCCCGGCGGAGTCAGACGAGTTGGCGCTGCGCATCGAGCTGTTTGATGAGGAAGTCGAGCGGCTTTCGCTGTTTGATCCTTTGACCGGCCAGATCGAACAGGTGGTCCAGCGTTTTACCATTTACCCGAAGTCGCACTACGTGACGCCGCGTGAGCGGATCCTGCAGGCGATGGAAGAGATCAAAGTGGATCTGGCCGAGCGGCGCAAGGTGTTGCTGGCCAACAACAAGTTGCTGGAAGAACAGCGCCTGACGCAGCGCACCCAGTTTGATCTGGAGATGATGAACGAACTGGGCTACTGCTCCGGCATTGAAAACTATTCGCGCTACCTGTCCGGACGTAAAGAGGGCGAGCCACCGCCGACGCTGTTTGATTATTTACCGGCGGATGGCCTGCTGGTGGTCGATGAATCCCACGTCACCATTCCGCAAATCGGCGCTATGTACAAGGGCGACCGTTCGCGCAAAGAGACGCTGGTGGAATACGGTTTCCGCCTGCCGTCGGCGCTGGACAACCGCCCGATGCGCTTTGAAGAGTTTGAAGCTTTGGCGCCGCAGACCATTTATGTGTCTGCCACGCCGGGCAAATATGAGCTGGAGAAGTCCGGCGACGATATTATCGATCAGGTGGTGCGCCCTACCGGCTTGCTGGATCCTCTAATAGAAGTCAGGCCGGTGACCACCCAGGTGGATGACCTGCTGTCTGAAATTCGCAAGCGGGTGGCAATCAACGAACGCGTACTGGTCACAACCCTGACCAAACGCATGGCGGAAGACCTGACCGAATATCTCGAAGAGCACGGCGAGCGGGTACGCTATCTGCACTCGGACATCGATACAGTGGAACGGGTCGAAATCATTCGTGACCTGCGCCTGGGCGAGTTTGACGTGCTGGTGGGTATCAACCTGTTGCGTGAGGGGCTGGACATGCCTGAGGTGTCGCTGGTGGCGATTCTGGACGCAGATAAAGAAGGCTTCCTGCGTTCCGAACGTTCGTTAATCCAGACCATTGGTCGTGCGGCGCGTAATCTCAATGGTAAAGCGATCCTCTACGGTGACAGAATTACCGACTCGATGGCCAGGGCGATAAGCGAGACCGAACGTCGTCGCGCCAAACAGCAGGCGTTCAACGAAGAAAATGGCATCGTGCCGCAGGGCCTGAACAAGAAAGTTTCCGATGTATTGCAGCTGGGCAAACCGGGTAATCGCGGCAAGGGCCGAGGGAAAGGCAAGGCGGCGGTAAACGCCGCGCAATATCAACACCTCACGCCAAAAGCCCTTGATCAAAAAATCCGCGAGCTGGAAGCGCAAATGTATACCCACGCACAGAATCTGGAGTTCGAGTTGGCGGCAGGCTTGCGTGATGAGATCCACCAGCTGCGCGAGCAGTTTATCGCTATTTCGTGACCGGTTGGGGCGCCGCCAGGGGGGGCGCTGCCAAACATAAAATCCTTGTCGCCTCCGCCAAAGCTGATTATGGTGTGCGGCCAATTGACTACTACGAGCTGCAGACCATGACCGAACACCAGTCCAAAGACCCGATGCACGGCGTCACTCTGGAACAACTTTTAAATAAACTGGTGGAGAACTACGGCTGGTCAGGGCTGGCTGAACGCATTCGCATCAACTGCTTCAGCAGCGATCCCAGCATTAAATCCAGCCTGAAGTTTCTGCGCCGCACGCCGTGGGCGCGCAAGCAGGTGGAAGATCTTTATATCGATATGGTCGAGAAGGCCGCCAGCGATAACCCGTGGTTGCGCGGCGGCCAGTAAAGCCTTAACCGCGGGCACCCAACTCTATCAATGCCTGATCCAGCGCCTGGCGCAGCAACTGACGGTCGTGGCGGTAAGGGATATCTGTCGCTTCCAGCGGTTGTTTAATCACCACCCGATCCTGTACTTCGCTGGCATCTACCGTCGGCCCAACAATCAGCGCGTCGATCATCCGGCGGCCAATTTTCTCTTCCATCAGCTCCAGCTTGTTCTTTAGCGTCAGGGCGGCTGCGGCAACGCTCAGTTCGCGGCCCAGATTGCCGATATAAATCATATTGGCGCTGCTGCGACGTAACGCCTGTGTAAGGTCATCGAGCAGCAGCAGCGGCATCAGGCTGGTCAGGAAGCTGCCAGGGCCGATCAGGATCACATCGGCCTGTGCGATGGCGTCCAGCGCCTCTCGCGTAGCATGGACGTGCGGTGACAGCATCAGTTCCTGCGGCATGTCAGTCAGTTGATCGACATTCACTTCACCGTAAACATGGTTGCCTTCATGGTCATGCGCCATCAGATCCACCGGTTGCTCGGACATCGGGATCAACGCGGCGTCCACCTTCAGCAAGCTGCGTACCAGATTGATCGCCTCCAGTGGACGCACGCTGAGGTGATCCAACGCCTTCAGCATCAGGTTGCCGAGGTTATGCCCCGAGAGTTCACCATTGCCGCTAAAGCGGTACTCGAACATCGCGGAGGCTACGCTCGGTTCGGTAATCAGCTGATTCAGGCAGTTACGGGTATCGCCCCAGGCAATGCCGCCTTCTGAACGGCGAATACGGCCAGTGGAACCGCCGTTATCGGTGGTGGTGACAATACCGGTTAAACGGGATCCTAAAGACGACAGGGAAGACATCACGCGGCCAAGACCATGACCACCACCTAATGCCACCACCCGATCGAGATCGGCCAGGGTACGATTACGCATAAATTTCCTTACAAAGGGGCTTAACTGCCCGCATAAAGTAGCGGATTTGGCGTAAAAACGCGAAAAAGAGTGTGATTTGCGTGATTCCGGTCAATTCGTCTGCGTAAAGGGCGTTTATCATGGTTTACCCGATTTGGAATCGCCTAAAAACGCTGTATACACAATTATATAGCGAAATTGGGCGTTGGCTATCGCCTTTGTTTAGCGCTAGAATTCTGATGAAAACCACGGTTTCGTTCCGGCTACTCAGGCAGCGGGAACTGAAACCAAAACTCCTAGCCTCTGGGCCTACGTTGTTCTGGTGAACGATATGGCGCTTGGGCCGTGGCGAAGTCAGCCACCAGGGTGCAGGGCGGAAACGCTCGCATCTCCCGACTTTGGAAGGTGTTATGGTGCCGCAACTCATTGATGCTTATGAGCGCAAGTTCTATTACTTGCGCCTGTCGATCACCGACGTGTGTAACTTTCGTTGCACCTACTGTCTGCCGGATGGCTATCGCCCTAACGGCAGTCCGAAAACCTTCTTGTCGCTGGATGAGATCCGACGTGTCAGCCGCGCATTCGCCGAACTGGGCACCGAAAAGGTGCGCCTGACGGGCGGTGAACCTTCGCTGCGTCGCGATTTTACCGAGATCATCGCCGCCGTGCGTGAAAACCCTGCCGTTCGCCAGCTTGCCGTGACCACCAATGGTTATCGTCTGGCTCGCGACGTCATGGCCTGGCGTGATGCCGGGCTGACGGCGATCAACGTCAGCGTCGACAGTCTGGACCCCCGTCAATTTCACGCCATTACCGGTCAGGACAAATTCCGCCAGGTGATGGAGGGCATCGACGCCGCCTTTACCGCTGGGTTCAGCAAGGTAAAGGTCAACGCGGTGCTGATGCGAGACGTTAACCACCAGCAACTGGGCGCTTTCCTGCACTGGATAAAAGACCGTCCGATCCAACTGCGTTTTATCGAACTGATGGAAACCGGCGAAGGCGGTGATTTGTTCCGCAAACACCACGTGTCTGGCGAAGTGATCCGTTCGCAACTGGAACAGCAGGGTTGGCAACTGCAACCGCGCGGCCGCAGCGACGGCCCGGCGCAGGTGTTTAGCCACCCGGATTACCAGGGCGAAGTGGGTTTAATCATGCCGTATGAAAAAGATTTCTGTGCCAGCTGCAACCGGCTGCGGGTTTCCGCCATCGGTAATCTGCATCTGTGCCTGTTCGGTGAGCAGGGTATTAGCCTGCGCGATCTGTTGGCGGATGACGGCCAGCTTGAGGAATTGAAGGATCGCATTCAGGGCGGGCTGCGGACCAAAAAGCAGACCCATTTCCTGCACCAGGGCAACAGCGGCATCACGCAGAACCTGTCGTTTATCGGCGGCTAAATTTTTCTAAATTGCACGGGAGCAAGCAATGAGTCATGCCAGCAGTGAATTCATTCCGGCGCATATCGCCATTCTGACCGTTTCGGACAGTCGCGGTGAAGCAGAAGACACCTCGGGCCAGTATCTGCAGGAAGCCGCGCTTGAAGCCGGGCATCGGGTGGTGGGCCGCGCCATTGTCAAAGACGATAAATATCAAATCCGCGCACGCATCTCCGCGTGGATCGCCGACGAGCAGGTTCAGGCCGTGCTGATCACCGGCGGCACCGGTTTTACCGCCAGGGACAATACCCCGGAAGCGCTGCTGCCGCTGTTCGATCGTGAAGTGGAAGGGTTCGGCGAACTGTTCCGCATGGTGTCCTATGAAGAGATTGGCACTGCCACTATTCAGTCGCGTGCACTGGCCGGAATGGCCAATCAGACGGTGATTTTTGCCATGCCTGGCTCGACTCGTGCCTGCCGCACCGCTTGGGAACGTATTATTGAAGAGCAGTTGGACGCGCGTCACCGCCCGTGCAACTTCCTGCCACATTTGAAGAAATAAAAACTATGACGCAGCTAACCCACATTAATGCCGCGGGCGAAGCCCATATGGTCGACGTTTCCGCCAAGGCAGAGACGGTGCGCGAGGCGCGTGCCGAGGCCTTCGTTGAAATGTTGCCGACCACGCTGGCGATGATTATCGAGGGTAGCCACCATAAGGGAGATGTGTTCGCCACGGCGCGCATTGCCGGTATTCAGGCGGCGAAGCGCACCTGGGAGTTGATCCCGCTGTGCCACCCGTTGATGCTGAGCAAGGTTGAAGTGCAGTTGGAAGCGCAGCCGGAACACAGCCGGGTGCGGATTGAAACCTGCTGTCGGTTGACCGGCAAAACCGGCGTCGAAATGGAAGCCTTGACTGCCGCTTCGGTGGCTGCATTGACCATTTACGACATGTGCAAGGCGGTACAAAAAGACATGGTGATCGGCCCGGTGCGGCTGCTGGCGAAAAGCGGCGGTAAATCCGGTGATTTTAAGGTGGAACTATGATTAACATTCTGTTTTTTGCCCAGGTACGCGAGCTGGTTGGCACCGGCGATCTGTCGATGCCGGCGGATTATCCAACGGTAGAGGCGCTGCGTAAGGCGCTGTGCGAACGTGGCGATCGCTGGGCGTTGGCATTGGAGTCCGGCAAGCTGTTGACCGCGGTGAATCAGTCGCTGGTGGCGGCAGAGCATCCGTTGCGCGCCGGTGACGAAGTCGCTTTCTTTCCACCGGTAACCGGAGGTTAATGGTGGAAAATACCCGTATCCGCGTGGGGAAAGCGCCGTTCAACGTCGGCGAAGAATACCAGTGGCTGGCGCAGTGCGACGACGACGGTGCCGTGGTGACCTTTACCGGCAAGGTACGTAACCATAATCTGGGCGATAACGTCAGCGCGCTGACGCTGGAACACTACCCAGGCATGACCGAAAAAGCGCTGGCGGAAATCGTGGACGAAGCACGCAGCCGCTGGCCATTGCAGCGCGCGACGGTGATCCACCGCGTGGGTGAGCTGTTCCCAGGCGATGAGATTGTGTTTGTCGGCGTGACCAGCGCGCACCGCAGCATGGCGTTTGAGGCCAGCGAGTTCATCATGGACTACCTGAAAACCCGCGCCCCGTTCTGGAAGCGCGAAGCCGTTGGTCAGGGCGACCGCTGGGTTGACGCACGCGACAGCGATCGTCAGGCGGCGGAACGCTGGCATAAAGCGGCTAAATAATCGGTAAACAGCAGAAATATATCAATACCTTTGCAACTTTCAGGTTAGGTTTTATGTGGTAGGCTTATAGCAGGCCGAGTCTCGTAAAATGGGACTCAAATCTTGTTCCACACGCAAAAGGTAACCGTCATGGACCGATATCCACGCTCTAATGGTTCAATCGTCGAACGTGCCAACAGCGGCATTCAGGCTTATATGGCGCAGGTATACGGCTGGATGACCTGTGGCATGCTGTTGACGGCGTTTGTATCCTGGTACGCGGCCAACACGCCCGCGATCCTTAACTTTATCTTCTCCAGCCAGATCACCTTCTTCGGCCTGATTATCGCGCAGCTGGGTCTGGTGTTCGTGATTTCCGGCATGGTCAATCGTCTCAGTGGCACGGTCGCCACCTCGCTGTTTATGTTGTATTCGGCGCTGACCGGGTTGACGCTTTCCAGCATTTTTATCGCCTATACCTACAGCTCGATCGCCAGTACTTTTGTGGTGACCGCCGGCATGTTCGGTGCGATGAGCCTGTACGGCTACACCACCAAGCGTGACCTGAGCGGTTTCGGCAGCATGCTGTTTATGGCGCTGATCGGTATCGTACTGGCTTCGCTGGTCAATATCTGGCTGAAAAGCACTGCGCTGATGTGGGCGATTACCTATATCGGTGTGGTGGTATTTGTCGGCCTGACGGCGTATGACACTCAAAAACTGAAAGCGGTGGGCGAGCAGTTGAACGCCGATGACAAAGACAGCTTCCGCAAGTACGCCATCGTCGGCGCGCTGACGCTGTACCTTGATTTCATCAACCTGTTCCTGATGTTGCTGCGCATTTTCGGCAACCGCCGCTAAATCCGTCGTCTTTCAAGCTGCAGCGTTGTTGTCTGTGCTCGCATATCCCAGTCACTTACTTAAGTAAGCTCCTGAGGATACACGAGCTTGTCGCCTAGCCGCAGCATGAAATCCATAGGATTTACAGCGAATAGAAAGACTCTGCGATCTCGATCGCAGAGTCTTTTTTTATGCAATTTTACGGCGGAACATGGCATAGGCAGCGCTGCCGGTGGTGGCGGTGATCGCCAGCAGTGGCCACAGGCTGTGCCAGATGATGCTGAAACTGGCGTCCTTCAGGTAGATCTGCTTGGTGATATCGGTGAAGTGGCGGATGGGATTGGCCCAGGTGAGGTTTTGCAGCCACACCGGCATGTTCTCCACCGGTGAGACATAACCGGAAAGTAGGATCGCCGGCATCATAAACACGAACACGCCGATAAATGCCTGTTGCTGGGTGGCGCACAGCGACGAAATCAGTAGACCGAACCCCACCAAAGACAATCCGTAAACCAGCATGGTGCCGTAGAACAGCAGTAGCGAACCGGCGAACGGGATCTGATAGATAAAGATGCCAATCAGCAACACGATGCTGGCCTGGAAGGTAGCGACGATCAGCGCCGGTACCGCTTTACCGATAAAAATCTGCCAGGTGGTCAACGGTGACACCAGCAACTGCTCCAGCGTGCCCTGTTCGCGTTCTCGCGCTACCGACAATGAGGTGACAATCAGCACGCCAATGGTAGTGATCATGGCGATCAGTGAAGGCACTACAAACCATTTGTAGTCCAGATTCGGGTTATACCAGTTGCGCACCACCAGCTCGCTGTTGTTCGGCTTGGCGCGACCGCCGATCAGTTCATTCTGATAGTCCTGCACAATTTGCTGAATATAGTTGGCGGCGATCTGCGCGCTGTTGGAGTTGCGCCCATCGAGCAACAATTGCAGCGGGGCCGTATTACCGCTTGCGATATCACGCGAGAACTGGGCCGGGAAGCGGATCAGCAGCAGGGCCTTTTGGTTATCGATGGTGGTTTGTATTTCCTGCGGGCTGCGCAACAGCAACACATGCGAGAAGGCCTTGGCTTTGGCGAAGCGCTGGGTCAGCTCGACCGAGGCATGACCGCTGTCTTCGCTATAGACCGCGATGGTGGCGTTGGTCACCTCCAGCGTGGCGGCGAACGGGAACAGCAGCACCTGCAGGATAACCGGCATAATCAGGATGGCACGGGTCTGCGGATCGCGCAGCAGCGACTGCATTTCCTTTATGATTAACGTCCAGAGACGATGAAACATCGAATTCCCCTTAATCCAGCCGCCGCTGGGTTTTCCAGGCCGTCAGGCCGATAAACACCACCGCCGAAGCGATCAGGAACAGCAAGTTAATCATCAACACCGTACCGACGTTGCCCGCCAGGAACAGCGTTTGCAGCGTGCTGACGAAATAGCGTGCCGGAATGATGTAGGTCACGGCGCGCACGATGGCCGGCATGCTGTCGATCTGGAAGATAAAGCCGGACAGCATGATCGAAGGCAGAAAGGCCGCGTTCAGCGCCACCATTGCCGCGTTGAACTGGTTGCGGGTAATGGTAGAAATCAGCAGCCCCATGCCGAGCGTACTGGCAAGGAACAGGCTGCTGATGACGAATAAAATCAGCAGCGAGCCGCGATAGGGCACGCCGAGCACCCATACCGACACCGCCATACATAGCACCATGGCGATCATGCCGAGAAAATAGTAGGGCACCAGCTTCGACAGCAGCAGCTCTGTGCGCGTTACCTGGGTGGAAAGCAGCGCCTCCATGGTGCCGCGCTCCCACTCACGGGCGATCACCAGTGAGGTGAGGATAGCGCCGATCACCGTCATGATAATGGTGATGGCACCGGGAATAATGTAGTGCCGACTGATGGCCGCCGGGTTAAACCAATAGCGCATCTGTACATCGATTAACGGTTTTTCCTCACGCCCATTATCGGTGGCACGCTGTTGCTGCCAGACTTGCCATACTCCTTGGGTGTAGCCCTGGACAAAGTTGGCGGTGTTCGGCTCGCTGCCGTCAGTAATAATTTGTATCGGTGCGCTGTCGTGCGGTCGCGCCATGCGTTGGGCAAAATCATTGGGGATCACTACCAGTCCACGAATGCGCCCGGCCTGCATCAGTTGGATCAACTGCTGGCGGTTGTCGCTGATGGTCGGCTCGATATAGGGCGAACCGGCAAAGGCATTGGCCAAATCACGTGCCTCTTCGCTCTGCTGTTCCATCAGAATGCCTAGCCTCAGCTTGCTGGAGTCCAGGTTGATGCCGTAGCCGAAGATAAACAGCAGCATTAATGGGATGACAAAGGCGATCAGCCCACTGCTCGGATCGCGCAGGATTTGCCGCGTCTCTTTCAGGCACAGTGCACGCAGCCGCCGCCAGGAAAAACCACTGTCATCGCGGGGGGCGTTTTTTTCGCTCATGGCTATTTTTGGGCTCATGGCTGCTCCTCCTGATCATAACCCTGCACCAGCTCGATAAACGCCTGTTCCATTGATGGATTGGGGTTATCGCTGCTGGCGACCTGGTGCTTGAGATCGTCCGGCGTGCCGGCGGCGATGATCTTGCCGCGATACACCAGCCCGATGCGATCGCAGTATTCCGCCTCGTCCATAAAGTGGGTGGTCACCATCACCGTCACGCCTTTATCCACCATGCCGTTGATATGCAGCCAGAATTCACGCCGGGTCAGGGGATCGACGCCGGAGGTCGGTTCATCGAGAAACAGAATATCCGGCTCGTGCATCAGTGCGCAGGCCAGCGCCAGCCGCTGTTTGAAGCCCAGTGGCAGCGAGTCCGGCGTCTGGTTGAGGATCGGGCCAAAGTTGAAGGCGTTGGACATCTCGCTGATTTTATCGCGCTGCGCCTTGCCGCTCAGGCCATAAACGCCGGAAAAGAACTTGAGGTTTTGTGCCACCGTCAGGTTGCCGTACAGCGAGAATTTCTGCGCCATATACCCCAAATGCTGGCGTGCCTTGCCGGAGCTTGTTTTCAGATCCATGCCCAGCACCAAGGCCTTGCCTTCGGTCGGCACCAGCAACCCACACATCATTTTAAAGGTGGTGGATTTACCGGCACCGTTCGGGCCGAGCAGGCCGAAAATCTCGCCGCGCTGCACTTTGAAGTCCACGTGATCGGTGGCGGCAAAGTCGCCGAATTTCTTGGTTAGCCCCTGCGCTTCGATCACCGTTTCCGTGCTTTCTCCCTCGACGGTCGGCATGATCTCCGCCAGCGCCGATTTGTTGTTTGGCCCGCCGCCGAGCAGATCGATAAACGCATCTTCAAAGCGAGGATCCGCTTCGCTCAGTTCCGCATCCGGCAGATCCAATGCTTGCAGGACCTGCCGATGATCTTCGCCTTGCTTGAGGATCAGCCGCAGGTACTTGCCCTGGATCACGCCGTCGGTGACCGCCGGCAGGCAGATCGCCCGTTGCAGCAGGGCGCGGTGGCTACCGGTCGGCGGCGCGATCAGCACCGTGCGCCCGGCCATCCGTTGGGTAAGATCTTTCGGCGCGCCGCTGAACAGCAACTCGCCCTCGTTGAGCAGCAGCACTTCGCGGCACTGTTCGGCTTCGTCCAGATAAGAGGTGCTCCACAGGATCAGCATGCCGTCGTTGGCCAGTTCATGCACCATGCGCCACAGTTCACGGCGTGAGATCGGATCGACGCCGACCCCCGGCTCATCCAGCAACAGCACCTGCGGTTGGCCGACCAGCGTACAGGCCAGCCCGAGTTTTTGTTTCATGCCGCCGGAAAGTTTGCCCGCCAGCCGGCTGGTAAAGCGGGCGAGATCGGTAAATGTCAGCAGCCGATCGAAGGTTTGCTTGCGGAGATCGCCGGTGACGCCGCGCAGATCGGCGTACAGCGTCAGGTTTTCCATCACCGTCAGATCTTCATACAGACCGAACTTTTGCGGCATGTAGCCGAGGATGGCGTGCAACTGACGATCCTGGGCGATCGGATCCAACCCGGCGACGCGCAGCGTGCCGCTGCTGGGTTTGAGCAATCCAGCCAGCATACGCAGCAGGGTGGTTTTACCGGCACCGTCCGGGCCAACCAGCCCGGTGACCGCGCCGCTGGTCAGCCGGGTGGTCAGGCTGGCGACCGCCGGTTTTTCCAATGACGGGAAACGCTTTTCCAGTGCCTCAAGCTCAATGACCTGTTCCATCACCGCTCCCTCAAGGTTGGGCAAAGCGAACGGTGACCGGCATTCCCTGGCGCAGTGCGTCATCGGCGTCGGTGACAATAACCCGCAGTCGGTACACCAGGTCAGTACGCAGGTCCGGGGTTTCGACGCTTTTCGGTGTGAACTCAGCGGTGGGCGACACAAAACCGATTTTGCCGTGATACGGCTTGTCTGGCCGACCGTCGGTATAAATTTCCAGTTCGGTGCCCGGCGTTGCTTTGCCCAGGCTGGTTTCATTGACATAGGCGCGCACCCACACCGGGCGGGTCAGCGATAGGGTAAATACCGTGCCACCGGCGCCGAGCATGGTGCCAGGCTCGACCGCGCGGGTCAGCACTGTGCCAGCCGACGGGGAAATCAGGCTGGTGTCATGCAGGTTAAGCTGTGCCTGAGCCAGCGCGGCCTCGCTTTGTGCCAGGTTGGCTTTGGCCTCTTCAATTTCCTGCGGACGGTTACCGCTCAGGTACTGCGACAGTTTGTCTTTCGACGCCTGCAGGTTGGCCTGCGCCTGATTGCGTGAGGTGCGGGCATCTTCCAACGCGTCGGCGGAGGTGGCATTTTTCGCCCACAGTCCTTGCTGACGTTTCAGGAAGCTGTCGGCATAGCTGAAGGCAGACAGGCGCTGCGCCATTTCCGAACGTACCTGGGCAATCTCTTCGGCGCGGTAACCGGCCATCAGCAGCGCCAGTTTGGCTTTGGCACTGCCGACGTTAGCCTGCGCTTGCTGTAGCGCGTTGATGTAGGGCGCGTCGTCCAGTTTGCCGAGCAATTGCCCTGGTTGAAGGGTATCGCCTTCATCCACCGTCAGCGACGCCAGGCGCCCATCGACGCGGAAGCCTAAATTCACCGTACGAATATCCACGTTACCGTACAGCGTCAGCGGTTGGTCCTGATGCTGCTGGTAATACCAAACTCCGTACACGGCGGCGGCGATCAGCACGACAACGGCCACCAAAAAGGCACTGCGTTTCTTGTTCATAACACTCCCTGCCTATAAAGATTAAACCCAATGAATTTCACGTTACGGTTAGGCGACAAGTGCGTGAATCCCCAAGAGCTTACTTAAGTAAGTGACTGGGGGGAGCGCACGCAGTCAACAACGCCGTAGCTTGAAAGACGAAGGGTTTACGCGCCATGGCGTTGGCGCAGCCCATTAACCAGAATCTCAATGTGTTCAGCCAGCACCTCGCTGATTTGTTCCGCTTCGACGGCGCCGATCTGCTGCCAGCCAGCCTGTCGGCGAACGGTTTCCCGCGCCACGCGGAACGACAGCACTTCGCCGATCAGCGCGTGGGTATGCAGCACAATTTTGGTCGACTGCGGATCGATGCCAGTGTAGGCCGCCAGCAGGCGGCACAGCTTGTTATGCAGCGGCGCCACCACCTGTTGGTGGATCAGCGGATAGGCATCGGTGGGGGAGAGCTGCTCGCGCGACATGATTTTGCTCAGGTTCAGCGTCTGCGGTTGAGTCATCAGATCGCTGAACGCCAGCAGGCCGCGTTTCAGATGTTCGAGGTAGCGCTCCGGCGGACGTTCGGCTTCCGGCAGTTGCCAGAAGTGGTCAATTTCTTCGGCCAGCGGGCGAAACGCCTGCTGGATAAAATCGGCAATCCATTGTGCGACGGCCAGATAAAGGCCTTCTTTGGAATTGAAGTAATAGGTGATGGCGGCGATGTTGTGCCCGGCGCGCTGGGCGATATCGCGGGTGGTGGCGCCCTGAATGCCGTATTCACCAAACATCTCGATGGCGGCGGTGATCAACTGCTGGCGTGCCTGCTCACCCCGTGCCCGGCTGGCAGTCTGATTATTTGGCATTGGTGGTGCCCGCAAAAGTTAATCAATCATATGATTAACTTTATGCCAGATTGCACGAAATGCAATCAGTAACCTCGATTTATTTAAGGACATTTTTTCAGATTAGGCTGAATTCTCGGCATATTGTGCTCTGAGTCACTTAATTTGCCTTTTCTTGTTCGAGTTCTGCTACAATCGCCCGCTTGGTGCACTGCAGTTTGTGCCAATCCCTCGTGGTCATGCTTAATGTCCCGTCTGATAATCCTCCCAGGAAACTGCACCGAACACTGTTAGGTTAGGGGGGATCTGGAGTTTTTCTCTTTATGTCATTTGAAACCCTCGGCTTAAGTGCTGAAATTCTGCGCGCTGTTGAAGAACAGGGCTATCGCGAACCTACGCCAATTCAGCGCCAGGCTATTCCTGTCGTATTGGAAGGTCGTGACCTGATGGCCAGCGCCCAGACCGGTACCGGTAAAACCGCTGGCTTTACCCTGCCGCTGCTACAGCTGCTGAGTAAGCATGATCATGCGGTCAAAGGTCGCCGTCCGGTACGTGCGTTGATCCTGACGCCGACCCGTGAACTGGCTGCGCAGATCGGCGAAAACGTCGAATCCTACAGCAAATACCTGCGCCTGCGTTCGCTGGTGGTATTTGGTGGCGTGAGCATCAACCCGCAGATGATGAAACTGCGCGGCGGCGTCGACGTGCTGGTGGCAACACCGGGTCGCCTGCTGGATCTGGAACACCAGCGCGCGGTTGACCTGTCCAAAATTGAAATTCTGGTGCTGGACGAAGCAGACCGTATGCTGGATATGGGCTTTATCCATGATATCCGCCGCGTGCTGGCCAAGCTGCCTGCCAAGCGTCAGAACCTGCTGTTCTCTGCTACCTTCTCCGACGACATCAAAGGGCTGGCCAACAAACTGTTGCACAACCCGGCATCGGTTGAAGTGGCGCGCCGTAACACCGCGTCCGAGCAGATTGAGCAAAGCGTGCACTTCGTTGACAAGAAGCGTAAGCGGGAACTGCTGTCCCAGATGATCGGCGAAGGTGACTGGAAGCAAGTCTTGGTGTTTAACCGCACCAAGCACGGCGCTAACCACCTGGCTGAACAGCTGAACAAAGACGGTATCACTGCTGCAGCGATCCACGGCAACAAAAGCCAGGGCGCTCGTACCCGTGCATTGGCCGATTTTAAAGACGGCAAAATTCGCGTATTGGTCGCTACCGATATCGCGGCACGCGGTCTGGACATCGACCAGTTGCCACACGTGGTGAACTACGAGTTGCCTAACGTGCCGGAAGACTACGTGCACCGCATCGGCCGTACCGGTCGTGCTGAGCGTACCGGTGAGGCGATCTCGCTGGTGTGTGTGGATGAACACAAACTGCTGCGCGATATCGAACGCCTGCTCAAACGTGAGATCCCGCGTATTGCCCTGCCGGGCTATGAGCCGGATCCAAGCATCAAGGCCGAGCCAATCATCAACGGTCGTCAGGCTGGCGGTGGTCGCGGTGCGCCACGCGGCAACGGCGGAGGTCAACGCTCCGGTAACGGTGGCGGCCAGCGCAGTGGCAACGGTGGCGGCAATGGCGGTCAGCGTGAAAACCGCGGTGGCGGCAGTGCGCGTCCGCAGGGTGATGGTAAGCCGCGTTCAGGTGCTCCGCGCCGTCCGCGCAGCCGCCCGGCTGAGTAAATTGCGCTGTTGTCAGCCGTTTGAGGCCACCTTTAGGGTGGCCTTTTTTATACGTAAAAATCAGCGCATCTCAAGTTCCGGTACCACCGACATGCCAACGCGCAGCCGCGCCAGTTCCGGCTGGTTGGGTTCCAACAGGATCTTCACCGGCAGACGTTGCACCACTTTGGTGTAGTTACCGGTGGCGTTATCGGCGCTGATGGCGGCAAAGGTCGAGCCGGTAGCCGGGGCGATACTGTCAACGTGGCCGCGTAGCGTCACGCCGGGCAGGGCATCCACGCTGATCGAGACCGGCTGGCCGGCAGACACGTTGGCCAGTTGGGTTTCCAGGAAATTGGCGATCACATAGCTTTGCTGTAGCGGCACCACCGCCAGCAGGCGCGTACCGGCAGAGACCCAGGCCCCCTGACGTACCGCACGCTGACCGATAGTGCCGGCAATGGGCGCGATAATCCGGGTATAGGACAGGTTCAGACGCGCCTGATCAACGCTGGCCTGCGAGGCGGCAATATTCGCTTCGGCCTGTTTCCGACTGGCCTGCAACACGCCAACTTCCTTGCGCGCAGAAACCACCGCCGCCTGATTTTGCTTTAGCTGTGCGGCTGCGGTCTGCATTACGGAAGCGGATTTTTGCTGTTCATCGGCGGTGGCTGTGCCGGTTTTTAGCAGTCGGCGATAGCGGTCGGCATTTTGCCCGGCATAGTTCAACGTGGCCTGACTGGCACTGACACCGGCTTCCTGCTGGGCAATATTGGCCTGCTGTTGATCCAGCTGCGCCTGAATGCTGGCCAGCTTGGCCTGGCTAATCTGCAGGTTGGCCTGTGCCGTTTCCAGCGCCACGCGATAATCCCGATCGTCGAGGGTCGCCAGCACTTCACCGGCTTTCACCTGCTGATTATCACCGACGTTGACGCTGCGGATATAGCCGGAAATCTTGGGGGCCACCAGCGTGTAATCTGCGCTCACGACCGCATCATCGGTACGCAAATGGTGGCGATTGAGAGAGGAACGGACAAAGAAAGCGATAGCCAGCAGGATTAACAGCAGCAACGCCAGGGTTAAGGTTCGTTTTGCAGGTGTGAAGCTCATGGTTATGATCCTGATGTTTTTGGAACTAGAGGTAAGAGCGTTTGCGGCGGATAGACTCGTTTCGGCAACCAGGCGGTCAGCAGCACCAACAGCAGCGCGCAGCCAATAATCAGCAGATAGGCATCACTGATGCTGAGGATCACCGCCTGATGTTTTACCAGCGTCGAAAAATGCCCGAGATTTTCCGCTGAACTGACTGAGCCGTCCGGTAACAGTGGCGTAGCCCCGCTGGCGCGTTCTGAGCTCTCTGCCGTCATCAGCCACGGGCGATTGCCCAGCCGGTCAACCAGCAGCTGCGAGTGAAATTTTTCCCGATGGCTAATAAAATTCTCGACCAGGCTGCCTGCCGCCACGGCAGAAAAACCGCGCACGGTGTTAAACATGGCCGAGGCAAAGGGGCCTTCCGGTGGCAGTATCACGCTGGTGGAGGTCATTAGCACCGGTAAAATCATCATCGGTTGGCCAAACGCTTGCAGGCCTTGCATCAACCAGAAGTTTTGTCGTGCCCAGTCATCGGTCAATTGCATCCCCAGCAGGCAGGAGACGGCGATTAGCGCGGCACCGAGGGTCAGTACCCAGCGGGCGTCTATCCAGCGCAGATTCAGCAGGGTGGCGATGAAAGGCGCTATCACCAACTGCGGCAGGCCGACGGCTAACGCCAGCGGCGCAAATTGTACGGTGCGAAAACCCTCCACCTGTGAAAAGTAGAACGACGGCAGCATTGAGCCTGACAGCGCCAGCAACAGCACGCCGGCCAGCGTCAGCAGGCTATAAGAAAGATTGATGCGCTGCAGTAATTGCAGTTTTAACAGTGGCAGCGGATGGAACCACTCGTTGATCAAAAACGTCACCAGCAGTGCGATAGACACCGGCAACATCAGGCTAATCAGCGGCGAATTGAACCAGTCGAGCCGCTCACCCTGAGTCAGCGAAAGGATCAACAGCGCAATGCCGCTGCACCCGGTGAGCATGCCAAACAGATCGATCTGGCGGAAACGCTCCAGCCGCAAGGGATCCTGTGGCAGCCCCCAGCCGATCAGTAAGGAGGCTATCAGACACAGCGGGATCGCCTGCCAAAAGACAAATTGCCAACCCAGACTGTCGGTCCACAGAGCCGCCAGCGGTGCCGCGACATTGGGGCCAAAGGTGGCGGTCAGCGCATAGGCGGCCAGCCCGTAAAGTTTGATGGTGGGGGGCAGAAAACGCAGCGCCACCGTCATCAGCAGCGGCGGCAATGCGCCGCCAAACAGGCCTTGCACCACCCGCAGAGCAATAAACAGCGTGGGATCAGCGGTTAACGGCTGTAGTACGCCGACGGCGGCAAAACCGCCGATCATCACCAGGGCGAAACGGCGTAGCGAAAAGGTTACGGCAAACCAGGGGGCAACCATCATGGCCGACACTTCCGCCGCCTGATAGGCCGAAGTGATCCAGCTCCCCTGGTCGAAACCGATACCGATAGCCGCGCGGATATCCGCCAGTGCCAGATCGCTGATGCGATCATTGAGTCCAGAGGTCAGGGCGGCAATCAGCACACCCACCAACCCTACAGCCAGACGCAGGGTAAAAGGATGCGGCGCAGCGACGGCAGGCGCAGGCTGAGCATTCATAGTATGACTCCAGAAACGAAATTTACGATGCACTGTATTGCATAGTGATACATTGTGACGCATGCTACATTGTGATGCGCTGTATTGCAATGTGGTACAGCATGCCGTCTGGCAGAAAAAAATGTTACAGTGTGGCCAAAAGTAAGGAAAAGAATCCCTATGTCTGAATCCTCAACATGTTGTGATGATGAAAGGGCCGGCGGTATTCAGGTCATCACCCGCGCGGCGAAAATCCTCGACGCTCTGGGGGCAAAGCCGAATGGCATGAGCCTGGGAGAAATAGCGTTGGCGGTCGATCTGCCGCGTTCCACCGTGCAACGTATTGTCAACGCGCTGGACTCTGTGCAATTGGTGCGGGGCGGAGTCGGTGGTGTGCGCCTAGGGCCGTCTTTGCTGCGGCTGATTGCCAGCGTGCATACCGAAATGGTGGCCATTGCGACGCCCTGGTTGCAGGCTTTATGTGACGCCACCGGCGAGACGGTTTCGCTGGGACGCGCCAGCGGTTTGCAACTGGCGGTAGTGCATTACATTGTGGCAGACCGTGAGCTGCGAGTGGTGCCGCGTATTGGCATGAATCTGCCGCTGTACAGCACCTCCGGCGGACGAGCGTTGCTGGCGTTGAACAGCGATGATGCGGCCCGGGATTTACTGGGTGAGGCTTATAGGGCGGTAACCGATCTGACGGTGCGAGATTTTCCTGCTTTACTGGAACACCTCACTGAAATACGCCGTACCGGCCTGGCCTTCGATCGGGAAGAAACGCTGGAAGGCGTCTCTACCATGGCGGTGGCTATCGACACCATCCTGGGGCGTTTCTCCATCAGTTTGTTAGTGCCCAGCACCCGTTTGGCCAAGAATGAAGCTCGCTTCCGCGAGGAGATCCTTAAGTGTAAAGACGCGTTGATCGATGAGATTGGCAAGGTGGCGTCGCGAGATTAACCGGAGAAGGCAATGAAAACACTGTTGGTCGCAATTGATAACTCCGCCAATGCGCGCAAAGTCATTTCACTGGCTGCTGAACAGGCGTTGGCACAGCAGGCGGCGGTCGTAGTGCTGTGCTGTGTGGACCTCAGTTATTCCATGGCGGGTCCGTATGAAATTGAAGCGGGTGAAGATCCGGCAGATTTCGGTTATGCGCAGGATGAACAGAATGCCGCCGCCACCGTGGTGCGACAGGCGCTGGTCAAGTTGCAGGGCGCCGGCGTCAATGCGCGTGGACGAGTGGTGGCCGGTGAGCCGGCAGAAACTATCGTCACCCAGGCCAAAACACTGAACGCGACGATGATCATTATGGGGCGCCGTCACCTTTCCCCCTTTAGACGTTTGTTGAATGGGTCACACAGCGCCCTGGTGATTGAGAATGCCGATTGCCCGGTGTTGGTTGACGTGCGTGCCGACTGATTTTGCCTAATCCCGGAGCCGAAGATGAAACTAAAATGTGCCATTCTTGATGATTATCAGCAGGTCGCGCTCAGCATGGCCGACTGGTCTGCCCTCGGCGATCGGGTTGAGGTGTTCAGCATCGGTCAACATTTTAGTGATGAAGCGGAACTGGCCGTGCATCTGCAGGACTGCGATATTTTGGTGATTATGCGTGAACGCACGCCAATCACCGCCACGCTGCTGACGCGTTTGCCTCAGTTAAAACTGTTGATCACCTCGGGCATGCGTAATGCCTCTATTGATTTGGCGGCGGCGGCACAGCGCGGGGTTATTGTCTGCGGCACCGCCAGTGGCTCTGCCGCGCCGATGGAACTGAGCTGGGTTCTGTTGCTCGGGTTAGCCAAGCATCTGGTACCGGAGAATCATGGACTGCGACACAACGGGCCTTGGCAACAGACGCTGGGCGTGACTTTGCAGGGGAAAACACTGGGCCTGCTGGGGTTGGGCAAGATTGGCAGCCAAATGGCAGTGGTGGCGCAGGCGTTTGGTATGCGGGTGCTGGCCTGGAGCCAAAACCTGACGGCAGAAAGGGCCGCCGAGGTGGGGGTGACGCTGGCAGCATCCAAACAGGCGCTGTTTGAACAGAGCGACTTTGTTTCGGTTCATCTGGTGCTCAGTGAGCGTAGCCGTGGGCTGGTGGGTCGGCCAGAGCTGCAGGCGATGAAGAAAACCGCTTATCTGATCAATACCTCGCGTGCGGCGATTGTCGATCGCAGCGCCTTGATTGACGCATTGCAGCAAGGGCAGATTGCCGGTGCCGGGCTGGACGTGTTTGAGGTTGAACCTTTGCCGAGCGATGACATTTTCCGCCAACTGCCCAACGTGTTGGCGACGCCGCATCTGGGTTATGTGGCCGACAGCAACTATCAAATCTATTTCCGCGAAGCGATCGAAAACATCGAGGCGTTTATCGCCGAAGAACCTATTCGCCGTTTGAGCTAAGCGGTTTTATTCCCCCAGATGCTTGTCTGCTGCGGGCATTCCCCCGTATCATTGCGCGTCTTTTTTAGCAGGGGTGAACATGCGCGTATTATTGGCTCCGATGGAGGGCGTTCTCGATTCTTTGGTGCGTGAGCTGCTCACCGAAGTGAACGACTACGACCTGTGCATCACCGAATTCCTGCGCGTGGTTGACCAACTGCTGCCTGCCAAGTCTTTCTATCGCCTGTGCCCTGAACTGCATCACGCCAGCCGCACCCCGTCCGGCACGCTGGTGCGTATCCAATTGCTCGGTCAATACCCGCAGTGGCTGGCAGAAAATGCCGCTCGCGCGGTGGAATTGGGTTCTTACGGTGTCGACCTCAACTGTGGCTGCCCGTCCAAGTTGGTCAATGGCAGCGGCGGTGGGGCGACGTTGCTGAAAGATCCGGAGCTGATTTACCAGGGCGCCAAAGCCATGCGTGCAGCGGTGCCTGCCCATTTGCCGGTGACGGTAAAAATACGGCTGGGCTGGGATAGCGATAGCCGCAGTTTTGAAATTGCCGATTCGGTGCAGCAGGCCGGTGCTACAGAATTGGCGGTACACGGCCGTACCAAAGAGGACGGTTACAAGGCGGAGCGTATTAACTGGACGGCGATTGGTGAGATCCGTCAGCGGCTGACCATTCCTGTGATCGCCAACGGCGAAATCTGGGACTACCAGAGCGCACAAGACTGCCTGCAAACCACCGGCTGTGATGCGGTGATGCTGGGGCGCGGCGCACTTAACGTGCCGAACCTGAGCCGGGTAGTGAAGTACAACGAACCGCGCATGCCCTGGCCACAGGTGATGCAGCTGCTGCAAAAATACGTTCATCTGGAAAAACAGGGCGACACCGGTCTGTATCACGTGGCGCGCATCAAGCAGTGGCTGGGGTATTTACGCAAAGAGTATGCAGAGGCCACCGAGTTGTTTGGCGAAGTGCGTGCACTGACCAACTCGAAGGACATTGCCCGGGTGATTTGCCGCTAAAGTGAGAAAACGGCGGGTTACCCTGGTGATAACCCGCGCTAATTTTTCTCTTTGAGATAAATTATCAGTTCTTGGCACAAATGAGATACCCGGTGTTGATGGACTTCACCATCATAAGGTTATCCTTTAGGCGCCATATTTCTATATGAAAATCTATCCCCGGTAGCTCTGGTAAAATATCGGCCAGCCAAAGAGGGTCTGGTGTGGTATCGCTAGGGTGCTTTATCACCTTGGTGATCGTCGCCTGTTTGACCTGATTAATCTCATGCTGGGTGAGGGTAAAATAGCTTTTCCTGGCCAGCAGGTAATTTTTTTCTTTGGTTGAAACCTTTCCGGACAGGCTGAAAAACCCCCCATGTTCATCTTTCAGGAAGAGGGTGAGACGACCATCAAACAGCGTGTAGTCATTATCCTTTTCTACCAAGGTTTTATACTGAGATGTGCATTTGAAGGGTTCTTCTGCATGCGTGCTGAATGGCAAAAACAGCAAAAAAAGAAACCCATTAAGTACCATTAATAGCTTTGTCATTTTGTAATGTTTCTCTGGTTTTTTATATTGAAACAGGCGTCGTAATGATTGTTTTTATTTTTATTACAAAAGGAAATCAAACTAGCCCGTACGTCTTTTTTATTAAGCCTGTCCTCTATGTAAAAAAAGTCACCTGAGCTATGTAGGCAATCAATACCTTCTCGCTTCAGAATGCCCTCAATCTCCATTCTTAAGTCATTTGTGCTATCTGTTTTCCCCACAGCATAGACATCACAGTTATTAATTTTGAATATTTTTTGATGCGGATGGGATTCGTCACTGTCCTCCCATTGAATAAGAGTAATGGCTGTTAATGTAAAAAAACCGGCCAGCCCCAGAGCAGTAATCAACCACTTTATTTTGGCTTTTGAAAAGTATTTTATCGGAGTGTCAACTGACCCTTCAGCACTTTTACTTTCGTCAACCGTATGCTTGGCCGCTGTTTCTTCTGCGGCCGACGTTATATCTGCTTCCTCTGCGTAGGGATTGATGAGATCAATATAGCCTTCAAAGCGAAACCCCAGTTTAGGAATGGTCACGATAATTTCATTCACTAGCCCCAAAAGTGCGAATGCCTTACGCAGCTCACTAATGTAATTATTTAATCCGGCATTAGAGGCGGTGAAACCATAAGTGGTCCATACCCTTTCAAGGAGATCATCCCGGGTAATGTTTTTCTTGTTGTTCTGTATTAACTCCAACAATAACCGGCTTGCCGGTTTAGTCAGTCTGGTGACAACCTGGTTATTCTCGTACAGAAATAATGTCAGTTCGTCAGAGTTAAAAACAACGATTTTATTTATTATGTATTTCATATTTATAAGTTTTATGTGTGTTGGCAGGTGTTGTTGTCAGCAGATATCCTAACGAAGATGACTTGGTTTTCAAGAAAAATCTTACTGCCGACATAAGAAAATTCCAATGGTGCTAATTTATTGTTTTTATTCTGGTTCAATAATCTGGTTGTCGCCATTATTTTGATAACTTCCAGTTAAGAAATATAATTTATTTTGTTTTTATGGTTTTTAATATCGTAAATTTTAAATTATTTAGTTTATTTGGCTGTTTTGTTTTTGGTAGGGGTATCATTTTCACATCGCCAAACAGGGGGATAGCAAGATTCTCTGTATTGGCGAACGTGAACAAATAAAGGGTGGCTGCGTAAGCACAAGGACTCTTTCTTTATTAAACTAATTGTATATATGGAATTAACACAATGAAACTGAACAAAATCATGCTGGCAGCCGTAATGACTCTGGGTACTATCTCTATGGCTAACGCCGCTAACCAGGGTGGCGGTACCGTAACTTTTAAAGGTTCTATCATTGATGCACCGTGCTCTATCGAACCAGGTAGCCTGGATCAGACCGTGAAGTTGGGTGATATCGCCTCTGCACAGTTGAAAAATGGTGGCAAGTCTACGCCGCAGGATATTCTGATCAAGTTGGTTGGTTGTGATATAGAAACTGCTAAAGATGTGACTACCACCTTCAGTGGTACCGAGTCTGAAGCGGTTCCTGGCCTGTTGGCTATGAAAGGTTCTGCACGTGGTGCCAGCATCGCCATCAACGACATCGACGGTAAACTGTTGCCGCTGACCAAAGCCAGCAAAGCGCAGAAAATTGAAGACGGCCAGGCTACCCTGCGCTTCACCGCACACCTGCAGGGCGACGGTGCTTCTGCTGCCATCACCCCGGGCGAATTCAACTCTGTTGCTGACTTTACCCTGGCGTATCAATAAGCCCACGGCGATTAATTCGCACAGTTAATTGCATGCGGGGTAACCCGCATGCTGCTTATTAACTTGTTATGTTGGGAACGGATATGCATTCACAGTATGGCAAAAGGACATTGCACAGTGCGGTGTTAGTTAATCTGTTGCTGTGTTCCTCTTTGGCGCACTCCGCCAATCAAGGGCATGGCGAAGTGACCGTGAATGGCAGGATTATCGCCTCCGCCTGCGCCATTGATACCGAAAGCCTTGATCAAACCATTATCATGGCGACATTGCCCGTCAGCCAGATTATTCGTGATGGCCAGGGCGAGTTGCATGAATTCAATATTAAACTGGTGAATTGCACGTTAGAGAAATTCAACCCTGCGCTGGATGACTGGCGATATTTTGCCGTGACCTTTGACGGCAGAGAAGATGCCGGGTTATTTGGTATTGATGGCAACGCCAAGGGCATTGCCCTGCAGATTTCCGATAGGCGGGGGAATATTGCCGTGCCCGGCATGCCTATGGCAAAAAATGAAATTCAACCCAGTACTATGGAATTTAATTATGGCCTGCGGTTGATGGGCAATAATCAGGTAATGAAGGCCGGGAGTTATTACTCCACCGTGCGCTTTAAAATGGATTACTACTAAATCTGCCTGAACGCGGTAACTGCGAATTAAATAATTATTGATAAGGGTCTGCGGATGTCAACTACTCCGTCATATGGCTGTATAGGGAAAATACGACCGAGAATCCTGGGGCTGTTGATCGCCTTTATTCTGGCGGGGAATGCTACCTGCGCCGTAGCTGCTGATATTGAATTCAATACCGACGTACTGGATGTGACGGATCGCGCCAATATTGACCTGGAGCAGTTTTCTCGCGGCAACTTTATTATGCCCGGCGATTATCTGTTTGCCGTGCACATTAATAAACAGACATTAACCGATCAGCCGGTGGCGTTTTATCCGCCGGATGACGATGCCAAAGGCAGTGAAGCCTGTATTACGCCGCAGTTGGTTGAACAACTGGGGCTGAAAGAATCTGCATTACTGAAATTGACCTGGTGGCACCAAAACCAGTGTCTGAATCCCCATAGCCTGGAGGGGATGGAAATGCGCGGCGATTTAGGCGCGGCGGCACTGTACCTGAATATTCCGCAGGCGTATCTGGAATATACCGCAGAAAACTGGGACCCGCCGTCGCGCTGGGACGAGGGTATTCCCGGTCTGCTGTTTGATTACAGCCTGAATGCGCAAAGCCAGCGTCAGCAAAAGCAGGGCACGCAGAGTTATAACCTCAGCGGCAACGGCACGGTGGGCGGCAATCTGGGGGCCTGGCGGCTGCGGGCTGACTGGCAATCGCGGCTGGATCGCCAGGGCGGTTCCGGTGAGCCGACCCGCACCAGCTGGGACTGGAGCCGTTACTACGCCTACCGCGCACTGCCGAAGTTGGGCGCCAGGCTGACGATGGGCGAGGACTATTTAAACTCCGACATTTTCGACAGCGTGCGTTTTGCCGGTGCCAGCCTGGTGACCGATGACAACATGCTGCCACCCAACCTGCGTGGCTATGCGCCAGAAGTGACGGGGATAGCACGCAGCAACGCCAAGGTGATTATTCGCCAGCAAGGACGCGTGCTGTATGAAACCCAGGTGGCGGCGGGGCCGTTCCGTATTCAGGACATCAACGACGCGGTCAGCGGCCAGCTGGACGTGCGGGTGGAAGAGCAGGACGGCAGCGTGCAGGAGTTCAAGATGGACACCGCCAGCATCCCGTACCTGACCCGACCGGGCTCGGTGCGTTACAAAGTAGCGGCCGGTCGGCCGGCTGACTGGCAGCACCACAGCGACGGGCCGATGTTCGGCACCGGCGAGTTTTCCTGGGGCGTGAGCAACGGCTGGTCGCTGTACGGCGGCGGTGTGGCGGGCGGCGATTACAACGCGCTGGCGCTGGGGGTGGGGCGTGACCTGATGATGTTTGGCGCGCTGTCTTTTGACGCCACTCAGTCGCGCGCCAACCTGCCGCAACAGGGCACGCTGAGCGGCGGTTCATACCGCCTGAGCTATTCCAAGCGCTTTGACGACTATGACAGCCAGGTGACCTTTGCCGGCTACCGCTTCTCGGAGCGCAACTATATGTCGATGGGCGAATACCTGGATGCCCGCCGCGACGGTACGCGAACCAACAGCAGCAAGGAGATGTACACCATCACCTTTAACCAGCAGTTCCGCGATCTGGGGTTGAGTGCCTATCTCAACTACAACCACCAGACCTACTGGGACCGGCCGGCGAATGACCGTTACAACCTGACGCTGTCGCGCTATTTCGACCTGGGGCGCTTCAGGAATATCAGCCTGTCGCTGACCGGCTATCGCAACAAATATAACGGCACCAACGACGACGGCATGTACCTGTCGCTGTCGCTGCCGTGGGGCAGCAATGGCTCACTGAGCTACAGCGGTAGCTATAACCGCAACGATAACACCCATCAGGTGGGGTATTACGACCGGCTCAATGAGCGCGACACCTACCAGGTGAGCGCCGGTACTGCGCGCAGCGGCGCAACCGCCAGCGGCTACTACAGCCACAGCGGCGATCTCAGCCAGGTGAACGCCAGCGCCAGCTACCAGGCCGGGCAGTACAGCTCGCTGGGGCTGTCGATGCAAGGCGGTGCGACCGCCACCCTGAAAGGCGCGGCGTTGCACCGCAGCAGCATGAGCGGGGGCACCCGCATGTTGCTGGATACCGACGGTGTTCCGGGGATCCCGATCCGCGGTTACAGCTCGCCGACCCTGACCAACGCTTTCGGCAAAGCGGTGGTGGTGGACGTCGGCAGTTACTACCGCAACCAGTTCAGTATCGATCTGAATGCGTTGCCGGAAAACGCCGACGTCAGCCAGAGCGTGGCGCAGGCCACCCTGACCGAAGGCGCCATCGGCTACCGGCACTTCGAGGTGATCGCCGGCGAGAAGGCGATGGCGGTCGTGCGGCTGGCGGACGGCTCTGCCCCGCCGTTTGGCGCCACGGTGCGCAACGGCAAGCGGCAGGAGGTCGGCATTATCAATGACAACGGCGAAGTGTACCTGAGCGGTATTAATGCCGGGGAAGCGATGAGCGTGAGCTGGGGCGGCGCGGAGCAGTGCGGCCTTACCCTGCCGCAGACGCTGTCGCCGAGCCAATTAACCAATCTGTTACTGCCTTGCGGCCCGGTGGCCAACGGCAAGGCGTTAAACACTGTTAAAGAGTAGAGATCAATGAAAACCAATAATCTAGTGACATTAATTGCCGGCGGCCTGGCGGGCCTGCTGTGCGCCCAACAGGCAACGGCCGCCATCGCGCTGGACCGCACCCGGGTGATCTTCAGCGGCGGCGACAAGTCGGTGAGCATGAGCATCAGCAACGAGAACAAGCAGCTGCCTTACCTGGCGCAGGGCTGGATCGAAGACGCCAACGGCAAAAAAATCACCAGCCCATTGACGGTATTGCCGCCGGTACAGCGTCTGGAACCGGGTGCCAAGAGCCAGGTGAAGGTGCAGGGGCTGCCGGCTGCCAATACGCTGCCGCAGGACCGCGAAACGCTGTTCTACTTCAACCTGCGCGAGATCCCGCCGAAGAGCGACAAGCCGAATACGCTGCAACTGGCGCTGCAAACCCGTATCAAGCTGTTCTACCGGCCAAAGGCGATTGCGATAGCCAACCCGGAAGCCAGCGCGCCGTGGCAGGAAAAACTGACCCTGACCAAACAGGGCGACAGCTACCAGGTGAATAACCCGACGCCGTATTACGTGACGCTGGTGGATGCCAGCAGCAAAAAGAATGGTGCCAGCGCGCCGGGCTTCGAACCGCTGATGGTGGCACCCAAGGGCAGTGCGCCGCTGAAGGTCGCGGCCTCTGCGCTGGGGAACGCACCGGTGCTGACTTACGTCAACGACTACGGCGGCCGCCCGCAGCTGAGTTTTAACTGTAACGGCGCGAACTGCCAGACGGTGGCGGGCAGCAAATAAGGCTCACTGAAAAACAGGTGGATAAGCGATGCGAACAACATCCCGGCGATGGAACAGTGGCGGTTACCACCGCCATGAATGGTTGTATGCCCTGGTGATTACCGCGGCGGCGCTGATGGTGCCGGTGTGCGTTTGCGCGATGTTATGGCTGCTGCCGTCAGCCATCGCGGCGGACAACTGGCAGGTGGAAGGCAGCCATGGCGTGCTGCATGTGCGCGGCGAACTGACCGAAAGCGCCTGTCGGCTGGAGATGGCGAGCGCGTATCAGGCGGTGTGGCTGGGCAGTACCGCCACGGCCCAGCTGGCGAAGGCGGGGGATCGTGGCGTGCCGGTAAATGTGCAGCTGCACCTGCGCGACTGCCTGCGCGGCCCGGCCGCCAACCGGGACGAACGCAGTGGCAACCTGCTGTGGAGTGCCCAGCAGCCGGCGGTATCGGTCAGTTTTAACGCCCCGGCGGACGCCGATAACCCGGAGCTGGTCAAAGTGCATGGTGCTTCCGGGCTGGCATTGCGCATTAGTGATGAGCGCGGCGGGGATATCCGCCTTGGTAGCCGGGGGGCGCCGTTGGCCCTGGTGGTGGGGCAAAACGCGCTGAACTACCGCATTACGCCGGAACGCACCCGCGCACCGTTGCTGCCCGGTGCTTATGCAGCGGTGGTGGATTTCCAGCTCAGCTATGACTAAGGGAAATAGCATGAAAGCAAGGTTAAAACGGTATTTACCGGGCTGTGGGCTGGTGGCGTTGGTGTTGTTGTACGGCTCGCAGGCGCAGGCAGTCGCTACGATCAAAGTGACGGTGACCATCGTCGCGCCGCCGCCGTGCGTGATTAACAACAATAACCTGATTGAAGTGAATTTTGGTAACGACGTGATGACCACCCGTATCGACGGCAGTTACAAGAAACAGCCGGTGGTGTACTCGGTGGAGTGCAAAAACGCGCCGAACAATGCAATGAAAATGCAAATTCAGGGTACCGGCGCCGGTTTTGACAGCGATGTACTGCAAACCAACAAGGACGATCTGGGGGTGGCGCTGTTGCGCAACGGTAATCGGCAGCCGATCAACACCTGGGTGAATTTTACCTATCCCAACCTGCCGACGTTTGAGGCGGTGCCGGTCAAACAGGCCGGGGCGACGTTGAGCGGCGGGGCGTTTTCTGCTGGGGCGACGATGCAGGTGGCATACCAATGAAAAGAGCTGAGGCAATGGTGCGATATGGCAGCATTTTTCTGTTAATGGCCCTGGGTGGCCGGGCAGTGGCGGCGGACAACATGCGTTTTTCTGGCACCCTGATCGAACCACCGCCGTGCACCATCAACGACGGTGGCGAGGTGGATGTTGATTTCGGCAACCGGGTCGGGGTCACCAAGGTCGATGGCACTAACTATCTGCAACCGGTGAACTACCGGATCACCTGTGGCCCCGGTGCCGGGGCATGGAGCATGACGCTGGCAGTGGTCGGTACCCCGGCGGATTACGACGAGGCGGCGATCGAGAGCAACGTGGACGATCTGGCCGTTCGCCTGCTGCAAAACGGCAAGCGGTTTACGTTGAATCAACCGATCCCCATCAAGCTGAACGCGCCGCCCACACTGGAAGCAGTGCCGGTCAAACGGCCGGGCGCAGCCTTGCAAGAAGGGGCGTTTGAAGCCACGGCCACCCTGCTGGCGGTGTACCAATGAGGCGGAGAATAAGCATGGGGAATAAAGCAGGTTGGTGCGCAACGGCGGCGTTGCTGCTGTGTAGTGTACCGGTCGGCGCGGCGGAGAATATGCGCCTGCACGGTGCGCTGGTAGCGGAACCCTGCGTGATCCCGCCGGGTGATGAAACGGTGGTGCTGGATTTTGACACGGTAATCGACAAGTACCTGTATCTGAATACCCGCACGCCCGGTCAGGCGTTTGAGTTGCATCTGGCGCAGTGCGATCTCAGTCTGGGCAAAACGGTCAGGGTGACCTTCAGTGGTAATGAAAGCACCGCGCTGCCGGGGTTGCTGGCGCTAAACGGTGCCAGCCAGGCCAGCGGCATCGCCATCGGCATGGAAACCCCGCAGGGTGAGCCGTTGCCGATTAACCAGCAAGGCAAGGCGCAGGCATTGGTGAGCGGGGCCAATATTCTGACGGCGCACGCCTATGTGCAGGGTGAACCGGACGCGCTGAAGCACAAAACCATCGAGCGCGGGCCGTTCAGCGCGGTGGCGACCTTTAGCCTGGAATATGAATAACCGCGCGGCGGCATGGCAAGCCGCCTGGCGCTGGCTGTGCCAACGTCGTCGCCATGCACCGCCCAATGCGGACATTTGGCATTTGCGCTTTCACTGGGCGCAGCAGGGCGACCGGCTCTATCGGCAACTGCAAAGTGGGCATTACCGGCTGGCGCCGATGCAGGCGTTGCGGCGGGGTGGTCGCAGTTGGGTGCAGTGGTGTGCGCAGGATGCGCTGATATTGAAGTGGGCCGCGTTGTTGGCGGAACCGCTGTTGCCAAAACCTGCTCGTTGCATGCACTTGCGCGGGCATGGCGGTAGCGTGGTTTCGGTAGCGGAAGTCCGGGCGGCGCTGGCCGGCGGAGAATACGCTTTTGTCTACCGAACGGACATTCGCGGTTATTACCGGCACATCCGTAAACAGCAGGTGATCAATCAGCTGAAATGGCATGTGGCCGACCCGGTGCTGTTTGATGTGATTCAGCAATATGTGCATTACAGCGTAGAAGACGGCGGTGAGTTTTATACCCCGCAAAACGGCATCTGCCGAGGTTGTGCGTTGAGCCCGCTGATTGGCGGCAGCTTGTTGCACCACGTTGACAGCTATTTTAATGCGCAGGAAGGAACCTTTTATGCAAGATACATGGATGATTTTCTGGTGTTCACCCGCACCCGCTGGCAACTGCGGCGCTGCGTTAAGCGGCTGCATGAATTTTTTAACCTGGGCGGGTTTGAAACCCATCCGGACAAGACGCAACTGGGCAGGATTGCGCAGGGTTTTGACTGGCTGGGGGTATGGTTTACCCCCACGGGGGCCACCATAGCGCCCAGAGCGCTGGAAAACCATCGTGCACGACGCGCGCGGCTTTACGAGCAGGCTCGCCGACAGGGGCTGTCATCGACAGAGACTGAATTGCGAGTGCGGACGTTCGAGGCACGGTGGACAATATGGGCAGAATGCATGCTGGGTCATCCATTGGATGATATTTAGTGGTATCTGCCGGATAGATAAAATTCAGAGATCCAGAACATGAAACCGATTACCCTCCTGACCCTACTGCTGATGAGCCGGAGTTGCCTCGCATCACTAATTATCGCGATATCATCGCCACCCGCGGCGGAACCGTATCGAGCAGCTTCCCATATCGTAGCCGCGTCGATTGAAGATAAGATGCCGAACCCGTGCTTTGGAGACCGAAATTGCGAATTGCGCTTCGTCATGCTCGACAAAAAGTGGGACGTAAACAATCAATCGGAACATTCGTCACACGACTATGGATGGTTTGAATACGCGGGCGTGAGCGACCATGATCAAAGTTATAAATTCCGGACGATGGGTGAATGGTGGGCCGCCGTACCCCTGAAGAACCGGGGCATCTCTGGCTATGACTACGATGACAGGCACCAAATACATAAGCCGTGCATGGCCCTGGCTGGCATGAGAATTTCAGACCGCCAGTCTATCCCGGGAACCCTGGTCTCGAACTGCGCTGATGCATATGTCGCAATGCCGACGTGCTCGCTGACGCCAAATCATGTGAACATTACCCTGACTACTGCCCAGGGCGTGAACGTGCCGGACACCGATGGTGGGACAGTACAAATCTCGTGCACTCAGTCGACGTCGTTAACGGTACGGACCAACGAAGAGGAGAAAATCCCCCTTGGGGGGGAGGTGAACTCATATGCTCAGCTGGACTGGGGGGCGGGGTACGGCGTTCCTCGCGCGCTTCGTGTCGAGAAAAATGTTCCAACCACGCTGGCGGTAAGGGTCAAGACCGTCGGCCTTGCAAACCTGCACGCGGGGGTTGTCTCCGGCACTGCCGTGGTAAACCTAACCTACAACTGAGTACAACACACCGACCTGAGAATGCGCTGGAGGCACCCGCGTAGCCACTACCCAGTCACCCGGCCCGGTTGATGATAGTGATGTTACGCGGATTGCCCAAGGGTGCTCTGTGGCTTGGCCCCACGGGACCACCATCGTGAACGACGCGCGCGGCTTTACGAGCAGGCTCGCCGACAGGGGGTGTCATCGACAGAAACTGTGGAACGAGTGCGAACGTACGAGGCACGGTGGACATTATGGGCAGAGCGAATGCTGGGTCATCAATTGGATGATATTTAGTGGTATCTGCCGGTTAATAAAAATTCTGAGAGATATACCCGTGAATATCCATGCAAGTGCCATCTGGCTATCACTTCTTACCCTTCCTGCCGCCTATACCCACGCGAACGTTACTGTCTCCGTGACTGAGGCCCCGTCGGATCCCAACGGTCCTTTTTTTGCTAAAATCGTGGGGGCCTCCGCGAGTGACCCAACCCCAAATCCGTGTTACGGGACTCGGTATTGTCGCTTGCGGTTCTTCACCATATCCGAATCTTGGCTACCCCTGGGCCGGGACGGTTACAGTACACAAGATACGGGCGATTGGAATCACGGCCATCCGGGGGACGACTCAGAATACGCGACGATCGGCGAGTGGTGGTCAACGGTAATCAATAAAGACCGGGTGGCGCATGACTGGCTACCCGACAAATATGGTGCCGACCCCTGCGTTGTCCTAGCGATGGACGGCACAGGGGCTTGGAACATGCGAGCTGGAACTATCATATCTAACTGTGCTAAGGGGTTAGTGCAAGTGCCTAGCTGTAGGATAGAACCGGCACAGATCGTTGTTACATTCGACACAACTGTAGGACGGCTGCCCGAAGAACAAACAGTGCCAGACGTGCGGGTCGGGTGCTCGCAGTCTGTGAGATTACGGATCGAAACAAACAGTGCAGAAGAAATCCCGCTTGGTGGTGATAACACCAGTGTGGCCATCCTTGACTGGGGTCGGGGGTACGGTGTGCCAGGCGTCTTCAATATGTCCGGCCAAGAAAGCCGTCCAGTACCTCTACGCGTCAAAACGCGGGGGGTCGAACGTCTCGGACCAGGCACGTACTCCGGCAGCGCGGTCGTGAATGTCACATACGACTGAGACCGAGGCCCGGCCCCACCGCCCTGGCCCGCCCCGCACTTTGGAAAAGACGCCACCCATCAGTTGCCGGTACCCTACGCGGACTTTTGTACAGTGTGGAGCCACACGGTCCCTGTACGTGCGCTCGGATTTGGTAATACGACAAGCCACCAATATATGTTAAATGCGTCGGAAGTGTGGGTGGGTCTGGGTTAGGGTAAAAGTAATATGATCAACACATAGTGCTTCTCTGATATGTCGCCCTGGTACCGCCCGGAGCTCAAAAAATAACACGGACCGCCCGCATGGATTCGTCTCACAAATCTGCAAACGAGAAACCGCCGACTCTGTAGAAAGGACAGCTGGTGATTCGAAATTCCGGGTCGATAACCATCAACGTACCGCTGTAAGCCTGTTGGATAAATACATCCCATTGCAACTGTCTGGCTTATGAAAGGAGTCAACCGGCTAATACGTTGTTTGGGAGTGAACGCGCGGTGCCGCGGCGGTCCGCCGTCTGACGTGTGTCATCATGATGTGCGTGAACAGGAACTGCATGGCGTGCTCCGTCCTAGTGCTTAAACAACATACGGGAATGGAACTACACTTATGTATTAGAGGACAAGGGAGAAAAATCGCCTTCGAAACGCCGATTATGTTTTGGGATAACGTGAAAGCGGCAATCAGCCGACCGTCACTTAACAAACCGAGCTTAGCGCGAAGGATGTATTAAAGATGGGCGTGGCGGCTAAAAGCATCGTGCTGCACGCTAATTATCGTTAAGTACCGCACGCTTATCTGATGTTATTTTAATCTAAATGGCGTTATTTTTAATGCCATTTTTTCTAATGTTTCCAGGTTTTTTTATGATATTCGATCGTGTTTTTTTCTTATTTATATTTTTGCTTTTTATTCCGCTGGCGATATATATCCCCAACCCCGGCGGGAGTGGATTGTCGCTGCCATTTAATTTTTTGGTCTACGGCGGCGCGGCGCTATTGATGGGGGTTTGCTGGCGGGCAACACCGCTGTGCCAGGTTGTGATGACGCCGACCTGTCGCGCAATAATAGCCGCCGGTTTGCTGTTGGCACTGCCGGTTATATTTACCCGGCCCGAATGGCAAAGCGCCGCCGTTTGGCGGCTGGCTGGCTTATTTGCCGGCGCGGCGTTCTATTTCACCTGGCTGCAGGTGCGCATGACCGCACGCCAGCGCCATGCGGTGCTGTATTTGATTTTATCGGCGGCGGTGGTTCAGGCGTTAATCGTGCTGTTGCAGCTGTTTGCTCCAGCAATTGCACAATTTTGGATCCCATCTGGCAGCTCGCGCGCCTTTGGCATTTTCCAGCAGCCTAACGTGCTGGCGAGTTTTATCGCCACCGGGTTAGCGCTGGCGTTGGCGGCGTATGTGCTGCCTGGGTTCCAGCGACTGGATCCGCGAGTAGAATGCTGGCGTCGCCGCGCCCTGGCCGCGGCGTTGGTGCTGCTGCCGATGGTGTTGGTGTGGGTGCAATCCCGCACCGGCTGGCTGGCGGGTGCCCTGGTGCTGGGGCTGTTTGTCCTGTGTTTTTGCCGCCGTCATCCGCAGGCTGTCGCCATTGCCTCACTGCTGATGGCCGGCGGCACCCTGGTGGGCGTGCTGGTGCTGTGGTGGGGGAGTGAGCTGGGCGGTGCATTGCGCTACGCCAGCCATGCCGGCTCCAACCATGCGCGCTACACCATGCTGCGCGATACGCTGGCGATGATCGCCGAAAAACCGCTGCTTGGCTGGGGTTATGGCAGTTTTGAGTACAGTTTTCAGCATTTTCGCATTAACCAAACCCCGCCCACGGCGGTGACCGAAATTGCTCGTCATCCACATAACGAATTGCTGTTGTGGTGGGTGGAAGGGGGCATGGTCGCGCTGCTGGGTACGCTGCTCTTGGTGCGGGCGGGCATCAAACTGCTGGCCCACGCCCGCTGGCGCGACAAGCGGGCCTTTGCCTGCGGTAAGGCATCGGCAGGCGAGGCGTTGGCGCTGTGTCTGGCGCTGCTGCCGATTGCATTGCATAGCCAAACCGAATACCCGTTTTACCTGTCGGCACTGCACTGGCTGGTGTTCCTGTTGTTGCTGGCAATGCTCGATCGACTGGTTAGTCCGCGCCTTGGCACCGGCTGTGGGTTAAAACCTTGGCGACTGCCGATGCTGGCCCTATCACTGGTGGCGATTTTCGTGATGGCGACCGGGTTTTACAGCGGGCGGGTATTGACCCAGGCGGAGCGCGGCGGGTTGCAGGATATGCGGCAGCTGGACGCCTTGCCGGGCTGGGCGAGTTGGATGCATGACGATCGCCTGCAGTTTGATCGCCAGTTGGCAGGCTTGCTTGCCTTTAACCGAACGCATGACGAGCAGCGGCTGGAAACCTATGCCCAATGGGCGCAGCGTTATCTGAATCACCGCATTGATAAAAACGTTTACGCCAACCTGTTGGTTATCTTGTATCAACAGCAACAATATGTTCGGGCCGATGAACTGCGGTACGAGGCGGCGTTATTGTTTCCTCATGACAGGCGGTTTGCGCGCTCAAGCTTCTGACGGCAATAACTGTCTACTCCAGAAACCTTTTTTACTCTTTAGCGTATTGGCCGAAATGAAAAAAATATTATTGATGAGTCAATGCCAGTTCACCAGGCTGGCATTAAAGGCCGTTTTTGAAAATAAAACAGGCTATGAAATGGCATTTATTGGGCCGGATTATTTTAGCGGGGGTGATGTTGGTCAGGCGATAGTGTTAATTCATATTACAGATGACGACTACCCAACCATTTTACCCTTGCTAAGGAATGCGCATTTTTATGGACATCGGGATATCATCTTCATTGCGCAAAAGCGGGTTATCGCAATTATGGAGTATTTATCCATGAAAACGCTTAGGTTTATTGAGGAAGAGGCCGGCGTTGAGGTGTTTGAGCGTGAAGTCATAGAGGGAGGGGACTTTTCTGGCACTAAAGGGCATCGCGAGGTTTTATCTTTTATCGAATATAGCGTACTGAAACTTGTCATATTAGGCATGAGCCCCACCAATATTGCATTTAGAACAAGGAAAAGTATCAAAACCATCAGCAGCCAAAAAATCAAAGCGCTGAAGAAGTTGGGTTTAGATAACACCCCCTATTCGTTGGTCAAACTGTCGAAGTTGTTTAATTGACTTTATAAAGAAGGCCTGCTGTTTGAATGGCGTTTTTATTATAGAAGGATATTAGTATGTTAAGAAATCAATGGGTGATGCAAAAGTCTCGTGAAATGGCACTGCACTATATTGCCCACGCCGGGGTGGTATATACACCAGAGGAATTTATAAAAAAGGTGAGTGAAATGGAAGGCGTGTTTGCGCGCATTTTATTAGCTGAACAGAATGGAAAGCCTGGCGCATAACCTGAACACTCTTCATCTGTAGCACTATTAGGCACCGCTATTTAGCGGATGAAGCACATCATCCGGCACGGTTATACCCGTCATACTTGAAGCTGTATCTTTGTTGGCTGCGCCTGTGCGCCCCAGTCACATAGTTATCTATGCTCCTGGGGACTTCCAGACTGGCCGCCTCAATACAACTCCAATTATTTTGGGTATATATTTTCAACTTTCCAGATCAATACCAAAATAACGCATCAGCGCTTCGCGGCGTTCCTGTTCCGAATGCAGCGTCGATTCATGGCGTTGGTGATCTTCGGTGATAATCAGTTTGTTCTCGCTGAGGGTCACCCGGCCATTTTCCGTTGGCCGCGAGCACACCAGCCGCTGGGTAAAATGCGACTGCGGCGAGGTGCTGTGGTAGTGGCACATGCCGTCGAACTCACTCGGCTCACGGGCTTGCAGGGTAAAGCGGTACAGGGTTTTGGCGTGCGAGCGATTATCGCCGTTTCTGCGTTCCAGATAATAGGTCTCGCCTTCCTGTTCTAAATGGAAGGTGCCGCTGGTCTGTGGTTGCTGCTCGGTGGTGGTGATTTTCAGCGGCGTCAGGAAGGAGTCGCCAAACCCCACGTCCACCAGATACGGCTGATCCAGCTCCACCATCAGTGCCATATGGTCGAAGGGTGCGCCGAAGCTGCCGTCGCGTGCGCGGATCTCGCCGGAAATAAACTGCACGTTAAAGCCGATGTCCTTTAACAGCGCGGCAAACAGCCGGTTCAGCTCATAGCAAAAGCCGCCGCGGTTGCGTTCGACAATTTTATTGAACAGCGCCGGTTCCTCCAGATGAATCCCCTGGCGATAAATAATGCTCAGGTTCTCAAAGGGCACGCTCAGCATATGGCAGCGGTGTAACTGTTGCAGCGTCAGGAGGTCGGGCTTGGGGATGCCTGCGAATCCAATATGTTGCAGGTAGCGTTGTCTGTCCACGGTGTGTCTCGCAGCAAAAAAATTGATTATAAAATAGTTGGATTTTTCACTGCTGTGGGCGCAATACGTGCTGCGTCAGAACGCCGGGGGTTGGTCTGCCGCCTGCAGCAGCAGATTCACCCAGCGGCGGGTGGTGGCGCTAACGAACGCGCTGTCCGCCCAGCACAGGCGGTAGTGGTAGGCGGCGGGCAGTTGTCGGTCGTCGCCAAAGACCCGAACCAGCTTGCCGGTGGCCAGGGCATCCTGCGCGACTGCCAGGCTGCCGAGTACGATGCCGTTACCTTCTATCGCTTCCTGCAGGGCATGGCCGACGCTGTTAAAGGTGAGAATACCGTGAGGTGTCGGGGTGCCTTCGCCAAAGGCGGCGAACCAGTCTTGCCAGCCGGCGACACCCATCTTCTGTCCATCCTTCCACGGCGAGTGGATCAACTGCGACAGCGCCAAATCGGTGACCGTAATGTGACGAGGGGGCGCGGCAAGAAAGGCCGGGCTGGCTAACGGCGCGAAGGCATCGGCGAGCAGTTCGCTGGAGTGCGGCGGCGGGTTGGCGGTGGGGCTGTAACGGATGGCGATGTCTGCTTCACCATTGGCCAGGTCACGCAGGCTTTCGTTGGCGTCCAGCACCAGTGAAACATCAGGATCGGCACGGCGCAGTGCCGGTAGTCGTGCCGCCAGCCAGTGGCTGGCGATCCCCAGCGTGCAGGTCAGCCTCAGCGTTTGCTGTTGTTCCGGTCGGACGCGATCGCTGGCTTTTTGCAGTAGCGTCAGTGCGCGGGTGACGTCGATAGCCAGCTGTTTGCCGGTGTCGTTTAGCGCCACCGCGTTGCCTTTGCGATGAAACAGCTCAACGCCCAGTTCATTTTCCAGGTGACGTATCTGGCGGCTGACCGCCCCGAGCGTGACGTTCAACTCTTCCGCTGCCTCGGTAAAACTGGCGCAACGCGCCGCCACCTCGAAAGTATGCAAGGCTTTCAGGGAGGGCAAACGAGGTTGAGCGTTCAGCTTGAGTTTCATTCAACCATATTGCCAATCTATCGATGTTCCACAAGTGATTTTTTGCTTACTTTTAGGGCAAATATTCGACGGGAGTATCGCGTGGACATTGTGATGGGACTGGCCGCCGCGCTGTGCTGGGGTGGCACGGATTTTTTGGTCGGCATTAACGCCCGAGCGGTGGGGGTGCGCAGGGCGGTATTTTTTTCGCAAGCGATCGGGTTTGCGATTTTTACCCTGCTGATGCTGGCAACCAGTGGGCCTGTCTTTGAGGCCTCCGCCAACGTTTTGGGACTGGCATTGTTGGCCGCCGGCCTGATGATGGGTGGGTCACTGGCGCTGTCGCAGGCCTTTGCTATCGGCAAGGCGGCGATGGTAGCGCCTTTGGTCACCAGCTATGGTGCGGTCACCACGCTGCTGTCGTGGATCAGTGGTGAACGGCTTGGCGCGCTGACGTTGATTGGACTGGCTCTGTGCCTGATGGGGGTGATGCTGACCGCCGTGAGTCTGGGTCGCCAACCGGACAGATCCCCATCTTCTTTACCGGCGATAGCCTTCGCGCTGCTGGCGGCGTTCTGTTACGGCGTTGGCTTCTGGCTGCAAGGGCAATACACGCTGCCCGTGCTGGGGCCGAGTGCCAGTCTGTGGCTCGGTTATGCCGTAGGGCTGACGGCCCTGCTGGTGTTGAATGCTGACCGGCGAGCTTTGGTGGCGCGGCCGGGCTGGCGGCAGGGGGGTCTGCTGCTGGTCGCCAGCCTGCTCAATCTGGGGGGCTTTAGCGCATTTGCTGTGGGGGCCGGCAGTGGGTCGCTGGCCATTGTGACGGTGCTCAGTACCCTGTCCGGTGGCATCGCCGCGCTATTGGCGGCTCTGCTGTTGCGCGAGCGGCTTTCTCCCCTTCAGTGGTTGGGGGTGTTGACGGTACTGGCGGGGGCCTTGGTGCTACATCTCAAGCAGCATTAACGGGGTAGCCAGAACAGCTAGCCGCCCTGGAGTGCACGTCTGATATAGGTCAAAGGATTCAGCGAGCGCAGGTGCATCTGCAACACCGTGCCGCGGCGGAAGAAGTAATTGAGGACGGTCAACGACAGCAGTTCGGTCAGTAGCGTGCTGTAGGCGGCACCCATCATGCCGTATTGGCGGATCAGGAAATAGGACAGTGGGATATTAATGATAAACACCAGAAACATCTTCTTCGACAGAAAGCCGTAGCCGGAGAAAATCACAATGTATTTGTAGGCCAGGGTGCCCAGGGCGGAAAGCAGGGTGGCTACCGCCAACACCCCCATCGCCGGGTAAGCCGCTAAATATTGCTCCCCGTACAGCAATACGATCACCGGTTTGCCGAGTAAAAGAATACTTGCCACGATCGCGGCGGAGATCGCCAACACCAACCCATTCAGTTTGGCGGCGGTGCGTACCGCGTCATCGCGCTGATAAGCAAATATTTTGGCGAAAAACGAGGTAATGACGGCATCAGTGACAAACATCCAGGCGGTCGCCAGGGTGATGGCGACGGAGTAAATCCCCAGTGCTTCGGCGGAGACAAACCACATCAAAAATAACTGAGCCAGCCGGGTATAAATGGCGATGGAGACATTGGACACCGCCAATGGCAGGCCGCTGGCAAGCAGATAGCGCACGTATTTGCGCCGAACTCGCCTTGGTGCGACAAAGCGCGGATTGCGGCGGTGATAGATATGGTGACGGATCAGGTAGGGGATCAAATAAACCATCACGATCGGGATCGCCAGGTAATACAGGTGCAGATCAAAATAGACGATCAGATAACGCACCAGCAGCGCACTGCCCAGCCCGGCAACGTTGGCCAGCGTATTGAAGCGCGACTCCAGCCGGGCATCATGATAAATGGTGAACACGTCTCTGAGCGAGAAGAAGCTGGCGACAAAGGTGGCGGCGCAAAAGTAGAAGGTAATGAAATCTTCGCGTAGTCCGGTGTAAATCAATATTGCCGCAGAGAACAGTACGAAACAGCCCTGACGCAGCCGGTTGGTGGAAAACATCAATGCCGTTCCCGAGGCCGGGTTGCGGCTAATCCGCTTGAATAGCACGGTATCAGAGCCCAGCAGCGCCAGCGTTTGAGTAATGGCGAAAATCGCGGTGGCAAAGGTGATTTTGCCAAAGCTTTCCGGGCCGATATATCTCGCCATATAGGCGGTGATAAAAATGACGCCAAGGATAGACACCATTTTTTCGGATATCATCCAAAACGCATTTCTCACGATATTGATATCTATGAATTTTAATTTCATGGGGACTTTCCCTGTCGCATCTTATAATAGGAATCATCCGATTATTTCCTTACCCTCTGTAAGGAATGACCCACAGGGTTTTATAATTAAGATGCAATAACCGGAATGTCAGCAGCATTTATCCCTATGCTAGATTCATGGAAGAAAGAGAAGAATGAGAAAACTCGCAAAACGACTCTATCGGGCCGCGCCCGATTTTATCTATTATCAAGTCAGCCACTATCTTGCCCATGGCGCCTGGATTAACTTCAAATCCCCCAAGACATTTTCAGAGAAAATTTATCGGCGCATGCGCTATCCATGCCGTGATTTCAGTATGTTAGCGGATAAGGTGGCAGTCAGAGACTATATTTCACAGCGGGTATCGGAAAAGTACCTAACCCCCATTATTATGATCAGCGATAATTTTACCGAAAAAGATTACCTTTCATTGCCTCAATCTTTTGTTATCAAAACCAATAATGCTTCGCAACAGGTCAAGATAGTCAAAGAAAAAAGTGAAGTTACTTTTACCGATATTGCGAAGATTCTTAATGAATGGTCTGAAATAACCTATTGGAAAAGGTTTCGCGAAAAACACTACGACAATATCCCGCAGAAAATTATCGTCGAACAGCTATTGGATATAGAAACGGCAGGTGAGCTGATTGACTACAAGGTGCATGTTTTTAACGGTAACCCCGCTTATTTATTCGTAGAGTTGTTGCGTGGCGGGCCTGAGCCGACTTCACTGGAGTTTTTGGACGAGCATGCGCATCACTGTTTCTTTACCCAGGCGGATATCCCGCAGGTCAATACACTGTATGAAAAACCGGCGTTCTGGGATGAAATGATCCAGGTGGCGAAAGCCGTAGCAGCAGATTTGGACTATTGCCGCGTCGACTTCTATCTCACCCGCGAGCAAATCTACATTGGTGAACTGACGCTGACCCCTGGTGCCGGCAACGAGGTTTACCTGCCGCGTGCGACCAACCTGCTGCTGGGCGAGATGATGTCCAAAGTCGGGTAGTGGCTGCTGCAGCCTTTAGCTGTCACTGTCCACTGGCGCGATGCTTTGCAACCATCTGAGAAACTCAACCGCTTTGGGTTTGTCCAGCGTGCGTTGCGGATACACCACGTAGTAAGGCTTGCTGAGCGGTAGCACAGGCTCTGCCAGAGGCACCAGTGTGCCCTTGGTCAGTTCGCGCTGGATCAGTCGCCGCTGGCCGAGCAAAATGCCGTGGCCTTCAACTGCGGCATCAATTGCCAGTGAGGTCAGGTTATAGGTCAGGCCACGCCGCTGCGGCGGTGGTAACCCGGCGGCGCTGAACCATTCATGCCAGCCCGGCAAGAACTGACTTTCTTTTCCCCAATCCACGTGGATCAGTGGCTGGTGAGTCCAGTCGCCGCTGGTCTGCAACTGCGGGCTGCAAACCGGCTGCACGCAATCCTGAAACAGCCGCACTTTTTCCAGTAGTGGATAGTCCTGATCGCCAAAACACAGTGCAAAGTCCGCAGCCGAGCTGGCGAAATCTACTTCGGCATGGGTGGCGTGCAGCCGAAGATCCACCTGCGGATACTGGGCCAGCCAGCCGCCGATGGCCGGATTCAGCCATTTTGACGCCAGCGCCGGCAGGGCAAATAACGTCAGTTCTTCTTTGCCACGTTGGCGATCGACATGTTGCTGCGCCACCCGCAGTGTCTCAAATGCCTGCTGCACGTAGGCCAGGTAGTCCGTTCCCTGTTCGGTTAGTGTCACGCCGCTTTTGGCGCGGATAAACAGCACAATACCCAGATGTTGCTCAAGCTGGCGGATCTGCTGGCTGACGGCGGCTGCCGTCAGTGCCAGGCTGTCTGCCGCACGGGTCAGGCTGCCAGTGCGGGCGGCGGTTTCAAACGCCAGAATGGCGCTCAGTTTGGGCAAACGGCTGCGGGAAGGAGGGCTCATGGTGGCTATCGCTAAGAATTGGTTAACTTATCCTTAACGTATTTTTGTTATTACGGCAATCTGACATTCGCTACAGTGGGTTATCCGGCCGCGATGCCAACAGGAGCCTCTGATGCAGCCACTTGCTCATATCGTTGATTTATCCGCTAACCCGATTGATGACCTCGCCTTTCAGGTCCGTTGTAAAGCCACGTTGGATACGGCGGGAGCGCTGGTGCTGCCAGGTTTTCTGACCGCGGCGGCCCTGGCGACCATTCGTCTGGAGGGGGCCGAGCATAGCCATGCGGCGTTTTATGCCGCCAGCAAGCATAACGTTTACCTGAAGCCGCAGGACGAAACGTTGCCGCCCGATCATGCACGCAACCGGCTGGTGGTGTCGTCCAAGGGTTGTATTACCGACGAGGAGATCCCAGAGCAGTCACCGCTGCGTACGTTGTACGACGCACAACCGTTTCGTGATTTCCTCTGCGCCGTGCTGGCGGAACAGCACCTGTATCCCTACGCCGATAGTCTGTCTTCGATCAATCTGCACTACGCCCATCGCGGGCAGGAGTTGGGTTGGCATTTTGATAACTCATCGTTTGCCATCACGCTGTTGATCCAAAAACCACAGGCTGGCGGGCGCTTTGAATATGTGGAAAACCTGCGAGATGCCGATCGTGGCGAGATGAACTACGCCGGCGTGTCGCAGGTACTGGACGGTGAACGTGCGGTTAAGTCGTTGGCGATGGAAGAGGGGGACTTGGTGCTGTTCCGTGGCCGTAATGCCATGCATCGGGTTACACCGACCGAAGGTGACATTACCCGTATGCTGGTGGTGCTGGCTTACAACGCGCAACCGGATATTGCGCTGTCGGAAAGCGCCAGAATGACCTTTTACGGCCGGCTGTGAGGGATAAAAAAACTGCCCCAGTTGGGGCAGTCTAAAAACTTAGTGGTGGGCTTCTTCGTGCGCCTGTTGTTCCCGTTTGACTTCCTGTGCGCGCTTGCGCAGGCCGAACCAGCCCAGCGTCAGCAACACTGCCAGTACCGGAATGGTGGCGATAGTCCAGGTGCCGTTCGGGTAGTCGAACGCCATCATGACCACTACCGCCAGCAGGAACGCCAGCGTCAGCCAGGAGGTCACTGGCGCGCCGGGCATTTTGAAGGAGACCGGCTTTGCGCGGCCTTCACGCACGGCTTTGCGCAGGCGCATCTGGCAGACGATGATAAACGCCCACGAGGCGATAATGCCCAACGAGGCGATGTTCAGCACGATCTCAAACACCCGCGAAGGCACCAGATAATTCAGCAAAACGCCGATCACATAAATGCCGCAGGTCACCAGGATACCGGCGTAGGGCACCTGTTGGCTGCTCATGTTAGCCATGAATTTAGGTGCAGAGCCGCCCATCGACAGCGATCGCAGGATGCGGCCGGTGGAGTACAGGCCTGAATTCAGGCTGGAGAGCGCGGCGGTCAGTACCACGATATTCATAATGGTACCGATATAAGGCACCCCCAGCTTGCTGAAGAAGGTCACGAACGGGCTTTGGCCCGCTTGGTAGGCATTCCACGGCAGCAGCAGCACTAACAGGACTACCGATCCAACGTAGAACAGACCGATGCGCCAGATAACGCTATTGATAGCCTTCGGCATCATTTTGGCCGGGTCTTTGCACTCACCGGCAGCGGTACCGATCAGCTCAATCCCGGCGAAGGCGAAGATAACCCCTTGTACCAACACCAGCGCAGGCAGCAGGCCATGCGGGAACATACCGCCGTTTTCGGTAATCAGATGCAGGCCGGTAGTGTTGCCTGCCACCGGGGTGCCGGTGCCGAGAAACACCACGCCGACCACCAGGAACAGCGCAATGGCGACGACTTTGATCAGTGCGAACCAGAATTCCATTTCGGCGAACCACTTCACGCCGATCATGTTCATGGTGGCGACCACCCCGAGGGCGCAGAGTGCGAATAGCCACTGCGGCACGTCGGCGAAGGTCCCCCAATAGTGCATATACAGCGCTACCGCCGTGATGTCGACGATGCCGGTCATCGCCCAGTTGAGGAAGTACATCCAGCCGGCGACGTAAGAGGCTTTTTCGCCGAGGAACTCACGGGCGTAAGAAACAAAGCTGCCACTGGTGGGGCGGTGCAGCACCAACTCGCCCAGCGCGCGCAGAATAAAGAACGAGAAAATCCCGCACACCAAATAGACCAGGGCCAGCGCTGGCCCTGCCATTTCCAGCCGACCGCCGGTACCGAGGAACAGGCCGGTACCTATTGAACCGCCGATGGCGATCATCTGTATCTGCCGGTTGCCCATGCTTTTGTGATAACCGGATTCATGGGAGTCTAACCATCGTCTTCTGGCTGCATGTTGGTCATGCGCCGTTTTTTTTTGTGATTGCATCATCCGTCCTGTTTACCTGTCTATGGAGTTACCCTGCTCTGCTGCCAGAGCAAACGATTGCTATTGCCAATCGTAGTGAGAATGAGGTCATGGCATCATTCTGCGCTTTAATACCCGTCGCCTTGCGATCTTTAGCGATGAAATTCATGGCGTATATTATCTGAGCAGCCGCAGTGAAATAACGGCGGAGCATGCTACCTTTTCTCTGTAAAGGTGGCAAAAAATCCTGCGTATAAATCGTGACCAATTGTGTTTATTTTTTGTTAAATATATAAAAGAATATATTATTCAACAAGATGATTGAATTTATCAAGACGGAAATAACGAGGAATAAAAAGTGATTAAAATCACAGAATAATAATTACCGCGCAAACTACATGGAATTTGGCTTATTTATTCGCGACGAGAATAAAGGGGGATAATAAGCTTCACCCTGCCTGCGGCGATATTGTCCACAGGCGAGGGTTATTCTTGGTCGATCTTTAAGCGGACTCACCAACCGGCAGGGCAGAACTTGGCAGGCCGAATATTTTGTCGAACGCCCAGTTAAACACGAAGGTGTAGCACGGGATAATTACGATCAGCGCCATATCCAGCAGCAACGCCTGCCACAGCGTAATCCCCATCCACCAGGCAATCAGCGGGATTAAATACACCACCAGCGTCAGTTGGAAGCCCACCGCATGGATAATGCGACGCTTGAGCGTCCGGGTGCGCGAGGCCTGACGGCTTTCCCACAGCTCAAACAGCGAGTTATAGATGAAATTCCAGCTTACGGCGATGGTGGTGATGATCACCGCCAGCGGCCCGGTGCTGCTGGGTGCACTGCCAGAAAGCAGCGCCAATCCGAGTGCGGAGATCGCCATGCCGATAATTTCATAGGCGGTGACATACACCAGTTTGCGTTTAACGCCTTGCATTACTCATCTCCTGACTGATTTTTTGGCTTTAGGGTCGGATGACCTTTTGCCGTCTGACGAGTAAGATACCGTCAATCATATTGATAGAAAAAGTCAGGAGCTGTCAGTTTTTCTGACAGGTAATGCAATGAACTTTTCCAGCGATAATATAGAGCTGTTTCTGGCGGTACTGGATCGCGGTTCGTTTTCTGCTGCGGCCCGCTCACTGCGGCGTGTACCTTCGGCCGTCAGCATGGGGATTGCCAATATGGAGGCAGAGCTGGGCTCTCTGCTTTTCGATCGTTCGCACCGCGAACCGGTACCCACCCCGCTGGCATTGGCACTGGCGCCGCATGCGCGGCTGATTGCCGATCAGCTTAAACAGCTGCAAAACCACGCCATCGAGTTATCCCAGGGGCTGGAAAGCACCTTGTCGATCGGTATCGCTTCGGACATCAACAGCCGTGGCCTGCTGGCCGCAGTCAAAACCCTGGCAGACCGCTATCCGTTGCTGAACATCGAAGTATTGACCGCCCCGCAGGATGACGTGTTGCACATGTTACATCAGGGCCGGGTTGGCGTTGCTCTGGCGTTCGGCGGGCTAAATATCAACAGCCAGGAGCAGTTTCACTTTGTCGGCGCGGAATCGCTGGTTGCCACGCTCTCGCCACGGCACCCGGCGCTGAACGGCACGGCGAACGAGCTGTTTCTCGAAGACCTGGTTAACGTGCGGCAAATTATGGTGGCCAGCCGCGATCTGCCGATTGCCGATCTGCGGCCGCGAGTGGCGGAGTCTTACTGGCGTACTGACAGTTTGCCGATGGCGCTGAGCATGGTGGAAGCCGGTCTGGGCTGGGGCAATTTCCCGCTGTCGTTGACCGCGCCGTTACTGGCCCAGCAACGACTGGTTCGGCTGAAATTCAAAAATACCAAAAATGAACTGCGCCTGCCGATCCACCTGATCTGGCTGAAAAACCGGCCACTGGAGAAGGCCGCCCGTGAGCTGGTGGCGCTGATGCAAGATATGCCGCAAGTGGAATAATCCCACGGCCTAAACCGATAACGCTAGTCGACATGGCGGCGGCGCCACCAAAACCGTAGCAACAGGATGGCCGCAATCACCAGCGCGCAAAACAGCACGCTGGTTAGCCGTTTGTCGAAACCCGAGATAAAGCGGGCGATCGCTTCACCGCCGAAATAGCCCAGCAACACAAAGATCGTCGCCCACAGGATAGCGCCCAGAATATTCAGCGGTACAAAACGCGACGGCGGCAGCTTGCTGGCCCCGATCAGTACCGGGCCAATAATGCGAAAGCCATACATAAATCGCACGCCAATCACGAACAGCATAGGGTGGCGAGCAATCAGCTTTCTGGCGCGTTCGATGCGCTTTTCCTGGCTCTTCATGCGCGAAATTACCTGCCCGCCGAAGCGGCGACCGAGGAAAAATAATATCTGATCCCCCAGCGTGCCACCCAGCGCCACCACCGCGATTACCCAAGGCAGATGCAGCAGCCCCTGATGCGCCGCAATACCGCCCAGCAGCGTGATGGTTTCGCCCTCAGCCAGACAGCCGATAAACAGTGCCCAGTAGCCGTAATCCGTAATGTAGTGGGCTAAATCCGCCATTCCCATCCCCTATGTCTCTAACACATAAGGCTAAGTATACGCCCTGTGTGCTAGCCGCGGGCGGCAATCTGCGCCACCTGCGCCTGGCGTTGTGGCAGAGTGTTGGCCATCTGCGCCTGTACTCGCGCCAGAATATTGGCCGGTGCCAGCTCCGGTGTTCCTCCGGGGAATGGCGGGGCCGGGGCATATTCCAGATACAGTTGGATCATTTGCGCGGTTTCCTCATCCTGAAGTTCAGCGATCAACGCCAGAGCGAAGTCGATGCCTGCCGTCACACCACCGCCGCTAATAATGTTACCGTCGCGCTCAACCCGAGCCTGGCTGGGGATGGCGCCAAACAGCGCCAGGCTGTCGCGCATTGACCAGTGACAGGCGGCACGTTTGCCCTGCAGTAAGCCGGCGGCGGCCAGGATCAGCGAGCCGGTACACACCGAAGTCAAATAGCGGGCATCAGGCCCCAGACGGCGGATCTGACGCATAAATTTGTCATTCTGCAGCGCCTGGGTGCAACCGGCACCGCCCGGCACGCACAGCACGTCGCAGTGCGTGACCTCTTCCAGTTTCTGCAACTGCGTAAAGTGCAATCCTTCGGCACTGATATCTGCGCCACCGACCGAAGCAACGACAATCTCTGCGCCCGGCATGTGGCGCAGAAACTGCAGTGGGCCGGTGAAATCGAGCTGGGTGACACCCTGATAGATCGGAAAAACAATCACTAACGGTTCAGACATGATATTCGCCTCAGTTTTGTCATTTGACTTGGGTAATAATAAGCGTCCTGTTTTTGGCTGATATGACGGATAACCCTCAAAAAGCGCCATGATGAAAAATATCGGCTTTGTGGTCTTCCCCGGTTTTAACCTGCTGGATTTTGCCGGGCCACTGGCGGCGTTTGATAACGCCAATCAGTTTACAGCGACCCCGGCTTACCGCTGCCTGCCACTATCAGAGCACGGCGGCAGCGTGACGAGCTCGTCAGGTGTAGAAGTACTCACACAGGCGTTTAATCAGAGTCGCTTTGATACGTTGTTGATTGCCGGTGGCAGCGGTAATGTGGTGGCCACACAGTCTGCGGCACTGCTGGCGTTCCTGCACCGGCAAAGCCTGCAGGCGCGACGTATGGCAAGCGTGTGCACCGGCGCATTTATTCTGGCTGCAGCAGGCTTGTTGGACGGTAAACGGGCTACCACCCATTGGTACCATGCCGCCCGGTTGCAGCAGGGCTATCCGCGTATTCGCGTCGACAGTAATCGCATTTATATGCGCGACGGTGCGATATGGACCTCGGCGGGCATTACCGCCGGTATTGATCTGGCGTTGGCGATGGTGGAAGAAGATCTCGGTAGCGAACTGGCAGCCAACGTGGCGCGGCAACTGGTGGTGTATCACCGCCGCCCGGGAGGGCAGTCGCAATATTCGCTGTTGCTGGAGTTGAATCCGTCTTCAGACCGTATCCGCAGCGCGCTGTCTTATGCTCGCGAACACCTGCATCAGCCGTTGACGGTGACCGATCTGGCCGACGTAGCTTGTCTGAGTGAACGCCAATTCGGCCGGCTATTCCGTGCCGAAACCGGCCAAACACCGGCCAAGGTGATCGAGCAATTGCGGGTTGAAGCGGCCAGAATGCGCATCGAAGAAGGCAGCGAAGCGCTGGAGGTTATCGCCCGTGCCGTCGGGTTTAGCGATCCGGAGCGGATGCGGCGGGCATTTATTCGCGTCTTTGGTCTGTCGCCGCAGGCGATAAAGCGCCTGAGCCGCGCCGGTTAAATCATTCTGCCGTGCCCAGGTGGCGCGGCGCAGTAGAGGAGCAACAGATGTATCAGGATTTTGAGAGCGAACTGGACTGGGCGATGCGCCATATGCCACGCACCCGGGCGGCGGTAGCTGCGCTGCCGGATTTAAACGGCGTGCGGCTGGCGTGCAATATGCATCTGGATCTGAAAATGGCACCGCTGGTGGCGGGCCTGCTGGACAAGGGCGCGGCGATTTATCTGACTACCTGCAACCCGACCACGGTACAGGATGACGTGGTTGCCTGGCTGGAGCGCCGTGGTGCCAAGGCCCACGCCTGGCGGGACATGAGCGACGCCGACTGGTCCGAATCTTTTGACCGTGCACTGGCCTGGGGGCCGACCCACCTGTGCGAAATGGGGGCGGATTTGACCACTCGCCTGCACCAGTCAGTCGATGGCCCGCAGATTATCGCCGGGCTGGAAGCCACCGGCTCCGGTATCAGCCGACTGAACGGCATGGCGCCGCGCTATCCGATCTTCAACTGGGATGACTTACCGGTGAAAGAAGGGCTGCATAATCGGCACATGGTCGGTTTGACCGCCTGGCATACCTTCTTCCAGACCACCCATTTAACGCTGCATGAAAAATGTGTACTGGTGATCGGTTATGGTTTGGTTGGGCAGGGCGTTGCGGCAGCGGCGAAAGCCTACGGCGGACAGGTGATCGTGGCGGAAATCGATCCGGCTCGGGCGTTGCAGGCACGTTATGACGGTTGGGCGGTGGTCGAACTGGCCAGTGCAGTTAGCCAGGCCGATGTGATTGCCACGGCGACCGGGGCGAAAAATGTGCTGTCGGCACGGCATCTGCAGCAGGCGAAAGATGGGGTGTTCATTCTCAACGTCGGCCATGTGACGGCGGAAATTGACGTTGGCTTCCTGCAAAGCCTGCCACACAGCGAGCCTATGCCGTTTGTAAACGCCTACCAACTGGAAGAGAAAACGCTCTATTTGCTGGCCAATGGCTCGATGTTCAACCTGACGGCGGGCTACGGCGATAGCCTGAATGCCTTTGATGTGACGCTGGCGGTGATGGCGGCGGGCATTGGTCATATTGTGGGTGAAGGTGCCAGTCAGGGACCCGGTTTATACCTGTTGCCTCAGTCGGCCTGGCAACCGGCACTGTAACTTTTTCCTCGCGGGCGCTAATCCCAGAGCGCTCGCGGTTTAAACAATTTTCCTTCCGACAGAATTTGTCACAAATCGACTGGCATAATCCCAGTGCCAACTGCAGATCCCTCACATATAATTCGGCCAAATAAGACCTTCATCTTCTTCGTCACAGAGTAATACATGTGAAAATACGTGTTTTGGTACTAACCCTGCTCGCATTGCAGGCAGGAGCAGGCATCGCGCCGCGCGCGCTGGCCAGCGAAAATAACGCCGCCGTTCGGGCCAGCCAGCCTGAGTTGGCTTCCGGCAGCGCCATGGTTGTGGATATGCAGACCCACAATGTGATGTATGCGCGCAACCCGGATGAAGTGGTGCCGATCGCCTCGATCACCAAGGTGATGACCGCGATGGTGACGCTGGATGCCCATTTGCCGATGGATGAAATGCTGTCGGTGGATATTCATCAGACGCCGGAGATGAAAGGGGTCTATTCGCGTGTACGTCTGAACAGCGAAATCAGCCGCAAAGACATGTTGTTATTGGCGCTAATGTCGTCAGAAAACCGCGCCGCTGCCAGTCTGGCACACCATTATCCGGGCGGTTACGGCGCCTTTATCAAGGCGATGAATGCCAAAGCCAAATCCCTGGGCATGACCAACACGCGTTACGTGGAGCCGACCGGGCTGTCGATTCATAACGTCTCGACCGCGCGTGACCTGACCAAGCTGCTGATTGCGACCAAGCAATACCCGCTGATTGGCCAACTCAGTACCACCACCGAACGCATGGCCAGCTTCAAGGATCCGAACTATACGCTGCCGTTTCGTAACACCAACCATCTGGTGTACAACCCGAAATGGAACATCCAGTTGACCAAAACCGGCTTCACTAATGAAGCAGGGCATTGCCTGGTAATGCGTACCATGATTGGCAGTCGCTCAGTCTCGCTGGTGGTGTTGGACGCCTTCGGCAAGTACACCCACTTTGCCGATGCCAACCGCCTGCGCACCTGGATCGAAACCGGTAAGGTGACGCCGATCCCGGCCGCTGCCCGTGACTATCGTCGTCAGAAAGACGCTCGTCTGGCGAAGAACGAAAGCGAATAATCCGTTCTGCGGCCTGCGGAGTCTCTGCGGGCCGTTATTTCTCCCTGATGCCGCCTTATCCTTGCCGTCAGCGATATCTCCCATTACCTTGGGTAGATTCGCGTTGCTAATCCATCCGCTATCATTAATAAATACCCTATCGTGCATGAGGACGGCATCCTATGAGCAAAGTTTCTACTTTTGTCATGTTTCAGGGCCAGGCCCAGCAGGCTATTGATCTTTATAGCGAGTTATTCGCCGGTTTCAAGGTTCAACAGTTGCAGCATTATGATGAGAGCGATGATGGGCCACGACGGGTCAGGCATGCGACCATCGACTTTGAACGGCACAACCTGGTGTTCACCGATAGTCCGGTCAGCCATGATTTTGGCTTTACTCCGGCGGTGTCACTTTTCATTAATTTCGCCACCGACGCGGAGCTGGAGCGGGTTTTCGCCCGTCTGGCTGAGGGCGGTGAAGTGTTGATGCCGATTGATGACTATGGCTTCAGCGCTCGTTTCGGTTGGTTAAACGATCGCTTTGGTTTGTCCTGGCAATTGAACGTGCCGGCAGGAGATGTGGGGGGATAAGCTTCGAACTTAGCCTATTCAAAATCAGTTGCCGCTATGCTAAACAGCTAGAGGTTTAAATTAAATTTAAAAGGATGAACCGTTTTGGCTGGAAGTAGCTTACTGACTTTAATCGATGATATTGCCTCACTGCTGGATGATGTCTCGCTAATGACCAAAATGGCGGCGAAAAAAACCGCCGGGGTATTGGGGGATGATCTGGCATTGAATGCGCAACAGGTTTCCGGAGTAAAGGCCGATCGCGAGCTGCCGGTGGTGTGGAGCGTGGCCAAAGGGTCGTTTATCAACAAGGCAATTCTGGTTCCGCTGGCATTGCTGATCAGTGCATTCGCCCCCTGGGCCATTACACCGTTGCTGATGGTGGGTGGCGCTTACCTGTGCTACGAGGGCTTTGAGAAGGTGTTCCACAGCCTGACCCACAGCAAGCAAACGGGTGATGAAGAGAAAAAAGAGGCGCTGGATGCCAATGAGGATGTGGCAGCCTACGAACAACGCAAGGTTAAAGGGGCAATACGAACCGACTTCGTGCTGTCCGCCGAGATTATCGCCATTACATTGGGTACCGTGGCGGGGGCGACCTTCAGCCAGCAGGTGATCGTGCTGTGTGGTATCGCGATTGTGATGACGGTGGGGGTTTACGGTATCGTGGCTGGTATCGTCAAACTCGACGATCTGGGGCTGTATCTGAGCCGCAAAAGCAGTGCGCTGGTGCGTTCTATTGGCAATGGCATTGTCAGTGCAGCTCCTTATCTGATGAGAACGCTGTCAATCGTCGGTACCATCGCCATGTTTATGGTCGGGGGTGGCATTCTGACCCACGGGCTGCCATCGGTGCACCATTTGTTTGAGGACTGGGCGTCGTACGCCACCGTGGTGCCGACCTTCGGCCAGATCCTGCAAGGCGTGATCCCTGCATTGCTCAACGTGGTGTTTGGCCTGATTGCCGGGGGCGTGGTGCTGCTGGTGGTTTCGGCTCTCGGTGCCATTCGTGGCCGTTTAAAAGCCTGATAATTTCACCGGGTGCATCTTCTGCACCCGGTTTATCCATTGTGCGGCAGCCCATCACTACCTTCGCCCAGGGTGCGTTGCATTATGTGGGTGTCGCGCCACTCGCCCAATTTAAAACCCACCGCCTTTAGCGTGCCCACGCTGCTAAACCCCAGTTTCTTATGCAGGGCCAACGAACCCTGATTGTGTTTGGCATTGCCGACGGTCGCTAACATTTGGCGCCAGGGCCCTGACTCGCAGCGGGCGATCAGTTCTGCCAATAAGGCTTTGCCGATACCCTGACCTTGCTGCCCGTCGGCGACATACACCGACTCCTCCACGGTAAACCGGTAAGCTGGACGCGGCCGATAAGGGGTGGCGTAACAGTATCCCACCACCCGATTATCGCGTTTGGCCACCAACCAGGGGAGCCCGGCTTCTTGCACCTTACTGAGCCGCTGTTGCATTTCTTCCAGCGTTGGTGGCTCTTCTTCAAACGATGCTGCACCGTACAACACATGATGGGTGTAAATTTGCTGTACGGTGACCATGTCGTCTGGCTTGGCATCGACAAGCATCAGCGGGGTGGTATGGGGCATAGTGTTCCTGTTTACCTTGAAAAATAAGAAGATAAGCGCATTATGCGCCGCCAACGTCGACAAGGTAAATTGGGCTTTCTTATGCTGAAGATAAGAGAAACCTATGGTTGCTCGCTAGCCGATCGTCGTTGTGTCAGGCGCATTAATACGCCGGAGGCTAACAGTACGCCGAGGATCACCCAGGCTGCGCCGGCCAGTTGCCAGATGTTGGGTGCAGTACCGGTGAGTGTCGCCACCAACATAGTGAAAACCGGCGCCAGATTAAAGAAAATCGCAGTGCGAACCGAGCCTATTTTTTCCAGTCCGTTGAACCACAACAGATAGGCCAACAGCGAACCGCATAGCGCCAGATAAACCACGGCCAGGTGTACGCTGAGGCTGGCGGTGGCCAGGCTTTGCAGCGGGTTTTCGAAGATAAACCCCAGCGGTAGCAGGGCCAGGGTACCGAACAGCATCGAGTAGCTGGTGGTTTCGATGGCGGTGGCGTTGTGCACCAGTCGGCGGGTGCCCACCATATTCAACGCCCAGGCCAGGCTGCCGAGTAAAATAATGCCGTCACCGGGGCTGACTTCCAGCCGTAAAAGCGTTTGGATCTGGCCTTTGGTAATCACCAATACCACGCCAATAAAACCGGCTAACAGACCGGCAATACGCGATCCGTTCAGTTTTTCATTCTCCCAGATCACGCCGAATACCAGCGTCCACAGCGGCGTAGTGGCCAGGATCAGTGCACCGTTGATCGGCGTGGTGGATTGCAGGCCGAAAAAAGTGCACAGATTGAATAGCGTAAAACCCAGTACACCCAGCCCCAGGTAAGCCGGCCAATTATTTTTCAACGTGCTGAGGCGTAGTTGCCCACGCAGGCCGAAGAACAGCAAGAGTGCCAGCGTCGCCAGGCTGAAACGCTCAATCGACGCGGTGATTGGCGGCTGGTGGGCGATGATATAGGCACCGGCGTTAAAGTTGGTGCCCCAGAAGAAGGTGGCGATAATCACGCCCAGATAGGCCAGCGGCAGCGAGTTTTTCATCATGATTTCCTGTGGTGGCGAAGTAAACAAAAAACAGTTTGCGCCTTAAATCTTTGCGGTAATATTCCCTATATGTTCACTATTGATGTGAGAAAACACCCATGTTTAATTGGGAAGATCTGCACTATTTCATGGTATTCGCCCGTGAAAAATCGCTGTCGGGTGCGGCCCGCAGCTTGAAGGTTGATCACGCCACCGTTGCCCGGCGAATCGCCAGTCTGGAGATGGCACTGGCATTAAAACTGGTTGATCGCCGTCCGCGTAGCTACTTGCTGACCGTCGATGGACAACGCATCGCGGCACAGGGGGACAGCATGACGCTTAACGCTTTTGCCATCAGCCGCAGCGCGCTTAATGGGCAACAGGGCGTCGCGGGCGAGGTGACGCTAAGTGTGCCGCCGGTGATGGGGCTCAAGCTGATCGCGCCGCGCATTGTCCAATTGCAGCGGCGTTATCCGGATTTACACCTCATCCTGCTGGCGGAGACGGCCAACGTTTCGTTGCTGCGTGGTGAGGCGGACATTGCCATTCGGCTTAGCCGCGTCAGCGAAAGCGACCTGGTCACGCGAAAAATTGGTACCGTCGAGTTTGGCCTGTATGCCAATGCGAACTATCTGCGGGTGACGCCGCAAGCAGAGCGGGGGTTTATCGGTTATCACGACGAGCGGGTGGCTTCTGTGCAGCAGAAGTGGCTGCAGGAGCAAGCCGGAGAGCGCCCGCTGGTCATGCGCAGTAACGATCTGATGATCCAGGCCGCGGCTGCGGCAGCCGGTGCAGGTATCGCGCTGTTGCCGCATTTTGTCGGGCAAGAAATGGGGCTTGAACCTCTGGCAACCGCGCAGTCGTTACAACGTGAAATCTGGCTAACGGTGCATGACGACATTCGCCATGCACCGGGTATCGCCGCGGTGACGGCGTTTTTGCTGGACTGCTACGCGGGTGTCGCGGGTATCACCCGGCTGGTGGATAACCTGAGCTGAGCGGGTTTAACCGCGCATTAACTGTGCCACCGCCTGCTGCAAATAACGCAGCAACGGCGGGGTCAGCCAGGTGCCCTCGGTGAGTGTTGGCTCCCGCTCCATAGCCTGGCGAATTTTCATTTGGGTGGCAGGATCGTTACCGGCATAGGACTGGAACAGCTCAAGCCATTGCGCCGCCAGTTGTCTTGCCTGTTCGGACTCTGCTGGCACACCCTCATTCAGTGCCTGATGGAATTGGGCGATTAACGCCGGCCATTCCTGCAGGCGGGTAAAGTAGTGTTGACGTACATAGGCATATTCTTCTGCCGACAGGTATTTCTGATAGATCGAAAGCTTGGTTTCGGCAAATGCCCGGGTCACATAGTCAGTTATCGCCGGGGTGATACCGGTTTGTTCGCGCATTGAGGGTTCATCGACATGCATGGCGTTAAGCCGGGTGAGGAACGCAGGGTTGCCCGCAGTATCGCGTTCCAGCATCAGCATCCAACGTCGGGCCAGAGCCTGGGCCTGCAGTGCTTGCGGTGCCACCCCGCTGTCGATCATCTGACGCATGCTAGCGACCAGTTCGTCCCATTCCTGATTGCGTAGCGGATCGGCCTGATAGAAGGGCAGTTGCGCCAGCTCGTCTGCGGTAAAATATTTATCGTACATGGTCATTAACTCCAACGTAGTCAGCCAGTCGTTCAGTTCCGGTTCATCCCCGGCGGTGAGCTGCGCATGCATATGCTGCAGACGATCGCGTAGCGCGGCGGTTTGCACCAGTTGCTGTTCCAACATGGTAATTTGCTGCTCAATCACCGTGGTCAGTGCGATGCCTGAACGAGCCAAAATTGCCCCGACTTCCGCCAGCGTAACGCCCATGCGGCGTAGCGCCTGAATATGGTGCAAGCGGGTGATGTCAGCCCGATTATATAAGCGATACCCGGCGTCGGAACGCGCAGAAGGAACCAGCAAACCAATGTTGTCGTAATAATGCAGCGTCCTGACAGTGATGCCGGAACGGCGGGCCAGTTCGCCAACTTTTAATAGCATGAGTGTGCTCCTCCCTTGTACGTGCAGGAATACTAAAGCCTGACGTGGCGTGAGGGTCAATAGGCGAGATGAGGATATTTTCGGGGGAAGTTACGGGCTCTATTAATAGAACCCGCAATTGAAATTAATGGGTTGATTACCAGCCTTTTACGGCACCGCCGTTAAAGATTTTCTCTGCGGCTTTGGCCACTTCATCTGACTCGTAGGCCTTGATGAAGTTTTGTACGTTCGGCGCATCCTTGTTGTCCTCACGCGTCACGATGATATTGGTGTACGGCGAGTTCTTGTCTTCGATAAAGATGCCGTCTTTGGTTGGCGTCAGGCCGGTCTGGTTGATGTAGGTAGTGCTGATGACGGCTACGGTGACTTTGGGATCGTCCAGCACCTGCGGCAACTGCGCTCCCTCCAGTTCCATAATCTTATAGTTATGCGGGTTGGCGCTAATATCCAGCGAAGTCGGCAGCAATCCTTTACCCGGCTTTAGCGTAATCAGACCGGTTTTTTCCAGCAGCAGCAGCGCACGGCCGAGGTTGGTGGGATCCAGCGGGATGGCAATCACCGCGCCGTCCTGCAGCTCTTTCAGCGATTTGATTTTTTTCGAATAGCCGGCCATCGGGAACACGAAGGTATTGCCTACCGCGACCAGCTTGTAGCCGTGATCTTTATTCTGCTGTTCGAGGAACGGCCGATGCTGGAAGACGTTGGCATCCAGCTCGCCTTTGTCGGTGGCGTCGTTGGGCAGCAGCGAACCACTGAAACCAACCAGTTCAACCTCCAGCCCGTACTTCTGTTTCGCTACCTGTTTGGCAACCTCTGCCACGTCCTGCTCTGCGCCGTTGATTACCCCGACCTTGATATGATTCTGATCGGTTTTTTGTTCACAGCCTTGCAGCGCCAGTACGGCGGCGAAAGCCGCCAGCAGAGGGGTGAAACGCCAGCTTTGAGTCATCGACTTCTCCCTGAAAAAAACAATTAAATCAGTTGGTTTTGTGCTGTTAGCTAAGCCTGAACCCGTGGGGAAGTCAAATGCTTGCTCAGCACAAAGGCTTCTAGCTAATAACAGGAAGTTTTATCGCGCACTTTTATTTTGCGCGCAGTACCACGATGCCCGGCGTGGCCAGCACGTAATCCATAAAGGGCGAGTCCACCACCTGCATATTTTCTTTGCGCGAAGAGGCGTTACGCAGCACCGGGCCGTTTTCGGTCATGATATAGATGCCGGTATGGGTGACGTCCAGCCCTGGCAGATGGGTGTAAATGCCGATGTAATCGCCGGTGTGCAACTGGGCCAGTACCTTGTCGTCGATAAAATCGCTGGGCAGATAGGTAATGCTGCGCTGAACGTTTTTCAGACCCGGCAGATAGCTGCTGCCATCCGCTTTTTGGTTCAGGTTTTTCACCAACGTTGCGGTGTGTGGGCTAAGCGTGGCGGTGATGTCCGTTGCGTTGGTTTTTGCCTGATGCGACCAATCGCTGAAGAAATGTTTGCGATGCTGGAAGTTGATATCGCCCTTGACGTAGCGGATGCTAATCAGCCGCTGGACAAAGTCTGTCTGGTTCTCTGCCTGACGCAGGGCATCAACATAATCAATATAGGTAAAACAGTCCAGGCCGCGGAAATCGATCACCAGTTTTTCCGGCGTATCTTGCGAGCCAACCAGCATATTGGCAACGTAGGGCGTACCGAGAAAGGGCCGGGACAGCAGATCGATCATGCGACCGCTATCCTGCTGCTGCTCTGTCGGCGCGGCGGCGCGCAGGGCGAGAAGCTGATTGAGTTTGTTTAACGTGCGGTTTTCCATGCTGGCCTTGAGATCTGCTGGTGGGGTAGTGATGGGTTCAGGCGTTTGCCCAACCTGAATTTTATCGGTACAGCCGCTAAGCGCAATAGCCAATATCAATGAAACAACCTTGTACATTTTACCCTCCAATGGTTTCGGCACGTTATCATACAAATGATAACAGTTCTCACCATGGCCAGGGTGGTTAATAGTTAAACATAGCCTCAACGTTTGGCTAACGCTTAATAACCGATTTCACTGTTAAACGGCAGGTACCAGAACAGGGCGATCTCGTGATCGGCGATGTCCGGCTGGGCGCGATACAGCAGGTGGTCGATGCCGCCGAGGATAAACCCAAAGCTTTGGTAGCAGCGGCAGGCGGGCAGATTGGTATTCTGCGTTTCCAGCATCAACCCGGCGGTTTCCTGGCGTTGCGCCCATTGCCGCGCAGTTTCCAGCAGTGCGGTGGCGACACCCAAACGGCGTACGTGAGCGCTGACCACAATTTCCTCAATCAGCGCGTAACCGTTCCAGTTATTGCTCAGCGTGATGTGGCCAACCGGCTCGCCGCGATGGCGGGCCAGAAAGGTTTCGCTTTCGTCATTGACGAACGGGGCCAGCGGGTAGTTCTTGCGAAAAGGGGTGACCGGCAGCAGCGGCCAGTTGTCGATCGGCGCGTCGAACACCGGCTGGGCGTAGTGGGCAATATGAAAGCTAAAGTCACAGCCGGTCAGGTAGCCGTCGGGTAAACGGGTGACCGGGGCAATTTGGATCGCCTGGCTCATGGGGCAAGCTCCCTCAGCAAACGCGCCGGGTTCCCGGCATAGATCCCTTTACGGGTGATGTTTTTGGTGACCACCGCACCCGCACCGATCACCGCACCACTGCAGATCTCCACCGCCAGTACCCTGGCACCGGAGCCGATGGAAACGTGATCGCCAATCTGCGTACGACCCCAACTCGTTGAGTCGGCATTGGGGGTGCCATCTTTAAACAGATCGTTGGCGAAGGTGACGTTGTGGCCGATAAAGCAATCCGCGCCAATAGTGACATATTCACAGATGAAACTGTGCGACTGGATTTTACTGCGGGCGCCAATGCTGACGTTTTTCTGGATCTCGACAAAGGGGCCGACAAATACCCCATCGCCAAGTCTACAGCCATACAGATTACAGGGCTGAACGACGGTGACGTTTTGACCGGCGTCGACATCGACAATACCGGCCTGAAGAACACGAATGGCGGATGACATGACATTCCTCACGGCAATGACGAAGGGGGGAATTATAAAACAAACTGTCGCCACGTCTGTGCTTTCCGAACGCTTTTTCAGCGAAAGACTATAATTAGTACAGGGGAGAGAGCCCCGTGGCCGCAATCCTCGTACGGTTAGCAATCCGTCAGAGGGGTAAATTCGTTCGCCGATCGCGACCTACGGCGATGAAGGAGGTGTCTCATGGTTAGTCATGTTTGGGGACTTCTGGCGCATCCAAGCACCGAGTTCGAACACATTAAAAGCGAGAACGAAAGCGTCTCGCACCTTTACACCCACCATGTGCTGTTGCTGGCGTTGATCCCGGTAGTCTGTGCCTTTATCGGCACCACCCAACTGGGCTGGCTCTCCGGCGAAGGACAGGCTATCCGGCTCGATATGTTCACCGCATCCTATACCGCGGTCGCTTTTTACCTGTTGATGCTGGCGGGAGTAGCCATTATGGGGAAAGTGATCCACTGGATGGCACGGCGTTATGAAGTGCGCCCTAGCCTGCATCGCTGCATGGTGTTTGCCGGTTATATCGCAACCCCGATGTTCCTCAGCGGTATCGTGGCGCTTTATCCCGTCGTGTGGCTGTGTCTGTTTGTTGGCGTGATTGGCCTGTGCTATTCGGGCTATCTGCTGAATCTGGGCATCCCGCACTTCCTGAATATCGACAGTAAGGAAGGGTTTATCTTCTCCAGCTCCACCTTTGCCATCGGTATCCTGTTGCTTGAGCTGCTGCTTGGGGTCACGGTACTGCTGTGGGGGTATGGTTCCTGGTTGTTCTGAAATCTGTTTTGATTTAGCCCCTCACGCCGGTCTGGCGTGAGGGGCTTTTGCTATTCAGGATTGGCGAAATACCAGCATCACGCCAAGCAGAATCGCCGCCATTCCCAGTATGCTAACGACAGCCAGCGCGTGGCCGAGCAGCAGGTAATCGAGCAGGGCGGTTACCGCCGGGATCAGGTAAAACAGGCTGGTGACCTGCACCAGATTGCCGCGTTGGATCAATCGGTACAGCAAAAAGGTCGCCAACACCGAGATCACCACCGCCATCCACAGCAGCGGTACGATAAATGCCACACTCCAATCGACCCGCAGCGGTTCAAAGGGTAACACCAGCGTACACATCAGCAACCCGACGGCGTACTGCAACGGCAACACGGCCAGCGGTGCTTGGGCCAGGCCTTTTTGCAGCAGCGTACCGGCGGTCATGCAGCCTAGCGCGACAAAGGCACACAGCATGCCGAGCAGCGAAAAGTGCGCAACCATCAGGCTTTGATACACCACCAGCGTTAACCCGGCCATCGCCAGCAGCAGCCCAAGGCCGCGCAGCCCGGAACAGCGGCGTTCGGTAATGAACTGAGTGAGGATCGGCTGAACGCCAAGCAGCGTCGCCAATACGCCGGGAGTAATGCCTTGTTCCAGCGCCAACAGATAACATATCTGGTAACTGCCGATCATCAGCAACCCGATCAGCGCCACGCGGCGTCGGGTGCCGGGCACGGGCAGGCATTGCCGTTGCCACAGGCCGATCGCCAATAGCAGTGCCAGCGCGATAGCGCAACGGAAGAACAAAAAGGCAAAGGCGGAGGCATGCTCCAGTCCCCAGCGAGAGAAAATAGCGCCGCTGCTCCAGAGCAGGACGAATAGCGTTGCCAGGCCGGCGTTGGCCCATTGGGAAATAAATCGCATTTGGTTTTCACCTGTCGTGAAATTAACAAACTCCAGTACGCACGGCGGTCTTCGCCTGAACGTAAATCAATTAAAGCTGGAGGTGAGAATTCGGTTTGGCTTAGCGCACAACCACAGAGCGTGGTGGGTAAGCAGCAACCGCAGAGACGACAGAGAAAACGGCAGGTGGGGCAGAGGATGCGCACAGCAGAACGACGGCCGGAAGGCGCGTGTTCGCAGGATCTTTCATGTGCGCAAACTGAGTCATTGATATTCCTGAACGCAGGGAGTGATTAACTCTCTCAAGATAGTGAAGTCTGGCGGACGGTGCAACATAAAACTAACAAAGTATCCGGCCAGTGGCCTGGCCCCGAGAGCCGGCACTGACCGGAAGACGTCAACTTATTGTTTTTTATCGGCCCAGTGTTTGCGTTTGCTGGTTTTGCCCAGGCCCGGGTTAAAGCTGTTGGTTGGGTCGGCAGAGCGGTAGAACGCCTGCAGATCGGGCTTGGCCGGGTACAGGTGGCCGACGTTATGTTCCGCCGGGTACTCCGCGCCGCGCTGGTCGAGGATCGCCAGCATTTTCTCTTTCAGCGCATGGCTGTCGACGCCTTTTTTCACCACATAATCCTGATGGAACACATGGCACATAAAGTGGCCGTAATACAGCTTGTGCACCAGCTGGCTATCGATTTCCTGCGGCAGGGTTTCGAACCAGTCGGTGTCATTGCGGCGCAGCGCGATATCCAGCGCCAGAATATCTTCAACCTTGTCGGCGTGCACTGCATGGTAACGCACGGCAGCACCGGCGGCGGCAAAGCGGTGCAGGAAGGCTTTTTTGCCTTCGTCCGGGGTGCAGGCGAAGAACTCGCCGTCGGCCTGGGCAAAGTACTGGTTCAGGTACTGCTGCGCTTCTTCAACGCCCGGACCGGCCATTTTCAGCAGCAGGTGATGTTCAAAGCGTTCGCGGTACTCTTTCATCCGTTTCGGCAGGTGGCTGGGGGCCAGATGGCTAAGCCCCTGCATCAGCCGATCGGTCAGGTTGTGCGGCAGCAGCGGCAGCTTGTTGAGGCTGGCGTCCATGCGGCCTTTCAGGGTGAAGAAACTGGGCATTTGATCGGTGCCCAGTTTGTCGATCATCATAAAGGTGTCTTTGCCGTACACTTCAGCGATATCAAAAATATCCCGGTGCATGTACTCGCCGGCCACCGGCAGGTTGTCGAATTGGCTAAGCATATGGCGACGCAGTTCGGTTAAGACAGCGGTGTTGTTGGTGCCGATATAAAACACCTGCTCTTTACCTTCTTTCTCGAAGGTGTCCAGCCGCACGGCAAATACCGCCAGCTTGCCGGCGCAGCCGGAAGCCTCAAACAGACGACGCTTGTCGGCATTGAATCGGGATGGAGTATCAGCATCGACGTCGCGCACCCGGCTGGCGTATTCGTTGTCGGAAGCGCGCAGCTCGCCGTGCTCGACATCTTCCGGACGGTAGTCACCTTTTTCCAGTCGGGTGAGGATCTCCTCCGGCGTATCGCCAAGTTTAATCCCCAAATGGTTCACCAGCCGCAGTTGGCCGTCTTCACCCAATTGGGCGTACAGCGCCATTTCGGTATAGGCTGGCCCGCGTTTGACCAGCGAGCCGCCGGAGTTGTTGCATACGCCACCGATCACCGAAGCGCCGATGCAGGAGGAACCAATTACAGAGTGTGGCTCGCGCCCATAGGGCTTCAGGAGTTTTTCCAACTGATTGAGGGTACTGCCTGGGAAACCGACCACCTGTTTGCCGTTGTCCAGCACCTGCACGTGATCGAGCCGCAGGGTGCTGATAATGACGACATCACGGTCGTAGTCATTGCCGCTGGGCGTTGAACCCTCGGTCAGACCGGTGTTCGCCGCCTGCATGATGACAATTTTGTCGGCAGCGACGCAGGCCTCCAGCAGTTGCCACAGTTGCAACAGGCGCGTCGGGAACACCACTGCCAGCGCCTGACCAACCCCAGAGCGGAAGCCTTTGCGATAACGTTCGGTGCTACGCTCGCCGGTCAGCAACTGCGGGCTGCCGACGATACTTTTGAGCTGATTGAGAAACGCCTGGTGGGTCGCGCTGGTGGACTGCGTCATGCCGATCTCCCTGTGGTACCCGTCGTCTTTCAAGCCGCGCGTTGTTGGCGGCAACCTGAAATTGGTAGGGTAATCATTTAATGGTTTATTAACTTGCCAGCCTAATAGCTTGTTAACTTAGTAATGATCTGCGTAACCGGCCTGGCGCTCTTCTTCACGCAGCGTCAGGATTTCCACGCCGTCGGCGGTGACTGCCACGGTGTGCTCCCATTGTGCCGACAGCTTTTTGTCGCGAGTCACCACCGTCCAGCCGTCTTTCTTCTGCTTAATCCGGTGGTCACCCTGGTTAATCATGGGTTCGATGGTAAACACCATACCTTCCTGCAGCACCATGCCGGTACCCGGCTGGCCAAAGTGCAGTACCGCCGGTTCTTCGTGCATGTCCCGACCGATACCGTGGCCGCAGTATTCACGCACGATGCTGTAGCCGGCCTGTTCGGCGTGCTGCTGAATCGCATGGCCGATGTCGCCCAGCGTCGCCCCTGGCTTAACCACCCGGATGCCTTGCCACAGCGATTCATACACGTTATTCACTAACCGCTTGGCCAGCGGTGTGGTCTGGCCTATGCAGTACATCTTGCTGGAGTCGGCGATGTAGCCGTCGTTTTCCAGCGTGATGTCGACGTTAACGATCATGCCGGAACGCAGAATTTTGCTGACCGACGGAATGCCGTGGCAGATTACGTCGTCAATCGACGTATTGAGCACATAAGGAAAATCGTACTGCCCTTTGCTGGCCGGGCGCGATTTTAACTCATTGACGATAAAGGCCTCGGTACGGTCGTTGATCTCCATGGTGGAGATGCCCTCGACAATCACCTTATCGAGCATAGCAAATACCTGCGCCAGCAGGGCGCCAGAGTGACGCATTTTGGCAATCTCTTCCGACGTTTTGATCACAATCTCTTTCACCCGATAATCTCCTTCAAGGTCAATGCGTTATCTTTCATCATTTTTTTTACCAGTTGCGGGTAGGTCAGTTCCGGATGGAACTCCGCCAACATGCCGATTTTGATCCAGTATTCCGCCTGCGCGTTGATCGAGCGCGTCATCGTCAAACTGGCGAGGCGCAGATCGTCATGCAGTGCGTCTGAAATTTTTACTATGCCCATAGGCTGCTCCATAAGCGATTTATATACGAATTGTATATGGTTTGGATGGTGCGAATTTTGCTTTCTGTGGCATAGGAAGATTCCGGGTCACAATGATTGCCGCCGTCGGGCAATGCGTTTATTGTGATAAACGACTTTTTTGCACTGATTTTTCAGAAGGATTTAGGGCGTGAGCAAATTACGTGTTGGGGTGATCTTTGGCGGTAAATCGGCGGAGCATGAGGTTTCGCTGCAGTCGGCAAAAAACATTGTGGATGCAATCGACAAAGACAAGTTTGACGTCACGCTGCTGGGGATCGACAAGCAGGGGCAATGGCACATTAACGATGCGTCCAATTACCTGCTGAATGCGGAAAACCCGGCGCTGATTGCCTTGAACCGCTCAAATAAAAATGTGGCGCTGATCCCCGGCCAGGAAAAGCAGCAGCTGATCGAGTCAGGCAACGCCGGTGCGCTGAGCCAGGTCGATGTGGTGTTCCCCATTGTGCACGGCACGCTGGGGGAAGACGGTTCGTTGCAGGGACTGTTGCGGATGGCCAACCTGCCGTTTGTCGGTGCCGGTGTGCTGGGTTCAGCGGTTAGCATGGACAAAGACGTCACCAAACGTCTGTTGCGTGATGCCGGGTTGGCGGTGGCGCCTTTTGTGACGCTGACGCGCAACAACCGCGCTAAATACAGTTTTGAACAACTCAGTGAACGCCTGGGTCTGCCGCTGTTTGTGAAACCGGCTAACCAGGGCTCTTCGGTGGGGGTCAGCAAGGTGCAGGATCGCGCCGGCTATGAGGCTGCGGTGGCGCTGGCGTTCAGCTTCGATCATAAAGTGCTGGTGGAATCGGCGATTGTCGGCCGTGAAATCGAGTGCGCGGTATTGGGTAACGATGAACCTCAGGCCAGCCTGTGTGGCGAAATCGTACTGAGCGACGCCTTCTATTCCTACGACACCAAATACATCAATGAGCAGGGCGCTCAGGTGATAGTGCCGGCGGCGATTGCGCCGGAAGTGAGTGATAAAATCCGCGATGTAGCGCTGAAAGCATTCCGGGCGCTCGAGTGTTTCGGTCTGGCGCGTGTCGACGTGTTCCTGACGCCAGACAACAACGTGGTAATCAACGAAATCAACACGCTGCCGGGCTTCACCAATATCAGCATGTATCCCAAACTGTGGGCCGCCAGCGGCGTCAGCTACAGCCAACTGATCACCTGCCTGATTGAACTGGCGCTGGAGCGTCATCAGCAGGACTGTGCACTGAACAGCTCGGTGTTTGATCGGTAAAACAATCAGGGGCGAATAGATTTTCGCCCCTGATTTCTTACTTCACTGTCACATCAATATCGCCAAAATATTTCTTCGCCAGCTCACTCACGGTACCTTGCTGCTTCACTTTGACGATCGCCTCATTCAGCTTTTTCTTCAGTGCGTCATCACCCTTACGCAGGCCGAAGGCAATGCCCTCACCGAGGATCTTGTCATCGCTGACCGCATCGCCGACAAAGGCGAAGCCCTTACCGTCCGGATGTGCCAGGAAACCGCTTTGCCCTGACGGTGCCATTACCAGCGTCGCGTCGAGACGCCCGGCGGTCAGGTCGAGATAAGCCTGGTTCTGATCCTGATAGGACACCACGTCTACACCCTGCGGCGCCCAGTGGGCCTTGGCGTAAGTTTCCTGAATCGAGCCTTGCAACACGCCAACGTGTTTGCCCGCCAGCGAGGTGGCGTTTGGCAGCAGACCGCTGTCAGCCTTGGCGATCAGGCGGTTCGGCACCTGATAGATTGAATCGGTAAAGTCTATCGCCTGACGACGCTGGTCGGTGACGTTCATCGCCGAGTTGATGGCGTCGAACTTGCGTGCCTTCAGCGCCGGGATCAGGCTGTCGAACGAGGTTTCGACCCAACTGCATTTTAACTGGGCAGCGGCACACACCGCGTTGCCCAGATCGATATCAAAGCCTTCCAGCTTACCGCTGGCGGATTTGGATTCGAACGGGGGATACAGCGCTTCCAGGCCGAAGCGCAGGGTATTTTCCGCCGCCAGCGTGGAACCGGCGGCCAGCAGGCAGCCTGCGGCGATCAACGTTTTCAGTGATTTCATAGTAGAGCCCTTTTCCCATGGTCAAAGCAAAAATAACTGCGTTATACCTGACACAGACGGCGTGCGCCCTCCAGCAGGGTCTCATTATCTTTTGAAAAACTCAGTCGGATGATGCCGGTATCAGTGCCGTCGCTGTAAAACGCCGACAGCGGGATAGTCGCGACCTTGGCCTCACGGATCAGACGCACCGCAAAGTCATTGTCACTTTCGCTGCTGAAACCGCTAAAGCGGGCCAGCATAAAGAAACTGCCACGGCTGGGCAGTAATTCAAAGCGTGAATCCTGCAGTGCGTTCGCCAGTAAATCACGTTTCTGCTGATAGAAGGCCGCCAGTCCCAGATAACTTTGCGGGTTGCCCAGCGCTTCGGCAAAGGCGTACTGCATCGGCGTATCGGCGGAAAACACCATAAACTGGTGCACCTTGCGGATCTCGTCCATCAGCGCCGCCGGCGCCATGCAGTAACCGACGCGCCAGCCGGTCACGTGGTAGGTTTTGCCAAACGACGAAACGATCACACTGCGTTCAGCCAACTGAGGGTGGCGTGCCATGCTGTGGTGAATATCATCGTCGAACACCACGTGTTCGTAGACCTCGTCGGACAGGATGACGATATCGGTATTGCGCGTCAGGGCGGTCAGGCGTTCAATATCATGTTCGCCGAATACGCTGCCTGTCGGGTTGTGCGGGCTATTAACAATGATCATTCGCGTTTTGCTGTTGATGGCGGCGGCGACTTCGTCCCAGTCAATATGCAGGTCCTGCAGCGACAGTTTGATCGCTACCGGTGTTGCGCCTTGCAAGCGTACGATCGGCGCATAGCTGTCGAACGCCGGTTCGAAATAAATCACCTCATCGCCCGGATGCACCAGCGCGCTGATGGCGGAATACAATCCTTCGCTGGCGCTGGCAATGACCGTGATTTCTTCGTCGGCGTCATAGCGTGCGCCATACAATCGTTCAACTTTGTCTGCCAGCGCGGTACGTAATGCCGCCACGCCGCTCATCGGTGCGTATTGGTTATGACCTGCGCGCATGGCTTGCGCCACCGCTTCAACCAATTGAGGTTCACAGGCGAAGTTCGGTGCCCCCTGCGACAGATTCAGGGCCTGGTGTTCGGCGCTGAGCTGGCCGATAACGGTGAAAATCGTAGTGCCGACGTCCGGCAACTTCGAGCGGTGTGAGCAGGCGCTCTGCATGAGTGGCTCCAGGGGAAACGAGGGAAGTATGGTTTGATTAAGCATCACTTAGGGTAGGCCAACAAGGGAAAGTTTGTCATACTCGCCATGAGTTAATCTCATGGCTTGAGAGGCTGTTATGTCAATGTCTTTACCTTCCCTCGACGTGTTGAAAACCTTTGTGGTGGTGGCGCAACGGCTTAATTTCACCCATGCCGCCCAGAGCCTGCACCTGACGCAGGGCGCGGTCAGCCGACAGATCCTCGGGCTGGAGCAGCATCTGGGATACCCTTTGTTTAGCCGCCGGGCGCGCGGCCTGACGCTGACTCCACAGGGCGTGATGCTGCTGGCACCGGTGCAGCAGGCGCTTGGGCAGTTGGATGAAGCATTGGCGCGAGTCGGGGCGCAGCCGGGTACCTTGCGCATCAAATGCCCGACCTGTGCCATGCGTTGGGTGCTGCCGCGTATTATCCGGCTGCAAAATGAACGGCCGGAAATGCATATTGAGCTAACCGCTTCGGTATCGCACGGGCTGGATTTTGGCGCAGAACATTTTGATGCCGCGGTGGTGTTCGGCCAGCCACAGGCCAAAAAATTGCGGGTTCATCATCTGTTCGATGAAATTCTGACGCCGGTCTGCACGCCATCTTATTTGCCCGATTTGTCACGCCCACCCACGCCAGCCGATCTGGCGGAGAAAACCCTGTTGCATCCCACGCGCGATCGCCGCGACTGGCTGTTGTGGCTGAAGGCGGCGGGGGTCGAGGCATTGCCATCCGGCAAGGCGCAGCATTTCGATACGCTCGATCTGGCGATGAGCGCTGCGCTGCAAGGCTTTGGTATTGCCATCGGCGATCTGTGCCTGCTGGAAGAAGATATTCAGGCGAGGCGTGTGGTCACGCCGTTCCCGCTCAGCGTGGTCAGCGGTGCGGCTTACTATTTGGTCTATCCTGAACGGGCGGTGGTGCCGCAGGCATTAACCGAACTGGTCAATTTCCTCAGTGATGAAGCGGAGCAAAGCCGCGCCAGGCTGCAAAACTATCGACCGGTCTTCGCTAACAGCTTGTAACTTTTAACATTACAAATTATTTCTGCGCTGAAAAGGAGTATGGCACACTGCCTTTTCACGTTGATAAATCATCTCCGTCGCCGCCTGCGGCGGGAACATGCCTGAGATCAAATAATATGAAATGGCTTTGTGTGGTGAGTATGTTGTCCGGTCTGGCCATCAGCCCGGTTTTTGCGCAGGAAAGCGCCGTGATCCAGGGCGTTAATGCCCAGCAGCGCGATGCCTTCGTAACCAACCTGATGAAACAGATGACGCTGGCCGAAAAAATTGGCCAGTTGCGCCTAATCAGCGTCGGGCCGGATAACCCGAAAGAGGCTATCCGCGACGGCATCAGCAAAGGGCAGATTGGCGCCATCTTCAATACCGTTACCCGGCCGGATATCCGTGCCATGCAGGATCAGGCCATGCAGCTCAGCCGCCTGAAAATCCCGTTATTCTTCGCCTACGACGTGGTGCATGGTCAACGCACCGTGTTCCCAATCAGCCTGGGGCTGGCGGCCAGTTTTGACCTCGAAGCCATCGCGCTCAGCGGCCGTGTATCGGCGCAGGAAGCCAGTGACGACGGTCTGAACATGACGTTCTCGCCGATGGTCGATATCACCCGCGATCCGCGCTGGGGCCGGGTCTCGGAAGGTTTCGGGGAAGATACCTGGCTGGTGTCCAAAATTGCCAAAGTGATGGTGGATGCCTATCAAAACGGTGACCCGTCCAAACCCGGTTCCATCATGGCCAGCGTGAAACACTTCGCACTGTACGGTGCCACCGAAGGCGGTCGCGATTACAACACCGTCGATATGAGCCCGCTGAGAATGTATCAGGACTACCTGCCGCCGTATAAGGCGGCAGTGGACGCCGGCAGCGGCGGAGTTATGGTGTCGCTCAACTCGATAAACGGCATTCCGGCTACCGCCAACCCGTGGCTGTTGAAAGACCTGCTGCGCGATCAGTGGGGCTTCAAGGGCATCACCATCAGTGACCACGGCGCGATTAAAGAGCTGATCAAACACGGCGTGGCTGAAGACGCACGTGATGCGGTGCGGCTGGCAATCACTTCCGGCGTCGACATGAGCATGAGCGACGAATATTACGACCAATACCTGCCGGGGTTGGTCAAAGACGGGCTGGTATCGGAAAGCGACATCGATCGCGCCTGCCGCGACGTACTGAACACCAAATATGATATGGGCCTGTTTAAAGACCCTTATACCCACCTTGGCCCGGTCGGCTCCGATCCGCAGGACACCAATGCCGAAAGCCGTTTGCACCGTGCCGAAGCGCGCGTGATTGCGCGTAAAACCATGGTGTTGCTGAAAAATGACAAGCAGACGCTGCCGTTGAGCAAGCAGAGCACCATAGCGCTGGTCGGGCCGATGGCCGACAGTCAGCGTGACGTGATGGGCAGTTGGTCGGCGGCTGGGGTGATCAAACAGTCAGTGACTCTCCGCCAGGGGCTGGAGCAGGCGGTGGGCGACAAGGCGAAAATCCTCTACGCCAAGGGGGCCAACGTCACTCAGGACAAGAGTATTATCGACTATCTGAACGAGTATGAGCCGGCGGTGGTGTTTGATACCCGCCCGCCACAGCAGATGATTGATGAAGCGGTGCAGGCGGCGAAGAAAGCCGATGTGGTGGTGGCGGTCGTGGGTGAATCACAGGGGATGGCGCACGAAGCTTCCAGCCGTGCCGATATTACCATTCCGCAAAGCCAGCGTGATCTGATCGCGGCGTTGAAGGCCACCGGTAAACCGCTGGTGCTGGTGCTGATGAACGGCCGACCGCTGGCGCTGAGCTGGGAAAGTCAGCAGGCGGATGCGATGCTGGAAACCTGGTACAGTGGCACCGAGGGCGGCCATGCGGTGGCCGATGTGTTATTCGGTGACTACAACCCGTCGGGCAAATTGCCTATGACCTTCCCACGCTCGGTCGGGCAGATCCCGATGTACTACAACCATCTGAATACCGGCCGTCCGTTCGGCAAGGAAAACCCGGGCAAGTACACCTCCCGCTACTTTGACTCACCGAACGGCCCACTGTATCCCTTTGGCTACGGTCTGAGCTATACCAGCTTTAGCCTGTCGGATCTGAAACTCTCCAGCCCGACGATGGCGCGTAACGGCAAAATCACCGCCAGCGTCACGCTGAAAAACACCGGTAAATATGATGGTGCCACCGTGGTGCAGTTATATCTGCAGGACGTGACGGCTTCGGTCAGCCGCCCGGTGAAAGAGCTGCGTAACTTTAAAAAGGTGATGCTGAAAGCCGGTCAAGCGCAGAAGGTGGAGTTGCCGATCACCGAAGAGGATCTCAAGTTCTATAACGCCAGCCTGAAATGGGGCGCGGAATCGGGCAAGTTTAATGTATTTGTCGGCCTGGATTCCGACGAGGTACAGTCGCAGAGCTTTACGCTGAAGTAATCATACCTGGCCCTCTCTCGCTGCGGTGGGAGAGGGGTTTTGTTGATGTTTAACGCCCACCTGTTTTGTTTCATTCCCCGGCTATTTTCTCAATCGTTGATCCCGCTGATTGTTTCGCTATGGCTATCGCTATATTATTTTATATATAACGATAATCAACCGGAATCCCCCTCATGTTCAAAAGCTTCCCGCGCCTACTGTTGCTTTTCATTCTGTTCTCTGGCGCTGCGCAGGCAGAACGCCAGGTTACTGACCAACTCAACAGACAGGTCAGGCTACCCGATACCATCACCCGTGCTGTGGTGCTGCAACATCAGACGCTGAACCTGCTGGTGCAGCTCGACGCTCTGCCACAGGTGGTTGGGGTGCTCAGCAGTTGGAAGAAGCAGCTGGGATCGAATTATCTGCGTTTGGCGCCTGGGCTGGCAAACATGCCGATGCCGGGTGATCTCACCTCGGTGAACATCGAAAGCCTGCTCCGATTGCATCCGCAGGTAGTGTTCGTTGCCAACTATGCACCACCGGAAATGATTGCCCAGATTGAAAAGGCCGGTATTCCGGTGGTGGCGATTTCACTGCGTCGTGAGTCGGCGGATCAGGCCGGAAAAATGAACCCGCAGCTGAAAGATGAAGATCAGGCCTATAACCTGGGCCTGCAGGATGGTATTCGTTTAATCGGCACGGTCATGGGCCACCAGCCACAGGCCGAGGCGCTGATCCAGGACGTATTTCAGCAGCGGACGCTGGTGGCAGACCGGCTGCGCGACCTGCCGGAGGACCAGCGAGTACGGGTCTACATGGCCAACCCGGACTTAACCACTTACGGCTCGGGCAAGTACACTGGCCTGATGATGCAGCACGCTGGGGCTATCAACGTGGCTGCGAAGGACATTAATGGTTTTAAACAGGTGTCGATTGAGGACGTGCTGAAGTGGAACCCGGCGGTGATTTTCGTGCAGGAACGCTATCCCGAGGTGGTGAAGCACATCCTCAGCTCGCCGCAGTGGCAGGGGATTGATGCGGTGAAAAATAAACGTGTCTATCTGATGCCGGAATACGCCAAGGCCTGGGGCTACCCGATGCCGGAAGCGCTGGCATTGGGCGAACTGTGGATGGCGAAAAAGCTTTATCCGCAGCGTTTCAGTGACGTTAATCTGCAACAGCGGGTGGATGCCTACTACCGGCAGTATTACCGCAGTAGCTGCTGCCAGAGTGGGCAATGAGGCTGGGCTGGCTGCTCCTGCTGACGTTGCTTTGTGCGTTGTTATCGTTGGGCATCGGTCGCTATCCGGTGTCGGCGGCCCACAGCCTGCTCATCCTGCTGGAGCCCTTGACTGGCCCGCACGGCGGTATTGATGAGATCCAACGTCAGGTGATCCTCGGGGTGCGCGTACCCCGGGTGTTGCTGGCGATGGGTGCCGGGGCAGCACTGGCCTTATGTGGTGCGGCACTTCAGGGAGTATTTCGCAACCCGCTGGTAGATCCGCACATCATCGGCGTCTCCTCCGGTGCGGCTTTTGGCGGTACGCTGGCCATTTTGCTCAGCCTGCCAATGGCGGCGCTGCTGTTGTCTGCTTTCGTGTTCGGCATGGCGGCGTTACTGCTGATTTTTGCTATTACCAGCGCCATTGCCCGGCGCAATATTCTGTCACTGGTGCTGGCCGGGGTGATCCTCAGTGGTTTTTTCTCCGCCTGCGTCAGCCTGCTGCAATATCTGGCCGATACCGAAGAAAAGCTGCCGAGCATTGTGTTCTGGCTGCTGGGCAGCTTTGCTACCGCCGACGATAACAAACTGTTGATGCTGTTCCTGCCACTGCTGTTGGGCGGCGGGCTGCTGTTGGCATTACGCTGGCGTATTAATCTGTTGTCGCTGGGGGATGAGGATGCCGCCGCGCTGGGCATCAATGTCGAAGGGACCCGCTGGCTGATCCTGACGCTGTGTGCCGGCATCGTCGCTGCACAGGTGGCGGTGAGCGGCAGCATCGGTTGGGTAGGGCTGGTGATCCCACACGTTGCCCGCTTGCTGGTCGGTCCGGATCATCGTCGTCTGTTGCCAGCCTCAATGTGTCTGGGCGCGCTGTATATGGTGTTGATCGACGATTTGGCGCGCACCTTAAGCAGCAGCGAAATTCCATTGGGCATCCTGACGGCGCTGATTGGTGCGCCGCTGTTTGCGTTGCTGTTGCGCCGGGCGCAACTGAGGGGCTGGCATGGCTGAGACATTGCTGCGGGTGGAGGGGCTGGGTTTTAGCTGGCCCGGCCAGAACCCACTGTTTCATCAATTGAATTTACAGTTACGGCGCGGTGAGGTGCTGGCGGTGCTCGGCCCCAACGGACGCGGTAAAAGCACCCTGATGCAACTGCTGCTCGGTACCTTACCGTTGCAGCAGGGCGCAGTGGAACGGGGTGACGGCATCGGTTTTGTCCCACAGCAGTTCGCTGCCCCCTTTGCTTATCGGGTGTTGGATATCGTGCTGATGGGGCGCGCGCGTTACGTGGGTCTGTTCCGTACCCCGTCGGCGGAGGATCACCGACTGGCGAAAGAGGCGCTGCATTCGCTGGATATGCTGGGCTTTGCCGATCGCGAATTTGGCAGCCTGTCCGGCGGGCAGCGGCAACTGGTATTGATAGCCCGCGCGTTGTCGATGAGCTGCGAGGTGTTGATGCTGGACGAGCCGACCTCGGCGTTGGATTTGCACCATCAGGACCGGGTGCTGAGCCTGATCTCACATTTGGCACGGGAACGACAGATGGCGGTGATGTTTTCTACCCATCAGCCCAATCATGCACATGCGGTGGCCGATCGCGCCCTGTTGCTGGGGGCGGCAGGACAGCATCAACTGGGATCCTGCGCCGAAGTGTTGACGGCAGAGAGCCTGTCGCCGCTGTTTGATTTGGCGATTGAACGGGTAGCCTTGCAGATCGACGGGCGTCAGTTTGAAACTCTGGTGCCCTTGTACCGTAGCCAACGGGAGCGTGAAAGTGAGTAATATCTTGTTGTTCGCCGCAGGTAGCCTGCGTGGCGCATTCGGTCCCTTGTTGACGGCCTTTCAGAGGCAAACCGGTGAGGCGGTGGAGGCGGTATTTGGCCCGGCGGGCCTGCTGCGCCAGCGAATTGAAGCCGGGGAGCGCCCGCATATTTTCGCCTCGGCCAATCTGGCGCACCCGCAGCGATTGGTGAGTTTGCAACTGTCGTCACGGGTTGAGCCTTTTGCTCGCAACCGGTTGTGCGCCACGGTGCGTAATATTGCCGGCTTAACCGAACGGCCATTGCTGGAGGTCTTGCTGGACTCGCGTTGGCGGGTGGCGACATCAACGCCGGGCGCTGATCCTTCCGGCGACTATGCGCAGCAACTGTTCGAGCGTATTGAGCTGTTGGCTCCGGGGCAGGGCGTCGCTTTACAGCAGCGGGCTTTGGCGTTGGTAGGCGGGCCCGACTCCGCGCCGCTGCCGCCACATCGACTGGCGGCAGAGTACCTGCTCAATAGCGGACAGGCGGATATTTTCCTCGGTTACGCCAGCTATGGCGCAGCCTTGGCGGAATTCCCTGAACTGGCGGTGCGGCAGTTACCGCCACCGTTGGCGATTGAAGCCGATTACGGCCTGTGCCTGCTGGATGCGCGAGCGCAACCTTTAGCCGGGTTTATTCTGGCTGAACAGGGGCAGGAGATACTGCGGCAGCAGGAATTTTTGTCCTTATAAATTCAGCCTGAATACCACTATCATCATGTATTTAAATCACTTTAATTAAATATCTGCCACCGGCTTGATCCTGCCCGTGAGTTCGATCTATTATTTGCTTGCACAAGCAAATAAATTTCCAGGGGCCATCAAGCATGTCAAAACCGCGTAAACTTCCTGCTGCGCTGGGGATTCATCTGGACGTCACCAACCGCCTGTGGCGTACCGCCATGGATCAGTCGGTGAAAATGACCAATCTGACACGCCCGCATTGGCTGGCGTTGAGTGCCATCGCCGATCTCGGTGACGGTTGTACCCTGAAAGACATCTCGCTGCACCTGAATGCCGAGGTCTCAACCATGTCCCGCGCGTTGTTATTTCTGGAAAAAAATCAGTTAATTGCGCGCATTGCACTGACGGAGGACAAACGCGCCAAAGGGGTGAGAATGACAGCGGCCGGGCAGGAGATGCTGGAGCAGCTGGATCACTCCAGCCAACAGGCACGCCAATTGCTGCTCAAAGGGATTTCCACCAGCGATCTGGAGGCGTTTTACCGCGTGTTGTTTGGCATTAAACATAACGCAATCGCTATGCTCGATCAGGAAAACCTGTTGCCGGAGGAGTTTGCATTGCTGGTGAGCGAGCAGGCAAACGAGATTAACCCGGACGGCGGATCGTGATCGGCCGCCGGCAAGTCGTGCAGGGGCTGTGTGCATTTGCACTGGGCATTTTTGCCGTCTCGGCATTTGCCGGCGCTGAGGATCCACAGATTATCGCCCGGGGCAAATATCTGGCCGTTGCCGCCGACTGCGCAGCCTGCCATCGCGGCAGTGCTGAACACGATGCGCCCTATGTCGGTGGTTATGCGATTGCTTCACCGATGGGAAAAATCATCGCCAGCAATATCACACCGGCCAAAGAGACCGGGATTGGCAATTATAACGAGCAGGATTTTCGGCGCGCATTGACTCAGGGCATTCGCCGCGATGGTCAACCGCTGTATCCCGCAATGCCCTATAGCGCTTATCAGGGGCTGAGTGATGCCGATCTACACGCCTTGTACCGCTATTTTATGGTCGGAGTCGCTCCGGTTGAACGTGCGGTGCCAGCCACTCAACTGGATTTTCCCTTCTCCTGGCGCTACGCGATCCTCGGCTGGAACTGGTTATTCCTGAAGAATACGTCCACCCATGCTGCGGGAGCGAATGAGCGCGGTCGTTATCTGGTCGACGTGTTAGGACACTGTTCCGCCTGCCACAGTCCGCGCAACTGGATGATGGCGGAGCGGGGCGACCGCTACCTGGCTGGCGGGGAGGTTGGCGGCTGGATAGCGCCAAATATTACCTCGGATCCCGTCAGTGGCATCGGCGGGTGGAGCCAAACGGAACTGGTGCAATACCTGCGCACCGGACGTAATGACAAAGCGCAGGCGGCAGGCGGTATGGCGGAAGCGGTGGAGCATAGCCTGAGGTTCCTGAGCGATGACGATCTTACCGCCATCGCGGATTGGCTCAAACAAACACCGCCGATAACCACGGTTCGCGCTACCAAAGCCGCCTATCAGTATCAGGGAGGTGGAGTAGACCGCGCTTCAGGCGCTGCGCTGTATGCCATCTCTTGCGCCAGCTGCCATCGTCTTGACGCCAAAGGTGCTTACGACGGGCACTTTCCCGCTTTGCGCCGTAACTCTACCGTCGGCAGTGAACAGGCCAATAACCTGGTGATGGTCATTCTGCATGGGGTAAAGCGGCAGGGCGAAAATATACAGACCTGGATGCCGGGCTTCGCCGACAGCCTTGACGATCGACAGGTCGCTGAGTTGGGGAATTATGTGTTGCAGCAGTTTGGCAACCCTGCCGTCAAGGTGACACCGGCACAGGTGGCGCAACTGCGGGCGGGTGGAGAGATACCTTTATTGATCAGCCTGTTGCCTTATCTGCTCTGGGGCGGGCTGTTGTTGGTATTGCTGGCTCTGGGCTGGCTGATTCAGGCGCGTCGTCGCCGCACACGCTGATATTTTCGCTCCGCAACCTAAGAGAGGGTGGCATGAAGTTCAATCTGAACGGCCATGAGGTCGAGTTTGACGGTGAGCCGGATACGCCACTGCTGTGGGTGATCCGCGAGCATTTTAAGCTGACCGGCACCAAGTTTGGCTGCGGTATCGGTGCCTGTGGTGCCTGCACGGTCCATGTCGACGGTCAGGCGGTACGTTCTTGCTGCTACCCGCTGCAGTTGGTTGTGAATCGCAAGGTGACCACCATTGAAGGATTGTCCGCCGATCGCAGCCATCCGGTGCAGCAAGCCTGGATTGCCGAAGATGTGCCGCAGTGCGGTTACTGTCAATCCGGCATGATCATGGCGGTCAGCGCGCTGCTGGCGGCAAATCCACATCCCAGCGATCGTCAGATCGATGATGGCCTGACCAACTTGTGCCGTTGCGCCACCTACCATCGTATTCGTTCGGCGGTACATCGCGTCAGTAATGGGGAGAAATAATCATGACGATCAGCCGACGTACCTTGGTAAAAGGGGGCGCACTGGCCGTTGGTGCTCTGCTCCTGCCGATATCGGTACGCAGCATCGCGGCAGTGGTTTCTCAAAACACAACGCCACCAGACAGCCAATATGAGTTGAACGACTGGATTTGGATCGATCGCAACGGCCAAATCGTCATCGGCGTGTCGCAGTGCGAGGTTGGTCAGGGGATATACACCGGTCTGGCGGAGGTTGTGGCGGCAGAAATGGATGCAGATTGGACGCAGGTGACGGTGAAGTTTGTCACCGGTCGTGATGCCTACCGTCAGGTTGCAGGGGGAGAGTCTTTTGCGCAGTTTGTCGCGGCCTCAACCTCAATGACCAAGTTTTACCAACGCACCCGGCTGGCGGGCGCGCAGGCCAGAGATTTTTTCCTGCATGCCGGTGCCAAACATCTGGCTTTACGTCCGGAGCAGTGCCGTACGGAAAAAAGCTGGGTAGTTGATGATGTTGGCCAGCGGCGGGTAGCCTATGGCGATCTGCTGCATTATGCAGCGGAGCTGTCGCTGAATCCTACACCGACATTGAAGAACCAGGAGCAGGAAAAACAGGGCATTATCGGCAAGCCGTTGTTACGGGTTGATACGCCGGAGAAGGTCGACGGCAGTGCAATTTACGGCATCGATATTGAGTTGCCGGGAATGTTGGTCGGCGTCCCCTGGATGGTACCGGATCTCAGCGGAAAAATTATCGCCGTACGTAACGAACAGCAGATACGCGGTATTCCGGGGGTTATCGATCTGGTGCTGACCCGGCAGTGGTCAATGAATAACATGGTTGGCCTGGACCATGATATGTCCCTGAATACGGTGATCGTGGTGGCTAAAAGCTACTGGCAGGCCAAGAAAGCGGTGGATTTGCTGGAGGTTGAGTATCAGCCGGGGGAGGGGACGGCGCTTTCCAGCGATAAAATCGCCGCAGAGAATCAGGCCATGCTCGACGGTGGCGAGCTGGCGCAGGCGGTAGATCGCGGTCAGGCTTCGGCGTTGATTCAGCAGGTTGTTGGCAGCACGCGGTTGCATCAGGCGCATTACAGCGCGCCCTATCTGGCACATGCCACCATGGAACCCTGCAATGCCACCAGTCATTATACGGCGGGCCGCATTGAAACCTGGGGGCCATTCCAGGGGCAGGACATGGTACGCAGTGTCTTGGCGAAAATTTTTGGCTTGAAGCCTGCCGATGTGGTGGTTAACACCACCTATCTGGGCGGCAGCTTTGGGCGTAAATACCTGCCGGATGCAGTGATGCACGCCACTGTCGCCTCCAAAGCAGTGGGGAAGCCGGTTAAGGTTATTTACCCACGCGAGATCGACATCCGTCATGAATACTATCGCCCCGGCTGTATCAGTCATTACCAGGCACTGCTGGATGAAAACGGCTATCCGCAGGCTTTGTGGGCGCGCTATGCCGGCCAGTCGCTGTTCTGGCAGATGCGGCGCGAAACGGTGCATGAGGCGGGCGGCTGGGATGAAAGCATGGTGGAGTGTGTCTATAGCACGCCGTATCAGATCCCTAACCTGAAAGTGGAGGCCGGCATTGTCGAGCAGCCGGTATCACTGAGTTATTTGCGCGGTGTGGGAAGCGTGGCCAGCCTGTTTTTCCTGGAAAGCTTCATCAGCGAACTGAGCTATAAAGCCAACATAGATGAATATCAGTATCGACGAAAATTGCTGCAGGGCAGCCCTGAAGCACTGCGGGTGCTGGACGCCACTGCGACGGCGGCGGGTTGGCAGCAGGATCTGCCGACGGGAACTTATCGCGGCATGTCTTGTAATATTTGGTTAGGTCGAAACAACGCTTTTACCACTTACGTGTGCCTGGTGGTCGAACTGAGGATTAATCAAGGGCAACTGCAATTGATCCGCGCGGTGTGTGGTATTGACTGCGGTAAGGTGATTAACCCTAATTTGGTTCGCGCTAACGTTGAGGGAGGCATTGGGTTTGCCCTGACCACCTGTTTGAAAAGTGAATTGCATTTTGAGCGGGGTGGCGTAGTAGAGGGGAATTTTGATAGTTATCCGCTGATAACTATTGCCGAGATGCCCAAGGTGGAAGTCGTGGTGCTCGACAGTTCGCGTGAGCCACAGGGATGCGGCGAGGTTTCCACTGCGGTGGTCGCACCGGCGATAGCCAGTGCCTTGCATAAGGCGACCGGAAAAACCTATCGCGATATGCCGTTTCCCCGGCAGTGGTAGTTGGATTATCAACCTGCCAGGCGAGTAGCTTATTAAGCTGACAGGTTGTGAAGCTAATTACATCTTCTTCAGCAGTTGCAGCAGGTGTTCTTCACTCTTTTCTGCCAGCCCGTCGATCGCCAGCTTGATGATATCGGAACGGGTGATGCGCACCACGCCGTTGCGTGCCGCCTGCACAATGATTTCATCGATCGCGTCGACGTGGTTATCGGTCAGGCTGACTGAAATGGCTTTGTAAGTGCGTTTGCGGCCCTGCGGTTTGGCTTCCGGGGCGGGAACATGCAGGGTGTGTGAAGTGGCGCTGTTGATAAATTCGTCTTCTGACATGCGCTGGGTAGGGGTACGCTTTTTCACAGGATCACCTCTTTCACCAGGCTTTCAATCTCCGCCTGCGCTTTTAGGTTATTCGCCTCATGCACGGTGATGGCCTCGCCCCAGGCATCGCGGTAAATCTTGCGGTCGCACAACCGGTTGCTGACCAGCGTCAACTCCGGGTACTCGCTCAACACCTGCGCCGCTTCGTTAGCTTCATTAATAAAGATATTGGTCGGGCACATGTTCAGCACGATGTAGCCTTTCACTTTCTCGTTATATTCCTGCGCGGTGGCGAACATTTCCGACAGATAGCCGACGGTGTCCAGATCCATCTGTGAAGGGCGCAGCGGGGAGAGGAACAGATCGGCGGCCAGCAGACCGGAACGCAGCTCGGCGCTGTCGCGACCGGCGGTGTCGACAATCACATAGTCGTAATGGCGATCCAGCTCCAGCAGCGTCTCTTTGATTTTGCCCGAGGCGGCGACCACCGGAATATGCGGCAGGCCTTCGACATTCTGACGGTCGTTGTACCAGGTCATGATTGATTTCTGATCGTCAGCATCAACGATGATGGCAGTTTTGCCCTGTTTGAGGATCAGATATCCGGCGATATTGACCGCCTTGGTCGATTTCCCTACGCCACCTTTTTGCGAGCCAATCAAAACAATCATGCTGCCATCTCTCAAGTTATTAAGCTGGTAACTTATTAAGTTAATATGCTTATTGGATTGATAATTAAACAGGTTAACAACAACAACGCTTGAACAATATGCACCAACGGCGACGGCTTGCCAAGCCAGTATGCGGTTAACTTTGCTGCTTATTTTGCTGGCAACTTAGTAGGCGGGTAAGTAGGAATGCTCTGGGAAGTCGTTATGCGGAGGTGATTTTTATAACTTGGCAACTTAATAAGCTATTAAGTTGCCAAGGATGACTGTTCGGTAATGGCTACTTTTTCAACATCGATTTCAGGTTGGCGAACGGGTTATGGGTCGCGAGCCCAACGTCTTTTTGCGCGTCCTCACCGGCCACTACCGTAGAGCCATACTGATCGGCTTCGGTATATTTGGAGTGTTCGTGGTCGTGGCAATACAGGCACAGCATTTCCCAGTTGCTGCCATCTTCCGGGTTGTTGCTGTGGTCGTGATCGATATGGTGGACCGTCAGTTCGCGCAGATTGGAATAAACAAACTCGCGCGAGCAACGCCCGCAGACCCAGGGGAAGATTTTCAGTGCTTTTTCGCGGTAGCCGGTCTCCAGCCTCGCGTAGTTTTTGGGGATATATGCCATGGTATTTGCTCGTCGGGTGATAACAATAATACGCTAAATAATACCACAACGTGCCGGGTTACAGCGTGCGGCACATCACCGTCACGTCTTCGCCACAAACCTCCCGCAACTCAACCGGTTGCCAGCCCAGTTTTTGATACAGCAACTGTTGATCGGGAGTGTAGAGATACAATTCGGCGATTTGTTGCTGGCGGCAGTGGGCGACGCAGTGATCGATCAGGCGGCGAGCCACCCCCTGACCGCGGTGCAGGGGGGAAGTAAAGACTTCACCCAGCCAGAACTTTCGCTCCGGTTTATCCGCCAATTCGTAAACGATCAGACTGGCAGTGCCGAGGATCTCTTGTTGCGGCGACAGAGCCAACAGCGCCATGCCAGGGTGCTGCGGTTCGCAACGCTGTTCAAGACGCCGGCTGATTTTTTCGCGGCAGCTCCACGGGGGAAAATCCTGCCACTCCTGATGCAGTAATGCAGCCAGTTCATCAATGCGCTGGCGATACGCAGAAAGTTGTTCAATATGCATGATTCGGTTCGTTTTTTGCCTAATGACAGCCAACTATAGCGGCAGTTTTCGCTTATTTGAAGGTCTCGATCGCCCAATCGATAAACACGCGCATCTTGGCGCTTAGATGGCGGTTGGAGGGATAGACCACGTACATCTGTTCCGAGGGTGGCTGCCAGTCGTGCAGCAGGCTGACCAGTTCGCCGTTGTCCAGATGCGGCTGAGCCATAAAGCGGAAGGTTTGAATGATACCCAGCCCGGCCAGTGCCGCCGCCAGCAGCGCATTACCCTCGTTGACGCTGACATGATAGCGGTGCTGAATATCGATCTCCTTGCCCCGATCAACAAAGTGCAGCGGCTGGATGCGATCGTTCAGCGCATGGCGGTAATGTGCCAGTGGAAAACCCAGCTCCAGATCGCAAGGGTGTTGCGGCGTACCGTGGCGCGCCAGATAGGCCGGGGTGGCGCAGGTCACCCATTCAAGCTCGAACAGCCGACGGGCAATCAGGCTGGAGTCGGCCAGTGGCCCGCTGCGGATCACGCAGTCGGCGCTGTCGTTAATCAGATCGATCAGGCGGTCGCCTACCCCCAGGTCGATCTGAATTTGCGGGTAACGCGCGATAAAGTCCGGCAGCGCCGGCACCAGCAATTGCCGTGCAGTCGAGCCACCGGCGTCAATGCGCAGCACGCCTTGTGGCGCACTCTGCGACTCGGTCATGCTGCCTTCCATCTGCTCCAGCTCCGCCAGCCACTTTACCGTCCGCTGGTAATAGCATTCGCCCTCGGCAGTGACCGACACGCTGCGGGTGGTGCGCTGGAACAGCTTGGTTTGCAGATGATCTTCCAGGTTCTGGATCAGCTTGGTGACAGTGGCCTTGGGCATCCGCAGTGAATCTGCGGCGCGGGTGAAGCCGCCGGTTTCTACCACGCGGTTAAACACCCGAATAGCGAGTAAATGATGATCCATAGCGCTCTCAGTGCAAAACCCCGGCAGAGGCCGGGGTGTGTTTCTGCGGATGAATAATGATTATGACTGTTTAGCGCCAATCATGCCGGAACGCAAGGTCAGGCCGAAAACCAGCGCGGCGGACAGGGTGAGTGCACCGCCAAACAGCATGGCGCTGCTGACGCCCTGCCAGTCGACCACTTCGCCACCCAACAACGCGCCGGAAGCCAGCGCAATCTGGATCACGCAGACCAGCAGTGCCTGTCCGGCCTCCGGTGCCTGCGGGACGGCGGCGAACATCCAGTTGGTGGCGCAGACCGGTACGGCGCCAAATGCCAGCCCCCATACCATCACCATCAGCGTGGCACCGGCGATGCCACTGAGGAACGGCGAGACGATCAGGATGGCAGCCAACATGGCGGTGATCAAAATAAAGGTGGCGCGCAGGCTACGTTCGGCCAGTCGTTCACCGAGGAAGGTACCGAGCAGACCAATGGCGCCGTAGGCCAGCAGCTGCAACGAAATCGCCGAGGGGCTGAGGACGAACACCTGTTGCAGCAGCGGCTTCAGATAGGTGTAGGCGGCAAAGTGACCGATAAACAGTAACACTATGGCAATCAGCCCGGTACGTGCCATCGGCAGACGCAGGGGTAACAGCAGGTCGCGTGCGGTGACCGGGCGAGTGGGAGGGACCGACGTCAACAACCGCAGTTGGGCCAACAGCACCCCAACCGCCAGCACCGCGCTGCCAAAGAAGGCGGCTCGCCAGCCGAACAGGTCACCAATCAACGCCCCGGCGGGGACGCCGCATACGGCACCGACCGAAATGCCGCTGAGGATCAGCGCGGTGGCACGACCCTGACTGTCTTCCGGCACCAGATGGCGGCCATAGTTGGCGGCAAAGGCCCAAAAACCGCCGACGCAGATGCCCAGCAGTACGCGGCCAAGCAGCATCATGGGGAAGTTAACCGCCATTGCGGAGACCAGGTTGGAGATGGCCAGCAGCACGCTCAGCGCCAGCATCAGCAGACGACGGTCGAGTCGACCGGCTGCCAGGCTCAGTGCCGGTGCGGCGATCGCCGCGATGATGCCAGGCACGGTCACCATCAGGCCGGCTCTGCCGGTACTGACATCCAGCGATGGGGCGATATTGGTCAGCAGGCCGATCGGCAGAAACTCGGTAGTGACCATCACAAAGCAGGCAACCGTCAGCGAGAAAATCGCCAGCCAGGCTGATGGTGCAGGTTTATCATTATTATTCAGCATAGTACTGCTCATCCCAGGTGAATGTGTAAACCGCGCAGCGGGCGCGGAGTGACAGAGATCACAATTTACGCAGGCATTTGCGGCGGATAAATCCGTTTGCGGTAGTTACACTGTTTCTGTGGGGGAATAATCAGGCAGGGCAAGTCAATCGGGGGTTGGCGGCCAACCGGCAGGCCAAAGGCTTAATCGGCATAAGCTTATGCGATGGGCGCATCAGGTGTGCGCCCGGAGGAGGCTCACAGGCCCGGCGCTTTCCACATCGAGGTGGTCAGGCCATGGTCTACCAGGGTGAGCTGGTCGGCATAGACCTGCTGCCAGGTCTCCTTTTGCCGCTGATACAGTTCATGATTGGCCATATCCGGTTGGTACTCACGCTCCCAGCGCACCAGACTTTCACCGGTTTGTGCCAGCGACTCATACAACCCGGCACCCACTCCGGCGGCAATGGCGCAGCCCAGAGCCGTGGCTTCTTTCACCACCGGTACGCGCACCGTCAGGCCAGTGACATCGCTGAGGATTTGGCTCCACAGCTTGCCCTTTGAGCCCCCGCCGGCAAATACCAGCGAGCGCGCCTGTACGCCGGAGAAACTGGCGATCTGCTCCAGGTTGCAGGCGGAAACAATGGCGGCGTTCTCTTCCAATGCGCGGAACAGGGTCTGCTTATTGCAGCGCTCCGGGTCGAGTGACAGGTTGATAAAAGAAGGCGCGGCGTGATACCAGGTTTTGAAATGCATGGCGTCGGAAAATATCGGCATCACTCCGTAAGCCCCTGGCGGCACTCGTACGGCCATCTCTTCCAGCAGGCTGTAGGCATCCACGCCCAGCCGTTCCGCCATCAGTTTTTCTTCGGCGCAGAAGGCATCGCGGAACCAGCGCATGGTTAATCCGGTGAAGAAGCTGATCGACTCGGCCTGTGCCATGCCGGGGATCACGTGCGGATTGATGCGGATGTTCATCTCCGGGTCGGTGGCCGGTTCCGGCAAATTGACGATTTGCTGCCAGAAGGTGCCGCCCAGCACCGCCGTTTGTCCGGCGTGCACTATTCCCAACCCGAGGCTGCCCAGTTGCACATCACCGCCGCCCATTACCACCGGTGTGCCGCGCAACAGGCCACTTTGTTGTGCCGCCTGCTCGGTGATGTGTCCCAGCAGGCTGCCGGTCTCTTTCACCGGTGACAGCATATCGGCGCGCAGCCCGGCCATGTCGAGCAACGCCGGGCGCCAGTCACGGCTGACCAAATCGAGCATGCCGGTGGTCCCGGCATTGGAAGGATCGACCGCCAGCTCGCCGCTCAGCATATTGGCCAGCCAGTCGCTGATCATGGTCAGCGTCGCCGCCTGACGATAGATGTCCGGACGGTGATGTGCCAGCCACAGCAGGCGCGGCATGGCGCTTAATGCCAGCGTTTGTCCGGAATACTGATAAACCTCGCGTTCGAAATTGTGGTTATGCAGTTCTTTCAGTTCGCTGACTTCCTCGCTGGCGCGAGCATCAACGTTGGCGCAGGCCCAGATCGGCACGCCATCGCGATCGTAAAGCACGATACCCTCGCGCATTGAGCAACAGGCCACGGAGCGGATCGCCTGGCCAGAGAGACCGGCATTCTGTAGCGCCTGCCGGATGCACTGGCAGGTCAGTTGCCAGTTGTGGGCCAGATCAAACTCCATCGAGCCGGGCACCCCCGGCACCGCCAGATGCCGCCATTCTGCCTGGCCCTGAGCAATTTGATTACCTGCCAGATCGAAGATGACCGCGCGAATGCTGCCGGTGCCTGCGTCCAGTGCCATCAAATAGTTATCCATAGCTCACACTCTCTGGGATTGGGATCTTAACTATAGATGCGGTGCTCTACGCACTGTTGGCGGAAGCGGTGGGGTCGGCAGGATTTGTGAACTGCGCTGCAAAATTGCCGTTGCGAGGGGTAAATTCGTGGGAATAAACCTATGGTTGGGAAGCACATTGACCTTCAATACCCTAAATAATTCGAGTTGCATCGAGGCGGCAACAAAGTGCATCCCCGAGAGCGTACCAGTAGTACGTGACCGGGGTAAACGTAGGCAGCCAACAAGGATGCAGCTTGAAGTATGACGGGGAAAGGGTAAACAAGGAGCCACCATGCACGTCACACTGGTAGAAATTAACGTTAAACAGGACAAGGTCGACGAGTTCATTGAAGTCTTTCGCGCCAATCATTTGGGAGCGATCGAAGAGCCGGGTAATCTGCGCTTTGACGTGTTGCAGGATGAAACCATCCCGACGCGTTTTTATATCTATGAAGCCTACCGGGATGAGCAGGCCGTCGCCGCCCACAAAAAGACGCCGCACTATCTGCAATGCGTGGAAAAACTGGAAGCGTTGATGACCGGGCCACGCAAGAAAACCAGCTTTATCGGCCTGATGCCGGGTTAGCGGGCAGTAGGGTAATTTTGTTCAATACAGGGGGCTCCCAAGCCGTCAGTCTGGCATCTGTGAACTCTTTCTCAGGTGCCTGTAATGAATATTTATCTTTCGATGGCCGCTTTTGCACTGGCCTCTTCCATCACTCCCGGCCCGGTCAATATCGTGGCGCTGAGCGCCGGGGCGCAATTCGGTTTTAACGCCACCCTGCGGCATGTTTTTGGTGCCACGCTGGGTTTTACCCTGCTATTGATTCTGATTGGGCTGGGCCTGCACAAGTTGCTGATACTGTTGCCGGTGCTGACGCAGCTGATCCAGTGGGCGGGCATCGCCTTTTTGTTGTTTATGGCTTATCAACTGGCCTTTGACGACGGACGACTGGGCAACGGCAATCAGTCGCAAGCGCCGTCGTTCTGGTATGGCGCCTGGCTGCAGTGGCTGAATCCCAAGGCCTGGCTGGCGTCAGTGGCCAGTTTGGGGGCGTTTGTTGCCGACGGTGACCGGTTGCTGTTATGGCAGTTCGCGGTGATTTATTTTGTCATCTGCTATGCCTCGGTGGCCTGCTGGGCCTACACCGGTGCGATGCTGACCGGTCTATTGCAACAGGCCCGCCATGTGCGGCGTTTTAATCGCTTGATGGCGTTGCTGTTGGTGGCCAGCGCCTGCTATCTGCTGGCCGACGGCGTTTAGCGCGGATTTTGGTACTGGCCAGGGGTGGCAGCCAGCAGCAGTTTGAAGGTGCGCTGAAAGTGCGCCTGATCGGCAAAGCCGCTTTCGCTGGCGGCCGCGGCGATCGGATAGCCCTGTTTCAGCAGTCGGTGACCGAACTGAATGCGCTGATTGATCAAGTAGGCGTGCGGCGTCATGCCGTAACGCTGTTTAAAGGCGCGGATTAAGTAAGAAGGCGAGAGTGCCGCCGCCTGGCAGATGGTTTCTAACGTCAGTGGTTGGGTGCAATGTTGGCTGATAAAGGTTGCTGCTGCTTCCAGCCTTGGGTGCTCGGCTGCGGCCGGGCGGACATCGCCCAGACGGATTTGCAGCTCGGTGAAGTATTCCACCAGAGCAATCTGTTTTTCCAACTGGCAATGTTGCGGGGCGATCAGCAGCGCATACAGCTGGTTCAGGCCATTGAACAGGGCAGGGGCACGGCTGAGCACCTGCTCAAACGGAATAAAACTCCCGTCGCCACCGGCGATCTCTTGCTGCAGTTTACCCAGCCAGGTGGCATCAATATAAAACATGATATATGACCAGCGTTGCTCACCGATGGGATTGCAAGCATGGGCCTGCTGCGGGTTAATCACCACCACGTCGCCGGTACTGACCTGCCGTTGTTGGTTGCCATTAATATAAATGCTGGTGCCGTCGGTGATAGCACCGATGGAGAAAATTTCATGGCTATGCAGGGCGTAACAAACTTTGCGGCCATCTTCAATGGCGCGAGCTTCCACAAAAGGGAGCTGCGGGTCACGCCAGAATTGCGGCGCGGTAGTGGTCATGAGCTTTCCTTTCTGCGACGACGAGGCTAGCTTGTTATAGCGTAAAATGGGTGCGGGAGGGAATGAGGATGATGATTTTTAATGCGTGTGGCTGTGTTCAGGATCGAATAAGCCCGGCCATACAGGATATGACCGGGTGGAGGTTAATCTTCTTCGTTGCGCGCCATCAGTTGGCGTTGGTGCTCTTCGCTGGCTGCCTGGATTTCTTCCAGCACTGAACCGACATCGGCGCGTTTGTTGCTCTCGACAAACTTACCGGTCAGCACACTGGCCGGTGTCAGATTACCTTCCTGATACAGCGCCCAAATTTCTTTGGCGTATTTGCTGCCCAGCAGTTCCGGTGCATATTGGCCGTAAAACTGCGACATATTGTTGATGTCACGTTCGAACATGCTTTTGGCGTGGTTGTTGGCGGCGGCATCCACCACCTGCGGCAAATCGATAATCACCGGCCCGTTTTTGTCCATCAGCACGTTGAATTCCGACAGGTCGCCATGTACCAGCCCGGCGCATAGCATGCGCACCGCGTAGTTCATCATCAGTGCGTGATCGGCCCGCGCCTGTTCCGGCGTCAGAGTGACATCGCTCAGACGTGGGGCTACCAGGCCTTCTTCGTCGGTGATCAGTTCCATCAGCAGCACGCCATCCAGACAGATATCCGGCTGCGGTACGCGTACGCCCGCTTTGGCGAGCAGATACAGCGCATCGACCTCGGTATTCTGCCAGGCTTCTTCCTGCTGCTGGCGACCGAATTTCGACCCTTTGCTCATGGCACGAGCATCGCGGCTGTTACGCACTTTGCGGCCTTCCTGGTAATTCACGGCCTGCTTGAAGTTACGCTTGTCTGCTTCTTTGTAAACTTTGGCGCAGCGGATCTCTTCGCCGCAGCGCACGATAAAGACGTCGGCTTCTTTGCCACTTTTCAAACGGCGGATGACGTCGTCGATTAAACCATCATCTACCAATGGCTGGAGTCGTTTTGGAATTTTCATGCAGCCTTGTACCCTATTTAGGCTCCGGTGTGAATGGTTTGCTAAGGTGTTAGCCAAATTTAGACCCGAAAGGCAAAATTTAGTTTGCCGCCGTTGCGACATATGGCCGCAACGGCGCACCTGCTACAGGGTTTCTGCCAGTACCCAAACGCTGACGCTGCCGCCGTTAACCGGGAAAATCGCATTCCCCTGTTCGTCGGTGGTGACCTCATCCTGACGGTTACCGAGCAGATCGCGCCAGTTTTTATGTGCCAGTTCGGCACCCAGCGAAACCGCTTTGCCGCTTTCAGCCCCATTGGTGAGTACCACTACGCAGCCAGGTGCTTCGGCGGTACCGCTGCGGCTGAAGGCCACGCAGTTTTTATCATCAAAATAATCGGTTTGCACGCCGTTGGCAAAGCGTTGTCGCGCCTGAATCAACTTTTCCAGCTCAGGAATGACCGGCATATCAATCTGGTACTCCTGGCCGTCACTGCCTTTATCTTTATAGCTGGCGCCGTACAGGTCAGGATAGAACACGCAGGGCACCCCTTGTTCGCGTAACAGGATCAGGGCGTAGGCCAGCGGTTTGAACCAGGGTTCGACCGGCGCTTCCAGCGATTGTAGCGGTTGGGTGTCGTGGTTGGCGACCAGCGTGACCGAATGGGCTGGATCGGCAGCGGTCAGGGTATCGGTGAACATCTGCGCCATATCGAACCCATCCCCCTGTTTTGATGCCTGATGAAACTTCAGGTGCAAGGCTACGTCGAACAGCCTCACTTTGCCCTCGACCAGGTCAATATACTGTTGTAACGCGGCCAAATCGTGCGACCAGTATTCGGCGACGATAAACAGATCGCGCTGTGCGCTGTCGCGCACGTGGTCAGCCCACTCTTTAAAGAACCAGGCGGGGATATGTTTGGCCGCATCCAGCCGGAAACCGTCGCACGGCAGGGTTTCCAGCAGCCAGCGCGCCCAGTATTTCAGCTCTTCTACCACCGCCGGGTTGCGAAATTCAACGTCGGCCCCCATCAGATAGTCGTAGTTGCCTTTCTCGTCGCCGACCTGATCGTTCCAGCCATCGTCACCGTAGTCATTGGCGATTTTGAACACGCCTTTCTCATCGGGCTGTTCAACGTAATCAACTCCACCAAAGCATTTGTAATCCCAAATAAAGTTGGAGTAGGTGCCCTGTCGGCCGGGAAAGGTGAAACGGGTATAGGCCAGAGCGTCGAAACCCTGGTCGTTAATATTATTGCGGTTGTTGGCGTCCGCCTTATACACGTATACCTGCTCTTTTTCGTCGGCACCGAGCTTGTGGTTGAAGACCACGTCATAAATCACCCGCACGCCGTTATCACGCAGCGCTGTGGCGGCATGCACCAATGCCTCCTTGTCACCGTATTTGGTGGCGCGGCTGCCTTTTTGGTCGAACTCGCCCAGATCGAACAGATCGTAGCTGTCATACCCTACCGAATAGCCGCCGGAAGCGCCCTTATAGGCGGGGGGCAGCCACAGGTCGGTGATACCCAACTGAGCAATGTGCGCGGCCCGTTCGGCGACCTCTGGCCATAACTGGCCGCCATCCGGGTAATACCAATGGAAAAACTGCAGCAAGGTGGTTTTTTTTGTCATGAGCAAGCCGCCCTATTTGCCAGAAAGAGGTGCAGGATGAGCCGTCGCCCACCCCATCCTGTTACAGCATGGGCTACTTTTGGTAAAAGGGAAACTCGGTTCGGGCGGCCACATGTGCCGCCCTGAGAGGTTATCGCAGATTAGAGGGCGTTCATGCAAAATTGCCAAGATTTGTGCCTCTGCAATATCACCGCGACGCACCCTCACCGCCGATAAAGCAATCTTCATCCAGCGTCAAACTGGCAATCTTATGCACCGGCCCGAGCATGCTGACTTGAAAGTCACTACTGAAGCTAATCTGCAATTGGCCGCCTGGCATGTGGACGATAACCTTATCATCCACCTGATTCAGCTTGCGCATCACACTGGCCGCTGCACAACTGCTGCTGCCAGAGGCCATAGTAAAACCGGCACCCCGTTCCCAGATGCCAATGCGTAACGTATTGCGATCTATCACTTCAACCCACTGCACATTGGTTCGCTTAGGGAACAGTGGATGATGCTCAATCTGTGGCCCCAGCCGGTGAACCTGTGCCAAATCAAGCCGGGCGACCGGCACCACGCAGTGTGGGTTACCCATCGACACCAGAGACACGCTGAGGGTTTCCTCTGCTAATGAAAGTGGGTAGTTGAGTGCTTCAGGCAAATCGATCAGCGCTGGCAGCGCTGTTGGATTGAAATTGGCGCGGCCCATATCCACCTGAACTTGGTGTTTATCTTCGTTAACCTGGCAGCGCACATCACCACCTGCGGTATGTACCCAAAACGGCAGGTGATTGACTCGGCCTATATCGAAAAGATAACGGGCATAAATGCGCAGACCGTTGCCACTTTTCTCCGCTTCTGAGCCATCTGGATTAATGATGCGTAGCGTAGGGTTTATGCTGTCTCCGCTGTCGATCAGCAAACCGTCCGACCCAATACCGTAATGGCGGTGACACAAGATGCGTATTTGTTCGTTGGTCAGTTGTGTAGCGACAGAACGGTGGCACACCAGGTAATCATTACCCAGTCCGTGATATTTGTGGAAAAGCAATGGTGTCATGGTATCTGTCAGATTTTGTTGTGGCAGGGCACCACAGATTACAACAGATTTTCGGCGGGGCAATAATACAAAAGGCGGCCAGGGCCGCCTCTTTGCGCAATTGCTGAATCAGCAATTAATTGTAGATAATCGCAGTACCGTGCAGTTTGTTGTCGCCGGTAGTTGAGATGATCTGGAATGATTTAGCACCTGCTTCATCGGCTTTAGCAGCCAGTTTGTTTTCCAGGCTGGTCAGGTCGGAAGCGCCACTGACGGTAACCACACCGGCTTTTTGCAGATCTGCCGGTTGGGCATTTACCAGGTCGGCGGCGAAGCTACCGAAAGAAACAGAAGCCAGTGCGATGGCAGCGATGGTCATTTTCAGGTTTTTCATGGTCTTATTTCCTATCTCGATATTCTGTACGATGTTTTTATTGGGTCGTTAAATTAATTAACGATCGATAATTTAATGTTAGACGCCTGTTCGGCGCTTTGCAACTATTTTTTTAATGTTCGTTAATAAATTTTTTTCTTATCGTCGTTAACCGGGAAAACAATAGTCGTTACCGACCCAGATAATGACGATTAACTGATTGTTATTGATAGATTACTGCGGTGCCATGCAGCTGGTTGTTACCGCCAGCGCCGGTGATGCGGAATGATTTTGCACCGGCGGCGTCAGCTTTGGCCGCTAAACCGGCTTCCAGAGAGGTGATATCGGAAGCACCACTGACAGTAACCACGCCGATTTTTTGCTGATCAGCCGGTTGACTGTTAACCAGGTCTGCAGCAAAGCTACCGAAAGAAGCAGAGGCAAGCGCGATGGCGGCAAGCGTAATTTTTAAGTTTTTCATTATGTTAATTCCTATTCTAACAGCGTAAACTGGGATGTGAATGTCTGTCGTTGTTATTACTTAACGATCGATAACTAAATGTTAATCGCTTCTCGACGGCAGCGCAATATTTTTTTATAATGATCGTTAATTTAATTAGTGAGCCCTGCTGCGGGGCGGATAAGAGAGGGTCTATGAGTATCAATGAAGAGGTCTGCGCTAAAAAAACGCGTGGCAGACCGAAGCAGTTTGATCGCGACCGTGCGCTGGATAGCGCACTCGATCTGTTCTGGCGGCACGGTTATGACTCAACGTCGCTGGCCGATCTGGTTGAAGTCACCGGCGCCAAGGCACCAACGCTGTATGCCGAGTTCGGTAATAAAGAAGGGTTGTTCCGTGCGGCAGTGGAGCGTTATCTGCAAAAGTACACCACCTGCACCAATCAACTGCTGGAGCGGGATCTGCCGATAGCGGAAATCGTTGAAGCCTATGTGCGCTCTTCAGCTGAAGTGTTTACCGATCCGGATACGCCGTCCGGTTGCTTTATGGTGTGTGCGTCCGCAGCACTGTCTTCGTCGTCTGATGAAGTCGCCGAAATGCTGCGTAACAAGCATCATTCTAATGAGGCCAGCCTGCGAGACTGTTTTGACCGCAAGGTGCAGCAAGGGGAGTTACTGGCAAAAACCGATACCGCGCTGTTGGCAAAATACATCGTCTGCACCATTGAAGGCATGTCGGTTCAGGCACGCGAAGGGGCCAGCCGTGAGGATTTATACCGCTTGCTCGATGCATTGATGCTGGTTTGGCCGCGTCTGAGTCAGGTGGGCAATAAGGTCTAGGGAAGGGCGTATTGTTCGATAAAGGTAAAGGCCGCATCGCTGCGGCCTTAGTTTTAATTACTGGTTAACCGGGATCACTGCGCCCTGGTATTTTTGGCGGATGAAGTCCTGAATTGCTTTGGAGTGCAACACCTTTACCAGGGCCACAATTTCCGGCTTGTTCACGTCGGCCTTATGCACGGTGATGATGTTGGCATAGGGGTTGTTTTCACCGCTTTCGACCGCGATCGGGTCTTTGGTTGGGTTCAGCCCGGCATCGATGGCGTAGTTGGCGTTAATCACCACTGCGTCACCCTCATCGTTGTTGTACATCTGTGGCAACAGTGCGCCTTCCACGTTCGCCAGGAACTTCAGATGTTTCGGGTTTTCCACTATATTGAATTTAACGCTTGTCGAGCTTCATGTGCAGCAGCGGGAAAGGATTGCCCTGGCCGTCAAGTGCCGAACGGCCGGTAATTTCAAAACCGTAGTGGCGGTAAAAACCGCTGGCCTGCGGGTTCTGTTCATTAACATCCAACTGCAACTCATCATGCAGCGTTTCGGCGTGGGCCAGCAGCGCTCTGCCGACGCCTTTGCCACGCTGCTCCGCATCGATAAACAGCATTTCTACTTTATTGCCGCTTAGCCCGATAAAACCGCAGGGATGACCGGGCCGGTCTTCCGCAACCCAAACGTCAACCGCCGGTAAATAGCCGTTAAGCACCAACGGGTAGAGTTGGGCGATATTCTCTTCGGTGAGAAAATGGTGGGTGGCGCGTACCGAACGCTGCCAAATCTCCGCCAGTTGCGCATTGTCTTGTGCTGCGCGTGCTCGGATAGTGATCATGGAAACTCCTGTAGTGATTTACTTATTTTAAACGCGACCCCAGAGTCTGGCGACGGTCAGGGCGATAAAAGCTTCCAGCTTGGGGGACTGCCGTCGTTCGGGCAGATAGACCAGATGCATTGGCCGCGATAGCGGTGAATAATCCGGCAGCACCTGGACCAATCGGCCGCTGGCAATATCTTCATCCAGCAGCATGCAGGCGTGCAGCGCGATACCGAAACCGGCCAGCGCCGCCCGGCGCACTCCTTCGCCAGAGTCCATCCGCAGCCGTGGCCTGACCGGCACGCTGATTTCCCCTTGTGGCCCCTGCAAGCGCCAGAAATGGTTGCCGTCCCACTGACTAAAACCAAAGCAGCTGTGTGCGCTGAGTTGCTCCGGCTGGGTTGGCACACCCTGCTGGGCCAGATAGTCCGGTGAGGCGGCCAGCGTCATGCGGTAATCGGGCAGGGCGCGGGCCACCAGGCCATCGTCTGCCACCGGCCCGATGCGAAACGCCGCCTCGTAGCCTTCTTCAATCAAGTCTACCTTGCGGTCCGACAGCACCATTTCCGCTTCTACCTCCGGGTGCCGCTGCAGGAATTCGGTGAGGATCGGCGTCAAAACGCGGTTACCAAAAGTGACCGGTGCGCTGATACGCAGCAGCCCGCTGGGGGAGCTCAGCAGCGCCTGGGCACTGGCTTCAGCGGCATCGGCGTCGGCCAGCAGGCGGCGGCAGCGTTCGTAGAACACCCGACCGGCCTCGGTCAGCCCCTGCCTGCGGGTGGTGCGGTTCAGCAGCGGCGCATTAAGGCGTTGCTCCAGGTAGCGGATGTGTTTGCCGACCATGGTCGGGGAGATTGCCATTTCCTCGGCGGTGGCAACGAAACTGCCTTTTTCCACCACCCGCACAAACACCGCCATGCTGGTTAATCGGTCCATTATAAACCTCTGGTGTTTTCTGAATATTCTGCGGGCCACTTTGCCTGATTATAGCGCTTTGCGATAATCCTTCTATCGACCGCCAGTGTGTTATTGGTGGAATTTACCGGAGCAGCAACATGCATGCATTAGCGTTTGAACACTTTGGCGGGCCGGACGTGCTCGAATACCTTGAGTTACCGACGCCAGCGGTACCGGCGGGCGCAGTGCAGGTGCAGATGGGTGCTGCCGGGCTGAATTTTGCCGATATCTACCGCCGCAAGGGCAATTACGTGCTGCACGGTAACTCGCCACATATCGGCGGTTACGAAGGCGTGGGCACCATTATCGCCGTGGGTGAGGGCGTCAATGGCTGGCAGCTGGGAGAGCGGATTGGTTTCGCCGATGTGCCTTTTTGTCACGCCACGCGTATCAATGTGCCGGTGGGGCATGCACTGCGGCTACCACCAGCCCTGAGCGACGTCGAGGCGGCCTCAATTCTGCTGCAAGGGCTGACGGCGCAGTATCTGATTAATGACAGCGTGCAGGTGAAGGCGGGCGATCGCGCGTTAGTGCATGCAGCGGCGGGCGGTGTCGGGCAGATCCTGACCCGCATGCTGGTGGCGCGTGGCGCACAGGTTTACGCCGTGGTGTCTTCGGCGCACAAACAGCAGATCGCGCTGAACAACGGTGCTGCAGCAGCCTTCACCTATCAGCAGGATTGGGTCGCGCAAATTGCCGCGCTGACCGGCGGTGGTGTTGAGTACGGTTTCGACTCGGTCGGCATCACGCTGCAACAGAGCATCGACGCGCTGCGTCCTGGTGGCCGGGTCGTCACCTTCGGGATGGCGGGCGGCGAGGCTCCGGCTATTTCTGCCTACGGCCTGATGATGGATTCCAAAGGCGTGGTCGGCGGTGACCTCTGGACTTATCTCAACAGCGCCGAGGCACGACGTGAAAGGGCTGAACGCCTGTTCAGCAGTTGGCAAAACGGTGAATTTGCCGTGCCCCATATCGAAGCCTTCCCGCTGAGCGAAGGCGCGGCTGCCCACCGTCGGCTGGAAGATCGCAGCTTTGCCGGTAAGATTGTGCTGCTGGGCGATCGCGACCCGCAGAGTTAAAAGCAGCCTTCCCCTGCATGCTACACTGGCCGCCAGACGATAATTGGGGTCAGTCAGGATGGAAGTGATACGTGCGGCGATAGAAAAACAGGTGATCGGTCTGACCGGGCTGGCGCTCGGCGGGGTCGATTTTGAGAACCCGCCGGGTGATCCGGGCCTGTTTGGGCCGCAGTCGGTTATCTGGCAGGTACACAGTGATTTCACCTCGATGCTGTGTGGCGGTGTCAGCGCCTTGTTGCTGCAAATGCTGCACCCGTTGGCGCTGGCCGGCGTCTGGGATCATTCCAACTTTCGTGACGATATGCTCGGCCGCCTGCGCCGTACCAGCCAGTTTGTCTCCGTCACCACCTTTGGCCCCACTGCCGAGGCCGAACGGTTGATCGCCAAAGTCAAAGCCATTCATTTGCGGGTCAACGGTGTCAGCAGCGACGGCAGGGCTTATGCCGCCAGCGATCCGGACCTGCTCACCTGGGTGCACGTGGTGGAAAGCCGCTGTTTTTTGGCCAGCCATCTGCGTTACCGCAACCCTCATCTTGCCCGCGAACAGCAGGACAGCTATTACCGTGAGGCGGCACGCGTCGCCGCTGCCCTGGGGGCACGCAATATCCCTGTATCCTGTTGTGAAATCGAAGATTACCTGCAGCGAATGCGGCCGCAGTTGGTGTGTGATGAGCGCACGCAGGAAGTGGCGCGCATTCTTCTGGCGGCTCCGGCACCGAGCAGGCTGGCACAACCTTTTGGCGTTCTGGTAATGCAGGCGGGTATTGATCTGCTGCCGGATTGGGCGCAGCAGCAGTTTGATTTTTCTTCCGGCCGGTTGCGGCAAAAACTGGTGCGGGCCGGTGTCGGTGGCGTAGGTAAAGTGTTGCGAGCCTCGATGCGCAACGGCTCCTATCAACGTGCACTACGGCGAATTGGCCGACCAGTCTGAATCCGCGCACGCTATAATTCTTACCAATAACCCAATGTTTAGGGACACTTTTGAGACTTTTACGGGTGATCCGACCGCTAATGCGCTTTACACTGGGCAAAAGCCAATTTCCATTTTATTTAGCGTGCAGCATTATTCTGCGCCTTGAGCCTATTTGAGGTTATATGAACGAGTCACACGTACTTGCTGAAGTCAGTAATGAGAACCAGACGCTGGTGGCGGTGGTTCAGCAAGATCATCGGGCTGCCTATTTTTATATTTATCCTTCAGAAGAAAATAGCGAACGTTTTCAGGTGCGAGCCTGCTGGCTGCGTAACCTGGCGGCCGCGCCGCAACAGGAAGACAGTGCGGCAATGGCGTTGGGCCAGCCACCGATGCTGGCAGCCGAGTTTTGCCGCAATCTGGAAGGGGAAGCGCCGCTGAACCCGGAAGGGCTGATGGTGGTCTGGACGGAGAGCGACGACGGTGCGGCGCTGTGGTATTACGGTCAACTGCTGGCAGTGATCCCCGGCTGGAGCCTGTATATCGACCACTCGGTGTGCTATTCCGCCAGTTGCATCAAAGAGAGCCCGCTGGCTTATCCGCTCGGCTCTGCTTCCACCAATACCCAGTATGCGCTGGCGGAAAGTACCCGTCAGTTCTGGCGTAGCTGGCAGCGGGAAGAGGGTAATCCGTGGCCAAAAATGCAGAACGACTATCAGGCGATTTACGATCAGCACTTTGGTCCTTCGGTGAAATACTACGCAATCGACCAGGGTAAATGGCCGCCGATGGCCATTACTCAGCATGAGCGCGATGGCATCTACTATTTTCTCACCATGGGCGTCAGCATCCGCCCGATGCCGTGGGTGGAAATCCTGTTTAACGACGACGCTTCCCGCTACCGTCGTATGGAAATGGGCATCGCCATCGACGGTCAGTACATGACCGAGGAGAACGCGGTGCAGATGGCCAGTGCGCTGGCCGGGTTTGCCCATGCTCCCTGGGCTAAAATTACCTGGTTTGGCGAAGGTCATACCCTGGAGTCTGAAGTCGCGCCACAGGGTTATGAGGGCTATGTGCTCTCCTCGTCGTTTTACCCGTACAGCGAGCACCTGACCTTGCCGAAACAGTATGGCGATCCGGTGAATATTTTTTGGGCCAGCCCGGTATTTGAAGCCGAGCGCCTGCTGGCGCACGCTACACCGAATGGCGGCCACGATCTGGTGAGTAAGTTGCGTGAACAGGGCGTTGACCATATCTTCCGTCCGCGCCAACCGTTATGCTGATATTCGATTAAATTCACGGGAGTTATCATGAAGTCAGCGCTGTTGATTATTGATGTGCAGAAAGGGTTGTTTACGCCGCCGCCGGCCGATGCCGAAGCGACGATTGAGCGAATTAACACTTTGAGCGCCGCTGCCCGTCAGGCCGGGGTGCCGGTGATTTTTATCCAGCATCAGACACCGGACGATGAGTTGGCACAGGGAAGCGATGCCTGGCAGATTGACTCCCGTTTGCAGGTGAACGACGGCGACCATCGGGTGGGTAAAACCACGCCGGACTCCTTCCTGCGCACCGGGCTGGGGCCATTGCTGATCGCCAAGGGGGTTTCACATTTGGTGGTCTGCGGCTACTCCACCGAGTTTTGCGTAGACACGACCACCCGTCGCGCCGCTGGGTTAGGCTATCCGGTGACGCTGGCCGCCGACGCCCATACCAGTCATGACAAAGCCCACGCTACTGGCTTGCAGATCCGCGCCCATCACAACGCCACACTATCGAATATTGAAAGCTACGGTGTGTTGATCAACGCGCTGCCGACGGCGGAAATTCACTTCTGATCGCCAGATAAAAAACGGGCCCGATATATGCGTTGGGCCCGCTAACGATATTTCAATCCCGCCCTGCGTGCTGCCACTTTGGCCAGCTCTGTTTTCTTAACCGACCCGCGCGCCGCCGTTAATTGAGGTGATGGTGCCGGTGATAAATGAGGCTTCTTTTGACGCCAGCCACAGTGCGGCGTTGGCGATGTCTTCCACCCGGCCGGTGCGGCCCATAGGTGTTTCTGCCTTGATGGCGTCAATGCGATCCTGCGGCAACCCGGCGCCGAAGAAGCGGGTATCGGCGATAAAGCCCGGGGCAATGGCGTTGACAGTAATGCCCAATTCGCCAAGTTCGCGTGCCAGACTGAGGGTAAAACCCTGCACACCGGCCTTGGCGGCGGAATACCCCAGCGCCCCGGCGCTACCGCTGCCACACTGGGCGGCAATTGAGCTTAGGTTAATGATGCGACCACCCGGTTTACGCAGGTGTGGCAATATCGCGAGGGTAAACAGGAAGGTGCTTTTCAGATTCCCCTCGATCACCGCATCCCATTCCTGTTCGGCCTGCGCCAGCGGCGTGTCGGCGGCAATCACCCGGGTAAAACCGGCGTTGTTGATCAATACATCTACAGTGCCGAGATCGGCAGCGAGTTGTGCGACGACGTCTTCCACTGACCCACGGCGGCTCAAATCCGCCGAATAATAGCGGGTGTCGGGGCCAATTTGCTGCGCTGCCTGCTGCAGGCGTTGGGGATCACGTGCCACGATGGCGACACGGTAATCCTGTTGCGCCAGTTGCCGGGCGATAGCCAGCCCAATGCCGCTGGAGCCGCCGGTGATAATCGCTGTACGTTGCGTCATAGCTGTTCTCCTTACCGCTGGCCGTGCCGGAATGGCGTCGGCGTTCTGCGGTTGGAAAAGTATTGGTTTTTTCTGTTAATACATCCAATACTCTATTTATTCTTCCAAAATACGAAAAAGGTATCGTGTGATTGAACTACGTCAGTTGCGGCAGTTTATCGCCGTCGCGGAGGAAATGAGTTTTCACCGTGCCGCCGAGCGCTTGCATATGGCACAGCCACCGCTGACCGCCGCCATCAGAAAAATTGAGCAGGAACTGGGCGTGCTTTTGCTGGAGCGTGGCAACCGCATCACCAGGATCACCGAAGCAGGGCAGGTATTTCTGATTGAGGCACGGCGCACGCTGGCGCAGTTTGATCGCACCCTCGGCAATACCCGGCGTGCGGCACGCGGCCTGACCGAATCGCTGCGCCTGACTTTTGTCGACAGCACGGTGAACGCTCTGTTACCGGGGATCCTGCGGCAGTTTCGTCAGGCACATCCGCAGGCGGAGTTTCATTTGCAGGAGGCCACTACCGCCGAGCAACTGATCGCACTGCGTGATGACCGTGCCGACATTGGCATGGTGGTACTGCCGGTGGTGCCACAGGAGGGCTTGCAGATACTGCCTTTCCTGTACGATCGCATGGTGCTGGCGTTGCCGGAAAACCACCCGCTGGCGGCGCAGCAGCAAGTCACTTTGAGCAGTCTGGCCGATCAGTCCTGGATATTGTTTCCCGCGCATTACGGGCCGGGGATGCATACGGCGATCCTGCAGGCCTGTGCCGTGGCGGGGTTTAGCCCGCGTATCGTGCAGGAGGCGCGACAGATGCAGACCATTGGCGGGCTGGTGGCGGGGGGCGTGGGGATCGCGCTGATGCCGGCCCTGTTTGCGGTGTTGCAATCCCCCGGGGTAGTGTTCCGCGAACTGAGCGGTACCGGCAGCCCGGTACCCTATACATTGGCGCTGGCGTGGCGCACACCGTCACCGCTGAGCGAGGCATTTTTCCGTATAGCCCGTGAACAGGCAGCAACCTGGCAACCTGCGGTTATTGACAGCACGGCTGCCGGGGGCGTAGCCTAAAAGCCATGAATATACCGATGCACTCCACTCACAGCCAGTCCTGGTGGCGCCTCCTCTGAAGGCGGCACGGGTATTCACACCTCTTTTTAATGCCGCCGGTTCTGGCGGCATTTTTATTGCGTTGATCCGGTGGTGTCTTTACTTTCAGGAGCAAGGCAATGAGCTACACCATTCTGACCGGCGATCGCGCCACTGGATCCCTCCATTTAGGCCACTACGTCGGTTCACTGCGTCAGCGCGTTGAACTGCAACAGCAGCATCAGCAAACGGTGTTGGTGGCAGACCTGCAGGGACTGACCGATAACGGCAATAATCCGCAAAAAATCAGCACCAACGTGCTTAATCTGGTGGCCGACTATCTGGCGGTCGGCATCGATCCGCAGAAAACCACCATTTGCCTGCAATCCGCGCTACCTGCGCTGGCCGAGCTGACGATGTATTACCTCAACCTGGTCAGCGTGGCGCGGCTGGAACGCAACCCAACGGTGAAAAGTGAAATCATCGAGAAGGACTTCTCCCGCAGTCTGCCAGCCGGTTTTCTGGTTTATCCGGTCAGCCAGGCGGCGGATATTACCGCCTTTGGTGCCACTCACGTGCCGGTCGGCGAGGATCAACTGCCGATGCTGGAGCAAACCAATGAAATTGTCCGACGTTTCAATCGCATTGTCGGTCAGCAGGTTTTGACGGAGTGCCAACCCTTACTGAGCAATGTTAGCCGACTGCCGGGGCTGGACGGGCAGGGTAAAATGTCGAAATCACGCGGTAACACCATTACCCTGGGGGCCGACGCCGATCAGGTGCATAAGGCGGTAATGAGCATGTTTACCGATCCGGGCCATCTGAACGTCAGTGATCCCGGCCAGGTGGAGGGTAACATGGTGTTCACCTATCTGGATGCCTTCTGTGATGACCGCGTGCTGGTGGCGGATTTGAAGGAACACTATCGCCGTGGCGGGTTGGGTGACATGAAAATCAAACGCCTGCTGGAAGACTGCCTGCAAAGTCTGCTGGAGCCGATCCGCACTCGCCGGGCCTATTACCTGGCCGACAAGGGCGAACTGCTGCGCATTTTACAGCAGGGTACCCGGTGCGCCGACCAGGTCAGCCGGCAGACGCTGGGGCGGGTGAAGGCCGCGCTGGGGTTGGATTTCTTCTCCCTGAACTGAAGGTTTGCCCCCAGTGGAAAGGGGGCGTGAGCAAAACATCAGGCTGCGCTGTCAACGATCGGCTGTTTGACCACGAAGATATACGACAGCGCACCGATCACGGTGAAGCAGGAGCAGAGGGTGAGCGCCAGGCTGAACGAGTGAGTGGTATCCAGGATCCAACCGGTGACCACCGGCGCGAACGAGGCAAAGATAAAGCTGGCGAAGTTTTGAATGCTACCGACCGAGGCGGTCATGCGGGAGGTCACCGCCACGTGGATCAGTCCCCAGCAGGAGGTGCCGGCAAAGTGGATGCAGAACAGCGCCATGCCGATCAACAACACCGCGCTGTAGGTGGTAGTGGCCTGTGCGACTACGGCGGTAAAGGAAGCGGACAGCAGCATGCCGGCGACGATGCAAATTTTACGGCTTTTCAACGGCGCCATGCCGCGACGCACCAAAAAGTCGGTGACAAAGCCGTTCGACAGCATGCCAGCGGCACCAAACAGGAATGGGATGGCGCTCATCAGCCCGGTGCTTTTCAAATCCAGATGGTAAGTGGTCTGCAGATAACCCGGCAGCCAGGCCAGATACAGCCAGGCAGTGTAGTTGATACCGCTAAAGCCGATCATCATGCCCCACATGGTGCGATTCCTGAACAGCGCTCGCCATTCGCGAAAGTTCATCGGTTCTGGCCTTGCGCTGACGCTCCCGGCATTCAAATAAGCCTGTTCCTGGGCACTCAGGCTGACGTCCTGTCGGTTGCGATACAGCATGTACCAGCCGATCGACAGTGCGATGCCCAACACACCGATGGTGATGAACATGCCGCGCCAGCCGAAGGCCAGCATCATGGCGGTGAGGATCGGCGGGCTGATCGCCAGCCCAATGGTCGAAGCGGCATTGAAAATACCCATCGGCATACCGCGATCCTTGATATTGAACCAGTCGTTGATCACCTTTACGCCGCACGGGTTCATCGGCGCTTCACCGATCCCCAACCCGATACGCACCCAGATAAACTGGGTGAAATTGTGGATCATGCCGGACAGCGTCTGGAACACTGACCAGACGAACATGCCGATCCCCAGCATGATGCGCGGGCCTTTCCTGTCCAGCAATGGGCCGCAAGGCAACTGGGCGATACCGTAGGCCAGGGAGAATGCCGAAAGCAGCAAGCCGATTTCGGTGCCGCTCAGGCCCATTTCTTGCCGAATGGTAGAGTTCGCCACCGAGAGTGAACTGCGATCAAGAAAGTTAATTATGGCCGCCAAAAATAGCAAACACATGGCCGTAGTTTGAATTTTTTTAATTCTGGCCGAGCGAACCAGCATGCCCTCGGGTGGCATAGGAATTATGTGATCGGAATAGGGTTCAACCTGTTCCTTTCCGGTGTTAATCGTATTACTTCTTTCCATTTCGTCCTCCAGAATCTCGCATTAATAATATTTATTATTCCGGGTATTCCCCTGGATGGTGTTTTAGTGAAGGTATTGGCAGGTGGTCGGCAGTAAGCCTAGAGGGCGAAATATTTTAGGCACTTAGTTTTGTTGCGGTTCCGTGCGGCAGCCAGTATTTTGCCGCTTTTTATCGGTTTTAAATCATGTCAGGGTGTTTTTTACTGATAAAAAACACCCTGGCAGCTCAAGCGATAGCCTGATTGAGAGAGCGGATCATCGACTGTTTGGCGGTATCCAAATGGCGGTGTAGCGCGTTGATGGCTTCCTGATCGTTGCGGCAGATCAGCGCACTGAGAATGGTCATGTGCTCTTCGATGGCAATAATATTGCGCTGTTTTAGATCGGTCTCATCCCACTGATAGTGGAAATGAAAAATCACCGAAATGATCTCCAGCGACTGGTTGAAAAACGGGTTGTTGGCGGCGGAGAGGATCAGCCCGTGGAAGTCACGATCCAACTGGGAAAACAGGCGATAGTTGTCGCTGATGCCTTCGCGAAGTTGGCGGTGGCGGCTCAGCAGTTCTTTGGCCTGCAGCCAGCGTTCATCGTGCGCCGGCAGATTGATAAAGTGGGAAAGGGCGTGCGTTTCCAGCATTTGTCGCAGTTCAAACAGTTGTTCGGCATAGCGCTGGTCAAACTGTTTCATGCTCCACTGCCCGCGCTTGACGCTGTCGATCAGATTGTAACGGCTAAAATGCAGCAGAAATTCCCGCACCACCACCGGGCTGACGTTGACCGACCGCGCCAGTTGCAGTTCGCTGAAGCTGTCTCCGGCGCGCAGTTGCTTCTGATTGATCATCTGATAGAACGCTTTCTCGAACCTTTTCCCCTGCTCGTCCAGGGAGGGGTTTTGGCAGTCGAAGCCGTCGTCCGGCTGCGGCTGGCGTAAAATAACATAGTCGTCACCGACCTTTTCCAGCACGCCACGCTGGAACAAATGCGTCAGCGTATGGCGCACCGTGGTGCGGCTGATGTTGTACATTTCGGCCAACGCAGCCTGAGACGGCAGCGGCGAGCGCAGGTGGCCACTGTTGATGCCGTCAATCATCTGGTTAACGACATTGTGCCGCAGATTTTGGGTTCTGCTCATATGAGCCTCGGCTGTTTTTTATCTATTTAAAACCAATTTAAAGCGGTTTATTTTGTACTGCCTCACAGATTTACCCACCAATTTATTGCCGTTCGGCATTTTTATTTAATAACTCTCCCAATAACCGAGGGGACGTTATGAAAACAATGAAAGTATTAGTGCTCGATCAACCGACGAAATTAATTTATCAGCAACGTCCGGCCCCTTTTCCCGCACCGGCCGAGGCGGTGATCAAAATGATTACCGTGGGCATTTGTGGTACGGATATTCACGCCTGGTCCGGTCAGCAACCTTTCTTTAGTTATCCGCGGGTGCTGGGGCACGAGATATGCGGTGAGATTATCAGTCTGGGCAGCCAAGCGACGGGCTGGCGGATTGGGCAGCGCGTGACGGTGATGCCTTATCTTTCCTGTCATCATTGCGGTGCCTGCCTGAGCGGCAAAACCAACTGCTGCGAGAATATTTCGGTGATTGGTGTACATCAGGACGGCGGCTTCAGCGAGTTTCTCAGCGTGCCGGTCAGTAACCTGCTGGCGGTGGACGACGTGGCGCCAGAGGCGGCAGCCCTGATTGAGCCGTTTGCCATCAGCGCCCATGCAGTCCGCCGTGCGGCCATAGCGCCGGACGATCCGTTATTGGTGGTAGGTGCCGGGCCAATCGGCTTGGGTGTGGCGGCGATAGCCAAAGCCGATGGGGCACAGGTGGTGGTGGCCGATACCAGCGCCGAACGACGACGGCATGTCGAACGGGTGCTGCAATTGCCGGCGCTCAATCCGCTGGACGATCAGTTTGAAGCCAGGCTGCGCGGCCAGTTTGGCGGCATGCTGGCGGCGAAAGTGATCGACGCCACCGGCAGTGCGCAGGCGATGAACCATGCCGTCAACCTGATCCGTCACGGCGGCAGTATCGTTTTTGTTGGGTTGTTCAAGGGGGATTTGCAATTCTCGGATCCTGAGTTCCACAAAAAGGAAACCACCCTGATGGGCAGTCGTAACGCTACCGAAGAAGATTTCGTCAAGGTCGGCCGGTTAATGGCGACGGGGGCGATCACCGCCCAGATGATGTTGACCCATCACTTTGATTTCGACAGCCTGGCGGAGGCTTACGAAGCGCAGGTCATCAACAACAAACAGCTAATTAAAGGCCTTATTCGCTTTTAATCCCAATGGGAAATGACGGCACGCGTCATTTCCCAGCCATAAAACCATCATCCCGTTGTCACAAAGTTATTCGTTAATAGGTGCCCATAATGATTAGCCACTGAAACCAGAGAAATCATATGGCTCAGGCACAGTTAAAACTTGCAACGACCGACTTTCCAGGGCAACAACCGATGTCATCCCGCAAGGTGCTATCGGTAAAAGGCTTAGGCAAAGCTTATAAATCTCAGCAACGGGTGCTGGACGATATCAACTTCGACCTGCACGTGGGTGAGTTCGTGGCGGTGATCGGCCGTTCCGGTGCCGGTAAATCCACTCTGCTGCATACCCTAAACGGCACCATTCCTTCGAGCTGCGGCGAAATGCTGCATTTTGAAGACGACGGCGTGGCGCAGGATATCGCCCAGTTGACCGCCCGCCAGATGCGCCAGTGGCGTTCACGCTGTGGCATGATTTTCCAGGACTTCTGTCTGGTGCCGCGGCTGGACGTGATGACCAACGTGTTGCTGGGTCGTCTGAGCCACACCTCCACCCTGAAATCCTTCTTCAAGCTGTTTGACGACGCCGACCGTGCCCGCGCCATTGAACTGCTGCAGTGGCTCAATATGCTCCCGCATGCGTTGCAGCGCGCCGAGAACCTGTCGGGCGGCCAGATGCAGCGAGTGGCGATCTGCCGCGCGCTGATGCAAAACCCCAAAATTCTGCTGGCCGATGAGCCGGTGGCATCTCTCGATCCGAAAAACACCCGTCGCATTATGGATGCGCTGCAAAAAGTCAGCGAAAACGACATCGCGGTGATGGTGAACCTGCATTCGGTCGAACTGGTGAAAGAATACTGCACCCGGGTGATCGGCATTGCCCAGGGCAAAATCGTGTTTGACGGTCATCCGTCGCAACTGAACGAACGGATACTGCACCAGCTGTATGGCGAGGAAGCCAATCAAATCCATTGAAACCCTTATTTTCACTTTTACCTTTACACACACAAGGCATCGTAATGAAAAAAGTATTGAGTCTGACCACCCTGATGGCCGGCGCGATGATGGTATTTAATGCTACCGCAGCGGACGCACCTAAAGTACTGAACCTGGGCATTCTCGGTGGGCAAAACGCCACCCAGCAGATTGGTGATAACCAGTGCGTTAAGCAGTTCCTGGACAAAGAGCTGAGCGTCGATACCAAGCTGCGCAACTCCTCCGACTATTCCGGCGTGATCCAGGGGCTACTGGGCGGCAAAATTGACCTGGTGCTGAGCATGTCGCCGTCGTCATTTGCTTCGGTGTACATCAAGGATCCGAAAGCGGTGGATATCGTCGGTATCGCGGTGGATGACGTTGACCAATCCCGTGGTTACCACTCGGTGGTGATCGTTAAAGCCGGTAGCCCGTATAAAAAGCTGGAAGACCTGAAAGGCAAGGCGGTGGGCTTCGCCGATCCGGATTCCACTTCCGGCTTCCTGATCCCGAACCAGGAATTCAAGAAACTGTTCGGCGGCACGGTAGACAATAAATACAACAACGCTTTCTCCAGTGTGACCTTCTCCGGTGGCCATGAGCAGGACGTCCTCGGCGTGCTGAACGGTCAGTTCGAAGGCGCAGTGACCTGGGCGTCGATGATCGGCGACTACAATACCGGCTACACCAGCGGCGCATTCACTCGCATGATCCGCATGGATCATCCGGACCTGATGAAACAGATCCGTATTATCTGGCAGTCGCCACTGATCCCGAACGGCCCAATCCTGGTGAGTAATGCATTGCCGGCAGAATTCAAAGCCAAAGTCGTGACTGCCATCAAGAAGCTGGATAAGGAAGACCACCAGTGCTTTATCAAGGCGATGGGCGGCAAACAACACATCGGCGACACCACACTGGCGGAATACCAGAACATCATCGATATGAAGCGTGAGTTGACCAAAGGCGACCGTTAATACTGCCGGGGTTCGGCCTGTCTGAACCCCGTTGAATGACTCACGTCGGAAGCCTATACCCAATAGATTTCACATCGCAGGTAGGCGGCAACTGAGTGAGGCCTCAGGAGCTTGGCCTACCAAGTGACTGGGGTGAGTGAAGGCAGTCAACACCCCTGCGATTTGAAAGATGAAGGGTATATTTTGAATAAAGATTTTGCGCACTATTACCAGCAAATCCGCAGCAAGCAAAAGCGTGAGACGCTGATCTGGTCGCTCGGTCTGGTGGTGCTCTACCTGGGCGCCGGCAACATCGCCGAGTTCAACCTGCACACCGTATGGCTATCGATCCCCCACTTCTTTGACTATCTGGCGGAAACCATTCCGACCCTGCACTGGCGCTTATTGTTCGCCGATGGCCACACCGAAGGGTCATTCGCCTACTGGGGTTACCGGCTGAACATTCAATTGCCGCTGATCTGGGAAACCTTGCAGCTGGCGCTGGCGGCGACCATTCTTTCGGTGCTGGTGGCCGGTGTGCTGGCGTTTTTGGCGGCCAATAACACCCACAGCCCGGCGACGTTGCGCCTGACAATCCGCACGCTGGTGGCATTTTTACGCACCATGCCGGAACTGGCGTGGGCGGTGATGTTTGTGATGGCGTTCGGCATCGGCGCTATTCCCGGCTTTTTGGCGCTGGCGCTGCACACCATTGGCAGCCTGACCAAGTTGTTTTATGAGTCGATTGAAACCGCCTCCAACAAGCCGGTACGCGGGCTGATGGCCTGCGGTGCGACCCCGTTGCAGCGCATGCGTTTTGGCATGTGGCCCCAGGTGAAGCCGGTGTTTCTTTCGTACAGCTTTATGCGGCTGGAAATCAACTTCCGCCAGTCAACCATTTTGGGATTGGTGGGGGCGGGTGGCATCGGGCAGGAGTTGATGACCAACATCAAACTCGATCGCTACGATCAGGTCAGCATGACGCTGCTGCTGATTATCCTGGTGGTTTCGCTGCTGGATTACACCTCAGGTGAACTGCGCAAACGAGTCGTGGAGGGGAAAAAATGATAACGGCACCCACTATTTCGGCGGAAAAGCTGCAAACGCTCAAACAGCAGCATCCGGAGATATTTTCACAGCAGCGCCGCTACCTGCGCACTATCGGTATTGTGGCGGTGGCGATTGCACTGTATTACCTGTTCTTCTTCCAGTTCTTCGGCATTGCCTGGCCACAATTTATTAACGGTTGCCACCAGCTCGGCCGCTACTTTATGCGCATGTTCGTCTGGCACGATTTCGTCAACTGGCCGTTCATGTACTACTTCCAACAGATATTTATCACCATCGGCATCGTGTTTGCCGGCACCCTTACCGCCTCGTTGATCGCCTTGCCGCTGTCGTTCTTTGCGGCGCGCAACGTGATGTCGACGCCGTTGCTGCGACCGATCTCGGTGCTGGTGCGCCGCCTGCTGGATGTCTTGCGCGGTATCGACATGGCGATTTGGGGGCTGATTTTTGTACGCGCCGTTGGCATGGGGCCGCTGGCTGGGGTACTGGCGATCGTGATGCAGGACGTCGGGCTGCTAGGCAAACTGTACGCCGAAGGGCACGAAGCGGTAGATAAATCCCCCAGCCGGGGTCTGACGGCGGTGGGAGCTAACGGCCTGCAAAAGCACCGCTACGGTATCTTTACCCAGTCGTTCCCCACATTTTTAGCGCTCAGCCTGTACCAGATTGAATCCAACACCCGTTCTGCTGCGGTGCTGGGCTTCGTTGGCGCCGGCGGTATCGGCCTGGTGTATGCGGAGAACATGCGGCTGTGGAACTGGGACGTGGTGATGTTTATCACCCTGATCCTGGTGGTGGTGGTGATGATTATGGATAAGGTATCGTCCATCCTGCGCAATAAATACATCATTGGCGAAGACATCCCGCTGTATCAGCAAAAAAGCCAAATCGATTGAGAAACCCCGCTCTGATCCCTATACTGCCGCACATATTCAACTGTGCGGCCGTTTTTTGTCAGCCCCTCGCGTTAATTACCCAAAGTAATTGGAATTGCGGCAAGGCGGCAACTGAACGAATGCCAATGAGCTGACTAAAGTCAGTGATTTGGGTGAGTGAAGGCAGCCAACACCGCCACAGTTTCAAGTACAAAGGGTAAAGGCAATTCTATGATCAACAATGATGTGCTGCGCAGCGTGCGCTACATGCTGAATATTAACGACGCGAAAATGGTTGAGATTATCAAGCTGGATAATTTCGACGTTGCGGTCTCGGCAATGAGCACTTACGTCATCAAGGAAGGTGAGCCAGGTTTCGAAAACTGTCCGGACGAAGTGATGGCACACTTCCTGAACGGTCTGGTGTTCTTCAAGCGCGGTAAGGACGACAAGTTCCCGGCGCCGGAAGTGGAGCTGCCTGTCACCAATAATCTGGTGTTGAAAAAGCTGCGTGTAGCCTTCGAGTTGAAAGATACCGACATGCACCAGATCTTCACCGCCGTGGAGTTCCGCATTTCCAAACCGGAACTGAGCGCGCTGTTCCGCAAAGAAGGCACCAAAAATTTCCGTCCTTGTGGCGACCAGATGCTGCGTTACTTCCTCAAAGGGTTGGCGCAACGTCTTCGTGGTGCATAAATAACACCCCGGTGGTGATTAAGGCGTGATCGAAAGATTACGCCTTTTTTATTGGTTTCGGGGGAGAGGGGGCCAGCAGTTCGAACAGATGCTGGGCGAGGGTGGGAGCAATAAATACGGAACGACCAAAGTTTTTGCGACGGAAAAACTGTCAAGACAAGAAATCATCGACTACGCCCAATCATTGGCAGGAGCCGTACCATTGGAAGAGAAGAAAATCCCTAAGGGCATGGTTTACTTTGCAAAGAAAGATGGGGTGACTATCAATCTGAGGGAGTATTCAAGTAGGGATGAAAAAAAGCTCGCTGGACTATTGATATAGTTGGCAACGAAAGCCTTGAAACCCTGCAAGGAAAAGTTAAGAAGAGAATTGAAATAAAGTTTCGATGAGGTTTCCACATGCTGTATAGCGATGAAGAATACAAGGTATTTAGTGACGAACTAGAAGGAACATCTATTGGTACTGTGTGGTCAGCCATGAGAGCTGATAACTTCGAAAAAACCTCAATGTAGTATGAGGAGAAAAAAGATTATTTTTTAGAGCTCCTATATCGCCTTATGCAGGATGGAAAAATAAACTTAGCCAGTCGGGGAGAATTTTGGGAGGGAAGTGTTGCAGATCAAATTACACTGTATTGCGAGAATTTTCCTGAAAATCAGGAGGAAATGGATGCCGATGCCTTTGACGGATTCTGGTTTCTGACAGAAGAATGCCCCGCTGGAATCGTCTGGATCCATGACAGCGGCTATGAAGATTGGACCTGACCTGCACATAGAAACGGTTCTTCGGAGCCGTTTTTATCGATTTTTTTCCTGCCTCAACTGACAATACACGTCAAAATAAAAAAACCATTAAGAATTAATAATATCAATTAATTGCCCGTAAGGTGACACATAAAACGTAACCTAAAATCCGCAGTCAGGTTTCTGACCGCTGTCCTCACGGTGCCGGGTTTCATACCCGGCGCCGTTTTCGTTTAAGAGATTTCGCGTGCCAGAATGTTGGCCGGTGGATGCAGACTGATGTTGATCTGTTTATCCGCCGCCGTTTGGCGGTATTCGTTGAGCATCGCGCGGATATCGTCGTCCAGGTAGTTAATCCCTTCGCAATCGATAATCACCGTGCTGTTGGGCTCTATTTGCGCCAATAAATGCTTCAGGCGCATCTTGTTGAGAAAGGTCAGATTTTGTTGGCACTGAAGCAGATAATGGTCGTCGTAGCGGGTCAGATGCAGGGCGTGACGATTGCTTTGGTACAGGCTCCACAGCAGTTGCGCCGCCAGGCCGATCGCAATGCCCGCCAGCATGCCAAATGCCAGAATACCGCCGATCGTCGCGGCAAAAGGGACGAACTGTTGCAGGCCCTGACGCCACAGACTGATAAAAATACGCGGGTGCGCCAGCTTAAAACCGGTGTAGATCAGGATGGCCGCCAGACTGGCCAGCGGGATGCTGTTGAGCAGCTCGGCAAACAGCAACGCACTGAGCAGCAACAGTACGCCGTGCAGCAAAATAGACACCCGGCTGCGTGCACCGGCCTGCACGTTGGCAGAGCTGCGCACGATCACGGCGGTAATCGGTAAACCGCCCAGCAGCCCGCTAATGCAGTTGCCCACGCCTTGCGCGCGTAGCTCTTTATCGGCGGAGGGTTCCGGCATCATCGGTGCCATCTTTTTCAAGGCTTCCTGGCTCAGCAGGGTTTCCAGGCTGGCGACAATCGCCAGGGTAATTGCCACCAGATAAACCGCCGGGTTGCGCCACGCTTGCCAGTTCGGTAGGGAAAATTGTGTCTGCAGCGCTTCAACACTGTTCAGTGCCGGCAACTCTATCCGCGGCAAAGTGCCAATGGTGGGCCAAATCTTCTGGCCGAGCCAGACAAACAGACAGCCCCACAACACGGCGACCAGAGGGCCGGGTAATGCCGTCAGCCGCAGACGTTGTTTGAGCGATGAGCGCCCCCAGAAACCGATCAGCAGCAGGGCACCCAGTGTCAGTGACACCGCCGCCGGAGCGATATCCCCCCGCAATTGTGCGCCAGACGGTTTCTCACTCAGACCATGCCCTGACGGATAACCCATGGCTAATGGCAACTGTTGCAGGATCAGTAAAATACCGATGGCGGCCAACATACCGTGGATCACCGCTCCGGGGATCAGCGCCGCCAGCTTGCCGCCACGCAGCAGGCCGAATGCCAGTTGCAACACGCCGGCCAATAACAAGGCGAGCAAAAACGACGGGAAGTCGCCCAGCGTTACCATGGCACCGGTGACAATGGTCACCAGCCCGGCGGCGGGGCCGCTGACCGAAAACGGGGAAGGGCTGAGCAGGGTGACGACAATGCCGCCGATCACCCCGGTCAGCAGGCCGACGAACGGCGGGACACCGCTGGCTTGCGCAATGCCCAGGCTCAGCGGCAGGGCGACCAGAAACACCACCAGCCCGGCGGGCAGGTCAAAACGCAGATCGGCGCGATTCATGTCACCCTCCCGGCGGCGTTACGCTGCTCCAGCACATTCAAAAATCCGGTATGCATATCGTAAATGCAGCCGACCAGCGTCAAGCGGGCATTGTGTCGCCAGGCGCGTTGAATCAACTGGGTTTTGCTGAGGGTACTGAGCTGGAGCTGTACGTTGGTGTGCGCCGCCTGGTTCAGGTGAGTCGTTTCGTCGTCCTGGGTATCGTTGCCCAATGGCAAATGCGGTTCCAGGCTAGTACGCAGCGAATTGAGGCGGCGGGTTAGTGAGTCCTTACTGAGGGTGTCGCGGCTGCTCAAGGCAGATTGGATGCCACCGCAGCCGTAATGCCCGCAAATCACGATGGCCTCAACCTCCAGATGTTCGACCGCGTATTGCACCACGCTCATCAAATTATCATCCTGCTCTTCGACCATATTGGCGATATTGCGGTGTACAAACAGTTCGCCGGGCTGTGCACGAACGAGGGTTTCGGCGGGGACCCGGCTGTCGGAACAGCCAATCCACAGCGTGTGCGGTTTCTGCGCCTGTGCCAACTGCGGGAAGAAATTGGGATCGCGCGCTTGTTGCTGGGTTGCCCAACTGCGGTTTTTAACCAGCAGATGATTAATCAATGTCATGGGGGCTCCTTGGGTCAGGGTATTTAGCAGCGAGAAAGTTCGGCGCTGACGTGCAGGCCGCCGCCACTAGTAAAAACTCCAGACCTAGGTTAGTCCAATCATTGTGCGAATGATAAGCAGGGTTTGTGTAAAGTTTTCTATATCGAGGTGGTCTTGGTTAAATACTCTACTTTCAAGTCTGTTTTGTTATAAACATATATAGGTTATTTTATGGTTTTTAATTCTGATTTTTTAATTAAGACTGAAACTTAATTGGTGTTTTTATGGTTTTTTGTAATTCATTATTCTCCTGTTTGTTTTGACTTGATGAAGGTTGATGGCATTGTTTTGTAATTAAATAATTTATTAAAACCACAGGCTAATTATTTCTGATTAATCGTAAATTGGTATTCAAACACACGCACATATATTAGGGTTAATTTAAGGAAAACATTTTTGTATCGGCATAATAACGGTTTATTGCACCTTTTTTGTTCGCCGCTTGCCCGTGGCTGGTGCAGGTTTTCTCTGTTTTAAGATAAGTTTTTCTTATAATTTATTAGAATCAGCCAATTAAAAACTGGCACGCCGGTTGCTCTATGAATCCCATCTTGTGTACCAGATGGAATTCAGCCAATGACTCAGCCTGTAAATCTACGCGGTTTCACCCTCGGTGAATGGCAACACCATTATCACACCCGCCCGGCGGGCGAGCGCATGGCCTGCGTGCGCGCTACTTTGGCTGCATGGGTTACCGATCTCCCTGCGGATGACAATGCCTGGCTGTATCTTGCCGACGCGGTGCAGCTGGAGGCGCAGTGCCAACGACTGGCCCAACGGCTTGAAGCCGTCGCCGGCGATATCAGCCGCCTGCCGCTGTTCGGCGTGCCCTTTGCGGTTAAAGACAATATCGACGTCGGTGGCTGGCCGACCACCGCCGCCTGTCCGGAATTCGCCTATCAGGCGACAGCAGACGCCGGCGTCGTCGCCAATCTGTGCGCCGCCGGTGCCTTGGTGATCGGTAAAACCAACCTCGATCAGTTCGCCACCGGCCTGGTGGGCACCCGTTCCCCGCACGGTGCGGTGGTAAACAGTTTTGACAGCCGTTACGTCAGCGGCGGCTCCAGTTCTGGATCGGCCTCGGTGGTGGCGCGCGGCCTGACGCCGTTCTCACTGGGTACCGATACCGCCGGTTCAGGGCGCGTCCCGGCCGGATTCAACAATATTGTCGGCCTGAAACCGACCAAGGGCTGGTTATCGAATCAAGGTGTGGTACCCGCCTGTCGGCTGAATGACACGGTGTCGGTATTTGCCCTGACGGTGGTGGACGCCGCGCTGGTGGCTGAACTGGCGGGTGGCTACGACACCGCCGACGCTTATTCCCGTATCAATCCCCATACCGCCCCGGCGGACCTTCCCGCGGCAACACGCTTTGCAGTGCCCGCGCAGCTCGAATTTTTTGGCGATACACAGGCTGAGCGGGCTTTTCAACGGGCGCTGGCGCAGTTGCAACGCTGTGGCGTGACGCTGGAAACCCTCGATTTTACCCCGTTCCGCGTACTGGCGGAGCAGCTCTATTACGGCCCCTGGGTGGCGGAACGCACCGTGGCGGTCGAAAAGATGTTGAGTGCCAACCCGCAGGCCATCAACCCGGTGGTGCGCGGCATCGTCAATAACGGCCTGAAGTACAGCGCCTGCGATGCCTACAAAGCGGAATATTTGCGTGCCGAACTGGCGCGGCAGATTGAACAGCGGCTGGCTCCCTTCGACGCGCTGGTGGTACCGACGTCACCGACCATCCGCACGCTGGCGGAAATGGAGCAGGAGCCGGTGTTGTTCAACTCGCAGTTTGGCACCTACACCAATTTCACCAACCTGGCCGATCTGAGCGCGCTGGCGCTGCCGGCGTCGATGCGTGACGACGGCCTGCCCGCCGGTATCACGCTGGTCGCTCCCGCCTGGCACGATCGGGCGCTGGCCGCGTTCGGGGGGCGCTGGCAACAGGCGCAGGATCTGCCGTTGGGCGCCACCGGACGCCCGCTGCCACCTTCGCAATCCCTTATACCTTCGACCCAGCACGTGCGGGTGGCGGTGGTGGGTGCCCACCTCAGTGGAATGCCATTGAATTTCCAGCTCACGCAGCGTGCGGCGGCTTTGGTGGAACAAACCACCACCGCGCCGTGCTACCGGCTGTACGCGTTAGCCAATACTCAGCCGCCAAAGCCGGGGTTGGCCAAAACCGAACAGGGGGCCGCTATCGATGTCGAGCTGTGGGATATCCCGCTGGCACGTTTCGGCGAATTCGTGGCGGAAATACCGGCGCCGCTGGGCATCGGCACGCTGTTGCTGGCGGACGGTCGCCGGGTGAAGGGCTTTATCTGCGAACCCTGGGCGCTACAGGGCGCCACGGACATCACTGAATTTGGCGGTTGGCGCAACTATGTCGCCAGCCTGAAGGGGGCTTGATCATGTTTTCTACCGTACTGATTGCCAACCGTGGCGAAATCGCCTGTCGCGCCATCCGCACACTGAAACGTTTGGGTGTGACCAGCGTGGCGGTCTATTCCGATGCCGATCGCAATGCACCGCACGTTACCGAAGCCGATTTGGCGGTGGCACTCGGCGGTGAAAAACCCGGCGACAGCTACCTGTGTATCGACAAGATCCTGGCGGCGGCGGCAGAAACCGGCGCGCAGGCGATCTATCCCGGTTACGGCTTCCTCTCCGAGAGCGCTGAGTTTGCCGACGCCTGTGAAGCGGCGAGCATTGCCTTTATCGGTCCAACGGCGGCGCAAATCCGCGAGTTCGGCCTGAAACACCGGGCGCGTGAGTTGGCGGCGGTGGCGCAGGTGCCGATGACGCCGGGCACCGGCCTGCTGGACAGCGTTGAACAGGCGGTCAACGCCGCCAGCCAGATTGGCTACCCGGTGATGTTGAAAAGCACCGCCGGCGGTGGCGGTATCGGCCTGACGCGCTGCGATGACGAAGCCGCACTGCGTGAAGCCTACGACAGCGTTAAACGGCTGGGTGAGCAGTTTTTCCGCGACTCTGGGGCCTTTATTGAGCGCTTTGTCGATCAGGCGCGCCATGTCGAAGTGCAGATCTTTGGCGACGGTCAGGGCTGGGTGGTCGCGCTCGGCGAGCGTGACTGCTCATTGCAACGTCGCAACCAAAAAGTGGTGGAAGAAACCCCGGCACCCAACCTGCCTGCGGCCACTCGTCAGGCGCTGCATCAGGCGGCGGTGGCGCTGGGAGCGTCGGTTAATTATCGCAGCGCCGGTACCGTGGAGTTTATCTACGACGGCGCACGCGACGAATTTTATTTCCTCGAGGTGAACACTCGCCTGCAGGTGGAGCATCCGGTCACCGAGATGGTCACCGGGCTGGATCTGATCGAATGCATGTTGCAGGTGGCGGCGGGGGATGCGCTGGACTGGGCGGCACTGCAACGTCCGCCGCAGGGCGCGTCGATTGAAGTGCGCATTTATGCGGAAGATCCGCTGAAGAACTTCCAGCCCAGCCCGGGTGTATTGACCGAGGTGTATTTCCCAGAGTCCGTGCGGGTTGACGGTTGGGTCGCCACCGGCAGTGAAGTGTCGGCATTTTACGACCCGATGATCGCCAAGCTGATTGTCCACGGCGAGGATCGCCAGCAGGCGCTGGAGAAAATGCGCGTGGCGCTCGAGGCTACCCGGCTGCACGGCATTGCCACCAATCTGGATTACCTGCGGCAGGTGATTGCCACCGCCGAATTCCAGACCGGCAGCGTGTGGACCCGCATGCTGGACAGCTTCCGCTTCCAGCCCAGCAGCATCGAAGTATTGCAACCGGGGACCTACAGCAGCGTGCAGGATTACCCGGGTCGTCTCGGTTATTGGGATATCGGCGTACCGCCGTCCGGGCCGATGGACGACTTTGCTTTCCGGCTGGCCAACCGCATTGTCGGTAACCACCCCAGTGCCGCCGGGCTGGAGTTTACCCTACAGGGGCCGACCTTACGTTTCCACTGCGATGCCACTATTGCCCTGACCGGGGCGGACTGCTCGGCGGATCTGGACGGAAAAGCGCTGGATTACTGGCAGCCGGTTGCGGTTCGGGCCGGGCAGGTACTGACGATGGGCCGCGCCCGGCACGGATGCCGCACCTATCTGGCGGTGCGTAACGGTTTCGACGTGCCGGTGTATTTGGGCAGCCGTTCGACCTTCGCGCTGGGGCAGTTTGGCGGTCACGCCGGGCGTACTCTACGGGTCGCGGACATGCTGGCGGTGTCCCAACCGGCATTGGCCGCGACCACCACGCCCGCACCGATCGCCGCGCCGCAGGCAATGGATGACAGCCTGATCCCCGAATACGGCAACCTGTGGAACATCGGCGTGCTGTACGGGCCGCACGGCGCGCCGGATTTCTTTACTCCGGAGTCGATCGAAACTTTCTTCGCTGCCGAATGGCAGGTGCATTACAACTCCAACCGGCTGGGCGTGCGCCTGTCTGGGCCAAAACCCGAGTGGGCACGGCAGGACGGCGGTGAGGCGGGGCTGCATCCGTCCAACGTGCATGACTGCGAATATGCCATCGGTGCGATTAACTTCACCGGCGATTTCCCGGTGATCCTCACCCGCGACGGGCCGAGCCTCGGTGGCTTTGTCTGCCCGGTGACCATCGCCAGGGCCGAATTGTGGAAAGTCGGCCAGGTGAAGCCGGGGGATCGCATCCGCTTCCACCCGATTGGCTTCAAACAGGCGCAGTCGCTGGAGCAAGCGCAGCTCGGCAGCATCGAAGCCTTGGCGGCGGTAAAGGCGATTACCCTGGCCGCACCGGATCTGACACCGGGTGCCACCGGGTCGGCCAGCATTCTGGCGACGTTATCGGCCACCGACAGCCGCCCTGCAGTGGTCTATCGCCAGGCAGGGGACGGCTACATTTTGCTGGAGTACGGCGACAACGTGCTCAGTCTGGCGCTGCGGTTACGCATTCATCTGCTGATGCAGTCGCTCAGGCAGGACGTCATTCCCGGCGTTGAGGAGTTAGCACCCGGCGTGCGATCGCTGCAGATCCGCTACGACAGCCGCGTGCTCGGTCAGGCCGATTTACTGACGCGTTTGTTGGCGCGCGAGCAGGCGCTGGGGGATGTCAGCCAACTGAAGGTGCCGACGCGCACGGTTTATCTGCCGATGGCGTTTGAAGATTCTGCCACCCTGGGAGCGGTGGAACGTTATCAGCAGACGGTCCGATCGTCCGCCCCCTGGCTGCCGAACAACGTCGATTTTATCCAGCGTATTAACGGGCTCAGCACGCGTGAGCAGGTGCGCGACATCATCTTTGATGCCAGTTACCTGATCCTCGGGCTGGGTGATGTTTATCTCGGCGCGCCTTGCGCGGTGCCAATTGATCCGCGTCACCGCTTGCTCAGTTCCAAATACAACCCGGCGCGTACCCATACCGCCGAAGGCACGGTCGGTATCGGCGGCATGTACATGTGCATTTATGGCATGGATTCGCCAGGTGGCTACCAACTGGTCGGGCGCACGTTGCCAATCTGGAACAAATTCCTCAAAAACCCGCAGTTCACCGCCGGTGAGCCTTGGCTGCTGCACTTCTTTGATCAGGTGCGTTTCTACCCGGTCAGCGAGCAGGAACTGGATGAACAGCGCGAGGCGTTCCGTGAAGGGCGCGCGCAGATCCGCATTGAGGACAGCGAGTTTGATTTTGCCGAATACAGCCGTTTCCTGGTGGACAACGCCGAAGATATCAGCGCCTTCCAGCAGCGTCAGCAGCAGGCGTTCAACCACGAGGTGACGCGCTGGCAGGAAGAAGAAGGCGAAGCCGAGGCCCAACTGTTGCCACCGCAGATTGATGAGGAAGAAGTGGACGGTTATCTGGTCAGCGCCGACCTGAACGGCAGCGTGTGGAAGATCCTGGTGGAGCCGGGACAACAGGTAGAAGCCGGTCAGCCGCTGATCGTGGTCGAGGCGATGAAAATGGAACTGGCGGTCACCGCACCGCGCGCCGGGATCATTAAGCGCATCAGTTGTCAGCAGGGGCGGCCTGTCGGGCCGGGCGACGCCCTGTTGTGGCTGGAGCACGCCAGTTAACCATCTTTAATCGTCGCGGCGCGGCAGGCAGCGCCCGCAGAGAGGAATGCGATGCAAATCACCAATAACCGCAACAAGGCGCGGCCGGAGGGGCTGGCGGAGCGCATCTATCTGCAGCTCAAGGACGACATTTTTGATTTTCAGCTGCTGCCGGGCGATCGCTTTAGCGAAAACGAAGTGGCGCTACGCATGGACGTCAGCCGTACGCCGGTGCGTCAGGCGTTGTTCTGGCTGGAGCGCGAAGGCTATGTCGAAGTGCATTTTCGCAGTGGTTGGCAGGTGCGGCCGTTCGATTTTGCCTACTTCGAGGAGCTGTATGACCTGCGCATCGTGCTGGAGTGTGAGGCGGTTAAACGGCTGTGCGCGCGGCTGGCGGGCGAAATGCCGTTGCAACTGGAGACGCTCAGCAGTTTCTGGATCGACGAGCCGCGGCTTGAGGACGGGAAGACCGTTTCGCTGCACGACGAGCAGTTTCACATGGCGCTGGTGGAGGCGGCGGGCAATGGCGAAATGGCGCGTATCCATCGTGACCTGACCGAGAAGATCCGCATCATTCGTCGGCTGGACTTCACTCAGGGTAGCCGGGTGGCGGCGACCTATAACGAACACGCCGCGATTTTGCGGGCAATCTTGCAACAGCAAACCGAGGAGGCGCAAACGCTGCTCAGCAACCATATTGCCGTCAGTAAGGCTGAGGTCAGAAAAATAACTTTACATATGTTGCATCAAGCACGCCTCCAGCCCTAACCCGTCGCCTTTCGAGCTGCAGCGTTGTTAGCTGCGGGCGCTCACCCCGGTCACTTACTTGAGTAAGCTTCCGGGGACTCCCGCCCTTGCCGCCTAGCTGCAACTCGAAATCCATAGGGTTAGGTTTTTTTAAAAAGAAGGTTGGTTTTCTAACACACATCAGGAGTTTGAATTATGCAACGTCGTCACTTTATAAAAGCTTTCGCGCTGTCTGCCACCATGATCGGTATGGGGATGGCCTGGGGCGTGCAGGCTGCCGATACCATCAAGGTCGGCATCCTGAGTTCGCTGTCCGGCACCATGGCCATTTCTGAAACGCCGCTCAAGGACGTGGCACTGATGACCATTGATGACATTAACGCCAAGGGCGGCGTATTGGGTAAAAAACTCGAGGCGGTGGTGGTGGATCCCGCCTCCAACTGGCCACTGTTCGCCGAAAAGGCGCGTCAGTTGCTGAGCCAGGACAAAGTGGCGGCGGTGTTTGGCTGCTGGACTTCGGTATCGCGTAAATCCGTGTTGCCGGTGTTTGAAGAGTTGAACGGTTTGCTGTTCTACCCGGTGCAGTACGAAGGGGAAGAGATGTCGCCTAACGTGTTTTACACCGGCGCCGCCCCTAACCAGCAGGCGATCCCGGCGGTGGAATACCTGCTGAGCGAAGACGGCGGATCGGCGAAACGCTTCTTCCTGCTGGGCACTGACTACGTTTATCCGCGTACCACCAACAAGATCCTGCGCGCCTTCCTGCATTCGAAAGGTATTCAGGATAAAGACATCGAAGAGGTCTATACGCCGTTTGGTTACAGCGACTACCAGACCATTGTCGCCAACATCAAGAAATTCTCCGCCGGTGGCAAAACGGCGGTGATCTCCACCATCAACGGTGATTCCAACGTGCCATTCTACAAAGAGCTGGCCAATCAGGGCATTAAGGCCACCGATGTACCGGTGATCGCCTTCTCGGTAGGGGAAGAAGAGCTGCGCGGTATCGACACCAAACCGCTGGTGGGTAACCTGGCAGCCTGGAACTACTTCGAATCGGTGGAAAACCCGACCAACAAGCAGTTTGTCAGTGAATGGCGGGCCTATGCCAAGGCGCACAACCTGCCGAACTATGCCACTGCCGTGACCAACGACCCGATGGAAGCCACCTATGTCGGCATCCACATGTGGGCGCAGGCGGTTGAGAAGGCCGGTACCACGGACGTTGACAAGGTACGCGCGGCGATGGCCGGGCAGACCTTCGCCGCGCCATCGGGCTTTACCCTGACCATGGATGCCACCAACCATCACCTGCACAAACCGGTGATGATCGGTGAAATTGAAGGCAACGGTCAGTTCAACGTGGTGTGGCAAACCGATGCTCCGGTACGCGCCCAGCCGTGGAGCCCATACATTGCCGGCAACGACAAAAAGTCGGAAAGCCCGGTAAAAGGCGGTAAGTAATGCCTGGCCCCCCGTTACGGCGGGGGGCTGACTGAGCCATGCCCTATTGCGACGAGACATCTGATGAAACTTTTATCTTTAAGCCATCTCAGGCATCTGTGGTTATTGCTGTGCTGCCTGCCCATGTTCGCGCAGGCGGGGCTGGCCGACGACTTTGCTGCGGCCAACCGTACGCAGCAGGCCAAATTATTGCAGGCGTGGGCAACCGCGCCGGATGCTGCGCGTTTGCCATTACTGCAGGCGTTAAAGCAGGAAAACGTGGTGATCGACGAGGCCAAACATGCCTTTATCCAGCAGGGAGATCGCTATCAGCCGCTGGAAGGTAACGTTGCCCCGGTCGGTACGCCAAAGAAGCTGTGGCTGAATAACCGGCTGCGTATTCTGATTGCCAACGCGCTGTCGGCACACCGGCTGGTCAGTGAAGATCCGGCGCTGCGTTTACAGGCGGCGCAGGCCCTGCAGCAGGAGGCGCAAAACAGCCAGTTACCGCTGTTGACCCAACGCCTGGCACAGGAAAAAGACAGCCGGGTGCATGAGGCGCTGAGCATCGCGCTGGCCAATCTGCAACTGACCGACGCCGATGCCAAAGTGCGCCTCAATGCGGTGCAGCTGCTCGGCAGTTCGGGTGCGCCGGAAACTCAAACCCGGCTACAGGCGTTGACCGACGCCGCTCATGAACCGGACGCCGCCGTGCGTGCCGAAGCGCTGAAAAGCCTGACCAGCGTGAAACACCGGCTGATGATCGGCGATCTGATTGGCCAGGCGTTTACCGGCCTGTCGCTTGGCTCGATCCTGCTATTGGCGGCGCTTGGGCTGGCGATCACTTACGGCCTGCTGGGGGTGATCAACATGGCGCACGGCGAAATGCTGATGCTCGGTGCCTACTCGGCTTATCTGGTACAGGGGCTGTTTCAGCAGTTTGCGCCGCAGTGGCTGGCGTTGTATCCGCTGGTGGCGTTGCCGGTGGCGTTCACCATCACCGCCTGCATTGGCATGGCGCTGGAGCGCACGGTGATCCGTCATCTGTATGGTCGGCCGCTGGAAACCTTGCTGGCGACCTGGGGGATCAGTCTGGTGCTGATCCAGGGCGTTCGGGTGCTGTTCGGCGCGCAAAACGTCGAGGTCGCCAACCCGGCCTGGCTGTCGGGCGGCATTCAGTTACTGCCGAATCTGGTGCTGCCGTGGAACCGTATCGCGGTGATCCTGTTTGTGGTGTTGGTGCTGGCACTCACCTGGCTGTTGCTGAATAAAACCCGCCTCGGCATGAACGTGCGTGCCGTGACGCAGAACCGTGCGATGGCCGCCTGCTGTGGTGTGCCCACCGGCCGTGTCGATATGCTGGCGTTCGGTCTGGGCTCCGGCATTGCCGGGCTGGGTGGGGTGGCGCTGTCGCAATTGGGTAACGTCGGGCCGGAACTGGGCCAGGGCTATATCATCGACTCATTCCTGGTGGTAGTACTCGGCGGCGTCGGCCAACTGGCCGGTACCGTGGTGGCGGCTTTTGGCCTCGGTATCCTCAACAAAATTCTTGAGCCGCAGATTGGTGCTGTATTGGGCAAGATCCTGATCCTGGCGCTGATCGTGCTGTTTATCCAAAAACGTCCTCAGGGACTGTTCGCCTTCAAGGGCAGGGTGATCGACTGATGAGCCAACCATTGACTGTCACCGGCGTGCAAAAGGCACCCCGACTGGCGCTGGGCATCGGCGGGCTGGCGTTGCTGGCGCTGTTGATTATGCCGTTTCTGGCGCTGTTGCCGGCAGACCATCCGCTGGCGATCTCCACTTATACCCTGACGCTGGTGGGTAAAATTTTGTGTTATGCGGTGGTGGCGGTGGCGCTCGACCTGGTGTGGGGCTATGCCGGGCTGCTGTCGTTGGGGCACGGGCTGTTTTTTGCCCTCGGTGGCTATGCCATGGGCATGTACCTGATGCGCCAGGCGGCGGGTGATGGCCTGCCAGGATTTATGGCCTTCCTGTCGTGGAACGAGTTGCCGTGGTTCTGGAGCGGTACCCAGTATTTCGCCTGGGCGCTGTGCCTGATCGTGCTGGTGCCCGGGGTGCTGGCCTTTATCTTCGGTTACTTCGCTTTTCGCTCAAAAATCAAAGGGGTGTATTTCTCCATTATGACCCAGGCGTTGACCTACGCCGGTATGCTGCTGTTCTTCCGTAACGAAACCGGCTTTGGTGGCAACAATGGCTTTACCGGTTTCACGACGCTACTGGGCTTCCCGATCACCGCGACCGGCACGCGGGTGGCGCTGTTCCTGACCACGGTGCTGCTACTGGCTGCCAGTCTGGCAATCGGCTTCGCTCTGGCACGCAGCAAGTTCGGTCGGGTGTTGACGGCGGTACGCGATGCGGAAAACCGCCTGACGTTCTGCGGTTACGATCCGAAAGGCTTCAAACTGTTTGTCTGGACGCTGTCGGCGGTGCTGTGTGGGCTGGCCGGGGCGCTGTATGTGCCGCAGGTGGGCATTATCAACCCGGGCGAAATGTCGCCGACCAACTCGATCGAAGCCGCTATCTGGGTGGCACTTGGCGGGCGCGGTACGCTGGTGGGGCCGCTGCTGGGGGCCGGTATCGTCAACGGTGCCAAGAGCTGGTTCACCATGGCCATTCCGGAATACTGGCAGTTCTTCCTCGGCCTGATGTTTATCATCGTCACGCTGTTCCTGCCGAAAGGGGTCATTGGCCTGCTGCGCAGAGGGAAATCACAATGAATTCGCTGCAAATGACCGAAGAGTTGTTCACCCAGCCGCTGCCGGCCGATAAATACCGTCAGCAAACCGATCCGGTGCTGCTACTCGACAAGATCAACGTCAGCTTCGACGGTTTCCGTGCGCTGAGCGATCTGTCGTTGCAGATCGGTGTAGGTGAATTGCGCTGTGTGATCGGGCCCAACGGCGCGGGGAAAACTACGCTGATGGATGTGATCACCGGCAAGACCCGACCGGACAGCGGCAGGGTGTTTTACGATCAAACTGTTGATCTGACCGCGCTGGATCCGATGCAGATCGCCCAGGCAGGCATTGGTCGCAAGTTCCAAAAGCCCACGGTGTTTGAGGCGCTGACGGTGTTCGAAAACCTGGAGATCGCCCAGAAAACCCAAAAGTCGGTATGGGCCTGCCTGCGGGCCAAACTGAGCAGCGAACAACGCGACCGTATCGATGACATGCTGAAGACCTTGCGGCTCGGCCATGAAAGGCATCGTCCCGCCGGGTTGCTGTCCCACGGGCAAAAACAGTTTCTCGAGATCGGTATGCTGCTGGTACAGGAACCGCACCTGCTGTTGCTCGATGAACCGGCGGCCGGCATGACCGATGCTGAAACCGAGTACACCGCCGAACTGTTTCGCTCGCTGGCGGGCAAGCATTCACTGATGGTGGTGGAGCACGATATGGGGTTTGTCGAAACCATTGCCGACCACGTCACGGTGCTGCATCAGGGGCAGGTGCTGGCGGAGGGCTCATTGGCGCAGGTGCAGACCGACGAGCAGGTGATCGAAGTGTATTTGGGGCGCTAGGAGCAGCTATGTTGCAAGTGAACGAACTGAATCAATATTACGGCGGCAGCCACATTTTGCGGGGCCTGTCGTTTGAAGCCCATATCGGCGAAGTGACCTGCCTGCTGGGGCGTAACGGCGTGGGGAAAACCACGCTGTTGAAGTGCCTGATGGGGCTGATCCCGGCCAAGAGCGGCAGTATCAGCTGGCAGGGCGAAAGCCTCAACGGCAGAAAACCGCACCAGCGGGTACAGGCAGGCGTCGCCTATGTGCCGCAGGGGCGTGAGATCTTTGGTCGCCTGACGGTGGAGGAAAACTTGCTGATGGGGTTGGCGCGCTTTTCTGGCAGTCAGGCCCGCAAGGTACCGGATCATATCTATGAACTGTTCCCGGTGCTGTTGCAGATGAAAGATCGGCGCGGCGGCGATCTCTCCGGTGGCCAGCAACAGCAGTTGGCGATAGGGCGTGCGCTGGCCTGCCGACCGCAGTTGTTGATCCTCGATGAGCCGACGGAAGGGATCCAGCCTTCGGTGATCAAAGAGATCGGCGCGGTGATCAAACAGCTGGCGGAAAGAGGGGATATGGCGATCCTGCTGGTGGAACAGTTTTATGATTTCGCCGCCGAGCTGGCGGACCGTTATCTGGTGATGTCGCGTGGCAGCATTGTCCAGCGCGGTGCAGGCAGCGCGATGGAGCAAGACGGCGTGCGCGGGCTGGTGGCGATATAAGGCTCAATAAGGTTGGGCAGTGGAAGGGCAATTATTTTTTCATGTAGCCTTTCACTGTTGCCATGAACACATCACGATCCCATTCCACAGCGTCCCCGCTGTTCTCACCCTCGGCGATCAAACGGCGTAGCTCTTCCAGTTTTGAGGCGGCGGTGCGCTCACGCAGGGTGCGCACCGATTCACGAATAACTTCGCTGGGGGTTCGGTAGTCGCCGCTGGCTACCAGACCTTCAACAAAGGTACGCAGTTCTTCACCCAGATCCACTGTTAATGTTCTGCCCATGTTTTCCCCTCCGCTATTCTCTTAATCATTGTAAGATTAGTTCTTACATTATGCACGTTAAAACTGGGGAGCCTAAAGTGGCAACAATACAAGGAACTCTGGCTTTTACATCATCATAAATTAGGGATAATTATGAACGAAATCACTATGTCGCGTCTGGGTTGCATCGTCCTGTCACTGTTCCCGGCTCTTTGGGGGATCTTCAGTCTGCTGAACAATACAGCCGATTTTGCTGGTACCGCCCGGCATGCCGTGGGGCCGCTGCTTGCCATGCAGGATACCTATCAGGTTCCCGGCTTAATGTGGCGCGCGGTCAGCGTAGAATGGGCCGGGCGGGTCGGGTTGGCGATGATCACTGTGCTGGAGTCTGTGGCCGGTATCACTGCTGCACTGGGTGTGGTGTTGATGCTGAAACATCTGCGCCAACCTTACGCGGCCTTTGCCAGGGGGAAAGCCTGGGCCATGCTGGGCACACTCTGTGCGATTGCGGTGTGGGGGCTCGGTTTTATGGTGGTCGCAGGCGACTGGTTTATGGCCTGGCAGGCAAAGGAAAACCCGCTAGCGGTGCAACTGGGGGCGATGCTGTACATGGTGCCCAATACGCTGGCCTTGCTGTTTCTGATGCTGCAGCGCGACGCTCGCTAAGCCGTGAAGTCGCAGGATTTTAATAAAACTGCGGCGAAGTTCGCGAAAGTGTTGCCAAATGCTAACCTGCCAGGCCTTGTCACATTTCGTTCATAGTTGTGCCATAGCATAATGACGCTTATATAAATTTATAAAAAATCAACATGTTAAGAATTTTGCGAGGGATAAATATGAGCGATAAATCCGATAAGGATCTGCCGGCGTCGGCGCAACAGCAGCAGCCGAGCAATCCAGCGCGTCGGCGTTTTCTGGCAGGCGCGACGGTGCTGGGGGTCGGTGCCTCGATTGCGCCGTTGGCCAGGGCCGCGGCTGACGGCAACAAGAAAGTGGTACTGAACACTTTGCCGACCAGCGCACAAAACCCACTGCTGCGGCGTCATGTGAAAAATGTAGTGGTAATCTACGCCGAAAACCGCAGTTTCAACAACTTGTTCGCCAATTTCCCCGGAGTAGAAAAACCGCTGTCGGCACTTAAGCCGGAGGAGTACCAGCAGCGCGATCGTGACGATAAGCTACTGGATTCTTTGCCACCGATCTGGAAAGGCCTGGTGCCAAAAGAGCAGGAAGTCGGGCATGTTAATTACAAAATCGACGAAGACGCAGTATTCACCAATCAATTACCGAATCAGCCGTTTGTGTTGACCGGGCCGCAGGGCGAGAATTTGCCGCACGGCGTGGTCACGCGCGATCTGTGGCATGTGTTTTATCAAAACCAGATGCAGATTAACGGCGGTAAAAACGACAAGTTTGTTGCCTGGGCCGATTCCGGTGCCCTGACCATGGGTTATTACGGTGACGGTGCTTACAACCTGCGGTTGTGGACCTTAGCGCAGGAATTTACCCTGTGCGATAACTTCTTCCAGGGGGCGTTTGGCGGCTCCTTCCTGAATCACCAGTATCTGATTTGCGCCCGCCCGCCGTTTTACCCCGAGGTACAAAACTCAGTCGCCAAAGACGGCATTGCCTTGCTTGAAAGCGATGACGTGACGGACTCGCGCCTGAAGCCGTTGGGCGACTCGCCGGTCAGCGCTTCGTTTGGTATCCCGCTGTTTGGCAAGAGCCTGCTGACGCCGGACGGCTATGCGGTCAACACCATGGCACCGCCGTACTGGCCGTCGTGGACTCAGGATGAGAAAGATCCGACGCTGGCGGACGCTACCATGCCCAACGTGATGCCGCCGCAGAAACACCCGCACATCGGCGATTTACTCAGTCAGAAGGGGATCGACTGGGCATGGTACGCCGGGGGTTGGCAATACGCGCTGGACAACCGCAAGGATCAGGGTGATTTCCCCGGTGCGCCAGACTTTCAGTATCACCATCAGCCGTTCAACTATTTCGAAAATCTGGGGCCGGGCAATCCACAGGCACGCGAGGCGCATTTACGTGACGGCGGTATTGGCGATTCAACCGGCAGCAATAAATTTTTGGCCGCGGTGGAGGCGGGCACTTTACCGCCGGTGGCGTTCTACAAGCCGCAGGGCAACCTTAATATGCACGCCGGGTATTCCGATGTGGAAGCCGGCGACCGCCATATCGCCCATATCATCAACAGCCTGCGCAACGGCCCGCAGTGGGAAAATAGCGTGGTGGTGATTACCTTCGATGAGAACGGCGGCTGGTGGGATCATGTGGCCCCTCCGCAGGGCGATCGTTGGGGCCCAGGCTCACGTATCCCGGCGTTGGTGGTTTCGCCATTCGCCCGCAAAGGCTACGTTGACCATGAGGTGTACGACACCGGGTCAATTTTGCGATTAATCAGCCGGGTGTTTGATCTGCCGCCGCTGGACGGGCTAACGGAACGGGATAAGGCAATGGCGGCGCGCAGCCAGAAACCGCTGGGCGATCTGACTGGCGCGCTGGAGTTTCCGGGATAAGGGGTTACAGCTGCTTGGACATATACCAGATACCGATGGAACCCTGGGCGCTGGTGTAACAGGTCTCACCGCAAATACTCAGCCCCTGGCGTTGGTAAAAGCGCTGGGCGCTGGTATTGCGCTGTAATACTTCCAGCCACAGCGTTTGCTGTTTACGTTCGATCGCCCGAAGCTGCACCTGTTCAAAAAAGTGCTGGCCGTAACCCCGGCCGGCATATTCCGGCAGGAAATAGATTTTCTGCAATTCGGCCCCGGTTGTTTGGGTCGGTGCCAGCAGGCTGTTGAAATTCAGCCGCGCATAACCCACCAGATTGTCGTCTTCGTATCCTAATAGCCAGCAAACTTCCGTATCCTGCAGCGTTTTTTCCAGTGCCTCAACGGCAAAGTCTTGCGCCAGAAAAGCATCGAGTTCCGCTTTATGGTGCCAAAGTTCGCCAAAATGGGCCTGATAGGTGCGAATACCTACGTCACGAACCTGCGCTAAATCACCGCTCAAAGCCTGGCGGATACTGAACATATGAACCTCTTGGTGAGAAATGAGAAACGGCGAGCAACCTGAAAGGGAATCGCCGCGCTGGTGAAGATTTAGACACCCAGGGTATACGAGATATACTCAATATCTGTCTTCTTTTTGGCGACCGTTTGAATGGAGACGAGTTATCTATTACTGGTAATAAGGTATCAGTAATAGATAAAAGCTTTTTATTACATCTGTTTGAGCTGGCCGATGAGATGGGCATGACTCTGTTGGAAGATGATTACTTTATCGATCGTACCCATTGCGCATTTCTGACCGCAACAAACCCTCAATCAGCAAGATGCTTCGGCGTTTCCCGCCGGAATCCCAGTCCGAGAATCCGGCCAAATAAACGTGGCAACCAGCGGCTGTTGCCGACACGGGTCATCAGACTGGATCCACCGCGGCTGCCGCGACGTTTTTTCGGCCTGCGTTGGCTCATTTTAATTTGCAGAAACTGAGTGGCTTTGGTGGGGAAATTGCGGCGTCGTTGCACGCGCAACAGGTGCTTGAGCTGCAAACACTGGCTACGCAGTGGAGGGATAACCACATTGGCGGTAGCAACGGCATCCTGAATTGCCAGATTCACGCCGACACCGCCAATCGGCGACATGGCGTGTGCGGCGTCGCCAATGCACAGCACGCCCGGCTTGGCCCACTGATCCAGTCGATCTATGCGAATACTCAATAACTTCACCTGATCCCAACTGAGGATCTCCTGCAGGCGATGGTTCTGGAAGGGGGCGACCTCGGCGATATGCAGTAAAAATTTTTCCAGCCCCTCCTGCTGGATCGCTTCGAAGCTGCCCTTGTCGACTGAATAACCGCACTGCCAGTACTCACCCCGGTCGATCATGATGAAGTTTTGCTTTGGCCCAGTGTGACCCATCGACCAAGCCGGATCGCCGGGTTTTTTAGCGATCTTCATCCACAATACGTCACGCGGTGAGCCAAAACAGCGGCTGCTGAGTGCCGCCTGTTCCCGTACCACCGAGTTACGTCCGTCAGTGCCGATCACCAATTGGCAGCGGACGCGGATCGGGCCTTCCAGCGTATCCGCCAACACCCCGCAGACCTGACCGCGATCGTACAACAACTGGTGTACCTGCGCTGATTTGAGCAAGCTGAACGCAGGAAAGGCGGCGGCTTTTTCTGCCAAAAAGTTGAGAAACTCCCACTGCGGCATAAAGGCGATAAATTTGCAGCGCGTCGGCAGGCGGGTGAAGTCGGCAAGCGTAATATCACGCCCGGCGATCTCGGCATGCAGCGTTTCTGCGCGCTGGTGTGGCAGTGCCAGCAGTTCCTCAAGCAGGCCAAGCTGATGCATGATTTCCAGAGTGGAAGGGTGAATGGTATCGCCGCGAAAATCACGCAGGAAGTCGGCGTGCTTTTCCAGCACCATTACGTCTATCCCCGCCCGGGCCAGCAGATAGCCGAGCATTAATCCGGCGGGGCCGCCGCCAACGATGCAGCAAGTGGTGGTGTAAGCTGTGATCGGTGACTGTGACATAGCGGTTGGCTCCTGGGATCCGCATCCTGCCGATCCTGATTGAAAACTCAATATTGATAATGATTATCAATATCAAGACGAGCTGTCAACCCGCGGCGCTGTGTGGTCAAAGGGGGACGAGGTGGTAAAGCCGACTGTTTGGCAAGCAGAGCGATGCTCCTGAAAGTTATTGACCGGCTGAGCATCACGCGCCATCTTCGTTAGTCATATCGGCATCATTTTGACCAATAGTTCTTAAAAACAGGATGGTTAGTATGGGGCGAATAACCTTCGATCTCGACGATTTGCGCAGCTACGTGACCGGTATTGAGCTGGGCAGTTTCGCAAAAGCGGCGGAGCGGCTTGGACGATCTACCTCGGCGGTCAGCGCGCATCTGAAAAAGCTGGAGCAGCAGGTGGGCAGCCCGATCCTGCGTAAGTCCGGGCGCGGCATGGTGATGACCGAGGCCGGTGAAACCCTGCTGGGCTATGCTCGTCGCTTGCTGGAGTTGAATGATGAGGCCGCGACCGCAGTGCGCGGGCTGGACCTGCACGGCACTGTCAGGCTAGGTTTGCAGGAAGACTTCGGGGAAACCTTTTTACCGCAGGTCCTGGGCAGTTTTGCCCGAGCGCATCCGCGAGTGCGTATCGAAGCACGTATCGCCCGCAATACCGAACTGCTCGAGTGGGTGTTGAAAGGGCAACTGGATTTGTCGCTGGCGTGGGACGGCGGTATCAGCACGCCGTTTTATCAGACATTGGGTCAGCGGCAGATGCACTGGATTGCCTCATCCCATTTTGAACTGGCACCATGGAGCCAGGGAGATGAACCGCTGCCACTGGTGATGTTTGATGCCCCATGCCTGATGCGCAGCGCGGCGATTAAGGCGCTGGATCGTGCCGGTATTCCCTGGCGTATCGCCTTTACCAGCCACAGCCTGAACGGCGTGTGGGCCGCGGTCAGCGCCGGATTAGGGGTGACGGTGCGCACCAACGCCGGGCTGCCGTCGGGACTGTCCCTTTTGCCACCTGACGTGTTGCCGTCGCTAAATCAGCTAGGCGTGGTGCTGCACCGTGCCGAAGAAAACCCGTCAGCAGCGATCCAGCGTTTGGCGCAGATCGTCGCCGATCGGATCAACGGTTAGTCCTGCTCGATCGGCTGTTTGCCGCTCAGTGCACCCCATTCACTCCAGGCACCGTCGTACAGTTTTACCTGCGGTGCAGCCAGCGACAGCAGGCCGAAAGCCAGTACTGCCGCCGTCACGCCGGAGCCACAACTGGTGATGATCGGTCCGTCGATATTCACGCCCTTGTCGCTGAAGGTTTTCTTCAGCGCTTCCAGCGATTTGAAACGGCCGTTTTCCAGCAGTTCGCCGTAAGGAATATTGATGCTGCCGGGGATATGACCCCGGTGCAGACCGGGGCGCGGTTCTGGTGCTTCTGCGTAGAAACGCGGTGCGGCGCGCGCGTCCAGGATTTGCACCTCAGTGTTCAGCACCTGTTCTACCTGCTGCATATTGACGACTGCGTCGGCATTGAAGCGGGCGTTGAAGGTTTGCGGCGTGCGTTGCGCTGCACCGGTCGCCAGCTGTTGGCCCAGTGCTGTCCAGCCGTTCAGGCCTTCGTCCAGCACATAAACCTGCTGGGCACCAAAATTACGGAAGGTCCACCAGCCGCGCGGGGCCGAGAACTGATTGCCCTCGTCATAAAACACGATGGTCTGTTGCTCGCTGATGCCCAATTTACCCACCGCTGCGCTGAATTCCTCCGCCGTCGGCAGCATATGCGGCAGCGTGGTGTTTTTGTCCGCGACGTCATCGATATCGAAATACACCGCGCCCGGGATATGGCCGCGTTCAAATTCGGCGAGCATGTCTTTCTTCGGCACCAGGCCGACCGGGGACATCCTGACATCAACCACGATCAGGTTTTCATCGTTGATATGTTGCGCAAGCCATTGCGGAGTAACCAGAAACGGAGAGTTCATCGTTATTTTTCGCCTGTGGTGAAAACGGTTTTTCACTATACACCAGCCGCTTTGGCGATGTGATCCATCCGTAGAAATTATCAGACCGACTCGGAAGTTAGCGAGGCGACGATGGTGCCCAAAGCCGCCTGTGAAGCTGCCTCAAAGGCAGGGTTAGCCTCTGCCGCTTTATTCTCCGCCAGCAGCGTCTGCAGACCGACCAACCAGTCGTAGATATAAAACGCGGTATTTCTTGCCGGTGTCGGTGCCAGTTTGGTTAACCGCTGCTGGCTACCCCAGTCGACAGCGGGCTGTGGTGGTGAGGTAAAGATCGGTTGGCCGTGATTAATCCGGCTGGCGGGGCGTAACTTCGCTTCACGCTGCTGGAAGCCCAGCCAGGTGACAAAATCACCCAATATAGCCAACGCCTGGCTGACCTGTCGGTCTTCAGCTTGCTCCAGTAGCGCCCCGACAGATAATGTGCGCTCCAGCGATTCGGCCATCTCCAGCCGGCAGGCGGCAGTGATCAGGGCATCGACCAGCATCTCCAGATGCTGTTTCCCAACGCCCAACAATGCCAGCAGTTGGGTATTATCCGGCAGGCCGCGCAGATGGTTTATCCAATCCGTAAACACCCGTTGGGCAAACGACTCACCGCCATGCCCGGTTGGCGCAATGGCGGCCACAACTTCCTCACCAAACAGGTCAATCTCAACATCAAATGGGGGAGGACTGGACACCGGCGCGGGTGAGCTAGGCCGTTGTTGGTTATAGAGTTGGCGCAAGGTATCGCACTGCGGCAGCAGCCATTCGAGCAGTTCGCCGTGTAGGCCGGCTTGCGCCTGCAATCTGCGCAGCAGGTGCTGAGTGCGCTGTTGCATTAACGCGGAGTCTGCCGCGTGGAGCCAGTTGCCGAGCAGGCTTTCAGACAGTTCGCGTCGCAGTTCCTGCTGTTGTTCAAGGATGCGATGCTGTTTCAATGTTGGGCACGCCTGTGCGGCCAGCCAGGTCACCATGCGCTGGCAGTCGCTTTCATCCATCGCCAGCAGGGTTGCCCAGCTTTCGCCCGGTTCACCGACATAACGTTGAACGGCGTCGTCGGGGCGTGATTTCCCGGCCTGACGCGAGTCAAATTCCGTGACTGCCCAGATTAAGCCCGGCTTGCGACGGCTGCGTAGCTCTGGGTTTTCTCCCTGGGTTTGTCTGACCCAATAAGCCAGCGCGTTGCCCGTTCGGCTGGCATCTTGCGGCGTACGGGCCGCATCGGTCACCAGCAGCAGGTTGGCGTGCAGGCCATCGGCCGCGAGAATCAACAGGTTGGCGCGTTTTGCCTGCTGCATGCGTTGAATCAGCCCAGCGCCCGGGCATGGGCTGCCGGTCGGCAGGTCCAGCAGTTCGATATGGTTCGGCAACCCGCCGCTTTCCCTCGGTGGCAAGGTGGTGGTCACCGAGGCAGCCAGCCAGGCCAGATCGGTCAGTGCGATGTCCACTGCGGTGCCTTGCTCCGTCAACACGACAAGTTTTACCTCAGCCGGCGTTGAGATAGCCTGGGCCTGCAGGATGCCGCCATCCTGACTCAATACCTGGCGAGAGGCATACACCCGTTCGCCGTTCCCCAGGCGGTGTAAAGTATGCGTCAACTGACGATAACAACTCGTCAGTAGCGGATCCTCACCCCAGAGCGGCGCGAACAGCCTGGCTCGGTCGTCAACGTTCAGACAGGGGGCCAGCGAGATGGCATATGGCCAGAAGTGTTTCTCCAGCGGCGTTTGCCATTTGCCGCCCTGATGGCGAAGGTTGTCCCACAGCGCCACCATGGCGTTGCTGTCCAGGCCGCCGATCGCCATGGGCTGGCGGTGGCGTTCCAGTGTGTGCAGATGTGTGGCCATGGCGCGGGCATCCCAATCCGGGCGAAAGCCGCCATTCAAGGCGCTGGCGATCATCATGGCAACCAACTGTGCTTCATCAAGCAGGGAAACGGCAACGGGATAAGAAGGCGGATTTTGGGCATCACCAGAGTAATAGCGTACGGCCAGCGTGGCATCTGCGCTCAGTAACCTGGCACCGGGTGCCAGCGCGGCTAACAGGTGGGCCTTGGCCGCGGCGTTATGGCCATAAAGGCCAATGGCCAGGGGCTGATGCTGGGCTTTGTCCAACTGCCTGGCCCGGTTGTAGCTGCGGCGCAGGCGGATCGTCAAATTATCGGCTTCCCGATTTAGCCGAGTGGACTGCTGCCGGGTGGCGGCCACCCAGTCAATCGCCTGCGTGATGCTGTTGCCGAGGCGGTTTAGCGGCTCAGGCCGGCTGGAAGTGATAGGTTTCATGGTTGATAAAGACTCCCGCTGTCGATCCAATAATGGGTTGCGCCAGAGGCGCTGGCCGCCAGGGTATTGAGTTTGAGTTGTAGATGATGCGCAGGAACCGGCGTGCCGTCGGTCAATCGGGCTTCGGCGATGCCGACGCCTTCGGCTCCCTGCCCATCGTTACCGGTAAGGAGCAGTCGCAGGCTGATGACCGTATCACCGGCCAGTTTGCGCGCCAATTGGGCATCGGTGATGGTCAGCGTGTAGAGCGGGGATGCCGGCCAGCGTTCATTGTCCAATTGACGGAATCCAAGGCGCAGAGGGCCGCGCAGTTGGAAACAGTTGTCGGCATCCAACGCGAAGTCTGCACGATCCAGATCGATATCGCGATAGTAGACATTATCGTCCGCCAGCATGTTATTGCTGTCCAGCATGCCCAGATGACGAACAGTGGAATAGGGTTGGAAGTCGCCGACGTTAAAATAAAAACTCTCCAGCCGCAGGTCGATCGCCAGCAGGCACAACATGGCACCCACGGCAGCGGTTGATTTTGGGTTATCGATGCGCCCGCGTTTGTTAAACGGGTACCAGCTGCGGGTGTGATAACCCTCAAGCGGCAAAATTCGGCTGGCGGGCAACGGCTGCAGGTGACGCAACAGCGCCTGAACGCCCGGAAAACGCGCCGGGCGGCCGGTCAATAGCAGCACATCGCAGGTATACAACGCCACCACCTCGCAAAGCAGGCGCAGGCAGTGGCTGATGCCGATCCGGTCAGACAGGAAAGCGCTGTGCAGGGTGCCCAGACGGACAACCAACGGGGTTTGCAGAATGTCGAAGGCGTCAATGCCGGATCCACGCTGAACTTCGTCATTGATAAACGCCAATACCTGTGGCGTAGGGGGCTGCGACAGCAGTTCGCCCAGGCTGGCGGCGATTTCCGCGTGGGCGTCCAGCGGATCGTACTCCTCATAAGCACTGAGCAGCGCACGCCCTGCGGGCATGAAAATCTGCAGCGTGGCCTGCTGGCGCAGGGTTGAAAACCCATCCATACGGCCCTGGTTGCCAAACAGCTTGTCCATTATCGCCGGCGTCGCGCTGACCCCGGCCTGTTCGAATGCCTGCTGTACGGCGGGCAAGATAAATTGCTGAATGACATCCAGCAAAATGTCATCACCGGCGACCTTAAATCCTTCACGGAACAACAGACGCGGATTGATTTTGATGTTGTTGCCCACGCCATCGTCCAGTGTGTATTGGGTGATGGCCAGATCGGTGGTGCCGCCGCCCACGTCGATAGAGGCGATGCGCAGCGTTTTTCCCGGTTGTTCTCCCGCCACCGGCGGTCGGTCCGGGCGGGCCATGGCGGCAAAAAAGGCGTCGGTGCGGCCGGCAAAATTCACCTGAGTTTCGTTATACAGATATACCATCTGGCCGCAGGTGGCTTCATCCCATTCCATATGCACCTGTGGCACCGGCATGCGGGCTTGCTCGCCGTTGAACGGGGCATCCAGCGGGTGCCAACCCAGGGCTTTCCATATCAGGCCAATCGCTTCCTGCATGCGGCGACGGAAAATTTCGCGCTCTGGCTTGGGCATTGCCGAAGGTAAAGTCAGGATGATGGTACGCAGGCGGCGCGGGGCGGCGGCGTTGGGCATTTTAATCCGCTGGGCGACGCTGTTGATTTGCATCAGTGCCTGCGCCAACAATTCGCTCAGCATCAGGGCCATGACCGAACTGCGGCTATAATGGGCGGCAAATACCGGCAGTCGCTGATGCACAGGTAGCTCAGACAGAGGTAAACCTTCATCGTTGATCAGTGAGGTCAATGGCGCAGCGGCGGCCATCGGCTCTTGTTTACTGTTAAAACGCCAGCCGGGCGCATAACGTTCTTCATCCCACAGGTAGCGACGCGGGCTGGAAATCCCGGTGGTGCCTTCGGTGCCTTCCCGCCGCAGTGCCAGTTGCATGGCTTCCCGGCCCACGCGGGTGATGGAAGGCCAGCTAAAGGCGTCATCGCGTCCGCTTTGGAATGAAAGGTGGGGTTTGCCAAATGAGACCTGGGCAAACTCTACCCGACTTTCAAATAATTCGTTGTAAACGCAGTGCGGCGCGGACAGCGAGCGTAACTGCAGTTCATTGGTCTGTTTCAGACCATTACTTTCATGCGGGTGATTTTCGACCAACACCCCACAGGTGTGAGAATTGCCGACGTCCAAAATCAGATCCACGTCGATCGCGGGTTGTTGTGGTGTCTCTCCGATGATTTTTATCTGCGGGACGGTTAATTGGCTGCCGAGCAGATTCAACAAATTGAGGTAGTGCGCCTGATATTCGAAGGTTTTCAGCCCGGCGTTTATTGCCGTTTCGCTGCGTAGTTCCTGATGGGTCGCGGATTGGCGAAAGACTTCGCGCAGCCAGCTGTCTACCCAGGTCAGGTCAAGAAACTCACCCAACTGATGGTTTTGATGGCCCAGCGAGAAGCTGAGTCCGGTATTGAGATCGCTTTCACCTGGGGCTAACGCCTCCTGGCCCGCAGAGGCGAGTCGGGTATCAAAGGCCAAGACTACCCGCAGCAGGTTGCCGTCCTGATCGGGGTTATCCAGTAACAGAATCTGCATCCGGGCCCAGTTATCCGGCCCAGATAAAAACACCCCTGATGAAGTGCGACGAAAGAAGGGTAGCGGCAGCCAGGTTTGATCCAACAACTGCAGCGATTGCTGCAAGGGGAAGCTGAACTCCGGGCGAACCACTTCGGGAGTCTGTCCCGGTTGGGCGGGCAACAGGTATTTACCGCTGTCGGCATCCCATTGCAGGCGCAGTAGCGGGCCGCTGGCCGTTTGGCGAACAAACTTGCCCGGAAACTCATCATGCAAAACCGGCGTCAGAGCAAAGTCCAAAAATTGGATACCGCTGTCCTGGATCAGCGTAATGCTGTGTGGGTAATCGGTAAGGGGGGCCAGCATTATTTACTCTCGCGTTTTAACATCATGGGATAGACCGTCTCGGCATCGTAACGCCCGACGCATTCTGCCGGGCCGGTCTCATTTTGCTTGCAGATGATTTCCGGCATCTGGTAGCGGCTGCCGTCGCTGCAGCGCGCTTTGGTACGGCTGTTAATCACCAGATTGCCGGACTGCATCAGCCCGGCCTCAATCGGTACACGGCAACTGATGCCATCGCCGTAGGTAATGCTTGCACTGCCTTTACCTGCGTTGATGCGGTATTGCAGGCTGGGACGCTTACCGGTGGGGAGATCCTTCAGCGCTACCGTGGCCCGCCATTTACCGTTCAGAAAACGGGTCGAACCGGCTTTGACCGAATCGGCGGGCAACACCAGCGCATGCTTGTCCGCCGGCAGCAAGATTACCGGCACCGGTGCTGCTGGCATCAGCGTTGCCGGTGCTAACGGCAGTTGCAGCTTGAACACCGGTGTGACGGTGCGCTGCGGCGGAGCCGGTGGTTGTGCCACCAGGGGCGCAGCAGGTGGGGCACTTGGTTGGCTCAGCCAACCTGCCAGCAGGGCAATCAGCATTAGCACTGGCAATATCCAGACATAGCGTTGCCACTGGCGGCGCGGTTGCGTCGGTGTGGTGGCAACCGACGGTTTAACCTCTGGCCCTGGGGAGTGTGTAGCGGTGGGAAGCGCCATCGGCCGCGGTGCGGCGGCGATTGGCGTCGGCTTTTCTTTCGCAGTTTCGGCCGGCCGCAGACACGCCAGCGGGTCGTCCTGGCACTGAGCTTGTGGCTTGATAAACCCCCAAAAGGTCAGTACCGGTTTGCCGTCAACCAGATAGACATGGTTGGCATCAGGGATCTGCATCGCTTTGGCCAACAATGCGCCAAACAGGCGGTGGCTGGGGTGTTCGGCTGTCTGTGTCTGAGTGACCAGCAAACGCAAGGTTGTCAGGTTTTGTTCCAACAGATGCACGGCCTGCGCGCGTTGGGCATCACTCGCCGCTAGCCAGGATGTAACTTTCCCCGCAAAGGGGGAGTACCAGTCAATGCGGGTGCCCGTCTCGTTCGGCTGCGGGATCGCCAGGCAGTCGGCGACTTGCTGCTGTTGGCGAATGCGTAATGTTTCCCGCAACTGCTGCGCGCAGGCATAAACCGGTTGCCCATTCTCGCCCAATGCAAGTACGTCATCTAAACTGCCACTGCGTAAAAAGGGTTTCACCACGGCAAAAAACCTTGTCCTGTTCTGCTAAAACGTGCAAACAGCCATAGTAACCCGGGGTCTGAGCGGTCAAACGGCTAAGGACAGACGTAAAATGCAGTTCTTTAAGAGGATCAATATGTCGCAGATGGATAACCCGGACTTTGGCGGTGCAAAAATCGCGCTGTTGTGTGGCGATAACGTGCTGACCTACCAGCGCGATGACAAGGCGGATATTCCCTGGCCCGGCTGTTGGGACTTGCCCGGTGGCGGGCGTGAGGGCGATGAGACGCCGCTACAATGCGTGCAGCGGGAAACGCGGGAGGAGTTCGGCTTGCGGATTGACGCGCAGCAGGTGAGCCACGGGCAGCGTTACCAGGGTATTTTTCCCGGTTACCCGCCGACCTGGTTTATGTTGGGCAACATCACGTCGGAGCAGATTGCCAGCATACGCTTTGGCGATGAAGGGCAGCGCTGGCAGATGATGACCATCGACAGCTTTATTCATCATCCGCAGGGCATTTCGCACCTGCAACAGCGGCTGGCGCAACATTTGCGGTGTTAAGCCCCTTCCAGCGCCTCAATCCGGGAGATCAGCGCGTCGAGCTGACGATCGGAAAACACTTCAATGCCATTTTGGCGCAGCAGTTCGGCGGTGACGCCGCTGCCGGACTTGGTCTGGCCGCTGAAAGAACCGTCGTAGATAAACTGACTGCCGCAGGAGGGGCTGCCGTCGGTAAGCAGCGCAAAGCGGCAGTGGTGCCGCCGTGCGGTTTCCAGTGCCAGATGTGCGCCAAGCAGATAACGGTCGGTGACGTCGCCGCCGCTGACTTCGATCACTCGCGCCCGTTGGGCCAGTACCGTGGCACCTTCGGCGGCAGGCGTGATTTCTGCCGAGGGACGTGGGGTGGAAAAGCCGGCAGCCAGCTCCGGGCAGCAAACCACCAGGCGGCCTTCGCGCTGCCAGCGCAGTAGCGTGGCATTGAACAAGGGTTTGTCGGAAGCGTTATAGCGAACTTTAAAACCGGCCAGGCAGGCGCTGAATAAAATCTTTGACGGCATGAGGTCTGTCTCTGTCACAGGGGCGAAAGCGTGGGACAGGCGGCCCACGCGCGCGCCTTTAACATAGCAGAATCATTCCGCCGATGGCAGCGCCAGACGATTGATCTCTGCCGGTTCGATGATCCGCAGCGTCGTTTCATGTCGCGCCACGGCCAGCATCGCCAGCCCGACGCGTTCGGTGGTGGTGACCTGATTGGGGAACAGCTGCAGTGCGCCGAACCACAGCGGTTTCAATAGCCGATACAGCAGATCATAAACAGGGGTTCTGGAACGGATACCGTGCAGTGGCACAATAGCGCCGGGACGAAACATTACCGCGTGAAACGGCAAGGCCAGCAGGGCGTTCTCGGTGGCCCCTTTGACCCTGGCCCACATGCTGCGACCGCCTTCGCTACTGTCGGTACCGACGCCGGAGACATAAATAAAGGTCATCTCCGGGTTCAACCGCGCCAGGGGGCGACCGGCGGCCAGCGTCAGGTCGTAAGTCAGCGTGCGGTAGCGTGCTTCGTTCATGCCGGCTGAGGAGACGCCCAGGCAAAAAAAACAGGCGTCGTAACCGGCAAGTTGTGCCTCTATGGCGGATAAATCACTCAGGTCAGGCAGCGTCAGTTGCCGCAATTTGGCATGGTTTTGCGCCAGCGTGCTGCGGCCGATGCTGAGCACTTCACTCACCTGTGGGTCACGCAGGCATTCGCGCAGCGCACCCTGGCCGACCATACCGCTGGCACCCAATATAATCACTCTCATGGTCTGTTCTCCCTGGGGCTGGCAAGGCGTTGACTGCGCCAGCGGTTCGGCGTTTGCGCTTCCCACTGTATAAAGGCGCGGCTGAATGAATTCAATTCTTCAAATCCGAGCACAAAGGCGATTTCCCCTGGCTCCAGATCGGTTTCCGCCAACAGTTGGCAGGCGGTACGGTGACGGGTTTTATCCAGCAATTGCTGATAACTGTAACCATGCTGTTGCAAGCGACGTTGCAGGGTGCGCGGGCTGACATACAGCTCGGCAGCCACGCTGTTAACGCTGGGGCGCTGGCCGCGCATGCTGCGCCCCAGGATCGCCATTACCTGGCTGGGTAGATCGTCGCTCTGCAATAACCTGGCCAGTTCGGCTTCCAGCCCCGGCAGCAGCACCGCCAGCATGTCCTGATTGTAGGTGATGAAGGGCTGGCGCATCAGCGCTCGGTCAAACACCAGCACATCCAGCGGAGCATTGAAATGTACCGGACAACCGAAGTGGCGCGACAGGGGCGAAGCCGGATCCGGTCGCCGGGTCAGTTCGATCGCCCGTGGTCGTATCACCTGCCCGGTGCCACGGCGGCACAAGGTGATGATGGAGGCGAACATGGTATCAATCAGCATCTCCGGCGCATGGCTTTCGGTCATGGTCCAACGGGTGTGTAGGCGGATGCTGTCGCCATCTTCGACCAACATCAGCTCTTCCGGGCACAGCAGCCGTTTGTAACGGGCGATCTTTTGCAGCGCTTCCCCGAGAGTGGCGGAGTGCAGCGCAGCGACCGAAGCAATATCATAATGCTCTGGCAATATGTCGCCGCCCAGGTGCAGGCCGAAGGCGGGGTCATTGGTCAGTTGGGCGAGGGCGCGCCAGATATCGAAGAACTGTCGGGTAGACAGCTTGACCTTCTCATGCCGCTGGCTGAATAGCCCGCCAGGCAGGCCGGCCAGTTGGCCGACCCTTTCGATATCCACGCCCATCGCCGCCAGGCAAGCCGACAGAGCGCTGGACAGGGAAATTTGATCGCTGCTCATTGTTGTTCCTTATGATTTGCCCGTCACCACTGCCGTCATGGTGGCATAATCAGGCTGGCTGTCTTCCCGATCGGTGCTCAGACTGAGCGTGCGGAAGGCGGCATCTTCCGCCTCACGTGCCGCTAATACATACACCGCATCGCTGCCCAGCAACAGGCGTAACGGCGGCTCGTTCATTGAGTGAAGTTTCACTCTAAAAGGTTAGGCGCTGTGCGGATAATCCGATCGCGCCAATGTGTTTTCGAACCTTGGGATGGGTGTGCCAATCGCTGTTGTTACTCGATGATGTGTAGTTAGTGGATGTTGGCCTGACACGCTCAGAGCCTCTTGTGACAGGGTTTCGATGAACCACCCTGATTTGGAATGAAAAGTTCATTTCTAACCGCCGGGCCAGTTTATGCTGGCCCGGATTTTTATTGTTTCATCCAAGCCTGCAAGCTTTTATGAACGGCATCACGAATATCACCTTTATTTTCTCCCTCACTTGTTATTGAAATTTATATTTCATATAAACACTTATCGGATGGTGTGTTTCATCACGCGCGCCAACATGTTAAGGCTATCGGTAACGGGAGAAGGGAATGAAACAGGTTCGCGTTGGTTTAATTGGCACCGGCTACATTGGGCGCTGCCACGCCATTGCTTATGCGCAGGCTGCCACGGTATTTCCGCTGAAAGGGGAACTGGTACTGGAAATGCTGGCGGAAGTGACGCCGGAACTGGCGCAACAGCGCGCGGCTGAATTTGGTTTCTCGCGCTCGACCGGTGACTGGCGCCAACTGGTAGCCGATCCGGCGATAGATGTGGTGGATATCTGTGCGCCCAACTTCCTGCATAAAGAGATGGCGTTGGAGGCGATCCGCCACGGCAAGCACGTTTATTCTGAAAAACCGCTGGCGCTGGATGCCGCTGACGCCGCTGAAATGGTGCAGGCCGCGCGGGCCAAAGGCGTCAAAACGCTGGTGGGTTTCAACTATATGAAGAACCCGACCAGCCAGTTGGCGCGTGAAATTATCGCCAACGGCGAAATTGGCGAAGTGGTACATTTCTATGGCACCCACAACGAAGATTACCTCGCCGACCCACGCACGCCAATCGACTGGCACTGCCGCAAGGCGACGGCCGGGTTGGGGGCATTAGGCGACCTGGCAGCGCATATCGTGAATATGGCGCATTATCTGGTGGGGGATATCGTGGCAGTCTCCGGCGATATGCAGACCATCATTAAACAGCGCCCGGATGCGAAAGACCCGACGCTGATGCACCAGGTGGAAAACGAGGATCAGGCCAGTGCGCTGGTGCGCTTTGCCGGTGGGGCTATGGGCACTATCGAAACCTCACGTATTGCCTGCGGGCGTAAGATGGGGCTGACCTACGTAGTTACCGGCACCAAGGGCACGCTGAGTTACACCCAGGAGCGAATGGCGGAACTGAAACTGTATCGTCACGATGAGCCGGCGGAACGCCAGGGGTTTAAAACCTTGCTGGTGGGGCCAAAGCATCCGGATTACGCTGCGTTTTGTATCAGTGCCGGGCACGGCATTGGTTTTAACGATCAGAAAACGGTGGAGATCCGCGATTTGGTTAACGGTATTGCCGCCGGTGATCGCATGTGGCCAGACTTTGAGGAGGGCTGGAAAGTGTCCTGCGTGCTGGATGCGATTGCCGCTTCTGCCGAGCAGCGCCGCTGGCTGGACATCAACCGCGACTGAGTGATGGACTCTGACGCTTACAAGTTGAGAGCGTCAGAGTTTAGTTGGCTAATGAGTTACTAGCTTAGTAACTTGGTGAGTTATCAGGTTGCCAGTCTGGTAACTTAAAACGCAAAGCACGAACAGCCGAACGCACCCCAGAAGGCATTCTCGTCTGAGATGGGAATACTGGAGCGACGAGCGACATCATGCTGATGCGCATGCACCCCGCAGGGCCCGCAGCACTGGTGTGCCTGGCTTAATACTCCGGTACGGCTAGCGGTGGCAGGCGGCGCAGAGCGATAATGCCCCGGCACCTGAGTGACCGGCGACCAGTCCGGCAGCACCGGTATTGCCGGTGGCGCCAGCGGTGAGAAACTACCGGCGGCATAAACCACTTTACCGTCCACCACCGTCATCACCGATTCAATCCCCTTGATCTGCTCTTCCGGCACGCTGAAATAGTCCTGCGACAGCACCGCCAGATCCGCCAACTGCCCAACCTTAATCTGGCCTTTTTTGCCTTGCTCGGTAGAGAACCAGGCACTGCCCTGAGTCCACAGCATCAGCGCCGTTTCACGATCCAACCGTGCGTTATCATCGTACATGGCCATGCCGCCTACGGTTCGGCCGGAAACCAGCCAGTAGAGTGCGGTCCACGGGTTATAGCTGGCTACGCGGGTGGCGTCGGTACCCAGCCCAACCGGCAGTTCGGCTGCCAGCATTTTCGCCACTGGAGGTGTCTGTTTGGTGGCTTCTTTACCGTAGCGCTCTGCGAAATACTCCCCCTGGAATGCCATACGGTGCTGTACCGCAATACCGCCACCCAGTGCTTTCACTCGTTCGATATTGCGATCGGAAATGGTCTCGGCGTGGTCGAAAATCCAGTGCAGACCATTGAATGGAATTTCGCGGTTCACTTTTTCGAACACGTTCAGCATACGGCTGATGGATTCGTCATAGGTGGCATGCAGGCGGAATGGCCAGCGGTGTTCGACCAGGTGGCGCACCACGCGCTCCAGTTCGTCTTCGGTGCCTTCCGGCAGGTCCGGGCGCGGTTGCAGGAAGTCCTCGAAGTCGGCCGCGGAGAACACCAGCATTTCACCGGCACCGTTATGACGGTAAAAATCGGTGCCCTGGCCAGGTTTCAGCATGTCGGTCCACAGCTTGAAATCCTCCAGTTCCTGTTTCGGCCGCTGGGTGAACAGGTTGTAGGCAATTCGCAGGGTCAACTGCTTCTTCTCGTGCAGTTCGGCGATCACCTGATAGTCATCGGGGTAGTTCTGGAAACCGCCGCCGGCATCGATAGCGCTGGTCAGCCCAAGGCGATTCAACTCGCGCATAAACTGGCGGGTCGAATTGACCTGCTGTTCCAGCGGCAGTTTTGGCCCTTTGGCCAGGGTGGCGTACAGGATCATCGCATTGGGTTTGGCAATCAGCATGCCGGTTGGGTTGCCGTTGCCGTCACGCTGAATTTCGCCGCCGGGTGGGTTGGGCGTGTCTTTGGTGTAACCCACCACTTTCAGCGCTGCGCGGTTGAGCAGGGCGCGATCGTACAAATGCAGGATAAACACCGGAGTGTCAGGCGCCGCCTGATTGATTTCATCCAGCGTTGGCATGCGGCGTTCGGCAAACTGAAACTCGGTCCAGCCACCAACCACCCGTACCCATTGTGGGCTGGGGGTGCGCAGCGCCTGTTCTTTCAACATACGCAACGCGTCGGCCAGCGAGGGTACCCCCTCCCAGCGCAGCTCCAGGTTGTAGTTCAGGCCGCCGCGGATCAGGTGCAGGTGTGAGTCATTGAGGCCGGGTACCGCGGTGTGGCCGTGCAGGTCGATCACCTGCGTTTCTGGCCCTGCGTGTTGCATGACCTCGTTTTCACTGCCGACGGCGAGGAATTTGCCGTCGCGGATGGCGACTGCCTGGGCGGTAGGTGCCTGGCGATCGACAGTGTGAAATTTACCGTTGGTGATAATCAGGGAAGCATGGTTACTCATAAGGTTCTCCCGGCAGGCCGCCTAACGGCGGGTGAGCCATTGATGAAATACACGGGTCACGATTGGCATCCAGAGGAACACCACCAGGGCAACCACGGTGGCGTCATTAAGAAAATGGCTGGTCAGCGTGCCGTTCAATTGCGGCAACAGCTTGCCCCAAAACCAGGGCACCAGATTGGTGGAAGGGAAGATCACCAATAGCGTGATCAAAAACTGTTTCCACTTGGCGGGCTGACGGGTAGTGGCACTCGGTGGCGTAAACCAGAATTCTGCACCGGGCCGAATTTCAATGCGGTCGCTCTCCAACAACAGTGGCGAAACTTCCGCGATATAGCTTTTGCGCAGCGGCGAGTTAATCCATAGATAGAGATTGTCGAGGTTGTCAAAACGCACCAAAACGGTGTAGGCCTGCTCGTTACCGGTAGGGCGGATCACGTTAACGCCGAGGTGACCGGGAAAGTTGGCGGCCTCGGGCATAATGCGTTTTAGCCAGGCCTCGTAGGCCGGCTCCTGTCCCGGAGCCAAACGGTGTGTGATGACTAACGTGACATGCTGCGGGTGAGCCATAGCGTTTCACTCCAGAAAAAACCCGGCGCATGGCCGGGGTGAAGGTTATTTTGCCACGCGAGCTGGAGCGTGATGCACCATGGTGTAAGCGTAGTCAACGCCCATGCCGTAAGCGCCGCTGTGTTCGCGCACCAGCGCCATGACTGCGTCGTAAGTCTCTTTGCGCGCCCAGTCACGTTGGTATTCCAACAACACCTGCTGCCAGGTCACTGGGATGGCACCGGCCTGCACCATGCGATCGATCGAACGCTCATGGGCATCGACCGAGGTGCCGCCGGAGGTATCGGTGACTACGTAAACTTCATAGCCGGCTTCGAGCGCCATCAGCGCCGGGAAGGTCAGACAGACTTCGGTCCACAGGGCGGAAATCACCAGTTTTTTGCGGCCGGTGGCTTCCACCGCTTTCACAAAGGCGGCGTCTTCCCAGGAGTTCATCGAGGTGCGTTCAATCGGGGTGATTTCAGGGTGAACCGCCAGCAGCTCCGGCCAGATGTAGCCGCTGAAACTCTCGGTTTCCACCGAGGTAAAAAGGGTAGGAACATTAAAAATCTTGCCGGCCTTGGCTAAACCGACCACGTTGTTTTTCAGTTGCTGGCGATCAATATTAGCCACGCCAAAAGCCATTTGTGGTTGGTGATCGATGAAAATCAGTGCGGAATTATCTTTATCAAGTAATTGAAATTTAGACATGATTTACCTTCCCAGTGATACTTCGGTTTAACAGATGATGAATGTCATCTCGATAAAACGCATGGTAGGCAGGGGCAGATTTCAAAGATAGCGCAGAATTTTTGCCGTCTTGTTGAGTTTTTTTATACACGGAGGGGGAGCGGTGAGATTAAACCTGGAAGCGTTACTGATTTTGGATGCGCTCGACCGGCATGGTTCCTTTGCCGCAGCGGCGGCGGTGCTGTTCAAAACGCCGTCGGCGTTGAGCTATATGGTGCAGAAACTGGAGAACGATCTCGACATCACGCTGCTTGATCGTTCCGGCCATCGGGCGAAATTCACCGATACCGGCAAGCTGATGTTGGAAAAAGGTCGGTCGATATTACGTGCGGCGCAGGATCTGGAGCAGCAGGCGCGCTATGTGGAAAACGGTTGGGAAAGCGAAATTACGCTCGGCATCGATGCCTCATTTCCGTTTGAGCGCTTGCTGCCGCTGATTGAAGAGTTCTATCAACAGCATCACCATACCCGCCTGCGTTTTGGTCATGAGGTGCTGGCCGGATCCTGGGAGTCACTGGTCTATGGATGTGCGGATATTATTATTGGTGCGATCTGTGAACCCCCGTCGCGGGTAGGCTATGCTTTTAGTCAGTTGGGTCGGCTGGACTACGTGTTTGCCGTGGCTCCGCAGCACCCGCTGGCCACGCTGGCGGAACCCATACCAAAGGACGAAATTCGCCAGCACCGTGCGGTAGTGGTACGTGATACCTCACGGGTGAATGCGCCACAGAATCTGAATATCCTCGAGGAACAAGACACCTTGACGGTATTTGGTTTCGACGCCAAGTTACAGGCGCAACTTAGCGGTTTGGGTTGTGGCTATCTACCGCGATATTTGACCGAACCCTACCTGAAAAGCGGCCAGTTGGTAGCGAAAAGCGTTGAATCCGAACGCTGCAGCGACGTCGCTTATTTTGGCTGGCGAGAAAATGCCACCGGTCTGGCAGCAAAATGGTGGCGTGAGCGATTACAGCAGTTAGCCGATGCCGGGGGCGTCTACCCGGAGCACTGATTTGACACCTTCGGGTGATAATACAAGGATGCAGAGAGATGAAAACAGGGATGTGGTTATTAGCGATGTTACTGGCTGGCTGTAGCGCCGGCAGCGGGAGCCCTACTGCGGGCGGCAGGTTGGATAACCGGGTGGCTTCAGCCCAGCCGACGAAACCGCAGCGCAGCAATTACCCGGAAAGAATGCGCCAGGCCATCACGCAGGAAATGCAGTTGCCCGGTAAATATAAATCCAAAAGCTGTGCGATCAGCATCCATCTGTTACCCGACGGCTCGCTGAAAGATTTTAAAGTGCTGGAGGGCGATGCCGAGCTTTGTGCGGCGGCAAGCCAGGCAGTACAACGCGCCAAACTGCCGAAAATGGCCAATGAGACCGAGTACGCGTTATTCCACAGCGTAGTGCTGGATTTTGTCCCCTGAGGCTGTTGGCTTACCGCATTCGATGCGGTAAGCCATGCACGAGTTACAAAATACCTTTCTGCGCAAAGGTGATGCGAGTGGCCTCATTGATTTTTAACTTTGCTTTGCCGCTTTCGTTATTTTGAGCGCCCCTGCCGCTCGCTGATACTGAGCAAAATCTCTTACAGCGAGTCTGCGCATGTCCTTAGCCAAAAGCCACAGCCACTATTTGCATCCTGCCCAACGTCAATGGATCCGGCAGCTTAACCAGCATTGGTCCTGGCGGCTGGAACTGCCGACCTGGGGTATTATGGCGGCGGTTTACGGCGGCTGGTTTGGCGTGGTGCAGTACTGGCAGGCACTGGGGCCGTGGCTCGGCACGCCGTTGCTGATCCTGCTGAGCACCTGGTATATGTCGCTGCAGCACGAGCTGATCCACGGCCATCCGACCCGCTGGCCACGGCTGAATCAGTTATTCGGCCTGCTGCCGTTGGCGGTGTGGTATCCCTACGGCCTGTATCGCGATTCGCATCTTCAGCACCACCGTAATGAACATCTGACCGATCCGCATGAAGATCCCGAAAGCTATTACTTCAGCCAGGCGCAATGGCAGCGTTTTCCACGGTTGTACCCGTTGTTGGCAAAGGTGCGTAATACGTTGAGCGGGCGCATGCTGTTTGGCCCGGCGCTGGATATTATCGCTACCGGGGTGAATGCGCTGAAAGCGATCGTCGCCGGTGACTTGCGCACTCTGGCGATGTGGCTGGTGCATTTACTGTTGCTGGTGGGAGTAATGAACTGGTTGCAACTGCACGGCATTGGCACGGCGTTTTACCTGCTGGCGATCGGTTATCCGGCGTTGGCGCTGACCAAGATGAGATCGTTTTTTGAGCACCGCGCCGTTGAAGCTCCGCAGGCACGTTCTATTATTAATGAGGCGGCCTGGCCGTGGCGGCTGCTGTTTCTTAATCTGAACTATCATTTAGTTCACCATGATCTCCCCGGCTTACCGTGGTACGGTTTACGGCAGGTGTATCTGGCCGAGCGTGATGAATATCAACAGCGCAGCCAGGGATTTGTGGTGCAAGGCTATGGCCAGTGGGTGAGTGAATACGCATTTACCCCGGTCGCCGTTGAGGTTCATCCGTTTAATGCCGGCGAGTCGCCAAGGGAAATTGTGGGCGAAAATGAAGTCTGGCCGGCGGAGACATTTATTGTGCGATGGAAGCGCGCTTCGCAGGATTTTCCAATCGATCTGGCCAAATAGCCGGAAAATACACAACAAGAGGAAAAAGTATGGCAATCACCCCATCACGTGGTCGCGCTCTGGCTTTGGCGCTGAGTTTGCTTGCCGCGAGCGTCGGCGTGGCGCAGGCCGCCGACACGGTGCGCGTTGGTTCTAAAATCGATACCGAAGGCTCATTGCTCGGCAACATTATCGTGCAGGTGCTGGAGTCCAACGGCATCAAAACCACCAATAAATTACAGCTTGGTACCACCAAGGTACTGCGCGGGGCGATCACCTCCGGCGAAATTGACGTCTACCCGGAATACACCGGCAACGGCGCATTTTTCTTCTCTGATGAAAAAGACCCGGCGTGGAAAAACGCCCAGGCCGGTTTTGAAAAGGTGAAGAAGCTGGATTACGACAAGAACAAAATTGTCTGGCTGGATGCGGCTCCGGCCAACAACACCTGGACCATTGCTATTCGTCAGGATGTGGCAGACGCCAATCACTTGAAAACGCTGGCCGAGCTGGGCAAGTGGATCAACGGGGGCGGTAAGTTCAAACTGGCGGCCTCGGCGGAGTTTATCGAACGTCCGGATGCCCTGCCTGCGTTCCAGAACGCTTACGGCTTTAAGCTGAATCAGGACCAGTTGCTGTCGCTGGCCGGCGGCGATACGGCGGTGACCATCAAGGCGGCGGCGGAGCAAACCTCCGGTGTTAACGCGGCGATGGCCTACGGTACCGACGGCCCGGTAGCGGCGCTGGGGCTGATAACGCTGGAAGATCCAAAAGGGGTGCAACCGATTTACGCCCCGGCGCCGATTATCCGCGAGGCAACGCTGAAACAGCATGCCAACATCGCCGAACTGTTGAAGCCGGTGTTTGCAACACTTGACGGCCCAACGCTGCAAAAACTCAATGCGCAGATTGCGGTAGAAGGTCAGGACGCCAAACAGGTGGCGGCTACCTATCTGAAAGAGAAAGGGTTGGTTAAGGGGTAACACCATTGGCCCCGTTTGGGGGCCAACATGGAGCTGGAGAGTTTCTTTGATTATTGCCGTAAAAAACCGCGTACTACTGACGCTACTCGTTTTGTTGCTGCTGGCCGCTTTTGGCCTGCCGTTTCTCAGCTATGCCCCCAATCGCCTGCTGTCGGGCAAGAGCATTTCCCTGATTTCCCTGTTGCACGGCCCGGCGCTGTGGTTACTGGTGCCGATGGTGATTCTGGCGGGGCTCAGCCTGTTGGCACCGGACAGGCGCAATGCCTTGTTTACCGCACTGGCGGCTTCGGCGCTGCTGGCTTTGACCTTCTGGTTGAGTGGGCATGCGGCTCAACAGTTGGCGCAGGAAGGATCTAAACTGGCGCGGACTTCCTGGGGCAGTGGTTGTTGGTTGATCCTGGCGCTGAGTCTGCTGATGGCCGCCGATGCCATGGCTCGCATTACCGCCTCACATTTGTGGCGCATGCTCGGCAACCTGCTGGTGATACTGCCTGCGCTGGCGCTGTTATTTAGCCACCAGTTGGATCAGCTTTCACTGCTGAAAGAGTACTACAACCGGCAGGACGTCTTCGACGCCGCGCTGTTGCAGCACCTGACCATTCTGCTGGCAACGCTGGTGCCGGCGCTGCTGATTGGCATTCCGCTCGGGGTGCTGTGTTTTCGTTCTACTCGCTGGCAAACGCCGATATTTTCTACCCTGAACATTATCCAGACCGTGCCGTCGATTGCGCTGTTCGGCTTGCTGATCGCGCCATTGGCCGGTCTGGCGGCGGCGCTGCCCTGGCTGGCGGAACACGGCGTCAGCGGTATTGGCATGGCACCGGCAATTGTGGCGCTGGTGCTATATGCGCTGCTGCCGCTGGTGCGCAGCGTGGTGGCCGGGTTGCAGAGCGTGCCGGCCAGCGTGATCGAATCTGCCAGCGGCATGGGGCTGACACGCGGGCAGATCTTCTTGCGCGTACAGCTGCCGCTGGCATTGCCGTTATTCCTGACCGGCGTGCGTATTTTGGCGGTACAAACCGTTGGCATGGCGGTGGTGGCGGCGCTGATTGGTGCCGGAGGTTTTGGCGCCATCGTCTTCCAGGGCCTGCTCAGCAGCGCGCTGGATCTGGTGCTGCTGGGGGTGATCCCGGTGATCGTGATGGCGGTAATCGTCGATTCGCTGTTTAAATTTATGGTTTCAATGTTGGATGTATCACGCCGATGATTCAGTTTAATCAGGTCAGCAAGATTTTTCAGGGCAAACCGGCGGTGGACGATCTGACGCTGCGGATTGCCAAGGGTGAATTTGCCGTACTGATCGGCACCTCGGGCTCCGGGAAGTCCACGACGTTAAAAATGATCAATCGATTGATCGAACACGATCAGGGCAAGATTTACTTTGCCGACGAAGAGATCCAGAAATTCAAACCGCAGGATCTGCGCCGTCGTATGGGCTACGCCATTCAGTCGATCGGCCTGTTCCCACACTGGACGGTGGAAGAAAATATCGCCACCGTGCCGCAATTGCTGAAGTGGCCGCGCGCGCGCATTCGCGATCGGGTGACCGAATTGCTGGAGCTGTTGCACCTGGAGCCGGATCTGTTCCGCCACCGCTATCCACACCAGCTTTCTGGCGGGCAGCAGCAGCGGGTTGGGGTGGCGCGTGCGTTGGCCGCCGACCCTGAAGTGCTATTGATGGACGAGCCTTTTGGCGCACTGGATCCGGTGACCCGCGCGGCGCTGCAAACGGAGATTGCGCGCATCCATCATCTCTCCGGACGCACCATTGTGCTGGTGACGCACGATATCGATGAGGCTCTGGCGCTGGCAGACCGTATCGTGTTGCTCGATCAGGGCCACATTGTGCAGCAAGGCACGCCGCTGGAGTTATTGACCGCACCGGCTAACGATTTTGTGCGTGATTTCTTTGGCCGTAGCGATCGCGGTATCAAGCTGCTGTCGCTGGAAACGGTAGCGCAACGGGTGCGCCCTGGCCATGTGGCAGGGGAGCCTATTACCGCCGCCATGAGCCTGCGCGAAGCGCTGTCGGTGTTTGTGGCACGCGGTAGCGAATGTTTGCCGGTGATAGGCGAGCAGGGGGAAGCGCTTGGCGTGCTGCATTTCAGCGATCTGATTGTCCAAAAGGCGTTGTCATGAGTGGGTCTCAGGCCCTGCGTTGGCTGCGCGATCCGCTGCCCTGGACCTTTGCCCTGTTGCTGGCATTGGTGTTTGGCATGAATCATTTACACGGCCTGTTTGCCGCCTGGTTCCCCGATCTGGACCGACCGGTGTATCAGCAGGACAGTTTTATCTCGCTGGTATGGGCGCATCTGCTGCTGGTGGCTGTCTCCAGCCTGATCGCCGTGGTGATTGGCGTAGCGGCCGGGATTGGCGTGACGCGCCGCGCGGGTAAAGAGTTCCGCTCGCTGGTGGAAACCCTGGTGGCGGTCGGCCAGACTTTTCCACCGGTGGCGGTACTGGCAGTGGCGGTGCCGGTGATGGGCTTTAGCGAGCAGCCGGCGATCATCGCGCTGGTGCTGTACGGTTTACTGCCGATCTTGCAGGGCACCTTAGCGGGTATTGAGTCAGTGCCTGCGGCGACCCGTGAAGTTGCGCAGGGGGTAGGGATGAGCCCCAGGCAGATCCTGTGGCGTGTTGAATTGCCGCTGGCAGCCCCGGTGATCGTGGCCGGGATCCGTACCTCGGTGATCATTAATATCGGTACGGCGGCGATCGCCTCTACCGTCGGCACCAAAACGCTGGGCTCGCCAATCATTATTGGCTTGAGCGGCTTTAATACCGCCTATGTGATCCAGGGCGCTGTGGTGGTGGCCCTGTTGGCGATCATCACCGATATGCTGTTTGAGCGCTGGGTGCGCCGTCTCACTGCCTGGCGTCAGCAGACGCTGGTGACATCTTCTTCTGCGGGGTAAGGGAAAAAAATGCAGGTATCTTTGCCGATGTACGGCGTGACTCATCAACCTGCCGCAGCCTTCTGGCAGGTACTGCGTGGCAAATTGCTGCAACTGGGGTTGCCGCAAGCGCCCGAATTGCTCAGTTGGCCGCAGGATCTGGCGCAGCATTGGCAGCGGGATGACTTATTGCTCAGTCAAACCTGTGGCTATCCGTTGGCCGTCAGCCTGCCGCAGGTTCAGTTGATTGGTACCTATCACTACCGCGTTGAGGGTTGTGAAGGGCCGGAATACAGCAGTTGGCTGGTGGTACGCGATGACGAACCCGGCGAACGGCTGGAGGATTTTCGCGGCCGGGTTGCGGCTTATAACAGCACCGACTCGCAGTCAGGCCATAACAGCCTGAGGGCGTTGATAGCCCCCTTGGCTCATGACGGAAAGTTCTTCAGTTCCGCTATTGCTTCTGGGGCACATTATCAGTCGATAAAACTGATCCAAAATCGGCAGGCGGATATCGCCGCCGTCGACTGCGTCAGCCTTGAACTGTTGAAGCGGGCGCAGCCGCAGGCATTGGCGGGGCTAAAAATTATTGGACGAACCGCCACTGTTCCGGGGCTGCCACTGATCACTTCGGCACAAACCCCGCCCGAACAGCTGGAGATCTTGCGCGCCGGGGCCAGGGCGATGCTGGGCGAGGCGGTAAGTGACAGCCTGTTGATCGGTGATTTCAGTTTGGTGCCACGTTCGGCATACCAAAAAATCGCCGGACTGGAACAACAGGCCGCCGTGTTTGGCGTGACGGCGCTGTAATGTTACCGATGACGGCGAAGTGGCACGACGCTGGGCGTTGGCCGGGCACGGGATTGTCCGTAAATCAGCCATTGATGTGGTGGCGGATATACAGGCCGGACGGCTGCTGGCGTTGTTGCCGGAGTGGTAAAGCGACGCGGTGCCCATCAGCCTGGTTTGTCCACACCGTTCACAGGTGTCGGAGCGCGTCAGGCTGTTGCGGCGTTTTTTACAGCAGCGCTGTCAGGACTGGATGGCGCATCACTTGCTCTGAAGGCCTTCCGCCGGTATAGCGCTGGCAGCAGCTTCGCTGGAGGTGGTGGTTTCTTCGCTTGGCGTGGTGGAGCGGGTGTACATATTCAGCCCGGCCAGGAATACGCCGCCGAGTGAACCAAAGGCACACAGAAAGATAACGATAATGAACGATTTTTTCAGCATTGGGATGATTTCGCAGGTTGCCCGGAACAGCGGGAATTATAGTCTCTTTGCCAAGTGAAACAAGAATCGTTTTGAATGGCGGCCCACAGACCGCCATTTTGGTCACTCTTTAATGCTGCCGCTCGGCTGAACTTTGGTCGGGCGCGCAAACAGGAACTTACCCAGCGTGACCAGCACCACTGCCGCGACGATAATCACCAGCGCTGCCCATTCACGCGGTGCCAACGACTCGCCGGCAAAGCCGATACCGAGCAGCACCGCCACCACCGGATTGACGTAGGCATAGCTGGTTGCCACCGCCGGGCGTACGTTTTTCAGTAAAAACATATAGGCGCTGATCGCCAGCATCGAACCGAAGACGATCAGATAACCGAGCGCGAAGAAGCCTTTGGCGGTGGGCATCTGCGTCAGACGCTCGCCGCTGAGCTGGCTAACGACCAGTAGCACCACACCGGCGACCAGCATTTCCGCTGCCCCAGCCATCGGCCCGGCCGGCAGCGAAATACGCGAACCCAGCACGGAACCAAAGGCCCAACTGGCAGAAGCCAGCAGGATCAGCAGCGCGCCGGTGGGGTTGCCGACCAGATTATTGCCGGTATTCAGCAGCACGATCCCCACCAGGCCCAACCCGATACCCGCCCATTCCAGCTTGGTATTGCGCATGCCCCACAGCAGGCTGAAGCACAGGGTGAACAGCGGCACCGTCGCCACCATTACGGCGGCAATACCGGAAGGCACGTTCTGATGTTCTGCCACGGTCACCAGGCCGTTACCTACTGCCAGCAGCAGAATACCGATGGTTCCGGCAGCCAGCCACTGCTTTGCCGTGGGCAATGCATGGCCGCGCAGCGCCAAAAAGCTGAACAGCACAATGCCGGCGACCAGGAAGCGGATACCGGCCATCATCAGCGGTGGCCAGCTCTCGACGCCCAGACGAATAACGAAGTAGGTCGAACCCCAGACAATATATAACGTGAACAGTGCCCCGATTAACGGCAGGACGTTACGGCTACTTTGGCTCAGCATGGATTTTAATTCTGCAGGGAAGGTTATTATTAGAGGGCTCAGTAAACCCGATCGGACAGGGGATAAGCAACGCTTTTCAGTACTTTTTTAAGCAGGCAATGGGCTGGCGAGCCGGTGATGATCCACCGGATGACGCCAGCCTGCAGGATGCCTTGCGCCGGGTGTCGGTTACAGCAATGAAATACGGTAGGCGCAGCGGCGTGCCCCCGCCAGGATATGTTCGGAGCGTTCAACCTGCGCCTGCAACACCTCGGTGAAAATACTCAGTTCCGCCCGGCAGAATCCCTGACAAACGGTAGCGGCGGCGCAAATAGGGCAGTGGTTCTCTACCAGCAGAAAAGAGCCGTCTTCCTGTACGCGTGATTCGGCCATGTAGCCTTCGCGACAACGGATCGCCGTCAGGCGCTCGACGCGCTCCTGTAAATCGGTGGCGCCGACCATCGCCTGTTTGTAGTTAATGCGCGTTTCCTGCTCGCGGGTGTCGATCAACAATTCGATCGCCTGTTCACCCAGTTTGTCGCGCACGGTGCGCAGCAGCTGTACCGTCAGTTCGGAATGGGTATCCGGAAAACGGGCATTGCCTGCGGCAGTCAGGTGCCACAGCTGTACCGGGCGACCGACGCCACGGGTTTCTGCTACGGCTTCAACCAACCCATCTTTTGCCAGCTTGACGAACTGCTGGCGCGCGGCCTCGCCGGTAGTGCCAAGGACTTTGCCTGCATCAGACGCTTGCTGTGGGCCGCGGGTTTTTAATAGTGTCAGCAAACGGTCACTGACCGATTGTGCGGGACCACCGCTATTTTCCAAGTTTATTCTTGACATATTTCTCCGCCTCACCCTACTCTTATTCCAAGATAATTCTTGTTAAATTTAACGCAGTATCACTATTAACTCAATGCCATTCCTCTGAAAACAGGACGACAACCGTGATAACCAACGATGATAGCCGCTGGGCCGATCTTTTTTCCGGCAAAAATGGCGCCAGTGCGATCGCGCTCTCACTCGGTGTAGCGCTGCATGCAATCAATATTCTGGTCGCTACCACCATTTTGCCCTCGGTGGTGCAGGATATCGGCGGTCTGGATCTGTATGCCTGGAACACCACGCTGTTTGTGGTGGCGTCGATTCTGGGGTCGGCATTATCGGCACGTTTGCTCAGTAGCTATGGGGCTCGCAGTGCCTACGTGGTGGCATCACTGTTCTTTATCGTCGGGGCGATGCTGTGCGCGTTGGCACCGTCGATGCCGGTGATGCTGGTCGGCCGAACCGTGCAGGGCTTCGGCGGCGGGCTGATTTTCGCGCTTTCATACGCCATGATCAATCTGGTGTTTGAGCAAAAGCTATGGCCGCGGGCGATGGCACTGATTTCGGCGATGTGGGGCATCGCGACCCTGGTGGGGCCGGCGGTGGGCGGCATCTTTGCCGAACTGAACGCCTGGCGTTGGGCCTTTGGCATCCTGCTGCCGGTGATGGTGTTATACGCCGGGTTTACCTTCCTGATCCTGCCGAAAGGCAAGCCGCAGCAACAGGCGGCACCGCTGCCGGTGGCTCAGCTGTTGTTGCTGGCAACGGCGGTTCTGGTGGTTTCTGCCGGCAGCCTGGCGGACAGCGCGTGGGTTAATTTAGGGGGGATTGCGTTGGCGGTGCTGATGATGGCCTGGCTGATACAGCGTGAAGCGCACTCCCGTGCTCGCCTGTTGCCGAAGGGGGCCTTACGCCGTGGGTCACCTCTGGCCTCGTTGTATATCACAGTCTCTTTGCTGGTGGTGGGGATGACCAGCGAAATCTTCGTGCCTTATTTCCTGCAAACGTTGCACGGCCAGTCACCGCTGATTTCTGGCTATATCGCGGCCACCATGGCGGCGGGTTGGACGTTATCGGAGATCCTCAGTTCCGGCTGGCGCAGCGCAGGCATCCGCCGGGCGATCATCAGCGGGCCGATGTTTGTGTTGGTGGGGCTGTTAGCACTGGGCTTGCTGATGCCGATACCGTCCGGCGGGCACTGGGCGGGGCTGACGCCGATTGTGATTGCCCTGACGTTGGTGGGGTTTGGTATTGGCTTCGGTTGGCCGCACCTGTTGACGCGGATCCTGCAAGTCTCGCCTGAGGCGGATAAGGATATTGCCGGGGCGTCGATCACCACGGTACAACTGTTTGCGACCGCCTTTGGTGCTGCCCTGGCCGGGATGATTGCTAATCTGGCGGGGCTGAACGTACCGGGTGGATCAGCGGGGGCGGCCTCTGCGGCGCGCTGGCTGTTCCTGTTGTTCGCACTGGCACCGCTGCTGGCGGTGTTCAGCGCCTGGCGCTGTGCGGCGATCGCACCGCCGGTTGTTGAAGGCGACCAGCGGGTACCAGATCCTTCGGCGTTGTCGTCATAGGAACGAAAGACTTTTAATCGAGTTTTACCGCCGGTTAAAAATTTGATTGACGAATCCCGTATTTGAGATTATTTCTCTTATATGGGATTTTTTTGTGTCAGAGACTAAAACATGGATAACGAATTGGAGAGCGCCGATCTCCGGCTGGCGCAGCGGCTGTCTGATTTACGTCAGCAGCAAGGCTGGTCGCTGGAGGAACTGGCGCAGCAAACTGGCATCAGCCGGGCGACGTTGTCGCGAGTCGAACGCACTGAAACCAGCCCGACCGCCTCACTGCTAAACAAGCTGTGCTCGGCTTATGGGCTGACCATGTCGCGGCTGCTGAGTGAGGTCGAGGATGAGCCGCCGGAGCTGCTGCATCGTGAACAGCAAACGGTGTGGGTTGATCGCACCAGCGGTTTTCATCGTCGTTCGGTCTCACCGCCTGCCGCCCTGTATAAGGCCGAGTTTATTGAATGCACCCTCGAGGCTGGGGCGGAGATTGCCTATGACGCGCCTTCGGTACATGCGCTTGAGCACCATCTGTGGCTGCTGGCAGGCCGGCTCGAACTGACGCTGGAGGCACGAACCTTCCAGCTTGAGCCGGGTGACTGCCTGCGTTATCGGCTGTTCGGCGCTTCAAAATTTCATGCCCCCGGCCCTGAGCCGGCCCATTACACCCTCGTTATCAGCAGGCCTTAATCATGATTGAGATACAGCAACTGAATGCCGAAGTGGCACACAACGCGATCCCTGAACTGGCCGAAATGCTGCAAGCCAGCGTCGCCCAGGGCGCGAGCATTGGTTTTGTTATGCCGTTCAGTCTGGAGCAGGCTCAGGCGTTCTGGCGTGGTTTGCTACCGGCGATTGAGCGTGGGGAACGGTTGCTGTTGGTGGCATACGATGCCAGGCGGCTGGTTGGCACGGTACAGTTGTTGCTGGCGATGCCGGACAACGGCCGCCACCGGGCGGAGGTGGTAAAGCTGATGGTGCACCCGGACGCTCGCCGCCGGGGCATTGCCCGTAGCCTGATGCTACAGGTGCAACAAAAGGCGGCTGAGCTTCAGCGGCATTTACTGGTGCTGGATACCCTGACCGGCGATACGGCGGAAGGCATGTATCGCCAAATGGGCTTTCAACTGGCCGGCAGCATTCCGCAATACGCCCTCGCCAGCAACGGCAGCGCGCTGGATGCCACCAGTTATATGTATAAGTTGCTGTAATTTTCCCCGACTGATGCGGGCGCAGCATGCGGCGCCCCTACAAGATTAGCGGGTGAGCAAGATTACTGCCCGTTCCAGGCCTTGATGGCTTGCTGGCGTATCTGCAGTTTTTGCTCTGGCGTCAGCTTGTTATAGTCCTTCGCCATACCACTTTCCCAGTCGCCGTACAGCGGGTTCGGCAGCACGATGTATTCGGTGCCGAATTTGCTTTGGTTGTCGGCGACAAACGCCCGGCGCTGTGCGTTATCTTTGTGGTAGGTCGCTGCGCCAAAGTCGTTCAGGTTGTCACCGGCGTACACCACAATGTCGTAACCCGCGTTCTTGATGGCATCGAAGCGTGGCTGCTTGTTGGAGGTGTCACCGCTAAGCAGCACGGTTTTTTCCGACATGCCGGTAAAGCCCAGTTTCTGCATATTGGCTACCGTGGCGGCGTATTCAGACAGCTTGCGATTGGAAACGTAGAACATAGTGCCCTGATGGCTATTGACGTAACGGGCAAACTGCACGGCACCCGGCACTGCACCGGCTTGCTCCGCCTGTGACCATTTGGCCCAGGTGGCAGCGGCGAAAGGTTGGCCCTGTTGTGCTTGCCAGCCGGAGTACGGGCTGTTGTCGAGCAGGGTTTCGTCCAGATCAACCACTACCGCTTTCTTCTTGCCTGGGGTGGCCTTGGCCTGATCAAAGGCCAGTTTGGCGCTGTTGAACGCCTGGTGTGACAGCGCCTGATATTCGCCGGACTGCTGGAACCAGTTCAGTGCCAGCACTGACTGATCCGCCAGACGTTGCTGGGCTTGCAGATCTGTTTTTGGCGGCTGTGCACAGCCGGTCAGAGTCAGTAGCGCAATGCCAAACGCCGCGCCAAGGGCCATTGTCTGCCTGTTTTTTCCTGTCATAAAGGGATCGCTCTCTGGTTGTTATTGTGGTGTTTCTAAGGCCATCGTCATCTCAAACTGGCGTAATGGATCCTGCTGCCAGCCGAGTCGGTCGAAGAAGGGGGCGGCCACTTCGGGAACGTAGACGTTGGCCACCAGCGGTAACGGTGAAAACTGTGCCTGCAGCGCGGTCAACATCGCCCGAGCATGGCCTTGGCTGCGGTGCTGCGGCGGCACGTAAATCATGCGCAAAAAACACTTATCCGCACCGACCTGCACCACCGCATAGGCCTGATGCTGGCCAAGGGTAAAGGCGTGAGGTTTTCCGGGCAGCTTGAAAAGCGATTCCGCGGCGATCAGCCAGGGCAGGCTGGTGGCACCTTCAGCCGTCAGGCGGTGGGAAACAAACAGCGGATCAATCTCTTGCAGCGGATCAATCTCTTGCAGCGGCACAATCTCGGCTGCGGCCAGCTCGCCGGCCTGATGGCCGGTCAGGGTTCTCACGATACGCAGCCCGGCCTGATGGTATAACGCAATCGCCGGGTCATTGCCTTCGATCACCTCCAGCGACAGTTGGCGATCGCCACGTTCACGCGCGTCGGCAACAATTCGTTGCATCAGTGCCTTGCCCAACCCTTTACCGCGCATTTCCGGTCGGATGGACAGCGCCGATACCCGGCTGTGCAAGCCACGGCGGCTAATCAACGCCAGCGCTACCGGTTGCTGTTGGTGCGTGACGATAATGCTGTCATTCAGGCTAAGGTCTTCGGCACCGAAACGACGGGCGAAGGTGTCACCATCAATGACGAAGCGCACGATGTAGTTTTCAAAACAGTGGCAAAGGATCTGCGCCAGCTCATCACTGCTGTAGCGCAACGCTGAGTGGTATTCGAATGGGGAAGTGTTTGGCATAGGTCATCCAGGTTGATTTGCGCAACATATAGATGTAGACCCGTTTGTTTTGTAAGGCAAGTTTCCTGATGCGGCGATGAGAGGCGAAGGGAGGCCAGGGCACCAAATGAAAAAACCGGGCGTTGCCGCCCGGCGAAATTACTCTGGGTATCAAGTGAAGCTAAGGTTTGCAGTGGTGGTTATTCATCACATCAGAACTGGTAGGTCAGGGCGACAGCAATAACGTTGTCGTCTTTCAGACCCAGCTTATTATCGCCGTCGAGTTGGTTGATTTTATAATCGACATAGGTCGACATGTTCTTGTTGAAATAGTAGTAAGCGCCGACATCGATATATTTAACCAGGTCGGCATCGCCGATGCCTTCAATATCTTTGCCTTTCTGCTGAACATAACCCAGCGATGGACGCAGACCGAAGTCGAACTGATATTGTGCAACCAATTCCAGACCTTCTGCTTTATTGGCAAAGCCGCTAACGGAGGTAGAATTGTTGTTGATGGTCGCAGTACCGGAAATAGGCGCGATATTACGGCTTTGCGAGTAGGTCGCCGCCAGATAAACGTCGTTATTGTCGTATTTCAGGCCGCCAGCCCAGATATCTGCTTTATCGCCCTTACCGAAGGTGCCCGCTTTTTGGCCGGCAGTACGGTTGGAAGAAGCGTAGGCAGCGCCAACGCTTAGGCCGTCGATGATTTCATAGCTGGAAGACAGACCCCAACCGTCACCGTTCGCCTTGCTGCCGGCACGGCCGTCGTTTTCGTTTTTGCCCTGATACTGCACGGCGAACTTCAGGCCTTCCACCAGACCGAAGAAGTCATTGTTACGGTAGGTTGCCACACCGTTGGTACGACCGTTCATAAAGTTGTCGGTCTTGACGTAAGCATCATCACCGAACTCTGGCAGCATATCCGTCCAGGCGCCGACGTCATAGATAATGCCGTAGTTGCGGCCGTAGTCGAAGGAACCGATATCTTTATATTTCAGACCGGCGAAGCCCAGGCGAGTTTTAGTATCTTTGGTGCCGTCGGATTCGGCATGGTTGGCACCAATCTGATATTCCCACTGGCCGTAGCCAGTCAGCATATCGTTAATTTGTGTCGCGCCTTTAAAACCGATACGCACATAGGTTTTGTCGCCATCATTGCCGGTATCGTCAGAAAAATAGTGCAGTGCTTTTACGCGGCCGTAAAAATCAAGTTTGTTGCCGTCTTTATTGTAGATTTCTGCTGCCTGTGCTGTCTGCGCAATTAAAAGTGCCGGAATAATAACGGCCAGAAGATTACGTTTCATGATTTACCCTGCTTTATTCGATTGAAAGACGCTTATCATCAGTTGTACTGCTGTTTCACTGTGCCGCCCGTTTGTTTGCAGCGCAGGTTTTTTACCGTAGTTATGTGATCTATTTATGACAAAATATTCATTTCCATGTCGAACGATTAAAAAAGTTGCGGAAAGAGTGAATTTCTTCTCTGGATGACTGTCGGCTGTTATCGACACACTTCCGGGTATTGTGAGAAATCATGCGTGAGATTTATACATAGCGTCGCCTCGAGCGCCGTCCTCTGGAGCTAACCATCCTGTTTTTCTGAATCTTTAGTGTTAAAAATCCCGATTTTCGCCTGCTGTGTTTGCGGGTAGCGTGGGGCTATCGGTAAATCGACAGGAGAAAATGATGCAACCTTCCCAACAGGCCGGCCAGCAGGCGTTCGGCGACATAGCCCCCAAACTGGCGCAGCTCAGTGACGGCGTATTATTCGACGATGTCTGGCAGCGGCCGATACTCACCCCGCGTGAGCGCAGCCTGATCACCGTGGCGGCGCTGGTGGCGCTTAACCGCGTGGAGCAATTGCCGTTTCATCTGCAACTGGCCCAGCGCAATGGCGTGAACGTCGAACAGCTTGCCGAGTTGATTACTCATCTGGCGTTCTATGCAGGCTGGCCTGCGGCCGCTTGTGCCGTAACGCGTTTGCGCGAACTGAAACAGGAGTAGCCTCATGCCATTCAGCCGCATTGCTTTGCATCAGGGAAAATCTGCGCAATACCTGAAAACCCTGTCAGACAGCCTGCATCAGGCGCTGGTAGAGACTTTCAGCGTACCGCCGGCCGATAAATTCCAGGCCATCGATCAATATCGCCCAGGAGAGCTGATTTACGATCGTGACTATCTGGGCGGCCCGCGTTCGGTGGATTTTGTGCTGTTTTACATTACCGCTGGTCGTCCGCGCGATACCCTGACCAAACAGCGTTTTTATCAGCGGTTAGCGGAGCTGCTGGCGAAAAATCTGCAGTTACGGCCGCAAGATGTGATGGTGGTGATCACCACCACTCAGTTGGACGAGTGGTCGTTCAGTGCGGGTCGCGCCTCAATGATCGAAGGCCAGGCTGACGCGGCCGACGGTCTGTGGGACAATAGCGCCATCATTTCGTAAAGATATAGAGTTGAATGGCGCTCTCCCCCGCAGTTAAAGATCAGATTGGCCAGTGGTACAAAGCCCTGCAGCAGCAAATACCGGATTTTATTTCCCGTGCTCCGCAGCGGCAGATGATCGCCGAAGTGGCGAAAACGCTGGCCGGTGATTATCCGCGCCACCTGGCGATTGAAGCGCCGACCGGCGTAGGCAAAACCTTGTCATACCTGATCCCGGGGATCGCCGTTGGCCGTGCCGAGAGCAAACCTTTGGTGGTCAGCACCGCCAACGTGGCGCTACAGGATCAGATCTACAGCAAAGATTTGCCGCTGCTGAAGAAGATCATTCCCGATCTGAAATTTACCGGTGCCTTTGGTCGCGGGCGTTATGTTTGCCCGCGTAACCTGGCGGCTCTGAGCACTGACGTCAGCGAGCAGGGCGACCTGATGCTGTTTCTGGGTGACGAGCTGGCGCCTTCCAACGGTGAAGAACAGGCGCTGTGCCAAAAGCTGAGCAAAGCGCTCAGCCGCCATGAGTGGGACGGGCTGCGCGACCATTATCAGCTGTCGATTGATGATCCACTGTGGATCAAACTGAGCACCGATAAAGCCAACTGCCTGGGCCGCAACTGCCATTACATCCGTGAATGCCCGTTTTATATCGCCCGCAAAGAAATTGAGACCGCCGACGTGGTGGTGGCTAACCATGCGTTGGTGATGGCGGCACTGGAAACCGAATCGGTGCTGCCCAACCCGAAAGAGCTACTGCTGGTGCTGGACGAAGGTCATCATTTGCCGGAAGTGGCGCGTGACGCACTGGAGATTGAGGGCGAAATCACCGCATTGTCGACTAACCTGCAGTTGGACATGATCGTGCGTCACGTTGAGCAGTGCATGACGCAATACCGACCTAAAAGCCCACCGGGGTTGGCGAACGACGAACGTTTGAAAAACCATTGTGAAGAACTGCGCGAACTGATCCAGACTTTCGAGCATCAGGTCAGCGCTTATCTACCGACTGACACCGTCATCGCCGAACACCGTTTTGAAATGGGCGAACTGCCGGCGGAAATGGTGGAAACCTGCGCGCGGTTGTTCAAACTGACCGACGCTTTGCGCGGGGTGGCGGAGTTTATCGTCAACGATCTCAGCGAACAGACCGGCAAGCACGACATTGTCCGTTTGCACCGTTCCATCATTCAGATGAGCCGCACCCTGGGGTATCTGGAGGCGATGAGCAAACTGTGGCGGCTGGCTGCGTTGGACAAGTCTTCCAATGCGCCGATCTCCAAGTGGGTCACGCGCGACTTGCGCGATAACGTGACCCATCTGTATCTGCACTGCGTGGGGATCCGCGTCAGCGATCAATTGGAAAAGCTGCTGTGGCGCAAGGTGCCGCACGTAGTGATCACTTCGGCGACGCTGCGCTCGCTGAACAGCTTTGCGCGTCTGCAAGAAATGAGTGGGCTGAGTGAAAAGGCCGGCGATCGCTTCGAGTCCCTGTCTTCGCCGTTCAATCACGTGGAGCAGGGCAAGATTGTCATTCCGAACATGCGCTTTGAGCCGGCGATGGCCAATGAGGCCGAACACCTGGAAGAGATGGCGCGCTTTTTCCGAGCCGAGCAGGCCAGCGGCAAGCACAAGGGCATGCTGATTTTGTTCAGCAGCCACCGGGCGATGCAGACCTTTCTCAGCTACGTCACCGATCTGCGCCTGATGCTGCTGGTACAGGGCGATCAACCGCGCTACCGGTTAGTGGAAGAGCACCGTAAGCGGGTCGAGAAGGGCACCGCCAGCGTGTTAATCGGCCTGCAGTCGTTCGCCGAAGGGCTGGATCTGAAAGGTGAACTGCTGACCCAGGTACATATCCACAAAATCGCCTTCCCGCCGATCGACAGCCCGGTGATCCTGACCGAAGGTGAATGGCTGAAGTCGCTGAAGCGCTATCCGTTTGAGGTGCAGAGCCTGCCAAGCGCTTCGTTCAACCTGATCCAGCAAGTGGGCCGACTGATCCGCAGTAATGAATGTCACGGCGAGATCGTGATTTACGATCGTCGCCTGCTGACCAAAAGCTATGGCTCGCGCTTGCTGGCGGCACTGCCGGTGTTTCCTATCGAACAGCGCGAAGTCCCTGAAGCTGACAAGGCGCACCTGGCCGCGGTTAAATCTGCCGCTGCGGCAGAGAAAAAAGACAAAAAGCGCAAGAATCCGTTCGCCCGTCGGCGTACGCGTTAATCAAAGCAGCGGCGGCAGGCGGCGCTTCACCGGCGTGGTTTTGACGATAGACGTGTTGCTTTGCGCGCACTCGGCCAGACGATCCAGGGTCTGGTCAAGTTGTTCCATCGAGTGCGCCACCAGGCGCACGATAAAACAGTCCTCGCCGGTCACCTTGTCACATTCAATTACCTCTGGGGTCGCCTGGATCATCTGTTCAACCTTCTTCAGCATGCCCGGCAGCGGTTTGATGCGCACCAGAGACTGAAAAGCGTAGCCCAACGCCTGCAAATCGACGTTCAGGGTGTAGCCCCGGATCACACCACTTTCTTCCAGTCGCCGCAGCCGTTCCGAAGTGCTGGGTGACGACAGACCGGCGCTGGCGCTGAGGGTTTTCAGCGACACCCGTGCATCCTCGGCCAGCAGGGTCAGGATCTGGCGATCGATATCATCCATTCAACCTCCATTAGGTTATTTATGTTTTATGCCTTCGATAAAAAGGCAGTTAAGCATAATGGCCTTTTTTATGCCATGGAAACCGGCGTGGGAAAGCCGCAAGATAAGCGTATTGGGCTACCCTGAGGAAACAACCATGAATGTAGAAATAAAACGCGGCTCGCTGGAGATGATCGCTGCGATGCTGATTTCCGGCACCATTGGCTGGTTTGTGCTGATGTCCGGCCAGCCGGTGATTAACGTGGTGTTCTGGCGCTGTGCGATAGGCGCGTTGGTGCTGCTGGCAATCTGCGCGGCGCTGGGCCAACTGCGACGCGATATTTTGACGCGTACTACGCTGCTGCTGGCGATTGCCGGTGGCGTCGCGCTGGTGATCAACTGGTTGCTGCTGTTTGCCGCTTATTCTTATGCGTCGATCTCCATCGCTACCGCGGTGTACAACACGCAGCCGTTTATGCTGGTGGCGCTGGGCGCGTTGTTCCTCGGTGAGAAACTGACCGCCCGCAAACTGCTGTGGTTGGTGCTGGCATTTGTCGGCATGATGCTGGTGGTGTTGGCGCAGCCGAAACAGGCGGGCGGACAGAATAACTACCTGATGGGTATTTTGCTGGCGTTGGGGGCGGCGTTTTTCTATGCCCTGATGGCGCTGGCCGCCAAACGACTGAAAGGGACGCCGCCGCACCTGATTGCGCTGATCCAGGTCACGGTCGGCGTGGTGATGCTGTTACCGCTGGTGGATTTCCATGCCTCGGCCGGTGCCGGACAGTGGGGTATGTTGGTGACGGTTGGTGTATTACACACCGGGATCATGTACGTATTGCTGTATGGCGCGATCCAAAAGTTGCCGACCAACCTGATCGGCTCACTGTCCTTTATTTATCCGATTGCCGCCATGATGGTGGATCGGCTGGCATTTGGTCATCGGTTGGTGGCGCTGCAGTTTGCCGGCACGGCTATCATCCTGCTGGCGGCCGCGGGCATGAACCTGCTGGGTGAGCGCCGCGTTCGGCTAACGGCTGCGCCAGGCGACAAGCCGGCCCCCGAACAGTGACAGAGCTGACAAACGGCGGCGGTAGATCTATGATAAAACCTGTTTCCCGCCACGCGGTACCAGGTGATTTATGGTTGATGCTTCCACACTTTTGCTGTTTTCCGGCGCCTGCCTGGCGCTGACGGTGACTCCCGGCCCGGATATGTTGCTGATCGCTTCACGCAGCGTCAGTCAGGGCCGACGCGCGGGTTTTGCATCATTGGCGGGGATCCAGCTTGGTACCTATTGCCACGCCCTGGCGGCGGCGTTAGGCCTGTCGCAACTGTTCGTCGCGGTGCCGCTGGCCTATGACGCAGTGCGCATGTTGGGGGCAGCCTATTTGCTGTATCTGGCCTGGAAAACGCTGCGAACCGGCAGCAGTTTGCAGGCTTCTTCCGGGTTAGCGGCAGTACCGGCCATGCGGATTTTTCGACAGGGGCTGTTCACCAACATCCTCAATCCCAAAATGGCGCTGTTCGTTCTGGCATTGTTCCCGCAGTTTATCGATCCGCAGGCCGGTTCGTTGGTGGTGCAAATGCTGTTACTGGCGACGGTGCTGAATCTGGTGGGGCTGCTGATTAATGGCGGGTTGATCATGGCGGTCAGCAGCATGAAAAGCCGTTTTGTCGGTCGCCGCTTCAGCGCGCGCTGGCCGAACTACCTGCTGAGTGGCGTATTCGCCGGGCTGGCCTGCAAGCTGATTTTTGACAGCCGTAAATAGCCTTACGCCTGCAGTAATGCCTCAAACGCCGCGCTGGCCGGGCATTGCGCCAGCGCGCTGTACATCACCAGTCGCAAATGATTTTCCTCATCGACAATGAACGACGCATGTTCGAACGTCACCTGGCCGGCACCCGGCACCGTGAAAGTACGCTGCCCCTGGCAGCGGCCATGAATATCATGCTGTTGCCACAGCTGGCGGAACTGCGGTGATACCTGTTCCAGCATCTGAACCCGTTGCTGCATGGTGGCGTCTTCCGGTGCGCGGGCATAGTCGCGGCGAAAGCTGGCCAGGATTTGCGGCGCTTGCGCCTGCCACTCCATCAGCCGCTGGTTGAGCTGTGGATCGGCGAACAGCATCCACAGCATGTTGCGTTGTTGCGCCGGGCGATCGCCGATGGCAAACAGCCGATCCGCCGCTGGGTTCCAGGCGATGATGTCCCAGCTCAGGTTCATGACGTAAGCCGGGCGCAGTTTCAGGTCGTCCAGCAGGCGACGTACCAGCGGCGATACCTGACACCATTGATGGCCTACCGGCACCGGCGGCCGCTGATGCGCCAGCAAAAACAGATGGTAGCGCCCGGTGGCATCCAGCTTCAGCACCCGCGCCAGGTTTTCCAGAAAATCCACCGAGGCGTTGATCTCCCGCCCCTGTTCCAGCCAGGTGTACCAGGTAAGGCCCACCCCCGCCAGTGCGGCCACCTCTTCGCGCCGCAGCCCCGGCGTCCGGCGTCGGGTACCACTCGGCAAGCCGACGGCCTGCGGCGATAATTTCTCCCGCTTTTGACGCAGAAAATCCGCCAGATCCTGACGTGTTCGGTTGAGGGTGCGCGGTGGCATAGTGGTTGTCCTGTTGCTGTTAGTAATAGTATAACTGGCTATATAGTAACAGTTTAGGACATGTTCCATACTGCCGCCATCTCAATCTTTGGAGGCATTTATGGAACAGTCATTAGCGGAGGACGATCGTCGTCTGCCTGGATTACCGGTGTTGTTGCTGGGCGGTTTTGTGACGGTGTTTGACCTGTTTGTGGTGAACGTGGCAGCCCCGGTGATCCAGCAGCAGTTCGCCGCCGACTTTGCCGGCATCGGGCTGATTATTGCCGGTTATGAGTTGGCATTCGGTGTGTTACTGATTGCCGGTGGGCGGCTGGGCGATCGCTTTGGTCGCCGTCGCATGTTTAGCCTTGGCATGTTGGGCTTTACGCTGACGTCGGCGCTGTGCGGTATGGCGACCTCCCTCAGCATGCTGATCGTGGCGCGTTTTCTGCAAGGCGCGACGGCAGCGCTGTTGTTCCCGCAAATCTATGCGCTGTTGCGCGTGCTTTACAGTGAGCACCAGCGGCGGCGTGCCTTTGCCTGGCTGGGCATGACGCTGGGGCTGGCGGCCATTTTCGGTCAGATCTTCGGTGGCTTTATTATTGAAGCCGATATTTTCGGCAGCGGCTGGCGGATGATTTTCCTGATCAATCTGCCGGTGGGTGCGCTGGCGATGCTGGCGGCGCGGCGCATTCCCGAGTCACGCCTTGAACAGGCACAGCGGCTGGACGGCGTTGGCCTGATGTTGGCGGCCAGCGGGTTGCTGCTGTTGCTGGTTCCGTTGCTGGAAGGGCCGTCACGCGGCTGGCCCTGGTGGGTATTGCCTGCGCTGGTGCTGAGCGTGGCGGTGCTGTGGGGCTTTATTCGCTGGGAACGCCGACTGGCGCTGAGTGCTGGGGACGCAGTGCTCGATCCGGCGTTGCTGCGGCAGGGGAGTTTCGCCCCAGGTGTGGCGGTGGTGTTGGCGATTTACTCGACCGCTTCTTCGTTCTTCCTATGTTTTGCCCTGCTGCTACAGGCAGGCATTGGCCTGACGCCGTTTCAGGCCGGCAGCCTGTTTGCCCCCGCCAGCGTGGCTTTTATGCTGGCTTCATTTTTGGCACCGATGTTGGCGCAGCGTTGGGGCAATGGCGTGTTGGCACTTGGCGTGGTGATTTACGCCGCGGGGATGGCGCTGCTGGTGGCACAGGTATTGTGGGGGGCGGCGCTGGTGCAGCCCCTGTGGTTGTTGCCGGGGCTGGTGATCCTGGGCTTTGGCCAGGCACTGAGCATGACACCCTTGCTTAATCTGGTACTCGGGCTGGCAAAACAGCAGCAGGCGGGGATGGCCGCCGGGGTGATTTCCACCGTGCAGCAGGTTGGTGGGGCATTGGGAATTGCCGCCAGCGGTGCATTTTTTGTCCCCTTGCTGGCAGGCGGCGCGGGTGCTGAACGCTATGGGCAGGCGTTTGCCGGGGCAATGGTTTACAACCTGCTGGCGATGGTTGTCGCCTTTGTGCTGCTGAGGTGGATCATCCAACAACAGCGCAAAGTGGCTCTTCAGTAAACCGCGGGTGAGTGTTATTGCTATTTCATCTCCCTGATTACGCTAAAGGACGCCCAACGCCATGTATCAACCCGCTTCATTTCGTGATGACTGCCTGGAAAGCCAAATTGCGCTGGTTCGTGCCCACCCGCTGGGCATGTTAATCAGCCAGGGTGAGCAGGGACTGGTAGCCGACCCGCTGCCGTTTTTAATTGATGCCGATGAGCAGGGAAACGTGGTGCTGCGGGCGCATCTGTCCCGTGCCAATCCCCACTGGGCATTGTTACAGAAGGTGCAGGAATGCCTGGTGATATTTCAGGGGCCAGAGGGATATATCTCGCCCGGCTGGTATGAAACCAAGCGTCAGACCGGCAAGGTGGTGCCGACCTGGAATTACAGCGTGGTGCAACTGCACGGCGTGCCCAGGGTAACGGAGGACGCGGGCTGGTTGCGGCAACAGCTGGAAGGATTGACGGCGTTGCAGGAAGGACGCCAGCCTGAACCCTGGCGCATCGACGACGCCCCGGCCCATTACATTGCTGCGCAAATCAAGGGCATTGTCGGCATCGAGATCGCCGTGACTCACCGTGAAGGCAAAGGGAAGATGAGCCAAAATCGCAGCGCCGAAGACGTTGACGGGGTGATCGCCGGGCTGCGTGCCGGTGATGCAGCGCAGCAACGACTGGCGGATGAGGTTGAGCGGCGGCGTGGATAAGGTATGCTGAACCCAGAATGAATCAGGGGAACGCAGACGATGGATTACACCAAAATTATCAAAGAAATAGGCCGTGGCAAGAACCATGCGCGCGATCTGGACCGGGAAACCGCCTTTCAGCTCTATCAAAAGATGCTGGCCGGTGAAGTGGGCGAGCTGGAACTGGGGGGCATCCTGATTGCCATGCGCATCAAAGGGGAAGCCGAAGAGGAAATGCTCGGTTTTTACCAGGCGATGCAACAGCAGGTGATGTGTCTGCAGGCACCACAAGGGCGGCCGATGCCGGTGGTGTTGCCGAGCTATAACGGTGCGCGCAAACAGGCGAACCTGACGCCGCTGTTGGCACTGTTGCTCAAGCGTGTCGGTCTGCCGGTCGTGGTGCATGGCGTGTTGGATGACAGCACCCGTGTCACCAGTGCAGAAACCTTCCAGGCATTGGGCCTGCCCTGGTCGCAAGACGCCACCGATGCCCAGCAGCGTCTGGATCATGGCGAAGTGGTGTTTATCCCGGTTTCGGCCTTGTCTGCGCCTCTGGATCGTCAGCTTGGTATGCGCTGGCGCATGGGGGTGCGCAACAGTGCCCATACGTTGGCCAAACTGGCTACGCCGTTTACCGGGCAGGATGTGTTGCGTATCGCCAGCGTGTCGCACCCGGAATACGTTGGCCGTGTGGCATCGTTTTTCCGCCAGATCGGCGCCCGTGGGTTGTTGATGCACGGCACCGAAGGCGAGGCCTACGCCAACCCGCAGCGTTGCCCGCAGATCCATTATATCGTTAATGGCGAGCAGCAGGTGCTGCTGGAGCGACCGGGGCAGGACGACACGCCGGATCTGCCGGCAGCAAAAGATGCCGAGACCACCGCGCGCTGGACCGAACGTTGCCTGGCGGGGGAAGTGGCAATCCCATTGGCGATCCAGCGCCAGATTGCCTGCTGTTTGCTGGCTACCGGTGAAGTCGGCAGCCTGGAGCAGGGACTGGAGCGTTTACGCAGCGCGTAAATCCCGTCGTCTATACTGGAATATTTCGCGAATCGGCTGAAAGGATGGTTATGCAACAGGCTCTCGATTACTTCAATCAATTGAATCAGGATTACCTTGAGGTTCACCGCACCAAAGAAGATCTGTTCTGGCAGAACTATATGGGCACTGGCGGTGACGATGTTTCTGCACGCTTCTCGGCGGCGGAAAGCGCCTATAAACGCTTTATCGCGGAGCCGCGTCGATTGGCAGAGATCCGTCAGTTGCTCGCCGGGCTGGAGGTACTGCCGCAGGATGCGCAGCGCGACGCTTTGCAACACGGGCTGAACGGCTGGCTGCGTTTCTTTGACTGTAACGCCATTGAAGATGCCGAAGCCCAGACGCTGCTGGATCACATCATCAGCGCCGAGGCGGACCTTTATACCCGGCGTAAGGCCAACCCGGTCAGCCATCTGAATGCCGCCGGGCAGCGGGTGAACGCCTCGCTTGGCGAACTGCTGACCAATCAGGCCACCAATGAAAATGAAGATTATCGCCGTAGCTCGCAGCATGCGTTGCGTGAGCTGGAGCAGTGGCTGCTGCATAACGGCCTGCCGGAGCTGATTAGCCTGCGCAACCGCTTTGCGCGCCAGATGGGCTTTCGTAACTATTTCGACTACAAGGTCAATAAAACCGAGCGCATGACGCCGGAGCAGCTGTTCGCCATTCTGGATCGCTTCGAACAGCAAACCCGTGAAGCCAATGCACGCAGCCTGCAGCAGTTGACGGCGCAGAAGGGCGAGCAGGCGCTGGAGCCCTGGAACGTTCGCTTTGCCAGCGCCGGTGACGTGACCCGCCAACTGGATCCTTACTTCCCGTTCGCACAGTCGCTTGAGCGTTGGATCAACAGCTTCAAACGACTGCACATCGGTTTTCGCGGTGCGCGGATGGATCTCGATCTGTTGGTGCGTGAAGGAAAGTATGAAAATGGCTTTATGCATGGGCCGGTGCCGCCGTTTATCCAGCAGGGGAAATGGCTGCCGGCACGGATTAACTTCACCAGTCTGGCGCAGCCGGATCAGGTGGGCAGTGGCGCTCAGGGGTTGAATACGCTGTTCCACGAGGGGGGCCATGCCGCTCATTTCGCCAATATTTGCCAGAACGCCCCCTGTTTCTCGCAGGAGTTCCCGCCGACGTCTATGGCCTATGCCGAAACCCAGTCGATGTTCTGCGACAGCCTGCTGGACGACGCCGATTGGCTGAAACGTTATGCGAAAAACGCCGCCGGCGAGCCGATACCGGATGCGCTGATTGAGGCCAGCATTGCTGCGCGTCAGCCGATGCGCGCGTTCAACGAGCGCCATATTCTGCTGGTGCCGTACTTTGAATGGGCGTTATATCAGTGGGATGAACAGCAGTGCACGCCGGAGGCGATTACCGCGCTGGCGCGTGAGGTTGAGCACAAAATACTGGGCATCAGCGGCAGCCCGCGCCCGACACTGGCGATCCCGCATTTGTTGTCGCTGGAGTCGGCCTGTTCCTATCAGGGCTATCTGTTGGCGCTGATGGCGGTCGAACAGACACGCCACTTCTTCTTGCAGCGTGACGGTTACCTCACCGATAACCCGGCGATTGGCCCGGATCTGGCGCGTCACTACTGGTTGCCGGGTAACGGTGTCAGCCACGATGAGACGCTACGCAGCCTGACCGGCGAAGGCTTTAATCCGGACTATCTGGCGCAGGCCTGTAACCAGACGGTGGCACAGGCGTGGCAGGATGCGCAGCAGACCATCACGGCAGCGGCTGCCCGGCCTCAACCGGCGGCGGACTTTGACCTGGCGGTGCATATCCGCGTGGTGGACGGCGAGCAGGTGCTGGCGGATAACGCCGAAGGTGACGAAAAGATGTGTCGTGATTTCGCTGCGGCGATTAACGCACGTCTGGTCTGAATCGCATGAAAAAAGCCCGCCGATAACGAGTATCGGCGTGCTTTTTATCAAAAATATGAGGTCACTCAGCGCTTTTGCGCATCCGGCCGGGTCAGATCGAAACGGTGTAGTTCCGAGATGCCATAGTAAGCGGTTGGGCCCCCTGCACGCAGAATAGGCTCGGCGGCGGCAGTTTGATAGACGCCATGTTCGTCCAGCAGTGCGGGATCGATATGCACCGCCACCACTTCCCCCAGTATCAGCCAGGTGTCTACTTTTTCGCCGCCGGCACTTTGCAACTGAATGCATTGCGACAGGCGACATTCAAAGTTCACCGGGCTTTCTGCTACGCGTTCGGCCTTCACCCGACGGCTTGGTAATGGTGTCACACCGGCAAAAGCAAATTCATCTTCCCCGCGTGCCAGGCTGGCGGAGCTGTTATTCATGGCATCGGCCAATGGACGAGTCGCCAGGTTCCAGACAAACTCCCCGGTCTCGACGATGTTCGCCACGCTGTCTTTCCAGCCGGTGCTGGCGAAGCCGATGATCGGTGGGCGGTAATTGAAGCAGTTGAAAAAGCTGTAGGGTGCCAGGTTGCGCTGGCCAGTGACGCTGACCGATGAGATCCAACCGATGGGGCGCGGGCCGACGATGGCATTTAGCGGATCGTGCGGCAAACCATGGCCTGCGGCGGGTTCATAGTAATAACGGGACTCACTGCTCATAGGTGACCTGAGATAGGGAAACAGAGCTTTTATTCTGACGCGTTTCCCGTCGTCTGCAAGTTTGCCGCTGCTTTATGGTATCTTACGCGCCAGAAATACCTTTAAGAGAGCCCGTCACGGTGGAAAAAAAGAAAAGCTTCCCGCAGCAGAAAAGCGGACTGCACCCGCGTAACCGTCATCGCTCACGCTATGATTTCCCGGCGCTGATCGCCAGTTGCCCGGGGCTGGAGCCGTTCGTCAAGCCGAACGCCTGGGGCGATATCTCGGTCGATTTTGCCGATCCGGCGGCGGTTAAAATGCTCAACCGTGCGTTGCTGCAACATTTTTATGGTATCGAGCATTGGGACATTCCTGCCGATTACCTGTGCCCGCCGATCCCTGGGCGCTCTGATTACCTGCACCATCTGGCTGACCTGCTGGCGACCAGCAATGACGGTGAGATCCCGCGCGGTAAAGGCGTGGCGATCCTCGACGTGGGCATTGGCGCCAACTGCATTTATCCGATTATTGGCCTGCGTGAGTACGGCTGGCGTTTTACCGGTTCGGAGATTGACCCGGTATCGCTTAATTCGGCCAAAATGATCGTCGAAATGAACCCGACGTTGAGAAACAGCGTGCGTCTACGCCTGCAAAAACAGCCGGAGTTTATCTTTAACGGCATCATCGGTGTAGCTGAGAAGTTTGATGCCACGCTGTGTAACCCGCCATTCCACGGTTCCGAACAGGAATCGCAGGCCAGCACCCGTCGCAAATTGCACAAGCTGGGTAAAGGCGAAGTGGCCGACAAGCCGGTACAGAATTTCGGTGGCAAAAATAACGAGCTTTGGTGTGAAGGTGGTGAAGAAGCCTTTGTGCGTAAAATGGTAGAGGAAAGTGTCAGCAAGGCGCAGAACTGCCTGTGGTTCACCTCGTTGATTTCCAAACACACTACTTTGCCATCGATTTACCACGCGCTGAAGCTGGCGGGTGCGGCCGAAGTGCGTACCATTGAGATGGCGCAGGGGCAAAAGATCAGCCGTTTCGTTGCCTGGACCTTCCATGACGCAGAACAGCAGGCCGCCTGGGCGGCAGAACGCTGGCGTTAATTACCAGACGCCGGTTATTTAACCGGCGCCAATAATACTTTTCGTTTTCCTTTCAATTTCTTCAACTTGCGTTATTCTCAATGCGGTTGTCACTAATAAAAATCTTGATTTAATTATTTATTAAAAAAACAATAGTCACCTTGCTGAATTGATATATTTACCCCGGTTAGCGTTATCTGTCTGGAGAATATGGCCTGCCTATTTCTCCGGGTGATGCGTGCCTGCGTGTGGGCGCGGCGTGCAGAAAAATAAAATGAAAAGCATTTGTTCGCTAAATCATCTGCCAGAAGGATCCTCACTCTATGCTGTTACGATTCAGTCAGTTAAATACCCACAGCCGCGCGGAGCTAAACGCGATAGAAAATGCCGTTGCCATGATTGTCTTTAATCCGGATGGCACCGTGCTGCGTGTCAACGACTTATTTTTGCAGACCATGAAATTCCAGCGTCAGGAAGTGCTCGGTCAACATCACCGTATTTTCTGCGATCCACAATACGCCGAGAGTACGGCGTATCGTAAACACTGGGATATGTTAAATCATGGCAAACCTATCACCGACAATATAAAACGGATTCGCAAAGACGGTGAAACCGTATGGTTGCAGGGGACCTATACCCCGGTTTTGAACAAACAGGGGCGGGTCGTGGAGATCGTCAAGATCGCCAGCGTGGTGACAGAGCGTATTACCCAGGCGCAGGAACATCAGAGTTTATTGGCCGCGTTAAATCGTTCCATGGCGATGATCACTTTCAACGCACAGGGAAAGATCCTCGATGCTAATGACAATATGTTGAACTTAATGGGCTATCGGCTTGAGGAAGCGCGCGGGCAGTCACATGCGGTGCTTTGCCCACCGGAGTTTGCCGCCTCCGACGATTATCGCCAACACTGGCAGCGTCTTGCGCGCGGCGAATTTATCACCGGGCGCTTTGAACGCGTAAACCGTCGCGGGGAACGGGTCTGGCTGGAAGCCAGCTATAACCCGATCCTCGATGAGAAAGGGAGGCTGGTGAAAGTGGTGAAGATCGCTCAGGACATCACCCAATTGATGATCCAGCAACAGCACGAAGAAGAGATGGTGCGTAATGCACATCATCTTTCCCTGGATACCGACCGGACCGCCGCGCAAGGGGCAGTGATCGTGCAGCAGGCGGTGGCAGGCATGCAACAGGTGGAAGCGGCTGCGCGGGATACTTCGGCGGTGGTTAGCGAACTGGGTAACGGCTCACAACAGATAGGCACCATGGTGGAGGCGATCCGTAAAATTGCCGCCCAGACCAATCTGCTGGCAATTAATGCCTCTATCGAGGCGGCACATGCGGGGGAGCACGGCCGAGGGTTTGCCGTGGTCGCTAACGAGGTACGTACTCTGGCAGAGCAGTCTCGCCAGGCGGCAACCGAAATTGAGCGCATCACCAAAGCGATTCAACAGGGTGTGACGGCGGCGATTGCCGGCATGGCGGTGTGTGTGGAACAGGCGGGTGGCGGCGTAGCCCTGACGAATGATGCCGGGGAAGTGATTAATCAGGTGAATGTTGGCATGCAGGATGTGGTCAAGCTGATGCAGACATTTGCTTCGGTGAAACAGACCGAGGCACTGCACTGAGACTTGTGACGCTAACCCCTGCCGGGGCTAGCGTCTTTTTTCACTCAGCTTGTTTGGTTGCCGACTCTTGCGAGCCCGGAGCATATGAAAGCTGCATGGCCTGCTGTGGCATGGCGATATCGGCCTGGTCAAAATGCATTTTCACCAGACGGTCGAGCGCATACTGCACCACCCATTGTTTCAACGCCTGGGTACGCACGGTCACCCGGGTGGTGAAGGAACGGTCACCCAGTGCCACCACGCCATTGAATACCGGTTCACCCACCAGGAAATGCTTCACCTGCTCGTCCTGTTTCAGCGCGTCTACCGCCTGATGCAGTACCTCATGAACATGATCTATGTCTTCATCACGGCTCACGCTGTAGTTGGCGCGGTATACGCCAAATTCGCGGGCATAGTTGGCCAGCGTGGTGATAGAAGAGAAGGGAACGATGTGATACACGCCGTAGTCGTCCCGCAGGCCGATTGAACGGATGGTCATGCGTTCCACCGTGCCGGTAATGCCGCTGACGGTGACATATTCGCCGGTATTCATGCCGTTCTCGAACTGGATGAAGACGCCGGTGATCACGTCTTTCACCAGCGTTTGCGCACCGAAGCTGATGGCCAGGCCCAGTGCCCCAGCACCGGCCAACAGGGGCGCAATGTTAATCCCTACCTGTGACAGCACAATCATGATGGTAATGGTACTGATCACGATGGCCAGCACGTTGCGAAACAGCGTTAGCAAGGTGCGTTCACGCGCGCTTGGGCGGATGCCATTGCTCAGTTCCAACGCCAGCCGGTGTTCGATAATGCTGGCCATTAGCGTCCAACTGAAGACGGCGACCACCATAATCAGCAGGATATGTACCAGCCCGCCAATGATTTTTTCGCCGTTCTCGCTGCCGGCCCACTGATACAGATTGATCAGGTGCCAGGCGTCAAACAACAGCAGTGTTACCGCCAGCACCACCATCACCCGCAGTATCTTCAAGCCATTGGGGATATAGGAGTTAATGCGCCGCTCCAGCATTGGATAGCGCCGGTTGACGTCATCCGGCAGTGAAATGCGACGGAAAATCCAACGGGTCAGCATGCCGGAAAGCAAAGCACCGACGCCGATAACCACCAGACTTTTCACCGTTGCGGTCATCATAAAGCGCAGGCTGTTACCGATATCAAACTGTGACAGCGCAAATAACACCAGGAAATAAGCGATGGCCAGCAGGTGCCAGACATGGCCCAGCCCACGCAGAATGATGCTGAAGAATGCCATGGATCGTTCTGCCAGCAGGTTAATCTGTTGTTGTATCGGTTTGCGGTTACGCAGGATCAGCGCCACTGCGTACAGCGTCAGCGCCAACATGATTGCCAGGTTAGCCGCCGCCGCCGCCGGGTAGCTGATTTGCGTCGCGACCACCGGCACCACTACCATCAGGCCGTAGCCAATCAGGCCGCTTAGCCAGGCGAGGCGTTTATTCCAGTAATGGGCGCTGGCATCGCTAAATGCAAAGGGACGCAGATAATCAAAGTCAGGCGAAAAAATCAGTCGCAGCACGGCTTTGAAGAATTCGATAACCGCGAAGGCGCTGAGAAACAGAGTTTGCAAGCGCAGGATGGTCGCGCTGTCGGCATTAACATGGCGGGCAAACAGGTTACCCGCAGCCAATGCCAGTACCAGTACCAGCAGGTCGACGGCGAAGGCCCCGAGGATCGCCGTTGGCAGCTTGTACCAAGGTCCTTGCTGCAGTTTGGCGTTGTGGCCCCAACTACCCATCCGCTTGTACAGCGGGCGGATCAGCCGCCGGATCAGATGGAACAGGGCGAAGGTGGCCGCGACCGTCAGCAGAAAATAACCCAAGGCTCGGAAAAAACTGTCGGGATTAAAGGTGCGTTTGGGTCCGGAGTCGATCAGCTTTTGCAGCGAGTTTAACCGCTGGTTGACCGTGCTGATGCCTCCCTGCGCCAAACTGCTCAGGTTGTCGCTCAGCGACTCGGGCGTTTCTGACGCGGCGGGTTTCGTCTGGGTTTTGGGCGATTCATCTGCCGCCTGTCTGAGGTGGTCGATCAGCGTGGCGCGGGCTTTGTCGTCCTGCAGAATATCTGCCAGTGCGGTGTAGGACGCCTTTTGCTGCTCGGTCTGGTCGCTGGGCGCGGTATTCTGCGCGGGTTGCGCCATCGCCAACGGGGAAGCGGTGCAGGTGACCAACAGCAGTAGCAGGGGGAACCAACGTTCTCGCAGATGAGAACCGAATCGGGAGCATGCGGTTGCGGGCATTTATCCTCTCTTGGGGCTCTGTAAATCGGCGGATTGATACAAATGTTAATAAAAACAAGCAATATAGTAGGAAATGATACGAGGCGGGGAGTGGGAACGCGTGCTAAATAGAAACGGCGGGCGCAGAGTACGCCTGCCGTTGAACAGGATAAATCAGGAAACGTGCTGCAGGAACTCTTTCAAGCGTGGGCTTGGCGGGTTGTTGATCAACTCATGAGGATTGCCGTCTTCCGCAATCCGTCCCTTATCGATAAAGATCAGACGTGACGCCACTTTTTCGGCAAAGCCGACTTCGTGGGTGACAATCACCATGGTCATGCCTTCTTCCGCCAGATCCTGCATCACCTTCAGCACTTCATGGCGCAGTTCCGGGTCAAGTGCGGAGGTTGGTTCATCGAACAGCATCATTTTCGGCTTCACCGCCAGCGCACGGGCGATAGCCACACGCTGCTGTTGGCCGCCGGAAAGCTCTGAAGGATAGTGGTGCGCACGCTCAGCCAGGCCCACTTTGGCCAGCAGGTCACGTGCCAGCTTTTCCGCATCCGACTTTTTCAGTCCACGCACGCGAATGGGGCCAAAGGCGACGTTTTCCAGCGCGGTCAGGTGTGGGAACAGGTAGAACTGTTGGAACACCATGCCGGCTTCCTGACGGATCAGCCGATCGTCAACCTTGGGATCGTTAGCTTTTAGCCCGTCGACGATCAGATCGCCGCTGGTGATCTCTTCCAGCTTGTTGATGCAGCGCAGCAGCGTAGATTTGCCGGAGCCGGAAGGCCCGATAATCACTACCACTTCACCCTGGTTAATTTTCAGGTCGATATTGTGCAGCACCTGGGTTTGCCCAAAATGCTTGGAGACGTTTTTAAATTCAATCACAGGATTTTCATCCTTCTTTCCAGACGACGCAGCACGAAGCTCAGCACCAGAGTAATAATCAGATAAATAACCGCCACGGCGCTCCAGATTTCCAGCGCGCGGAAGTTACCGGCAATAATCTCCTGCCCCTGACGGGTCAGTTCCGCCACGCCGATCACGATAAACAGCGAGGTGTCCTTAATGCTGATGATCCACTGGTTACCCAGCGGTGGCAGCATGCGGCGCAGCGCCAACGGCATGATGACATAACGGATGGTTTCACGGCGTGACAGGCCTAATGCCAGGCCGGCCTCGCGGAAACCGCTATGAATTGACAGCACGGCGCCCCGGGTAATTTCCGCAATATAGGCACCGGAGTTGATCATAATGGTGACCACCGCTGCGCTGAACGGGTCAATGCGTAAATCGTTGAACGCCATCGGCAGGGCGAAGTAGATAAACATCACCTGTACCACGATCGGCGTGCCACGGATAACTTCAATGAATACCAGAGCCACGTGGTTGGCAATCCAACCGCCGTAGGTTCGGGCAAAGCCGGCCACCAGGCCAATGATCAGGCCGCCAATCAGACCGAGGACCGAAATCCACAGGGTCATTTTGGCGCCTTCTAACAGGATGGGGATGGCGGGCCAGATGGCGCTCCAGTCGAACTGCATGGTGTTTTCTCCCGGTGATCCCAAACGTGGGAATCAGATACAACAAAGCGCAGGGGCTAAGACACCACCCCTGTGCTCAAGTGAATCAGTGACTGACTTCATCCGTTATTTAGGTTCGGTACCGAACCATTTTTTGTAGATTTCGTTGTAGGTCCCGTTGTCGCGCAGTGTTTTCAGCGCGCCATTGACCTTCACGCGCAGCTCGTCACTGCCTTTAGGGAAGGCGATACCGTATTGCTGGGCTTCCAGTGATTCACCGACGGTTTTGAATTTGCCGGCGCCGGCAGTCTTGATGAAGTACAAGATGTTTGGCGTGTCGTGCAGTACCGCGTCAGCGCGCTTGGTGCCCAGTTCCATATAGGCGTTATCGATGTTCGGGAACTGACGCAGGTCTTTGGTTTTGATGTGTTGTTTGGCGTAATCAACGGAACCGGTGCCGCTCTTCACCGCCACCACTTTACCGTTCAGGTCATCAATACCCTTGATGCTGTTGTCGTTGGCATTCACCATCACCAGCAGGCCGCTTTTGTAGTAGCCGTCGGAGAACTCGATGGCCTTTTTACGTTCTTCGGTAATGGTAATACCGGCCAGCGCCAGATCGATGTTTTTGGTTTGCAGTGCCGGGATGATACCGCTGAAGTCCATTGGTTTCAGGGTGTAATCCAGTTTAAGTTCTTTGGCGATAGCGGCCCACAGGTCGATATCGAAGCCGACATATTTGTCGCCTTGCTTAAACTCAAAAGGAACGAATGCGGTGTCGGTGGCGACGACCAGTTTGTCTGCTGCGTGGGAGCTTACGGCAAAGGCCAACGAAAGTGCGGCCAGGGAGACTTTAAAAATTGACTTCATGAGAGGAATTTCCTGTACAGGTTGCGGATTACCCATTTTTTATATTGCAGTTGGTGCCATGAAAAAATCGTGCCATGTTTTCAACTACTATAAAAACAAAGAGTTAGGCTGTGACGTCGTGCTTGAAGATCGAATTATTATTTTTATGCACCCAATTGGGGCCCCAGAATGGTGCTTTGAGTTGCCTGTTGGTGCAGTCGTCTATCATTAACCAAATAATGGTGCTGAAACAACCGATAGTTAACCGTTTCGCTTCAATACTGATAACTAACTCTAACTTTTGTGCAGCAAGGGTGTTGCATCTGGTGCAGGAATGTTCAGTCACAAAGGGCGGGAGGGCTTTACCCCATCAGCTTAACGCAACTGGCTGTCTTTGCTGCCGCGGCGGTTATATAAGCTGCTAGCCGCCTGTTTTTTATCCAGCTCGGTTTGGCAGGCCAGGCAATAGCGCACGCCTTGCAGCGCTTGCCGACGCGCCAAAGGAATTTCTTCCCCACACTCCTGACAATAATGCTCACTTTCGCCGTGGCCCAGCGCCTGTCTGGCACGCTGTACGGCGTCATCCACGGTGGAATCGATTTGATCTTGCACGGCACCTTCTGCCGCCCATCCGCTTGCCATAGTCACCTCACTTTTGTGGCGCCGCCCACCGTCTGATTTATCTACTATGGGCGGTTTTTTGAGCAATTCAAGCCGCGCAAAAAGAAAAACAGGCTGGGGCAAAGCCCGCAGCCTGTTCAATCCCGCGATGCGGGCCGTTTTGATTGCTTTTAGCGGGGTTTATTCGATGTTGGATTCGATAAACCACAGGAATTTGTCCAGATCGCGGGATGCCGCGGTGAACATATCCGCCGTATCTTCATCTTCCACTTCAGTGATGGCCTTGCGAATGTCATTGGCCACCGCACCGTAACGATCGGCCAGCGCTTTCAGGTGTTCCTGTACGCTATGGATATTGGTCGGATAGCTTTTCAGCGGGGTTTTATCGTTCACTACCTGCACGGTGCCCAAGGCGACGCCACCCAACTGCACGATGCGCTCGGCAAAAGTATCCTGATGATCGATAATCGCGGTACGGAACCCGTCCAGCATCTCATGAACGGCAATAAAGTTGGCGCCACGCATGTTCCAGTGGGCCTGTTTGGTGATCAGTGACAGGTCGATAAACTGGATAACCTGACGGTTCAGCGCCTTGATGGCGTCCAGCTTGGTTTTTTCGTCCATGTCATTGCGAGTGTAAAGCAGCTCAGAAGATTTCGTTTTCACCAGTTTAGCGGTACTCATATTAGATCTCCTCTTGTTGTGGCGTTGTCCTATTTTGGTTCGGGAGTAATTATAGCAATGACAGGGATTTTTGCAGGACGAAAATGGCTATTGGATAAATAGGGAGTAACGAATTGAAAATGTGATTTAACAGGCGTAGAGTGGTCGGGTATAATTTAACTTATTGAGTTTTAATTAAATTTTTTATTTCCTTTTGTAATATTTTATAAACCTATTTTATTATCATCCTTATTATTGTTTCAATCGTATGAAGCTGTGCTTTAAATTTAAAGGTCAATTGTAGAAATAGCCGTTAATTCATATTGATAGGCCAATGATATCTCCGCTAAGATATTCAGCCCTTATTTCAGAACCCGATGCCAATGAAAATCAACGTCGTTGGAACCAGTGGCAGTGGCAAAAGCACCCTGGCACGTCAGTTGGCGCAAACACTTGCGTTGCCCCATATCGAGTTGGACAAGCTGTTTTGGCGGTCAGACTGGCAAGGCACACCCGATGATGTGTTCTTGGCGCGAGTCGCAGAGGTATTGGTCGAGGCGGAAAGCGGCTGGGTGCTTGACGGCAACTATAGCCGAACCAAAGCGGTCAAGTGGAATGCCGTCGATTGGGTTGTGTGGGTGGATTATGGTTTCTGCCGTACGCTGTTTCAAGCAGTGCGGCGTGCCGCCACACGTGCATGGGCCGGTACTGAGTTGTGGGCGGGCACCGGCAATCGTGAAAGTTTCCGTCGTTCTTTTTTCAGCCGCGATTCAATCGTGTTGTGGACCCTCAAGACCTACCGCAAAAACCGGGTCGGCTATCTGGCTGACATGAGAGATCCCCGCTATCAGCATATCCGCTTTATCCGCCTGCGCTCGCCTGGGCAGGTCAGGGAGTTTATTCACGATTTGTCCCGGCATTAAAGTGGGTCATGGGAAAGCCGGCCATCTCGACCGGCTGGCCGTTTACAGCAACAGGGTGTAATGCACTTTCATCACCGCTATTTTGATCAGCATCGGCGCGTTCAACTGACAACCGATTTGATGCGGCTCATGGGGGAAAAATATGGCGTACATACCGGGAAACATCGTCAGCGTCTGGCGATGGCGGTGGATATCCAACAGCTGCAAATCCTGAACTTCGTCATAGGGCAATTCGCTTTGCCAGTCACCCGGCATGCTGTAATCAATACGTTCTTCACCGCTGATTAACAGATGGATATCGGCATATTCCTGATGCAGCTCTGCGCGCCGGGTTTCCGCCAACCCAGTGGTTAGCGTCATCACGTCCATAAAGATCTTTTCACCGTCGATCTCATGCCGCCCGAGCGCCAGCTCAGGCAGATCGTATTGACGAAGAGTGGTGAGGATTTCGATCAGTATCGGTGACAGCCCACGGCCATAGCGTGGGTTAAACAGAGTGTTATAAATCACTTTAATTCTCCATGTGGTGAACCCTGCCGGGTCCGGTTCCATAAAAACGTGGGGGTACTGCGCGGAAAAGTATGCCTGTTTGCCAGTATGAAAACAGTTAACCCGCCTGCATTCCGTTTTTGGCAAATGCAGGCGTTACCGATCCTCAGGACAGGTTTTCGATTTGTGGTTTTGGTTTGATGGTCAGGGTGGCACCCATGGAGGCTGCGATGATCGCTGCCAGTGCCAGCCATTGCACCGTGGTCAGGTGTTCATTAAGGAACAGCATGCCGGAAAGCGCTGCCAGCGCCGGCTCAAGGCTCATCAGGGTGCCGAAGGTCCGCGCCGGAATTTTCGGTAGCGCGATAATTTCCAATGAGTAGGGCTGTGCGGTAGACAAAATGGCCACCGCCAGTGCGACGGGCAGGATATCAATATTCAGCAGGGCGCTTCCGGCTTGCCAGGCGCCAATCGGGCAGAACACCACGGCGGCGATCAGTGAACCGACCGCCACGGTGCCTGGGCCGTGGTCGCCGCCGGCTTTTTGGCCGCAGATAATATAGACCGCCCAACAGGCACCGGCACCCAGCGCGCAGGCCGCACCAAAGGGATCGATGCTGCCCATGTCATGGCCCAGAGGCAACAGGAACCACAAGCCGGCGATCGCCAATGCGACCCACAAGAAGTCTATTGGGCGGCGTGACGAGAACATGGCGACCGCCAATGGCCCGGTGAATTCCAGTGCGACGGCGATGCCCAGCGGCAGGGTACGCAAAGAAAGATAGAACAGGTAGTTCATCGCCCCCAGCGCCAGGCCGTAGATAAACAGCGGCAAACGGCTGCCGGCGGCAAAGCGCATGCGCCACGGGCGGAAGATAATAAACAGGATCAGCGTACCGATACTCAGACGCAGCGTGGTGATGCCTTCAGCACCGACCAGCGGGAACAGACTTTTGGCCAGTGAGGCACCGGTCTGGATCGACACCATGGCAATAATTAATAAACAGATAGGCACCAGCGTGGAGGACGCTTTAGTGGTTGCAGACGAGGACATCCTTTAGAGCCTTTTATGCGTTTCCCATAATCTGGGAAGACTGTCGTTTTTTGGATGACGGCAGTGTAAATGAAATGAGGTAAATGTGTCTGAGAAAAGCTTATGCAGCGGAGAAAAGTGCCAGCTTCAGGACGGCCAACTGGTTTTTATGCTCAAAAAATGCGCTTTTTTTAAGAATCATCTGGATATTAAATAGGTGATTGTTGTCACAGAAACGCGTAGAATGCGGCTCGAAAATAGAGCGAAAAGAAGAAGATACACTGTTCTTGAAATCTAATGTTACACGATATAAAGCATTAGACACTCATTTTAAGGCAGAGTTTCACGCTAATTTTTGCTATATTTTCAAAGCATGAACAAATGGATTTACTTAAAAATATAACGCGTTTGAGGTGGTTATGAAAAAAATTGCATGTCTTTCCGCAGTAGCAGCCTGTGTATTAGCAGTAACCGCAGGTACCGCATTCGCTGGCCAGAGCACCGTTTCTGCTGGTTATGCGCAGGGTGATCTCCAAGGCGTTGCTAACAAAGCCGACGGTTTCAACCTGAAGTACCGTTACGAATTCGACAACAACCCACTGGGTGTGATCGGTTCCTTTACCCACGTGGAAAAGAACGGTTCTGAGAACGGTTACTACGGTAAAGCTCAGTACAACTCTATCACTGCCGGTCCAGCTTACCGCTTCAATGACTGGGCAAGCATCTACGGTGTGGTTGGTGTTGGCTACGGCAAAAACATCGACAATGCTCAGAACGGTTCCGACCGTAACGGCAGCAGCGACTACGGCTTCACCTACGGTGCTGGCCTGCAGTTCAACCCAATCCAGGACGTTGCTCTGGATGTAGGTTACGAGCAGAGCCGTATCCGCAGTGTTGACGTTGGTATCTGGAGCGTTGGCGTAGGCTACCGTTTCTAAGATTTCTCCACGCCTGCGGGCGTGAGCATGTGGCGCAGTTAGTCGCATCAGATAAAAATCCGCCTTCGGGCGGATTTTTTTTGCCTGTTATCCAGCAACCTTCACTTGCCCAACTTTTGCCCCGGCTCTGACGAAAAGCGCGCGCTGCGGGCATCTCGTTCATAACCCTGCGGCTGGGTAAGAATACCGTATAGTGCCGGTCGGCGGCCATGGATCCAGCGGCGTCCGGTGCTAAGTGGGATCAGCGACAGGTCAAGTTCGGCCGTGACCATCTGATTTTCTGCCGCCCAGGTTTCCGCCAGAATACGGCCGTAAGGGTCGAGGATCATCGCGTTGCCGGTACGCACCTCGTCGTCATCACGCCCTACGCCGTTACTGAATAAAACGAACAAACCATTGTCATGTGCGCGTGCCGGTAGCCAGCGCAACAGCCAGCCGCGGCCATGTTCGCCACGAAACGCCGCCTCAATTGCCGCCGGGTTTTCCTGCCGACGTTGCCAGATTTCCAGCGGAATCGGCTTCATGCCGTGTGGGCTACGTGAATGAGTTCCCCCCGTTTGATGCGGTGCCAGCAGCACCTCCGCCCCCAGCAGTGCTGTTGCCCGCACGTTTTCCACCAGGTTATTGTCCCAACAGATTAATACTCCCATCCGCACACCCCATGGGGTATCAAACACGGTGAAACTGTCGCCGCTGGCTATTGCCGGGTGCTCAAAGGCGTGCAGTTTACGGTGCACGTGAAGTTTGCCATCGGGCAGGCAAACAGCGTAGGCATTGTAATATTTTCCGTCTTCACCCTGTTCAATCAGCCCAACACCGATCGCCATGTTATAGCGCTCCGCCAGCGGACGAATATGCGCCAGTGAAGGGCTGGTGGCTATCGGTTCCGCCAGTGCGCCAATTTCGCCAGCGCTGAGGTGTCGAACGTGCCAATAGCCGGTAATGCACATCTCCGGGAAGGTCAGCACTTGGATTTGTTCGGTGGCGGCGCGGGCGATAAAGCCCTCAATCACCGACAGGTTGTAGTTTTTATCGTTGGCGCGATGCTGAAACTGCACCGTTGCGGCACGCAGAGAGCTTGTCATGGGATCACCTTTGGCTGTTGTCTGGCGTTGATTACAGCAAAGCTATTGATTACTGTATAATCAATTAAATTCCTTATTTGATAACTAAACGGAATGGATATTCGACAACTACGCGCCTTTGTGGTGCTGGCTGAACAGGGTAATTATCGCCTGGCGGCGGAGCGGCTGTGTATCACCCAGCCGGCGCTGAGCAAACAGATCCAGGCGCTGGAAGCGCTGCTTGGTGCCCGGTTGTTTAACCGTGGCCGCCAGGGAGCACAACTCACCGCCAGCGGGCAGCGGCTTTATCCCGAAGCCCAGATGTTGGTTGGCCAGCATCTGCAGTTTCAACAGCGAGCCTTGCAGATCGTGCAAGGGGAGGCGGGGCGGTTGGCGATGGGGTTCGGGCTGTCCAGTTTTCATCTGGCGCCGCAGCTGGTTGCTGCTTTCCGCCAACGTTTTCCTGAGGTTGCCGTGGGGCTGGAGGATCTGCCTTCGGAGCGACAGTATCAATTGTTATTGCAGGGTGAGTTGCAGGTGGGGTTCGTACGGCTACCGGTCAGCACGCCGCTACGGGCCGCCGCGCTGCTGAGCGATCGCTTGGTGCTGGCCGCCCCAGCCGCGTTGGCGCTGAAGGCGGAAACGATCATTGGGCAATTCAATACTCTGCCGCTGCTGCAGTTGACGCCGAAACGCGGACGCGGTTTGAGCGAACAGTCGCTGCGCTTTATTGCTGCCCACCAACTGACACCTAACGTAGTGCAACAGGCCGGGGACATCCAGACGCTGTTGGCGCTGGTCGCCGCCGGCATTGGCGTTGCCCTGTTGCCGCACAGCGTCACCCATATTGCCCCGGCGGGCATCGATATTCTGCCGCTGAGCGGCGAACAGACTGAGTGGCAAGTCGGTATTGCCTGGAACCCGCAGCAGGCTGATGCACTGCGGGATAATTTTATCCAGGTTGCGCTGACCACGGCGTCGGTGAGTTAATACCCCCGGATTACAGCGGGCAATGCATCACCAGAATAGGGCTCTGATGATACTCGCTACGGCGGCTTTCGCTAAAACCGACCTTCTTCGCTAGCGCCACTGAAGGCTGGTTTTCCGGTGAAATAATGCAGACCGTCTTATCACCCGGTAAATGCTCTTTCCCCCAGGCCAAAGCCGCCCGCAGCGCTTCGGTGGCATAGCCTTTGCCCTGCGCCGATGTCACCAGCGTCCAGCCCATCTCCGGGGCGTCGAGCGCCGGGGTGATATGGCGTTGGAAGTCTGAAAAACCGATGCCGCCGAGGTAAGCGCCGCTAACTTTATCGCGCACGGCCCAATAGCCATACCCTAACAGCGCCCAGTGACCCACGTAACGCATCAGGCGGCCCCAGGAGTCTTCCCGGTCTCTCGGCGTGCCGCCGATATAGCGCACCACTTCAGGATCGGCCCACATGGCGGCCAATGAATCAAAGTCGTCCAGCGTGTGGGCATCCAGGCGTAAACGTTCGGTGAGCAACTGCGGGGCGGTGGTGATAAGGGGCATTATTTTTTTCCTGCACAGAGCCAAAAGGGTCTGTGCAGTATGCCAGAGAAATTACACCGCCAGCCACAGCAACCAGGTGAACAGGAAGCCACTGAGGCCGAGGATAGTGGTCAGCACCGTCCAGGTTTTCAGGCCATCAGCCACTGAAAGACCGAGGTATTTGGTGACGATCCAGAAGCCGGAATCATTTACGTGCGACAACCCCAGCCCGCCAAAGCAGGTAGCGAGAGTAACCAACACCAGTTGCAGATGATTCAGTCCACTGACCGCTTCCGACAATAATCCGCCGGTCGTCAGGATCGCCACGGTGGCGGACCCTTGTGAGGCACGCAGAGCCAGCGAGATGATAAATGCCGCCGGGATCAACGGCAGGCCGATGGTGGTCAAAACGTCCGCCAATGCCTTGCCCACGCCCGATTCAACCAGCACTTTGCCGAACACTCCACCGGCACCGGTCACCAGGATCACCACTGCGGCAGTGGGCAGCGCGCCACCCATCACGTCGCTGGTGTGTTGCAGGCTCCAGCCACGACGAATCGCCAGGAAATAGAACGCCAACAGCAGGGCGATCATCAGTGCTACCGCTGGGGAACCGATCAACGATAGCGTGTCACGTAGCGCTGAACCTGGCTCAAGCAAGGTGGCGGAAACGGTGCCCAGCATGATAATCGCGATCGGAATGACGATCAGTGCGGCCACCAGCCCGGCTCCCGGTGGATTAATACGATCGCTTAACGGTGCTTTGCCTTCCGGTGCCGGTTCGGGCGCCGCCAGCTGCAACTGTTCCAGCACTTCAATCGACAATGGGTAAGCTTTACGGTTCAGTCGTTTGGCCGTGAAGTAGCCGATGACGCCAACCGGAATACAGATCGCCAGGCCAATAATGGTCAGCCAGCCAATGTCGGCGTTCAGTAACCCGGCAGCGGCCACCGGGCCAGGGTGCGGTGGCAGTGCGACGTGTACCGTCAGCATCACACCGGCCATCGGCAGGCCAAACTTCAGCGGCGAAACCTTGGCCACCTTGGCAAAGCCATAGATGATCGGTGCCAGGATGATAAAGCCGACGTCGAAGAACACCGGAATGCCGAGAATAAACGCGGCGATGGTCAGTGCGGCCACGGTACGTTTCGGCCCTAACGCCTTGCTGAAGCGCTGGGCCAGCGACTCGGCACCGCCGGAATGCTCGATCATTCTGCCGAGCATGGCGCCCAGACCGATGATGATGGTCACCGAGCCCAGCACGCCGCCCATCCCGGCGGTCATTACTTTCATCACTTCACCGGTCGGAATGCCACTGGCCAGCGCGACCAGCAAGCTGACCACCAGCAAGGCGACAAACGGCTGGATCTTGGCCTTGATCACCATCAGCAGGAGCAGCACTACACCTAATACGGCAATCATCAAAAGCATAGAAGTCGACATGGGATAGCCTTTAATCGGGTAAGAGTCAGGCACCGCGATCGCCGGTTGGCGATACGGGTGCGTTTAATTTTTATGTTGTTGCTGTGCAGGTTGGGGTGGTTAGTCCGTTACAGGTAAGGCCTTATCCAACCCAGTCCGGCGCGGGTATCGCCCCGGGGTTTGTACTCACAACCAATCCAGCCGCTATAACCGAGGCGGTCCAGTTGGGCGAACAGCCAGGGATAATTCAGTTCGCCGTCGTCCGGTTCATGACGATCCGGTACCGAGGCGATCTGAATATGGGCGTAGCGCCCGGCCAGAGCGGTCATCAGGCCGCTGATATTGCCGTCGACCAACTGCGCATGGAAAAAATCGAACTGGATAAAGACGTTCGGGCGATCGACGGCCTCGACCAGTTTTGCTGCCTGATGCTGGCTGGAGAACAGATAGTTGGGCTTTACCTGTGGGCTGAGCGCTTCGATCAGCACCTTGATGCCGTGTTTGGCGAAGCTGTCGGCGGCGTAGCGGATATTGCTGATAAAGGTATCGCGGTAGCGCGGCCCGTCTTCGCCAGGCGGCACCACACCGGCCATGACGTGTACGCTGGGGCAGTTCAGCGCGATAGCGTAAGCCAGGGCGCGGTCGATATCGGCACGCGCAGCCTGTTCGCGGCCAGGTACGGCCGTCAGCCCCCATTCACCGGCATCGGCATTGCCGGGCGCGGTATTGAACAGCACCTGTTGCAGGCCGTTATGGCGCAACTTTTCAGCCAACAGCTCGGCCGGATAGTCATAGGGGAACAGAAACTCCACCGCGCTAAACCCTTCGGCGGCTGCGGCCTCGAACCGCTCCAGGAACGGCAGTTCGGTAAACATCATCGATAAATTGGCAGCAAAATTAGGCATGATTCAGCTCCGTAGCTCGGCAATCTCATCATCGGTCAAATAACGAATGGGGCGCTCGCCGAGGGTGAAAATCAGCTTCGCCGCATCTTCCATCTCTTCAGTGTTGTCTGCCGCCGCTCGCAGATCTTTACCCGTGACGACCGGGCCGTGATTGGCCAGTAAAAAAGCGCGGTGGGTCGGTGCCAGTTTGGCCAGATCCTCCGCCAGCCGCAGGTCGCCGGGACGGTAGTAAGGCACTACCGGCACCTTGCCGACCCGCATCACCACATAAGGGGTGAAGGGTTTGATGGCGTTCTTCACATCCAGCCCTTGCAGGCAGGACAGGGCGGTAAGATAAGTACAATGCAGGTGCACCACGGCTTTGCACTCCGGGTTATTCAGATACAGCGCCCGGTGGAAGCTGATCTCTTTTGACGGCTTATCCCCGGACAACCATTCGCCGCTCATGCTGACCTTCGACAGTCGTTCGGCCTGCAGTTCGCCCAGGCAGGAACCGGTGGGGGTTGCCAGCAACGTGCCGTCCGCTAACAACAGCGAAAGATTGCCGGCCGAACCGGTGGCGTAGCCGCGCTGGAAGAACGAGTCTCCCAGACGTACCATTTCCTCACGCGCCTGCTGTTCAGTGGGTTGTGTCATAGGGGAACTCCGTTTGTGCCCGGGCGAAAAAGTTCTCATCGCCAAAGTTGCCCGATTTGAGGGCCAGTGAAACCGGTTGATCGATGGCTCGCACCCAGGGCACGCCGGGAGAAATGCAGGGACCAATGTGGAAACCGCGAATGCCCAGCGCCTGAGTCACTACGCCAGAGGTTTCGCCGCCGGCAACGATAAAACGAGTGAAACCTTGCTGCTGGAGCTGTTTAACCACCCCGGCGAACAGCGATTCTACCGCCTGGCTGGCAGCGGCCATGCCGTATTGCTGTTGCACCTGTTGCAATTTTTCCGGCTCGGCGGTGGCGTACAGCAATGGAGCCAGTGGGCCGTTAGCCTGCTGTTGCACCCAGTCGGTCAGTTCGGTGACGTAAGCCGCGCGGTCGTCATCGTTAAGGCAACGGGCCACGTCGATAGCTTTGGCAGCAGCCTGCTGACGGTATTGCGTCACCTGTTGATTGGTCATGATGGAGCAGGAGCCGGACAACACCACTGCCTTTTCCCCCTGTGGCGCCCCGGCCGCCTGTGGGCTGCCTTGCCCCGGTTGTGCCCATTGACGAGCCAGGCCGATCGCCAGACCAGAGCCTCCGGTCACCAGCTTCATATTTTTTAGTGCGGCACCCTGGGTCAGCAAATGCTGTTCATTCAGCGTATCCAGCACGGCGTAACGTATGCCTTGTTGCGCCAACTGCCGCAGCTTTTCAGCCACCGTTTCGACACCGCGATCCATTTCTGTTGCCGTCACCAGTCCGCAGCGTCCCTGAGCCTGCGCTTCCATCAGCCGCAGCAGGTTACTGTCGGTCATCGGTGTCACCGGGTGGTTGCGCATACCGGATTCTGACAACAATTGATCCAATACGAACAGATAGCCCTGATACACAGTGCGACCATTGACCGGCAGTGCCGGAGAGATCACCGTTTGGCTTTCGCCCAATGCATCAAGTAGCGCATCGGTCACCGGACCAATATTGCCCTGCGCGGTGCTGTCGAAGGTAGAACAATACTTGAAATAAAATTGCCGACAGCCCTGGCGTTGCAGCCAGGCCAGCGCCTGTAACGACTGTTCAACCGCCTGTGCCGCCGGGCAGGAGCGTGACTTCAGGCTGATGACCACCGCCTGCGCTTCGAGCGGTAGTTCATCCTGCGGCACGCCGTTCAACTGTACCGTCGACAGTCCGTTTTCCACCAAAAAGCTGGCAATGTCGGTGGCCCCGGTAAAATCATCTGCAATAACGCCGAGCAGCATTATGCGTTCTCCTTCTTGTGCGGCAGGTCGATACCGGCGAAGATCTTGATCACCGCGCTGTCGTCCTCTTTACCGAAACCGGCGTTGCTGGCGGCGGTAAACATATTGAAAGCGGTAGACGCCAGCGGCAGCGGGAAATGCAGCGCTTTGGCGGTATCCGCCACCAGCCCCAGATCCTTCACGAAGATATCAACTGCCGATTTAGGCGCATAGTCCCCGTCGACCACGTGGCGCATGCGGTTCTCGAACATCCATGAATTACCGGCGGCGTGGGTGACCACATCGTACATCACGTCCAGCGGGATACCGGCGCGGGCGGCCAGCGCCATGGCCTCGGCCCCGGCGGCGATATGCACCCCGGCCAGCAATTGGTGGATGATTTTCACCGTGGCCCCCAGGCCAATTTCTTCACCAATGCGATAGACCTTACCGGCAATGGCGTCCAGTACCGGCTGCAACTGGCGGAAAGTAGACTCAGCGCCGGAGGCCATCACCGTCATCTGACCTTCTGCGGCCTTGGCGGCGCCACCGGAAACCGGGGCATCCAACATGTTCAGCCCCAGCGCCAGTAACTGTTGTTCAATCTGTTTGGCATCGGCGGCGGAAATGGTGGAGGACACCATCACCGGCGTGTTTGGCTTCAGCTTCGCTGCCAGGCCGTTCTCACCAAACAGGATCTGTTTCACCTGTGCGGCGTTGACCACCAGCAGTAACAAGGCATCGAGTTCGGCTGCGAAGTCGTCTGCACGGGGGGCCGCTTGTTTTGCTCCGGCCTGTTGCAAGGTGGCCAGTGCCTGCGGATTAAGATCGACGCCGTAAGTGGCCAGTCCGGCATTAATACACGACTTCGCTGCTCCCATGCCCATTGAACCTAGTCCTATGATGCAAACTGCAAAATCCCCTGGCTGTGTCATGCGGCACCTCGTGTTAATTTTAGTGATTATTTGTTTTGTTGTGTTAAATGTAAGCGCTTATTGGTCCGAAGTCAGCGATCGGCATCACAATTATTAACAGTTGTTGTTTCAGGTTAACATCAGATAAAAGAGCTAAAAATTTTCTTATATCACTGTTTTAAAACTATTTTAAATAATGTGTTGATACCATGACCCACCTCACGACCTGAATAAAGGGGACTGTTATCGAACGAAAATTGACGTAAAATCACAATTATTATCACTGCGGTAAAGAGAGGGAACCGTGATACCTGTAGAACGCCATCAGCAAATTTTAGCGCTGGTATCAGAACGTGGGGTGGTCAGCATTGCTGAATTGACCGAACGGTTGGGGGTGTCGCACATGACTATCCGCCGCGATCTGCAAAAGCTCGAAGAACAGGGGGCGGTACTGGCGGTGTCGGGCGGCGTGCAGTCGGCAGAACGGGTGGCGATCGAGCCTTCTCATCAGGATAAGGAAGGGATGTACAGCCAGCAGAAAGCGGCCATTGGCCAGTTGGCGGCCCGGCAGATCCCTCCTGACAGCTGTGTCTATCTGGATGCGGGTACCACTACGCTGGCGCTGGCCAAGCACATCAGCGATCGCGACGATCTGACAGTGGTCACCAATGATTTCGTGATTGCCGGTTACCTGATTGAACATAGCCAGTGCAAAATCATTCACACCGGCGGTACCGTCTGCCGTGAGAATCGTTCATGCGTGGGTGAAGCCGCAGCGCAGGCGTTGCGTGGGTTGTTTATCGATCTGGCATTTATTTCCGCTTCGTCATGGGGCATGCGCGGGTTGTCGACGCCGAACGAAGACAAGGTGATGGTGAAGAAAGCCATTGTCGACGCCAGCCGCCGCTGCATCTTGCTCAGCGACACCTCTAAATACGGCAAAATTGCTACCTATCTGGCGCTGCCGATAACGGTATTTGACGCGATTATTACCGATGACAATCTGCCCGCCGCCGCGCGCGAGGCGATATTGCAGGCAGATATCACGCTGATGACGACCGGGGAATGAGAGGCTAAAAACAGAAAACCCCCAGATGGGGGTTATGGCGTATCGTTGGAACGGTAGCGGCTGATGACCCGACCCGGCGTACCGAGGCAACCCCGTTCACGCCATTCCTGACATCTTTGTTCCCACCAGGCATCATGGAAAGCTTGTATGGCCTGCAGGCGCTGTTCTTTAATACTCAGAAAGTCCGAGCTCTGCTCCTGAGATTGATCTAAGACGTTAGATTTCGATGACATATAAACCGTCCTTTATGAATTCCATTTTGTACAAATACTGTACTCTCTGAGCATGTTTTTTCAAGAGTGAATCATAGATTTTGGCCAAGGCGGGTCTTAAAGGTACGCTAAAAACGAGCTTTGCCTGATATTGGGTAACGAAGTCGGTAATAGTTTTACCTATTCCCTCGACGAACAGGCGCTCACGTTCGGAAAATGTATACCCCATAGGGGTATAGGTATCGAATGCAGAGCGTCCTTGCTTGATGGCAAGATTCAGTGCTTTGACGTCATAAAACTCTATGGCATAAGCGTTATCTAAAAAGTCAGGGTCGGTATAAACATGCGTAAACCATGCCCGCATTTCTTGAGTGATATTTTTGAAATCAAGGTAATATTCAGCAGTTTTTTCGTCACTTTTGCTTACTGTTATCTGATATCTGAATTCACCCGCCCGTAGCGAATAACGTTCAGTAACATCAATCTCCATGAGAAAATCCTTTTTATTATTACTTTTCCAATAGTTACCTTCCTTTTTAGAGATGAATTATTAACAGCGTCGGAATACATGTACCAGCCGTCAGCGGGAATTCTGCGCAGTGTTGTGCAGAAAACTAAATGCCGCTGAACCAGTTATAGCCCTGGTCTTCCCAGTAGCCACCGGGGTTGGTATCGCTGACAAAAATGGCGGCGATATGTTTGGCATTCTTGAACCCCAGCTTGGTCGGCACCCGTAGCCGCAGCGGGTAGCCGTAATCCGCCGGCAGCGCCTTGCCGCCGAAATCCAGCGCCAAAATCGTCTGTGGATGCAGCGCGGTGGCCATATCGATGCTGGAGTAATAGCGGTCCGCACATTTGAAACCGACATAGCGGGCGTTCAGATCTGCCCCGACATGCTGCAGGAAGTCGCGCAGCGGCACGCCGCCCCACTGCCCGATGGCGCTCCAGCCTTCGATACAGATCAAGCGGGTTATCTGGCTCTCCTGCGGCAGGCGTTGCAGCTGTTCCAGCGTCCAGGGGGCCTTTTTTTCAACTTTGCCGGAGACTTCCAACCGATAGCTGGCGAGATCCACTTCCGGCACGTTGTACTCGGGATAAAACGCATTGAACGGGAACGGATGGGTGATCTGCTCCGGGCGATAGGTTTGCGCCAACTTTTGACCGTTGAACAGCCAGGCTTGCACCCGATCGTTCCAGCGCGACATGGCCCACAGTACTTTATCCACCTGATCCCCGTCCTGCAGGTTACAGCCGCTCAGCATGGCAATGCCGCCCAGCGTCAGGCCGGATCGCAGCAACAGGCGGCGTTGTAAATTGACCAGCTGTTTCTTTTGCGCCGGCTCCAGCGTCGGTGCCGCAGGGCGCTGTTTTTTGTCATTCATGTTTGCCACCCGTAATCATTGCCCATAGCGTGCGCGGCACGATAATCACCATCAGCAGGTGGATGACCACAAACATGCCAATGCCGGACATAGCAAAAAAGTGAACGTAACGCGCGGTGTCAAAGCCGCCGAACAGGCTCACCAGCCCTTGCAGTTGCACCGGCTTCCAGATCGCCAGCCCGGAGAGCACCAACAGCAGGCCCAGAGCCAGCACGCCGAGATACATCAGTTTTTGAATCGCGTTATAGCGGCCGTGCTGATGTTTTAGCCGCAGCGTGAGCGCCTGCCAGATATCTCGCCCTAAGCTGCCTGCAGTGAGCGGCAGCAGGTCGCGTCGGAAATGGCCGCTGAACAGGCTCCACAGCAGATAGCACAGTGCATTGCCTGCCAGCAGCCACATAACTGCCAGATGCCAACCAATCGCGCCGCCCAACCAACCACCGAGTGTGACCTGCGGCGGGAAGTGAAAGCCGAACAGCGGTGAGGCGTTATAGATTTCCCAGCCACTCATAAACATACAAACCATGGCAAACAGGTTAATCCAATGGGTGATACGGACCGGCCAGCGATGCACCGGCCGTGGCGCGTTGGTTTTCATCACAAACTCCCGAATTACATTGGTGGAACGGTGCCGTCTTTACCGGCAGAAATGCGGGTGGCTACGCGTTCGCCCTTGTCGTCAGTCGCGGAGAACAACACGATGTGCACGCCAGGTTTCAGCAGGCTGCGGTCGCCGGGATCGAGCGTGACGATCGGCACATCTTCCGGCACGTTAACGGTTTTCTGCTGGTTACCGTAGGTCACGGTCAGGGTACGGCCGTTGGATTTAACCAGTTTGCCGACAGTGCCGTTGGTCATGGTATCCACTTTGCCGTCGGCAGATTCCCAGGCCGAATGGCCTTCACCGGTGCCGCGTAGGCTGGCGGCAAACACGTGGACTTCCAGCGCCTTCAGGCTGCCGTCCGCTTGCGGTACCGCGGCGGTGCCGATAAAGCTGTCCGGTTTGATGTCATCCAGCGTGCCTTTTGAAACGCTCAGCACCTTGGTCTGGTCGTTGAGTTTTACGCTGATCTTTTCCCCTTTTCGGTCAGTGACCTGCAGGCTGCTGTCGGTCACCTGATCGATAGTGCCGCGCAGGGGAGCAATCACTTTTCCTGGCGTTTGAGCCGCAGCGGCGGCTCCGCTGCACAGCATCAGGGTGGACAGCAGTAAACCGGCAAAACGATGACGGGTAATCATAATGTTCTCCTTTGTTTAGGTTGCCGGTTAAGCATGGTTGAACAATAGGGACAGCACCATGTCCGTTTAATGACATTAATGTCATCAAGCATGTCCGCCGAAACTGCTAGTATTTCCGCAGGTGTAATGAGGTGGCGACAATGCGGATATTGGTAGTTGAAGACGACATCAGCACGGGTGATTACCTGAAGAAAGGGCTGGGGGAAGCCGGGTACAGCGTCGATTTGGCGCGTAACGGCACCGACGGCCTGTTCCTGGCGCTGGAGCATGGCTACGATGCCATCGTGCTCGACGTGATGCTGCCGGGGTTGGATGGTTGGCAGATCATTGAGGTACTGCGCAAGAAAAGCGACGTGCCTATTTTGTTTCTGACCGCCCGCGACGGGGTACAGGATCGTATTCATGGGCTGGAACTCGGGGCCGATGATTATCTTATTAAACCGTTTTCCTTCACCGAACTGGTGTTGCGACTGCGCACGCTGCTGCGGCGTGGCACGGTGCGTGAGGCCGACCACTATGCGATTGCCGATCTGCAACTTGACGTTCTGCGCCGCAAAGCGGTACGGCAGGAACAGGTGATCTCGCTGACCAACAAAGAATTCATGTTGTTACATCTGTTGGTTCGTCGGGAAGGGGAGGTATTGTCTCGCACCATGATCGCCTCGCAGGTCTGGGACATGAACTTTGACAGCGATACCAACGTGGTGGATGTGGCGATCAAGCGGCTACGCGCCAAGATTGACCGACCCTTTGACGTCAAGCTGATCCACAGCGTGCGCGGTATCGGCTACGTTTGCGAGCCGCGTTCATGAAGGCCCTGGCCCAACGCTGGCGTGCGCTGTCGTTGACACTGCGCAGTGCCATGCTGTTTGCGCTGGTGGCGGCACTGGTAGTCAGCGGTGCGGGAGGATACCTGTACGAAGCCATGCGTCAGGAGATGACCATTCGCAGCGATTTGCAGGTCACCGGCCGCGTGGAGTATTTCCGCCATTTATTGAGTCAGCGTTTTCCGCTCGACCGGCTGACGGCTAACACCGGCCTGTTCGAAAATATGTTGGGCAATGAACAGGATGTACTTATTTTTCAGCAACTGGGTCAAAAGCCGTTAATCAACGTTAACCCGTCCCGATTGACCCTGCCGGCAATGACCCCGACGCCGGCGGGCACTCCGCAGCGGTTGACTGCGGTACAGGGTGGGCTGACGGAGCAAGGCGTGCCCTTGCGTGCCGTATCGGCGTTGGTCAGGCTACAGGACGGCAACCTGCTGCAGATCTCGGCGGCCCATGTGATGGTCAATGAACAGAAGATGTTGGCGCGTTATCTTTGGCGAATTGTGGCCGCGGTTGTGGTGGCGTTTGTCCTGATCGCCTTGCTGGGGTATTGGGTAATGCGTCGTGGGTTGCAGCCGTTATGGCGCATGGCGGCGCAGGCGGCGGTGATCACGCCGAATACGCTGTCGACTCGCCTGAGTGAGCAGGGCGCGCCGAAGGAGTTACAGCAACTGACTCGTTCATTTAATGCCATGCTCGATCGTCTGAACGAAGGCTACCAGCGTCTGACACAGTTTTCCGCCGATCTGGCGCACGAGATCCGCACTCCGGTGGGCGCGCTAATGGGGCAATGTCAGGTGGCTCTCTATCAGCCGCGCAGCGTGGAGGAGTATGAAACCCTGCTGTCGAACAATATGGATGAACTGGAACGCATTTCGCGCATGGTGGAAAACATTCTGTTCCTGGCGCGTGCGGGAGAAGGGCAGGCCGTGCTGAACGCCAGCCGGCTTGATGTGGCGCAAGAGCTGCAGCGAGTGGCGGACTATTTCGAAGGTCTGGCGGAAGAGCGTGGTATGACACTGGTTTGCCAGGGGGAAGGGCAACTGTTGGCGGATGCGATGCTGTTCCAGCGTGCATTGAGCAATCTGGTGGCCAATGCGGTGCGTTATGCCGATGAAAATAGCCAGATACAGTTGCAGGTGCTTAACCAGCCGACGGGGGAGACGGTGATACAGGTGGTTAATCAGGGACCGCCGATTGCCCCGACGCATCTGGATAAGCTGTTCGACCGTTTTTACCGGGTTGACGCTGCCCGCAGTGCCGGCAGCCATGCCAGCGGTCTGGGGTTGGCGATCGTCCGTGCGATCATGACGCTGCATGGTGGTGTGAGTCGTGCTCACTGTTCCGCAGGGAATCATGCTGTCCGGATCACCTTCAGCCTGACTTTTCCCGCTGCGGATTAATTTAATTACGCTGTTTAAGGCTATTTTTTACGTCGATAATATAGTGACATAGGGTATTATTGACGAAAATGTTATTCGTAACATTTTACTTTCATTTCCTTCCTTATTGCCTCTATAACCCCCGTATCAAGTGATTAACTCTGCTGATGATTACGTCAATTTTGCGCTTTACTCTTTGATTTTTGGTTAAAAATAACGCTGTTAAAGTTTATGCAATATTATTTATTCATTAAAAATACTTGCAATAAATGAACGGAAAGGATTTTTAGCTTAAAGGTGGTAATTTACAAAACAAAAAACTAACTTTAAGAACCTTTACATATAAATATATCAATGGTTGTGATGTTTGTATAATCTTTGGTTATGGTTTATGAGAAAAATCTTATATCTAAAAGAGTAAAGAAAGAGACATCCATTCTGTGGCGTTAATTGATTTTCATTTCGATTGCTAGCTGAGATTGACCAATTAACCTGATTAAATATTGATTAATATCCCATTAACATTTAACGCCGGCGATAAATAATCACTAGAGTGACCTTTAAAAAATGAAATATAGATTAAACGACCACATTATTTTTGATGTGGATACGGGTACCCTGAGCCAGACGGAGTTCTCTGATGACCCCATCTCTATTTCCAATCCTTCAAAACGATTACTGCTGCTATTGATTACCCATCATGGTGAGGCCGTTTGCAGGGAAGTGATATTCAAGAAGGTTTGGGATGATTATGGCATGGTTTCAGGCAACAATAATCTTAACCAGTGTGTGAGCAAACTGCGTCGGGTAATTAAAAATCTGGGCATTGAGGAAGAGGTGATCGCTACTGTTCCCAAAGTCGGTTTTATGCTGCGCTATGAAATAGAGGTGGAATCCTGTGACGGTTCGCAGGACAGCTTCACGGACGAAGACATACCCGTGGTTCCGCGAGCCTCAGATCAACCTGAAATAGCCTCATCGCCCGCAGAACCGCCAGTCACCGGGATGGTCTACGCCGGCTATTCCCGGCGTTGGTGGGCGATAGCCAGTGTAGTCGCGCTGGGGGTGATTATGTTGGTGGTGGCCATTAGCAGCTATCTCACCGGATCGGTTTCCCGGCAGGAAATTTATCTGGGTAAGGCCAACAGTTGCAAGGTTTTCATGTCGATGCCCGGCGCTGCGGCCGCCGCCAGTGCCGGTCTGAGCCGGGACATTCTGGCCTATGCCGCTCCGCAGACAGCAGAGTGCAGCGGTGATGAGTTTTTGTTAGTGGTACGCAGCAACCAGGTGCGCTCGTACATTTCCGGCATTTCCCGGCTATTTTTCCTGCGTTGTCGCATTTTGCGTGAGCACAGGGTCGAAATTTGTTCTGGTCTTGAAAGCGACAAAGCAGCAATTATCAATTAATCGGTGTCAGGATGAACGCCACCCCGGGGGAAAGGAATATGCCGCCAATATTATCACCTTGATATTAACCACTTAACTTTCACTGTCTGGCTATTAATGCAGCATTTTCATGGCGCAATATTTATACTTTTCCAACCTGTGATGCCCAACACTTCCGCCTTGAACGCTATTTTTATACCTAATTTTCGGTAATAGATTATGACGAATACCCCTATCAGGGAGACTATTCTTTTTTATGAACCCAATCCCTGGGTGAGAAAAGGATTACGGGCGCTTATTGACCCTGAGCCCACACACTATCAATTTGCCCACAGTATCAGGGAAATAGACGCTGTGCTGAAGGAGAATGAGAAACAAATCCTCATTATGGAGTTATATAATGAAAGTGAGAATTTGTATGATGTATTACGCTTCATTCTGACCATTAACGATTTCTGGCCGAAGACGCCGCTGATCATATTTACTGAAATCACCAACGCCAGCATATTGGCGATGCTGGCGGCGGAGGTGCATTTATCTCTGGTGGCAAAAGAAGATCCGCTGGATTGTTTGTTCGAGGCCTTTGCCGCTGCCGATACAGGGGCGGGGTATCGCAGTCCGGGTATTCAGACGGCATTGACTCAACCCGTAGAGCCTCTTTCCCGCAGTGAATGGCGCATATTGGCGATGATGATTACCGATACCAATCCGCAGCGCATTGCTCGTGTCACGCATCGCAGTTATAAAACGGTGAGTACCCATAAGTTGAATATCATGCGCAAACTTGGCCTTAATCAGGCGGGGTTTATGCGTTTGATTCTGGCTTTTCGCCTCCAGCACCCAGTCTGAAAGTAAGTCGTCGGTCTGTCTTGTCACCGGGACAGTCGGCGACGTATTCCCCTTCTCCTCAGATCTTTTATTTATGCCGGGCGCCTCATTCCGGCGGAATTGATTTAAATCAAATTAAACATCCTACAAAAACAATCAAGAAGGCCGTATTTTGATTTGGCTTATATGAGTGTTTTATATACAGTTGCGGCCGCTTTATTTGTCCGGAAAATAATAAGTTTTTTGTCCTTAGAGACAATGCTGCTTGGGGTTTTAACCTTAAAGTTGGTTTTATAAATATTAATAACAGAATTTAAAGCTAAATATTTATCAATTGATAGTTAATGATTCTTTTTTGATCTGGTGCGGTTACTCTTCATCTCGTCAAGCAGACTGGCTAAAGCAGGTCACGCTAATGGACGCACAATCATATTCAAAGTTGAAGGGAGTTTTACCATGAAGAAAATTACACTGGCTCTGGCAATCATTTCAGCCTTCGCTGCGGTCAGCACTGCACAAGCCGCCGACGTCACCGCTCAGGCGTTGGCCACCTGGTCTGCTACTGCGAAGAAAGACACCACCAGCAAGCTGGTTGTTACCCCTATTGGCAGCCTGTCCTTCAACTATGCGGAAGGCATCAAGGGTTTTAACAGCCAGAAAGGTCTGTTTGACGTGACCGTGGAAGGGGATGCTACCGCGACCGCATTCAAACTGACTTCCAAACTGGTTTCCAACACCCTGACTCAGCTCGACACCTCAGGTTCCACCCTGAATGTAGGTGTGAACTACAACGGTGAAGCCGTAGAGAAAACCGCTGAAACCACCATGATCGATACCTCTGCCGGTATTCTGGGCGGCAACCTGAGCGCGCTGTCCAACGCTTATAACCAGGCTATTCGCACCAGCGCACAAGATCAGTTCACCTTCACCATCATTGGTGCCACCTCTGACGGCACTACCGCCGTAACGGATTTCAGCACCTTGCCTGAAGGGATCTGGAGCGGCGATGTGAGCGTTGAATTCAACGCCACCTGGACCGCGTAACTTCCCAGGTTCACCGCTATAAAACAGGGGGGCAACTCCCTGTTGTTTATCGCCACAGAAGCTCGTCATTGGAATGCCACCATGAAACACATCTCTCTCGCCGCTCTCCTGCTGTTATCGCTGTCTCACCCTGTTTTCGCTCTGGATGTCGGTGAGATCAGTTCGTTCATGCACAGCGATAGCGCGCGTCTGAGTAAAGAAATCAAGAACACCACCGACAGTGGCCGCCTGGTGAACATCAAAATCGAGCGTATCTCCAGCCCACTGGAATCCGGAGCCGTGGTACCGATGGGCAGCAAGGATGAAATGTTGCTGTCACCGGCCAGCCTGATATTGCCAGCCAACGCCAGCGATGTGATCCGCTTTTATTACAAAGGTCCCGCTGACGGCCAGGAGCGCTATTACCGCATCGTCTGGTTCGATCAGGCGCTGAGCGACGTGGGGCAAAACTCGGCCAGGCGCAATGCTGTCGCGACCACCTCTGCGCGTATTGGCACCATTTTGGTGGTGGCGCCAAGGCAGGACCAATTCAATTACCAGTTTGCCGATGGACAGATCAAAAACACCGGCAACGCCACTTTCAAGGTGGTGGCCTACGGCAACTGCCGCAGCAAGAAAGACGGCAATGACTGCAAGGAGAACTATTTCGTTATGCCGGGCAAGGCACGCGGTTTCAGCAAAGTGGACGTCAACGACAAGAAAGGTCGCGTGGCGCTATGGCATGGCGACCAGTTTATCCCGGTGAAATAGAGCAGGTTGTCTGCAATGAAACGGAATGCACCACATTAAAGCAAGGAGTGGCATGTGAAGGCTGTGCTGTTGAGAACGCTGCTGGCCAGCGGGGTGATGGCGATCCCTGCAGTATTGCTACCGGGCCAAACGGTGAACGCTGCCGGGCTGACCCAGATTGACGGTGTGTTAATCCCACAGACCTTCAGCCTGGCGCTACGCGAAGGCATGAGTATTCCATTACTGCTGCACTTTGAAAAAAATAGCGGCGTAAAAGATGACCGCCGTATTGGTCACGCCTTTTTATACCTGGATAACAATCAGCTGAAAATCCGCCAGATTACGCTGGAAGACGGTGATGATGGCACTCCGCTGACTGCCGAGACCATCAGGCAATTGCAGGCGCTGCAGGAAGCCGGCTTTGGCCCGCAGCAGCGCATTGCACTGACGGATGACGCCTGGCTGGCGCTGGATTTCCGCCAGCTTAATTTGCAACTGGTGGTGAAAGAGGCGGCGATGGGAACCCTGTTGCGTGCTCGCTCCAGTGACATCGGCGTTTCCAGCGTGGATGCCATCAGCAGCACGCTGGATTATAACCTCGGGGTTTACGATAACCGCACCCGGGCCAGCAAGGGCAATACCTCCAGCTATTTGTCGCTCAACAGCGTCACTGCCCTGCGTGAGCATCATGTTGAAGTTAACGGTTCCGTCTATGGTATCGGCAGCGGCGATGAGAATGCCACGCTGTATAAGGCGATGTACGAACGTGATTTTGCTGGCCGTCGATTTGCCGCCGGCATGCTGGACAGTTGGAATCTGCAGTCGCTGGGGCCGGTCACCACCATCAACTCCAGCAAGATTTATGGCCTGTCTTACGGTAACCGCGCCAACTCCACCGTATTTGATAACAGCCAATCGCTGACGCCGATCGTGGCGTTCTTCCCCTCGGCGGGGGAAGTACATTTGTCGCGCGAGGGACGACTGCTGAGCGTGCAGAACTTCGCTATGGGCAACCATGAAGTGGATACCGGCAACTTGCCCTACGGCATTTATGACGTTGAGGTTGAGGTAGTGGTCAACGGTCGGGTGGTGGATAAACGCATGCAGCGGGTAAACAAGTTGTTTAGCCCCAACCGCGGTGCTAATGCACCGCTGGCCTGGCAATTTTGGGGCGGGATGATCCGCATGGACGACTGGCGTGGTGATGATCAACGCCAACGGCAGGCCAAGGATTCTTACCTGATCGGCGCTTCGGCCACCGGTAACCTGCGGACGCTGAACTGGGCGCTTTCCGGTTACTCGTTTGACAGCAACGCGGTGGGCGAAAGCCGTATCAGCGTGCCACTGACCCAATCCATTCAGTTCAACGTGCAGAACATGGCGGCGTCTGACCATTCCTGGAGCCTGGTCAACAGCGTCAGTGCTGCGCTGCCCGGCGGTTTCAGCAGCCTGTGGGTCAACCAGGAAAAAACGGTGATCGGTGACAAGCTGCTGCAAAACGATGCGCACAACCGCGCCATCGGTGGCACGATGAATTTTGGCGCGCTTTGGTCGCCGTTGGGCAGCCTAAGCCTCAGTTACAACGACGATAAAAAGAACAGCAGCCACTATTACAACGCTGATTATTATCAAAATATTTTCACCGGCCGTTTTGGCACGCTTGGCGTGCGTGCCGGCGTTCAGCGCTACAACAACGGTGGCTACAGTTCGAATACCGGTAAATACATCGCACTCGATTTTTCACTGCCGATGGGCAACTGGCTCAGCGCCGGGATTTCAAACCAGAACGGCTATACCACCGCTAACCTGGCTGCGCGTAAAGATATTCAAGACGGGCCAATCCGTACCCTTGGTGCCAACCTGTCGCGGGCGATCTCCGGTGACACCAATGGCGACAACAGTATGAACGGCGGCGCCTACGCGCGCTTTGACACCAAGTATTCCGCTGGTACGGTCAACGTCAGCAGCTCTGCCGACGGTTACGTTAACACCAGCCTGACCGCCAGCGGCAGCGTGGGCTGGCAAGGGCATGATATTGCGGCCAGCGGCAGAAATGAGGGCAATGCGGGCATCATCTTTAACACCGGCATCGAAAATGACGGCATGCTGACCGCTCGGGTTGATGGCCGGACGGTGAAGCTGACCGGCAATAAAAATTATGTGCCGTTATCGCCTTACGGGCAGTACGAAGTTGAGTTAATGAACAATAAAAACTCGGCGGAAAGCTTCGACATCGTCACCAGGCGCAAGAGCAAGCTGACGCTGTATCCAGGTAACGTGGCGGTGATCACGCCGGAAATTAAACAGATGGTGACGGTGTTTGGTCGCATCAAGGCGGAAGACGGCACGTTGCTGGCTAATGCCTATATCAAGAACCATATCGGCCGCACCCGCACTGATGAGAAAGGTGAATTCATTATGGACGTCGATAAGAAATTCCCGGTGATCGACTTTACCTACAGCGGTAACCAGAGCTGCGAAGTGGGCCTGGATCTGAGCAAGGCGCAAGGGGCGATATGGGTCGGCGACGTGATTTGTACCGGACTTAAAACCTATGCGGGTAACCAGCAGGCAGGAGAAATGGCGAATGAAGGCTAAGTTTACGCTGCTGCTGATGCTGTTGGCTGCTTTACCCCTGCGGGCGGCGGTCACCGTCACCAACTGGCCGGATGCCGCGACGGTGAAGTTTGTGTTTGTCGAAAATAACGCCGATGACAACTTTTTTGTCACCCCGTCCGGGGCATTGGATCCGCGCATGACCGGTGCCAATAAATGGACCGGGCTGAAATACGGCGGCTCCGGCACCATTTACCAGCAGAGCCTGGGCTATGTGGATAACGGCTATAACACCGGCCTGTCGGCCAACAACCGTTTTGACATGTGGCTGGAAAATGCCCCGATCAAGAACCCGTTCCTCGGGCTGCGCTGCATTAACTGGTATGGCGGTTGTAATATGGATACCAGCCTGATTTTGCCGCAGGCCACCGATGAAAAAGGGTTTTATGGTGCGGTAGTGACCTCGGGTGGTGCTAAATGGATGCACGGCATGATGTCGCCGAGTTTCTATCAGTATCTAAAACAGATGGTGCCCGGTGATGCGTTCAGCATGCAGATTAATGGTTGCCAGACCGCAGACGTCTACGATGCCAGTAACGGGGGACGTTGCCAGGATCAGAGCAGAGGTAGCTGGTATAAACGCAACGTGACCCACAGCAAGGCGGCGCATCTGCGCTTTATCAACACCAACGCGGTGTCGGAAGTGTTTGTTAACAGTGACGGTGTGCCGATCATCGGTGAAGGTAATGCCGACTGCAAAAACCAGACGATCGGTTCGCGTTCCGGCATTACCTGCAAAATGGTCAGTTACGATCTGCAGACCGACGGCAGCGTCAGTAACACCTCGATTCATGTGTTCCCGGCGATCAACAATGCGGCGTTAACCTCGGCGACCAACGCCGCCGATTTGCAGTTCAGCCTGGACGGAAACAGCTGGAAAAATACCTCGGGTACCGGCAGTTACTACACCTTTAACCAACTGAAGAGCAGCAATGTGATCTATGTGTTCTTCGCCAGCAACTTTTTCAAACAGATGGTGAAGCTGGGCATCTCCGACAGCGGCACTCGCGACCTGATTAACTTCCGCTTTCAGAACACCACTTCGCCAGAGTCCGGTTGGTATGAGTTTTCCACCTCCAACCAGTTGATTATCAAACCGCGTGATTTCAGTATCAGCATCATTTCTGACGACTACGACAACCAGCCGCACCGTGAGGGCTACGTCGGCCCGGCAGAGCCACCGCTGGAATTTGGTTATATCGTCACCACCAGCGGTAAGACCGCCGCCGATCAGGTGAGGGTGATGGCTACCGGCCCGACGCAGGCCATCAACGGGATTAATTACTGTATTTTTTCCTCGGCGGATAGCCACAGCCAGGTACCCTTTCCGGCCACGCTCAGTATCACTACCAGCACCAATGGTCAGCAGAGCTATGACGCCGGCTGCGACGGGCAGTGGCATGACATGACTAACGCGTTATGGAGCAGCACGCCGTGGAACGATATTTCCGGCGAGGTCGGGGTGTTAAACAAAACCCGGGTGAAGTTCAGCATTCCGATGAATAACCCGATCTCGCTAAAGACGGTGGACGGCAACGGCTGGTATGGCGACGTCAGTGCCGCCGGGGAGATCCACGTTGAAGCCACCTGGCGCAATATTAACTAGAGGAAATTCCGTGAGAAGCTGGCTGTTGTGGCTACTGTGTCTGCCATTGAGCGCGACGGCGATTAATGTCGGCACTCTGACGTTTGCGATGGATCAGGACCAATCATTCACCGCCAAGCGGGTGCTGAACAATAACCGCAGCGCGCGTATTTATCAGGTGACTTTGCGAGCCATTGACCGGCCGGGGGAGAATGAGGCTCGCAGCCGCCCGGCGGACGGCGAACTGCTGTTTGCCCCGCGCCAGCTGCAACTGCAGGCCGGGCAGGGCGAATATTACAAGTTCTTCTACCGTGGCCCGCAGGACGATCGCGAACGTTATTACCGGGTATCATTTCGCGAAATTCCCACCCGCCTTTTCGACCCGGCGCAGCGTCAAACTGCCGGCGTCAATCTGGAGCCGATAGTGGTGATGGACACCATTTTGGTGGTGCGCCCACGCCAGAGTCATTTCGCCTATCGGTTGGATCCGCAGCGTGGCACGCTCACTAATACCGGCAACACCTACTTTAAGTTTCTGCTCAAGCCCGGTTGTGACAGTACCGACGAGGAGGGGATCACCGAATACCTGCGCCCCGGTGATACGCTGACCCATGCAGGCATTCGGCTGAAAGGGCAGAAATTTATTATTTATAACGACAAATTTATCAGCGTCGATAAAAGCTGCATTAACTAACGCAGCGGGATCGAAAAGCGGAAACAGGCACCGGTTTGCGGCCGCTCGACCAGTTGGATATCGCTGTCGTGCAGCAGCAAAATGCGCCGAACGATCATCAGTCCCAACCCGCTGGCATGGCGGCGGGCGCTGCTCAGAATCGAAGGGCGCACGAACAGGTCGGCGCGTAGTTCCTGCGGGATGCCCGGGCCGCTGTCATTAACCTGCACCAGCACCTTGCCTGCCTGTTGCCACAGGCGCACCTCAATCTCACCGCCCTGCGGCGTGTGGCGGATGGCGTTGTCCAGCAGGTTGGTCAGTACCCGCTCAATCATGCTGACATCGGCAAACACCAACGGAATGCCGGGGGTAATATCCGCCAGCAGCCTTTGCTGGCGAGCCTCTGCTGCCAATTCGAACTTCTGGAAGACATCCTGCACCAGTTCGCTGAGTGAGAACGGCTCTTTCTGCGGTTTCACCACGCCATATTCCAGCCGCGCCAATTCGAACAGTTCCTGCGCCAATCGACCTACTTTGCGGCTCTGCGCCAAGGCGATCTCCAGATAGCGTTGACGATCGTTTTCGCTCAGGTTGGCGGACTTGACCGACAGGGTTTCCAGATAGCCGTGCAGTGACGTCAGTGGGGTACGCAGATCGTGCGAGATGTTGGCGATAAATTCGCGGCGTTGCTGATCCTGCTGCGAAAGCGTCTGCCACTGTTCGGCGATACGCTGCGCCATGCTGCGGAATGCCTGCTGCAGTCGGCTGACTTCATCGCGACCGCCGCTGTCGGCCGGCAGTGCTGCATAGGCTTGTACTGCCGCGATGCCACCGCTGTCCAACTCACTGACCTGACGTGTCAAACGGCGGATAGGTCGGGTCACCCAATAAAACGCAAAACCACCGGCCACCAGACTAAATAGCACCATCAGGCCCGAGGTCCACAGCGCCATGGAGACCGCAGAGTTATGCAAAGCATGGCTGGTTAACGCGTCGTAATCCTCGCCCAGTAGCACCACATACAAATAGCCCTCAACCTGGCCATTGACCTTGAGCGGCGCGGCGCTGAACACTTTTTTGGCATCCGGATTACGCGGGTCATCGCCGTAAACCGGCATACTGGCACCCTCAAACAGCGCCTGCAGCGGCTGTAAATCCACTTTCTGCCGTTTCAGGTGACCGGCCGGTGCGGCGTTGCCGATAATCTCGCCCTGCTTATCGAGCAGGTACACCTCAACGCTGGGATTCACCGCCATCAGTTGACCGAACAGGTTTTGCACCGACTGCGCGTTCAGCCCGTTTTGCCCCAACAGCGGGTTGCTGTCGGCAATGTGCTGCGCCAGATTACCGGACAGTCGTTGGATCACCGCCTGGCTGTACTGGGTGCTGCTGCGCACCTGCATCCAGCCGGAGATGGCGCAGCTGACTACCATCAACAGGGCGAAGATCAGGGTCAGGCGTTGCGTTAGCGTAAGATTTTTCATGGTTTACTCTTGCGGCACCGCCGCGAATTTATAGCCCATGCCCCACACGGTGAGGATGCGCTCGGGTTCCGCCGGATTGGTTTCGATCTTGATACGCAGCCGGTTGATATGAGTATTCACGGTGTGCTCGTAGCCTTCATGCTGATAACCCCACACCTGATTGAGCAGGCTGAGGCGGGAAAATACCTTGCCGGGGTGTTTGGCAAAAAAATACAGCAGGTCAAATTCACGCGGCGTCAGATCGACCGTCTGCTGGTTCAAATGCACTTCACGGGCAATCGGATCTATGGTCAAGCCGTCAAAACTGAGCGTGCCGGCGTCCATTCGCAGGTTGCGGCTCATCGCCTCTTGACGGCGAAACAGCGCTTTGACCCTGGCCACCAGCTCCAGCATGGAAAAGGGTTTGGCGAGGTAGTCGTCAGCGCCCAGCTCCAATCCCAGCACGCGATGCACTTCGCTGGAACGCGCACTGGTGATGATGATCGGCGTGTAGCGTGTCATATTGCGTGCCCGACGGCAGATCTCCAGCCCGTCGATCCCCGGCAGCATCAGATCGAGGATCAGCGCGTCCCAGCCGCCCTGTTCCAGCATCGCCATACCCAGATTGCCATCGGCGGCATGGCTGATGTCATAGCCTTCATCACGCAGATGTAATTGCAGCAGCTCTGCGATATTGCCGTCATCCTCGACGATTAAAATTTTCTTTGGCTTATCCATTCTTCTCACCGCTGATTGCCAGACCTGATTGAAGTCTACACAAGCGACGCAGCCGGAGTTATCACATTTTATTTAACTTTGCGTGAGGTCTTGGGGAACAAATCAGGCGGATACTCAGCACATCGAAACCGCCACCCTCAGGAGAGCCCCATGGCCATGTCCATTACGCCGGAAAAACCGGTGCTGATCCATCCGCTGTGGCTGCGCCTAACGCACTGGCTGAATGCGCTGGCGATGTTGATCATGGTGGCCAGCGGCTGGCGCATCTATAACGCTTCGCCGTTGTTTAACTTCAGTTTTATCAATGAGCTGACGCTGGGCGGTTGGTTGGGCGGCGCGTTGCAGTGGCACTTTGCCGGCATGTGGCTGTTTGGCATTAACGGTCTGTGTTATCTGCTGATTAATATTTTCAGTGGCCGGCTGAAACGCAAATTCTGGCCGCTCAGCCCGAAAGCCTTACTCGGCGATTTGCTGGCAGCGCTGCGGGGCAAGCTCGGCCATAACGATTTACGCCATTACAACATGGTGCAGCGGGCAGCCTACCTGTTTGTGATGGTGGCGGGCGTGGTGATGGTGCTTTCCGGCCTGGTGCTGTGGAAGTCGGTGCAATTTCCGCTGCTGCGTGAGCTGCTCGGTGGCTATGACGCGGCACGCTATATCCACTTTTTTGCCATGTCGGCGCTGGTGGGGTTTGTGGTGGTGCATCTGGTGATGGTAGCGCTGGTGCCACGCACGTTGTTGGCCATGCTGCGTGGACGTTAAGGAGAGCCCGATGAAAGCAGATAAACAGCCGATCAACCTGAGCGAAGGGTGGGAGATCGTCAGGGAGGCGCAGCAATTGCTGGCACGCCAACTGGAGTCTTCTTCGCGGCGGCGCTTCCTGCGCAACGGGCTGACGCTGGGCGGTATTGCGATGCTCACCGGTTGTGACATCAGCGACAACGCCAATGTGGAACAGGCGCTGAACCGCATCTCGCGGTTTAACGATCGGGTACAGGGCTGGCTGTTCAATGCCGACCATCTGGCACCGGTGTACCCCGAATCGATGATCACCCGTCCGTTCCCGTTCAATGCGTTTTATGCCGAGGAACAGGCACCGGATATTAATGGCGACGACTATCGGCTGGAAGTCAGCGGACTGGTGCTGAATAAGCAGCCCTGGACGCTGCCGCAATTGCACAAGATGACGCAAATCAGTCAGGTGACGCGCCATATCTGCGTAGAGGGTTGGAGTGCGATCGGCAAGTGGGGCGGGGTGCCGTTCGCGGAATTTCTCCAGGCGATCGGTGCGGACCTGAGCGCCAAATATGTCAGTTTCAAATGCGCCGACGATTACTACACCAGCATCGATATGGCCACGGCGCTGCATCCACAAACCATTATGGCGCTGACTTACGACGGCCAGATCCTGCCACGTAAATACGGCTACCCGATGAAGCTGCGCATGCCGACCAAGCTCGGCTACAAGAATCCGAAACACATTCAGGTGATTGAAGTCACCAACCGTTTTCCCGGCGGTTACTGGGAAGATCAAGGTTACAACTGGTTTGGCGGCAGCTAACGAAGGCCGCAACTATCCCCCGGCACACAGGTGCTTTTTAAATGAGAGAAGGAAATACCATGAAAAAGTTATTCGCAGTGATGATGTGTAGCGCGTTGATGTTGGGTTCTGTCGCTGCCAATGCGGCAGACAGCATGAGCAAAGACGCGATGAAAAAGGACAACATGGGCCAGATGTCTCATGACGGCATGGCTAAAGATGGCATGAAAAAAGACGCCATGAAGAAAGACTGCATGAGCAAGGATTGCATGAAGAAGGACAGTATGAGTAAAGATGCGATGAAACACGACGGCATGAAGAAAGACAGTATGGCCAAAGACGGCATGAAAAAAGATGAAATGAAAAAAGACAGCATGGCGAAATAAGTGCTGCAGACTCAGGTTAGCCTGAAAACCTAAGGCCACGTGATGTGGCCTTAGGCATTTTAACGCTTACATATCCGGGAAGGTCAGGGTATTCCCCGGCGCCTCGCGGTGGATGTGCACAAAGTTCAGGTGTTTTTCGTACTGATCGAGGATATCGCCGATCACCTGTTCCTTGCTGTAGTCCATCAGGTCATTGCCCTGGGTGCCTTCCATCAGGAAGGTTTCCAACCGGTAGTAGTGAGATTTACCGGAGCGGGCGCGATAGGTAAAGCCCGGCACGGAGTAACGTTGTGGCCAGATTTGGTAGGTAAAGTTCTGCTCTTCACCCAAATGCACCAGCAACTCCAGATGGTTTAAACGCTCATCTTCGGTTGGTGGCACCTCACTGAACTCCACTTTGGCACCGCGCAATTCCAGCTCACGCGCCACTTCCTGCATCGCCGGCCGGCAGCGGGTATCCATCATTTTCTGCGTGTATTGGGTACCCGGATAATTCATCACCCGTGACAGGCGCTGTTTCCAGTTCAACACGTCATTGCTGGACACCGGCATCGGTGCAGTCGTATTCAGGGCGCTGGCCTTGCGGTAATCCTCTACCCGCAGCGATTTATACAGCCCGGCCATCACAAAGAAGATCACAAAGCTGAACGGCAGGCCCATGATCACCGTGGTTTTTTGCAGCGCGGGCACGCCGTCGGTCATCAACATACCTATGGTCAGCAGGCCAATCGCTACCGACCAGAAAATACGCAGCCAGTTGGGGGCATCATTGTTGATGTCGCTCAGGCGCGAGGTGAAGTTACCCAGCACCAGCGAACCGGAGTCCGCCGAGGTGACGTAAAACAGCAGGCCAGTGATAGTCGCCACCGAGGCGCTGAAGGTAAAGCCCGGGTACTGCGCCAGCAGGCTGTAGAAACCGCGTTCCGGGTACTGCATCACTTCCTGCGCAAAGGCAGCGTTGCCGTGAATAATCTGGTACAGCGCGCTGTTACCGAAGATCGACAGCCACAGCAGAGTAAACACGAAAGGAATAATCAGCGTGCCGACCACAAACTGGCGGATGGTACGCCCGCGTGAAATTCGCGCCAGGAACAGGCCGACAAAGGGTGCCCAGGCTACCCACCAGGCCCAGAAGAACAGGGTCCAGTTGTTCATCCACTCTACCGGACGATCGAAGGCGAAGCTGTTAAGCGTCATACCCATGAAGCGGTTGACGTAATCGCCGACGTTGAGCACCAGCGCATTAAGCAGGAACTCGGTATCGCCGAAGAACAGCACGAACAGGATCAGCCCCAGAGCCAGCAGCACGTTGAGCTCGGAAAGAATACGGATGCCCTTGTTGACGCCGGAGGTCACCGAAATAGTGGCCATGATCACCGACAGCAGGATCAACGCGGCCTGAACTGTCAGGTTTTCCGGTATGTGGAACAGGACTTTCAGCCCGTAGTTCAACTGCACCACGCCAATGCCGAGCGTGGTGGCGATACCGAAGATGGTGCCCAGTACCGCAGCAATATCAACGCTGTGGCCGATCGGGCCGTTGATGCGCTTACCGAAGATCGGGTACAGCGCCGAACGGATGGTCAGCGGCAGGTTATAGCGGTAGCTGAAGTAGCCAAGAGCGATGCCCATCAGCGCATACATCGACCAACCGGTCAGCCCGTAGTGGAACAGCGTCCAGACCATCGCCTGGCGTGCGGCTTCCAGCGTCTGGCCCTGGCCTTCCGGCGGCATCATATATTGTGTCACCGGTTCGGCGACCGAGAAGAACATCAGATCGATGCCGATACCGGCGGCAAACAGCATCGCTGCCCAGCTCATCAGGCTGAATTCGGGTTTTGATTGTTCAGGCCCGAGCTTGATTGAACCAAAGCGTGAAGCGGCGATAAACACCACAAATACGATGTACAGGGTAGCGGCCAGCAGATAGTACCAGCCGAAGGTGGTAGAAACCCAATTCAGGGTGCGGGTGATCCATCGCCCGGAGAAATCGGTAAAAAAGATAGTCATCAGCGAGAAGGCCAGGATCAGCCCCGCGGAGGTGAAGAAAACCACAGGATTAAGGCCATCCTTTTGTGGTTTTGAGGAGGTTTCGCGTGTTGTCATCGTCTTCCTCTGTTTTTTAACAACTGAGTAAAATCGTGCCCACACACCAGCCTGAACGACACTCAGGTGTCGCCCGGAAACAGTGCGGATAAAAACGCCGCGGCAATTGCTGTTCTGCTTGCCAAAAGTTGCCGCTTTGTTTGTTAACGAAACGGGAAATCGTTTCGTGGTGGGAACCGCTTACAGACACTGATTTTGGTCAGATTCGTTAAATACCTCACGAAAATCAGCCAGTTCCACAACCGAAAAGTACATATTTGTAACCAAGCGGTAATAAAATATATGCAATTTTTATTGAACGTTCAATCAAAAAAAAGTTTAATAGTTGCCATGAAGACCAAGTTCAGCAGGCGGAAAGACGGTGAAATCCCGCCGCTGAGACGAGGCCGAAGTCGGTTTTGTGAGAGTCGAATTATGCCAAAGGTAGGAATGCAGCCGATCAGAAGGCAGCAGTTGATAGATGCCACGCTGGCCGCAGTCAATGAAGTTGGAATGCATGACGCCACTATTGTGCAGATAGCGCGACGGGCGGGCGTTTCCAACGGCATTATCAGCCACTATTTCAAGGATAAGAACGGCCTGCTGGAAGCCACAATGCGCTATTTGATTAGCCATTTGGGCGAGGCGGTGAAGCTGCGGTTACAGGCGTTGAGCGACCACAGCCCGGCATCACGGCTGCAGGCGATCGTCGCCGGTAACTTCGACGACAGTCAGATCAACAGCGCGGCGATGAAAACCTGGTTGGCTTTTTGGGCCAGCAGTCTGCACCAACCGCAGCTTAACCGGTTGCAACAGGTGAACGGTCGTCGTTTGTATTCCAACCTGTGTGCTGAATTTAGCCGCGAACTGCCGAAGACGCAGGCACGGCTGGCGGCCAAAGGGCTGGCGGCATTGATTGACGGTCTGTGGTTACGCAGCGCGTTGCGCGGTGCGGCGTTTAATCAGGCACAGGCGATTGCGCTCACTACCGATTACATTACGTTTCAACTCCGGGGGCACACGCCACCCTGAGGACAACCCAAGGAGAACCTATGTCCCGTTTTGGCTTACAGAAGCTCTATATTAATGGTGCCTATGTAGACAGTACCGATGGAAAAACCTTCAACGCAGTGAACCCGGCGAATGGCGAAGTGCTTGCCGAGATCCAGTCCGCCAGCGCTGAAGACGTCAACCGTGCGGTTGCCAGCGCAGCCAGTGGACAGAAGGTATGGGCGGCGATGACGGCGATGGCACGTTCTCGTATCCTGCGTCGTGCGGTGGATATTCTGCGTGAGTGCAACGACGAACTGGCCGCGCTGGAAACGCTGGATACCGGCAAGGCGATGTCGGAAACCATGGCGGTAGATATTGTCACCGGTGCCGACGTGCTGGAATATTACGCTGGCCTTATCCCGGCTATCGAAGGGCAGCAGATCCCGCTGCGCGACACTTCTTTTGTTTATACCCGCCGAGAGCCGCTGGGCGTGGTGGCCGGTATCGGTGCCTGGAACTACCCGATTCAAATTGCCTTGTGGAAATCTGCGCCAGCGCTGGCCGCGGGCAATGCCATGATCTTCAAACCGAGCGAAGTGACTTCTTTGACGGCGCTGAAGCTGGCCGAGATCTACACCGAAGCCGGCCTGCCGGACGGCGTGTTCAATGTGGTCACCGGCAGTGGTGCAGAAGTCGGTCAGTACCTGACCGATCATCCGGGCATCGCCAAGGTGTCGTTCACCGGCGGCGTGAAAACCGGCAAAAAAGTGATGGCTAACGCCTCCGGCTCGACGCTGAAAGAAGTCACCATGGAACTGGGCGGTAAATCGCCGCTGATCATCTTTGATGACGCCGACTTGGATCGCGCCGCCGATATTGCCATGATGGCCAATTTCTACAGCTCCGGCCAGGTGTGTACCAACGGTACCCGCGTGTTTGTACCGGCAGCGCTGCAGGCGCAATTCGAAGCCAAAATTCTCGAACGGGTAAACCGCATTCGTCTGGGTGATCCTACCGATCCGCAAACCAATTTTGGCCCGCTGGTCAGCTTCGCGCACATGGAGTCGGTGCTGCGCTTTATCGAAAGTGGTAAGAACAGCGGCGCGCGTCTGCTGTGCGGCGGCGAGCGTGTGACGGCCGGTGAATTTTCCAAGGGCGCTTATGTGGCCCCGACGGTATTTAGCGATTGCCGTGACGAGATGGAAATCGTGCGAGAAGAGATCTTCGGGCCGGTCATGAGCATCCTCAGCTATCACAGCGAAGAAGAAGTGATACGTCGCGCCAACGATACTGCCTTTGGCCTGGCTGCCGGGGTTGTCACTAACGATCTGACCCGCGCCCACCGGGTGATCCACCAACTGGAAGCCGGCATCTGCTGGATTAACACCTGGGGCGAGTCGGCGGCGGAAATGCCGGTTGGCGGCTACAAGCAGTCTGGCGTCGGTCGCGAGAATGGCCTCGGTACGCTGGAACACTACACCCAAATTAAGTCGATTCAGGTCGAGCTGGGTGAATATATTTCCATCTTTTAAACACCCCATTATCGATTAAATGCTTGTCCGGGCATCCTAAGCTATTAATCATAAAAATATACACCCAATGGATTTCAAGTCACAGCTAGGCGGCAAGTGCGGGAGTCCCCAGGAGCTTACTTAAGTAAGTGACTGGGGTGAGCGCATGCAGCCAACAACGCTGTGGCTTGAAAGACGAAGGGGATAAGGAGATATCGATGGAATACGATTACATCATTATCGGGGCCGGCTCGGCCGGTAACGTATTAGCCACCCGTTTAACCGAAGACGCTGACGTCAGCGTGCTGCTGCTGGAAGCCGGCGGCCCGGACTATCGGATGGATTTTCGCACTCAGATGCCCGCTGCGTTGGCATTCCCGCTGCAGGGTCGCCGTTACAACTGGGCCTATGAAACCGATCCTGAGCCACACATGGACAATCGTCGCATGGAATGTGGCCGTGGTAAGGGACTGGGCGGTTCATCGCTAATTAATGGCATGTGCTACATCCGCGGTAACGCGATGGATTTCGACAATTGGGCGAAGGCACCGGGTCTGGAAGACTGGAGCTACCTGGATTGTCTGCCGTATTTCCGCAAGGCGGAAACCCGCGACATCGGCCCGAATGATTTCCACGGCGGCGAGGGCCCGGTCAGCGTAACTACGCCGAAGGCCGGTAATAACGAGTTATTCCACGCGATGGTGGAGGCTGGCGTGCAGGCGGGTTATCCGCGTACCGATGATCTTAATGGTTACCAGCAGGAAGGCTTCGGCCCGATGGATCGTACCGTCACGCCGAAAGGTCGTCGTGCCAGCACCGCCCGTGGTTATCTGGATCAGGCGCGTTCCCGCCCTAATTTGAAGATTGTGACCCATGCGCTGACCGACCGCATCCGTTTCGACGGCAAGCGGGCGGTGGGTGTTGATTACTTGCAGGGTGAGGCCAAGGAGATCACCAGTGCGCGTGCGCGCCGGGAAGTGTTGCTGTGCGCAGGGGCGATCGCGTCACCGCAGATCCTGCAACGTTCCGGCGTGGGACCTGCCTCGCTGCTGAACCGTCTGGACATTGAGCTGGTGCACGATCTGCCGGGCGTGGGTGAGAACCTGCAGGACCACCTGGAAATGTACTTGCAGTACGCCTGTAAAAAACCGGTCTCGTTATACCCGGCGCTGCAATGGTTTAACCAGCCAAAAATTGGCGCGGAATGGCTTTTCAACGGCAGCGGCATTGGCGCCAGCAACCAGTTTGAAGCCGGTGGCTTTATCCGCAGCCGGGAAGAGTTCGCCTGGCCGAACATTCAGTATCATTTCCTGCCGGTGGCGATTAACTACAACGGCAGCAATGCGGTGAAAGAGCACGGTTTTCAGGCTCACGTCGGTTCGATGCGCTCGCCGAGCCGCGGTCGGGTGCAGGTGAAATCCAAAGATCCGCGCCAGCACCCGAGCATTCTGTTCAACTACATGGCGACAGAGCAGGACTGGCAAGAGTTCCGCGATGCCATTCGCATCACGCGTGAAATCATGGCGCAGCCAGCGCTGGATGAGTACCGGGGGCGTGAAATCAGTCCTGGGCCGGAAGTCCAGACCGACGAACAGTTGGATGCTTTTGTGCGTGAGCATGCCGAAACCGCATTCCATCCTTCCTGCTCATGCAAAATGGGTGAAGACGAGATGGCGGTGGTTGATGGGCAGGGCCGGGTGCACGGCATGGAAGGGCTGCGGGTGGTGGACGCCTCCATTATGCCGTTGATCATTACCGGTAACCTGAATGCTACCACCATCATGATCGCCGAGAAAATAGCCGATCGTATCCGCCAGCGCACGCCGCTGCCGCGCAGCACCGCCGAATATTATGTGGCTGGTGACGCCCCGGCGCGCAAGGCGTAACCCACATGTCCTCTCGCCGTTAAGGGGTAAGGCTGCCGTAGCAAGCAACCCCTCTCCAAAGTCCTTCCCTGAGGCGAGGGGACAATCCACCGATTAAACCGGCAGGGCGATCGCCTGATCGAAACTGTTGGGTGTCGCCATACGCCACATGCGCGCATAGAAATCGCTTTCAATCTCTTTTTGCAACAGTGCCCCAGGTTTCAGGTAGTAATAGATGTCGGCATAGACCTTGATTTCCGTTGAGGTAATGCGGCGCAGCATATGGTGCGAGGTCAGCTGTTCCGGGCGACTGACCCCGGCAGCCGCCAACATTTCCGCCAGCGCTTTTACCGTATTCTGGTGGAAATGATAAACGCGCTCCGCTTTGTTCGGTACCACCAGTGCTTTTTGTCGTAGCGGATCTTGGGTGGCAACACCGGTTGGGCAGTGGTTGGTGTGGCAACTCTGTGACTGAATGCAGCCGACGGCGAACATAAAGCCGCGTGCGGAGTTCACCCAATCGGCACCCAGCACTAACACGCTGGCGATGTCGAAGGCGCTGATGATTTTGCCGCTGGCGCCGACTTTGACCTTGTCACGCAACCCGCAGCCGACCAGGGTGTTATGCACAAACAGTAATCCTTCGCGCAGCGGCATGCCCATATAGTTGGACAGCTCAAGCGGCGCGGCACCGGTCCCACCTTCCTTACCGTCCACCACGATAAAGTCCGGCAATATTTGGGTTTGCAGCATGGCTTTGACGATGGCGACAAACTCCCATGGGTGGCCGATACACAGCTTGAAACCCACGGGTTTTCCGCCGGAGAGTTCGCGTAGCTGCTGAATGAAGTGCATCATTTCCACCGGGGTGCTGAAGGCACTGTGCGAGGCCGGAGAAATACAGTCGACCCCTTCTGGGACGCCGCGCGTCGCGGCAATTTCCGCATCCACTTTTTTAGCCGGCAGAATGCCGCCATGGCCCGGCTTGGCACCCTGACTGAGTTTGATTTCAATCATTTTGACCTGCGGGTTTTTAGCCTGCTCGGCAAAGCGCTGTGGATCAAAATGGCCGTCGGCGGTACGGCAGCCAAAATAACCACTGCCCAGTTCCCACACCAGGTCACCGCCGTTCTCTCGGTGATAGCGACTAATACTGCCTTCACCGGTGTCGTGGTAGAAATTGCCTTTCGCTGCACCCAGGTTAAGAGCACGAATAGCGTTGGCCGACAGGGCGCCGAAACTCATGGCGGAGATGTTGAAAATAGAGGCGGAGTAGGGCTGGCTGCAGCCAGGGCCGCCGATCGCCACGCGAAAACTGGTCGGGTCGGACACCTCCACTGGGCGCATGGAATGGCCGATGCATTCATAGCCGGTTTGATAAACATCCAACTGGGTGCCGAACGGTTTGTCACCCATCTCGTTTTTGGCCCGACGATAAACCAGCGTGCGTTGGGTGCGTGAGAACGGGATCTGCGCGTTATCTTCTTCCAATAAATACTGGCGTATTTCCGGGCGGATAAATTCGAAGAAAAAGCGCAAACGGCCGATGATCGGGTAGTTACGGCAGATAGCGTGGCGCTGTTGGGTCAGATCGTAAATACCCAGTGCGCTCAGACCACCAAAAATGATCGTTGGCAGCCAAAACCAAGGCTGGTGCGGCAATAGTGCCAATGACACCAGTGTCAGCAAGAGGCTCAACACAAGACAGGTATAACGGCTGAATAAGGATGACTTCATAACATCTCCTGATGTTTTTTTGATCCAGACGACATGGCTCACGGGAAATTTCCGTGGCTGGATCCTAACCAACAGGCAGAAGTGTTATTTGGCTGTTACTGCTTTATCGTTCATTGTTACATTATTTTAACGTAACCAAGGGAAAAGGCCGCCGGGCGGCGGCCTGAAGGTTTACTTGCTGGCGACGAAGATAGTGCTCATGCTGCGCAAACGCAGTTTTTTCATCGCACTGTATTTCTGAGAGAAAATGGTTTTGGGATGAGTGCCGCGCTTTTGGGCAATATGCAGCAGGCTGTCGCCACGCAACAAATTGAAAATAACGTCACTTTCCGCCGGGCTGAGTTCCCGGGTTTTCTGCATTTTTATCCCGCCGGGCTCTTTGCTTTCCAACAGGTTTTGTATTTTTTCCTGCAGCGAATAAAGTGGAATGCGCGTCGAGACCAATTCAACGGAAATCCCCAGGATCGATAATAACTTTACTACGCGCTCATCGTCATAAAACACCAGCAGGCGTGTTTTTGAGTTGTATTGCTGATGTAAAGACACCAGGCTTTCAATGACGTTGACGCTTTGCTCCAGATTTTGTGAGGTGAAGATCAGGGCGATGTCGTGTTTAATTATTTTCTCCGCCTTGGCTCCGCCGTGCATGAAATCCGAGAACAGTCTGATATCGTACTTACCGTAATGTTTTTTCAGTAATACCGAAAGGCCGACATAGCTGTACTTACACTCACTAATCACAAGGACATTGTTTTTAGACATAATGGCAAACACCCATAATGAGTTAAAAGTATTCAGCTGTAAGAAGCGAGTTCAAATCCTTGATGTCGGATTCCTTCCACAGCTTTCCCTGCAGTGCGTAATATGGCATTTCGTCCAGCCATCTTTTATGTTCGGGAGTTTCTACCCCTTCGATAATCACCTTGTAATGATTAAGGTGAAAAAAACGCAATAAAGCGCGCATTAAACCGTCACCGCCGGACTTTTTCATAAAGTCCCACAATAAAAAACGGTCGAGTTTAACGAAGCGGAACTGGCTGTTATACAACGCAGAAAAACCCGCGTAGCCAGAACCAAAATCATCGAGCCAAAATGAATAGCTCTTGAGTGAGGGATCGCCATGGACGCGATCTTTTACCAGTCGGGTTGAGTTCTCACTGATTTCGAAATGAATACAGCGAGTAGCGCTGATTCTTTCTGCAAAATGGCTATTGGCCAAAGATCTCAGAGAATGGTCGTCCACATTTAATGTGGCTATCACCTGATTGTCGCGAAACCAGTGGTTATATTTCTCTATCAGACTGACTTGCTCTAACAGAATCTCAATCCGGGTGGCGCTATCGGCAGTGCGAAAGAATTGTTCAGGAGAAAAATGCGCATATTCACTATTAAAAGTGAATCGTGACAGGCACTCAACGGCCAGCAATTGTCCAGATTTTGCGAACATAGGCTGGAAAACATAATTAATTCCGTTATTTTGCTCTCTAAAAGAACTGCGCATTCCTCAATCCCTTGATTGATATACAACTATCTGTTTTATAACGAAAATAAAATAAAATCAGTCTGTTTATAGGTAAATATCTTATTTGATGCAGCCAAGATGAGCAATGCCGCTTACAGACCCTTAAATGCGCAATTTGTCGCGAAGTCTAAACCGCTCAAAATGTAATAAAATGTTAATAAACGGAATAATGTGCTGTTAATCAAGCCTTAAGGCAAAATCTCCGACTGCATGCCTTTCTAAATCACAGATTATTCCTATTCGATTGAATCGTCAACATCGATCGATAGGTATTTGTTGATAGTTTATTCCTATCAAGAGGGGGGTTATGAATGTTTTAAACGATTTAACAATAAGAATACGCTTAGTCTATATTTCGGCGGGTAATGGATTCATCGGGGCTTCATTCCTGACAAGGAGTTGCATCGTTGAATGTACTTAATGGTTGTATTAATTCATCGAGAGTCTAAATATGAAAATCTCTAAACTGTCTGCTGTATTAGCATTGGCTGTAAGCACCGTAGGTATTTCTTCTTTCTCTGCGCAAGCTGCGGACGGTACTATTACTTTTAACGGTAAAGTAACTGACCAAACTTGTACTATCAGCACCCCAGGCGGTAAAGATTTCACCGTAACTCTGCCTACAGTTTCTGCTTCTACCCTGGCAACTCAGAGCTCAACTGCCGGTCGTACGCCATTCGCGATCAACCTGACTCAATGTTCTAAAGGTCAGGTAGCTACTTATTTTGAGCCAGGCGCAACTGTTGATTTCAATACTGGTCGTCTGAATAACCAAGCACAAGCTGATGCTGCAACTAACGTGCAGATTCAACTGTTAGGTAGCAACAACCAGTTCCTGCCTATTCTGGCGGCTGGCGCTAACGGTGCACAGAATAACTCCCAGTGGGTTACTGTTGCTAACGAAGGCGACTCTGCTGACCTGAACTACTATGCAGAATATTATGCAACTAACGCAGCAGGCGCTGGTGATGTGACTTCTAGCGTTCAATACACCATTATTTACCAATAAGTAATATTCTTATTCGGGCGGGTGGTTTATTCCCCCGCCGTTTTTCCCTACCGCAGTGATAAAATAATGAAAAATTCATTTAAAAAATACAGTGCATTGTTGATTGCCATGCTATTCAGTAGCAGCGTTTTTTCCAGTGTCATCATTAACGGTACGCGTATTATTTATCCGGGAAAACAACGGGAAGTTACCGTCCAATTATCAAATAATGGAGCTTCACCGGCATTAATCCAATCCTGGATTGACGAAGGCGATGCGAAAACCACGCCTGAAAACAGCAAAGCGCCATTTATCGTATCTCCGCCAATCAGCCGTGTTGAACCGGCTACGGGTCAGGCACTGCGTGTGTCATTGACTACTACAGCATTGGCACAAGATAAAGAATCCCTGTTCTGGTTGAATGTATTGGAGATCCCTCCAGCACCTACCGGGGCAAGCAGTAATACACCAGAGAACTTCTTACAGGTGGCTTTCCGCACCCGCGTCAAACTGCTGTATCGTCCGGCCGGTCTGACTGGCGAAGCGAACGATGCGCCTGAAAAATTGCAGTGGCGCTTTAGCAGCGCCGGCGTCAGCGTGAAAAACCCAACACCCTATTACGTGTCGTTTACCGAAATAGATGCCGTCGTCAACCAGAAGAAAGTGTCATTGGCACCGCATGGCGACATGTTAGCGCCAGGTCAGGAAAAAACCCTGTCGTTCTCTGGTGACAGCTCACGTATTGCCGACGTTGCATTTACCACTATTAACGATTTTGGCGGACGTGTGTCCCGCACTAAGAATAAGCAAAAGTAACTCTTGGAAGAGAGCCTCATACCCCAGAGCTTTGGCTATTGGTGGGGTGAGCTTAATTTGGTAAAGGAATGCTTTATATGAAAGAGTTACCTATCTCTGCAGCTATTAAATTGGCGTTATTTAACTGTAAATCAATTTTGTTGCTGTCTGGCAGCGCACTTTGTCTGGCTTCCTCCGGTTTCGCCTGGGCTGAAACCACTGCCGACAACAAGAAACCTGCCGCGCCTGTTGAAGCTTCCTTCAACAGTAATTTTTTAATAGGCGATGCACAGGGCGTCGATCTCTCGCGTTTCCGTGATGGTAACCCTATTCTGGCGGGTAAATATTCACTAGATATTTATGTTAACGGTGAATGGAAAGGCAAAAAAAGTATCGATTTCAAAAATGTGCCGGGAAAAAACAGTGCCGATACCTGTTTTAGCCTGTTGTCGTTGGATGAGTTTGGGGTGGATACCGCCGCGATAAGCAGCGATCCTTCTATTAACACCGACACATGTAAAAGTCTGGCTCAGTGGGTACCGGAAGCTTATTACCGTTTTGACACCAGCTCATTGCGTATGGATATCAGTATCCCGCAGGCGGCGTTGCGCCGTAGTGCACGTGGCTATGTCGATCCAAAATTCTGGGATCGTGGTATTACCGCTGGCAGCCTGTCGTATAATTTTAACGCCTTCAATACCCACAGCTCTGCCAACGGCAGCAATTCTGACTCTACCAATGCTTACCTGACGTTGAATGCAGGGCTGAATGTGGCTGGTTGGCAGTTACGCCATGACTCAAACGTTAATTGGCGTTCCAACGAAAGCACTCACTGGCAGAATACCGCGACCTATGCGCAACGAGCCATTCCGGGTGTGCGCGGCATGCTGACGTTGGGTGACAGCTACACCAGCGGCGATTTCTTTGACTCGATTGGTTTTCGCGGCGTGCAAATCGCTACGGATGATCGCATGTTGCCGGACTCTCTGAATGGATATGCGCCGGTTGTGCGCGGGGTGGCTCAAAGTAACGCCTTGGTGGAAATTCGTCAGAATAACCAGTTGATCTATCAGACTACCGTTGCCCCGGGTGAGTTCGTTATCAACGATCTGTATCCTACCGGTTACGGCGGCGATTTGAACGTCACCGTTAATGAGGCCGATGGAAGCAAGCGCCAATTTAGCGTTCCATACGCATCAGTGGCGCAGATGCTCCGCCCAGGTATTCAGCGTTATGCAATGACTGCTGGCCGAGTGCGCGATGATAATTTGAGCAAGGAACCCGACATGTTCCAGGCGACTTATCAGCGCGGGTTTACCAATATTATCACCGGTTACACCGGCGCGATCGCCAGTGATGGTTATGGCGCTGTGTTGTTGGGAAGTGCGGTCGCGACGCCGGTCGGCGCCTTTGCTCTGGATGTGACTCAGTCCAATACCCGTCTGAAGCAAGGTGACCAATCAGGTCAAAGTTATAAGCTCAGCTACAGCAAGTTGATGACGGAAACCAGCACCAACTTCACGATTGCTGCCTATCGCTATTCAACTTCAGGTTATCTCTCTCTGCGAGATGCCGTATTTTCGCGCGACAACGAACGTAAAGGGTTGAGCGCAGATGCGGTTAACCGTCAGCGCAGTGAATACCAACTGACTCTGAACCAGGGGCTGGGCGATAGCTTCGGCTCTTTATACATCACCGGTTCGGTACGTGATTACTGGAACCGTGGCGGCAGTACCAAGCAGTACCAAGTGGGTTATAACAACTATTATGGGCGCGTCACTTACGGCCTTTCCGCTATGCGAACCTCGGATATGTATAACCGTGATGAAACTCGTTATTACCTGACGATGTCGATTCCGTTCAGCGTGGGTTCACAGACCTTGAGCCTGAACAGCTCATTGGGCTATACCGATAATGGTTATGACAGCAGCCGCCTGGGTATTAACGGTTCTACCGGTGAAGACAACAACATTAGCTATAGCGCGACGTTGGCTAACGATCAAACTGGCGGTACCAATAGCAGCGTGAGCGGTGAGTATCGTAGCAGGTTCTCGACGCTTAATGGCTCTTACAGCTACGGCAAAGATTATCGCCAATCGTCGGTTGGAGCTTCGGGCAGCATAGTCGCCCACAGTGGCGGCGTTACCATGACGCCACAACGAGGTCAAACCATGGTGCTGGTAGAGGCACCGGACGCCGCCGGCGCTATTGTGACCAATTCGCCGGGAGTGCGTATCGACGACAACGGTTATGCGGTAGTTCCTTATGTAGCACCATACCGTATGACTAACGTAACGCTCGATCCGAGCGGCATGTCACGCGACGTGGAGCTGGAAAGCAGCAGCCAGCAGATTGCTCCTTACGCCGGAGCTATTGCCCGACTGGAGTTTAAGACTACCAAAGGGCAGGCACTGATCATTCATGCCCTCGGTCCTGATGGCAGTGCGTTGCCGTTTGGTGCCGAAGTTCTGGATACCCGCAATCAGGTTGTCGGTATTGTCGGTCAGGGTAGTCGTATTTACTTGCGTACCGAAGCGCGCAAAGGTTTGTTGCAGGTTAAGTGGGGCACGCAGCCAACGCAGCAGTGTTCAGTCAGCTACAGTGCCAAAGCGCAGAACAATAATACTGACTACGAAATTATTGAAGCGAGTTGCAAATGATAAAATTAATGCGTGTTCCATCGCTGCATAAAAGGTCAGCGAAATACCTGATGCTGTTTGGGCTGATGATGGTTGGCAGTCAAAGTGCATATGCCGCCTGTTCGGTGAGGGCAGGTTACAAGGCTCAGGTGATCAATATGAAGCTTGGGCGTGTGCTGGTTACACCAAGCAGTCAGGTAGGCGATACCCTGGTCACCGGTCAGTTCCCGATCAATCAGGTTAGTAATATCGGCAGTTGTTCAAGAGGTGGTAGCGCGATTGGTAGGATTATGCAGGGCAGCTCTACCAGTTTTACCAATGTATGGAGCACCAATATTCCGGGGATCGGCATCCGTTTGTACCGTGAAGCAGGTTCGGTGAGTAACTTCTACCCGCATGATCTGAGATTTTCCGGTAATACTAACGTTACCCTTAACGGCGGTTATTTCAAGATCGATATTGTTAAAACTGCCGCACAGACTGGCACCGGCCAACTGACCACCGGGCTTTATACCAATTATTATATGGATGGCACGGGTCCTGGGTTGCCACTGCTGCAATCGATTGTTGATGCCAATAGTCTGACAATCGTTACTTCAACCTGTAATGTCGACAGTGGTTCCAAAAACAAGGTTGTTAATTTGGATTCTGTCACGGCAGCGTCTTTTGGTGGTGTTGGTTCAACTCAGGGTGAGAAGGCTTTTGATATTAATATCAATTGCGTAGGTGGCGTGGGTGAGAATCTGTTGCCTGGCACTGCGGGGCAAGGAATTGTGAATGTGCGTTTCGACTACACACAGGATCCTTCGAATGCGCCGGGCGTGATCAAATCAGAAACCGGTGCTAACACAGCATCTGGCGTTGCCGTACAGCTTTTGGCCGGCAATACCACACAGCCGATTAAGAATGGTGATGCGGTCAATGCCGGACGTACTATCCCTAACCAAGCCAATACATTGACCTTACCTCTGAAGGCTCGTTACTATCGTACTGGCTCGACGATTAAAGGCGGCAATATAAAATCGACTGCCGTTTTTACCATCGAATACAACTAAGTTTGTCGCTATTAAAAAAGCCAATGGGATTAGCCCATTGGCTTTTTGCTTTTCATTTCTCTATTGCTGACCAACCCAGTTGGTGCAGACGCCGTCCAGACATTTCCCCGCATACCACAGATGCACGCCCGGTGACTCGTGGCGATGCCCTTTCAATGGCTCGATCGCCTGCGGGCGCATTTCCGCTACGTCCCAGCGCGTGGTGCGGCGATACACCGCCGGCGTTTTACCGAACTGTTTTTTAAACGCGCGTGAAAATGATGGCTGGGAATCAAAGTGGAACTGCAGAGCGATATCGAGAATAGGGCGTGGGCTCGAACGCAACGCCTGTGCCGCCTGCGACAGGCGACGCTCGCGGATATAGCTGCCCAGCGCATGGCCGGTGGTACTGCGGAACATCCTTTGCAGATGCCATTTGGAGTAGCCTGACTTTGCCGCTACGTTATCTAACAGCAAGGGTTGATCCAGATGATTTTCAATCCAGTCCAGCAAATCGTGAATGATATTGACGCGATCCATTGTTTAAGTTCTCCCGCAGTACGACATTCAGGTCAGTGTAGGTAAGAGTAATTATCCAAGCTAGTTCTTTGATAATAGGCCGGAGCACCGGGTTACGCAAGTGTTAACTAGGAGGCTAAAGGTGGCTAAAAGTGCTGTTACCGTCGCGGAGAAATGAAAAAGGCCGCGCGAGGCGGCCTTGAAGCAAGCGGGGAAAGGGCTATCAGTTGGTTTCCGGCTTCACTTCGATATAGTCCAACTGCAACACGCTGCTGGTATAGCCACGGATCTTGTTGGTCATTTCAATATCACCGTTCAGCTTGTGGCCGTAGGACGGAATGATCTCTTTCAGTTTGCTCTGCCATTCCGGCGTTGCCACTTTATCTTTGAACACGGTTTCCATCAGGTGCAGCATGATCGGCGCGGCAGTAGATGCGCCCGGTGATGCGCCCAGCAGTGCGGAAATGCTGCCATCTTTGGCGCTGACCACTTCGGTACCGAACTGCAGCACGCCGCCTTTGTCATCGTCTTTCTTGATGATCTGCACGCGTTGGCCGGCGGTCCACAGCTTCCAGTCTGCCTGTTTGGCTTCAGGGAAATATTCTTTCAGCGCGGCGAAGCGGTCGTCGTCGTTCATCATCAACTGGCCCACCAGGTATTTCACCAGGTCGAAGTTATCCAGCCCGACATGCGTCATTGGCATCAGGTTAGAGGTGCTCAGGGAATGCAGCAGATCGAACAGTGAGCCGTTTTTCAGGAACTTGCCGGAGAAGGTGGCGAACGGCCCGAACAGCAAGACACGTTTGCCATCCAGCATACGGGTATCCAGGTGCGGAACCGACATCGGCGGTGAACCTACGCTGGCCAGGCCATAAACCTTGGCCAGGTGCTGGTTAGCGATTTCCGGGTTAGTAGTGACCAGGAACTGACCGCCGACCGGGAAGGCGCCATAGCCCTCGGCTTCGGGAATGCCGGATTTCTGCAGCAGTGTCAGAGAGGCACCGCCCGCGCCGATAAACACGAACTTGGCATTAACGCTGGTTTCTTTGCCGTCGCGGTTCAGATCGGCCACGGTCACGCGCCAGGTGTTGTCGGCGTTACGTTTGATATCGCGTACTTCATGGCTCAGGTTCAGCTTGAAGTTTGGATTTTTGGTCAGGGTATCCACCAGTTGGTGGGTGATCACGCCAAAGTTCACATCGGTGCCCAGCGGCATGCGGGTGGCGGCAATTTTTTGCGTTGGATCGCGACCGTCCATCACCAGCGGTGCCCACTGTTTAATCTGGTTGGCGTCTTCAGAGTACTCCATACCACGGAACAGGGTACTGTGCTGCAGTGCCGCATAGCGTTTGCGCAGGAAGTTGACATTATCGTCACCCCAGACAAAGCTCATGTGCGGTACGCTATTAATAAAGGATTTTGGATCTTTCAGGACGTTATTCTTAACCTGATAAGACCAGAATTGACGAGAGATTTCAAAAGACTCGTTCACCACCACGGCTTTACTGATATCGATGCTGCCGTCTTCTTTTTCTGGGGTGTAGTTCATTTCGGCGAAGGCTGAGTGACCGGTACCGGCGTTATTCCAGCCGTTGGAACTTTCTTCCGCTACGCCATTCATACGCTCATACATGTCGATGGACCAGTTTGGCTCCAGCTCGTGCAGATAAGTCCCCAGCGTGGCGCTCATGATGCCACCCCCGATCAGAACCACATCAACGGTCTTATTCTCTTCTGCTGCGGCCTGTTGCGTGACGCCAAACAGGTTCAGACAGAAAATCAGGACGAGTAATTTTCTCATTAAATCAATTCTCTTTTATGTAAATTCTACTCATTGCAGGTGAAAGAATTTATCGGGAGCTACCCTGGAAATAGGTGAAACTAACCCGCCCGGCAAAGCCGAATAGCAGTGATAATGTCTTTTTGTTAACCATTTTTTTAACGAAAAGTGGATTATTACAGGCTGCCTGGGGACAGATTGTTCAACTCTGGTTACTGAGGGGATATTATTGTTTGCAATATTGTTAAAAACTACTTTTGTAATTAAAAAAAGTGGATTAAAGGCAGGAATAATTCATTTTTATTTATATTCAAATATAACCGCTTTATTAACAGGGTCTAATTGCCGTTGATTTAAACGATATTCTGCTATCACACAATATTTATGGAACAATTGCAAATGACCGCCGGTAACAAAAAGAAAATGACCGCCGAGCAGGACGGCCATTAATCGGTTAACGCGCTTGCCAAACTCCGCTGGGGAGGGTGTCGGCGATGTAAGTGCTGAAATCTCGCGGGGCACGCCCGAGACTGCGCTGAACGTCCTCGGTCAGTGAGGCGTTGCGTCCGTCCAGCACGGTGCTGAATAGATACTCCAGCAGCGTGACCATTTCCGTCGGCAGTTGTGCCTCGCGCAGGTATCCGACGTAATCTGCCACCGGCACCTGCTGATAGTGGATCTCACGCCCGGCGGCGGCGGCAATCTCGCCAATAGCCTGTTCAAAGGTCATCAGACGCGGGCCGGTCAATTCATAATGCATATTGCTGTGGCCGGGTTGGGTGAGGGCGGCAACCGCAACATCGGCAATATCATTCGCATCAATAAAAGGCTCGGGGATCTCGCCCGGTGGCAAATAGACTGCGCCGTTTAGCAATTCATCAAGAATAAAACTCTCGCTGAAGTTTTGCATAAACCAACTGGCGCGCAGTACTGTCCAGTCCACACCGCTACGCTCGATCACTTCTTCCGCCTGACGGGCCTCGTCCTCACCGCGCCCGCTGAGCAGGACTATCTTTTGCACGCCGCCATTTACCGCCTGCTGGCAAAAACGTTCAACGATTTCGGTGGCACCCGGTACTGCCAGGTCAGGTTGAAAGCTGAGATAAAGTTTTTGCACATCCTGTAAGGCCGGTTGCCAGGTGTTGCTGTCTTGCCAGTCGAAGGGGATGGCGGCACCACGATGTCCGGCTCGCACCGCTATGCCAAGCTGTTGCAAACGTGCTGCCACACGACTACCGGTTTTTCCGGTAGCGCCTAAAACCAGAATGGGTGAACCCTGTTTGTTGTTCATGATGCCGCTCCAAATGTGAGTGTTACTCATGTTTTGTAAATATGATAAACCCTCGTATTATTGTCAAGGCGGTTTTTTGTTCAAAGGACGAGACATGATGATTGATAAGCAAAAAAAAACGCCTGCCCTGCGGCGTAAACCCAGCCAGACACGAAGCCGCGAGAAGGTGAAGCTGATCCTGGATTGCGCAACGGCGCTGATAGCCCAGCAGGGCAGTGACGCGATGCGGATGAGTGAAGTGGCGCAAAATGCGGGTATTTCTATTGGGGCGCTGTATCAGTACTTTCCGGATAAAACCGCCATCGTGCGGGTGCTGGCGCAAGGTTATAACCAGGAAGCGCGTGAATGCATCGAGCAAGGCTTAATTCAGGTGCAGACGTTACCGCAGTTGATCGAGGCATTTAACTGCCTGATCGACGAATATTACGCCTTGTTTATGGCTGAGCCGGTCATGCGGGATATCTGGGCGGCGACGCAGGCCAACAAAACGCTGCGCGAGGAAGAGGTGGCGGAAAGCCGGTTAAACGGCGCGTTACTGGCGGCGGCAATACGTCGGTTACGGCCGCAGTCAGATCCGGCGGCGGTGGAGAATGCGGCTTTCTTGCTGATGCATTTGGGGGAAGCGACCATGCGGCTGGCGGTCAGTACCGGCCCGGATGAGGGCCGGGAACTGGTGGCGAGTTATAAGCAAATGGCGGCCAAGATGTTGGCGGATGCCTAAAAGTTCTCTGGTTGCCGGAATTGACACCACTCTTCATTCAGCAGGGCATAAATCAATTCATCGCCCCATTTGCCGTTGAAACGATCATTTTGCCGCAGGTGCGCCTCTTTACGCATTCCCAGGCGTTCGACCACGCCAATCGAGCCCTGGTTGGCGGCATCAAGGCGGGCAAATATGCGATGAAAACCCGATTCGGCAAACCCGCGATCCAGTACCGACTTTACGGCTTCCGCGGCATAACCCTTTCCTGAATAAGCCGGGTTGAAAATGTAGCCAATCTCCCCTTGCAATGCTGCGCCGTTGGCCAGTTTCAGCAAGACTTCACCGATCAGTTTCCCGCTGTCTTTCAAGGTCACGGCACAATAAAGAATGTCGCCGTCTTCACTGAAGCGCGAGGTTATCGCCTGGGTAAACAGGGAGGTCAACTGCGCATCGTCCGGTGTGGGTGCATACAGATAACGATAGACTTCCGGCAAGCGATGATATTCCGCATAAGCATCCAGATCGGTAGGTGTAAAGCCGCGCAGTTGCAGACGTTCGGTGGTAAAGGGCAAGGTAATCAAATTCAAAAGCAGATCCTTATTTTGGGGCCGGCTCACACTGGTTTTTCAACAGGCTGGGAAACAATGAACTGATTAGCGTAAACAAACGCAGTAACGCTTTGAAAAGCCTTTCTCGAAAGCGAAAGTGTTTTTCAATATAGCAGTTGCCTGCTGTTTATAAAGGGGAAAAACGCTATTCATCCCAGGTACTCCAGGCGATGAACAGCGTTTGGATTTCTGGCTATTAACTTACTTAATCGCCATTGCATCACGCAGGGTATAGAACAGATCCGTCTGATCGGTTAGCCCGACTACGTTGGCGGCATGTGGGCCGTAGGCGGCGATCCGCAGTTGAGTCCCGGTATGCCCCTGTGAATCCTCCTCCGAATTGCCGTAGCTGATGGTCATCGGTGCGCCATCTTTGGTGGTCAGCGTTTGTGTCAGGCCAGGGGCCTTGGCATCGGTGGCGATAATCTGACTGGAGTGGGCGTGGTCTGCGGTAACAATCACCAGAGTGTTGCCGTCGGCACGGGCGAATGCCAACGCTTTTTGTACCGCTTCATCCAGGTCAACAGTTTCACCAAACTGGCCGCACGGGTTGGCCGCATGATCCTGTTTGTCGATCGACGCGCCCTCAATCTGCAGGAAGAAACCGTTTTGATTGGTTTTCAACAGGTCGATGGCTTTTTCGGTCATTACCGCCAGCGTCGGGATATCGGCCGTGCGTGCCGGGTTGTTTGCGCAGGTTACCGCCGGTTGGTCGATATTGCCGTGATAAGTGGCTTTCGGCCCCTGCCAACGCACCGGCATATTACCGGCGGCAAACAACCCGAGCAGCGGTTTTTGCTGGTTGGCCACGCTGACGGCGTTCAGTGCATCGAGATTTTCGACCCACTGATAACCGAGAGCCGTTGCCTGGTCTTTCAGCGATTTTCCCTGCCATTCGCCACTTTTCGCTAACTGATTAAAGGATTTTTCCCCGCCGCCCAAGGTGACGTCGGCGCGCGCCTTGAGCAACTGCTCGCTGATTGAGCCATGGCCGCCGTTTTCCAGCGCGTTGGTGGCGCATTTTTCACTGGTTTCCTCGGGACCGTAACATTTACGTGAGGTGACGTGGGAAATCTGTGCCGCTGGCGTGGCGTCCTGTAGCTCGGCGGTAGAGACGTTACCGGTGGCTTTGCCTGCCGCCTTGGCGATTTCCAGCAGCGTCGGTTGGTCTTTACCGTTGACGTCCACACCCAGCGCACCGTTATAGGTTTTTACGCCGCTTGACCATGCGGTCGCCGAGGCGGCAGAGTCAGTCACGTAATTCGGTTTGTGGGTTTTCTTATCCAGCGAGTAATGGGTGTATTGGCCGGTCAGCGGCAGGGCATCGATACCTTTAAAATAGCCGCCCGCGCCTTCGGCGTAGTTGCGCGCCGAGGTGATTTCAGAATCACCCATTCCGTCGCCGATCAGCAAAATCACGTTTTTGACCGTTTTGTCAGACAAAGAAGCCTTCAACGCGGCGGTCTGATCGCCACTCAGGCGTCGTGCGCCACCGGGTTCAACGATGTTGCCACGTGCAGCACGCTCGTAAAGGCCTGCGGTATTGACCGGTGTTTCATCGGCGAAGGCGGCGGAACAGAGTAAGGCGGATAACACGGCGCCGGCGATCAAAGAAACTGGCTGCGGCATGGGAAAGCTCCTTGTCGTAATAAAAAAATATAAATAGCATCAGTTTGTTACGCAGGGAGAGTAGTGCAGAGGTGTGACACTTTTATGACGGTAATTGGGGATAAAAGGATAGCCGGGCGGCTATCCCAGGCAATCCATTATTCGCTGCGGGCGGGAATATTCAGGCCGCGTTGTACTGCCGGACGGGCCAGACCGCGCTCCAGCCATTGCCCCACCAGTGGGAAGTTATCGAACTCGACCAGCTCACGCGCTTCGTAAAAGCCGATCAGATTACGTACCCAGCCCAGCAGTGAAATATCGGCAATGGTGTAATCCTGCCCCATGATCCAGTCACGGCCTTCAAGCCGGGTTTCCAGCACGCCGAGCAGACGCCTGGATTCATTTTTATAGCGTTCCAGCGGACGCTTATCCTCATATTCACGACCGGCGAATTTGTGGAAGAAGCCGACTTGACCGAACATCGGGCCCACCGCCGCCATCTGGAAAAACACCCACTGGATGGTTTCGTAGCGCAGTGCGGGATCCTGCGGCAGGAACTTACCGCTTTTTTCCGCCAGATACAGCAAGATTGCGCCGGATTCAAACAGCGCCAGTGGTTTACCGCCGGGGCCATTGGGATCGATGATCGACGGGATCTTGCCGTTCGGGTTCAGCGACAGAAACTCCGGCGTCCAGGTTTCGTTCTTGCCGATATCGATCAGGTGCGGTTCATAAGCCAGGCCAATTTCTTCCAGCATAATGGACACTTTTACGCCGTTGGGCGTAGGCAGAGAGTAAAGCTGTAGCCTTTCCGGGTGTTGTGCAGGCCAGCGTTTGACGATCGGGAATTGGGTTTGGCTGAGCATGAAGAATCCTCGGGTTGACGGTTTGCCTATTGAGTATTGCAGCAAAGCTAACGCGGCGCAGGGTTAAAGCGTGAGACCAAAATGTGCGGTCAGCGCTTTTTTACCGGCGGGGGTGAGTTGTAGCTCACGGCTTTCAAGCTGACGCCTGATCCAACTATGATCGATAAAAGCACTGAGTACAGCCGCACCCAGTGCGCCGCCAAGGTGAGCCTTACGTTCGCTCCAGTCCAGACAGCCGCAGGCGAAACGCCGCCGTGAAAGCGCCGTCGAACAGTCGATGCCCAGCCGGGTTAAGGCGTTGAGGCCAGCGTTCGTTAACCGGTAGTCTTCATCCCCTTCCAGCCAGGCTAATTGATGCAACCGGTCATGCAATTTTACCGCGACTTCTCCGGCCATATGGTCATAACAGGTGCGGGCGAATTGCAATGAGGTTGGGGTAGTACTTTTTACTACCGGCCTTTCGACGCCAGCCAGCGCCATCAATGTTTCCAGCGCGGCGGCAACCGCCGGCCCGGTCAGACGGAAATAACGATAGCGGCCCTGTTTGACGCAGACAATCAGCCGCTGCTCCTGCAAGCGCGCCAAATGCCCGCTGGCGGTAGAGGCGGCGACGTCCACCGCGGCGCTGAGCTCGGTGGCGGTATAGGCGCGCCCGTCCATCAACAGACACAGCATACGCGCCCGGCTGCGGTCGGCAATGGCGGCGGTCAGTGCCGCCAGACGATCTTCAATATCGATGTTATTCATACTTCGAGATTAGACGAAGTATGGCTGCCAGGCTAGCGCTAGGATAGGTTTTCACACTGGTTCGGTTCAACGGAGAACACTATGACAGTTTGTCCCTATTCCCGTGCGCTTGCTGCCCTGACTTCTGACGATCCGCTTGCCGACTATATGCCGATGGCACCGATGGCATTTCAAGCGGACTTGCAGAGTTGGGTAGCCGTTTCTCCTGTGGTGGTGCGGGAGGTTTTGCACAATATTGATTTTGGGGTACGTCCTGCAGCTGAACCTATACCCGCGGCCTTATTGAACACGTCAGCACAGCCCATTTTCGGTGCTCTGGTACGAATGCAGGAGGGTGAACAACAGCTCAGGCTCAAAGAGGCCATTCTACAGACGTTAACCGCCTTTAACCCAAACCGGGTCCGGCAAACCGCATTAAGCGTGGCGCGAGAGTTAATGCCTTCCTCACCGGATTCACACCAGATCACCCGGTTTAACTATGCCCTGCCAGTGTGCGTTATCGCTGCACTGCTGGGTGTCCCTGCGGATGAGTGGTCGGAGTTAGTTGATGACATTCTGGCTTTTTCCCGCTGCATTGCTCCGGGGGGTAGTGAGCAACAGGTAGAGCGGGGGATCCTGGCTGTGGAGCGTTTAACGGCACGTCAGGAAGGTTGTCGTGGCCCGTTATGGCTGAGTTTGCAGCATTCATGTGCGATACAAGGTCTTGATCGTCAGGTGGCAATGGCCAATGCTATTGGCTTGATGTTTCAGGCTTGTGAAGGGACTGCCGGCCTGATCGGGCAGGCGTTGTTATTGATGCGCAATCACCAGGGAAGTGCGCAGGAACTGATTGAAACAGTCTTGTCCGACACACCCTCGATCCAGAACACCCGCCGCTTTGCTTTGCGGGATACGCAGGTTGCCGGCTACCCGGTGTTGGCTGGGCAGAGCGTCCTGGTGTTGTTGTGCACGGGTGACGAAAGTTTTGCTTTCGGTGAGGGTGCGCATCGCTGTCCGGGGGCGGACTGGGCGAAGATGATCGCGCGTTGTGGTATCGAGCATTTATCCGCCTTGGGTATTGATCTGCAACTGCTGAACAATGTGCGCTGGCGGGCTTCGCAAAACGCGCGCGTGCCTGAATTTACCGCTGACAGGAGCTTATTATGATTGCCGTTATTTTTGAACTGCAGGCCACCGACGGCCAGCGCGAAACCTATCTAGATTTGGCGGCTGAGCTGAAGCCGCTGCTGGCGGAGATTGACGGGTTTATTTCCATTGAGCGCTTCCAAAGCCTGGCCGATCCGCAGCGGCTGCTGTCACTGTCTTTTTGGCGTGATGAGGCAGCAGTGCAACAGTGGCGCAATATCGAGCAGCATCGTGCCGCACAACAGCGTGGTCGCCATGGGGTGTTGGCGCAGTACCGCCTGCGGGTGGCGGAGGTGGTACGGGATTATGGTCTGGATCAGCGGGATCAAGCGCCGCAGGACAGCTGCGGCTATCACGCAGGTTAATGCAAGGCTGGTTTTATTGTTGACAGCACTCCCGGCTTTATTCTATTGATAGTGGATGAACAAAAACCGACTTGTATTCGCGCAGATTATTATCACCATTCTCAGAGTGGTGGGATAGCGCGTCTCTTTCAAGCCAAAACCCGCCAGTAAGGCGGGGTATCTCTCCTCCTGCTGGCCATCACCCAGGAGGACGTCATGGAAAATCACCCCCAGGCTGTTTTACATCTGATGTGCGGCAAAGCCGGTTCAGGTAAGTCGACGTTGGCAAATCGCTTGTCGCAGCAACCACAAACGCTATTGATTGTTGAGGACAGCTGGCTGGCGACGCTGTATGAACAACAGATGGCCGGGTTGCAGGATTACGTTCGCTATTCGGCCCGGCTACGGCAGGCATTGAGCGAACATATTGTACAACTGCTGCATCATGGGCTGTCGGTGGTGCTCGATTTTCCGATGAACACGCCGGATCGTCGTCTTTGGGCCAGGCAATTGGCAGACGCCGCCGGTGTTGGTCATTGTCTGCATTTTCTGGACGTCAGCGATGTGCAATGCAAGAGCCGGATAAAACTGAGAAATGAGCAGGGCGATCATCCTTTCGTGCTAAGCGAAGAAACCTTCGATCTGCTTACCCACTACTTTGTTTCCCCTTCAGAGGAAGAGCGGCTGACTGTGGTCATATACGGTGAGCATGCCTGAGTCAGCCCGTTTGAGGGACGTGGTTTCAAACGCGGTATCGACAGCGACCCGCTCTGCGGTGCAGAGCGGGCGTTATCTCTTGCGTTAACGGAAAGCTATGCCAGCGCGTTCCAGCGCTGTGTAAGCCCCAGCAGATGAACCAGACCCAGACAGAGACAAATCAACGAACTTATGACAATGAATCTGTGACTGCGACCGGTATTGCATAGCGCCAGGGGGCCGGCAATGCCGCGCAACAGATAGATAAACGTGATGAGGCACAGCGCGGGGCGTAGCAATGGCAGCGGCGCAATAATGCCGGCGCCGGCCAAAGCGTACAGCGCCCAGATAAACAGCACCAGGGCGATACCCGCGGTCGCGATGGCCGGAAATTTCTTGCCGGCTTCGACGGCGCGGATAAAGCGATCGCCGGCGCCGCACAGGTGATATCCGCGCGGCCCCGCCTTGATCACCCAAACATGCACCAGGGCCGCAATGGCGCTCAGTCCTGCGCCCGTCAGTAATGCCAAATTATAAGGGGTATCCATACTTCTCTTCGCTCCTGGGGTAGAACCATTGCGTTAGTTTTTGTGCCGCTCCTTGAACACTGTAGTGGCAATCAGGCTGATAGTCAGCATGCCGGTGACATACCAGGCCGGTGCCATAGGATTGCCGCTGACATCCAGCAGCCAGGTGACGACGAGCTGCGCCGACCCACCAAACAGCGTAACGCCGAAAGCATAAATCATTGAGGTGCCAGTAGCGCGGACATGGCGCGGTAGCGCAGAGACGATCAGCATGGTGCTCGACAGCATATTGATCCCTAAAGCGCCGATCAGCAAGATGCGAAAGAGGATTGCCAGCCACAGAGAGTGTACGGAGCCCAGGAACCAGAACGTGGGATAAATCAGTATCAGAGCGGCAAAGATAGAGAAAAGCAGCGGCCTTTTGTAGTTTTGTACCCGATCGACATAACGGCCGGCGAAATAAACGGCGACGATTTGCATCACGGAGGCAATGCAGCTGAAGAGATAGGCGGTTGGCGCGGCAATATGATAGGTCTGCATCATATAGGTCGGCATATACAGCAGCACAATATAAACCATCACGGTGCCGGACATAATGATCAGCATCCCCAGCAGCAGGTCTTTAAAGTGATTGCGCAGCACATCCCAGACCGGGTTAACCGGTGGGCGTTCTTGATCCGCAACCTCGCCGCTATAGGTTTCTTCCAGGTGTTTACGGATATATACGCCGACGGGAATAATCAGCAGGCCGATGATGAAAGGCACGCGCCAGCCCCAGGAATAGAGGGCGTCTTCCGGCAGAAAATAGGTCAACAGCAGCCCGAAAGAAGCACCGAGCAAGGCGCTGATGCCTTGGCTGATCGCCTGCCAACTGACAAAGAATCCCCGCTGGTTGGCCCCGGCCGACTCCAGCAGCAGGGTGGTCGCAGACCCCACTTCACCGCCAGCGGCAAAACCCTGAATCAATCGCCCGACCACGATCAGCATCGGTGCGAAGATGCCAATCTGCGCATGGGTGGGGGCGAAGGCGATCAGCGCCGTGCCGACGCCCATCAGAACAATAGTCATTAACATGGCGGCCTTACGCCCGACCCGATCGGCATAGGCCCCCAACACCATGCTGCCCAGCGGCCGCATAATAAAGCCGACGCCAAAAACGGCCACCGACATTAATAAAGAACCGTAGGCCGTGTCGCTGGGGAAATACAGTTTACCGATAATGGCTGCAAAGAAGCTGTAAACGGTGAAATCGAAGATCTCCAGTCCGTTACCGAGGCTGGCGCCAAAAATGACCTTATAATTTATCTTTTTCTTTTCGATCGTCCGATTCTCGGATAACTCGTTTTCAACAGTGTTTGTCATTATTTCTATCTCTCGCGATGGGTGGCATGTTTTTATTGTTAATGTTTCACCAGTGATACCTGAGGGATGCTGCTTGTTGCGATCACACTATTGCAACCTCTTGTTTACATATACTTGTATGTACAACTATATGCAATACAGGTTGTTTTCGGTGTAAAAATGGAGGTTAATTGGTTTAACTTGTTGTTTGTTTGGTGATTTATTCGGGTTGTGATAAGCGTGTCAACTCTGCCAGGTTGACGATTTAGTGACCTGCCACACACAAAGGATCCGATTCCCTGTGGGTTTTAAGAGGTGAATCACAATTTTAATCGTAGAGAGGAATCTGTGGTGGTATGGTTCTGCCGTAGCAATAAAAATTGCTACTCGGCCTGAAGGAGAGGGTAAAGGCAAAGCATTTACTTAATCCAGGGGAGCAATGGTTTATTACCCGCAGGTTAACGTTATTTTTTTGTTGAGATGTTTAACGTAAATATTGGCTCTCTCTATCACTCCGATGATACGCCTGATGGTTTTTTTAGGCCTGCCTGTGAGTAATTAATATTTTGTGTGAATTTAATTTATTTAAATAATCGTTGTGGTGAATGCAAATATGATTTCTCGAACGCAGACAGGAATACGAGTAATCCAGGATATTGAGACGTCTCGCACAAGGCCCCTTATGCTCTGATGCGCGAGTAGTGCAAAGTGCGGGGCTATTGAATGTCGTGACCAAGCCCCGCTGACTTTTTCTTAAACTTCTGTTTTTTGCATTTGCAGGCAAGGTTCCCGTTGCCATCTCAGTGTCAGAAAATCGACTCTGTTTTTTACTTCGTTATGTTTTCTCCATTGCTACGCAAATGAAAATAATTATGAAACTATAGAAACCAACTTATCCCAGGTTGGTTGTTTTTCCTTAGGAATGAATGGCTTTGCTGGCAAGGTTAGTGAAAGAGAAGTTGCTGTAATAGATATTCTTAAAAGCAAAGGAGTAACTGATATTTTCCTGAGAATAGCCAATAACCCCAAGGCAACGTCAGAAAGTAAACTTTATGCAGCTTGTGGATTGAAGCAATTAGGTAAACTAAATAATAACGACGGCAAATCCATTTTTGAAAAGAGTGGAATGATGATGTTTCGATATTGAAAGCAGACATTTTAAGAAAAGAAAAATTTAAACATTTATATTTTGGCATTTTAAATCACGGATGCATGTGAGTAAATTTACTGAATTATTCTATTTCTTGGGGAAGTGGCTCATGACAACCTTCAAACGGTAAAAGCTTCACTGGTATCCCTCCGTCAACGGGCGAGCTTGCATTGCGCCGAGCCACGGGGCCGGCATGTCGGGTTAATCGCATGATCCTCTGCCACCGCATCATTGCTCAAATTGTCACCGAAACTTCCCGCGATCTCTTATCCCCGTTATGGCATAATGCGCGCCAAATCACATTCCTAATGATATGAAGAGCGAGCGCTGTGTTAAGCACTAACAACATTACAATGTTGTTTCATATGTAAAAGGTAAGATGCTTATTTTTTAATATCTATATCTTATTATTTCAATGATTATTATTTAAATCGTCAATGAATTATAATGTTCTAAACATAAAGTTGAGTATATAGCATTGACTTTACTGCAAGGTATTGGTAAATACATTAGTTATCAAAACTTATGGAATGGCTATCTATAATGGACGATTTAGGAATATTTAGAATTAAATTTGCTTATTTTCATAGTTCTTGGGATCGTGAATCTGATTCTGTTCAAGTTTTAAAATCACAAGGGAGAAGAGTACTTCCTCACGAGTTCACTTCAGACATGGATGGATTTATTTTTTGCCCTGAATGTCACACACCAATATCTAGAAGGCCAAAAAACAAAGAGAAAATGAGAAATGGCAGAAATGCTAGTTTTGTACACCTCCCTTCTTTTAGACATATAGGATGTAATTTAAGAGTAAATAAAAGTACTGGCAGGAAATTTGAAACAGAGGAGGAAGCTAAAAAGGCAATTGCAGATGAACAATTGGCAATAATAAGTGGATTTATAATTGAACGTCCAGAGATTAAAGATATTAAAAAAGGAAAGTTCGAGCATTCTTTTATTGAAGATATTGATGGTGAAGTTAGCGATGTACCGATAAGCCGCCATACTGGCGAGTCATTTAAATTACCTAGCAAAATTACAACTGTATCTGGACTGTGCCGGAACTTTGATGATAACTACTACAAGTATTTTGTTTTTCCAGGAGACACTAATGCGAGACGACTGGACAGTATACTTGTAGATATAAATCTAGTTAATGAAATCTGTGATATTCCTAAGCTATATTTTGGAAAAATACAAAGTAGCTTTAGTGGCCCATGGGATCATTCAATCAGAATGACTAAGATTTCTTGGGAAATTTCAGGAGAGTACCTGGACTTTTACTTTAAACAGAATAATAAAGATTCAAAAGATCATGGGGTTAATGATAATTCACGAGGGAGAATTATCCTGATGTATGGGAAGGTGGAAAGAAATGGCCTTGGTCTATGTTTGAATAATGTGGGGTGGGGAGAGTTTTCACTATTGCCTGAAAAATATAACTATTTACTTGAATAGTTAACCCTATGTATTTTTTATTTGATTAAATAGTTTATTAAAAATATAGAGGGGATAATGAAATACATAGCATTTTTATATTACACAGTAGTGCCCCTTTAAATCCGGGGCATTGCTAGTTTTTTGTGATGTTTTTCAATATTTGTTTTCGATTAAAAAAATCTCTCTATTGTCAGAAATATAATCACAACGGCGGTTTATAAATATAGCGTATTCAGTATGTGAATACCTGACATCTATTGTCATCCCTTTCAATATGCTAGCATATTCAAACTCTTTTTTATAATCACCTTTTATTCGCCATATTATTGAACTTGTTTTATAAAGATGATAAAGTTTGCTGAAATCACCATATTTATAAAAAACTTGCCAAAGTATTTCATGGCATTGAGAAAATAGTCCGTCTATGCGTTGCATGAATAAATAGCTGTAAGACTCTACGACAGATGGTAATATATTACTGTGAAGAAACTCTTCTTCATCTGATTTTAAAATCCCTTTTGCTTTTATTAATAGCGCCCTTATTCTCGTATATGTATCTCTCTCTGTTTTTAAGACAGTATCTATGTATGCATCTTTATTACTTGGTAGTAAAGATGCCAGTTCTAAACTAATGTTATTTGCAGTGAGGGTTTGTTTGTTATTTCTGGCTAATTTTTCTATTCTCTTTAATTTCCTAATTAAAACATCACCCGTTGATTTTTTTGCAAGTATACTATCGGATAAAAACATATCACTTGAGTTGGCTGGTGAAATTTCTTTTAGTTTTTCAGCATATGTGTAAGCCGAATCATCTTTTTGGCTAGACAATGAAAGACTAAGTGTTGACAACATATTTCGATATAATAGTTTTTCATAGTTTTCATTTTTCTCAAAGTGGTCACAAATTGGATTTAGTATTTCTATAGCTTCTCCATGTGAACCGATCATTCGAAGACTCTCGCACAAATAATATGCAATTGTATCTTTTTTAGGTATTTCACTGTTCCTTATTGATTTATATATTTCTCTGGAGAACCCAACAAGCTCTTTAAAAAATGAACTGCTTTTTAAAAACATACAATAAGAGATAGCAGTGTTTACTATTTTGTTTATTTCTTCTTTATCATCTGTTTTAATAGTAACCAATAATAGAGAGTTTATGAGGATATGGCCATTCCCAGGTTGACAATCTTGATAGTTTAACATGTTTTTAGATGTAGGGTTTATTTTGACATTGGAAGATCTCCAATTATCCCCAAGAATAATATTTAATGATCTAATTGTTAATTTTTTTATTTCTTCTTTAGTCAAAAGTGAATGAATGTAGTCTTTTATGACTGGGTTTATCTTTAGAATGAAAATGGGGTTTCTATCTTTTTTCTCTATTGAGTAAACTAACCCCATATCGTTCAATCGAGTAAAGTCATTAAGAGAAAAATGATGATCATAGAAACTCCTTCTTACATTGTTGACTGATTCTCCACATTCTAGAATAGAAAATATTTTTAGAAGAGAGAATAGTTTTTTATTTTCATATCCTTCGGATATAGATAGTTCTTGTATCCTTACTAGGAGTGCGTTTGGAACATTTTCAATAATTAAATCTTCACTGAGTTCGATATAACCTTCATCCAAAACATCCTCAAAAGACATAATTGATTGATAACTTTTGAATTTGTCGAGTTTTGCAGGTAGACCTGATGTTATATTGAATAGACGATCGACTTTATCACCATTAAGTAGTAGGCTTGAATGATCTGTCTTTATATATTCATTAATTTCATCTAAACCAAGAGCATTTAACTCAACACAATTGCAACCAATATTTAAAGTATTGTTGGTGACAAATATTGCTTTTATTTTTTCCGGGAAATCTCCAATTAGTGATGTTATTTCACTTAAGTAAGAATTCAGGTCTGCATTTACTTTTTGTATGTTGTCAAAAATAACAACACTACCTTTCAATTCATCTGTTGCAAATAAAGTTGCTAAGTCAACACCGATATCATCTATTATTCTCTTATCAACTTCTTCTTTACTTTCCGCAGAGGATAAGTCAACGCGAAAAATACCCGATTCGCTATAACTGTCTTTTATGAATGATGCGATAAACCCAAGTTTACCGAATCCCCATCCAGTCTTTAATATAAATGATCCATTTTCTTCAAGGTATTTCATGGCTGAAATTTGCTCAGAAAAACGAATTAGTTCGTGGGAAGGGTCGTATGGTAAATTATAAACCTTCAAACTAACTATACTCGAGCGCTGCTTAGGATTATATATCTCCTCGAGACTTATTGTCTTGACTACACCCGAGTCATCTTTATTTTTATCAAGCTGCTCGGTTTCAAAATTTCCAAAACTTAAAATTTTGTTATAAACATCCTCAAAAAGACGATTGCAGTCGACATCTTTATAGGCATTGAATCTACCCTTTGCAATGGCTGGCTGAACAGTTTTTATTAATTTTGCATTGTTATGGTTAATATCACCATCAGTTTTTTCATAAAAAGCCCATCGAATGTCATAATTTCCCTTTACTTCATTGATTATTTCTTCCAATGAAAGTGTGAATATATCATCCCATCCACCGTATCCGACTATGTAAAGTTTTGACTTCTCTAATATGTTTTTTATTGTCGCCTTTACTTTTCCCCTAATAGCTAATAATTGGTTCGGTGTATGCATTGTATCACCTTCCCAAAAGCCATGTAGGTGAATTATATTGATTTGGTTTTCACTATAGGCGGTCACTGCTTCTATATTTGTATCATTGTCTACGACAGCACGTGAGACTACTCGATTACCTGTTTTAAGGGCCTCCTCTATCAAGGGGTCAAAGTTTGTAGTAATGATATTGTTTACTTTCAGTAATTTATTATTAACTAGTTGTGCAATGTCTAATATTGTTTTGGGAATCAACCATTCTCCGGAATCGATATCCCTGGCCTTCGAAATGGCTCTTTTTATTATCTCTTGGACATCATTTTGGTCACCTGTCGCTAATAAAAACTCGAAACTACTTTGATATGATTCCGACCCTTTTTTTTCTCCTACTTCGGCGTCGTACCCGAGATACATATTATTTTCATGGAGATACTCTCTTATTATTTCGATCACGCCATTGACATTTGGAACCCCCTTGCCATCGTTAGATATACTAATTGCTGAACCAAATAAGAATGAAACTTCCTTGTTTCTCCTAGAGTCATTCAATAATGATGTTACAAGATTATCATAGTTGTTAATTCTCATTGATTACCTTACTTTTAACCGAATTAGTATTTAAAATTTAATGGAGAAAATAACAATAACTAAAGTTATCTTATTGTTCTTTAGGGGGTTTCAAAAATATTGTGATGATTTCTTAATTGATGATTCTATCATAGCTTAATCAACCACCCTTGAAAAAGGCATCTTTTTATTCAGTTAGCAATTTACTTTTAATTGCTCACATATTTACACTAAGATTATAGTTAGATTACAACATACTTATCACATGTCAATCGGTTGTTATACTCGATATGCTAAATAATTTCGCTAAATAGTAGCCATATATAATAACACTAAGTTATTAATTAGGTGATCATTATTTCAACTTCATGGTACTGACTTAAGCGGTTTTGATATGGGAAACGTATAGTGCAAAGCCTAATAGTATTAGGCATCATGATTTATCAGTTACTTTCCAAGATTTTTTATAATGTTTTTTATTTCAATTAGTTATTATTTAATGTGATTGAGCTATATGAATGAAGTGATAGAGAACTACTTTATTTGCAATAAAGTATAATATCTTTTATTAATTATTTAAATTTTAACTATTGACTTTAAAGGAAAAGTTGATGGAGAGTCAATCCAAATCCATTTGCAATGACTCCAATCACCTCTAACGTCGGATTCCTAACCCCACGCTCAATCCCACTCACATAGGTACGGTCTAACCCGCATCTATCAGCGAACTCTTCCTGTGACCAGCCGCGCTCTTTACGTAACTCTCGAACACGTTGGCCAAATTTTATTTGAAGTTCATTTTTCATCTAACAAACATCATGTTTTGTTGCTTATCAGACCACGGACTATGAGTCACATTTTGTCTGTTAAAATGTGACTTATAGTCATCAATAAATTGTACGAAAAGAAATATTTTTGTTAATATTCATTATGTTAGTAATTGATGGGAGAGTGTGATAATGAAGACATGCATGTTGCCACTTTTAGTGGCATTCCCAGCAACAGTCTTGGCATGGGCGCCGGCAGACCCTTTCAAGTATCCTGACGAGTATACAAACCCTTATAACCAGAGTGAGCGGAGCAAAGCTGCCCCATACGAAATGGCTCTCTTCTACAACAACAATACAGATCAGTTCTCAATGGCATTCCGCGCTCTTCGTAGCGATCGGCTCATCAGATTTTCGAATGGGGATACGCCGAACAATGTGGAGATTTCTGGTTGCAAGAAAGAAATGAGAGGTTCCTTAGAGTATGGAATAGGGCTACCGAAACTAATGCTGAAAATTACAAGAAACCGCGAGCTGAAAACTCTTTTCCTTGACTGTGCAGATGTCTTCTTCCGTGTTTCAGATGGAAACAGTCAACAAACCTACAAACCAGTCGCGGGAGGTATAAGCCGGATGCAATGGAGAGACTTACACTATTTGTTAAATTCTCAGAGGTTGTGATTTATCTGTTTTTTGTAAATTGAAGAACGTTATTATAAGTTATATGAATGGTTTCCTGTGATTTATTTTTCACGTGAAAAATAATTACAACTGGGTACAGAAGTTAGGGGGCTCGGTTATTTGATATTTTTAAATGTCTACTGTCATTTATGCTGCGGTATGATAATTATAAAAACCATATAAAATAACAAGTTGTTTGGAGTTTTATAGGTTTTAAAAAATCATGTAATTAATGTGGTTATAATTTTTTATTTGCAATGTTTTTATTTGTGTGCTTAGGTTTGGTATAAGTCGAATAATTTTTGAATGCGGGTGGGATTTATGAAAAGGATTTTTATAGTTGCTACTTTGTTTTTTACTTCGTTATGTTCTCTCTATGGCTACGCAAATGAAAATCATTATGAAACCATAGAAACCAACTTATCCCGGGTTGGTTATTTTTCCTTAGGAATGAATGGCTTTGTTGGCAGGGTTAGTGAGGGAGAAGTTGCTGTAATAGACATCCTTAAAAGCAATAGTGCAACTGATATTTTTTTGAGAATAGCCAATAACCCCAAGGCAACGCCAGAAAGTAAACTTTATGCAGCTTGTGGATTGAAGCGACTAGGTAAACTAAATAATAATGACGTCAAATCCATTTTTGAAAAAGAGTGGAATGATGATGTTTCTGTATTGAAAGCAGATATTCTAAGAAAAGAAAAATTTAAACATTTATATGTTGGTATTTTAAATCATGGATGCATGTGAGTAAACTTACTGAATTACTCTATTGAAAAATACATGAAAAGGATATGTTCATGAAAGAGCTCATACTTGACGAGTTACATTCAATTTCTGGAGGGATGAATCTTGATGGTCACAGAGAATCAACAAATGTAATTGATCAGCGCGGGAGAGATATGGGGACGTACATTGATGCTAATGGAAAATGTTGGTCTCCTGGCACATCTTCAATTGATATGTACCCTAACGGGGGAGGTACATCTTGGGGAAGTGGCCCATGGCAACCTTCAAGTGGTAATAGCTTCTCTCTGGAAGATATTCTGAGTATTGGTTGGAGCAGATTCCAAAGAGACGTTTGGGGCTAATACTGCAGGACGATGACACAAACTAACTGCCTTAATTAAGGCAGTTAGTTTCACCGGTATCCCTCCGTCAGTCGGCAGGCTTGCATTGCACAACCCACGGGGCCGGCATGTCGGGTTAATCGCATGATCCTCTGCCACCGCATCATTGCTCAAATTGTCACCGAAACTTCCCGCGATCTCTTATCCCCGTTATGGCATAATGCGCGCCAAATCACATTCCTAATGATATGAAGAGCGAGCGCTGTGTTAAGCACTAACAACATTACTATGCAGTTTGGCAGTAAGCCGCTGTTTGAAAACATCTCTGTTAAATTTGGTGGCGGTAACCGCTATGGTTTGATCGGGGCCAACGGCTGCGGCAAATCCACCTTTATGAAAATCCTGGGCGGCGATCTGGTACCGAGCGGCGGCAACGTGTTCCTCGATCCGAACGAGCGTCTGGGTAAACTGCGTCAGGATCAGTTCGCTTTTGAACAATACAGCGTGCTGGACACCGTCATCATGGGCCACCATGAGCTGTGGGCAGTGAAGGAAGAGCGTGACCGTATTTACGCTATGGCCGAAATGAGCGAAGAAGACGGCTATAAAGTGGCCGATCTGGAAGTGGCTTACGGCGAGATGGACGGTTACACCGCCGAAGCACGTGCCGGCGAGCTGCTGCTCGGCGTAGGCATCCCGGTTGAACAGCATTATGGCCCGATGAGCGAAATCGCACCGGGCTTCAAACTGCGCGTGTTGCTGGCGCAGGCACTGTTCTCCGATCCAGAAATCCTGTTGCTCGATGAACCAACCAACAACCTGGACATCGATACCATTCGCTGGCTGGAGCAGGTGCTGAACGAGCGTAACAGCACCATGGTTATCATTTCGCACGACCGTCACTTCCTGAACATGGTCTGTACGCACATGGCGGATTTGGACTACGGCGAACTGCGCGTGTATCCGGGCAACTATGACGAATACATGACGGCGGCAACCCAGTCGCGTGAACGTCTGATGGCGGATAACGCCAAGAAAAAGGCACAGATTAACGAACTGCAGTCGTTCGTTAGCCGCTTCAGCGCCAACGCCTCCAAATCCAAACAGGCGACTTCACGTGCCCGCCAGATCGACAAAATCCAGCTGGAAGAAGTGAAGGCTTCAAGCCGTCAGAACCCGTTCATCCGTTTTGACCAGGACAAAAAACTGTTCCGTAACGCGTTGGAAGTGGAAGCACTGACCAAAGGCTTCGACAACGGTCCGTTGTTCAGCAAACTCAACCTGATGGTTGAAGTGGGCGAGAAAGTCGCGGTACTGGGCCCGAACGGTGTTGGTAAGTCGACCCTGCTGAAAGCGCTGGTTGGCGATGCTCAACCGGACAGCGGCAGCGTGAAATGGTCTGAAAACGCCAAGATCGGTTACTATGCTCAGGATCACGAATACGAATTCGATGACACCCTGACGGTATTCGACTGGATGAGCCAGTGGAAGCAGGAAAAAGATGACGAGCAGGCAGTTCGCAGCGTGCTGGGTCGTTTGCTGTTCAGCCAGGACGACATCAAGAAGAAAGTGAAGGTGTTGTCAGGGGGTGAGAAAGGCCGCATGTTATTCGGCAAGCTGATGATGCAGCGTCCTAACATCCTGATTATGGATGAACCAACCAACCACCTGGATATGGAATCCATCGAGTCGCTGAACATGGCGTTGGAAATGTATGAAGGCACCCTGATCTTCGTTTCCCACGACCGTGAGTTCGTTAGCTCGCTGGCGACCCGCGTACTGGAAATGACACCGACCAAGGTGATCGACTTTACCGGCAACTACGAAGACTATCTGCGTAGCCAGGGTATCGTCTAACTCTCTGGTAGGGGCGCGTTATACGCGCCCGCAAAGATAACCAGTGATAATTGCAGGCGGGAGCACTCCCGCCTTTTTTGTGTCTGTTATTCCCCGCCACAAACCTCGCACTGCGGATTTTTCGGCAGCTTCATTTCACGAAATTGCATCGTCATGGCATCAAACATCAGCAGTTTTCCGGTGAGCGGCTGGCCGTATTGTGTCAGCAGTTTGATGGCCTCCATGGCTTGCAGGGTGCCGATGGTGCCCACCAGCGGGGCCATTACACCGGCTTCGACACAGGTCAGGGCGTTGTCGCCGAATAACCGGCTCAGGCAACGGTAACAAGGTTCATCAGGCTGGTAGGTGAAAACGCTCAGCTGCCCCTCCATACGGATCGCCGCGCCGGACACCAGCGGTTTACGCTGCGCATGGCATAGGCGATTCAGCAGATCGCGCGTTGCCACGTTGTCGGTACAGTCCAGTACCAGATCGCAGGCGGCAATCTGTGCCGCCATCTGAGAGTCGTCCAACTGCCCGTCAACGGCGTCAATGTGGGTATGCGGATTGATGGCGCTCAGTTCGATACGCGCAGACTCCACTTTCGCCATGCCAATACGCGCGTCGCGGTGCAGGATCTGGCGTTGCAGGTTGGAGAGCGAAACGGTGTCGAAATCAACCAGCGTCAGGTGACCGACGCCCGCCGCAGCTAAATAGGGCGCGGCGGCGCAACCCAATCCGCCCAGGCCGACAATCAGTACCCGTGCGGCCTTCAGCTTTTCCTGACCGTCGAAGTCGAAGCCGCGCAGGATAATCTGGCGGTTATAGCGCAGCGCTTCGGCATCGGTTAATTCCGGCAGCATGTTCAGCTCCTCAGTAGGGCGTTGAAGGGCTCAATGTCCACCCTTTCACCCACAGCCACTGAGCCGCGATCGCGCTCCAGCACGATAAAGCAGTTGCCCTGGCTGAACGAGCTGAAGACGTGCGAGCCCTGATGACCGGTGCTGCTCACTTCCAACTCACCCTGGGCGTTGCTGGTAAATACGCCGCGCTGGAAATCGAGACGGCCCGGTGCTTTCTTCAAGGGGGTTAATGCGCGCGCTTGCAGACGCGGTGGCAACTGCCAGTCGCTGTAACCGGCCAGCTTTGCCAACAGCGGTTGCACCAGTTGGTAGAAGGTCAGGGCGGCGGAAACCGGGTTGCCCGGCAGGCCGCAGAACCAGGCGTGTTTCAGCTTGCCGAAGGCAAAAGGCTTACCCGGTTTGATCGCCAGCTTCCAGAAGCTGACTTCACCCAGTTCGTCCAGCATCTGCTTGGTGTAGTCGGCTTCACCGACCGAGACGCCACCGCTGCTGATCACCACGTCGGCCTGACTGTCCGCCTGCTCGAAAGCGGCGCGCAGCGCTTCTTGATTGTCGCGGATAATGCCCAGATCGATCACCTCGCAGCCCAGCTGTTCCAGCATCAGGCGCACCGCAAAGCGATTGGTATCGTAGATTTGACCTGCCTGCAGCGGTTGACCGACCGGTTGTAACTCGTCGCCGGTGGAGAACACGGCGACTTTCAGTTTGCGCATCACCTGGACTTCGGCGACGCCGAGCGAGGCCAGCAACGGCAACTGTGCCGCGCCCAACCTGACGCCAGCGGGTAACACCCCGGCACCCAGGCGAATATCTTCCCCCGCCAGACGGATATTTTGCCCGGCTTGCACTTCGGCCGTGAAGCGTACTCCGGCATCACTCACCTCGGCCTGCTCCTGCATGATCACCGCTTCGGCGCCGACAGGGATAGGGGCGCCGGTCATGATGCGCACGCAGGTGTTGGCTGGCCAGTCGCCGTTGAATGGTGCACCGGCAAAGGCTTTGCCCGCCACGGGCAGCGGGGCATTGGCCTGCAAATCGGCGAGGCGCACGGCGTAACCGTCCATCGCCGAATTGGCAAACGGAGGAACATCAATAGGGGAAATCACCGGTACGGCTGTAATACGGCCGGCGGCAGCGGTCAGGGCAATGGATTCGGTCTGCTGCAGGGGGGAGAGTTGGCTGAGCATCTTCTCCAGCGCCTGCTCCAGGGAAATGAGATCGGAAGTATGGCAATGATCCATTGAGAGAACTCCGTAATCAGGGTGCGCGAAATTTTCGGCAAAGTGGGGGTATTATGAAGGATGCTATGCTGAAGTAAACAACAGGAGACCGTGATGCACAGACAGGTATTAGACTTCTGGTTTGACGAGATCGAACCGGCAATGTGGTTCAAAAAGGATGATGAATTTGATCGCCTGCTGCATACCCGCTTTGGCCTGGTTTGGCAGGCCGCCGCTGCCGGTGAACTGGCGCACTGGCGAGAAACCATTGAGGGGCGATTGGCTGAGGTGATCGTGCTCGATCAGTTCAGCCGCAATCTGTTCCGTGGCACACCCGGTTCATTTGCCAGCGACTGTATGGCGCTGGTGTTGGCGCAGGAAGCGGTGCGCAGCGGGCAATGTGAACAGCTCAGTCGGGAGCAGCGGGGTTTTCTCTATTTGCCGTTTATGCACTCGGAGTCGGCGCTGATCCATCAGCAGGCGCTGGAGTTGTATACCGAACTGGATAATGGCGATCAGCTGGAGTTTGAATTGCGACATAAAGCTATTATTGACCGTTTTGGCCGTTACCCGCACCGTAATGCGATATTAGGCCGCGTCTCAACCCTGGAAGAAGAAGCATTTCTGTTGCTGCCGGGTTCCGGGTTCTAAATATTATCATCTGCGTTCAGCCTGCTGAAAAACAGCAGGTTGAACCTGTGACAGCTTAATATACAGAGATATCGGTTATTTCTCCGGATAATAGTTGTCTATCTGCCCAGTGCTTTTACCAAAAATCCCAACCGTTATTTACGGTGTTTCCTCTCCATTCTAACTGACTGTTTTTATTCCATTAAGCTATTTCAATGTGCGAAATAATCTAAGCGAACTACGCTAAATGCTGAGTAGTGACTTAATGCTTTACATAGAATGACGGGCTAAGTATAATAATTAATTAGCAGCCCGGGAACGGTGTGGGGTTGGCAGGTTTAACACAGGGTGTCAGGCAAATGAGCAAACCAGTGATTGCCATTCACGGCGGTGCGGGCGCAATTACCCGTACGGCGCTGAGTGCTGAAAAAGAACAAGAGTATATTCAGGCGTTATCCGGCATTGTCGCCGCAGGTCAGCAGATCCTCGCCCAGGGTGGCAGCGCATTGGATGCGGTGACTGAAGCGGTGCGGTTGCTGGAAGAGTGCCCGTTGTTCAATGCCGGTAAAGGCTCGGTGTTCACTCATCAGGGTACCCATGAACTGGATGCCTGCGTGATGGACGGACGCACCTGTGATGCCGGTGCCGTAGCGGGTGTCAGTCGGATACGCAATCCGATACTGGCTGCGCGTGCGGTGCTGGAAAGCAGCCAGCATGTGCTGTTCGCCGGCGAGGGCGCCGAAAAGTTTGCCATTGCCCACGGCCTGGAAATGGTCGCCCCTGACTTCTTCTTTACCCAATCACGTTTTGACCAACTGCACCGCGCTCAGGCAGAGCTGGGACGGGTGTTGCTCGATCACGACGGTGCCGAGCCGATCGACCCTGACAGTAAGTTTGGCACCGTGGGTGCGGTGGCGTTGGACGCCCTGGGTAATCTGGCAGCGGCCACCTCGACCGGTGGCATGACCAACAAACAGGCCGGTCGGGTCGGCGATACGCCAATAATCGGTGCTGGCTGTTACGCCAACAATGCCACGGTGGCGGTCTCCAGCACCGGCACCGGTGAAATATTCATGCGCGGCGTGGCTGCCTATGACGTTTCCGCGTTGATGGAATACGCCGGTCTCAGCCTGCAGCAGGCCAGCGACCGGATAGTGATGGAAAAACTGCTGGCGATGGGCGGTAGCGGTGGGATGATCGCCATCGACAGCCAAGGTAACGTGGCGCTGCCTTTTAACAGTGAAGGGATGTACCGCGGGTTTGGTTATGTCGGCGATGCGCCGTCCGTAGGGATTTATCGCTAACCGATCACCAGGAGGGTGCATGACCGATACCTTGATGCCACCCACGGCCGATGTTGGGCTATGGTTGCCGCCACAGCGCGTACTTTCAGTACGCGATCTCAGTATTCAGTTTCATCAACAGGGTGACACCCTGGATGCGGTGCGCAACCTGTCATTCGATATCGATCGCGGTGAAACGCTGGCGATCGTCGGCGAATCCGGCTCAGGCAAATCCGTCACCTCGCTGGCCTTGATGCGGCTGGTGGAACAGGGCGGTGGCAATATCGTCAGCGGTGCCATGCCCTTCCGTCGGCGCAACGGTGAGGTGCTTGATTTGGCCCGTGCCCGCCAGGGGACGCTGCGGACGGTACGCGGTGCCGATATGGCGATGATTTTTCAGGAGCCCATGACCTCACTGAATCCGGTATTCCCGGTGGGTGAGCAGATCGCCGAATCCCTGCGTCTGCATCAGGCGATGGATCATCGGGCTGCCAAACAAGCCGCCTTGCAGATGCTCGATCTGGTCCGCATTCCCGAAGCCAAAGATGTGCTTAACCGCTACCCGCATCAACTTTCTGGCGGCATGCGCCAGCGAGTGATGATCGCCATGGCGCTGTCTTGTAAACCGGCATTATTGATTGCCGACGAACCGACCACCGCGCTGGATGTCACTATTCAGGCGCAGATCCTGCAGCTCATCCGCGTGTTGCAGCAGGAAATGCAGATGGGGGTCATTTTCATCACCCACGACATGGGCGTGGTCGCGGAGATTGCCGACCGGGTCCTGGTGATGCGTCAGGGAGAACGGGTGGAGCAGGGACCGGTGCGCGAGCTGTTTGCCGCACCGCAACAGCCCTACACCCAGGCCTTGTTGGCAGCGGTACCGAAGCTGGGTTCGATGGCACAGCAAGATTTTCCGGCCAAATTTCCGTTGCCGAACGGTGCGGACAATGGCGAGCCACAAGATACCGTGCCGCCCGGTGCGGCGCCGATCCTGCGGGTGGAGAATTTGGTGACGCGCTTTGATCTGCGCAGCGGCATTCTGAACCGGGTCACCCGCCGGGTACACGCGGTGGAAAACGTCAGTTTCGATCTCTACCCCGGTGAAACCCTGGGGTTGGTAGGGGAGTCCGGCTGCGGCAAGTCCACCACCGGCCGATCCTTGCTGAAGCTGGTGGACAGCCAGCACGGCACCATTACCTTTGACGGTCGCCAGATCAATCAGTTGAAAGGCCCGGCGTTGCAGCATCTGCGGCGGGATATCCAGTTTATCTTCCAGGATCCTTATGCCTCGCTCGATCCGCGTCTGACCGTCGGTTTCTCGATTATGGAACCGCTGCTGGTGCATAACGTGGCACGCGGCAAGGCCGCACAAGAACGGGTCGATTGGCTGCTGGAGCGCGTCGGATTGAAACCTGAACACGCACGTCGCTACCCGCATGAATTCTCTGGCGGGCAACGACAGCGAGTCTGTATTGCGCGTGCGCTGGCACTCAACCCCAAAGTGGTGATCGCCGATGAATCGGTGTCGGCGCTCGATGTGTCGATTCAGGCGCAGATCGTCAACCTGCTGCTCGATTTGCAGCGTGAGTTTGGCATTGCCTTTTTGTTTATCTCGCATGATATGGCGGTGGTGGAGCGTATCAGCCATCGCGTTGCGGTGATGTATCTTGGACAGATCGTCGAAATTGGCCCGCGCCGTGCGGTGTTTGATAGCCCGCAGCACGCCTACACCCGCAAGCTGATGGCAGCAGTACCGGTGGCCGATCCGGCCCATACTCACCAACGTCAGCCGCTGCTGGTCGATGAAATTCCCAGCCCGATCCGCGCGCTGGGCGATGAACCCGTTACCGCACCGCTGGTGCAGGTTGGCCCCGGGCACTTTGTTGCCCGTCATCCGATCGCCGGTGCCTTTTAATGACCTCAGGAGATGCAAGTACCATGAAGCACACATTCAAACGTAAGGCGTTAGCGGTCGTCGTGCTGTTGGCGGCGGTGGGCGCAGGCCCGGCCTGGGCGGCGAAAGATGCGGTGATCGCCGTCGCGTCCAATTTCACCACGCTTGACCCGTATGACGCCAACGACACGCTGTCGCAGGCTGTGGCCAAATCCTTCTATCAGGGCCTGTTCGGCTTTGACAAGGACATGAAGCTGGTAAACGTGTTGGCGGACAGCTACGAGGTGAGTCCAGACGGCCTGACTTACACCGTCAAGCTGCATCCGGGAGTGAAATTCCATGACGGCAGCGAATTTAACGCCGAAGCGGTGAAGGTTAACCTGGATCGTGCCAGCAACCCGGACAATCACCTCAAGCGTTACAACCTGTTCAAGATGATCGACAAAACCGAAGTGGTGGATGCTACAACGGTCAAGATCGTGCTGAAAGCGCCATTCTCGGCGTTTATCAATAATCTGGCGCACCCGGCGGCGGTGATCATTTCCCCGGCGGCGCTGAAGCAGTACGGCAAAGAGATTGGTTTCCATCCGGTTGGTACCGGCCCTTACCAGTTCGTGACCTGGAACCAGACCGATTTCGTCAAGGTGAAGAAGTTTGACGGTTACTGGAAGCCGGGGCTGCCGAAACTCGACAGCATCACCTGGCGGCCGATCGTGGATAACAATACCCGCGCGGCGATGTTGCAGACCGGCGAAGCGACCTTTGCTTTCCCGTTCCCTTATGAGCAGGCCAAGGTGCTGGAAGGCAATGCCAAGCTTGATCTGGTGGCGGCTCCTTCGATCCTGCAACGCTACATCAGCCTGAACGTCACCCAGAAGCCGTTTGATAATCTGAAAGTGCGGCAGGCGCTGAACTACGCCATCAACAAAGATGCACTGATCAAGGTGGCGTTCTCCGGCTACGCGGTACCGGCAGAAGGCCCGGTGCCGCCGGCGATAGACTTTGCTACCCGTTATAAGCCATGGCCATACGATCTGGCCAAGGCGCGCGAACTGCTGAAAGAAGCAGGCTACCCGAACGGCTTCACCACCACCCTGTGGTCTTCGCATAACCACAGCACCGCGCAGAAAGTTCTGCAGTTTGCTCAGCAGCAGTTGGCGCAGGTAGGGGTGAAAGTGACGGTGACGGCGATGGATGCCGGTCAACGTGCGGCGCAGGTGGAAAGCGTTGGGGTGAAAGGTACCGGCGTGCGGATGTTCTATACCGGCTGGTCCGCGTCAACCGGTGAGGCGGATTGGGCGCTGTCGCCGCTGTTCTCTACCCAGGCGGCACCACCCAAGCAGTTCAACACCGCGTTCTACAGTAACCCGCAGGTGGACCAGGATCTGACCGGTGCGCTGGCGACCACCGATCGCGGCGAGAAGCAAAAACTGTACAAGGACGCGCAGGATCGCATCTGGGCTGATGCGCCGTGGATCTTCCTGGCGACCGAGCGTTTGCTGTCGGCCAACAACAAACAGTTGAGTGGTTTCTATGTGATGCCGGATACCTCGTTCAACTTTGATAATGCCGACCTTAAATAAGGCGCCAATCCCCGCTCTCATTGAGGGCGGGGTGAGGGGACTCACCCGAGATGCTTAATTATTTTCTGAAACGACTGCTGGGGTTGATCCCGACGCTGCTGATTGTCGCGGTGCTGGTGTTTCTGTTCGTCCATATGTTGCCTGGCGATCCGGCGCGGTTGGCGGCAGGGCCGGAGGCCGACGAGGCAGTGGTGCAACTGGTACGCAAGGATCTGGGGCTCGACAAGCCGCTGCCGCAGCAGTTCGTGCACTTTTTTGTCAATGCGCTGCAGGGGGATTTTGGCACCTCAATGGTCTCCAAACGCCCGGTAAGCGAAGAGATTGGCTCGCGCTTTCTGCCGACCCTGTGGCTGACCTTGACCAGCATGCTGTGGGCGACGATCTTCGGTATGGGCATCGGTATGGTGTCTGCCGTCTGGCGTAACCGCTGGCCAGACCGCCTCGGCATGACGTTAGCGGTTTCCGGCATCTCATTCCCCGCTTTTGCGCTTGGCATGCTGTTGATGCAGGTATTCTCCGTCAACCTTGGCTGGTTGCCGACGGTGGGGGCCGACAGCTGGCGGCACTATATTCTGCCCTCGATCACGCTGGGAGCGGCGGTGGCAGCGGTAATGGCGCGTTTTACCCGTGCTTCATTCGTCGAAGTGCTGCAGGAAGACTACATGCGTACCGCGCGCGCCAAGGGCGTACGGGAAACCATGGTGGTGGTGAAACACGGCCTGCGTAACGCGATGATCCCGGTCGTCACCATGATGGGATTGCAATTTGGCTTTTTGCTCGGCGGCTCGATCGTGGTGGAGAAGGTGTTCAACTGGCCGGGGCTGGGCAGGCTGCTGGTCGACTCGGTGGAGATGCGTGACTACCCTGTGATCCAGGCCGAAGTCTTGCTGTTCTCGCTGGAGTTCATTCTGATTAACCTGTTGGTGGACCTGCTGTATGCGGCAATTAACCCGGCGATACGCTACAAATGAGGGCGCTGGATGATTAAGTATTGGCGACGCAACGCCGCATTGAAGGCGATGCCGACGATCAACCCTAACGCGGTTCGCACACCTTGGCATGAGTTCTGGCGGCGGTTCCGCCAACAACGCGTGGCCCTGGTCGCCGGGCTGTTGGTGCTGTTGCTGGTGGTCGCCGCGCTGTTGGCACCATATCTGGTGCCATTTGATGCGGAAAACTACTTTGATTATGACCGTCTGAACGAGGGGCCTTCGCTGGTGCACTGGCTGGGTGTGGATTCGCTTGGCCGGGATATTTTCAGTCGCATTCTGATGGGCACCCGCATTTCATTGGCCGCCGGGGTGTTCTCGGTGCTGGTCGGCGGGCTGATCGGCACGCTATTGGGGCTGCTGGCCGGTTATTACGAAGGCTGGTGGGATCGTATCACCATGCGAATCTGTGACGTGCTGTTCGCCTTTCCCGGCATTTTGCTGGCGATTGGCGTGGTGGCGATTATGGGTAGCGGTATGTCCAACGTGATCATCGCGGTCGCGATTTTCAGCATCCCGGCGTTTGCCCGGCTGGTGCGCGGCAATACGCTGGTACTGAAGCACCTGACTTATATCGAGTCGGCGCGCAGCATCGGTGCGTCCGACTGGACCATCATCCTGCGGCATATTCTGCCGGGGACGATTTCGTCAATTGTGGTGTATTTTACCATGCGTATCGGCACCTCGATCATCACCGCCGCCAGCCTGTCATTTCTCGGTCTGGGCGCGCAGCCGCCGACACCGGAGTGGGGCGCGATGCTCAATGAGGCGCGGGCGGATATGGTGATTGCACCGCACGTGGCGATCTTCCCCAGCCTGGCGATATTTATCACTGTACTGGCGTTCAACCTGCTAGGCGACGGGCTGCGTGACGCGCTGGATCCGAAATTAAAGGGGTAGAATAAAGTTAAATTAATAGCGGTTAATATACGGGGTATTAATCGCTTAATTAACTTTGGCACTTTAACGTGTTCGGTAATTAAACCGAATACGTTCACCTAATTATTGTGTTAGTCATGTAATCATAATTAATGGTTATTTTTATTTAAAATTGAGTGGTTTTATCTTGTTTTCCTTAGTGTTCTTTTGATTTCTTACATGGATGTGTAAATGAAAGACTGCATTATTATAGCCCTGTGGATATTTATTTCATTCTCTTTAATCGAGCATTCATCACTGCTAATTATGGAACCCTGTCATAGTTATGTGGATGTTGCAATCGCGGTGATTACAGTGATCGGCACCAAAGCCTTATTAACCTGGTTTGAAGATGTTTATTATTGGTTCACTGGCCGAGAGCGTTAACTGAGAGTGTTATCGGGAGGAATAACCGCTTGCAATGCTTGCCAATGCAAGCGGTTAGGGCCGATCAACGGAACAGATGTTCGGCGTGGAAGCGCAGGTGGTCTTCGATAAAGCTGGCGATGGTGAAGTAGCTGTGGTCATAACCCGGCTGAATGCGCAGGGTTAGCGGCCAGTCGCGCTGGCGGGCCAGCTCGGCCAGCTTCGCCGGTTGCAGTTGATCCGCCAGGAACTGATCGTCATCACCCTGATCCACCAGCACCGGCATTTTTTCCGCGCCGTTGGCCAGCAGGTGGCAACTGTCATATTGCAGCCATTGGCTTTCGTCGCTACCCAAATAGGCGGCGAAGGCTTTACGCCCCCATGGCACCTGGCAGGGGTTAACGATGGGCGCGAATGCCGACACCGAACGGAAACGCTGTGGATTACGGAATGCCATCACCAGTGCGCCGTGGCCGCCCATTGAGTGACCGAAGATCGACTGACGATCGCTGACGCTGAAATGCTGATGGATCAACGTCGGCAACTCATCGCTGATGTAGTCGTACATGCGAAAGTGCTTGTCCCAGGGGGCCTGGGTGGCATTCAAGTAGAAGCCAGCCCCCTGACCCAGGTCGTAGCCTTCATCGTTCGGCACATCGTCGCCACGAGGGCTGGTGTCGGCCATCACCAGCACCAGCCCCAGCTCGGCGGCGATACGCTGCGCACCGGCCTTCAGCGTGAAGTTTTCATCATTGCAGGTCAGCCCCGACAGCCAGTACAGCACCGGCGGCGGGTTATCATCGCGCGGTGGCGGCAGATAGATGCTGAAAGTCATGTTGCAATTCAGGCTCTGCGCCGCATGGCGATAACGCTGTTGCCAGCCGCCGAACATACGGTGCTCTTCGAGAAGTTCTAATGACAAGGTCATCTCTGCCTCCTGGCTTATTTTTTGTCGAAGTGGATAACGGAACGGATGGATTTGCCTTCGTGCATCAAATCGAACGCTTCGTTAATCTGCTCCAGCCCCATGGTGTGGGTAATAAAGTCATTCAGCGCAAACTCGCCGTCCATATAACGCTGGACGATGCCTGGCAGTTGCGAACGCCCCTTCACGCCACCGAAAGCGGAACCGCGCCACACACGGCCGGTCACCAGTTGGAACGGACGGGTAGAAATCTCCTGACCGGCACCGGCTACGCCGATAATTACCGATTCGCCCCAGCCTTTGTGACAGCATTCCAGCGCCGAACGCATCACGTTGACGTTGCCGATACATTCGAAGGAGAAATCAACGCCGCCGTCGGTCAGTTCGACGATCACGTCCTGAATCGGTTTATCGTAGTCTTTCGGGTTGATCAGGTCGGTTGCGCCCAGTTTGCGTGCCAGATCGAACTTGCTGGTGTTGATATCGATGCCGATGATGCGGCCTGCGCCGGCCATCTGTGCGCCAATAATCGCCGACAGACCAATGCCGCCCAGGCCGAAGATGGCCACGGTATCGCCTTTTTGCACTTTGGCGGTGTTGATTACCGCACCCATACCGGTGGTAACGCCGCAACCCAGCAGGCAGACTTCTTCCAGTGGAGCTTCTTTACTGATTTTCGCCAGTGAGATTTCCGGTACCACGGTGTATTCGGAGAAGGTGGAAGTGCCCATGTAGTGGAAGATGGGTTTGCCGTCTTTGTAGAAACGGGTGGTGCCGTCCGGCATCAGTCCCTTGCCCTGGGTCGTGCGGATCGCCTGGCACAGGTTGGTTTTGCCGGATTTACAGAATTTGCACTCGCCACATTCCGGAGTATACAGCGGGATCACGTGATCGCCGACTTCCACGCTGGTCACGCCTTCACCAATGGCTTCCACCACGCCACCGCCTTCATGGCCGAGGATCGCCGGGAACACCCCTTCCGGATCGGCACCGGACAGGGTGTAGGCATCGGTATGGCAGACACCGGTGGCGACGATACGCACCAGCACTTCGCCTTTTTGCGGTGGCATTAAATCGACTTCTTCAATTTTCAGCGGCTGGTTAGGGCCCCAGGCAACGGCGGCACGGGTTTTGATCATTTCCATCATAGTCTCCAGTGGTCTATTTTTTAATCAGGCTATGTCGATAGCATCTGGTAAGTCGTAGGCAGTATTTTCAACCGCGAGGGTTTCCGCCTGTTCAATAATTAATTCTTTCAGGGCACGCACGTTCGGGCCAAAGGCATCCCGTCGCCACAATAGCCAGGTGGCGGTTTGGGCTATGTCATCCGGCAGGGTATGTACTTTCACTCGCTCATGGCCTGGCAGCAGGCTAAGCACCGAATGCGGGATCATCGCCAGCCCGGCACCGCTGGCGACACAGGCCAGCATGGCGTGGTAGGACTGAATTTCCATCACCTGACCCGGCAGCACGCCTTCGCGCTTGAACCAGGATTCCAGCCGCAGGCGATAAGAACAACTGGCGCGGAAGGCAAACAGCGTTTCGCCCTTGGCGTCTTTGGCGCTATGGATCGGCAGGTGATCGAGGCAGGAGATCACTACCATATGCTCGGGGAAGGCGATGCAGCCGTTGAGTTCGTCATATTGCACCGGCCCGTCGACCAGCGCCGCTGCCAACGTACCGGCGCGTACCCGTTCGGTGATCTCGCCGGAGGTACCGGTGGTCAGCGATAGCGACACCTGTGAGAAGCGTTGGTGATAGGCCGCCAGCAAAGTGGGTAAACGGGTGGCGGCGGTGCTTTCCATCGAACCGATAGCGAAGTTGCCTGCCGGCTCACCGGCATGGGTGATACTCATGGCTTCTTCGCTCAGCGCCAAAATACGGTTGGCGTAGCAGAGAAAATTATGGCCCATCGGCGAAAGGCGCAGGCGCTGTTTTTCGCGAATGAACAGATCGGTGCCCAGTTCCTGTTCAAGCTGACGCAGGCGGGTGGTCAGATTAGAGGGTACGCGGTGCAGTTGCTCGGCAGCACGGGCAACGGAGCCGGTTTCGGCGACGCTACAGAACATGCGGAGCTGGGTCAGATCCATTATCTTCTCTTTTCGTGATGAACTTGGTGAGTATTATTCAGTTTTTGTGAGTGTAATACTGCGGCATGATACTGGCAACTTTCTTTTAACAGTCTGGAAACTCTACATGGCCTTAAGAATTGCCCTGAGCGGCTTTATTGCGTTGATCGTAGCCATGGGGATTGGCCGCTTCGCCTTTACCCCGCAGGTGCCGCTGATGATTGCCGAGCACCAGTTTACCCTGACCGGTGCCGGGCTGGTGGCGGCCATCAACTACCTGGGCTATCTGTGCGGTGCCTATGACGCGATGCGGGCCAGTCAGCATGTCGAGCGTCGGCTGTGGCTGGGCGTGTGGGGCGCGGTCATGTTGACGTTGCTTTCTGCCTGGGTGCAGGGCGAATGGTGGCACGGTGTCGTGCGTTTCCTGATTGGTTGGGCCAGCGGCTGGGCGATGGTGCTGGTGGCGGCCTGGACCAATGAGCGGCTGGCACATTATGGTCGTCCGGCTCTCAGTGCGGCGGTCTTCGCGGGGCCGGGGGCCGGGATTTTTATCAGCGGTATGCTGGCGGTTGGCATTCACAGCCTGGCGCTGACGGCGTCTCAGGCCTGGCTGGTGTACGGCGTGCTGGCGCTGGTATTGATTGGTGCAATCAGCATTAACCTGCCGAAGGCCGGTGAATTACATCGTCCGGATGTGGCTCCGGAGCCACTGTTGCTGACCCCGGCGCTGAAGCGGCTGGTGTGGAGCTACAGTCTGGCGGGCTTTGGCTATATTCTGCCGGCCACCTTTTTGTCGCAAATGGCCGCCGCACGTTTTCCCGGCAGCGTGTTCGCGCAATTTGTCTGGCCGATCTTCGGTGGGGCGGCGGTATTGGGGATTGTTATCGGTATCCTGACCCGCCACAAGCTGACCACCCAAACCCGTCTGGCCATTACCCTGTGGGTACAGGCGTTAGGAGTCTTGAGCGCGGAAATCGTCCCGGGGGTGGCCGGGCTGGCGCTGGGGGCATTGTTGACCGGTGGTGGTTTCCTCAGTGTGGTGCAGTTGTCGATCCAGCACGGCAGGGAACTGGCACCCAACCATGCGCGCTATATGGCGGGATTGTTGACTACGGGTTATGCCGTGGGTCAGTTGGTTGGCCCTACGCTGTCGGCGCTGTCAACGGCCCTGACCCATAGGTTGGAACCGGCGTTATATGTTGCTGTGGCTGGCCTGATTGTCGCCGGACTGCTGGTGGTGAATACGCCGGCGCGTGAGCAGGCACGAAAACCGACGTCGTTGTGATTAAATTCCGTACAAAAAACGTGGAATAGCCGCAGCGGGCCTGATTGTGCTAAATGCGAATATTTCAACTGCTGATGAAGCACAATCACTGGATAATCCCCTCACTCTCATCTAGAGTGGGGTCAAAATCTTGACCGGGTTCACGTTATTAATGACGGAAACTTCTGTCGTCAGGAGAGTATGCAATTCGCCCGTCTGCTCGGTAAAGCAGCCGGAGGGGTGAGTTCCAGTCCGTTGGAGAGATGAAATGACATCATTAAGTAAAGAAGCTGTACTGGTTCACGCGGCGCTCGAAGAGCGTGGCCTGGAAACCCCGTTGCGTGGTGAAGTGCTGGATCGCGAGACGCGCAAGCGCCGTATTAAAGAGCACATGACGGAAATCATGCAGCTGCTTAATCTCGATCTGTCCGACGATAGCCTGGCGGAAACCCCACACCGTATCGCCAAAATGTATGTTGATGAGATTTTCTCTGGTCTGGACTACGCTAATTTCCCAAAAATCACCGTCATCGAAAACAAGATGAAGGTGGATGAAATGGTGACGGTGCGCGACATTACCCTGACCAGTACCTGTGAGCACCACTTCGTCACCATAGATGGCAAGGCGACCGTGGCCTATATCCCGAAAGATGCGGTGATCGGCCTGTCGAAGATCAACCGTATCGTGCAGTTCTTCTCCCAGCGCCCACAGGTGCAGGAGCGTTTGACTCAGCAGATCCTGGTGGCATTACAAACTCTGCTGGGCACCAATAACGTGGCGGTATCTATCGATGCGGTCCATTATTGTGTTAAGGCGCGCGGTATCCGCGACGCGACCAGCGCGACCACCACCACCTCGCTGGGTGGGCTGTTCAAGTCCAGCCAGAACACTCGCCAGGAATTTCTGCGCGCGGTGCGACATCACCAGGGGTGATGGTGAGTGATAAAAAAACAGGCGCCTGCGGGCGCCTTTTTAATGACCGGAATACAGCGGTAAAATAATGAACAACACTTCGACCACACCGCTGCCGCGCATCGCCACTCTGGACTGTGTGCGCGGTATCGCCATTCTTGGCATTCTGCTGCTGAATATCAGCGCCTTTGGCCTGCCGAAGGCGGCCTACCTGAATCCAGCCTATCTGGGGGTACCGTCGTCACGAGATGCCTGGACCTGGGCGCTGCTGGATATTTTCGCTCAGGCCAAGTTCCTGGCGATGTTTGCACTGTTGCTTGGTGCAGGTTTGCAGATGTTGCTGCGTCGCGGCAAGGGCTGGATACGCGCGCGGCTGTCGTGGCTGGTGCTGTTTGGTCTGGCACACGCTATTTTCCTCTGGGACGGTGACATCCTGCTGGCTTACGGTTTGATCGGGTTGGTGTGCTGGCGAATGATCCGCGAGGCCAAAGAAACCTATCAACTGTTGAAAACCGGCGTGGTGCTATACCTGATCGGTGTCGGGGTCCTGCTGTTACTGGGCTTTATATCGCACGGTGAACCGGGTGGTTTCTGGCAGCCTGGGGTGGCGGAACTGCAGTATGAAAAATTCTGGAAGCTGCAGGGCGGTATGGAGGCCTGGCGGAGCCGCACCGATCTGCTCTCTTCCAGCCTGTTGGCGATTGGCGCGCAATACGGTTGGGAGTTGGCGGGACTGATGCTGTTTGGTGCCGGGCTGATGCGCAGTGGCTGGCTGCGTGGCACCTATTCACCGGGTTATTACCGCCGTCAGGCCGCCTGGCTGATACCGCTTTCATTGCTGATCCAACTGCCGGCAGTGGCGTTGCAATGGCATCTTCACTGGGACTACCGCTGGAGCGGTTTTTTATTGCAGGTGCCGCGTGAACTGGGTGCACCGCTGCAGGCTATGGGCTATCTGGCGCTGTGCTACGGTTTCTGGCCAACGCTGTCGCGCCTGCGCATCGGGCATTGGCTGACGCAGGTCGGGCGTATGGCGCTGAGCAATTATCTGCTGCAAACGCTGATCTGCACCACGCTGTTCTATCGCTTCGGCCTGTACCAACAGTTTGACCGCCTGCAGCTGTTGGCGTTCGTTCCATTGGTCTGGTTGGCTAACCTGTTGTTTTCTAACCTGTGGCTGAATTATTTCACCCAGGGCCCAGTGGAATGGCTGTGGCGCAAATTGACCCACCTGGCCGCCGGCAAGACCGAGCCAAGAGCGCTGAATTGAGATTTGGCGCAGGTAGGTTAAAAAAATGTATGTAAACGTTTTCTTTCCTGTGACGTAATTCACGCAGAGGAGGATGACAAACGGGGTAGGATAGCGCCACTGTTAACTACCCCGACCTCAGGATCTTTCATGACCTCCTCTGTTCACCCAACCACCATTCGCGACGTGGCGAAGCGTGCGGGCGTGTCCGTAGCGACCGTCTCCCGCGTGCTGAATCACAGCGCCCTGACCAGTAAAGAGACGCGTGAACAGGTGCTGAAGGCGGTGGCTGAACTGGGTTATCGGCCCAATGCCAATGCGCAGGCGCTGGCCACGCAGAGCAGCGATACCCTCGGGGTGGTGGTGATGGATGTCTCCGATCCCTTCTTTGGTGCGCTGGTGAAAGCGGTAGACACCGTGGCGCAGCAACACCACAAATATCTGCTGATCGGTAACAGTTATCACCAGGCGGATAAAGAGCGTCACGCTATCGAGGTGCTGATTCGCCAGCGCTGTAATGCCTTGATTGTTCATGCTAAAACGTTGTGTGATGCCGAGCTGATGACCTTTCTCGATCAGGTACCGGGCATGGTGTTGATCAACCGTATTATTGCCGGCTATGAGCACCGCTGCGTCGGTCTGGACAACGTCAGCGGCGCGGAGATGGCGATGCGCTTGCTGTTGTCGCAAGGTCATCAGCGTATCGGCTATCTGGGCTCCAATCACCCGATCGAAGACGGGCCGCTGCGCCAGCAGGGCTACTCGCAGGCCATGGGCGCTGCAGGGCTGATCACGCCGGACAACTGGCGCGCCTACGGTTCGCCGGACCTGCAGGGCGGGGAAGCGGCCATGGTCGAGTTACTCGGCCGTAACCTGCATTTGAGTGCGGTGTTTGCCTACAACGACGCCATGGCCGCCGGTGCCATGGCGGTGCTGAAAGAAAACGGTATCACAGTACCGCAACATTTCTCGCTGGTGGGGTTCGATGATATCCCCATCGCACGCTATACCAGCCCCAAGCTCACCACGGTGCGCTACCCCATTGTTACCATGGCGACGCTGGCTACCGAGCTGGCTTTGCTGGGTGCGGCAGGCCGGCTGGAGCCGCAGGCCCGTCATTTGTTTATGCCTACCCTGGTTCGTCGCCATTCTGTGGCGCCGTGGCAAAGTGAGGCAGCGGTCACTCTCTGAACATTTAATCTTGTGTAACCGTTTTCAATCTGTGAGAAAATTCACAGATTATTAACATCGCGCCGTCTATGCTCTAGGCGTTTTCCAGCGCAAAGGCACTTGCCGCTGCTGTTTTTTACCTCGCGCTGGCACCACCTTTTTCAGGAATAACATGATTCACGGATGACAGGGAAACTGCCAGGCCCGGTTGTGCACTCACCACCGGTTACCTTTGGCCTAATACCGAGCAAGACCCTACATAAACCGGAGACACACAATGAATAAGAAGGTTTTCACCCTGGCCGCGACGGCCGCAGCCATGATGTTTGGCGCCGCAGCACATGCAGACACTCGTATTGGCGTCACAATTTATAAATATGACGACAACTTTATGTCGGTGGTACGCAAGGCAATCGAGAAAGACGCCAAGGCCTCTCCGGACGTTACCCTGCTGATGAATGACTCGCAGAATGACCAATCCAAACAAAACGATCAGATCGACGTGCTGATCGCCAAGGGCGTTAAAGCGCTGGCGATCAACCTGGTTGACCCGGCCGCCGCTCCGGTGATTATCGATAAGGCGCGCGGAAATGATATCCCGATCGTGTTCTACAACAAAGAGCCTTCCCGCAAAGCGCTGGACAGCTATGACAAAGCCTATTACGTAGGGACCGACTCCAAAGAGTCCGGGGTGATCCAGGGCCAACTGATCGAGAAACACTGGAAAGCTAACCCGAACTGGGATCTGAACAAAGACGGCCAGATCCAGTACGTGCTGCTGAAAGGCGAGCCGGGTCACCCGGATGCCGAAGCGCGCACCACTTACGTGGTGAAAACGTTGAACGATAACGGCATCAAGACTCAGGCGCTGCAGATGGATACCGCGATGTGGGACACCGCTCAGGCCAAAGACAAGATGGATGCCTGGTTGTCTGGCCCTAACGCCAACAAAATTGAAGTGGTGATCGCCAATAACGATGCGATGGCGATGGGTGCGGTTGAAGCGCTGAAAGCGCATAACAAAACCAGCATTCCGGTATTCGGTGTCGATGCACTGCCAGAAGCTCTGGCGATGGTGAAGTCCGGCGCGATGGCGGGAACGGTGCTGAACGATGCCGACAATCAGGCTAAAGCCACCTTCGAACTGGCGAAAAACCTGGCTGCGGGCAAACCGGCTGCCGACGGCACCAAATATAAGATTGAGAATAAAGTGGTCCGTATTCCTTACGTTGGCGTAGATAAAGACAACCTGTCTCAGTTTGTGAAATAAGCGCTGAGATAACCCACAATGACCCCGCCCACGGCCGCCAACACCAGGAAAGCCGTGGGTGGGGAAATTTACGATATTAAAAGACCGATAAGCCAGGTGTATTTATGGCCGACAGCCCACGCGAATTTCTGCTGGAAATGACCGATATCAGTAAGTCATTTCCCGGCGTCAAGGCATTGGATAATGTGAATCTGCGCGTTCGTCCGCACTCCATTCATGCATTAATGGGGGAGAACGGCGCGGGCAAATCGACATTATTAAAATGCCTGTTCGGCATTTATAAAAAAGATGCCGGCAGTATTATTTTTCAGGGCCAGGAAATTGATTTCAAAAGCTCTAAAGAGGCGCTGGAACACGGCGTTTCAATGGTGCATCAGGAATTGAATCTGGTGTTGCAGCGCACCGTGATGGACAACATGTGGTTGGGACGTTATCCGACCAAGGGCATGTTTGTCGATCAGGACAAGATGTTGAAGGACACCCAGGCGATATTCGACGAGCTGGATATTGATATCAACCCACGGGATAAGGTGGGCACGTTATCGGTATCGCAAATGCAGATGATCGAAATTGCCAAGGCATTCTCCTACGACGCCAAGATTGTGATCATGGATGAGCCGACCTCTTCGCTGACGGAAAAAGAGGTGAATCATCTGTTCACTATTATCCGTAAGCTGAAAGAGCGCGGTTGCGGCATCGTCTATATCTCGCACAAGATGGAAGAGATCTTCCAACTGTGCGACGAGATCACCATCCTGCGTGACGGCCAGTGGATCGCCACCCAGCCGCTGGAAGGGCTGGATATGGACAAGATCATTTCGATGATGGTGGGGCGCTCGCTCAGCCAGCGTTTCCCCGATCGGCAGAATACGCCGGGCGAGGTGATCCTGGAGGTGAAGGGCCTGACCTCATTACGCCAGCCTTCGATTCGCGATATTTCCTTCGATCTGCATCAGGGGGAGATCCTCGGCATTGCCGGGTTGGTGGGCGCCAAGCGCACCGACATCCTGGAGACGCTGTTCGGCATCCGCGAAAAAGTGGCGGGCACCATCAAGCTGCACGGCAAGGCGATCAATAACCACAGCGCCAATGAAGCGATTAACCACGGTTTTGCCCTGGTGACGGAGGAGCGCCGCTCCACTGGGATTTACGCTTATCTGGACGTCGGTTTTAACTCGCTGATCTCCAACATCCGTAACTATAAAAACAAAATCGGCCTGCTGGATAATGCCCGTATGAAAAGCGATACCCAATGGGTGATCGACGCCATGCGGGTCAAGACTCCGGGTCATCATACCAATATCGGTTCGCTGTCCGGCGGTAACCAGCAGAAGGTGATCATCGGCCGTTGGCTGCTGACCCAGCCGGAAATATTAATGCTGGATGAACCGACGCGTGGCATTGACGTTGGCGCCAAATTCGAAATTTATCAGTTGATGACCGAATTGGCGAAGAAGGGCAAGGGGATCATTATTGTCTCGTCTGAAATGCCGGAGCTTTTGGGAATTACCGACAGAATACTGGTGATGAGTAATGGTCAGGTTGCGGGCATCGTTAACACCAAACAGACCTCGCAAAATGAAATTTTACGTCTCGCATCCCTGCACCTTTAAGGATCAGAATTATGAACGCGCTGAATAAGAAAACTTTGTTCACCTATTTCAAGGAAGGTGGCATTTACGTGGTGTTGCTGGTGCTGCTGGCAATTATTATTATCCAGGATCCGACTTTCCTCAGCTTAATGAACCTGAGTAACATTCTGACTCAGTCTTCAGTACGCATTATTATTGCACTGGGTGTGGCGGGGCTGATTGTTACCCAGGGGACGGATCTGTCCGCCGGGCGTCAGGTGGGGTTGGCAGCGGTGATCGCCGCGACGCTGTTGCAGTCGATGGACAACGTCAACAAGGTGTTTCCGCACATGGAAACCTGGTCGATCCCGCTGGTGATCCTGCTGGTGTGTGCCGTGGGTGCGGTGATCGGTCTGGTGAACGGGTTGATCATCGCCTACCTAAACGTGACGCCGTTTATTACCACTTTGGGTACCATGATTATCGTGTACGGCATTAACTCGCTGTATTACGACTCTGTTGGCGCATCGCCGGTGGCGGGGTTTGATCCCAAGTTTTCCACCTTTGCTCAGGGATTCCTGCGCTTTGGCGACTTTAAGCTGTCGTACATTACCTTCTACGCCATCATTGCGATTATTTTTGTCTGGATCCTGTGGAATAAAACCCGCTTCGGTAAAAATATCTTCGCCATCGGCGGCAACCCTGAGGCAGCCAAGGTTTCCGGCGTCAATGTGCCGCTGAACCTGATCATGATTTACGCGCTGTCTGGTGTGTTCTATGCCTTCGGCGGTTTGTTGGAAGCGGGCCGTATCGGCAGCGCCACCAACAACCTCGGCTTTATGTATGAACTGGATGCCATTGCGGCCTGTGTGGTGGGCGGAGTGTCCTTTGCCGGCGGGGTAGGTACGGTGTTGGGGGTGGTGACCGGGGTGATCATCTTTACGGTCATCAACTACGGGCTGACCTACATTGGCGTTAACCCTTACTGGCAGTACATCATCAAGGGCGGCATCATTATCTTCGCGGTAGCGTTGGATTCACTGAAGTATGCCAAGAAGAAGTAAGTCTTCGCTACAATGGGAACGGCCAGCGAATGCTGGCCGTTTTTGTTTTTAGTGAGGGGGGAGTTATGGCAGTTTGGCTTTCTGTTTTTCCGCCGCCAGCTTGTGCTCCAGCTCGACCAATTGTTCCGGTGATACTGCCGGATAACCCTGGGCATCTTCCGGGATGGTGTGCATGGAGGAAATTGGGATCAGCGGGCCGAGGAAGCGCGGTTCACGTTTGAGGATATACAAGTCGGTCAGTGCGCCAAGGCGGGCGAAGATCTCACGCACACGCACTGTCATCATATCTTTTGGTGACGGTACCGCGTAGCACTGCGCCTGGATCCCCATATGCAACGCGATAAACAGCGCGCGCTCACAGTGGAAGCGTTGGGTGATAATAATAAAGTCATTGGCATCGAACACTTTACGGGTGCGCACGATCGAATCCAGGGTGCGGAATCCGGCGTAATCCAGCACGATATCGCTGGGCGCCACACCTGCGGCGATCAAATCGCGGCGCATGGTCATAGGTTCGTTGTAGCTTTGCTGGGCATTGTCACCGCTCAGCAGCAGATATTTCACCTTGCCACTGTTATAGGCGTTGATCGCGCCCTGAATACGGTAGCGGTAATATTGGTTGATCACGCCGGTACGGTAATATTTGGCGGTACCCAGTACCACGCCGACCTGGCGATGGGGCAGCCCTTGCAGTTCATCATAGACGAAAGGCGCCGTTTTCCAGCTGATCCAGCGATCGAGCGCGAGAGCCGAGAGCATCAGCAGTGCAATGATGACGAACAGGCTGATTATCAGGCGTTTCCACATGTTATTGCCTTACGCGCACAGGGGCCAAAAAAGATGGCTCAAGGCTACTTTACCTGACTGGTTGAAGCAAGCGTGTCCCTGCCTCTGGCACGCATTGCGCCGCATTTTTAGGCGGTTTTGCCAATAAAAAAGGCCCGGCGAGCCGGACCTTGGATTTGTTGATGAATTGTCTTCATGCCCGAGATACGCGGGCCTAGCGCACCGAGGGGCCATTATGGGACACGTCCATGTGTCCCACCCTACGGGCCGACTGGAAGTCGTTCCAATTTGCTCCCGGCAAATTGGTCGGCAGCTGAAGCTGCTACGATCCCTTCGGTACGCTCTCCCTAATAACGGGCTTTGGTGGGGAAATATATCTACAAATCAGAATGAGGTGCGCTTGTAGCTGCGGTATTGCGGCCGCCAGAAGTTGTGTTCAATGGCTTTTGACAGCGCTTCTTCAGAGGTGACTACCGCCATTCCCTGCAACTGAGCCGCTTTGCCGACTTCCATCGCGATGCATTTTGACACGCCCTGAATATCGTCGATATCCGGCAACAGTGCGCCATGCCCATCGGTGGCCAGCGGGGAACACTCGGCCAACGCACGGCTGGCGGCCATTAGCATCGCGTCCGTGACACGGGTCGCGCCGGAGGCCAACACACCCAGACCAATACCCGGGAAGATATAGGAGTTGTTACACTGGGCAATCGGGATCTGCTGATCTTTATAGTGCACCGGTGCGAACGGGCTGCCGGTAGCGACCAGCGCAGCGCCTTCAGTCCAGTTGATGATATCTTCCGGACGGGCTTCCACGCGTGAGGTCGGGTTGGACAGCGGCATCACGATTGGGCGCGGACAATGCTTGTGCATTTCGCGGATCAGTTCTTCGGTGAACAAGCCCGGCTGGCCGGAAACGCCGATCAAAATGGTTGGCTTGGCGTTACGTACCACGTCCAGCAACGAGATGGCATCGCTGGACGTCTGCCATGCGCTCAGGTTTTCGTTCTTTTGCACCAGCTTGCTCTGGAAATCGAGCAGGTTAGGCAGTTTGTCGGTCAGCAGACCAAAACGGTCGACCATGAACACGCGGGCGCGCGCTTCGTCTTCACTCAGGCCTTCGGATTTCATCTGCGCGATAATTTGCTCGGCAATGCCGCAACCGGCGGAACCGGCTCCCAGGAAGGTGACGGTTTGATCGCGCAATTGGCTGCCGGCAGCGCGGCTGGCGGCAATCAGGCTGCCCAGCGTGACCGCGGCGGTGCCCTGAATATCGTCGTTGAAGCAGCAGATTTCATCACGGTAGCGGTTCAGCAGTGGGGTCGCGTTATTCTGAGCGAAATCTTCAAACTGCAGCAGCACGTTCGGCCAGCGGCGTTTCACAGCCTGGATAAATTCTTCAACGAAAGCGTGGTATTCATCACCTGAAATACGCGGATGACGCCAGCCCATGTACAGCGGATCGTTCAGGCGCTGTGGGTTATTGGTACCCACGTCCAGCACCACCGGCAAGGTATAGGCCGGGCTGATGCCCCCGCAGGCGGTATACAGCGACAGTTTACCGATAGGAATGCCCATGCCGCCAATGCCCTGGTCGCCCAGGCCGAGAATACGTTCACCGTCGGTGACGACAATCACCTTAACGTTTTGCTTGGTGGCGTTTTGCAGCATGTCGTCAATGCGATCGCGGTTAGGGTAGGAGATAAACAGCCCACGCGCCCGGCGATAAATATCAGAGAAGTGCTCACAAGCTTCACCCACCGTTGGCGTGTAGATGATCGGCATCATTTCGCTCAGGTGTGAGTCCAGCAGACGGTAGAACAGGGTTTCGTTGGTGTCCTGGATGTTGCGCAGGTAGATGTGCTTATCGCTGTCGTTTTTAAAATCCTGATACTGGCGATAGGCGCGTTCCGCCTGCTCCTCGATGGTTTCCACCGCATCGGGCAGTAAGCCTTGCAGGTTGAAATGGCTGCGCTCATCCTCGGTGAAGGCACTGCCTTTGTTCAGCAGCGGGAATTCCAGCAGGATCGGGCCGGCATAAGGGATGTAGAGAGGGCGTTTGCTTTCGTATTCAAGTTCCATGGCTTTTGCTCTTCAACTTATCGGATAACTTTATAAGGGTGATCCTAAAAGATCGGGGAAATATGTACAGCAATTGTTATCGGATCATGAGGTAAATTGGCGTAATTATCGACGATCAAGTCCTAATTTAACTAAAGAAAGTGTTTTAAGACGTGAATGCCATTGTAATCGGCTTGCGGGGCTGTTAACAGCGGTGCCGGGCGGCACCGCCAGGGTCAGGATCAGAAAGTAATGCGGCTGACATTTTGGCAACCCAGGGCAGCCAGGGTGGCACGGGTCGCGTCCCATTGGGTGAGGATGGCGCTTTCGGGTTCGGCCAGTACCGCGCGGCTCACTTTTTGGCAGTCGCCGCCGGAGACGTTCATCAGGATCAACGCGGCTTGCAGCGGTGGCAGACTCGGGTTGAAAGCGGCGTTTTCCGCATAGCGGCCGGTGTAAATTGTACCGTCCTCGGTTTCCAGCGCGACGCCGCTGTGGGCATTGCTGTAGGGAGCGTGACTCTGATTGGCAGCAGCCAGTGCTGCCTGTTCCAATTCGTCAGTCAGGGCCAGTTGGAAGCCGTGATCGACCCGATCCATCAGCAGCGTGGCGATATCCAGGTCTTTCGGGCCGAAGGCATCCGGCAGATAATCGCCAAGCGTTGCCGGCTCACGACCGGGCAGACGGATTTTCAGATCGCTACCGCTGTTCAGTTCATTCATAAACTGGCGGCAGTGGCCGCAAGGCGTGTAGTTAACGGTGATGGAAACCAGAGCGGGTTCGCCACGCAGCCAGGCATGGGTGACCGCACACTGTTCTGCATGAATGGTTTGTTGCATCGGCGCGCCGCTGAACTCCATGTTGGCGCCAAAATACAGATTACCACTCTGCCCGCGGGCAATGGCACCGACGTAAAACTGAGAGATCGGGGCTAACGAGCAGGCTGCCGCCAGTGGCAGCAGAGCGAATGCCAGAGCATCATCATCCAGCCCGCAGCGTTGCTTAATCGCCTCCACCTGTTCTGCTTTGAACATGGCCGGGAAATCAGGCGCATCCATATAAGACAGCAGGGCGGATTGCAATGTGGCGGGCAGTTCGCCGAAAGCGGTTTGAAAACGCGGGTGCATAGAAACTCTCTCTACAGGTTAACGGGATAACATTCTAGGCAGCCCTGCGTGAATAAAGTGTGATGAAAATCTCTTTATTGATGAAATCAATGCAATGAAAGCCATAATTGCGAGATGTCTCGCAAGTTTTAGGCCGTTTAACCGAACAAATGCAGTAACACCGGAAACAGGAAGGGGGCCAGCAGTGAGGTAATGATGCCGCAGATCACCAGCGCCAACGAGCCGAATGCGCCTTCCTGATAGTCCATTTCCGCGCAACGTGCAGTACCCAACGCGTGAGAGGCTGTGCCCATTGCCAGTCCACGCGCCGAGCGAGTGGTGATCTTCAATATTTTAAACAGCGTATGCCCGAATACCGCGCCGAGAATACCGACGAAGATCACGCAGACAGCGCTGATCGCCGGGATACCCCCGAGCGACTCCGCGACCGCCATGGCGATGGGCGTGGTGACCGACTTCGGCATGATGGACGCGGCAATTTCCGGTGTGGCACCCATCCACAAAGCAATGGCGCCGCCGCTGATCATGGCGGTCATGCTGCCGATAAAACAGACGGTGATAATGGACTTCCAGCGCGCACGGATTTGATGCAGTTGCTCATACAGCGGATAGGCCAGCGCCACCACGGCCGGTTGCAACAGGTCGTTAAGGATTTTGCTGCCCTGAAAGTAGCGCTCATAAGGGATGCCGGTCAGTAACAGCAGGGGAATGATCACCGCCATCGATACCAGCAATGGGTTCAGCAGTGGCATATTCAGCGACTGCGCCAGCTTACGCGCTGCAAAGTAGACCACCAGCGACAGCGGCAATGACCACCAGATTTCATGGATCATTTTTCGCCCTCTGCCGCATCCGGTTTGCCAACGATGCGGCGCTCCCGGTGGAAATAATGTGAGGTATAGCCCACCACCACCAGCACCATCAGAGTGCTGACAATGCAGGAGACCACCAGCGGGCCGAGGTGATCGAGGATCTGGTCGTAGTATTTCATCACGCCAACGCCGATGGGTACGAACAACAACACCATATAACGGATCAGCAGATGGCAGCCGGGTTTAACCCATTTGGCCGGCATAATTTGCGTGGAGAGCAGGGCGAACAGCAGCAACATGCCGATAATGCTGCCGGGAATAGCGATCGGCAGCAGCGCCGCGATAGCATTGCCGACAAACAAGCAAAAGTAGATAAGGACGATTGCCCTCAGGTATTTCCAGCACAGTGTGAGCACGTTGGCCATAACTTAATCCCGTTTAACTGACGCATTCATCATACAATTAAACTGTGACCTTCGCCACAAATCACACCATGAATTCTCTCTATGGCTTTCATGCCTGTCAGGCAGGTTGACAGCCGCAGTTAAGCCCGGTGCGTCCTTATTCTATGCTGATGATGCCGGCGCTGTGCTGCTGTTTTTGCGCCAGGCGATGGCCGAGGAAAAAGAATAACAGGCTGAACAACGCGGCGGCAATCAACATCAGGAACATCATGTGTGGGGCGGCGTAGCTAAGAATAAAACCGCAGAGTACCGGGTTAATGGCACCGCCCAGTGCGCTGAGGTTTTGTACCCCGTAGTAGCTGCCTTTCAGATGCTGTGGGGCGATAAAGTCGATAAACATGTATTCCACCGGGATCACAATAATCTCGCCCAGGGTAAATATGGCCATCGCCGCGATCCACAGCCAAAGTGATTGCCCGGCCAGACTAAACCCGATCAGCCCGAGAATGAAAAACAGCGTGCCCAACACCAGCCAGCGCAGCATGTTTTCCTGACGCATGCCGCGGCTCAGCAGGTACTGCAGGGCAATGACGATACAGGCATTGACGATCATCACCGCCCCAATGACCTGATAGGCGAACTCTGCGTTGGAAACGAGGATCAGGTATTGCGACAAATAGCCGGTGAACTGGCCGAAAACGACCGCCCCGAGCGTACTGCCGAGGGTAAAGTAAATCAGCCGGCGATCGTTACGCAGGATGGCCAGTGTCTGGCGGAAATCGGGCGGTGCGATCGGCGCGAGCTCGGTCGCTCCAGGTGATACCGTGCCTTGCCGGCGCAGGCCAAAACTCAGCGCCGTCACGGTGAGCAAGGCCAGCCCACCGGAGAGATAAAAAGGTAATAACGGGTTCAAGCCTGCCACCATCACGCCCAATGATGAGCCCACCGCCCAGCCAACGTTCACCAGCGTGTAATTAATCGAAAAGGCCTTGATACGCAGGGCAACCGGCAGCCAGTCGGCAAAGCAGGCCTTGATGGTGATGCCCAGAACTGAATAGGCGGTATGCAGGATCGCCAATACCACGATGATACCGCCCGGACGCGGGATCCACGGGATAGCGAAAAAACTCAGGGCGAACAGCAGAATAGAAATCAGGATCAGCGTGTTTTTGTTGAACTTGTCGACTAAATAACCGCCGTACAGACTGGCGAAAATGCCAATTGCCAGGCTGGCGCCCAGAATAATGCCGACGCTTTTCGGCAGCAGGTGGAAATGCCCGGTGAGATAGATGGTAATGAACGGCAGCGTGACGCCACGGCCAATGGTCAGTGCCAGCGAACTGGCCAGCAATGCGTTAATCAGCGGTGGGAATCCCTTCATATCAGACCTGTTTATGCATACAGTAATTAAACCCGTATGGTTAAGATAGCTTATTTTGGCCGATTTTGTCGCTGTCGCAAGGAATGAAATTTAATAAAAAGGGCCGAGCAAGCTCGACCCTGATGCAGTAAAAACCGGTGTTATTTCACCTGCATACCTGGCTGTGCACCGCTGTCCGGGCTGAGCAGGAAGATCTCTTTTCCGCCTGGGCCGGCAGCCATCACCATGCCTTCAGATATACCGAAGCGCATTTTGCGTGGTGCAAGGTTGGCGACCATGATGGTCAGGCGACCTTCAAGCGCTTTCGGGTCCGGATAAGCGGAACGAATGCCGGAGAAGATCTGACGTGTTTCACCGCCAAGATCCAACTGCAGCTTCAGCAACTTGTCCGAGCCTTCAACAAAGTCGGCGCTGGTGATCAACGCAATACGCATATCAACCTTGGCGAAATCATCAAAGGTGATGGTGTCCTGAATCGGATCGTCCGCCAGTGGGCCAGTGACTACTTTCGCCGCCGCCATGTCTTCTTTCGACGCGCTGACCATTTCATTAACCTTGTCCAGATCGATACGGTTGAACAGGGCTTTGAACGGGTTGACCTGATGGCCCAGCAACGGTTGCTGAATGCTGTCCCAGGTCAGTTCGCAGTTAAGGAAAGCCTCGGTGCGCTCAGTCAACGATGGCATTACCGGTTTCAGGTAGGTCATCAGTACACGGAACAGATTGATGCCCATTGAACAGATGGCTTGCAAATCAGCATCACGGCCTTCTTGCTTGGCTACTACCCACGGTGCCTGCTCATCCACATAGCGGTTTGCCAGATCGGCCAGCGCCATGATTTCGCGGATTGCTCGACCGGACTCACGGCTGGCATAGGCATCGGCGATGCTTTGTGCTGCGTCAACGAAGGTTTGGTACAGCACAGGATCGGCCAGTTTGTCGGCCAGTTGCCCCCCAAAACGCTTGCTGATAAAGCCGGCATTGCGCGAAGCCAGGTTAACCACCTTGTTCACGATGTCGGCGTTCACCCGCTGCACGAAATCTTCCAGATTCAGGTCGATATCGTCAATGCGTGAAGACAGTTTGGCGGCGTAGTAGTAACGCAGGCAGTCGGCGTCCAGGTGTTGCAGATAGGTGCCGGCCTTGATAAAGGTGCCACGAGATTTGGACATCTTGGCACCGTTCACTGTTACGTAGCCGTGTACGAACAGGTTTGTCGGCTTGCGGAAGTTACTGCCTTCCAGCATTGCCGGCCAGAACAGACTGTGGAAATAAACGATATCCTTGCCGATAAAGTGATACAGCTCGGTGGTGGAGTCCTTGCGCCAGAACTCGTCAAAGTCCAGATCGCCACGCTTGTCGCACAGGTTTTTGAATGACCCCATGTAGCCAATTGGCGCATCCAGCCAGACGTAGAAGTATTTGCCTGGCGCATCCGGGATTTCAAAACCGAAATATGGCGCATCGCGGGAGATATCCCATTGTTGCAGACCAGACTCAAACCATTCCTGCATTTTGTTCGCCACTTGCTCTTGCAGTGCACCGGAGCGAGTCCAGGCCTGCAGCATTTCGCTGAACGACGGCAGATCAAAGAAGAAGTGCTCGGAGTCACGCAGCACCGGTGTCGCACCGGAAACCACGGATTTGGGATCGATCAGCTCGGTCGGGCTGTAGGTCGCACCACAGACTTCGCAGTTGTCGCCGTATTGATCCGGCGATTTGCATTTCGGGCAGGTGCCTTTGACGAAGCGATCTGGCAGGAACATGCCTTTTTCCGGATCGTACAACTGAGAAATCGTCCGGTTCTTGATAAAACCGTTTTCTTTCAGGCGGCCGTAAATCAGATTAGACAGTTCACGGTTCTCATCGCTATGGGTTGAATGATAGTTATCATAGCTGATGCCAAAACCGGCGAAATCCTGTTGGTGCTCCTGGCTCATTTCCGCAATCATTTCTTCCGGCTTGATGCCCAACTGCTGAGCTTTCAGCATGATCGGCGTGCCGTGCGCGTCGTCCGCACAGATGAAATGAACCTCGTGGCCGCGCATTCGTTGGTAACGAACCCAGATGTCTGCCTGGATGTGCTCGAGCATGTGGCCGAGATGGATGGAACCATTTGCGTACGGCAGCGCGCACGTCACCAATAATTTTTTCGCGACTTGAGGCATAGTGAGAACTTGGTTTCTGTAATGAATAAAAGGGTCTTCGATGTTACCCGATCGCGCTCGCCACGGCTAGGGCGGTTTCTTTATACAGACATGCGCCGAGCGGCCCGCAGTTCTGATATGCTTAGCGGGAAGCTATCCATTCAAAATCAAGGAGCCGGGATGAGCACAAAATCCCCCGAGCAGACCAACCCCGAAGTTCTGCGTGCCCTGGTGACCGGTGTACTGGCCGCCTTTGAACACCCGACGTTAAAAAATAATCTGACCGCGCTGAAAGCGATCCACCATTGCGCGCTGTTGGACCATGTGTTGCACATTGAATTGACCATGCCATTCGCCTGGCAGAGTGGTTTTGAAGAGCTGAAAGATACCGTCAGCGCAGAACTGTTGCGCGTGACCGGTGCTGAGGCGATCGACTGGAAATTGAAGCATGACATTACCACTCTGAAACGGGCCAACGATCAGGCCGGCATCAAGGGTGTGCGTAATATTATTGCTATCAGTTCCGGCAAGGGCGGGGTGGGCAAATCCACGACGGCCGTTAACCTGGCGCTGGCGCTGGTCGCTGAAGGTGCCAAGGTCGGTATTTTGGATGCTGACATCTACGGCCCGTCGATCCCGAATATGCTGGGTACCGAGAATGAACGCCCAACCTCGCCGGACGGCCAGCACATGGCGCCAATCGTGGCGCACGGTCTGGCAACCAATTCTATTGGTTATCTGGTGACCGACGACAACGCCATGGTGTGGCGCGGCCCAATGGCCAGCAAGGCGTTAATGCAACTGTTGCAGGATACGCTGTGGCCGGATCTGGACTATCTGGTACTGGATATGCCGCCGGGCACTGGTGATATTCAGTTGACGCTGTCGCAGAACATTCCGGTTACCGGGGCGTTGGTGGTTACTACGCCGCAGGATATCGCGTTACTCGATGCTGCCAAGGGCATCGTGATGTTCGAAAAGGTTCACGTGCCGGTATTGGGCATCGTGGAAAACATGAGTGTGCACATTTGCAGTAACTGCGGTCACCATGAGCCTATTTTCGGCACCGGTGGGGCTGAGAAGCTGGTGAAGAAATATCACAGTCGCCTGCTGGGGCAACTGCCGCTGCACATTTCGCTGCGCGAGGATTTGGATCGTGGCGAGCCGACGGTGATAAGCCGTCCGGACAGCGAATTTGCTGAGCTGTATCGTCAACTTGCCGGTCGTGTTGCCGCGCAGATGTATTGGCAGGGTGAGGCTATTCCTACAGAAATCTCTTTCCGCGCGTTGTAATCACCATTGGCTAAAAAACAAAACCCCGGACAAGTTCCGGGGTTTTGTTTATGGAGCAACGGGCAGCTTATGCAAATCCGCTCGGGTGTATGGGCGTTCGATTTGTGCTAATACGGTGGCAATATGTTCTAACAGGCCCTGTGTTGGTGCCGGTTGCCGAAAGCCCATCAGAACCATCGGCAGAGCCAGTGCCACAACGATCTGCGGTGTGGATAGGTGTGGCCGCGGCTTGCCACGCTGTAGCCACAGGAACAGCGAGCTGGCCAGATAGCCAAGTACCAGGCCGCTCACCACTTCCGAAGGCGAATGCACATGGATTGCCAGCCGCGATAACCCGATAGTGAGGGGCAACACCAAACCTACCACCAGTGCGATGCTACGAACCGCATGTGAAAAACGTCCGGTCAGCGTCCAGAGCAATACTGGCCAAATACTGGCCGCTAGCGCAGAGTGGCCGCTAAAACCGGTAAAGTCATAGCTTTTTATGCCAATGCCCCAACCCATAAAGGCCAGTTTTGAGGCGCATACCACACCGCCGGCGCAGCCGAAGATCAGCGCCCATTGCCAGCCGGCAGTCCGGGTGGTGCGCGGAGCGACCAGCACGGCAAAAAGAATCAATGAGCAGGGTAACAACAACATGCTGTCGCCAAAAAATGTCAGAAAATGCCAGTCCAGCACGTTAGTCTCCGGTGAAATACAACATCCTATTTCAAGGATAATCATCAAGCCGCCGAGTTTACCCTGTCATGCGGGATTGCCCTAGACGCATTAGTCTTAAAACCGTGGAGCGCTGGTTATGGCAAAATAACCTGAGATAGCGGCCCGGCGGCGACAATATAGGCTGGCGCTATGGCCGCTAACTCCCTATAATTGTCCCGTTTTAGCTCCCCCCCTTCACACTACGAAATCAGGTCTTCAATTTTATGACTGACAAGCCGCATCAGTGCGTCATTATTGGTATAGCTGGCGCATCTGCCTCCGGAAAAAGCCTTATCGCCAGTACGTTATATCGTGAACTTCGCGATCAGGTCGGCGATGAACATATCGGCGTTATTCCTGAAGACAGTTACTACAAAGACCAGACTCACTTGACCATGGAAGAACGCGTCAAGACAAACTATGACCACCCGAGCGCCATGGACCACAACCTGCTGTTTCAGCATCTGCAAATGTTGAAATCAGGCAAGGCGATAGAGTTACCCTTGTACAGTTACACCGAGCACACGCGGAAGAAAGAGACCATTCACCTGGAACCGAAAAAGGTGATTATTCTTGAGGGGATCCTGCTATTGACGGATATCCGTCTGCGTCAGGAAATGAACTTCTCGATCTTTGTCGATACGCCATTGGACATTTGCCTGATGCGCCGCATGAAGCGAGATGTGAATGAGCGTGGCCGCTCGATGGATTCGGTCATGGCGCAATACCAGAAAACCGTCCGCCCGATGTTCCTGCAGTTTATCGATCCTTCCAAACAATACGCCGACATTATCGTCCCACGCGGTGGCAAAAACCGCATTGCGATCGACATTCTGAAAGCCAAAATCAGCCAGTTCTTTGAATAATGCCGTTCAATGGCCGGAAAGTTGGTGTTTCCGGCCGGCGGGCAACTTTTTACGCTGCGACGTAGACCTTTCGCCCGTTGTGTGGCAATTTTTGTTTTAGTGACACGCCTTGATGGAGATAAATAATGAGACTGTGCGACCGTGATATAGAAGCCTGGCTGGATTGTGAAAAACTGGTGATTTCACCGCGTCCGCCGATTGAGCGTATTAACGGGGCCACGGTGGATGTCCGTTTAGGCAATCAGTTCCGTGTGTTTCGTGGCCACACCGCTGCGTTTATCGATCTGAGCGGGCCAAAAGATGAAGTCAGTGCGGCGCTGGACCGTGTGATGAGTGATGAAATCGTCTTGCCGGAAGGGGAGGCCTTTTTCCTGCACCCGGGTGAGCTGGCGCTGGCGGTCACGCTGGAGTCGGTCACGCTGCCAAACGATCTGGTCGGTTGGCTGGACGGTCGTTCTTCTCTGGCACGTCTGGGCCTGATGGTTCACGTTACCGCGCACCGTATCGATCCTGGTTGGCAGGGCCGAATTGTCCTGGAGTTCTATAATTCAGGTAAGCTGCCATTGGCGTTGCGCCCGGGCATGCTGATCGGCGCACTGAGTTTTGAACCTCTGTCCGGGCCGGCAGCACGTCCTTACAATAGCCGGCAGGATGCAAAATACCGCGATCAGCAGGGCGCAGTCGCCAGCCGAATCGACAAGGACTAACAGCGCTGGAAGCACGGTCGGTGTGGCGCTGACAAGAGGATGGCATGAGAAGATTTCTGACGACTTTGGTGATTTTACTGGTGGTGCTGGTGGCGGGGATGTCTGCGCTGGTGTTGTTGGTCAATCCGAATGATTTTCGTGCCTACATGGTCACGAAGGTTGAACAAAAGAGTGGTTATCATCTGACGCTGGATGGCGATCTGCGCTGGCATATCTGGCCACAGCTCAGCATTCTATCCGGCCGCATGACGCTGACTGCACCCGGGGCGAAAGCACCGGTGGTGAGTGCAGATAATATGCGCCTTGATGTCAAACTGCTGCCACTGCTGTCACATCAATTGTTTGTGAAACAGGTGATGCTGAAAAATGCTGTCATCCGTCTTACCCCTGACAGTGAAGAACAAAACCAACCGGACGCGCCTATCGCGCCGGCAGGTCACTCTGAAGAGTCGATAGACACGCCGTGGAAATTTGACATCGATAATCTGCGGGTGGTGGACAGTCTGTTGATTTGGCAGCGCGCCAATAACGAACAGATTAACGTTCGCGATATTAACCTCACCTTGCAACAGAATGCCAAACGCCAGGCGCAAATGGAGCTTTCCAGCCGGGTGAATCGCAATCAACGCGATCTGACTTTCAGCATGGCCGCAGATATCGATCTGCAACAATATCCGCGACGAATTGCCGCTAATGTCACCCAGTTCAGTTACCAACTGGAAGGCGCGGACATACTGGCCGGGGGTATTAAAGGCGATGGCAGTGCTCAGGTGGTGTATCAACAAACCCCGCAGCAAGTCGCGCTAAGCCAACTGAGCCTGAGTGCCAATGACAGCACCTTTATCGGTGGTGCCAGCGTCAAGTTCGGTGAGATACCAGCCTATAAGCTTGACCTGACATCTGCCGCGGTGAATTTTGATGCCTTCACTGGCTGGCAGTCCAGTAGTTCCCAGGTGCCGCAAGCACAGAACATGACTTCTTCACCGGTCATTGCCAGCCAAATGGATGATCCGCAGCAAAATCTTGAGGTGTTGCGAGAATTTAACGCTCAACTTAATTTGAGCGTGGATCAATTAATCTATCGAGGCATGAATATTACCCACCTTTCTACGCAAGCGGAAAACCTCCAGGGGTTGTTAACGTTGCATTCGCTTGCTGGGCAAGTAGCGGGCGGTGACTTCGCTTTACCTGGATCCCTCGACGCGCGGGGTAAACGCCCGGTAATTTCAGTGCAGCCGGTGGTGAAGCAGGTTGAACTTGGCACCGTTCTGAAGGCGTTCGATATGCCGCAAATCATGACCGGTAAGTTCAGTATGCAAGGGGATTTAACCGGCGATCGTCTTACATCACAGTCATTTGAGCACCGCTGGCAGGGCACGGCTCAACTGGCGATGCAGGACGCACAACTTCATGGTCTGAATATTCAGCAGTTGATTCAGCAGGCGGTGGCGCGTAATGACAGTAGCGTGCGCGGACAGGACGATTACCAGCGTTATACCGAGGTGAAACAGTTGTCGGCCAAAGCCAGTCTGAACCATGGCACGATAAAAATCACCGAGCTGGGCGCCGACTCTCCTTTGTTGAACCTGAACGGCAGCGGCACGGTGGATATGCCGGGCAAACAGTGTGATGTGGCACTGAACGTCCGCGTCACCGGCGGTTGGAAAGGGCGCGACGATTTGATCGAGGAGTTGCAGAAAACGCCGATCCCGCTGCGGGTTTATGGCCCGTGGAACCAGCTTAACTATCAATTGCAGGTCGATCAGGTTTTGCGTAAGACACTGCAGAACCGGGCGAAGGATGCGCTGAACAAGTGGGCCGATAAAAACAAGGATTCGCGCGAAGGACAGGATCTTAAAAAGCTGCTCGACAAGCTCTAATTACAAATTGTGCGGGCCGGTCCGCGGCCCGCATGCTCTGTAAACCCTGCCAGAGTATTTCCCTTTCCCAATAATTTCCTCCCGTAACATTGACGAACATCATGATGCATTTGACTGAGTTTGTGCAGAGTGTGCGCAGTAAAGCGATTTGCACGCTTTGGCATGGTCAATAACGATAATGATAAGTTGAGGGAATATGATAGAGCTTCTGATTGGGGCGGTCGTCGCGGCGGGTGTTGGCCGTTACATCATCAAGGGTTACTCCGCTACCGGTGTATTGATGGTAGGTGGCCTATTGCTGTTGGCCATCAGTGCCCTGATGGGCAAAAGCCTGTTGCCTGCCAGCGCCGCCTCTACCGGATGGCGCGCGACCGACATCATTGAGTACGTCAAAATTCTGCTGATGAGCCGCGGGGGCGATCTTGGCATGATGATTATGATGTTGTGCGGGTTTGCGGCTTATATGACGCACATTGGCGCCAATGATGTGGTAGTGAAACTGGCCTCCCGTCCACTGCAGATGATTAACTCCCCGTATCTTCTGATGGTGGCAGCCTATTTTGTTGCCTGCCTGATGTCATTGGCGGTCTCATCTGCCACCGGCCTGGGCGTATTACTGATGGCTACGCTATTCCCATTGATGGTCAACGTGGGTATCAGTCGCGGTGCGGCGGCAGCGATCTGCGCTTCGCCGGCGGCGATTATTCTGGCACCGACCTCGGGTGATGTGGTGCTGGCGGCCAAGGCGGCGGAAATGCCGTTGGTTGATTTTGCCTTTAAAACTACGTTACCCATCTCGATTGCGGCGATTGTTTGCATGGCGATTGCGCATTTCTTCTGGCAGCGCTACCTCGACAAGAAGGCCAACGAACAGCACCATATTATGGATGTGAGTGAAATCACCACGCACGCCCCGGGGTTCTATGCCGTACTGCCTTTCACGCCAATCCTTGGGGTGTTGGTATTTGACGGCAAATGGGGACCGGAACTGCATATCATCACCGTGTTGGTAGGCTGTATGTTGTTGGCGGCGGTGATTGAATTCCTGCGTAGTTTCAGCGCCAAACAGGTATTTAGCGGTCTGGAGGTTGCTTATCGCGGCATGGCGGACGCCTTTGCCAGCGTAGTGATGCTGTTGGTGGCCGCCGGCGTATTCGCCCAGGGGCTTAGCACCGTCGGATTTATCAGCGGACTTATCAGTCTGGCGCAGTCGTTCGGTACCGGTGGCATTATCATGATGCTGGTACTGGTGGTGATTACCATGCTGGCAGCTATGACGACCGGTTCTGGGAACGCACCTTTCTATGCTTTCGTTGAACTCATTCCCAAGTTGGCGGCGCAGATGGGGGTTAATCCGGCTTATCTGGTGATCCCGATGCTGCAAGCGTCAAACCTGGGGCGTACTTTGTCGCCGGTTTCCGGTGTGGTGGTTGCGGTGTCCGGCATGGCAAAAATCTCACCGTTCGAAGTGGTGAAACGCACTTCAGTACCGGTGATTGTTGGGTTGATCGTGGTTATTGTGGCGACGGAATTGCTGGTTCCCCAGCATTTGTAATGGCGGCCGGGCGATGCCCGGCCCCGGTTTAAACCTCGTAGTCTGGTTCTGGTACTAACAGCGGGGTGATTTTCACCTTTAAAATACGGTGGCTACTGACTTCAAGTGGTTCAAACAGGTAGTCACCGATCCGCAACTGCTCGCCTTCCTGAGGAATGCGCTGGCTGTGTTCCATCAGCAGGCCGGCCAGCGTGTGGTATTCACGCTTTTCTTCCAGCGGTAGCGGCAAATACAACACCAAATCTTCCAGCGGCATATAGCCATTGGCCGTCCAGCTTCCGTCATCATTTTGCACAATGTCATGGCGGGCATCGACTTCTTCACCGGCTTCCGGCAGGTTACCGGCGATGGTTTCCATCACATCGGTTAGCGTGACGATCCCTTCCACCGAGCCGAACTCATCAACCACAAAGGCAAAATGCGTCTGCGCCTGGCGGAATTGCTCCAGCGCGCTCAGCAGGGTTAACTGCTCGGGGAAAATCAGCGGCTGCAGCACCAGCGCGCGTAAATCTAGCGGGGCTTGGGTCAGCTGTTGTTTCAACACGTCAATAGTGTGAATAACGCCGAGCGGTTCATCGCTGGCACTGTTTTCCACCACCACGATGCGCGTATGCTGGTTTTTTTCCAGCAGTTGGGTCAGCTTTTCCTGTGGGTCATTCAGCTCAAGGTACTCCACATCATGTCGAGAAGTCATGATGCTGCTTACCGTACGCTGGGCCATGCCCAACACGCGTTCGATCATATGGCGTTCCTGCTGATTGAAAATCTCGCCGCTCTCACTGTCGCTGTCAGCCAGCAGGTTGGCTGAGTGGCTGTCGACTTCTGCTTCTTCATGTTTGCCGCTCAGCATGCGCAGCACGGCCTCTGCCGTCCGTTCGCGCAATGGTCGCACTTTGGAAAGAAAACGGCGGCGATTGAACTGCGATAGCTGGTTCAAAGCTTCAATCATCACCGAGAAACCAATGGCGGCGTACAGATAACCTTTCGGAATGTGGTAGCCAAAGCCTTCGGCAACCAGACTGAAACCGATCATCAACAGGAAGCTCAAGCACAGGATGACAATCGTAGGGTGGGCATTGACGAAACGCGTTAGCGGCTTACTGGCAAGCAACATCAGGCCGATAGCAATACAAACCGCAAGCATCATTACTGCCAGGTGATCGACCATGCCAACGGCGGTGATCACCGAGTCGAGTGAAAAGACGGCATCCAGTACCACGATTTGCGCCACTACCGGCCAGAAACGGGCGCCTTTTCGCTGACCCTGTTGTTCTTCGTCTTTGCCCTCCAGCCGCTCATTCAGCTCCATCGTGGCTTTGAACAGCAGGAAGACCCCACCAACCAGCATTATAAGATCGCGGCCACTGAAGGGGTGCCCAACGGCAGAAAACAGTGGCTGAGTGAGTGTCGCCAGCCATGATATGGAGGCCAATAACGCCAGACGCATCAGTAACGCCAGCAATAAACCCACAACACGGGCTTTATCTCTTTGATGCTTTGGGAGCTTTTCCGCCAGGATGGCGATAAAGATAAGGTTGTCTATACCCAGAACGATTTCCAGCACGACCAGAGTGGCCAGGCCGGCCCAAATTGTTGGATCTGCGATCCATTCCATACGCCCAATTTCACCTGTAAGTTCGACGGCTTATCCCGCAACCGAATGATGGGTGTTGAGCCGGGAAAATTCAACTTTAAAACAGGGGACATACAAGCGACATGAAAAAGCCAAGCAAAAATAATGCATAAAAAATCATCTCTGTAAGAAGCGTTCAGGGTGTGGGAACGTTTGGAATGGGGGATTTTCAGAAAAAGGAGGTATATTGGGCAGAGATGGGTATGAGAGCCTACGGGTAAAGAAATAGACAATATAATTTTTAAAAATCAATCCGTTATAGATTCATATTGCTGCTACACTTTGTTCAGTCTGCTCCAGTGGGTAGTCTTATTCTGAAAAGGGCATCCAACGGGTATCTTAGGCTTGTATCGATACGGTAATAGTATAAGAATCTTAGCCACATAAACATTTACAAGTATCATCGTTTGGTTATAAGGGCGTATTTGTTTTCTTTTTTCTGTGATCTACCTATCGCTTAAAAAGCGAGTATGGCCCCTAATTTACATCAAAGTGAGATTGGAACCCTCAATCACCCCATAGAGAACGATGACAGTACACTGGTAGCTGAAAGCCAGGGGCGGTAGCGTGTCTAAATCATGCGCCCAGGGCTGGGTGAGCATCTGGGTACAGAATTAGGTCGGCTACGCTGTAGTTATTTGATTTTGGATGAAAAAAACATGCAAAAAAGATTGAAAGCTGTGATCCCCGTTGCTGGCTTGGGAACTCGTATGTTGCCGGCAACAAAAGCCATTCCTAAAGAAATGCTGCCGGTGGTCGATAAACCACTGATTCAGTACATTGTGAATGAGTGTGTGGCGGCGGGGATCAAAGATATTGTGTTGGTCACCCACTCCTCCAAAAATGCGATCGAAAACCATTTTGATACCTCGTTTGAGCTTGAGGCCGTTTTGGAATCGCGCGTTAAGCGCCAGTTACTGGAAGAAGTACAGACTATATGCCCGGCAGATGTGACGGTGATGCAAGTACGTCAGGGTCAGGCTAAAGGGTTGGGTCATGCGGTGTTGTGTGCCAAGCCTATGGTAGGCGATGAGCCTTTTGTCGTCTTGCTGCCTGACGTGTTGTTGGATGACTCCACGGCGGATCTGCGTAAAGAAAATCTGGCCAAGATGATCGAGCGCTTCGCGCAGACCGGCTTCAGCCAAATCATGGTAGAACCGGTACCGGAACAGGATGTTTCTAAATACGGCGTCGTCGATTGCGGCGGTGCAGCACTGTCGGCAGGGGAGAGCACCCCAATGACAGCGGTGGTAGAAAAGCCGGCGCTTGAAGATGCACCATCTAATCTGGCAGTGGTAGGGCGCTATGTCCTGTCCGCCGATATTTGGCCGCTGTTGGAAAAAACCTTACCGGGTGCCGGTGATGAAATTCAGTTGACCGATGCCATTGCGGCATTGATGGGGCAGGAAACCGTAGAAGCTTTTCATATGAGCGGAAAATCGCATGACTGCGGCGATAAGTTGGGTTATATGAAGGCATTCGTACAATACGGGCTGCGCCACACCTCCGAAGGCGAAGATTTTACCCAGTGGCTAAAACAAACGCTGAACAGCAAGTAAGAGTTACGGCTGAGAAGACGATCATAAGATATCAAGAGGATTACCATGACTAAGTTAAAAGCTGTCATTCCCGTTGCAGGTCTGGGTATGCGTATGCTGCCTGCAACCAAGGCTATTCCAAAGGAAATGTTGCCGATCGTTGATAAGCCGCTGATTCAATACATTGTTAATGAGTGCGTTGCTGCGGGGATCAAAGAGATCATCCTGGTGACGCATTCATCCAAGAATGCAATCGAAAACCATTTTGATACCTCCTTCGAGTTGGAAGCGATGCTTGAAGCGCGCGTTAAGCGCCAGTTGCTCGATGAAGTGCAATCTATTACACCGAAAGGCGTAACACTAATGCATATTCGTCAGGGGCAGCCACAAGGCTTGGGGCATGCGGTGCTTTGTGCCAAGCCGCTGGTAGGGGACTCACCTTTTGTAGTTCTGCTGCCGGATGTCTTGCTTGACGACGCCAAAGCCGACCTGAAGAAAGACAACCTGCCGCATATGATTAGTCGCTTTGAACAGACGGGTTTGAGCCAGGTGCTGGTTCAGGCTGCGGATGCGCATGTTTTGCACGACTACTCGGTGGTTGAATGCGAAGCCAATAAACTGCAGCCCGGCGAAAGCTCACGTATGACCTCTATTATCGAAAAACCCGGTCATGAAGTCCCGCTGAAATCTAATTATTCTGCGGTAGGGCGCTATGTTCTTTCTGCCGATATTTGGCCGATTTTGGAAAAAACAGAGCCAGGCGCGTGGGGGAGAATTCAACTGACAGATGCCATTGCCGAGTTGTTGAAACACCAACCGGTTGAAGCGACAGAGTTGGTGGGAGAATCGTTCAACTGCGGCGAAAAAATGGGTTATCTGCGGGCGTTTGTTACTTATGGCCTGCGTCATCCAACTCAGGGGAAAGCGTTTCGAGAGTGGGCTGAGCAACTTTCATTATAATGATAATTACGAAAATTTTTTGGCTACCTAAGAGCAATTCTGAGGTGGCCTTTCTCTGTGTTTAGCAGAAAGCGTTTAGATAGGCATACTCTTTTTTTTGATTATTATGCAATAATGTTGTTGACGTTACTTTTATAATAGCAGGTGCGAGTTCAATGCTTGCGCAATGAGTGCGAACTTTTCATACCTGCTTGAGTAGTTGACAAATCATTTTGCTGAGTGCCGCGATAGCGCTACGTTGGCCCGGGGCTTAGCACCACAAACATTCTTAATTTGATAGTGATGATAACTCGATGGCAAAAAAACAATGGAAACTGATACCTCTTTTGGTGTCAATTAGTGTGATTAGCGGTTGTACGATGGTGCCGGGATCTCACCTTTCGACAAGTGGAAAAGATGTAGTAAAACAAAATGATAGCGACTTTGATATCGACAAGTTGGTAAATATTTATCCTATGACGCCAAGCCTCGTTGAAAAAATGCGGCCTAAACCTGTGGTTGCACAGCCAAACTCTTCACTTGAGCGAGAACTGCAGAATTATGAATACCGCATCGGCGTCGGTGATGTGCTGATGGTCACTGTATGGGATCATCCGGAACTGACAACGCCAGCTGGCCAGTACCGTAGTGCCAGTGATACCGGCAACTGGGTTAACTCAGACGGTACGATTTTCTACCCGTACATTGGCAAAGTAAAAGTTGCGGGTAAAACGATGGTTCAGGTTCGAAATGAGATATCCAGCCGTTTAGCACAATATATAGAAAGTCCACAGGTGGATGTAAGCATTGCAGCGTTTCGTTCGCAGAAAGTATATGTGACAGGTGAGGTCGCAACTTCAGGCAAACAAGCTATCACAAACGTACCTTTAACTGTTATGGACGCTATCAATGCTGCCGGCGGGCTAGCCGAAAATGCGGATTGGCGAAATGTAGTGTTGACGCATAATGGTAAAGAACAGCGTATTTCTTTGCAGGCTTTAATGCAGAGAGGTGATCTTATGCAAAACCATCTGCTTTACCCTGGTGATATTCTTTATGTTCCACGTAATGATGACCTGAAAGTTTTCGTTATGGGCGAAGTGAAGAAGCAAACTACGCTGAAAATGGACCGCAGTGGAATGACGTTAACCGAAGCGTTGGGCAATGCTGAAGGTATGGACCAAAGCTTCTCGGATGCCACTGGGGTTTTTGTTATTCGCCCGCTACATGGTACTGACGCTCAAAAATTGGCCAATATTTATCAGTTAAATGCATCTGACGCAGCCGCGATGGTAATGGGAACTGAATTTCATCTTCAACCGTATGATATAGTTTATGTGACAACTGCACCTGTTGTCCGTTGGAATCGGGTTATTAGTCAGCTTGTACCTACAATCACCGGGTTTAATAACTTAACCGAAGGTTCATTACGCATCCGTAATTGGCCATAGTCTTGGTGACAAGTATGTTTGATTCTATTTTGGTTGTATGCGTAGGTAATATATGCCGCTCCCCTACCGGGGAGCGGTTATTAAGAAATGGTCTACCAAATAAGAAGATCAGTTCGGCTGGGCTTGGTGCCTTAGTTGGTAAACCTGCAGATACTCGAGCAACAGAAGTTGCTGAACAACATGGCCTTTCTCTTGATGGTCACGAAGGAAGACAACTTACAGCTACTATGTGTCGTGAATATGATTTGATTCTGGTTATGGAAAAGGGACACATAGATGCAGTCTGCAAGCTGGCTCCTGAAGTTAGAGGAAAAACTATGCTTTTTGGACATTGGCTGGATAAACGAGAAATTACAGATCCTTTCCGCCAGAGTCGTGAAGCTTTTGAGTTTGTATATCTCCTTCTTGAAGAATCCTCCCTGCAATGGGTGAAAGCCTTAAGCCGATAATCAGTCAGGACTACCAATGTCAGAAAAAAATAGAGTAAATAATTCGGGAAATGATAAAACAGATGACGTCGATTTGGGACGTCTGCTGGGTGAGTTAGTCGATAATCGTTGGCTGATCATTGGCGTTACTACATTGTTTTTAACCTTAGGGATATTATATTGTTTATTTGCTACGCCTATTTACCGAGCGGATGCTATGGTACAGGTAGAGCAAAATGCAGGTAATTCGCTACTTAATAATATTAGCCAGATTTTACCTAATAACCAACCTGAGTCGGCTCCTGAAATCGAGTTATTACGGTCAAGAATGATCTTGAGTAAAACGGTAGATGACTTGAATTTACGTGTTGTCGTCGAACAGGAGTATTTCCCGATATTCGGGAAAGGATATTCTCGGCTTGTGAAAGAAAAGTCAGGAAACCTTATGGTTTCGAGATTTGAAATTCCAGCAGATTGGATTGACGAACCTTCAGTAGTTGTAAAAGTTAACGAGAACGGTGGTTTTAGTATCATAAAAGATGGTGCTGAAATTGCCACTGGCAAAAGTGGTGAGGTAATTAGAAAAGGCCAACTAGCAATTTTGATAGACAAAGTTGAAGCTAAAAAAGGAACTAGTTTTAAAGTTTCCAAGATTAGCGAGTTGGCAGCCATTAATATTTTACTCGATAAGTTTGAGGTTGGCGATAAAGGGAAAAACACTGGGGTTTTAGGTTTAGGTATGACTGGAGAGAATCCAGTACTTATAAAAGAAATACTAAACTCGATTGCAAGAAATTATCTTGAGCAGAACGTAGAGAGAAAGTCTGAAGAAGACGCTAAGAGTTTAGGTTTTTTGAATGATCAGTTACCTAAAATACGTGAGTCTCTCGATATAGCAGAAGAAAAACTTAATAAATTCAGACAGAAAAATGATTCTGTAGACTTGTCCCTGGAGGCTAAATCTGTTTTAGATTCTATTGTGTCTGTTGATACTCAGCTAAACGAGTTGACCTTTAAAGAAGCTGAGATTTCAAAGCTCTATACAAAAGTTCACCCCTCGTATAGAGCTTTGTTAGAAAAACGAAAGACTTTAGAAGATGAAAGGGACAAGCTAAATAAACGCGTAAGTGCAATGCCGAATACACAGCAAGAAATTTTACGTTTAAGTCGGGATGTGCAGTCTGGTCAAGAAGTATATATGCAATTGCTGAATAAAGAGCAGGAGCTTAATATATCCAAGGCTAGTACTGTAGGTAATGTACGCATAATTGATAAGGCCATAACACAAGTAAAACCTGTAAAACCACGTAAAGCAATAGTGCTCTTATTAAGCATTATTCTGGGCGGGGCAATATCAACAGGATATATACTCCTGCGTGCGTTCTTGCATCGAGGAATTGAAAGTCCCGAGCAATTGGAAGAATTAGGGATCAACGTTTACTCAAGCGTACCACTTTCAGAATGGCAGCGGAAAAAGGATTTAGAATTCCGTTCAAAAAATAAAAAGAAAAATGCGGATTCTAATCTGCTTCTTGCATTCGGTAACCCTGCCGACCTTGCGATAGAAGCAATTCGTAGTCTGAGAACTAGCTTACATTTTGCAATGATGGAAGCAAAGAATAATGTTTTGATGATTTCAGGTGCAAGTCCAGGAATCGGTAAAACATTCATCTCAGCAAACTTGGCTGCTGTTATTTCCCAAACAGGTAAGAAGGTGCTATTTATTGATAGCGACATGCGAAAAGGCTATGCGCATGAGCTAATTGGCTTAGATGGCAAGAATGGACTATCTGATGTGTTGTCAGGGAAATTAAATGTAGTAGAGTCAATTAAAAAAACGTCATTTGAAAATTTTGATTTTATGCCTCGGGGACAAGTTCCACCGAACCCTTCAGAACTACTCATGCATAGTCGTTTTTCTGAAGTTATCGAATGGGCATCTAAACATTATGATTTTGTATTGGTAGATACGCCACCTATATTAGCCGTTACTGATGCTGCAATAATTGGGAAGCATGTTGGCACCGCGTTAATGGTTGCCCGTTTTGAGCTGAATAGTCCAAAAGAGGTCGAGGTCAGTATAAGGCGGTTTGAACAAAATGGTATTGATATTAAGGGCGTGATACTGAATGCGGTAATGAAAAAGGCTTCAAACTATTATAGCTATGGCTATGATTATTATGATTACAGTTATAAGTCTAAAAGTTAGTTAATTATAAGCGTCGGCTATGAGGGTGGGTAGCCCTCATAGCCTTTAAAAGATGTTTCACACTCCAAAAAATCACCAAAAAGTTTATTATTTTCTAACAGTTGATCTCATAGAGGTTTTAATTTTAAAACACACAGAAGTCATGTCGCTTAGCTTATATATTTGGCGTTGCGCATGGTCATGCTAAGGTTTTATTATACTAATGCTTTATTATACTAATGCTTCTACATTCATATTGGGATTGTTAGGCTGAATTAACTGTAATTAAAATTAAAGGTAATTATATGAGTGCGCGAGTTTACTCAAAAAGAACAAACTTTATAAAGCTTATTTTAGCTCTCTCCGATTTTGTGTTTTTTACAGTATCTTTATTTTTAGCTATTTTCCTCGTGGGTTTCTTCGGCGGCGATGTTAATGAATTTATTCCTGATACAGAAATGCCTGCTCGTGTATTAACCCACATTTCATTAGGAATACTATGTATTGGGTGGTTTTGGGTAAGATTACGACACTATACCTATAGGAAACCTTTTTGGTTTGAACTAAAGGAAATACTCCGAACAATATTAATATTTGCTGTATGTGATCTTGCGATAGTAGCATTCTCAAAGTGGCAGTTTTCACGATACGTGTGGGTGATTACCTGGACACTTACTTTACTGCTGGTTCCGCTTGCACGAGCTGTAGCTAAGCGTTTATTGAATAAGTTTGGGTTGTGGCAGAAACATACTGTTATTATTGGGACGGGAAAAAATGCCCGTGATGCATATGCTGCCTTACAGAGTGAAGAGGTTTTGGGATTTGCTATTTGCGCTTTCTTTTCAAGCGGAGAAAAATGTGATAAAGAGCTGTTAGGAAAACCAATAATTAGCGATGAAAAAGAGCTTTGGATGCAGTGTGATCCTGAGACGACCCAGTTTATAGTAGCTCTTGAATTTGATCAGCATGCGTTGCGTGATCAGTGGCTAAAAAAACTTGCAAAACATCACTGTCGTTCAATATCTGTAATACCGACGTTAAGAGGTGTTCCTTTGTATGGTACAGATATGTCGTTTATTTTTAGCCACGAAGTCATGATATTGCGTGTGAGTAATAATTTAGCGAAAAGGACTTCGCGGTTTGTGAAACGCTGCTTTGATATTATTGGTGCGTCCGCTATTATTATTCTTTTGTCACCTGTGCTTGTAATACTGGTTTTCCTGGTTTCTAAAGATAGAGGTAATGCAATATACGGACATGAACGTATAGGTCGTGACGGACATAAGTTTAAGTGTCTGAAGTTTAGATCAATGGTTGTTAACTCACAAGAAGTGCTTAAAGCGTTATTAGAGAGTGACAGTGATGCGCAAGCTGAATGGAACAAAGATTTTAAATTGAAGAATGCCCCACGGATAACAAAAGTTGGAAAGTTTATTCGTAAAACTAGTCTAGATGAACTTCCTCAATTATTTAACGTTTTGAAAGGAGAGATGAGTTTAGTTGGGCCTCGTCCAATAATCGAAAAAGAGTTGGAGCGGTATGCTGGTGACGTAGATTATTATCTGATGGCCAAGCCAGGGATGACGGGGTTATGGCAAGTCAGCGGCCGAAACGATGTTGATTATGATACAAGAGTATATTTTGATGCGTGGTATGTGAAAAACTGGTCACTGTGGAATGATATCGCTATTTTATTCAAAACCATAAATGTAGTTTTGAAACGTGATGGCGCATATTGAGTGTTGTTAAATCCATAAAATAGTAAAGATAAGACACCATAATTTATTGAGGCTTTATGTTGAAAGATAAAAAAATAGCTATTGTTTTCACTGCCTCGATTGTTGGTGGTCATGAGCTAATGGCAGTTGAGCACATCAAAAAATTCAACAGAAAAGGTTTTTCAATAACATGTTATATACCAAAAGATAATAATAAGCTTAAAGCTATTTTTAAACTTAATAATATAGATTTCATTTCTCATAAAGTTGTTCATAGAAAACTAGAGTCGATACAAAGCTTCATTAACCCTATTTTTGTTCTTGATTCCCTAATGTTTTTACATGGAGTGAATAAAACCTCGGACGAGATAGTCATTATTCAAGGGGATATAGAGTTAGGGGCAGGGTTTATCAATGCGGCAAAGCTAATTGGGTATCCAATTGTTAGTTACATACCCTACGCACATGATTTTGATGTTATGGGCAGTAAGTTTTCAAAAGTAAAAAATTTACTGTCTAATATTTTATATAGAAATTGTCAGCGCTACATAACAATTTCGCATTGTTTTAAGAGTGAGATAATATCTAAAAATAAAAAATCGGTTGTAAAGGTTATCAGAAATTTTGTATCAGAACCGCCCATTCAACAAGTAAGAGGAAAAGGTTATTTCTTTGAGCGAAAGGATGGGGTTCTGAAATTGCTAATGGCAGGTCGTGTTTATTTTAGACAGAAAGGACAAGACTTGTTAATTGAAGCGCTCAGAGGCATAGATCAAAGAATAGAACTCACCGTTATTGGTGATGGCCCGGATTTAAAAAAATTGATAACTTTAGCATCAACGTTGCCTAAGAACATTACAGTAACATTTCTTGGGTGGAAGGATAATGTATGGGACTATGCACAAGATATAGACTTAATATTGATACCTTCAAACTTTGAAGGGGTTCCCCTAATAATGCTAGAGGCCATGAAAAGAAATGTTCCAGTAATAGCTTCTGCGAGAGATGGAATGGCTGATTATTTGGAAAGAAAATCATTATATGATGTCGCTGGTGTAACTGATGAAGTCAAAATTATGAACCTGCGCAATAAAATTAAGGAGTTTGCTGAGGTTGAGTGATAAATTTCACTGTGTTAGAATGTAAAATATTGTGTAAGGTGAAACAATGAATTATAATGAGTATAGAGTGTGGGTGGTTGTCAGATGAAGAAAATAGTCAATATACTGATTGTCATTTTACTCGGTTTTGCTACTTTAGATGGATTAAGAGATACATTTTTCCCTGACAACCCAATATCTTATATTAAAGAAGCTGGAGCGGTTCTGTTATTTTTTATATTATTTATTGTTTCATATAAAAGACAGATAAATATAAATAGTCGGTTCATTCTTGTTTGCAATTTCTTTACGATTTTTTTAGTGTTGGTGAGTTTGGTTACAACAAAGTTTGCGATTTCGGGGGCAACTAGAGGTACTCTCTCTTTTGGTGGTTGGAGTGTATGGATAAAACTGCTATCATTCTATTGCCTAATGAATGCACTTTATTTATTACGGTGTAATTATCCATCAATATTTTACAGAATACCAAAAGCCTATATAAAATTTTCGTTATTATATTGCGCATTAACTCTATTCTTCATTTTCTCAGGACTAAGCTCTCAGTTGACTCAACGAAATTGGGGAGGGCGATTGTCAATTGGATATCCGACAATGGATAGCCTTATTCTTGTTGTGTCAATTATATTTTCTATTTATTTTATAAAATCAAAAACATTAAAATCATTATTTATTTCAGTTTTTGTTATTGTCATGCTGATGCAAAATACTGCCTCGGGTTATGTTATGCTATTTGTGCTTTTCCTATTTAGTACTGTATTTCTTAAGGGGCTGTACAAAATAATCCCTGTTATGTTTAGTGGTATATTAGGTGTTGTTGGGTTTTATGTTTACAATTATTGGTATATGGATATGGGGGCCTTTGGCTACCTTTTCGTTGATAAAGTGAATGGTTTCTTGTTAGGTTCAGATACTAGCTCTATAGAATTAAGACAACAACAAATCAGCTATTTAATGGATGATATGAATTCATATATGCTATATTCAATTTTTGGCAAAGGGGGAGAGGAGGCTTATTTAGTAGAAAGTACATACTATGCACTATATGGGTTTGTTGGTGGAGTGGGTGTTTTTCTCTTCGCATTGTTATTCATATTTCTTCTATTTAAACTACCTGCTTCATTCTCTAATGCCTCATTCTATTGTCATAGCTTTATTATTATGTCAGTGTTCTTGATTTCTTGCGCGGGTCTTATAGGTTTTTATTTGTTCCCAATGATTTTTGTTTTGGCATATTTAATTTCCGTCTATAGTGCAGCTGAAGTAACTCATGAGAACAATATAAAGGAACTAGCATGAAGGATATTTATTACGATTCGCGGTGGTGTGGAAGCCATGGTATTGGTCGTTTTGCCACTGAGATAAAAAAGTCAAAGCTAAAACTGATCGATATTCCCCTTGATGGAAATCCAGCAGATAAGTATGACGTTTTTAAGTTAACTATTGCATTATCTAGAATTGATGGGTTGTACTTTTCCCCCGGATATAATGCCCCGCTTCTTTTCTTAAAAAATACAGTGATAACTGTACATGATCTGAATCATATCGATTTAACATATAATAGTTCATTTTTGAAGAGACATTACTATAATTTAGTGTTAAAACGAGCATGTAGACATTGTGCTAAGATTCTCACTGTGTCGGAGTTCTCAAAGCAAAGAATAATAGAATGGGCTCGAGTGTCAGCTGAAAAGATTGATGTTGTTGGTAATGGAGTATCGAAAGAGTTTAATAATCATATCGATTCGTATCGTCCTGGATATCCTTATATTTTTATTGTTGGAAACCGTAAGCCTCATAAGAATGAAGAGCGAGCTCTTCAAGCTTTCCTAGATGCTAATATATCTACTGATATTAAACTTGTTTTTAATGGTAGCTTGTCATCAAGCTTGAAAGAAATTATTGAGCAATATGGCGCAACAAACCGTGTATCATTTTTGGGGCACTTGAGCAATGATGAATTAGCTAGTGTATATAAAGGTGCTGAATTGCTTTTGTTCCCTTCACTTTATGAAGGTTTTGGGCTTCCTGTAATCGAAGCTATGGCTTGCGGAACCCCAGTTATAACGTCTAACTCTACCTCTTTGAAGGAAATATCTGCAAATGCTGCCTGTTTAGTCGATCCGGAAAGCCTTGAGGATATTACGGTTGCAATTGAGAAAGTTATAAATAATGTTGATTATAAAAATAGTTTAATTAAATCTGGCTTTGAACGCTCAAGTTTTTACACATGGGAAAAAACCATACAAAAAGTCGAGAGTGCAATAAATCCACTTCTCTAATTAATCTGCATACCTCTAGTTTAATAACTTAAAAATACTTAAATGTATACCGGAGAGGTTATGAAAACCATTAGAAAAATGCTTTTTTCAATAGCGCTATTTGGATTTTATTCAGTTAAATGTTATTCGTTTGAGCTCGGTGTTGGCACACATTTAGCTTTCTATCCAAATAGCGACGATTATTATATACAATTGGCGAAAAGTTATGGATTTACCTCATTGAGGGATGAAGTCTCTTGGCAGCAAATAGAAAAAACACCAAAGGTTTATTCGATACCTAAAATAATAGATAAAACGGATAGTGCATTCTCTAGCATTAAGAGTGATGTATCGATGATTCTTATTCTTAGCTATGGAAATGTTTTGTATACTCAAGGTGGATATCCTCAAAATGATGATGATATTCAAAAGTTTTCTGATTATTCATCTTGGGTCGTTGAACGTTACAAGGGCCGGGTTAAGTATTATGAAATTTGGAACGAATGGCTTGTTGGAACAGGAGTAAGCAATAAAAAAATAAAAAGACCGGGGGATGATGTTTTTTTATCTTTAGTGAAATCTGCATCTTATGCAATAAAAAAGGTGGACAATGAAGCAGTTGTAATGACTGGAACAATTAATCCGCTGAAGCCACAAGAAAGAAAATGGATATATAGTTTAGTAGGCAATGGGCTACTTAAGTATGTAGATGCGATCTCCATTCACCCTTACTCATTCCAGTTCAAAGGAAGCTCGCTGCAGACGCCGGAAGGTAATTTAATTGAAGTAGATAAATTCGAAGAGGAACTAAAAAAAATAGAGGGAAAAGAAATTCCATTATATATAACAGAGGTTGGGTATCCGACTATTTATGCGGGTGGTGGATTCTCTCCGGAGAAGGCTGGTGTTGATACACTTAAATATTCATTACTTGCAAAGGCTAGAAGTTATATTCGAGGTATTTGGTGGTATGATTTTATTGATGATGGGAAAAGTTTTTTTAACAGAGAACATCATTTTGGTTTATTAGATATCGACCAAAAACCTAAACCATCGGCATTGTATTTGAAAGAATTTAGAAATTTAATTAAGTATTCTAACGTAAAAATAATAAGACAATCAGTCAATGGCATAGTGGAAGTTAATATTTCCAGTCGAAGTAAATCGATTACTATTCAATGGGATAATTCAAAGTCAGATTCCGATCTTGTTTTTATTGAGCAATTACGGCTGGCTAAGAAAGAATTGAATTACTAATGTAGCCTTCAATTCTGTACTAAAGTATAAAAATAAATGTATTTATTGTTATCGTGAGAAACTCAAGTGGTTGATAAAAAGGTAATGGCAAGAAATACCTTCATGTTGTTTGGGCGAATGTTACTAATTATGTTCGTAACCTTTTATACATCAAGAATGGTATTAGGAGCGTTGGGCGTCTACGATTTTGGCTTATATAGTGTCGTTGGTAGTATAATTGTTCTTTTCTCATTTATACAAAACGTCTCTGCTTTAGCGACACAGCGTTTCTTATCCGTAGGACTGGGAAGGCGAGATGATGAATGGACAAATAATGTATTCAATACCAGTATTATTGTTCATCTTATCATTTGCGGATTGATATTATTTTTGGCTGAGACGGTAGGATTATGGTTTCTACTACACAAATTAAAAGTGCCCGCTGAAAGGTTGAATGATATTTTTTGGGTATATCAAATATCTGTGATCTCATTACTTTTTCAGATAATGCAAACGCCATTTATGGCATCACTCATTGCCTGTGAAAAAATGGATCTATTTGCAAAGATAGGTATTTTTGATGCATTTCAGCGATGGTTAATGGTTTTTCTTTTCATTTGGATTGGGTTCGATAATAAAATTGTCAGTTACGCTTTATTTTTGCTAGTCGGTTATATATTTGTTTTTTTTGTTTACGTAATAATTTGCACGTCAAAAATAACCATTTGTAAAATAAATATAAAATTAAAAGAAAATATATCACTTATTAAAGAGATCCTTTCGTTTTCAAGTTGGTCGATGATAGGTTCTTTGAGTGTTGTTGGACTATCTCAAGGGACAGCTTTGCTCACTTACTATTTTGTCGGTGTAGTTGCAAATGGTTCAATTTGGCTTTCCGAACAGGTTTTAATTGCATTCAACAGAGTTATTGGTACATTACAGACGGCAATAAATCCTCAAATTATAAAGCAGTACTCAATTGGGAATGGTAAGGAGGTTTCGTCATTAATATCTTTGTCATATAAATTGACGGCATTTGTCATTTTGATTTCTGCAGTGCCTGCTTTCGCTGAAGCTGAATACATTACTGGCCTATGGTTAAATCAAGTCCCTCCATACTTGGTTGACCTTGTTAAAATTGTTATAATATATATATTAATTGATTCTTTATCAGGCCCATATGTAACAGCAATCTATGCGGTTGGGAAATTAAGGAACTATCAATTTTTTGTTTCAGGAATCATGATTTTTTCGTTGCTACTGACTTATATTTTGTACTATTCTGGATTTTCGATATACATAGCTGTATCTGCAAGAATTTTATGTGCTTTTTGTTTACTGCTTTTTAGGGTCATATATGTAAGTAAGGCAATAGGAATTGAGGCCCGAACATTTATATTTTTTGACTTTCCGAAGTTGGCCTCAGTTGCCTGTCTATCTATATTACTCAGTAATTACATAAATGGTTTGTTAATTGATGGTTTTGTAGGTCTGATAATACTAATATTTTTGAATGCACTTTTTGTTTTAATTATGTTCTTTCTCATCATACTTAGCTCCCAGGAGAGAAAGAAAGTTACTGCTTTGATAAAAAAACGGTTTTAAGTTATTTACAATAGAGACATGTAAAGGTGAGAATAATGAGTTCCAAATATAGCTTATTGACATATGAAAGTGATATTTACATTAAGAGAAACTGGATTAATTTGGGTGACTATGTTCAGAGTACTGCTGCAAAGCAGTTTATCCCATCGGTAGATACTTTTATTCCACGCGATCACATGAATTCATATAATGGTGATCCTGTGAAAATGATAATGAATGCCTGGTATATGGATATTCCAGAAAATTTCCCACCATCTAATGATATAGAACCTCTTTATGTTTCAATACATATCAACTCAACTATTGTAGATAAAATATTTAGCCCTGCTGCTATTGCCCATTTTAAAAAATTCCAGCCAATAGGGTGTCGTGATTTTTATACGAGAGACCTGCTAATTTCAAAAGGGATCGATGCATATTACTCTGGATGCATGACCTTAACGCTTGGTCAAAAATACAAGCGAGACAATATCACAGATGATGTCTATTTTATTGACGTTATGTATGACTCAATGACAATTCCTGAGTTGGTTAGACAGCCGTTGAGATTTGGTAAACGTATTCTGAATGGACGCGCGTTTGAGTTCTCTCATCGTAATAAGGTATTGAAAAAATACTTCGATCGCGAATTGATTAATAATGCGAAGTTTGAAACACAGATAATTCCTTATATTTCCGCGAGGGAGGGGTTTAGATTAGCAGATGATTTTCTTAAACGCTTGGCTAATGCGAAGTTAGTCGTAACTTCTAGAATCCATACTGCATTACCATGCTTAGCCATGGGAACTCCTGTTATTTTTGTTAACGGTGGGTTCAAAAATAAAATTGATAACTGCCGGTTTGATGGGCTCTTTGATTTCTTCAACAGAATTGACGTTGATGCTAGTGCAAACTCAACAATTAATTTTAATTTTGATGGTGAAAAAATAGGATTGAACAGCAATATCACGAATAAAAAATTACATTTAGAATATGCTGAAAAGTTAATTGAAACTTGCAATTCATTCGTTTGATTTTTATATATTTATTGCTTTTATAGCGAAATATAACGCATATCAGATTTGATTGTTTTTACATTGTTAATGAACTTCATTACAATACGTAAAAAAATAGTTAGAACCCTCCCTGTAGTACAGGGGGGCGCATTTGATAGTGTTTACATAGCCGTAGTTTTAAAGTTATTTCTATTTTTCATAAAGCTAATATTACTTTAAGTGCTATCATTTTTGATTATATACAGTATATAGTTAGTAATGATGCTGAAACATTCTTATAAAAGGTATAGACATGTCTCGGGATTTAAGTGTTGGGCTTGTAGCGGATTGGTTAGTAACATATGCTGGAGCAGAAAAGGTCATTGCTGAGTTTATAAACATTTTCCCCGATTCCGATCTATATTCTATTGTGGATTTTTTATCAGATGAAAATAGATCTCTTTTCAATAACAAAAGAGCGACTACTAGTTTTATTCAAAAACTTCCTAAATCTAGAACAAAATATCAAACTTATCTACCTTTAATGCCACTTGCTGTAGAGCAATTGGATGTTTCAAAGCACGATATTATTTTATCTAGCAGCCATGCCGTAGCAAAAGGTGTTCTTACCGGGCCTGATCAGTTACACATCAGCTATGTTCATTCACCAATTCGATATGCTTGGGATTTACAGCACCAATATTTGCGTGAAGCTGGTTTGAATAAAGGTCTTAAAGCCCAAGCAGCTCGCTGGTTACTTCACAAAATAAGAATGTGGGATTGTCGAACAGCTAATGGAGTTGATCATTTCATTGCCAACTCTCAATTTATTGCCCGTCGTATTAAAAAAGTATATGGTAGAACTGCTGATGTTATCTATCCCCCTGTTGATGTCGATAGGTTTACCCTTAATGAGGCCAAAGAAGATTACTATTTTACGGCATCAAGAATGGTTCCCTATAAACGTATAGATCTTATCGTCGAAGCTTTTAGTCAAATGCCAGATAAAAAACTTGTAGTAGTTGGTGATGGCTCGGAAATGGATAAAATAAAATCAAAGGCTAAAATGAATATAGAGATTCTTGGCTATCAATCAAATAGCGTGATGCAAGAGCATATGCAAAAAGCTAAGGCCTTCATTTTCGCGGCAGAAGAGGATTTTGGCATAACGCCTGTAGAGGCTCAGGCATGTGGTACACCAGTTATTGCTTTCGGCAAAGGTGGTTCATTAGAAACAGTGAGGCCTTATGGTGTAAGCAACCCGACAGGCATTTTCTTTGAAGAGCAAAGTGTCGCTGATATAATTAATGCAGTTGGTAGTTTTGAAAATATCATTGATAAGATATTACCTTCTGATTGTCGCAAAAATGCGGTTCGGTTTTCTAATGATCGTTTCCAGACTGAGATAAAAAAATACATTGATGCGAAGTGGGATGTTTTTTTGAATTCTAAGTCAATTAAATATTAGTTTATTTTTTGTTAAAAATTTAAATGTTTTTACATAAGATGATAGTTATTAGTTATTAGTTATTAGTTATGCGGTGTTGCTTAAGCTTCACCGTTTTGATATTAAGTTTCTTATCAGGTTTTTCAATAAATTTTGATAAAAAATTAGCGCATATACATTGATGACTATTATTACCATTGATAGAGACATTTTATATTAAGCAGGAGAATGCGAAGCTTTCGTGCTGTTTTTTTTAATTAAAATATCCTGGCTAACTAAAAATGAAAATAAATAAATTCAGGTTAATTTCCTTTGTTGCTACATCTTTTATTAGCATTGATATCATACAAGTTTTTAGTGTGAGGGTTTCTCTTATCCCTTTGTTTTTTTACGGAATTTTTATTCTGTATAAAAATAAAAAAATAGATATATGGTTTGCTTATGTTTTCTTGTTTGCAATTACTTGTGTTCCTTCGGTTATTTTTTCATATAACCCTGTAAAATCAATTGGCTATATTTTTTGGATAGTTTTCAACTATATTGCCATATCCTCTGTTTACAAACGCCTTATTATAGGAAATAGCAGGCAAACTATCTTGGGGTTAAGGGATTCATACCGGTTTCAGATCATTATTGGAGGCGTACTCTACTTTTCTGGTATGCAGTTTCGAGCCCAGGTTCTCTATTATGAACCATCGTATTTTGCCTTATCTCTGATTCCTTATGTTGTTTTGGTATTTTTCGGTTTGTTAAAAAATGATACACAGAACGATGTGGAATGGAAGGACAATCATTTTTTAGATGTGATATTGCTTATTGTTGCGCTATATACTACAAAAAGCGCAAACATGGTATTGGTGTTCATGCTAGCTGCATTGGTTGTGTCATTATATGGCGATGGTAAAATAAAAAAATTAAATATAATTGGCATTGCATTCATGATTACGTGGGTGTTTTTAATATGGTACTCAAGCAATTATACTGATTTAATATCTACAACCTTCCAAAAAATTGCAAATGCTGATAGCATCTATGATGCTATTTTAGAGCGGACGGGAAATAGATGGCCTCGTGCACAACTGACTTTTGATACTGCGATGAATACGTTTTGGGGCGTAGGGATCGGGAGCTTTAAAGAGTATACATCCGCAAATTATTTCCCCAAATATGCAGGAATACCTGCATATTATTCACCTTTATCCAATGAAGCGGTGAATATCTATTTTGAGATTGCAGCGACCTGTGGGTGGGGGGCATTAATTGTTTGGCTATCTTTGCACTTTAAACTTATACGGGATGTGAATAAATATACAAGTAACGCACCTCTTATTGTCTGCTCTCTCGTTGTAGCGATGCTTGCATTAGTCATTGAGTCGAATTTTCTACGGCCATATTACTGGATGCTTATAGGAATGATGATGGGGCAGATTTCATTATTAAAAAGCAGTGTATCGGTTGAGCGAGAGAGGAAGAATTAATTTTTGATTAATTCCCTTGCTAGTGAATTCAGTTTTTTTGCTGATGTTTCCCATGAAAAGCGGTTTATGTTCTCGCTTCCATCTTTTATTAATTTATTTCTAAGTTCGTCATTTGTTATTATATTTAACATGACTTGTGTCATTTCGGATTTATCAAATGGATTAAAATATAGAGCGCTGGTACCTAAAATTTCAGGGATTGAAGCTTGGTTCGATGCCAAAACTGGACAGCCACATGCCTGGGCTTCTAGTGGGGGGATGCCAAATCCCTCATAAAAAGACGGAAAAATAAATGCGTAGGCATTTTGATACAGTTTTACTAATTCACTATCACTAACCCGCCCCAGATACTCAATATCCTGCATGCTATCTTCCTGTCTACAATCTTGCTCCATAAAAGATTTCAAAGAATAACCAATTATTTTTAGTTTTGCTTTTCTATTGCTGTTGTTTTTTCTTTGAAAGTCAATAAAAGCATCAATCATTCCGTGGTGATTTTTATGGTAATTTTTAGATGCAACAGCCAAAAAATAAATTTCGGAGTCGGTTTCTCTTTTTGGAAAAAAATGCTCCCCCGCTGCATTATATATGACGGATGTTTTTTCAGTTGAAAACTGATATGTGTTTGTTATTTCTTTTTTAGAGAATTCACTAACAGTCAATAAATGCTTTGATGTTTTAATCATCATCGGAATTAATGATTTGTAAAAAATAATGAATGACTTTGAATAGCTCTGAGGATACCTTAAATAGTTTATATCATGGTGTGTAATAATCTTGTTTTCATAAAAAATCGGCCCTGTGCTTCCTAAGTTTATTAATAGTGGTGAACCTATTTTTTTTAAATAAATTGGTAGTTCTATTTGTTCCCAAACGTGCCCTTGACACAAACCTATTTTTTTTACTTTTAATTTTTTAGCAGTCGATTCCCGTAATATGCCTTGGGGGCAAACGAAAACAATATCATCATATTTTTTGCTCAGTTCCAAAGAAATCATCTCAGCAAACCTTTGCACCCCAGTTATCTCTTGTGTCAGAAATCGTGCATTAACATATATCATTTCGTTATCTATTATCTTTTTAATATATCACCTCCAAGATTACAATCCTCCTCTATCTATGTACCTTAGTCAAGAGCTATAGCTTGCATAACTGGATTCTCAAACAGTATCGCGGTAGCGCGCGCGTGTACGCGTAGTATATGATAACCATTGGAATTATATCGCCCGTAATTAATTGTTTTGTCTACTGTGATAGTTATCTAATTTAACTCTTTGATATTTAAAGGCATACCTCCATTTGGCATAAAAAACTGCAATTGTATGTAATGGTGTTGTAGTTTTTGCTTTTATGGTTTTATCTTTTGTTGCTGTCATTTGTTTTGGATTTTTATGCTTTTTGATTCATTTATTTTTTATTCTGCGCTGTAGCGTTGACAGGTTCCGGCTTTTGGACTTTTCTTAGCATGACATGGATCGCATGATTTCTGCCTATGCTGCGATATGCGATTAGTGTTTTTTCATATTTTTTAGGATTGAATTTTCAATTTTGAAATTCTGAGGATATAATTATGGCTTCTCAAGTACTGCTATACCAGAAAGAAGTGGCGGCTATACTTTATGCAGTGTTAGGTAATGATTCTTTCACGAGCTCTACTGCATATGATAGTGTTGCTGGTCAAATTCGCACAGGGGCTTTAACTCAGCAAGATTATATTGGAGGGTTGATCACATCTACTGCTGGTCAGGCTCTCTATGGCGCACAGACCGATCTGCAAATTTTAAGAACTATTTATACAAAAATTTCCGGTACCACTCCTGCAGACTCCACTCTCCAGGGATATTTGAATGGAACTACTTTAAATAACGCTATTTATAACGCTATTGATAATTTGTTAAATTACAAAGGATTTGATAGTGCAACGCTTTCATCGCAATCAACTTTTGAGACTCATGTTGATTCGATGCTTTTTAGTAACTACGGTACGGCTGCTTGGAACCAATGGAGTGTGGCATTACCTTCTCAGGAGCAAGTTGCTTCAGTTTACCTTGCTGTTGCTAACCGCTCTGCGGATTCTAACGGCTTAAATTATTGGACGAGTTATTTACTTCAACCGGGTAAAACATTCCAGACACTAGTTCAATCGTTAATTAGTTCGCCAGAGTTTCAACAGAAAGGTGCCAACTTGTCTGGTGATGCCTTTATCTCGTATGTATATCAAAGCATCCATGGTTACGCTCCCAGTGCTGATGCATTAGCTTTGTATCGTGGTTTACCAAATAAAATGACGATTACTTCGTCTATTATAAATGATTTGCGTAATTCTGTGGCTACTGATTCTGCGTCAGCGACGACACAGCATGCATTTGAATATCAAATTGGTACTAGCTTGGTATACAAAACTGCCGCAGCATTGACGACCACAGCGGCCGGTGGTAATGCAACTGGTACTATCAATAACGGGCTTTCACATCAGATCAGCAATGCCGAAACTGCGGTTCTGACTGATGTTCAACTCACTGCCAACGCCGCCAGCGTCGTTAACCTGAAGTTTGCCGATCATCTGGCGAATCTGACCATTAACGGTACCAGCGCGGCAACGGTTAACCTGTCTGACAACGGTGTTAACCCGGGTGTCGATATTACCGTCAATAACGGCAACGTTATTCTGAATGCAAGCTCGGGTGCAGATGATGTCCTGGTCACCGCTACGGCAGCTGTTGCTACCGCTACTGGTGATTTTAATCTTGGGGCAGGTAATGACTCACTGAAATGGTTGGGTAATGCGGCGGTTGGCGGTGCCAACACCGTCAGTACTGGCATTTCTGGCAACGGCGGCGATGGCGTTGATACCATTTCCGCCAACTTCATTACCAAAAACGTGGTGATGTCAGGTAACACGATTGTCCGCACCGCGACGATTACCAGCAATGCTTCGCAGTTCACCAATTTTGAGAAAATTGACCTGGCTGGTTACATCGGCAAAGCAACGGTTAACACTGGCTCCACAGCGGCAAACCACACCTTTGACTTTGGTTTGTTAACCGGTAATGCAGTTTCTGAATCCAGCACTACCGGTTTGACCAACAACGTCGTCCAGGCTGCCACCTCCAACATTGGCTCACAAGGTTTTGTGTTGTCTGGTTTGGCTGAAGCAGTGAAAGTGATTAATGCTGCCGGCGGTAACTCCGCGCAGTTGGAAGTGACCGGTAATGCGACGGCGGCGAGCAGCGTGGAAATTACTTTCCTGCAGAATGCCACTGACCATTTTAACGTCACTTTCGATGCCGTTAGCTCAACCGATGTGAATGCCGGCTCTCTGGCTCTGAACAGCAGCAGCAGTCTATTGTTGCCAACTGTACTGAGTACACTGAACATTGCGTCTGGCGGTACCGGTAGTTTTGACAATATTCTGTCACTGACTGGCACAAATGCCCAGGTGCAAAACATTGCTGTTACAGGCGATCACTTACTGGATCTGACTGTGGGCAGTGGATTTAGCAACGTGCGTGATATTAACGCATCTGCTAATACTGGTGGTTTGGATCTGAACTCAAATCATGCCGGTACCGGTGACGGTATCATCGTTCAGTTGCTGAATATTCTGCCTCTGAGTGCAGTTACCACGGCGTTGTTGGCACCGGTACTGACCACTCTGGGTCTGAACGGTTATCAACTGACGGTTGAGGGGACCGGGACTACGGATAGCTTCAACGTTCTGGGTAACACCACCTTGGCCGGTGGTAACGGTGTGAATACCTATGAATTGAAGTCCAGTACTACGCAGGCCGGTGTCACCATTACTGACTTTGACAGTACCAAAGACAAGATTGTTGATGCTGCTTCTGCCTTGACAATTTCTGGTGATGCCAGCGGTACTGCGGTAGCTGACTACGGCACTCGTGCTTCCGATACTCTGGATGCCCTGCTGGGTACTCTGGTTGGCGGCCTGACCAACGGCGTTATTGGTCTGTTAGGCGGTATCCTCGGTCTGGGCAGCAGCAACGCATTGACCGCGAAAGTGGGCGTGGCGTCTGTGGTGTTCGGTGGAACAGGTGATAATGCCAGTTCTTATGTGATTATTGATAACAACGATAACCACACATTGGATGCCAACGACAGCGTGGTTTATCTGACTGGACAAAACCATCAGCAACTGTTGGATACTCTGCATTACGCATGAGTGTAAATTCAGTAGGAAAATAGTTTCCATGGAAACTGTTAGCTGTTAAATAATACGGGGAGGTGAACCTCCCCGTTTTTTTATTTTGTGATCGGTATCGTTATATTTAACTTATTTTTTCTCTCAATAATTCCCTTGTATTTTTCATGCCTTTCATCCTTTTGTTTTCCCTGATTTTGATGGGGTTGAGGCACAGAGTTTTTTTTGGGTTCCACCTTGCTGGTTTGTACTTTCTCTACCTATAGTTAAAAAAAAGTATCTGCAGTCTCGAGCATGTTTGAAGGGGCTTCTTTAGGATTTTCTTTATTTCTTTTTTTTTTAGGATTTTCCTTAGAAGAAATCAATGCGGATTGGACTGACAGTGCACATGATGTAAGGGCAGAAAGTGAATCAATTTATACCGCGTAATGAAATTGCGGATGTTATACGGACACGCAGTAAAATCTTCTGGACCGTTGGCGTATTCACCGCATTTATCAATTTATTAATGTTAGTTCCCTCTGTCTATATGTTGCAGGTCTACGACAGGGTGCTTCCTTCACGTAATGAAATAACCTTGCTGATGTTAACGCTGATTATGCTCGGAATGTTCGGCATGATGGCGTTGCTGGAGTACGTCCGTAGCATGGTTGTTATTCGTATCGGCAGTCAGTTGGATATGCGTTTGAATACGCGTGTTTACACTGCCGCCTATGAATCCAATCTAAAAAATGGCTCCTCCGATGCAGGGCAGATGCTGGGTGATTTGACCACCGTACGGCAGTTCCTGACCGGCAGCGCATTGTTTGCATTCTTCGATGCACCTTGGTTCCCGATCTACCTGCTGGTGATTTTCCTGTTTAACCCATGGTTAGGGTTGTTCGCTCTGGTAGGGTCACTACTGCTGGTTGCGTTGGCCGTGGTCAACGAAATGGTTTCCAAGAAACCTCTGGGCGAGGCGAGCAAGCTATCGATCATGTCCAGCAGTCTGGCGAGTACAAATTTGCGTAATGCTGAAGTGATCGAAGCGTTGGGCATGTTACCTAATCTAAAACGACGTTGGTTTGGCTTACATCAGAGATTTCTGAATAGCCAACGCGTGGCCAGTGAGCGTGCCACTACCGTTAGCTCAATCACCAAATTCGTACGTCTTTCACTGCAGTCGTTGGTTCTGGGTCTCGGCGGTTGGCTGGCGATTGATGGCCATATCACCCCCGGCATGATGATTGCCGGCTCAATTCTGATGGGGCGTACGCTGGCACCTATCGAGCAGGTGATTAACGTCTGGAAGAGTTGGAGCTCTGCCAAACTCTCCTATCAACGCCTGGTAAAATTACTGGATAAGCATCCACCTCGCGGTATGGGAATGTCTTTACCTCGCCCTGAAGGTGTCATTTCTGTCGAGGGTGTGACGGCCACGCCACCAGGCTCCAAAGGTGATGCGGTATTGCATAATGTCAGCTTCGCGATCCAGCCAGGAGACGTGCTGGGGATTATTGGGCCAAGTGCTTCCGGTAAATCCACGTTAGCGCGTTTGTTGGTGGGTATCTGGCCGGTCAGTGAAGGTATTGTGCGGCTTGATAACGCCGATATTTACCAATGGAACAAAGATGAACTGGGGCCTTACATTGGCTATTTGCCGCAGGATATCGAACTGTTCGCCGGCACCATCGCCGAGAACATCGCCCGTTTCAACGATATTGATTCAGAGAAAGTGATTGAAGCCGCCAAATTGGCCGGTGTCCATGAGCTGATCCTGCGTTTCCCTAATGGTTATGATTCGGTCATTGGCAACGGCGGGGCGGGTTTGTCTGGTGGGCAAAAACAACGTATTGGCCTGGCACGCGCGTTGTATGGTGATCCTTCCCTGATCGTATTAGATGAACCCAACTCCAATCTGGATGATGCCGGTGAAAAAGCGCTGAATCAGGCGATTCTGTTCCTTAAACAGCGAAATAAAACGGTGATCCTGATTACTCATCGCACCAATCTGCTGTCGATGACCACCAAGTTGCTGCTGTTGGTGAATGGCACTGTCAATGCGTTTGGCCCAACGCAGCAGGTGCTGCAGGCACTGGCAAATGCACAGCAGAAGGCGCAAACCCCACAGCAAGCGGTACGTGCGGTCAACTCTGAGCCGGACGAAGGCAATATCCCAAAAACTCAAATTAATTAAGCTGTGAACTTGCCGGGCGGCGTCAAAACGTCGCCTGCAGTCAAAGGAGTTGGTATGTCTACGCATATTGGCGAGCCGCAAGACTCGTATTCAGAACAGATCCCGCAGGATGAGCGGCGTTTTACCCGCATGGGGTGGTTAGTGGTTGGGATTGGCCTGTTTGGCTTCTTCGCCTGGGCCGCATTTGCGCCTTTGGATAAAGGGGTCGCGGCACCAGGTTCTGTTACCGTTTCTGGCAACCGTAAAACCGTACAGGCACCGGCTAGCGGCATCATAAAAAGTATTACGGTTAAAGAAGGCGACAAAGTTAAAGCGGGCGAGGTGTTGGTGCAACTGAGTCAGGTGCAAGCCCAGGCTCAGGTTGACTCGCTTCGCGACCAATATTACACCACGCTGGCCAGCGAAGGCCGTTTACTGGCTGAGCGTGATGGATTAGGTAAAGTCACTTTTTCTCCTGTTTTTCAATCCATCCAGGCTCAGCCGCGGGTGGCTGAAATCATCGCTTTGCAAACACAGTTATTCTCTTCACGTCGCCAGGGATTACAAAGCGAAGTTGACGGTTATAAACAGTCAATGGACGGCATGCGATTCCAGCTAAAAGGTTTGCAGGACTCAAGGGTCAACAAGCAAATCCAGCTTTCAAGCCTGCGCGAACAGATGAACAGCATGAAGCAACTGGCGGCGGACGGTTATTTACCGCGTAACCGCTATCTGGAAGTGCAGCGTCAGTTTGCGGAAGTGAACAGCAGCATCGATGAAACCGTCGGCCGAATTGGTCAGGTACAAAAACAGTTACTGGAGTCTCAGCAACGGATCGACCAACGCTTTGCCGACTATCAGCGTGAAGTCAGGACCCAATTGGCACAGACTCAGATGGATGCCAGCGAGTTTAGAAACAAGTTGGAAATGGCGAACTTTGATCTCGGTAACACCGCCATCACTTCGCCGGTGGATGGCACAGTCGTAGGGCTGAATATCTTTACTCAGGGGGGCGTCGTGGGAGCGGGTGACCACCTGATGGACGTTGTACCCAGCCAGGCTACGTTGGTGGTGGATTCACGCCTTAAGGTAGAGCTGATTGATAAAGTGTACGACGGGTTGCCGGTGGATTTGATGTTTACCGCCTTCAACCAAAACAAGACCCCGAAAATACCGGGGACGGTGACGTTGGTTTCTGCCGATCGCTTGGTTGACAAGGCTAATGGCGAACCCTACTACCAAATGCAGGTCACGGTTTCTCCTGAGGGCATGAAACTGCTCAGTGGCGAAGACATCAAACCGGGTATGCCTGTTGAGGTATTTGTGAAGACCGGCTCACGCTCACTGTTGAGTTATCTGTTTAAACCTATTTTGGATCGCGCTCATACTTCATTAACCGAGGAATAATTTTGATTCAATTTAAACGACAGGTTGCTGGCCTTGCTATCAGTACCCTCTTGTTTGCGATAGCTGCGCCGGTTCATTCGATAGGGATTATAGACGCATATTCGCTGGCACTTGAAAAAGATCCGACCTTCCGGGCGGCTATAAAAGAGAAAGAGGCGGGAGACGAAAACGAGAACATCGGCAGGGCGGGGCTGCTGCCGAAGGTATCGCTCAATTACCAGAACTCGCCAAGAAACTGGCAAACGCAAAAGTATCCGCAAAGCGATTTCTTTGGCAACGTGACTGAAACCACCAAGCGGCAGCAGTATCGCAGTTATTCAAGCTCGGTTACGTTGACACAACCGCTGTTCGATTATGAGGCCTATGCACGCTACAAGGCTGGCGTGGCGCAGACGCTGATGTCTGATGAGCGTTACCGCAGTAAGTATCTCGATCTGGCCGTGAGGGTGATCTCCGCCTACGTTGAGGTGGCGTACTCCAAAGACCAGATCGCATTGGCTTCGGCACAAAAGGCGGCTTATAAAGAGCAGCTGTCGCTGAACGATCGTTTAATGAGTGCGGGGGAAGGTACCATTACCGACGTTTCTGAGACTCAGGCGCGTTACAGCCTGGCAGAGGCGCAGGAGATTGAGGCGCGTGATGCGTTGGATGCGGCTCAGCGTGAACTCGAGGTCATTATTGGTATACCACTCAATCAACTGGATGACGTACAGCTGTTGCGGCCTGGTAAATTCCAGGTGGCGCCGTTGATCCCTTCCAAATTCGAAGAGTGGCAAAAAATTGCCCTAGAGAATAACCCGATGTTGGCGGCTTCGCGCCATGGCGTTGATGCCGCCAAGTATGAGGTAGAGAGAAACCGTGCGGGCTTTATGCCGCAGGTTCAGCTCTATGCCTCGCACTCGGAAAATGATTCCAGCAGTGATAACACGGTTAACCAAAAATACCGCACCGACAGTATCGGTGTGCAGGTGAGTGTGCCGATCTACGCTGGTGGTGGAGTTTCGGCATCGACTCGCCAGGCGGCATCACGCTATGGGCAGGCGATGTATGAAATGGATGCACAGGTCGGCACTACGCTGAACGATCTGCGCAAGCAGTATAACCTTTGTATCAGCAGCCGCGCCAAGCTGGCCGCGTACGAACTGGCCGTGAAGTCGGCGACAACTCAGGTAACGGCCACCCGGCAAAGTGTGCTGGCAGGCCAGCGTGTCAACGTCGATGTGCTGAATGCCGAGCAACAGTTGTACAGTGCCCAGCGTGACCTGGCTTCGGCCAAATACACCTACATAAAATCCTGGATCACGCTGCTGAGCGACTCAGGTACGCTTGATGAAAGTGATGTGAAACGCGTGGCGCAGTATTTTGCCATAAACCGCTGAACCGATAGTGTGAAATAGCCTAAATATGCACCATGAGTATTTATCTGAAAGAGCAGCCATGTGCTGCTCTTTTTTGTCTCAATACGTTATGTTAGCCGTAAGTAATGCTCTTACCCGTGCCCTAGTAGTGTATTTTTTGGTGAAAGTTACCACCTTATTTTTTAGGGGCGCTCGGTGGCTTCGGGAGGAGTCCGTTTTGAAGATGCATATCATTATTAGTGTGCAATTGTTTGGTTTTTGTAAGGGTGAGGTTGGCTGGGCTAAGCCGCGCTCTCGTTTATAAGACTGACTACTGAGTAAAGGGTTTAGAATGACAAAATTAATTCCTGTGGTTATGGCTGGTGGTACTGGCAGCCGGCTATGGCCACTGTCGCGTGAATCGTTCCCAAAACAATTTTTATCTATTGATGATAGCGGAGTTAGCTTGTTGCAGCAGACACTGCAACGCTTGTCAGGACTTGAGGGAGTGGAGGTCGCAGCACCTTTGGTTATCTGCAATGAAAACCACCGTTTTTTAGTCGCTGAGCAGCTGCGGGAAATTAATCAACTGGCGACCAATATCATTTTAGAACCCGTAGGACGTAATACCGCACCGGCAGTGGCATTAGCCGCGCATTTGTCAGCAGAAGAAGATGAGGATTGCATTCTGTTGGTGCTGGCTGCCGATCACCTGATTAAAAAGGTAGAAAACTTCCATGCGGCAATAAAAACGGCCATTCGACATGCATCTGAAGACCAGTTGGTGACTTTCGGCATTATTCCTGGGCAACCAGAAACGGGCTACGGTTATATTAAACGTGGTTGCGCGCTCTCGGACGAATGTTTCAAAGTCGACGCTTTTGTGGAAAAACCATGCCTGGACAAGGCCATTGAATACCTGGCGAGTGGTGATTTCAGTTGGAACAGTGGCATGTTTATGTTTAAAACTGCCAAGTTTCTGCATGAGTTGCAACAGTTTAGCCCAGAGATCTTCAGTACAACGCAGCAGTCTGTGGCAGATAGCCAGCGAGATATGAACTTCATCCGTGTTGATCAAGAAATATTCAAGCACTGCCCAAGCGATTCTATTGACTATGCGGTGATGGAAAAAACGAGAGATGCGGTGGTGATCCCTATTGATGCAGGTTGGAGCGATGTAGGCTCTTGGTCATCATTGTGGGAAGTTTCCGAAAAAGATGCGTTGGGGAATGTGAACGTCGGTGAGATTATTTCTATTGATTCAACCAATAACTATATCTCATCTGAAGCGGCTCTGGTGGCCACCATCGGCTTGGATGACCTGATAGTGATCAGCACCAATGATGCATTGCTGATTTCGACTAAGGATAGAGTTCAGGACGTTAAGAAAGTGGTTGAAGAGCTTAAAAAACGCAACCTTCATCACTTCCGCCAACACTCTACCTCCTATCGCCCATGGGGCAAGATATGTGACATTGATAAGGGCGAACATTTCCAGGTAAAAAAAATCATTGTCCGTCCTGGCGAAGGATTATCAGTGCAGCGCCATCTTCATCGTGCAGAACACTGGGTGGTTGTCACCGGCATGGCTAAAGTGAATGTGGATGATAAAGAGTTCTTCTTATCAGAAAATCAATCCACTTTCATACCAGCTGGCAGTGTGCATACGCTGGAGAACCCTGGGAAAATCGATCTTGAAATCATTGAAATCAGATCGGGTTTTTACCTGGAAGAAGATGATATTGAGCGTTTACAGGATCGGTACGGCAGAATTTAATTAAAGGGTTTGGTGATGGAAAAGTTAACGTGTTTTAAAGCTTATGATGTCCGCGGTAAATTAGGTGAAGAGTTGAATGATGATATTGCCTACCGCATTGGGCGTGCTTATGGCGAGTTTCTGAAGCCAAAGACTGTGGTGTTGGGTAGCGATGTGCGCCTGACCAGCGAGAGTTTGAAGTTGTCCCTGGCAAAAGGCTTGCAGGATGCCGGTACCGACGTGATCGACATTGGCATGACGGGGACCGAAGAAATTTATTTCGCTACTTCACATCTGCAAGCGGATGGCGGCGTAGAGGTGACGGCCAGCCATAACCCGATCGACTACAACGGGATGAAGCTGGTTCGTGAAGGTTCACGTCCTATCAGTGGAGATACCGGGTTACGGGCGATTCAGGAGCTGGCGGAAAATAACCGGTTCCCAGAACCTACTGCGACGCGTGGTAGCTATGTTCGCCAGGATGTCCTGGGTGAGTATGTAACGCATATATTGTCGTATATCGATGCCAAAAACTTTAAGCCACTCAAACTGGTTATTAACTCGGGCAACGGTGCTGCCGGGCATGTGATTGACGCCATTGAAGCCCAGCTTAAATCTCAGGGTATTCCTCTGGAATTCATTAAAGTCCACCATCAGCCAGACGGCACGTTCCCCAACGGGATCCCTAATCCATTATTGCCTGAGTGCCGCGCGGATACTGCCAATGCGGTGCGTGAACATGGTGCGGATATGGGTATTGCATTCGATGGCGATTTCGATCGTTGCTTCCTGTTTGACGAAAAAGGCGACTTTATTGAGGGATATTATATTGTCGGCTTGTTGGCCGAGGCTTTCCTGCAAAAACAGCCTGGCGCAAAAATCATTCATGACCCACGTTTAAGCTGGAACACTATCGATGTGGTGAGTACGGCGGGCGGTGTTCCTGTCATGTCGAAAACCGGCCATGCCTTTATTAAAGAGCGTATGCGTTCGGAAGACGCGATTTACGGTGGTGAGATGAGTGCGCATCACTACTTCCGTGATTTTGCCTATTGCGACAGCGGTATGATCCCGTGGCTGCTGGTGGCTGAATTGGTCAGCGTCAAAGGTCAAACGTTGGGGCAATTGGTAGAGGATCGCATTGCCGCTTACCCGTCCTCCGGAGAGATTAATATCAAACTGGCCCAGCCGGCCGTTTCCATCGAGAGCGTCAAGCAACATTATCTGGAACAGGTTGGTGAAGTGGATTACACCGACGGTATCAGTATGGAATTTACCGACTGGCGCTTCAATCTGCGTTCTTCTAACACTGAGCCGGTGGTTCGTCTTAACGTCGAGTCACGAGCCGATGTGGCTTTGATGAAAGAGAAAACGGACGAAATTCTGTCAATACTTTCACGATAGCACTGTATTGATACTCGATCAGATGCAAAGCTGCTTTGGCAGCTTTGCTTGTTTATGGATGTACACTTCCCTAAGTGCTCGATAATTTTCGTGTCAAGGGTGTGAATAAGGAGACGTTATGACCATTTTAGTCACCGGCGGAGCCGGTTACATCGGTTCTCATACCGTTCTGGCTTTGCTGGAGCGTGGTGAGGATGTGGTGGTATTGGATAACCTGTCGAATTCTTCGGAAGAGTCCTTGCACCGTGTAGAAAAGTTGACGGGAAAAGCGGCTGCGTTTTACCAGGGGGATATTCAGGATAATGAATGCCTGAAGCGCATTTTTGAGGCTCATTCGATAGATTCGGTTATCCATTTCGCCGGTCTGAAAGCGGTGGGCGAATCAACTCGCAAGCCACTTGAGTACTATCAAAACAATGTTGCGGGGACGCTGGGGCTACTGGATGAAATGCGCCGTGCAGGTGTTTACCAATTTATCTTTAGCTCTTCCGCTACTGTTTATGGTGCCGATTCCCCGGTGCCTTATGTAGAGACCACGCCGATCGGCGGCACGACCAGCCCTTATGGGACGTCCAAGCTGATGGTAGAACAGGTCTTGCAAGATTTTGCTAAAGCCGAGCCGCAGTTTTCGATTATCGCACTGCGTTACTTCAATCCGGTCGGGGCCCATGAGTCTGGGATGATCGGCGAAGACCCTAACGGTATCCCCAACAATTTGTTGCCATATATCTCCCAGGTGGCGATTGGCAAGCTGGAGAAACTGGGCATTTTTGGTGGAGACTATCCAACGAAAGATGGCACTGGTGAGCGTGACTATATCCACGTAATGGATCTGGCAGAAGGCCATTTGATGGCAATGGATCATCTGGATAAGATCAGCGGCTTCAAGGCGTATAATTTAGGTGCTGGGGTAGGGCATTCCGTATTGGCCATGGTGCAGGCTTTCGAGAAGGCATCAGGTGTGACGATCCCCTACCAAATTTTACCTCGCCGCGACGGCGATTTGCCGGCTTTCTGGGCAGATGCCAATCTGGCTTACCGGGAGCTGGGCTGGGAAGTGCGTCGGGGTATTGAGGATATGATGCGTGATACCTGGAACTGGCAGAAGCAGAATCCCCAAGGGTTCCAACGCTAACCTTATGGACGGGCCTGGCAATTCCTTTGGGTTGGGCCCAACAATTGTTCACTCAAAGGCTAGCGTTACTTTACTTTATAAATTGTAACGTCCCACTTTTAGCTTACTAACGACATCGCAAAGGGTGTCGTTTTTTTATTTGTAAATCAAACTGATACCTTTTTTCTTTGACATGGCGATGTCGGCTGGCGCCGCATTTTTTTTACGTTATAGTGTCGGATGTTTTTGCAAATTGTGCTAGTCTCTCAGACCTTCGCAGGCCCTATGTTATTTGTATCATACGTACGTGAGTTTGTTTAAGGTTCATTCATAATTGCCTTAAAGATGACATGTAGACTCAGTGATAACGTGCGTTCATAAGCATAATTCGAGGTCTCTGGGTTAAAGTTTTTTGTGAGTAGGTTCCTAATGAGAGTAATAGAAACGCAGGTCGCAGGTGTAAAGCTGATTGAACCCAAGGTTTTCGGTGATCACCGCGGTTTTTTTATTGAAACTTTTCGAAAGAGTCGCTATCAAGAGCTACTCGGTATTGACACTGAATTTGTACAAGATAACCACTCCCGTTCTTCGCGGGGGGTTTTGCGCGGATTGCATTTTCAGACAGCCAAGCCACAGGGTAAATTGGTACGCTGTGTTCGTGGTGAGGTTTACGACGTGGTTGTTGATATCCGTCCCGATTCGCCTACCTTCAAGAAATGGGTTGGAGTTTATCTGTCAGAGGACAACAAGAACCAGCTTTGGGTACCACCGGGTCTGGCTCATGGTTTTGTTGTAGTTTCAGACTCCGCTGATTTTGAATATAAATGCACAGATTACTATGATCCGAGTAATGAGGGATGTCTGCTTTGGAATGATCCAGAAGTCGGTGTCGATTGGCCAGTTAGCGAACCGCTGCTGTCGCCGAAGGATTTGCAGGGAAAACTATTTAGAGAGCTTTTCTAATGCGTGTACTTTTGACTGGTGCAGCAGGGCAATTGGGGCGCTGTTTTATCGACCGCTTTCCTGCTGATTGGATCCTGATGGCAACCGACAGTCAGCAATTGGATATCACTGATCCTGTTGCTGTGTCAGCAGTAGTGGCTCAGTTTATGCCGGAAGCCATCGTCAACGCCGCAGCTTACACTGCAGTGGATAAGGCGGAATCGGAGTCGGAGAAGGCCAAAGCTATCAATGTAGATGGGCCAGGTTTTTTGGCAGCAGCTGCGGCAAAGCTGGATATTCCCTTTGTGTACATTTCAACCGATTATGTTTTTGATGGCACCGCTTCAGAACCCTACTGCGAACATACCCCATGCTCACCTAAAAGTATCTATGGTCAAACCAAACTTGACGGTGAAATTGCGGCACTGAAAGCTAACCCTAAAACTGTTGTGATCAGAACGGCTTGGGTTTTTAGCGAGTACGGCAATAACTTTGTTAAAACCATGCTACGGATAGGGGCTCAACGAGCTGAACTTGGTGTGGTGAGTGATCAGTATGGTTGTCCAACTTATGCTGGTGACATAGCGGCTGTCATCATTGCAATGCTTTCAAAACAGCAGCTGTCATATGGTATCTATCACTATTGTGGTGATACTGCAGTTTCCTGGTTTGACTTTGCGCAATCGATTTTCAAGGAAGCACAAGCTTGTGAGCTATATCCGCACCAGGTGAAAGTTAATCCTATTGCCAGTGATGAATACCCGACCCCTGCATCCCGGCCTGCTTACTCGATTCTAAGCACCGATAAGATTTGCGCTTTGAATCTTAGGCCAAGCCCATGGAAACAGCAGCTTAAAACTGTTCTCCGTAAGATATTATCGCAGTAATGATCCTTCAATTTGATGAGATTAAAGGGGATAATAGTATCCCCTTTAATGTTTCTGTTTATAGGTCATTCGTGCCCCTCGTCCCGATCGGTGCTGGGCCTTATAGTCACCCTGATTGCATGACTTTTTGTTACTGCAATAAACCTGGGTTGAGGAATTAGATACAGCATGTCTGTAGAACAAGAAAGATTTCAGATAGTTGCGTCTATCGTTTTATTTAACCACAGCTATGAGCAAGTGGAAGACACGTTGACTTCGCTCCTCAACGAGCAATGCGTTGGCAAAATTGTTTTAATCAACAATGGCGGGTCTGATTGGGCTGCTTCACTGGGAAATGAGCGGATTAGTTATATCCATTCTGCGGTAAACGGTGGTTTCGGTCATGGTCACAATCTGTCCATGAAGAGGTATCTCGACAGTTGCGACTATTTTCTTATCTGTAATCCAGATATCAGTTTTGACGTAGGCGCGTTGGCGCAGTTACATCATTTTGCCTGCGAGGGCGGGCACCAATTCGTTTCCCCACGTATACGTTATAGCGATAGTCGCTTTCAATACAGTTGTAGGCTGCTGCCATCGCCAGCAAATCTTTTCCTCCGTCGCTTCCTGCCTAAATGGGGCGCGAGGAGCGATGTTGACTACGAATTACAGAAAGCCGACTACAACAAAACTTTTGCGGTTCCTTCGGTTTCCGGCTGTTTTATGTTGCTGAAATCCGAATTGTTGAGCCAGCTAGGTGGTTTTGATGAGCGATATTTTATGTATCTGGAGGATGTGGATCTTTGTCGCCGGGCTTTGAAGTTGACGGATATTATTTATTATTCGGGAACCACAATCACACATGTGTTCGGCAAGGGTTCGTATAAGAGTTTGATTTTACTAAGATATCATATTCATTCAGCCATATTGTACTTTAACAAGTGGGGTTGGTTTTTTGACCGTGAACGCTGCCATTACAACCAAAAGTACTTAAAAACGATCCCAATGGCCTCTGTGCATGATGGTCTCTAAGGCCTGGCTGTAAACATTAAATTGAACCTAAGGTATTGATTATGTTTGTTTATATTGATTGTGGGCGCAGGGTGTGCGTTGCTGATAGCTCTACGGAGGCTGGTAAATGAATAATCCCCATAAAAAAATGCCGTTGACTCCGCTGGCGCTGGTACGCGCATTATGGGGATTCAAGTCACTGATTTTGCAAATGACCAAGAGAGAAGTTGTTGGTCGGTACAAAGGGTCAACGATGGGATTGGCCTGGTCCTTTTTGAATCCTCTGTTCATGTTGGTTGTCTACACTTTTGTATTTTCAGTAGTTTTTAAAGCCCGCTGGTCAGTAGGGGGCGATGAGAGCCGTACGCAGTTTGCCGTCATTTTGTTTGTCGGTATGATTGTTCATGGTTTTTTTGCTGAAGTGATCAACCGTGCGCCGCAAATCATTTTGGGTAACACGAACTATGTCAAAAAGGTGGTATTTCCATTGGAAACGCTACCAGTGATTGGTCTCTGTGCTGCGTTGTTCCATACGTTGATTAGCCTGGTGGTTTTGCTGTGCGCCTTTTTCATTTTTAACGGTTTTCTGCATTGGACGGTGGTATTTATCCCGCTGGTATTTTTGCCGTTAGTGATTTTTTGCCTCGGGTTGGGGTGGATCCTGGCCTCCCTTGGCGTCTTTATCCGTGATGTGAGCCAGACGACGGTGATTATCACCACGGTAATGATGTTTTTGTCTCCGGTCTTCTTCCCGGTTACCGCACTGCCGGAAAAATACCGTATCTGGATCATGCTCAATCCGCTGACTTTTATTATCGAACAAGCTCGTAGTGTGTTGATTTGGGGGCGTTTTCCTGATTGGCAAGGGTTGGTGATATATACGCTGGCCGCAACCATAGTGGCTTGGCTGGGTTATGTATTCTTCCAGAAAACCAGAAAGGGGTTTGCCGATGTCCTCTAATGAAATTGCAATTGAAGTCAAAGGATTAAGCAAATGCTATCAGATTTACGATCGTCCACGTGACCGCCTGAAGCAATTTTTTGCACCTAAATTGCAGCGAGCTGTCCGCCGCGAGTCTCGACGTTACTTTCGCGAGTTTTGGGCACTGAGAGATGTCTCCTTCAGCATAAATAAAGGGGAAACTGTTGGAATTATCGGGCGTAATGGCGCGGGGAAATCAACCCTGCTGCAAATGATTTGTGGCACTTTAACTCCGACGGCAGGTGAGATTCAGGTTAACGGTCGGATTGCCGCTCTGCTGGAGCTGGGTGCTGGATTCAATCCGGAATTCACCGGCCGTGACAACGTCTATCTCAATGGCTCTGTTTTGGGATTTTCGCGTGAGCAGATTGACGCGCGTTTCCAGGAAATTATTGATTTTGCAGATATTGGCGAGTTTATTGACCAACCCGTAAAAACCTACTCCAGTGGGATGTATGTCCGTTTGGCATTTGCTGTTCAGGCTTGTGTTGATCCAGAGATATTGATCGTCGATGAGGCGTTGGCTGTAGGCGATATCGGATTCCAATATAAGTGCTATAAGCGTATGGAAGCGCTACGTGCCAAAGGGGTAACTATTATTATGGTTACCCATTCCACCGGCAGTATTCTGGAGTATGCCGATCGCTGTCTGGTAATGAACGACGGGCAGCTAGTCGGAGATACGCATGACGTATTAGCAGCGGTTCTCGCCTATGAAAAAGGCATGTTGCTGACCCAGGCCCCTCCAAAAGAAAAACGTCAACATGTCGATGGCTCTGCCGTCAAGGATGTGGCGACGCTCCAGGCTATTCAGTCAGAACAGACCAATATTGAAGTCGGGGAGAAGCGTTTTGGCACCGCGCGTGCCATTATCGAAAATCTGCAGATCTATAAAGCGGATGGCACTCCACTGTCAGAAAAACCATTGGTACGAGCTGGGGAAGAGTTGACTTTTGACTATACCTTGTTGTCATCAGAGCTTATTGAGGACATAGCGCTTGGTGTATCAATTTCCAAGGCGCAGGGGGGCGATATTTGGGGTGACAGCAATATCGGTGCCGGCGTTCCGATCACTCTGAAACCGGGTGAGCAGCATATCGTTTATAAGGTCAAGTTGCCGATAAATTCCGGTGACTACCTGGTGCACTGTGGATTGGCTCGGGTTGGCAAAGGGGAACGGGAAGAGCTTGACCAGCGTCGTCCGATGATGAGGTTGAAGTTTTGGTCATCGCGCGAGTTGGGTGGTGTCATTCATGCTCCGGTACAAATTTCGCTGGAGGAGGAGTAACGCTATGCTGGCTATTTTTTTACCGCCTTATTCTTTCCGAGGTGTCAAAGCGCCTTACCTGTGGGTATTTTATCGCCTGCTTAGTACCTTGAAGGAAAAAAGTCTCTTTATTACTGGTAGCGAGTACCTGCGAGATCCGCTTGAGTGGCGTGAACAAGGGCGCTGGGAATTCGATGAGCCTACGATGCGTAATTTGGGCTATACGCTGCCGGACCAAGACAGATTCAACCAGCATGAATTCAACCTGCTTGATGAAGAGCTGTTTACCAGGTTATTGAATGAACATCACCATAATCCAATGGCAGTATTCCAAGCGTTCCTAACGCAGAGCATTCCGGAATTGGAGTCTGAGTTACGTAACATATTGCTGGATAAGAAAAAACTTGGAATTAAGGCGATACTCAGTATCTGCAACTGCCCGTCGTTGGAAAATGTCGCGAAGGAATTGTCGATCCCTGTGCTCCACTTTGAGGTCGGTCCTCTGCGTGCGCCAATGTATTTGGGAACTGGCTATATTGATTTCAGCGGTGTGAATGGGAATACTGAGGCGCAAGCTCGCTACCTGAAGGTGGCGCAAGATTGCAAGGTTCAGCTAACCATGGGTGAACTACACCAATTTTTTGCAGAGGCGTTACTGCCGCAGAAGGGTGACGCTGAGTTCGAGATTGGGTTGGTCATGCAGGTCGAAGATGATTCGAACATTATTGCCTACAGTAACGGTTTTAATAATTTATCATTGTTATCCTATGCACAAACGTTGTGTTCCAGCGACAACTTATTGATCCGACTTCACCCCGGCAGTCGTTTTCAACTGCAAAATGTGCAATCTGAAATTGATCATTCACCTAATAGCCTTGAGTTCCTGAATCGTTGTCAGAAGATCGTGACAATAAATTCGAGTGTTGGGTTGGAAGGTTTGTTGCTGAAAAGTGAAGTGCAAGTCTTGGGTGACAGTTCTTACAGTTTTATCAATGAAGCGGATGATGAATCTGAGTGCGCCAACAGAATGGCATTCTATCTGTTTGCTTATCTCGTGCCATTTGATCTGATATTCGATGCGGACTATTTGCATTTTCGTCTGTCTGAACCAGCGGAAATCGATATAGTACGTTACCACTTGAACTATTATTCAGCTGGAGCTGACGAGTTGACAAGCATGAAAGGGATGGATATCGGTGAGCTAATCTCTGACCGTGTTAAGCGTGATAACGACGTTCGTGCAGAGATTTTTCGTGTTATTGATCAGCAAAAACAAAGTATTGAAGAAAAACACCAGTTGATTGAGTCTTTGGAGCATCAACTGCAACAGAGAAAAACACAGTTGCGGATGCAGTTGGAGGAGAACCTGCATCTGCAAGAGTCGTTGCTGCAAAAGCAGCGACAGCATGAAGATGCATTATTGCAGTTGAAAGTCGTCGAAGAAGATAAACGCGCTGAAGAACTGGAACAGGAGCTCGAGGCATTACAGGCAGAAGTTGGAAGTAAAACGCATGAAATTTATGAGTTACATTCTGCTCTGAGCCAAAAAGAAGGTGTTCTGGAGCTGCAACATTCTGTAATGGCCCGGATGCGCAATAGCTTATCATGGAAGCTAACTATGCCGGTAAGGATGGTGGGCCGCGCTGTACGTGGTGAATTTGGTGTTATACGAGACTTTACCCGCCACTATTTTACGCATCAGTTTGCCGGTAATCGCTCCTTAACCGCCAAGATCTGGCACGCGTTCCGAAGCCATCCACAGCCTTATCGTGCGTTGGGACGCAAGTCAAAAACAGCCTTCGGCCTGGTGTGCAAAGGACAGTTTTCCGAATTGAAGTCGAGTTTGCGCCGAACCGCGAAGAATACCGCAGATGCGCCGATGCCACTGACGCATATTGATACCCAGCATGTGGTAATTCTTGCTTCCAGACACACTCTGTATGTCGCCCATCGAGTGCAAAAGTCACTGACCGATATCGGATTAGGGGTAACCATAATCCATGCTTATTCCTCAATTGCCGACAGTGGACAAATGCATATCGTTATTTGTCCGCAAATGTTCCCTGAGTTACCGAAGAACTTCGTGGCTTTCCAAATGGAACAGTCAATTAACCCTCGTTGGTTTACGACTGAGTATTTTGCCATTCTGGAGCGTGCAATTGCGGTCTTTGATTACTCATTGACCAATATCGAATACCTGCTTCAGCATGGTGTGCCGTATCAAAAGCTGTTCTATATGCCCGTATCGTCTTATGAGCATTATGCTGAGCATTTGAGCCAAACTGGCTATAAATTGCAGCCGGTTAACGATGAAAAACCGATTGATGTTCTGTTCTATGGCGATCCTAACTGTGAACGTCGACAAAATTATCTGAGCCAGTTAAGTCAACGTTTCAATGTCCATATTGCCTCAGAGGTATTTGGCCAGGATCTGACCCGATTGGTACAGCGTGCGAAATTGATCGTCAATATTCATTATTATGAAGATGCCTTGCTGGAGACTACGCGACTCTATGAAACGCTGTCACTCGGCACGCCGATTGTCAGCGAAACAAGTTCTGATATTCATCATCATGACAATTTGGTTAACGTGATCGATTTTGCACCGGTGGGCGACATTGATGCAATGGCTGATAAAATTGAGCGTCTGTTGTCTGATGACAACTTCTATGCGCGTCGCCGTCAGGATATAGCTGATTTTACTCGCTTAGATACGCAGTTTGACACCTACTTCAAACGTTATTTACTGGCTAACGATCTGATTGACTTCCAGGTTTACAAAAACAGTGTCGACTTTATTCCGCACAATGAGGTAGATATTCCGAAGTTGTGTCTGTCACTGACTGAAACTCCAGTGCGTAAACAGGCATTTCTTAGTAAACCGACGCATGGTTTTCAGTTGATTGAAGGCGTACGTCATCGTATTGGTTGGATTGGCTGCGGCATGAGCTATAAGTATATGCTGTCGACACTGGCCGATCGTAAAACTGAAATGGCAATAATTTGCGAAGATGACGTGCTATTCCCGGCTGATTTTGACATTCGACTCGAAAAGATCGTTGGGCATTTACGGGAAACCGAGTGGGATTGGCATGTGTTTGCCGGCATTATTGCGCATTTACACGAAGACACCAGCATTCTGGCGGTTAAAGAAATAGACGGTATTGAATATGTCTACATCAACCGCATGACTAGCATGGTAATGAACATTTATTCCCGCCGTGGTATTGAACTTATCAGTCAGTGGGATGAGAAAAACATCGACTCCCAGAACAACACTATCGATCGCTATCTTGAGTCAGCTCCAGGATTGACTGTGGTGACGACATTGCCATTTATGGTTGGTTACGCCGAAGATCAATATTCAACGTTGTGGGGTTTTGTTAATACACAATACACCGACATGATACGCAATAGTGAACTCATGCTGGCTGAGAAGGTTAAGGTATTCAAGGCGCGACAGGCCGAAACTACCGGCTCATAAAGATGCTTTCATCAGGCGGATAGGTAAAAATCGACCGGCCAGTCTACTGGCCGGTTTTTTTCTTATGAGCTCAGATAGCTGAAAGTTTTAGACTACAATTCAATCTCTTGAAACTCATTATGTGACCTATCGCACCAATCACTACCCACGCGGTTCAATCCTGAGTTAACATGTGTGCCACATCACAAAACCTGTTGGCTAAAGTTGTTAACAGGGTCATCCTCAGACAGGAGTTCCTCAATGTCCAAGCAACAAATCGGCGTTGTCGGCATGGCGGTAATGGGCCGCAATCTGGCACTGAACATCGAAAGCCGTGGTTACACCGTTTCGATCTTTAACCGTTCAGGCGACAAAACCGACGAAGTTATTGCAGAGAATCCGGGTAAAAACCTGGTGCCGCACTACACCGTTGAAGAGTTTGTTGAATCTCTGGAAAAACCACGCCGCATTTTGCTGATGGTGAAAGCGGGCGAAGCGACTGACAAGACCATTGCTTCCCTGACTCCGCATCTGGATAAAGGTGACATTCTGATCGACGGTGGTAACACCTACTATCAGGACACCATCCGTCGTAACCGCGAACTGTCTGACCAAGGTTTCAACTTCATCGGCACTGGCGTTTCCGGTGGTGAAGAGGGTGCATTGAAAGGCCCTTCAATCATGCCTGGTGGCCAGAAAGAAGCTTATGAGCTGGTGGCACCAATCCTGAAAAAAATCGCGGCGGTAGCGGAAGGCGAGCCTTGCGTGACCTATATCGGCGCTGATGGCGCCGGCCACTACGTGAAGATGGTGCACAACGGCATCGAGTACGGTGACATGCAGCTGATTGCAGAAGCTTACTCTCTGTTGAAGCAGGCGCTGAACCTGAGCAACGAACAGCTGGCTGAAACCTTCGCCGAGTGGAACAAGGGCGAACTGAACAGCTACCTGATCGACATCACCAAAGATATCTTCACCAAGAAAGATGAAGAAGGTACCTACCTGGTTGACGTGATCCTGGACGAAGCAGCCAACAAAGGCACCGGTAAATGGACCAGCCAGAGCTCTCTGGATCTGGGCGAGCCACTGTCGTTGATCACCGAGTCGGTGTTCGCACGTTACCTGTCCTCACTGAAAGACCAGCGTGTTGCCGCGTCTAAAGTGCTGACCGGTCCTAAAGCGACTCCAGTGAGCGGTGACAAAGCTGAATTCATTGAGAAAGTGCGTCGTGCACTGTACCTGGGTAAAATCGTTTCCTATGCACAGGGCTTCTCTCAGCTGAAAGCGGCTTCCAAAGAAAACAACTGGGATCTGCACTATGGCGATATCGCCAAGATCTTCCGTGCCGGCTGTATCATTCGCGCTCAGTTCCTGCAGAAAATCACCGACGCTTACGCACACGACGCAGATATTGCCAACCTGTTGCTGGCACCATACTTCAAGCAGATTGCTGATGAATACCAGCAGGCGCTGCGTGATGTGGTGTCCTACGCGGTGCAAAACGGCATCCCTACGCCGACCTTCTCTGCGGCGATTGCCTACTACGACAGCTACCGTTCAGCGGTTCTGCCTGCCAACCTGATCCAGGCGCAGCGCGACTACTTCGGTGCTCACACTTACAAACGTATTGATAAAGAAGGCGTGTTCCATACCGAATGGATGGAATAACCCCAACGTTTGAAGTATAAAAAAAGCCGCCGAGGTTTACGCCCGGCGGCTTTTTTATTGCCTGTAAAACAGGGTTATTTCTGGTGCCGTTCGCGCAGTCGGCCAATCACTTTGCTCAAGTCCAGATCCTGATCCTGCAGCAACACCAACAGGTGATAAATCAGATCAGAAGCTTCGTTGGTCAACTCTTCGCGATCGTTCACCGTGGCGGCCAGTGCGGTTTCCACGCCTTCTTCACCGACTTTCTGCGCGATACGCTTGGTGCCACTGGCGTACAGGCTGGCGGTGTAAGAGCTGTCGGGGCTGGCTGTCTTGCGTTCCGCCAGCAGTTGTTCCAACTGATACAGAAAACCCCAATCGCTGCTGGCCGGGTGGAAGCAACTGGTGTTACCCAGGTGGCAAGTCGGGCCGATTGGATTGGCCAGAATCAACAGCGTGTCGTTGTCGCAGTCCGGGGTGATACTGACCACGTTAAGGAAGTGGCCAGAGCTTTCGCCCTTGGTCCACAGGCGCTGTTTGGTGCGTGAGAAAAAGGTGACCTTGCCGCTTTGTTCAGTTTCGGCCAGCGCTTCTTGGTTCATATAGCCGAGCATCAGCACTTCGCCGGAGACAGCGTGCTGGACGATCACCGGCAGCAGGTGGTCAGTTTTTTCCCAGTCGAGCTGGTTTCTTTGCTGTTCTGTTAACACAGGCGGATCTCCACACCTTGTTCGGACAAGAACCTTTTCAGGTCGCCGATATTAATGATTTGCTTGTGGAACACCGAAGCGGCCAGCGCGCCATCGACGTCCGCATCGCGGAACGCCTCCAGGAAGTGCTCCATGGTGCCCGCGCCGCCGGAGGCGATCAATGGCACCTTGCACACTTCACGTACTCGCTGCAACTGCTCCAGATCGTAACCGTTGCGTACGCCGTCCTGATTCATCATGTTCAGCACAATTTCGCCGGCGCCGCGTGTTTGCACTTCTTTCACCCAATCCAGGGTTTCCCACTGGGTGACTCGGGTGCGGCTTTCGTCACCGGTGTACTGGTTAACGTGGTACTTGCCGGTTGCGGCTTCGAACCAGGTATCAATGCCGACCACAATGCACTGTACGCCAAAGCGATCCGCCAGGCGGCTAATCAGCGTAGGGTCGGCCAGCGCCGGGGAGTTGATGGAAATCTTGTCGGCACCGAAAGAGAGGATCTGGCTGGCGTCTTCCGGGCTTTTAATCCCACCGGCGACGCAGAAGGGGATGTCGATCACCTCTGCCACGCGCGATACCCAGCTTTTATCTACCACCCGACCATCGCTTGACGCGGTGATATCGTAAAACACCAGTTCGTCAGCGCCTTCCTGTGCATAGCGCTGTGCCAGCGGCACGATATCGCCGATAATTTCATGGTTGCGGAACTGCACGCCTTTCACTACCTGCCCGTCTTTAACATCCAGGCACGGGATTATCCGTTTTGCCAGCATGCGATCGCCTCCTCAACGCTAAACTTACCTTCCAGCAGGGCACGCCCCACAATCACACCCTCAACACCACTGCCGCGCAACTGGGCGATATCATCCAGATTGCCGATGCCGCCAGACGCCTGGAAGGCGATCTGCGGATAGCGTTGGCTGATTTCCTGATACAGCGCCACGTTGGAACCGGCCAGCGTGCCGTCACGGGAAATATCGGTGCACAGTACGTGTTTCAGGCCATAAGGCAGGAATTGCTCCACCACCTGTTCCAACGTAGCGTCCGAGTTTTCTTGCCAACCACTGATGGCTACGCGTTTGGTGCCGTCCACATCAATGCGCACGTCCAGCGCCAACACCATGGCATCGGCGCCGTAGCGTTCGAACCAGCCCTGTACCAACTGCGGCTGTTTTACCGCGGTGGAGCCGATCACCACGCGGGTCGCACCGGCCTCTAGCAGGGCAACAACGTCTTGCTCATTGCGAATGCCGCCGCCAACCTGGACCGGCACGTTAACTCCCGCCAGCAGCTTACGCAGCAGTGGGATCTGGCGCGCTGTGGGGTCTTTGGCACCGGTCAGATCGACCAGGTGCAATACCTGTGCGCCCTGTTGTTGATAGTCCTGCAGGCGCAGCAGCGGATCGTTGCCGTAGTCGCGCTGCTGGCCGTAATCGCCCTGATGCAAACGCACCACGGTGCCGTCGATCAAATCCAAAGCTGGAATAATCATGCTGCCTACATCTCCAGAAAGTTTTTCAACAGTTGCGCACCGGCCGCACCAGATCGCTCTGGATGAAACTGCACGCCGAAGAAATTGTCTTTTTGCACGGCGGCGGTGAAGGGCTCGCCGTAGTTCGCCTGGGCGATGGTGCTTGGGCATATCGGCATCGCATAGCTGTGAACGAAGTAGAAGTAGGCACCGTCCTCGATGCCGCGGAACAGGTGATGACCCGCCTGGGCAGACACCTGATTCCAGCCCATGTGCGGCAACGGCAGGCCGAAGTCGGTCATCTGGGTTACCGGGGTATCGATAATACCCAGCGTGTCGATGCCGCCGTTCTCTTCACTGCTCTTGGCCAACAACTGCATACCGAGGCAAATCCCCAGCACCGGCTGGGTACAGGCCTTGATTAGCTCAATCAGCTCACGCTGTTGCAACTGGTCCATCGCCGCCTGCGCGGTGCCAACGCCCGGCAGGAACAGCTTGTCGGCGCGCAGGACGATCTCCGGGTCACGGCTTACCTCCGGCTGATAGCCCAGACGCTGCACCGCGTAGGTGACAGAGGCGAGGTTGGCGCAGCCGGTGTCCAGAATCACCACGTCCATCACAGCACTCCTTTCGAGCTCGGGAGGGTGTTGCCCTCAACGCGGATCGCCTGGCGCAGCGTGCGGCCAAACACTTTGAACAGGCTTTCGACACGGTGGTGGTCGTTTTTACCCTTGGTCTTCAGGTGCAGGGTGCAGCCCATGGTATAGGACAGCGAACGGAAGAAGTGTTCGACCATTTCGGTGCTCAGATCGCCGACGCGCTGATAGTTGAATTCTGCTTTGTATTCCAGGTGCGGACGGCCGGAGATGTCCAGCGCGCAGCGTGCCAGGCACTCGTCCATCGGCAGTACAAAGCCGAAGCGCGCGATGCCGCGTTTGTCGCCGAGCGCCTTGTTCAGCGCTTCACCCAGTGCCAGGCCAGTGTCTTCCACCGTGTGGTGATCGTCGATATACAGATCGCCTTTCACGTTGATGTCCATGCGGAAGCCGCCGTGGGTGGCGATCTGATCCAGCATGTGATCGAAGAAGCCCACGCCGGTCTTGATCTTGCTGCCACCTTCGCGATCCAGCCAGACGTTGACGTCGATCTGCGTTTCTTTGGTCACGCGGTTAACCTGCGCATGGCGATCGCGCTGGGTGAGTTGGCGTGTAATTTCTTTCCAGCCCAGGGTGTCGCGCTGATAGCGCAGCCCCTTAATGCCCATGTTATCCGCCAGTTGCACATCGGTTGGACGGTCGCCGATTACGTAACTGTGAACGGTATCCATCACGCCGGGCTCCAGATAGCCTTTGACCAGTGCGGTCTTCGGCTTGCGGCAGTCGCAGTTGTCCGCCGGCAGGTGCGGGCAGATCAAGATATCTTCAAAGTGGATGCCTTGAGAACTGAGGATCTGCATCATCAGGTCGTGCGGCGGATCGAAGGTTTCCTGCGGGAAACTGGCGGTGCCGAGGCCATCTTGGTTGGTGATCATCACCAGTTGATAACCCGCTTGCTGCAAACTCAGCAGGCAAGGGATCACGTCCGGCTCCAGCGCCAGTTTGTCCAGGCGATCGACCTGGAAGTCTTCCGGCGGTTCAGCAATCAGCGTGCCGTCACGGTCAATAAAGAGGAATTTCTGGCTCACATTGGCTCCTGGCGAGTCTCGGTTGCACCGGGCAAGGCAGACAGCGCGTCAACCACGCGCTGGCATTCGTCACGGGTGCCTATGGTGATGCGCAGGCAGCCGGACAACCCAGGTTGTTTATTTTGGTCTCTTAAGATAATGCCCTGATCCCATAAGGTTTTAAACACATTACTGGAAGCAGTGAATCGTGCCAGCAGGTAATTGCTGTCACTGGTGAAAACCTGTTCAACGCAGGCACAGTTTTGCAGCGCCTGCTGCAACCAACTGCGGTTGGCGGCAATCTCGGTAACCCGCTGACGCATCACGCGGATCCCTTCGGTGCTGAGCGCCTGAGCGGCGATATCGGCGACCGGGGTGGACAGCGGATAAGGGGCGATCACCTTCAGCAGCAGGGCGATTAGCTCTTCGTTACCGAGGGTAAAACCACAGCGCAACCCGGCCAGCGCAAAGGCTTTGGACAGGGTACGCAGCACCGTCAGATGCGGGTAGTCGTTCAGCCAGCCGGCTACGCTTGCCTGCGGGCAGAATTCGATATAGGCCTCGTCAACCACGACGATCGCCTTGCCTTTGGCCATTTCCAGCACGGCGCGCAGATCGTTGGCATCGATCAGGTTACCGGTCGGGTTGTTAGGGCTGCAGACGTAAATCAGCTTCACGTTGTCCAGGCTGTCGGCGATGGCCGGTAAATCCAGCTGCCAGTCCTGTTTAGCCGCCACGGTACGGCGTTCCACGCCAAAGGTTTCTGCGCTGACGGCATACATGCCGTAGGTCGGTGGGCAGAACAGGATGGCGTCTTTGCCCGGTTCACAGAATGCGCGGATCAGCAGTTCGATACCTTCGTCCGCACCGCGGCTGACCAGTACCTGTTCCTTCTTAACCCCGGCGTAGTCGGCGTAGCGTTCGATCACCAGCGCCGGCTGGCACTCCGGGTAACGGTTAAAGGTTTGAGCGGTCAGTTGGAACTCGGGGGCAATCGGGTATTCGTTGGCGTTTAGCCACACGTCGCCGTTACCGCCCAGACGCCGTGCCGACTGATAAGGGGTCAGATCGCGAACGTTGGTGCGTGCCAGATTTTCAATGCTCATGCTTGCTCCTTCAGGGCGGCAACGCGCAGGGTCACGGCGTTTTTGTGGGCAATCAACTGCTCGGCGGCGGCCAGGGTTTCAATGGTGGCGGCCAGATTCATAAAGCCCTGCGGCGTCAGCTCTTGCACCGTCATGCGCTTTTGGAAATCCGCCAGGCCCAGGCTGGAACAGGTGGCGGTATAACCGTAGGTCGGCAACACGTGGTTGGTGCCGGACGCATAGTCACCGGCAGACTCCGGCGACCAGTCGCCAAGAAACACCGAACCGGCACTGGTGATGCTGTCGACCAGTTCACGGGCATTGCGGGTCTGAATGATCAGGTGCTCCGGGCCGTACTGGTTGCTGATGGCCACGCATTCGGTCAAATCTTTGGCGACGATCAGTCGGCTGCTGGCCAGCGCCTGACGGGCGGTTTCGGCGCGTGGCAACTGTGCCAGTTGCTGCTCTACTGCTTCGGCTACCGCCTGTGCCATGGCGGCGTCCGGCGTCAACAGGATCACCTGGGAGTCAGGGCCGTGTTCCGCCTGCGACAGCAGGTCAGAGGCAACAAACGCCGGCGTGGCACCGGCGTCGGCGATCACCAGCACTTCGGAAGGGCCGGCCGGCATGTCGATGGCGGCGCCGTCCAGTCGTTGGCTGATTTGGCGTTTGGCTTCGGTGACAAAGGCATTGCCCGGCCCGAAGATTTTCGCCACACGCGGTACAGAGTCGGTGCCGAACGCCATGGCGGCAATCGCCTGTGCACCGCCAACCTGAAACACCTCTTTCACACCGCACAGTTGCGCGGCATACAGAATTTCATCGGCAATCGGCGGCGGTGAGCACAGCACCACGCGACGGCAACCGGCGATGCGTGCCGGTGTCGCCAGCATCAGTACGGTAGAAAACAGCGGTGCGGAGCCACCGGGAATATATAGCCCCACCGAATCGATCGGGCGGGTTATCTGCTGGCAACGCACACCCGGCTGAGTTTCCACATCGACCGGCGGCAGCTGTTGCGCATTGTGGAAGGTTTCCACATTGGCAACGGCCACGGCCATGGCCTGCTTGATCTCATCACCCAGACGAGCGCTGGCGGCGGCTATCTGTTCGGCGGTGACGCGCAGCGCGCCAACCTCGGTTTTATCAAATTTGGCGCTGTAATCGCGCAGCGCCTGATCGCCATTGGCCTTCACGTTGTCGAGGATTTCGCTCACCGTGCGGGTGATGCTGTCCGAGGCGGAAATCGCCGGACGCATCAGCAGTGCTGTGCGCTGTTCGGCGCTACAGTCTGCCCAGTTGACCAGAGTATTGAAGTTCGACATGGCCTTACTCCATCATCTTCTCAATTGGCAACACCAGAATCGAGCTGGCACCGAGCGCTTTCAGTTTTTCCATGGTTTCCCAGAACAGGGTTTCGCTACTGACCATGTGCATGGCTACGCGATTCTGTGCGCCGGCCAGTGGCAGAATGGTAGGGCGTTCGGCACCCGGCAGCAGCGCGACGATTTCGTCCAGACGCTCGCTTGGCGCGTGCAGCATGATGTACTTGGATTCACGCGCCTGGATCACGCCCTGGATACGGGTCATCAGGCGGTCGATCAGTTGCTGCTTGGCTTCCGGCATTTCGCCGTCGCGTTGGATCAGGCAGGCTTTCGAGCGGTAAATCACTTCCACTTCACGCAGGCCGTTGGCTTCCAGCGTAGCGCCGGTGGAAACCAGGTCGCAGATGGCGTCGGCCAGACCGGCACGTGGTGCCACTTCAACCGAACCGTTCAGCAGGCAGGATTTGAAGCGCACGCCCTGTTTGTCGAGGTATTGCTTCAGCAGGTGCGGGTAAGAGGTGGCGATGCGGGCGTCTTGCAGGCTTTGCGGGCCGGCATATTCACTGTCGAGTGAAGTGGCCAGCGACAGGCGGCAGCCGCCGAAGTCCAGGCGACGCAGGGTGAAGTAGCGCGGGTCTTCGCCCTGAGCGCGGCGGTTGAGCAGCTCTTCTTCCAGCACGTTCTCACCGATAATGCCCAGGTCGACCACGCCGTCCATTACCAGGCCCGGGATATCGTCATCGCGCACGCGCAGGATATCAATCGGCATATTCTCCGCGAAGGCGATCAGGCGTTGTTGCTGCAGGTTGATTTTGATACCGCAGCGCGCCAGTAGCTCCTGTGATTCATCACTCAGGCGGCCCGATTTCTGCATTGCTATCCGTAAACGTGTTTTATCCAGCATGGTAACCTCTGTTTAATCTGTAATTTTTTGAATTTATAATGAAAATTATTTTATCTGTCTGTCCGGAGCCAAAAAAAAACCCTCGGAAGAAATCTTCCGAGGGCTCTCTCTTGCATTCTGCGCGCCACTGGAAGATTAACTAACCGTCTTCCAGCACACATCGCCTGAAAGACTAGTCAGGGTGATGGTGATGATGGTGGCTGAACTGAATGCGTGTCATGGTGTGTTCTCTGTATAAAGTCGCTACAAACTCAATTGCTAATTAACCTAAACTATCCGCCGTCTGTCGCGCAACTCTTTTTTGTCGTCATAAATTTAATTTATTGAAACAGGTTGAGTTATTAGCTGGACGCGACTTTACCTAAGCTTAAGATCGGTGGATTGAATCACTACGCTGACTGGCGTAGCCTTAATGGGCAAAGCGCTGCAGTCTTCAAGAGAGGAAGATCATGAAAAAGGTAGCCATTATTGGCCTGGGTTGGTTGGGTATGCCGCTGGCTCTGTCGCTGATGAGCCGTGGATTTGACGTCGTTGGCAGTAAAACCACGCCGGATGGCGTCGAGGCCGCACGGATGAGCGGGATTGAATGCTATCAGTTGGAAATGACGCCGGAACTGATTTGCGAACCGGAGGATCTGGAGGCGCTGCTGCGCGTTGATGCGCTGGTGGTGACGTTACCCGCTCGCCGTACCGTCGAAGGCAGTGAAAACTATTTTAATGCGGTGCGCATGCTGGTGGACAGTGCGATGGCCTTCGGCGTGCCGCGCATCCTGTTTACCAGTTCAACCTCGGTGTACGGTGAAACCACCGGCACGGTGCGCGAAGACTCGCCGCTGAAGCCGGTTTCGCCTTCGGGGCAGGTGCTGGCAGAGCTGGAACGTTGGCTGCATGAGCTGCCGAACACCTCGGTGGATATTTTGCGTCTGGCGGGGCTGGTGGGGGCCGATCGTCATCCTGGCCGTTTCCTCGCGGGCAAAGTTGATGTTAAAGGCGGCTCGCAAGGGGTTAATCTGGTGCATCAGGACGACGTGATCGGCGCGATCCAACTGCTGCTGAAATTGCCGAAAGGCGGCCATGTTTATAATCTATGTGCGCCGGCCCATCCGACCAAACGCGAGTTCTACCCGGCTCTAGCCGAACAATTAAATCTGTCGCCGCCGCAGTTTGCCGCCGAGACGGAGCAGGGCGGGCGTCTGGTGGACGGCAGCCGTATCTGCAACGAACTGGGGTTTGAATATCAGTACCCGGATCCGGCGCGTATGCCGGTCAATTAAACGTTTGAACATGCCCTGCCAAGTGTGCGGGGCATTTTTTTATGCTGTTCGCACCTTGCTACACCAACGCCATAGCGGCTGAAGCCTCCCCGGCGCGCTGCAAATCCTCCAGCAATGCGCTTAGTGCCTCCTTTGGCAAGCCAGGCCGGGTCACCAGACTCAATGCCGCCTGATAAGACAGCGCCTGCCCACCTAACTGTTTCAATGCGCCTTGTTCTACCCAGCGCGCGGCGTAATGGGTGGGCAGGTAACCGAGATACTCGCCGCTGAGCACCAGATGGGCGACCCCTTCCATATGATGGGCAACGGCACCGAGGTTTAGCGGTGCCAGCGGGCAAAGCTGCTGCGCCAGCAGGTAGCCGCGCTTGACCCAGCGCGCATTTTCAATCTGTTCACGCCCCGGCTGCTCCACCGCAAACAACGGGTGATCGCTGCTGCAATAGACTGCCTGCGTCTCTTCTATCCAGGGCTGATACTGCAGCTCGTCCAACTGCTGGCCAAAATAACCGATACCCACATCGAGCTGCTGATTCAGCAACCCCTGTTCCAGTTCGCCGGGGGCGCAAATTCGGCACTGCAACTGCACATCCTGATGCCGACGTTGAAACTGTTTGATGGCACGACTGAAGGGATTACCCGGGAGCGACACCAGATTATCCACCAGGCCGATCTGCAGATCGCCGGTCAACAGACCGTTCAGCGACTGACTGACGCGGGTAAAGTCACGTGCGGCGTTAAACAGGGTGCGGCAGGCGATCAGCATGCGTTCGCCTTTCGGGGTCAGCATAAAACCGGAACGGCCGCGCTGACACAGGCGAAATCCCAGTCGGGTCTCCAGCGTGGCGAGATGGGTGCTGATGGTCGACTGATTCATCAACAGCGTTTCCTGAGCCGCGCTGACGCCCTGGGCTTCCGCAACGGCGACGAATACCCGCAGCAGTCGCAGATCAATATCGCTCAAATTGGTGAGCATTCTCTCCTCCACGGAAATCGCTAATTGTTAACTATTGCATAACATCACCGAGGGGGTCGGTGGGCGGGTAACTGTGTCTTTATGGCATGGGAGTTAAATAAAATCCAACGGTTCAATGCGTTACTAATCATCGGTATTTTCAATACTTACATCCCAAAGATGGAATGGTAGCCCTGTCAGGTGTCGGGGTAGCCTGTAATTGTTATCCAAATGTTGAAACTCACCGACGCTCGAACAAGGAAAACCCATGTTGAACCAACCCCAAAGTGGCAACGATATGCCGCGTTTTGCCGGTATCCCTACCATGATGCGCCTGCCCGTCGCAGATGATGCACGGGGGCTGGATGCGGCCTTCGTCGGTATTCCCCTTGATATTGGTACTTCAAATCGCAGCGGCACGCGCTACGGGCCGCGGCAAATCCGTCAGGAATCGGTGATGATCCGCCCTTACAACATGGGTACCGCCGCCGCGCCTTTTGAACGGTTGCAGGTGGCCGACCTGGGGGATGTGGCCATCAACCCCTACAGCCTGGAGGACAGCGTCCGCCGCATTGAGCTGGCCTATAACGGCATTTTGGCCCACGGCTGCATTCCGCTAACGCTGGGGGGCGATCACACACTGACGTTACCTGTCCTGCGTGCGATGGCCAGCCGATATGGCCCGGTTGGCTTGATTCACGTGGATGCCCACTCCGACACCAACGAAGAGATGTTTGGTGAAAAGTTGGCGCACGGGACGACTTTTCGCCGCGCCTTTGAAGAGGGGCTTTTGCAGCCACAGCGGGTGGTACAGATTGGGCTGCGTGGCAGCGGTTATGAGGCCGATGATTTCGACTGGTCCAGCAAGCAGGGATTTCGCGTGGTGCCGGCGGAAGCCTGCTGGTATCGCTCGTTGGCACCGCTGATGGCAGAAGTGCGTGAACAGATGGGCAATGCGCCGGTTTACCTCAGTTTCGACATTGACGGTCTGGATCCGGCCTTTGCACCGGGCACCGGCACACCGGAGGTCGGCGGGCTGTCGGTTTGGCAGGGCCTGGAGATCGTCAGGGGCTGTCGGGGGCTGAATCTGGTCGGCAGCGACGTGGTAGAGGTCTCGCCGCCTTACGATCGTTCCGGAAATACCGCGTTGCTGGCGGCTAACCTGCTGTTTGAAATGCTGTGTGTGTTGCCTGAGCGATAAGGCCTCGCTATACCCTGACCGGCGGAGCCGTTGCGCCTGATACCGAATAATAACAAGCATGCGGAGTGACTGATGAATCTCGACCTGCTGGTAGTGGTGTTTTACTTTTTGGTGATAGGGGCGGTGGGATGGCTTGGCGTTCGCCGGGCTACCACCAAGGAAGATTATCTGGTGGCTGGCCGCAATCTGGGGCCCTGTTTGTACCTGGGCACGCTGTCCGCCGTGGTATTGGGGGGCGCGTCAACCATTGGCAGCGTCAAGCTGGGTTACACCTACGGTATCTCGGGGGTGTGGCTGTGCGGGGCGCTGGGTGCGGGGATTGTGGTGTTGAGCATGGTGCTGGCCAAACCGCTGCTCAAACTCAAGCTCTACACCGTCAGTCAGGTGCTGGCGCGGCGCTATCATCCGGCCGCCAGAGTCACCAGCGGTGCCATCATGCTGGCTTACGATCTGATGGTGGCGGTCACCTCGATTATCGCCATCGGCAGCGTGATGCAGGTGATGTTTGATCTGTCGTTCACCGCTTCGATTCTGCTTGGTGGGGGCTTGGTGGTGCTTTATTCCACGCTGGGCGGCATGTGGTCACTGACGCTGACCGACATTATCCAGTTTATTATTATGACCGTCGGCATGATGCTGGTGTTGATGCCGATGAGCATCGTCAAAGCCGGTGGCTGGGCGGCGTTCAGCAGCCAATTGCCGGACAGCTACTACCAGCTGTCGTCGATCGGGCTGGATACTATCCTGGTGTTCTTCCTGATCTACTTCTTCGGCATCCTGATCGGTCAGGATATCTGGCAGCGGGTATTTACCGCCCACAGCATCAATACTGCTCGTTACGCCGGGCTGGGTGCCGGGGTTTACTGCGTGCTGTATGGCGTGACCGGTGCTCTGATTGGCATGGCCGGAAAGTTGGTGTTGCCGCAACTGACCAATACCGATGGCGCTTTTGCCGCCATTGCTCAGGCGGTGTTGCCGGCGGGCGTCAGCGGTTTGGTGGCGGCTGCCGCGTTGGCGGCGCTGATGTCGACGGCCAGCGCCTGTCTGTTAGCGTCCTCAACTATTGCGCTGGAGGACGTATTGCCGGCGATCCGCAAGCGGCCTTCCGGTGGCTTGGCGGCCGGGCGACTCACGACACTGATCATGGGCTGCATTATGCTGGGGCTGGCGTTTGTGGTGCGGGACGTGATGATGGCGCTGACGCTGGCTTATAACCTGCTGGTGGGGGGGATGCTGATCCCGCTGATCGGCGCCATTTTCTGGCAGCGCGCCACCAGCACCGGGGCTATTGCCAGTATGCTGACCGGCAGCCTGTGCGTGTTGGGGCTGATGTATTACCAGGGTATTGAGGCCAACAGCCCGATCTACGGTGGCCTGCTGGTGGGCGGCGCGGCCTTTCTGATTGGCAGTTTGCTGACCCGACCCAGTCTGTCACAGCAGGTTCAGCCCGAGTAATGGGTAAAATGGGGCTGTGGTGGGCAGCCCCATAATCGACTACAGCCAGCCGGATCTCTTCAGTTTTTGGTACAGGAAGAAGCAGCCGACGGCGGTGACTCCGAGGATGGTGTGATAGGCCCAGGGGAATTTCAGCTCCGGCATATTGGCAAAGTTCATGCCGTACAGGCTGAATATCACCGTAGGGATCGCCAGGATCGCCCCCCAGCCCGCTAGCCGTTTTACCACTTCGTTCTGTTTTACCGTGACCAGTGCCAGATTGACGTGCATGGCGTTGGTCAGCATTTCTCGCATATCGTCGATGTTACTGACCACCTGGCGGGCATGGTCCTGTACGTCACGTACATAGGCGCGCAGCTCTTTCGGGATCACTTCTTCATGCAGGTGAATCAGCTGATTGCAGATTTCGTCCATCGGCATCGCCGCATTGCGCAGCGCCAACAGGTGTCGCCGCAGGGTATAGACGTTCTCGATGGCGGTCTGATCAAACTCGGATTTGAACATGTTGGCTTCGATGGCTTCGATATCCGTCTCGAACTTTGCCACCACGGTGCGGTAGTTATCTACCACAAAGTCCATCACCGAATACAAGGCAAAACCCGGGCCGCGGCACATTTGCTTGTGGTTTTCTTCCGCCTTGAGGCGGATCGGCGCATAGCTGGGTGAGTCACCGTGGCGTACCGTGACCAGAAAGTTTTTGCCGACAAAAAAGTGGGTTTCGCCGTACTCGACTTCGTCCTTTCCCCATTGCGCGGTTTTGACCACGATAAACAATGAATCGCCGTAGGCTTCAAGCTTTGGTCGTTGGTGGGCGCACAGGGCATCTTCAATCGCCAGATCGTGCAGCCCAAATTCCTCTTGCACCTTGCGCATAAAGGCGTCCTCCGGCTGCCACAGCCCGAGCCAGACGAAGGTGTCCGGTTGCTTGACTACCTCACTGACATCATCAATGGTCACTTCGCCCAGCCGTTGACCGGCCTTGTATGCTACGCAATTCACAACCATGGTTGCGGTTTCCATCAAGCCACCTGCTATTCAATAAGAGTTTTGGTGAGAAAGTAACATTCGTGTTCTATCGGGTAATTCTGCAGCGTCATCTGCAAGCGGTACCCGAGCTTCTCGTAGAACGGCCGCGCCTGAAAGCTGAAGGTATCCAGACGAACATAACGACAGCCCCGCGCTTTAGCCTCCTGTTCAGCTGCCAGCACCACCTTGCGACCTAACCCGCTGCCGCGCTGCGAATCATCCACCCACAACCATTCAACGCTCAACCAGTTTCCCCAGGTCTCGCCGGTTAGGCCTGCGACCACCCGACCGGCTTCATCCTGGCTATAGACGGCAAGGGATTTGCGTTGGATAGGGTCGATGTATGGGCTGTTGTGGGCCCGTAACCCCAAACGGATGGTGTTGAGGGTTTCTTCATCAGGGGTTTCGGTGACGGTGATGTTCATGTTTTCTCCTTGGTGAACCCTTAACTTAAGCACAGTCGGTGGAAAAGGCAACATATTGAAATTTAAAACAAACGTGGGAATCATCCTACTGGGCTACACTAAGTGGGTCAGTTTCTGTCCCGGAGGACGCTATGCCCCGATTGAGCATGATGGCCGCTTTACTGTTGTTCAGTGGCCTGTTGCACGCCGCACCGACGGTCATGCAATTACAGGATAAATTGGAACACCCATGGTCGCTGGCGTTTTTGCCTGGCGATCGAGGTATGTTAATCACTGAAAGACCGGGGCGTCTGCGGTTGTGGCAGCAAGATAAAGGGCTGTCAGCGCCGATTAGCGGCGTGCCACCGGTGTATGCCCAGGGGCAGGGTGGCCTGCTGGAAGTGCTGTTGGCGCCGGATTTTGCCGACAGCAGGCGGGTTTACCTCAGCTTTGCCGAAGCGGGTGAGGATGACAAGGCGGGGACCGCGGTGGGCTACGGCCAGCTAAGCGCCGACAGCCGGCGGCTGGAAAACTTCAGAGTGATTTTCCGTCAGCAGCCGAAGCTGTCGGTCGGCAATCACTTCGGTGGCAAGCTGGCGTTCGATCGTCAGGGATATCTGTTTATCGCACTGGGCGAAAATAACCAGCGGCCGACGGCGCAGGATCTGGACAAGCTACAGGGCAAGATCCTGCGGTTAACCGCCGAGGGGGCCGTACCGCCGGATAATCCGTTTGTCGGTCAGGCGGGTAAGCGGCCAGAAATCTGGTCTTATGGCCAGCGCAATCCACAGGGATTGGCGCTGAACCCGTGGAGTGGTGCCATCTGGGAACACGAACATGGCCCGCGCGGCGGGGATGAGATCAATATTCCTCAGGCCGGGAAAAACTACGGTTGGCCGATCGCCACCTATGGCATTAATTATTCCGGGTTGGCGATCCCGGAGGCTAAAGGGCAGAAGGTAGCCGGCACCGAACCGCCGCTGCATTATTGGCCGGTGTCGCCCGGTATCAGCGGCATGGCGTTCTATGATTCGCAACGCTTCCCTGCCTGGCGGCATTCGCTGTTTATTGGCGCGTTGGCGCAAAAAGAATTAATCCGTCTGACGCTGGACGGTAATAAAATTGTTGGGGAAGAACGGCTGCTGGCCGATCAAGGCGAACGCATTCGCGAAGTGCGTACCGGACCGGACGGTTATCTTTATCTGCTGACGGATGAGAGTGACGGTAAGCTGCTGAAGGTCGGGGCGTCGTAAAAAACCGCCCCGTGAAAATCAGGTTAACTCACTCATCACACCCTGCTGATAAGCGGGGCGGGCGGTTAACTGTTGGTACCAGCGTTCCATGTTCGGGCGGGGTTGACGCTTAATCGGCATTGAGAACCAGGCGTAAGCAAAGCTGCCGAGCGGGATGTCACCGATACCGAACGACTCGCCGGAAAGGTAAGGCTGGCGGCCCAGGGTTTCTTCCACAATGTCGAAGTGCTTTTCCAGCGTGGCGATCGCCGCTTCAATCTTGGCCATGTCGCGCAGTTCCGGCTTGGTACGCACCAGGCCCCAGAACACCACGCTAAAGTGGCTGACGATAGTGGCGGTGGTCCAGTCCATCCATTTCTCAGCGCTGGCGCGTGCCTGCAGATCCTGCGGGTAGAAGGGTTCACTACCAAATTTCGCCGCCAGATAACGCACTATGGTGTTGGATTCCCACAGCACGAAGTCACCGTCCTGCAGTAACGGCACCAGGCCGTTCGGGTTTAATGAGCGGTAGAGCTCGTCGTTCACCTTGCCGAATGCGCCACCGGCATTGATATGGCTGTAATTCAGCTCCAGCTCTGCGGCGCACCACAGCACTTTCCTGACGTTGTTCGAATTTTCACGACCCCAAATGGTCAGCATAGAACGCCTCTTTATACGGGTGAATTAACCTAAGCTATTATTCGTACGCCACAATTCAGCGATTGTCACACCGGAAGGCATTTTTTGCCGACCGACGCGTCGTTTAGCGCTCCCAGCGGCAAATCTCCCACCCTTTTTCCACTGCCAGCGCGTTGAGCTCCGTGTCCGGGTTGATCACCGTAGCGCTGTCGACATATTCCAGCATCGCCTTGTCGTTGAGGGAATCGCTGTAGCCATGGCTGTGTTCAAAGCTCAGCTCCGGGTGTTCGGCCAGCCACTTTTTCAGGCGGATCACCTTGCCCTGCTGGTAGGTCATGGTGCCGTAAGTGTTGCCGGTGAAGCGGCCGTCTTGCACTTCGACGCCAATCGCCAGTGCGCCGTCGGCACCCAGTTGTGCGGCTATCGGCGCAACCAGATGTTCACCCGTGGCGGAAATAACCAGAATGCAGTCGCCGCGTTCACGGTGCCACAGCAGGCGTTCACGGGCGGCGGGGTAGACGCGCGGCAGAATATCGCGGCGGATATAACGCTGCACCCAACCAGCCACCGTCTGGGTGCTCAGGCCGGCCAGCGGGGCCAGCGTGGCCTGCATGTAATCCTCCATCGACAGCTTGCCCTGATAATAGAGCTGCATCAGTTGCTGTTCCTGCTGTTCCAGTTCCGCCGGCGCAAACCCCTCGGTGACTAACCAGCGCATCCACAGGCTGGCGCTGTCATCATCAATCAGGGTTTCATCCAGGTCGAATAAGGCTAAATCCATCAGTATTTCTCCGGCAGGCAGGGAGTGAAATGGCGGTGTATACAGAATAGCGGATAGCGTAAGCCGCCAGCCAGTGGCGACGAACAAATTGCGCAGAGCATAAGAAACATTGATGACAGTTTTGCGACACTTTGTTGAAGCTTTGCATAACTTAGAACGCAACAATATTGGCTGGCATCGCTGGCGGGGTGGTAACTATAGGGACCATACACTGGTCATCCAGGAGTTAAAGATGCTGATAATTCGCCTTTATAGCGGTCCGGTTTTTGTCGGGGATGAAGAGGAACAGGATAATGACACCACCACTGACGCTGAAGACGCTGCCGCTGCTGGATCTTTCGCAGCTTGACGGCGACGCGCGGCAGCGGCAGAGATTCCTTGATGAGCTGCGTGCGGCAGCGCGTGACGCAGGTTTTTTCTATCTGCGCGGACACGGCGTAGATAACAGGCTGAATGCTCAATTGCAGCAGTATGCCAGGCAATTTTTCGCCCTGCCGGAAGCCGACAAGCTGGCGGTGCAGATGGTGCATTCGCCGCACTTTCGCGGTTATAACCGTGCAGCGGCCGAACTGACGCGCGGGCAGCCGGACTGGCGTGAGCAGTTTGATATCGGCGCGGAACGCCCTGCGCTGCAACTGGCTAATGAAACTCCGCGTTGGGCGCGTCTACAGGGGCCGAATCAATGGCCTGAGGCACTGCCCGAACTGAAGCCGCTGCTGTTGCAGTGGCAACAGGCGATGACCGCCATGTCGCTGCGACTGTTGCGCGCTTTTGCCCTGGCGCTTTCTTTACCGGAGCAGGCATTTGACGCGCTCTACGGCGACAAACCCAATGAACATATCAAACTGATCCGTTATCCGGGGCGCGAGGCGACCGCCAGCGGGCAAGGGGTGGGTTCCCATAAAGACTCCGGGTTTCTCAGCTTTCTGTTGCAGGACCGGCAAAAGGGTCTGCAGGTTGAAATTGACGAAGGGCGATGGATCGACGCCGAACCGTTTGAAGACACCTTTGTGGTGAATATCGGCGAACTGCTGGAGTTGGCAACCAATGGCTATCTGCGTGCCACGGTACACCGGGTAGAGACACCCCCTGCGGGCAGCGACCGCTTGTCGATTGCCTTCTTCCTTGGCGCTCGGTTGGATGCCGTGGTGCCGCTTTATCAGCTTCCGGCATCTCTGATGGCCGAGGCGCACGGACCGGCCAGCGATCCGCATAATCCGCTGTTGCGTGACGTGGGTTTTAACTATCTGAAGGGGCGCATTCGCTCTCATCCCGACGTGGCGCAGCGCTACTATCAGGACGTTGTTGCCTGATGGCAGGGGCGCCGCATGCAGCGCCCTACGGTTTTACATCAGGGCTGTGATTATTCCGCCAGCGCTTGCTGCAGATCGGCGATCAGATCTTCTGCATCCTCAATGCCCACCGACAGGCGCAGCAACTGCGGCGTGATGCCGGTTTTCAGGCGCTGCTCCAGCGGGATTGACGCATGGGTCATGCTGAACGGCTGGCTGATCAGACTTTCCACACCGCCCAGACTTTCTGCCAGGGTGAACAGCTGAGAACGCTTGATCACCCGACGGGCAAAGGCATCATCACCTTTCAGCCGCACTGAAATCATGCCGCCAAAGCTGCTCATCTGCTTTGCCGCCAACCCATGCTGCGGGTGGCTCGGCAGGCCCGGATAGTAGACTTCTTCTACCTGCGGTTGGCTTTCCAGCCACTGGGCAATACGCAAAGCACTGTTACTGTGACGCTCCATGCGCAGCGCCAGCGTGCGGATACCGCGCAGCGTCAGGAAGCTGCTGAATGGATCGAGAATGCCACCCACCGCGTTTTGTAAAAAGCCCAGCTGTTCGGCCAGCTCTGGGTTATTCCCTACTGCGGCCACGCCGGCCACCACGTCGGAATGTCCGTTGAGGTATTTGGTGGCCGAATGCACCACTACGTCAAAGCCGAGCTCCAGCGGACGTTGAATATAAGGCGAGGCGAAGGTGTTGTCCGCCACGCTGATCAAACCGTGTTTTTTGGCGATCGCGGCGATCGCACTCAGATCCGCCAGTTTCAACAGCGGGTTGGTCGGCGTTTCTACCCAGATCATTTTGGTATCCGGTTCGATCGCCTGCTCCAGCGCGGCAATGTCCGCCGGGGAAACATAGGTGACCCGCAGGCCGGCAGTGCGACTACGCACTTTTTCCAGCAACCGATAGGTCCCGCCGTACAGATCGTCAACCGCCACCAGATGGCTGCCCTGGTCGAGCAGCTCCAGCACCGTTGAACAGGCCGCCAGGCCAGAGGCAAAGGCGTACCCGCGGCTGCCGCCCTCCAGTTCGGCGATGGCGCTCTCCAGCGCGGTGCGCGTCGGGTTGGCGCTGCGCGAATATTCATAGCCGGTATGCTCGCCCGGCGCCGGTTGGGCGTAGGTAGAGGTGGCGTAAATGGCCGGCATCACTGCGCCGGTAGCGTCCGGCGTGTAGCCGGCATGGACGGTCAACGTATCAAACTTGGCCATACAATCTTCCTTATTAGCGTAATTTCTGGCGCCAGGTATTAAGCACGTCTGTGCGGGTAATCAGACCGAGGAAGCGCTCGCCGTCGAGCACCACCGCCACGTGGCCGTGACTGAAGGTGGCGAGCAAATCCTGATAGCTGGCTTCTTTTTGCAAGGTTTTGACCGAATGGGTCATGGCGCGGGAGGCCGGTAGGCTGAAGTGGCTGGCGTCCGCCTGTACGGCGTTCAGCAAATCCCATTCGTCGATCAGGCCGATCACCCGATCGCCCTCCAGCACCGGTAACTGTGAGATGTCATACAGCCGCATGCGGGCATGGACGATCGCCAGGGTATCTTCCGAAGTCACCGACACCGCAGCGCCTTCGTCATGACGGTAGGCGATCAGATCGCGCAGATCGCCGTGCTGCGGCTTGCTTAGCAAACCCTGTTCCAACATCCAGTGATCGTTATACATTTTAGACAGGTATTTGTTGCCGCTGTCGCAGACAAAGGTGACCACGCGTTTCGGCTCGGTCTGCGTCTGGCAATAGCGCAGCGCGGCAGCCAGCAGGGTACCAGTGGATGAACCGGCCAATACGCCTTCTTTACGCAACAAATCGCGCGCGGTGGTAAAGGCCTCGGCATCGCCGATGCGGTAGGCGTGACGTACCTGATTGAAGTCGCTCAGCGGCGGGACGAAATCTTCACCAATACCTTCTACCAGCCAACTGCCGGCCTCACCTACCTGGCCGTTATCGAGATAGTCCGCCAGGATCGAACCGGCAGGGTCAGCCAAAACAAACTCGGTCTGGGGCGACATCTCGGCGAAATAGCGGCTCAGACCACCCAGCGTACCGCCAGAACCGACGCCGACCACGATGGCGTCGACCTGATGGTCCATCTGCTGCCACAGTTCCGGTGCGGTGGTGCGGGTATGGGCCGCAGGATTGGCCGGGTTATTAAACTGATCGATATAGAAAGCGCCAGCAGTCTCACTCGCCAGACGTTGGGCATAATCCTGATAGTAAGCCGGGTGGCCCTTGCCGACGTCGGAGCGGGTCAGTACCACTTCCACACCCAGTGCGCGCAGATGGAAAATCTTCTCGCGGCTCATCTTGTCCGGCACCACCAGCAACAGCTTATACCCCTTCAGGGCCGCCACCAGTGCCAGCCCGAGGCCGGTATTGCCGGCGGTGGCTTCAATGATGGTACCGCCGGGTTGCAGGCTGCCGTCACGTTCTGCCTGTTCGATCATCGAGAGCGCCACGCGGTCCTTGATTGAGCCGCCGGGGTTTTGATTCTCCAGTTTGACGAACAGCCGGCAAGGACCGGTATCGAACTGGGTCAGTTCCAGCATCGGGGTGTTGCCGATCAGATCGATGACGGAATGCGGTATAGCCATGGGGGATCTCCAGAATAATTCGGTTTAAAGCCGTTGCCTGGATGATAGCGCTGCAAATAAGCCTATTAAAAAGAACAAATAACCGTTAAATATGCCTTTTTGGAATATATTAATCTTATTTGGACGTATAGAAGCGCGGATGTGCAGCAGCTTAGATGTTTGGCCGTGTAGCCGTGGGCAGTATAAAAAAAACACGTACGGTTGGCTTTTCATCCAAATTGCGCGTAACAGCGTACAGTTATGTAAAAATGCTGAAAATTTACGCTAAACCCTGCAAAAATAAGATGAATCTAATAAACTCACAGCAAGGGCATTTTCGGTACGCCGCTCACCCGTCATGGGGCCGCAGGGAGATTGCGGTTGGCAAACGCGTGCCGGGCCACTCTCGCTGGTTGGCTGAAAACGTGAATATGTTTGAAAGTTAACGCTATTTCAATGATTTGAATGGACACTCTGGCGACGTCATGATGAAAAGAAACTTACCTACCACTCTGAAAAAATTAACTTTTAGCGTCAGCATACTGTTGCTGGCTGTCCCTGTTGTCCAGGCGGCCGAAGCGCCGGCGGCGCCACAGGTAGATGCCAAGGCCTATGTGCTGATGGATTACAACAGCGGCAAAATCCTGGCGGAGGGCAATGCCGATACCCGTCTCGATCCCGCCAGCCTGACCAAGATCATGTCCAGTTATGTGATTGGCCAGGCGATCAAGGCCGGCAAGATCAAGCCCGAAGATATGGTGACCGTCGGTAAGGACGCATGGGCTACCGGCAACCCGGCGCTGCGCGGTTCCTCGCTGATGTTTATCAAGCCGGGCGATCAGGTGCCGGTGATGGAACTGAACAAGGGCATCGTCATTCAGTCGGGTAACGATGCCAGCATCGCCTTGGCCGACTATGTCGCGGGCAGTCAGGATTCGTTTGTCGGCCTGATGAATAACTACGCCCAATCGCTGGGCCTGCAGAATACCCACTTCCTGACGGTGCACGGTCTGGATGCGGAAGGGCAGTACAGCACCGCACGCGATATGGCATTGCTCAGCCAGGCGCTGATCCGCGATGTGCCGGATGAGTACGCGCTGCACAAAGAAAAAGAGTTCACCTTCAACAAGATCCGCCAGGTTAACCGCAACCGTCTGTTGTGGAGCACCAACTTGAGCGTTGACGGTATCAAAACCGGTTACACCGGCGGTGCCGGCCATAACCTGGTGGCCTCCGCTACCGATGGCCCGATGCGTTTGATTTCGGTGGTGTTGGGCGCGCCGAGCGACCGTATCCGCTTTAGCGAAAGTGAAAAACTGCTGACCTGGGGCTTCCGCTTCTATGAAACCGCCACGCCAATTAAAACGGACAAGCCGTTCGTGACCCAGAAAGTGTGGTTTGGCGATGTCGGGGAAGTGCCGTTGGGCGTAGCGAAAGATGCCGCCGTCACCATCCCGAAAGGGCAGATGAAAAACCTGAAGGCCAGTTACAAGCTGAACCAACCGACGCTGGAAGCGCCGTTGGCGAAAAATCAGGTAGTCGGCACCATTGATTTCCAGCTAGACGGTAAAACCATTGAGCAGTATCCGCTGGTGGCGATGCAGGAAGTGAAAGAAGGTAACTTCTTCACCCGTATCTGGGACATGGTGATGATGAAGCTGACCCAATGGTTCGGTAGCGTGTTTGGCTAAGGGTTACAGCAATAAGCTTTAAGAAGAGGGCGCCGTCATTGATGATTGCGCCCTCTTTTTTTATCAGTTACAGGCCACTACCTTGATCGCCAATCCACCTTGCGATGTCTCGCGGTACTTGGCGTTCATGTCTTTGCCCGTTTCATACATGGTTTCGATCACCTTATCCAGACACACGCGCGGCTCACTGGTACGACGCAGCGCCATACGTGCGGCATTGACCGCTTTCACTGCGGAAATCGCGTTACGCTCGATACAGGGCACCTGAACCTGACCGGCCAGCGGATCGCAGGTCAGCCCCAGGTGGTGCTCCATGGCGATTTCCGCCGCAATGCAAACCTGTGCCGGGCTGCCGCCCATCAATTCTGCCAACCCTGCCGCTGCCATTGAGCAGGCGACGCCCACTTCGCCCTGACAGCCCACTTCGGCACCGGAAATCGAAGCATTCATCTTATACAACGCACCGATCACGCCGGACGTCAGGAAATAACGGCTGTAGGAATTGGGGTTTACCGGACGAATAAACTGGTCGTAATAGGCCAGCACCGCCGGGATGATGCCACAGGCACCGTTGGTCGGGGCGGTCACCACGCGGCCACCGGCAGCGTTCTCTTCGTTAACGGCGAAGGCGAACATGTTGATCCAGTCGACGACGTTCATCGGATCGATATTGTTCTTGTCACCGGTCACCAGCAGGCGGCGCAGGGCGGCGGCGCGGCGTTGAACCTTCATTGGGCCGGGCAACAGGCCTTCGGTGTTCATGCCGCGTTCGATACCAGCGCGCATCACCTGCCAGACATCGGCGAAGTGTGCATCGATCTCGGCCTTGCTGTGTAGCGCCAATTCGTTTTGCATCACCAGGCCGGACAGCGACAAACCGGCGTCTTTGCAGTGTTGCTGCAAGTCACGCGCAGAGTTGAACGGGAAGGGCACCTGAACCGGGGTGGTCGCGGCCAGGCCGAAATTTTCTTCATCGACGATAAAACCGCCGCCGGTGGAGTAATAAGTTTTACTGTGCAATTGCTGTTCACCGGCGAAAGCGCGGATACGCATGCCGTTTTCATGCAGCGGCAGATTATCTTTGCTGAAGTTCATGCTGGTCTGCAGCGGGAAATCCACCTCGTGGTGCCCCTTGGCCAGCAGCAGGCGACCGCGTTGTTCAACGTCGCGGATAAAACCGGCGATGCCGTCGATATCTACATCGTGCGGCAGGTTACCCGCCAACCCCATGATAATCGCGATATCGGTGTGGTGACCTTTGCCGGTCAGCGACAGCGAACCGTAGACGTCCACTACCACGCGAGTGGTATCCATTAACTGTTGGTTGGCAATCAATTCATCGACAAACAGCTTGCCGGCTTTCATCGGGCCGACGGTGTGGGAACTGGATGGACCAATACCAATTTTGAAAATATCGAAAACGCTGACCATGGTCTCGCCTCCTTCTTCAGGTGTTAGGCGTTAATGCAGGAAAGGGGGCCGTGCAGAAAAGCCGGCGCAAGGTAGCGCCGGCTGGGCTTGATTAGAAGCTGTACAGGATTGCGGAGATGGCGATCAGGCCCATCACTACCACGAACACGTTGCTGATGTGGCCGCTGTATTTGCGCATTGCCGGTACTTTACGGATGGCGTACATCGGCATCAGGAACAGCAACATGGCGATGATTGGGCCACCCATATTCTCGATCATGCCGAGGATGCTTGGGTTCAGGGTCGCAACAATCCAGGTGGTCACCAGCATAAACAGGGCGGTGATACGGTTCAGTTTGTTGGTGCTGATAGTCTTGCCGCGGCTCTTCATCGACTTGGCGATCAGACCGTTAAAGCCTTCACGTGCACCCAGGTAATGACCGAGGAACGATTTGGTGATGGCGATAAAGGCGATAACCGGCGCGATGTAGGCGATCATCGGGTTATTAAAGTGGTTAGCCAGGTAAGACAGAATGGAGATGTTCTGCGCCTTGGCTTCCGCCAGGTTTTCCGGCGACAGGCTCAGCACACAGCTGAACACGAAGAACATCACGGTCAACACCATCATGATGTGCGCGAAACCCAGAATGCGTGAGCATTTCTTCTCGGCTTCTTCCTGACCGTATTCTTCACGCTTGGCCACCGCAAACGCGGAGATGATGGGTGAATGGTTGAAGGAGAACACCATCACCGGGATCGCCAGCCACAGGGTGACAACCAGACCATGACCCATACCCGTGCCTGCACCAGACAGCGAAACGTTCTCGAAGATTGCGGTGGTCCAGTTCGGGATCAGGTACAGGGCCAGCAGCATCAGCACGGCGACAAACGGGAAGACCAGGATACTCATGGTTTTCACGATAGCCTGCTCACCAAAACGCACGATGGTCATCAGGCCGACAATCAGGATCAGCGACAGAATGGCACGTGGTGGCGAAGTCATCCCCAATTGGTGGGTAATAAAGCTGTCGACGGTATTGGTGATGGCGACGCTGTAAACCAACAGGATCGGGTAGATAGCAAAGAAGTAGAGCAGGGTGATCAGCTTACCGGCGCTGATACCAAAGTGTTCTTCTACTACTTCCGTGATGTTTTCACCGGCATTTTTACCGGAGAGCACGAAGCGGCACAGGCCACGGTGAGCGAAGAAGGTCATCGGGAAAGCGATGATGGCCATGATGATCAGGGGAATCAAACCACCGATACCGGCGTTGATTGGCAGGAACAAAACGCCCGCGCCGATCGCGGTGCCGTACAGGCCCAACATCCACATGGTGTCGGTTTTACGCCAGGTACTGGTAGAGCCAGAAGCCGCAGAGGCAATAGTGCCGGTCTGTGTAGTGTCCATAAATATCTCCGAAGTGAACACGCTAATTTAAAATTAAAGGCAAAACTTAAGGTTAAGACCGAATGACGCAATATCAGATGACGGCATCGGTAAGAATCAGATGTAGCTTGCGGGGATAGTGGGTGCCCCCTGGTTGTTTAATAATCTAATTACCGTTGGCAACGGTGCCGGATAATTAATCAAATGATATTTAGCCCGTCGAGGACATCGTATCGGTACTGCTGCCGGAAGGTCATTGCCTGCCGATTTTCGTTGGCGGCAAGATAACGATTTACAGTAGAAACAACCGTGATCATGCTCTCAAATGCGTAATGTGTGCGGTTAACTGCTTTTTTATTGGTTTTTCATGCATATGTTAAGCGCTTGTGTAAGATTTCATGCTGAAAACGCTCTCATCAATGTTTCAGAGTTTATCTGGCGTGAACAATCTGTAACCAGATAAAACGCTGCCGTTGTCAGCAAGTCGAGCAATATATTTTAAGCAGGGGTTTGAATCTAGCTAAAAACCCGGATTAAGCGGTTTTAGTGACACAGATCACATTGTTAATCTAAGCGGAATTTGTTTCAACAGTTTGTTTTTACTGTATTTATTTTAAATTTCCAGCTAATAACGCGGGTAAACTACTTAACTGGTTAGCGGGTAAAAATGCTTAACCATTCATCATATAAATAAGCCAAATTGGTTATATTCAAAGCGCATTGGTTGCGAAATTGTTGATATTTATCACGCAAACGGTAATGCGATTTATCATATAAAAGCGCTGTTATACCTGGCGAGAAAGTAATATTAAGCCGGATTTATCTGTACGAAGGGAATAAGCCTGAGAAACTGTTTCAATTTATTAACCTGATATCGCGTAGGGATAAGAAATCAATTGAATCAATTGCGCATTATTTGTCCGGTTTTGGCGGGCAAGAAGGGGCTAATGAAGAGCACCGCCGGCCGAGGCCGACGGTAGGGTGCAGACTAAAAACGAATGGCGATCGCGTTTTCGCTGAAAAATTCCGCAAACTCCGGGTCGGGCTGACGATCGGTGATCACCCGGTCGAATTGGGTCAGTGGTCCAATGCAGGCGGGTTTGGTTTTACCGAATTTGCTGTGGTCAGCCACCAGAATTTTTTGTTGTGACATTGCTATCGCCCGGTGCTTCATCTCCAGCTCATCAAAGTTAAAGCAGGTGGCACCCTGTTGCAGGCTCAAACCGGCGGCGGAGATAAAGGCGATATTGGGACAGATATGATCCAGCTCGTTGTGGCGGCCAACGGCGGTGAAAATGTAGTTGTTTGGCTTGAATTCACCGCCGCATAGGATCACCTTGCAGTTCGGTTTGTCCTGTAACGCCAGAAAAGTATTCAGCGAGTGGCAGACCGCGGTGAACACCAGGTCGTCGGCAATGGCGTCGATGATTGCCGGGGTGGTAGTGCCGCAGTCGAAAAACACGGTGTCGTTTTCACTGATAAGCTGCGCGGCGAGCAAGCCAATGCGCCGCTTTTCCGTGACCTGTTTGGCTTTTTGATCGGAAACAAAATAGTGGGTGACGCCGTTACTGCGTGGATCGGCCACCACGTAACCGCCCAGCAGCACCACGGCAGCCGGTTCCGCGCTGAGATCGCGGCGAATGGTCATTTCTGAAACGCCCAACAGGACGGCGGCTTCTTTTAAGTGGAGCTTGTCAGAGCGCTTTAACGCCTGCACTAATCGATTGATACGTTCTTCGCGCCGCGTTTCCATCTGTCTGTCTTCCCACAGGGTTAAGAGAGTTTCTCCAGGGCTGAACACACAAATGCGGGGTAATAGGGACCCAGCCATCGGCTGGACTTATTACCCCGCATCAGATTATCACGGCGCGCGCCCGGTATTGAGACGCCTCAGGTTATCAGTAACTGCCGGCGGCAGCCTGATCACCGGAAACGATTGCTACGCCAGAGCTGGTGCCGATACGAGTCGCACCTGCTTTGATCATCTTCTCGGCGGTTGCGCGATCGCGCACGGCGCCGGATGCTTTAACACCCATCTCACTGCCCACTGTCGCGCGCATCAGTTTGACGTGTTCTTCACGAGCTCCGCCGGTGCTGAACCCGGTTGAGGTTTTAACGAAGGCCACATCGAGTTCGCGACACATTTCACAAACCTGAACGATCTGCGCATCGCTGAGCAGGCAGGTTTCCAATATTACCTTCAACGGGATCGCCGCGCAAACCTCGCGCACGGCGGCGATATCGGCTTTGACTTCGTCCAGCAGGCCGCTTTTCAGCCAACCTACGTTGATCACCATGTCAATTTCTTGCGCGCCGGCGGCAATGGCAGCTTTAGCTTCGAAGGCTTTGGCTACGGTCAGACCGGCACCCAGTGGGAAACCAATCACTGAGCAGATTTTCACTTCGCTTTCCTGCAGCAGGTGCGCCGCCAGTGGCACATAGCCAGAGTTTACGCAGACGGCGTAGAAGTTGTGCTGCTGTGCTTCTTCACACAGTTTGGCGATTTGCTCTTCAGTAGCGTCCATCGCCAGCAGGGTGTGATCGACATAGCGAGCGTAATCAATGTTTTCGGTTGTCATCTCGATTCCTTAGTAAGGTTTTCAAAGCAGGATGTGAGTAATGTTAGAATAGTAACATTTCATCGGCGGTAAACATAGTGAAGTTTTAAAAGTTATACCCAGATCATCGTTTTTTGGCTGTTGTGTGTATAACATGGGGACGTATGAAATGTTATTTAAGTAACATTTACAGGCGTTGGCCGCGGGATGACTCGCGTGAACACCCAGGGGGAAAGTATGGATATGATAATAAATCTGGCGCCAGAGCAGTTCGGAGCGCAACCAGAAGAAGTTTTCCGCAATGCGGATTTTGTAGTCACCACTTTTAACTGTGAAACAGCAGGGCCGATGCTGACGCTGGCAAACAGCCGCGGCTCACTACGGGTATTGCCTTACCGCACTTTGACGATTTGGGATGCCGATTTTGATGGCTACTCGCTGAAGTCGGGCCGTCGTAGTACCAGAACGCCGATAGGCAAACCGGGGGGCAATGTTGCCTTTCATTCACCCTGGCCATGCCTGGGGGACCCATTATCAGACATGCAGCTAGTGTGGTTGCAGGTCGAGGGCGATACATTGACGCTGTATGGCAGTGGAGAGTCTGCTCATCAACATTGCCGACTGCGCCCGGCGGTACGTTTGACGGCGGACAGCGCGCAATTCTCGATTGATATGCAAATCACCAACCTTGCCAATCGCCCCTTGTCGCTAAGTTATGTTTGCCAGCTTAACTATGGCTGCATTCCCGCAGCGGTGTTCCGACAGAACTTACCGATGCCGGCACTGGCTCCTCCGGGGGGCATCGCCGAGCAGGGGGTGCAGTGTACGGACGATCTGTCACTGTATGTCGATCAGGCCGAGTTCTTCATGTTGGCGTCAAAGGGGAGGCGCTACGTCACGCGGTTTTCCACTGAGCAGTTTAACTATGGTCTGCGCCCTATTGCACAACAGGGAAACCAGCGTTTGTTCAGGTTCATTCAACCGGCCACCAGCAGCCCACAGAAGCAGAGTGGGCAGACGGGGATGATGATAGGAGCGGGAAAAACACGTGAGTTTTGTGTGACAACCGGTGTGGTGTGAGAACAGGGGCGGAGCCGCCCCTGCCAAAGTGCCAATTTACTCTTTCACCCAGCCCTTGCGGATCGGGATGGCGAACAGGAAACGGTACAGGCGTGTCAGTTTGTTGGCGATGATATCGCCAAACAGGTTCCACACCAACTGGGCAAACAGGCAACCGACCAGACCGAGCAGGAAACCGCCCACCATATCCAGCGGCCAGTGCACGCCCAAATAGACACGTGACCAGGCAATGCCGGCTGCCACAATCAGCAATAAAATCCCTGACCAGACCCGGTGCCAGAACAAAAAGGCCAGAGCGAAAGTGAAGATGGCGGTGCCGTGATCGCTCGGGAAGGAGCTGTCCGGCGCATGTGCCAGGAAGGTATAACCGACACTGGCAACGAATGGCCGCTCGTGCGGCAAAAGCATACCAATGGTGGCTGAGGCAAGCATGGCGAACAGCAGAGCAATTGTCGTCTTGGCCACTACTTCACGTTGCGATACCAGTTGATTCTGCGGCCCCCACAGCCAGAGCCCGACGATCAGCATCGGCACGATAGCAATGAGATCGCGCGCCAGAAAAGTAGCGAGATCGATCAACCATTCGGGGGACGCCGGGGTCGCATTGATCCAGGCGAAAAGAAGATAATTCAACTGCTCCATAGTATTTACCTTGTCTTGCGGCGGCTATAACCGCTCACCATCCAATAAACAGCCAACTGGCTGAGCCAAACCCACCAACCCGCCCACAGGTTATGGGTAAAAAAATGTGCGCCGCGCATCACCTGACCAAAACCCATCAGCATGCCGAGCGCAATACCGCCGAACCAGCACCAGTAAGCCAGGCGTGGGCGTTGCGGGTAAAACAGGAAAAACAGCGCCATCACTGCAAAGCCGCTGGAAGCATGGCCGCCAGGGAAGCAGCGGCCCGGACCAGGTTCTGCCGGGATTGCACCGAACAAGGGGTAGGACATGGCCTTGCCGCCGTATTCGATCAAATCCCATGGGCAGGAGTGCGCACTGGTGGCTTTCAGAATGCCGACCACCAAGGGGCCAATACCGATCAGCAGCATGGTGACGATCATGCGCGGATTACGGCGGAAAATTCCCCAAAACAACGCCAACACTGCACCGGTAATGACGCCAATTTTCAGCAAGCGGTGGTTAATCAAGTCCAGCCAGCGATCGTTCTGCCACGGGAAGTGCCCACTGGCGGCGTCGAACCAGTAATTGCTGACTGCCCAGTCCAACTGTTCGTTACGCGACAGCCAAAGGAACAACAGGCCACTGACTATCAATCCCAAAACCTGCCAACGGTAAAAGGATGCCGACAGGGAGTAAAGGGCGTTAGTCTTAATTTGGGGTGTTGTTGAGGATTGATTTAATGAAGGTTTTGGATTCACGCGCAGGCTCGGTGACATTAATGGATGCTGCCACTGTAATAATTCTGCCTTAAGAAAACCTTAACCCTCCGGCTGGCTGACGTAGAGAAAGCGATAGGCGTATTATCGGCTTTCGGCTAAGGTAATCGTTTGCTTTTTATTGGGATGATGTGGCGATGACAAAAAAATTAAATTTGGCGCTGTTGGCAGCCTGTAGTGCAGTTTTTTCACCTTTGGCATTAGCGCAGGTCACTGGGCCGATTGTGGTGCAGGGTGCCATGCCGGTAGAGGCTGAACGCTTCGCCCAGCGCCTGGACAACCCGCGTGAGGAGCAGATTGGTGGTTGGCGTTTCTGGCGCGGTACGGTGGACGGTTATCCGGTGGTGGTGTCAGAAACCCTGAAAGGCATGTCTAATGCGGCGGCCGCTACGGCGATTGCTGCGACTAACTTCCACCCGGTGGCGATCATCAATCAGGGTACCGCCGGTGGCCACGATCCGGCACTGAAGGTGTACGACATTGTGTTGGGTAAGTATTCGGTCAGCCTGGGGGCATTTAAAACGCCGAAGAAGGCACTGGGGGAGGGCAGTGACTCACGTCAGTGGCAACCGATGGATTTACTGGCTTCTAAAGGCAGTGCCGGTGAGGATAAGAATGCCCACACTCTCCGCCAATTCCCGGCTGACGCCAACCTCCTGAGCATAGCAGAGGGGGTTAAGGGCAGCTATACCCAGGGCAAGGTGGTTGAAGGGGTGATCGGCTCTGCCGACGTGTGGAACAGTGAACTGGACCGCATTGGTTATTTCCACAAAAACTATCATACCTCGGTTGAAGAAATGGAGACGGCCTCCGCCGCGCAGATCGCTGCTGCCTTCAACATCCCCTTTGTTGGCATCCGCGTACTGTCTAACAATATTACCAATCAGGGTAAATATGACCCGCAGACGGGCCTGGCGTGCCAGGATTATGTCTATCAGGTGGTGAAGGCTTATATCGCCAAAAACGCATCTCGTTAATGATTTATCCTAATAAATGGTCTGTGGTGGGTTATTGCCGCTGGCCATTGCTAATTGTAAAGAAGATTAAACTGCTGGCTAGCCTATCGGTAGTGTATTAGCTTATGCCCGGAGCATTTAATAAATTGTAGGGATATAAACATGAACAAGGCATCCGTTGTATTTTCCGGCCTGCTGATGGCCGTTTCCGCCAGCGCCATTGCTGCCACCTCTGCTGAAGAGACTGATATCAGCAAACAGCCGCTGGAAAAGGTCGCCCCTTACCCGAAAGCCGAAAAGGGCATGAGCCGTCAGGTGATTTACCTGCCGAAGCAGGAACACGAAGAGAATTTCAAGGTTGAACTGCTGATCGGCAAAACGTTGGAAGTGGACTGCAACCGCCACATGATCGGCGGCACGCTGGAAACCAAAACCCTTTCCGGTTGGGGTTACGACTACCTGGTAGTGGAAAAACTGTCTGAACCGGCTTCCACCATGATGGCTTGCCCAGACAATACCAAACAGCAGAAATTTATCGCTGCCAACCTGGGTGACGCTGCCATGCAACGCTACAACAGCCGCCTGCCAATCGTGGTCTACGCACCGAAAGACGTGGAAGTGAAATACCGCGTGTGGAAAGCCGAAGACACCGTCAGCAAGGCAGAACAGAAGTAATACCGATGCGTGCTAACCATTAGCATGGCTAAGTGATTACCCGAAAATGAACCCGTCTGGAGAGTGCATTGCGCCGTTGGCCATTGCCCCTTGGACGGGTTTTTTTGTTTATCGCGCCCTGGCGTGAAGCAATAGAAAACGGCAGTAAAAGTCTGTAGTTTGGCGTGTATTCCGATAAAGGCTGCAGGATTAAAATGTCAGCTTTATATACCCAACAATCGAATTCACCTGACTGGGCAAAAATGACAAAATTAATTGAATTTAGCGCCATTACTGAAGCAGCAGAACGGCTCAACGGGAAAGTTATTCGCACCGCCACTATTCCAGCACCGAAACTGACTGAAAAACTACAGAGGCCGGTTTTCCTGAAACTTGAAAATACTCAGCTGGGGGGCTCTTTTAAAGCCAGGGGCGTGCTTAACAAATTTTTGAGCCTGGCGGGCGATGTTAAAGATAACCGGTTTGTGGCGGTGAGCGGCGGTAATTTTGGCATTGCGATAGCCGAGGCGGCGAAGATCTTTGGGGCTGATGTCACTATTATTATGCCGAAAAGTGCCCCGGCAACCGCCATCTACCGGGTGGGTGAACTGGGCAGCTCTGTTATCGTGGAATCTGATGTTCACGCTGCGTTTGAGCGGGCCAAGGCTTTGGCTGACCAGGGATATGTAGTCATTGATGATTGCAACGACTCGCTGATCGCCGAAGGGCACGGAACCCTGGCACTTGAGTTCATTGCCGACTGCCCGGAGCTTACCGACGTCCTGGTTGCGGTGGGAGGTGGCGGTATGCTGGCCGGTGTGGCAACCGCGCTAAAAGCCATAAAGCCAGAGATTAGAATTTGGGGGGGTGAAACCTCTGGGGCAAGTTCGATGCACCAGGCATTGCGCGCCGGCAAACCGGTGAACATTGAGGTGACTTCAATTATTTCTACCCTCGGTGTGCCTGTCATTGATGAAGTGATGCTGGCCCATGCTCAAGCTTATATCGAGGAAGTGGTTGTGGTATCGGATAAGGCCGCGATAGAGGGAATGGTGGCCTTTGGCGAAGATGCAAAATTATGGGTTGAACTGGCGTCCGGGACGCTGATACCTGCGGCTATGGCCATTGCCCCCAAGCTTCCCGCTAACGCCGTCATTGGGATCGTCGTGTGCGGTGGAAATATCTCCCATCAGGAGATGTCGAAATGGGTTAGCTACTCGCAAACCCTGTGATTTAGCCCTTGCGGAGTTTATCCAGGCAATAAAAAACCCGATAGTCTTGAACCTAAAAAGGCGGGACTAACGGGCTCCACAAAATGGGGACATCAAAGAAAAGCAGTGGCACTAATTAAGACTACCCCCTGAAAGGAAAGTTCTCACCGGGGATAAAAATTTCAAATTATTTTTGCCACTGATTCATCTTCTTTGCTTATCGGTTAGCCGAGGATCCCCGGCCATAACACAACAATCAGCGAGCCCGCCAGGGTTAACAATACGTTAGCGATGGCGTAGGTCCCGGCATAGCCCAGCGCCGGGATGTTGCTGCGCGCGGTGTCGCTGATAATTTCCATCGCGGGTGCACAGGTGCGGGCCCCCATAATCGCACCGAACAGCAGGGCGCGGTTCATACGTAGCACGTAGGCGCCGAACAGGAAGCAGATCACCACCGGTACCAGACTGACGATTAACCCGGAGATTAGCATCTGGCCGCCAACGGCACCGAGGCTGTTGCCGATACCGGCACCGGCGCTCAGACCGACACCGGCCATAAACACCATAAGCCCGAACTCTTTCACCATGTTCAGCGCACCCTGCGGAATGTAGCCGAAGGTCGGGTGGTTGGCACGCAGGAAGCCGAGCATGATGCCCGCCATCAGCAGACCGGCGGCGTTGCCGATGCCGAATGAGAAATTGCTGAACTGAATGGTGATCTGGCCTATCAATAACCCGATAATAAAGAAGGCGCAGAAGGCCAGCAGGTCGGTCACCTGGCTGTGGATCGAGATAAAGCCGATCTTCTCCGCCACGCTTTTCACCCGGCGGGCGTCACCGCTGACCTGCAGCACGTCACCTTTGTTGAGCACGATACTGTCGTCGATAGGCATTTCAATCTGACTGCGGATCACCCGGTTGAGGAAGCAGCCGTGATCGGTCAGCTTCAACTGGCTCAGGCGTTTGTTCACCGCATTGCTGTTCTTGACCACGATCTCTTCGGTGACGATACGCATGTCCAGCAGATCACGGTCGAACACTTCTTTGCCATTACGGAAGCTGGGGTCCAGCCGTGCATGGGCATCCGGGTAACCAACCAGTGAAATCTCATCGCCCACCTGCAATACCGCGTCGCCGTCCGGGTTAGCTAAAATACCGTTGCGGCGGATACGTTCGATATAGCAGCCGGTCTGGCGATAGATGCCCAGCTCACGCAGATTTTTGCCATCGGCCCAGGCCACCAACTCCGGGCCAACGCGATAGGCGCGGATGACCGGCAGGTAAACCTTGCGTTGGCTATCGGTGTCCAGGCCGCGTTCACGGGCAATTTGCTGGGCAGAGGTGGAGAGGTCCTGATGTTGCAGCTTGGGCAGATAGCGCGCGCCGAAAATCAGGCTCACCAAGCCAATCAGGTAAGTCAGTGCGTAGCCGAGGCTCAGATGATCCTGCGCCGCCAGCAGTGCGGGACCATTGGTGATGGTATTACGCAGCGTATCGCCAGCGCCCACCAATACCGGGGTTGAGGTCATGGATCCTGCGAGCATACCGGCGGTCAGGCCGATATCCCAATGGAACAGTTTGCCGAGGCCGATGGCGATCACCATCGCGGAACCGACCATCACCAGCGCCAGCATCAGGTAATTTTTGCCGTCGCGGAAAAAAATTGAGAAAAAGTTAGGTCCGGCTTCCACACCCACGCAGAAAATAAACAGCATAAAGCCGAGATTCAGCGCTTCGGTGTTAATGGCGAAGTGTTGTTGGCCGAGCAGCAACGAAACCACCAAAACACCAATGGAATTACCGAGTTGAACGGAGCCCAGACGGACTTTACCGAGGCACAGCCCCAGTGCGAGTACCACGAACAGTAACAGGATGTAGTTACCGTTTAACAAACTAGCGACGTTTATGTTCACGTAGGATAACTTATTGTTTACCAGTAAGTGCTTGATATAGATAAATATAAGATATAAATTCAGTCAAAAAGCGACGTCATAAATAACTAACCAGCGAAAGGCGATTCGAACCATCGATCGGCGGCGTTTATTCTAGTCGCTATGGCGCGTGACAGCCAGCATAAAGCTGGATCCATGCCCTGCCGAAAGCATTTAACTCTCTTTAGGCCAAGGAAAAAGTTCAGTTCAGCATTGTCGGTTTACGGCAAGGCGTCACCGGCTTTGTGGCACGGCTGATTTTTACGGTGGTTAACGAGGTTAAAGGGGAGGGGCGCATGGCGAGTGAACGGTATTGGTGGGGAATTTTAAGCTGTTTTCTGCTGTTCAGCCTGGTGTATCTCGGCCAGCAGAGTGGGGCATTTGGCAGCACGGATCATGAGCATCGGGGTGAAACCGGCCTGCTGCTGTTTGTGATACCCGGCGTGGTTGCGAGCTACTTGTCGAGCAAAAAACGTATTCTCTGTCCGCTGCTGGGGGCGTTGTATGCGCTGCCGTTGTGTCTGGTTATCCGTCATTTTTGGCTAACACCGTCTGCCTCGGTCTGGCAGGAACTGGCTTATGCGACCAGCGCAGTGTTCTGGTGCGTGTTCGGTGCGTTGCTGGCTCTGTTTGTGCGTAGCCTGCTACAGGCCTACCGCCAGTGCCATCGTGGCTAACGGCAATAAAAAAGGCGCTTTAAGCGCCTTTTTGTCGTTCTGCCTGAAACTTACTGGAACAGGTTCAGGTTGTCTTTGGCATAGGCTTCGAAATCGGTGCAGCCGCCGATGTGTTTCTCATCGAGGAAAATCTGCGGTACGGTTTCTACCGGCTTGCCGACGGTTTTTTCCAGGTCGGCCTTGGTGATGCCTTCAGCGTGGATATCAACATAACGGAAGTTGAAATCGTCACGTTCTTCAGTCAGTTTTTCCGCCAACTCTTTCGCACGGACACAATAAGGACAGCCTGGGCGCCCGAAGATAACTGCAAACATGCAACACTCCTTAAGATTGATATTCAATAATTTACTCGCAACTGCAATGACATTCTGTCAGTCAAAAAAGACTTAAGCTTGAGCATTACCCGCATTGATGGCGACTACTATGCCCGTTGGGTCGGCGAAAAAAAAGCAGGAATTACCTGTTACTCTGATTCATGTAACCGATTAAGCCGCCGGGGCTGTCGTCATCAATGGGAATTCACTACACTGGAGGCAGAGCTTCTGGAGAAGAAAAATATGCGTTCATTCGGTGACTTACCGCGTACGGTGCTGGTTTTGGAAGGGCTGGGGATGCTGTTGTTGGTGCTGGCCTATTTGAGCATTCACAGCCACGTTCAATTGCCGGGGTGGCTGGCTTCACAGCAGGCGGCGGTGGGGATGATTTTCCTCGGCGTGGCGCTGATGGTGCCGGCAGCGGCGTTTCTGGTTTGGCGTGTGGTGCAGGGGTTTGGCCCGTTGATGCGTGGTGGTCAGCCGCCGCAGAACGATCGGCCCAAGCCTGCAGCGAAAATAACGCCGGACGAGAAAAACGACAAGGAGCCGCGTGCCTGAGTCACGGCCGCCGCTGACAGGCCTGCCAGGCAGGTGTTTGCCTTTTTGGGGTGACAAGTGAAAATTGCCATTCTTTCGCGCGATGGAACGTTGTACTCATGTAAGCGTTTGGTTGAGGCGGCGGAGCAGCGCGGCCACAGCATTGAGGTTATCGATCCGCTCTCCTGCTATATGAACATCAACCCGGCGGCACCGACTATCCATTATCGCGGTCGTCAACTGGAGCGTTACGATGCGGTGATCCCGCGTATCGGCTCCGCCATCACCTTTTACGGCACCGCGGTGCTGCGCCAGTTTGAACTGCTGGGCAGCTACCCGCTGAATGAGTCGGTAGCGATCACCCGTGCACGCGACAAACTACGTTCGCTGCAGTTGCTGGCGCGGCAGGGGATCGATCTGCCGATCACCGGGTTTGCCCATTCCCCGGACGACACCGGGGATTTGATCGAACTGGTCGGCGGCGCGCCACTGGTGGTCAAGTTGGTGGAGGGCACCCAGGGTATCGGCGTGGTACTGGCGGAAACGCGTCAGGCGGCGGAAAGCGTGATTGATGCCTTTCGCGGCCTTAACGCCCATATTCTGGTGCAAGAATACATTCGCGAGGCACAGGGCAGCGATGTGCGCTGTCTGGTGGTTGGCGGAAAAGTGGTGGCGGCGATTGAGCGCCAGGCCAAACCCGGGGAGTTTCGTTCCAATCTGCACCGTGGCGGCACCGCCCGCAAGGTGAGCATCACCACCAAAGAGCGGGCGATTGCGGTCAAGGCCGCCATTACGCTGGGGCTGGACGTCGCCGGGGTGGATATTCTGCGTGCGGTGCGTGGTCCGCTGGTGATGGAGGTCAATGCTTCGCCGGGCCTGGAAGGGGTGGAGAGCACCACCGGGTTGGATATCGCCGGCAGGATGATCGAGTATATTGAGCAGCGCGGCAGGCCAGGTTTTAGGTTGAAATCGGGTGGATAAGTGGCTTGCAAAAAATTCGTCTTTCCGCGGCTGGAGTTGTGACTTTTTCTCAACCATATTTACCTTAATAGCGAATTAAGCCGCATTGATCGTGGCGTAGCGGGGCAATATTCCGTAAGCTATGCGCCTTTTCGCGTTTTGAATATTGTGAGGCTGGTATTATGGATTCACTCATTGTCCCTGATTTGGCGCTGTTACGACGCTGGCTGGATCAATCGGGCATTTCTTTCTTTGAGTGCGATTCCTGTCAGGCGCTGCACCTGCCGCACATGCAAAATTTCGACGGCGTATTCGATGCCAAGCTCGATCTGGTCGACAACGTGCTGCTGTTCTCTGCGCTGGCCGAGGTGAAGCCGACCGCTTTGATCCCGCTGGTGGCCGATCTCAGCCAGATCAACGCCAGTTCGCTGACCATCAAAGCCTTTGTTGATATCCAGGACGATAACCTGCCGAAGCTGATCGTCTGCCAGTCGCTGAGCATCGCCGTTGGCGTCACGCTGGAGCAGTTCACCCACTTTATGCAGCAGGGCGAAGAGCAAATCTCGATGGTGATCCTCGAGGCGCGGGCGAACGATCTGCTGTTTATGGGTGACGAAGAAGATAACACGGCTGCGACTGACCGCCTGCCAATGCTGCACTGATCCCTACTGTACATTATGTGTGCCGCTGCTCTGGCGGCATGCTGCCGTTATTCCCTTCCGCAATAATATATTCTGCGTTTTACCCTCTGTTACCAGATATTCTTCGTCGTTTATGCCCTTAATGCCGTATCACATACAGACAAACTGCATAAAAAATCGATAAAAGCCGGTTTTAACCCCGGAGGCTGGTGCGTTCCGGCAACAGCGGTTATGCTGCTGATTCTGCTAAGGGCTTGCGATTCCCCTGGTGACCATGCGGGCTGAGCAACTGAAAAAGGCGTATGCAATCAACTGCATAGCCATTCAATCCGCGGTTGCAACGATTGCGCTCGATCAGGAAAGGTTTTGTATCCTTTCGCGATACAAGTTCAATTCTATGATTCACCCCTGTTTTGGAGGAAGTTACGGATGGTCACCCAACGTAAAAAGTGGTTATCGGGTCTTGTTGCCGGCCTGCTGATGGCCGGGTCCGTCACAGCGTCAGCCGAGGAAAAAACGCTGCACGTCTATAACTGGTCCGACTATATTGCGCCGGATACCTTAGCCAAATTCCAGAAAGAAACCGGCATTAAAGTGGTGTACGACGTCTTTGACTCCAATGAAGTATTGGAAGGCAAGTTGATGGCGGGCAGCACCGGTTATGATCTGGTAGTACCTTCATCCAACTTCCTTGAGCGACAGTCGAAGGCCGGTATTTTTGAGCCGCTCGACAAGAGCAAAATGCCGAACTACAAAAACCTTGATCCCGAGATGCTGCAACTGGTGGCTCACAATGACAAGGACAACAAGTACGGCATTCCTTATCTGATGGTGACCACCGGCATCGGCTATAACGTCGATAAAGTGAAGGCGGTGCTGGGTAAAGATGCCCCGGTCGACAGCTGGGATCTGATCCTCAAACCGGAAAACCTCGAGAAGCTGAAGAGCTGTGGCGTTTCCTTCCTGGATGCGCCAAGTGAGGTGTATGCCACCGTGCTGCACTATCTGGGCAAAGATCCCAACAGCACCAACGCAGCGGATTACACCGGTGCGGCCAACGATCTGCTGCTCAAGCTGCGGCCGAGCATCCGTTACTTCCACTCTTCCCAGTACATCAACGATTTGGCGAACGGTGACATCTGCGTAGCGATCGGCTGGTCCGGCGACGTGATGCAGGCGGCCAACCGTGCCAAAGAAGCGAAGAATGGCGTGAACGTCGCCTATGCGATCCCGAAAGAAGGGGCCCTGACTTACTTTGACATGTTCGCCATGCCGGCAGATGCCAAAAATAAGGACGCTGCCTACCAGTTCCTGAACTTCCTGATGAAGCCGGACGTGATGGCAGGGATCAGCAACTATGTGTACTACGCCAACGCGGTGAAAGACTCCACTCCGCTGGTCAATGCCGAGGTGCGCGACAACCCGAACGTGTACCCACCGGCCGATTTGCGCGCCAAGCTGTTTACGCTGAATGTGCAATCGCCGAAGCTGGACCGTGTGATTACCCGCGCCTGGACTAAAGTTAAAAGCGGGAAATGACATACCCTAAATAATTCGAGTTGCATCAAGGCGGCAAGGCCGTAAATCCCTGGGAGCTTACTCAACTAAGTGACTGGGGTGAGCGGGCGCAGCCAACACAGAGGCAGCTTGAAGGATGATGGGTAGGGGCTCAGTACGCTGAGCCCGGTGTCATACCAGCAGGCGGGTGCTTCCCGCCTGCGTTGCCATTTTGGGCCATGGCAATCGCCGTGGTTTTTTGTACTGTTTGCACCGGAGAGCACCCCGATTGAACGACGCTATCCCTCGTCCTCAAGCCAAGTCGCAGAAGGTCTTCACCCCTCTGCTGGAAATCCGTAACCTCACCAAAACCTTTGATGGCCAAAACGCGGTCGAAGACGTCAGCCTGACCATCTATAAGGGCGAAATATTTGCCTTGCTGGGCCCATCCGGCTGCGGGAAATCGACGCTATTGCGCATGCTGGCCGGCTTTGAACAGCCGACGGAAGGGCAGATTGTGCTCGATGGGCAGGATATGTCGCACGTGCCGCCTTACCAGCGGCCGATCAACATGATGTTCCAGTCCTACGCGCTGTTCCCGCACATGACAGTAGAGCAAAACATCGCCTTTGGCCTGAAGCAGGACAAAATGCCGCGCGCAGAAATCGTCGCTCGGGTGGCGGAGATGCTGTCGCTGGTGCACATGCAGGAGTTTGCCAAACGTAAACCGCATCAGTTGTCTGGTGGTCAACGCCAGCGGGTGGCACTGGCACGCAGCCTGGCCAAACGGCCGAAGCTGCTGCTGTTGGATGAGCCGATGGGCGCCCTGGATAAAAAGCTGCGTGACCGCATGCAGTTGGAAGTGACGGATATTCTTGAACGGGTCGGTGTGACCTGTGTGATGGTTACCCACGATCAGGAAGAAGCCATGACCATGGCGGGGCGTATCGCCATCATGAACCGTGGAAAATTTGTGCAGATCGGCGAGCCTGAAGAGATCTACGAGCATCCCAACAGCCGCTTTAGCGCCGAGTTTATCGGCTCGGTCAACGTGTTTGACTGCGTACTGCAAGAGCGTCATGACGATGGATTGATCCTGCAAAGCCCCGGCCTGCGCCATGCGATCAAGGTGGATTCCGATGCCTCGGTCGTGGACGGCGTGCCGATCCAGGTTGCCCTACGGCCGGAAAAAATCATGTTGTGCGAAGACGTACCGCAAGACGGCTGCAACTTTGCGGTCGGGGAGGTGGTGCATATCGCTTACCTCGGCGATCTGTCGATCTACCACGTGAAGTTGCACAGCGGTCAGATGATTAGCGCCCAATTGCAGAACGGCCACCGATTCCGCAAAGGGATGCCGACTTGGGGCGATGAAGTCCGCCTGAGTTGGGAAGCCGACAGCTGTGTCGTGTTGACGGTGTGAGTTGAGAAGGTGAGGAATAATCATTATGACAATGCTTGCTGAACGCACGCCGCCGGAACCTCCTGCCAAAGGACCCGGTCCGCTGAAAGCTTTTTTCCAACGCCTGCAGATGGCCCATGGCCGCAAGCTGGTGATTGCGATGCCGTTGCTGTGGTTGACGCTGCTGTTCTTGTTGCCGTTCCTGATTGTGTTCAAGATCAGCCTGGCGGAACTGGCGCTGGCCGTACCGCCTTACACCGACCTGATGAGTTGGGCAGACGGTAAGCTGGACATCGCGCTCAACTTCGCCAACTACCTGCAATTAACTGACGATCCGCTGTATCTGGACGCCTATCTGCAATCGCTGCAGGTGGCGGCGGTGTCGACGGTGTGTTGCCTGATCATCGGCTACCCGCTGGCTTGGGCTGTGGCACACAGCAAATCCTCAACCCGCAATATCTTGCTGTTGCTGGTGATCCTGCCGTCGTGGACCTCGTTCCTGATCCGCGTCTACGCCTGGATGGGCATCCTGAAAAACAACGGTATTCTGAATAATTTCTTGTTGTGGTTGGGGGTAATCGATCAGCCGCTGGTGATCCTGCACACCAATCTGGCGGTGTATATCGGCGTGGTGTATTCCTATCTGCCGTTTATGGTGCTGCCGATTTATACCGCGCTGACACGTCTGGATTATTCGCTGGTAGAGGCTTCGCTGGATCTGGGCGCCAAACCGTTGAAAACCTTCTTCAGCGTGATTATGCCATTGACCCGTGGTGGCATTATTGCCGGTTCGATGCTGGTGTTTATTCCGGCGGTGGGTGAGTTCGTGATCCCCGAACTGCTGGGAGGGCCGGACAGCATTATGATCGGGCGGGTACTGTGGCAGGAGTTCTTTAATAACCGCGACTGGCCGGTGGCCTCGGCGGTTGCTACCGTCATGTTGCTGCTGTTGATCGTGCCGATTCTCTGGTTCCACAAGCACCAGAATAAGGAAATGGGGGGGCGGGGATGAACAACTTGCCGGTAGTGCGCTCACCGTGGCGTATCGCCATTCTGGTGATAGGCTTCACCTTCTTGTACGCACCGATGTTGATGTTGGTGATCTACTCGTTCAACAGCTCCAAACTGGTGACGGTGTGGGCCGGTTGGTCGACGCGCTGGTATACCGCGCTGTTCCATGATTCGGCGATGATCAGTGCCGTCGGGCTTAGCCTGACCATTGCGGCCGCCTCAGCGACTGCCGCGGTGGTGTTGGGGGCAATTGCGGCTATGGTGATGGTGCGCTTTGGGCGTTTCCGGGGGGCAACCGGTTTTGCCTTTATGCTGACCGCTCCGCTGGTTATGCCGGACGTGATCACCGGCCTGTCGCTGCTGCTGCTGTTTGTGGCGATGGGGCACACCTTTGGCTGGCCCTCGGAACGCGGCATGTTCACCATCTGGCTGGCGCACGTCACCTTCTGTACTGCCTATGTTTCGGTGGTGATCAGTTCGCGTCTGCGTGAGTTGGATCGCTCGATCGAAGAGGCGGCGATGGATCTGGGCGCAACGCCGTTGAAAGTGTTCTTTGTGATCACTTTGCCGATGATTGCCCCGGCGCTGATCGCCGGCTGGATGTTGGCGTTTACCCTGTCGCTGGACGATCTGGTGATTGCCAGCTTTGTCGCCGGACCGGGGGCGACCACCTTGCCGATGTTGGTGTTCTCCAGCGTGCGCATGGGGGTTAATCCGGAAATCAACGCACTGGCGAGTTTGATCTTGCTGGTGGTCGGCGTTATCGGCCTGATTGCATGGTGGTTTATGGCGCGCTCGGAAAAACAGCGATCGCGCGAATTACAAAAGGCTGCCCGTAGCTGAGTCTGATTAAACCTGCTATTTTTGCAATTATTGGTATTGCAATTGATTACCTGACTTTATATATGCCGCTTGAATAGGTGGCGTTTCGTTGCGGAACATGGACATGTCAGACATGCTGAATAGCAGGCAGGGAATGAGAACGACTTCAGATGCGCCAGTGCCGGTGATGGTGGCTGGAACGGCGATGGTGGCGATCAAGTGCATCAGCGTGTTGTTGCTGTTGGGCGAGCTGGGTGTCGATGGCGCTCAGGAGTTTGTCAGTACCAGTGCGCAGGCCTGGGATTCCACCCTGATATTTTTGGCCGGTCTGGTACTGCTATGCCTGCAAATTAGCTGCGGTTTCGCGGTGATGCGCGGTCGCAACTGGGGCCGTTGGGTCTATGTGGCCTGCCAGTGTTTGGTGGTTGGTTATCTGCTGTTGGCGACTATTGGCAGCTTTTTGCCGGAGGTGTTTACCGTCGAAGGTGAAACCAGCGGCCAAATTCTGCACGTGCTGATCCTGCAAAAAATCCCGGACGTCGTCATTCTGACGTTAATGTTTGTTCCCGCCACCAGCCGCCGTTATTTCGCCGTGCGCAATTGAGATTTTAACGGCGTAGAGTGATAAACTCTGCGCCCTTAATTATTCACCCCGAACTCAGGGTTATCTTCATGCATTGCGCTTTGTATACGGCGGGCACCTGCCGTTCCTGTCAGTGGCTGGAAAAGCCTTACCCGCAGCAACTGACGGACAAACAGCATCATCTGCAATCACTGCTGGCCGACCGTGACGTCGTACAGTGGCTGGAACCGATCGCCGGTGAGCAGAGCGCATTCCGCAATAAAGCCAAAATGGTGGTCAGCGGCAGCGTAGAGCGTCCGCTACTTGGCATGCTGCATCGCGACGGTACGCCGGTGGATCTGAGCGCCTGCCCGCTGTATCCGGCCAGTTTTGCGCCGATGTTCGATGTGTTGAAAAGCTTTATCGCCCGCGCTGGCCTGACGCCTTACAACGTGGCGCGTAAACGCGGTGAACTGAAGTACCTTCTGCTGACTGAAAGTACCCACAGCGGTGGCGTAATGCTGCGTTTTGTACTGCGTTCAGATAGCAAACTTGCGCAACTACGCGCTGCGCTGCCGTGGCTGCAACAGCAGTTGCCGCAGCTCAGGGTGATCTCCGCTAATATTCAGCCGGTGCATATGGCGATTATGGAAGGGGAACGGGAGATCCCGCTTACCGGGCAGCAGGCACTGGAAGAGCGGTTTAATCAGGTGCCGTTGTATATCCGCCCGCAAAGTTTCTTCCAGACCAATCCGCAGGTGGCCGCAGAACTTTACGCCACCGCTCGCGACTGGGTACAGGCGTTGGCTATTGACAGCATGTGGGATCTGTTCTGTGGTGTGGGTGGGTTTGGCCTGCATTGCGCCCAGTCGGAAACACGGCTGACCGGCATTGAGATCAGTGCCGAGGCGATTGCCTGTGCGCGCCAGTCGGCAGAAACCCTGGGTTTGCAACACGTCGATTTTAAGGCGCTGGATTCTACTCAGTTCGCTACCGCCGAAGGCAGCGTGCCGCAACTGGTGCTGGTCAATCCGCCGCGCCGCGGCATTGGCAAGGCGCTGTGCGACTATCTGAACCAGATGGCGCCAGGTTATATTCTGTATTCGAGTTGCAACGCCGAGAGCATGGCGAAAGATATTGAGATGTTGCCGGATTACCGCATCGAGCGCGTGCAACTGTTTGATATGTTCCCGCACACCGCCCATTACGAAGTGCTGACGCTGCTGGTACGGCAGTAATCGTAGATTGAGGTTATACTGAGCCCAATAGCGAGGGGATAACATGAAACAGCACAAGCCACAGAGACAACCCGGTAAACTGTCGTCAGAGCGCATTGTGCGTGCCGTTGCCACTTCCACGGCCATTGAAACCGGGCAGGCGTCAGCCCAGTTGGCGGCTACATTGGCCGAAAAGCGTGAAAAATACGCTTATTTACACCTGGCTCTTTAGCCCCCTGTCAGCGCCTGTCTAACCCAATCCTGCATCGGCCGATAATCCATCAACATCCCATGATGAATAGCGGCGATATACTGCGGTCGGTTGTTTTCCCAACTGCCATAATCCAGGGGTTCAAACCCCGCCTGAACCGCCATCACGTCCGATAATAAACGCGCCAGCCGACCATTTCCCTCGCGAAAAGGATGGATCAGAATCAGCTCAATATGGGTAATGGCGATGGCTTCAGTTAACAGGGTTTCATCCATGTTAGTGCAGGGCGTATAGCGATCCAGGCAGTTTGACTGAAATTGGCCCATCAGCTTAACGATTTGCGCTGCCGGTGCGAACATAAAGCCGTTTTTACTGATATTGACTGAGCGGTCGTGGCCGGCCCAATCATAGACATTGCCCAGCCAGCGGTGATGCCATTGCCTGAGCATGGCCAGGGTAATCCGGCCCTGAGGGAGGTCAGCGCCTAAAACGGAGTGATACAACTTTTCCAACAGCACCAGTTCAACATCGTTGATATCTTCTAAGCGGACTATGCCCAGTTTATTGAGCAGCACTTCCTGGCGGGTGCCGTCGGCAAATTGTCCCTGCGAGTTTGCAACATCATATTTGCTCATCATCGCCACCTGTAAGCGGGTTGCCTTATCAACAGAATAGACTACTGAGACAGGTGTAGGGCGTGGTATCCCACGCCCTGAACAGGTGTTACTGCGGGAACCACTTGTCGTTAATGGCTTTGTAGGTGCCGTCGGCCTTGATGGCGTCCAGCGCGCTATTAAGCTTGGTCAGCAGCGCCTGATTGTCTGGTCGTACCGCAATGCCCAGCCCGGTACCGAAGTATTGCGCATCGGTAACGTGCTCGCCGACTGGGGCCAACTGAGGGTTGTTCTTGAGCCACTCATTCACCACGGCAGTGTCACCGAAGACCCCGTCAATGCGGCCATTTTTCAGTTCGAGAATGGCGTTCTGATAGCTGTCGTAAGAGACGGTGTTAATCTCCGGATGTTTGTCCTGCATGTATTTTTGGTGAGTGGTGCCGTTCTCCATGCCGACCTTTTTCCCTTTCAGATCTGCCAGCGAACTGAATTTACCTTTCTCGGCAATCACGATGGCCGAGTTGGCGTAATAGGGCTGGGTGAAGGAAACTTGCTTGCTGCGCTCGGGCGTGATGTCCATTCCGGAAATCACGGCATCGTATTTCTTGAATTTCAGCGCGGCGATCAGGCTGTCGAATGCCTGGTTGGTGAAGGTACATTCGGCCTTCATTTGTTTGCACAATGCGTTGGCCAGATCGATATCGAAGCCCACGATCTTGTTATTGGCATCCAGCGACTCGAACGGCGGATAGGTGGCGGAAGAGGCGAAGCGAATGGTCTCGGCTGCGTTGGCGTTGAAGGCGATGCCCGCTAATACCGTGGCGGCCAGTAATAGTTTTTTCATGCTTAAAACTCCTGTCTGCAAGTCTGCGTGTTTTTATCGCGTCACCGCTTGATTTTACTGACAATAACCCAGATGTTCTGGCGGCTGTTGCTCGGTGTTAACCCTGCCACCTAATGAATTAATATGCAATATAAATGATTAAAGATTTGCATTGGGTATAAAAAAGCCCCGCACGATGGCAGGGCTTTGAGAGCGTTGGTTAACTCACTCAGTTGCGGCGTTCGAAAGCCAGCGCCCGGCGTTCCACCAGACGCATCAGCAGCGTCAGCAGGCCGTTGACGCATAGATACACCAGCCCGGCGGCACCAAACACCATCACGTCGTAGGTACGGCCATACATCAGTTGGCTGTAGCCCATCACTTCCATCAGGGTGATGGTGTAGGCCAGAGAGGTACTTTTGAACACCAGCACCACTTCGTTGGAGTAAGACGACAGCGCACGCTTAAAGGCGAACGGCAGCAGGATACGCAACGACTGTGCGCGTGACATGCCGAGCGCTTCGCACGATTGCCACTGACCGGCCGGGATAGCCCGCACGGCACCGTAGAACAGTTGGGTGGTGTAGGCCGCACTGTTCAGCGCCAGTGCGATCATTGCACACAGCCACGGCTGCGACAGCAAATCCCACAGCCACGGGTATTCGCGGATCGCCGGGAACTGGCCTGGGCCGTAGTAGATCAGGAAGATCTGCACCAGCAGCGGCGTACCGGTGAACAGGGTGATGTAGATTTTCACCAACGGCGTCAGGATCGGCGTTTTCAGCGTCAGGATCACCGTCAGCACCAGTGACAGCACCAGCGCCACGATCAGGGCGGTAATGGTCAGCGTCAGGCTGGTATGCAGCCCTTTGAGAATTTCAGGCAAGAACTCAAACATTAGGATGGCCCCCGCTCAAAACGCGTGGTGCGCAGTTCTATGCGTTTAATGATGTACTGGCTGAACAGGGTGACCACCAGATAAATCGCCGCCGCAATCACGTACCAGGTAAAAGGTTCCTGGGTGCGGGTAGCGATGCTTTTGGTTTGCAGCATCAGATCGTTAACGCTGATCAGTGACACCAGTGCGGTATCCTTCAGCAAGACCAGCCACTGGTTACCCAGGCCGGGTAGGGCATGACGCCACATCTGCGGCATGATCAGGCGAAAGAAAATCGCCGTGGTGCTCATCCCCAACGCCTGACCAGATTCCCACTGTCCCTGCGGTACGGCTTTCAGCGCGCCGCGCAGCGTTTGCGAGGCATAGGCAGAATAGAGCAGGGCGAGGGCAATCACGCCGCACAGGAACGGGCTGACTTCGAAGTTATCAATCGCCAGTTGGACTGGCAGTTGGAACAGGCCAAGGTTCAGGGTGAAGCCATCGGACAGCATCAACAACAGTTGCGATGAGCCGAAATAGATGAACAGCACCACCAGAATTTCCGGCAGGCCACGTAGCAGGGTGACCCAGGCGGTGCCGAGCCAGCTAACCACTTTCCAGCGTGATGACTCCCAGACGGCAAACAGCATCGCCAGGATCAGCCCAAGGATAAGGGCGCAAACGGCAAGGCCGACGGTCATCCCGGCGGCGCTTGCTAAAGGTTGAATTTCATTCATCGGAGTTGATTACTGCTGGAACCATTTTTTGTAGATGGTTTGGTAAGTCCCATCCTGTTTGATCTTGTCCAGAGCGGCGTTGAACTTGCCCTGCAGATCGGTATTTTTCTGGCGAACGGCAATGCCCAACCCGGTACCGAAGTAGTCTTTATCGGTCACCTTCTCGCCCACGGCGGCCAGTGCCGCATTTTGTTTCAGCCATTCGTTGACCACCGCAGTGTCACCGAATACCGCATCAACGCGGCCATTTTTCAGATCCAGAATGGCGTTCTGATAGCTGTCATAAGGCACGGTGGTGATTTCCGGGTGCTTGTCGGTCAGGTATTTCTGATGGGTGGTGCCGTTCTGCACGCCCACTTTCTTGCCTTTCAGCGCAGCGACGTCAGCAACGGCGCCTTTCTGGGCGACAAACAGGGCGGAGTTGTCGTAATACGGCTTGGTAAACAGCACCTGTTTTTCACGCTCAGGCGTGATATCCATACCGGCCATCACCGCGTCGAAACGCTTGAACTTCAGGCTTGGGATCAGGCTGTCAAAGGCCTGATTGGTAAAGGTGCACTCGGCCTGGATCTCTTTACACAGCGCGTTGGCCAGATCGACATCAAAGCCCTGGATCTTGTTGCTGGCGTCAATAAATTCAAATGGAGGATAAGAAGCTTCGGTAGCGAAACGGATAGTTTCGGCTGCGGAGGCGGAAACGCTGATGCCAGCCAGAACGGCGGCGATTATTAGTTTTTTCATCGCAAACTCCCCAAATTACAGCAAGTAGAATTGTTAGTGTGATAAGTAATTGGCAAACTCGGTGGTCTGTGGATGCTTGAAGTGACTGGCATCGCCCTGTTCCACGACGTGGCCGTTTTCCATGTACACCACGCGGCTGGCGGTTTTGCGCGCCACTTCCACTTCGTGGGTTACGATCACCTGGGTGATGCCGGTGCCGGCCAATTCGCGAATGATGCTGACGATTTGGGCGGTGATTTCAGGATCCAGCGCGGCGGTCGGTTCATCAAACAGCAACACTTGCGGTTCCATCATCAGCGCGCGGGCAATGGCCACGCGTTGTTGTTGGCCTCCGGAAAGGTGCAGTGGGAAACGATCGGCAAAGTCGGTCAGGCGCAGGCGCTTCAGCAGCTTGTCGGCACGTCCCATCGCCTGAGCCTTGGTCAGGCCCAGTACGCGACACGGCGCTTCGATCAGGTTTTGCACCACGGTGAGGTGAGGCCAGAGGTTGTATTGCTGGAAGACCATGCCGACATTCTGACGCAGCTCGCGAATGGCTTTTTCACCCGGAGCCTGTTTGAAGTCGAATTGATTACCGGCAATCTGCAATTGGCCTGAACGTGGCATTTCCAGCAGATTTAACACCCGTAGCAATGAGCTTTTCCCCGCGCCGCTAGGACCCAGCAGCACTAAGGTTTCCCCTGCTGGGCAATCCAGCGTGATGTCAAACAGCGCCTGATGTGCGCCGTAATAGCAGTTGATACCGTTAAGTTGAATGCTCATGCGCCAAAATTGAATAGATATTGATGCCGCGAATGTTAACTTCCACAGAATACTTATGCAATCTTTGTGCGTTAAAATTTATTACTGCGCGGCAGAATAGTAAAAGAATAGCACAAGATACCGCGACTCAGGTTCGAAGGGGGGATTTGTCGTGCATGCTGTGAAGCAGGTAGCGAAATTTCTCAAAGTGAACAAATATTGAGCGCGATCAGGGCGGTTTTTTAACCACCGGCACCGTGGGGCACCGGTGGTTGAGTTGGCTTACTGGTTTTCCAACACCTGGCGCAGTGTACCGCTGGCGGCGTGTGGCGGCACGTTCAGATAGCGGATGTCGTCGACCACCCAACAGGTGCCCTCACGTACCATCAGCACTTCATCCTGCCAGTTGACCGCGCTACCGCCGTCTTTCTGGTAGCTGAGCTGAACGCGCAGCGGGATATTTTTGGCATCGGTATTAGGAATGGTCGACGCGCTGGCGACGGTTGCGCTGGTCGGCCCCTGAGCATTGCCGGTGAACAGATCGCCAGTGATCTGATGCTTGCCTGGGTTCTGGTTGGCCGTCACCAGGTCCTGGTACAGCACTTTACTCAGGTAAGGTTGCAGTTGCGCCAGACGGTTGCTGTCCGGCAGGGTGGTGCCGGTACCCTGTTGCAGACGCAGATCGTAAAATTTCTGTGCGACCGTATCCGGGCCGCCTTCCACACAACCGCCGGTACGGGTGCCGATATCCTTGAATGCCGGTTCAACGGTGGTGCAGGCACTCAGTAACAGCGCTAAGGGAAAAACAGCCGCAATCGTTTTTGTTTTCATCTCATTACCTTATGTGAAAGTCTCTACCATGAAGACCACTAGCCTACAGTATAAATGCGATTTCGGGCCTTGCATTCGTACTGCGTGCCATTTCATAACAGAACATAATGGCAAATCAATGGTCAGATAAATGCCATGAATCAATCAAGCAAGGAGTTTTGATGCAGCTTTCAACCACCCCGACCCTGGAAGGGTTTACCATTACCGAGTACTGCGGCGTTGTCACCGGCGAGGCCATTTTGGGTGCCAATATTTTTCGCGATTTCTTCGCCGGCGTACGTGACATCGTGGGTGGCCGTTCCGGCGCTTACGAGAAAGAGCTGCGCAAAGCACGCCTGATCGCTTTCCAGGAACTGGAAGAGCAGGCAAAAGAGTTGGGCGCCAACGCAGTAGTCGGCATTGATATTGATTACGAAACCGTGGGTAAAGACAGCAGTATGCTGATGGTGACCGTCAGCGGCACCGCAGTGAAAGTCAGTCGTTAATCCCTTCTTTCACGCCCCGGTAATCTCCGGGGCGTCATAATGATGAGGCTGGCATCTGGCATCTCTGTCATCATTTATTGAATAACTTGATTATTGGATGCAAGTTAATCAATCCGGGTAACAAATTCGGCGTAGCTAATACAGGAGGGATTCGTGAAAATTTGGCCAGGGATATTTGCCGTGGCGCTGCTCGCAGGCTGCCAAAGCGTGCCGCAGAACACCATCGTCGATCATGGTGGCTATCAGCTAGAAACGCTGCATCAGGCGCAGGGCGCAGACCAGCGCATTCGTTTTCTGGTGATGCATTACACCGCCGAAGATTTCCACTCCTCATTGAAAACCCTGACGGATGAACACGTCAGCGCGCATTATCTGTTACCGGCGCACCCGTCACTGGCGCAGGGCAAACCGGTGGCTTTCCAACTGGTGCCGGAAGCGTTGCGCGCATGGCATGCTGGGGCCAGCAGTTGGCGCGGCAGGACCAACCTGAATGACACCTCGATTGGTATCGAAATCGTTAATCGCGGGTTCAACCGTACCCTGCTGTTTACCCACTGGCAGCCGTATACGCCACAGCAAATTGCCCTGTTGATCCCGCTGAGCCAAGATATTATCCAACGTTATGGTATTCAGCCGACGGACGTAGTCGGGCACAGCGATATTGCGCCGCAGCGCAAGCAGGATCCCGGCCCGTTATTCCCCTGGCAGCAACTGGCGCAGGCGGGGATAGGCGCCTGGCCGGATGAGGCGCAGGTGAAGAAACTCTTGGCTGGGCGGGATAAGCATGCCGAAGTGCCGCTGGCGCCGTTGATGGCAAAGCTGGCGAGTTACGGTTACGGGATTGATGCGCAGTGGGATGTCCGGCAGCAGAAAAACGTGCTGGCGGCGTTTCAGATGCATTTCCGGCCCAGCGATTATCGCGGTGAGCCGGATGCCGAGAGTGAGGCTATTGTCGACGCGCTGCTGCTGAAGTACGGTGCAGCCCGTTAATTACAGGCCGTGCAGTTTACCGTGCTCTTTCAGCCAGCGGGCGGTGCGGGAAATGCCTTCGTCCAGCGAAATAATCGGTCGGTAGTCCAGCTCTTGCTGGGCGCGGGTGGTGTCCAGCGTCAGATCAAAATTGAGCTTGGCGACGCCATAGTGGGTCAGCACCGGCTCTTTTTCACTTTTGCTGCCGAGCTTTTCCATGCCGCGCGCCATCATGTCGAGCATCGGGTAGGGTACCGAACGGATCCGACACTTCATGCCCAGTTCGTCGATCAACTGCTGCACCACGCTATGTAACTGACGCGGTTGCTGGTTGGTGATGTTATAGGCGCGGCCTGATGGGGTATTTTCTTTCTGGGTTGCCAGCCACATGGCGTGCACGGCGTTTTCCAGATAGGTCATGTCCACCAGCGCAGCACCGCCGCGTGGCAGCAGCAGGTTGCCGTAGCGTTTGATCATTTGCAGTAAACGCGGCAGCATCACCTTGTCGTGCGGTCCGAATAACCCCTGAGGACGCAGGATGGTGAAGTGAGTCTGCGGGTTGGACAGCGCCAACTGCTGGATCACGTGTTCACCGGCGGCCTTGCTGCGTGCAAACTCATTGGCATAGCGCGCAGGGCGGAAGTCTTCGGTAACGTTGCGATGGTGATGATAGTCGAAGTAAACCGCCGGCGAAGAGATATGGATAAACTGCGCAACACCGTAGGCCGCTGCCCATTCGCCCAGGCGACGGGTCGCGCGCACGTTGGCCAGTTCAAATGCCTCTTCGGTGCCCCAGGGGGAGGTGAAACTGGAGCAGTGCCACAGCACGTCCACATCGGCCAGCATGGCTTTGGCCTGCGATGAGATCAGGTTGGTAAGATCGGCATGAATGAATTCCGCACCCATTTTTTCCAGCAGACTGCCCATAGCCTGGTTGCGACCGGTCGCGCGCACTTTTATGCCCTGACGGCGCAGATATTCAACGGCGTTACGGCCTAACCCACTGGTTGCACCGGTGACCAATACCTTCATAACGAACTCTATTCTCACCAAAAATCAGAATGCTGACGGCCTTCAGCGTCACACCAGCAAATAAGATGCCATTCTTCCGTTATTTCGTGCTCTATGCAATCGGAAAGGGCCTAACCACAACAGCAAACTGTGCGCTTGATCGATAATTGAACACCCGGATGCTGCCTATTACGGCAGATTACGCGGGTGCTCTTCGGCCAGTTTTGCAATACGGCGTGCCATACCGCGAAAAATAAACAGATGAGCGGGCATCATGGCGAACCAATACAGTAGTCCACTGAAACCGGCGGGGTGCCACCAGGCACGAACGTCGAGGGTACGGTGGTCGCCGTGATCCTTGATGGTAAAGCTCAGGCGGCCCAGTCCTGGGGCTTTCATACCAAACAGTAACGCCAACTGGCGCTGGGGTTTGAGCGTGATGACCTTCCAGCCGTCGACCACGTCGCCAATCTCCAGCGTGTCGCGCGGTGGACGGCCATAAACCACACGATTGCCGATCATATCGTCCATACGGGCGCGGATTTGCCACAGAATATTGGCGTAAAAATACCCCTCTTTACCGCCCAGTTGCTGCACGGTATGCCACAGCGCCTGGCTGGATGCCTGAGTTTCTATCGAACAACCGGCCTGTTTGGGATAAAAACCGTAGCCCGGCCGCCAGCGTGCTCGCGCTTCCGGATCGTAGCCCCAGTCGGCGGAATCGACGACTTCCGCTTCGCGTTGCAGGGTGGCTGTCACCGCCTGATCGAAGGTTTGCAGATTCTGCGGTATCAACGCCTGCAGCGGTTTACCGTCGGCGGGCAGATCGTGGTTCAACCCCTGGATCAGTGCGCTGGCGATGGAAGTGGGTACTGAAGTGATCATGCTGATAAACCATACTGAGATAAAGCGGGTGGGCAGCGGGATCGGGATCAGCCAGCGTTTCTTGCCGCTGATGGCGATGAAGCGTTCAAACATGGTCTGGTAGCTGATGTACTCCGGGCCGGCGACGTCAAAAATGCGGTTTTCTTCTGCCGGATGCGCCAGCAGATCGGCCAGATACACCAGCAGGTTTTCCAGTGCCACCGGGGAAGATTTGGATCGTACCCAGCGTGGCGGCGTTAGCACTGGCAGGTTGTAGACCATATCGCGCATGATTTCGAACGCGGCCGAGCCGGGGCCGACAATGATGCTGGCGCGTAGTTCGGTAACCGGGACTCCACCCTGGCGAAGGATCTCACCGGTCAGTTTACGTGCCACCAGGTGCGGTGAGCTGTCGCCCTCGGGTTGCAGTGCGCCAAGAAAAATTACCTGTTTGACGCTGGAACTGCGCAGCGCATCGCGCAGGTTCTCCGCGGCCTGGCGTTCTTTTTCAATAAAATCATCGCCGTCGCCCATGCCGTGGATCAGATAATAAACGGCGTCGATCTCCCACAGCGCGGCGGCCAGGGTTTCTGGCCGATAAACATCGACATATTGACAGTTAACCTGCGGCCAGTGCTGTTCCTGCAGCCATTCGATGCGTCGCGCGGCGGCGGTAATGCTGTGTCCCTGTTCGATCAGGTGGGGGATCAGGTTTTGGCCGATATAGCCGCTGGCCCCAAGAACCAGTACGCGTTGAGCTGTCATTAGCGCCGCCTTTGCGGTGAAAGTCTGTTTAGCATAGACACAGGATGCCAAACTCGTGGTTTAAATGCACTTTTTGTGTGGTTATGCGGGCATTGCATCCGCTGACGGGCGGCGTCACACTACGCACCGTTTGTCTGTACTAAGCCGGAAGCTATGAAACTCAATGCCGTTTGTTATGCCCTGTTGGGATTGGCGCTGATCGCCAGTTTGTTTTTCCTGCATCCGATCTGGATGTGGTGGTTGTTGGCTAACCTGCTGACGCTGTTGGTGTACGGTGCGGATAAGTTTGCGGCGCGCAAAGACTGGCGACGGATACCGGAAAGCACGCTGCTGGTGTTCGGGCTGGTGGGCGGCTGGGTCGGGGCGATAGCCGCGCAGCAGCTGTTTCGTCATAAAACCCAGAAACAGCCGTTCAAAAGCTGGTTTATCGTCAGCGTGGTGCTGAATGTGCTAGTGACGTTGGCGATTTGGTACTGGGTTTATGGCCGCTGGATACTCTGATTCACAGCAATAACGGCAGGGTAGCGCTTGCTGTTTCCTGCACGGCCTGGCCGTAAGCAGGGTCAAACTTGGCCAGTTCGGCCACCATAAACTCCACCAGCAACATCGCGCCGACCTTGGCAGGCAGTGCGCCTGCGTTCAGCGGACCTTCCGGTTTGGCCGCCACCAGCAGCACATCTGCCAGTTTGGCCAGCGGGCTACGCTGGGTGTTGCTGACGGCGATGATCCGTGCGCCGCGTTGTTTGGCCAGGGTCACCGCATGCAACACATCTTTGGTCGATCCTGAGCTGGAGATGACGATCAGCAGGTCTTGCTTTCCCAGCGAAGCTGCGTTCATCGCTGCCCGGTGCATATCACTGAACAACAGCGCCGGTTTGCCCACTCGCAACAGCTTGTAGTGCAGGAAATCCCCGATAATCGCACTGGCGGCGACGCCATAAATCTGCACCGAAGCGCTCTGGTGCAGACTTTCTGCCGCCTGCCGCAGGGCCTGATGGTCCAGCAACGCGCCGGTATCCCGCAGCGCCTGCACGCTTTCCTCCACCAGATCCTCCGTGGGGCTCTGGCGAGTGGTCGCCTCAGGCTGGTTTTGTTGCAGGCTCAGCGCCAGCGCCATTTTAAACTCGGTATAGCCTTTGCAGCCCAGATGGCGGCAAAGCCGGGTCACGCTGGCTTCGCTGGTGCCGCTCTCGCGGGCCAGTTCGGTGATGGTAAAGTAGACGGCCCTGGATGGCTCCTCGATCACATAGCTACCGAGTTTTTGCAGCGTGGGGCTGTAACTCGTCAGATCTTGCCGCAGCCGCAATAATAAATTTCCAGTATTCATCACGTTACCTTTCTGATTATTCCTCTTTCTATTGTGGCGGAAAGTCGCCGCCGCCCGCCAGTGAAATCGACGTATTGTGAAGCCGATCATCGTTATGGTTAAAATTTTCAACATTTGTATTTATTTGTGGTAAAAATTTTCATCATAAAAAATGATAATGAGGAAAATTTATGTCAACAGCAGGGGAATCAAGATCCGGAAGCTGGTTTGAAAAAGCCCAGCGGTTCGGAAAGTCGTTTATGTTGCCGATCGCTGTGTTGCCAGCCGCTGGATTGCTGCTGGGGATCGGTGGGGCGTTGTCCAATCCCAATACTCTGGAGGCCTATCCCTTCCTCAACGTCGGTTGGCTGCAGGGGGTGTTTACCGTGATGGCCAGCGCCGGTTCTATCGTGTTTGCCAACCTAGCGGTGTTGTTCGCTGTGGGTGTGGCCGTGGGCCTGGCCAAAGGTGATAAGGGGACGGCGGGGTTGGCATCGTTGATTGCCTACCTGGTGATGAATGCCACCATCAATGCCTTACTCAAAATCAACGGTTCTCTGGCCGCTGAAAATCCGGGTGCGGTAGGGCAAGGCGTCATTATGGGTATCCAAACGCTGGAGACCGGGGTATTCGGCGGGGTGATCATTGGCCTGGTTACTGGGTATCTGCACGATCGCTACAACAAAATTGCGTTGCCGCAGTTCCTGGGTTTTTTCGGGGGGTCCCGTTTCGTCCCTATTATCTGCTCCCTGGCGGCCATGGGCGTGGGAGCCCTGATGACCCTGATCTGGCCCCACTTCCAGCAGGTGATCTTTGGCCTGGGCGGGCTGGTGGATGCCAGTGGTTATTTGGGCACCTTTATCTATGGTTTTGTGCTGCGCATGCTGGGGCCATTTGGCCTGCACCATATTTTTTATCTACCGTTCTGGACCACCGCACTGGGCGGCAGCGAAGTGATCAACGGCCAGTTGGTGGAAGGGACACAGCGTATTTTCTTCGCTCAGCTCGCCGATCCACATACCCAGCAGTTTTACATCGGGACTGCGCGTTTTATGTCTGGCCGCTTTATCACCATGATGTTTGGTCTGGTAGGGGCCTGTCTGGCGATGTACCAGACCGCCCGCCCGGAGAACCGCAAACGCGTCGGCGGTTTGTTACTGTCGGCGGCGTTGACATCGTTCCTCACCGGCATTACCGAGCCGATTGAGTTCTCGTTCCTGTTTGTCGCCCCGGCGCTGTACGTGGTCCATGCCCTGTTTGATGGCCTGGCGTTCATGCTTGCCCACATTCTGCATATCACTATCGGCCAGACGTTCTCCGGCGGCTTTATTGATTTTATGCTGTTTGGCGTATTGCAGGGCGAGGCCAAGACCCACTGGATGTATGTGCCGCTGGTCGGCGTTCCCTGGTTTTTTCTGTACTACTTCACCTTCCGCTTCCTGATTGTTCGTTTCAATTTCAAAACGCCGGGGCGCGGCGAAGAACTGCCGGCAGAAGTGGCACTGGAAGGCACCGCGCGATCGCAGCAGGTGCTGGCGGCGCTGGGTGGCAAAGACAACATTGTCGAGTTGGACTGCTGCGCCACCCGTTTGCGCATTACGGTGAAGCAGAGCCGGTTGCTGGATGAAGCCGGGCTGAAAGCCAGCGGGGCACGTGCGGTGATCATGCGCGGCAATGGGGTGCAGGTCATTTACGGTCCGCACGTCACCATCATTAAAAATGAAGTCGAGGAGTTATTGGATTTATGACGCTTTCTATTTTGCAGCAGATTAAGGGACGGTTGGTGGTTTCCTGCCAGGCATTGGATGATGAGCCGCTGCACAGTGATTTTATCATGTCGCGTATGGCGGTTGCTGCGCAGCAAGGCGGGGCGGCAGCGATCCGGGCTAACAGCGTAGAGGATGTCAAAGCCATCATGCAGGCGGTGACACTGCCGGTGATTGGTATCATCAAGCGTGATTATGTCGGTAGTCAGGTGTACATCACGCCCACTTTGCAAGAAATTGATGAGCTGATGACGGCGGGACCGCAGATGATCGCCCTGGATGCGACCTTGCATCCTCGACCTGGCACCCTGGCGTTGGCGGCGTTGGTTGCTGCCGTGCGTGAGCGATATCCCGACGTGTTGTTGATGGCAGACATCGCCACGCTGGAAGAGGCAATCCATGCCGATCGTCTGGGGTTCGACTGTGTAGGGACAACCTTGCATGGCTATACCGAAGAAACCTTGGGCTGCCAGTTGGCACAGGACGACTTTGTTTTTCTGCGGGAGGTACTGGCGGCGGTCAGCGTACCGGTGATTGCCGAGGGCAATGTTGAAACGCCGACAATGGCTGCCCGCTGTCTGGCTTTAGGCGCGCATGCGGTGGTAGTGGGCGGGGCCATTACTCGTCCACAGCAGATCACTCGTCGCTTTGTAGTCGCACTCGGAAACTGATGGGGATCTCCCTGAGGGTTACGTCAGGGAGACTCAGGACTCAGGCGTGCTGTTGGAGGAATTTTTGCCACAACTCGACCAGGCGCTGCAAATCCTGACGGCTGACGTCGAGATGGGTCAGAATGCGCGTCAACGGCCCGCTGCTGATCAGTACGCCGTGCTCACGCATCCAGGGGCCCAGTTTGGCCGCCAGCTCCGGTGACTGACGCAGGTACAGCACGTTGGTCTGCGCGCCCGGCTCGACGATGTCGAGGCCAATCCGTTGCAGTTGCTGTTCCAGCCATTTGGCATTGTCGTGGTCTTCACGCAGGCGCTCGACGTTGTGCTCCAGCGCATATAAACCGGCCGCGGCCAGAATACCGGCCTGGCGCAGGCCACCGCCGGTCATTTTACGCCAGCGCAGGGCCTGCTGGATAAAGGCCTCACTGCCACACAGCAACGACCCCACCGGCGCGCCGAGCCCTTTTGACAGGCAAATGGTGAAGGTGTCGCAGTATTGCACAATCTCTTTCAACGGCACATTCAGCGCGACGGCGGCGTTGAAGATACGTGCGCCGTCGATGTGTAAGGCCAACTGATGCTCACGGCTGAACTGCCAGGCTTGCTGCAGGTATTCCAGCGGTAGCACGCGGCCACTGATGGTGTTTTCCAGGCTCAGCAGGCGGGTTTTGGCAAAGTGGATATCGTCGGGTTTGATTGCCGCAGCAACCTTATCGAGCGGTAGGGTGCCGTCCGGGTTCGCTTCAATCGGTTGTGGCTGGATGCTGCCAAGCACCGCCGCGCCGCCGGCTTCGTATTTATAGTTATGCGCCTGCTGCCCGACAATGTACTCATCACCACGCTGGCAATGGCTCAGCAGCGCCACCAGATTGGCCTGAGTGCCGCTTGGCAAGAACAACGCCGCTTCTTTACCGGACAGACGGACCGCTTCCGCCTCCAGAGCATTGACCGTCGGGTCATCGCCGTAAACGTCATCACCGACTTCGGCCTGGGCCATGGCTTCGCGCATCGCGGCGCTGGGACGGGTCACTGTGTCACTGCGTAAATCGATAAGCATAAAAATCCTTTATCCCCTTCATCTTTCAAGCCGCAGCGTTGTTGGCTGCAACTTGAAATCTGTTGGGGATAGTTTTAGCTGAAAGAGGACACGATTATTAACGCAACCAGTTGGTTTTTGCCAGCTCGACCACTTCGTCGCCGCGACCGTTGATAATGGCGCGCAGCATATACAGGCTAAAGCCCTTGGCCTGTTCGAATTTGATCTGCGGCGGCATCGCCAGTTCTTGCTTGGCGGTGACCACGTCCAGCAACGCCGGACCCGGGTGCGCCAGCATTTCTTGCAGTGCAGCATCCAGATCCGAAGCTTTCTCCACGCGAATGCCCTTGATGCCGGCGGCGTTGGCAATTGCGGCAAAATCCGGGTTGTGCAGATCGGTGCCGTCGGTCAGGTAGCCGCCGGCCTTCATTTCCATCGCCACAAAGCCCAGCACGCTGTTGTTGAATATCACAATCTTGACCGGCAGTTTCAGTTGCGCCAGCGACAGAAAATCCCCCATCAGCATGGTAAAGCCGCCGTCACCGCACATGGCAATTACCTGTTTGTTCGGTTCGGTGGCCTGTGCGCCAATGGCTTGTGGCATGGCGTTGGCCATCGAGCCGTGGTTGAATGACCCGAGCAGGCGGCGTTTGCCGTTCATCTTCAGATAGCGTGCGGCCCACACCGTTGGCGTACCGACGTCACAGGTGAAGATGGCATCATCACTGGCGTACTGGCTAAGCTGCTGTGCCAGATACTGCGGATGAATCGGTTGATCGTCATTGGCGGTTGCCAGTCCGTCGAGATCCTTACGCGCAGTGCGGTAGTGCTCCAGCGCCTTGTCGAGAAACGCACGGTCGCTCTTCGGTTCCAACTGCGGCAGCAGCGCGGTGAGGGTGGTATGGATATCGCCCACCAGCGCCATATTGACCGGGCAGTGGGCGCCGATGCTGCCGGGGTTGATGTCGATCTGAATGATATTGGCGTTGGTTGGATAGAACGCACGGTAGGGGAATTGGGTGCCGAGCAGCACCAGGGTATCGGCGTTCATCATCGCGTGGTAGCCGGAAGAGAAACCGATCAGCCCGGTCATGCCGACGCTGTAAGGGTTATCCCATTCGATATGCTCTTTACCGCGCAGCGCATGGACCACCGGTGCCTGCAGCAGTTCGGCCAATTTGACCACTTCGTCATGCGAGCCGGCGCAGCCACTGCCGCACATCAGCGTAATGTTCTTCGCTTTGTTCAGGGTGGCCGCCAGCTTGTTCAGTTCGCTCATTGGCGGCTGCACCAGCGGCAGTGCCGGGGTGTGCCACACCATGCTGGCGTCTTCCGGTGCCATACGCAGTGCCACGTCGCCCGGCAGTACGATCACCGACACGCCGCGATTGAGGATCGCCTTGCGCATGGCAATTTCCAGCACCCGTGGCAACTGTTCCGGGTTGGAAACCAGTTCACAGTAGTGGCTGCATTCGCGGAACAGTTCTTGCGGGTGGGTTTCCTGGAAATAGCCGCTGCCGATCTCGCTGGAGGGAATGTGTGCGGCAATCGCCAATACTGGTACGTGGTTGCGATGACAGTCAAACAGACCGTTAATCAGATGCAGGTTGCCTGGGCCACAGGAACCGGCACAGACCGCCAACTGACCGGTAAGCTGGGCTTCTGCTCCGGCGGCGAAGGCGGCGACCTCTTCGTGGCGCGTTCCCAGCCATTCGATGGTGCCCATACGGTGCAGGCTGTCGCTGAGTCCGTTGAGCGAATCACCGGTGACGCCCCAAATGCGTTTCACACCGGCCTGTTCCAGAGTTTTGGCGATCAGTGTGGCTACAGTTTGCTTCATAATTCCCCCAAGCGTTGTAAAGGCCCCCTCGTCTTTCAAACCACAACCAGTCGGCAAGCGTGACTTGAAATCTATTGGGTATGACTTATCAGTCTTTCTCAAATAAACGCAGTGACATGCATGGAACCGGGAAAGTGTAGAAGGGGAAGGGAAAGCCTGCTTGCCGATAAATGCCCCATCGTGGCCGACGGGGCAGAAAGTGTCAGGCGAGGGTGACGTCACCTTGCAGTTGGCAACTGCAGGCCAGCACGTAGCCCTGGGCGATTTCAGCCGCAGTCAGCGTCATGCTGCTGCTGGTGGTGTAGTCACCTTCGAGGATGCGGGTTTTACATGAACCACACACCCCGGCGCGACAGGCGGCGTTGACCGGCAGCGCGTGAGCTTCCATTGCCGCCAGCAGCGTGCTGCCGACCGGTACGCGGAACTCACGCAGAGGGCGAGCGGTACGCAGGGTTAATCCTTCACCCTGTTCGGCATCGGTTTCTGCCGGGGTATGGAATTGCTCCTTATGGAAGCGGCTGGCCGGCACACCAAGCTGCAGACAAAGCTGTTCTGCCTGAGTCATATAGGGCGCGGGGCCACAGGTCATCACCGTGCGCTCGGTGAGATCCGGCAGCGTCTGGCGCAGCACTTCGGCACTGATTCGTCCGCTGAGATAGCCCGGCTGAATATCCTGTTCGGCCATAAGCGTCAGCCGCAGCTGCGGATGCGCGGCGCACAACTCGCGCCATTGTTCGGCGAAAATGGTGTCAGCAGGGGTACGCACGTTAAAGATCACCGCGATATCACAGGCCGGACGGTTCGCTACCAGCCAGCGACACATGGAGATAATCGGCGTGACGCCACAACCGGCCGCCAGCATCAGGTAACGATCGGCCGGGTGCCGTTCACAGCTGAACTCGCCTTGTGCATCGGACAGCCACAGGGTATTGCCGGGTTTGACGTCGCGGGTTAACCAGCGTGAACCCACGCCGTCCGGCAGGCAACGCACGCTGATGCTGAGAAAACGACTCTGACCGGGTGAGGAGGACAGCGTATAGGCGCGCAGCGTGTCTTCGCTATTGCCAATGCTGACCAGCGCAAACTGACCGGGTTGATAAGGGTAAAAAACATCGCAAATCAGATTCAGCGTCCAGACGTCAGCGGTTTCCTGCTGGATCGAATGCACCTGCATGCGGTTGGGGCAAAGTGGGCTGGGTTGGGTCATCGGGCACCTCAAAAGCAAAGGGGCCGCTATCCGCGACCCCAGGAATAACGTTATCAGCCGAGAAGGGCTTGCAGATCCTGCTCAACGGTGGTGATCGGACGCATGCCGAACTTGTCGTTGAGAATGGCCATCAGGTTGTCGGTCAGGAAGCCCGGCGCGGTCGGCCCGGTGACAATGTTTTTGACTCCCAGTGACAGCAGCGTCAGCAGGATGACGATCGCCTTTTGCTCAAACCATGACAACACCAGACTCAGCGGCAGCTCGTTGACCGAGCAGCCGAGGGTATCGGCAAGTTTGACCGCCAGCATGATGGCAGAATAGGCGTCGTTACATTGGCCGACGTCCAGCAGGCGTGGCAAACCTTCCAGAGTACCGAAATCCAGCTTGTTGAAGCGGTATTTGCCGCAGGCCAAGGTCATGATCAGGCAGTCTTGCGGTACGCTGCGGGCGAAGTCGGTAAAGTAGCTGCGTTCATCACGGCTGCCGTCACAACCGCCGACCAAAAAGACGTGACGCAGTTTCTTTTGCGCCACCAGGTCGATCACCGTATCAGCGGCGTTGAGCAGCGTCTGGCGGCCAAAACCGACGGTGATCATATGTTCGATTTCGCTGTACGGAAAGCCGCTCATGCCCTGAGCCTGAGCGATCACCAGGGCGAAATCGTCCCCTTCCAGATGGTTAACGCCCGGCCAACCGACGATGCTGCGTGTCCAGATGCGATCGCCGTAGTTACCCACTTCAGGATCGATAATGCAGTTGGAGGTCATCAGGATCGGGCCGGGGAATTTGGCAAACTCGGTTTGCTGGTTCTGCCAGCCGCTGCCGTAGTTGCCCACCAGATGCTTGAATTTTTTCAGTTCCGGGTAGCCGTGTGCCGGCAACATTTCACCGTGGGTGTAGACGTTCACGCCCTGGCCTTCGGTCTGTTCCAGCAGCATGCGCAGATCTTTCAGATCATGGCCGGAGATCAGAATGGCTTTACCCGCCACCGGGCGCACGTTAACCGCACTGGGTACCGGATCGCCATAGGCCTGAGTCTCTCCGTGATCGAGGATCGCCATCACGTTAAAGTTCATTTTACCGATGCCCATGGCGTTATTCAGCAGGGTATCCACGTCGCGCGGCTGGGTGCCGAGCCAGGCCATAAAAGCGTGGTAGTCGGCGTAAATTTGGTCATCGGACTGGCCCAGCACGTGGGCGTGTTCCATATAAGCCGCAGCGCCTTTCAGACCATACAGGCACAGCATGCGCAGGCCGTGCACGTCGTCACCGACCTCGGCTTTATCGGTATTCAGGGCAAACTGAGAGGCCTGTTGCAACAGTGAGGGCATATCATCGCCGGCCAACTGCAGCGTGGCCAGGGGATGATCGACGCGTACACCTGCGTCCAGCAACCGGCAACGGGCGGCCAAAGACTCACGCAGAGCGATGGTTTCGCGCGCGTAACCGATGATACGCTCTGAATCGAAGTTAACATTGGTCAGGGTCGAGAAGAAGGCGCGTGGGGCAAAGCTGTCGATATCATGATCGACGATCCCGAGCGCCCGGGCCTGCAACGCCCAGGCGGATAATCCCTGTAACGCTGCGACCAGCAGATCCTGCAGGTCAGAGGTTTCCGCCGTTTTGCCACACATGCCCTGGGCATAGGAGCAGCCGTTGCCGGCTGGGGTACGGATGGTTTGTTCACATTGCACACAGAACATAATCGCTTCCTTTTTAAAGTTGCATTTATAATGCTTGTTTATGAGCATAGATCGGCAACCGGGGCTTAAAAAGGCTTTTGTGATGCTACCAAGGGCAAGTTTGATTTAGCGCAACTTTGCCATGCGGATGGGAATTATTACGCTTTCCGGGGGCAATGCCCCCGGGCAGAAATCAAGAGAACAGGGCGATCAGTACCGGTGCCAACAGGCTCAGCAGGAAGCCGTGCACAATGGCTGGCGGCACTATCTCCATACCCCCGCTGCGTTGCAGCACTGGCAGGGTAAAGTCCATTGAGGTGGCGCCACACAGGCCCAGCGCGGTGGAACGGCTGCGACGTACCAGTGTTGGGATCAGCATAATCGCTACCAGTTCGCGCGCCAGATCGTTAAAGAAGGCGGCGCTACCCAGGACCGGGCCGTAGGCGTCGGTGATCAGAATGCCGGAAAGCGAGTACCAGCCAAAACCGGACGCCATCGCCAGCCCGGCTTTGATCGGCAACCCCAGCAGCTGTGCCGCCAGAGCCCCCCCGGCCAGTGCGCTAACGACCACCACGACCGCAACCATCATGCCGCGACGGTTAAGCACGATCTGGCGCAGCGTCATGCTGCTGTTGCGCAGTTGGATGCCGACCAGAAGCAGCAGGAAAATCAACGCATACTCGCTGCCTTTATTGGCGAATTGCAGCCATTGCCACTGCGTCAGGCCGAGCAGGAAGCCGCCGAGCACCACGCCGCACAGTTTGAACGACTCGAGTGCCATATGCAGGCGTGAGGGCAGCTTTTCCTGTTTATGGCTGTTGTGCCACGGCATTTTGCGTTCCAGCAGCATCAACATCAGTAAACTGGCGGCGAGAATGCACAGGAAAAACACCGAGGCATACTGGAAGATCAAGACCAGATTGCTGCTCAGGTCCTCCAGAAACGCCAGGCTGATGCCCATAAAGAACAGGATCACGTACACCATCCCGCTCAGCAGGCGGTTGATGGTTTGCAGTAACGTCCTGCTGCGTAAAGAAATGAGGTAACCGGCAATCAGCGGTAACAGAATAATCAGCAGTCCTGAATACATGGTGAAGCTTACGTCCTTTGTTCAGCGGATGGCGCGCGGGTGACCGGCGGGGCTCAACAAGCTAACCAAAACAACGGCCGGAGTAAAGCGGCAGATTTAACCTCGTCCGCTTGACCTGCAAGGGGTTTTTTGACCATGCTCTGAGGAGGTCACCCCATGAAGGACGGTGGCAGTGCGCACGGGAGGCGACAGATGTTCTTAGAGCGTATCGAGATTGTAGGTTTCCGCGGCATCAACCGGCTATCACTGATGCTGGATGACAACACGCTGCTGCTCGGCGAAAACGCCTGGGGTAAATCCAGCCTGCTTGACGCGCTGACTTTGCTGCTGGCCCCAGAGCCCAAGCTGTACCGTTTTGAGGCGCATGACTTTCATTTCCCGCCCGGTGAGGAAGAGGCCAAAGATCGACATTTGCAGGTGGTTTTTACCTTCTGTGAAAAAGACATTGGCCATGCTCATCTGCCCCGTTACCGCCATCTGTCGCCGCTGTGGATTAAGGGTGACGATAACCTGAACCGCATTTATTACCGTTGCGAAGGCGAATTGGCTGATGACGATACGGTATGTACCTGGCGTGGCTTCCTGGATGCGGACGGCAATGCGATGCAATTGCATCATATTGAGCAACTGGTGCATGCCATCATCCGGATTCACCCGGTACTGCGCCTGCGCGATGCACGTTTTATCCGCCGCCTGCGGCCCAGTACGCTGAATAACGAAAACCCGGCGGATAACAAGGCGCTGTCCCTGCAATTGGATCAATTGACGCGTGAGTTGGTGCGTAACCCGCAAAAATTGACCAATGCCGAGATGCGTCAGGGGTTGGCGGCCATGCAGCAACTGCTGGAACACTACTTCGCTGAACAGGGCTCGCAGGTGACAAGGCCACGCCGACAGCGACTGGATCAAGATCAGGATCAGCTGGCATGGCGTTCGCTGGACAGTATCAACCGCATGGTGGCCGAACCTAATAGCCGCAGTATGCGTCTTATTTTACTGGGCATGTTTTCTACGCTGCTGCAGGCCAAGGGCAGCGTCAAGCTGGATCCGCACGCCCGGCCGCTGTTGCTGGTGGAGGATCCGGAGACCCGTCTGCATCCGATCATGCTGTCGGTGGCCTGGGGGCTGCTGAACCAGCTGCCGCTGCAGCGCATCACCACCACCAATTCCAGCGAACTGGTCTCCCTGGTGCCGGTTGAGCACGTTTGCCGGTTAGTGCGTGAGTCGGGGCGGGTTGCCACTTATCGCCTTGGGCCACGCGGTTTGGGCCCGGAGGACGGGCGACGCATTTCATTTCATATTCGCTTTAACCGACCGTCGTCGTTGTTTGCCCGCTGTTGGCTGCTGGTGGAAGGTGAAACGGAAGTCTGGCTGCTGAATGAGCTGGCGCGCCAGTGTGGTTATCACTTTGAAGCGGAAGGGGTGCGGGTGATCGAGTTTGCCCAGTGCGGCCTGAAGCCGTTGCTAAGGTTTGCCCGGCGGATGGGCATTGAGTGGCATGCGCTGGTGGACGGCGATGAGGCGGGGAGAAAATACGCCAGTACCGTACGTAGCATGCTGGATAACCATGACGATAACGAGCGAGACCGTTTGACCGCGTTACCGGCGCCGGATATGGAACACTTTATGTTCCGTGAAGGCTTCAGCTCGGTCTATTACCGGGTGGCCTCCGTGCCGAGCAATGGCCAGATGCCGGTACGTAAGGTGATCCTCAAGGCGGTGCATCACTCCTCGAAGCCCGACCTGGCGATTGAGGTTGCGATGACCGCGGGTGAGCGGGGCACGGATTCGGTGCCCCCCCTGCTGAAGAAAATGTTCTCACGCGTGATCTGGCTGGCGCGCGGCCGGGCCGATTAGGCCCCGGCAAAACGGGATTGGGCGTTGAAATGCTCCGCCATTCCCTGTTCCAGCTCGTCCAGCAGTTGATAGCGACGGCGGTATTCTGCACGTTTTTTACTGACGACGTCATCGATGGGTTTGCGAGTGATGTGTTCCGGCAATAGAAAATAGCCGCTTTCCAGCATCTTGCCGCCTATTGATATCCAAAATTGATCGTAATCGGCATGCAGTAGTTGTTTCTTTTTACTCTGATAACGCCAGTTCTGATAGATATGGGTGCTGTTGCCGACCGCCACGATTTGCTGAATGCCCAGATGACGTGCCAGTGTGCAAATGCCCTCCAGCACCAGCCGTTTTGGGAATAACCCGTGGCACTCTTTGGTGGCCTGCTGGATTTCCGCGTGGGGTACCTGGTGATTGGCCCCCTGCAACCCCCCGATAAACAACGTTGGCTGTTGCTGAAAGTGCATCAGTGCAAAGGTGATTTCCGCCAGCATGATCCCGTTGGCATTACGCAGCAGCAGAGTGGCTTCCCCTTCTTTATTCAGGTGATCAATGGCTGCCAGCTCCAGTGACACCGCACCGCCACTCTTGCCGCTGGCGCTGGTCAGCATAAAGGGCTTGTTCAGATGACCGAGCAGCATTTTCATTGGCATGCGTTGTTTGCTGAGATCGTAATGGTCGCGCAGGGCGAACAGGCCCTCGATTTTGCTCATGTTTGCTGCCAGATAGGGGCGATGCAGCTTGCACGGCAGGTTGGGTTGCGCGCTCAGGATCTCATCCAGCAAAGGGTTGGACGCCAGCATGTTGAGCAGGCCACTGGTGGTGCGCCAGGAAAATAACGAACGACCGATAAACTTAAGGCGGAATGATGTTTTCTTCCAGGCTTTGCTCGGCATTTTGTCGCCATTGGCCAGCGCCGTCATCAGTTGCCAGCCGTTAAGCGGGCGAGCAGATACGAGTGGATAGCTGAGCTGAGACATGATGAAATCCTTGACTGTGTTGAATGGCGCTATTTCAACAAGCCTTGACTAAACGGGAGTTCAATACTGAATGTAACCAAGGGTGTCTCCACAATGTGTTGAGCTAAGGTTTAGTTATTCAGCACTGTGCGTGATAATTTAGCCGCCATTGGCAGCTTCAATTGCAACAGACAGGAATCTATTTTGACGTGGTTTAAAGGACATAAACGACGCTGGGTCATGGTGCTGGTGGTACTGGTGGCGATTGCCGCAGTAGCGGCCTGGCACTTTGGCCATCCGACAGCGACCCCATTTAAAACGGTGAAGGTTGCCAAGGGCGATCTACAGCAAAACGTATTGGCGACCGGCCAGCTTGACGCAGTGCGCAAAGTTGACGTGGGCGCGCAGGTCAGCGGTCAGTTGGAAAGCCTGTACGTCGAGATTGGCGACCGGGTGAAAAAGGGCCAGTTACTGGGCGTGATTGACCCGCAGCAGGCGCAAAACAGCATCCGAGAGGGTGAGGCTACCTTGCGTGAGTTGCATGCTCAGTTGCAGCAGGCTCAGGCGGAACAACAGCTGGCGGCGGTAACGCTGCAGCGCAATCAGGCGCTGGCCAAACTGCAGGCGGTATCACGCCAGGATTTGGATCAGGCGGCAACCCAACTGGCGGTGAAAAAAGCCCAGGTGGGCACCATTCAGGCGCAGATCGCCAGAAATCAGGCCAGCCTGGATACCGCAAAAATCAATCTGGCGTTTACCCGGATTGAAGCACCGATGGACGGTGACGTGGTGCAAATCACCACCTTGCAGGGCCAGACGGTGATCGCCGCACAACAGGCGCCAAACATTTTGACCCTGGCCGATCTCAGCACCATGTTGGTGAAGGCTCAGGTATCGGAAGCAGACGTTATCAGCCTCAAACCGGGCCAAAAAGCCTGGTTTACCGTACTGGGCGATCCGAACCGGCGCTTTGACGGCGTGCTGAAAGATATTCAGCCGACGCCGGAAAAGGTCAATAACGCCATCTTTTACTATGCACGTTTTGAAGTGCCGAACCCCGAGGGGTTGCTGCGACTGCAAATGACCGCGCAGGTGCATATCCAACTGGCGGGCGTCAGTCAGGCACAGGTCATTCCTTTGGCGGCGCTGGGCGATCAAATTGCCGATAATCGCTACCAGGTTTCGATATTGAAACAGGGCAAGGAGGAAAAGCGTGAGGTGGTCATTGGCCTGCGGAACAATATTGACGTGCAAATTCTCAGCGGATTGAACATCGGCGATGAAGTGATTGTCAGCCGCGGCGGCGCGGAGGCTCTCTGATGGCCGCGCTGCTGGAATTGAGCGGTATTTGCCGCAGCTATCAATCGGGCGATCAGACGGTGGCGGTCCTGAAGGACGTGAGCCTGAGCATCGAAGCCGGTGAAATGGTGGCGATCATGGGGGCCTCTGGCTCCGGCAAATCGACGCTGATGAATATTCTCGGTTGCCTGGATAAGCCCAGCGCCGGCGTGTATCGGGTGGCGGGGCAGGACGTCGCGACGCTCGATGGCGATGCGTTGGCCCGGCTGCGGCGTGAGCATTTTGGCTTTATCTTCCAGCGTTATCATTTACTGCCCCATCTGAGCGCTGCGCATAACGTTGAGGTCCCGGCGGTGTATGCCGGGTTGGGAAAGGCGGCGCGGCGCGAGCGGGCGGTGGCGTTGTTGCAGCGCCTGGGGCTCAGTGAGCGTGTGGGCTACCGGCCAAGCCAGCTTTCCGGTGGCCAGCAGCAACGGGTCAGTATTGCTCGCGCGTTGATGAACGGTGGGCAGGTGATCCTGGCGGATGAACCGACCGGTGCTCTCGATAGCCACTCCGGCGAAGAAGTGATGGCGATCCTCAAGCAACTGCGCGAGCAGGGGCATACGGTGATTATCGTCACCCACGACCCGGCGGTGGCCCGACAGGCTGAGCGGATCATTGAAATTCGCGATGGGGAGATCATTGCCGATTCACGGCCGGAACAGCGCCGCAACCCGAACGCCAAACCCCTGGATATGGTGGCCCCGGCCCCGTCCTGGCAGCAAACCACCGGCCGTTTCCGTGAGGCGCTGGTGATGGCCTGGCGAGCGATGGCGGCAAGTAAAATGCGTACCGCGTTGACCATGCTGGGGATTATTATCGGCATCGCTTCGGTGGTGTCGATCCTGGTGATCGGCGACGCCGCCAAACAGATGGTGCTGGCGGACATCAAATCTATCGGCACCAATACGGTCGACATTTATCCCGGCAAGGACTTTGGTGACGACGACCCGACCTTTCGCCAGGCGCTGAAGTACGACGACCTTGCAGCGCTCCGTGAGCAACCCTACGTCAATGCACTGTCACCCAGCATCGCCAGCAGCATGCGGCTGCGGTTGGGTAACGTCGACGTGGCGGCCAACGTCACCGGGGTCAGCGAGCAGTTTTTCCGCGTATACGGCATGACCTTTACCCAGGGCATCGGTATTGATCAACTGCAGGTGCAATCGCAGTCGCAAACGGTGGTAATTGACGCCAATACGCAGCGCCGGCTGTTCCCGCACCAGAAGGATGTGGTGGGGCAGGTGATCCTGGTGGGCAATATGCCGGCGACGGTGGTCGGGGTGGCGAAAGAAAAACAGTCGATGTTCGGCAGCAGCAAGACGCTGAATGTCTGGGTGCCCTACAGCACCATGGCCAATCGGCTGATGGGCAATGCCTATTTCGATTCGATCACCGTGCGTATCCGCGAGGGCTACAACAGCCAGGAGGCGGAGCAGCAGTTGACGCGCTTGCTGACGCTGCGCCACGGCAAGAAAGACATCTTCACCTATAACATGGACAGTCTGGTGCAGACCGCAGAAAAAACCACGCGTACGCTACAGTTGTTCCTGACGCTGGTGGCGGTAATTTCACTGGTGGTTGGTGGGATCGGCGTGATGAACATTATGTTGGTGTCGGTGACCGAACGTACCCGTGAGATCGGCATTCGTATGGCGGTGGGGGCTCGATCCGGTGACGTACTACAACAGTTCCTGATTGAAGCGGTGCTGGTGTGTCTGGTCGGCGGCGCGTTGGGCATCATGCTGTCGTTTGCCATCGGCCTGTTGGTTCAACTGGTGCTACCGGGATGGCAAATCAGTTTCCCACCGGCGGCGTTGCTGAGCGCATTTGTTTGTTCAACGGCAATCGGCGTGGTATTCGGCTATCTGCCGGCGCGCAGTGCGGCGCGGCTTAACCCGATTGACGCGCTGGCGCGCGAATAGCCTGGCCTGCCCTATGAATTTCAAGCTGCAGTTAGGCGCCCAGCTCGCTCATCCTCAGGCGCTTACTTGAGTAAGTAACTGAGGTGAGCGAGTGCAGGTAACAACGCTGCAGCTTGAATACGACGGGCATAATAAAAAATGCCAGTCATACGGCGGCTGGCATTCTTTTCGGTGTTTCAGACTGACTGGGTGGAAGCGTTTAGGCCAACGCCTCGCTTTCCACTGGCACAATAAGACTCGCATGATTCCCTTTTGGCCCCTGGTGCACGTCAAAACTGACCTGCTGGCCAGCTTTTAGCGTCCGGTACCCGTCCATCTTGATCGTAGAGTAATGGGCGAATATGTCTTCGCCGCCGCCTTCAGGACAGATAAACCCAAACCCTTTGGCGTTGTTGAACCATTTAACAGTACCCGTCTCCATGCTTTTACATCCCTCGCAACGCTATTTTTAGGTGAGATGAATAACTGAATTCGCACCTGCCAATGGCAGGCAGCAGATGAGCCTGAGAGTGGTTAAAACACCACCAGCTCACGAATTTACACTCTAGAGCAAATGATCATCACGTCAAGGGATCGGCTTTTGTCGGTGGGGTGCAGTTCATCAAAGTTTGAAGCAGGTAACGCTATTGACATTGTTTGGTAACAATTCGTCAGTGATTTTTGCGCACGTTCCAGTGCGGCGGGATGGCGGCGAAGATGATAAAATAGTATGAATACCCCACTTTGAATAACCGGAACCTGTCCCCATATTAAAGGACAGAGCAGAGAAGATGAGCAGCGATGGGCAATAACAACGATTGGCTAAATTTTGAACACTTAGCCGAAGAAAAACAAATCGATGCGGTAAAACCGCCGTCTATGTATAAAGTTATACTTAACAACGACGATTACACACCGATGGAATTTGTGATTGACGTTCTGCAAAAGTTCTTTTCTTATGATATTGAACGCGCAACGCAACTGATGCTCACGGTCCACTATCAAGGCAAGGCGATCTGTGGTGTTTTTACCGCCGAGGTGGCGGAAACCAAAGTCGTACATGTGAACCGTTATGCCAGGGAGAACGAGCATCCGTTGCTTTGTACGCTGGAAAAAGCCTGATTAAGGCAATCTATTGGGGAGGTGCTTATGCTCAATCAAGAACTGGAACTCAGTCTCAACATGGCTTTCGCCAGGGCGCGTGAGCACAGACACGAGTTTATGACCGTGGAGCACCTGTTGCTGGCGTTACTCAGCAACCCTGCCGCGCGGGAAGCGCTTGAGGCATGTACGGTGGACCTGGCTGCACTGCGCCAGGAACTCGAAGCCTTTATCGAACAAACCACGCCGACGCTGCCCGCCAGCGAAGAAGAGCGCGATACTCAGCCGACGCTTAGCTTCCAGCGCGTACTGCAGCGTGCGGTATTCCATGTGCAATCTTCCGGCCGCAGCGAAGTCAGCGGCGCCAACGTGCTGGTGGCAATTTTCAGCGAGCAGGAGTCGCAGGCGGCTTACCTGCTGCGCAAACACGACGTCAGTCGTCTTGACGTAGTGAACTTCATTTCACATGGCACACGTAAAGACGAGCCGGGCCAAGCGCCAAATGCGGAAAACCCGGTGAATGAAGAGCAGTCCGGAGGGGAAGACCGTATGGAGAACTTCACCACCAACCTCAATCAACTGGCCCGGGTGGGCGGCATCGATCCGTTGATTGGCCGTGACCCTGAGCTGGAACGCGCTATCCAGGTACTGTGCCGTCGCCGCAAGAACAACCCGTTATTGGTGGGTGAGTCCGGCGTGGGTAAAACCGCGATTGCCGAAGGGCTGGCCTGGCGCATTGTGCAGGGCGACGTTCCGGAAGTGATGGCGGACTGCACCCTGTATTCCCTGGACATCGGTTCGCTGCTGGCGGGCACCAAATACCGCGGCGACTTCGAAAAACGCTTCAAAGCCCTGCTGAAACAGCTGGAGCAGGATAAGAACAGCATTCTGTTTATCGATGAGATCCACACCATTATCGGTGCCGGTGCGGCGTCCGGTGGGCAGGTAGATGCCGCTAACCTGATCAAACCGCTGCTTTCCAGCGGCAAGATCCGGGTCATCGGCTCGACCACCTATCAGGAATTCAGCAACATTTTTGAAAAAGACCGCGCACTGGCCCGTCGTTTCCAGAAAATCGACATTACCGAGCCAACGCCGGAAGAGACCATTCAGATCATCAACGGCCTGAAAACCAAGTACGAAGCACACCACGATGTGCGTTATACCGCGAAAGCGGTGCGTGCGGCGGTTGAGCTGTCAGTGAAATACATCAATGACCGTCATTTGCCGGACAAGGCTATCGACGTGATCGACGAGGCGGGTGCTCGCAGTCGCTTAATGCCGATCAGCAAGCGCAAGAAAACCGTCAACGTTGCCGACATTGAGTCGGTGGTGGCGCGTATCGCGCGCATTCCGGAAAAAACCGTGTCAGCGAGCGATCGTGATGTGTTGAGAAGTCTGGGCGACCGTTTGAAAATGCTGGTGTTTGGTCAGGATCAGGCGATTGAAGCATTGACCGAAGCGATCAAGATGAGCCGGGCGGGTCTGGGACACGATCGCAAGCCTGTCGGTTCCTTCCTGTTTGCCGGGCCAACCGGCGTCGGGAAAACCGAGGTCACGGTTCAGCTGGCGAAGGCGATGGATATCAAACTGCTGCGTTTTGACATGTCCGAGTATATGGAACGTCATACCGTCAGCCGTCTGATTGGCGCACCTCCGGGTTATGTCGGTTACGATCAGGGCGGTCTGCTGACCGATGCGGTGCTCAAACATCCGCACTCGGTAGTGCTGCTGGATGAAATCGAGAAGGCGCACCCGGACGTGTTCAACCTGCTGCTGCAGGTGATGGACAATGGTACCCTGACCGATAACAACGGCCGCAAGGCGGACTTCCGCAACGTGATCCTGGTGATGACCACCAACGCCGGGGTACGCGAGACAGAACGTAAATCGATCGGTCTGGTCCAGCAGGACAACAGCACCGACGCGATGGAAGAGATCAAAAAAGTGTTCACGCCGGAATTCCGTAACCGCCTGGACAACATTATTTGGTTCAACCATCTGTCGGCCGAAGTCATTCAGCAGGTTGTCGACAAGTTTATCGTCGAACTGCAGGCACAGCTGGATGCGAAGGGCGTGTCGCTGGAAGTGAGTGACGAAGCGCGTGACTGGCTGTCAGTGAAAGGCTATGACCGTGCGATGGGGGCTCGTCCAATGGCGCGTGTGATGCAGGAAAACCTGAAGAAACCACTGGCCAACGAATTGCTGTTTGGTTCACTGGTGGATGGCGGCTCGGTGAAAGTTGAGCTGGACAAAGAGAATCAGAAACTGACTTACCAATTTATCAGCGCGTCAATGCGCAAAGCGGATGAAGGTGCGGTGCACTAAGTCCGAGGTCAGATAAAGAAAAAGCGATGCTTCGGCATCGCTTTTTTTATGGGTGAAAATCATCACCACAACAGAAATGATTGAGCCCTCTCAGTTTACCTGCGCACCTGCAACTCGATGTTGAACGTTGCTACGGGGGTAAACGGAAAGGGCTCCGGAGGCATTACATCCTCGGTGCCGCCATCGGCTGGCGACGAGTGAGCCGATTAACGGCTACGGAAGACAATGCGGCCTTTGCTCAGGTCGTACGGGGTCAGCTCTACAGTGACTTTGTCGCCCGTCAGGATGCGGATGTAGTTCTTACGCATTTTACCGGAGATATGTGCGGTAACCACGTGCCCGTTTTCTAATTCAACGCGGAACATGGTGTTTGGCAGCGTATCAAGAACGGTGCCCTGCATTTCAATATTGTCTTCTTTGGCCATCGAATCCTCTAGGTCTAACTACCTTAGTTTTTAACCGGCAAGATAATGCCGAAAAACCCACATTATGTAAAGAAGTGTCGGTGAACATTGCACCGTTTCCGCAAAATTAGTTTGTTGGGGAGGGTGGTTCAACCTGCTGTGGGGGTAAAACTTGCGGTGCCCAACACTCTGGCGCTAATGGCTTGCGCTGAAGTTGGCTGAGCTGCTGCAAAAATTGTCTTCGGGGGATCTCTCTCGCACCCAGCGTGGCAGTGTGAGCGTTAAGCACCTGACAGTCAATCAATTCTCCGCCATAAGCGGCAAAATGGCGGCAAAAAGTCATCAGGGCGCACTTGGAGGCATTAGTGGTGCGGCTAAACATCGACTCGCCGCAAAATAGCGCCCCCTGAGCGATACCGTACATGCCACCGACCAACTCTTCATCCTGCCAAACCTCGATCGAGTGGGCGAAGCCAAGGCGGTGAAGATGCAAATAAGCACGTTGTACTTCCGGGCCAATCCAGGTGCCTTCTTCCGGTCGATCGGCGCAGGCGGCGATCACCGCGGCAAAGTCATGATTCAGCGTAACGCGCAAAGCGGTACTGCGCAGAAAACGTTTCAGACTGCGGCTGATATGACGTTCGGCCGGGAACAGCACCGCCCGGGGGTCCGGCGACCACCACAGAATGGCTTCCCCCGGCGAGAACCAGGGGAAGATGCCTCGCTCATAAGCGGCCAGCAAACGCGGCGCGGTCAGATCGCCGCCAATTGCCAGCAGCCCGTTAGGATCGCGCAGAGCGCCCTCAGGAGAGGGGAACGCCAATGACTGCGGTGACAGCTTAACAATGCGCATATAAGGTCTCAGCGTCCTCTACAGGCCATTTTACAGCGGTATACCACTGATACGTTGGCGGAAGTGGGCATAACGCCCCTGTTGACGCATCAGGGTGAGATGATCACCTTGCTCGACAATCTGGCCGCCGTCCATCACGCAGATGCGGTCCAGGTGCTCCAGCCCATACAGACGGTGAGTGACCAGGATCAGCGTTTTCCCCTGACAGTGCTTGCGCAGTAGTGCCAGGATCTGCTGTTCGGTCTCGGCATCCAGGCCTTCGGTCGGTTCATCGAGCAGCAACAGAGGGGCCTGATGCAACAGCGCACGGGCAATACCCAGACGACGCTGCTCACCGCCGGAAAGCTGGCGACCACCATCTCCCAGCCAGGCATTCAGCCCCTCGTTCTCCAGCAGCTTGTCCAGTCCGACCTGCTGCAAGACCTCGCGCAGTTGTTCATCGGTTGCCGCCGGGGCGGCGATGCGCAGGTTTTCACGCAGCGTATCGCTGAAAATATGCACCCGCTGGCTGACGACGGTGGTCATCTGGCGCAGCGTGGTTTCATTGTAAGCGCTCAGTGGCTGGCCGTTGAGCAGCACCTGACCGCTATCAGCGTTCCAGGCGCGGGTTAGCAATTGCAACAGGGTTGATTTGCCGCAGCCGGTACGCCCGAGCAGAGCAATGTGTTCACCGGCGGCAATCTCCAGCGTGACGTCCTGCACTACCGGCAGCGGTTGGTCGGGGTAGGTGAAGGTCAGCCGTTGCAGACTCAGGGCAGCGCCTTTCTCAGCCGCTGGGCCGCTGGTAGGGAAGCTGACCTCCGGTTGCCGGTCGATGACCTGCTTCACCCGGGTGGCGGAAGTGATCACCTGCCCAAGATGCTGGAAAGCACCAGCCACCGGCATCAGCGCTTCAAATGAGGCCAGCGCGGCAAACACGAACAGCGCGATCAGCGCACCGGGCTGGCTGTCACCACCGATACCGGCCGCAGTGAGCCACAGCAACAAGGTGACTGTCAGGCCGCTAGCCAGGATCATCAGTGCCTGCGCGATGCCGCCCAGCGAGGCCTGCTGCCATTGGCGGCGCTGCCAGTGCTGCTCGGTGGTATCCAGATCGGCGCGGAAGCTTTCAACGGCGCCAAACACCACCAGTTCGGCCTGGCCCTGCAGCCAGGCGGTAAGGTCGGTACGGTACTGGCCGCGCAGCGCGGTCAACTGGCCGCCAATCGGCTTGCCCGCACGATAAAATACCGGGGGTACCAGCAACAGCAGCATCAGCAGAATGCCCCCCAGCGTCAGCGCCAGGGAAGTGTCCAGCCAGCTCAGGCCGTAAGTGACGACCATAATCACGGCGGCAGCGCTGACCAGCGGTGAGATCACCCGCAGGTACAAATGATCCAGCGTATCGACATCCGCCACCAGACGGTTAAGCAGATCGGCCTGACGGAAACGGGCAATGCCGCCCGGCGACAGTGGCAGGATCTTTTTAAAGGTAAACACCCGCAGATGGGACAGCACGCGGAAGGTGGCATCGTGACTGACCACGCGTTCGGCGTAGCGCCCGGCGGTGCGGAAAATGGCGGCGCCGCGTACACCGGCGGCCGGCAGCATGTAGTTGAAAGTAAACAGGCCCGCCAACCCGGCGAGGGCCGAGGCGGCGAGGAACCAGCCAGACAGCGCCAGCAGGCCGATGCTGGCCAGCAGCGTAACGATGGCCAGTACAATGCCCAGACAGATCAGCAGGCTGTGACGACGGTATAGCGCCAGAAACGGCAGCAAAACGCGCATGATTATAGATCCCCGCTGCGGTGTGCAATCAGATTGGCGAACAGGCCCGGTTGGGCACTCAGCGTGGCGTAATCGCCTTGCTGGACGATGTGTCCGCCGTCCATGACCCAAATCTGGTCGTAGTCTTCGGTATCTTCCAACTGGTGGGTTACCAGCAGGGTAGTTTGCTGATGCGAGGCGGCATTCAGCGCCTGCATCACCCGCCGTTCACTGTGGGCGTCAAGGCTGGCGGCCGGTTCATCCAGCAGCAGTAAACGACGTGGGCTGATAAGCGCCCGGGCAACCGCTACGCGCTGGGCCTGGCCGACGGAGAGACGGGCGGCGTTATCGCCGACTTCAGTCTCTAATCCCTGTGGCAAATGTGGCAGGATCTCACCGACGTAGGCTTGCTCTACCGCCAGCTGTAACTGGGCGTCACTGGCCTGCGGGTTGCCCAGCAGGATATTGGCCCGCAGCGTTTGAGCCGGCAGGTGCGGGTTTTGTCCTACCCAGCCAAGCTGCTGGCGCCAGCCTTTGGCGGCCAATTCGCGCAACTCGATGCCGTTGACCGTCAGAGAACCGCGATAGGGCAGAAAACCCAGCAGCAGGTTCAGCAGCGAGCTTTTACCGGCACCGCTCAACCCGACTAAAGCAATGCGCTGGTTCGCGGGCAGAGTGAAACTCAGCGGGCCGGCCAGCAGCACGCCATCCGGTGACAGGATCTCCAGATCCTGCGCCTGCAACTCCAGCGGCGCATCGCTATCCAGCGTTTGCGTGCCGCTACCCATTTGCTCGCCTTCGGCACTGAGGAAGGTTTCCAGCGCTTCTGCAGCGCCCACCGCCTGCGCTTTGGCATGGTAGAAGGCCCCAAGGTCACGCAGCGGCTGGAAGAATTCCGGTGCCAGGATCAGCACCAGGAAACCGGCGAACAGCGTAACGCCGGTGCCGTAGCTGCCAAAATTAAGTTCGCCAAGGAACGAGAAACCAAAATAGACCGCCACCACGGCGATGGAGATGGAAGCAAAGAACTCCAGCACCGCCGACGACAGAAATGCCAGTCGCAAGACTTCCATGGTGCGAGTACGGAAATCCTCGGATGATTTGGCAATCTGCGCGGTTTCGGCTTCAGCCCGGTTAAACAGGCGCAGCGTATCCAGCCCGCGCAGACGATCGAGGAAGTTACCGCTCAGTCGTGCCAGCGCCACAAAGTTGCGGCGGTTGGCGTCTGCGGCACCCATACCGACCAGCGCCATAAACATGGGGATCAGCGGAGCGGTGGTCAACAGGATCAGGCCGGCGGCCCAGTTTATCGGGAATACGGTGATCAGGATCAGCACGGGAATAAACACCGCCAGGTACATCTGCGGCAGATAGCGAGAGTAGTAATCCTGCATGTCTTCTATCTGTTCGACGATGATGCTGGCCCAACTGCCGGCCGGTTTGCCCTGGATCCAGGCCGGGCCGAGTTGCTGCAGTTTATCCAGCACCTGCTGACGCATACGCTGGCGGATCACCTGTCCGCAGATAAAACCGACACGTTCACGCAGCCAACTCAACACCGCCCGCAATGCGAAGGTGGCGGCCAGCCAGATAAACGAGGGGATAAGCTGTTCGCGCGGAGCGTGCTCGATAATCAGCGCGTGGAGCAGGGCAGCCAATAGCCATGCCTGGGCGACAATCAGAATGCCGCTTATCAGCCCCAACAACATGGAAAGGCGCAACCAACGCTGCGCCAGGGTGCTCTGAGTTTTGAGCCAATGGGTTAACTGTTGCTGTCTGGTTTTTTTCATCAGATATGGGTCTGCGTCGCCGGCGCCTGTGGGTACAGACAAGGTTAACGTACTGTTAAAAAAAGTGTTTGCCCCAACCTGAAGCGAACAAGTGAAGGCCAATGTTACCTCTTCACCCGACAGACTGAAAATAATAAAGCGGTCAAATAGCGGTATAACAGAAAGATGGCGGCAAAAAAAAGCGGCTTTGATAGCCGCTTTTCAAAATGACAGTGTGGGGTTACAGCACTTCTGCGCCGGCAATGCCGTCCAGATAACGCTCAGCGTCCAGCGCCGCCATACAACCGGTCCCGGCGGAGGTGATCGCCTGGCGGTAGATGTGGTCCATCACGTCGCCGGCAGCGAATACGCCAGGAATGGTGGTCTGGGTGGCATTACCGTGAATGCCGGACTGCACCTTGATATAGCCGTTTTCCAGTTCCAGCTGACCACCGAAAATGCTGGTGTTCGGGCTGTGGCCGATGGCGATAAATACGCCGGCCAGTTCCAGGTCCTGCGTTTGGTTTTCCGCTTTGGTGCTGCGGATGCGTACGCCGGTCACGCCCATCTGATCGCCCAGCACTTCGTCCAGGGTATGGTCGGTATGCAGTACGATATTGCCGTTTTTCACTTTCTCCATCAGCCGGTTGATCAGGATTTTCTCTGAACGGAAGCTGTCACGGCGGTGAATCAGGTGAACTTCGGCCGCGATGTTGGACAAGTACAAAGCCTCTTCCACGGCGGTATTACCACCGCCGACGACCGCGACTTTCTGATTGCGATAGAAGAAACCGTCGCAGGTGGCACAGGCAGACACGCCTTTGCCTTTGAACGCTTCTTCGGTAGGCAGGCCAAGGTACCGTGCGGAAGCGCCAGTGGCGATGATCAAAGCATCACAGGTGTATTCGCCGTTGTCACCAAACAGACGGAACGGACGATTCTGCAGCTCAACGCTGTTGATGTGGTCAAACACAATCTCGGTCTGGAATTTTTCCGCATGCTCGCGCATACGCTCCATCAGCGCCGGGCCGGTCAGGCCTTCGGCATCACCCGGCCAGTTTTCCACTTCGGTGGTGGTGGTCAACTGACCCCCTTGTTCCATACCGGTAATCAATACCGGGCTCAGGTTGGCGCGCGCTGCGTAAACGGCGGCGGTGTAGCCAGCCGGGCCGGAGCCCAGGATCAATAATTTACTGTGTTTAGCCGTGCCCATGAATAACCTCTTTTCCCACAATGGCGGACAATGGGTTCGATTGTAGGGAAAATGCAGCATTAAAAAAAGCGTCAGGGGATGTTGTTAACGATTTGTTTGATAGTCATGGCCTATTAATTATTATTTTGCTGCTAAAGCGAGCGTAAAACGCAGCAATTTAACTTATGGAAGCCACTCAACGCGGTTGTGTACTCAATGGGTCAGAAACAGCCGGTTAAGCGGGTTTAAGCACCTTGGCCGCGGGGTTTTTAAGCCAGCGATTCATAACTAAAAACGGGGTGCTAACTTTTCATGACGGTACGTTCTTCTGATTTTGCTTCTTTTACTTTGACAATCCGCTGCGCATTTGCGAAAACATCATAGGAAGAAGAAATTATCCCTGTCCCTGCAGTAAATCGTACGTATTTACGGCGTTGGCGCAGAATTTTGCGCCGTTGCTGAAGCGGCGGGTGAGGGGACACCGCGCAAGCGAGGGGGATTTCTTCTTGCAATAACGTCATTTAACTACCCGGTGCAGGGTTTGACAGACAGACTGCACAAGGGGTGATGATGGTAGTGAAGCATATGACAGGCATTGGGTCTTCGCTTGGAACGAACCCTTACACATTGATGTTGGTTAGGGTGTGGCAAGTGCAGGGAAGAAAATAAGAGAGACAATAATAATGGCAGACAATAAGAAACGCCCGGGTAAAGATCTCGACCGTATCGACCGCAATATCCTGAACGAGCTGCAGAAGGATGGGCGTATTTCGAACGTTGAGCTTTCGAAGCGCGTGGGGCTATCCCCAACTCCATGTTTAGAACGCGTGCGCCGCCTCGAGCGCCAGGGTTTCATTCATGGCTATACCGCTTTGCTCAATCCGCATTATCTGGACGCTTCCCTGTTGGTTTTCGTGGAAATCACGTTGAATCGCGGTGCGCCGGATGTGTTTGAGCAATTCAACTCAGCCGTTCAGAAGCTTGAAGAAATTCAGGAGTGTCATCTGGTGTCCGGTGATTTCGACTATCTGTTGAAAAACCGCGTGCCGGATATGTCGGCTTACCGTAAGTTGCTCGGTGAAACCTTACTGCGTCTGCCGGGGGTTAACGACACCCGTACGTACGTGGTAATGGAAGAAGTGAAACAGAGTAACCGTCTGGTTATCAAAACACGGTAGGGTGCAGGTGCAAAACCTGATTAAATTGGTTACACTCCTGTTTATTCATACAGTTTCGGCGCCGGGGAAGCTTCTCGGCGCTGTTGCTATGTCAGCTAACAGGAACCTGGAGAGCCTTTCTTGAGCCAGGAATATACAGAAGATAAAGAAGTTACCTTGAGAAAACTCAGCAGCGGTCGCCGTTTGCTCGAAGCTGTGTTGATTGTGGTAGCCATTTTTGCCATTTACCTCATGGCTGCCTTGGTCAGTTTTAATCCCTCTGACCCAAGCTGGTCGCAGACCGCGTGGCATGAGCCTATTCATAACCTGGGCGGTGGCGTCGGGGCCTGGATGGCCGACACATTGTTCTTCACCTTCGGGGTACTCGCCTATGCGATACCGCCGATCATGCTGGTGCTGTGCTGGGCGGCTTACCGTCAGCGCGGCAATGGCGAATACATCGACTATTTTGCGCTTTCACTGCGCCTGATCGGCACGTTGGCGCTGGTGCTCACCTCGTGTGGCCTGGCGGCATTGAATGTCGACGACCTCTATTACTTCGCATCCGGCGGCGTGATTGGCAGCTTGCTGAGCAACGCCATGTTGCCGTGGTTCAACGGTATCGGCGCCACCCTGGGGCTGTTGTGCGTTTGGGCTGCGGGGCTGACGCTGTTTACCGGCTGGTCCTGGTTGGTGATCGCCGAGCGCATCGGCGGCGTGGTGCTGGGTACAGCCACCTTTATGACCAACCGCTCACGTCGTGAAGACCGTTATCATGACGATGATGAGCGCTACGTCGAAGATCAGCCTGAATCCACTGACAAGGATGCCGCGCTTGCTGCGGCTACCTCGGCAACGGCGGCTAACGCGGCGGAAGACGATGTGTTGTTCTCTGCGCCTTCGGTAACGGAAACCGCCAAAATGGCGGCGGAAGATGCGGAAGATCCGTTACTCAGCGGTCTGCGGGCTAATGATGACGATGAGACCGATGCCACGCCTGTCGCGTCAGCGGTAGCCAGCGCCCCTGTCACTGCGGCACCTGTCGTGGCGCAGGCTCCGTCGGTTACTGCAGCACCTGTGGCTCCGGCCTCGGTGAACCAGCATCCGATGAGTGCGGTAGCAGAAAACACCGCGCCGCCGCTGTATTCGTTTGAAATCCCTGAAGAAACGCCGACGCCGAAGTTGACGCGCCAGGCCGATCCTTACCGGGACGACGATGAACCGCGTATGGGGAACTGGGACGCACAGGCCGTATCGCCGTCGCCAGACCGCTCCCCGTTTGATTTTTCTGCCGCCCAGCGTGATAGCGTTGACGTCAGCGCTCCGACCGGCTTCAGCGCTGCTGAGCCTGCCGCTACCCCGTTTGGCAGCGTGAAGCCTCAGGCGCCTGCCGCAGCGGCGGCGATTGCCGGTGCTGTTGCCGCCAATACCTTTATGCCGGCCTTTAGCGCTACCAGTGATGCTAACTCGCAGGTGAAACAAGGCCTCGGCCCTGAATTACCGCGTCCTAATCCGGTACGCATTCCGACCCGTCGTGAACTGGCTTCTTATGGTATCAAACTGCCTTCGCAGCGCATGGCCGAACAGCAACAGCGCACCCGAGGGGACGATGAGCCATTGCCGAATACGGATAATCTTTCGCCAGATGATGAAGCCCTGCAGGAAGCGGCGTTACGTCAGGCATTTGCCGAGCAGCAGAGCCAGCGTTACGGTGAGGAGTCTGCGTCGGATAATCTGGATGATGAAGCTGCTCTGCAGGAGGCCGCACTGCGTCAAGCGTTTGCCAACCAGCAAAGCCAGCGCTATGGCCAGTCAGAAGTCGCGCCATCGGTGCAGCCAACTACGCCGGTCGATACCCGTAATGCGTTCGGCTTCTCGCCGATGGATGATTTGGTGGATGATGGCCCGGTTGAGCCGCTGTTCACCTTGTCGCCGCAGTTGGAAGAACGCATTGAGCAGCAAAGCGAGCGTGAAGACGATGTGCCGTTCGGTCAGTTTGAGCCCGCCGCGCCGGCTCAGCCTCAGACTCCGCCGGTACAGTCCTATCAGCCTGCTTACCAACAATCGCAGCAGCAACCGGCAGTGCAGCAACAGCCGCCAGCCTATCAGCAGCCTGTGGCGCAACCGGAACCTGCCGCTGTGCAACAACCGGCGATGGACAGCCTGATACACCCGTTCCTGATGCGCAACGATATGCCGTTGCAAAAACCGACCACGCCGTTGCCGACGCTGGATCTGCTGACCGAAGCCCCGAAAGAGGTGGAACCGATAGATTCCTTCGCGCTGGAACAAAAGGCGCGTTTGGTGGAGGCAAGCCTGGCCGATTACCGGGTGAAAGCCGACGTGGTGGATATTTTACCAGGTCCGGTCATCACCCGCTTCGAGCTGGATTTGGCTCCGGGCGTCAAGGCTGCACGTATTTCCAACCTGTCGCGCGATTTGGCGCGTTCATTGTCGACCTCCGCGGTGCGTGTGGTGGAAGTGATCCCCGGCAAGCCTTACGTCGGGTTGGAGCTGCCTAACGTCAAGCGTCAGACGGTTTATCTGCGAGAAGTGCTGGACTGCCCGGCGTTCCGTGACAATCCGTCGCCGCTGGCGATCGTATTGGGTAAAGACATTTCTGGCGAACCGGTCGTGGCCGATTTGGCGAAAATGCCACACCTGCTGGTCGCGGGGACCACCGGTTCCGGTAAGTCGGTCGGGGTCAATGCCATGATCCTGAGCATCCTGTATAAGGCCACGCCGAAAGAAGTGCGCTTTATCATGATCGACCCGAAAATGCTGGAACTGTCAGTCTATGAGGGCATTCCGCATCTGTTGACCGACGTGGTTACCGACATGAAAGACGCCGCCAATGCCCTGCGTTGGTGTGTCGCCGAGATGGAGCGTCGCTACAAGCTGATGTCTGCGCTCGGTGTGCGTAACCTGGCCGGTTATAACGAACGCGTCGATCAGGCTGAAGCCATGGGGCGTCCGATCCCGGATCCGTTCTGGAAACCGACCGACAGCATGGACATCACGCCGCCGGTACTGGAGAAAGAACCTTACATCGTGGTGATGGTCGATGAGTTTGCCGATCTCATCATGACGGTCGGTAAAAAGGTTGAGGAATTGATCGCTCGTCTGGCGCAGAAAGCGCGTGCGGCGGGGATCCACCTGGTGCTGGCAACCCAGCGTCCGTCGGTGGATGTGATCACTGGCCTGATCAAGGCCAACATCCCGACCCGTATCGCCTTTACCGTGTCCAGCAAGATTGACTCGCGCACTATCCTCGATCAGGGCGGTGCTGAATCCCTGCTGGGGATGGGTGACATGCTGTATCTGGCCCCTAACTCCTCCATTCCGGTACGTGTGCATGGTGCATTTGTGCGCGATCAGGAAGTGCATGCAGTGGTTAAGGATTGGAAAGCGCGTGAACGACCTCAATATAAAGAGGGTATCCTCAGCGCCGGTGACGACGGTGAGGGTGGAACTGGCGGCGGTCTGGACGGTGACGAAGAGCTGGATCCGCTGTTTGATCAGGCGGTGGAGTTTGTGGTGGATAAACGCCGTGCCTCTATCTCCGGCGTACAGCGCCAGTTCCGCATCGGTTATAACCGCGCCGCGCGTATCATCGAACAGATGGAAGCGCAGGGCATCGTCAGTGAGCAGGGGCACAACGGCAACCGCGAGGTGCTGGCCCCGCCACGGCATGACTGATGAAGTTTTAATCGTTGTTATTTAATTAAAAGGGCCGCTTAGCGGCCCTTGTGCAAAGAAGCGTAAACCCAACGGCTTCTCGGAACATTGGCCTATCTGCCGGCGAATGGCTTCGGGTAGAGTAAAGGTGTTTAAGGGTTAATTTGACCCGCACGGCACCGCCTTGCGGTTAACGCATTTCATAAGGTATCTGGAATAATGAAAAAACTGTTAGTTGCCTGTTGTCTGCTTTCGGGTTTCGCTTCCACCTCTGTGTTGGCCGACGCCGCGCAGGATTTGCAAAGTCGTCTGGCGAAAGTGAACAGTTTCCACGCCAGCTTCTCCCAGACGGTGACCAGCAGCGATGGCGCGGCGGTACAGCAGGGTGAAGGCGAACTCTGGGTTAAGCGCCCGAATCTGTTTAACTGGCACATGACCTCGCCGGACGAGAGCGTACTGGTGTCAGATGGGCAGACCCTGTGGTTCTACAATCCCTTTGTTGAGCAGGTCACTGCCACCTGGCTGAAAAACGCCACCGGCAACACGCCGTTTATGCTGATCACCCGTAATAACGCCAATGATTGGAAACAGTACAACGTTAAGCAGAAGGGTAATGATTTTGAGCTGACGCCAAAATCCAGCAGCGGCAACCTGAAACAGTTCGCCATTACCGTGGATAACAGCGGCACTATCCGCAGTTTTGCCGCGGTTGAGCAGGACGGCCAACGCAGTTCTTACGCGCTGAAAAGCCAGCAGAATGTCGCGGCTGATGCCAGCAAATTCAAATTTACCCCGCCGAAGGGGGTGACGCTGGACGACCAGCGCCAGTGAGGTCCGCGTGAGTAATATGTCGCTCGATTTTTCCCAGAATGAATTCCAGCCGTTGGCCGCGCGGATGCGGCCGACTACGCTGGCACAATACATCGGCCAGCAGCATCTGTTGGCTGCCGGTAAGCCTTTGCCGCGGGCTATCGAGGCGGGACAACTGCATTCGATGATTCTGTGGGGGCCACCGGGCACCGGGAAAACGACGCTGGCGGAATTGATCGGCCGTTACGGCCAGGCGGACGTCGAACGTATTTCTGCCGTCACGTCCGGGATTAAAGAGATCCGCGAGGCGATTGAGCGCGCACGTCAAAACCGTGACTCCGGTCGCCGCACTATCCTGTTTGTCGATGAGGTGCACCGCTTCAACAAAAGCCAGCAGGATGCCTTCCTGCCGCATATTGAAGACGGCACCATCACCTTTATCGGCGCCACCACCGAAAACCCGTCCTTTGAGCTTAACTCGGCGTTGTTGTCGCGTGCTCGCGTCTATTTGCTGAAGGCACTGACTGCCGAAGATATCAGTCAGGTGCTGGATCAGGCGATGCAAGACAACAACCGGGGTTTGGGTGGCCAGAATATCGAACTGCCGGAAGAGACGCGCCGCATGCTGTCGGAGTTGGTGGGCGGCGACGCCCGTCGGGCGCTGAACAGCCTGGAGATGATGGCGGACATGGCGGAAATCAACGCCAAAGGCATCCGCGTATTGACACCGGAATTACTGAAAGAAGTCTCCGGGGAACGCAGTGCGCGTTTCGATAATAAAGGCGACCGCTTTTACGATCTGATCTCGGCGCTGCATAAATCGGTGCGTGGTTCAGCACCGGACGCAGCGCTGTACTGGTATGCCCGTATTATTACCGCCGGGGGCGATCCCTTGTACGTGGCACGCCGGTTGCTGGCGATTGCTTCTGAAGATGTCGGTAATGCTGACCCGCGTGGTATGCAGGTGGCTATTGCGGCCTGGGACTGCTTCACTCGGGTAGGGCCGGCGGAGGGCGAACGGGCGATAGCCCAGGCTATCGTCTATCTGGCCTGTGCGCCAAAAAGCAACGCGGTTTATACCGCCTTCAAAGCGGCAATACGTGACGCCAAAGAGATGGCTGATTATGACGTCCCCGAGCACTTGCGCAATGCGCCAACCAAGCTGATGAAGGAAATGGGGTTGGGTGCAGAATATCGCTATGCCCACGACGAACCCAATGCCTATGCCGCCGGTGAAGATTACTTCCCGCCCGAAATGGCCAAGACGCGTTACTATCATCCAACCACTCGCGGGCTGGAAGGTAAAATCGGTGAAAAGCTGGCATGGCTTGCTGAGCAGGATCAAAATAGCCAGACAAAACGCTACCGCTAGCGTTGCCGTTGCGGTAAGGTTAGCGGGTATCACTCTTCCTTTATGCGGCTATAAATTCAGCCGAATAAAACATCAAATTTTCTTTCAATAACAATAAGCACAGGATTAGCATGCTCGATCCCAATCTGCTGCGTAATGAGCTAGACGCAGTCGCCGTCAAACTGGCTCGCCGAGGCTTTAAACTCGATCTGGATCTGCTGCGTTCTCAAGAAGAGCGTCGCAAAGTTCTGCAGGTAGAAACCGAAACGCTGCAGGCAGAACGTAACTCCCGATCGAAATCCATCGGCGCGGCTAAAGCGCGCGGGGAAGACATTGAGCCGCTGCGTCGCGAAGTCAACGAACTGGGTGACAAGTTGGACACGGCCAAGGCCGCGCTGGACCAGCTGCAGGCTGAAATCCGTGACTATGCGTTGGCGATCCCGAACCTGCCTGACGATGAAGTGCCAGACGGCAAAGACGACAGCGATAACCAGGAAGTCAGCCGCTGGGGCGAACCGCGCAAGTACGATTTCCAGGTGCGCGATCATGTCGACCTGGGCGAAATGGCCGGGGGTCTGGACTTTGCCGCGGCGGTAAAACTGACGGGTTCACGCTTTGTGGTGATGAAAGGGCAAATCGCCCGCATGCACCGTGCGTTGTCCCAGTTCATGCTGGATCTGCATACCGAACAGCACGGTTACCAGGAAACCTACGTTCCTTATCTGGTTAACCATGCCACGCTGTACGGTACCGGCCAATTGCCGAAGTTTGGTGAAGACTTGTTCCACACCAAACCGCTGGAAGAAGAGTCCGACAGCAGCAACTATGCGCTGATCCCAACGGCAGAAGTACCATTGACCAACCTGGTACGTGACGAGATCCTGGAAGAGGAATCTCTGCCGCTGAAGTTGACCGCGCATACGCCTTGTTTCCGTGCCGAAGCCGGTTCTTATGGCCGTGACACACGTGGTTTGATCCGCATGCACCAGTTCGACAAAGTTGAGATGGTGCAGATCGTCCGGCCGGAAGACTCTATGGCTACGCTGGAAGAGCTGACCGGCCATGCAGAGAAAGTGCTGCAGTTGCTGAACCTGCCATACCGCAAAATGTTGCTGTGTACCGGTGACATGGGCGCAGGTTCATGCAAGACCTACGATCTGGAAGTGTGGCTGCCAGCGCAGGACACTTACCGTGAGATCTCATCTTGCTCCAACATGTGGGATTATCAGGCGCGCCGTATGCAAGCCCGCTGCCGCAGCAAAACCGAGAAGAAGCCGCGCCTGGTGCATACGCTGAACGGGTCTGGTCTGGCAGTAGGTCGCACGCTGGTGGCGGTGCTGGAAAACTACCAGCAGGCCGATGGCCGTATTCAGGTACCAGAAGTATTACGCCCATATATGGGTGGCCTGGAATATATCGGTTAATAAGATAGCTGTTCCACGAAAAGCGCCTACGGGCGCTTTTTTTATAAGAAAATCGTTACCCCTTTGTTCGAAAGCCCTTTTTCTTTCAGATACTTCCCCCGCTTTATTGATAGCAGACAAAGTTCACTACTCACTTCTGAGTAATATCCACTCATAGAGGAGGGCTTTTGCTCAGGCTCATCAACAGACATCGGATCTGTCTCCTCTGATCGCTGCCTTGAATCAAGGGCATAACGTTTATCAATACCAGGGTAAAACGTGGAGTGAGTTATGTCGGAAAACAAAACAAACCGTCAGGAGTCTGGGGGATTCAGCCGTCGTACGTTGGTAAAATCCAGCGGCATAGTCGGGTTGGCGCTGGCCGTCGGGGGTATAGCATTGCCCTTTAGCCGGCGTGCTTTAGCGGTTTCAATCAGTGAAAGTGTGCTACAAGCCGCACAGGACAAAGTCGTCTGGGGCGCTTGTTCGGTTAACTGTGGCAGTCGTTGTGCCTTGCGTTTACACGTCCGTGACGACGAAGTTTATTGGGTCGAAACCGATAACACTGGCCTGGATGAGTATGGCGACCACCAGGTGCGAGCCTGTTTACGCGGTCGTACTATTCGTCGCCGAATGAACCATCCTGACCGTCTGAATTATCCCATGAAGCGCGTCGGTAAACGCGGGGAAGGCAAATTCAAACGTATCAGTTGGGACGAAGCTTATGATGCCATCGCCAACAACCTGAAGCGGATTGTCGGGCAATACGGCAACGAGGCGGTATATATCAATTACACCTCGGGCATTGTCGGCGGCAATATTACCCGCTCATCGCCGAATGCTTCACTGGTCGCCCGTCTGATGAATTGCTATGGCGGTTACCTGAGCCAGTATGGCACTTACAGCACTGCGCAAATCGCCTGCGCTATGCCTTACACCTATGGCAGCAATGAAGGTAACAGCACCTCGGATATTGAAAACAGCAAACTGGTGGTGATGTTCGGTAATAACCCGGCGGAAACGCGGATGAGTGGGGGAGGTATTACCTATTATCTGGAGCAGGCGCGTGAACGCTCTAATGCACGGATGATCGTTATCGATCCACGTTATACCGATACTGCCGCCGGACGTGAGGATGAATGGATCCCTATTCGGCCAGGTACGGATGCGGCATTAGTGGCTGGACTGGCGCACGTGTTGATCAGCGAGAATCTGGTCGATCAACCCTTCCTGGACCAATATTGCGTTGGCTACGACGAAAAAACCCTACCCGCCGATGCTCCAATAAATGGCCATTACAAGGCCTATATTCTTGGGCTGGGTGAGGACGGCGTTGAAAAAACGCCGCAGTGGGCGGCAAAAATTACCGGCATTCCGACAGATCGCATTATCAAACTGGCAAGGGAAATAGGCAGCGCGAAACCGGCCTATATCTGCCAGGGCTGGGGGCCGCAGCGGCAGGCCAACGGTGAACTGACCTCTCGGGCCATCGCTATGCTGCCGATTCTGACCGGCAATGTTGGCATTAATGGCGGCAACAGTGGGGCGCGTGAATCCACCTATACCATCACCATTGAGCGTATGCCGGTATTGACCAACCCGGTCAAAGCGCAAATCTCCTGTTTTAGCTGGACTGATGCCATTGCACGAGGCCCGGAAATGACCGCCAGGCGCGATGGGGTTCGTGGCCAGGATAAACTGAACGTACCGATCAAGTTCATCTGGAACTATGCCGGTAATACCATCACCAACCAGCACTCCGACATCAATAAAACCCACGATATTTTGCAGGACGATTCCCAATGCGAAATGATAGTGGTGCTGGAAAACTTTATGACCTCGTCGGCGAAATATGCCGATATTCTGCTGCCGGATCTGATGACCGTCGAACAGGAAGACATTATTCCCAACGACTATGCCGGTAACATGGGCTATCTGATCTTTATTCAACCCGCCACTTCCGCCAAATTCGAACGTAAGGGCATCTATGAGGTGCTGAGTGAAGTGGCGCGTCGTTTGGGGCCAGAGGTGCATCAGAAATTCACCGAAGGGCGTTCCCAGGCACAATGGCTGCAATATTTGTACGCCAAAATGCAGGCGCGGGATCCCCTGCTGCCGGGCTATGAAGCGTTACGCAATATGGGGATCTACAAGCGTAAAGATCCCAATGGCCATTTCGTGGCTTACAAAAATTTCCGTCAGGATCCCGAAGCGAACCCGTTAAAAACGCCGTCCGGCAAGATAGAAATCTATTCCAGTCGACTGGCTGAGATCGCCAACGACTGGCAACTGGAGAAAGACGAAACCATCAGCCCGTTACCGGTTTATGCCTCTACCTTTGAAGGCTGGGACGATCCGCTGCGTAAAACCTACCCGCTGCAAATGTTTGGCTTTCACTACAAGGCCCGTACCCACTCCTCGTACGGCAATATCGATATTTTGCAGGCGGCCTGCCGCCAGGAAGTGTGGATCAACCCACTGGATGCGCAATCGCGTGGGATCCTCGCTGGTGACAAGGTGCGGGTGTTCAACGGCCGTGGCGAAGTACGGGTCGAAGCCAAGGTAACGCCACGCATCATGCCGGGTGTGGTAGCCATGGGTCAGGGAGCCTGGCATCAGGCGGATATGAGCGGCGATCGGGTCGATCATGGCGCCTGCATGAATACTCTGACCACCCATCGTCCCTCGCCTTTGGCGAAGGGGAATCCGCAGCATACCAATCTGATTCAAATCGAAAAGGTATAAGGGGTAGCCAATGACTCAGCAATATGGATTCTTTATCGATTCAAGTCGTTGCACCGGCTGCAAAACCTGCGAACTGGCCTGCAAGGACTACAAAAACCTGACGCCAGATGTCAGCTTCCGCCGCATCTATGAATATGCCGGAGGCGATTGGCAGCAGGATGGCGAAGGCTGGCAACAAAACGTGTTTGCCTATTATTTGTCGATTGCCTGCAACCATTGTGAAGATCCCGCCTGTACCAAAGTGTGCCCGACCGGTGCGATGCACAAACGGGAAGATGGCTTTGTGGTGGTGAATGAAGAGGTGTGTATTGGGTGTCGCTATTGCCACATGGCCTGTCCGTACGGCGCGCCGCAGTACAATGCGGCCAAAGGGCACATGACCAAATGCGATGGTTGCCATGAGCGAGTGGCAGAAGGCAACAAGCCTATCTGCGTGGAGTCCTGCCCGCTGCGGGCCCTGGACTTTGGTCCTATCGAGCAACTACGCCAGCAGCATGGCACTTTAGCACAGGTGGCCCCGCTACCGGCGGCGCATTTTACCCGGCCGTGCATCGTGCTGAAACCCAATGCCAATAGTCGACCGAGTGGTGATACCACGGGTTATCTGGCCAATCCGAAGGAGGTTTAATATGGGCATGGGATGGCATGAATGGCCGCTGATGCTGTTTACCGTATTGGGGCAATCTGTGGTGGGGGCGATCATCGTTATGGGAATTGCGGTGATCGGTGGCAATCTGAACCAGCAGCAGGACCGGGCGGTGCATCGCTCAATGTTCTTCTTATGGTTGCTGATGGGCATCGCTTTTGTCGCATCTACCCTGCACCTGGGTTCACCGTTACGGGCGTTTAACTCTTTAAACCGCGTCGGCGCGTCGGCGTTGAGCAACGAAATTGCCGGTGGCGCGTTGTTCTTAGCCGTCGGGGGGGTCTATTGGCTACTGGCGGTGCTGGGCAAAATGCCAGCGGCGTTGGGCAAAGTGTGGCTGTGGGTGACCATGGCATTGGGCATAGTCTTTGTTTACGCCATGACGCGGGTGTATCAAATCGATACTGTGCCAACCTGGCATAACGGTTACACTACGCTGAACTTTTTCCTGACGACGCTGATCGGCGGGCCGTTGCTGGGAGTTCTGTTATTGCGTGCGGCTGGATTAGCGGTATCAGCCCGCTATTCGCTGGCTATTCTGAGCGTAGTGGCGCTGTTGGTAAGCCTGGGTGCGGTGATGATGCAAGGCTATGAGTTGGCCAGTATCACCAGCTCGGTACAGCAGGCATCAACGTTGATCCCTCAATACGGCCAGTTAATGGTTGGGCGACTGGTGTTGGTGGTGTTAGGTTTAGGTTGTTGGATTTGCCCACTGTTGCGCCGGGGTAACGCGAGCGTGATGGGGATGGTTTTAGGTTTGATTTTGGTTATCGCTGGTGAGCTGGTAGGGCGTGGTGTGTTCTACGGCCTGCATATGACCGTTGGCATGGCGGTAGCCGGTTAATATTGTAGTCAGGCACAGTTCGCTGTGCCCTTAATAGGATCCTTGATTTATGACGCTTGAAAATATCGCTTTAACGGGCCGGGTGCTGGGTGTGTTGTTGTATGCACCGCCAGAAAGTGAAGACGGTCAACAGTTGTTGGCAACCTTGTCTGAATCTGAGTGGGTCAAAGAATGGCCGTATGGCGACGCCGAGCAGTTGCAGACTGCGGCAGCACTGATCGCCACCGGGATTGAAGATGAGCAAGAGGAGTCGTTGGCAGAGGCTTACCAACGTCTGTTTGTAGGGCCTGACACCTTACCGGCTCCGTTATGGGGTTCGGTGTATCTGGACAAAGAGAACGTGCTGTTTGGCAATTCCACCCTGCGTCTGCGCCGGTGGTTACGTTCGAATGGCATTGATGCACAACACGATCGCAATGAGCCGGAAGATCATATCGGCACCTTGTTGATGATGGTGGCATGGTTAGCTGAAGAACGTCAGGGTGGGCTGGTTGAACAGTTGCTGACCAAGCATGTGCTGCCTTGGGCTCCGCGTTATCTGGAGTTGTTGCAAGCGAATGCACAGCATCCTTTCTATCAGGGGCTGGCACAATTGGCGCAAATTACCCTGAGCGCCTGGGGTGAAGAATGCACTGCCGAAGTTGAGTCTTTGGACCTGCATTTCTGATAAAAAATGAACGGCCGTCAGGCGTACAAACGCCGGCGGCTGTTCATCGGTTCGGCATACGGCGAAACGTACCGATTCGCAGACATTGTCACCTACAGCGGTGGCCAGTTGGCGAACGCGCTGAATCACCGATAAAAGCTCAGCCTGGGTGCTGGCAATATCACTCAACAGTGTAGTGACGGCAGTCTCTGTTTTGCTTTCCATCATGTCCTTCCTCCCCGCGAATTTTATCAGTGCTCAGCATAAAGGTTTTTGCTCTGAGTTGTGCCTGCCAGCCTGTGTAATACAAATTGTGCGGTGTACTGATAAGAGCTGATTGACTTTTTTATCGCCAGTGGCATGATGCGCGCACTCTCATTGCGCGTTCGGTTTTAATCTCACTATGTCCGCATATTCCCGCCCAGTGCTCCTGCTGCTCTGTGGCCTGTTGTTGCTCACGGTTTCTATTGCCGTATTGAATACGTTAGTTCCTCTTTGGTTAACCCATGCTCAGTTGTCAACCTGGCAGGTGGGAATGGTAAGTTCTTCTTACTTTACCGGCAATCTGTTCGGCACGCTGATTGCGGGCAAACTGATCCAGCGCATTGGCTTTACCCGCAGCTATCATCTTGCCTGCGTGGTGTTCGCCGTGGCGACTGCCGGTATGGCGTTGTCGCTTGATTTCTGGAGTTGGATGGGGTGGCGTTTCTTTGCCGGTATCGGCTGTGCCTGGATTTGGGTGATTGTTGAGAGTGCCTTACTGCGCAGCGGTAATCTTTCCAACCGTGGCCAACTGCTGGCGGCCTATATGATGGTTTACTACCTCGGTACGGTGGTCGGCCAACTGCTGTTGAGTATGGTGTCTACCGAACTGTTGAACGTGGTGCCTTGGGTGACTGCCATTGTGATCAGCGCCATGTTGCCGATGTTGTTTGCCCGGGTTAACAGCCAGCACGATGAACCCCAACAGGCCGCGGTATGGCCGATGCTGAAACGCCGCAGTGCCCGGTTGGGTATCAATGGCTGCATTATCTCCGGGATTGTGCTTGGTTCACTGTATGGTCTGATGCCGCTGTATTTATCCCATCAGGGGATGAGTGATGCCAACGTCGGTTACTGGATGGCGTTGCTGGTCAGCTCCGGCATTGTTGGCCAATGGCCGGTAGGGCGATTGGCTGACCGCTATGGCCGCCTGCTGGTACTGCGCATTCAGGTGTTTGTGGTGATCCTCGCCAGCGTGGCGATGCTCAGTCACTCTGCCATGGCACCATCGCTGTTCATTCTCGGCTGTGCCGGCTTTACCCTGTATCCGGTGGCGATGTCCTGGGCCTGTGAGAAGACGTTGCCGCATGAGCTGGTGGCAATGAACCAGGCGCTATTGATGAGTTACACCATCGGCAGCCTGATCGGCCCGTCGATGACGGCGCTACTGATGCAAAATTATTCCGACCAATCGCTGTTTGTGATGATCGCCGCGGTGGCTCTGGTTTATCTGATGATGCTATTGAAAAAGCCGGACCCGCAACACACTCCGTTTGCTGCCGCCTGAGCATAAAAAACCCGGCCATACCTTGCCGGGTTTTTTATTGTGGCTAACAGAATCAATACATCACTTTGTGGCCGTAGCTTTCCAGAATACCTTTGACGCGCTCCATAGTGTCCGCTTTCGGCGGATGAACTCCGTCCAGCTTGTACTCTTCCCCCATCGCTATCCACTTGTGCTTGCCCAGTTCGTGGTAAGGCAGCAGTTCGATTTTCTCGATGTTGGTCATGTCCTTGGTAAACTCACCCAGCAGGTGCGTTGACTTGTCATCATCTGACCAACCCGGCACCACCACATAACGGATCCAGGTGCGCTGATTGCGCTTCGCCAAATAGCGGGCGAATTCCAGTGTGCGGTGGTTAGAAACGCCGACCAGATTCTGGTGAATGTCGTCGTTCATCTGTTTGAGATCCAGCATCACCAGGTCGGTGGTATCCAGCAGTTCATCGATCACTGGATCGTAACGCCGTACAAAACCGTTGGTGTCCAGACAGGTGTTGATACCTTCTTCATGACAAGCCCGGAACCAATCGCGGACGAATTCGGCCTGCAGAATAGCCTCGCCGCCGGAAGCCGTAACGCCGCCACCGGAGGCATTCATAAAGTGGCGATAGGAGACGGTGTCTTTCATCAATTCTTCGACGGTGACTTCTTTCCCTCCGTGGGTATCCCAGGTATCACGGTTGTGGCAATACAGGCAGCGCATCAGGCAGCCCTGAAAGAAAACGATAAAGCGGATCCCTGGGCCATCTACGGTGCCACAGGATTCGAAGGAGTGGATGCGACCTGTCACTGACATCGCGGCCCCTGCTGCATCAGGGGTTTCCTTTATAATACAATCGTTTGTCATATTTATATGGTCTCAAATAGTGCTAAATAGTGCTGCTTGGTGGACATTATATGGACATTCCATTGAGCGGATTTAACGCTACAGCATCATGTAAAAAGTCTGGCGCAAAATGCGCGTAAATCATGGTCTGCTGTATCGTTGAGTGCCCGAGTATCCTCTGCAATGTAATAATGTTACCCCCATTCATCATAAAATGTGTGGCGAATGTGTGCCTAAACACATGTACTGCCTGACCATCGGGGAGGTCTGGCTTCATCCGGCGGAGCACATTTCGAACGTTCTTATAATCTGGGCTATACAACAGGCCAGTAGCCTTGATTTTCACCTGACTAACCAACTCGGCCGACAGAGGAATTGTGCGGCGTTTACCGTTCTTCGTCTTCATGAACGTTAACATGTTGTTGATGATGTGCTCACCCTTCAAACTAGCAACCTCGCCCCAGCGCCCACCAGTCGCCAAACAAATTAATACAGCTTTACGGTCATCACCATCGAGCAGATCAAGAAGAGTGCAGATTTCCTCTTTTGCAAGGAAAGCCATTTCTGATTCAGGTTCTTTAAACTGCTTTATGTCCTTAAACGGATGCTGTGAGTGATACTCCTCAGCATCAATTAGCTTAGTAAACATTCCGCTTAAAATCGCATGGTGGCGATTAACGCTAGAAGCTTTCAGCCCTTGATTCAGCATATGGACTCGGTAATCTAAGATAGCTTTCCTCGTTAACTGATCCGCTCTGGATACTCCCATTTCAGCTAGTTTCGCAATGATTGCCTTTAACCGGCCGTGCTCTATCTCCCCTCTGATGTGACTCTTGCCGTGATACACCCACCAACGGTCTAATAACGCCGTCAATTTACGGCGATCTGCTGGCTTTTCGACCCATTCTTTGTTGTGAAAATTAACCAATATGTGACGTTCAAAAATTGACGCCTCGCCTTTGGTTTCAAACTTCCGCCGGATCCGTTTTCCCTCGGCTCCCTGCGGTCTGACGTCCACTTCATAACGACCATCATCGAGCTTCTTAATCGACATAAGACAGCCCTCCGACGCATTCGTCTTGGAAACAAATTGTGAAAATGTATTCTTTATAAACAGTTAGCCATTCTTTTGGCCGGATTGGGGTGATGTTGTTGAGTCTTGCCCAAAGTGTGCGAGAACCGGTGCAATTTGACCGGCCTCGGGATTAATTTCATCGAACATGAACCAATCACGATATTTGCGGAATCTAGGGTGTTTAAATATTTTAGAGCCTGCTTCAAATGACATTTTCATTCGTCCTGCCTCATAGTTCGCCAAACTACTGTAAGGAATATCAAGTAGTTGGCTCATTTCTTTACGATTCATCCTTTCTGATTCTCGCATGAGAGTCAGCTTCTCACTCTGTTCGTACGTTGACATAAATGTTCGTATCCGATAAATTTAACCCAATACAAAACCCGCAACTAGATCTATCCGGCGCTAAGTGGTGCTAGATGGAAGTGCGGGGCCAACTTGGAGGATAGCAAATGCGTGTTGAAGCTAAAACTATTACTCAGGAGGACGTGTCTGATATGGGCGATAACGTGAAAAAACGCGCTATCAATCTGTCGGCTCAGCCTTCCGCACTTTTGTCTAAAGAGGGTTTTGCTCTCTATGTGGGCAAAACCCCTGCTGCCGTTGTCGCGATGGCAAAGGCTGGCAAGCTCCCGGCGTTTTACATGGCAGACCCATTGAAGCCGGGCAGCAATGCGGAGCTGTGGATTAACAGGAAAGAATGGGACAAGTACGCCGACCAACTGGTTGAGGAAGCCGCTGAAGAGTGGCACGGATGGAAAGACCGCATCAGCACCAGCAAACCGGGTCGGGGGCGCAGTCACAATGCAGCTTAATACAATGAGCCAGCGACCTATCTCAATCGCTCCGATGCTCTGGAACCATCAGACCGGCCGCGCGCTTGATATCACTATCACCCATGGTCGAGGCCGGAGAGGTATTGTCATTCGTACCCGCCGGGCCAGCCGTTGGATCTCCTCCATCAATTCAGTGTTGCGGGGTTTATCAAAATGACAGCTATCACCGCCGGAATTGTTCGTAATCAGCCCGCCGGACTGCGTGCTTTGGTCGGGGAGCGCCTCGCCGCCCCTCGCTGGAAAAGCACCTGCGACTTTTATAATCAGATGATGGAGCGTGAGCGCTTGACCATCTGTTTCCATGCGCAGTTAAAACAGCGTCATGCTGTTATGCGGTTAGAGGAAATGAATGATAGCGAACGTGAACGCCTTGTTTGCGCCATCGATGAACTACGCAGCGCATTCGCTACCTACCGTAAACACGGCATTAGCAAGTCTGGTTTTATTGGTCGGTTGACAATAAGTCAGCGTCGCACCTTGTTCCTGCATGCAGGATTGACAGAAATTGAATTTAATCAACCGTATTGGCGTATTGATGATGAGACTTGCACATGGCGCGAGGCGTTATTTAGAGCGTTGCGCGAGCTGTTTAATTTATTCGAATATGCACCCACTATATTAACCTCGGTTAAACCCGAAGCGTATTTCCATTAATTAACTCGTTTTAAATTTAATGGCGCTTGATTGCGTCGGGCATTCTTTTATCTGGAGTTCTCTATGCACATGTATAAAACCATCGGCCAAGATATGCGAAATAAGGCAGATTCGGCATCGCGCAACTTAATGTTGAACAACGCACGCGTTGAGGCAAAGGCTGATGCTGCTGTTAGCTTCTCATCTCACCTTGACCGTCTTGCAACGCATGCCGCCGTCAATCACCTGTCTAGCGTTGAGATTATCGAACTACTGCGGCAAGAGTCGGAGAAATTTGACCATGAAGGCCGTGCGCATAAGCAGGGGGATAATCATGGCTGAGTATCATTGTGTGGAAGTAAATAACGTGTTCGCCATCATGAAAATGGAGGCGGGAGGTTTAATTCTGGCCGAAGTGAAAACGGATAAAGAGACAAAAGAAAAATACTATCCAACCAGAGCTATTTACTCAAGTGAGTTAAATCTGGTTGCTGACCTTATTAATCTTTCTGTGAAACGTGGTGTTTATCTTAAAACAATTACCAGCATTGGCGAAGTGATGAAGGAGTCACACCGCATTGCGGAATTAGGTCAGCAGGCACTCAATCAACTGAATAACGAAACGGAGCTATAACGATGCCGGATTTAATGGATTTGGTTCAGCAGCGCCAGCAGGAAACGCTCTCCGCGCAAATTAATGCGGCGCGGATTAAGGGTGGAGTATCTGCGTCAATTTGCGAGGAGTGCGACCAAGCTATCCCGGCCGCGCGTCGTGCAGCCTTTCCCGGTGTGACCCGTTGCGTGTCATGCCAAACCATCCACGAACAACAAACTAAGCATTTCAGGGGTTAATCATGCTGCGCATTCCTATCGGCAAGGACTGGGTCGTCACCAGCGACGCCCATCAGTTTATTTTGAACCAAAAGAAGCTGGTTAAAACCGGCGGTAAGGCGGGCGAGGTGTGGCTCGACGCAGTTGGTTATTACCCGACGGTCACGCAGTTGGTTTCCGGGCTGTTGCATCACCACGTTCGTGACTCAACCGTCACCAGCATTGCCAGTCTGGCCGCTGAGATTGGTCGTATTGGCGAGCTTTGCCAAGAGGCTTTTTCAACTCACTACGCGATAGAAAAAAATGACAACTAAACAGCAATTTGTAATGGCCGTCACATCTCATTTTTCGTGGGGCGCTTATGCCGCCGCGATTATTTTATCAACCCTAAAAGTCATGGGTTTTGTTCCCTATGGTTCATGGTTGCAGGTTACGTCCCCGGCGTGGGGTGTTCCGCTGATTCTGTTCTTAATGGTTGTGTCGTTTGAGTGGCAGGCTAACCGGAAGCAGAAATGAACAACGCCAGCGAACAAAGAGAGGCAAGGGGGCGTATAGCCCCCTCACCGCCGCCGCCATTCGCTACAACCTCCGGCGAGCTGTTCGTCGGTGTTCACTCATGGAACGCCCCAAAATCAGCTATTAGCAAAGAAAGACCGCTTACCCGTGAGCAACATGCTCAGGGGCAAGCTGTTTTGCGTAAAATCCACTCCTTACCGCATTTCCTCAGCAGTATCTTTTTGGGGCGTCATTCATTCTTGCTGAAAGAGCAGGGCCTGCACGCCGCTAATAAGTGGCTTGTTCTCCAGTTTGAGCGCCGCATCTGGCCGCGCATTGAAATCGTTAACGGTAAAAATGCGATGAGACTTTACTCGTCGCTGCGCTTTATGGCGGAGGTAGACAACTATGCGCGCCTACCGGGTATGGATGATAAGGAGTTGCGCCGCTTTGCTGACCGCGTTGCCGGTCAGTTGCTGCAAAATTATGACCGCTATTGCGAGGAGTTTATCGCTGAGAATAACGGGGATAATTCACAGCTAATCAGCAACAGTGTTCAGGCTGAATTCTATGGACGTATCGCGCTTATGGCACGGGCGTTTAACATTACTCCGATGCACTGGCGCAAATACCTCAAAGGTAGGCTGGACGCTACATCAGCGGTTGCCAGTTTGTCACGCCTTGTTAACTCCGAGTGGTGGGAGCGCCAGTTGAAAGCCCAGCGCATGCGCTGGCGTGAGGCGTTGCTCATTGCGGCCGGTGAAGTGAACCTCAAAAAACACCCTTACGCGAGTAAGCAGGCTATCCGTGAGGTGCAGGCTCGGCGGCTTGCCAATATGGATTACCTGAAAGGGTGCGAACTGGAGAACGTCGCCACCGGCGAGCGCGTTGACCTGATTGATAAAGTGATGGCGAGCATTTCTAACCCGGAAATTCGACGTATGGAGCTGATGAGCACCATCGCAGGGATCGAGAAATATGCCGCCAGCGAGAAGCATGTCGGCATGTTTATCACTATCACCACCCCGTCGAAATACCATCCGACCCGCGTCGTCGGCAAAGAAGGGGCTGAAAAAGTCCAGTTTAACCACAACTGGGATTTAGAGGCTTTTTCACCGAAAGACGGCCAGCGTTATCTTGTGCACATCTGGAGCAAGATGCGCACTGCGTTTAAAGACAACGATTTGAGCGTTTACGGCATGCGCGTCGTTGAGCCACATCATGACGGTACGCCGCACTGGCACATGATGCTGTTTTGCCAACGCCAGCAGCGTCAGGACGTCATCGATATCATGCGTCGCTATGCCTTGAAAGAGGACTGCGACGAGCGCGGTGCGGCAAAGAACCGGTTTGAAGCCAAGCACATGAACAAGGGCGGTGCGGCGGGGTATATCGCCAAATACATCGCCAAAAATATCGACGGTTATGCGCTCGACGGCCAGATTGACCACGACACCGGCAAGCCGTTGCGTGATATGGCCGCAGCGGTAACGTCATGGGCGTCAACGTGGCGCATCCCGCAATTTAAATCTATAGGCGTCCCCACTATGGGGGCTTATCGCGAATGCCGAGCCGCTTGCCTTCGCGGTGTCAGTCTGGTGGATTCCTTTGACGAGCGGGTTGAGGCGGTGCGTGCGGCGGCTGATGCGGGTGATTTTGCGGCCTACATCGCTGAGCAGGGTGGCGCAAACGTCCCGCGTGATGTGCAGACCGTTCGCGTGGCGCGCAAGGTGGCCGATGAACCGAACGCGTATGACGAAGAGGTGCAAAAGGTTGTCGGCATTTTTGCGCCGCACCTTGGCGCTGGTCATGTCCACGAAACCCGGTCAACAGAATGGCGTATCGTCCGAAAGGCTGTTGACGTTGAGCCTTTGACTTTAAAAAGCGCCTCCGGCGCGCCTCGGAGTCCTGTCAATAACTGTGGGGAGGTTAAGCGAGAACCTGATCCAGATATGCAGGTAGCAACGCCTGAGTATGTCACGGCGGTGATGAATTTGATTGAGAGCGGGGATGTTAGCTGGGATGACGCTGACGTCGCCAAGACGATGATAGACGCTCTAAGACAGCAATCACCGCAGAGTAACCACCTAGAAATTGCTCGAAATCGCAAGAAATCACAGAATGATTCGCCGTCGGCGCGTCTGACTCCGGCAGAAAGGGCTAGGGTTCCGCAAATCAGGCTTGAGCTGGCGCGCCAGGGAATTATTGCGGAACCTTGGGAACTGAAAGCATTGACACGTGGAGCTACGCTGATTAAAGATGGTATAGAGCTTTCATATCTTACATGTGATGATTGGCCGAAGTTTCAGTAGAATATGTAAAGGGGAACAATGCGGGGATACCAATCAGTAGCACAGCAAAAAAACGAAATGTAGTAATTGATTTCCACTTAATCTCATTGACCCATAAATTCACCTGAATAACATTAAAGATAAAATCGCCGTGAGCGTGCTTTTCCTCGGTGCTGCTCACGAATAGGACATATCTAAGGTGCCTTGCTGATAATTAGGTTTTATTCTTAGTATCACTCTCGCTTTCATCATCAATACAGTCATCATGAAATATTTTTATAGATGCAAATAATTCATTGGTCATGCTTTCGTCATAACTTCCTTCCTGCCACATATTATATAGATCCCTGATTTTGTTTTTTGCCTGACCATAAGCTATGGATTGGTTTTTTACCCCACTTTTATCTAACGGTTCATGATGGACATCGATATAAAAAAAACGAATATTTAGACTGTCACTTGAAGGTTTTATTACACTTACATCTGCGAAACAACAATCACCAACCACTGTAGGGCATTGACTAGACTTAAGGTGTTGCAGTAGCGGTGAAACCTTATTTAAGGTCCCTTGCTTAGAACAGTAAGCAGTCCATTTGTTTTCATGTAAATATTTTAACCAATCTTTAAAGTAAAATGTAGATTTGGCCTTTTGATAATATATGAAAACCCCTGCGTGGTTGTCTCTTTTTATATATCTAGTGAGAAGTTGAAGTAAACCCTCAAATATTTTTTGGTTACCATAACCTATTTTTGCTTCAGCAATCCATTCGTAAGCATCATCTTTTGAGTATACAGTAATGTCTACGCTACCATTTTTTTTAGTTTGCTCAGATGCTCTATAACCCAAATGGACTAAAGAGGAAACGATAGAGTGGCTTAATTTGTCTTCATCATCACAATAGTATTTGTCACTTGATGATTCAATAAGCTTTATAATTGATGCGATATCAGCATATAATGTTGATATGAAATCATCTTCGCTATCGAATTTATTTCTTTTATGTAATTCTGCTGTGATATTTTGCTTTTCCATTTTTAATCCAAATTTATCAAACAATAAAATGAAAGGTATTTTGGATTGAAATCTTCAAGCTCCACACCATTTATATCAACCGGTTCTTGGTTGTTTAATATATAATTATTATACTCCTCAAAAGGAATTTCAATATATTGCCTGTCTTCTTGCTCGTAGCAGTATTTTATATCGAAAAACTTTGAGCCTCCACCACTAAAAAATTGAACCACTTTCAATAAATCATCGTTATTGGTGGTTTTAATTGCTTGGCGCAACAATGGTATTGTATAAATTTCCCTGTAGGTGTGATTCTCGATATATTCAAGAAGATTATAGTAAAAGCGTTGAGAATCCTCAGTAATAAAAACTGAAGAATCACAAAGATCTTTTACTAGCTCTCTTTGTTTTATGATCATTGAGCGCATTCTATCATTTCGCTCTAGTGAGGATATCATTTATCACCCCATAGTGTGCTTGATGATCCGCTGACTGGGTGAAGTAAAATCCTCCACAAAACTTGTTAACAGCCCAATCAGTTTTGCTAGGTTCGAAACCAATTTCGTTTGAAACGGTCTCTTTATGCAGTTTACTATCGAGTCTTACAGCAACACCAGAAACCTTTAAATTTAATGAGTTAGTCGATCCGCTTTGTGTTTTAGATACGACTTCTCGATAACGAGCATCGTAGCTAGGGTCATTCCTGCATCGAAGCACTGCATCTTCATCACCATTAGGGTCAAGAAAATCGACCTGAACTAAACGTCCATATTTTTTATCATTATAAATATTAGAAATTGCATTATAGAAATTAACAGTATCAAGATTAAGATTAATATCTAACTCAACCATTAACTCAAGGAGTTTATTTCTCAACTCGCCCATTGCTTTATCTGCAGATCTTTTTCCGAGCGACTTATCAACTCTATATTCAATTCGGCTTAGATCATTTGGAATAAATACGGTATTGAAGTATTGCTCTGGATATTTATTACTACGAAGCTTACTGCGACCATTTATTGTTCTTAATATTACATAAGAATAAATAATAGCTTTTCCATCGCCCATATCTTCAATTGAAGTGATGAAGTGGCCAGAGATAGGTGGTAGGCCATTACCATCCTCTAATTTGGTCGGGAATACCGATTTAAAGGTTGGGTCGAAGTTGTTATATCCTGTAATCGTTGGGATGAGATGTAAATCACCACCTTTGATATAATCTATAGAATAATAATGATTGGCCGCCGTTATTATTTTTAATGTAATTAAGCGTAGGTTTGAATAATTAGCAGGCGTACCTTGTTTTGTTGGGTCACTTAGCGTTTTTTTTAAGTTTTCTAATGTGCTTGCCCATCTGGTTGTCACATCAAAGCCATGTCGGCCACCTACACGCCGAAAATATGCTAACTCCGTAGTTTGCTCTAGCCCTTTCAATAAGTTATCAATCTCAACTGCAGGTACGGATGCTGTCACAGGCGTGTTAAGAACTTGCTGAGTACTCATTTTGTGTAGTTCCTTTTTGAACAAAATCAAACAAACCATTTAAGGTATAAAAAGAAGCTCAAAGATGACCCTATTCTTTATCATTAAATGTAATAAAGTCCATGCATAAATGTGCATTTTTTTGCATTTCGCTATTGGGTTTTCATTCTTTGATTTGAACCACGGCTGGCAAGGCTGCGAGTGAAGCAAGCAACTGCATGAAAACCGACCCATGAAGCGGGCAGGCGTGGCGGGGATAGCATTGCGCGCAGGCACGTATTTAATTATCAGAATTGACGGCGTCAGCGCGTCGTGTTGGCGTTTTGATATTCTGTTTTGATTCGTGGGTGTGTGCGATGGGGTGGGCTGTGGTGGGCGTCAGAGAGCGTTTGAGGGTGGGTATGAAAAGGCCGCTAATCAGGCGGCCGGTTTATCTGTACTAGCTTAGACTCGACCTGACACAGTTATGGCACAGAGCCAAACCCAATCTGACAGGTAGCTCTGTGCCAGAAGTGGAAAGCCAGTCCGAAAACATGCACTTATTGTATTACATTGAGAAAACCCGGGACATTTACTGGTTCAATATCAAAAATGTATTTAATAATACCGGCTTTTAGGTTCTCCTCAATCCCACTCCTGAAATCTAGGACACTTGAGATTGCTGCATCATGTTGCAAATGATGTCTCCAGTGAACCTCATCTTCTCGACCATGAAAAGTGAGCAATCTAGTTAAGGCCATATGCGCAAACATTGCCGATTCTTCATTGATTGTATTATGCATCACCACGTGAGAGTCAGAGTGTAATTCTATTGTAGTAAGGTTCCAAGAATGGAATAGTTGCTGAGCAATTGGTGACAGATCCCTTAACTGCTCATTTTCCCCGTTAGTGAAATACACGTCATCTATGACCATTTGCCAGTTTTCTTTTATCCCTTCATCTGTTTTTATGGTTTCAATAAGCCTTTCTTTCTTGCAGCTAATATGAACACCAGAATTAACTTGTGGAGTGTAGGAGAAGTCGCCCAGAACTTTACTCATCAAGCTATTTCGCATTGCATCATTGAAATTAAGATTGAAATTCTTCGTGGCCTTTGTAAATAAGTCTAAATCTACTAGGCTCCAAATTCCATACCTTCTCCAAGCAATTAAAATGGGCAGGCCTAATAATTGACTATAAGCCCTTAATCTAGATACGTAGTCAGGCCGAAAAGACAAAACATTTCCCTTGTGAGACTTAACTTCAATTAAAACAGTAGTATTTCCCGCACCGCGAACATTAAAGTTTGCTAGTAAATCCGGAACCTGAAAAATATCGTTAGAAGTAGTTGGATACTGCTGCTGATCTAATTTATGGACTAAGGTACATTGACCGAGCCAGCCGCAGATAATCGAAAACTCGTCTTCTAACGGAAGGCCTATATTAAGCCTATTTACTCGTTCAGCGATAGCTGTAGCGTCAGCCGCCCAACCTAGCTGCTCCAGAGATTCATGAATAAGTCTCTCTAAATCTGACGGTTTATCTTTCAAGGTGGCTCCCTATAGTATTAGTTCGCAACTCAATAATTTATTTATCATTAACATACCACAAAGTTATGCCACGATAGCTCAAAGCTGACCGTCAGATAAGATTGTATTCTATCCATGGAAACGGTCAGTTCAGGTTTGAGCTAATACAGTTTATCATTCGTCGTCGTTGTCGAGGGTGTATTTTTTAAAACGAATAACCTCCTCGCCGATCCAGTCATTCACCTCAGTGATGCGTTGCTGTAGCGGCGTCAGCTCGTTGCGGACAAACACCATTGCAGCCTTCACCACGTCGCCCACTGACCCGACGTTCTCCGGCTTACCGCCCATCAGTTGATAGGGGATGCGGTGGGCGTCCAGCAGGTCGGCGGCGCTGACCTTTTTGATGTTAAAGAAATCATCCTTTGTCGCCACTTCGCTGAGCGGCACAATCTTGATTCCATCGGGCTTTCCGTTCGGCGCGTAGAAGAACAGGTTTTTAAAGTTCCCCATGCCTTTTGAGCTATTCATGGCGCTGCGCAACGACTCAACGTCGGTGCTGTTTTGCGCGGCGTCGGTGACATACATGATGTAGCCCGCATGTGCACCGTTCTGGTAATACTTGCGGCGGAACAGCGTGGCGGACTCGTTCAGCCACGCGGAGTTGAGTGCCGACAGATATTCCGGCATCCCATACAGCTCTTGATTAATGTCCGGCTCCAGCAGGTGAAAAACGCTGTCAGGCGCGAACGGGTGCGGCTCAGCGAACGATTGCACGAACCAATAGACCCCGGGTTCAACACCGCGCCGGGTGTATTTGGCTGGGGAGGTTTCCAGCTTCAATAGCTTGCCGCTGACGCTCTGCCGCTTTTCCAAAAAGGCGTTGCCGAACACCAAATAATCCAGCACAAACCGGCTGAAATCTTGCTGTGACAGCAGGGGATGCGTGATGTAGGTGCTCGCTAAAATGTTGCGCTTCACATAAATCGGCGAACTGTGGTGAACGGCGGCGCGCAGGCTTTTCGCCAGCCCGGAGAAGCTGATAGGCGGTTCTATCCATTTGCCGTTACCGACGCATTCGGTGTAATCCAGAATCTCGCGGCGATCCAGAACGGCCGACGGTTCACCAAAGGTAAACGCCTGCATTTTCTGGTCAGGTTCAGCAACGGTCAGAGTCTCTTTTCCTTTGTTGCGGTTGCGATTACGTTTGCTCATCGGTTGAAGTCCAGAATGGATTTAGAGGGCTGTCCGTTGGCGGCGGTCAGGGGTTCATTTAGCAGCGCGTGCATGGTGGCCCACGCGACGTCGGCGTGACTGGCTTCCTCGCTGCGGCTCGCTTCGTAGGTCATGCCTCGGCCGCTGGCGGTCATGGTTTTGCGGATGGCCATAAACGATTTTGTGATATCGGTATAGGCGGTGTCGTATTCCAGCCGGCCGCTGCCGATAGTGTCTTTTGCCTTGAGCACCATGGCGGTCTTCACCTCGGCGCTGTAGCGGATTTCACGGGCGGCCGGGTAGAAGGCGCGCACCAACTGGAAAACGCCTTGCCCGATGCCGGTGGCATCGATGCCGATATATTCCACGTTGTATTTCGCGGTCAGTTTGCGGATGGATTCGGCCTGCGTGGCAAAGTCCATGCCTTTCCACTGGTGGCGCTCCAGTATGCGGAACTTACCGCCCGTCACCATCGGTGGGGCCAGCACCACGCACCCGGCGCTATCGCCGGAGTGCGCCGGGTCATAGCCGACCCACACCGGCCGGTCACCGAATGGCCGGTCAGCGTATGGGTTAACGTCCGTCCACTCGACCAGACTGTCGACCATGCAGCCCTGCAGCTCCTCAAACGGGAACACCGACGCGCTATCGTCGACAAATTCACACATGAACAGGTTGCGGAAATCTTCGGCGCTGTTCTCGCGCTTCAACACGTCGAGGTCAAACAGGTTACAGCCACCACGCAGGGCGTCCTCAATGGTGACGATTTGCCGCCATTGACCGTCATCGCACAGTTTCCCGGCGGCTAACGCGCGGTGGCTGATATCGATCTCGACGTGTTCGCTGGCGTTTTTGCGGCCCTTGTTAAACAGCTCGCCAGACCAGAACGGAAACGCGCCATGTGCCAGCGTTGACGGGGTGGAAAAGTAGGTCGACCGGAGGTGCTTTTGCGAGGCCATGCCGGAGGCGACTTTGCGCAGTTTCTGGAAGTTGGGGATCCAAAAGATTTCATCGACCAGCAGGTCGCCGTTATGGCTCTGCGCGGTGTTGGAGTTGGTGCCGAGAAAAATCAGCTTAGCGCCGTTATTGCCGAGCACAATCGGGTCACCGGTCAGCTCAACGTCAACCCGCCGGGCAAACTGAATAATGTATTCGCGGAATACATACGCCTGCGTTTTGCTTGCTGACAGGAATATCTGGTTATGGCCGGTTTTAAGCGCGTGCAGCAGTGACTCTCGGGAAAAATAGAAGGTTGCCCCAATCTGGCGCGATTTCAGAATATCGCGGATGCGGTGAGCCAATCCGGCCTTGTGCCAGCCGAGCTGATACTCGAAAGACTCGTCGTAAAAAATATCCTCAAGCTTTGCGATAGCCTCATCGTTGAAATAGTTCTTTGTCGGCTTTTTGCGCTCGCCCTTGTTGCGGTTGGCGACGTTGGGGTTGAGATCGGCTTCGTTGCCGGAATTCATGTAGCGGCTGACGCGCGCAAGGCGCTCAATCTGGCGGCCTAACAGGTCAATTTCTTTGTAGTCGCTGCCCTCTTTTTTTGTCTTGAGAACGAGCTGCACCATTCGCGCCTCGATGCTGGACTCCACGCGGGAAATAGGCGCGATATCGTCCCATTTTTCCCGCTGTTTCCAGCTCTGCACCGTGGGTGCTTTCTGCTTCAACATTTCCGCGATCTGCTTCACGGAGAAACCTTGCCAGTACAGCAACGCAGCCTGTCGGCGTGGGTCGCTGAGTAACGAGGTGTCGGTCTGGATTTGCATGATATACCCTCATGTGGATGACGAGGGCAAGGCTACGCAAGCCACGACGGCCGCGCGCTAAGGTGCTGTTGTCTGAGGGATAGTCCGTCGGCAGTCGCTGGCCGTGAGGGTGGTCAGTCGGGAAACTAGCCCCGACCTTAACCACTCAGGACAATGGCTCATGGCAAAGAAAGTATCTAAATGGTTTCGCATTGGCGTCGAGGGCGACACTTGTGACAACCGTGTAATTGACGGTAACGATATTCAGGAAATGGCAGGCGGTTTTGACCCGCGTGTTTATGGTTGCCGTATCAATCTGGAGCACATCAAAGGGCTGTTTCCCAACGGCGATTTTAAGCGCCTCGGCGACGTGGTCGAGTTGAAGGCCGAGAAGATTGATGACGACTCTATCCTCAATGGCAAGTGGGCGCTGTTCGCCAAAATGACCCCGACCGACGAACTGGTCGGCATGGTCAAGGCCAGCCAGAAAGTTTACACCTCCATGGAAATCCGCCCGAACTTTGCCAACACCGGCAAATGCTACCTCGTCGGTCTGGCGGTCACTGATGACCCGGCCAGCCTCGGCACCGAATACCTCGAATTCTGTTCCCGCGCCAAGACTAATCCGCTGGCCGGTAAAAAAGCCGAACCGGGTGATGTGTTCTCGGTGGCGACTGAGGTGCTGCTGGAATTTGAGGAGCTACCTGACAACCTGCTGACCAATCTGACCGACCGTGTAAAAGGCATGTTCAGCCGTAAACAAGTCAGCGATGACGCGCGATTCAGCGATGTGCATGACGCGGTCACTGTTATCGCCGAGCAGGTGCAAACCAACGGCGACAGCGCCGAAACGCGTTTTGCCCAGCTTGAGCAGGAAATCGCAGGGCTGAAAGGCGAGGTAACGGCCGGTCAGGAACAGCTTTCCGAGCTTCAGACCACCCTCGACACCACCGAGAACCTGAGCCAACAGCGACGCCCGAAAGCCTCCGGCGGTAACGGTGAAGACAGTCTGTTGACCAACTGCTGATAACAGCCAGGGCGGGGCGCGTGGCGTGCCGCTGTGAAGTAACCCGAATTAATCGAATCAGGATAATGCAATGAAGACAAAGACCCGCTTTCAATTTAACGCCTATCTGAAACAGGTTGCCAAGCTGAACGGCATCACGGACGTCGGCGACGTCGGCAAAAAATTCAGCGTAGAGCCGTCAGTGACGCAATCACTGATGAACATCGTACAGGAGTCCTCCGAGTTCCTGACCCGCATCAACATGACCCCGGTTGCTGAGTTGAAGGGCGAGAAGGTCGGTGTGGGCGTCAACGGTTCAATTGCCAGCACCACCGACACCGACGGCGGTAAAGAGCGTCAGACCGCTGATTTCACCTCGCTGGAGTCCAACAAGTACGAATGCCAGCAGGTGAACTTTGATTTCCATCTGCGCTATAACCAGCTCGATTTATGGGCGCGCTATCAGGATTTCCAGTTGCGTATCCGCAACGCCATCGCCAAGCGTCAGGCGCTGGATTTCATCATGGCCGGGTTCAATGGCACCAGTCGTGCGGCAACCTCCGACCGTGCCAAAAATCCGATGCTGCAAGATGTGGCTGAGGGTTGGCTGGAAAAATACCGTAAAGAGGCCGCATCGCGTGTGATGAGCAACATCACCGGCGAAGATGGTGCGGTAATCTCGACGGTCATTCGCATTGGCAAGGGCGGCGATTATGCCAATCTCGATGCCGTGGTGATGGACGCGACCAACAACCTGATTGCGCCATGGCATCAGGAGTCGCCTGACCTTGTGGTGATTTGTGGCCGTAAGCTGCTGGCCGACAAATATTTCCCGCTGGTCAACCAAGAGCAACCCAATACCGAGGCACTGGCCGCCGACGTGATTGTCAGCCAGAAGCGTATCGGTAACCTGCCAGCGGTGCGCGTGCCGTTCTTCCCGGCTAACGCCATCTTTATCACCACGCTCGCCAATCTGTCGATTTACATCATGGATGACAGTCACCGTCGTCACATCGAAGAGAACGCCAAGCGTGACCGCGTCGAGAACTACGAGTCGATGAAAATTGACTATGTGGTCGAGGACTATGCGGCCGGTTGCCTGATTGAAAACATCGAACTGCTGCCCGCACCGACTGAAAAATCGGCCGCTATGGCATCGAATGTGATCCAGCAGTCATCCGGCGCGGATATCAATGCGCTGGCTGACGCTATCGTGCTGGCAGTTCAAGGCGCTGCGGCTCAACCGACAGCAACCCCGGAAACTCAACCAGAAGGCGGCGAGTAAACCATGACGAGTCCCGCACAGCGTCACATGATGCGGGTCTCGGCCGTGGAGGCCGCGCAGCGGGTGGATAATCCGCTGCGCCATGCCACCGCCTACGAGCAAATGCTCGTCAAGCTGGCCGCAGACCGCACCAAGCTGAAACTTATCCATTCTGTTGAGAGAAAGGCCGACCACAAGCGCGCCATGTTGCCGTTATACGCGCCATGGGTGGCGGGTGTGCTGGCCGAGGGTCGGGGGGCGCAGGATGACATTCTGATGACGGTCATGCAGTGGAAACTCGACGCCGATGACATTCCCGGCGCGCTGGAAATTGCGCCTTATGCCCTGAAATACCGTCTTAAGGTGCCGAACAACAAACGGCCGGTCGCGTATCTGTTTGCCGAAGAGGTGGCACTGTCGGCAGAACGCAGCCGCAAGACGGGAAGCCCGGCCAACATCGATGACCTGCGCACCGCCATCGAAATGACCGCCGCCGAGGATATGCCTGACATGGTCAAGGCCAAGCTCTACAAGGTGGCCGGTCTTATGTTGAGTGACGGCGGTGACCCAGCGCAGGCGCTGGAGTACCTCGTCCGCGCAATGCAGCTCGACAGCAATGCCGGGGTGAAAAAAGAGATCCAAAAATGCGAGAGCGCCCTCAAGCCGAAGCCCGCGCCCGTCGCAAAAAGAACAACCACGCGCACGCGTAAGGCCGCCGCTACTCCGGCCAAGCGCGGGCGTCCACGTAAGCCGGTTAAAAAAACCGGCGGTTAACAGAACGCACCCCGTGCCGGGCGGCACGATGGCCGAGAGTGTCTTTTGACTTATCAACGCCATCGTTCACCGCCCACCTATTTTGAGGTTGTCATGACGACAGTGATTATGCGTAACCCGGTCGAACCGAAGGACGAGCCGACGGCCATTATCCCGCAGCCGGATGCGCCAGAGCTGGTGATTAAAAACACGTTCTTTTTCCCGGACGTTGACCCGAAGCGCATCCGCGAATTGATGCGGCTGGAGTACACGGTCACGCCTGAGCGCCTGCGCTTTGCCATTCGCAGCGGTATCGCGGAGACGAATGCGGAGCTTTATCTCTATCGCGAGCAGCAAATCGCCGCTGGGTTCAAGACGCTGGCCGCCGTTCCTGCCGATGAAATCGACGGCGAAAGCGAGAAGTGTTTTCACTACCTGAGCGCGGTCTGCGCCATGACCACGGCAACGCTGTACGAACGTTATCGGGGCGCGGATGCCAGCGCCAAGGGGGATAAAAAAGCCGACAGCGTCGAGGTGTCCATTGATGAGCACTGGAGGGATATGCGCTGGTCAATTGCCCGGTTGCAGGGCAAGCCGCGCTGTATTGTCGGGCAAATCTGATGAACGTCATTGCGCTTCAAGGGGACACGCTCGACGCGCTGTGTTATCGCGCCTACGGCCGCACCGAGGGCGTGGTCGAGGCGGTGTTGCTGGCTAATCCGGGGCTGGCTGAGTTGGGTGTCATCTTGCCGCATGGCACGGTGGTCACGCTGCCAGTGATTGACACTGCTTCGGCATCCGAAACCGTTCAGCTATGGGATTAACCATGGAGAAAGTCACCTCGTTTATTGCCTACGTCGTTGCGGTGCTGCTGGCGTGGGCTGGGAAGTATTCCGCGCAGGATATTGCGTTGATTGTTGGCGCGGTGGTCGGCGTCGGCACTTTTTTAACTAACTGGTATTACCGCCGCAAAAGCTATTTGCTGCTGAAAAATGTCGGCATCCCCCGGGAGGTTTTCGATGAAATCAATCGTTAAACGTTGCAGCGTTGCCGTCGTGTTGGCACTGGCGGCCTTGTTGCCGGACTTTACCCGGCTGCATACGTCGATGGCAGGCCTTGAGCTAATTGCCAATCTGGAAGGGTGCCGCCTGAGTCCATATCAGTGCAGTGCGGGCGTCTGGACAAGTGGCATCGGTCACACGGCCGGGGTTAACCCAGGGCGACAAATTACCGAGCGGGAGGCGGCGGTCAATCTGGTGGCTGACGTCATGCAGGTCGAGAAACGCCTCGCGCAGTGCATGCCGGTGACCATGCCGCAACCGGTCTATGACGCCGTGGTCAGCTTTGCGTTTAATGTCGGCACCGGCGCAGCGTGCTCGTCGACGTTGGCGAATTTCATCAATAAAAAGCAGTGGCCAGCCGCATGCAATCAGCTTCCCCGCTGGGTGTTTGTCAACGGAGTCAGGTCTGCCGGACTGGAGAATCGCCGGGGTCGGGAAGTGGCGTTGTGTATGACGGGGGCGTTATGAGTCGCAGTAGCAAGCTTTTTCTGGCGCTGGTGTTGCTGGCGGTCATTGCATTGATGAAATGGCAGGTTATTACCCTTGGCGATCGACTGGATGCCACCAAGCTGGAAAACGTCAAAATAGCGGCGGCGCTAACCGAAAGCCGCACAGCAATAGCTGCCTTACAGGAAAATGCCCTGAGTAATGAACGAGCACAGGTTATGTTGCGCCAGCGCATCGCCGCCGCTGACCTGTTGGCGAACCGTCGAAACCACACCATTACGAGGCTGCTCAATGAAAATGAAGTTCTGCGCCGCTGGTATCAGTCTGCTTTGCCTGATGACGTTATCGGGCTGCACACCCGCCCCGACTTTGCCACCCCCGACGATTATTTACGCTGGTTGTCCGAGGGTCAGCAGTTGCCCGCTGCCCGGCAGCAGCCCGAAAACCAACGGTGATTTAAGCGCGGATATTTTCAATCTTGAGCGTGAGCTGGTGAGCTGCGCGCTACAGGTTGAATCTGTGAAAAAATGTCAGGAGGAACACGATGTTAAAGCCGAAAAGTCTGCGCAAGGCGCTCTATGATGCAGTGCCGAAACTCAAGGCGAACCCGGATATGCTGCGTATTTTTATCGATAGCGGTGTCATCGGCGCAACGCTGGCCGCGTCCCTGTCCTTTGAAAATCGCTACACCCTCAACGTGACAGTCACCGACTACCCGGATGATATTGATTTGCTGCTGGTGCCAATTGGTGCATGGTTGCGGGAAAACCAGCCCGATATCATGACCACGGACGAGGGCAAGAAAAAGGGTTTCACCTACATTGCTGATATTAACAACGATGACAGTTATGACCTCAGTATCAGCCTGCAACTGACCGAGCGCACCATTGTGAAAGAGGTTGAGCGGGAGCTGCATGTCTCGCACGCGCCGGAACCCACTTTGCCGATGCCGGTGGAAAGCCCGACGCATCTTTATGCTAATGGCGAGCTGGTGAGTGCATGGGATGAATGAGTTAAAGCCCTTTGATGACAAGCTTGCCGGGCTGATTGCGGGGCTGTCCGCCTCCAGCCGTCGCCAGATGGCCGCCGATATTGCGAAACGTCTGCGCGCCAGTCAACAGGGCAGGATTAAGCGGCAGCAGGCACCGGACGGCACGCCCTATGCCGACCGCAAACGCCAGCCGATCCGCAGTAAAAAAGGGCGGGTTAAGCGCCAGATGTTCGCCAAGCTGCGCACCAATCGCTACATGAAAGCCAAAGGCACGGCTGATGAGGCGTTGGTCGAGTTTGCCGGGCGCGTGCAGCGTATCGCGCGCGTGCATCAGGAGGGGCTGCGTGACCGCCCGAACCGCCATAGCCGGGATGTGCAATATGACGCGCGGCCGTTATTGGGTTTCAGTGAAGCTGACCGGCAGATTGTGGAAGATATGATTATTCATCGTTTGATAATTGACTGAAACTGGCGATAATATTTGAAAATAAAACCGTCTGGGGTTGCTATGAAATTTGATTTTAAGAAATTGCGTGTGAAAATAAGGAACTTGCTTTTATATGGTCTCAATAGTGCTAAGCCATTCACAGCTATAAATTTGTTTTTTTATGGCATTATAATTGCTCTTGTTTTTTTCTCTCTCGTCTTTACCTTCCTTTTTGTTTCTGATGGCACTGGGGAGTATGCCAAATATTTTATCTTGCTGGCTGTTAGCGTGACACTGCTTACACTAGTTTATAATATCAGGCGGCATGTCTCCGAAGACTATTATAAAGATGCCAAAGAACATTTGGAGAAAGCTTTCGAAATATTACAACCAAAAGAGGGTGATGTTTGGCCGCCTAATGATAGATACATTTGGCTAACAGCAGCGAGATTTTTAAAGGTTTCGGAGAGGCTGGCGGCGAAAATAATGATGACCTCACATAAAGATATGTATCGTGAGGAAAGACAGTACTGGCGTGTGAAGTTTAGAGGGTTAGTTAAAGATTTTCCTGCTGAATATTATGCCGAGTCTGCTGAGAAAATGGGTGGGTGGAGTTCGCGTGATAGATCCCCGTTAAGTGAACCATCATTAGTTGTTATTTATAAATTTCTTGATTGGGAGAAAGGCTATGTTGACCCATTGGATAACCTAACATTTACCGATGATGAGATAGAACATATGAGAATTAGCACCTATAGACAGCTCGGAGGGTTTCTCCACGACGTGAGAGAGTATCGAAGAAAAGATAAATAAAAGTAGTGTTGTCTGACGGGCTATCCTACGCCCGTAAATTGCCGCTGGATCCCTTCAGCGGCATCCTTTCCCTCATGAACACACTCGAAACAATTTCAGAACTGGCGCGCGTAGTGCGCAACCTCATCCGCATCGGTGTCATCGTTGACGTTGACGCCGTGCAGGCGCGTTGTCGCGTTCAACTTGGCGGTAATACGTCGGATTGGTTGCAGTGGCTGACCTGTCGTGCCGGAGGCGCACGCGCATGGTGGGCGCCGTCCATTGGCGAGCAGGTATTGCTATTGGCGTTGGGCGGCGAACTCGACACCGCTTTTGTGCTGCCGGGTATTTTTTCCGACGACTTTCCGGCCCCGTCGGCGTCTGCCGAAGCCTATCACGTTAGCTTTCCCGATGGCGCGGTCATTGAGTACGAGCCACGAACCGGCGCGCTGGCCGTTACCGGTATTAAAACTGCTGACGTGCAAGCGTCCGAGTCGATAACCGCCAATACCAAAGTGGTGATGATAAACGCCGCAGAAAGCATCACCCTCGACACGCCGGAGGTGGTCTGCACTAACAAGCTGACCACCGGCACGCTGGAGGTGAAAAAAGGCGGGAAAATGTCGGGGGATATCGAACATGCCGACGGCATCTTTAAATCCAACGGCGTGCAGGTAGATAAACACGGTCACGGTGGTGTGCAGCGCGGCAATGACTGGACGGAGGGAACTAAATGACCGTGCGCTATACCGGCATGAGCCGGGAAACGGGCCAGACCCTGACGGACAGCGAACATATCAGCCAGAGCGTGCGCGATATCCTCATCACGCCTGTCGGCTCGCGGTTGATGCGCCGGGAGTATGGCTCGTTGCTGTCGGCCCTGATTGACCAGCCGCAAAGCCCGGCGGTGAACGGGCAGGTGATGGCCGCCTGCTACATGGCAATCCTCAAATGGGAGCCGCGTGTCAGGTTGACGTCTATCACCTTCGAGAAAACCTTCAACGGTCAGATGTTTGTTGATATTACCGGCGTGCGCCAAGACACCACCGGCGGCACATTTTCGTTAACCGTTCCACTGAGCTGACATCATGGCAACTATCGATTTAAGCCAGCTACCCGCGCCGAATGTCGTTGAACCGCTGGACTATGAAACCCTGCTTGCTGAGCGCAAAGCAACGCTGATTTCTTTGTATCCGGCAGACCAGCAGGAGGCCATTGCCCGCACCTTGGCGCTAGAGTCTGAGCCTATCGTCAAGCTCCTGCAGGAGAACGCCTATCGTGAGGTTATCTTGCGCCAGCGCGTCAATGAGGCCGCACAGGCGGTCATGGTGGCCTATGCAGGCGGTGCAGACCTCGACCAGCTCGGCGCGAACAATAACACCCCGCGACTGACTATTGCCCCGGCGGATGATTCTGCTATCCCGCCCATTGCCGCCGTCATGGAGTCAGACGAGGATTTCCGCCCTCGCATCCCGTCGGCCTTTGAGGGAATGTCAGTCGCGGGGCCGGTGGGAGCGTATGAGTTTCACGCCCTGAGCGCCGACGGCCGTGTCGCCGATGCCTCGGTATTCAGTCCGGCCCCGGCTATGGTCTCGGTCAGCGTGCTGGCGCGCGACGGGGACGGCACCGCACCCGATGAGTTGCTCGCGATAGTTGCCAAGGCGCTGAATGACGAGAGTGTGCGCCCGGTGGCTGACCGGGTGACTGTCGCGTCGGCTAAGATTGTTGATTACCAGATTAACGCCACGCTCTTTGTCTTGCCTGACCCGGCCGTCGAACCTATCAAAGCCGCCGCTGAGCAGCGTCTAAAAGCCTACATCAACGCGCAGCGACGTCTCGGCCGCGATATTCGCCGCTCGGCCATTTATGCCGCGCTGCATGTGAGCGGGGTGCAGCGTGTCGAACTGGCGGCTCCGCAATCTGATGTGGTGTTGGACAAGACGCAGGCGGCCAACTGTACCGACTATCAAATCATTATCGGCGGCTCTGATGAGTAGCCTGCTGCCGCCGGGGTCATCTGCGCTGGAGCGCCGTGCGGCTGAGGCTTGTGCGGTGGGTATGGATTTAAATGTGCCGCTTCGCGACCTGTGGAACCCGGCGCGATGCCCGGTCAAATTCCTGCCGTATCTGGCGTGGGCGTTCAGCGTTGACCGCTGGGATGAGGACTGGCCGGAGGCGGAAAAGCGCAAGGCTGTCAGCGATGCGTTTTACATCCACCGCCGCAAAGGCACCGTTTCCGCTATTCGCCGCGTGATTGAAAACATGGGCTACAGCATGAGCATCGCGGAGTGGTGGGAGGTGGCAGACCCCGCCGGGATGTTTCGCCTGACTATCGATGTGAATGACGTCGGTATTACGGAGGAAATCGTTAATGAACTTGAGCGATTAATCGGTGAGGCAAAATCAGCAAGTCGTCATATTGCGCAGTTAAGTATCAGCACCCAAACATCCGGGGCTATTTATTCCGCCGTCGCTATTCATGACGGCGATATCGTTACCGTATACCCGGCTGATTATTCACCTTCGGAAAAAGTGAAATACAACGGTATACCGAGATTTAACGGCAATTATCATTACTCCGGGGAAAAATATGTCTGAGCTATCAGAACAAGCAAAGTGGGAAAAAACCATTTATCAAATCCAGCGCGGTGATGACGTCTCAGGCGGCCGGGATGGTGTTGCAAATATTCAGGCGCGCCAATTGGCAAACCGTACCGCGTTATTAAAAAATGATGTTGATAAACTGAATACCTCCGTCATGAGTGATGCGAAGATTTATGACAATGAATCGGAGGCGCAACAGGCCATTAATGACGGTATGGAAAAGCGGCAGTTTTTTACCGTAACGTCTCAGATTACTAATTATTGGGTTGAGCAGTACGAAAACGTTAACGGCATCGCGGTTAAAACCGGAAAAAAAATTGTGACCAGTGCATTTGTCGAGGCGGTGGAGTTGCTGGCCGCCGGAACGGACAAGCGCACGCGCGGCCTGTTGACGCTGCCACGCTCTAAATACCCTTTCGATATTGTCAGTCGTCAGGGGTATCGCCTGTTTGCCATTAAAGGGAACGGGGATAAATCGCTGCCCGGTAACTCGTTCGCGGATTACCTGAGCGTGTTGAAAGGGTTGATTGTTGGTCAGACGTCGGTGCGGCGTGTGCGTCCGGGCTATCTGTTTGACTTGGTCGTCGGTGGGTATCGTCTCTTATCGGTGCGTGACGATGGTCGTGGGACGCTGGAGCATCGCGGTATTCCCGTCGAGAATCATTTGGGGCTGCTGGAAAACACGCTGGGCTTTTTGGGCGACTCACTGTCGGATAACGGCCGAAACCCGAAAGAGATTGCAAGCCGTCCTCGTGGCTGGACGTATAACGCGAAGTCATGGCAAACGTGGGCCGTTATGAAAACCGGCGGGCGTTTGAAATACGTCGGGCAGTGGGCGACCGGCGGTTATACCTCGGGTGACGTCATTAAGCATCACCTGCAATCAGCCATCGAGGCCAAGCCGAGATTTTGCGGCCTGCTTATTGGGCGTAATGACGTCATCAGGCTGGAAATTTCACTGGAAACCACAAAGGCAAATGTCCGCACAATCTGTACTGCACTGAGGAAGGCCGGTATCATCCCGGTGATTTGCTCAATGGCCGCGCAGATTAATGCGAGTGACGTGCTGAAAGGGCGCGAAAATGCCGTCAATGCGTTCCTGCGTGCTTACGCATTGGATCAGGGCTATCCGTTTGTGGACATGCGCGCGGCAACCGTTGACCCGGCGACAGACGCATGGAAGCCAGGGTATAACGGCATTCTCAACGGTGGGCCAGACCCCTCGCACCCGGCACCCCTTGGCGCATTCCATATGGGGACGGCACTGGCTGAGACGCTGGCACCCTATACCATGCCAACCTATCCACCACTGGCCATCGCCAACACCACACCGGAACGCAGCCCGAACGGCCTGCGCAATCCGCTGTTTCTTAACGTTGATGCCGCCGGGCGGCCGGCTGACTGGGCGATTGAATCCGGCGACGTGAGTGTGACTAGCGCCCCGGACATTGTTGGTAATGCGCTTGCCGTAAAAGCCAGCTCCGGCACTTACGCCAAAGTGTCGCAGGTTGTGAAGGTGAAACCGGGGGAGCGCCGGGAATTCTGTTTTAAAGTGAAAGTTGATACTGATGATAAATCAACGGTGGCCTGTTACTGCGAAACGAATGATGCCGATATGGTGAATCTTGCGGGTCTGAGGGCGTGGAGTCATCCGGTAGAAGGGTATTTAACTTACAGCTATGAATTTATTGTTCCGGCTGATGTTGAAGAGATAAAAATTGTCGTCGCGGCAAATAACGCGGCAGATATTTATATTTGTCAGGCGGGCGTTATTAATCTGGAGAATGCGAAATGAAAATTGTTTGTGACGGTGTGGTGCACTCAACAGATTTAGAGTTGGCAGACCCGGAAATGTTGCTGAATCTTGATTCAAGTCTGGCAACCTATGGCCTGCAAGATAAATATGATTCCAGCGGAAATGGCCGCGACCTTATTACCGGCAATGATTTTACCGAAGCCGGAATGTTACTCGTTGATGATGCCGAACACGGTGCTGATACCGGAATTATCGAAACGGACGAGATGACGTTCGCGATTTGCATTAACGTGGATAACATCAAAACCAGCGGCCGTATTTTCTCCAGCTTTGTTCCGGGCGTTGCGCCGTTTTCGGGTATTCAGTTACGCATTGAACCGAATGGGGCATTGATTTTTCAGGTGGCGAGCGGCGAGGTCGGCGGAGCTGAATTTGATGCATTGTATTCGGTGGCGGCGGGCGGCGCGGTGGGTGGCTGGACGCGTTTCACTGCGACAGTCTCTAACAGCGAGGTGACTATCACACGCGCGGCGGGTACACGTTATGCGGCAAAAGTGAAAAAACGTGCGAAATCTCCAGAATCCATCTTTCTGAATGGCGCACCGAGCAAAGAGCAAAACAAAGGGCTGTCCGGAGTGATGGGTGTCATCGCGTTTTATGACCGGGTATTGACCGGCGATGAGCAGGAGCAAGCCCGTACAAAATTAAAAGAAATCATGCGCACGCGCGGGCATTTCGTTAACTGACAGGGGGGGATATGACTGAGAAAAAATTCCTGACCCTAATCACGCAGGCCGGGGCGGAGCGGCTGGCGAATGCGGCAGTCACCGGGACGCCGGTTGCCATTGCCGCAATGGCTGTCGGTGACGGCGGCGGGCTACTGTCACGGCCAGACCTAACCCGCGTGGGTCTTGTGGGTGAGCAATATCGCGCTGAGCTGAATAAGCTGGTCATTGCGGACGCGGATGCGAGTGTCATTGAGGCGGAAATGATTATGCCGCCACAAATTGGCGGGTTTTGGCTGCGAGAGCTGGCGCTCTATGCTGATGACGGGGTGTGTATCGCTGTCGGCAATATGCCGGAGACGTATAAACCGCTGCTTGTTGAAGGCTCCGGCCGTTTTCAGGTCATCAGGGTGCAATTGAAGGTCAGCAGCACTGCGGACGTGGTACTCATCACCGACCCGTCGGTCATGATTCCTACGGTGGAGGACGTCCATAAGCTGGAGGCGGTGGTTAAGGATTACACCGATAATCAGCTTTCGGCGCATGAGCAATCCCGCAGTCATCCAGACGCGACGCTCACCGAAAAAGGTTTTGCGCAGCTCAGCAGCGAAACGGACAGCGATAGCGAGGCGCTGGCTGCCACCCCAGCAGCGATTAAAAAGGCCATTGCTGCCGCTGTGCGCGAGAGTTGGGAGCTGTCTAATCCCGTTGGCATCAGTCATTTCTTTTTTGCCAACGTCGACCCTAACGCCCGCTGGCCGTGGTCAAAGTGGGAATATACCGGGGAGGGTAGAACAGTCCGCATTGCCAAGCGGGACGGCTCCAATGTGGGGCAAACCGGCGGCAGTGATACCGTGACAATCAGCCGGGAAAATTTGCCCGCCGAAAAGATTAGCGTGAATGGTACGGCCCACGATACCGACCTTGGTACCAAGAGAACCAAGATGTCAGGGAAGCACGTTCACCATGGCACGCCACAACGTAATAGCAATTATGAGCTGGGCGGGAATAACCGCGTATTCTTTGACCCGTATGCCGAAGGTGATACGGATGAAGCTGGCGAACATGACCACGAACTCGAACTCGGGCCGCATGGCCATAATGTTGCGGGGGAAACGGATGCGCTGGGTAGCGGTCAGGCTGTCAGCATTGTCGAAAGCCACGTACTGCAAATGTGCTGGCACCGCATAGCATAAAAAAATGGCCCGCATGTGCGGGCCGTTGTCTACCTACGGCATTTCCCTGATGTTGCCGGATAGATAACGCCACCCTAACCGTTCCGGCTAAATTCCGTCCAATCGATTGCACAGATCAATACATTGATATTGATCGGCCAAATCGATCGCAATGTGTTTCCCCTTCCTCCTGTCTTTTTACTCCGTTGTCTGGTCGGTCATCCACCGGCCATTGCGTGCGCCTGCGCAAGCCCGGCGGCAAGCTAGGCACACCACCAACAACCGGAGTCACAATATGGGTGATTATCACCACGGCGTGCGCGTCCTTGAAATCAATGACGGTACGCGCGTCATTTCCACCGTATCGACGGCCATCGTCGGCATGGTCTGCACCGGCAAAGATGCCGACCCGAAGGTTTTCCCGCTCAACACCCCGGTATTGATTACCGATGTGATTGCCGCCGCCGGTAAGGCGGGGAAATCCGGCACGCTGGCGAATGCCTTGGCCGCCATCGGCGACCAGTGCAAGCCGGTAACGGTGGTTGTGCGCGTTGAAGAGGGCAAAGACGCAGCGGCAACAACGTCCAATATCATCGGTGGCGCGGATGAAAACGGCCGCTATACCGGCATGAAAGCCCTGCTTACTGCGCAGGCCGTCACCGGTGTAAAACCGCGCATTCTGGGCGTGCCGGGACTGGATACGCTGGAGGTGGCGACGGCGCTGGCCGGTATCTGTCAGCAGTTGCGCGCCTTTGGTTATATCAGCGCGTATGGCTGCAAAACCATTTCCGAGGCCATTACCTACCGTGACAATTTCAGCCAGCGCGAGCTGATGCTCATCTGGCCGGATTTCCTTGCATGGGATACCACTGGCAACGTGAGCGCCACGGCTTATGCCACCGCTCGTGCGCTGGGCCTGCGTGCCAAAATCGACACGGAAACCGGCTGGCATAAAACCCTGTCTAACGTTGGCGTCAACGGCGTGACCGGTATTTCCGCCAGCGTGTTCTGGGACTTGCAAGCACCCGGCACCGATGCCGACTTGCTCAATGAGGCCGGGGTCACGACGCTGGTGCGTAAAGACGGTTTCCGCTTCTGGGGTAACCGTTCCTGTTCTGATGACCCGTTGTTTTTGTTTGAGAACTACACCCGCACCGCGCAGGTGTTGGCTGACACCATGGCCGAGGCCCACATGTGGGCGGTGGATAAGCCGGTCACTGCATCGCTCATTCGCGACATTGTCGATGGCATTAAAGCCAAATTCCGTGAGCTGAAATCCAACGGCTACATCATCGACGCCGATTGCTGGTACGACGAATCGGCCAACGATAAAGAGACCCTCAAGGCCGGAAAACTGTATATCGATTACGACTATACCCCGGTTCCCCCACTGGAAGACCTGACCCTACGCCAGCGCATCACCGATAAGTATCTGGTGAATCTGGCCGCAGGCGTCAACAGCTAAGAGGACGCGTTAAACCATGGCACTACCGCGCAAACTGAAGTACCTCAACCTGTTTAACGACGGCCTGAGCTATATGGGCGTGGTCAGCTCTGTGACCCTGCCGAAACTGACCCGCAAGCTAGAGAACTACCGCGGCGGCGGCATGAACGGTTCGGCCCCGGTGGATATGGGGCTGGACGATGACGCGTTGAGCGTCGAATGGACAATCGGCGGCTTCCCGGATGACCAACTTTGGGAGCAGTACGCCGCCGCCAGTGCGGCATCGGTACCGCTGCGATTCTGTGGCTCCTACCAGCGCGATGACACTGGCGACATGGTGGCCGTGGAAATCGTGATGCGTGGCCGCCACAAAGAGTTTGATTTTGGCGACCAGAAACAGGGCGAAGACACCGAGACCAAAATCTCGACCCAATGCACCTATTTCAAACTGACCGTTGACGGCAAAGAGCGCATCGAGGTCGACACCGTCAACATGATTGAGCGTGTGAACGGTGTCGACATGCTGGAACAGCACCGCCGCAACATCGGGCTGTTGTAATCACCGGGCGGTCAGCGACGCTGGCCGCCATTCCCCACACTGAATTGAGAGAACATCATGAAAAACGAAACTACCGTCACCGCTACTGAAAACCCGAACGTCGTGAAACTGGATACCCCGGTAAAACGCGGCGATACCACCATCACCACCGTCACGCTGATTAAACCCAACACCGGTACATTGCGCGGTGTCGGGTTGGCCTCGCTGGCAAACTCCGAAGTTGATGCGCTGATTAAGGTACTGCCGCGCATGACGTACCCGGCATTGACCGAGAGCGAAGTCACTGCGCTGGAGTTGCCTGACCTTGTGGCGCTGGCCGGGAAGGTAATCGGTTTTTTGGCACCGAGTTCGGCACTCTAGATTTCCCGGCAGGCTTGTCGGTTGATGACCTGATGGCGGATATCGCGACGATTTTCCACTGGCCGCCGTCAGAGCTTTACCCGATGACACCGCAAGAACTCCTCAACTGGCGCGATAAAGCGCTCCAACGAAGCGGACAAA
>NZ_WBKI01000001.1 GCF_008830365.1 Serratia proteamaculans | reverse complement strand
TCGGGTTGTGGTTCAGGTAGTCACGCCACAGGACTTCGGCGATGTCCGCCATGCCCATAGGTGCACCCGGGTGGCCGGAATTTGCTTTTTGTACGGCGTCCATGCTGAGTGCGCGGATGGCGTTGGCGAGTTCTTTACGAGCAGACATTACGGGACTCCAGAGTGATTACAGTTCAGCGGCCAGCATGTCTTCCAGCTTTTGCTGGTCAACGGCGAACAGACGGATACCTTCGGCCAGTTTTTCAACCGCCATGGCATCTTGATTGTGCTGCCAACGGAATTCGGCCTCGGCCAGCGGGGCAGGTTGATGGAAACCTTCGGTAGATGGCGTCAGTTTGCGTTCTACCGGTTGATCGCTTTGCTTGAGCTGTTCCAGCAGGTTCGGTGCGATAGTCAGGCGATCGCAGCCGGCCAGCGCCAGAATTTGCTCTACCTTGCGGAAACTGGCACCCATGATCACCGTCTGATAACGGTGCTGCTTGTAGTATTCATAAATGCTGCGGACTGATTCCACGCCCGGATCCTGCTCGGCGTTATAGTCAGCGGACGGCTGTTTGGCCTGATACCAGTCATAGATACGGCCAACGAAAGGTGAAATCAAGAACACCCCGGCTTCGGCACAAGCGCGGGCCTGGGCGAAAGAGAACAGCAGCGTCAGGTTGGTGTTGATGCCTTCTCTTTCCAGCTCCTCGGCGGCTTTGATGCCTTCCCAGGTGGAAGCCAGTTTGATCAAAATGCGCGACTTATCAATGCCCTGTTGCTGATACAGGCCAATCAGTTTACGCGCCTTGGCCACGCACATACCGCGGTCGAAGGACAGGCGGGCGTCCACTTCGGTGGAAATGCGGCCCGGTACGCTTTTCAGAATTTCGACGCCGATGTTGACCGCCAGTTTGTCGCAGGCGTTAATCAGTTGGGTTTCTTTGCTGCCGCCTTGCTGGCGGGCATAGCTCAGGGCTTCGAGGATCAGTGGCTTATATTGAGGCAGTGCAGCGGCCTTCAGGATCAGGGAAGGGTTGGTGGTGGCATCTTGCGGTTCGAACTGGCGGATCGATTCGATATCGCCACTGTCGGCCACAACCGTAGTTAGCTGCTTGAGTGCGTCTAATTGATTCATTTATAAGCTCCTTGACCTAACGTCAATGTAGGAAATGAGAACGTTTTCCATCGTAGGCTGAACACACTGCATCAGAAGCCCGAAGATTAAAATGCGCTTTTTCTGATTGTTGCAATGGACAAGAACGATGGATCCTCTCCAAAACCAGGCGGGCCGCGGGTTTGCGCCGGTTGTTCGGCAGCGGGAAGCCGAATTTAGCCTGAGGGGGAACAATAAGAAACATGCGCTGCGACGATCTATAAAGCAATAAAAAAGGGTTCAGCACCCGGCTGAACCCTGTGGTATTCCCCCTCCTTATTTATTTGCTCAAGTTAACGTCAATCGCCTGATAGAAGGCATTGGCCGTATCTGCTACATCCCACACGGCGAGGATCACGTGCGAGCCGCTACGGTCTGCCGGTATGTTGCACTGGTGGGTGACCTGTGCGGCAGGGATTGCACCGCCGTCGTTCTGTTGGCAGAACGGTGTGAGGTCAAACGACGTACGGGTCAGCGGTTGTGAAGCATCCCAGTTTGGCTTGGTAATGAAATAACGCCAGCTGGTGGTGCTGTGGCGAGCCGTCAATGTCCAGGTGAAGGAATTAGGCCCGGTGTGCAGGTTGATCTTGTTCCAGCGGGTCGGCGTTTGCTGATCCAGCTCGAAGAAGGTGGTTTTGTCGGCGCTGGCGATATGCCCATCCGCCGGACCGGCCTGCGGGAAGCCTTTCAGCCCTTCAACGCTTTGCGGTTCGTATTGCACGCTGCCGCACTGGGTATTGAGCTGCAGTTTGCACTGGTAGGAGCGGCTGGCCGGTGTTTCGACATAGCCGTGGGCGGCAGCCTGTTGTGAGACGCCGAACAGTGCGGCACTCAAAAGACCAAGGGACATAAGGGTACGAGAAGTCGTGTTCATAAGTCACTCCTGACTGAAGTTGTTTTGTAAGTTGGGTTTATTTCACCGGTGAAATGAGAGGTTATTAACGAAATTAAAAACATCATTCTTGGCGGCTTGTTTTATTTTTACTCTTAGTCTCGCTCGTCAGGATGGAATGTTTTATAGGCTATTAACTAAAATTATTATGATGATTGTCTTTTGTTTTTTGGTTGAATTTATTTAAACGCTGCTGTCTAAAAAAACGGCGTCATGATGAATTTTATTTAAAGGATTGATGAATAGTCTTTCAGATGACGTTCTCCGATATGGAGTATATTGCTTGTGGTTTGACTTACTCTTGTGTGACTTGAACGACTTTTACGCGCCAACCACTTGGGAATTTAGTGTCAATTTTTTCTTATTTTATTTCAAAGAGGAATTTGTATGACTAGATTATCCCTGGATGCGATTAAAATAATCAGCACCATCAAAAGTACCGGCTCTTTCTCAATGGCGGCGGAGGCATTGCATAAAACTCCGTCGGCAATCTCCTATCGGGTTTCCAATATTGAAAGTAAACTCTGTGTGAAACTTTTTCATCGTAATGGCCCGATGATTACCCTGACAGATGAAGGGGAATTCCTGTTGCAAGAGGGTGGCTGGATTTTAAATGCGGTGCAGGATCTGGAGAGTAGGGTAAGAAACATCCCGAAACTCGATAATAATATCCGCATCGTCGTCGATAATTTCTTTCCGTTGGAAACTATCACCCAGGACATCCGCGACTATATTAGGCACAGTCCGAATGCCAACATTTCCGTACAGCGTGAAGCGCTGAATGGCACCTGGGATGCCCTGAAGAACAACCGAGCCGATTTGATTATCGCCATCGGCCAGATCCCGGACAGCGTACAGGCCAAGACGCTGATGCTCGGCAAGCTGAATTTTGTGCTGTGCGTTTCACCTTCGCATCCTTTTGCGGCGCAGAAAAAGCCGGTGGATAAAAACCAGCGGTTGAACGATATCGTGGTGGTGATTGCCGACAGCAGCCACGAACTGCCCAAGCGTAACCATGGCACCATGCCGTTGCAGCGCCAACTGGTGGTGTGCGACGTCGAAAGCAAGCTGGCGTTACTCAAGCGCGGCATTGGTCACGGCTTCCTGCCACCGGCGCTGATAGAAAAAGAGTTGGCGAGCGGTGAGCTGGTGACGGTGCCGGTCGATATGCAAAAGGGGGACGAAATGATTTGGCTGGCCTGGCACCCGGCCAGCAAGGGCGCCGGATTTAGCTGGTGGCATGAGCGACTGACGCGTAAAAGCGACGTATTTAGCCTGATGGGGCGTGAAGTGATACGTGACGGGGGTTACCCTTGGTGTAACAACTGAGGGAGTAGCCACGAAGGGATGCGAAAATTAAATGTTTAATGCAGTAAAAACCCCGTTGCCATCGGCCACGGGGTTTTTTTATGGGATAACCTGCCGTTATGCCACGCGGCCCACTTTCAGCCAGGCGGTATCGGAGCCGGGCACCGACGTGATGTAGCCCCACTTGGTCTGCCAGACGTAACCCAGATATGACACCAACGCCCCCTGGTTATAGGTGGTACCGGCAACGTAGGCCGGGGCGCTCATGATCGGCAAATTACCCGGGCCAACGCCGGTATAACGCAGGCCGGTGCCCATATCCAGTTGGCTGTCATCGTAGTCCGTCGCATTGAAATAACGGTCCAGCGACGCCAGCAGGTCCCCGTTACGGTTATCCTGGCCCAGGTGCCAGAACATCACGCCGCCCAACTGCTGCTGCTTGATGTACTTCGCCTTGTATTTGAAGCTTTCGACGTCGTCATAGGTGACGAACAGGCCATTGGCCGCGTGATACAGGTACGGCGTTTTGGTCTTGTCGTTCCACAGGCGCTGATAGCCGTAGTTGCCCAAAAGCATCTGTTCCAGTTGGCGGTAGGAGGCAATGCGCGGATCCTTGTCGCGGACACACTCTTCACAGCCCACCAACCAATAGTCGGTGCCCGGGAAAGGATCTTCGCCCGGTGTGCTGTGGCTGCTGTACTGGCCGCCGTTGCTGCCGCTGACGCCCTTGAACGCACGGCCATAGAATGGCACACCCATGACAATTTTGTGGCTCGGCACGCCTTCCAGCATCAGGTGCTGTTGTACTGCGGCGTCCACCGTCAGGCTGAACGGGCTGGGGAAGGCGCGGGTCAGCTCTTCCCAGCTCCAGCCCAGGTTGGCTTCACGCAGCGCGTTATAGAAGGTTGGCCCGGCGCTGTCGCCGAACAGCCCGGCCTGATGGTTGGTGATCTTTTCCCATGGGCCGGCCAGATCGTAGGTCATCAGGTTGATGTAATCGAGCGAGGCGACGATCTGCGGCAACTTGCTGTAGTAACGCGACAGGAAGAACGCGCCACCGGCGCCGGCAATGGTCAACTGGTAAGGCAGTGCCTGGCGGCCGTCGGCCTGAGTCTGCTGGTTCAGCAGGGTACGGATTTCCTGTAGCGCGGCGACAAAGCCATCCACCTCGCTGCTCTGTGGGTATTCCCAGTCAATGTCTACGCCGTCAAAACCGTAGTCTTTCATAAGGCGAACACAGGATTGTGCGAATTTGGTCCGCGCCGCCGGGGTTTTCACTGCATTGACATAGTTGGCATGGGAAACCCCCATATCGTTGGAGTAATACCAGCCGCCGATGGAGAACATAATGCGCAGGTTGGGGTTGTGCGCTTTCAGCGCGGTTAGCCGGCCGACCACGTCGCGCGCTTTGGCGTCGTTAGTGGCTGGATCCCAGGCGCATTCCAGATTGCTGTTAATGTCGAGGAACGAGAAATTAATGTGCGTCAGCTGTTTGGCCTTGGCCGGTGTGATGTTTGATACCGGGAATGGCACGATTGAAGTATCAGACTCGGTATAGTTATTAATTTGGTTGGTTGGAATGAAATAATAACCAATAACGGCTTTACGTTCGGACATGGTATTTCTCCAGGGTTGAGGTTTTTTATTGAGAGACATTCTCTCGCCGCTATTAATGTTTATTTTTATGATAAAGAGAAGTCGAAATAAATCACAGTAAAGATGAGTTTTTTATCAATGGACCCTGTTATTTACCTGAGCTTGTTGTGCTGTGGCTGAGCATGAATCAATTTGACCTTAGAGGCTATATTTATTCATTTGCTTTGTTATAGCATCCTTAACTAGATTCTGATGGTACCGATATCCCACCGGCCGTGATGGGCAGTTTATTAAAATAAAATAGGAGTGTAGCTATGTCCAGCTTAGAGCCAGACGCTGTTGGCTTAATTATCCAGCGAGCATGTGAATATCTCCAGCCGGTGATAAATGCCATTTTGGCGGGCATCATGGCGCTATTACATGGCGCCTACCGCAACGTAGGTATGCGGCGCCGACTGTTAAATGCAGGCATGTGTGCATTATTGGCCTGGACGGTACGCGATGCGTTGGCGCTGACCGGGTTGGAATTAAAATGGGCGAATCTTGCCAGCGTGCTGATTGGTTTCCTTGGGGCCGATTATATCAGCGCATTAATTAAAAAAATCATTGGAAAAAAGACGGGGTTTAAAAATGATAAATGAAATTGAGGACATTCAGTTTACCGCACGCAGCGAGGCGAATTTAATCGGCGTTCATCCGGATCTGGTGCGGGTGATAAGGCTGGCGCTGCATTACTCGCTGGTGCCGTTTTCCATCACCGAGGGCCTGCGCACCATGGCTCGTCAGCGTGATCTGGTGCGCGGTGGTCAAAGCCAGACGCTGAAAAGCCGTCATTTGACCGGCCATGCGGTGGACGTGGTGGCGATGCCGGCGGGCGTGGTGTCCTGGGAATGGGATTACTACGCGCAAATTGCCGTAGCAGTGCGCCGTGCGGCACGCGAATGTGCGGTTAACGTTGAGTGGGGGGGCGAATGGAAAACGCTGAAGGACGGGCCGCACTTCCAGCTTTCCTTCAGGGATTATCCGGCATGAGTGGCTTGTTGAGCCGGCTGGTGCAGGGGGGATGGCTGTTGTTGTTGGTGGCAGCGATCTGCCTTGGCGGCTATAGCTCGCTGTTGTCGCACCGGCTGGAATTGGTGCAGCAACAGGCGGATGAACAGCAAAAGACCCTGGCGCAGCAGGCAGGGTTGATTGCCACGTTGCAAACTCAGGATGCACAGAACCGGGCGCTGATGGCGGTCCAACAGCAGCAGGAGCAGCAGCTGCGCCAGCAAAGCGACGTTTATCAGAGGAAATACCGTGAAGCGATCAAAAATGACGCCTGCGCTGGGCAGCCTATGCCTGATGCTGTTATTGAGCTCCTGCGCCCAACCGCCGCAGGCAGCAGTGCCGGTGGTGCTGTTGCCCCCTGAGTCGGTGTTTACCCCGTGCGAGCAGCCGCCGCTGCTGGGTAACACCTGGGGCGATGCGCTGAGTTACACGCTGGCACTACAAACCTCGTTACAAGTTTGCGCCGGCCGGGTGGCGACGCTCAATGCCTGGCGTGTCCAACTGCCGTCGCACTGACGGTATTCAGACTACTGATGATGCCCGATATTAGGGAGAGCGTGCCGAAGGGGTCGTAGCAGCCTTGGCTGCCGACCAATTTGCCGGGAGCAAATTGGAACGACTTTCAGTCGGCCCGAAGGGTGGGACACATGGACGTGTCCCATAATGGCCCCTCGGTGCGCTAGGCCCGGGTATCTCGAGCTAAAAAACAACTTTGTTATCAAACTCACTATCAGTCGCACTGACGGCAGTGTTTTTCTTTTCCGTCCTGTGGTACTTCTTTTTTTACTTTTAAAAAACTATTTCGATCAAGGTTATGGCCCGCTTCAAAGTTTGTGACGTTTCTCTCACTATACTTAAAGGCTGTGCCCTGCCATTGTACGTGAGCGCCGCTGGCGGTCATTTGGACGCGCAGCAAGGCGCGGGTCGTGAGGTTTGGTGGGCCAAATAAGCGACTCGTAACACAGATGCGCGTTCAAATGGCCCCAGCCCTTCGGGTCGCGCCCCAAAAGCCCGTACTCCGCGTTGTCGGGTTTGAACATAGGCCCGCTATGCTCTACTCCCTCCGCCTTGATTACGGGCTTTTGGGTCTGCGACGGCGCCACGGACAATGACAGGACGCAGCCTCATAGCCTTAAAGGTTTACAAGTCTTACCTCAACATAAAAGCAAAAAGCATAGGAACCCATAATGGACGAACAGCTCAAACAGAGTGCGCTTGATTTTCACCAGTATCCGACCCCAGGGAAGATCCAGGTATCTCCAACCAAACCGCTGGCAACGCAACGCGATCTGGCGCTGGCCTACTCGCCGGGCGTCGCGGCCCCTTGTCTGGAAATTGCAGCCGATCCGCTGGCGGCCTACAAGTATACCGCGCGTGGCAACCTGGTGGCGGTGATTTCCAACGGTACGGCGGTTTTAGGGCTGGGTAATATCGGTGCCTTGGCCGGTAAGCCGGTAATGGAAGGGAAAGGCGTCCTGTTCAAGAAATTTTCCGGTATCGACGTGTTTGATATCGAAGTGGATGAGCTAAACCCTGACAAGCTGATCGACATCATCGCCGCGCTGGAGCCCACCTTCGGTGGCATCAACCTGGAAGACATCAAAGCGCCAGAGTGTTTCTACATCGAACAGAAACTGCGTGAGCGCATGAAGATCCCGGTGTTTCATGACGATCAGCACGGCACCGCCATTATCACCACCGCCGCAGTGTTGAACGGCCTGCGGGTAGTGAAAAAGAATATTTCCGACGTGCGGCTGGTGGTTTCCGGTGCCGGCGCCGCGTCGATCGCCTGTTTGAACCTGCTGGTGGCGCTGGGGTTGCGTCAGCAGAACATTACCGTCTGCGATTCCAAAGGGGTGATCTACAAAGGTCGCGACGCCAACATGGAGCAGACCAAGGCGGCCTACGCCATCGAAGATAACGGCCAGCGGACGCTGGGGGACGCTATCCCGGATGCCGATATCTTCCTCGGTTGTTCCGGCCCGGGCGTGTTGACCCAGGATATGGTGAAAACCATGGCCAGGGATCCGTTGATCATGGCGCTGGCCAACCCGGAACCGGAGATCTTGCCACCGCTGGCGAAAGCCGTGCGTCCGGACGCCATTATCTGTACCGGCCGTTCCGACTACCCGAACCAGGTGAACAACGTATTGTGCTTCCCGTTCATTTTCCGTGGCGCGCTGGACGTGGGCGCTACCACCATCAACGAAGAAATGAAGCTGGCCTGTGTACATGCGATTGCCGATCTGGCACTGGCTGAGCAGAGCGACGTAGTGGCATCGGCCTATGGCGACCAGGACCTGTCATTTGGCCCTGAATACATCATTCCAAAACCTTTCGACCCGCGCCTGATTGTTAAAATTGCTCCGGCGGTCGCCAAGGCGGCGATGGAGTCCGGCGTGGCGACGCGCCCGATCGAAGACTTTGACGCCTACGTCGAAAAACTGTCCGAGTTCGTCTACAAAACCAACCTGTTCATGAAGCCGATTTTCTCCCAGGCGAAGAAAGAAATGAAGCGCGTGGTGATGGCGGAAGGCGAAGAGGAAAGGGTACTGCATGCGACTCAGGAACTGGTGTCGCAGGGGCTGGCCTATCCGATCCTGGTCGGTCGTCCGAGCGTGATTGAAATGCGCCTGAAAAAACTCGGCCTGCAACTGACGGCAGGTAAAGACTTTGAAGTGGTGAACAACGAGTCCGATCCGCGTTTCAACGAATACTGGGGCGAGTATTACCAGATCATGAAGCGCCGCGGTGTATCGCAGGAGCAGGCGCGCCGCGCGGTGATCGGGAACCCGACGCTGATTGCCGCCATCATGCTGCATCGCGGTGAAGCGGATGCGATGATTTGCGGCACCATCGGCAGTTACCACGAACATTACGACGTGGTTGAGAAAGTGTTTGGCTTCCGTGAGGGGGCACACGTCGCCGGGGCAATGAATGCGCTGCTGCTGCCAAGCGGCAACACCTTTATTGCCGACACCTATGTCAATGACGATCCCACTCCGGAACAACTGGCAGAAATCACCCTGATGGCGGCGGAAACCGTGCGCCGCTTCGGTATTGAGCCGAAGGTGGCGCTGCTGTCCCATTCCAGCTTTGGCTCATCCGATAACCCGGCGGCCTGCAAGATGCGCAAAACGCTGGAGCTGGTGAACAAGATGGCGCCGGAACTGGAAATTGACGGTGAGATGCACGGCGATGCCGCGCTGGTAGAGAGTATTCGTAATGATCTGATGCCGGACAGCCCGCTGAAAGGGGCGGCCAACGTGTTGATCATGCCGAATATGGAAGCGGCGCGCATCAGCTACAACCTGCTGCGTGTCTCCTCTTCCGAAGGGGTCACCGTAGGGCCGGTGCTGATGGGGGTATCGAAACCGGTACACATCCTGACGCCAATCGCCTCTGTGCGCCGCATCGTCAACATGGTGGCGCTGGCCGTGGTGGAAGCGCAGACCACACCGCTGTAAGCCTTTAGCGATAACCCCCCCCTGACGCCCTCGGCGCAGGGGGTTTTTTATGCCTTGCAGTTGGCCGCGATCTGACGGATATCCTGCGGCGTAGTGCGGCAGCAGCCACCAATCAGTCGCGCACCGATGCCTTGCCACTCGCCAATTTGATCACTCAGGCTACCGTGTACGCCGCCGCAGGCATGCCAGGTTTTGCTCACCGCGTCGTAGTGTTCACCGGAGTTCGGATAGACCAGCAGCGGCTTGTCAGCCAGGGCGGCAAACTGTTGCAGTGCCGGGGCTACATTTTCCAGCGCAATACAGTTAATGCCGATGGCCAGCACCTGTGGATTTGCGTGTAACAACGCCACGACCTCAGTCAGCGGTGTCCCGTCGCTGAGGTGTTGGCTGTCGCGCAAGGTGAAAGCGAACCAGGCGCCCAGCGTCGGGAATTCTTGTAACAACGTCAGCAACGCCTGCAGTTCGCTGAAGGACGGCAGGGTTTCGCAAGCCAGTAAATCCACCCCAGCTTCGGCTAACGCCTGGATACGCGGGCGGTGGAAGGCGATCATCTCTTCCTGCGGCAGTGAGTAATCGCCGCGATATTCAGACCCATCGGCCAGATAAGCGCCATACGGCCCCACCGAGCCGGCAATCAACAAGGGGGCAGCTTGTGGATGCTGCGCCAGATAGTCGCTGCGAGCCTGCTGCGCCAGTTGCACGCTTTTGGCAATCAGCGCCAGTGACTGCGCTTGATCCAGACCCTGACGTAAAAAGCCTTGCGGCGTGGCCTGATAGCTGGCGGTGATGGCGCACTGTGCCCCCGCTTCGAAATAATCGAGATGCACCTGATAAATCAGTTCAGGGTTCTCAATCAGCACTTTTGCCGACCACAGCGAGTCGCTGAGGTTGCAGCCGCGCGCTTCCAGTTCGGTTGCCAGCGCGCCGTCTAAAATCAGCGTGCCGCTAGCGGCCAAGAGGGGGGCTACGGGGTTATTGACCGACATGATTCTCTCCCAGTGAGGTTTTTTGCCCGGCACGGCGGGTCAGATAATAGGCGATGTAGCACAGGGCGACAAACGGCAGGCCACAGTAAAGCGCGATACGCTGCTCGGGATCGAACGCCAACCCGATACAAGCCAACAGGCACAGGGCGAAACCGACAATCGGCGTTAGCGGATACCCCGGCGCACGGTATTTCAGGCCGGAGATCGGCTGGCCGCTGCGGACATAATGGCGGCGGAAAGCGAAGTGTGAGGCACAGATGCTCAGCCAGACCACCACCACCGCAAAGCCGGAAATCGCAGACAGCGCCACGAACACCGTGTCCGGAGCGATCACGCTGGTCAGCAGTGCCAGTACGCCGCCGAGCATGCTGAAGGTCAGCGCATTAATCGGAATGCCGCGTTTATTCACGCGGGAGAAATAGGCCGGCAGAGTACGCTGGTTGGCCAGCGACCACAGCATGCGGCCCGAAGCGTACAGGCCCGAGTTGGCCGCCGACAGAATGGCGGTCAGGATCACGAAATTAAAGATGTCGGCGGCATAGGGTACGCCGATGCGTTCAAACACCAGCACAAAGGGGCTTTTGACAATCCCGGCCTGATCCATCGGGATCAGCGCCGCTAAAATAAACACCGTGCCGATAAAAAACAGCATCAGGCGGATCACCGTGGTACGTATCGCCCAGGGCACCACCTTTTCCGGGTTCTCGGTTTCGCCGGCGGCGATGCCGATCAGTTCAGTACCGGAGAAAGCGAAGTTCACTGCCACCATGGTCATCAGGATCGGCAAAGTACCGTTCGGCAGCCAGCCGGAGGCGGTCAGGTTATGCAGGAAGGGCGCCGGGGTGCCGTCTTTCATCGGCAGCAGGCCGAACATCGCCGCACCGCCGAGAATGATAAACGCCAGAATAGTGATCACCTTGATCAGCGAGAACCAGAATTCGCTTTCAGCAAAGAAGCGGGTGGTGACCACGTTGAGCAGGAAAATGGCTGCGCAGAAGATCAGACACCACAGCCACACCGGCGATTGCGGGAACCAATACTGCATGCAGAAACCAGCGGCGGTCAGGCTGGAGCCCAATGCAACCGTCCAGGTCAGCCAGTACAACCAGGCAACGGTGTAACCGGTGGCCGGGCCAAGATAACGTGAAGCATAGACGTGGAAGGCACCGGTTTCCGGCATCGCCACCGACAGTTCACCCAGGCACAGCATCACCAGATAGACCACCAATGCGCCGATCAGATAGGCCAGCAGGGTGCCGAGAGCACCGGTAGTGGAAATGATATAGCCGGTGTTGAAGAACAGCCCGGTACCAATCACGCCGCCCAGCGACAGCATCACCAAATGTCGGGCCTTCATGGTGCGTTTGAACTGCCCTTCGGCGGGAACGGCTGAGTGCATAATATTCTATCCGTGTAGACGTCTAAACAGCTAAATGGCTATCGGTTATACCCGCAATACTTCACGAAATCAATGTGTGAGCGGAAACCATAAAGCAAAAACCGTTATCGGCGTCTCAGGACAGGTTGCTTTCTATATGCAAATGATAATTATTATCTATAATGTCGCCACTTTTATTACAAGGGCAGCATGATGAGATTTTTGATTTTATTGGCCGCGCTGGCACTGGGCGCTTGTAGTCAGGTACCGGTTTCCTCGCCGAAAAACAGCCTTGATAACCTGGGGAAAATTACCGACTTGCGCAGCGGCGAAAGTTTGTCACCCGAGCAACTGCTGACCCGATTGGCCGCTCAGCCACGGGTTATCGTCGGAGAAAAGCATGACAACCCATACCACCACCAGATTGAACTGTGGCTGGTGGAAAACTTACCGCAGCAGCGGCCGCAGGGCAGCGTACTGATGGAGATGATTAACCCGAGCCAACAGGCCAAAGTGAGTCAGGTGAAACAGTGGCTGCAGGGTAATCCGAGAGTGCGTGACAGCCGTGTGGCGGAGTTGATTGACTGGCAACCAGGCTGGAAATGGCCGCTGTACGGCGATTTGACGATGGCGGCGATGCGTGCACCGTACCCGCTGTGGTCGGCTAACCTGGATCGCGATGAGATCATGGCGTTTTATCAGCAGCCGTCTTTCCCGCAGGGCCAACTGTCAGTGCGTCCGGCGGTGCAGAAGGTGCTGGAAGAAACTATCCGGACTTCGCACGGTGGGAAAATTGAGCCTCAACAACTGCATGCCATGCTGGCGATCCAGCAGCAACGCGATCGACGTATGGCCGAACGTTTACTGGCCGCGCCGACGCCGGCGCTGCTGATTGCCGGCGGTTATCATGCTTCCAAATCGGTGGGGGTGCCGCTGCACGTGCAGGATCTGCAACCGACAGCCGTGCCAACCGTGTTGATGCTGGCTGAGCACGGTGTACAGGTCGATAAGCAGGTGGCGGATTACCTGTGGGTTACCCCAGCGGTTAACCCTGAGGGTAAATGATTAGGTTAAGACAGTGAAAAGAACTGTTAATACAAATTACAAATGATTATCATTAGCAAATGAGATCTAAAATCATTCGTAATTAAGTAATCTAATATCCCTATGCCGAGTCCGTCTTTATCTTATCCGCTTGCCTCCATACCACAGCCGCGCTGGGCGCGCGGATTTTTATGTGCGATAGCGGCACATGTGGCGCTGGTACTGCTGTTTTATTGGCCACCCCAGACGCTGCCGCCGATGCAGTTAGCGCCACCGGCGGTGATGATGAGTTGGGCGGCGCAGATTGAAGCACCGGAAAGCCCCAAGCCGCTGCCGTTGGGTGTGCAACAGGCAGAGTCTTCTGCGGCACAACCGGCCGAGCCGCAGGATCAACCCGATTTGCCCAAGTTGGCGCGGGCCGAAAAGACCAAAATCAGCGTGGCTGAGAAAAAGCGAACCGAACACCGGCCAGCGCAGAAAGCCCAGCCGAAGCCGGAAGAGCAGGTGAAAGAGATCAGGCACGCCGCTGCATCCAGCGCTGCCGCACCGAAAGCCTTGAACATAACCCGGCAGACGGCCGCACCGCTGAACAGTGATTCCGCAAGCAACGAACAGGTCAAGCTGTCATGGGAAAGCCGGGTAAAGGGAATGCTAAACCGCATCAAACGTTATCCGCCGGATGCGCAGCGCCGCCGCCGTACCGGCATGCCGCAGGTGTCTTTTTCTGTGGATGCTCAGGGACGGGTTTTCGATCTGACCTTGCAGGCTCCGTCGGGCACGGCCTCGCTGGATCGGGAAGCATTATCGGTGGTGATGCGGGCGCAGCCACTGCCACCACCGCCGGTCGAAATGCTGCGGCAGGGCAACGTTCAGGTGACGATGCCGATTGATTTTAATCTGGCGGCATTGAACACCAGCCAATAATTTATTCCGTGAGCAGTGGCCTTTGTTTACCTAAACCAGGGGCGGGGATTGCTTACGCCAAACCATCGTGAGGGATTATGAAACATCCATTTCTGTCGGTTCGTTGTCGTTGGCGTACGGCCGCCTATGCCGTGATTTCATTGAGTTTGTTGGGGCAGGTAGCCCGGGCGGAGCCGCTGGCACCCAGCGCTGAGATTATCCCGCATCCATTAACTGCCCAAGGGGAAACCCGGGTGGATGATTATTATTGGCTGCGCGACGACAATCGCCAAAATAAAAAGGTACTGAATTATCTGACGGCGGAAAACCGTTATACCGAGCAGATGATGCAGCCGTATAAAAAACTGCGCGATACGCTGTATCAGGAAATGCTGGGCCGTATGAGCCCGGAAGATCGCTCGGTACCCTATCAGCTTAACGGTTATCGCTATCAGGAAAGCTATGCGGCGGGCAAGGATTTTGCCCTGTATCAACGCCAGGCTCTGACGGCCGATGTGCCGTGGAAAACCTTGCTGGACGCCAATCAGCGTGCGACGGGGCAGGATTATTATCGCCTGGCCGGGTTGGAGATCAGCCAGGATAATCGGCAGATGGCGATCGCTGAAGATTTGCAGGGGCGCAGGCAGTACCGTATCTCATTGCAGGATATCGATAGCGGAAAATGGGCGCCGGAAGTGATTGAAAATACCTCCGGTGACATGGCGTGGGCCAACGATGGCAAGACGCTGTTCTATATCCGCAATCACCCGCAGACCCTGTTGCCGTATCAGGTTTATCGTCATCAATCCGGCACGCCGGTCACGGACGATAAACTGGTGTATCAGGAAAACGACGGCGGTTTTTATCTGAGCCTCGGCCGCTCTTCCTCACGTGACTACGTCATTATTAGCATCAGCGGCAATACCACCTCGGAGGCGCGACTGATCGACGCTAACCAGCCGCTGAACACACCGGTGTTGTTTGCCGCGCGCAAGAACGGCCACGAGTATTATTTAGACCACTATCGCGGTGAGTTCTATCTGCGCTCCAACCACCAAAGCCCGCATTTTGGCTTGTATCACACCGCGGCGGTCGACAAGCCGTGGCAAGCGCTGATAGCGCCGCAGGAAAAGAACGAGGTTGAGGGCTTCACCCTGTTCCGCGACTGGCTGGTGGTGAAGGAGCGTGGCGAGGGGCTGGTGCAACTGCGGCAAATCAGTTGGGACGGTAAAACCCAGCGCAGTATTCCGTTCGACGACGCCAGCTATATGGCCTGGCTGGGCTATAACCCGGATCCGGACAACCAGCAACTGCGCTATGGCTATTCGGCGATGACTACCCCGACCCGCACATACCAATGGGATCTCAACAAAGGCGAGCGCACCCTGCTGAAACAGCAGGAAGTGAAGGGGGTGGATCCCAGCCAGTACCACAGCGAGCGGGTGTGGATTAACGCGCGTGACGGTGTCAAGGTGCCGGTCTCGCTGGTCTACAACAAAGCCATGTTCAAACCGGGGCACAGCCCGCTGCTGGTGTACGGTTATGGTGCCTATGGCATGAGTATGGATCCGGCCTTTAGCGCCAACCGCATTGGTTTGCTGGATCGCGGTTTCGTTTATGCGCTAATCCACGTGCGCGGTGGCGGTGAGCTGGGGCAGAACTGGTACCAACAGGGCAAGTTGACTCATAAGCCAAACACCTTCAATGACTTTATCGACGCCACCCAGGCATTAATCCAACAGGGTTATGGTCAGCCGGGCCGTATTTACGCCATGGGGGGCAGTGCCGGCGGGCTGCTGATGGGGGCGGTGATTAATCAGGCACCGCAGTTGTATAACGCGGTGGTGGCGCAGGTGCCTTTTGTTGATGTGCTGACCACCATGCTGGACGACAGCATTCCGCTGACGGTCGGTGAATACGAAGAGTGGGGCAATCCGAATCAGCCGCAGGCTTATGCGTTGATGAGGTCCTATAGCCCGTATGACAACGTAGCTAAACAGGCCTATCCGAACCTGCTGGTCACCAGCGGCCTGTATGACTCGCAGGTGCAATATTGGGAACCGGCCAAATGGGTAGCCAAACTGCGTCGTTTTAAACAGGGCGATTCAGTATTGCTGCTGGCAACCGATATGACGGCCGGCCACGGCGGAAAATCGGGCCGCCTGACGCGGCTGGAAAATAACGCGCTGGAATACAGCTTTATTATGGCGATGGATCAGAAAACACAGAAATAACCACTATCACCGTCGGGTAATAAACCCGGCGGTTTATTAACACTATAAAAAAATAAATTTACCGTCGATTCCGGCGGGCTTTTTGCTGGGCATTGTCGGCCACCAAATCTTTTTGGCAATTTCTGGGGATATATGAAAATCAAATTAATAGTAAGCCTGATCGGCGCGGGAATAGCGCTGAGCGGGGCGGCGACGGCCGCGCAGAATGGGGCAGAAGAAGGAAAGGGCAAGGTCGTTTTCAGCCCGTTGAATGTCTCGGCGGCAGATAGCAGCAACAGCAGTGAAAAAGAAGCGTTGGAAAAACCCGGCGCTTTCAGTTCACGCGGGGAAAATAAGAATCTGGAGTCGGTGGACAGCATTCTGCGCAGTATGCCGGGCACCTATACCCAGATCGACCCCGGCCAGGGTTCGGTCAGCGTTAATATCCGTGGCATGAGTGGTTTTGGCCGCGTTAATACCATGGTTGATGGCATTACCCAGAACTATTATGGCAGTTCACCCAGTGACGCGGCGCATGGCGGTTTGCCAACCAGCCAGTTTGGTGCGCTGATCGATCCTAATTTTATCGTCGGCGTTGATGTGGCACGCGGTAATGCGACGGGATCCGCCGGTGTCAATGCGCTGGCAGGCAGCGCCAACTTCCGCACCATTGGCGTGGATGACGTAGTGTTTTCGGATAACCCTTTTGGCGTGCGCACCAAGTTTTCTGTAGGTAATAACGGTATTGGCCGCAGCGGTATGATCGCCGTGGGTGGGAAAACCGACGCATTCGACGAAGGCGGTAGCCTGGGAGCCATGGCGGCTATCAGCGGCAGTTCGATCACCTCTAATTATAAGAACGGTTCCGGCTTTGACAGTGAAGAGTTTAATGTCGATAAAACCTATCGCCAGAATCCTAAATCTCAGTTATTTAAAGTGGATATTAAACCTGACGCTTTTAATAGTATTGAACTGTCGGCCAGAACTTATCAAAACAAGATCACCCGTCGCCATATCGACAGTAATGACTTCTATATTAAATATCATTACGCCCCGTTTTCAGAGCTGATTGATTTTAATCTGACTGCCAGTACCAGCCGGGGTGAGCAGAAGTTTATGTCCGATAATATGGCGGGGTTTAGCGACAGTACCGCAAAAAATATCTCCGACGCGCTGGATGTGAACAACACCAGTCGCTTCAGCCTGCAGGAGGTCGACTTTGCCTTTAGCTATGGCGGCAAGCTGATCCGCAACGAATACAAGAAGCGCGCCTCCGGGCTGGTGACAGACGAGGGCCAGGCGGAAAGCTCGCCGGTGGGTATTGCAGGCAAACAAAATATAGCCAGCCTTTACAGTGGACTGCAGCTTAATTACGGCATCTGGCAGGGTAATTTTGACCTGAACTACAGCGCCTATGATATCTCCGGCTATAAACCGGCCTGTGATGAACGCGTAGCCTGCTTTCCGCAGGGGGCCAGTAATATTAATTTGAAAGAGCACGGCTTTAATCCGGCTGTGATGTTGTCAGCGCAGGTGACGCCATGGTTGCAGCCGTTCGTCAGCTACAACAAATCGATGCGTGGGCCGAATATTCAGGAAGTGTTCTTCGCCAACAGCGGCGGGCAGTCGATGAACCCGTTCCTGAAGGGCGAAACGGCAGAAACCTATCAGGCGGGTTTTAACGCCAATGCTCATGACCTGCTGTTTAAACAGGACAGCTTCCAGCTGAAGGCGGTGTATTTTGAGTCGAAAATCAAAAATTACATCTCCAGCCAGAGCTACATGGTGTGCAGTAATCGCCAAAAATGTAATCGTGTCCAGACTAGTCAGGAGGAATGGGATAACGCCGATGTGAATGTCGCCATGACCATGTACAGCAACGCTTACGAGCCAGTCAGGTCGCGTGGGGTGGAAGTGGAGGCGATGTACGACGCCGGTTTTGCCTACACCAAACTGTCCCTGAGCAAGGAGCACACCAGCCAGCCGACCAATCAGGCCAGCAATGTGTTCGGTGCCGGTGACATTAGCGAGCTGCCGGAATTGTACTTCACGCTGGATACTGGGGTACGTCTACTGGATGAGAAATTGACGCTGGGCGGGCTGGTGAAATATACCGGCAAGGCGGTGCGACTTTCTCCCGACGCCAACGTTGATGAGAATGAGCAGTTGCTGAAAGAACCGGCACCGCATATCCCGACCGTTATCGATCTGTACAGCACCTATCAGTTCAACCGCAATCTGCTGTTGAAATTCAGCGTGCAGAACCTGATGGACAAAGACTATTCCGATGCGTTGAACAAGATGAATGCGATGCCATCACAGTCACGGGATTCCTCACCGACCAATACCGCCCGCGGCCGAACCTATATCTTTGGAGGCGAGGTGCGTTTCTAAATGGGATGCGGGCGCAATTACTGCGCCCGTTTTGCCTGCTGCAGCCACTTGTCCAACTCGTTGGCGAACTGCTGACGGTCGCGCTGGTTCAGCGTATTCGGCCCGCCGGTCTGGATGCCGCTGGAGCGCAGGGTATCCATAAAGTCACGCATGTTCAGGCGCTCACGAATGGTGTCCGGGGTGTAACGTTCACCGCGCGGGTTCAGCGCCACTGCCCCTTTTTCTATCACTTCCGCTGCCAGCGGAATATCGGCGGTGATCACCAGATCGCCTTTCTCGCAGCGGCGTACGATTTCGTTATCCGCCACGTCAAAGCCGGCCGGCACCTGTAGGGTGTGGATGTGTTTTGACGGCGGCGTTCTCAGTGGCTGGTTCGCTACCAGCGTCACCGACATCGCAGTACGCTCTGCCGCCCGGAACAATACTTCCTTGATTACGTTCGGACAGGCGTCTGCATCAACCCAAATCTGCATCATTCTGGCTCCTTCAGCCAATCGCGCACCGGCAGGAAATCACGGTACAACGCCGCTTCCGGGCTGTCTTCTGCCGGTTGATAGTTGTATTCCCAGCGTACCAGCGGCGGCATCGACATCAGGATGGATTCGGTACGGCCACCGGTTTGCAGGCCAAACAGCGTGCCCCGATCCCAGACCAAATTGAATTCCACATAGCGGCCACGGCGATACAGTTGGAACTGGCGTTCGTGATCGCCCCAGCTCAGCGCCTTGCGTTTCTCTACAATTGGCAGATAGGCCTCGAGAAAGCCTTCGCCCACCGCTTGGGTAAACGCGAAGCAGGTGGCGAAGTCCGGAGTGTTCAGATCGTCAAAGAACAGGCCGCCGATGCCGCGTGCCTCGTTGCGGTGCTTGATAAAGAAATAGTCGTCGCACCACTTTTTGTATTTGGAATAGACCTGTTCACCGAAGGGCGCACACAGCTGCTCGGCGGTGCGGTGCCAGTGAACGGCGTCTTCTTCGAAGCCATAGAACGGCGTCAGGTCAAAACCGCCGCCAAACCACCACACCGGCTCTTCACCCGGTTTTTCCGCAATGAAAAAGCGCACGTTGGCGTGGCTGGTAGGAATGTAGGGGCTGCGCGGATGGATCACCAGCGATACGCCCATCGCCTGGAAGCTGCGTCCGGCCAGTTCGGGGCGATGCGCGGTAGCAGAAGCGGGCAGGGTGGCACCGGAAACGTGTGAAAAATTGACGCCCGCCTGTTCGAACACCGCACCGTCGGTCAACACCCGGCTGCGGCCACCGCCGCCTTCTTCACGCGTCCAGCGGTCTTCGTTGAAAACGGCGCTGCCGTCGGCCTGGGCCAATTGCGTGCAGATGCGGTCTTGCAGCGCCAGCAGGAAGGATTTTACTTCTGCGATGGTCGATAAACTCATACGGATTAATTCACAGCGTCTGACTGAACAAGGCGCAGAGTATACCTTTATTCACCGCGGCTGGCAGTATCAGCCGGGTTTTCGTTGGTGGGTATCGTAATAGCTGAAGAAGCTGATCACCCCGTCGGCGATGGCGCGGGCGATTTTTTCGCGAAATGCGGTGGTGCCGAGCAGGCGCTCTTCGGCCGGATTGGTAATGAATGAGGTTTCGACCAACACCGACGGGATCGACGGGGATTTCAGCACCGCGAACGCCGCCTGTTCCGTGCTGTTGCTGTGCAGGTGGTGCACCGGACGGATCTGGCCAAGCACGTGGCGGCCGAGCGTCAGGCTGTTGTTGATGGTGTCAGTCTGCACCAGATCGAACAGCACCTGCTGCAGATAGTTGTCCTGGTTTTTGTACTTGCCGCCGGCCACGTCATCGGCCGCATTTTCGCGCTTGGACAGGTAACGCGCCATGGCGCTGCTGGCGCCGCGGTTGGATAAGGCGAACACCGAAGCCCCCGAGGCTTCCGGGCTGGTAAAGCCGTCGGCATGAATCGAGATAAACAGATCGGCCTGGTGCTGGTGGGCAATCTCCACCCGCTGGAACAAGGGAATAAACTCGTCTTCTTCCCGCGTCAGGCGAACTTCGACATGTTCCTGTTCGTGCAGGATGCGGCGGACGTGGTTGGCGATCTCCAGCACCACGTGCTTCTCCTGCGAGCCTTCACTGCCGACTGCGCCGGAGTCTATACCGCCATGACCGGGATCGATCATCACCAGCCTTTTGCTGCCGGAGGGTTTAGGCGCTGGTTTGGCGGTCGGTTTGGGATGTTGGTTGCGCAGCATGCCGCCAGACTCGGCTTCGGCAGTTTGGCTTTTGCTGCCAAGTAACACTAATGCCAGACCGGAGAGCAGTAATTGACGTCGCGTGGGGGAAACAGAAAGCGGCTTAAAATTGAGGAATTGTTTAACCTGCTTTTTCATAGCGCTACGCTCCATCGACAAATTCTATTTTGCGATGTTATATCGTATTGATAATCATTAATCGACCTGATAACTATGTCCATTTATTACTCGTGTTACCGGTGATTTCTACATAATTGAGGGAGGAAATCGCAGTTTGATATTGCGTAAGTGAATAATCACGCGATAATCAGATAAACATCTTAATTAACAGCGGCGAACATCGATGGAAATTCGCGTATTTCGACAAGACGACTTTGAAGAAATCATTACCCTGTGGGAGCGCTGCGATCTGCTGCGTCCGTGGAATGATCCTGAGATGGATATTGAGCGCAAATTGAATCACGATCCGGATCTGTTTCTGGTCGCCGAAGTGGGCGGAGAAGTGGTGGGCTCAGTGATGGGCGGTTACGACGGCCATCGCGGCTCGGCGTATTATCTGGGGGTACACCCGGATTATCGCGGGCGGGGCATTGCCAATGCGTTGATTAGCCGCCTGGAGAAGAAGCTGATTGCGCGTGGTTGCCCGAAAATCCAACTGATGGTGCGGGAAGATAACGATACGGTGATCGAGATGTATGAAAAGCTCGGTTACGAAATTCAGAACGTCACCAGCCTGGGCAAACGACTGATCGAAGATCAGGAATATTGAGTGGTACTTTGGGCGGTGAAGTTTCACCGCCCTTTGCTACCGGTTACGGCAGTTTTTTGATGTTCTTCACATCCACTTCGACACTGCTCCAGTCTTTATCCACTTTCCCTTCCAACTGCACTTTATCTTTCGGGGTGATGGTCTGGCCGTTCCAGCGTTTTCTGTCGATCTCTACCGTCAGGGTTCCGCTGGCATCGCGGAAGGTATAGGTGTCGTCACCGACGCGCTGCTCAATGTTGCCCTGCAGCATCACCCAGGTGTCATCGCTCATCGACTTAACCTTGTCCACAGTGGTCAGCGCGGCGCTGGGGCCGGAGAAGCCGCCTTGCTGGGTGTTTTGCGTTTGCGTCTGTGGTGCTGCAGGATCGAGGAACCCACCTTGCTGTGCCAAAACCGGTGCGCTGCACAGGGCGATTAATGCGGCCAGGGTATATTTTTTCATTTGAAGCTTCCTTATCTCAATCGAGAATCAAAGCCCTGCCAATCAGGACTGCTGGTTTGATGGGGTTAAGTAAAGCATGAAAATCTTAAGGGGTTCTTAAGCGTGCGCATTGAAAACCATAAATTGGGCTCCCATTTGAAGGAGTAATTAAATGAAATTGGCAAGGAATCGACGTTGAAGCCACTCTCCCCCCGTTTTTCCCCCGACGATTACGATCATCATGGCGCGTTGCGTTTGCCGCTGTGGTTTTGGGGCGTGCTGGTTTTACAGGCCCGCACCTGGATCCTGTTCGTGATGGCCGGTGCCTCACGTCAGCAGGGAGAAGGGCTGCTACAGCTGTTTTATCCGGATACTCAAAGGTTCTGGTTCGGCATCATATTGGGGCTACCGGCGGCACTGGCATTTTTGTTAGCCCCACGCCGTCATCAGTGGCCACGCCTGTGGCGAGCCTGGCGTTGGGTACTCTGCCTCTCGCTACTGGCGGCGCTGGGCGGTTCGCTATTCAGCCTGTGGCAGCAGGCCGACAATCAGCCGCTGCTGGAGGCTATTCTGGTGCTGCTTGATGCGTTGGCACTGGCCTGTCTACTGCTGAGCGAACGCCTGAAAGCCTGCTTTACCGTACAGGACGAGGCGGGGTAATTGCCGCTGGCTGCGGCACTTTTCCTATTTTCCGCACTCCAAGCTCGCAACCGATGGCGAAGCGTGGGCAGTTATGAGAGGCTGACACGCAGCAAAACGCCGAGCGCGCTTGATATTAAGGAGTTAGAGATGAATATTCGCCCCCTGCTGTTAGGGCTTCCGCTGTTACTGACCGGCTGTTCGACGATGTCCAACTTCTCCTGGTCGAGCCTGTCACCGCTTAACTGGTTTGGCAGTAGCCTTGAGGTCAGCGCCAAGGGCGTTGGTGAACTCAATGCCGGTACCCCAATGTCGGAAAGCGCCATTAACGACGGGCTGAACGGCGATTACCGCCTGCGCGGGGGCATGGCCACCAGTCAGGGCCAGATTGTTTCTTACTATCAGGCGATGGACGGCAACGACGTGAAGCTGGTGATCACCGGTGAACCCAAGGGCCACGTGCAGCGTGTGGACGTGATGGACAGCAAAGTCGCTACCGAGTGGGGCAGCAAACTCGGCACGCCGTTCAGCGACCTGTACAGCAAAGCGTTTGGCGCCTGTAAACCGGCTGACGGTGATGATGCCGGCAAGGTAGAGTGCGTGGCGGAGCAGAGCAAGTACGTCACCTACATCTTCAGCGGTAAATGGGCCGGTCCGCAGGACATCATCCCACCGGATGACACGCTGAAAAGCTGGACGGTCAGCAAGATCATCTGGCATGCCAAACCTCAGTAAACCTTTCTTTTTGGGCGCCCAATCCGCGGCGCCTCAGCTCCCCTCATCATGACGGATATCCTTATTTTCTTTGCGTTCGGGCAAGGCAATTAGCCCTGCTTGCGGTATGATGCTGCGCATTCGTAACAGGCCACTGTTACCCGATTCTGCTATTGAGGATAACGACAATGACACAGGTTCAGAGCGGCATTTTGCTGGAGCACTGCCGTTTCGCCATTTTTATGGAAGCCACCGTGCAGGGCGAATTCGCCGATTTACGCCAGGGCTGCAAGCAGTTTTGCCAGACCTTGACCGAGCTGCAACAGCAGTTCCCCGATGCGCATTTGGGCGCGGTGATCGCCTTTGGCTACGACGTTTGGCATGACCTGTCCAGCGGCCAGGGTGCCAAAGAGCTGAAGCCATTCACTCCGCTCGGTAAGGGGCTGGCACCGGCCACCCAGCGCGACCTGCTGATCCATATTCAATCCCTGCGTCATGACGTTAACTTCACGCTGGCCCAGGCCGCGCTGGCTGCGTTTGGCAACGCCATCAAAATTGAAGAAGAAACTCACGGTTTCCGCTGGGTAGAAGAGCGTGATCTGAGCGGCTTTATCGACGGTACTGAAAATCCGCAGGGCGAGCAACGTCCGGAAGTGGCGGTGATTGCCGAAGGCGAAGAAGATGCCGGCGGCAGCTACGTACTGGTGCAGCGTTACGAACACAACCTGCGTCAGTGGCAGCGTTTCACCCCCGAGCAGCAAGAGCAGATTATCGGTCGCACCAAGCATGACAGCGAAGAGTTGCCGCCGGAGCAGCGTCCGGATACCTCGCATGTCAGCCGTGTCGATCTGAAAGAAGACGGCAAGGGCCTGAAGATCCTGCGCCAGAGCCTGCCTTACGGTACAGCCAGCGGCAAGCACGGGCTGTATTTCATCGCCTACTGCGCGCGCCTGCATAACATCGAAAAACAGCTGCTGAGCATGTTTGGCGATCTGGACGGCAAACGTGATGCGATGCTGCGTTTCAGCCGTGCGGTGACCGGCAGCTATTACTTTGCGCCATCACTGACGCGCCTGCTGTCGCTTTAATCCCTTCACCGGGGTTGGCCACGCCAGCTCCGGTTTTATATCTCCCTCCGCCATGCCGCTCCGTATCTGCCTTATAGCGTTTGATGCTTGAAAATCACTAAACGGTATATAAAAGCGTTACAGTTCCGCACCTAGTTATAAATACACTGGTCAACATCAGGGCGAAAGCCCGACAGATTGACTCAGTTATAAGGTGCACAATGAAACAAACGCGGGTTAAAAATATCGTACTGAAAGGATGGCTGGCGGCGGCGCTGTTAGCCAGCAGCACCGTATCGGCAACCGAATTGCTGAACAGCTCCTATGACGTTTCCCGTGAATTGTTTACCGCGCTGAACCCAGGCTTTGAACAGCAATGGAACCAGCAGCATCCGGGCGACAAGCTGACCATCAAGCAATCCCACGCTGGCTCTTCCAAGCAGGCGTTGGCGATCCTGCAAGGATTACGTGCCGATGTGGTGACCTACAACCAGGTGACCGACGTGCAGATCCTGCACGATCGCGGCCAACTGATCCCGGCCGACTGGCAGACCCGTTTACCGAACAACAGCTCGCCTTTCTATTCCACCATGGCTTTCCTGGTACGCAAGGACAATCCGAAAGACATTCATAGCTGGAATGATTTGGTGCGTGACGACGTGAAGCTGGTGTTCCCGAACCCGAAAACCTCCGGTAACGGCCGCTACACCTATCTGGCTGCCTGGGGGGCTGCCAGCCAGGCAGATAGCAACGATCAGACCAAAACTCGCGCCTTTATGACCCGCTTTTTGAAAAACGTCCTGGTGTTTGACACCGGCGGCCGCGGCGCAACCACCACCTTCGTGGAACGTGGTCTGGGCGACGTGCTGATCAGCTTTGAGTCGGAAGTGAACAATATTCGCAAGCAGTATGGCGAAGACAAATACGAAGTGATCGTGCCGCCGGTCGATATTCTGGCGGAGTTCCCGGTGGCCTGGGTAGATAAAAATGTGGCAAGAAATGGCACCGAACAGGCGGCCAAAGACTACCTGAATTATCTCTACAGCCCGGCAGCCCAGCAGGTGATCACCAGCTACTATTATCGCGTTTACGACAAGCAGGCGATGGCGGCGGCCAAGGGCCAGTTCCCGGAGACCAAGCTGTTCCGGGTGGAAGATCAGTTTGGCGGCTGGCCGCAGGTGATGAAAACGCATTTCTCCACCGGTGGTGAGTTGGATCAGCTGTTAGCCGCAGGGCGTAAGTAATGTTGACCTTGACCAGCAAGCGGGTTCTGCCTGGGTTCGGCCTCAGTCTGGGGAGCAGCCTGTTTTATACCTGCCTGATCCTGCTGTTGCCGCTCAGCGCGCTGGTGATGCAGTTGGCTCAGATGAGCCTAGCGCAGTATTGGGAAGTGATTTCCAACCCGCAGGTGGTGGCGGCTTATAAGGTCACGCTGTTGGCAGCGGGCGTCGCCAGCCTGTTTAACGCGGTGTTCGGCATGCTGATGGCCTGGATCCTCACCCGCTATCGTTTTCCCGGTCGCACGCTGCTGGACGGGCTGATCGATTTGCCGTTCGCGCTGCCGACTGCGGTGGCCGGCCTGACGCTGGCGGGACTGTTCTCCACCACCGGCTGGTATGGCCAATGGTTGGCGCATTTTGACATCAAGGTGACTTTTACCTGGCTGGGGATTGCGGTGGCGATGGCATTTACCAGCCTGCCGTTCGTGGTGCGCACCGTACAGCCGGTACTGGAAGAACTGGGGCCGGAATATGAAGAAGCGGCGGAAACCCTGGGCGCAACCCGCTGGCAGAGCTTCCGCCGTGTGGTGATGCCCGAGTTGGCACCGGCGCTGCTGGCCGGTACGGCCATCTCCTTTACCCGCAGCCTGGGCGAGTTTGGCGCGGTGATTTTTATTGCCGGCAACATCGCCTGGAAGACGGAAGTGACGTCGTTGATGATTTTTGTCCGTTTGCAGGAATTTGATTATCCGGCGGCCAGTGCGATTGCCTCGGTGATCCTGGCGGCCTCGCTGCTGTTGTTGTTCAGCATTAACGTTCTGCAGAGCCGCTTTGGCCGACGCATTGGGGGGCACTGATGGCGGATATCTCTGAGTTCAACGGTGTCGAACGCCCACGCGTGAACTGGGGCAAGTGGACGCTGATCGGTATCGGCGTGCTGTTTTCGGTACTGCTGCTGGTGGTGCCGATTATTTCGATTTTTGCCGAGGCCTTTTCCAAGGGTGTTGGCGCGATGTGGGGCAACCTGATCGATCGCGACATGTTGCACGCCATCTGGCTGACGGTACTGATCGCTTTGATTACCGTGCCGTTCAACCTGGTTTTCGGCACCTTGCTGGCCTGGTTGGTGACGCGTTTCACCTTCCCCGGTCGCCAGTTGCTGCTGACGCTGATCGACATCCCGTTCGCCGTTTCACCGGTGGTTGCGGGGCTGATTTACCTGTTGTTTTACGGCAGTAATGGCCTGCTGGGGGGGTGGCTGGATGCGCATAATATTCAGGTTATGTTCTCCTGGCCGGGCATGGTACTGGTGACCATTTTCGTGACCTGTCCGTTCGTGGTGCGTGAGCTGGTGCCGATGATGCTCAGCCAGGGCAGCCAGGAAGATGAGGCCGCCATTTTACTCGGCGCTTCCGGTTGGCAGATGTTCCGCCGGGTGACGCTGCCAAACATTCGCTGGGCGCTGTTGTACGGCGTGGTACTGACCAACGCGCGCGCCATCGGTGAATTCGGTGCGGTCTCGGTAGTGTCCGGTTCTATTCGCGGTGAGACCTTCAGCCTGCCGCTGCAGGTTGAGTTATTGCAGCAGGACTACAACACGGTCGGTTCCTTTACCGCCGCCGGTTTGCTGACCCTGATGGCGATAGTGACCCTATTTTTGAAGAGTGGCCTGCAATGGCGTCTGGAACGTCAGAATGCACGTCTCGAGCGGGAGGAAAATCATGAGCATTGAGATTAACGGTATCAACAAGTTTTTCGGTCGTACCAAGGTATTGAACGATATCTCGCTCGATATTGCCTCCGGTGAGATGGTGGCGCTGCTGGGGCCTTCCGGCTCCGGTAAAACCACGTTGCTGCGCATTATCGCCGGGCTGGAAAGCCAGAGCGGCGGCAAGCTGGGCTTCCACGGTACCGACGTCAGCCATGTGCATGCCCGCGATCGTCGGGTGGGCTTCGTGTTCCAGCATTACGCGCTGTTCCGCCATATGACGGTGTTCGACAACATCGCCTTCGGTCTGAGCGTGCTGCCGCGCCGTGAGCGCCCGAATGCTGCGGCGATCAAACAAAAAGTGTCCCAGTTATTGGAAATGGTGCAGTTGAGCCACCTGGCTAACCGCTACCCGTCACAGCTTTCCGGTGGCCAGAAGCAGCGCGTTGCCCTGGCACGTGCGCTGGCGGTCGAACCGCAAATCCTGCTGCTGGACGAACCCTTCGGCGCGCTGGATGCACAGGTACGTAAAGAGCTGCGCCGCTGGCTGCGTCAACTGCATGAAGAGCTGAAATTCACCAGCGTATTCGTCACCCACGATCAGGAAGAGGCGATGGAAGTGGCCGACCGTATCGTGGTGATGAGCCAGGGAAATATTGAACAGGTCGGTTCGCCGGAAGAGATTGTGCGTGAGCCTGCCAGCCGCTTCGTGCTGGAATTTATGGGCGAAGTGAACCGCCTGAGCGGCGAGATCCGCGGCTCGCAGCTGTTCGTCGGTGCGCACCAGTGGCCGCTGTCGTTCCAGCCGATGCATCAGGGCAGCGTGGATTTGTTCCTGCGCCCCTGGGAAATGGAAGTGGGCACCGAAAGCAGCGACCGCTGCCCGTTGCCGGTACAGGTGCTGGAAGTCAGCCCACGCGGTCATTTCTGGCAGATGACCGTACAGCCAATCGGCTGGCATCAGGAACCGATCAGCGTAGTGCTGCCGGATGGCAACGAACCCCCGGTACGCGGTGGCCGTTACTACGTTGGCAGCCTGAATGCGCGCCTGTATGCCGGTGATCAACTGCTACAACCTGTTGCGTTAGCTAAAAGCGCCTGATAGTTTTTACCCCCCGGCTTCATTTTAAAGGCAACCCCGGGGTTGCCTTTTTACATTACGTACTTCAACACAGGCCAAGATCGTGACAACGCTTGAACAATGCATCGGTAATACCCCTCTGGTAAAATTACAACGTCTGGCCGCAGGGCTGGGCAGCGAGGTTTGGCTCAAACTGGAAGGCAATAATCCGGCGGGTTCGGTGAAGGATCGCGCCGCGCTGGCGATGATCCAGCAGGCAGAGTTACGCGGTGAGATAAAGCCCGGCGATCGGTTGATCGAAGCCACCAGTGGTAACACCGGTATTGCGCTGGCGATGATCGCGGCGCTGAAAGGTTATTCGATGACCCTGCTGATGCCGGAAAACATGAGCCTGGAACGCCAGGCGGCGATGCGCGCTTATGGCGCAGAGCTGATCCTGGTCAGCCGGGAAGTGGGGATGGAAGGCGCGCGCGATCTGGCGCTGGAAATGCAGAATCAGGGACAGGGCAAGGTGCTGGATCAGTTCAATAATCTGGACAACCCTTACGCCCACTTCACCACCACCGGCCCGGAAATCTGGCAGCAGAGCCATCAACGGGTGACCCATTTTGTTTCCAGCATGGGTACCACCGGCACCATTACCGGCGTGGGTGGCTACCTGAAGAGCCAAAGTCCTCAGGTGCAGATTATCGGCCTGCAACCAGCGGAAGGCAGTAATATTCCCGGCATTCGCCGCTGGGCCCCGGCCTACCTGCCGGGCATCTTCCGTCCGGAACTGGTGGATCAGGTGCTGGACATCGAGCAAACCGACGCCGAACAGACTATGCGCCAGTTGGCACAGCGCGAAGGCATTTTCTGCGGCGTCAGCTCCGGCGGTGCGGTAGCCGGTGCGCTAAAGATTGCGGCAGCCAATCCGGGCAGCGTGATAGTGGCGATCATCTGCGATCGCGGCGATCGCTATCTCTCCACCGGTGTTTTTGCCTGATTGTTATTCCCTTTCCAACGCATGTATCGGATCCATCCCGGCGGCGCGTTTCGCCGGGAAGAAGCCAAAAATCACCCCAATCAACGTCGAACAGATAAAAGCGGCGGCGATTGATCCGGTGGAATAAACCATCTTGAAGTTGTCGCTGAATTGGCTGAACACCAGGCCGATCGCCAGTGACAACAAGACCCCCAGCGCGCCGCCCAGCAGGCACACCAGCACTGCCTCAATCAAGAACTGTTGCATGATGTCGCTGGCACGGGCACCCACCGCCATGCGGACGCCAATTTCACGCGTGCGCTCGGTGACCGACACCAGCATGATATTCATCACCCCAATACCGCCGACCACCAGTGAAATCAGCGCGATCATCGACACCAGCAAGGTCAGGGTGGCGGTGGTCTGTTCAATGGTCTGGCGGATGCTGTCGGTGTTCATCACGAAGAAGTCTTTGCCGCCGTGGCGTTGGCTCAGCAGGCGAGTGACACCGTCTTCGGCGCTGGTGAGATCGATATCGTCGTTAACCCGCACGGTAATGCTTTTCAGGTAGCTCTGGCCCAGCATGCGTTTCATGGCGGTGGTGTAGGGGATCCAGACGTTGAGGTTTTCATCGCTCCCGAAGCCGCTCTGTTTTTTGGCGGCGACGCCGATAATGCGACACGGCAACGAACCGAGCAGGATCACTTCACCCAGCGGATTGACGCCGTGGGGAAACAGTTTGTCGCGGGTATTTTCGTCGATCACCGCTTCCTGCATCAGATGATCGACGCTCTGGCGGTTAAACGCCATGCCGCTGTCAATGTGGTAGCCGCGCACCAGAAAATACTGTTCGCCAACGCCGTTGACCGTGCCACTGACCGACTGATTGCCATAGCGAAAAGTGGTGCTGCTGGAAACGGTCGGCGTCACGCTGTGCACATAGTTCTGCTGCGCCAGCGCGTCGGCATCGGTGGCGCGCAGCGTTTGCACTGCGGCAGAACGCATATCGCCGAAATCCTTGCCCGGATAGACCTCCAGTGTGCTGGTCCCCATGGCATTAATGTTCGCCAGCACCTGCTGCTGGGAGCCTTTGCCCAGCGCCACCACCGATACCACCGAGGCGATGCCGATAATAATGCCAAGCATGGTCAGCAGGGTGCGCAGACGTTGGGAAGCCATCGCCAGCAGCGCCATTTTGAATGCCTCACGCAGGCGGTCGCGTTGTGATTGCCAACGACTGCTGGTGCTAGCCGGCATCTTTGGCAGGCGTGCGACGGTCTGGGCGCTTTTCTGCCGGTCGGCGATGATTTCGCCGTCGCTAAGCTCGATGATGCGCTGGGCATGCTCGGCGATTTGCATGTCGTGGGTGACGATCACCACCGTGTGGCCGCGGGCGTGCAGGTCTTTCAGGATGCCGATCACCTCCTGACCACTGTGGCTGTCCAGCGCGCCGGTCGGTTCGTCCGCCAGGATCACTTCGCCACCGTTCATCAATGCACGGGCGATGCTGACTCGTTGCTGTTGGCCGCCGGAGAGCTGGCTGGGACGGTAGTCCAGCCGTTGTGCCAAACCAAGCCGCTGCAACAAATCGGCGGCGCGCTGTCGGCGTGCACTACGCGCATGGCCCGCATAAACTGCCGGGACTTCCACGTTGCCCTGTGCGCTAAGATCGCCCAGCAGATGGTAGCGCTGGAAGATAAAACCAAAGTGTTCGCGGCGCAGTTCAGCCAGGCTATCGCGATCCAGTAGCCCGGTACTGCGACCCGCCACCTGATAATCGCCCTCACTGGGATGGTCAAGGCAGCCGAGGATGTTCATCAGCGTCGATTTACCGGAGCCGGAAGCTCCCACTATCGCCACCATTTCGCCCTGGCCAATGGTGAGGTTGATATTGTTCAGCACCGTCACGGTTTGTTCACCGGCCTGAAAATGGCGGCTGATGCCATGCAGTTGCAGCAGAGGCTGTTGGTTCATGATTACATCCCCATCGGCGGCGGGCCCATACGCCGGGTGCTGCTTTTAGTCGAGGTATTGACCTGGCTGACAATTACTTGCTCGCCGGCCAACACGCCGCTGATAATCTGCGCATCAACGTTGTTATTGATGCCGACCTTGACCGGGCGGCGGGCGATATTACCTTGTTTATCCACCACCTGTACCCAGTTACCCTGCAATGCGGTGGCGGGGATCACCACCGCGTCTGCTGCCTTGGCCAGCACGATATACACCTGCGCGGTCATGGAGATGCGTAGCGCGCCGTCCGGGTTAGCTACGTCAAACAGGCCGTTGTAGTAAATCGCGGTACTGGTGCTGGAAGTGCTGCTGGAGCTACTGGTACTGGACGAGGTGGTGTCGTCATTGATGGAATCCGGTGCCGGCTCTATCGCCCGCAGGGTGGTGCGGTAGCGCTTGCCCGGCTCGCCGAGGATGGTGAAATAGACCGGCATGCCGGTTTTCACCTTCACCACGTCGGCTTCGGAGATTTGCGCTTTGATGGTCATGGTCGCCAGTTGAGCGACTTTGACGATGGTCGGTGCGCTCTGTACCGCGTTCACCGTCTGACCTTCCTCCACCGGCAGGGCGACGATAGTACCGTCGATCGGCGAGGTGATTTTGGTGTAACCGAGGTTGACCTGGGCGGTATTGACTGCGATCTGCGCCTGAACCGTCTGCGCGTCCAGCGCATTGATGTCAGCGCGGGTCGCAATCAGCGTAGCCTGGGCGTTGTCTAAATCTGCCCGCACACCAACGCCGCGCGCCACTATGGCCTGCTGACGCTGATAAGCGAGCTGATTGTTATGCAGTGCCGCCATCTTGGAAGCGCGTTGGGCCTGAATGTTTTTCAATGCCGCTTCTGCGTCCCTCAGGGCGTTCTGCTGCGTTAAGTCGTCAATCTCAGCCACCCATTGCCCCTTATGCACTTTATCGCCCAGCGTCACGTACAGAGCCTTTATCTGGCCGGAGACCTGGGCACCGACGCTGACCTGCTTTTGCGCCTCGATGGTGCCATCGGCCAACACCGTTTGTTCCAGCTCGCGCGTTTGCGCCACCGCAGTGATATAACGGGGAGTTTCTTCGCCGCCTTGCGACCTGAAGTAGAGAAATAAGGCGATAGCAGCCACAATAACGGTGGGCAGCAGATAGCGTTTTGAGCGTTGAAACGATGGCATGACGATGGGATTCCCTGGCATAAAAGCGCGGCAAAAATCTGTTGGCACTAATTTAACGCGCCGTCGCTCAGGCTGCGGTTAAGTGGCGTTCAGGAATATGTAAGGATTGAGTAAAACCGGCTGCGAAGCAGACAAATAGGCGTGAAAATGGCGAAAATCCGCGAAGGAGCAAGGCATGAAAATTTTATTGGTCGATGATGACCTCGAACTCGGCACCATGCTGAGTGAGTACCTGACCGGCGAAGGCTTTAACGCCACGCTGGTGCTAACCGGCAAGGCGGGGGTAGAAGGCGCGCTGTCAGGCGATTACACCGCGATGATCCTCGACATTATGCTGCCGGACATGAGCGGCATCGACGTACTGCGTGACGTGCGTAAAAAGAGCCGCATGCCAATCATTATGCTGACGGCAAAAGGCGACAATATCGATCGGGTTATCGGGTTGGAAATGGGCGCCGATGACTATATGCCCAAGCCATGCTATCCCCGTGAGCTGGTGGCGCGCCTGCGTGCGGTACTGCGCCGTTTTGACGAGCGTCCGGATGAAGTGGACGACGAGATTGCGATTAATTTTGGTGAGCTGACCCTTAACCCTTCGACCCGCAGCAGTGAATGGCGCGGCAAGGCGTTCGATTTGACCGCTTCCGAGTTCAACCTGCTGGAGCTGTTGCTGCGTGCGCCCGAGCGTGTGGTATCAAAAGATGAGCTGTCAGAAAAAGGGTTAGGCCGCCCGCGCGAAGCTTATGATCGCAGCGTTGATGTGCATATCAGCAACATTCGCCAGAAGTTGGGGGCGTTGACGGATAACGCGCTCAGTATTGAAACGGTGCGCAGCATCGGCTATCGCATCCGATAATGCCCATGCGCGGAAGACTCTTCTGGAAAATCCTGCTCGGCTTCTGGCTGACCTTTATCATCATGACCCAGGCGCTGTGGGTCGCTTTTTCCTTGTATGGCGATCGCTACGAACCGCCGGAAAATGCCATGGCCCGGCGGGTGATCACGCTGCAATTGACGTCGGCCGCCACCCAACTGCGCAGCGGTGGCATGCCTGCGCTGAATGCGATGCTGAAAGACTGGTCAGATGATGACCGACGTTTGCTGTCTGTGACCCCCATGCCGCAGCCACCGGCACCAGAACCCGAGGAGCCGGTGTTTGAAGGCCGTCGGATGCCGAAAGCGATCACCGCCTGGGTAAAAGGTGAGGGCGGTAACGGCTATTGGCTGAGTTACGACATGCGTGGCCTGCGGGAAGAGTATCGTCCCAACAAGCGTTCGCATTTCTTCAATATTCCCGCGCCAATGCTTTGGGTTGGGGGGCTGGCGGGGCTGTTGTTCAGTGCGGTGCTGGCCTGGAACCTGACCCGGCCAATGCGCAAGCTGCGTGACGGTTTTGATCGCGTGGCGCAGGGGGATTTGTCGGTACGTTTGTTCCCGGCGATGCGCCGACGGCATGATGAACTTTCTGAGGTCGCGCGTGACTTTGACAGCATGGCCGAACGGCTGGAACTGTTGGTCAGCGCCCGTGAGCAGTTGCTGCACGATGTTTCGCACGAGCTGCGTTCGCCGCTGGCCCGTTTGCAATTAGCGATTGGCCTGGCGCGGCAGAATGAGGGCAACGTAGAGAACTCGCTGCAGCGCATTGAGCATGAAGCAGGGCGGCTGGATAAAATGATTGGCGAACTGCTGGCGCTGTCACGTGCCGAGAGCAACAGCCTGCCGGATGAAGAGTATTTCGATCTGTACGGGCTGGTGGACGCGGTGGTGAGCGATGCGCGTTATGAAGCCCAGATCCCTGGGGTGGAAATCGTGCTGCAGGCCAGTTCGGACGTGGATTACACCGTCAAGGGCAATGCCGAACTGATGCGACGTGCGGTGGATAATATCGTGCGTAACGCGTTACGGTTCTCCAGCCACGGACAGCGGGTGACGGTGGTGCTAACGCGTATCGAGCAACGGTTCCAGATTGAGGTCAGCGATCAGGGGCCGGGAGTGGAAGAGTCGAAGCTTTCGAGTATCTTTGATCCGTTCGTCAGGGTGAAATCGGCGATGTCGGGCAAGGGCTACGGGTTGGGGCTGGCGATCACCCGCAAGGTGGTACTGGCACATGGCGGCCAGGTTGAAGCGCGCAACGGCGAACAGGAAGGGCTGGTGATTACCCTACGCATTCCACGCTGGAGTTAATCGCTATCGCGACGTTGCACAAATCACAGACATAAAAAACGGCGCCGAGGGCGCCGTTCTTGCGTTCATTCGCTATTACTTCTTGATGCGGATGATCGGGGTCTCGCCAACGGTCACGGTACCGGACAGTTTGATCAGCTCTTTGATCTCGTCCATGTTGGAGATAACGACCGGCGTCAGGATAGACTTGGCTTTCTCTTCCAGCAGGGCCAGATTGAACTCGATGACCACATCGCCTTTCTTGACGCGCTGGCCTTCTTCAGCGATGCGTTTGAAGCCTTCGCCTTTCAGTTCAACGGTGTCGATACCGAAGTGGACAAACAGCTCGATGCCGCTGTCGGATTCGATAGAGAAAGCATGGTTGGTTTCAAAAATTTTACCGATAGTGCCGTCAACCGGAGCAACCATTTTGTTGCCCGTTGGTTTGATAGCAATACCGTCGCCAACGATTTTTTCAGCGAATACTACGTCAGGTACATCTTCGATATTAACGATTTCGCCAGAAAGTGGAGCTACGATCTCGATAGTGCCCGTGTCTTTCTTGTCATCAGAAACCAGAGATTTCAATTTATCGAACAAACCCATGATCTTCTCCTAAGCATTAAATTGGGCGGCGTTCCAGTGTCGTGGAAGTTTAGCAGAGCGTCTTTTCTTCGATGAATTTATTCACGCAATTCATCAGATCTTGCGCCGTTGGCTGTGCCAAGGCTTGCGCTGCCAACGCCTTCACATCTTCGAAATTTGTATTACGAATAATTTTCTTGATGCGCGGGATTGAAATCGCACTCATGCTGAACTCATCCAGCCCCATGCCCAATAACAACAGTGTAGCACGCTCATCGCCAGCCAGTTCACCGCACATACCGGTCCACTTGCCTTCTGCGTGAGATGCATCAATAACCTGTTTGATCAGGCTAAGCACTGATGGGGACATCGGGTTATAGAGATGAGAAATCAGCTCGTTGCCGCGATCTACCGCCAGAGTATACTGGGTAAGATCGTTTGTCCCAATACTAAAGAAGTCGACTTCTTTCGCCAGGTGGTGAGCAATCACTGCCGCGGCCGGTGTTTCCACCATCACGCCCACTTCAATTGTTTCGTCAAATGCCTTGGCTTCTTCACGCAGTTGCGCTTTCAGCGTCTCGATTTCACCTTTCAGATCGCGGACTTCTTCCACGGAAATGATCATCGGGAACATGATGCGCAGTTTGCCGAACGCGGAGGCGCGCAGGATGGCACGCAGCTGGGCGTGCAGGATTTCTCTGCGGTCCATGGCGATACGGATGGCGCGCCAGCCGAGGAACGGGTTCTCTTCTTTCGGCAGGTTCATGTACGGCAGGTCTTTGTCGCCGCCGATGTCCATGGTGCGGACGATCACAGCCTGTGAGCCTACGGCTTCCGCAACGGCTTTATAGGCCTGGAACTGCTCGTCTTCGGTTGGCAGTGAGTCACGGTCCATGAACAGGAATTCAGTACGATACAGGCCGACACCTTCAGAACCGTTGCGCTCTGCACCTGCGACGTCGCGCACGGTGCCGATGTTGGCACAGACTTCAACCTGATGACCGTCCAGCGTAATCGCCGGCAGATCTTTCAGCTTGGCCAAATCGTTTTTCTCGGTCAGATATTGGTTCTGTTCGGCTTTCAACTGATCGATAACGTCAGCGGTTGGGTTAACGTAAATTTTATTGTTAACCGCGTCCAGAATCAGGTAGTCGTCGTTTTTCACCTGCTTGGTCACGTCGCTGGTGCCTACGATTGCCGGCAATTCCAGGGAGCGAGCCATGATGGAGGTGTGGGAAGTACGACCGCCGAGATCGGTAATGAAGCCCAGCACTTTGTCCAGGTTCAACTGTGCGGTCTCAGACGGCGTCAGATCGGTAGCTACCAGGATCACTTCGTTCTGGATTGAGCTTAGATCGACGATAGCCAGGCCCAGAATGTTCTGCAGCAGGCGTTTACCGATGTCACGTACGTCGGCCGCACGTTCTTTCAGGTACTCATCGTCGAGTTCTTCCAACGCTTTCGCCTGGCCTTCGATGATGGTGTAGGCAGCCGCGTCCGCAGAAGCCAGATCATCTTTGATTAGGGCTATGATTTCCTGCTCAAGCTCTTCGTCTTCCAACAGCATGATATGGCCTTCGAAGATAGCTTCTTTCTCTTCGCCGAAGGTTTCGCCAGCTTTGGTCTTGATCGCTTCCAACTGCACGGATGCCTTGGCGCGGCCATCAAGAAAACGTTGGACTTCCTGCTCTACAGCGTCTGCAGAGATTTTCTTCCGGTTGATGACAATTTCATCTTCTTTCAGTAGGAGAGCCTTACCAAAAGCGATACCCGGTGATACTAAAATGCCTGAAATCATAACCCTACCTTACTCTTGACTGGTGTTAACTAAGAAGACGGGCCGATTACTCAAGCTCTGCCATCAGTTTTACCAGGTGCTCAACGGCTTTCTGCTCGTCTTCACCCTCAGCGGAGATGGTCACTACGGTCCCTTGAGTCAGCCCCAGAGTTTGCAGTTTGAACAGGCTTTTGGCGCTAGCGCTTTTACCGTTGGAGGTTACGGTGATGTCAGACGTGAAGCCTTTGGCTTCTTTCACGAACTGAGCGGCAGGGCGAGTGTGCAGACCATTCGGAGCGGTAATAGTAACTTCTTGCTGGAACATTGATGTTTCCCCAACTTATTGGTGTGTTGTGGAGCTAAAGTTTAGCCCAAGGGTATGACTTTAGCTTGTCTGGTTAGCGCCTGACTATGGTACAGGGGCGAGCATTGATGCAACAGAAAACGACGAGTTAGGCACTTCAGATCAAAAAATTCGGCTTCCATCGTCGTTTTAATCCGCTCTCCATTATGCCGTGTTTAACGCCTTGGCGACAAATGAGTAAATCGATTCAGCTTAAACCAGAAATGAAGGGTGATTAATTTCGCGCATCGAAATAATGCACCGTTAAATACTAAAGCTGGCGGGTAAAATCAATCTTTGACTGCTATAAACTTTGATCCAGTCCACAAAAAAGCACCCCGGGAGGTGCTTTTTTAGCGATTAGTGCGCGGTTGGCACTACTGTTGTAATTCTTGTTCGGTGAACAAATCGGCGAACAAAGCGGTGCTCAAATAGCGCTCCCCGGAGGACGGCAAAATCACCACGATGGTCTTGTCGGCGAACTCGGGCTCTTCAGCCAGTTTCACCGCTGCAACCACTGCTGCGCCGGAAGAAATGCCCGCCAGAATGCCCTCTTCGTCCATCAGACGGCGCGCCATGCTGATGGCTTCGTCGTTGGTGACTTGCTCAACGCGGTCGACCAGATCCAGATCCAGGTTGCCGGGGATAAAGCCGGCGCCGATGCCCTGAATTTTGTGCGGACCCGGTTTGATTTCTTCACCGGCCAGCGCCTGGGTGATCACCGGGGAGTCGGTAGGTTCCACCGCCACGGTGGTAATCGCCTTGCCCTTGGTGTTCTTTATATAGCGGCTGACACCGGTCAGCGTACCGCCGGTACCGACGCCGGAGATGAAAACGTCGACTTCGCCATCGGTGTCGTCCCAGATTTCCGGGCCGGTGGTTTGTTCATGAATCGCCGGATTAGCCGGGTTGCTGAACTGTTGCAGGATGAGGTAGCGGTTGGGATCGGTGGCGACAATTTCTTCCGCCTTGGCGATCGCGCCTTTCATGCCTTTAGCGCCTTCGGTCAGCACCAGATTGGCGCCCAACGCTTTCAGCAGCTTGCGGCGTTCGATGCTCATGGTTTCCGGCATGGTCAGCGTCAGCTTATAGCCGCGCGCTGCGGCGACGAACGCCAGTGCGATACCAGTGTTGCCGCTGGTTGGCTCCACCAGTTCTTTGCCGGCAACCAGTACGCCGCGTTTTTCTGCGTCCCAAATCATATTGGCACCGATGCGGCATTTAACGCTGAAGCTGGGGTTGCGTGATTCAACCTTGGCCAGAATGCGTCCGTTGCCGATACGGTTCAGACGAACCAGCGGCGTATGGCCGATTGTTAATGAGTTGTCTTCATATATCTTGCTCATAGCCCGTCCTTTAACTCTATGAAAATGTGGGGAACGTCGAAAGCATACGCTAACAGTACCGGCAGGGAAGTAAAGAATTGGTATATCTATATGTTATTAGGAAATAAGTTTTAAGCACAAGGATAAGGGCGCAGATTGCGCGCCCTGTCGAAGAATTAATCGTGAAACGGTCAGTAAAACGACTCAGGAACGAACGAATTGTGGGCGGTAACGATCGACCCACATTGCAGTAGCACCACAAACCGCGACCGGCAGGATCACCAGATTAAGGATGGGGATCATGGTGAACAGGCTGACCATCGCGCCAAACTGCAGGTTGTCGGTTTTATGCTGGCGCAGTGCGCGGCGCATATCGGCGAAGCTCACCTTGTGGTTGTCGAACGGGTAGTCGCAATACTGGATCGCCAGCATCCAGGCGCTGAACAGGAACCACAGCACCGGCGCCACCGTCTGGCCAATGCCCGGAATGAAATAGAGTATCAGCAGCAGCAGCGCGCGCGGCAGGTAGTAGGCCAGTTTGCGCCATTCACGCGCCATAATGCGCGGCAAATCTTTCACAATGCCGAAGATGCCGGTGTCCGGCAGCGGCTTGCCGGTCAGGCTGCCCTCCAGGTGTTCGGCCAGCAGGCCGCAAAACGGGGCGGCAATCAGGTTGGTGATGGTGCTGAACAGATAGCTGAACACCAGCAAGACGGAAATGACCGCCAGCGGCCACAGCAAATAGCTAAGCCACTGCAGCCAGGTGGGGACATGGCTCATCATGCTTGGGATCCAATCCCCTAGCTGGCTGAACAACCACCAGAAGGCGGACCCCATCAGCAGTACGTTGACCAGTAACGGTAATACGACATAGCGTTTAATCCCCGGGCGCGAAATCAGGCGCCAGCCTTCGGCAAAATAATGAAGGCCGTTGGTGGAGTGAGAAGGTGACTGCGTATAGGACATATCTTAAGTTATCTCTTTGTCTGAACAGGCTTAGCTATCATATCGGGATGATTTTCTACTGGCTAGGGTGACATTGGCTGAAAAAACAGCAAAAAAAGGCAGTATAATCATCTTTATTGGCATAAAGTTCAGCACGGACTTGCACTTGTGTGCTCGGGCAAATAGAGTTAAAGAGTGAATGTTTGCCGCGGTGGCAATGTATTGGAACAACAGAGATAGCAATGATGCAGGATTTGCGTCTGATATTAATCGTTGTTGGCGCGATCGCCATAATAGCGTTGTTATTGCATGGTCTTTGGACCAGTCGTAAGGAACGCTCATCGCTTTTTCGCGATCGCCCAGCCAAACGTTCCAAAAAGGAACGTGAACAATCCCCGATCGACGAACTCGATGAAGGTGTGGGAGAGGTGCGTGTACGCTCCGCTCACCCGGAAGATGAGCCGTCCTTTGGTCATTTTGATGCCGCTCGCGAAGAACCCGTGGTTGCGCCCAAGCCCGCTCCGGCGGCTGAGCCAGCACCGCGTGCCGTTCAACCGGCTGCTCATCAGGCTCCGCCACCGCTGTCTCAGCGGCCGGATTATGATGACATTCTGTTGGACAATTACGCGCAGGACGAAGACGACGAGCCGCAGCAGCCTGCGCCACGCCGTGAACCGCGCGTTGACGATCTCCCGCCTGTGGCACCAGTAGCAGAGCCGGCATTCCACGCCGAACCTGCTCAACAGCCGCAGCCGGAAGTGAAGCCAGCCGTGGCACACGAGCCTCAGCCAGCGCCTGCTGCCATCAAGGCTAAACTGAAAGAAACCGTACTGGTGCTGCACGTTACCGCACATCAGGGTGGCGTGATCGGCGGCGAAATTCTGCTGCAGAGCGTACTGCAGGCGGGCTTCCAGTTTGGTGAAATGGGTATCTTCCATCGCCATATCAGTCCTGCGGGCAGCGGTCCTGTGCTGTTCAGCCTGGCGAATATGGTTAAGCCGGGGTCCTTTGATCCTGAGATGATGTCCGATTTCTCTACGCCGGGCGTGTCGATGTTTATGATGGTGCCGTCTTATGGCGACGCTAATCAGAACTTCAAACTGATGCTGCAGTCGGCACAGCGGATCGCCGACGATGTGGGTGGTGTGGTGCTGGACGATGAGCGCCGCATGATGACCCCGCAAAAGCTGGAAACCTACAAAGCGCGCCTTCGTGAAGTGTTGGAAAACAACGCCTGATCGACGGCCACACGCACTGAACATCCGTAACAACAAAGCCCCCGCCTGCCGGGGGTTTTTTATCTTTGATGGTGAGCCATGGAATCGATAATCCAACAAATCAATCAACTACGAACCTCACTGCGCCATCACGAATATCAATATCATGTGCTGGACGCGCCGGAAGTGCCGGATGCGGAATACGATCGCCTGATGGGGGAACTGCGTGCACTGGAAAGCGCAAACCCGGAGCTGATCACCGCAGATTCACCGACTCAGCGTGTGGGCGCAGCCCCGCTGGCGGCGTTCGATCAGGTGCGTCATGAAGTGCCGATGCTGTCGCTGGACAACGTCTTCGACGAAGAAAGCTTCCTGGCGTTCTATAAGCGAGTGCAGGATCGCCTGAAGAGCAGCGACCCGCTGACCTTCTGCTGCGAGTTGAAGCTGGACGGTCTGGCGGTCAGCCTGCTTTACGAAGAGGGCGAGCTGGTTCGCGCGGCCACGCGTGGCGACGGCACCACCGGTGAAAACATTACCTCTAACGTACGCACTATCCGCGCCATTCCGCTGCGACTGACCGGTGACAATATCCCGCGTCGGGTGGAAGTACGTGGCGAAGTGTTTATGCCGCAGGCCGGTTTCGAGCAGATGAACGAAGAGGCGCGTCGCAAGGACGGTAAAATTTTCGCCAACCCGCGTAACGCTGCTGCCGGATCGATCCGTCAGCTTGACCCGCGTATTACCGCTAAACGCCCGCTGACTTTCTTCTGTTATGGCGTTGGCCTGCTGGAAGGCGGCGAGTTGCCGCGCAGTCACTGGCAGCGCCTGATGCAATTCAAAGACTGGGGTTTACCGGTCAGCGATCGTGCCAAACGCTGTACCGGCAGCGACGAAGTCCTGGCATTTTACCGCCAGGTAGAACAGGATCGCGCGCAACTCGGGTTTGATATCGACGGCGTGGTAGTGAAAATCGACGATATTGACCTGCAGGAAACGCTCGGTTTTGTGGCGCGTGCACCGCGTTGGGCGACGGCGTTCAAATTCCCGGCGCAGGAGCAGATCACGCTAGTGCGTGAGGTGGAATTCCAGGTTGGCCGTACCGGTGCCATTACGCCGGTGGCGAGACTGGAGCCGGTGCTGGTTGCCGGGGTGATCGTCAGCAACGCCACGCTGCATAACGCCGACGAAATTGAACGTTTGGGCTTGCGTATTGGTGACACGGTGATTGTACGCCGCGCCGGTGATGTGATCCCGCAGGTGGTGGGAGTGATGACCGAACGCCGTCCGGCGGATGCGCGTGAAATCGTATTCCCACAGCATTGTCCGGTATGCGGTTCCGACGTTGAGAGAGTGGAAGGCGAAGCGGTGGCACGTTGCACCGGCGGGTTGATCTGCGCTGCACAACGTAAAGAAGCGCTGAAGCACTTTGTTTCCCGTCGGGCATTGGATGTCGACGGCATGGGCGACAAGATCATCGAGCAACTGGTCGAAAAAGAGTACGTGAAGAATCCGGCCGATCTGTTCCGTCTGTCCGCCGGTATACTGACCGGGTTGGACCGCATGGGGCCGAAGTCGGCGCAGAATCTGGTTAACGCGCTGGAAAAATCTAAGCAGACCACTTTTGCCCGTTTCCTGTACGCGCTTGGTATCCGTGAAGTCGGCGAAGCCACGGCGGCCAATCTGGCGGCACATTTCGGTTCGCTGGATAAACTGATGTCTGCTGATATTGAGGCACTGAAACAGGTGCCGGAAGTGGGCGAGGTGGTGGCGAAGCACACGCGTCACTTCCTCGACGAAGAACTTAATCAGCAGGTAATCCAGGAACTGGTCAGCGACGAAATCGGCATTAACTGGCCGGCTCCGGTGGTGATAGTGGCGGAAGAGATCGACAGCCCGTTCGCCGGTAAAACCGTAGTGCTGACCGGCTCGTTGAGCCAGCTTTCCCGCGACGAGGCCAAAGATCGCCTGACGGCACTGGGCGCCAGGGTCAGCGGCAGCGTATCGAAGAAAACCGATCTGGTGATTGCCGGTGAAGCGGCGGGCTCCAAGCTGGTGAAGGCGCAGGAGCTGGGCATCGCGGTCATCGACGAGGCGGAAATGGTCCGCCTGTTGGGTGTCTGATGGAAAAAGAGAATCTGATCGAGATCGCCAACACCCTGATGCCGTTCGGCAAGTACCAGGGTCGAGTGTTGATTGACCTGCCGGAAGAATACCTGCTGTGGTTTGCCCGCAAAGGGGAGTTCCCACAGGGGAAACTCGGTATGCTGATGGAAATGACGTTGGCGATTAAAATCGAAGGGCTCGACCACCTGGTCAAGCCGCTGAAGAGAACTTGAGTTGCCGGGCGCGGTATTTGTGCCGCGCCCATTTTATTATCCCCGTACGGTTTCTGCTTCTGCGCTTAGCGCCGACTGCTTTTCCTGCTGTTTCTTCTGATAACGCCGAGCCAATACCGCACAGGTCATCAACTGCACCTGATGAAACACCATCAACGGCAGCACCATAATCCCCACGGTCGCGGCCGGGAACAGGATATTGGCCATCGGGATGCCGTTCGCCAGGCTTTTCTTCGAGCCGCAGAACACAATGGTGATTTCGTCGGCTTTATTAAAGCCCAGCCAGCGTGCCATATAAGTGTTCACCACCAGCACAATAGTCAACAGCACCAGGCTGCCCACCACAATAAACACCAATGAACCCAGGCCCACCTGATGCCAGATGCCGTGCGTCACCGCCTCGCTGAAGGCGGCATACACCACCAACAGAATCGAGGTCTGGTCGGTTTTGCCGATCAGCTTGCGGTTGCGTTCGATCCATTTGCCGATCAGTGGCCGTGACAGATGGCCAGCGACAAACGGCACCAGCAGTTGCAGCACGATGGAACCCACTTGTTGCAGGCTGCCGGTTTCACCGTGCACGTTCATCAACAGCCCGACCAGCAATGGCGAGATGAAAATCCCCAGCAGGCTCGAGGCCGACGCGCTGCACACCGCAGCGGCCACGTTGCCACCCGCCAGTGAGGTAAAGGCGATGGCCGATTGCACGGTGGCGGGCAGAATGCACAGGTAGATAAAACCGGAATACAACTCGGGGCTGACGTTGACCGGCGACCACCATTTAAACAGCACGCCGAGCGTCGGGAAAATAATAAAGGTGCTGAACATCACCCACAGGTGCAGCCGCCAGTTGTTGCTGCCGGCCAGAATGGCTTCGCGAGACAGCTTGGCACCGTGCATAAAGAACAGCAGGGCGATGGCAGCGATGGTCAACGCGTTCAGCCAACCGACGAACTCGCCGCGCGCCGGCAGGAACGAAGCCAGCAGCACGGTGGCGATCAGCGTCAGGGTAAAGCGATCGGGCAAAAATCTCATGGCGGCATACTCGAAGAAAAATCAATGCGCCCATTGTCGCGCGACGGGATATAATAATTAAATTGATTTATTTAATTCATTTATGAATAAAAAACATGAATTACTCGATTAAACAACTCAGGGTTTTTGTCGCCATTGCTCGGCACCGCAGTTTCAGCCGGGCCGGTGAGGCGATTGGCCTGACCCAGTCGGCGGTCAGTCACAGCGTAAAAGAGCTGGAGGCGGAAATCGGCGTGCGCCTGCTCGATCGCACTACCCGCGAAGTGCTGCTGACCGATGCCGGGCAGAGGTTGGCCAACCGCGTTGAACGATTGCTGGATGAATTACAGTCGTCATTGCTGGATGCGCGCAGCTTTGGCGTGCTACGCAGTGGTACGGTGCGGGTGGCGTCGAGCCAGACCATCTCTGCGCACCTGATGCCGCAATGTATCGCCGCAGGGGAAAAGCAGTATCCGGAGATCCGCATTATGCTGCGTGACCAGGCGCAACAGCAGGTGCTGCACAGCATTCGCAACGCCGAGGTCGATTTTGGCATCGTGGTCGATCCGGTGCAGGCGTTGGATCTGGACTGTGAACCGATCCTGCACGAACCTTTCCTGCTGCTGTGCCGTAACGATCATCCGTTTGCCGAATTGCCCGAAGTGCACTGGTCGGCGCTGAACGGCAGTCGTTTAGTGTTGCAGGATTATGCCTCCGGCAGCCGACCGTTGATTGACAGCGCACTGCGCCAACAAGGGGTGGAAGCCACGGTGGTGCAGGAGATTGGCCACCCGGCTACGTTGTTTCCGATGGTGGCGGCAGGTATCGGCATCAGTATTTTTCCGGCGTTGGCATTACCCTTGCCGGAAGGGGGCCAGCTGAAGGTTCGGCGGCTGGTGCCGGAAATCAACCGCGCGCTGATGCTGGTGCGGCGTAAAAACCGCTCGCTGACACCGGCGGCAGAGGTCATCTGGCAGGTGGTGGGACAGCAGGCGGCGTTGTTGCAGCAGCAGCGCCAACGGCAGGCGGATTACTGAGTTAAATATACACATCCACGGCGTTAAGCGCGGTCGGGCGGTTGATGCCGTCGCCTTTGGCGGGGGTAACGCTGTCAGCCGTTTTGGTCATTTGCTCTGCCTGCTGTTTTTCCATCTCTTCTTTCTGAATCCGCGCGATTTCGGCCTGCAGCATTTTGATCTGCGCCTGAATCAACTGTTTCTGCTTTTCTATCTCTTTGGGATCGGCATCCGAGTCTTTCAGATCCACCAGCTTCTGTTGCAGATCCTGGATTTGTTTGTTCAGCGACTTGATCCGTGCCGAGGCGCTGCTGTCGGCCACTTTTACCTGATCGCTACCGCCCGCTTCCTTGGTTTCTTTCATCTTGCCGCCTTCCGGCTGCTGGTTGACCGGTTTGGCCATCAGCAACTGGCCTTCGTTACCGGGGGCGCTAAAAACCTTGCTGATGCCGGGTACGGTGTTTTTCACCGGGACAATCATGGTAATGCTGGTCGACATAATACTCTCCCTGAGTTTGATTCTGCTGCTCAGGGTATCGGCTGCGCGGGGGAAAACTTTACCCGCGGATTTGCCGCAGGCGTGGCCAGTGTTGCAACCAGCTTTTGCTGGCTACCCGTTGTTCATAAGCACTGAGGTCGCCGTTTTTGGCATTGAAGGTGATGGTGTCATCGAACAACCCGTCGAGGCCGAATGGCGCGACCAGTTGGATGCTGTCGTCAGCGTTCAGACGTGCGCCCACCGCGGTTTCCCGCTCGGTCCAATAGCTGATGGCATCTTCGCTGTTAAGATAGGGCGCCCGGCCGCTGCGCAGGTGCATACGCGCCTGGTTTTTCACCGACCACGGCTGCGGCAACCACTCTTGCAGTCGCGTTTCCAGCATTTGGTCACGCTCCGCTTCCGGGCGTTGTGGATCAAAATGGATCACGTCGATGTCGTTAAGCGGTGTTGACGTGGTGTAACCGTGCAGCCGATCCCACACCAGATTACGCACAAAACCGGCCCCCAGGCACCAGTCATTCAGACCAAGCCGCCGTGCGGTGCGCAATGCCGCCATTCTTGCACTATCTTGCTGTAACCACTGGATAATTCTCTGTTGCCGGGTCATTACCTCTCCTTTGTTGCGGCTACTGTAACCTGAAGTGCCCGTAGGTGAAACAGCGAGCGAATATATTCGCTGGCCGACTGACTACACTTGGTACAGGGTTTGCAGCTTCAGGTGAGCATTCAGGATAGAACAGGGGACACTATGTATCAGGCAACGCTTAGCCGGCGCAGCTACCGTTTCAGTGATTTACGCCAGTTGATGGCCAAGGCGTCACCGGCCCGTTCCGGCGACTATCTGGCGGAAGTGGCGGCGGACAGCGCAGAGGAACGTATGGCGGCGCGCATTGCGCTGGCAGAGGTGCCGCTGAAAACGTTCCTCCAGCAGTTGCTGGTGCCGTACGAACAGGATGAGGTGACACGGCTGATTATCGACAGCCACGACGTATTGGCCTTTGCGCCGATTTCGCATCTGACGGTGGGCGACTTTCGCGACTGGCTGCTGAGCGAGCAGGCGGACAGCCTGATGTTGACGCGGGTGGCCGCCGGCATTACGCCGGAAATGGCGGCGGCAGTGAGTAAACTGATGCGCAATCAGGATCTGATCCTGGTGGCCAAAAAGTGCCGGGTGATCACGCGTTTTCGCAACACCATTGGCCTGCCGGGCCACCTCAGCGTGCGGCTTCAACCGAACCATCCTACCGACAGTCTGCAGGGCATTGCGGCCAGCATGCTTGATGGCTTGCTGTATGGCAGCGGTGACGCGGTCGTGGGCATCAACCCGGCCAGCGACAGCCTGCCGCTGCTGGAGAAACTCAATTATATGCTGGACGACGTGATCCAGCGTTTCGCCATTCCTACCCAATCCTGTGTGTTGACGCACGTCACCAATACGCTGCGCCTGATCGAGCGTGGCGCGCCGGTGGATTTGGTGTTCCAGTCGATCGCCGGTACCGAGGCGGCCAACAGCGGTTTTGGCATAAATCTGGCCCTGCTGGCGGAGGCGCAGCAGGCAGCGCTGAGCCTCAATCGTGGCACTTTGGGTCATAACGTCATGTACTTCGAAACCGGGCAGGGCAGTTGTTTGTCATCCAATGCGCACCACGGCGTTGATCAACAAACCTGTGAGGCACGCGCCTATGCGGTAGCGCGACATTTCTCGCCATTGCTGATCAACACCGTGGTCGGCTTTATCGGGCCGGAGTACCTGTACGACGGCAAACAGATCATTCGTGCCGGTCTGGAAGATCATTTCTGCGGTAAATTGCTCGGCCTGCCGCTGGGTTGTGACGTGTGTTACACCAATCACGCGGAGGCGGATCAGGACGATATGGATACGCTGTTGACGCTGTTGGCCACCGCCGGGCTGACCTTCCTGATTGGCGTTCCGGGGGCGGATGACATCATGCTCAATTACCAAAGTACCTCATTCCACGACGCGCTGTATATCCGCGAACTGCTGGGGCTCAAGCATGCGCCGGAGTTCGCCGACTGGCTGACGAAAATGCATATCACCGACGATCTGGGGCGACTGCGCGACACCGCCGCCAATCACCCGTTGTTGCTGGCGTTACAGGGAGAGCAACCATGAGCAAGCCGGTCCATGTTAATAGTTGGGATGCGATGCGTGCCTTTACCGATGCGCGTATTGCGCTGGGGCGCACCGGCGCCAGCCTGCCCACCGAGGAACTGCTTAAATTTGGCCTGGCGCATGCGCAGGCGCGTGATGCGGTGCACCAGCCGTTCGACAGCGATACGCTGGCCAGCGCTTTACAGCATCAGGGCTGGCAAACCTTGACGGTGCACAGCCAGGCGGCCGATCGTACCGCTTATCTCAGTCGACCGGATTTGGGGCGTCGGTTGGCCGCGGACAGCCGCAGCCTGCTGCAGGGTCTGTCGGACAAGCCGGCCGACTTACTGCTGGTGGTGGCGGATGGTTTGTCCTCCAAGGCGGTACATCGTCAGGCGCTGCCGTTGTTGCAGGCGCTGCGGCCTTATCTCGACCTATTGGGGCTCTCGGTCGCACCGGTGGTGTTGGCCCATCAGTCGCGGGTGGCGTTGGGGGATGATATTGGTGAATGTTTGCGGGCCAGAACGGTGGCGATGTTGATCGGCGAGCGGCCGGGTCTGTCATCGCCGGACAGCCTGGGGATCTACCTCACCTGGGGGCCGAACACCCTGCGGCGTGAGTCGGAGCGTAATTGCATTTCCAACGTGCGTCCGGAAGGGCTGGATTACCCGCAGGCGGCGTTTAAATTGGCGTGGCTGCTGGAGCAGGCTTTCCAGCGCCGCCTGACCGGAATAGAGCTGAAAGACGAAAGTGACAACCCGGCGTTGTATGGCAAGGTATCACCGCTTCACTCCCAACTCGGCGGCTGACCGATACTTTGCTTGAGCAGAGTAATAAACAGATTCAGCCGTGTGGACACCTTCGCCAGCGGCCGCAGCAGATAAATCCCCTGTTGCTCCTGCCGCGGATCTTCCAGCAGCGGTAGCAACCGACCGGCCTGAATATCCGGCCCGACGACCCAGTTGGGTAAAAAGGTGATCCCCAGCCCCAGCAGCGCCGCCTCGCGCTGAGCGGTAAAGTCATCACAGCGCAATACCAGATTGCAGCGATCCATCAACGGAGCGCTGAGAATTTGTGCCCAACAGGCCGGCTGTTGCTTGTGGTAGCGGGCTATCAGCCGATGTTCCGGCAAGGCGTTCAGGTCGGCTGGGCGGCCATAGCGCGCGAGATAATCAGGGCTGGCGCACATCATCCAGCGCTGGGTAGCTATCCGGCTGGCATACAGCCCACTGTCTTTTTGCTCGCCGATGCGGATGGCGGCATCCAGCAGTTCCTGGGTCGGATCGGTCTGACGTTCCGTCAAATCCAGCTCAACAAATAGCTGCGGATAGCGTTCAGCCAGCGTCGGCAACAGTGGCAGAATATAGGTTTTGCCAAAGGTCGGCAGGCAACTGATGCGCAAGGTGCCTTGCGGCCTGTCGCTCAGCGAAGTCAGTTCGGCACGGATATCGCTGATGTCCGTCAGCAGCGTGGTGGCTCGCGTCTGCAGCATTTCCCCGGCGTCCGTCAGCATCAGACCGCGCGTTGAGCGGATAAACAGCGTCGCGCCCAAGGCACTTTCCAGTGCATCAACGTGGCGCACCAGCGAAGACGGCACCATTCCCAGCTTGCGGGCGGCGGCGGAGAAGCTGCCCAACAGGGCCACTTCGAGAAATATCGGCAGATGTTCAACATAGCGAGCGTCATTCATCTTTGCATTATATGCAAAAGCGTTTCTTATGAATACCTGGTTCTCCGTCCGTCGCGATGCGGCTACTCTTTTTGGGTGCTTACGGCGGATAAGAACGTGCCGTGAGCTCACCGCACAGAGCAAGAATGCATAAAGCACGCGGTTTTTAGAACTTCAGATAGCTTGTTTTCCCCAGGCTCCGCCGTGTGCCTGCGGTATTGATAACTGCTTCAACACCAGACTAACCGTTCAATTTGGCACCCTGTTTAACAACAATGATTAGTGAAGCTAAACCGTTGTTGACCTTGGGTGTCACCGGCCTGCCGTGCCGGTTTTTTTGTCATCGTTGGCTGAATCGTTCCAACTGAACGCGTCGCCGGTGACATCTTTGCTCACCTTCAGGTGAGCATTTTTGAACGCGCGGGGCATTCCACTCCGCGCTGGTGGAGGAGTAGTTTATGAACGAAGACCACGGGTGTTCCTGTGCGCAGCATTTGGCGCAAGGGTTTGCCAGGCAGTCGCTGAGCGTTGGGGAGGGCGAGATCTACCAAATCTCGCTGATGAGCGCGTTAATCAGCGGTGTTTACGAAGGGGAGGTCACTATTGCCGAATTGCTCCGGCACGGTAACTTCGGCCTGGGCACCTTCAATCACCTTGACGGCGAACTGATCGCCTTCGACAAGGAAATTCACCAGTTGCGCGCCGACGGCAGTGCGCGGCCGGCCAGTCTGCAGCAGAAAACCCCGTTTGCCGTTGTCACCTTTTTCCAACCGAGCGTTACCCAAAACTTTGATCGCCCGATCACCAAGGCGCAACTGCACCAGTGCATTGACGAACAGGTGGCTTCACCAAATCTGTTCTGCGCGGTACGCGTTGACGGCGAATTCAGCCACGTGGAAACCCGCACCGTACCCCGCCAGGAACGCCCCTATCGCCCGATGCTGGAAGCGATAGAGGAGCAGCCAACCTTTGCCTTTCATCACTGCCAGGGCACCCTGGTCGGTTTCCGCTCGCCTGACTATATGCAAGGCATTGGCGTGGCCGGTTATCACGAACATTTTGTCACCGAGGATCGCAACGGCGGCGGCCACGTGCTGGATTACCAGCTCAACCACGGTCGCCTGCAATTTGGCGTGATCACCCGTCTCAATCTTCAGTTGCCGCATGATGCGGATTTCCTGCGCGCCGACCTCTGTCCAGAGGATTTGGACCGCGCAATTCGTTCTGCCGAGGGTTAAGTCCGCGACAGTCTTGGGTTAATTTTCAGGAGGTATTCCATGAGCAAGGCAAAAACAGACCATAACTGGGCGTGCGGCGCAGATTTAGTGGTGAAAAATCTGGAAGCGCAGGGTGTTAACTACGTATTTGGCATCCCGGGAGCCAAGATTGATCGGGTATTTGATTCGCTGGAGGACGCCCCCTCGATAGAAACGGTGGTGGTGCGTCACGAAGCCAACGCCGCGTTTATGGCGGCGGCGGTCGGGCGTTTGACCGGCAAGGCCGGGGTGGCACTGGTGACCTCCGGACCGGGCAGTTCCAATCTGATCACCGGGCTGGCGACCGCCACCTCTGAAGGGGATGCGGTGGTGGCGTTTGGCGGGGCGGTGAAACGTGCCGATAACCAGAAGCAAACCCACCAGAGCATGGACACCGTCAGCATGTTCCGGCCGGTGACCAAGTATTGCGCCGAGGTGCATGCCGGTTCGGCGATTTCGGAAGTGATCGCCAATGCTTTCCGCCACGCCGAGTTTGGCCGTCCGGGGGCATCGTTCGTCAGCCTGCCGATGGACATCGTCAATGAGCCGGTCAGTGCGCCGGTGCTGGCGGGGTGCCGATTGCCGCGCATGGGGGCAGCGGCGGCCGAGGATATTCGTGCGGCGGTTAAACTGATCCAACAGGCGAAATGCCCGGTGCTGCTGTTAGGCCTACAGGCCAGCCGTCCGGAAAACAGCGAGGCGGTGCGTCAGTTGCTGCATCGCACCCATATGCCGGTGGTGGGCACCTATCAGGCGGCCGGGGTGATCGACGTCAATCACTTCGCGCGCTTTGCCGGGCGCGTCGGGCTGTTCAACAACCAACCCGCCGACCAGCTATTGCAGAAGGCCGATCTGGTGGTCAGCGTCGGCTACGGGCCGATCGAATACGATCCCTGCATGTGGAACAGCCAGGGCCGATTGAAACTGGTGCATATCGACGTGCTGCCGGCGGACATCGACACCTGCTATCGCCCGGACGTCGAGCTGGTGGGCAATATCAGCGCCACTCTCGACATGATGACCGAAGCCTTTAACGGCGTGGTGAGCGTACCGGCGGAGGTGGAATTGATCCTCAGCGATCTGGGACGTCAGCGCAATGAATTGGCGGAACGTGCCGCACGGCGCGGCGGTATGCCGATCCACCCGTTGCGCATCGTGAAAGAGTTGCAGGACATTGTCAGCGACGACGTGACGCTGTGCGTGGACATGGGCAGTTTCCACATCTGGATTGCACGTTACCTTTACAGTTTCCGCGCGCGCCAGCTACTGATTTCCAACGGCCAACAGACCATGGGGGTGGCGTTGCCGTGGGCCATCGGTGCGGCGCTGGTGCGCCCGGGGGATAAAGTTGTGTCGATATCCGGCGACGGCGGTTTTATGCAGTCAAGCATGGAGCTGGAAACCGCGGTACGACTGAAAAATAACATCGTGCACGTGATTTGGGTGGATAACGCCTACAACATGGTGGAAATGCAGGAGGTGAACAAATACCAGCGTAAATCCGGGGTGGAATTCGGCCCCATTGACTTTAAAGCCTATGCCGAGGCCTGCGGTGCGGTCGGGTTTGCCGTGCAGTCGGTGGAGGACTTGCGGCCCATGCTGCGTAAGGCGATGGAAATTCAGGGGCCAGTCGTGGTGGCCATTCCGGTGGATTACGCCGACAACTACAAACTGATGGCGCAGATGAATTTCAGCCAGATGATTTAATTTCAACAAGTCGTTAAACCACGGGGAATGCCGTCTTTGGCACTCCCCGTTTTACATGCTCAGAATTTGTTCTTTACATCCCTAACTGCATGATTTATTGGTATCCATCGAGTCTGTTTTTTACTCTGGGGATGGCACGATGAATCAGAAATCAAAAGCAAAAGCGATAACAATGACGCTGGGATTATTGGCCCTGGCGGTGATGGGGGGCGCGCGTGCCAGCACGCTGGTTTATTGTTCCGAAAGCTCGCCGGAAGGTTTCAATCCGCAGCTGTTTACCTCCGGCCCGACGGTCGATGCCAGTTCGGCGACGATTTACAACCGGCTGGTGGATTTCAAAACCGGTACCGTCGAGCTGCAACCGAGCCTGGCGGAAAGCTGGCAGGTGAGCGAAGACGGCAAGAATTACACCTTTCATCTGCGTAAAGGCGTGAAGTTTCAGAGCAACAAATACTTTACTCCCACCCGTGACTTCAATGCCGACGATGTCATCTTCTCCTTTATGCGGCAAAAAGATGCCAATAACCCTTATCACAACGTCTCCAACGGGGCTTACACCAACTTCGAATCGATGGAGTTTGGTTCGCTGATCAACCAGATTGTCAAAGTGGATGACAACACTGTGCGCTTTGAACTTTCGCGCGCAGAAGCGCCGTTTGTGGCCGATCTCGGCATGTATTTCGCCACTATTCTATCCGCCGAATATGCCGATGCGATGCTGAAAGCCGGCACCCCGCAGCGGGTGGATAACGATCCTGTCGGTACCGGCCCCTTCCAGTTGGTGCAGTACCAGAAGGATGCGAAGATCCTCTACAAGGCGTTCGATCAGTATTGGGAGGGTAAACCGAAGATTGACCGCTTGGTGTTCTCGATCACCCCGGATGCGGCGGTGCGCTTCGCCAAGCTGCAAAAGAATGAATGCCAGGTTATGCCGTTCCCCAACCCGGCGGATCTGACGCGCATGCGTGAGGACAAAAATATCCAGTTGATGGAGAAATCCGGGTTGAACATCGGTTTCCTGGCGTTCAACACCCAGAAAAAGCCGTTGGATAACCTCAAGGTACGGCAGGCGTTGGCTCTGGCGGTGAACAAGCCGGCTATTCTCGAAGCGGTGTTCCACGGCGCGGGGCAGCCGGCGAAGAACCTGCTGCCACCGACCCAGTGGGGCAGCAATGATAAAATTGAGGACTATCCGTACTCACCGGAAAAAGCCAAACAGTTGTTGCAGGAGGCCGGGCTGGGCCAGGGCTTCGCTATTGATCTGTGGGCGATGCCGGTACAACGACCGTACAACCCGAATGCCAAGCGCATGGCGGAGATGATCCAGGCCGATTGGGCGAAGATCGGCGTGAAGGCCAAGATTGTCACCTTCGAGTGGGGTGAGTACCTGCAGCGGATAAAAAACGGTGAACATCAGGCGGCATTGATGGGTTGGACCACTGCCAACGGCGATCCGGATAACTTCTTCGGCCCGCTGTTTACCTGCGTGTCGGCCAATGGGGGTTCGAACTCGGCCAAGTGGTGCTATCCACCCTTTGATAAGCTGATTTTGCAGGCGCGTGAAGAGAATGACCACGCCAAACGGGTGGCGATGTATCAGCAGGCGCAGGTGATGATGCATGACCAAATGCCGGCAATGATGATTGCCCACTCAACCATTTTTGAACCGGTGCGCAAAGAAGTGAAAGGTTACGAGATCGACCCGTTTGGCAAGCACATCTTCAAACAGGTTTCGCTGGAGAAATAAATAAACGGGGGCTGCATGGCAGCCCCCGTATCATTACCGATTTATCCCACCGTTAGAAATGGGTATTCACGCTCATATAGTAAGTCCGGCCCGGTTCGTTGTAGGTGGCTGCCCCTGCGCCGGCGATGTTAATCGCGCCGGTGGTTGGATCACCCACGTTCTGCGAGTTACCTTCACGGAACTGGCGTTTATCGAACAGGTTGTCGATACCGGCGGTCAGGCTGATGTTCTTGGTCACATCATAGGTGGCGCTGGCGCCCACTACGGCGTAAGGGCTGACTTCCTTGGTTTCGGTGCCGCTAACCGGCTTACCCTGGTAGTTATACTTCTTCGGTTTCTGGCGGCCGTACCAGGTCAGGGTCGATTGCATCGACAGCTCCTGGGTTGCCTGCCAGCTCAGGGTCGAGTTGATGGTGAACTCAGGAATAATCGACAGGTAATCACCGGTCGTCTTATTCTTGTTTTCAATCATGTAGGTGGCATTGTTGGTCCAGGAAACGGTCTCGCTCACCGGCACGTTCAACGACCCTTCCAGCCCCTGTACTACCGCTTTAGGCACGTTTTCCCACTGGTAAATGGCGGTACCGGTGCTGCTGGTGTCGATTCGGGAGTTGCCCGCTTCAATTTTGTTGTGGTAGTCGTTACGGAAATAGGTCACGCCGGCCAGCCAGCCGTCGTTATGAAATTCCAGACCAATCTCTTTGTTGACGCTGGTTTCCGCTTTCAGATCGTCGTTACCCAGCAGGTAACAGCCATTTTTGACGTCGCTGGACGAACAACCTTGCCCCTTGCTGTAGAGCAAATAGTTTTGGTTGGTCTGGTACAGGTTTGGTGCCTTATAGGCACGGGCGATGCCCATCTTCAGGGTGAAGAAGTCGCCCAGTTCCTGCGACAGGTTCAGTGACGGGCTCCAGTTGTTGCCGGCCTCGGAGTGCAGGTCGTAACGTAGGCCCGGTGTCAGCATGGTGCTGTCAGTCAGCTCCATATTGTCTTCGGCAAACAGCGAGAAGATATGCGCGGAGGCGTAAGGGCTACGGGTGCCGGTGTCTTGGCCTGGAATGGTGCCGCCCATCTGAGTTTGGCTGGTGGAAGAGCCGTCCTTCATCTTCTGTTGATTCCACTCGGTCCCGACCGTGGCGGTTTGCGTCACGCCCAGTTCGAATGGCACGCTGACTTCGCTGTGCGCCAGGAAATCGTCCAGCTTGGTGGTGCCGAAACCCTCGTTTTTGGTATCGAAGATGCCTTCGGTACCGCCGGCCAGGCCTTCGTTCAGACGGGTATTACGCGTGCGTTCGAACTGAATATAGTTGTTGGTGCTGACGCCGTTATCCCAGGCACCACGGTGGTTGAGGCCGAAGGTTTCACGGTAAATACGGTTGGTCTCTTTGCCGTAGTTGCTTTGCACCAGCGCGTTGGAGTTGGTGTTTTGGGTATCCCCGGCATACAGGTTGCCCTGGCGACCGTAGGCATACTCAAACTCCAGTGACTGCAAGTGAGCAAAGTCCCAGTGCAGCATGGCATCGATGTTTTTGTCTTCTACGCCTTCACGTCCGGAGGGTGTGCTGCTGGCATAAGCGCCCACACGCGCGGATTTGTGTGATTCGTTGATATCCCAGGCATCGGCCTGAGTTTTGCTGTAGCCGCCAAACAGGCGGAAGCTTAGCTCGTCGGTCAACGGACCTGACAGGCTGAAGTCGGTACGCTTGGTAGAGCCTTCTTGCTTGTGCTGCGGGACGTTGAAGTAGGCATTTAACGAGCCGTGCAGCTCTTTGGTGTTCTTCTTGGTGATGATGTTGACGACGCCGCCGGCGGCACCGTTGCCGTAGCGTGCTGCCGCCGGGCCGCGCAGCACTTCGATGCGTTCAATCATCTCCGGTGGTACCCAGGCGGTATCGCCACGGGTATCACGTTCGCCACGCCAGCCCTGGCGCACCGAATTACGGCTGGTAGCGGGTTTGCCGTCGATCAGGATCAGGGTATTTTCCGGACCCATGCCACGAATATCGATCTGGCGGTTGTTGCCGCGCTGGCCACTGGTGGAGTTGCCGGTCAGGTTAACGCCGGGCATGGTGCGGATCAGTTCACTGATATCGCGCGCCGGTGGGCGCTTTTTGATTTCGTCGGCGCTGATGGTAGAAACGCCCGGTGCCTGCAGGTTCTGCTTGGCAGCGGTGACAACAATGGTGTCTTCGGCGGCTTCTTTTTTATTTTTGGCGACGGAGTCTGTTTCTGCGGTGGTTTCTGTTTGCTGTGCGGCGTGCGCAAAGGCGGACGCGCCTAATCCTAACCCGATGAGTGTGGCTAAGGAATAACGAGACAATTTGCGGTTCATGTGAGTGTTCCTACCTTGCTGCCTTTCCCGGGGCACCCAAGCTGTAGGCCACCGGCGGAGAGAAGGGCGGTTGTAGTTTTTGTGTTTTCGAAAATAAAAATCCAGCCGGCCGAGACGCGACGACACCGATACCGACATTGGATTCAGCGCTAAAACCCGGTATCCATCCCTGTTGAAGAATACCTGCCCCGTTTGCGGGCCTACACACACTATTGCAAACGCAAATAATTATCAATAGTATTCGGTTTACGGTTTTCTTGGGCAGCGCCTCGCGCCGCGAATTTACCGGCTTTCCTGAAGCTGCCAGCTAAAAAGTGAATAGGCGTTTTGAAAACAAAATCCGAGTCAGAAAGCAGCAGATTATTATCGAGCAAGCACGCCGGGCGCCATGGATGGTGGCTGAATATCGCCAAACGCGGCACGCCGCTGGTGGAGCTGCTGGGGGATGGGCGAGGGAAGGTCACATTTTTATGGCGCGATCCGCAGGGATGTGAGCTCACTTCAGCCTATCAACGCGTTTGGATCCACATCAATTGCCTGACCGACCACCATCAGTCGTCGCCGCCACAGAGCCTACAACGACTGGAAGGCACCGACGTCTGGTATTGGCAAACTGAGCTGAGCGCGGACTGGCGTGGCAGTTACTGCTTTATCCCCTGTATGGACGACCGCCCGCTGGAAAACAGTGGTGACGATGCGCACGCCAATATGCATTCAATCCGTCACTGGTGGCATCAGGTGTTTGCCGGTGCGACTCAGGATCTGCTTAATCCCCATCGTTCATGGACCGGTGTTGGCGGCAATGTGCTGTCCGGGCTGCATATGCCGGAGGCCCCATCGCAACCGGCCTGGCTGGATTTTGATCGCTACGCCGTGGCCAGTGGGCGCTGTACGCCAGCGCCGCCTGCGCGACTGCAGCGTCATAGTTGGCACAGCGAGCGACTGGGTAATACCCGTAACGTCTGGGTTTACACCACCGGCGACAGCAACCCGGCGCAACGGCCGCTGGCGGTAATGCTGGACGGGCAATTCTGGTCGAGCAACATGCCGGTCTGGGATCCGCTGATGCAGTTGACCCGCGAAGGCAAACTGCCGGAAGCGGTTTATCTGCTGATCGACATCATCAGCCTGAAACACCGTAGTCAGGAACTGGCCTGCAATGAAGATTTCTGGCTGGCGGTGCAAGAAGAACTGCTGCCGCAGGTGGCCGAATGGGCGCCTCACCGCAGTGATCCGGCCACGACGTTAGTGTGCGGCCAGAGTTTTGGCGGCCTGTCATCGCTGTATGCCGGCTTGCACTGGCCACAGTGCTTCGGCGGCGTTATCAGCCAGTCTGGCTCCTTCTGGTGGCCACGTCGCGATATGTATCAGCGTGAAGAGATACCCGCCGATGCCGGCTGGTTGCTGCATCAGGTTGAGCAGGGCGTCGGCAAGGGTAAGCTGAAGGTGTTTATGGAGGCTGGCGTGCACGAAAAAGTAGCGCGCCGAGTGAACGACCAAATGGCGGCATTGCTGCGTGACGCCGGACATCGGGTGCAATACCGGGTGGTAGCGGGTGGGCATGATCACCTGTGCTGGCGTGGCGGTCTGATCGATGGGCTACAGACGCTGTGGGCAGATCACGTTCCTGCTCCTTCGGCCAAGCTAACCTTCACCATCCAAGGAGTCCGTGATGGAAACTCTGAACCCGTTCGATGACGAACAACAAATCTGCCTGATTGTGCAGAATGACCAACGGCAATACAGCCTGTGGCCGGATTTCAGCGCAGTACCGGCGGGGTGGACGCCGGTATTCGGCCCGGCGACCCGGCCGCTGTGCGTGCTGTGGCTGGAACAACATTGGCAGGATATGCGGCCCGCATCACTGCGTAAGGCGTGATGGCATTAGTCCCGAAAACAGGAGTCAGTCCCTTGTCAGACAGCATTTTATTATCGTCCGAACAGCAACTCGCCACTGAGCTGCCGTTGGTCGCCGCGCAGCCCGGGATCTGGGTTGCCGATCAAATTTCACCGCATGCCAATGCCTATGCGGTTTCCCACTTCATTGAGCTGAACGGCCCGCTGGACCAGGATTGTCTGCTACAGGCGATTGCGCAGGGGCTGTCCGAAGTGGATACCTTGCAGTTCCGTTTTGCAGAGCGTGACGGGGTGCCGATGCAGTGGCATGACCCGGCGCTGGCGATCCTGCCGGTCGAGTTTATTGATCTGCGTGATTCTCCTGACGCAGGCGTTGCAGCACGCGCCTTGATGCAACTGGATATGTCAGGTGATTTACGCATCGGCAGCGGCAATGCGCTGTACCGCCATATGTTGATCCTCCTGTCGGATCGGCGCTGGTTCTGGTATCAGCGTTATCACCATATTTTGGTCGATGGCTTCAGTTTCACCGCCATTGCCCGCAGAATTGCTCATATTTATACCCGAACGTTGCGTAATGAACAGCCGGACCCGACGCCGTTTAGCGCCTTCAGCGAAGTGGTTGAAGAGTATCAACGCTACGCCCAGTCGCCTACCTGTCAACGCGATGCGGCCTTTTGGCTGAACAAGGCGCAGCAGTTGCCGACCCCGGCCACGCTCTGTCCACAGCCGTTGGCCGGCCAAACGCCGACCACCCGCATTCATCGGTTATCACAGCTGTGTGACCGCCAGGACTTTAGTCAACTTGTGAACGCCGGTCTGCAGCAGTTCAGCGTGGCAGATATGGCGCTGGCATTGGTGGCGCTGTGGGTGTCTCGCCTGAGCGGCCACGCCAGCTTCAGTGCCGGTTTTATCTTTATGCGCCGCACCGGTTCGGCGGCACTGTGTGCCAATGGACCGGTGATTAACGTATTGCCGATCGAAATGCACCTCGATCCTCAGGCGACACTGAGCGAGGTCGCCGGCAATATCGGCCGAGAACTGAAAAGTGTCCGTCGTCATCAGCGTTACGAGGCGGAACAGGTGCAGCGTGATCTGGGGCGGATTGGCGATGCCCAGCCGCTGTACGGCACCGTTTTCAACTTTAAGATGTTCGATTTCCAATTGGATTTCGGTGATATCGAAGGCATTACCCATGAGCTGGCCTCCGGGCCGGTGCGTGACCTGGAAATCGCGTTGTACCTCGATGAGGCCGGTACGCTGAAGGTTGATCTGCTGGCTAATGCCGAGCGTTATCAGCCGGATGAGCTGGCGGCGCATCTGCAACGCCTGCCGCTGTTGCTGCGCCAGTTTGCGGCACAGCCACAGATGCCGATCGGTGAAGCCGATTTGCTCACCGAGCAGGATCGCCAATTGTTGGCCCGGGTTAACGACACCGCTCATCCAGTGGCGCCGCAAACCCTCAGCGGCCTGCTGGCGGAACAGGCACAGAAAACCCCGGATGCCCCGGCGCTGGCCGATGCGCAATACCAATTCAACTACCGCGAGACCCGTGAACAGGTCACTGCGTTAGCGCGTCAACTGACGGCACAGGGCGTGCAGCCCGGCGATATCGTCGCCGTTGCCTTGCCACGGTCGGTGTTTTTGTCGCTGGCATTAATGGCCATCGTCGAGGCCGGGGCGGCTTATTTGCCGCTGGACACCGGTTATCCTGACGAACGCCTTAGCATGATGCTGGAAGATGCCGCGCCACGCCTGATTATCACCGAAGCCAGCCAGCAGGCGCGTTTTTCCGGTCAGGGTGAGATCTTGCTGTATGACGCACCGCTGGCCGCAGGCAGCGCGGCGGACGTGGTGCTCAGTGGGCCAACGCCGCATCATCCGGCCTACATTATCTTTACCTCCGGCTCAACCGGGCGGCCGAAAGGTGTGCTGGTGGGGCATCAGGCGATCGTCAACCGTCTGCTGTGGATGCAGCATCAGTATCCGATGGCCGCGGGCGATGTAGTGTTGCAGAAAACCCCCTGCAGTTTTGACGTCTCGGTGTGGGAGTTCTTCTGGCCGCTGATGGTGGGTGCCCAGTTGGTGATGGCACCGCCGGAGGCGCATCGCGATCCGGAACAGTTGCTGCAACTGATTGACCGATATCGGGTCACCACTATGCACTTTGTGCCTTCGATGCTGGCGGCCTTTGTCGGTGCATTGGACACTCGGCAGGCGGTGGCGTGTTGTGCGCCGTTGCGGCAGGTGTTCTGCAGTGGTGAAGCCTTGCCGGCCGAGCTGTGCCGCCTGTGGCAAAGCCGCACCGCGGTGCCGTTGCATAACCTGTACGGCCCGACCGAAGCGGCGGTAGACGTCAGTTGGCATCCGGCCTGGGGCGAGGCGTTGGCCGCCGTCACCGGGGCTAACGTGCCTATTGGTCTGCCGGTATGGAACACCGGTCTGCGCATTCTCGACGCACGCTTGCGGCCGGTGCCGCCGGGTGTCGCGGGTGATTTGTATCTCACCGGTGTACAGCTGGCGCACGGCTATCTGGGCCGACCAGAACTGACCGCCAGCCGCTTTGTGGCCGATCCGGAAGGTGACGGTGGGCGGATGTATCGCACGGGCGACGTCGCACGCTGGTTACCGGGGGGCGAAGTGGAATACCTCGGCCGCAGCGACGATCAGCTAAAAATTCGTGGTCAACGTATAGAACTGAGTGAAATCGATCATGCGTTGCTGTCATTACCGGGCATCAAGCAGGCGGTGACTCATGCGCTGGTGCTGGATAATACGCCGACAGATCCGGCCGGTGGCGATGCCCGTCAACTGGTAGGCTATCTGGTGGCGCAGCCCGGTGTGCGCCTCGATCTGGAGGTGCTGCGAGCCGCGCTGGCCGATCGTTTGCCGCCACATATGGTGCCGGTGGCGTTGGTCGAGATGGAATCCTTGCCGCTGAGTGCCAATGGCAAGCTGGATCGCAAAGCGCTGCCGCAACCACAGAGCGGTGTCAGAGCCGCCGGGCGTGAACCCGGAGCCGGGCTGGAAACGGCGATTGCTGCGGTGTTCGCCCGTCTGCTGCAGCGTGAAACCGTGTTTGCCGACGACGATTTCTTTGCCCTCGGTGGTCACTCGCTGCTGGCGATGCGCCTGGCGGCGGAGCTGCGCCGTGAGCTGGGTAAAGCGGTCTCGGTAGGGCAGGTGATGGTGGCTTCCCGGGTGGAACAGTTGGCGCAGCTGCTGGCGGAAGAGCGCACGCAGGAAGAGGCCGATCAGACCGGTTTCGACAGCGTACTGCCGTTACGTACCACGGAAGGCCCAACGTTGTTCTGTCTGCATCCGGCATCCGGATTCTCCTGGCAGTTCAGCGTATTGCCGCGCTATATCGATCAGCATTGGTCGCTGGTGGGTATTCAGTCACCACGGCCAGGTGGTCCGCTGGCGCTGAGCGAGGATATGGATCAGGTCTGCGATGCACATCTGGAGACGGTATTGCAGGTGCAGCCGCAGGGCCCGTACCACTTTATCGGTTACTCACTGGGTGGCACATTGGCGCAGGGCATTGCCGCCAGGTTGCAGGCGCGGGGTGAAGAGGTGGCCTTCCTTGGGCTGCTGGATACCTATCCGCCGGAAACGCAGAACTGGGACGTGATGCTGGATGATAACGTGCTCAAAGAGGTCCAGCGCGAGCGTCAGCAGTTCCTGGCAGTTTCCGAGGATGCGTTGGATCCTGCATTGGGTGAAACCCGGGTGGCGATGTTCGATAATATCGAAGCCAACTATGCCGATTCAGTGCGCCTGCTTTCGGCGACTCATACGGCGAACTTTAAAGGGCAGGCGACGCTGTTTGTCGCGCGTCAGACATTGCAGGAAGGGATGGACGTGCAGCAGACCTGGTCGCAATACGTCGATGCCTTGCAGGTGCATGAGCTGGATTGTGCGCACGTAGATATCGTTTCACCAACGTCGTTCAAGGTGTTGGGACCGTTGCTGAACCGTATTCTAAGAGCGTTGTAATACCCAGTGACGGGTAGGGAGCGAATAGATTCGCCCCGATTAACGCGGGCCCAGCATGCTGGGCCCCTACAATATTTATGACTTACCCAGTGGTACCACCAACGGCGTATGCGAAACCGGATCGTCAATGATCATGCAGCGCAGGCCGTACACCTCTTCGATCAGTTCCGCGGTCACAATATCCTTCGGCGCCCCTTCGGCCACCACCTTACCGTCGCGCATGGCAATCAGATGCGTGGCGTAGCGGCAGGCATGGTTGAGATCGTGCAGCACCACCACCAGCGTATGGCCGTTTTCACGGTTTAACTGACGCATCAGCTCCAGCAGGTCGATCTGGTGGGTGATATCCAGCCAGGTGGTCGGCTCATCCAGCAGCAGCAGTGGCGTTTGCTGCGCCAGTACCATCGCGATCCACACCCGCTGACGTTGTCCGCCGGAGAGCGTATCGACCGGTTGTTCGGCCAGTTCGAATACGCCGGTGGAGCGCATTGCCTGGTCTACCGCCTGTTGATCTTCCTCACTCCAGCGACTGAACAGGCGCTGATGCGGATAGCGACCACGGGCCACCAGATCAAACACGGTGATATCACCCGGTGCGGTCGAGCTTTGTGGCAATAATCCCAACTGGCGCGCCACCTCTTTGGTGGCGTATTCGCTGATTTGTTTGCCGTTCAGCCAGACTGCGCCGGCCTGCGGCTGCATCAGGCGGCTGAGGGTACGTAGCAGGGTCGATTTACCGCAGGCGTTCGGCCCGATAATCACCGTCAGTTCGCCGTGCGGGATAGAGACGGACAGGTCGTTGGCGACAATTTTTTTGTCGTAGCCGAGCGTCAGATGCTCGGCGCGTAGCGGCGCGGGCTGCAGGGGTTCAGCATTCATTTTTTACGTGACTCACGGATTAATAGCCAAATCAGATAAATGCCGCCCAGGCTGACGGTCAACACTCCGACCGGCAGCTGATAAGGCATAAACAGGCGCTGTGCAACGACATCGGCGAGCAGCAACAGCAGGGCACCGATCAGGGCCGTCAGCAGCAGTACGCTGCGGTTGGCACACAGGCGTCGCGCAATCTGCGGGGCCACCAGCGCAATAAAGGAGATCGGCCCGGCCACGGCGGTCGCGGCGGCCGTCAGCAACACGCCGATCAGCAGCAACATAACGCGCGAGCGTTCTACCGGTACGCCGAGTGCGCAGGCGGTATCATCACCCATTTCCAGCAGCCGCATACGGCGGGACAGTGTCAGTAACAGCAGGCAGCACAGCGCGAACACCACCAACACTGGCAGGCTTTTCGCCCAGTTCACGCCGTTGAGTGAACCGGCGCTCCACAGTCCGGCGGTCATGGCGGATTCCAGCGAGGCGCTGATGATAAGCCAAGTATTCCCCGCCACCAGCAGGGCGCGGACGGCAATGCCGACGATAATCAAACGGAAAGACTCAACGCCGTTGCGCCAGGCCAGCAGATAAATCAGCGCGGCGGTCAACAGACCCCCGACCAGCGCCCCGGAAGTGATGCCGAAAACGCCGCCGTTAAACAGCACTATGGCCACCAGCACGCCGCTGTAAGCGCCGGTATTAAAGCCAATCACGTCCGGGCTGCCGAGCGGGTTGCGCAGTATCGACTGGAAAATGGCACCGCTGATGCCCAGTGCCGCCCCCAGTAGCAGTGCCATCACCACGCGTGGTAAACGCCATTGGGTGACGATCACCGCCAGGTTGGCCGGGCCTTTACCGCGCAAGGCGTCGATCACCTGCGAGGCGGTCAGCGACAGAGCACCGGAACCCAGAGCGTAAATCGCCAGCGCCAGCACGGCCAGCAACAGTAGCAGCGCAGTCAGCGCCGGACGCGAAAGGGCGCGCATTTTGTGGTTGGCCATCAGGCGGGCCGCGGACATCGCCATTAGCGCTGCCTCCTGAACATATGGCGTTGCCGCACCAACATGATCAGCAGGGGGGCGCCAATCAGAGCGGTGACGATGGAAACGCGCAGTTCACCGGCCACCAGGAAGCGGCCGATCAGATCGGCGCTCAGCAGCAGGATGGGGGTTAATACCAGCGTCCATGGCAGCATCCAGTGCAGCTCGGAACCGGCCAGCCGCCGGGCGATGTGCGGCATCATCAGACCGACAAAGGCAATCGGGCCGACGGCGGCAGTGGCACCGCCACACAGCAAGGTAATCGCCAGCAGACCCAGCAACTGGGTACGCACAATACCGGTGCCCAGTGCGGTGGCCAATTCATTACCCATGCTCAGGCTGTTCAGTGACTTGCTCAACCACAGGGTAATCAGCGTACCCAGCAGGATCGGCAGGGTGACGGTACGCACCACCTGCATATTTTGAATATCCAGCGAACCGGCCTGCCAAAAACGGAGCTGATCGAACACCAGTGGGTTCAGCAGGGAAATCCCGGAGGTCATGCCTTCCAGCACCGCGGCCAGCGCGACACCGGCCAGCGTCAGACGTACCGGGTTAAGGCTGCTGCCGCCCAAAGCGCCGATCAGCGCCACCAGCAGCGCAGCGAACATCGCACCGGCAAAGGCAAACCACAGATATTGGCTGACGTCGGCAGCACCAAAGAAGGTGATCCCCAGTACCACGGCAAAGCCCGCACCGGCGTTAACCCCGAGAATGCCCGGATCGGCCAGGGGGTTGCGGGTGAGGGTTTGCATCAGTACGCCGGACAGGCCCAGTGCGATACCGGCCAGCACGCCCACCAGCGTACGTGGCAGCCTGGCGTTGGTAATGATGGTGCAGTCTGCACCGCTGCACTGGCCGTTCAGCGCCTGGATAACCGTGTCGAAGGGAATTGATTTAGCGCCAAGTGATAGGCTGAGTAGCATCACGCCCAGCAATGCACAAAAGGCAATCAGCAGGCCAAAAAGCCTGCGACGAAATGAACGGGAAGTGCCGCCAATAAGACGCTCCTGGGGAGCGGGGACGGGCTGTGTGCCTGGGCGTGTAATCCGTAACATACCAATCCATTATTCAATTGAATATAAATGAGTTTTATTATCATTATTGATTGCTTTCATCTATGGTATCATGAGTCCCTTCGCTATTGCAGCATATACCCTTCATTCTTGAAGCTGCATCTGTGTTGGCTGCCTGCACTTACCCCAATCACGTACTTCCGGTACGTTCCTGGGGATACGCTTAGTTGCCGCCTTGATTCAACTCCAATTATTTTGGCTATGGACGCTGCCCCTTTTTCTTTAGTTGTGGTGAGAAAGCTCATGAGTAAGCCCTCTATTTTGCTTGATTTTGGCCTGCTTAAGACCAATGGCGCGTTTCGTGCCGTTTTTTGCGCGCGTTTTATTTCCATTTTAGCGCTGGGGTTGATGGCCATTGCTATCCCGGTGCAGATCCAGGCCTTGACCGGGTCGACGTTGCTGGTTGGTTTGTCCGTGACGCTGGCGGGCAGCGGCATGTTTGCCGGTTTGCTGATGGGGGGCGTGCTGGCCGATCGTTATGAGCGCCGTCGCCTGATTTTGTTCGCCCGCTCCACCTGCGGCATCGGTTTTGTCGGTCTGTGCCTGAACGCCGCGTTGCCTGCTCCCTCATTAACGCTGATTTACCTGCTGGCCGTCTGGGACGGCTTCTTCGGTGCGGTTGGCGTTACGGCGCTGTTGGCGGCCACACCGGCACTGGTGGGGCGTGAAAATATCGTGCAGGCCGGGGCTATCAGCATGTTGACGGTGCGTTTTGGCTCGATCCTCTCCCCGGCGATCGGGGGGCTGGTGATCGCCAACGCCGGCGTGGCCTGGAACTACGGTCTGGCGGCGTTTGGCACCTTGCTGACGCTGATCCCGTTGCTGCGCCTGCCGCAGTTGTTGCCACCCCCGCAGCCACGTGAGCACCCACTACGTGCGCTGGCCGGGGGCTTTGGTTTCCTGTTCCGTAACCGGGTAATTGGTATGGTGGCGCTGATTGGCGCACTGTTGACCATGGCCAGCGCGGTGCGGGTGCTGTATCCGGCCATGTCCGGCATGTGGCAGGTCAGTGCGGCGCAGTTGGGCTTTATGTATTCCGCCGTGCCGCTGGGAGCAGCGATTGGTGCCTTTACCAGTGGCCGTGTAGCCCACGTGGCGCGGCCGGGTTGGATGATGCTGATGACGGCGATTGGCGCTTTTGTCGCTATCGGCCTGTTCGGTTTGATGCCGTGGTATGGCCTGGCGCTGTTTTTCCTGGTGGTCTTCGGTTATCTGAGCGCGCTGAATTCACTGCTGCAGTACGGGTTGATCCAGAACCTGACGCCGGATGCGTTTCTCGGACGTATCAATGGCTTGTGGACGGCGCAAAACGTGGTGGGTGACGCCTTGGGCGCGCTGTTGCTGGGGGCCATGGGGGCGTTTATGCTGCCGGCGATGACCTCAACCAGCTTTGGTTTTGGCGTGGCGCTGCTCGGTGTGGTGTTGGCTTTTGCGATGCGCGGTCTGCGTCAGGTGGGCCGTGGCGGGCAAGAAAGCGATCTCCAGCCCGCCGCAGAATCTACTGAGAAATAAACTGTGTTTCCAACAGCGTCAGCAGGTTGCTGGCGCTGTAGTAATCCAGTCGGAAGGTGTCACTCCCCAGCGCGTAAACCCGCTTGTGCTGCACCGACGGCAGGTCCGCCAGGAAAGGATTGGCCATCAGACGCTGGACATCGCTGTCGTTGTTGGCGAACAGCATCAGCGTCTGGCCGTTCAGGCCTTCCGCCAGGTTTTCACCGCTCAGTTGAATAATGTCCTTACGCATTCCCATGCTGCGGCTGTTGTTCAGCTTGGCCGGTAGCGGTGCCAGGGTAAAACCCAACTGCTTGAGCATCTGCCCCTGGGACGATGCGGCGGTCCACAGGTTGGCGGATTTGCCATCGGCGTTGAAGACCAGGGCGGAAATCGGTTGTTCCGGCAGTTTCATACGCTGCTTCAGTGATTTTTTACGCGCATCGAAATCACTGACGACTTTCTGTGCCTGAACTTCATGCCCGGTAGCCTGACCCAGTTCGGTCGCCAGTGCCTGCCAGCTTTTGTCGTCGTAATTGACCACCAGCACCGGGGCAATGGCGGAGAGCTGATCGTACAGGCGCAGGGCGGAATCGGCACCGGTGGCCGAGATGATAATCAGATCGGGGGCTTCGCCGGCAATGGTTTCTGCGTTGGGTTCGCCGATATACAGACGCTTAACACCGCGCTGTGCCGCGATAGCGCCCCATTGATGGAAGAAGCCCTGTGAGTCCGCCAGACGGTTGCCGGGCGTGGTGGCGCCACTGGCGATCACCGGAGCGTCGATCGCCAGCAGGGTACCGGTGACGGTGACGCTGGTGGAAACGATGCGCGCAGGGGGCTGGCTGAGTGTCACCACGCCGTGTGAAGTTTCAATTTTGCGCGGCCAACCGGCGTCTGCGGCATGGGCAGTACCGATGAGCATCAGGCCAAACAGCACCAGGCTGAAGATCGGGTTCTTCTTCATAAAGCATCCTTAGAAGTTAAATAGTAATACTTATCATTTATATAATTAAAACTGCTGGTTTTATATCACGATTATGAATGGAAGAACTGTTTACATTTATTGACATAGCATATTCACGAGGGTAATTTAACGCGATTCAATACAAATGATAATCATTATTATACCGGTTATTGTTCATGATACGAAAGGGAGTACCGATGAGCGTTACAGTAAAGAGTTCCGGGCAGAAGAAGCCGCAAAGCAAGGATAGCGAACAGTCTGCTGCAGGCGTGTCGCCGACCTCCGGCTTTTTCTTTACCTCTCCTTTCCGTAGCCTGAGTACTCAAGGCTGCTTCGCCAAAATTACGCTGCCGGCCCAGGACGGGGACCAGCTTAAGGGCGAGTTCCAGCAGGCGGTACAGCATGCTTTTGCCGAGGCCAAACTGGCGGGGGTGAAAAACCCAATACTGTGCGGTGCGATCCCGTTTGACACTCATCAGCCCTCGGCGCTGTTTATTCCCCAGCAAACTCAATGGTTTGAGCGCGATGCCTATTTGGCTGGCGTAGCTTCACCGCAGGACGCCCTGCCGGAAATTACTCGCCAAAATGAAGTGCCTGCCCAACGACCCTTTATGCAGATGGTGGCGGATGCGGTGGAAGCGACCCGTGGCGACCAGTTGGATAAAGTGGTGCTGTCGCGCTTGCTGGAGATTGAAACCCGCGAGCCGGTAGATCGCCAAGCGTTGATGGCGCGTATCATCGCCCAGAATCCTCATGGTTTCCACTTCCATGTCCCGCTGGAACAGGGGGCACTGTTGGGGGCCAGCCCGGAATTGCTGCTACGCAAATCCGGCGCGCAGTTTTACTCCAACCCTCTGGCCGGCTCTGCCCGTCGTGATGCCGATCCGCAGCGGGATCTGGAAGTCAGCCAGCAGTTATTGGTGTCAGAAAAAGATCGCTATGAGCACCAGTTTGTCACCGAAGGGATGCGTCAGGTGCTGGCCGAACGCTGCCGTTATCTGAATATTCCTACCGTTCCTGAATTATTGAGCACTACCACGCTGTGGCACCTGTCGACCCCTATCGACGGTGAAGCTGCCAGCCGCGCTGAAAATGCGCTGTCGCTGGCCTGCCTGTTACACCCGACGCCGGCGCTGTGCGGTACGCCGACCGCGTTGGCACATCAGGTGATTAAGCAGTTGGAACCTTTCGATCGCGGCCTGTTTGGCGGCATCGTCGGCTGGTGTGACGCCGAAGGTAACGGTGAGTGGGTAGTGACCATCCGTTGCGGCACGGTGCAGGGCAATCAGGTGCGACTGTTTGCCGGAGCCGGCATCGTACAAGACTCTTCGCCGGAATCCGAGTGGCATGAAACCGGCACCAAACTCAGTACCATTTCGCGGGCGTTTGGCCTGAACCAAGGATAGACATTCCCATGAGTATTGCTTTTACCCCCTGGCCTGAGGCCTTGGCCCGTCGTTATCGTGAGCGCGGATATTGGACCGACCGGCCGTTGACCGACATCATCACTCGCCAGGCCAAAAATGACGCCATCGCGCTGATCGACCCGGAGCGCAACCTGAGCTATCGCCAGCTTAATCAGCTTTCCGATCGGCTGGCCGCCGCCCTGCAGCGTCGCGGCATCCAAAGCGGTGACACTGCGCTGGTGCAGTTGGGCAACGTAGTCGAATTCTATGTGACCTTCTTTGCGTTGCTGAAAATTGGCGTGGTGCCGGTGAATGCGCTGTTCAGTCATCAACGCAACGAGCTGAATGCCTACGCCGTACAGATCAAACCAGCGTTGCTGATTGCCGATCGCCAGCATGGCTTGTTTGGCAACGATGAATATCTGACGGCTTTTCACGCTGAGCATCCTTCACTGCGCGTGGTGGCACTGCGTAATCAGGCCGAGGGCGAACAGTCGCTGGCGGCCTGGCTGGAAGAAGACAGCGGTGATTTTGTCGCGACGCCAACCCCGGCCGATCAGGTGGCATTTTTCCAGCTTTCCGGTGGTAGCACTGGCACGCCAAAGCTGATCCCGCGTACCCACAATGATTACTACTACAGCATTCGCCGTAGCGTGGAAATTTGTCATTTCGATGTTGATACCCGCTATCTGTGCGCGCTGCCGGTGGCCCACAACTATCCGATGAGCTCCCCGGGCATCTTGGGCGTGTTCTATGGTGCCGGGCTGGTGGTATTTGCCAGCGATCCGGATGCCGGACAATGTTTCCGTTTGATCGAGCAGCATCAGATTAACGTGACGGCGCTGGTGCCGCCGGCGGTCACGCTGTGGTTGCAGGCGATTGAAGAGTGGGGCGGTTGCCAGCAACTGGCCAGCCTTAAGCTGCTGCAGGTGGGCGGCGCCAAGTTGGGAGAAACCCTGGCGGCACGTATTCCGGCCGAGATCGGCTGCCAGTTGCAGCAGGTGTTCGGCATGGCGGAAGGCCTGGTGAACTACACCCGCCTGGACGATGACGACCAGCATATTCTGACCACCCAGGGCTGCCCGATGTCGCCGGATGACGAGCTGTGGGTGGCCGATGATGAGGGTAACCCGCTGCCGGTGGGCGAAACCGGACGTCTGATGACCCGTGGTCCTTATACCTTCCGTGGCTATTACCAAAGCCCAGAGCACAACGCCGCCGCCTTTGATGACGACGGCTTCTACTGCTCCGGTGACCTGATCAGCCTGACCGAAGACGGTTATGTGAAGGTTGAAGGTCGTCAGAAAGATCAGATCAACCGTGGTGGGGAGAAGATCGCCGCCGAGGAGATCGAAAACCTGCTGTTGCGTCATCCTGAAGTGATCAACGCGGCGTTGGTTTCCATGCCGGACGAACTGATGGGTGAAAAAAGCTGTGCCTATATTATCGCGACCAGCGCACTGAAACCGGTGGTACTGCGCCGCCATTTGCGCGCCGAGGGCGTGGCCGAATTCAAATTACCCGATCGCTTTATACAGGTTGATACGCTGCCGCTCACCCCGGTTGGCAAAGTGGATAAAAAACTGTTGCGCCAACGCCTGGAGGCGCAACAACTGACTCTGGTCCAGGGAGAATAAGTCATGGCCATTCCAAAACTTAATGATTACGCGTTGCCGACTCAGGCTGAACTGCCGACCAACAAAGTGAGCTGGAAGGTGGAACCGCAGCGCGCTGCACTGCTGATCCACGATATGCAGCAGTATTTCCTGAATTTCTGGGGTGAAGACAGCCCGCTGATCAAACAGGTGGTGGAGAACATCGCCAACCTGCGCCGTTACTGCAAATCCCAGGGGATCCCGGTGTTTTACACCGCGCAGCCTAATCAGCAGAGCGATGAAGATCGCGCTTTGTTGAATGACATGTGGGGCCCAGGTCTGAATAAGCACCCGGAACAGCAGGCAGTGGTTGCTGCTCTGGCACCGGAAGCAGACGATACCCTACTGGTGAAGTGGCGTTACAGTGCTTTCCACCGCTCACCGCTGCAGGAAATTCTGCAGGAGTCGGGGCGCGATCAGTTGATCATCTGTGGCGTCTACGCGCATATCGGCTGCATGACTACGGCGCTCGATGCCTTTATGCGCAATATTCAGCCGTTCATGGTGGCCGACGGCCTGGCTGATTTCTCCCGTGAAGAGCATCTGATGTCATTGCGTTATACCGCCGGCCGTTGCGGTCGCGTGGTGACCACCGCCGAGCTGTTGCCGGGCATTGCCAGCAAGGCTGCGCTGCGTCAGCAAATCATGCCTTTCCTCGATGAAGACAGCGAAGACATGGGCGACGATGAAAACCTGATCGACTACGGTCTGGATTCGGTACGCATCATGGAATTGGCGGCACGCTGGCGCAAAATTCGCGGCGATATCGATTTTATCGCGCTGGCCAAGAACCCAACCATTGATGGCTGGTGGGCGTTGTTGTCCGAGGGGAAAGCCTGATGGGACAGCAGGGCGATTTCGCCGGTAAGCGAGTCTGGGTGACTGGTGCTGGTGCCGGAATTGGTCTGACAACGGCACTGGCGTTTGTGCAGGCCGGTGCCGAAGTGGTTGGCTTTGATAAGCACTTTGGTGAGCAGGAATACCCATTCCGCACTGAAGTGCTGGATATCGCTGATAGTGATGCAGTAGACCGCGTGTGCGGACGTTTGCTGGCGGAGCAGGGGGATTTGGACGTGCTGGTCAACGGTGCCGGTATTTTGCGCATGGGGCTGACGGATGAAACCAGCACCGCAGACTGGCTGGCCTGTCTGGCGGTCAATGCCGGTGGGGCATTCAATATGTTCCGCCATGCCTTGCCGGTGTTTCGTCGCCAACGACGCGGTGCGATTGTCAGCGTGGCGTCCAATGCCGCCCATGTGCCGCGCGTCGGCATGGCGGCCTATTGCGCCTCCAAGGCGGCATTACGCAGCCTGTGCCAAACCGTGGGGCTGGAAATGGCCCCTTATGGCGTGCGCAGCAACCTGGTTTCGCCGGGCTCGACCAATACGCCAATGCAGCGTGGCATGTGGCTGGACGAAACCGGCGAGCAAAACACCATCAACGGTTTCCCGGAACAGTTCAAATTGGGCATTCCGTTGGGCAAAATTGCTCAACCACAGGAAATCGCCGATGCCATTCTGTTCCTGGCTTCCGATCGTGCCAGCCATATCACTATGCAGGATATTGTGATTGATGGTGGAGCGACGCTGGCGGCCTGATATACCCGTCATACTTCAAGCTGCAGATGTGTTGACTGCAAGCGTTCACCCGAATCACTTACTTGAGTAAGCTCATCGGGATTCTCGCTTTTGTCGCCTTCCTGCAACTCGAATTATTTAGGGTATATGACTATTTGTTATTATGACCATAAGGCGCTGCTTGCATTGCCTTTTTTATTGGCGTCGCAAGGGAAGGTTATAGGGGTTTTGAATTGTTCCGGACGTCAGATGCGAAAAAAGCGCCAAAAGGCGCTTTTTCTGTAGTGGTGGGTCGTGCGGGATTAATTCGGCCTTTGGCCTCACCCTTCGGGCCAGCGCAAGCGCTGTTCAAAATTGGCGGGGCAATTTTGTCGAACCTGCACAGGTTCTCATCCAGCACGACACTCTGCACTATGTTAGAAAGGCGTTTGAGATGATTACTGTGCTGCAGATGCGAAAAAAGCGCCAAAAGGCGCTTTTTCTGTAGTGGTGGGTCGTGCGGGATTCGAACCTGCGACCAATTGATTAAAAGTCAACTGCTCTACCAACTGAGCTAACGACCCGCAGAAGTGGTGGGTGATGACGGGCTCGAACCGCCGACCCCCTCCGTGTAAAGGAGATGCTCTACCAACTGAGCTAATCACCCACTTCAGAACTTCCGGGTACTGCCAAACAAGAGAATGAGTGGTGGGTGATGACGGGCTCGAACCGCCGACCCCCTCCGTGTAAAGGAGATGCTCTACCAACTGAGCTAATCACCCTCATTCTTCTCATTTCTTACTGCTTTACTGCTCAACAAGATGGTGGGCGATGACGGGCTCGAACCGCCGACCCCCTCCGTGTAAAGGAGATGCTCTACCAACTGAGCTAATCGCCCCGTCTTGTTGGAGTCGCATTATAGGGATAGTTGAAAGTGAGTCAACGGTTTTTAAAATGATTTCAATCGTTCGCCGCAAATTTAAACAGGATGCGATATTTATCGCCCGCAATGACGGATCTTTGCACATTGTTATGCGAAACCTGCCGCAGAGATAACGAAATCAGGGGCAGCAATATCGTGTCAGCGTTGAGGAATTAGCGCGTGGTGGTACAATGTTGCCCACTTTTTTAAATTCCGAGCAATCGTCGGCAACCGCCGACACGCGTTGCGTAATAAGGCAGTGAACCCAATGAAAATCAAAACCCGTTTTGCACCGAGCCCAACCGGCTATCTTCACGTCGGTGGCGCCCGTACTGCGCTTTACTCCTGGTTGTTCACCCGCCATATGGGCGGTGAGTTCGTTCTGCGTATCGAAGATACCGATCTGGAACGTTCAACCCAGGACGCTATTGACGCAATTATGGATGGCATGAACTGGTTAAACCTGGATTGGAACGAAGGCCCGTACTTCCAGACCAAGCGTTTTGACCGCTATAACGCGGTGATTGACGACATGCTGGTGCAGAATACCGCCTATAAATGCTATTGCTCGAAGGAACGTCTGGAAGCGCTGCGTGAAACGCAGATGGAAAACGGTGAAAAACCACGTTACGACGGTCATTGCCGTGACAGCCAGTGCAGCCATACCGACGACGAACCCTACGTGGTGCGTTTCCGTAACCCGCAGGAAGGCTCGGTTATCTTCGATGACAAGATCCGTGGCCCGATCGAATTCAGCAACCAGGAGCTGGATGACCTGATCATTCGCCGTACCGACGGTTCACCGACCTATAACTTCTGCGTAGTGGTGGATGACTGGGATATGGAAATCACCCACGTGATCCGCGGCGAAGACCACATCAACAACACCCCGCGTCAGATCAACATTCTGAAAGCGCTGGGCGCGTCAGTACCGGAATACGCGCACGTTTCGATGATCCTCGGTGACGACGGCAAAAAACTGTCGAAACGCCACGGTGCAGTAGGCGTAATGCAGTATCGCGATGACGGCTATCTGCCGCAGGCGCTGCTGAACTATCTGGTGCGTCTGGGTTGGTCCCATGGCGATCAGGAAATCTTCTCTATTGATGAGATGAAAGAGTTCTTTACTCTGGAAGCGATCAACAAATCTGCCAGCGCCTTCAATACTGAGAAGCTGCAGTGGCTCAACCACCACTACATTAACCATATGCCTGCCGAAGAAGTGGCGGTGCACCTGGCGTGGCATGTTGAGCAACTGGGTATTGAAACCCGCAATGGTCCTGAGCTGAAAGATATTGTTAAGCTGCTGGGCGAGCGCTGCAAAACGCTGAAGGAAATGGCCGAGTCCTGCCGTTACTTCTACGAAGATTTCAGCGAGTTCGACGCTGATGCTGCCAAGAAACACCTGCGTCCGGTTGCACGCCAGCCGCTGGAGGCAGTACGTGCCAAACTGGCTGCTATCACTGCCTGGACCCCGGAAAACGTGCATGACGCCATTCAGGGCACGGCTGATGAGCTGGGTGTAGGTATGGGCAAGGTCGGCATGCCGCTGCGCGTAGCGGTGACCGGTGCCGGTCAGTCACCGGGTATGGATGTTACCGTTCATGCTATTGGTCAGAAACGTTCTCTGCAGCGCATCGACCTGGCGCTGGCTTTCATTGCCGGGCGTGAAGCTTAAGGCTGATAGTTTCCCAGTCTGTGAATGAAAAAGCCCCGTGGAGCAATCCCGGGGCTTTTTTATCGGTGTTGATCAGGCCTGTTCGCTGGCCGGAACGGCGGGGCGGTAGGCGAGAAAATACATCAGGCCGACGAAGCCTGCGCCGCCCAATGCGTTACCGAGAAACACGGCGGTGAAGTTGGGCAGATACTGGCTCCAGCTCATGCCACCGGCAAAGATGGCCGCCGGGATAATGAACATGTTCGCCACCACGTGCTGGAAACCGATAGCGACGAAAGCCATCACCGGGAACCACATGCCAATCACTTTTCCCGGCACGTCTTTGCTGGCAAAGGCCAGCCACACCGCCAGACACACCAGCCAATTACAGCCGACGCCGGAAATAAATGCGTGCAGGAAGTCAGCATCCACTTTGGCTTGCGCGATGGACAAGGTTTTGTGCAGGAATGCCCCTTCTGTCATGCCAAGCAGGTGGCCAAAGAAATAGGCAACGGCCACGCTGCCGACCAGGTTGGCCAGAGTGACCCAGAACCAGTTGCGCAGAATGGCAAACAGCGATATTTGGCGGGCAAACCAGGCCATCGGCAGAGTCATCATATTACCGGTCAGTAACTCTCCTCCGGCCAGAATTGTCAGGATCAGACCGATCGGGAACACGGCGGCGCCCAGTAATGCCCCAAACGAGCCCCATTCGGCCGGCAGGGTGCCGATCACATGGATATCCAGCAGGAAGCCGGTAGCGATAAAGGCACCGGCGAGAAAGCCCAGAATGAGCAGATTGGCGAGTGACGCCTGGCTTTTGTTTACGCCGGCCTGAATGGCTAACGCAGCGATTTCTTTTGGTGAATGCAACGACATAACTGACTCGGTTTATAGTTGTGGATTTTACGACGCGGGCAGTCTATGCCTGTGGGGATGATGACTCAAGCGTATTTCGCTAACATTCCATTAAATAAAAATCAACACAATAGATAAGGTTTTTTGCGTTTTGTGAGATGACCAGGGTAATGGCTGATTTTTACCCGTCCTGGCGATTTTTTAGCGTGAAACGCGCTGATTTGGCGGCTTTTTCAGCGCTTAATCGAGTAATTCAATTTAGCCGTTGACAGTGTTTCAGGGGTTTCATATTATGCGCCCCGTTCACAGGATTTTGTGATTGTGGATTGGGGCTATAGCTCAGCTGGGAGAGCGCTTGCATGGCATGCAAGAGGTCGACGGTTCGATCCCGTCTAGCTCCACCAACCCTTATCTCAGAGGGGTTGGGGAATACCGTAACGCCGGTTAAAGCGTACCACTTTTGTGGGGCTATAGCTCAGCTGGGAGAGCGCTTGCATGGCATGCAAGAGGTCGACGGTTCGATCCCGTCTAGCTCCACCACCATTTGAAAAGCCGACCTCAGGGTCGGCTTTTTGCTTTCTGTCTTTCCTCCTCCATCCCGAACACCGAATTACAGGCATTAAAAAAGGCCGCCGAAGCGACCTTTGTCTCACTGAGGTTTCGGCTTAGCCCAGAACCAGGCCTGCGATGGACGCAGACAGGATGCTGACCAGCGTAGAACCGTATACCAGCTTCAGACCAAAGCGGGACACCACGTTGCCCTGATGCTCGTTCAGCCCTTTAATCGCACCGGCAACGATACCGATGGAAGAGAAGTTGGCGAAGGAAACCAGGAACACCGACAGGATCCCCATGCTGCGAGGAGAGAGTTCAGCAGAGATTTTCTGCAGTTCCATCATTGCCACGAATTCGTTGGAAACCAGTTTGGTCGCCATGATGCTGCCTACCTGCAACGCTTCGTGCTTAGGAATACCCATAATCCAGGCGAATGGATAGAAGAAGTAGCCCAGGATTTCCTGGAAGCTCAGGCCGAAGATGGCGCTGAACAGGCCGTTGAGCGCGGCGATCAGGGCGATAAAGCCAATCAGCATCGCAGCAACGATAATGGCTACCTTAAAACCAGCCAGAATGTATTCACCCAACATTTCGAAGAAGCTCTGGCCTTCGTGCAGATTACCCAGATGCAGTTCTTCTTCTTTACTGGTGTCATACGGATTGACCAATGACAGCACGATAAAGGTGCTGAACATGTTCAGTACCAGCGCGGCGACCACAAACTTGGCATCCAACATGGTCATGTAAGCACCGACGATGGACATGGAAACCGTAGACATCGCGGTTGCTGCCATGGTGTACATGCGCTTTTCTGACATCTTGCCCAGAATATCTTTATAGGCAATGAAGTTTTCAGACTGGCCCAGGATCAGCGAGCTGACGGCGTTGAAGGATTCCAGCTTGCCCATACCGTTTACTTTTGACAGCACGGTACCAATAATGCGGATGATAAACGGCAGTACTTTAATGTATTGCAGAATACCGATCAGCGCAGAGATGAAGACGATCGGGCACAGTACCTTCAGGAAGAAGAAGGCCAGACCTTTATCACCCATACCGCCGAATACAAATTCAGTCCCTTGCCCAGCAAACCCGAGCAGCTTGTCAAACAGCGCTGCGAATCCTTTTACAAAGCCTAAACCCGCTTCCGAATGCAGGAAGAAATAGGCCAGCAGTACTTCAATAACCAACAGTTGTATAACGTAGCGAATGCGGATGCTTTTACGATCGCGGCACACTAACAGTGCCAGAACCGCAACCACCACTAACGCCAACGCAAAGTGCGCAATATGGGACATGTTTGCTCCAAACTTGAGGCAGGCTGAATTTCGGATGTCATTTTATGTAACGCCACGTTTAAAAACGAGAGGTCTATTGCAAATATGGAAAGTCATAGTGGGATATATCTTAAATTAGTACGGTAAAGCATAAAAAATCAATAGCTTAATGAAGCCATATGAAATTCCTATTCCTGTGCTAATTCCATTATAAGACCGATTGTGCTCTGAATCAGGCTCGGCAGAGTACGGAAAATATCCATCTACCCGCTAAACCTTTCGTTAAACCCGTGGTTTTTCTCTATCGCAGAGATAAGTATTACCGCTCTAAATGCACTTGATAATTATTATCATTTACATAAAATAACCTCAGGCTTAATAGAAGTAAGGGTTCAGAGCATGCTGAACAGTCGCGTGGTAGAGACCACTCAGCGCCCATCCAGAAAGATCAAACTCTCCCTGATGGGGCCCGCATTTATCGCGGCTATCGGCTATATCGATCCCGGCAATTTCGCCACCAATATCCAGTCAGGGGCTTCTTTTGGCTATACCCTGCTGTGGGTGGTGGTGTGGGCCAATGTGATGGCGATGCTTATCCAGCTGTTGTCCGCCAAACTGGGCATTGCCACCGGTAAAAACCTGGCGGAGCACATTCGCGATCGTTTTCCACGCCCAGCGGTCTGGGCCTATTGGGTGCAGGCAGAAATCATTGCGATGGCGACCGATCTGGCCGAGTTTATTGGCGCGGCTATCGGTTTCAAACTGCTGTTGGGCGTAACGCTGCTGGAAGGGGCGATCCTGACCGGTATTGCCACCTTCCTGATCCTGATGCTGCAAAAACGCGGGCAAAAACCGCTGGAATGGGTGATTGGCAGCCTGCTGCTGTTTGTCGCCCTGGCTTATATGGTGGAGCTGGTGTTCTCCCAGCCGCAGTTGGGACCGTTGTTAAAAGGTATGGCGCTGCCGGATTTGCCGAACGGCGATGCGGTGTTTCTGGCTGCGGGCGTACTGGGCGCCACCATTATGCCGCACGTGATTTATCTGCATTCGTCGTTAACCCAGGCCGCTGGCGAGAATTCAAAGGCCGATCGCTATGCCGCTACCAAGTTCGATGTCGCCATTGCCATGACTATCGCCGGGTTTGTTAATTTGGCGATGATGGCCACCGCCGCCGCGGCCTTCCATTTTAATGGACATAGTGGCGTCACCGATCTCGACCAGGCTTATCTGACGCTGCAACCTTTGCTGGGTCAGGCGGCAGCGACCATTTTCGGGCTGAGCCTGGTGGCTGCCGGGCTGTCTTCTACCGTGGTGGGCACGCTGGCGGGGCAGGTGGTGATGCAGGGATTCGTGCGCTTTTACATTCCGCTGTGGGTACGCCGCGTGGTCACCATGCTGCCGTCATTTATCGTGATTATGCTGGGGATGGACGCTACGCGCATTCTGGTGCTGAGCCAGGTGCTGCTGAGTTTCGGGATTGCCCTGGCACTGGTGCCATTGCTCTCGTTCACTGGCAATCGTGAGTTGATGGGTGAGATGGTGAACAGCCGTACCATACAGACGATGGGTAAGCTGATCGTGGTGGTAGTGGTGGGGCTGAACGGTTATTTGCTGGTCAGCAGCCTGCTGTGAGCACCTGTTAAATGAAAGGCCGGCATCATGCCGGCCTTTTACTGTCAGTCGTCGTGGTCGCCATGACCACGGTGACCGTGATCGCGGTCATCATGACGACGATCTTTCCAGTGGTGTTTATCATGATGCTTATAGTAGTGCTTATCGTATTTGCGATAGCGGCCTTCATGATAGTAATAATTTTTGCGCCAGTAGTCGTTGTCCCGCCAGCGATAACCATCCCAGTTGTAGCCCCGGCGGTTGCGATCGCCCAGGTAGCGGCCCTGATGGCCCTGCCACCAGTCGCGGTCACGCCAGTCATAACCGTCCCAGTAACGGCCACGGTTGTCTTGCTCCCCGATACGTAATGACACGCCCGGCATCAGATCGATACTGAGGCCGTCCGCCTGGGCTTGCTGCATGACAGGCACCGTTGACACCACCAACAGGGCGGCCAATAACAGAGGCTTAAACATGAATTCTCCTTTCCGCCGCAGCGGGTTGGCCGGTTTTATAAGTAATGAAACGCGTTCATCGGTTTATAAAATGGCCTTATAGTTTTACCTGCAATAGCGGCATCTTAGCCTGTGGGGATAGGGTTGAATCTTAGAGAGATTCTGAAAAGCGGTGTGGAGCAGCTGATTTAAGATTTGTCTGGCGCAGATAGACGATCGCCGGCGTGGGATCCGGCGATAACTGTAACCGATTACACTAATATCTGTTCGATCTGGGCAATTTCGTCATCGCTGAAGCTGCGGTTAGCCAGCATGCCTACCGCATCTTCAATCTGACTGGTCTTGCTGGCACCAATCAATACCGAAGTGACGCGATCGCCACGTAATACCCAGGCCAGCGCCATTTGCGACAGCTTTTGCCCACGCTGTTGTGCCAACGCATTGAGTCGACGCACTTTTTCCAACTTATCGTCGGTGAGCTGACCGGGCTGCAGGAACTGACTGCCGCTGGCGGCGCGCGAATCTTGTGGAATACCGTGCAGATAGCGATCGGTCAACAGACCGCCGGCCAGCGGTGAGAAGGCAATGGAACCTACGCCGTGCTCTTCCAGCGTATCCAGTAACTCGGGTTCAACCCAGCGTTCGAACATCGAGTATTTGGGTTGATGGATCACGCAAGGCGTGCCGAGTTTTTGCAGAATGCGGAACGCTTCGCGTGCGCGGTCGGCCGGATAGTTTGACAACCCGACGTACAGTGCCTTGCCCTGACGTACCAGCAAATCCAGTGCGCCCATGGTTTCTTCCAGCGGCGTATCCGGATCGGGACGATGGTGGTAGAAAATGTCCACGTACTCCAGCCCCGTGCGTTGCAGGCTTTGATCCAGGCTGGCGACCAGATACTTTTTCGATCCCCAGTCACCGTAAGGGCCTGGCCACATGGTGTAACCGGCCTTCGAGGAGATAATCAGTTCATCACGCCAGGGCTTCAGGTCCGCATTAAGAATACGGCCGAAGTTTTCCTCGGCAGAACCAGGAGGTGGACCATAGTTGTTGGCCAGATCAAAGTGGGTAATACCGCGATCGAACGCGCAGTGGATCAGCTTGCGCGCATTGTCATACAGCGTGGTGTCGCCAAAGTTGTGCCATAAGCCGAGTGAAATAGCCGGCAGTTTCAGGCCGCTACGGCCGCAGCGGCGGTATTCCATACTTTGATAACGCGAAGAATCAGCCTGGTAGAGCATAGGAACCCTTTTCAGCAGAGGTGGAATGAATTTTAGTGTATGCGTTTCCATAGCCTTTGTCAGAGTCGCCGATCACGCTTAATCGCCATAACGTTATAAATACAACTTATGAGGCATACCTAATGCCTGCCAAGGGTGCGTCGATGTAACGCTGGGTTGCCAATCCCTTTTTAAACACAAAGCTCGAAATTCATACCACATCTTCGATACTTAATACTGGCAATCTTAAGTGTTGGCAGGTGATGAGCATGAATAAGACCTATAGGGTGGCCGATTACCTACTCGATCGTTTGGCGCAGATCGGTATCCGACATTTCTTTGGCGTGCCCGGGGACTACAACCTGCAGTTTCTCGATCATGTTATCGCTCATCCGCAGATCACCTGGGTAGGCTGTGCTAATGAACTGAATGCCGCCTATGCCGCAGATGGTTATGCACGCTGTAAACCGGCTGCCGCTTTACTGACCACTTTTGGCGTGGGTGAACTGAGCGCGGTCAACGGCATTGCCGGCAGCTACGCTGAATATTTGCCGGTGATCCACGTAGTGGGGGCCCCCACATTACGTGCCCAGCAGGCTGGAGATTTATTGCACCATTCTCTGGGCGATGGCGATTTCGGCCACTTTGCCCGTATGGCGAAAGAAATCACCGTCGCGCAGGCTAGCCTAACCGCGGACAACGCCGAGGCAGAAATAGATCGGCTGCTTACCATCGCGTTGTTTGAGCATCGTCCGGTTTATCTGCTGTTGCCGAGTGAGGTGGCAGAAGCACCGCTGGCATACCGACCGGCACCGCTGATGCTGCGACAGGCCCATTGTTCTCAGGTGTCATTACAAGCCTTTATCGCGGCCGCGCGGGAAATGCTGCTACCGGCCAAGCGGGTCTCCCTGCTGGCGGATTTTCTGGCGGAACGCTTTGGGGCTGAAAAGGTGCTGGCACAGTGGATGAATGAGGTTGATATGCCACATTCAACCCTGTTGCTCGGTAAGAGCGTATTGGATGAAACGCATGCCTGTTTTACCGGCACCTATGCCGGTGCGGCCAGCGATCCGCAGGTGAAGCAACTGATTGAGGGAGCCGATGTCGTCATTAACGTCGGCGTGCGTTTTACCGATACCATTACCGCTGGCTTCACTCATCATCTGCCGGTGGAGAAATGCATTGATATTCAGCCGTTTGAAGCACGAGTAGGGCAGCAAGTCTTCAGCCAGATCCCAATGCGAGACGCGGTCATTGCGTTGCACCAGTTGACGCTGACGCTGGTAAAACAATGGCAATTACCGGCGATTAAACGTCCGGTATTACCGGATCCGAACGGCAGTGGTTTGGATCAGCACGGTTTTTGGCAACAGATGCAGGACTTTCTGCGGCCGAGCGACATTGTGATCGCCGAGCAGGGTACGGCCTGTTTTGGTGCTGCGGCGCTTAGTCTGCCGCAGGGCTGCCGGTTTATTGTCCAGTCGTTGTGGGGGTCTATCGGCTATACCTTGCCGGCGGCATTCGGTGCCCAGACGGCGGAGCCGGACCGTAGGGTGGTGCTGTTAATCGGCGACGGTTCGGCACAGCTCACCGCGCAGGAGCTGGGCTCGATGCTGCGCGACGGGCTGAAACCAGTGATTTTCCTGCTCAATAATGAAGGTTATACCGTTGAACGGGCTATCCACGGCCCGCAACAGCGCTACAACGATATCGCCCAGTGGAACTGGACGCAGTTGCCGCAGGCGTTAGCCGGCGAACACCAGGTAAAAACGCTGCGGGTTACCGAACCGGAACAGTTGCGCCAGGCGCTGAGAGAAGTCGGCGACAGCCCGCAACTGGCTTTTGTGGAAGTGGTGCTGCCAAAGATGGATATTCCCGAATTGCTGGATACCGTCTCGCGCGCCATTCAGTCGCGTAACGCGGCGGCCTGATCCGTCGCGTTCTCCAGCAGACGCTCCAGCAACCAATACCCCGCTGGCCCTGGCGGGGTCAGTTTCGACCATACCGCATCCACTGAAATCAGCTTCGGCCATCCGCGTGGCTTAAGTTCGGTTAATTTTTCATGGCCATATTGCCGCACCAGCCAGTTCGGCAATGTGGCCCAACCGACCCCTTGCTCTGCCATTTCCAACAGCATCAGGTAACTGGGTGCCGACCAGACCCGGCCTTGAGGACGAGATGCACCGGTGCCGGTGTAGGTGTTCAGATAGAGCTGGCGGGTGCTGGACAGTTGTTCCGGCGTGGGGGAAGGCGTCTGCGCCAGCGGGTGCGAGTGGGTGACGAACAGCCCCATCTCCGTCTGTTCCGGCAGCCGTGCAAAGCCGATATCCGGTGGATAGCTGGCCTGCACTTCCACCATACCCAGATGCGCACGGCCACTTTGCAACAGATCCAACACGTCTTCGTCCTCGGCGATCATGCACTCCAGCTCTATATCCTGATAGCGTTGTTCAAAGTGCTGCATCAGGCGATCGTGGTGGGTGGGCTGGTAGGTATCGGAAAAAACGATGGTCAGGCGGGGTTCTATATTATCCGCCAGCCGAATACTCAGCGCGTCGAGTCGTTCGCTGGCCGTGAGAATTTCCTGCACATGGCCTAGCACTTTGTGGCCGGCGGCGGTTAATACCGGCTGGCGTGCCTGGCGATCAAACAGGCTTAGCCCGAGATCGGCTTCCAGATTGGCGATCGCCGTACTGATGGTGGACTGGCTTTTGCGCAGCTTGCGCGCGGCGGCTGAGAAAGAACCGAGGGCGGCGGCCTCAACAAACGCCTGTAGGGCTTCGGGAGAATAGCGCATGATGTATCTACTTTATCGATGGAACCTATTTTTAATCTACCCAAAAAATCGATGATAATCACCTGACTTTATTTGCCACAACAGTAAAAACAGGTGATGTATGCAACTGCAAAACAAGTCTTTCATTGAACGTATCGTCCACGCCGTCGGTTTCGAAGCCATTGCTGTGATGGTCTGCGCCCCGTTGGGCGCGTGGTTGTTGAACCGTTCGATGGTACAGGTCGGTGCGTTAGCGGTGATGTTGTCTACCGTCGCTATGGTATGGAACATGGTTTATAACACCGTTTTTGACCGCCTGTGGCCGGTGGGCCGCGTGGTGCGTAATCTTAAGGTGCGGGTGTTTCATGCCCTGGGCTTTGAGGCCGGTTTTGTGTTGATCGGCGTGCCCATTGCCGCCTGGATGTTGAGCATTTCTTTAGTACAGGCGTTTATGCTGGAGATCGGCTTCTTCCTGTTCTTCTTGCCGTACACCATGTTCTATAACTGGGCGTATGATACGCTGCGTCAGCGTTGGTTTGAGGCTCGTCAGCCGGTCAACTCCTCCGCTAAATAAGGCGTCGTCATCCCTGCGATTCTCAGGTAATGTCGGGTAATTGCAGCAATGACTGAGGAGCAAACGATGAAAGTGTTGGGCCTGCTGGGCGGCATGAGCTGGGAATCGACCATTCCTTATTACCGCATGATCAATGAACAGGTTAAGGAGCGACTTGGCGGCCTGCATTCGGCCAAAATTGTGCTCTACAGCGTCGATTTCCACGAGGTGGAACGCTTGCAGCATCAGGGTGATTGGCAGGGGGCGGGGCAACTGCTGGCTGCCGCTGCGGCCTCACTGCGTGCCGCGGGGGCACAGGCTATCGTCATTTGTACCAACACCATGCACAAGGTAGCGGATGCGGTTGAACAGGCCAGCGGCTTACCGCTGATCCACATCGCCGACGCCACGGCGTTGCAGGTGCGTCAGCAGGATATTCGCCGCGTTGGGCTGCTCGGCACGCGTTTTACCATGGAACAAGAGTTTTATCGCGGGCGACTGCAGGAAAAGTATGACATTGAGGTGGTCACCCCGGTGGCGGCCGATCGCGACATTGTGCACCGCATTATTTATGAAGAGCTGTGCCTGGGGAAAATCCGCGATGCGTCGCGCGATGAGTATCGCCGTATTATCGGCAATCTGGAACAGCAGGGCGCTCAGGGGATTATTTTCGGCTGCACCGAGATTGGTCTGCTGGTTGGCGCGCAGGATGCGTCAGTGCCGGTATTTGATACCACCGCTATCCATGCGCGCGCAGCAGCAGAATACTCGTTAGCCTAATCGTCGTGCGGCGGTTGGAGTTTACCCACCAGCATCAGCGGTTTGCCCGCCAGCACCAGCCAGGCGGGCAGCATCACCACACACAGCACCGGCAGCAGGTGCAACTCCGGCACCACCGCAACGGCCATAAACAGGCTGAGCCAGCCGTCACGCGTGACCACCAGCACCAACCCCATAATGGCGCAGGAAACGGTAATCGCCGCCGGTACCGCCGGAACATGCTGATGCAGCATCAGGCCCAGCGCTACCCCGACAAACACTGCCGGGAAGATGCGCCCACCACGAAAGCCGCTGGCGGCAGCAATCACCAGAGCCGCCAATTTACTCAGTGTAATCAGCAGCAGTTCCGTGACCGAAAAATTCTCGCCTATCGCCAGCCGCTTCATTTCATCGAGCCCTTTAAACAGGGTGATGTCGCCACCGATTAACGCCAGCAACCCAAGCACAAAACCGCCCAGCCCCAGCATCAGTACCGGGTTCTTGATCGAATGGAACAGGCGATGGATATGCGGAAAACTCCACAGCGCCACCATGCCCAGCGCGATGGCGATCAGCGCGACGATAGATCCACTGAAAATATCTGTCAGCCGGGTAACGCCATAGGCATCAAGCTGCAGGGTAAAGTTCGGGGTGAAAAAGAGTTGGGTGGTGACCGCACCGGCTGCTGCTGCCATCAGCGGGGCAAACAGCCGATCCCACAGCGGCACGTCATTATTACCTGCCAGCGTTTGTGAAAAGATCAGCGCAGCGGCAACCGGAGTGCCGAACAGTGCGCCGATGGTGCCGGCTGCGGCCAGAATAATCCAGTCCATGCGCGGGACTCTCGGCAGCAGGCGCGAACCGATAGCCACCACCAGCGCAATATTGATGGCAGTGATCGGGTTTTCCGGCCCCAGGCTGACGCCACCGACCAGGCCAACGATCAGTGCCAGCGCAAGGCCGGGCACCGCCGACAAGGGCAGAGGCATGCCGATCAGCGATTCCGTTGCCGGATCAGGCCCCGCATGGCCGGGCATATAGCGGATTATCAGCCCAACGGCGACACCGGTCAGCGTCAGAATGCCGATCAACCACCAGGGCGACTGGGTGTCGATATTCATAGCCGCAGGAATATTCACCCACAGCAGCCGCTGCAGTGCATCGGCGAATTTCATCACCAGAATGAGCACCAGGCTTGAAGCCGAGCCGATAACGAGAGCGGGCAGAGCGAAAGCCAACATGGCATTGGCGCGCGGGTGCAACATGCGGGGATCCCTTGTTAATGGCCCCGGATGGCAGGGCGAACGGGTGATTGAATTGTGACCACAGCGTGCCAGACAATCAGCACTCTGGCACGCAAAGAAATTTCCGGCCAGGCCTAGGGCCACAGCCGATTAATAGTGCCTTTCTGTGTTGATGGTTAACAGCCGTGGTAGCGCGTTTTTTGCCGCAATTTGTTTCAAATCGCCCTGAAAGGGACGGGCTGAAACGTTTTTTGTGATCTGGATCGCTAATGGATGGCCGCGTGAAGGATGGTGATTGTTGTTTTTGCAGCGGGATTTTACAGTGTGGGCAGCTTTCAATTATTCATTTCGCGGAGAAGATACTGATGACTTATGCCCTCGTAGGTGATGTAGGCGGCACCAATGCTCGCCTGGCGTTGTGCACTGTGGCGACGGGTGAAATTACCCAGGCGAAAACCTATTCCGGCCTGGAGTTTGACAGTCTGGAGGCGGTGATCCGCCAATATTTAGCCGAGCAGGATATCCAGGTGCAGGACGCCTGTATTGCCATTGCCTGCCCGGTCACTGAAGACTGGGTAGCGATGACTAACCATACCTGGGCGTTCTCGATCAAAGAGATGAAGGCCAGCCTGGGGCTGAGCCACCTGGAAGTGATCAACGACTTTACCGCCGTGTCGATGGCGATCCCGATGCTGTCGCAAGACGATGTGTTGCAGTTCGGCGGTGGCAGCGCGCAGAAAGACAAGCCGATTGCAGTGTATGGCGCCGGCACCGGTCTGGGGGTGGCGCACCTGGTGCACGTTAACCGTCGCTGGGTGAGCCTGCCGGGCGAGGGCGGCCATGTGGACTTCGCACCGAACAGTGAAGAAGAAGATATCATTCTGGAGGTGTTACGCGCCGAAGTGGGCCATGTGTCTGCCGAGCGCGTACTGTCCGGGCCGGGACTGGTCAATCTCTACCGCGCTATCGTTAAGTCGGATAAGCGCCTGCCGGAAAAGCTGGAGCCAAAGGACATTACCGAGCGCGCACTGGCCGACAGTTGCATTGATTGTCGCCGCGCCTTGTCGCTGTTCTGCGTCATTCTAGGGCGTTTCGGCGGCAATCTGGCGCTGAGCCTGGGCACCTTTGGCGGCGTTTATATTGCCGGGGGCATAGTGCCGCGCTTTATGGAGTTCTTTAAAGCCTCTGGCTTCCGTGCGGCGTTCGAAGATAAAGGGCGTTTCAAAGATTACGTGCACGACATTCCGGTATTTATGATCACCCACGGACAACCTGGCCTGCTGGGTGCAGGCGCTCACCTGCGTCAAACGCTGGGAATGCATCTGTAATTAATCGTAGTGATAAAAAAAGGGGCGCAACCGATAAGTTGCGCCCCTTTTATCGTTTGAGGAGTTAGGCTTTTGCCAGCTCCGTCTGCGGGAAGTGTTCTTCTTCCTGCGCTACCGCTTTCGGTGCCTTGATGAACAGGGTGATTATCAGAGAAGCCACTGACAACACGCCAATCACGATGAAGGTGGCATGGAAGCCGCCGAAGTATTTGGCGACAAACGAACCGGCCAGTGCGCCCAGACCGAAGCCCTGATAGATGATGCCGTAGTTTTTGCTGTGGTTTTTCAGGCCGAAGAAGTCACCGACAATCGCTGGGAACACGGTGATGTTGCCACCGAAGCAGAAGGCGACGGCGCCGACGCAGATAAAGAACAGCGTGTGGTTCAGGGTAAGGAAGCTCAGCGCCACAATCGCCAGTACGGTAACCAGCATGGTGAAGCTGATGACGCGCATGCGGCCCACTTTATCGGACAACGTACCCAGAATGATACGGCCCGCAGTGTTGAAGATAGCGACGGCAGAAACGGTGTTGGCGGCAGTAGCTAAATCCATTCCGGCCAGTTGCACGCCCATGTCCTTCACGATACCAATCAGGTACAAGCCACTCATACAGGCTGCGAAGAAAATGATGAACAGCAGGTAGGCTTCTTTGGTGGCCAGCATCTGGCGCACGCTGTAGTCATTGCCCAGGCCGTGGGTGCCTTGCTGTGCAGAGTTGCTCACCAGTACCGGTTCTTTCAACAGCAGGGAGCCGAACACGATCAGCGCCATCACAATGGCACCCCAGTAGAAGAAGGCGGAGGACACGCCGACGTCGGCAATCAGTGCGGCGTTAACGTATTTGAACAGCAGGCTACCGGTACCGAAAGCCCCGACCGAGATACCGGAGATCAGCCCTTTGTTGGCCGGGAACCACTTGATCAGGTTAGACAGGGTAGAGATGTAAGCGATACCTACCGCGAATCCGACTACCACGCCGGCCAGCAGATAGACCATATTCAGTGAGCTGACGTAGGCGCTGGCCATCAGGCCCAGACCCACCAGGATACCGGAGAACAGCGTCAGGTTGCGGATACCGAAGCGTTCCTGAAGTTTGCCGGCAAACAGCGTGGCGAAAGCCAGGAAGAAGCTGGTGATGGAGAAGGTGGTGGCAACGTCGCCGAGGCCCCAGTGGAACTTATCGACCAACGGCTGGTTGAACAGGCTCCAGGTATAGATAGTACCGAGACCCATCTGGCAGATGATGGTCCCCAGAACGATTAAGCTGCGATTTGCCGGTTTGGTGTTCATGGCCGGACTCCTTCCTGTGTGTGCATTGCCGGGCGTTAGCCGTTGGCGGAAATTTGCGGATAGCGTCTAAGGCCCCGCGGTATGGGCTTATTATAAGGCTGGTAATACCACTGGACGGCGGATCGGGAATGAGTTGCACAAGGGGAGGAATGAAATGCATCAGAAGGCGCATGAGTTGCCGTTTTTGCGCTTAAAAGGGAGTGAAATGCAGCGGGTGTCACGTGATCTATATCAAGAATGTTAGCGATTTATCGCCGATCACCCGGCGGTGATTGTGGTCAAATTGTGAAGGATCTGTGTGAAAGGCGTAAATGGGCATTGTTCCTATAGAGCGGCGGCTGGCGCAGAACTATGTTATCTGCGTACGGACGGGTTCCGCTCTGCAGGAGTCGTTGAGATGAAGAAAATACTGTTGTTATTAGCCGCACTGCTGTCGCTACCGTTGGTGAGCCACGCAGACGTATCGATTGGCGTCAATGTACCAGGCCTTTCATTGCACATTGGCGATCGCGATAATCGCGGTCACTATTGGGACGGCGGTCGCTGGCGGGATCCACGCTGGTGGTCTGAACACCGAGGCTATGAACGCCCGCGCGGTTATTACTATGGCCCACCGCCACGGGTGATTTATTACGGCCCACCACGACGTGAATGGCGCGATCGTCCACATTACCGTATGCCACCGCCGCCGGGCTATTACTATCGCCCAGGGCCACGCTGGTAACTGCTGGCGATTATAAACGCATCAGTTTGCGAAACTCTTTCACCTTGCTGCGGCTGACCGGCACTTCAAAATCCAGATCGCTCAGCCGCAGAATATAGGTGTTGTTGAACCAGGGTACGATCTCGCGAATTTTTGACAGATTGACGCAGTAGGAGCGGTGACAGCGGAAGAAATGTTCTTCAGGCAGACGACCGTAAAACTCGGTCAGGTTCATCGGCATCACAAACTCTTCGCGTCGGGTATACACCCGTGTCACTTTCTCATCGGCGGCGGCATAGTAAATGTCGTTGATGTCGGTAACGATAATCCGTTCGTCTTTGATCAGGTTAATGCTATGGCTGCTGCGGTTCGGCGCGCTGGCCTGTTCCGGCAGGCTGGCGGGGCGGTTATGCAGCGCCTCCAGCTTTTGCAGCATGGTGACGATACGCGCCTCGTGATAAGGCTTGAGGATGTAGTCAAAGGCCTCGATTTCGAAGGCTTCCACCGCATGCTCTTTATAGGCGGTGATGAACACAATAGAAGGGCGATGGGCGAATTTGCTGATGTTCTGCGCCAGTAATACCCCATCCAGCGACGGGATATTGATGTCGAGGAAAATGGCATCGACCTGATGGTTCTGCAGGTATTTCAGCACGTCCAACCCGTCTTCGAAGGTGGCTTCGATAACGATATTGCTGTGTTTTTTGATCAGATAGCTGAGTTCTTCCTGAGCGAGGAACTCGTCTTCAACGATGATGGCTTTCATGAGGGTTCCCCGGCCGGCAGTGCGCTGTTCTCTACCGGCAGTTTGCCGCCATTTTTACTGATATAAAAGGCAATTTCGGTGCCTGGTTCCAGACGACGAATGCGCAACCCTTCGCCGTACAGCAGGGACACCCGGTGATGCACATTCAGCAGGCCGATATTGTGCCCAGGCATCTCATTGCGCGCTACCCGTTCGATGACCTGCGGGTCAATACCGTGGCCGGTATCTTTGACCGAAATCCTGACCCGGTCACCCTGATCTTTCACCGCAATCACCACCACTCCCTTGCCTTTGCAGGGTTGAATGCCGTGCACGATGGCGTTCTCCACCAGCGGCTGGATCAGCAGGCTGGGGATGCGCACCGAGATATCGTCATCGATGTCATAAATCACCGTCAGCTTGGCACCGAAGCGCGCCTGTTCGATGGCGATATAATCCTGAATTTGGTGCAATTCCTTGCGGATGTCGATCAACTCGTCGTTCAACTCCAGGTTATAGCGCAGGTAGCGGGACAGGTTGATAATCAGTTGGCGCGCGGTGTCCGGATTGATGCGGATCGAGGACGAAATGGCGTTCAGCGCGTTGAACAGGAAGTGCGGGTTGATCTTGCTCTGCAGAGCGCGCATTTCCGCTTTGTCTGCCATCTGCCGCAGATGTTCAATGCGCGACACCTCCATTTGGGTGGAGATAATTTGCGACAGGCCCACTGCCATCACCTTCAGCGTATTGGTGATCTGGTGTGCATGGCAGTAGTAAATTTTCAGCGCGCCGGTCACTTCGCCTTTTTCCCACAGCGGGATCACCAATTGCGAGTGGATCTGCGGCGTGGCCGGGTTTTCCAGATTATTTTTGATGATGATCTTGCCGTGCCGGATACTTTCACGGGTCACCCGGCTCAGCCCTTCACGGCCGATCGGGTAAGCCTCTTCACCCACGCCGACATAGGCCAGTACCTGATGGGTATCGGTGATAGCCACCGCATCGGCCTGAATGTCCTGGCGAATAATGTCACAGATGGTGGCCAGCGATTCACTGTTGATATTGCGGAAATACGGCAGCGTTTTGCGGGCAATATCCAGCGCCAGTTTGGCCTGCCGGGCGGCGATCACTTCTTTTTCATCTTCCACGCTCTGCACCAGTAGCACAATCAGACCAATGCACACCGTACCGAGGATCATCGGTAGCGCGATTTTGGAGACGATATCCAGCCCCAGTTCGGTCGGCTTGGCCCACAGCACAATCAACAGCATGGTCAGGCATTCGCACAGCATGCCGCCGATGATCCCGGCGCGCCAGCGCTGCTCTTTTTTCACCTTCAGGTTGATATATCCGGCGCTGATACCGGCAATGATGCTGGTGATCAGGCAGGGAACCGAGGTAATGCCATCAATATCGATCAGATACCGGTGCACCCCGGCGATGATGCCGGTAATGATCCCCACCCAGGGGCCGAACAGGATACCGCCGGCCATGATGGCGATCACCCGTACGTTGACCAGCGAACCTTCAACGTTAACGCCGGAATAGGTGCTGAACAGCGCAAACAGCGAGAAGATGGCGGTGACCATGCCCAGTTCCAGCGGCGTATGGTCTTCTTTTTGCAGCAACTGGCGGAACAACCGGGTGCGGGTGAGGAAAAACAGGCAGATCAACATCAACGCGGCGCGATCAAATACCGCTAACAGCATTTCAAAAAAAGGGTGCACGACGGGCTCTCGCTGCGGCGGAAAGATGCGGGGAGTATATCACAGCGAATTGTCCCCGTGCGGCCGGGCGGCGCGCCACGGGGAACTTGCGCTATTTGATGCCCAGCTGTTCCTTGCCGAGCGGTGTCAGCAATTCAAGTGTGGCTCGGCCGATGAAATCCACTTCGAAATCGTCGGGAGCGAAATCCGGCGGGGTTTTACCGGCAATAAAGCTGGGTAGTTGGCGCTGCAGATAGGCATCGTTTTTCTCGCAGCCCGGCGCGGCAGCGATATACATTACGTTGCTGTCGAACTCGCCGTTATGCTCGTTTTCCACCGCGTGGATCACGTCGCAGTGCCAGAAAACCGTGTCGCCTGGCTCTAAATCGGGAATAGGGGAAATCCCACTGATTAAAAGGGGATGCCATTTTTCGGAGATCGACAGCGCACGGCCCGGGGCGGCATCGCACAGATCATCGTCGGCGACGTCATCCTGCAGCGCACGCAACAGCACGTAGGCCATGGCGTTGGCAATGGGGACCAGATTCAGCGTGCCGGCATTGGTGCGCTGCGGCGTCAGCGCCGTCCACCCCTGGAAGGTGCGGAACATCGAGCACACCGCCGGTGAAGCGATTTCACGCACTTCGGTGCGGCCGTCGGCGGCGAACGGATCATAATCCTGCCAGTTGCCGGAGAACACGTGGCGATAGACGTAACGGAAGTTCTCATCCAGCCAGCGCTCAATGGTGCCGCTGTCTACGTGTGGCGACAGGCCCAGCGAAGAGGAATTCGGCGGACGGCGACGGGTCCGATCGGCGTAGGTGGCGACGCGCGTTGGGTCAAAATGCTGTTTTCCGTTGCTTTCGGTTTTCCACAGGCTGTTAAGGAATACCTGTACCGCGTGCATACGGGCGTCCTGGCGGGCTTCCACCTGCGGTTTTGACCAGTAAATGCCGTAGATTTGTGGCTTGCTGGCGGCCAGTTTGCCGAAGTAATTGTCTTCGGCGGCCCCTTTCAGGCGTTCGACGAAGTTGTTGCGCTCGAGGTAGTCGCCGATTTCCCGGTTCCAGGCCGTGGCTTTGTCGCGGGGGAACACGCCGCGAATGGCGCAGGCGCCACGCTGTTTGATCAGCGCTTTTTGCTGCTCGCTGACGCGCTGTTGCAGGATATCTTCGGCATCGATTTGCGGCACCGGGTTTTGACCGGCGGCCAGCTCCTGGCGGATTTGTTCGACCTGCTGACGGATATTGTCTTCCAGTGCCAGGAAGGTCTCACGGTAATTCGGTAATGCCTGGCGCAGTTGTTGTTTGACAGTTTTAATTGCGCCTGGAATATCGTCAATCTGTAAGGAAGCCATGGTGTTCTCCTCGTGTTGCGGATGGGCAACGACGGACGGTTGTAGGGGACCGGGTAAGGCGTTATGGTTTTGTTGTTTTGACGTTAATGATTATCTGGATTTAATAGGGGAAAATAAAGGGATATCTTTCATTCGTAACTTCCTCATTTTCGTTTTTCGGAGATTTTTGTTTTTAGGAGACAGAAGCAATGAAGTTGGTAACTGAGCGTTTGACCCTGGAGTCGTTGACTGCCGATGACTGGCCGCTGTTTTTACGCCTGTATAAGGATCCTGATGTGATCCGCTACATCTCCGACCCGTACAGCGATGAGGGCATCCTCAGTCGTTTCGAGGCCCGTTTACCAACCTGGGACAAGCATTTGGATCAATGGCTGTGCTTGGTGTTGCGAGAGAAAGAGAGCGGAGAAGTGGCTGGCATGACCGGTTTTCGTCCGATGTGGCTGCCTAATCAACAGGCGGAAGTGGGATACGCCTTGCTGCCGTCCGCGCAAGGTAAGGGCTATGGCAAGGAATCACTGCGTGCGGTGCTGGACTTTGGTTTTAATGGCTGCGGTTTCCATAAGCTGACCGCGACGGTGACCGCCGGCAATATTGCCTCGCGCCGGTTGCTGGAGTCCTGTGGCTTTCTGCTGGAAGGTACGCTGCGCGATAATTACCGGCTGGCGGGGCAGTGGCGTGATGACTGGCACTTCGGGCTGCTGGCCAGGGAGTTTAAGGCCGGAAAATAAAAAAGTTGTGCCGGGTATCGACAACCCTGCCGAAGCTGGGATATGTTCAATATCCGGTCAATCTTTAGGTTGGCCAGCGTCGCTCGGATGGTCCGGGCGCTAACGTCTCTTCGAGGTATCTATGGCTGATAATAGTCCGCAACGCCGTTTCACGCGTATTGAACGTCTTCCCCCTTATGTATTCAACATCACCGCCGAACTGAAGATGGCTGCACGCCGTCGTGGCGAGGATATTATCGATTTCAGCATGGGTAACCCCGACGGGCCAACGCCGCCGCACATCGTGGAAAAACTCTGCACCGTTGCCCAGCGTGACGACACCCACGGTTATTCCACTTCGCGGGGTATTCCGCGTTTACGTCGTGCTATTTCACGCTGGTACGCCGACCGCTACCAGGTGGAGATCGATCCCGAAAGCGAAGCCATTGTCACCATAGGTTCAAAAGAAGGGCTGGCACACCTGATGCTGGCGACGTTAGACCATGGTGACACCGTACTGGTGCCGAACCCGAGCTACCCTATTCACATTTACGGTGCGGTGATTGCCGGTGCCCAGGTGCGTTCGGTGCCGTTGGTGGAGGGTGTGGATTTCTTTGGTGAGCTGGAGCGCGCTATTCGTGAAACCATTCCTCGTCCGAAAATGATGATCCTCGGCTTCCCGTCGAACCCGACCGCCCAGTGTGTGGAACTGGACTTTTTTGAACGCGTGGTCGCGCTGGCCAAGCAATACGACGTGCTGGTGGTCCACGATCTGGCCTATGCCGACATTGTATATGACGGCTGGAAAGCACCCTCGATTATGCAGGTGCCTGGCGCCAAAGATATCGCGGTGGAATTTTTCACCCTGTCGAAAAGTTACAATATGGCGGGCTGGCGTATCGGCTTTATGGTCGGTAACCCGGAGTTGGTCAACGCGCTGGCGCGCATCAAGAGTTACCACGACTACGGTACCTTTACGCCACTGCAGGTTGCCGCCATAGCTGCGCTGGAAGGCGATCAGCAGTGCGTGCGGGATATCGCGGAACAGTACCGTCAGCGCCGCAATGTGCTGGTGAAAGGGCTGCATGAAGCGGGCTGGATGGTGGAAAACCCGAAGGCTGCGATGTACGTCTGGGCCAAAATTCCCGAGCCTTATGCGCATCTCGGTTCACTGGAGTTTGCCAAACGCCTGTTGGCAGAGGCCAAGGTTTGCGTATCGCCAGGTATCGGCTTTGGTGACTACGGTGACACCCATGTGCGTTTCGCGCTGATAGAAAATCAGGATCGCATCCGTCAGGCGGTACGCGGTATCAAAGCCATGTTCCGGGCGGATGGGTTGATCAAACCGAGCACCACCAAATAATTGCTTCAGGCCGGCGCATTCGCACCGGCCTTTTTTCTCGCCGCTAAGGTTTTCTTCATCATTTACCCACTATGATCCAATAAGATTTTCTTTATTTATCAGGATGAGTGTATGGGTAACCGCTATGCAAAATCACAAATTGTGTTGCACTGGCTGACGCTACTGATGGTGATCCTCACCTATGCGGCGATGCTGTTAAAGGATTCGGTGCCGGATGACCTGGCATCGCTGGTAAAAAATCTGCACTTTAATTTTGGCCTTGCGGTCTTTTTGCTGATGTTCATCCGGCTGGGGTTACGTCGGCGACATGGCACGCCGGCCACCACACCGCCGCTTGAAGAATGGCAGGAATGGGGCGCCAAAATTTTCCACTGGTTGCTGTATCTGCTGTTCCTGGCTTTACCGGTGCTGGGGGTGTTGACGCTGGCTTACGGCGGGAAGGAGTGGGTGCTACTGGGTTGGCAGGTGCCGCAGTTCGTTACGCCGGATCCCCTGCTGCGTCGGCTTATCAAAAGTACTCATGAGACCCTGGCCAATACCGGTTATTTCATCATTGGTGCACATACGCTGGCGGCGCTTTACCACCATTATCTGCGCAAGGATGACACCTTACGCCGCATGATGCCGGGCAAATAGCCCAGATTCAGAAACAACAAAGGGGCGCTGGTGCGCCCCTTTATCTATGTATCTATATTCCCGGTCATGCCGTGGTTATGCAACCATCAGCATAAAGGTGCCAATCCATGTAACCAACATGAATGAAACGCCAAATACAAAATATTTCACTGAACAACTCCCGTCTGGAGTCCCTCGCAAGCCAATGATCCCGATTGTTGTGCTGAGTATTTTGTGGGTAGTCGGCAGTGGAGAGGCGGATCCTTCAATAGGAAGAACAACGTCCTTGACCACAGATTACCCGGTTGTCGTGCTTCAAAGTCCGTGAGGTAAAACATGAACCACGACAGGATCGGCGTTAATGTACTCCCAATGCCAGCCAGATTACAATACTGTGTTTTTGATCACACTTTTTGACGGTTTTTTAACCAGCGCAGACTGTTTTTAAACGATTTTTATTTCGCTTTTTTATCAGGGAAAAGGGGAATAGCCCGCTTAAGCGGGCTTTATTATTGTGTTTGCTGTGATGTTATGAAAAGGGATCAGGCGACGGCGTTGGCACCGGTCAGCAGGATGGCCCAGAAGACAAGGCACGACAGCAGAATAACGGTCCAGATATTGCGGCGACTCCACTCCATTTTTAGCCTTCACTTTTGCTCTTGATGATTCGGTAATGAACACATCGGCGAAAAGTGGCGGAAATTTAGCCCTCGGCAAAAATATTTTTTATTGTTGGCGAATTTCTGCTACCGAAGTTTGTATCTCATAGCCCAACAGGTAAAGAGCCTGCTCCAGAGCTTCGACCTTGGAGGCATAGGCAACGTCCAGCAGGCGATCCATTTGCCCGGCGTTAAAGCCCAGTTTACGTGCCAGTTCCGCTTTTGAGGTGGTTCCGGCCAGCATAATGTTATGCAGTTCGAGCTTGAGTTTAACCAGCACCGGCAGGTGGATCGTCAGTTCATCCTGCAGGGGGCGGGAAGGGGGCGGCACCGGGCGGCCTTCTTCCATTTCCAGCGCAATGGCAATCAGCAGGCTTTCCTGCGCTTCCAGTTCTATGTCTTCACGTTTATAGCAGGCGGCCTGTTGTTCAGGGAAATCACGAAAGTGAATCTGCCAGGCATCGCTGTCGTTATCAAAGGCGTAGTGGGCGGGATAGTGGCAAGACATGGTATTTCCTGTTTGGGCCGGGAATGATGTGGCATTGTGACCGCTTGCCCCACAGATAGCCAGTGTTGTACCGGGTGGAGATGATAGTTGTTCTCATTGGCAGCGGGTATTGGTTGCCGTTGGTGCAGCCGCTTACCCTAAGTCTTTCGTTGTTTCTGTGCTGCCCGTCACGTTTTCTTGAGTTTTGGCTTGTGGCGGTGTGATCGGCGACATAATCCAGTTTGTTCGCACCTGACAATGGATTAACATAACCCACACTTATCACTGGCCTGGCTTATATGGATATCCGATGCGTCATTTAGTTGTTCTTCTCCCTCTGCTTACCTTACTCACTGCCTGTAGCAGCGGGCCGAAGTCGACCCCAGCCACGCCTCAGGACAATAGCGTCAAAGGCGGTTTTTTGCTGACACCAGCGCATTCCGGCCAGCCGCTGGGCGGTGATTTCGCCAACAATCCGAACACCGCCCGTTTTATCGATAAAATGGTGCAGGAACACGGTTTTGATCGTCAGCAACTGCATGACGTGCTGGCCCAGGCCAAACGCCTGGACTCTGTACTGCGGCTGATGGATCGCCAGGCTCCGACGCCAACCACTCAGGCGCCGTCTGGCCCGAACGGTTCCTGGCTGCGGTACCGCAATAAGTTTATCACGCCGGATAACGTGCAAAATGGCGTGCAGTTCTGGAATCAGTACCAGGAAGCGCTGCAGCGTGCTTACCAGGTCTACGGCGTGCCGCCAGAGATCATTGTCGGCATTATCGGCGTTGAAACCCGTTGGGGCCGCGTGATGGGTAAAACCCGCATTATCGATGCGTTGTCTACTCTGGCTTTCAACTACCCACGTCGTGCCGATTACTTTGCCGGCGAGCTGGAAACCTTCCTGCTGATGTCGCGTACTGAAGGGGATGATCCGCTGGAGTTACGCGGTTCTTTCGCCGGAGCAATGGGTTACGGCCAGTTTATGCCGTCCTCGTTCAAGAGTTATGCTGTTGATTTCAACGGTGACGGCCACGTTAACCTGTGGGATCCTGTGGATGCCATCGGCAGCGTCGCCAACTACTTTAAAGCGCACGGCTGGACCAAGGGTGAACCTGTGGCCGTGCCGGCCAACGGTCAGGCTCCTGGGTTGGAGAATGGCTTTAAAACCCGCTACTCGGTTGCCAGTTTGTCTGAGGCCGGGCTGACGCCGCAAGGGTCGCTTGGCGACAATCAGGAAGCCAGCCTGCTGCGCCTGGATATGGGGACCAGTTACCAGTATTGGTACGGTTTACCTAACTTCTACACCATTACCCGCTACAACCACAGCACCCATTATGCGATGGCGGTGTGGCAACTGGGCGAAGCGGTGGGCCGCTCGGCGCGTGGCGGATTCTGATGCTGGGCAAATAATGGAAAAGGCCGCAGAAGCGGCCTGATTTTGATGACAAAGTTGTTTTTGAATCAGAGATACCCGGGCCAGCGCACCGAGGGGCACTCCGGCGGGCAAGCCGCTACGACCCCTTCGGCACGCTCTCCCTAATAGCGGGCTTTGTCCGTAGTCTGAGGCCGCGGAAGCGGCCTTTTTTACATCGGTAGCGATTAGAAGTCGTAACGCAGACGCACCAGCGTCATATCACCGAGGTTGTCAGTGCTTGAAGTCAGCACGTGTTCCACATCTACCCGGAAACCGTAATCAAACTGCACGGTAACGCCCAGGCCGTTATCAATGCGTTGATAGTCACGGCCGCTGACGTACTCCAAACGGTCGCCCATAAAGTACGGCATTACGGATTTCACCGCATATTGCCCTACCGGCACGGTATAACCGGCCAGATACTCAATACCCCAGGCGTCACCGGCGAAGTAGTCGTCAACGTTGGTTTTTTTGGTGGTCAGGAAGTTGTTGTACCAGCCGCCGCCAAAGGTCAGCGTCCAGTTATCCGGTTTCCAGCTCAGCGCGGTACCCAGGATGTTTTGGTCGTAATCTTTTGTGCTGTTGCTGGAGGGATCACGCATTTCGGCGCGGGTATAGTTCCACGCGGTGCCCCAGGTCAGGTCCGGCGTCAGATGGTAATCCACACCCAGTGAACCCCCTCCCTCGCGCTTGTAGCGCAGGCCGTTACCCGGCAGGTACTCGTTATCGCTGAACAGGTATGAGGCATAAACGTCAGCATCACCAAAGGTGTTTTTGTACTTCAGCATTTTGCGTGAACGGTAGGAGCCGTCGTAATCCCCGTTGATACCGTTCCCCGGAGCCTGGGCCAGCATGTCGTAATCCCAGATATCGGTTTTGGCGCCGACCACGTCGTAGTACACGCTGTTCTGCTGACCAAAGGTCAATTGTCCCCAGGTTTTGCTTTTCAGACCGGTGTACAACATGCGGCGGCTGGTGTTGTTGGCACCGTCGGCATAGTGGCTATCCCAGTTGAACAGCGCAGGGATATTCACCCCCAACTCGTAGTAGCTGATCCAGCTAATGTCATCGAACAGGTAGTAATCGGCGGCAAAGCGGAAGCGGGTGCCGCCGTCGAAACCGTTACGTTTGTAAGAACCTTTATCGCCATCGCCGGTCATATTGTTGAACTGCGGGCGGATACTGCCGCCGACGGTAAAGTTAAGACGGCTCAGCGGATCACCCGCTTGTGGATCCTGCTTCAGCAGGGTGATTTCAGCCTGAGCAGCGAAAGAGGTACTGCCAACGACCAATCCCAGAGCAATTGCCTGAGTTAATGCGCGCAATTTGTATGTCATTTTATATCCCTGTGTGTACTTGCCAACCTCACTGAACCTTCTGGCATCAGTGATTTGCTCAGGAAGTTTTCTGAGCGTTTTCATTGCTTTTAGCGTGGGTAAAGCGAAATGCATATGTAACACAACGTGCGTCACAAAAAGTTACTTTTCCTGCTAATTATTGGTTTTTTTTGTAACTGGCAGCAGTGCGGTGCTGCGATGCCGCCAGGCGATGGAAAAACTTAACTTAATGGCACAACAGTGACGATGATGCTCGGATGAATTCATCTAACACGAAGGTTTATATTTTTCACTTGTCAGTGAAGGGCAGATGCCGTGTAATTTCATCGCGCAGAACGATATTTAAATAAGCGGATATAACGTCATTGACTAGGGTGATATCTGCAAAATGGATAAGGCTAATAAGGATAATGGAGATGGTTATGAAAAAGTATTTAATGTTGATTGTCGGTCTGTTGCCATTGCCGTTGATGGCGGCCGAGTCGCACGTTTGCCAATCACAAGCTTATGATTATGCAAGTATTGGTAATCTTAGACTGAGTGATGACACGATCTTTACCTGTCGTGATATTGGGCGCGTCACTATCCCTGAATTGGCCAAGCGGGGCTGGAAGGTGACCCATGTAGCGCAACAAACGGAATATACCGGTGAAGTCGACAGTGATAGCGAAGTCATTAAGATGTACCAGGAAATAGTGGTTTATAAAGACTAGCCTTTAATATTTTCCTCGAATTCATCCATCACCTTTTTATTAGCGGTGAGGGAAGAGTGTATTTTTATTTAAGCGGCTTGAGGTGGTGTGATGAGTGCCAGAAACAACATAGACAGCAGGGCTGCCGCCGCCATGATGATGATATGCGCCATCTGGGGGCTGCAGCAGGTGGCGATCAAGGCCGCCGAGCCGGACATTTCTGCCGTACTGCAAATCGCCATTCGATCGGGCATTGCCGCCCTGGCGGTTTACCTCCTGGCGCGCTACCGAAGCGAAAAGTTCGTTTTCGATCGCTCCACGCTGTTAGCAGGCCTGTGCGTTGGGGGACTGTTCGCGTTGGAGTTCTTTTTCGTCTCCGAAGGTTTGCGCTATACCAGCGCGTCGCACATGGCGGTATTTTTGTATACCGCACCTTTATTCTCCGCCATCGGGCTGCATTTTGTTATTCGGCATGAACGGCTGTCGTTGATACAGTGGGCCGGTATTGCCATCGCCTTCGGCGGCGTGGTGCTGGCCATATCCGGCATGAGTGGTAGCTCGGGCGCAGAAAGCCAACTGCGTGGTGATATTTACGGCCTGCTGGCGGGAATGTCCTGGGGCGGTTCGACCATCGTCATTCGCACCACCGGGCTGGCAAACTGCTCGTCAAAACAGACCCTGTTGTTCCAGCTCTCGGGTGCCTGCATTCTGCTATCTCTGTTGGCGCTAACCACAAAGAACGTTCATTTCACTTTGAGTGCTGTGGCCTGGAGCAGCCTGATATTCCAAACGGTAGTGGTCTCTTTTATCAGCTATTTGATCTGGTTTTCTTTGCTGCGTCATTATCAGGCATCCTCGTTGGGTATCTTGACTTTTATGACGCCCATTTTTGGAATTTTAGCCGGCGTGGTGATCTTGGGGGAGCCGCTGCAGGTTGAGTTTATATTGGGTTCTGTGCTCATCGTTTTAGGATTGATTGTCGTGAGCTGTTCTTATTTGTTTTATCTCAATAGAGGAATTGTACCTAAAATATAAGCTATGGATGTAGATGTTAATACCTATCAAATTACCTGTGAAAGTCAATTCACCATTACTGTGCAAATATCAAAGTATGCCTGGGGTTATCCTTTGATTACACTCAGTGATAATGGTGACTTTTTCGTGGTGAAAAGCACTAAGCGCGGTCGGTTATCTAACCAGACACCGGTTGAGATAATAAAATTCTCTAATAACGCTACAGTAGTGTGGGATAACGGCCGCAAGCATATTTATTATTCAAAGGCCGGGCGGTTGTACAGCTGTGCACTTGAATTTTCTTATACCCCAAAGAAGTGGTAATCATTTTAAACCTCTGGCAATCAGACCAGAGGCTCTATTTTCATCATCCACTGTTTGAACGCGATGATCTTCGGCCACTGACGTTCGGACACGGTCGACACAAAATAACAGTGTTCGCAGGGCAGGATCGTGTGGGGAAATGGGATAATCAGTTCGCCGCTTTTGATCCAGTCTTGCACCAGATTAAGCCGTCCCATGGCAACGCCAAGGTGTTGAGTCGCCGCCAGCACCGCCAGGTCAGAACGATCGAACTCCATACTTTTGCTGTCGGTATCCAGGCCCAAATCAAAATGTTGTGACCAGGTTTGCCACTCGTCTTCGCCGGAATTATATCTGTCATGCAACAGGGTGCTGTGCGCCAGATTTTCAGGAGCATTGTAGAGGTTATGTGTTTTGGCGTACTGCGCAGTGCAGATCGGCACCATGGACTCTGACATAAAGGCTTCATCCAGCTGCTGGCCCGACGGCAGCCGGCCAAAATAAAGGGCTAAATCAACGCCCCGGTTGGCCAGGTTAATGTTTTCCTGCCCGGTGAGAATGTTTAAATGAACGGTGGGATACTGGGCAATGAAGTCACCGATCCTAGGTATCAGCAAACACTGTACGATGGAGGGGTGGGAGTAAATGGTCAGGGTACCCGTCAATTCACGGTTCCTGATATCAAGAATTTCCTGAGTCAGGGCATCGAAGGAGCTACTTAACGACCATTGCATCCGCTCGCCTTCTGGCGTTAGCGTAATTCTGCGGTGAAAACGTTGAAATAAAAGAAAACCCAACTCTTTCTCAAGCAAATTAATTCTGTGACTTACGGCGCTGGGGGTAATTGACAGTTCTTCCGCCGCCAATGAAAATGAGAGGTGACGAGCGACACATTCAAAAGTATGCAAGCGTGAAAATTGATAACTGGTTAGCGGATTGGCTCGTTGTGAATATTTTTTGTTGGGGAACATGCTATTACTCCATTCGCGTCATGTTATTAATGTTAGCATTTTAATTTATGGATATGAAATGAGAATTCACTTATTTATGAGGGGGCATTTAAATAATTTGTTTACGCTGGGTTGAATACTGTCAGGAAATATAGCTTGGCATTATTACCGGCTAGGGCGGGGGAACTGAGAGGTGAGGGCAAGGGTTATTGTCCGTTGCCCCAAGTATTTCTTACCACATTAGATCATCAGGCACGACAAAATCGGCATACGGATCTTCATCGTCTTGATCCTCCTGACTCAGCACATTACTGACTACAATGCTGCTGGCATCACGCTGCGCAATTTTATTTGCCACTATTGCGGGGATAATCGCGTAATCGTTATCAAGGCCATTATCAGCAACCAGACGCGCAATGGCGAGACGACCACTGATTAACTGGGATTGAGTCGCTTTATCCACACTGATATTTTTAATTAAATTATTGTCTGTGAAGTTATAGCTAACATTGCCTTTTGAAATAACGATCCGGTTCATTTCAATTAACTGTTTAACCTGAGCTTTATACTCTTTAGACAAGGCCGCTTGCTTTTGTTGCTCACTAAGCTGTTTATCACGTTCAATTTGTGCCTTTTTATTGACTTCCACCGCCTCTCTGGCCTCACGAGCCTGAACTCGCGATTTTTTAGCGGTTTTCTGCACTTTCGCCAGTTTCTTACTGTTGACCAATCCGGCTTTAAGCATCTGCTCTTGTAATGTGAGTTTTGTCATGTTCGTTTCTAAAATCAATTAAATCGTGTGTGAGATTATACCTTTAATAGTCGACCTTGCGCCAGATTGTGAGACAGGGTGATGCATCATCCTGATAAACCGGGAAGTTTTAAGGCCTGGTCAGGCAAGGGAGCTTCGGGAGGCGATAGTGCTGAATAGACAAGCTTAATGGTGTCCCCGACTGGAATCGAACCAGTAACTAGCCCTTAGGAGGGGCTTGTTATATCCGTTTAACTACGGGGACGCTGCGGGCTGGCAACCTGAGGCTGCCGGGGCAGTATACCTTTTTTTACCCGCAGAATAAGCGCTTAGCGGTGCGTTTGCTCATTCCCTCGCCAATATGCGCTGATTTTCGCGTGTTGCGCTGACTGCGATCACGGTTTTCTCGCCCTGGCGGTCTGTTTTTCTGCCTCCAGCCGCGCCGCTTTGTTTTTATCACTCATATCATTGCGGATCTGTGCATGGCTGATTAACGCAAAGATAAAGGTGCCGCCGATAATGTTGCCGGCCAGCGTCGGAATGGCGAACGGGTAGATAAAATCTTGCCAGGGGATCACACCGCTAAATACCAGATAAAGGATCTCGACCGATCCGACCACGATATGGGTCAGATCGCAGATCGCCACCAGATAGGTCATCAGGACGATCACCCAAATCTTGGCGGCGCCGGCGGAAGGGAACATCCACACCATGGTGGCGATGATCCAGCCAGCAATAATACCGTTGGCGAACATTTCTGACGGTGAGTTTTGCATCACCTCTTCCGACAGGCTAACGAAGGCGCTGCGGGTGTTTTCATCAAAAATCGGCATATGAATAAACGCCAGTGACACCAGCCCGGTGCCAATCAGGTTGCCGAGTAGCACCACGCCCCACAGGCGGAACAAGATGATGAAATTTCTCGGCGTCGGTTTATGCATGATCGGCAGCACGGCGGTCACGGTATTTTCTGTAAACAGCTGCTGACGGGCCATAATCACAATGATAAAGCCAAAGGTATAGCCAATATTCTCGATAAAGAAGCGGCTGGGGTCGTCCGGTAAACGGGCATGAAAAATGCCCTTTGCCATCAGTGAAGCACCCATCGACAACCCAGCGGCCACCGCTGACCACAGCAAGGCCAGCCAATCGCGTTCCAGCTCTTTCTCACCCTCCATGCGGATCTGCTCATGCACCGCCGCCGCGCGTGAGGGCAGGTTCTGTTCCTTTACCTCGATTTCGCTCTTGCCCTGTTCATGCTCCTTGCTCTCCACCTGCAGATGATCATCGCTATCTGTATCAGGGCGCTGTTGTGGGTCGCTCATTATCTGCTCTCTCCTTTAACTGCTGTCTGGGTCACGGATTAAGCATAGTTGGCGTGTCGGCACGGCGAAAGCCATGTCGCAAATTGCAGAAAAAAGTAACAAGAGTTTAACGCCGTCGGTTTTTTCTTCGCATTATTGATCTGGGGCGCAATATTACCCCTATTGGAGTAGCTGAGTGACCAGCGGCGGGCTACGTGCCGCAGCATGGCTTATGCTATGATCGCTATCCCAAAGAAAAATATGAGTTCTCCCGATGCTGGAAGCTAAAAATCTGAGTTGCGTCCGCGATGAGCGCACCCTGTTTAGCGGGTTAAGCTTTACGGTGAAACCGGGCGATATTATTCAGGTGGAAGGGCCGAACGGCGCGGGCAAAACCAGCCTGTTGCGTATTTTGGCCGGTCTGGCGCGGCCGGAGGGGGGGGAAGTTTGTTGGCACGGGAAAAATACGTTGCGCCATCGCGAACGTTATTACCAGGATCTGCTGTTTCTCGGCCATCAGCCGGGAATTAAAACCCAGTTAACACCTTTTGAGAACCTGCAGTTTTACCAGGCTGTACGTACCACGCCCGATCGTCAAGCCATTTGGCAGGCGCTGGAGCAGGTCGGGCTGGTGGGCTACGAGGATTTGCCGGTGGCGCAGCTTTCCGCCGGGCAGCAGCGCCGGGTAGCACTGGCGCGTTTGTGGCTCAGTGACAGCCCGCTGTGGATCCTGGACGAGCCGCTGACGGCCATCGACAAGCAGGGCGTGGCTGAATTAATTAGCCTTTTTGAGCAACATGCACAGCAGGGCGGCATGGTATTGTTGACCACGCATCAGGATTTGGCCGGCGTAACGCAGGCGGTAGGGAAAATCAGCCTGACGGAAAACCGCGTGGAGAGTGTTTGATGTTTTTGATTATATTGCGCCGTGAGCTGAAGATTGCCTTTCGCAAAGGGTCGGAAATCGTTAATCCGCTGTGGTTCTTCCTTATCGTTATCACCTTGTTTCCGCTGGGGATCGGGCCGGAGCCGCAGTTACTGGCGCGTATTTCGCCGGGGATTATCTGGGTCGCCGCGCTGCTGGCGGCGTTGTTGTCGCTGGAGCGTTTGTTCCGCGATGATTTTCTGGATGGTTCGCTGGAGCAACTGCTGTTGCTGCCGACGCCGCTGCCAATGACGGTGTTAGGCAAAGTGTGTGCTCACTGGGTAGTAACAGGCTTACCCCTGTTAATCCTGTCGCCGCTGGTGGCGTTGCTGCTGTCGTTGAATATGAATACCTGGCTGGCGGTGGCGTTTACGCTGCTGTTGGGGACACCGACACTGAGTCTGATCGGCGCTATTGGTGTGGCGCTGACCGTCGGGCTGCGCAAGGGGGGGGTATTACTGAGCCTGTTGGTGTTGCCGTTGTATATACCGGTGCTGATATTTTCCACCGCCGCCATTGATGCTGCGTCTATGGGCATGCCGATAGACGGTTACCTGGCGATTCTGGGCGCGATGCTGGCGGGCAGCATAACGCTGGCACCATTCGCCACCGCAGCGGCGCTGCGTGTGAGCGTGCACTAGCTAACTTATTGAAATGCGGGTTAACGCCATCAAGAGCGTGTTCCACCGCACTGTAATTTTCGTCGCCTTAGTCAACGGGGCGGCCACCGTATAAATTTACCGTGAGCAATGACGACAATGTGGAAATGGTTACATCAATTTGCCCAGCCTGAACGGCTGTATCGTGTCTGTGGCCGCTTTATCCCCTGGTTGGGGCTGGCCGGTGCGGCCTGCCTGCTGCTGGGTTGGGTATGGGGTTTTGGCTTTGCCCCCAAGGATTATCAGCAGGGTGACAGCTTCCGTATCATGTATATCCATGTCCCGGCCGCCATGTGGTCGATGGGGATTTACGGTTCGATGGCGGTAGCGGCATTCATCGGTCTGGTGTGGCAGATGAAAATGTCCGATACGGTGGTGGCGGCCATGGCGCCGGTCGGCGCGGTATTTACCTTTATTGCTCTGGTCACCGGTTCCGCCTGGGGCAAGCCGATGTGGGGCACCTGGTGGGTGTGGGACGCGCGCCTGACCTCTGAACTGGTGTTGCTGTTCCTTTATATCGGCATTATTGCGCTGTACAACGCCTTTGAAGACCGCCGCCTGGCGGGCCGGGCCGCCGGTATTCTGGTACTGGTGGGGGTGGTGAACATCCCGATTATTCATTTCTCGGTCGAATGGTGGAACACGCTGCATCAGGGATCGACCAATATGCAACAGAGTATCGCGCCAAGTATGCGCACCCCGCTGCGCTGGGCGATCCTCGGCTACCTGCTGTTCTTTATTACCCTCACTTTGATGCGCCTGCGCAATTTGATTTTGTCTCAGGAAAGTCAGCGCCCATGGGTCGCTGGGCTGGTCAATAAGGAGCGCCAACCATGAATGCCGCATTTACTTCCTGGCAGGGGTTTTTCGCCATGGGGGGCTATGCCTTCTACGTCTGGCTGGCGGTAGCTGTCACGCTGCTCTCGCTGTTGGGCCTGGTGGCTCATACTTTCTGGCAGCGTCGGCAATTGCTCGATGAGATCGGCCGCCGTCAGGCGCGCGAGCGACGCATTCGTCAGTCGCAGCAGTCGAAACAAAAATCCGCTAACCCGCGGGAGAAATCATTGTGAATCCACGTCGTAAAAGTCGCCTGTATCTGGCGATCGTAGTGCTGATCGGCGTTGCGCTTACCGCGACCCTGATGCTGTATGCGCTGCGCTCCAACATCGATCTGTTTTATACCCCGAGCGAAATTCTGCAGGGCAAAGGCGAAAATCATGAGAAGCCGGAAGTGGGCCAACGCCTGCGTATCGGCGGCATGGTGATGCCTGGTTCGGTAAAACGCGATCAGAAAACGCTGCAGGTCAGCTTCAAGGTCTACGATGCGCGCGGTGCGATCGATGTCACCTACACCGGTATTTTGCCGGACTTGTTCCGTGAGGGGCAGGGCGTGGTAGCGCAGGGCGTATTGGGCGAAGGTAATGTGGTCAATGCGCGTGAAGTGCTGGCGAAACACGATGAAAAATACACTCCGCCGGAGGTGGCCGACGCAATGAAAGAAAACCATAAGGGGCCGGCTTCGGCTTACGCTACCCCGCAGAATGAGGGTGCCAAATCATGATGCCGGAAACGGGAAGTTTTCTGCTGTGCCTGGCGCTGGCGATATCGCTGCTGCTGAGCATTTACCCGCAGTGGGGCGCTGCGCGTCAGGATCGCCGTATGATGGCGGTGGCGCGTCCGCTGACCTACGGCATGTTCGGTGCTATTGCGCTGGCATTCATCTGCCTGGTGTATGCCTTTGTCACCAATGATTTTACCGTGGCCTATGTGGCCGCCAACTCCAATACGCAACTGCCGGTGTATTACCGCATCGCCGCCACCTGGGGCGCCCATGAAGGGTCGCTGCTGCTGTGGGTGCTGCTGCTGAGCTGCTGGTCGCTGGCGGTGGCGTTGTGCAGTCGTTCGATGCCACAGGATGCGGTGGCACGCGTGCTGTCGGTGATGGGCATGATTACCGCAGGCTTCTTGCTGTTCATTATCATGACCTCCAACCCGTTCACCCGCACCTTGCCGAATTTCCCGATCGACGGCAGTGACCTCAACCCTCTGCTGCAGGATATCGGCCTGATTTTCCATCCGCCGTTGCTGTATATGGGGTACGTTGGTTTCTCGGTGGCCTTTGCCTTTGCGATTGCCTCACTGATGGCCGGCCGGCTCGATACTGCCTGGGCTCGCTGGTCGCGTCCCTGGACCACCGCAGCCTGGGTGTTCCTCACCATGGGTATCGTGCTGGGCTCTGCCTGGGCTTATTACGAACTGGGCTGGGGCGGCTGGTGGTTCTGGGATCCGGTAGAGAACGCTTCATTTATGCCGTGGCTGGCCGGTACGGCGCTGATGCACTCGCTGGCGGTGACCGAAAAACGCGGGACTTTCAAGGCCTGGACGGTGCTGCTGGCGATTACCGCCTTCTCGCTGTGTTTGCTGGGCACCTTCCTGGTGCGTTCCGGCGTGCTGGTGTCGGTACACTCCTTTGCCTCCGATCCGGCGCGCGGCATGTTCATCCTCGCCTATCTGGTGATTGTGATCGGCGGTTCTTTGCTGCTGTACGCGGTCAAAGGCGGCCAGGTGCGCAGCCGGGTGCAGCATGAAACCTTCTCGCGTGAAACCTTCCTGTTGGGCAACAACGTACTGTTGATTGCCGCGACGCTGGTGGTGTTGCTGGGCACGCTGTTGCCGCTGGTGCATAAACAGCTTGGCCTGGGCAGTATTTCTATCGGCGAACCCTTCTTCAATACCATGTTTACCTGGCTGATGGCCCCGATGGCCTTGCTGATGGGCATCGGCCCGTTGGTGCGCTGGCGCCGTGATGAACCGACCAAGCTGTGGCGCCGTCTGAGCGTGGCGCTGGTGATTACGCTGGTGCTGTCAGTCCTGCTGCCGTGGCTGCTGCAAGACAGCATCGCCGGTATGACGGTGGTGGGGCTGATTATGGCGGTCTGGGTCATTATCCTGACGCTGATGGAACTGCACGAACGTGCTACTCATCGCCACGGTTTTTGGCGTGGCCTGAGCCATCTTTCCCGCAGTCACTGGGGCATGGTGCTGGGTCACCTTGGCGTCGCGGTGACGGTGATCGGTATTGCCTTTAGCCAGAACTACAGTGTGGAACGTGATGTGCGCATGAAGGCCGGCGACAGCGTGGATATCCATAACTATCACTTTGTGTTCCGTGATGTGCACGATATCCGTGGGCCGAACTACACCGGCGGTGTCGGTATCATCGACGTTACGCGCAACGGTAAGCCGGAAGCGACGCTGCACGCGGAAAAACGTTACTACAGCGTGGCGCGCAGCATGATGACCGAAGCGGCTATCGACGGCGGCTTCAGCCGTGATCTTTACGCGGCACTGGGGGAAGAGCTGGACGACGGCTCCTGGGCCGTGCGGTTGTACTATAAACCCTTCGTACGCTGGATCTGGTTCGGTGGCGTGTTTATGGCGATTGGCGGCATCCTGTGTATTCTCGATCCGCGCTATCGGATGAGCAAAAAACTCAAGCGTGAAGGCAAGCTGGAGGAGCAGGCATGAACCGTAAGCTGCTGTTTATCCCGTTAATCCTGTTCCTGCTGCTGGTGGCGGCGTTTATGGTGCAACTGACGCGCAATGCCGGTGGCGACGATCCGACCATGCTGGAGTCGGCGCTGATCGGCAAACCGGTACCGGCCTTCAAGCTGGAGTCGCTCGAAAGCCCCGGCAAGACTTACGATCAGGCGGTGCTGCGTAATGGCAAGCCGATGTTGCTGAATGTCTGGGCCACCTGGTGCCCAACCTGTCGCGCCGAACATCAATACCTCAATACGCTGGCTGCGCGCGGTATTCGCGTAGTGGGGCTGAACTACAAAGACGATCGCAGCAAGGCAGTGACCTGGCTGAATTCGCTGGGCAACCCTTATGCGCTCAGCCTGTACGACGGCGACGGTATGCTCGGGCTGGATCTGGGCGTGTACGGCGCACCAGAAACCTTCCTGATCGACGGGCAAGGCATTATTCGTTACCGCCACGCCGGGGATATGAACGAACGCGTCTGGCAGCAGGAAGTCTTGCCGCTGTACAAAAAGTACGGGGGTGAGGTATGAGGTTCATTGCCCTGGTGTTTGCTGCGTTGCTGAGCTGGAGCGCCGCTGCGGCTATTGATACCTATCAGTTCAAATCGGTGGAGCAGGAACAGCAATACCGTGAATTGACCGAGCAACTGCGCTGCCCGAAATGCCAGAACAACAGCATTGCCGACTCTAACGCCATCATCGCTGCTGACATGCGTACCAAGGTATACGAGTTGATGATGCAGGGGCAGAGCAAGCCGCAGATCATCGATTACATGGTGGCGCGCTACGGCAATTTCGTCACCTATGAGCCGCCGGTGACCCCGGCGACGCTGATCCTGTGGGTTGGCCCGTTGCTGTTTGTGTTGATCGGCGGTGCGGTAGTGATACTGCGTACCCGCCGTCGCCGCAGCAGTGCCGCTAACGCTAACGATGAATTCTCCGAGCAGGAGCAACAGCGTCTGGCGGCGCTGCTGAAAGAGACTGACAGGAAGAAACCCTAATGGCTTTTTGGCTGATTATTATTGTATTGCTGGTTGGCGCTGCGGCGTTGCTGGTGGTGCCGGCGATGCGCCAAAGCGACAAAAGCACCGCCGCTAGCCGCGATACGCTGAACAAGGCGTTTTATCAGGACCGTCTGCACGAGCTGGAGCAGGACGAAGAGCAGGGGGTGGTTGCCGAACGTCCGGAGTTGGTGAAGGAACTGCAGCAAAACCTGTTGAATGATATTCCCGGTCAGCAGGAAGAGCAGGCGAAACCGATCAACCGTTGGGCGCTGGTACCCGGCGTCGCGTTATTGGTGGTGGTCACCCTGGGTTTTTATCTGAAAACCGGTGGGCTGGCGCAGGTGCTGGACTGGCAGCAGGTAGAAGCTCAAATGCCGGATCTGCGTGCGCGGGTTGCCAATGAACGCGCTCAGCCGCTGAGTATGGAAGAGATTGCCCGTCTCGGCCTGGGCCTGCGTACCTCACTCCAACAGGACGATCGTAATATCAATGACTGGATGATGCTGGGCCGGGTAGGTATGGCACTGAATAACGCCACCACCGCGACTCAGGCATTCGCTCATGCTTATCAACTGGACCCGAATAGTCTGGAAGTTCGTCTCGGCTACGCGGAAGTCTTGACGCGCTCCAACGATCCAGAGGATAACAAGCAGGCCACGCAGATGCTGCGCAAAATGATCGCCGAAGATCATACCAATCTGCGGGTGCTGAGCTTATTGGCATTTAACTCCTTCGAACAGGGTGATTTCAAGCAGGCGATCGGTGCCTGGCAGGTGATGTTGAAACTGCTGCCGGCTAACGATCAGCGCGCCGAGGTGTTAAAGCGCAGCATTGAACAAGCAAAATCCCAGGCGGGCGGAGAAACTGTTAAACTTGGTATTAACGTGACGTTATCGCCGCAGGCGAGCAACGCTTTACCGCCGCAGGGGACGCTGGTGATCTCTGTGACCGATGGCACTAATCCGGTGCCGGTGGCGGTAAAACAACTGCCCTTGAGCCGTTTCCCGCTGTCATTCTCCCTGGATGACAGCAACGCCATGATGCCTGAGCGCCTGCTTTCGGCTCAGCATCAGGTCAAGGTGCGGGTGCGGATTTCTCAGGATGGTCTGGCCACGCCACAGGCGGGTGACTGGTTCGGTGAGAGTGCGCTGCAGAATTTCAGTGGTAAAGAGCAAATTGACGTTCAGATAAACAAACAGGTCCCCTGAATAAAAGACCGAACGTGTTTTCATGGAGAAGAATATGAACTTTCGCCTGACTGGGCTGGCTTTCACAACGGTGTTATTGGTGGGCTGTGCCAGCGCGCCACAAGATGAACCACAAGGGCGATCCGATCCTCTGGAAGGATTTAACCGGACGATGTTCAACTTTAACTATAACGTCCTGGATCCGTACGTACTGCGCCCGGTGGCCGTGGCCTGGCGTGACTATCTGCCGATGCCGGCGCGTAATGGTATCAGCAACTTCACTTCCAACCTGGAAGAACCGGCCAGTATGGTCAACTCCTTCCTGAAGGGCGATCCGTACAAGGGGATGATCCACTTCAACCGTTTCTTCCTCAACACCCTTCTGGGTATGGGCGGCCTGATCGACGTGGCTGGCATGGCTAACCCGAAACTGGCGCGTGAAGAGCCGAACCGTTTCGGTAGCACTCTGGGGCATTATGGTGTCGGCTATGGCCCTTATGTGATGTTGCCGGGCTATGGCAGCTTCACTCTGCGTGAAGAGGGCGGTGACTGGGCAGATACCGTTTACCCGGTGCTGAGCTACCTGACTTTCTGGATGTCGGCGGGCAAATGGGTGGTTGAGGGGATTGAAACCCGCGCCGAACTGTTGGATTCCGACGGCTTGCTGCACAACTCTTCCGATCCGTACCTGATGGTGCGTGAAGCCTACTTCCAGCGCAACGACTTCCTGGCGAACGGCGGCTCTCTGAAGCCGGAAGTTAACCCGAACGCCCAGGCGATCCAGGGCGATCTGGACGAGATCGACTCGCAATAGGTCCCGGTTTGCGAAGATAAAGAACCTGCCATCCGGCGGGTTTTTTTTGCCTTGCAAATACGTCGGTAATAAAAAAGCGCCCCGCAGGGCGCTTTGGCTTCATCGTCGAAAGGATTAGAAGCGGTAGTTGAAGTTGGCACCGTACAGCCAGGCCTTGCCCACCGATTCGAAGGTGTATGGACCTTCTTTAATGGTGACTTTCTGACCGTGCATGTAGGAGATACCGACGTCAACCGAAGCGTCTTTGTTGAACGCGTAGCTGGTACCGGCGCTCAGCCAGAAACGATCCTGATCCGGGATAGAGATAGAACGGTTTTGAGCCGGTACCGGGCTGTCATCGAAGGCGATACCGGTACGGAAGGTCCAGTTATCGTCGTAGAAGTAGGTGGTACCCAGCGCGATGCGGTAAGCGTCTTTGAAGCCTTCGTGCTTCTCGAACAGCGTTTGACCGTTGTTGCCGGTAGCTTTCAGCTCCTGGAACTGACTCCAACTGGTGTAAGCCAAGCTGTAGTGGACAGCCCACTGCGGCGCAACCTTGTTGTAGCCTGAGATTTCCCACATTTCCGGCAGATTCAGGGTCAGAGAGCCCGGTATGGTATTGCCATCGGTCCCCCATGGCAGACCGGTTCTTCCCTGCAGCGGGTTAAAGCGGGATGGAATGCTGCTTTTATAGTCGCCGTCGAAGTCGACTTTCACTTCTGAACGGTAAGTTAAGCCATAGCGGTTGTTTTCGTCGACTTCATACAGCAGGCCGGCGTTCCAGCCAAAGCCCCATTCATCACCCTTCAGGTGAGAGATTTGAGTATCAGCCGGCATTCCGAGGGCTGCACCACTTTCACCCGCATAACGCTCAAGTTTGGCTTTAGCATAAACCGCATCAAAACCCAGACCGAAGCTGAAGTTTTGGTTCAGACGATAAGCACCGCTCAGATTGAGGTTTACGGTGGTAAGGTCAGTTTTACCGCCGTAAGCGCCAGCGGTATAGCCGTCGTTGAATTCGGTAGCCAGGCCGTAGTTACTGGTGACAGAGGCACCCACGGCAAATTGGTCATTAATCGGCTGCACATAGTGCAGGTTCGGCACCCAGGCGGTAGGGGCGATATTTTTAGAATCCAGGCTGGCACCAGAAGGTGACTTGCCGGTGATGTCCACGTCCGGATCGATAAACACCGCGCCGAAAGACAGCTCTGGGCGAGTGTACATCATCAACAAGGCCGGGTTGCGACTGGCGGAAGCCGCAGTGTCTGCCATGGCGCCTTCGCCAGAATACGAACGTCCCAAACCAGCTGATGAGAACTCATTCAGCTGGAATCCTGCGGCAGACACGTTTGAAGAAATAATTGCCACTGCAGCTGCGAGAGCTGATTTAGTAAATAGGTTTTTCTGGCTCATGACCAAAACCTCATTTTATGTGTTTATTATTTAAACATGTTACATAAAGTAACAAGGAAGCGCGCGATTGTAGGGTCCGATCCCATTCAGACAAATCAGACCAGTGGCTGAATTATAGGTCCGACCTGTGAGAATGTTGCAACATTGTTTTTGAAATATTTCCAAATTGATATCAAAAGAGAGATCTGGCTAACAAAAAACCAGCGATAGATAACAAAATTCTTACCATTTCTTAGCAGATGACGATTTTCATTTGTGATTTCCATCACTTAAAACACCTATAAAAAGTAAGTGCTAGTGATCGGTTTCGTCGCAGAGTAAAATGAACGCAGAATCTTGTGTCTTTGCGCCAGTAGTTAAATGGCAATTCGGATCCGCGTCATGGCGATCCCTGAGGAGAATTAATTATGTCAAACGCATTTAATAAATGTAGCGCCCAGGAAACTGCCGCTTGTTGCTGTGTTGATGTCGGTACCGTCATGGACAATACCGATTGCACCGCCTCTTACAGCCAGGTGTTTGCTAATCAGCAAGATGCAGAGAAAATGCTGGCGGTATTGACTGAAAAAGCCCGTAGTGTGGAATCCGACCCTTGCGACATCAGCAGTAGCATTAAACCGGTTGACGGTGGTGTGGAACTGGTGGCTGATTTCACCTTTGCCTGCCAGGCAGAAACCTTTATTTTCCAGCTCGGCCTGCGTTAATTGCTGCTTTAAAACGGTGCGGGGTTCACCCGCGCCGCTGACTACCCCGATTATCCCCCCTTAGAAAGTTGCTCCTGCTCTCAGTTTTCACTTCTGCCGGTTTGCCAAATATAAACATTTGGTTAACAATGACCCCATCAGGTCAGACCTCTTTTTAGCCGTTGCGCTGACGTTATTCTCTTCAGGAGCGTTTATGAGTAAGGCACTGCCGTTGGTGACCCGTCACGGTGACCGTATTGCGATTGTAAATGGACTGCGCACCCCCTTTGCCAAACAGGCGACCGCTTATCACGGTATTCCGGCGGTGGATTTGGGTAAAACGGCGGTGAGTGAATTATTGGCCCGCAGCGGTATCGATCCTGCATTGATTGAACAACTGGTGTTCGGCCAGGTGGTGCAAATGCCTGAAGCACCGAATATCGCGCGTGAAATCGTGCTCGGCACCGGCATGAGTGTGCATACCGATGCCTACAGCGTGTCGCGTGCCTGTGCGACCAGCTTCCAGGCGATTGCCAACGTGGCGGAAAGCATTATGGCCGGCAGCATCAGTATCGGCATTGCCGGTGGCGCTGACTCTTCCTCCGTACTGCCTATTGGCGTCAGCAAGGCGCTGGCGCGTACATTGGTGGACGTTAACAAGGCCCGCACTCTGTCGCAGCGCCTCAAGCTGTTCAGCCGACTGAAGTTCCGTGATCTGATGCCGGTCCCCCCTGCGGTGGCGGAATACTCTACCGGCCTGCGTATGGGTGATACTGCCGAGCAAATGGCGAAAAGCCACGGCATCACCCGGGAAGAGCAGGATGCGCTGGCGCACCGTTCTCATCAGTTGGCGGCTAAAGCCTGGGAACAGGGGCTGTTGCACGATGAGGTGATGACCGCCTACGTGCCGCCATACCGCACGCAAATCACCGAAGACAATAACGTCCGCAAAGACTCCAGCCTGGCTTCCTACGCGAAGCTGAAACCGGCATTTGACCGCAAGCATGGCAGCGTTACTGCCGCCAACAGCACGCCGTTGACCGACGGTGCGGCAGCGGTACTGATGATGAGTGAATCGCGAGCGAAAGAATTGGGCCTGAAGCCACTGGGCTACCTGCGCAGCTTTGCCTTCTCCGCCATCGACGTGTGGGAAGACATGCTGCTCGGGCCGTCTTATGCCACGCCGTTGGCATTGGATCGCGCCGGCATAGGTCTGGCCGACCTGACACTGATCGACATGCACGAAGCCTTTGCCGCACAAACCCTGGCTAACCTGAAGATGTTTGCCAGCGACGAGTTCGCTCAGCAAAAATTGGGTCGCAGCCGGGCCATTGGCGTGGTAGACATGGATAAATTCAACGTATTGGGCGGCTCGATTGCCTACGGCCACCCGTTTGCCGCTACCGGTGCGCGTATGATCACCCAAACGCTGCACGAGCTGAAACGCCGTGGCGGCGGACTGGGGTTGACCACCGCCTGCGCCGCCGGGGGGTTAGGGGCCGCAATGATCGTAGAGGTGGAATAATGAGTTTTGAAAATGCATTGCACGAACAGCGAGCCAAACCCTCAGCCTTTCAACTGACGATACGTCCGGACAACATTGGTGTGATCACCATTGATGTTCCGGGTGACAAGGTGAATACGCTGAAGGCCGAGTTTGTCGAGCAGGTCAACGACGTACTGATCCGCGCGCAACAGCACCCGGCCCTGGAAGGGCTGGTGATCATTTCCGGTAAGCCGGACTCATTTATTGCCGGTGCGGACATCACCATGATTGCCGCCTGTAGCACCGCCAAAGAAGCCGAGGTGCTGGCGAAAAAAGGGCAGAGCACCCTGGCTCAGATTGCCGCGTTCCAGGTTCCGGTAGTAGCGGCTATTCACGGTGCCTGTCTTGGCGGCGGGCTGGAGTTGGCTTTGGCCTGCCACGGTCGCGTCTGTTCACTGGATGATAAAACCGCCCTTGGCCTGCCGGAAGTTCAGTTGGGTTTGCTGCCGGGTTCCGGCGGCACCCAGCGTTTGCCACGGCTGATTGGTGCCAGCAAGGCGCTGGACATGATCCTGACCGGCAAACATATTCGGGCGCGTCAGGCACTGCGTATGGGTCTGGTGGACGATGCGGTGCCTCAGTCTATCTTGTTGCAGGCTGCTATCGAGCGAGTCAAACAGGGCTGGCAGAGCCGACGTGAACTGCCATGGCAGGAGCGTCTGCTCAACGGCCCGCTGGGGAAAAGCCTGCTGTTCAGCATTGTGCGCAAGAAAACGCGGGAAAAAACCCACGGTAACTACCCTGCGGCGGAACGCATTATCCAGGTGGTGCGCACCGGCCTGGATCACGGCAGTGCCAGCGGTTATGAAGCCGAGGCCCGCGCCTTTGGCGAACTGGCCATGACGCCACAGTCGGCGGCGTTACGCAGCCTGTTCTTCGCCTCCACTGCGCTGAAGAAAGAGCGCGGTGGCAACGCTCAACCCCATGAGTTGCACCGTATCGGTATTTTGGGTGGCGGCCTGATGGGCGGGGGTATCGCGTGCGTCACCGCCACGCGTGGCGGCCTGCCGGTACGAATTAAAGACGTTAACGAAACGGGCATTAACCACGCGTTGAAATACAGCTGGGATGTGCTCAGCAAACGGGTTCGCAGCAAACGCATGCGCCCGATGGAGCGGCAAAAGCAGATGATGCTGATCTCCGGCTCGACCGATTACACCGGCTTTGAACAGGTGGATGTGGTGATTGAGGCGGTGTTTGAAGACTTGTCCCTGAAGCAGCAGATGGTGGCTGAGATCGAACAGCACGCTGCGCCGCACACCATTTTTGCCTCCAATACCTCATCGTTGCCAATTGGCCAGATCGCCGCCAGGGCGCAGCGGCCGGAGCAGGTGATCGGCCTGCATTATTTCAGCCCGGTAGATAAAATGCCGTTGGTTGAGGTGATCCCGCATGCCACGACCAGTGAAGAAACCATAGCCACCACCGTGGCGTTGGCGCACAAGCAGGGCAAGACGGCGATTGTGGTGGCCGATCGCGCCGGTTTTTACGTGAACCGCATTTTGGCTCCTTATATAAATGAAGCGGCGCGCTGCCTGTTGGAAGGCGAGCCTATCGAAGCGCTGGACAAGGCGCTGGTCGACTTCGGTTTCCCGGTGGGGCCGATAACCCTGCTCGATGAAGTGGGCATTGACGTCGGTACCAAGATTATCCCGGTGCTGGTGGAACAGTTGGGGCCGCGCTTTGCCGCCCCGGCGGCTTTCGATGCGGTCCTGAAAGACGGGCGAAAAGGGCGCAAAAACGGCCGTGGCTTCTATCTGTATCCGAGCGAAGGCCAGCAGCGGCAGCGGAACAAACGTGCCGATACCTCGCTGTATATTCTGTTGGGTATTACACCGAAGTCGCATTTGCAGCCGGCGGTTATCGCACAGCGTTGCGTGATGATGATGCTGAACGAAGCGGCGCGCTGCCTGGATGAGGGTGTGATCCGCAGTGCGCGTGACGGCGACATTGGCGCGGTATTCGGCATTGGCTTTCCACCGTTCCTCGGTGGGCCATTCCGTTATATGGATCAACTGGGTGCCGATAAGGTGGTTAAAACGCTGGAGCACCTGCAGCGACAGCACGGGGAATATTTTGCGCCCTGTGAACGCTTGCAGCACATGGCTCAGCAGGGTGAGCGCTTCTACCCGCAGGGGGCGTGAGCGGCACGGTGACGTGATTTGTACTAGAGTAGGATCAAGGGTGCATTGTGATCGTTATCACTCCTTGCAACACCGGTAATCCCGGACCCTATACAGGGAGATAGGGACGAGGTAACGTAACCCGATGGCGGTGAAATCCTGGCCGCCATCAATAAAATTCATGATGAAAAGGTTAAAATTTAACCTGTTGAATTGGTTGTTAAGTGAGCGTCTAATGGGTATCAAGACGTCATTGATGTAAAAAACAGCGTTTTCTTTACGTGAACTTTCAGGCAAAATGCCCGGCCGCCATAAAGAGACGGCGCGTTATCGTTTCAAAGCTTTTGCTTTGGGGTTGTAAAACTCGGCGATACAGCACGCTCGGCGTTTCTGTATAGCGTTATTTTGTCAACAACAGCGGTGCAATATGCAAGTTTTGATTATGCGTCACGGAGAGGCGGCACTTGATGCGGCCAGCGATTCGGTAAGACCTCTTACTGTTTGTGGCCGTGATGAGTCACGTCAGATGGCGGCCTGGTTAAACACCAAGTCTGTGGATATTGAACGAGTGCTGGTCAGTCCTTACCTGCGGGCCGAGCAGACGCTGGCCACGGTGCGCGAAGCCTTAAGCTTGCCGGCAAGCGAAGAAGTGCTGCCTGAGCTGACGCCGGGCGGGGATGCCAGCCTGGTGGGCAGTTATCTGCAGGTGCTGGCGCAGCAGGGGATTACCTCGGTGCTGATTGTCTCCCACTTACCGCTGGTGGGTTACCTGGTGGCAGAACTTTGCCCGGGTGAATGTCCGCCGATGTTTGCCACCTCGGCGATCGCCAATGTCGATCTGGCGGCTGACGGCAGTTGCGGTAAATTTGAATGGCAGGTCAGTCCGTCACAGGTGATGGCTAAAGTGTAGGGACCGCAGGCCGGTTCCAAACAAAAGGGCGATGTTTAACATCGCCCTTTGTCATTTCTGCAGTTTACTCGGCCAGTTCGACCAGCAGCAGGATCGCCGCCGTGCCGCCCCATTCTTTGGGCGCCTGATGGAATACCAGTACGTCGGGGTGCTGTGCCAACCACAGTGGGGTTTGCTGTTTAAGGATGTGCTTGCCGTGGCCGTGCATTACACAGGCGCAGTGCACATGTTCGCGTCGACAAGCGGCGATCAATGCGCCCAACTCCTGCTTGGCCTGCATTTGGGTCAGGCCGTGCAAATCGAGAAACAGTTCTGGCGAATAGTCGCCGCGACGCAGTTTTTTCAGCTCAAAGGCGCTGTAACCGGGGCGCACATAGCGCGTCGGCCCTTCCTCTTCCAACTGCGGTTGGTATTCATCCGAGAAATAATAACTGGCGTCGACTTGCTCCTGCAGCAGGCGCTGCGGAGCAATTTGTTTGGTTTTTGGCTTGGGTTTACGGTGGACAATGGTGTCCTGACGCAGCTTTTTTGCGTCTACTACCGACTCTCTGAAGAGCTGCAATTCATCTTTGCTCAGAGGGTGCTTGTTCTTCATTTTTTATTCACCGGAAATCATTTATCGCGGTAGTTTACCGTGTCGCGGGTATCTGTCGACGCAAAATTCGCGCCAAAATGAAAAGCGCAAGGGGTTAGCGTGATTTGTCGCGGGCTTCATGGCAAACTATGCGGCTAAATCATGAATCACAGTGCCTGCCGGAGGGCAAATTGGACAAAATTTTCGTCGAGGAAGCAGTGAATGAACTGCACACCATTCAAGATATGCTGCGTTGGACAGTAAGCCGTTTTAACGCCGCCGATATCTACTATGGTCACGGAACCGATAATCCGTGGGACGAAGCGGTGCAATTGGTGCTGCCAAGCCTGTTCCTGCCGCTGGATATTCCAGAGGACATGCACACTGCACGTTTGACCTCCAGCGAGCGCCACCGCATCGTTGAACGCGTGATCCGCCGCGTCAACGAGCGTATTCCGGTAGCCTACCTGACCAACAAAGCCTGGTTCTGCGACCTGGAGTTTTATGTCGATGAGCGCGTGCTGGTTCCACGTTCCCCAATTGGCGAACTGATCAACGATCGCTTCAGCGCGCTGATCCCTCATCCGCCGAGCCATATTCTCGACATGTGTACCGGCAGCGGCTGTATCGCTATTGCCTGCGGCTACGCTTTCCCGGAAGCAGAAGTGGACGCGGTAGACATCTCCGCCGACGTGCTGGCAGTGACCGAGCGCAATATTCAGGCGCTGGGTGTTGAACAGCAAGTGACCCCGATCCGTTCCGATCTGTTCCGCGACGTTCCCGCGATCCAGTACGATCTGATTGTCACCAACCCACCGTATGTTGATGCAGAAGACATGTCCGATCTGCCGCAGGAATTCCGCTTTGAACCTGAGCTGGGCCTGGCGGCGGGCAGCGATGGCCTGAAGCTGGTGCGTCGCATTATGGCCTGTGCGCCGGATTACCTGAGCGACGACGGCGTGCTGATTTGTGAAGTGGGTAACAGCATGGTACATCTGATGGAACAGTATCCGGATATTCCGTTCAACTGGCTGGAGTTTGAAAACGGCGGTGACGGGGTGTTCATGCTGACCAAACAGCAACTGGTAGATTGCAAGGATCATTTCAGCCTCTACCGCAGCTAAGCATTCTTCGGGCCTGCTTTGGCGGGCCGAACAAAGATAATAATTAAGGGTAAGGATCCGCGATGGCAGGAAACAGTATTGGGCAGATTTTCCGCGTCACCACTTTTGGTGAATCTCACGGTGTGGCGCTGGGATGTATCGTAGACGGCGTGCCGCCGGGCATTCCGCTTACCGAAGCTGATTTGCAGCACGATCTGGACCGCCGCCGTCCGGGCACCTCGCGTTATACCACTCAACGCCGCGAGCCGGATCAGGTGCGTATTCTTTCCGGCGTGTTTGAAGGCGTGACCACCGGCACCAGCATTGGGCTGATAATCGAAAACACCGACCAGCGCTCGCAGGACTACGGTGCGATCAAAGACGTGTTCCGTCCGGGACATGCCGATTATACCTACGAACAAAAATACGGCGTGCGCGACTACCGTGGCGGTGGCCGTTCTTCGGCGCGTGAAACCGCAATGCGCGTTGCGGCAGGGGCAATCGCCAAGAAATATCTGCAGCAGAAATTTGGCGTACAGGTGCGCGGTTATCTGGCGCAAATCGGTGATGTGGTATGTGAGCTGAAAGACTGGGAGCAGGTCGAACAGAACCCGTTCTTTTGTCCGGATCCGGACAAGCTGGAAGCCTTGGACGAACTGATGCGTGCGCTGAAGAAAGAGGGCGACTCCATTGGCGCCAAGGTCAGCGTAGTGGCAGAAAACGTGCCGGTTGGCCTCGGTGAACCGGTGTTTGACCGCCTCGACGCGGATTTGGCGCATGCGTTGATGAGCATCAATGCGGTTAAAGGCGTGGAAATTGGCGACGGCTTTAGCGTTGTGACCAAGCGCGGCAGCGAAAACCGTGATGAAATCACCCCGGAAGGTTTCCAGAGTAACCATGCAGGCGGCATTCTTGGCGGCATCAGTAGCGGCCAGGCGGTGATTGCGCATCTGGCGCTGAAACCGACTTCCAGCATTATGGTGCCGGGCAGAACCATTAATCGCCAGGGCGAAGCGGTAGAAATGGTCACCCGTGGCCGTCACGACCCTTGCGTAGGCATCCGTGCGGTACCGATCGCCGAAGCGATGATGGCGATTGTGCTGATGGATCACCTGTTGCGCCAACGTGCGCAGAACGGTGATGTGGTTTCTAACGTTCCACGCTGGTAATCACCATGAAAAACTGGATGTTGGGCATCGTTGCCCTGATGGTTTCGGGATCTGCCATGGCGTTGACGCCGTGGCAGAAAATCGATCACCCGGTGGCCGGTGCGCCGCAGGCGGTGGGCGGGTTTGCCAATGGTTGCGTGATCGGCGCCCAGCCGCTGCCGCTGAACTCGCCGGATTATCAGGTGATGCGTCCCGATCAACGCCGCTATTTCGGTCACCCGGATCTGCTGGCGTTTATCCAGCGTCTGAGCAGCAAGGCGAACCAAAAAAACCTCGGTACGGTGCTGATCGGCGATATGGCGATGCCGGCCGGCGGGCGCTTTAGCAGCGGTCATGCCAGCCACCAGTCCGGGCTTGATGTCGACATCTGGCTACAGTTGCCGCGCCAACGCTGGAGTGCACAACAACTGTTGAAGCCACAGCCGATCGATTTGGTTTCCAGCGACGGCAAGCAGGTGGTCGCACGGCAGTGGCAGCCGCAGATTGAAACTTTGATCAAAGCGGCGGCGCAGGATCAGGAAGTGACGCGCATCTTCGTCAATCCGGCGATCAAGCAGCGTCTGTGTCTGGATGCCGGTGCCGATCGTGACTGGTTGCACAAGGTACGGCCGTGGTTTGGGCATCGTGCGCACATGCATGTGCGTCTGCGTTGTCCTGCCGGTAGCCTGGAGTGTAAAGAACAGGATACGCCGCCGCCGGGTGACGGTTGTGGTGCCGAACTGGCAAGCTGGTTCGTCCCGCATCAGCCAAGTGCCAAACCGGGTAAACCGGTACCGCCACCTCTACCGCCAACCTGCCAGACTTTGCTGAATAACCATTTCGCTGCGGAATAATATACCCAAAGTAATTGGAGTTGCATCAAGGCGGTAAGGGAATGAATCCCGATGAGCTTACATGAGTAAGTGATTCGGGTGAATGAGTGTAACCAACACAGATGCAGCTTCAAATAAGAGGGGTATAAATGGAGTGGTTCGTCGTTGGCCCCGAGATGCTCGGGGTTTTGTTTGTGGTGGCATTGCTGGCGGGTTTTATTGATTCGATTGCCGGTGGTGGTGGCCTGTTGACCGTGCCGGCGTTGCTGGCGGTGGGCGTTCCCCCGGCGCAGGCGCTGGCGACCAACAAGCTGCAATCGGTGGGCGGTTCCTTCTCCGCCAGCCTGTACTTTATCCGCCGGCGAGCCGTCGATCTCAAGGATCAGAAACTGACGATCCTGTTGGCGTTGATCGGTTCCGTCGCCGGGACCATCCTGGTGCAGCACATGCGTGCCGATCTGCTGCGGCAAATGCTGCCGTTACTGGTGATCGGCATCGGCCTGTACTTTCTGCTGACCCCGCGTCTGGGAGAAAGTGATCGGCAGCGCCGTTTGAGCGCCTTGCCGTTTGGCCTGGTGGCGGGTGGCTGCGTAGGCTTTTACGATGGCTTCTTTGGCCCCGGTGCCGGTTCCTTCTACGCGCTGGCCTATGTGACGCTGTGCGGCTTTAATCTGGCCAAATCCACCGCTCACGCCAAGGTGCTGAACTTCACTTCCAATTTTGGCAGCCTGGTGTTGTTTATCATCGGCGGCAAGGTGGTGTGGAGTATCGGTCTGGTGATGTTGGTAGGGCAGGTGCTGGGGGCGCGCCTCGGGGCACATATGGTGATGACCCGCGGACAGAAGCTGATCCGCCCGATGATCGTCATCGTTTCTCTGGTGATGAGCTGCAAGCTGATATACGACAATCACGGTACGGAAATTCAGCAGTGGCTGGCATTGCATATTTAGCATGCCAAGAGAGCGGTAAAGTGAAATAATTGCCGCTTTATTTTTGTGGTTATTGGATTTTTTATGTCAGACACACAGGCTACCCATCAATACGAACAGCTGATTGAAATCTTTAATCAGTGCTTCAGTGATGATTACAACACCCGGCTGGTCAAGGGCGACGATGAGCCCATCTATCTGCCGGCCGACGACGAGTTGCCATACCACCGCATCGTCTTTGCCCATGGCTATTACGCCAGCGGCATGCATGAAATCTCTCACTGGTGCATTGCCGGTGAGCAGCGCCGCAAACTGGTCGACTTCGGTTACTGGTACTGCCCGGACGGGCGCGACGCGCAGACCCAAAGCGAATTCGAAGCGGTAGAAATCAAGCCGCAGTCGCTGGAGTGGATGTTCTGCGTGGCGGCCGGTTTTCCGTTCAACGTCAGTTGCGACAACCTGAACGGTGATTGCGAGCCGGATCGCATTGCCTTCCAGCGTAAAGTCCGCGAACGGGTACTGTTGCTGCTGGAACAGGGAATACCCACAAGACCTGCGCGCTTTATTCAGGCGTTACAATCGTTTTACAATACGCCACCGCTGACGGCTGAGCTTTTCCCCTATCCGGAAGATCTCAACTGACCGTCAGTTTGTTATTTAATGAGGAAATTTGATGATCGCAGAATTTGAAGCGCGCATTTTGGCGCTGATTGATGACATGGTAGAGCACGCCAGCGATGATGAACTGTTTGCCGGTGGCTACCTGCGCGGTCATCTGACATTGGCGGTTGCCGAAGTGGAAGAACTGGGCGAACACAGCGCCGAAGCGCTGAAAACGCAGGTGGAAAGCAGCCTGCATAAAGCCATCGCCGCCGGTGAACTGTCGCCACCGGACCAGGTACTGGTGTATGGCATGTGGGAAACCCTGTACCAAACCGCGTTGCCGACCGCCTGATCAGCTTTACAGGGCGCTGGCAACAGCGTCCTGTAAAATGGCGATTAAACCTCACGCCCCTTCAGTAATTTTCTTACCCACATCCGGTTCGGATTCAACGCCGCTAACATCTCTGAGTCGCCTGGTAATGGCTCACCGAATAGCTGCGCCGCCAAAATTTCCGCCGCCAGCGGAGCCGAGCACAACCCACGTGAACCTAACGCACCAATCACAAACAGATTGGGATAGCTCGGCGCATTGGCAATAGCCTCACCGCGCTGATGTTGGCGTTGCAGATCCTGATACAGGGTCAGCGTCGCCTGGAAGTCCGGAACTGCGCCAATCATCGGCAGATGATCGCGGGTAGCGCTACGCACACCGCAGCGGGCGTGGTGACCGCTGACGTCTACCTGCAGCGGCCAGCTCTGATCCGGCAGGCAGCGCAGCAGGCGGGCACGGTTGGCCTGCTGTTCTTCTTCGCGGTATTCGGTGGCAGTTTCGCCGCGCTGGTAGCTGGCGCCGATACAGTGCTGCTGGTTATGAGGATTGACCGGCGTAAGGTAGCCGTCGTAACACAGCACCTGTTTCAACTCACTCAGCACCGGGGTGGTGGGGATATGGGAGACCTGACCGCGCACCGCATAAACTGGCATCGCTTCGCTTTGCGCCAATTCGCCAAGCCGATGGCCACTGGCCAGGATCACCGTCGCATGCTGTTGGGGTTCACCCTGACTGAAGCTGAGCTGCCAGCCGCTGTCGGTGGCGGTCAGAGCGCGGACATCAGATTGATACTGACAGCTCAGCCCCTGACCTTGCGCCAGGGCAATTGCACTGCGCGTCAGCTCGGCCGGGCACAGCCAACCGCCCTGAGGGTAGTTAATGCCGCCAAAACCGCTGTCAATGCCGCACAGGGCGCTGAGCGTGGTGCGATCGGCCGCCGTGGCCAGTTCCTGCGGCCATTCAACCGCCAGCATGTTGGCAATCTTCCCGGCGCTCTTCTCATCAAAAGCTAACTGACTGACGCCGCACCATTGGTGATCGAACGCCACGCCCTGTTGAACCAACGCATCGTACTGACGGCGGGCAAACAGGAAGGCGGCGCTGAAGAAGTTTTCCAGTGCATCACCCCGGCCGTTCAACAACGGGTAGAGCGCGCCCTGACGGTTGCCGGATGCTCCTTCGGCCGATTGCGGATCGGCACAGTACAGCGTGACCTTCGCACCCCGTCGCAACAGGGCGAGGGCGGTCAAGGCACTGGCAACACCGCCGCCGATGATGGCGATATCGTCGGTATGCTCCGCCGCCGGGCGCAACAACCAGGGGGTGGGATGGGCGATCACGGGCGCATCGGCAGGCAGTTCGCCAATCAGCATTTCACGTTTCTGACCGAAACCTTTGCTCTTGATGACCTCAAATCCGGCCTGCTGAAGCCCGCGACGCACGAAGCCGGCGGCGGTAAAGGTGGCAAGGCTGCCCCCCGGCCGGGCAAAACGTGCCATGGCGGCGAACAGCTGTTCGGTCCACATGTCCGGATTTTTCGACGGGGCGAACCCGTCGAGGAACCAGGCGTCGATTTGGCGGTTCATACTGGCGTCAAAGTGTGGCAGCAGCGTATTCACGTCGCCAAACCACAGGTCGAGCGTAATACGGCCTTCCGCCAGCAGAAGGCGGTGGCAGCCCGGCAGCGGTAACGGCCATTGGGCCCGTAGCTCATCGGCATAGGGGGCCAGCTCCGGCCAACGCGCATGTGCCGCCGCCAGATCGGCCTGCAGCAGCGGGAATTTTTCAAAGCTGATAAAGTGCAGCCGCTGCAGCGTGGCGTTCGGCGTGGTTGCACGAAAGCCGGTAAAGGCCTGCCACAGGGTTAAAAAATTAAGTCCGGTGCCGAAGCCGGTTTCCGCGACGATAAACAGCGGGCGAGGGTGTTCGGCAAAACGCAGTGGCAGTCGGTTGCCCTTGAGAAACACGTAGCGGGTTTCTTCCAGCCCATCCTGATTAGAAAAGTAGACGTCATCAAACTGTTTCGAAACAGGTGTACCCTGTTCATTCCAGGATAACGCTGCGGTTTGGATCGGGGCGTGGCTCACGGTTAGTTGCTCGTAACTCAAGGGGTGACGGGATTCTAACGGCGCTGGCGCTATGGCGCAAACTGGATAAGAATAAAGCTGAAAAACGCTGATCGGACTTGTTCGGCGTACATCTGTACGCTAAAGTGCGATGCAAAATCCCGAATGTAAAATTGTGGAAGAGGTACTGAATGAAACGTGCAGTGATTACTGGCCTGGGAATCGTCTCCAGCATTGGTAACAACCAGCAGGAGGTCCTGGCGAGCCTGCAGGAAGGACGTTCTGGGATCACTTTCTCCCAGGAGCTTAAAGATTCCGGCATGCGTAGTCACGTATGGGGCGATGTTAAACTGGACACCACCGGTCTGATCGACCGTAAAGTGATGCGCTTTATGAGCGATGCGTCCGTTTATGCCTATCTTTCCATGGAAGAAGCCATCAAAGACTCAGGTCTGGCTGCCGATCAGGTTTCCAACGATCGCACCGGTCTGGTTGTTGGCTCAGGTGGCGGCTCTCCACGCAACCAGGTTGCTGGATCTGACGGCATGCGTGCCAAAGGCCTGCGCGGCGTTGGCCCGTACATGGTGACCAAGGCTATGGCTTCAGGCGTTTCCGCCTGCCTGGCAACCCCGTTCAAAATTCGTGGCGTTAACTATTCCATCAGCTCTGCCTGCGCCACCTCTGCACACTGCATTGGCCACGCGGTTGAACTGATCCAACTGGGCAAGCAGGACGTCGTCTTTGCCGGCGGTGGTGAAGAACTGTGCTGGGAAATGGCCTGTGAGTTCGATGCGATGGGCGCACTGTCCACCAGCTACAACGACACCCCGGAAAAAGCTTCCCGTACTTACGACGCAGCGCGTGACGGTTTCGTCATCGCTGGCGGCGGCGGTATGGTGGTAGTAGAAGAGCTGGAACACGCTCTGGCGCGTGGCGCACACATCTATGCCGAGATCATCGGCTACGGTGCGACCTCTGACGGTGCAGACATGGTTGCACCATCAGGCGAAGGTGCAGTGCGTTGCATGAAGATGGCAATGCAGGGCGTTGATACCCCAATCGACTACATGAACGTGCACGGGACTTCCACGCCGGTTGGCGATGTGAAAGAACTGGGCGCTATCCGTGAAGTGTTTGGCGACAACACCCCGGCAATCTCCTCCACCAAGGCCATGACCGGTCACTCACTGGGCGCCGCCGGCGTGCAGGAAGCGATCTACAGCCTGTTGATGGTTGAGCACGGCTTTATTGCGCCGAGCATCAACATCGAAAACCTGGATGAGAAAGCCGCAGGTATGAACATCGTGACTCAGCCGACTCAACGTGAGCTGACTACCGTGATGTCCAACAGTTTCGGTTTCGGCGGCACCAACGCCACGTTGGTCATGCGTAAACTGCAGAAGTAATTCCGGCCTCAAGGTTGTCGATCAAGCCCGCGTTTTCGCGGGCTTTTTACTGCCTGCAGATCTTACCGGGGGCCGTTCGGAGTTATCCCAAATTACATCTTCTGACGGATCATTAACGCTTCGTTCAGCCTTTTGCGCATACAATGGCTCAATAGCGCGAATATCACTCGGCGTCGCATTTCAGAGTGATCGAACATTGAGGCAAAAGTATGAAAAAGTTAATTGCGGTTGGGCTGCTGTCGGTATTTCTGGCTGGGTGCGCGACTGAGTCACCTTGTGTCCCGGTTTATGACGATCAGGGGCGTCTGGTGCACACCAACACCTGTATGAAAGGCACCACTCAGGATAACTGGGAAACCGCAGGCGCCATCGCCGGTGGTGCGGCGGCGGTTGCCGGTCTGACGCTGGGTATTATCGCGTTAACCAAATAACCCTCCGTCGGTGAATATCTCCGTATCAAGCCCAGCCTCCGCGCTGGGCTTTTTCTTTGGCTGAGACGCCACCGGTTGATTGATATCAAAGAATTTTAATTTCCACTTCGCCGGTGAATGCCGCTTTGTCAGCGGGTGTAAATTCCATTCCTGCGCAAGCACTTGGTCGATATACTTCCGCCATCTCCCGCTCTGGAATGACCTGATGTCGGCTTTGGCGTCCATCTCTTTATCCATGCACCGTCTGCGCTTTGCTAAAAAGCGGGCTGGCGCATGGTTATTGGTCGTCTGCTGGCTGCTGTTGAATAGCCAACTGGCGCTGGCCAGCCATAATTGTAACCTGCAGTTCAGCGGCGAGGCGCCGATGGCCCAGCATATGATGCATATGCAAAACAGCCTGCCGTCGTCGGAACAGATGCAAACCCAGGGGCCGCTGTGCGAGAAACATTGTGTCCCTGAGTCAGCCCAACAAGACCACGCCAACCTGACGTTAGCCGCCTTGCCGATCAGCAGCGAATGGGCCGTTATTGCGCCTTCCCCGTCACTTTCTATCCCGGTTAATACCTGGCAAACACCCCCGATAACAGGCCCGCCGACAGAGATAGTTTTCTGCCGGTTCCGTGAATAGCTCTGACAACCGCTTTGCCGTCCCTGACGGCCACCCGCGTTTGTTAACTATTTAATGGAGTACCCGTTATGCGTAATTTATTTGCCGCTGTACTGATCACCCTGCTTTTCTCCTCTGTCGCCAGCGCCGCCGATATGGCGATGCAGCATTCTGCCGTAACACCTACCGTCGAAATCCATAGCCAGGGCGTGATCAAAGCCTGGGATGAGCGAAAGGTGTCCATCGCACACCGGGCCATTACGGCGCTCAACTGGCCGCCCATGACCATGAGTTTCCAGCTCCCTTCATCGCCATTGCTCACTGCACTGCCTGTGGGAACGGCGGTTGATTTCAGCTTCCTGCCGGTCGATGGCGGTTACCGGCTGATTGCTATCGCAACCGCTCGGCAATAACGGAGGCGTCATGACCATTATCCTTTCTCACCCTTTACGGGTGGGCTGGCTGCTGCTTGCCTGTTGGGCACCGGCCAGCCTGGCAGCGGAACTGACGCTGCAACAATCGTTGACGGCAGCTGAACGCTATTCGGCGGAACTTTCGGCCAATCGACATCAGGTGAATGCCCTGGAGAACATGGCGGATTCGGCGATGCAATTGCCCGATCCCAAGCTGAAGTTCGGTATTGAAAACGTGCCGGTGCAGGGTGGAAACGCCCGACGCTTCACCCGTGAAGGCATGACGATGGGGCGGGTTGGCATCATGCAGGATTACGTCAGCAGTATCAAACGCCAACGTAAAGCGGATACCCTGCGCGCCGAAGCCAGCCAGACGGACGCCGGCAGTGCCACCATCCGAACCCGTCTGCAGCAGCAAACCGCGCAGGCATGGCTGGAACTGGCACTGAGTCGGCAAACCTTGCGCGATGCTACTGCTCTGGTCACGGAGAGTGAGCGTCAAATTGCCACTCAGCATGCCGGTGTGGCCGGTGGCGGTACTCCTGCCAGCGGCGTGCTGGATGCCAGACTGACGCTGTTGGCCATGCAGGACCGTATCAGTGAGGCGCAGCGTGACGTCGCGGTGGCGCAGGCACGCCTGACACAACTGACCGGTCTGGCGGCGACGGATACCGCCGGAACCCTGCCGCGCTTTGAACGTTTGCCGGCCGACAGTGACGTCTTACGACAGGCGATCAGGCAGCATCCCGAAGTGCTGCAGGCCAGCCGTGAGGCCGACGTAGCCAAGGCGCGTTCGGCGCAGTCGGAGGTGGCGGCGATACCGGACGTCGGCGTAGAGGTCTATTACGGCAAGCGTGCCGATGATTACGAAGATCTGGCTGGGGTGATGTTTACCGTCGATCTGCCGCTGTTCCGCTCGCAACTGCAGGACAAGAACTACGCCGCTGATGTGTCTCGCAACATGGAGGCCAACGATCGGCTGACGTTGCTGATCCGCGATCATCAGGCGCAGCTCGACACGCTGTTGGCACAGTATCAGGCGGCGCAGGCGCAATGGCAGCGTCAGCAACAACAGGCGATCCCCCTGCAGCAACAGCGAGTGAGCTTGCTGTTGGCGCAATATCGCAGCGGTAAAAGCGACTTGTCTGCGGTGTTGGAAGCAAGACGGGCGCTGCTCGACAGCCGTCTCAGCGCCGGTAAGGCCGCTCGCGGACTGGCGCAGATTTGGGCCGCTATCCGCTACCTCACCCCTCAGGAGTCGATGCAATGAAAATGCCATTTAAGCTGGCGCTGTTAGCGGCGTTAATCGGCGCTGGGCTGGCCGGATACTGGTTTGGCGCGTCGGGTGAAACCGCACCGCAGGTGGACAAAAGTGAACGGCAGGTACTGTATTGGTACGATCCGATGATGCCTGCCCAGCGCTTTGATAAGCCGGGGAAATCGCCTTTTATGGATATGCAACTGGTGCCGCGCTATGCCGATGAGGCGAAGACCGAGGGCGGTGTGACCATCAGCGCACGCCAGCAGCAGAACCTGGGGGTACGTATCGAAACCGCCCAGTTGCGTCCGCTGGATCCGCAGCTTAACGCTTTTGGCAGCGTGGCCACCGATGAACGTGGGGTACAGATCATTGCCGCCCGCGCCAATGGGCTGGTGGAAAAACTCTATGTCCGTGCCAGCCAGCAGCAGGTGAAAAAAGGCGAAGCGCTGGCACAGTTGTGGATCCCGGACTGGAGTGCGGCGCAGCAGGAGTATCTGGCGATACGCCAACTGGGTGACCGTGCGTTGACCGCCGCCGCACGCCAGCGGTTGCAGCTGCTGTTTATGCCTGAAGCGGTGATTCGGCAGGTAGAGCGCACGGGTAAACCCGAGCCTCGCATTACGATAGTGGCGCCGGAAAGCGGTTATGTGAACAAACTCAGCGTGCTCGAAGGTGCACAGGTGACCGCGGCGCAGGGGCTGTTTGAACTTGCCCGTCTCGATCCGGTGTGGATCGTGGCTGATTATCCGCAGGCGCAAGCCGGGTTGCTGAAAGTGGGGGACAGGGTGCAGGCCAACTCCGCCAGTTGGCCGGGAGAGCGCTTTGAAGGCGAGGTGAGCGAACTGTTGGCTAATGTCGATCCGCTGACCCGAACTTTTAAAGCGCGGATCCTGTTGAAAAATCCTCAGCAAAAGCTGCGGCCGGGCATGTACCTGCAACTGACGCTGTCGCAGGGCCGCGTCGGTCAACCGGTGCTGGCAATCCCGCAGGAGGCACTGATTGGCAGTGGCGATCGTAATCGGGTATTGATCGCCGAAGGTAATGGTCATTTCACGCCGGTTGAGGTGGTGGCTGGGCGCGCCCAGGACGGCTGGGTCGAAATCAAACGTGGGCTGAACGCCGGGCAGCAGGTCGTGACCTCCGGTCAGTTCCTGATTGACTCCGAGGCCAGCATGCGCAGTGCTTTGCCGCAGATGGCGGCGGAAACCGAGGTTAAGCAGTATCAGGCCGAGGGAGTGATTAAGGCGCTGAATGGCGACAGCATAACGTTGTTACACGGGCCGGTGCCGGAATTGCAGTGGCCGGCGATGACCATGGATTTTGCTTTGCCGCCGGGAGGATTACCGGCAGGCATCAAGCCAGGCGACCGGGTGAAAATCCGCTTTAGCGTCGACGACAGCGGTTCGCATATCAGCCAGGTCCTGTCGGCGAGTGCTGAACACGGAGGTCACTTATGATTGCATTAGTGATCCGCTGGTCGCTGCGTAATCGGCTGCTGGTGCTACTGGCTTCGGTGTTGTTGGCCGGCTGGGGTGTTTGGGCTTTGCAGAAAGCACCGCTGGATGCACTGCCGGACTTGTCTGACGTGCAGGTGATCGTCCGTGCCACTTACCCAGGCAAGGCACCGCAGGTGATTGAAGATCAGGTTACCTATCCGCTGACCACTACCTTGTTGACGGTGCCGGGGGCTAAAACGGTGCGGGGCTTTTCCATGTTTGGCGACGCCTACGTCTACGTGCTGTTTGAGGATGGCACCGATCTTTACTGGGCGCGTTCACGGGTGCTGGAGTCGTTGAGCCAGGTGCAATCTTCATTGCCTGAACAGGTGAAGGTGGCGCTGGGGCCGGATGCTACCGGTGTGGGTTGGGTGTATGAATATGCTCTGGTGGATAAAAGCGGCAAACACAGCCTGGCCGACCTGCGCGCGCTGCAAGACTGGACGCTGAAGTTTGAGCTTAAAACCGTCCCCAACGTGGCGGAGGTAGCCAGCGTGGGCGGCATGGTGCGCCAGTATCAGGTGGTGCTGGATCCGCAAAGTCTGCGTGCGCTGAATATCACTCATCAACAGGTGGTGACGGCCATCCAGGATGCCAATCAGGAAGGCGGCGGGGCGCTGCTGGAAATGGGCGAAGCGGAATATATGGTGCGCACCTCGGGCTACCTGAAAAAGCTGAGTGATTTTGCCAACGTGGTGATCACCGTGCGCGACGGTGTGCCTATCCTGCTGTCACAGGTGGCGACGCTGCGTGAAGGGCCGGAGATCCGCCGTGGCGTGGCGGAGTTGAACGGGGAAGGGGAAGCGGCAGGCGGCATTGTGGTGATGCGCTACGGTAAAAATGCGCTGGAAACCATCAATGCGCTGAAGGTGAAGCTACAGGATATTCAGCAGACCTTGCCGCCGGGGGTGGAAATCGTCACGGTTTACGACCGCTCTCAGTTGATCGAGCATGCCATCGAAACCTTGTCCCACAAGCTGCTGGAAGAGTTTATCGTGGTGGCTCTGGTCTGCACCTTGTTCCTGTTCCATTTCCGCTCGGCACTGGTGGCGATGATCACGCTGCCACTCGGCATTCTCGGTGCCTTTGTGGTGATGCATTATCAGGGGGTGAACGCCAACATCATGTCGTTGGGCGGGATCGCCATCGCGATAGGGGCGATGGTAGATGCGGCGATCGTCATGATCGAGAACATGCATAAGGTGCTGGAGCAGTGGCGACAACGCCACCCTGGGCAACAACCGACGTCGGCAGATTATTGGCGCATTTCGGAGCAGGCGGCGGTGGAGGTGGGACCGGCGCTGTTTTGCAGTCTGCTGATCATCACGTTGTCCTTCATTCCGGTCTTCACCCTGCAGGCGCAGGAAGGGCGGATGTTCTCTCCGCTGGCCTACACCAAGACCTACGCCATGGCGGTGGCGGCCGGGCTGGGAATTACGCTGGTGCCGGTGTTGATGGGCTACTTCATTCGTGGTCGCATTCCCGACGAGCATGCCAACCCAATCAACCGTTGGCTGATCCGTCTGTACCAGCCGGTGCTGGCGGCGGTGTTGGCAAGGCCGAAAACCACGCTCGGGGTTTCGTTGCTGCTGCTGTTGTTAACCTTGTATCCGCTCAGCCGCCTGGGCAGTGAATTTATGCCGCAGCTCGATGAAGGCGATCTGTTGTATATGCCATCGTCATTGCCGGGCATGTCGGCACGCGAAGCCAGCAGGCTGCTGCAACTGACCGACCGGTTGATCAAAACCGTGCCGGAAGTGGCGACGGTATTCGGCAAGGCGGGGCGGGCGGAAACCGCTACCGACCCGGCACCGCTGACCATGCTGGAAACCACCATTCGTTTCAAGCCACATGACCAATGGCGACCGGGCATGACCATGGACAAGCTGGTGGCGGAATTGGACAGCGTGGTTAAGGTGCCGGGGATAGCCAACGTGTGGGTTCCCCCAATCCGCAATCGGCTGGATATGTTGGCCACCGGGATAAAAAGCCCGGTCGGTATCAAGGTGAACGGCAATAACATGGCCGATATCGAACGGATTTCCGGGCAGATTGAGCAGGTGGTGAAGCGGGTTCCGGGCGTTACCTCGGCACTGGCCGAGCGTATTACCGGCGGCCGTTACGTGGATATTGATATCGACCGTCAGCGAGCGGCACGCTACGGCGTTTCGGTCAAAGAGCTGCAATCTATGGTGGCGACGTTGGTGGGCGGCGAAAACATTGGTGAAACCATAGAGGGGCGGGCGCGTTATCCGATCAATGTGCGTTACCCACGCGAAATCCGTGATTCGGTGCAACAACTGCAGGCGCTGCCGGTTCTGACCGCCAGCGGGGGCCAGGTGCCGTTGTCGATGTTGGCAGACATTCGGGTGACCGAAGGGCCGCCGATGTTGAAAAGTGAGAATGCGCGGCTTTCCAACTGGATTTATGTCGATCTGCGCGGGCGCGATCTCAAATCGGCGGTGGAAGATATGCAGCAGGCGGTCGCACAGCAGGTTAAGTTGCCAGCCGGGGTGTCATTGGGGTGGTCCGGGCAATTTGAATATCTGGAACGCGCCAGCGCCCAGCTGAAAATCGTGCTGCCGGTGACGCTGGCGATCATTTTCGTCTTGCTGTTTGTCACCTTCAGCAGTGTGCGCGATGCGCTGCTGATCATGGCGACGCTGCCCTTCGCGCTGATCGGCGGCGTGTGGCTGCTGTACCTGTTGGACTACAACCTTTCGGTGGCCGGGGCGGTTGGCTTTATTGCCCTGTCCGGGGTGGCGGCGGAGTTCGGCGTGATTATGGTGCTGTACCTGAATCACGCGTTGGAAAAACACCGTCAGCCAGGGCAGCCGCTCACCCAGCAACAACTGATGGCGGCCATCAGTGAGGGGGCGGTCCTGCGAGTGCGGCCAAAAGTGATGACCGTCGCCACCATCATGGCTGGGTTGCTACCGATCATGTGGGGCGATGGTGCCGGTTCTGAGGTGATGCGGCGCATTGCGGCACCGATGATTGGCGGGATGGTCAGCGCACCCTTGTTGTCGATGCTGGTGGTTCCGGTGGTTTATTTGCTGTTGCACCGTAAAGGGTGACGGAGCGGGGCGCGGTATTGAACTGCGCCCCTGAGGTTGATGACAAAGTGTTTTTTAGCTCGAGATACCCGGGCCTAGCGCACCGAGGGGCGCTCCGACGGCCAAGGCCGTTACGACCCCTTCGGCACGCTCTCCCTAATAACGGGCTTGGTCAGTCGTTTAAGGGGCGCGGTATTGAACTGCGCCCCTTATTACTGAACCAGAAACTATTTCACCAGAAACGCTTTAAACTGTGGCGTCATTACGGCGCTGAATCCCTGGTCGGTTTTGCTGATCAAATATACCGCCAGCCCTTTTTCCTCCGCCAGTTTCAGTGCTTTTTCCGTTCCCAGCACCATCAGCCCTGTATCCCAACCATCGGCTTCCAGCGCGGTCGGGGCGATCACCGTGGCGGACACCAGACGGTGGGTAATAGGTCGGCCGGTAGTGGGATCGATCACGTGCGAATAACGCTGCCCATCCTGTTCGAAATAGTTGCGGTAGCTGCCGGCGGTGCTGATGCCATACCCTTGCAGATCCACCAGGGCCTGCACCGCATTTTCGCGGTCGGTTGGTTTTTGGATCGCTACCCGCCAGGCTTTGCCCTGGCCGTTAACGCCGCGTGAGGAAACCGCACCGCCGACCGAGACCAGATAGTTGGTGATACCGTTGCGCGCCATCAGTTGTACCAACTGGTCGACGCCATAACCTTCACCCAGAGTTGAGAGATCGACATACATATCCGGCAGATCTTTTTGCAGCCACTCACCACGATCGTCACTGATCAGTTTGAGATGCTGCAGGCCGACATTCTTTTGCGCTGCGTCTATTTGCTGCTGGCTCGGCACCTTGACTACCCGTTTATCCGGGCCGAAGCCCCACAAATTGACCAACGGACCGACGGTAATATTCATCGCGCCCTGAGTATCGCGGCCGATGCGTTGAGCCATCAGGATAATGTCCGCCATACCTCGTGGGATCGGCTGTGGATCGGCGCTGCGGGTCTGATTAAAGCGTGACAGTACCGAATCATTGCGGTAGGTGGATATATCGTCGTTGGCCCGCTCCAGCACGGCGTCGATCTGCTGTTGCAACTGCTGTTTATTGATTGCCATGTCACCGCTGACCTTGACGCTGTAGAAGGTCCCCATGGTTTTGCCGTCGATATCCGTCTGCGGGCGGGAGTTCTGGTCATTACAGGCGGTCAGCAAACCGAGCACGAGACTCAGCAACAGCCCTTTGGCGAAAACGTTAGCCATAAAAAATCCTTTAAAACTGGGAAAGGCGCTACCAATAAAGTAAAGCGCGACGAATGAAAAGCAGTTAAAGGTAAAATAGCATTTTGCTGGCGTTCCCGTCGTGCTTGGGCTAACTTCTGGCTCCCGACCCCTGGTTGATTTTTGAAGCGCTCAACATGAGTTCAAACGCCGTTTCACACTTGGTTCAGCCGTTCCTGAAAGATCGTTTTTTACATATTCTGCTGTTGGCCGGCGTGTTGATGGCGGTCATTAATCCACAGCCACTGCCCGCGCTCAGCGGTTTTATTGACTGGCGAACCATTATTACCCTGCTGGGCCTGATGCTGTTGACCAAGGGGGTTGAGGTCAGCGGCTATTTTGATTTTATCGGCCGCAAGATAGTCAATATGCTGCACAGCGAACGGCGGCTGGCGTTGTTTTTGGTGTTTTCTGCCGCGCTGTTGTCGTCATTCCTGACCAACGACGTGGCACTGTTTATTGTCATTCCGCTGACCATCACGCTGAAAAAACTGTCTTCGCTGCCGATTAGTCGACTGATTATCTTCCAGGCGCTGGCGGTCAATGCCGGCTCGCTGCTGACGCCGATTGGCAATCCGCAGAACATTTTGCTGTGGAGTAAATCCTCGTTGTCCTTCCTGGGTTTCATTGCCCAGATGGCACCCTTTGGTGTGGTGATGCTGGCCAGCCTGCTGCTGTTGACCTGGTTCAGTTTCCCGGCGCGGGATATCGTTAAGGCCCCGCACACCGAAGGCTACCCTTATCAGCGACGCCTGTTGCTGAGTTGTGTGGCGTTGTACGTGATTTTTCTGCTGTGTCTGGATATTGACCTGCCGTTGTACGGCCTGTTGGCGGTATTCGCCGGTTTTTTACTGCTGGCGCGCCGGGTATTGCTGCAGATCGACTGGAGCCTGATTTTTGTCTTTATCGCCATGTTTATCGACGTGGGGTTGTTCACCCGGCTCGGGGCTGTTCAGCCCTGGTTTGTTGACATTGCCAGGCTAAGTGAGGGCGGTATTTATGCCCTGGGGATAGGCCTGTCACAGGTGATCAGCAACGTGCCGGCGACCATTTTACTGCTCAATTATGTGCCTTCCAGCCAACTGCTGGCCTATGCGGTGAATGCCGGTGGTTTTGGCCTGGCGATCGGCTCACTGGCCAATCTGATTGCACTGCGGATGGCGGGCGAGCGAAAAATCTGGCTGAAATTCCATTATTACTCGCTGCCACTGCTGGCGTGGGGTGGGTTGCTTGGCTGGCTGTTGGCCTAAGAGCGGTATTTTTGTATGAAATACCGCTCTCCCTTGGCCCAGCAATTAACCGCGAGCCGCAAGCAAACAAATACTGCGGGTGACCTGATAGGACTTCACAAAGGCGCTGATTGGCAGAAACTCAAAGCGTGAATGGAAATTGTGCGCGCCGGTAAAGTAGTTGGGGGTCACCAACCCGCGGCTGGACAACGCCGCACCGTCGGTGCCACCGCGCATCGGTATCACCTTTGGCGGAATACCATGGGCGGCGAGTGCGCCGAAAATCAGTTCGATGGCACGTTTGTCTTCACCGATAGAGTTGCTGATATTGCTGTAGATATCCGTGACGCTGCAATTGACCCTGGCCCGCGGGTAGTTTGCCGCTACCTGCTGCACCACTTGCTTAATACGCGCTTTACGCGCATTGAAATTCGCCAGATCAAAATCACGGATCGACACTTTCAGCGTGGCGAGGTTGGCGTTGGCCGTCATGTCATTGAACCAGAAATAGCCTTCACGTCCCTCGGTATGCTCCGGCGTATCCTGGCTGTCGAACTGGTTGATAATGTCATTGGCGATGCGAATTGGGTTGATCAGCACGTTCTTGGCTGACATCGGGTGAGCGGTCACTCCCTCAATGCGGATCTCCGCCGCGGCCGCGTTGAAGTTTTCATACACCACTTCCCCCAGTTCGCAGCAGTCGATGGTATAGGCGAAGTCCACATCAAAGCGCGCCAGATCCAGCGCCTTGGCACCGCGCAGGCCAATTTCTTCATCCGGCACAAAGGCCACCAGAATATCGCCGTGGCGGTCGGTGGCGCTCAGGTTAGCCAGCAGGGTCATCACTACCGTCACTGCGGCCTTGTTATCGGCACCGAGCACGCTGGTCCCGTCGCTGAAAATAATCTCTTCATTCGGGTAGGCCAGGATCTCCGGGTGCTCGGCGGTGCGCAGCCAGATGTCATGCTCCGCGTTCAGGCACAGATCCTGGCCGCTAAAGCGCAGGCGCTGCGGATGAATATGTGCTGACAGGCCGACGTCAACGGTATCGATATGAGTAATAAAACCGATGCGCGGCGCACCTGGCTGGTTACCGGGCTTGCGTGCGGTGACGGTGGCGTGCTCATCAATTTGCACGTCTTTCATCCCCAACTGGCGCAGTTCGGCGGCCAGTAGCTTGGCCATATCATGCTGGCCCGGCGTGCTGGGCAGGGTGGTGACGGCGGCATCGCTCTGGCTGGTCACCGCCAGATAGCGGAAGAAACGTTCGGTGAGCTGTTCGGCTATGGCGCTGGTCATGTGGGTTCCTCTCGGTAAGCGGTCTATCGGTTTTAAAGGTAAATCAGCCGGTTGTCCAATGGTGCAATACTTCGACTGTCGGAATGCGAGGCGCCGCGCAGAATAAAAAAATAGCGGCACAACTAGGAAATAGTCGCGGGTAACTGCGGCAAAATCGTTGTTAGCTGTGGGGAGCGGGTGCCCCAATAAAAATCTTAACCTTAAAAGGAGAATTCATGCGCTCACGTCAGGCTTTGCTTATTACTTTGTTATCCCTGGGAATATCTCAGACCGCCTGGTCTTCCACCGACGGCGGCCATGCCAACAGCAACGCCAATAGCCGCGAAGTGGCCAGCGCGCTTGGTGGCCTGAAGAACAAAACCTATAGCCTGGAGCAGGCGCCGAAGATCCGCGTCGCCAGCTTCAATATTGCCGCCGGTAAGGTCAGTGACATGACCGCCATCGCCAAGGCGATCAAGGCGATGAACGTCGACGTGGTGGCGCTGCAGGAAGTGGACAAGCTGACCGGCCGCAGCGGTAAATTGGATCAGGCTGAAGAGTTGGCCAAGCTGACCGGCATGCACGTGGCCTTTGGTCGCGCGATTGACTTTGACGGCGGTGAATATGGTCTGGCGTTCCTGTCAAAATACCCGCTGCATGACAGCAAAATCTATCCGCTCCCCTCTGGTCAGCGTGAACAGCGCATTGCCTTCAGTGCCCAGACTGACGTGCCTGAATTCCCGGCCCCGATCACCCTGATCACTACCCATCTGGACACCAAGGAAGATCCTGCCTTGCGTTTGGAGCAGGTGCGTGAGTTGAATGATCGCACTATCGAGATGCGCGGTATCAAGCTGTTGTTTGGCGATATGAACGACGTGCCGGGCAGCGTCACCTGGACCGAACTCAGCCGTTACTGGAATGACATCATGCCCAGCGGGCAAGATGGCCGCAGTTGGCCGGCGGAAAACGCCGAAATCAAGGTCGACTACATCTTTAGCGGCAATGCCCAGCGCTGGCACCTGGACAGCCTGACGGTGCCGAACGCCAGCGGCGACTGGAATGGTATTCACTGGCCGGCGGTCAGCGATCACCTGCCGGTGGTTGCCGAATTGCGGCTGACCGAGCAGTAATTTAATCGCAAACGGTGTTGTCAGTTTAAACGGGTGAAATCTGTGCCAGCCGTTCGATAGCGGCACGGATTTCACCCGGTGTCAGGGCAGAAAAGCCCAACAGCCAACCGTCGCGCCGCCCGGCTGGCATTAGATACTGGGCTGCCAGCCCTGGCGTCACGACACCCAGGCGTTGCGCCTGACGGGAGAGAGCCTCCTCCTGACCGGGCGGCAGCCAAACGCTGAGTTGCAATCCGCCACTTGCCGGTTGTGGGGTGGCAAAGTGCCCCAGTTTTTCCTGCACCTCCTCCAATAACCGGTCACGACGGCTGCGGTACAACTGACGCATATAGCGGATATGAGCGGCAAAATGCCCTTGCTGGATAAACTCGGCGGTTACCGCCTGCATCAGTTGGGCGCTGTGGCCGTCGTAAACCGTGCGTGCGGTGGTAAAGGGTTCCACCAACGCAGGGGGCACCACCAAATAGGCCAGCCTCAGTGAGGGAAACAACACCTTGGAAAATGTGCCCAGATAAAGCACGTTGCCGTGCCGGTCCAACCCTTGCATCGCTGGCATGGGCTGGCCGTCATAGTGAAACTCGCTGTCATAATCGTCTTCAATAATCCAGGTCCGCTGGCGTTGTGCCAATGCCAACAGCTCGAGCCGGCGTGCCAGACTGAGCCCCACGCCGGTAGGGTATTGGTGCGAAGGTGTCAGGTAAATCAACCGTGGTGTCGGCAGTTGTTCATCCAGCCGCATCCCGGCCTTATCAACGCTGACCGGTACCAGCTCGGCACCAGCACTGGTAAAGGCATTTCTGGCTCCGCGGTAACCGGGCTCCTCCAGCCAAACCTTGTCACCCTGATCCAACAGCAGGGTGGCAATCAACTGCAGGGCCTGCTGCGAACTGGTCAGTACCAGCACTTGTTGAGCATCGCAATTAACGCCGCGCGTTTGGCTGACATAACCGGCAATCGCCTCGCGTAACGGCATATAACCCTGTGGATCGCCATAGCGCATCAGGGTTTCGCCCCGCAGGCGTAACTGTCGGGCGGTGAGCTGTTTCCACAGTTTCAACGGGAAGGCGCGGAGATCCGGCGAACCGGCGGCAAAGGGCAAGGGCTGTTGGGGATCGCGACAGCCCCTGGTTTGTACGATCTGTCGGCCGCGCAATGACAGGCGCGGCTCGCCGCTGACTTTGGCTACAGGCACTGATTTGACGATGCCAGCCGCCACGAAAGTGCCTTGACCCACCCGGCGCTGCAGATAGCCCTCGGCCTCAAGTTGGCCGTAGGCCGCCTCGGCGGTCACGCGTGAGACCGCTAAATCTGCCGCCAGTACTCTGGATGAGGGCAAACGTTGCCCGCTGATCAACGTCCCGTTATGGATAGCCCGGCGCAGCGTGCTGCTTACGCGCTCACGCAAGGTCCCGTTGGCGTGTTCCGGCAGGTGAAAAAGAGTGAGTAGCGTGCTGGCCATAATGGGACTTATCAATGGGCGAAAATGGGTATCAATCATAAGACCAAAATCAGGCAATATTGTCATCAGTGTTTATCAACAGGAGTGAATTCCATGGCGGTATCTTCATTGGTTTTGACCTTTCCACCGGGGACAGCGACGCAGAGTCTGGATTATCTGGCCGCGAAGCTGAGTTATTACGCAGATGCGTGGGACGTGGCGGAAGATCTACGCAACGGCGTCAGTGAGATCCTGGTGATCGATACCCGTGCGGAAGCCCTATACGCGGCCGGTCATATTCCTGGTGCCATCAGTTTGCCCCATCGCCTGATGGACGAGGCCGGTACGGCGCATCTGGCGCGCGATAAAGTCTATGTCACTTATTGCGATGGCATTGGCTGCAACGGCTCCACCAAGGGGGCGTACAAGTTGGCGCTGCAAGGATTTCGGGTGAAGGAGTTGATTGGCGGGTTGGACTTCTGGTTACGCGATGGCCATCCATTGGCCACCGGTGAACAGCCGGGCTCGCTGCAGGGAAGTGCTATTGGAGAAGATTGCGGCTGCGCCTGAAGGGTTAAAACACCAGCGCCAATACCAGGGCCAGCACCAGAATAAACAGGATAAAGGCCACGGCCGGCTTGCTCAGCGCTTTTTGCAGCGGTTGGGGCAGGGCGGCAATCAGTGGGTTGAGCAATGGCTGCGGTTCGGCATGGCTGCCGGACAGCGGCTGTGCCGGGCCGCTCTTTTCCAGACGGCGCGCAAACAGCTGGTTAATAATATCGCTCATCTGCGGATGGGTCAGCGGTGCGCTGGCATTGCAGTGAAAACGTGACTGGCAGTAGTCATTCAACTGCTGTTGCTCCTGAGAGTCTGCCGGCTGTTTGAGCACGGCCAACAGGTTGTTCAGCGTTGGTGCAGTCTGTGGACTCAGCGCGACCTTCACCTGCAAAAACTGGTTCAGCAGTTGGAAGTGGCGGGCAGGCAGCGGATCGTTGGTTTTTACCCCACTCAGGTCAAACAGCGTCTGCCAGATCTTGACCGGTGATTCGCCGGTGGCGGCGCTGAGCTTGGTCACCTGCTGTTGCAGGCTCTGGTGCTCGGCAGGCAGCAGCGGGCGATCGCTGGTGGTGGTTTGCTGCGGCTGAGGAATGGCCAGGCTGCGGGTCTGCAACAGGTTCAGTACCTGTTCTAACTGCGGATGGCTCAATTGGCTCAGCACCGTATGGCCAAACTGCTGGCGAATAAAGTCGCTGACGGCCAGGCGGTTATTGCCCTGCGGCAACAGTTCGGTAAGCTGCTGCAATAGTTGGCGGCTGGCATGGCTTTGTTGCACCTGTGCCAGACGGTTTTGCAACAGTTGCTCGGCCGGTTGGAAATGGCGTGCCAGCAGTTCGCTGTTGTTGTCCGTCTGCAGGTCATGGCGCAGCGTGACCCAAATCTCTGCGGACTTGGCCGGGCTGAGCGCCATGATCTTGACGACCAGTTTCTCCAGCGTCGTGCGTTGTGCCGGGGAGAGCGGACTACCGTCAGTGGATGTGGTTTTGTCCGGGCTCGGGGAACGATCGTTGGCGATCGGGGTGCCCGGTCCACTCAAAGGTTGCATATCACCTGTCCTTCGCTGTGTAGAAAATCGTCATACCCGGCGAAAAGCGCAGGATTGTGCTTATGATACCTGTAAATGGCCGTCATCAATACCGCCGTCAGACATTTCTTTACAGGCAAAACATTGCTAAACGCGTCTGCGTCGCTAAGATAAGCGCAGACTTGGAATTGAGGACGGCATGGTTAAACAGCAGCGGATTGCAAAATGGTTTTTATGCCTGGCTTGCCTGGTGGTATTGACCTGCATGACTCAGCGCATGGCGAGCCTGCATGCGTTGCAGCAAGTGACGGGTCTGCCTGCCGCCAGCGCCGCACAATCCCCCGCCGATGACACCGCCGAACTGCAACCCACGCCATGCGAACTGAGTGCCAAATCGTTGTTGGCCTCGCCGCCGGTGATGTTCGAAACCCTGCTGTTCGGCCTGGGTCTGTTACTGGTGCTATTGGCACCCACCGTGGCCGCACGTCTGCGGATTCCCCCTCCCAGAGTTATTTCCCCCACCACCCTCAGGGTACATCTGCGATTATGCGTGTTCCGTGAATGAGTTAATCACCCGTCTGTTTTGGTGATTGGCTTATTTATGGAGAAAAAACATGTTGAATATCATCAGGTCGGCATTAGCCTGCCTGTTACTGCTGTGGTTACCTGTTTTGCAGGCAGCGGACAGCGGCTGGCTACAAAGTCCGACTAACGATCACGCCAAGGTGCGGCTGCGTGCCGACACTTCGCACAATGGGGAAACCCGTTTGCTGCTGGGCATAGAACTGCAAAAAGGCTGGAAAACCTATTGGCGTTCACCGGGGGAAGGCGGCATTGCACCGGCCATCACCTGGCAGGGCAATCCACCGCCGGCGACCTGGTACTGGCCGACGCCGCAGCGTTTTGACGTTGCCGGTATTTCTACCCAGGGTTATCACGACCGGGTTGAGTTGCCGATGGTAATGAAAGGTGCGGTGCCGCGTCAGTTGGCGGGCACCCTGACGCTGTCTACCTGCAGCAACGTCTGCATCTTGACCGACTATCCGTTCAGTCTGGATCTTGGCGCGCCGTCAGACGCGCAGTTTACTCATGACTTTGCCCAGGCGATGGGGCAGGTACCCATTGCTGATGGGCTGGTGGAGAGCATTAAAGCCGGCTATCAGAACGGGGAGCTGCAGATCAGCGCCGAGCGAACCGCCGGTTGGCAGCAGCCTGAGCTGTTCTTCGATACGCTGGAGGATGCCGATCTCGGCAAGCCGAAGGTCAGCAGCGACGGAACCCGGATGTTCGCGCGGGTGCCGGTGAGTGATGGCTGGGGTGATAGCGCACCGGATCTGCGTGGCAAAACCCTGACGTTGGTGATCGGTGACGGCGGCGTGGCGCAGCAGGTGACGTTACCTATTGAAGGGCCACTGGCCTCTCACGTTGCGGCAAGCTTCTCACTGTGGCAGGCGGTCCTGATGGCGCTGCTCGGTGGGCTGATCCTCAACCTGATGCCCTGCGTGCTGCCGGTATTGGGCATCAAGCTGGGTTCGATTTTGCAGGTCGAACAGCGCGACCGACACAGCATTCGGCTGCAATTTCTAGCCTCGTCGTTCGGCATTGTAGCGTCGTTTATGGTGCTGGCCTTGCTGATGACGCTGCTGCGGCTGAGCAATCAGGCGCTTGGCTGGGGTATCCAGTTCCAAAATCCGTGGTTTATCGGCTTTATGGTGTTGGTAACGCTGTTATTCAGTGCCAACCTGTTCGGCCTGTTCCATCTGCAGCTTTCCTCTTCGCTGAACACCAAACTGGCGACCCATAACGGCCATGGCCTGAGTGGCCATTTCTGGCAGGGCGCTTTCGCTACCTTACTGGCGACGCCATGTTCCGCGCCTTTCCTGGGTACCGCAGTGGCCTTTGCTCTGGCAGCACCCTTGCCGGTGTTGTGGGGCATGTTTGTCGCGCTGGGCATCGGCATGAGCCTGCCCTGGCTGCTGATTGCCGCCTGGCCGGCGTTGGCGCTGCGTCTACCTCGTCCTGGGCGCTGGATGAACAGTCTGCGCCTGGTGATGGGCCTGCTGATGCTGGCTTCTTCGCTGTGGCTGCTAAGCCTGATGGCCAACCACATCGGTGGGATAGAGACGCTGGTGGTGGGGGTTATAGCTCTGCTGGCCCTGTTGCTGGCGGTCGGCTGGCAACATGGCATTCGTCTGGCGGCCAAGCTGGCTGCCGGGACCCTGGTACTGGTCGGGATGGTGCTATTGGCCGGTTCGCTGACCGCCGGGCTGTGGCGTCAGCCGCTGCACGACAATGTGGCCTGGCAACCGCTGAGCGAAGAGGCTATTACTCAGGCGCTGGCCCAGAACAAACGGGTGTTTGTCGACGTCACTGCCGACTGGTGCGTGACCTGTAAAGCCAACAAATTCAACGTACTGCTGCGCGATGACGTGCAAAAGGCGCTGAGCGCTGAGGACGTTGTTGCCCTGCGGGGGGACTGGAGCCGTCCATCGGCCGAAATTAGCGCCTTCCTGCAACAACGCGGCAGCGTCGCCGTGCCTTTTAATCAAATTTATGGCCCCGGCAGCCGAGATGGCGTGGTGTTGTCCCCGCTATTGTCCCGCGATGCCGTATTGCAAACCCTGTCCGCCGCCAAAGGAAATTCACAATGAAAAAATTAATGATTTTACTGATGCTGATCGCCACCCCGGTCTGGGCCGCTGCCCCATTTACTCCAGAACAGGAAGTCCGCATTAAAGAGCTGATCCGCGAAACCCTGGTGTCCAACCCGGATATTCTGGCGCAGGCGGTTGATGCCTGGCAGCAGCAAACCGCCGGCCAGCAAATCAGCCAGGCGATAAAGCAAAACGCCAAAACTTTGTATGAAGACCCGGCCAGTCCGCGTTTGGGGGCAGCCAATGCCAAACTGACGCTGGTAACCTTTACCGATTACAACTGCCCGTACTGCAAGCGTTTTGACCCGATGCTGGAAAAAATCGTTAAAGAGAACCCGGATGTGGCGTTGGTGGTGAAGCTGTTGCCGTTCAAAGGGGAAAGCTCGGTCAGTTCGGCGCGCGTAGCCTTGACCACCTGGCAGCAGCATCCTGATCAGTTCTGGGCGTTGCACCAGCGGCTGATGGCGAAGAAAGGTTTCCACGACACCGCCAGCATTGCCGCCGCACAGCAGAAAACCGGTGTGAAAGCCGTAGCACCCAGCGAGGTAAGCATGACCACGCTGCGCACTAACATGGAACTGGCGGAGCAACTGGGCGTGCAGGGGACGCCGGCGACGCTGATTGGTGACCAGATGCTGCCGGGGGCCGTGTCTTACGAGGAGCTGGAAGCGATGGTGAAACAACAATTGGCGAAGGTCAAAAATGGCTAGGCTGCGACGTTGGACGCGCGAACTGCTGATCCTGCTGCTGATCGTCCTGGTGGCGGCGTTCGGGATGGACTGGCTGCGCGCACCGCAGGCACCGGCAGCCTTCGACTCGCAGGTTCTGACGACGCTGAACGGTGAACAGGTGTCACTGGCGCAGCTCAGTCAGGATAAGCCGTTGCTGGTCTATTTCTGGGCCAGTTGGTGCGGTGTTTGCCGCTTCACCACCCCCTATGTCGCCAGACTGGTCGGCGAAGGGGGCAATGTACTGACCGTAGCGCTGCGCTCCGGCGACGACAGTCAGGTAGCGCAGTGGCTGGCGGGCAAACGGGTGACCTTGCCGGTGGTGAATGATCCGCGTGGCAAGCTGTCGGCGCAGTGGCAAATCGGCGTCACCCCGACGCTGGTGTTTATCTCCAAAGGCCAGGTGGTGCAGAGCACTACTGGGTGGACCAGCTACTGGGGCATGAAGCTGCGGCTGTGGTGGGCCGGGCTGTAATCAGCGGCTTATTCTGACACCATCACCTGACTAATCGCCCGGCACAGCCGGGCGATACCTTCCTCAATCAGTAGTGGCGTATTGGCGGCGAAATTCAATCGCAGGCCGTGTGTGCCACGCTGTTCCTCGGCATAAAAACATTCTCCGCGCGCAAAAGTCACACCCTGTCGCCAGGCCACCGGCATCAGGGCTTCGGTGTTAACGGTCGCAGGCAGTGTCAGCCAGATAAACAGCCCGCCCTCCGGTGTTTCAAACTGGCAGCCTGGCGGCAGTTGTTGCTGCAAAGCCGCCACCATCACGTCCCGGTGTTGGCGATAGATCCGCCCGGCGCGCCGCAACTGTTTGTCGTAGCGACCGATGGTGACGAAGGCGTCCAGCGCCCGCTGGATCAGGTTGGAACTGGTAAAACTGTCGACGTGTTTCAGCCGGGCGATGCGCTGATAATGTTCGCTGTCCGCCACCAAATAGCCAATGCGCATACTGGGTAACAGCATTTTGGAAAAAGTGCTGACGTAAATCACCGCACCCGGCTGCGCCAGCGCCCGCAGAGACGGTAACTGCTTGCCGGTGTAGCGCAGATCGCCGACAAAATCGTCCTCCAGGATCACCACGCCAGCGCGCTGGGCCAGTGCCAACAGGCGTCGACGGCGGGTTTCGCTCATGCAGCGTCCGGTGGGATTATGGAAATTGGGAATGGTGTAAATCAGCTTCGGGCGATGTTTTTCCAGCAGGGCTGGCAGTTGTTCAACCAGCATGCCGTGCCGATCGCTGGGGACAGTGACGATATTGATGTGGTGCAGGCGCAGCAGCCCCAGCGCTTCGGCGTAGGTCGGCTGTTCGACGATTACCGTATCGCCCGGTTCCAGCAGGCTTTGCACAATCAGGCTGATGGCGTGCTGCGAACCGTTGGTGATCAATAATTGTTCCGCATGGGTCGGAATGCCCTGCGCGGTGAGGATCCGCCCCAGCGTATCGCGCAGCGGGTAGTAGCCACAGTATTCGCCATAGCTGAAAGCCTCTTCCGCATGGCGGCTGAGTACCGACAGCAATATCTTGCGGAATTCTTCCTGAGGGAAAACCTTCGGGCTACCGACACCGGCGGCAAAGTTGATGATGTTGTCCGGCAGAGGGATATCGGGGTAGCCATCCAGCCGTGAGGTCAGGGTGGTGAAACGTTCCTTCGGGAAAGCTGTGTCGGTGCTGGGGCGCGGTTGAGTGGGTTGCGGCAGCGGGTGCTGGACATAGGCACCACTGCCGCGCCGTTGGCGCAAGAAGCCTTTGGCCGCCAGTTCGGCATAGGCGTTATCTACCGTTAACCGGCTGACGGCCAGTTCGCTTGCCAGGGTACGGGTTGAAGGCAACTTATCGCCATCGACAAATACGCCGCTCAGGATCGCCCGCCGCAGCGCTTCTTCAATTTGCAGATACAGCGGGACGTCCTGCTGGCGGTCTAATGGAATATGCATGCGAAATTGGCTCGGTTAACGGTGATGATTTTTACTATACCCCATAGCAACAGGCCTTCAAGCGGATAAAAGTGGCCTGTATAACATTAGGGGAAAGTGGCTCTGGCGGCAAAGTCGCGCGGCGTTAGAATCTCAGCCTGAGTCCATTACCGCCGTTTTTTGAGGGTGTCATGTCATTACCATCAGGTGTTTCAGCCAGGCCGGTTTTCCCCGGCGCGGGTATTTTACAGGGCAGCAGTCAGGGTTATGTGATTGCCATTATCAGCGCCATGTTGCTGGCTTTTACCGCCATTATTATCCGCGTGCTGACAGAGTATTATCACCTGCCGACCTTTGTGCTGGCCTTTTGGCGAGCAGCATTGGTGGCGCTGGTTTTATTACCGGCGTTGTTGCTGTTTAAGCCCGAGTGGGCGTGTTTACGGCGTTCGCAGATCCCCTTTTATGCCTGCTATGGCCTGCTGCTGGCGGTATTCAACAGCCTGTGGACGTTGTCGGTGGCGCTGAACGGCGCGTCGGTGGCGACCATTCTGACTTACTGTTCGGTGGGCTTTACCGTCTTTCTCGGTTGGATGATCTACAGCGAGCGCTTGAACCTGCGCCAGTTGGTGGTGATTGTGGTCAGCCTGGGCGGCTGTTTCCTGGTCAGCAACGGTGACAGCATGGGCAACAGCCATTTTAACCTGCTGGGGCTGCTGGTCGGTATGTTGTCCGGTATCGGTTATACCCTCTACACGCTGGGCGGGCGGGTAGCGACGGAACGGCATTATCCGGTGTGGAATACCATTTTATATGTGTTCGGCTTTTCGGCCATCTACCAGTGGCTGTTCAACGCCGCGTTAACGTTCTACCCGCTGGCGGCGTTCCACGGCATGACCGGTTCTTTATGGTTCCTGTCCCACGGCGTTCAGGGTATTGAGTGGCGTGGCTGGCTGTTGTTGCTAACCCTGGCTGCCGGGCCGACGCTGTTGGGGTTTGGTTTGTATAACATCAGTCTGAAAACCTTACCGCTGGCGGTGGCCAACCTGATTTTGTCGCTGGAGCTGGTGTTTACGGCGGTCATTGCCTATTTCCTGCTGGGGGAAAACATGAATCAGTTACAGTTGCTGGGCAGCGTGCTGGTGATGGGTGGGGTATTGATGCTGAAGAGCAAGACGGCTGAGGCGTGATTTGTTACCCTTATGCCGCAATTTGGAGGCAATAATGACCAATAACCCAAGATTAAAGCGGGCACTCATCGCTTAACCCGGCAGTGTTTTGTGACCAAAAAACACTGCCACAAACCTTCGGCTGTGGCTCTTGTACTGAATAAAAGAGTAACTACCATGACAGAAAAACACTGGTCAAAAACAGAACTGCTGCACCAAACGGTGACCAATCCCAATATTATCGTCAAGGGAACCCACAGCTATTACAGCGACTGCTGGGATAGCGGTTTCGAACGCTCGGTGGTGCGTTATTTACACGGCGACGCGGTCAGCCGGCAGTGGCCCCCGTTGGGGCCGATAGACAAATTGCTGATCGGCGATTATGTCTGCATAGCCGCCGAGGCGGTGATCCTAATGGGCGGCAATCATACGCACCGTATCGATTGGCTGAGCCTGTACCCGTTTATGGAGAGCATCCAGACCGCTTATCAGCCCAAGGGCGATACCCGGTTGGGCGACGGCTGCTGGATAGGCATGCGGGCGATGCTGATGCCGGGCGTCACTATTGGCGAAGGGGCGGTGGTGGCTGCAGGCAGCATAGTGACTGCGGATGTCGAACCTTACGCTATCGTGGGCGGCAATCCGGCGCGGCCAATCAAGTTGCGGTTTAGCCCGCGGACCATCGCCCGGTTATTGGCTTTGCGTATTTATGATTTGTCGACCGAGGAGTTTGCCCGCGTGCAACCTTGGCTGGCCGACAATGATATTGCCGCCCTGGAACGGGCGATAAACGACATTAAGCGTTAACGGGAAAGGGCGGGGTTATTACCCCGTTCAAGTTTGATTAAAGCCCGAGATACCTGGGCCTGGCGCACCGAGGGGCACTCTGGGAGCTAAAGCTGCTACGGCCCTTTCGGCAGGCTCTCCTTAATAACTCACTCTGTCGGTCGTTTGGTGAGTTGAGTGTTCCCACCCTTTTAACTTACCCGGCCTTGGCCGTTTCCGACTTAGGCGATGTTTGCGAATATGCCGCAATCCGGCCCACGTCAGAGTAACGTCCAAACAGTGTAATGTGGTGGCCAATATTAGTTGACCACTACAGTCCCATAGGAAAGTATTATAGATACGCAATGTAAATAATAGCATTGCCTGAAAAAACGCCTGGGCTGACGGTTGCATTTGCTGTCAATGTTGCTTTCAGGTTGATATTTCTTCTTGTTCCACCAGTCAGATGGTAATCCACACCTGTCCATGCGGAGTTTCCATCCAAAAATAGCGTTGAATAAAAGTTTCTGTTGTTATTTAGATAAATTCTACCCTCACCAAGCGTAGATTGAGCGTATATTTTCACCGTTCCTGATTTGATGCATCCAACTGTTCCATAAATGGTCCTCTCCACCCCGAAAATTTCATTTTGCGGAAGTATGCCAAAATCTATTACCGTTGGGATAGACACATCACAAGATTGGTTTTGTGGTGGTAATTTACCGCAAACAGAATTAGGCCATAAAGCAGCACCTCCAGACATTGATGGTGTCTTTATATAAAAAACGCCAACGCAGCTGGCATCAAGGCCATTCACTACGTAAGGTTTTGAGGTCCATGGAACACCAAAGGAAAGCTTCCATGCAGCCTCTACTTCTTTTGCTGTTCTATATTTCTCAATTCGAAGACAATTGTTAGAATCTACACATGAACCATATAACCCAGGAGACCTAGTGCTATATTTTACATCCGGACCAATAAAACAAGACGTCCATCCATAGCAAGGATTGAGATCAGAATAACTTTCATCCCATGTAACCAAAGATTGAACAACAGTCCAGTTAGCAAAAGATACAGGAAGCATATATGCGCCAGCTATGGCTTGTTGAGACAATAAAAAAGCACAGCAAAAAATAAAGTTCCTATACATTATAACTCCTTCGTTTTATATTGATAATCCTTATCAATAGTCCGTCTGTAATGTCGCAGAGGCTATTTTCGTTACACTATCATTAACCTGATTGAGCAGCAATGACGAGAGTGTTTCCTAACTAGAATATGAAATTTTCTCATATTTTTAATATAGGAGAAATTTATGGGTAAGCCACGATTCATATTGTAGGCTTCTAGAATACCTCAGCCCGTGCTTCACACCCTCCGTAAAACGACCTCTCAGCGCTACCTCTTCTTATTGCAGGTATGAAAAGGTAGCGCCATGGGGCCTTCTCCCAGACGCTGGGGGCCAGACTTTGATAGTTGTCATCAGTATGAAGAACGATATCGAGATGATGGTAGGCACTTGTAATGGATAAATCGCGAACAACGAAGTCCATATCCTGTTCAGACATAAAAAATCCAGAGCCAAAGGGCTGACTCCGGATTGTCTCTCTGGTCGAATTGTTCGAACGCGCTTAAACCATCAGCATTAGGGTTATAACCCCTTCCTTTAAACTTATTCGGCCTTCGCCGTTTCCGCCAGCCGGCGGCGCTTGCGTATTACGCGCAACACCAGCGGCAATACCAGAACGGCCACCGCCAACACCAGCAAGGTTTGCGCGATGCTGCTGCTCCACAGGATGCCAAACTGTCCGTTGCTGATTGACAGCGCGCGGCGCAGGTTCTGCTCCAGCATCTCTCCCAACACGAAGCCCAGGATCAGCGGCGACATCGGGAAGTGCATTTTCCTCAGGATGTAGCCAAACACCCCCAATCCGACCATCAACAGCAGGTCAAAGGTGGTGCTGTGCACCGCATAAACACCGACCGCCGACACTGCGGCAATCGCCGGTACCAGGAACCACAGCGGAATGGTCAGCATGCGGGTGAACAGACCAACCAGCGGCAGGTTCATGATCAACAAAATGACGTTGGCAATCAACAATGCGGCGATCAGGCCCCAGACGATATCCGGTTGTTCGGTGAACATCGCCGGGCCAGGCGTGATGTTATACAGCGTCAGCGCACCCATCATCACCGCCGTGGTACCGGAACCCGGCACGCCCAGCGTCAGCATCGGAATAAACGAGCCGCAGGCTGAGGCATTATTGGCGGCCTCAGGCGCTGCCACGCCGCGAATATCCCCTTTACCGAAGGTGTCGCTGTTACCGCTGATTTTCTTTTCGGTCATGTAGGTGAGCGCACTGGCGATGGTGGCACCGGCGCCCGGCAGAATGCCGACGAAGAAACCAATCACCGAAGAACGCAAGGTTGGGCCAACGCACTGGGCGGCTTCCTTACGGTTGAACAGCAGGCGGCCGGTTTTGCGCACCAGCTTTTGTCCGCCGCTGGTGCTTTCCAGCATCAACAGGATTTCACTGACCGAGAACAGGCCGATCACCACCACGATGAACTGTACGCCGTCGGAGAGATGAACACTGTCGAAGGTGAAGCGGTAAACGCCGGTGTTGGCATCCACCCCGACCGTCGCCAGCCCCAGGCCAATCAGCGCCGCCAGCAGCGACTTCAGTGGGTTCTGACTCATCATGCTGCCCAGGCAGGCGATGGCGAACACCATCAGGGCGAAATACTCTGCCGGGCCGAACGCCAGCGACCAGCGTGCCAGCAGTGGGGCGAACAGGATAATCCCGCCAATGGCGATCATCGAACCGACAAAGGAGCTGACTGCCGAGATCGACAGTGCCACACCGGCACGGCCTTGCTGCGCCATCGGGTAGCCGTCCAGCGCGGTCATGATGGCCGCCGCGTCACCCGGTACGTTAAGCAGTATCGAGGAGATACGACCGCCGTACTCGCAGCCGATATACACCGTCGCCAACAGGATCAGCGCGGACTCGGCAGGTAGTTTGAGTGCGAACGCCAGCGGCAGCAAAATAGCCACGCCGTTGATCGGCCCCAACCCCGGCAGCAGGCCGACAATGGTGCCGACGAAGCAGCCGATCAGGGCGATAATCAGGTTCTGTGGCACCAATGCCACCTCGAACCCTTGAGATAAATACATCCAGGTTTCCATCATCGCCCCCGTTAGCTCAGCCAAACGCCGAGTGGCAGTGTCACATCAAGTAAGCGGTCAAAGGCGTAATACAGCGCCACGCCCATCACCACGCCGGACACTAATGCCGCCTTCAGGCTGGCCTGGAACAGCAGGCCAATGCTGAAGGTCAACAATGTCGTTGCCAGCGGAAAGCCCAGCCACTCGAAACCCCAGGCGTACAGCACCAGGGTAATCACCAGCACCAGCAGGCGTTGCATGACTTTGTTATGTGGCCATTCAACCACCTGAGGTTTGTTCAGCAGCAGCAGGGCTGCGCACAGCGCCATCAGGCTGAGAATCGCCAGCGGGAAAGGACGTGGCCCTAGGGGTTCGTAACTGTATTCGCTCTGAATACCCCAGCCGATAAACAGGCCGCCGATACACAGCAGCAGCCAGAAACCGGCAAAAATGCGATCGCTCATGGTAGGCCCCCGGTTACTTGGCCAGGCCGAATACTTTGGCCTGTTCGCGATACTGATTGACCTGGGTTTTCACGTAGGCATCCAGTTCCTTGCCGGCCAGGTTGAATTCAAACAGGCCGCGCAGATCGCGCTGCTTTTTGAACTCGTCGGTTGCCATCATTTTCTTGAAGGTGTCGAGCCACCATTGGTATTCCTCTTCGCTGACCTTCGGACCCACGTAGAAGCCGCGAATAATCGGCCAAACCAGATTGAATCCTTGCTCTTTGGCGGTTGGTACGTTGGCTAACTGGCCCGGCAAACGCTGATCGGCATACACCGCCAGCACGCGGATTTTGTCGCCTTGCAGGTAGGGCACCATTTCACTCAGATCGCCGGAGACCGCTTGAATATGGTTGCCGAGCAGGGCGGTAACCGGTTCGCCGCCGCCTTCGAATGCCACGTAACGCATTTTGTGAGGATCGACCCCGACTTCACGCGCCAGCAGGGCGGTTTTCATCCAGTCCTGGCTGCCGATAGAGGCACCTGCGCCGAACACCACGCTGTTCGGATCTTTTTGGAAGGCGTCCATCAGATCCTTCAGGGTTTTGTACGGCGAGTCGGCGCGAACCGCGATCATGCCGTAATCGGTACCGACGGCGGCCAGCCATTTCACGTCGTCGACGTTGTAACGGCCGAATTTCCCCTGTGACAGGTTCAGCAACGAGCCGCCGGAGAAGGCGACCACGGTGCCGAATTCCGCCGGACGTTGGGCTACGATGGCGTTATAGGCCACCGCGCCAACGCCACCAGGCATGTAGGTGACGCGCATCGGTTTATCGATGGCTTTGGTTTCCTGCAGCGAGACCTGAATCAGCTTGCAGGTCAGGTCAAACCCACCGCCGGGCTTGGCAGGGGCGATACATTCGGTACGTTTTGGCGCTTCAATGGCAAAGGCCTGATGGGCTGCCAGCAGCAGGGCGGTAGCGGTCAGAGTGCGGGTGATTATTTTTTTCATTGCTTTCCCCAAGGTATTTTTTCAGTCGGTGTCGATCCCCGCCGATACGGGTTGCTGGATTGTTAAATCAATAACCTTTCATTTACCTTTCAACCCGCGGAAAAGTTTACGGGATGTGATACGCATCTCCTGTTAGGGGCAAAACAGCGGTGTTTACGGGGCGGCCGTTGCGCTAACACATTCCCCGTGATAATTACAGCCCGTAAACCCTGCTTAAAACCTGTGTATTATCAGTTTTGCCGAGGTTTTTTTGAGATAAAATGCCTAAAATTAAAATTATGACAGGTGCGGGATTATGTTTTTATTAGGGAAATTATTCGGTGGCAGGGACAGCGAGAAAGTCAAAGCTATCAAAATGTTGCCCTCGGCATATGCCGACCTTTCCGGGGAGGAAGGTGAGTGCCGGCTGAAACGCCTGCGCCCGGACATCGGCGTTTTTGAACTGCATTTCGCCGATCCCAAAGGCGATAAATACGTTTGCCCTATGACGGCCTGTATTACCGGCATTGATATTGTTTTTGCTGCCAATAATCGCTCGGTATTGGTTTCTCCTCCATTCACGCCAGCCAAATTGCAGCCGGTGTTGGATATCGCCCTGGCCGACAGAGAAAAGTAATAGTCTGCCCGCTGAATAGACGGCTGCGCCGACGGGCCAGCGTTTATTCCGTGTCACAATTGTGCCCCAGCTCCCAAAACTGGCTCGGCATAACCCTTCTATCCCCCGGTCTTACGTGCCATCCTTCGGTTATCAATATGTTAATTAACCACTGACCAGAGCCGGGTCCCTCGGCACTGCATCTGGCCTGTAGGTATAGATAAATCAATGGAATGGAAAAATGCGTCTGTTATTGGTTGAAGACCATCCCGAGTTATCTCACTGGTTGCAAAAGGCGCTGACCGGCGTCGGTTTTGCCGTCGACGTCGCACCGGACGGGCTGGCGGCCGACCATCTGTTATTAAACGAAACCTATGCGCTGGTGGTGCTCGACGTGGCGTTGCCGCGCCTGAATGGGCTGGAGCTGCTGGCACGGCTGCGCAAGCGCGGACAGGATTTGCCGGTGTTGTTGCTGACGGCCAGAACTGACGTCGCCGATCGGGTCAAAGGGCTGAATCTGGGTGCAGACGATTACCTGACCAAGCCGTTCGAGCTGGATGAGCTGGAAGCGCGTATCCGGGCGTTGCTGCGCCGCAGCGTTGGCGTCACTCAACAGGCGCTGCAGTACGGGGCGCTGACCTATCATGATGAAGGCTATTTCCAACTGGACGACAAACCCTTGCAGTTGACGCCACGGGAACTGGCGGTGCTGACCGCGTTGATCCATCGGCGTGGCCGACCGGTTGCCAAACAGCAACTGTTTGAACAGGTGTTTACTCTGTCCGATGAGGCCAATCCGGAGAGCATCGAACTGTACGTTCATCGGCTGCGGAAAAAGCTGCAGGGCAGCAATGTGGCGATAATCACCCTGCGCGGTCTGGGCTACAGCCTGGAGCTTAGCAATGAGGTGGTTTAACGCGCCGAGATCGCTGTTTTATCAACTGTTGTTATTCTTTGGTTTACCGCTGCTGGTGTTGGGCTGCATCTCGATTTATACCCACTACTTCAGCGCGATGAATGCTGCCACGCTGGCCTACGATCGCACGCTGCTGGCGTCGGCGCGTACCGTGGCGGAGCGGCTGGTGGTGCGCAATGGTCGCTTGGAAGCGGATGTACCCTATGTGGTGCTCGACAGCTTCGAGCGCAACATGAACGATCAGCTGTATTACGAAGTGATCTCCCCGCTGGGGGAAAGTATTTCTGGCTATAACGATCTGCCGCCGATGCCGCCCCATATTCTGCGTTCCAGCCTGTATCCAGCGCTGGTGCATTTCTATGATGCCGAATATCGCGGCCGACCTATTCGCGTGGCTGCGCTGTACCAGCCGATCAATGAATCTGGCGTGATGGGCATGGCGACCATTCTGGTGGCGGAAACGCTGGAGTCACGCCGCTATCTGGCGCGGCAAATGATGCTTTCCGCGTTGCTCAGCCAGGGGACCGTGGTGGTGTTGACCATGATCCTGGCCTTTGCGCTGCTCAAGCGGGTGCTGAAGCCGATGCGCAAGCTTTCCGGCATCATGCTGCGGCGCGATCCGGGTGAACTGACGCCCTTGCCGATGGTATTGCCTTGGTCGGAAATGCAGCCACTGCTATTGGCATTTAACCGTTATATTGAACGGCTGCGGCTGATGGTGGCGCGTCAGGAACGTTTCAGTGCTGACGCTTCGCACCAACTTCGCACGCCGTTAACCGTGCTGAAGACTCAGGTGGGGGTAGCGCTGGCCAGCGATAAATCGGAGCAGTGGCGGGAAAGCCTGTTAGCGATGAGCGCTACGCTGGATAACACCGTGGCGCTGACCGATCGTCTGCTCTATCTCTCCAGGCTCAAAGCCCATGAACACCAGGCGGATCACAAGTTGCAGCCGGTGAACCTGGCGCAAGTGCTGCGCGATGCCTGTTTTTCACGGCTGCCGCAGGCGCGCAGTAAACGTATCGATCTGGGGTATGAGGGGGAATCCGTCTGTTGGGTTGGTGGGGAGGCGCTGCTGCTGACCGAACTGTGCGCCAACCTGCTGGACAATGCGCTGAAATACACCCCGAATCAGGGTACGGTCACGGCACGACTCACCATGGATCAGTTGGCAGGGGAGTGCGTGCTGGAAATTGAAGACAGTGGCCCGGGCATTGCCGAACAGGACACGGCACAGGCGCTGCAGCCGTTTCATCGGCTGGATAACGTGGGCAATCAGCCCGGTGCCGGCCTGGGGCTGGCGCTGGTCAGCGACATTACCCGTTATCACGGCACCCGCCCGGAGCTGTTGACCTCAGCCACCCTGGGAGGCCTGCTGGTGCGGGTGCGCTTTCAATTGCTGCCTTAGCTTTCACACTCTGCGGTTTGTTTTGCCTTGCGTGCCAGCGGCGTGCGCAGGCGCTGCGACAGGATCACACCCAGCAAGGTGATGCCGCCGCCAATCAGATGGTAGCTGTGCAGATGTTCATGCAGGAACAGCACCGCAATGATGGCGGTAAATACCGGGGCCAGATTCATAAAGATCGACGCGGTATTGGCACCCAGACGCATTACGCCGTGGATCCACAGGTAAGGTGCAATGATCGAGGCCGGGATACCGGCGAACAGCACCAGCGGGATATTCTGGCTGGTCAGCGCGACGTCTTGTGCCATCAGGAAATTAGGCAACAGCAATACTACGCCGAAGACGATCTGTACATACAGTGACTGCCAATTTGGCAGGGCGATCGCCCAGCGCTTGGTCAGCACGCCATACAGCGCATAGGCGGCGGTGGCGGCAAACATCATCAACTCGCCTTTGCCGATGCCATGTTGCAACAATTCGGCCGGGTTACCGGCGCTCACCAGCCAGATTAAGCCAGCCAGCGACAACAGGCTGCCGATCGCAATGCCCACCGTCGGTGCTACCCGCAATAACACAATACTGATCAGAATGGTCAGTAACGGGATCAGGGAAACAATGATCCCCATAAACAGTGCGCTGACGCTGTGTGCCGCGTAATAGGCCAGGCTCTGATACAGCACCATGCCCAACATGCCGAGAACCAGCAACTTCCACCAGTTGGCGCGTATCGCCCCCCAGTGACGGATCACCCCAGGCAGGACGAAAGGCGTCAGAGCGATCAACGCCAGCAGCCAGCGGTAGAAGGAGATGGCGGCCGGATCGATGGCGGTGGCGGAGAGCTTGCTGACCACGGCATTGATTGACCAAATCAACACCGCCAGCAGAGGAAATAGCATATTCATGATAATTATTCTCATTAACAACGGACATGCTGGCTAGTTTACTCGTGTCCGGTTTATTATATATAGCGATATCCAGACAATATTTTCCCTAAACAAGACAAGTCACGGGGCGAAACCATGCCAGAAATTCGTCATTATCCCGAAGCGCTGATCCCGGCGCCACGGCCGGTGCAATTCCGCTGCGAGGAGTTCAACGCCCGTACAGAATTTCAGCCACACCAGCACAGTTGGGGGCAGTTGATGTGGGTCAAGGCCGGTGTGATGGTGCTGCGCATCGGCGGCCAGCGTTTTCTGGCACCGCCGGAGTTTGTGCTGTGGGCACCGGCTGGCATTGAACACTCCTGTTATAACCAGCGATTGGCGCAGTGCCGCATGGTCGATATTGCGTTGCCATTGTGCGCCGGGCTTCCGGTTGACCCCTGTTTGATCAGCGTAACGCCGATTTTCCGCGCCATTGCCGAAGATTTTTACGCACGCAAACAATACATCCCTCAGAGCAAACAGGATTTGCGCCTGTGCCGGGCGCTGATCGACCAACTGCATCTGTCGCCGATTCAGCAAACCTACTTGCCGTCGTCCGAAGACAAATTCCTGGCACCGGTGCTGGAGGCGCTGGAGCACTGCCCTTCGGACAACACGTCGCTCGCCGCCTGGGCTGCCCGGGTCTATACCACCGAACGTACGCTGTCGCGCCGTTGCCAGCAGGATCTGGGGATGTCATTCAGCGAATGGCGCCAGCGGTTGCGTTTCCTGCATGCCGTATCCTTACTGGAACAGGGAAAAACCGTGCAGGAAGTGGCGCTCGAGGTAGGGTACAGCTCGGCCTCGGCGTTTATTGTCATGTTTCAGCAAATCGCCGGTACCACCCCCGAGCGCTTTCGCCGGGCATGATTCGGTGGCACACTATTTCCCAGCGAAATAGCCGCAAACCATCGGAGCAATAAGTGAAAATCCTGGTTGATGAAAATATGCCATACGCGACTGAATTGTTCAGTCGTTTGGGGAATGTGCAGGCGGTGCCTGGCCGTCCGATCCCGAGTGATGCGCTGGCCGATGCCGATGCGTTGATGGTGCGTTCAGTGACTAAAGTCAATGAAGCGCTGCTGGCCGGTACTCGTATTGGTTTTGTCGGCACCGCCACCGCCGGGACCGACCACGTAGACGACGCTTGGCTGCAACAGCAGGGCATCGGTTTTTCTGCGGCACCGGGCTGTAATGCCATTGCGGTGGTGGAATATGTGTTCTCCGCGCTGATGCTGTTGGCCGAACGTGACGGTTTTCAACTGCGGGATAAAACCGTCGGCATTATCGGCGTGGGTAACGTAGGCTCGCGTCTGGATGCCCGCCTGAAAGCCCTGGGGGTGCGCACCTTGTTATGCGATCCACCGCGTGCCGAACGTGGTGATGCCGGTGAGTTCTGGCCGCTGGAAAAACTGGTGGCGGAAGCTGACGTGTTGACCTTCCATACGCCGCTGAATAAATCCGGCCCTTATAACTCGCTGCACCTGGTGGGCGCTGAACTGCTGGCGGCACTGCCGGACAACCGTATTCTGATCAACGCCTGCCGCGGTGCGGTGGTGGATAATGCTGCGCTGCTGCAGGCGCTGGAAAAAGGCAAAAAGCTGAGTACGGTGCTGGACGTCTGGGAGCCGGAACCGGAGCTTTCGCTGCCGTTGCTGGCGCGGGTGGATATTGGTACCGCGCATATTGCCGGTTATACGCTGGAAGGCAAGGCGCGCGGCACCACTCAGGTGTTTGAAGCCTTCAGCCGCCACCTGGGGCAGCCGCAACAGATCGAGTTGGCCTCGTTGTTACCGGTACCCGAATTCAGCCAGATCCAGCTCAATGGGCCGCTGGATGAAGGCAAATTAAAACGATTGATGCACTTGGTGTATGATGTGCGCCGCGATGATGCGCCGCTGCGCAAAGTGGCCGGGCAACCGGGCGAATTTGATCGTCTGCGCAAGCATTATCAGGAACGCCGTGAGTGGTCTTCATTGCGCGTCCAGTGCGATGACAGTGCCAGTGCGGAGCTGCTGCACAAGCTGGGTTTCCTGACGGCATAAGGCTTTCTTAAGCCACAGCGACTAATTTTGTTATCAGGGCGGTGCAGTAGCCGCCCATCTGCATTTGAATAAATACTCTGGAGAAACCCAATGTCTGACGGCTGGAATATCGCTCTGCTTGGCGCCACTGGCGCGGTAGGTGAAGCGTTGCTGGAATTATTACAGGAACGCCAGTTCCCGGTGGGCGAACTCTATCCCTTGGCCAGTGAACGTGGTGCCGGTGCTACGGTGCGCTTCAATGGCAAATCGGTACTGGTACAAAAAGCGGAAGAATTTGACTGGTCACAGGCGCAGTTGGCGTTCTTCGTCGCCGGTACCGAGGCCTCGGCCCGCTACGCGGAAGAAGCCGGCAACATGGGTTGCCTGGTGATCGACACCAGCGGCCTGTTTGCGCTGGAGCCGGACGTGCCGCTGGTGGTCCCTGGGGTGAACCCGCAGGTGTTGGCAGATTACCGTAACCGCAATATCGTTGCCGTGGCCGACAGCATGGTCAGCCAACTGCTGACCGCGATCAAACCTCTGACCGAGCAGGCCGGGCTTTCCCGTTTGCACGTCACTACCCTGATGTCGGTATCGGCACGCGGCAAAGTGGCGGTCGACGATCTGGCCGGCCAAAGTGCACGCCTGCTGAACGGCATTCCGGCTGAAGCGGGCGTTTTTGCCAAGCAGTTGGCGTTCAACCTGTTGCCGTTGCTGGCTGATGAACAGGGCAGCGTGCGCGAGGAACGTTTGATTGTCGATCAGGTGCGTAAAGTGCTGCAGGACGAAGGGTTGCCGATTTCCGTGAGCTGTGTGCAGTCGCCGGTATTCTACGGCCATGCGCAGGTGGTTCATCTGGAAGCGCTGCGCCCAATGTCTGCGGAAGAAGCGCGCGGCGAACTGGAGCAGGTGGACGATATCCAACTGAGCGAAGAAGACGACTACCCGACCCAGGTGACGGAAGCCTCCGGCAGCGATGTGTTAAGCGTCGGCTGCCTGCGCAATGACTACGGCATTCCGGAGATCCTGCAGTTCTGGTCGGTCGCTGATAACGTGCGCTTTGGCGGCGCATTAATGGCGATCGAAACTGCCGAGCGTCTGGTGCAGGAGCAGATGTACTGATGTCTGAAGTTGTCTTGCCCACCCAGCCGACCTTAAAAATCGCGCTGGGGATTGAATATGACGGCAGCCATTATTACGGCTGGCAGCGGCAGCAGGAAGTGGCTAGCGTGCAGGCCTGTCTGGAACAGGCGTTGAGCAAGGTGGCCAATGCGCCGATCAACGTGTTGTGCGCCGGACGTACCGACGCCGGGGTGCATGCTACCGGCCAGGTGGTACATTTTGAAACCACCGCGCAGCGCAAGGACGCCGCCTGGACGATGGGGGTCAACACCCATTTGCCGCCGGATATTGCCGTACGCTGGGTGACCGGCGTGGCTGAAGATTTTCATGCGCGTTTCAGTGCTACTGCACGTCGCTATCGCTACATTATTTATAACCACCGCTACCGTCCGGCGGTATTGCAGCAGGGGATGACCCATTTTTATCACCCGCTGGATGCCGAACGGATGGAAAGGGCGGCTCAGGCGCTGCTGGGCGAGAACGATTTTACTTCGTTCCGCGCCGTACAATGTCAGTCGCGCACGCCCTGGCGTAATGTAAAACACGTTAAGGTTACGCGCTACGGCGAGTATCTTGTGGTAGATATCAAGGCGAATGCCTTTGTACATCATATGGTTCGCAACATTGTCGGTAGCCTGATGGAAATTGGCTGCGGCAATCAGGATGAGAACTGGATGGCCGAATTGTTGGCACTGAAGGATCGAAATCTGGCTGCGGCGACGGCGCGGGCCGACGGGTTATACCTGGTTAGCGTCGATTACCCTGAGCACTTTGCCATACCCCGGCCGGCAATGGGGCCGCTGTTTTTACCCGACGACTAAATACTGGCGCGCCCGACGCGTTACTCCCTTGTGTACCTGCCGGGTGGGTGAGACACCCGGTAAACGAGAGAACCTATGGACATTATCAAGTTTGTGATTGATTTTATTCTGCATATTGACGTGCATCTGGCCGAACTGGTGGCGCAATACGGTATGTGGGTGTACGCGATTCTGTTCCTGATCCTGTTTTGTGAAACCGGGCTGGTGGTGACGCCTTTTCTGCCGGGCGATTCTCTGCTGTTTGTTGCCGGTGCGCTGGCGGCATTGCCGACCAACGATCTGAATGTGCACACCATGGTTGCGTTGATGATAGGTGCGGCGATACTCGGGGATGCGGTTAACTACACCATAGGTCGGCTGTTTGGGGAAAAGCTGTTCAGTAACCCGAATTCGAAAATTTTCCGCCGCAGCTACCTGGATAAAACCCACCAGTTTTATGAAAAACACGGTGGAAAAACGATTATCTTGGCGCGATTTGTGCCGATCGTGCGTACTTTTGCGCCGTTTGTTGCCGGTATGGGGCATATGTCCTATCGCCATTTTGCTGCCTACAACGTGATTGGTGCTCTGGTTTGGGTGCTGCTCTTCACTTATGCTGGCTACCTCTTTGGCGATCTGCCGATCGTGCAGGAAAACCTGAAACTGTTGATCGTGGGTATCATCATTGTTTCAATTCTGCCGGGTGTCATTGAAATTTGGCGCCATAAGCGCGCGGCTGCCCGCCAGCAAAAACAGTAAAAACATCGCTTAACCTGTCGGTTCGACCAGTTTTTTATCCACAGAGTCGGGCCGATATGGTTTAATGAGCGACATTTATGGTCTGTTCCTGTTAACAACCTTGAAACCTGTGCCTTGCTCGCGCGCATGCCGCGTTTTGCCCAGGCGTTTTTTCATTGGTGTGTTTTCGGGGGGATTGTTAAAGCATGAACAGCGGACTGGCGTCTGCCAGGTTCAAACAGAAAGGTCATCGATGAGCTGGATTGAACGAATTCTTAACAAGAGCAATATCACCCAAACCCGTAAGGCGAGTATTCCTGAAGGGGTCTGGACCAAATGCGATAGCTGCGGTCAGGTTCTCTACCGCGCCGAGCTGGAGCGTAATCTGGAAGTGTGCCCGAAATGCGACCACCACATGCGCATGACTGCGCGTATGCGTCTGCATACCCTGCTGGATGAAGGCAGTGAAGTGGAACTGGGCAGTGAACTGGAGCCGAAAGACGTTCTGAAGTTCAAGGATTCCAAAAAGTATAAAGATCGCCTGGTTGCCGCACAGAAAGCGACCGGTGAAAAAGACGCGCTGGTCGTGATGAAGGGTACGCTGTACGGCATGCCGATTGTCGCCGCTTCGTTTGAATTTGCCTTTATCGGTGGTTCCATGTCGTCCGTGGTCGGTGCGCGCTTTGTGCGTGCGGTTGAGCAGGCGCTGGAAGACAACTGCCCGCTGGTGTGTTTCTCAGCCAGTGGCGGTGCCCGTATGCAGGAAGCGCTGATGTCGCTGATGCAGATGGCGAAGACCAGCGCAGCGCTGGCGAAACTGCAGGAACGCGGTCTGCCGTACATTTCGGTATTGACCGATCCGACCATGGGTGGCGTTTCTGCCAGTCTGGCGATGCTGGGTGATATCAATATCGCCGAGCCGAAAGCGCTGATCGGTTTTGCCGGTCCACGCGTTATCGAACAGACTGTACGTGAAAAGCTGCCGCCGGGCTTCCAGCGCAGTGAATTCCTGATTGAAAAAGGCGCGATCGACATGATTGTACGCCGTCCGGAAATGCGCCAGACCCTGGCGAGTATCCTTTCCAAGCTGACCAACCAGCCGCAGCCGCATTTCGATGAAGTCGCGCCGGTGTCTGAGCAGGAAAATCAGGCCGACGCCTGAGGCAAATAAGTGACCCACACCGCTACCAGTCGGTGTGGGTTCAGCCGCCATTTTGTGGCTAAATGACGGCTGAAAACGGAGAGCATCGCCTTTACCGCGGTGAGGGTGGTGCCCGATGGATTAATGAACCCAAGTTCAGTGACGGGACTCATGCAAAACCACCAAATTCCCCAAGCCACGTCGCCATTGAGCTCGTGGCTTTTTTATCTGGAACGTCTGCACAGCCAGGCGATCGAACTCGGCCTGGAACGCGTACAGCGCGTTGCGGCGCATCTTGATTTACTCACCCCTGCACCGACGGTATTCACCGTTGCCGGTACCAACGGCAAAGGCACCACCTGTCGCACCCTGGAAACCATCCTGTTGGCGGCCGGTTTGCGCGTTGGTGTCTACAGCTCGCCGCACCTGGTGCGTTATACCGAACGAGTACGCATTCAGGGCGATGAACTGAGCGAGGCCGAGCATTGCCGTTCGTTCGCCGCTATTGAGGCGGGGCGGGGTGAAACTTCTTTGACCTACTTCGAATTCGGCACCCTGTCGGCGCTGCAACTATTTAAACAGGCTAAGCTTGACGTGGTGATCCTGGAAGTCGGACTCGGTGGACGCCTGGACGCGACCAATATCGTCGATCCTAGCGTGGCGGTGGTGACCAGCATCGCGCTGGATCATACCGACTGGCTGGGCAACGATCGCGAAAGCATTGGCCGCGAAAAGGCCGGTATCTTCCGTAGCGGCAAGCCGGCGGTGGTAGGTGAACCTGATATGCCAGCCAGCATTGGGCAGGTAGCGGAAACCCTGGGTGCCCAACTGTACCGCCGTGGCGATGCCTGGACCTTTAGTGAACAGGGTGAACGCTGGCAGTGGCAAGGCGGCGGTACCTTGCTGACCGACCTGCCGATGCCAAATGTCCCCTTGGCCAACGCTGCGACCGCGCTGGCGGCGCTGCATTTTTCTGCGTTGGAAATTGATGAGCGGGCGATCTTCACCGGGCTGCAGCAGGCGACATTGCCTGGGCGCTTCCAGATTGTACGGCGTGAGCCGACGCTGATCCTCGACGTGGCACATAACCCTCACGCGGCAGGCTATCTGGCCGGGCGTCTGGCGACCTTGCCGCGCAAGGGTGGCAAGGTGCGTGCGGTGGTAGGGATGTTGTCGGATAAAGACATCGCCGGCACCCTGGCCTGTTTGAGTGAGCTGGTCGATGAGTGGTATTGCGCGCCGCTGGACGGGCCGCGCGGGGCCAGCGTTGAACTGTTGGCGCAATATTTGACGGAACCGCGGCAGTTTGCCGATGTCGAAACTGCCTGGCGTCAGGCTATGCAGGACGCAGATATTCAGGATATTGTGATCGTCTGTGGATCGTTCCACACCGTTGCACAGGTTATGGCGGCGTTAGACGAGATGCGGGGAGTGTGAGTGGCAAGTAAATTTCAAAACCGATTGGTCGGTACCGTGATTTTGGTCGCGCTGGGGGTGATTATCCTGCCAGGGCTGCTGGACGGTAAAAAGAAGCATTATGAGGACGAATTCGCCGCTATTCCATTGGTGCCAAAGGCCGGTGATGTGGAAGAAAACGACGTGCTGCCACCGGTAAGCCAACCGCTACCGGCACAGCCGCCGGAAGGGGCGGGCGCGTTGGTTGAGCAGCAGGCGGCCAATGAGGCAGCAGCGCAGCAGGCAGTTCGCCAGCCGACGCAGCAGCCGACGTTGGTTACGCCGCCGCCGGTCGAAACCCGTCCACAGCCGACGCCACAGCCAAAACCGAAACCGGTAGAGGTTAAGCCAAAACCGGTGCAGCAGCCGAAGCCGGTAGAAGTGAAGCCGGTAGAAGTGAAGCCGGTGGTGAAACCTGAAACCCGGCCGGAGCCGAAACCTGAGCCAACGCCTGAACCTGCACCTGTGCAGAAGCCAGCGGAAGAGAAAGCGCCGGCGGGGCAGGCTTATGTGGTGCAGCTCGGCGCGCTGAAGAATGCCGCCAAGGTCAATGAGGTGGTGGCATCGCTCAGGCTGTCCGGCTATCGCGCCTTTACCGTGCCGTCAACGCCGGTACAGGGGCAGATCACCCGGATTTATGTCGGTCCGGACGCCTCGAAACAGAAGCTGCAGTCTTCGCTGTCCACGCTGAACTCGATCAGCGGTTTGAGCGGTCAGGTGAAGCCGTACGGCGTACGTTAAGATGAGAGGGCACAGCATGCTGTGCCCCTTAAACGATGGATGTCGATATAATCATTAAAAATAATGTGCCTTTCGTAGCTGAAATGGCCTATGTAGGCGCGGCGATTGGGAATTTTTTTATCGCCGTTTTTTATTTGTAACGTGGTAGGAAAACCCCTACGCAAACGTTTACGTTTTCTGTTAGAATTCGCCGCGAAATGGATGCAGGGGCGATTCATCATTGGAATAGTTCATGGTCTGGATTGATTACGTCATTATAGCGGTGATTGGATTTTCGGCTCTGGTGAGCCTGATCCGAGGATTTGTTCGCGAAGCATTGTCACTTGTGACATGGGGATGTGCGTTTTTTGTTGCCAGCCATTTTTACTCTTACCTTGCAGTCTACTTCACTCGTTTTGAAGATGAACTGGTGCGAAACGGCATCGCGATTGCCATCTTGTTTATCGCGACCCTGATCGTAGGCGCTATTGTTAACTATGTGATTAGCTCACTGGTAGAGAAAACCGGGTTATCAGGCACCGACCGGGTGCTGGGCGTCTGTTTCGGCGCACTGCGCGGTGTGTTGATCGTTTCGGCGATACTGTTTTTCCTGGATACCTTTACCGGCTTTTCACAAAGTACCGACTGGAAACAGTCGCAGCTGATCCCCCAGTTCAGTTACATCATCAGGTGGTTCTTTGACTACCTGCAGAGCACGTCGAGTTTCTTGCCGACCCATTTACCGGGGCGGTAGCGCTGATGAGGAAAAGACAACATGTGCGGTATTGTCGGTATCGCCGGTTTTATGCCGGTAAACCAGTCGATTTATGATGCGTTGATGGTGCTTCAGCACCGTGGCCAGGATGCCGCAGGCATCGTCACCATAGATGCCCATAATGGGTTCCGTCTGCGTAAAGCCAACGGTCTGGTGAAGGATGTGTTTGAGGCACGCCATATGCAGCGCTTGCAGGGCAACATGGGTATTGGCCATGTGCGCTACCCGACGGCTGGCAGCTCCAGTGCCTCAGAGGCTCAACCCTTCTATGTCAACTCGCCGTTCGGCCTTACGCTGGCCCACAACGGTAACCTGACCAACGCCCATGAGCTGCGCCAAAAGCTGTTTGAAAGCGGCCGCCGCCATATCAACACCACCTCCGATTCCGAGATCCTGCTGAACGTACTGGCCAGTGAGCTGGACCGTTTCCAACATTATCCGCTGGAGTCAGACAACATTTTCACCGCCGTTGCCGCCATGCATCAGCAGCTGCGTGGCGCTTACGCCTGCGTAGCGATGATCATTGGCCACGGTTTGCTGGCGTTCCGTGACCCTAACGGTATTCGCCCGCTGGTGATCGGCAAACGCACGCTGGAAGATGGCCGTAACGAGTATATGGTGGCTTCCGAGAGCGTGGCACTGGACACGCTGGGCTTCGAATTCCTGCGCGACGTGGCGCCGGGCGAAGCGGTGTACATCACCGAGAAAGGCCAACTGTTCACTCGCCAGTGTGCAGAGAACCCGAAAACCAACCCGTGCCTGTTCGAATACGTCTACTTCGCTCGTCCAGACTCCTTTATGGACAAGATTTCGGTCTACAGCGCCCGTGTGCGTATGGGGCAGAAGTTGGGTGAGAAGATTGCCCGTGAATGGGAAGATTTGGACATTGACGTGGTGATCCCCATCCCGGAAACCTCCTGCGATATCGCGTTGGAAATTGCGCGTATCCTGGATAAGCCGTATCGCCAGGGCTTTGTGAAGAACCGCTATGTCGGCCGTACCTTTATCATGCCGGGCCAGCAGGCGCGCCGTAAGTCGGTACGTCGTAAGCTGAACGCCAACCGTGCCGAGTTCCGCGATAAGAATGTGCTGCTGGTGGATGATTCCATCGTGCGCGGTACCACTTCCGAGCAGATCGTAGAGATGGCGCGTGACGCCGGGGCGAAACGTGTTTATCTGGCTTCTGCTGCGCCGGAGATCCGTTTCCCTAACGTGTACGGCATCGACATGCCGAGCGCCAATGAACTTATTGCCCACGGGCGTGAAGTGGATGAAATCCGCCAGATCATCGGTGCCGACGGCTTGATCTTCCAGGACCTGGACGATCTGATTGAAGCGGTGCGCGAAGAGAACCCGGATATCAGCCAGTTCGAATGCTCGGTATTTAACGGTATCTACGTCACCAAAGACGTCGACCAGAGCTACCTCGAGTATCTGGAATCGCTGCGCAATGACGACGCCAAAGAAATGCGTGGTCAGACCGAAGCGGAAAATCTGGAAATGCACAACGAAGGCTAAGCCTTGGCCTTGACCAAAACAGTGCACCGTGGCGCTCGCTGCGGTGCATTATCCCTCCCTGACTTGCTTATGCAGCCCCATTGCGGCAAAGTCTGCCTGATCCTATTTTTTCCTTGGCAGAGGCCAGCTTTATGAAACGACTCATCATCGGTATTTCCGGCGCCAGCGGCGCAATCTACGGCGTGCGCCTGTTACAGGTATTGCGCGACGTCGCAGAGGTGGAAACCCATTTGGTGATGAGTAACGCGGCACGGCAAACTCTGGCGCTGGAAACCGATCTCAGCCTGCGTGAAGTGCAGGCGCTGGCCGATGTGGTGCATGACTCACGCGACATTGGTGCCAGTATTTCTTCCGGTTCGTTCAAAACGGCCGGTATGGTGATTTTACCTTGCTCGATTAAAACCTTATCGGGTATCGCCAATAGCTACAGTGACGGTCTGCTGACGCGGGCTGCCGATGTGGTTCTGAAAGAGCGTCGCCGGTTAGTGTTGTGCGTACGTGAAACCCCGTTGCATATCGGCCATCTGCGCCTGATGACCCAGGCGGCGGAAATGGGTGCGGTGATCATGCCGCCCGTGCCGGCGTTTTATCATCGCCCTGAAAGCGTAGAAGATATCATCGATCAAACCGTCAACCGGGTGGTCGATCAGTTTGACATTGAATTACCGCAAGATTTATTTGCCCGCTGGCAAGGCGCGAATTAACAAATTTTTCCCCAATTTGGTACATTTGTGCAACACCGCACTGAATTAGGGCGGCGCATGCACCATAATGATCCCACTTCATCACGCTCACTGTTTCAAGGCTCTGGTATTTCTCCATTGCCCGTGGCGCGGCCAACACTGGCCGATTTAATTTTGCGGTTATCGTCCCAGGAAACAGTTTTGTGAAGGCCGGAGCCGTTCCCTCCGCCTACAGCAACAAATGTGGCACGATTACTGCAAATTGATTTGGTGGAAAAGTAATGCCCGCAGTGGCATCAAAAAATCAATTTGAGGGTAATTTATGAAAAAGCTGGTTAAGGTTCTCCCTTTAGTCTTGGCTTTAGCAGCAGCAAGCAGCGCATTTGCCGCGGTACCATCGACGCTGAAGATAGGTACCGACCCGACCTATGCACCATTTGAATCCAAAAATGCCAAAGGTGAACTGGTCGGTTTTGATATCGATCTGGCCAAAGAGCTGTGTAAACGCATAAATACCCAATGTACCTTTGTGGAAAGCGATTTTGACGCGCTGATCCCGTCCCTGAAGGCGAAGAAAATTGACGCCATTATCTCTTCTCTGTCGATCACCGAAAAACGCCAGCAGGAAATAGCCTTTACCGACAAGCTGTACGCCGCTAACGCCCGCTTGATTGCACCGAAAGGCTCCAAGCTGCTGCCAACCGTGGACGCGCTGAAAGGCAAGAGCGTCGGCGTGTTGCAGGGCACCACCCAGGAAGCCTATGCCAACGCTATGTGGCAGCCTAAAGGCATCACCGTTGTGCCTTATCAGAACCAGGATCTGGTGTATGCCGACCTGGCATCCGGCCGTATCGATGCCGCCTTCCAGGACGAAGTGGCGGGCAGCGATGGCTTCCTGAAACAGCCTCCAGGCAAGGATTATGCTTTTGCCGGTGAGTCGGTGAAGGATGACAAATTCTTCGGCGTGGGTACTGGCATGGGCCTGCGCAAGACCGATACCGAGCTGAAAGCGACGCTGGATAAAGCCTTTGCTGAAATGCGCAAAGACGGCACTTACGACAAGTTCGCGAAGAAATACTTCGATTTTGACGTCTACGGCGGTTAATGCCGCACACCGTTCCATGTTGTGACTTCGGGGCTGGCCCGCCGGCCCCGATGGTTCGGGATCCAATGACGACAGGGTGAAGTAAATGCTGCAAGGCTATTCCCAATTGATATTTGAGGGCGCTCTGGTGACGCTGGAGCTGGCCCTCAGTTCTGTACTGCTGGCACTGGTGATCGGCTTGATCGGTGCCGGTGGCAAGCTTTCCCAAAATCGCCTGCTTTCAACGCTGTTTGGCGCCTATACCACGCTGATCCGCGGCGTGCCTGACCTGGTGCTGATGCTGTTGATTTTCTACGGCCTGCAAATTGCGCTCAACAACCTCACCGAACTGCTTGGCTTCTCGCAAATCGATATTGATCCGCTCAGCGCGGGGATCATTACCCTCGGGTTTATCTACGGTGCCTATTTCACTGAAACCTTCCGCGGTGCCTATATGGCCGTGCCGAAGGGGCAGATCGAGGCGGCAACCGCCTACGGCTTCACCGGTTCGCAGATTTTCCGCCGCATTCTGTTTCCCGCGATGATGCGTTTTGCCCTGCCGGGCATTGGCAACAACTGGCAGGTGATCCTGAAGGCGACGGCGCTGGTATCTATTCTGGGCCTGAATGACGTGGTGAAAGCCACTCAATTGGCCGGTAAAGGTACCTATCAGCCGTTCTTCTTTGCGATCGTCGCCGGGGTGGTTTATCTGATTTTCACTACTCTCTCCAATGGCGTGTTGCTGTGGCTTGAACGGCGTTATTCCCTGGGCGTCCGGAGGGCTGAGCTATGATCGAAATTTTGCAACAGTACTGGCAATCGCTGCTGTGGAGTGACGGCTACCGTTTCACCGGTGTCGCCGTCACCTTATGGCTGCTGATTTCCTCGGTGGTGATGGGCGGTTTACTGGCGATCCCAATGGCGGTGGCGCGCGTTTCTTCCATCACCTGGGTGCGTTTCCCTGTCTGGCTCTATACCTATATTTTCCGCGGCACGCCGCTGTATGTGCAACTGCTGGTATTTTACTCCGGTATGTACAGCCTGGAAATCGTACGTGGGACGGACTTCCTCAACGCCTTCTTCCGCAGCGGGCTTAACTGCACCATTTTGGCGCTGACGCTTAACACCTGTGCCTATACCACCGAGATCTTCGCCGGGGCGATCCGCTCGGTGTCGCACGGTGAAATCGAGGCGGCCAATGCCTATGGCTTCTCACGCTTCAAAATGTACCGCTGCATCATTTTGCCTTCTGCGCTGCGCACCGCACTGCCGGCCTACAGCAACGAAGTGATCCTGATGCTGCATTCCACCGCGCTGGCGTTTACCGCCACCGTGCCGGACTTGTTGAAGATAGCGCGAGATATCAACGCGGCGACCTACCAGCCGTTCTATGCCTTTGGCATTGCGGCAGTGCTGTATCTGATCATCTCTTACGGGTTAATCAGCCTGTTCCGCAAGGCGGAAAAGCGCTGGATGGCACACGTTAATCACTGATAATGACGGGAACCTACTATGTCTGAGAATAAATTAGCCGTCACCGAACTGCATAAACGCTATGGCGAACACGAAGTGCTGAAAGGCGTCTCGCTGGCGGCCAACGCAGGGGATGTGATTAGCATCATCGGATCTTCCGGTTCCGGTAAAAGTACCTTTTTACGCTGCATTAACTTCCTGGAGAAGCCAAGTGAAGGCTCCATCAGCCTGAACAACGAAGATATCCGCATGGTGCGTGACAAGGACGGCCAGTTGAAGGTCTTCGACAAGAAACAGCTGCAACTGTTGCGTACCCGCCTGACCATGGTGTTCCAGCACTTTAACCTGTGGAGCCACATGACGGTGCTGGAGAACGTGATGGAGGCGCCAGTACAGGTGCTGGGGCTGAGCAAGACCGAAGCGCGTGAGCGCGCGATACGTTATCTGGATAAGGTGGGTATCGACGAGCGGGCTCGCGGCAAATACCCGGTGCATCTGTCTGGCGGCCAGCAACAGCGTGTGTCTATCGCGCGCGCCCTGGCGATGGAGCCGGAGGTTTTACTGTTCGATGAGCCAACGTCGGCGCTGGATCCGGAGTTGGTGGGGGAAGTTCTGCGTATCATGCAGAAGCTGGCGGAAGAGGGCAAAACCATGGTGGTGGTAACCCACGAAATGGAGTTTGCGCGTCATGTTTCCAGCCATGTGATCTTCCTGCACAAAGGGCTGATCGAAGAGCAGGGGCCACCGGCTGAGCTGTTTGGCAATCCGAAAAGTCCTCGCCTGCAGCAGTTCCTGTCCGGTGCGTTAAAATAGTGACCTGTCGGGGCCGGATTTTTCTGGCCCCGAGCGGATCTTCAGCGGGTTTCGGCCCGCTGATTAATCACATCATCCAATGCCTGTTCCAGCTCCAAAAAGCGGAAGCTAAAACCGGCTTCCTCCAGCCTTCTGGGTACCGCGCGCTGCCCACCCAACACTAATACTGCCGCTTCCCCCATCAATAAACGCATGGCGAATGCCGGTACGCGTAGAAATGCCGGCCGATCGAGCACGTTGGCGAGCTGGGCGGTAAACTGTTCGTTGTGAACCGGGTAGGGGGCAACCATATTGAACGGCCCTTGCAGGGTTTGGTGTTCCAGCAAATAGACAATGCCATCGACCATGTCTTCCAGATGGATCCATGGCAGATATTGGCGGCCGTCGCCTATCGGCCCACCCAGCCCAAAGCGGAACGGCGGCAGCATTTTCGCCAAGGCACCGCCTTTGGGCGCCAGCACCACGCCGGTACGTAGCAAACAGACGCGGGTGGCATCGCTTTGCGCTTGCAAAGCCAGGGACTCCCAGCGTTGGCACAGCTGATGGGTGAATTCGTCGTGTGGGGCTTCGTCTTCGGTGACCACCGCCTGGCCCTGATCGCCATAGTAGCCAATCGCAGAACCGGAAATCAGCACGTTGGGCGGCGCGCTGCCAGCGTTAATCAGCTTGGCCAACTGCTCGGTCAGATCCCAACGGCTGTGGCACAGTCGCTCTTTCTGCGCTTTGCTCCAGCGTTTGTCGGCGATCGGCTCTCCGGCTAGATTGATCACCGCGTCAAAACCGTCCAGCGAGGGCTGCTCCTGCAGCGTTGACCAGTAGCTGACCTGCTCGCCGAACTGCTCACGTGCGCGCTGCACGTTGCGGCTCAGCACCGTAATTTGGTGAGAAAGGTCCAGCAGCCGCTGCGTCAGGCTGCTCCCTATCAATCCTGTGGCACCGGTGATCAGGATCCGCATGGTCGATTCTCCCTGAAACTGTGGTTTTCAGGCCCGGCGATAGCTCATGGTCATCGAAACCGAGTCGGCGTAGCGCAGGGCCAGTAGTTTATCTATCTCCACTTCAGCATAGGTTACCCAGGCGTGTTGTTTCACGATATCGAGCACATCCTGAGTTAATTTTTCCAGCAGGGCGAAGCGGTTATCTTCCACATGACGGATGATGGCTTTGGTGATGGTGCGGTAATTGAGCGCGTCGTCGATATTTTCACTGTCGCGCGCCTTATCCGCCGGGTAGTGGATCACCACGTTAATCAGGATGTCCTGACGGTTGTTGATTTCTTCTTCCTTGATACCGATGAATGTACGCAACCGCAGATTTTTTATACGAATAATGGCGTCGGGTTGACTGAATGACATCAGAGAGTCTCCACAGGTCTGATTATTGGTGCTCAGAATACACGGAAAGCAGGGAAAAGATAACGAGTCGGGGGAAACTCCCCGGAGGCCGGGGAGCTGGAAATTTAACCCTGCTCAGCCAGCTTGTAGGCACGCTCGGTAGCCGGGCGGTTGCTGATGCGTTCGAACCAGTTGCGTACCGCCGGATAATCCGCCAGATCGATGCGCTGACGCGGGTGTGAAACCACCCAGGGATAGGTCGCGATATCGGCTATGCTGTAGTTGTCACCGCCCAGATAGGGGTGCTTTTGCAGCTCGGCTTCCAGCACGGCATACAGGCGCTTGGTTTCCAGGTGGTAGCGTTCGATGGCGTAAGGCACCGGCTGTGGCGCGTAGTGGTTGAAGTGGTGATTTTGCCCGAGCATGGGCCCAAAGCCCGCCACTTGCCAAAACAACCACTGCAGCGTGGCAGCGCGCTCACGCAGCCCTTTACTCAGCAGCTTGCCGGTTTTCTCCGCCAGGTACAGCAGAATTTCGCCGGACTCGAACAGGTTGATCGGCGCACCGCCATCAACCGGTTGCTGGTCGACAATCGCCGGGATTTTGTTGTTGGGTGAAATGCTCAGAAAATCCGACTTGAACTGGTCGCCGGCGCTGATATTTACGCGGTGGATACGGTAGGGTAAGCCAACCTCCTCCAGAAACAGGGTAATCTTGTGACCATTGGGAGTAGGCGCGTAATACAGGTCAATCATGTTGCCTCCTGCGGTAAGGTGATCTGTAAGTCATTACACGTTGTTGCGGTCTTCGCCGCGCACAAAGGTATATCAGAGATCTTTCTCTAGGGTTACCAACAATAGCAGCTAAGAATAGCAGGCTATGTGAGATTCGTCTGATGCTATCTCCACAAGATGCATCACAATTCTTTGTAGGCGCATCTGCGGTTTGCCGCACGGTGCCAGCGCGCTAAAATAGGGCTTATTTCCTTATCAGGGACAAGGTTATGAAGCTGTTATTTGCCTCGGACATACATGGTTCGCTCCCCGCCACCGAAAGCGTGCTGGAGCGTTTTGAACAAAGCGGTGCCGACTGGCTGATCCTGCTGGGCGATTTGCTGAATCATGGGCCGCGCAATGCACTGCCGGTGGGTTATCAGCCGGCGCAGGTTGCCGAACAATTGAATCGCTATAGCGACAAGATCATCGCCGTTCGCGGCAACTGTGACAGTGAAGTCGATCAGATGCTACTGTCTTTCCCTATCACCGCGTCTTGGCAGCAGGTGCTATTACAAAAAAGACGATTGTTTTTAACCCACGGTCACCTTTATCATCCCTCGGCACTGCCGCCGTTATCTGCCGGTGATGTGCTGGTCTACGGACACAGCCATTTGCCGCAGGCGGAACGGCAGGGAGAAATTTACTGCTTTAATCCAGGGTCGGTCAGCATTCCGAAAGGGGGCTTTCCTGCCAGCTATGGCATACTGGAGGACGGCGTTTTAAGTGTGGTCACTTTGCTCGGCGGTAAGGCTGTTGCAGAGGTGGCATTAACGCACTAATTTATACACACACAATAAAAATCTTTGAAAAACACTCATTGATTAACCAGTGCGCGGGATGCATCGCGCCAAAATAGAAGGTTTTAGAGGATGGCGGAACAGGATCAGGCTGCAGATACCGAGTGGGTTGATATCGTCAACGAGCAAAACGAAGTGATTGCTCAATCCAGTCGCCAACAGATGCGTGCCCAACGGCTGCGTCATCGTGCTACCTATATTGTGGTGCATGATGGAATGGGAAAAATTCTGGTGCAGCGTCGCACCGACATTAAAGATTTCTATCCGGGCTGGCTGGACGCCACTGCGGGTGGTGTGGTGCAGAGCGGGGAGAATGTACTGGATTCCGCCCGTCGCGAAGCGGAAGAGGAGCTGGGCATTGCCGGCGTGCCTTTCGCCGAACACGGCCTGTTCTACTTTGAAGAAGATCAGTGCCGGGTGTGGGGCGCATTATTCAGTTGCGTATCTCACGGCCCGTTTGCGCTGCAGGAAGAAGAAGTGGCTGAGGTGAGCTGGCTGACGCCGGAAGAGATCACCGCACGCTGCGACGAATTCACGCCAGATTCGCTAAAAGCGCTGTCGCTCTGGCTGACACGCAACAACGAGCAGGCTTACGGTAAACCGCTACGCGATAGCGATGAAAATGCCTGATGGGGTTTCAGAAATAAAAAAGCCGGTCAATTGACCGGCTTTTTTTATCGGATAACCCAGAGGTTATCAGGCTTTCACTACAGCTTCATCAGCCTGGGAAGACTGAATGGCGGTCAGCGCCACGGTGTAAACAATGTCGTCTACCAGTGCGCCACGTGACAGGTCGTTCACCGGCTTGCGCATACCTTGCAGCATTGGCCCGATGGACACCAGGTCAGCAGAACGCTGTACCGCTTTGTAGGTGGTGTTACCGGTGTTCAGATCCGGGAAGATGAACACGGTAGCCTGGCCCGCAACCGGTGAGTTAGGCGCCTTGGATTTGGCTACGTCAGCCATGATCGCGGCGTCGTACTGCAACGGACCGTCGATGATCAGGTCAGGACGTTTTTCCTGTGCCAGACGGGTCGCTTCACGCACTTTCTCAACGTCGCTGCCCGCACCGGAGTTGCCGGTGGAGTAGGAGATCATCGCTACGCGTGGTTCGATACCGAAAGCGGCGGCAGAGTCGGCCGACTGGATTGCGATCTCAGACAGTTGCTCAGCGGTTGGATCCGGGTTGATCGCACAGTCGCCGTACACCAGAACCTGGTCAGGCAGCAGCATGAAGAACACGGAGGATACCAGCGAGCTGCCCGGTGCGGTTTTGATCAACTGCAGCGGTGGACGGATGGTGTTGGCGGTGGTGTGAACCGCGCCGGAAACCAGCCCGTCAACTTCGCCTTTCTCCAGCATCAGGGTGCCGAGAACCACGTTGTCTTCCAGTTGCTCACGCGCAACCACTTCGGTCATGCCCTTACTCTTACGCAGCTCAACCAGACGCGGCACATAGAGTTCGCGGACGGCGACCGGATCAACGATTTCGATGCCTTTGCCCAGTTCAACGCCCTGAGCGGCAGCAACGCGCTTGATCTCTTCCGGATTACCCAACAGCACGCATTCTGCGATACCGCGTTCAGCACAGATAGCTGCCGCTTTCACGGTACGCGGCTCGTCACCTTCAGGCAGGACGATGCGTTTGCCGGCTTTGCGTGCCAGCTCGGTCAGTTCGTAACGGAATGCCGGTGGGGACAGACGACGTGAACGCTCGGAGGTGGCGGTCAGAGACTCGATCCACTCGGCGTTGATGTGGCTGGCCACGTAGTTTTGCACTTTCTCGATGCGCTGATGGTCGTCCGCCGGTACTTCAAGGTTGAAGCTTTGCAGGCTGAGTGAGGTCTGCCAGGTGTTGGTGTCGACCATAAATACCGGCAGGCCGGTCTGGAAGGCACGTTCACACAGTTTTCTGATCGGCTCGTCGATGGCATAGCCACCGGTCAGCAGGATGGCGCCGATTTCTACGCCATTCATCGCAGCCAGACAGGCAGAAACCAGCACGTCAGGACGGTCTGCCGAGGTCACCAGCAGCGAGCCCGGGCGGAAGTGCTCCAGCATGTGCGGAATGCTGCGCGCACAGAAAGTCACAGACTTCACGCGGCGGGTCATGATGTCGCCTTCATTGACCACGGAGGCCTTCAGGTGACGAGCCATGTCGATAGCGCGGGTGGCGATCAGATCAAAGCTCCACGGCACGCAACCCAGAATCGGCAGCGGGCTGTTGGCGAACAGCTGCGCCGGGTCAACGTTGGTCACGCTGGCCTTGGTGGAGTCGTCGAAGATCTCAGACAGGTCAGGACGAGTGCGGCCCTGCTCGTCAACCGGGGCGTTCAGCTTGTTGATGATCACGCCGGTGATGTTTTTGTTTTTGCTGCCGCCGAAGCTGCTGCGGGCCAGCTCGATGCGCTCTTTCAACTGTGCCGGGGAGTCGTTGCCCAGCGCCAGCACGAAGACGATTTCTGCATTCAGCGTTTTGGCAATTTCGTAGTTCAGCGCGTTGGCGAACTGATGCTTACGGGTCGGTACCAGACCTTCGATCAACACCACTTCTGCGTCTTTGGTGTTTTCGTGGTAGCGAGCCACGATCTCTTCCATCAGCTCATCTTGCTTGTTGGAGCTCAGCAGGCCTTCAACGTAGCTCATGCGCAGCGGTTCGGCCGCGGTGATGGTGGAGTTGCTGCTGCGGATGATGGTGGTGGTTTGATCGAGCGAGTCGCCGCCAGTACGTGGCTGTGCGATAGGTTTGAACACGCTCAGGCTAACGCCTTTTTGCTCCATGGAGCGAATGACACCCAGGCTGACGCTGGTCAGGCCGACGCTGGTGCCAGTGGGGATCAACATAATTGTACGTGACACAGAATAGTCCTCTTCACGAATTAACATGAGGCTAAAACAGCACCGTCAGCCTGGGCTGACGGTGTCGGAGAGCGTTACGCGGTCAGACGGGATGCGTCTTGCGCGATGACCAACTCTTCGTTGGTCGGGATAACCAGCGCCAGGCGACTACCGTCTTTGGTGATGGCACCGGATTTACCGAAGCGTGCAGCCATATTGCGGTCGTGGTCAACTTCGAAGCCCAGCAGGCCCAGTTTGTTCAGGGTCAGTTCACGCACCATACCGGCGTTTTCACCGATACCGCCGGTGAAGACGACTGCGTCCAGACGGCCGTCCATCAGTGCGCTGTAGGCACCGATGTACTTGGCCAGGCGGTGGCAGAATACGTCCATCGCACGCTTGGCGTCGGCTTTGCTTTCGTAGTTGTCTTCAACATAACGGCAGTCGCTGGTGACTTCGGTCAGGCCCAGCAGGCCGGATTCTTTGGTCAGCATTTTGTTGATTTGATCAACGCTCATGCCCAGGGAGTCATGCAGGTGGAAGATAATGGCAGGATCGATGTCACCGCTACGGGTACCCATGACCAGGCCTTCCAGCGGGGTCAGACCCATGGAGGTGTCAACGCATTTGCCGTTGCGCACTGCGGTAACGGAACCGCCGTTGCCCAGGTGGCAGGTGATCAGGTTAACTTCTTCAACCGGTTTGTTCAGCGCTTTGGCCGCTTCTTGAGTCACGTAGAAGTGGCTGGTGCCGTGTGCGCCATAGCGGCGAACGCTGTGGTCACGGTACAGGCTGTACGGCAGGGCGTACAGGTAGGATTCTTCCGGCATGGTCTGGTGGAACGCGGTGTCGAACACGGCAACGTTTTTATCCGCCAGTTTAGGGAAAGATTTCAATGCTTCAGCGATACCAATCAGGTGCGCCGGGTTATGCAGTGGTGCAAAAGGCACCGAATCTTTGATACCCTGCAGGACTTCGTCATTGATCACGGCAGAAGCAGTAAACTTCTCGCCGCCGTGCACAATACGGTGACCGATAGCGGTCAGCTGTGCAGAAAGCTCAGGTTTTTGTGCCAGAATTGTATTAACAATGTAGTTCAGTGCTTCGCTGTGCGCAGCGCCGGCGCCCAGAGCCGCTTCGTGTTTCGCGCCGTCCATCTTCCACTTGAGGCGAGCCTCAGGCAGGTGGAAACATTCGGCTAAGCCGGAGAGGTGTTCTTCACCGTTGACAGCATCGATGATAGCGAACTTCAGGGAAGAACTGCCGCAGTTCAGGACCAGTACTAGCTTACTCGACATGGAAGTACCTACTTAAATAGTTCGTGTTGTTAAAGGAAAGACCAAAACACGTGGTGAATTAATCGTCAATCAGACAACAAGCGTAGCGCATAATGCCGTTGACATTTATGATTAACATCATGTGAATTGCACAAACCACATGACGATGAAAAAACCGATGATTTCTCTGCGGTTTAAGTAATCTTGATTTTTATAGGGCTAAAAGTTGACAGAATTCTTGTCATCTTCTACCGGCCAAAAGGCCGGCTTAGGATACCGATAGCCTGAGGCAAACACAAAATAAATTTAAAGCTTCAACTTTTTTAGTATTGTGTTGGCTGTGTCCTTATTTTTCTTTGTGACGTTGAGGTACGCAATGACGAGCAAACCGTCCGGTTCCGTTAGCTGGTTTCAGGTCTTCCAGCGCGGGCAGCATTATATGAAAACCTGGCCGTCGGACAAACGTCTGGCTCCGGTCTTTCCGGAGAATCGCGTTGCGAGTGCCACCCGTTTTGCCGTCCGCTTTATGCCGCCGCTGGCGGTGTTCGCCCTGACCTGGCAGATTGCCCTGGGTGGGCAGTTGGGCCCGGCGATCGCCACCGCGCTGTTTGCGTGCAGCATGCCGATGCAGGGTCTGTGGTGGTTGGGCCGTCGTTCGGTCACCCCGTTGCCACCAACGCTGCTGCAATGGTTCCACGAAGTCCGCAACAAGCTGGCGGAAGCCGGTCAGGCGGTAGCACCGGTAGAAGGCCCGCCGACCTACCAGGCGCTGGCGGAGCTGCTGAAACGCGCCTTCAAGCAGTTGGATAAAACCTTCCTGGATGACCTGTAACCACAAAAATGGCCGCATTGGTTGCGGCCTGGTTGCTGTTCCAGCCAATAACCCCGGTTTAAATCAAAGAACCGGCGAGTTGTGATTTCCTGCGATATTGCGCTGTGCGATGCTTCCGCCATTAGTAATTTATCGAGGAAATTATAATGGAAATGACCCACGCCCAACGGCTGATCCTGTCGAACCAATACAAAATGATGACCATGCTGGATCCGGATAACGCCGAGCGTTACCGCCGCCTGCAGACCGTTATCGAACGTGGTTTTGGCCTGCAGATGCGCGAGCTGGATCGCGACTTCGGCGAAATGAGCGAAGAGGTGTGCCGCACCATTATCAACGTGATGGAAATGCACCATGCGTTGCAGGTCTCCTGGGATAACCTGAAGGAAAAACAGGGAATTGAGGCACGCCGTCTGGCATTTCTCGGCTTTGACGCCGCAACCGAAGCGCGTTATCTGAGCTATGTGCGTTTCCTTGTGACCACCGAGGGGCGCTATACTCATTTCGATTCTGGCAGCCACGGCTTTAATGCCCAAACCAAAATGTGGGAAAAGTACCAGCGGATGCTGGCTATCTGGCTGTCATGCCCACGTCAGTATCACCTGAGCGCCGTTGAGATAGCGCAAATTATCAATGCCTGATTAAAAGAGGTTTCCTGTGGAGTGTAAGGGTTTTCTGTTCGATCTTGATGGGACGTTGGTTGATTCACTGCCGGCGGTAGAGCGCGCCTGGATTAACTGGGCCAAACGCCGCGACATTAATCCGCAGGACGTACTGGATTTCATTCACGGTAAACAGGCCATTACCTCGTTACGCCACTTTATGCCGGGTGAAAGTGAGGAAGCCATCCAACAGGAGTTCCTGCTGCTGGAGCAGGTGGAAGCGCAGGACACCGACGGCGTCACGGCATTGCCGGGGGCCGCTGCCTTGCTGGAGCGCTTGAATCGCTTAGATATCCCGTGGGCGATCGTTACCTCTGGGTCGATCCCGGTCGCTACCGCCCGTCGTAATGCGGGTGGTTTGCCGCAGCCGGAGGTGTTCATCACCGCCGAGCAGGTAAAACATGGCAAGCCACAGCCGGATGCCTATCTGCTGGGCGCTGAGCGCCTGGGGTTGGCACCCCAGGACTGTGTGGTGGTGGAAGACGCCGCCGCCGGTATCCTTTCCGGGTTGGCTGCGGGTTGCCAGGTGATTGCGGTCAACGCACCAGCCGACGCCCCCAAGCTGGAGCAGGTTGATCTGCTGTTAACCTCGCTTGAGCAGATTGCGGTGAGTAAAACGGAACAGGGTGCGGCGATAAGCCTGGTCGCCTGACCGAGTCTATCTTCACCCAAATTGATTAGACCCCGCACCGGCGGGGTTTTTTTATGCTAATTTTTAAGCCTTTGGATATCTCTGCCGGATGAGGCCGTTTTGAACAGCGAATTACTGTGGGTGCTGAGTTTACTGTTGATTGCCATCGTGCTGTTTACCACCAACAAGCTGCGGATGGACGTAGTGGCATTGCTGGTGATCATCGCTTTTGTGTTGAGCGGCACGCTGACCTTGGCGGAGGCCACGGTGGGTTTCAGCGATCCCAATGTGATCCTGATCGCCGCGCTGTTCGTGATTGGTGAAGGGTTGGTGCGCACCGGCGTGGCTTATCAGGTAGGGGACTGGCTGGTGAAGGTGGCCGGCAGCAGCGAAACCAGGATGCTGATGTTGTTGATGGTCACCGTGGCTGGACTCGGGGCTTTTATGAGCTCGACCGGTGTGGTGGCGATCTTTATTCCGGTGGTACTCAGCGTGGCGGCGCGGATGAAAATCGCACCGGGCAGGTTGATGATGCCACTGAGCTTTGCCGGTTTGATCAGCGGCATGATGACCCTGGTGGCAACGCCGCCGAACATGGTGGTCAACAGTGAGCTGGTCCGCGAGGGTATCAGTGGTTTTGGCTTCTTCGGCGTAACCCCGGTAGGTCTGGCGGTGCTGGTGTTGGGCGTGGGGTACATGCTGGTGGCCCGGCGCTGGTTGGCCAATGACGACGGTGATAAAACGCGTGAAACCTGGCAGCGCCGTACCTTCCGCGATCTGATCCGTGACTATAAGCTGACCGGACGTGCCCGTCGCTTGGCACTGCGCAGCGGCTCGCCGCTGGTCGGTCACTCTCTGGACGAGCTGCACCTGCGCGCCCGCTACGGCGCTAACGTGGTGGGGATTGAACGCTGGAAACGTTTCCGGCGGGTGATGGTCAGCGCATCCGGCAGCACCGAGCTGCGCGAAGGGGACGTACTGTTGCTCGACATGTCGGACAGCCAGGTCGATCTGCGTGAGTTCTGCAGCGAACAGCAGCTGGAGCCGATGGTTCTGCGCGGCGATTATTTCTCCGAACAGTCGCGCAACGTCGGCATGGCGGAAGTGTCGCTGATCCCCGATTCAACGTTATTGGGCAAAAGCCTGCGCGAGTCAGCCTTCCGCAGCCGCTACGATCTGAACGTGGTTGGTATTCGTCGCAATGGCGAAACCCTGTCAGGCAAGCTGGTGGATGAGCCCCTGGCGTTGGGTGATATTCTGTTGGTGATCGGCGACTGGAAGGCGATCCGCCAGTTGCAGGCGAAAACCCATGATTTTATCGTGCTCAATCTGCCGGCCGAGGTTGATGAAGTAGCACCGGCGATTACCCAGGCACCGCACGCACTGTTCTGCCTGGCGTTGATGGTCGCGATGATGCTGACCGATGAAATCCCCAACCCGATCGCCGCGCTGATTGCCTGCCTGCTGATGGGCAAGTTTCGCTGCATCGACATGGAAAGTGCCTATAAGTCGATTCACTGGCCGAGCATTATTTTGATTGTCGGTATGATGCCGTTTGCCCAGGCGCTGCAAAAAACCGGCGGGGTCGATTTGATCGTGCGTGGTTTAATGGACGTGGCGGGTGATGCTGGACCGCGGGTGATGCTGGTGTGCCTGTTTGCCCTCTGCGCCACTATCGGCCTGTTTATCTCCAACACCGCCACCGCGGTGCTGATGGCGCCGATCGCCATTGCGGCCGCGCGTGAAATGGGCGTTTCGCCTTACCCCTTTGCGATGATCATTGCCATCGCCGCTTCGGCCGCATTTATGACACCGGTTTCTTCACCGGTAAACACGCTGGTGCTGGGGCCGGGAAACTATAAGTTCGGTGATTTTATCCGCATGGGCGTGCCATTCACGCTGTTGGTGATGGTAGTCAGCGTGATTATCGTGCCTTGGTTGTATGCATTCTAATTAACGGCGCAGCCTGCTGCGCCATGAGAATTACAGGGAAGAATCCAGGCTGATTTCATCCAGCGACAGGCTGAAGCTGGGGATAAACACGTTCATGAAATAATCCATCTCCGGGCTGCTACGCTGCTGCAGGGTTTTTTCCAGTCGTGCTTTTGCCAGCTTGAATTCGTTATTGCCAGCAGATAACTCTTCCAGACATTTCAGGTAGGCGCACAGCGCATCGGCCTGTTTCACCACCAACTTTTCGTCTTCGGTGTAATAGTGTTCGTCGAGGATCGAGCGGAAATCGTTGCGTAATTCCGCCGGGATCATATCCAGCAGCTTCTGCTGGGCGATCTTTTCGATCTTCTTATACTCGTGGGCGATCTGCGGATTGTAGTATTTGATCGGCGTTGGCATGTCGCCGGTGATCACTTCGCTGGCATCGTGGTACATCGCCAGCAGGGCGACGCGATCGGCGCTCAGGTTGCCATTGAATTTTCGGTTTTTGATCACCGCCAGGGCGTGGGCAACGAATGCCACCTGCAGGCTGTGTTCGGAAACGTTCTCGGTGCGAACATTGCGCATCAGCGGCCAGCGGTTAATCAGTTTCAAACGGGACAGATGGGCAAAAAAGTGGCTCTGGCTCATGGTGCTCTCTTTTACAACGGCAAGTGAGGGTTCCATTGTGAGCAGTGACGGCGGGTTATGCAACTCGGGCTGTGCGGTGTGGGTCTGCGGGTGGGGGCGTGGGGCAGCAGGCTGCCCCGGCGGAGATTACTGACGGTAGCCTTCCAGGAAGCGGCCCAGTTTGCCCACTGCCATTTCCAGTTCATCCACCCGTGGCAGAGTCACGATGCGCACGTGGTCCGGATACGGCCAGTTGAACGCACTACCCTGTACCAACAGCACTTTTTCCTGCAGCAACAGGTCCAGCACCAATTTCTGATCATCGTGAATGTTAAAGCGTTTAGCGTCGATGCGCGGGAACATATACAGCGCTCCCTGAGGTTTCACGCAGGAAACGCCCGGAATTTGGTTCAACAGTTCCCAGGTACGGTTGCGCTGTTCATACAGACGCCCGCCCGGTTGAATAAATTCGTTGATGCTCTGGTAGCCACCCAGCGCGGTTTGGATCGCATGCTGCATCGGCACGTTGGCGCACAGCCGCATGGATGCCAGCATTTCCAGCCCTTCGATATACCCCTTGGCGTGCTTCTTCGGCCCGTTCAACACCATCCAGCCCTGGCGGAAACCCGCCACGCGATAGGTTTTTGACAGTCCGTTAAAGGTCACGGTCAGTAGATCCGGCGCCAGTGCAGCGATCGAATGGTGCTCGGCTTCGTCATACAGAATCTTGTCGTAGATTTCATCAGAAAAGATGATCAGGTTGTGCTGACGGGCGATCTCAACAATCTGCTCCAGCAGTGCCTTGCTGTAGACCGCGCCGGTCGGGTTGTTTGGGTTGATGATCACAATGCCGCGGGTGCGTGGGGTGATCTTGCTGATGATATCGTCCAGATCCGGGAACCAGCCGGCTTCTTCATCACACAGGTAATGCACGGCTTTGCCGCCGGACAGCGAAACAGCCGCGGTCCACAGCGGGTAATCCGGCGCCGGTACCAGCATTTCGTCGCCGCTGTTGAGCAGCGCCTGCATGGATTGCACAATCAGCTCGGAAACCCCATTACCGATGTAGATATCCTCAACGGTCACGTCACGTATGTTGCGCGCCTGATAGTGCTGCATGATCGCTTTACGCGCCGAGAAGAGCCCTTTGGAATCGGAATAGCCTTGCGCCGTGGGCAGATTGCGGATCACGTCGACCAGGATTTCATCAGGGGCGTCAAAACCAAACGGGGCAGGGTTGCCGATGTTCAGTTTGAGGACTTTATTGCCTTCTTCTTCAAGACGTTTAGCTTCTTTGAGCACCGGGCCGCGAATGTCATAACAGACGTTGTCCAGTTTGCTGGATTTCTCAATGGGGGACATAGAAAGTTGAGCCTTTTGCTGGGATAGGGGCGTTCCTACCGTGGAACACCGCAACCTGCTCAATGTACTCCTGGCGCAGATGCTTTTGAAGGGTTGTGCACGCCTTTGGTGCAAACGAAGGGCTCAACGGGGGATTTCAGGGATGATGAACAATGCTAAAGTGGTTTGTTGGTATTTAATTCCAGTGTTTATTATTTTATTGGTTTTTTATTCTGTTGTGATGAGGCCATTATAGAGATAATGGCCCCATGTTATTGATGCAATGCTGACGGAACCGTACTCACTGTTAAGCTACATAGGGGATTTAGCGGAGATAAACTGTAAAGAAATGATAATGCCAGAGTAGTCTGATAGTCGCTTGTCCAGGCTCACTCCAAACTGAATCATAAGAAAATTCACATTAGCGCTATTTTAGTTTCTCTGTTAAGCCGCGTTTAAGTAGTTATTCCTTAGTTATTCACGGGATAAATGTTACTGATTGAATTTATTAAAATCATTAAAAAATGTACCGGCTGTTACAAGAGGAACGTCTTACTCTTTTGCGTATGAGAATACGCTGAGGCCAGTCTGGCTGCGGAGGTTGTGCAGCACAATTGGTGTGGTAATCCCGCTATCTGAATGAGTAAAATATTTTGTTCGGTAAAAATGAAACACTTGCACCACTTATAACGTCAGACGTTGTATAAGCATTCTCGATAGATCACATTTTAAAAGGCGATAGAGGTAACGAAATAAAAGTAATTTTTTTGCCCTCCACTAATGAGTGGGGTACTGTCATGTCTGGCATCGTCCCTTTTAAACGATGTCTTAGAAACACACCAGGGTAGTTTGTAAATTAGAATTTAAAAAGTGAAGAAAACACTATGACAACTGCAAATCGTCCGATACTCAATCTCGACCTCGATCTGCTAAGAACCTTTGTAGCTGTTGCTGATTTGAATACTTTTGCGGCGGCGGCAGTCGCCGTTTGTCGTACTCAATCAGCCGTCAGCCAACAAATGCAGCGGTTAGAGCAACTGGTTGGCAAAGAGTTGTTTGCCCGTCACGGGCGCAATAAATTACTGACTGAACACGGTATTCAGCTTCTCGGCTACGCCAGAAAAATTCTGCGCTTTAACGACGAAGCCTGTACCTCTCTGATGTACAACAATATTAAAGGTGTTCTGACTATTGGCGCTTCTGATGATACCGCCGATACCATCCTGCCTTTCCTGCTTAACCGCGTCACTTCTGTGTATCCAAAACTGGCGATTGATGTGCGGGTGAAACCCAGCTCGTTTATGATCGAGATGTTGGAAAACGGTGAAGTTGATCTGGCGATTACCACGATGGCTACCGAAGATCGCCCGCACATTGTGCTGCGTACTTCGCCAACCCTGTGGTATTGCGCGGCGGATTACCATTTTCAGGCCGGTGAACCGATCCCGTTGGTGGTGATGGACGAACCCAGTCCGTTCCGCGCGATGGCGATTAAACACCTGGATGACGCCGGGATCCCATGGCGCATTGCCTATGTGGCTTCGACGCTGTCCGCCGTTCGTGCAGCCTGCAAGGCTGGGTTGGGCATCACCGTGCGGCCAATTGAAATGATGAGTCCGGACCTTGCGGGTGCTCGGCGCAGCGGAAGGTTTGCCGACGTTGCCGGACACGCAATACAGCTTGTGCAAAGACCTGCAGTGCGGCAACGAGCTGGCGATGGCCATTTTCAGTGCCATGCAGAACGGTAACGATAACTACAGCTTCAATGGGCCGAGTAGCTCGTTGCAGGATGATACCTGTCTGGTTGACGATGAGGAATAACGCCAAAACGCATTAAATCCGGTCATAAAACCTCTGCTTAGGCGGAGGTTTTTTTTGCTCTGAATTCAGTGAGAATTTAATTTATGAGAGGTTCGTTTTATTTTCATGGCGAAGTGGTTATTTGTTTGACTAAAGCGTTGCCGATGAGAACGGTTATCAGACGAAGGAATAGCCTTTCGGTTATTTTTTGAACGAATAATTATAAAGGTAAAGGCCTGGAATCAATATGGTTATTTTGGTAGTTTGTGCCGGGATAATTTGACCGGCGTAATTGACAAAATTTATTAAAGGGCCACACTTTTTTTGAGGGTTTATGCTGAAAACGTGTCCTGGATCAAAAAAATACCCCTAGGTAGTGAGTGGAAGAACAGGAGATTCCTGAGACAATGGTATAGTAAAACTGAAATGAGCATGTTGGTTTATATCTATCTGTTTCTACACATCAATTAACTGACACGATTTAGCCTAAGCCAGGCGCATCAAATGTTAATTAAATGATATGTATGTAAACTAGTGTGTAGATACTTTTGTCAAAGTTGACAAAAGGTTATAGAAAGGAGTAAAAAGCCCACAGTAAAACGCTGGCTAACTTGCTGTAATAGCAGTTTGTTTGTGTGGTTTATTTATCCTTCCCTTAAATCGATGTGGTGCACTAACTGCCAGAAACAAGAGCAGAGCGATCGACGCCACTTTTGATGAGTAAGCATAGAGTATGTCAACAACCACTGAAGTTATCGCTCATCACTGGGCGTTCGCCGTATTTTTTGTCGTGGCAATCGGGCTTTGCTGTTTAATGCTTATGGGTGCGTTCTTCCTGGGTGGGAGAGCCCGTGCGCGCGCCAAACATACCCCGTTTGAATCAGGCATCGACTCGGTCGGTACGGCGCGCATGCGTCTGTCCGCCAAGTTCTACCTGGTCGCCATGTTCTTCGTTATTTTCGATGTTGAAGCCTTGTACCTGTACGCCTGGTCGGTCTCCATACGTGAGAGCGGGTGGGTAGGCTTTATCGAAGCCGCCATTTTCATTTTGGTGTTATTGGCTGGGCTGGTTTATCTGGTGCGTATTGGCGCATTGGATTGGACTCCGGTGCGCTCCCGGCGCCAGAGCAAGCCAGGCACAATCAAAAACGCCACTAACAGTCATCCGCAGTAGTCGGTTAAAAACGAGGCATTAAGATGGACTATACGCTCACCCGCATAGACCCGAACGGTGAGAACGACCGTTACCCCCTGCAAAAACAGGAGATCGTTGCCGATCCCCTGGACCAACAGGTTCACCGCACGGTTTACATGGGTAAACTCGAACATGCATTGCATGACATGGTGAACTGGGGGCGTAAAAACTCTATTTGGCCGTATAACTTCGGCCTTTCGTGCTGTTACGTGGAGATGGTGACGTCGTTTACCGCCGTTCACGACGTGGCGCGTTTTGGTGCTGAAGTTCTGCGTGCATCACCGCGTCAGGCTGACCTGATGGTGGTGGCCGGTACCTGCTTTACCAAGATGGCCCCGGTTATCCAACGTCTGTACGAACAGATGCTGGAACCAAAATGGGTGATCTCCATGGGGGCCTGTGCCAACTCCGGCGGCATGTACGATATCTATTCCGTAGTACAGGGTGTGGACAAGTTCCTGCCGGTCGACGTGTACATTCCTGGCTGCCCACCGCGCCCGGAAGCTTACATGCAGGCACTGATGCTGTTGCAGGAATCTATTGGCAAAGAACGCCGCCCTCTGTCCTGGGTTGTCGGCGATCAGGGTGTTTACCGCGCCAACATGCAGTCTGAAAGAGAGCGTAAACACGGCGAGCGTATCGCGGTGACCAACCTTCGGACGCCTGACGAGATTTAAGACGTTCATTTAACGTCCATCTTAGTGCGCTATTGGTTAACACAGCGAAAAGTGAACTTGCGGCGAAATAACCCTTCAGTGTGGTGAAAAAAATTATGACAGATTCAACGACGCACGACGCATTGCCGGCCTGGCAAACCAGAGATCACCTTGACGATCCGGTGATTGGCGAACTGCGCAACCGTTTTGGGCCGGAAGCCTTTACTGTTCAGCCTACCCGTACCGGAATACCCGTGGTATGGGTCAAAGCCGATCAGTTACTGGAAGTAATGACGTTTTTGAGAAAGCAGCCGAAGCCTTATGTCATGCTGTTCGATCTGCATGGCATGGACGAGCGTCTTCGTACCCACCGCGACGGCCTGCCTGCTGCGGATTTTTCTGTTTTCTATCATCTGATTTCTATCGAACGCAACCGCGACATCATGCTGAAAGTGGCGCTGTCTGAAAAAGACCTGCACGTGCCCACAGCGACCAAGGTATTCCCTAATGCCAACTGGTATGAGCGTGAAACCTGGGAAATGTTCGGTATTACCTTCGACGGCCACCCGCACCTGACGCGCATCATGATGCCGCAAACCTGGGAAGGCCACCCGCTGCGTAAAGATTACCCGGCGCGTGCCACCGAATTCGATCCCTTTGTGTTGACCAAACAGAAAGAAGATCTGGAAATGGAAGCGCTGACTTTCAAACCGGAAGACTGGGGCATGAAGCGCGGTACCGAGAACGAGGACTTCATGTTCCTTAACCTCGGCCCGAACCACCCGTCTGCGCACGGTGCATTCCGTATCATTCTGCAGTTGGATGGTGAAGATATTGTCGACTGCGTACCAGATATCGGTTACCACCACCGTGGCGCCGAGAAGATGGGCGAGCGTCAGTCTTGGCACAGCTATATTCCGTACACCGACCGTATCGAGTACCTCGGCGGCTGCGTGAACGAGATGCCTTACGTGCTGGCAGTTGAGAAACTGGCAGGCATCAAGGTGCCGGATCGCGTTGATACCATCCGCGTGATGCTGTCCGAACTGTTCCGTATCAACAGCCACCTGCTGTACATCAGTACCTTCATTCAGGACGTCGGCGCCATGACCCCGGTGTTCTTCGCCTTTACCGACCGTCAGAAAATCTACGATCTGGTTGAAGCGATCACCGGTTTCCGTATGCACCCGGCCTGGTTCCGTATTGGTGGTGTCGCACACGACCTGCCGCGCGGATGGGATCGTCTGCTGCGCGAGTTCCTTGAGTGGATGCCAAAACGTCTGGATTCTTACGTCAAGGCTGCACTGAAGAACAGCATCCTGAAAGGCCGTTCCGTTGGCGTGGCATCCTACAATGCGAAAGAAGCGTTGGAGTGGGGCGTCACTGGCGCGGGCCTGCGTGCCACCGGTATCGAGTTTGATGTGCGCAAATGGCGTCCATATTCCGGCTATGAGAATTTCGATTTCGAAGTTCCGGTCGGTGACGGCAACAGCGACTGCTACACCCGAGTGATGCTGAAGGTGGAAGAGCTGCGCCAGAGCCTGCGCATTCTCGAACAGTGCCTGAACAACATGCCGGAAGGCCCGTTCAAAGCCGATCACCCGCTGACCACGCCGCCGCCGAAAGAGCGCACGCTGCAGCACATTGAAACGCTGATCACCCACTTCCTGCAGGTTTCCTGGGGCCCGGTGATGCCAGCCAACGAATCATTCCAGATGATTGAAGCCACTAAAGGGATCAACAGCTACTACCTGACCAGCGACGGCAGCACCATGAGCTACCGTACCCGGGTACGTACGCCAAGCTTTGCGCACCTGCAGCAAATCCCAGCGGTAATCCGTGGCAGCCTGGTCTCCGACCTGATCGTCTATCTGGGTAGTATCGATTTTGTAATGTCAGATGTGGACCGCTAACTATGCATGATCAAAAAGACAATCACGCGAATAACCCCGCGCTTGAACCTATCAATGCGGCCGCTCCTCAGAGCGGCGTTGATGCATTTGAGCTGAGTGCGGAAGAACGTGATGCGATCGAGCACGAAAAGCACCATTACGAGGACCCACGCGCCGCCTCTATCGAAGCACTGAAAATTGTGCAGAAGCAGCGTGGCTGGGTTCCGGATGGGGCGATTTATGCCATCGCGGAACTGCTGGGCATTCCTGCCAGCGACGTAGAAGGCGTGGCCACGTTCTACAGCCAGATTTTCCGTCAGCCAGTAGGACGTCACGTGATCCGTTATTGTGACAGCGTTGTTTGTCACATCACCGGTTACCAGGGCATTCAGGCCGCCATTGAGAAGAAGCTGAGCATCAAACCGGGTCAAACCACCTTTGATGGCCGTTTCACTCTGCTGCCAACCTGCTGCCTGGGCAACTGCGATAAAGGGCCGACCATGATGATTGATGAGGACACTCACAGTCAGCTGAAGCCTGAAGATATCGAGACGCTACTGGAGCAGTATCAATGATTAAAGACATTGTGCGCACTCCCGAAATGCACCCGCTGACCTGGCGGCTGCGCGATGACAAACAGCCGGTCTGGCTGGATGAATACCGCAGCAAGAACGGCTATGCCGGTGCCGAAAAGGCCATCAAGGGCCTGGCCCCGGACGAGATCGTCACCCTGGTGAAAAACGCCGGGCTGAAAGGTCGTGGCGGTGCAGGTTTCTCCACCGGTTTGAAGTGGAGCCTGATGCCGAAAGACGAATCCATGAACATCCGTTACCTGCTGTGTAACGCCGATGAAATGGAGCCGGGCACCTATAAAGACCGCTTGTTGATGGAGCAACTGCCGCACCTGTTGGTGGAAGGCATGTTGATCTCGGCGTTCGCGCTGAAGGCCTATCGCGGCTACATCTTCCTGCGTGGTGAGTACATCGAAGCTGCGGTGCATTTGCGCCGGGCGATCGCTGAAGCCACCGAAGCCGGTTATTTGGGCAAGAACATCATGGGCAGCGGCTTCGACTTCGAGCTGATTGTTCATACCGGCGCCGGTCGCTACATCTGTGGCGAAGAAACCGCACTGATCAACTCGCTGGAAGGCCGCCGTGCCAACCCGCGTTCCAAGCCACCTTTCCCGGCGTCCTCCGGTGTCTGGGGCAAACCGACCTGCGTCAATAACGTAGAAACCCTGTGTAACGTTCCGGCGATCCTTGACGGCGGCGTTGACTGGTACAAGGGGATCTCCGCCGGCAAGAGTAACGATGCCGGTACCAAACTGATGGGCTTCTCCGGCCGGGTGAAAAACCCAGGCGTTTGGGAGCTGCCGTTTGGTACCACCGCACGTGAAATTCTGGAAGATTACGCCGGTGGCATGCGTGACGGTCTGCGTTTCAAAGCCTGGCAGCCAGGCGGCGCGGGCACCGACTTCCTGACCGCCGATCACCTCGATCTGCCGATGGACTTCGAGAGCATCGGTAAAGCCGGCAGCCGTCTCGGTACCGCGCTGGCGATGGCCGTAGACCACGAGATTGGCATGGTTCCGCTGGTGCGTAACCTGGAAGAGTTTTTCTCTCGCGAGTCCTGCGGCTGGTGTACACCATGCCGTGACGGTCTGCCGTGGAGCGTGAAGATCCTGCGTGCGCTGGAAAACGGCGAAGGGCAGCCGGGGGATATCGAAACCCTTGAGCAACTGTGCCGTTCTCTCGGCCCGGGCAAAACCTTCTGCGCCCATGCGCCAGGTGCCGTAGAGCCACTGCAAAGCGCGATTAAATATTTCCGTGAAGAGTTCGAAGCGGGCATTGCCGTGAAGCACTTTAGTAACGCGCATGCGATTGGCGGTATTCAGCCAAACAATCTGCTGAAGCAACGCTGGTAAGCCGACTCGCCCCGACGACACGGCCAGAATTTTTGATTAACGCCTGCCGCAAGGCAGGCCACTTGGAAGCATGCTGACTATGGCTACGATTCATGTAGACGGCAAAGAATACGACGTAGATGGGGCCGACAACCTGCTGCAGGCTTGTCTCTCCCTCGGGCTCGATATTCCTTACTTTTGCTGGCATCCGGCGCTGGGAAGCGTCGGCGCTTGCCGCCAATGTGCGGTAAAGCAATACCAAAACGCGGAAGATACGCGTGGCCGTTTGGTGATGTCTTGTATGACACCGGCATCCGATGGAACCTTTATTTCCATTGACGATGGCGAAGCCAAACAGTTCCGCGAAAGCGTGGTTGAGTGGTTGATGACCAACCACCCGCACGACTGTCCGGTATGTGAAGAAGGCGGTAACTGTCACCTGCAGGATATGACAGTAATGACCGGCCACAGCTTCCGTAAATACCGTTTCAGTAAGCGTACTCACAACAACCAGGAGCTGGGGCCGTTTATCTCGCATGAGATGAACCGCTGTATCGCCTGTTACCGTTGTGTGCGCTACTACAAGGATTATGCGGACGGCACCGATTTCGGTGTGTACGGCGCGCACGACAACGTCTACTTCGGTCGTACCGAGAGCGGCACGCTGGAAAGCGAGTTCTCCGGTAACCTGGTGGAAGTGTGCCCGACCGGCGTGTTCACCGATAAAACCCACTCCGAGCGGTATAACCGTAAGTGGGACATGCAGTTTGCGCCAAGCATCTGCCAGCAGTGCAGCATCGGCTGTAACACCAGCCCTGGCGAGCGCTATGGTGAACTGCGTCGTATCGAAAACCGTTATAACGGCAGCGTGAACCACTACTTCCTGTGTGACCGCGGCCGCTTCGGTTATGGCTACGTGAACCAGAAAGATCGTCCACGTCAGCCACAACAACTGCGTGGCAACGACTGGATCACCCTGAACGCCGAGCAGGCGATGCAGGGCGCGGCAGATATTCTGCGTCAGGCGAAGAAAACCATCGGCATTGGCTCACCACGCGCCAGCCTGGAAAGTAACTTTGCACTGCGTGATTTGGTGGGTGCCGAGAACTTCTACACCGGTATCTCGCAGGCCGAGCAGGGCCGTCTGGACCTAATGCTGAACGTGCTGCAAAACAGCGGCGTTCACACGCCTGCGCTGCGCGAAATCGAAGGTTACGACGCGGTGCTGGTGCTGGGTGAAGATCTGACCCAGACCGGCGCACGTATTGCCCTGTCGGTACGTCAGGCGGTGAAGGGCAAGGCTCGCGCCATGGCTGCGGCCCAACGCGTTGCCGACTGGCAGATTGCTGCGGTGCAGAACATCGGCCAGCACGCCAAACACCCGCTGTTCGTTACCAACGTGGATAACACCCGTCTGGACGACATCGCGGCATGGAACTACCGTGCACCGGTGGATGAGCAGGCGCGCTTCGGCTTCGCTATCGCCCATGCGCTGGACAACGCGGCACCGGCGGTCAACGATTTGGCTGATGGCCTGAACAAGAAAGTCGACATTATCGTGCAGGCGCTGACCGACGCGCGTAAACCGCTGATCGTTACCGGCAGCAACGCTGGCAGCGAAGCCATCATCGAAGCGGCGGCCAATATCGCCAAAGCGCTGAAGGATCGCGGTTCTGACGTCGGCATCACCTTTGTCGCCAGCGCTGCCAACAGCATCGGTTTGTCGATGATCGGCGGCGGTTCGCTCGATCAGGCACTGACCCAATTGGAAAGCGGCGAAGCCGACACGGCCATCGTGATGGAAAACGATCTCTACCGGCATGCGCCGGCGGCGAAAGTGGACGCTGCGCTGGCCAAGGTCAGTAACCTGATCGTGGTCGATCACCAGCGTACCGCCATCATGGACAAGGCTAACCTGATCCTGTCGGCGGCCAGCTTCGCCGAAAGCGACGGTACTCTGGTCAACCAGGAAGGCCGCGCACAGCGTTTCTTCCAGGTTTACGATCCGGCGTACTACGACGACGCGAAGAAAGACGTTTACACCGTGATGCTGGAAAGCTGGCGTTGGATGCACTCGCTGCATTCCACCTATACCAGCCGCCACGTGGATTGGACGCAGCTCGACCATGTGATCGAAGCCTGTGTCACCGCGTTGCCGCAGTTGCAGGGTATTGTCGACGCTGCGCCGGATGCGAGTTTCCGTATCCGCGGCCAGAAACTGGCACGTTCTCCGATTCGCTCCAGTGGCCGTACGGCGATGCGCGCCAATATCAGCGTGCACGAACCGCGTCAGCCGCAGGATAAAGACACCATGTTCGCCTTCTCAATGGAAGGGAATAACAGCCCGTTTGCCGATCGTCAGCAGATCCCGTTCGCCTGGGCACCAGGTTGGAACTCACCGCAAGCCTGGAACAAATTCCAGGCCGAAGTGGGTGGCAAGTTGCGTCATGGCGATCCGGGCGTGCGCTTGATCGAAGCGGGGGAGGGCAAGCTGGGTTACTTCACCCAAGTGCCTGCCGCCTTTGGTCAACAGCAAGGCTGGCGTGTCGCGCCGTATTACCACCTGTTCGGCAGTGATGAAATGTCACAGCGTTCCGGGGTGATTCAGCAGCGCATGCCGGATGCCTATGTGATGGTCAACCCGACCGACGCTGCTGCGCTTGGCGTCAATGCCGGTGCGCTGGTGGAGTTCAGCTGTGCGGGCCAGACCTTGCGTCTGCCGGTGCGTCTGAGTGAAACCCTGGCCCAGGGCCAGGTGGGCTTACCGCTCGGCTTGCCAGGGATCTCGCCGGTACTGGTGGGTGCAACGGTTGAAAATCTGCGGGAGGCAACACGATGAGCTGGTTTACCCCTGAGGTGATCGACATTCTGATCTCCATTCTTAAAGCGGTAGTGATCCTGCTGGTCGTAGTCACCTGTGGGGCATTCATGAGCTTCGGCGAACGCCGTTTGCTCGGCTTGTTCCAGAACCGTTATGGACCGAACCGTGTCGGCTGGGGTGGCTCACTGCAGCTGGTCGCCGATATGATCAAAATGTTCTTCAAGGAAGACTGGGTACCGAAATTCTCCGACCGGGTGATCTTTACCCTGGCGCCGATGATCGCCTTTACTTCCCTGTTGCTGGCATTTGCCATCGTCCCGGTCAGTCCGACCTGGGCGGTGTCTGACCTTAACATCGGTATTTTGTTCTTCCTGATGATGGCCGGCCTGGCGGTTTACGCCGTGCTGTTTGCCGGCTGGTCGAGCAACAACAAATACTCGCTGTTGGGGGCGATGCGTGCTTCTGCGCAAACCCTGAGCTACGAAGTGTTCATCGGCCTGTCGTTGATGGGTGTGGTGGCGCAGGCGGACTCCTTCAACATGCAGGCGATCGTTGAGTCTCAGGCGCACATGTGGAACGTCATCCCGCAATTCTTTGGTTTCATTACCTTTGCGATTGCCGGCGTGGCGGTGTGTCACCGTCACCCGTTTGACCAACCGGAAGCCGAGCAGGAACTGGCTGACGGTTACCACATTGAATATTCCGGCATGAAGTTCGGTCTGTTCTTCGTGGGTGAATACATAGGTATCGTCACCGTTTCTGCCCTGATTGTGACGTTGTTCTTCGGTGGCTGGCAGGGTCCTTTCCTACCGCCATTCATCTGGTTCGCGCTGAAAACGGCTTTCTTCATGATGATGTTCATTCTGATTCGTGCTGCTCTGCCACGCCCACGCTATGACCAGGTGATGTCCTTCGGCTGGAAAGTCTGTCTGCCGTTGACGCTACTGAACCTGCTGGCGACTGCCGCAGTCATTTTGTACAACGCTCAATAAGGGGTGAATAAACCATGACATTGAAAGAGTTATTGGTTGGTTTCGGCACCCAGGTGCGCAGTATTTGGATGATAGGCATGCATGCCTTCGCCAAACGCGAAACCCAGATGTATCCGGAAGAACCGGTTTACCTGCCGCCGCGCTACCGTGGCCGCATCGTGCTGACGCGCGATCCGGACGGCGAAGAGCGCTGCGTGGCTTGTAACCTGTGTGCGGTTGCCTGCCCGGTGGGCTGTATCTCGCTGCAAAAAGCAGAACAGAAAGACGGCCGTTGGTACCCGGAGTTCTTCCGCATCAACTTCTCGCGCTGCATTTTCTGCGGCCTGTGCGAAGAAGCTTGCCCAACTACCGCGATCCAGCTGACGCCGGATTTCGAAATGGGTGAGTTCAAGCGTCAGGATCTGGTGTACGAAAAAGAAGATCTGTTGATCTCGGGGCCGGGTAAATATCCGGAATATAACTTCTACCGGATGGCCGGTATGGCGATTGACGGCAAAGCCAAGGGCGAAGCCGAAAACGAAGCCAAACCGATCGACGTCAAAGGTCTGTTGCCTTAAGGAGCCAGCAAGCATGGAAATTGCCTTTTATCTGGCAGGTTTTATTGCGGTGATCTCGACAATTCGCGTGATCTCGCATACCAATCCTGTGCATGCGTTGCTGTATCTGATCGTTTCGTTACTGGCGATCTCTGCAGTCTTTTTCTCACTCGGCGCGTACTTCGCCGCGGCATTGGAAATCATCGTCTACGCCGGCGCCATCATGGTGTTGTTCGTGTTCGTGGTGATGATGCTGAACCTCGGCAACGCGGTGCAGCAGCAAGAACGCGATTGGCTGAAGCCGTCGGTGTGGATCGGCCCTGGCATCTTGTCGCTGGCGCTGTTGGCGGTGCTGATTGTCGCTATCCGCAGCGTGTCCGATCAGGGCATCAGCGGTGAGATGGTTGATGCTAAAGCGGTGGGGATCAGCCTGTTTGGTCCTTACGTTCTGGCGGTTGAGCTGGCTTCAATGCTGCTGTTGGCAGGTCTGGTTGTTGCCTTCCACATTGGCCGTGAGCACAAACCGGGTGAGGTGTTGAGCAACGCCCCGGCCAGTAGCGAAATGGCGAGAAGAAAATCGGAGGAGCAAGCATGATCCCTCTTCAACATGGCCTGATCCTGGCGGCGATCCTGTTCGTCCTGGGTCTGACCGGGTTGCTGGTCCGTCGCAATCTGCTGTTTATGCTGATCAGTCTGGAAGTGATGATCAACGCCGCAGCATTGGCGTTTATCGTTGCGGGCAGCTACTGGGGCCAACCGGACGGGCAGGTGATGTATATCCTGGCGATCAGCCTGGCAGCCGCCGAGGCCAGTATTGGTCTGGCATTGCTGCTGCAGCTTTACCGTCGTCGTCATACCCTGAATATTGATACTGTCAGTGAGATGCGCGGATGAACCTATTATATTTAACTATTCTGCTACCGCTGATCGGGTTCCTGCTGTTGGCCTTTTCCCGTGGCCGCTGGTCTGAGAACACCTCGGCAACCGTCGGCGTAGGCTCTATCGGCCTGGCTGCTCTGGTCACGGTCTATGTGGGGATGGATTTCTTCGCCCAGAAAGCCACTGGCGTGCAGTTGTTTGAGCAAAGCCTGTGGAACTGGATGAGCGTCGGGAACTTCAACATTGGCGTGACCCTGACGCTGGACGGCCTGTCGCTGACCATGCTGTCAGTGGTGACCGGCGTGGGCTTCTTCATCCACATGTTCGCTTCCTGGTACATGCGCGGTGAAGAGGGCTACTCACGCTTCTTCGCTTACACCAACCTGTTTATCGCCAGCATGGTGATATTGGTACTGGCAGACAACCTGTTGCTGCTGTACCTGGGTTGGGAAGGCGTGGGCCTGTGCAGCTATCTGTTGATCGGCTTCTATTACAAGGATCCGGCTAACGGTGCGGCGGCGATGAAAGCCTTCATTGTGACTCGTGTCGGTGACGTGTTTCTGGCGTTTGCGCTGTTCATTCTCTACAACGAGCTGGGCACGCTGAACATTCGCGAACTGATGATCCTGGCACCGCAAAAACTGGCGATCGGCGATACGGCGATCACCTGGGCTACCCTGATGTTGCTGGGTGGTGCGGTCGGTAAATCGGCGCAGTTGCCGTTGCAGACCTGGCTGGCAGATGCGATGGCGGGCCCAACCCCGGTTTCCGCACTGATCCACGCGGCGACCATGGTGACCGCGGGCGTTTATCTGATTGCCCGTACTCACGGTCTGTTCCTGATGGCGCCGGAAGTGTTGCATCTGGTGGGGATTATCGGGGCGGTGACTCTGGTGCTGGCTGGCTTTGCCGCGCTGGTGCAGACCGATATCAAACGCGTACTTGCCTACTCCACCATGAGCCAGATTGGCTACATGTTCCTGGCGTTGGGCGTGCAGGCGTGGGATGCGGCTATCTTCCACCTGATGACCCATGCGTTCTTCAAGGCGCTGCTGTTCCTGTCCTCCGGTTCGGTGATCCTGGCCTGCCATCACGAGCAGAACATCTTCAAGATGGGTGGCCTGCGCAAGAGTATTCCACTGGTTTACGTCTGCTTCCTGGTGGGTGGTGCTGCGCTGTCGGCCTTGCCGCTGATCACCGCAGGCTTCTTCAGTAAGGATGAGATCCTGGCCGGTGCGATGGCTAACGGTCACATCAACCTGATGATTGCCGGTCTGATCGGTGCGTTCATGACCTCGCTGTACACCTTCCGTATGATTTTCATCGTGTTCCATGGCGAAGAGAAAATCAAAGCGCATGCCGGTAAAGGCATCACTCACCACCTGCCGCTGTTGGTTCTGCTGGTGCTGTCCACCTTCGTTGGCGCGATGATCGTTCCGCCACTGCAGGGCGTACTGCCAGACACCACCGAGCTGGCGCACGGTAGCGTACTGCAATTGGAGATCACCTCCGGCGTAGTGGCTATTGTCGGCATCCTGTTGGCGGCGGCACTGTGGCTGGGCAAACGTAGCCTGGTGACCCGCATTGCCAAGAGCGCACCGGGACGTTTCTTCTCGACCTGGTGGTTCCATGCCTGGGGCTTCGACTGGCTGTACGACAAAGTGTTCGTCAAGCCGTACCTGGGTATTGCGAAGTTGCTGCAGCGTGATCCGCTGAACTCGATGATGAATCTGCCGGCCATCTTCTCCCGCTGGGGGAACCGAGGTCTGACAGTGAGCGAGAACGGTCAGGTGCGTTGGTATATAGCGTCTATGGGTGTGGGTGCAGTGGTCGTATTGGCTCTGTTGATTCTGGTTTAATTGAATAATTTAAACAGACGCATTTTTCGGGCGTAGCGCCCTGCAGGGCAGGCGCTACGTACAAAGTTTGAAATTATTCGTATAAGGGACACAAAACGCCATGCTATTACCTTGGCTAATTCTTATCCCCTTTATTGGCGGTCTGCTGTGCTGGCAGTTTGAGCGCTTCGGTACTAAGGTGCCGCGCTGGATTGCGTTGATCGCAATGGGGCTGACATTGGCGCTTTCTCTGTATCTGTGGATGCAGGGTGGCTACACATTGACTACGCCGAAAGGCATTCCGCAGTGGCAGTCTGAATTCCTGCTGCCGTGGATCCCACGCTTTGGTATTTCCATCCACCTGGCGCTGGACGGCCTGTCACTGCTGATGGTGGTGCTGACCGGCCTGCTGGGCGTGCTGGCGATCCTCTGTTCCTGGCGTGAAATCCAGAAATACCAGGGCTTCTTCCACCTGAACCTGCTGTGGATCCTGGGTGGGGTAATCGGCGTGTTCCTCGCCATCGACATGTTCCTGTTCTTCTTCTTCTGGGAAATGATGTTGGTGCCGATGTACTTCCTGATTGCGCTCTGGGGTCACAAGGCGTCGGATGGGAAAACCCGCATCACTGCGGCCACCAAGTTCTTCATCTATACCCAGGCCAGCGGTCTGGTGATGCTGATTGCCATTATGGGCCTGGTGTTCGTGCACTATAACGCGACCGGCGTGTGGACCTTCGATTACGAAGACCTGCTGCAGACGCCAATGTCGCACAACGTGCAATACCTGTTGATGCTGGGCTTCTTCATTGCCTTCGCGGTGAAAATGCCTGTGGTACCGCTGCACGGCTGGTTGCCTGATGCGCATAGCCAGGCCCCTACCGCAGGTTCTGTGGACCTGGCGGGGATCTTGCTGAAGACCGCGGCCTACGGCATGTTGCGTTTCAGCCTGCCGCTGTTCCCGGAAGCGTCGCACGAGTTTGCGCCTATCGCCATGTGGCTGGGTGTGATCGGTATCTTCTACGGCGCCTGGATGGCGTTTGCGCAGACCGACATCAAGCGTCTGATTGCTTACACCTCGGTTTCCCATATGGGCTTCGTGCTGATCGCCATCTACACCGGCAGCCAACTGGCTTACCAGGGCGCGGTGATCCAGATGATTGCGCACGGCCTGTCTGCGGCCGGTATGTTCATCATCTGTGGCCAGCTGTACGAACGTCTGCATACCCGTGACATGCGTGAAATGGGCGGCCTGTGGGGACGTATCAAATACATCCCTGCGCTGTCGCTGTTCTTCGCAGTGGCGACGCTGGGGATGCCGGGTACCGGTAACTTCGTCGGTGAATTCATGATCCTGTTCGGCAGCTACCAGGTTGTGCCGGTGATCACCGTGATTTCTACCTTCGGTCTGGTGTTTGCTTCGGTTTACTCGTTGATCATGATGCAGCGCGCCTATTACGGCAAAGCCAAATCTGACCAACCGTTGCCGGGCATGACCGCGCGTGAGCTGTTTATCATTCTGCTGCTGGTGGTGTTGCTGGTTCTGCTCGGGGTTTACCCGCAGCCGATTCTGGATACTTCCAATGCGGCGATGAGCAACGTGCAACACTGGTTTGGTTCGTCAGTTTCAGCAATTTCAACAACAAGGCCGTAATTCGCCATGACAATAACTCCTCAACAACTGATCGCATTGTTACCACTGTTGATCGTCGGATTGACGGTGGTGGTTGTGATGCTAGGCATTGCGTGGCGACGCGACCACTTTATCAACGCCACCCTGACCGTGATCGGTCTCAACCTGGCGCTGCTTTCACTGTACTTTGTTGGCCAGGTAGGCCCAATGGACGTCACCCCGCTGATGCGGGTAGACGGCTACTCGATGTTCTATACCGGGCTGGTGATACTGGCGAGTCTGGCGACCTGTACCTTTGCCTATCCTTGGCTGGTCGGTTACCCGGACAACCGCGAAGAGTTCTACCTGCTGGTGCTGATTGCGACCATGGGTGGCATTCTGCTGGCGAGCGCCAACCATCTGGCGTCGCTGTTCCTCGGTATTGAACTGATCTCGCTGCCGCTGTTTGGCCTGGTGGGCTATGCCTACCGCCAGAAGCGCCCGTTGGAAGCGGCTATCAAGTACATGTTGCTGTCCGCTGCCGCGTCGTCATTCCTGCTGTTCGGTATGGCGCTGCTGTATGCGGAGTCCGGTGACCTGTCACTGGCCGGTCTGGGCAAAAGCATGCAAGAAAACATGATGCACCAGCCGCTGATCCTGGCGGGTATGGGCATGATGATTGTTGGTCTGGGCTTCAAGCTGTCGTTGGTACCGTTCCAACTGTGGACGCCGGATGTGTATCAGGGGGCGCCTGCGCCGGTTTCAACCTTCCTGGCGACCGCCAGCAAGATTGCGATCTTTGCCGTAGTGATGCGTTTGTTCCTGTATGCACCGGCCGCCGACAACGAAGCGCTGCGCATGGTGCTGTCAATCATTGCCGTCTGCTCAATTTTGTTCGGCAACCTGATGGCCATCAGCCAGACCAACATCAAGCGACTGCTGGGTTACTCGTCGATCGCCCACCTGGGTTATCTGCTGGTGGCGCTGATTGCGGTGCAAACCCATCAACTGTCGCTGGAAACCGCCGGGGTTTACCTGGCCGGTTACCTGTTCAGCAGCCTGGGTGCGTTCGGCGTGGTCAGTCTGATGTCCAGCCCGTACCGTGGCCCGGACGCCGATTCACTGTTCTCCTACCGTGGTCTGTTCTGGCATAAGCCAATTCTGTCTGCGGTCATGACGGTGATGATGCTGTCACTGGCCGGTATCCCGATGACCCTGGGCTTTATCGGTAAGTTCTTTGTTATCGCGATGGGTGTCAGTGCTCACCTGTGGTGGTTGACCGGCGCAGTGGTGCTGGGCAGCGCCATCGGTTTGTACTACTACCTGCGTGTGACCGTCAGTCTGTTCCTCAGCGCGCCGGAAGCGCTGCAGCGCGATACCCCGAACAACTGGGCGTTGACCGCAGGCGGTGTGGTAGTGCTGATCTCCGCCGCGTTGGTGCTGCTGTTGGGGGTTTATCCGCAGCCGCTGATTACGCTGGTGCAGATGGCACAGCCGATGTTCTGATTGGCATAAAGGCAGTAAAAAAGGTCGCTTCGGCGACCTTTTTTGAGTTTGATGAAGTAGTCATTGAAGCCGAGATACCCGGGCCTAGCGCACCGAGGGGCGCTCCGGCGGGCAAGCCGCTACGACCCCTTCGGCACGCTCTCCCTAATAACGGGCTTTGTCAGCAGTCTGAGGTCGCTTCGGCGACCTTTTTTTATGGGGCGGGAGATCAGCCGGGATTGTTTTTAAACGAGGTTTCCAACGCCTGTACGACGGCGCGCACCCGCGCAGCGCGCTGCAGGTCGGGGTGCAGCACCAGCCAGATATCCACCCAGTCCTTATTTTCCGGGAAGATGCGCACCAGGTCCGGATCCTTATCCGCCAGGAAGGAGGATAACAGGCCGATACCCAAACCGCTCCGCGTCGCAGAACGCAGCAGCAACTGCGAGTTGCACTGCAAAACGACGTTGGGATCGATCAGCGCCTCGCCACAGAAATCATTCCAGTGGCGGGGTACCAGTTCACGTGGGAACATCAGCAGATCGTGACCGCGCAGATGGTCGCCCTTGGTCGGCAGGCCGTGTTTGTCAAGATAGTCTTGCGTAGCGTACAACCCCATTTCGATGGTCGCCATGCGTTTGATAATCAGTTCATCGGACTCGGGCCGTGCGCCGCGGATCGCCAGATCTGCCCCACGGTAGGAAATATCAGAGATATTCACCGCCGTCAGCATGGTGACGGTGATTAGCGGGTGTTGCTCCCGCAGTGCTTTCAGCGCCGGGATGACAAAGGCCTCGGCCATGGTATCGGTGGTGGCGATGCGCACATTGCCGCACAGGCTGTCGTCGCCGCTGGTGGCTTTACGGCCAATCGCCTGCACGGCGTTTTCCATATTCATGACGTCCGCCAGCATTTCCTCGCCCAGGGGGCTGAGGGAAAATGATTTTGGTGTGCGGATAAACAGCTTGGAGCCGAGGCTCTCTTCAAAAGCGGTAATGCGCCGTCCGACGGTGGCCTGGTCGACGTGTAGTTCATTGGCGGCCTTTCGTAAAGTGCCGCAGCGTGCTACTGCCAGGAAGAAGCGTGCGTCATCCCAATTCATCATGCCATTTCCTTTGTACAGGCTTATCGGCCTTGTCGATGTTCATTCTTGCGCAACCGTACTGGCTCTGGTTTAGGCTGCAAATGGAGCCTACGTATCATAATTATTTATTATGTTTCAGGATATGAATAAATGCATCAACGTGAAGCAGTTTTGCATCTTTATTTTTACCCGACAATCTTTATGCTTATCAACGTTTATGCTGTGATCTGGCGCACATTTCGTGCCAGTGTTACCCTAAACGCATAAACAGATGCGTATGAGAGCCTGTCTCTGTTGGCTAACAGCCTGGTGGGATCGACTCTGAATCAGGTAGGCCTACCACGACTGGACATTAAAAATGGAGTCTCACGCAGAGAAGTTATACACCCCCGTTGCACTGGCAACTGCGGACGGTGTCAGGGTTATTGCAACGCCCGGCGCGAAAGCGGCAGAGCAAAGTAACGCTGATGTGATTATCCAGAGTCTTGAAGCACGCGGCATTCAGCACATATTCCTGGTACCCGGCAAGCTGGTGTACCCACTGATTAAATCCATTGAACATTCAGCCATTACCGGCATCGTCGGTGCTCATGAAACCGCCTGCGGTTTTATGGCCGATGGCTACGCCCGCGCTAACCGCAAATTTGGCGTCTGCCTGGGTATCTCCGGTCCCGGCACCATGAATTTCCTGCCGGCAATGGCTGCTGCACAGGCCGATAAAATCCCGGTGCTGTATCTGGCTGGCGGGATCGCCACTTATCATGAAGCGCAGGGCGCTTTCCAGGACGGCAGCAATAGCGGCATCGATGAGCTGACTATCGTCAAACCACTGCTTTCCGCCGCCATAGAAGTGAAAAATAACCTTACGTTGCAGCACGAGCTGCGGCGCAGTTTGTCCTGCCTGAACACCCAGCGTAAAGGCCGCGCTTATTTAAGCGTGCCGGTTGATATGCAAAAGAAAGGGGTGGCCGGTAATTATGAAGCCAGCCCGCAGCGTACGCCGCAGTGCCGCGAAGCAGCGATCGACCAGCTGGCGCTGGAGCAGGTCGTGGACGATTATCTGCTGCGCGGGCTGAATGTTGCCTGTCTGGTGGGAAACCGCATGAATAACCCGCTGGATGCTGCACTTTTGTTGCGCCTGGCGGAGAAATACCGTTTGCCGGTCGCTACTACGCTGTCCGGCAAGGGCGCTTTTCCCGAAGGACACGAACTGGCGCTGGGGCTGTATGGCTTCGCTGGCCACACTCGGGCGGTGGAAACCATCAATGGCGACGAAGTCGATGTGCTGTTGGTGCTGGGCTGCGATCTCAGTCAGCGCGACAGCCTGAACTGGAACCCGCGGCTGCATGGCACCAAAACGCTGGTGGTAATTGATGAAGATTTTGACAAGGTCAGTTCGCACTATCAGCCGGACATGCAGATTTTCTCCAGCCTGACCGGCACGCTGCACCACCTGTTGGATGCAGTCAGCGATGAAGATGCGCATTTGGCCGGTATTAAAAGCTTGCGCAATGGATGGCTCGAACAGGTGCGTTCACTGCCGCTGGAGCAACAACGGCCCGATTTACAGGCGCGTCTTGCCCTGGGTGAAGCCAATATGTACCCCGGCGATGCCATCAAACGCATTCGCAGCCGCATGAACCAGGATACTAACGTGGTGGTCGACTCCGGTGCGCACCGGATCTTTATGGCACATCATTGGCTGGCCAGCGGGCGTGGTGATTACCATACCTCAAGTTCCCTGGCACCGATGGGTTGGGCGATTTGTGCCGGTATTGGCATCAAGCTGGCGGCGCCGCACCGTGATTGCGTGGTGGTCACCGGCGACGGTTGCATGCTGATGCACGGCATGGAGATCCAGACTGCGGCTCGCTATCAGGTCAAGATGACCTTTGTGGTGATGAATAACTGCGCCCACGGTGCGATGCACATAGATACCTTGCAGAACCGTGGTGTCTCGGCGGACTATACGGCGCTGCCGAATCACAACTGGAAGGCCTTCGCCAACAGCCTGGGGGTTTCTTCTGCCAAAGCGGCCACGCTGGAAGAGCTGGATGAGGCGTTAGCCGCTGCGGCTGAGCACGAAGGACCGTTCCTGATAGAAGTGTTGGTAGGTAATCATGTGGCGCCTAATCGATACTATGCCGAGAGCATCGTAGAATACGAGCAGCGTATCAAAGGCTTGTAAGGACGTAGTCCACAAACTGCGGGAGCCGTCATTATTGCTTTTGTATCACGCCATTCTATTTTGTTCACAGTAGTCATGGAGCGATAACAATGTATAAACTGGCACTTCTGGCATTAATGATGGCATTTCAGGGCTATGCCCAGGCCGCTGACGATCACGGCGAAGGCATTACCAAAGAAACCCTGCTGAAAACCGAGACCTCGTGGGAAGGTTCGCCGTACCAGCATTATCCGGCCGGCGCCCCGCAGATCACCATGTTGAAGGTCACGGTGGAGCCGAACAAGGTGCTCGCCTGGCATACCCATCCGTGCATTAGCGCGGTGTATATGACCGGTGGCAGCGTCTCACTGACGGTTAAGAAAACCGGCGTGAAGCACACCTTCAAGCAGGGCGACTCCTTTACCGACACGGTAGATATCGTGCATCAGGGCGTTTCCGGCGATAAAGGTGCCGAGATGCTGGTATTCTTTGCCTGCGCCGATAACAAGCCCTTGACGGTGAAAGCCGCCGAATAATATCCCCGGCATTTTTCAAGCTACAGCGTTGTCGGTTGCATTACCTGTAGGGGGTGAATACATTCGCCCCGTTTTATTTTATTGCCCGTTGGGGCGGTATACCGAGGGAATCATGGTTGCTTTGTGGATGGTTGTCGCCAGCGGGTTCTTTGCGCTGATGGGGGCCAGCATCAAACTGGCTTCGGCCAAAGTCGGCTTTTTCGACATCATTTTTTACCGCTCTGTGATTAACGTGCTGATCGTCGCGGCGTTAATTCAGGTTAAAAACCTCGGTTTTCGCACCCGGCACCTGGGTCTGCATATGAAGCGCGCCGCCATCGGTAATGCGGCGATGTACTGCGGTTTCTATTCGCTAATCCACCTGCCGATCGCCACCGCCACCACGCTGGGCTACACCAACCCGATCTTCCAGTCGGCGATCGCCTTTGTGACGTCGAAAGGGCAGTTGACCGGCAAGCTGCTGTTCTCGGTGCTGCTGGGCTTTATCGGCATTGTGGTCCTGCTGCGCCCTGATACGCCGAACGGTGAGTATGCCGCCACGCTGATCGGCCTGTTTTCTGGCTTGTTGACCGCGCTGGCCTATTTTAACGTCGGCAAACTGGTGCGCAGTGGCGAACCGGAACTGCGGGTGGTGTTTTACTTCTCGCTGGTGGGCACCCTGGTGGGTGGCGTGATGACGACGGTTGTGGGCTTCACCACGCTGGATAGCGCCATGATGCTGTGCGTTGGTGCCATCGGCGTTTTTGGCAGCCTGGGGCAGATCACCATGACCCGTGCCTATGGCAGCGGAAACGCGGTGATCGTCAGTATTCTGTCCTACAGCACCATCATTTTCTCCACGCTGCTCGGCTATTTGCTGTTTGGCGAGACGCTGTCTTATATTGCCGCGGGTGGTATGGCGCTGATTATACTTTCCGGTGCGCTGGCTATTTTAAAACGCGCGCCGGCGAAGGTCGCCAAGGCCGAAGCGGTGTAGTTTTGCATGCAACAGAATGCATTAATGAATCACTATGATGCATTCTTGGCTATTTTGACGGTTATACCCGAAAGGTATGATAAACGCGTCTCCTGATGAGTTTGGTTTTCAGGGTTTAGTGTTTATCCAGATTATTTCGGGAGAGAAAAATGTCTGAAGGTGTGGCTGTTGATGAAGCGGATAAAGCGAATTCGGGCACGTCGCATTTTGCCATCCTGTTATTTTTAGCCTTGGCATTAATGTCTGCATTGCTCAACAGCAGTGCGCCGACGCCGCTTTATCCGCTTTATCAACATGAGTTGGCGTTAAGCTCGGTCAGCCTGACGGTTATTTATGGTGCCTATGCCGCCGGTGTGCTGATCTCGCTGTTCGGCGTGGGCAACATGGCCGGTAAGGTGAAAGACCTGCGCAGCATGATAGTGCCGGCTTTGCTGGTGGTGCTGGCCGGGGCCTTGTTGTTCTCGATGGCTGATTCGTTTTTGATGATGTTTATGGCGCGTTTACTGGCCGGGATTGGCACCGGGGCATTGACCGGAGCGGCCAATATTGCATTGGTGCGTTTTGGGCCGAAAGACGGCGGTAAGAATGCGGCGCTGATTGCCACGCTGTCATTCACCACTGGTCTGGCACTGGGACCGATTTTCAGCGGTGTGGCGCTGCAAACCGGGTTCCATACCACTTCGTTGCCGTTCATTATCATTATGGCGGTGGCCGCCGTGGCCGCGCTGGGCGTGATGCTGAAATGGCCGGTTGAAGCCGTCGCCGTGCCGTTAAGCGGGGCGCAGGGGAGTGATGCCGCAGCAGAGAAAAGTTCGTTGGCTGACGGCCTGCGCGCTACCGGCGGCAAGTTCTACCTGTGTGCCAGCGCGTTGTTTATCTGTTGGGCGGTGGCCGCCAGTATTCTGGCGATCGGTCCGAGCGTGTCGGAAAAGCTGTTGGGTATGCATAGCCGCGGCATTTACGGCTATGTGATTGCGGTTTACCTGGTGATAGCCGGTATCAGCCAGATCCTGAGTCGCCGCGTTAATGCGCGCCACTCGCTGATGTTTGGTTGTCTGGCGCAGGCGTTGTCGGTGGTGGTGTTTGCCGAAGCCATTCAGATCAACTCGTTGGGTCTGGCCAGTGCCGGCATGGTGATTGCCGGTTATGCCTACGGGGCTATTTTTGTCGGCAGTGCCACGCTGGTGAACCTGATTTCACCGAAGGCCAGCCATGCCAGACTGATTTCACTGTTTTACGTTATTGCTTATATCGCCAACTGGGTCCCGATCCTGTTGGGGATAGTGATCGACCATGCCAGCCTGCATCTGGCGGTCAATCTGTTATTTATGGTCAGTGCCGTGGTGTGCTTAATTTTGAGCTTCATGGTGACCCGTGCGGGCTTCCCGCGCTGAGATACCCGTCGCCTTCCAAGCTGGATGTCTGATTGACTGAAACTTGAAGTTGGTAGGGTATAAGTCTCTAGTCGCTGCGCAATGTGGCGATCCGATTTCCCTGGTGTTGTTGTGTGTCATTTCCAGCGTGCTTGCCACGCTGGTTTTTTTTGTGACAAATTCCACAACTCTGTAATTACCATGTTTCTCATTACATGTTTTATGTGAATTTCATCACATAATATTGCCGATTTTCGAGTAAACTGCGCGCTTTCTCTGCTGCGGGTCGGTTTATGAACGTTATTTTTGCCATTGCTGTGACGACCGGGATCTTGTCCGGCGTGTGGGGCTGGGTGGCGGTTAGCCTGGGGCTGATCAGCTGGGCCGGTTTCCTGGGCTGTACGGCCTATTTTGCTTGCCCACAGGGCGGGCTGAAAGGGTTGTTGATCAGCACGCTAACCTGTTGCAGCGGGATTTTTTGGGCGATGGTGATCATTCACGGCAGCGAATTGGCGCCCGCTTGGAGCATGCTCGGCTACCTGTTGACCGGTGCGGTGGCCTTCCTGATGTGCATTCAGGCCAGGCAGCAGTGGTTGGGGTTTGTACCCGGTACCTTTATTGGCGCCTGCGCCACCTTCGCCGGTGGCGGTGACTGGCCGCTGGTCACCCTGTCCTTGCTGGTGGGGTTGGTATTCGGCTACGCGATGAAAAACAGCGGCCTGTGGCTGGCGGCGCGCAAAGATAAACCTAAACAGACAACGGCTGTTACCGAGCATGTTAACCGCTGATTTAAATGGTGCCGCCGAGTGAAATGCGGTAGTGCAGGTCAACGCGCTCAATGCATGGCACCCCTTTGATGCGTTTCAGCAAGATCTCTGTGGCGACCTTGCCCATATCAAACCTTGGGGTGATTACGCTGGCGATCCCCGGCGTGGTAGCCTTACCGATATCCAGACCGTGAAAACCTGACAGGGCGATATCCTGCGGGACCTTCAGCCCGAGCCGCAGACACGCCTGCAATACGCCCACCGCCAGATCGTCATTGGTGCACAAGATAGCGTCCAAATCGGGGTAGAGCTGTCGCGCCATCGCCAGCATGTCGGAGCCGACCGAGACCGACGACACCCGATGCGGTGTGATTTGCCGCGGCATCAACCCCTGCTTCTCCATCGCCCGGCAATAGCCCTGGAAACGTTTGGTGTCGCGTGCGTCGGACATGGCGCCAAAGTAAACCACCTGACGTTTACCGCTGGCGAGCAGCGCTTCGGTCATGTCAAAACCCGCCTGATAGTTATCGAACCCCACGGCGATCCGCCCCTCAGGCCCTTCAAGATCCATGACCTGCGCCACCGGGATTTTTGCCGCCGCCAGATATTTTTCCGCCCGCAGAGTGTGCTCTGAATCGGTGAGGATCAACCCGGCGATCGGGTAGGCGAGCAACTGGATAATGTGCTCTTCTTCCCGCTGACGACTGTAGTCATAGTTCACCACCAGGGTTTGATAGCCGTGCTCCAGCGTGATGGATTCGATACCGGCCAGCAGATCGGCAAAAATCTGATTGTTGAAGGAGGGGATCAACACGCCAATGCGCGGTTTTTGAGTTGAGCGCGCTTCATCGCTGTCGGTGAAGTTAACTTCTTTCATCACCAGGGCAATTTTCGCGGCGGTTTCGGCCGCCACCTTTTCCGGCGTACGCAGATAGCGGCTGACGGTCATTTTGGTCACACCGGCGAGCAGTGCAATGTCCTGCAGCGTGACGCGTTGGTTCTTCATTCAGGGGCCTTAACAGGGTGGAGCGGAAAGATGGCTAATTCTGCCATGTTAACAAATCGATCTGGTGATAACAATCGGCGCCGTAAAGTATAAAGTTCATGTTTTTCAATTGAATATGGTAATTTCCTGCCCCGAGCGAATGCGCGGCTTCACGTTAAAGGTAACAGCTTTTAGTAACACTGTTTTAAGTGATCTTTATCACGTTTTTACCGACGACGATCCGCTGAGATAGGCGTCAGTCCTATCCAAATGCTATTGCCGGGGAACGTTATGAACACCTTATTTTCACTGGATAACAAAAAAATACTGATTACCGGCGCTTCTCGCGGCATTGGTTTTCTGCTGGCTCGTGGGCTGGCGCAGTATGGCGCCCATATTCTGGTCAATGCCACTACTCAGGAAAACGCCCAGCGTGCGGTTGAAACACTGCGCCGTGAAGGGTTCCGCGCCGATGCGGCGGCTTTCGACGTCACCGACTCACAGGCTATTCATGCCGCGATAGAAAAAATCGAGGCGGAAAGCGGTGGGATTGATGTGTTGATCAACAACGCCGGTATTCAGCGCCGTCATCCGTTTACCGAATTTCCGGAAAAAGACTGGGACGACATTATCGCCGTCAATCAGAAGGCGGTATTTATGGTGTCACAAGCCGTAGCGCGCCATATGGTGCAGCGCCAAAGTGGCAAAATTATCAATATCGGCTCGATGCAGAGCGAACTGGGCCGCGACACCATCACGCCGTATGCCGCCTCCAAAGGTGCGGTAAAAATGTTGACGCGTGGCATGTGCGTGGAGCTGGCACGCTACAACATTCAGGTCAATGGTATCGCACCGGGCTATTTCAAAACCGAGATGACCCAGGCGCTGGCGGATAACCCGGAGTTTACCGCCTGGCTGACCAAGCGTACCCCGGCCGCCCGCTGGGGCGATCCGCAGGAGCTGATCGGCGCGGCGGTGTTCCTGTCGTCCAAAGCCTCGGATTTTGTTAATGGTCATCTGCTGTTTGTCGATGGCGGCATGTCCGCTGCGGTCTAGCCGCCTGCTCAAGGGAAAATCATGATGAAAATTCAAACCCAATCCTGCGTGGTAAACGGCAAATATGACGTGGAAGTCGTGGAGCAGGAAGTGGATTATCAGGGGATCGGCACGCTGGTGAAAATCACCCGTGGCGGCATCTGCGGTTCCGACCTGCATTATTACCAGGAAGGCAAAGTCGGCAGTTTTCAGGTGCGGCAGCCGATGGTGCTCGGCCATGAGGTGATCGGCGAAGTGGTGGCCAGTGATACCGCGCGGCTGCCAGTGGGGCAGAAGGTGGCGTTAAACCCCAGCAAACCCTGTGGACAGTGCAAGTATTGCCTGGCGAGTCAGCAAAACCAATGTACCCAAATGCGTTTCTTCGGCAGCGCGATGTACTTCCCGCATGTTGACGGCGCCTTTACTCAGTACAAGGTGGTCGATAGCGCCCAGTGCATTGCCTTCGATGCCGATCGTGATGAAAAGGTGATGGTGTTTGCCGAGCCCCTGGCGGTGGCGATCCACGCGGCGAAACAGCCGGGTGAGGTTAAAGGGAAAAGGGTGTTTGTTTCCGGTGTTGGCCCGATTGGTTGCCTGCTGGTGGCGGCATTGAAGGCGCTGGGCGCCGACGACATTGTCTGTGCCGATCTCAGCCCGCGTTGCCTGGATATTGCCCAGAAAATGGGGGCGACCCGTTGTCTGCATGCTGGCAATGACGACTTTAGCCTCTATCAACAGGAAAAGGGGTACTTTGATATCGCTTTTGAGGTTTCCGGCCACCCACTGTCGTTGCAACGTTGTCTGGAAGTCACCCGCGCCAAGGGCAGGGTAGTACAGGTGGGTATGGGCAGCAGTTTCCCGGACTTCCCGCTGATGTTGCTGATCGCCAAGGAGTTGACTCTGCTGGGATCGTTTCGTTTTGTTGAAGAGTTTGATTTGGCGGTGGCCTGGTTGGCCGAGGGGACCGTCAATCCGTTGCCGCTACTGTCTGCCGAGTTTGATAATCAGCAACTGGCACAGGCGTTGGCTTTTGCCGGTGACAAGAGTCAGGCGGCCAAGGTACAGCTGGTGTTCTGATTTTAGCCGATAGTCTGATGGCGAAGAGCGGTGATCCTTGTCTATAGTTAAGGGCCGTTTCATTTTTTATCACGGAGAACTTAACATGGCGAGAAATACGGATGCGGATCAAACCACGCTCGATGACGATCTGAGAATGCTGAGCGACACGCTGGAAGAAGTGTTGAAGTACTCCGGCGATCGTGCCGATCAGGCCTATATTGACATCAAGGCCCATGCCGAAGAGGCGTTGAGCGAGGTCAAGTCACGGCTGGCTGACTCTACCGAGTCCTACTATGCGCGGGCCAAGGACGCGGTTTGCCGCACCGACGGTTACGTGCGTGAAAACCCTTGGCACAGCGTGGGCATCGGCGCGACGGTCGGTCTGGTACTGGGCTTGCTGCTGGCGCGTAAATAACGCCTGTCAGAAGGTGGGCGCGGCAACCGCCGCGCCCTGACATTTACTGCCCCAGCGTGACCTCCACCTGATGGATTTTGCCATCATCCAGCAGCGTTATCACGGCCTCCGGCTGTTTTTCACCGTCTACAGTCACCTGCGCATCTCCCTGTCCCTGGCGGACAATCAACTGATACTCGCTGCCTCCTTCCCGATAGTTAACCGTCACCTGCGGCCAGTCGGCCGGCAGACGGGTGTTGACGGTCAGCCGATCGCCATGGCGTTTTAGCCCCAGCAATGACTCGAGGATCAGCCGGTACATCCAGCCAGCCGAACCGGTATACCAACTCCAGCCGCCACGGCCAACATGCGGTGCCACCGCGTAAATATCGGCGGTGACCACGTAAGGCTCGACCTTGTAGCGCTCGGCGGCGGTGCTGTCCAGGCTATGATTGATCGGGTTGATCAGCGCCATCAATTCCCAGGCGCGTTCAATATTGCCCATCTCGGCGAAGGCCATCACCGCCCATACGGCGCCGTGGGTATACTGGCCGCCATTTTCCCGCACGCCGGGCAGATAGCCGCGAATATAGCCCGGATTAGGGCCGTTGCCGTCAAACGGCGGAGTCAGCAATTTGATCAGACCGGCCTGATCGTCGACCAGATGTTTGTCCAGTGACTGCATGGCCTGCAGGCTGCGTGGCTGATCGCCGGCCCCGGACAGCACTGACCAGCTCTGGGCGATGGCATCGATACGGCACTCGGCCGACTGATGAGATCCCAGCGGTTCCCCACTGTCAAAATAGCCCCGGCGATACCATTCGCCGTCCCAAGCGTGGTCGCGCAGATTATCGCGCAGGGTGGCGGCCTGTTGACGACATTGCGTGGCAAGGTCGGCGTCGTTACGGCGTTGCGCCAGTTCGCCATAGCGCTGCAGGATATGGAACAGGAAGAAACCGAGCCACACGCTCTCACCGCGGCCCTCCAGGCCCACCATATTCATACCATCGTTCCAGTCACCGGCGCCCATCAGCGGCAGACCGTGTTCGCCGAAGGTCAAGCCGTGTTTCAACGCTCGCACGCCGTGCTGGTACAGGGTTTCCTGCGTTGCACTCAGGGCCGGCTGTTCGTAGGAAGATTCCTCGCCCGGCGCCAGCTTGCGCGCCTCCAGATAACCCACCCGTTCATCCAGAATGCTTTGATCGTCGGTGGCGTCCAGATAATGACAAATCGCCAGCGGTAGCCACAGATAGTCATCTGAACAGCGCGTGCGCACCCCATTACCCTGTGGCGGGTGCCACCAGTGCTGCACGTCACCTTCGACAAACTGACGTGAGGCGCACAGCAGGATCTGTTCTCGCAGGCGCTCAGGGGCGGCGTGGGTCAATGCCAGCGTATCCTGAAGCTGATCGCGGAAGCCAAAGGCACCGCCGGATTGGTAGTAACCGCTGCGCGCCTGAATTCGGCAGGACAGGGTCTGGTACAGCAGCCAGCCGTTGGCCAGCAGATCGACGGCCGGCTGCGGCGTGCCGATCTGCACCTTGTTGAGAATGCCGTCCCAATGCGCTGCGACCTGCTGCAGTTCATCTTGCAGGCTGTCTTCCCGCAGGTAATTTTGCAGCAGCGCCTGGGCCTCATCGGCGTTTTGCCCCAAGCCGAGGGCGAATACAAAGCTGCGCTGATCGCCGTCGATCAGACTGATGGCCGACTGCACGGCGCCACAGGGATCCATGGCTGCGCCGACCTTGCCAGACAGCCGCCGCAGCTTCAGCACTGCCGGATTGGTTAGCGAGCCATTGCGGCCAATGAATTCACGCCGATCGCCGCTGATCGAACAGTGCACACCGGTCACGCCAAAGAAAGCCGTGCGTTCCGATCCGCTGCTGCCGTAGTGGTTGGTGGCCAGGATCCCGCAGCCGCTCTCGAGCGTTGCCGCCTGGGTGACGATGTGCATGGCGGATTTTTGCCGCAGATCGCCGAGGATAAATTCCACATAGCCCGTGGCAGACAGCTTGCGCGTGCGCCCGGAGGTGTTGGTCAGCGTCAGCAGGAACAGTTTTACCGGTGCCTTTTTGGCCACCAGCACGGTGAGCTGGCTGTCGATGCCGTTTTCGCGGTGATCAAATACGCTGTAGCCAAAACCGTGGCGGGTCAGATAGTGACCGCGGCCGCGGGCGGGCAACGGGGTGGGTGACCAGAAATGCCCATTCTCTTCATCACGCAGATAGAAGGCTTCCCCGCTGCGGTCACAGATCGGATCGTTATCCCACGGCGTCAGTCGGTATTCATGGGCGTTTTCGTACCAGGTGTACGCCTGACCGCTTTCCGAGATCACCGAGCCGAACATTGGGTTGGCGATCACGTTTGACCAGGGCGCAGGGGTGATCTTGCTTTCATTCATCGCAATCACATATTCACGGCCATCCTCCGAGAAGCCGCCGAGACCGTTATAGAACTGCAGTGCGTCAATGGCGGGCAACTGCGGCGAATGCAGGTTACGCGGCAGATTGTCCACCGTGGCCAGTTTCGACGAGGCGGTCACCGGCGACAGCGGTTGCTGCAGAATTTGCGGCAGTTGCAGGCGCTGATTGAGCTGTTCGGTCAGTCCACCGCGGCGATCGTCGAGATAAATCCGCGCCACGCTGAGCAGCAGGCGGTGATCATCCTGTGACATATGTTCGCTGGTGCGCACGAAGATGCCACCGGGCTTATCGGTCTGGGTGGATTCCATCCCGGCGGCGATCAGGCTCATGATCTGATTTTGCAGTTCCTGGCGGTAGCCGCCGACGTCTTCGTTGAGGATAACCAGATCCACCTGCAGACCTTTCAGACGCCAGTAGTTGTGCGCCTGGATCAGTTGCTGCACCAGCTCGATATTTTCACCGTCGGTGACGGTCAGCAGCACAATAGGCAGATCGCCGGAGATCGAATGTCCCCACAGCCCTGACTGGCCACGGCGGTTTTGAATGATCTCGTTGCTGGCAGCGCGCATTTCCTGTGCCGGGAACACCACCGCGCTGGCCAGGCGGTTGAACAGGTTGGCGTCTTCCTCATTGGCATTCAATTGACGCAGCACCACCTGGCTGTGTGACCAGGCCAGTTCAAACACGCGGTCCGCCAGATGACGATCGCGGTACTTTTCCAGCATCGCCAGGCTGCTGACACGGTCTTCACAGACGCCATAGAAAATATCCAGCGTCAGCGGCACATTCGGTTCCAACACCACGCGCTGGCGAATAGCGATGATTGGGTCAATCACCGGACCGGCACTGTTGCTCAGCGGTGCATTTTGATACAGCGCCTGGGGGTTGGCCGGGGTACGGCCACGGCCGATAAACTTGGCTCGGTCGGTTTCAAACGACGTTTGGCTGGTGCGGCCCTGTACCGTCATCATGTGCAGCAACCACGGGCATTTCTCTTGCGGTTCGCGTGGGCGGCGGTGGCACAAAATAGCGTCCTGATCCGCCAGCAGCTCGGTTTGCACAAACAGGTTGCTGAAGGCCGGGTGAGCCAGATCGTTGCCGGCCGGCGCCAGCACCACTTCCGCATAGCTGGTGACTTCGATAGTCCGCGGCTGTTTACCACGGTTGATCAGCGTCACCCGGCGTAGCTCGATATCATCCTCCGGCGACACCACGATCTGCGTTTTGACCGACAACGCGCCCTGCTGGCGCTGGAACTCGGCGCCAGCATCGTTGAATACCGCGCTGTACCCCTTGGCGGCACCGCCGATCGGTTGCCAGGTATTACTCCATACCTCGCCGGTTTGCGGATCGCGCAGGTAGCAGAAAGCGCCCCAGTTATCGCAGGTGGCATCTTCACGCCAGCGGGTCAGCGCCAGGTTCTGCCAGCGGCTGTAGCTGCCGCCCGCCTGGGTCAGCATCAGGTGATAATTGACGTTGGACAGCAACTGCACTTCCGGGATCGGCGAGTCCACCCGGTTGAATTCGCGTGCGGCGAAACTGGCCGGGGTAATGGTGCCCTCATGGGTTTCGAAGTGGCGGCGGGTGCTGTACAGCTCAACCGCATCCGGCACCCGTTCCTGCAGCAGCAGGCGTGTCGACTGGAATGCCGGATAGTCAGCAAAGCGCGCCACCATCGGCGCATCCAGCAGCAAGTGCGACAGGGCAAGGAAACTCATGCCCTGATGGTGCGCCATATAAGAACGGATAATCACGTACAGCTGACCACGGCTGAGGCGGGCAGTGGTGTAATCCAGCGCCTCGTAGAAACCATAGCGGCCTTTGGCGCCGTTTTGTTCCAACGTGACCAGGTTATTGCAGGCGGCGTGCGGATCGACAATCAATGCCATCAGCGTGGCGTAAGGTGCGACCACCATATCGTCACCCAGCCCGCGTCTCAGGCCCAGTCCGGGCACGCCAAAGGCATGATACTGATAGTTTTGATCGGCATCGAAGCCAAAGTAGCCGGATTCGGAAATGCCCCAGGGCACGCCGCGCTCCTTGCCCCAGGCAATCTGCCGTTCCACCGCCGCCCGGCACATTTGCACCAGCAGCGAATCAGGATAGGCGGGCATCACCAACTGCGGCATCAAGTATTCAAACATCGAACCGCTCCACGACATCAGCGCCGGCTCACGATCGATCACGGTGAATAAGCGGCCAAGCGCAAACCAACTGCGCTGCGGTACCTGGTTAGTGGCGATAGCGACGTAGTTGGTCAGGCGGATCTCCGATGCCAGCAGATCGTATTTACTGCTGTCCATGCGGTTTTGATCGCAGTTAAAGCCGACGGTCAATAAATGGGTCGATTCGTCATACAGGAAGTGGAAGTCCATCTGCGCCATTTTTTCCAGCCGCTGCTGCAGGCTGTACAACTGGGTCAGCCGTTCCTGCGCCAGGGCGCTGGCTGTCTCGAGTTGGCCCTGCTGCTCCGGCGACAGTTTCAAGGTTCCCGGTGGGTTAGCCAGCCAGTGCAGGCTGGGCACCTGTTCCAGTTCTGGCAGACCGTCGCTCAGCCAGTCGCACCACTGCGCCCATTCGGCACAGAGCTCATTGAGCTGTTGATGCAGTGCACCGGCCCAGCGTTGGGTTTCCTCATCGTGATTCAGTGCCAGCTCTTGCAGCCCGTTGCTGTAATTGCGCATGGCATTCAGCTCCGCCAGCAGGACGGCAGGGTGGCTGTGGTGCGCTCGCTCCCAGTGGTTGCGCAGCTTCGACAGGTTTTTCGGCGCAGCGTCGCCCCAATGTTGCTCCAGCAGTTGCAAACTGTCGCCCAGCCCGGCCAGTATTTGTTGCGGGTCAATGATCGGTTGGTGAGCCAGTGCCGGCAAGCCGGCGCTGAGGGTCAGCAGGTGACCGGCCAGGTTGCCGCTGTCGACGCTGGAGATATAACGCGGGGTCAGAGGTTCCAGCGTGCGAGTGTCGTACCAGTTGTACAGGTGGCCGCGATAGTGTTCCATGCGGTCGAGGGTATTGAGCGTCAGTTCGATACGCCGCAGTGCCTCACTGAGCGTCAGATAACCAAAGTCATAGGCAGTGAGGTTCGCCAGCAGCGACAGCCCGATATTGGTCGGTGAAGTGCGGTGCGCGACTACCGGTTCGGGTATTTCCTGATAGTTATCCGGTGGCAGCCAGTTTTCCTGTTGATTGACGAAGGTATTGAAGAAGTCCCAGGTCTGGCGGCTGGTATGGCGCAGGAAGCGCCGCTGTTCATCGTTAATGGTGGTTTTGCTGCGCTGGGGTTCGTGGCTGAGATAGCACAGCAGCAGCGGCGCCAGCATCCACAGAGCGGCCAGCGGCAGAGTGATAAACAGCGCCATCGGGTTATGCATCAGGGTGAAGAACAGCAGCACCAGGCCGGTCACCGGATTGATCCACATCGCGCGGTAGAAGTTTTTCAGCGTGACCTGCTGGCGGGCTTTGGATTGATCGTAACTGGTCCACTCCTGCAGGTTGCGTTGAGTGATCAGCAACCGCCAGAGGGTGACGGCAATTGCTTTCAGGCTGTACAGCGTTTCATGCGGCAGCGTGGCCAGCCGCAATCCAACTTGCGACAGTCGGCGCAGTGAGCCTTTCAGCGCCAACAACAGGTGCTGCAGGAAAGGTCTACGAGGCGGTTTGTGCACGATGTCCTGCACCAGCGCCAACAGGGTCGGCAGCAGCAGAATAATGGCGAACACCGCCAGCCAGTAACGGGTATTCGGCAGCCAGACGAAGCCGCAAAACAGCAGCAATAGCAGGCTGGGTGCCGTCAGGCTGCGACGCAGGTTATCGAACAGCTTCCAGCGTGACAGGGTACTCAGCGGGTTGGCGGTACGGCTGCCGTCTGCGGTTTTCACTCGTGGCAGTAGCCAGTTGAGCAGTTGCCAGTCACCGCGTATCCAGCGCGAACGCCGCGCCACGTCTACCAGATAATTACTGGGATACTGTTCATACAGCAGCACGTCGCTCAGCAGGCCGGAGCGGGCATAACACCCCTCGAGCAGATCGTGGCTCAGTACCAGATTAGGCGGACAGGTTCCCTTCAGACTGTGTGAGAACACGTCTACGTCGTAAATCCCCTTACCGATAAATGAACCTTCGCCAAACAAATCCTGATAGATATCCGAGGCCATCAGCGTATAGGGGTCGTTGCCCGGCGTACTGCTGCACAGCGCGGCATAACGGCCCTGGCCATAGCTTGGGATCTCCTCGGCCATGCGTGGCTGCAGGATGGCATAACCTTCCACCACCCGTTGCTGACGCGCGTCATACTGGGGTTGATTGAGTGGATGGGCCATGGCGGCAATCAACTGGTGGGCGCTTTCACGCGGCAATACGGTATCGCTGTCCAGGGTGATGACGTACTTGACGTTTTTCAGCACTTCCAGCCCGTCGCCAATCTGGGTGCAGAAGGCGTTGCCACGGTTGCGCAGCCAGTCGTTCAGCGCATTCAGTTTGCCGCGTTTACGCTCCAGCCCCATCCACACGCCCTGTTTTTCGTTCCATTCACGGTTGCGGTGAAACAGGAAAAAATGGCTGGGCCCTTCACAAGGGTAGCGCCCGTTCAACGCCTCCATCTGCCGGCTGGCATAGGCCAGCAGTTCGGCATCGTCCGCGTGCTGCTGTTGCGGGGCATCGTTGAAGTCGGTAAGCAGGGCAAAGTGCAGATGTTTCATCGCGTTGCCCAGATAACAGACTTCAAGTGCATTGATCAGCTTATCGACGTCGCTTTTACTGTCAATCAGCGTCGGTATCACCACCAGACTACGGAACTCGGCCGGAATGCCGCAGGAGAAATCGAGCCTCGGAAGCGGTTGTGGGGTGCGGCTGCGGGTAGTGACTTCGCTGAGCAGGTTTAGTACGAATTGGCTGATGACGAGCGCCATGGGGAAAAATAACAGCGCCAGCCCCCAACTGATGCCGGTGCTGTAAGCGTGGCGCAGCAGCTCGGCGCAGCAGGCGGTGGTGATCAGGCTCAGGCTGCCGAGCCAGGAAAGCAGCGGCGCCTGACTCAACGCATGCCGCAGGCGGGTAATACGGCCGAGGTGCACATCAAGTTGCTGCTCCAGCTCCGGGCGGCCATCATCAATCAGGTAATAGCCGATGTGGTTGCAACGTGGATCGCTGGAGGGAATTTCAGCCGCAATGCGCGCCATATTCAGCACATGCTGGGCGACCTGCACCTCATTGTGCGGGCAATGCCGTGCCAGCATTTCAATCACGTGGCGGTAGTTGTCGCGGGTGGTGAAGTGCATCAACGGGTAAACCCCGGCCGGATCCTGCCGCAGGGTTTGTTCCACCTGGCTCATGGTTTCGACAAATTCAGCCCAGTCCATTTCGCTCAGTTGGCGCAGGCCGGAAATACTGTTGCTGACCGACAGCTGGCTGACCGCCAATTGCTGGTTAAAGCGGTGGATCAATTCGTCGGAAGTCAGGCCGACTTCCGCCAGGCGCTGCTCCACCCAAGTGAGCGGCAACGCCAGCATGGTGCCGTGACCCTGCAGGCGGCGAACCAGCTCGGCGACGAAGGCACTGGTGCGCGGGGGATTGGATCGCGCCATGTCGGCAATCACCACGATCAGATTGGCCGGATCGTTTTCCGCCGATTCCAGCATTTTAGTCACCCAACTGTCGGCCAGATTGCGCTCCTGCTGCGCCTGGGCCACCTCAACACTGACGCGCCGCAGGTTTTCGATCAACGCCAGGCGCAGCATACCAGGCAGCGCCCAAAGTTCACCCAATGTCAGATTGGCTTCTTTTTGATAGGCGGCGATATAGCGCGTGAGGCTCTCGGCATCCCAGCGGCCGTCGCCGTGTGCAATGGCTTCTGAAGCGATGTCATAGATGCGTGGACAGTTATGCGGTGCACTCAATTGCGGCAGGCCGCGCCCGAAGGTTTTCGGCAGATGATGGCGCACGACGCGGATTTGTTCTTCGATCAGATAGTAGTTATCCAGCAGCCATTCGCCGGCGGGGGTCATGCTGGCTTTCTTGCCATTGCTGAGTTGATGGCAGCTTTCCGCCAGGATGCGTTCATTATCATCCAGTCGTTTCAGCAAGTAGTAGGGAGTCTTACGCGTCGCCAGCTTGTGGGAGCGCGCCAGACGTTGGCCATAGCGCTCCATTTGATCGACAGAAAACAGCTCGGCCTTGATCGTTCCGCCGCTAGGCTCGGGTTCACCCTTGCCGCGCCGGGCTGGTAAAGATTTTACTTTCGTTGTTCTTCGTTGTTTTTTTAACCAATTGATTAGTATTTCTTTCACACAAAAGCTCCTTACATCTGACCCAAAGGGCAGCCGGTGAAACCGCTGGGAGATCGTGAATATCCTGTTTTTAGCGCCGGTCAGATTTGGCGTGGGTTCGCAGCAGGCAGGAACATGCCTTCTCAGTATAGCTGCATAATAGCGCGCTGGCCGTTTTTTGAACTAATTGTTTAATTTTAATAAACAATTAAAGGCTACTGACGTTGATCCCAAACGCTATTTTTCCGCCGTCCTGCCTTGATTTACCGTATAATTCCCTACATTAAGCTTGGTTATTGAGGTGGTCGTGGAACAACTTTCGGGATTGCTGAGGCGGTTACGCCAGCAGCTTGAACAACCTTTTCCTGCTGTGGGTGGTTTCCGGCAGCTTTCACTTCCCGTACCGGCACCGTTAGCCGGCCATTTGCTGGAGTGGCTGGCGGCGCAAGCGGCATTCCCGCAGTTTTATTGGCGTCATCGCGATGGGCGTGAGGAGGCGGCAGTCTGCGGCGCAGTGTGTCAGTTTAGCCAGCCACGGCAGGCACAGGCATTTCTCAGGGAGCATGAGGGAGCGCGGGTATGGGGGCTGAATGCTTTTGACGGTTTGGCCCATTTATTTTTGCCACGGCTGGAAATTCTGAGCCGTGACGGTGAAACACAATTAACTCTGAATCTGTTTTCTGCCAGCTCGCTGCGTGAAGATGCGGCGTTAGCCAGCCACGGGCTGGAGCAGCTCTCGTTGGCAAGGCCCATCACGCCATTAAAGGCGCAGGTGACCCAGGTGCAGCATCAACCGGATTTTGCCGGGTGGGAAATCATGCTGCACGACGCACTGCAAGCGATAGGTCGGCAACGGATGGAGAAGGTGGTGTTAGCGCGCAGTACGTTACTGATGCTGGATTGCCCGCTGTCTGCACCGGCGATGATGGACGCCAGCCGCCGGGTGAACCACCGCTGCTACCACTTTATGCTGCGCTTCGATGCAGATTGCGCCTTTCTCGGCTCCAGTCCGGAAAGGCTCTATCTGCGCAACGGTCGTCATCTGCAGACGGAGGCGCTGGCGGGCACCGTGGCCAATCACCCCGATCGACAGCAGGCTCAGACGCTGGCGCACTGGTTATTGCGGGATGGCAAAAACCAGCATGAGAATCTGCTGGTGGTGGATGACATCTGTCAACGTCTGCAAGGGGGAACCGATGCGGTGGATGTGTTGCCGCCGGAGGTGGTGCGCTTGCGTAAGGTGCAGCATCTGCGGCGTCGCATTGAAGGCCGGCTCAACCAGGGTGACGATGCCGATTGCCTGCAGCGCTTGCAGCCCACGGCGGCGGTCGCCGGGCTCCCACGCCAGGCCGCCCGCGAGTTTATCCTGCAACATGAACCTTTCGACCGTGGCTGGTACGCCGGATCTGCCGGTTACCTGTCTTCTTCCCGCAGTGAGTTTTGTGTGTCCCTGCGCTGTGCACAGCTCGATGACCAGGGGTTGTGGCTGTATGCCGGTGCAGGCATCGTGGCCGGCTCTGACGCCGCCGCGGAGTGGCAGGAAATTGAAAACAAGGCCGCCGGGTTGCTGAGCTTGCTGCAACCCTAAGCCTGGCCTGAATTTCCCTGCTGTTGTTCTGGATTCATTGAGAGAATGACACGGTGAGTGTAAACTGTTTGTGATTTTTATGTTTATTTTTTGTTCAAAATCAATTGATTGTCTATCATAAAGTCACCGGGATATACGGCGTTTTTGCGCTGGCGCAAAAGTCGTAAAGATAACTACTCATATAATGCAGAACATCATTTTTGGCACACCGCCGATTGGCGGGGCCAGCGGACGATTCTGTTAACCGACTTGTGAGCGAATTATGTCGACAAGTGTTTTTAATCGCCGGTGGGCGGCGTTGTTGTTGGAAGCGCTGGCCCGTCATGGAGTGCGACATGTCTGTATCGCTCCGGGGTCACGCTCTACACCGTTGACGCTGGCGGCGGCGGCTAACAAGTCCTTTATTTGCCATACCCATTTTGATGAGCGCGGGCTGGGCCATTTGGCGCTTGGCCTGGCGAAGGCGTCGCGGGAGCCGGTGGCGGTGATCGTCACTTCCGGTACTGCGGCAGCCAACCTTTACCCTTCCCTGATCGAAGCCGGGCTGACCGGTGAACGGCTGGTGTTTCTCACTGCCGATCGGCCACCTGAACTGATCAACTGCGGCGCCAACCAGGCGATCCGCCAAAATGGTCTGTATGCCAGCCACCCGGCGCTGAGTATTGACCTGCCGCGCCCGACGACCGACATCCCCGCCCGTTGGCTGGTGTCCACCGTCGACAGCGCGATGGCACGCCTGCAGCACGGCGCTTTGCACATTAATTGCCCGTTTGCCGAACCGCTGTACGGCGGTGATGAGCAACAGTATGCCGACTGGTCGGCGACGCTCGGCGACTGGTGGCAAGGCAGCCACCCCTGGCTGCGTGAAATGGATCCCCACCAGGTGCTCAAACAACCGGACTGGTTCTTCTGGCGGCAAAAGCGCGGCGTGATAGTGGCGGGGCGCATGAGCGCGGAAGAGGGCGAGCAACTGGCCCAATGGGCCGAACTGCTCGGTTGGCCGCTGATTGGCGACGTGCTGTCTCAGACCGGCCAGCCGTTGCCCTGCGCCGATTTATGGCTGGCTCAGCCGCAGGCGCAAAAGCTTCTGGATGATGCGCAGTTGGTGGTGCAGTTCGGCAGCAGCCTGACTGGCAAACGTCTGTTGCAGTGGCAGGAGCAGTGTCGTCCACAAGAGTATTGGCTGATCGACGATTTACCGGGGCGGCTCGATCCGGCGCAGCATCGTGGACGTCGCATTCGTGCCAGCGTGGCGCAGTGGCTTGAATTGCACCCGGCGCAGCGGCGTTCCGCCTGGGCCGATGAGTTGACTCGGTTGGCAGACAACGCGCTGGATACCGTCGCCGGCTATTTGGTTAACCGCTTTGGTGAGGCGCAGCTAGCCCACCGACTGCCGGAATTACTGCCGGTAAACGGCCAACTGTTCCTCGGCAATAGCCTGATCGTGCGGCTGATTGATGCGCTGACCCGTTTGCCGGCCGGTTACCCGGTATTCAGCAATCGCGGGGCCAGCGGTATCGACGGCCTGATCTCCACGGCGGCTGGCGTACAGCGAGCAACCGCCAAACCGACGCTGGCGGTAGTGGGGGATCTCTCTGCGCTGTATGACCTGAACGCGCTGGCGTTGCTGCGCCAATGTTCTGCACCGACGGTGCTGATCGTGGTGAATAACAACGGCGGCCAGATTTTCTCACTGTTGCCGACGCCGGAAGAAGATCGGCAGCGGTTTTACTGCATGCCGCAGGACGTAGAATTCAGCCATGCGGCGGCGATGTTCCAGCTGGCTTACTCCTGCCCGGAAAACTGGGGGCAACTGCTGCAGGCGGTGGAACAGGGCTGGCGCCATAGCGGCGCTACGCTGATTGAGCTGCAGGTGCCGCCGAGTGATGGTGCGCAGGCGCTGCAGCATCTGGTGCAACAGATGGCGGAGCAATGATGCTGGCAACCAAAGTATTGCAACAGGGCGAGGCCGATCGCCCATGGCTGATCTGGCTGCACGGTCTGTTGGGCAATAATAATGAATGGCGAGTGATCGCTTCACGCTGTCCGGAATGGCCGTCGCTGGCGATCGACTTGCCCGGCCACGGGGATTCCGTTGCGGTAGTCTGCACCAGCTTTGACGATATCAGCGCGCAGATCAGCGCCATTCTGCAAATGCACGGCATCGAACGCTATTGGCTGGTGGGCTATTCGCTGGGCGGACGTATTGCCATGTATCACGCCTGCCACGGTGAAACCCGTGGCTTGCAGGGTGTCATTATTGAAGGGGGGAACCCAGGGCTGGCCGACGCAGCACTGCGCGAACAGCGGCTGGCACACGATGTGGCCTGGGCCGAACGTTTTCGCTGTGAACCCCTCGCCGAGGTGCTGGCCGACTGGTATCAGCAACCGGTGTTCGCCAATCTTAGCGCGGTACACCGTGATGCGCTGATCGGCGCCCGCTCTGACAACAGCGGCGCGGCCGTGGCAGACATGCTGGAAGCCACTTCGCTGGGCAGACAGCCCTCTCTGGCGCTGCAGCTGCAACAACTGCCGGTCCCGCTGGTGGTGTTATGCGGCGCTGACGATCACAAATTTCAGCAACTGACGCGCGACGCCGGGTTGCCGTTACGCCTAGTGCCGCAGGCCGGGCATAACTCGCACCTGGCCAATCCGCAAGATTTCGCCGCCGAGCTGCGCAATTTTCTCGTTAACCCTGGTTAAAGGAACCGAACATGCTCTATCCAAATGAAGAACAACTGTACGCCGCCATCGACTGGCAGGATTGCTCCGGTGATTTCGAAGATATCCTGTATCATAAGTCCAGCGACGGCATTGCCAAAATCACCATCAACCGTCCGCAGGTGCGCAATGCGTTCCGGCCGCATACGGTAAAAGAGATGATCGAAGCGTTGTCCAATGCCCGTTATGACGACGGGATCGGCACCATTATCCTCACCGGTGCCGGCGACAAGGCATTTTGCTCCGGTGGCGATCAGAAAGTCCGCGGCGACTACGGCGGCTATCAGGACGACAGCGGTGTACATCACCTGAACGTCCTCGACTTCCAGCGTCAAATCCGCACCTGCCCGAAACCGATTGTGGCGATGGTCGCCGGCTATTCGATCGGCGGTGGCCACGTGTTGCATATGATGTGTGACCTGACCATTGCGGCAGACAACGCCATTTTCGGCCAGACCGGCCCGAAAGTCGGTTCTTTCGATGGCGGTTGGGGCGCTTCTTACATGGCGCGTATTGTCGGCCAGAAGAAAGCCCGTGAGATCTGGTTCTTGTGCCGTCAATATGACGCAGCCGCAGCACTGGACATGGGCCTGGTCAATACCGTGGTACCGCTGGCGGAGCTGGAAAAAGAAACCGTGCGCTGGTGCCGTGAAATGCTGCAGAACAGCCCGATGGCGCTGCGCTGCCTGAAAGCTGCCCTGAACGCCGACTGCGACGGTCAGGCCGGCCTGCAGGAATTGGCGGGTAACGCCACCATGCTGTTCTACATGACTGACGAAGGCCAGGAAGGGCGCAACGCGTTTAACGAAAAGCGCCAGCCTGACTTCAGCAAATTCAAGCGTAATCCGTAATGAACACGGCTAGACGTAACGCGGCCGTTTACCGTTACAGCCTGCCGATGGACGCTGGTGTAGTGCTGCGTAACCAGCGGCTGAAAACCCGCGATGGCTTGCTGATCCATCTGCAGCAGGGTGAACAGGAGGGCTGGGGGGAGATCGCGCCACTGCCGGCGTTCAGTCAGGAAACGCTGGCGCAGGCCGAACAGGCCGCACTGAGCTGGCTACAAAGCTGGCAAGGCGGTGCATTACCGGTAGAAAGCCCGTTACCTTCGGTGGCGTTCGGCATCAGCTGTGCATTGGCCGAGCTGGAGCAGCGGTTGCCGCTGCAGGCCGATTACCGCAAGGCGCCGCTGTGTACCGGTGACCCCGATGAGTTGTTCGAAGTATTGACCGCCTTGCCGGGGGAAAAGGTCGCCAAGGTGAAGGTCGGGCTGTACGAAGCGGTGCGCGACGGTATGATCGTCAACGTGCTGTTGGAAGCACTGCCGGATCTCCGACTGCGGCTGGACGCCAACCGCAGCTGGACGCGGGCCAAGGCCGATGGTTTCGCTAAATACGTCAACCCGGCGCTGCGTGACCGCATTGCTTTCCTTGAAGAACCTTGTAAAACCCGTGATGAATCGCGGGATTTTGCTCAGGCGACCGGCATTGCCATTGCCTGGGACGAAAGCGTGCGCGAGGCCGATTTTGTGGTGCAGGCGGAACCGGGCGTGGCAGCGATAGTGATTAAGCCGACGTTGGTCGGTAGCCTGAGCCGTTGTCGCGCGTTGGTGGATCAGGCCCATGCGGTGGGGTTGACGGCGGTGATCAGTTCCAGCATTGAATCCAGCCTGGGGCTGACGCAGTTGGCGCGCATCGCGCACTGGCTGACGCCGGCCACCGTGCCTGGACTCGACACGCTGGATCTGATGCAGGCACAACTGCTGCGGCGCTGGCCGGACAGTAAGCTGCCGCTACTGGATCAGCAAGCGCTGGAGTGTTTATGGCGCAGTTAAATGACTGGCCATGGCGATATTGGGCGCAACGGCGTCCGCAGGCGACGGCGCTGATTGTCGGTCATCAGCCGGTGAGCTGGCTGGTGTTACGCCGTCAGGTGGATAAGCTGGCGGCGGATTTTCAGTACCAGGGGGTCGAGCCCGGTTGCGGCGTTGCGCTGTGTGGCAAGAACAGTTATCCGCTGTTGTTGGCCTACCTGGCTCTGTTGCAGTGTGGTGCGCGACTGCTGCCGCTGAATCCGGCGTTGCCTGCTACCCTGCTGGCGACGCTGTTGCCCGAGCTGGATATCGATTTTGCCTTCAGCCCAGACGCGTTGCCGACCTTGCCGGCCACCGTTATCCGCTTAAGTCCCCCTTCTACCGAACCCCGTTGGCTGAATCCGCCGCGCTGGGATCCCCAACGGTTGGCCACGCTGACCCTGACCTCCGGCTCCAGCGGCAGGCCGAAAGCGGCCGCACACAGTTTTGCCGGGCATCTCGCCAGCGCCGAAGGCGTGTTGCAGCTGATGGAGTTTCAACCTCGGGATCGTTGGCTGCTGTCGTTACCCTTGTTTCACGTGTCCGGGCAGGGCATTGTCTGGCGCTGGCTGAAGGCGGGTGCCACGCTGGTGGTGCGCGATATGCACCCGCTGGCGGATGCTTTGGCGGGCTGTACCCATGCCTCGTTGGTGCCGACTCAGCTTTGGCGTCTGCTGGCGCAACCGCTGGCAGGGCTGACGCTGAAAAAAGTGCTGCTGGGGGGCGCGATGATCCCGGTTGCGCTGACCGAACAGGCGGAGGCCGCGGGTATCCGTTGCTGGTGCGGTTATGGGCTGACCGAACTGGCTTCCACTGTGTGTGCCAAGCGCGCCGATGCACGGCCGGGTGTCGGCCTGCCGTTGGCCGGTCGGGAAATTAGGCTGGTGGATGAAGAAGTGTGGATCCGTGCGCAGAGTCTGGCGTTGGGATACTGGCGGCAGGGTGCGTTGCTGCCGCTCGTTGATCCGCAAGGCTGGTTCCATACCCGCGATCGCGGCGTTATGGAGCAGGGTGAGCTGCGGATTATCGGTCGGTTGGACAACCTGTTTTTCAGCGGTGGAGAAGGCATTCAGCCGGAGGATATTGAGCGTGTGTTGGCAGCTCACCCGCAGATTTTACAAGTGGTAGTGGTTCCGGTGAACGATGCCGAGTTTGGTCAACGCCCGGTGGCGGTTATCGACAGTGAGCAGCCTCTTTTGCTGGAAGAACTGCTGGCCTGGTCGCAAGATCGGCTGGTGAACTTCCAGCGGCCAATGGCGCTATTGCCGATGCCGAATGCGTTGAAAGCCGGCGGCATCAAGATCTCGCGCCGTCAGTTACAGCAATGGGTGGCGGAGCAGATCTCCATCGAATAGGCAGCATGGATCGAAACGTTATTTTCTGGCAGTGAGATAAAAAGGAAAAGCGGGGCCGATTGTTCCTGGCACCGCTTTTTTTTGGCCAAAACCGTCGCTCAGCGGTCGTGTTCCGCAGCGCTTTCCATTGGTGTACAGGGTTCTGCCGCCGGATTTTTCGTCAGGACAATCAGCAACAGCACCATCGAATTCAGGGCAATCACGATCTCCCAGGCCAACCAGAAATCCAATCGGTCGGCTATCAGGCTCAATCCCAGACTTAACACCGTGGACAGGCAAATGAACAACACCTCGTTGAAGGCGAGGATGCGTGCCAGTTCTTTGCTTTCTGCCTGGGTCATGATCAGTGTGTTTCTTCTCACCCGAATATGGGAATGACAGAAGGCGATAATAAAAAGACAGATATAAACGGCGGGGAGGCTTTTGAAAAACAAGGGTAAAACCAGTCCGATAATAAAACCGCTGCCGAAAATAACATACACGGATTTTAAGGTTGGCACCCAAGATTGCGTATTTATCATACTGCCTACAATGGCACCCAGCCCATAGGGTACGACGAGAATAGCATATGCGCTGACGGGAGCCCCTATACGAGTAAATAGTGCCGGATATAATGCGTTCAAGAACACGACGCAAATGTAGGGGAATAATGAGAGCAGTTCAATAATTCGTTTTTTGTCACCGAGGAAAAATACATAGCCCTTATGGTACATCGTCAGTTTTTTAGGCTCTGGTGTTGTTGACGCATCCACTTCATTGATAATGTCTCGGGGGATATAGCGGTTGATAACTAATGAAAGAGAGAAACAAATCAGGGCAATCAAACAAACGTTTTGAATGGATTTATCCTGCAAGATCAAAAATGCAATTCCGCCGGAAAGAAAAGTTATCCCTTGCCTGACCATTTCCAACAACCTGTTGGCGTGGTACAGCTTATGTTCAGGCAAGACCTTTTTCATGTAGGTGGAGCGGATCACTTGGTCAGATGCACGTATCAGCGTAAACACCGCTGTGGATAACAAAATGACGATAAATGAAAGTAATGAGTCGTGCGTGGCTGGATTTATTATCAAAAAAACCAGCGCATTGAAGGCCCCCGCGACGTAAATAATATTGAGCATTTTTTTACATGTTGTTTTGTCTGTCAGGTGACCGATGTAGGGCAGGGCAAAAAAGGTGATGATATACCCTGACGACAGAACGACAGAAACCAGCAAGCTGGAATTGAACGTGCTCTCTATAAACCAGGCAATGGCAGTGAAGAATACTGCCATCGAAACGCCGGATGTGAATGCGGAGAGCAGAATGGGGAACATATCTTATATACCAAAGTAGTCGACTCGTTGACGAGGGATGTAGTTGCCTTCCTTTGAATAATACTCTTCTATTTCAAGACACTGAAGATCAATGGCATGTTTTATGTCATGTATGGCATTCAAAATGAAAGAGGTTTTTTCCAGGTCCCCGAGGCTAACCAGATGGCTATGTTCGTCGAGCAGGCGTGAATGGCCCAATTCGTAGTCGATTTGTGAATGTTGGAAGAATGGCTCAAGGGTACCTGGTTCAAGGTCATAGTGCTGCGTGATGTCCTCAATGGCTTTTGTAACTTCTGCCTGGTCAAAGTCATGAGACTCGATGACCTTGGCAATAAGGAATACGGTACTGGGGTGGGTTCTGAACAATGCGCTTATCATGCTGATTAAATTAAGTGTTGAGACCAAAGGAACCGAGCTTTCCACTTCGGCCTGTTTCATTCCCAGTTTCAGTAATGTCGACAATATAAAAGATTCATGCCCTGTTTCTTGCTTTTTGTATTCTGTTAAAACCATTTTTAGCTCGGGATTGTCTGTGTTATCAATCGCAGCGTTAATGATGGATGGGAAGGCCTTTATATAATGGTAAGTTTCCATGAAAAAACCGATAAGGACGTTTCGGTTGGTGTCGCCATACAGAAATTTATTAAATAAATGAGTTTCTTCGACCTGCTCCGCCCACATCTCACAGGCTTGGATAGCTTTGCCAAGAAAATCTTCATTAGCCGATTTTGTCTCATTCCTAACCATGCCTATTTCGTTAAGAGAAGCGACCATCTCTTCGATACGCTGAATGGGGATATCTGTTTTACTTGAAATTTCAGCTACGGTGTTATGACCGGTGCAATAGCTGCGTATTTTATAAAAATCCCGGGCATCTTCCTTTTCCACTTCGTAAAGCCCTGCGGTAAAACGCAGATAGTATTCGTCATCTTCATTAGTGGTCCACAGGTTGTGAACGAATTTTGGAGAAGTCTGGTAGTTTTTATCCATGGCATTTTCCTTTTATTCTGAAGGCAGGGCCGGTGCTTATGACTGGCCCTGCTTATTATGATCACCGGTTAGCCGCAGGTTGCGCCGCCCAGCTTCTTCGTGGATTTTTTGCTGATTTTTTTCAGTTTCATCACATTGATCCTTTTGTAGGGTTGGTATGCCTGACATCAGGCACCAGCATATTTCTCAGAAGTCAGTCGGAAGGGCAAAGGGAATGTGTTTTTTTGTACGAATCATTAGATGTTTATCACAATTCAACTAACAAGGTTACTTTTTGTACCTTTTAGCCTTGCGTAATTGCATGCCGATATCTATGCGCAGAGAGGTGAGCAGAATAATTAATCCCGCACCAGATCTGGGTTTTACCGCTGTTCTCAGGTGTTTATGGTGTTTGGTTTGGCCAGGTACTCGTTTTTGGTGCAGGATGGATGGCTATAAAATACATTCATAATGGTAATGGATGTCATTTGATGTAAAAGGTTTCAAAATCGGACGCCAAGTCTGATTTCAACGCCTTTATTTTCCAGTAAAAAAAGCACCGACGAGATAATCAATCGGTGCTTTATACCTATAGCGGCTTCCCCATTCAGCGAGCTTGCGTGCATGGTATTAGCCGCAGGGGCAGTTTGTCTTCAGGACAGGTTTATTTCAGACCCAAAGCCTTGGCCACGCCGGCACCGTAATTCGGGTGCACTTTGCTAAACAGATCAACCTGACGGCGCTGAATTTGTTCCGGCACCTGCGACAGCTCACCGGCGATGCGGGTGAACATGCGCTGATGCTCTTCGGCACTCAACAGGTTGAACAGTGCGCGTGGCTGGCTGTAGTAATCATCGTCTTCACGGTGATTCCAGTGGTCGGCTGCGCCTTCGATGCTCAACGGCGGTTCACTAAAGTCCGGTTGCTCCTGGAACAGACCGAAGCTGTTCGGCTCGTAGGTTGCTCCGTTGCCGCTGTTGCCATCCACGCGCATTGCACCGTCACGGTGATAGTTGTGGAATGGGCATTTTGGACTGTTAACCGGGATTTGATGGTGGTTCACACCCAGACGGTAACGCTGTGCATCTCCGTAAGAGAATAGGCGCCCCTGCAGCATTTTATCCGGAGAGAAACCGACGCCAGGGACCACGTTGGCTGGGTTCACCGCCACCTGTTCAACTTCGGAGAAGTAGTTTTCCGGGTTGCGATGCAGTTCGAAGAAACCCACGTCGATCAATGGGTAATCACCATGTGGCCATACCTTGGTCAGGTCGAACGGGTTGTATGGAGTTTGGGAGGCTTCGTGTTCTGGCATAATCTGGATTTGCAGTTTCCAACGCGGGAAATCACCCCGTTCGATGGCCTCATACAGATCGCGCTGTGAGCTTTCACGATCCTTGGCGATGATCGCTTCCGCTTCATCGTCCATCAGGTTCTCAATGCCCTGTTCGCAACGGAAGTGGAATTTCACCCAGAAGCGCTCGTTGTTGGCGTTGATAAAGCTGAAGGTATGGCTGCCGAAGCCGTGCATATGACGGTAAGATTTCGGAATGCCACGGTCGCTGAAGTCAATGGTCAGCTGGTGCAGGCTTTCCGGTGACAGCGAGAAGAAGTCCCACTTGTAGGTTGGATTACGCAGATTGGTGCGCGGATCGCGTTTGACCACGTGGTTAAGATCCGGAAATTTCAGTGGATCGCGCAGATAGAATACCGGTGTATCGTTACCTACCAGATCCCAGTTGCCTTCCTCGGTGTAAAACTTCATGGCGAAACCACGAATGTCACGCTCGGCATCTGCGGCACCACGCTCACCGGCGACGGTGGAGAAGCGGATGAACATGTCAGTTTGCTTGCCGATTTCAGAAAAGATTTTTGCGCGGGTGTACTGGCTAATATCGTGAGTCACGGTGAAAGTGCCGTAGGCGCCGGAGCCTTTGGCGTGCATACGGCGCTCGGGGATCACTTCACGATCGAAATGGGCCAGCTTTTCCAGGAACCACACGTCCTGTAGCAGCATCGGGCCGCGTTTGCCTGCGGTGATCACGTTATTATTATCGACAACCGGGGCGCCGGCTGCGGTGGTCAGTCCTTTCTTGCTCATCACTTGCTCCTTAAACTTAGTGCAATCGAGTGAAAACTCGGGCGAATTAAGCGTTCATCATCATAATTCAGCAGGGAACGGTTACCCTGACTTAGGTCAATACCACTACTAGTTGTAGCCCTATTGAACGCTCGCGGCAAATAGGTCTGAGTTATCGTTGCCATTGCCCCAGGGGAGATGCGCTTTGCTTGCAAAACTTTACATTTGTTTGATTAATTAAGGATTTATCCCTTAAGGACTGGTTGTGCTTTGGTATAGACTTGTGACGGTATTATTACGGGTTAACTCATATCATTCGCAATGGATGAAGCAGCAAGAGGGATAGATGATGAAAAAGACTTTGGTGGCCTGCGCAGCAAGCATGCTGTTTGTGACCGGTGCGGCGAGCGCTCTCAGCCTGTCGGGTGAAGCCGGGCAGCACTACACCAACCTTGGCTTTGGCCAGGACACCGGGACCACCGGGTTGGGACTAACCGGCAACTGGGCGCGCAGCGATCATAACGGCAACGTTGGCAGCCTCGGGTTGAATTTTGGCCTGCCGCTTGGGCCGCTGACCGCGACTGTGGGCGGCAAGGCACTGTATTTGAGCCCGAAAGATGGCGATAACGGTGGCGCATTGGCATTGGGCGGCGGCCTGGACTGGGCTATCAGCCGTTACTTCAGCCTGCATGGCGAAGGCTATTTTGCTCCGGATTCACTGACCAGCGGAGTGAAGGCGTATAACGAAGCCAGCGGCGGCCTGCGCTGGAATATATTCCGCCCGCTCAGCGTAGATGTAGGTTATCGCTACATTAAGATGGAAGGGAAAGACGGGCATCGTGACAACACCCTGGCCGATGGCCCCTATGTAGGTGTAGGTCTGAGCTTCTGATACCAACAACAAAGGGGCCAATCGGCCCCTTTGTTTTATCGACCAATCTATTACCCTACTGCAGGCAGGATGCCGCTGGCGATGCCCAACTGAATGGCAATCACCGTTATCCCGCAGACAAACACCAGTGCCAATGCCGGTGTGCCACCCCAGACGCGGTATTTTGCCTGATGCTGCTGACGGGTTTTCCACACCAGTAGTGACGGTAATAACAGCGCCAGCACCGCCAGCGCGATGGCGGCAAAGCCCAGAGCCAACACAAAGCCTCGCGGATAGAACAGGGCGAAAGCCAACGGCGGCAAGAAGGTAATGACCCCGGTCTGCAGACGACCCCGCACGTTATCCTGGCGCTTAAACAGGTCAGCCAGGAAATCAAACAGTCCGAGCGCTACGCCAAGGAACGAAGTGGCCAGCGCCAGATCGGCAAACAGATGCACCGCCAGTTCGACATGTGGGGACGCCACGACGTCGCGTACTGCCTGCAACAGTCCGTTCAGACCGGCTTGCTGCGCCAAAATGCCCACGAAAGTGGTGGAGCTGATGCTGCCGAGAGTCGCCAACTGCCAGAAGATATAGGCCACCAGCGGAATGGCACTGCCGATAATGAATACCCAGCGCAGCTTGCGGATATTGCCGCCCATATAGTTAACAATGCTGGGCACGCTGCCGTGGAAGCCAAACGAAGTGAAGATCACCGGGATGGCCGACAGCGCCAGTCCCTGTTCCAGCGGCAGGGTCATCAGGTTGGTTTGATGGATATTGGGTAACATCAGGCCCAGCATGACGATCAGGAACACCACTTTGGCACTGAACAGGATACGGTTAAACAAGTCGACCGAATGGGTGCCTATGCAGACGACACCGCCGGCTACCAGAGTAAACAACAACACGCCGAGCGTGGTGGGGAAATCCTGTGAGGTCCATTGGCTGATGCTGGTCGCCAGCAATTCGCCGGCGCCGCTGATATAGGCGGCGGTCAGGGCATACATCAGGAACATCATGCTGAAACTGGTCAGCCATTGGCCCCCGCCGCCAAGGTAGCGTTTTGCCAGTGTGCCGAGGCCGGTACCGGCTTGCTCATGCTGATAAACCTCAACCAGCAGCAGCGCGGTATAACACATCAACAACCACAGTCCGACCAACAGACCCAGCGTGACGCCAAAGCCGACACCGGCAGCTGCCAGTGGCATTGCCAACATCCCTGCGCCAATGGTGGTTCCCGCCACGATAAAAACACTGCCAAGCGTACGATTTTTCACGTTTTTCTCTACCAGCCAAAGATTTTGTAAAATTATAGGTAACCCATGCTATGTGCGGCAGGATAGTGGATGGATTATTTTGTGTCAAACGGGCGTTACGGAAGATGTTAACTTATGTTTACATCCTGATGGGCCGCGTAATATCGCAAAAAAGTGCCTTCGACAGAAATTATCCGCTGATGCTTAGTGAAAACTTATTTCCGGGCTTCTATAGTGGAATGATCAGAAAATGTGGGAGAGATCAATGTTAAGGGTGGAGATGCTCAGCACCGGTGATGAGGTGCTGCATGGGCAAATTATAGATACCAACGCCGCCTGGCTGGCAGACTATCTGTTTCAGCAGGGTATGCCGATGAGCGGGCGCGAAACGGTGGGGGACAGTCTCTCCTCTTTGATCGAAACATTACAGGAGCGCAGTCACATCGCCGATGTGCTGATCGTTAACGGGGGGCTGGGGCCGACCAGTGACGATCTTAGCGCGCTGGCGGCGGCCACCGCTTGTGGCGTTGAGTTGGTTGAACATGCCGAATGGATGGCGCGTATTGAGGCTTATTTTGCCGAGCGTGGGCGGCCGATGGCGGCTTCAAACCGTAAACAGGCGCTGATCCCGGCTAACGCCGAGATGCTTGATAACCCAGTCGGTACCGCCTGCGGCTTCGCCTTGAAGCTGAACCGATGCACGATGTTTTTCACCCCTGGCGTGCCTTCTGAATTCAAAGTGATGGTCGAGCAGCAAATCGTACCGCGTCTGCGTGAGCGCTTTACCTTACCGGCACCCCCGCTGTGCCTGCGTTTAACCACTTTTGGCACCTCGGAGAGCGATCTGGCCGCCGCGCTGGATGGCATGCCGCTGCCGGCAGACGTGGTAATGGGCTACCGCTCTTCCAGCCCGATCATTGAACTGAAGTTAACCGGCCCGGTGACCCAGCGAGCAGCGATGGAGCAGGCATGGGAACGGGTGCGTCAGGTGGCGGGGGATAACACTCTGTTTGAGGGGACTATTGGCCTGCCGGCAGTATTGACGCAACGCTTGAACCAGCAGGGATTGAAGCTGGCGCTGAGCGAACAGTTCAGTGCCGGATTGATCAATCTGCAGTTGCAGACCGAAGGTGCACCGCTGGCCGGTGGCGAACTGCTACCGTCGCACTGTGTGGAAACGCTGGAAACCACGCTGGCCCGCGCTCGATCTCTGGCGGAGCTGACTGGGGCACCGCTGGCGCTGGCGGTCAGTGCCATGAGCGGTGATCAGGTGAGTGTGGTGTTGCATACGCCAAAAGGCGGTATCGGGCAGACGGTGCGTTACCGGGCAGCGCGTCATGGTTTGCGTCTGCGGCAGGAGTCGGTGGCGATGTTGGCGCTGGACATGCTGCGGCGCTGGCTGAACGGGGGGCCAGTGTGCGGGAAGAATGGCTGGCTGGAGATTGTCGAGATTATTGAGTAGAGAATGCTTGATGGTAGTGATATATCCCTTATTAATCATAATATTATAAGGGGTTATCGCGTTGAAGATAGGCTGTTACAATCGCTGCGGGTGCTTGAGACTATTCGTCTTGAGCATTGTGTGGCAAGGCGGATAGATGAAAGCCCCAAACTGACTATCAATCAGAATGGGGCTGCCCTAACGCCTAGACACCGTTATGGTAGCCCCTTCACAGCAAGGAGGCTGCATGCGGTTAAAGCATGTGTTTCACGCGTTAACTGTTGTATGTATTACGGTTTTGGTATTCATACCCGTCGCCTTTCGAGCTGCAGCGTTGTTGGCTGCAGGTGCGCCCCCCAGTCACTTACCTAAGTAAGCTCCTGGGGATTTACACCCTGGCCGCCTAGCTGCAATTCGAAAGTCATAGGGTATATTTAGGTGATTGAAGAACACTCTTGAAAATTAGAGTTCCAGCTCGATATCGGTCAGTGGCATGCAGCAGCAAGGCAGGATTTCACCGTCGTTGATAAATGCCAGCGGTTGTTGATGGTAAATCACTTCACCTTTCACCAACTTCAGACGGCAGGCACCGCAATAGCCGGAACGGCACTGGTATTCCACTTCAACGTCGTGCAATTCCAGCACGTCCAGCAGGCAGCCTTCACTTTTGGGGCAGGATAGCTGCGTGCCGGTGGCACGCAGCGTGACGATTGATGATGCCATCGCTTAGAGTTCGAAGTCGCTCAGGTCGTCGGCATGCACTTCCGAGTCGATCTGGCCGACCAGGTAGGAGCTGACTTCTACTTCTTGCGGTGCCACCTGAACGTTGTCTGACACTAACCAGGCGTTGATCCACGGGATCGGGTTAGAGCGGGTTGCGAACGGCAGGCCGAGACCGACTGCCTGCATACGGATATTGGTGATGTATTCCACATACTGGCAAAGAATGTCTTTGTTCAGGCCGATCATCGAGCCGTCACGGAACAGGTATTCTGCCCACTCTTTTTCCTGCTCGGCCGCCAGCACGAACAGGTCATAACATTGCTGCTGACACTCAACGGCGATTTCCGCCATCTCCGGATCATCTGCGCCGGAACGCATCAGGTTCAGCATATGCTGGGTGCCGGTCAGGTGCAGCGCTTCGTCACGGGCGATCAGCTTGATGATTTTGGCATTGCCTTCCATCAATTCACGTTCCGCGAAGGCAAACGAACAGGCGAAGCTGACGTAGAAGCGGATGGCTTCCAGTGCGTTAACGCTCATCAGGCACAGATAGAGTTGTTTCTTTAATGCGCGCAGGGTAACGGTCACGGTTTTACCGTTGACCTGATGCGTGCCTTCACCCAGCAGATGATAGTAACCGGTCATCTCGATCAGATCGTCGTAGTAGCCGGAGATGTCTTTCGCGCGCTTGAGGATCTCTTCGTTGGTGACGATGTCGTCAAACACCACCGCCGGATCGTTGACGATGTTACGGATGATGTGGGTGTAGGAACGTGAGTGAATCGTCTCGGAGAAGGACCAGGTTTCTATCCAGGTTTCGAGCTCCGGGATCGAGATCAGCGGCAGCAGGGCGACGTTCGGGCTGCGGCCCTGGATCGAATCGAGCAGCGTCTGATATTTCAGGTTGCTGATGAAAATGTGTTTTTCATGTTCCGGCAGCGCCTGATAGTCGATACGGTCGCGTGAAACGTCCACTTCTTCCGGACGCCAGAAGAAGGACAGTTGCTTCTCAATCAGCTTTTCGAAAATTTCATGTTTTTGCTGATCGAAACGCGCAACGTTAACCGACTGACCGAAAAACATCGGCTCCAGCAACTGGTTGTTTTTGTTCTGAGAAAATGTGGTGTAAGCCATAAGCCTGAATCCATCGTAACGTGGCTAAATGAAGGGGCCGGAAGAGTTCCGGCCCGCTGTGTCAAACTTTAGATCTTGCAGGCGCCGCTTTCGCAGTCGTCATCGCCGCCTTTGGCCGGCAGTAAATCTTCCTGAATATCATCGGCACCGTCGCGGGTGTTCTGATAGTACAGCGTCTTGACACCAAACTTGTAGGTGGTGAGCAGGTCTTTCAACAGCTGCTTCATTGGCACCTTGCCGCCCGGGAAACGGGTTGGGTCATAGTTGGTGTTGGCCGAGATCGACTGGTCGATAAACTTCTGCATCAGACCAACCAGTTGCAGGTAGCCGTCGTTGTTCGGCATTTCCCACAGCAGTTCGTAGTCGTTTTTCAGACGCTCATATTCTGGTACCACCTGGCGTAGAATACCGTCTTTAGACGCTTTTATACTGATGTGACCGCGTGGCGGCTCAATGCCGTTAGTGGCGTTGGAAATCTGCGAAGAGGTTTCCGAAGGCATCAGCGCCGACAGGGTAGAGTTGCGCAGACCGGTTTCCTTGATCTCTTTACGCAGGCTTTCCCAGTCGTAGTGCAGTGGTTCCTGGCAGATGACATCAAGATCTTTCTTGTAGGTGTCGATCGGCAGGATGCCCTGTGAATACGTGGTTTCATTGAACCACGGGCAGGCGCCTTGTTCCTGAGCCAGACGGTTCGAGGCCTTCAGCAGGTAGTACTGGATGGCTTCGAAAGTCTTGTGGGTCAGGGCGTTAGCGCTGCCGTCGGAGTAGCGAACGCCGTTTTTCGCCAGGTAGTAAGCGTAGTTGATCACGCCGATACCCAGGGTGCGACGACCCATAGCGCCACGGTGAGCGGCTTTGATTGGGTAGTCCTGGTAGTCCAGCAGGGCATCCAGAGCACGCACTGCCAGGGTAGCCAGCTCTTCCAGATCGTCCAGGCTTTCGATGGCGCCCAGGTTAAAGGCGGACAGCGTACACAGGGCGATTTCGCCGTTTTCGTCGTTGACGTCATCCAGCGGCTTGGTCGGCAGGGCGATTTCCAGGCACAGGTTGGACTGACGTACCGGCGCGATCTGCGGATCAAACGGGCTGTGGGTGTTGCAGTGGTCAACGTTCTGGATGTAGATACGGCCGGTCGAAGCGCGTTCCTGCATCATCAGTGAGAACAGTTCAACCGCTTTCACGCGTTTCTGGCGGATGCTGCTGTCTTGTTCGTACTGGGTGTACAGACGTTCGAATTCGTCCTGATTGGCGAAGAACGCGTCATACAGCCCCGGCACGTCAGACGGGCTGAACAGGGTGATGTCCTGGCCCTTGATCAGGCGCTGGTACATCAGGCGGTTCAACTGCACGCCGTAGTCCATGTGGCGTACGCGGTTGCCTTCAACGCCACGGTTGTTCTTCAGCACCAACAGGCTTTCAACTTCCAGATGCCACATCGGGTAGAACAGCGTAGCTGCACCACCACGCACGCCGCCCTGAGAACAGGACTTCACCGCGGTCTGGAAATGTTTGTAGAACGGGATACAGCCGGTATGGAAGGCTTCACCACCGCGGATTGGGCTGCCCAGCGCACGAATACGACCGGCATTGATACCGATACCGGCGCGTTGCGAAACGTATTTCACAATGGCGCTGGAAGTGGCGTTGATGGAATCCAGGCTGTCGCCGCACTCGATCAGCACGCAAGAGCTGAACTGGCGGGTTGGGGTGCGCACGCCGGACATGATTGGCGTAGGCAGTGAAATCTTGAAGGTGGAGATCGCGTCGTAGAAACGTTTAACGTAGTCCAGACGGGTATCACGCGGGTAGTTGGAGAACAGGCACGCGGCCACCAGGATATACAGGAACTGTGCGCTCTCGTAGATCTCGCCGCTAACGCGGTTCTGCACCAGATACTTCCCTTCCAGCTGCTTAACGGCTGCGTAGGAGAAGTTCATATCACGCCAGTGATCGATAAAGGAGTCCATCTGCTCGAACTCTTCAGTGCTGTAGTCTTCCAGCAGATGCTTATCGTACTTGCCCATCTCTACCATGCGCGTTACGTGAGCGAGCAGCTTCGGTGGCTCGAATTGGTCGTAAGCTTTTTTACGCAGATGGAAGATGGCCAGGCGTGCTGCCAGATACTGATAGTCCGGCGCGTCGCGCGAGATCAGGTCGGCTGCCGCTTTGATAATGGTTTCATGAATATCAGCGGTTTTGATGCCGTCATAAAACTGAATATGGGAACGCAACTCTACTTGAGAAACCGAGACGTTGTTTAACCCTTCCGCGGCCCAGTCGATGACACGGTGGATTTTGTCGAGGTTGATGCGCTCTTTACGGCCATCGCGTTTAGTTACAAGCAGACTTTGGTTCATGTGGTGTTTTACCTGTCCGTATGGTGCCCCTAAGCAGAAGTGTAGTAGCTCTGCTCAGTATGTAAACACTATATATAGGGGTTGTATGTCGGTGAGGTAACAAGATAGTGAGAAAACAGGGCGTTTGCAAGTGAACAAAAGTGGCCTAATTTGTGGATAACTTGGGGGTGAAATGTGACTTGTCTTTCGCAGTGCGCGCTGTGACTGGCGCGACAAGCTTGTCAATAAGCGGGATAAGAATTTCCTTAGAATCAGAAAAACGTGATCGTTTGCCGCTTTATTAAACGTTAGAAAAAAACGGCATATTGATCTGATTTAATATTCTTAAAAACTGTTTACAACGGTGATTTTGATCGAAAGCGGAAAAATCAGGTATTTATCTTAATGTTATCGGCGCACCGAAACGGACAAGCCCGTCCCGGCGCGCTTTGGAAGGCTCAGCCTTCGTGCTGAGTATGTACCATATAGTTCACATCAACGTTGCGGCCAAGCTTGAAATGGTCGGTGATTGGGTTGTAATGCAGCCCAATCATATGCTTTTCGCGCAACGGCGTGCCGTCAACCCAGCCGATCAACTCAGAAGGGCGGATGAACTTCTTATGGTCATGGGTGCCCTGTGGCACCATCTTCAGAATATATTCCGCACCGACCACCGCCATCAGCCAGGCTTTGGTGTTGCGGTTGATGGTGGAGAAAAACACGTGGCCACCCGGTTTGACCAGGTGAGCACAGGCGCGTACCACCGAAGCTGGATCGGGAACGTGCTCCAGCATTTCCATGCAGGTCACTACGTCATAGCGTTGTGGGTTGGCCTGCGCATGGCTCTCCACCGTTTCCTGTATGTAGTTTACATTCACGCCGCTTTCCAGTGCGTGCAGCCGGGCAACCTGCAGCGGCTCGGCGCCCATGTCCAGCCCGGTGACCTGTGCGCCTTCGCGCGCCATGCTTTCCGCCAAAATGCCGCCGCCGCAGCCCACGTCGAGGACGGTTTTGTCAAAAATGCCGCCGGCACGCTGCAGGATGTAGTTCAGACGCAGCGGGTTGATACGGTGCAGCGGCTTGAATTCACCTTCCAAATCCCACCAGCGTGAGGCCACAGCCTCGAACTTGGCGATTTCATGATGGTCTACGTTTTGCGCTTGGCTGGATGATTCTGCATTCATGGGCGTATTTGGCTCCTGGTTCTCGTTGCGCGGATTATACATGTTCCGGCGCAGCACCGTCTGCGTCGATGCATTTTTACTGCACATATATGCACAATTTAAGTTAAACAACGGCGGTTATTTTCCCGTAAAGCGTGCTTTGTGATATAGTTTTACACCTTTGCCACTATGGCAGCGGGCAGATGAATCATTAGTAGAGGGATAGCAGCTCCATGAGCGACCTTGCCAGAGAAATCACACCGGTAAACATCGAAGACGAGTTGAAAAACTCGTATCTGGACTACGCGATGTCCGTAATTGTCGGACGTGCGCTGCCAGATGTTCGTGATGGACTGAAGCCGGTGCACCGTCGCGTTTTGTTCGCGATGAGTGTATTGGGTAACGACTGGAATAAACCATACAAAAAATCGGCCCGTGTCGTCGGGGACGTAATCGGTAAATATCACCCACACGGTGACAGCGCGGTTTACGACACCATCGTGCGTATGGCTCAACCGTTTTCGCTGCGCTATATGCTGGTGGACGGTCAGGGTAACTTCGGTTCTGTCGATGGCGACTCCGCCGCGGCGATGCGTTATACCGAAGTGCGCATGTCCAAAATTGCTCACGAACTGCTGGCGGATCTGGAAAAAGAAACCGTCGACTTCGTGCCTAACTATGATGGCACCGAGCAGATCCCAGCCGTCATGCCAACCAAGATCCCGAACCTGCTGGTTAACGGCTCGTCGGGCATCGCCGTGGGCATGGCCACCAACATTCCGCCGCATAACCTGTCAGAGGTTGTCAACGGCTGCCTGGCTTATATCGATGATGAAAACATCAGCATCGAAGGCCTGATGGAGCACATCCCGGGGCCGGACTTCCCGACTGCGGCGATCATCAACGGCCGCCGCGGCATCGAAGAAGCCTACCGTACCGGCCGCGGAAAAATCTATTTGCGCGCACGCGCCGAAGTAGAAGCCGATGCCAAAACCGGTCGCGAGACCATCATTGTTCACGAGATCCCGTATCAGGTGAACAAGGCGCGTCTGATTGAGAAGATCGCCGAACTGGTCAAAGAAAAACGCGTGGAAGGTATCAGCGCGCTGCGTGATGAGTCCGATAAAGACGGCATGCGCATCGTGGTTGAAATCAAGCGCGACGCGGTCGGTGAAGTGGTACTGAACAACCTGTACTCGCTGACGCAACTGCAGGTCACCTTCGGCATCAACATGGTGGCATTGCATCAGGGCCAGCCGAAACTGCTGAACCTGAAAGATATTCTGAAGGCGTTTGTTCGCCACCGCCGTGAAGTGGTGACCCGTCGTACCATCTTCGAACTGCGTAAGGCCCGCGATCGCGCCCATATCCTGGAAGCGTTGGCTATCGCACTGGCGAACATCGATCCGATCATCGAAATGATCCGCCGTGCACCAACCCCTGCGGAAGCGAAAGCCGCCCTGGTAGCTCAAGCGTGGGATCTGGGTAATGTGGCCTCTATGCTGGAGCGCGCTGGTGATAATGCCGCACGCCCTGAGTGGCTGGAGCCGGAGTTCGGCATCCGTGACGGTAAATACCACCTGACCGAGCAGCAAGCTCAGGCGATTCTGGATCTGCGTCTGCAGAAACTGACCGGCCTGGAGCATGAGAAGCTGCTGGACGAATATAAAGAGTTGCTGACGGCGATTGCCGAGCTGATCTTTATTCTGGAAAACCCAGACCGTCTGATGGAAGTGATCCGCGAAGAGCTGGTGGCAGTCAAAGAGCTGTACAACGACGGCCGTCGCACCGAGATCACCGCCAATACTTCAGATATTAATATCGAAGACCTGATCAACCAGGAAGACGTGGTCGTTACGCTGTCGCACCAGGGCTATGTGAAGTATCAGCCTCTGACTGACTATGAAGCGCAACGCCGCGGCGGTAAAGGCAAGTCAGCGGCACGTATTAAAGAAGAAGACTTTATCGATCGTCTGTTGGTGGCTAACACCCACGATACGATCCTGTGCTTCTCCAGCCGTGGTCGCCTGTACTGGATGAAGGTGTACCAACTGCCTGAAGCCAGCCGTGGCGCGCGCGGTCGTCCAATCGTCAACTTGTTGCCGCTGGAAGCCAATGAGCGTATCACCGCCATTCTGCCAGTGCGTGAGTATGAAGAAGGGCGTCACGTGTTTATGGCCACCGCCAGCGGCACCGTGAAGAAAACCGCGTTGACCGATTTCAGCCGCCCACGCAGCGCCGGCATCATCGCCGTTAACCTCAATGAGGGTGACGAGCTGATTGGTGTTGACCTGACCGACGGCAGCAACGAAGTCATGCTGTTCTCCGCCAACGGTAAAGTGGTGCGCTTCCCGGAAACGCAGGTGCGTTCAATGGGCCGTACTGCTACCGGCGTGCGCGGTATCAATCTGGGTGAAGGCGACAGCGTTATTTCCCTTATTGTGCCACGTGGTGAAGGCGATATTCTGACCGTCACCCAGAACGGCTACGGTAAACGTACTGCGGTTACCGAGTATCCGACCAAGTCACGTGCCACCCAAGGGGTTATCTCTATTAAGGTGAGCGAGCGTAATGGTCAGGTAGTGGGTGCGGTTCAGGTGGATACCACCGATCAGATCATGATGATCACCGATGCCGGTACGCTGGTGCGTACCCGCGTATCGGAAGTCAGCGTGGTCGGGCGTAATACCCAGGGTGTTACGCTGATCCGTACTGCGGAAGACGAGAACGTCGTCGGTCTGCAGCGCGTTGCCGAACCGGTGGAAGATGAAGAGCTGGACAGCCTCGAACCGGGTGCGGAAGTTGCAGAAGAAGACGCTGCACCGCTGGACGAAGGCGATGATGATTCTGAAGCGTCAGATGACGTGGAAGATGATAACGTCTAAGTGGTAGGGGCTGGCTTGCCGCCCCTGTCGCACTGAGGTTAAAAGGGCCTGGCAGCGATGCTAGGCCCTTTTTCAGTTATATGGTTTAATTGCCGGACCCAAGTCAGAGAGCCCGGTTCTGATATGAACGCGCTGGTCGCCACTCACTTTTGTATGGTATCCGATTGAAATATTTAGCTTCTTTTCGCACCACGTTAAAGATATCCCGCTATTTGTTCCGGGTGCTGGCGATAATGCTGTGGTCGTTGGGGGCGTTGCTCACCACCTTCTATATCCTGAATATCCTGCACCAGAAAGAGTCTGACATTCGACAGGACTACAATCTGAATTTCGATCAGGCGCAGGGCTATATCCGCCATTCGTCCGATATAATGCGTGATATCAAATATATGGCGGAAAACCGTCTCAACGGCTCAGTCAGTAGCCTGGACATGTTCAGCGGTATTTTCCCCGGCAAGAACACTCCACTGGAGTTTGTACCACTGTACTCAGAGTCCAACTGTTCACTTAATACCACTTATCGCAGCTCGCTCAATTCACTGAGCGGACTGATTCAGTATTGGAAAGAGAATTTCGTTGCGGCCTACGATCTCAACCGGGTGTTTTTCATCGACGGTGATACTTTATGCATGGCGGAGTTTGGTGGCAGCAGCAGCGGCGTGGCCAACCGAGCCGACGCGCTGCAAACTCTGCATGAGCGCATCCTCAAATACCGTAATGCCAAGAACCAGGACAAAGACAATAGTCTGTACTGGATCAGCCCAAGCCAGCAGCGGCCGGATGTTGGTTATCTGTATGTGCTGACGCCTATCTATATTGGTAACAAGCTTGAGGCATTGTTGGGCATTGAGCAGACCATTCGTCTGGAAGACTTTGTCACCGCTGGCAGCTTGCCGACCGGCGTAACCCTGCTGGATGAGAATAACCAACCGATATTGAGGCTGGTGGATGGCGATCGTGATGCGCAGGCCCCCGGCAGCTATCCGGACGATCCGGCTTACTTTGGCTATGTAGATAACTACCGCGACCTGATCATGAAAAAGGCGCTGCCGCCGTCATCGCTCAGTATTGTTTATGCCGTGCCGGTGCAGACGGTGGTTGAGCGCTTCAGGATGTTAATCCTCAATGCAGTACTGCTGAATCTGCTGTCCGCCATTGTGCTGTTCAGCCTGGCCTGGCTGTTTGAGCGCAAAATGTTCCTGCCGGCGGAGGACAACGCTTTCCGGCTGGAGGAGCATGAGCAGTTCAACCGTAAGATTGTCGCCTCGGCACCTGTGGGCATTTGTATTCTGCGCATCAGCGACGGTACCAACATTCTGAGTAATGAGCTGGCACACAACTATATCAACCTGCTGACTCACGAAGACCGTGACCGCATTACACGCATCATCTGCGAACAGCAGGTGAATTTTGTCGATGTGATGACCAGTAATAACAATAATCTGCAAATCAGCTTTGTTCATTCCCGTTACCGCAACGAGGATGTGGCGATCTGCGTGCTGGTGGACGTTAGCGCACGTGTGAAAATGGAGGAGTCGCTACAGGAGATGGCGGCGGCGGCAGAGCAGGCCAGTCAATCCAAATCGATGTTCCTGGCGACCGTCAGCCACGAGTTGCGTACGCCGCTGTACGGCATCATCGGCAACCTCGATTTATTGCAGACCAAGGCGTTGCCGCAGGGCGTTGATCGACTGGTCAATGCGATGAACAACTCCTCCGGGCTGTTGTTGAAGATCATCAGCGACATCCTGGACTTCTCGAAAATTGAATCCGAGCAGTTGAAGATTGAACCGCGTGAGTTCTCCTGCCTGGAGGTGATCACCCACATCGCCGGCAACTATTTGCCGCTGGTGGTGAAGAAACGGTTGGGGTTGTACTGTTTTATCGAGCAGAACGTGCCGGAGCGCATTTCCGGCGATCCGGTGCGCTTGCAGCAGGTACTGTCGAACTTGTTGAACAACGCGATTAAGTTTACCGATACTGGCTGCATCATTCTGCAAGTTTGTACGCGTGGTAGCTATCTGGAATTCAGCGTTCGCGATACCGGAGTCGGCATTCCGGAGAAAGAAATCACCCGCTTGTTCGACCCGTTCTTCCAGGTCGGTAGTGGTGTGCAACGCCATTTCCAGGGCACCGGGCTGGGGTTGGCGATTTGCGAAAAACTGATCAACATGATGGATGGCGACATTGCTGTTGAATCCGAGCCGGGATTAGGCAGTCTGTTCACCATTCGCATTCCGCTGTTTAACGCCCAGTTCCCGATCCCGCAGCCCAGCGATACCTGGCAAGGTAAAACTCTGTGGCTGGACATCCGCAACCAACGGTTGGAAAGTTACCTGATGGAGATCCTTGGTGGTTATGGAGCTACGGTGCTGCGTCACCAGGGGCAGGATACCGCCGCAGGGGATGTGATGCTCAGCGATCACCCACTGATGGTCAACACACCACTGCTGGCGCAGATCCAGTTCACTACCGAGCATATTGGTCCGTCGCAGGAAACCCGGCCGGGCTATTGGATGCACAGTACCTCGACGCCGCGTGAAACCCTGACGCTGCTCAACCGTTTGTTTGGTACCCGTGATGAAAGCGGCAATACCCTGATGCAATTGCCGGTACCGACCAAGGCCAGCAGGGTAGACAACGGGGATATTCATTTGCTGGTGGTGGATGACCACCCGATTAACCGCCGGTTGCTGTCCGACCAGCTTGGCTCTCTGGGCTATCAGGTGGTGACCGCCAATGATGGGGTAGATGCACTCGACGTATTGAATCGCAATACTGTCGATATCGTGCTGACCGATGTCAACATGCCCAACATGGATGGCTATCTTTTGACCCAGCGTTTGCGCCAGTTGCACTTTACCGCTCCGGTGATCGGCGTGACGGCGAATGCCTTGGCGGAGCAGAAGCAGCGCTGTATTGAGGCGGGGATGGATAACTGCCTGTCGAAACCGGTGACGCTGGAAACGCTGGAGCAGACTTTGGGGTATTACAGCCAACAGGTGCGTCGTACGCGGGCTGAGTCAGAAGACGTCTGAAAGCAAAAGGGCGCAGCAAAATGCCGCGCCCTCTGTTAACTACCGGGATTTTAGTCTTTGTCCAGCGGTGCCATGCTGACAGAGGATAGGTAGTTGAGCAGCGCAATATCGTTCTCAACACCCAACTTCATCATCGCCGATTTCTTCTGGCTACTGATGGTTTTGATGCTGCGATTGAGCTTCTTGGCGATCTCGGTCACCAGGAAACCTTCAGCGAACAGGCGCAGTACTTCGCTCTCTTTCGGTGACAGACGCTTATCACCGTAACCGCTGGCGCTGATCCTCTCCAACAGTTTGGAGACACTTTCCGGCGTGAACTTCTTGCCTTTCTGCAATGCGGCCAGCGCTTTCGGCAGGTCGGTCGGCGCACCCTGTTTCAGCACGATGCCTTCGATATCCAGATCCAGCACGGCGCTAAGAATAGCCGGGTTGTTGTTCATGGTCAGAACGATGATCGACAACTGCGGATAATGGCGTTTGATGTATTTGATCAGCGTAATGCCGTCGCCATACTTATCACCCGGCATCGAAAGGTCGGTGATCAGGACGTTCGCGTCCAGTTTGGACAGATTGTTGATCAGTGCTGTTGAGTCTTCAAACTCCCCAACGACATTCACCCATTCAATTTGCTCAAGTGACTTCCGGATGCCAAACAGTACGATAGGATGGTCATCAGCAATAATTACGTTCAGGTTATTCATGTTGTTGGCTACCTTGCTGCAGCAGTCTACTGACGAAAAAATCAATCTGACTGATGTTATTCTCGATCTTGAGCGCATCACCGTCTGCGATGTGCTGTTCTAACGATTCACACAGTTGCTTGCCGGGAAGCAGATTTAACATGGCAAACACGCCTTTCAGGCGGTGTGCTGTCTGTGACAGAGCATTGAAATCACTGCTGCCCGCCTCAGTATACAGTTTTTTGACATCGTCGGGTACTGTATCAATAAATAGGCCATAGTAATCACTTGATTTCAATTGTTTTTCATAGAGTTGGATGTCATCGGCGGTCAGTGAAAGCGCGCTTTCCTGCTGTTCCAACGCGGCCATTTGCTGCTCAATCAGCATCAGCACGGCGTCTATCATCGCACCACTCAGGTTATAGTTTACCCGAATATACCGTTTTTCAAGCTGTTGCCATCCGGCTTCATCGCTGGTCAGCAACAGGGTGTAATCGTCTGCTCTTTGCGGGTTATCGGTCAGCAATACGTCGTAGTCGCGATTAATCTGGCGTTCGTCGGCAACGATGCAGCTCGCGCCGTAGGCGTGCAACAGATGGGTGACAATGCCACGCACTTCTTCAGAAGTGATGTCCAACAATGCGGTCACACCGTCGAGCAGTTTTTCCTGCGCTTCCGTCTCTTTTTTCTCCATTTCCATCGGCACGCGGATGCTGTAGCGGGTGCCGATATCAATCTTGCTGCGGATATCCAACTGGCCATTGAGCTTTTTGCACAGTTGATTACACAGGAAGAAGGTGAGGCCGGAGCCGTGATTAAAACGATCCACCAGCGTCTGGCTAAGGAACGGATAGTTCAGGTTGCTGATCTCTTCGTTGGAAATGCCTGACCCCGTGTCATTGATATGGAATACCAGGCGATCGGGATGCTCGGGCTCATGATCGATCACCAGCGAAATCTTGCCGCAGGCGGTAGTGATAATGGCGTAATGCACCAGCAGTGAGATCACCTTGCGCAGTGCATTGGCATCCCCGATATATTGCTGTTCGACATCAAGATGGAAATGATTGAACAACGACAGACCTTTTTGATTGATGGATGGCAGGGCTTCCTGCAGTAATTCATCTATCAGGGCCGATGGGCTGAAGGGGTGACGCGAAGGCTGCCAGTCCTGGGTTTCCAGCCGGGTGAGCAGGGTGATGTTTTCAATCAGCCCCAGCACCGTCGACGATTGTACCGTCAGTTGCTTTAATAGCGCTTGTTGCTGTTCTTCATCCGCTTGCGTACGCAGGCGATCGGCCAGATCGTGCATCTGGCGCACCGGCTGGTTCAGTTCAATGCCCAGGTTATGCAGCATCAGTTTGCGCGCCTGGACATTTTTATCGTACTCGCGCTGTGCCTGCTGCAACCGCTTGTTCACCATCACTTCCTTGTCCTGATCGTTGAGCAGGAACAGGTAGGTTTCCGGCGACAGTTGGCTGCGGAAAATGCGGATCTCGTACACTTCATTGTTGACCGTCGCCTGAATAACGCCGTGATGCTGTTCGGCCATATGGGCGATTTTTTGCAGGCTTAAATGTGGCAACAGGTGTTGGGCGATCTTGTTACTGGCGATCACCGTATTACTGGCAAAGTTGTACACCAGCAGGCCGGAAGGCAGGCTGGCGATGATTTCCTGATTCAGTGCGCGTTCGGCTTCAAGTTCAACCGCCATATTCTCGCTCGGGCGGATATATTGGCGACGGATAAAGTAAATACCCACCAACGACAGTGCCAACAGCAACAGATTGATGGCGATCAGCCAGATATTGTTTCGCAGCAGGTCGATCGCCAGGCTGATAGCGGAGACGCGGTAAACCACTTTCAGCGGCGAATTAGGCAGGGGAGCGCTGAACTCTACCCAACTGCCACTCATTGCTATGCCGGTGCTGGTCGCCGTATCCAACGGCAAGGTTGCGTCGTCCATGTTGCTATCGTCAGCCAACAGCATGAAGTTGGCGCGCGCCATGTTAATGGGGATGATGTCGTTAATCGGCAGGTCGAAGGCGATCACCGTGGCCAAATGACCCGGCTGGTTAAAAGTGGTGCGGATTGAAAACGAATAGGTGTTCTGGAAGCGTTGTTTGCGCAATGCGGAAAAACTTTCACGCTCGTCGAGCATATTGGCCTGTTGCAGCATTTCGGCCCGGCGATCCTCTGCCGAGGTTGTCAGATAGCTTTCCTTGAAGCGTGAGGCCAGTTCTTTCAGCGGCTGGGTGGTGATCAGACTCAGGCTGTTATCTTGCCCGTTAAGGTAATACATGGCGTAATTTTCAGTCTTGGCCCCCCAACGGGTGTCCAGATAGTCTGAAATATTGGCGATCATCGCCAGGGTGCCTTCTTCATGACTGCCAAAAATAACCGCGTCGGTCTTTTTATGCGGCTTCTCCAGGTAATAAACGTCCGGGCGCAGTCGGGTTTCCTGTAGGCTGGGATCGACATTCAAAGACGGCGCATTGCCGAATTTGTCGTAGATCTGATAAGTGATGTAGCGGTAGTTGTCGATACGTTTTTGCAGGCCGTTGGCGATGCTGTTCAGCGCGTATTTCTTTTCTGCCAGCCAGGCGTTGGTGTAGTTGTAGCCATACAAGCCGATGGCTATCGTCAGCAGGACGGAAAATAACAGGAAGCAGCGGGTAATATTGCTTGAGCTGATGGTCAGTTGTTTATTTTGCATAGTTGACTGCGCATTCCTGAATCAACGGGTTATGGCCCGGGCACTGGCGGTGACTGCCAGAAGTAATACTGCAACGCAGGCAAAGGCCGCCGTCAGGCTGGAGAACTGGGCGATAAAGCCGATCAGTGCAGGTCCGGCGAGAATGCCGGCATAACCCACGGTGGTCACTGAGGCGATAGCCAGATTGGCTGGCATATCATGTTGGTTGCCCGCCGCACTGAACAGGATTGGCACCACGTTGGAAGCCCCCAGGCCCACCAGCATAAACCCAATCAGTGAAACCATGGCGTTGTTGAACACAATGGCCAGGCTCAGGCCAACGGCCGCGCACAGACTACCCAGCAGCAATACCTTATATCTGCCCAGCCGGTTCACTACCCAATCGCCGTTCAACCTGCCGATAGTCATGGTGATGGAGAACAGCGCATAGCCTAATCCGGCCTGGCTATGGTCAACCCCACGCTGGGTGGTGAGGAACAGGGCGCTCCAGTCGAGCATCGAGCCTTCCGCCAGGAACATAATGAAGCACAGGATACCGATAAACATCACCCAGCCACGAGGCAGCACGAACATCGGCCCGCCTTCTTCACCGCCGCTTTCGCGCAATAAATTGCGACTGGCCAGCATCAGCAGCGCGGCAATGGTCAATACGGTGACCCAGGTTGCCAGCAAGGGTGACAGCCCCAGCCACAGCATCAGGCTGACGCCGCCGGCACCGGCGATACCGCCAACGCTGAAGAAACCATGGAAACCGGACATCATTGCCTTGCCGCTGGCGCGCTCGACTACCACCGCCTGCACATTCATTGCCACGTCGATCATGCCGATCGCCGCACCAAACAGCAGCAGGGCCAACGCCATACCGGTGGTGGTGTTCATCAGAACCAGCAGGGGCAAATCAATACACAGCGCCAGGCCAGCGAGCAGGATCACCGGGCGACAGCCCAACCTGCCGGTCAGGAAGCCGGTTAATGGCATCGCTAACATCGAACCTGCGCCAATGCACAGCAGCAGCAGACCCAGCGAGCCATCGTCTATGCCGATGCGTGCTTTGGCAAACGGCACCAAGGGGGCCCAGGCGGCCATACCAAAACCGGCGACAAAGAAAGCCAACCGAGTTGCAATCTGGGCCGGGACGCCGGGTTTTTGCTGTTCATTACACAAGGTGGATGTCATCTGGGCATCAGGATCTATTGTGGAAATGCGGGCTGAAAGTTATGGAGTGTTTTTATCACAATCCGCGATCCGGGTCGAAAGGATTCGCGCTGTCATCGGCCTTTACGCCTGCTCGTCGCTCCAGCCACAAGGCAATGACTTGCACAATGTACCGCTTTTGTTGCTCGTCCAGCGCTTGCCCCTGGGGAATGTTATGCCACTTGGCCAGACAGCCCCGGCAACAGGTGGCGGTGGCATGCTGAGCGACAAATACCGGATGGCCACGCATCGGGGTTTGCTTACCGTCATTTTTCGGGAAAGGGGCCGCCAGCCGTTGCTCGATAAAATCTCGTGCGTGGCTGAGGATCAGCGGCAACCCTTTGGTATCAAAGTAAAGTTGGTCTTTGAGGTTCAGGCGGAACCTGGCGCGGAAAGGGGAGCTTTGCAGCCGACGCCATAGCGCTTCGGGGTGAAATAGCATGGGTCATCTCTTCGGGATATTTTGTATAGGCTATCAAAATAGGCAGGATGAGCCAATGTTGCTTCCCCAAACCGAATGTCGGCCCAAGCTGAAGGTGTTTTAGCAATAAAATGCTCTCCTAATTGATACGATTAATTCGTAGCCTAAATCAGGCTAATAAATTAGCGATTAGTGCGGAAGTTAATTAGGGGGATAATATCTATAGGTGATTATTTTTTGGCAAAAAGTGCGAATAAAGATGAAATGTGAAGAAAATGTAAAACAATAAAAAACCGGCCAGAAGCCGGTCGAAATGTACAAAAATTATCTTACAGATAATGAAGGTAATAATGAAAATAATGATGATAGCGGGATTATTATAACGGCAGAGATATGAGATGTTTTTGGCACAATGTGCTTATCAGTGGTGAGTTTTGTATATCAGTCTGTTTTTTCTTAAGGTTTTGTATAACTAACTGATTTTATATCTATAAATGTATTTTTTGGCATTGTGTGCCTTATTTTGTTTGTCTGTAATGTTTTGTGGAAGTTCGCGCATATTTACATTTGGAAACCCTTGTTAATCACAATGAAACACTATCGGATACTTGGTATCATTTTCTTTCTGGATTAATATAACCCTTGTTACCAGAATGGTAATGCACAGTCGTGCTAATAATGCTCAAAAGGGCAGTGGCCATAGTTCGACATAATTAACGAGGATAATAACGATGAAACTTCGAGTACTTTCACTGATAGTACCCGCTCTGCTGGTTGCAGGTACTGCAGGCGCGGCGGAAATCTACAACAAAGACGGTAATAAACTGGATTTGTTCGGTAAAATCGATGGTCTTCACTATTTCTCCGACGATAAAGGATCCGATGGCGACCAGTCTTATATGCGTTTTGGCCTGCGTGGCGAAACACAAATCAGCGACCAACTGACCGGTTATGGTGAGTGGGAATATCAGGCAAACCTCAACCGCGCAGAAAGTGAAGACAACAATAACTTCACCCGTGTTGGCTTTGCCGGTCTGAAATTCGGCGATTACGGCTCATTGGATTACGGCCGTAACTACGGCGTGCTGTACGACATCGGCGCATGGACCGACGTACTGCCAGAGTTCGGTGGCGATACCTACGGTGCGGACAACTTCATGTTCCAGCGTACCAATGGCGTGCTGACTTACCGTAACTCAGACTTCTTTGGTCTGGTTGACGGTTTGAACTTTGCTCTGCAATACCAGGGTAAAAACGACAGCGCTACCGAATCCAACAATGGTCGTGACGTGTTGGCACAGAACGGTGACGGCTATGGTATGTCCGCGTCTTACGATCTGGGCTACGGCATCAGTGCTGCAGCGGCGTACTTCTCTTCCGACCGCACCAACGATCAAAATGGCAATAACAACCCTGGCATTCTGGGCCGTGGTGACAAGGCTGAGGCCTACAGCGGCGGTCTGAAATATGATGCCAACAACGTCTACCTGGCAGCGATGTATACCCAGTCTTACAATGCAACCCGCTTCGGTAGCAGCAACAGCAGCACTTACGGTTACGCTAATAAAGCGCAGAACGTTGAAATTGTTGCTCAGTACCAGTTCGACTTCGGTCTGCGCCCATCTGTGGCTTACCTGCAGTCTAAAGGCAAAGACATCGATCGCGGTTACGGCGATCAGGATCTGATGAAGTATGTTGATGTGGGCGCGACTTACTACTTCAACAAAAATATGTCTACCTACGTTGATTACAAAATCAACCTGATGGATGAAAACGACTTCACCAAATCTGCCGGTATCAACACCGACGACGTGGTTGCCGTGGGCCTGGTTTACCAGTTCTAAGCACAGAGTGTGAATATGATCACGCGGCCTTCGGGCCGCGTTTTTTTTGCCTGCGGTTTGGCACAAATTGGAATTTTAGCGGCACGGATTGTCATTTCGATGTGCTGGGGTTTACCTAAACTTCTGCCATATAGATAAGTCAGGGGGCTAATATGGAACTCAAGATAGATCGAGTGGTTGAAACGGTGCTGTACGTCAAAGATATCGAGCGTGCCGCGGTTTTCTATCAGCAGGTATTAAAGCTTTCAGCGATGGTGGCCAACGAGCGTTTTCGCGCCTATGCCGTGGGCCAACAAAGCGTGCTGCTGTTGTTCATTGAAGGCGACTCGGTGAAAGGTACACATTATCCGGAAGGGTACATCCCTCCACATGACGGCAGCGGGCCACTGCATATTGGCCTGGCAGTAGCGAAAGAACAATTACCGCAATGGGAACAACACCTGACGGCACATGGCGTAGCGATAGAAGGACGCATGAGCTGGGAACAGGGTGGAGAGAGTATTTATTTCCGCGATCCCGATGATCATCTGCTGGAGCTGGTCACTCCGGGGATCTGGGCTAATTACTGATGGTTCCAGGCGGTGGCCAAGGCTTTCAGCATTTCGCTCAGGAGCAGTAGTGCGTTCTGTGCCTGCTGCTCAATTTGCACCTTGACGATCGCTCCGTCGATCAACATCGCCAGCATCTCTGCCTGTTGTTCCTGTTCAGGGCCGGCGGGCAGGTAGCGGGCAAGCACTTCTGCCATCTGCGCCTTATGTCGGCGGGCTATGATTAGGCTTTCCGGTAGCATGTCCGCCAGTTCCACCGCTGTATTGATAAACGCGCAACCACGGTAGTGCGGATCGCTGAACCACTCTTCGAGACAAGGCACCAACGCGAGCATCACATCTCCTGACCGCGCGACATGTTGCTCCAGCGACAGACTGAACCAGCTCAGCCACTGATCGTGACGGTAGGTCAGAAACGCTTCAATCAGTTCATTTTTACTGGGGAAGTGACGATAAAACGTTACCTTGGCCACGCCTGACTCGCTGATGATGCGATCGATGCCGGTCGCGCGTACCCCATCGCGGTAAAACAAATCGTGGGCAGTCAGCAGGATACGCTGACGCGGCGGCAGAGCGCTGGGAGTAGCAGACATCGAAATATCTCCTGAAATATTGGCTTGAATGATTGTAGACAACTCTGTCTACATGCGCTAGCTTAATCGTGTAGACAATTCTGTCTACTTTCTTGTAACCCACAGAGGTGAGCTATGAGCATTAAACCCCCGCTACCGCCGTTTACCCGTGAATCGGCCATCGAGAAAGTCCGTCTGGCGGAAGATGCCTGGAACAGCCGCGATCCTGAACGAGTCTCACAGGTCTATTCTGTGGATACCCATTGGCGTAACCGGGCGGAGTTTGTTGATGGCCGTGAGGCCGTCTGCGCGTTCTTACAACGTAAATGGGCAAAAGAGCTGGAGTATCGGCTGATTAAGGAGCTCTGGGCGTTTGATGGGGCGCGTATCGCGGTGCGTTTTGCCTACGAATGGCGTGATGACTCCGGCAACTGGTACCGTAGTTTTGGCAACGAGAATTGGGAGTTTAATCCGGACGGTCAGATGATTAACCGACACGCCTGCATCAACGATATGCCAATCCGCGAACAGGATCGTCGGTTCCATTGGCCGCTTGGCCGTCGTCCGGATGAGATTGCGGCACTGAGCGAATTTGGCTTCTGATTGGTGTTATTGATAAAAGACACCGTTCCGCATGAACCGCACCTATCGACAAAGTGAAATTTGTAGAAAAGCCTTCTCTCTTCTAGACTTAGAGGACAATAAACGTACTCTAAGAGGACAAACCATGACGAATAAACTGGTTTTAGCCATTTGTACTGCAGCGACTTTCACCCTTCTCGCCGGTTGTACGGCTTATGACAGGGCCGCCAGTTACGTAGCGGAACCCGTGGTCAGTGACGTAAAAGTGGGAATGACCAAACAGCAGGTACGGGCGATTGCCGGACCACCGTCTACTACAGCTACCCTGGTTCATGCGCAGGGTACCTGCGACACCTATGCGGTGGCGCCACGTGACGGGAAAGTACAAACTTATTTTGTCAGCTATAGCGACACTGGTCATGTGATGAACAAAGGTTATCAGACTTGTTCAGACTACGACTCACAACCTAAATAACCCCGTATTACTGTTCAATCCAGCCCCGCTTTAGCGGGGTTTTTCATTTTTTAACCGTTAGTGGCATGAAGTTTAACCAAACGCACTTTTTCCTGCATTTTTTATCATGAAACGATAGACATTTCATAACGGTAGCGCTAATATCTGCGCCCATTGGAAGGATGGCCGAGTGGTTTAAGGCAACGGTCTTGAAAACCGTCGAGTGTAACAGCTCCCAGAGTTCGAATCTCTGTCCTTCCGCCAAATTTAGCCGGCTTAGCTCAGTAGGTAGAGCAACTGACTTGTAATCAGTAGGTCACCAGTTCGACTCCGGTAGCCGGCACCATATAAGTTGTACAGACGTTTAACCCCGTCTACGAACCCCAGTAATCGTAATGATTGCTGGGGTTTTTCGTTTTCCGCCCGCGCCGACCGGGTCTTAAAAGGGCATTGTCAGGCGCAAGATGTTAATCTGCATAAATTGCAACCGGAGGTAGTTATGGGCAGCGGCTTCGAAGATTCAAAAGCCTTGTATATCGGCATATGTACGGTGATAGGCGATGCGGTTCTAGTGTTAATTAATGAAGAGCGCGCCACGGAAAAGGCCGATATCATTGATGTGTTAAAAATGGCGATCACCAGGGATGGCAGGGATGTCAGTCTGGATGAGGCACGAATATTGGCCGTCGAATGGCTGGAGCGATAAGCGCCAAACGCCGTTGTTGCCCAACGGATAGGCCCGAGTTTGATGTCATTAAAAACCCGGCAAAGAATGCCGGGTTGATAAGAGATACAGAGTTATATTTCCAGGTTAGTCCATAACGGCAGGGCTGGTTTTCTTTGCCTCACTACGACTGATCATCAGTTTACCTAACTGAATACCCGGTTTTTCGATAAATTTAAACAGCAGCGCCGCGATCCCATAAGTGATAGGGAGAATGATGGCGGAGGCGGCGATGAATCGTATTGCCGCGGGCAGGTCTGCAAATTGGGTATTTGACAGAAGGAGCGCAACGATAGGGATTACGATTAACAAGTGCAATAAATATACCGAGTAGGAGACGTCTCCCATATATACGCTGAATTTGTTCGTTAGCATCCAACGTGGTAGACGTAGTATGTTTCCCCAGGCGCTTCCCTCATTGCGCGGCCAAAGGATGAGCGTCATCATGAAAATCATGCCAATCTGGGCCAGTAAATGGGATACCCTTACATCATTTGGCATATAAATGTAGATGCTACCGATCGCTGAAATTACGGCAAAAAGAGCATGCCACATACTCCTACTGCGTATGGCTTCAGCAATAAACATGCCTGCGATAAACAAGTGCAGTTTTATCAGGATCATTGAGGGCATTGGAAAAGCAGCGAAGTAATTCGGGAGTAGATATTTGGCTGCTGCGCACAATAGAATGACTGCGAAACAGGCACGGGCGAAGCCCAGTTTCATCACTGCCAGCATAATGAAGGGAAACAGGAAATAAAACTGCATTTCCAGGCCGATACTCCAGTCAGGCAAAACGGTATTAAATGAGAAGCTCGGCAGGAAACCAAAAATAAAGGTTACGTGAGTAAATACATTTAAGAATGAAGAGTCACTGTAGCGCGAACTATTGGTTTGAGTTTCGCTGTAAAAATGACCAATGACGTTACGTGCCTCACCGAAGTAGCTGCCAAAGCCAATGGCCAAGATCAAGAGTATGTAGTAAAGCGGTGCAATTCGGAAGAAACGACGTAGCCAAAATTTCTTGAAGGTTGCGCTGTCAGTCCAGGGTTCCTTCTCTTTTCGTTCTACATAGTTTTTTGCCATCAGGTAACCAGAGAGCAAAATGAACAAATCGACACCGATTGCCGGATCGGAAAGGATGGGGAAATGAAAACTGGTTAAAATACAAATGTGACCCAAAACAACCCAAAGAGAAGCCAGACCACGTAATCCCTCTAACTCCTGTGACCACTTCTTAACAGGCTGCATTGGCAAGCCCTTCTGAACAGTATTTCATTAACAGATACCCGTAATTAGGTGAATTTTTGTTAGCTTTCTAGTATAGCAGACCAATTTAGAATAGTTACTGGGGTAAATCTGAATGTGGGTTTGATCGACCAGCAGATTTGAAAGGCCTTACGGAAAGCGCGTTTTTCTAATGTTGTCGGCATGAGCTGATCCTGCAAACCTTTCGCAAGTCTAAATGTGCAGGGGAGCAGAGGTTTTCACGAAAACTGACAGTTTGTTGAAAGACAGTTAGCCATGAATGAGATATAACCGGATAGCAAAAAGATAAGGAGCGTTGGATGCGAAGGGTGTTATTTCTTTTGGTTATTTTGACCCTGTCAGGGTGTTCGGGCTCTTTGGGCTCCATATTGGGTGTGATCCCGCAGAGTTCCGACGTTTGCCCTCAGGGGAAAAACTCGATCACGGGTGAATGCCGAGTTTAAGAGATAAAAAACCAACCGCAATGGGTTGGTTTTTATGGGTGTTTTTTGGTCGGCATGAGAGGATTTGAACCTCCGACCCCCGACACCCCATGACGGTGCGCTACCAAGCTGCGCTACATGCCGATGCTATAGAAAATTATACTACCCTTTCCCAATCTCAAATCAAGAGCACGCCAACTGACTGATTGTATTTTAAGCAATTAGTTGGCGATAAAGCGTTTCACATCGGTCAACACCTGCAGCAGCAGGGCGAGCTGTGGCTTCTCGTCTTTGATCTCTTTGTCGTTCTTATCATACGCGCGGTAGTTGCCGCTGCTGTCCAGCACCAGGGTTTGTGTTGGCGTGGTGATCACCAACAGACTGTTATCACCGGTAGCGACCCAATTGTTTCTGCGCTGGGCGGTAAACAGGTCTTCACCCTGTGAATAGTCATTAGGGCTGGTTTTCACGTGCAGCAAACGCTGCATCAGCGTGCGCATCACGTCGTTATGACCGGTCAGTTTATTGATGGTCTGCGCCGGGGTCCCCGGCCAATGGATAACCAGCGGAACCTGCAACTGTTGCTGGTTGAAACTGGTGCCAGCGCCCCAGTAGCCTTTGCCGGAGTCATTAAATTCCACACCGTGTTCAGCGGTAATCACCACCACGGTTTTATCCAGAACACCACGCTCTTTCAGCGTGCTAAGCACCTGAGCAATTTGCGCATCCACATCCTGCGCACCTGCGCGGTAGCGCTGAATAAAGTCGGCCGGGGCCGGCGTTTTCTCATTGGCAGCCGATTCAGCGCCACGGAAATTAATATAAGAGAACCAGGGGCGGTTACTGTTTTGGTCGACCAGCCAACGTTGCCACTGTTGCGTGGTCGCCGGGTCATTTTGCTGTATTGGCGCCGGCAGCGTGAAGTCGGTCAACAGCGCCTGGCGATAAAGGCTGGCGTTAAAACCGTCTGACGAGAACAAACCAAACTGATAGCCCTGGGCACTGAGTGCACTAACCAGAGCAGAAGGTTTGCGCGCGGCGAGAATGCTGTCCAGATAGGTCGGTGAAATGCCGTAGAACAGGCCAAACAAGCCGGTATCCGCATGATTGCCGGAACTGTAGTGATCGCTGAAACGGACATTTTCCTGCGCAAAGCGGGTCAGGACAGGCATATCCTGTTTCATATCCTGCTCACGTATGCCGTCCACCACGATCATCAGCAGGTTATAGCCACTACCTTTGTCGCTGTAGCTCAGATCGTTCAGCGGATATTCCACCGCAACGGCCTCCGGATTCCCTTGCTGCACCAGTCGGCGTTCATATTCCTGCGAATCAAGCAGGCCATGTTTCTCAAGGAATTTACGCGCGGTCATTGGGTATGACAGCGGCAGGTTGGCCCGTTGCATGGTGATCGGGCGGTAGAAATTGGCGTCGGCCCAGATATAAATCAGGTGCGAGGCGAAAAAGGCGCTGATAAACAGCGCGGCCAGCGGTTTACCGAACCTTTGACGGTTCAGACTGCGCAGCTTTTGCCAGCTCCAGGTGCCAAACAGCATCTCCACCAGGAAGATAACCGGCACGCAGATAAACATCAGCTGCCAGTCGCGCGCCAGTTCACTTTGATCCGGGTTGATCACCAGTTCCCACACCACCGGATTAAGGTGAAGGTGGAAGTGGGTGAACACTTCGCTGTCTACCAGCAACAGTGTCAGTCCCGCAGTGGCCAGCGCGGCAGAAATAAATCGCAGCAGCCGCTGCGACATCACCACAAAGGTGAGCGGGAAGATCACAAGCAGGTAGCCGGCGAAAACAATAAAGCTGAAATGCCCCAGTAAGCTGACCAGGGCATAAACCCGACCCAACAAGGAAGAGGGCCAGTCGGTGACAAACAGGTAGCGGCTGCCCAGCCCGAGGGCAAGCAGGATATTGAATAAGGCGAACCAGTGCCCCCAGCTAATCATCTGGGAGACTTTTTCACGATAACGCTGACGGTTTGTCACCATAATTAATTATTAATGCGCTTTATCTTCACGAATAGAAGCTTGCAGAGCTTCTGCAAACGATCTTGCCAATGTTTTCCGCTGCGCGGGAGCAACACTGGTGTTGATCAGATTAGTTACCATGTTACCCAGCACCATCAGAGAGAGATCGGTGGGAGTATGGTGTTTTTCCAGAACATTAACCAGCTCAGAGAGCAGCTGTTCAACGTGTTCGTCACTGTAACGGGATGATTGTGGCATAAAAATTGCGCTCAACGCCTGACAAAGTCCCATATCTTACCGTATAGGACAGTGATTTTCCGCTCTTTTATCTATTCCCTTTGTCTTTCAAACCCTAGCGTCGCGGGTTGTGCGGGCGGCCCCCGTCCCTGGCTCGGGTTGGCTACCGGCCCGCAGCCTGAATTCCATGGGATATTCCAGCTATTTATGGTCTGTATGGGTGCCGGAAATTTATCGATGGCTGGTGATGTGATCGCTGCTTAAAAGTTGCAGCACGGTAGCCTTCAGTGTTTGAATACGCGCCTAAAGAACAGGAGGATTTACCATGAGTCTGGATATCGACCAGATCGCTCTGCACCAGTTGGTCAAACGCGACGAACAAACGCTGGACGTGGTGCTGCGCGATTCTCTGCTGCCAACCAATGCGGCGGTGGAAGAGATGATGGAAGAGCTGCATCGTGTCTACAGTGCCAAGAGCAAGGCTTACGGCCTGTTCAATGAAGGCAGTGAACTGGCGGACGCGTTGCGTACCTGCCGCAAGGAAGATAAGGACTTTTTGGCCTTCAGCCGTGCGGCGACCGGTCGCCTGCGCGATGAGTTGGCCAAGTATCCGTTTGCCGAAGGTGGCGTGGTGCTATTTGGCCAATACCGTTACCTGGCGGTGGAGTATTTACTGATTGCGGTTCTGAACAGCCGCAACAGTTCGCGCGTTAACGAAGAGCTGGATATCAATACCACCCATTATCTGGACATCAACCACGCCGATATCGTGGCGCGCATCGATCTGACCGAGTGGGAAACCAATCCGGAGTCGACCCGTTACCTGACCTTCCTGAAAGGGCGAGTGGGTCGCAAGGTGTCCGATTTCTTCATGGACTTCCTGGCGGCGGCCGAAGGGCTGGACACCAAGGCGCAGAACCGGGGCTTGCTGCAGGCGGTTGACGATTATTGTGCCGATGCACAGCTGGACAAAAATGAGCGTCAGTCGGTACGTCAGCAGGTTTACAGCTACTGCAACGAACAGCTGCAGGCTGGCGAAGAGATTGAGCTGCAGGAATTGTCGAAAGAGATTGCACCGGTGGGCGAGAAAGATTTTCTGCAGTTCTCCAGCGAGCAGGGTTATCAACTGGAAGACAGCTTTCCGGCCGATCGCGGTACGCTGCGTCAGTTGACCAAGTTTGCCGGCAGCGGTGGCGGTATCAGCATGAACTTTGACGCCATGCTGTTGGGGGAGCGAATTTTCTGGGATGCGGCTACCGATACGCTAACCATCAGAGGCACGCCACCGAACCTGCGCGATCAGCTACAACGCCGCCAGAATAGCGGTAATAAGTAATTTCGCCGGATCGCAGACAATAAAAAACGCCGCAATTGCGGCGTTTTCTACTTCGGCGTCCCGAAAGGTTCGATTTCGTTGCGATTAAACGCGACGGAAGTCGATGTGAGCCAGTTTCGGCTTGAACGGGTGACGCTGTACAGCCTGAACTTTCACTTTGGTTTCTTTACCGTCGATAACCAGAGTTACTGCTTCGCTGTAGAATTCTGGTTTGATTTCCATGTTCTTAACAGAATCATGGTCCAGTTCGATGGAAACTGGAGCTTCTTCGCCACCGTAAACGATAGCTGGGAATTTGTTGGCAATACGCAGGCGGCGGCTCGCACCCTTACCCTGGTCTTTACGTACTTCTACATTGATAGTGAACATTGTTTTTTCTCTAAAAAGAAAATTTACCCTGCTACAGGCGACCCAGTAGCAAGTTCGATAACCTGCTTTAGCACCGGGCGAACCCAGGCAAAGCGGGCGGCAGTTTAACGGAAAGCCGTCCGCAGGGCAATGGAAACCTGCCCGATTTGCAGGCCGACAGGATCAATACAGCTCATTGGCTCGGCGGAAGCGGCCTTGATAATCGAACACTTTTTCCCGAACCTGCCAGAATTGTCCGCGTTTGCGCGCCACCACAAAATCCGGATGACGCAGCAGCGTTTGCTGGGCCAACACATCGGCGGCGGTTTGCCAGGCAAACGGCACCCCGGGTGCACGCTGATGCGGGCGCAGGAACAGCATTTCGAAGGCTTTGCGCTGTGCGGGCGTTTGCAGTCGAAAACGTTCGCTGGTACTGGTGCCGTCTTCGTCAAAATAGGTGGCTTTCAGCCACTCACCTTTATCATCGCGGCCAGTTTGCAGCTCCATGCCGCCACAGCGCAGTACCAGAGCGTCTTTCAGCTTCAGCGCGGCCTTCAACATATCGTCAGGGTCGACCAGCACTTCCTGACATTGGTGGCAGCGACGGGCGGCAATGTCATTTTCCGCACCGCAGTGCGGGCAAATTTTGAAGCGGAAACGGTAGTCGCATTGCTCGCGATGGCCTTCATCGTCCTCCAGCCAGCCCTGACAACGGCGACCGTAGTGTTCGATGATATCGCCGCTCTCGGTGCACTTGCCCCAGAACAAATTGGCGAAACCGCAGCCGGGGCAGAACACCTGTACCGGTTGGCTGTCGCTGTGTGGCTTGCTGACCCCGACCTCGGGCGTAAACAGATCGTGCGGGTTTCCGGCGTAGTCGAGGATCAGACAATCCTCTTTGCCGGGGGCCAGCCGCAGCCCACGGCCGACGATTTGCTGATACAGGCTGACGGATTCGGTTGGCCGCAGAATGGCGATCAGATCGACATGCGGCGCATCAAAACCTGTGGTCAGCACCGCCACGTTGACCAGGTAACGCAATTGCTGTTGTTTGAATGCGTCAATCAGCGCATCGCGCTCGGCTGCGGGCGTTGCGGCGCTGACCAGCGCGGCTTCACCGGAAGGCAGCAGGCCGTAGATCTCACGCGCATGTTCAACGGTAGAGGCGAAAATCATCACCCCCTTACGCGTTTCGGCATATTCGACGATTTGGCTGATGATATGCGGTGTAATACGATTTTGCTGTTTCAGCTCACGGTTCAGGTCCACTTCACTGAACAGGCCGTTGCTTCTGGCCTCCAGTCGGCTGAAATCATACTGTACTATCGGCATATCCAACCGTTCCGGTGGCACCAGATAACCGTTTTTGATCATATAACGCAATGGCAGTTCATAAATGCAGTCGCGAAACAGGCTATTGGCATCACCGCGGGTAAAGCCGTGATAGTGATACTGATAAATCCAGCCTTTGCCCAGCCGATAGGGCGTGGCGGTCAGGCCCAGCAGCCGCAACTGTGGATTCGTTTTTTGCAGATGCTGAATAATCTGTTGGTATTGGCTGTCGTCATCGTCGCTGATGCGGTGGCATTCGTCGATAATCAACAGGGAAAAAGCTCCGTCAAACAGCGGCAGATTGCGTGCTACGGACTGCACGCTACCGAACACCACCTTGCCTGCGCTGTCTTTCTGCTGCAGTCCAGCGGCAAAGATATCGGCTTCCAGCCCGTAGGCGCGGTATTTGGCATGGTTCTGCGCCACCAGTTCTTTCACATGGGCCAGTACCAATACCCGGCCGCGTGCACGTTTCGCCAGCTCGGCGATCACCAGACTTTTACCGGCCCCGGTCGGCAGTACGATCAGCGCCGGTTGCGGGTGCTGACGGAAATGTTTGATGGTGGCTTCGACCGCTTCCAGTTGGTAGGGGCGTAGAGTAAAGGCCATAAATTAACGCCGTGGGTTGAGAAGGGCCGTCGGGAACAGGTTTTGTAACCTCTGATCCCACCAAAACAGTGACATTTTACTCCCATGACGGCTAAAAAATTTCTATTATTATGCCTTCTGAGCACTCGCGGTGCGAGAAGCATGGAAATTACCTCTGTCAGGGGGCCGTTTCCATCGCTATACTCGTGTGACAGTAATCGCTGTATCCCCCTCTTCGAACCTGCTCTGTTGCACCTGGTGCAACGGCGGGTGTCATATTTTAGCAATACGATCAATGCGATCATAACAACGACAGGCAAAGCAGATTCAATGCGACTGGACAAGTTTTTATCTCAGCAGTTAGGTGTTAGCCGTGCGCTGGTAGCGCGCGAACTTCGGGCAAAACGCGTCACCGTGGACGGTGAAGTGGTGAAGAGCGGGGCACTGAAACTGACTCCGGAGCAGGAGGTGGCGTTCGACGGCAACCCGCTGCAGCGCCAAAATGGCCCGCGCTATTTTATGCTCAACAAACCGCAGGGTTACGTTTGCTCCACGGACGATCCCGATCATCCGACGGTGCTGTATTTCCTCGATGAGCCGGTGGCCTACAAGCTGCACGCTGCCGGTCGCCTGGATATCGATACTACCGGTCTGGTGTTGATGACCGACGACGGCCAGTGGTCGCACCGTATCACCTCACCGAAACATCACTGTGAGAAAACCTATCTGGTGACGCTGGAGCATTCGCTGGCGGAAGATACCGCACAGCAATTTGCCGAAGGCGTGCAGTTGCATAACGAGAAAGATCTGACCCGGCCTGCGCAACTGGAACAAATTGAAGACAAGCTGGTGCGTCTGACCATCAGTGAAGGGCGTTATCACCAGGTGAAACGCATGTTTGCAGCGGTCGGCAACCGGGTTCTCGAGCTGCATCGTGAACGTATCGGCGCCATCGTGATGGATGAGGATCTGGCAGAGGGCGAATACCGTCCGCTGACCGAAGAAGAAATCGCCAGCGTCGGTGCTCCGCACCTGCAAGATTAATTCAATACTAGATTACGGCTGATGAAGGAGTCGTCGAACGTGTTACAGAACCGGTCATCTCACCTCGGTTTGATTTTTATTCTGGGTCTGCTGTCCATGTTGATGCCGCTGGCTATCGACATGTACCTGCCCAGTATGCCGGTGATTGCCAAACAGTTCGGCGTCGGGTCGGGCAGCGTACAGATGACGCTCAGCGCCTATATGCTCGGATTTGCCCTGGGGCAGTTGTTCTACGGGCCAATGTCGGACAGCATTGGTCGCAAGCCGGTGATCCTGTGGGGAACGCTGATCTTCGCGATTGCCGGTGGTGCCTGCGCTATGGCGCAGTCGATCGATCAACTGATCAACCTGCGTTTCCTGCATGGGCTTTCGGCGGCGGCGGCCAGCGTAGTGATTAATGCCCTGATGCGCGATATGTTCACCAAGGACGAGTTCTCGCGCATGATGTCGTTTGTCATCCTGGTGATGACCATTGCGCCGTTACTGGCGCCGATGATCGGTGGCGCGCTGCTGTTGTGGTTCAGTTGGCATGCGATTTTTTGGACTATGGGGGCCGCGGCGCTGATCGGTTCGTTGCTGGTGGCATTCTTTATTAAAGAGACGCTGCCGAAAGAGCGGCGGCAAAAATTCCATCTGCGCACCACGCTGGGTAACTTTGCTTCATTGTTCCGCCATAAGCGCGTGTTGAGCTACATGCTGGCCAGTGCCTTCTCCTTTGCCGGCATGTTCTCGTTCCTCAGTGCCGGCCCGTTCGTGTATATCGAACTGAATCATGTTTCACCGCAGCACTTTGGCTACTACTTTGCGCTGAATATTGTCTTCCTGTTCCTGACGACGCTGGTCAACAGCCGCAATGTCCGGCGGCTGGGTGCGATCAAGATGTTCCGTTTGGGGCTGTTTGTTCAGTTAGTCATGGGGTTGTGGTTGCTGGCGGTGAGCGCTATTGGCCTGGGGTTCTGGGCGTTGGTGATTGGCGTGGCGGTGTATCTGGGCTGTATTGCCATGATTTCATCTAACGCCATGGCGGTGATCCTGGACGATTTCCCACATATGGCGGGTACTGCATCTTCACTGGCCGGTACCTTGCGTTTCAGTATCGGTGCATTGGTGGGGGCGATACTGGCAATGGCACCCGGCAAGAGTGCCTGGCCGATGGTCTCCTCGATGGCGCTGTGCAGCATCGTTGCGGTGCTGTTCTATCTGTATGCCAGCCGGCCACGGCTTAAAGCGTCGCCTGATACCCCGTAGTTTCTCCTTTCTGACTCAGGCTCAATCTGGTGTTGAGCCTGAGTGAAATCAGCCCTCTGTCACTCCCTTCTGAAATTCAGGTGCAATAAAAATTCGTTGCTATATATAAGTGCGCTAAGCGATGGTTTGTCGTGCTGCCTGTGTGCTTTTTGTTAAAAAAAATGCTCTGCCTGCGCCGGGCTGCAACCGGTCTTTGCCCGATAGGTTTGACCTGGAAACGTTGCGCAATTTAACTTAGTGATAATAATAATCAATGAGTTAACGCATTATCACTGGCTGTTGAATAACCTTAAATGTTTCCTCAATGTAAAATTATGCGGAGCAATAAGTAACCGTATTGCAAGAAAAAAGAGTTGAGATCGCGGCGGGAAAGGGTTACATATAACGAAAAAATGCGAGCTGAGTCGCAAAATGCCGTGAAATGACCCCAACGGGAGTCACTAAAACAGCAGGACATCGGCAAGCGCGGGGAGCTGGTTAACCGCTTGTGACATATTTTACATTTAAATAACATTCATGAGCGGCAGAGTCAGGCGTCAACGGCTATAACTTAGTTACCCTGTCAGGTAAAAAGTGTTTCATTTTTCAAACTAGGGATTTCATGTGGAAAGTATCCAACTTTCGGTAGTTCATCGCTTGCCGCAAAGTTATCGTTGGCTATCAGGTTTTACCGGCGTCAAGGTTGAACCGATTCCGCTCAGCGGAATAGACGAAGATAACAACCTGATGGGGCTCAAACTGCTCAGCCATGAGGGCGCGGATGCCTGGCAGGTGATGCAGCAGCTTAAGCTGTCTTTGCAGGAGATTCAGGTCGACTGCGCCATCGTAGAGTGGGAAGGAGAACCTTGCCTGTTTGTGCATCGCGGCGATGAAAGCGCCACCATGTGCCGGTTAAAAAACGTAGGTGCTGCTATTGCCGAGCAGATGAGCGCTCAATACCCTTTCTAGATCCCGTCGCTAATCCGCCAGCTGTAACAGCTGCTGCGTATAAGCGGCGGTCGGCGAGTTAAAGATCGTCTGGCAGTCGCCTTGCTCCACCACTTCCCCCTGTCGCAACACAATCACCTGATGGCACAGTGAACGCACCACCTGTAGGTCGTGGCTGATGAACAGATAGGCCAGCCGGTGGCGTTGTTGCAGCGATTTCAGCAACGTCAGGATTTGCGCCTGTACCGATTTATCCAGCGACGAGGTCGGCTCATCGAGGATCAGCAACTGCGGTTGTAAAATCAGCGCCCGTGCGATGGCGATGCGTTGGCGTTGGCCGCCGGAAAACTCGGTGGGGTAACGGTAGCGCAGGGCGGGATCCAATCCTACCTCCTGCAATGTTTCGATCACCCGCTGCTCTCGTTGTGCGGCGCTCAGTTTCTGGTGCACTTCCAGCCCCTCGGCGATGATTTGCAGCACATTCAGTCGTGGATTCAGCGCGGAGAAAGGATCCTGGAACACAATCTGCATCTGGCTGCGGTACGGCAACATTTGCTTCATGCTGAACTGGTGCAACGGCTGGCCTTTAAACCACATCGAGCCGTTGGCATTGAGCAAACGCAGTAACGCCAACCCGGTGGTGCTCTTACCCGATCCAGATTCGCCTACCAGTCCGACGCTTTCCCCGGCCTTCAGTTCAAAGCTCAAATCTTTCAGCGCATAATGTTGGTCCACCGTGCGGCGCAGTAAACCACGCCTGATCGGGAAACTGACCTGGAGGTTTTCCACTTTCAGTAACGGGGTGGCATCCGCCGGCAGCGGCAGCGGGTCGCCCAGGTTCTCTGCCGCCAGTAATTGTTGGGTATAGGGGTGTTGCGGCTGGCTAAACAGGCGGACTCGGTTGTTTTGCTCAACGCATTGACCCTGGCGCATGACCGCCACGTTGTCCGCCAGACGACGCACAATATTCAGGTTATGGGTGATAAACAGCAGTCCCATGCCCATTTCTTGCTTCAACTCTTTCAGCAACAACAGAATTTGCGCCTGAATGGTCACATCGAGCGCGGTGGTGGGCTCATCGGCAATCAGCAGCTTAGGCTGGGTTAACACCGCCATGGCGATCATCACCCGCTGGCGTTCGCCGCCGGAGAGTTGGTGCGGATAGTCTTTTAGGCGGCCTTTGGCGTTACGGATGCCAACCCGATCCAGACATTGAATTATCTCACCGCGTGCAACATCGCGCCGCATACCGCGATGCAGCACCAACACTTCCGCCAGCTGTTTCTCAATGCTGTGCAATGGATTGAGTGACACCATCGGCTCCTGGAAAATCATCGAAATCTGGTTGCCGCGCACCTTGCGTAGTTCGGCCTCCGGGGCGTGCAGCAACGAATGGCCGTTGAACTGGATATCACCGCCGGTATAGACCACCGGTGGCGAAGGCAGCAGGCGCAGCACCGACAGCGCGGTGACGCTTTTGCCCGAGCCGGACTCCCCGACCAGTGCCAGCGTTTCTGCCTTTTCTATCTGTAGCGAAATGCCGTTGACCACCTGATTCAGTTGGTCACCCTGGCGGAAAGCGACGCCGAGATCCTGAATTGAAAGCAAAGGAGTGCTAGCCATATCAATGCGCCTTGCTGGGGTCAAAAGCGTCGCGTACCGCTTCGCCAATAAAAATGAGTAAAGACAGCAACACGGCCAACACCAGGAACGCGGTGATGCCGAGCCACGGCGCCTGCAGGTTGTTTTTACCCTGCAGCAACAGCTCCCCGAGCGACGGAGAACCGATCGGCAGGCCAAAGCCCAGGAAGTCGAGTGAGGTCAGGGTGGTGATGGAGCCGCACAGGATAAACGGCAAAAAGGTCAGCATCGCCACCATCGCATTGGGTAGCATATGCCGATACATAATGACCCGGTCCTGCACCCCCATGGCGCGCGCGGCGCGGATGTAGTCATAGTTACGGGTGCGCAGGAACTCGGCGCGTACCACGCCCACCAGGCTCATCCAGCCAAACAAAATGGTGATACCAAGCAGCCACCAGAAATTGGGTTGTACGATGCTCGACAGCATAATAATCAAAAACAGCGTCGGCATGCCTGACCACACTTCAATCAAGCGCTGGCCCCACAGATCCACGCGGCCGCCGTAGTAGCCTTGTATCGCACCGACACAGACGCCAATCACGCTGGAAAACAGCGTCAATGCCAGCCCGAACAGCATCGAAATACGAAAGCCATACAGCACGCGGGCCAGTACGTCGCTGCCATTGCCGTCGGTACCTAACAGATTTTGGCGTGAAGGTGCCGAGGGGAAGGGCACCTCGGTGGCGAAGTTGATGGTGTCGTAGCTGAACCGAATCGGTGGCCAAACTGCCCAGCCGTGGCTGTCGATCTGTTTTTTGACGAACGGATCCTGGAAGTCGGTGACGGTATTGAGCTCACCGCCGAAGGTGGTCTCGCTGTAGTCGATAACGAACGGCAGGTACAAGCGGCCCTCATAGCGCACCAGCAGCGGTCTGTCATTGGCGATCAGATTGGCTCCCAGGCTGAGGATAAATAGCACCAGAAAAATCCACAGTGACCAATAGCCACGGCGGTTGCTGCGAAAGCGAGCCCAGCGTGCCTGATTGATTGGGCTTAAGCGGCTCATTGGCGGGCCTCGAAATCAATGCGAGGATCGACCAGGGTATAGGTGATATCGCTGAGGATATTCAACAGCAGGCCAATCAGGGTGAAGATATACAGCGTGCCGAACATCACCGGGTAATCGCGCTGCAGGGTCGCGTCATAGCCCAGCAACCCCAGACCGTTAAGCGAGAACATCACTTCGATCAGCAATGAGCCGGTGAAAAACATGCTGACAAAGGTCGCCGGGAAACCGGCGATCACCAACAGCATGGCGTTGCGGAACACGTGGCGGTAAAGGATCTTGCTCTCGTCCAGCCCTTTGGCGCGCGCGGTGACCACGTATTGTTTGCGGATCTCATCAAGGAATGAGTTTTTGGTCAGCATGGTCAGGGTAGCGAAGCCGCCAATCACCGTTGCCAACACCGGCAGCGTGATATGCCACAGGTAATCGGTGATTTTGCCATACCACGGCAGGGTATCGAAATTGCTGGAAACCAGACCGCGCAGCGGGAACCAGTCGAGGTAGCTGCCACCGGCGAACAGCACGATCATCAGAATAGCGAACAGAAAGGCCGGGATGGCATAGCCGATGATAATCAGGGTGCTGCTCCAGGTATCGAAGGCGCTGCCGTTATGCACCGCTTTGCGGATCCCCAGCGGGATCGACACCAGATAGATAATCAGCGTGCTCCACAGCCCCAGCGTGATCGACACCGGCAGGCTATGGCCAACCAACTGCATTACGGATGCACCACGAAACAGGCTGTCACCGAAGTCGAGACGCATGTAATTCCACAGCATGGTGAAATAGCGTTCGTGCAGCGGTTTGTCGAAGCCATAGCGTTTGGTGATCTCGGCGATCACTTCCGGATCCAGCCCGCGTGAGCCACGGTATTGGCTATCCGTCGCACTGCCGACACCGATACGCGCATGTCCCAAGCCTTCACCGACACCGCCGCCACCAAAGCCGCTGCTCTGGCCCATTTCGATAGTGGCAATCGCCTGATCGACCGGGCCGCCGGGGGCGATCTGCACGATAAAAAAGTTAATGGTGATGATCGCCCACAGGGTGGGGATGATCAGCAACAGCCTGCGAATCAAATAAGCCGTCATCGCTGACCCCTTACTGTTGTTGAGCCGGCAAACGCGCCGCCTTGTTGACGTCAAACCACCAGTTATCGAAACCAATCACGTAGGCCGGGCGGATCGACGGCGTGGAGAATTTGTCCCAGTAGGCATAGCGGTCGTGGTTGGAATACCACATTGGCAGCATATACCGGTTCCAGGTCAATACCCGATCCAGCGCGCGGCCCAGCGGCAGCAAGGCTTTCTCGTCGCCCTGATGCGCGGCGATCTGTCTGACCAGGCTATCGACCGCAGGATCGCTGACGCCCGATCGGTTATAGCTGGAATTAATGTATTCGGAATCCCAGAGTATTTTCAGATCGGGGCTAGGGAATGGCACTGCCATATAAACCGTCGGCATCATATCGAAATCACCGTCGCGCATGCGCTTGGTGAATTGGGATATGTCGATTTCACGGATCTGCATATCGATGCCCAGTCGCTTCAGGTTGTGCTGGAATGGCAATACGTACTGGAAATTGCTGCCACTCAGCAACAATAATTCAAAGCTAAACGGCTGACCGGTTTTGCTGTTGACCAACTGCTGATTTTTCACTTCCCAGCCGGCCTGTTTCAGCAACTGAGTGGCTTTTAATAGATTTTGGCGATCGTTGCCGCTGCCATCAGAGGAAGGGGGTTGATAGATACTGGTAAACACCTCTGCCGGCACCTTGCCCTTCAGCGGCCCCAGTAGCGCCAGTTCGGCCGCATCCGGATAGCCGCTGGCGGCATACTGAGTATTCTGGAAGTAGCTGTTGGTGCGCTGATAGGCGTTGTAATACAGCGCCCTATTCATCCAGTCGAAGTCAAAGGCCAGCGTGAGCGCTTCCCGCACCCGAGGGTCGGCGAACAGAGGGCGCCGCATATTGAAGGCCATCCAGCGGGTGTTTTGCGCCGACTGGTTGGTTTCGTCCTGTTTGATGATGTAATTGCGGGCGAAATTGCCGCCCTGATACTGGGTCGCCCAACTTTTTGGCGAACCTTCAATGCGGAAGTCATAGGCACCGGCCTTGAAGGCCTCCAGCGCGACTTTGTCATCCAGATAATAGTCGTAGCGGATACTGTCGAAGTTAAAGCGGCCGCGGTTGACCGGCAGGTTGGCGGCCCAGTAATCGCGAACGCGCTGATAGGTAATGTATTGACCGAGCCGGTAACTGGCGACCTTATAAGGACCGCTGCTGAGTGGCGGGGTGTTCAGCGGCTCGCTCAGTTTGTGATCTTTCCAGAAGCTCAGCGGTAAAATAGGCAGGCCGAACAACCCAAGCAGTTTGTCTTTATCCGGCTGCGGGAATTCAATACGCACCGTCAGACGTGAGATAGCCTTGACCGTAACGCCTTTATACAGCACGCGAAACTGAGGTACGCCTTCGGTCATAAATTTGTTAAAGGTGAAGGCGACATCGGCAGCGGTGATGGGGGTACCATCGTGGAAGCGGGCGCGAGCGTTAATATCCAGCTCCACCCAGCGCATATCGGCCGGGAAGCGAGCAGATTCGGCAATCAGTGGGTAGTAACTGCCGATCTCATCGTCTGAGGTGGTAAACAGGGTGTCATACAGCGCGTCGGTTCGCTCGCCGGGTACGCCACGTTGCGCATAGCGGTTAAAGTTATCATAGGTGCCGATCGCCGCCAGCCGCACATCACCGCCTTTCGGTGCTGCCGGGTTGACGTAGTCATAATGGCTGAAGTCGGTGGCATATTTCGGCTCACCGAGCTGGGCGAAAGCATAGCTTTCATTGAGGGTTTCGGCCTGCAGGCCAAAACTCAGTGCTGAGAGCACCAGGGCAGCAAAAACGCGCACGGACATCTTGACGGTAAGCTCCTGCTGTAAAGTCGATGAAATCTGGGGCAGCATAACATTTTCTGCCGTGCCTAAGCGTAAAGAAGTTAAAAAATTCAGTCCTTTAGCACCTGATGGTCCATGACCGTATGGGCGTTGCAGAAGGTCACGAAGTTATCGATGCTCAGCGGTTTGCTAAAGTAATACCCCTGCATAAAGTTAACGTCCTGTTCCTTCAGGAAGTGCAGCTGTTCGGCGGTTTCCACCCCTTCGGCCACGGTTTGCATTTTCAGTTTCTTGGCCAGTGAAATCACCGCGTCCAGCACCGGGGCAGTGACCGTATCCCGACCGATGGAGTTGACAAAGCCGCGGTCTATTTTCAGATAGTCCATGCTAAAGCGTTCCAGATAAATCAAAGCGCTATGGCCGGTGCCAAAATCATCGATGGCGATTTCAATGCCTTGTTGATGCAACCAGTCGAACTCGGTCAACGCGTTGCCTTCCTCAACCATGCCACGTTCGGTAATTTCAAACACCAGCGTGAAGTAGTTCCCCGGCAATTGCGCCAGCAGTTCGTACACGTCCTGATGGAAAGAGGGCGCACTGAGATGAGAAGGGGAGATGTTCAGACCGAGCTTGGCCCCCTGCGGCAATGCCGTCGCCAGCCTGGGGGCGTCTTCGGCAATCAGGCGGAACAGGTGACGCGTCAGCGGCACTATCAGCCCTTCGCTTTCGGCGTAGGGAATAAACAGATCCGGCGGAATACGTCCTTCGATAGGGTGCTGCCAGCGGATCAGTGCTTCCAGCCCGCCGATGGTGCCGGAACGGGTATGAAACACCGGCTGATATTCGATAAAGAACTCGTTGCGTTTGATTCCACGCATCATTGCCCGCTCCGGGCTTTGGCGCAGCAGCAGCATGTAGTAGCACAGCACGCCGATCATCAAAGACAGCACCAGGCTGCCCAGCAGCGTCAGGCGGATATCGTTGGGCGTCAGTTTTTGGTTATAAAACATAATGATCATCGGGGTGCCGGCGATGGAGATGCGATCGGCCTTTCCGTCCGGCAACTGGTTCACCGGCATCAGGTTTGGACTAAAACTGGTCAGGGCGCGATCGCCCAGAATAATGGCAACGCCATGGGTCCGAACGGTGCTGGTGCCGAACATCTGTTGGGGCATCAGGCCAATATCCAGGGTGGCCAGTATGCCGGTGTCTTTTTTACCTGGCTGACGCAACCAAACGGCAACCGCCGGTTTTCCAGGGACCAGTGGGGTACCCTGCTGCAGTTTGAGATCCAGCCGTTGCTGTTGGTCAATTTCCGGGTAGATGTTTTTTAACGCCAGCATCATGTTACCGGTAGCGGAAGAGCAATAGGCAAAGCCGTTTTTCACTAACATAAAGGTGCGCACACCGGAATGGAAGGCGGCCTGGTAGGTAAGTTCCGGCTGGCTGGTTGCGCAGGGGCGCTCGGTTAACGGCATCAATTGGTGCATGACTGTCGTGAGGCTGTTAAAGGTCTCAAGGGTGAGTTTCTGCGTCCGTTGTTCTAGCGCACGTTGATATTCTGTGCGCTGGTGGCTAATCAAAGAAAGCGTAATAGCCATAAACAGGATAAAAAATACCAGGGCCACGATACCGCTTTTAGCCAGGCTGCGTCGTCTGTGCGAGACGTGGCGTGCAAATGCCCTTTTCAAGCCCATAAACCTGCCCCCTGAGCACGGCGTATCAATTTGTTTTTGTTATAGAGTGACTGTCTAATATATCGCAATGATGGTGTTGCAGCCATTATTCATCGTTTATCCCACGGTGATAATAGTTTAAACCCTGCATTATCGCTGTTATTCCCATTTGACGATAATAGGTGAGTTTTTCATCGTTGGCGTCGTTTCCCTGCAATAATTTCGCGAAATATAAACGGGGATGTCGAAAACATCGCGAATAGATAATAGGGGGGCTTAGTGGGGGAATCTCCGCGCAAAAAAAAACGCTGCCCGTAGGCAGCGTTCTATCGCTCGTTTGGTCTTCAGGACAATCAGGTTTTGTTCCGTCAGCTGCTGGTAAGCACCCGGCGGGCTTCGCGATAACGTTTATTCCAATAGTTATCGCTCAGTTTCGAAATCATCACGCCGCTGCTGGTAGAGGCATGAACGAATTGATCGTTACCTAAATAGATGCCGACATGGCGTCCGGTAGAGCCGGCGCGGAACAGCACCAGATCGCCAGGACGCAGTTTGGTGCGCAAGATTTTCTTGCCCATGTCTTCCTGTTCATAGGTTGAACGAGGTAAGTCCATGCCAAACTGTTCACGGAAAGTACGCTGTACAAATGCTGAGCAATCAATGCCGCGCTTGGTTTCACCGCCTAAACGGTAGCGAACGCCTTTCCAGTCTGCATACTGATCCATAATTTTTGACTTAACGTCAACGTTACGGACCATTGCTTCGAATTCATCCTGAGAGGCTTGCAGTAAAAGACCATCTTTGTCATTAACTGCACGCATCTCAGTTTGTGCGTTATTCAAGTTCGAAGTGTGTGTCGTGCTGCACGCGGAGAGCATTACCGCTGCGGCAATTGCAGGTACTACCCGCAAAAAATATCTCAGAAACGGTTGAGATTTGACCATTGTTATTGTTTTCCCTTGAAGTCCTTAACGACGTCAGTCGCTACCTGAAAAATGCCAAACGGAACGAGACTAATCTGCACCTGCTTTATCGACAATCAGATACCGCCGAAAACGTGCTGGAACGCACACTTTTAGTGGATTTGATGCTGAGTCGAGTTAAACCAGGCACAAACGCATCCGAGATTACCGTAACGAATTGGGGATTGCGAGCCTTTTTCCGCCCTTTTATATATGAATTTGTGATGTAACATAATGTAAATCATCATATAAAAAACGCTGATTGTCCGTTGTGTTGATTTTGCGTGAAATTAGGTAACAGAAGCGTTAACGCGGTGATGTGGAAATAAACAGGAAGCGGTGGGGAAATTATCAGGAGGCTGGCGGCCTCCTGCGGGTCATAACGATGGGTTATGGTTGTGTTGGGCGGTGCTTACCGGGCAGCATACGATTCAGGCGCAGGATCAACACATCGCTGAGTGGAGTCATCAGGCACCAACTAGCCCCCACCAGCACCACCGACAGCGAACCGACGGCGATATCCGTAAACCAGTGAGCGCCAATCATTACGCGTGGTAATGAAAACACCACCGTGATCAGCAGCGCGACGGCAAACGCGCGGCGGTTAAAGTAGCGCAGCATAAAGCAGGCGAAAATCATCAGCATCATGCCGTGGTCGCCAGGGAAGCTGTCGCTGGAGGCATCTTTGGTGGGAATGCCGGTCAGTTCACTGACGCGATTAACATTATCAAAACTCAGCGACGGGCTGGGGTGCTTGACCGGTAACAGATGACCCAGTTGGTTCAACACCACGGCGGTCAGCAGCATAACAACGCCGGTGACCAGCAAACGGCGACGGCCGGCGGCATCCTGTTGCAGGTAAAAGCACAGGTACAGCAACCCCATGGCAATCAGCGAAATTACATCAAACGCACGGTTATTGGTAATGGCCACCAAATGCAGAAAAGCGGGGTCGGTCGCCAGATGACGATTAAAAAAGAAGAAAATCGACGAGTCCAGGGTAAACCAATAGCCGTGGTTGGTTGGCAGGAACCAGGACAAAAACAGCGCAATGCCCAGTATATTGAAGAAAATGATGAAGGGTAAATTGCGGCGAGTCATGGCATAACCTGTTGTAAGTCTAAAATGAAAAGGGTGCTAACGGTAAAGATCTCAACTTAAACGAATGTTAAACAGTTTGGATTGCAGCGCGTTCCAGTCCGCATTCTCGTTGTGAATCAGTTCAATTCGGCTGTCCAGTGGTGCGACAGGGCGCGTTTCGATACTGAGATCCTGTCCCTGACGGTTGATCAAAAGGGTGCCTTCAGCAATACGTACTACGCCTTTGGCCCGTTCGACCGGTGCCAGCCGTATCCACTCCATGATGCCAACGGTATCGAACACGGTGTCGGCGTCAAAGATCCAACCGCAGCTGGTAAATCCCTGGCCCTGATTGAGCGCTCTTCGCCAGCGTGAGTTTTCCGGCAGTCGCAATGCAGCCAAGCCCTGCGTTTTACTGTGGCTATGATGATGCTGCGCATCCGGTAATTCTGTGCGATTCGTGCGAGGAAGGTCGAGCAGGGCGACATCCGCCTGACCCTGTTGGATGTGATAAAGCGGTCGCTGCCGGGGATCCTGTTCTGCCCACTGCTGCAGGGCCCGCAGATCTTGTGGCTGATAAGTGTCGCTCTTGCTGGCCAGAATAATGTCGGCGGCCGCCAGTTGATCGCGGAAGTTTTCGTTTTCACGGTAACGCGGTTCGCTGAGTTGGCGTGCGTCCAACAGGCACAGGGTCGCTTGCAAGTCGATCCAACCGGCATAGCTGTCCTGCGTCAGCAACGACAAGATCTGTTTGGGATGCCCAAGGCCGGTGGGTTCGATCAACAGTCGGTCGGGTTTACTCTGTTGCAGCAGCATATTCAGCCCGACCTGCATTGGCAGTCCGTTGACGCAGCACATGCAACCGCCAGGGATCTCTTTGAGTACCGCGCCGCTGTCTGCCAGCAGTGCGCCGTCGATGCCAATTTCACCGAACTCATTCACCAGCACCGCCCAGCGTTCATGCTCCGGCTTGTTAGCCAGCAAATGACGGATGGTGGTGGTTTTACCGCTGCCAAGGAAACCGGTGATCAGGTTAGTTTTAGTCATGGATTATTCCTGATGTAAAAGTAGTGGTTGATCAATAAATAAGCAGTGCGACTCTGTCTGAGCGAATGAGGTTGCTCTATCTGCGCCAGATCACAAATTTGGCAGGTTAAGATGCGATATTTAACCGGCTAAATCCACGATAAATTGTCGGAAAATTCTTAGGTAAAACCATGAATTAGCCATGGATACCGTTTGTTATTAGCTTGTTTTTTCTTTGTTAATTGCCCGATTACCCCGCAAATAATTCCTCTGACCTTGCGATTATTCTTAAGAAGATCCTCTATGGTTAAATTGGCTTAACAAAAAATGAGGTTGCCATGAATGTCTTCCGGTTATTTTTGATCGCAGGAATGTTGTTTTCATGGACGGCAGCAAGTCATGCAGGAACCACTGGCGGGGTTATTCATTTTGTCGGTTCTATTGTGGAAAGTCCCTGCACGGTGAACGTCGCCGATTCAACGGCCAAGACACAATGTTACCGCAATGGGCAGCACTATCAAGGCCAACAGACACTGTCTAAATTTGATGCTACACGCAAAGAGCTTCCGCTGAATTTAGGGTCAACCGAGATGAAGTGGGTGGATCAGCAGAAAAACCTTGCAGTAATGACGGTAGTTTATCGTTAAGTCGTTCGGCCATGCCGGACGCCCGGCATGGTCATTTTCCTCTCATTGCTCTTTCAGGCTATCACCAGGTTTAAGCGGGGAATTAAGCCAGTTGAGTCGACACCCAGTTTTGCACCGTTTGTCGCGCTCCACGATCGCGCAGTGACAGATAGGCGCGGGTAACCGCCGCTACAAACTCCTCATTAACCGCCAGCTGCTCACCAAAAACCGCCTTCAACCCCAGCAGGGCTTTTACTCGCTGTTCATCGTCCGGCGTTGCGGCCACCGTCTGCTGCAGCGTTGCCAGCAGCGGATCGTGAATATCGATAGCTTGTCCGGCGTCATCCACGCCGCCGACATAGCGCATCCAGGCAGCCACACCCAGTGCCAGACCGGCGTAGCTGCCGCCATGTTGCAGATGCCAACGGACCGAGTCCAGCATGCGTTGCGGTAATTTCTGCGTCCCGTCCATGGCGATTTGCCAGGTACGGTGTTGCAGCGCCGGATTGCTGTAGCGTTCAATCAGTTGCGCGGCATAAGCGGCCAGGTCGATGCCGCTGACGCTGAGCGTCGGTGCTTGTTCGGCCAGCATCAGGTGGAGCGCGGCATGGCGATAAGACTCATCGGCCATACAGTCGTTGATATACTGATATCCCCCCAGATAACCGAGATAGGCCAGGAAAGAATGGCTGCCGTTCAGCATGCGCAACTTCATCTGTTCAAAAGGCAGTACGTCATTCACCAACTGTGCACCAGCCCGTTCCCAGGCCGGACGGCCCGCGACAAAATTATCCTCTACCACCCATTGAATAAAGGGTTCGCAGACGATAGCGCATTCATCACGCACACCGCCCAGTGCGATGGCCACTTCCTCCAGTGTTTCCGGCGTGGCAGCAGGAACAATGCGGTCGACCATGGTGCTGGGGAAGCTGACCTGTTGAGCAATCCAGCCGGCCAGAGCCCCGTCGCGTGCCTGTGCCAAACCTATGATGGCGTTACGCAGCACATGGCCGTTTTCCGGAATGTTATCGCAAGAGAGCAGGGTAAAGGCGGGCAGACCACGTTCCAGGCGCAGACGCAGTGCTTCGACCAAAATACCGGGCACGGTGGTGGGTTGGTCGGGATTAGCCAGATCGGCGCGGATCCCTTGATGTTGCAAATCCAGCTTACCGCTGCCTGGCTCGATGCAGTAGCCTTTTTCGGTGATGGTCATTGAGACGATCGCCACCTGAGGCTCAGCCAGTTTTTCCAGTACCGCGTCGATCCCTTCCAGTTTGCGGTGCACGCTTTCATGTACAGCACCGATCACGATCGCCTGATTACCCGCCGCACCTTTTTCCAGCACGCTATAAAGATGGTCTTGTTGACGCAGCGTCTGGAACAGAGTAGCGCCACCAAACAGGCTGATCTCACAAATCCCCCAGTCCCCCCCCTGGCGGTTCAATACCCGGTCGGTCAGCAAAGCCTGATGGGCGCGGTGAAAAGCGCCAAACCCAATGTGCACCATACGGCTTTGCAGCGCGCTGCGGTCATAGTGGGGTTGCAGGACGGCGTCGGGAAGCGGTGAGTTGGCGATAGTCTTCATGCATGGCTCCTAAGCTGAATGAAAGGTACTGGCCGTTAACTTTCCAAAAGTTATCAGACCAGTTTTGCGAGAAAAAAACGGCACGGCGCTTACCCTTTTTCGCACGGGGTCTCTGCCGCCAGTGTAAGGCTGTATGGGTGCTAATAACATTGCCCAGCTCAAAATAAGCCAGAATCGTGAAGTGGATCAACCAATCAGGGTTTCGCTTTTGACAGTCAGTTGCGAAAGAGTAAGGTGAAAGATAACTGATATCTACTTCAATTTGGTATAACAAGATCGCCAAAACTGTGCGATCTTTATCCCCTCCATAATACTGGGCGATTCTTACAAGGATAAAAAATGGAACAAACATGGCGTTGGTATGGGCCGAACGATCCTGTCTCTCTTGACGATGTGCGCCAGGCGGGCGCTACCGGAGTGGTTACTGCATTGCACCATATCCCGAATGGCGAAGTGTGGCCGATCGAAGAGATCAAGGCCCGCCAGGCGCTATTGGCAGAAAAGGGGTTGGTGTGGTCGGTGGTGGAAAGCATTCCGGTGCATGAGGAGATCAAAACCCATAGCGGCAATTATCAGCAGCATATCGCCCATTATCAGCAATCGCTGCGTAACCTCGCGGCCTGCGGCATCGATACCGTGTGCTACAACTTTATGCCAATCCTCGACTGGACGCGTACCGATCTGGAGTATTTGCTGCCGGACGGATCAAAAGCGTTACGTTTCGATCAGATTGCCTTTGCTGCTTTTGATTTGCATATTCTGCAACGTGGCGGGGCAGAGCAAGATTACACGCAGGAAGAGCGGAAGCAGGCCGCCGAGCGTTTTGCTGCCATGAGCGCTGCAGAGGTTGCCAAATTGACCGGCAACATCATTGCCGGGCTGCCGGGGGCGGAAGAGGGCTATACGCTCGACCAGTTTCGTGCCCGTCTGGCCGAGTACGATGCCATCGACAAGGCGCAACTGCGTGAAAATATGGCGGTGTTCCTGCGCGCCATTGTTCCGGTAGCGGAGGAAGTTGGTGTGCGGCTGGCGGTGCATCCGGACGATCCACCGCGGCCGATCCTGGGCCTGCCTCGCATTGTCTCGACCATCGAGGATATGCAGTGGTTCAAGCAGACGGTCGACAGCCTTTATAACGGCTTTACTATGTGTACCGGTTCCTATGGGGTGCGTGCGGATAACGATCTGGTGCGGATGATTGAAACCTTCGGCGATCGCATCCATTTCACCCACCTGCGCGCCACTTGCCGTGAAGAAAACCCGAAAAGTTTCCATGAGGGGGCGCATCTGCAAGGCGACGTTGACATGGTGGCGGTGATTGAGGCGATCCTCTGCGAGGAGCTGCGGCGTCATCAGGCGGGTGATACCCGGCCGATACCAATGCGTCCCGATCATGGGCATCAGATGCTGGATGACTTGAAGAAAAAAACCAATCCGGGTTATTCGGCAATTGGTCGTTTGAAAGGGCTGGCGGAACTGCGCGGTGTCGAGCTGGCGCTCAAACGCCGTTTCTTCCCTGAATTGCCGTTGTGAAGTGGGAATAAAGCCCAATGGATTTTACGCTGCAGCTAGGCGGCAAGAGCCCAAATCCCCAGGAGCTTACATCGGTAAGTGACTGGGGTGAGGGCTAGTAGCCAACAACGCTGCAGCGTGAAAGACGAAGGGCTAGTCGGCGCGGCTCATATAGCGGCGCTCCGCAATATGAATGCGGATTTTGTCACCGGCGCTCAGGTATTCCGGCACCTGAATGGTCAGGCCGGTCGCCATGGTGGCCGGCTTGTTGCGGGCACTGGCGGAGGCACCTTTGATGCCCGGCGCGGTGTCGACAATTTCCATATCCACGGTCTGTGGCAGTTCCAGCGCCAGCACCTGGCCGTCCAGTGTCAGCACCTGCATGCCTGGCAGACCGGCTTCAGGGATGAACAGCAGTTCGTCTTCGATCTGGTCTTTCTTGAAGATGTAAGGGGTGTAATCCTCATCATCCATAAACACGTATTCTTCGCCGTCGATGTAAGAGAAATTCACCTTACGGCGGGACAGGCTAATGGTGTCCAGAATATCGTCGCCCTTGAAGCGCTCTTCTACCTTCAGCCCGGTACGGACGTCAGAGAAGCGCATTTTGTACAAGGTGCTGGCACCGCGTGCGCTTGGGCTCTGCACATCGATGTCTTTTACCAGCAGCAGTTTGCCGTTGTAGCTGATCGCCATGCCACGCTTAATTTCGTTAGCCTTTGCCATATAAAATAACCTGCAATAAAGAGTTTTTGGGAAGTTGCGACAAGTTACTCGCGCCGATGATTTCAGGCAAGCAGATCGAGCAAAAACAGTGGCGGAAAAAGGGATGGCGAGCGCCATCCCCTGCGGTATTACTTGAAGACCGGCAACAGACCCAGCAATGCCAGCACGTGTGCGACGGCGTTGATCACCCCGAACAGAATGATAAACAGAATCATACCCCGGCCGCCAGGTGCGCGATACTGCGCTTCGGCAAAGCGACGACGACTGGCGCGCGCCATCATTGCCGGCACGATCACCGCCCAAACGGTGGCCGCCAGCCCGGCGAAACCGATGGCATACAGGAAGCCGTTCGGGAACAGCAGGGCGGCGATGGTCGGCGGCGCAAAGGTCACCAGCGCGGTTTTACTGCGCCCGACGGTGTCATCGCTGAATTTGAAAAAGTCTGCCAGATAATCGAACAGGCCCAGCGAGACCCCGAGGAACGAACTGGCCAGTGCCATATAAGAGAAGGCGCTCAGGAGCTGGCCAACGGTCTGGCTGCTGGACACGTTGCCCATCTGCTTAAGCAGGCTGCCGATGTTGCCGCCTTCGGCAATCACCTGGCGAAAGGCGTCACGGGCGATGTTGCCCTGAATCACATACTGCCACAGGATATAGATAGCCAGTGCCAGCAACGTGCCGTACACCAGGCTGCGCACCACGGCACCACTGTCTTTGTGGTAATACTTCACCAGCCCCGGCACGTTGCCGTGATAACCGAACGAGGTCAGCAGATAAGGCAGTGCCGCCAGGGCATAAGGCAGATAGCTGGCCTGGTCGTCACCGCGGTTGAACAGTACCGCCGGTTGTACATGAGTAAACATATCACCCACCGACATCACAAAGGTGATCACCATACCGCCAATCAGGATAGTGCTCAGACGATCGACGGCACGGGTGGACAGCCAGACGATAAACGCCACCACGATGGCAAACACCAGCCCGGCAGTGGTTTGCCCAACGCCAACAATCCCTTCCAGCGTGTGGGCGATGATCGAGCCACCCGCGGAAATATAAGCGTAGGTCAGGATATACAGTACAAAGGCGATGGAAATGCCATTAATGGCGTTCCAGCCTTTACCCAGCAGATCCTTGACGATGGTGTGGAAACTGGCCCCGCTTGGGTAATGCATTGCGGCTTCGAGGATCATCAGCCCAGAGATCAGCATGCAGGCCCAGGTATAAATCAATAGCGCGACCGAGCCGCTGAACCACACGCCAGAAGTGACAATAGGGATGGAGAACATGCCGGCGCCGACGGCGGTGCCTGCAATGATCATCGCGCCGCCAAGGACCGAAGGGCGGGAAAGCTTCTGGATGGTGTCCGCGGACATTTTTTGCTCCTGAGTGGCCGGGTTGGCCGTGAGTTCTTTTGTACTAGCTCAATGGTACAGGTGCGGTTGGCGCATGTAAAGCCGTGAATGCGCTTGTTTCATGCATTAATCGGTGTGAATGGGGCGATTGGCGGCGTGTTTTTGCCTGACATGAGTGCAACCCATTAGCGGTGAAATGGGGGCGATGTAAAGATTGTTGGGCAAACCCGGATTATGCTGGCGGCGAATGAGCGCTACTGATATTGTCGCGCTTCAATTCCGCCAGCCCACCGGGAGACTTGCTGATGGACTGTCGTGCCGACTGTGGCGCCTGTTGTATTGCGCCTTCAATATCCAGCCCGATCCCCGGCATGCCCAATGGCAAGCCTGCCAATACCCGCTGCATTCATCTGAGCGAGCAGCTACGCTGTGGTTTGTTTCACTCGCCATTGCGGCCCAAAGTCTGTGGCAGCCTGCAGGCCAGCCGCGAAATGTGCCACGACCACCGTGACGACGCGTTGATTTATCTGATCAAACTGGAAGCGGATACCGCGCCCTAAGCGTCTTTTAGTTTCCACAGGCACAGCACTGCGCCGACAACCATCGCCAGCGCGGAATAAAATACCGCGTGATAGCTCCAGACCTCTGCCACCACACCGGCGATAGAACCGGCAAAAATCCAGCCTACACGCGTCGTATTGGTAAACAGGGTGGTGGCCGCGCCTGCCTGTCCAGGCATCAAATCCTGAAAATAAAGCATGCCAATCCCCGCGAGTACGCCGATAAACGCCGCGTTAAGCAGTTGCAGGGCGATCAGTGGCCAGGTGCCGGTGATAAACAGCAGGCCAACATAAAACAGCAGGCCCGCCACCACCGCCCAACGCATTAAAAAGCGCTTGCCGAAGCGTTTCGCCACCATGCCGGCAATCAGCATGGTCGGTATCTCCAGCCCGGCGGCCGTGCCCATCAACACCCCAGCCAGCCTTTCCGGCAGATGCAGCTCATGCACCATATACAGCGGCATATTGATCAGATACATGCTGTTGGCGGTCCACATAAAGGTGCAGGCCATAAACAGCAGCAGCGTATCGCGACGGTTTTGTCGTGGAGCCTCCAGTGTGGTGCTGGCGGCCACCGGTGTTTTGCGCATCGACGGCAGCATTTTCCACACCAGCACGCCACACAGGATAAACGCCGCGGCGGCGGCCAGATACATCACCTTAAAACCGAACCCCAGTGCCAGCGCGAAGGCGATAGGCGGCCCGATCACCCAGGCAAGGGAAACTTGCGCCCGCAGGATCGAACTGAACATGACTGCTTCGCGACCGGTTCGATCGGCGTGCTCGCGCGCCAGGGCGAACATCTGTGGGTTAGCGGTGGAGCCGAAACTGGTCAGCACCACGCCAACGGCCAACAACAGGTAATAATTGCGGTTCCAGGCGAACAGCACACAACCCAATGCGCCCAGCATGCAGCAGAGGAAAATCAGCGTCTTGCGGTCACCCTTTTGATCTGAGCGGCGGGCGAGAAACTGGCTGACCAAAATGCCGATCACCGCGCTGCCGGTGAAAAACAGCCCAACCATGGAGGGGCGCACATTGACTTGCGTCGCCAGGAACAGGCTCAGCGTGGGGGTCTGTAGCGCCCCGGCAATGCCGGTGAGGAACGCCACCACTAAAAAAGCCAGCGATGTGAGGTCGGGTGAGCGTCGCGTTACCGCAGTTGAAGTAGGCATAGAGGTCAGGAAATAGCCGAGAATGAGGGGTTCGCGCGCATCATACGCCCATTTATTTTAAATAAAAAGAAAGAAACAGAAACCGGTTTCACCCTGCTTAATAGGGAAATTATGTCCCTGCGCAGGGACAAAAAAAGGGGCGATATTATCATCGCCCCTGATGCTTTTGGATCTGCCGTTACGCGCCGGCTGGCACGTCGTGCGCAGTATTTTTCAACACTTCACCCTGATACTTCTCGATCTGCAACTGGGCCATCTGCCCACAGTTCCCCTGCGCCAGGCTGGAGGAGCCGACGTCGAAGGTCAGGCAGTTGACGTTGCCGTTCTTGCACAACGAGCCCGGCTGTGACGGATCGGCCGGATCGAACCAGGCCCCTTCGCTGATGCGAACCACGCCAGGACGTACGTCTTCACTGACTACCGCTCCCACCAGGATCTGGCCGCGATCGTTAAAAGCACGTACCAGATCGCCGCTGGCGATGCCGCGTGACTTGGCGTCCTGCGGATGGATCACAATCGCTTCCCGATCGGCTACCGCATACTTTTTACGCAACGGCGTGTTGTCTAGCTGCGAATGCAGGCGGTTGATCGGGTGCGCGGTGTTCAACGACAGCGGATATTTAACCGCTTCCGGCCCACGATACCATTCATGCGGCGGCATCCAGGTCGGAATACCCGGGCAGTCCAGGTATTTCATTTTGGCGATAGCGTCGGAATGGATCTCGATCTTGCCGGACGGCGTCCCCAACGGATTGAGCAGGGGGTTTTCGCGGTAGTCGGCGAAACGCACCCATTGGGTGTTGGCTTCAGGCACCGGGAAGCGCACATAGTTATTCGATGCCCAGAACATGTCGAACGGCGGCAGGGCCACCCGGGCGGCGCGCGCCTGGGTTTTCATGTCGTCATACATGCCTTTCAGCCACTGGGTTTCATCTTTGCCTTCGGTAAAGGCATCCTGCACACCCAGCTTGGCCGCCATGGCCGCGAAGATATCGAAATCGCTGCGCGACTCATGCTGCGGCTCCACGCACTGATGCATTGGGAACACGTACAGTTGCGAGTAATCGCCGCCCATTTCCAGATCGTTGCGTTCATAGCTGGTAGTGGCCGGTAACACGATATCGGCGTGTTTGGCGGTAGCGGTCCAGTAAGGTTCGTTCACCACGATGGTGTCCGGCCGCTGCCAGGCCTTGACCAGATTGTTGGTGTCCTGGTGCTGGTGGAAGGTGTTACCCCCGGCCACATACACCATTTTCACCTCGGGATAGGTGACCTGTGCGCCATTGAAGTTAATGGTCTTGCCCGGGTTGGACAGGCATTCGGCGATACGTGCCACCGGGATCGGTGCCGGTGAGTTTTTCGGCGCATTACCGGCAGAAATACCGGAAATAATGCCGCCTTTCGCCGTCGGACTGCCGCCGGAAGAGTAGTGATAGCTGAAGCCAAAGCCGCCGCCCGGCAGGCCAATTTGGCCGAGCATTGCCGCGACGGTGACCAACAGCCAGTGCTGCTGTTCACCATGATGCTGGCGCTGAATACCCCAACCGCCCATGATCATGGTGCGATTTTTCGCCATGTCGCGCGCCAGTTGGCGCAACACTTCGGCATCGACGCCGCAAACGTCGGCGGCCCATTCGGCGGTTTTCGGCGTGCCATCGGTTTCACCCAGCAAGTAAGCCTGGAATTTGTCGAAGCCGACGGTGTAGGTTTTCAGGAAGTCCGGGTTATGCAGCTTTTCGGTCAGCAGCGTGTGGGCGATGCCGATCAACATGGCGCCATCGGTATAAGGACGTGGGGCGATCCACTGCGCATCGATAAATTTGGCGCTGTCGTTGTGCACCGGATCGATGCTGATCACACGGGTGCCTTTCTTCTTCAGCGCTTCAAAGCCCGTCTGGCCGTAGTGGTCCGGCACGTTCCAACTGTTTTTCAGCGTGATCATCGGGTTACAGCCCCACAACACCACCAGTTGGCTGTTTTCAATCACGTTTGGCCAGGCGGTTTGCTGTTCGTAAACCTCCATGGAGCCGACCACGTGTGACATGATCACCTGCGCGGCGCCGGTAGAGTAGTCACCGGCATAACCGAGGAAGCCACCGGTCAGGTTCATCAGGCGTTGCAGCAGCGTGCGGCTGTTGTGCAGCATGCCGACGCTCTTCCAGCCATAGGAACCGGCATAGATTGACTGCGGGCCGTGATCTTTTTGCAGACGGGTGATTTCACCGCAAACCAGTTCAATTGCCTTGTCCCAGCTGACGCGCACCCATTCGTCGCGGCCGCGCAGTTCGGTATGGCTACCCGGGCCGCCTTCCAGCCAGCTTTTACGCACCATGGGATACTTGATGCGGTTTTCAGCATGCACCTGGTAGGGTGCCATGGTGATCAGTTCGTTCGGGTAAGGATCGTCTTTGACCGGCTGCACGCCAATCATTTTTCCGTCCTGCACTATGGCTTCAAACGCGCCCCAGTGCGCCCCGGTCAGAATGCCTTTCTGCGCCTGACGCAATGCTACAAATTGCGGCAGCGCCTGGCTGATGGCCTGCGCCAGCGCCGACTTGGGCCACAGGCCTGCCAGCAACGGGGCGGCGGCCAGCGCGGTGGCGCCGGTCAGGAAGCGGCGGCGGCTCATTTTTAACGCTTGTTGTTGATATTTGCTCATTTCGCTTCTCCCTTAAAGCTTGGCAGGTTTGGCTGGCTGCATGTCACTGGCGTGTTTCTGCACGTATTGTGTCAGAACGCGCAGTTGTTCCTGCGTCAGCGAGGTGCGTGGAGCCATACCTTTAATTACGCCGATCCACTGGTTGGCGTTGAAGCGATCGAGTGCGGTCAGACCGTGGCAACCGGTGCAGTTGGCCGACATCATATCCGCGGTGTAGCGCCAGATTTTTTGCTGATCGTCGATCAATTGTTTACGCGGTAGCCAGACCTGCAGGGAAACCTGATGCCACACCAGCCCGGTGTCGCTATCGGTCATGGTGGTGCCGTTTTTCAGCAGTTTGCGGGCGTCTTCACCCAGCAATACGCTGAGGATACGCTTGCCCTGCGCGGCGTAGAACACTTCACTGACGCCGTCTTGCTGCCAGCCGGTGACGCTGGCCAGCACCTTGTCGCCTTCCTGCTTCACCACCTGAACTTCGGTGGATGGCATCAGGTTGCCGGCATTGTGGCTGTCGTCCGGTTTCAGGAAGAAGGGTTCAGTGGCAATGGTGTACAGCGTGGTGGCGGTCGGTGAGGTTTCGGCGGCGGCCTTCGCCAGTTCGGCGGCACCGGCCTGAGCTGCACCGCTCATGTCTGGCAGGATATGTGCTACCCCTTTATGGCAATCGATACAGGTTTCACCCTGTTTGATGGCCACCGGATGTTGGATACGCGCTTCAGGCCGCTGGGCGGTGATGTCCATGGCGTCAAAGCTGTGGCACGAGCGGCAGGTGGCGGAATCGCTTTCTTTCAGCGTTTTCCATACCGACTGTGCCATCGCCAGTTTATGCGCCTCGTATTTCTCTGGCGTATCGATGGTGCCCACCATCTCACCATAAATGTCTTTTACCGCGCGGATCTTGGTCCACAGGTAATCAAGCGGTTCGTGCGGAACGTGGCAGTCGGCGCATTCAGCGCGAATCCCCTTGGTATTTTGGAAGTGAATGCTGCCCTGATACTCGGCCAACGGTTGTTGCATGGTATGACAGGACACGCAGAAGGCGGTGTCGCTGGTTTTGTGGAATACCGTGGCGGTACCCGCCAGTAATGCTGCCCCGAGGATAATCCCCAGCAGCAAAAGCCACAGCCATCCCCAGCGGTGCTTTTTTATCAAGCCAGTGAATTTATTGGTCATATTGAACCCGCTTATAATTATGAAATACCAAGGAAAACCTTGCCAAAAAAATGGCCGGCCAAGTGCCGACACACTTGAAGAAGTATAGGTATAACTAGCAATGACATCTAATACTATAGGGTTATTTTTAGCAGGAAAACGGTCATTCGAGGGATTTTTAAGCGTTATATTCTGTTTTATATAACGTATTTTTTATAGGGTTTTATCAATCTATGAGCAGGATCACGGACAGAGTGGAAAAACCATGATTGAAAACAGCTACTTCGTAGGGATGTACGCCTGACCCGTCAACCAAAGATGAATGGCATTGCGGCTGGCTTCGAAGTGCGGCTCCGGCAACTGATTCGGCGAGCACCAGCGCCACTCGGCACATTTTTCCGGCTCTCTCAGTTCGGGGTCCCCACCGGGATGTTGGGTCAGCAAACATACGGACAGGGTATGTTTACCCTCGGCGCGCCAGGTTTGCAGATTATTACTGATACCGATAAAAGTGGGTGGGGCGATGATCAGCCCGGTTTCTTCGGCAATCTCACGTTGTGCACATTGTTCAATGGTTTCACCGGCATCCAGATGCCCCCCGGGGATCGACCAGAAAGGCGCGTGTTGGCCGCAGCGTTTCCCCAGCAATATTTCCCCTTGGGTATTTACGATAATCACCCCTACGCCAGCCACTACAGTCATGCTTTTCTCCGTCAGCAAAGTTTCAGCACAGTATGTCATTTTACCCTCGTGACAGGTAACCCTTCAGGAAAAGTGTGCGTAAGGTCAAAAATCTATCACATCAATTTTGAGAAAACTTGCTTTCGGCCAGTGCTACTCACACACTCCTTGAAACGTTTCAGCGTTATGGGCGCGATGATTCCGTACCGATAACGCTCCTTTTTCCCAATGAAGCTGAAACGATTCAATTCAGCAGGAGAGGAGAATCATGTTCCAGTTGTCACAGCAAGATATTCACCTGGGCGCGGCTGCCGGCAGCAAGCAGGAAGCCATCCAACAGGTTGCCGCCGCACTGACCGAGGCTGGCTGCGTCAGTGCCGCCTACGTGGACGGCATGCTGCAGCGCGAGCTGCAAACCTCCACTTACCTGGGTAACGGCATCGCCATCCCGCATGGCACCACCGATACCCGCGATCTGGTGCTGAACACCGGCGTGCAGGTATTTCAGTTTCCACAGGGCATTGAGTGGGGCGAAGGTCAAACCGCCTTTGTGGTGATCGGTATTGCCGCCCGTTCCGACGAACACCTGGCGCTTTTGCGTCAGCTGACGCATGTACTGAGCGACGACAGCGTGGCCGAACAGTTGGCGAAAACCACCTCGGCTGAAGAACTGCGCAGCCTGCTGATGGGCGAAAAGCTGACGACGGAATTCCAGTTTGACGCTTCTCTGATTGCGCTCGATGTGGCCGCTGACAGCCTGATGACGCTGCAGGCGCTGAATGCGGGTCGTTTGCAAAAAATGGGTGCGGTCAACGCCCAGTTCGTCAGCGACGTCATTACCCGCAAGCCGCTGAATCTGGGGCAGGGCATTTGGCTGAGTGACAGCACCGAAGGCAATCTGACCAGCGCAGCCACCCTGAGCCGCCCGGTGCAGGCGTTTGACGAAGACGGCGAGAAAGTTGCGCTGCTGTTGACGCTGTCGGTGGCTGACCCGCAACCGCTGGCGGTGCTGAACTACCTGAGTGACCTGCTGTTGGCGAATAAAGCTGAACGCTTGCTGAACGCCGATGCCGTCACCGTGCTGGCATTGCTGACCAGTGAGGTCGAAGAAGAAAATACCACCCTGAGTGCCGAATACGTGATCCGTAACGAACACGGTCTGCATGCCCGTCCGGGCACGGCACTGGTTAACGTCATCAAGCAGTTCAGCAGTGAAATTACCGTCACTAACCTGGATGGCAGTGGCAAACCGGCCAACGGACGCAGCCTGATGAAGGTTGTGGCGTTGGGCGTGAAGAAAGGACATCACCTGCGCTTTACCGCCAAAGGTGAAGATGCTGAAACGGCGCTGAAGGCGATCGGAACGGCAATTAACGAAGGACTGGGCGAGGGCGCAGCATGAGCAGAAGAGTAGCAACAATTACCCTGAATCCGGCTTACGATCTGGTGGGTTTTTGCCCGGAGATCGAACGCGGTGAAGTGAATCTGGTTAAAACTGCCGGCCTGCATGCCGCCGGAAAAGGCATTAACGTTGCCAAGGTACTGAAAGACTTGGGCATTGATGTGACGGTGGGCGGTTTCCTGGGCAAAGACAACCAGGACGGCTTCCAACTGCTGTTCAGCGATCTGGGCATTGCCAACCGCTTCCAGGTGGTGCCGGGCCGTACCCGCATTAACGTCAAATTGACGGAAAAAGACGGCGAAGTGACCGATTTCAACTTCTCCGGCTTTGAGGTCACCGGCCAGGATTGGGAACGTTTCGTGACCGACTCCCTGAGTTGGCTCGGTCAGTTCGACATGGTGGCAGTGAGCGGCAGTCTGCCGGCCGGGGTTGATCCCGATGCCTTTACCGACTGGATGGTTCGTCTGCGCGCCCAGTGCCCATGCATTATTTTCGACAGCAGCCGTGAAGCCCTGGTTGCCGGCTTGAAAGCCGCGCCGTGGCTGGTGAAACCGAACCGCCGTGAGCTGGAAATCTGGGCCGGTCGCCCGTTGCCACAGCTGGCAGACGTGGTTGAGGCTGCACATGCGCTGCGCGATCAGGGCATTGCCCACGTAGTGATCTCTCTCGGTGCAGAAGGTGCGCTGTGGGTCAACGCTTCCGGCGCCTGGATCGCCAAACCCCCGGCCTGCGAAGTGGTCAGCACTGTCGGTGCCGGTGACTCGATGGTGGGTGGCCTGATCTATGGCCTGCTGATGCGCGAATCCAGTGAACATACTTTGCGTTTGGCCACCGCCGTGGCTGCACTGGCCGTCAGCCAGAGCAACGTTGGCGTGACCGACCGTCCACAGTTGGCCGCGATGATGGCGCGTGTCGATCTGAAACCTTTTAATCAATAGCAGGAGGCAGAATGAAAACACTGCTGATGATAGACAGTTCGCTGGGACAGGCGCGTGGTCACCTGGCGAAACGTATGCTCGGTGCTGCTGCAGCAAAAACCGGCCTGACGCTGGTTGAGTCGCTGGCTGAGGCTGAACTGGTGGTGGTCGCAGGGCAATCTGCGCCTGCTGACGCCGCGCTGAACGGAAAACGGGTTTATGTGGGTGATGTGGAACACGCGGTGCGTGAACCTGAAGCCTTCCTGACGCAGGCTATCGCCGAGGCAAAAGCCTGGCAGGTACCGGCAACGGCTGAGCCGGTCAAAGCAGCTAGCCAAAAACGCATTGTGGCGATCACCGCTTGCCCAACCGGCGTGGCGCATACCTTTATGGCGGCAGAGGCCATTGAGAGCGAAGCCAAAAAACGCGGCTGGTGGGTGAAGGTTGAAACCCGTGGCTCCGTAGGCGCAGGCAATACCATTACGCCAGAAGAAGTGGCGGCGGCCGATCTGGTGATTGTGGCGGCTGACATCGAAGTGGATCTGGACAAGTTTGCCGGCAAGCCGATGTACCGCACTTCGACCGGTCTGGCGCTGAAGAAAACCGCGCAGGAACTGGACAAGGCGCAGGCCGAAGCCGAGATATTCCAACCGCAGAAAAGCGGTGCTCCGGCCGCTGCCGGCAAGAAGAAAGAGAGTGCCGGGCCTTATCGTCACCTGTTGACCGGCGTGTCCTACATGCTGCCGATGGTGGTGGCGGGCGGTCTGTGTATCGCATTGTCGTTCGTGTTCGGTATCAAGGCATTTGAAGTGAAAGGCACGCTAGCGGCTGCGCTGATGCAAATCGGCGGGGGATCGGCCTTCGCGCTGATGGTGCCGGTACTGGCCGGTTTTATCGCGTTCTCGATTGCTGACCGTCCGGGCCTGACGCCAGGTTTGATCGGCGGCATGCTGGCCGTGAGCACCGGGGCCGGTTTCCTCGGCGGTATCATTGCCGGTTTCCTTGCGGGTTATGTCGCCAAATTTATCAGCACCAAACTGCGTTTGCCGCAAAGTATGGAAGCGCTGAAGCCGATCCTGATCATTCCGCTGGTGGCCAGCCTGATCGTCGGTTTGATCATGATTTTCATCGTCGGTACGCCGGTGGCGAAAATCATGGAGGGCCTGACCCACTGGCTGCAGTCCCTGGGTACCGCTAACGCAGTGCTGCTGGGGGCGATCCTCGGTGCCATGATGTGTACCGATATGGGCGGCCCGGTCAACAAGGCGGCCTATGCCTTTGGCGTGGCGTTGCTGAGCTCTTCGGTGTATGCGCCGATGGCCGCGATTATGGCTGCCGGTATGGTGCCACCGCTGGCGATGGGGTTGGCTACGCTGCTGGCGCGTCGCAAGTTCGACAAGTCTCAGCAGGAAGGGGGAAAAGCTGCGCTGGTGTTGGGCCTGTGCTTTATCTCTGAAGGGGCGATCCCGTTTGCTGCCCGTGACCCGATGCGCGTGTTGCCTTGCTGCATCGCCGGTGGTGCATTGACCGGTGCGCTGTCCATGGCGTTTGGTGCCAAGCTGATGGCACCACACGGCGGGTTGTTTGTGCTGTTAATCCCTGGTGCTATCACCCCGGTGCTGCTGTATCTGGTGGCGATTATCGCCGGTACGCTGTTGGCGGGCGTGTCTTACGCGGTGCTGAAACGTGCTGACGTCCCGGCGGCTAGCGTGGCTTAAGATTAGCGTTGGTAATAAAAACGACCTCAAGGGACCCATTGGGTCCCTTGTTCATTTCTGCATCTTAAGATTGTGATAATAGTTTTGTGTGACTACAATGTGACTACAAACCCGAGGGGGGATTATGGAAACTTATGTACGTGCACGCATCGACACTGACCTTAAAGATGCCGCTACCGCTGTTTTGAAAGATTGCGGTCTTACTGTCAGTGCTGCTTTCAGAATCTTTCTGAGTGAAGTCGTTGCAACCAAGGCAATGCCAATAGAAATAAAGGCCCATACGCCTAACGCACGCCTTCGTGCGGCCATTGAAGAAGCTGATGCTTTAGCGGCAGGGAAGCCGGAGCACTTTAACAGTGTTGAATCCATGATGGAGAGCCTGAAAGTTGGTAAAAAAACCACTATCGAAAGCCAAGACCAAGGCAAAAGCAGCGAGGGTGGCACGTCCAACGGGGATTAGGCCGCGAAAATTGGACTACACATCTCGTTTTGACAAAGATTGGGCCCGCTACGATAAAGCCGGCCGCCATGACATGTCACTCATCCAAACCGTCAGTGCTCTCTTGGTCGCGCGGCAAATGATACCTGCAGAATATCTTGATCATCCCTTAACGGGAGAGTGGTCCGATAACAGGGAAATGCACCTGGGAGGGGATTTTCTGCTGGTCTATAAAATTTACGAGGAAAAGAATCTTGTCATGCTGCTGGCCTTGGGCACTCATGCTGAATTATTCAATTGAATTCCCTCGTTAGCAGGTGGCCATTGAGTCACTCCCACCCAGTCAGCCTGAGGCTCACCGGGTAGGGTGTCTCTGGCAACTACTGCTGCGCCTTCAGCCAGGCGATCTCTTCCGCCCAGATATCCGGGTTCACCGTTTCCAGGATCAGCGGGATATTGTCGAAACGCGCGTCGCGCATGATGTAGCTGAACACCGTTTTACCGATGTTTCCCTCCCCCAGGCTGTGGTGCCGATCGACGCGGCTGTTGAATGCGCTCTTGGCGTCATTCAGGTGCATACCGCGCAGATAGTTGAAGCCCACCACCTCGCCCAACTCTTTAAAGGTCTGTTCGCAGGTTTCCTCGGTACGCAGGTCGTAACCGGCGGCAAAGGCGTGGCAGGTATCTATACAGACGCCAACGCGGCTTTTATCTTCCACGCCGTCAATGATCGCTGCCAAATGTTCAAACTTAAAGCCCAGATTACTGCCCTGACCGGCGGTGTTTTCGATCACTGCCGTCACGCCGGTGGTTTTATCCAGCACCAGGTTGATGGATTCGGCGATACGCGCCAGGCATTTGTCTTCGTCAATTTGCAGCAGATGGCTGCCAGGGTGAAAGTTCAGCAGCGTCAGCCCCAGTTGCTCGCAGCGTTGCATTTCATCAAGAAAGGCTTCACGGGATTTTTCCAATGCCTCGGTCACCGGGTGGCCGAGATTAATCAGGTAGCTGTCGTGCGGCAGGATCTGCCCAGGGCCGTAACCGTATTGCGCACAGGCGCTTTTAAACTTATCAATCACGTCAGCAGGCAGTGGGGCGGCCTTCCATTGACGCTGATTTTTAGTGAACAGGGCGAATGCGGTCGCCTCTAATTCGTGCGCGCGGATCACTGCTTGATCCACGCCGCCTGACGCGCTGACATGTGCACCGACAAACTTCATTTTCATTCTCCTGTGTAATCGGCGTCATTATGGCATTGATAGCGGAAGGATTGAATGGCTGGAAAAGTTCAGGCCCGCGATGGCGGGCCTGAGGTCGGAAAAGAACTGCGGAGATAATCAGAGGAAATGTTGCACCAGCAGGTTAATCACAGCACCGCCAACAATCAGCCAGATGAACAACAGGGTGGCCAGCAGAATCGGTTTGATCCCTGCCTGACGCACTGCGCTGATGTGGGTGGTTAGCCCCAGCGCCGCCATCGCCATCGCCAGCATCCAGGTATCGGCGGTAACCAGGTGTTTCACCAGCGTCGCCGGGATCAGGTCGAATGAGTTCAGCCCGGCCACTGCGATAAACAGCACGGCGAACCAGGGAATGGTGATGGCGGATTTTTCTGCCTTCTCCCCAGTGTTTTCGGTGCTACGGCTGCGGCTGATAAACCCGGAGAGCACGACCAGGAAGGGTGCCAGCATCATCACGCGGATCATTTTGGAGATCACCGCGGCATTTTCGGCATCCGGCCCGATGGCATGCCCGGCGGCGACGACCTGTGCCACTTCGTGGATGGTCGAACCGGTAAAGATACCGAAAGTTTCCTGATTAAACGGCAGCCACTGGAATTGCTCATTCAGATGGTACAGCCATGGGTAGGCGAAGATCGCCAGTGTGCCGAACACCACTACGGTGCTGACTGCGACGGCCACTTTATTGGCATCGGCTTTGAGTACCGGTTCGGTTGCCATGACCGCGGCCGCACCGCAAATGCTGCTGCCGGCACCGATCAGCATGGTGGTGTGACTGTCGAGGCCAAACACCCTTTTGCCCAACCAGCAGGCCAGCAGGAAAGTGGTGGTTAGCGTCAAGGCATCAATGATGATGCCGGTAGTGCCCACGTCGGCAATTTGCTGGAACGTCAGACGAAAGCCGTAAAGGATAATACCGAGACGCAGCAGGCGCTGTTTGGCAAATTGAACGCCGCCATGGCAGCTTGGTTGTAACCAGGGATACAGCGTATTGCCCACCACAATGCCGAGTAAAATTGCCAGCGTCAGCGCCCCTAATCCCAATCCGGCCACCCACGGAATATCACCAACCCATACTGCTAACGCGGTGATGACACCGGTCAACAACAGTCCGGGGACCAGGTGAGGTAAACCGAGCAGAGGGAATTGTCGGGTTGGGAAATTGTGTGTGGTATTGGTCGCCATAAGTCAGCCCTTTTATTCAAAATCTTGAGCACAGACTACGTTCTGGCAGCATAAAAGAGAAATTGATTATATGGTTATAACCTATCTGAATAAGTGGTTAATCGACCTGGCTGGCTTCCATGCTGATTTCTGCAAACGTGGTACCATTAATGTTATTCACCCTGTGCGTTGTTGCCGGTCAGCAGCGCAGATTTTGCATTAATTTCAGTGACTTTTTCGATGTCACCTTTAATCAATACCGAGACGCTATGCATATCACCTTACGTCAATTGGAAGTTTTTACCGAAGTGCTTAAAAGCGGTTCGACCACGCAGGCCTCGGTGGTTCTGGCGTTATCACAATCGGCGGTCAGCGCAGCGTTGGCCGATCTGGAAGGGCAGTTGGGCGTGCAGTTATTCGATCGCGTGGGTAAGCGTTTGGTCATTAATGAGCACGGCCGGTTGCTGTATCCGAAGGCCCTGGCGCTACTGGAGCAGGCAGGGGAGATTGAACAGCTGTTCCGCCATGACGGCGGTGCGTTGCGCATTGGTGCCAGCAGCACCATCGGTAACTATATGTTGCCGGAAATGATCGCCCATTATCGACATGATTTCCCTGCTTCACCGTTGGAACTGAACGTCGGCAACAGCCAGGACGTGATTGGCGCGGTTGCGGACTTCCGGGTCGATCTGGGGTTGATTGAAGGCCCTTGCCATATGCCGGAGCTGATCACCCTGCCTTGGCTGGAAGATGAGCTGGTGGTGTTTTCCGCGCCGGACAACCCGCTGGCCGGGCAACCGCTGACTCTGGAGATGTTGGCTACAGCTCCCTGGATCCTGCGTGAAGGAGGCTCGGGCACGCGCGAGGTGCTGCATCACCTGCTGCTGGCGCACTTGCCGCACTTCCAGTTGGTGATGGAACTGGGCAATTCGGAAGCGATCAAGCACGCGGTGCGCCACGGCATGGGGATCAGTTGTCTGTCGCGGCGGGTGATTGGTGAACAGTTGGACAGCGGGGTGCTGGTGGCACTGAATGTGCCGTTACCGCCGTTGATGCGGACCCTTTATCTGATCCATCACCGGCAAAAGCATCTCTCCAACGCTCTGCAGCGTTTCCTCGGCTACTGCGGGTTTCAGCCTCAATGACGTCTCTGTCAGGAGAAACAAAGCATAAAAACCTGCTCCCTGTCACATTAATGACAGTAAGTAAGGTATTGTGGCCCGTTGCTAATAATTAGCCCTGAATTATGAAGCTATCTTATATCAGTGCAATGTTACTAGTTCGCCGGTGGGTATTTGTTACAATCCGCCCTCATTTTTTTTGACCAGTAGATAGGGTAAGAATGGCTCAGCAGGATATAAAAACATCGGGGCAACCAGCACCCGGATTGCGCCGCGAGCTGAAAGCTCGGCACTTAACCATGATTGCTATTGGTGGTTCTATTGGCACCGGTCTGTTTGTCGCCTCTGGCGCTACGGTTTCTCAGGCCGGTCCGGGCGGGGCACTGCTGTCCTACGCGCTGATCGGGTTGATGGTTTACTTCCTGATGACCAGCCTGGGCGAATTGGCGGCCTTTATGCCGGTGTCCGGCTCGTTCTCTACCTACGGTGCCAAATACGTAGAAGAAGGCTTTGGTTTCGCGCTGGGCTGGAACTATTGGTACAACTGGGCGGTGACCATCGCCGTTGACCTGGTGGCTTCACAACTGGTGATGACCTACTGGTTCCCGGACGCGCCAGGCTGGATCTGGAGCGCACTGTTCCTCTGCCTGATGTTCCTGTTGAACTACATTTCGGTTAAAGGTTTCGGTGAAGCGGAATACTGGTTCTCGCTGATCAAAGTGACCACCGTCATTATCTTTATCGGTATCGGTGTGCTGATGATCTTTGGCATCCTCAAAGGAGGGGAGCACGCAGGCTGGCAGAACTGGACCATAGGCGACGCGCCGTTTGCCGGTGGGTTCTCGGCAATGATAGGCGTGGCGATGATAGTGGGCTTCTCGTTCCAGGGCACCGAGCTTATCGGCATCGCGGCCGGTGAGTCGGAAAACCCGGGCAAAAACATCCCGCGCGCAGTGCGTCAGGTGTTCTGGCGTATCCTGCTGTTCTATATCTTTGCCATCCTGATTATCAGCCTGATCATTCCTTATACCGATCCGAGCCTGCTGCGTAACGATGTAAAAGACATCAGCGTCAGCCCGTTCACGCTGGTATTCCAGCACGCTGGTCTGCTGTCGGCGGCGGCGGTGATGAATGCGGTGATCCTGACGGCGGTATTGTCCGCCGGTAACTCCGGGATGTACGCTTCCACCCGCATGCTGTTTACTCTGGCATCGGAAGGTAAAGCGCCACGTATCTTTGCCAAACTGTCGAAGGGTGGGGTGCCGCGTAACGCGTTGTACGCCACTACCGTGGTGGCGGGCCTGTGCTTCCTGAGCTCGATGTTCGGCAACCAATCGGTTTATCTGTGGCTGCTGAATACCTCGGGTATGACCGGCTTTATCGCCTGGTTAGGGATTGCTATCAGTCATTATCGCTTCCGTCGTGGCTATATGATCCAGGGACGCGATCTCAACGATTTGCCGTACCGTTCCGGCTTCTTCCCGCTGGGGCCGATCTTTGCCTTTGTCCTGTGCCTGATTATCACGCTGGGGCAGAACTATCAGGCGTTCCTGCAAGACCGGATCGACTGGTACGGCGTGACGGCCACCTATATCGGCCTGCCGCTGTTCCTGATTATCTGGTTCGGCTACAAGCTGACGCGCGGCACCCGTGTCGTGAAGTACAGCGAAATGGAATTCCCGAAAATGGACGTGAACTAACTCCGGCCTTTAGCCTGTGAATTTCAAGCTGCAGCCGACCGCCTGGCTGCAGCTTGAAACGTCGTGCTACTCCTTTCTGTTGATCACCAGCGCTTGCTGCGCCGCAGCCATCAGGTTTTCAACCGTTTGATAATCCTGCGTTAACGCCAGTGCACCGCTATTCAACTGCAGCGTCACCTCACCGAAAGCACCAAAGTCGTAGGGCACCTCCAACGGGGGAACGATACGCGCCAAAAATTCCCCTTCGGAACCGTAAGGCAGGCCGTGCACCAGGATCAGAAACTGACCACCGCTATAGCGACAGACAAAATCGCTGGGGCGAACCAGCATTTTCAGGCGTTCGCCGATGGTGCGTAACACGTCATCGCCGATCAGCACGCCGTGGCTTTGGTACAACGCGGCCAGTGGGGTGAATTCGATCATAAACAGATGAGAAAGTGGGTGGATGGTGGGGGAAGGGCTACAAATTTCCTGCATCACCGCTTCGCCGCCAGCCCGGTTGAGGAAGCCGGTCAAATGATCGCGCTGGGCCGCTTGCTGTTTTTCTGCGGTCAGCGTGACCTGCTGTGCCACCTGACGATGGTAAAACGCGATCAATCCGTGGGCCAGCAGCAACCACAGCGGAATGATATCCGCCAGTAAAAACAGATTTTGCACGCGTGACAACGGTGCGGCCAGCAGATAGGGCAGCGTCAGCAGCATCACCTCCAGCAAGACAAAGCGCGGTGCGGCGGCGTGGCGCTGTATCAGCCAGAACGCCAGCGCGGTAATCAACAGGCCGGCGAACAGGATCAGAACCATGCGGCCAGAAAGCATCGCCAGCAGGGCAATGGTTCCCACCAGGGCGCACCAGAGCAGCACCGTTACCAGCATGGCGGTTGGCCTGCGGGGGGGACTGACGCGCGCCAGCCACCAGCGCACGCCGGTCAGCAGGACCAGCAACATCAGCAGTGCTGCACCAATGGTCATATGGCTCAGCCAGGCATAAGCCAACAGCAGCAGCGCTACCCCGGCGGCATTTAGCCAGGGGGTGACTGGCGAAGGCACCAGGGTCAGCCGCATCTGGCGTTGGAATTGGGCGTCATCAGCCTGCTGCGGGCTTTGTACCAGCCAGTGCAGCAAGGCGGGCTTTTTAGGCGTTAAGGTTTGGGTTCGACTTCTCAATGCAGCCTCTTTCATAGGGGCCCTGCCAACAGGCCAAAATATCCGGTCTGGCGCGGTGAGCACGTTATTTACCGGTCTGGTTTTGGATTCTATGTGGTTTCGTTGCCATTTGTCACAGCCGGACCGAGCGAGGCGAAACTTTCGGAATTATTAACCCTGTCCGCTAGCAACGGCTTGTCAGACCTGTTTGGTTAATCACCTTATAAAATAAAGCGTTACATATTCACATGACGGGTAATAGCTATTGATATGATTGATAAGTATTATCGTTTGCTTTATTGTTACCGGCTGCTTATCAGGTTCAAGCGGCCGTCTGGCACACCGCTATGGTCATCGTCGTAACAGGTATCCGAAATAATGAGCGTATCCACCGATCCTCTGTCTGACGCCAAGGGGCAACCTGACGTCAATGTTATGGGGCGTTATCACCATATTCTCCGCCACCGTTTATTGATGATGGGGGTGTTGGCATTGGCGATTTTGGGATCGCTGCTGCTGGATTTTACCCTGGGGCCCTCAGGTCTTTCGTTGTCCTCGCTGTGGCAAACGCTGATTGATCCTGCGACGGCCGATGCCGGAACGCGGGTGATCGTCTGGGATATCCGCCTGCCATATGCCCTGATGGCGGTGGTGGTGGGCTTTGCGCTTGGCCTGGCCGGTGCCGAAATGCAGACCATCCTGAATAACCCGCTGGCTAGCCCCTTTACCCTGGGTGTGTCTTCTGCTGCGGCTTTCGGCGCGGCGCTGGCCATCGTGTTGGGGATTGGCTTACCGGGCATTCCCGACCAGTGGTTTATTTCTGCCAATGCGTTTGTTTTCGCCCTGTTCGCCGCGCTGATGCTGGACGGTATTACGCGCTGGACGCGGGTTGCCACCTCCGGGGTGGTGCTGTTTGGCATTGCGCTGGTGTTCACCTTTAACGCGCTGGTTTCCATGATGCAGTTTATTGCCAGCGAAGACACGCTGCAGGGGCTGGTGTTCTGGACCATGGGCAGCCTGGCGCGCGCCTCATGGGACAAGCTGGGTATCCTGCTCGGAGTATTCGCTGTGCTGCTGCCGTTGTCGATGATGAGCTCATGGAAACTGACCGCGCTGCGTCTGGGTGAAGATCGGGCGGTGAGCTTTGGTATCGACGTGCGTCGTCTGCGTCTGACCACTTTATTGCGTATCAGTATTCTTTCCGCATTAGCGGTGGCGTTTGTCGGGCCTATCGGTTTTATCGGCCTGGTGGCGCCCCATATCGCCCGAATGATTTTCGGTGAAGATCACCGTTTCTATCTGCCGGCCAGTGCGCTGATTGGTGCGCTGGTGTTGTCGATGGCTTCCGTAGTGTCGAAAAACCTGATCCCGGGGATCATCATTCCGGTGGGTATTGTCACCTCGCTGGTGGGTGTACCGTTCTTCCTGAGTATTATTTTGCGTCATCGGGGGAATGTATGAGCCAGGGATTACGCATTGAGCATTTTTCTGCCGGTTATCCGAAGCGTCAGGTGATCAGCGATCTGGCGGTCCCGATGTTATCTCGCGGTCAAATCACCGTGCTGTTGGGGCCGAACGGCAGTGGAAAGTCGACGCTGCTACGTTCATTGGCGGGGTTAAACCCGGCGCAGGGGCAACTGTGGCTGGATGATACCGATTTAATGCAGATGCCTTTTGCCCGCCGGGCTGAAAAGGTGGTGTATCTGCCACAATCGTTGCCTGCCGGGGTGCATCTGCACGTGCTGGAGTCGATTATAGTGGCGCAACGCGCTTCAGGCGGCCGCAGCAACGCCGGCAGCGAGGCCGAGGTGATGGCGCTGCTCGAGCAGCTGGGCATCGCCCATTTGGCGCTGAGCTATCTTGATCAGCTCTCCGGTGGGCAGAAACAGTTGGTCGGGTTGGCACAGTCGCTGATCCGCCAGCCCTCGTTGTTGTTGCTGGATGAACCGCTGAGCGCGCTCGATCTCAACTACCAGTTTCACGTGATGGATCTGGTGCGTAAAGAGACGCGTAAACGCAATATCATCACGGTGGTGGTGGTGCATGACATCAATATCGCCCTGCGTCATGGTGACCATGTACTGATGCTGCAGAATGGCGAATTGATTGCCGACGGTGCGCCGGAAGAGGTGATTACGCCGCAGAGTCTGGCGCGGGTGTATGGCGTGCGTGGGCGGATTGAGCGTTGTTCGCAAGGGACACCGCAGGTGTTGATCGACGGCCTGGTGAACCAGCCGGTGGTTTGATATCAGGAAGGCCCGGTGATCACCGGGCCTTTTACTATTACTTCTTGTTTAGCGCGTCGGCGACGCGTTCGACGATATGCTGACTGGTGATAATACCGCCAGACAAATAGACCTCCGCCGCCGGCAAATAAACCACCTGACCTTTCTTCACCGCCACGGTGTTTTTCAGCGCGGTAGTGGTGAGTATCTTCTGCGGAGCAACCGCATTCGGACGGCCGGTTGCCGCATCGCGATCGATGATAAACAGCCAGTCCGGGTTCAGTTTAGCCACCTGCTCGGGCGATAGCTTGTTGCCGCGGACATCGGGGTTTTCGCTCTGTAACGCCGAAGGGAATCCGAGCGCATCGTAGGTAAAGCTGAAACGGCTCTTGGGCGCATAAGCGCTGATTTTCCCGCCAGAGAATAACACCACCAGGCCACGCCCGGCTTTTGCCACTTGCGGTTTGACTGCTGCAATTTCAGCGTCCAGTTTGTCGACCGCGGCCTGTGCCTGCTGCTGTTTATCGAACAACTCACCCAACTGCAGAGTCCGTTGCTTAAGGCTGCCCAGTTGATCTTGCGGATCAATCGCCATATTCAACGTTGGTGCGATACCACTCAGTTCACTATAGGCCTTGGAAGAGCGACCGGCGATCAGGATAAGATCCGGTTTGGCTGCGCGCAGCGTGGCCATGTCCGGTTCAAACAGGGTACCGGCGTTGAGGTATTTGGCATCCTGATACTGCTTCAGGCTATCCGGCAGCATGCTGCGGTTGCCTGGCAGTGCCAGCGGCTCGACGCCCAGCAGTTGCAGGGTTTCCAGCGAAGCGTAGTCCAGCACCACCACGCGTTGCGGGTGTTTTTTCACTTCTGTGGTGCCGTTAAGATGTTGAAAGCTGACCGTTGCCGGGGCCGCAGTGTGGGGTTGACTGTTGCAGCCTGCCAGCGTCATACAGGCCAGCAGGGCGATAACCATGGGGGAACGACGTAATGTCATTAAGGCTTCCTCGGGTGCGAGAGTGACAAAAAGGGCGCGCAGTTTGAAGTGCGCGCCCAGTGTGGCATCAGAAGTTGTAAGTCATGCCGACGGTGTAGCGGCGACCATCCAGTACGGTGTTGTAGTGATCGTAATCCACGGTTTTGTCGAGGATGTTGTAGACCCCACCGGTAACCTGCAGGTTTTTATTGGCCTTATAGCTCAGCCCGGCATCGACAAAGGTGTAAGACGGCGTGCTCTTGGCCATTGACGTCCGGCTTAAATAATCTGAAGTCTTGCTGCGGAAGTTCACGCGTGACCACAGGCTGACGTCTTGTGTGGCCTGCCAATCCAGCACGCTGTTAACCATATGTTTCGGCATCTGGTTCAGCGGCTTGCCCTGGAAATCTCCGCTTTTCTGTTCGGACGAGGTATAGGTATAGTTGGTGGTCCACTCCCAGTCCTTGGTGATTTCCCAACCGAAGGTGGCCTCTACGCCGCGCATATTGGCTTTATCAACGTTAGTGCGGTCACTGATAAAGTAGTAAGGCGTATTGCCGATCATGCATTGTGCGTCGCCATCACCGCTGTCACAGCGACGGACTTCGGTGATCTTGTCTTTGAAGTCGGTGTTGAACAGGGTTACGCCGGCGTTCAGGCCCTGTTGGTTATCCCACATCACGCCGATCTCTTCGCTCAGGCTCTTCTCTGGCTGCAGGTCCGGGTTGCCGATAATGATTGAGGTGCGCCCACCACCGGTGATTTGTCCCCAGTTGGCAGAGGATTGGCGCAGGTCTGGTGACCGGTAGCCGGCGGAAACGCCGCCTTTCAGGGTAAATTGCTCGGTCAGGTGCCAGACGCCGTACATGCGCGGTGTCCAGTGGTTGCCGTAGTTCTGGTCCTGATCCATACGGATGCCGCTGGTCAGGCTGAAGTCGTTGGTCATCGCCCATTCGTCTTCGGCAAACAGCGCCCAGCTCCAACGGGTCAGCTTATTCAAGCCATCTGCCGCTTCCAACTGATTGCCTTCGTCACTCAATTTTTCGTAACGATATTGACCACCCAGGCTCAGCATATGGGCGCCGAGATCAAACTGGGTTTGGGTATTGAGGATGGTGTTATACATCTTCATTTTGCGGCCCGGATTATTGTTTTCTTCGTGCTGAATGTAACTGGTGGTGTTGCCGAAGTCGTAATAACCGTTATGCGTCAGTGCATAGTTGGTGCGGGCGTAAAGGCTGTCACTGGCGGTGTTTGGCGTACATTTGTTATTGCGACAGTTTTCGGTCGCCATGGATTTACCTGGCGTGCTGTTACGGTCCTGCAGCGAGCGGCCAACTTCAAAGTCGAATTCGTTTTTATCATCCGGTGTCAGGCTAAATACCGCAGTGCCGCTGCGCATGCGCTGTTCGTTAAAGCCGTTGAGGATTTGATCCTCGGCACGACGCGACAGCAGGCCGTTGACCCGCAGGCCCAGCAAGCCTTCAATCAGCGGGCCGGAGGCGTAGGCGTTGGTCTGGAAAATATCGCCGGAGTCACTGCGTTCCTGGAAGGTGGCGTCGCCGTGCAGAGAGCCTTTCCATTCGGTCCTGGAGGTCTTGCGGGTGATCACGTTGATCACGCCGCCCATGGCATCGGAACCATACAGCGATGACATAGGGCCACGTACTACTTCGATGCGTTCGATGGCTTCCAGCGGTGGCAACCAACCCTGTTCGATGCCGGAGTTATCGCTGTTCGGGCGAGTGCCACGCGTGTCCACGCGTTTGCCATCTACCAGAATCAGGGTGTATTTGGAGGACATGCCGCGGATGCTGATATCGCTGCTGCTTGCCCCGCCGGTGACTACCACGCCCGGCACGTCTTTTAATGCGTCGGTGACGTCGCGATAGGCTTTGTCTTCAATCTGCTGGCGTGGGATCACTGAGATAGAGGCTGCGGAATCCTGGATCCGTTGCTGGAAACCGGAGGCGGTCACCACCATGGTGTCCTGTGCATCATCTTGTGGTGCGGCGAAGACGCCGGCGCTGCCGAGTGAGGCAATAATCAGTGCGGTAAGCTGGTTATAACGTGGCTTTTCCATGAGGCAAACCTTTCCTGGTCTGATGTAAATCGACAAAGTGTCGTTTTAACGGTTTGAATAATAAGTAGAAACGGGCTCCGTCGTTGCGAAGATCGTCGTTCCGTCAGTATTTCGTCAGGCCATTGTAAGGATTTCAAACAAAATGTAAACGCAAATGATAATTCGTATCATTTGTATGCTTATAAAAGGAAAGGGGATATGACGAAGAAATTGATGAATGGCAGGAAAAAACCGGCGCAGCAGGGCGTGCGCCGGGGGGATCAACGTTTCTGGATGTAGGTGATCGCCAGCGCCAGGGCCAGCACCAGGCCTTTGATAATGTCCATCGCGTAGTAGGGGACGGAGAGCATCACCAGGCCGTTCTGCAGCACGCCGAGGATCACCGCGCCGACCAGCGTGCCAAGCGCGTTAGGTTTGCCGGAGCCGGCCAGCGAAAAACCAATGTAGGCGGCGGCAACCGCATCCATCAGATAACCGCTGCCGGCATTCACCTGCGAAGAACCAATACGTGACGCCAGCAGTATGCCGCCAAGCGAGGCCAGCAGGGCAGAAATGACATAAGCTGCAACCCTGTAACGTACGGTACGGATACCCGAAAGGCGTGCCGCCTCCGGGTTACCGCCGATGGCATACATACGACGGCCATGCTTGGTCAGCGACAGGAACAGCTGCACCACAACAGTGACTGCCAGCATAATCAGCACGATCACCGGTACCTGGCCCAGTGATGAGAAGATCTCCGGGATCAGGCCTTCCGCCATATCGCCGTTCGGCAGCAGCATATTTTGGGTGATGGATCCGCCGTAGCTGTAGGTCATCGCCACGCCCTGGATCACAAACAGGCTGGCCAGCGTCGCCAGCATATCGGGGATCTTCAGCACCACGATCAGGAAAGCGTTAAACAGCCCGACCAGCGTGCAAATCAGCAACGTCAGCACAATCGCGCCGGTGGTCCCGAAGCCGTACCAAACAAACAGCGAAACCACCAGGGCGTTGGCCAGCGAGGCGGTGGAACCGACGGAAAGGTCGAAACCGCCGACCGACAGCGAAATGGAGACCCCTATGGCGATCACCGTGACGATGGCAATTGAGCGTAAAATATTGATGATGTTATTGGGATCGAGGAAGTTGTCCGACGCCAGCCCGAACAGGGCGATCAGCGCGACAACGGTGAGTAACATCCCCCATTTGTAGAGAAATTCAAACAGCTGATGGCGCCAGGGTTGCGCATTCTGCAGGGATAATTCTTTACTCACGCTGGGGTTCCTCCGGTGGAATACAGTAATAGGGTTTCTTCATCAATCTCGGCGGCGTTAAGCTCCGCCACCACTCGGCCATCCCACAGCACGCAGATGCGATCGCATAAACCGACCAGCTCGGAGAACTCGCCGGAAGCATAGATAATGCCTTTACCGTCACGTGCCAGGCCGTCGATCAGGGTGAACAGCTCCTGTTTGGCCTTGATATCCACGCCCTTGGTCGGCTCATCGAAAATCAGCACTTTGGCGTCGCCGCGTAACCATTTGCCAATGGCGACTTTTTGCTGGTTGCCGCCCGACAGCCTGGCCAGCCGCTGTTGCGGGCCAGAGGCTCGGATGTTCAGGCGCTGCATGATATCCCGCGCCCAGCGCAGTTCCTGACGGCGGTTGAACAGGCTCCAGCGTGAGAAGCTTTCGTCGGCGCTGACGCTCAGGTTCATCGGGATGGCTTCATCAATAAAAATGCCTTCTTTGCGCCGTTCTTCCGGCACCAGCGCCAACCCTTGTTCAACGCTGAGGTGCGGCGCGCGCGGGGCCCAGGGCTTACCCAGCAGTTCGCCCCGTTCAACCCGGGCTGCTGAGGCACCAAACAGCGCCTTGCACAGTTCGGTTTTGCCTGCACCGGCCAGCCCGGCAATACCGAGGATTTCCCCCTGATGCAGCCTTAGCGTGACGTCACGCAGCTTGTGGCGATCGTTCAGACCTTCCACCTGCAACAGCGGACGGGCACCGTGCGGTGGGCGCGGTGGCGGGAAGATGTCGTCCAACTGATGGCCGAGCATCTTTTCGACAATCTGCTCACCGCTCAGCCCCTGCATGGTGTCTTCGCTGACGTGGCGGCCATCGCGCAGTACCGTCAGGCGGTCGCAGATTTCGCTCAGTTCATGAATGCGGTGGGAAATAAACACCACGCCGATGCCTTCGGACTTAAGACGGCGCACCACGCGGAACAGACGTTCACTTTCAGTGCGATCAAGCGGGGCAGTGGGTTCATCGAGTACCAGGAAACGGCAACGGTGGGACAGCGCACGGGCCAGCAGCACCTGCTGTTTTTCCGCCAATGTGCAGTCCGCCAATCGTTGACGCAGGTTAATGGTTAAATCCAACTGGGCCAGTAACTGTGCCGCCTGGCGATACAGTTGTGCCCAGTTCAGCAGATGGCCCGGCTGGTTCAGCCAGTCGAGCATGATATTTTCCGCCACCGACAGCGTGGGGATCAGCGCCACATCCACTTCCTGCTGCACCACGTGGATCCCGTGCTGACGCGCCTGCAGCGGCGAATGAATATCCACTTTTTGGCCGTCGATAAAGATCTCACCACGGTAATGGTTGTGCGCACCGGAAAGTATTGCCATCAGCGTGGATTTTCCTGCGCCATTAGCGCCGACCAGCGCATGGGTAGAGCCGCCCTGCAGGGTGAAGTCAACGTTTTGCAGGGCGTTGAAGCCAGCAAAGGCGATCGAAATATTGCGCATCTCGAGGCGTGAGGGCGTAGGAATTGGCATAGTGTGATTAAAAGACGTTTAGGTGTTTAGATGGCTAAAGTAAGCCTTTTGTAACACAGATTGCGATTTCCGCAACAAACTAAATGGCATAACTGAGATCAAAAAAATCTGGTCGGGCAGGCACTAGAACCCCAGCCGGTCACGCAACGCATAGTAGGCCGCGCCGAGGGCGGTGAAGGGAACGCGCAGCTGGCGTCCACCCAAAAAAGGCAGGTGCGGCAATTTGGCGAAGGCGTCAAAGCGTTCGGCATCGCCGCGCAGCACTTCGGCGATCAGCTTGCCCGCCAAATGCGTGCTGGTCAGGCCATGACCGCTGTCGCCCTGCATGTAATAGACGTTATTCTCCAACCGACCAAACTGCGGCATACGTGACAGCGTCAGCAGGAAATTGCCGCTCCAGCGGTAATCAATCCGCACCCGTTTCAGTTGCGGGAAAGTCTTCAATAGCTTGGGCAGGATTAACGCGTCGATATCGGCAGGGTCGCGGGCGCCATACACCACGCCACCGCCATACAGCAGGCGGTTGTCGGCGGTCAGGCGAAAGTAATCCAGCAGGTAATTGCAGTCTTCGACACAGAAATTATTGGGCAGTAGCGACAGCACCATGTCACTGGACAACGGTTCGGTGGCGAGAACTTGTGAGCCGCAGGGCATGCTTAAGCGACTAAGGCGGGGTTCGAGTTGCTCACCGAGGTAGGCGTTGCCGGCAATAATCACAAAGTTGGCGCTGACCGACCCCTGGGCAGTGTGCACCTTGACCGTTTCGCCGTAGTCGATGCGCGTGGCGGCAGATTGTTCGAACAGCCGCCCGCCGTGACGGCGTACCGCCTCGGCTTCACCCAGCGCCAGATTGAGTGGATGCAGGTGGCCGCCGTTGTGATCCAACAGCCCGCCGACGTAACGCTCGCTGGCAATCTCACGGCGGATAGCCTGCTGATCCAACCATTCCAATTGGTGATTGCCATAGCGCTGCCAGCGGATCTGTTGCTGCTGCAGCTCATCGCGTTGTTTTGGATTCAGAGCGGCGAAGATGCCGCCGGGACGGTAGTCGCAGGCGATGGCGTATTGATCGATGCGCTGGCGGATAATCTCTGCCCCTTCGAACATCATGCTGCCCAGCATCGCTGCGGTATCCGCGCCATAGCGCGCTTCGATCACATCGATATCACGACTGTAGGAGTTGACTACCTGACCTCCGTTGCGACCGCTGGCGCCCCAGCCGATGCGGGCGGCTTCCAGCAGCACCACATCGTAACCGGCCTCAACCAAATGCAACGCCGACGACAGGCCGGTAAAGCCGCCGCCAATAATGCAGACGTCGCAGCGGACCGGCCCGTTCAGCGCCGGATAGGGCGCGAACGGGTTGGCGGTAGCGGCATAATAACTGGCGACATGTTCCTGCATAACGCCTCCGCCCCAAGGGGTCAGAAGGTGGTGGGGGTATGTGCGCTGACGATGCGGCAGACGCGCGCCGAGGTATTGCTGAAACTGTGGGGAATGCCGGTGTTAATCGCATAGCTCTGGCCGGCGCTCAGACTGTGGGTCTGGCCGTTGATGGTCAGCATGATCTCGCCTTCCAGCAGGGTGCCAATCTCCTCGCCCTGGTGCTTGATTTTCTCTCCGGTGGTGGTGCCGGGTTGGTAGGTTTCCAGCATCATCGCCAGATTGCGCGTTGGGTTGCCGTTGTGCACCAGCTTCATCGACACGCCCTGGCTGCCGATCTCGATCAGATCTTCGGCCTCGATCACCACTTTGGGTTCATTGGTGGCCTCAGGTTCGGCAAAGAATGCCGACAGCGACAGCCCGTAAACCTTCAGCAATTTTTGCAGCGTACTGATGGCCGGACTGACCTTGTCCTGCTCGATAGTGCTGATTGCGCTGTGGGTTAACCCGGACAGTTCGGCGACCCGGCGCTGCGACAAACCCAATTGCAGACGGATCTGTGACAGGCGCTTGCCTGGTGCCAAGCTGACTTCGCTCATAGCGGTACTTCCTTCTGGTAGGGACGACAGGCAGAAATGAATATCGGTGTCAGGTGCCTGTCTGAGTGAGTTCGACACAGCATGATATCGGTAGTTGTGACCGATATGGAAAATATATTGCCCATGACCACCCCCATTCTGGCGGACGAAATTCTGTACACAAAAAGGCAGTTAACGCCTTTTCGGTCAATATTTTATCAATTTAGCAGTCGGTGGCGAATAATCAAACAGGATTGTAACATTTGCAAACCATTTGTGTTAAGGCTATGTTTCATATTATGGATGTTATTTTGAGCGCCCATTCTGGCGCAGTCTACAGAGAAATCAGACCATGTGTTGAACCTATCGGCAGGCGAACGCAAGCGCGTTCTCAGAGCATAATGGCGGGTGATGTATGCAAACCAATATCGCAGCAGTTGAAAATTTTGCACAGCATAATGAAGAGAGGCGAAGTAGCGCGTTCCAACGTGAGGTTGCTCACTATTTGGAACGCCACCCCTCAACGCAGTATATCGATATCCTTCTCACTGACCTGAATGGTTCCTTCCGCGGTAAACGTATTCCCGTCTCCGGACTGAAAAAATTGGAAAAAGGCTGTTACTTCCCCGCCTCGGTATTCGCTATGGATATTTTGGGCAATGTGGTGGAAGAGGCAGGCCTGGGCCAGGAACTGGGTGAGCCGGACCGCGTTTGTCTGCCGGTGCTCGGTTCACTGACACCGTCAGCGGCGGACCCGGATAATATCGGTCAGGTGTTGCTGACCATGCTGGATGAAGATGGCACTCCCTTTGACGTTGAACCCCGTAATGTCCTGAATCGAGTGTGGCAGGCGTTGCGCCAGCGCGGCATGTTCCCGGTGGTAGCGGTAGAGTTGGAGTTCTATCTCATTGATCGACAGCGAGACTCAGAGGGGTATTTGCAGCCACCCTGTGCGCCCGGTACCCAGGAGCGCAATATGCAGAGCCAGGTTTACTCGCTGGATAACCTGAATCATTTTGCCGAGGTGTTAAACGACATCGACAGCCTGGCACAGATGCAGGGCTTGCCGGCGGACGGCGCGGTCGCGGAGGCCTCACCCGGCCAGTTCGAGGTGAACCTGAAGCATACCGATAACGTGCTGCTGGCCTGTGACCATGCGCTGGGGTTAAAGCGTCTGGTGCGAATGGTGGCGGAAAATCATCACTTGCACGCCACCTTTATGGCGAAACCTTATGAGGAATACGCCGGTAGCGGCATGCACGTACATATCAGCATGCTCGACGGCAACGGCAACAACCTGTTCGCGCAAGCGGACGGCGAAGACTCTACATTGCTGCATCGCGCGTTGGCCGGGATGATTACCTTAATGCCGGCTTCCATGGCGCTGCTGGCACCCAATATTAACGCCTTCCGTCGTTTTCAGCCGGGAATGTATGTGCCTACCCAGGCATCCTGGGGACACAATAACCGCACCGTTGCACTGCGTATTCCCTGCGGCGAGCAGGAGAATCATCGGGTGGAATACCGCGTTGCGGGCGCCGATGCCAATCCTTATCTGGTGGTGGCGGCGATACTGTCAGGCATTCTTTACGGGCTGGATAACGAACTGCCATTACCTGAGCCGGTGACCGGCAACGGGCTGGAGCAGGAAGGGCTGCCGTTCCCGATCCGCCAAAGCGATGCGCTGTATGAATTTGAGCATCAGCACGAACTGACGCAGTATCTCGGCGAGCGTTTCGCGCATGTTTATCACGCCTGCAAAATGGATGAACTGATGCAGTTCGAACGGCTGGTGACGGAAACCGAGATCGACTGGATGTTGAAAAATGCCTGAGGGGGCGTAAACTGAGCGTCATTAAGTTGATCGGTGAAAGTGAAGATAGCGGATTAATTCACCCATAAGGGCGCATTTCCGAACGATCGCGAAAAGAATTTGTTTAACAGGCCTTCCTGATCTTGTCATCAGGAGGGTTTCTGGTGCAAAATATCCCTAATGCAGATAGCCGACGTTTTAACGCGTCGGTTATTTTTTTTGCATTTGTGTTCTACAAACTGTGCGTTTCATACACCAAGCGAGGCCGGACACCGATCCGGATAGATAAATAGTTTCGTGCGCGATCAAATAAAACTTTATGGTCGTGACTCATGAGGATAAGAAAGATGGGGCAATTTTTCACTTTAGCACCGGTGCCCGCCGGTTTCCGCTGCGGTCGCAGCGATTATGGAGCAGCCAAGGCCGCCTTGACTCGTTATCCAGCTTCCAATCCCCTTCTTTTTGAATTCAGTCGCAAGTTGCGAAGTTTCCCCGCAACCTTAAGTCTTGGCGTGTCTACGCTCCGCAAGGCTGAAGGTAAGGGGGGGCTGCGTCATGTCCGATAACATCATCAATGCCGCTCCGGCTGAACGCGCACAGCTGCGTAAAACCCTGACTTTAGTTCCGGTAGTGATGATGGGGCTGGCTTATCTGCAGCCAATGACCATCTTCGATACCTTTGGCATCGTATCCGGCCTGACCGATGGTCACGTCGCCACTGCGTACGCCTTTGCTCTGCTGGCGGTCCTGTTTACCGCACTGAGCTACGGCAAACTGGTACGGAAATTCCCGTCCGCCGGTTCTGCCTATACCTATGCCCAGAAAGCCATCAGCCCGCACGTCGGCTTTATGGTGGGCTGGTCGTCGCTGCTGGACTACCTGTTCATGCCGATGATCAACATCCTGTTGGCCAAGATTTACCTGGAAGCCATTTTCCCGGGAGTGCCTTCGTGGATCTTCGTGGCGGCACTGGTCGCGCTGATGACGCTGTTCAACCTGCGCGGCATCAAGCTGGTGGCGAACCTGAACTCCATTATCGTGGTGGTGCAGGTGGCGATCATGATCGTGTTCCTGTTCCTGGTAGTGAACGGTATTTCACATGGTGAAGGTGCCGGTACGTTGATCAGCAGCCGTCCGTTCTGGTCTGAGGGTGCGCACGTGGTGCCGATGATTACCGGTGCGACCATTCTGTGCTTCTCGTTCCTCGGTTTTGACGGCATCAGTTCGCTGTCTGAAGAAACCAAAGACGCAGAGAACGTGATCCCGAAAGCCATCTTCCTGACGGCGTTGATCGGCGGTATCATCTTTATCGTGGTGTCTTACTTTGTACAGTTGTACTTCCCGGACATTTCACGCTTTAAAGATCCTGACGCGTCTCAGCCGGAAATCATGCTGTACGTGGCCGGCAAGTTCTTCCAGTCGGTGATCCTGGTGTTCTCTTGTGTGACCGTACTGGCTTCAGGCATGGCATCGCACGCCGGTGTTTCGCGCCTGATGTATGTGATGGGTCGTGATGGCGTATTCCCGGAGCGTTTCTTCGGTTATGTGCACCCGAAATGGCGTACCCCGGCACTGAACGTGCTGCTGGTCGGCGTGATTGCGTTGTCTGCGGTGTCGTTTGATCTGGTTACCGCAACGGCGCTGATTAACTTCGGTGCGCTGGTGGCGTTTACCTTTGTGAACCTGTCGGTGATCTCGCAGTTCTATATTCGCGACAAGCTGAACCGTACCGTTAAAGACACCTTTAACTACCTGATCCTGCCAATTATGGGTGCGCTGACCGTGGGCGCGCTGTGGCTGAATCTGGAAGCCAGCTCCATGACGCTGGGCCTGGTGTGGGCGGCAATTGGCCTGATTTACCTGGCCTTTGTGACCCGCAGCTTCCGCCTGCCGGTACCACAGGCTAGCGAAGACGTAGCCTAAGCTTTATTCAGTAAGTATTAAGAAGGGCGCCTCGGCGCCCTTTGTTGTTTTTGTCAGCCGACCAATTCTTTGCCGTACTCAAACAGCGCTTTCAATAGCGCGGTCTTTTCCTGATCGCCTTCATGCAGGTTATACAGCGATTCCAGTTGCAGGACATAGCTCTGCACCCGTTCGGCGCTCAGGGCTTCCTGACGATGCTGTAACCAGCGGCGTTGTTCGGCGTCATCCAGCGTATTGGGGTAGTTGCGGGCACGGAAACGGAACAGCAACTCCTTCATGCGGCTATCGCTGAAGGTCAGATCCAGCGCCGGCAGGTTCTGCGGTTTGGTCTGCTGAATAATCTTCATCGCCGCCTTGTCGGCATCGCTGAAGAAACCGTCGTACAGCCGCGCATCGACATCATCCGATCCCTTGAAAGGCTCGGCTTCGGCGAACAGCGCGACGACTTTTTCACGCACTTGCGGATGCTGGCGCAACAACTGCAGGTTTTGCAGGCAGGCCTGACGATCGATACCCAGCCGCTCGGCGTTTTCCGGCAGCAGGGTTTTGGCCGGTGCCAGCACCGGACATTTATTGATATGCACCAGTTTGATTGGGACTGGTGATTGCCCGGGGGCCAGATCGTCGCGGCGGGTATACAGCCGTTCACGCAGCTCGTCGGCACTCAGCGTCAGCAGCGGCGTCATATCGCCGGCCAGATCGCACATGATCACTGCGTTCTTGTTATCCGGGTGCCAGGCCAGCGGCGAGACCCAACTGGTGTTGCCGCGTGCGGCCCCGAACATGCCTGAAACGTGCACCAGGGGTGTCATTTCTGCGATGTCGATCAGGGCGTTCAGCTTATGCTTGTTACGGTGCTGCAGCAGGAAATCAAACAGCCGTGGCTGCGCCTGTTTAACCAGTTTGGCCATGGCGATGGTGGCGTAGACGTCCGACATCGCGTCATGGGCATGCTCATGTTCGATGCCGTTGGCACGGGTCAGGTGCTCCAGACGGAAGCTGGGGAAGCCGTCTTCGTTCTCCGGCCAGACGATGCCGTCCGGGCGCAGTGCATAACAGGCACGCATAACGTCGAGCAGATCCCAGCGTGAGTTGCCGTTCTGCCAGCTGTAGGCATAAGGATCATAGAAGCTGCGGTAGAAAATATTGCGGCTGACTTCGTCATCGAAGCGGATGTTGTTGTAACCCAGAATACAGGTGCCGGGCACGCTGAACGCCTGGTGGATCTGACGCGCAAAGTCGGCTTCGTTGACACCCTTGGCCAGCGCCAGTTGCGGCGTGATACCGGTGATCATCACCGCTTCAGGATCGGGAAGGTAGTCATCGGCCGGGGTGCAGTAGATGACTAACGGCTCTTCGATAATATTGAAATCCGCATCGGTACGCACACCGGCAAACTGCGCCGGGCGGTCCAGTGATGGGCTAATACCGAAAGTTTCGTAGTCGTGAATGTAGAATGTGGCCGGTGCCTTGCTGCTCAAAATCGCATCTCTCACGTGGCGTAGGGAATATGCCTCTATTGTAACGGCGAGATGTACGAGTCGTTAGTGTTAATCACCGAAATGCGCGGCATTACGCACTGCGGTAGTAGTTCAGGCGCAGATGAAAGTAGGGGCGTAAATAATCGGGCACCTGTTGTTCGGCGTTGGTGGCGTCATTGACGGTAATGCCATAGCGTTCGTTGTAAATGACGCTGAGGGCCAGTAAATCGACTTCAATTTTTTCACGCTCTGCTTGCGGTAAGCTATCCAGCTTTCGACCCATATTATTCTCCCTGTAAATCATAGGGCATCATAGGATCCTTGGCAGCGCTTGTCCCTACCCATTCTGGGGGGAGTCTCAAGAAGTCGGCGACTTTGCCTGGAGGCTGTGGCCGGGTGCCGCAGCACCATGATAATGCTGAGCATATCGGGCGGCAAAATCCTGCCGGTTTTGCAGATTAGCGTGCTCGAAGGCCCTATGGGCCGAGAAAACACTGCCGATCACCGCCAGCCAGAAAACGCTGCACAGGACCAGGATGCCCAGCCAGACTTTTTGGTTATAGCTCATAAATACTCCGGATGAGAAAAGGTAATAGAATTTGCCAGGAAATTAAATCAGAGTTTCTCTCAATGGAATGTCAACGGCCACATTATTATGGTTTGTTTTTTTGTTAATGTGTTACCAAATACCTTCGTGATGTTTCAGAACATTCCTTAAGATAATATTAAGAAAAGATAAATAGATGCCACTGAGTTTTATTTAGTATTCGTTTAATTGTTTCCACATACAATCAGCAGCATTCAATACCAATGTGGACACTTATTATGAAAACTCTGCTGTTAACCGGTGCTACCGGCTTTCTCGGTGGTGCGGTTCTCGAGAAATTAATTAAAGAAAATCAGTCTATTAACTATCTTCTGTTAGTGCGGGCTGAAAATGCACAGCAGGGACTGGAACGTATTCGAATGAATATGGAAAAGTTTAATGTTGATGCTGATTTATTTTCAAAGATCACGATAGAAAATATATTGCTGGGCGACTTAGGTGAGCCCGCTGACTTTTTAGCGGACACACGAATTAACAATGTAACGCACGTTATTAATTGTGCCGCAGTAGCCTCGTTTGGCAACAATCCTCTTATTTGGAAGGTGAACGTCGAAGGCACGCTGGCCTTTGCCGAGAGAATGGCGCAGGTGTCTGGATTAAAACGTTTCCTGCACGTGGGTACCGCCATGTCTTGTGCGCCGGAACCGGGTTCTCTGGTGGCAGAGAGTGGTGAATTTGAAGAAACCGCCGAGCATTTGGTGGAATACACCCGCTCCAAATCGACCATCGAGCAGCTAATGCGCCAACGCTGTCCGCAGCTGCCGCTGGTGATTGCCCGTCCTTCGATCGTGGTGGGGCATACTCGCCTGGGCTGCCAGCCTTCCAGCAGCATTTTCTGGGTGTTCAGCATGGCGCTGATGCTGCGCAAGTTTATGTGTTCACTGCAGGACAACATCGACGTGATCCCGGTCGATTACTGTGCCGATGCGCTGGTGATGCTGTTGAACAGCGAAACGCTGGATAATGATGTTTATCATATCTCCGCCGGTGAAGAGAGCAGCGTCAGCTTTGCGGATATTGACCGTGCGATTGCCGCCGCGCTGGAAAAACCGCCGCTTGGCGATCATTACGCGCAGGTCAGTTACGAAGCGCTGTTGAAAATGCGCAAGCAGCTGAAGGATATTTTCGGGCCTTGTAACGAACGACTGATGCTGAAGGCGATGCGCCTGTATGGATCTTTCGCCATGCTTAACGTGCGTTTCAGCAATGACAAAATCCTTAAGCTGGGCATGCCGAAGCCGCCGCGCTTTACCGACTATATCGACTGTTGCGTGCAGTCCACGCGTGGGTTATCGATCCAGCAGCAGATGGTGGTTGATTTTAAATAACAGCAAGGCGCCGACCCACGGCGCCCGGCTTATTACCAGGACGAAGAAGACCAGAAAACGCGGCCCAGCACCACCAGTTGGTCTTTGCGCTGCGGATAACTCAGGTGTTCGTCCTGGTATTCTTCCCGGTTCAGGGAGCGAATAGTGACGCCGCCGTCGGGCTGTTCTATCAACACTTTTACCCGCAGCAGATTACCGTGCCGAATGGCGTAGGTCTTGCCTTCGCGAATGCGGATGTCATCGGTATTAATCCCCACCACATCGCCGTCTTGCAGACGCGGTTCCATGCTGGAGCCCGAAATGCGGATGATGCGCGCGGCATTCACTGCCACCCCCATCTTGTGCAGATAGTAGCGACGGAAGATCAGCGAAAACTCTTCACGATCGACGATTTCATAACAGCCGTCGCCGGCAGAAAAATTGATATCCAGCAGCGGGATTTCCACAAACTCTTCCTTGTCCTGTTCGGTGTCTTCCCATACCACCGGCTTCAGGCGGGCAGGTTGAAAATCCGACTCTGCCGCCACGTTATCAAACGGCCGTACCAGCTCTTTTTCATGGAAAACGTCAAACCAGCCCTTGGGCAGATTCAGTTTGGCCTCGATCCGTCTGGCGAGGTTATCACCCAGGTTGCGGGATGACTTTTCACCGCTGATTTGGCTGAGCGTCGGCGAAGAGGACTCTACCAGCAGCGCAAACTCGTTCTGGTTAACACCCTGGCGGGCGTAGCTGGCCATCAGCTCGCGCAAATTATTGCGTCTTATTTCTTTGGTTTCCATTGTCGGATGATCGCACTCTTTAGCAAAAAGGTAAATATTGCTTTCACTAAATATTTCTTGCTTTAACTTTAGCAATTAGCTAAACATGAACGGGTGGACATGGTCCGCAAAGACATTGTAGGGTCGCTGTACGTTGCGGCCGCTTGAGCGGAACGGATCCTGCAATGACTGTGGTACGCGAGTTTAACTAACAAGGAATCTATTATGTTCAGTATGGATTACAACAGCTACCGTTCGGTAGCCAGCTTTGGCCACCGGGTGCGTTTTCTGGTGCTGCATTACACGGCGCAAAACTTTGCCGATTCGGTGCAGTCACTGACCGGCAAGTCGGTCAGCGCCCATTATCTGGTGCCGGATCCTGAAGATCAAAGCTATCAGGCCGCCGGTTTCAACGGCGTGCGCATTTTCAACCTGGTCGATGAAGTGGAACGCGCCTGGCATGCCGGGGCCAGTCAGTGGGGCAATCGCAATAATCTCAACGATACGTCGATTGGCATTGAGATCGTCAATCTGGCCAGCGGCGATGGCGAAGACATTAGCTTCCCGCCGTTTAACCCGCAGCAGATTGCGGCGGTCAGCCAACTGGCGCAGAACATTCTGCAACGCTATCCGGATATCACGCCGGTCAACGTGGTGGCGCATTCCGATATTGCTCCGGGCCGCAAAAGTGATCCCGGTCCGAAGTTTCCGTGGCACCAGCTATATCAGGCAGGTGTAGGCGCCTGGTATGACGAAGCGGTGAAGCAACGTCACCAGCATGAGTATCAGTGCCACGGCCTGCCGGCGCAGCCTGATTTGCTGGCGCTGTTCGCTAAATACGGTTACGACACCTCGGCAGCGACCGATGCCGAAGGCTATCGTCAACTGGTGCGCGCCTTCCAGCTGCATTTCCGTCAACGGCAGTACGACGGGGTGATGGATGTGGAAACCGCCGCCATTTTGCGCGCGCTGGTGGATAAATATGCCGCTTAACGTCTGACGGCGGATAGGGGACGCCTTATCCGCCTTTTCTCCGCCTGCCTTCCTCCGCTAAACTGATGTTCTTTCTCGCCATCGATAACGGGATGCATTGTGCGCCTCGACAGAAAAATATCGTCGTTTGAACGTCTGACTTATCGCCATTACCGCATTGTGCACGGTGTGCGCATTGGGCTGGCGTTTATCCTGACCTTCCTGCTGATCCGCCTGCTTGAAGTGCCGGAAGGCACCTGGCCGCTGATTACCCTGGTGGTGGTGATGGGGCCGATCTCGTTTTGGGGCAACGTGTTGCAAAGGGCGTTGCAGCGTATCGCCGGCACGGTGTTTGGTGCCGCCTCGGGCCTGATCGCGCTGTATCTTGAGCTGTATTCACTCCCCTTAATGCTGGCGTGGTGCGGGGTGGTGATGTTTTTCTGCGGCTATCTTACGCTCGGCAAACGGCCCTATATGGCGCTGTTGGTGGGTATTACGCTGGCGGTGGTCTGTGGCGCGGGGGCCGGTGATATGCACACTGCACTGTGGCGCAGCGGCGACGTGATTTTTGGCTCACTGCTGGCGTTGTTGTTCACCAGTATTTACCCACAGCGCGCCTACATCCTGTGGCGCATGCAGATGGCGGATTGCCTGCAAAGCGCGGGCAAGATCTACGGCGCTTATCTGTCCCCGAACATGATCGAACGGCCACGGCTGGAGCCGCAACTGAAAGACTTGCTGAATCAGGTGGTCAAATTGCGCGGGCTGATTGTGCCCAGCAGCAAAGAAACCCATATTCCCAAAGCGGTATTCGAAGCGGTGCAGACGCTGAGCCGCAATTTGGTCTGTACCCTGGAGCTGTTGGCCGACGCTTACTGGGCCTCGCGCGAAACCCATTTTATTATGCTGAATGCCAAAACCCTGCGCAGTGCGCAACTGTTGACGCTACGCTCGCTGGAAGCGCTGGCGGAGACAATGCGTAACGGCCCGCAGGCGCAGCGGGCGATGGCGGCAGGGGAACTGAGCGAAATCGCTGCGGAGCTGAAAACCCTGATGCAGGAAGCCAGCGTCAGCCAGCATGGTGAAGCACCGATCTACGGCTACGTATGGTTGAGCATGGAACTGACGCAGCAGTTGGAAGAGCTGGGTGACTTGCTCAAGGTGTGTACCGCCGGCGAGCGTGAATAGGGGGCCAGATCATGAAGCAGGCGCTTCGGGTTTTTGTCGCGGCGCTAAAGTGAGTAAGATAGGGCGATGAGTGTTGTGTCTGAGCGCCACAAACCTGTATCTTGGTCTCATTGTGGCCGTAAGCAAATGAATCTGTGTATTACTAAAGCAAGGGTATGAAGATGGATAATGCAAATAAGCCGAGTTTCCAGGACGTTCTGGAGTTTGTGCGTATGTTCCGACGTAAAAATAAGCTGCAGCGTGAAATTGTCGACAACGAGAAGAAAGTCCGCGACAACCAGAAGCGTGTGCTGTTGCTCGATAACCTGAGTGAGTACATCAAGCCGGGCATGAGCATTGAAGATGTTCAGGGCATCATTGCCAACATGCGTAGCGACTATGAAGATCGCGTTGATGACTACATCATCAAAAATGCCGATCTGTCTAAAGAACGTCGCGAACTGTCCAAAAAGCTGAAGGCTATGGGCGAAGTGAAGTAACCGTTTTTATTGGGCCAGGCACTCGCCTGGCCCTTTTAGTCTGCCTCGCCGTTATTCACCTGCACCGTACATATCAAAATCAAAGTATTTATCGTTCACCTTCTTATAGGTGCCGTTGGCGATAATGGCTTTCAGCGCCGCGTTGAAGGCATCAAGTAATGCGCTGTCCTCTTTACGCACGCCAATACCATCGCCAATGCCAAAATATTTGCTGTCGTTCAGTTCCGCACCGGTAAAGGCGAAGTCCTTGCCGCCGGGCGTTTTGAAGAATTCACTGGCGCTGACGCTGGCCAGCAACGAAGCATCCAACCGGCCGTTGGCCAGATCCTCATTCACTTCCTGTTGGCTCTGATAGGCAACGACATTGACACCGGCCGGTCGCCACAGTGCGTTCGCATAAGCTTCCTGGCTGGAGCCCTGCTGCACGCCAATTGACTTGCCTTTCAACGCAGCCGCCGTGGGTTGCAGATCGCTGCCTTTGCGTGCCACCAGCCGCGCCGGGGCGTTAGAAACCTTGTTTGAGAAGGCGATCTGCTTTTCGCGCTGCGGCGTAATGGTCATTGAGGAGGCGATAGCGTCAAACTTTTTTGCCTGCAATCCCGGGATCATCCCGTCCCAACTGCTTTCGACCCACACGCACCTGGCCTGCATTTCATCGCACAGCGCCTGAGCGATATCCACACCGAACCCGGTCAGGGCTCCTTGCGCCGTTTTGTATTCCAGCGGCGGGAAGGTGGGGTCTATGCCCAGCTTAATCACCTTGCCGCTGAACTCCCCGCCAAAGGCGGCGAAACTGAATGCCAGTGGCAGCAATAAAACCAGGCTACTTTTTGTTTTCATTTGGTTTTCCTCAGCGAAGTGGTGTTCAAAAAGGGATTAAGCCAGGAAGCGTTCAACCAGCTTGACCCAATAAGTGGCGCCAATCGGCAAACACTCGTCGTTAAAATCGTAACCGGCGTTATGCAGCGAGTTACCGGGCGTGCTTTCCCCGTTGCCAATTGAGATATAACTGCCGGGGCATTTCTCCAGCATAAAAGCGAAGTCTTCACTGGCGGTAATCGGGCGCAGGTTGGGGATAACCCGGCTTTCACCGGCCCATTCCAGCGCGACCGTTCGCGCCAGCTCAGTTTCCGCCGCGTGGTTTACCAACACCGGATAACCCTGTTGGTAATCAATCTCTGCCCGGGCACCAAAACTGACGGCCTGTGCTTCCACCAGTGCCGTAATGCGGTCTTCCAGCCGTTGACGGACATTGGCATTCAGCGCGCGCACGCTCAGCGTCATGGTGGCAGTCGAGGGGATGACATTGCTTGCATGACCGGCCTGGATCGCGCCCACGGTCACAATCGCCGTTTCCTGCGGATCGATATTTCTGGATACGATGGTCTGCAGGCTCATCACGATGGCGGCACAGACTACTATCGGATCAACGGTATGCTGCGGCACCGCGCCATGGCCGCCGTGGCCATGCAGGGTGATGTTGACGGTATCGGCCGAGCACATGAAGGGGCCGTTGGCAAAGCCCAGTTGGCCGACCGGGAAGCCGGGCACGTTGTGCATGGCGAACACGGCATCGCAGGGAAAACGCTCGAACAGCCCGTCTTCCATCATCACTCGGGCACCGCCGCCGCCTTCTTCTGCTGGCTGAAAAATCAGGTGCAGGGTACCGGTAAAGTCAGACCGCTGCGCCAGATAACGCGCCGCCGCCAATAGCATGGTGGTGTGGCCATCATGGCCGCAGGCGTGCATCACGCCGCTATGGGTGCTGGCATAGGGCAATTCGCTGGTTTCTTCAATCGGCAGCGCGTCCATATCGGCACGCAAGCCAAGCGATTTCCCCACGCCGCGTTGCAGCGTGGCGACAACCCCGGTTTGTCCTATATGGCGCGTGACCTGATAACCCCATTCGGACAGCAGTTTTGCCACCAAATCGCTGGTGGCGAACTCGTTAAATCCCAGTTCGGGATGAGCATGAATATGGCGACGAATGGCGACCATTTCGTGCTGAACAGCGGCTATTTCAGGTAAGACCAGCGAATGAGTCATCAGGGTTTCCAACTGGAGTATTCGGTTCCCGATGCAATCAATAACCGGGAACAAGGTACTTCGGAGACTAACAAACAACCTTTTGCCCGGGGAGCCGTCGTTCGGTTATGCTGACAACCTTTGATTGTCAGGGGGCGTGATGAAACTACATCAGTTACAGGCCTTGGTCGCCAGTGCCGACGGTGGCAGCATCCGCGCCGCCGCACGGCAGTTGGGGCTTTCACAGGCGGCGGTCACGCGCGCCCTGCGTGAGCTGGAACAGCAGCAGGAACTGCCATTGCTGATCCGTACACCGGCCGGGCTGGGCTTTACGCCTTACGGGAAAACGCTGCTGGCTCACGCCCGGCTGGTGTTAAACCAACTGGAACAGGCCAACAATGAAATGGCTGGCCTGCGCGGGTTGGCGCAAGAACAGGTGAAGGTGGCGATCACGCCATGGCTGATGCTGACGGTGTTACCGGCGGCCGTGATGGCCTTTCGCAAAAAGATGCCCAGGGTAAAACTGGAGCTGTTTGAAAGCCTGATGGCCAACGCACAATCCCAACTGCGAGAGGGCACGATGGATTTCGCCATCACGCCGCTTCCGGCTTCGATGGCACCGCAGGAGTTTCATTGTGAACCATTGCTGGATTATGAAACGGCGGTGATGGTGCGCCACGGCCATCCGTTGGGCCAAAGCACCTCAGTCCACCAATTGCTGGAGCAGGATTGGGTGCTGAACTATACGCCAGAAAATTATGACGATTTAATCCACCAACTGTTCAGCCGACACGGCGCTCAGCTTGATCCGAACCGCATTATTCATGCGCATTCCCTTGGCATGCTACAGGCAATGGTGGAATCGGCAGACATGTGCACTTGGTGCCCGGCACCGTTGCTCGGACTACCGCAGTTTGCCGGACGCTTGCAACCGCTGGCGCTACAGGAAGGCTGTGACCTGGCGCGGCTGAATATCGTCACCCGGCGTAACAGCATTCTCAGTACCGCCGCCCACGCGTTGATTGATAACCTGATCCGCACCCTGCGCCAGCACGCCCGCTCCGCGCGGCTCGAGGACCGACTGATTTATGATCGGGTGAAGTTGTTGATTTAGGGGGGGGGGGTACTAAGTCAACTGGAAGAGTTTTGGTTATGATGGGGGCGTCCTGACCGTTGGCTTTGTGCCAAGAGCGGACATGAAGGAGAGATCGGAAAATTTGACTTTGTACGGAATGTACACGTCGTCATCGGCATAAATCCTGTAGAGGTACCTTAGTAAAAACCTTAGCAACTCGCATGATTTTTGAGTTTATTTAACCGGTAATAATTTAAATTTTCTTGGAAAACTATTGGCTTATAGGTATGTTTGCGCTAACTTTGCATGAGTAAAAATATGGATAAAGCAGTCTGAATCTCCACTTTTAGTCAACATTTCTTTGATAGAGTAGTTTGACAAATCCCTATCAAAGTAATAATTAGAATGCATAACTATATAAGGTAAATATGAACATTGAGACATTTGCCAGATTGATTGAAGCAACCGATGTATCTGTTTTTCGTTCAATAGCCGCAATTGTAGTACCATTGATTGGGTTAGGGGATGCCGACTACTGCGATGGACCTTACGATGGTGGTAAGGATTTTAATTTAGCAGTTATGCCTGCAAGCGGTGTAAATATAGGAATTCAAATTTCCGTAGAAAAAAAATGGCAAAATAAAATAAACTCGGATGCTATCAAGCTGAAAAAAAATTATGACACGAATATTATGTATTTCCTATCTTCACGTAGGATACCAGAAGGCACATACGCAACAATAAAAGAGGAGATTTTTTTAAAGCATGGAGTTACAATCAATAAATATGACAGCCAAGCTATTGCTACACGTTTGATAAATCATAACAAGGTAAAGGATGCACTGTTATTGATGGGGGTAAATGTTGGTCCTGCTACAGAGAAACAGAAAGAATATCTTGGTCCAAAAAATGAAGCAGTCTCTTCACTTTTATTATTCGATCAAAAAACAAAGGATCTTAGACAGCGATTTTTTCAATCGATAATAATGTCAGTGCTTTCAAGGGAGATTAATGGCTTTGCTAGGAACTCCTTACTAAATGAAATAAAGACAGTTTTTAACATTCAAGAAAATCAATTGGTACAGATCAATTCGAACATAGATAGCCTTTTGCAAGGAGGTGAAATAATAAATAAAAGAGGAGTGATTACTCTCTCGGCACCTGAAAAAGATCGATTTGCTGGACTGAAAAAAACCACAGAGCTTGAACTGGAAATATTAAAAATTGATTTCAAAGATAAAGTATCTAGTTTAGCAACAGATATTGACGATCGAATTCAAGATTTACTTGTAGATAACTTCCTAGAGTTAACAATTTATCTATCTGGGAAAAACTATAGTACTTATGACGGTGAATTAAAGCATAATGATGCTTACAATTCAATTAGAGAAATTATTGCATCGAATTTTGGTCAAGATCAAACATCTGAAATATTTAAGGAACTTTCCGCATTTTTCGCCACTTCAGATTTTGCTAAGCATGTTGCTTGTGCAAAATTATATGATGCTTTCCTAAATACAAATTCATCTCATCTTATAAATGCGTTGGGTGGAACAGAAAATCTCAATGTTTATATAGATTCTTCTGTTTTTATACCAATAATCTGTAGTTTATTATTTGATAAGGTAAAAGATAGGTTTTCACAATCAGGTTCTTCATTATATAAGTTAATTTCAAATCATAGTTTTAAAGCCATAATTCCATATGATTACATGGAGGAAGTTGCAAGCCATCTGATAGAAGCCTGTCGCGATTACAAACATATAATAGAGCAGGATGTTGATCTTTCACATTCTGGAAATGCATTTGTTAGCCATTACTCAAAATACAAGAAAAATAATGCAGATGTTACTTTTAATGATTATGTGAAAGTGTTTGGGGTCAGACTTAGTAATGTTAGCGCCGACATGTCAGATTCTTCATTTTATGCAGTAAGGGATAGATCTGTACGAGAGCTCAGCAGTATATCATCCAAATATAATTTCAGTGTGGAGAAGTTTCCAGTAGAATTTATTTCTAGTAAGATTGAAGAACTTCAACAATTTTTATCTGATGAAAATATAACAAGACCGGAGGTATTAGTAAGGCATGACGCACGAGTTATAGGTTATTTGTCAGGAGACTATGTTCAATCTGGAATAGTAAAGCTCCTTTGTACATGGGATAAAGTACACTCAAGTAAAAATCCAGATGGTAATGATGGATATTATGTCATGCATCCAATTGCAGTCATTGATTATTTTTCTCTGGCGAAGGGAAATGAAGATGTTTCTATTTCACACTTGCTTGATTTTTCAATGATGCAAGAGGAGACAGACCTCGAGTTAAGTTCAAAAATATGGGATACGATAGCCAGAATAGAGAGTGACAACCTGTCGGATGCCAGCTTGTTAATAAGTGCAAAAAACTTTAAAGAGCAATATATGATAAAGCATGCTAACGATGAAAAAGTTGCAAGTAAGCAAGTTGAGGTGGAATGGATGGCGTGGAAAAAATAAGCGATAAGATTTTCTCGCCAAAATATTTTATTAAGTAAATGGTTTACTTAAAGTTTTTTGGTTATTTTTATAAATGAGTTGTTGATGCAATTCAATAATGTTAATGCACACCTGGGACGGGATCAAAACTCCATCTGGTTTTTTACTGAATTTTAATATGGAGAATAAAAATAAACTTCACTCAACTTAAAATGTACGAAAAATAATGTAATCCAAAGAAATAAGTGTCATGCACGTAGACATCGTTCCCGGCGACTCCCCAAAGTGTTTTAAAGCAAAGTGAAAAGCATGGTACCGACACAAGAAATATCGACCGGTATCACATGACCTACAAAATCACAACTGAGGATAAAGCAGTAATGGTGTTCATTATAATCACTATCGTATGAGAGGCTCTGATTTTTGCATCTATGCCCGTTTAACCATCGCTAACCAAACCCTAAAAGCAAAAAGCCCGCTCAGGTTTCCCTGAGCGGGCTTCTCTAATATGGCTCCTCTGACTGGACTCGAACCAGTGACATACGGATTAACAGTCCGCCGTTCTACCGACTGAACTACAGAGGAATCGTGTGAACGGGGCGAATAATAGCGGGGTGGTGCGGCTTTGTCAAAGCACTAAACTGCAAGAAAAGCGCGTTTGCTGATGGAATGAGCATGTTGCGTTGTTTTTCGGCACTCATCTTGTTTATCCCTGTTGTTTATCACCACAAAATCCCCGGCGTCAGGGTTGCACCCGCCATTGCACGTTTCTGGTGCGAAGGGGGGAGGCTGCATGGGAACAACGACTGAAGTAGCAGAAAAATTTTGCGACGAGTTTGCCACCTGATCGCCCCACAGCGCCTCCTCGCGGTAGTGAATCCCCGCGTTTTGCCTCTGATATGTAGGATGAATGAACAGAAAATATGTATTGGCCGTCACAATGGCTGGATTTTTGCTTAGCTAAATTCGGGTAATGCGACTGCGCTCTCGCGCAAATTATTTTCCCCGTCTACACATAAAGTGACTGGTCCACGCCCCTGGGCGTTTCGCTATACCCGTCATACTTGAAGCTGTATCGGTGTTGGTTGCGAACACCCACCCCAGTCACTTACTTGAGTAAGCATCCTGGGGATGGATGTTCTTCCGCCTTGATACAGCTCCAATTATTTAGGGTCTAAAAACAGTGCTGAGGAATACAACAATGTCATCGAAACTTATTAAAAGTCCGCTCGCTGCTCTGCTTATCGGTTGTTTAGGTTCTGCTTTTTATGCTCAGGCGGATATTGTTATTGGCGTCGCCGGGCCGTTCTCCGGGCCGAATGCGACCTATGGCGATCAGTACTGGCGTGGTGCCTCGCAGGCGGCAGCGGATATCAACGCCGCCGGCGGGATTAAAGGGGAAAAAATCAAACTGGTGCAGGGGGATGACGCCTGCGAACCCAAACAGGCGGTCTCGGTCGCCAACCGGTTAGTGGATCAGGACAAGGTCTCGGCGGTGGTCGGGCACTTCTGCTCCTCCTCCACTATGCCGGCCTCCGAGGTGTATGACGAAGCCGGGATTATCGCCATCACCCCCGGATCCACCAACCCGCAGATCACCGAACGCGGCATGACCAACATGTTCCGCATGTGCGGCCGTGATGACCAGCAAGGAGTGATCGCCACCAACTACATGCTCAATACCCTGAAAGCCAAACGCATCGCGGTGATCCACGACAAAGACACCTACGGGCAGGGGCTGGCAGATGCCGCCAGGGCAGAGATGAACAAGCGTGGCGTGAAGGAAGTGCTGTATGAAGGGCTGTCACGCGGTGAAAAAGACTTCAACGCGCTGGTGACCAAAATCGCCTCGGTCAAACCTGACGTGGTCTATTTCGGTGGTTGCCATCCAGAAGCCGGGCCATTGGTGCGCCAGATGCGTGAGCAGGGCGTGACCGCCAAGTTCTTCTCCGGTGACTGCATCGTGACCGAAGAGCTGGTGACCGCTGCCGGTGGGCCACAGTACACCAACGGCGTCTTGATGACCTTCGGCAACGATCCGCGTCAAATTCCGGAAGGCAAGGCGGTGATCGCCAAGTTCCGCGCCAGCGGTTTTGAGCCGGAAGGCTACACCCTCTACTCCTACGCTTCGATTCAGGCAATCGCCGCAGCCTTCAGCGCTACCGGCGGCAAAGACAGCGCCAAGGCCAGCGAATGGCTGAAATCGCATGATGTGGATACCGTGATGGGCAAAAAGGCCTGGGACAAGAAAGGTGACCTGAAGGTATCGGATTACGTGGTCTATCAATGGGACGATAAAGGCAAATATCACCAACTCTAATCCATCCTCGGCGTCTTTCAAGCCACAGCGTTGTTGGCTGCATACGGTCACCCCAGTCACTTAGCGTATCTAAGTTCCTGGGGATGCGCATACTTGCCGCCTGGCTGTAACTTGAAATCCATTGAGGATTAACCCATAAGCGGATCCGCGTGTTCAGCGGGTCCGCGCCGATACTTCCCTTGGGCCGCGTCTGCACTAGCTTGCGGTCCCACCAGGCGAGACTGCTCATTATGGATGTTTTCTTTCTGCAACAGTTGATCAACGGCCTGACGCTCGGCGCGGTTTACGGCCTGATCGCCATCGGCTACACCATGGTTTACGGCATTATCGGCATGATTAACTTCGCCCACGGCGAGGTGTACATGATTTCCGCCTACCTGTGCGCTATAGGGTTGGCGCTGCTGTCGTTCTTCGGTCTGCAATCCTTCCCGCTGCTGATCCTCGGTACGCTGGTGTTCACCATCGTGGTCACCGGCGTGTATGGCTGGGTGATCGAGCGTATCGCCTACAAACCCTTGCGTAACTCCACGCGTCTGGCACCGCTGATCTCCGCCATCGGCATGTCGCTTATTTTGCAAAACTACGCGCAAATCAGCCAGGGGCCGCGCCAGCAAGGGATCCCGACGTTGCTGGACGGCGTGTTCCGCCTCAACTTTGACGGCGGGGTGATCCAAATCACCTACACCAAGGTGTTTATCCTGGTCGCCTCACTGCTGGGCATGGCCATCCTCACCTACATCATTCAGCACACCCGTCTGGGGCGCATCTGCCGCGCCACCCAGCAGGACCGCAAGATGGCGTCCATTCTGGGCATCAACACCGACCGGGTGATCTCCCTGGTGTTCGTGATTGGTGCCGCCATGGCCGGGCTTGCGGGGGTGTTGATCACCATGAACTACGGCACCTTTGATTTCTACGTCGGCTTTATCATCGGCATAAAGGCCTTTACCGCTGCGGTGCTGGGGGGCATTGGTTCGCTACCCGGCGCGATGCTCGGTGGCCTGCTGCTGGGCGTCGCGGAGGCGCAGTTCGCCGGTATGGTGAACTCGGATTACAAAGACGTTTTCTCCTTCGGTTTATTGGTAGTGATCCTGATTTTCCGCCCTCAGGGCCTGCTCGGTCGGCCAATGGTCGCTAAGGTTTGAGGGGAAAACTATGTCGCAATCTGTAGCTCACCCAGGGCTGAACGTTAAACGCAGCCTGCTGGATGCGGTGCTGGCCGGGCTGATAGCCCTGATCGTGTTCGGGCCGATCGTCGGTATCGTCCTTAATGGATACAGTTTTAACTTTGAACCGCGCCGCCTGGCGTGGATTATCGCCGCGGTAATGGCCGGGCGGCTGTTGCTCAGCCTGTTCCTGCAAACCGCGCCGGGGCGCAAGTTGTTGACGCGCTTTGACGGTGGCAATGACGGGGTGTATGTCCGGCCTATAGGGGCCAAAACCAGTCTGCGTTGGATTATTCCGTTAATGGCGGTGATCGCGCTGCTGTTCCCGTTTGTTGCCACCAAATATCTGCTGACGGTAGCGATACTGGGGCTGATTTACGTGTTGCTTGGGCTGGGGCTGAACATTGTCGTCGGGCTGGCCGGGCTGCTGGATCTGGGTTACGTGGCGTTCTACGCCATTGGCGCTTATGGCCTGGCGCTGGGCTACCAGTATCTCGGGCTGGGGTTCTGGGCGATGCTGCCGCTGGGGGCGCTGATGGCGGCACTGGCCGGCGCGCTGCTGGGGTTCCCGGTGTTACGCATGCACGGCGACTATCTGGCGATCGTCACGCTGGGGTTCGGCGAGATTATCCGCCTGGTGCTGAACAACTGGATGTCGCTGACCGGCGGTCCCAACGGGGTCTCGGTGCCTGCGCCGACGATTTTTGGCCTGGAGTTTGGCCGACGGGCGAAGGACGGCGGCGTGCCGATCCACGAGTTTCTCGGTATCGCCTACAACCCCAACCTGAAGTTTATCTTTATCTATGCCGTGCTGTTCCTGGTGGTGCTGCTGGTGCTGTACATCAAGCACCGGCTGACGCGCATGCCAATCGGCCGCGCCTGGGAGGCATTACGTGAGGATGAAATCGCCTGTCGCTCACTCGGGCTGAACCACGTTCTGGTGAAGCTGTCGGCCTTTATGATGGGTGCTTCCACCGCTGGGCTGGCCGGGGTGTTTTTCGCCACCTATCAGGGCTTCGTCAATCCCACCTCGTTCACCTTCTTTGAGTCGGCGCTGATCCTGGCGATAGTGGTACTGGGCGGCATGGGCTCGACCATCGGCGTGGTGCTGGCGGCGTTCGTGCTCACGGTGGCACCGGAGCTGTTGCGCAGCTTTGCCGAGTACCGCGTGCTGTTGTTCGGCGTGCTGATGGTGGCGATGATGATCTGGCGGCCGCGCGGCCTGGTGCGCATCAGCCGAACCAGCTTTGCGACCCGCAAGGGGGTGGAGCCATGAGCGACGCTATCCTGCAGGTTGAGCATCTGATGATGCATTTTGGCGGCATCAAGGCGCTGAACGACGTCAATCTGGCGGTGGAGCGCGGCTCTATCACCGCGCTGATCGGCCCCAACGGGGCCGGTAAAACCACGGTATTCAACTGCCTGACCGGCTTTTATCGTGCCACCGGCGGCGCGATCTTGCTCAACACCCACAAGCGGCCGACCGACGTGATCCAGGTGCTGGGGCAGAAATTCCACGCCGGGGACTGGGTTAACCCGAAACGGCTGGGCTCGCGTGTTTACTACAAAATGTTTGGCGGCACCCACCTGGTCAACCGTGCCGGACTGGCGCGCACCTTCCAGAACATCCGCTTGTTCCGCGAAATGTCGGTGGTGGAGAACCTGCTGGTGGCGCAGCACATGCTGAGCAACCGCAACCTGATCGCCGGCGTGCTTAATACCCCGGGCTACCGCCGGGCAGAAAGCCAGGCACTGGATCGCGCCTTTTATTGGCTGGAAGTGGTGGAACTGGTGGATTGCGCCAACCGGTTGGCGGGGGAGATGTCCTACGGCCAGCAACGACGGCTGGAGATCGCCCGGGCAATGTGCACCACGCCGGAGATGATCTGCCTCGATGAACCCGCTGCCGGGCTGAACCCGGTGGAGACGGCGACGCTGAGCCGCATTATTCGTTTTCTGCGTCAGCATCACGGCATCACGGTGCTGCTGATCGAACACGATATGGGCATGGTGATGGAGATCTCCGATCGGGTGATTGTGCTCGATCACGGCGATGTGATCGCCGAAGGCACGCCGAAAGAAATTCAGCATAACGATACGGTGATCGCCGCTTACCTTGGCGCGGATGAAGAGGAGCTGGCGGAATGAGCAATGTGATGTTGGAGTTTCGCAACGTAGACGTGTTTTACGGCCCGATCCAGGCGTTGCAGCAGGTTTCTCTACAGGTAAGGGAAGGGGAAACTGTGGCGCTGATTGGTGCCAACGGGGCGGGCAAGTCGACGCTGCTGATGTCGATCTTCGGTCAGCCGCGCATCAGCGGTGGGCAGATCCTGTTTCGTGGCGAGGACATCAGCCAGCGTTCCACCCATTACGTTGCCAGCAGCGGTATTGCCCAGGCACCCGAAGGGCGGCGCATTTTCCCGGACATGAGCGTGGAGGAAAACCTGCTGATGGGCACCATTACCATCGGTAATCGCTACGTGGATGAGGATTTATTGCGCATGTTCGAGCTGTTCCCACGCCTGAAGGAACGGCGTAACCAGCGGGCGATGACCATGTCCGGCGGCGAACAGCAGATGCTGGCGATTGCCCGGGCGCTGATGAGTCGGCCCAAGCTGCTGTTGCTGGACGAGCCGAGTCTGGGGCTGGCGCCGATCATCGTTAAACAGATCTTCAGCATTTTGCGGGAGCTGACCCGTGGCGGCATGACGTTGTTTCTGGTGGAGCAGAATGCCAACCACGCGCTCAAACTGTCCGATCGCGGCTATGTGATGGTCAACGGCCAAATCCGGCTGACCGGCAGCGGTGCGGAGCTGTTGAACGATCAGGAGGTGAGGAAAGCCTATCTGGGCGGTACCTAGAACTGGCGCTGGATCCAGCGCACGTTCAGCCGTACCAGTGCAATAATGCCGTTGGACAACATCCGCAGCCCGGTAGGTAAATCGCGGCGGCGGATATCCAGCAGCAGCACGGTGCGCACCCGGTCACTGTCGTTCCACACCTCATGCTCGAAGGTATCGTCCCACAGCATAAATTCCCCGTCATTGAGCCGATATTCTTGCCCGTCGACTTTCAATACGGCGGCGGGCAGGCCGTCGGCGCGTTTGGGCATCGCCAGCACCAGATAACCGCGCAGAATACCCCGGAACGGGCCACGGTGAGCGGGCACCTGCTTGCCGGGCGCCAGAAAGGACAATGAGGCTGAAAGCACGTCTGGGGAAGAAGCGATCAGGCTGGCTAATAACGGGCAGCGGGCAAGATTGCGGGGAATCGGTTGACCATAAGCCTGCATAATAAACATGCGCCAGTCACGCGCATCATTGGCGGAGATCGACGCCTGTTCGCTCATGATCTCGTGAAATCGCGGGATATTACCCAGATCCTGCGCCAGGGTCAGTGCCTCATCACGGATCTGCGGCCACTGGGCGGTAAAACGCTGTGCGTCGGGGAACAGACGCGCGCTGTCGAGCACCGGCGCACCGCTGATGCGGCGATCGTAAATGCGGCGTAATGCCAATACCGACCAATCATAGAGAGCTGACATATGACCTCAATAAGCCTGACCCGAGTTCTCGCCGTCTGTTGATATCATTATTGTTTAATATGCGACTGTCGGACGATTAATTCACCGTTATACAAGCGCTGACCACCCGGCTCAAAAGCCTGCGTCAGGCAATGAATACCATCGGCAATCAGCGACTGCATCGGCTGGCGATAAGTGGTCAACTGGTAACTGGGGGAGGCGGCCAGTTCAATGTCATCAAACCCCACCACGGCAATCGGTGCGCAGTCAGGCGTGGCGCGGATGGCGTCGATAACCCCCACTGCCAGAATATCGTTCTCACAAAAAATCGCCTCAACCCGTTGTTCTGCCGGGGTGGTTGCCAGGTAGGCCGCGAAGGCTTCCATGCCGCACTGACGTTGATAATGCGGGGCCTGCAGCAGCACGCTGACGTCGCGTTGCTTTTCCGTCAGTGCAGCGCGGAAACCGTCAAGGCGGCGTAACTGGGTGGATTCGCTCACCGGCCCAGCCAGATAGCCCATGCGCTGATAATTTTGCGTCAGCAACAGTTCGCCAATTTCACGCCCGGCCTGATAGCCGTTAGTGGCTAACACCTGGATATAGGGGCTTTCGCTATAGCGATACAGCACCACCAGTGGAATATGGTGAATATCCTGTGCCAGCGTGATTAGCCGATCGTTGAGCAGGGTGCCGAGAAACAGCAGGCCATCCACCTGCATTTGATCGGCCAGCGTCAGCACCGATTCATAGTCATGTTCCGAGGTGATATTCAGCAGCAAGGCCATATAGCCGCGGCTTTGCAACTGCCGGGTGACTTCGTCCAGCAGCGTGAAAATATGCGGGTTTTTTAGCTCGTCCGCCACCAGCCCGATGATGCGGGTGCTTTTTTTCGACAGGCTGCGCGCCAGCAGATTAGGGCGATAGCCCAATTCTCTTGCCGCGGTCTGAACGCGCAACATCGCATGGGGCGAGATCGACGCACCGTCGGTAAAGGCACGCGATACCGTCCATTTGGACACGCCGGCGCGGGCAGCCACATCACTGGCCGTCGCCTTGCGTGCAGTGGGCGCGGGGATCGCGCCGGGTTTCTTCGCCATCATCTTCGCTCGTGATGAAAAAACGTTATGGGTTCAACAGATTAGCACAGCCTTGCCGGATGCGGGAGTTGCTGCCGTCAGCGGTGGGATCCCTGGTGCAAACAGGGTGATGTCCCCGATCCTTTTAACGGTAAATTGTGATCCTGAGCGGCAGATTTATCATGGCGCATTTGACTTATTTTTAACCCTCTCCAATAGTCCATCGCAAGTGGCATTTGTTTTGCGGTCAAGTTGCCACCCAATTTTGCACCCGGGTGCATTTTAAATTTGCACCCGGGTGCAATGCGGCGGAAATATCAGAAACTTTGAGCTTCGGGAGCAACTATGTTGAATGGTGAAAGAAAAACGCCACAGCCTCTGCGTTGGGCGATGGTCGGCGGCGGGCGGTTGGGGCAGGTGGGTTATAAACATCGCTGCGGTGCATTGCGGGATAATACCGCCTTTGCGCTGGTGGCTGGGGCATTTGATATTGTGCCGGAGCGCGGCCGAGAATTCGGCGTCAATCTGGGGGTGGATGCCGATCGCTGCTATGACGATTACCGCACGCTGTTTGCTCAAGAGGCCAGGCGAGAAGACGGTATTGAAGTGGTGTCGGTGGCGACGCCGAATGGTACCCATTACCAAATTACCCGTGCGGCACTGCTGGCCGGGCTGCACGTGATTTGCGAAAAACCGCTGTTTTTTACCAGCCGGGAAGCCTATGAAATCAAGGCACTGGCGGCGGAAAAAAACCGCATTGTCGGCGTGACCTACGGTTTCTCCGGCCATCCGTTGCTGCTGCAGATGCGCGCCATGGTTGCCAACGGGCAGATCGGTGAAGTTCGCATGGTGGATCTGCAATATACCCACGGTTTTAATGCCACCGACGAGGTCGATCGTCTCAGCGATGCGCAGAAATGGCGCATTGATCCCCAAATTTCAGGCCCGAGTTTTGTGCTGGGCGATATTTCCACCCACACCTATTACCTGTCCCAACTGGTCATGCCGCAGATGCAAATCAGCGAACTGCTTTGCGATCGGCAGAGCTTTATTCCCTCGCGTGCGCCGCTGGAAGACAACGCGCTGGTGATGATGCGCTATGCCAACGGTGCGGTGGGGCGCATGTGGGCCTCATCGGTCAATGCCGGTGCCATGAGCAGCCAGCGTATTCGCATCGTCGGCTCGAAGGCCAGCCTGGAATGGACCGACATCAACCCCAGCGAGTTGAGTTACCAGGTGCAGGGGCAACCCAATCAGACGCTGTATCGCGGCATGCCCTATCTGGACGAAACCTGCAATGCCTGGGAGCGGCTGGGGGCGCTGCATACCGAGGGGTTGACCGAGTCCTGGGCCAACATCTACCTGAAATTCGCCCTGGCGATTGATGCTTGCAACCGTGGCGATCGGCAGGCGCTGGATCAACTGGTGTATCCGGACATCGACGCCGGGATCGACGGTGTGCGCTGGATTGAAAACTGCGTGCGCTCAGCCGATCAGGGTGCTCGCTGGGTAGCCTTTGAATAAACCTTTTTGCGGAGACATAACATGAAGCTTTCTTTCTGTACCGATAGTCTGGGCCACCTGCCGTTTGAAGCCATGTTGGATCGATTGGGCGAATTGGGGGTGTTTGGTGTGGAAATGACCACCGGTGGCTGGTCTTCGGCACCGCATCTGGATACCGTTGCGTTATTGCAGGACGCCGGTAAGCGCCGACGGTTACTGGCGGCACTGGAAAGCCGTGGCATGAACATTGCCGCACTGAACGTTTCCGGTAACCCGCTGGAGCCGGGGGTACTGGGTGAAAAACATCGCCACGATACCGACAACACGCTGGCGCTGGCCGCCGGCCTGGGGGTGAAGAAAATCGTCATGATGAGCGGATTGCCCCCTGCGGCTCCCGGCGACAGCATCCCCAACTGGATCACCTATACCATCAGTTGGCCGCCGACGCTAAAAAACTGCCTGGACTATCAGTGGAACGAAGTGGCAATCCCCTACTGGCAACGGCTGGTGGAAAAGGCACAGGCGTTTGGCATCGAGAAATTCGCGCTGGAGAACTTTAGTTCGATGTTGGTGTGGAACCCCGACACCTTGTTCAGGCTGCGTGATGCGGTGGGGCCGATGGTCGGGCTGAATCTTGATCCCAGCCATCTGATTTGGATGGGGGCCGATCCGATTGCCGTAGCACGCCGTTTAGGGGACGCAATCCACCATGTGCACGGCAAGGACGTAAGGCTGGAAAGGGGTGTGGTGGCCGTCAACGGGCTGCTGGAAACCCGGCCGGTGGAGCAGGTGGCGGAGCGTGCCTGGAATTATGTGGCGGTCGGCTGCGGACAGGATCTGCAGTGGTGGAAAGAGTTTTTCTCGGTGGTACGCATGATGGGCTATAACGACTGGGTGTCGCTGGAGATGGAGGATCTGACCATGTCGGTCGATGCCGGCATCAATACCTCGGTCGAGGCGTTAAAGCACTGTATCAGTCAGTAAACGGCATCTGTTGCTGTCCAGGGTCTGCCATTGTGCAGGCCCTGGATGGCAAAAGGCTGGCGAAAAAAACAGGCCAATAAAAGTGTGACGCATGTCGCATTTACCCCGCCGATTGGTTAAAATATCGCTACTTCCCGCACCCGTCCGGATCCCGTTTAACATGGAACAAACTCAGGTCTCTCGCTCAACTGCCTGGTTGCGCGTGGTCATTCTTGCCGTTTCGGCCTTTATCTTCAATACCACCGAATTCATTCCGGTCGGGTTGCTGAGTGATATCGCCCAAAGCTTCTCGATGCAGACCGAGCAGGTGGGGTTGATTATCACTATTTATGCCTGGATCGTCGCCGCCAGTTCGCTGGTGTGTATGCTGCTGACCAGCCGGATTGAGCGGCGCAAACTGCTGATCGGGGTATTTATCCTGTTTATCGCCAGCCATGTGCTGACCGCCGTGGCATGGAATTTTACCACGCTGGTGATTTCCCGTGCCGGTGTGGCGCTGGCCCATGCGGTATTCTGGTCGATCACCGCCTCATTGGCGATCCGGGTCGCACCCGCGGGCAAAAAGGCGCAGGCATTGAGCCTGCTGGCGGGGGGAACCGCGCTGGCGATGGTGCTCGGCCTGCCGCTGGGCCGTATCGTGGGTCAAATCCTCGGCTGGCGCATGACCTTTATTGGTATCGCCGTCTGTGCCACGCTGGCGTTGGTGCTGCTGTGGCGCTTGTTGCCGGTGCTGAAAAGCGAGCATTCCGGCTCGCTGGCCAGCGTGCCAATGCTGTTTAAGCGCCCGGCGTTGGTCAGCCTGTATATGCTGACCATTATTGTGGTGACGGCCAATTTTACCGCCTACAGCTATATCGAACCCTTTATTCAGACCGTGGCCGGGCTGTCGGAAAACTTCACCACCCTGATGCTGTTGCTGTTCGGTGCCGCCGGTATCATTGGCAGCCTGCTGTTCAGCCGTTTCAGCGAGCGTTTCCCGTCGGGCTTTTTCATCGGCGCCATCGCCTTATTGATGCTGAGCCTGCTGCTGCTGTTACCGGCCTCCGGTGATGAAAACCATCTGACGGTGCTGTTTGCGGTATGGGGCATGGCAATCATGGCAATTGGTTTGTCGATGCAGGCCAAAGTATTGAACCTGGCCCCGGACGCTACCGACGTGGCGATGTCGATCTATTCCGGGCTGTACAACTTCGGCATCGGTGCCGGCGCTCTGCTGGGTAACCAGGTCAGCCAGTATCTGGGTATGGGCAACATCGGCTTTGTCGCTGCCCCGTTGGCGTTGATCGCCCTTGGCTGGTGCCTGCTGAACTTTTACCGTAGTGAACGCCTGCAACACCACCAAATCCGCTAACTTCCTGTGCTCTGATAGTGGGCCGCCGGCTCACTATCAGGCATATCCCCACGGCTTAAATTTTCTCTCAGCAAAACAGATTGCTGCAGTTTTTTATGCTTAATTACCTTGCATAGCATGCTAATTAAATATTTAACTCCGACGCCGAGCCTATAGCATAGAAAAATAATAATTATGTTATGACGAGGTTAATGGTGAGTGGTTTTTTGGTTGCGGGAAGCGATGCGGTGGCCCAGTCACCGATCCATGAACAGGATTTGTCAGCAAGAATTGATGCGTTGCCGACCTCGGCCGGCTTGTGGAAGTTTATCGCTTTGCTGGCGTTGGGCGGTTTTTTTGAACTTTATGACCTGTTCCAGACCGGCTATATCAGCACGGGTTTAATTGCCGAGGGGATATTCCATACCGGCGCGCAAGGCGTGTTCGGCGTCTCCGACCAGGCGGCGTTTGCCTCTGCCACCTTCCTTGGCCTGTTTATTGGTGCCAGCCTGCTCAGCCCCTATGCTGACCGCTTTGGCCGCCGCACCACCTTCATGTTTGCGTTGGCCTGGTATGGCGTGTTTTCGCTGTGCCTGGCTTTTCAGCATCAGGCAGAGTGGGTGATCTTCCTGCGCTTTCTGGTGGGAGTCGGGTTGGGGATTGAGCTGGTCACCATAGATACCTATCTGACCGAGTGGGTGCCTGCGCATCTGCGTACCCGGGCCTTTGCCTTTTCGTTTTTCATTCAATTTCTGTCGGTGCCAACGGTCGCGTTGATGTCGTGGTGGCTGGTACCACAGACCATTTTGGGCCTGAGCGGTTGGCGTTATGTGGTGATCGCCGGTGCCGTGGCTTCACTGGTGATTTGGCTGGTGCGTAAAGGCTTGCCGGAGTCCCCGCGTTGGCTGGCGCAGCAGCGACGTTACCCGGAGGTCAGGCAGGTAATGCTGGCGATGGAGCGCCGTTGCGGCGTTACCCAGATGACGGAATTCCCATTGCGTGATGCCGAATCAGCGAGTGAAACGCCCGCGCAGGGAGGCTTTAAAGATATCTGGTCGCCGCGTTACCGGGGCCGCACCCTGATGCTGGTGGTGATGAATTTCTTCCAGGCGATTGGTTTCTTCGGTTTTGGCAACTGGCTGCCGGCCTTACTGGCCGGAAAGGGCGCTTCAATCACCCACAGTCTGCTGTACGCCTTCTTTATTACCCTGGCTTACCCGCTGGGATCATTGCTGTGCAGTCGCTATGCCGACAAGATGGAAAACAAATGGCAGATTGTTCTTTCCTGCCTGGTCACGGTGATTTTCGGCTCACTGTTTGCCATGCAGAATAATCCCCTGTGGCTGATTCTGTGCGGGTTCTTCATTACCTGGTCCAATGCCTGGCTGACCTACAGTTACCATTCCTATCAGTCAGAAGTGTTCCCGACTTACATCCGGGCCCGCGCGGTCGGATTCTGTTATTCGTTCAGCCGACTGTCGACGGTATTTAGCAGCCTGATTATCGGCATGATCCTGCAATACGGCGGCTCGGTGGGGGTGATTGCATTTATCGTTGCCAGCATGCTGATTGTGATGGTGGTGATCGGGGTGTTTGGCCCCAAAACCCGTGGTATTGATTTGGAAAATATCTGACGCAGCCACCCGGCGTTGTGCCCTGAAGCCAGGCCGGGATCTTCAGCAAAAAAACTCGCGATCATCCGAAAATAATTCCGTTATCACCGTTTCCCCTCCTGCCTTACTGTTAACCCGGAAGACCCACCTCTACCACCACCGGGAGATAACCTATGAGCATTCTGACTACCCAAGATGGCACGCGTATTTTCTATAAAGACTGGGGCCGTGGGCAGCCGATTCTGTTTTCTCACGGTTGGCCGCTATCCGCGGATGCCTGGGATAATCAAATGCTGTTCTTCGGCCAAAGCGGTTACCGCGTTATCGCGCACGATCGCCGCAGTCATGGCCGTTCCGACCAAACCTGGGACGACAATACCATGGACCGCTATGCGGACGATTTGGCGGAGTTGATTGAAACGCTGGATCTGCGGGACCTTATCCTGGTGGGGCACTCAACCGGGGGCGGCGAAGTGGCACACTATATTGGCCGGCACGGCAGCGCACGGGTGGCGAAGGTGGTGCTGGTGGGGGCGGTGCCGCCGTTGATGCTGCAAAGCCCGGCTAATCCTGAAGGGTTGCCGATGTCGGCATTCGACGGCATCCGCAGCGGAACGGCAGAAAATCGCTCCCAGTTCTTCAAGGATCTGGCGGTGCCTTTCTACGGCTATAACCGGCACGGCGTGAGGGCCAATGCCGGGCTGACGGACAGTTTCTGGCTGATGGGCATGCAGGGCGGAGTGAAGGGGTTGTATGACTGCGTGCGTGAGTTTTCCGAGGTCGATTACACCGCGGATCTGCTGGCCATCGATAAGCCGACGCTGCTAGTGCACGGCGACGACGACCAGATTGTGCCGATCGCCGCATCCGCGTTGAAAGCCGCTAAGCTTATCAGGCAGGTTGAATTGAAAGTCTATCCGGGCGCTTCGCACGGGCTGGCGCAAACAGACCCTGAACAGTTTAATGCCGACCTACTGGCGTTTATCCAATCTTGACCCCTGTCCCCCGGACGGGGGGCTTTGCCTGTGAACCGGAGCCGACCATGAGCACTGCCGCTTTTATCTGTTCGCTGGCTGTTGCTGGTGGCGTTGTACGATCTGAAGGAGCAAAAGATGGCCGAACCGGCTGAGAATAAGGTAGCACCCGGCGGTTTCGCGCCGCTGAAGATCCCGGTATTCGCGGTGTTGTGGGGGGCCACGGTGCTGGGCAACGTCGGCAGCTTTATGCGTGATGTCGCCAGTTCCTGGCTGGTGACGGATTTGTCCTCTAACCCGTCGGCGGTGGCACTGATGCAGACCGCCGCCACACTGCCGGTGTTCCTGTTGGCGATCCCCGCAGGGGTGTTGTCAGACATTCTCGATCGCCGCCGCTTTCTTATTTTTGTCCAGATCCTGCTGGCCAGCGTCAGCGGCACTTTATTACTGCTGTCGCAAAGCGGCGCGCTGACCGTTGAGTATTTGCTGGCGCTGACCTTTATCGGCGGCATCGGCGGGGCGCTGATGGGGCCGACATGGCAATCCATCGTGCCGGAACTGGTACCGCGAGCCGATCTCAGAAATGCGGTAGCGCTAAACTCGTTGGGGATCAATATCGCCCGTGCTATCGGCCCGGCGGCCGGGGGGCTGCTGTTGGCGAGCTTTGGTGCCGGTGCGGCCTACGGTGCCGATGTACTGAGTTATGTGTTCGTGGTTGCCGCCCTGCTGTGGTGGCGCAGGCCGAAGGTGGAGGACAACGGACTTTCCGAACATTTCTTTGGCGCTTTCCGTGCCGGTATTCGCTATGCCCGTGCCAGCCGTGAGCTGCACGTGGTGCTATTGCGAGCGGCGGTGTTCTTTGTGTTCTCCAGTTCGGTCTGGGCGTTGTTGCCCCTCGTTGCCCGGCAGATGCTGGGCGGTACCGCCGGTTTCTACGGCATCCTGCTGGGGGCGGTGGGGGCCGGCGCGATAGGCGGTGCGGTGTTATTACCCCGGCTGCGTCAACGGTTGAACGCCGATGGTCTGGTGCTGTTGGCCGCGGTGATCACCGCAGTGGTAATGGCGTTGCTGTCGTTGGCGCCGCCACAGTGGCTGGCGATCTTGCTGCTGCTGGCACTGGGTGGCGGTTGGATTATTGCGCTTACCTCCCTGAACGGCGCAGCACAGGGCGTGTTGCCAAACTGGGTGCGTGGACGCGGGCTGGCGATTTATCTGATGGTGTTTAATGGCGCGATGGCTGCCGGGAGCCTATTGTGGGGCTTGATTGCCCAAGAGATTGGTGTGGCCGCCACGCTATTGGCGGGTGGTGTGGGTTTATTGGTGATTTCGCTGGTGTTTCACCGTATTCGCCTGCCGGAGGGCGAGGCCGATCTGCAGCCGTCCAACCACTGGCCGGAGCCCTTGCTCAATACCCCGGTTGAAAACGATCGCGGGCCGGTGATGATCCAGGTGGAGTACCGGGTGCGACCGGAGGATCGCCCGCAGTTTCTGCGCACCCTGCAACGGCTTTCGCGGGTACGCCGGCGTGACGGTGCCTACGCCTGGGGGCTGACCGAACATACCGCCGATCCGCAGTGCGTGATGGAGTGGTTTATGGTGGAGTCCTGGGCCGAACACCTGCGCCAGCACCAGCGGGTTTCTCATGCCGATGCCGACTTGCAGCAGGAGGCGCTGCAGTTCCATATCGGCCCGGAGAAACCGGTGGTACACCACTTCCTGTCGCTTGACCTGCGGCACCTGGAGCGGCAAGCGATGAGAGAGTAAAACAGCTGCGGCGGAGGCCGGTTTACTCCGCCGTGCTATCGTGAGCATGCAAACGTCCCAATAACCCAAATATCAGTAACGCGCAGGCGGCAGAGGCTATCGCCAGGATATACAGCAAGTTGCGGAACGCCTGATCATAAGTTTGCAGCGTTAGCTGGCGTTGCCCGGGTAGCAGTGCGGCGGCACTGTTCAGGTCACCCAGTGCCGCGCGGTTAGCTGCCTCAACCAAATGTAGCGTGCCGCCACTGCCGGAGAGTGCAGCAAACAGACCGCCCTGGATCAGCATGGCCAGTATCGCGCCGGCAATCGCAATGGCGATACCGTCGGCCGAGACACGCACTGCGTTGAATATCCCGGTGGCCATGCCCGCCCGTTCTTTTTCCACCACGCTGACCGCCATGGCATCCATCAATCCCCAGGGCAGGCCGATACCGGTGCCGATCAACAGCATCGGCGCTATCAAGCCGTGGCCGCTAATTGCCGTCAGTGCATGACCCAGCCAGGCCAACCCGACGGCGACCAACAGCAACCCGATACCGGAGAGCACGCCAGAGGTAAAACGGTGTGCCAGCAGTGCCGCAAGAAAGGGCACCAACAGCAACGGGGCCGCCAGAGCAATCATGGTTTTACCGGCTTCGAGCGCGCTCTGCCCATCAATACCGATAAAGCGCCCCGGCAGCATGACGATCAATACCACAAAAAAGAATGCCGGAGAGGCAGCCAGCACCTGAACCCCAATAAAGCGGGTGCTGCGGAACAGGGTCAGATCGAGCATTGGGCGTGCTACCCGGCGCTCAATCAGCACGAAGGCGATAAAGACCGCCAGCGACAGCAGCAATGAACCGGCCACCGACAGGCTGCCCCAACCGTTTTCCGGTGCCAGCAGAATGGCGTAGGTGAACAACGCCAGCGCAGCGGTAAAACTGATGGCACCGGGCCAGTCCAAACCCACCGCATGGGGATCGCGGGATTCCGTTGCGCTGAGCGCGACCAGTGCCAATCCCGCCAGGCCAATCAACGCGGTGGCGAAGAATACCCATGGCCAGCCTGCGGTCACCACCAGCCAGCCGGAGGCCAGCGGCCCAAAAGCCAGGCCAATACCGAATGTGGTGCCCAGCAGGCTAAAAACGCGGGTGCGAACCGGTCCGTGGAAACTCTGCGCCAGCGACGCCATCGCACCGGCAAAAGCTGCCGCACCGGCCAGTCCCTGCGCCAGCCGCAAAATATCTATTCCCACCACCGACGGGGCGAAGGGGATCATCATGGTCAGAATGGCGAACGCGCCCAGCCCGAACAACCAAACCCGTTTGCGGCCATAAATATCGGTCAGGCTGCCGGCGGCCATCATGGCACTGCCATAGGTAAGGATATAACCATTGACCACCCAACTCAGTTGTACGGCGCTGCCACCCAGCGAATGGCTGATGGAGGGCAAGACCACCGCCGGTCCGGTAAAGCTCAGTGGGATCAGGATACCGGTCAGGCAGGCGGCCAGTAATTGCAGCCATGCCCGGATTTCAATGCGGTCTGCGGTGGAGGTTATTTGCGTCATGGTGCTCATCTGTCTCTGGTGAAAAAGCCCGAAAGCGGGTGCTGCGCAGCGCTAAGCGCCGGGTAATGGCCTGCTGACTGCGTTGCCATCAAGGTAATGCTTCCCGTAGTGGAGAAAAATAGGCTAAATTTCCATAGATATCGGACAAAAATGTCCGGAATGAGGGATCACGTGTGATGGACAGTCTTAATGGCATTCTGGCGTTTGTGCAGGTTGCGGAAACACGCAGTTTCTCCGATGCTGCGCGACAGTTGGGCGTTTCGTCTTCCGCGGTGGGTAAGAGCGTGGCGCGTATGGAACAGCGGCTGGCGGTGCGTTTATTTCACCGCAGCACTCGCAGTGTGACGCTGACGGCAGAAGGAGCGCTGTTTCTTGAGCGCTGCCGCCGCATTTTGGCGGAGATCGCCGCCGCCGAACTTGAGCTGGCCGACAGCCGTGCCGCACCGCGTGGCAAGCTGCGTATTAGCCTGCCGCTGGTCAGTGGGTTGCTAATGCCGGTATTGACGGACTTTATGCATCAGTATCCGGATATCGAACTGGACGTGGACTTTTCCGATCGCATGGTCGACATCGTCGAAGAGGGGTTTGATGCGGTGGTGCGTACCGGTGAGCCGGCCGATTCGCGACTGGTATCACGCCGGTTGGGCGGCTTTCAACTGGTGCTGGTGGCGTCGCCGGATTATTTATCGCGGCGTGGTGTGCCAGAGAAACCGGCGGATTTGCTCAACCATGCCTGTTTGCAGCATAAATTCCCCTCCACTGGCCGCTTTGAAAGCTGGCCGCTGCTGGGGGAAGCCTTACCTGAACTGTCGGCGACCATGATTTGCAATACCACCGAGGCGCTGTTGCCCGTGGCGCAGGCCGGGTTAGGTATTGCTTGCCTGCCGGATTTTATGGTGAAGGCGGCGTTGCAGCGCGGCGAACTGCAAAAGGTGCTGGAGGAGTTTGTCGAGCATCAGGGCGCTTTTCGCGTTATCTGGCCCTCCAGCAAATACCTGGCGCCCAAACTGCGCGTTTTTATCGACTTTCTTGGCGAGCGGTTATTCCCGGTCAGTGGGCAATAAAAAGCCCGCCCAAGTTGCCTTAAGCGGGCTGCGTTACTGCTGTTCTGACTTAGGCCAGGTCGAAACGATCGAGGTTCATCACCTTATTCCAGGCGGCGACAAAGTCCTGGACAAAACTCGCCTGGGCGTCTGAGCTGCCATAGACTTCCGCCAGCGCGCGCAGTTGGGAATGTGAGCCGAAGATCAGATCGGCGCGGGTCGCCGTCCACTTGAGCGCGCCGGTTTGGCTGTCGCGGCCTTCGAACACACCTTCCTCGTCTGCCGCTTTCCAGGTCGTGGCCCCATCAAGCAGATTGACGAAGAAGTCATTGCTCAGTGCCTGCGGCCGTTGGGTCAGCACGCCATGCTGGCTCTGACCGACGTTGGCGTTTAACACCCGCAACCCGCCCACCAGTACCGTCATTTCCGGTGCCGTCAGCGTCAGCAACTGTGCTTTGTCGACCAGCAAGGCTTCGGCTGGGATGTTGAACTGGCGCTTCAGGTAGTTACGGAAACCATCGGCAACCGGCTCCATCGCTTCGAAGGAGTCGACGTCGGTTTGTTCCTGCGTAGCATCCATACGGCCCGGCGCGAAGGGCACGCTCACCGGATGCCCGGCGTTGATCGCGGCCTGTTCGACGGCTGCGGCACCGGCCAGCACGATCAAATCCGCCAGCGAGACGCGCTTGTTGCCCGACTGGGCACTGTTGAACGCCTGCTGGATCCCTTCCAGCTTGGCCAGCGTTTGCGCCAGTTGAGCCGGTTGGTTGATTGCCCAGTCTTTCTGTGGTGCCAGACGAATGCGCGCACCGTTGGCACCGCCGCGTTTGTCGGAGCCGCGGAAGGTGGAGGCTGAAGCCCAGGCGGTGGACACCAGCACCGAGAGCGGCAGGCCGGAGGCCAGGATCCTGGTTTTGAGATCGGCGATATCCTGATCGTTAATCAACTGATGATCGACGGCCGGGATCGGATCCTGCCAAATCAGCTCTTCGGCCGGCACTTCCGGGCCGAGATAGCGGGCGCGTGGCCCCATATCGCGGTGGGTCAGCTTGTACCAGGCGCGGGCGAAAGCGTCGGCGAGCTGGTCAGGATGCTCATAGAAGCGACGAGAGATCTGCTCGTATGCCGGGTCAAAGCGCAGCGACAGATCGGTGGTTAACATGGTTGGGCGCCGTTTCTTCGCCGGATCGAACGCATCGGGAATGGTCTCGCCCACGTCTTTGGCCACCCACTGGTGCGCGCCTGCTGGGCTCTGCGTCAGTTCCCACTCGTATTCGAACAGGTGTTTGAAGAAGTCGTGGTTCCACTGGGTCGGGGTAGTGGTCCAGGTCACTTCCAGGCCGCTGGTGATGGCGTCTTTACCTTTACCTGTGCCAAAGCTGCTCTGCCAACCGAGGCCTTGTAATTCGAGGCCGGCAGTTTCCGGATCGTCACCAACATGCGAGGCCGGGCCTGCGCCGTGGGTCTTGCCGAAGGTGTGGCCACCGGCGATCAGTGCCACGGTTTCTTCATCGTTCATCGCCATCCGGGCGAAGGTCTCACGGATGTCACGTGCCGCAGCGACCGGATCCGGGTTACCGTCCGGGCCTTCCGGGTTAACGTAGATCAAGCCCATTTGAACCGCCGCCAGCGGATCTTCCAGGTCACGATCGCCCGAATAGCGGCTGTTCTGGCCACCGCTCAGCTCCAGCCAGATTTTTTCCGATCCCCAATAGACGTCATCCGGCTCCCAGGTATCGGCACGGCCACCGGCATAGCCGAAGGTTTTAAAGCCCATGGATTCGAGCGCGACGTTACCGGTCAGGATAATCAGATCAGCCCAGGAAATTTTGCGGCCGTATTTCTGTTTGATTGGCCATAGCAGGCGACGGGCCTTATCGAGGCTAACGTTATCGGGCCAACTGTTGAGTGGTGCAAAACGTTGCTGGCCTTCACCTGCACCGCCACGGCCATCGCCGATGCGGTAGGTACCGGCGCTGTGCCAGGCCATACGGATAAACAGGCCGCCATAGTGGCCAAAGTCTGCCGGCCACCAGTCCTGCGAGTCGGTCATCAGGGCGTGCAGATCCTGTTTAACGGCGGCCAGATCGAGGCTGTTAAAGGCTTTGGCGTAATCGAAATCGGAGTCCATCGGGTCGGAAAGGGAGGAGTGCTGGTGCAGCGGTTTCAGGCTAAGTTGGTTGGGCCACCAGTCCTGATTTGAGGGGCCGCGGCGCGGAGTGTTCGGCTTACCGCCGCCCGAAAATGGGCATTTGCTTTCAGTTGTCATGATGCGCTCTCTGCTTCTGTAGGTTCGCTCGCCAGGCCCTGTCTGTCTGTACCTGGGGAGCCGTTAACTTGACATCGCGGGCTAATGCTCGCGTCGGGTGTTGCGCTAATGGTTTATCTAATCAACTGATTTTCAATAATAAGGTATGAGTTTTTCGCCAACCGCGGATGGGGCTCGCACTGACACTCATGACTAAGCTTAGTCAGTGGAAGCCGATAGATAAAATAGGAATAGTTGAATGTTGTAATAGTCTGTGACTATTGAGTTATTGCCAATTGATAGGGGATTGCCGACTGGTTCGCCTTTGTCAGCAAACTCACTGCCGTGATCAGAGGTGATCCTCTTGATGACTCTTTTTTGCCGTTCTCTGCGTCTCTTTTATGTAGTCAATAAAGGCGCGTAATGGGCCAGACATATATTGGCGATTAGGGTAGTAGAGTTGCAGGCAGGGGCGTTCGGGGAGCCAGTCGTCCAGGACCTTGACCAGTCTGCCGCTTGTCAGATGCTCTTTCACCTGTTCGTAATACAGATAACCCAGCCCAGCTCCACCCAGAACAGCCTCGAGTGCGGAATCCATATCGTCCAGCATGATATTGCCGATCGGCGCCACTTCAAGTTTTTCCGAAGCGTTTTCAAATTCCCAGAGATACGGGCGGCCGCTGTGGAAACGAAAAACAACGCTTTGGTGATTAACCAGCTCGCACGGATGCGTCGGTGCGGGATGATGCTTGAAATAATCCGGCGTGGCGGCCACCACCAGTTTGATTTTCGGCCCGATGGGGACGGTAATCATGTCTTTTTCTACCCGGTTATTCAGGCGGATCCCGGCATCAAACTCCTGTTGGACAATATCCACCAGTTTGTCCTCGGTGGTGATCGCCACTTTTATGTCCGGATATCGACGGCTAAACCCGGTGATGAGCGGCAGCAGAAAGAGACGCGAGGCCAGGCGTGAAGTATTGATTTTCAGAGTGCCCATCGGGGCATCGCGAAAGCAGTTCATCTCGTCGAGTATGGTATTGAACTCATCAAAGACCGGGCGTAGTCGTGCAAAAAGGGTTAGCCCCGCCTCGGTGAGTGCCACGCTGCGAGTGGTGCGATTAAATAGTCTGACTTTTAATCTCTGCTCCAGCTGTTTGACGGAATGACTCATGGCGGAGGGGGATAGTCCCAATTCATCACCCGCCGCCCGAAAGCTTTTGTAGCGTGCGACGGCAATAAACGAAGCAAAGTCTGAAAAGTTCGGCTGCATTAGTGAATTTCCCTCAATAACCCATCTCAAATACTACGTTTTACAGAACTATAGTACAGCCGTAAAGTAATGGTTCCTCCACGGAATGTTAAGGTAATTTCATGAAATTAAATAATATTTACTTTATCTGGGCTCACCCTCGGTCCGATTCTTTAACCGCGCAGGTGGTGAACGAAATGCAGAGCGAGGCGGTGCGTCATGGCTACAACGTTTCCAGCCTTGATCTCTATCGCAGCGATTTTGATCCGATACTCAGGGTGGAGGATGAGCCGGACTGGGATAATCCGCAAAAAATCTATTCGGAGGAAGTACATCGACTTTTCAATGAGCTGGAGGATAAGGACACATTGGTTCTGGTGTTCCCGGTTTGGTGGTACTCCTTCCCGGCAATACTCAAGGGTTACCTGGAACGCGTCTGGAACTATGGTCTGGCCTACGGCGACGAAAATAGGCTGAAGGATAAAAAAATTCGCTGGTTGGCTTTGGTGGGCGGTTCTCAGTCAGGATTCATTAAGTACGGTTGGGAAAAGAACATGACCGATTACATTAATGGCGGCATGGCATATCTGGGCGTGGAGGATGCAAGGATCGATTTTCTCTATAATACGATTGGAGTTGAGGAGGGGATTACTGATGGCGAAGCCCACTACCATAAACTGTTCGCCGAGGCGCGTGAGGTTATAAGTTCTCTGAGAGAAACCAGTGAAGCATAAGCAGTAACGCCTGGATAAAATAAAGAAAGCAGACTTCCGGGGAAGTCTGCTTTTCTAATGTGGCGAGCTTATTTAGCTGAGAGTTCTCTGCGGATGATCTCTGCGCCTGCGCTTAAAGCATTTAGTTTGCCAGTGGCTACCCGACGAGCCAAGGGGGCCATGCCACAGTTGGTCGAAGGATAGAGCTTGTCGGCATCCACAAACTGCAGTGCCTTGCGTAAAGTATTGGCGACTTCTTCCGGTGTCTCTATGGTGTTGGTTGCCACGTCAATGGCACCTACCATCACTTTTTTACCGCGGATCAGTTCAAGCAAGTCCATTGGAACATGTGAGTTATGGCATTCCAGTGAGATGATATCGATATTAGAGGTCTGCAGTTTGGGAAAAGCCTCTTCATATTGACGCCATTCCGACCCCAGAGTCTTTTTCCAATCGGTATTGGCTTTGATGCCATACCCGTAGCAGATATGCACCGCCGTTTCACATTTAAGCCCTTCGATGGCTCTTTCTAAAGCGGCGATGCCCCAATCATTCACTTCATCAAAAAAGACATTAAATGCGGGTTCATCAAACTGGATAATATCGACACCGGCCGCCTCTAACTCTCGGGCTTCCTGATTGAGAATTTTTGCGAATTCCCAGGCCAGTTTTTCGCGGCTTTTATAGTGGCTATCGTAAAGCGTATCTATCATGGTCATCGGGCCTGGCAGGGCCCATTTAATCGGCTGCTTGGTGAGCTGACGTAAAAAGCGGGCGTCTTCAACAAACACCGGTTTTTGGCGAGTCACTGCACCAACGACCGTAGGCACACTCGCATCATAGCGATTACGAATTCTAACCGTCTGCCGTTTTTCAAAATCAACGCCGCTCAGGTGCTCAATAAAGGTAGTGACAAAGTGTTGGCGCGTTTGCTCGCCATCACTGACAATATCAATACCTGCTCGTTGTTGATCTTCCAGGGACAAACGCAGAGCATCCTGTTTCCCCTCAATCAGTTCCTCATCCTGCAATTTCCAGGGTGACCAAAGTGTCTCAGGTTGTGCCAGCCAGGAAGGCTTGGGTAAGCTGCCGGCAGTCGAAGTAGGTAATAATATTTTCATAATGGATGACCTTTTATTTTTGGTTAATCAAAGCGCGCAGTGAGCAGACCATTGCTCAAAAATAGTCTTATAGGGTTTGATAAAGTGTTCTTCAGTAAATTTCCCCTGCTCAATAGCCAACTGGCTACGCTCTTCACGGTCATAAACAATTTTTGTCAATGAATGATCCTGGTGATTCAGGGCCGGCTGATAGTATTGTCCGGCTGCAGAGTTTGCATTGTAAATCTCAGGGCGGTAAATCTTTTGGAAAGTCTCCATCGTGCTGATGGTGCTGATAAGTTCAAGGTCAGTGTAATCACTGAGTAAATCACCAGAAAAATAAAAGGCCAAAGGTGCAACACTATTTTTCGGCATAAAATAGCGAACCTGCAAGCCCATTTTGCTGAAGTATTGTTCAGTCAAAGATGAATCGTTTTGCTGGTATTCAATGCCCAATACAGGATGCTCATTTCCAGTCCGATAATAGGTGTCTTTACTGGATACGCTTAAGCATATAACCGGTAGTTTGTTAAATTTATCTTTATACTCATTTGAATTGACAAATAATTTAAATATATTCCCGTGCAAATTACCAAAGTCATCTGGAATGCTAAATTCGGGTTGGTTATTATTGTGTTCTGACAGCAATACACTAAAGTCATAATCTCGAACGTAAGAAGAGAAGTTATTTCCTACAATGCCCTCAGTGCGTTTGTTGGTTTTCTTGTCAATAATGTTGGTTTTCAATATTTCAATCACTGGGAAGCTATCGCCATTGCCCTCAATATTCATCTCAACAGAGATGATCTCAAGTTCGACAGCATAGCGATCGCTTTTAGGGTTATCCCAATGCGCCAATGTATTGAAGCGATTGTCAATCATCACCAGAGTGTTGCGCAAGTTCTCCTGGCGGTTCTTCCCTCTGGCCAAATTGGCAAAGTTGGTGGTAATGCGCGTATTTTCTGAAGGGTTATAGTTTTCATCGAAACTACTGCTCTTAACCGTAAATGTAAAATTTTTATTCATCGCGTTCTTGCACCCTGAGTTCTGGTATGAAAACTGAATCTAACTTTTTGATTCTCCAGAAACTACTGGGTTTCTCATTCGTCAGTCTTCATGTTGTCAATAAGTTAACATTGCATAATTTATGCCAGAGCCATTGGATGAGTGAAAGCGACTTAATTTCATTACAACATGAGCCATATTCATGATCTGGGGTACGGTGGGGGGAAAGTGCCGATAGTAGGGGCAGGTGGGGGGTATTGACGGGGCGATAAGCTTTGAGAAGGATACCCGAAAAGCAAAAAGCCCGCTTAAGTTTCCTTAAGCGGGCTTCTCTAATATGGCTCCTCTGACTGGACTCGAACCAGTGACATACGGATTAACAGTCCGCCGTTCTACCGACTGAACTACAGAGGAATCGTTTGAACGGCCGGAATCATAACGGGGTGTTGGCAGCATGTCAAAGGCGGATTACGCATTCTGTGACTGTTTGCTTACAGAATGCGCAACCCGTTGAGCTTTTGGCAGATTTAGCTCTGTTCTGCGCGTTTTAGACGCAGTTGATAATGGAAATGGCTGCGGCTGAGCAGGTAGTCCTGATTAACGCTAGGGCTCCAGGAGTCGTCACCGCCCACCCCCATGTGGAAACCGTCCAGATTGAGCCAGGTACCGGCTTCCGGTTGCAGCAGGTGCTGATGGCTGCAATCCATCAACTGGCGCAGGCTGTAGCGGCTGAGCGAGAAGTGGAACAGTCCGTCAATGTGCCAGCCACCGTACTGCAGGCTGCGGGTTTCGCAGCGCAGGCCGTTCTCGCCGGGGAAGATATACGGCGTGTGCAACGCTTCCAGCGGCTGCTGCCAACGCCCAAATTGCGCGGCAAGGCGACGGTCAGGGTAGTTCTCATGCGGGCCCAGGCCCAACCATTGCGCCTGCGGATGAGTTTCCGCCAGTTGGCAGCTCAGGCCAATGCGTGCCGGTGGCGGCAGGCTGGCGGCGATCTCAACGTCAACGCTGATGCTGACCGCGCCCTGGTTGTCGAACAGCCACTGTTTACGGCTGCGTAGCAGCGTTTGCCCATCGGCCCCGAACAGGTGTTCACTCACCACACGCACGCCATCGCTTAGCAAGTCGGCCTGTAACTGCGTGCAGCGTGCTTCTAGCCGGTACATGCCTGCCAGCTTCCAGCGTTCGACCCAGGCGTTGGGATCGATGCGTTCGACTTCACTGATGCCGATGTCGTTATCCAGCGGTGCGCGGATAAAATTATCACGCAGTGGCGTCAGCAACTGAGGGTGTTCGTGGTGCCACCACTGGGTTAAACAGCCGTCGTCGCGCGTAAACTGCCAGCGTTGACTGCCATGGGTGATGTCGATCCTTTGGTCATTTTGGCTGAGCTGTGGAAACGAGCCTGTTGATGTCGGCGGTGCCAGATGCAGCGTGCGGGGCACCAGCCATTGATCCCAGGCGCAGCGATGGTTGGCCTCGGACCAGTCGGTGGCCTGCGGTTGAACCACTTCGACATTCAGCCACAGTTCGCCGGGTTGATGGAGCATCGGCAAGCGCTCGAGCAGTTGGACGCTGGCGCTACCCTGAGGTTTCAGGGTGAGATCAACGCTGCCGCTGGCGCGCTCGATGCCATCGAGTTCCAGCCGCCAGTTCAGCCGTTCATTGTCGGTTTGGCGGAACAGGTACTCACTTCTGACGGTCAGCGTCAGCGTATCGGCGTCGAAGGTAAACTGGAAAAACTGCTGTGCGCGCTGGGCTTCAAACAGCGCGGGATGCGGAGTGCGATCGGGGAATACCAGCCCGTTAAGGCAGAATTGCCGATCGTTCGGCGTGTCGCCAAAGTCGCCACCGTAAGCCCAGTGTTCATCACCGTTCTCATCGCGGCGGGTCAGTGCTTGATCGACCCAGTCCCAGACGAAGCCACCCTGCAGGCGCGGATGCTGACGGAAGGCCTGCCAGTAGCGGTCAAAGCCACCGAAGCTGTTGCCCATCGCGTGGGCGTATTCACACAGGATCAGCGGGCGATGTTCATCCGGCAGGCCGATCCATTTTTTGACTGACCACTTGGGCACGGCAGGGAACGGTTGATCCTGATCCACCCGAGCATACATCGGGCAGATAATATCGGTTGCGGCGCTGTTGGCACCACCGCCTTCGTACTGAACCGGGCGAGTGGGATCCTGACTTTTCACCCAGCGATACAGCGCGTCGTGGTTGCAGCCATGACCAGACTCGTTGCCCAGCGACCAGATAATAATGCAAGGGTGGTTGCGATCGCGCTGCACCATGCGCGTCACGCGTTCGCTCATGGCCGGCAGCCACAGCGGATCGTCAGACAGCCGGTTCATCGGCTGCATGCCGTGGGTTTCAATATTGGCTTCATCCACCACATACAGCCCGTAGCGGTCGCACAATCGGTACCAAAGCGGGTGGTTTGGGTAGTGTGAGCAGCGCACCGCGTTGAAGTTGTGCTGTTTCATCAGCAGGATGTCATGGCGCATTGTGGCTTCGTCCATCACCTGGCCGTGCTGCGGATGATGTTCGTGACGGTTAGTGCCGCGGATCAGCAGCGGCTGGCCGTTAAGCTTCAACAGCCCATTGCTGATTTCCACCTGACGGAAGCCGACGTCATAGGCCTCGACCTCAATAATTTCCCCTTCCGGCGACAGCAGGGCGAGCGTTGCGCGGTACAGCGCAGGTGTTTCCGCGCTCCACAGTGCCGGTTGCTCCACCGACAGGCGCAGGGTAGTGCGATCCTCATAGGCCCCGCGTTCGTCGATAATCTTGCTGCCGAACGCCTGGGTTTTTTCCCCCACCAACTGCCCATCACGCCATAGCTGCAACTGTACCCGGTACTGGGCGGCACGGTTGATGTGTACTTCTGCTACCAGTTCGCCACGGCGGAAACTGTCATACAGCGGGGTGGTAATGCGGATATCGCTCAGGTGCGCGGTGGGTTTATGCAGCAGGCTGACGTCGCGGAAAATACCGCTCATGCGCCACATATCCTGATCTTCCAGATAGCTGCCATCGCACCAGCGCAGCACCATCACCGCCAACCGGTTTTCACCGGCCTGCAACCAGGGGCTCAGATCAAACTCGGCAGGCAGGCGGCTGTCCTGTGAATAACCGACCCAGTGGCCGTTGCACCACAGATAAAACGCCGAGTTAACGCCGTCAAAGATAATGCGCGTCTGGCCTTCAGTCAGCCAGGCGGGATCGACAGTAAACTGCCGCGAATAGCAGCCGGTCGGGTTCTGTTCCGGCACCCGCGGCGGATCGACTGGGATCGGGTAGCGGACGTTGGTGTAGATTGGCGCGTCATAACCGGCAAGTTGCCAGTTAGACGGCACAGCCAGGGTATCCGCATCGACCAGATCTTGTTGCAACCAACTGTCGGGCACCGCCTGTGGGCTGCCAAAATAGCTGAACTGCCAGTCGCCGTTCAGAAGTTGCCGACTACCGCTGCTCTCATCGTCACGCGCAGCATTCAGGCTGCGCCAGCTCGAGAAAGGCGGATGTGCAGCCAGCCGTTGATAATGGGTACAGGCCGGATTTTGCCAGTCCCGGCGGGCGAGAAGATCTTTCAGGGAAGGAAGGGGCAGGCTACTCATCAGCGATCGTCCTGTCGGCGGATTATAGAGGCATCATGCCGAATAAGATGCTGAGGATAGTGATAAAAGTAAAGCGGTTACATTCAAGCTTGCAGGGGCGATCAAATAACCGCTTATTCTGGCTGGTTGGGGCGGTAAATCCTCTGCGGACGGCCCACTTTGCCGTAAATGATTTCTGCACGCAGCTGCTGGGCGGCAGTGCAAAACTCCAGATAACGGCGTGCGGTGGTGCGGCTTAGCCCCATTTTTTGCGCAACGCTTTCAGCGGTGTGGCTGGCCGAAGGCAGTTCAAACAAGGCACGGATTTTCACCAACGTCAGTTCATCGATGCCTGCCGGCAAGCTCGCCTGCTGTTCGCCGCGTGCGTAGGTATTGAACATCTGATCAATGCGGTGCTGACTAAGCCGCGCTTTGTCCTTCAGCGCCTGACGTCGCTGGCTAAAGCGCAGCAGCGTGTGGGACAGACGATCGTAGGCCAGCGGTTTGATCAGGTAATCGAAGACCCCATAACGCAGCGCTTCGGCCACGGTGTCCATATCACTGGCGGCGGTGATAAACACGATGCCACCGGTATAACCGCTCAGGGTCAGTTCACGCAGCAGCTCAATACCCTGACCGTCGGGCAGGAAGTTGTCCAGCAGGATCAGATCCGGTTTGAAGCGCTCGCTCATCATACGCGCCTGCGCCAGGTTGCCGGCCAACCAAATTTGCCGGCAACCGCCGTTCTGCCGGATAAATTCCGCATGCATCTCCGCCAGCGGCGTTTCATCTTCGACGATCAGTATGTTCAACCATTCCATAGGACATTTTCCAGTTGCAATGAATATGCTACGTAAATGTAATTTAATTGCGCCATCAATTAAAGATTGTCTCAATAATAAACACCATAAAAATAATTAAGTAAATAAAGAACATTAAATAACTTATTAACCGGTAGGGGTTTGTGAAATAGGTCAATAATTCGCTGATTTTTTCTGCCTACTATTGTTTTATTAAATGTACCTGATGGTTTTAACGGTTTTATCTTTATGGTTTTTAAGGTTTTAATAACCCTTGAAAATGTTAATTGATGTTTATTTTCTGTTTAATTTGTTATTTATTAGTTAACCCAGAGAGTGTGCTATGTTGGGCGATGCCGTATTTGACCGAGTGAAAAGATCAGATCATAAAAATATAGCGCAGATTAATGCCTTTCTGCGGAGTAACGACCTGAATATTGATACTACGGTAGAAATATTTATAACCGTGACGCAAAACGATGAATTGGTCGCCTGCGGCGGCATTGCGGACAATATTATCAAATGCGTCGCTATCAGCCCACAAATGCGTGGCGAAGGGTTGGCACTGCGGCTGGCGACCGAACTGGTCAATCTGGCTTATGAACGCCACCACACCCAGCTATTTATCTACACAAAAATCCAAAATGAAGCGTTGTTCCGCCAGTGCGGTTTTTATCCGATAGCCCAGGTACCGGGCATTGTGGTGCTGATGGAAAACAGCCCGTGCCGCCTGAAGCGCTATGCCGCCCAGTTGGCGGGCCAGCGACAGCCGGGCCACACCATTGGCAGCATCGTGATGAACGCCAACCCCTTTACCCGCGGTCACCAGTATCTGGTGCGCCAGGCGGCAGAAAAGTGCGACTGGCTGCACCTGTTTTTGGTCAAGGAAAACACCTCGCGTTTCAGCTATGAAGACCGGCGGCGGCTGGTACTGGCGGGTACCACGGATATCCCTAACCTGACGGTGCATGAAGGCTCGCAATACGTCATTTCCCGCGCCACTTTCCCTTGTTACTTCATTAAAGATCAGGGTATTGCCGACGACTGTTACACCGAAATCGATCTCAAGATCTTTCGTCAGTATCTGGCCCCCGCGCTGGGTATCACCCACCGTTTTGTCGGCAACGAGCCGTTCTGCGCGGTCACCGCGAAATACAACCGCGATATGCGTTATTGGCTGGAAACCCCGGCGTTGCCCAGCCCGCCGATCGCGCTGGTAGAAATTGAGCGTTTGCAATATCAGGGCACGGCGATCTCCGCCTCCTGGGTACGCAAGCTGTTGGCGGCAGGCGATTTTCACGCCGCTGCGCCGCTGGTACCACCAGACACCCTGTATTACCTGCAAGATTTGCAAACGCAGCGCCGGGCCAAACCGGCAGTCACCCCCTTTGAATCCGCACAATCAGGTGAAAGATGAAAATTATCCGAGAAGCAATGGCCGGCACGCTGGAGTCCAGCGATGTCATGGTGCGCATCGCGCCCGCTGAGGGGCCGGAACACGATCTGCTGATCGCCAGCAGCGTGGAAAAACAGTTCGGCGAAGCTATCCGCCAGACGCTGCTGCAGGTGCTGCAACACTACCAGGTGGAGCCGGTGCAGGTGATGGTGGACGACAAAGGTGCGCTCGACTGCGTGCTGCGAGCCCGGCTGGAAACCGCACTGATGCGCGCCAGTGAAAACGGTCAACTGCCGTGGGGAGCGTCTAATGAAAACGCTGAATAAACACCGCCTGCGCCGCAGCATGCTGTTCGTGCCCGGCGCCAATGCGGCGATGGTGAGTAATGCCTTTATCTATCAGGCCGATGCGCTGATGTTTGATCTGGAAGACTCGGTGATCCTGCGCGAAAAAGACGCGGCGCGGCGGCTGGTCTATCACGCGTTGCAACATCCGCTGTATCAGGAAGTGGAAACCATTGTGCGGGTTAACGCGCTGGATTCTGCTTACGGCCTGGCAGATTTGCAGGCGGTAGTCCGTGGTGGGGCCGACATTGTGCGCCTGCCGAAAACCGACAGCGCGCAGGACGTGGTGGATATGGATCGCGAGATTGCCGCCATCGAAGCCGACAGCGGCCGCCCGGTCGGCAGCACCGGTCTGCTGGCGGCGATTGAGTCGGCGGCGGGCATCACTCAGGCGGTGGCTATCGCGCATGCTTCGCCACGGTTGATCGGTATTGCGCTGGGGGCGGAAGACTATGTGCGCAACCTGCGTACCGAACGTTCCCCCGAGGGCATCGAGCTGCTGTTTGCGCGCTGCTCACTGTTGCAGGCGGCGCGGGCCGCAGGCATTCAGGCGTTCGATACGGTCTATTCCGACGCCAATAACGAAGCCGGTTTCCTGCAGGAAGCGGCGCTGATCAAACAGCTCGGTTTCGACGGCAAATCCCTGATTAATCCCCGGCAGATCGAACTGCTGCACAACCTGTATGCGCCTACCGCCAAAGAGGTGGCCCATGCCCAGCGGGTGGTGGATGCCGCCGCAGCGGCGGAGCAGGAAGGGCGCGGCGTGGTGTCGCTCAACGGCAAGATGGTCGACAGCCCGGTGATTGAGCGCGCACGGCTGGTGTTGCAGCGCGCAGCGCTTTCCGGCATCCGCGAAGCCTCGATTCAGCATGGAGAGGAAGCATAATGAAACGTCAACAACGACTGATGACCCTGAACAACCTGGCGGATTTGTGTTGCTATCAGGACTCCTCCAAGGCTAACCAACAGGCGCGTAAACCCCGCGATATCAAACGCTGCGACACGCTGGAACAGGCGGTGCGCCGCAGCGGATTGCAGGACGGCATGACCATTTCTTTCCACCATGCGTTTCGCGGCGGCGATCTGGCGCTGAATCAGGTGATGGAAACGTTGGCGGCGATGGGGTTCCGCAACCTGACGCTGGCCTCCAGCTCGCTGAGCGAATGTCATGCGCCGTTGGTCGGCCATATCCGCAACGGGGTGGTAAGCCGGATTTATACCTCCGGTGTGCGCGGCCCGCTGGCGGACGCCATTTCACGCGGCCTGCTGGCCGAACCGGTGCAGATCCACTCCCACGGCGGCCGGGTCAACCTGATCGAATCCGGTGAACTGGCCATTGACGTCGCCTTCCTTGGGGTACCGGCCTGCGATGAGTTCGGCAATGCCAACGGCTACAGCGGCGAAGCCTGCTGCGGCTCGCTGGGTTACGCCAAAGTGGATGCCGACGCGGCGGGCACCGTGGTGTTGCTGACCGAGGCGATTGTGCCTTATCCGCATCATCCGGCCAGCCTGGCACAGGATCGGGTGGATCTGATCGTTCAACTGGCACGGGTGGGCGACGCCGACAAGATTGGTGCCGACGCCACGCGCATGACCTCCAACCCGCGTGAACTGCTGATTGCCCGTCGGGCCGCCGAAGTGATCGCCGGTTCCGGCTACTTTACCGAAGGTTTCTCGCTGCAGACCGGCACCGGCGGCGCCTCACTGGCGGTGACGCGTTTTCTGGAGGACAAGATGCGCGCCCGCGGTATCCGCGCCGGTTTCGCACTCGGTGGCATTACTTCGACCATGGTGGATTTGCATGAAAAAGGGCTGATCACCCGGCTGCTGGACGTGCAGAGCTTCGACCGCGCGGCGGCGATGTCGCTGGCACGCAACCCTAACCACATTGAGATCAGCGCCAACCAGTACGCCAATTTCAGTTCGAAGGGCGCCTCGGTCGATAGGCTTGACGTGGTGGTGCTGAGCGCATTGGAAATCGACACCGGGTTCAACGTTAACGTGCTGACCGGTTCCGACGGCCTGCTGCGTGGTGCCTCTGGCGGCCACTGCGATACCGCTGCGGCCGCGCGGCTGGCGATCATCGTGGCACCGCTGGTGCGTGGGCGCATCCCAACGCTGGTCGAGCAGGTGACCACCTGTGTCACGCCCGGCTCCAGCATAGACATTCTGGTTACCGATCATGGCATTGCCGTTAACCCGGCGCGGCCAGAGTTGGTGCAGCGGCTAAAAGAGGCCGGTTTGCCGGTGGTAGGCATTGACTGGCTGCGTCAGCGAGCGCTGTTGCTGACCGGTGAACCGGAGCCGATCGTCTTTACCGACAAGGTGGTGGCGGTCGTGCGCTATCGCGATGGTTCGGTGATCGACGTGGTGCATCAGGTGGCGGAGTAATCCTATGGCTAGCGTCCTTCCTGAACTGGCCGCCAACCGCGCAGTCAGCCTGCCGGAACTGCTCACCAGCCGCGAATGTCGTCAGGCCCGCCAGCAGGCGTGGCTGGCACAGCATCAGTCAACCTTGCTGGTGTTGACGCTGGTGGTGCCCGGTGGGGTGAAAGACAGCGCGCTGACGCGCAATATCTTCAACCTGGGTTGGCAGGCGCTGCAACAGCTGTGGGGCGAGCAGGGCTGGCACTGCCTGCAGGCCGAAACGTTGGCGCTGTCCACTGGCTGCGAAGGTTTTGTGGCGCTACAGGCCGATGCCCAGCGGGTGAAAGACTGCGCCATGCAGTTGGAAGTGCAGCAGCCGATTGGCCGACTGTGGGATATCGACGTGCTGGACTCACAGGGGCGCATTTTGTCGCGCCGCGACCTGGGGCTGGCGGAGCGTCGCTGCCTGCTGTGCAGTCAACCGGCCAAACTCTGCGCCCGCCAACGGCAGCACAGCAGTGAACAGCTGCTGCAGGAAATGGAAAGGATGCTCAATGATGCACTCGCTACCCGCTGATCCCATCCGTTATGCCCGCCAAACGCAAGTCGGGGACTTCGCCCATGCCGCCTACCGGGCGCTGCTGGTGGAAGTGAATCTGACCCCCAAACCGGGCCTGGTTGATCGTCATAACAACGGCGCACACCGGGATATGAACCTCGGTCATTTTTACCGCAGCGCCCGTGCCATTGGCATCTGGCTGCCGCGCTTTATCCGCCAGGGCCGCGACGATGCTTTCCGCCCGGCAGCCGAGCAGTTATTGCGACTGCGCCCGTTGGGGTTGGCCTGCGAAAACCACATGTTCCAGGCCACCGGCGGCGTCAACACCCACAAAGGCAGCGTGTTTTCACTCGGTCTGCTGTGTGCCGCCTACGGTCGTTGTGATCAGCAGCAACGCCATATCAACGCCAAAACCTTGTGCGCCGAAGTGGCGACGATGTGTGACGGGCTGGTGGCGCGCGAGCTGCAACAGCACAACGCGCTACAGACTGCCGGTCAGCGGCTGTTTGTTGGGCATGGCCTGAGTGGCGCTCGCGGCGAGGCCGAATCCGGCTTCGAACGGGTGATTAACGGCGCTTTGCCGCTGTACCGACAACGGCTGAATGCCGGCTGTGATGAACCGACCGCGCTGATGGACAGCCTGCTGTGGCTGATGGCCCACAACGATGACACCAACGTCGCCTCGCGCGGCGGCATCGATGGCCTGCACTGGCTTCAGCAGCGTGCCGCCGGGCTGCTGGCTCAAGGTGGCGCGCAGGGCGAGCAGGGCATACAGCGCCTGCGGCAGTTTGACGCCGACTGCATCATACGCAACCTCAGCCCCGGCGGCAGCGCCGACCTGTTAATCGTTACCTGGCTACTGGCGCAGTTACCGAACTAAAAACAATATCCCGTCTCTGGAGAAACTTATGTCCGAAACCAAGGAAAAAATCTGGAAAGCGCTAACGCCGTTGCTGGTGCTGGCTATCCTGTTATGGATACCCACGCCGGACGGCATGCCGCCGCAGGCCTGGCGCTACTTTGCCATTTTTGTGGCGATGATTGTCGGCATGATCCTGGAGCCGATCCCGGCGACGGCGATCAGCTTTATCGCCGTGACCCTCAGCGTGCTGAGTGCCAACTGGGTGCTGTTCGGTGCGCAGGAGCTGGCGGAACCGGGCTTCAAGGCCGGTAAAGAAGCGTTGAAATGGGGGCTGGCAGGGTTCTCCAGCACCACCGTCTGGCTGGTGTTCGGCGCATTCATCTTCGCGCTCGGTTACGAGGCTACCGGGCTGGGGCGACGTATTGCGTTGTTCCTGGTGAAGTTTATGGGCAAGCGTACCCTGACGCTCGGCTATGCGGTGGTGATCATCGACATTCTGCTGGCGCCCTTTACCCCGTCCAATACCGCCCGTACCGGCGGTACCGTGTTCCCGGTGGTGAAAAACCTGCCGCCGCTGTTTGACTCTTTCCCCAATGATCCTTCCTCGCGCCGTATCGGCGGTTACCTGATGTGGATGATGGTAGTGGGGACCAGCATCAGCTCCTCGATGTTCGTCACCGGTGCCGCGCCGAACGTGCTGGGGATCGAGTTCGTCAGCAAGATTGCCGGGGTGCACATCAGTTGGATGCAGTGGTTCCTGGCCTTCCTGCCGGTCGGGCTGCTGTTGTTGATTATCGCGCCGTTGATCTCCTATTACCTGTACAAACCGGGCGTGACCCACAGCAGCGAAGTGGCGACCTGGGCCAATACCGCGCTGGCCGAAATGGGCAAGCTGACGCGCAAGGAATACACGCTGATTGGCCTGGTGCTGCTCAGCCTGTGCCTGTGGGTGTTTGGCGGTAAGCTGTTGGATGCCACCACGGTTTGCCTGCTGGCGGTATCCTTGATGTTGGCGCTGCACGTGGTGTCGTGGAAGGAGATCACCAAATATTCCAGCGCCTGGAATACGCTGGTTAACCTGGCGACGCTGGTGGTGATGGCCAACGGCCTGACCCGCTCCGGCTTTATCGACTGGTTCGCCCAGACCATGAGCACCCACCTGGACGGTTTTTCACCGAATATGACGGTGGTGGCGCTGGTGCTGGTGTTCTACTTTGCCCACTACCTGTTCGCCAGCCTGTCGGCACACACGGCCACCATGCTGCCGGTGATCCTGGCGGTGGGTAAAGGGTTGCCGGGGGTGCCGATGGAGCAACTGTCGATGCTGCTGGTGTTGTCGATCGGCATCATGGGCGTGCTGACGCCGTACGCTACCGGCCCAGGGGTGATCATCTACGGCTGCGGCTACGTGAAGTCGAAAGATTACTGGCGCATGGGCGGTATTCTCGGCGTGGTGTATATCGCCGCGCTGCTGTTGATCGGCTGGCCAATCATGCGTTTGTGGCTGTAATTTTTTGAGTTAACGGCGGTCATTTGCGGATGGCCGCTGGGCAGACCTTTCCTTGTGATACTCATCACACACTTTCCCCGTTAACCTCTCCATCATAGCGAAGCAAAAGCTAACACATTAAAAATAATCATTTTCCTGGAGCCTCTGCGGATGAAAAGAAAAGCCTTATTGCTGTGCTTGCCGTTATTAATGACCGGGACTGCCCTGGCGGAAACCAACGACTATCAATTGGATCAGGTGCTGGTGATGAGCCGCCATAACCTGCGTGCGCCACTGGCCAATAACGGCAGCGTGCTGGCACAGTCCACGCCTAAAGCCTGGCCGGCCTGGGATACACCGGGTGGCCTGTTGACCACCAAGGGCGGGGTGCTGGAAGTGTATATGGGCCACTATTTCAATGCGTGGCTGAAGCAAACCGGAGTACTGCCGCAGGAAGGCTGCCCGACGGCTGGCAGCGTTTACGTTTACGCCAATAGCCTACAGCGCACGGTAGCGACCGCGCAGTTCTTTACCAACGGCGCGTTCCCTGGCTGTGATATCAGCGTGCATCACCAGGACAAAATGGGGGAGATGGATCCGACCTTCAACCCGATCATCACCGACAACAGCGACGCTTTCAATCAACAGGCGCTGGGGGCGATGAACAAAGAACTGGCCTCGCTGAAGCTGGATGCGGCCTATAAACAACTGGCGAAAATCATCGATTACCAAGATTCCAGCAGCTGTAAAACCGACAAGCACTGCGATCTGACCAAAGAGGCCAGCAAAATGAGTGCGGTACCGGGCAAAGAGCCGGGTGTCGCGGGTCCGCTGCGGGTGGGCAACTCGCTGGTGGATGCCTTCATGCTGCAATATTACGAAGGCTTCCCGATGAAGGACGTGGCCTGGGGCAAAATCACTACGCCGCAGCAGTGGAAACAGTTGGCGCAGTTGAAAGACGGCTATCAGGATTCGTTGTTCACCTCGCCGGTAGTGGCGCAGAACGTGGCCAAGCCGCTGCTGACCTACATCAACGGCGCACTGATTGGTGAACGCAAACCGGACTCACCGAAAGTGACGGTGCTGGTGGGCCACGATTCCAACATCGCTTCTCTGTTGTCGGCGATGGAGTTCCAACCGTACCAATTGCCGCATCAATATGAGAAAACGCCGATTGGCGGCAAGCTGGTGTTCCAGCGCTGGCACGACAAGAAAAACGATCGCGACCTGCTGAAGATTGAGTATGTGTATCAATCCACCGACCAGTTGCGTAATGCCAGCCCGCTGACGCTGAAAACCCCGCCGCAGCGCGTAACTTTGGCGCTGAAAGGTTGCCCGGTAGATAAACAGGGTTACTGCGCCTGGAGTGACTTCGAAAAAACCATGAAAGGCATTCTGTAATCTTGCCGCTCCTCTCCCTCAATGGCGGGGGAGAGGAATAATCATTGTTGCCCATGGGTTCGGCGTCTAAAATTAGCGCTTACACACCCAACATGGACGACAAGTGTTCTCTTCCTTTATCCCCAGTATTGAATGGCTGAACCTGGACAATTACCCGGGGCAGGTCGCGCGTTGCCACTTTTTTTTGGCCCATTATCAGGACAGCTGTTTCGACGAAATCGGCATGACACTGCCCGATCATCTGGCGCGGGCGGTGCCAAAGCGGCGGGCGGAGTATCTGGCCGGGCGTTACCTGGCACGAGAGTTACTGACGTCGCTGGGGTTTGTCGACTTCACCTTATTACGTGGCGAGGACCGTGCGCCGCTGTGGCCGCCGGGCATTGCCGGTGCGCTCAGTCATAATGCGGATACTGCGCTTTGCGCCGTACATCGGGAAACGGGGTTGGGTGGCGTGGGGCTGGACGTTGAAACGCTGATCCCTGTCGCACGGGCGGAGGACTTGTGGCGCGCTATCGTCAGTGAGGCGGAGTGTGAGCAGCTGCGCGCACAGCCACAGGCATTTAACCAACTGTTGACGCTGGTATTCTCCGCCAAAGAAAGCTTGTTCAAGGCTTTGTACCCACAGGTGCGCAGCTATTTTGATTTTCTCGATGCGCGCCTGGTGGCACTCAATCCACAACAGCAGACCTTTGAATTGGAACTGCTTAAACAGCTCACGCCGCATTGCCATGTCGGCCGACGCTTTAGTGGCCGCTACTGGCATGAAAGTGACGATGTCACTACATTTATTTATTTGTAATCAATGCAATAAATGCGTTGCACTGTCACGTGATTGATTTTATCCGCTGTCGGCGCAATAGATGACCAGCACCTTCCGACACCAGTAACAGCACTGCCAGCCAGATCGGAATATAGGTCAGCCATTCATCCCGGCCGATGCTCTCGCCGAGCAACAGCGCCACGATAACCAGCAGTACCGGCTCCACGTAGCTCAGTAAACCGAACAGGCTGAACGGCAACAGGCGACTGGCCAGGATATAACACACCAGTGCAGCGGCGCTGATCACCCCCAACAGCGGGATTTGCCAATACAGCGTCGGGCTGACGCTCAGCGCGGCCAGCGGCCCATTCCCCCCGAAGGCAAACCAGGCGGCGACCGGCAGCATCAGCGTCAGTTCACACCACAATCCGCCGAGATTATCGGTGCCGAAACGTCGGCGCAGAATAAAGTAAACCGGATAGCCCAGCGCCACCACCAGCGTGGTCCAGGAGACGCCGCCCACCTGATACAGTTCATTGCCAACGCCGATGATCGCGCAGGCAACCGCCAATTTTTGCAGCAAAGAAAGCCTGTCGCGGAAGATCAAACGCCCCGCCAGCACCATGGTCAGCGGCAGCAGGAAATAGCCCAGTGACACCTCCAGCGCTTTGCCGTGCAGCGGCGCCCACAGGAACAGCCAGAGTTGGATCCCCAGCAGCGCCGAGCTCAGCGGCAGAAACAGCAGGCGGCGCGGCCGTTGTTTTATCCAGCACAGCGTTTCGCCGACTTTCCGCCAGTCGGCGGAAAACAGCATAAACAGCGTCAAAAACGGCACCGTTAGCAGGGTGCGCCAGCCAAACACTTGCTCACCGTCGAGCGGCGTCAGAGTGGAAGTGTAGTAATACATCACGCCGAACAATATCGAGGCGATAACGGAAAGCGCTATTCCTTTAATCACGGGCTGTCCTGAAAAGTTATTGATTTTATTGCCGCCCACTCTAGTGAAGTTTGGTGCTGACAACAATGCTGCGTATCACACTGGACAATCGGCAGTGGCGAGTTAAAATAAGTACTGTGTATTAATACAGGTGTTATGCGATGACCCTCGATCTTTTTGAAGACTCTGTGCCGCCGCCGTGGCGGGAGCAGATCGCCCCTGGCGCGGTGGTGATGCACGGTTTTGTGCGCGATCACGGCCCGGAGTTGCTGGCGGCAGTGAATGGGGTGATCGCTCAGGTGCCGTGGCGGCATATGACCACGCCGGGCGGTCATGTTATGTCGGTGGCGATGAGCTGGTGCGGTAACGGCTGGAGCAGTGACAGCCGGGGTTACCGTTACTCCGAACGCGACTCGCGCAGCGGCAAACGCTGGCCACCGATCCCGGCTATCCTGATGGCGCTGGCGGATGAGGCGGCGCAGCAGGCGGGTTTTGCCCCTTTCGTGCCGGATTCCTGCCTGATGAACCGCTACGATCCGGGCAGCAAGCTGTCGTTGCATCAGGATAAAGACGAGCATGATTTCGGCTCGCCGATCGTTTCCGTTTCACTGGGGTTACCGGCGGTGTTCCAGTTTGGCGGCATGCAGCGCAGCGATCGCACCCAGCGCATACCCTTGGCACACGGTGACGTGGTGGTATGGGGCGGCCCGTCACGGCTGTGTTTTCACGGTATTATGCCGATCAAAGAGGGCTATCATTCACTGGTGGGGCCACACCGCATTAACATCACGCTACGTAAGGCGCTTTAGTTGCGGCTCTTTTGCCAAACAGGCAACCAGATAGTCGATAAACACCCGCAGTTTGGGCGGCAAGTGCTGGTTGGGGCCATACAGTAGCCACAGGCCGCCGTGGTAACTGCTGAGAAAATCCCATTCCGGCAGCACTTGCACCACTTCACCGCTGTCCAGCGCCTGCCGGGCAGTAAAGTACGGCAGGCTGCCAATGTGCTGTTTTACCGCATCCAGCCGCACGCCGGTGTGGTTGGCGGCATAGCGCCCGTGTACGTTCACCGTCACCGTTTTACCGGCGCGACGGAATTTCCAACGGGCGTCGTTGGGCGTTTCTCCCAGATAAATACAGCTATGCTGAGTTAAATCCTGCGGATGCTGCGGCGTGCCGTGCTGTGCCAGATAACCGGGGGTGGCGCACAGCAGGTGTTCGATGGTCATCAGCTGGCGGCCGATCAAGCCGGGAGAAGGACGTTCGGTAATGCGCAGCGCCAGATCGACCCGATCGTCAATCAAATCCATATAGCGGTCTTCCAACCGCAGGCGAATATCTACCTTGGGGTAACGGCGTAGAAACTCTGGCATATGCGGGTGCAACACAAAGCGGCCGACGGCTTTGGGCACGCTGATGCTGACCAGCCCTTCGGGTTCCACCGCCCCACGGCCGCTGAACGCCATGACCGAGTTCGCCGCGTGCAACATGCTGCGACAGCGTAGAAACACCTCTTCACCTTGTTCACTCAGGCGCAGCTTACGCGTGGTGCGGTGCAGCAGTTGCAATGCCAACGCCTGTTCGAGTTTGGCCACGCTGCGGCTGGCAGCAGAGGGAGAGGTGCCCAGTTGACGAGCGGCGGCGGAAAAACTGCCGCTTTCCACCACCTGAACAAACACGGCCATTTCGGCCAGCAGTGAATGAGAAAGATTTGTGCTCACAGCGCAAAGGTCCATTGTAAAGTTGATGGATTATGCTTTGATTATGGCATGAATATAATGGGGCTTCTAACCAGGAGAAAAACCATGACCGAACGACTCTATTTTTACAGCGACGATTTACAGGCTGAAGCGCAGGTACTGGCCTGTACTCCGGTTGAAGACGGCGGGTACGCGATAACATTGAACGCCACGCTGTTTCACCCTCAGGGCGGCGGACAACCGGCAGACGGTGGCAGGCTGGGTGCTATTCCGGTGCTGCGTGTGGCACAACAGGGGGATCAGGTGCTGCATTTTACCGCCGACCCCGTGCCTCTTGGCCCGATAAGCGTGCAGGTTGAGGGCGAGCGGCGCCGCTTGCATACCCGTTGGCATTCCGCCGGACATCTGATTGGCTGGTTGGGTGAAACGCGAGGCTGGCAACCGGTCAAGGCGCACCACTGGCCGGGTGAAGGGCGCATTACCTTTGCACCGGGCGCTGAACCTCAAACCCTGGATCTGGATTTTTTGGACGCGGAGTTGGCGCGGCTGATTGCGGCGGATTTCCCACGCAAACAACTGACGGTTGACGGCCTGCGTCAGGTAGGTTTTGGTCAATTGCCTACTTATGGCTGCGGTGGTACCCATGTCTCTTCCCTGGCTGAACTGGGTAAGGTAAATATTACCGCGCTCAAGATGAAAAAAGGGCAGTTGATTGTGCAGTATGAACTGGGCTGAGGTTTGATCCGGACCGATTATTTCGTCGGCCCGGCCTGTCGCAGCATGGTGCAAAAAGCACATTGGCATCCGGCCTGCGGCAATGCTGCGCAGGTGCCGACATTGACCGTTTGCGCATCCAGCGCATGAAAGCCGTAGAACCTATTCTCGATATTATTTTCTGCTGCGCGCGTCTGTTCTGGCTGCGGTTCCGGCACTTTTGACTGAAACGCGGCGGCGCGTCCGGCCAATAGGCCAAGGAACAACAGCGAGAGCTGAATTTTCATTTTGGTCTTCCTGGTTTGATTTCTGATACGTTATAACAAAACATCCTTTCTGCCAACCACCGATGCCTTGTGCATTTTTCGCCATTGGTTAGCGAAATTAGTTCGTTCAACTCCCCGCCGATTTGGTTTGTTATCTAACCCATAACATTCCGAAATAAAGAAGGCGTGGCATACGATGTTTAATTTCTCTTTCAATAGATTAACCAGCGGGATAACAGTGGCATTGGGCCTGGCGACGGTGATGAGTCCGGCGCTGGCCTCGGTGCAGGGCGGCACGCTGGTCTACCTGGAACAGCAGGCGCACACCAACCTTTATCCGCCTTCTGGCGGTTTCTACCCCAATGGCGGCATCCTCAATCAAATCACTGACAAACTGACCTACCAGAACCCGCAAACGCTGGAGATTGAGCCGTGGATCGCCGAATCCTGGAGCAGCAACGCCGACAAAACCGAATACACCTTCAAGCTGCGGCCGGGGGTGACCTTCTCCGACGGTACACCGCTGGATGCCAATGCGGTGGCAAAAAACTTCGATACCTATGGCCTGGGCAATAAAGAGAAACGCCTGCCGGTGTCTGAAGTCATCAATAACTACGACCACAGCGAAGTGAGCGACCCGTTAACCGTCAAATTTTACTTCAAGCACTCGTCGCCAGGTTTCCTGCAGGGTACCGCCACTATTGGCTCGGGCTTGGTTTCGCTCAGCACCCTGAACCGCAACTATGACCAACTCGGCGATGCGCGCCATATCATCGGATCTGGCCCGTTTGTGGTCAGCGGCGAGACGCTGGGGCGTGAGGTCAGCCTTAGCGTTCGCAAAGATTATCACTGGGGTCCGGCCAGGCTGGCTCAGCAAGGGCGCGCGAATCTGGATGGCATCAAGGTGATTGTCACCGGGGAAGACAGCGTGCGTATCGGTGCGTTGCAAGCCGGGCAGGCGGACTTTATTCGCCAGATCCAGGCCTACGACGAGAAGCAGACTCAGGATCAGGGTTTCACAATCTACGCGGCCCCAACGCGTGGTGTTAATGACAGCATCGCCTTCCGACCGGATAACTCGTTGGTAAGCGACCTGCGCGTGCGTCAGGCGTTGCTGCATGCCACTGACAGCAAGCAGATCGTCGATACGCTGTTCTCGGTTAACTACCCACAGGCCAAATCGGTGATTGCTTCTTCCGCCGCTGGTTTTGTCGACTTGTCCGCCAAGTTGAAGTTCGATCCGCAACTGGCCAACCGCCTGCTGGATGAGGCGGGCTGGAAAAAGGGCAGCGACGGCCTGCGTGAGAAGGACGGTAAAAAACTGCTGTTGAATGTTTACGAATCGCTGCCGCAACCGCAGAACAAGGCGGTTCTGCAACTGGTTTCGCAGCAGTGGGGCAAGGTCGGCGCGCGTTTGAACATTCTGGCCGGTGACGCCAGCAGCCGGGTGGCCGATAACCTCGACCCGCAGAAAACCCCGGCGGCGGTGGTGGAAGTGGGGCGGGCCGATCCTGACGTGATTAAAAGCCAGTTCTACCCGACCAACCGCGATGCGCTATTGCAGCAAGGCGGCTCCGGTAAAAACAGCCAGTTCAGCGACGACAAGCTGAACGCGCTGTTGCTGGGCATCGCCTCTGAGGTGGACCCGCAAAAACGCCTGCAGATTGCCGGTGAAGCACAAAATTACCTGATCGATCAGGCCTATGTGATCCCGTTCTTCGAGGAGCCGCAGGTGTTTGCCGGTGCACCTTATCTGAAGGGGGTGAGCTTCGAAGCCGTGGGTCGCCCGAGTTTCTACGGCGCCTGGTTAGAAAAACATTAAGGAGAGCATGATGAGCCGATATCTGGCGCGGCGCATCGGGCAGGCGCTGCTGGTGCTGTGGGCGACCTTTAGCCTGTCTTTTCTCCTACTGCAGGTGCTGCCGGGCGATGCGATCCTGATTAAGTTCCAGAACCCGGACATGGGGCTAAGCCCGGTGCAGATCGCCGATATGCGTGCCGCCTATGGTGCCGATGTGTCGCTGTGGCAGCAGTATCTGCATGCGTTGGGTAACGTGCTGCGGGGAGATCTGGGCTACTCCATTCAGGCCGGGGTACCGGTCACCGAACTGTTGGCCACCAACCTGCCCGCCACGCTGCAACTGGCGGTGCTGGGTTTTACGCTGGCGTTGCTGTTGGCGCTGGCGATTGCCTTTATCTCCAATCTGACCGGTTTTGGCTGGCTGAGATCGGCGCTGCAGTCGCTGCCGTCGCTGTTTGTCTCGGTGCCGACCTTCTGGCTGGGGATTGTGTTGATCCAGGTGTTTTCGTTCCAACTCAAGCTGATCCCGGTGATCAACCCGGGTGAGTGGCAAGGGTTAATCCTGCCGATTGTGACGTTGGCGGTACCGATCTCCGCCCCGCTGGCGCAGATCCTGATCCGCAGCATTGACCAGGTGCAGACCCAGCCGTTTGTCGCCGTGGCGCGTGCCAAAGGTGCCAGCCGTAGCGGGGTGCTGTGGCGGCATGTGGCGCGCAACGCCATGCTGCCGGCGCTGACCATCGCCGGTATTCTGTTGGGCGAACTGATCGCCGGCGCGCTGATTACCGAAACCGTGTTTGGCCGCAGCGGGCTGGGACAACTGACCCTGCAGGCGGTGCTGAATCAGGACGTGGCGGTGTTGCAGGCGATCGTGGTGATCTCCGCCGCCGCTTTCGTCACCCTCAATCTGCTGGTGGATCTGCTGTTCCCGCTGTTGGATCCACGACTGAAAACCCACACAGGAGTCGCCGTATGAGCAGTATCTCCTATGAAAAAGCGGTCGTACCGGAGCGAGATCTGGGCGGCCTGGAAAGTGAAGGAACCTTACCGACCAGCCGTCCACGCCGTCGTCGCGTGCCGTTGACCTTGCTGCTGGCCTGGGCGGTGATCGCCATTGCAGTGCTGTGGGCGCTGACGCCCCAGTTATTCACCGCCTACAGCGGCACCGAAGGTATCGCCGGTGCGCAGCGGCTGGCACCGGGCGGCGAACACTGGCTGGGCACCGATCAACTGGGGCGCGATCTGTATGCGCGCATTGTCTATGGTGCCTCGCAGACGCTGTCCGCCGCGCTGGTGGCAGTCGCGCTGGGATTATTGCTGGGCACCGCGCTGGGGCTGATTGCCGGTGCGGTGGGGGGCATCGCGGACGAAGCGGTGATGCGTTTTGTCGACGTCTTGCTGTCTATTCCCGGCCTGCTGCTGTCGCTGAGCATCATTATTTTACTGGGGTTTGGTACGGTTAACGCCGCCATTGCCGTCGGGATTACTTCGGTCGCCAACTTTGCCCGCCTGGCGCGCGCAGAAGTAGTGCGGGTGCGGCACAGTGATTACGTTGAAGCGGCCTATGGCAGCGGCGGTACCTTCTGGGCGGTGCTGTGGCGGCACATCCTGCCGAACTCGCTGACTTCGGTGATCGCCTTCTCGGCGTTGCAGTTTGGCAGCGCTATTTTGGCGATCGCCACCCTGAGCTTCCTGGGTTATGGCACTCCGCCGCCGACGCCGGAGTGGGGACTGTTGATCGCCGAAGGGCGCAACTACATTTCCACCGCCTGGTGGCTGACGACCTTCCCGGGGCTGGCGGTGGTGGCGGTGGTGCTGGCGGCCAACCGCATCAGCCGTGCATTGGGGAGAACGCAGCTATGAGTATTCAGACGGCATTACAACGGGCGGCGGCCACGCCGGTATTGGAGCTGGAGCAGGTGTCGATTGCCTATCAGGGCGCAACCGGCAGCCAGCGGGTGGTGCATCAGGTATCGTTCGCCATTCAGCCGGGGGAAGTGGTGGCATTGGTCGGCGAGTCCGGCTCAGGCAAAACCACCACCGCGCAGGCAATCATTGGCCTGTTGACGGAAAATGGCCGTCTGGAGCAGGGCGCTATCCGTCTCAACGGCACCGATATCAGCCATTGGTCGTCACGACGTCTGGATGCAGTGCGTGGCGCGCAAATCAGTCTGATCCCACAGGATCCGTCCAGCTCGCTCAACCCGGTGAAGACTATCGGCGAACAGGTGGCGGAGATCCTCAATATTCACCGTCGCCTGCCGCGCAAACAGGTGCAGCAGCGGGTGGTGGCATTACTGACCCGGGTTGGTCTGACCCACCCGGAGCTGCGGGCGCGTCAGTATCCGCACGAACTTTCCGGCGGCATGAAACAGCGGGTGTTGCTCGCCATCGCTATCGCGCTGCAACCGGCGCTGATTATCGCCGATGAGCCAACCAGCGCGCTGGATGTCACGGTGCAAAAGCGCATTCTCGATCTGATCGACGAGCTGCGGCAGGAGTTTGGTACCGCGGTGCTGCTGGTGACTCACGATCTGGCTGTGGCGGCGGAGCGTGCCGACCGGCTGCTGGTGTTTCGCCATGGCCGGGTTCAGGAGCAGGGGGTGACCGCCGAAGTGCTGCGTGCCCCCACCAGCGATTATACCCGCCGACTGTTTGCCGACGTGCCATCGTTGACCCGTGCGGCGTTGCCGCAACCCCACAGCAGCACGCAAGAGTTGGCGATCCAGGTTAATGGGCTGGTGAAAGATTTCCGCCTGGCCGGTGTGGGGGGCAAAACTTACCGTGCGTTGGATCAGGTGTCATTTAGCGTACCGCGTGGCACCACCCATGCGCTGGTAGGGGAATCCGGCTCCGGCAAGACCACGTTGGCACGCTGCCTGCTCGGTTTTCAACGGCCGGACGCCGGGCAAATCATTATCGACGGCATCGACTTCACCCAGTTGAAGGGGGAGGCGCTGCGGCAGTTCCGTCGCCGTATTCAGTTGGTGTATCAGAATCCGTTCGGTTCGCTCGATCCATCGCAGACGCTGTCTCAGGTGATTGAAGAGCCGTTGCTGAACTTTGAACCGCTGGGCAAAGTCGAGCGTTATCGGCGGGTACGTGAGCTGTTTGAACGGGTGGCGCTGCCGGACGAGTTACTGAGCCGCAAGCCGCGCGAGCTGTCCGGCGGCCAACGTCAGCGGGTGGCGATCGCCCGGGCGCTGGTGTTGCAGCCACGGGTACTGGTGCTGGACGAAGCGACCTCGGCATTGGATGTCACGGTACAGGCGCAGATCCTGCGGCTGTTACAGGATTTGCAGCAGGAACTGGGGCTGACCTATTTGTTTATCTCACACGATCTGGCCAGGGTACGGCAGATTTCACACAGCGTTTCAGTGTTGCACCGTGGGTTACAGGTGGACAGCGGCGCGACCGGTGAGCTGTTCGCCATGCCGGGCAGTGATTACACCCGCCAGTTGATTGAGGCTATTCCCGGGCGTCAGTTTTATGCCGAACAGCCCAAGATTAAGGATGCGATTAATGAGCAGTAAAAGACTGGGTTTTTTCACCCGCCTGCTGGATCAGGGCAGTGCACAGCAGCGTTACCGGTTGGCAACCGAGCAAATCGTGCATGCCGAACGGGTCGGCTTTGATAGCGCCTGGGTGGCGCAACACCATTTTCATGAGGATGAGGGCGGCTTGCCTTCCCCCCTGGTGTTCCTGGCTCAGGTGGCGGCACGAACTCGCCATATCCGGCTGGGTACCGGGGTGATCACGCTGCCGATGGAGTCAGCCATTCGTGTGGCGGAGGATACTGCGGTGCTGGATCTGCTGTCTGACGGCAGGCTGGAGGTGGGAATTGCCGCCGGTGGCACGCCGTCATCGTTCAGCGCCTTCGGTTTTGATGCTCAGCAGCGCCACGCGGTATTTGCCGACAACTTCAACACGCTGCTGCGCGCCTGGCGCGGTGAGGCCTTGGGCGGTGAGGATAACCGTTTGTATCCGGCAGCGCCGCAGTTGGTGGAGCGAGTCTGGCAGGCGACTTTTTCGGTGGAAGGTGGCGAGCGTGCCGGACGTGCCGGTGACGGCTTAATGTTGTCGCGTACCCAACCGCGCCCGGCGGATGCGCCAGATTTGCCGCTGGACGAGTTGCAGAACCCGATTATCGACGCCTATCTGGCGGCGCTGCCGCCCGGCATCGCACCGCGTATTATGGGGTCGCGCACCGCTCTGGTGACCGATAATAGCCAACAGGCGCGGGACTTTGCCGCGCAAGGGTTGGGCCGTGGGCTTGAACGCCTGCGCGCCAGTGGCCATCGGCCATCCGATGAGTCGCTCGATGGGCTGATCCGGGCTTTTGACGTGCATCTCGGCACTCCGGATCAGGTGATCGCCTCGTTGCAGAAAGACAGCGCGCTGGCGCGAGTCACCGACCTGGCGTTCCAGGTGCATTCCATTGATCCACCGCACGCCCACATTCTGCGTTCTATTGAGCTGATCGCCCGCCACGTTGCCCCGGAACTGGGCTGGCAACGTCGCACTCCCGCTTCCATCTCCCACGAACATCACGCTGAGGAAAAGGTATGACTGCAACATTGAATAATGACGACCTGCTGGCCGTGCTGGCAGAGATCGTACCCGGTTCCGCATTGGCACAGGCCAGAGTGACACGGCAGGCGGCGACAGACGCGATTCAGGCCAGCTACCTTGCGCTGTTTGCTCCCGCCGATGCCGGCGATTTTCCTGTAGCGCAGCGCTTGCAAATCGCCCAGCGCATCAGCGAATGGCATGCGGATAAATCACTGGCGGCCCATTATGCGGCGTTGCTGCAACAACAGGGCGGCGCAGAGGATAGCCCGCGTTTGCAGGCGGCGCTGGATCATGCCGAACGGTTGGCGTTCAAACCCGCCAGTGCCGATGCCCAGCATTTGCAGGCATTGCAGCAGGCCGGTTGGTCACTGGACGCTATCGTCACCCTGTCGCAACTGATCGCGTTTGTCAGTTTCCAAAGCCGTCTGTTAACCGGCTATCGGCTGCTTGGCGGTCAGCCGGTTGAGGAGGGCAGCAGCAGCTCACCGGTCAGAGCCGGCAGTTGGCGCACCGAGTCCGACACCCTGAGTGGCCGCCATGCGCCGCCGGTGTTTACCCGTCAGGAACTGGGTTGGGAGCCGTGGATCGCCGCCAAGCCGCTGGCGGAGTTTGATGAATCGGGTCAGGCGCTGTTGACGCGCTTCGGGCATAGCGACTCGGATTATTTTCGCCTGCTGGCACGTAACCATCCGGTGCTGGAGCAGCGAACGCTGGTGGATCGGGCCATTTTCTATACGCAAGGCGGGCTGGAACGTAAAGACCGTGAACTGGCGGCCACGGTGGCCAGCAAGGTGAATGGCTGCATCTATTGCGCTTCGGTGCATGCGCGCAAGGCGGCACAGTTGTCCAAACAGACGGACGAGGTGCAGCGTCTGCTGGAGGTAGCACCGGGGGGCGTGTTGAGTGAGGGGCAAGGGGAGCCGTGGAGGGCACAGATAGACTTTGCGGCGGCGTTATCCGCTACGCCGCCGCAGGTTAACGCTGAACATCTGGCAGTGCTGCGTGAGCAGGGGCTGGATGAGCTGGCGTTGCTGGATTTGGTGCAGTCGACGGCGTTCTTTGCCTGGGCTAACCGGTTGATGCTGACTTTGGGTGAGCCCTTCGACGATTAATAAGTCTTCCGCCAATAACCGCCGTGTAAAACGGGGCGAAAGTTTACGCCCCTATGCAATTCAAGATAATAATTACCTTTTAAGGCAGGTTTTTAACGTTATTAACAAATAGACATATCTCTTGTCGTTAATATAACGAATAACTCAAATTGCATAAATTGCTCGCCGTCATGAATGCTCCGATACTCATCCCATCAATGGATTTAATTTAGATCAAACGAATCTGTGTTGGCGTGGATGCATTTTTGATGGGAAATGGTCTCGATGGGAAGTTTTTTTAAGCAGATATACCGTTATTCACATTCCCGCCCTTATCGGCATAATGAAAACCTCTGGCCTTACGTGAAAATTGAACGTGCGGAGAGTGGCGAGATTGTCGAGTTTCATTATAAAAGACAGATGATTCCTATAGTGAAACTTTCAGCGTTAAAAGACCGCTTTCAGGGGCCTGTATTGCTGACGGCCACCGGGCCATCGGTGAGTTCTGTTTACTTTAGCGATATTCCTGATATGCCGGCCATCGGGGTCAATGGGGCCTATTTCTTAAGCCAACAGGTGAGCTTTCGTTTTTACGTCATTGTCGATATGGGATTTATTGATCAAAGGCCGGATATTATAGAAGACATTGTTCTGGCAGAGGATTTAATCCTGTTTACGACGGTCCACGGCGTGGCGAAAATCATTGACCGTTTCACGCTGGCAGGCGTGAAGTGTCAGTTTGCCGCCATCGAAGATGCGGCTTTCAAAATTTACAGCCCAAAAATAAATCCTCCGGCATTGTGGGAACATTACCGCCATGACGGTAACGTCTATTTTTCTTCTGTCTGTAAATCCATCGCTTTTAGTCATGATATTCGGCATGGAATTTTTGATGCCGGCACGGTGGTTTATTGGGTGTTTCAGATCATCTCCTTCCTGGGGTTTAAACAGCTCTTTATTGTCGGGCTGGATATGAACAATTTCCATTTGCCACGCTTCTATGAAACGCCAGAAAACAAACTGCCGACATTTTTACCCGAAAAGGTCGATGATATGATCATCCCGGCTTTTAGCCATGCCGCTGAAAGAATGAAAATCAACAATATCGCCGTAAAGAATTTTTCATTGGCGAGCGCCATAGATACCCGTATTTTTGAAAAGGTTGATTGCAGTGATTTTTTCAAAAAAAACTGATGTAACCACACCGATCGCTGTTTACGTCTTCCTGGCATTCTCCTTCTTTAGTGCCATTTTTTGCGGCCATACCCGGGTGAATAATCTATTCCATATCTCGGCATTTTTTTTCCTGCTGACGCTGCTCACCCGGCCGGAATTTCGTCAGGCCTGGTTTAGCAGACGTGCTGCGGTCACCGGAATAGCCTTGGCGGCGTATTTTCTGGCGTACTACTCCGCCAGTAATTTCTGGGGAGGCACGCCGGGAGATGCGCTGTCTGCCCTGACGCATAGCGCTTATATCCTGATTTATTTGGGTCTGTTGGTCAGCGTGCTGGATAGCCCCCGGCGCAATCTCTTGCTCTGCTGCGTGATCGCCGGTATCACGTTGCTATGCCTGTATCTGGCATGGAGTGATTACCAAGAAATTTATACCCTCAGAGAAACCTCAGACGCCAATCCCGGCCCGCGTAATGTGATCGATCTTGCCGGTTATGCCGCTTTGGGCATTATTTTAAGCCTGATGGTTTTTCGTGATACCCAACAAAAAAAGGTCCTGCTGACGATCCCACTACTTTTTGCCTTTATGGTACTGACACAAAGCCGTGGGCCTTTGATTGCCTTAATGGCGGCGCTGGTGTTAACCACGCATTACCGGGCGCTGAATAAAAAATTGGCGATGTTGATTATGGCAATGATCATATTTACCGTAGGCATGGTGCTATGGTCGTCCATCGGGGAAATGCTGATTACGCGCTTTGCCGAGTTGTATCAGCAGAGCTTCGTGCGGATGAGCATTTGGCGGCACAGCCTGGCGTTGATAGAACAGGCGCCGTTTTTCGGCTATGGATTTGATAAAGAACTGACTTTTACCAATTATACCGGCGAGTTTATTCATACCACTCACAGCCTGTATCTGGGGGCATTGCTCAAAGGCGGGTTGGTTGGTTTTTGTTTGTTCGCCGGATTACTGGCGTTTGGCGCGCGGCAAGCCGCGCGTCACCTCAGGGCCGGGTGGCGGCTGGAGGCGGCTTTATATCTGTTTATGCTGATCTTCTACTGCTCGCAGGGCATGTTTGTCATCGCCAATCCGGCCGAGTTCTGGTACCTGTTCTGGTTCCCATTGGCGATGGTTTTTGCCCAGCCGCCCCAAAGAGTGCGTTAGTCAGCCTGCGGGTGCGTGAACTCCAGCGCGCTCGTCACTTTTTCAAACACCTCATTTTCGGTGATGATGCTGAGCGGTTGGCGGCGTTGAGCCGTGGTGAGCTTTTGCGCATCCACCGATACGTTCATCACCTGATGCAGTTCGCTATTTTGATAGGGGCCGGTGTGCTGCGGATTGGCCGTGACAAACAGGCTGATGGTCGGTGTTTTTAGGGCAATGGCCAGATGTAATGGGCCGGTATCGCCGGTTACCAGCACCTGCATGTTTGACATCACCGCCAGCAGTTGCGGCAGGGTGGTTTTGCCAATATGGCTGACCACGCGTTGCTGTTCGTCCGCCGTTAGCCCCGCCATAAATTCCTTTTCGATAGCCAGCTCTTTCGGGGAGCCGATTAATTCGATTTGGTGGTGTGGCGACTGTGCCAGCAACAGTTTCGCCAGGTGAATAAACTGGCCGACGGGCCAGCAGCGCAGCGTTTCAGAAGCACCCATTTGAAAACCGATTGGGATTTTATCCGCGGTTTTATTAACCGGCGAAAATTCAACGGGAATAAACATCTCGGTGTTGTCGGTTTTACACCCCAGTTGCGCCACCAGATCCAGCTTGCGCTGAATCAAATGCCCGCCGGTACTCTGGCTTACGCCGCTCAGCCAGGTTTCCATACCGGTGGCTTTATTGCCGTAGACGTCTTTGAAAAGATACTGGCAACCGGCAGTGATGGCGACAATCACATCGTAAGGGGATTTGGAGTGCAGGATGACGGCCAGTTGCGGCTTATGCTTACGCAACTGGCGAATGATACTGAGCATGTCTTTGGCTTTATGATCCCAATAAATAACAGCATTAAAGTAACGGCTGGTCGCGACCAGCTGTTTATTCTTATGGCTGGAAATCAGGGTGATATTCGCCATGGGGTAACGTTCACGCACCGCGCGAATGGCCGGCGTGTTAAACATCAGGTCGCCGAGGGCGGTGGTGGAAAAAATAACGATGCGTTCGAAAGTCAGCTCCGGTGTAAAACTGGCCTTTTCTTTGAAGTTGCCGCCCAACCGGGTGTACACCTGCAGACAGGCGTTGGCCGCCGTTATTTTCCACTGTTTTGACATCTTGTTTCGCTTCGAGTTAATGAGTGCGCCAGTCTGGCATCTGCATCATATGATGTTTGTCCTGGTGGGCCAATGGTCGGCAATAGTTTGCTACATATACTTGCGTAACCTTGATAAAGGGGCAGCAGACCGCCCCTGTGTTGAATCAATCTTGCCAAACCTGTGTGCTGCGCGGCGTATCCATCCGGTAATCCGAATAGCGGCGAGTGAAAATCTCGCGCCCCAAATCGCGGGCGGCCTGTAGTGGATTGCGCGGATCGCGGCTAACTTCACCCCGGTTGTTGCCCGCCCCCTGGACCATCCCGATGAATTCGCAATGCGAGTAGCGGCTGAATTCCTGAATTTGATGCACGATCCCCATTGCCCCGCCGGGGTAAGTTTCTTCCGAGGCCACCGTCAGCCCGATGCGTTTGCCGCTCATACGCTGATGAACCTGTTCCGCATCCGGATAGGCGTTGGAGTAATAGCTGAAAGAGCGGTCGAAAAAGGCTTTGGTTTGTGCCGACATGCCGTACCAGTAAAGCGGGGTACAAAATACCACTCCATCCGCCGGCAAGAAGTGTTCCAGAAACAGTTCGCCATAACGGTCAGCAGGCGGCTCGGCATGGCGCCCATCCACCAGAAAACCACTGATGTAGTCATCGAGAAAATGCAGGCTGGCTTCGGTACCGGCTTCGGCAGCTCCCGCCATGACGGCTTGCGCCAGGGTGGCACTGTTGCCGTCGCGGCGTGGGCTGCCCACCAGGACGATAAGGCGTTTGGGTTGCTGAGATGAGTTCATGTCACTCTCCGTTTGCTGAGTAGGGGAATACGGGTGTCAATTTACGGTGAGTGCAGCGCAAGCGACAAATGACGGCTACTCTGTCAGGATGAGATAAATTCATCTGTATGGGTCTTGTTCATGTTTGCCTCGCTTCCCGTAACTGCATTGCGAACTTTCGAATCCGCTGCCCGCCTGTGCAGTTTCAAACAGGCGGCGCTGGAGCTGGCGGTTACGCCGACTGCGGTATCACATCAGATCAAAGCGCTTGAGCAGCAGTTGGGCTTTGCCTTGTTCGAACGACTGCCGCGTGGCGTTAGATTGACGCAGAAGGGTGAGCGTTTGTTTGCAGGGGTTCACACTGCGCTGCTTGATGTTGCCACCACGCTGGATGCTTTGCGGCCGGTGCCCAGCGCCGGATCATTGAGTGTTTCCGTCACCCATTCTTTTGCAGCCTTATGGCTGGTGCCGCGCCTGGGACGTTTTTATCAGGCCTATCCGCATTATCTGGTACGGCTGGAGGCTTGCGGCGAGGTGATTGATCTGCAACAGGACGCCAGCGTGGACATTGCCATTCGCTACAGCAGCGCAAGCTACCCGCAACTGCATCAGGCGGCGCGGCTGGAGGAGAGCTTTGGTGTCTACGGTGCCCCAGATTTGTGTGCAATGGAGCAACCCGTGCCCACGCTGATCACCGTTCATTGGCATGACTCCACCCTATATGAAACTGGCTGGCGTGAGTGGTGCCAGGCTGCGGGAGTCGACTGGTGGCAGCAGCATGCCGCATTGCGGGCTTATGACGAAGAGCATTATGCGCTGCAGGCGGCGGTGGCCGGGCAGGGGCTGGTGCTGGCCAGCTCGGTAATGGTGTCCGATCTGGTGCGTAACGGTTTGCTGGCATCTTATCGACCGGACATTTGCGTGCCGGGTGCGGCTTATACTGCGCTGTGCGTGCCTGGCCGCGAACGGCACCCGCCGGTGCGGGCGTTTCTGGACTGGCTGCAACAGGAGGTCCGGCGCTGAGCAAGGGCACAAAATAAAAGTTTTTCTGGCGTGAGACATGGGAATATCAGATAACTTTGTTATCCATTCCCATGAGAGAGATGTCCATGAGCCAGCCAAGAGTTTCTGATTACCCGATTGATGCGCAGTTTATTGAACGTTGGTCGCCGCGCGCGCTGGCCAATGATGCTATCGACGATGAGACCCTGCTGAGCTTCTTTGAAGCGGCGCGTTGGTCACCTTCGGCCTATAACATTCAGCCGTGGCGTTTTGCCTACAGCAAACACGGTTCGGCCAGTTGGGACAGCTATCTGGATTTCCTGATTGAGTTCAACCGCGGTTGGGCGCAGCACGCTTCGGCGTTGGTGGTGGTGATCTCCAAAACCACCAGTCTGAACGGTGAGAAGGAAGTCAGTAACCCGAGTCATGCCTTTGATGCCGGTGCCGCCTGGGCCAACCTGGCGCTGCAGGCGCACCTGAAAGGTTGGCTGACCCACTGCATGGGCGGTGTTCACCATGACAAAATCAAGGCTGCGTTGAACCTGCCGGATAACTATCAGGTGCACGGTATGGTGGCGATCGGCAAAGCGGGCGACAAATCCCTGCTGCCGGAATTCTTGCAACAAAAAGAGATCCCTTCAGGGCGCTTGCCGCTGGAGCAGACGGTGATAGAAGGGCTGAGCTTTACCCTGTAATTATCCTGGTCTAAATGCTCATCTGCCCGCAGGTTTTTCGCTCTGCGGGTCTTTTATGCGTACAGGTAACCAGGTAAAACTTTGTGAGTATGTCCATGCGCGCAATGATCGTTATATAATATTTTATATAGCGTTTAATGATAGAGGAGGTGCCATGAACAATCACTTCGGTAAGGGGCTGATGGCCGGTTTAGCCACGCAGGACGTCAGGCCGGCTTCGGAGCTTACCCGTTTCTGCTGTGACTATAAACGTGGCTTTGTGCTGGGCTATGCTCACCACTTGGCCCAAAGCCTGGGTGACGAAAACCAGGCGGCATTCGAAGCCGGGTTGCTGTGTCGGGCGTACGATCTCAATGGGGAAGTGATGAGCGAGTTCTTTTCTGGCGGCGCCAATCGTCTGGCCGAAAAGTTCTTCTGCGCAGGATATAACCGCGATCGGCAAAACTGAGCGCCGCCATCATATGGCCTGACGGGCTCAGGCCTTATTCATCACCACCACCAGATAAATGCAGGTTTCGGCGCTCTCATTTTTGAACACGCAGTCCGTGGGGGGCCCAAGCTCCAGGCAATCACCCTCGGCCATTTCATGGCGGGTTTCACCCTCCTGGAACACCAGCGAGCCGGACAACACCCAGATTAATTGTCGCATAAAGGCATAGGCCGAAGCCGGCATGGGGATCGCAGCACCAGCAGGCAGTTCAATGCGCACTAAATCGAGCGGGATGTCTGACTGCGGTGACACATGGCGACGCACATAGCCGCTGTCGGGATCGACCCACAGCGGTTGGTCCTGGCGGCGCATCAACCGACCTTCCTGCGTTTCCGCCCGGGCGATCAGTTTGGACATGCTCAGGCCAAACGCGCCGGAAAGCCTGCCCAGCAACATCGCGGTTGGGCTGCTGTCGCCACGTTCAATTTTGTGCACCATCGCCCGCGAAACGCCAGCCCGTTCGGCCAGATCGGACAACGACCAATGGCGTGCTTCACGTTCGATGCGGATCCTCGCACCGATGCGCTGATTTAGGTTGTCTAATTTATTATTCATATCGTAGTATGATAGTAGACGGTCAACCAAGAGGTCAACATGCTTATCCGTAACGCGACTATAACCGATAGCGCAGGCATTGCTGCTATCTATAACGACGCTGTGCTTAATACCACCGCGATCTGGAATGAACTTAGCGTCGACGAGGCAAACCGTGCCGCGTGGATGGCGGAGCGGCAAGCGGCGGGCTATCCGGTGCTGGTGGCGATCAATGAGGCAGGCGAGGTGATGGGCTACGCCTCGTTTGGCGATTGGCGGGCATGGGACGGTTACCGTCACACAGTGGAACATTCGGTTTATGTTCGGCAAGACAGCCGTGGCGGCGGGGTGGGGAAAACGCTGTTAATTGCGCTGATTGAACACGCCAGGGCGATGGGCAAACACGTGATGGTGGCGGGCATTGAGTCCGGCAACCAGGCCTCTGTACAGCTGCACATCAATCTGGGTTTCGAAATGGTCGGTCGGATGAGTGAAGTGGGGGCCAAGTTCGGCAAATGGCTGGATTTGACCTTCCTGCAGTTAAAACTAGACGACAGCAATGCACCACCAGCCCGCCAATGACGCTGCAAAGAACGGAACCTCTATGAATATCATGCTATTGCTGCTGGTGGCGGCCGGGGTCAGCCTGGTTATCCAGAATCTGTTGATGGTACGTATCACCGAAAGCGTTTCGACGGTGCTGATTACGCTGGTGATCAACTCCAGCGTTGGTCTGGTGTTGTTGATGGGGCTGCTGTTTGCCAAAAATGGCGTCAGCGCCCTGGCAGAGATAACGGGCGCCCTCCGGCTGTGGATGTTATTGCCCGGTCTGCTGGGTTCGTTCTTTGTCTTCTCCGGCATTCTGGGGTACCAGAAATTGGGGGCGGCAACCACCATTGCGGTACTGGTAGCCAGCCAACTGGTGGCGGGCTTGATGGCCGATATTTACAAGGCTGGCCCGGAGGCACTGCGCGAAAACCTGCCGGCCCTGCTGGGCGGTATATTGCTGGTGATTGGCGCTTTTCTGGTGGCAAGAAGAAGTTTTTGAGCGCTAAAAAGCCCGCTCAGGTTTCCCCAAACAAGGTCCAGGTGAGGTTGGTGGAAAGCTTATCGGTTACCTGATAATCCAGCATGGTATTGACGGTGTATTAGGGATCACGGAAAGCGGGTTCAGATAGCGATTTCGTCATTAAGATTAACCTTGGACTTAACCGCCATCTCTCTCCGCCATGCATCCAATGCTTGCCGTTGTCTGATCGTTACTGACACTGTAGACATAACTCAGCGTGCCGGGTTCTTGACTGGTAGCTTCTACCACGCGTGAAACTAATTCTTTAAACGCAGGGAATTGTCCGTCATTGACTGCCAGGTTAAACACACAGGTAATTTCATTTTTCATCGTAACCTCCAGAATGATGGGCGCGGGTGAACAAGCAAAGAGAAGAGGGATAAAGGAATATGCCGTTATGCGCGAGAGCATAACGGCGGGTAAAACTAAGGATCGCTGAATGTCAGCTCGATTTTTTCAGCGTCTCAGAAAAAATCTCACCTGAAATTGCCCAGTTGTCGGTGGTTACGTCGTTGAAAATGACATAGACATACTGTGGATCAACGTTGGCATGAGTGGCGATAGCTTCAGTTACTGCTTTAGCAATAGCAGGTTTAGCATCATCACGGCCTTCGAACATCTGAATATTAACTACTGGCATGGTAGATCCCTTCATGAGTGAATGAATTGTCAGTCAAACTGACGTTAGAAGAAATCCTACGCTGATAATGTAAGTGGATAAACAGGCTAAAATAGGACAGAGTGTAGACTTTATATCTACAATCATTCGAATGCTTTTTGTGCAGCCAAACCCATTAACTCATCAATGATGAAACGTACGCCTGGCAGCAAATGACGAGCGCGGGGCCATATCACATTGAGCTCGGTGGGCGCAGGATTGCAGGCAGCCAGCAGCGGCACTAACTTACCGCTCTGTACATGCGGCCGCAGTAACGCTTCGGGAAACTGAATCAAACCGGCTCCGGCAATACAGGCATCGATCATCGCATCGCCATCACTGATTTGATGAAAAGGCGTGGGTTTAAGCCTGATGTCCTTCCCGTTCTCGTCTCGGATGAGCCAGCTAAGCGGTGCCCCACCGCGCCATGCCAGAATACAGCGGTGGTGTACCAGATCGGCCGGAGTTTCAGGTGTGCCATAAGTCGAAATATAAGTGGGAGACGCGCAGATAATCAGATGCTGATCATTCAGTTTACGGGCGATGAGATCGGGTGTGTCTTTCACCGGACCAAAGCGGATGGCCAGGTCGAAACCAATATCCAGTGGGTCAATGATGCGGTCATTAAAAGTGATGGTCAGCTTCAGATACGGATAGCGTTTTGTCATGCTCATCAGCACCGGCATCATCACCGAACGGCCAAAGGCAGCAGGCAGATCTATCCTCACTGTACCCGTGGGCTCTGTAAGCTTGGAACGCAGCGCCATTTCTGCCATTTGCAGAGTTTCAAGCGCACTCTGGCAGCTTGCCAAATATGCTTCGCCCTCTGTGGTCAGGCTTATTTTACGCGTGGTGCGATGAAAGAGCGGAGTGCCGAGGTTATGCTCAAGTCGCTGAATGCTCTTACCAATTGCTGATTTCGACACGCCCAACTGTTCAGCAGCTTCGGTAAAACTACTTGAATTTGCGGCCGTCACGAAGTGGACGATGCTGCTGAAAGATTCGGTAGAAATCACTGTTGACATCGTAGGAGCCTGGATGAAAATCAGAGAGGTACTTTATCGTAAAGTCGAAACGTAAAACAACGCAAACGAGGGGTAATCAGATGATCGTCATTCAATACCAAAACGATCAGGCCAACAATTAAGAAAGCAGGTCAATGATAGGGTGGTTTTCTTCTGGGGCCACAATGTCCGCTCCTCGCTCACAGCGGACCTTCAACTCGGTCAGTCTGTCCGATTAGTGCCATGAGCGGACGCTGAACCCGTGAAGATTATCTGTCGCTATGGCCTTATAAACTTATCTTCCGTTTTAGCCCGACTGGGAAAGGCCAGCCCAGTTTTACACCAAGTGTGCATAGTGCGATCAGTATCATACCTGTCATCTGAATGACCCCTGGTTGATGGCCATAAAACACCCAGTCAACAATGATAGCAATCAGTGGGTAGATAAAAGTCAGCACGCCAATTACCGGGGTGGTTAACTTTGGATAAGCCGAATACATCAGGACGTAGGCGACACCGGTGTGCAATACACCTATGCCAATTAGCCACCCCCACGACTCAGGAGGAACTGAACGAAACGAGTCGGTAAAGGGGGCCAGCAGAATAATTCCAACTATCGTCTGGCATAATATGGTAATTTCGGGTCGTTGCTGCCCCAGTCCTTTCCCCACTAATGTTGATATCGCGTACAGCAAGGCTGCAACCAGTGTAAGCGCGACTCCCAGAACCCAGTGAATATTAATGATACCGAAGGGAGAGACAAGCCCACTGGCCAGAATGACACCTGTAAATGCTCCTGCCATCCATAGGACCTGGTTAAGTGAGATCAGCTCCCTAAGAAACACTGCGCTAATCAGTACAACAAAGAAAGGTTGTATGTGGTAGATAATAGTTGTTGTGGCAATTGAGGTAAGTGTGAATCCGGCAAAAAAAGCTATCCAGCTCAGCACCATACAGACCCCTGCGAGGGAGGCATAAGTAAGACGTTTAAGGGAAAGAGACCTGTCCGGCAGGTAACCACGGATGATGCACCATAAACCAAGAAAGAGAGTGCCAAAAACGCAGCGCCAGAACACTACCGAAACTGGCGAAAGTCCGGACTCCACGGCAAAAGCGCCAACCGTTCCTATCATCGCCATTCCGACAGCAAGTTTAACCGCAGGTAGCTGTTTGTCAGACATTTTTCTATCCCTTCCCAGGCTCTAAATGAACAATGAAGCAACTATATTTTTTGTGGTTAAATTAAGCCAGTGAATAGATTTGATAGCTTCTATTCGTTATATTAATAGAACTATGGCTAATCTTTTAGATATTGATCTGCTGCGTGCCTTTGTTGCTGTTGTCGAAACGGGCAGTTTTTCCCGTGCGGGCGAACGTATAGGGAGAAGCCAGTCTGCGGTGAGTATGCAGATCAAGCGTCTTGAACAGTCCATCGGTAAGCGCCTTTTACATCGAGGGACAAAGGTTGTTGCCCTCAACTCCGTTGGTGCTGATTTCCTGGTTCATGCCAGGCAAATTTTAAAACTGTCAGATGAGGCCTGGACAAGTGTGACACGCCCAGAAGAAACTGGCTGTGTTCGCCTGGGGGTACCTGATGACTATGCCGCTTTTTTATTACCTCCGGTGCTTGAACAATTCTCGGCGGAACATCCCCTGGTGACAGTAGAACTGATATGTGAGCCCTCTCTTTCCCTCACAAAAGCTATTGCGGATGGGAAAATTGACCTGGCCATTGTTACCCGGGTGGAGGAACAACCGGTTGAAGTGATACGAAAAGAGCCTTTTGTCTGGGTTGCATCACCAACACATGTCGCCTGGAAAAGTGATCCTGTCCCGGTAGCACTATTTGCTCCCGGAAGTGCTGCACGTACCAATGTCATTCGTGCTCTATCTGAAAACGGCTATACCTACCGGAATGCTTATTCGAGTGCCAGTTTGCTTGGTCTTGTAGCTGTTGTTCAGGCGGGGCTTGCAGTGGCCGGTCTGGCTAAGTGCAGTGTACCGCCATCCCTGTGCATTATTGGTGCCAATGAAGGTCTGCCTCCACTGAACGATCTGGAAGTGAGTATCTTGCGGAAGTCAGGAGAAAATGGGTCTGCAACAGATTGTCTGTACAATTTTCTCTATAGTTCCTTAACGGGCTACCGTTGATACAAGCGACGGTTGTTAAGTTCCCTGGTTTCGCTGAAATAACTGAAGAATATCCCCTAAGTGTCAGCAGCAAGATAAGGCCCCGTAGAGCCCTCTCTCCGGGGTTAAAAGAGATTACCTGCTGACAGCTGGTTCAGGGAAATAATCACCTGCCCGTCAGTAGGTCTGGTTTGTGCTGTGAGTTCAATAAGAAAGGAGGTTATATTTTCTCCTGATTGACGCGGGATGAAAGCTCCTGATGGCTCTCTTTTCGTTCACTGTAGCGATCGGCAAGGTAGCCGGTTTGCCCCTTGAGCAGCAGCGTGATTTTAAACAACTCCTCGGCGACATCGACGATACGATCATACCAGGACGAAGGTTTCATTCGCCCGTTCTCATCGAATTCCTGCCAGGCTTTGGCTACTGAAGATTGGTTGGGGATAGTGAACATCCTCATCCAGCGCCCAAGAATACGCATTTGGTTCAAGGCATTAAAAGACTGCGAGCCGCCACAAACCTGCATCACCGCAAGAGTTTTGCCCTGTGAAGGACGAACCGCACCTTCACTTAAGGGGATCCAGTCGATCTGTGCTTTCATCACCGCACTCATTGCCCCATGCCGTTCAGGAGAACTCCACACCATTCCATCACACCATCTGACCAGTCCGCGCAGTTCGGTGACTTTAGGGTGCGTATCCGGAGCATCATCCGGCAGGGGTAAACCTGAGGGGTTAAACAGTCTGACCTCCGCCCCCATCGCCGTCAGCAGGCGACCCGCTTCTTCTGCTGCAAAACGACTGTAAGAACGTTCTCTTACCGAGCCATACAGAATCAGAATGCGTGGCGGTTCCTGGAGCTGCAGGCGTTCAGCAATCAGCTGATCGAAGCAATCAGCGTTCAGTGCAGGAAAGTGTTCCATTATTACTCCTCCGGGAGATTTTGGTGATTTCAAAATAAACATATATGTTTTATCATATGTGAGTTCTAAAGGAAACGGAGTAAAAAATGCTACAGCCTATTCAGCTTTTTAAAATCCTGTCGGATGAAACCCGCCTCGCGATTGTCATGCTTCTCCGGGAGTCCGGCGAACTGTGCGTATGCGATATATGTGCGGCCACCACTGAATCACAGCCAAAAATTTCTCGCCATATGGCTATTCTGCGTGAAGCTGAGCTGGTGCTTGACCGTCGGGAAGGCAAATGGATTCACTACCGCCTGTCTCCCCACATGCCCGCGTGGGCGGCTGAGACGATCACGACGTCCTGGCAGTGTCTGAGAGAAGATGTGGATGAATGGCTGTCAAAATCAGCCGGCACATCATGTTAAGAATGTTTATCATATACATATAACCATATGCAAAGGAACCTGAAATGATTTTGGCAGGGAGTATCTTTATACTGACGCTGGTCCTGGTCATCTGGCAGCCCAGAGGCCTCAGCATTGGCTGGAGCGCAAGTATCGGAGCCGTACTAGCTCTGGGTATGGGGGTTATCCACATTCATGATATCCCCGTAGTCTGGAATATCGTCTGGAACGCAACAGCGGCATTCATCGCGGTGATCATCATCAGCTTGCTGCTCGATGAGTCCGGTTTCTTTGAATGGACCGCGTTGCATGTTTCCCGATGGGGTAACGGGCGCGGTCGCCTGCTGTTTACCTGGATAGTACTGCTTGGCGCTGCTGTTGCTGCGCTGTTTGCTAACGACGGTGCAGCACTGATACTGACGCCGATTGTTATTGCGATGCTGCTCGCACTGGGGTTCAGTCAGGCGACGACTCTGGCCTTTGTCATGGCTGCAGGATTCATCGCTGATACCGCCAGCCTGCCGCTGATAGTTTCCAACCTGGTAAATATTGTCTCGGCAGATTTCTTCGGCCTGGGCTTTACACAGTACGCCTCCGTGATGGTTCCTGTGAACCTGGCGGCCATAGCTGCCACGCTGGTTATGCTCCATCTCTTCTTCCGCCGCGATATCCCAGCCAGATATGACGTTTCACTGCTCAAGATGCCTGCCAGTGCGATTAAAGATCCTGCGACGTTCAGAGCGGGCTGGATTGTTCTGCTGTTCCTGCTGGTTGGTTTCTTTGTTCTGGAGCCGTTAGGGATCCCTGTAAGCGCGATAGCAGCAGTTGGGGCTGCAGTGCTTTTCGTGGTAGCAAAGCGTGGCCATGTCATTAATACCGGGAAAGTGCTGCGCGGCGCGCCCTGGCAGATCGTGATTTTCTCGCTGGGTATGTATCTGGTTGTCTACGGCCTGCGTAACGCAGGACTCACTGAGTATCTTTCTGCCGTACTCAATATGCTGGCAGACAAAGGTTTATGGGCTGCCACGTTCGGTACCGGCTTCCTGACTGCGTTCATGTCGTCTGTGATGAACAATATGCCAACGGTGCTTATTGGTGCATTGTCAATTGACGGGAGTGCTGCGACCGGCATCGTCAGAGAGGCGATGATTTATGCCAATATTATTGGCTGCGATTTAGGTCCTAAAATCACCCCGATAGGTAGTCTGGCAACCCTACTGTGGCTTCATGTGTTGGCACAGAAAAACATGACCATCACCTGGGGATATTACTTCCGCACCGGCATAATCATGACCCTGCCCGTGCTTTTCGTCACTCTGGCCGCGCTGGTGTGGCGGCTCTCTGTCACTTTGTAATGAGATATTGATATGAGCAACATTACCATCTATCACAACCCGGCCTGTGGGACCTCACGTAACACGCTGGAGATGATCCGTAACAGCGGTAACGAACCAACCATTATTTATTATCTCGATACGCCCCCGACGCGTGAAGAACTGAGCAAACTGATTTCAGATATGGGGATTTCAGTACGCGCATTGCTGCGTAAGAACGTTGAACCTTATGAGTTGTTGGGTCTTGATGAAGACAAATTTTCTGATGAGCAGTTGATTAATTTCATGCTTCAGCATCCGATCCTAATTAATCGACCGGTTGTAGTGACGCCGCTTGGCACGCGTCTTTGTCGTCCCTCAGAAATTGTACTGGATATTCTACCTGAAGGTCAGAAAGGCTCTTTTACCAAAGAGGACGGTGAAAAGGTCATTGATGAAAAGGGGAAACGAGTTAAGTAATCTAATATATTGGGCGCCTGTTTACTTCACACCGGCGTCCGCTCCTCGCTCATCACGGACCTGTAGGTCACTTCTGCCTGACACACTTTGTGTCAGTCGTGGACGTAGCTGACATCAATGTGATAATCAATGGTGAGCAGATTGTTAGCGCAATTGAGAGTATTGCTTCAGTAAGCAACTGCCGCCTCTATTAGGTTCACGCTGACGTGCCAAGCGACTCCAACGAGCGAAGAGGGAGCAGCTATTCATATGAAGGAAGTAAGATGTTTTTGCCAGATGCAAGCTTTACAAAAAACCTATATCAATCGTCATTTCAAGAATGAGTCGTCAGCTGTTTGTTTCTCTGGATGGGCCCAAAGGAGCCGGTAAAACCACACTGTTGGAGGCCATTACGAAAGTACTAAGGGCAGACAACAAGAAGGTGGTCCGACTTTGCGAGAAAAAAAGCGATCTCTACAGGGGGGAAACAATGGCCCTCGTTAACCAGCTCGCCAGAAATCCCTCCCTGGATTTGGAATTGGAAGTTTGTAAGCGCCTTGCAGATAGCCGTGCCTGGATTTCCCAGCAAGTGCTGACTAAACAGCCACCAGACAGCATTATCTTGATGGATCGCTGGTACCCGTCGGATGCTGCGTTTCGCCGGATGGTGCCATTTACAGAGATTTTACAGCTTAACATTGAACGAAACGTGCGAACGCCAGACCTGCATGTCGGGGTTGTTACTGCGCCTGATATTTCATGGGCGAGGGCTGCGGCCCGGCCGCGTGGGCTAAGTAGTACGGTGATTTATAAGCTGGAAGAGCAAGTCGCTTGTACCAAGGCATTCGAGCGAGAAATTGCAAATCACGGCTGGTTTTTATGTCGTAATGAAGGAACCATCGAAGACGCAACGATGCAGGTGATCACTGAGATCTACAGAGTGCTTGGATGATGTACCACATTCTTGCTTTCGCTCTCGGTGGTCTTCCAGCAAAACCCAAAAACCAAAAGCAAAAAACAAAAAGCCCGCTCAGGTTTCCCCGAGCGGGCTTCTCTAATTTGGCTCCTCTGACTGGACTCGAACCAGTGACATACGGATTAACAGTCCGCCGTTCTACCGACTGAACTACAGAGGAATCGTGTGAACGGGGCGAATAATAACGGGGGGGCCTGGGCTTGTAAAGCCTGAAAACGCCTTGTCGTTTCGTTTGCTGCAAGATTATTCAACCTGCTGCTTTTTATGGCTTTTATTGCTGCACTGCTGCGCAGTGGTTCAGCACCTTCCGCTGGGTCGTGTCAGCATGCCTTATGCTGGTGCAAGCTTTGGCTATTCTCGCCGGTTGTGGAGTGAGCCATTAAATCGCCCACTATCATTTTTTCTTATTTTTCCGTCGATTAGTTCAGGTTTTCTCTTATTCCGTCGCTCTGGCCCGGATCTTGCTGTTGTTTAGCGATACGCAGTTAAGTGGCACGACGGAGGCAATATGAATTTCAGACGTCTTAAGTATTTCGTGAAAATCGTCGATATCGGTAGCCTGACGCAGGCAGCAGAAGTGTTGCATATTGCTCAACCGGCGCTCAGCCAACAATTGGCCACGCTGGAAGGCGAACTGAAACAGCAATTGTTGATCCGCACCAAGCGCGGCGTAATGCCGACCGAGGCCGGTAATATTCTATATGCCCATGCCCAGACTATTCTGCGCCAGTGCGAACAGGCGCAAAGCGCGGTCAATAGCGCCGGGCAGGCAATGAGCGGTCATGTGTCGGTCGGGTTGGCACCGGGGAGCCTGGCGTCACAGTTGGCTTTGCCGCTGTTGCAGGCGGTACGCGATCAGCATCCGGGGATTTTGCTCAGCCTGAATGAGAATATTGGTTCGACGCTGGCCGGGCAGGTCGCCAACCAGAATTTGGATATGGCGGTGATCTACGGCGCTAAAATGCCTGCTGGTTTGCAGGCCACGGCGTTAATGCGGGAAGATCTTTATCTGGTGGCGACGCGTGCGGTACCGAATCCCGGTAACAGCGTTGAACTACTGGACGTTGCGCGACTGAATCTGTTCCTGCCGCGTGAGGGGGACGTAGTACGTAGCCAGGTGGATGAAGCCATGGCGGTGCGTAAATTGGCCGCTAATGTGATTGGTGAAATTGAATCCCCCGGCACGTTGAGTGCGGCTATCGCCAGCGGCCTGGGCGCCACCATTTTGCCAGAGTCGGTGGCCCGCGCGATGATTGGCCCGGCCAAGGCATGGATGGCGCGTATCAATGCCCCGTCATTGAGCGTGCCGCTTTCGCTATGCATTTCCGGCCAGCAATCCCTGTCGGCCCCGGCGCTGGTGGTGAAAGAGATCCTGCTGTCGATCGCCGCCAGCCGCAGTCAGGAAAAACGCGTGCTGGCGCTGGTGCAGTAAATCAGGACAGACTTTCCCGCTTAATCTTGCCGATGGCGGGGATGACCAATCTGGTCGATCTTTACCGTGCGCTGGGTGGCGGCTGGCAGGAGTAACGGTCACTGGGGGCTTCAGGCGCGATTTTCACCGGCCTGAAGCGGTAACAGATTAACTGAGCTGGTAACGACTGTCTGGCTGCGCGGGGGCAGGCAAGTCTGTTTCATCATTCATTTCACGCAGGTTGATCTCAATCGCATTGCACATGGCATTGAGCGGCAGATCGTTGGCCGCGGTACCAAAAGGATCTTCCAGTTCTTCCGCCAGCGAGTCCAGTGAGATGAAGGTATAGGAGATAAATACCGATACCAGCGGCGTCATATAGTGCAGATCCGGCACCAGCGCGAAGGGCAGCAGGGTGCAGAACAGATAAACCGTACGGTGAACGATCAGGCTATAGGCGAAGGGGATCGGCGTATTGGCGATGCGTTCGCAGCCGCCGAGGATCTCCGACAGGCGGTTTAGATTCTGATCGATGCTATGAAACAGCACGTCCGACAACTGGGCCGATTGCCGCTTCTCACCCAACCATTGACCCATCATCAGTAGCAGCCGGTTACAGGGTGAAGCGCTGCTTCCAATCGCCCGCAGGTCGGCATTAGGTAGCAGGCGCTGTAGGTCTGCGCTGATATCAGTACCACGTAGCTGATGTTTCAGGCAGTAGCTAAACGCCATCAGCAGGGCGGCAAACTCATGTGCCGCCTGGTCCTGCTGCGGCAGCAGGCTTTTAATCTGGCGCAGCAGCGAACGCTGGACGATCAACAGGCTGCCCCACAGCAACCGCGCCTCGGTGAAGCGTGCATAGCTGACGCTGTTACGAAAGCCGAGAAAGATAGCAATCGCCACGCCCAACAAACTGAAGGGAGCCAGGGTCAGCTTGACGCCCAGGTGTTCGTACCACTGGAAACAGAGCACCGCGACCAGCGACATCGCCACGTTAAGGCTGAGGCGGAACAAAATTTTGGAGAGCACCGAGCCGTGCCAGACGAAAAGCCGTCTGAACCAGTGTTGTTGAGGTCTGACAATCATAGGTGTGGGGCTGACTGGGGAATAGAAGCCGCAGTTGTAACAGATTTGCGGCCTGTTCATCAACGGTCTGGGCGCTAAAAGTAAAAAAAGCCCGCAGAAACGGGCTTTGATGATCGGCCGTTAGCGGAAAGGTGGCTCGTTAAAGGTACGCAGCTTGCGGGAGTGCAAACGATCGCCTTCTGCACGCAGCAGATCGATCGCGCAGATACCGATCTGCAGGTGCTCCGAGATTGCGCCTTCATAGAAGCGGTTGGCCTGGCCGGGCAGTTTTATTTCGCCGTGCAGCGGCTTGTCGGACACGCACAACAACGTGCCGTAAGGCACCCGGAACCGATAACCCTGAGCGGCGATGGTGGCGCTTTCCATGTCTACCGCCACGGCGCGGCTGAGGTTAAAGCGCAGTGCCGAAGCCGAGTAACGCAGCTCCCAGTTGCGGTCGTCGGTGGTGACCACGGTGCCGGTACGCAGGCGCTGTTTGACCTCTTCGCCCGGCATGCCGCTGACCATTTTGGTGGCGTCATACAGCGCGCGCTGTACTTCGGCAATGCTGGGGATTGGGATGTCCGGTGGCAGTACCGAATCCAGCACGTGATCGTCGCGCAGGTAGGCGTGGGCCAACACGTAGTCGCCAATCGACTGGCTTTCGCGCAGGCCGCCGCAGTGGCCAATCATCAGCCAGGCGCTGGGGCGCAATACCGCCAGATGGTCGCAGATGGTTTTGGCGTTGGACGGGCCGACGCCGATATTGATCAGGGTAATGCCCTGGCCGGTACGAGAAATCAGGTGGTAGGCCGGCATCTGGTGATTCTTCCAGGCCAGATCGGACACGGCCTGGTCCGGCGCGGTGGTTTCCGGCGTGATATAGATGCCACCGGCGCTGGACAGCGCAATATAAGGACTGGCCGGATCGGCTATCTCGGCGCAGGCCCAGCGGACAAATTCATCCACGTAGCGGGTGTAGTTGGTGAACAGCACGAACGGCTGGAAATGCTCCACCGGGGTGCCGGTGTAGTGCCGCAACCGCGCCAGTGAAAAATCGGCCCGCAATGCGTCGAAGTGTGAAAGCGGGAAAGTGCTGGTGGCGTTGAACAGACCGTCAGCGGTTTCGTCACCAATTTGCGCCAATTCGGTAGTAGGGAAATGCTGCGCCAGACTGGCACTCATCGAGCGATCCAACATCAGATTGGAACCGTCGATCACGTAAGGGAAGGGGATTTCCTGTTGTGATGGCCGTACTTCAATATGTGCATCATATTCCCCCGCCAACATGGTCAATTGTTCGGTCAGATAGTGACGAAACAGCTGTGGTCGGGTAATGGTGGTGGTGTAGCAGCCGGTATGGGTGAAGCGGCCGAAGGCGCGGGTCTTGGTCTGACCGGTCGATTTGCCATCCCAACTGACTCGTAGTTCAGGGTAAACAAACAGCCCTGCTGCGCGGGTCTGCGCGTCGGGTAGCCCGCCGTGACTGATAAAATCCCCAACCGCCTGGCGCAGCGCTTCAACCGAGGCTTCATACAGCGCTTCCAGTTGTTCAATCGCCTGAGCGGGGGTGAGGCCGGTGCCGGATTGCTGACTGCTCATACTCTCTCCTGGGTTCTCCCGGCTCTGCGGCGGGAGGCATGCGGATGCCGATATCAATTCACTGCAACAGGTTAGCTGAAGATGGGCGCAAAAGCTTTGCAGAAATAGAACCGGAGGAAAGAAAAGGCAGCGTTCAAATCTGCTCCCGGTAGATTTGCTGTTGGGGGCGAACGATTAACACGGGCGCTGCATGCAGCGCCCTGACAAGCTGATGATCAGGAAGCGGGGGCGGCTTGTTCGACCTTCAGCGAGACCAGGCCAATACCCAGTTTTTTCGGTATAAAGCCCCCGCTGGCACCTTCCTGCGGCTCGGTCGGTGCCGGTGGCGTGATGCTGATGTTCTGCGCGCCGCCGGGGTTGTCGAAGCGCAGGGTCACGGTGGTGTCCTGCTCAGTGAGCGTCACAAACTGCTCCTGATCCCCAACGCGTACCGAGATCGGCTCACCAACATTTTTGCCGTAAGCGCGTGCGCGCAGCACAAGATCGAAGGCGGATGGCAGTGGGTCAACGTAGTCGATGTTCACCGTCGGAGCAAGATTGGCGTCTGACCAGCGGCCCCAATCCTCGACGCTGGAAACGCCGGTGATGGCCTTCACCTGTTCCGGCATACCCGGCAGCATAAAGGCGATGGCGTCCGCGTGATATTTAACCGCGCTGTCGTCCACTTTCAGCCGATCGACGGCCTGTTGGTAAGCGGCAACGCTATCCGCTTCTGGCGCAGTAAAGTTGACCTTGCCGCGATAGCTGCCCGCTTTGGCCTGCACAATCTGCGGTGGGGCGGCCAGATTGCCGGAGGCGACGCAGGTCTCGGTACTCAGCGCCAGTTCGGGTGCCCACACCCGACCGATTTCATAGCATTTGTCGACCCAGACAAATTTTTCACCTGCTCCCAGACCGGCCAGCTGTTTTTTTAGCGGCGTGGACAGGTAGACGTTAAACATTGGCTCAATTTTGTTGTCCGTCACCTTCAGGATAAACGGCACCTTAAAGGTGATGCCAGAGAAGGTAAAACGGCTGCCCTGGTCGTCCAAACTAAAGTTGCTAATGCTGTTCGGGAAGCCCCATTGCTTCACCACCGCCGGTTTCCAGGCGTTGATCTTTTCATCAATATTCAGGAACACGGTGGTCAGCGTTGGGCTGGACAGGCTGCTGCGGCCGAGGCCGATGTAGTTATCGCCACCCATCACATCCAGCACCGTGGCACCATTGTCCAGCGTACTGCGCTTTTCGTTATGCAGCGTGGTCTGCGGGTGGGTGCCATCAATGATAAAGAACAGGTTGCGGCGTTTCTGTTTGGTCAGAATGTCATAGGCGGTGTTGTTCATCGCCAGATGATCTGAGGACACCACGATGACGGTGTTTTTGAAGTAGTCCGACGCTTTGATTTTGTCGATCAGCGCCGCAATGTGCTGCTGGCTGCAAGCCACTGCGCTCAGCGAACGGTTTTCCTTGTTCTGCCAACTGAACGACTTTTTGCTGCAACTGGCGGAGATGAAACCATCCGGATGATGGGTGTCGACGGTCAGTGCAAACAGCGAGAACTTTTTATCCTGTTTCGACAGCTCGACAAACTTGTTGAACACCAGATCCAGCACGGTATCGTCGTACCAGCCCCAGTCATTCTTGTAGCCAGGGTCGCTGACCTGCCCGCGCAATTCCTTGAAGCCGTAAGCATGATCAAAACCGTGCGATTTCAGGAAGGTGTCCTTACCGGCAAAGGCCAGTTCGGCACCCTGATAAAAGTAGTTGTCGTAACCGGCGGATTTCAGCACGTCGCCCAGGCAGACGTTTTCCGGATAAAAGGTGGACACCGCGCTGGAGGCGTTGCCATCAAAGGGGGCAAACAGCGGAATACCGCACTGTGAAGACACCATTCCGGCAATGGTATAGCCGGTGCCCGGCAACTGCTGGGTGTTGCTGAAGTCGATGCTGTTTTCACGGTGCTGATTCAGTTCATCGGCCAGGCCGGGGAAAACATCCGTATCCAGGTAGGTTCTTTCCAGGCTTTCGGCATAGATATATACCAGGTTCGGTGCTTTGCCCTGCACGCTCTTCTTCGGGGCTTTGTAGTAGGTATCAAAGTCGGCGGTGTCGCCGCTAATCTGGCTTCTGACCAGCAGGGAAATATCCTGAAAGGCCGGGGTGGTGCCGACGGAAAAAAGCGCCAGCAGCACGGCGATCACGCTATATACCACGCTGCTGCTTTTTGCCTTGCGTCGCACCAGGCTCCAGGTCAGCACGGCGAAAATCAGTGCCAATACCGCCAACAGCCCAATAAACGGCAGCAGGTATTTGCCGACGCCGGCGCCCTTCAGGCTGCTGGTGAGAGTGTAGAGCACCGCATCGGTAATGCCGTCGCCGGTAAAGTAGTTACTGGCGATCAGCACCACGTTGAGGATCAGATAGCTCCCCAGCAGCGTCAGCAGAGCGGCAAGCCACCAGCGGTTAGCGGCGGCCCGGGTCCGGTAGATGAGAATTGAGGCTAAAAAAAGTGCAAACGAAATTAATGCTGAAACCATCCACCGTACCCTGTCTGATTAAAAAGAAAATCTTAACTGCCCTGAGAAACGCGGCTGAACCGCGCACAGCGCGAAAGAGGAAGGGTATAGCGCATTGACCGCGACAGGGTCAATGCGTGTTTGCCGCGGCCCAGTGCGGCGGGGGACGATTGGTCATTTTTGTGACAATACTGTGACGCCAGTCACGTCTCCAGGGGGAGCCACGGTTAAATGCTGCTCAGTCGATATTGGGCTATAACATTAATGGGACGCGTTGAAGAGGCGCAGTGACTCATTATTAAGGAGATAACCATGGACCCTATTCCCGTAGCCGTACTTGCTGACCTGGCCCCACAGGGTGTCCTGCGCGCGGCGATCAATCTTGGCAATCCGGTTTTGGCGCAGACGGGGCCGGATGGCGAACCGCAGGGCGTGTCCGTGGTTTTAGCCAGCGCATTGGCGCATGAACTGGGCGTGGCATTGGAGTTGGTGACTTACGACGCGGCGGGCAAGGTTTTCGCCGCATTGGCAACCTCGGCCTGGAATGTGGCCTTTATGGCTATCGAGCCGGTGCGGGCGGAACAAATCGCTTTCAGCGCGCCTTATGTGATCATTGAAGGCACTTATTTGCTGGCACAGGCGTCACCCTGGCAGCAGGTGGCCGAGTTGGATCGGCCTGAGGTGCGCATCGCGGTGGGCAAGGGCGCGGCCTATGACCTGTATTTGTCACGTACCTTAAAGCATGCGCAGTTGGTGCGAGCAGAGACCTCCGCCGAGGCGATAACCCTGTTCCTGGAGCAGGGCCTGGATGCCGCAGCAGGCGTGCGTCAACCTTTGCTGGCCGCCGCAGCGGCAAATCCGGCTTACCGGGTGCTGGCCGGGCATTTCACCGCGATCCACCAGGCGATGGCGGTGCCGCGAGAAAAAACAGCCGGGGCGGCCTATGTGCGCGAATTTGTGGAGCGGTGCAAGGCAAACGGGCTGGTGCTGCAGGCCCTGCAGCGCAGCGGCCAGGGGGATGTGACCCTGGCCCCTTCTGCCTGATAGCGCAAAATATACCCTCTCCCAGGGGAGAGGGTTAGGGTGAGGGCAACAGGCAATGCGAGCCCTTAGTACAGCTCCACCGCATATTGCTCTACCGGGGTGATTTTCTTGATCAGCTTATTGTCGAACAGGAATTGTTCGTAGGCCTGATAGCGGGCTTTATCCAGCCTGGCCGGATCGCGGGCGAACAATGGCAGGCTGGCCTGCCAGGCCTGTTTGTTCAGCTCGGTATTCAGTTCCGGATGGGCCTTGGCGAACGCTAGCCAGCTTTCCTGCGGGTGGGCCTGCAGGTAGTCGTTGCCTTTTTTCAGTGCCACGAGGAATTTTTTGATTTTCGGCTCGGTCACCGCGTCGCGATTGGCGACGATGATCAGTTCGTCGTAAGTCGGAACCCCGTAGTCTTCCACGTTAAACACCACCGGATCCTTGCCCTGCAGTTTGAGTTCCAGCGCTTCAATATTGCGATAACCGCCAATCACCGCATCAACCTGGCCCGCCATCAGGGCGCTGGTCAGTTGGAAATTAACGTTGATCAACTTGCCGTCGTCAGGGTTGAGGTGTTCATGTTTGAACATGGTTGCCAGCGTGGCCTGCTCGATACCGCTGACCGAATAGCCAATTTTTTTGCCCTTAAGACCCGCCGGGGTGGTGATACTTTTATCCAGCGTAATCACGGTATTCAGCGGTGAATTAATCAGGGTGCCTACGCGCACTAGCGGCAGGCCCTGATCGGCGAAGAAATGCAGCTGTGGCTGATAGGTGATCGCCAGATCGGCCTGTTTTGCCGCCACCAGCCGCGGTGGCAGCGCCGGATCGGAAGGTGGCACGATCTTGACGTCCAGCCCTTCGGCCTTGAAGGCACCGATCTGCTCGGCCACCATAATCGGCGCGTGGTCAGGGTTGATATACCAGTCGAGCACCAGCGTCAGTTTTTCAGCGGCGGTGGCTTGTCCGGCCAGCGTGGCGCTAAATATCAGGCCGCACAGGGTATTTTTAATCATTGTGGATCCCTTATTTTCAGTCATGTTCCGGCGCCCAGTTGATCAGGCGCAGCAGCAGCGCGTCCACCGTCACCCAAAGCAAGACGGTCATCAGCACCAGAATAAACAACGCGGCGAAACAGATGTCGGTCTGCATGCGCGCGTTGGCGTTAAGCATCACATAACCCAGCCCCTCCGCCGAGCCCACCCATTCACCGATAATCGCGCCAATCGGGGCGACGGCAGCGGCCATCCGCAGCCCGGAACCAAAGGCCGGCAGCGCCGCCATCAGCCGCACGTGCCGCAGTTGGGCCCAGGGGGAGGCGCGCAGGGTGCGGGCCAGATCGAGATAATCGTTATTGACCCGGCGCAGCCCGTCGAAGAAGGCCGAGGTGACCGGGAAGAAGATCACCAGCACCGCCATCACTACTTTGGCGCTCATGCCAAAGCCAAACCACAGCACCAGCAGAGGGGCCAGCGCAAACACCGGTATCGCCTGGCTGGTCAGCACCAGGGGCATCAGCCAGCGTTGCAGCCGTGGGGAATAAATCATGCACAGCGCCAGCACGGCACCGAGCAACACCCCGGCCAGCAGGCCGCAGGCGATCTCGGCGGCGGTGATCAGCGTGTGATAAGCGAGGTAGGCCCGGTCATTCCACAGCGCCTGCGCTACCGCAGAGGGGGACGGCAGCAAAAAGGCGGGAATATCGCCCAAAGTGACCAACCCCCACAGCAGTAACAGGCCGGCAAACACCGTCAGGCTGCGGCGCATCCGTGACAGGCGGCTTTCTACCTGCGGCGTCATCCGGCAGCCCTCACCAGTTGCAGCAGTAACTCGCTCTGGCTTTTCAGCAGTTGAGGATCGTCCGGCGCACGCGGCGGCAGGCCTTCGATAATATGGCTATCGTCGATACCTGCGGGGTAACGGGACAGCACCAGCAGGCGATGACTAAGGCGGCAGGCCTCCATCGGGTCATGAGTAATCAGCAACACGGTATGCTGCGCCAGCAGGTCGGCGGCCAGCGTCTGGATCATGGCGCGGGTTATGGTGTCCAGCGCCGAAAAGGGTTCATCCATCAGCACAATCGGCTGGCGTTCATACAGGGTACGGGCGATGGCGGCGCGCTGGCGCATGCCACCGGATAGCGCAGCAGGCAGAGCGTTGCCATAACCGTTCAGCCCCACGCGTTCCAGCAGGTGCTCCGCCCAGGGGCGATCGACCTTTTCGCCGCGTAGCCGCGCACCGAGGCTAATGTTCTGGTCAATGGTCAGCCACGGATAGAGCAAATCTTTTTGCCCCATATAGGCGATGCGCCCGGCAATCGGCTGGCCATCGCTGCCGATGACCGTACCTGCGGTGGGTTTCGCCAGCCCGGCAATAATCTTTAGCAGGCTGGTTTTCCCCGCACCGCTGGCACCGAGCAGGGTGACAAAGCTGCCGCCTGCGATATCAAAACTAAGCCGGTCGAAAATCACCTGCTGACCAAAGCGCAGGGTTAAATCCCGCACCTGAATACCCGGCCGGACGCCATCGTGCTGCGCATTGCCTATACTCATTGGGCATTCAGCCCCATTTGCCAGAAGGCGGATTCCAGCCGGGTGGCGGTGGTGAAAATCACCGACAGCTCGGCCAGGCGGCTCTCAGCCCCACGCTGGCGGCCAACGTTTTCCAGCAGGTCGAGCGCGGCCTGCACCCCGGCCAGATAGGCCGGATCGCCATAGTTGCGGATCCACGAGGCATAAGGATTAGCTTCCATCACCGTGGCGGGATCGTTGAGCAGGCGTAGGCCAATCTCGGCATAGCCGGCGACGCAGGGCAGCAGGGCTGCCAGCAGATCCAGGGCATCACCGGCGTGACCGATATCGAGCACATAGCGGGTGTAGTTGAGGGTCTCCGCTGCCTCGGGTTCGGCGGCAATCTGCGGCTCGCTCAGCCCCCAGTCGGCGCAATAGGCCAGATGCAAAGGCAGTTCGGCGACAATCGCATTGAGCGAGGCGGTGGCTGCGCGCATCTCCGGCAGGGTGCGCAGCTTGCTGACCAGCAGCGCGTAGGCGCGGGCAAAGTGGATCAGAAACAGATAATCCTGGGTCAGATAGCGACGGAAAGCGGGTTCCGGCAAGGTACCGACGGCCAGTTGCTGAATAAAGGGATGAGCGACATAGTCCTGCCAGTGGCTACCGGCCTGTTGGCGCAACCGTCCGTAAAGACCGTCGTCGAATTGGGGGGTAAACATGGGACCTCCAAAAATTAAGTGGAGATCCGGGCGTGCTGAGGTAAGAACGGGCAATAACTGATGGTGTTATTGCCGACCCGTCCCTTCGCTGGCATGACCCAGATCAGGTTCAAAGGGTTCGGCTTACGCCATCTCAGCCCTTTACAGGACACCCCTCGGAGGAGCCTGTTATACGATATTTACTTTTTGATTACAATGCCCGGACGGTGGATAAGGGCACCCGGCATTAAGGTTTTTCCTAGCCGAAAACGGTTCGTTTAGTGCGGTCCAATACAATTTTTCTGGCTTGCAGGGGGGCATGTTTGTCACTGTATTCCGGTCATAATTCACTCTAAGGACACTACCCATGAAGAAAATTGGATTTCTCTCTTTTGGTCACTGGACGCCTTCGTCGCAGTCGGGCACCCGCTCGGCTGGCGATGCACTGTTGCAATCCATCGATCTTGCCGTCGCGGCAGAAGAGCTGGGGGCGGACGGGGCCTATTTCCGCGTACACCACTTCGCGCGCCAACTTGGCTCGCCATTTCCGCTGTTGGCCGCCATCGGTGCCAAAACCCAGCGCATTGAAATCGGTACCGGCGTGATCGACATGCGTTATGAAAACCCGCTGTATATGGTGGAAGACGCCGGCGCCGCCGACCTGATTTCAGGCGGGCGCTTGCAGCTTGGCATCAGTCGCGGCTCTCCCGAGCAGGTGATTGATGGTTGGCGTTACTTTGGCTATACCCCGGCCGAAGGCGAGACCGAAGCCGATATGGCTCGCCGCCACACCGAAGTGCTGCTTGATGCGTTGCGTGGCGAAGGATTCGCCGAACCTAGCCCGCAGCCGATGTTCCCGAATCCGCCGGGCTTGCTGCGGGTGGAGCCTTTCTCCGCCGGGCTGAGGGATCGCATCTGGTGGGGGGCCAGCTCGGATGCTACGGCCATTTGGGCGGCGAAGTTGGGGATGAACCTGCAAAGCTCAACGCTGAAAAACGACGAAACCGGCGAGCCGTTCCACGTGCAGCAAGCGAAGCAGATCCGCGCGTATCGCGAAGCCTGGAAGGTCGCCGGGCATAAACGGGAACCCCGCGTGTCGGTCAGCCGCAGCATCTTTGCGTTGATGGACCAGCGGGATCGCAACTATTTTGGCAATAGCGGGCAGGACGGCGATCAGGTGGGGTATATCGGCGATCAGACCCGGGCGATATTCGGCCGCAGCTATGCCGCCGAGCCGGAGCTGTTGATCAAACAACTGGCGCAGGACGAAGCAATTGCCGAGGCGGACACCTTGCTGCTGACCGTGCCAAACCAGCTGGGTGTTGAGTATAACGCCCATGTGATTGAGTCGATCCTGACTCATATCGCCCCTGCGCTGGATTGGCGCTAATTAGGTCATAGTCAAAAACCCGCCTGAGGTTTCTGCGGCGGGCTTGACTTATTTTGCTCAATTTGTATTTTAACGACATGCATACATTTCTGATTATCGTCCCTGAAGGGGGCATGTTGTTTGAGTCGGCGGGGATCGCCGACATCCTGATGCAAGCCAACCGCTTGAGGCCCGATGACGCGCCGCTCTACCAGATAGCGATAGTCACTACCCAGTCTCATCGGGTGGTGCATGGGTCCTCAGGTTTGAACCTGTTGGCTGACCATCGTCTTTGCGATCTGGATCCAGAACAAGCGCGTGACACCATTATCGTCACCGGCAAAGGGGCGACCGAGGAAGAAAGTGCTTTTGTGGTGGATTGGCTACGTCGTGCCGCACCCAAAGCGCGCCGAATTGCCTCCGTTTGTGGCGGGGCCTTGTTGCTTGCTGAAGCCGGGTTGCTGGATGGCCGTCGTGCCACCACGCACTGGCGGTTGCTGGACACCTTGCAATCTCGATTCCCCAAAGTGCTGGTCGAAAATGGGCCGATCTATGTGCAGGACGGCAGTGTCTGGACCTCCGGCGGCGTCAGCTCCGGGTTCGATCTGACGCTGGCGCTGGTGGAAGACGATTACGGTTTTACTCAGGCCCGCGAAGTGGCGCAGGACCTGGTGATGTTTTTGCGTCGGCCCGGCGGGCAGGCGCAGTTCAGCCGTTACCCGTTAAATCAGGCTAAAACCCCCGGCCCAATCCGCGATCTCCAGTGCTGGATCCTGGAAAATCTGGCGGAAGATCTTTCCGTTGAGAAACTGGCCGAACGGGTTGCCATGAGTCCACGAAACTTTACCCGCGTGTTCACGCGTGAGGCCGGTATTCCTCCGGCCAAATTTGTCGAAGAAGGGCGTTTGCACAGCGCCCGACAGCGTCTGGAACAGAGCTCGGCAGGCATTGAGCAAATTGCCCTCACCAGCGGTTTCGGCAATAGCCTCAATCTGCGGCGTGTCTTCGAACGGCATTTGCAGCTGACCCCGACCGAGTACCGCGAACGTTTTCACGCACGTACTTTGGCCTAAATTGATCTGTAAACGTCATTTACGACGCGCATCCCTCAGGCTTAAATTGGCAGCAGAGCCAATAACGAAGGAGTAGATCATGGTCAAAGTAGGCATTAATGGATTCGGCAGGATCGGCAGGAATGTTTTGCGTGCGGCGCTAGGTCGCGATGACTTTGAAGTCGTGGCGATTAACGATTTGACCGACAGCAAAACCCTGGCGCACCTGCTCAAATACGATTCGCTTTCGGGCACTCTGGCCGCCCAGGTTGAAGCCGGTGAAAACCAGTTGTTGCTCGATGGTCGTCCGATTCATGTATTCTCCGAAAGAGATCCGGCCGCCATCCCATGGAGCAGCGTGGGTGTCGACGTGGTGATTGAGGCGACGGGTTTCTTTACCGACAAAGCCAAGGCTGAAGTGCACATCACTAAAGGCGGAGCCAAGCGAGTCATTATCTCGGCACCGGCCAAGGGCGACGACATTACCCTGGTGCTGGGCGTTAACCATCAGCAATACGATCCGGCCAAACATTTTGTCGTCAGCAACGGCAGCTGCACCACTAACGGTCTGGCACCCGCCGCTCAGGTATTGCACCAAGCTTTCGGCATTGAATACGGCCTGATGAATACCACCCATGCTTACACCAACAGTCAGGCATTGCATGACCAACCGGAAAAAGACTTACGCGGTGCCCGCGCCGCAGCAGAGTCGATTGTGCCTTACTCCAGCGGCGCGGCCAAAGCGCTCGGCAAGGTGATCCCGGAGCTGGAGGGGCGTCTGACCGGTTACTCGCTGCGGGTGCCGGTACCGGTGGTGTCTATCGTTGACCTGACGGTCACGCTGAAACGTGAGGTGACGGTGGAAGAGATCAACGCCGCTTTCCGCCAGGCGGCCGAATCCGGCCCTCTCAAGGATATTCTTGGCTACAGCGATGAGCCGTTGGTGTCGAGCGACTACAGAGGCGATCCACGCTCTTCCGTGATTGATGGGCTTTCCACGCTGGTTATTGGCGGCAAGCTGGTCAAGATCCTGGCCTGGTATGACAACGAGTGGGGCTTCTCTAACCGGCTGGTGGATCTGGCGGTACTGATGGATAAACGCGGGTTGTAAACGATAAATAGCAGGGGCGCTGCAGGCTGCGCCCCGATGTTGAAACCCAACCAATTTACAGCTGCGCGATGCGCATTAAATCTTGTTTGGCCCCTGGCGCGACCGCCAGCACCGGCCCACCGTGCAGCAAATGTTCCCCTTCGGTGTTAAATGCATGGGTCCAGCCACCGGCTTCGTTGACCAGGCAGTAACCCGCCAGACAATCCCAGGCATGCATATAAGGTTCGTAATAGCCCACCAATCGTCCTGCGGCCACCCAGGCCAACATCATGGCGCCGGAGCCGTTACGGAAAAAATTGCCACCGACCGCGGTGATCTGGGCGGCGATCTCGCCAACGCGTTCCGGTGTCACATAACTGTTGGCACCAAAGCCGGTGACGTGGTTTTGCATGGTGCGCTGTGGATCCACCTGCAGCGTTTTACCGTTGAGGGTGGCACCCGCGCCGCGCGCCGCGACAAAACACTCCTGCTGGCAGGGAGCGACGATCACTCCGATCACAGGCTCACCCTGATGGATCACCGCAATCGACACACACCAGTTCGGCATGCCGTTAACAAAGGGGCTGGTGCCGTCGATCGGATCTACTACCCAGGTGTAGCCAGAGTGGCCCGGTTGCAGACCAAATTCTTCTCCCAGAAAACCGTCATCCGGGAACTGGCGGGCTATCTGCTCGCGGATCAGCAGTTCAACTTCGCGGTCGGCGATTGATACCACATCCTGCGCATCGCGTTTGGTTTCAATCACCAGGCTTTCGCGGCGGTTGAAATAGTCCAGCGCTTTGTCGCCTGCTGCACGTGCCGCCTGTTCGGCCAGCGTCAAACGCTGGGAAATGGACTCACTCATCTTCGCTCCTTAAGGTATTGAGGTTCACTGGGCAATCAGCGCCAGTCCCTGAGATTTGAAATCAATGGCCACGCGGGTAGTCGGCGTCAGCTGGCGTTCCATCTGCACATCGACAATAAACAGCGCGCCGAGATCGGTTTTCACTTCATATTCGATATGGTCCCCCAACCAGGCGCTGTGGGTCACTTCCCCGTTTAATGCGCCGCTCTGCTCTGGCTGCAGGGTAATAAACTGTGGCCGCACCGAAAGCTGCGCAGCGCCGGGGCGTGCTTTGGCACCCGGTACCCGATACTGACGGCTGCCGAGGGTGATTAGTGCTTCGCCGTTGTCTACCCGCTCAATGTCGCAGGGCAGGATGTTAGCCTCACCCATAAAGTCGGCAATAAACACTGAAGCCGGCGAGTGATACAGCTCCTGAGGCGCACCCTGTTGAGCAATATGCCCTTCTTTCATGACGATAATCTTATCGGAGACCGCCAGCGCCTCTTCCTGATCGTGGGTGACATACACCGCGGTGAAACCGAGACGCTGTTGCAAATCGCGGATCTCGGTGCGCACGCGGCGACGCAGCCGTTCGTCAAGGTTGGATAAGGGCTCATCGAGCAGCAGCACCTGGGGTTCCAGGACCAGTGCGCGCGACACGGCGATGCGCTGCTGTTGGCCGCCTGACAGTTCGGCGGGCAGGCGTTGGCCCATATTTTCCAGCCCAACCAGTTTTAACCCCTCGCGCGCCCGATCCTGCGCCTCTTTGCGTGGCAGCCCGCTGGCCAGCAGGCCGTACATGACGTTGTCCAGCGCGTTCATATGCGGGAACAGCGCGTAGGACTGGAACACCATGGCGACGTCGCGCTCATTGGCCGGCAGATGGGTGACGTCTTTGCCACCAATCAGAATGCGCCCCGAGGTCGGGTGCTCCAGACCGGCCAGCAGGCGCAGGGTGGTGGTTTTGCCACAGCCCGAAGGGCCGAGCAGCGTCACCAGCGTACCGGGTTCGACGGTGAGCGAAAGGCCGGGTAGGGCAGTGAAGTCGGCAAACTGTTTGGTGACGTTTTCAAACACCACCGAGCCGGAACGAATGGCAGTCATAGGGCATTCTCCTGATGTAAGGCCGCGGGTGGCGTCACCGGCGGAGTGGCAGTGATGGCGCGGCGCAGGCGACGTTCGCCAACCAGCAGCTGGAAGGTGAGGATCACCGCCAGCATCACCACGATAAGCACCGAGGAGTAGGCGATAGCCACGCCGTATTCCCCGTTTTCGACCAGCCCGACGATGTAGGAAGTCGCCATGTTGTACTGAGCGCTGACCAGGAAGATCACCGCACTGATCGAGGTAATGGCCCGCACGAAGGCATATACCAGTGCTGCGCTGATGGCGGGTTTCAGCAGCGGCAGGATCACTTTGCGCAGGGTGCGGAAACTGCTGGCGCGCAGCGTCAGCGAGGCTTCATCCAGGCTGCGATCCAGTTGGCTCATGGCGGCGATCCCGCCGCGTACGCCGACCGGCATATTACGGAACACAAAGCAGGCAACCAGGATCAGCGCAGTACCGGTGATTTCCAGTGGCGGCAGGTTATAAGCCATGATGTAGCTGACGCCGATCACCGTGCCGGGGATGGCAAAGCTGAGCATCAGCATAAACTCAAAGGTCTGACGACCGGCAAACTTCTGCCGCACGATCAGCCAGGCGGTGAGCAGGCCAACGATGGCGGTAAGCGGCGCGGCGATCAGCGCGATCTCCAGGGTGGTCCAGAACGAGTTCCAGGCGACGCCGGTCCAGGCTATCTGGCCGTTGTTCCACTGGAAACCGAAGGCGCGGGCGTAATGTCCCAGCGTCAGGCTGTTATCCAACCCCCACGACTGGACAAAGCCGCCGATCAGGATCATGCCGTAGACCACCAGCGTGAACAGACCCCAGGGGATCACCAACGCGTACACGCCATAGCGCAAGCCGCGTGGCAGCCCGCAGTGCGTGCCGGAGTCCCCTTTACCGGTGACGGTGGCGAAGTTTTTCCCCGCCAACCACAGGCGCTGCAAAATAAAAGCGCTGAGGGTAAAGCACAGCAGGATGATGGCCAGCACGGCAGCGCGGCTTGGATCGTTCTGCGCCCCGACCACCGAGAAGAAAATCTCGGTCGACAGCACGCCGTGGCTGCCCCCCAGCACCATCGGATTACCGAAGTCCGCCATGCTTTCGATAAAGCTGATCAGGAAGGCGTTGGCCAGGCCGGGCGCCATCAGCGGCAGTGAAACATAGCGGAAGGTGCGCCAGCGGTTAGCGCGCAGTGTCTGTGAGGCTTCTTCGAGCGAAGGACTCACCCCTTCTACCACGCCAATCAGCACCAGGAAGGCAATCGGGGTGAAGGAGAGCACCTGAGCAATCCAGATGCCGGTCAGGCCGTATAACCAACGGCCGGGCTCGATGCCAAACAGGCTGGCGAGCAGTTCGGTGACCACCCCGGCGCGGCCAAATAGCAGCATCAGCGCCAGGCCAATCACAAACGGCGGCGTGATGATCGGCAGTATGGTCAGCAGGCGCAGCCCTTTTTTGAACGGCAGCGGCGTGCGGGTGGCGGCCAGTGCAAAAGCCAGACCGAGCAGCGTAGAGCCGCTGGCGGTCATCAGTGCCAGGGTCAGGGTGCGCCAGGCGGTACCGCAACTGGCACCCTTCAGGCAGCCGAGGCTCCAGATGGCCGGATCCTGCATATTGGCGATCAGCCCGTCGGGCTTAAACGACCCATCCACGTCCTGTACCGATGAGACAAACATGCTCAGCACCGGATAAAGCACGAAGGTGGTCACCAGCGCGACCAGCAGCACAATGGCGGCCACTACAAAGGCATCCCCCTTTAGCACGCCGCGTTCGGCCAGTGCAAAAGAGAACAGCAGCAAAAAGGTGGTGATCAGCAAAATGGCACCGGCGCCAAAGGCGGGTTGGCCGTCGCTGAGCGCGCCAAACAGCTGTTCGCTCCACTGCCAGTTCCAGCCGCTGTAGCCAATGGCATGGCCTTCAAACAGCAAAAACAGGATGCCGATGACGCTGGCCCCCATCAGCAATTGCGAACGCAGGCGACTTACCGGCAACAGACGAGCCGGTGCGCAAACCAGTAGCATCAGCAGAGCAATCAGCAGCCAGGGCCGTTGAAAGGTGATTATTTGCCACAGCGCAGGCGCGCTTGCCTGATCCTGCCACAGCGTACCAAGCCAGCCAAAGTCGAAGAACCCGGCTTCCTGGCTGTACCAGGGCAGCAATAACACGGCCAGTGCGCCCAGCACGAGGGCCCCGTCAAGGCGGCGGTTTTGAGCATTCATCGTAACCTCGAGAGTTCATATTTCCGTTACCGCGCTTTGCACAGGCGAGGGTTGCCTCGCCTGGTTTATCGCAGAGCGCGCCACATACGGGAGGAAAAGGACGTGAATTATTGGGCGCTGGCGCCGATCTCTTTATCCCAGCGGCTGAGCAGTGCCTTGCGTTTTTCTGTCGCGCCGTAGGTTTTAAAGTCGTAATCGATCAGTTTGATGTTCTCGAAGCGTGGTGCATATTCGGAAATCGCCGCGTTGCGATTGGACGGCAACTGGAAGGATTTGGCGTCTTTCATGTGTGACTGGGCATCGGCACTGAGCGCCCAGTCATACCACACCTTGGCCTGGCTGAGGTTGCGTGCGCCTTTAACGATCGACATCGAGCCAATTTCAAAGCCGGTGCCTTCGCAAGGGGCGACCGCTTTGATCGGGAAGCCATCGACCTGCATCGCGACGGCATCATGCATAAACACGATACCGACGGTGGTTTCACCCCGCGCAGCCGCTTTCACCGGTGCTGAGCCGGATTTTGTGTACTGTGAAATATTGGCGTTGAGCTTTTTCAGGTAGTCGAAGGCTGGCTCTTCCCCCATGATTTGCACCAGTGTGGCGAGGGTGTTGTAAGCAGTGCCGGACGAGTTCGGGTTGGCCATCTGGATCTCGCCTTTGTAGGCCGGATCCAGCAGGTCACTCCAGCAGGCCGGAACCTTGAGTTTTTTCTCTGCCAGCAACTTGGTGTTGTACCCCCAACCCAGCGCCCCAGCGTAGACACCGACGGTGCGGTAGCCGGCGCTTTCTGCCTGTTTACGTGCCCAGTCGTGCTGTTGATCAAGCAACGGGGATTTATAGGGCTGGGTTAACCCTTCGTCGGCGGCCTGCATATGTGGGTCGCCAGTGCCGGCCCACCAAATATCGGTGCGTGGGTTACGGGCTTCGGTACGAATACGTGCATAGGCTTCCCCGGCGGAGAGGCGCACCATACTGACTTTGATATCCGGGTGTTGTTTCTCAAACAGATTGGTCATTTGCTCGCAGACCACGACGTCGGCGGAACAGATCATATTCAGTTTCCCGGCTGCGTGAGCAGGCAGGGCAGAGAGTGCAGAGCCGGCGGCGAGGACCGCCATCAGAGTAACGCGATGCATGGTGTTCTCCTTGGTTGTGTAGGGGGGCGATACGTTGTCGCCCATTCTTTTTGCACGTGTGTGCAAATAACTAGAGGATATAAATTGCGCTGTCAATCGCGCAGTGAAACAATTCAACCTACTCGTCACAAAAATGAAACATTTTGACCGATATAAATTTGCACAGCTTTGCAAAATGCGGCAAACTTTTCTCAGAATGCGAAACGAAGGGATGTGAAGATGGCGATGGACAAGGCGATGATCAGTGCGAAAGATGTGGCGGAGTTGGCCGGAGTTTCCCGCTCGGCGGTTTCGCGGACTTATACGCCCGGTGCCAGCGTATCGGCGGCCACCCGCGAAAGGGTGATGCGGGCGGCTGAAGAGCTGGGATATCACGTTAACCATTTGGCGCGGGGATTGGTGCGTAACCGCAGCGGCATCGTCTGCCTGATCGTTTCGGAGCTGGCGACCCCCTATCGGGCCAGCCTGGTCCGCTTGCTGACCCAGCATTTGCAGGATGCGGGCAAGATCGCCATGTTGATTAACACCGATCGCTCCGATGACAGCGTCTCCCAGGCGTTGCAGCAGGCGATCAACTTCCGTGCCGATGCTTCTTTTGTGCTTTCCGGTATGCCGGACAGCGCTATTGCCCGCCTGTGCCATAAACACGGCCAGCGGCTGGTGCTGATCAACCGTAATGACACCTTGCCTGGCTCACTCAGTATCCGGCTGGATAACGAAGAGGCGGCCGGCCGGGTGGTGATGGCATTTGCCCGAGCGGGCTGCCAACGCATCGCTTTTGCCAACTCATTGGCCGGGACACCCAGCCTGATGGCGCGTGAACGCGGTTTTCTGCAGGCGGCGGAAGCGGCGGGGCTACAGGTAAGCGTCGAGCGCTTTGGCACGACGTCGTATGAGAGTGGTCAGATCCTGGCGCACCGGCTGTTGACCCGTCGCGAGCGCCCCGATGCGGTGTTCTGCGTCACGGATTTATTGGCCTGCGGCTTTATGGATGAGGCGCGCCATCGCTTTGGACTGCGTATTCCAGAAGATCTTTGCGTGGCGGGCTACGACGATATTCCCCAGGCGGCCTGGTCCTCTTACAACCTCACCACCTTTACCCAGCCGGTGGCGTTATTTGCTCAGGATTCGGTTGCCTGGCTGATGGCGGAAGAGAAGAAAGAGGAGAGTATGATGCCGGCGCTGGGCCACGAGATGCCGGGTGAAACCCGACTGTACCATGCCGATTTTGTCTGGCGCGAAACCATCCGAGGGGCCTGAATTGCCTTCATTTCAGATTGCGCATGGCACGTTGGCAGATACGCCGTGTCGCGGTGGGCGGAGAGTCTTGCAGCCATTGCTGACACAAATCTGCGACCCATTCGGGCCTGTCCTTGGCAGCATCGTTAAGCCAGTTAGCCACTGAATCCTGAACGTAAGTGGATGGATCAGCCCTTAAGAGGGAGAGTATTGGCAATACCCGTTCAGGCTGTTGTTTAAGTATGGCAATGTGGGCACACCAGACGCCGCGGGGCCGTAATGCTTCGCTGGAGAAGCGGCGAAGATACTCAGAGGGGGAGCGTGCCCACGTCGCCAAGTGTTCGATAGCCTCATCTAACGCTTTCACCAAATGCGGACGAACTGCCAGCCAAGCCCATTCACGGACACCGAAATGGGCGTCGTCAGCCAGCGGGCGGATGGCATCCAACCTCTCGGTTAAGGATGTTCCAGACTGTGCCCCGATCATGAAACAGGCCCAGCCGCGCACAGTGTCTGAGCTGTGCGACAGGCAAGGGTTGATGCCAGTGGCACCGAGATCGCTCAACAAAACGCGGGCAATCCCCTCCATTCGCTTGACGATACCCAACTGACAAGCCTCTTCGGCGGCAAGCCGTGCTTGTGGTGACAGGGCTGGGAAAACGGTACCTAGCAATAACCTTTGGTCAAGCGCCAATACTTCAACCAGGGTGGCGCTCTGCAGCTCACCACGGGATAGCGCATCCAAAATATCGGGGGTAATGTCTGCAGCTCGGCTTGCTCCTTTACGAGTGACAGAATGGCACATATCGATTATTCCTTTTGGGCAGACGTTACATTGGCGGCGACTTTATCGAGTAACAGAGCCAACTGAGTTCGCTCTGCAGTGGAGAGGTTTCCGAACAGGCCAGCGATCCAGTGGCTATGTTGTTCGAAAACCATTCTGGCAACCTGTTGTCCATGAGGCGTCAATTGGATTCGTAATGCACGACCGTCACTGGCATCGGTCTGGCGCTCAATCAGGCACTCACGTTCCAGGCCGTTTAGCAGACCCGTGACCGTAGCACGGGTGACTCCTGCTTTTTCGGCCAGCTCATTGGGGGCCAACCCTTCTGAGGCTGCATCAAGCAAGAACAGCATGACGAAGCGGCCTTCAGACAAGGCATGAGGTGCCAGTAGTGAGGCGCAGTCACGATCGATGGCGGAGGCTAGTGAAAGTGTCTGAAAACACAGCCGGATATTGTCCTGGTCAGGAAGCTGACGCCGCTGAGCTTCCTGGAGCAGAGACAGGTATTTTTTTTCGAGTTTCACGATTGGGTCCATATGTAGTATGGTGCCTAACTATATGTGAGGAAAAACAGAAGATCAACAGGATGAGAGAAGACAAAAATGGCAGGCGTTAAACGCTTGGATGGCAAAAGACCCGCCTAAGTTTCCTTAAGCGGGTCTTTCGAATTTGGCTCCTCTGACTGGACTCGAACCAGTGACATACGGATTAACAGTCCGCCGTTCTACCGACTGAACTACAGAGGAATTGTCTGAACGGGGCGCATCATATCCAGCCACCCAGAATGTGTCAACGCTAAAATCGCCGATTCGGTGCGACTGCTCAGCATCTGAGCAATGCGAGCCGACTTATGGCTGTTCTGCGTCATCTTCGGCCTGCAACCGCTGCAAGCGTGCCAGCGGATCCTGTTTATAGAAGCGGCAGAAATGCTGGTACAGCAGTGGGAAACGGTTGGCCAGCAGCTCGGGCGCACTGAAAAAATACTCCGACAGTACCGCAAAGCACTCGGCCGGATCGGTGGCGGCGTAGGCGTCCATGCTGGCGGCTTCTTCGCCGACCATGTCGATCTCATCCTGCAGGTTTTCCATCGCGGCATGCAGGTCATGTTCCCAGGCAGCGATATCGCGCAGCGGAATCGGTGGGATGCCGGTGGCGCTGCCACCGTTGCGCATATCCAGCTTGTGTACCGCTTCGTGGATCACCAGGTTAAAGCCGGAGAGATCAAAAGAGTCCTGCACATCCTGCCAGTTAAGCACGATCGGCCCCTGTTCCCAGCTCTGACCGGACTGCACCACCGGCCCGGAGTGAACCAGGCCGAAGTCGTCCTGCCATTCGTCTTCCACCACGAACGGTGTAGGGTAAAGCAGGATCTCATTGAAGCCGTCGAGGCACTCGGCCCCCAGTTCCAGCACCGGCAAAGCGAACAGCAGGGCAATACGTGCCTGCATTTGTGAGGTCAGCACCAGCCCCTGCAAGGGGACAATGCGTTTTAGTTGTAAAATTTGCCCGGCAACGGCAATCAGCCGCTGTTGTTCCTGCTTATCCAGTGGAGAGAGCAGGGGAATAGCCAGCGCGTCTTGCCACTGGGCAAGCGTTTCCGCTTGCGGTTGATGCGTTTTCCACGGCCATTTAATCATCGTATTGCTCGTTAAGTCGTCACTTGAACATTCGGCAGGAGGCTAACCCTGTAAAAATGCCGCAAAAAGGGGCATGATAGCAAGCACTTGAAGGAGAGATGCCGGAGCGGCTGAACGGACCAGTCTCGAAAACTGGAGTAGGGGCAACTCTACCGGGGGTTCAAATCCCCCTCTCTCCGCCATTATTCAAGCACTTAGCTAAAATTCTTTCAACGATCCCCGTCACACATAGCATTTTCATCCAGACCAGACTCTGGATTAACACTTTTATCTATTCACACCTTGGGATATTACCTATGGGTTGTTTAATAACAATCCGCAATTGGGATATATTTTAATGTTGCTTATTAAATCGATGAACGAGCGCTAAAGATAGCATCAATAATAAAATAGGAGGGGCAAGGGTCGTTAATTGAACGTTGAAAGAAAACAGCAATCCAAGGTTAAGCATTATCTGGTATATAATATACGTAAGCAGCCCAACAATGACACCAATGGCTAAACGGCTACCCATCCCTGGCGCACGGGGAATACTGAAGGTGAATGGGATGGCTAATAAAATCATGGCCAAGACTAAAATTGGGCGACCCAGTTTTTGCCATAAAGCGATTTGATATTCATTACTGGGTTGTTCTGAACTTTGCAGATAATGAATGTATTGCTTCAGTTGTTTGATAGAGAAGTTATCAGCAGGCAAGGTCAGGCTTTTCAGGTTCATTCCGGAAAATAGAGATTGCCAGGGTAAATTATCATAGGTTTGTACGACTTCTTTTTTGTTTTTCCATTGTTTCTGCATGACTTGATGCAAGGTCCACAGTCCGTTATTGGCGGTGGTAGCCTTTTCAGCGTAAACGTAGGATTCAAGGGCGAGGTCGGATTTGTAGCGAAATATCTCGATCCCGACGGGTTGGTTTTGCTTATCCAGGGATTTTACGGTAACAAATTCATTGCCACTTCTGGCCCACAAGGCATTGCCGGAGTCAGCGCCTTTATTGGTTTTAGCCAGGGCAGTTTCTTTAAGCTCCTGGGCTTGTTGCTGCATCGGTGAGGCTACCCACTCATCGAGAGCACCTAATGACAGATTGATAAAAAGGCCGGTATAAAGAGTCACCAGAGCAATTCTGAATATTGAAAAGCCAGCGGTACGCATCGCCGTCAATTCAAGCGTTTTTGACAGTTGTCCAAGTCCGACGATGCCACCCAGCAAGGCGATAAACGGGCCGAGATCAACGAGGCTTCTGGGTAATGTCATTAACACAACTAACAGCGCCTGAGTCCAGTGGTATCCATTGGGAGTGACGTCCTCTAGCTCGTTGATCAGATTAAAGGTGGTAAATAATGGAATTAACAATCCGGCAGCGGCTGCAAATCCGATAAAGAGATTACGGATCAAATAACGACTGAAGATGTTCATCGAAATGGTTTCCGTAGCAGTGAGAAATCGCGCACAATTAGAATTAACAGGCCGATGGACATTAATATCGGGACTAACCAGACACCTGGAGTAATGGGAAGAGTACCGTTAGCCACCAACGTGCGGCAGATATTCCCACCATAAAAAATAGTGGTAAATAAGAGCGTAAGGGGGAGCAGTGTTGTATAGCGACCCTGGCGAGGTTTTATGCGGCTTAAAGGAATCGCCAATAACACCATCAGCAGGGTGCTGATACCACGACTTTCCCGCCATTGTAATTCCGCCCTGTCTGCAGGGTCAGTGGAGCGAGATAACGCTGCCAATGATGCTGATTTCCGCTTGACGTCTATGCTTTCAATAAAAGGTTTAAGCGATATTTTTAAATTTTTATAATTCTGCATGTTATCATCTGTGCCTTTGCGATCTAACACATAGGCGGTTCCGGATTTTAGCATCACGGAGGGGCTTGAAGGCGAGGGATCTATAACTTCAACCGAATGAGCCCGATATAAACTGGTATTGTTGGTCGAGCGTGAATAAATCAATGCGTCTGTAAGATGATTTGACGTTGGGTCAATACGAGAGGCGAGGATCATTCTGCCGCTGCCATTAACGTTAAACTTATTCGCCTGCAGATGACTCACGTCCAGCACGGATTGTGACTGTTGTTCCAACTGATAAATATTGGCGTAAGCCCAGGGTCTGCCGTACAGAGAAAGAAATGTTACTAACAGGGCCAGAGGAATGGCAAGTACCAACACCGCTTTGTATAGCCGCCACGGGCTGGCGCCAGAGGCGTGAATTGCGGTTATTTCAGAATCGCTGTAGAGCTGGCCCAGCGCAACCGCGACGGCAACATAAAGGCCTACTGGTAGAAGCATCTCCAATGCAATCAATATCTTATAACAGACAACATCAAATACGATTTGCAGAGCCAATGTCCCATTGGCCGCTTCTGTGAGATACCGTTGGGCTGAATAGCTGGCAAACATAAAGATGAGAAAACCCACAATGATCATCACTAATCGGCGGATTTCAACCATGATATAGCGCTCAATCAAAGCCATAAGCTAGTTATATCCCTTAATATCAAACGCATGTTTGCTGAGAAAAGGCCCTCTTCCAGCACGTTTTTCTTCATGATTTATCATTGGCAATCAGCTTTCGCAGCAGGGCGATCACCTGATTAACCTCATCCGGGGTCAGAGCTCCATCTTTTGCCCATTGGACGCGTCCTGCTTTATCCAGTACCACAATTGTTGAACTTTCTTCTGGCAGCTTCCAGGCGTTATGGACCAGCCCATTACTATCGACAATGAATTGTGCCCAGGGATAATGCCTTTTGTTTTTCTCAATTTTACTGCGCACGAAGAAGCCCGAGCCCGGAATCGCATCGTCAGTATTGACGATAGTGGTAGGCTGAAAACGGTCGTTCGGAAAATTCGCTTCCTTGACGGCGGTAATCAGCATCGAGTTTTTCTTCTTGGCAGAGGTGCGGCCAGCGATGCACTGAATGACGCGAACTTTTCCTGTCAGTTCTGAACTACCCCATTTCTTATAGCGAAAATTGTCATTTTCAAGCAGTAACTCTCCACGATCGGCTATGACTACCGGTGCGACAGGTTCACCCTGAACAAAATTATGCGCTGATGTTACCAATGGGAACAGCAGCAGCGAAATTGTCAGTAATCTACGTAACGTCATGAAAATAACCATAATGTATAAAAATCGTGGCTACGGAGGAGAGCGGTAATCTCCCCTTGCGGCTAAAGTTGCATAGGATATCGCTCGAGAAGTAACTCCAGACGTTGGCGAATATCGACATCCAGCATCGTTGGCTCATCATAGGATTTCCCCCCGGCCAGCTTATCCGCCACCATCACATCATGCCGATCTCCCATTAACCCATTAATAGCGGCCAAAAATCTGGAAATCTGACGGGCTTCCCGGTTGCTGGGATCTATAGATCTCAGCGTGTCGTAAAATGAGACTTGTTGGCTAATAATTTTCCGCACATCGTGGAACTGCTTTCCAGTGAGCTGTGGATCAGCAATTAGCCTCTGAAGTTCGCGCATTTGCTCCTGGCGATATGCAATAAAATTGCTCTCGGTTTCTAAGTGAATATGACGCAAAGCGTAATTCACCAGCGACCAAATCGGCTTGCTGAGGAGGATTCGGAGAATATTACCGTAGAGTTTAAGGTTTTCTTTATTGCCGTTGCGAAAAGCATCCTGAAAATGCCCAAGAACTACGGTTGTTAAGTGAAAAAGGTGATTGGAATTATGCTTTTTGCTGTAAAGGCGCTGAGCAAAGCGTAAATGCTTATAACGCGCACGAATATACTTATAGCGCATACGCGTTGCCGCAGATAATTCTACATCTTCAATAAAATCATTAACTAAGCGTGATAGCTCCTGTCGGGTGAAACCGTCCTGCCAAAACTGCAGACACAAGGCATAATTATCCTGAATGCTCTCATAGGAACATTGCAAGTCAATATGTTGAGGTAAATGGATATCTGCCTCAACGATGTCATCTGTCTCTACCGCAGTAAATAGTAATTGGATCGTTTCTGTTGAGAATTTTTTCCTGTTGCTGCTATTAGTCATTGATTACTCTCTCTGGATACATTGAATCCCAGTAAATAGCGATTACGGTAAGCACTTATAGTCGGAATTAGCGTCAACAAAACGTCTAGACATTGGCCTGCCAAATAAGCGAATGCCGCGCCTTGCACACCAAAGACATGAGACATGACGATTAAGAGCCCAATGTATGAGACTGCGGCGATGGTTTGCACTATCAAGAAAGCCCGTTGTTTGCCTGCCATAAACAATAGGGACTCCTGAGGAAAGCCCAGCATGGACACAATAATGGCACCCAGCATGATTTGTATTAAATCATAGGCTTGCAAGTACTGGTAACCGAAAACAACTGAAATTAATGGCTTACCAACGACGATCACCAGAAGTGCCACGGCGAGGCCAATCCCCCCGGCTAACAATGCCGATCGGAGGCCCAGTAGCCAGGGTTTTGTCGTGCGAGGATCCAGGCGCATGATCTCAGGATAGAAGCTCTTTTCCAGCAACTTGGCCGGGGTACCTGTGGCATCAAAGAAGGTCATCGCAATTTTGAACAACCCAGCCGCCGCCGGACCCAAAACGACGCCAACTAAAACGGTACTGCACGAGTTACGCGTAGCCCAAATCGTATGTGCAAAATTGGTTGTCCATACGAAATTCCAGGCGCCCTCTATGCGGCGTGCGGTCTTAAATAGCCGTGGTTTCAGCGCGTTATGAATATTCCTGCGGCGTAATTCACGCGCGGCAAACCACCAAAACAGGGTTCCTCCGATTAAGTTGGAGGCATACCATGTGATGATAAAACCCGGGAATCCCAAGTCAAAATAATAAGACAGGACACTTCCGATCGCCTGCAAAAAGGGTTTTATAGCCTGCTGAACTGCAATCAAATCGAAGCGGTCAAACGCCCGTAAGATCCCCGTAGGGGTTGACGACGTCATGGACGGGATTAATGTGCAGTAAAGAATGGCGAGCCAAAAACTTTCCTCATCCAAGCCTAAGGCGTGAGAGAGGAAGGGGAGTAATAACATACCGCCAAGCACGGCAATCGTTCCGCTCGCGATATCCAGACCGAATGAAAATGAAATGACGTCACGAAAGCGTTGAATGTTTTGGCGTTCTAATGCAGGAGTGCCAAATTGAACAACGAATTGCCATGTCTGAAACTTGATAAAATCACTGATCGCTTTTGTATAAGCCTGAATGATTACAAGTACACCAAACATTTCGGGCGACATGCCTTTACCGGCACAAGAAAGCGCAAGTAACCCAAGCAATGCACTAGCCACACTGCCGGAGCCTAAATAGGCGGCGTTACGTAAGATGGAGCGAAAAGCACCATCGGAAAACCAATGCTTCATAGTAAAACCAGCCATACTAACCACATGTACCCACACTGACTTGGGAATGAGTAATATTGTTGGGATCCCGGCATATAAGAGTGATTTCGCTAGCCGAGAGTGGAATGGGTACGCGATGGAAGCATTGAAACTGAAGTTATCGCATTCAGTGCTTTTTCCAGTACTTCATCGTAGGGGGCTTTGGCATCCAACTCGATAATTCTGGAGCCATTATACTGTAGCCGAACCATGGCTGAAATTTTGTCCTTCAGTTCTTCATAACTGTGGTCGGGCTTACGTGAAAAGGCGGTATCGACATCAATATCAAGACGAATGATAAGTTCGGGGCGGCATAAAGCCATCCGCTGATACAGTCGTCGTTCACGAGCCGCTAAACGAGTCATTAGCCAACCCTTTGCGCGTTCCACACCAATGCCTGGTCCGTCATAGTAAAAACCGGAAATTTCTGCCTGTGGAAAACGATCGCTGATCACCAATACACCACTCTGTGCCAGACGCTGTACTTTGCGTAAATTGGCCGCGCGCCACAATGAAAAACCGTACATAATCAATGCCGCCCAGAGTGCCGGTGGTTTATTGCTCATGCGCTGAGTCTTGTCAGATTTGGCGGCCAGGCGTCGTTCAAGCCATACGCCAATGAAAGGCAGGCGCTTAATTTTATCGCCGTCCTCCCCGGAGATAAGCCCTAAATAACGACGCTGGGTTGTCCGGTATTTTTGCAGATTTTTGACCAAATCGGCGGTAAGCGTGGACTTTCCAGTGCCGTCACTGCCTACCACCGCAATAAGGCCGGTAATGCATGCAGATGAGGGATCGTTTTGTGTATTTGATTTATTTTTTTGCATTTTTTTCAGCATGAAAAGGTCATCAAAAGACTAAACCTCTGACGTCGTCAGTGAGGTTCGAATTGCACGCAATGACTCATCGAGAATTTTACTCGCCGGCTCGCGCCCATCTAAATCCAGTATCTTTGCGCCATTAAACGTAAGGTGAGGGATGACGGCAATCTTTTCACGCAGAGCCGAAAGCTTATGATCGGGTTTACGTGAGTACGCGGTTTTTTCATCAATATCGAGACGAATCAATAAAAAAGGTGGATAAGACGCCATCCACTGATACAGCTTTTGCTCATGTTTTCTCAACCTTTGTACCCAACGATTACCGCCAACCGTTTTTGCAAGTTGCGGACCATCGAAACGAAAACCGGCCACTTCCGCTTGTGGGTAACGATCCGTCACCAGCAATTGCCCCTTGCGACTTTTCGCCAACATTCTGCGAAACTTATAAACTCGCCAATATGACAATAAAAAGATCACCAGCGCCGTTACATTACCAGGAGGAGTTGAAGGGTGCTCATGAACACGCTCAGACTTTGCCAGTAAATAACGACCAAAGGGTACACCAATAATGGGCAAACCGCTGATCCATTCCCCTATACGTCCCGAAGACTGGCCGAGATAAAGTAATTCCGTCGGCTCTTGCGCTGATAGATGATTGACCAAACTGGCAGCCAAAGTCGATTTTCCTGAACCATCACAACCCGTTATTGCTATTACGCGCACAGGGGGATGATTAGCAATGGATATTGTCTGTTGACTCACAGTAATGGGTCCAATACAAAGAAACCATTGTATTGTAATCAGTCTTGGGTTCAAGGTATTTATTGTGCTCTATCTCGATAATTATCAAATTTATTTTTGCCAGTAATTACATTTCACCATGGCGGTCTTGTTTTTTTGTGCTAATTGTTACCGAGATTTACCCTATGGCTCTTATTGCTAATGAGATATCAAAGTGACGGGGTCAGGAACGAGTGTTTCATTATTTTCTTAATATTTTGTGTGCAATCTCATTGGATTAAGGATGCTTATTTGTTGCCTGGTTGTTCACGGCTTTAAGCGACTTTTTCCTTGCGAAATGGTACATTTTATCAGGTGTCTTAAAAGCGAGTCTTATTATGAATTCAAAATTACCGCCGCTGATTGCGGTTATTGGCAGTGATGGCTCTGGTAAGTCTACTGTCTGTGAATCTCTTATTGTTCATGTAAAAAAATACGGTCCGGCAGTAAGGGTTCATCTGGGCAAGCAGGCAGGAAATGTCGGACGTGCTGTTTCACAATTCCCACTAATGGGGAATTTTTTTGGCAAGGCCATTGAACGTAATACAAAAAAAGTCAAATCCACCAAGGCCAGGCTTGATTTATTGCCGGCACTGGTCATCATCACTTTCGTTTTACGTCGACTGATACGTTTTCGTCGAATGTTGGCTTTTCGTCGGCAAGGGCTCATCGTATTAGCCGACCGTTTCCCACAGGTGCAAATCCCTGGCGGTTATGATGGCACCGTATTTCCCGTAAATGCAAAAGGCAGCCGCTTTGTCAAATGGTTGGCGGGACGTGAACGCGCAGCTTTCCAATGGATGGCCGATCATAAACCGGACTTGGTCATAAAGTTAAATGTTGATATTGATGTCGCTTGTGCGCGTAAGCCTGATCATCAGAAAGAATCATTGGAAAAAAAGGTTGCCTTGACACCGCTACTCACTTTTGAAGGCGCGGAAATTGCAAATATTGACGCTAATAAGTCGCTTGATGAAGTGCTATCTGACGCTGAAAAAGCCATTGATGAATTTATGGAAGCGCATGGATATCGCTATGCTGTCGAAAATGATTCAGTCGTAACCTACTAACTATCACCGGCCTTTCTGCCAGACAATTAAGAAAGGCCGGTATAATCTGTAATACCAAGAGAAGGGCATCGCCTCTTTGAATATTAACCATGACTCTATCATGGTCAATATAAAGGCAATTACTTTTTCAGTGCTGCAAAAGCCTGAATGATCGTATCAATCTGTTCTTCACTGTGTGCAGCATTAACGCTGCAACGCAGAAGCGTCATTCCTGCCGGCGCTGCCGGTGGTAATACCAGATTGACATAAACACCCTTTGCGATCAGGTCGCGCCAGAAACGCAGGCCATCTTCTTTCGAACCAATCATGACCGGAACGACCGGGCTGATGCGCGGGCCCAGCTCGTAGCCCAGCTTGGCAAGACCCTGATAAAGCCGATGCGCGTTGCTCCAGAGTTTTTCCCGCAGTTCAGGATGCTGTGCGATCATTTTCAACGATGAGCGCACCGAAGCGATACTTGATGGTGAAGGTGAGGCGGTAAAAATATAGGGACGACTGCTGTAGCGCAGCACCTCCATTGCCTTGCTGCCGACGGCAAAGCCACCGATAGAGGCCAGGCTTTTACTGAATGTGCCCAGAACAATATCAACATCTTGCTCAACACCCAGCGCTTCCGCAAGACCGCGTCCGTTAGCCCCCATCACGCCAAATGAGTGAGCTTCGTCTACCAACAGATAACCACCAAGACGCCGTTTGATGTCGACGATGTCGACGAGCGGAGCAACGTCACCCAGCATGCTGTAAATGCCTTCAACGATTATGATTGCCTCTCGAGCACGCTCGCCGAGGCGTACCATACGGCGCTCCAGATCTTTCGCATCATTGTGGCGGAAACGAATGATTTCAGCGCCGCCCAAGGCACAGGCATCATAAATACTCGCGTGGCTGTCTGCGTCTATCAGCACCACTGAGCCGGGGCCCGCTAGCGTGCTGATTACCCCGAGGTTTGCGGTATACCCCGTGGGAAATACAATGGCGGTAGGGCGGTCAAAGAAAGCAGTCAGTTCTTGCTCTAACATTAAGTGAGCACTGTAGCTGCCATTAGCCATGCGCGAACCCGTTGTACCAGTGCCCTGGGCGGCTAATGCAGCCTGCCCATCGGCAATCGCTTGCGCATCGAAAGTCAGGCCAAGGTAGTTATTTGTCCCTGCCAGGACAATTTTCTGGTTACCAATCCGTCCTTCGGTCGCGGAGTAAATCTCATCAATGCAGGTGCCAAATGGATTTAGACCAGAAGACTGGAATTGCCCACGATCGTTGGCAAGCCGTGAAAATTTATCATACAGGCCCATTCGTTGCCTCCAGGCGAGGGAGTAGTGCGTTCAGCAACTGCTCTGGCGTTCTGACATCAAGTAATATATTGATAGGAATAGAAATATCCAATTCATCTTCTAACATCATCAGCAGATCCAAGACCCTGATGGACTCCAGGCCAAGATCATTGACGAGATCACTATCAGGTTTGATTTCTAATCCGCCTTCGACGAGACCTTGTAAACAAGTAAGAATATAATCCATTACAGCGTCGCGATTTAGCATAAGAACTTTGGCAAACCTCTAATTAAGATAATTAAAATAGACCTTCACGCAGCGCGCGCTCCAAACTGACCTTGGGAAACCAATTAATACTTTCGGATAAGCGATGATTGCTCGCAGACCAGTCCGGATAGGTTAATTCACGTATTTTGTTGTGCGTCAGCATGGGTTCTTTCTTTGCCAAACGGCTCAACAAAATGCTGATGTCTGCCATGATATTCAGCAGAGGCAGCGGGATCCCCAGTAGCCGCACGGGGCCATTGCGCACCGCGGCACCTATTTCCCGTAAGCGCCGCCAGCTATAACCACCGGCTATCCCATCGCATAATTCATAAGTCTGCGCCTGAGGACGTTCGGCTAATAACCATTGACTCACTGCTTCAGCTAAATCGCTTACATGCAGGAAAGTCAGCTTGGCTTCCGGCGAACCCAGCCGGGGGAGTACGCCGCGCAGCAGCCAGCTAAATATCGGTTTAAGCTCTTTATCACCGGGCCCGTAAACTGCGGTCGGACGAAAAATGCCCAGTGAAATGCCCGTGGCCATGGTCATTAACCGTTGTTCGGCAATATGTTTTGAATTCGCGTACCAAGACAGCTCAGGATGGCGGGCAGCAAGGGAAGAGATAAACAAAAAACGCTTACAACTGCCACTTTGTCTCGCCGCCTGCATCAGGTGCAGGCTGCCGCTAACGTTGCAATGGGTAAAGGTTTCTTCGGTCTGCCCGCGGACCTGTCCCGCACAGTGAACCACGAATTCCGCGTCACGAACCAACTCGCTGAGAGAGTCCCGATCTTCCAGTGCCCCCTGGATCCAGGTCAGGTTATCGGTTGAAGTTTTACCGGTACGCCGGGTTAGGGCCCTCACGGTAAAACCCTGCGAAAGCAGGTTCTGCACGACGTGTTGGCCAATAAAACCCGTGGCGCCAGTGATGGCAACGGTGCCGATCATTGCGCAAAACCTGCCAACTGATGCATCGGCGGACAGATTGATGCGCTTAGCCAACGCTTCTTGGCTTCGGCGCGGGCCGGTTTCCCCGAAGATGTACGAGGAATGCTATGGGGTGGCAGCAGTTCAATATCCACCGCAATGCCGAATTCGCTTTGTATGCGTGCGCTCAGCGTATGGACGATTTGCTCCCGCCGCTCTTCAGCACTGACCCGGCACTGGATTTGCAGAATAATTCTGGCGCCGTCAGCGTGCTCTTCCGTGACGAAGGCAATGGCATCACCTGAGCGGATTTCAGGCTCGGATTCCGCGACATATTCAATATCTTGAGGCCAAATATTCCGGCCCCGAATAATGATCAGATCCTTCTTGCGGCCGGTGACGTAAAGATACCCATCCAGCAAATACCCCAGGTCACCGGTATCCATCCAACCCGTCGCCTGAATTTTTTGCTGCGATGCATCATCACGAAAATATCCATTCATCAGGCTGGGGCCGGAGATAAAAATACGGCCGACCTGCCGCTCTGGCTGGGGGAGCCCGGTTTCACTTCTAATTTCGATATGATGGGCAGGAAGCGCCTTGCCGCAATTGACAAACGTTGATGTGGCACGCGTTTTTTTGCCAGGTGCTACCGCTTTACCCTCGTATTCCAAAATATCGCGGTCGACTGCGTTGATTGGTGCGCCAGAGGCTTCGTCATAAAAACTTACCGCAAGGGTATTCTCGGCCAAACCATAGCAGGGCATGAGTGCCTTGCTGTCAAAGTTGAGGTGGCTGAAGTGCTCACCAAACTGATTGAGTAACTCTGCCGGAATAGGCTCCGCCCCCACGCCAGCAACCCGCCAACTGGAAAGATCCAACCCGGCCAGCTCTTTGTTGTGGCTGTAACGTAAGCACAAATCGTAACCAAACGGAGGAGCGACGGACACCGTACCGCGATTTTTGGCAATCAGTTTTAACCATTGCATTGGGCGCATTGCAAAATCTTGCGTGCGCAGATAGTCAACCGACAACTGGGTTGCCACAGGGGTGAGCAGGAAACCGACTAACCCCATATCGTGATAGAAGGGCAACCAGGAGACGCAGCGATCGCCTGCACGTAATTTGATGCCGTCATGACTGATAGCACGCAGGTTAGCCATAACGGCACGTTGGGTAATTATGACTCCGCGCGGAAAGCGAGTGCTACCCGATGTATATTGGAGATAGGCAATGTCGTCGGATAACGGCGCTTGCAGTTCAATATCCCGCTCAGGCAATGCGTTAAAATCTGCGTTGCTAAGAATATGTGCCGGTGGTGTATCCAGAGCCGCCGAGCTAATCAACGGCACCCATTCTTCACCGCTGATAATGGCTGCAGGTTTACAGCTATTGATCAGACCCTGAAGCTTGATGGTATAGGACTCACGCTGCCCGACCCCCATAGGAATGGCCAGGGGCACGGCAACCAGGCCGGCATATTGGCAGGCAAAGAACGCCTCGACGAAACCCGTGCTGGTTTCCGCGATAAGCGCAACGCGATCGCCTTTGTTGAGATTCAGTGATAACAGACGTCGCGCACCGGCTGCCGCTCGCTGTTTCAGCGTACGATATCCCAGTACGGCCACGAGCTGATTACGACGATCGTAAAAATTCATTCCTGTACTGCCCTGCGCTGCATAATCTAAAGCCTCCACCAACGTGGGGAAATCTGCATAACGCATGGGAAGAGAATGAGTTGAGCTTGTTTCAGACATATACAAATTAGCCATAGATTAAAATCACCAAAAAGACAAAAGACTATTGGCGTGAGAGTTAGCGTTTTACAATGAAAATGCTTTGAATATATCTGTTATTCAATCATTTTCTTTCATTCTACAAATAGTGCATGCGATGGTTAATAACCACTATGTCTACTCTGAACTAAAGGTGAGAGATTGGTTGTCGATATTTTCATGTCTATTTCACGTGAGGATCATGCCCAGCGAACTGTGGATGTACGGGCTGTTATTATTGGTTCTGGATATCTCGGCCCTTTGGTTTGTGTCTATCACCAAATGCCTGTCGTTGACACATGTTCGGAAGGAAATAATCGTCGATTTATATGATTTGACCTTGCGCATGGTTATCTCCGTACTTAAACATAGTCTAAACAGTATCCGGAAGACGTCAAAAAGTGAAAGCTTCATTTAGTCGGAAGGATAGAAAGAGCATTTAATGGTAAAATATGACAATGCTTCCCCAGACTAGAATTAGTAAACTAAAAACGGTAAGTTTTTTCTCGTCAGAAATAGCACTAAATAATAAAAGGAGTGGTTTCCTTAGCGATTTCACGTCTCTGTCAGGTAGCTCTTTGGATAAAGAACAGCAACAGCCAGGGTAAACTCTGACCGGGTAACATCTTTTTTGACTTTAGAAATTAATTAAATTTTCTTATCTCTTATAGGAATAAGATATCGTCAATAATGGATCCCCGGTCAGAAAATATCACTGGCATAATAGTGATTTAATTTGATTATGTTATTAAATTTTAAGGTTATTTATGATTCGCATTGAGCCTGTCCTGGATAAGCGTGATCTTAAGGCATTTATCGCTTTTCCCTCCTCACTCTATCGCAACGATCCTAGCTGGATTACTCCCTTGTATGTAGAGCGTGAAGAGCACCTTTCCAAGAAGAACCCTGGCACTGAACATATAGAATGGCAGGCATGGGTAGCCAAAAAAGAGGGGAAGGTCGTCGGGCGAATAACCGCTCAAATTGATTCCTTACACCGCGAACGCTATGGCGAAGATACCGGCCATTTTGGCATGATCGATGCTATCGATGATCCGGAGGTTTTTAGAGCGTTATTTACCGCAGCGGAAGATTGGTTGAAGTCAAAAGGTGCATTAAAAATCACCGGGCCATTCAGCCTTAATATCAATCAGGAAAGCGGCTTATTGATTGAAGGTTTTGATACTCCGCCGTCAGCCCTGATGACACACGCCAAACCTTACTATGCCACCAATTTAGAGCGCCAGGGATATACGCAAGGCATTGATTTGTTGGCTTATTGGATGAAACGAACTGACCTGAATTTCTCGCCTTCATTAACCAAAATGATGGCGCAGGTAGGTAAAAAGGTGACCCTTCGCCGCCTCAATCGCAAACGATTTAACGAGGAAATGCAGGTACTTCGCGAAATTTTTAACTCGGGTTGGCAAGATAACTGGGGCTTTGTCCCCTTTACCGAGCATGAGTTCGCCACCATGGGGGACCAGTTGAAGTTTCTGGTCCCTGACGACATGATTTATATTGCTGAAGTAGATTCAGTCCCTTGTGCCTTCATTGTGGGGTTGCCCAATATCAATGAGGCTATAGCCGATCTGAACGGGCGTTTATTGCCCTTTGGCTGGGCGAAGCTGTTATGGCGTCTGAAAGTGAGTGGCGTACGTACTGCCAGAGTCCCTCTGATGGGGGTTCGCCAAGAGTATCAATTTAGCCGGATAGGGCCAATTATCGCGTTGTTACTTATTGAGGCGTTACGTGACCCTTTTGCGAAGCGCAATATCGATGCATTAGAGATGTCATGGATCCTGGAGTCTAATAGCGGTATGCGTACGATCCTGGAGCGAATTGGGGCAGTTCCATACAAGCGTTATCGTTTATACGAAAAACAACTCTAACTTGTCTGTTAGAGGGCACCTTAAGGAGCCCTCTAGATGATGCAATACGTGCTGTGGTCAGAGGACACCCATGGCCGAAATTCTTTTTTTGTCGTTTGTGTTTCAACGTTGCCGGATTAATCCTGTTACCAGGGTGATTGTTTTATTTTATTAATCATTCCAACAATAACTACCGGTGCGTTATTTATTTGTTTTATAAATCACCCTGACTTTTATAAGAGTAAATGCATGTCATTTGAAAAGAAAAAAGGAATAAGACGCTTAACCAGTAGCATAAAAAACTCATTGGACGGCTTTGTTGATGCCGTTATCACAGAGGATGCTTTTCGTCAGTTACTCATTATTAACTTAATTTTACTGATAGTTACATTTCTTATAGATATTACAAAAATGGAAAGGCTGTTATTGATTTCAAGTTGCTTCCTTTTACTGGTTGTTGAGTTGCTTAACACTGCGATTGAGAGCGTCGTCGATCGCATTTCTCTGGATATACATCCCTTATCGAAGCGAGCCAAGGATTTAGGCGGTGCGGCACAGTTGGTCACGGTTATTATGGCAATAGCCCTTTGGCTGGTCGTGTTATTTTGATAACCAATCGCGCCGTACGCTGATATTCCCTGCGCAACATGCAAGAATTTGAAAGACCGTACCAACAACGAAAAGTGTTCTTTGCCGTTGATTTGAATTGCTATCCAAGATGCCCGTTATCCGTTGGCTTGCAGTATTTCATCGCTCGCCTAAGCTGATGTTAACCATCTTTTATTTAAGGGTAATCGCTATGCTTAGGGTGTTACGTACTTCAGTTTTGGGCGCTGCGGCTTTGGTCTTTCTCGTGGGTTGCCAGCAAACGGCGCATAAGCCACCGCCGGCACTGCAAGCGCAGCTGGATCAGCTTTCTACCATGTTGGCGGGCAGCCATTTCCTGCGGCAAAACTGTGGCCGTGCGGATATTCCAGATGATGTCAAACTGCAGCGCACCGCGATGCGCGTGGCGGAGCATCGCGGCTGGGATACTCAGGCGGCGGGCTATCAGCAGTTGCCGGCACTGGCTCAGGCTCGTTACCTGGCCGTGTTGGAGGATCGTCAGTTGCTGACGGACAAATGTGCCGTGATGAACAATCGCACCGCAAACTTTATTGTCGCAGCGAAGTCCGATCAGGAAGACTACATGGAGTAGTTTATGCCAGGCTGAGGTGGGCGCGGCATACGGCGCCGCCCCAGCCATTTTCCTAATCCACAGCGCATTGGCAAAAAATTCTTTGCAGGATAAGCATCTGTCACTCATTATTTGAAATGTTGTTTCACTTTTATCCCATGAGCCGATCTTGAACTTATATGCTGCCCTGCGTCAGCGTGTGGAAAACACGCCATGGTACCCCAAACGCAAAAGCTACCGCGTCCTGTTTTGGCGTGAGATCACACCGCTGGCGGTGCCGATCTTTATGGAGAACGCCTGCGTCCTGCTGATGGGGGTGCTGAGTACTTTTCTGGTGAGCTGGATTGGCAAGGAGGCGATGGCCGGAGTGGGGCTGGCAGACAGCTTCAACATGGTGATTATCTCTTTCTTTGCGGCGGTGGATCTGGGCACCACGGTGGTGGTGGCGTTCAGCCTCGGCAAGCGGGATCGCAAAAGAGCCCGTTCGGCCGCCCGTCAGTCGCTGGTGTTGATGACGCTGGTGGCTCTGGTGCTGGCAGTGGGCATCCATTTGGCGGGCGAGCAGATCATTAATGTGATTGCCGGTGCCGCCACGCCGGAGGTGAAGGCGCTGGCGCTTTCTTACCTGCAAACCACTGTCTGGAGCTACCCGGCGGCAGCTATTGCACTGATTGGCAGTGGGGCGCTGCGTGGTGCCGGGAATACCAAAATCCCGCTGTTGATCAACGGCGGCATGAATATCCTGAATATCATCATCAGCAGCATCCTGATTTACGGCATGTTGGGCTGGCATGGGCTGGGCTTTGTCGGGGCTGGACTGGGGCTGACCATTTCCCGCTATATCGGTGCGATAGCGATTATTTATGTGCTGATGATCGGCTTTAACCCGGCGTTGCACATCACGCTGAAAAGTTACTTTAGCCCGTTAAAACTGACGATCCTGTGGGAAGTGCTGGGGATCGGTATCCCTGCCAGCATCGAGTCGGTGTTGTTCAACGGCGGTAAGTTGTTGACGCAAATGTTTGTCGCCGGAATGGGCACCAACGTTATCGCCGGCAATTTTATCGCTTTCTCTATTGCCTCTTTGATTAACCTGCCGGGCAACGCCTTGGGATCGGCGTCGACCATTATTGTCGGCAAACGTCTGGGGAAAGGGCAAATAGCCCAGGCGGAAAGGCAGTTGCGCCATATCTTCTGGCTGGCGACCATTGGCCTGACGGCGATCGCCTGGGGTACCGCACCGCTGGCTGGGGTGTTCGCCTCATTTTATAGCCAGCAAGATGACGTGAAGGAAGTGGTAAAGGTGCTGGTCTGGCTCAACGCCGCCTTTATGCCCATTTGGGCTGCCTCATGGGTGCTGCCCGCCGGTTTGAAAGGGGCGCGTGACGCCCGATTCGCCATGTGGGTGTCGATGCTGGGTATGTGGGGCTGCCGCGTGGTGGCCGGCTATACGCTGGGTATCCTGTTGGGCATGGGCGTGGTCGGCGTCTGGCTGGGTATGTTTATGGATTGGGCAGTACGCGGTGCGTTGTTCTACTGGCGAATGGTCAGCGGGCGCTGGCTGTGGAAGTACCCGCGGATAAAATCGAAAGTCGCTGAGGAAAAGGACCTGATGAAGTGATCATTCCGCGTCCACCGGCGTTAGCGGGCAGTTCTCCTGCCGCCATTTGGCCGGTGATACACCGTGGACCTGCTTGAAGGCTTTGGAAAAGTGCAGCTGGTTTTCATAACCGACCGAAATTCCTACCACTTTGATCGCCGTCTGGCTGTTGCGTAACAGACTGGTGGCGAGCGTCATGCGGAAGTTTAGCAAATATTCCTTTGGCCCAATACCGTATGCTCCTTTGAACAAGCGGCACAGATAACTGCGGTTGATATTGCAGTAGGCGGCCAGACGCTCAATGGTCAGCTGTTCGTGGTAGCGGTTTTCAATCAGTTTGACCGCTTTGTGCAGATGCTGCGCCTTGTCACTGGAGTGTTCGTCGCTGCCCTGTAATCTATGGTCGATCAGCGCCGAAAAAAACAGGTAGCTCAGGCCGAGCGTTTTCAGGCGGTGTTCATCGTCATGAGTGACCAGTCGCCGCAGGTAGCGCAGGGCCTGGGGAGTCTCATCCGAGGTGCGGGCGCGATAAATCGGGAACTGGCGACTCAGGTGGCACTCTTCGAAAAGCTTGCCGGCCATCAGCCCGTCGACTTCCAGCCACATGTAATGCCAGGGATCTTTTTTATCGGCGCAATAGGTAGTCACGTCGTGTGGGTGGATCAAAAAGCCTTCTCCGGCCACCACCGGAAATGCACCGTATTCGCTGTGCAGCACTCCGGTACCGCTTATCACATAATGAAATAAATAGTGCTGGCGTACGGCGGGGCCAAAGCTATGCCCTTTGTCACAGTTCTCCTCACCATATTGGTACAGGTTCAGTTCAATATTGTCGGTGCGACTTAGGGTAAAACTCTTGTGCATCAGTTATTGTCCTGGTTTTATTACCCACTGTAGCAGTGTAGCTGCCGTATAAGGATTGGGCTGCCACCAAATCCAGACCTGGCTCACAGTTTTTGCGCTGCGTCATTTTTCGCCATAATGAGGTCACATTCATCCATATCTCGCTTCGGCATTGCAGGGTAATTTCAGCCTATCGAAAACCAGTGCAGCGGAGAAATACGATGATTAAAGTAACTTTTATGGGCGCGGGCAGCACCATCTTCGCCAAGAACGTCCTCGGTGATATCATGGCGACCCCGGCATTGAAAGAAGTGGATATCGCGCTGTACGACATAGACAGCGCCCGTCTCAACGAATCTTTCGCCATGCTGAGCAATATCAACCGCAATATTAACGCCGGCAGGGCGAAAATCACCCCTTATCTCGGGGTGGAAAATCGCCGCACGGCATTGAAAAATGCCAATTATGTGGTGAATGCCATCCAGGTCGGCGGTTACGATCCTTGCACCATCACCGATTTCACCATTGCCAAAAAGTACGGCCTGCAGCAGACCATTGCCGATACCCTGGGGATAGGCGGGATCTTCCGCGCACTGCGCACCCTGCCGGTGATGTTTGATTTCGCCCGGGATATTGAAGCGGTATGCCCGGATGCCTGGTTGCTGAACTACACCAACCCGATGGCCGCCTTAACCGGCGGTATGCTGCGTCATACCGGCGTGAAAACCGTGGGGCTGTGTCACAGCGTTCAGGTCTGCGCAGAGACGCTGCTGAAAAGCGTGGATATGCCCACAGATGACGTGCAGTTCCATATCGCGGGCATCAACCATATGGCCTGGCTGCTGGATGTTCGCCGTCATGGCGAGGATCTGTACCCGGAAATCAAGCGCCGCGCCAACGCGCTGCAGGGCAAGCATGATGATATGGTGCGCCATGAAATCATGAAAACCTTTGGCTATTACGTCACTGAGTCTTCCGAGCATAATGCTGAGTACATGCCTTACTGGATTAAGCGTAATTATCCGGAATTGATTGAGCGCTTCAATATTCCACTGGATGAGTATCCGCGCCGCTGCATTGAACAGATCGACCAATGGCAACAGCGCAAGCTGGCGCTGACGAATGACGCCAATCTGACGCATACCCGCACGCATGAGTATGCGTCCTATATTATCGAGGCGATGGAAACCGATCGCCCGTACAAGATTGGCGGCAATGTGCTCAACACCGGTTTAATTACCAACCTCCCTGCCGAGGCCTGTGTTGAAGTGCCTTGCCTGGTGGATGGACAGGGGATCTCGCCATGCTATGTCGGGCATTTACCGGAGCAACTGGCGGCGCTCAACCGCACCAATATCAATACCCAACTGCTGACGATCGAAGCAGCGGTAACCCATAAACGTGAGGCCATATACCACGCGGCGCTGTTGGATCCGCATACGTCTGCCGAGCTTTCGATTGATGATATTCGCAAGCTTTGCGATGAACTGATTGAGGCTCACGGTAACTGGCTTCCCGCCTACCGTTGATCGCTGAACTGACTGTATTACCTCCTCAAAACGCACAAGGCGCGGGGCTTCCTGCGCCGTCATAAATGGGATGGTGAGCCATGTTTTATTTAAGAAACAAGAACTTTTGGATCTTCGGTGCCTTCTGTTTTTTCTATTTCTTTATCATGGGCGCGGTGCTGCCGTTCTTTCCGATTTGGTTGCATGACGTCAATCAGCTCGATCAGCAGCAAACCGGCCTGGTATTCGCCAGCATGGCGCTGTTTGCCCTGGTGTTCCAGCCGATTTTTGGTTTTGTCACCGATAAGTTTGGCCTGAAGAAACACCTGCTGTGGATGATCATTTTCCTGCTGCTGTTTCTGGCGCCGCTGTTTATTTATGTGTTCTCGCCGCTGCTGAAAACCAACTTTGTGCTCGGGGCGTTGCTGTGCGGCATTTATCTGGGACTGGTGTGCAGCGGGGGTTCGCCGGCCATTGAAGCTTATATCGAGAAGGTGAGCCGCCGCAGCCAATTTGAGTATGGCCGGGCCCGCCTGTTTGGCTGTATTGGCTGGGCGATTTGCGCCTCGATCGTCGGTTATATGTTTACGATTAACAACCAGTTCGCTTTTTGGCTGGCGTCGAGCTTTGCGCTAGTGCTGGCCGGTCTGCTGTATATGTTTAAACCGGAGCAAAATAACACGCTGGCGGTGGCGGACGGATTAGCGCTGAACCATAAACCCGTCAAGTTGAAAGCGGCGCTGAGCCTGCTGAAAATGCGCAAATTTTGGTGCCTGGTGATGTATATCGTTGGGGTAGCCTGCGTGTACGACGTGTTCGATCAGCAGTTTGCCAACTTCTTCACTTCGTTTTTCAGCGACCGACATGCGGGGACTCAGGCGTTTGGCTATGTGACCACGCTGGGTGAGTTTCTTAACGCTTTTATCATGTTCTTTGCGCCGTTGATCATCAACCGTATTGGCGGCAAGAACGCGCTGCTGATTGCCGGGGTGATTATGTCGGTGCGGATTATCGGTTCTTCGCAGGCAGATTCGGTGACCGCGGTAATTTTCCTCAAGACCCTGCATATGTTTGAAGTGCCGTTCCTGCTGGTGGGCATTTTCAAATACATTACCACCCAGTTTAACGTTAACCTCTCGGCATCAATCTACCTGTGGGGCTTCTGCTTCTTCAAGCAGCTATCGGCCATCGGCATGTCCTATGCAGCGGGCCTGATGTACGTCAACTACGGCTTCAAAACCTCGTATCTGATCCTCGGCTGCATTGCCTTGCTGTTTACCCTGATCTCGGCCTTCGCGCTGAGCGGCAAGGTTGCGGTGGTAAAACAGGAAGCCGTGCTGCCGGTGGCGGCGAATTAATCAATACAATAACGTCATGAGGCCGAAGAACAGCAGGGTCAGGGCAATGATAAACCCGGTTTGCAGCGTTTTGCGGACCAGGCGGCTCTGGCCCCAGCGGGTAGTGCTCAGGCGGTTATCGATAGCGAACAGCGCCGGTACCATCAGCAGCAGATAAATCAGCATCAACATGGCGGTCAGGGGTTGTTGGCTCATATGAGATCCTCCGCGCCGGTGTGGATAGCTGGGGTGGTTGGGGTTGTTTGCCTGCTGCGCTGTTTGGTCATGTGCCTCCGAATAGGGCCGCCCGAAGGCGGCCACCAGTTTACTGCCTGTGATATAGAGATGATTGTCGGCCACTGCCGGGGCCTACGCAGGTATAATATTGCGAATGATAATCATTATCAATATGTAGGGTGAAATTTATTATGCGGGTGGTGAGATCTGACAGGAAAGGGTCTGGCGGGTATTTTGTGGTGACAGAGCACGCCGGGTGGCGTGCTCTGTGATAGGACTATCCTCGACGATTATTTCTCATCTGGCAAGGCGTAAGCGACAATATAGTCGCCCAGCTTGGTGCCGAATGAGCCATGACCGCCAGCGGAAATTACCACGTACTGCTTGCCGTTGACCTCATAGGTCATTGGTGTCGCCTGGCCACCGGCCGGCAACCGCGCTTCCCACAGTTTTTCACCGTTGGTCACGCTGAAGGCACGCAGATAGTTGTCCGCCGTTGCGCCAATGAAGAACACATTCCCGGCGGTAGAGACCGGTCCGCCCAACATCGGCATACCCATTTTGAACGGTAATGGCAGCGGAGAGCTGTCGCGAACGGTACCGATGCGTTTTTTCCACACGATGTCGTTGGTTTTCAGATCCACCGCGGAAATATAACCCCAAGCCGGCTGCTTACACGGCAGGCCAAGCGGTGACAGGAACGGGTTCAGGGTCACGCCGAATGGCACACCGTACTGTGGTTGCACACCGGCTTCGGTACCGCTGCCGCCTTTATCGCCGACCGGAGGTTCGATAGGGTTGCCCGGACCGCGTGGGATCAGTTTTGACACAAACGGCAGCGCGATAGGGTTGGCGATGGCCACCTGACGGTCAGTATCGACAGACAGGCCGCCCCATTCGAACATACCGAGGTTACCTGGGAATACCAACGTACCTTGTTCGGAAGGCGGGGTGAAGGTGCCTTCATAACGCAGGCTGTGGAACATCACCCGGCAAACCAGTTGGTCATAAATGGTGGCACCCCACATATCCGCGCCGGTCAGTTTTTTCTCCGGGCGGAAAGTCAGCTCAGAGAAAGGCTGAGTCGGTGACAGGCGGTCGCCCTTGGCCGGGCCCTGCGGAACCGGTTTTTCAGGCGCAGGTACCACCAGTTCGCCGTTGGTGCGGTTCAGTACGAAGATGTTACCGGTCTTGGTCGGCACATAAATCACCGGCACCTTGTTGCCGCTCTTGTCGGTAATGTCCGCCAGCGTTGGCTGGGCCGGTACGTCCATATCCCACAGATCATGGTGCACCGTTTGATAGAACCACACCAGCTTACCGGTAGACGCGTTCAGCGCCAGCAGGCCGCTGGCGTAGCGCTCCATGTTCGGCGTGCGATCGCCACCCCAGATATCCGGCGTGGTGACGCCCATTGGCAGGTAAACGATATCCAGCTTGGCATCGTAGGCGGAAGGCGCCCAGGAGTTTGGCGAGTTCGGCGTGAAGTGATGCTCATCCGCCGGGATGGCGTTGGGTTCATCTGCACCCGGATCAAACGCCCACAGCAGTTTGCCACTGTTAACGTCAAAACCGCGGATCACGCCCGAAGGTTCGCGATTGGAGTAGTTGTCGGTCACCGCACCGGCAATGACAATCACCTTGTCGGTGATCACTGGCGGTGAGGTCGGCTCATAATGGCCCGGGGTGGCATACGGCATATTGCTTTGCAGGTTGAGCTCACCGTTATTGGCGAAGTCGGCGCAAGGCTTGCCGGTCTCTGCATCCAGCGCAAACAGGCGGCCGTCATTCACCGGCAGAATAATACGGCGTGCGCACTGTGCCGGAGAGGTGTCGGTGGCGGTACCCGTGGCGGCAGGAGTCTCATGATAAGAGACGCCACGGCAGGTGATGTGCTGGAAGGTCGGGTTGAACTTCAACTGAGGATCAAACGTCCACTTCTGTTTACCGGTGGCCGCATCCAGCGCGAACAGCTTCTGGTGTGGGGTGCACAGATAGAGCGTGTCGCGGATTTTAATCGGGGTCACTTCGTTGGTGATTTCCCCCGGATCGTTGGCGGTTTTCAGATCTCCGGTCTGGAAGGTCCAGGCTTCTTTGAGCTGGCCGACGTTTTTGTCATTGATCTGGCTCAGGGGGGAATAGCGCGTGCCTTCCTGCGTACGGCCATAGGCCGGCCAGTCAGCGTCCGACGCCTGAGGGGTAACCTTCGCCTGTGCCGGTTCAAGGGTACCGTTGATCTCTTGTGGATCGTTAAACACCGCATAGGCCAGTGCCACCACGGTGACCACCAGTGCCAGGCTCAGTGCGCTGTAGGCCAACTTGCCATGGGCGTTAAGCTTGCGATAGATAAAGGGCAACACCAGCCACAGGCCGAAGAAGAAGGTGACATCCAGTCGCGGCGTCAGCGCCCAGAAGTCCGGACCGACTTCCCACAGCGCCCACACCGTGGTACCGAGTAAAAACACCGCGTACAGCAGCAGCGCGGTCGCACGGCGGCGAACCAGCAGCCAGGCCGTCACTAACAGCACCAGGCCGGCAATGATGTAATACAGTGAACCGCCGAGCTTGGCCAGCCAGATGCCGCCTCCCAGCAGATAGAGTCCGCTCAACGCGGCAAACAGCGCCGTGATGATGATGAGCGGCGACAATGATGCTTTATTTTGCATAGTATTATCCTTACCAAAATGAAAAGTCCCCGATTTAGAGATTAAGCCATATCCAAAAAAACACGCGGTTTCTCCCTAAAAATCCATCCCGTGTGTTCGGCAAATCCTCTCCATCGCCAGGGTTAAAAGGCCGTGGCTGCTAAAAGTGGCGAGGTTGGTTTTGGGCTATTGAATAATCTCTGTCATTGGGGGGAAAGCAAAAAAGGACTGAGTCAGGCCTGGCTTTCTGCGCCGTCGTTGACATGATCGCCAACGGGCGAGACAGCTCCGGCTGAAGCGCGGGCAGGTTACTCTAATTGTTATTATTTTATTACGTAGCTTGTGCTGTTTTTTCGATTATTTGTTGGTTTTATGAATATAACCTAATCGTTCAGGTGGGCCGCGGGTAACGCAGTGCCTCAATAAACAGCGCAAAGGCGGTGGTGTGCTGCCTGCGGTTGGGATAATAGAGGTAATAGCCGGGGAAGTGCGGGCACCATTCGTCGAGCACCTGCACTAAACGGCCGTCGGTCAACTCCAGGGTGACGGCATCTTCCGGGACAAAGGCGATGCCAAAGCCCAGCAGCGCCGCGTCAATGCGTTGGCGCAGACTGTTAAAGGTTAGCTGCCCCTCGACACGCACCTTGATCTCGCGACCGTCTTTTTCAAACTCCCAGGCGTAGAGTCCCCCCATGGTGGGTAAGCGCATATTGATGCAGCGATGGTTTTGCAATTCCTGCGGGGTGTCCGGCGTGTCGTTTTGCTCAAAATAAGCGGGGGAGGCGACGGGCACTATGCGCATGTCCGGTGCGATGCGTACCGCAATCATGTCCTTGGCAACCTGCTCACCCAGGCGAATTCCGGCATCAAAACGGCCTGCGACAATGTCGGTCAGGGTATTATCCACCGTGATTTCGACATTGATATCCGGGTAGTCCGCCAGAAATGACTTCAACACCGGCCACAGCACCGAATCGACGGCATGTTCGCCGGCGGTGATGCGGATATTACCCGCCGGTCGCTCTCGCATTTCACTTAAGGCATCCAGCTCATTTTCAATTTCCGCAAAGCGCGGACCGATGCTGTTCAACAGTCTTTCACCGGCCTCGGTAGGCGCCACGCTGCGGGTGGTGCGGGTTAATAAACGCAGTTCCAGCCGCTCTTCCAGCCCTCTGATGGCATGGCTCAGGGCCGATTGGGAAACGCCAAGTTTTGCCGCCGCCCTGGTGAAGCTGCGTTCGCGGGCTACCATCAGAAACGAAATTAAATCATTAAAGTTTTCTTTTAACATCCCGGCCTCGCCGTGTGGGCTGAATTAATGGCGATATTCTAGTCGCTTGCCGCGGCCATAGACAATTAATGAATTCAGCTCATAGCTCCTTGCGCATTTTGCTATCTAGTCGTGATGCGGGCGTGACGCTATCTTTTGTCTAACGTGTCATTTTTATCGGGAAATAGATGAATGAAATACTGCGCAGCAACGGCCCTTTCTTTGTCGATGGCGATATCTGGCAGCGCCGGGGCAGAAACCCCAGACTCGGAAGAGCGGGTTAAAAGCGTCTCACCGGCATTGGCGAAATTTCAACGCGACACCTTACAGGGCGATCTTTGGCAGCGTCCGGCGCTTTCGCCGCGCGATCGTAGCGTGATCACCGTCGCCGCAGTCATCGCCCGCAACCAAACTGCGCTGATGACTAAGCAATTTAACCTGGCATTGGACAACGGCGTAACCGCCGCCGAGCTGTCGGAGATCATCACTCATCTGGCTTTCTATACCGGTTGGGGCAACGCCATGGCGGCGGTGGCGGCAGCGCGAGAGGTCTATCAACAGCGTGGCATCAGCGCTGCCGAATTGCCTGTGGCGGACCCTCAACGGTTGCCGCTGGACGCGGTGGCGGAAGGGTTACGGGTCAGTGCAGTGGAAAATGTGGTCGGCAGTGAGCAATTCCCCGGGCTGGTGGCCTATACCACCGACGTGCTGTTTCACGACCTTTGGCTACGGCCGGCACTGGTACCCCGCGATCGCAGTTTGGTCACGGTGAGTGCGCTGGTGGCTAACGGGCAGGTGGCGCAAATCACCTTCCATCTCAACAAGGCGATGGACAACGGCCTGACCCAGCAACAGGCGGGCGAGGTGATGGCTCATTTGGCGTTCTATGTCGGTTGGCCCAACGCCATGTCCGCCGTTCCGGTCGCCAAAGAGGTGTTTGCCAAGCGTTCCTCTGTCTCCTCAGTCACCCGTTAGGAGTTATCCGGTGAAATTACTCGCAGCCTCTACAATTATTCTGTCCATGTTAGCCCCGGCCGCTTTGGCCGAAACGGAGAAACAAGTGAAAATTCAACGCAGCGGTTCCCAGCCTTCCCGTCCGGGCCCAGAAGACTATTTTACCGGTAAGGTGCGAATTGATGCGCCTTTTGCCGGCAGTGAACCGGCGCGCGTGGGCGGTGCTACCGTGACCTTTGAGCCCGGTGCTCGTACTGCCTGGCATACCCATCCGCTTGGCCAGACGTTGATCGTCACCCAGGGACGCGGTTGGATCCAGGTGTGGGGCGATGAGATCCAGGAAATGAACCAGGGCGATATTGTCTGGATCCCGGAAGATGTCAAACACTGGCACGGTGCGACGCCGGACACCGCCATGACTCACATCGCTATCGCCGAGTCACTGAACGGTAGCCCGGTGGACTGGATGGAGCAGGTCAGCGACGCGCAGTACCAAAAGTAGTGCCTGCGTGGTTAACGCCTTAGAGCGTCAGGCGTGGTCAATTTGCTGGCAAAAACGCAGCCGATTACCGAAGGGATCGGCAATGATCAGCTCTTTTCCCCAGTCGACAGTTTCAACCCCCGGCCTGGCGTAGCGATACTGCTTGGCCGATAGCTCGGTGTGCAGTGCGTCGATATCCAGCGTGGGAATGAATACCGTAGAGCCCGGCGTGCTGTCGCCGTGGTGCTCGCTGAGGTGCAAGGTCAGGCCTGAGCGAGTGACCTGCGCGTACAGCGGCAAATCCTCGCTGAAGCGGTGCTCCCAATCCAGCGTGAAACCGAGAAAATCCAGATAAAACTCCTTGGCCTTTTCAACTGAGAAGATGCGAAGAATGGGGATAGCGGCGGAGAATTCCATTGTGACCTCATTTAAGCGACTGTCGGAAGAGCCACTATAATGTCAGAGATATCGCGATAGATAATCGTATTTCGGCTACCGACGGTTCAGCGCGTCGCGGTTTATCATTCAACTACATTATTGATAACAGGGAAGGGGACGACATGGCTGATTGGCTGGCAGTGACAAGGAAAAATGTTCGTAACTATCGGGCGGCGTTGTTCGCCGGTTTTGTCGGCGGTAATGTCGCCAGTTTTGTGAAGTGGGGCACCGAAAACCCATTGCCGCCGCGTACGGCGGACAGAGCCATTCCCCCCATGGAGATGCTGAATGATCTCGGCATTAAAACCGGCGATCTGGTCTATCAGTATTCCGGACATATGGTTAATTGGGGCGTGGCCGGGGTTCATCACCTGTTTTCTATCTTTTTCGCCATGGCGTATTGTTTCCTGGCGGAGATTTTTCCCAAAATTAAACTGTGGCAAGGCGTGGCGTTCGGCCTGTTGATTACGCTGATGTTCCATGGTGTGGTGCTGCCGTTGGGCGGGTGGGCGCCTCCGGCCTGGCATCTGCCGGCGGATGAGATTTTTTCCGAGACTTTGGGCCATATCCTGTGGATGTGGACCATTGAAATCTTCCGCCGCGATATCCGCAACCGCATCACCGGCAAACCCGATCCTGAATTCCAATAACTCTTTACCGGCCCGCGCAGTGCGGGCCGTCTTCTGGGGCCGGGCGGTTAGCTCCCGAGGCCACCGAGGCACAGGTACTTAATCTCAAGATAATCTTCGATACCGTACTTCGATCCCTCACGGCCCAACCCGGAGTTTTTAACCCCGCCGAACGGGGCAACCTCGGTGGAGATCAACCCTTCATTTATGCCGACGATGCCATATTCCAGCGCTTCGGCGACGCGCATCACTCGGCCAATATCCCGGCTGTAGAAGTACGAGGCCAGGCCAAACGGCGTATCATTGGCCAGCTCAATGGCTTCGGCTTCGCTGTTGAAACGGATCAGCGGTGCTACCGGACCAAAGGTTTCCTCATGGAAGATTTTGGCCTGCCGTGGTACGTCGGTCAGAATGGTCGGCGTGAAGAAGTTATTGCCCAATGCATGAGGTTTACCTCCCAGCAGAATTGATGCGCCGCGTTGCACCGCGTCGGCGATATGCTCGCTGACTTTTTCCACCGCGGCCGGGTTAATCAACGGGCCGATAGTCACGCCGTCGTCCAGGCCGTTGCCCACTTTCAATTTCTCCACCGCCGCTTTTAGCTTTTCGGCAAAGGCGTCGTAGATGCCGTTCTGCACCAGAAAACGGTTGGTGCACACGCAGGTCTGGCCCGCGTTGCGGTATTTGGAGGCCACTGCACCGATCACCGCGGCGTCCAGATCTGCATCATCAAACACAATAAACGGCGCGTTGCCGCCCAGTTCCATACTGGTCTTTTTGATGGTCGGGGCACACTGCGCCAGCAGTTGCGCACCCACCTCGGTGCTGCCGGTAAACGACAGCTTACGTACGTCCGGGTTGGCGGTCAGTTCTGCGCCGATGGCCTGGCTCGGGCCGGTAATCACATTGCAAACACCGGCCGGTAAGCCCGCTCGCTCGGCCAGCACGGCGAGCGCCAATGCTGAGAACGGCGTCTGGCTGGCGGGGCGGATCACCCCGGTGCAGCCCGCCGCCCAGCCGGGGCCGGCTTTGCGGGTGATCATTGCTGCCGGGAAGTTCCACGGCGTAATGGCGGCGAAAACCCCAATCGGTTCTTTCTGCACGATAATGCGCCGACCAGCCTGGGGCTGCGGAATGGTATCGCCGTAGACACGTTTGCCTTCTTCGGCAAACCACTCGATAAAGGACGCCGCGTAGGCAATTTCACCCCGGCTTTCAGCCAGTGGTTTGCCCTGTTCTGCGGTCATGATCAGCGCCAGATCGTCCTGGTTTTCCATCATCAACTCGAACAGGCGGCGCAGTTTGCCGGCGCGTTCTTTGGCGGTCAGTGCACGCCAGGCCGGCTGGGCCTTCTTGGCGGCGGCAATCGCCTGGGCGGTTTCTTTGGTACCCAAGGCCGGTACCTGGCCGACCAGTTCGCCGGTGGCGGGATTGTGGACTTTGATGCACTGGTCGCCTTTGATCGGCAGCCATTGCCCATCGATATAGTTGGCCTCGCGGAACAAAGCAGGATCTTTGAGGGTGGCAGAGAAGTGATTACTCATTGGTTATCTTCCTTTTTCAGAATTCAACACAGGGTGACCTATCCCAAACGGCACCCCTTTACCCTAGCAAACTTTTCCGCCTTCATTTGCCCGATCCGTGGCAACAAATCAATTTGCTGGGATGCGCACCTTCTGTACAAAAAACACCCGCAGTCGGGACGATACTGAAGTCAGCAGGCATATGACCCTTTTCGATGCGATTAAAAGGAGTGTGCAAATGATGAAATCAGTGGACAGACATCTCTATGGCGGTGGTGAAATGGATTTTCTGGCGTCGAGCATTGCGCTGATGGAATGGCAGGGAAGGGAGGTTGATGCCGGCAAAGTGGCCGGCAATATGTCAGAGCCGCAAAGCCGCTTGTTCTTTGAACGCCTGAGCTATTTCCGCCAACTTTATCAGGCGGCCACCACGGTGGAACACAGCGTATAAAACCCAATCATTCCCTCTCTCCCCTGGGAGAGAGGGAAGTTCATCCGCATATCTGTGCAGATTTATTCCGACCACACCCCGGTAGTGAGCGTTGCCGGGGAGAACTCAAGATTGCGGCCGCGCCACGGCAGGGCCTGTGAAAAGCGCCATGCGCTGTGTATATCGAAGCGCCAGTAACGTTCTGCTCCCGCCACCCCTTGACCTATCCCCGTTTGCCAGAGGATCTGCGTTTCCCCCTGCAGGTGCACAATATTCCCGTTTTCAAAATCAATAAACAGCAACGCCGCACGCGGCTCCGCCAGCAAGTTACCCAGGGTATTCATATAACGGTTACCGCGGAAATCCGGCATCCACAGGCTGTTTCCCTCCAGATGGATAAACCCCGGTTTTCCGCCCCGGTGCGAAATATCCACGCCGCCTTGCGCCAGCTGGGTATGGGCAGCACTGGCCACGAAACAGGTATCCGCCTGACGGATCAATACCTGCGCCGCCGCATCCAGCGTAGTGAGATGCTCAATCGGTGCGGGGTTGGCGGGGGCCGGATACAGCTCGCGCCGCTGAATATACTGCGGACAGTTGCCAAAGCTTTGTCTGACGTCGATCTCAATGCGGTTTTTGTCGGTACGCCCGATCACACCGTTGGCACGGTTACGCCGCCGATTGCTGAAGTCCAGCCCCAATGCTCCCACCGGCTTGCCGGATTGCAATGTCGCCTGTGCCGGATCATCGCTACGGCGGGGCGCACTGATACGCAGGTGTGTGCTGTCCGGCGTGCGCAAAAATCCGGGCGGGCCGCTGAACAGAGTCGCCACCGGCCAACCCTGCTCGTCCAGCGTGGCGACAAACAGGTAAGGCAGTGCCTCGAAAAACTTGCGGTGCTGGTCGGGCATGTTGGGGAAAATGCCGCCGCCCACCTGGTCAAATCCGGCCAGGGTCTGGGCACGTAGTTCATCGGGGTGGAACATCTGCGGGATCATCGGATTTACCTCCCGGTGGGGTACGGCAGCGACGGCATGGCAAAGAAGCCAGGCAGTGCCGCGATGCGCGCCACCCAACGTTGGATTGCCGGGTAGGGGGCCAGTGAAATGCCCCCTTCCGGAGCTACCGCCACATAGCTGTAGCAGGCCAGATCGCCAATGGTGGCCTGTTGCGTTGCCAAAAACGAACGGTCGGTCAGATGTTGCTCCATCTGCGGCAGGAAGCGGGCGCTTATCGCCAGCGCGGCCTGATAATCCTCCGCCACCCCAAACTGGGCGATCAAACGAGCGGAAGCCGGCCCATAGCGGACTTCTCCCGCCGCTTTGGACAGCCATGCTTGCACCTGTGCTGCGGCTGCCGGGTCTTCGGGTAACCAATGGCTACCTGGCGCATAGCGTTTGACCAGATACACCAAAATGGCGTTACTGTCGGCCAGCGTCAGCTCGCCATCGACCAGCAACGGGATCTGACCAAAAGGGTTCAGCGCCAGAAAGGCTTCGCTTTGGCGCACCTCGGCAGGCGCTTCGATAAATTCATACGGCAACTCGAGCAGCCGCAACAGCAACGCCACGCGGTGGACGTGGCCGGAAAGCGGGGTACCGTACAGTTTTAGCTTTTGCATGCTCACACTCCTGAAAGATTTTCATTAGCATACTCTTGCGGTCAGTAGGCGAAATCCGGCAATCTGGAAATTGATAATTTCACTTTATGGAACAGTCTATGGATCGGTTGGACGAACTGGAGATTTTTGTGACGGTGATCCAGCACGGCAGTCTGGCCGCCGCCGGTCGTAAACTGCGGCGTTCCGCCCCGGCAGTGACCCGGGCCATCGCCTCGCTGGAGCAGCGTTTTGGTGCCCGGCTGGTTGAACGCACCACCCGGAGGTTAGCGCCGACCGAGGCCGGGCTGCGGCTGGCGGAGCGTGCGCACTTGCTACTGCATGAATACCAGTCGGCGGTGCTGGACACGGCGGATACCCAGCTTAGCGGCCTGCTGCGTATCACCTCGCCGGTGCAGTTCGGGCGCAAGCACGTGGCACCGGTGGTGATGGCGTTTCTCGATCTCTATCCGCAGATGCAAATTGAAATGGTGCTCAACGATCGCAACCTGGATTTGATTGACGAGGGACTAGACGTGGCGGTGCGTATCGGTCATTTGCAGGACTCTTCCCGCGTGGCACGGCGGTTGGGGCAGGTCTCGCGGGTGACGGTCGCCAGCCCGGCCTATCTGGCACTGCGCGGCGAGCCAAAACAACCGGCGCAACTGGCCGATCATGACACCATTGTCGGCACTCAACGGGCGTCGCTGCGTGAATGGCGTTTTGGTCCGCAGGAGAACGGTGACAGGGTAAGGCTGACACCGCGCCTGCTGCTTAATGAAGTCGAAACCCAACTGCTGGCGGCGCGAGCGGGTAAGGGCATCGCCCGGCTGTTGTCATATCAGGTGGCAGAGGATTTGGCGGCGGGGACGCTGGTGCGCCTGCTCCCGGCGTTTGAACCTTTGCCAATGCCGGTGCAACTGGTGGCGCAGAATATCCAACGCATGCCGCTAAAGGTAAGGACCTTTTGGGATTATGCCTGGCAAGAATTAAGTCAATTAGCGCAAATTCAGCCGGGAATAAAATAGCCATTAAGGCGCAATAAGTTTCACTGGTTAAACTTATTGCGCCGCAGAAAAGATTTATATTACCCTGCACGCATTGCTGCCGCTCCCTTCTTGACAATATTATTCCCGGTGCTAATAGTTAACGCATATCTTAAATAATAAACGAAGTTTAATATATGAAACCTTTGGCGGGGAGTTACGATAACGGTTCGACGGTGGACAATGAAGATCAGATCCTGACCTCATTCCAAACCCGCAGCCTGGCCGTTTATCAGCAAGTTCGCAGCGAACGCAATATTCCCTATGGCGACTCTCCCCGGGAAGTTTTTGATTGGTTATATTCTGACGGCCAACCCAAAGGCACGTTAATATTTATTCACGGTGGGTATTGGCAATTTTGCAGCAAGGACGATTTTGCCTTTATTGCCGAAGTGCCATTGTCGTTGGGTTTTGACGTAGTGCTGCTGGAATATACGTTGGCCCCTCAGGCCAATCTGGACGATATTTGTCGGCAAACCGGCGCGGCGCTGAGTGCCATTCAACAACGGCTTGCGTCAACCAAGTCTGCGCCGGTTTACCTGTGTGGCCATTCTGCCGGTGGGCATCTGGCCAGTTATTGGCAGCAGCATGCGGTGGTTGACGCGGTGTTACCGATCAGCGGTATTTTCGAACTGGAGCCCTTGTTAAGCAGCTACGTTAACCGGCAATTACAGTTGTCCCCGCGGCAAATAACCCAATTGAGTCCGGCGCGGAATATCCCTGAACGTATCAAACCGATGACGCTATTTTACGGTGATGCCGAGCTGCCGGAACTGATTGGTCAGTCGCAGCATTACTATGCCGCGCTTAAAGCCAAACACCTGCCCGTCAGCCTGGTCGTGGTCGACGGTGCCAACCATTACAACGTGCTGGATTCGCTGTTCGCCAGAGGCGGGGCGCTGATCCGCCAGTTAACCACTACGGGGAATTAAACCATGCGCACTATCATCGATACCGGCCTGCCGGAAATTGGCCAACCCTTTTCCTGGGCGACCAAAGGCGGCGGTATGTTGTTCACCGCCCATGGCCCGGTCAGGCCCGACGGCAGCATTGAAACCGGCGCGCCGGAAAAGCAGATTACCCTGACCTTCGATAATCTGGCCCAGACGTTAAAAGCGGCAAATAGCCACAGCGACAATGTCTTACAGGTCATTATTTATCTTACCGATGTGAATGACGTTAAATTACTCGATGAGATTTATAAGAAATACTTTAATTATCCTTACCCCAATCGTTCAACGGTGATCGTTGATAAATTGGTGGTACCTGGAATGAAAATAGAAATTACCGTCAGCGCCACGGCATAAACCTTTATATAACCAGAACACTCACCTGCAAATTCATTAAATAATGAATTAAGGAATCGCTATGTTTAATTACATTGGCCGCTCGGCGGCAGATCCTATTATGTCGTTGATGGAAGCTTATTTACAGGATGAAAATACGCAGAAAGTGAATCTGGGTATTGGTCTTTATTACGATCAGCAGGGCAGGATCCCGCTGATGCAGGCGGTTGAGGCGGCCGAGCGGCAGTTGCTCGAGCAGCGTCGCCCGCACGGCTATCCGCCGATCGAAGGGTCGGCACCGTTCGCTCAACAGGTACAGACTTTGTTGTTCGGCGCGGCGGCGTTACCGTCCATTTGCACGGTACAGACCGTCGGCGGTTCCGGTGCCCTGAAGCTGGCAGCCGATTTTATCCATCACTACCTGTCCCGTCGCGACATCTGGGTGTCTGATCCGACCTGGGCCAACCATTGGGCGATCTTTGAAGGCGCCGGGCTGAACGTCCATACCTATCCGTATTTTGATGAGGCCAGCGGCGGTCTGCGATTTGACGCCATGCTGGATACGCTGGACAGCCTGCCGGAAGGCAGCGTAGTGCTGCTGCACCCTTGCTGTCATAACCCGACCGGTACCGATCTCAGCCAGGCACAGTGGCGTGCCACCCTTGAGGTGGTCCAGCGTCGTCGCCTGCTGCCGTTGTTCGATATTGCCTATCAGGGTTTTGGCGACGGTCTGGACGAGGACTGTTTCGTACTGCGTGAAGCGCTGAAAACCGATGTGGAATTTTTGGTCGCCAATTCGTTTTCGAAAAATGTCGCGCTGTATGGCCAGCGACTGGGCGGGCTTTCGGTTCGCGGTGCCACCCCGGAGAGTGCGGCAAACGTCAAGGGTGCGCTGAAAACGCTGATCCGCCGCAGCTACTCCTGCCCACCGACCCACGGCAGCCAGATTGTGGAAACCCTGTTGGCAGACGCTGGCCTGCGGCAGCAGTGGGAAAGCGAACTGGCCGGCATGCGTCAACGCATCAAACAGATGCGCCAAATCCTGGCTAACGGGCTGGAAAAGGGCGGTTCGCAGTTGGACTACCGCCGCATTCGCGACCAGAAAGGCATGTTCAGTTACACCGGACTGAACCCGCAACAGCTCGAGCGGCTGCGGCAAGATTACGCCATCTATCTGGTGGCCCCCGGCCGCATGTGTCTGCCTGGCCTGAACCAAAATAATGTCGACTACGTTACTGCCGCCATTCTGGATGTCACCCGTACTGCGTGAATAAGGTAGGACTGCCATGAAACAGATGAAAGGTTTTGAAGAGATAGCGCGGCGACAGGGCGGGTTGAAGAAACAGCTCACCGCCGGGCAGATGACGATGCTGGCAATCGGCGGGGCGATTGGGACCGGACTGTTTCTCGGCAGTGCCTACGCCATTCAGATGGCCGGCCCCAGCGTACTGTTGAGCTATTTTATCGGCGGCGTGGTGGCGCTGTTGCTAATGGGATGCCTGGCGGAGATGACTTCCGAGCACCCAACGCCGGGCTCTTTCGGTGACTATGCCGAGTTTTACATCAGCCCGTTGTTCGGTTTTCTGGTGCGTTACTCTTACTGGTCCTGCGTAGTATTGGCGGTGGGCACCGAGGTGACCGCCATCGGTATGTATATGCAGTTCTGGTTCCCGACCACGCCGATTTGGCCGTGGGTGCTGCTGTTCTCTGCCGCGGTGATTTTCATCAACGTGATTGGCGTCAAGTCCTTCGGCCAGGTGGAGTATGCGTTGTCGACTATCAAGGTGGTTGCCATCGCGGCCTTTATCGCCATTGGTATCGGTATTCTGCTGTTTTCCGCTAACCCGGCCTTCGGTATTCACAACTTTACTGCCAACGGTGGCTTCTTCCCGTTTGGCGTCAAGGGCATGTGGTTCGCGGTGATCGTGTCGATTTTCAGCTACCTGAGCATTGAGATGATCGCGGTGGCCGCCGGGGAAGCCAAAAACCCGGTGATTGCGGTCAAAACCGCCTTCAAGGGCACCATTTTACGGCTGTTTATTTTCTACATGCTGTCGATTGCGCTGATGCTGGCGATTGTTCCCTGGCGGCAGTCCGGTACCGGCGAAAGCCCGTTCCTGATGGCGATGAACGTGATCCACCTGCCCGCCGCCGCCGGTATCTTCAACTTTATCGTGCTGGTGGCCGCGTTGTCGGCGATGAACAGCCAGTTGTATATTACCACCCGCATGATGTTCTCGCTGTCTCGCGCCGGGCAAGCACCGGCTGCGTTGGGGCGGGTCAGTAAACGCGGCATCCCGGTGAGTGCGCTGGCGATGTCGTGCATTGGCATTGTGGTATCGATCATACTGAGCCTGGTTTATCCGGAAAAATCGTTTGCCGCGATGATGTCGATCTCGGTGTACGGCGCCTGTTTCACCTGGCTGATGATTTTTGTCACCCACCTGTTTTTCCGCCGTCAGCACCGTCAAACCCATCTGAAATTCCGCATGTGGGGTTTCCCGTACACCACGTTGGCCGGTGCCGGTTTGATGGCGGCATTGTTGATCTCGACGGCGTTCACCGAGTTTTTCAAAATGACGCTGTGGTTTGGCATTCCGTTTACCCTGCTGCTGGTGGCGATCTACTTCTTCTATAGCCGCCATCAGCCGGTGCCCGCCGGGATGGAAACTTCGGGGGTAGAGTAAAGTGGCTCTCTGAAAATGTGATTATCTGGCACTGGAAGTAAACCACTTTAACCGGAGAATAAAGGATCTTTTTCCGATGTAGAGTGGTGTTGCCATGAGCAGTGAAACAGAAAAAAACCAGGCTATCGGCCGCGCCAGTCATTCGGCGCAGGGGTGGGTCAACGGCTTTTTGGGCATGTTGATTTTTAGCGGTTCTTTACCCGCCACGCGCCTGGCAGTGCAGGAGTTTGATCCGCTGTTCCTGACCGCGATGCGGGCGGTGCTGGCAGCCTTGTTAGCCCTCTGTGCCTTGGGGGTGATGCGTCAACGCCGGCCACTGCGTCATGACATCGCGCCCCTGGTGTTGGTCGCTATCGGGGTGGTGATCGGCTTTCCTTTACTGACGGCATTGGCGTTGCAGCACACCACTTCGGCGCATGCGCTGGTGTATATCGGGCTGTTACCCTTGGCGACCGCCTGTTTTGGCGTACTGCGTGGGGGAGAAAGGCCTAAAGCGGCTTTCTGGTTGTTCTCGGTGTTGGGCAGCCTGCTGGTGGGGGCTTTCGCACTGAGTCAGGGGGCGGGCGCTTCTTGGGCCGGTGACCTGCTGATGGTGGCTGCGGTACTGCTTTGTGGTTTGGGCTACGCGGAAGGCGCAATGTTGACGCGTAAACTCGGTGGCTGGCAGGTGATCTCCTGGGCGCTGGTGGTGGCTTTACCGCTGACGGCCATGGTGGCCATTGGGGCAGCGCCTGCGGACTGGCCGCAGGTCAGCGTCGGGGCCTGGCTTTCTCTGGGCTATATTTCGTTGTTCAGCATGTGGATTGGCTTTATCTTCTGGTACCGCGGTTTGGCGCTGGGTGGCATTGCCGCGGTGGGGCAACTGCAATTGCTGCAGCCCTTTTTTGGTCTGGCGCTGGCCGGGCTGGTGCTGCATGAAACCATCCAACCTTCGATGCTGGCGGTCATGGCCGGGGTGTTGGTCTGCGTGTACGGCGCGAAGCGTTTTTCACGTTAAACCGGGTAAGATAAGGGTTTAGGATATTGCTACAGTGAGCGCCTCTTCTCCAGGGGGAGAGGGGATTAACTGTCGGACGCTTTACCCGGCCTCGGCCAACGTCACCAGCACCTGATTCAGTTGTTGGGCAGCGCGGTGGATCTGCAGCTCATCGTAGCCGCCCAATCCGAGTATCAAGCCGTTTTTCCCGCTGCCGACGGCATACATCGGCGACAATGCGCTAACCGCCACCCCGGCTTCGGCGGCGCGGCGAGCGACCTGTTGGTCATCCAGCCCCGCCTTCAACCACAACACCAGATGCATGCCCTGATCGCTGGGGTGCAGGGCGGCCAGCTCGGCAGAAACATGGGCATTGATGGCTTCGGTTAATACCCGCCGTTTTTCCGCATACACGCTGCGCATGCGGCGGATATGACGATCCAGGTGCCCCTGCGCCATAAAACTGGCCAGTACGTGCTGATCGGCGCTGGGCGGGTGGCGATCCATCAGCACTCGCGCACCGCAGAAGGCATCCACCAAGGGTTTGGGCAGGATGGCATAACCCAGGCGCAATGAAGGGAAAAGGATCTTGCTGAAGGTACCCAGATAGACAACTCTGGCCGGATCCAGCCCTTGCAAAGAGGGAAACGGATGGCCGGAGTAACGCATTTCACTGTCGTAATCGTCTTCGATAATCCAGGCCCGCTGTTGTTTGGCCCAGGCCAGTAGTTCGAGCCGGCGCGACATGCTCATCGGCATGCACAGCGGGTATTGGTGAGAAGGGGTGACAAAAACGGCTTTGGCTTGCGGCGCGATCTTGTTGCCTGCCACCACGTCTATCCCTTCGGCATCGACCGGGACTCTGGCTATCAGCCTGTCGCGGAATACGCTATTGAAGATGGCGGTGATGCCGTGATAGGCCGGATCTTCCACCCAGGCGGTGTCACCGGCATCCAGCAGGATTTGCGTGGCCAGATACAACCCTTGTTGAGTGCCGGAAGTGATCATCACCTGTTCCGGCATACACAGCACGGAACGGGACTTGCGGACATATTCACAGACGGCCTTGCGCAACGGCAATGCGCCCAGCGGCTCGCCATAACCGGCGGGGGCACCTGGCCCGCGCGCGCGGACACGGTTGCCGAGGCGACGCCAGACGTCATCGGGCGCGGTATCATTGATTGGCACCGAGACGGTAAAGGGGACCGGCGGCAGTGGCTGTAACTGGCTGGCAAATTGCGCCAATGCCTGCGCCTGACTGGAAAGGGGGATGTCACAAATATCAGCAATGTTGGCCGGTACAGGCGGCTGGCGGTGAAGTGACAGGGCTACACGGGTACCCGAACCGGGCTGCGCTTCGAGAAAACCTTCCGCCGTCAGTTGTTCGAAGGCGGCCAGCACCGTGCCTCTGGCCAGCCGCAATGCGCCCGCCAGCACGCGGGTTGAAGGCAAGGGATCGCCGGGCTTCAGTTCACCTTTATTGATCGCTGCCCGCAGTGCCTGGGCAAGTTGCAGACTAAGCTGCCCCGCTTGGCGATCAAGCTCGCCGATAGCGGGGACTTCCACCGTTTTAGCCGTTCTGGGCATGAATTCCGGTCCAGATAAAAGAAGTTAAACAGGGCATTCACTGTAAATCACTTTGGGTTGAAACGGCGCTTTTTATCTGGTTTAAAGCTGACTTTTTGGTATCAGGTGGTCGCCAAAACTCAACCGCTGACGGCCCGGTTCGATTTCGGTCAGTGGAGCCACTTCCCGCAGTGAGGAGTGACAGCGCAGCACCAGGTCATGATATTCACGCGTACCGGCCACTTTCCATGCCAGCTCCTGCTCGGTCAGGTCGCGCAACACCCGCGCAGGGCTACCGATTACCAGCTTGTTGGCTTCAATCACCGCGGCGGCTTTGACGAACGCCATGGCACCCACGATGGTGTTTTCACCGATCTCCGCACCGTCCATGATCACCGCGTTCATACCGACCATGGCATTACGGCGGATGCGGCAACCGTGCAGGATCGCGCCGTGGCCGATATGACCGTCCTGTTCCACCACGGTGTCCTGCTGCGGAAAGCCGTGCATCACGCAGTTGTCCTGAATATTGGCACCATCGCCGATCACCAGTCGACCAAAGTCGCCGCGCAGGCTGGCATTGGGGCCGATATAGACACGTTTGCCGACGATCACATCACCAATCAGCACCGCGGTCGGGTGCACATAGCTGCTGGGGTCTACCACTGGCGTCAGGCCGTCAATCTGATACACGGGCATAGCAAAAGCTCCTTAAAGTGAAGGATCGCGCGGCAAGCCGCCAAAGCGCCGGTAATAACCGGCCGCCGGGGCGGGCAGAGCGCCGATAGTGGTTTCTGCCAGCGTGCTGACATACTCGGTCGCGGCACGGTCCACCCGCTGATAAATATTGATGCACAGGTTGCGGGCGATCTGCCCCTCCCACTGGACGGGCAATAAAGCGTCCGGCAGCAGGGGATCTTTCAGCACCACGCGGCGGAAGAAGTGGATCAATAATAGCTTAATCTGGAAACAGCGCTGGGGCGTCAGTAGCGCATCGTCGGTTTCGCGCAGCAGTGTCATTAGCGGGCGGAAAGAGACGATAAACTCATGATAATCGGCGGCCACGTCACCCAGAGCCCAGCAGTTGGCCACCAGCTGTTGCAGGGTTTGCTCGGAACGGTTGTAGGGGTAGTCGGCGCGAAAGTAGATCACCTGTTCGCTGGCGTTAAGCTCGCCGAGCAGGGCGGTGACGTCGGTTTGTGCATGGGTGGGGGCCGCCATCAGGTTATTGGCGATCTGGCCGAAGCCCAGCCAGCCCAGCTCTTTTTTCAGCCGTGCCCGCTCGCTTTTTTCCGCGCTTTCCAGCAACAGCAGATCCCATTTACCGTCCCAGGCCGGTGGCTCGCTAAGGTAGATTTTCGACTCTGCGTGGCGGAACTGGCGCATGCCCTGATCGGTCACCCGATAGAAGCTGCGGCGGCCGATTTTTTCGACTGCCAGCCAGCCCTCTTTTTGCAGGCGAAATACCGACGTGCGCACAAAGCGGTCACCAAAACCCAGAGCTTCCAGCAGCGCGCTCAGGCTGCCGAGCCACACCTCGCCGCCGCGATGGCTAAGCGCATCGCCGTACAGGGAGATAATCAGTGAGGTACCGCTGATCGGCTGCGCGTCTATAGCATGGCGGATAAACTCATCCAGTTTATGTTCCATATTTTTCCACGGGTTAGCCGACGATGAGACACAACATTACCACAAATTATTGTGGCGTCATCCGTGACGCCGGCGGGATCAGCGTGGTCGCAGATCGACCACCCGCTGGGCCTTGCCTTCCGAACGGGGAATATCACCGCAGTTGGCAATGCTGACGTCGGTGCTGACGCCGATAATCGACTTGATATGGTGGCGCAGCTGGTGGCAAATCTCACAGCGCTGCTGGTGACTGAGGCTGAGCGCCGCCTCTTTCAATTCAACGCGTACCGCCAGGGTATCCAGGTGTCCGCTGCGGCTGACCTGTAGCTGGTAGTGCGGTGACAGCTGTTCGAACTGCATGATTTGTTCTTCCACCTGCGACGGGAACACATTGACGCCACGGATGATCAGCATGTCGTCAGAGCGGCCGGTGATTTTCCCCATGCGGCGCATCTGGCGGGCATCACCGGGCAGCAGACGGGTGAGATCGCGAGTGCGATAACGGATCACCGGCAGCGCCTCTTTGGTCAGAGTGGTGAACACCAGTTCGCCATGCTGGCCGTCCGGCAGGGCAAGGCCGGTTTCCGGGCAGATGATTTCCGGCAGGAAGTGGTCTTCCCAGATGGTCGGGCCGCCGCCGCTTTCGGCACATTCCATCGCTACTCCTGGCCCCATCACTTCTGACAGGCCATAAATATCCAGCGCCTTGATGCCCATGCGGCTTTCAATTTCGTGCCGCAGCGCTTCGGTCCAGGGTTCTGCGCCAAACACCCCCAGACGCAATGAGCAGCCACGGGCATCGCCGCCCATTTTGCGTTCCAGTTCATCGATCAGCGTTAAACAGTAGGACGGCGTCACCATGATCACATCGGGTTTGAAATCCAGGATCAGCTGCGCCTGCCTTTCGGTTTGGCCGCCGGACATCGGGATCACCGTCGCCCCGAGTCGCTCCGCGCCATAGTGAGCGCCGAGCCCACCGGTAAACAGGCCATAGCCATAGGCCACGTGCACCTTGTCTTTGGCGGTGGCCCCGGCGGCGCGCAGGCTGCGGGCGACGATATCGGCCCAGTTATCGATATCCCGCTGGGTATAACCGACCACTGTCGGTCGACCGGTGGTGCCCGACGAGGCGTGAATACGCACCACCTGCTCCATTGGTACCGCAAAGGTGTCGAACGGGTAGTTGTCGCGCAAGTCCTGCTTGGTGGTGTAGGGGAAACGGCTCAGATCGCTCAGTTGTTTGAGATCGTCGGGATGCACACCCGCCTGATCGAACTTGCGTTTATACATCGGCACATTGTTATAGGCATGGTGCAGCGTCCATTTCAGACGTTCCAGTTGCAGCGCTTCAATCTCATCACGCGAGGCGAACTCAATGGCGTCGAGTGGCTGTGGATTTGTGGACATAATTAGCCTCGGGGGTCAGACTCGCTCAATGATCATGGCGATGCCTTGGCCGACGCCGATGCACATGGTGCAAAGCGCGTAGCGGCCGGAACGCCGTTCCAGTTCAAACAGGGCGGCCAGCGCCAGACGCGCACCGCTCATCCCCAATGGATGGCCAAGGGCAATGGCGCCGCCGTTGGGGTTCACCTGCGGGGCGTCATCCGGCAGGCCAAGCTGACGTAGTACCGCCAGCGCCTGGGCGGCAAACGCCTCATTCAGTTCGATCACGTCCATTTGCGCCAGGCTCAGCCCAGCCAATTCCAGCACCTTGCGGGTGGCCGGCAGCGGCCCGATGCCCATCAAACCGGGTTCGACGCCGCAGGTAGCGGTAGCGACGATGCGCGCACGTGGCGTTAAGCCCTGGCTGACGGCCATTGCCTCCGAGGCGACGATCAGCGCCGCGGCACCGTCGTTCAAGCCGGAGGCGTTACCGGCGGTCACGGTACCGGGTTGGCGGAACGGCGTTTTTAACCCCTGCAATTGTTCCAGCCGGGTGTCTGCGCGCGGGTGTTCATCCTGGCTGAACAGCGTCACCGCGCCTTTTTTACCGCTGAGGCTGACCGGCACGATCTCCTGCGCCAGTAAACCCAAATCTTGCGCCCGGGCCGCGCGCTGCTGGCTACGCAACGCGAAGGCGTCCTGATCGGCGCGACTGATATTGAACTGTGCTGCCACGTTTTCGGCGGTTTCCGGCATTGAGTCGGTGCCGTACTGCGCCTGCATCAGCGGGTTGATAAAGCGCCAACCCAGGGTGGTGTCATACAGCTGCGCCTGGCGACTGAAGGCCGTGTCGGCCTTACCCATCACCAGCGGGGCGCGGGTCATGGATTCCGCACCACCGGCCAGCACCAACCCGGTTTCCCCGGCCTTGATACTGCGTGCTGCCATGGCCAGTGCGTCCAATCCTGAACCGCACAGACGGTTGACGGTGGTACCGGAAACGTTCACCGGCAGGCCCGCCAGCAATGTCGCCATGCGCGCCAGATTACGGTTATCTTCCCCGGCCTGATTGGCGCAGCCGAGGATCACGTCATCCACTAACGACCAGTCCACCTGAGGGTGGCGTGCTACCAGGGCACGCAGTGGCAGCGCGGCCAAATCATCGGCACGCAGGTTGGCCAATGCGCCGCCGTAACGGCCAATCGGCGTGCGAACGCCATCGCAGATAAACGCCTGACTCATGGTTGTTCCCCTAAAATGGCATGGCCGAGGCGATGAGCACGCCCGCGAAACCAGGCGACGGTTTTGCCCAATTGATTGACGATTTCCACGTCGTACAGCCCGGTGGTTTTGCCCTGATGACGGACTTCCGCACTGGCGGTCAGACGATCGCCGGCCAGCGCCGGGCGTATAAACTCGATGTTGCAGCCGGACGCCACCGCCGCCAGCCCCTGGCTGTTGCAGGCATAGGCGAAGGCGGTGTCCGCCAGGCTGAACAGTTGGCCGCCGTGGCAGGTCTGGTGGCCGTTGAGCATCTGCGGGCCGACGGTCATGCTGACCTGGGCGAAACCGACATCGACTGCATCCACCCGCATACCCATCGCCTGGGCGCAGGTATCCTGCTGGAACATCTGTTCGGCGCAGCGTTGTGCCAGCGCGTGGGGCGTATTGGCGTTCATTGTTGGGCTCCTGAAGAGAGGGATGCGTAGTGACGCAACAGCGGCATTGGGCGGTAACGGGGCTCGCCGTAGTGGTGTTGCAGATTTTCCAACGTGGTCAGGATTTGTCGCCAGCCCAGGGCGGCGGCCCATTCCAGCGGACCGCGTGGGTAGTTGACGCCACAGCGCATGGCCTGGTCGGTATCCTCGGCACTGGCGACGCCTTTGTTCACCACGTCGAGCGCTTCATTGGCCAGCATGGCGAGGGTGCGCATTACCAACAGGCCGGGATAGTCCGGCAAGAGGATCACCTTCCTGCCGAGAGATTGCAGCAGGCGAACCACGCTGGCGTTGTGACGGGCATCGTTTTGCGCCGCGCAGCTGATAGCGACGGTGGTGGCCTGCGAGTAGTTGGCGGACAGATCAAACAGCACCACGGGGGTTCCGGTTTCATCGGCGACTTGGCTGGCTGTTTTACCATTCGTTAACATCAATGTAACTTCATCGATCCGGGCAAAGGCAGTGGTCTGGCCAGATTGTTTGATCGACTCCGCATTTCCTGCCAGTAACTCGCTCAGCACGGTCATACCCTGCGGATCCCCATGCAGCGTGACGCTGCGCGGTAATGTCGCCGTGGAAGGGGGCAGCACCGCAGCGACCGGCGGCTGATGATCGCCATAGCGATAAAACCCCTGGCCGCTTTTGCGACCAAGACGTCCGGCCGCTACCAGTTCCTGCTGCACCAGCGACGGGGTAAAGCGGGGATCCTGGAAGAAAGCCTGAAACACCGATTCAGTCACGGCGTAATTGATGTCCTGACCAATCATATCGGTCAGTTGCAGCGGTCCCATGGCGAAGCCGCCTGCGTCGCGCATCACCGCATCCAGCGTGGCGGCGTCGGCGACCTGTTCTTCCAGTGCACGCAGGGTTTCGGCGTAAAAGGGCCGCGCTACCCGATTGACGATAAACCCCGGCGTGGAGCGGCACAGCACGCTTTGTTTGCCCCATTGCCGGGTTAGCATTTGCAGCGTGGCGAGGGTTTCGGCACTGGTGTCCAGCCCGCTGACGATCTCTACCAGTTTCATCAGCGGTGCCGGGTTGAAGAAGTGCAGCCCGGCCAGCCGCTGTGGATGCTGCAACGCACCGGCGATCGCGGTTATCGACAGCGACGAGGTGTTGCTGGCAAACAGCGTGGCGGGCGAGCACAGGGCTTCCAGATCGCGGAACAGGCTTTGTTTGATCGCCAGCTTCTCCGCTACCGCCTCTATCACCAGGGCGCTGTCGGCCAGCGGGTGTAGCGAATCTACCGGCTGAATGCGTGCCAGCAAGGCTTCGGTGGCATCGGCATCGGCCTTACCGGCCGCCACCCGTTGACGCAGCCGCTGGGCGAGCACGTTGAGTGCCTGCCGGGCAGCGGAGGCGTCGATATCAAACAGTTGCACGGGATGCCCGGCAGCGGCGGCCACCTGGGCGATGCCGATGCCCATGGTACCGGCACCTATCACCGCGACCCTGGCGTTGAAGTTCGGCTGGCTCATGGCTATTTCCCGCTGAAAGAAGGAGGGCGCTTGGCGAAGAAGGCACTGACCCCTTCACGGTAATCGTCGCTGCGGCCGCCGAGACGCTGCAGGTCGCGTTCCAGGCTGAGCTGCTGGTCGAGGGTGTTGCTGGCCGAACTGTAGAGGGCTTTTTTAATCAGCCCCAGCCCGTAAGTCGGTTGGGTCGCCAGATGCTGCGCCAGCGTTTGGCTGGTGGCGGTCAGTTCATCCGCAGGCACCACCTGCCAGATCATGCCCCAGGCCAGTGCCTGTTGTGCGCTGATTTTATCCCCCAGCATCGCCATGCCCATGGCGCGGGCATGGCCCGCCAGGCGCGGCAGGAACCAACTGCCACCGGAGTCCGGCACCAGCCCCAGACGGCAAAATGACTGGATAAAGTTGGCATTGTCGGCGGCGATCACGATATCGCAGGCCAGTGCCAGGGCGGCACCTGCCCCCGCTGCCACGCCGTTGACCGCGCACACCACCGGCTTCGGCAAGGCGGTCAGACGGCGGATCAGCGGGTTGTAGAAGCGTTCTACCGACAGGCCAAGATCCGGTGCCTGTTGTTCAGCGCTGACGTTGCGATCGTTCAGGTCTTGCCCGGCGCAAAACCCGCGTCCGGCACCGGTGATCAGCAGACAGCGCACGCTGTCGTCGCGCTCGGCGAGGGTCAGCGCTTCGCTAAGCTGGCGGTGCATCTCGTCGTTAAAGCTGTTGAGCCGGTCCGGCCGGTTGAGGGTCAGGGTCAGCACCCCGGCTTCCAGATGGGTGAGAATCAATGCGTTATCCATAAATCAGCGCCCCTGATAGTTTGGCGTACGTTTTTCGAAGAAGGCGGCGATGCCTTCACGGCGATCGTCGGTGGCGGCCAGGGTGACAAACTGCTGGCGCTCGATGGCCAGCCCCTGGCTAAGGCCGGTTTCTTCAGCCTGTTTCAATGCCTGTTTGGCGGCGCGTAATGCCAGGGGCGCCTGCAGGCTGATGCGTTCGGCGATCTGCTGCGTGCGTTCCAGCGTCAGCGCATCGACACAGACTTCGCTGACCAGGCCGCTTTGTAGTGCACAGGTGGCGTTGATGGCTTCACCGGTCAGTACCATCTGGCTGGCGCGCGACTTGCCGACGCAGCGGATCAGGCGCTGGGTGCCCCCGGCCCCCGGCATCAGGCCGAGGGTGATTTCCGGCAGGCCAAAACGGGCGCTTTCACCGCAGATAATGATGTCGCAGGCCAGCGCCAGTTCGCAGCCGGCGCCCAGCGCATAGCCGTTTACCGCCGCCAGCAGCGGTTTGCTGAACTGGGCCAGCCGCTGCCACAGCAGTGGGCGGCGATCCGTCAGCGCGGCAGGCAGATCTTGTTTTTGCAGCTCATGCAGATCGGCACCGGCGGCAAAGAAGCGGGGCGCACCGGCAATCACCACGGCGCCGACGCTGACATCGGCATCAGCCTGGTCCAGCCAATAAACCAGCTGTTCCAGGCAGGGGGTATTCAAGGCGTTGCGGGCCTCTGGACGCTGTAACGTCAGGGTCATCACGCGCTGTTGGCGTTGTTGCAGGATCAACGGGGTTTCCATGGTCGGTTCCTATACGTCAAAGTCCAGGACCACGCCGTCGCCGCGTGGCCACGACTGGCAGCTTAAAACGTAACCTGCGGCCAACTGATCCGGCTCCAGGCTGTAGTTGACGGCCATATCCACCTGACCGGCCTTCAATCTGCATTTACAGGTGGCGCACACGCCGCCTTTGCAGGCGTAGGGCAGATCGGCGCCCTGGCGCAGCGCTGCATCCAGAATGCTGTCATCCTGCGCACTCACTTCGATATTCAAGCGGCGACCGTCCAGCAGAATTTCCACCTGGGTAGCATTACGGTTGGTGTCATTGACCGGGCGGGCAACCATGCCACCGGTGTTAAAGCGTTCGCTGTGAATGTGCTCTGCAGGTACGCCAGCCTGTTCAAGCACGCTCTGCGCGTCGTCCATCATGCTTTCCGGCCCGCAGATAAAGGCGTGGTCATAGTCGCGGTAATCCAGCAGGGTGTCGCCGATCGCCAGCAGGTGCTCACGGTCGATACGGCCGCTGAGCAGCGGGCTATCGAGGCTCTCCTGGCTGAACATGTACAGTGGCTGAAAGCGCTGCGGGTAGCGGTTCTTCAGATCGCAAAGCGCCTCTTTGAACATCACCGAACGGCTGCTGCGGTTGCCGTAAATCAGCGTGAAGCTGCTGAGGGGCTCGAGTTGCAACGTGGCTTTGATGATCGACAGCATCGGCGTAATGCCTGAGCCGGCCGCAATCGCCAGATAGTTACCGCAGTTTTCTGCCTGTGGCTGATAGCCGAAACGCCCCTGCGGCACCATCACCTCCAGTGCGTCACCGACTTTCAGCAGGCGATTAACGAACGAGGAGAAGCGGCCCTGATGAATGGCTTTAACACCGATCTGCAGCAACCCTTCCTGCGGCGAGCTGCAAATGGAGTAGCAGCGGCGTAGTTCTTCGCCGTCGACCAGCGCCTTCAGCGTCAGGTGCTGGCCGGGCGTATAGCAATAGTGACTTTTCAGTTCTTCGGGCACCCGCAGAGTGATGGCTACGGCGTCCGGCGTTTCGCGCTCGATGGCGGCGACGTTTAGGCGATGGAAGACCGTCATGGTTTTTCCTAAATGCATTTGAAGTAGTCGAAGGGTTCACGGCAATCGCAGCAGCGGTACAGCGCCTTGCAGGCGGTAGAGCCGAATTCGCTGATTTTTTCGCTGTGGGTGCTGCCGCAACGCGGGCAAGGCACCGGGCCGTGCGCCAGCGGTTTGTCACAGGTATGGCCCTGAGGCGGTGCGACGCCGTATTCCCGCAGTCGCTCACGCGCAGCCGCATTCATCCAGTCGGTGGTCCAGGCGGGGCTGAGTTGGATGGTCACTTTCACCGGGCTGAAACCGGCTTCAGCCAGCCGCTGTTCGATCGCTTCGAGCAGAAACTCGGTGGCGGGGCAGCCGGAGTAGGTTGGCGTAAAGGTAATATGCCAGCCGTGCCCTTCGGCTTCGACGTCGCGCACCATGCCCAGATCGGTAATCGACAGCACCGGCAGTTCTGGATCGCTAATCTGTTGCAGGCAGTGCCAGATTTGCGGGATTTCGGCGGGCTGCAGCCGGGTAATGTTCATCACGGCCTCCTACCAGTTAGCGTTGGGATAGGCGCGTTGCAGAAACTGCATCTCCGCCAGCAGTGGGCCGAGGTGCTCGCTGTGCCGCCCCTGTTTGCCACCGTGACGGAAGGCCTGTTCGGCCGGCAGTTGCAGGTTGGCCTGTCGCAAGGTGTCATTCACCAGTGCCAGCCACGGTGCTTCAAGCTGGCGCGGATCGGCGGCAATACCCTGTTCTGCCAGTTGTAGCTCCAGCTCATCGGCGTGGAACAGCTCGGCGGTAAAGCGCCACAGGTTGTCCAGCGACTGCTGAATTTTTTGCTGACTGAGCGGGCTGCCGTCACCCAGGCGGATCATCCAGCCACGGCTGAAGCGCAGGTGGTAATGTGCCTCTTTGAGGGACTTGGCGGCAATGGCGGCCAGTTGCGCATTGCGGCTGTGGCTCAGTGCCTGATGCAGTTGCACGTGATAGGCATCCATCAGGAACTGGCGCACCAGCGTGTCGTTGAAACCGCCGTTGGGCTGTTCCGCCAACAGCAGGTTGTGAAACTCACGTTCGTCACGGCCGAAGGCCAGGCGATCTTCGCTGTATTGCGGCCCGGCCAATTCGGCGGCATAACCGAGAAAGTTGCGTGCCTGGCCGAGTAGATCCAAACCAATGTTTGCCAGCGCCAGGTCAATCTCCAGCTCCGGCGCATGGCCGCACCAGGCGCACAGTCGCTGAGCGAGGATCAGTGGCGTATCGCCCTGACGTAAAATATAAGTAATTCGCGGATCGTTAAGGGTCATGGCCGCCTCTACATGTTCTTGATGCCGTCGGGAATGGTGTAGAACGTCGGGTGACGGTAGATCTTGTCATCGGACGGATCGAAGAAGGCTTCACGATCTTCTGGTTGTGAGGCGATCAGATGGCCGGACTGCACCACCCAGATAGAGCAGCCTTCGTTGCGGCGGGTATAGGCGTCGCGGGCATTCTCCAGCGCCATCTGGTCATCGGCGGCGTGCAGGCTGCCGACGTGACGGTGCGCCAACCCTTGTTTGCTGCGGATAAACACTTCATACAGCGGCCATTCAACGTGTGTCATCATCGGTTCCTTTTAGGCGGCGGTTGAGGTGTTTTTGGACGCGTGAGCCAGGGCACCTTCGCGGACCCAGGCACCTTCGTCCCAGGCGCGACGTTTGGCTTGCAGCCGCTCGTGGTTGCATTGCCCGCGGCCTTTGATCACCTCGTGCAGTTCACTCCAGTCGATTTCGCCGAAGCGGTAGTGGCCGGCGGCTTCGTCCCATGCCAAATCCGCATCCGGGGCCGTCATGCCCAGGGCTTCCAACTGCGGCACGGTGTTGTCGACAAACTTCTGTCGCAGCTCGTCGTTGCTGTGGCGTTTGATCTTCCACGCCATGCTTTGCGCGCTGTGCGGTGAATCGGTGTCGCTTGGGCCGAACATCATCAGCACCGGCCACCAGAAACGGTTAATCGCGTCCTGCAGCATGGCTTGCTGTTGCTCGCTGCCGTTGGCCATCGCCATCACGGCCTCGTAACCCTGACGCTGGTGGAAGCTCTCTTCCTTGCAAATTTTTACCATCGCCCGCGCATAAGGGCCGTAAGAAGCGCGGCACAGCGCGACCTGGTTGACGATCGCTGCGCCGTCTACCAGCCAGCCAATCACCCCTATATCCGCCCAGTTGAGCGTCGGGTAATTGAAGATCGAGGAGTATTTCATCTTGCCGTCGAGCATTTTCTGGTAGATGTCCTGGCGCGAGCAGCCCAGGGTTTCGGCGGCGCTGTACAAATACAGGCCGTGCCCGGCTTCGTCTTGCACCTTGGCCAGTAACACCGCTTTGCGGCGCAGGGTCGGCGCCCTCGTCAGCCAGTTGGCCTCCGGTAACATGCCAACCACTTCGGAATGGGCGTGCTGGCCAATCTGGCGGATCAGGTTTTGGCGGTAGGCCTCCGGCATCCAGTCTTTGGCCTCGATGGAGGTATCCGCCGCAATCTTGTCGTCGAAGTGTTGCTGATATTGCGCATCAGTTGTCATGCTTGCCTCTTGGTGATTCGTATTTTTCACATTGAATATAAAAATGTGAATCACTTTAACTAACCATAAGGCTACAAACTGATAACAAAAAGATCAAACGACATTTATGTGGTTTTGCGATGGTACTCACAGGTGCTTTTGTTATTTGATTGTTATTTATAAGTATTTAAAATTAAAAAGCGGCAGGGAATGACCGGCTTAGCGCGCTAAAACCCGCTGGTGTTCTATTTTTGTTAAATTCCATCCAAGAGAAAACTGGACAATACCTGATACGTAATTAATCCTTGTTGTGTAAATTTATGAATTCCGGAGGAGCCATGCAGCAGTTACACAGTTATCTTTCTGGCGGTTGGGTGTTTGGCCAGGGAGCCCCCCGTGAAATCCATCATGCCGTTACCGGCGAAGCGCTGTATCAGGTTTGTTCCGACGGGTTGCCGCTGGCAGCCAGCCTGGAGTATGCGCGTAGCAAGGGTGGCAGGGCGCTGGCACAGATGACCTTCCAGCAGCGCGCGCAAATGATGAAAGCGGTGGCCAAACACCTGTTGGCGCATAAAGAAGCGCTGTATGAGATTTCGTATCAGACCGGCGCGACCCGCAGTGACGGCTGGGTGGATATAGAAGGCGGTATTGCCACGCTGTTTGCCTATGCGGGTCTGGCGGGGCGTGAACTGCCGGACGATACCCTGTGGCCGGAAGATGAGCTGATCCCGCTGTCCAAACAGGCGCAGTTCGCCGCCCGTCATGTACTGACTTCACGCCCAGGCGTGGCGTTGCATATCAATGCCTTCAACTTCCCCTGCTGGGGGATGCTGGAAAAGCTGGCTCCGACCTGGCTGGCGGGCATGCCGGCGATCATCAAGCCGGCAACCGCCACCGCGCAGTTAACACAGGCGATGGTCAGGCTGATTATCGACAGTGGCCTGGTGCCGGAGGGGGCGTTGCAACTGGTGTGCGGTGGCATCGGCGATATGTTTGACCATCTCGATTATCAGGACGCGGTGACCTTTACCGGCTCGGCACCGACCGGTCAGCGGCTACGTGCCCATCCGCGCCTGCTGGAAAAATCCATTGCCTTCACGATGGAGGCAGATTCGCTCAACTGCTGTGTGCTGGGGGAAGACGTTACGCCGCAGATGCCGGAATTTGCGCTGTTTATCAAAGAAGTGTGCCGCGAGATGACTGCCAAGGCCGGGCAAAAATGTACCGCTATCCGGCGGATTATCGTGCCGGCGAAGCGGGTAGCCGAAGTGCAGCAGGCGCTGTTGCAGCGGTTGGCCGGTGTTACGGTGGGTGACCCTAAACTGGAGCAGGTGCGCATGGGGGCGCTGGTCAGCCACGAACAGCGCGATGACGTACAGCAGAAGGTCGATTTCCTGCTGCATAACGGCTGTGAGCCACTGTGTGGCGCAGTGGCGGATAAACTGACGGTGCTGGGCGAAGGGGTCGCCAGGGGAGCATTTTACCCGGTCACGCTGTTGTACTGCGCCGATCCCTTTACTCATCAGGCGGTACACGGCACCGAGGCATTCGGTCCGGTGGCGACACTGATGCCTTATCAGCATACCGAACAGGCGATTGAACTGGCATTGCTAGGACAGGGTAGCCTGGCTGGGTCTTTGGTGACCGCCGATGAAGCGCTGGCAACGCAGTTTATCCGCGCCACCGCCTGTGCCCACGGCCGCATGCTGATCCTGGATCAACAGGCGGCAGCGGAATCAACCGGCCACGGTTCACCTCTGCCGATGCTGGTGCACGGCGGACCAGGACGGGCCGGTGGCGGCGAGGAACTGGGCGGGCTGCGGGCGGTAAAACACTATATGCAACGCACGGCGATCCAGGGTAGTCCGGCGATGCTGGCGGCGATCGGCCGTGAGTGGGTGCGTGGGGCGACGGTAGTTGAGGATCCGGTTCATCCGTTCCGCAAATACTTTGAACAGCTGCGGCTGGGGGACAGCCTGCTCACCGCACGCCGCACCGTGACCGAAGCCGACGTTGTTAACTTTGCCTGCCTGAGCGGCGACCATTTCTATGCCCATATGGATAAGATCGGCGCCGCCGAGTCACTGTTTGGCGAGCGGGTGGCGCACGGCTACTTTGTGGTTTCTGCTGCTGCCGGGCTGTTTGTCGATCCGGGTGTGGGGCCGGTAATCGCCAACTATGGCATGGAAAATCTGCGTTTTATCGAACCGGTGAAAATTGGCGATACCATTCAGGTACGGCTGACCTGCAAGAAGAAAATTCGCAAGCCGCAAAAAACCGCTGAAGATCGTCCGCATGGCGTGGTGGTGTGGGACGTTCAGGTGCTCAATCAGCATCAGCAGGCGGTGGCGTTGTACAGCATTCTGACACTGGTAGCGCGCCAGCAAGGGGATAGCGAGTCGGTTAGCTGAGAGGGCAACAACTGGGGGAAACCCTGCTGTTGGAAGCGGATTAAAGCAAGGGGTGCTGCAGCAAGGTTTCCAGCACCTTCAGCGGTGATTGCTGTGGTTTTTTCATGGCGTCGACCGGCAGCAGGAAGGTTTGTTCCAGCATAAAGCGTCGCGCCAACTGAGGAAAGGATTCACCGATGCGCCATTGGCGGTGTTCACCGTGGGGATTGATGTTGGTGAAAATACGCAGGATATGTTCACCCAGGTTGGGGCGCGAAGGGAAAGCGTCGACGTGCAGACGACTGTCGTCTTTACGCCATGAGCTGGTCGCACGCCTATGGCTACGCCGGATAATTTGTGAGTCTCCGGCCAATAGCTGATGTTTTTACGTTTTATATCTACCAGTGCGGGATCCAATAACGTTATTTCATCGTCTAATAATGGAAAGTTTAACTCGGGCAAAAACAGGGTTCTCCCTTACTCCAGCGCCTCGACGGCGGTGAGGGAAAGGGGAGTGGGAGCACTGTTCCACTGCTGCTGTGGCAAGATCATCAACGCCTGCTCTGGCGTAAGGTTATCCGCGCGCATAATATCTCCTTGCGAATGGGTCATATTTTAATTGTTTTTATTTGAAATGATTTATATCCAGCAGGAATTAATTTGGAATTAAAATAAATGCTATTAATAAGCTGGATGGCGTGATGCTGGCATTATTAAAATTCACCAAAAAGTAAACAGACATTAAACGGCAGGGTAATGGAACGAATGGGTAAAATAGACTGGGCTGAAATCAATTAATTTTCATCGGTAATTAATCAAAGGTGTAAATTATTTTTTATTTTTTAATCAGCGGGTTGGTTTTATTTTTGTCGATTGTCCGGCGTTTATCCGGGGCCGCCCTGGTCAGAGACGGCCCCGGCAGATTAAGCGGTATAAATACGGTTTTTACCCTGGGCCTTGGCTTGATACAGGGCGCTGTCCGCCTGATTGATAAAGCTCATTGGTGTGTCGTTATACATATGTGGCACCTTGGCATAGATACCTATGCTGATGGTGACGATACCATGCGGGTTGCCCTGATGCGGGATTTTCAAATCGCGCACCGCTTCGATGACGCGCTCGGCGAAAATCAGTGCCCCCTGAACGTCGGTATCCGGCAATATAATGGCCATTTCCTCTCCGCCGTAACGGGCCATAATATCATTACTGCGGCTGGCCATTCCTTTGAGCATTTGCCCGATCTGTTGCAGACACTGGTCACCGGCGACGTGGCCGTAGATGTCGTTATATTGCTTGAAACAGTCGATATCCAACATCAGCAGCGCCACGCTGCGGTAGTTGCGTGAAGCGCGCATCAGCTCATTCTTCAAGGCGATATCAAACTGGCGGCGGTTGGCCAGGCCAGTCAGGCCGTCCAGCAATGCCAGCTCCTCCAGCGTCCGATTGATGCTGGTGAGTTGATCGCGGGTGCGCATCAGTTCGGCTTCGGTGCGCACGCTGTGGTTAATTTGACGCATCAGCACCAGCCCCATCGCCAGCAGAATGGCCAGCAGGGTGGCACCGCCGAGGGCAAACACGCTGGAATCATTACGCCAGTCGGACAGCGCATCTTGCTTCGATAACCCGGCGGCGATCACCAGCGGATAGCGGTTGACCCGCGAATAGCCATAAATCCGCTCTACCTTGTCGTAACGGGAGATGATGGTGGCATTGCCGAATTCGGAGTGCGGCAGAATCTCACGGAACAGCACGCCCTCGGCGATATTCTTGCCGATGGCGTTAAGGGAGTAAGGGCGACGGTAGAGAATGGTGCCGTCAGCCAGTAACAGGTTGAGTGAAGCGTCACTGTTCAGTGCAAAGGTATCGTAAAACTGGCGGAAATAATCGACATACAGCGTGGCCAGTATCACCCCGGCAAAGCTGCCGTCCGGATTGTTGATACGGCGTGATACCGGAATGATCAAATCACCGGTAGAGCGGCTGCGTACCACCTTACCGATATAGATCGCGTTACTGTTGTGATCGAGGTGATATTTAAAATACTCGCGGTCGGCGTTATTGGCGTTTTGTACGAATCGGCCCGATGAGGTGACTATCCAATTGCCACGGGCGTCGTAAACGAACAGGCCATGTAACTGGGGCTGATTGCCCACCTGTGTTTGCATCACTTTCTGTAGTCGCAGCAGGGGGTGTTGAGCCAGGCCGTCAATTTGAATACGTTCGCTCAGGTCAGACAGCGTGCTGTCTGTCTGCATAAAGGTATCGTCGGCATGCTGCGCTAACGCGCGGGCCAGATTGGCGGATTCCAGTTCGGCGCTTTGCAAGTCGCGTTGATAGGCGTTCCAAATCTGCCAGGCGTTAAACAGCACTAGCGTGACGGCAACGATGACGACGAACACGCCGGCCTGAAATAATAACGGGGAGTTTTTACCGTTGCGTAGCCGTTCGGCATCCTGCGGTTGCTGCTGTGTCATGTCACCCTTGCTGTAAAATATTCAAATCGCGCTAAGAACAATCCTACATCTTATTCGTTAATCACCTGGACCACTACTCCTTAAACGGTGAAAATGAATAAGTTGTTGAGGGCAGGGGAGGAATATATTACCCCGACTGACCGGACCACAGTATGTAGCACCGCTACAAGAGCGGGAGATGAGGGTAAAGCGTTCGCGCTAAACCTGCGGAGAGAATACAGGGATCGCTTGCATGTCTGACTACATCATTATTACTTTGTTGACGCTGGTGGTTTATTACCCGCTGACCCTGGGAGTGCTGGCGTTAATGATCGCCTTTGCCTGGCGGCAGCGTAAGTCGCCTTATTGGCGTTTGGGACTGGTGCTGTTGACGGCGTTGTTTGTGCTGTTCGCCATGGCGGCCTATGACTGGTATCGCTATAACTGAGGATTGCTGCTGCGATGTTCGCTATTGGCGGCGCACACCGCAGCGGGATGACGGGCTATTCAACGTTAACCATCCAGTTGACGCCAAACTGGTCGGTCAGCATGCCAAAACCTTTGGCCCAGAAGGTGGACTGGTAAGGCATGGTAACCTGGCCGCCCTGCGACAGTTTTTCAAACAGTTCGCGGCCTTGCTCCACGGTCGTTGGGTTGAGTGACAGGGCAAATCCTTTGTGTGATGCGTCGGCACCATCTTGTGGGCAGCCATCCGAGGCCATCAGCGCCGTTTCACCGATCAGCAACCGGGCATGCATGATGGACTCCGGATTGACATCCTGCGGGTTGCCCTGTTTGGCTTCCTCAGGCATCTCTTTGTAACGCATCATCATTTCAAGCGTCGCGCCTAGCTGCTGCACGTAAAAGTTCACCGCCTGTTCACAGTTACCGCTAAAGAATAAATAGGGTTGAATCACCATGACATTGACCTCTGTTATGGCCCGTCTGGGCGTTTAGCGGCCGGCGGGCAGGGAGCAATAGTTTCGATTTGCGACTATTGCCGTTGGAAACTTACAAGTGTAGTGCGAATTACGCTGAATGCCCGGCTGTTCGATCACGCTATGGAGATTTATCGCCCCCGCAGGCCTATTGGCCGAAAAAGCGGGATGGTTCATCCCGATTTGGACAGATTATCTGAGCGGTCAGGGTTCCTATACTCGTTGCAACCTTCACTAACGGAGTCACTGTAATGAGCAAGCAATCTTTGAATGGAAAAGTGGTGTTGATCGCTGGCGGTGCCAAGAACCTGGGGGGCCTGGTGGCACGCGATCTGGCGGCCGGCGGGGCTGCGGCGGTGGTTGTGCATTACAACAGTGATGCGACCCGGGCGGCAGCGGAGGAAACGCTGAAGGCGGTTAACGCGGCGGGCGCCAAGGCGATCCTGGTGCAGGGCGATTTGACCCAGCCGGCTAACGTGGCACACCTGTTTGAGGAAGCGATCAAGGCATTTGGCAAAGTGGATATTGCCGTCAATACCGCCGGTTTGGTGATCAAAAAACCGATTGCCGAGGTGACCGAAGCGGATTACGACAGCAGTTTCGACATCAATTCCAAGGCGGCTTTCTTCTTTATTCAGCAGGCGGGCAAGCATCTGGCCGATAACGGCCGAATTGTGTCGATCGTCAGTTCACTGCTGGCGGCTTATACGCCGTTCTACGCGGTCTATCCGGGGAGCAAGGCACCGGTGGAGCACTTTACCCGTGCGGCATCCAAGGAGTTTGGCGAACGCGGTATCAGCGTGAATGCCATCGGCCCCGGCCCAATGGACACCCCGTTCTTCTACGGTCAGGAAAGCAAAGAGGCCGTGGCGTATCACAGTACAGCCGCTGCGCTGAGCAAGTTCTCGAAAACCGGCCTGACTGACATTGAAGACATCGCGCCGATCGTCAAGTTTTTGGTCACCGACGGTTGGTGGATCACCGGGCAGACGCTGTTTGCCAACGGTGGCTATACTACCCGTTAATATCAATTCTGCTGCGGCCGGTGCCGCAGCCTGTTTAACGGGATGCACTGCCGGTGGATAAAATAGGGAGATTACGGGTGTTTATCCAGGTTGCCGAGGTGGGCAGTTTTATCCGCGCTTCGCAAATCCTGATGATGCCAAAAACCACGGTTTCGGCGGCGATACAGCAACTGGAACACGAAATGGGCGCCCGCCTGTTTCATCGCACCACTCGCCGGGTACAACTGACCAGCGATGGTGAGTTGTTGCTCGAAAAAGCGCGTGACCTGCTGTTAGACGTGCAAACATTGGACACTTTGTTTCATCGGCACAATGGCCCGATCGATGGCCGTTTGACGGTCGATGTCCCCAGCCGTATTGCCCGGCGAATGATTGTGCCGGCGTTACCGGACTTTTTTCTGCAGTACCCCGAAATTCAACTGTTTCTCAGCGCCAGCGACCGTTCGATCGATCTGATCCAGGAAGGGATCGACTGCGTGGTGCGTGTCGGTAGTCTCAGCGACAGCAGCCTGGTCAGCCAGCCGCTGGGTCGCCTGAGCATGATCAACTGCGCCAGCCCGGATTATCTGCAACGCTACGGAACGCCTGCACACCCTGACCAGTTGGAAGATCATTGGGTCGTGGGCTACGCGCAGCCGACTCTGACAGGGGCGGATAGCTGGCAGTGGCAGCAGGATGAACAGTGCGTTGAAAAAACGCTGCGCAGTCGGGTGACGGTGAACAATGCAGAAAATTATATCGGTTGTTGCCTGGCGGGGTTGGGAATGATGCAGATACCGCGTTTTGATGTTCAGCATTACCTGGATAATGGCAGCCTGTGTGAGATCTTGCCGCAGGCCCGGCCGCCCTCGATGAGCATTGCGCTACTTTACCCCCATCGTCGCCAGCGTTCCGCACGTTTAACCGCTTTTGCCGAGTGGTTTAAACAATTAATCAAACCCTTTTGTGAGATCTAACCTCTGACGGCCAATGGGATTTTTATCCAAGTACAGGGGAATTTTTTGTTGGCTTTCAGGTGATTAATCTTCTGTAAAAACAAGACACAATTAAAATCGTCAAAAAAGTGACAAAGGATGTGTAACATTACATCAGCAGCAGGGCTGCAGAACCGTCCCAGACGGCAGCCAGGGCGTAAAGCGTGGTCAGTATCAGCAGAAACGACGTATTGGTCATGGTCTGTCTCCTGCGGGATGATTCCCTTTGTTATAGCGTGCAGAAATGACAGTGGGATGAATTCGGTCGATTTTTGTACCCTAAAATTCAGACGGACGGAAATGGGTAAACTGCTGATATTTGACTATAGTAACAGTGTGAAGATGCGTGTTTATCAAGATTCACCCCTGTATCGCGCTGCCGGAAATGCTCGGCATAGGGCAATAGAGTTGTGAAAGTATCGTCAGGGTTGGAGCAGGTGCCATCATGGGCCTGGTGATAGGGTTTCTTTTAGGCAAAAAGTAATAGGGAGAGTAAAAATGGGCATCATTTCCTGGATCATTTTTGGGTTAATCGCCGGTATCCTGGCTAAATGGATCATGCCGGGCAAAGACGGCGGTGGCTTTATTGTAACCGTCATCCTGGGCGTCATCGGTGCAGTTGTCGGCGGCTATATCAGTACCTTCTTCGGTATGGGTCGTGTTGATGGCTTCAATCTGGGCAGCTTTGTTGTCGCAGTCATCGGTGCCCTGGTGGTGCTTTTTGTCTACAGAAAGATCAGAAACTAATCAGATACTGATCAACAGGGTCGCTGCGGCGGCCCTTTTTTCGTTAAATCACAAGGGTCGAGCGGCCTGAGCCGACGGCTGGAAGGGGAAGAACATGGGTCTGTTTGATAGCGTATTGGGCAACATTCTGGGCGGCGCCAACGGTAAAGGCATCGATTACGTCGCCATCATGCAATGGGTTGAGCAACAGGGTGGTCTGCAGGCGATCCTGGACAAATTCCGTCAGGGACAATTCGGCGATGTGGTCGGTTCATGGCTGGGTAACGGTGAAAACCAGCAGATCAGCGGCGATCACGTGCAGCAGGCGCTGGGCAGCGATGCCATTAACCAACTGGCCGAAAAGCTGGGTATCGATCCGGCTCAGGCATCCGCCACCATTGCGCAGTTCCTGCCAACGGTCGCTGACGCCGCCTCGCCAAATGGTGAAGTGCAGCAGAACAGTAACGAACTGGGCGATATGGTCGGTAAACTGTTCAAATAAGATTTATGCCCCCGGCACCTTGTCGGGGGCATAATTTAGCGTCACACCCTCAATGTTCCTCAATGCCCCCTGCAAATACTCTACCCAGGCCCGCACTTTGCCGGGAATAAACCGTGCAGCGGGATAAACCGCATGAAGCGCCATCGGGGGATAACGCCAGGCCGGCAAGATGGGGACCAGTGCGCCACTCGCCAATTGTCGATCGATCAGCGGCCGCTGTGCGCCGCCAATACCCAGCCCTGATTCAATCGCCGCCAGCAGTGAAAACGTATTGTTAGCGCGAAATACCGGGCGCAACGCCACCACCTCGGCACCATCAGGGCCGATTAACGTCAGCGTGTCCCCGTCGCTCAGGCCGCTATAGCGGATATGCGGATGGGTTGCCAGTTCCTTCAGGCTTTGCGGTTCGCCCTGTGCCGTCAGGTAGGCCGGTGAGGCCACCAGAATACGCTGTAACTCTCCCAGCCGCCGCGCCACCATCCCCGGTGAACTCAATTCGCCAAAGCGGATCGCCACATCGATGCCTTCAGCAATCACATCCGCCCGACGATCGTCCAACAACAGTTCGATATTCAGCTCTGGATGCTGTTGCTGAAAGGCAATTGCCAGTGGCGTGAGGTGCTGTTGGCCGAACCCCGTTGGTGCATGGATGCGTAACGACCCTTGCAGCCGCAGGTTTTGGCCGTGTAGCGCTTCTTCCGCTTCACCCACCGCCGCCAGAATCGGTTTGACCTGCCGGTAATAGCCCACACCGGCGTCGGTCAGCGTCACCGCACGGGTACTGCGAAACAGTAACTGCACGCCCAGTTGCTGCTCCAAACCGGCAATCTGCTGGCTCACGGCAGGCTGGGTCAGGCCCAGATCGCGGGCGACGGCCGAGAGGCTGCCCAGTTCCGCGACCCGAACGAAGGTATTCATCGCGTTCAGCTTGTCCATCGGCATTCCATATATAGATTTATCTTATAAGTATTAGTGGTAAATACCCTCTACCGCAAGCTTTGTTAATCAATCAAAGTGAAAGTCTCAAGCGATACGAAACCGGAGACACAACATGCAAAACAATAAACTGGCGCTGGTAGTCGGTGCTAACGGCGTTATTGGCGGCAAGCTGATTGAAGAGCTGGAGCAACAAGGTTGGCAGGTGGTGGGTTTGTCCCGGCGCGGAGGCCTTGACCGGCCGCAGGTGCGTTATCTGGCGGTCGACCTGCTGAATGCACAAGCCACACGCGATGCCCTGCATTCGCTGACCCAGGTCAGCCACATTTTCTACGCCGCCTATCAGGATGCCCCGGACTGGGCGGGGCTGGTGGCACCTAATCTGGCGATGTTGAGCAATGTGGTGGAAGCGCTGGAACCGGTAGCGCAAGGGTTGGAGCACATCAGCCTGATGCAGGGCTATAAAGTGTATGGCGCCCATTTGGGGCCGTTCAAAACTCCGGCGCGGGAGAGTGATGCCGGGCACATGCCGCCGGAGTTCAACCTGGCGCAGCAAAGCTATCTTGAACAGCGCCAGCAGGGGAAAAACTGGCACTGGAGCGCAATCCGTCCCAGCGTGGTCGGCGGCTTCTCGCTGGGCAACCCGATGAATCTGGCGCTGACCCTGGCGGTTTATGCCTCTATCAGCAAGGCGCTGGGGCTGCCGTTACGCTTTCCCGGCAAACCCGGGGCTTACCACAGCCTGCTGGAAATGACCGACGCCGGGCTGTTGGCGCGTGCTACGCTGTGGGCGGCGACTGAGCCTGCGGCTGCTAATCAGGCGTTTAATATCAATAACGGTGACCTCTTCCGCTGGAGCGAGCTGTGGCCGAAAATTGCCGGCTATTTTGATCTGGAGGTCGCACCGCCGTTGCCGATGCCGCTGGCGTCGGTGATGGAGGATAAAAATGAGTTGTGGCAGGCCCTGGCGCAACAGCATGATTTGGTCGAAGCGGATTACCGTGCGGTAGCGAGCTGGCGCTTTGCCGACTTTGTATTCTCGTGGGATTACGACATGTTTGCCGATGGCAGTAAGGCGCGCCGCTTTGGCTTCCATCAATTTGTCGAAACCGAGGCGATGCTGTTCGCGCTGTTTGACGAATTCCGCCGTCGCAAGATTATTCCTTAAGTCGGCTGGCGGGACGGGCGTTTTTTATGGCAATCTTTGGCTGCCGCCAAACGCGGCAGTCAGGAGGCCGTCACCCCGACAGGCCAGGATCGATGATGAGGAATTAACCGTGACAGGGATTACCGCCATACTGACGCTTTTGCTGGCGCTGGTGACCATTGCGCCACTTTCAAAGCATGCAGCCTGGTGGATCCGGGTGTGGGATTTTCCCCGCCTGCAAATACTGGCGCTTTCGTTATTGGTGTTATTGCTTAACCTGCTGTTTGTGCCGTTGTCACCCTGGGTGTGGGGCATGATGGCGGTAAACCTGGCCTGTGTGGTTTATCAGGCCGTGTGGATTTATCCCTATACCCGGCTGAGCAAACCTCAGGTGCTGGGTTTTACCGGCTATCAGAAGAAGCCGCGCATCCGCATTCTGGTATCCAACGTATTAACTCCTAATCGCCAGGCGGATAAACTGCTGGCGCTGGTGGCGACCGAACGACCGGACGTGCTGGTGGCGGTAGAAACCGATGGTTGGTGGGAGCAGCAACTGTCGGCGCTGGAGCAGGACTATCCCCACTGTTTGAAATGTCCGCTGGATAACCTGTACGGCATGCATGTCTATTCGCGGCTGGAACTCAGCGATGCGCAAATACAGTATCTGGTGGATGAACAGATCCCGTCGATGCACATGATGGTGCATTTGCCGCAAGGGCCACAGGTACGTTTGCACTGTGTGCATCCGATGCCGCCGAGCCCGACCGAAAATGAAGAATCGGAAGACCGCGACGCCGAACTGGTGATGGTGGGGAAAAGCGCGGCCAAATCGGAGGTTCCGGTGATTGTGACCGGCGATCTGAATGATGTGGCCTGGTCGACGACCACCCGGCTGTTTCTGAAAGTCAGCGGCCTGTTGGATCCGCGTCGCGGGCGCGGCATGTTCAGCACCTTTCATGCCGGCTACCCGTTCCTGCGTTGGCCACTGGATCACGTGTTTCACAGCGATGACTTTGTTCTCGGCTCGCTGCGTCGTTTAACCCACGTAGGTTCGGATCACTTCCCGATAATGGTGGAGTTGGTCTATTCACCAAAGCAGGGGGCACAGCAGGAAAGCCTGGAAAAAGACAGCGAAGACGAAGCGCTGGCGCAGGAGAAGCTGGCCAATACCGACTCATCTCCGGAAGACGTGCATACGCCAGGTGCCTGAAACCATAACCCCGCAGTGCAGGCTGCGGGGTATTCGGGTTTAGACAGTCAGCATGATTTTGCCAATATGCTGGCTGGACTCCATCAATGCATGTGCTTCGGCCGCCTGTTCCAGCGGGAATGTTTTGAAGATCTGAGGTTTTAACGTTCCGCGTTCCAGCAGCGGCCAAACCTTCTGCAGCAAATCGGCGGCAATTTGCGCCTTATCTTCCACGCTACGCGCGCGCAGGGTGGAGCCGGTGTGGGTCAGGCGTTTGATCAGCAGCGGCATCAGGTTCAATTCCTTCACCACGCCGTTCTGGGTGCCGATTTGCACAATGCGGCCGTCCATCGCCGCCGCCTGATAGTTCTTCGCCACGTAGTCACCGGCAATCAGATCGACAATCACGTCGGCGCCTTTGCCGTTAGTGGCGCGTTGGGTCTGCTCAACAAAATCTTCGTTGCGGTAGTTAATCGACACATCGGCACCCAATGCCAGGCTGGCCTGGCGTTTTTCTTCGGAGCCGACGGTGGTGATCACCCGGGCGCAGAAGGCTTTCGCCAGCAGGGTTGCCACAGTGCCAATGCCGGAGGTGCCGCCGTGGATCAACACGGTTTCACCGGCCTTCAGATGCCCGCGTTGGAACACATTGACCCAGACGGTAAAGAAGGTTTCCGGGATCGCCGCCGCTTCAATCAGGCTAAAGCCCTCGGGGACCGGCAGTGCGTTGCTTTCATGGACCTTGCAGTATTCTGCATAACCGCCGCCGGCAATCAGGGCACACACCTTGTCGCCGATGGCGTAATTTTGCACGCCTACGCCGGTGGCGACCACCATACCGGCGATCTCCAGACCAGGAATATCCGATGCGCCGGGTGGTGGCGCGTACTGACCCCGGCGTTGCAGCACGTCAGGACGGTTAACGCCGGCAGCGGCAACTTTCACCAGAATTTCTCCCTGTTGCAGGGTCGGCAGTGGCCTTTGGCTACTAACCAGAACCTCGGGTTCGCCAGGCTGGCTGATTTCGATGACTTTCATGGTGCTGGGCAGCGCTGGGTTGGCTGACATGGTGGTTCTCCTCAGTTGGCGTTCAGGCGCAGTAACCAGTGTAGGTAACAGCCTGCTGTAATTCATAATTTATCTTACAGAAATGCTGAGGGGAGAATGTGGATCATTGGGCGGTTTCAACACGGGGAAAGTGGGGCGCCGCCGTAGGGGCGGCATGGGATTAATCGTTGGGCGGGATGCGAAAACCTTTTAGCGAGACGATAAAATGTTCTTTCCCTTTGGAGATTTTGGCACCTCGATCACACCACAGGCTGGCAAGCTGGAAAAAGTCATCGCTGTCGATGTCGTAGGCCAGTTCAATTTTCTTTGCCGTGCCGTAGCGGATCAGCTTTTCTGCTTCCTGGTGGTTTGTTGCTCTAATGGTAGTCATAACGAAATCCTTGGTATTGAGCCAGCGCGGATAATCGTCGACCATGATATGGCTGTATTGTGACAATTTTGTGATAAAAAAATGACAGAGTGTGGACTTGTGGCCTGGAGCATAGCGCTGATGCCATGCTCCAGTAACGCTTGCGTTAACGATCGTATGGACGCAATAGGGTACTTTTCTTCTGTGATTTAAAGTGCTTATACAACGCGAACCCTGAAATGCCGGCTAATGCGGCCAGCAAAAGTAGATATTCAGTCGCCATCTGACAACCCTCCGATAAAGCATGGCTAAGGAGCGGTTATTTGTGACAGTTATCACGTTATGCCGCAATGAGACCATTCTGTAAGACGCCAGGTGACTGATATTCAGAGATAAAAAAAGCGCCTATAGAGAGGCGCATAAAATATTGCAACACAGCTTGTTGTGTTCAGCACCAGGAGGAGTGGTGAACAGGTCGCCATTGTATGAATTGCATGCGGCGGCAGCTATAGGGATAACTCTGAAAGCGCCGCTACCACTGATAACCCATGCTCACGTTGTAATCAGGTTCCTGATCGGTGGAGTAGGGATCTGACTGGCGGCGGCGGTCGGTTTTTTTCACCGGGCCAAGATTCGGGCCGTAATTAAGGGACGAATACGGCTTGGCGCGCGGACGGCTGCAGCCGGGATGATCACATTCCATATCAACGCGAAAACCGGTTTTGTCTTCGGTTTCTGACCACACCACCGGCGGCTTGGCGGCTTTTTTTTCTGGGCCGAGAGCGGTTTGCGGTGCGGGTGCCGGTTTAATGCTGGGTTCCGGTGCGGTGTAGGACAAGTCCAGCGCCTGGGCTGGAGTGCTCAGTATCAACAGAGCGGTGCAGCAAGACGCTGCCAGCGTATGCCATCTCAGCATGGTCAATCTCCCTTTATAGTTACGCAGCGCAACTATAAATCAGACAGACGAGAATTACTATCATTTGTGGTTATTCATCGCTGGCACGGGAGTTGGCGGCATCAATGTTCAGGTCTACTCTATTAGTAACTTCTCTTTATAAGACATCGAACTATGACCACTGACACTGCGGCGTTGAGCCTACGTCAACGCAGCTATCGACTGCTGTTCGACAACCATTCCCGCAGTGGTCGCAGGATGGAGGCTTTTTGGGTCAGCACCGCGTTACTCAGTGTGGTGCTGTTGTTCCTCGAGCCGGGCGGTAGTGCTTTGTACGCTCCGGGCCAGCAAGCCATTTATCTTTTCTTTTACGCCGAGATTATTTTTACCGTTATTTTCACGTGCGAATATTTGCTCCGACTCTGGTGCACGCCACCTGACCAGCACTATGCCCGCAGTTTTTTCGGCGTTGTCGATTTATTGACGGTGTTACCGATGTATATCATCTGGCTGTACCCGCATATGACGGTAGAATTCGTGATGCTACTGCGAGTCGTACGAATACTGCGGGTATTACGGGTGTTGAAGCTGCTGCGTTACATGAGTGAGATGGGCATGATCTGGCGCAGCATCAAGTTGGCGCGTCATAAGCTGGCGATGTTTTTTGGTTTTGTCGCCGTGGTGCTGTGTGTCTTTGGCGGCCTGATGTATGCGGTTGAGGGCGGAAGTGGGGGCTTTACCAGCCTGGCGGCCTCCGTCTATTGGGCGGTAGTGACACTGACCACCGTGGGATACGGTGATATTGTTCCTCATACCCCGCTGGGGCGGTTATTGACCTCGGTGCTGATCCTGTTGGGTTACTCAATCATTGCGGTGCCGACCGGCATTCTGACTGCTTATATGTCACAGGAGTTGCAACGCAACCGCGAAAGGCGAAATTGTGAGCAATGTCAACGAGGTGGCCACGAGACGGATTCTGCATTTTGTAAATTTTGCGGCAGCCGGCTCCCTCCGTTAACGGGGAAATGCAGCCAGAAATGATTAAAAATCGAGCTAAATGGTTTAAATCCTGCGCGTTTGGTCCCGTTTCCACCGAGGGGCTTATAAAAAGAGTTGCTATTAAAGTCCCATCGTGAGTTAATGCTTCTCGGCCTGTGGTACAGACCTATTTATGCACGACATTTTGAGTAAAGTAGTTCAAATTTAAAGCGTTATCCTAGATAGCACTTCACTGACGAATTTCCTTTCTAGTGCCTCCATAAGTAACTGATGACCGGCTATTTCTTGCCCATGGTGGCGTAAATTTAATATTGTAGGAATTAACATGTCTAACATGATCAAAGGTCAAGTGAAGTGGTTCAACGAGTCTAAAGGTTTCGGTTTCATCACTCCAGCAGACGGCAGCAAAGATGTGTTCGTACACTTCTCTGCTATCCAGGATCAAGGCTTCAAGACCCTGGCTGAAGGCCAGAACGTACAGTTCTCTATCGAGAACGGTGCTAAAGGTCCGTCAGCGGCTAACGTTACCGCTATCTAATCGGCCTCTCGCTGATTAATAAAAACCCGCCAAGGCGGGTTTTTTTGTGTCTGTCATTCGCCACAGGCAAAAAAAAGCCCGCAAGTCTGCGGGCAAAAGTTCCTTGTTACTTCTTCATTTGCAGGTACTTCTCTGGGGGGGAAGCACCAGGCAACAGACTACCCGTTGCGCGCTTAAGATTCTGCCGACAAAACGTTAAGAAAGTGAAAAAGCCGCATGCCGGATGGCCTGCTACGCTTGTAGGAAGACGCTATGCGGGTGATCAGCGGATTAACTGGTGGTGCACGGTATTTTTCTCACCTCATTGTGTAATACACTGACATCAATGATAAATGATGGGACAAGGTATGAAAGCTAACGATCTGGTAACGGTAAAAACTGACGGTGAGCAGCGACGCGAAGGAGTGATCCTGGCGGTGGAAGAGTTTAATGAGGGGATCATGTACCTGGTGTCCTTGCCAGACTATCCAGCCGGTGTATGGTTCTTTAACGAGATAGACAGCCGTGACGGTACCTTTGTTGAGCTACGGCAGGGGGTACCCAAGTAACCTTGGGGGAAACGGCAATACCTCTCCAGCACATTAATTTAATTCGCAAGGTTTACGGCAGGCAATTATTCCGGAGCGGTAGGAATAATCCATTTATTACTGCGGGAATACCCGTCGCGGCCGAGAATTTCGTCGCGAGCAGGTATTTAGGTTATTTAAATGTGTGATATCCAGCACGATGGGCTGAACGACATTTAAAACCAACGTTTAGCAGAGTACACGACAAAGCTGTCCATCTAGCGGCTATTGACAAATATCCCACTGGTCAGCGTGTCGGTTAAACGAACAACATGGTAAATAATCTGCTTGTTGTGCGTTTTAATTTTTCTTTTGATATTTCCCTTATGGGAAGAGACCGTTTTCGCTTTAATTTGCATCTGGTCGGATATCTGGATGGTGCCCTGACCCGACATCCACATACGTAACATGTTGGACTCGGTTTGGCTCAGCGTAACGGGTGTCTGATCAAAAGAAGTTTTTTCAGTGCGGGGTACTTTTCTCTCCAGATAGTGACTAAGTAGTTGATTCATAGTCTCTGGTTTGATTGATTTTGACGAGATGATGACATTTTTACGAACATATAAATAATCGTCAAAATGTACGTTGGTAATAGCCATAAAGATGAAGAATAAAGTGTCCGGGTGCAGAGAGATCACCCCTTTTATACGTTCCGTCGCGTTCGCTTCGTGTATAAAACAGTCTTCATTAATAAATACCAGACTAGGCTTCAACTTGCTGCATTTTTCATGTAGATCGTCGATGTCATTAATAGCATTAATCTGGCGTTTTTTTACTCCATGTGTTGTCAGGTAGTCTGTTAAACCTAATCTGGTATAGCTGCATGAATCCATAATGATCGTTGGCATATCTCACCCCCACTTAAATCCGTTTTACCGCGGTAACAAAAAGAAAAAGCCTGAAGCCTAAAAGGCAAAAAAGTACAAAAAAATCACGTATAGGAATGTTCTATCAATAAATACGGCGGTACTCAACGATATTTTCTTTCTAAACTAATTAGCGATGTGAACCTATAAGTTTAGCTTAAGTCAGAATAATCCGCTGCCGCAGAGGTTTCGGGGCTGTAACGTCAATTGGTGCTTGAGCCGCGCGCCTGCTGGTATCTTTATCGTCGAATCTGCTCATCATGTCACGAAACGAAATTTTTGATTGCTAGGAAAATTCTTAAAAAAAATTCATGTGTTGTTTTTTTAACATTTTTTAGCCTATTTCGTCATCAGTTTGAATGTCGAACAGTATGAATGATTTTATTTTTTATAATATTATCATAAGTTTATGCTTTATTTGTTTGGTTCTGATAATGATAATTCTTTCATTCCTTATCACTTGTGATAATCAATAATCACATTAAGTTAACATTAATTCATTTTTTTGTTGCAAAAAACGGTCATATAACAACGAGTTGATGTAACTAATCGTGCTGTACTCACAGATGTGAAAAATGTCAGCGAGTGATTAATTGGTTTTTCTGAACTATTTAGTCACCACGAAAAGTTGTCTACTCTTGGTGGTGAGAAAAGGTTTACATTTGCTGGCAGTAACAAAAACAGAGAGGCGTGTCTAAAGGTGCCCTTAACTTTTCCCGTCAGTGTGGTTCTGCAAGGCAGTGCTGCATCGATTCCAACGCCAGATGAATATCGCTTTCTTGTGTCATCCAATTGACCAGCGCAGCCCGGATCCCCGGTTGCCCGTTATAAAGGGTAGGGGTACAGCGTACCACGCCGTGTCGATCGAGACGGGCGATAAAGCGATCGCGTGCAGCAACGGCATCTCCCTCAATGTTCTTCAGTGCAAAGCACACCACGTTCAGATTGACCGGTGCCAGCAGGCGGAAACCCTCGCTGGCCGCCAGCGCAGTGCCCAACAGTTGCGCCAATTGGACATTGCGCTCAACCATGTCCTGCATGCCACTGCGGCCATAGGCTTTTAGCGCCAACCACAACGGTAGGGCGCGGAAACGTCGCGAGTTTTCCGGCGTCAGGTGGAGGTAGTTGTCTGACCGCAGCGTCGGCGCTTCCAGATAAGCCGAATGGTTTTGAAAGACCTGCATCTGTAACGCCAGATGACGGCTGAATTGGATCGCGCTGTCGTAGGGCACATTCAACCATTTATGCGCATCGACAGTAATCGAGTCCGCCTGCTCCCAACCGGTTAACCGGGGAGCATAGCGCGGTGAGCAGGCCGCTACGCCGCCAAAGGCCGCATCAACGTGTAACCAGAACGGGTAGCGTTCGCGCAGCGCCAGCAGGTGCGGCAGGTCGTCGAAGGTTACAGTGTTCACCGTTCCGGCGCTGGCCAGCACCAGAGTGGGAGCGCCGATGCTGGCGGCAAGATGTCTTTCCAACGCGACAGGGTCAATAGCTTCACTATCCGGCAGGTTGTCGATAATTTTCAAGGCGTCACGGCCAATGCCGAGCATGCTGAGCGCTTTTACGCTGCTGGAGTGTGCGTTTGCTGACAGCACCTGTACCGGGCCCAATGCCGTCACTCCCTGTTCAGCGACATCAATACCGCGTTGCTGGCCCAGCCACTGACGACCGATGGCCATGCCGACAAAGTTGGCCATGGTGGCCCCGCTGACAAAACTGCCGTTGAACACCTCCGGCAAACCCAGCAAATTTTTTAGCTGCGTAATGGTTGCCAGTTCGATTGCTGCGGCAACAGTATCGTGACTTAACTGACTATTTTGGTCGACAGTGCTAACCAGCCAGTCTGCCGCCAATGCGGCCGGGGTTGAGCCGCCGGTAACAAAGCCAAAATAACGTGGCCCGGCGCTGGCAGAGAGACCCTCGGCATAGCGCAGCCAGAAATCGTCCAGTGCTGCCAGCGCACCGTCACCCTCATCAGCCAACCTGTCATCACCCGGTTGCAGTTGCTGTGAAGCCAGGGGAGGGCAAACCGGGCGCTGTTGCAATCCGGCAAGGAAGCCCTCGGCCAAATGGCGGGTACGTTCGAGTATCTGTGGAAACTGGTCAAGATCCTGCTGTAAACGTGGGTGCATGGGTGACTCCGGTTATCAAGGGGTAAGGGTGACAGCCTAGATCATTTGCTTTGCAACGAAAATCGATGAAAAATACCCCTTTTGGATAGCAGGGCTAACCAATGTTCAATGAACGTATTCCACTGCACATCCTGCCGACCTTTGTGATTGCCGCCCGGTTGGAAAATCTGCGCGCTACCGCCCAGCAGGTGCATCTTACCCATGGCGCCGTCAGCCAGCAGATCCAGCAGTTGGAACAGGCGATCGGCTGTCCGTTGTTTGAGCGGCAGGGCCGTGGATTGCGTCTGAATACTGCCGGTCGTGAGCTGTTGGCGGTTGCAGAGCCGGCTCTGCAGGCGTTGCAGCAGGGCGTTAACCGGGTCAGGCGAATTGCACAAAGCCAGGCACTGCGTATCAGCGTACTGCCCTCTTTCGCGCATTACTGGTTGATGCCGCGCTTGCCGTCTTTTCACGCAGCCTGCGCCGATATTGCGCTGGATATTGATGCATCGTTGGCGGTGCAGGATTTGGTACGTAAAGGGTTCGACGCGGCCATTCGTCTTGGCAATGGTCAATGGGCAGATATGCAGGCACAGCGTATTGCCTCCGGAGAGGTGGTGCCGGTGGCGACTCCGGCGTTGGCTCATCAGTGGCAGGTGGCTTTCAACAGTGGGGCGTCAGATGTGCCGCTGCTGGAACACGATGTTACGCCTTGGCGCAGTTGGTTCTCGGCGCAGCAGCAACGAGATAAGGCTCGGCCATTGGCACTGTTCAATGACGCGGGATTATTGATCCGCGCCGCCGAACAGGGGTTTGGCATCGCGTTGGTGAAAAAGCTGTTGGTGAGCGATGCGTTGGCAGAAGGCCGATTGGTGGCACTGGCTCAGCCACGGCATCTGGATCAGGTAGATTTTTATCTGGTTTGGCCGCAGACCGCCGGGTTGACGCCGGCGGTCGAGGCGTTATTACACTGGTTGCAGCGCCAATTGGCCTGAGATCAGCGGCGTAGCCATTCTGGCTGCGAGCTGCCAAGGTGGGTTGCGGGCAGTGCCCAGAGCAGTGCCGTGCCGGTTAACTGCAGTGGTGGGAGCAGGCGCTGTGCTGGGCCCCAGTGGGTCAGTTCGGTTTCCAGGTTTTCATCTGCAGGAGTGACCACCGCCAGTGGGGTCAACGGATAGTGTTGCGGATAGGGATGATCGGACAACAGTTGTGCCGTTCGTGCCAGAGACAGCCGGGCGCTGTAGCCGGTACCCTGTTGCAGGCGTTGGCGTAGACCGTGCAGAACTGCCGTCGCCATCAGATAGCCGGTGGCATGATCCAGTGCCTGTACCGGCAGCGGCACCGGAATGGCGGCATTTTTCCATGCCATACCCGACTCTGCCAGGCCACAGCTCATTTGTACCAGGCTGTCGAAACCGCGCCGTCCTCGCCACGGGCCGCTCCAGCCATAGGCGTTCAGGCAAACGTCGATCAATCCCGGCGACAGCGCGCGTCGCTGCTCAGCACCATAACCCAACTTTTCCAGCGCGCCGGCGCGGTAGCCGTGAACGATAACGTCGGCGTTTTTCAGTAAATGTTCAAAGGTGTGGCGATCGTGAGCATTTGCCAGGTTCAAGCGCGCACAGCGCTTGCCGAGGATCACTTCATGTTCGACGCCGGGTTCATCCCAACCGTAAGGATCAATACGTAATACGTCGGCACCCAGCCCGGCAAGAAAACGGGTGGCTACCGGTCCGGCGATAATTCGCGTCAGATCCAACACGCGGACGCCGTGCAGCGGTCTGGCAGAGGGGAGTGTCCAGCCTGCGGGGGGAGCTTCCGCTTGCTGCTGCTGATGGATCAGTGGCTCCAGCGCAACGCTTTTTCCCTGAATATGTTGTCGCCATGCCTCGGTCGAACGCATTTCAGCCGCGCAGCCACCGGCCTCTATGACTGCCTGCTCCAGTTCGCCTTTTTCCCATGTCTGCACTTTTTGCGCCAGTCGGTTTCTATCCTGATGTGGGCCCAGTACCTGTTCTACGGCTTTGCGGTGATGGGGGGCATTGGTATGCAGACGGATCCAGCCGTCACGGGTAGCGTAGTCACCTGCCAGCGCGTCCCAGGCGGCCGGTAATGGCCATCCCAGTGGTCGCAATGTCCAGCCAAACCACAGTGATGCCAGCCGGCTGTCGACAAACACCTGCGGCACACCGCCCTGATTTTGTTGCAGCAGTTGGGCACAGGCCAGCCCGGAAGCACTCCAGCAGGCGGTTGCCAGTTCGGTGACCGGGAATGCGCTGTTCAGAGCGCCTTCACCGCTGATGGTCAACGGGATCTCAGGGATTGCGCTGTGGCCCAGGCTTTGCCCGATCTCTGCCAGCAGTGTTTGAGTAAGGCTATCCATCATCAACTCCAGGTTGCCGGTCGGGGAGACTGTGTCTAGCCTAGTTCACCCCGACTGGAGTTGCTATGGCGTGATGTTGAGGATGCGACCGTCCGCCAGTTTGGCACGCAGGCTATGGGCAGCTATGCCGTCGAATGCTTGTTGGCCAAAGTTGGCCGTCAGGATTGAACCATCGCTGAACGTGGTTTGCTGCACCCATCCAGCCTGATCTCGCCAACGGAAATCGGTCAGCGCCTTATCCCATAGAGCCTGATGCAACGGACGGAAGGCGGCATCAGCCTGTTTAATGTGTGGCAAACGTGCATGAAGAGTAGCGCGGCTGAGATGGAACATCGGTGCGGTGTTGTACAATTGGCTTAACAGGCTGCGGGTCGTTTTAACGTCGCTGAATTTCAGATTATCGTAATTCCAGTGGTGGCTGCTGATCACCGCGTCGTGAAACACCGCCTGATACATGGGCAGGCGATAACGCGGATCGAACTCCACGGTGCGATAGGGTTCTTTTACCTTGGCCGGGCTGAAGAAGAAGGCTGGTTGGGCGTTGGGCCACCAGGCACCCAGGTAATAAGGCGAGGATTTATCCTGATTCATCTGCTTATCGCGCCAGCCAAAACCCCAGGTTTCCATGCCGTGGGCAAACATGATGTGACGTGCAGTTACCGCATTGCCGTCCTCAGAACCGAGTGGCAGTTTAAGCGTATTGCTGAACCAGGCCAGACGAGCATTGCGGGCCTGTGCCATCTGCGCTGCACCGGTTGGGTGTCCGGGTCGATAGTCGTCGGAGACCATCCCGGTGCCATCAACGTCAAGGAACAGGCTGTTTAGCCCGGCTAACTGCACCAGTTCGCGCATACGTTGCTGAGAATAAGGCAGCACGCAACCCGGATTCAGGTAGTAGCCCTGCTTGCCGAAACCGGGTTTTTTACTGCCGTCAGCGCGCACGATAGCGCATTCCTCACGTAGCGTTGTCGGCAGTTGGGCCGTCAGCCAGCTGTCATTGACTCCACGTGGAATGGCGGTGTCATAAGAATCGTAGCTGGCAATCAGATAGCCCGATTTTTTGGCACTCTCTACGGCCTGTGGGTGCAGAAATTCGGCGGTCCAGTTGTCGGTACCCAGCCACAGACGGGGCAGGCCGGCCTGGTGCAGCGCCTCGACCAGCGGTTTTGCCAACCCCTGACCCCAGCTATCCGCCGGTGCGAGGTAATCTCCAAGCTGTCGCTGTGCCCATTCCCTGACGTGAGTGGCCTGTTGGCGTTGTGCCTGCAGGAAATCGGCATCATCCGGTGTCGCCTTGAGGGGCGTCAGCGCCACCAATGCCTGATTAATCGCGTCAATGAGTGCTTGCTGTTGCCAGGATTCTGGTATTTTCCCTGCCAGTTTTTGCACGGTTTTTTGGCTGTCGGCATCCATTTTTTGCCACAGGACTTCACCGGTTGGCGATACCAGCCAGGCAAGCAGCCCCGGCCAATTCTTCACGTCAGCCGGTGCCAACAGCTTGTCGCCCCACAGATAAATATGCGTGGCGCCAATCAGTTTTTCACCCTCTGGCGCAATACGGATTTTATCGCGCAGGCTGCTGAACTGACCGCTTTGCTGCAAATACTCGCGATAACGGCGAGCCCCGGACAGCGGGGTGCGACCCACGTGCAGTAATACCTCGAAGGCCTGCTGTTGATTAAAACGGTTGAACTGATGGCTGCTGCGCATAGTGAGGCGATCTTTGGTGCTGGCGAAGCTGACCTGATTACTGAATGGGGTAAGCAATAACCAGCTGTATACCTTGTCCTGTTGTTGTTGGCTCCACAGCGGCAGTTTCAGATCCCAGTTGGTGTCCAGCGGCGTCATCTCTTTTACCAGGTAGTGCTGCCAGGCGGTGTTATCTAATGGAATGCGGCTGCCTTCGCCAATCGGTAACAACAGAGTGGCCGTCTGTGGCGGCAGGGTGAACCAGTCCAGCGTTTGCGCCCGGCTGCTGCTGAAACTCAGGCGTAGATCGCCGCCTTCCAGCCTGGCGGTGATCTGTATGTCACTATTGGGCCATTGCCAGCTTGCCTGGGTGAGCGTGCTCTGCAGACCAGCCACGGTTTGCTTGCTCTGCGCCTGGTTGGCCAGGATGTTATCGGTGGTTACCTGTAACGTGGCAGGATCAATGTCGAAACGGGCTTCTCCCTGCTGTAAAAGCAGGGCCTGGGCAGGGAAACCGGCAAGCAGGGCGAGGCTGAAGGAGAGGCGAAGCGTGTTCATCGAATAGGTTGTCCTTAGGGATGATTGTCCTGCTGAGATTTCATTTTATCGGTAATTAACGGACTGCCCAATGCTAAATATTTATAATCGTGTGCCGCTTCAAATATACGGAATTACTGAGTTTAATTTTCGTTTAATAAATTCGCCTTTACATCATCACTCCACGTCACTATACTCAGCCAAAATTTCAGTGAGGAAACACAATTGGACAGTTTTAGTTGCAGTGATATAAACAAGGCAAGCTGACCAATCCTATTCTGATTTGTTGCTTGCCGAAAACGGCGGGCAGCACCCCTCTCAAGTTATTCCGAGCTGTGCAAACCCGAATCTTATTGTTGTCCCTGCTGCCTAATGGCATCGGGTGAATTGATTTGGACGCTATTATGGCCATTTTCAGCCACAGCCTATTCCCTCCAGGCACTGATACGCTCAACCGCTGATCTATTATCAGCGCGATTTCGCGTGTGCTAAAAAGCACATGATTTTATCTCCTGCAGTTATTTAAGGGGAAAGTCATGGCTATGACTCCTTTTGTTTTAAATTTATTACTGGCGATGAGCCTGGGCGCAGTTATTGGCGCTGAACGGCAGTGGCGCCAGCGTATGGCCGGCCTGCGCACTAATGCGTTGGTGGCCACCGGTGCGGCGGTATTTATTCTCAGTTCCATGTCTACCGATCCTTCCAGCGCCGGGCGGGTTGCTGCACAAATTGTCTCCGGTATCGGCTTTTTGGGGGCCGGGGTCATCATGCGTGAAGGGCTGAATATTCGCGGTTTGAATACCGCCGCTACGTTGTGGTGCTCGGCGGCAATTGGCGTGCTGTGCGGCCTGGGTGAGTATTGGAATGCAGTGTTGGCGACGCTGGTGATCCTGTGCGCGAATATCCTGCTGCGTGAAGCGGCGCAGCGCATCAATCTGCAACCCCAGCAACAGGCAACCGATCTGGAGGTCTGCTACCGCATTCAGGTTACCTGCGGCGAGCAGGATGAAATACTGGTACGTACCCTGATATTGCAGGCGCTGAATGGTGTGGCATTAAGATTACAATCCCTGCGCAGTGCAGATATTTCCATTCCGGGCCAACTCGAGGTTTGTGCAGAAATAACGGCAAACCCCTCAGTCCAAAAGGAAATAGAAGGCATTGTCTGCCGCGTCAGTCTGGAAAAGAGCGTTAGCGCGGTACGCTGGCGTATCGCTTCTGAATTACCCGTTTAAGTATTGATTAATATTCACTGTATTCAGTGATAAGGAGGCGTCATGGACGGTGACCCCGAAAGCTTAATGACTCAGCGTATCTGGCGCGTGAATAAAGCGCGTTAATTACGCCAATAAAATAAATTCCACTCTGTGCTTATTCACCTGTTAGTCGGGCGGGGTAACCCTGTGCGCAGAGTAAAATAAGAGAATAGCGTTATGACTTATATTAACGAAGCCGTACGTCGTCGTGATAAAAAAACGACGTCTTATGTCATCGCCCAAGAGGCGAAAAACAGCGTTGATCAAACGCTGGCCAATTTAAAATGTAACCGCAATGGCTTAACTCAGGACGATGTGGTCGAACGTCTGGAGCAGTTTGGTGTTAATCAGGTCGCTCATGAGAAAGCGCCACACGCGCTGGTGCAGCTAATCGCTGCATTTAATAACCCGTTTATCTTTGTGCTGATGGTGCTGGCTGCGATCAGTTTCTTTACCGACTACTGGTTGCCCGCTCAGCGCGGTGAAGAAACTGAACTTACCGGCGTGATCATCATACTGGTGATGGTGTCACTCAGTGGGTTACTGCGTTTTTGGCAGGAATACCGAACCAACAAAGCGGCAGAAACGCTGAAATCCATGGTGCGCACCACCGCCACGGTCCTGCGCCGCAGCAGCTACAGCGCGCAGCCGTTGACGCTGGAAGTACCGATCCGCGAGTTGGTGCCGGGCGATATTATTAAGCTCTCTGCCGGCGATATGATACCGGCGGACGTGCGTTTGCTGGCCTCACGCGATTTGTTTATCAGTCAGGCGATCCTCACCGGGGAGGCGATCCCGATCGAGAAATACGATGCGATGGGCAACGTCAGCCAAAAATCGAGCGAGGACGAAGTTTCCAGTGAGCATGCGCTGCTGGAATTGTCGAACATCTGCCTGATGGGTACCAACGTCGCCAGCGGGACGGCCACCGCGGTAGTCGTGGCGACCGGAGGCCACACCTATTTTGGTTCGCTGGCAAAGTCGATTGTCGGTTCTCGTTCGCAAACCGCGTTTGATCGCGGGGTGAACAGCGTCAGTTGGCTGCTGATCCGCTTTATGTTGGTGATGGTGCCCATCGTCTTGCTGATCAACGGGTTTACCAAAGGTGACTGGAGCGAAGCGGCGCTGTTTGCCCTGGCGGTTGCTGTCGGGCTGACGCCAGAGATGCTGCCGATGATCGTCAGTTCTAACCTGGCGAAGGGCGCTATTGCCATGTCACGGCGTAAAGTGGTGGTCAAACGGTTGAATGCCATTCAGAACTTTGGCGCGATGGACGTGCTGTGTACTGATAAAACCGGCACCTTGACTCAGGATCGCATCATCCTCGAACACCATCTGGACGTCAGCGGCGTCAGAGATAATGAGGTATTGCATCTGGCCTGGTTGAACAGCGTCCACCAGAGCGGGATGAAAAACCTGATGGATCAGGCGGTGATCCGCTTTGGGCGTGGCAAACCGGGTATTGAAGCTTTGGGCCGCTTCAGCAAGGTCGATGAGCTCCCCTTTGATTTTGTACGTCGCCGTCTGTCAATTGTGGTGGCAGATGAAAACAACCAACAGCGCCTGATTTGCAAAGGGGCGGTGGAGGAAATGCTGGAAATCGCTACCCATGTCCGTGACGGGCAGCAGATTGTCCCGCTGGATCCGGCGCGGCGTGAGACGCTGCAAGCGCTGGCCGCCCAGTATAATGAAGACGGCTTCCGCGTGTTGGTGCTGGCGACCCGCGAACTGGGGGAACAGAAACACGCCTTGCCGCTGAGCGTAGCCGATGAGCGTGATATGGTGATCCAGGGCGTACTGACGTTCCTCGATCCACCGAAAGAGAGCGCGCAAGAAGCGATAGCCGCTTTGCAGGAAAATGGCGTGGCGGTGAAGGTGTTGACCGGTGATAACCCGGTGATCACCTGCAAGATTTGCCGTGATGTTGGGCTGGAGCCCGGCGAGCCGCTTTCTGGCCCGCAAATTGCCGAAATGGACGACGTCACGTTGGCACGTGAAGTGGAACAGCGCACGGTGTTTACCAAACTGACGCCGCTGCAGAAGTCGCGCGTGTTGAAGATGTTGCAGGCGAATGGCCATACCGTCGGTTTCCTCGGCGACGGTATTAACGATGCGCCGGCGCTGCGTGATGCCGACGTGGGTATTTCCGTGGATACCGGTACCGATATTGCCAAGGAGTCGGCGGACATCATTTTGCTGGAAAAAAACCTGATGGTGCTGGAAGAGGGGGTGATCAAGGGACGCGAGACCTTCGGTAATATCATCAAGTATCTGAACATGACTGCCAGCTCCAACTTCGGCAACGTGTTTTCGGTGTTGGTCGCCAGCGCATTTATTCCGTTCCTGCCGATGCTGGCGATCCACCTGCTGATCCAGAACCTGATGTACGATATTTCCCAACTGTCGCTGCCATGGGACAAGATGGACAAAGAGTTCCTGCGTAAACCGCGCAAGTGGGATGCGAAAAACATTGGCCGCTTTATGCTGTGGATTGGGCCGACATCGTCCATCTTCGATATCACTACCTATGCGCTGATGTGGTTCGTGTTTGCCGCCAACAGCGTAGAGCATCAGGCTTTGTTCCAGTCAGGGTGGTTTATTGAGGGGTTACTGTCGCAAACGCTGGTGGTACATATGTTGCGTACCCAGAAAATCCCGTTCATTCAGAGCACCGCAGCATTGCCGGTTCTGCTGACCACGATATTGGTGATGGCACTGGGTATCTATCTGCCATTCTCACCGCTTGGCGCTTTGGTTGGGCTGCAGCCGCTGCCGTGGGAATACTTCCCATGGCTGGCCGGCACGTTGGTCAGCTACTGCGTAGTGGCTCAGTTGATGAAGCGTTTCTATATTCGTCGCTTCGGCGAGTGGTTGTAATTATTGCAGAAAAGGGCGAATAGCCTCGCCCCTAGAGTAATTTTTTCACCAGCAGACCGAGCATGATGGTCAGCGTAAAGGAAAACAGCGTACCGAGCAGCACATACTCGGTACGCATTTTGTCATCACTCTGCCGCAAGTCGCCAAAGCGAAAGATCGACTTGGCCGCCAGCAAAAAACCGACCGCTGGTATCTGCCCGATCAGCACGAAAGTCAGGATCAGCGTCCTTTCCAGATAACCTATTTGTTTGCCCGCACGTAACAGTGAATCGTTATCCGCTTTGGCCGAGGGCGGCATCTGTGGCGTCCAGTGCGCCAGTAATTGGCCAATCAGAATGCCCATAGGCATATAAATCAATAAATAAGCCAACAGTACCAGCCCTGGTTGCCAGCCGGTGACGGCGGCCGCCAGTGCGCTAAGCAGGCCGTGAGTGTTCGGCGTGAAAGACAGCCACAGCAGAATAATCACCGTCAGATGCAGGCCTTGATCGAGCAGAAAACCACTGGCCTGGCTGAGGCGCGTTAATAGAGTGACTTTCAGCAGATCGATCAGCCAGTGGCTGATGGCGATAACCGGCAGGGTGGCTAACACCTGGGAAGCGGATAGACCGCCATGCCACAGAGCAAAACCAGCCACGGCGCAGCCAGCCAGTATGCCGTGCAGCAAGGCGTGTACGAGCAGAAAGCGGGAACCAGCGCGGCGACGGATCTTATCCTCTACCCAACGAGGCGACTGTAGCGGAAAGTCGGCAAGCAAGTGGGCGATCAGCAACCAGACCAGCAACGGCGCGTAGCTCAAATCCATATCAGGTAATCCTGTTAATTGCGTTAATAAATCGCATGATTTCCTCGTAGGCCGCGCGTTTGAGCGTTGCGGAGACCGTGGAGGCGGCCTTCTGCAATTTTTCCGCCACCTCCTGGCTGGTGGTGGCGAAGATGCGCGCCTGGACGATCTGCGCTTCGGTCTGCGAGAGACGGCTAACCACATGATCTAACATTGGCAACAGATCGCTGACAATGGCATTTGTCTGGTCATTATCATTTTTCAGAGCCAGCCGGCAATTTTTCATCAGGCCATCCAGCGCCTGACCCGAATTCACAAAGGCGCTGCCATAGCCGGCGGTATCTGCCTGCGCAGTGCCCAGACCTACGGCGACGCGGGCATCCCAGTGTGGCGAGTCCATGGCTTTGAGCGCAATGCGGATATATACCGCCAGCAGCAAACCGGATTGCGGTTCCGCCACGGCCTGAAAGGCATCACCGCGGAAAATCTCGAACGCCTGAATAAGCTTAGCCTGTTGCAGTTGGCTAAGCAGGGCATTTAACTCGCTGATGTAGTGAGTGGTGTCTAACCGACGGGAGTTAACCAAATCGCCGGTGATTACGCTGACTTGTGCTGCCATGCCTTTTTCTACTCTGAAGCGATGAATTATCCGTAAAGTTCGCATCTAAATACGAATATGTCAATTATTCGTATCTTAATGCGAATTTAATAATTATTCGTATCCAGAGGCGAAATTAACCCAGTAATTTAATGCGCTCATGTATCAGCGTCATCAGGGGTTTTTCCATCCTGGCCAAATAGACGCCCAGCAGGATCAGGCCCACGCCGAGTATCTGCAACCCGGCAGACCCATTGCTGTCGCGCAGGCGGTCGATAACGACCCCTGCCAACATCTGGCCACTGATAATCAACAGTGCAGCGCGCAGGGTACCGAGACGCGGCAGCACATAGCTGTTCAAGGCGACAAACAGCGCGCCGATAAGCCCGCCAAGATAGGCTCCCCAGGGAGCCTGGCCAAAGAAGTCACCATTGAAGCCGCCGACCATTGCCAACAGTAGGCTGAGGAACAGAAAACCGACGATGTGGTTGCAGAGCGAGGCTGAGAAAGCGCCGCGATCCAACGCCAGACGGCCGTTGACCGCGCGGCTGATGCTGATGCAAACGCCATTGAACAATGCGAGGAGTACCAAAGTGATCATGGGGATTATCTCAGAAAGATGAGCAGGGCGCAGCCGGAGAGGATCAGCAGCGTAGCAATAATGTCGTTGGCACTTAGACGGCGTTTCAGCACGCCAAACCAGCCGCAGCTGTCGGACAACATGCCAAATAAAACCTGACCGGTGAGCATCAGTGCCAGACTGCCGGAAAGCGCCAGTGGGCTGTTAACGGTGATAGCCGCCAACACCACCGTCAGGGCACCGGGAATGCCGCCAAAATAGGCCCAACGGGGAACCGCGGCCGATGTCGAAGAAGATCCCGGGGTACGGCGACTCAGCAACAGCAAGAGTAGCCAGGCGGTGATTGCGCCTATGCCATGGGCGACCCATGAAGCAAGCAGCGGAGAATTATAGCTGGCCAGCACGCTGTTGATGCTGATCATCAGGGCCAGCAATGCGCCGGCGACCAATGCCAGCAAGGGATGGGAAAAATGTTCGCGCATCTTGGTGTCCGATTTATGTTTAGATGGGCGAACAGGCTATATTGTTTTTGTTTTAAACATAATCCACTAAAATAGAAACTCATTGTTGAGTAAAAGTTGACGATAGATGAATGATAACTTTGCAGCGATCCCGCTGTTTGTGGCAGTAGTGGAATGCGAAAGTTTTTCAGCTGCCGCCCGACGGTTGGGCATTACAAAATCAGCGGTAAGCAAACGAATTTCCCAGTTGGAAAGCTCACTTGGCGTGCAGCTGTTACAGCGCACGACCCGCAGCCTGAGCCTGACCGAAGCGGGTGAACAGTATTTTGGCTACGCCCGTAATGCCTGCGTGGTGGCGCAAGAGGGGGAAGATGCGGTCACCCGTCTGCAGGGACAACCACAGGGCAGTCTGCGGATCAGTGTGCCGATGGTGTTTGGCCGTTTGCATGTGGCCCCTTTGATCGCCCATTTTCTGGCGGCTTACCCGGAGGTGGAGATCAATATGATGATGGATGATCAATTGGTCGATTTGGTCGAAGGGGGCTATGACCTGGCGATCCGCATAGGTCGGCTTGCCGATTCAAGCTTGATCGCCCGGCGTATCGCGCCCTGTCACAGCGTATTGTGCGCGGCACCGTCTTATTTGGCGCGCTGTGGAACACCGGCAGATCTGGAACAATTGGCACAGCATAACTGTTTATTTTACAGTTATTTCCGTGGTGGCAGTGAATGGCTGTTTGAGGGGCCAATGGGAGCGGTGCGTTTTCAGCCGCGGGGGAATTACCAGGTGAATAACAGTGAGGCTTTGCGCGCAGCACTGCTTGGCGGTCTGGGAATTTGCCAGATGCCGACCTTCATTGTCGGGGATGATATTGCGCAGGGGCGGTTGGTTGAAGTGTTGTCGGCATATAGGCTGCCGGAGCATGCCATTTATGCGGTGTACCCGCAGCGAAAATACCTGCCGGCTAAAGTATTGGCCTTTGTCGATTTCCTGCTGGCTCAGCTTGGTGGAGAACGGCCTTATTGGGACCTACCGCGTCGGTGATGAAAACCCCTCGCCGTTAAGCCGGGAATACGCGGGCCAGATGGCTCGCCACCGGCGAAGCGGGCGGCATTGCGTGCTTCAGAAGCTTTGTACCAACACTTCGCGCGGCTGTTCGCTGCCGTGCTTCAACAAATAGTCGAACGATTTTTCGCTGCTTTTCAGTTGCTGCAGAAATTCCTGCGGTGACAGGTCGTGTTTTTTGCCGCTCATATAAGCCAGCGCCAGTTCTTTTGCCTGATAACGTGAAAAGTTGTACATAGTAGCCCTCGTAACGGTGGATTTCAGTGCTAACGATTGTAACCAAAGAGCACATAATGAACAGACGCTTTGGCGTATGGAATCGATAGCTAAAACTTAACTCACCGGTTGCAATAGCTCGTCGCACAGTCGTTGAATTATCTGCTTTTGCGACAGGCCGTTATCCAGCATCTGCCGAATTCGTTCCGAGTCGTTCACCCCGAGCCTGACATGGCGCTCAATCTTGTCCAGCAAGCTTTGTGTTTCCAGATCGTTAGCGTCAGTGCGTAACGCTGCCAGTGTGGTCAGCATATGTGAGGTCAGGCTGCTGCGCTTCAACGTGGTGGAGTCGACGTAGTCGGCGTCAAAACCGTTGCGGTAGGCATTGATTTTGTTGTAGTTGGTAAAGGCGTAATACTCCGGGGCTATTTCAGTGCGGCGCGACAACAAAAAACCGGCCAGCAGGCGGCAGTAACCTACCAGCAGCACGGCGTGGGAAATATGCAGTGGCGTATCGCAGATACGGATCTCCACCGTTCCCAGTTCCGGCTTGGGTCGTGCATCCCAATAAATATCCTTGATGCTGTCTATCACGCCGGCCGTACTCAGCCGTTCATAATAGACATTGAACTGCTCCCAATTGTAGATCTGCTCCAGACAGCCATAGTTGGGAAAGGAGTTTTGCGCGCTGAAACGCGAACTGGCAAACAGTGTGTCTACCCCCTGGTAGAGTGGAGAAGAGGCGCTGAGGGCAATAAAATGGGGGAAGTAGGGGGTTAAAGCGTGGCACAGATACATGGCTTCATCGCCGTTATTGACCCCGATATGAATATGTTGACCAAACACGCAGGCCAGCTTGGACAGATAGCCGAAGCGGCTGGCTAATTGCTGATAGCGCTGGGCATCGGTAATGACCTGTTTTCTCCAGTCATTGCTCAGATGACGGCCACCGCCACAAACGTCACAACCGAAGTTTTGTGCACTAAGGCGGATGCTGGCGGTCAGTTCACGCAGTTCGTCGTGCAACAGGTCAATATTGGTGTGCACCGAGCTGTTCAGTTCCACCATTGATTTGGTCAATTCATGCTTGATGCGTTTATTGTCGCCAAGATCCGTTACCACCTGATCGGCCTTGTCGGTGAGATCGTAGCTCTCAATATCGACTAACTGCAGTTCTATTTCTGTGCCAATGGAGAGTCTTTGCGAGCGTTTGAATGCTAACGGCATAGTTCATCCCTCAGAGAAACAGCGTTGCGGTAATTATAATCCTCCATCGAGATTTTGCTGTTTGCCTATTTATATTCGATAATTCGAATGTGTTTTTGACATTCTCCGCCGACGAATTATGATGACGGTCTTGACTCAAGGAGCGCGTGCATGACCTCACTGACACCACTGCAACTGTTTAAAAATTTGTCGGAAGAGACTCGCCTGATGCTGGCGCTTCTGTTGCGCCAGGCGGGGGAGCTGTGCGTTTGTGAGTTGTCCGGGGCGTTGGCCGAGTCACAGCCTAAAATTTCCCGTCATCTTGCCATGTTACGTGAAAGTGGCTTGCTGCTTGATCGCCGTGACGGCAAGTGGATCTACTACCGGCTGTCGCCACATATGCCGGCCTGGGCGGCGGCAATTATTGAACAGGCTTACCTTAGTCAACAGCAACAGGTGAACGAGCTGGCGCAACGGGCTGCCGGTAATGGGATTATCTGTCGTTAACGATAAAAAATTTAACCATATACATACGAAATTTCATATATGTTTGTCGCGAGCTGCTAAGGAGTTGTGATGGTGTTGGCCGGGGCAATTTTTATCCTGACTCTCATTTTGGTGATCTGGCAACCCAAAGGCCTGGACATTAGCTGGAGTGCGTCTCTTGGGGCGGTGCTGGCGCTACTGACCGGGGTAGTTCACATCAATGATTGGCGGCGATGAACGTGGGCGTCAATGCCTCGCAAATTTCGGCGGCGGAATTGCGTGAGCGGGTGCTGCCACGGCTGCAGCGCACGGCGATGGAGCTGGCGCTGCTGCTGTAGCTATGTGCAAGTCTCAGGTATTACGATCGGCCAGTTCTTCCAGCAAAGTCGCCGAAGGGGCAAAGAACAGGCTGCCGGTGACCGCACGGCTGAAATCCAGCAGGCGATCGTAATTGCCGGCCGGTCGACCAATGAACATGTTTTCCAGCATTTGCTCGATCGGTTGGGGAGCGCGCGCGTAACCAATAAAGTAGGTGCCAAACTCGCCCATGCCGGGTTTGCCAAACGGCATGTTGTCGCGCAGGATTTTGACTTCATCGCCATTCTCATCCACCAGCGTCGTCAACGAACTGTGGGATGACGAAGGTTTCACGTCTTCATCAAGTTCGATATTGGATTGCTTGTGGCGGCCAATAATGCCCTCCTGCGTTTCGACGGGCAGGGCATTCCAGCCTTTCATATCATGCAGATATTTCTGCACCAGCACGTAACTGCCGCCGGAAAACGCGCCATCTTCATCACCGATCACAGTGTAGTTGACTGCGTCATTTCCCTCCGGGTTTTCGGTGCCGTCGACAAAGCCAATCATCGCGCGCTGGTCGAAGTAACGGAAGCCGTGCACTTCCTCAATCACCGTCACGGCGTCGCCGAGTTTGTTCATTAACTGGGTGGCCAGTTCGAAGCACAGATCCATCTCGTCGGCGCGGATATGCAACAGGATGTCGCCGGGGGTTGAGACAGCCACGCGGTCTCCGGAGCCTATTGCGCCAAAGGGATGAAGTTGTGCAGGACGGGGTTGGCCGAATAAGCGATCCCAGGCCATTGAGCCAAATCCGCAAACGCAGGACAAGTTTCCTGCCGGGGCTCTTTTGCCGACGGAACGGATCACACCGCTGATATCAGCGCACCAGCCACGCACCGTTGCGAGCTGCGCAGGGTCGGGTGACAAGGTAGCAACCAGGAAAATAGCGTGGCGCGTAACAGGGCTGGAAACAGCTTGTGGTAGGGGGGAATTGATAGTCATAGCATCCAGTGCCGGAGTAAGTCAGAGCTTAAAACTAATCTATTTTAAGGGCTACGCCAACTGATTAACCCCAGTTGGCGTAGGGCATCGTTAAATACTCAGAGTGTACAGGTGGGTCATCATTAACTTTCTGCTGTCAGGGTGTTTAATTCCTTCAGTAAACCGAAGGCCAGTTTCATATGGTCTTCGCTAACGATAAACGCGCGCAACTGTTGTTGCCGATCAAAACCTTTGGCAATCATGCCCTGTTGTTCGGCGACAATGTTCCAGCTCAAATCCTGACGATGGGTTTCCCCTGCCAGGTGCAGCGGCAGGTTGGGGGTTTTCACCTTGACCAGCATGGCCGGCAGTTTCACGCCTTCCTCGGCGCCCAGCAGGTTTTTCGCCAGGGCCATGGCGCTAAACTGTATCGGCTGGAGGAATGGCAGTAGTTGGCCATCGATCTCTGCGCAATCGCCGAGGGCGTACACATCGATCTGCGAGGTCTGTAAGCGATTATTCACCCGGATGCCGCGATCCACTTGCAGATTAGCCTGGCGCGCCAGCCCAACGTTCGGGTGCAGTCCGACCGACGCGATCGCCGCATCAACCGATAATTGACGTCCATTCCCCAGCGTTGCCTGTAAGCCACGGTCTTGTTGTATCAAGGCGCTAAGTTGCTGGTTGAGCAGCACTTCGACCCCCATCTGTTGCAGACAATGCTGCAAGCGGCTGCTGGCTTCAATCGGCATCAGTGCCGACAGCAGGCTGCCGGATCTGTCCACCAGGGTGACCTGTTTACCGGCCCGGCACATGTCCATCGCCAGTTCACAACCGATCAGGCCGCCGCCCAGGATCAGCACCCGCTGCGCCTGAAGCAGTGCCAATTCGCCGTCGCGATATTCCTGCTGGCTGTTGAGCGTCAGCATCAGTTCATTGCCGGTCACCGGCGGTACGATAGCCGAAGCTCCGACCGCCAAAACCAGTTTGTCGTACTGCCAGCTTTGTTCGCCGCTGCACACCCTTTTATGCTGGGTATCAATATCCGTGATCCGCGTGTTTGGGTGTAACCTCAGTTGGAACTGTTCGGCAAAGCTGCCGCAGGTTTGCCGCGTTAAGGCATCTGCAGTTTGATTCTGGCTGATCACATGGCTCAGCTCAGGTTTGTTATATTCATCACAGCTGTCGGCGGCAATCAGGCGAATCGGAACGTCGCTATTGAGTCTGCGCAGATTTTTTACCAGCTGTCGGGCGGCAAAGCCGGAACCAACGATCAGAATGCCAGGGTTCATTTTGCCTCCGAAGCGAGGGGATCGAACACGTCTTTGCCCATTGCGCATTCCGGGCACAGGAAATCATCCGGCACGTCTTGCCAGCAGGTTCCGGGGGCCACATCTTGCATGGGTTCACCCAACGTTGGATCGTAGATCCACAGGCAGACGCTGCATTGCATGCGCGGCCCGAGATCGGTATCGACGTTGGTATCGGTATCGACATTGGCGCAGGGTACTTCAGGTTGTGGTTGTGGCTGAGCGACGGCAGCCGCAGGAACTGGGGCTGCCGTCGTCAAAGGCAAGGAGGTTAAAGCCCATTGACGAGCGATATCCCGGCCATGTTGACGGCAGATTGCCAGCATATCGCCATCGGGACGCCATTTGGCTTTCAATGCCAGCGTGGTTTCAAAACCACAGTCCATCAAACGGGTTTGAATACGGTCTACCGCGCCGCCGTTCCAGCCGTAGCTGCCGAAGGCCGAGGCTTTCTTATTGCGAAAACGCAGCCCGGTGATCTCTTCCAACAGCCCGGCAACTTTCGGCATCATCACATTATTCATGGTCGACGAACCCACCAATACGCCTTTGGAACGGAACACGTTAGTCAGGATTTCGTTTTTATCATGACGCGCCACGTTAAAAATCTTCACCGCCACGCGCGGATCGACTTCGTTGATGCCTTGTGCAATAGCGTCCGCCATCATGCGGGTATTGTTGGACATGGTGTCGTAAAAAATGGTGATGCGATCTTCCTGATAATCCGCCGCCCACTCTAAATAGCGCTGTACAATTTGCGTCGGATTATCGCGCCATACCACGCCGTGTGAGGTGGCGATCATGTCTACCGGCAGGTTGAAACCGAGGATCTCGTTGATTTTGGGTGTCACCAGCCGGCTGAACGGGGTCAGGATATTGGCGTAGTAACGCTGACATTGTTCAAACAATTCATTTTGATCAACCTCATCATTAAACAGATGCTCATCGCAGTAATGCTGGCCAAAGGCGTCATTACTGAACAGCACGGCATCGCCAGTCATGTAGGTCATCATACTGTCCGGCCAGTGCAGCATCGGCGTTTCAACGAAGATCAGCTGTTTACCATTGCCGATATCCAGGCAGTCACCGGTGTGGACTACGTGGAAGTTCCACTCTGGGTGATGATGGTGACCGTTGATTGAATCAATGCCATTTTCGGTACAGTAGATAGGCGTTCCCGGGATCTGCGCCATCAATTCGGTCAGCGCCCCGGCGTGATCTTCTTCTGCGTGATTGATGATGATGTAATCCAGCGTTTTGAGATCAATTTCCGCTGACAGATTCTGTACAAACTCACGGCTAAACGTATGGTCCACCGTGTCGATCAACACGGTTTTCTCTTCACGGATAAGATAGCTGTTATAGCTGCTGCCCTTTAAGGTTTTGTATTCTGTCCCATGAAAATTACGCACTTCCCAGTCACGTTGACCGACCCACTGGATATTATTTTTCACCTGAATTGCCATGCTCATTACCTTATTGTCGTTTACTGGGTTTCGATACTTGTAATGAGCAAACAGCGTGCCAGTTTTTATGATATTGTTTTTTATGTAATAATAATTCATTGGTGTCATTCTGACATAGGTGTAATATTGTCTATATGACAATTAAGTGTCGGAATGACAATTATGACCCTCTCCATACAGTCCCTCGCCACCATCGCTATCGAATTACAAAGCGGCCTGACACAAGGCGACCGCTTTCAACGCCTGATCAACAGTCTGCGCCGGCTACTGCGCTGTGATGCTTCGGCTTTACTGCGTTTTGAAGGGCAGCAGTTCCGCCCATTGGCGATTGACGGTTTGGCTCAGGATGTTCTGGGGCGACGCTTTGCGCTGGATGCCCATCCGCGCCTGGAAGCGATTGCCCGCGCCGGTGATGTGGTGCGTTTCCCCGCGGATAGCGATTTACCGGACCCCTACGATGGTTTGATCCCCGGGCATGACCAACTTAAGGTTCATGCCTGCATTGGACTGCCCTTGTTTGCCGAACAGGATTTAATCGGTGCATTGACTTTTGACAGTCTGGACCCGCTGCAATTTGATCGCTTCAGCGATGAAGAACTACGGTTAATCAGTGCATTAGCGGCGGGGGCGCTAAACAATGCGTTATTGGTTGAAGCTCTGGAGAGGCAGGCGTTGTCTCCGCTGGCATCGCAAGGGGTAAGCGCGCCTAGAGAAAATGATGAGATCATCGGACTTTCGCCGGTTATGCAGCAACTCAAGCAGGAAATCAGCATCGTTGCCGGTTCCGAGCTCAACGTTTTGATCACCGGAGAGACCGGGGTAGGTAAAGAGCTGGTGGTGCGGGCGATCCATCAGGGATCGGCGCGGGCTGCCAACCCGCTGGTCTACCTTAACTGCGCTGCTCTGCCGGAAAGCGTGGCGGAAAGCGAACTGTTCGGCCACGTCAAAGGGGCATTTACCGGTGCTATTCAACACCGCGCCGGCAAATTTGAAATGGCAGACAATGGCACTCTGTTTCTCGATGAGATTGGTGAGCTTTCACTGTCGCTGCAGGCCAAGCTATTGCGGGTGATCCAATACGGCGATCTTCAGCGAGTGGGGGATGATCGGGTCAAGCGCGTTAATGTACGAATTTTAGCGGCCACTAATCGGAATCTCAAACAGGCGGCAGTTGATGGGGCATTCCGGCTGGATTTATACCATCGGCTGAGCGTGTTTCCGCTGTTCGTGCCACCGTTGCGCGAGCGAGCCAGCGACATTGCTCTGCTGGCGGGGTACTTTTGCGAACGTTGCCGTATCAAGCTGGGTTTGGCGCAGTTAACGCTCTGCGCAGAAGCATTATTCACGCTCGAGCAGTATTCATGGCCGGGGAATATTCGCGAACTGGAACATGTAATCTATCGGGCTGCGATTTTAGCTCGTGCGGAGCAAAACAGCAGCGAGCTACAACTGTTGCCGGCGCATTTCACTATAAAGGCCGGCTCTTTGCCGACCGGGATCAGTGACGAAGCACTGCCAGAGACGGCTATTGAGGCGGATCTCGCGACAATGACGCAACATTTCCAGCGCAGCGTGATTGAGAAAACCTTGGCGCAATGTGAGATGAACTGGGCGGCGACCGCACGTAAATTGAACCTGGACAGCGGTAACTTGCATCGACTTGCCAAGCGATTGAATATTAAATAAGTGTGCCTTTTATAATATTCACTAATTATTTCCCTCATCAATTTTTTTCATCATCAATTCCATTTGAATATATAATTTATTCTTATATTCGCATTTGAAATGGACGGTTGATTTTTTAACTCGCAACTATTTTTATATCAAGAGCTATTTCACGCGGATGGCGAAAATTTTAATTAGTGATTGCACTAAATTGTATAATTAAATGGTTTTATTAAACATGGTCGATATTAATATTATATTCTAATCCGAGCGGCATCGCCGCCCGGCGGATGATCATCCGGCTAAATCAAATGGATCATCAAGGGATGTTGCCGGCGGGGTAAACCAGCGAGCACCGTCTTCAGTGACGTAAAAATGGTCTTCAAGGCGGATACCAAACTCGCCCGGCAGGCACAGCATAGGTTCGATGCTGGCGCACATGCCGACATCGAGCGGTTGCTGCTGTTTGCGGATCAGATACGGGGCTTCATGAATATCCAGTCCGATACCGTGCCCGGTGCGATGCGGCAGGCCCGGCAGCTGATAGTCCGGCCCAAAGCCATAAGAGACCAGCACATCGCGCGCCGCGTCATCCACTTTATGGCAGGGCACACCGGGCGCGATAACGGCAAACGCGGCGGCCTGTGCCTCATGTTCCGCCTGCCAGGCGAAACGCTGTCGTTCGTTAGCTTCGCCGTACACATAGGTACGGGTGATATCGGACAGGTAACCCTTGTAGCGGCAACCGGTATCCAGCAGCACGATATCATTGTTTTTCAGCGGTTTGGGTTGCTTCACGCCATGCGGAAACGCGCTATCGGAGCCGAATAGCGCAATACAGAAATAAGAGCCACTGGTGCCCATTTTACGGTGGGCTTTATCGACGAAGTCGATCAGTTCGCTGGCGGTGATGCCAGGGCGTAATATACTGGCGGCTGCCTGCTGCACCCGCAGAGTAATATTATTGGCAGTTTGCATCAGCGCGATTTCCGTCGCCGATTTACGGCTGCGGCAATGGCCGGTGATCGGCTGGGCACTGATCAGCCTGATATCGCCGGCATACTGTTGCAGACCGAGGAACAGCGTGACCGAAGCGGTTTCGCAAATCGCCACTTTGTGCTGGCGGCCAGCACCTGTCAGCCCGCGCGAAGCCAGCACGCTGAAGAACAGTCGATAGGGATCTTCTTCCTCATGCCAGCTAAAAATTTCTGCTTCTATCACCTGTGCGTCTTTGAAGGTGCCGATCTCGAACCAGGGGGCGATATAGGCGATTTCACCTTCGGCCGGGATCACTGCACCGACCATGCGTTCGCTCGGTGACCACGGAGTACCGGTAAAATACAGCAGGTTGCTGCCCGCATTGACATAGCAGGCGTCAATGCCGTTTTCGCGCATCAGGCGCTGTGCGTGTTGAATACGTTGCCGATACTCTCCGGCGGCGATTGCAGGCGGATTATCCGTTAACGGTTGCAGTTGTTCCAGGGCCTGTTGCGCCGTGCAACCGCCAATGCCTGTAGCCATGTTTTTCTCCTCGCATAATGTTCAATATCAGGGCCAATGTCCCAGCGCGCCAAACCTTCATCATAAATAAACCGCAGCGACAATACTTGGCTCCAATAGATAAGAAAGATGCCGATTACAGCACAGTTTTACCTTCGGCAATGTTGTGTCCTGGTTTTACCCGACAGATTCTGCTGTAAAAGGCGCTGCGGGCGAACCAAAAATTACATTTACCCCTTAATCCATCTGTAACTGATTCTATTTACTTGATAATGCAATAACGCATCAACATGATGCAAAAACGCTCTTGTAAATAATGATTAGCGTTGCTAATTGTTAATGCCCATCGTATTAAATAAATTTATAAGGAATTTTTACTTTTACCCAGTAGTGAATGAATCATTGTTCATCACGATAATTTCAATGCTAACGATGTATAAATAACCAAGTTTTAAACGGACTATTTTAATGTATTAGCGTGTTATTAGACACTCGCGCCGTCACGCATAAATAAAATTTGCAATTATTTTCTCTATTGCGAAAACCTAACCTGATAAGTGAGGGGATATATTGTTGTTGATATATCCAGTTGCTTGGGCATAAGCGATTTTATTATTGAGAGTACTTTATGGAAACAAATGCCGTTGAGTCTAAATTCAGTTTTGGTTCCTATACCCGATTACTGTCTGGTCCCGGGCATGCCGTGCTTTCTTTGTTTGGGCTATTAGTTCGCTTTCCGGTGGCGATGCGTTCTATAAGTTGCATTATGTTGTTATCTGCTACTACCAATTCGCTGTGGATCGCGGGTACCGTCGCAGGAACCTTAATGATTACCCAGGCTTTGGCCAGCCCGATACTCGGGGGCTTTGCCGACCGATTCAGCCAACGCAAAGTGCTTATTGTTACCTGTTGTTGCCACGTTATGGCCATAGCTTTACTGATTGCCCTGGCCTTTCTTAATGCCCACTTATGGGCAATCATGGCCGCCGCTATGGGTATTGGTTGCTCGTCAGTGCCGGTAGATGGCTTTATTCGCACCCGTTGGGCGGCAATGGTCACCGATGAGGCTCTGCGAACCGCTTATGCTTTAGAAACCGTACTCGATGAGATTATTTTCTTGTTGGGGCCGCTGGTCGCCATTGTTTTAGCCACGGTATTACATCCCGCTGCGGGGTTGGTTTTATGCGCCATATTCACCTTCAGTGGTTCGATGGCACTGGTGCTGCATCGGCGTTCAGAACCAGTTGTTGTGCAAAGGGTCGATGAAAAAAACCGCAGAGCCATTAGCATGGCCTGGGTTCGTAGCCTGATGATCTCCTATGCAGCGGTGGGGATATTTCTTGGCTCGATCGATGTGATGATGATCGCCTTTGCCAAAGAGGCAGGCAATCCCACGCTGGCTGGCGTGTTGTTGTCTATTTGTGCCGCGGGCAGCCTGGTGGGAGGGCTCTGCTATGGTGCCATGAACTGGTCTATACCGCAGCCACGGCTGCTGTTACTCACCTCTGCCACGCTGTGTGCCGGTACTGTTCCCCTGGTGTTCACCAGTTCCCCGATCGTCATGGGGTTCTCCGCTTTTATTGCCGGTTTATCGGTGGCGCCGTTATTAATCACCTGCAGTAACCTGCTGGAATCGTTAACGCCCAAAGGCTGCCTGTCAGAAGGCTTCTCCTGGCTGTCCAGTGCGGGTTGGTTGGGGTTTTCCCTGGGAGTGTCGGTCGGCGGGCAACTTTCAGATCAAACCGGGGCTGCTCAGGTCGCCTGGATCGCTTTGGCCGCTGGCATGCTCGCCTTATTAGCCAGTCTGTTCAGCCAGTCACTACTCAGTAAGAAATCACTACCCAGCCCCATTTAAGCGGGTTCTCTCATTATTATTACCGAGACAGGAAAACGGCCATCGTGAATCAGTTAACCACGGGTATTCCCGTACCACGTATTACCTTTAATGAATTTGTCGCGCTGGGGATTGAGGCTGTTTTCCGGGCCGACGTTCCTGTGATTATTACCGATCTGCCACTTGATACCAGCTGTAGCGCTAATGACCTTATTGCTCAACGGTTAGGTGATGACAATGTCACCTTGTTCCGGGAAGCCAGTAATAAGGAAAATACCGAACGATGGCAGACCATGAAGATTCAACTGCGTGGCTTTCTGGAAAATAAAGAATACCAGCAAGACAACAGCACTTGGTATCGCGTGGTTTCCAATATTATGCACCGGCCAGAAGACATCAATACACTTCTCGGCTTCGATGCATTTTCGCTACTGGCTTCCCGTCGTGGTCTGAATGCGGCCAATTTATGGATAAGTTACCACGGTGTATTTACCCAAAGTCACTTCGATGAACTCGAGAACTTTAATATCGCCCTGCAGGGAAGAAAACGATTCATCCTTTATCCACCCGGCCGACGCGATTATTACCCGCGTTCTATCTTAAAGGGATTTGGCGACAAATCGCAGGCCTTCGATTTTAACAACATTGACCCACAGCGTTTCCCACGGCTGGCAGCGAAATCCCCGCAGCGTCGCGATTTTATTCTGGAGCCCGGTGAAATGCTGTATTTGCCACTGGGATGGTGGCACCAGGCCGAGTCGTTAGACGACCTGAATATCAACGTTAATTTTTGGCTGTGGGATCTGAAAATCCTGCGCAGGCCTTATGTTCTGTATTCCGCGCTCTACACGGCCGCCTACCGTAAGTTCAAAGGCATTTATAACTATCAACCCGAACCTGCCAAGAAGGAAGGAATTTGATGACCAGCCGTAAGAAGATCATGCCAACCAACCACTATCGCAACAACGACAAAGCTATCGGTATTGGTAATCCCTTCTGGGATATGTCAGAGCAGAACGGACTCGCAGGGATCGTCGCCGGACTTGAAAACGATCTCCTGTCCACCCCGAGTGGTCATCAATTTGTCAATTTTAGCTGCTGCTCCTATCTGAACCTGGACTCGCATCCTAAGGTGGTAGAAGGGGCCATCGACGCGGTACGTCGCTATGGCGTGCTGGATCATTGCATCGCCCGTAGCCGGGTTCAACTGCCGGTACTGAAGGAGCTGGAGGAATCGCTTGGTGAACTGTTCCAGGCCGATGTTCTCAGTGGCGTGTCGGCCAGCAGCATCAGTGGCGGGCTGCTGCCGCTGATCGCCTCCGGGCATTTGGGCAACGGTGCTCGCCCGTTAATGATTTTCGATAAGCACGCTCATGTGTCGTTGGCCGCAGCCAAACCCGCCTGTGCCGATGAAACCGAGGTTGTCACCTGCAATTACCACGATCTGGAGTTCATTAAGGACTGCTGTAAGAAATATGAACGGGTCTGCTACGTGGTTGACGGCAGCGATAGCCTGGGCGGCTATGCGCCGGTTAAAGAGTTGGCCGAACTGCAGGACAAATACGGCCTGATGGTGTTCTACGATGATTCACATTCTATTTCCGCCTATGGCGAACGTGGAGTCGGCTATGTTCGCTCGCACAGTCCGGCACTGAATGAGAACACCGTTATGGTGGTCACCCTTAACAAGGCTTTCGGCACCAGCGGCGCGGCCATACTGCTCAATGGCTATTCGCAGCAAATGCTGCGCCTGGTAGAACGCTTCGGTGGTGGGCTCAACTATTCGCAAAATCTGAACACGGCGGCCATCGGTGCCAGCCTGGCTTCGGCCGAAATTCACCGCACGGCTGAATTGCCGGTATTGCAGAAGAAGCTGTACGACAACATTGCCCTGTTCGACTCACTGGTTCCGACAGAGCAGAGTGGCAATAGCTACCCGATCCGTCTGGTGCCGATGAGCGATGAAACGGTGATCAGCGAAGGTCGCAAGGTGATAGAGGCCGGTTTTTATGTCTCGCCGGTATTCTTCCCGATCGTTGCGAAAGGCACGGCAGGCCTGCGGGTGATGATGCGTGCCGGGCAAACAGAAGATCAGATTCGCCGTTTGTGCAAGATACTCGCTGAAGTAAGGGCTCCCCAATGACGGATATCACACGCGCTATTCCACGCAGCATTCTGTATACCCCGGCCTTATCACTCAACCGGGTGGTCAAGGCCCTGTCTTATGACGCCGATGTTCATCTGATCGATTTGGAAGACTCGGTCCCGGGTCCATTGAAAGCGGAAGGGCGGATCATCTGCCGCACCGCCCTTGATAGTGCCCCAGCGTCGGCGAATATAGCTGTACGCATTAACGCACTGGGTACGATTGATGCTTTGCATGATTTGGTGATGCTAAGCACCGGCGTTGCCACGCCGGGTTTTATCGTTATGTCGATGGTCAGGTCACCTGCCGAGGTGATTTTTCTGCGAGAGACTTTTGCCTCAGCGGGCAAGTATCCGGAAATTTACCTGACGATAGAGACGGTTGAAGCCATTACCGATCTCGATGACGTCGCGGCCGTAGCCGATGGCTTGGTTTTTGGCTCTGCGGATTTGGCGGCTACGCTTGGCGTGCCAATCACCTGGTCCGGAATGCTGGCGGCGCGTCAGGCGATGGTTTTGGCCAGTGCCAGACACGGTATTGGCTGTATTGATACCGCCAACTACCGGCTTTCTGAGCCGGAGGTGCTGGCCAGCGAAATTCAGAACATCAAGGATCTGGGTTTCCACGGTAAAGCTACCGTCCACCCCAGCGAACTTGAGCCGATCAATTCAGCATTGCGACCCAATGAGGGCGCGCTATTGGCCGCATCCCGGATCACTGACGCGGTCAAGGCCGCCGCCGGAGGCATTGCCTTACTGGACGGACACATGGTGGGGCCACCTTTTGCGCGTATGGCCCACACCACGTTGCAACTAGGCAAAGCCTGGGCTGAACGTTTCAACCGGGGGAACTCATGACTCTCTCCGTTGCCGTCATCGGGACCGGAGCCATCGGCATGGATCTGGTCAATAAAATTCATCGTTCGCCCTGGCTGCATTGTGGGCTGCTGGCAGGGCGTAACAAGGATTCCGCCGGTCTTGAAATCGCGGCCAAGCTGGGCTGCCCGACCAGTGCCGGAGGGATTGACGCTATTCTGGCCGCACCCAAGCCGTTCGATGTGGTATTCGACGCCACTAACGCGATGTCGCACGTCAAACACTGGGAGCTGCTTCGCCCGCTGGGTACGTTGCTGATCGACCTGACCCCCAGCCACCTGGGCAAAATGATAGTTCCTACGGTAACCGGCACCGAAGCGCTGGCCGATCGCAACGTCAGCTTGATCAGCTGTGGCGGGCAGGCGTCGATCCCCATTCTGCATGCCCTTAGCCGGCATTTCCAAATTAACGACATCGAGGTGGTGGCGACCGTAGCCAGCAATATTTTGGGGCGAGCAACGCGTATCAACATCGATGAATACGTAGAGACTACGCAGATTGCGCTCAGCGCTTTCACTGGCGTGGCAAACACCAAGGCGATCCTCAATATCAGTCCGGCAACCCCGCCTGCCATGTTTAGAGTCACTATTTTTGCCGATATCCCCGGCGTGACGGCAGAACAGATAACCCCGGTGGTCACCGCGGCGGCGGCGGCAGTGCGGGAATTTTCGGCGGGTTATCGATTAACGGCGCTCAAGGTCACCGAAGGGCGAGTATCTGTCTCTCTGGAGGTGACCGCCAGCAGTAAGGTAATGCCTGAATATGCGGGTAACCTGGACCTGATCAATTCCGCAGCCATTCTGGTCGCCGAACAGTATGCGCACTATCGAAATAAAGCGGAGGTGACCAATGACTATTCTCATTAACGACTCAACCCTGCGCGATGGGCAGCATGCGGTAAAACACCAACTTACTGCGGCGCAGTTGCGAAGCTACGCCACCGCGGCAGATAAAACCGGCGTGGCGATTGTTGAAGTCGGCCACGGTAACGGGCTGGGGGCTTCCTCCTATCAGGTGGGCCGTGCGGCACTGAGTGACGAAGCCATGCTGACTACGGTGCGAGAGTCTTTGCAAAACAGCAAGATGGGGGTGTTTATGCTTCCCGGTTGGGGCACCAGCGCTGACCTGTCGAAAGCCCTGGCCTGCGGCACCGATGTGGTGCGTATCGGCACGCATTGTACCGAGGCTACGCTGGCTGAACGTCACCTGGGCTGGCTGCGTGAACAGGGTGCGGAGGCTCATGCGGTGCTGATGATGAGTCATATGGCCACCCCTGCCGAGTTAGCCGAACAGGCTGAGTTATTGGTGGGTTATGGGGCTCAGGCGGTCGGCATCATGGATTCGGCCGGCAGTCTTTTGCCGCAGGATGTCACAGCACGTATTGCTGCAATGCGCATGCAGGTAGAGGTGCCGCTGATTTTCCACGCGCATAACAATTTGGGTATGGCGGTGGCGAACTCGGTGGCGGCCGCCCAGGCGGGGGCCGGCATTATTGATGGTTGTGCTCGCGGGTTTGGTGCGGGGGCGGGTAATACCCAACTGGAAGTGCTGATCCCGGTATTGGAACGCCTGGGGTATAACACCGGCATCGATCTCTATCATTTTCTGGATGCCGCCGATCTTGCCGCTCGGGAGTTAATGGTGGTTCCTCCGATGATTGACTCTCTGGGCATCGTCAGCGGGCTGGCCGGCGTATTTTCCGGCTTCAAAAACCCGGTACTGAACCATGCTGGCAGCGCCGGGGTGGATGCGCGCGACGTGTTCTTCGAACTGGGAAGGCGACAGGTTATTGCCGGGCAAGAAGACCTGATCGTTGAGGTTGTCGCCGAGTTGAAGAGGGCAATCTTGTGACGATGCAAATGATAAACGCTGCCGAAATGGCGGGTGAGGACCGACTGCGGCAGGTGATGGCGACCCTGAGTGAAGTGTTCCAGGACTTACGCAGCGGTAAAGAACAATCTCCGCCGCGAACCTTGCTGAACCACGGTCGTTCTGAAATGTTGATCAGCCCGGCAAGCTGGATGAAGCGCGGCGTTGCCAGTGTCAAAATTACTACCCTCACGCCGGGGAACGCCGAACATGGCCTTCCATTGATCCACGGGGTGGTGGTGCTGACCGACGTCGATAGTGGCCAGATGCTGGCATTACTCGATGGTGCGAGCTTAACCGCAGTACGAACCGGCGCGGTTGCCGGTTTGGCGACCCAGTTGTGTGCCAATGCAAATGCCGGGGATCTGGCCATTTTGGGCGCAGGAGTGCAGGCCCGGGCCGTGCTGTTGGCGATGCTTGCCGTCCGCCCGATCCGCAGGGTGCGGATTTTTTCCCGCACGCCGACCAGAACCGAAGAGTTTGCACGGTGGGCACGCTCGGTGACGAAAGCCAGAGTCACTCTGTGCAATAGCGCATTCGAGGCGGTGCAGGGGGCGGAGATTATTTGTACGACCACATCCACCAGCGCTTGTGAGCCGCTGATCGAGGCCGGTTGGATAGCGCCGGGGGCGCATCTGAACATTATTGGTGGGACCCACGAAGAGGCTATTGAGGTTGAACCCAGCTTGCTGAAGACGGCGTTTGTAGTGGTGGAAACCGCCGCTGCCGCTCAGGAAGACGCAGGAGAAGTGCGCAGCGCCCTCACGCAGGGCTACATTCAACCTGAAGATCTAAATGAACTCGGCGCCGTCATTCTTGGCGAGGTTGCGGCAAGAGAAGGGCAGACAACATTGTTTCGCAGCGTGGGGCTGGCGATTGAAGACACGGCAGCGGCGATTGCACTGTATCCATCCAGGGAGAAAAGGTCATGCTAAGACGAGTTGGCGAAAATGAGTATGTTGAAGAACACGGTGGGGATTACGAGGACTTCGAGCCGGGAATGACCATCAAACACTGGCCGGGGCGCACGTTATCCGAGGCCGACAATACTTGGCTAACCTTGCTGACGATGAACCAGCATCCTTTGCATTTCGATCAGGCCTATGGCGCCCAGGTTGAATATGGCCGCGTATTGGTGAACAGCAGCATTACCCTGGCGTTGGTCAGCGGAATGACCGTACAGGCCCTGTCTGCCAGGGCCGTCGCTAATCTGGGGTGGGAAAAAGTGCGTTTGAAAGATCCGCTTTTTGTCGGTGACACGCTCTATGCCACCAGCAAAATTCTGGCAAAACGCCCTTCAAAATCCCAACCGAATAAAGGCATTATCACGGTAGAAACTCTGGGCATCAAATCCACGGGCGAAACGGTGATCACCTTCGAAAGATCCTTTATGGTTCTGCGCCGGGAGTATATTGCCGCCCAATCTTCATCTGCGCGGGATTAGACAGGGCGACTCATTCCCGTTGATAACCGCAGCGGGGATGAGCAGGAAAAACCATTGAAATGAATGTGCTGCCACCCAGCCTGAGATCTGCGTGGCAACTCTGGTTGATAGTCCTTCAGGCCTGAGGGTTCTGTACTATGTTTTCTGTTTGCAGCACGCTACACACCGCTTCCGGTCGTGGGCGCAGCGGAGAGAACAGATGAACAAACGGGAATTAGAAAGCGCGATTGTCACCGATTTTTCCAAACGCATGAGCTACGGTGACTACCTGTGCCTGGATCAACTGCTGGACTGCCAACATCCGTTGTCGAACCCACAGCATCATGATGAGATGCTGTTTGTGGTGCAGCACCAGACCTCTGAACTGTGGATGAAGTTAATGTTGCACGAGTTGCAGGCGGCGCGGGCACTGGTGCAGCAGGACAAACTCAGCCACTGCTTCAAAATTCTGGCCCGGGTCAAACAGATCCAGCGGCTGCTGTTTGAGCAGTGGGCCGTGTTGGAAACTCTGACGCCGTCGGAGTACGTTGAATTCCGCGATGTGCTGGGCAATTCATCGGGTTTTCAATCCCATCAGTACCGCTCGATTGAATTTTTGCTGGGCAACAAGAATGCCGCCATGCTGGCGGTGTTCAGCAACGATGCGGAAAAACACGCTGCGCTGAAGGCGATCCTTGAAGCACCCAGCCTGTACGATGAATATCTGCTTTACCTGTCACGCCACGGCCTGCCTATTCCGCAAGAGTGTATCGAACGTGACTGGACGCAGCCTTACCAGCGTAACCCGAACCTGTTGCCGGCATTTAAAGAGATCTACGATCATCCGCAAAAGTATTGGGAAGCCTATGAAATGGCCGAGAAGCTGGTGGATATAGAAGAAAGCTTCCACCTGTGGCGTTTCCGCCATATGAAGACGGTGGAGCGGATCATTGGCTTTAAAACCGGCACCGGCGGCTCCAGCGGCGTCAGTTTCCTGAAAAAAGCGCTCGAGCTGACCTTCTTCCCGGAACTGCTGGATGTGCGCACCGAGATTGGTGCCTAAGCTTTATCCCGTAATAGTGCGAGGGGGTCGTGATGGCGATAAGAATTGAAGATAAAGCGGCAGAAACCGTGGTGGGCTTGCGGGTCGTCGGCCCTTACCCGCAATGACCTTCATCCAACAGGTTGGAGGCCGGGTCGTAGCGGTAGCGCTCGGTGTCCGGCAAGGTGCCGTCCTGGCTTAGCAGGCGGCCTGCGGCATCGTAGTGATAGCGCTGATAGGCGAACGGGTTGGCGTTCTGTTCTTCGCGCGTCAGGTTGTTCTGATAGTCGTAGAACCACTGCCGCGAGCTGCTGGCCGGGGCAGGGTGTTGGCGGTTATCGTTAAAAATTTCCCGGCGATCTTTGCGCCCGAGCCGATCATAGTGCAGCCGGCTGGTCAGTCGGCCCTGAGTGCGGCTCAGTTCACGGTGCAGGTTGTCACGTTCGAATGCGTAACATATCAATTTTCTGGGAATATGTCATACCACAATAGGTATAACGGAGAAGTAATTAATTACACTTTTGCAAAGTGATAACTATTAAACTTCTGTGTTCGGAATTATTAACAAATCAGCTCTAGTCTTCAAAATCGTCAGGGTAGGTAGCTTTGAGAGATTGTTGTTTTGTTACGAAATTAGGATCTACTTGGTGAGGTAATTGCACTTTAAGCCCTTTTCTGACTTGAGAGGCAATATAGAAAGCATCGCCTAATCTATCCTCAAAAATCGGATCTGTCGCCTCAAATTCTTTGGTCGCATACATTCCGAAAGTGAGTTCCCAAAGTTTGGATTTGTTCTTTTCCTCACCGATAACGACTCGGCGTAGATAGATGAGTTGTTGAACGATAGAGTTGTACATCGGTTCGAGACTTTCGCCACCTTGCATCTGTAAAATATGTGCATGCCGTTTTCTTGCCAAGTTAAGTGCTCGATTTATGTAATCTAAAGTGGTGATTTTATTCATTCTATTTTACTCCATACATCTTTATTTGTACTAAACCATTGTATCCCACCGCCTTCTGTCTGGAAAGGTTCTTTTGGTATTGACCAAGTGTCCAATGCCGGATTTGCTGTGCTTCGTAACATTTCTACAGACTGATGTGCTTGATAGGATGTGGTAACTTTAGACGCTTTAGTTTCCGTTCCGTAAATATTACCTTCGGGATTGATTCCTAATTTTGTTGGCGGCGTGTTTTTGTCTAAGGAGTACCAATTACCTTGCCAGTTTCCGGCAACTTGATTTTGGTAAGCGAGTTTCCCTCTATTTACTGATTCAATGCTAACTCGTTCATTTAGATTTATACCTTCCATGTATTCAGGTACTTTGTTTTCAGTAATCCCTTGTTTCTTCATGAAGTTTGTTACTTTTTCCACATTTCCTCTAATATATATGTCTTTATTTAAATCGCCGGTTCTCCCAAATTTTTCATTCAAGTAAGCACGACGAGCACTAACTGCCTTTGTTTGCCTGAATGCATCAAACTTAGCACCGCCTTTCCCGCCGGCAAATCCGCCGACGAATCCTCCCGCCAGCATTGACCATTTCTGACCATCACTGCCTTCACCGAAGAAAGCACCGCCAATTAAACTGCCTGCGAAACCGCCTCCCAATCCGCCCAGTGTACCCAGTATGGCTATGGCAGGGGTGGCGAGTATGGCAGTGGCACCGGCACCCGCCGCAAGCAGCGTCCAGTTCACCCAGTCGGGGATCTCTGGTTCAATATCATCCGTTTGCTCTTGCTCGCCGCCAATAATGACGTTAGGTGAACCCGTGTGAATTTCGGCGCTAGATGCCAGCAAATCATTGATACGGGCCGCAGGGAAATCATTGATATAGACTTTGGCCGAGCCTTGGGCAACGACCTTTTTGGCCGGGCCATCTTCACTGCATTCTCCTGTTGAGATATGCGCGCGTATGGCAGGTCTACCATTGATGTAGACATTCGGTGAGCCGTCGGCAAGTACCCCGGTGACATGGCGAGGTGCCCAGGACATGCTGCCCAGCACTTCACCAAGTCCGCCTCCGGCAGAAGCGCCTGCAACTACGGCGGCGACAGCGACCGCAGCCGTGCCACCAGTAACGGCGATTAGTGCGGCACCGACAATCGCGCCGCCAATCAACCCGGCGATCATCCAGCCTTCGGACGCAGTATGGGCTATTTCATCCAACTCTCGCGCTGCACTAAGCTCACTCATGGGTTAAGGCTCCCTGGCGGCCCGAAGATACTCCGCAATTTGCTCGGGATTGTTTAGTTCTTGTGGCCCATTAACAGATCGACAGAGCAACAGTATCGATGAAAGATGCTGGTTGTTTTTGACAGAGGATGTCCATAGCGCATAACGAGTAAATTCAGCTGAGCTGTTGGTAGACACTGGCGCAATATGCAACGGCTCACCCAGTGAGTGGTAAAATAGGTAGCTGCCGTTTAATGCCCTTTTCAGGTCGATATGTTGATAAAGTTCGCTGATAGCTGTGAATACTGAAAGTTCTTTACTGTCGGTATCAAATACAAAAAAATTACCTACAGAGTCGGTCGCAAGCATGACGGGAACATGAGTGTCATTCTCTTTTTCATTGAAAACAATACTGGCAATAATCCCTTTATACTGTCTGTCATAGTAGTCATTGAAGCTATTTTGACAGGTGCCAATAAAACAAACTATTTTTCTGCCTTGTAGCTCATCTTTCAGCAGAACGATGTTTTGCTTTTGCCAGATTAGTGCTTCTGCAGACTTGAAACGGTAAAAAATCTCTATGGATGGTTGCTGATTTATATCCCCATGAGATGATGATATCAACGCGAACCCTTGAACGGTGGTCTGAAGATCCTGAGTTAACCGCGCAGCAACTTTTTGCAGCGTATCCTCAACCCTCGCATTAGCGCGTGAAACAACAAAGGTAAATTCACTGGCGTTGTTTTCGCTGAGGGTGAAAATGTTCATTGTCCGGTCTTTAAATGCGTCGGGCAGTTCGAAACTGGCTTCTTGCGTTAAATAATGGCTCATTCAATATCCTGTATTACTTTTCTTCCTGTGAGAAAAAACTGTCTATTTGACTTTGAATTGTTTTTTGATGTTCGTCGCCTGGCGCATCCGTTTTCTTCTGGCCACTCGAAGGGTTGAGATTCAGCTTGCCGCTGGATGTGTTAATTTCGCCTGATTGGTCAACGGTAATATTGAAATTAATGCCGGTAATATTAATGTCGCCATCTTTGGTCAACTCCAATACGCTTTTGCCACATTCGAGACGAATAGACGTTCCAGAACCAATCACAAGAGCCCCTACAACATTATCTGTGCGTGTTTGCTCAGTCAGCATGGTTGAGTGGCCTTTCACGCCAACAGTCTGATCTTCGATAACCCGCTGTTCCTCTTTAGCACCAACAAAATGCGTATGGTTCTTGTCAATGCTATGGCTCTCGTCGTTCTTCACCTGGGTGTCCATGTTGCGTTCCGCCTGGATCCACACCTGTTCCGAACCGGCTTTATCTTCGAAGCGCAGGGCGTTGGCGTTGTCAGCGGTGCCGTCCTTGGTGCGGCTCATAAAGCCCATTTGGGTCGCGGCGGCGGGCAGTGCCCAGGGCGGCATGCTGGCGTCGTTATACACGCGACCGGTCACGATCGGGCGGTCCGGGTCACCGTTGATAAAGTCCACCACCACTTCGTCGTTGACGCGTGGGATCTGCACCCCGCCGTAACCCTGTCCGGCCCAGGCACTGGAAACGCGCACCCAGCAGGAGCTGCCATCGTCTTTGGGTCCGAAGCGATCCCAGTGGAATTTCACCTTGATGCGGCCGTATTTGTCGGTCCAGATTGACTCGCCTGCCGGGCCGACCACTTTGGCGGTCTGCGGGCCGTGAGTTTTCGGCCAACTGGCCTGCTGCGCCGGGTGCCAGGGAATATCGGCCGGTAGCACGGTGAAATCGATGCGGTGCTCGCTGTGCTGATCGTCGCCGCTGGCGTAGCGGTTCTCCTTCAGGTGATATTTGGCTTGCAGCGTCAGGTATTCCCGATTGTCGTCCGCATGCGGCGCGTTATACAGCGTGAAGGTGCTGCCGGGGGCGATACCCAGCGCGGTGGCGGTGCCTTCAATCTGCTGATGCTCGGCCTGCCAGGTTTCCTGACGGATACGGGCGTAGAACTCCCCCTGCTGATGCTCGGTGTAGCGGCCTGGCCAGTCGTAAACGTCAATCTGACCCGGCGTCGGGGAGGCGGGGTTCTGACGCGCCTGAAACAGCCAGGCGTTGGGTTTGCGGAAGTCGTAATCATCGAGACTGTAAATGCCCGGCGTCACGTGATCGGACAAGGTCCACTGGCTGATACCTTCTTCGCTGGTACTGCCACCGGAGGGCGTCAGATGGTAAGGGATCATCTCGTAGCCGGGATAGGGCTGATGATGGTGGGGCGCATCGCCCAGTACCAGAGTGTGCTTGCCCATCTCATGTTTGAAATAGTAATAGATGCCTTCCAGCTCCATCAGTCTGCTGATGAAGTTGAAGCTGCTCTCGTTGTACTGCACGCAGTAGCCCCACAGACGGTAGTCGCCTGTGAGCTGGTCTTCTAACTGAACATTATGTTCAGTCAGCAGGGTTTTGACGATCTGCGGTACCGTCTGTTCCTGGAATATGCGGAAGTTGCGGTCCTTGGTCATCGGCCACAGGTCTGGCTGCATGTGCAGGTTATACACTGCATAACGGGTGCCGCCGATCTCTTCGCTGCCGACGGCGATTGAGGTGATCTTGCCGTTCAGGTAGCGGGGGGGGCTGAGAAAACCCTGGGTAGGGATCTCCAGCGTCAAGGGTTGGCCGAGCAAGGCCTTGCGGTCGAGGCGGGCATTTTTGCTCAGCAGCTCGATGCTGAAATCAAAGGGGGTAGAAAGGGCTTCGGTCCCTTCCAGCGAACGGAACAACAATGGCTCAGGGCCCAGTGGCGTATGCGCAATAATACGATCCAACATGAGAACGTCCTCTGTGAATGACGCATGCGTCAATCTCATGAAAATGGTGTGGCCTGCAGTGGCGGGCTGGAGACGTCGGGGTTAACCGGCGACGGCCGGGTTGACCAGCCAGGTGCCGGCGTTATCGATGCTAAGCTGCTGGCGACGCAACTGGTCGTTATGGCGGATTTCCAACTGATAGCTGCCCGGTGCCAGATTCAGGCTGGCGAAACCGTTATTGCCCGCGTTCACCTGCTGGGGTTTGCCGTCCAGGCTGACCTGTTCGCCGGGTTGCAGTTTGAAATACACCAGCGCCACCGGCTTAGGCATCGGGGCGGTTTGGGCCGCAGGCGGCTGCTCGGGCGACGGGTTGGCCGCCGTCTGCGGCGCGCTCTGTTGCGGCACTAAGGGCAGATCCGCTGGTGGATTGTCCGGGGTATTGGCGGCTATCGGCGTTGGGTTACTGTCGCCGCCGCTCAGCCAGGCGATGATGCCAACCACCAACAGAGCCGCTACGCCAGCGCCTGCCATCATTGGGCGTGTGAGTTTCATGCTATGTGCGGTGACGGTGCCTGCCGCTGTGGCGCCGGCTGCCGGGTTGGTGGCCACCACCAGGTTTTCCGGGGCGGCGACTGGGGTGCTGATGATTTCGTTTTCATCGGCAATCGGCAGGTGCAACAGTTCCGCCATCTCGTCGATGGTTTGCGGCCGATCTTCCGGTTTCAATGCCAGCGCGTGATCGATAGTGCGCAGCAGCTCCAGTGAATAGCCCGTTGGGCGGCGCTCGGTCAGTGGTTGATAGCTGTCCTCGATGCTGCGCACCACGCTGACCGGCGGCGGTGAACCGACGATCAACGTATGCAGCACGGCACCCAGAGCGTAAATGTCGGTCCAGGGGCCCTGTTCACCGTCGCTGTTCTCGGTGTATTGCTCAATCGGCGCGTAGCCCGGCTTCAGCATGATTTCCGTTTCGTCGGACAGGTTGCCGATCTCTTTGCGCGCCGAACCAAAGTCCAGCAGCACCGGCAACTGGTTTTCCTGGATCTGAATGTTATCCAGGGAAATGTCACGGTGCAGATAACCTTCCTGATGGATGGTGTTGATGGCACTGAACAGCGGCGGCAGCAGCCTGCGGATCCAGGGCTCGTCGATTTTCTCCGGCTGTTGGGCCTGTAGGTTCTTCAGGGTGGTGCCGCTGTAAAACTGGGTGCCCATGTAGGCGGTACCGTTCTCTTCCCAGAAGCGCAGCACGTGCAGCAGCCCTGGATGTGAGAAACGCGCAAGCAGACGGGCTTCCTGAATAAAGCTGTTTAACCCGGCCTGGAAAGTTTTGCTGAAACGCTCACCGCGCAAACCGATGCTCAGATCGTCATTACGCATGGCCAGCGAGGTCGGCATGTACTCTTTGATGGCGATGGTGCGTTCCAACTGATGATCGTAGGCGCGATAGACGATGCCGAAACCGCCTTCGCCGATAGCTTCCTTGATCTCGAACTCATTAAACCGATAGCCGATCGGCAGGCTGTTTGAATTCGGTTTGATTACCCCGGTTCCCGACATAATGATGACTCTCTGTGAACAATGGCCGCCGTGCCGGCGGCCGCGGCGTTATGCCTGAAATTGACAAATAAATTCGTTTTGCTGTAGCGCGATATGCAGTTGGCGATAGCGCTGATCGTTGGCGCTGCCGGTCAGTAAGGTGTGGCTGATCTGCGGCAGCAGATTGTTGGTCAGAATGGCGTCGACCATACGGCCGCCGGACTCCACTTCGGTACAGCGGCTGACGATTTGCTCGATCACCGCGTCGTCGAAGGTGCAGACGATATCGTGGTTTTCCGCCAGCCGGCGTTGTACCCGTCCCAGTTGCAGCCGCACGATGTTGCCCAGCGTGGCGTCGGTCAGCGGGTAGTAAGGCACCACCAGCAGGCGGCCAAGCAGCGCCGCCGGGAACACCGACAGCAGCGGTTCGCGCAGGGCGCCGCTCAGCGCCTCCGGTTCCGGCATCAGATCCGCATCGCTGCACAGTCCGGCGATCAGATCGGTACCGACGTTAGAGGTCAGAATAATGATGGTGTTACGGAAATCGATATGGCGGCCTTCGCCGTCTTCCATCCAGCCTTTATCGAACACCTGGAAGAAGATCTCGTGTACATCCGGATGGGCTTTTTCTATTTCGTCCAGCAGTACCACGCTGTAGGGGCGACGGCGCACCGCTTCGGTCAGCACGCCACCCTCGCCGTAGCCGACATAGCCGGGCGGGGCGCCTTTCAGCGTTGAAACGGTATGCGACTCCTGGAATTCGCTCATGTTGATGGTAATCACGTTCTGCTCGCCGCCGTACAGCGTTTCCGCCAGCGCCAGCGCGGTTTCGGTCTTCCCGACGCCGGAGGGGCCTGCCAACAGGAAGACCCCGACCGGCTTGTTCGGATCGTCCAGCCGTGCCCGAGAGGTACGTACCCGGCGGGCGATCAGATCCAACGCATGTCGCTGGCCGATAACCCGTTGGTTGAGCGTATCCGCCAGTTGCAGTACCGCGTCAATCTCGTTTTTCACCATGCGACCCAGTGGGATACCGGTCCAGTCGGATACCACTGCGGCCACCACGTTGGCATCGACAGCGGCGAAAATCAGCGGAGCCTCGCCCTGCAACTCGCTCAGTTGTTGCTGCAATTGCGCCAACCGGGCGCGCAGTTCTTCGGCAGTGGGGACGGTTGGTGATTCATCTGTTGTTGCCTCGTCAGTTGGCTCAGCTACAGCATCCTCCCCGTGCAGGTCTGCGCGCAGATCGATGATCTGTTGGATCAGAGCCAGCTCATCCTGCCAGCGGGTAGTGAGCTGTTCCAGTTGCTGTTGCAACAGCGCCAGCTGAGCTTCGATATCCTGCGGGCGCTGCGGATTGCCGATACCGATCTTGGTTTCGCGCTGGGCTATCTCCAATTCAATCTGTAATGCTTCAATGCGGTGGCGGCAGTCTTCCACCTGTGCGGGTTCCGCATGTTGGCTGACCGCGACGCGTGCACAAGCGGTGTCCAGCAGCGCCACGGCCTTGTCCGGTAACTGGCGGGCCGGAATGTAACGATGCGACAGACGCACGGCGGCGTCGACCGCCTCATCCAGCAGCAGCACGCGGTGGTGTTGCTCCAGCGGGCTGACGGTGCTGCGCAGCATCAGCAACGCCTTGTCTTCGCTCGGCTCATGCACCTGCACTACCTGGAAACGGCGGGTCAGCGCCGGGTCTTTCTCAATGTATTTTTTGTATTCCGACCAAGTGGTGGCACCAACGGTGCGCAACTGACCGCGTGCCAGCGCCGGTTTCAACAGGTTGGCGGCATCACCGGTGCCCTGTGCGCCACCGGCACCGATCAGCGTATGGATTTCGTCGATAAACAAAATGATGGGGGTCGGGCTGGATTGAACTTCATCAATCACCGTCTGCAGACGTTTTTCGAACTCGCCCTTAACCCCGGCTCCGGCCTGCAACATGCCGATATCCAGTAGATAAAGCTGAACATCGCGCAACTGCGGCGGGACGTCACCGGCCACAATACGCAGCGCCAGCCCTTCGACCACGGCGGTTTTGCCGACTCCGGCCTCACCGGTCAGCAGCGGGTTGTTCTGACGGCGACGCATCAGAATATCGACAATCTGGCGGATTTCCTCATCGCGCCCGGTCACCGGGTCGATCTCGCCGTTGCGCGCCCTGGCGGTCAAATCCTGAGCATATTGCGCCAGCACGCTGCCGCCGCTCTGCGCCGCCGGGGGAGTCTCGGCCTGAGCGCTTGGCGTCAGGTTGTTTTCTGCCGAGTGGGCGGTGATGGTGGCAAATTGCTCCATCAGCAAATCGGTGTTGATGTGTTCAAACTGTGCGGAGATGGCCTTCAGCAGGTGGCGCAGGCTGTAGGTTTTCAGGATGCCAAGCAGCAGATGGCCGCCGCGGATTTGTGTGGCACCGAACTTCAGCGAACCATAAACCCAGGCACGCTCTACCGCGCTGTCGATATGCTCGGACAGATCGGAAATCGCGCTGGCACCTCGCGGCAGACGATCCAGCGCCTCGACGATATCGCGCGCCAGTTGCGCTTCATCCAGTGCAAAGTGGCGGATCACCTGTTGCAGGTCCGCATCCGGTGCCTGCATCAGTTGATGCAGCCAGTGCACCAGCTCAACGTAAGGGTTACCGCGCAGCTTGCAAAACGCCGTCGCACTTTCCAGAGAGGTGAATAACAGGTTATCCAGTTTGCCAAATAATACCGAGCGGCTGATTTCAGACATGGTTTTCCTCAGGTCGTGGCGGAGCGCCATATGGCTCCGGCCAGAATAAAGTCAGTACGGGTTTTCCAGCGGTTCGGGGCTGAAGATTAGATCGTCAAGGTCGCGTTGGTGGCGGGCGTCTTCCAGCCAACTGCTTAATCCCAGGCGCTGAGTACCGCCGAGTTGGGTGCCGCTGAGCTGATCTTTCGCCAGAATCAGCCGCAGTTCCCAAACAAACTCGATGCCCAGATATTGGCGCACCCAATCACGCAACTGACGGCACAGTTCGGCACCGGGCAGAAAACGCTCATAGTTTTGTTGTGACATTGGCCCCAGTTCGATGCGGAACTTGTGTTGAATATCGCGCACTGCAATGCCAAGGAACGAGGATTCTCCCAGTCGGGGGGCACCGCGACCCGCCTTGAGGCGAGCCTGTTCGCGTGGATCTACCCGCAGCCAGTGCGGTATGTTTTCCACGATGCGCACCGGTACCTTGAAGTACTGCTGCAAGATTTTGCTTAACCCTTCCGGATCGCGGCTGTGGCGAATCAGATGACCGGCCATAAAATGCTTGGCGTGGGCATTGATACTGTCGCGTTGTTGTTGCGCCGGTTGGCCGATGCCAATCAGGCTGGAAAGGTATTGGTCGAAACGCCGGTCATCCTGACGATCCAGCGATACCGTGGGTTGCGCATCGGCCCAGGCGCGGTAAAACAATAGCGTTAGCCGGTGGTGAAACAGGTTGGCAAAGGCCAGCAAGGTGGTGTCCTGATGGTGATGGACCCGTTCACGCACGTATTCGGTCAGGTGCAGCGGCAGCGGCCCATTGGGACCAAACAGGCCAAAGCTGAAAATCGAAACGTCGTGTAACGGACTTTGTGGCCGTGGGCTGACCTGTGCCAGCGTCGACGGGGCGAACGACAGCGAAGGTTCCTGCCCCAACCGCAGCATTTCATGGCGTGGCAATGGGGCGCGGCCCAGCAGGTAAGCTTGCCCGCCCTGAGCATCGAGGCGGCGCAGCAGCTGAAATAAATCGTGTTTATAAGGCGCATTGCTCAGCCGCAGCCAGAAATCCTCCGGCAGGCGGTGCAAGGCATTTATCTGTGGCGGTGCCGTCAGTTCCGCCCCGGCGAGATGCGGGCTCAAATCAGCGTCCTTTTGCCCATGCGCGCCTGCCAGTGGGCGATCTCGCCGCGTTGTTGGCTGGAAAGCGTCATTTCGGTAAAGGTGTTCATCGCCACCAGCCGGGAGAACAGCCGCTCCAGCACGCTGCCCAACAGGTAGGGGCTGCTGCCGGAGAACGACTGCTCGTCAACGGTCAGATCGATGGCGATGCCGCGTGCGAATACGATCGGGCCTGGCTCGGGCACCCGGCGGTAAACCGGGCGCAGGTTACAGTGGCGCACGCCCTGGATCTGCTTGGTGATTGCCGGTTCGCTCAGGTTGCCGTACAGCCCAAGTAACTGGCGCAGGCTGGCAGCACCTTGTTCCGGGTCACCGTCCATCATGCTGAGGTAGTTCAGTTGCAGCTGGCTAATCAGCCGCCAGGTGATCATGCCTTCGGCCAGAGCCGGGCGCGGCGGCGTCGGGCCTTTTTTCAGCGACACCTGTTTAATCGGGATCGAGTCCGGCATCACGAAATTGCCCTGATCCTGTTGCAACAGCATTAGCGGCAAATCGCGGCTGGTGCACAGCACGTCGGCAGTGAGGTATTTCAGGTCGCTATGCCAGGGTGACTGTCGTTCATCCACCAGCGAGACGAACACTTCCGAACCGACATAGCCGGTGCGGGTGCCGTAGCGGCGGGCGTGTTCGGACAGCGTGCGCTGTTCGCGGCGCAGTGAAAAGTAAGCGCCATAGTTGCCGTCATCCGCGCTCAGGGTGCTGTAAAACGGTCGAAACTCCTGCTCATAGCGTTTTTCGCTGGCGCTGCCGCCGAGCCGTTGAACAGAGAACACCTCATAATCAAGTGGGCGAATATTATCGACCACCAGATGATATTCATGGCTTTTTTCGCTGACAGTGATGCGTTCGGCGACTTTGGGGAACAGATTAATCACCGGCGTGCAGTGCAGTGCCAAATGACTGACGTCGATCACCCGTTCCAGCGCCGCATCCTGGCGGTCAAGCAACACCAGGATCTCAAACTGCCGCAGCGTTTTTTTGCCTTCACGTACGCTTTGCAATAGCGGGCGTATACCGTTGACGCTGAAGAACTGGAAGCGCGCCGGGAAGGCAAAATACTCTTGTAGCAGGCGATAGCCTTCAAAGTTGCGCAGATCGTTCGGTAGCAATGCCTGATCGGCGGCAAAGCCTTCCTGGCGTAACCCATCCAGCGCCAGCACTCTCCGCTGCGGTTGCGCTTCCACCGTCTGGCAAATCAGCCCGACGCTGTGCTCCATCAGCAGTTCCAGCAGTTGCTGCGCCTGCAAATCCGGGCCCGCGAGGTAGAACATCAACTGGTCTAACTGCAGGTTGTTCAGCGTGACGCTGTCATAACATTCCAGCCGGATACGCAACGCGCTGACGCAGCCGTTGTGCTGCAACCCCAGGCTGGCCAACGGGATATCAGCCGGAATGCCGCCCAGCTCGACGCTTTTCAGCCGCACAGGTTGCAGCGTGACGTCGTGCGCGGTGGTATAGCTGCAGGTGATGCCGCTTTTTTTCAGCGACTGGCTGTCCATCATGGTGCCGCGCGGCACCACAAAGCCGTTGCTGATGTCGCCTTTGTTGCTGTCCGGTTGCAGCTCGGCAATCGCCATCGACGGCGTCGGCGACAGATAATTGGGGTAGATAATCTCCAGCAGGCGTTGGGAGAAACGTGGAAACTCCGCGTCCATCTTCAGTTGCACGCGCGAAGTGAGAAAGGCGAAGCCCTCCATCAGACGCTCGATATAAGGATCCGCCACGTCGATGCCACGCATGCCGAGGCGGCCCGCCACTTTCGGATACTGCTCGGCGAATTCCGCGCCCATCTCGCGCAGATAGGCCAGCTCGCGGTTGTAATAATCTAAAAGTTTACTGTCCATCGCCTTACCCTATGTCTTTCAGATCGAAGTGGCCGTTTTCCAGGTCCACGTCGGTACGGAACAGAAACTCAAGCGGATAGGGCACGCACCACAGGCGGCCCTTGATTTCAATCGATAACACGTTGTGCAGCTCCAGCGAGCCGGTGTCCGAAATGCAGCGCACCTGCAAGCCATCGGGCAGGATGCGTGGTTCGAAATTGAGGATGGACTCGGTCAGCGCCTGCTGAATATCCTGCCATTCGATATCCGACATGCGCTTGCCGGCCAGTGAGGCGATGCCATAGTTCAGGGTGGATCGCCGCACCTGCGGGAAGTTGCCCAAATCGAGACTGGATTCGCTGTTCACGCAGTTAAACAGCCACTGCAGGTCACGCAACACCCGGCGACGCAGTTCGCTGTGTGAGACCAGATTGCGCACCTGCGCTTCCTGTTTTTTCAGCGGTTGGTCGTCGGTCAGCATGTCGAGCAGCACCGGCTCCATTTTGTCGCGTGACGTCAGGCGCTCGCTGTCCTGACGGGCGCGATAGCCCTGACGGCGCAGATCGCCATCATCATGTTGGGTTGGCCGCTTGCTGTTCATGATTAGGCGCTCGCGTTAAAGCTCAGGTGGCGCAGGCTGTGCAGCGGGAACTCATCGTTCTCACTCAGCCAGGTTTTCAGGCCCAGTCCGGCGTAGTGCGGACCCTCGCCCAGCGCTAGCCACTCGGTGCGTTTGCCGAGCAACAGGGCATCGTCGCTGTCTGCGGCCAGCGGATAGCGAGCAGGCAGTTGGCAAACCTGTTCACGACCATCGTTCAGCCGTACCAGTGCATGGCTCCAGACCAGGTCAATGGCGCTTTGCGGTGCCTGGAACTGAATTTCCGCGATATTGGCAAAGGGCAGCCAGTAATAGGTGCCGTTCAATGCCAGTTCGCACACCGGGCCAAGGCGGCCGTCACCGTCGGTCAGCCAGTCAAACGCCACCGGCTGTTGCTGTTCATCCAGGGTCAGTTGCCCGGCACTGGCCGGTGCCGCTTCCAGCGCGCTATCGCGCAATGCCTGCGCCTGTTCAGCTTCACCCAAGACATCGTGACGTAAGGCCTGGATCATCTGTTGCAGCCAGGGCTGATTTTGTTGCAGCAGCGCGGGGGCTGCCTCGCCGGCGAACACGGCCTGGCGCTGCTGTTCCGCATTGACCGATTGCATTAACAGCAAAGTGGTCGGCTGGGCGATCGGCTTCAGAGCCTGCCAGGATTTCAGTTGTGCGTTGGCGCGCTGCCAGTTACCGCTGATGCACAGCAGTTGCACCAGCGCGGCACGTAGATTGGCATCCGCCGGTCGCGCTTTAATTTCACTTTCCACTGCGCCGATAGCCGCGCTGACCGAGCCGCCTTGCAACATGTTTGCTAATGATTTCACGGGGCTTTCCTTAATAATCAGTGAGTGGCGTCGTTAACCGACAGGTAGCTGCCACTGGCAGGATCGACCCGATCGCCGGCGAGCTTTTCCACCAGTTTGAAACTCAGTGGCGTGGCCGGGTTGGTCAGCAGCGGCTGCCAGGCACGTTGTACCTGTTCAATGCGTTGTTTGATTTTGTTGGTATCTGCGGCTTGTTCACGGGGCATTTCGACGATCACTTCGCCATTAAACGACCAGGCGTGCAGCTGCGGTGCGAAAGGTAGCAGCAGGAAACTGCCCGGAGCCTGCGGGTTGGCGCCGAGCACCAGCCGCTGCACGTTGGCACTGACCACGCTCAAGGGGTGATCGCCGACGTTGATCTTCACCAGCGGGTAGCCCCGGTAGAATGACAGCACCGGCGAAGCGGTTTTGCCATTTTGCTGCAAAGTCACGCTGCTATTGCCGTTTAACCCGCCGTCCTCACCACAGCGCAGTGCGTCGCCGCTCGGGATGAACAGCGCGCTGCCGTTGGTTTCTTCGTTCCAGTAAGTGCGGAAATGACAGCCCTGCGGCAGGTCAAATTGGGGTACCGGTGCACTGTCTGCCTGGGGAGAGGTGATCGCCACGGCAGGCGGGATCACCGGCGGTGGGGGAGTCATCGGCTCGACGGCCTGCTGTTTTTGCACCGGCCTCCAGCCCCGTGCCTTGCTGGCTTCGCCGGACGCCAGTTTTTCACCGCGCTTGTCGGTCAGCGTCCAGGGCAGTTGGCTGGCCTTGGCGCATTGCTTGGCCAGCAGATTGCCGACGCGGGGCAGGAAGTCATCCAGCACGGCGGGATCTTTGCTCTGCGCCGAAACGATGCGCAGCGGGATGGTTTTGCTGCACCAACTGGCCGGTTGGCTATTTTTGACGTCGTCGATAAACACCTCCAGCTTCTGGCTGGGGGAGTAGACCAAGCGATAATTCGCCGCCTGCGCGGCCGGTATCGCCATCAGGGCGATAAATCCGGGCATCCAGTATTTCATAGGGAACCTTGCTGTAAATGTGTACCTGACTCAGTCGCGGGACAAAAACCGCTCTGCATCCGCCAGCGAATGCAGCAGGGTGGTTTCCTGCGGTGAGCCAATCCAGACGGCGATAGCGCTGTAGTTATCGCTGTTATTATTTTTCTTCCATGCTTGCTCCATCAGGGCAATCCACTCGCTGGGGGAGTTGACCATATGCAGCGATTGTTCCAGTTCCGACTGGGTAAAACTGTGCCAAAAGCCGTCGGTGCACAGCAGAAAGACGTCGCCATCTTCCAGTTGCAACACGTCGCTGTAGGTGGCGTCGCGCTCTTCATTCAGGCCCAGGGCGAAATACAGCAAATTGCTGTTGATGCCGCTGGTCTGGTAGCCGGCGTCCTGCATTTGCTGGATCAGGCTGTGGTCGGTGGTGACCGAATACAAATAGCCGCGGCGGAACAGATACAGACGACTGTCACCGGCGTGCGCCCAATAGGCCAGTTGGTAATCACGATCGATAAACAGGCTGACCAGTGTGGTGCCCATCTTGCTGTACTCATGCGCCTGTCGCTGCTGCTGGTGGATGGCGGCATTGGCACTGGAAATGTGTTGGCGAATGTTCTGGGCGTTCAGGTGCTTTTCTCCGTCGAAGTTTTGCAGGATGGTGTCGTGTGCCAGCTTGGCGGCGATGTCCCCGCCGGGAAAACCGGCGATGCCGTCACAAACCACGAAACAGGCTGCGCGGTTGCCGACCACTTCGCCGGTCTGATCCTGATTAGAGGCGCGGCCGCCCTGATTGGAGGTAGAGGCTATAGTGATATTCATTACGCATCCGGTTGGGTCTGTGAGTCTTTATATTGATTCACTTCAACGTCATAGGCGTGCAGGAAGGCTTCGCCGAACAGGGTGTGGAAGTCGTCCTCGATTTCGCCAGAGGTCTGCTGATAGCTTTTTACGAAGTAATCCCACAGGGCCGCCTTGCGGCTGGCGGGCAGCGACAGGCGAGGGGCCGCGCCTTCCTTACGCGCTTCTTCTTCGAGACGATCCGGGTTGAACGACTGCAACATGGCGGCGATGATGGCGCGAATACCGGCGATCATGCCTAGCTGGTGTGCCTGCAGGTCGATCAGCGCGTCACGTACCGCCTGTTCTGGCGGCATAAACCCCGGCATTTTGCTGCCGAACATCTGCATCAACACCGTCTTGCCCGAAGGCAGCAGTTTGAATGGGTTATTGGCCTCATCGAGGATCATGGTCATCTCGGCCTTCACGCCACGCTTAAGGATCGAGCGTGAAGACAGCAGAGCGACGGTGCCCTGAGAAAAGAGGCTCAGCAACCGACCGGCCTGACGGAGCTGTTGCTCATCAAAGTGCGGCTGTGGCTGTAGATCATCCAGACCAACCCCTTGCAGGAGTGCCGCCAACAGTGGGCCTTCCAACTGTTCGCCGCTAGTTACTGGACCATGTTGAGTGCGTGCGGACTGATAGGCGATCGGATCGATACCCAGGCGGTTGGCCGGACGCGGACGCGGTTGAGCGGTGGTTGGCTGAACCGGGGGGGGATATTGTGGCTCAGGTTGCGGTAGCGGCGTTGGCTGTGCGACCGGCTGCGGCGCGGCTTTGGGTTGAGGTGTTTCCTCGCGAGCTGCCATTGCCGGCTGTTGCAACGGTGGCTGGGGTACCTCCGGCTGTGTCAGAGGGACGGCACTGCCCATCAGCAGACCGAGGGGATCGTTGCTGTTCAATGCCTCCGGCGATGCGGGAGTGGAAGAACCGCCAAACAACGCCAACGGATCGAGCTCCTGTTCGTGACTTTCTACCGTCGAGGGTTTGACCTGCGCAGGTTGACGAGCTGTCTGGCGCTGTTCGGTCAACAGTGCACTCGGGGTGGTATCGGCCAAAATAGGATCGCGCTCGAAGGTCGCGTCGGTATTAAACAGCGCCGTCGGATCGGTTTGTTGCGTTTGCAGTTGACGTAACTCGACGTTGCCAGCCAACTGTGCCAACTGTGCCAGCGGGTCCACCGGGTTCCGTTCGGGCTCTGGGGTTTCCAGCAGCGGGTGGTGATCCTGATTGATGACTGGCGTCTGGGCTGCTGGGGCGGCAGTACTCGGTGTGAACTCTTCTACCAGGCTGTCCCAGATTTCATTCGGGATAGGGGCTGCCGATTTTTCTTTGGCCGTCGCTACCGGGACGGGGGCCGAAGCGGTATCGACGTTTTTGACCGCCGGTTGTGCTTGCGGTGCAGCCTGTTGCTGCAGGGAGGTGACCTGGATCTGGTAATCGTCGATGCCGAGAATGTCCCCATCCTGCAGTTCGACCTGACGGCCACGCTCCAGCGGGATATCGTTCAGCAGCATACGGGTGACGTTACCGCGGTTGGTCACGCGGCATTCGCCGTCAGCAGAAATATGTACGATCGCCTGCAGCCGGGAGATGGCGCGCTCTTCGTCCGGCAGCACCAGGTTGTTGTCCACGCTACGGCCAATGGTGCCGCCGGGCGGCAAAAAGTCGCAGCTACTCTGTGGCGCAACCTGGCCACTTTTATTTTTCACAATAGAAAATCGCATAAGGCATTCCTGCTGATTAGGATGTATTGCAGTTAGTTATTATTTCGGTGTTTGGCTTACCAAAATTAGCGGCTATTTTGGTAAGCCGGTTTATGAGTTTTTTATGAACTATTTTAATTTTAATTCGGAAATCAAGAGCACTTATAAAAGCTAGCTGTCGTCTTTGCCTTTGTACTTACTTATTATTTGTTTTAGTTCTTGGCTATGGTAAAGGTCGATACATTTTGCCATCGTCATCGGTTCACCTGACATGCTGTCGTACTGACGTGCCAAAAATTGCTTGGCGAGTTTGCGAACTGCGGTGTGCGCTTCAAGGGAGTAATCACCAAACTCGGTATAGCCTCAAGCGGCGGCCGCGGTGTCATTTTTCACCTCTGCTGCTGAATAACCTTCGGCAATGCAGGCGCTAAGTGCGTAGTTTTTAAGCTGTGACTCTGGGCTATACATTTGCTTAAACTGTGCAAGCCCTGAAGGGGATGCTATTAAGCTTGTGATTATGAGCAACAATCTCAGCCTTGCCTGCCTATTCATTTTTTTCGTATTTTTTGAAAATAACTTTGGCTTCTGCGGATTGAGGAAGCGAAAGACATTCCAATGTATGGTAGCTTCCCTTAACAGAACCCTGCGCGTGTTTCTGCAAAGATTGACTAACCAATTCCTCGCCCTTGTCGAAAGCATCAAGAGGTAATTTGCTGAACTCCAAATAGGCGCTGGCTGAGCGGAAGGCATCTTCGCGGGTCTTTTCGGAGTCGGTGGCTTTTCCAAGGCATCGGCTAACCAACCAGTTACTATATATTTCCTCTTGTGACAGATTTTCTATTTTTATGTCTTCGGCAAGTAACGCAGTCGGTAAAAGTAAAAGAGTGAAGGCAAAGTATGAAGTTTTCATTTTAATATCCATGCCGGGCCAAATAGCGGTTTTTACGTTTGCATCCCAATTTACCAATGAGTGTGTATGAAGAACCCCCGGCCGGAACCGGGGGAAACAGATTAAGCTTCGCGGTTTTCCTTGATATTCCAACCTGCGCTGCTTTCTGCGCCTTTGCCGCCTTTATCGCTCTGCTCCCAGTACTGCTGTTTCACTTTCGATGCCTGGAACGAGTAAGTCACGCCCACAGTGTCTTCACCGCCGGCACCGGTATATTGCACGGCAGTGACCAGTACGTCGTCCAGGGTGATTTTGACGTATTCAACCTGGCTGCCACCGGCTTTACAGACTGACAGTTCAATCTTGGTCAGGTGTTTACCGCTGGAGCAGTGTTTCAGCAGCGCCGGGGTTGATTTGTCGACCAGCGCATTGACATGCAGATCGTTAAAGCAAACCTTACCGGCACCACCACCGCCACCCACGCTCATGTTGCCTGGTTGAGAAGCGCCCCAGGAGAAAGAAGTAATGTCGGTCCAGCCTTTGTGATTTGAATCTTTAGATTCACCGCTGGCACCTTCAACTTTCAGGAACATATCAATAGCCATAGTTTCTTCACTCTTTATTAAGGGTTAACAGTAGTATTAACGTTACGTTGAAAAATTCAGGTAATAGCAGCAGGAATTGAAAGTTTGGTAATGCACTACCATTTAATATCCTTGTGCCATGCACCTCATTAAATACCGCATGCTTTCGGTATTAATTACCGAGCCATCATTAAAAAACGACAATGGCCCAATGCTGATTACTGCGGGTTATCCTGATTCCACGAGTGATTAGGATCACCAACAATGACTTCACGAGATAATTTATCCAGCTCGGTGCTGTGATAAAGCCGCAGGCAGTTTAAGGTTACCCCTGTACTGCTGTTTTTAGTCTCGCTGTGAAACGCGTTCACTCTGGATTTGAACTTATCGATGAGAGTATTCACTTTCTCATCACCGGATTCGATATCAAACGGCATCCATTCTCTCATCGCATTGGCGGTTCTGGCCGCATCAAGAGAGAAGGTTTTGTCTGATTCGGAAACCTGCGCCAGACAGCGAGTCAGTGCCAGCTCTTTAACCACCTGGAAATAAGGCATTTGTTTGATAAATGCTACTGGGTCTTGGATATCCGTGGCTTGCGACTGCAATGAAACACTCAGTAGCGTTGAAAGCAGACTGAATTTAATTAGAGTATTCATGGCAACTCCCAAAAGTTGGCTCGAGGAGTTGAGTAATTTGTGCCCGGCTCATTGAAATAGCAATGATCCGAACAACTGGAACCATTCCAGAACGTAGCATGCCCACCTGCGTTGTCCCATCCGGATACTTCAAAAAGGATTAGACCTTTTTTATTGGCCAGTTGGGTCACGGGTAGTTGAGGGAAATTGATAATTAAATCTGGCTTTCCCCATGTTTTTGTCAAGTATGAAATAAGATCACGTACTCGGAAAAAGTACCATTTCTTATCTGCACCAGAGACCGTGAGTTGGCTTATTCTGGGGACCGGATGCCCTGTATAGTTAAGTACATAACTCATTCTCACAGCACAGCTATTTTCCCATCCTCCAGCATTCACGGGGATCTCGAAGTTGCGTTGCACTGCGCCGCCAATGGTATTTTTCACTTTTCCCAGCGAGTCATTAGCGTCATAAATATTTTTGGCTGCTGTCCATGCAGCGAGAAATCGTGGTCTTGCTCCCATATCCTACCTCCATGTTATTTTTCAGGCCGTGTTTCCACGGCCTGACTTTCAGCACATCAGGATGCGTCGTTCTGCTTCAGTGAAGGCAGTTTCGATACCAGACGCAGGGAGACGGTCAAGCCTTCCAATTGGTAATGTGGGCGCAGGAAGAACTTGGCGCTGTAGTAGCCCGGGTTGTCTTCGATCTCTTCCACCTGAACTTCCGCCGCGGCCAGCGGTTTGCGCGACTTGGTTTCCTGCGAGGAGTTGGCCGGGTCGCCATCCACGTAGTTCATGATCCAGTCGTTTAACCAGCGTTCCATATCGTCGCGCTCGCGGAAAGAACCGATCTTGTCACGGACGATGCACTTCAGGTAATGCGCGAAGCGGCAGCAGGCGAACAGATAAGGCAGACGGGCGGAGAGCTGAGCATTGGCAGACGCATCGGCGTCGTAGTATTCGGCCGGCTTTTGCAGCGACTGGGCACCGATAAAGGCGGCAAAGTCGGAGTTTTTCCGGTGTACCAACGGCATGAAGCCGTTCTTGGCCAGCTCGGCCTCGCGACGATCGCTGATGGCGATCTCGGTCGGGCACTTCATGTCCACGCCACCGTCGTCGCTCGGGAAGGTGTGGCACGGCAGGTTCTCTACCGCACCGCCAGACTCCACCCCACGGATCGCGGTACACCAGCCGAACTCTTTGAACGAGCGGTTGATGTTGGCGGCCATGGCGTAGGCGGCGTTGGTCCAGGTGTAGTTACCGTGGTTCGCGCCGTCGGTTTCTTCCTCAAAGTCGAACTCGTCAACCGGATTGGTTCGGATGCCATACGGCAGGCGTGCCAGGAATCGCGGCATTACCAGGCCCAGATAGCGGGCATCTTCCGATTCACGCAGGCTGCGCCAGGCGGCGTATTCGGTATTTTGGAAGATCTTGGTCAAATCGCGTGGGTTGGACAGCTCCTGCCAGGATTCCATCTGCATCACGCTCGGTGCGGTACCGGCGATGAACGGGCAGTGGGAGGCGGCGCTGATTTTCGCCATCTCACCCAGCAACTCTACGTCCTGTGGGCTGTGATCGAAGTAGTAATCGCCCACCAGACAACCGAACGGCTCGCCACCGAACTGGCCGTACTCTTCCTCGTACACCTTCTTGAAAATGGGGCTCTGGTCCCAACCCACGCCTTTATGGCGTTTCAGCGTGCGGCCCAGCTCCTGCTTGGAAATGCTCATAAAGCGGATTTTCAGCATTTCGTCGGTTTCGGAGTTGTTGACCAGATAGTGCAGGCCGTGCCAGGCACCTTCCAGCTTCTGGAATTCGGCGTGGTGGATAATTTGGTTAACCTGTTGCGACAGTTTTTCGTCGATTTCGGCGATCAGCGCCTGAATGGTGCGGTAGGCGTCAGAGGAGACGGTAACGGTATTTTCCAGCGCCTGCTGTGCCAGGGTTTTTACCGCATTTTCAACAGCTTCCTTGGCCTGATCGGTCTTAGGCCGAAATTCTTTGTTCAGCAGCGCACTGAATTCATCACTGGAGAAGCTTTCGGTGGTCTGCAGCGCTTTTTGTTGCTGAGGCGAGTTGCTCATCAATTAATCCTCACGCTGATTGTTGTCGTCTTCTGCAGCCGGTTTCGGCGCATCGGTCAGGGATTGCAGCAACGCCGGGTTTTGCAAGATCTTCGAGATCAGCTCTTCGGCACCGTTTTTACCGTCCATATAAGACAGCAGGTTGGAAAGCTGAGTACGGGCATCCAGCAGGTTGTCCAGCGCGTCAACTTTGCGGGCGATCGCGGCAGGGGAGAAGTCTTCCATGCTTTCGAAAGTCAGGTCGATGTTCAGCTTGCCTTCGCCGGTCAGGGTGTTGTCGACCTGATAAGCCACGCGCGGTTTTAGCGATTTCATGCGTTCATCGAAGTTATCGATGTCGATCTCCAGGAATTTGCGCTCATCAACGCTCGGTTGCGGATCAACCGATTTCCCTACCAGATCGGCCATTACGCCCATCACGAACGGCAACTGGATTTTGCGCTCTGCGCCATAAATTTCGACATCGTATTCAATCTGTACGCGCGGTGCGCGGTTGCGGGCGATAAATTTCTGCCCGCTGCGGGATTTCGAGTTTGGCATGATTTACTCCATCTTATGGCGATTGGGAACGCGCCTCTTCCGGCTTGGAGAGTCAGGTTCAAATGCAGGTATGACTATCGTTAAGAGAACAAAGGGATCGGCGGCTAGTTGTTCTCCTCGTTATCGGGACGACCGAGAATGGTCTCCAGTTGGTTAAGACCATCGGGCGCCAAATCGCGGATAATTTGCATAAAGTCCAGTGCAATTAGCCGTTGTACCCGGTCGATCATCAGCGGGGCCGGGTGGCTTGGCTCATGAAGACGAAAATAGCTTTTTACCTTGTCCAGCATCAGTTGGGCATCATCGCGCGACTGAATCTGTGCACTGCGCCAGTTGAGCGTGGCACCCGATGGCGCTGTGGTTGCGTTTGTGGGTTGGGCGGCAACGTCATCTGGCTGTTCGGCCATTTCGGTAACCGGGGCGATGTCCTGACCGAACTGAGCGACCAGGGCAAAGATTTTGGTCAGGTTGTGCATTTCCGGCAGGGCGCTTTCCCCCAAATGGCGGATGACTGTCGCGCGGATAGCACCGAGGGTTTCGGCGATGTGCACCACCAACTGGGCTTCCGGGCGGTCCGGTTGCGACAGTTCATCCTGCAGGCGCGCACGGCCGCCAGGAAAGGTCGGGCACTCGAGCTTACTGCCGTCGAGCAGCGCCCCGGCATCGCGCAGCGAGATTTCACCGGTAGCCCCTTTCAGCAGCGGCGCGGCGCGCACGCTGGCGGTCAGCGTGGCTTTATCGCCGAGATCGGCCAGCACGTTGATGCGAAACAGCGGGTCGGCCTCACCGTCGAATTCCAGCAGTGGCAACAATGTATCCCAGTAGCGATCCAGCGCCTGATGGATCAGCATCAGGCCGTCGGCGTAACCCTGTAGCCCGCGCAGTTGCGTCCAGGCGCGGGTCAGGCACAGCATCACCCGTAAATCTTTGGTGCGCGCCAGCAACGTGGTCGCGAGTCGCTCCACCTGCACCCAGTCCGGTGCTTCTGCCGGGATAATGGTGCTGCCGAACTGCTGCTCACTCTTACCGGTGGCAGCCTGCTCCATCGCCAGAAAATCAGTGTCGTACTCCAGGTTTTCGCCGCAGGGATTTTCTGCGTCAACCGGGGCTAACAGGGTGTCGATAGCCATAAAATTTCCTTCAACAGGCGAGGTTAATCAAACATCTGCGGATAGTGACCGCCACGACCGGGGCGTGCCCAGCCATTGGGTTCAAACAGCAGAGAGAACAGTTGCACGGTAAGGTTGCCGCTGTGCACATGGGTATAGAGCGGATGCCCATCGGCCTGATTGGTCCACCAGAAACTGGTGTACTGCGCTGGATCGAAGCAGTCGGCCGCCTGTTGCCAGCCGAGGCCGGGCACGTCCGGATGCTGGAAACCGATGATCGACAGGATCTCGGAATCTGTCTCAACGGGTGGGCTGGCAAGAACAGGGATCTCCAGCAACGAACGGTCGAGTTGCTCGGCAGAAAAACCATTGCGCACGCCATTCAGTAACCGATGCCCGAGCTGGTTGTACCATTCTGCCGCCATGTTCAATTGCTGCATTCGCCAGTCTTCCTGGCAGAACAGGCGCAGAGCACAGATCGGGTAATGACGTCCCACCCGATCACGGGCGGGCAGCAGGCAGCCCATTTGGACATACTGGCTGCCGAGCGTGGCCGGAATGACGAAGTTCCATACCGGGGCGTTGCTGAAAGGGTGCCCGTTCGGCCCCGGTGGATTGCGTTGCAGGTTCACCAAACCGTTGTGAAACCAGTGGGCCCAATTGTTGACCACCAGGTCGGGCAGGCGACGCTGCAGGAAGTCACCGGCGGAAGGGATCTTGCCATACCAGCCAATGCTTGTGGTCGGGCTCGGGTCATTGCTCATCATCTTGTCCTTTCGGGGCTACGGGCAGGAGAATGCCGGCAACTGGAACGGATTGCGGATACTGTTGGCCGTGAACTCCAACGTGACGCGGTGGCCATCCAGGTTAAAGGTTGCCTGACGGCCGAGGCTGCTGCTGCCGGCGGAGGACTGCGCCGTATCCACCAAACGGTTCAGCGCCCAGGGGCCGCTGGTCACCAGGCTGGCGGTGGAGCCGTTGGCCAGCGCCAGTTGCAGGTGCACCTGATTGGTGTTGCGGGTACCTGGCCAACTGACCACCAGAGGAACCTGCGGACCGTGGCTGTATTTGAACAACTGCCCGTCGATATCCAGCGTCAGGTTGAGGATGTCGTTATCCATCCGCACCGGTCGTACGGTCACGCGGTAAGACGGCGCGGCGGTACCGTTGGCGAAGAAGGCATCACGAATACGTTGCGCCTGCTGGAATGAACGCAGGATGCCTTCGCCACCTGGTAGCGTCTTGCCGTCCACGCCAGGGGTAAAACGCCAGTTGGCGCGGGTGGTATCGACCTTGCCCTGCAAGTTGTCACGGAAGAAGCTGTCCATCAGTCCGCTATTGGGCGCAAACATACGTGCCAGGTCGTCCGGCGTCACTTCCTGCCGTGCCCGGGCGGCCAGAGGGTAGCGTCCGGCGATCGCCTGACGGCAGAAGCTGCCGACTTCGACACTGATGCGTTTCTTGACGTTTTCCATCTCCTTGCGCTGGGTGTCACTGCTGGCCCCGATTGCCAGCGACAGCAGCATCTGTTTGAACGGCACCGGCAGACGCCCGGATTCGGCCTGCAGGCGTGAGATGATATCGCTCGGCGGGGCCGACATGCCGCTGTTGGCCGCGCCCTGGACCGCGGTCAGGTAGCTGTATAACTCATCAACCTGTTTGAGCACGCTGTCGAACGGGATAGCTTTGTTGCCTTCCCCCTGACTTTGCGCCAGTTCCAGTAACGCGGCAAAGTGCGCCATCACCAGTTGTTCCGGCTGGGCAGAGACGTCGCCGTCGGCGTTGGCGGGGCGGTTGGTGAACAGGGCTTCCAGCGTGTGGTTGGCATTCTGGCTCAGCCGATCCTCGGTTTTATCCAGCAATGAGCGGGAATCAGCATCGTTTTTCTCATCGCGCAGGGTGACATTCTTGCTGACGTTGACCAGCAGGTTCCGCATTGGCGAAGGGTTGCCGGATAACAAACGTGCGCTGCTGATGCGCTGGCTCAGGCTGCCAATATTGGCCAATTGAATATCACCCAACAGTTCATCCCAGGCGCTGATAAAGTCCTGCATATACAGTTGGCGAATGGTTTTGATCAGATCGGCGTTTTTCTGATCCGGCGTTTTGCTGTTCAGCACCCAAACATCTTCCTGACGCAGGGTATCGGTCACCGGATCAATATTGTCGTTGAAGGTTTTCCAGTAGCCTTGCGAGGTAAACAGGCCTGGCACACCGTCGGTCACCGGCTTGCCGCTTTTGCGCGAAAAAGCCAGTTCGGTCTGTGGGCCGGCCAGGTCAACCAGGCTGACCGGTTTGATTTCGGTCTGTTTCAACAGCAGGCGCTTGAGGCGGCCGTACACCCGTTGCGACAGGGGAGCACGGTTAAGCGCGACCTGTGCTTGCTCGACCAAAGGTTCATCTTTGGCATAAGGCGAAGCCTGGATCTGCACGTCGAGCAGTTGGCTCAGGTGCCACTCAATCTGCTGCAATTGTTTTTGCGTACTGCCCTGCGGCAGGTTGCGCTGCAGGTTGAGCATTACCCAGGCGCGCAGGAATTTACCGTCGTACTGTTTCGGCAGATACAACATCTGATAGGCCTTCAGCGCTTCGTAGCTGAAGTCGGCATCACCGTGGTTGTCGTTACGCAGCGTAGTGGCGATCTGCTGCGCCACCTGCGGCAGCAGCAACTCCTTTAGTGCTTTCTGATACAGCGAGTCGCTGGCGTCGCTGACCTGATCGCCACGATACAGCCCCATGCGATAAGTGAACGGGGGATCTTCCAGCGAGAAGTTTTGACTATCCGGCAAATGCAGCACGCTGTTGAGGAACGGCAGCAGCGATAACATGTCGCCGTTACCCAACTGCGTCAAACCCAATCCCTGTCGTTCTACGCCGGGCACTTTGGCGGCGACTTCGGCCAGATAGGCCTTGTTGTTGCTGTAACTGGTGAACCAGAAAATCGCTAGGATCGCCAGGCAAGCCGCCAGCGCGATATAGCCTGCCCAATGCAGGGCGCGGTTGCGGTATTCCCACCAGCGGTTGCTGCCTGCCAGTCCGGACTCCTGGAAAATTACTGATTCCAGCGTGTCTTTCAGGAAAAAGCTTTGGCCCTTGGTCGCCGGGATGGGCGCGGTCGGGTTCACATTGTCCCAGGCCGGGTTGGCATGCTGTTGGCTGTTTGCGGTCGGCAATTGCAGGTAACGGTTAAGTTCGCCCATCACCCGGTCGAAAGGCAGACCTTCCTGGGTGCCGCTGGTGAAGTAAATGCCGCGCGGCGTAAAACGAGTCTCAAAACTGGAGGTGGCAAACACCTGATCCAGATACTGGCTCAGCAACGGACGCAGAGCGGCGAATTCCTGCGGAAACAGATAGGTTTCGGCGCGTTGGCGGGCGTCATGTTCAACCAGCAAAGTTTCAGGCAACGCGGCATCCAGCCGTTGCTGCAGCAAGGTATATTGTTGTTCGAAGGTGGCGTTCAGGTTGAAATCCGGTTGACGTGTAGCCTCATAGGGGAAAGTGAATCCCCAAATTTGGTCGCGCTGCGCCTTATCAAAGCCGTTGAAATAGGCCATAAAACCATTGAGCAGGTCGGTCTTGGTCACCAGTACGTAAACCGGGAAATGGATCCCCAACTGCTCATGCAGCTCAATCAGGCGTTTACGCAGCGCGCTGGCCTGCGCGGCACGGGCATCGCTGCTGTCACTCAACAGATCGGCGATGCTGATGGTCACCATCACGCCGTTGATCGGTTGACGGGTACGGTATTTTTTCAGCAGGCTGACGAAGCTTTTCCACTCGTCGGCATCTTCTTCTCGCTGACTTTCCTGTGTGGTATAGCGACCGGCAGTATCAAGCAGCACGGCGTCATTGGTGAACCACCAATCACAGTTGCGTGTTCCTCCGACACCCCGTAGGGCAGATTTGCCGAAGCGATCTGCCAGCGGGAAATGGAGACCGGAGTTGACCAGCGCGGTGGTTTTCCCTGCGCCCGGTGCACCGATGATCACATACCAGGGGAGCTGGTAAAGATATTGACGGCTGAAGTGAGTCATCCAGCGGTGCTTGCTGTCGCCCTGGCCCGGTGCGAAGCGGGCTTTTTTCAGCAATTGCGCCGCTTCATCAAAACGCTGGGCCAGCAGTTCATCCTGTTTGGCTACGGGCTTGCCGTTTTCTGCCGGGGTTTCCTCGCTGGCACGCAGGTTGCTCAGCAACCGACGGTTGAGCCAGGCGTTGTAGATACGCGGAATAATGCGACACAGAAACCAGATCAGATAGAGAGCGCCGATGGCTAACTGGCGGTTGAGTTCCGGTTCCAGCGGGCGATAATCGCCGATAGCCACCAACGGGCCGATCATCCAGATGATGAACGCCAGCGCGGTAATACCAGCAAAGCCCCATAACAGGCGACTGGTGATGATGGAGAATAACGTACTGAGCATTACTTTCCGTTTCCTTGCGGCAAGCCGTTGATTTCCGCCTGGGTATTTTCTGGCGCAACCAACAGCGTAATTTCTACCCGACGATTAAGCGCCCGGTTCACTTTGCTATTGTTCGGTGCGACCGGGTTGCTTTCACCACGGCCCTCCGCTTTCACCCGTTGCGGGTTATCGAGGTGTTTCTGCAGCCGGGCGCTTACCGCCTCGGCGCGGGCCAGTGAAAGTTCCCAGTTGGAAGCGAAGCGCGCGCTGCGGATCGGCAGATTATCGCTGTAGCCAGTGACCAGGATCTTGCCGCTGACGCCGTTCATGGCGGCGGCAACGCGGTCAATCACCGGAATATAGTTGCCGCGAACCGTGGTGGCGGCGGAGTCGAACAGGCCGTCACCCTTCAGGATCACCACGCTTTGCTGTGCTTCGTCACGCACCACCACCAGGCCTTCGGCAATTTCTTTACGCAGGAAGCTTTTCAGACTCAGCGTCGGGGGCGCCGCCGGTGCCGGGTTGCCGATGGCGACCTGGGGCAGATTGGTCTGATAAATGGCGGCCAATACCGGGCTGGTACTGTCGCCCAGTCGCCAGTTGAGGGCGATAAACAGCAACGACGCCAGGAAACCGGTCAGCGCCACGCAGGCCCAGAGCGGCACCAGTGGGCGCCACAGCTTTTGCTGCACCGGCAAGTCCAGTGCATTGGGCGACAGCGGTGGGGCATAACCGCCACGCACCGAGCGGATCAGCTGCAGCAGGCGCTGCTTCATGGTCTCCAACTGCGAACGACCGTTCTCCATCACCCGGTAGCGGCCTTCAAACCCCAGCAGCAGGCAAAAGTTAATTAGCTCCAGCAGTTGGATATGTTCGCGCGGACTTTGCGACAGCTTTGCCAGCAGTTGGAAGAATTTTTCTCCACCCCAGGTTTCGTTGTGAAAAGTCACCAGCAATCCGCTGCCGGACCAGACGCTACTGCTGCCCCAGGGTGTCAGCGCGGCGGCTTCATCCAGAGCGGTGCACAGGCAATAACGTGCGCCGATAATCACTTCATACGGTAGGTTGGCACGCTGCCCGTGGAGTTCAAAGTGACGCACTTTATCAATCAGTTGCTGGCGCAGTTGCGCCGGGTTGGCGTGGGTGGCCGACTGACGGATTTGTGAGATGGCGTTCAGCAACGGGTTGGCGGCCTCTACCAGCGGGTTGCCCGCCGGCGTCATGCTATTTTCCTGAGTCATAAGTTACCGGTCCGTATGGCTGCGAATCGCCCAAAATTCCATATCCAGTCCTGGAAAGTCGCCGGCCAGGTGCAGGGCGAAGGCGCTGGATTTTTCCATCTGTTTCCACAGGTCGCTGCCTTTTTCCAGTTCGAAATAGGTGTAACCCGCGTGATAGGGGATCTGACGTGGCGCGGCCGGCATGGTACGCAGCCCAATGCCCGGCAGTTGCAATTGAACCAGATCACGGATACGCGTGACCGGGGCTATCTTCATCTGCGCCGGGAAGTGGGTCAGCAGCACTTCGGCTGCCACGTCGGCACGTACCGCCAGCACGAAACCGAAGTCGCGCATCATTTTGGTGTCTTGAACGGTGGCGATGTTCAGGCCATGCGAGCGCTCGACCAGGGTCAATTGGATGGCGTTGTCTTCAAGCACCACCGACAGTCCCTGACGCAGTAACAGCATTAATTTGCCAAAACACAGTGCCAGGTTGTCATGGTCATACACCGGCAGTCGGGCTTCCGGCGTGCGCTGTGCCGAGAAGCTGGCGAGTTCGGTGGCGAACTGCAGCCAGTCGGCGAACAGGCGTTCCGGGTGCAGATGATCAAGATGGTAAGCGTGGCTCACCTGGCCGAGATGGCGGTTAATCAGTTGCAGCAGCATGAAGTCGACCATTTCGGAACTGCCGCCGCGTCCCGGTTGCAGCAGGCGCTGGCTCATCTGTTGGCTGCGCTGTTGTAACAGGCCCTGCAAATCGTTGATAAAGTTTTTCAGCACCGGGCTTCCCTGGCAGTTCAGCATCGGCGGGATTTGCACCTGATCGAGACGCAGGCTGGCATCGCCGCGTTTTTCCAGCACCCGGGTGACACCTAGTGCCGTCCATTCAGCGTTAAGGTCGCTTTCCAGCATCAGGCGCAGGCGCAATTGACCAAACTGTAGTGCTGCGCTGCCGACCGAGACGGCGTTCAGGTCGTCGACTTCGTTTTCATAGGCCAGATAGCGTGCCAGCGCGTCCGGCGCTTCCTGAAAAATCACGTCTTCGCGGCCCGCGCGATAGGTCGGCAGGGCCAATACCACGTTTTCGCCGGTCTTGTTTTCGGTAATGGTCAGCGGGGCGGGCGCCTGCTGGGCGCCGGAGAAACGAAACGGCGTGCCGTCCGGCATGATGCCGCTGGCAGCGTTGAGGGCAATTTTGCCCTGACGCAGCAGGGTCTGATCCAAATCCAGATTGAGGAAACCCCAAAAACAACCCTGGTGGGCCTGGCCCCAATTGCGCATGTAGCTTTCGAGATAGTTTTCCGCCTGCTGGAAATGGTGAGGGCGTAAAAACATCCCTTCAGTCCAGACTACCTTATGAGCATCTTTCATCATCACACCTTTGGTTACTTCGCTTCAGCACAGCGGTGGGTCAGTCGGGATCTTTCAGGGTACGCAGGCCACTAATGCCTGCGACGATGTGGGCTTCCAGCTCATCCGGCGAGAATTGCCATACTTTGTAAAAATTGGTCTCGGTCGGTTCCGGCAGCGGTAAGGAAATGCGCCAGGCTTTGCCATCCAGGTTTTGATATTCGGCGATGATGCCGATATATCGGGTTTCCAGCGTGCTTTGGCCGCTGAGCTTTTTGCCCATCTGGCCCGGAGTCAGGAAGAACTGGTCACTGTCCAGCAGGCTGGCTCCCAGCACGCTTTTCGCATCGCTCTGCAGGCTAAAGAAGTCGGCCTCCATAAATTCCGCATCAGAGCGCAGCAGCAGCACGCGAATTTTAATCGGTGCAGGACGTTGACCGGCTACGGCATTGACCTGGCGGTCGGCGTCAAAGACCAAGCTGTAGCGAGAGGGCACACTCTTGGCAGAGGACATGCAGCCGCTGAGCGTCAGTGCGCCCAACATCAGGAACAATAGCCCGCACCGGCGGGAGGTGATGGATGTGGTTATCATGTTAAGTCTCGTCAACCTGGGGGGAACTACTGAAGGATCCAGGTGGCAGAACCGGCGCTTTTACAGGCCTTGCTGTCACCGCCGACTTTTACGCAGTCCTGCTGGGCGGTACGGGTACGGCGCGGTAAATCTTTACGCAGCGTCGATTTGTAACGCGTTGCCGGTACACCGGCGTTGGTCTGGATGTACCCCATCAGATCGCCTCCGTCGACTTCGGAGATTGCCAGCCAGTGGTTTTCTACTTCACCCAACGCATAGAAAGCGGCGGCATTGTCCAGGTTGCCGACCGGAGTGCCGTTGTAGCCGGGGCTGCTCATGATGCTGGCGGCGTACAGGCTACGGTATTCCTTGCCTATGGGTTTGAACTGTTGGGGAGCTGTGATGGCGACGCGGTGCTGCAGTTTTACACCGTCCACTTCGCTGCTGATCAGGGCGTTGTTATCGAGTACCGGTGGTGGTGGTGGCGGGGTGGAGCAGCCGGCAAGCGTCAGGGCGGTCAACAGCGTTAAGGTAATCCGTGTTTTCACAATATCCTCTTTGAGTTTTTTATGGGCAGAAATGAAGCGGCTGTGTAATAAAAGCGCCGACTGGAGGCGCAAGCGACATTATTTTTAGCTGGCAGGTCAGGATGCGTATCAGGGGTGTTTTGCCGGCTGAGGCGAGTAAACCAGCGTAGCCGGCGAACCTTTCAGCCATGGGACAAAGGTATCCGTCGGGAAACCTTTTTCGTCGTGGGGGGAGTGAAGGGCTGATGATTAACCCAGTGGCCGAGCGGTAACACTTTATGGGGCAGTTGCCACAGTTCGGGTTTAGGGTGCAGACGCGGGGATACCCCCATGTCGGCTAGCGCCAAAACGGAGACATCCGGATGATGTTTTCCCTGCCCGTGGCAAGGACGATGAACTGCGCTTGGGCGCAATGGTTTTACGGCTTTCATTGTGTGTAAGGCTTCCCGTAGATATCAGCGAACAGCTAGGCCGCATCGCTCAAAAACAATCCCGTTTTTCGGTTTAATAGATATCAGGTTACTTCACAATCTTTGTGCTGCTGGCTGTTTTAACCTGGTTGTTTGATGGTGACGGTCAGGTTTTTTAGGCTCAATAACTCAACTGTAAACTCAAAAAGCCCAGCGAGTAACACTCACCGGAAAGGCGTTTAAACCGTGGTTGACGGCAGCCCGAGAGGGATGTGGAATGATAAGATAATTCGCACAATCTCTCGATTGAGACATAGCTACCGCACGAGAATTAACGCAGGATCCCGATGACGTATCTGTCACGAATTGAGACATGGACTGACGAAAAACTTAACAAAGTTTACATATAAACAGAGTTTTCGCAGTCTACAATAGCCTTGCAAATTTGCAAAATAACCTTCTGGATCAATGCTCAATTCGTTATCTCACTCACAATTTAAATTTAAACCATGTAAAACATGTATTTATGTAGTTATTGTTTTTGTGTGGATGTTCTTTGGGTAATTGGTAATACCATGAAATATTTATGTAACACTTAAGCCAATGTACTTAAATAACGACTATTTTTTAACGCAAATAAAGTGACAGGTCGTTTTGCGTACTTACCATTCGCAGGGTAAAGATGATCTCATATATAAATAAAAGGAATGTTATTTAGGAGGATTCCTATTTGGTTGGACGAAGAGTCGCTCAGGGCGGGGGCGGACGCGGGTCGATTGATCGAATGGCTAATGCTTTAGTAGGGATGAATTAACGGCGAAAAGGATTGAGATTGAGTTGGTGCAGGGTATCGCATAACTACGCCAAAGCAGGGGCGTGCTTTATCTGTCGTCCGGCAACGTCGGCATCATGCTTCCGCCGCAGCGGACGAACAACGGATCGTCAAACAGGGTGAGCAGCCGGGCCTGGGCATTGGTGACCGGCATTGAGCCGTCAACCTGATCGATGCACGTATTCCCGATAATGCCGGTAAACAACCGATAGACGTACCCGTGGTGGTGGGCGGACCGGTGGGTTACTTCTCCACGCTGCCCGGTGAAGGCGATCGTGCATCACTTGCGTCAGTCAGGCATTCCGGCCGCGGTATCGCATACGGCGGGCACCTACAACTGCAACCAGCTGTTTTATGGGCTGAGTCATCATATCGCCAGCCATAATCTGGCAATCAAAGGCGGGTTTATCCACATTCCGTACAGCCATGAGCTGGCGGTCAATCATCCGGGCAAACCGAGCATGGCATTAGCGACGATGATTGAGGCGGTGCGAAGTATTGTGCATACCACTTTGACGGTCGGGGAGGATTTAACGATTTCCGGCGGGGCGCTGCATTGAGTTAATAACAGGGCGCAGTTCACAATGACTGCGCCCTGAAACATTACTCGTCGCTAACGCGGATCACCAGCTTGCCGAAGTTCTTGCCTTGCAGCAGGCCGATGAACGCCTGTGGAGCATTTTCCAGCCCGTCGACCAGATCTTCGCGGAATTTGATTTTTCCCTGACCAACCCATTCGCCCATCTGCTGCAGGAATTCGCCAAAACCTTTTGCATAGTCGTCGAAAATAATAAAGCCTTGCATGCGGATGCGCTTGCGCAAGATCAGCCCCTGCAGCATCGGCAGGCGATCTGGGCCGGCAGGCAAGTCGGTGGCGTTGTAATGGGCGATAATGCCGCACACCGGAATACGAGCCTGGGTATTAAGCAGTGGGATCACTGCATCAAACACGGCACCACCGACGTTTTCATAATAAATGTCGATGCCCTGTGGGCAGGCGGCGGCCAGCTGTTCGGCAAAATCAGGCGCCCGGTGATCAACGCAGGCATCAAAGCCCAGCTCTTCTACCACATAGCGGCATTTCTCTTTACCGCCAGCCACGCCGACCACGCGGCAACCTTTCAGTTTGGCGACCTGTCCGACGACGGAACCGACGGCACCGCTGGCGGCCGCCACCACCAGGGTTTCACCGGGTTTCGGCTGACCGATATCCAGTAGGCCCATATAGGCGGTGAAGCCCGGCATGCCCAAGACGCCGAGCAGGCGGGAAGGGTGTTTTTGATCCGGGCCTAAGTTACGTAGGCCGCTGCCGTCAGACAGCGCGTAATCCTGCCAGCCGTCGTAACCCAACACCCAGTCACCGGGTTTGAAGTCAGGATGCTGCGATGTGACAACCCGGGATACCGTGCCGCCAACCATCACTTCACCGATCTCTACCGGTGGGGCATAAGAAGGAGCATCGCTCATTCGGCCGCGCATGTAAGGATCAAGTGACAGGTAAACGGTGCGTAACAGCAACTGGCCGGCAGTGGGTTGCGGTATCGTCGTTGTTTCCAGACGGAAATTGTCTGCGGTAGGTTCACCGTGCGGACGTGAGGCTAACAGAAAACGGCGGTTTTGTTGCGTAGACTGGGACATCGTAGACTCCTTAAGCGGACACGGGCCCTAAGTCTAGACAATCCTTGGCAAGGGGAAATGGCCTAATGTGCTCAGCTTCAAAGAGGAATGATCAGCACGTCGATATGGCTGGTATTGATAAAGCGCGCTGCAGAGCAGGAAACCTTGTTCATCATGCTGTCACTGTGGTTGCCACAGATCACCAAATCAAAGGTTTGCTGATGGCTGGCATAGTTAAGGCTGTCACCTAACTCGCCGTGGACGATCAACGTATCGGCTATCGGGTAATCGGCCCGCAGGCGTAACTCTTCCATAAACAGCAACGTTTCCTCTTCCATCAACGCGCGCAGATCGCCCAACATCGGCCCGGCGAAGTTATTGTACATTTCTGGATTGGCTATCATGCTCAGCAGGGTGATTTTGCCGTTGTAAGGACGCACGATGGAGACGGCTTTTTCAACCAGGCGGTGACTGTCTGCCGCCACGGCGACGGTAACCAAAACGTTTTGATATCCCATCTTCCACTCCTGTTTCCTGTTCTTGGGGGAAAGGGTAGAGCCTGGCGAAACTAATAAATGTGTTTTGTATCACGCGCGTCAATAAATCACAGACTATTGCCGTTATTTAGCAATAAAAGATAAATCGATACGCGCGTGTAATAAAAAATTATAGCACTTGTGCCCACAGCGTTTTCGGCACCTTGCCCAAATCGAACAATTTACCGGCAACCAGTTCGGCGCGGCGGTGATCGGCGGCTCGGTACATGTTGCTGATTTCAATATCATTATCAATGGAATAGTTGAGCTTGTCGTACACTTTTTCCACGCTGTCCAAACTGGTGCATTTACGGAATGTCATCAGGTAATCCAGGGTATCAGTCATGATTAAAATATAGCCTGTTAAGAGTTGTCGCCGGACGAAGAAACATCACCCTGTCATCATGACAGCAGCAAAAGTGTGATGTGTGACCTGAAAAATTAATTTCAAATAAATAAATTTCGATACGGTAATAAATGGCTGCGCGCAAGTTGATCCTGCGTTGAGAATAATAATATGCCCGTGCGTTGTCGGCAATGCCAACCTGCTGATTGGCACCCAAAATAGGGAAAGCCTCAGGTTTGGAAAGTCCAGGTGATCAGATCGGCAGGGTATTGCTTGCGATGAGCGCACATGCAACATGCAATGCCGCCTGATTCTCGAGAGCGGAACACCCACTGATGCTTTTTTCAACCAATTAGTGCGAATCGGCCATGAAATGTACCTGCCCGTCTTCAGGATGTGCGAGCAGGCTGTCAGGCGGTAACTTGAAATCCATCGGGTATAGATGAAACCAATGTATAAAATAAAACGAAACTACGTTTTAATTTATAAGCGTGACGGGAAATGACACCGAGGTTTATTGGGCAATAAACATTATATGAGATTTAAATGATTTTTCGTCGGGCGATAAAAAATTATTAAAGTTTTAATTAATACTGCCGATAAATCGTCTTGGGATAATTCGCTCAAGAAAAATCCGAAACCAGACGCTTCATTCTCCTTATCGTGAAACATATGGTTACGACTACTGTCTTGTTCACAACTTAAGCGAGTCTTTGTTAACCGAAAACGATCATTAGCCGAAAAATAAAACAACCTATCACTCGACTTTTAAGTTAAATCCGAAACTCAATAACCTTATAGTTTACATGCGTTACTTTTCAATGCGGATAGTTTATGGGTTATTAAACGGTTATTTATACTGTCTTTATCGGCTACGAGCAGATTTTTGTTCTGTTATTTTAGTTTGGTAATGCTTTTGTTCGAATTGATCTAAAAAAGATATTTTTTTGGCTTATATACATTGTTTTTAAGACGTTTTTTTACTTATGGCTATTTTTTGCCCTAAAACCAGATTGAAAAACAGACGGTAAAGCGGATATTTGGCTTAAATATTTTTTATTTTTGTGATCTAGATCACATTGTATTTAAAATTGCCTCTTACTTACATTGTGTGTGCTAATGGTTCGGGGGTAGAGTTGCGCTGCATTAGGAATAATCTTGTTAATTTTGTAAAAATAGTTTCACGGTGATTAAACACTGCTGGAGCAAAATGCTGTACATCCATACACGTTGGTTTACGCACGTATCAAATACTGAATGACGGTCCGAATTTAGTGATGTTGAAAAATTTATAACGGTCGTTATTTAGGGCTTCATTTGCCAACTTAGGGAACAAACCCAGGTCACGGGCGATAAAAATTATCACCCAGCGTATGTTTTTAAACATAGTCTGTCGGGATGGGGAATATGGGTACGTCTGAATTACTTAAGCATATTTATGACATCAATTTGTCATATTTACTTTTAGCACAGCGTCTGATTAATGATGAAAAAGCATCGGCAATGTTCCGTCTGGGTATCGACGAGACCATGGCTGATGCACTCGCTCAACTCACGTTACCGCAAATGGTCAAACTGGCTGAGACCAACCAGTTGGTCTGTCAATTCCGTTTTAACGATCACCATACGATTGAACGCCTGACAAAAGAGTCGCGCGTGGACGATCTGCAGCAAATCCATACCGGCATTTTGCTATCAAGCCACTTACTGCAAGAGCTGTCGGCTAAAGACGGTAGTGCGACGAAGAAAAGAGCTTGATGATGGCAGAGAAAAGTATTGTTCAGGAAGCCAAGGACATTCAGCTGGCCATGGAGCTGATCACGTTGGGCGCCCGTTTGCAGATGCTGGAAAGTGAAACTCAGCTCAGCCGTGGGCGGTTGATTAAGTTGTATAAGGAGTTGCGCGGCAGTCCGCCACCCAAAGGGATGTTACCGTTCTCGACCGACTGGTTTATGACCTGGGAACAGAACATCCATTCATCGATGTTTTATAACGCCTATAGCTTCCTGATGAAGAGTGGGCACTGTACAGGCGTTGAAGCGGTGATTAAAGCCTATCGCCTGTATCTGGAACAGTGTCCGCACGCGCCGGGCAAGCCACCGTTGCTGGCGTTGACCCGGGCCTGGACGCTGGTGCGTTTCGTCGATAGCGGTATGCTGCAGCTTTCTGCCTGCAACTGCTGCGGCGGTACTTTTATCACCCATGCGCACCAGCCGTTGAACAGTTTTGTTTGCAGTTTATGCCAACCCCCATCCCGCGCAGTAAAAAGACGTAAACTTTCGCCGCAACTGGCCGATATTATTCCTCAACTGCTGGACGAGCAGGTTAAACGCGCGATTTGAACCGGCGGCAGCGCCGGTTTATCCAGACCTAAACCGATTTGTGAAACGCAGGGTTCGGCATGCCGAACCCATCGGCGCAGCCCAGCCTGCTGCGTCGGTGCGTCTCAAACGCGCGCTTAGCCCACCTTCCATCCACATTGTTAATTTAAGGAATGCGTGTGTTAGTTATTTTGGGTTATCTCGTGGTATTGGGTGCGGTCTTTGGGGGCTACCTGATTGTGGGGGGCCATCTGGGCGCGCTTTATCAGCCGGCAGAATTTTTGATTATCGGCGGCGCGGGTATCGGCGCTTTTATCGTGGGCAACAACGGTAAGGCGATAAAATCCACCCTGCGCGCCATTCCCAAGCTGATGCGCCGTTCAAAATACAGCAAAGATTTATACATGGATCTGATGGCGCTACTGTATCGGCTGCTGGCCAAGTCCCGCCAGCAGGGCATGCTGTCTCTCGAGTTCGATATTGATAATCCGCAGGAAAGTGAAATTTTCTCTAATTATCCGCGCATTCTTGCCGATAACACCCTCGTAGAGTTTATTACCGATTACTTACGGCTGATGGTGAGCGGCAACATGAATGCGTTTGAGATCGAAGCGTTGATGGACGAAGAGATCGAAACCTTTGAACAGGAAAGCGAGGTGCCGGCAGGTAGCCTGGCGATGGTCGGTGATTCGTTGCCGGCCTTCGGTATTGTCGCGGCGGTGATGGGGGTGGTGCATGCGCTGGCCTCGGCCGATCGCCCGGCGGCCGAGCTGGGGGCGTTGATCGCCAACGCGATGGTCGGTACCTTCCTCGGCATTTTGCTGGCCTACGGTTTTATCTCGCCGTTGGCGACCCTGTTGCGGCAGAAAAGCGCCGAAAACGTCAAAATGATGCAGTGCATCAAGGTCACTTTGCTCTCCAGTCTGAACGGCTATGCGCCGCAGATTGCGGTCGAATTCGGCCGTAAAACGCTGTACACCACCGAACGTCCGTCCTTCGTCGAACTGGAAGAACATGTGCGTCGGGTGAAAGCGCCGGCACAGCAGGCGACGGAAGAAGAACAGGCATGAAGCAGAATCATCCGGTTATTCTGGTCAGAAAACGCAAGTCGCATCAGGCCAGCCACCACGGCGGCTCCTGGAAGATTGCCTATGCCGACTTTATGACGGCGATGATGGCATTCTTTCTGGTGATGTGGCTGCTGGCGATCGCCAGTCCGCAGGAACTGACACAAATCGCCGAATACTTCCGTACGCCGCTTAAAGTGGCGCTGACGAACGGCGACAAAAGCAGTTCGGAAAGCAGCCCTATTCCTGGCGGTGGGGATGATCCTACCCAGCAGGACGGACTGGTGAAAAGGCAGATCGATACGCTGGAGAAGCGTGACGAGGAGCTGCGGTTGAACAAATTGCGGGAAAAACTGGATGAGCTGATTGAGTCCGATCCGCGTCTGAAAGCGCTGCGCCCGCATCTGCTGATCAACATGATGGATGAAGGTTTACGCATCCAGATCATCGACAGTCAAAACCGCCCGATGTTTAAAACCGGCAGCGCGCAGGTTGAAAGCTATATGCGAGATATCCTGCGGGCAATCGCTCCGATCCTCAATGACCTGCCGAATAAAATCAGCCTGTCTGGCCATACCGACGATATTCCTTACGCCAGCGGCGAGCGCGGTTACAGCAACTGGGAGCTTTCGGCCGATCGTGCCAATGCTTCACGGCGCGAACTGATCGCCGGTGGTCTGTCGGAAGGCAAAGTACTGCGGGTGGTGGGCATGGCCGCCACCATGAGTCTGAAACAGCACGGTGCCGACGATGCCATCAACCGTCGCATCACCGTACTGGTGCTGAACAAACAAACCCAGCAGGGCATCGAACACGAAAATGGCGAAAGCAACGCGATGGATGTCGTCCAGCCGGTCGAGTTGAAGTCGCTGGCCCCTACAGCGACGGCTCCGGCCACCCTGATTGCACCGGAGCAGCCAGCGGCTGTCCCTACACCGATTAACAGCGACTCACAGCAGAGGTGATCCCGTGAGCATGGATATTAGTGCCTTTTATCAGACCTTTTTTGATGAAGCAGACGAGTTGCTGGCCGACATGGAGCAACACCTGCTGGAGCTGGATCCGTTAGCTCCGGACATTGAGCCGCTGAACGCCATTTTTCGTGCAGCACACTCAATTAAGGGCGGTGCGGCCACCTTTGGCTTTTCGGTGCTGCAGGAAACCACCCACCTGCTGGAGAACTTGCTGGACGGTGCACGGCGTCAGGAAATGAGCCTCAGCACCGAGATTATCAACCTGTTTCTGGAAACCAAAGACATTATGCAGGAGCAACTGGACGCTTATAAAACGTCGCAAAAGCCTGACGCCGACAGCTTTGAATACATCTGTCAGGCGCTGCGCCAGCTTGCGTTAGACGCACAGCAGCAGGATGCCTCTGTAGCGCATCCGGTCACGGAACATGCCGCCGCCACGTCTGCGGCGATGGACGGTGGGATGCGGGTTTGCCTGTGTGGCCTGAAGCCGAACGAAGTGCCGCTGATGCTGGAAGAACTGGGGAATCTGGGCGAGGTGAAAAACCCGCATCAGACTGAAAGCAGCCTGGAAGTGACGCTGCTGACCTCCGCCAGCGAAGATGACATCAGCGCGGTGCTCTGTTTTGTACTGGAGCCGGAGCAAATCAGTTTCACCACGCCGGCGCAGGTCGAGACGCCAGTTGTGACCCCTGAGCCGGCAATGCCGGTGGCTGTAGCACTGCCGGTCGCCAAACCCGTCCCTGCGGTGGCCGAAGCGCCGAAGCCGCGGGCCAAGGCCAGTGAATCCACCAGCATCCGCGTAGCAGTAGAGAAAGTGGACCAACTGATCAACCTGGTCGGCGAACTGGTGATCACCCAATCGATGCTGGCGCAGCGTTCGGGCGACCTGGACCCGGTCAATCACGGTGACCTGCTGAACAGCATGAGTCAGTTGGAGCGCAACGCGCGCGATCTGCAAGAGTCGGTGATGTCGATCCGCATGATGCCGATGGAGTACGTGTTCAGCCGCTTCCCGCGGTTGGTGCGCGATCTGGCCGGTAAGCTGAATAAACAGGTAGAGCTGCAGTTGCAGGGCAGCTCTACCGAACTGGACAAGAGCCTGATCGAACGCATTATCGATCCCTTGACCCACCTGGTGCGTAACAGCCTGGACCACGGCATTGAAGATCCAGACACGCGCATCGCCGCCGGTAAGTCGGCGGTGGGTAATCTGATCCTGTCGGCGGAGCATCAGGGCGGCAATATCTGTATCGAGGTGACCGACGACGGTGCCGGCCTGAACCGTGAGAAGATTCTCGCCAAGGCAGTCTCGCAGGGGCTGCCAGTCAGCGACAGCATGAGTGATGAAGACGTCGGTATGCTGATCTTTGCCCCGGGTTTTTCCACCGCCGAGCAGGTGACCGACGTATCCGGTCGCGGTGTTGGCATGGACGTGGTGAAGCGCAATATTCAGGAGATGGGAGGGCATGTAGAAATCCACTCTCAGGCAGGCAAGGGTACCGCGATCCGCATCCTGCTGCCGTTGACACTGGCGATCCTCGACGGCATGTCGGTCAAGGTAAACGACGAAGTGTTTATTCTGCCGCTCAACGCCGTGATGGAATCCCTGCAGCCGCAGGCCGAAGACCTGCATCCGTTAGCCGGTGGCGAGCGGGTGTTGCAGGTGCGCGGCGAATATCTGCCGCTGGTGGAGCTGTTCCGGGTGTTTGAGGTTGCAGGTGCCAAAACCGACGCTACCCAGGGCATTGTGGTGATCCTGCAAAGCGCCGGCCGTCGCTATGCGTTGCTGGTGGATCAACTGATCGGCCAGCATCAGGTGGTGGTGAAGAATTTGGAAAGCAACTATCGCAAAGTGCCGGGCATTTCCGCGGCCACTATTCTCGGTGATGGCAGCGTGGCGCTGATTGTCGATGTCTCGGCGCTGCAAACGCTGAACCGTGAACAGCGTCAGACCGACGCAGCCGCATAACAATTAATCTATTGATTTGAAGGGTGAATGACATGGCAGGACTGGCAACCGTCAGCAAACTGGCTGGCGAAACGGTAGGGCAAGAATTCCTGATTTTTACCTTGGGCAATGAGGAATATGGCATTGATATCCTCAAGGTTCAGGAGATCCGCGGCTACGATCAGGTTACGCGTATCGCCAATACTCCGACCTTTATCAAGGGTGTCACCAACCTGCGCGGCGTGATTGTGCCGATTATCGACCTGCGAGTGAAGTTCGCTCAGCAGGACGTATCCTATGATGAAAATACCGTGGTGATCGTGCTTAACTTTGGCCAACGGGTGGTGGGTATCGTGGTTGACGGCGTGTCCGACGTGCTGTCGCTGACCACCGAGCAGATCCGTCCGGCGCCGGAATTTGCCGTGACGCTGGCGACCGAATACCTGACCGGCCTGGGCTCGCTGGGTGATCGCATGCTGATCCTGGTGGATATCGAAAAACTGCTGAGCAGTGAAGAGATGTCGCTGGTCGACAGCGTGGCAAAAAGCGCCTGATCCACTACCCGTAGGGGCGCTGCATACCGCGCCCTGATCTGGAAACCGGACAAACCCAAACCCTACATAAAAATAGTTACCTCCCCGCATAAAGTTCTTCCCAACCGCGCCGATAACTCTGTCAATCAACGTAATCAGGGCCTGTCCGCGCGGGCGTTTAACAAGGGAAAACATGTTTAATCGTATGAAGGTGGTCACCAGCCTGTTACTGGTGCTGGTGTTATTTGGCGCCTTGCAGTTGGTATCAGGCGGGCTGTTCTTCACCTCACTGAAGAATGACAAAGAAAACTTCACCGTATTGCAGACCATTCGCCAGCAACAATCCGAGCTGAACGAAAGCTGGGTCAACCTGCTGCAGGCCCGCAACACGCTCAACCGTGCCGGTATTCGTCACATGATGGACACCAATAACATTGGCAGCGGTGCCACTGTGGCCGAGCTGCTGGCGCGAGCCAAAAGCAACCTGGTGGTGGCAGAACAACACTACGCCGCCTATGACAAAATCCCTCTCAATGCCCGTCAGGACGCGCAGTCGGCCGACAAGCTCAAGCAGCAATACGGCATCCTGCACGGCGCTTTAACCGAACTGACCGTATTGCTGGGTGAGGGCAAGATCAACGCCTTCTTTGACCAGCCGACGCAAAGCTATCAGGACGCGTTCGAAGATATCTACAACACCTACCTGGCGCAAAACGACAAGCTTTATCAGAGCGCAGTAGAAGACAGCAACAACTCCTTCAACTTCGCACTCTGGACGCTGGCGGTAGTGTTACTGGTGGTTCTGGCGGTGATCGTACTGGTATGGAGTGGCATTCACCACATCCTGGTGCGTCCGCTGAACCGCATGATCGAACACATCAAAATGATTGCCGCCGGCGATCTGACCCAGCCGATTGCAGTGAACAGCCGCAATGAAATGGGCGTATTGGCCGCCAGCCTCAAACATATGCAGAACGAACTGATCGACACCGTCAGTGGGGTCCGCCAGGGGGCCGATGCTATCTATAGCGGTGCCTCCGAAATTGCCGCCGGCAATAACGACCTCTCTTCTCGTACCGAACAGCAGGCCGCTTCACTGGAGGAAACCGCTGCCAGCATGGAGCAGTTGACCGCCACGGTGAAACAGAACGCCGAAAATGCCCGCCAGGCCAGCCAGTTAGCGTTGAGCGCCTCCGAAACCGCGCAGAAAGGCGGCAAGGTGGTAGCCAATGTGGTGCAAACCATGCACGACATTGCCGGTAGTTCACAGAAAATCGCCGACATTACCGGCGTGATCGACGGCATTGCTTTCCAGACCAACATCCTGGCATTGAACGCCGCGGTAGAAGCGGCACGCGCCGGTGAACAGGGCCGTGGTTTTGCGGTGGTGGCCGGTGAAGTGCGCAATCTGGCACAGCGCAGTGCGCAGGCGGCGAAGGAAATCAAAGGGCTGATCGAAGATTCCGTCAACCGGGTTGATATGGGCTCGGTACTGGTGGAAAGCGCCGGTGAGACCATGGGCGATATCGTCAATGCGGTTACCCGTGTCACCGACATTATGGGGGAAATCGCCTCGGCGTCCGACGAACAGAGCCGTGGCATCGATCAGGTTGGTCAGGCGGTTGCAGAAATGGACCGCGTTACCCAGCAGAACGCCTCGTTGGTGGAAGAGTCCGCCTCTGCTGCGGCGGCGCTGGAAGAGCAGGCCAGCATGCTGACCCAGTCCGTGGCGGTATTCCGTTTAAAAGCGGCAGGCCAGGATGAGTTCAAAATGCCCGCCAGCAGCAAGGCAACAGTAACACCGGTACTCAATCATAAAAAAATGAACGCCAGCGATCCGCAGGATAACTGGGAAACGTTCTAACCGGCATTAGGCCTCTTTCCTGTTCGGGGGGAGGCCGATTCCCCGTCGTGAGCTGGCCATCGGCCGGCTGCAAGGAGGTTCACAGTGTTTAACCGAATCCGCGTCTCTACCAGTCTGTTTCTGTTGTTGATGACTTTTTGTGTTATGCAGTTGGCCACCAGCGGCTTGTCGTACACCGCTTTCCGCTCCGATCACCACAATCTGAATTTGATCACCCTAGGCAGCCAGCAGCGCGATGCCCTCAGCCTGAGCTGGGTATCGCTGCTACAGGCGCGTAATACGCTCAATCGCGCCGGTACCCGTGCAGCGCTCAAACTGCCGCAGGATCAGGTCAATGCGCTGATGGGCAATGCGCGCAGTTCACTGCAAAAAGCCGATCTCTATTTCAACCAGTTCCTGGCGGTACCGCGTAACAGCGAACAGGAACAACAACTGACCGCAACCACCAAAGCCAGCTATGACCGCCTGCGCAATACCCTGCGTGAGCTGATTGGCTTCCTGGAGAACGATAACCTGCAGGCGTTTATGGACCAGCCGACGCAGAAAACCCAGGACCTGTTTGAAGCTGATTTTGTCCAGTATCTGCAACTGGTGAGCGCTAACGTCAGCGACGCCAATACGGCGAATCAGCGCTCCTTCACCCTGTCGGGCTGGCTGGTGGCCGGTGCGGTACTGATGCTGATCGTGGTCACCGGCAGCGCCACCTGGTGGCTGCGTAACATGTTGGTACGGCCGTTGAATATCATGCGCAATCATTTTGACCGCATTGCCGCTGGCGATCTGGCCACGCCGATCCAGGTTTATGGCCGTAATGAAATCAGCCAACTGTTCGCCAGCCTGCAAGGCATGCAGCAGTCGCTGATCGGCACCGTGGGTGCCGTGCGCGATGGGGCGGAATCGATCCTGATCGGCCTGCAGGAAATATCCGAAGGCAACAACGATCTCTCTTCCCGTACCGAGCAGCAGGCAGCCTCGCTGGAAGAAACGGCTGCCAGCATGGAGCAACTGACCGCCACGGTGAAACAGAATGCCGATAATGCGCGCCAGGCTTCACAACTGGCACGAGACGCCTCGACCACCGCGGCCAAGGGCGGCGAACTGGCGGGGGACGTGGTGACTACCATGCACGACATTGCCAACAGTTCGCAGAAAATTGGTGCCATTACCAGCGTGATCGACGGCATTGCCTTCCAGACCAATATCCTGGCGTTGAACGCGGCGGTTGAAGCGGCGCGTGCTGGCGAACAGGGCCGAGGTTTTGCGGTGGTGGCAGGCGAAGTGCGCAACCTGGCGCAACGCAGCGCGCAGGCGGCGAAAGAAATCAAAGGGTTGATCGACGAGTCGGTCAGTCGCGTCAAGCAAGGTTCGGTACTGGTAGAAAACTCCGGTGCCACCATGCAGGACATTGTGCGTTCGGTCACCCGGGTAACCGACATCATGGGCGAAATCGCCTCGGCGTCGGATGAACAGAGCCGCGGCATCGAACAGGTGACGCAGGCCGTGACCCAGATGGATCAGGTCACCCAACAGAACGCCGCACTGGTGGAGGAAGCCGCCTCGGCGGCCACCGCACTGGAGGAACAGGCGATCACCCTGGCCGATGCGGTGTCGGTATTCCGCCTGGCGGACGATAACTTCACCGCACAGACTTACTCTCAAGACGCAGTTTCACCCGTGGTAAAGGAAGCCCCAGATTGTCAAACCGCATAAGCAGCCCGTTTTTTCTGAGTGACATGGTATGAAGCCGGCACCGTCGACCCCGAACCGAGAACCTGCGACATTGCTGACGCAGATGGTGCAGCGCCTGCCGTTGCTGGACGTGCATTTTCGCCGTATCAGCCAACTGATTTACCAGCGCGCCGGCATCGTGCTGGCGGAGCACAAGCGCGAGATGGTTTACAACCGCCTGGTACGACGCCTGCGGCTGCTGGGCTTGAACGATTTTGGCGATTATCTGGCGCTGTTGGAAAGCGATCCGAACAGCGCCGAATGGCAGGCGTTTATTAACGCATTGACCACCAACCTGACGGCCTTTTTCCGCGAGGCGCATCACTTTCCGATCCTGGCGGAGCATGCACGCTCACGACCAAACGGCTATTGCGTGTGGAGCACGGCAGCATCGACCGGGGAAGAACCTTACTCGATCGCTATCACCCTGAGTGAAGTGTTGGGGCAACGCGCCACCGGCTGTCAGGTGTGGGCCAGCGACATCGATACCCAGGTGCTGGAAAAAGCCGAGGCGGGGGTATATCGCCAGGAAGATCTGCGCACCCTGACGCCGACGCAGATGCAACGCTATTTCCTGCGCGGCACCGGGCCGCATCAGGGGTTGGTGCGGGTGCGGCCGGAACTGGCGGGGCGGGTGAATTTTCAGTCGCTTAACCTGCTGGCGCCGGAATGGGCGCTGCCGGGGCAATTTGACGCCATTTTCTGTCGCAACGTGATGATCTATTTCGATAAGGCGACACAGGAGCGCATCCTGCGGCGCTTCGTGCCCTTGCTTAAACCGGGGGGGCTGATGTTTGCCGGTCACTCCGAGAACTTCAGCCAGATCAGCCGGGATTTCTACTTGCGTGGGCAGACCGTGTATGGCCTGACCAAGGAGAGGTAATGAATAAAATCAGAGTATTGTGCGTCGACGATTCGGCCCTGATGCGCCAGTTGATGACCGAAATTGTCAACAGCCATCCTGATATGGAGATGGTGGCGAGCGCACCGGATCCGCTGGTGGCACGCGATCTGATCAAAAAGTTTAACCCGCAGGTGCTGACGCTGGATGTCGAAATGCCGCGTATGGACGGCCTCGACTTCCTGGAAAAACTGATGCGTCTGCGGCCAATGCCGGTGGTGATGGTGTCGTCGCTGACCGGTAAGGGGTCGGAAATTACGCTGCGTGCACTGGAACTGGGAGCGGTAGATTTTGTCACCAAACCGCAGTTGGGCATTCGCGAAGGCATGCTGGCTTACAGCGAGCTGATTGCCGAGAAAATTCGTACGGCGGCCAAGGCGCGATTACCCCAACGCTCCAACAGCCCGGCTCCGGCGATCCTCAGCCATACGCCGCTGCTGAGCAGTGAAAAGCTGATTGCCATTGGCGCCTCAACCGGCGGTACCGAAGCGATCCGTCAGGTACTGCAACCGTTGCCGGCCACCAGCCCGGCGTTGTTGATTACCCAGCATATGCCCCCGGGCTTTACCCGTTCGTTTGCCGAACGGCTGAACAAGCTGTGCCAAATCACGGTGAAAGAGGCCGAAGACGGTGAGCGTGTGCTGCCGGGTCATGCCTATATCGCTCCGGGCGATCGTCACCTGGAACTGTCACGCAGCGGGGCTAACTATCAGGTGAAGCTGCATGACGGCCCACCGGTCAACCGCCATCGGCCGTCGGTGGACGTGCTGTTCCGCTCGGTCGCGCAGTACGCCGGGCGTAATGCGGTGGGTGTGATCCTGACCGGAATGGGCAATGACGGTGCTGCGGGCATGCTGGAAATGCACCGCGCCGGTGCCTATACCCTGGCGCAAAACGAAGCCAGCTGTGTGGTGTTCGGTATGCCGCGCGAGGCGATCGCCACCGGTGGCGTCAATGAAGTGGTGGAGCTGGAACGCATGAGCCAACGTATGCTGGCGCAAATTGCCGGTGGCCAAGCATTACGTATTTGATTTTATGTTGCCGCCGACGGCGGCAGTTGTTTTGCATCTTTAACGGTTAAACCTTGGGAGTAAAAATGGCAGATAAAAGCCTTAAGTTTCTGGTGGTGGATGATTTTTCCACCATGCGTCGCATCGTCAGAAACTTGCTGAAAGAGTTGGGATTCAACAACGTAGAAGAAGCCGAAGACGGCGCGGATGCGTTGAATAAACTTCGTGCCGGTGACTTCGACTTCGTGGTTTCCGACTGGAACATGCCGAACATGGACGGCCTGGAGCTGTTGCAGACTATCCGTGCCGACGGCGCGCTGGCGGCCATGCCGGTGCTGATGGTGACGGCGGAAGCCAAGAAAGAAAACATTATCGCGGCGGCGCAGGCCGGTGCCAGCGGTTACGTGGTGAAACCTTTTACGGCGGCAACGCTGGAAGAAAAGCTCAATAAGATCTTTGAAAAACTGGGCATGTAAGGAGAGGGCGATGAGAGACATTCCAATGCCTGCCAGCGATGCGGCAACCGCGGGGGAGATTATCTCTCGCATTGGCCAACTGACGCGCATGTTGCGTGACAGCATGCGTGAACTGGGGCTTGATCAGGCGATCGCCCAGGCGGCAGAGGCAATCCCGGATGCGCGCGATCGTCTGGATTACGTAGTCACCATGACGGCGCAGGCAGCGGAACGGGCGTTGAACTGTGTGGAAGCCGCGCAACCGCGCCAGGCGGAGCTGGAATCAGAGGCCAAGGCGTTAAAAGGCCGCTGGGACGACTGGTTCGCCGATCCGATTGAACTGGACGACGCGCGCGAGCTGGTGACCGATACCCGTCAGTACCTGGAGCAGGTGCCGGAACATACGGCATTTACCAACGCCCAGTTGCTGGAAATCATGATGGCGCAGGATTTCCAGGATCTGACCGGTCAGGTGATCAAACGCATGATGGACGTGGTGCAGGAGATTGAAAAACAGCTGCTGATGGTGCTGATGGAAAATATTCCTGAACAGCCGGCGAAAGAGAAAAAGCCGAGTGACAGCCTGCTCAACGGTCCGCAGCTCGACCAGAACGGCGCTGGTGTGATCGCCAATCAGGCACAGGTCGACGACCTGCTCGACAGCCTGGGTTTCTGATGTCCTCTGGGGCGTAGCCTTGCTGCGTCCCAGCAGTTCGATACCGACACGGCGACTTAACATTTCTTCATCCCGCAAATAACCCGCCTTTTTCCTCGCTGTTCCATCAATGAAATCAGCATTTTTTTGGCATGCTGACGGCAATTTTATTCCCTCCCGGCACAGGAAACGCGTTCGTGGCTGAAGACAGCGATCTGGAAAAGAGCGAGGCTCCCACACCCCACAGGGTGGAAAAGGCCCGCGAAGATGGCCAGATCCCGCGTTCGCGCGAGTTGACGTCGGTGTTGATGCTGGTGGCAGGGCTGTCGATCATCTGGCTGGCCGGCGGCAATATGGCGCAACGCTTGGCCATGATGCTGACGCAGGGTCTGAACTTCGATCACAGCATGATCAGCAACGACAAACAGATGCTGCGCCAATTGGCGACCTTATTGCAGCAGGCGGTTTGGGCGCTGTTGCCGGTTATGGCGGGGTTGACGCTGGTGGCGATAACCGCACCGATGCTGCTCGGTGGCCTGCTGTTGAGCGGCAAATCGCTCAAGTTTGATTTAAAGCGCATGAATCCGCTGTCCGGGTTGAAACGGATATTTTCCAGCCAGGTGCTGGCGGAATTGCTGAAGGGCATTCTGAAGGCGACGCTGGTGGGCTGGGTCACCGGGTTATACCTGTGGCACAACTGGGCGGCGATGCTGCATCTGGTGACGCAACAGCCGCTCGATGCGCTCGGCAATGCGCTGCAGATGATCATCTTCTGTGGCTTGTTGGTGGTACTGGCGCTGACGCCGATGGTGGCGTTTGACGTGTTTTATCAGCTGTGGAGTTATTTCAAAAAACTGAAGATGACCAAGCAGGACATCCGTGACGAGTTCAAGGATCAGGAGGGCGACCCGCACGTCAAAGGGCGCATCCGTCAGCAGCAGCGCGCCATGTCCCGGCGGCGGATGATGGCCGACGTGCCGAAGGCCGACGTTATCGTGACCAACCCGACGCACTACGCCGTCGCACTGCAGTACAACGACAAAAACATGAGCGCGCCGAAGGTCCTGGCCAAAGGGGCCGGTGAAATTGCATTGCGTATCCGTGAGCTGGGTATGGAGCACCGTATCCCAATGCTGGAAGCGCCGCCGCTGGCGCGTGCGCTGTATCGACACAGTGAGATTGGACAACATATTCCCGCCACCCTGTACGCCGCCGTGGCCGAAGTTCTGGCCTGGGTTTACCAGCTAAGACGCTGGCGGCGCGAAGGGGGGCTGATCCCGAAAAAACCTGAACGTTTACCGGTGCCGGAAGCACTGGATTTTGCTGGAGAAAGTGACTCTAATGGCTAATTTGGCCGCCTTGCTTCGTTTGCCGGGCAGTTTTAAAGATACGCAGTGGCAGGTATTGGCCGGACCGATACTGATCCTGATGATCCTGTCGATGATGGTGCTGCCCTTGCCTGCATTCATCCTCGATCTGTTGTTCACCTTCAATATTGCCTTGTCGATCATGGTGCTGCTGGTAGCCATGTTTACCCAGCGCACGCTGGAATTCGCGGCCTTTCCCACCATATTGCTGTTCTCGACCTTGCTGCGCCTGTCGCTCAACGTAGCTTCGACGCGCATCATCCTGATGGAAGGACACACTGGCTCCGCCGCTGCCGGTCGCGTGGTGGAGGCCTTTGGTCACTTCCTGGTGGGCGGTAACTTTGCCATCGGTATTGTGGTGTTTATCATTTTGGTGCTGATCAACTTTATGGTTATCACCAAGGGGGCCGGGCGTATCGCTGAAGTGGGCGCACGCTTTGTACTCGACGGCATGCCGGGCAAGCAGATGGCGATCGATGCCGATCTGAACGCCGGTCTGATCGGTGAAGAAGAGGCGAAAAAACGCCGTTCCGAAGTGACGCAGGAAGCGGATTTCTACGGTTCGATGGACGGTGCCAGTAAGTTCGTCCGTGGTGACGCCGTCGCCGGCCTGATGATCATGATGTTGAACGTGGTCGGTGGCCTGTTGGTCGGGGTGATCCAGCACGGCATGGAACTGGGCGCAGCGGCGGAAACCTATACCTTGCTGACAATCGGTGACGGCCTGGTGGCGCAGATCCCGGCGCTGGTCATTTCGACTGCCGCCGGTGTTATCGTGACCCGCGTGGCGACCGACCAGGACGTTGGCGAGCAGATGGTTAGCCAACTGTTCAAGAATCCGCGAGTCATGCTGTTGAGTGCCGCGGTACTCGGCCTGCTCGGTATGGTGCCGGGGATGCCGAACCTGGTCTTCCTGCTGTTTACTGCCGGTCTGTTGGCCCTGGCCTGGTGGCTGCGCGGGCGGGAACAGCAAGCACCAAAAGAACAGGAAGTGCCGATAGCGCAGGATAATCCGCAGGCGGTGGAAGCCAGTTGGTCTGACGTGCAGTTGGAGGATCCCTTGGGGATGGAAGTCGGTTACCGGCTAATCCCGATGGTGGATTTCCAGCAGAACGGTGAGCTGCTCGGCCGTATTCGCGGCATCCGTAAAAAGTTTGCGCAGGAGATGGGTTACCTGCCGCCGGTGGTGCATATCCGTGACAACCTGGAACTGCCGCCGGCCAGCTACCGTATCCTGATGAAAGGGGTAGAGATCGGCAGCGGTGAAGCGCAACCGGGACGTTGGCTGGCGATCAATCCGGGTAACGCAGTGGGTGAATTGGCAGGGGATAAAACCACCGATCCGGCCTTTGGGCTGGAAGCGGTATGGATTGATAGCGCACTGCGTGAGCAGGCACAGATCCAGGGCTTTACCGTCGTAGAAGCCAGCACCGTGGTGGCGACCCATCTTAATCATCTGATTGGCCAGTTTGCCAGCGAGCTGTTTGGCCGGCAGGAAACGCAGCAACTGTTGGATCGTGTCGCGCAAGACATGCCAAAACTGACCGAAGATTTCGTGCCGGGCGCGGTGACGCTGACCACGCTGCATAAAGTATTGCAGAATCTGCTGACGGAGCGGGTTTCGATCCGCGACATGCGCACCATTATCGAGACGTTGGCGGAGCATGCGCCGTCCCAGACCGATCCCTATGAGTTGACCACCGTAGTGCGGGTGGCACTTGGGCGGGCGATCACCCAGCAGTGGTTCCCGGGCAACGGCGAAATCCAGGTGATAGGCCTGGATACCCAGCTGGAACGCTTGCTGTTACAAGCCCTGCAGGGCGGAGGTGGTCTGGAACCGGGGCTGGCGGATCGCTTGCTGGATCAGGCCAAACAGGCGTTGCAGCGGCAGGAAATGCTCAGTGCGCCACCGGTATTGCTGGTGAACCACGCGCTACGTGCGTTGCTGGCGCGTTTCTTGCGCCGCAGCCTGCCGCAACTGGTGGTGCTGTCGAATCTGGAAATCAACGACGATCGTCAGATCCGCATGACCGCGACCATTGGGGCCGCATAATGAAATACCGCATGGCGTTAATCTGCCTGTTGGCCCCGCTGAGCTTGCAGGCGGCATCAGGCTCCTGGGTGGCTGACAGCGTCGGTGCTACGCTGGAATACGGTGGGGAACGGGGTGAGTCACCCCGGCTACGTGCGCCAAATGAATTACCGGATGCGGATGCGCGTATCACCAGCGTAAGTTGGCGTTACCGATTACTGGCCGCCGAACCGGCCGGCATGCAGGTGCAACTCTGTACCCTGACCCGCTGTATTTCACTCGGGGGTGGCAGTGGCAGCAGCATTGGACTGCAAGGCGAACCGGCAAATGCCGAACTGCGTTTTGTTTATTACGTGCAGGCGCAAGGCAGTTTGAATCCGCCGCTGCGGGTGATCAGCAATCAGGTGATTGTTAATTACCAGTAACGGTTAAGCCAGGATCGCCAGACCGTTGCGGTCGACCAACGAAAGCAGCTTCATCGCGGCGGAGTTGGGAACGGCTTCGCCGCGTTCCCATTTTTGCACCGCCTTTTTGCTGACGTTCAGATGCAAGGCAAACACCGGCTGGCTGACGTTTTCACGCTCGCGTAGGGCGCGGATGTCCGCTGGAGTATATTGTTTGACCGGGCGTAAACACAGCATGTCGAAGGTGCGCATGGTGCTGGCATCAACAAATCCTGCCTGATGCAGTTCTTGGACTTCTTGATGGATCTCAGCAAGGATCTTGCTCATAGGTCAGTCTCCTCAACCTCTTGTCATTAACCAACTGATAAAGCCTGAAAGGCGAATAGTCCAGATAAAGCGCGGCAAGGCGCTTCAACGCCACCAATTCATCACTGGCAATGTTGTCCATTTCATTTTTGGCAAATCCGCGCATGAAAAAAAACCGGTCCTCATCTCGAAAGGTGATCAGCACCCGGTAACCGCCGCGTTTACCGCCACCGACACGAGCGATTCGTTTCTTATAAACGCAACTGCCCAAATTGGCATCGTACAGTTGGTTTTGTATTTCTCGCGCAGCTTTGATCACCGTGGCGTCGCTAATACGTTCGTGAGTAGCGAATGCCTGGAATGTTCTGGTGAGGTAAATATCGGTCATTCACACTCCCTGTGAAAATATCCCCTTTACGGGTATAGATCAAGTGATTTAAAAACCAACACAGTGTGGGGGAGCGGCATGGGAGAGGACAGGCGAAAATGCCAGGTTTGCGTAGTGTTACGAAAACAAAATCAGAGGGCTGGATAAAGTGGCAATTGAAGTGCGAGTTGTCTCGCAATGGGGGAGACACACCCGGCTGAACAGTGACGTGACCGGGTGAGGTTTGGTTGATCTAAACGCCGATTTTTCGCCCGAGCAGGCTGGCGTTGCGCGACTGGCCATCGGGGCCGTACAGCGATTTGTTTTGCTTGCTCAGGATCGCCAGCGCCTGGGCGTTGTGATCGATCTGCTGATTGAGCAGCATACCGTTATGCTGGTTTTTTTCCCGCAGCCGTTGGCTGAGCGACTGCACCCGTTGCCAGGCTTCCGCCAGACGTGGATGTGCAGAGTAGGGCGCCTGTTGCTCTTGTGCACTTTCCAGTTTCAGCCGCTGCTGTTCCAGATAGTTTACCGTGGCCAGCAGCTGGCTTTTGGCATCGGTAGCACGTTGCAATGCCACGCCCGGTAATTGGCCTGAGCACAGCAAATGATGCTCTTCCGCCAGCACGGTATCCAACGCTTGCAGCGTTTCCAGCAGCTTATCGATCAGTTGCGCCAGATTTTCCATTACGATAAATCACCTTTCAAAGAGTTCCCTGGTGTTTAACCCGGCGGTTAAACCTTTGATGTCGGGTTGCCGTTTGACATCCACTGGGCATCGCTTTGCGCGTCTTGCAGCAGGGCATCGGCAATTTTACCGGCATCCATTTTCAGTTCGCCGTTGCGGATCGCCTGTTTGATGGCGTCCACCCGGTTCATATCAATATCCTGCGTCCCTGGCTGCATCAGACGCGCTTGCGCATCGCTCAACTTTACCTGGGTGCCGCTGACGGTGCTTTCCGTCTGGGCGGCCTTGCGTGGCTGAAGTTGATTTTCAGCCGGCGTCTCACGCGGTTGCACCGTTGGAACGGGTTGCAGCCGCTGGGTGCGATCGATACTCATGGTCAATCTCCATCGATGCCGTCGCCGCGGGGGCAATGGCTGATACTATTTGTGGCCCTGGCGGCCAATAAAATACTGCTTATGACGTTATTATCGGCAAGGTTTGATAAACCTTTACTTATTTATAGGATGATGCGAATCGTCCCGTCGTCACCGACAATGCCGCTAACAATTTGCCCGGAGGCCATGCGTACTCTGACGCTATCTTCGGTGGCGGCGTTGTTCATCGCCTTGCCTGAACCGCTGATGTTAAACCCGTTCCCCTGTGCGCTGACCTGCACCGCCTGACCGGCCTTGATCACCCAGGCGCGGCGCAACATGGCGAAGGTTAGCGGCTGGCCGGGGCTGATATTACGCAGGCTGACGGCACCCAGCGCCTTGCTGGCTTCGGTCAGCGTGCGGGGGGCCAGAGTGTCGAGTCGACCGGTTTTCAGCCTGATGTCCGCCTCTGTCAACTTACTGCCGGCGCTGATACCGCGTGCTGACACCAGGTATTTGCCGATCACCTGAACCTGCGTTTGGATAAAACGCCGCTCCTGACCGCAACGTGCCGAGACGCTGATATTGCCCCAACGGCGGGCATTGGGCGCGAGTGACAGTTGCGGAAATTCACACTGTGGCCATTGGGCCGCAGGCGTGCGCACCAGCACTTTAACCTGTACCGGACTGCCGCTGAACTGGCTGCTGATGAAGCGATCGATCTGCGCCGTCAGATCCTCGGCCCGTACGTTCAGGCTGCACAGCAGGGTGACCAGCAGCAGTATTTTACCTTTCATCTTCGCTTCCTCAAGAACCATCAGGGTGCGCGTAAGTGTACCCGGCCTGCGTTCAGGCTAAGCAGATAAATAGCGACGCATTTTGCCCTTATTCCCGCGATCGGCTGGCGGAAGGGGCGTTTATGCTGTCGGCTCCAAATTCTAACCTCGCGGAGGGAGCATGATCGACAAACTGGACGCTGCTCTGCGCTTTGGTCAAGAGGCGCTGAACCTGCGCGCCCAGCGGCAGGAAATTTTGGCCGCCAACATCGCCAACGCAGACACCCCGGGCTATCAGGCGCGGGACATCGATTTCGCCGGCCAACTGAACAAGGTGCTGGAACAGGGCCGCGTCAGCGGCAGTGGCATTGCGCTGAATATGACGTCGGCCCGCCACATTCCGGCGCAGAACATGCAGCCGCCACAGCTCGACTTGCTGTTCCGCGTACCGGATCAACCCTCGATGGACGGCAACACGGTGGACATGGATCGCGAACGTACCAACTTCGCCGATAACAGCCTGAAATATCAGACCGATCTGACGCTGATCAACGGTCAGATCAAAGGGATGATGTCAGTGTTACAACAAGGATAAGGCGCATGTCGCTACTGAATATTTTTGATATCTCCGGCTCGGCGCTGTCTGCCCAGTCGCAACGCATGAACGTCAGTGCCAGCAACATGGCCAACGCCGACAGCGTCACCGGCCCGGACGGTCAGCCTTATCGGGCCAAACAGGTGGTGTTTGAAGTTGCCGCAGCCGCCGGGCAGCCCACCGGCGGTGTCCGTGTAGCCCAGGTGGTCGACGACCCGGCACCGGAGCGTCTGGTTTACCAGCCGGGCAACCCACTGGCGGACGGCAAAGGCTATGTACGCATGCCGAACGTGGATGTGGTGGGTGAAATGGTCAATACCATTTCCGCTTCCCGCAGCTATCAGGCCAACGTTGAGGTGCTCAACACCACCAAGTCGATGATGATGAAAACCCTGACGCTGGGTCAATAACCGGAGTTTGCCATGGCTATTGCCGCAACCACCAATGAAACGCTGGATAACACCGTCATCGGTGCCAACAGCAAAACCACCAACAGTCAGGATCTGAACAACAGCTTCCTGACGCTGTTGGTGGCGCAGTTGAAGAATCAGGATCCGACCAACCCGATGCAAAACAATGAACTGACCAGCCAATTGGCGCAGATCAACACCGTACAAGGCATAGAGAAACTCAATACCACGCTGGGTTCGATTTCCGGCCAGATCAACAGCAATCAGTCGCTGCAAGCCAGTGCGCTGATCGGCCACGGTGTGATGGTGCCCGGCAGCAACATTCTGGCCGGCAGCAAAGACGGCAAGGTCAGTACCACGCCGTTTGGTCTGGAACTGGAACGTGCGGCCGACTCGGTGACCGCCACCATTACCGACGCCACCGGCAAAGCGGTGCGCACTATCGAGCTTGGTGGCCAGACCGCCGGTGTGCATTCGTTTAGCTGGGACGGCTCGATGACGGACGGTACCGCCGCACCCGACGGTGCCTACAACTTTACCATCAGCGCCAAGGGCAACGGCGAGCAACTGGTGGCGCGCAGCCTGCATTTTGGAATGGTCAACGGTGTTATCCGCGACGCCAACGGCGCGAAGCTGGATCTGGGCCTGGCGGGCAGCAGCACGCTGGATGAGGTCCGGCAGATACTTTAATTCGATTTTTTATTTCACTTATTCATTGGGCGTTATCGGACGATAGCCTAAACAATATTCGGAGAATGACATGGCCTTTTCTCAGGCAGTAAGCGGCTTGAACGCGGCAGCAACCAACCTGGACGTGATCGGTAACAACATCGCTAACTCCGCCACTTCCGGTTTTAAATCGGGCACCGTTTCTTTTGCCGACATGTTTGCCGGCTCGCAGGTGGGGTTAGGCGTCAAGGTAGCCGGCATCACCCAGAACTTTAAGGGGGGCACCACCACCGGCACCAGCCGTGCGTTGGACGTGGCGATTTCCGGCAACGGTTTCTTCCGTATGCAGGATCAGGACGGTGGCATTTTCTACAGCCGTAACGGCCAGTTCAAACTGGATGAAAACCGCAACCTGACCAACATGCAGGGCCTGCAACTGACCGGTTATCCGGCGGCCGGTACGCCACCGACCATTCAGCAGGGTGCTAACCCGGTGCCGCTGAGCATTCCTGAAGGTATGATGAACGCCAAGGCGTCGACCTCCGGCACCATGGTCGCCAACCTGAAATCCACTCATAAGGTGCCGGACAACAAGACCTTCGATCCGGCCAAACAGGATTCTTATAACTACGTCAACACCATCACCGCATACGACTCGTTAGGCAACTCGCACAACATCAATGCCTATTTTGTGAAGACCGACGACAACCAGTGGCAGGTCTATACCCAGGATGGCTCTGCTGCACCGGTCGATGCCGGCACCATGACCTTCGATACCAGCGGCAACCTGACCAGCACCACCAGTAAACAAGGTACCGCCGCTGAGTTCAGCATGCTGATCCCGATGTCTGCCAAAGACGGTGCTCCGGCGCAAAACCTGACTCTGAGCTTTGCCAAGAGCATGCAGCAGAGCGTCAGTGCCGACTCGGTCAGCAAGGTATCACAGGATGGCTATGGCGCCGGTGAGTACACCAATTTCCAGATTAACAACGACGGTACGGTGGTGGGCATCTATTCCAACCAGCAGACTCAGGTGCTGGGTCAGATCGTCATGGCTAACTTCTCCAACCCTGAAGGCCTGTCCTCACAGGGCGATAACGTCTGGCAGGAAACTGGCGCATCAGGTCAGCCACGCGTGGGTATTGCGGGCGGCGGCGGCCTGGGTAAGTTGACCAGCGGCGCGCTGGAAGCGTCCAACGTCGATCTGAGCCAGGAACTGGTGAATATGATTGTCGCCCAACGTAACTACCAGTCGAACGCCCAGACCATCAAAACCCAGGACTCCATTCTGCAGACGCTGGTCAGCCTGCGCTAATAGGATTGATTTATGGATCACGCGATTTATACCGCGATGGGCGCGGCGAGACAGACGCTGGAACAGCAATCGGTCACCGCCAACAATCTGGCTAACGCTTCGACGCCGGGCTTTCGCGCCCAGCTGTCGGCGCTGCGTGCCGTGCCGGTAGACGGGCCAAGCCTGCCAACCAGAACGCTGGTTACCGCCTCAACGCCGGGGGCTGACATGAGCCAGGGAGCGCTGAACTACACCGCGCGTCCGCTGGACGTGGCGCTGCAACAGGACGGTTTTCTGGCGGTCAGCCTGCCGGACGGCAGCGAAGGCTATACCCGCAACGGCAACATTCAGATCTCCCCAAACGGGCAACTGACGGTGCAGGGCATGCCGTTGATGGGTGACGGTGGGCCGATTGAGGTACCGCCGTCGGCGGAAATCACTATCGCTGCCGATGGCACCATCTCGGCGCTGAATGCGGGCGATCCGCCAAACAGCATCGCGCAGATCGGCCGGTTAAAACTGGTGAAGGCTGATGCGCGGGAAGTGATGCGCGGTGACGATGGCCTGTTCCGTTTGACGCCGGAAACTCAACAGCAGCGGGGCAATCAGTTGCCCAATGATCCACTGGTGCAGGTGATGCCGGGGGTGCTGGAAGGCAGCAACGTCAAGCCGATGGAAACCATGGTCGACATGATCGCCAACGCCCGTCGCTTTGAAATGCAGATGAAGGTCATCCACAGCGTGGATGAAAATGAACAACGCGCCAACTCTTTGTTATCAATGAGTTAAATCGCAAGGAAATAACCCATGATCCCATCTTTATGGATTGCTAAAACCGGTCTGGACGCGCAGCAGACCAACATGGACGTGATTGCCAACAACCTGGCCAACGTCAGCACCAACGGTTTCAAACGCCAGCGCGCGGTGTTTGAAGACCTGCTGTACCAGACCATGCGTCAGCCGGGGGCGCAGTCCTCTGAACAGACCACGTTACCTTCCGGTCTGCAGATCGGTACCGGTGTTCGTCCGGTGGCGACCGAGCGCCTGCACAGCCAGGGCAATCTGTCGCAGACTAACAACAGCAAAGACATCGCCATCAAGGGGCAGGGCTTTTTCCAGGTGATGATGCCAGACGGCACCCTGGCTTATACCCGCGACGGCTCGTTCCAGCGAGATCAGAACGGCCAGCTGGTGACCGCCAGCGGCTTCCAGGTGCAACCGGCGATCACCATTCCGGCCAATGCCCTGAGCATCACCGTAGGCCGTGACGGTATCGTCAGCGCCACCTTACAGGGGCAAACCGCCGCCCAACAGGTGGGGCAACTGACGCTGACCACCTTTATCAATGACAGCGGCCTGGAAAGCATGGGCGAGAATCTGTATCAGGAAACCGAGAGTTCCGGCGCGCCGAACGAGAGTACGCCAGGCCTTAACGGCGCCGGTCTGCTGTATCAGGGCTACGTGGAAACCTCTAACGTCAACGTGGCGGAAGAGCTGGTGAATATGATCCAGACCCAACGGGCTTATGAGATCAACAGCAAAGCGGTATCGACCTCCGATCAGATGCTGCAAAAGCTGACGCAACTGTAATTGACGGGCGCGGCTGCGCTCGTCAGACAGCTAACAAATCTCAAAACAGGGTTTGAAGGTCAGGATTTGCTAACAAAAAATTAAGGAAAATCAAATTATTGATTTTCGGCTGATAACCACAACGTGGGGAAAAACCACGCTTTTTCCCCACGTTGTCAACACATTCACGGGCGCGGCTGCGCCCGTAACCCTATTTTTGTGCAACAAAGGCGATACCCGTGGTAACCACAACTCTGATGGCAAACGTGCCGCCGCAAGGCAAACGCTGGTTGACGGCGATGGTGATGCTGACGCTGGGCGGCTGCGCATATATTCCGCATAAACCTCTGGTGGACGGCACGACCACGGCGCAACCTGCTCCGGCGGGCGCTCCGGTGCCGAACGGCTCGATTTTCCAAACGGTACAGCCGATGAACTACGGCTATCAGCCTCTGTTTGAAGACCGACGTCCACGCAATATCGGCGATACCCTGACCATCGCGTTGCAGGAAAACGTCAGCGCCAGCAAAAGCTCCTCGGCCAACGCCAGCCGCAACGGTGCCAGCAAGTTTGGTGTTGCCACCGCGCCGCGTTATCTCGATGGGCTGTTAGGCAATGCGCGCGCGGATATGGAGATGTCCGGCGACAGCACCTTCGGCGGCAAGGGCGGGGCCAACGCCAACAATACCTTCAACGGCACTATTACCGTCACGGTCAATCAGGTGCTGGTTAACGGCAATCTGCACGTGGTGGGCGAAAAACAGATCGCCATCAATCAGGGGACCGAGTTCATCCGCTTCTCTGGGGTGGTCAACCCGCGCACCATCAGCGGCAGTAACTCGGTGGCCTCCACCCAGGTGGCGGACGCGCGTATTGAATATGTCGGCAACGGCTATATCAACGAGGCGCAGACCATGGGTTGGCTGCAACGCTTCTTCTTAAATGTTTCACCGTTCTAAGGATTGACCGATGCTGAAAAAATTACTGCTTACGCTGTGGATTGGGCTGGTGTGTTTACCGGCGACGGCGGAGCGCATTCGCGATCTGGTCACGGTACAGGGCGTGCGTGATAACGCGCTGATCGGTTACGGGCTGGTGGTGGGGCTGGATGGTTCCGGTGACCAGACCATGCAGACGCCGTTCACCACCCAGAGTCTGAGTAATATGCTGTCGCAACTGGGTATCACGGTGCCGCCAGGCACCAATATGCAGTTGAAAAACGTAGCTGCGGTCATGGTCACCGCCAAGCTGCCGCCGTTTTCACGCACCGGGCAAAATATTGACGTGGTGGTGTCCTCAATGGGGAACGCCAAAAGCCTGCGTGGCGGCACCTTGCTGATGACCCCGCTGAAAGGGGTGGATAACCAGGTTTACGCGCTGGCACAGGGCAACGTGCTGGTGGGCGGCGCGGGAGCGTCGGCTGGAGGCAGCAGCGTGCAGGTCAACCAACTGGCGGGGGGACGCATCAGTAACGGCGCTACCATTGAACGCGAACTGCCAACCACCTTCGGTGCCGGTGGGGTGATTAACCTGCAGTTGAACGATGAAGACTTCACGCTGGCACAACAGATCAGCGATGCCATCAACCGCCAGCGAGGCGGCGGCACCGCTTCACCGCTAGACGCCCGTACCATTCAGGTGTTGGTGCCGCAAGGCAAGAGTTCTCAGGTACGTTTCCTGGCGGAGGTCCAGAACATTAACGTCAGCGTCGGGGCGATAGACGCCAAGGTGATCATCAATTCCCGTACCGGTTCGGTGGTGATGAACCGAGACGTGATCCTGGATTCCTGCGCGGTGGCACAAGGCAACCTGTCGGTGGTGGTCGATCGGCAAAATACCGTCAGCCAGCCGACGACGCCATTTGGCGGCGGGCAGACCGTGGTGACGCCGAATACCCAGATTTCGGTGCAGCAGCAGGGCGGTTCGTTGCAGAAGGTTAACGCCAGCGCCAATCTGAACAATGTGATCCGCGCGCTTAACGCCTTGGGGGCTACGCCGATCGATCTGATGTCGATCCTGCAGGCGATGCAAAGCGCTGGTTGTCTGCGCGCCAAGCTGGAAATCATTTGATGGCTGGCGATCTGATGGCAATGTCGGGCGCGGCTTACGATGCTCAGGCACTCAACGGGCTGAAGCGTGATGCGGCGATCGATCCGCAGGGTAACCTGAAACAGGTGGCCCAGCAGGTTGAAGGCATGTTCGTGCAGATGATGCTGAAAAGCATGCGTGCTGCGTTACCGAAGGACGGGGTGTTGAGCAGCGATCAGTCGCGGCTTTATACCTCGATGTATGACCAGCAGATCGCCCAGCAAATGTCGCAGAAAGGACTGGGGCTGGCTGACATGATGGTTAAGCAGATGAGTAATGCCAACGCGGTGCCGAGCGAGACCGCAGGCATGTCGCCGATGGCGCTGGACCTTCTTTATCAGGACAGGGAGGTGCTGCAAACGCTGCCGAATCAGGCGCTGGAGCAGATGATCCGCCGTGCGGTTCCGAAAGCACCGGCCACGCCGCCGCTGTCGCTCAATAACGGCAACTTTGTCGCCCGCTTGTCTATCCCTGCACGGGTTGCCAGCCAACAGAGCGGCATACCCCATCAGTTGATTGTGGCACAGGCGGCGCTGGAATCCGGTTGGGGTCAACGCGAGATCCCGACCGCCAACGGCACGCCGAGCTACAACCTGTTCGGCATCAAGGCCGGTGGCAGTTGGAAGGGGCCGGTCACCGAGATCACCACCACCGAGTTTGAGCAGGGGACGGCGAAGAAGATCAAGGCGCAGTTCCGGGTGTATGGCTCTTACGTCGAGGCGATGGCCGACTACGTCAAGCTGTTGACCAATAACCCACGCTACGCCGAGGTGGCCAATGCCCGTAGTCCGGAGCAGGCGGCGCATGCATTGCAGCAGGCCGGTTACGCCACCGATCCGCAATATGCCAATAAACTGGTCAGCGTGATCCAGCAGATGAAAAACGCCGGTGAGCAGGTGGTTAAAGCCTATACCCACGACCTGAAGGATCTGTTTTAAATCCCCTTCATTCTTGACGCTGCAGCTGTGTTGGCTGCACAGGCTCACCCCGGTCACTTGGCTGACCAAGCTCCCGGCGACTCCCTTGCTGGCCGCCGTGCTGCAACGCCAATTATTTTGGGGATTTGGGAATGTCATAAATCATGAAAAGGCTAGCAATTCTCTATCAAGTTTCCCCGCTTTTTGCCGATAACCAAGACAGGCTGAGTGAACCCTCTCAGCAGATTAATTGACTTCTGTGGGCCAGCGGCGCCGCAGCAAAAGGAACTTTTATGTCCAATAGCTTAATCAATACCGCGATGAGCGGGCTGAATGCGGCTCAGGTGGCGCTCAGCACTGTCAGTAACAACATCTCTAACTACAACGTGACCGGCTATAACCGCCAGACGGCGATCCTGGCGCAAAACGGTGGCTTGAGTACCATGAACGGCTTTATCGGTAACGGTGTAACCGTCACCAGCGTTAACCGCGAGTATAACCAGTTCATTACCAACCAATTGCGTAGTGCGCAGGGCAACGCCGAAGCGCAGGGTGCTTATTACGAGAAAATCTCTCAGATCGATAACCTGTTGGCGAGCAAAACCAATACCTTGTCCACCAACATGCAAGACTTCTTCACCAACCTGCAGAACCTGGTGAGTAACTCTGGCGACGATTCGGCGCGTCAGACTGTGTTAGGTAAGGCCAACGGCCTGGTTAACCAGCTCAACAACACTGACAAATATCTGCGTGATATGGACAGTGGTGTCAACCAGCAGATCGGTGACAGCGCGCAGCAAATCAACAGCTACAGCCAGCAAATTGCCCGTCTGAATGATGAGATTACCCGTCTGCGCGGCAGTGGCGGCGAGCCAAATGCTTTGTTGGATCAGCGCGATCAACTGGTGACTGACCTGAATAAAGTGGTGGGTGTGCAGGTAACTCAGCAGGATGGCGACGCCTATACGGTCTCATTCGCCAACGGCCTGACCTTGGTGCAGGGCAGTACGACCTACCAGGTGTCGGCGGTACCTTCCAGCAGCGATCCTTCCCGCTTGACCCTGGGTTACGACCGCGGCAACGGTGCCAACGAAGTCCCTGAGAGCCAGATCAACAGCGGCAGCCTGAGTGGTGTGTTCAAGTTCCGCAGTGAGACGCTGGACGGCGCTCGCAACCAACTGGGGCAAATTGCGCTGGCGTTGGCGGACAACTTTAACCAGCAGCACCGTGCAGGTTTCGATCTGAATGGTGACGCAGGTACAGACTTCTTCGGTTTCGGCGGTGGTCGCGTGGTGGATAACACCCGTAATACCGGTGACGCCTCGCTGTCGGTCTCTTACACCGATACCAGCAAGGTGAAGGCCAACGATTACCGCGTCGAGTTTGACGGCAGCAACTGGCAGGTGAGCCGCCTGCCGGACAACGTTAAGGTTAACGCCACTGCGGGTACCGATGCTGACGGCAAGCAGACGTTGAGCTTCGACGGTCTGCAGGTCAGCATCGACGGTAACGCCAAGGCCAAAGACAGCTTTACCGTGAAACCGCTCAGCGATGTGGCGGGCAGCCTGAAGGTGGTTATCACCGACACGTCACATATCGCCGCAGCCGGCAAAGATGACAGCGGCCGTGGTGATAATGAAAATGCCAAAAAATTGATCGATCTGCAAACCCAGAAGCTGGTGGACGGCAAAGCCACTTTCAGCGGTGCCTATGCCAGTATGGTCAGTAGCATCGGCAATCAGACCGCCGCCGCCAAGGTGGCTACCACTTCGCAGGGCAACATCGTCATACAGCTGACCAACCAGCAGCAGTCGATCTCTGGCGTCAACCTGGACGAAGAATACGGTGAGCTGTTGCGTTTCCAGCAATATTACATGGCTAACGCGAAGGTGGTTGAAACCGCCAGCTCGCTGTTTGATACCTTGTTGAATATCCGTTGATTTAATTGCTGACCGGCGCCCTGTGGGCGCCGGTCGCTCACCGTGAGGAACCTACAGCATGCGTATGAGCACCAGCATGATGTACCAACAAAACATGTCCGGCATCACCGGCAACCAGTCACTGTTTATGAAGGCCGCAGAGCAGTTGTCGACGGGCAAGCGAGTGATCAATCCTTCCGACGATCCGCTGGCGGCGTCGCAGGCGGTGATGCTGTCGCAGTCGCAGGCTGAGAACAATCAGTATACGCTCGCGCGCACCTTTGCCCGGCAGAACGTCTCGATGGAGGAAACCGTTTTGAGCGGTGCAACATCGACCATTTCCGATATTAAGGCGCTGATCGTCAACGCGGGTGGCACCAAAAGCGATAACGACCGCGACTCGCTGGCGACCCAACTGCAGGGGCTGAAAGATCAGCTGCTCAATCTGGCTAACAGCACTGATGGTAACGGCCGCTACATGTTCGGCGGCTATGAGAACGACAAGCCGCCGTTTGTCGATGAAGGTGGAACCGTGAGCTATAAAGGCGGTGATAAGGTCGTCGAACAGAAGGTGGACGCGAACCGGACGATGACCATTGGTCATACCGGCAAGGGGGTATTCATGTCGTTGACCAGCAACCCGAAACCCGAGCCGGACGGCAGTGCGCCGGTTGCTAACGTGTTTGAGAGCATCGACATTGCATTGAAAGCGCTGAAAACCCCGCAGCAGGACGCGGACGACGCCACCAAGCAACAGGTGACAGATGCATTGGCCAAGGCTAACCGCGGCATGGACAACTCCTACAACAAGGTGCTCAGTGTGCGTGCTGAATTGGGCAGCCAATTGCAGGAAATGGACCAGTTGGACAGCATCGGCAAAGAGCGCGACATGACCAATCAAGTGCAGATGAGTGCGCTGACAGATGCGGATTTGGCCGAGTCGATCTCTGCTTACTTTATGCAACAGGCCGCGCTGCAGGCGTCATACAAGACATTTGGTGATATGCAGGGTATGTCGCTGTTCCAGATGAATCGCTGATACCCGTCGTCTTTCAAGCTGCAGCGTTGTTACCTGCACTTGCTTACCCCAGTCACTTACTTAAGTAAGCTCCTGGGGATAAGCAAGCTTGGCGCCTGGTTGTGCTGTACAGGGATGTACAAATGCCGCGAGCGCATGGACGCGCTAGAGCGGCCAACTTGAAATCCATAGGGTATGGCATGATTAATCTCCGTTGGTCAGGGCCTACTCCACCAAATGTCAGATTATTATCCAATATCTGGGCTGTAGTTCACATGCAGCGCCCCTACAGTGCAGGGTGGGATGGCAATAACCCATATCCGCTGTGAAGTTATGGCGGGTCGTTCTTTGGGTGTGCTTAGAGGACTTTATCGCTGTAAACAGGGGTAGGGAATTCTTGAAACCGGGCGCACTTGTTTGGCACGTCACTCTTTCCCCCACGAAGGTTTGAGTGACGTGCCTTTTTTTCGGCTGAGGCAAAGTGGAACCTGCCGATATCCGCCTGATTTAACGTAGGGAAACGTCTGAATATTCAGGAGGGTTGGCTAAATAACAGTCGAGGTTATATTTTGACTTTATTTATAACATCGTCGTTATTTCTTCTTTTTCACCATGGCCCATTTTTCACCGTTCGGTGAAGGGGATAATGCAATTTGAATTCGGTTGGTTACCCAGTGCGCCATACCTAATGCTCTGCGTGCTCTGCGGTTGGTTTTAGCTTTCATTTCTGTGCTCCTGAGAGTAGGGTTAATTCCGCAAATAATAAATATACCCGTCCCGCCGGCTGACCCCGGTGAAAGAATATCTTTATCCTTGCGGATAACGGATGGAGTTTTAAATTCACTTCCCTGTGTGTTGCTTTATATTTAAATTCCCTCCTGTATTTAATGTCTACGACTAAATACTGACGGTTTTACTGATGGCTTTTTATTTAACAAGGCCATTCTAAGGGGGGTAATTTATTATTCAAGTCGATAAAAATAATCGAAGCCAAATAGTGTTAATAGGTTTTTTTCAACTTTTTATAGCGAGAAAGGGGTTTTACTGCCCGTTTGTCCGGCGAGGTGCGGCCGTTAAGCCGCATTGATGAGGGTTACGCTAGGGCGTCATGTTGCCGAGAACATCGGCCAGCCTGTCGAAGAACTCGCCAAACAGGTGCTCACAAAACGGCGCCAGCATCGGCATCATCATGCCGATGGTCATAATGCCGATGGTCATGGTGACCGGGAAACCGATGACGAATACCGACAGTTGCGGCGTCATACGGTTGAGCAGACCGAGCGCCATGTTCAGCGTCAGTAACAGGCAAATCAGCGGCAGCGCCAGCATCATGCCGTTGATAAAGATCAGCGAGCCAGCCTGGGTCAATGCCAGAAAACCGTTGCCATTCAGCGGTTCGGCCTGGATAGGCAGGGTATGAAAGCTGTCTACCAGCAGCGAAATCAGCCACAGGTGGCCGTTAAAGCTGAGGAACAGCAGCATCGCCAGCAGGTTGAGCAACCGTGCCAGCACCGGGGTGTTTGGCCCACCGCTGGGGTCAAAGAAGGTGGCGAACGACAGGCCCATCTGCATGCCAATCACTTCACCGGCCAAGCGGATTGCCGCGAAGGCGAACTGCATGGTCAGGCCCAGCGCCACGCCGATCAGGATTTGCTGAGCCGCCAGCCACAGGCCGGCGGCGGAGAAAATAGGGACAGTGCTGATGGGCAGACCGGGGGCCACCAGGATCACGATCAGACCGCCCAGACCAATCTTCACCTTCTTGCTGATCTGCTTTTCGCTGAACACCGGCGCGGTGCTGATCAACGCCAGAATGCGCAGCAGCGGCCAGAAATATTGGCTGAGCCAGACGCCGAACTGGGCGCTGTCAAATGTGAGCATGGTTAACCAATCAGATTGGGCAGGTTAGTGAACAGCGTGCGCATATAGTCCAGCAGCAGGTTCAGCATCCACGGCCCGGCAATCACGATGGTGGCCACCACCGCCAGAATTTTGGGGATGAACGACAGGGTCATTTCGTTGATCTGGGTGGCGGCCTGCAGCAGGCTGACCACCAGACCGCTGACCAGGGCGGCGAGCAACATCGGGGCCGCCAGCGCCAGTGCCACTTTCATCGCTTCGGTGCCCAGCGCCATGACCGATTCGGGTGTCATCGTGAATCCCTCAGTGGCGGGGTGTCCGCCGCGAATTACCAATAAAAACTAGGAATAGAAACTCTGCGCCAGCGAGCCGAGCAGTAACTGCCAGCCATCCACCAACACAAACAGCATCAGTTTGAACGGCAGTGAGATGGTCGCCGGTGGCACCATCATCATCCCCAGCGCCATTAGCACGCTTGCCACCACCAGATCGATAATCAGGAACGGAATAAATACCGTGAAACCGATTTGGAACGCGGTTTTCAGCTCGCTGGTGACGTAAGCCGGCAGCAGAATGCGCATCGGCACCGCTTCCGGCCCTGCCAGCGGCGGCAGGTTGGCGAGCTTGGCGTACAGGGCCAGATCGGTTTCCCGCGTTTGGCGCAGCATAAACTCGCGCAGCGGCTGCGAACCTTTATCCATCGCCACGTCCAGGCTGATTTTATCCTGGCTGAACGGCAGATAGGCGTCCTGATAAACCTTGTCGAACACCGGTGACATGATGAAAAAGGTCAGGAACAGCGCCAGCCCCAGCATCACCTGATTGGGCGGAGCGGACGGGGTGCCGAGTGCGTTGCGCAGCAGCCCGAGCACGATGATGATGCGGGTGAAACTGGTCATCATCAGCAGCATGGCGGGCAAGAAGCTGAGCGAGGTCAGCAGCACCAGCGTTTGTACCGGCAGCGACCAGCTTTGGCCGCCGTTGGCTAACGGCTGGCTGATCAAACCGGGCAGTTGTGCGAAAGCCGCCGGACTGATCAGCAGCAGCGCAGCAGCCAGAAGCCGCTTTCCTTTCACCCCGGCCCTCTCCCAACAGGAGAGGGGGAAGGCGGCGGTTTTCTGCCAATCCGAAGTGAGGGGAACAATAGTCGGGGATGCCGATTGTTGAGTGTGAGTCATGCCGATTTTTCCGGACGTTTCAGAACTTTTTGCATCAGTTGGCGAAAATCCGCCGGCGCGGTGGTCTCGGCTGCGGTGCTGTCCGCCGCAGGGGCGGGCAGGGTATGCAGTGGGGTGATTTGCTGGGCGGTGACACCCAGCACCAGCAAGGTGTTATCCACTTCGATCACCACCACGCGCTCGCGTTGCCCGACCTGGCAGCTGGCGCGCAGGTTTAGCAGCTTGTTGTTGCGCGCCTGTGGGGCAAATCCCAGTCGGCGGAACAGCCACCCGGCCAGCAGGATCAGCAGCAGAATGCCACCGAGCGCAGTGCTGACCTGTGTTAAAACCGAACCGGCCGGCAATGCCGGTGCGGAGGGTTGTAAGGTGCCCTGGCCGGGCGCGCTGGCGCTTGGGTTCATCAGCGGCTCAGGCGACGCATGCGTTCGGAAGGGGTAATAATGTCGGTGATGCGCACGCCGAACCTGTCGGCCACCACCACCACTTCGCCCTGGGCAATCAGATAACCGTTGATCATGATATCCAGGGGTTCACCCGCCAGCCCGTCCAGAGCCACGACAGATCCTTGCGACAGGCGCAGCAGCTCCTTGATGGTCATTTTGGTGCGGCCCAGTTCGACGGTCAGTTTGACCGGGATGTCCAGGATCAGATCGATGTCCTGCAGGCTGCCGCTGGCATCCTGCGGTTCCAGCGATTTGAACACCGCGTCGCTGGCAGACGTTTTTTCGGTAGATTGCTGCTCGTTAAACGCATCAGCCCACAGGTCGTCCACGGATTCCTTTCCTTCGCCAGACGGTTGCTTAGGATCACTCATTTGGGCTGTTCCTCACTCAGAGCATTCAAAATAGGGTTAATCAAATGTTCAACACGCAGGGCGTACTGCCCGTTTAACGTGCCGTATTGGCTGGTCAGAACCGGTACGCCGTCCACGTGGGCGATCAGGCGATCCGGTTTATCAATCGGTAATACATCACCCGGCTGCAGCTTCAGGATTTTTGACAGCCGCATCGGGATGTCGACGAAGTTGGCAATCAGCTCCAGTTCGGAATGCTGCACCTGCTTCACCAGCGTTTCGCGCCAGTGGCTGTCTTCCTGCCGTGAGTTTTCCAGCGGCGGGTTGGTCAGCAGTTCGCGCAGCGGTTCGATCATGGCGAACGGGATACAGATGTTGAACTCACCGCTCAGAGCACCGATCTCTACCTGGAACGGAGTGGTGACCACAATGTCGTTCGGCGAAGTGGTGATATTGGTGAACTTCACCTGCATTTCAGCCCGCACGTATTCCACGTTGATCTTGTAAATCGCGCTCCAGGCGTCGCCATAGGCGTCCAGCGCCAGGCGCAGCATGCGCTTGATCACCCGTTGCTCAGTAGGCGTGAATTCGCGGCCTTCCACTTTGGTCGGAAAGCGGCCGTCGCCGCCAAACAGGTTATCGACGGCGATAAACACCAGGCTCGGCGCGAACACGAACAGCGCGGTACCGCGCAGCGGGTTCAGGTGCACCAGGTTGAGGTTGGTGGGCACCGGCAGGTTGCGGGCAAATTCGTGATACGGTTGGATCTTGATCGGACCAACGGTAATGTCCGGACTGCGGCGCAACAGGTTGAACAACCCCATGCGGAACTGCCGGGCAAAACGCTCATTGATGATTTCCAGCGCGTGCAGTCGCTCGCGCACCACGCGGCGCTGGGTGGTCGGATCGTACGGCTTGACCTCGCTCTCGTTACTGGCGACCGCTACGGGTTCATCCCCCGCGCTGTCGCCGTTGAGTAAGGCGTCGATCTCTGCCTGTGAAAGAATGCTGTCGCCCATAGTGATTACCGCAATATGAAGGCGGTGAACAGCACGTCGCTGACCACCTGCTTCGGTTGTCCCTTAACCAGCGGCGGGCTAAGCACGTCCTTAATCTGCGCCACCAGTTGCTGTTTCCCTTGTTCACTGCTCAGCTGACCTGCTTCCTGACGGGACAGCAGCATCAGCAGACGGCTGCGCACTTCCGGCAGAAAATCGTTCAGTTGACGGCGGGTATTTTCGTCCGGCAAACGTAACGTCAGGCCGATATACAACACGCGATCGGGGTTGTTATCCGGCGTCATCAGATTGACGGTAAAGGTGTCCAGCGGCATAAACACCGGCACGGCCGGCGGCTGAGGTTTTTCTGCGGGTTGCGTACCGTTCTGGTGCTGCTTGAGCTGCCACCAGCTGTAGCCGGCAGCGCCGCAGGCGAGCACGGCTATCAACACCAGCAGGATGACCAGAAGGGAGCGTTTTGGTGCTGCCGGTAGGGTATTTTGAGACATAGCTAAATCAAATTCCTGTTGTTATACCCGACGTCCTGCAAGCCGCAGCCTGAAACCCGGCGGGTACATAGCGCGCGCAAAAGCCACACGCATGACATGTAACGGTATTATCGCGCCTATTGCGGCGCACAATAGCCAGAATAGGCGGAGAAAAACGTGCCAGCTTGGGCGTTTGCGGCCACTCAGGCGAAAATATCAACGCCGCTGACGCCGCGGGCCATGGCCTGCAATGCCTGTGGGGCGCTGAGCACCTCTGTGGCCGGTTCGCTGCCACCGTGGCTCTCACGATAATTCGACCGGCCCTGTTGCTCGCCGTTCTGCTGTTGCGCCTGTTGACCCTGTGGCATTGACTCACCGCCCACGCTGCTGTGCCCCAGATTGATACCGTTTTCCGCCAGTGCATGGCGCAGTTGCGGCATAGCGGCTTCCACGGCGGCACGCACCTGTCCGTGGGCAGAGGCAATGTGCAGCTGTGCCTGGTTGTCATCCAGCTTGAGGGTGATCTGCAACGCGCCCAGTTCCTGCGGATGCAAACGCAGTTCGGCACTTTGCTGGCCATTGCGATGGAACATCAATACCTGCTGATTCAGCGCCTGCTGCCACTCGGGGCTGCCAAGCTGGGCATTCAACTGTGGCGTGGGTGGGGCGGTGACCAGCGAGGCGGCCGGGGTGGTGGCCACTGTTGGGCTGGATACCGGCGGTGCCACCAGGTGATTGACCGGCGTTTGCGGCTGCGTATCGGTGCCGAATTTCAATGCAGCGGCATCCGGCTTGTCATGGGTTGCCGCGGTCTGTTGTAGCGTGTCGGCGCGACTTTCCATGTTGAGTTGATCTTTGCTCACTGCTGTCGGGGTCTTCTGCGTGTCTGCCAGCGGGCTGCCGGAGGTATCCGAAGAGCGGCCCAGAGCCGCACTCAGCACAGCCGTCGGTTGCGTGGAGTCTTGCTCGCCTTCAACGGTCAGTTCAGTGGCTCCGGAAGGGCCCTGCATCACAGGCGTGACGGCAATGGGCAACATGGCGAACAGCGCCTGCAACGTGGCGGCGTCGATCTCACCGGCAGGGCGCAGAGCCGTCTCCTCTGGCGGTTGATTTTTCTGCGGTTCTTCGCCAGGAGCGACGGCGGTGGGCTGCCCGTTGCTCAACAGCGACGGCGCTAAAAGCCCATCGCGTTCGCCGAAGGCGGCCAGTAGCTGGGTTAGCTGGTTGCGACTCAGCGGCGCTGACTCCTGGTCTGCGCTCAGCGTCATCGGTGACAGCTTGCCCGCAGCCTTATCGGCAGGCAGCACGCGGGCACCGAGCAGTTGAGCAAAGGCGGACGAAAGGGATGACTCATCCAGCGATAACGGTGCGTCCGACAGTAATCCGCTATCACCCGCGGGCGACATAGCGGGCAAAACGTTGAGGTTCATTGGTGGCTATTCCTTTGTGCACTGCGTTGAGCGAACTCATCCATCAGCTTTTGATCCCGTTTATTCTCCAACAGCAGCTCCGCGCTCTGGGCCCGGGTATGCAGAGTTTCGAAGGCGTTCAGCCGCTGCTGTTTGTCCTGCCAGTGCTTCATCGCGTGGTCGACCTTTTGTCCCCACTGCGTCAGTTGCTGGCGGTGCTGGGTGATGGCCTGCTCCAGCGTGCCGATAAACTGCTGATAGTTCTGCCAGTTGGATGACTCCATACCGCCACTCAGTTGATTATTCAGCTTCTGGCGGTACTCATCCTGATAATTGAGCAGCATGGAAAGCTGCTGCTCAGCCGCCTGCTGCGCTTTGCGCACCTGGCCCAACTGCTGCGTCGCCTGTTCCACCGCATCCTGCGCCAAATCGCGCAGGGTAATCAGGGGTGACTGTGGTTTCATCGGATTTGCGCCTTTGGTGACGTTAAACGATCAATTGCTGTAACTGTTGGCAGGCGTCGTCGTAACCGCTGCGCTCGAAGATGCCCTGTTGCAGATAGGCTTCCATCTGCGGGTACAGCGCCATCGCCTTGTCCAGCAGCGGATCGCTGCCTGAGACGTAGGCACCGACGCTGATCAAATCGCGGTTACGTTGATAGCTGGCCAGCATCTGTTTGAAATTGCGTACCCGACGGTAGTGCTCTTCGTCGATCAACGACGTCATGGCGCGGCTGATCGATGCTTCAATGTCGATGGCCGGGTAGTGACCGGCTTCCGCCAATCGCCGCGACAGCACTACGTGGCCATCGAGAATGGCGCGCGCCGAATCGGCAATCGGATCCTGCTGGTCATCACCCTCGGTCAGCACGGTATAAAAGGCGGTAATCGAACCGCCACCGCTGATGCCGTTGCCCGCGCGTTCCACCAGCGCCGGCAGTTTGGCGAACACCGAAGGCGGGTAGCCTTTGGTGGCCGGTGGCTCGCCGATGGCCAGGGCGATCTCACGCTGGGCCATCGCGTAGCGGGTCAGTGAATCCATAATCAGCAACACGTGCTGGCCGCGATCGCGGAAGTCCTCGGCGATACGGGTGGCATAGGCCGCCCCCTGCATACGCAGCAGCGGTGAGACGTCCGCCGGTGCTGCGATCACCACCGAGCGTGCCCGGCCTTCAGGGCCGAGGATGTTTTCGATAAAGTCTTTAACCTCGCGGCCGCGTTCACCGATCAACCCGACGACGATCACGTCGGCCTGGGTGTAACGTGCCATCATGCCCAGCAGCACGCTTTTACCGACGCCAGAACCGGCGAACAGCCCCATGCGCTGGCCACGACCGACGGTCAGCAGGCCATTGATGGTGCGCACCCCGACGTCCAGTACCTGTTCGATCGGCGTACGTTGCAGCGGGTTGAACGGGGCGGTGATCAGCGGCGCACGATAGCCGGTTTCCGGTGCGGGCAGGCCGTCGAGCGGCTTGGCGCTGCCGTCCAGTACACGACCCAGTAGTGCCGGGCCAAGCGGCAGCTGTTTGCTGGCGCTTTGTCCCTCCGGTGAGACACGGGCATAAACCCGGGCACCGGGCACAATGCCTTCCACTTCTTCCAACGGCATCAGGAACAGTCGCTGGCCGTTAAAACCGACCACTTCGCTTTCGACTTCCTGCACTTCACCGCCGTCGTGGCGCTCGATCAGGCAGGTGGCACCGATAGGCAGTTGCAGTCCGGTGGCTTCCAACACCAGCCCGGTTGCGCGCGTCAGGCGGCCGTAGCGACGAACCGTCGGGGCCAGAGTAATACGTTTTTCCAGCGTATCCAGTGAGGTCAGCCAGCGGCCGAGGCGCTGAGTCATTACACCTCTCCCGGAGCTGCCAGACGGCAGAGTTCGTGCCAGCGGGTCGCCAGACTGGCGTCGAGATCGCCCTCATCAGCACTGACCTTACAGCCGCCAGGGTGCAACTGACCGTCCGCCAGCAACCGCCAGCCGTGCAGGCTTAGCGTGGCACCCAACTGCTGCTCTATCCGATGATAATCATCCGGATGTACGCGCAACTGCGGCTTGCCGCTGAACATCGGCTCCTGTTGGATCAACTGTTGGATCTGCGCCAGCAGCGCGGTGCCATCACACACCGGCGGCTGACCGAGCACCTGTTTGGCGGCGGTCAACGCCAGTTGCATCAGGCGCGAGGCGATCACGCTGTCGAGAGCGTCCAGCGTGTGCTGGAATTCGGTCACCAATTGTTGCCAGTGGGCAGTCAGCGGTTGCTGTTGCTGCTGCGCCTCCAGCAAGCCCTGTTGGCGGCCTTCTTCCATTCCAGCCAGGAACCCGGCGTCGTAGCCTTTTTGCTGACCCTCGGCATAACCCAGTTGCTGGCCCTGTTGCTCTGCCTGCAGGCGTAACTGGGCCAGTTGCTGTTCCTGAACGACGCTGTCGTCCAGGGGAACGCCGTAAGTTTCCACCACCGGTAACGGCAGGGGGTCGAGCTCCGGTTTGGGTTCGTTCAGGTCATTGAGCGACCAGGGTTGCCAGGGTAGGGTGTTAATGCGATCAGACATAGGTGTCCTCGCCACCGCCGATAATCATTTCGCCGCTCTCTGCCAAACGACGCACTACCAGCAGGATGGCTTTCTGCTCGTTCTCTACCTGCGACATACGCACTGGGCCACGGTTGGCCAGATCGTCGCGCAGAATATCGGCCGCGCGTTGTGACATGTTCTTGAGGAACTTCTCGCGCAGTGGCTGTTCCGCGCCTTTGAGCGCCACCAGCAAGGATTCGCTTTCCACTTCCTGCAACAGGCGCTGGATGCTGCGGTCGTCGACTTCCACCAGGTTTTCGAACAGGAACATTTCGTCGATGATCTTCTGCGCCAGTTCGCCGTCGTATTCGCGCATGGCGTCGATAACCGCCTCTTCCTGCTGAGTTTTCATCAGGTTGATAATCTCGGCCGCGGTGCGTACCCCGCCCATTTTGCTGCGCTTGAGGTTCTGGCCGTCGAGCAGATTGTTCAGCACTTCGGTTAGTTCCGCCAACGCTGCCGGCTGCACGCCACCGAAAGTGGCAATACGCAGCATGACGTCGTTGCGCAGGCGTTCGTCGAACAGCGCCAGAATATCTGCTGCCTGGCCACGCTTCAGGTGGACCAAAATGGTGGCGATGATCTGCGGGTGTTCGTCGCGGATCAGATCCGCGGCGCTCATCGGCTCCATAAAGTTGAGCGTTTCCATGCCGGTGGTGGTTTCGCGAGATTCGAGAATGTCTTCCAGCAGGCTGGAGGCACGCTCTTCGCCCAACGCCTTGATCAATACCGAACGCAGGTAGTCGCTGGCATTGACGCTCAGTGCTGCGTACTGTTCGGCATCGTCTTCAAACTCGCGCAGTATTTCTTGCAGTTGCTTGTGCGAGACCTGGCTCATGCTGGCCATGGTGCCACTCAACTGCTGAACTTCACGCGAGGAAAGGTGTTTGAACACCTCGGCAGCGCGATCTTCGCCCAGCGTCATCAGCAGGATGGCGCTTTTTTCGGTACCGGTCAGACTCATAATTCGTTACTCATCCATTGGCGGATTACCAGAGCGACCACGCGCGGGTCTTTTTCAGCCAGTTCGCGGATCCGCTGGCTCTGGACTTCTGCACTGACGCGCTGCTGCGATTTGCGGTGTTGCGCCAGCTCCTCATTACTCTGTTTATTGCTGTCGGCCGGTTTGGCCATCGGCGCATTGGCGGTGGCGAGGGCGGCTTTCTGTACCGCCTGACGGTTTTGCAACTGCGGCCGCACCAGTTTGCGCCACAGCAACCAGGCCACCAGCAGTACCAGCAGATAGCGACCGGCATCCAACAGGCGATCGATAAAGCTTTGGCTTTGCCAGAACGGCAGTTCACCGCCGGTGATTTCGTTATCGGTAAACGGTGTGTTGACCACGTTGAGGGTATCGCCACGGCTGCTGGAGAAGCCCATGGACTCACGTACCAGCGATTCGATCTGCGCCAACTGCTCTTTGCTCATCGGCAGCGGTTTGCCTTCTTTATCGGTGCCGCGATAGTTGACCACCACCGCCACCGACAGCCGCTGTACCGTCCCGGCCTTCTGCTGGGTATGGCGAATGGTGCGATCGACCTCATAGTTGGTGGTTTCATCACTGCGCGTATTCTGTGGCCCTGACGCCGCACTGCGGGTTGCCGTGGCATTCGGTTTGGCGGCGTCGGCGTTGGTGCCGGCAGCCGGTTTGGCGGTTTCAATCGGCGCGGCAGCCGGTGCGCTAGGCTGGTTGGACAGTGCGCCCGGCACGCCGCCGACCAGCGGCCCGCCAATTTGGTCGCTTTGGCTCAGCTGTCTGGAGCGTACGGCGGCTTTATTGGGTTGTTGGTTCGGCTGGTATTCTTCGTCAGTTTGCTCGCGGGTGGCGAAGTCGATCTGTGCGGTGACCTGCGCACGGACGTTGCCGTTACCGACCATCGGCGCCAGAATTGCTTCGATGCGACGCTGATAGCGATTTTCCACTTCACCGGCGTACTTCAACTGTGCCGCGTTCAGATCGCGCCCGGTGCCGTCAGACTGGGTCAGCAGGCGGCCGGACTGATCGACCACCGTGACGTTGCCCGGCGGTAAACCGGCAACGCTGCTCGAAACCATATAAACGATGGCGTTGATCTGACCGTCATCCAGTGCGCGGCCGGCTTGCAGCGTCAGGGTCACGGAGGCGGAAGGGGATTTTTGCTCGCGGACAAACAGCGAGGGTTTTGGCAGCGCCAGATGCACGCGGGCGTTTTGTACCGGCCCCAGGGATTCGATGGTGCGTGACAGTTCGCCTTCCAGAGCGCGCTGATAGTTGATTTGCTCACTGAACTGGCTGATGCCGAATTTTTCCTGATCCAGCAGTTCGAAACCCACTGCGCCACCTTTCGGCAGACCTAGCTGCGCCAGTCGCAGGCGGGTTTCATGTACTTTATCGGCCGGGATCAGCAGCGCCGCGCCGTTTTCGGCAAAGCGGTAGGGGATGTTCATCTGCGTCAGTTGGGTGACGATGGCACCCCCGTCGCGATCGTTAATGTTGCTGTACAGTACGCGGTAATCTGGGCTTTTTGCCCATAACAGCAGCGCAACCACAATGGCGATGGCGGCGGAAGCGGCGATCAGCAGTGGGATTTTCGGGTTGGCGCGCAGACGGTCCCACAGGGCTTGCAGACCATTATCGCGGTTTTCGGTGGCGGAGATTGAAGCACTCATTTTAGCCAGTGTCCTTCAATGACGCTCAGGATCCGGTGCGGGCCACGGCGTAGCTCCCTGCCAGGCTGATGAACGATGTGGTTAGCGTTGTGTGACAAAACAGACTCCCTGATACACATATAAATATACCCTATGCCTTTCAAGTTGCAGCTAGGCGGCCAACTCGCTCATCTCCAGGCGCTTACTTGAGTAAGTAACTGGGGTGAGCGAGTGCAGGTAACAACGCTGCAACTTGAAAGACGACGGGTATAGCGGCGCTCCCATTTCTGGGCATGCCATTATTTCCCCTTACTTACTATTTCGATGGCCCGATAAGCCGGGTTTTTTGCAGTTAATTAGCCGCTTTAGGATAAAAATGCTGTGTTAGGGTGTGCAGCATCAAAGTAGTGCCTGCCGCCACAAGGGCCGGTAGCCGCGTTTTTATTGAGGTCACAATGGCAATTCAGGGTATTGAAGGGGTGTTGCAACAGTTGCAAGCCACGGCGATTCAGGCAGGGCAGCTCGGACAAGGCGCTGGTGCTCCAGGCATCAGTTTTGCCAGCGAACTGAAAGCGGCGATTGGCAAGATCAGCGATACCCAGCAGACCGCACGTAAGCAGGCGCAGGATTTTGAGGTCGGCGTTCCTGGCATTAGCCTGAATGACGTGATGGTCGATCTGCAAAAATCATCTATCTCGTTGCAGATGGGCGTGCAGGTACGTAATAAGCTGGTTTCTGCTTACCAGGAAGTGATGAATATGGCGGTGTGATTGTCGCTATTTGGCCCTTGCTATTACTTTCCGAGCTCAGAAACGACAAATGGGCGACCAATCGCCAGAGTAAGCGGGCAGAAACCCCGCTTCAACTCACATTGCCGTACGGGTTACGGGGTTATAATTGCCGGGATACAGGATGTGTTAATTACCGGACAAGATGATGAGTAGCAAAAGTGAAAGCAGATGGCGGCTATTGAGTATTTTAATTTTGGTGGTGCTGGTCGTACTCATAGGCGTTTTAATTAAACAAAGTTAAAAAAACGGGCCACAGGTTGTGGCCTTGCTGATTTACTTTCCCGCCAGTATCCGCATGGCGTCTTCTTCGTACGTCAGGCCCAGCAGCCAGATACCAAGCAGCAAGACGGCCAGAGAAAACAGCAGTTTTTCGTTGAGCATGGTTTATCACTCCTGATGGCTTTAACGCATCGCCGATGCTATCTCACCCCGCGGTTTTCCGCTAACCCGACCTGCATAAACCACGATTCCATTGTTCAATGATTTAACTTGCGCCCGTGGTCATCAGTCCCGCGCTTCCATCAAGCTGAAATGGTCGGGACGAATGGTACTGGGTTCCATGGCTCGTTGATGTCCGCGAATGGCGGTGGGGGCAAAGCCGAAGCGTTTGCGAAAGCGTTCGGCGAACCGGGAAGAGCTTTCGTAACCGACGTGCTGGGCGATGGCGGATATTGGCCAGTCAGTGGACTGTAACAATGTCAGTGCACTGTTCATGCGCACGTCGATCATCAGATTACGCAATGAGGTGTTTTCCGCCGACAGCTTGCGCCGCAACATGACCTCGCTCATCGACAAGGTGTCCGCGACCTCGGCCGCCGTCCAGATGTTGTGCGGATCGGTTGCCAGACAACGTCGCACCCTCTGGGTTAAATTTCTAACCTCGTTATGCACGAAGTTGATATGGAACTGTTTCAACCACAGCAAAATCTCCAGCATTTTGTGGCGAATAATGACAGCAGGGAAACGGTGTTTAAGCGCCAACGCCAGGCTGGTGGTTTCAAAACTGTGCATCAGGGCGCAGGGCAGGTTGCGTAGTGCCAACACCGGGTCGAAGGCCGTAGGGGCCAGGGTTTCCGCCTGGATCGGTTGTGCCGCAAACAGTAACGGATCGCAGGTCAGCAACTGGCAACTGAATACCCCTTCCTCTGAGGGTTCGTTAACAATGTCCACGGTTTGCCCTCCGTCGATAATCAACAACTCCCCGGTATGAGCCACCACTTCACGCTGTTGCCAACGCACGCGCTTGTGGCCTTGCTGTACCAAATACAGATGGGGTTGTTCAAAATAGACTGAAGGGAATAATAATTCAGTATGCTGAATGATGTGCGCCGAGGCACCAATTCCAGGACAAAGATTAATTGTACGTTCCATCGATATTCATTTCGCAGCCATTATCTGAGAATATCTTTACGCTTTGATTGGCGTTGGAGCAACATTTTTCCATGCGTTGTGAAACACAACGACGTGTTTTATCTATCAAAAATCAATTTCCTGCTGAACAGAAAACGTCCGTGTCGGCGTAATATTTATCCGTCTCGTGGGGGCGTTGCATGTTGCGCCCGCGTTAGTCGGGGCAATATATTCGCCCCTTAAGGGCCCGGGGTGATCAATATGATTAATGTATATAATTCAAATGCCATGGATTAATATCCTGACTTAACCGGAGAATAATAGTGCAAGCTGCTATTTATTCTACTGTTATCATTATTGTTAAGCGGTTATCTGATTTGCGGCTCTCCCAACAGCAGGGCGCGGTCGTGAAACTGGCCATAGGTGTTGTTAACCACGTTCTGTCGCGTTGACTGGCCGATCAATTCTTTCAATTGGTCCATGCGTTGTTGCAGCAGGCGTTTGAGCTCGGTTTCATTGTCCAGGATCTGTTGCAGCTTATTGCGCAACAACTCCTGCAGCGCCATGGACGGGCCGGCCTGACCGGTGAAGGCGGCGGTTCTTTCCACCGCCGTCACGTAAGCCAGCTCCAATTCGATCAGGTCTTCCCATCTTTCGGTTTGCGCCAGGGCGATCATCTGGCTGCTCAGACTATATATTTGTTGATACGCGGCTAGCAGTTGCTGTTGACGTTCCATTATACGGCGTCCTGAGAGGGGTGATAATTGGGGCCAATCTGGCGCCAGGCATCGGCAATATTTTCCAGCAGTTTGACCACTTCGTCGATCGCCGCTTCGTCATTATGCAGGTTGGCCTGCATCAGGCGGCGCTTCATATAGTCATACAGCGCCGCCAAATTATCGGCCATTTCGCCACCTTGCTGGGGGTCGAGACCGCTTTTCAGGCCGTTATCGATAATATTGATGGCCTTTGACAGTGCCAGCCCCTTGCCGGCGATATCTCCCTGTTTCATCAGAATGCGTGCGCGTAACAGGGCGCTAAGCGCCCCGTCGAAAAGCATCACGATTAACTGATGCGGGCTGGCGCTCATTACGCCGCTTTCCAGACTGACCTGGGCGTAGGCTTGAGTTCCGCTTCGGTTATACATGCGATTTATTACCTGGTTAAAAAGTTCTATTTGAACTGTTGGGTTAAATAATTACCTGTACTGCCCAACTTGGACATCATGGTATCCAGTTGAACGAATTGTTGTTTATAGCGATCTATGGTGTTTTGAATGCTGGCCGTCACCGTGGTGATTTTACTGTTGAGGCGATCGAGGCTGGTATTAATGCTTTTGGTCGAGTTCTCAATGATGCCGCCAGCCTTGATGTAGTTCTGGATCTCGTTATGGATCTCGGTGGCCATGCCGGTGTCTTTACCGTTGCCAGAGAAGAAGTTGGTGACCTGGTCTGGTTTCTCTTCAATGGCCTTGTTCAATTTGGTGCTGTCGATCTCCAGCTTGTTGGTTTTGGTGTTGGTGGTGATACCCAGATTGCCGAGACCCTTCAGTTCCGGGTTGTTTTGTGCGGCGCTAAGTGCGCTCTTAATCGACGACTGAATGCCACGCAGGGTGTTATCGCCCAGCAGCGCGCCATTTTTGGCATTCTGCGCTTCACCGGTCTTGACCGGAGTAAATTTGCTTAGCGAGTTAAAGGTGTCCAGCAGCGAGTTATAGTTGTCGACCCACGCTTTGATCTTATCGGCGGTGCCGGTTTTATCGGTGCTGATCACCAGGTTTTGTGGTGCATCAGTTTTGGTGGTGGTTTTCAGGTCGATAGTGACGCCCTGTAACGCATCGGCAATCGAGTTGGTGCTGCGTTTAATTGGCGTGCCGTTAACCTCGATCTCGGCATCCTGACCGGCTACGGTTTGCTTCATCGCACCGCTTTTGGCCTTGTAGTCATAGTTGAGGATAGCCCCCAGCTTATCGTCATTATTGACCTGCACCGAGACGGTATTTTTCGCCCCGGTGGTAGTGGAACTGATCGCCAGTTGATAGTCGTTGTCGCCTACGCGCATGATGCTGGCGTTGACGCCGGCCTTGGCGTTGTTAATCGCATCGCGCATTTCCACCAATGAGGTTTGGTCGTCGCTTAGGGGGATCTTCACGTCTTTTTGCGGATCGCCGGCGGTAATGGTGATTGAACGGTCGCTGCTGCCTGGTGTGCCCAACGTTTCTGTCTGATTGGCAATAGGGGTTTGGGTGGTCAGCGTTTGCGGCTGAGCCAGCGCGATCACCTTAACGATGTAGTTGCCTGCCACCGCCTTGTCGGTCGTGGTGATAGCGAACTGATCGTGTTTGCTGGCGGTGGTATTGTTGAAGAACGCCGGTTTCGCCAGCTCTTTGCTCAGGTTATCGAACTTTTCCAGTGAGCCTTTCAGGGTGCCATAGGCAGTCAATTGGGCGTTGTAGCTGGTTTGCTGGGTGGTGTAAGGGGTCAGACGCTGCTGTTCCGCTTTGCTTAGCTTGTCCAGCAAGCCGTTGAGGTCGAGTCCTGAGCCGATGCCTAATGAACTGATCGATGCCATTGGTAATTCTCCTTAATCATGACTTTATTCGCTTTACGCGTTTATCGGCCCAGTGGAGAAAAAGTTTACTGAAAAATTAAAAAAGTGATGGCGCAATAGAAGAAGGAAAAACCGCGTTATTTCTGCCATTGGCAATAAGCGAAAAAAAAACAAAAAATTTCTAAAGGTTGCAGGGGGAGGGCCGATACCTGATGGGACGGTGGTTGACGCCGTGGGCAAAGCAGCCCGAACCTTTTAACCACATTGCGAAGATCGCAACTGATTCGTAAGGAAAGCATATAATGGCACAAGTAATTAATACCAACAGCCTGTCGCTGATGGCGCAGAACAACCTGAACAAATCTCAGTCTTCTTTGGGTACTGCGATCGAGCGTCTGTCTTCTGGTCTGCGTATCAACAGCGCCAAGGATGATGCCGCGGGTCAGGCAATCTCTAACCGCTTCACCGCTAACATCAAGGGTCTGACTCAGGCTTCTCGTAACGCTAACGACGGTATCTCTCTGGCGCAGACCACTGAAGGTGCACTGAACGAAGTTAACGACAACCTGCAAAACATCCGTCGTCTGACCGTACAGTCTCAGAACGGTTCTAACTCCTCCAGCGACCTGCAGTCCATCCAGGACGAAATCAGCGAGCGCATGTCAGAGATCAACCGTATTTCTGAGCAAACCGATTTCAACGGCGTGAAAGTACTGAGCGGCGACCAGAAACTGACCATCCAGGTGGGCGCTAACGACAACGAAACCATCCAGATTGATCTGAAAAACATCAATTCTAAAACTCTGGGCCTGGATAAGTTCAGTGTGGCAGACGGTGTTGATACAGCTAAAGTCGGCGCAGCGGTTACTACCATTGCGACAGGTAAAGACCTGACCATCACTAACACGACCAATAAGCAGGCTAACGGTGCTGCACCGGCCAGCTATCTCAAAGATAATACTACTGGCGACGTTTATGCAGTAGGCACCGACGGTAAGAACTACAAGGCCACCGTTGACAAAACCTCTGGTGACATCACTGCGATCGCGGGGACTGAAACCACCGGTTTGACCGACACCGCTGCTACCACCACCGTTAAAGAAGAAGTTACTGCAACCGGCGACACTACTGGTTTGAAATCTTATGACGGCGGCAAATCTTACCTGATTCAGGAAGGTACTGGCGCAGCGGCTAAATACTTCAAAGCCACTGCAGATAGCGCAGGTAAAGTCACCAAAGGTGCAGAGATGAGCTCTGAACCTAAAACTGCCGACCCATTTGCAACTCTGGACAAAGCACTGTCTCAGGTTGACGGTCTGCGTTCTTCTCTGGGTGCGGTACAGAACCGTTTCGATTCTGTTATCAACAACCTGAACAGCACCGTGAACAACCTGTCTGCTTCCCAGTCCCGTATTCAGGATGCTGACTACGCGACCGAAGTGTCCAACATGAGCCGTGCCAACATCCTGCAACAGGCTGGCACCTCTGTTCTGGCACAGGCTAACCAGTCTACTCAGAACGTGTTGTCCCTGCTGCGTTAATCGACTCTCCCCGATTAACCTGTCGCAAAAAGAACCCCGCTTTGGCGGGGTTTTTATATGGTGACAAACACCCGAAAAGCGTGGTTTTCGGGTGTTTGGGTAAACCAGAAGGTATAATCCTTTGTTTCTATTGGCACTCAAACAGTACTTTTAACCACAAAGGACTTTGTCAGCATTCTGACCCCGCTTTGGCGGGGTTTTTTTATGGTCGCGCGCTGTGCAGGTATTGCATGGCGCAAATAAGGCCTGTTTTGTACGACTGTTCAGCCGATTGGCATTTTGCCCCCTACGGATAATAGCGCTGACTCTCTTATCCGCAGGTTTTAGACATAGTGAGCGATTTGTATACCGCCGAAGGCGTGATGGACAAAAATTCTCTTTGGTTGCGCTACGTTCCGTTAGTGCGCCACGAGGCGTTGCGCCTGCAGGTCAGGTTACCCGCCAGCGTGGAGCTTGACGATCTGCTGCAGGCCGGGGGGATAGGGTTGTTGAACGCCGTCGAGCGTTATGACGCCCTGCAGGGCACCGCCTTTACCACCTATGCGGTGCAACGCATCCGTGGCGCCATGCTCGATGAGTTGCGTAGCCGCGACTGGGTGCCGCGCAGTGTGCGTCGCCATGCGCGTGAAGTGGCGCAGGTGATGCGTCAGTTGGAACAACAGCTAGGCCGTCCGGCCAGCGAAGTGGAAGTGGCGCAGACGCTAAACCTGTCACTGGATGAGTACCGTCAAATTCTGTTGGACACCAATAACAGCCAGCTTTTCTCCTATGACGAATGGCGGGAAGAGCATGGTGAAAGCGCGGAGCCGCTGCTGGAAGGGCACGAAGAGGCCAATCCGTTACATCATCTGCTGGAGGGCAATCTGCGCCAACGGGTGATAGACGCCATTGAGGCATTGCCGGAACGCGAAAAAATGGTGCTGACGCTGTATTACCAGGAAGAGTTGAACCTGAAAGAGATTGGCGCCGTGCTGGACGTGGGGGAATCGCGTGTCAGCCAACTGCATAGCCAGGCGATCAAACGCCTGCGTGCCCGTCTGGCGAACGAGAACTGACATGTATTCAACCCTGATCCTTCAACCCGATCACCCTTGCGATAACCGGACTGCCTAATGCCAGCAATACTGTTGAAAAAGCGGCCGCTGAGCCGTTATTTGAAAGATTACAAACACAGCCAGACCCATTGTTCCCAGTGCGGCAAGGTATTGGATCGCATGGCGTTGGTGTTTCGTGGCAAGATCATCAACAAAGACGCCATTGCGCGTATGGACCAGCCGATCGACGATCACGTCTGGCTGAATGTACAGAACGAGCTGACCGCGCTGTGCCGCTTTTGCAGTGAAATTTCCTGCAACAGCCATCCGAGCTATTTCGACATTATGGCCTTCAAGCAGTATCTGTTTGAGCAGACCGAAATGAGCCACAGCACCATCCGCGAATATGTGGTGCGCCTGCGTCGGCTGGATGAAATGCTGGTGGAGCGCAACTATCCGGCCGACAAGTTCGCCAGCAATGCCAGCCATCAACGCATCATTGAAGAGTTGCCTTCTGCGGCGCACAACAATTACCGCATTGCCCTGCGTAAATACGACCAGTATCTCGCCTGGCAAAAAAGCTACTGATCCGCTCTCCCCGGCGCGCCAGCCGGGGTTTTCCTCTTCCTCCCATGACTAATAAAGAGTGATTATTAGGTTCACATCTGCTAAATCTATCCTTTAGCTGTTGATACCTATTCCCTGGGGGAAGTTGTGAATCTGCAACAAAAATTGGCGCAGTTCCCGCGCCTCGATTTAGTCGGCTCTGCCACACCGCTCGAAAAACTGTCTCGCCTTTCAGACTACCTTGGCCGTGAAATTTATATTAAACGTGACGACGTCACGCCGATGGCGATGGGCGGTAATAAACTGAGAAAGCTGGAGTTTCTGGCGGCTGAGGCCCTGCGTCAGGGGGCCGATACGCTGGTCACTGCCGGGGCAATCCAATCCAATCACGTGCGCCAAACTGCGGCGGTGGCGGCCAAACTGGGCCTGCATTGCGTAGCATTGCTGGAAAACCCAATCGACACCCAGGAAGAGAATTACCTGACCAACGGCAACCGCCTGCTGCTTGGGTTGTTCAACGCTCAGGTGGAGATGTGCGAAGCACTGCACGACCCACAGCAGCAGTTGGCCGATTTGGCGACACGCCTTGAGGCACAGGGTTTCCGCCCTTATGTGGTGCCGGTCGGCGGTTCTAACGCATTGGGTGCGTTGGGTTATATACAGTGTGCGCTGGAAATTGCCGAGCAGAGTCGCCTCAGCAATGTCGCGTTCAGCTCCGTAGTGGTGGCGTCCGGCAGTGCAGGAACCCATGCCGGGCTGGCGGTCGGTTTGCAGCAACTGTTGCCAGAAACTGAGCTGATCGGAGTGACCGTTTCACGCAAAGTTATCGACCAACTGCCCAAGGTGGAACTGATCCAAAAAGCGCTGGCCTGTTCGTTGAACATCGATGAACTGGCGTCCATCACCCTCTGGGATGATTACTTTGCGCCACAGTACGGCATGCCGAATGAAGAAGGGCTGGCGGCCATACAGCTGCTGGCGCAACAGGAAGGGGTGTTGCTGGATCCGGTGTATAGCGGCAAGGCGATGGCGGGTTTGATCGACGGTGTAGCCCAGCAGCGTTTCCGTGATGACGGCCCGATCCTGTTTATCCATACCGGCGGTGCACCGGCGCTCTTCGCCTACCATCCGCAGGTGTGAGCCGAGTTTGTTATTCCATTTTGAACTATATTTATAAGGTTATATTCCTTCAAGCAGGCGGTCACACTGTTAAAGTGCTGATATCAAAAAAGATAAACAACAGATGGGGTGTTTATGATGTTTTCTAAAGTTCGTCGTCAACTGCTGCTGGGTGTGATGGGTGTTGCGCTGACGGCGGGGTTGAGCACGCAAACCTATGCCGCCGATAATCTGCTGGAGCAGGTGAAGCATCACGGTACTCTGGTTGTTGGGCTGGAAGGCACTTACCCGCCGTTCAGCTTCCAGGGTGAAGACGGCAAGCTGACTGGTTTTGAAGTGGACTTCGCCAACGCGCTGGCGCAGCATCTTGGCGTGAAAGCCAAACTGAACCCGACCAAGTGGGACGGCATGCTGGCCTCGCTGGATTCAAAACGCATCGACGTGGTGATCAACCAGGTCACCATTTCCCCGGAGCGTCAGAAGAAATATGATTTCTCCACGCCTTACACCGTCTCCGGTATTCAGGCGCTGGTGAAAAAGGGCAATGAAGGCACCATCACCAAGCCGGAAGATCTGAAAGGCAAGAAAGTCGGCGTCGGCCTGGGCACCAACTACGAACAGTGGCTGCGTGACAATGTGCAGGGCGTTGACGTGCGCACCTATGATGATGACCCGACCAAATACCAGGATCTGCGCGTAGGTCGTATCAATGCCATTCTGGTTGACCGTCTGGCGGCGTTGGATCTGGTGAAGAAAACCGGCGATACGCTGGCGGTAGCCGGCCCGGCGTTCTCTCGTCAGGAGTCTGGCGTAGCGGTGCGTAAAAACAACCCGGAACTGCTGGCCGCGATCAACCAGGCGATTGCCGAAATGCAAAAAGACGGCTCGCTGGCTAAGATCTCTGACAAATGGTTTGGCGCGGACGTAACTAAATAATGCACGAAAGTATCCAACTGGCGCTGGATTCAGCGCCATTTTTATTGAGGGGCGCGATACTCACTCTCCAGCTCAGTCTGGGGGGCATGGCGCTCGGTTTATTGCTCGGTTTTCTGCTGGCGCTGATGCGCCTTTCGCCGTTATGGCCACTGTCGTGGCTGTCGCGCTTCTACGTGTCGCTGTTCCGTGGCACGCCGCTGATTGCCCAGCTGTTCATGATTTACTACGGTTTGCCGCAGTTCGGTATCGAGTTTGATCCCTTCCCGGCGGCGCTGATTGGCCTGTCGCTGAATACGGCAGCCTATACCTCGGAAACCCTGCGTGCGGCGATTTCGTCGATCGAAAAAGGGCAGTGGGAAGCCGCGGCCAGCATCGGCATGACTCGTTGGCAGACGCTGCGTCGGGTGATCCTGCCGCAGGCAGCGCGCACTGCATTACCTCCGTTGGGCAACAGCTTTATCGGCCTGGTGAAAGACACCTCGCTGGCGGCGACCATTCAGGTACCGGAGCTGTTCCGTCAGGCACAGTTGATTACCTCGCGTACGCTGGAAGTGTTCACCATGTATCTGGCGGCCTCGCTGATTTACTGGGTGATGGCGACTTTGCTTTCTGCGCTGCAAAATCGTCTGGAAGCGCACGTCAACCGCCAGGATCAGGAGTAACGCATGAGTGCCATTGAAGTGAAACAGCTGACCAAGCAGTTCAAAGGTCAAACGGTGCTGCATGGGATCGATCTGGAGGTCAGTGCGGGTGAAGTGGTGGCGATTATCGGGCCCAGCGGCTCGGGTAAAACCACCTTGCTGCGCTGTATCAACCTGCTGGAGGTGCCGGATTCCGGTACGATCCGCGTTGGTGATATTCAGATCGACAGTTCCAAACCGCTGAGCAAACAGAAAAATCAGGTGCGTGCGTTGCGCCAGCAAGTGGGCTTTGTGTTCCAGAGCTTCAATCTGTTCCCGCACCGTTCGGTGCTGGAGAATATTATTGAAGGGCCGGTCATCGTTAAAGGCGAGTCGAAAGCCAGCGCAGAACAGCGTGCGCGGGCATTGTTGGCGAAGGTAGGGTTGAACGGCAAAGAGTCCGCTTATCCCCGTCGTCTTTCCGGCGGGCAGCAGCAACGGGTGGCGATTGCCCGCGCGCTGGCGATGCAGCCGGAAGTGATCCTGTTCGATGAACCGACTTCTGCACTCGATCCAGAACTGGTGGGCGAAGTGCTCAACACCATCCGTTCGCTGGCGGAAGAAAAGCGCACTATGGTGATCGTGACGCACGAAATGAGCTTTGCCCGTGACGTGGCCGACCGCGCCATTTTTATGGATCACGGCCGTATCGTTGAGCAGGGTCCGGCGAAAGAGCTGTTCGCCAATCCGCAACACCAGCGCACCCAGCAATTCCTCGATAAATTCCTGAATCAATAACATGTAGGGGCCGGAACATATTCGGCCCACCGGATGCTGACCAATAAAAAGGGGGGCAGCCATTACGAGCTGCCCCCCAAGGTTGATTAACAGGGAGAGTTAACCAATCGTCATCAGGCTGGCGTTACCGCCGGCGGCGGCGGTGTTGACACTCAGAGAGCGTTCGATCAGCAAGCGTTCCAACAGGATATTGATTTCGCCGTGGGCAAAGCCTTGTACTGAAACGATCGCGCCGCTGCGCTGGGCGATTTGCTCGCACAGAGTACGTAACTGATCGGCATCGCCGTGGTAAATGGCGGCGTCAAACTCCACCTTGTCCTGCTGCCAGTCTTTGCTGAAGCTGATGCTGGCCTGAACCGCAGCCGGCAGGCGACGATACAGGGCGCGTTGCAGCTCGGCTTCCGGCCACAGCACGCTGCTGCCCACCGCCAGTACCGCAGCCAACTGAGTCAGGGTATCGGCTTCGTTATCGGCCAGGCACAGTACGCGCTCACGCGGCAGCAGGGCATAGGTGTTGCGCTCGCCGGTTGGGCCTGGCAGAGGGCGCAGGGTGCCGCCCTGACCCAGCTCGCCGTAGCGTTGTGCCAGCGTCACCAGCTCTGCCTGTTTTTCGGCAATTGCCCACTGCTCCAGCGCCTGATGGGCCTTGAGCAGCTGTGGGCGCGCGGTGGCTTCCAGCGGGCGTTCGTCGTCCTGACGGCTCAGGGTGCGCAGCACCGCGTCATCCGGACGGTTAGCCAGCAAGCGGTACAGGTACAGTGGGCCACCGGCTTTCGGACCGGTGCCGGAGAGGCCTTCGCCGCCAAACGGCTGCACGCCGACCACGGCACCTACCATGTTGCGGTTCACGTACAGGTTACCCACCTTGGCACGTTCGGTGACGCGGGCGATGGTCTCATCAATACGGGTGTGAATACCCAGCGTCAGACCGTAACCGGCGGCGTTGATCTGATCGACCAATGACTCCAGATTGGAGCGCTGGAAGCGCACCACGTGCAGTACCGGGCCGAAGATCTCTTTTTGCAGCTCGTCGAAGCTGTCCAGTTCAATCAGCGTTGGCTTGATAAAGGTCCCGCGTGACCACTCTTTCTCATCTTGTGCATTGCCTTTCGCCGCCTGATAGACCTTGCGGCCCTTGGCTCGCATTGCCTGAATATGGCGTTCGATACCGGTTTTGGCCTCGGCGTCGATCACCGGCCCGATGTCGGTAGACAGGCGTTCCGGGTTACCCATGCGGCACTCGGCCATCGCACCGCGCAGCATTTGCAGCGTATGGTCCGCCACGTCTTCCTGAATGCACAGGATACGCAAGGCGGAACAACGTTGACCGGCGCTGTCGAAGGCGGAGGCGACCACGTCGGTCACCACCTGTTCGGTCAGGGCGGAAGAATCGACGATCATCGCGTTCAGGCCCCCGGTTTCGGCGATCAGCGGTGTTGGGCGACCTTGCGGATCCAAACGACCGGCGATGCTGCGTTGTAAAATACCGGCAACGTCGGTGGAGCCGGTGAACATCACGCCACGGACGCGGGCGTCATTGACCAGCACTGAGCCGACGCTTTCACCCTGGCCTGGCAACAATTGCAGCACGCCCTGGGGAATGCCGGCCTCCAGCAGAATGCGTACCGCCTGTGCGGCGATCAGCGGAGTTTGCTCGGCCGGTTTAGCCAACACGCTGTTGTCTGCCGCCAGTGCCGCGGCAATCTGGCCGGTGAAGATCGCCAGTGGGAAGTTCCACGGGCTGATACACACTACCGGGCCCAGCGGGCGGTGGCTGTCATTGGCGAAGTCATCACGCACCTGACCGGCATAGTAATGCAGGAAATCGACCGCCTCACGCACTTCGGAGATGGCGTTGTTAAAGGTTTTACCCGCTTCGCGTACCAGAATACCCAACAGGCTTTGCAGCTGGCCTTCCATCAGTTCTGCGGCGCGTTCAAGAATGGCGGCGCGTTCGGACGGCGGGGTGGCGAACCAGATTGGGCCGGCAGCGGCAGCGGCGTCGAGCGCCCGGCTGACTTCACCTTCGGTGGCTTCACGCACGTAACCGACGATATCGCCCGGTTCGGCAGGGTTAATCACCGGTTGTTCCACGCCCTGATCCAGCTCGGCGTCGATAATCGGCTCGGCACGCCATGGCTGAGTAGCGCTGCTTAGCAATGCGCTGGACAGAGAAGCCAGACGCTGTTCGTTGGACAAGTCCAGACCGCTGGAGTTGGTGCGTTTCTCGCCATACAGCTCGCGCGGCAGCGGGATACGCGGATGCGGCAGACCAATTTGCCCTTCGCTGGCGGCCATGGCTTCAACTGCGGTGACCGGATCGGCCACCAGTTCGTCGAGCGGCAACGTGGCGTCGGCAATGCGGTTAACGAACGAGGTGTTGGCTCCATTTTCCAGCAGGCGGCGCACCAGGTATGCCAGCAGCGTTTCATGGGTACCGACCGGGGCATAGATGCGGCAAGGGCGGTTTAATTTGCCGTCGGCCACTTTGCCCACCACCTGCTCATACAGCGGCTCACCCATGCCGTGCAGGCACTGGAACTCATACTGACCTGGGTAGTAGTTGTTGCCTGCCATATGGTAAATCGCGCTCAGGGTGTGGGCGTTATGGGTGGCGAACTGCGGATAAATCAGATTGGGTACCGCCAGCAGTTTGCGGGCGCAGGCCAGATAGGAGACGTCGGTGTAAACCTTGCGGGTGTAAACCGGATAGCCTTCCAGCCCGTCCATTTGGGCGCGTTTGATCTCGCTGTCCCAGTAAGCGCCTTTCACCAGACGGATCATCAGGCGACGGCGGCTGCGTTGCGCCATGTCGATCACGGCGTCGATGGCGAACGGACAGCGTTTCTGATAGGCCTGGATCACAAAGCCAATGCCGTTCCAGCCGGCCAGCTGCGGCTCAAAGCACAATTTCTCCAGCAGATCGAGTGAGATCTCCAGGCGGTCGGCTTCTTCGGCGTCGATATTGATGCCGATATCATATTGACGGGCTTGCAGGGTCAATGACAGCAGGCGTGGGTAAAGCTCTTCCATGACGCGTTCGTACTGTGCACGGCTGTAGCGCGGGTGCAGGGCGGAGAGCTTGATCGAAATACCCGGGCCTTCATAGATGCCGCGACCGTTAGACGCTTTGCCGATCGCGTGAATGGCCTGCTGGTAGGACACCAGATAGGCCTGAGCGTCGGCTTCGGTCAGGGCGGCTTCACCCAGCATGTCGTAAGAGTAGCGGAAGCCTTTGTCTTCCAGCTTGCGGGCGTTGGCCAGCGCTTCGGCGATGGTTTCGCCGGTGACGAACTGTTCGCCCATCAGGCGCATCGCCATGTCCACGCCTTTACGGATCAGCGGTTCACCGCTCTTGCCGATAATGCGGTTCAGCGAGCGCGACAGGTTGGCTTCGTTATGGGTTGAAACCAGCTTGCCGGTGAACAGCAAGCCCCAGGTGGCGGCGTTCACGAACATCGATGGGCTGCGGCCGAGGTGGGAATGCCAATTGCCATTGCTGATTTTGTCGCGGATCAGCGCGTCACGGGTTGGTTTGTCCGGAATACGCAGCAGGGCTTCCGCCAGGCACATCAGCGCCACGCCTTCTTGTGAGGAGAGCGAGAATTCCTGCAGCAGACCTTGCACCATACCGGCGCGGCCGTTTGCACTTTTTTGGTTACGCAGCTTCTCGGCGATGTTGTAAGCCATCTTATGGGTGGCTTTGGCAAGATCGGCTGGTAAGCGTGCCTGTTCGAGCATCATCGGAACCGCTTCGGTCTCAGGACGACGATAGGCTGCGGTGATAGCGGCGCGGTTAACCGACTGCGGCAGGATTTGTTCAGCAAATTCAAGGAATGGCTGGTGGGACTCTTCCTGCACTTGCGGCATAATGTCGTCCGCTTCGGCCTGGCCGGCAGCGGCAACAGCAGGAATTTCAGGCAGTTCGGAACCGTTCTCGAGACGCTCGAGATAATTGAAAATGGCCTGTTTGATCAGCCAGTGCGGCGTGCGATCGATACTTTGTGCTGCGCTTTTAATGCGATCGCGAGTTGCCTCGTCGAGCTTTACGCCCATGGTGGTAGTGCCCATGCCAATCCAACTCCTGTGTTTAAGAACCTATACACAAACTGCGGGCCAGAGAGGCTGCGGGGATAGGTTCGTGCGTTGAGTGCTGTGATGAATGCAGACAATATCCAGCATGTTGCAACTTTGTGCAACCGTGTTAAATCAGGCTGATGAGCGAAGTGTGAGTTCCATCGATTTTTTAACATCAATAACCGGCATGCTTCTTGCTCAGTCTCTGGACTAGGGGGGGATGAAGACGGAGTTTAAGTGCGTTGTCCCCAGTGATATCAGGGGTAACATCAGAATTATATTAGGTGCAACTCCGTTTAGGAGTGAAAGGTGTAACCCTGGGAGCGGTTAAATGTGACGCAGGGTAAACTTTGTGTAACTTTGTTGTTAAATATCTTGTTGGATAATGAACGGGTCATCTAGGATAGCCGTCGGCCAGACAATTGCGGGCGGAAACTATTTTCACCTGCGGGGTACCTGCAATTTCGCCACGTTCCGGCGGATGGGCAAGCAGTAACTATCGCAATACAGCGCGAAATAATAATGAGAGTGGAGAATTTCATGACAATGAGCACACCAATGCTGGTGACCTTCCTGGTGTATATCTTCGGGATGGTGTTAATCGGCTTACTTGCCTACCGGGCAACCAATAACTTTGACGACTACATTCTGGGCGGCCGTAGCCTGGGCAGCGTGGTGACCGCGCTCTCTGCCGGCGCATCGGATATGAGCGGCTGGTTGCTGATGGGCTTGCCGGGTGCCATCTTCCTGTCCGGCATCTCCGAAAGCTGGATTGCCATTGGCTTGACGATTGGCGCTTACCTTAACTGGAAGCTGGTGGCGGGGCGGCTGCGCGTGCATACCGAAGCCAACAATAATGCCCTGACGCTGCCGGATTACTTCACCAGCCGCTTTGAAGACAACAGCAAAATGCTGCGGGTGATTTCTGCCATCGTTATCCTGGTGTTCTTCACTATCTATTGTGCTTCCGGCATCGTGGCGGGTGCGCGTCTGTTCGAAAGTACCTTTGGGATGAGCTACGAAACCGCGCTGTGGGCTGGTGCCGCCGCTACTATCCTCTATACCTTTATCGGTGGATTCCTGGCGGTGAGCTGGACCGATACCGTGCAGGCCAGCCTGATGATTTTCGCGCTGATCCTGACGCCGGTAATGGTCATTATGGCTGTGGGGGGCATTGACACCTCGATGCTGGTGATTGAGGCGAAGAACCCGGCCAATATCGATATGCTGAAAGGCCTGAACTTTGTGGCGATCCTCTCACTGCTGGGTTGGGGGTTGGGCTACTTCGGTCAGCCACACATTCTGGCGCGCTTTATGGCGGCGGATTCTCACCGCACCATTCGCAGCGCACGTCGCATCAGCATGACCTGGATGATCCTGTGTCTGGCGGGGACCATTGCCGTCGGTTTCTTCGGCATTGCCTACTTCTCCAACAACCCGGATCAGGCGGGTAATGTGTCGCAGAACGGTGAGCGCGTGTTTATCGAACTGGCGATGATTCTGTTCAACCCTTGGGTGGCGGGCATTCTGCTGTCGGCCATTTTGGCGGCGGTAATGAGTACCCTGAGCTGCCAGCTGTTGGTGTGTTCAAGCGCGATTACCGAAGATTTGTATAAAGCCTTCCTGCGTAAAGGTGCCAGCCAGCGTGAGCTGGTGTGGGTCGGTCGTTTCATGGTGTTGCTGGTGGCGCTGATCGCCATCGCGCTGGCGGCAAACCCGGAAAACCGCGTGCTGGGTCTGGTGAGCTACGCCTGGGCCGGCTTCGGTGCGGCCTTTGGTCCGGTGGTGTTGATTTCGGTAATGTGGTCACGCATGACGCGTAACGGCGCATTGGCCGGCATGCTGGTCGGGGCGGTGACGGTGATTGTCTGGAAACACTTTGCCTGGCTGGATCTGTATGAAATCATCCCGGGCTTCCTGTTTGCTTGTATCGCCATCGTGACGGTGAGCCTGATGGGGCGTCAGCCTTCGGCGACTATCACCGAACGTTTTGATCAGGCAGAAGCCGAGTTTAAAACCGTTTAATCCTCGCGTAGCACGAGTCTCAAAGGGCGCTTAATGCGCCCTTTGTCATTTTTCATTCCGTCGTTTTCTGTCATCTGCCTGAAACACCTGGCGACATTTGATTAGAAAAAATCACCCTTGCGGCCCTTGTATTTATTCCAGCCAGAATGATAATCACTATCGTTGTGTTTTACTTTTCTTTACATTGGCGTTGCCGCCTTTTCCGGCGTGCGGACGCTTCGCAGCAGATGCCTTTTTAGGGGTTATTATTTATGTTTGTTCCCTTCCTTATCATGTTCCGTGAGGGGCTGGAGGCGGCGTTGATCGTCAGCCTGATCGCCAGCTACCTGAAACGCACCCAGAGGGGTCAATGGCTAGGCGTGGTATGGATAGGGGTGATTGTTGCCGCTGCCCTGTGCCTGGCGCTCGGCATTTTCATCAATGAAACCACCGGTGAATTCCCGCAGAAACAGCAAGAGCTGTTCGAAGGCATTGTTGCGGTAGTGGCGGTACTGATCCTCACCTATATGGTGTTCTGGATGCGTAAGGTGTCCAAGTCGGTCAAGGTACATCTGGAAGGCGCTATCGACAACGCGCTCAACTCTGGCAAAGGCCAGGGCTGGGCACTGGTGGCGATGGTGTTTTTTGCCGTGGCGCGTGAAGGGCTGGAGTCGGTGTTTTTCCTGCTGGCCGCCTTCCAGCAAGATGTGGGTATTGAAGCCCCGATCGGTGCAGTGCTCGGTCTGCTGGCCGCCATCGTGCTGGGTATGGCTATCTATTGGGGCGGCGTGAAGCTGCACCTGGCCAAATTCTTCAAATGGACCAGCCTGTTTATTCTGTTCGTTGCCGCTGGCCTGGCTGCCGGGGCGATCCGCGCCTTCCACGAGGCCGGACTGTGGAACCATTTCCAGGATATTGCGTTCGATTTCAGCAACCATCTGTCGACCCATTCGCTGTTTGGCACCCTGCTTGAAGGTATCTTCGGCTACCAGGAAACGCCAACGGTGAGCGAAGTTGCGGTCTATTTCCTGTATCTGATCCCGGCGCTGATTTTCTTTTTCCTGCCGCAGCGTGCGGAACCGGCAGTGGTTTCGGCGCAACGTAAAATCAATCATTAATTTTAATAGGGAATCTTGTATGTCGACTCCATTATTCCGCCGTAAGGCGTTGCACGCAGCATTACTGGCACTCCCGGCGTTTGCGCTGAGCATCAATGCCCAGGCGGCGGATGTGCCGCAGGTGAAGATTACCGTTAACGACAAACAGTGTGAGCCGATGCAGTTGACGGTTCCGGCCGGTAAAACCCAATTTGTGGTGCACAACACCAGCCAGAAAAACGTTGAATGGGAAATCCTCAAAGGGGTGATGGTGGTAGAAGAGCGTGAGAACATCGCGCCGGGCTTCACCCAGAAGATGACCGCTAATCTGGAAGCGGGTGAATACGACATGACCTGCGGGCTGCTCAGCAATCCGAAAGGCAAACTGACCGTGACTGCGGCTGCGGGTGCCACCACCGACGGCAAACCGAACGCGATGGATTTGGTTGGGCCGATTGCCGAATACAAGGTTTACGTCACCAAAGAAGTAGAAGGGCTGGTCAAGCAGACCAAGCTGTTCACCGACGCGGTAAAAGCCGGCAACGTGGAACAGGCGCGCAAACTTTATGCGCCAACACGTCAGCACTACGAGCGTATTGAGCCAATCGCCGAACTGTTCTCCGATCTGGACGGCAGCATCGACGCCCGTGAAGACGATTACGAGAAGAAAGCGGAAGATCCGAAGTTCACCGGTTTCCACCGCCTGGAGAAAGCGCTGTTTGCCGATAACACCACCAAAGACATGAGCAAATACGCCGATCAACTGTACAACGACACCGTCGAGCTGCAAAAACGCGTCACTGACTTGACCTTCCCGCCAAGCAAAGTGGTGGGCGGGGCGGCCGGTTTGATCGAAGAAGTGGCGGCGAGCAAAATCAGCGGTGAAGAAGACCGTTATAGCCGCACCGATCTGTGGGACTTCCAGGCTAACGTCGACGGCGCGCAGAAAATCGTTAACCTGCTGCGCCCGCTGCTGGTGAAGGCCAACAAGCCGTTGCTGGACAAAATCGACGCCAACTTTAAAACCGTTGATACCATTCTGGCGAAGTACAAAACCAAAGATGGCTATGAGTCTTACGAGAAGCTGACCGATGCCGATCGCAATGCCATGAAAGGGCCAATCACCACCCTGGCGGAAGACTTGTCACAACTGCGTGGCGTTCTGGGTCTGGATTGAGGCAAAGCATAATGAGTAACAAGATCGGCCCGGCCAACGGGCCGTATCCACAGCCGCAGGACGCGGCGTCACCGTCGCGCCGTCGTTTGCTGCAAGGATTGGGGCTGGGCGTGCTGGCGTTGGGCGGCAGCCGTCTGACTCAGGCGGCAGATAAAGTGGCAGAACCGCTGGCGGTGCCGCAGGACGAACGGTGGCAGAAGCAGCCGTTTTATGGCGCACATCAGGCCGGGATCCTCACCCCGCAGCAAGCTGCGATGATGCTGGTGGCGTTTGACGTGCTGGCCAGCAACAAGCAGGATTTGGAGCGGCTGTTCCGGCTGCTGACCACCCGCATTGCCTTCCTGACTACCGGCGGCAGGGCACCGGAGGTGGATCCCAAGTTACCACCGCTCGATTCGGGCATTATGGGGCCGGAGATTTATCCGGATAACCTGACCATCACCGTGTCGGTCGGCACCTCGTTGTTTGACGAACGCTTCGGGTTACAGGCACAAAAACCGCTGCGTCTGCAAAAAATGACGCGCTTCCCTAACGACTCGCTGGACGCCAGTCTGTGTCATGGTGATTTGGTGTTGCAGATTTGCGCCAATACCAATGAAACGGTGATCCACGCGCTGCGCGACATTATCAAACATTCGCCGGATCTGCTCAGCGTGCGCTGGAAGCGGGAAGGGTTTATTTCTGCCCACGCCGCACGTAGCAAAGGCAAAGAAACACCGATCAACCTGCTGGGCTTTAAAGACGGCACCGCCAACCCGAAAACCAGCGATAAACCGCTGATGGATCAGGTGGTGTGGGTGGCGGATAACGCCGGAGAACCCGCATGGGCGGTGGGCGGCAGCTATCAGGCTGCGCGTATTATCCGCTTCCACGTGGAGTTTTGGGATCGCACGCCGTTGCAGGAACAGCAAACTATCTTCGGTCGCGACAAGCACAGCGGCGCGCCGCTTGGCATGAAGCATGAGCATGACGAGCCGGACTACGCGCAAGATCCCGAAGGCAAGATGATCCCGATGGATGCGCATATTCGCCTGGCAAACCCGCGCACGCCGCAAACTCAGAGCAATTTGCTGTTGCGGCGGGGTTACAGCTATTCGATTGGCGTGTCCAATTCCGGTCAACTGGAAATGGGGTTGCTGTTTGTCTGTTATCAGGCAGATTTGGAAAAAGGCTTCCTGACGGTGCAAAAACGTCTGAACGGCGAGGCGTTGGAAGAGTACGTCAAGCCGATCGGCGGCGGTTACTTCTTTGCGTTGCCGGGGGTAAAAGAAGCTAATGATTACCTGGGCAGCGGTCTGTTGAAAGCCTAAGTCACCTCTTACAAGGCGGGGTTTCCCCGCCTCATTTTTCTGATATCTGCCGCGAACCGCCGTTAATTGAAATCAACCCTGTCCTTGCGCAATTGGGGGAACGGGCTTTAATTAGGCTAACTATTTTCATTTTTTGTTAAAAGCATTAACATGTCGACCATAACGTTCCAAATGGTTCATACCTTCCGATCCCTTTAACGGCATTCTCCAGATGAAAAGCACTCATAAAAACCGGTTGGCAGTTTCAGCCCTGGTTATTCCCGCCTTACTGCCTGTCTCTGCCAGCTTCGCGCAAGACAAGGATAACGAACAGTCCATGGTGGTCACGGCCAAGCGCAGCGGTCTTTCCGAACTCTCTACTCCGGCGGCCGTCAGCGTGGTGAATGGTGACCAAATCCGTGAGGCGAGACCGCAGATCAACCTGTCGGAAAGCCTGGGTAGCGTGCCGGGTCTGCAAATTCAGAACCGACAGAACTATGCGCAGGATTTGCAGCTGTCGGTGCGCGGTTTCGGGGCCCGTTCTATGTATGGCGTGCGCGGCGTGCGTATTTATGTCGACGGTATTCCGGCCACCATGCCGGACGGCCAGGGGCAGACCTCGAATATCGACCTTAACTCGGTCGAGAAGGTGGAAGTACTGCGCGGGCCTTTTTCCGCCCTTTACGGGAATGCCTCCGGCGGCATGGTGAATGTGGAAACCGAAACCGGCCAACAGCCGACTCGCCTGGAGGCCAGTTCGTATTTCGGCAGCTACGGCACCTGGCGCTATGGTGTTAAAGCCACTGGGGCGACCGGCGACGGCACCCAAGCCGGTGATGTTAACTACACGATTTCCGGTACCCGTTTCACCACCCAGGGGTTCCGCGATCACAGCGGCGCGCAGAAAAACCTCGGCAATGCCAAGCTGGGTGTGCGCATCGACGATGTCAGCACGCTGACGCTGTTGTTCAACAGTGTTGATATCGACGCCAATGACCCAGGCGGTCTGACTTCTGCCGAATGGCACGATAATCCGCGCCAGGCACCACGAGCCGATCAGTACAACACACGCAAAACCACGTCACAGACCCAGGCCGGGCTGCATTATGAGCGCCAGATGGGCGCCAATGATGACCTGAGCATCATGATGTACGCCGGTGAGCGCGAAACCACCCAGTATCAGTCGATCCCGGTCGCGGTGCAGCAGCGCAGTGCGCAGCATCCGGGCGGAGTGATTGACCTGACGCGCCACTATCAGGGGATTGATACTCGCTGGACGCACCGTGGCGAGTTGGGGGTTCCTTATACCCTTACCGGCGGGTTGGATTATGAAACCATGACCGAGCAGCGCAAAGGGTATGAAAACTTTACTCAGGTCAACGGCGTAACCGAGCTTGGCACCGAGGGGGCACTGCGCCGTAATGAACGCAACCTGATGTGGAACCTCGACCCTTATCTGCAAACTTCGTGGCAGTTAACCCAGCAACTGACGCTGGATGTCGGTATGCGTTACAGCACCGTCAATTTTGACTCCAACGATCACTACATCACCGGAGCTAATGGCGATGACAGCGGTAACGCCAGTTATCATAAGTGGCTACCGGCCGGTTCCCTTAACTATGCGGTGATGAGCGGCTGGAACCTGTATCTTTCCGCCGGTCGTGGCTTTGAGACCCCGACCATTAATGAACTATCTTACCGTTCCGGCAATCAGTCTGGGCTCAACTTCGGCCTGAACCCATCGACCAGCGATACGGTAGAATTCGGCAGTAAAACCCGCATTGGCAATGGCTTGCTGACCGCCGCAGTGTTCCAGACAGACACCAGCAACGAAATTGTGGTTGATGAAAGCAGTAACGGACGCAGCAGCTACAAAAACGCCGGACAGACACGCAGGCGTGGGCTTGAGTTGGCGCTGGATCAGCAGTTCGCTTATGACTGGCGGGTACAGTTAGCCTGGACGTTGCTGGATGCGCGTTACCGCGACGATGTTTGTGGTGATAGCCAGTGTTCGGCGGCCAACATGGTACCGAGTGGCAACCGGATGCCGGGCATTGCGCGCAATATGGGTTATGCCTCGTTGGCCTGGTCACCGCCGGAAGGGTGGTATGCCGGTGCTGAGGTGCGCTATATGAGCGATATCGAGGTTAATGACGCCAACAGCGAACAGGCTCCGGCTTATACCACCGTCGGCTTAAATACCGGCTATCGTTATCCGCTGGGCAACTGGATGCTTAACGTTTTTGGCCGGGTAGATAACCTGTTTGACCGTCAATATGTTGGTTCGGTGATCGTCAATGAAGGCAATGGCCGTTACTACGAACCGGCACCGGGCAGAAACTGGGGCGGCGGATTGAGCGTTTCTTATACCTTCGAGTAACCGCCGGATGAGTTTATCGGCGTGATCACTCAGCAACAGGGCGGGAGCTATCCCGCCTTTTTTATTTATAATTTTCGGCGAACAGAAAGATTTTTGTTTGTGCAAATTTTAATCAGGAAACCAAAATGTCATCCGGTTTTTTTAATCATAACTATTTGATATGGTGATAAATAAAAATTTTATTGAATGACGTAATCGGCGTGATATAGTGTTCTTGTTGCGTCTAAAAACAAAAAAGATTAAATTTTTTTACATTTTAGCAACGCACGAGGTTTGAATGTCATTATACTGTAATCATCTGGCGGTAGTTTTCACAAGGTGCACAGCTCGAAGCTGTAAATAACACTGCGGGGATCGCTAATGGTAAAGTCCTTGGTTGGGCTAGAAAGAACAAATAACAGACCTTCCCTGATTTCTCGTTGTAACGAGGGTTCTCTCTCCGACTCTCTTTTCCTGGCCACTCCGCACTCTCGTCATTCGAAATTCTTGTCACTTTTTACTCTAGGTTTAATTACGCAATCGCATTCTCCCGTGAAAAATCGGTGTGCTAACACGCCCGCCGCGTATTCACTTTTACTCTTGGCTATTGTTGGTTCAAAAGGGAGCCAAAACCTAATCTGTGTGTGAAACATAATCGCGCGGTCCAGACCGCCGCGGTAGGTGAAACAAACTGTAAGGTGCCACTATGAGACAAAAAGCAGTGATCAAAGCACGTCGTGAAGCGAAACGCGTTATTCGTCGTGACGCTCGTAGTCATCGCCAGCTTGAAGAAGAGTCCGTAACCTCGCTGGTACAAATGGGTGGTGTTGAGTCTATTGGCATGGCGCGAGACAAGCGCGATAGCTCTACCATCGAGGCTAGAACCGAAGCTCAGGGTCATTACTTAATCGCCATAGATAAGAAGCAGTTGATTTTTGCCACCGGTGAAGCCGGCTGCGGCAAAACTTTCATCAGCGCTGCGAAAGCGGCAGAAGCCCTTATACATAAAGAAGTGGATCGGATTATTGTTACTCGCCCGGTTCTTCAGGCGGATGAAGACCTCGGTTTCTTACCTGGGGATATTTCAGAGAAGTTTGCCCCTTATTTCCGCCCGGTGTATGACATTCTGGTGCGCCGCTTGGGATCGTCCTTTATGCAATACTGCCTGCGTCCGGAAATCGGCAAGGTAGAGATCGCGCCTTTCGCCTACATGCGTGGGCGTACCTTCGAAAATGCGGTAGTTATCCTGGATGAAGCCCAGAACGTGACCGCCAGCCAGATGAAGATGTTCCTGACCCGTTTGGGTGAGAACGTAACGGTAATCGTTAATGGTGACGTAACCCAATGCGATTTGCCGCGCGGCGTGAAGTCCGGCCTCAGCGATGCGATGGAACGCTTCGAGGAGGATGAAATGATCGGCATCATCCGCTTTGATAAACAAGACTGCGTCCGCTCCGCCCTGTGCCAGCGTACGCTCAACGCCTACAGTTAAAACCTGCCCGCTAATTCAAGGCCGCCGCTTCGGCGGCCTTTTTCATGATGTTGCCTGCGCGTATTATTTATTTTTATTATTGTTCGCGCTGTTGTTATTTATTTTAAATAACACCCTGAGTTAAACATGGGGGGATTATGATGCACTGATCGAAATCAAATTATTAATTTATTGTTTTACCGTGACTTACAGGTTCCACTTATAGCTTAACGGCAAAGTTAATTTTCGTTTATTGCCTTTGGCAGACCGCTCTGGTTGGCCTGGTTGGACAGCGCTGAACCGTCAATCTCCGCTTGTTTACCTCTTGTGTAAATTATTGTGGTTTTTTGTATAGATTTTAGTTGGGTTAGCGTTAATGCTTAGTGGTGTTCCAGACGGGCGAAGGGGTTCATCCGCCAAAAGGAAATATCTGGGAGTATGCCGGGTTGGCGTACTGGGCATTGGGATTTTCAAAGCGGTTCAATCATGAAATATATTATTTTATTGCTATTTATTTTATGCGTTGTGTATGTCCATTACCGTGGCAGGGTGCGTTACACCTTCTGGCGGCAGCTTTCCGATCATTCGACCTTCACTGCGCCATTGAACGTTTTTATGTACTTATTCTCACGCGTGCCGACCACCCCTTATTTGCAGCCGGAGCAATTTCCAGAACTGCAGGTGCTGCGGGAGAATTGGCAAAGCATTCGCGATGAAGGGCAGCAGCTGATGGCGATCCAGCAGATCAAAGCCTCGGATCAATTTAATGACGCCGGATTCAATTCGTTTTTCAAAACCGGCTGGAAGCGCTTTTATTTAAAATGGTATGAAGACAGCCACCCGTCGGCGATGAGCCTGTGTCCGCAGACCACGGCTTTGTTACGGAGCCTGCCTTCGGTCAAGGCGGCGATGTTTGCCGAACTGCCGGACGGCAGCCGCCTGCCACGTCACCGCGACCCTTACGCCGGTTCGCTGCGTTATCACCTGGGGCTGATTACTCCGAATGACGACCGCTGTTTTATTGAAGTGGACGGCGAGCGTTATAGCTGGCGCGATGGCGAAGGAGTGATGTTTGACGAGACCTATCTGCATTTCGCCGAAAACCAAAGTGGGCAAAACCGGCTGATCCTGTTTTGTGATATCGAAAGACCGATGCGTTTCCGCTGGGCGCAGGGCATCAACCACTGGTTGGGGCGTAACCTGATGAGCGCGGCTACCGCACCCAATGAAGAGGGCGATCGTACCGGGGGGGTTAACAAGCTGTTCAAGTATATTTATGCGGTGCGCAAAGTGGGGAAACGGCTGAAGGCGTGGAACCGTACCGGGTATTACATCATTAAATGGATTTTGTTTGGCGGTATCGCGGCGGGCATTTTTTTCGCGGTATAAGTTTTCGCGATATCTATAAAAACGAAGGGCGCCACGGGACGCCCTTCGGTTAATCAGGCAAAGATAGTCATCATATAGGCGGCAAACAGCGCCAGGTGCGCCGTACCGTTCAGCACGTTGGTCCTGCCGGTAGAGAACGAAAGCTGGCACAGCAACAACACCGTCAGCATCACCACGATATGCGGCGTCTGCAAACCGAAGATCAACGTCTGACCGGTCAGCGTGGCGATGACGGTGACCGCCGGTACCGTCAGGGAAATGGTCGCCAGCACAGAACCGAAGAACAGGTTCATGGCGCGCTGTACCTGATTATTCAATACCGCGCGCAGTGCCCCCAGACCTTCAGGCGACAGGATCAGCAGGGCGACCAGGAAACCGGTAAATTGCGCCGGGGCATTCACCTTGGTCAACAAACCTTCCAGCGGATTGGCGTTAAATTTGGTTACTGCGATCACCGCAACCAGATGCACGATCAGCCAAATGGCATGCCAGGCACTGCTGTGCGAGGAAGGCTTGCCATGGTGCGGATCGCCATCGTCATCTTCGTGCTCATAGACGAACAGGCTCTGGTGGGTTTTGGTCTGGATCACCAGGAACACGCCGTACATGGCGGCAGAAATCACCGAAACCAGCAGCGCCTGACCGGTAGTGAAGTTACCGCCCGGCAGCGCACTCGGGAACACCAGCACAATCACCGCCAGCGGGAAAATCGCCATCAGATACTGTTTTATACCGCCGAGGTTAACGTACTGGGTGGCGAATTTGCGGCCGCCAAGCAGCAGCGCAACACCCACCAATCCGGCGCTGACAATCATAATGATCGAGTAAAGGGTGTCGCGCATCAGCGCCGGTGCGGCATCGCCGGTGGCCATCAACGCAGAAATCAGGCTGACTTCCAGGATTACCACCGACAGGCTGAGGATCAGCGAGCCGTAGGGTTCACCCAGGCGGTGAGCCAGGACATCGGCGTGGCGTACTACGCTGAACGCACTGCTGAGAATACCGATCAGGGCAACGATGTTAATGCCGACGATCAACGGAAAGTTGCTGGTATTACCCCACAAATTCAGCACCACCAGGGCGGCAATGGGCAGCAGCAGGGAATACTCGGTGTGGCGGGATTTGGATCGGCCAGGATCGTTTTGCGACTTCATTTCGATGGTACTCCTTCTCAAACAGCGTGGTCCCGTCTTCGCTAACTGCCGTTAAAGGCAACTCTGCGCATCCAGAATGCATTTTTATTTAATAATAATAGGATACACCCAGTGGCGCGTGCCGGGGAATGATGTGATGTTGTTTTACTTGCAAAAGCAAATGCTTGCAATATGTGACTAGGTTAACAAAAAAACCGCACGGGATGCGGTTTTCTTTACTTTCTTTTACGCAGTAACATGAAATTACTTCATTAACGGCACATAAATTGCAGTTTTAGCGTGTATAGCACCGTTAATAAAGGAAAAAATTCACATCAGTCATCAATATTGTCCATAATTTCATGCCGTTTATTATGATAACCCTCTTCGTTTAACCCCTCACGCCAGTAAGGTACGGCATAAAGCCGATTACGCTCACATTGACGATCGCGGCGCAGGAAGCGGCGCAGTTCAACCACCAGACGATCTTCACCGGCCAGCCAGTATTGGGTCGCGGCCTGTGGCTGCGGCAAGGCGCAAAATTGGGTGATCAGCTCAGCGGTTTTCTCGGTGCCGCCAATAATCCAGCTTAGCTCAAGGCCTGCAGGTTTTTTCAGCTCGATCACGTCGGCCGAGCTATCTACACGGATAAAGGCATTGCCTTCGCTGTGTGCCGGTAGCCCTTCCAGCAAAGCTGCCAATGCGGGTAAAGAAGAAGGATCGCCGGCCAGGCAGTAAAAGTCAGCCTCTGGCAGCATAGGTTTCGGGCCACCGGGATTGCTGATGCCAATTTTATCGCCGGCTTTCGCCGCGCGGGCAAAGTCAACCGCCGGACCGCTGTGGTCATGAATGGCGAATTCAATGTCGACTTCCGCCAGTTCCGGACGTACCGCACGGATGGAGTAGGTACGAACAATGGGGCGCACCGCATCGGCTGCCCAGCGTGGGCCATTTTCGGTCAGCGTCGGCAGATCCGGCTGTGTCTGGCCTGCCAGCGGCAGGAAAACCTTGATGTGCGCGGCAGCAGCATTTGCCGGGTAATAGCGCAGGTCCGGCGCGGTGAAGGTGATACGGCGCAGGTGCGGGGTAATATCGCGAATGGCACTGACTGCAATCAGGTAGGGTGCGCGTGAGCGTGGGGCTTCGGTAGTCACGGGGTTCTCCTTATGTTCGTTTGGCGCAGAGTATATCACGCCATTTGATAATGAGAATTGTTTGCTAGTTGAGGTGGGTGGATGGGGCATCTAAGCTTAAGGTTCACTGACGACTTACCGGAGGAAAGTGATGCCCTATAACAGCACAAATGCCTTGCCTGACAATGTGAAGAACGTATTGCCGGCGCACGCGCAAGAGATCTACAAGGAAGCATTCAACAGCGCCTGGCAACAATATCGCGATCCGGACGACCGACGCGGTGACGACAGTCGTGAGGAAACGGCACATAAGGTGGCTTGGGCCGCAGTCAAGCAAAGCTACCGCAAAGGCGATGATGACCACTGGCATAAAAAGTAACCTTTCATCCGGCGCCTTGGTGCGCCGGTAAATTCTGCGTTTTGAACCTACAAGTTGGCAATTAATATTATTGCTGCTGAGTACAAACACTTTTTCACTTTAAACCCTGCTTGAAACTTGATTGCTCCCAGAGAAAAGAATAAGGTCATTATTATCGCGGGAAGGGTTATAGAATTAATAAAATTCCGCAGCTAATAAATATACCCTATGGCTTTCAAGTTGCAGCTAGGCGACCAGCTCGCTCATCCCCAGGCGCTTACAAAAGTTAAGTAACTGGGGTGAGCGACAAATCTGTCGGGAACAGATTTGAACGCTGCTTGCAGCGGCCCTGAAAGGGCAAGGCCCATGGATGGGTCTTGTAAGCAGATAACAACGCTGCAACTTGAAAGATGACGGGTATAAGATGAACAGTGGCTAGGGAATATGAGCAATCTTATTCCCGGGAGGTTGTTAAGGTGTTAACGCGAGATTTTCTGCAAAATGCGGATTGCAAAACAGCATTCGGCACCATTGAGGAGTCGCTGTTACTGACATCAGAGCAGCGTGCGGCCTCACTGGATTGTACTTTATCCCGTCGGCCGGATAACAGCCCGGTGTGGGTTTTCGGCTACGGGTCACTGATGTGGAACCCGGTATTTGAATCCGAAGAGGTGCGACCGGCCACGTTGCAGGGCTGGCACCGCGCTTTCTGTTTGCGGCTGACCGCCGGGCGCGGCACCTTGCATCAGCCTGGGCGTATGTTAGCTCTGAAAGAGGGCGGAAGTACCACCGGGCTGGCGTTTCGCCTACCGGAAGCCAAGCTGCACGAAGAGCTGGAACTGCTGTGGAAACGTGAGATGCTGACCGGCTGTTATTTGCCGACCTGGTGCGATCTCAGCCTGGCCGATGGCCAAGTGGTGACCGCGTTGGTGTTTGTGATGAACCCGCAGCATCCGCTGTTTGAAGAAGATACCAGCCACCAGGTGATCGCACCCTTGATCGCCAGCGCCAGCGGGCCATTGGGTACCAACGCTCAGTACCTGTTCTCACTGGATACCGAGCTGAGAAACCAAGGTATGAAGGACGACTGCATTGGCGATTTGGTGTGCTATGTGCAGCAGTGGTTGCAGCAGAATACCTCCGGTCCTGTCGGTGGAGAGGCAACGGCCTGATCCCCGCACTGCGTTTTAATGAGGCTCAGCATGCTGAGCCTTTTTTCGTTTCATATATCTAATACCTATATTTAATAACTTTATTCTGCATGAATATTTAATCCACAATTTATAAGTGGTTATTTATCTCATTAATATTAAAGGAATTGGTTATTTTAAGGCTAAGAAACAGTTAATTCACAGCGGTGAAAAATTCACTTAGCATGAAAATGCATAACTAAAGGTTATTTCTTATTTGTCCCCTCACGCCAGACTCCGTATCACTGTGTTAACAATATTGTTCGACCGGGGGGAGTGGATGAACTTTCAACAATTAAAAATTATTCGGGAATCGGCGCGCTGCAACTACAACCTGACCGAGGTGGCCAACACTTTATTTACCTCGCAGTCGGGTGTCAGCCGCCATATTCGGGAACTGGAAGAAGAGCTGGGCATTGAGATATTTATCCGCCGCGGCAAGCGTTTATTAGGCATGACCGAACCGGGCAAAGAGCTACTGGTGGTGGCGGAACGCATCCTGAATGATGCCAATAATATCCGCCGTCTGGCGGACGTATTCAGCAGCAACGACGCCGGTCAACTGCACATCGCCACTACCCATACCCAGGCACGCTACAGCCTGCCGGGGGTGATTAAAGAGTTTCGCGCGCTGTATCCGCGGGTGAGGGTGGTACTGAATCAGGGCAGCCCCGAAGAAATCGTCGGTATGCTGGCTTCCGGTGAGGCCGATATCGGCATTGCCAGTGAGCGGTTGATGAGCGACGAGTCTCTGGCGGCGTTTCCTTATTACCGCTGGCACCACACCATACTGGTGCCGGAAGGGCATGAGTTGACCCGTCAGCCACAGGTAACGCTGGAAATGCTCAGTACTTTGCCACTGATTACCTACCGGCAGGGCATTACCGGCCGGTCACGGCTGGATAGCGCTTTCAAAGCTGCCGGGTTAACGCCGGATATTGCTTTAAGCGCGCAGGATTCTGACGTGATTAAAACCTATGTTGAGCTGGGATTGGGGGTGGGCGTGCTGGCGGATATGTCCTACGAGAAGGAACGCGACCACGGGTTGGTTAGCCTTAACGCCGAACACCTGTTCGAACCCAATACCGTTTGGTTAGGTTTGAAACGCAGTCAGTTACAACGTAACTATGCATGGCGATTTATCCAGCTCTGTAACCCAACGCTGTCGCTGACCGAAATCAAAGACAAAGTGTTCTCCTCACAGCTGGATACGGTGATCGATTACCAGATTTAATCGGAGGGAAGGTGGCTGGCAAGCAGGCCGGGCATGTGCCCGGCGATAGGGAAAGTTAAAGCTGTTTTCTCAACAGTTTTCTGACCATACGGCGTTTGCTTTTTTGCACTGGGCCTATGAGTTCTAATATGGGGACTTCTTCTTTTGCGCACCCACTCGCAAAAGCCCGCCTGCTTAATAATCAAAATCTCAGCTATAGACATAAAAAGAATATCTATAGTTATTTAAGTACCTTCGCCTCCCGATGGCTCTCACATACACTCGCGAAATTACTATAAATTCCATCCGCTTGGAGAGTTTTTGATGAAAGCGTTCGTTCCCTCTTTGGTATTTTTGGCCGTGGCGGCCAGTTTCAACGCACAGGCGGCAACCCCGGCCAATACATTGGTGATTGCCCAATCCATCGATGACGTGGTCAGCTTTGATCCGGCCCAGGGCTTTGAATTAACCACGGTGCAGTCATTTAACAGCCTGTACCAACGCCTGATCCAGTCAGATCCAAAAAATCCGATCGAACTTAAACCCACGTTGGCCAGTGAATGGCAGGCGAGCAGTGATAACCGCAGCCTGACTTTTACTCTGCGGCCAGACGCCAAATTCTCCAGCGGCAATCCACTGCGCCCGGAAGATGTGATCTTCTCGTTGTCGCGGGTGGTGAAGCTGAATCTTGAACCGTCGTTTATCCTCACCCAACTGGGTTGGAACGCAAAAAATGTCGACCAATACCTGAGCAAAGTGGATGACCAGCGGGTCAAAATCAGTTGGAGCGAAAACGTCAGTCCGGCGTTTGTGCTTAGCCTGCTTTCGGCCCCGGTTTCCTCCATTGTCGATGCCAAAGAAGCGTTGGCGCATCAGCAGGGTGATGACTTTGGCCACCAGTGGCTGAATAGCCATTCCGCCGGCAGCGGCCCGTATAAAATCCGCACCTATGTGCCGCATGAAGTGGTAGTGCTTGACGCCAACCCCGGTTCGCCAGAGGGCGCGCCAACGCTGAAAACTATCCTGATCAAAAACGTACCGGATCCGGCCGCCCGCCGTCTGCTGATCGAGCAGGGCGACGCCGACATTGCGCGTAACCTCGGGGCAGACCAGATGGCCGCGCTGAAAGGCAAGCCGGGCGTCAAGCCGCTGGCCATTCCGTACGCCTCACTCTATTTCCTGCAGTTCAACGCCAAGGCGTCCCCGGCGCTGGGTAACCCGGCCTTCTGGGAAGCGGCGCGCTGGCTGTTCGACTATAAAGGCATTGCCGATGACCTGCTGAAAGGCCAGTTCCAGAACCATCAGGCGTTCCTGCCAGAGGGTTACCTGGGGGCGTTGAAGGACAAGCCTTACAGCTTTAACCCGACCAAGGCTAAAGAAATTTTGACCAAGGCCGGTCTGAAAGACGTCAGCTTTAAGCTGGAGGTTAACAACCAGCCGCCATACCTGGACATCGCACAGGCATTGCAGGCCAGCTTTGCGCAGGGCGGGGTGAAGGTGGATCTGGTGCCGGGCCTCAGTGCGCAGGTCTCCACCAAGGTCAAATCTCTCAACTATGATGCGGTCCTGACCTCCTGGGGGCCGGACTATTTTGACCCGAACACCAACGCCGCTGCCTTCGCCTATAACCCGGAAGACGGCAGTAAAACGCTGGCCTGGCGTGCCAACTGGCAGATACCGGCATTGAACAAACTGACGCTGGCGGCCACGGCGGAAAATGACACCGCCAAACGGGTCGCGGATTACCAACAGTTGCAGCAAGCCGTCCAAAAAAACTCGCCGTTTGTGATTGGTCTGCAGGCGCGCAGCCTGATTGCGGTGCGCGACAACCTGAAAGGCTACGAGCAGGGCATCAACCCTGACATGGTGTTTTACAGCAAGGTCAGCAAATAATGATCAGTCGTACGTCTTCCGCCGGGTTAGCCCGGCGCAGTTGGCGCTGGGGCCGCAGGCTGTTTACCGGCCTGCTGTCATTGGCACTGACGCTGCTTGGATTGCTGCTGTTCACCTTTATGCTTTCGCATCTGGCACCGATCGATCCCACGCTGCAGATAGCCGGCGATCACGCCAGCGAAGCCACCTATGCCCAGGTGCGCCACGATCTGGGGTTGGATCAGCCCTTACCGGTGCAGTTCTGGCGTTATCTGGTGCATCTGGCGCAAGGGGATATGGGCATCTCGCGGATTACCTCGCAGCCGGTGCTGAGCGATCTGCTGCGCACCTTCCCGGCCACGGTGGAGCTGGCGACCTGCGCCATTATCCTCGGAGCGGTCGGCGGCATTACCCTGGCGTTTCTGGCGGTGATCAAACCGGGTGGCTGGTTGGATAATGCGGCACGTCTGCTGTCACTGATCGGCTATTCGGTACCCATCTTCTGGCTCAGCCTATTGGGGTTGCTGCTGTTTTACGCCACGCTGCATTGGTCGGCGGGGCCGGGGCGGCTGGATGATATCTATCTGTACAGCATGGAACCGCGCAGCGGATTTATCCTGATCGACAGTTGGTTGTCCGGCGATCGTGAGATGTTCTACAACGCCATCAGCCACCTGTGGTTGCCGGTGGTGGCACTGGCACTGCTGTCGATGGCGGGCATCACCCGCTTGCTGCGTGCGGCGATGCTGGAAGAGTGCAATAAAGAGTACGTTACCCTGGCGCGTTCCAAAGGGGCCAGCCGCACGCGTATTCTGTTGCGTCACGTATTCCCCAACGTGTTGGGCACGTTGATCACCGTACTGTCGCTGTCCTACGCCAGCCTGCTGGAGGGCGCGGTGCTGACTGAAACGGTGTTCGCCTGGCCGGGGGTGGGACGTTATCTGACCACCGCACTGTTTGCCGCCGATACGCCGGCCATTCTCGGCGCTACCTTGCTGATTGGCACCTGTTTTGTGGTGCTTAACGCGCTGGCCGATGCGCTGACCTATTTAGTGGACCCGCGAACCCGATGAGCCAATACCTTTCTGAACATGAGCCCCAGAGCGAACCGGCTGCCGTTTATCGCCCACGCGGCAGGCTAACCACGCTGACGATTGGTGCGACGCTGGTGACGATCCTGATCCTGACGGCACTGCTGGCCCCGTGGCTGGCACCTTTCGATCCCAATCTGCAGCATATCGAGTTGCGCCTGCTGCCGCCTGCTTCCGGCCATTGGCTGGGCACCGACGGCTTTGGCCGCGATCTGCTGTCACGGGTGATTTACGGCGCTCGCCCAACGCTGATCCTGGTGTCATTGATCCTGCTGTTGACCATCCCGATTGGCCTGCTGGTGGGCATTAGCGCCGGTTATCTCGGTGGCTGGGTCGAGCGTATTCTGATGCGCGTGACCGATATTTTTCTGTCGTTGCCCAGCCTGGTGATCGCACTGGCGTTTGTTGCGGTGCTGGGGCCGGGGTTGATGAACGGCGCGCTGGCGCTGGCGTTAACCAGTTGGCCTTCTTTCGCCCGACAGGCGCGGGCGGAAACCCTGGCGTTGCGCCGCAGTGACTATCTGGCCGCAGCGCGCATGCAAGGCATTGGTGGCCTGCGGCTGATGGCCGGGCATATTTTGCCGCTGTGCCTGCCGAGTGCCGTGGTGCGTGCCGCGCTGAGCCTCGGTGGTATCATCCTGTCCGCCGCCGGTTTGGGCTTTCTCGGCATGGGAGTGGCACCGCCGACCGCCGAATGGGGGTCCATGGTGGCCGAGGGCAGCAAAGTGATATTTGACCAGTGGTGGGTCGCCGCAGTACCGGGTGGGGCGATCCTGTTCGCCAGCCTGGCCTTTAACCTGCTGGGCGATGGCCTGCGTGATAAAATGGATCCTCGTCATGGGCATTGATAACAATTTATTGACCGTCGAACGGTTGTCGGTGGCATTGTGGAGTTCCCAGCCGCTGGTCAAAGACATTTCTTTCAGCATGGGGCAGGAGCGGCTGGCGCTGGTGGGGGAGTCCGGCTCCGGTAAATCCTTGACCGCGCGTGCCTTGATGGGGCTGTTGCCACCGCCGTTACAGTTGCAGGCGCAGCGTTTGACGCTGGGTGACGACGATCTGGCACGGCTGAATGAACGCCAGTGGAACCGCCTGCGCGGCAACAAAGTGGCGATGGTGATGCAGGATCCCAAGCATGCGCTGAATCCGACCCAGCCGATTGGCCGTCAGGTGGAAGAGCCGCTGTTGCTGCACACCCGCCTGGGCCGGGCAGAACGGCGGGAGAAGGTGCTGGATATGCTGGCGGCGGTAGGGCTGCCCGATCCGCAATCGCTGCGCCAACGTTACCCGCACCAACTGTCTGGCGGCATGGGGCAACGGGTGATGCTGGCAATTGCGCTGATTAACGACCCGCAATTGCTGATTGCCGACGAACCTACGTCCGCGCTGGATCACCAGATGCGCGATCAGGTCCTGCAACTGATCGAAACTCTGGTTGAACAACGCAATATGGGCCTGATTTTGATCAGCCACGACCTGCAGCAGGTGGCGCACTACTGTGAGCGGGTGCTGGTGATGTACAAAGGCGAACTGCTGGATCAGTTGCCCGCCGATCGCCTGGCCTCTGCCACCCATCCTTACACCCGCACGCTGTGGTCGTGTCGGCCAAGCCGGGAGACCCGGGGTAAACCCTTGCCGGTGTTGGATCGTGCGTTGCTGGAGTCACTGAAATGAGCCTGATTACTTTGGACAATCTCAGCGTCAGCCATCGGCAGGGATATGACGTGCGCACCGTGGTGCATGAGGTCAACCTGCATATCGAACCGGGTGAGTGTTTCGGGCTGGTCGGCCCTTCCGGCTGCGGTAAATCCTCGCTGCTGTGGGTGTTGGCCGGGCTGAATGAAAGCTGGAGCGGCGGTTTCAACCTGCTGGGCCGCGATCTGCAGCCGGGGCGCCCGTTCACCGGCACGCTGCGACGTGAGGTGCAGATGGTATTTCAGGATCCCTATGCCTCGCTGCACCCCAAACACCGGTTGCTGCGCACCCTGGCGGAGCCGCTGAAATTACTGGAAGAGAGGGGCGTCGAGCAAAAAATCAGCGCCGGTTTTCGGCAGGTGGGGTTGGATCCGCGGCTTTTGGATCGTTATCCGCACCAGCTTTCCGGCGGCCAGCGTCAGCGGGTGGCGATTGTACGAGCGCTGTTGTTAAAACCCAAACTGCTGCTGCTGGACGAACCCACCTCGGCGCTGGACATGTCGGTGCAGGCGGAGATCCTCAACCTGCTCAACGAGCTGAAACAGGCGGGTGACCTGACAATGATCTTGGTCAGTCACGACGCTGATGTGATCGACCACATGTGCGATCGCTCGGTGGCGATGGCGCACGGCCGTTTGGTCAGTTGAATTCTGCCCGCCGTTAACCCGGCGGGTATTATTTGAAGTCAATAGACATCTGCGTAATAAATAAAGCAATTTATAGTCGTTCTTCTGCTAAGCCGCTGCCTCTACACTCGAAAAATAACGCATCCGCGTGATCCTGGAGAGTGCATCGATGAAACGGCTAATCCCCACCTTATTGTTCAGCGCCCTGGCGGCGAGCTTTGGCACGCAGGCGGCCACCCCGAAAGACACGCTGGTGGTGGTCAGTTCGCTGGAAGGCATCATCAGTCTGGATCCGGCCGAAAGCTTTGAAACCGTCAGCTCGGCCAACCTGGTCAACCTGTATCAGCGGTTACTGATGCCGGATCGCAGCACGCCGGAAAAACTGGCCCCAGAGCTGGCCAGCGGCTGGCAGGCGGGGGCGGACGGCCGCAGCCTGATTTTTACCCTGAAGGCTGACCAGCGCTTTGCTTCCGGCAATCCGGTACGGCCGGAAGATGTGATCTTCTCGCTGGTGCGGGCGGTGAAACTGAACAAGGCGCCGTCGTTTATTCTTGGTGAGTTCGGCTGGACGCCAGAAAACGTCGAGGGCCAATTGAAAAAACTGGGGGACAACCAGCTGCAGTTAAGCTGGTCGGCCAATATCGGCAGTGGTCTGGCATTGCGGCTGTTGACCGCGCCGGTTGCCTCGATCGTCGATGAAAAGCTGCTGACTGAGCACAGTCAACAGGGGGATTTCGGTAACGCCTGGCTGCGTTCTAATTCTGCCGGTGCCGGGCCTTATCGCGTCAGCAACTATGTCCCGCATGAGGCGCTGCTGTTCAGTCGGAACGACTATGCCCAACCGCAGGCGAAGTTGAAAACGGTGCTGCTGAAGAACGTCAGCGACGCCGGAACCCGACGCCTGTTGCTGCTGAAAGGGGACGCCGACGTGGCTTACGATCTGGGCGCTGATCAGTTCAATTCGCTGCGTAAGGAGCCGGGTGTCAGGATAGAGCAGCAGGACTCGTCCAAAGTCTATTACCTCGGTTTCAACACCGGGAGCAAGCAGGTACCTGCTCTGAGCAATCCGGCATTGTGGCAGGCGGCGCGCTGGTTGGTGGACTACCAATCCATTGCCGACAACCTGCTGAAGGGCCAGTACCGCGTCCATCAGGCGTTTCTACCGCTGGGGCTGGACGGGGCGATCGACAACCAACCGTTCAAGCTCGACGTGGCCAAGGCCAAACAGATTTTGCATGAAGCCGGTATTGCCGAAGGCACGCGCATTGATCTGATTGTCATCAACCAGCCGCCGTATACCGATATCGCCCAGGCGCTGCAGGCCAGCTTTGCCAAGGCCGGTTTGCAACTGGATATTCATCCGGTGGTAGAAAGCGACCTGTGGGGCAAGATGCGCAGCCGCGATTTCCAGGCCATTTTCACCTATTGGGGAGCGGACTACCTGGATCCGAACACCAACGCCAGTGCCTTTGCCTACAACGTGCCCGACGGGCCGAAAACCCTGGCCTGGCGCACCCAGTGGACTATCCCGGCGCTGAGTGCGGAAACCCGCGCAGCGGCGGCGGAAGGTGATGGGGCAAAGCGCGCCGCGCACTACGCCAGCTTACAGCGCGAATTGCAGACCAGCTCTCCCTACGTCGTGGCATTGCAGGGACAAACGCTGGTGGCACTGCGTGACAACGTTAAAGACGCTAAGGTGGATATCGCCAACAGCATGCTGTATCTGGATCGCGTGAGTAAGTAACCCAGCACGGCACGGCTTTTGCAGGATCGGTTTATTTAGCCCACCGGGGATCCTGTCATGAGCCGTAACCACACTTTCCCGCCCAGTGCCGGCGACTTTTTGCTGGCCTCCAAACGTTGTGAAATCACCGTATTGCAGCAATTGCTGCAAATGGGACAGTTGGTTGGCCGGGTCAGCCAACTGATCCACGTGCTCCAGCGGGAACGCGGTACCGTCAATATTTACCTGTGTTCACAGGGAGCATTGTTTGGCGAGCGGTTGGCCGGGCGGACGCAGGAAGTGGAGCAGGCTGAGTTGGCGGTGCAGCGGCAGTTGATGCAGTTGGATGACAGCACTGCGCCCCTGGCCAGCGCCAGCCGTCTGTTCAGCCGCATTGCCAGCGCGCTGCATCATCTTACCGCCTTGCCTGAATTACGCCGCCAGGTGCAGCAAAGGCAAATTCTGCAGCCTGCGGCCATGGGCACCTTCAATGACATCATTCACAGCCTGCTGGCACTGGTATTTGAAGCGGCGGATGCCTGTGCAGAACCCATCACGGCACGTGCGTTGATCGCCATGTTCAGCTTTATGCAGGGCAAGGAGCTGGCCGGGCAGGAACGGGCAATCGGTTCGGCCGGTTTTGCCGCCATGCGTTTTGGCGAACCGGCGCACCAACAGTTACTGATGCTGATCGAAGGGCAGGAGCGTTGCTTTGCTACCTTCAGCGAGTTTGCCGATGAAGCTTCTCTGGCCCAGTGGCGGCACATGCAGCAGCAGGATGACCGCGAGTTTGAACGCCTGCGGCGTATTGCCTGTACCCAATTGCAACTGAATGATAAAGCCGATACCAGCCTGCGCTGGTTCGAGATCACCAGTGCGCGTATCGATCTGATGAAACATATTGAAGACCGGCTGGAGGAGGCACTGATGACCAGTTGCCGCCACAGTCTGGCGCAGGCCCAGCGCGCGCTGGCGGCGGACTGCGCCAATTACGCGCCGCAGCCGATGCAAGAAAGTTACGCGGTTTTCGTGGCGGCACCCTTGGGGGATGCATCATCGCTGGCGGGGGACGGTATCCATCCGCGTTTGGGCCGTTCGATGCTGGAGTTGATTCAGCAGCAGTCGCAACGTCTACAGGTGTTATCGGAGGAACTGGCGACGGCGCGGGCAACGCTGAATGAACGCAAACAGATTGAACGCGCCAAAGGGCTGCTGATCCAGCATCGCGGCTTGACCGAGGAGGCGGCCCACCGTTTGCTGCTGAAGATGGCGATGAACCAGAACCAGCGCCTGATTGATATCGCCAACGCCATGCTGGCGGTCGCGGATATTCTGCCGCCCAGCGGTAGTACTCCCTAAGGGGTATATGCACACAGTCAGTGCAGTTACTGCCTTGGCGTTGTGCAAATACCCGTCGCCTTTCAAGTTGCAGTGTTGTTACCTGCACTCAGTTATGTGGCCCGTCCATGGGCCACACCCCTTTGGGGCCGCTGCTGGCAGCGTTCAAATCTGCTCCCGGCAGATTTGTCACCCCAGTTACTTAACTTTTGTAAGCGCCTGGGGATGAGCAAGCTGGGCGCCTAGCCGTGCTGTACAGGGATGTACAAATGCCGCGAGCGCATGGACGCGCTAGAGCGGCCAACTTGAAATTCATAGGGTATAAATTACATAACTATAAATTGGGGTATGTAAAATGACAGATCTGGCACGCAAGCTGCATTACTAAAACGTAACCCGGCCAATGGCGGTCGGGTTGCCAACAAGATTATGGATAAAGGCGTCCTTTCAGCATGTTCACCCCAACGGTGGAATGTGCTGATGGGACGCCTTTTTTATTTTATCGCCTGATTGAAGGACTTGCCGATGACGCACACCAAACTCCCCGGGCTTAGCCTGACGCGCCGCCGCTTTTTGGCCGGTAGCGCGGCGCTGGGCGGCAGCATGATGTTGCCCGGCCTGATGAACGCCGCCTGGGCGGCAGGCTCTGACGCACCGGAGAAAAAAGAGATCCGCGTGGGCTTTATCCCGCTTACCGACTGCGCTTCGGTGGTAATGGCGGCGGTGAAACAGTTCGATCGGAAGTACGGCATCAAAATTATCCCCAGCAAGGAGGCCAGTTGGGCGGCGGTGCGCGACAAGCTGTTGTCCGGGGAACTGGATGCGGCCCATGTGCTGTACGGCATGGTGTATGGCCTGCAGCTTGGTGTTGCCGGGCCGCAGCAGGATATGGCGGTGTTGATGACGCTCAACAACAACGGCCAGGCGATCACGCTCTCCAACCAGTTAAAACAGGCCGGTGTCACCGATGCGGCCAGCTTGAAAAAAACCGTCGATGCCAGCGCCAAGGGCACTTACACCTTCGCCCAAACCTTCCCGACCGGTACCCACGCCATGTGGCTGTATTACTGGCTGGCCAACGCCGGTATTCACCCGTTTGACGACGTGCGCAACGTAGTGGTGCCGCCGCCGCAGATGGTGATGAACATGAAAATCGGCAACATGAGCGGTTTTTGCGTGGGTGAGCCGTGGAACCAACGTGCGATTGCCGAGGACATTGGTTTTACCGCCGTCACCAGCCAGGAAATTTGGCCCGATCACCCGGAAAAGGTGCTGGGCACCACCGGCAACTGGGTCGCGGCCAATCCCAATAGCGCCCGTGCGCTGACCGCTGCAGTGCTGGACGCCGCGCGCTGGATCGACAGTTCGGACGCCAACCGCCAGGAAACCGCCCAGGTGGTGGCGGGGCGCGCCTATATCAATACCAAACCAGAGATCATTACCGGCCGCATGCTCGGCCAGTACCAGAACGGCCTGGGTAAGTCATGGCAGGACGCGCATGCGATGCGCTTTTTCCACGATGGCGAAGTGAGCTACCCCTACCTGTCCGATGGCATGTGGTTCCTGACCCAGCATCGCCGCTGGGGTCTGTTGAGCGCCGAACCGGACTATCTGGCCGTCGCGAAAAAAATCAACCGAACTGAAATCTATAAGCAGGCGGCCAGCGCGGTAGGCGGAGTGAACTTGCCTACCGACGATATGCGCACCAGTACGCTGTTGGACGGCAAGCGCTGGGACGGCAGTAATCCGGCGGAATACGCCAACAGTTTCTCTTTAAAGCGCTGAGGTAACCGATGAAAAATCTTGCTGAACGGATCGATATTCCTGCGTCACCCGGTGTAGAAGTCAGTGCGGAAATCGTGCCGCTAAAGCGCCCGCACAAGCCGCAGCCGCAGCGCAAACCTCGTTGGGGCTTGCTGCTGCAACAAGGCTTCCGCCGGGGTGTGCCCGCGGTGCTGGGGCTGGTGCTGACCCTGGTGGCCTGGCAGATAGCGGCGCTTAACAGCAAGGGATTCCCAACGCCATGGGCGACCTGGCAGGCGGCGCTGGTGCTGTTTGCCGACCCGTTTTATTCCGCCGGGCCGAACGATCAGGGCATTGGCTGGAACGTACTGGCCTCGCTGCAGCGCGTGGCGACCGGTTTTGGCCTGGCGGCGCTGGTCGGCATTCCGGCCGGCTTTCTTCTGGGGCGCTTTGCGTTTTTGGCCAACATGCTCAACCCGATCATTTCACTGCTGCGCCCGGTCAGCCCGCTGGCCTGGCTGCCGATTGGCCTGCTGCTGTTCCAGCGTGCAGAACCGGCGTCAACCTGGACTATTTTCATCTGTTCAATCTGGCCAATGATCCTTAATACCGCCGAGGGCGTCACGCGTATTCCGCAGGATTACCTCAACGTGGCGCGGGTGCTCAAGCTGTCGGAATGGACAGTGATGCGCAAGATCCTGTTTCCGGCAGTGCTGCCTTATGTGTTGACCGGCGTACGTCTGTCGATCGGCATCGCCTGGCTGGTAATCGTCGCGGCGGAAATGCTGACCGGCGGCGTCGGCATCGGTTTTTGGATCTGGAATGAGTGGAACAACCTCAACGTCGAAAACATCATTATCGCCATCATCGTGATCGGTGTGGTCGGGCTGCTGCTCGAGCAGGGGCTGATGTTACTGGCAAAACGTTTTAGCTATCAGAACCGCTAAGGAGCGCGCTATGAAACCGATTATTCAGGTCCAGAACGTTAGCCAGCGCTTTGCCACCCCGCAGGGGGAGTTTATCGCGCTGGATCGGGTGAGCTTTGATATTCAGGCCGGGGAAACCCTCAGCCTGATCGGCCACTCCGGCTGCGGCAAATCAACGCTGCTGAATTTGATCGCCGGGCTGACCTTGCCCAGCGACGGCGTATTGCTGTGCGACAACCGACAAATTACCGGGCCGGGCCCGGAGCGCGGCGTGGTGTTCCAGAACCATTCACTGCTGCCGTGGCTGACCACTTACGAGAATGTGGCGCTGGCGGTGCATCAGGTTTTCCGCCACGAGATGACGCGCAGCGAAATGCGCGACTGGGTCGAACACAACCTGGCGCTGGTGCACATGAGCCATGCGCTCGACAAGCGGCCACATGAAATCTCCGGCGGCATGAAACAACGGGTTGGCATCGCTCGCGCATTGGCAATGAAACCCAAAGTGCTGCTGATGGATGAACCCTTCGGCGCTCTGGACGCGCTGACCCGCGCACATCTACAGGATGCGGTGATGGAAATCCAGCAGCGGCTGCACACCACCATAGTGCTGATTACCCACGACGTCGACGAAGCGGTGCTGCTGTCCGATCGGGTGCTGATGATGACCAACGGCCCGTCGGCCACCGTCGGTGAAATTCTGCCGGTGGCGCTGCCGCGTCCGCGTTCACGTGTGGCGCTGGCGGATGACCAGGAATATCACCATTACCGTCGGCAGGTGCTGAAGTTCCTGTATGAGAAGCACGCGAAAGCGGCATGAGAGCAGGATGATGGACAAACCCAAACTGGTGGTGATTGGTAACGGCATGGCCGGTATGCGGCTGGTGGAAACCCTGTGTCGGCTGGCGCCAGAGCGCTATGCCATCACGGTGATTGGCGAAGAGCCGCGCGGCAACTACAACCGTATTCTGCTGTCGCCGGTACTGGCGGGGGACAAAGCGTTCAGCGATACCCTGCTGCACGACTATGACTGGTATCGGCAGCAGGGGGTGCAGCTGCTGGCCGGGGAACCGGCGCTGGCGGTGGACAGGCAACAAAAGCGGGTGATCACCGCACGGCATCAACTGCCTTATGACCTGCTGGTATTTGCCACCGGTTCGCGCCCGTTGCGGCCCGTACTGCCGGGTGGGGGATTGGACGGCATTTATGGCTTTCGCACCCTGGACGATGTAGAAGCGATGATCGCTCGCTGCCGGCCAGCCCGACCGGCGCTGGTGGTGGGCGGTGGTGTCCTGGGGATTGAGGCGGCGGCGGCACTGGCCCAGCGCGGCATGAACGTCACCGTGGTACACCGAGGCGAGCATTTGATGGAACGGCAGTTGGACGCCCGTGCGGGGCGGATGCTGCAACTTAACCTGTTGCAGCGCGGTATCGAATGCCGGTTGAACTGCGAAGTCAGCCGCTTTCAGGGAACCGAACGGGTCAGCGCTGTCACCCTGAGTCACGGCGAGTTATTGGCCTGCGAACTGGCAGTGATCGCCATCGGAGTGCGGCCCGAAATTAGCCTGGCGCAGTCCGCCGGACTGGTCTGCGGGCGCGGCATTATGATCGACGACCGCATGCAAACGGACGATCCGGCAGTGTTCGCCATCGGTGAGTGTGCTCAGTTTGGTGAGACCACGGTGGGTCTGGTGGCACCCTGCTGGCAACAGGCCGGACTGTTGGCGCAGCGGCTGAGCGGGGAGCCGGTGGCGGGTTACCGGCCAGCGCCGTTGCATACCCGCCTGAAGGTCAGTGGCGTTGAAGTATTCAGCGCCGGCGAAATGGTTGCCGACGGACAAACCGAGATCCATCACGCCGAAGATCCTCAGGCGCAGCACTACCGCCGCCTGCTGGTGCGCGACGGCAAATTACAGGGCGTGGTGCTGTATGGCGACGCTCAGGACAGCCCTTTTTATCTGCAACAGCTTGGCCTGCCGGTTTCACAGCCGGATACCTTGCTGTTTGGCAGTAGCGAACCCGGGACGCCAGCGGCGTCTGATGAGAGGAATTCTGATATGCACAAGCCCGTTTTGTTGGTCGCCGGTCACGGCATGGTCGGTCATCACTTGTTGGAACAACTGGTCGCTCGCGAATTGCACTTGCAGTATCACATTGTGGTGTTTGGCGAAGAGCCGGTGGCGGCCTACGACCGGGTGCATCTGTCCGAGTTTTTCTCTGGCCGCAGTGCGGATTCGCTGTCGATGGTGGAGGCGGGCTTTTTCGACCGTAGCGGCATAGAGCTGCGGTTGGGGCAGGCGGTGTGCGCTATCGATCGCCAGCGCAAATGTGTGATCGATGCCGAGGGGAGAGAAACGGCCTACGACCAACTGGTGCTGGCGACCGGCTCTTATCCGTTTGTACCGCCGATCCCGGGTAACGATCGCCCGGGCTGTCTGGTTTACCGCACGCTCGACGATCTGGCCGCGATAGCCGATTGCGCCAAAACCGCTCGCGTCGGGGTGGTGGTCGGTGGCGGCCTGCTGGGGCTGGAGGCCGCCAATGCCTTGCGTCAGCTTGGGTTGAACACCCATGTCGTGGAGTTTGCGCCACGCTTGATGGGGGTGCAACTGGATGACGGTGGCGCGACCATGCTGCGCAAAAAAATTGAGGCGCTCGGTGTCAGCGTGCATACCGGTAAGCAAACTCAGGCCATTATCGAGGGTTCGTTACACCGTCACTGTATGAATTTTGCTGATGGTGAGCGCCTGGAGGCTGATTTGATTCTGTTTTCTGCCGGTATTCGCCCACGAGACCAGCTTGCCCGCGAGGCCGGACTGGAGGTGGGGGCACGCGGTGGCATTGTGATCGACAGCCAGTGTTGCACCAACGATGAGGCGATTTATGCCATTGGCGAATGCGCCTTGTGGAACGGACAAATCTTCGGTCTGGTGGCTCCCGGCTACCAGATGGCGCGTACCCTGGCCGATCGGCTGGCCGGGCAGGAAACGGTGTTCTGTGGTGCAGATATGAGTACCAAACTCAAACTGTTGGGCGTGGAAGTGGCTTCGCTGGGTGATGCCCATGGTCATACTCCCGACAGCCAAAGCTACAACTGGGTCGACGGCCCGGCACAGGTGTATAAAAAACTGGTGGTCGACGCTGAAGGCAAGCGTTTACTGGGCGCGGTACTGGTGGGTGACAGCGCTGAATACAGCACGCTGCAGCAGATGATGCTCAACGATATGCCGCTGCCCGCGATGCCGGAGAGTCTGATTTTACCTGCGACGGCCGGGTCAGCACCGAAAGCCTTGGGGGTCTCAGCCTTGCCGGCCACGGCGCAGATCTGCTCCTGTCATAACGTCAGCAAAGGTGATATCAGCGCTGCGGTGGAACAAGGCTGCGGCGATCTGGCGGCGGTCAAAGCCTGCACCAAAGCGGGCACCGGCTGTGGCGGCTGTGCGGCGCTGGTCAAACAGCTGATGGAGCACGAACTGCAGCAGCGCGGCGTAGTGGTGAAAAAAGACGTTTGCGAGCATTTCGCCTATTCACGTCAGGAGCTGTATCACCTGGTACGCGTCGGCAACATCCGCACCTTTGATGAACTGCTGTCTCGACACGGTCATGGGCGTGGCTGTGAGGTGTGCAAACCGCTGGCGGGGTCGATCCTGGCTTCGTGCTGGAACGAATACCTGCTCAAACCGCAGCACCTGCCGCTGCAAGATACCAACGATCGCTTTTTCGCCAATATCCAGAAAGACGGCACTTATTCGGTGGTCCCACGGGTACCGGCCGGTGAAATCGCCCCGGCGGGGCTGATCGCCATCGGCCAAATTGCCCAGCGCTATCAGCTCTACACCAAGATTACCGGTGGTCAGCGGATTGACCTGTTTGGCGCCCGGCTGGAGCAATTGCCAGAGATTTGGCAGCAATTGGTCGACGCCGGATTTGAAACCGGTCATGCCTACGGCAAGTCGCTGCGCACGGTGAAATCTTGCGTCGGCTCCAGCTGGTGTCGCTACGGCGTGCAGGATTCTACGTCGTTGGCTATCGAACTGGAGCACCGTTACAAGGGGCTGCGTTCGCCGCACAAAATCAAGATGGCGGTCTCCGGCTGCACGCGAGAGTGCGCAGAGGCGCAGAGCAAAGACGTTGGGGTGATTGCCACCGAGAAAGGCTGGAACCTCTACCTGTGCGGTAACGGCGGTATGAAACCGCGCCATGCGGATCTGTTTGCCAGCGATCTCGATACCGACACGTTGATCCGCACGGTCGATCGCTTTCTGATGTTCTACATCCGCACCGCCGATCGCCTGCAGCGTACCAGCACCTGGATGGACAACCTGGAAGGTGGGCTGGATTACCTGCGTGAAGTGGTTTTGCAGGACAGTCTGGGTATCGGCACCGAATTGGACGCAGAGATGGCAAGGGTAGTCAGCCACTACCAATGCGAATGGCAAACCACGCTCGCCAGTCCGGATCGCCTGAAACTGTTCCGCCCTTTTGTTAACAGCGAACAGCCGGATGAGGCGATCGTCTGGCAGGCGGAACGCGGACAACGCCGCCCGGCGATGGGTGTGGAGCGGGGCCAGGTGATCGAGGTACAACCGGCGAAGGCTGTCGGGGAACAGTGGCTGGATGTTTGTGCGCTGGCGGAGATCCCGGCCAACGCCGGCATGGCTGCCCGGCTGGGGCAGCGGCAAATTGCGCTGTTCCATCTGCCGGACAGCGGCGTTTATGCGTTGGCTAACCAGGAACCGGACAGCGACGCCAACGTGCTGGCGCGTGGGTTGCTGGGGGACGTAGCGGGCGAACCTGTGGTGATTTCCCCGTTGTATAAGCAGCGTTTCCGCCTGAGTGACGGTATCTGTGTGGATAATGCAGAGCGTGCTGTCACTGCCTGGCCGGTGCGGGTAGAGGAAGGCCGGGTATGGGTGTGCAGTACACCGCTGGTGGTGCAGGCTGAACTGCCGGAAACGGCGGAAGTGACGTCATGACCGCCGCACATTGCACCACCTGCCCGTATTGCGGCGTGGGCTGTGGCGTAACCATTGAGCAGCAGAGTAATGGCGAACTGACTGTCAGCGGCGATGTAGCGCACCCGGCCAACCAGGGGCGACTGTGCGTCAAAGGCAGCGCACTGGGTGAAACACTGGATCTGACTGGCCGCTTATTGCAGCCGCAGGTCGATGGCCAGCCGGTCGCTTGGGATCAGGCGCTCGGGCAGGTGGCACAGCGCTTTAATCAGATTATTGAACAACATGGCCCGCAGGCAGTGGCGTTTTATGCCTCCGGCCAGTTGCTGACCGAAGACTATTATGTGGCTAACAAACTGATGAAGGGATTTATCGGTGCGGCCAATATCGACACCAACTCGCGGCTGTGTATGGCGTCTGCGGTGGTTGGCTACAAGCGGGCATTCGGCGGCGATGTGGTGCCTTGCTGTTATGAGGATATCGAACAGGCGGATCTGGTGATACTGACCGGGTCCAACACCGCCTGGGCGCATCCGGTGGTCTATCAACGGCTGGTGAAAGCCCGTCAGCAGCGCCCGCAGATGCGGGTGGTGGTGATCGACCCGCGTGAGACGGCAACCTGCGATATTGCGGATTTGCATCTGCCGCTGCGGCCCGGCAGTGACGCGGCGTTGTTTACCGGCGGGCTGCACTGGCTGGCCGAACAACAAGGGCTGGATACCACTTTTTTGCAACAGCATGCCAGCGGCGCAGAGGCCACGTTGGCCGCGGCGGCAGAATGGACGCCGCAGCGGGTGGCGGAGTTTTGCGGGCTGCCGCTGAGTGCGGTGCTGACGTTTTTCCAACTGCTGACCGCGTCCCACAACTGGGTCACGCTCTATTCGATGGGCATTAACCAATCGGCCAGCGGTGCGGATAAATGCAATGCGATTATCAATCTGCACCTTGCGGGGGGACGTATTGGTCGGGCAGGCAGCGGCCCGTTTTCGATTACCGGCCAACCCAATGCCATGGGCGGGCGGGAGGTCGGTGGGCTAGCCAATCAACTGGCGGCGCATATGGGGTTCACCCCCGAGGATATCGACCGGGTTCAGCGTTTTTGGCAATCGCCCCGCATCGCCAGGCAACCAGGGCTGAATGCGGTGGACCTGTTCCAGGCGATCGCCACCGGGCAGGTAAAAGCGGTGTGGATTATGGGTACTAACCCGGTGGTCTCGCTGCCGGATGCCGATACGGTGCGCCAGGCGCTAAAACAGTGCCCGCTGGTGGTGGTGTCCGAAGTGATGGCCATGACCGATACCGCTGAACTGGCGCATATTCGCCTGCCGGCGCTGGCCTGGGGGGAAAAGCAGGGCAGCGTGACCAACTCCGAGCGCTGTATTTCACGCCAGCGTGCCTTTCTGCCGGCACCGGGGCAAGCCCGGGCCGACTGGTGGATCCTCAGTCAGGTTGCGCAACGTATGGGTCATGGTGCGGCATTTAGTTACCAACATCCTTCGGAGATTTTCAGCGAACACGCGGCTCTGTCCGGATTTGAGAATAACGGAACGCGCGCGTTCGACATCGGCCAACTGGCGGGGCTGGATAGACAGCAATGGTTGCAGATGGCCCCGGTGCAGTGGCCGGTGAATGCGCGGCATCCTACGGGGTGTCGGCGCATGTTTGCCGATGGGCGTTTTTTCCATCCCGATGGCAAGGCGCGACTACTGCCGGTGACGCCACGCCTGCCGCAGAATGCGGTCTCAGCGCGTTATCCACTGGTGCTTAACACCGGTCGTATCCGCGATCAGTGGCACACCATGACACGCACCGGCAAAGCAGCACGGTTGATGCGTCATTTGAGCGAACCTTTTTGCGAAATACACCCGCAGGATGCCGCTGAACTGGGGATCGCCGACAGCAGTCTGGTACGACTCAGTTCGCCCCACGGCTGGATGCTGGCACGCGCGCAGTGCAACCCGGGACAGCGGCGCGGCAGTGTGTTCGTACCGATGCACTGGAACGGTCAATTTACCGCTCAGGGCCGGGTAGACAGCCTGATCCCGCCGGTGGTGGATGCCGACTCCGGCCAGCCGGAAAGCAAACATGCGCCGGTAAGGGTCAGCCATTGGCCGGTGAGCTGGCAGGCGGAGATTTTTATCCGTGCCGACGTCGCCGCCCCCAGGGGAATTTACTGGAGCCGGGTCGCGCAGGATGGCCTGACTCACTACATTATGGCCGGGCAGCGGCCGGTTGAAGACTGGCAGGCCTGGCTACAGCGGCATTTCTCGCTGGAGGGCATGACGCTGCAAACGGCACAGTTGGCCCAGCGCGGTCTACACCTGATTGGCTGGCGACAGGGCGAGGTGCAACTGGCGTTTTATGTTCGCCAGCAGGCCCCGCAGCTGGATCGCCCGGCGATCCTCAGTGCCTTTGAGCTGGCCCCCAACGGTGGGCCACAACGGCTGGCGCTGTTGGCAGGGCGCGGTGCGCCAGGGCAGTTAGCGGCAGGCACCACGATTTGCAGTTGTTTCGGCGTGGGCGAGAACCGCATCATTGCGGCTATCCAGGCGGGCTGCCACAGCGCAGAGGCATTGGGTGCCCGTCTGCAATGCGGCACCAACTGCGGTTCCTGCCTGCCGGAGCTAAAAAAACTGATTCAACAGCATGCATCCCAACGGGTGGCCTAGCAGAGGTGGTGAGATGAGCGCGATTGAGAAACTGATGTTGGCCGGCGATCATCGCCAGCCGGTACGCAACGGTGAAGTGTGGCTGGTGGGTGCCGGGCCGGGGGATGCGGAGTTACTGACGTTAAAGGCATTACGGGTGATCCGGCAGGCGGACGTGGTGGTGTTCGATCGTCTGGTTTCCCCGGCGGTAATGGCTTTGCTGCCGCAGGAGGCGCTGCGCATTGACGTAGGTAAGTCCATGGGCTGCCACACGCTGTCGCAAAAGCAGATCGATCACCTGCTGGTCGAATTAGCCCTGTCCGGTAATCGGGTGGTACGCCTGAAGGGGGGGGATCCGTTTATTTTTGGTCGCGGCGGGGAGGAGATGGTTGAATTGCAGCGCCATGGCGTGGTCTGCCATGTGGTTCCGGGTATCACTGCCGCCAGCGGTTGTGCGGCGGCGAGTGGTATCCCGCTGACACACCGCGATTACGCTCAATCGGTGCGTTTTGTCACCGGCCATTGCCGTAACGGTGAGGTGAGTCTGGACTGGCACGGCCTGGTCACTGCGGGTCAGACACTGGTGTTTTATATGGGACTGACATTAAGTGAAACCATCGCCGCGCAACTGATGCGCCATGGCATGGCCGCACAGACGCCGTTGGCCATTATTGAACGCGGTACATTGCCTCAGCAGCGGGTATTGACCGGTACGCTGTCAGAATTACCGACGTTAATTGCCCGTCAGCGGCCGCTTTCACCCAGCCTGCTGGTGATTGGTGAGGTGGTTAGTCTGTACCGCGCGCCGGCTATTGTCGCCGAGATGCCGACAGAGGCGTTGCCCGCCTGAACCGCTATTGGCCGAAGCGACCGATAATGCCCGCACCGCCCTTGGCATGGCCCTGTAATTTCTCCAATAGCTGTTCACGGGTGAGCCCCGGGCCGAGCGCATGCGGCGGCAGATCGGTGGCGATCAACACAAAGGTATAGTGGTGCTGCCCTGAACCCGCCGGTGGGCAGGGGCCATGATAAACCGCGGTACCCGGTGAGTTTTTTCCACCAATAAAGCCTTTTCCCTGGGTGAGATCGCCTTCGGCGAAGCCGCTGGCGCTGGCAGGAATGCCATAGGCTACCAGATGACTGACTCCCAGACCTGCGCGGCCTTCGGGATCGGACAGCAGCAGGGCGAAGCTTTTGGTGTCTGCCGGTGGGTTGGCCCAGCTTAGCGGTGGCGAAACGTTATTGCCGGTGCAGCTGGCGTTGCCCGGTGTGGCTCCGGCATATTTCTGTGCCAGCGAGCCGCCATCCTGAAATGCCGATGAGCTGAGGGTAAAGGTGCCGGCGGCCTGTGCCGCGAAAGACAGCGAACCGGTAGCCAAAGCCGCGCTAAGCGCGAATGCAGATAAACCACGACCTGACATACAACCTCCTGTGTTGATTTGGGTAAACCCCGTTTTGCCTTGGGCAAAGCATAGTGCTGCAGGCGGAGGGGCGCCATAACAGCTACGCCAACAGTGGGCTATAACAGCGGGAAAATAGCCGGGCCAGTCTGGCATCAGGGTGAAATAAGGTGAAATGCTGTGATTTCTCCGCTGAAAGGTGAAGGGCCGCTATCGGCGGTCGCCAACAGAACCAACCAGCCGGAAAGCGCCAGATAAAGGCCAAAGGGCAGCGTATCCTGCCTGCCGGCTTTGCGCAGTAAACGGGCTATTGCCGTAGCGCACAACCCGGCTGCCGCGGCGCCGCTGACCAGCATCGGCAGGGCGGCCCAGCCGATCCAGGCACCCAGTGCCGCCAACAGCTTAAAGTCTCCCTGACCTATACCGTCCGTTTTCCGCCTGCGGCGATAAGCCACATTGAGCAACCACAGCGAAAGATAACCGATGCAGGCCCCGGTCACCGCTTCGGTCAGCGAAACAAAATAGCCTTGCTGATTGACCAACAGCCCGGCCCATAGCAGCGGTTGGGTCAGGCGATCCGGTAATAGTCGCTGTTGCCAGTCAATGAGAGCCAGCGCCAGTAATATCGCCGCTGCCGGCAGCAGCAATAGCCGTTGTAGCAGTGGAATGTTGAAAGGCAGGGCCGCCAGCCCGGCACTGACGGCAATCAACATTCGCGTGCGTTCCCTCGGTAGCGGGTGTTGCGTCAAGCCTGGTGAGGGGATGCCGATCAGTCTGGTGGCGAGCGCTGCGGGCAGTAACATGGCCGGGATAAACAGGCCGCGGAACCAGAAATCGAGCTGAGGATTATCGAACATAAAAGCATCCTTACCGGTCTGAAATTAGCGTTCAAAATAGCGGCAAAAAGGGTTTCATGCAGAGCGAATGTTTTTATCGATTACCGGTATTGCGCAGGGGGCCGCAATCCACGGTTAAGTGCCAGGTGAAATACACTGAAATTGCGAATTGCTACGCATAATCAATAGATTAATTTCTTGGTGAATTTAAATTTGCAGTTTTTTTCGGCAAAATCAGCGATGAAATAAAGTGAATTCTCGTTTTCAGCCGCAAGAGTTTCAGCGTTTTTCTGGCACTCCATCACCGGCTGAAATAATTGAAGGTCATGTGACGTTGTCACTAAATTAAATGAGGTTTATCCGATTGTTTCTGATGATAAAGCCATTAGACTTTAGGGTTCATGATGCAGTTTGGCTCGCAACTGCCCGTTAGGGGCAAAATGCCAGACTGCGCAAAGTTTGGGTGGTCTGTCGTCTGGAGTGATGGCAGCAAGAAAGGGTTTATTTGCCAACCCTCTGGATCAAGGGGTGGCGACTGTGCAATGACAGACGTTATTCATAAAGCGCGTTACCGATTGAAAAAAGTTGTGCCTTTTGCCACGGGTTGTTTACCGGCGATGGGGTTGGCGTGGCTATGCGGCGCGTTGCCCGCCTACGCCGAATCGCCACCTGCACCGGACTCGGTTGTTCAGCAACCGGCCAACGATTTGCCGGAACTGGGCGGCAATGCTTCCAATGACGCCGAGCGTGAGAAAGAGTGGGCCACCATGGCTAAACAGTTGGGTGAACGCAACCTGAATAACGTCTCGGGTCAGCAGGTGCGCACCCGGGCCGAGAGCTATGCTGTGGGGCAAGCCGGCAACGTGTTGCAACAGCAGGCGCAGGAGCTGCTTTCGCCTCTGGGTAACGCCAAACTGTCGCTGGTGATGTCCGACCAAGGGGATTTTAGCGGCAGCAGCGGCCAGTTATTCAGCCCGCTGCATGATGTTAACGGTTTGCTGACCTACAGCCAACTCGGGCTATTGCAACAAACGGACGGCTCGTTGGGCAACGTTGGCCTCGGGCAGCGCTGGGTCGCCGGTGATTGGCTGCTGGGATATAACACCGTGCTCGACAGCGACTTTGAACGCCATCACCAGCGCGCCAGTCTGGGGGCCGAAGCCTGGGGGGATTTCCTGCGTTTTTCCGCCAACTATTACTATCCGTTATCAGCTTTGGCACAACAGGCCGATAACGCTCAATTCCTCAGCCGTCCGGCGAGCGGTTATGACATCACCACTCAGGGCTACCTGCCGTTTTACCGCCAGATTGGCGGCTCGCTCAGCTATGAACAGTACTGGGGAGAAAACGTCGATCTGTTTGGCTCCGGCAAAAAGCAAAATGATCCACGAGCCATGCAACTGGGGGTGAATTACACCCCGGTTCCGCTGGTGACGGTGAAAGCGCTGCACAAGATGGGGGAAGGCGGAGTCAGTCAGGATCAGGTCGAGCTGGCGTTAAGTTATCGGCTTGGCGTGCCGCTGGTGAAGCAGATATCGCCGGAGTATGTCGCTCAGGCCAAGTCGTTGCGCGGTAGCCGCTATGACAACATCGAACGGAAAAATGTGCCGGTGATGGCGTTCAAACAGCGTAAAACGCTGCAAGTGTTCCTGGCCACGCCACCCTGGCGCCTGCAACCCGGGGAAACCTTGCCGCTGGTGTTGGAGATTAAAACCACCAACAAAATCACCCGTGTCAGTTGGCAGGGCGATACCCAGGCGCTGAGCTTGACGCCGTCGCAGAACAGTAACGATCCACACGGCTGGAGCCTGATTGTGCCACAGTGGGATAACTCGCCGGACGCTGCCAACAGCTACCGTCTGTCGGTGACGCTGGAGGATGACAAGCAACAACTGGTGACCTCTAACTGGATCCAGCTGCAGGTGACGCCGCCGCTGACCGCGTCTTCCAGCATTGATCCTGGGTTGCCACCGGTAAAAACACTGCAAACGCCGCCTATCCCGGCTGAAACCGGGCCGTTGAACGGGGGGGATTAACCGTTCTTCCCTTGCAGCACCCAGACGGCGGCCTCAACGCGTGATTTCAGCTTCATTTTTTTCAACAGGTGTTTGACGTGCACCTTGACGGTGCTTTCGGTGATGGTCAGCTTGCGGGCGATCATCTTGTTGGGCAGGCCTTGAGCGATCAGCTTGAGAATATCGCGCTCACGGGGGGTCAGCTGTTGGATATCGCGTTCGGCGCTGGGGCGGTTCTCGCGCAGGCTGGCGGCCAGGATCGGCGTCAGGGCCTCGCTTAACACCATCTGCCCAGCCGCTGCCTGATGCAGTGCCTTTAGCAGCTCCTCGGGCTCCATATCTTTCAGCAGATAACCATCGGCACCGCGTTTTAGCGCGCTGACGACATCATCTTCATGGTTCGACACGCTAAACACCACGATGCGTCCGGAAAGGGCGGTCTGGCGCAGGCGATCCAGCGTCTCCAGCCCGTTGATGCCAGGCATGTTCAGATCGAGCAGGATCAGATCCGGATCGTGCTCTTCGGCCAACGCGCCCCCCTGTTCGCCGTTACCGGCTTCAGCAATCACCTGCAGGCGTGGGTCCATGCCGATAAGCTGTTTTACGCCATTGCGCAGCATCGGGTGGTCGTCAATCAGTAAAATAGTGGCGGCAGTTTCGGTGGTCATGGTGTCTCCCATTAGTCGATGGCGTGGTTGTCCGGTTTAAATACCACCCGGACTTCAGTGCCGCCGCCGCTGCGGGGCAAAATTTCGCAGCGGCCGTGCAGGCTTTTGGCGCGATCGCGCATAATGATCAGGCCGTAGTGATCGGGACGATCGGTCTCTTCCGGCAACCCGCAGCCGTTATCGCAGACGCTCAGGGTGACCTCGCCACGTTGATTGACCACCTGAATGTTCACCTGACTGGCCTGAGCATGTTTGTTGATGTTGCTTAACGCCTCACGGGCGATCTGCAACAGGTGGATGGCCTGATAAGCGGGGACCGTACGCGGCGTTAACTGGTAGTTTAGGTTGATGGTGATCCCGAGCCGTTGGCTAAACTCCTGCACCGTCGATTGTAGCGCCGCCAGTAGTCCCGGTTCCGTCAACCGCAGGCGGAAGGTGGTCAACAGCTCACGCAGTTGACGGTAGGCGATGTTCAGCTCTTCACGCATCTGTTGCACCAGCGCCAGGTTGGCGGGCGATAGCTCGGCACCTTGCATTTGCAGGCAACTGGTTTGCATCTTCAGGCACGACAGCGACTGAGCGATGGAGTCATGCAGCTCGCGCGCTATTGCTGCCCGTTCCTCCATCAACATCAACTGTTGTTGATGATCGACCTGGCGTTCAATCGCCAGCACGCTGGTCAACTGTTCGACCAGAGTACTCATCAGTTGTTGATGATCGTCATTCAGCGGCCGCTGTGGCGCATGTTGCGCGACGATCACCCCGTAATCTCCCAGCTTGTCACTCAGACTCCAGCTCAAAGAAGGGTGATCGGCCTGTTGTTGGCCCTCGTCGTTCAGGCAGGCGCTGCACACCGGATTATTGCAATACTCCGGCCGCAGCGGCTGGTTGCCGCTCAGTTGCACAAACTGCTCCTGACTGTTGTTTTCGTACAGGCGCACCTGGATGGCACGCAGCGGCGTCAGGGTTTGCAACTGATTGAGTATTGGCGTCAGGCGGCTGCACAACGGTTCATTGGCATGCAACTGACGACTGGTGCGATATAAAAAGCTCAGCACCTGATTCTTTTGCTGCAGGTCGGCGGTTTTTTCCGCCACCCGTTGCTCCAGCCCGCTGTACATGGCGGCAAGTTCGTCAGACATGGTGTTTAATGCGCCGCCGAGCGAGGCCATTTCATCCTGATGCCCACGCTGAGCAAAACGGCGACTGAAATCGCCGCGGCCCGCCGATAACGCCATCGCCACCAATTGCCGCCAGGGGTGCAGCAGGCGCCGGCGCAGATAACAAATGGTGCCCACCAACAGCAGCAGCGTCAGTGCGATAAACACCCCTTGCACCAGTGTTACCGTCAGCAGTCGGCGTTCGGTATGGTGGTCGATATCGGAGACCAGAGTATCCAACTGGGAAACGAAATGTGCCACCTGCGGCGCGGCGTCAGCCGGTTGCTGGGCTTCGCGCAACCTTGGCAACAAAGTCGATTGCCAGTAGCTGTACAGTGCCTGAAATTGTTCGGTCAGTTGCTCTTGCGTCACCGAGTGTTGCAGATCAGGGCTGTTGGCATCCTGGTCCAACTCGCGGATCAATGCTTCACTGTGTGCATCCAACGGCACCTGCGCCAGCAGGCGGTAACTTTGCATCCGCAGCGACCCGGCTTTGTTGATGGCATGCGCGTTGCCTTGAATACTTTGTGACATCCAGGCGGAAATGCTCATACCGGCCACGCCAAGAATGCCCAATAGCAACATCAATACGGCCACCTGATTAACGATCGAAAGCGGAGCCAATAGGCGTTTCATAAATTTGGGATCCCCGGCGCAGAGCAAGACAACGGCGGGTAACCAGAGGACAAAATCAGGTGGCACCAGCCGGAGTGGCAACAATTCAGCGCCATTTTTTATCATACCGGGGCATAACCCCATACCTCTAACGAAGTACCCCCTAGTTTCCACGCCGCGATGTTAGCGAGTTGCTGAGGCATGGCGTATTTTTCAATCGATTGATTTATTTTGCTTTTATAAGAATCCTCGGGTTACTCACAAAGGGATGGCGAGCCTTTTTTGACTGTTGGCTACCTGCATCCGGGTTGATTTACATCAACTTTGCCATGGGGTGCGCCGCCTAGGGTGTGCGGAGTTATCATCCTGTGTCTGAGGTTTTTATGTCGCAATCTGCAACGTCATTATCAAAACAAACAGGCGCGGTTATTCAGGACTGGCAACCTGAGGATGCCGCATTCTGGCAACAGCGTGGCCAACGCATTGCCAACCGCAACCTGTGGATTTCCATTCCTTGTCTGTTATTGGCTTTCTGCGTCTGGATGTTATTTAGCGCGGTCGCGGTCAATTTGAATAAGGTTGGCTTCAATTTCACCACCGATCAGCTGTTCCTGCTCACTGCATTACCTTCCGTTTCTGGCGCTATCCTGCGCGTGCCTTATTCCTTTGTGATCCCGCTGTTCGGCGGCCGTCGCTGGACTGCCATCAGTACCTGCTTTCTGTTGGTACCCTGTCTGTGGTTGGGGTTTGCGGTACAAGACGCCACTACCCCTTATAGCGTGTTTGTGATTATCTCCCTGCTGTGTGGTTTCGCCGGTGCCAACTTTGCTTCCAGCATGGCCAATATCAGCTTCTTCTTTCCGAAGGCCAGGCAGGGCGGCGCGCTGGGTTTGAATGGCGGTTTGGGCAACCTGGGGGTTAGCGTGATGCAGTTGGTGGCTCCGCTGGCCATCTCTGTCGCTATCTTTGGTGCCTTTGGTGGCACCACTCAGACACAGGCGGATGGCAGCTCACTGTGGCTGGAGAACGCCGCATGGATCTGGGTGCCGTTCCTGTTGGTCGGTACGTTTGCGGCCTGGTTTGGCATGAACGATCTGGCGGCCTCCAAAGCGTCGCTGCGTCAGCAACTGCCGGTACTCAAACGCGGCCACCTGTGGGTGCTAAGTCTGCTGTATCTCGCCACCTTTGGTTCCTTTATCGGTTTTTCCGCCGGTTTCGCCATGTTGTCTAAAACCCAGTTCCCGGACGTGGTGATCCTGCATTATGCCTTCTTCGGCCCGTTCCTTGGCGCTCTGGCACGGCCGGTGGGCGGCGCATTGTCCGATCGCTTTGGTGGCATTCGTGTCACGCTGATTAACTTTGTGCTGATGGCGGTGTTCGCTGCCTTGCTGTTCCTGACTTTACCGGGGGCGGGGCATACGGGGTCGTTTATTGCGTTTTATAGCGTCTTTATGCTGCTGTTCCTCACTGCCGGGTTAGGCAGCGGTTCTACCTTCCAGATGATTGCCGTGATCTTTCGTAAAATCACCGTTGACCGGGTTAAGGCCAGCGGGGGCAGTGACGAAAGCGCTCAGCGCGAAGCGGTGACCGACTCTGCGGCAGCCCTGGGCTTTATCTCGGCAATTGGTGCTGCCGGCGGCTTCTTTATTCCGAAAGCCTTTGGCACCTCTCTGGCATTGACCGGCTCACCGGCGGGAGCGATGAAAATCTTCCTGCTGTTCTACGTGCTGTGTGTGGTGGTCACCTGGGTAGTTTATGGCCGCAAGAAACAGTAAAACCTTCGAGTAGCACCGGTTCCTCCCCAGCAGGGGAGGGACTCATTCCCCTTTGCCCCCGATGAAATTTTACTCCCTCAGTGAAATTCCCACCTCTTTAGGTAATATTCTTATTATCGCGCACTGTTTTTCCCTTTGTTTATAGGTATCTCTCTCAAACCGTGAATTTTCACTGTCGATGACTGAATTTTTTCTGTGCGTTATTTTTTTCATTACCCAGTCGAATTCCTTACGAAAATAAAGCACTGTGTATGACATATAGTGCGGTAATGAATTGTGGCTTTTTTTTGTTATTAGAGATTCATCTCATCAGGACGACAATAGGCCTTTGTATTTGGTGCTATATTTTAACCTGGTGTTCTGTGAAGGATTAAATCAGATAACTCTCATTCTGTTTTTGCAGGCTTTTTGTAGGCTATCTGGCAATCGGATTAGGCGGAAAAACAGAGGGTGTCCTTGACGGCGAGTATGAAATTTCACAATTTCACTTAAATAACAATATTGTAACATATTTGTATTTTATGTTTTAAAACAGCAACTTGGCTGTATTTTATTGCCGGTAAACATGATGAGAAACCATGATGCCAACAGGGAAATAGAGACATTCAAAGAATCAGAACCTCCATTTGAGAGGTAATGTAAAAAATGAAATCAGCGAATTTTTATAAAAGTTAATATCTATTGAATGCAACCTGTTGAGTTTACATTTAATTTCTTGAACATTTTTTCATATTTCTATACAAAGTGTGCAGGACAGGCACGCTAAGGAAATTAAAAGTGAATCTTGATAAAAGAATAAAGATTAGGAATCTAGATGTTCTGACACCGTCCAGGGAAAAGTTTCGTCTACGTTGGAAGGAGTATCAGATACTTTCACTTCTTGTCGCCAGATCACCTGAACTGGTTAGTCGTACGGAAATTATAGAAAACATATGGAAAGGAACTTATTGTTCAGATTCAACGATAAATCAAACAATTAAATCAATTCGCCAAAAAATCGGTGATACAGAGCATACACTTATCAGAACTATTCCTCGCCTGGGTTATAAGGTTGAGAATAAGGCTGTTTTTCACTTTATTTCTGAAGAAGATGAATACATCGCTGACGAAATATGGAATTCTGAAGAGGATGCTAATAAAGATATTCAAGCGGAACTTTCTGAAAATGACAATAAAGATGATGAAATTCTTACTGAAGAAATAGAGCAATCCGAGAGGGATATGGCTCCAGTTACTCCGTCTGTCACGTCAGGAATGCTTAAAAATACGTCAATAAGAAAAAAAATTCCGATGTCGGCAGGTTTTTTCTCAGTTCCGGCCGTCAGAGTTGTAAAATATCTGTCAGTATTCGTGTCCTTACTGATAATTTCACATTTCTCCTATGTGCTGGGGAATCAAACTCGCCCACCCATTATCAATGATATTCAAAACAATACCCGCGTGGTCCTTACCCTGACGCTGAACAACTCCCGGAGCAATGGGCCACAAACCTTGCTTTGTCTGTATCAGGGTGAAAGCCTGGACCAAGCGACCATAGAGTGTGTCGATCCCAAACAGGGAAAGTTGAAACAGCCAGTGAAATACGAAACTTCAGATGCGCAGGGAACGGGTAAGATTAATCTTATACTGCCGAATAAAACCATGGAATATCAGGTTGCTTACGATGTTAAAAATTAGCACAAGATAATATTTCACCTTTATCGATAATTTTACATTCGGCCAATATTTTTATTTCATTATTTGTTATTTGAAAGCTCGGTCTGTTTTGTCCAGTCTGGTTTCCATGTTCTAACGCCAATTAGCGTCCTGCCTCAATGGTGCGGTAGGGAATAATGGATAACCGGGTTGAGTGACAAATTATGGATAAGCGTAAAGTAGCTATCATCGGGGGGTCCGGCTTTATCGGGACGCGTTTGGTTAAACGTCTGAGTGCGCGTAACGACCTGGTGTTGACCATCGTGGATAAAAAGCCAAGTGAGCATTTTCCTGAGCTTTATCAATTTGGCGATGTAACCCAGCCCGAGACCCTGCGGCAGCCACTGGCGGATTGTGACGCCGTGATTAATCTTGCGGCCGAGCATCAGGATAATGTCGATCCTGTCTCACTGTATTATCAGGTTAACGTTGAAGGCGCGCGCAATGTTTGCATGACGGCCTCGGCATTGAATATCAAGCAAATCATCTTTACCTCATCGGTGGCGGTCTACGGTTTCGTGACCCAGGAAACCGGTGAAGAAGGGCTTTTCGAACCCTTTAACCATTACGGAAAATCCAAGCTGGAGGCCGAGTATGTCTACGAAGCCTGGCGCAAAGCCGAGGGCAGCAACAAATTAACCATCATCCGCCCGACGGTAGTGTTTGGTGAAAATAATCGTGGCAACGTCTATAACTTGTTCCGGCAAATCGCCAGCGGTCGTTTTGTGATGATTGGCAGCGGCAATAATATGAAGTCCATGGCTTACGTGGAAAATATTGCCGCCAGACTGGAGCACGCGCTGGATCAGCAGGCAATTTATCAGGTCAGTAATTATGTTGATAAACCTGACTTCACCATGAATCAACTGGTTGATGTTATTTCTTCTTCATTAGGAAAAAGTAATAAGACTATTCGCATTCCCTATTTATTTGGTCTCTGTGGCGCAACAGCATTGGATTTGGTGAGTAAAATAAGTCGCCGTAAATTCCCTATTAGCCGCGTACGGGTGCAAAAATTCTGCGCCAGAACACAATTTAAAAGCAATGTACAAAGTGATTTCGTGGCGCCGGTTGAACTTGATTCGGCAATCGAAAGAACAATTAAACACGAGTTTTCCTAGAGATAACTTTCTCTAAGATCAGGGTTGTTTATTTTTCACCGCTGACAAGCGGATAAATCTGTATTTAACAGGATTAACTCATGCTGACTTATATCCTGGCACTGTCAATTTTATTTCTGTTAATAGCGCATTGGGAGCTGTAACTCAAGGGCGGTAGCGTGCTTATTCGCTGGAGGGATCATGTTATATCAACTGAGTGTGATATTTATTTTGGCGCTGATGCTGGTCGTTATTGCCAGGCGCGCTGCACTGGCGGTGGGGTTAGTGGATAAACCCAATGCCCGCAAACGCCATCAGGGGCATATTCCGTTGGTCGGTGGCATTGCCATTTACCTGATCATGACGCTGGTGACCTTCTGGCAACCGGATTGGCTGCCGCACAGCACTACCTATTTGTTGTGCGTCACGGCGTTGGTGATGCTGGGAGTGCTTGATGACCGTTTTGATCTGCCGGTGGCGCCGCGCGTCATTGTGCAGGGAGGGATTGCGCTGGCGATGATGCTGGCAGCAGGGATGCAACTTACTTCCTTCGGACATCTGTGGGGTCACCAGGAGTTACTGCTGGGTTATGCCGCCTTGCTGATTACGCCGCTGGCGGTATGGGGGGCGATCAACGCCTATAACATGGTTGACGGCATCGACGGCCAGCTTGGCGCGCTGTCCTGTGTCACCTTTATGGCATTGGCTATCCTGTTCGGTCTGGCCGGGCATGACGCGCAGGCGTTGTGGTGTCTGAGCCTGATAGCGGCTCTGGCGGCGTATCTGTTGTTTAACCTCAGCGTGTTCGGTGCGCGTAACAAGATTTTCATGGGTGATGCCGGCAGCATGGTTATTGGCTTCAGCGTGCTGTGGTTGTTGATTGTCGCTACTCAGGGAGACGACGCAATAATACGGCCGGTGACCGCACTGTGGTTAATCGCCATCCCACTGATGGATATGGTGACAGTGATGGTACGGCGTTTGTTGCGTCGCCAGAGCCCGTTCAAGGCCGGACGCGATCACCTGCATCACATTCTGATGCGTCGTGGCCTCAATGCGCGCCAGGCGCTGGCCATGAGCTGCATGTTGGCGGTCACTTTGGCCTGCGTGGGAATCTGTAGCGAAGTGTTGCAGTTGCCGGACCACCTGATGCTGTTGGCCTTCGTATTTTGCTTCTTCGGTTATTTTGCCCTGCTGCACGAACCTCGTCAGGCAAGGATATTTACCGATAACCCTACCGCCGATCGTTAATCCTCCAACGGGCCGCAACGGCGGCCCGTTTTCTCACGGTACCGTTATGAACCTTCATTTGCCTCATTTGATGCCACTGGTGCTGTCCAGCGTTTTGCTTAGTGGTTGCACTGCCTTTCCGGGTTCACACTTGCCGACCCATGGCAAAGAGACAGTGACTCAACAGGACGAAGACTTTGATTTGAATAAACAGGTCCAGGTGTACCGCGTTACGCCGATGCTGCTGCAAAAAATGCGTCGGGTTGAGCCGGTAGCGCGACCAAACCTGGCACTGGACCAGCGTCTGCAAAGTTATCAGTACCGTATCGGTGTCGGCGATGTGCTTAACGTCACCGTCTGGGATCATCCCGAACTGACCACGCCCGCTGGACAATACCGCAGCGCCAGCGACACCGGCAACTGGGTACATGCCGACGGCTCTATCTTCTATCCGTATATCGGTCGGGTGAAGGTGGTGGGAAAAACCGTCAGCGAAGTGCGTAACCAGATTGCCGGTCGACTGGCTACCTATGTGGAAAGCCCGCAGGTGGATGTCAGCATCGCCGCCTTCCGTTCGCAAAAAGTCTATGTGACCGGTGAAGTGAAAACTTCAGGACAGCAGCCCGTGACCAACGTGCCGCTGACCATTCTTGATGCGGTCAATGCCGCCGGCGGCCTGACGGACAACGCCGACTGGCGCAACGTGGTGTTAACGCATCAGGGTAAAGAGCAGCCGATTTCCCTGCAGGCACTGATGCAACGTGGCGATATCAGCCAAAACCACCTGCTGGAGCCGGGCGACATCTTGTATGTGCCGCGCAACGACGAACTGAAAGTGTTCGTTATGGGTGAGGTCGGCAAGCAGTCAACGCTGAAAATGGATCGCAGCGGGATGACATTGACCGAGGCGTTGGGCAGCTCCGAAGGGATCAGCCAAACGGTCGCCGACGCGACCGGCGTGTTCGTGATCCGCCCGAACGGAGGCAAACAGCCACAGCGGCTGGCATCGCTCTATCAGTTCGACCTTTCTGATGCTTCCGCGTTGGCGATGGGCACCGAATTCCAGTTGGAGCCTTACGATGTGGTGTACGTCACTGCGGCGCCGATCGCGCGCTGGAACCGTTTGATCAGCCAGTTGGCACCGACCATTTCCAGCTTTAACGACCTCAGCGAGGCCACGTTGCGGGTACGTAACTGGTAAACCCGTAACGGTGACTAAAGGAAAACCGATGATGAAGAACAATGCATTGCCGATTGTGATGGCTGAGCAGGACGACAAACTGGAGTGGGAGCGACTGATTGGCCCGCTGTGGGACAACCGTTGGCGCATTCTGCTGGTGACCGGCGTGGCCGGCATTCTCGGCTGCGCTTATGCGTTGATGGCAACGCCAATCTATCAGGCTACCGCACTGGTGCAGGTGGAAAAACAGCTTTCGGGTGACTCGTTGCTGCGTGAAACTCTGGACAGTTCGATTGGCGGATCCATCGGGCAAAACGCGGCGACCCAGGACGAGGTTTCGCTGGCAAAATCGCGCTACGTGATTGGCAAAACCGTCGACGACCTTGGCCTGACGGTGCGAATCAGCCCGGATTACTTCCCGCTGTTCGGCAAGGGCATTGCTCGCCTGAGCGGTGAAACGCCCCCGGTACTGAATATCTCCGGCATGAAGGTCCCGGCCATCATGCAGGGCCAGGAATTGACCCTGACGGCGGAAGATCAACAGCGCTATAGCCTGAGCCATGACGGTAAAACCCTGTTCAGTGGCAGCGTTGGGCAGCTATTGCAGCAGGGCGGCTGGGCAATCAATGTGACCGCGCTCGAAGCCTTGCCGGGGACCACCTTCAGCGTGGTTAACGTGCCACGTCAGAAAGCGGTGGACGATCTGCGCAACATGCTGGATGTCGCCCCCGGTGGCAAGGAAAGCGGCATCATGACCTTCAGCCTGGCGGGGGAGGATCCGCAGCGTGCGGAGGCGGTGCTTAAGAGCATCACCGATAACTACCTGCAGCAAAACGTGGATCGCAAAACCGAGGAAGCACAGCGCATGCTGGCTTTCCTGCACGAACAGTTGCCGCGTACCCAGAGTTCGCTTAATAACGCAGAGAATCAGCTTAACCAGTTCCGTCAGCAGAACGATTCGGTGGATTTGTCACTGGAAGCCAAATCGGTGCTGGACACTCAGGTGCAGTTGGAAGGCCAGTTGAATGAGCTGACCTTCAAAGAGGCGGAAATCTCCAAGCTTTATACTCGCGTACATCCGGCTTACCGGGCACTGTTGGAAAAGCGCGCCACGCTGGAAGCGGAAAAGGCGCGGTTGGGTAAGCAGGTACAGAGCTTGCCAAAAACCCAGCAGGAAATTCTGCGTTTGACCCGGGACGTGCAGGTGGATCAGCAGGTCTACATGCAACTGATGAACAAGCAGCAGGAATTAAGCATCAGCAAGGCCGGCACGGTGGGCAACATTCGTATTATCGATGAGGCGGAAACCGGTCTGCGCCCCGTTCAGCCGCAAAAAATGATGATCGTTTTCTTCGCTCTGTTGATGGGCGGCGTGCTGTCAGCCTCAGTGGTGGTGTTGCGTGCCGCGCTCCACCGTGGCATCAGTGACACCGATACGCTGGAAAAGCGCGGCATCAGCGTGTACGCCACGGTGCCGTTATCACCCTGGCAGCAAAAGCGTAACCGTACTCAGCAGCAATTGTTGACCAAAAGCAGCAGCGGCAAACTGCCGATCCTGGCGCAAGAGGAACCGGAGGACTTGTCGGTTGAGGCGTTCCGCAGTCTGCGCACCAGTTTGCACTTCGCCATGATGGAGGCCAAAAACAACATTCTGATGGTTTCCGGCGCCAGTCCCGCCAGCGGTAAAAGCTTTACCAGCACCAACCTGGCGGTGGTGATCGCCCAGGCCGGTCAGCGGGTGTTGTTGATCGACGCCGACATGCGCAAAGGCTTTTTGCACCGTTGGCTGAACAACAGCGCCAAGGGTGGTCTTTCAGACATGCTGTCGGGGCTGATCGCCCCAGACCAGGCGGTGAAGAAAACTGACATTGCCAATCTGGACTTTGTGCCGCGTGGTCAGGTGCCACCGAATCCGTCTGAACTGCTGATGCACCAGCGCTTTGCCGACTTCCTGCGTTGGGCGGGGCAGAACTATGATCTGGTGCTGATCGACACGCCGCCGGTACTGGCGGTGACCGATGCCGCCATCGTGGGCCATCATGCCGGTACCGCATTGATGGTAGTGCGCTTTGAGGTCAACACCGTCAGGCAGATCGAGACCAGTATCCGCCGCTTCGAGCAGAACGGGGTGACCATTAAAGGGGTGATCCTCAACGGTATGGTGAAGAAAACCGCCACCGACGCCGGGTACTACGCCTTTGCTTACCCCAGCCATCAGGAAAAGGTCCAGTAGCCGCATGAAAGCGATGCTGATGAACTCCCTGTGGTTGATGTTGGAACGGGTATCGCTGAGCCTGTCAGGCATTTTCGTTTCGGTGTACGTGGCGCGTTACCTGGGACCGGCGCAATACGGGCTGATTAACTACCTGCTGTCGGTGATCGCCATTGCCGTACCGCTGGTGCAATTGGGGGCCGATGCGGTGTTGTTTAACCGCGTCGCCCGGCGACGGCACAGCGGTATCCGGCTGATGCTGGCCTCAATGCGCCTGCGCCGACAGTTGTTTGCGCTGATCGCCGTGCCGCTGATGGCCTGGGCGCTGCTGACACAGGATCGCACCAGCCAGATCATGATGGCGTTGATGCTGATCAGCGCTTATTTCTCGGTGCAGGACGTTTATAAAATCTATTACGACGCCCTGCTGAAATCGAAGTTGAACACGCTGATCAACAATCTGGCGCTGTTACTGTCGATCGTGGTTCGGCTGGCGCTGGTGCATGCCAGACTGCCGCTGGAGTGGTTTGCCGTGCCTTATGTGCTGAGCAGCCTGATCCCCTACGCGGTGCGTTGGGTGCTGTTTCGCCGAGAGCGCAGTGGGCTGCGGCCGATCAGCAGGCGACATCAACGACGCTACGGGCGTTACCTGCTGAAGGTAGGGCTGCCGTTGGCGGTCTCCGGGTTGTCGATTGTCATCTATACCCGTATCGATCAGATCATGATCGGCAACTATCTGGGCGAGCACAGCGTTGGGCTGTACAGCGCCGCCATCACCCTGAGTCAGGGGTGGATCTTTGTGCCGATCGCGCTGATCACCTCGATGATGCCGGGGGTGGCAAATGCCCGCACCCAGGTCGAACAGGAAGGGCGCATTCGGCTGTTGTATCTGGTGGTGCTGTTGCTTTCGATGCCGGTCATTTTGCTGCTGTCGCTGTTCCCCGGACCGATAGTGGCGCTGATGTTTGGCGACAGCTACCGTGAAACCGCCACTATTCTGGCGCTGTGTTCGGTGACTTCTTTGTTTTCGGTGATGGGCACCGTGTCCTATCGGGCGATTGTGCTGTTTGGCGGTTATCGGTTTATCGCGATAAAAATGCCGCTGGCCGCCTTGGCCAACGTACTGATGAATCTGCTGTTGATACCGCGTTACGGCATAGCGGGCGCTGCGATTTCCACCCTGATCACCGAGTTTATTTCATTTTTTGTACTTAATGGTTTCTTCAGGAGAGGACAAATTACCCGGTTGCAGGTCACCTGTTACCGTTGTTTACCTCAATTAATAGGGAAGGTGCGAGAACTTTATGCTAAATAATCTGGTGAAGGGTTTTTACCGTAATATACCCGACGCATTATATCATCAGTTAAAATACGCCTTGTTTTTTCACAAGGTGCCGCACCTGGCCAAGCCGGTGGGGTATAGCGAAAAACTGATGCGCAGAAAAGTATATCCTCTGGCAATGTACACTCAGTTATCCGATAAATATCAGGTTAGAGAGTACATCAAGAATTTGTGGGGGGAAGAGTACCTGATTGAGCTTTATGCCCAGGGTAATGAACTAACTGAGGAGATGTATGAGGCACTGCCTGATGCATTTGTTATTAAGGCCAATCACGGCAGCGGTTATAACAAACTGGTTTTTGATAAAAGTCAGACCAGCTTCAATGAATTGAGAGTGCTGACCAATAGCTGGCTGAGACAGAATTTTTATCAGGTCTACCGCGAGCGTCATTATAAGGATATTCCACCCTGTGTGATGGTGGAAAAAATGCTGCTGGAAGACGGCAAAACACCCAATGATATCAAGATCCACTGTTTTAACCGCGGTGGTGAAGTGCGGTTTTTCATCCAGATCGATTACCAGCGCTTTATTGATCACCGTCGCGACTTTTTTGATGCCGACTGGAACCGGACCGAGATCCGTCTGGGGGTGCCCAACAGCGAAGTGCCGATGGACAAACCCTGCCGGCTGGAGCAAATGCTGGCGCTGTCGCATCAGGTTGCGGAGCAATTTTCCTATGTTCGTGTCGATTTTTATCAGGTGCAGCAACGTATCTATTTTGGCGAGCTGACATTCACCCCGGGGGCCGGCCTGCAAAGGTTGATGCCAGAAACCATTGAACAGGAGTGGGGAGGTTATTTCCAGGAGTAGTTGAATAACCGGTAGGCTGCGCGAATTTTAACCGCGTCAGGACGGGGGGTAATAACCGGACAAGGAAATTCTGGGATAACAAACTATTCCGTTGGCAATAACGTTGTTATGCCAAATGATAATATATTGTTGAGGTAATAAATGGACTTATCGATTGTCATGCCCGTTTTTAATAACTCAGCCAGTTTGGCCGCCACGCTAGTCCGGATGACCAATGCCTGCTCCGGCTTTGATTATGAAATTATCGTGGTTGATAATGCTTCCGATAAACCAGAGCTGGATAATATGCGCAGCTTATTGGCCGCCAATCGTCGGGCGCGCCTGCATGAAAATAAAATACGTACTAATACTGCGGTTTCCTGTAATACCGGTTTTCGGCTGGCGCGTGCGGAAGTGGTTTTCTTTCTTGAACCGGAAGACTCCTTCAGTACCAACTATATTATCCGTCGTCTGAAACGCCATCAGGATACCCGGCTGGACATTATTTTTGGTAATTACGCCACGGTGAGTGACAAAAACATTCGCAGTTACCGATTCGATTATAAGGAAGGGGCGGCAGGGGCCGATTTTTTATTCCTCGATATGGGCGATATTCGTACCTCCACCATCAGCCTGCGTAAAAAAGAGGATCGACGGTTTTTATTCCCGGAATTCCTCTACAAGTACCAGGACTGGGGATTTTTGGTCAATGCCACCAATCTGGGTGCCAGGGTGGCCTTTGACGAAGGGCACGGGGTATTCATCCGCTGCGGTGATGCCGACACGGATCGCTGCCGGATGAACATCGACGCCAGCGAACAGTTTATTGATGCCTACCTGCACACCAGCGGCCGCTATATCAGCGGATTTGCCTGTAAACACCTGCTGGCCTCGCTGTACAGCGAGAACCTGCAGGCCTTCAACTATTACTCGTCGCGCACCGAACACCATGCCCTGAGCAGCAAGTTCAGAGCGATCAAACTGTACGGCGACTGCCTGGCCAGACTGGGGCTGTTTCCATTGGGGGGGCGTCTGTTGCGCACCGCCCGTGAGGGATTTCGGAGATGACATGCAGCAACGAAAAGTAGCGATTGTGATTGAGAACATTGCCGAAAAGGGCGGTACCGAGCGGGTCGCCAGCAGCCTGGCCAATGCGCTGTCCACGCGTCTGGGCCATCAGGTGGATCTGGTGTCGATCAGCGGTGACCGGGCGTTTTATCCGCTGGATCCCGCGGTGACCCTGCGCTTTATGCCCGGCAGAACGCTGCTGTGGCCCTGGCGCCTGGCGTGGTTTCTGCGGCGTGGTCGCTATGACGTGATCGTCACCGTTTCGATGGGAAAACTCTCGTCGCTGATGGTGCCGTACCTGCGTTTACTTTGTCCGCGCAGCCGCCTGTTGCTGAGTGAACACGTCAGCTTCCATCAATACGCCTGGCCGATGAAATGGCTGAAGGTGCTGGTTTATCGGTTGGGTGACCGCACGGTACTGCTGACCAAGAAAGATCTGGCCACCATCAGCCGCTGGGTGCCGGAGCGTAAATGTCGGGTGATTGAGAACGTTTCCCCGTTCCCGGTGCAAGCGCCGCAGCCGATGTTGCAACAGCCGGTGGCGCTGGCGGTCGGTCGGCTGTGTCATCAAAAAGGCTTTGATCGTCTGATTGCCGCCTGGCAACGGGTGGCGCAGCAAACGACGGGCTGGCAACTGCATATCGTTGGTGACGGCCCGGACCGCGCGGCGCTACAGCAGCAGATTGACGCTGCCGGACTGGGTGAACAGGTGAAGTTGCTGCCGGCAACGGCAGACATTGCCGGCCACTACCGTCAGGCAGCGATGCTGTTGATGACCTCGCGTTACGAAGGGCTGCCGATGGTGTTGATTGAAGCCATGAGCTTTGGCCTGCCACTGGTGGCGTTCGACTGTCAGACCGGACCCGCTGAACTGATCGATGACGCGGGTAATGGCTATCTGGTGGCGGAAGGCGATATCGAGGCATTCAGCCGACGCACGCTGGCGCTGATCGAGGACGGCGGGTTGCGTCAGCGCTTCTCTCTGCACTCACTGGATCGGGCACAGCAGTACATCCCTGAGCGTATTTATCCCCAATGGCAACAGCTTATCGCTGGAGGTTAAGATGGAAAAAGTTTCAGTTATTATGCCGGCTTACAACGCCGCGGGCTTTATCAAACAGTCGATCCTCGGGGTGCTGAACCAGACTTATCAGGATTATCACCTGTACGTGATCGACGACGCTTCCACCGATCAGACCGCCGAGGTGGTGAAGCCTTTTATTCACGATCGCCTGACCTACATTCGCAACAACACCAACCAGGGAGTGGCCGAAACCCGCAATATCGCGATTGAAGCGGCACGCGGTGATTATATTGCGTTCTGCGACAGCGATGATGTCTGGCACCCGAACAAGCTGGCGCGCCAGGTTGGCATTCTAAAAACTTCCCGTTATGACGTGGTGTGTTCCCATTATTACACCTTCGAAGATGATCCGGCACGGGTGAAAAACTATCGGGGTTCCGGGGAGATCATTGCTTACCAGGACATGCTGAAAAGTAACTGGATCGGCAACCTGACCGGCATGTACAACCAGCGCCAGGTCGGCAAGGTGTATCAAAGCAAGGTCGGGCACGAGGACTATGTGATGTGGCTGTCGGTGCTGGAAAAAGCGCGTAACCACCTGGCGTATTGCATTCCCGAACCGCTGGCCTTCTACCGCCTTTCTGCGCAGTCGTTATCCGGCAATAAAATCCAGGCGGCCGACTGGCAATGGCAGATTTATCGCCGCCATCTCGGGCTCTCCTACCAGAAGTCTTGCTATCTGTTCTTCTCTTATCTGTACAACGCGGTGATGAAACGCCAATGAAACTCAGCAAGCTAAGCACGGCCTGCCTGCTGGTGGGCTCCGGGCTGGCCAATGCTGCCCCCTGCAGCAATAACCTGCTGCAGGATCCCGGTTTCGAGCAGGGCGGCGCGGGCTGGTCACTGGCCTCGGCACAGGTGGTAGCGGGCGGCCACGGTGGCCGGAGCAGCCTGTTCTATCAAAATCACAACCCCGCCAACTACCACAATATGCTGCAGACGCTGGCGGTTAAACCTGGTCAGCAGCTGGCTTTTGGCAGTTGGGTGCGCGGTGAGAACCTGAAGGGCAAGGGGGATAATCAGGGCGCCGGGGTATTTATCGAAAGCTATGACGATCAGGGGCGTTTTTTGGCCGGAAGTTATCCGCAGGGCCTGCTGGGCACCAGCGGCTGGCAGCCGGTCACCGGGGATTTTCGGGTGCCGCCACGGGCGGTGAAGGTAGTGCTGGGTGTTTATCTGCGCCAGGGTACCACCGGCAGCGCCTGGTTTGATGACGTCTACGCCTGTCAGCAGCCGGTAGCGCCGGAGTTATACCAGATGCGCAGTGCCAACGGCGCGGCATCGAGCCTGATCGAAGTGGTGGATCCGCAACAGGTGCAGGTGGACAGCACGCTGGTCGACGACAAAAACACCGCCGTGAAACACGACAGCCGCCGTTACCGTATTAGTGGCAAACAGCAGGTGGAGTTCCCGTTGCCGGCCGATTTGGCCGCCGGGGAGTATCGCCTGCAGCAGCAGGTGACGGATGTCGCCTCACAGCGCAGCCAGCGAAGCGAAATGCCGATCAGTGTCGGTCGTGCGCAGCCTAAAGTGGCGTTGGATGCCCAGGGCTATACCCTGAAACAGGGCAAGCGCTTCTTCCCGCTGGGTATTTACATGTACGGCGAAATGGCGACGGATGAGCATCTGGCGCGCATCCGCGATGCCGGTTTCAACACGCTGCTCAATTACAACTACGGTACCGGCCGCGACCCCGATAACTATTTCCGCAAAACCCAGCAGTACGGTTTGCAGGTAATTTTTTCGCTCAAGGACATGTATGCCGGTACCCGATTCGCGCCGGAAACCAAAATGAGTTATCCGCAACTGACGGCGAGCTATGTGGAAAGGTTCAAGCACCAGCCAAACCTGCTGGCCTGGTATATCAACGACGAACTGGGGCCGGAATACGTACCGCAGATCGAGCAAAAGCATTTGCAGGTAAAACGCCTGGATCCGGATCACCTGACGTTCCAGGTGCTGGACAAGACCGGCACGCTCAACGCCTATTTCAACAGTTCGGACGTGCTGGCCAGCGATCCTTACCCGGTTGGCCGAGACGCCGACCTGACGCGTACTCTGGAGTACAGCCGCATTACCAGTCAGGTGGCGCGGCAGGTCAAAGGGGCCTGGTTGGTGATGCAGATTATGGATCACGCCGCTTATGCGCCGCGTCGCAAGCCACGCCAACCGACGGAGGCGGAGATCCGCAATCAGGCCTGGCTGGGGCTGATTGGCGGCGCCAAAGGCATTCTGTTTTATTCCTATACCGACTTGTTCTACAAGCGCCAACGCGGCGGTTTTAGCCAGCAGGAGTTCGAGGCTATCTGGCGGGGAGTGTCCAGTGTGGCACAGCAGATTGTCAGCTTTAACCCTTACCTGCTTTCCGGCGAAAGCACCCTGCTACAGGGCAACAATACCGCCATCCCGGCCAGGCTGTTTATCAATGGCGAGCAGGGCCTGGTACTGATCGCCAACCCTTACTACCGGCCCATGTCGGCGCGCTTTGACTTGCCGACGGGTTGGCAGGCACAAGGCCAGCGGCAGATCGAGGCTGAATTGCCGTCGATGGGCAGCCGGGCGGTATGGGTGCAACTTCAAAAAGAAAACCAAGGATAACCGATCATGAATACCACTCTGAGCCTGATTATTCCGGTGTATAAGGTCGAGGCTTATATTGAGGCCTGCCTGTGCTCAGTGCTTCAGCAGCTGCCGGACTGGGCGGAAGTGATCATCGTGGATGACGGCAGCCCGGATGGTGCCATTGCTCTGGCCGAAGAGGTGCTGTGTCGATATCCACAACACAAACTGCGGGTCAGTATTCTGCGGCAGAAAAACCAGGGGCTGAGCGAAGCGCGTAACAGCGGTATTGCCCATGCGGAAGGGCGTTATATCGGCTTTCTCGATTCCGATGACGTGCTGCTGGAAGGGTATTTCAGCATTTTAGGCCGCCTGCTGGCGGATAACCCGCAGGCAGACATAGTGGCGTTCAATGCCCAGCGCTTCTCGACGATCAACAACGGCAAGATACAGTCGGACGGCACTATGGCTATCGTGCCCGGCAATGCCGCGCCGCAGCAGCGTGATGCTCATATGGCGCTGCTGGCGGACAGCTTCAACCGCAGCATGTGGTTCGCCTGGGCGCGTATTTACCGCAAAACGCTGTTCGATCAGGCACGCTTCCCGGCGGGACGCAATTTCGAAGATATTCAGTTGATTCCGCAACTCTACCTGAAAGCGCAACGTATCGTGGTTTGCGACACGCCGTTGGTGGGCTACCGCGCCAACCCGAATGGCATCACGCGTGCACCCAAACGACGCGATCTGGATGACCTGGATTATGCGCTCGACGGTGCTGACAGTGGACGCCGCCAGGGGATGGGGCATGGGCTTTACTCGGTGCTGTTCGTCACCACGCTGAAGGCACGTTTGCTGGTGGGACTGGACTTTTTCGGGCTGCGTGACGCACTGCGCGAAACCCGCGAGCTAAAACGCCGCTACTCCGGCCTGCGGGCGGAAGAACGTAAAATGCTGAGCCGCAAGAACCGACTGTTCTACCGCAGCCCGCTGGCTTATTACCTGATGGCCCGGCTGTATAACCTGCGCGGATAGCGGCGCACCTATGTCAATTGGGGCAAATCTATATATGAGTATTACTGTTAGCGTCATCATACCCACCTATGGCCGCAGTGAACTGCTGGCACGCGCCATCGAAAGCGTGCTGGCGCAAACCCATCGTCCGCTGGAAATTATCGTGGTGGATGACAACCCGCAGGGCGATGCACAACGCCTGGCGACCCGCGAACGCCTGGCCGGTTATATCGAACGGGGGCAGGTTATCTATTATCCGCGTCGGCATAACGGCGGTGGCGCGCAGGCGCGTAACAGCGGGATCCTGCGTTCACGCGGCGAGTACATTGCCTTTCTGGATGATGACGACTACTACCATCCGCAGAAAATCGCCCGGCAGTTGGCGTTTATGCAGCAGGGGGATTACGACGTCAGTCTGTGCGATATGGATATCCTGAAGGATGGTCAGATCAGCGCCGAGCATTATTACCGGGCGCGTTGCGAGGGACTGGAAGACTTTATGCTGGCCGGTGTGGCCTACACGCCGATGATTATGCTGCGACGCAGCATGGCGATAGCGGTGCGTGGTTTCTTCAATACCCCACGCTACCAGGACCATATCTTCCTGTACCGGCTGTTGGCGGCCGAGGCGAAGATTGGCACGTTGCATGAGCGGCTGGCGGTGCACAACGACCACGATGGCGAACGTATCACCTCCAGCCCGAAAGGCATTATTGGCTATCGCAATAAAATGCAGTTTGAGCAGCGACTGATGCCGCAGATCTCCGGCCGGGCGCGCAACATCATGCGCCTGCGCCATACCTGCATTAATTCGCGCATCATTACCGACGGCAAGAACCGCCTGGCCGGGGTGGTGTACGGGCTGAAGGGCATTGTTTATGTCAATAGCGGCCTGATGGCCGGTGTATACATGAAAAATATCATCCGCAATGTGTTTTTCCGTGGTGTGCCGTTCTGATATTACGAAATTAGTCAGGTAAACGTCACCCTCTCCCAAAGGAGAGGGGACAATATTGCCTTAACTGATAAGCAATACTCCCAAATAAGAGGGAATTATTGAGCCAGAGGATGATTATGCGCTTTGAACGTTCTACGCTGATCGGCAGCGTACTGCTGCTGACGGTACCGCTATTTGCCTTGCTGCACAGCATAGCCACGCTGCGAGCGGGAAAGAAAAACACGGTGGCCTATCTGCTGATTGCGCTGTGTTTTTTCTTCTTCTTTATCAAGATCCCGCCGCTGGCGGATCTCTATCGTCACTTTGCCAATTACGATGCCATTAACTCGGCCACCAGCCTGGGTGATGTCATTCAGGGTAAGGTGGACGTGGTGCTGTACGCCAACTTTTATATTTTCAAAACGTTGGGTATCCCGTTCTTCGTCATCCCGGGGCTGTACGTCGCGCTGTCGGTTTACTGTTACCTGAGTGCGCTGAATATTGTCATGCTGCACTCCGGCAAGGTGTTTTCAGCCCGGCAGTTTGTGTTGCTGCATTTGGCGGTGCTGTTTTTGATCAACCCGTTTATCATCGGCATGGGCTTGCGTTTTGGTTTCTCGATGGCCGTGATGACGCTGGCGATAGTGCTGTTTTGCCATAAACAAAATCGGCCGCTCGCCGCCGGTCTGATGCTGTTTGCCATGCTGACCCACTTTTCCAGCATGCTGTTGGTCGGGGTATTTCTGTGCAGCCGGGTGATGCGTCTGAACCGCCTGCTGACGGTGGTGTTTAGCACCATTGCGTTGCTGACCGCCAAGTTCGCGCTGCCGTTTATCGTTTCCCATATTACGATTTCCGGCATCAACAGTTATTCCGACGTCTATACCTCCGGCATGTATGCCAGTGATTACCTGACCTCCGGCAATGCCAACGGGATGATTAACTTCCTGATCGTGCTGTTCCCGGCGCTGTTTCTCGGCGTTTTCATGCTGGCTCATCCAATGCGCAACCAGACGGGGGACATCAAAAATACCGCGGCCTGGCTGGTGGTGTTTGTTTTCCTGTGTTCCAGCTCGTTACAGGCGGCCAGCCGCTATGCCAGCGTGGCGTCGGTCTTTCTGCTGTTTTATTACGTGGCTCATCAGAGCTCGTTCATCCGCGGCAGGTTTAACTACTTCTTCCTGTGCTTCATGCTGATGGCCACCGGCTATAACCTGATCGAGAACATTTATGTCCCCCGCCGACCGATTATGCTGGGGCAAATGTGGCAGTCATTCTATAAAACGCCGTTGTTGAACCTGTTCTACGGCGAACAGCAGTATGAGCAGTATCTGCGCGTGATTAATCGCGACAGCGGCGAGTGGATCGGCCATGAGATGGATGCAGGTTAACGTGCTTCTTTCTCCACTAACATCAACATAGCAGCCAGGGATGCGGGCACCCGCTCGCATCCTACCCCCAAATACCCCAACTGACCCCGCAGCATATCCCCTCGAACATCTGACTCATCATTTCTATAATATTTTCAATTAATTAAACCAAATACTTGCCATGATACTTTAGGGGTAGCCACGCTGCCGCCGCCGTTCTTCTCCCTCCGTTCTCTTGATCGCAATCAATTTGCCACCGTTCTGGCCTCAGTAGGCTGGCGGCAGATTGAGCAATGTCACTTCATATAACAATGAAAGCCTTCAGGAGAATTCCGGATGAGCAAGTTTCTAGACCGATTCCGCTATTTTAAGCAGTTGGCGGAACCCTTTTCTGGCGAACATGGCCAGACGCTGAACACCAACCGCGACTGGGAAGACGGCTACCGCAGCCGTTGGCAGCACGACAAGATTGTGCGATCCACCCATGGGGTGAACTGCACCGGCTCCTGTAGCTGGAAGATTTATGTGAAAAACGGTCTGGTTACCTGGGAAACCCAGCAAACCGACTACCCGCGTACCCGCCCAGACCTACCCAACCATGAACCGCGCGGCTGTCCACGCGGCGCCAGTTATTCCTGGTATCTGTACAGCGCCAACCGCCTGAAATACCCGCTGATGCGTAAACGCCTGATCAAACTGTGGCGCGAGGCCAAGGCGCTGCATAGCGATCCGGTTGATGCCTGGGGCTCGATCGTCAGCGATGCAGAAAAATCCAAAAGCTACAAAGTCGCGCGCGGACGCGGTGGTTTTGTCCGCTCCAGCTGGCAGGAAGTGAACGAACTGATCGCCGCCTCTAACGTCTATACCGCCAAAACCTTCGGCCCCGACCGTATCATCGGCTTCTCACCGATCCCGGCGATGTCGATGGTGTCTTACGCCGCCGGGGCTCGCTATCTGTCGCTGATTGGCGGCACCTGCCTGAGCTTCTACGACTGGTATTGCGACTTGCCACCGGCCTCGCCAATGACTTGGGGCGAGCAGACCGACGTGCCGGAATCGGCCGACTGGTACAACTCCTCCTACATCATCGCCTGGGGCTCTAACGTGCCGCAGACGCGTACCCCGGACGCCCACTTCTTCACCGAAGTCCGCTACAAAGGCACCAAAACCGTAGCGGTAACGCCGGACTACGCCGAAGTCGCCAAACTCTGTGACCAATGGCTGAACCCAAAACAGGGCACTGACAGCGCCATGGCGTTGGCGATGGGGCACGTGATGCTCAAAGAGTTCCACCTGGATCGTGAGGTGGGCTACTTCCGCGACTACGTGCGTCGCTACACCGATATGCCAATGCTGGTGCTACTGGAGCCGCGCGAAGAAGGGCATTACGCCGCAGGTCGCCTGCTGCGTGCCGCCGATCTGGTCGATGGCCTGGGGCAGGAAAATAACCCCGAGTGGAAAACCGTCGCTATAGATCAACGCAGCGGCGAACTGGTGGCCCCGCAGGGGTCGATCGGTTTCCGTTGGGGCGAGCAGGGCAAATGGAACCTGGAACAGCGCGCCGGTGAAGATCAGCAGGAAGTCGAGTTGCAACTCAGCCTGCTGGGCGCACACGACGAGGTGGCCGAAGTGGGCTTCCCTTACTTTGGCGGCATCAAAAGCGGCGGTGCCGAGAGCGAACACTTCAACAGCGTGGCGCTGGACGAGATCCTGCTGCACAAGCTGCCGGTAAAACGCCTGCGTCTGGCGGACGGCAGCGAAGCGCTGGTGACCAGCGTTTACGATTTGACCCTGGCCAACTACGGCCTCGAACGTGGTCTGGACGACGCCAACTGCGCCACCGATTACGACGACGTCAAAGCCTATACTCCGGCCTGGGCCGAGCAGATCACCGGCGTGTCGCGCCACAACATTATCCGCATCGCCCGTGAGTTTGCCGACAACGCCGAGAAAACCCATGGCCGTTCGATGATTATCGTCGGCGCCGGTGTCAACCACTGGTATCACATGGACATGACCTACCGTGGACTGATCAATATGCTGATTTTCTGCGGCTGCGTCGGCCAGAGCGGTGGTGGCTGGGCGCACTACGTCGGCCAGGAAAAGCTGCGCCCGCAGACCGGTTGGCTGCCGCTGGCGTTTGGCCTCGACTGGCAACGCCCGCCGCGCCATATGAACAGCACCTCGTTCTTCTACAACCACTCCAGCCAGTGGCGCTATGAAACCGTCGGCACCGAAGAGCTGCTGTCGCCATTGGCGGACAAGACCCGCTTTGGCGGAAGCCTGATTGACCTTAACGTGCGCGCCGAGCGTATGGGCTGGCTGCCGTCAGCTCCCCAGTTGGGTACCAACCCGCTGCATTTGGCGGCACAGGCGAAAGCCGCCGGTCAGTCGCCGCTGGACTTCACCGTTGAAGGGCTGAAAAAAGGCAGCCTGAACTTCGCCGCCGAACAACCGGACAACCCCCAGAACTTCCCGCGCAATCTGTTCGTTTGGCGTTCCAACCTGCTGGGCTCATCCGGCAAGGGCCACGAGTACATGCTTAAATACCTGCTGGGTACCGAAAACGGCATTCAGGGCAAGGATCTGGGCCAACAAGGTGGTGCCAAACCTGAGGAAGTAGAATGGCTGGATAACGGCGGTGAAGGCAAGCTGGATCTGGTGGTGACGCTTGATTTCCGCATGTCCAGCACCTGTCTTTATTCCGACATCGTGCTGCCGACCGCCACCTGGTACGAAAAAGACGATATGAATACCTCGGATATGCATCCGTTTATTCACCCGCTGTCGGCGGCGGTTGATCCGGCCTGGGACTCGAAAAGTGACTGGGAGATTTACAAAGGCATCGCCAAAGCCTTCTCCGAAGTTTGCGTCGGGCATCTGGGCCAGGAGACCGACGTGGTGACGCTGCCGATCCAGCATGATTCGGCCGCCGAGCTGGCGCAGCCTTACGGTGTCAAAGACTGGAAAAAAGGCGAGTGCGATCTGATCCCCGGCAAAACCGCGCCGCACATCATGGTGGTAGAACGTGATTATCCAGCCATCTATGAGCGTTTCACTTCGCTGGGGCCGCTGCTGGATAAGCTGGGCAACGGCGGCAAAGGCATCAGTTGGAACACCCAGACTGAAGTCGACTTCCTGAAAAAACTCAACTACGTCAAGACGGAAGGCCCGGCCGCTGGCCGACCGAAGATTGAAACCGCCATTGATGCTGCCGAGGTGATCCTGGCGCTGGCACCGGAAACCAACGGACAGGTTGCGGTCAAGGCATGGGACGCGCTGGGCAAGATGACCGGTCGCGATCACCGCCATCTGGCGCTGAACAAGGAAGACGAAAAAATCCGCTTCCGCGATATTCAGGCCCAGCCGCGCAAAATCATATCCAGCCCGACCTGGTCAGGGTTAGAAGACGAACATGTGTCGTATAACGCCTGTTATACCAATGTGCACGAGCTGATCCCATGGCGCACCATCAGCGGCCGCCAGCAGCTGTACCAGGATCATGAATGGATGCGTGCCTTTGGCGAGAGCCTGCTGGTGTATCGTCCACCGATCGACACCCGGGCCGCGCAGCCGTTGCTGAACCAGAAGCCGAACGGCAATAAAGAGAAGGCACTGAACTTCCTGACGCCGCACCAGAAGTGGGGTATTCACTCCACCTACAGTGACAACCTGCTGATGCTGACCCTGTCGCGCGGCGGGCCGATCGTCTGGATGAGTGAGGACGACGCCAAAGACCTGGGCATTGAGGACAACGACTGGATCGAAGCCTTTAACGCCAACGGCGCGCTCACTGCGCGGGCGGTGGTTAGCCAGCGTATTCCGGCCGGCATGACCATGATGTACCACGCGCAGGAACGCATCGTGAATATTCCCGGCTCGGAAATCACCAGCCAACGCGGCGGCATCCACAACTCGGTGACCCGCGTCTGCCCGAAACCGACCCATATGATCGGCGGTTACGCCCAACTGGCTTACGGTTTCAACTATTACGGCACCGTCGGCTCCAACCGCGACGAGTTTGTGGTGGTGCGCAAGATGAACCGCATCGACTGGTTAGATGGTGAAGGTAACGACGACTCGCAGGGCAGCCAGCAGGAGAAAGCAAAATGAAAATTCGTTCACAAGTCGGCATGGTGCTGAATCTGGACAAATGCATCGGTTGCCACACCTGTTCGGTGACCTGCAAGAACGTCTGGACCAGCCGCGAAGGCATGGAGTACGCCTGGTTCAACAACGTGGAAAGCAAGCCCGGCGTCGGTTATCCGCACGCCTGGGAAGATCAGGAAAAGTGGAAGGGCGGTTGGATCCGTAAAATCAACGGCAAGCTGGAGCCACGCATGGGTGGCCGTGTTGGCCTGCTGTCGAAGATTTTCGCCAACCCAGACGTCCCGGCGCTGGACGACTACTACGAGCCGTTCGACTACGACTATCAGAACCTGCATACCGCGCCGCAGGGCAAGCATCAGCCGATCGCCCGGCCGCGCTCGCTGATCACCGGCCAGCGCATGAAGAAGATTGAAAATGGTCCGAACTGGGAAGAGATCCTCGGCGGTGAATTCTCCAAGCGCTCGAAGGATAAAAACTTCGACAATATGCAAAAGGAGATGTACGGCCAGTTCGAAAACACCTTCATGATGTATCTGCCGCGCCTGTGCGAACACTGCCTCAACCCGGCCTGCGTCGCGACCTGTCCGAGCGGGGCTATCTACAAGCGCGGTGAAGACGGTATTGTGCTTATCGATCAGGATAAATGCCGCGGCTGGCGCATGTGCCTGACCGGCTGTCCGTACAAGAAAATCTATTTCAACTGGAAGAGCGGCAAGTCCGAGAAGTGCATCTTCTGCTACCCGCGCATCGAATCCGGCCAGCCAACGGTGTGTTCGGAAACCTGCGTCGGCCGTATCCGCTATCTTGGCGTGCTGCTGTATGACGCCGACCGTATCGAGCAGGCGGCGGCGGTCGAAAACGACAAAGATCTGTACCAGAGCCAACTGGATATTTTCCTCGATCCGCATGACCCGGCGGTGATTGCCCAGGCGTTGGCGGATGGCATCCCACAAGGGGTGATCGAATCTGCCCAGCAGTCGCCGGTATACAAAATGGCGATGGACTGGAAGCTGGCACTGCCGCTGCACCCGGAATACCGCACGCTGCCGATGGTGTGGTATGTGCCGCCGCTGTCACCGATTCAATCCGCCGCCGATGCCGGTGAGCTGGCGCATAGCGGCGTACTGCCGGACGTGGAGAGCCTGCGTATTCCGGTGCAATACCTCGCCAATCTGTTGACCGCCGGTGATACCGCCCCAGTGCTGTTGGCGCTCAAGCGCATGCTGGCGATGCGCCACTACAAACGTGCGGAAACCGTTGATGGCGTGCTGGACACCAGCGCCCTGGAACAGGTGGGGCTGAGTGAAGCTCAGGCGCAGGAGATGTATCGTTATTTGGCGATTGCCAACTACGAAGACCGCTTTGTGATCCCGTCCAGCCATCGTGAACTGGCGCGTGAGGCCTTCCCGGAAAGCAAAGGCTGCGGCTTCAGCTTTGGCGATGGTTGCCACGGCAGCGACGGTAAATTCAATCTGTTCAACAGCCGCCGCATTGATGCCATTGATGTGACGAAAAAAACGCCTCGTCAGGAGGATGCCTCATGATCAGCCTGAAAGTGATTGCCCGCCTGCTGGACTACCCGGAGCAGGCATTGTTTGACCATCAGCAGGCGCTGGTGGAAGCGCTGGAACCGGCCAGCGAACTGGATTTGCATCACAGCGCACAGCTGATCCTGCTTATTCGCCGTTTTTGCGCCCGCCCGTTGCTGGATGTGCAGGCCGAATACTGCGAGCTGTTCGACCGTGGCCGCGCCACCTCGCTGTTGCTGTTTGAACATGTGCACGGTGAATCACGCGATCGCGGCCAGGCCATGGTCGATCTGATGGCGCAATACCGCGAAGCCGGGCTGGAGATTGACTGCCGAGAACTGCCGGACTTCTTGCCGTTATACCTGGAGTATCTCGCCAGCCGCAGCAAGGAACAGGCCGCCGGAGGGCTGCAGGATATCGCGCCAATCCTGGCACTGCTGGGTGCACGGTTACAGCAGCGGGAAAGTCCGTATGCGGTGCTGTTTGATCTGCTGTTGGCGCTGTCCGGCAGTGAAGTTCAGGCACAGGCGTTGGAGTCCCAGGTAGCAAAAGAAGCCCGCGATGACACGCCGCAGGCGCTGGACGCGGTATGGGAAGAGGAACAGGTTAAGTTCCTCGGCGAGCAGGGCTGCGCTTCGGCGCAGCAGGCGGCGCACCAACGGCGCTTTGCCGGCGCGGTGGCACCGCAATACCTGGACCTGACGGATGCGCTAACCGGAACCAAAGGACGCTAATCATGCAATTTTTAAATCAGTTCTTTTTCGATATTTACCCCTATCTGGCGGGTGCGGTTTTCCTGATCGGCAGTTGGCTGCGCTACGATTACGGGCAATACACCTGGCGCGCCGGATCCAGCCAGATGCTGGATAAAAAGGGCATGCGGTTGGCTTCCAACCTGTTCCATATCGGCATTTTGGGCATCTTTGCCGGGCACTTCCTCGGCATGCTGACGCCGCACTGGATGTATGAGTCTTTCCTGCCGATTGATGTGAAACAGAAGCTGGCGATGATCGCCGGGGGGGCCTGCGGCGTAATGACCTTGATCGGCGGTGCGCTGTTGCTGAAACGCCGTCTGACCAACCCGCGGGTGCGGGCGACCAGCAGCTTTGCCGATATCATGATCCTGGCCTTGCTGGTGGTGCAGGTGTGCCTCGGTCTGCTGACCATTCCGTTCTCCGCCCAACATATGGACGGCAGCGAGATGATGAAGCTGGTGGGGTGGGCACAGGCGGTGGTGACCTTCCATGCTGGTGCGTCAGAACATCTGGTGGGGGTTGCGCCGATCTTTAAACTGCATATGGTGTTGGGCATGACGCTGTTCGTGTTGTTCCCGTTCTGCCGCCTGGTGCATATCTGGAGTGTGCCGGTGGAATACCTGACCCGCCGCTACCAACTGGTGCGTAACCGCCGCTGAGGGTATTTCTTCTCGCTTTAAAGCCCATTCGGCGGACTCTTTTCCGTCAATGGGCTTTTTATTGATCATGTTTGGCACTCCCTGCAATGGTCAGAGTCGGTCAGGGGTTTTGCCTTTCTTGGTTTTTTATCCCGCAATAGCGGGCTCAGACCATCCTGACCCGGCAGCAGCAACAGGGTATTTAATTCACACAACCTGCTGAATTTGCGAAGTGTTACGCAGTTCACTAATCTAACAATCCTTACTGCTAATGTAAGCTTTACCCAGTGAGTCCAACGGGTCGACGCAACGCTATCCTTAAATAAGGAGGGACGTTGCCATGAGTACCCAGAACCAACAGCCGCGCCAAATAATTCCCGCCGATTTGCCCATTCTTGCTTCCTTGCCGTAAACTTGCTATCTCAGTATGGTTACAATTATTCGTCGGCGGCTGCCGGCAGTTTGCAGTGCATAACAACAATCAATAGCCCCTGTTTGCGGGCACTTTGGGATTTAAAACCGGGGATGACTCGCCGCTGCCTGCTGGGTTGCGCCGGGAGATCGCTTTATGGATATTCAGGTTAGTTAACAATAATAATGACAACACAATCTTGTTCTCTCGCGTTACTGCCTCTGAAAGTCATCGCTACGGGGGCCGCGTTGCCGCCTAACCGTGTCGATTCCTCCACACTGGACAGCCTGCTGCGCAAGCCGCTTGGCTACGTCGAAAAACGTTCCGGCATCAGTTACCGTTTTCACGCTGCGGATGATGCCAGCCAGGCTGAACTGGCGGTCGCCGCACTGCAGGATGCTATAACCCGTGGCCGCCTCGAGGCACAAACAATCGATCTGCTGATTTCCGCGTCAGCGATCTCAGTGCAGGCGCTGCCTTGCACCGCTGCACACATTCTTAAAGTGGCCGGCCTGGCACCGGGCACCGCCGGTTTTGACATCAACAGCAGCTGCGTCAGCTTTATCTCCGCCATGCAGGTGGCCGCCGGGCTGTTGAATGCCGGTACCTACCGGCGTATTGCCATTGTCTCTGCCGATTTGGCTTCACGCGGGATTGACTGGGATCACGAAGAATCCTCGCTGATTTTTGGCGACGGTGCGGCCTGTGCCATCGTCGAGCGTGGCGACGGCACCAGCGGTATTTTGGCGAGCCTGGTTGAAACCTATCCTGAAGGCAGTGAGCTATGTGAGATCCGCGCCGGTGGTACGCGGCGCAACCCACGCGCTGGTATGAGTAACAGCGATTTCCTGTTCCATATGCAGGGCAAAAAATTGTTCCGTCAGGCGTCGGCGTTGATCGAAGACTACCTTGACCGTTTGTTGGCGGCCAGTGGCCTGACGTTAGCGCAGATCGCCACGGTGGTGCCGCATCAGGCGAGCCACCTGTCGCTCGAACATATGCGCAAGCGGCTGCACGTTTCTGCCGAGGTTTTGGTGGATATCTATCGTTATCACGGCAATCAGGTGGCGGCCTCTATCCCCACGGCACTGCACGCTGCGGTCACCAGCGGGCGTTTTAATCCCGGCAAACCGGTGATGTTGATCGGCACCGCCGCCGGGCTGTCGCTGGCCGGTATGGTGTTGCTGCCATGAGGGTGCTGGTCACCGGAGCCACCAGTGGGCTGGGACGTAACGCGGCGCAGTGGCTGCTGGAGGCGGGCCATCAGGTTCATGCCACCGGGCGTGACAGCCGTGCCGGGCAGGAACTGCGTCGGTTGGGGGCTGAGTTCACTCCGCTAGACCTGACTCAGGCGACGGAGGAACAGTGCTGCCAACTGATGGCTGGTTGCGATTGGGTCTGGCACTGCGCGGCAAAATCTTCCCCCTGGGGCAGCAAGAGCGAGTTTCATCAGGCCAACGTGGCCGCGACCGAAAAGCTGGCGCAGGCGGCGGGGCACTGTGGCATCCGGCGTTTTATTCATATCTCCACGCCGGCGATCTATTTTGATTTTCAGCCGCACCAGAATATCGATGAAGAGTGTCGCGCCCGACGTTTCGCCAATCATTACGCCGCCAGCAAATATGCCGCGGAGCAACGGCTGCAGGCGCTGGTGCCGCGCTACCCGCAAACTACCTATATTATTCTGCGCCCCAGAGGGCTGTTCGGTCCGCACGACCGGGTGATTGTGCCGCGGCTGCTGCAACAGCTGGAACGCGATAGCGGGGTGCTACGGTTGCCCGGCGGTGGTAAAGCGCTGCTGGATTTGACCTTCGTGCTGAACGTGGTACATGCGATGGACCTGGCCAGCCGTCAGCAGCCACTGCCTTCCGGTGCGGCTTACAACATCACCAATCATCAACCACAGCGGCTGGCGGATATGCTGGATGCACTGCTGCACCGGCAGTTGGGGTTGCGCTACCGGCTGCAGGCTGTGCCATACCCCTTGTTGCAGGTGCTGGCCGGGGGGCTGGAGCTGCTGGCCCATTTCACCGGCAAAGAGCCCCTGCTGACGCGCTACAGCGTGGCAGCTGTGTATTTCGATATGACGTTGAGCCAAACCCGAGCCGTGGAGCAACTGGGTTACCGGCCGTGTTATTCGATGGAAGAGGGGATCCGCATTACCGGAGAGTGGCTTAAACGGCAGGGAGATGTGCCCCATGGCTAAAGTTACCGCTTTTGAAGTGGGATACTGCACCCATATCGGTTGCATGGCGCTACGGGGTGCAGGTTTCCGGGTGTGCAAATTCCCGGCTCGGGCCTATTTACTGGAAGTGGGGGACCGCCGTTGGCTGTGGGATACCGGCTATGCACAGTATTTCCAACAGCAGACGCAGTCCGGCATTTTCCGTATTTACCGGCAAATGACGCCGGTGTATTTCGATCCCCGTGAGTCGCTGAATCAACAGTTGTTAGCCGCCGGTTACGCCGCTAATGACATACAGGCGCTGATTGTTTCGCACTTTCACGCCGACCATATTGCCGGGCTGCGTGATTTTAACCATCTCGATTTTATCTGCTCAGGCGAAGGCTGGCGGCAAACCCGGCCATTGCGTGGTTTCGCGGCGTTAAAACGCGCTTTTATCCCCGGACTGATCCCTGAAGATTTTGAGAGTGGCCTGCAGTTTATCGAAGGTTTCCCTGAGGTAAGCTTGCCTACGTTGCTGGCACCTTTCGAACGTGGCTATGCGCTGCCGGGCAGTGAAGGGCAGATCCTGCTGGTCGATTTGCCGGGGCATGCGGCGGGTCATATTGGCGCCTTTATTCTCACCGATGACGGCTGGACGCTATTGGCCAGCGACGCGGCCTGGTCGCCGCTCAGTTATCAGCAGTTGCGCGGTCCTTCACGGTTAGCCAATCTGGTGATGGACGATGCCAACGCCTATTACCACACGCTGGAACGGTTGAATCAGCTATGGGAGAGCGGTAATGCGAATATTTTGCTGTGTCATGAGGGGGATTTATGATCCCGCTGATGACGCTGTGGCATTACTTCCGTGCCCGGCGCTTAACCTTTGACGATCGTCAGTCTCTGGAGGCTTACCAGGCCAAAAGGCTAAAGCGTTTTGCTCGACGCGTGCTGACCAAAAGCCCTTATTTCAGCCGTTTCAACCGGCAAGCCATCGCCACCTGGCCGCAGATGGACAAGGCGCTGATGATGGAACAATTCGACCAAATGAACACCGCCGGGCTGCAGCGCGATCAATTACTGGCCTGCGCGCGACGCAGTGAGCAACAGCGGGATTTCAGCCCGAAAATCGGCAAATACAGCGTGGGTCTGTCATCGGGCACTTCCGGCCAGCGCGGTATTTTTGTCGTCAGTCCGCATGAGCAAAGCGTCTGGGCTGGTGGCATGCTGGCGAAAATGTTGCCGGAGGGGCTGTTTGCCGGTGAGCGCGTCGCGCTGTTTCTGCGAGCGGATAATAACCTGTATCACAGCGTCAACAACCGCTGGCTGAGCCTGGAGTTTTACGATCTTTTCGCCCCCTTTGCCGAGCAACTCTCGCGGCTGGAGCAGCAGGCACCGACCATCATTGTCGCACCCGCACAGGTGCTGCGCGCATTGGCGTTGGCGGTGCTGGCCCAGCAGATTCGGCTCAAGGTCAAAAAAGTGATTTCAGTGGCCGAGGTGCTGGAAGATCAAGACCGGCAACTGCTGGCGCAGGTGTTTCCGACGGTGGGTGAGGTGTATCAGGCCACTGAGGGGTTCCTGGCCGCCACCTGTGCGCACGGCACCCTGCACCTGAACGAAGAGTTTTTGCATATTGAACCTCAGTGGATTGATGAGCAGCGCTTCACGCCATTGATCACCGACTTTACCCGCAGTACGCAGCCGATCGTCCGCTACCGACTGGACGACGTGCTGGTCAGGCAGACGGAGCCTTGCCCTTGTGGGCAGTCGTCGATGGCTATTGCGCGTATTGAAGGACGGCGTGACGATCAACTGATGCTGCCGGATGCCTTTGGCCAGCCGCAGGTGGTGTTTGCCGATCTGTGTAGCCGGGCGATCGCCAATGCGCTGCCGCTAACCAGCGATTACCGCCTGGTTCAGTCCGGGGAACGGCAGTTGCAATTGATGGCCGATTGCAGTGAAGCTGAACTGGCGCATTGTCAGACGCAGCTGTCAGCCTTGTTTGAACGTCAGGGCATCGACAGCGCTGGCCTGGAGTGGCAACTGAAGGTGCAGGCGGTGATGCCGCAGTTTGATCGCAAGAGAAGGCGGATTATCCGGCAGGTGGCCGAATGATGAAAATGCTGGCGTACCGGCTGTGGCAAATGCTGTTGGGCTGGGGGTTTGTCGGGGTCATCTATAGCTTGACCGATCGCCTGCAGGGCTCAGGAACACTGCTCCCCCCTTCGGCGATTGACCGTTGGATCCCGTTCAGTCCGATGGCCATTTGGCTGTACCTGTCTTTCTTTATCATTATCCCGCTCGGTTATCTGCTGGCACCGATGCCACGGGTGAAATGGTTGCGTACAGCGATGCAACTGACGGCGCTGGGGGCCGGGGCGGTCTATTTGTGGTGGCCGACCACTATGGCTTATCCGCAAGACAGCGGGGTCGGTGTGAGTTCAAAACTGCTGGCGGCGCTGACCCAGGTGGATTCGTTGCAAAACTGCCTGCCGTCGCTACATATGGCGTTGACGGTGCTGGCGGTGTGGGCACTGAGCGATCGACTGCGTAAAGTGAGAACCGCGCTGTTGATGCTGTGGGCGCTGGCGATTGCCTTTTCCATTCTGCAGCTGCGCCGCCATCTGCTGGTCGATCTGGCCAGTGGGGCATTGCTGGCGTTTTTAGCCGGCTGGCTGGCGCAGCGCATAGAAAATTGGCGGCGTGACGCCGTCACAGGAGAGATAGGATGAGCGAACTGGCGATGCCCATCGTGTTCATGCTGTTTGTCGTCATTGGTGAGGCCCTGGTGCTGCAGTATGCGCAGCGGCGGCAGGTCAACTGGCACGATCTGGTGTTCAATCTGAACTCCGGCCATATCATGCTGTGGCTGTTCCGCGGTCTGGAGATCACCTGCTACGGCTATGTGGCGGCGCATTTCAGCCTGGATTTGCTGAGCGACTGGCCGCCGGTGCTGATGTGGCTGTTTGCCCTGCTGGCGTGGGACTTCGGCTTTTATTGGCTGCATCGCTTGCACCACTATCTGCGCGTGCTGTGGGCGGTGCATGTGGTGCACCATCAGGGCGAGCATTTCAATTTATCGCTGGGGGTGCGCAATTCCTGGTACTCGTCGCTGACCTCGATCCCGTTCTTTCTTCTGTTGGCACTGCTGGGTGTGCCGCTGTCGGTGTTTGTCACGGTCTCGATCCTGCATTACAGCATCCAATTGTTTAACCATAATGCGTTGACCCCCAAACTCGGCTGGCTGGAACACATTCTGGTTACGCCGGCGCATCACCGGGTGCATCACGTTAAAGACATGGCCTATTCGAACAAGAACTTCGGCGGCAGCTTTATTTTTTGGGACAAACTGTTCGGCACTTTTTGTCCGAGCCTGCCGCAAACGCCGTTTGTGTATGGTGTTAGCGGCGATAAGCCTTCTGCCAATCCGTTTTGGGCCAGCAATCTGCCATTCCTGCGTTATTTCCGTCTGCGCTGGCGACCGAAGATGAGCAGCGGTGGTTTCCGCTACTCGGCGCTTAGCGTGTTTAGCGGTGCGATGCTGCTGTTTACCCTGGTGATTGGCTATGTTTACCAGTACGGCTATGGCTACAGCGATATCAGCTGGCCGCAAATGGCGCTGCTGGTGTTGCTGGCGCTGGGGTCGATGGCGCTGGGCGGCATGACCGAAGGGCACCGTTGGGCGATTGTCGTCTGGTTGTTGATGACGCTAAGCCTCCCGCTGTTGTTTATTGGTTATCTGGGCTGGCCGCAGCTTTACTGGCAGGTTGCGATGGGCATAACCGCCTTGCACGGCGTTTGTGCGACATTGGGCTGGGGCCGGACGAGCGCTCCGGCACCGGTGGAGGAACCCTATGGCTGACTCACTGGCTCCGCTGAAGTTTCCCGCCGACGGCGAACAGGCATTTCATCGCGATCTCAAGCGGGCGGCTCATGCCTATTTGGCCGAGGATCATCGTTATGCCGACGGTTGGCGGTTAGCCAAGGCGGCGGCGCTGCTGGTACTGTGTGTGGGTTTTTATGTGCTGGGCCTGATGCAGCATCAGCCGTGGGCGTTTTTCGGCTGTTATTTCCTGTTTGTGATGATGGGTATGCTGCTCAACGTGAATGTGAATCACGATGCCTCGCATAATGCTTTTCTGCGCGCCCCCTGGGCCAACCGGTTGGTAGGGCGGCTGGTGACGCTGCCGTTGGGGGTGGATCCGGATTATTGGCGGGTGCGACATGTGGAATATCACCACGTTTATGCCAACGTCGAGCACTATGATCTGGATACCGAAGAGAACGGTTTCTTCCGTCAGACGCCGTTTCAGCGCTGGCGTAAACATATGCGCTATCAGCACCTGTACTGGCCGTTGATCGCCGCACTCTCCTTGCCCTACATCGCCTGGATATTTGACTGGTCGGATCGTTTGGGTAAAACCCCGCTGCATGAAAAGAATATTTTACCGGGCCGTAGCGGTTGGGCGGTGTTTATCCTATGCAAAATCGGTCATTTGGTGTTGGTACTGGCTCTGCCGCTGGTACTGTGCCAGCAGAACGGTATCGGCTGGCAGTGGGTGCTGCTGGCCTACACCGTCAGCCAGATGTGCGCCTCGTTGTTGGTGGTGTTCTTGCTGCTGGGCACCCATTGGGCGCAGGCCGAGTTTTACGCTGTGCCGGAAGGCGGGTGTATGCCGCACGGTTGGTATCGGCATAATTTCGCGACCGCCTGTGACTGGCAGACCTCCCCGCGAGGGTTACAGCACCTGACCGGCGGCCTGAATTATCACCTGACTCACCATCTGTTTCCCGGCTGGAATCATCGCCATTATCCGGCGTTGGCCGGCATAGTGGCGCAGTTGGCGGCGCAGCACGGCATGGAATACCGCTGTATCGGCTACCGCGAGCTGCTGGCACAGCAACAGCAATTCTTACGCCGGATGGGGCAGCCATGAAGCCATTGCGCCCATTGGCCTTCAAGCCGGATGACACCGGGCTGCATCGTGCGTTGATGCAGGCAGCGCAGGGCTATCTGGCCGACAATCGCGACCATCGGTTTGCCGACGGTGGCATGCTGGTGAAGGTGCTGCTCTTGCTGGCGCTGTGTGCGCTCTGTTACGGGCTGAGCCTGCAGCAACAGAGCTTTTGGGCATTCTTTACCTGCTACTTCGGTTTCATTTTTATCGGTATGTTTCTTACGGTGAATGTGGTGCACGACGCGTCGCACAACGCGTTTTTCAGGCAACCCTGGGCCAATCGCTGGCTGAATTGCCTGGTGAGTATTCCGCTAGGATTAGATCCCGATTGCTGGCGGGTACGGCACGTTATTTTTCACCACGCACACAACAATATTGAGCATTACGATCCCGATATCGACGCCAATGGCGTGCTGCGGCAAACGCCGTTTCAGCGTTGGCGGCCCTTTATGCGAGCGCAGCGCTTTTATTGGCCGCTGGTGGCGGCGATGACCTTTCCGTATTACATCTGGCTGTTCGACTGGTTGGATCGGGCGGGAAGGACCCGGGTCAGGGCGAGGATGGCGCAGCAGGGTGTGCGTGGCTGGAGTGTTTTTCTGGCGGGCAAAGCGGCACACCTGATCCTGGCGCTGGCGATCCCGTGCTATCTGTTGCCTCCGGCGATTGGCGTGGGGCAAATCCTGCTGGTTTACCTGCTGAGCCAGATGCTGTCTTCATTGTTGTTTGTGATGTTGATTATTGGCACTCACTGGGCCAAGGCGAAATTTTATCAGGCACCGGAACAGGGGGCGTTAGCGCACGGCTGGTATCACCATGTGTTCGCCACCACCTTTGACTGGTTCCCCCGGCCGCGTTGGCTGGGCTATTGGTTGGGTGGTGCTAATCTGCACCTGACGCACCATTTATTTCCGCACTGGAGTCACCGGCATTACCCGGCGTTGAGCCGCATTATTGCTGAAGTGGCACCGCGCTTTGGTATCGACTATCGGGTACTGGAACTGGGGGAGTTGTTGCGTCTGCAACAGCGCTTTCTCAGCGCGATGGGGCGTAAACCGCTGTAGTGATTTTAGCGTGGGCGGGGTATTGCCCACGCTAATGTTCTCTTTGCCAGACAACGTCTGGGTTAGTGCGATCTCATGCCCGCGGCGTTCATCAACAGGCGGAACAGCGAGGCGACGGCGAACAGCCCCAGCACGCTGGCACTCCAGATCACCACCAGCCAGCCGACGCGTTTCCACCAGGGTGCCGGTGCGGGTGCGGTTTTATCCTGCATAGTTTGCTCCCTCATCAGTGATAGCCATGCTCATGGCTGACCTTGCCGCGGAACACGTAGTAGCTCCAGAAGGTATAAACCAAAATAATCGGAATGATAAACAGCGCACCCACTAGCATAAAGCCAAGGCTTTGCGGCGGTGCGGCAGCTTGCCACAGGGTGATAGACGGCGGGATAAGAAGCGGCCAGATGCTGATGCCCAATCCACTCAGACCGAGGAACACCAGCAGCAGGGTTAGCAGGAACGGTGAGTAGTGCGCCGCATTTTTCACCCCATGCTGAATGCCCCAGGCGCTGAGCAGCACCAGGATCGGCACCGGCAACAGCACAAACAGATTCGGCAGTGAGAACCAGCGGGTGGCGATCTCCGGGTGAGCAATCGGCGTCCAGATACTGACCACTGCCAACACCAGCAGCAGGGTAGCCAACAGTGGTGTTGCCAGCCGGTACATGCGGGCCTGCAGGTCACCGGCGGTTTTCATCACCAGCCAGGTGCAGCCGAGTAACGCATAGGTCACCACCAGCCCCAGTCCGCAGAACAGCGCAAACGGCGTCAGCCAGTCGAGGGCGCCACCGGCATAGGTGCGGCCGTTGACCGGGAAACCCTTGATGATGGCACCCACTACCACTCCCTGACTGAAGGTGGCGAAGAGGGAGCCCCAGATAAACGCCTTGTCCCAAATGTGGCGTTTTTCCGCCGTGGCCTTAAAGCGGAACTCAAAGGCCACGCCGCGAAAGATCAACCCAAACAGCATCAGCGTCAGCGGAATAGCCAGCGCGTCGAGGATCACCGCGTAAGCCAGCGGGAAGGCGCCAAACAGCGCCGCACCACCCAGCACCAGCCAGGTTTCATTGCCGTCCCAGACCGGGGCGACGGTGTTCATCATCACATCACGGTCACCGCTGTCCTTAACCCAAGGGAACAGGATGCCGATACCTAAATCAAAGCCGTCCATTACCACGTACATCATGGTGCTGAAGACGATGATCACAAACCAAATCAACGGAAGGTCAATGCCCATACTCAGCTCCTGTCATCCAGAGTTTCTTTCACCGCAGACAGCGGACGCGCCGGTCGGCCTTCGGTGTCATCTTCGTGGCCTTCATGTTGCTGTGGCCCTTTACGGATCAACCGCATCATGTAGGAGTAGCCCACGCCGAACACCGAACAGTAGACGATGATAAATGCCAGCAGGCTGATGCTCATGTGCAGGTCACCGTGTGCGGAGACCGCATCCTTGGTGCGCAGCAGGCCATACACCACCCACGGCTGACGGCCAATTTCGGTAGTGAACCAGCCCGCCAGCAGGGCCAGCAGCCCGGAAGGACCCATCCACAGGATGAAGTAAAGGAAGGGGCGGGACTGATAGAGGCCGCCGCGCCAACGCAGCCATAGGCTCCAGACCCCGGCGAGGATCATCAACATACCCAGTGCCACCATAATGCGGAACGACCAGAACACCACGGTGGAGTTAGGGCGGTCCTCAGGCGGGAAGGATTTCAGCGCCGGTACTTGCTCGGTCAGGCTGTGGGTCAGGATCAGGCTACCCAGGTAGGGCACCTCCAGCTTGAAGCGGGTTTCCTCGCGTTGCATATCAGGCCAGCCGAACAGGATCAGCGGGGTGGCTTCACCCGGTGCATTTTCCCAGTGACCTTCGATAGCGGCAATTTTTGCCGGCTGATATTTCAGCGTATTCAGGCCGTGGGCATCGCCGATCATCGCCTGTATCGGCGCGACAATCAGTGCCATCCACATCGCCATCGACAGCATTTTGCGCATCGCCGGAGTATCGCGCCCGCGCAGCAGGTGCCAGGCAGCGGAAGCACTGACAAAGAACGCCGAAGACAGGAAGGCGGCAGTGGACATATGCAACAGTCGGTACGGGAATGACGGGTTAAAAATTACTTTCAGCCAGTCGACCGGCACCACCTGGCCGTTAATGATTTCGTGACCCTGCGGCGTTTGCATCCAGCTGTTGGACGCCAGGATCCAGAAGGTGGAAATTAGCGTACCCAGCGCCACCATGCAGGTAGCGAAGAAGTGCAGGCCAGGGCCGACGCGGTTCCAGCCGAACAGCATCACCCCGAGAAAACCGGCTTCCAGGAAGAAGGCGGTCAGCACTTCATAGGTCAGCAAAGGGCCGGTGATACTGCCGGCAAACTCGGAGAAAAAGCTCCAGTTGGTGCCGAACTGATAGGCCATTACCAGGCCGGAAACCACGCCCATGCCGAAGTTGACGGCGAAAATTTTGGACCAGAAATGATAAAGATCGCGGTAGGTTTCGTTACGGGTTTTCAGCCACAACCCTTCCAGCACCGCCAGGTAACTGGCCAGGCCGATGGTTATCGCCGGAAAAATGATATGGAAAGAAACGGTGAAGGCGAACTGTATTCTGGCAAGTTCCAGTGCATCAAGACCCAGCATGGCGCCTCCTTGGGTTGTACATAAAATGGCCTCTTCAGTATAGCGGTAATTTTTCTCTCGAAAGCTTGGCGCCAAGTTAAGCACGGAGTACAGTGACTATAATAGTGACAGTTATTTCACTTTTTCATATAACAGTTAGGGCCTATGACCAGATACGAGCAGCTTGCACAACAGATTCGTGAACAGATCCAGAACCGGGTATGGCGGGCGGGGGACAAGTTACCGTCGCTGCGTGAAAGCGGCAAACGCGCCGGGCTGAGCCTGATGACGGTGGTGCAGTCGTATCAATTGCTGGAGAGTCAGGGCTGGATCGTCGCGCGGCCGCAGTCCGGTTATTACGTGGCGGCACGCCCGCAGCCGCTGCCGCAGCCGGTACACGGCGAGAAGCTGTTACTGAGCGAGCAGGTGGATATCAACACCTTTATTTTTGATGTGCTGCAGGCGTGCCAGGATCCGGAGATTGTGCCTTTTGGTTCGGCGTTTCCCGACGCCACTTTGTTTGCCCAACCGAAGCTGGCGCGCGCGCTGAGCAGCGTGGCGCGCAAGTTTACGCCGCACAGCTCACTGGCCAACCTGCCGCCCGGCAATGAAGCGCTACGCCGCCACATTGCCCAGCGTTATGCCCTGAGCGGCATGCAGGTGGCGCCGGACGAAATCGTGATTACCGCCGGGGCGATGGAGTCTCTGAGCCTCAGCCTGCAGGCGGTGACCCAGCCGGGAGATTACGTGGCGATCGAGTCACCGGCGTTTTATGGCGCGTTGCAGGCACTGGAGCGGCTGCGCTTGAAGGCGGTGGCGATTGCCACGCATCCGCAGGACGGTATCGATCTGGGCGCACTGGCGCAGGCGCTGGAGCAGTATCCGATCAAAGCCTGTTGGCTGATGACCCACTTTCAAAACCCGCTGGGGGCCAGCCTGTCGGACGACAACAAGCAGCGGCTGGTGAACTTACTGCGAGAGCGGCAGATTTCCCTGATTGAGGACGACGTTTATGGCGAGCTGTATTTCAGCGCTGAACGGCCGCAGCCGGCCAAGGCGTGGGACAGCGAAGGGCAGATCCTGCACTGTTCGTCATTCTCCAAATGCCTGGCACCGGGCTTTCGTGTCGGTTGGGTGGCGGCGGGGCGCTACGCGCAGCAGATCCAGCGGTTGCAACTGATGAGCACCGTATCGACCAGCGTACCTACCCAGTTGGCGATTGCCGACTATCTGCTCCACGGCGGCTACGACACCCACCTGCGACGTTTGCGCCGCTTGCTGGCGCAGCGCCAAAGCATCATGCGTCAGGCGATCGCCCACCATTTTCCGCCTACCGTCAAAGTCAGCCAGCCCGATGGTGGCTATTTCCTGTGGCTGGAGCTGGATCCCGCGCTGTCGTCGATGGAGCTGTATCAGCGTGCGCTGGTATTGGGGGTGAGTATTGCGCCGGGTCGGATGTTCACCACCGGCGACCATTTCAACCACTGCTTCCGCCTGAACGCCTCTTTTGACTGGAGTGACAAGCACGAGGCGGCGATCAAAACCTTAGCCAAACTTATCCGGCAGCTCGAACCGACAGGCTGAGCCGGACGGATTGGCCGGGTATCGCAATAGAAAAATTCATAATGCTTTTTTCGGCAATGGAATGCCGGTTTCGTTGTTAGACAGCCCTCCGGCTGCCCATTACTCTTCGATAAATTTTGTCACATTTTATCAACGGGTAGACAAGGGGCAGTGGGTGAGAAAAATAAAAAATAATATAAACAGACTGTTGCAAAAGCGACTGGTGCCGTTGGCGCTGGCCAGTGCGATAGGCCTTTCATTCAGTGTTCAGGCGGAAACGCTGGCGGAAGGGATCACTCCGGCGAGCGATGCCAGTTTGGTGCCGGCGGCAGCCAAGCTGCGCAAAGACACCGTAGTGGCCGGTATCCTCGAGCCGCAGGGCAATTTTAACCCTTATCTGTTCACCAACGGTTGGGACGAAAACGTCACCGACGTGATCTTTACCCGGTTGATTGGCCTGGACAGTGAAGGCAAACCGGTAGCGCGCCTGGCGGAGTCCTGGCAGGTCAGCGCGGATAATCTGGTTTATACCATCAAACTGCGCCCTAATCTGGCCTATAGCGATGGTTCACCCATCAAGGCGGAAGACATCGCCTTTACCCTGACGCTGCTGCATGACCCCGCCTATGACGGTGATACCGACATTGCCCCGGCGCATATTCAGGGTGGGGCGGAATACAAAAACGGTACTGCCCCCGCTATCAGCGGGTTGAAGGTGATTGACGATCGTACTCTTCAGATCACCACCACCCAGCCGGGCGCCACCACCCTGTTATTGATTGGCGGGCCGGTGCTGTCGAAAGCCTACTACGGCAAGGATTACCAGCGCGGCAAGCTGGAGAGCGTGCGGGCGCTGAATGGCAAGCCGTTGGGCAACGGCCCTTATATTTACGACAAATACATACCGGGGCAGGAGATCCGTTTTCACGGCAACCCGAACTTCTACCTCGGCCCGCCGGCGGTGGCCCGTTTTATTTACCGGGTGACCAACCCTGCCACCAACTTCCAGCTGTTTCAGACCGGTGAAACCGACTATGACGCCTTTACCTCCAAGCCGGACGATATTGAGCAGTTGAAGCTGTTGGGCTTCGCCAATATCAACCTGTACAGCTCCAGCGACTACAGCCGGGTGGACTTCAACTTTAAGCGCCCGGCGTTGCAAGATGCGCGCGTACGTCAGGCGTTGATCTACGGGCTGGATCGCCAAAAATTGATCACCGTGGTGTATCAGGGATACGGCACGGTGGCGAATCAGCCCATATCTCCCGTTTCCTGGGCCTATGATCCGCAAGGCATCAATCCTTACGCTTATGACGTCAACAAGGCGAAGCAATTGCTCGATCAGGCCGGCTGGAAACCGGGTGCCGACGGCATTCGCCAAAAAGACGGTAAAAAACTGGAACTGACGCTGCTGGTGACAAAAAAGCTGCTGAATGACGCCCTGGTGCCGATCGCCAAAGACAACTACCGGCAGATTGGCGTGCTGTTAAAGCCACAGGTGTTGGATTTCAACGCGTTGCTGGCACAGCGCAAGGCTGGGAATTATGACCTGGCGTCGCTCAGCACCAGCGGGCTGAATGACCCGCATGACGGGGTGCGCGACTTCATCAGCCAGGTGAGTGAAACCGGCTATCACAACCCGCAGGCAGACCAGTTGATCGGTCAGGCTAACGCCACGCTGGATATCGGGCAGCGCAAACCGCTGTATCACCGGCTGTATCAGGTGCTGGCGGAAGACCCACCGGTGATCCTGCTGGGTAACCGCAAAGTGCTCAGCGCCAGCAGCGCCCGCGTCACCGGCTTTAAACCGGATGTCTACAATGGCCTGACCGGCAGCCTGCCGGACGTCAAACTGGCTCAGTAACGGCAAGGTACCGCCGCGCTCCTCCGTGCGGCGGTAATGGAAAACACCATGAGAAATTTTATCCTGCGCCGCCTGCTGCAAACCCTGCCGATGCTGCTGCTGGCATCACTGCTGATTTTCTTTATCTTCGCGCTGACGCCCGGCGATTTTATTGACGGCAACATTAACCTGACGCCGCAGCGCGCCGCCGAATTACGTGCGCTGTACGGACTGGACCAGCCACTGATGATCCGCTATTGGCACTGGCTCGGCCAACTGCTGCAAGGCAATCTCGGTTTTTCGCTGCAGTACCAGATCCCGGTCAGCACCTTGTTGAATCAGTACATCTGGAATTCGTTCCTGCTGGCTTCGGTCGCCCTGGTGCTGTACTGGGGCATTGCGCTGGCGGTTGGCGTGGCTTCGGCGATGAAACCCTATTCGCTGTTCGACCATCTGGTCACGGTGGCGGTGTTCGGCGCCATGTCATTTCCGACCTTTTTCCTTTGCCTGCTGCTGATCAAATGGTTTGCCGTCGATCTGCATTGGCTGCCGGCGGGCGGCATGCTGCGCACCGGCAGCGAAGCGACCGGACTGGCCTGGGTGGCAGAGGTGGCGGCGCACCTGTTGTTGCCGGTGCTGGCACTGGTGATGCTGCAGGCCGGCACCCTGACGCGCTATTTCCGCGCCAGCATGCTGGACGTGATCCGCATGGACTATATCCGCACCGCACGCGCCAAAGGCCTGAAAGAAAAAACGGTGATCGTCAAACACGCGCTGCGCAATGCGCTGTTACCGATCATCACGCTGCTGGGCTTTGAATTACCGGCGCTGTTTTCCGGCGCGCTGATCACCGAAAAAATCTTCAACTGGCCTGGGGCGGGGCATATCCACATTGACTCGCTGGCCGCACGTGACTATCCGGTGCTGATGGGCTTCACGCTGTTTCTGGCGGTGCTGACCATTTTGGGCAATCTGTTGGCGGACATTCTGTACGCCTATGCCGACCCACGAATTCGTTTGAGGTGAACATGTTGGCAACGCTGTTTTTTGGTCGCCGTCGCCGCTGGCGGCAGGCGCAACTTCCGGCGCTGGCGCAACTGTCGCCGCCCCCGACCGCTCAGGCCTGGCAACGGCTGCGGCGTCACCGGCTGGCGATGGCCTCGCTGCTGTTGCTGCTGATATTGGCGGTGCTGTGCCTCTTTGGGCCGATGCTGTCGCCCTGGCAGGACGATGCCGGGGATGCGTTGAACATCAATCAGGCCCCGAATGCGGCGCACTGGCTCGGCACGGATTTTCTTGGCCGCGATATTTACACCCGCCTGCTGCTGGCGGGGCGCATCTCACTGACCATCGGTCTGGTGTCGATGCTGCTGTCCGTCACGCTCGGTTACCTGCTGGGGGCGCTGTCTGGCTATTTGGGCGGTATGGTGGACAAGCTGATCATGCGCTTTGCCGATCTGTTGATGACCATCCCCAGCCTGCCGCTGCTGATCATTATGGGGGCGATGTTGTCCGAGCTGGACGTCTCGCCGGATTACCGCATCTATATGGTGATGATTATGCTCAGCCTGCTGGGCTGGCCTTCATTGGCGCGGCTGGTACGCGGCCAGATCCTGTCGCTGCGCGAACGCGATTTTATGCTGGCAACCGAAGTGCTGGGGCTGTCCACCCGGCGGCGCCTGTTTGGCCATCTGTTGCCGAATACCATTCCCATCCTGGTGGTAGTGGCGACCATGGGCGTTGCCAACGCCATTCTCAGTGAGTCGGCACTCAGCTATTTGGGGCTGGGCGTTGTGCCGCCAACGCCGTCGTGGGGCAACATGATGGATGCTGCCAACAGCCTGATCGACTTTCAGCGTCGTCCCTGGTTGTGGATGCCGCCGGGCCTGGCGATTTTTATCACCGTGGTGGCGATCAATATTCTGGGTGACGGTCTGCGGGACGCGCTCGATCCGAAAATGAACGGAGTAAAACCATGAGCCGCCCCCTGCTGGCTTTTAATCAACTGTCGGTGGCCTTCAATGGTGAGCAGGGCCGGGTGCAGGCGGTGCAGCACCTGAGTTTTGAACTGCATGCCGGACAGACGCTGGGGGTGGTCGGCGAGTCCGGCTGCGGTAAAAGCGTCACCGCCATGGCGCTGATGGGGTTATTGCCGCAGCCGCTGGCACAAATTGACGGTGGTGAAATCCACTTCGACGGTCAGGATTTGCTGAAGCTGCGACCGCCGCAGATGGCCGATCTGCGTGGCAACCGGTTGGCGATGATTTTTCAGGAACCGATGAGCGCGTTGAACCCGGTGCTGACGATCGGCGAACAGCTGGTGGAACCGCTGATCCGCCATCGCGGTACTTCGCCGAAGGTAGCATGGCGTGAGGCGACGGCGCTGATTACCGAGGTTGGGTTGGCGCGCGCGGAACAGTTGATGACCAGCTACCCGCACCAGTTTTCCGGCGGCATGTTACAGCGCATTATGATTGCCATGGCCATCAGCTGTCGCCCGGCGCTGTTGATTGCCGATGAGCCGACCACCGCGCTGGACGTCACCGTGCAGGCGCAGATCCTGGCACTGCTGCGTGAGCAGACCCGTAAAAATAACATGGCGATGATGTTGATCACCCACGACCTTGGCGTGATTGCTCAGATGACCGACCGGCTGGTGGTGATGTACGCCGGACGGATAGTCGAGCAGGGGGGGACGCGTGAGGTATTGGCTAACCCCCAGCACCCTTACACTCAGGGGCTGATGGCTTCACGGCCGGTGGCCGGGCAGCGGCGGCGCAGGTTGTATTCGATCCCCGGTCAGGTGCCGGATCTGGCCAAGCTGCCGGACCATTGTGCGTTTGCCGATCGTTGTGCCCAGGCCAGTGCGCGCTGCCGCGACGGCATTCCGCCGTTGTATGGCACATTGCAGCGTCAGTCGGCCTGTTTTCTGAATGCGGGAGGGCGTATTCATGTCGGTTGAGTGGTTAGTGGAAGTCAAAGGCTTGAAGAAGCATTTTCCGCTGCGGGAAGGCCTGTTCGGCCGGACCACCGGGCAATTGCGGGCAGTGGATGACGTCAGCTTCGGCATTCGAAAAGGCACGATTTTCGGCCTGGTGGGCGAGTCCGGCAGTGGGAAAACCACCGTTGGTCGCACGCTGCTGGGGCTGCATGACAAAACCGCCGGTGAGGTGCTGTTCAAGGGACAGGCGTTGGATGCGCTCAGCCCACGACGGCTGCGTGAGATGCGCCCGAAGATGCAGTTGGTGTTTCAGGATCCCTACAGTTCGCTGAATCCGAGGATGCGCATTGGCGATGCGATTGGTGAAGCCCTGTTGCAACATGGGCTGGCGCAGAAAAGCGAACTGCGTGATCGGGTGATCGACACCATGAAGATCTGCGGGCTGTCGGCGCATCACTACGGCCGTTTTCCGCATGAGTTTTCCGGTGGTCAGCGGCAGCGCATCGGTATTGCGCGCGCGCTGATCCTGCAGCCGGAATTTATTGTCGCTGACGAGCCGATTTCGGCGCTTGATGTCTCAATACAGGCGCAGATCATCAACCTGTTTTCCGATCTTCAGGAGCAGCAGGGGGTGACCTTCCTGTTTATTTCGCACGATCTCGGGGTGGTGGAACACCTGTGTCAGGACGTGGCGGTGATGTATCTCGGCCAGATTGTCGAGAGCGCAGACCGCGACAGCCTGTTTCGCCAACCGCGTCACCCTTATACTCAGGCGTTGCTGGCGGCGGTGCCCAGTCTGGATCCGCAACGCCAACCGCAGGTGATGGCGCGGGGTGAACTGCCTAACCCGGCGCAACCGCCGCAGGGTTGTCGTTTTCATCCGCGTTGTCCGCAGGCCACCGCACAGTGCCGGGAACAGGCCCCGGCGTTACGTACGGTGGCTACGGGGCATCGGGTGGCCTGCCATTATGCCGATTAACCTAGGCCAGATAATGCTTCAGCGCCCGTCCGGCCTGGTGGATGGCGGAATGCACCGCCGGCACATGGGCAATGGGGTTCAGCAGGCCATAATCGTGGATCAGGCCGTTATAGCGGGTGGAAGTGACCTCTACCCCGGCGGCATTCAGCAATCGGGCATAGGCCTCGCCTTCGTCGCGCAGCACGTCCAGCTCGGCGGTCTGCACCAGGGCCGGTGGCAGGCCTTTTAACTGTTCCAGCGTGGCATTGAGCGGTGAGGCGTAGATCTCTTTGCGCTGGGCTTTATCGGTGGTGTAGTTGTCCCAGAACCACTTCATCATGTTGCGGGTCAGGAAGTGGCCTTCGGCGAACTGGTGGTAAGACTCGGTATCAAAGCTGGCGTGCGTTACCGGCCACAGCAGGATCTGCGTGCGCAGTGCCGGGGTGCCTTTCTCTTTGGCCATCAGGCTGACCACCGCCGCCATATTGCCGCCGACGCTGTTGCCGACTACCGCCAGCCGGGAGCCGTCGACGTTGATTTTTTCGCCGTATTCCGCCACCCACTCGGTGGCGGCATAGGCCTGATTGATGGCGGTGGGATAATGAGCTTCCGGTGACGGGGTGTAGTTAACGAACACCGCTGCCGCGCCGGAACTGTAAACCAGATCGCGCACCAGCCGTTCATGGGTAGGGAAATCTCCCAGCACCCAGCCGCCGCCGTGGAAGAACATAAATACCGGCAGTGCTTCCTTGACCTTGGCCGGTCGCACGATGTGCAGCAGGATGTCCTGCCCCTCGACATGAATGGTTTTCTCGCTGATTTCGACCTCGTGCAGCGGCACTTCGACGCTACGCTGCGCGCCTTCCAGCACCTTACGTGCCTCTTTCGGCTTCATCTGTTCCATCGGCTTGCCGCCCCCGGCATTCAACGCATCCAGAAAAGTACGGATATCGTGCTGAGCGGCGGGTTGGGTTGGGTCTACAGTTTTCTTGGACATCATGGCTCCTCATGCGCTTTTCGGTCGAGATCACAGTGTAGTTGAATGGTGCACGTTTGCTGGCCCGGCAGCACGTTGAGAAAAAGCGTGCCACGCCACGCTTTTTGCCGCCTGAGTTTGACTTTTCAGCGAGGCGAAGATACTTTTTAAACTCCAATGGAACACGTGTTCCATTGGCACTGAACACCGGAAATCCCGGTGCCTCTCTTTGGGCGCTCAACGCCGTGCGGGAAACAAAATCCTATGATTGTGATTGCAAACTCTGAAGGACATCCGGGGATCGGTCTGTCGGCCGAACGGCTGCAGCAGGGGCACAATGGCCTGCGCGCTATCGTTGACGGCATCAAGCTGGTGGAGCTGGATCCGAGCGTGCGCACCGTGGGTTATGGCGGCTGGCCCAACGTCCTGGGCGAGATGGAGCTGGATGCCTCGGTGATGGACGGCGACAGCTTGCGCACCGGTGCGGTAGGGGCATTGCAAGGGTACCTGCATCCAGTGGAGGTGGCTTACCGGGTGATGAAAGATCTTAACCACGAGATCCTGGTCGGTGCCGGGGCGGCTCGTTTTGCTGCCGAAATTGGCGCACTGGCGGGCGACAACCTGATTGCCGACTCCAAACGCGTGTGGTGGGAAAAGCTGGAGCAGGCGATGAGCGCGGCACAGCGTCGTGACTGGCCGAATATTCCGCTGGCCGGGTTGTCGAATAACGCCACCGATCCCGAGCGAGTGCGCGATACCACGGTGTTCTTGGCGCAGGATGGCGGGGGCACCCTGAGTGCGGCTACCTCTACCTCTGGCTGGGCATGGAAATACCCGGGCCGCTTGGGAGACAGCCCAATCATCGGCAGCGGTTCCTATGCCGACAGCCGCTATGGGGCCTGCGCCTGTACCCACACCGGGGAAATGACCATCCGTTGCGGTACCAGCCGTGCCGTGGTGTTGTATATGAAGATGGGCATGACGCTGGATCAGGCGGTGTATGAAGCGATAGAGGATTTGAACTACCTGAAGGACGGTTACACCGAAGGGGTGACTATCCATGCCGTCGATAAACACGGCAACCACAAGGTGGTAAGCCTCAACTGCCCCGGTCCGATCCAATATTGGCTGTGGCAAAGCGGCATGGCGGCACCGGAATTACGCGATGCCGAGATCATTACCACCCGCTGAAAAGCGGGGTTAACAGGAGGCGCGAACCACCAGTTCGGTGGGGATGGCCACCTGCTGCGGCGCGGCCTGCGGGCTGCTGCTGCGTAATTCTATTAGTTGCACAATGGCGGCGATCATCGCGCTGATATCCCGCCGCACCGAGGTCAGTTGATAGCTCGGCCAGGCGGCCATCGGGATATCGTCAAAGCCGTAGACCGCGACGTCTTGCGGGATCCGCAACGACGTATGCAAACGAATATAATCCATCACCCCCATTGCCATGGAATCTGCGGTGCAGAAGATCGCCTGCGGGGCCGGCTGTGCCGCCAGTAGCTGCGGTGCCAGCTTGAAACCACTCTGGTAGCTGTAATCCCCGCTGAGCTGGGCCACGATCTGCAACTGTTGCTGTGCCGCCTGGGCTAAGAAGGTCTGCTGCCGTAGCTGTTCCCCTTTGGCGCTGCTGCGCCCGCCAAGCACCGCCACCCGCCGCTGACCTTTTTGCGCCATCAGCGCCGCCAGTTGTTGCAGGCTGGGGGCCTCGTCGGCGTTGAGCGCATCGCACAGGGCGTCACCCGCCAGGCCGTTGAGCATAATCGGTGTGGCAATGCGGAACAGATCCTTCGCGGCGCGGGCGCTGATGTTGTCGGCGAACACCACGGCAGAATCCACGTGATAGGAAATGGTTTGTTTCAGGTAGCCGGCCGGATCTGCGATGCCTTCCAGCCGGATCATCACCGCCTGTCGGTTGCTGTTTTGCAGTTGTTCCACCAAACGGTCGAAAAACTCCAGATCGGACAGGTCATGAAAGTGGTTAACCACCACCGCGACAAAGCCGGTTTTTCCGGTGTGCAGGCTCTGGGCGATGGCGTCCGGCGCGTAGCCCAGTTGGCTGGCGACGCGCATTACCAGTTCACGGTTCTTCTGCGACACCCGGCCCTGATTGGAAAAGGCGCGGGAGACTACGGTGCGTGAAACACCGGCAACGCGGGCGACATCGTGAGAGGTGACTTTTTTAATCGGCATGGGGCGAATACTCAACGGAAAACAGGGCGCTGCGGTAGGGGCGCGCAGCGGTGATAGGATCTCACAGAACGCCGGTCGGTAACACCGTTTCCCCGCGCGGCGCCAGCCGTTCGCCCGTTTGCGGATCAAAAAAGTGCAACGCGGTGGTATCCAGCGTCACCGCCAGCGGTTGCCCTTGTGAGTGCTGCAATTGAGTATGCTGTTTCACGATGTACTGCGCGCCGTTGTCACCCTGCACGAACAGGTTGTTCTCCGCCCCCAGATTTTCACTGTACACCAGCGTCCCGCTCAGATGCGGCTCCGCCAGCGGCGCGCTGATGCTACAGGCTTCCGGACGACACCCCAACGTCAGCCAGGCACCGTGCAGAGGGCTCAGCGCCGGGAAGTCGGCTGCCGCCAGCGGCAACACCAATCCCGAATCGCCCTGCAGCACAATCTGCTCGCCCTGAACCTGTACCTGTACCTCAAACAGATTCATCTGCGGTGAGCCGATAAACTCGGCGACAAAACGATTAACCGGCCGGTGATAAAGATCCAGCGGCGTGCCGATTTGCTGCACTTTGCCCTGGTTCATGATCACTACTTTGTCTGCCATGGTCATCGCCTCCACCTGATCGTGGGTGACGTAGATGATGGTGGCGCCGATCGCCTTGTGTAACGCCGATAACTCCTGACGCATGCGGTTGCGCAGTTTGGCATCGAGGTTGGACAGCGGCTCATCGAACAGGAACACCTTGGGTCGCCGGACAATCGCCCGACCGAGTGCCACCCGCTGGCGTTGGCCACCGGACAACTGACCGGGTTTGACCTGCAGGAACTCGCTCAGGTGCAGCATTTCGGCGACCGCGGCAATCTGGCTGGCGATCTCCGCTTTGGCCATCCCTTTGATTTTTAGCGACAGCGCCATGTTCTCGTACACCGTCATGTGCGGGTACAGTGCATAGCTCTGGAACACCATGGCGATATCACGGTATTTGGGCAGCACCTCGTTCATGCGTTCGCCGTCAATCCGCAATTCGCCGGAGGACAGGGTTTCCAACCCGGCGATCATGCGCAGAGTGGTGGATTTGCCGCAGCCCGATGGGCCGAGCAGCACCACAAACTCACCTTTCTCCACCTGCAGATTCACGTCGCTGGCGGCCTGATAGCCGTTGTCATAACGTTTGTTGATATCAAGCAGTTCTACGTAGGCCATCAGTGCTCCGTTTCGGCAAGCAGGGAACTCAGCCGTGCCAGCAACAGCACGCCGAATGAGGATGCGCCGTTGGCGTACAGCTTACGGTGCGGCATATCGGTCGACATGGCGGCGATGTCCAGGTGTGTCCAGCGTTGACCCGGTTGCACGAACTCACTGATAAAGGTCGCCGCCACGCACGGGCTGCCGTGTGGATCTTCGCCACCGTGGCGGTAGTCGGCAAATTCAGACTTCAGCACGCCGCGATACCAGCCGCCGTGCGGCATCGGCCACACCGGTTCTGCGCTGACCTGGCCCGCCTGGGTGACCTGCGCCAGAAACGCCGGGTCGTTGCCCATCATGGCAGCATATTCCTTGCCCAACGCCACGCCGGCACCGCCGGTCAGGGTGGCGATATCCAGCAGATAATCCGGCTGGAAGCGTTGCTGGGCATAGCTGATCACGTCCGCCAGCACCATGCGGCCTTCGGCGTCGGTGGAAATGATCTCCACCGATTTACCGTTGTGCATAGTGACAACGTCACCAGGCCGTTGGGCACGGGAAGAAGGCATGTTTTCCACCAGCCCGCACAGGCCAATGACGCGGATGGGTAATTGCAGTGCGTCGATAATGCGCATGGCGCCCACCACCGCGGCGGCACCGCCCATATCGAACTTCATGGTGCTCATGCGTGCCGCGCCTTTAATGCTGATGCCGCCGCTGTCGAAGGTGACGCCTTTGCCGACCAGCGCCAGCGTGTGTCGGGCGTTGGCCGGATGGTGATCGAGGATCAGCAACTGAGACGCACGGGCGCTGCCCTGGCCCACCCCGAGCAGGCCGCCAAAACCCAGTGCTGACATTTGTTCATCCCCCAGCACTTCCTGGCGCAGGTGGCTGAACGGCAGTTGGGCTACCGCTTCCACAAAGCTTTTCGGGTAGAGAATATTGGCCGGTTTGTTCATCAGCTCGCGACCAATGATCACCCCCTCAGCATGCAGATTAGCCCAGTCGCACAGCGCTTGGGTGGTCGCATCCTGGCTGTTCAGTGGCTGGGTGGGGTCGGTGAGCTTCGCACTGTCGTGATGCTGATAACGATAAGCCCCCAGGCGCAGGCCGAACAGCAGCCAGCGCCAGCTCTCGGCATCTGCCGGCCGCTCTGGCGTTAGCGTCAGGCGTAGCTGCTGCAAGCCGAAATCTTTTTGTCCGGCTGCGATAATGGCCCCGGCGTCCTGCAATGCGGCGGGGGTCAGTGGCGTGCCGATATTGAGAGCAAAACGACTGTCACCCAGCGGATAAAGCGTGCCGACCGCTGCCCGTTGCAGACCGGCATTTTGCAAGGTGGCAGGCAGTGCGTCCTCCGCAGTGGCAAACAGGATCACTTGCTGGCGCTCAGCGGTGCTGTGATCGCGGTAAATATCGATTGATTGCATAAGTTACCCTTTGACCGCCCCACGGGTGAGGCTCTCCATCATTTGTTTGGAAGAGAAGATAAAGGCGATCAGCAGCGGCACGATCGCCAGGAAACTGCCGGTCATCACCAGATTCCACGGCGTGGCGGTGGCGCCGCTCAGGCTACGCAGCACCAACTGTAGAATTTGTTTGTCCGGCGACTGTAACGCTACCAGCGGCAGCATAAAGTTGTTCCAGGTATCGACCACCACCACGATCGCCACCGTCAGCAGCGCCGGACGCATCAGCGGCAGGCCGATACGCAGGAAGATCTGCAGTTCGTTCAGGCCATCCATACGCGCGCTGTCGAGGATTTCGCTGGGCAGTGAGGAGCTGACGTACTGGCGTACCAGGAAAATACCAAAGATGTTGACACCGGCCGGTAGCCAGACGGCGGCGAACTGATCCAGCAGGCCGACGCTTTTGATCACGAAGAAATAGGGCACCAGGTTGACCACGCTGGGGACCATCATGGTCAGCATCAGGGTGGTGAACAACACCTTCTTGCCCTTGAACTGATAAACGCTGAAGGCGTAACCCGCGGCGGCGGACACCAGTACGCTGGTCAGGGTCGCCATGGCGGTGACATACAGGGTATTGATCAGCGAGCGGGTGAAGGGCACCTGTTGTTCCAGCCCTAGGTAGTTTTCCAACAGGTGGCTGCCAAAGCGCAGCGACATGCCCATGATGCTGCGGGTGTCCTGCGTTGCCAGCAAGGCCGACCAGTAGAACGGGAACAGTGACAGTGAAGCAAACAGCGAGACCAGCAGGTAGATCACCAGCTTGCCGGTGTCAAAACGGCGTCCGTTAGCGTTCATCTTTTAATCCCCCGCGATTGCCAAAGCCCCAAAATACCAGTGCGCTGACCACGGCTATCAACAGGAACAGGATCCAGGATATTGCCGAAGCGGTGCCCATATCCAGATAGGACCAGCCGGTTTTATACACGTACATCGACACCGTCAGGCCGCTGTTGTCGACGCCGCCGGTCCCTTGCGTCAGGATCATCGGTTCATTGAACAGCTGCATATTGCCGATCAGCGTCATCAGCGTGGCGAAGAAGATAAAGGGTGCCAACAGCGGCAGGGCGATATAGCGGAATTTCTGCCAGCGGCCGGCGCCGTCCAGTTCAATCGCTTCGTACAGGTCCGGTGAGATCGACGCCAGGCCAGTCATGTAGATCACCGTATTGATGCCGGTAAACTTCCAGGTCACCTGATTGGCGATGGTGAAGCGGATCCAGTCACTGTCAAAAAAGTTGATCGGCAAGGCGGCTGCCAGTGCGCCAAGATGCAGCCTGGTCGCCAGCCCGCTGAGCAGTTCGTTGACCATGCCGACCGGGGAGAACAGGTTGAACACTATCAGGCTGACGGCGACAGAAGAGGTGATGTAGGGCAGGAAGATCGCCGCCTTCAAAAAGCGTCTGCCCCGCACGATGATGTGCAGCAATGAGTAGGCCAGAGTGATGGCGAACAAATGCTGGCACAGACCGGACACCAGCGTAATTTTGATGGTGTTGACCAGCGACACCCAGAAGGCATCGTCGGTGAAGGCATAGTAAAAATTATCCAGCCCGACAAACTTCATCGAACTGAGGCCTTTTACCGGGTTCCACGACTGAAATGACAGAAACGCCGAGAAGAAGATCGGGAAGGCGTTGAACACCGCAAACAGCAGCATAAACGGCAGCAGCAGCAGGTAGGCGGTGCGGTGATCGTGCAGCAGCCCTTTGAAAAATCGCTTACGCATAGACTCCCCGAACCGACGGAAACATAAAGTCGGCGGCCGACTGGCCGCCGTATCTGATGATTACAAAGCACGCATCCGACGTTCCAGCAGCTTGTTGGCATCGCGCAGGGTGCTGTCGATGTCCTGATGCTGCACCAGAATTTTCTTCGCCGCTTCGTTAAGGATCTCGTTGGCGATGTTGTCCTCCGGCGATGAGGCGACCGGTTTCAGATCCGGCACCAGGCTGGCGTAGTAACGCATCGAATGCTGACCGCCGAGAATGCTGCTCGGGGTGTCAAAGTAGGGCGCGTTATACACGTCGAGACGGGCAGGCAGGGTACCGGCGGTTTTCGCGGCGTCGATCACCACGTCACGCTGCATAAAGTACTGAATGAACTGCCAGGCTGCCTGGGCATTTTTGCTCTGCTTCGGGATCACCAGCGTGGTGCCGCCGGCATTGACCTTGATATTGCCTGGTACGCCAGTGACGCGCCACAGCCCTGCTTTGGCACCGTCCGGATCCAACTCCTGTTCAATACGGCCTTCGTCCCACGGACCGTCGATATCCGCGAACAGTTTCCCCTGACGGTACAGCTTGATGTATTCCTGCGAGTTTGTTGAGCCGTCTAGCGAGGCCGCCAGTCCTTTGTCATACAGCGTTTTGATCACCGTCATCAGCTGTTTGATTTGCGGGGAGTCGAGATTGGGTTTGCCGTTTTTGGTGTACACCGGCTTGCCCGGTTCACTGTTCATGCCCACCACCAACGGGTTGATCAGGCTGGTGGCGGCCGGGAGCAGGTAAGCGCCTTGCTCCTTTTTCAGTTTTTCCCCAAAGGCAATAAAGCTGTCCCAGCTTTTGGTGATGTCTTCAATCTTCACGCCAGCCTTCTGCACCATGTCGTTACGATAGATCATGATCACCGGGCCGGTGTCATAGGGCACGCCATAGATATTGCCGTCGTTGCCCTTCGCCAGGCTGATCATTGAGGGATCAAACTGCCAACCCTGGCTATCGATACTGAACGGTGGGGCGCTCAGGTTGTTCAGCCCGCCGGAGTTGGCAAAGCTGCCCAGCTTGATGGTGCTGACGCTGAAGATATCGGCCGCTCCCTGGCCAACGGCCAGTGCGGTGGTCAGCTTTTGGTGGCAGTCGGCGAAGCCGCATTTGATCGACTGCACCTGGATGTCCGGATGCGCCGCTTCAAAGTCTTTAATCACCTTGTTGATGTAATCATTCGGCAAATAGTTGGCGAAGGTGATGCGGGTGTTGGCGCCGGCAGAAACCGGCAGGCCCAACAGCACGGCCAGTGCGGCCCCGGTAATCCTCTGGTTAGTACGCAAGCAGAAATGAGCCATGATAACCCCGATGCTGTGCAGTCGATATGGTGTGTGTTTTTTCATCATGGAACACGTGTTCCATTGAAATTAACCTATTATCGCGCCTTCAGACTGTCAACAATTTGTTCGGTAAGTTAACAAATATGAGATCTGGCGCGGAGGTTGCCCACGGAGGCGCCCGATTCGGGGCGGCTGTTTGTCGCGCAAAGCCTGAATTGACGCGGCTTTGCCCGTATCTGGTGCATTCTCTGCACCTATGTGGGGCAAAAGTGTGATCAGACGCAAATCGGGCCAAATTATTTTTGCGAGCGCGATCAGAATTATTGAAGTTTTTTGTAATTGAATAGGATTTCGCAGCCAACGATGATTTTTAGCCTTATTTTTTCAATTATTCATTACCAATGCATATTTATTGAATAAGTATGCATTGTAAGCCGTTGTTTTAGCGTAAAAAAACGCAAAAATCGCCGAAAATCCCAGTTTGGCACGATAGCTGCTCTACACTCTTTATCAAACGGCATGTATTTTAACTGCTCGTTAACATTTATTCCCCGTTCCAGGACCCGATACCCGGCATAAATAGCGAAAAACGCGTTTGATGTAACAGTTTTGTTTCTGAATAGACGGTGAAAGGCAGAGTTATCACCGGTCGAAAAGTGGCAGCGACGGCGTGGTTTTTGTTGTTTTGTGGAGGAACATCCGGGCAGGAGCGGTCCTTACAGTCAAAATTCAGTCTTTGCTGAAGTTATGAGGTCATTATGGAACAGCCAATCGCAGTTACCCGCCAGTCTTTCGACGACTGGATGGTCCCGGTTTACGCCCCCGCTGATTTTATTCTGGTACGGGGAGAAGGCTCGCAGGTCTGGGATCAACAGGGTAAGTCGTACATTGATTTCGCCGGCGGTATCGCGGTCAACGCGTTGGGCCATGCTCATCCGGTGGTGACGGCAGCATTGGTGGAACAGGCGGGCAAACTGTGGCACCTGGGCAACGGCTACACCAATGAGCCGGTACTGCGTTTGGCCAAACAGCTGATTGACGCCACCTTTGCCGACAAGGTGTTTTTCTGTAACTCCGGGGCGGAAGCCAACGAAGCGGCACTGAAGCTGGCACGTAAACGTGCGCTGGACCAGGGCAACAGCAGCAAGAATCAGATTGTGGCGTTCAACAACGCCTTCCACGGTCGCACGCTGTTTACCGTTTCTGCCGGCGGCCAGCCGAAGTATTCCAAAGATTTTGCCCCGCTGCCGGGCGGCATCACCCACACGCCGTTCAACGATCTGGCGGCCGCCGCCGAAGTGATCAACGACCAGACCTGTGCGGTGATCGTCGAGCCGATTCAGGGCGAAGGTGGCGTATTGCCGGCCGATCCCGCTTTCCTGCAGGGCCTGCGTGAGCTGTGCGATCGTCACGATGCGGTGCTGATTTTCGATGAGGTACAAACCGGCATGGGCCGTACCGGCGAGCTGTATGCCTATACGCAATACGGCGTGGTCCCGGACGTGCTGACCACCGCGAAAGCGCTGGGTTGCGGCTTCCCCATTGGTGCCATGCTGACCACGGACGAACTGGCTAAAACCCTGGGCGTCGGCACTCACGGCACCACCTACGGCGGTAACCCGCTGGCGACGGCGGTGGCAGGTGCGGTGTTCTCGATCATCAACACGCCGGAAGTGCTGGAAGGGGTTAAACAGCGTCACCAGTGGTTCCTCGACGGTTTGAACAAGATTAACCAGCAGTACCCGATTTTCTCTGAGATCCGCGGTGGCGGCCTGTTGATTGGCTGCCAACTGACCCAGGATTATGCCGGCAAGGCAAAACAGATCACCCAACTGGCCAATGAAGAGGGCGTGATTGCCCTGATCGCCGGGCCGGATGTGGTGCGCTTCACCCCTTCACTGATTATTCCTGAGCAGGATGTGAAAGAGGGGCTGGCGCGATTCGCGCGAGCCGTGGCGCGGATTTGCAGCTAACACAGGGGCTGCGCCTTCACCTGCGCAGCCTGATTAAGAAGAGGTTCGCATTATGATGATTATTCGCCCTATAGAGCGTCGCGATTTGGCTGATTTATTGACGCTGGCCGGTAAGTCCGGCATCGGTCTCACTTCCCTGCCGCAAGATGAAGATACCTTGTCGGCACGCATTGAGCGGGCGTTAAAAACCTGGCAAGGCGAACTTCCGCAAAGTGACCAGTGTTATCTGTTTGTCCTGGAAGACAGCGAGCGCCAGCAGGTGGTCGGGGTGTGTGCCATTGAAGTGGCCGTGGGGCTCACTGAACCCTGGTACAGCTTCCGTGTTGGCACCCAGGTGCATGCGTCCAAACAGTTGAATGTGTATAAATCGGTGCCGACGCTGTTCCTCAGCAACGATCACACCGGCCATTCCGAACTCTGTACGCTGTTCCTCGATCCGGACTACCGCCACGGCGAAAACGGTAAGCTGCTGTCGAAGGTGCGTTTCCTGTTTATCGCCGCTTTCCGTGAGCGTTTCTCCGCCCGGCTGATTGCCGAAATGCGCGGTTTCTCCGATGAGAACGGCCGTTCGCCGTTCTGGGAGAGCGTCGGGAACCATTTCTTCTCGATCGAGTTCGCCAAGGCGGACTACCTGAGCGGCACCGGCCAGAAGGCGTTTATCGCCGAACTGATGCCGAAACACCCGCTGTATGTCGATTTCCTGGCCGAAGACGCGCAAAAAGTGATTGGCGAAGTGCACCCGCAGACGGTACCGGCGCGCCGGGTATTGGAGTCGGAAGGTCTGCGTTATCAGGGCTATGTCGATATCTTCGACGGTGGCCCGACGCTGGAAGCGGAAATCGACCAGATCCGTGCGGTCAAACAAAGTCGTCTGGTGAAAGTGGTGCTGGATGAGACGCCGATGCGCGCCGATGCGCCGGTTCATCTGGTGGCTAACGATCATTATCAAAATTACCGCGCGCTGCTGGTCAATGCCGACCTTTATGACGACCGTCTGCATATCAATGCGACCACCGCTGCGGCGCTGGGCGTTGAGCAAGGCAGCCCGGTGCGGGTTATCCCCCTTATTGCACAGGAGAAAGCGTGATGTCCCATCCTGCACTGTTTATTAATGGCACCTGGCTGCAGGGCCATGGCGCTGAATTCAGCAAAACCGATCCGGTCGACAATCAGCCGCTGTGGCAGGCTAACGCCGCCGACGGCAGTGATGTCGCCGCTGCCTGTGAAGCGGCTCGTGCGGCTTTCCCGGCCTGGGCGCGGACGCCGTTTGAACAACGTGAGCAATTGGTGAAGCGTTTTGCCGCGCTGTTGGAAGAGCACAAGGCGCATTTGGCGGCGACCATCAGCCGTGAAACCAGCAAACCCCGTTGGGAGACGCTGACCGAAGTTCAGGCGATGATCGGCAAAGTGGCGATTTCCCTGCAGGCTTATCAGGCGCGTACCGGCGTAAGCCAGACCGCGATGGCGGATGGCGCTTCGGTGCTGCGTCACCGGCCGCACGGTGTACTGGCGGTGTTTGGACCTTATAACTTCCCCGGTCATTTGCCTAATGGGCACATCGTACCGGCGCTGCTGGCGGGTAACACGGTGGTGTTTAAGCCGAGTGAACTTACGCCGCAAACCGCCGAGGAAACCCTGAAGCTGTGGCAGCAGGCCGGTTTGCCTGCCGGGGTGATCAATATGGTGCAGGGCGGACGTGAAACCGGCGAGGCGCTGGCCGCCAGTACCGATATCGACGGCCTGCTGTTTACCGGCAGTGCCGGCACGGGTTATCACCTGCATCGTCAGTTGGCGGGGCAGCCTGAGAAGATCCTGGCGCTGGAAATGGGCGGCAACAATGCGCTGATTGTCGATCAGATTGAAGATCGCGATGCGGTGGTCAACCTGGCGATCCAGTCGGCCTTTATTTCCGCCGGTCAGCGCTGTACCTGTTCGCGCCGTATTCTGGTGAAGCACGGCAGCGAGGGCGATGCCTTTATTGAGCGTTTGGTGCAGGTAGCGAGCGCCTTGCGCATTGGCCGCTGGGACGCCGAACCTCAGCCATTTATGGGTGGGGTGATCTCTTCGGCTGCGGCAGAAAAAATGCTGGCGGCGCAACATCACCTGCTGTCACTGGGCGGCAAAGCCTTGCTGACCATGCAACGTCTGGAGAGCGGTAGCGCATTGCTCAGCCCGGGCATTATTGACGTGACCGGCGTGCAGAATGTGCCGGACGAGGAATATTTTGGCCCGTTGACCACCATCATTCGCTATAACGATTTTGATGAAGCGGTGCGTATCGCCAACCAGACGCGCTATGGCCTTTCGGTCGGCCTGGTTTCGCCGCAGCGTGAGCGTTTTGATCACCTGCTGTTGGAGGCGCGTGCCGGTATCGTCAACTGGAACAAACCTTTGACCGGGGCTTCCAGTGCGGCACCGTTCGGCGGTGTGGGGGCCTCTGGCAACCATCGCCCAAGTGCCTACTACGCAGCGGATTACTGCGCCTGGCCAATGGCATCGCTGGAGAGCGAAAGCCTGACGCTGCCGGCCAGTCTGTCGCCGGGACTGTCATTTAATTAAGTTTTACCCGTCGCCTTTCAAGTCGCAGCGTTATTACTGTAGGGGCGCAGCATGCAGCGCCCCTACAATACCAGGAGAACAACATGTCAGGATATGAAGTCAATTTCGATGGTCTGGTGGGCCTGACGCATCACTACGCCGGATTGTCATTTGGGAATGAGGCCTCGACCCAGCACCAGAATAGCGTGTCGAACCCGAAACTGGCGGCCAAACAGGGGCTGCTGAAGATGAAGGCACTGGCGGACCTCGGCTTCCAGCAGGGTGTATTGCCGCCGCAGGAACGCCCGCACGTGCCGATGCTGCGCAAATTGGGTTTCAGCGGCAGCGATGAAAGTGTTTTGGCACAGGCGATGCAGCAGTCGCCACGTCTGCTGTCTGCGCTCAGCTCGGCCTCTTGCATGTGGACCGCCAATGCGGCGACAGTGTCACCTTCGGCGGACAGCGCTGATGGCAAGGTGCATTTCACCGCCGCCAATCTGAACAATAAATTCCATCGCGCGATTGAGGTCGAGACGACTTCCGGCGTGCTGCGAGCGATGTTTAACGATCCCCGCCATTTCGCCCATCATGAGGCCTTGCCGCAGGTGGCGCTGTTCGGTGACGAAGGAGCGGCTAATCACAACCGACTGGGCGGTGATTACGGCAAACGCAGCGTGCAGATGTTTGTCTACGGCCGTCAGGAGTTTGGGGGTGAAATTGCCCCAACGCGTTATCCGGCGCGTCAGACGCGTGAGGCCGGGGAGGCGATTGCCCGTCTGCATCAATTGGACGAGCAGCATACGGTGTTTGTGCAGCAGAACCCGGAGGTGATCGATCAGGGCGTGTTCCATAACGACGTGATTGCCGTCAGCAACCAGAACGTGCTGTTCCATCATCAGCAGGCTTTTTATCGCCAGCAGCAGGCGTTGAATGAAGTGCGCCGCAAGATGGCGACGCTGGACACCGAACTGGTGGCGATTGAAGTGCCGACGGCGCGGGTATCCGTGGCGGATGCGGTAGCAACCTATCTGTTCAACAGCCAGATCTTGACCAAGCCAAATGGCAAGATGATGATCGTGGTACCCGAAGAGTCGCGCCAGCACAGCGGCGTCTGGAGCTATCTGAGTGAGATGGTGTCCGGCGGCGGGCCAATTGATGAAATCAAGGTATTCGATCTGCGTGAGAGCATGCGCAACGGCGGCGGGCCTGCCTGTTTGCGACTGCGTGTGGCGCTGAATGAGCAGGAACTGCGGGCGGTGAATCCGCGCGTGATGATGAACGATAGCCTGTTCGTCACGCTCAATGAATGGGTCGATCGCTATTACCGCGATCGCCTGACGCAAAATGACCTGGCCGATCCGCAACTGTTGCGTGAAGGGCGTGAAGCGCTGGATTCCCTGACAACCATCCTCGGGCTGGGCTCGGTTTATCCTTTCCAACAATAGGCGGAGCCACCATGTTTGATTTGTTGGCACTGACGCTGGCGGGACAGGTCCCGATTGAGCAACAGGGCGAGAACGCGAATTTGCACTGGCACTGGCTGGGGGAAGGCCTGCTGGAGATCACCCCACAGCAGGATTACCGCCAGGCGGTAGTGCTGTCAGCGGGTATCCACGGTAATGAAACTGCCCCCATTGAGCTGCTGAATCAGTTGGTCAATGATCTGCTCAGCGGTAGCCGAACCTTAGCGGTTAGGCTGCTGGTGGTGCTGGGCAACCCGGCGGCGATGCGTGCCGGTAAGCGTTATTTGCACAGTGATATGAACCGGATGTTTGGCGGCCGGTATCGTGATTTTGACCATAGTGGTGAAACCGCGCGGGCACAGCAACTGGAGCAGGCGATCGCGGAGTTTTTCGCCGATGAGGACGCTGCACGTTTCCATTATGATCTGCATACGGCGATCCGTGATTCGCGCCTGCCGCGCTTTGGTATTTTGCCTTTCCAGACGCGGCCTTACAGTGCCGAGATGCTGGCCTTGTTGGATGCCGCCGAACTGGATGCCCTGGTGATCCACAGTGCACCGGGCGGCACTTTCAGCCATTTCTCCAGTGAGCATGCCGGCGCTGCCAGCTGCACGCTGGAACTGGGCAAGGCGAGGCCGTTTGGCAGCAACGATCTGCAGCAGTTTGCCGCCATTAACCGTGCGTTACAGACGGCGGTGAGTAATGAGCCTTTACCGCAACGAGCGGGGGATACATTGCGGCTATTCCGCGTTGAGCGCTCGCTGATCAAGCGTAGTGAAGACTTCAGGCTGCATCTCAGTGATGATACTGCCAACTTTACCGAGCTGAAGCAGGGCACGCTATTGTGTGAGCAACCGGGAGAAGAGTACCGGGTACAGCATGCCAGTGAGTGGATATTGTTCCCTAACCCTGGCGTTGCACTTGGGTTGCGTGCCGGTATGGTGCTGATCGAAGCGCCACGCAGCACGCTGTATTGAGTCGTTCTTCCTAAATACGTTTTTATACTTGCTGTGTTTGAGGTTGTAGTGATGTTGGCTACAACCTTAAATAACGACGGTGTATCATGCTGCCCATTCCACTTATTTCCCCTTCTTTATATTACGCTGTTCAATGTTTTTTATTTTTTCACCTTTCACCTTCGCAAAACCTCTTTTTGATGGTTTGACTCCGATTAATTATTCGAAGCGGTAAAAGCTTGGCTTAAAACACGGGTAAATGTCCTAAATGACCGGCGCGACTTTACTCAGATAAAAATGTGAAATAAGTAACGTTATTAGTAACCATGCTAAGTTTCATGATATTTATGAAACGAATGGAAAGCATACAAAAAGAAACTAAATTGCACCATATTAGTGCTCTGCACCAATATGGTTATAACTTATGTGAAAAAATATAATTAAAATCAATAGTTTGATTGTTTTCGCTATTGTAATATTTGGTTACAAATAAACATGCTTTATCCACGGTGTTTTATGAACTTTTTTATTTTAAGTTACGATTCATGATGCTAATGTCACATGGCTCCTTTATTAGGGGCGCTCATAAAACGCTAAATGATAAAGATCACAGCCCAAACCATAAATTGGGCGTGATGGGCAGGAATTAAAAATTATAATATCTAGGAAAATAAATGATGAAACGCAGTGTATTAGCCTTAGCTATTGCCCTCGGGGCAATGACCTCCTTTGCCAACGCGGCTGAAATTTATAATAAAGATGGCAATAAACTCGACCTGTATGGTCGTGTAGCGGCCAAACATGTTTTCAGCGATGATAAATCCGAAGACGGCGACAAGACTTATGTCCGTTTCGGTTTTAAAGGCGAAACGCAAATCAATGACCAACTGACCGGTTATGGCCAGTGGGAATACAACGTTCAGGCCAACCACGACGAAGCGCAGGGTACCGCGGGCACTAAAACCCGTCTGGGCTTTGCCGGCCTGAAATTCGCCGACTACGGTTCATTCGATTACGGCCGTAACTACGGCGTTGTGTACGACCCGGAATCCTATACCGACATGCTGCCGGAATTCGGCGGTGACTCCTATAGCTACACCGACAACTACATGACCGCACGTTCCAACGGCCTGGCAACTTACCGTAACCGTGATTTCTTCGGCCTGGTTGAAGGTCTGAGTGTTGCGTTGCAGTACCAGGGTAAAAACGATGGTGACGGTCGTGGCGTGACCAAACAAAACGGTGACGGTTATGGTATGTCCCTGGATTATCAGGACATCGGCGGCTCCGGCATCGGCGTAGCGGCGGCGTTCTCTGACTCCAACCGCACCAGTGCACAAAAAGAATTGGCTTACGGCAAAGGCGACAGTGCAACAGCCTGGACCACGGCAATTAAGTATGATGCCAACCAGGTTTACCTGGCAGCCATGTATGCCGATACACGTAACATGACGCCAATCAGCGGCAATGGCGTGTCTGGTTTCGCCAACAAAACGCAGAACTTCGAAATGGTGGCTCAGTACCAGTTTGAGAACGGTCTGCGTCCTTCTCTGGCCTACGTGCAGTCCAAAGGCAAGGATATCGAAGGGATTGGTGATGTCGATCTGGTGAAATACGTGGAAGTGGGGGCGACTTACTACTTCAACAAAAACATGTACACCTATGTTGACTACAAAATCAACCAGTTGAACGACGATAACAAGTTGAAACTGAGCACCGATGATATTGTGGCAGTGAACTTGACCTACCGTTTCTAAGTTTCAACGCTATTACCTTCTTCCTGTGTCGGGAACCAAAAGGTAATCAGGCAGAGCGTGAGCTCTGCCTTTTCTATTATTGGGGCCGCTATCCTTTCGGGGCTTGCCCCATCACCTCAATGGCGGAGCGCAAGGTGGCAAAGCGCTGCTGATTGGTCTCATGCTCAATCTCGTTAACCAAATGGGCCAGAATATTATTGCCAGAAATTTTTTTATTGAGATTGATCAGTTGGATCACTGCGCCGCCGACCACCAGGCTGACGTCGCGTAACAGGGTTTCATAATGTTCGTTTGAGAGGGTAGATACGGGCATCACGCCGTCTCCATATCGTTCGGGTGAAGCAATTTAGCAAACTGACGGCATAAAGCATTGTAGGCAGACCTGTTTTCCGGTGAATTCAGAAATTCCTCAGAGGAAAGTAGCGGGAAATTTGTTCGATAGTTTACATCGGCGCATATTCGTTGGCAGGCAACCAGAAGCCGTCGATAAAATCCTCAAACGGAAAACAACCGGCATGGCGCAGGTTCTGTTCCTTCATGCTGATCAGACACTGGCGTTCATCGCGCAGTACGTCAACTACGATATCGGCACAGCCGCCATCCAGATAACAGACAAACATCACCAAGGCGTACATTGCGTCTCATGTCCTTCACCCAATCCTTCCATACCTATATTGTAGGTAAAGTCGGCGATTGTTTCATGCCGGGCAGGTGCAACTGGACAGTTTGGCAACTAAATGTGGCACTTTCGGATTACTCTAACCGCTTAAAACCGCAGGGCCAATTGAATATCCCTCTTGCAGTGCTAAGCTTAACAAGCCTTAAGTCAACGCAACATTGTAACCATCGAAAGGAGTGAATATGGGTTTGTTTAACTTCGTCAAAGAAGCGGGCGAAAAGCTGTGGGACACAGTGACCGGCAATGCGACTGCCGAAGATCAAAGCGCCAAACTGAAGGACCACCTCAATAAGACCGGTCTGCCGGGTATTGATAAGGTTGATGTGCAGGTGGTTGACGGTAAAGCCGTGGTGACCGGTGACGCAGTCAGCCAGGAACTGAAAGAGAAGATCCTGGTGGCCGTAGGAAATGTCGCCGGCATCAGCGGTGTGGAAGACAAGGTGACGGTTGAACAAGCTGCCGCAGAAAGTCGTTTCTATACCGTGAAGAAGGGCGATACCCTGAGCGCTGTTTCGAAAGAAGTGTATGGTAATGCCAATCTGTACAACAAGATTTTCGAAGCGAACAAGCCAATGTTGTCCAGCCCGGACAAAATCTACCCAGGGCAGGTACTGCGTATTCCACAGTAACCGCGACACATTCTGCCTGACCGGATCTCTGGTCGGGCTTTTTTATGCCATTTGCTATAAGTTGGTCTAATTATTTTATTGTTTTAATAAGTTTTGAGAATGCTTCCTGTTCTTCGCCGCATCAGTCAGGGGAGAATATTGACCCTGGCGAGGAAAGTTGATAGCGTCTTGCCACTCTTGAGGTCTGAGCGGCATTGGGCGCGGAATCTGACAAACCTGCAATGGCGGGCTTTTTATCAATCACCCCTCACAAAAACGTTAACGCGTGATGAGTTAAGATAGATTCTGTGAAACAACAACGTAATACCTCACAAGATAAAAACTACCGTGAAACTTTGGGAGACGCGCAATTTGCTGTCATTGTGCTGGCGATAGCGTCCTGCTCCCTGATCATCTTTACACTGTCAGTCACGCTGTGGCTGACATGACGTCTTTCAATACAGGGGATAAAATGGAGCACAATCTCCACGATGAAACCAAACTGCTGGCCGTTATCGGCTTACTGGTTTCCGTGTTGTTAGTGGTATCAATACTCTTTGGTGTGACTTACTTCTCCGATCTGAAGCATGCGCGCGATGAAGTCGATATCAAAGGCTGCTATATCAAGGCATCTTAGCGCTCATATCACCCATACCACCCAGGTTACGTTCTGGCCGCCGGCTCATGGTAAGCTGGCGTCCGGTTACTCACTCATCTGTGTGACGTTCTGGAGGCGTTTTATCATGAGCAATTCCCGCCCAACTCATACTTCATCTTCCCGTGATTGTCCTGTGGTTGACGGCATCCGTCAGATCCAACGCATTGCCGTACGCAACGCCGAAGTCGGCGGCATTGAGATCAATCGGGCCTTGCCTACCCGTGAACGCCGTACCGTGGGGGCCTGGTGCTTTCTCGACCATGCCGGTCCGTCGGTATTCAGTGGCTCCTCGCAGGGGATGGACGTCGGGCCGCATCCGCATATCGGCCTGCAAACCTTTACCTGGATGATTGAAGGTGAAGTGCTACACCGTGACAGCCTGGGCAGTGAACAGGTGATACGTCCCGGGCAGGTCAATCTGATGACTGCAGGGCAGGGTATCGCGCATACCGAGCAGTCAACGGGCGAACAGCGGCGTTTACACGCCGCGCAATTGTGGATCGCGTTACCTGCCGAACATGCCAATATGGCACCACGCTTCGATCATTATCCTGATTTGCCGTGCTGGCAACGCGATGGGGTCAGGCACACTTTGTTGGTGGGCGAGTTTGAAAAATATCGTTCCCCGGTGTTCACTCTTTCGCCTTTAATCGCCATTGATTTGGAATGGCTAGCCGATGGCTATTTGCAATTACCTCTGCGAGAGGACTTTGAAATAGGATTTTTGCCCCTTATTGGTGCATTTGAGGTTAATGATGAAAAATTTTCACCTGATGAGTTTGCCTATTTAGGTAGGAATCTTAACCGTATCGAGTTACATGCCAGGAAGGGCAGCCGTGCATTATTAATCGGCGGACTACCTTTAAACGAAGAGATTCTCATTTGGTGGAACTTTGTCGGTCACAACAAGCAGGAGATTACTCAGGCGCAACGTGACTGGGAACAGGGGAATACACGTTTTCCCGAAGTTAGCGGCTATTATGGTCAACGTATGACCGCACCCCGCCTGCCCTGGAGCGATGTTTGATATCATCAGGCTATAACAAACTAATGGTTTTATTCATTTCGCTCTATTAACGTTAAATTAATGTGATCGAAATTCCATGTTTTGGCGTAAATATAGTTTATCTGGTAAATAGTGATCTGGCGCAAATAAAAGGTCGGAGCAGTGGATTAAGATAAATCATCAAGAAGTGATGTTGCCACCGCTAGTCAGAAGCCTGTGAGGTCATTATGAGCCAAGTACTCTATCGTGCAAGATTATCCCATGTTGTTATTGCAACGGCGGCGTTTTGGATCACCATCGCAGCCATGTTGGTTGTCGCACTAAACTAACTCTGAATGATTATGCAATAAACCCGCTACGGCGGGTTTTTTTATGCCGAATTATTCGCAATATTCTGAGTGCGGTTATACTGGTTAAACCTAATCCCAGATTAACCCCGTAAAAAAAATGATAATTCTTTCTAATATAATCGTGTTGTTAATTGCCGCGATCCATTTGTATATCCTGATCCTGGAAATGTTCCTTTGGCAGAAACCTACTGGCAGGCGAGTGTTTGCTACCACCGCAGAGTTTGCTGCGGCAACGCGGGTGCTGGCAGCCAATCAGGGGCTGTATAACGGTTTTCTGGCGGCAGGACTGGCCTGGGGTGTCTGGCGCAACGATCCGACGGTGCAGCTGTTCTTCCTCGGCTGTGTGCTGGTGGCGGGCGTGTTTGGCGGGCTGACGGCCAGCCGTAAAATCCTCAGGGTGCAGGCGCTGCCCGCGTTAGTGGGGCTGGTGGTGGTCCTTTGGGCGCATTAGCCCGCCGTTGACGGCGGCGGGAAAGCGGTCAGGCGGTCTTCTGATGAATGACGTGCAGCGGCGGGGCGATGTGCAAATCCACGCTTAAATCCTGACGAAAATCATAAGGCGTGATATCGAACCGCTTTCTGAACATATAAGTGAAATGTGACTGTGAGCCAAAACCAAAATCGAGGGCGATGTCGAAAATAGAAGCGTCACTGCTACGCAACTGGTAAACCGCGCCGGCCAGTCTGCGCTCACGGATGTATTTGCCCAGCGAAATCCCGGTCGCTTCTTTGAACAGCTTCTGCATGTGCCACAGAGAGTAGCCGGAGTATTCGGCCAGCTCTTCGAGATGGATCACTCTTCCAAGGTGAGTTTCGACCCATTTACTGAGGGCGCAGACTAATGAGAGGTGATGTTCTTGTATCATCAGTGCGTCTGTGTGAGATCTACATAGCGCTGAAGTATACACAACTTGCCGCCACGGACAAAAAAGCCACCGACACCGAGGCTAAATTATTCGGAAAAACCATCGTCAGGTGGCTTGTCAGCCGGAAGGAAAACCGGCTAATCTGAGATTGCCCACTACTGCCGGCACCAAAGTGGGTCAGATCGCAACACATAACAACCCAAGCAGATCCAGCCGTGACAATTCAGCGTTGATGGGGTGATCGCATGTTAATGACAGTGATTATTACTCTGGTTGTAATTGTAGGTGTGGCCGCTTTTATGGTGACACCGGTGATGAGAATGAATAATGCGGAAGGTGTGGGAGGTGAAGAGCCGTGATATCAGGGCAGAATATGACCCCCAATGGGGTTTGACAGACTACCGAAAAAGCCTGGGCACAGAGTGACCCGGGCTTTTTATTGCTGAGCATTAGCCGATTAAACGTTTTTCCGTTCCACGGTTTCTTCACCCCAGTACAGTTGGTCGGCGCTGGTTTTGGCAAAGGCCATTTGCAACGCTTCGTCACTGCCTTCTTCCCAGATTTTTTGTGCCAGAACCTCATCGTTTTTTGCCAGTTCAAAAATAGCCTCGGCGATCTCCACCGAAGTTTCACGCACAGTAGCCCAGGATTTCACATTGTGGTTTGCCATAACTTTCTCCTGTTGGGTTGTGGCTGAGGGTTGCGCCGAAAAGCGTGCCGCTCAAGGCTCAAGTATAGGTCAATTCAACCGGGCGTTTTGGCAGCCAATGCGCAACATCGTTGAAAATTCAGCGGCAAACGACCAGGAGGCGGTAAAGCCTCAGGTGGCATGCTATTCTGTGCGGCGTCTGAATTAAGAAGGAAAGGAATTATGTCCGACATGCTGAGCAACGATCAGGAATTGGCTTCCGACCTGGTGGCCTGCCAATTGGTGATCAAACAAATCCTGGACGTTATCGATGTTATCGCCCCCACCGAAGTGCGGGACAAGATGGCAAGCCAGTTGAAGAGCATCGATTTTACCACTCACCCAGCCGGTGCCGATCCCGTGACCCGGCGGGCGATTGAAAAAGCGATTGCACTGATTGAGATGAAGTTTACCCGCAGCTAATGGGGAAACCGCCGCTGAGCGACGGTTCTTAGCGGTGGTGATTAATCCACCACCGTTTCGACTTTCTTGAACAACGGGCAATCGGCCACGCCAATCACGCCGTTATCACCATGCAGATACTGGGCGATCACCAGGTTGCGTGCTGTCATGTACTTACACTGCAATCCCAGCCCACCGACGTTTTTATTGCTGCCGACCAACACGCCATAGCCCGAGAACAAAAACACCCCATACACTACTGCCAGCAGCACTGCCCATTTCACCAACTTACCCATTGTGACTCCTTGTTATTTATCGTCGTTGCGATATAGCCACGCTCCGGAGAAGGGGGCAATGGTAACAATCTGAAAAGTAGCCCTCAAGCCGGTTTCTAAACGACAGGTTAAACTTCGTTTAAGTTGGCTGTGATAGCATGCCCAACAAATTATCAAGATAACAATGAGGCTGCTAAATTTGTTACGGAAAAAAATCCTCGTGATAATGGCGTTCCTCGCTGCCTGCCTGTTCTTTTATCTGCTGGCGCTGGATAGCTATTGCGATGAGGGGGGCACATTCGCGTTGGGAGTTTGTTCCGTTACCCGCTTGATTCCCTGGTGAGATGCGAGGCAGTGCGTAACAATTTTCTATCAAGATGTTCGTGCCGGGGCCCGGAGTGCTAAGATGTCCGCCTGTTTTTAGCAGTAGATAGGGTTGTCCATGTACGATTTAGGTTTTGGTCCGAATAGCCTGGTGTCGCTGGTTGTCGCCGTACTGGCACTGCTGGTGGGATTGTGGATCTGGTTCCTGGTGAATCGCGCTAGTGTGCGTGCCAATGAGCAGATCCGCCTGCTGCAGGAAATTGCCGAGCAGCAACGTCAGCAAACTGCATTATTGAAAAGCCTGGCGCATAGCGCGCGCGGCGATAGCGTGACGGACGATGACGATCTCAGCCCGACGCTGGATTTCAAAGGTTTTATCCCCGAGCGTTAATCAAGATGCCTGTCGGGTGGCGTTGCCACCCGCATCGCGCCGAAAAACATTAGTGTAGATAATATAAAAACCCATCCCATTGTCATAAATCTGTCGTATTAGCATCGTAATGTAGCGCCAACTCTACGAAAGATGGATAAAGCCGATGATTAAATGGTATGAAGAAAGCGACGCCGAGGTGAACCGCAGCATTGCGTTGATCACCGGAGAAAATCCGGATAAATGGTATCCTTACGGCGGTGTGAAAGGTAAAGATTATTGCAAGAATCCCTCCGATGCCTGGCCGATTATCTGCGCCAATAAAATCAGTCTGAATGCCGATGCTCAAAGCGACAGTACGCAGTGGCAAGCGCGCATGAGCACTCAGCTAGGCGAGTGGCAGGCGGACTGCAGCAGCCCACTGCGTGCAGCGATGATCTGTTTCCTGCTGAGCCAGCAAACTAACGAAATGGTCCGTTAAAACACCAGAATTACTGATGACTTTCCCTTTTTATGACAACAGAACTTGTCTCTGGCGGAGCCTGTTTATGAAGCGCATTATTAAAGGTGATAAAAACTTGTCTCATCTGGTGGTTGCCCATGCGGCAATCGATCGTCACGCCGAAAGCTTTGGTCAGCGTCGACAGGGCTGGCCGTCAACCTATCTGATAAAATATCAAAACGATCGCGTGGCGGTAGAGGTGGTAACACGCCGCCAGTCCTACGTCGCAACGCTGATGATTGGCGCGCGCAATCTGACCAAATTGTGCGGCCTGTCCGGTTAAAAACTCATCCCTTCTACGGTTATTCCCAGTATAAAATAGCGCCCTGGCCATCGTTGCCGGGGCGCTACTCCTTGATGCTCACGGGGTTAAGTGTTAAAAAGCCGCCCGCAGATACATTTATTGATTGGCGAAATCTTGCGCAAAAGCGGCAGGATCCCACGCCATATGAGGATAAGATGGGCGGTCAGCAGCAGGATACCCCGCTAAAACGCGGTTTAAAAAACAGACACATACAACTCATCGCCCTGGGCGGCGCCATCGGTACCGGCCTGTTTCTCGGCATTGCGCAGACCATTAAAATGGCCGGCCCCTCGGTGCTGCTGGGTTATGCCATTGGCGGTTTTATCGCTTTTCTGATCATGCGTCAGTTGGGGGAGATGGTGGTTGAAGAGCCGGTCGCCGGGTCGTTTAGCCACTTCGCCTATAAATACTGGGGTGATTTCGCCGGTTTTCTTTCCGGCTGGAACTACTGGGCGATGTTCATTTTGGTCGGCATGGCTGAATTGACTGCGGTCGGTATTTATATTCAGTATTGGTGGCCGGACATCCCTACCTGGGTTTCCGCCGCGGTATTCTTTGTTCTGATCAATATGATCAACCTGGTTAACGTGCGGCTGTACGGCGAAACCGAGTTCTGGTTTGCCATCATCAAGGTGGTAGCGATTGTCGGCATGATCGTCTTCGGTGCCTGGCTATTGGCCAGCGGCAACGGCGGTCCGCAAGCCAGTATCGGCAACCTGTGGGAGCAGGGCGGCTTTATGCCACACGGCATTGAAGGGCTGGTGATGGCGATGGCGGTGATCATGTTCTCATTCGGTGGGCTGGAGATGGTGGGCATTACGGCCGCTGAAGCGGCCGATCCACGCCGTAGTATCCCCAAGGCCACCAACCAGGTGGTGTACCGCATTCTGATTTTTTACATCGGCTCGCTGACGGTACTGCTTTCGCTCTATCCGTGGGACAAAGTGGTCGAGGGTGGCAGCCCGTTCGTGATGATTTTCCATGCGCTGAACAGCAATCTGGTGGCAACCCTGCTCAATGTGGTGGTGCTCACTGCGGCGCTTTCGGTCTACAACAGTGGGGTCTATGCCAACAGCCGTATGCTGTTCGGGCTGGCGACGCAGGGGAATGCGCCGAAGGCGTTGACTCGGGTGAACAAGCGTGGTGTCCCGGTATTGTCGATCGCGCTGTCGGCGCTGGTAACCTCGGTCGGCGTGCTGATCAACTATGTGATGCCGGGGAAGGCCTTTGAGTTGCTGATGGCGTTGGTGGTCTCTACCCTGGTGATTAACTGGGTGATGATTTGTCTGGCGCATCTGCGGTTCCGCGCAGCGAAAAACCGTCAGGGCGTGATCCCAATCTTCAAGGCGTTGTGGTACCCGTTTGGCAACTACCTGTGCCTGGTGTTCCTCAGCCTGATTTTGGTGATCATGTATTTCAGCGAGGGGATCCGTATCTCGGTATTGCTGATGCCGGTGTGGATCTTGCTGTTGTGGACAGGCTTTATGCTGACGCGCCGCAAAGGCGCTAAAGTTCGGCGGTAATCTATAACGGAGGCGCTGTCTGCGCCTCCGGTTCATCCTTTAGCTGCGAGGCATAAAGGCATTGCCTGGGGTGGCGCGGCCCAATCCCAACAGCTTCCTGCACAGCAGGAACAGGGTGGTGATGACATCGATAGCGACCACGCTTAGCATCAACACGCCCAGCATGAAGAAACTCACCAGCGCGCCAAACAGCAGTACCAGTGGTGTCGGTACGCGCACCCGGCGCAGTTTCATCGCGGCATACATTTTCCAATACTGCATTTGTGCCAGCATCGCGCTACGGATACGGCCCAATCGAACACGTGATTTGCGTGATGTAGAACGGCTCATAACTTCTCCTTTTCTGAATGTCCTATAAGTAAATCACAAGGATCTTAAGAGATGCTTAACAGGCTCTAGTCGGCCCTGGCATTCTTACAGGGACTGTGACAACACAATACCCGAAAAGGTCCCCCTGAGGTGAGCACGGTTCACAAAGCGTGCGGATCGCGTATCTTGGTATGCTGACGAACCTACCCGTGCAGGGTGTCCGCAATGGTCGGGAGAGCAACTTGAAGATAACCAATCGTTACTATGATGCCCGCAAAGCGCACCATACCCCGCAGGGGTTTCGCAATCCGGAGCCTTCGCAACGTCAGGCGGGGGATTTAAAGCGCTGGCAGGATGAGCGTAAACAGCAAGGGTTGCCCAAACCGCCGCAGATTGGCTATCCGCAGTTTACCCAGCGCTGGTGGCAACATGCCGATCTTAGCGGCAGCGATAACAGTATCTGGTGGCTGGGGCATGCCTCGATGCTGCTGCGTCTCGATGGTCGTTATATTCTGATCGATCCGGTACTGTCGGAGCGTGCATCGCCGTTCAGTTTTTATGGTCCGAAGCGTAAGACACCGCCGCCGTTGACGGTTCAACAGTTGCCGACGGTGGACGTAGTATTAATTTCACATAATCATTATGACCATCTCGATCGACGCACCGTTCGGCAACTGGCGCGGCGATTCCCGCAGGCGACCTTTATTGTGCCGCTGGGGCTGAAGAACTGGTTCCGACGTTACCGCCTGCAGCGGGTAGAAGAGCTGGACTGGTGGGATAGCCTGCAGTTGGGGGATTTGACGTTTCATTGTACGCCGGCGCGTCACTGGAGCATGCGCACCCTGTGGGACCGCAATCGCTCTCTCTGGTGCGGTTGGGTGATCCATCATCCGGCGCTACGCTTCTATTTTTCCGGAGACAGCGGCTATTCGGATAGTCTGGCAGACATTGGTACCCGTTTAGGGCCGTTTGACGTGGCGGCGTTGCCGATTGGTGCTTATGCTCCACGCTGGTTCATGCAGGAACAACATATGGATCCGCAGCAGTCGGTGACGCTTTATCAACAATTAAATGCGCCGCGGGTGATTCCGATCCATTGGGGGGTTTTTGAGTTGGCCGACGAGTCGTTGGATGAACCGCCACAGCAATTAAATCTTGCTCTGAGTGCAGCGGGAATAGAGCAGCACCGGTTTCGGCCAATCAAAATTGGTGAGCGTATCGCGCTTGAGGCTAACTCTTAAGCGTTAACTCTGGGCCTGTAGGACGGGCGCGAAGGTTGCCACCGCCTGCAGGCCAGCTCCGATGCGGGCTGTGGCCATTCCGTAGTGCGGGGCCGGTTATCCCATGCCTGAGGTTACGCGTTGGCCTGAATAGATACCACGTGTAGAAAAAGAGAAAATAAATACGCTCGTTAGACATTCTTATTGACCGAGTAAATACCTGCGCGGTTTTTAAGATTTAATTTCGCTATAGATTCCCACACTCTTCAAGGTTATTGCCGTTATTTAACCCCCGTAATAAGTAATGTATTTCACTGCTGCTGCACGACAAGAGTGCGTAAATTCTGATTTTGCATGCTTATGCACCCTAAAGTGGCACGCTATTTGATTTTTGTCGTGAGATCCCGGTTGCACAAATTGTGGCCACTCTGATTGAGAGCAATAATGAGCCTAGGTATTATTTCGTTGCCGGGGGCAGGGAAGTCGCGGACGAAAGGCGGTGCCAGCGTCGGGCCATCCAGACGGCAACCCGATGGTCGGATCATCCGATATCAAATGTGCCCGTTCATCGATATTCAAAAGTTGTATAAGAAATTCCATAAAGATTCAAATTTTTTAACGTTCTAAGCGTCTGCCTGGGGTTATATGTTGCAACATACATTGGTCAATTGGATGAAAGAATTGTTAAAATTCAGTCAGGGTGCGGAGTGTGGCGAGGTATCACTGTTAAGCAGAAAATAGCTAAGGCTTCAACATCTTTTAGTCTATTTAAGCTTATGTTGCTCTCGACCGTTTCAAATATGTGCGACAGCTCCACCAGTGATTAAAAATGGCTTGCCATCGAATACAGAGTATGTGATAACGCATCTGGGTAAAACGAGGTACAGTTCTGTATATGTGTGGCATTTTCAGTAAAGAAGTTCTGAGTAAAAACGTTAGCGTTGAATACCGCTTCTCTGCCGATCCTTATCTTAGTGCCTCAAGCAGTAACGACTCTAGTTTGTCTATGTAACGCCTCCGGGCGGTTTAAACAATCCAAAGGAAATACTCAAGATGGCAAAGATTAAAGGTCAAGTTAAGTGGTTCAACGAATCTAAAGGTTTCGGTTTCATCACTCCAGCTGACGGCAGCAAAGACGTGTTCGTACACTTCTCTGCAATCCAGGGTAACGGCTTCAAAACCCTGGCTGAAGGCCAGAACGTTGAGTTCGAAATCCAAGATGGCCAGAAAGGCCCATCTGCAGTAAACGTTACTGCAATCTAATCAGCGTCAGCTGTACAAAAAACCCGCCTTAGTGCGGGTTTTTTCGTTTCTGTTATCTACCGGTAATAATAATCCCCGCGTACTGATTTCGCCCAGTAATACCCGGATGCGTAGGGTCTTGCTCGCGCCGGTGACTGTTGCGACGGTAGCTGGTGTATTTAAAACGCTGTGGCTGGCGCGGGTCAGTATTGGGGGTGCAGATGGTGCAGCTTCCGGCATGGTCAACGGCGGCAAACCCCAGTTCGCGGAGTTTGGATTCGGCGATGGCGGCCAGATCCAGGTGGCGATAATGGGGGCTGATTAAGGCCGCGGGCAGGGGTAACTGTTGCTTGAACCTTGCGACCAGTTCCTCGTTGACCTCGTAACAGCAGGGGCCGGCCGCAGGGCCAATGGAAGCCACCCAATTTGCCGTTGAGTCATCACTGCTGATACGCGCCGCCAGTTGCTCCAGAATACCATCCAGCAGGCCACGCCAGCCGGCATGCACGGCAGCAATGGCAGAACCGTCGTTACGGCTGAAAATCACCGGCAGACAGTCTGCCGTTAACACGCTGAGCAAAATGCCGGGCTGGGTGGTATAGAAGCCATCGGCTTCACCGCACAGTTGCGTTGTCTGCGTAACGTCAACAATACGAGTGCCATGTACCTGTTTCTTCTCCGGCTGGGTGGCGCGGTAGGGCTGCAGGTGGCCGGGCAGCAGCGCACTTTTGTTGCCGAAACCGTGCTGAATGGCCGGTATGGTGTTGAGCAGTAGGGAATAATCGGTCATATAAGGTTTTTGCCTGCGTCAGAAAACTTAACGTCAGTGTAGCCAGTTTTTTTCCTGCTTGGCTAGGCCCTGGCGGGATGTACCTTGCATCACACCAGCGCCTTCTTTAGACTAGCCGCGCCGTATCTCTCTGGAATCCAAGCCATGTCTTATCAGTGCCCTCTGTGTCATCAACCGCTTCATTTATCTCATCTGCAATGGCGTTGCGACGCCAACCATCAGTTTGACTGCGCCAAAGAAGGCTATGTTAATCTGCTGCCGGTACAGCACAAGCGTTCAAAGCAGCCCGGAGATAGTGTGGAAATGATGCAGGCGCGGCGGGCTTTCCTGGATGCGGGTTTCTATCAGCCCTTGCAGCAGCGGGTGGCTGAGCTGTTGGATCAGGCGTTGGCGACCGATGCACAGGCGTTACTGGATATTGGCTGTGGTGAAGGCTACTACACGGCAGAGGTGGCGGCCCGATTGGCGCAGCAGCGGAATATTACGGTGTATGGCCTGGATGTTGCCAAAGTGGCTGTCCGCTACGCCGCCAAGCGTTATCCGGCAGTGTCATTCTGTGTGGCGTCGAGCCACCGCCTGCCGTTTGCCGACGGCTCTCTGGACGCGATACTGCGTATTTATGCGCCTTGCAAAGCTGAAGAGCTGGCTCGGGTGGTGAAACCCGGTGGTGTAGTGGTCACGGTATCACCCGGCCCACGTCACCTGTACCAATTGAAAGAACAGGTCTATCAGCAGGTGCAACTGCATGTCGAACAGGATGAGCAGTTCGCCGGTTTTGACTGTGAACACGTTGAGTCGTTAGCCTACCCGATGACGTTACCGGGTGAGCAGGCGGCCAACCTGCTGCAGATGACGCCGTTTGCCTGGCGGGCCTCTCCAGAGGTGCAGCAGCACCTGATTGGCTGCGAGGCCTTCGCCTGCGAAACCGATTTTGTCATCGTGCTGTACCGCCGCCAGCCTGATTAAGCCTGAATCACGTGCCACAAATAAAAAAACCTGCCATTGGCAGGTTTTTCTTTGCGTTCAGCAGGATCAGGCGAGATAACCCAAATGCTCCAGCAGGATATTGAAGCCGATACCGATCAGCACCACGCCGCCGAGGATCTCCGCACGTTTGCCTAGCAATGGCCCGATAAAGCGGCCAATCATCATGCCCAGGGTGGCCATAATCATGGTGGCGCAGCCGATAGCCATGGCAGTGTGCACGATATTCACCTGCAGGAAGGCCAGACCGACACCGATGGCCATGGCGTCGAGGCTGGTGGCGATGGCGGTAGCGACCAACAGCCAGAACCCGTGACGCTTCACTTTTTCCACTTCGTCCGGCCGGTTTCTGACGCCTTCGACGATCATGCGCATGCCGAGGATAAACAGCAGTGAGAAGGCGACCCAGTGATCCCATTCCATAATGTATTGGCTGGCGAACAAGCCGATGCCCCAACCGATAATCGGCGTAATGGCTTCGACCACCCCGAAGATGAGTCCGGTGCGTAGCGCTTCACGAAAACGGGGTTGATGCAGGCTGGCACCTTTGCCGATCGATGCGGCGAATGCATCCATAGACATGCCAAAAGCGAGAATGAGTGTAGCTGACAAGTTCATGTTAAGTAACCTCGGCCGGGCGGCTCCATATACACGTAACCCACCCCCAACCATACGACGGAGTTACGTGCCTATGGTCTCGCCAACCTTACCTGGCTGCCCGTACCACGTTTTAATGTATAAAACGAGTATGTTGATACGGGCGTTTCTGGCGTTTTATTGTCCAGAAACCGGCTACTCCCCAATGACGGCGCAACAATACCATATTAATTCCGTTACCAACAACCCTTATTCCCCATGGGCATTTGTTTGGGGTTGATAATTATTTTCATTAATGGAATGTACAAGAAGGAATATAATGTAGGCGAGTGCAACAATATTGCGCAAATAATCATCAGGTAGCCTCGTGCGCTGGCGAGTAATTATCCACATGCAGCGCAGGGCGAGGCGATGGGAGATATGAGGCTATTTCTTACTCACTGATTTTCTACAAAAAAGTGATAAATTTTTTCCAGATCGTCTAATTGAGTAACCTGAATCAGCAAGCGACGCTGCTCCAGATCTATCACCAGGATGCCATCCTCGGATAAATTCATGGCTTTAATCCGGTTATATTCAATAAAGGCATTGGCATAAAAGAAACCCTGGGCTTTAAACAACATCTTGGGCCAGCGGATATAAGAAATATAAATGGCGATCAGTGCTAAAGAAATAAGCAGATAGGTGGTTATTAACGCACCCTGAGTGGTGACATTTCGATAGAGCAGAATGGCGATCAGGCCGATAAAAATCAGGCCATCAATCCGATTACGGCGTTTTAACTGCACCTTGAGCAAGGTTTTGCCTTTCAGCAGGTCCATACCGAACTCGTCGTAAATCGCATACACCAGCATCAGCGCGGTGAAAATCAGTAATACGCTATCGGTCAGCGACATCTTTCAACTCCACAAATAAAAAACCGGGGGTTTCCCCGGGCAGACGACTGGCAGAGCCAGTTATTAGGGAGAGCGTGCCGAAGGGGTCGTAGCAACTTTAGTTGCCGGAGCGCCCCTCGGTGCGCTAGGCCCGGGTATCTCGGGCTAAATATCAAACTCAAACCGGGGGGGGGCCCCCCGGTGGTTAAAACGCTTACAGACCCAGCAGACCTATCCAGTAACCGAAGATACCGATGGCAAAGAAGCCAATGATGATCCACAGCGCATTCACTTTTCTGCGCAGTAGCCACATACAGCCGAAGGTCAGCAGCAGCGGCACCAGACCCGGCATCAACTGGTCGAGGATGGTTTGCACCGTGGTCACCGTGGTATGCCCGGTCTGGTCGGTGATCTTCGACACCACCAGTGGGATATTCACGTGCGTCCACTTGTTAACCAGTGCCCCCATGACAAACAGGCCGAGAATGGACGCTCCTTCCGTCAGTTTTTGCAGGAAGCCGCCGCCCATATCATTAACGATATCCACCCCTTTGCGGTAACCGTAGGCCACGCCGTAATAACGGGTCATCAGGCGCACCAGGTTGAACAGAACGAAGAACAAGAGCGGACCCAGCAGGCTGCCACTCATGGCAATACCGGCGCCGAGTGCGGCGAATACCGGCCGTACGGTACCCCAGAAAATCGGGTCGCCGACACCGGCCAGTGGCCCCATCAAACCGACCTTGATGCCGTTGATAGCCGCATCGTCAATCGGTGCCCCGTTAGCGCGCTGTTCTTCCATCGCCATGGTAACGCCAAGTACCGGCGCGGCCACGTAAGGATGGGTGTTAAAGAACTCCAGATGGCGTTTGATCGCCTGTTTGCGGTCGTCGTTATTTTCCGGGTACAGGCGACGGATCACCGGCACCATTGAGAAGCAAAAACCCAGCGCCTGCATACGTTCGAAGTTCCATGAACCCTGGAACAGATTCGAGCGCATAAACACACCGCGAATATCGGCTGGCGTGAGTTTCTTTTGAGCTGTTGTATCAACCATTTCTCTCACCTATTCCTAGTCGAGTTCGTTATCGAGGTCGTTGGCATTAGCCGGACCAGCCTGGACTACCTGAGACTTGTTGTATTTCGGGCTGAGCTGGATATAAAGCACGGCCATCACCACACCGATCACGCCGAGGGCGACCAGGTTAAAGTTGGTGAAGGCAGCGGTAACGAAACCGAGGTAGAAGAATGGCATCAGGTAGCCGGCACGCATCATGTTGATCACCATGGCGTAACCAACCACCACGATCATCCCACCGGCGATGTTAAGGCCGCTGGTGACGACTTCCGGGATCGAGTTAAGCAGCGCGTGAACGCCTGAGGTGCCCACCGAAACCGCAACGATAACCGCCGGGATGGCGATACGCATTGCCTGCAGCAGCAGGGCGGAGATATGCAACCAGGTAATGGCGCGTAAACTGCCGCGCTCCGCCGCGCTGTCTGCCGCATGCTGGAAGGCCACGGTCAGGGTACGCACGATGATGGTCAGCACTTGCCCAGCGGCTGCCAGCGGTATGGCCAGGGCGATGCCGGCCCCGACGCTTTGTCCACCGGCAATAACCAGAATGGTGGAAATGATTGACGCCAACGCCGCATCTGGCGCTACCGCCGCACCGATGTTCATCCAGCCCAGAGCGATCATCTCCAGCGTACCGCCGATGATGATACCGCTTTTCATGTCACCGAGAATAAAGCCGATCAGGGTACAGGCGACCAGCGGACGGTGAAACTGAAACTCGTCGAGGACAGAACCCATCCCGGCGATACAGGCAACGATAAATATCAGTACAATCTGAAGAGTGGTAATCTCCATTGCACTTCTCCTATGACCAAAGATCTCTGAGTAAAATAATTATTGGCTGTCGCCTTCATACTTGAAGCTGCATCTTTGTTGGCTGCATCCACTCACCCCAGTCACATAGTTCGCTATGCTCCTGGTGATTTGCAGACTTGCCGCCGCGATGCCACTCCAATTATCTTGGGAGATGTCGCCATTAATTGAGTTTGTTAATCAGGTCCATCATTTTTAACCGACTGTCGGACGAGACTTTACGAACTTCCAATTCAATACCGCGCTCGTTTAATTTCTTAAACGCTTCGATATCTTTTTCATCAACCGAAACGGCGTTGTTCACCTGGGTTTTGCCCTGACGGAACGCCATGCCGCCGATATTCACCGATTTGATATCCACACCGGCTTCCACCAAACGCCAGACGTCGGTCGGGTTGGTGAACAGAAACATCACGCGATCGCCGGCGTATTTCGGGTTGTTCCAGACGCGGATGGCTTTCGCCACGTCAACCACATGTGCGGTGACGCCCGGCGGGGCAACCTGAGTCAGTAAGGTCTTACGAACGTGATCGGCGGCAACTTCGTCACTGATCACGATGATGCGAGTGACGTCGGTTTCCTTGGTCCAGCGGGTCGCAACCTGACCGTGAATCAAACGGTCATCGATGCGGGCCAGGCCGATTTTCATATGGTCATTAGGGCCCAGCGGTGCCTGAGGCGCAGCGGGTTTTGCGGCAGGAACACTCTGTGGTGCCGCGGGCTTAACACTCTCTTCGGCTGGTTTTTTCAGCGCTTTCACGCCCTCACGGCCGGTTTCCAACGCCAGCGCGACCAGATCGTCGAAGCCAGGGTTGTCATCTCGTGCCATGAACGTTTCCACCAGCATCGGAATGTTAACCCCGGTGACGACCTCATAGTTTTCTTTATCGACGGCAATGCGGCTGGCCGCATTGAACGGGCTGCCGCCCCAGGTATCGACCAGGAACAGGACGCCACCGCTGGTGTCGAGTCCACTGATTTTTCCGTTGTATTTCTCGATTAACGTTTCGGCATTTTCACCGGGGACGAAATCTATAAAAGCGACGTTGTCCTGTTCGCCCAATAGCATTTCCGTCGTTTTCAGCAATTGTTCTGCTGCGGTCCCGTGTGTGCCGATGATAATAGCTATTGCCACTCGCTACCTCCTCATTGAACTTCATGCACGGATTGTGTCGTTGTTTAGTTCATTTCCTTGCTGGCAGTCACCTGCGTGGTTCAGATACATTATGGTAGAAATTTGGAAACCCGCCGTTAACATTTCCCGCGCAGTTTCAAACGCCTGTGCGCAATGAATCCCATCAGCGCCATTTATTTTAGTGAGTGAAAAAATAAATTTTGTGACGTTGCTCTGTTATTGAACGCTCGGATAAGTCCTAACCCGGTGTTTGCGGAATTAAACACCAGAGCTGTTACAAGACGATGCAGAAGGTAAAAAAGCTTCTTTGCCGGCAAAAAAATTCCTGCTAGAGTATTTCTTCTTTCATATTTAGGAGTGAAGGGCCTCAGCCCACCCTATGGACTGTCACCGAAGTTACTGTTTTTCAAGGTTCCACCCGCCACCTGCTGGCGTTGCACAAGTCACACGGCCGTTCGGCCATCCCCCGGTACTGCAATCCCGATATCTTGCTGTTTCTGTCCGCGCCCTTGCTGCGTCGGCATTGTCACGTCTGAGCACCGCTCGGCCATCCCGTCTTTTTTTCGGAGTCTGATATGGAATTTTTAATGGACCCCTCAATTTGGGCTGGGTTACTGACACTGGTGGTATTGGAAATTGTACTGGGTATCGACAACCTGGTGTTTATCGCCATTCTGGCCGATAAGCTGCCGCCGAAGCAGCGTGATAAAGCGCGCATCCTCGGCCTGTCGCTGGCGCTGTTTATGCGTCTGGGCCTGTTGTCGGTTATTTCCTGGATGGTGACGCTGACCACACCGCTGTTTAGCGTTGGGGAGTTCAGCTTCTCCGGTCGCGACCTGATCCTGTTGTTCGGCGGGGTGTTCCTGTTGTTCAAGGCCACCATGGAGCTGCACGAACGGCTGGAAGGGCAAACGCACCAGGATGGCGCCAACCGTGGCTACGCTAAATTCTGGGCGGTGGTGGTGCAGATTGTGATCCTTGACGCCGTGTTCTCACTCGACGCGGTAATTACCGCCGTGGGTATGGTGAACGACCTGCCGGTCATGATGACCGCCGTTGTCATCGCCATGGTGGTGATGCTGGTGGCTTCCAAACCGCTGACTAACTTCGTGAATGCGCATCCTACTATTGTGGTGCTGTGCCTGAGCTTCCTGTTGATGATCGGCCTTAGCCTGATCGCCGAAGGTTTTGGTTTGCATATTCCTAAAGGTTACCTGTATGCCGCAATTGGTTTCTCGATCCTGATTGAGCTGTTTAACCAAATTGCCCGCCGCAACTTTATCAAGCATCAGGCTCATCGCCCGATGCGTGAACGCACCGCAGAGGCGATCATGCGCCTGATGGGGCAACAGCGGGCACAGCAGACGGACGAAACGGCACCGCAGCCGGTGGATGAAACCTTCGCCGAGGAAGAACGCTATATGATCAGCGGCGTGTTAACGCTGGCCTCACGTTCACTGCGTAGCGTGATGACGCCACGCACCGAGATTTCATGGGTGGATTGCGATCGTTCCCGTGAAGAGGTGCGTGAGCAACTGCTGGATACGCCGCACAGCCTGTTCCCGGTTTGCCGTGACTCGCTGGATGAAATTATCGGTGTGGTTCGTGCCAAGGATCTGCTGGTGGCGGTAGAACGGGGTGATGATATTGCCGAGTTTGCCGCGCGCACGCCACCGATTGTGGTGCCGGACACCATGGACGTGATTAACCTGCTGGCGGTATTGCGCCGTGCCAAGGGGCGTTTGGTGGTAGTTACCAACGAATTTGGCGTAGTGCAGGGGCTGGTCACGCCACTGGATGTGCTGGAGGCGATTGCCGGTGAATTCCCGGACGAGGATGAAACGCCCGATATCGTGGTGGAAGATGCCGGCTGGCTGGTGAAGGGCGGAGCCGATCTACACTCCCTGGAACAGGCGCTGAACTGCGAGGATCTGGTCAGTCCGACGGCGGATTTCGCCACCCTGGCGGGGTTCCTGCTGTCCCACTACGGTCAGATGCCGGCGGTGGGCGAAACGGTAGAACTTAACCGACTGCGTTTCGAAGTCGTTGCCGTGTCCGAGTACCGCATTGAGTTGGTGCGTATTACCAAGGTGGAACCTCTCGACGAGGAACACCAGTAACACCGGGGCCGGGGGCATCACGCCTCCGGCTTGCTTTCTTGTTCCTTCTGCCGTTCCTCCCGCTGATTCACCGTCCGCAATCTTGATTCGTACTGCTGTAACCATAGCGGGAATACATTGATCGGCATCGGCTTGGCAAAATAGAAGCCCTGCAGCGCGTTCACCTCGCGTGAGCGAAGATAATCAGCCTGCTCAGCGGTTTCCACGCCCTCGGCCACCAGCCTTAATTTCAGGCGTTGCGCCAGCGTGATAATGGTATCGGTAACGGTAGCGTTAATCGCATCGGTGCCGATAGCCGCGGTAAAGCCACGGTCGATCTTCAATACGTCTGGGCTGAGTTTCTTCAGATAGCTGAGTGAACTGTGCCCGGTGCCAAAATCGTCGATCGCCAACATGATACCCATTTCCTTCAGCGTTTTGATTTGCTCATACTGAATTTCCGACAGGGCGGTGCGTTCGGTCAATTCCAGCATCAGCGAAGGCATGGGGTGGGCCGGCAGCCACAGGCGGCGGATGTCATCGATAATGGTCACCCCGTTGAAATGCTCGGCCGCGACGTTAATGCTGATATAAAAAGACGGGCGTGGCGGGAATAACTGCAGGTTTTCCACCACGGTGGTCATCAGGTAACGGGTCAGGGCGATGATTAAGCCATGCTGCTCCGCCAGCGGAATAAAAACGTCGGGGGAGATCCAGCCCTGGCGTTTGTTCTTCCAGCGCAGCAGCATCTCAACCCCGACGCAGCGGCCGGTTTCAGCATTGATAATTGGCTGACAATAAACGCGGAATTCGCGATGGGAAATGGCGTGACCAATATGGTACGACAAGCTCATGCGGTTTGCCGTTAGCAGATACACCACATAGGCCGCCAGCAGGCTGATCAACAACGACAATGGGATATGGCGTGGCAGCGCCGCCAACGCCAGCATGCTGGCCTGAGGGCCGAACAGCGAAATAGAGAACGGATACTGAGTGGATTTTGCGGTAAAGCGCAGGTTGGTTGTCAGGGTATCACTACGCAAAATTTCCCGGCGGCCATATTCCAGGCTGAAGTCGCCGACGTTCAGCACCACCCGTTGTGCGTAGGGTTCCTGGGGTTCCAGCAGGAAGTTCGCCAATAACTCAATATTGAAGACGTGTAACACGCCGTTGCTACGGTTATCTGCCTCGGTTGGAGTCCACATAATCAGAGTTGGCACGCCTTTGGCGACCGAGAGTGAAGGGCGCAGCGCCAACGTCGCGCCATCGTTTGCTATTGCGGGCAAAATGGCGGCTAAAACATAGGTACGGGAACCAAACAGGCTGGAACAGTAAATAATGCCGTCTTTGACCAATAGCATGGCCCGTAAAGCCTGATTTTGTGCGGCGCGAAAACGTAACGTCGGCATCGCGATTTCACAGGATTGACTCAACATCGGCATACTGCGTTTGGCTTGCTGCTTGGCTGGCGTCAGCAAATCATTAATCTTGGCGACAGTACGGGTGGCAAGCGCCTGTCGGCTTTGTTCAATGGAGCCAAGCTCCTGATAATAGCGGGTATACAGTGACAGCAGCAGAATAGCCAACCCGACCACCCCGGCCAGTAGCCAACGGTAATAGCGGTATTTGGTCACGGCAAGTTGGGTCATCAACATCGCTCAATCCTTGTTCGGTAAGCCAGCCCAGAACCACCGTCAGGCCAAACAGCCCTGTATGATCCTCGGCTAATTCTAGCCTGTCGTTATACAAGAGTGATGGTAACCCAGTAAATTATTTAAATTTAGTGAAACAGAGGGCTAAATTGCAGGTTAACCGCAGGATAGACGGAGTATTCTTTGTGGGTTTTCTGTGACGCTGTCACTAAAGTGACGTTAATGATTTGATTAATCAGGGTAATAGCAAGAAAAACCCCGCCATTAAGGCGGGGTTAGAGGGTCAGTCACATTGCACTTTGATCGCCAACCCACCGCGAGAGGTTTCGCGATATTTGGCATTCATGTCTTTGCCGGTTTCGTACATGGTTTCGATCACCTTATCCAGAGACACGCGTGGCTCACTGGTGCGACGCAAGGCCATACGCGCCGAGTTGATCGCTTTCACGGAAGCAATGGCATTACGTTCGATACAAGGCACCTGAACCTGGCCGGCAACCGGGTCACAGGTCAGCCCCAGATTGTGCTCCATGCCAATCTCTGCCGCGATGCAAACTTGCTCCGGACTCCCGCCCAGCAGTTCGGCCAGGCCGGCTGCCGCCATTGAGCAAGCCACACCCACTTCCCCCTGACAGCCCACTTCGGCGCCGGAGATAGAGGCGTTCATCTTGTACAACGCACCGACGGCACCCGCCGCCATAAAGTAACGGATGTAGATATCCGGGCTGACGGATTCGATAAAGTGGTCGTAATAAGCCAACACGGCCGGAACGATACCACAGGCACCGTTAGTGGGTGCGGTAACAACACGGCCACCGGCGGCGTTCTCTTCGTTGACCGCCAGCGCGAACATATTGACCCAGTCAATTACGTTCATTGGGTCGCTGGACAGCTTGTCGGAAGACACCAGCAGGCGGCGTAGCGCAGAAGCACGGCGTGGCACACGCAGTGGCCCCGGCAGCACACCTTCGGTATTTAGGCCACGATCGATACAGGCGCGCATGGTCTGCCAGATATTACCGAAGTAGGTCTCGATATCCTGCTTGCTGTGCAGCGCCAGTTCGTTTTGCATCACCAGGCCGGAAAAAGACAGCCCGGTATCACGGCAGTGGGCGAGAATATCACGAGCAAAACTGAACGGATAAGGAACGCTCAACTCGTGCGCGTCGGCCTTGCCGAAGTTCTCTTCGTCGACGATAAAACCGCCGCCGAGTGAGTAGTAGGTCTTGCTGTAAACTTGTTTATCCCCGGCGAAGGCGTGGATTTGCATGCCGTTCTCATGCAGCGGCAAATTGTCGCTGCGGAAAACCATGCCGCCATCACGTGGGAAATCAACCTCATGCAGGCCGTTGGCCAGCATCAGGCGTTGACGTTGTTCTACATCGCGAATAAAACCCGGGATGCTATCGATATCAACGGTATCTGGCATATTGCCCGCCAGGCCGAGGATGATAGCGATATCGGTATGGTGACCTTTACCGGTCAATGAGAGTGAGCCGTAAACATCAACGGCAACACGCGTGATAGAAGGCATAAGGCCTTGATTTACCAGATCGTCGACAAACTGTTTGCCGGCTTTCATCGGTCCAACCGTATGAGAGCTGGACGGGCCGATGCCGATCTTAAACATGTCGAAAACGCTAATCACGCTAAAACTCCTTAGAGGCATATTGTTATGGCTGCGGCGGTTAAAAACCGAGCAGGGAACAGCGATATTGTAAAAGGGCCACGCGGGTTTGGCTGCCTTTTTCGCATGAAATAAAATAATCCTTGGTGTTAGTTTTGTTGCTGATTGCCTCAGGCATTCGGGTGGCCGTGGAACCCCCATTGCCTAAACTCGGTTAATGGCAATCGCGCCAGCTTCCGCTGCTGAACGCGGCCGGCTTAAACCTTGCTTAAATAGTGGTTTATTCCGGACGGTGGTATTTTACAGGTATTTCGTAAGGTTGAAGAGAGGGTTTACAGTTTTTTTAAAACTCTGATAGACAGGAAGGTAGTTGAAAAAACAAACCAATGGAGTGATGACGATCGCTTTACCCACGCCAGTGGTACAGGTAACCGTTTGGCTTGTGATGGGGGTCACATTATTGGCGTTAAATGCTGACCTGCTGCGCCAGTCGTCGAATGATGGCGGCAGTCAAACCCCAGACAAACTGGCTCTGATACCAGGACAAATAAATGCGGTGCGAATGGCCGGCACGCTGAATATCCAGCGGGTAATAGCGCGAAAGTGTCAGCGCTTCGTGCAGCGGCATTTCAAACACGTCGGCCACTTCGTCTTCATTGGCGAAAAATTGCACATCGGGTGAGATCAAGCCGACCACCGGGGTCACCTGAAAACCGGTGCTGCTGTCGAGTGGGGTCAGTTGTCCCAGAATGGTCACTGCCTGTGAGGGGATTGCCACTTCCTCCTGAGCTTCGCGCAGGGCGGTGATAATTGCCGAGCCGTCTTCAGCATCTGTTTTACCGCCCGGAAACGCCACCTGGCCCGGGTGTTTGCGCAGTGAATCGGCTCGGCGTGTCAGTAACAACGTGGGTTCGGGGCGACAGATAATCGGGATCAGTACCGCGGCCGGTCGAACGTTATGTGAGATCTGCGCTGCCTGTGGCAGTTGCAGTTGAAAGCGGCTGATAAAGGCCGCCAGCGAGGCCGGATAAGTCGGTGGATTCACGAAGCGATAAACTCCCCCAGTTGCGGCAGGATGCGGCCGACTTTATCAAAGGTTTCCTGGTATTCCGCCTGTTCCTGGCTGTCGGCGACGATGCCGCCCCCGGCAGAACAATATATACGGCCGTTTTCGGTGATCAGGGTGCGGATCGTGATATTGGTGTCCATGGTGCCGCAGGCGCTGATATACCCGATGCTGCCGCAGTAGGCATTCCGTCGCTGGGGTTCCAGTTCTTCAATAATCTCCATCGCTCGCACCTTGGGCGCACCGGTGATGGACCCCCCAGGGAAACAGGCGCGCAGCAGCTCGGTCGCCGGAGTGTGTTGCGGCAGGGTGGCGGTAATGGTGCTGACCAGATGATGCACCGCCGGGAAAGGTTCGACCACGAACAGTTCGGGAACCCGCACGCTGCCCGGTTCGGCGACGCGGCCGATATCATTGCGTAGCAAATCGACAATCATCAGATTCTCCGCACGGTCTTTGGCGGAATTCGCCAACCGTTGCGCCTGCTGTGCATCCTGTTCAGCATCGGCCAGCCGCGGCAGGGTGCCTTTGATGGGGCGGGTTTGGATCCGTTGATTCTCCAGCCACAGGAAACGTTCGGGTGAAACGCTCAGCACGGCGTTATCCGGCAGACGCAGGAAGGCAGAGAAGGGCGCGCGATTGCTGGCGCTCAATTGCTGAAAGGCTTGCCATTCATCGCCCTGATAATCGGCAGCAAAACGTTGCGCCAGATTGATTTGATAACAGTCGCCACTGCACAGGTAATGCTGAATGCGCTGGAACTTTTCACCATATTGCCGTCGCGTCATATTGGCCTGCCAGGGGCTGGTCAGGGCAAATGCCGACCGGGGCGCGGGTTGTTGGCTGTGAAGCCACTGCCAGCGCTGCTCTACATCAGCATGGCTGAGCAAGGTTAGCCTTTGTTGGTGGTGATCTGCTATCAATGCCCAGTCATAAATGCCGACCGCCATGTCCGGTAACGCGATATCCGCCAGTGCCCGCTGCGGCATTTTCTCTACCCGGCGGCCTAAATCGTAACCGAACAACCCGAGGGCCCCGCCCTGGAACGGTAGGTCGGTATCCGCATCCGGCTGCAGGTTCTGTTGTTCCAACTGCTGTTGTAACAGGCTGAAAGGATCTTCCGGCGACTGCCAGCAGGCTTCACCGCGGCGGATCTCGGTGAGAGGGCCGCGCGTGGTCAGAGTGGCACAGGGCGCCGCGACCAGAATATCAAACCGGTTATGTGAGTGTTCGGCAAAACCAGAATGTAGCAACATCGCCCAAGGCTGTGAGGCCAGTGGGGCAAATAGCTCCAGCAGGGCGGTGCGGGTGTAGGGTAAAGACTTAATATTCGGTGCGGTTGCGCTCATGGGCCTCAATAAACCTGACTGACGGGGCGGCTGTTTCTGCAGGCTATTCTGCCATATTCAGCCGGTTGGCGCATGCTCTGGCTGCACGCTACACGGCACACTTCATATAAACCGCGAGTAAACAATTTTGCAAATGAAGCATTTTTTGCGACTTTGGCTATAATCCAATATGTTAAAAACTACATCAGTGAGTATCTAAGATATTTCATCGGATTCGATGATTTGAATTTCAAACACCAAACTTCATTATTAGTTTCTTTCGGTTATTGTTTTTGCTTGTTATCAGCCATCTGTGAAAGTAAAGAGATTAAAATATAAATGGTAACAAGACGCATTTGTGCCTGCGACTTTGTCGGTTGGCCTGTGCTTTAATTAATTTAATTGCACCCTGATATTTTCTAAAAATAGAAATATTCATTCGTTACCTTTGCGAAGAGCTGCCTATGCCCCTAATGCTGAGTGTCATTGTCCCGTTGCACAACGTGGGTAAATTGTTTGAACCGTTTCTGGCATCGCTGCTGGCACAAGATGAGCAGCGGCTGGAGGTAATCATTGTTAATGATGGTTCTACCGACGGCTCTGGAGATATCGCTCATCGCTATGCAAAGCAACATCCACATATTACCGTCATCGATCAGCTTAATGCCGGCGTGTCTAATGCGCGTAATGCCGGGTTAGCGATCGCCAGGGGTAAATATGTGGCGTTCCCCGATGCTGATGATTTATTGGCGCCTGAAATGTATTCAACGCTGGTAGAATTGGCCGAGCAAAATCAATTGGATGTTATGCAGTGTAACGGTGAGCGTTATTTCACCGACGCAGATGAACTGCAGCCGATTATTCCGCTAAAAAGATTGGGCGACACCGGTGTTATTAGCGGCGCCCAATGGCTGGAACGCGCACTAAAATCAAGAAAGTTTATTCATGTGGTCTGGCTGGCGGTGTATCGCCTTGATTTTATTAAGCTGCACCGGTTGTATTTCGAACCGGGTTTGCATCATCAGGATATTCCCTGGACGACCGAAGTGATGTTTAATGCGCAGCGGGTGAAATACCTTAGCAAAGCGCTGTATCGCCAGCGGGTGCACGATCAATCGATCAGTAATCGCCGCCGCACGGGTAAGGCAAACGTAGAGTATCAGCGTCATTACATGAAAATCGTGGCCATGCTGGTGGCGCTTAACCAGCGCTATGCCGACAAAATCGACATTCGCCCGGCGTTCCACTGGCAGATCACCCGCGAGGCATTGGGCATTTGCCACAGCATTCGCCGTGAACCTGAACTGGCGGCGCAGTGCCAGATCACCGATGAGTTCTATCAAAATGGCATCGATCGGGCGATGGTTGACAACGCACGCGGGCTCAAACAGGATTGGCACGTCATTCTCTGGCTGCACCGTCTGAAGCAGTGGCGACACGGCGACTCACGTTCACTGCAGGCTACTGAATAACAGACGTAGGGTTCTGCCGGTTAAAGGCGTATACTCAGCCTCCATTTTGCCGGAGAGAAACACATGCTTGCAGGTATGCCGTCACTGAGCCATCTAGAGCAGCAGGAAGCTGCGGACCGTATCCATCTGTTGATGGAACAAGGCATGAGCAGTGGTGAAGCCATCGCGCGCGTCGCGCAGGAAATCCGCGAAAAACATCAGGGTGACCAGGTTAGCGTCATGTTTGATGACGAAGACGACGACGAAGAAGAGTATCAGGAACGGCCGGACGACCAGGCTGACGATGACTCGGAAGAAGACGAAAACTATTGATGTTGCAGGGGCCGGCAAGCCGGCCCCAAAGCGTTAACCTTCAATCACCACCGCCGCCGCGGCCAATTTGGCCGACTCCACCGCCAGCTCTATATTTTCTGCCGTAGCCAGCGCGACACCCATCCGACGTTGACCGTTAATTTCCGGCTTGCCGAACAGACGCAGTTGATTGTGGCCGACCAGCGCGCGATCCAGACCGCTGAAACGCAGATCACTGCTGGTTAGCTGTGGCAGGATCACCGCAGAGGCTGAAGGGCCGAACTGGCGAATGGCACCAATCGGCAGACCGAGAAAAGCGCGAACATGCAGCGCGAATTCTGACAGGTCTTGTGAAATCAGAGTTACCATGCCGGTATCATGTGGACGCGGTGAAACTTCGCTGAAGATCACCTCATCGCCACAGACAAACAGCTCAACGCCAAACAGGCCAAAACCCCCCAGCGCCTTCACCACATTTTCTGCAATCGCCTGCGCGCGGCTCAGCGCCAGTTCGCTCATCTGCTGTGGCTGCCATGACTCACGGTAATCGCCATCCTCCTGACGATGGCCGATCGGTGCGCAGAAATGCACGCCATCGACTGCGCTGATGGTCAGCAGGGTGATTTCAAAATCGAACCTCACCAGGCCTTCGACAATTACCCGGCCACCGCCGGCGCGCCCCCCCTGTTGGGCATAATCCCAGGCGGTTTGCAGCTGTTCCGGGTTGCGGATCAGGCTCTGGCCTTTGCCGGAGGAGCTCATCACCGGCTTGATAATGCACGGGTAGCCGATTTCATCGACTGCCTGCCGAAATGCAGGTTCGCCGTCGGCAAAGCGGTAACTGGAGGTCGGCAAGCCGAGGGTTTCTGCGGCCAGACGACGGATGCCTTCGCGGTTCATGGTCAGACGGGTTGCTTCGGCACAGGGTACTACGTGGTGTCCTTGTTGTTCCAACTCGACCAGCATACTGGTGGCGATAGCCTCGATCTCCGGCACGATGTAATCAGGACGTTCCTGCTCAATCACGGCTTTCAGCGCGTTGCCGTCCAGCATGTTAATCACGTGACTGCGATGTGCCACGTGCATGGCGGGGGCGTCGGCATAGCGATCAACGGCGATGACTTCGAGGCCCAAACGCTGGCATTCGATAGCAACTTCTTTACCCAGCTCGCCGGAGCCGAGCAACATAACGCGGGTGGCGGACGGGCGCAGGGCGGTTCCAATAGTTAACATAGTCTGGTACCTGGATCTGTGGCGTGTAACGCGGTCTGATAATGGCCTCGCAGTATATACGAAAACGTTTGCGTGTGCAGCCGGAGGCTATTGTGCTGTCGGTGAGAGGAGGAAAAGGCGCGGGGCGCGGCTTTTTTTATGCGTGAAATCCGTAATCCAGCCTATCTCTGTTATCATCTGCGGCTGATTCGGTGCTGCCGTGGGCGCGCCGCCATTCCATTTGCCATATAAGAGTTATCGCCGTGAGCACAGTATCTTTTTCTTCCCTGCCGCTGCCAGCCGAACAGTTGGCCAACCTCAACGAACTGGGGTATGCCGAAATGACACCGGTGCAGGCCGCCGCACTGCCCGCCATCCTGAATGGGCAGGACGTACGTGCCAAAGCAAAAACCGGCAGCGGTAAAACGGCGGCGTTCGGTATCGGTTTGCTGGACAAAATTAACGTCGCCCAGGTGGCCGCGCAAGCGTTGATCCTGTGTCCGACGCGTGAGCTGGCTGATCAGGTGAGCAAAGAACTGCGCCGTCTGGCACGCTTCACCCAGAACATCAAGATTTTGACCCTGTGCGGCGGCCAGCCTATGGGGCCACAGCTCGATTCGTTGGTGCATGCCCCCCATATCGTGGTGGGGACCCCGGGGCGCATTCAGGAACACCTGCGCAAGAAAACGCTGGTACTGGATGAACTGAAAGTGCTGGTGTTGGACGAAGCCGACCGCATGTTGGACATGGGGTTCGCCGATGACATCGATGACGTGATCAGCTATACACCGCCACAGCGTCAAACGCTGTTGTTCTCGGCAACCTATCCGAGCGGTATTGAACGCATCAGCGCCCGTGTGCAGCGTAGCCCGTTAAATGTGGAAGTGGACGACGGTGAAGAACAAACCACCATCGAACAACGCTTCTATGAAACCACCCGCGATCAGCGTCCTGCGGTGCTGGTGTCGGCAATCCGTCATTACCAGCCTTCTTCCTGCGTGGTGTTCTGTAACACCAAGCGTGACTGTCAGAGCGTGTATGAAGCGCTGGAAGCTCGCGGCATTAACGTGCTGGCGCTGCATGGCGATCTGGAACAGCGCGATCGTGACCAGGTGCTGGTGCGCTTTGCCAACCGCAGTTGCCGGGTGTTGGTGGCGACCGACGTCGCTGCGCGCGGTCTGGATATCAAAGAGCTGGAGCTGGTCGTCAACTATGAGCTGGCATTTGATCCGGAAATCCACGTGCACCGTATCGGTCGTACCGGCCGTGCTGGTTTGAGTGGCAAGGCTATCAGTCTGTGTACGCCGCAAGAAATGACGCGTGCGCATGCGATTGAAGAATATTTGCAGATTAAGGTTAAGTGGGCACCGGTATCTGAGCTGAGCGGTGCAGGTAATACCACCCTGGAAGCCGAAATGGTCACCCTGTGCATCGACGGTGGGCGTAAGGCCAAAATCCGTCCAGGCGACATTCTTGGCGCATTGACCGGCGATGCTGGGCTGACGGCGGCTGAAGTCGGCAAGATCGACATGTTCCCGGTACATGCCTATGTAGCGATCCGCAAGGAAAGCGCGCGCAAGGCACTGCAACAGCTTCAGCAGGGCAAAATCAAGGGTAAGAACTGTAAGGTGCGGTTGTTGAAATAAGTCGCGTCAGGGGTGCGCTTGCATCCCTGCGTAACATCACCTTATACTGTATAAAAATACAGTATTCTAACCTTTGAGGAATGCACACATGGCAGTTGAAGTTAAATATGTGGTGGTGAGAAACGGTGAGGAAAAGATGACTTTCGCAACCAAGAAAGAAGCCGACGCTTACGACAAAATGCTGGATCTGGCGGATAGCCTCGGTGAATGGCTGCAGCAGTCACCTCTGACCCTGGATGATGAGCAGCGTGAAGGGCTGAGCTTCTTCCTGGCGGAGAATAAAGACGTGCTGGGGCAAATTCTGCGCGGCGCTGCGCCAGCGGAAGCACCGAAGAAACCCGCCAAAGTGAAAACGGAAAAACCTGTCGCTACCACTAAAGAGGGATCTGCGTCAGAAAAGCAGGCAGCATAATGACTTATGTTGCGGCAATGTGATGAAAAAGGATCTAGAATGAGCCGTGAAATAACTTTCTTCAGCCGCTTTGAGCAAGATATTTTGGCCGGGCGCAAAACCATTACCATTCGGGATACCAGTGAATCCCACTTTCAACCCGGTGAGGTTTTACGCGTTAGCCGCAATGAAGACGACGTATTTTTCTGCCAGATTGAAGTGCTGTCAGTCACACCGGTGCGCCTGGAGGCGTTAACCGAGCTGCATGCCCGGCAGGAGAACATGTCGCTCAGCGAACTGAAGCAGGTGATCAAGGAAATCTATCCGGGGCTGGATGAGCTGTTTGTCATCACCTTCGCCAAACGCTGATCTGTTGCCAGGCCAGTTGTGAGCCAAGGGCCAATGCCTGCGGATAGCGTTAATCACAACTGGAGGGAATATGAAAACAACGGGACTGAGTTTGGCCGTAGCGCTGTTGGCTATGGCGGGTTTAACCACCACGGTACAGGCGCAGGAGCAACGCAGCGCCAAAGTGGCGCAATGCCAGGGGTTGCAACCGGCTGATGTTGCCGCTCAGGTGAAACGCGATTTTCTGCAAAACCGTATCACGCGTTGGGAATCAGATAAAAAGCTGCTTGGCACGGCCACCCCGATAGCCTGGATTAGCCCGGAAGCCATTACCGGTAAGGACGCCGTTTGGCAAGTTCCTTTGACGGTCCGCGGAACCAAACAGGATAAAATCTATAACGTGATCCTGGACTGTAACGCCGGTAAGATTACCTACAGCGAACCACAGTAATCACATGATTTTCAGGCGGCGCTGCGAATAGTTTGCCCAATTGAAAAAGACTCAGCCCGCCTTATCAGCGGGCTTTTTGTTTTAAACTGCGGCTCTTAGTCGGTAAACGGGATCACCAACTCACCCGGTTTCACTTCCAGACCTTTAGCCAGTTTCTTCGCCATCGCTTCGGTTTTACTGTTATCCGGGTTCAGCACGTAGGCCGGTTTTTGGTCGAAGTAGGATTTCAGCGACTGATTCAGGTAAGGCGTCAGCGCTTTCATCACCGTCTGCATCTTCTCCGGTTGCACGCTATAGTCGGTCAATTCCATGTCCTTCAGGAATACCGCGCCTTGCTCGCGGTCATAGACCGGCTGTGCCTTCAGCGTCAGCTTCAGGTCCGCGGTCTGTGGGCCGAGGATCGAGGTGATATTCACTTTCGCATCGCCGGAAAGGGTGACTTTGCCCGGTTCACTGCGGCCAATTTGGCTCTGCAACTGCGTCAGCACGATATTGGCGTCCAGCAATCCCGGCACGCCGATCTGCTTCTGGTAATCGTTATGTTTTTGCAGGTAGTCGTTCACTTCCTGCTCGCTGAGTGTGTACTGGGTCAGTTGGTTACAACCGACCATTGCGCCAACAAACGCCAGGGCTGCCACACCCATCAGAATCTTCTTCATTTTTGCCTCATAAATACTAACTGTGTAGCTAATTGATTTTTCATTATAAAGGGTAACCGACGGCTAAAGAAATCCTGCTCACCGGTGGATAACACAGATAGTGCGCGTGAAACCCGCCATGACCTATCGGATAACGCTGAAACTGTTTAGCGCCGTAACCGCAGTACCAGCAGTAATACGCCACCCAGACAAGCCAGCGCACCCAGCGCCGGAAACAGCGGAATGCCCCACAACCGCAACGAAGATTGCATCAGGTAGGGGGCCAGGCCGAGCGTGAAGGCGGCGGTGACAATAGCAATGGCCAGCGTGACGGCAGCCCGCTCCAGCGCTTTGCTTAACTGATCGAGGTTCTTGAGGTTGATATCGGCACTGATTTGCCCGCGTTTAAGGCGACGCATGAGCAGGCGGAGAGTTTGCGGAAGTTCTTCACTAGCGTCCAGTGCTTCACCGCCCAGCGCCAACATACGCCGACGCACCGCTTCAGGGGTGTAACGCTGTAACATGACCCGTTGCAGCATCGGTTTCAGGGTGGCGATGATATCGAAGTTGGGATCCAGTCGGTGCAATACGCCATCTGCGGTGATTAACGCCTTGAATAGCAAGACCAGATCCGGTGGCAGCGCTAGCTGATGTTCACGTGCCATCACCAGAAGATCGGTCAACGCCTTGCCCAGTGTCAAGGTTGCGGAGGCCTGCTTGTCGAGAAAGTTTTGTGCCGCCAGTTCCAGATCCAGCAGATCCAAAGGATCGCTGTCCGACCAGGCGATCAGGGTATTGACGATGCCGCCGGATTCTCGTTCAGCGATGGACTGCAGCAACAGCAGCAACTGATTACGCCGCCGCTCGGAAAGCTGGCCCACCATGCCGAAATCGATAAAGCCGACGCGATTATCTGCCAACGCCATCACGTTACCTGGGTGTGGGTCGGCGTGATAAAGACGGTGTTCCAGCACCATTTTCATAAAGGCCTGGGCGCCGCGCTGGGCGAGAAGCGGGCCATCAAAGCCGTCGGTGGCCAATTGCTGTGGGTTTTCCGGCGCGATACCGGGCAGAAACTCCTGCACCAGCAGACGTTTTGACGACCATTGCCAGTAGATTTTCGGTATCACTACGTCGGGCTGTTGGGCAAATTGCTGGGCTACCCGTTCACAGTTATTGCCTTCGTGCGTCAGGTCCAGTTCATGATTAAGCGCAGTCGCCAGCGCTCGTACCATCTGCCGTGGGCGATAGCGAGCCAGCGCCGGACTTTGCTGCTCCACGGTTTCCGCCAGATAGGCCAGCAGGCGCAAATCGGCGTGAATGGTTTTCGCCAGACCGGGGCGTAATACTTTGATTACCACCGCTTCACCGCTGTGCAGGCGAGCGCGGTAAATTTGTGCCATCGAGGCGGCGGCCAGAGGGGTTTCGTCAAACTCGGCAAACAGGCTGTGTGGCGAGGCGCCTAAATCTGCGGTTATCTGCGGCGCCAATTCGCTCCAGGACAGGGTAGACGCCTGGCTGTGCAGGCGATCCAGTTCGTCGGTCCAACTGGGATCCAGCAGGTCGGAGCGGGTAGCCAGGATCTGGCCGAATTTGACAAAGGTCGGCCCCAGCGCTTCCAGCGCGGCGCGCAGGCGTTGCGGCAAGGTTTGGCTATCTTGCGACTCACTGCCGCCTTCACCGTCACTTAGCAAGGTACCCAGGCCGAGCAGGCGGATCACGTCCTGCAACCCGTAGCGGATTAGCACTGCGGAGATTTCTTTCAGCCGTGCCCGATCGCGGGCGGTGACCAGCACCATTTTCAACATTTGCGCGCTATATCCTTATTGCGAGAAGATCACTGTTCCATATCGAACAGCAGCGGAATATCACTGCGCTGTGCCATACGGTTACGATAGGCTTCAACGTTATCCGGCAGTGTCAGTCCGGCAACAATCGACAGCGAACGCAGCAGGGGGAATAGGTGAATATCGTCCTCCGACAGGCTGCCATTGACGGCTTCAGGGGAAACAATCAGCCCGGAAAGCGTTTGAAGATCGGTCTCCAGTTGGGTAATCAGATCGGCGCTGTCGGCCAGATGCGCGGAAAAGTCACCGATCGAGGCTTGTTTCTTGTCGGTAAAATACTGACGGGCGCTGTCGGTGGCGAACTCTTCGAAGTCGGCGTTGGCGAAGCGCGGCAGCAGTAAGTTGAGGCTGTAGCTACCGACGTGTTGCAGCCAGTCGGCGATTGCCGGGTTGGTTTTACCGGTCAGCAGCGGCTTGCCGTCGAGATTATCGATGTAATGCACGATATCCATGCTTTCCGGCAGATAGTTGCCGTCGTCTTTTTGCAAAATGGGCGCCATTTTCTTGCCAATCATGCTGACCGGCGTTGCCTCATCATCATTGAGCAGAGTGACCAGGCGGACGGGCAGGTTTTTCAGGCCAAAAATCATGCGGGCTTTAACGCAGAATGGGCAATGATCGTAGATAAACAGTTTCATGCTTGCTCCGGTTGTCAGGTTTTAATAGCAATAGTTATCACAGCATACTGAGGCTGTCGCGAAGAGTTCTTGCTGGAAGGTGCGTTATTATTGTATTACCCGCGCATCTGCGCGGGTCAAAGCAGGGGGTTATTTTTTGGTTGGCACGGAATTGATCACTTCTATCAGGTGCATACGCGCTTCTTCCAGATCGATTTTATCCCGCTCGTTGGTGGCGTTAACGATCTGCAACTGTTTGATGATGTCACTCTTCAGGTCGGCATTCCCAGCGATGATATGGGCCAGCGCTTTTTCTACCAACGTTGAGCGTGCGTAGATCATCCGCAGGTTCAGTACCATGTGTTCCAGCAGCTGCGGTAATTTTGATTCATCAGTCATCGCCAACTTCTCCTGTTTATGTTTTTACTAACAGGATAGCAGCTATAGGAAATTCGGCTGATTTTCTGGCAACTTAGAGAAAAACCTTAGCCTCCGGGAGCAATTGCCGGCGCGCTACTGCGTGGATTGAACTGCCAATAAAGTGCGAACAGGGTAATAAAGCCCACGATACCGAGCAGGAACCACGGCAGTTCCGGCATGTTCATCGCATGGCCGGTGTCGTACATCCAACCGCCGCCGGTATAACCCAATGCGCCGCCTAATGCCAGCCCCAGGCGGCTGAATCCCATATAACTGCCGCGTGCGCGTGGATCGGCCAGCGAGGCGCTGAGGGTTTCACGCGCCGGTTCGGCGATGATCGAGCCGAGATAGAAACAGCAAATCAGGGTGAAGACGCCCTGCAGGCTGGTCGCCAGCCCGACCGGCATCAGGCTGAGGGTCATCAGCAGCAGGCCCGCTATTAACCGCTGTTCCAGCCGGAAACGTTTTTCGCTCCAGCGTGCCAACGGGTAGAGCAATGACAGCGACAGCACGGCCTCAATGGCATACATCCATTTTACCGCCGCAGGTGAACCGGCGATTTCATTAACCACGATCGGCAGCATCAGCATCACCTGTACCGACAGCATGTAGTAGCCGGTAAGGGTCAATACGTAGGTCAGGAAACGCCGATCGCGTAAGACGCGCATCATACCTTCTTTCATTGGGGTGCGAACGGTAGAAATACGGTAGGCCGGCAGCAACCAGGCGTTCCAGCCCGCTGCCAGCACGAAAATACCCGCACCGACCCAACAGACAAAGTGGAAATCATATTGCAGCAACCAACTGCCGATCAGAGCGCCAATCACCGCGCCGGCACTGTCCTGCATCATCAACAGAGAATAGAAACGGCCGCGCTCGTGTGGACGGGTGAGCTTAATCACCAGGGCGGTGCGAGGTGGGTCAAACAGCGTGCCGCCGAGGGCAGAAAGGGCACAGGAGAACCACAGTAGCCAGGGTTGATCGGCCATTGCCATGGTGGCAAAACCGGCGGCACGCATCAGCATACCGGTGACAATCATCGGTTTAGCGCCGAATCGATCGGCTATTGCCCCGCCGAAGATGCCCAATCCTTGCTGGATCAATTGTCGCAAACCCAGTGCGGCACCGACCACCACGGCCGCCCAGCCAAGCTGATCGACAAAGCGAATCGAAATAAGCGGGAAAACCACAAAAAAGCCTAAAACCACTAACAGGTTATCGAGTAATAAAAAGTATTTACCCAAGCTCCGAGCTTGCGATACCAGAGACATGCTTCACCACGAGCAATTAAAGGGGGGAGGAGTGCGACTGCTCTAGTTTGTACCCAATCCCGGGTTGCCGATAGGGGCGAGGTAGATAATATTTTTTTATCGTCAATATGTTGGCTGAACAGCAAAACAGCACGAAAATAGCCGTAAAATGACTAATCGGTTATTTACTGAGCGGCCGGAGTTTTACCTGCGGGGCAGGCTGCGGTTATATTAAATGAGGGTAAGTGCGGTTCTGCGCTGGTGTTTGAGAAATAATGGCTCAGGATAGGTTCGTCGCAGGATGAATATCCGGACGTGTGCCCAATAAATACTTCTTATCGAACCGTTCTGACCGCGGGGGAAATGATGTTTGGCTATCGCTCTGCATCACCAAAAGTACGCCTCACCACCGACCGACTGGTTGTCCGTTTAGTCCATGAACGCGATGCCTACCGGCTGGCCGAATACTATGCCGAAAACCGAGCCTTCCTCAAACCCTGGGAGCCGGTACGGGATGAAAGCCATTGTTATCCTTCCGGCTGGCAGGCGCGGCTGGGGATGATCACCGAAATGCAAAAGCAGGGCAGCGCCTACTACTTTATCCTGCTCGATCCGGAAGAACATGAAGTACAGGGCGTGGCTAACTTCAGCAACGTACTGCGTGGCTCGTTCCATGCCTGTTTCCTTGGCTATTCGCTGGCCGAAAAATGGCAGGGGCAAGGGCTGATGTATGAAGCGCTGCAGTCCGCTATCCGTTATATGGTGCGTCAGCAGCGAATGCACCGCATTATGGCCAACTATATGCCGCACAATCAGCGCAGCGGCGCATTGTTGACCCGCCTGGGATTTGAACGTGAAGGTTATGCCAAGGACTATCTGCTGATCGACGGGCAGTGGCAGGATCACGTACTGACGGCATTAACCAATAAAGAATGGCTACCGCCACGCTAAGGCCAAATAATGAAATATGAATTAAACGCTAAAGAAGCCAGGGTGATTGGCTGCCTGTTGGAAAAGCAGGTCACCACGCCGGATCAGTATCCTCTTTCCCTCAATGGCATTCAGCTTGCCTGCAACCAGAAAACCAACCGCGAGCCGGTGATGGAACTGACGGAAAGCGAAGTTCAGCAGATCCTCGATTTGCTGCTGAAGAAACATTTTCTGCGCACCTTGAGCGGCTTCGGCAATCGGGTGGTCAAGTATGAGCACCGCTTCTGCAATTCGGAGTTTGGTCAGCTAAAGCTGTCTGCTGCCGAGTTGGCAGTGATTGCCACCTTGCTGCTGCGTGGCGCGCAAACGCCCGGTGAACTGCGTACCCGTACCAATCGCATGCATGAATTTAATGACGTCACCGAAGTGGAGCAGGTGTTGGCGAGCCTGAGTGCTCGTGAAGATGGGCCCTTTGTGGTGCGATTGGCGCGGGAGCCGGGTAAGCGTGAAAGCCGATTTATGCATTTGTTTAGTGGCCAAATTGACGAGGCACCGACAGAAGCACTCCCGGCCAATGACGCCGAATTGAACGAACGCGTGAGCGCACTGGAAAACGAAGTGGCGCAGCTCAAGCAACAACTGCAGGCGCTATTGGCTCGGGGGACGGATGAGTAAATTACGTATTGGTGTGGTTGGGCTGGGTGGTATTGCGCAAAAAGCCTATTTGCCGATCCTCAGCCAGGCGGCGGACTGGACGCTGGTCGGCGGATTTTCGCCTAATCAGCAAAAGGCGCAGCCGGTTTGCGACAGCTATCGCATGACCTGTTTTTCGCGGCTGGACAGCCTGGCACAGCAGTGTGATGCGGTATTCGTGCACAGCAGCACCGCCAGTCATTTTCAGGTGATCGAGGAGTTGCTACGTCTTGGCGTCCACGTTTATGTCGACAAGCCGCTGGCGGAGACGGTAGAGCAGGGCGAACAGTTGATCGCGCTGGCGGAAAAACAGAGTAAAACGCTGATGGTGGGGTTTAACCGTCGTTTTGCGCCACTGTATCGTCAGTTAAAGCAACAGATGCAGCAACCGGCGTCGATTCGCATGGACAAACATCGCGCCGACAGCGTTGGGCCAAACGGCCTGCGTTTTACCCTGTTGGACGATTATCTGCACGTGGTGGATACCGCGCTGTGGTTGGGTGGCAATGCGGGGACATTGCTTAGCGGTAGCCTGCGTGCTACGGATGCCGGTGAGTTGAGCTATGCCGAGCATCATTTTGCGTGCGGTGAAACACTGGTCACCACCAGTATGCATCGCCGGGCCGGCAGTCAGCGTGAAAGCGTGCAGGCGGTAACCGATGGTGCGCTCTATCAGTTGAACGATATGCGCCAGTGGTTGCGGGAAGACTCACAAGGCGTACTGGAGCAACCGGCGCCAGGCTGGCAAACCACGTTGGCACAGCGCGGCTTTGAAGGCGCGATCCGCCATTTCATTGCCGCTGTCAGCAATCAGACGGTGCCGGAAACCGCCGGCGAGCAGGCAATTTCCGCCCAAAGGGTGATTGAAAAACTGCTGCGTGATGCCGGTTTATAAGGTAACCCCATGTAACATATGGCAGTAGCTATTCTGCCGTGGACGGGTAAACTTAGCCGATAGTTTTACTGACGCCTGCTGATGCAGGCGTCGACATTTACAGGGCACATCAGAAAAACCACATGAACCTACTAAAATCATTGGCCGCCGTCAGCTCTATGACGATGTTTTCGCGGGTGTTGGGCTTTGCCCGTGACGCTATCGTGGCGCGGGTATTTGGCGCCGGTATGGCAACAGATGCCTTCTTCGTGGCGTTCAAGCTGCCCAATCTGCTGCGGCGTATTTTTGCCGAGGGGGCATTTTCGCAGGCGTTTGTGCCGATCCTGGCCGAATATAAAAACCAGCAGGGTGAAGAGGCGACGCGGACCTTTATCTCCTATGTCTCCGGGCTGTTGACGCTGATACTGGCGCTGGTGACGGTGTTGGGCATGTTGGCCGCGCCCTGGGTTATCTACATTACGGCTCCGGGTTTTGCCGATTCGCCGGACAAGTTTGCCCTGACGTCGTCACTGTTGCGCGTCACCTTTCCCTATATTTTGTTGATATCGCTGGCCTCGCTGGTCGGCTCGATCCTCAATACCTGGAATCGTTTTTCGATCCCGGCATTTGCGCCGACGTTATTGAACGTCAGCATGATCGGTTTTGCGCTGTTTGCCGCCCCTTACTTCAATCCACCGGTGATGGCGCTGGCCTGGGCGGTGGTGGTTGGTGGGGTACTGCAACTGGGTTACCAGCTTCCGCACCTGAAGAAGATCGGCATGTTGGTGCTGCCGCGCATCAAGCTTGGCGATGCCGGCGTATGGCGCGTGATGCGTCAGATGGGACCGGCGATTTTTGGTGTTTCGGTGAGCCAGATCTCACTGATTATCAATACCATTTTCGCCTCGTTCCTGGTTTCAGGTTCGGTTTCCTGGATGTACTATGCCGACCGTTTGATGGAGTTTCCTTCCGGCGTACTGGGCGTGGCACTGGGGACTATTCTGTTGCCGTCACTGGCGAAAAGTTTCTCCAGTGGTAACCACGACGAGTATTCACGGCTGATGGATTGGGGCCTGCGCCTGTGCTTCCTGTTGGCGCTGCCGAGTGCGATTGCCCTGGGTATTTTGGCCAAGCCGCTGACCGTTTCGCTGTTCCAGTATGGCAAATTCAGCGCCTTTGACGCTGCCATGACTCAGCGCGCGCTGGTGGCCTATTCAGTCGGACTGATGGGGCTTATCGTGGTCAAGGTGTTGGCACCTGGGTTCTATTCGCGCCAGGACATTAAAACGCCGGTTAAAATTGCCATTATCACGTTGATTTTGACTCAGGTGATGAACCTGATGTTTATCGGGCCGTTGAAACATGCCGGGCTTTCGCTGTCGATTGGTCTCGGGGCCTGTATTAACGCCTCGCTGCTATACTGGCAGTTGCGTAAGCAGAAGATTTTCCACCCACAACCGGGTTGGGCGATGTTCCTGACCAAGCTGGTGATTGCGGTGATTGTGATGTCGGTAGTCCTGGTGGGTATGATGTGGCTGATGCCGGCCTGGGATCAGGGCAATATGCTGGAGCGTTTGCTGCGTCTGGCGTTGGTGGTGGTCACCGGCGTGGTAGCTTATTTTGGTGTGTTGGGCGGTTTGGGCTTCCGCCCTCGCGACTTTGCCCGTCGGGTGGCATAAACGGATATCTCTGTCACCAATACAGTAAAAAGGGTCGCCTCTCGGCGACCCTTTTTCGTATTCAGCCTTGATGGCTTACATACGTTCTACGGTTTCGATACCCAGCGTATCCAGACCGGTTTTCAACGTCTTGGCGGTCAACAGCGCCAGCTTCAGGCGGCTCTGACGTGCTTCTTCGCTGTCCGCATTCAGGATCTGGCAGTGTTCGTAGAAGCCGGAGAACAGGCCCGCGAGGTCGTACAGGTAGCTACACATTACGTGCGGAGTGCCTTCGCGCGCCACAGTGGTGATCACTTCTTCAAACTGCAGCAGACGGGTCGCCAGAGTGATTTCACGCTCTTCGGTCATTACCAACGGCAGAGTCAGATTGCTTTCGTCAATCCCTGCGCGCTTGAATACGGAGGCCACGCGGGTATAGGCATACTGCATATAAGGTGCGGTATTGCCCTCAAACGCCAGCATGTTGTCCCAGTCGAAGATGTAGTCGGTAGTGCGGCTTTTTGACAGGTCGGCGTATTTAACCGCACCGATGCCCACGGCATTGGCCAGGCTTTGCATTTCTTCCGCCGGCATGTCCGGGTTTTTCTCGGCAATCAGTTTACCGGCGCGATCCACAGCTTCATCCAGCAGATCGGACAGTTTCACAGTACCGCCTGAGCGGGTTTTGAACGGCTTGCCGTCTTTACCCAGCATCATGCCGAACATGTGGTGTTCCAGTGACAGGCTGTCCGGGATGTAGCCGGCTTTGCGCACGATGGTCCAGGCCTGCATCAGATGTTGGTGCTGACGTGAGTCGATGTAATACAGCACGCGATCGGCACCCAGCGTTTCATAACGGTATTTGGCACAGGCGATATCGGTGGTGGTGTACAGGTAGCCGCCATCCTTTTTCTGGATGATGACGCCCATTGGTTCGCCGTCTTTGTTCTTGTATTCGTCGAGGAAGACCACGGTAGCGCCTTCGCTTTCCACCGCCAGGCCCTTGGCCTTGAGATCGGCAACGATGCCTGGCAGCATCGCGTTGTACAGGCTTTCACCCATCACGTCGTCTTCGGTCAGGGTGACGTTCAGACGGTTATAGGTCAGCTGATTTTGCGCCATGGTAATGTCGACCAGCTTGCGCCACATCTTCAGGCAGTATTGATCGCCGCCTTGCAGCTTCACCACATAGGCGCGAGCGCGTTCGGCAAAATCGGCGTCTTCATCGTAGTGCTTCTTCGCTTCACGATAAAACTGTTCCAGATCGGACAAGTCCATATTGCTGGCATTTTCGTTCTGCATTTTTTCCAGATAGGCGATCAACATGCCAAACTGGGTGCCCCAGTCGCCGACGTGGTTGGCGCGGATCACTTTATGGCCCAGGAACTCCTGGGTACGTGCGGCGGCGTCACCGATGATGGTGGAACGCAGGTGGCCGACGTGCATTTCTTTCGCCACGTTAGGGGCAGAGTAGTCAATAACGATGGTTTGTTGTTTAACCGGGGCAATATCCAGTTTGGGGGCGCTCAGCACGCGATCGGCTTGCTGCGCGACCCATGAACTGTTCAGGAAGATATTGATAAAGCCGGGACCGGCGATTTCTACTTTGCTGGCGACGTCGCCGAGATCAAGCAGTTGCACCACTTTCTCCGCCAACTGGCGCGGTGGCATGCCAAGTTTCTTGGCAACGGACATCACGCCATTGGCCTGATAGTCGCCAAACTGCGCTTTTGCGGACTGACGGACCTGGGCTTCGCAATCGGCGGGTGCGCCTGCGGCAATCAGCGCCTGGCTGACTTTATCTGAAAGAAGAACCTGAATATTCACCGGGTTACCTTAATGACGAACGAGGGGCCGTGTGCCATGCCCCTGCGGGATTCAAAGGTGGTTTTCTGGCTGCGCGTCAAGACGGCGGCCCACCACAAAACAGCCTGTAATTGTAACCGATCTGATGGGTTACGTCAGCAGTTGACGCGGGAGGATTAGGTGAAAGTCGGGGTTCATAAATGCCCGCCTGCTATGAGTGAAAAATGCAGATGGCAATGTGGGGTGCATACGAGAAAAGACATGAATGGGATAAAATGGAATCAGTGAGGTTAGTGTTTTTTCTTTCGACGGCCAGCATCCAGCGTGTTATTGCGACGCGATTTAAAGTGGCGATATATCGCATAGGCAGCAATGACTACCAATAGCAAAGAAACTATTAAAAGGAACATAAGTGATTATCTCTAACTCAATTTTCACTAAAGTAGCTCAATTGATATTTTCAAGCAATTATGTCGCTTCTGTTTAGGAAGATTCTCAGGTGCAGTGATGGATAAAACACCTTAAAAACAGTATGTTGGTGTTTTTATTTGAGTCTGTCTCCATTTTTCTCGTTAGGGGTTAACTATTTCTTAAGCTTTTGTAAGTAACGGATGGCGTGAATTTTCTTACTTAATAAGTTAGTAATGTCTTCAACATTCCTGTCATAAGAAAAAGCTATAAACTTATGCTGCAACTATTTTCATGAATTAAAAACCAGGAAAGGCTAAGCCAAAGTGTAATAAAAATCGAGGAAATTATTCTTTTGTGCTTTTTATGACAAATGAATGGCAGATTTATTCTGGCGTGGAAATTTGAACCAGAAAATGGCCACTTTCCCCGTCAGCCGAGTGGATAGCTACGCCTCCGGCGTGTAAATTACCCTCCCTGAAAACCGCTTTCCGTAGTTGCGAGGATCCTATGACCACCTTCCCGGCGATTGCCGAACTGAATGATTTAGCGCTGGACCTGCCACGCTTTGAACTGGCGCTGAGCCGGTTTGCCGAAAAACTACACTTGGATTTGTCCCAGTTTACGGCCGATCATATTTCGGTCCGTTGCCACCAAATCACCACGGCCGATCGCTGGCGGCAGGGGTTGCAGCAGTGTGGCTCACTGTTGTCAGAGTCGATGATTAATGGTCGTCCGATTTGTTTGTTTGATCTCCGGCAGCCACTCGAGGTTGGACCTTGGCTGATTGACTGCGTGGAGCTTCCTTATCCCGGCGATAAACGCTATCCGCACGAGGGCTGGGAACATGTGGAACTGGTGCTGAGCGGCGAACCGGCCACCTTGTATGCGCGGGCGTTGAGTCATTTACCTGATGAAGCGTTGCTGGCACCTGGGATTAAATTGAAGCAGAGTTCACCGCAGGGGGAGGGCGAACGTTTGCCGAACCCAACCCTGGCGATCACCGACGGTACGGTGACCATCAAATTTCATCCTTATTCGATCCGGGACATTGTCGCCAGCGAACACGCCTAATTTGGCATCAGCGCCTGGGTTGCCAGCGTCATGCGATCCAGCGCCTGGAGCAACAACTCGCGCCGACAACCGAAATTTAAGCGGACAAAGCGTCGGTTGCCAAAATCCAGCCCCGGACTTAAACCGACTCCGGCCTGCTCAAAGAAGGCGTGCGGGTTATCAACCGTCAGTTGGCTGCAGTCGATCCAGGCCAGATAAGTGGCTTCGATGGGCTGCAGCAACAGTCCGGGCATGGCATTAATACGCTCGGTCACCAAATCACGGTTGGTGCGCAGATAACTCAACAGCGCGTCCAACCAGTCTTGGCCATGCTGGTAGGCGGCCTGGGCGGCAACCAGCGCCAGTACGTCCACCTCCGGCACGATGCCACTGCGCGCACGGACCAGCTTTTGCCGTAACTCGGGATTGGGAGTAATCGCCATCGAGGCGCCCAGCCCGGCAATGTTGAAGGTTTTCGACGGCGACATCAGCGTGATGCTGCGCTGGGCCGCGTCTTCATTCAAGGTAGCAAAGGGGATGTGTTCGCAGCCAGGTTCAAGCAACAGGTCGCAATGAATTTCATCCGAACAGACGATCAGATCATGGGCCTGGGCAAACGCGTGTTGCTGCACTAGCTCCTGTTTGCGGTAGACGGTGCCACCTGGGTTTTGCGGATTGCACAGCAACAGTAATTTCTCATCGCCACTGAGCTGCCCAGCGATGGCATTGAAGTCTAACAGCCAGCGACGGTGGTGCAGGGTTAAGGGCACCGACAGCTGTGAGCGACCTGCGAATTTTGCCGCCTTGCGAAACGGGGGATAAATCGGTGACGGAGCCAGGGTGCCTTCACCTTCGGCGGTAAAAGCGCGCACGCATAAATTAAGACCGCAAACCATTCCAGGCAGGAAAATCAGCCATTCGGGGTTGATACGCCAGCCGTAGCGCTCTAGCATGCGGCGGGTAAAAACCTCAATGAGTTCATGGGAGGGATGACTGTAGCCGAATACTGCATGCGATACGCGCTGCTGTAATGCGTCGATGATAGCCGGCGGTGACGGGAAATCGGTATCGGCGACCCAGAGTGGAATGATGTCGCGGTCACGATATTTATCCCACTTAACGCTGTCACTGTGACTACGGTCTACCCATTGATCAAAATTGAATGCCATAGTTACTACCCTGTATAGGTTTATACCTTTGTATCAGCCTACGAGATAAATGGAAAAATTAACAATTGCCGTCGCAGGTTAGCCGTCATCTGGGGGTGACAATGATTAAACTGGAAGTTTGCTGCTATAGCGTCGATTGCGCGCTGACGGCTGAGCGGGCAGGTGCCGATCGCATAGAATTGTGTGCCAGCCCGAGTGAGGGCGGTTTGACACCCAGCTACGGCTCATTACGCCTGGCGCGCGACAGAGTCAGCGTGCCGGTGCATCCTATTATTCGCCCACGTGGCGGAGATTTTTGCTACGGTGCGGTGGATTTCGACGTAATCAAGCATGACATTGCACAGATCCGCGACATGGGTTTTGCCGGTGTGGTGGTCGGCATGCTGGATGAAGAAGGGCATATCGACCTGCCGCGCATGCGTGAAGTGATGCGCTTGAGTGGCAATATGGCGGTGACCTTTCATCGCGCGTTTGATATGTGCCAGAACCCGATGGTGGCGCTCAGTCAACTAACTCAGTTGGGCGTGGCGCGGATACTGACTTCCGGCCAGCAGCAAAATGCGGAGCTGGGTTTACCCTTGCTGCGTGATCTGCTGCAGGCCAGTCAGGGGCCGGTAATTATGGCCGGCGCCGGCGTGCGCCTGAGCAATCTGCATAAATTTGTCGATATCGGTATTCAGGAGCTGCACAGTTCATCCGGTCATGCGGTGCCTTCGACCATGCGTTATCGCAAAGCCGGCGTGACCATGTGTTCAGACAGTGAGTTTGATGAATTTAGCCATTATTGCGTGGATGGCGAAATGGTCGAAGCCATGAAAAACTCGCTGGCGCTGGTCGATCCGCTGGTGCAAAGTGCCTAATAGCTAATAGATAGCCAAGGGGGCAGCCGTAGAGGTTCGGGCTGTCCCCGTGGCGCCACTCTCCGTATGTATTCCTTCCGTATCTACCGTTAATATAAAATCGGTAAAGCAAGTTTTTATGTCAAAAATATATCGGCCACTCGCGATGTGATACCCATGGCGGAATACAATAATTTTTCATCTGGGATTTGTTTTTCTGGGTGATATTATGTATTCCCTTGAATAAGTTATTATCAGCTGATAGATTTTGTTTTTTAATGTCGGATGGCATTATTTTTATAGATTAATTTGATGGCAGTTATTTGTTTTGTGAATGTATTTAGTTGAATGCTAACGGTACCTTGTTTTTATTTTAACTGCTTTTATTCTATGTTATTAATTTCATTTGTTTATTAATTTCAAATGCCGTTAGCGATACCTGTGTTGCAGTATGGCTACTGCGACCTGTCTCAACGCGCCAAGTGGCCGTTATGGACATAAACTGAAGTCCTTTTGGACTTAATAATGGAGATAAAAACAATGACCAGATCGGCATATTGCCTAACCGCTACACTTCTGTTAGCCATGACATTGACCGGATGTCAAAAGGTCAAACATCCCGTGACCGCCGTGAATAAAATTGGTGCAACGGAAACGATAGAGCAAGATAAAAAACAACGCGAGGCCGAACGTATACAGCAATGTCAACATGAACTTGAGGCCATGAGAAATATGGATCCAGAGAAGTACAAAAAATTCAAACTCGAATTTGACACTTTGATGAGCGGCGCAGCGCAATATACCGGAGTACGATCAAGTGTCACGATGGATACTCAGGAAACTGTTGATTCGCTTTATCGCTATCGCATTAGCCGCACTTGCGCTGATATCAGCGCCACCATGATGACCAGCCTCGCCGATCGGGGAGAACGCATACAATGACCTCTTGTTCCCGATTGACTCTTTTTGGCTTAATGCTGCCGCTGATGGTGGCGCCGGGCTTGCTCTATGCGGATGACGGCGTACCCGTTTTGCTGCAGTTTGCAGAGCAATATCACCGGCAGGAGCCACAGCAAACCCCGGAGGACAAGTTACCTCCGGCCAAGACACCGCCCCCAAAGCCCGTGAGCAAGGGGGGCCAGACGCGAGAGCTTTCCGTGCGCCAGCAGCAGCAATTGGCGGCAGCCCGGGCGACACTGCGTGAAAAAGAAGCTCAACTGGAGCATCAGCAGGCCAGAATACAGTCTTTGCAGCAGGAGTTAACGGCATTGCGCGCGAAGGCACCAAATAAGGTGATGTCACAACAGGATATTACCGAATTAACTAAGTTCGCCAGCGGTATACGACAGGCGTTTAATTTGACGCCGAAGGAACAACAGATGCAGGCGCTAATCGCAAAGACGCAGCAGGCGTTGGAACAGCAAAAGTCTGAGGCCGCCAAGGTGATAAGTGGGCTTCAGCAGCATATCACGCAGCTTCAGGATAAGGATCTGCAGCAGGCGAAACAGTCTGATGAAGCGCAGGTCACCGCTAATCGGGTGCAAAAAAACCTGCGTGACGAAATCGAAGGGTTGCGTTCCCAGGGCAGACTCTTGCTGGACCGTCAGGCATTGGACAAAGACCGTGATCGGCAGAGTTATGCCGCCGGTGTGGCACTGGGACGAGATATTCAGACCCTGCTGACCGAACGTAAAAACTGGGGTATTGATCCCGATAGGACCGCACTGTTAGCCGGCGTGATTGACACTTTCAATGGGCAGTATCAATTGAGTGAAAAGCTATTGGCAAGCTCACTGACGGAATCAGAACAAGCCGTGAATGTTGCCAGAAACCAGGTGCTAATGGATCAGCGCGCCAAGGGCGAATCTTTTGTCGCTGAATTCAAAAAGAAGAAAGGGGCAAAGAAATCGTCCTCCGGTTTCTGGTACCGGATTGACTACCCGGGCGACGGAGCCATCGCTGAAACCTCTCGGGTAGATGTGGTGGTAAAAGAAACGCTGACCGATGGACTCGTCATTCAGGATATGGAGAGCAGTGGGAAGGTACTTTCCCAGTCGCTGTCGGCTTTCCCGCCGTTATTCCGTGAAGCCATCGGTTACCTGAAAAATCATGGTTCACTGACGATGGTGGTTCCGCCAGAGTTGGCCTATGGAGAGGCGGGCTACGCGCCACAAATCCCACCGGATGCCACTATGGTGTATGAACTGCGGATTGTGGATGTCGACAAGTGATAATACAGGGCCTGGTCTCCCAGGCCCGATTGGCAAGCATTAAGGTTTTTTGGCCACCAGCACGGCGCGTAGCGGGGCGGGGTAACCTTCGATGGTTTTGCCCGGGTCGTTGGGATCGAGGAACTCGGCCAATGACTCGCTGGTCATCCAGTCGGTGCGGCGTTGCTCTTCGGTGCTGGTCACGCACATGTCGGCGATTTTCACATCGACGAAACCGCACTTCTCCAGCCAGCACTTCAGCGCTTCGGCAGACGGAATAAAATAGACGTTACGCATTTGCGCATAGCGGTCACCGGGTACCAACACTTTATTGCGGTCGCCTTCTATTACCAGGGTTTCCAACACCAGTTCACCTTCGTTGACCAATTGGTTTTTCAACTGGTAGAGGTGATCCAACGGCGAGCGGCGGTGATACAACACACCCATCGAAAATACCGTGTCGAAGGCGGCCAGTTCCGGCAGTTGCTCAATGCCGAGTGGCAACAGATGAGCGCGCTGATCGCCGCCCAGCAGTTTACGCACCGCTTCGAACTGACACAGGAATAACTGCATCGGGTCGATGCCGACCGCCAACTGCGCACCGGCGCCTAGCATGCGCCAAAGGTGATAACCGCTGCCGCAGCCGACATCAAGAATGGTACGACCGACCAGCGGTGAAATGTGCGGTAAAACGCGATCCCATTTCCAGTCTGAATGCCATTCGGTATCGATATCGATGCCATACAGCGAGAACGGCCCTTTGCGCCACGGCATCATGGTGCGCAGCATTTTTTCGATGCCTTCCAACTGACCGGGTGACAGTGGGGGAGCCATCTCGGCACGCACGCCGTTCAGCAAATCCAGACGGGTCGGCGTCAGTGCCGGCAGGTGTTCAACCGAATTAAACCACTGTTTGAACTTGCCATGCAGCGACTCACGCTGCCAGGCGCTAAGCTGCGCGGGCAGGGTATCGAGCCAATGGCTGAGGTTGCTTTTTGCGATGCGTTGATAAAAATCACCAAACTCAATCATGCTGCCGCCCCCGATTTCAGGGCGATCAGTGAACCGAAGTTAAAGCACTGGAACCAGACTTCGGCGTGTTCAAAACCGGCCTGTTTCAGACGGGTCTTGTGGGCGGCAACGGAGTCGGTCAGCATGACGTTTTCCAGCATGCTGCGCTTCTGGCTGATTTCCAGTTCGCTGTAGCCGTTGGCGCGTTTGAAATCGTGATGCATGTTGAACAGCAACTCACCGACGTCGGTATCTTCAAAGCTGAATTTCTCCGACAACACTAGCGCGCCACCCGGACGCAGCCCGCGGTAAACCTGTTCCAGCAGGCGCAAGCGAACGGCCGGCTCCAGGAATTGCAGGGTGAAGTTAAGCACCACCATGGAGGCGTTTTCGATGTTGATATCGAGGATATCGGCCTCGATCACTTCTACCGGGGTGTCGGCGCGGAAGGCGTCAATATGGCGGCGGCAGCGTTCCACCATCGCCGGGGAATTGTCTACGGCAATGATGTTGCACCCGGCCACCTTGATATTCCTTCGCATCGACAGCGTTGCTGCGCCCAGTGAACATCCGAGGTCATAGACCTGGCTGTCGGACTGAACGAAACGTTCGGCCAGCATGCCAATCATCGAAATGATATTGGAATAGCCGGGTACGGAACGCTGGATCATGTCAGGGAACACTTCAGCGACGCGTTCGTCGAAGGTCCAGTCGCCCAGTTTGGCGATTGGGGCAGAAAAAAGAGTATCGCGGTTTGGCATGGCGGCAAATCAGTTCAGAATTCGAAGGCGCATATGCTAACAGAAAATGGCAAGAAAGAGCAGCGGAAGCAGGCGGCGTAACCGCCTGAGGACGAGCAGGGGATTAATGAAGGCTGAAAATAAGATCCCACGGCAGATAGAAAATATTGGCCAGTACCATCAGCACCAATGAAATATAGGTGGCCGCCATACCTGAACGGCGCCAGCGAACCTCTCGATTACGTAAACCGTAGTAATGCACCAGGCGGCCGGCCATCAACATCAGGCCACAAATATGGATCATCCATACTTCAGCGCCGTTCATTTCCATGATCACCAGTAAAACGGCGGCAATAGGAATGTATTCTACGGCATTACCGTGAACGCGGATGGCGGTCTGTAGCTCATAAAAGCCGCCGTCTCCGTAAGCGACACGGTATTGCATCCTTAGCCTAACCACGTCATATGAGAGTTTGATTAACAACAATGCGCCGAGCACGACATAAAGCGCGCTTACCATTTTTAACTCCATTCCCTAACCAAAACTGGCAGCCAGCATCATAGCCGCCATTGCATTCACTGTCGCGAGGAAAAATCTGATGTTATTGGTCAGATTAATAGGTCAAAACAGTGCATCCTGCTCGGGCCAGTCTGGCGGGGGCGGTAAATTCGGAATAGCCTGACGCAGTTGCTGCCAAATTTTCTGTGCCTGCTGGGGGGAATCGCCGTTATCTGGCGTATGGATAAACAGGAAAGGCTGATGCTGTGATTGCCAGGCAGGTAGTTTTTGTTGCCAGGCATCAAACCAGCGCAGGTTATCTTGCAACACATCGCCACCGATAAAACGCACCAGCGGATTGTTGGCGGTGACCAGCGCATGCACCGGCAGTTTGGGTTTTTTCTGCTGAGCATCACGAACTGCTGCACTGTTGGGGGCGGCGTGATGCACCGGGCGACTGTCGAGGATCACCCGATTGATACCGCGCTGATGCAACCCCTGATTTAACAGCCGCTCCTCTTCACCTTTGGCGAAAAACGACGGGTGACGGACTTCCACCCCGTAGGTGAACTCTTTCGGCAAGGCATCAAAGAATTGCCACATCGCCGGTAATTCCGCCGGGCCAAACGCGGCAGGCAGTTGTAGCCAAAGCTGGCCGATGCGCTGATGCACCGGATTCAGACAGTGATAGAACGCCTGTAGATCGGCATCACAATTGCGTAGTGCAGCCTTATGGCTAATGGTGGCGGGGAATTTGAAACAGAAGCGAAAATCATCGGTGGTCATGTCGCGCCAGCGCTGAACGATCTCCAGTTTAGGTAACGCGTAGAAGGTGGTATTGCCTTCCACGCAGTTAAAGTAGCGGCTGTAATCCGCCAGATCGCGCAGCCCGATACGGTTCCAGGCCGGGTGTTGCCACTGTGGGAGTCCGATATACATCAAGCTGGTATCTTCCTTAATTTTCCCTGTCAGTCAAACGCGGGCGCAGTATGCCGCACCCTTACAACTTAACGTTACTTGCTGAGGGCGGCAAGAATTTCGCGAGCGCTGCGAATGCGCGCCAGACGCGGGAAGATGTTGTCGAAAGCGAACTGGTGCATTTCAGTGTTAGGTGCACTGCACAGGTCTTCGGCGATCACCAACTCGTAGCCGTGCTCCCAGGCAGCGCGGGCGGTAGACTCTACGCCGATGTTGGTGGCAATCCCCCCCAGCACGACGGATTTAATGCCGCGACGACGCAGTTGCAGATCAAGGTCAGTACCGTAAAATGCGCCCCATTGGCGTTTGGTCACCAGAATGTCGCCGTCGTTAACCGCCAGCGTTTCAGGGAACTCCCACCAGTTGGCAGGCAACTCACCGGCTGGGGAAGGTTGATCCACCGGTTGTTTCAGCGCTTCGGCAAAGGTCTCTGACCAACCGACGCGCACCAGGATCACCGGTGCGCCCAGTGAGCGAAAGTGTGCCGCCAGTTGCGCTCCGTTGGCCACCACGCTCTCGGCGCTGTGAGGCCCGCCGGCGTAAGGCAGAATACCCTTTTGCAAATCAATCAATACCAAAGCTGTGGTTTGAGCATCAAGTTTTAACATGGGAAGATCTCGTTACGGGGTGGATGAAATACGCGCAACTGAAGTGACGCGCCAAACAAGCGTGGATTCAGGCTACGTGAAAAAAGCGTCACGGGTTAATGAGAAATTTGTTAAGCAATGTGTTATTTCGGACAAAAACAGGTCATTTAGTGCCGCAACAAAGCTGTGTTCGCACTTATCTGGCGCATGAATTTCCTTTATAATGATCGCCTTTTTTCAACACACTTTACTCCAACGACCTATGCCGATTTATGAATATGCATGTGGTGCTTGCAGCCTTCGATTAGAGAAACTGCAAAAATTTTCCGATGCGCCGCTGACAGATTGTCCGGCGTGTGGGCAGCCCGCGTTAACCAAGCTGATTTCTTCCACCGGTTTCCAGTTAAAGGGCACCGGTTGGTATGCATCAGATGCCAAACCGGGTAATAAATAGAGTTCATCAGAAAACAGCCGTGTGGCAGGTGCCAAAAGCCCGCGCGGCATCGGCTTAAGCCAAAAGGATAGCGTATGCGTACTGAATATTGCGGGCAGTTGAATCTGTCTCACGTGGGCCAGGAAGTCACTTTGTGTGGTTGGGTCAACCGTCGTCGCGATCTGGGCGGCCTGATCTTTATTGATATGCGCGACCGTGAAGGCATCGTGCAGGTGTTCTTCGATCCGGACCAAAAGGTTGCGTTCGATAAGGCATACGACCTGCGCAATGAATTCTGCATCCAGATCGTCGGCACCGTGCGTGCCCGTCCGGACAGCCAGATCAATAAAGATATGGCGACCGGTGAAGTGGAAGTGTTCGCCCATGCTCTGGAGATAATCAACCGCTCCGAGCCATTGCCGCTGGACTCCAACCAGGTCAACAGCGAAGAAGCGCGCCTGAAATATCGCTACCTGGATCTGCGTCGCCCTGAAATGGCCGACCGTCTGAAAACCCGCGCCAAGATCACCAGCTTCGTGCGTCGCTTTATGGATAGCCATGGCTTCCTCGACATCGAAACGCCGATGCTGACCAAAGCCACGCCAGAAGGCGCTCGTGACTACCTGGTACCGAGCCGCGTACATAAAGGCAAATTCTACGCGTTGCCGCAGTCACCACAGCTGTTCAAGCAGTTGCTGATGATGTCCGGTTTCGATCGTTACTACCAGGTCGTCAAATGCTTCCGCGACGAAGATTTACGTGCCGACCGTCAGCCTGAATTTACCCAGATCGACGTGGAAACCTCCTTCATGACTGCCGAACAGGTGCGTGAAGTGATGGAGAAACTGGCACGTGAACTGTGGCTGGACGTGAAGAAAGTGGATCTGGGCGATTTCCCGATCATGACCTTTGAAGAAGCCATGCGTCGTTACGGCTCCGACAAACCCGACCTGCGTAACCCGCTGGAACTGGTGGACGTTGCCGATCTGGTGAAAGACGTAGAGTTTAAAGTGTTCTCCGGCCCGGCTAACGATGCCAAAGGCCGCGTTGCCGCGATCTGCGTTCCGGGCGGCGCACAGCTGACGCGTAAGCTGATCGACGAGTACGGTGCTTTCGTTAATATCTATGGCGCCAAAGGCCTGGCATGGCTGAAGGTCAATGACCGCGCCGCCGGCATGGAAGGCGTACAGAGTCCGATAGCCAAATTCCTCAGCGCGGAAGTGCTGGAAGCGATCCTGGCGCGTACCAACGCGCAGTCCGGCGACATTCTGTTCTTCGGTGCCGACAGCTTCAAGATTGTGACCGATGCGATGGGTGCGCTGCGTCTGAAGCTGGGTCGTGACTTGCAACTGACCAAACTCGACAGTTGGGCACCGCTGTGGGTGATCGACTTCCCGATGTTCGAAGAAGACGGCGAAGGCGGTCTGGCGGCGATGCACCATCCGTTCACCGCACCGCGCGACATGAGCCCGGAAGAGCTGAAAACTGCGCCAACCACCGCCATTGCCAACGCTTATGACATGGTCATCAACGGCTACGAAGTGGGTGGCGGTTCGGTGCGTATTCACCGCAGCGAAATGCAGCAAACGGTGTTCAGCATCCTTGGGATTAACGAACACGAACAGCGCGAGAAGTTTGGTTTCCTGTTGGATGCCTTGAAGTACGGTACACCACCACACGCCGGTCTGGCTTTCGGCCTGGACCGTCTGGTGATGCTGCTGACCGGTACCGACAACATTCGTGACGTCATCGCCTTCCCGAAAACCACCGCTGCGGCCTGTCTGATGACCGAAGCGCCGAGCTTCGCCAACCCGGCGTCGTTGCAGGAACTGGGGATTTGTGTGGTGAAGAAAGCCTCTGAACAAGAGAGCGAGTGATGAACTACAAGCGACCCGAGTCAATTCTGGTAGTGATTTATGCCATCTCCAGTGGCCGGGTGCTGATGTTACAGCGGCGCGATGATACCGAATTCTGGCAGTCGGTGACCGGCAGCCTGGAGGAGGATGAGTCGCCGCCGCATGCCGCACGGCGTGAGGTCAAGGAAGAAGTCGGCATCGATATCGAAGCAGAGAATCTGCCGTTGTTCGATTGCCAGCGCTGTGTGGAGTTTGAACTCTTTGTCCATTTGCGACATCGCTATGCGCCGGGAACCACGCGCAATAAAGAGCACTGGTTCTGTCTGGCTTTGCCTGAAGAGCGCGATCCGGTGATTACCGAGCATCACGCCTACCAGTGGCTTGAGGCGGCACAAGCCGTGAAGTTGACCAAGTCCTGGAGCAATCAGCAGGCGATTGAAGAGTTTGTGATTAATTCAGTCCAGTAATTTTTTTCGGAGATTTTTTATGGCAGGTCATAGTAAGTGGGCCAACACAAAGCACCGTAAAGCAGCGCAGGATTCCAAGCGCGGTAAAATTTTCACCAAAATTATTCGCGAGCTGGTGACTGCCGCGAAACTGGGCGGTGGTGACCCGGGGGCTAACCCGCGTCTGCGTGCGGCGATCGACAAAGCGCTGTCCAACAACATGACGCGTGACACCCTGAACCGTGCCATTGCGCGCGGCGTGGGCGGCGATGATGATTCCAACATGGAAACCATCATCTATGAAGGCTACGGTCCAGGCGGCACTGCCGTGATGATCGAATGCCTGAGTGACAACCGCAACCGTACCGTGGCCGAAGTGCGTCATGCTTTCACCAAGTGCGGCGGTAACCTCGGCACCGATGGTTCTGTGGCTTACCTGTTCACCAAGAAAGGCGTAATCACTTACGCACCGGGCCTGGATGAAGACGTGGTGATGGAAGCAGCGCTGGAAGCTGGTGCTGAAGATATCGTCAGCTACGACGACGGTGTGATCGACGTATTTACCGCCTGGGAAAACCTCGGCGAAGTGAAAGACGCGCTGACCGCTGCCGGTTTTACCGCCGACTCGGCAGAAGTTTCCATGATCCCATCGACCAAGGCCGATATGGATGAGGAAACCGCGCCTAAGCTGTTGCGTCTGATCGACATGCTGGAAGACTGTGACGATGTGCAGGAGGTTTACCACAACGGTGAGATCTCCGACGAAGTTGCAGCGACACTGTAATCGGGTTGAAGTACGGCGCTGCTTTGTGGCAGCGCCTGGCGAAGTTAATGCTTAACGCAAGGTGGGTGTAGGGATGACGATCATTCTCGGTATCGATCCCGGATCGCGCGTCACCGGTTATGGCCTTATTCGCCAGCAGGGTCGCCAGCTGACCTATATTGCCAGCGGCTGTATCCGCACCGTGGTGGATGATATGCCGACGCGTTTGAAGCTGATTTATGCGGGCGTTAGCGAAATCATCACCCAGTTTAAACCGGATTTTTTCGCCATCGAACAGGTGTTTATGGCGAAGAACCCGGATTCGGCGCTCAAGCTTGGGCAGGCGCGCGGCGTGGCGATTGTCGCTGCCGTGAACCAGGATCTGGAAGTGTTTGAATATGCAGCCCGCCAGGTGAAGCAAACGGTGGTCGGTACCGGCGCGGCGGAAAAAGCGCAGGTGCAGCATATGGTGCGCTCCTTGCTTAAACTGTCGGCCAATCCCCAGGCTGACGCCGCCGATGCGTTGGCCATCGCCATTACCCACTGCCATCTCAGCCAAAACGTGCTGCGGATGAGCGAAGGGCGGTTGAACCTGGCGCGGGGGCGTTTAAAGTAGGGTTTAATCAGTGATCACTTAGGCTGGATATTCATCCAGCCTTTTTTATGTTATAAGCTTTACCAGCACGGCATGGCAGCAGGTCATGCTCATGAATTCTGCAGGAGGGTTAATGATAGGTCGTCTCAGAGGAAATATTCTGGAAAAGCAGCCGCCACTGGTATTACTGGAGGCAAACGGCGTGGGCTATGAAGTGCATATGCCGATGACCTGCTTTTATGAGCTGCCGGAACTGGGGCAAGAGGCTATCGTGTTTACCCAATTTGTGGTGCGCGAAGATGCACAACTGCTGTACGGCTTTAATGATAAACAAGAGCGTGCGTTGTTCCGCGAGTTGATCAAAGTCAACGGCGTAGGGCCAAAGCTGGCGCTGGCTATTTTGTCCGGCATGTCGGCGCAACAGTTTGTCAGTGCGGTAGAGCGTGAAGAGATCACCACACTGGTGAAATTGCCTGGGGTTGGCAAGAAAACCGCTGAGCGTCTGGTGGTAGAAATGAAAGACCGCTTCAAAGGGCTTAATGGCGATCTGTTCAACAACAGTAGTGAAATCACGCTCCCCACCGCAGCACAAGCTGCCGAAATGGATGCGGAAGCCGAAGCGGCTTCTGCGCTGGTGGCCCTGGGCTACAAACCGCAAGAAGCCAGCCGCATGGTCAGCAAAATCGCCAAACCGGGCGCCGATTGCGAAACCCTGATCCGTGACGCGTTGCGCGCCGCGCTGTAAGCGTCAATAAGGGGTAGATAATGATTGAAGCCGATCGCCTGATTTCTGCCGAACCGATCAATGAAGAGGAGTTTCTTGATCGCGCCATTCGGCCGAAGCTGCTGACAGAATACGTTGGTCAGCCGCATGTCCGCGAGCAGATGGAAATCTTTATTCAGGCGGCCAAGCAGCGTGGCGACGCGCTGGACCATTTACTGATCTTCGGTCCACCAGGGTTGGGTAAAACCACGCTGGCCAACATCGTCGCCAATGAAATGGGCGTTAACCTGCGCACCACTTCCGGGCCGGTATTGGAAAAGGCGGGCGATCTGGCCGCGATGCTGACCAACCTCGAACCTCACGACGTTTTGTTTATCGATGAAATCCACCGTCTCTCTCCGGTAGTAGAAGAAGTGCTGTACCCGGCGATGGAAGATTATCAGCTGGATATCATGATCGGCGAAGGTCCGGCCGCACGCTCGATCAAACTCGATTTGCCGCCGTTCACGCTGGTGGGCGCAACCACCCGCGCCGGTTCACTGACCTCGCCACTGCGTGATCGCTTTGGCATTGTGCAGCGTCTGGAGTTTTATCAGGTCGCCGATTTGCAGCACATTGTTTCACGCAGCGCCAATTGCCTGGGACTGGATCTGTCGGAAGAGGGGGCCCATCAAGTGGCTCGCCGCGCACGTGGGACTCCGCGTATTGCCAACCGCTTACTGCGTCGGGTGCGTGACTTTGCCGAAGTCCGTGCCAATGGGGTGATCAATGGTGAAGTGGCGATGCAGGCACTGGATATGCTGAACGTTGATGCCGAAGGTTTCGACTACATGGACCGCAAGCTCCTACTGGCGATTATCGACAAGTTCACCGGCGGGCCGGTGGGTCTGGATAACCTGGCAGCCGCGATTGGCGAGGAGCGGGAAACTATCGAGGACGTTATCGAACCCTTCCTGATCCAGCAAGGCTTTATCCAGCGCACGCCACGCGGACGTATGGCCACCAATCATGCCTATAAACACTTTGGCATGGTGCGCGAAGAGTAAGTATTGAATAACCGTCAGCATTAGAAAAGGGCCGCGTTGCGGCCCTTTGTACATCTATAGCAGTCTGAAATCAGGCTTGCTGTTTTTTGGATAAGCTCAAAACAAACAGCACTGCGGCGCTTAAAACGACCGATGGGCCAGCCGGGGTATCGTAGAAGGCCGAGAAGGTTAATCCACCGGTTACGGCCAGCACGCCCACCAACACCGCATATCCCGCCATTTGTTCCGGTGTACGGGCGAAGCGTCGTGCGGTTGCTGCCGGAATAATCAGCAGTGAAGTGATGATCAGCGCACCGACGAATTTCATCGCCAGGCCAATGGTCAGGGCGGTCACCAGCATCAACACGGTACGTGCGCGCACCAGATTAACGCCGTCAACGTGTGCCAGCTCAGGGCTGACGGTCATCGACAGCAGGTTGCGCCACTGCCACCACAGGATCAGCAGCACGACTGTGACCCCAATGCCAATCATCCAGATATCGTTGAGGGTGACCGACAGCAGATCGCCAAACAGATAGGCCATCAGATCGACCCGCACGTTGGACATCAACGCTACCACGACCAGCCCCAATGAAAGTGCGCTGTGAGCCATAATGCCGAGCAGAGTATCAACGGAAAGCTGTGGGCGACGCTCCAGCCACACCAACACCAGCGCCAGTACCAGCGTTACGGCAATCACCGCATAGAAGGGATTCACGTCCAGCAGCAGGCCGAACGCCACGCCTAACAATGAAGCGTGTGCCAGGGTATCGCCGAAATAGGACATCCGACGCCAGACCACAAATGAGCCGAGTGGACCGGCGGCGCAGGCCAACAACACCCCGGCCAGCCAGCCGGGTAATAACAGTTCGATCATGCCTCACGGCCCCCGGTATTTTTCAACACAATTCGTCCTTGCAGGTCGTGACGGTGATTATGGTGGTGACGATAGACCGCCAGTTGTTCCGCACCACGGTTACCGAACATGGCGATAAATTCAGGATGCATCGAGACCACTTCCGGTGCGCCGGAACAGCAGATGTGTTGGTTGAGGCACAGCACTTCATCGGTTTTCGCCATCACCAGGTGCAGGTCATGGGACACCATTAATACCGCACAGCCCAATTCTTTACGCAGTTGGTCGATCAGATCGTACAGCGCCAGTTGGCCGTTGACGTCAACCCCTTGGGTCGGCTCATCCAGCACCAGCAGTTGTGGCTTGTTCAACAGCGCACGGGCCAGCAATACGCGCTGGTTTTCACCGCCGGAGAGTTTTTGCATGGGTTGATCGAGCAGGTGGGCTGCTTGCACGCGCTTCAGCGCAGGCAGAATATCTGCCTTTTTGACGCCGGGCTTCAGACGCATAAAGCGGCTGACGGTAAGCGGCAGGGTAGCGTCGAGGTGCAATTTTTGCGGCACGTAACCAATGCGCAGGCCAGGCTCACGCACCAGTGTTCCTTCGGTGGGCGCAACCAAGCCCAGCACCACTCGCACCAGCGTAGATTTGCCCGCGCCATTAGGGCCGAGCAACGTCAGAATACGGCCCGGCTGAAGGCTGAGCGAAATATTCGACAGCACCTTGCGGCTACCAAAGGAGACGGAGATATTTTTTAGCGTTGTCAGTGTGGACATCTCATGATTACATTTTGCAGAACTAACCGAATGTTATAATATCACGCCTCGCTGATGAAAACGACGGGATAACTGAGAATGGCACAGAAAAATAAATGGCTGCAGCGTACGCTGCTGGCAACCGCATTGATGATGGCCGGGCCCCTGAGTAGTGCCTCTGCGGCGGTGGTGACCTCGATTCGCCCGGTCGGTTTTATCGCTGCGGCGATAGCCGACGGCGTGACACCGACCGAGGTGCTGCTGCCGGATGGTGCATCACCACACGATTTCGCGCTGCGGCCTTCCGATATCCAGCGTCTGCGCGCCGCCGATCTGGTGGTGTGGGTGGGGCCGGATATGGAGGCCTTTCTGACTAAATCCTTAACCTCTGTGTCGGCTAACCGCCAACTTGCCATCAGCGAATTGAGTGGGGTGAAACCTCTGCTGATGAAGGGCGAAGACGACGAACACGACCATGGGCACGACCATGATCATGCAGCCGATGCGCATAATCATGCCGATCATGCCGGGGACGATGGACACCATCACGGCGAGTATAACATGCACGTTTGGCTGTCTCCGGAGGTGGCAAAAGTGACCGCGATCGCGATTCACGACAGGTTATTGGAACTTATGCCACAAAATAAGGACAAATTAGACGCAAACCTGCGCCAGTTCGAGAATCTGCTGACGCAAACTGACAAAAATGTTGGTAACATGCTTAAGCCTGTGCAAGGTAGGGGATATTTTGTTTTTCATGATGCTTACGGCTATTTTGAGAAACATTTCGGGCTGAGCCCATTGGGCCATTTTACCGTTAATCCCGAAATCCAGCCTGGAGCACAGCGCTTACACCAAATTCGAACACAGTTGGTTGAGCAGAAAGCAGTCTGCGTTTTTGCTGAGCCACAATTCAGGCCGGCCGTAATCAATGCGGTTGCCAAGGGGACCAAAGTGCGTTCTGGAACGCTGGACCCGCTGGGCACCGGCATCGCACTGGGGAAAGACAGCTACGGGAACTTCCTGACTCAGCTGTCAAACCAGTACGTGAGCTGCCTGAAGTAAAGATTATGAGGATAAAATCGAGTGCAGCAGATAGTCAAAACTATCGCTCTGGCGTATAACAACCTGCCACGGCCCCATCGCGTCATGCTGGGGTCGCTGACAGTGGTTACATTGGCCGTTGCCGTCTGGCGGCCTTTTGTTTATCACCCAGAACATAACCCCATCGTTAAGAGTATTGAATTAGAATCCAGTCAGTTACGGTCCTTGCTGCCCGAAGCCAGTGAGCCGATCGATCTCGACCAAGCCACCCCCGATGATGACATCCCACAGGATGAGCTGGACCAGAAGGTCGCCGGTGAGGATGGAGTGCATGAATATGTGGTTTCCACTGGCGATACCCTGGGCAGTATCCTGACCCAATATGGTATCGATATGTCGGACGTCACGCTGCTGGCATCGCAAAACCGCGATCTGCGTAATCTGAAAATCGGCCAGCAGCTGTCATGGACAGTGAATGATGCCGGCGATCTGCAGCGTTTGACCTGGGAAGTCTCCCGGCGTGAGACCCGCACCTACGATCGTACTGGCAACAACTTCAAAGAAACCCAGGAATCTCAGCAGGGCGAATGGCGCAACAACGTGATCAGCGGCCGTTTGAACGGCAGCTTTGTCAGCAGCGCCAGCAGTGCCGGCCTGAGCCGAGCAGAAATCAATTCGGTGATCAAAGCGCTGCAGTGGCAGTTGGATTTCCGCAAACTGCGCAAGGGCGATCAATTCGCGGTATTAATGTCCCGCGAACACTTTGACGGCAAGAGTGCTCAGAGCCAGTTACTGGGTGTGCGCATGCGTACCGGCGGCAAGGACTACTATGCTATCCGTGCCGAGGACGGTAAATTCTACGATCGTCAGGGTTCCGGCCTGGCGAAAGGCTTTATGCGTTTCCCAACCATGAAGCAGTTCCGCATTTCTTCCAACTTCAACCCGCGTCGGGTTAATCCGGTCACCGGGCGCATTGCGCCGCACAAAGGTGTCGATTTTGCCATGCCGGTCGGTACTCCAGTGTTGGCCGTGGGTGACGGTGAAGTGTTGATCGCCAAACGTAGCGGCGCTGCCGGTAACTATGTGGCGATCCGTCATGGCCGCCAATACACCACGCGTTATATGCACCTGAAAAAGCTGCTGGTTAAGCCAGGGCAGAAGGTGAAACGTGGTGACCGTATCGCATTGTCCGGCAACACCGGCCGCTCAACCGGCCCGCATCTGCACTTTGAAATGTGGACCAACCAACAGGCGGTGAACCCGCTGACGGCGAAACTGCCACGCTCCGAAGGGCTGAGCGGTAAAGATCGCAGTGATTATCTGGCGCAGGTGAAGGAAGTCACTCCGCAACTGCAGTTGGACTAATCCCTTTGTTCGGGCGCGTTACTGCGCCAGTGATTCCATCGGCCTGATTTCGGGCCGATGTTGTTTTATATTGGTGCTTCGCCGTGGTTAATTGCAAAATCGACCTTTGCAATTATGATTAGCCGAACCGCTAAGTTAAGAGCTTGTGCATGCAAAACGAAAAAAAATCGAACTCAGAGTTCATTCCACAATTTCAGAAAGCCTTTTACCACCCACGCTACTGGGGCGTTTGGCTGGGAACCGGGCTGATGGCCGGCATTTCATTGGTGCCTGCTCGCCTGCGCGATCCGGTGCTTGGTGCGGTTGGCAAGCTTGCCGGCAAAGTGGCTAAAGGTGCCCGACGCCGCGCGCGTATTAACCTGCTGTACTGCCTGCCGGAAGTGCCGGAAAACGAGCGTGAGCACATCATTGATGAGATGTTCGCCACCGCGCCGCAATCGATGATCCTGATGGCCGAGCTGGCCTGCACCAAACCGGAGAAAGTGCTCAAGCGTGTTCGCTGGCATGGTGAAGAGGTGCTGGATAAAATCCGTGAAGAAGGTCGTAACGTGATTTTCCTGGTGCCGCATGGTTGGGCGGTGGATGTTCCGGCGATGCTGATGGCGGCTCGCGGTCAGCCGATGGCGGCGATGTTCCACAACCAGAGTAATCCGTTAGTCGATTATCTGTGGAATACGGTGCGCCGTAAATTTGGTGGCCGGATGCATGCGCGCAATGACGGCATCAAGCCGTTTATCAGTTCGGTGCGTCAGGGCTACTGGGGTTATTATTTGCCCGACCAGGATCACGGTGCTGAACACAGTGAATTCGTCGATTTCTTCGCCACCTATAAGGCGACGCTGCCGGCGGTTGGACGCCTGATGAAAGTTTGCCGCGCGGCCATTGTGCCATTGTTCCCGGTGTATGATGGCAAGACCAGTATGCTGGATGTTTATATTCGTCCGCCGATGGATGATTTGGCTACGGCCGATGACCACTATATTGCGCGTCGGATGAATGAAGAGGTGGAGAATCTGGTGGGGCCGAATCCGGAGCAGTACACCTGGATCCTCAAACTATTGAAAACGCGTAAAGAAGGTGAGATAGAACCTTATTCGCGTGATGATTTATACCGCTAAGCGAGGTTTTGCTTGGGGTTAAGGGCCAGTCATCTCAGGGTGTCTGGCCCTTTGTTTTAGCTGCGCTTAGATATGTACCATGCAACCCTGAGCCATCAGCGGCTCCAGTACGGCGGGTATCTGGGCAAAGTTGTTCCAACGCAGGTCCAACCGTCGCAGGTTCGTCAATGCCGTCATGCTGTCCGGTAGGCTGCTCAGGTGGTTAGCGCGCAGGTCAAGCGTGCTCAGGGCCGTTAGCTGGCCAAAATCCTCCGGTAACTGCTGTAGCTGATTAGTTCGCAGGTTGAGGTGAGTCAGGCTGGGCAAGTGGCAAAATGCAGCCGGTAACCGGTTGATGGCATTATTTTCCAGATCCAGCACGGCCAGCTCAGACAACAGGGCAATTTCATCCGGTAGCGTGGTCAGGCGGTTTTTCATCAGGTGCAGTTCCCGCAGTGCGGTCAACTGTCCGACAGTGGTTGGCAAACTGACAAGTTGATTATTGTACAACCGCAATTCCTGCAGGGTACCGAGTTGAACAATGGCCGCTGGCAGTTCACTGAGCTGATTATCCGTCACGTTCAGATAGCGCAACTTGTGTAACCGGCCCAGCTCGACAGGCAAGTCACAAAAGGCATTGTCGCTCAGATAAAGATAGGTTAGCTCACGCAGTTCACCGATGCTTGCAGGTACGTTGTTGGCCTTATTGTGGCCGCAATCCAGCATTGCCAGCCCTTGCAGTTGGCCTATTTCGACCGGAAGCTCACTAAGCTGGTTGCAGGAGATATTCAATACCTGCAGGTCGGTATGCTGCAGGATTTGCATCGGGAACTGGCGAAGTCGATTGTCGTACAGACTGATTTTCAGCAGCGAGTTACCCCGCAGGCTTTCCTCTGCCAAATTCTCCAGCCCCAGGCCGTCGAGATCCAGCGCTTGTTCAGTGTGGTTTTGCTGTGGGTGTTGATGAAGCATCGATGGCTCTCCATTTGCCGTAGTGGCGACTGGAGATGAGTTTAACAGGGGGGAAGGGCGGAGCGGGGAAAAATGCCGGCCGAGGTACGGCCGGCAGCAGTTTGGGTTACTCGACGCGCAGGATACGGCTGGTGTTGGTGGTCCCAACGGTTTCCATCACGTCGCCCTGGGTGACGATCACCAGATCGCCGGATACCAGGAAGCCTTTGTCGCGCAGGCGGTTAACCGCGTCATTGGCCGCGATGACGCCGTCTTCGTGGCTGTCGAAGTACACCGGCGTAACGCCACGGTACAGCGCGGTCAGGTTCAGCGTGTGCTCATGACGTGACATGGCGAAGATCGGCAGGCCGGAACTGATACGTGACATCATCAGCGCTGTGCGTCCGGACTCGGTCATGGCGATCAGGGCGGTAACCCCTTTCAGATGGTTAGCCGCGTACATTGAAGACATGGCGATAGCTTCTTCAATGTTGTCGAACTGCACGTCCAGACGGTGTTTGGAGACGTTGATGCTTGGGATCTTCTCAGCGCCCAGACAAACGCGTGCCATAGCCGCCACGGTTTCTGCCGGGTATTGGCCTGCCGCAGTTTCAGCAGACAGCATCACGGCGTCAGTCCCATCCAACACGGCGTTCGCCACGTCCATAACTTCGGCGCGGGTCGGCATTGGGTTGGTGATCATCGACTCCATCATCTGGGTTGCGGTAATCACGGCGCGGTTCAGCGTACGGGCGCGACGGATCAGTTTTTTCTGGATGCCGACCAGCTCCGGATCGCCGATTTCGACGCCCAAATCGCCACGGGCTACCATCACTACGTCGGAGGCCAGAATAATGTCATCCATAGCTTCGTCGCTGCAGACGGCTTCGGCACGTTCCACCTTGGACACGATCTTGGCGTTACAGCCTGCATCGCGGGCCAGACGGCGGGCGTAGTTCAGGTCTTCACCGGTACGCGGGAAGGAAACTGCCAGGTAGTCGACGCCGATTTTTGCCGCGGTGACAATATCGGCCTTGTCTTTCTCGGTCAGGGCTTCAGCGGACAGGCCGCCACCCAGCTTGTTGATGCCTTTGTTGTTGGACAGCGGGCCGCCAACGGTCACTTCGGTAAACACTTTCATGCCCTGAACTTCGAGCACTTTCAGCTGTACGCGGCCGTCATCCAGCAGCAGTACGTCGCCTGGCACCACGTCGGCAGGCAGGCCTTTATAGTCGATACCGACTTTTTCTTTATCGCCTTCGCCCTTGGACATGTTGGCATCAAGCAGGAATTTATCGCCGATGTTAAGGAAGATTTTGCCTTCCTTAAAGGTAGAAACGCGAATTTTCGGCCCTTGCAGGTCACCCAGAATAGCGACGTGACGTCCCAACTTGGCAGCAATTTCACGCACTTTGTCAGCGCGAATCTGGTGGTCTTCTGCCGTGCCGTGGGAAAAGTTAAGCCGAACTACGTTAGCGCCGGCGGCAATGATCTTTTCCAGATTATTGTCGCGGTCAGTAGCCGGACCCAGGGTGGTAACAATTTTGGTTCTTCTGAGCCGTCTGGACATGTATTACTCCGTTGACTGGTGAAGCAAATTATTGGTGTTGCGATAACGTCGGATAACGAAACCAGGAGTGAAATGTAATTTTACTACACTGATATTTCACTCGGGTTACCCGCATGAGCGTTTTAACAGGGTACTGCCTCTAATGCCGCCGTTCAGACTATTTTGAACGACAGTTTTTTTCACATCGGTTACGAGTCGAAATTGTTGGGGATGACTGCCCCCTTATCAAAGCGCGATTCTTTCAACGCTTCCTTGACCCGCTTCAAGTTATCTCTGAATTTGGCCCCCCTGCGCAAGGTAAATCCGGTGGCCAGAACGTCGATGAGCGTTAATTGCGCAATTCGTGACACCATCGGCATATAAACGTCGGTATCTTCCGGTACATCGAGCAACAATGCCAGGGTTGCCTCTTGCGCCAGAGGGGTATCACGTGAGGTGATGGCAATGACTGTGGCGTCGTTTTCACGCGCCAGCTGTGCCATTTCCACCAGGTTTTTGGTGCGGCCGGTGTGAGAGATTAACACCACTACATCTCCCTCGCTGGAGTTCATGCATCCCATGCGTTGCATGACGATGTCATCGAAATAGACCACCGGGATATTAAAGCGGAAAAATTTGTTCATGGCGTCGTGGGCGACGGCCGCCGAGGCGCCTAAACCGAAGAAAGAGATTTTTTTTGCCTGGGTGAGCAGGTCAACCGCACGATTGATTGCTGCAATATCCAAATTTGCCTTTACTGTATCGAGACTGGCCATTACAGATTCGAAAATTTTACCGGTATAGGAAGCAACGCTGTCATCTTCCTCCACGTTACGATTTACGTACGGGGTGCCGTTGGCCAGGCTTTGGGCAAGATGCAGTTTAAAATCGGGAAAACCCTTGGTATCGAGACGGCGACAAAAGCGGTTGACGGTGGGTTCGCTAACGTCCGCCATGCGGGCCAGCGTCGCGATACTGGAGTGAATGGCGGTCTGCGGGGAGGCCAGGATCACCTCAGCGACTTTCCGTTCAGATTTGCTCAGCAGCTCCAGATGGCTCTGGATTTTTTCCAGCGTATTCATATAACGAGAGTCCACTCATAGGGTATGTCGATTTCAATCAAAGGAGAAATCAATGCCGGTTTAGTGAAAATATACTACGTGCTGGTAACCGTTGGCAGTGTCGACAGAGGGTATGCAGAGTTTTTTCATCAGAACATGACCTGTGTCTAACTTTCATAATGGTAAAAGGGCGTCAAAAAAGACAGAAAATTACAGTTTTTAGTTTGGTCCGCGGCAAATACCACCGACAGCGCTTAACACTGCAATTTCTGGGGCTTTTTTTCTGCTTTTGATCCGGGTTTACTGGCCGTAGTTAAAGAGAGTACATTAGTAATGTAAGAAAATTACAAATATCCTGCAACGAGGAGATGAACATGGCGGTAACCTCTACAGCCCAGGCGTGTGACCTGGTTATTTTCGGAGCGAAAGGCGATTTGGCGCGTCGTAAGCTGTTGCCTTCCCTGTACCAGTTAGAGAAAGCCGGTCATATCCACCCGGATACCCGTATTATCGGCGTCGGCCGTGCCGAGTGGGATAAAGAAGCCTACACCAAGGTGGTCAAGGAAGCGCTTGGCACCTTTATGAAAGAAAAACTGGATGACGAACTTTGGGCCACGCTGAGCGCGCGCCTGGATTTCTGCAACCTGGATGTGAACGACAGCAAGAACTTTGCCAAACTGGGCAAAATGCTGGATCAGAAGCATCGCACCACCATTAACTACTTTGCCATGCCGCCAAGCACCTTCGGCGCGATCTGCAAAGGCTTGGGTGAAGCCAAGTTGAACCACGATCCGGCGCGCGTAGTGATGGAAAAACCGCTCGGTACCGATCTGGCGTCTTCCCGCGTGATTAACGATCAGGTTGCGGAGTACTTCAACGAGAGCCAGGTTTACCGTATTGACCACTATCTTGGTAAAGAGACGGTGTTGAACCTGTTGGCGCTGCGTTTTGCCAATTCACTGTTCGCCTCCAACTGGGACAACCGCACCATCGACTCCGTGCAGATTACCGTGGCGGAAGAGGTGGGGATTGAAGGGCGCTGGGGCTACTTTGACCAGGCCGGCCAGATGCGCGACATGATCCAGAACCACCTGCTGCAAATTCTGACCATGATCGCCATGTCACCACCGGCGGACTTGAGCACTGACCGCATTCGTGATGAGAAAGTGAAGGTTCTGCGCTCACTGCGTCGCATCAATCAGACCAATGTGCGTGAAACCACGGTACGTGGCCAGTACACCGCCGGCTTCGTACAGGGCAAAAAGGTACCGGGCTACCTGGAAGAGGAAGGGGCGAACAAAAGCAGCAATACTGAAACCTTCGTCTCCATCCGTGTCGATATCGACAACTGGCAGTGGGCCGGCGTGCCGTTCTACCTGCGTACCGGTAAGCGTTTGCCGACCAAATGTTCTGAGGTAGTGGTCTACTTCAAGAACCCGCCGTTGAACCTGTTCAGCGATTCTTACCAGCAGTTGCCGCAGAACAAATTGACCATTCGTCTGCAGCCGGATGAAGGCATCGAGATCCAGGTGTTGAACAAGGTCCCGGGGCTGGATCACAAACACCGTCTGCAAACTACCAAGCTGGATCTGAGTTTCTCAGAGACCTTCAACCAGGAGCACGTGGCTGATGCCTATGAGCGCCTGTTGCTGGAGACCATGCGTGGCATCCAGGCGCTGTTTGTGCGCCGGGATGAAGTGGAAGAAGCCTGGAAGTGGGTGGACTCCATCATGGACGCCTGGAAAGCGGATAACGAAGCGCCGAAGCCGTATCAGTCCGGCACCTGGGGCCCGGTTGCCTCGGTGGCGATGATCACCCGCGATGGCCGTTCCTGGAACGAGTTCGAATAATGACCCGGCCGGCAGATTATCTGCCGGCATTTTTTTGCCTGCAGTTCCGGGGCACAACATCACTTGGGGTACGGCCGGACGCCCGCGTTTAGATGCGGAGCCCTGTGGCAGGGGCGTGCCATTGATAACCCGTAAGTAATGGAGAAGTAACGATGAAAAACTGGAAAACCAGCGCAGAACAGATCCTGACCGCAGGCCCGGTAGTTCCGGTTATTGTGATCAACAAGCTGGAACATGCGGTGCCGTTGGCCAGGGCGCTGGTAGCCGGTGGCGTGCGAGTATTGGAAGTCACCTTGCGCACCGCTTGTGCCATAGACGCGATCCGCGCTATCGCCACTGAGGTGCCGGAGGCGATTATCGGTGCCGGTACGGTGCTTAACCCACAGCAGTTGCAGGCGGTGACCGAAGCAGGTGCGCAATTTGCCATCAGCCCAGGCCTGACAGAGTCGCTTCTGAAAGCGGCTACCGCAGGTACCATTCCATTGATTCCGGGCATCAGCACCGTTTCAGAGTTGATGCTGGGGATGGATCATGGCCTGCGGGAGTTCAAGTTCTTCCCGGCGGAAGCCAACGGCGGTGTGAAGGCACTACAGGCGATCGGCGGCCCATTCCCGCAAGTGCGTTTCTGTCCGACCGGCGGTATTACACCGAACAATTACCGTGATTACCTGGCGCTGAAAAGCGTGCTGTGTATCGGTGGATCCTGGTTGGTGCCAGCCGATGCGCTGGAAAATGGTGACTACGCCCGCATCACTGAACTGGCGCGAACCGCAGTTAACGGCGCTACGGCGTAACCTGCGCCGGGCCTGGGGTCGCCGATTATTGGGTCGGTCCAACTTAAACGAAGGCTCAACGACTTGTTGGGTCTTTTTTTTATTTTTAAATTAGTTAACTTTATTATTTTTAAACTGTTTTTTTATCCTTTTTGCGAAAACAGCGGTTTGCTTTATAATTATTGCTATGGTACAACTATCTCAGTTGAAAATTTTACTTGATGAGGATATTGGGCAAATCGCACTCCGTGTAACAAGATTATGTGCGGCTGAGAATAGAGAATACTTATGATGACAACTAATGGAATTACCCTCAGAACCTCTACTTGCCAGCTTTTCCTGTCTGCCATCCTTGCCAGTGAGCATCACTGGTGCAGCGAGCTATAGCGTCTTTCTCCCTTAACCGGTGCTGGTGACAGGCTCAGTCCTCCGTCATTCCGCGTAGCCGGGCAAACATTTTTATTACGTTTGGGTCAGTTTATCCCCAGGGATCTCTGCGTCGTCAGCGCCTCGTTGCGCCTGTCCGACGAGATAAATCGGGATAAATATGCCTTAGCGTGCGTTATTCGCCGTTTGGGAGAGAAATCATGATTTATTGGATCTTTTTAGGTTTGGCCATTGTGACCGAAATTATCGGTACCCTGTCAATGAAATACGCCAGCGTCAGCGGCGGCATGACCGGCCATATTGTGATGTATGTGATGATCACCGCGTCGTATGTGATGCTGTCGTTGGCGGTTAAACGCGTTGCTCTGGGGGTTGCTTATGCCCTGTGGGAAGGCATTGGCATTCTGTTTATTACCCTGTTCAGCGTGATGTGGTTTGACGAACCGATCTCGGCGTTGAAACTGTTGGGTCTGGTCACCCTGATTGCCGGTATCATGCTGGTCAAGTCCGGTACCCGCAAGCCACGCAAACAGGCCACTCCGCGAGGTGACAACCATGCAACAGCTTGAGTTGTACCACATCGCGTTTCTGGGGCTGGCGATCGTGCTGGAGATTATTGCCAACATTTTCCTGAAAATGTCGGACGGCTTCCGCAAGGTTTGGTTGGGTCTGTTGTCTTTGTTGTCGGTGCTGGGGGCGTTCAGTGCGCTGGCGCAGGCAGTGAAGGGGATTGATTTGTCGGTTGCCTATGCATTGTGGGGCGGTTTCGGTATTGCCGCGACCATCGCAGCCGGCTGGATCCTGTTCGGTCAACGGCTGAATGCCAAAGGCTGGATCGGTTTGGTGCTGTTACTGGCGGGAATGGTGATCATCAAACTGGCTTAATCAGCAGCCGGTGACACCCAATAAAACCGCAGGCGTTATCGTCTGCGGTTTTTTTACTTTACAGCGCGGCAATAATTTTGATTTCAACCTTGTACTTCGGGTTCATCAGTTTGGCTTGCACAGTGCAACGTACTGGGGCGCTACCGGCAACCACCCAGGCATCCCAGGCCGCATTCATTGCAGCAAAGTCGGCACCGTCGGCCAGAAAAATAGTGGCGTCCAGCACCCGGCTTTTATCGGAACCCACCCGGGCCAGGATCACATCAATCGCCGCCAGTGCGTTAGCGGTCTGCGCAGTGGCGTCATCATCCAGATTTTCCGGCACGCTGGTGTAATAAACTGTGTCGTTGTGAACCACGGCTTCTGACCAACGCTGGTCCGGATCAATTCGTTCGATATTCATTCAGTTATCTCCATATCATCATCACCTTAAGGGTATCACAGCCTCCGGTAGAAATGCTTGATGATAAAGTCGGTGGTAGCCGCGCGGCAGGATTGGCATAATCAACGCTGAATTACACCGGCAGAGAGATAGCGTGACAGACGATTTCGCAACAGACGGCGCCCTGGCGCAGGCAATCAAGGGTTTCAAACCGCGTGAAGCACAGCGGCAGATGGCGGAAGCGGTTACCGAAGCCATTAACTTCAAGCAGGAGTTGGTGGTCGAAGCGGGCACCGGCACCGGTAAAACCTTCGCCTACCTGGCACCGGCACTGCGGGCCGATCGCAAAGTGATTATCTCCACCGGTTCAAAAGCGCTGCAGGATCAGCTTTATGCACGCGATCTGCCCACCGTCGCCAAAGCGCTGAAGTACAAAGGTAAGATGGCATTGTTGAAGGGGCGATCCAACTATCTGTGTCTGGAACGTCTTGAACAGCAGTCGATGGCCGGTGGTGAGCTGGCAGGACAGGCGCTGATCGATCTGGTCCATCTGCGTAAATGGTCATCAATGACCAAAGAGGGTGACATCAGTAGCTGCAGCGACGTGGCGGAAGACAGCTTCGTCTGGCCGCTGGTGACCAGCACCAACGATAACTGTCTGGGCAGCGATTGTCCGCTGTATAAAGATTGCTTTGTGGTCAAGGCGCGTCGCCGTGCCATGGATGCCGACGTGGTGGTGGTGAACCACCATTTATTCCTGGCGGACATGGTGGTGAAAGAGGGCGGCTTTGCCGAACTGATCCCCGAGGCCGATGTGATGATCTTCGATGAAGCGCATCAGATCCCGGATATTGCCAGTCAGTATTTCGGCAAACAGCTGACCAGCCGCCAACTACTGGATTTGGCGAAAGACATTTCCATTGCCTACCGCACCGAAGTGCGTGACGCGGCCCAGTTACAAAAAAGCGCCGACCGCCTCAGCCAAAGCACGCAGGACTTCCGCTTGATGCTGGGGGAGCCGGGGTTTCGTGGCAATCTGCGCGAGGTACTAAGCCAACCCAATGTGCAACGTGCCTTACTGCTGCTCGATGATGCATTGGAGTTGTGTTACGACGTGGTCAAACTGTCCCTGGGCCGTTCGGCCCTGCTGGATGCCGCCTTCGAGCGTGCCACGCTGTATCGTGCGCGCCTCAAACGTTTGAAAGAGGTCAATGAACCGGGTTTTAGCTACTGGTATGAGTGCAACTCACGCCATTTTGTCCTGGCGCTGACGCCGCTGACGGTCGCCGATCGTTTCCGTGAACTGTTGGACGAGAAACCGGGCAGTTGGATCTTCACCTCGGCAACCCTGTCGGTTAATGAACAAATGGGGCACTTTACCGAGCGCCTTGGCCTGAACAAGGCCAAAACCTTGCTGCTGGCCAGCCCGTTCGACTACGCCAAACAGGCATTGCTGTGTGTACCGCGCTTTTTGCCGTCACCGAATCAGCCGGGTGGCGCTCGGCAACTGGCGCGTATGCTGCGCCCGCTGATTGAGGCCAATAACGGCCGCTGTTTCTTCCTCTGTACCTCACACCAGATGATGCGCGAACTGGCGGAAGAGTTCCGTGCGACCATGACCTTGCCGGTCCTGCTGCAGGGGGAAACCAGTAAGGGCCAACTGTTGGCGCAGTTTGTTGAATCCGGTAACGCGTTGTTGGTGGCGACCAGCAGCTTCTGGGAAGGGGTGGACGTGCGTGGCGATGCTTTGTCGTGCGTGATCATCGACAAACTGCCGTTTACCTCGCCTGAAGACCCGCTGTTGAAAGCGAGGATTGAAGATTGTCGGTTACGCGGTGGCGATCCGTTTAACGATGTGCAACTGCCGGATGCGGTCATCACCCTGAAACAGGGCGTTGGGCGTCTGATCCGCGATACCGACGATCGCGGCGTACTGGTGATCTGCGATAACCGTTTGGTGATGCGGCCGTATGGCGAAGTGTTCCTCAACAGCCTGCCGCCGACGCCACGTACCCGTGATATCGCCCAGGCAATTGCCTTCTTGCAGGCAGAGCGCTAGCGGATAGGCGTGACCTCAGGGCTGTGCTACAATGCGCGCCCTGTATGAAAAACCCTGTTTTTTTCCCGCCTGAGGTTGGCATGTCCACGCGAATTTTAGCGATCGATACAGCGACGGAAGCCTGTTCCGTTGCTATCTGGAATCAAGGCGAAATCCACGCCCTGTTTGAACTGTGCCCACGTGAGCATACGCAACGCATTTTACCGATGGTGCAGCAAGTGCTGACGGAATCCGGTCTCACCCTTAATCAGCTCGATGCTCTGGCCTTCGGCCGCGGGCCCGGCAGCTTTACCGGCGTGCGCATTGGTATTGGTATCGCACAGGGCCTGGCGCTGGGTGCCAGCTTGCCACTGCTGGGTATCTCTACGTTGCAGACTATGGCGCAAGGCGCCTGGCGCGTCACCAGGGCTGATCGGGTGCTGGCGGCGATAGATGCGCGCATGGGTGAGGTTTACTGGGGCCAGTTTGAGCGTCAGCAAGACGGCCATTGGCTGGAAAGCGAAGGCGAAGCGGTACTTTCACCACCGCAAGCGTTGGAACGAGCGCAAGGCCTGCAAGGGCACTGGGCGCATGTGGGTACCGGCTGGCAAACCTATCCGGATCTGGTCAGCGGTTCCTCGTTAAACCTGGGTGATGGTCAAATGCTGCTGCCGCAGGCGGAAGATATGCTGCCGTTGGCGTTGCATGCCTGGCAACAGGGGCTGGCGGTCGCGGTTGAAAATGCCGAACCAACCTACCTGCGTAATGAGGTCACCTGGAAAAAATTGCCGGGGCGTGAATAGCGCAACCTATTGTGCTTTGGTAGCAATCGGGATATGAATGAACTGCAACTTGCTCTGTGAATTGATGTCAAAGTTACAGCTATTTCAGGAGATTGCGACGATGTTAACCCGCACTGTAAATAAAAAAATGTCGCTGCTGGCCATTGCCGGTGGCGCGCTGGTGCTGTCGGGCTGCGTAACCGTACCCGACGCCATTAAAGGCAGCACGGAAACACCGGTGCAGCAGTTATCCTCGGTGCAGAATGCGCCGAACCTGTTTGTTGGGGCCGAGGCCCGTTTTGGTGGCACCGTGGTGAATGTTGCCAATGAGCAGGGGCGCACGGTGTTGGAAATCGCCGCTGTGCCGCTCGACTCCGGTGCCCGGCCTATTTTGGGCGAACCGTCGCGGGGACGTTTATTAGCCTCGGTTAACGGTTTCCTGGAGCCGGTGGATTTCAAAGGTCAGTTGGTTACCGTGGTCGGACCGATCACCGGCGTGAGAGACGGCAAGATTGGCATGACGCCGTACAAGTTTGTCACCATGAATGCTACCGGCTATAAACGCTGGCACCTCACCCAACAGGTGATGATGCCGCCGGCCCCAATGGGGCCATGGGGTTGGCGTGGCGGTACCTGGGGCCCAGGTTGGGGCGTGGGTTATGGCTGGTACAATCCTGGCCCGGCACAGGTGCAAACCATCGTTACCGAGTAGTGTTAGTTAGGCATTCACCATTTTATTAGGGCGGCTCCGGCTGCCTTTTTCTTTTGGCGCAGGGAAACGGTGCCAATTAGTGACGTACATCGCAACCTGAATATTGTTTAAAACTCAAACTGGTCTGCTGAGTTAAAATATTGTTATGGTTTGGCTGCATATTTAGGGGCTGCGATGACAATGAATAATGATTTCAGGAGTAATACCTTGGATAAGGTCTGGTTAAAACGTTACCCGGCGGATGTTCCGGCAGAGATCGACGCCGATCGTTATTCATCTTTGGTCGAAATGTTTGAAAATGCGGTTCAGCGTTATGCGGATCAACCGGCTTTCATGAACATGGGCGAAGTGATGACTTACCGCAAGTTGGAAGAGCGCAGTCGGGCTTTTGCCGCTTATCTGCAAAACGAGTTGGGCCTGCAGAAGGGCGATCGTGTTGCGCTGATGATGCCGAATCTGTTGCAGTATCCGATCGCGCTGTTTGGCATTTTGCGAGCCGGCATGGTGGTGGTTAACGTTAATCCGCTGTATACGCCGCGAGAGCTGGAGCACCAACTGAACGACAGCGGTGCCAGTGCCATCGTAATCGTCTCCAATTTTGCCCACACGCTGGAAAAAGTGGTGTTCAACACCCAGGTAAAACACGTGATCCTGACGCGCATGGGTGATCAGCTCTCCGCCGCCAAAGGCACCTTGGTTAACTTTGTGGTGAAATACATTAAGCGGCTGGTACCGAAATACCATCTGCCGGCGGCTATTTCTTTCCGTAGTGCGCTGCAGCGCGGCCGCCGGCTGCAGTACGTTAAACCCGATATCATCAACTCTGACCTGGCGTTCCTGCAATATACCGGTGGCACCACCGGCGTGGCCAAAGGCGCGATGCTGACGCACCGTAACATGCAGGCCAACGTGGCGCAGGCCAAAGCCGCCTACGAGCCGCTGTTCCGCGATGGTCAGGAGCTGATTGTCACCGCATTGCCGCTCTACCACATCTTTGCATTAACGGTGAACTGCCTGCTGTTCATTGAATTAGGCGGCCGTAATCTGTTGATCACCAACCCGCGTGATATTCCAGGGCTGGTGAAAGAGCTGGGGCGCTATCCGTTCACCGCGATAAGTGGGGTGAATACCTTGTTTAATGCGTTGCTGAATAATGCCGACTTCCATCAACTCGACTTCTCGACGCTGCGTTTCTCGGTCGGTGGCGGTATGTCGGTGCAGAAAGCGGTGGCGGACAAGTGGGAGAAAACCACCGGCAAGCACCTTTTGGAAGGCTATGGACTGACCGAATGCGCACCCTTGGTCACCTGCAACCCGCACGACTTGACGCACTATAGCGGCAGTATCGGTCTGCCGGTATCATCCACTGACATACGACTGATGGATGATAACGGCAATGATGTGCCGGTCGGCGAGCCGGGGGAACTGTGGGTTAAAGGACCACAAGTTATGTTAGGCTACTGGCAGCGGCCGGATGCCACCGATGAAGTAATGAAAGATGGCTGGCTCGCGACCGGCGATATCGTTACAGTGGACGAGATGGGCTTTGTACGCGTCGTTGATCGTAAGAAAGATATGATTCTGGTTTCCGGGTTTAACGTATACCCGAACGAGATCGAAGACGTGGTCAGTCAACATCCGAAAGTGCTGGAATGTGCGGCGATCGGCGTACCGAGTGACGTATCCGGTGAAGCGGTGAAGATCTGCGTGGTGAAGAAAGACGCCTCGCTGACCAAAGAAGAGCTGTTGACCCATTGCCGTCGGCAGCTCACCGGGTATAAAGTGCCTAAAATTGTTGAGTTTCGCGATGAATTGCCGAAGTCTAACGTCGGTAAAATTTTGCGACGAGAACTGCGTGATGAGCAGAAAAAACCTGTGGCGGCCGATGCCGCCTAGGCTATCATCCACGCCTTACAGATCAACAACGCCGGTGAATGCCGGCGTTGTTGTGTTTGAATCATGAAAGCGACCAAGAGAATGACGTTTTGAACTATCAGTTGATCACTACCGATGCCGGATTGCAGCAGGTCTGCGAGCAGGCGAAACAGCATGCCCAGATTGCGCTGGACACCGAATTTGTCAGAACGCGCACTTACTATCCGCAGTTAGGCCTGATTCAGTTATACGACGGTGAACAACTCTCTCTGATTGACCCCTTGCCAATCAAGCAGTGGCAACCGTTTATTGAGCTGCTGAGCAACACAGAGATAGTGAAGTTCCTGCACGCCGGCAGTGAGGATCTGGAAGTGTTCCTCAATGCCTTCAAAACCCTGCCGACACCACTGGTCGATACTCAAATCCTGGCGGCTTTTACCGGTCGACCTATGTCCTGTGGCTTTGCCACCCTGGTCGCGGAGTATATGCAGGTGGAGCTGGATAAAAGCGAAGCCCGTACCGACTGGTTGGCGCGTCCATTAACGGAAAAACAGTGTGTCTACGCCGCTGCCGACGTGTTCTATCTGCTGCCAATGGCCAAACGGCTGGTGCAGGAGACGGAAGAGGCCGGTTGGACCGCGGCCGCCAGCAATGAATGCCTGCTGTTGTGCCAACGCCGTAGCGAGACGCTGGCGCCGGAATTGGCCTACCGTGAAATCACCAACGCCTGGCAACTGCGCCCGCGCCAGTTGGGTTGCTTGCAGAAGCTGGCGGAATGGCGACTGCGCCAGGCGCGTGAGCGTGATCTGGCGGTGAACTTTGTGGTGCGTGAAGAGAATCTCTGGCAGGTAGCGCGTCATATGCCGACCTCGCTGGGAGAGTTGGACTCGCTGGGGTTGAGCGGCCCGGAAATCCGTTATCACGGTAAAACGTTGGTGGCGCTGGTGGCAGAAGCCGGTGAGCTGGATGAATCGGCACTGCCGGAGCCGTTACCGAACCTGATCGACCAGCCGGGTTATAAGAAAGTGTTCAAGGAAATCAAAGCGGCGATCGTCATTGTCAGCGAGCAAAGCGGCTTAAGTAGCGAATTGCTGGCCTCGCGTCGGCAGATTAATCAGTTGCTGAATTGGCATTGGAAATTGAAAGCGGGGGACAACTTGCCAGAATTAGTCAGCGGTTGGCGCGGTGATTTATTAGCGACGCCGCTTCAGGATATTTTGAAGGATTATTAATCGGGTTGCGAGAAAGTCGGGGCAGGGTAAGGAAACACTGCTCTGAATATTGATTAAAAATAATTTAAGTAAAGACACTTACCGCCAGCATTTACTTTAAACAACCGCGACGCAAGATTAATTGAGATTATTCCCAAAGGGTAAAAATGATTATTGGGTCTTGTTTATCTCAATAACTGGGTATGCATACAGTTACCCCCTGTAGAAAATATACAGGGGGTAATTAATGCGTCACGCTCATTTAGTTACTTCTTCCGATTCCGGTAATGTCACGTTGAGTTCAAGTACCGAAATATCATCCCCTTTCTGCTCAAACTGCACGTGCAGCATTTCAGGGTCGATTTGAATGTATTTGCAAATTACCGCCAGAATATCACGTTTCAAATCAGGCAGATACGGGGGTTCACTGTCCCCCCGACGACGCTCCGCGACGATAATCTGCAGCCGTTCCTTGGCTATATTGGCTGTCTGCTTTTTGCGGGACAGAAAGAAGTCTAGTAATGCCATGGTTTATCCCCCAAAAAGGCGTTTCAGGAAACCCTTCTTCTCTTCTTCAATGAAGCGGAAGGGGCGTTCTTCCCCTAACAAGCGGCTAACGGTATCGTCATAGGCCTTGCCGGCATCGGATTCAGCATCAAGGATCACGGGTTCACCCTGGTTGGAGGCCCGCAGCACGGACTGGTCTTCCGGGATAACGCCGACCAGTGGAATGCGCAGAATTTCCAGCACGTCTTCCATACTCAGCATGTCGCCACGGCTAACGCGCCCCGGGTTATAGCGAGTCAGCAGCAGGTGTTCCTTGATCGCCGATTCGCCTCGCTCAGCACGACGGGATTTGGACGACAAAATGCCCAGGATACGATCAGAGTCACGTACTGAGGAGACTTCAGGGTTGGTGGTGATGATGGCTTCATCAGCGAAGTACAGGGCCATCAGCGCGCCGGTTTCAATACCTGCCGGAGAGTCACAGACCACAAAGTCAAAATTCATCTCACCCAAATCGTTGAGGATCTTTTCAACACCTTCGCGGGTCAGTGCATCTTTATCGCGCGTTTGCGAAGCAGGCAAGATAAACAGGTTATCGGTACGCTTGTCTTTGATTAACGCCTGATTCAGCGTGGCATCACCCTGAATAACGTTAACGAAATCGTAAACAACCCGGCGTTCACAGCCCATGATCAGGTCAAGATTACGCAGACCGATATCGAAATCGATTACCACGGTTTTCTTACCTTTTTGGGCTAAGCCGGTAGCGATGGCCGCGCTTGAAGTGGTCTTGCCAACGCCCCCTTTACCCGATGTAACAACAATAATGCGTGCCATGAAATGGATTCCTTGTCAAAAGGGCTTAATTTAAAGGTTGTATGGTTAAAGCGTTATCCAACAGGCTGAGTCGTACTGCCTGCCCGACATAGTCGGACGGGATTTGGTCGCTCAACCAGTACTGCCCTGCGATAGAGACTAGCTCAGCACCCAGGTGCGTGCAAAAAATCTGGCACTGCGTATCACCTGAAGCACCGGCCAGCGCACGACCGCGCATCATGCCGTAAACGTGAATATTGCCATCGGCAATTAATTCGGCGCCGGCGCTGACACTGCTGGTCACTATCAGATCGCTGTTGCGGGCATAAATTTGTTGGCCGGAACGGACAGGGGCACTAATGATGCGCGTCTTGGCGGGGGCGTTGGGATCCACCACCGGGGCTGGCGCGGACGCCGCTTCCGGGGCGGCCATCTTTTGGCCTTTACCTTCGTTCAGCAACGGTAACCCGGCACGGGCTATCGCGCGTTTTTGCCGCTCATCTCTGCAACCGCTGATACCCACAACGCGCAGCCCTGCTGCCGCGACAGCCTGTTGAAGTTCTTTCCAGTTTGCATCGCCGTTCAGCGTTGCAACGTTGATAACAACAGGGGCGTTTTTCAAAAAAGCGGGCGCTTGCTCGACTTTTTCCAGTAACGCCTGACGTATTACCTCGGGTTCCGAATTATACAAATGAACAACCGATAGGGTAAAACTGCTGCCTTTTAGCTCAATTGGCGATTGTGACATCTATCCTGACTCAGTCTCAGCAACTTTAAATCCCCGGAATACCAATCGGGGTGCGATATTCCGAAGTACTATAAGCATGTTATAGTCAGAGTTATATCCAGGCAAGACGCTGCCCCAATTAAATAGAGTTAAAAACATGCTTTGTGTGATCTATAGAAGCCCTAAACGCGATCAAACTTATCTTTATGTCGAAAAAAAAGACGATTTCTCCCGAGTGCCGGAAGATCTGATGAAAAGTTTCGGTTCGCCACAATTGGCGATGGTGCTTTCTCTTGAAGGAAGGGAAAAATTAGCCACGGCAGATATTGAGAAAGTGAAAGAGGCCCTGAAGGATGAAGGGTTTTATCTGCAGGTTCCACCGCCGTTGGAAAATTTATTAAACCAGCATCTGTCTGCCGACAAAAAATAACCGTCGTTGGCGTGCAGGGGCTACGCTGGATCAGTAACCCCAAACCGACAAAGGAGCTGCGTGATGAGAGGAGCAGCGAAGACAACGACAGTGGTTCTGCTGATGCTGAGTGCCGGTCCGCAGGTGATGGCGCAGACTGCATCACCGGGTGCCACTGCTGCGCCTGTGCAGAGTACGTTGGCTGAAACCGGCCGTGACCCCGCGCAGTTCCCGGTCTATGTTGAGCAACTGAAACGTCAGGCGTTGGCGCAGGGCATTAGCCCGGCTATCGTCGACAGTGCTTTTGCCAACGTGCATTTTGTTGATCGGGTGATCAAGGCGGACCGCAATCAGCCGGAAAAGAAAATCACGCTGGATGATTACCTTAAACGCGTATTGCCAGCGACCAAGATCGCGCAGGGCCGTTCCCTCTATCGACAATATCAGCCGCAGTTGACGCGTATTACTGCTCGCTACGGTGTTCCAGGGCGCTATGTGGTAGCGCTGTGGGGGATGGAAAGCGCCTTCGGCAAGATCCAGGGCCGCGAAGATGTCATATCTGCGCTTGCTACCCTGGCGTTTGAAGGGCGTCGTGAGGCTTTCTTCAGTCAACAATTGATGGCAGCGCTGCGTATCCTCGAACAAGGGCATGTCAGCCGCGAACAGCTAAAAGGCTCCTGGGCCGGGGCAATGGGCCAGTGCCAGTTTATGCCAACGTCGTTCCTGAACTACGCGGCAGATGGTGACGGCGATGGCCGTATTGATATCTGGAATAACGTTGACGATGTGTTTGCCTCCGCAGCCCATTATCTGTCGAGTGAAGGTTGGCAACCGGGGGTTGGCTGGGGCAGGGAAGTTAAACTGCCCGCCGGTTTCAGCAGCGAGAGTCTGGGACTGAAAGATCGCCAGGCGCACAGCGTCAATGAATGGCAAAAGCGTGGCATACGTCGTGCGGATGGTTCAGCCTTACCGCATTCTACACTGCGCAGCTGGGTTATTACGCCGGATGATATGCAGGGGCGTGCGTTCATGGTTTATGACAATTTTCGCACTATCATGCACTGGAATCGCTCTTACTATTTTGCTATCGCTGTGGGTATGATGGCTGACGGTATCGGGCAATAAAATAGGGTCACGGTACCTCCACCAATGCGTGGGATAACGGGCTTAGCATGCTAAGCCCCTACATGATTGTAGGGAGAAGCGGTATGTATCAACATAGAGACTGGCAGGGTTCATTACTTGATTTTCCGGTGAATAAGGTGGTCTGCGTCGGCAGCAACTACGCCGACCATATTAAGGAAATGGGCAGTGCAACCTCGGCAGAGCCGGTCGTATTTATCAAGCCTGAAACGGCGCTGTGCGATATCCGCCAGCCGGTGGCGATCCCAAAAGAGTTCGGGTCGGTTCATCATGAAGTGGAACTGGCGGTGCTGATCGGCACGCCGTTAAAACAAGCGAATGAAGATCGCGTGGCGCGTGCCATCGCCGGATACGGTGTTGCGCTGGATTTGACGCTGCGTGAACTGCAGGCGGGGTTCAAGAAGGCGGGGCAGCCTTGGGAAAAAGCCAAGGGTTTTGACGGCTCCTGCCCGATCTCCGGTTTTATTCCGGTGGCAGAGTTTGGCGATCCGCAAAATGCCGAGCTGTTACTGACGGTCAATGACCAGGTGCGTCAGCAGGGCAATACTCGCGATATGATCACCCCGATCCTGCCGTTGATCAGCTATATGAGCCGCTTCTTCACGCTGCGCGCAGGTGACATTATTCTTACCGGTACTCCGCAAGGCGTTGGCCCGATGAGCTCAGGCGACATGCTGAAAATCACACTCAACGGTAAATCATTAACGACTCGCGTGATTTAAAGCCTGGCAAGACGCACTAAAAAAGGCCCCATGGGGCCTTTTGTCTTTTTCTTCGGTTCGGGGTGGGCAAAGTGCTTATTTACGGCCCAGCAAGAAACCGAAAACAATCCCGACTGCAGCGGCGATTGCCACGCCGGCAAGTGGGTTGGATTCAACCTGAGTCCGCACCGTATCAGCCGCATCGCGAGCCGCGTAGCTGGCCTGAGAGGCATATTTGCGGGCTGCGCCTTTAACCTGATGATCCGGCGAGTCCGTTGCTTTACCAAAGGCTTCCTCAACGGCGCCGGCCGCTTCATTAACCTTGTCTTCTGCTTTTCCAAACATACTTGGCTCCTTATCTCGGTTCTAAAGGCGAACATTAAACATAGCAGGATTATGTCGTACCTGGCGGCAAATCGTGCGTTATAAGATGAATCTTACCGGTGAATTGAAGTATCGGTTGGCGATAATCTGGGGATAAAACGAAAAGGTGATAGACCTGTGATTAGTACGTATATTTAAGCGATAAACGCGCTATTTCTCCCCGCAGGAAGCAAAGCACAAGCGGTGGATAGTCACGCCGCGGAATGTTGAATGATGTTGTTTTAAATAGCATTTTTTTTAAGCGATTGTTTTGTTATCGCTATGATTATATTGTGTTTTCAGTCTTTCCATTTGGCTGGGATATCTATATAGTGCACCCTCAAAACCTGTACGCAGGTTATCTATTCATTTACCTATACCGGACGCGAACATGTCACAAACCCCTTTTTGGCAACAAAAAACGCTGGTTGAAATGTCAGAACAAGAGTGGGAATCGCTGTGCGACGGTTGTGGGCAATGCTGTCTGAATAAGCTGATCGACGAAGATACCGACGAGATTTATTTCACCAACGTAGCCTGTGACCAGCTGAATATTAAATCGTGCCAGTGCCGCAACTATGAACGTCGCTTTGAGTTGGAAGAAGATTGTATCAAGTTGACGCGCGAGAACCTCACGACGTTTGACTGGTTGCCCCCGACCTGTGCATATCGCCTGATTGGCGAAGGCAAACCCCTGTTCTCTTGGCACCCATTGGTTAGCGGCTCAAAGGCGGCGATGCACGGTGAACGTATTACTGTGCGCCACATTGCGGTACGCGAAAGCGAAGTGGTGGACTGGCAGGATCACATCATGAACAAACCAAGCTGGGCGAGATAAAGAAAAAAGCCCCTGCAAAGAAGAGGGGCAAGACACACAACAACACCAGGGAAATCGTTACTATTAACTTGCGGATACTATAAGGATTTTTTGGCATAACTTCATCAAAATATTGATGCAATAATGCATCACTATGATGAGTTTTTTTGTATGAAGCGAGTGAGGAGGAGATGAGTCGTTCCACTGTATTACGATTTACGGTCGATAAAATGGGGTTGTACTCCTGCGAATAAGGTTTTTTACTCCCCCAACTTAATGTTATGTAAATTACGCACCAAATCCCATCCGAATGCTTCTTTTTATACAGAAGGTTAGGTAGTTTGACCGCTCTCACGCTAAGTTCCGAGAGTACAATAATGAAAATGATACGTCTGTTTGCCGTGGCTGGGGCGCTGATAGTGCTCGTTTATTACCTTACACACACTTAATGTCGCTATATCTCTGCATAGCATCCGCAATTCAATAAAAAACGGCGCCCTGAGGCGCCGTTTTTTATTCGCTCAGGCTTAACGACCAAACAGGTCGCGGCGGCGCGGGCGGACAAATTGTGCGATCAACACGATAATGGCGAACATCAAATAAGCCGTGAAGATACCCACCAACCACTGCGGCATTTCCAGCGTCAGGAATTCCCATTGGCGCACGGAACAGTCACCGGATGCGTGGAACACCGCCGGCAGCCATTTATCCAGCGGCAGCCAGGACGGGAAGCTGACGAAGAAATCGCAGGTATTGAATGGCGAAGGATGCAGTTGGATCATGGTGTGTTTCCATGCCAGTTGCAGGCCTTCCCAGGCGCTGTAAATCCACAGCAGAATAGCGACATAGCGTAGTGGCGTTTTCGGCGCGATGGCACCGAGCAACGAGGCGCCCAGAATGCCAAACAGCGCGCAGCGTTCATAAATGCACATTACACAGGGTTGCAGCAGCATTACGTGCTGAAAGTAGAGAGCAACTAATTCCAGCACCAGCGCAGTCAGGGCCATCAACAGCCAAGCACCGCGCCCCTGCGAGCAGCGGTTAAAGAATTGCAACATATATTTATTCTTCCATGCAGTAAGCAATTGAACTGGCAGTGTAAACCAATTCAACTCTGCTGCCAGCTACCTGAGCCTGATTCAGCACAAAAATAGTCGCTGGCAGCGGGGCAGGTTAACCGGGTTAATGTGCAACGGCTTCAATCGCTGGCAGTGTCAGCCAATGCCACTCCGTTAACAGGTCAGTCATCGGTGCCAGAGTAAACTGTACGCACAGCAGACCTACCAGCGTTAATACCACAGTATAGGGTAAAGCCATCCACACCATTCGCCCGTAAGACAAACGCACCAGCGGTGCCAGCGCGGAGGTCAGCAGGAACAAGAAGGCCGCCTGACCATTCGGGGTAGCAACTGACGGTAGATTGGTCCCGGTGTTAATGGCGACCGCCAGCATTTCGAACTGCTTCAGGGAGATTGCACCGTTTTCAAACGCGGCACGTGCCTCATTGATATAGACCGTGCCGACGAACACGTTGTCAGATACCGAAGACAGCAGGCCGTTAAACAGATAAAACAGCGCCAGTTGTGAAGAGGGTTCTGCCTGCAGAACAAACCGGATAATCGGCGTGAACAGGTGTTGCTCAATAATTACCGCCACCACGGTGAAAAATACCGTCAGCAGGGCAGTAAAGGGCAGCGCTTCCTGGAATGCCTTGCCGATGGCGTGTTCATCGGTTACGCCGCACAAAGAAGTGGCCAGGATGATCACCGACAGACCTATCAGGCCTACTTCCGCCAGATGAAAGGCCAGCGCTACCACTAACCAAATGCCGATCAGCGCCTGAATCACCAATCTGACCTGTTCTTGTTTACTGCGTCCTGCGGTGGCCTGACGGTCAAACTCGGTCAGCACCTCACGGACGCGTTCCGGCAGTTTTGCCCCGTAGCCAAAGATACCGAAGCGTTCAAGCAGCAGGCAAACCAACAGGCCACAGACAAACACCGGCAGGGTAACCGGTGCCATACGCAGGAAGAAGTCGACAAATCCCCAGTCGGCACTTTTGGCGATAATCAGGTTCTGCGGTTCGCCCACCATGGTCATTACGCCGCCCAGTGCGGTACCGACCCCGGCGTGCATCAACAGGCTGCGCAGGAAGGCGCGGAACTGTTCGAGCGTCTGTTTGTGATCGTCACTGACCAGTGTGCTGTCGTCACCGACGTCAGTATTGCCGTCAGAACGGTTTGAAGCCACGTTGTGGTAGATCGAATAAAATCCGGTTGCGACGCTGATCACCACTGCAACCACCGTCAGCGCATCGAGGAAAGCTGACAACAGCGCCGCGGCAAAGCAGAATGCCAAAGAAAGCAGCATTTTTGAGCGAATGTTGAGCAGTAGTTTGGTGAACACGAACAGCAGCAACTGCTTCATAAAGTAGATGCCGGCTACCATAAAGATCAGCAACAGCAGCACTTCCAGATTATGGGCAATTTCTTCGCCCACCCGATCGGGGCTGGTCATGCCAATCAGTACCGACTCAATGGCCAGCAGACCACCCGGCAGCAGGGGGTAGCATTTCAGCGCCATCGCCAGAGTAAAGATAAATTCGACCACAAACAGCCAACCGGCAATGAACGGATCGACCAGGAAGAAAACCAGTGGATTGATCACCAGGAAAATGAGAATGGCCAGTTTGTACCAGTCAGGTGATTGCCCGAGGAAGTTTTTTACCAAGGCACTGCGTAAGGTTGTTTCCATTATGAATTACACGTCCTGAAAATAAGTTGTCTCATACTAGCCTAACAATGCCGCCGGGGCAGATGCAATACGGGCTTGCTTTACGACGAGAAATTTCTCTATGCGGTGTTTTTGCAGGTTTTTTGCCACTTTATGCACAGTTTCGTTCAATGTTTTTCGCTCACGCTAGGTCATGCAATAGCGATCTGGTATGATCAGCCGACTACTATTACTGATTATCGTCGCTACGGAACGTCAAACACATGGTCATAAAGGCGCAGAGTCCTGCCGGTTTCGCGGAAGAATACATTATCGAGAGTATCTGGAATAATCGCTTCCCTCCTGGCACTATTTTGCCCGCGGAGCGTGAGCTTTCAGAACTGATTGGTGTTACGCGCACCACGTTACGTGAGGTTTTACAACGCCTGGCCTGTGATGGCTGGCTAACCATTCAGCATGGTAAACCGACCAAAGTAAATAATTTCTGGGAAACTTCCGGCCTCAATATCCTTGAGACGGTGGCACGCCTCGATCATCAGAGCGTCCCACAATTGATCGACAATCTGTTGTCGGTTCGTACCAATATTGCGGCGATCTTTATTCGCGCAGCGGTGCGTAACCATCCTGAAGCCGCTCTGGAAGTGTTGGCGAAAGCCACCCAAGTGGAAGATCAGACGGACGCTTTCAACCTGTTGGACTACGAAATTTTCCGTGGTCTGGCGTTTGCCTCCGGCAACCCGATTTACGGTCTGATCTTCAACGGTCTGAAAGGCTTATATACACGCGTTGGCCGCTACTATTTCTCAAACCCGGAATCCCGCAAGCTGGCGCTGACTTTCTATAGCAAGCTGTCAACGCTGTGCCATGATAAGTCGTACGATCAGGTAATGGATTGCGTGCGTAACTACGGTAAAGATAGCGGTGCCATCTGGCAGAGCATGCAAGGCACTATGCCAAGCGATCTGACCGAAGCCCGCCGCTAACACTATCACCCGCATTAAGCAAAAGGGGCGCCAATGGCGCCCCTTTGTTATGGACTGATCTTACAGCGGTGTCGGTCGCGGTGGGCAACGTTCCAGCAGCTCAACGCTGCCATCTTCGTTCAGTTGTTCCAGAATAATGTCGAAACCCCACAGGCGGTGCAGGTGTTTCATCACTTCACGCCGGCTCTTGTCCAACGGCGCACGGTCCTGCGGAATATAGCGCAACGTCAACGAGCGATCCCCGCGTAAATCCACATTCCAGATCTGAATATTCGGCTCATGGTCACTCAGGTTATACTGCGCCGACAGCTCTTCACGGATCGCACGATAACCGGCTTCATCATGGATCGCTGCAATTTCCAGGTAATTATTGCGATCGTCATCCAGCACGGTGAATAGCCGGAAATCACGCATGATTTTCGGTGACAGGAACTGGCTGATAAAGCTTTCATCCTTGAAGTCCCGCATGGCGAAGTGCAGTGTTTCCAGCCAGTCTTTACCGGCGATATCCGGGAACCAGTAACGATCTTCTTCGGTTGGCGACTGACAGATACGCTTGATGTCCTGGAACATGGCAAAGCCCAGAGCGTAGGGATTAATACCGTTGTAATAAGGGCTGTTATAAGGCGGTTGATATACCACGTTGGTATGGCTGTGCAAAAACTCCAGCATAAAACGTTCGGTTACCCGGCCCTCGTCGTACAGATGATTAAGGATGGTGTAGTGCCAGAATGTGGCCCAGCCTTCGTTCATTACCTGCGTTTGTTTCTGCGGATAAAAATACTGGCTCACTTTGCGCACAATACGCAAAACTTCACGCTGCCAGGGCTCCAGCAGCGGCGCATTTTTTTCCATAAAGTAGAGGATGTTTTCCTGCGGCTCGCTTGGATAGCGCCGCGCCTGTTCTGGTGCTTCTTCACGTTCAACCCGTGGCAGGGTCTTCCACAGCGTGTTCACCTGGCTTTGCAGGTACTCCTCACGGCTTTTCTGGCGGGCTTTTTCTTCGACCAGTGAAATTTTCTGTGGTCGTTTGTAGCGATCTACGCCGTAGTTCATCAACGCATGACAAGAGTCGAGCAGCTTTTCTACTTCTTCAACGCCGTAGCGCTCTTCGCACTGGCTGATGTAGTGGCGGGCGAACAACAGGTAATCGACGATCGAACTGGCGTCGGTCCAACTGCGGAATAGGTAGTTATTTTTGAAGAAGGAGTTGTGCCCGTAGCAGGCATGCGCCATCACCAAGGCCTGCATGGTGATGGTGTTCTCTTCCATCAGGTAGGCGATACAGGGGTTGGAGTTGATCACGATCTCATAGGCCAGGCCCTGCTGCCCATGTTTATAGCGCTGCTCGGTCTCAATGAATTTTTTACCGAACGACCAATGGGTGTAGTTAATCGGCATGCCGACGCTCGAATAAGCGTCCATCATCTGCTCTGAGGTAATGACCTCGATCTGATGCGGGTAGGTGTCGAGCTTGTAATGTTTGGCTACGCGATCGATGTGCTCCAGATACACCTGCAGCAACTCGAACGTCCAGTCCGGTCCATCGCTCAGACGTTTATCTTCCTTGACCTTATCATGTGTTGAAGTAGTCATCAGCGCACCCTCGTTATTACGGACCTTGCTCGAACGGCAGACCCTGTATCAATCGTAGCTCAATCTGCGCAGAGGTAATAATGATATAAAGCTTAAAAATTCAACGATCTGCCTCAAGGATCTTCCCATTGTGTTGCCAGGACGAATTTACAGCGAGTTTTTTCTGCTGAAGCAGGTTCTTATGTCTGCAAAACGTTATCTTAGATAAATGCGGTTTTTGTAGTTTTATATTCTGTATTGATGGCGCTGTTTCATTTTTATATTCTGTTAAATCCCTGTTGCGTACCCTGGCTTTTCTTGTCGATAGCAATGCTATCATTGACATCATATTAGCCGCTGTTTCGCTCTAAAACTGGCCTTTCACAACATCTTATCGCTATTTATAGGTAGCTATTGCAAAAGACCCAGCCATGAACGATAAATTAAATGTGAATGTTGTCACGTTTATTGACGAAGATGTTGGACGGATTTTTCCACTGAGTTAATTTCCTGTGAGCAGAAGATTATGCTTTGTGATGCCTTGAGCTGGAGTCAGCGATGCGAGTGGTAATTTTAGGTAGTGGAGTGGTAGGGGTTGCCAGTGCCTGGTATTTGGCGAAAGCGGGCCATGAGGTGACGGTGATCGATCGTCAACCCGGTCCGGCGATGGAAACCAGCGCGGCGAACGCTGGACAGATCTCTCCGGGCTATGCGGCTCCCTGGGCTGCGCCTGGCGTCCCGCTGAAGGCGGTTAAATGGATGTTCCAACGCCATGCGCCGCTGGCGGTTCGTCTAGATGGCAGCAGCTTCCAGTTGAGCTGGATGTGGCAGATGTTGAAAAACTGCAATACCGAACACTACATGACCAATAAAGGGCGCATGGTGCGCTTGGCGGAATACAGTCGTGACTGTATCAAGGCGCTGCGTCAGGAAACGGGTATTCAGTACGAAGGCCGACAGGGCGGTACGCTGCAACTGTTCCGTACCCAGCAACAGTTTGAAAGTGCGGCCAAAGATATCGCGGTATTGGAAGATGCCGGTGTGCCCTACAAACTGCTGGAAGCCAGTCAGTTGGCCAGCGTTGAACCTGCGTTGGCGCAGGTGGCACATAAGCTGACCGGCGGGCTGCAACTGCCTAACGACGAAACCGGTGACTGCCAACTCTTTACCCAGCAACTGGCCAAACTGGCACAGCAGGCGGGCGTGACCTTCCTGTATAACCGCAGCGTTGATCGCCTGCTGGTGGAAGGGGACAAGATCAGCGGCGTGCAGTGCGGCGGTGAAATCTTCAAAGCCGACAGCTACGTGGTGGCCTTTGGCTCTTATTCGACTGCGCTGTTACGCGATCTGGTGTCGATCCCTGTCTATCCGTTGAAAGGCTACTCGCTGACCATTCCAATCACCGATGAGTCTGCGGCACCGTTCTCAACCGTGCTGGATGAAACCTATAAAATTGCCATTACCCGGTTCGATCAACGTATTCGCGTCGGCGGCATGGCGGAAATTGTTGGTTTTAATACTCAGTTGGAGCAAAAGCGGCGAGAGACACTGGAGATGGTAGTACGCGATCTTTACCCTAACGGTGGACGGGTGAGCGATGCGACCTTCTGGACCGGTTTACGCCCGATGACGCCGGACGGTACGCCGATTGTCGGCAAGACCTCGCTGAAAAATCTTTTCCTGAATACCGGACACGGCACTTTGGGCTGGACCATGGCTTGTGGCTCCGGGCAGCTGCTATCCGATTTGATTTCCGGTATCACCCCGGCCATTCCTTCAGACGACCTGGGGGTGGCGCGCTACAGCGCCGGATTTCGTAGCCTCTACACCGGCCCCTTGAACGATGTGCATCCCGCGCGTTAAACATCCTGATTTATCATGTTATTGTCACGGGCGTTGGCCCGTGACTGTATTCGCCAGCCCGTAGGAGTGCCCATGCCTCGCCCGATTTCCGCCACGTTGCACCTTGGCGCCTTTGAAAATAACCTGCAGGTGGTTCGTCGTTTTGCCCCTAACGCCAAAGTCTGGTCGGTGGTCAAGGCCAACGCGTATGGCCATGGTATTAAACATGTCTGGCGCAGTCTGGCGCAGACCGATGGTTTTGCCTTGCTGGATCTCGCCGAAGCCATTTTGCTGCGCGAGTCCGGCTGGCAAGGACCGATTTTGCTGTTGGAAGGGTTTTTCAAACCGCAGGATATTGCCCTGCTGGATCACTATCGTTTAACGACGTCGGTACACAGTGACTGGCAATTGGCGGCGATCGCCGAAGCCAAACTCTCTGCACCGCTGAATGTTTACCTTAAAGTGAACAGCGGGATGAACCGTCTGGGGTTTGCGCCGGAACGTTTGCACTCTGTGTGGATGAAAGCTCAGGCGATCGGCAATATTGCCAGCCTGACGCTGATGAGTCATTTCGCCACCGCTGACGGCCCACAGGGCGTTGAGGCGCAAATGGCCACCATTGAACAGGCTGCAGCGGGTATCACTTTGCCACGCTGTCTGGCCAACTCGGCCGCCACGCTGTGGCATCCGGAAACGCATGGCAGCTGGGTACGACCGGGTATCGTACTGTATGGTGCTTCACCGAGCGGCCAATCGCGCGATATTGCCGCCAGCGGTCTGCAGCCGACCATGACGCTGAGTAGCGAAATTATTGGTATTCAAACACTGAAGCCCGGCGACCAGGTTGGTTATGGCTGGCGTTACCGCGCCGAGGGTGCGCAGCGTATCGGTGTGGTGGCCTGTGGTTATGCCGACGGTTATCCTCGCCATGCACAGACCGGTACACCAGTCTGGGTAGAGGGTGTGCTGACGAGAACGCTAGGCACGGTTTCGATGGATATGCTGGTGGTTGATCTGACGCCTTGCCCAGATGCGGGTATTGGGGCGGAAGTAGAGCTGTGGGGGCGACGCCTGCCGGTTGACGATGTCGCCGCCGCGGCAGGCACGCTGGGTTATGAATTACTGACGGCCCTGGCCGCCAGAGTACCGGTCATCACCGAGGCATAAGCCTCAGGCAATTTTCTTCAACTGACCTTTTATTTGCTTGCTGCGCTGCCGTGCGTGCAGTGCCAGCAGGCAACCCACCAACATAACCAGCGCCAACGACAGCTTGGGTTGCAACGGCAGTGCCATCGCCAATAAGCCCAGGCCTGCACCGCCGGCCATCTGCACAAAACCGACCAACGCAGAGGCCACCCCGGCCTCATTGGAATACGGCTCCAGCGCGTAGCTGGTTGCCGGGCCCATCACAAAGGCCAGCCCGGCGCAGGCGCAGGCCACCGGCAACATATAAGCCAGCCAATGGGTTTGTGCCGCGCCGGACAGCAAGGACACGCCCAGCAGCAATCCGATACAACCGACACCCATCAAAATTCCGCCGGTCGCCAGGCAGACCGGACGTCCGACCTTGTGAATAATACGGTTGGCGAAAAAACTCACCAGCATGATCCAAAAGCCGTTGGCACCAAACACCAGCGAGAATTGCAACGGCGTCAGCCCGGCGGTGCCCATTAACACATTGGGCGCCAGTGAGACGTAGGTTAACGCCATGCCCATGGCACCGGAGTTGACCACGGCAAAGGACAGAAAGCGGCGATCGCGGGCGATGCGGGCATATTGTCGCACCGGCAACCCTTTGACGCGCACCGTATCCGCCGGGCGAGTTTCCGGTAGACGCAGGGCGATCAGTACCAGCACGGCCAGGGCATAACACACCAGGAACCAGAACGGCGCACGCCAGCCAAAGGCTTCTGCCAGCAGTCCGCCAAGCAGCGGTGCCAGAGCAGGAATAATATTCAAGGTGCCGTTGAGAAAACCAAAGGCACGGGCCGCATCGTCGCCGTTCATCCGATCGCGCACGCCGCTGAATGCCACTACGGCGGTGCAACAGACCGCCACACCCTGCAGCAGGCGTGAGGCCACAAACATGGTTGGCGTGGTGGCCAGCGCCGCCATGGCTGCACCAATCATGTAGATCACAATGCCGGCCAGAGCCACTGGTTTACGGCCGTAGTTATCCACCAGCGGGCCGGCGATAACCTGTCCAAGGCCCAGCACCAGGATGAACAGGGAAATGGTGGACTGGATCAGCGCTTCACTGCTGTTAAGGCCAAGAGCGATAGCGGGGATAGTCGGCAGATAGAGATCGATACCCAGCGGGCCGAGCAGCACCAGGCTAAGAAGCAGAAACAGAAATTTTTGCATAACAAAAACAGCACATCCAAGTGACAAAGAGGGCTAGAGTAGAGATTCTGGCGCTAAATGGAAAGAGGCAAAGCATAAGCCTGCCAAGGGGATGCCAGTCTTGTTCTATTCAGGGTACAGGGGCTTTGCGATAGTAAAGTGCCGATACCGTGTCCGCCACATAGCGTGCCTGATGTTTGGCGTCATCCAATGCCCGATGAGGCGTTCCTTCGAATGCCCGTTCTTTCTTGGGGTTAAAGCCCAGCATTTCGGCCAGGGTGATCACCGTGCGCACATCCTGCGTATCCCAAAATTTCCATGGGCAAGGCATTTCCAGTTGCTGGAAGGCATGCTCGAGGATTGTACAATCGAACTCCTTGCCGTTACCCCAGACTTTGACCTTGTCGGTGCTGTTCATATGAATAAACCGACTCAGGTTGGTTAGCGCGCGTTTAAGACTCTCTGTGCCACCGAAAGCCAGTTTGCGCGCTTCGTCTGATTGTTTCGCCCACCAGGTAACGGTGTCCAGGCTGATGGTTCTGCCAGGCTGATCTTTTTGGCTGCTGACGGCGTTTTCAAACTCCGCTCCGAGCTGACCGGTTTTGGGATCGAAAAACACGGCGGCGATCACCAGGATCACCGCGCTGGGTTTTATATCCAGCGTTTCAATATCTAACATCAGGTGGTGCATGGGGTCTCCTGGCAGGTTGAAGTATCGCCTAATGTTACTACAAACCGGGCGAGGATGCGCCGTCAGCCCCGACGGTTACCGGCAGTATTTGCCAGCGTTACTGCGAGCACTGCCAGTAATATCAGTGCGATCGCCGGTGCCAGGACTCCCCAGGGCGCCCGTTCGAGATAAGGCATGCCTTCCGCCAGCACCAGCCCCCATTCTGCACTGGGTGGCTGCGGCCCAAGACCAAGAAAACCCAGTGCCGCCAGCGCCAGCGCAATGCCCGGCAGACGCAACATGGCGTGGCGCAGCAGGGGAGCAGAGAGCGCCGGCAGCAGGTAGTGGGTCAGCGTGCGCCATCGGCCGACGCCCAATACCGGCAACATGCGGATATAGGGCTGCGTGCGGGCTTCCGCCAACAACGAAGCACAATGGGCGGCCAGCGGAGCCCAACTGACCAACATCACCGCACAGGCGGCACCGTAGGCTGAAGGGCCGCTAATGGCGACCACTAACAGGCCAGCGACGATTGGCGGTGTAGCGTTGGTCAGTTCAATCACCCCGCACATCAGACGTGGCATCAGCCCGAACACTATCCCGAGGAACAGCGACGCGAAGCTGACCGCCAGCGCCAGCAGGCTGGTATTCAGCGCACCGTAAGCGACGCGTGCCAGAATATCGCGGCCGGTGGCGTCCGCGCCGAAGGGCAGATCCAGGCTCGGCGGTTGCAGGCGGATATGCAGTGACGAGAGCGGATCGCGGATGATACCGCTCAGCACCAGCAGACATAACAACAGCGCGGCGCCGGCGGCGAAAAGGTAACTGATTTTAGTGTTGTGCTGCGGCGGTGCCGAATTGGGCAAGCTTGCCGCTATCCGGCCCAGCAACAGATAATGCGCACCCTGTGCCAGAAGCCCGGCGCTGAAGGCAATCAACAACAGGATCAGAATGCCGCACTGCAGTGCCGGCAGGTCCTGCGCAATGGCGGCACCCAATGTTGCTCTACCCAGGCCGGGAATGGCGAACACTTTCTCGACGGCGATGGCACCGCCGGTAAGCCCCACCAGCACCAAACCGATTTGTGGCAACAGGGCGGGGAGTGTGCGACGTAACACCGCCAGCAGACGCTGCCGCCGGGAGATGCCGGCCAGGCTCCAGGTGATCAGCCAGCGTTCGCTGAAGGTGGCGGTCAGGCCGTCACTGAACAACAGACCCAGCAGGCCCCCGGCCGGCAAGCCTAACGCCAGGGCTGGCAGCACGACATGTCCTAGGCTTTGCCAGCCATAGGGAGGAAACCATTTTAACCAGACGGCACCGACAATCAGCAACAGCGCCGCCAGCAAAAACTCGGGCAGGGCAGTCAGCGTCACTGCCAGAACCCCGGCAGGACGGTGAGGGTCACCCTGTATGCCGCGCCACAGGGTTGGCAACGCTAGCATCAATGCCACCAGCAGCGCTATTGCCAACGCGTAGCCCATCAATGTCAGAGAAACCCCGGTTGCCTGTAGCATCCCCTCCAGCACCGGACGGCCGGAGATCCAGGAGTTCCCGGCATCGCCGTGCAACAGCCGGCTAAACCAGCGGCCAAGCAATATCAGCGGCCCGTCGTCCAGACCAAAGCGCTGCCGAATGGCGTTCAGGGCTTCTGGCGTGGCCTCCTGTTCAGCCGAACGGGCCCGCAGCAGGCTGAGCGCCGGATCGCGACCGGACAGCCAGGGCATCAGGCCGACCAGCGTTATCATTGCCAGCAGGGCAAACAGGCGTGAGGCCAATGGTAATAGCCGCTGTGCCAGTGTCATCAGGGCTGTCCGCTGGCGATCCGGCTGCGTGGTGTCACCAGCAGGCGTTCACGCGGGTCGCGTTCGGCGTTCTTCATGGCTGCGGCCTCCCCCTGGATCACTCGTTCATGCAATAAAGGGATCGCCGCATGGGTCGCCAGAATACGATTTTCTGCTGCGATGATCGCCTGACGTCGGGAGGCACCGGCCGGGATCGCGGCGGCGTAGATCAGGGCTGCGTCCACCTGCGGGTCGCACAGTTGGGCGATATTGAACGAACCCTGGCAGGCGAAATCGCTGTACATGTAGGCCAGCGGATCGCCGGAGTCCAGCACCGTGGCGCGTGACAGAATAAACGCGTCGAATTTGCCCGCCAGCGCATCGGCTTCAATATGTGCATATTCCCGCACTTCCTGTTTCACCACAAAACCGGCGGCGCTGAGCTGTTGCGCCAGATAAACCGCGACCTCCGGCAACTCGGCGCGATCGCTGAAGGTGGCCAGGGTGATGGCTTTTCCCTTCAGCGCCGTAATTGGCAGCAGGGGCTGCGGCTGTCGCAATGGTGCGGCCCAGGGCAGCGCTGGGCCCAGTAGCCCGCTGGCGACATCGGCACGGCCCTCGTAGACGTTATCCACCAGGGGTTGGCGCTGAATGGCCGCTGCCGCCGCAGCACGCACCGCCGGATCGCGGAAGACCCCGACCCGGGTGTTCAGATACAGCGTGTTGGTGCGTGGCATGGGCACTTCATGGATCAGTTCTGCTGCAATCAAGGGCAGCTGTGATACGGGCAGTGCTTCAACCAAATCGGCACTGCCGGTGCGTAGCGCGGCGGCGCGGGCTGCGCTGTCCGGCACAAAGCTGACGTCGATGCCTGGCGCTGCGGCTTTTTCGCCCCAGTAGCTGTCAAAACGGTTTAGCCGCGCGCTGCTGGTTCCGTTGATTTCTGTCAGTACAAAGGCACCGGTCCCGGCCTGCAAGGGATTAACCACGCCGTTGGCAGCGTAAGCTCGCTCGGCGAGGATGGCCAATTGTGGGCTGGACAGCCGTTGCGGCAGCAGAGGATCGGGCACCGCAGTAGAGATAAGCAGGGTGTGATCGTCTTCTGTGCTGACGGATAACTCAACGCCGTCAAGGATGCGAGGTTTTGGTGCGGCGTTCATTGCCGCCGAAAGTGAACGTACGACACTCTGCGCCGTCATAACGCTACCGTCATGGAAGCTGACTCCCGGGCGCAACACAAAGCGCCAGCGGTGTTGATCGATTTGCTGCCATTCGGTGGCCAATGCCGGTTCAGCATCGCCGTTGGCGTTCAGCACGACCAATGTTTCAGCATTGCTCCAGCGAGAAAGTTTAAACGCGTCATCGCTCAGTGGCGTGAGCCCGGAACGAGGCGGTTGTAGCATGGCCAGCCGGATGCGTCGTTCTTCATTGGTGCTTTCTTTCGGTTGTGTAGGGTCAAAGCAGCCGCCAAGCAGCAAACTGCCGGCAAGCAGGCAGCCGGTGGGACCAATAAAGCGTGGGTTCAACATGAAGTATTCCTCAGAATATCAAGGCTGGAAAAGGGTGGGCAGTGATGGGATTGCGGCGATCAGATCGCGGGTAGCGGCATGCCGTGGACTGTTCAGCAGCTCAGCGGTTGGGCGATCTTCCACGATGGCACCGCACTCCATCACCAATGTGCGTTGGCATAAAGCGGCGACCAGCGAAATATCATGGGAGACAAGCAGCATGCCCATATTTTGCTGACGAGCAATCCGATCGAGCAGGCTGATGATCTGCTGACGCAGCGGCAGATCCAAACCGCTGACCGGTTCATCGGCGATTAAAAAGCGGGGTTGCAGCGCAATAGCTCGCGCCAGCGCCACCCGTTGCGCCTGCCCGCCGGAAAGCTGGCCTGGGCGGATGTAAAGCAGACGCTCCTCCAGCTCAACCTGTCGCAATGCCCGTTCGGCGGTGATACCCAAATCCTGAGAAGGAGCAAGTTGCCGCAGAGGGGCGATAATCAGTTCGGCTACCGTGTGACGAGGGTTGAGTGAAGCATGGGCATCTTGCGGCACGTACTGCACCAATCGCCGGTACCAACGCAAACGGTGCGCTGGGGCTGGGCGGACTGCGCTACCCTGGCAATGAACATGACCGGCGTCCGCTATCTCCAGAGCCAGCAACAATTTAAGCAGGGTGGATTTACCGGCACCTGAGCAGCCCACCAACCCGACGCGATCCTCCGCGTACAGATTCAGGTCGGTGGGTTTCAGCCCGCCGGACTGTGCTGAATATTGCCGACAGACTTGTTGCAGGCTGATAAAGGGCAGCGTCCTGCTGACTGACATGTTATTCATCTCGTTAACCGGCCAGACTTAACGGTGATGCCTGGTCGAAGGTTGGGCACTGTGCCGTGGCAACCAACTGCTGGGTATAGGGATGAGCAGGGTGATGCAGTAACTGTTCGAACGGCCCCTGATCGGCAATTTCGCCCGCCACCAGGACAATGGCTCGCTGACACAGGTTGGCGGCGACGGTGAGATCGTGAGTAATAAACAGCAATGCCGGGGCGTGGGGGCGTTCGGTGTAACGCTTCAGGATAGCGATCAGTTGATGTTGACTGACCATATCCAGTGCGGTGGTGGGTTCATCTGCGATCAGCAGGCTTTTCTCACCCACCAATGCCAGTGCTGCGCAGACCCGCTGGCACTGGCCACCTGACAGTTGGCCGGGATAGCGGGCCATTATGAGCTCTGGCGGCAAGCCTAATGCGGCCAGCAACTCGGCGGCACAGCGTTGTGCCTGTTGTGTTTTCATCTTGCTCTGGCCGCGTAACGCCAGGATTAACTGCTGGCCTACGCGGGTCAGGGGATTGAGACCGGTGAAGGGATCCTGGAAAATAGCCGCCAACGCAGGTCGTTTGCGCAGTTGCAACCGTTGACCGCTGATTTCTTGACCCTGAACTCGGATTGAGCCACTGACTTGTGCGTTGTTGGGCAATGTTCCCAAAATGGCCGCGGCAGTTAGGGATTTGCCTGAGCCCGATGCGCCAAGCAGACACACTCGTTCGCCGGGATACAGAGTGAAATTCAGGTTGTGAATTTTGACCTCACCGTCAAGCGACAGCGTCAGGTGTTCTACGGCGAGTAACGGTGGGGTTTGGCTTTCCATTGATGCGTCTATGTAAAATGTTTTGATATGTAATAACATAACATTCACGAGGCTGAGATGACCAGCGGATTTATGAAATACTTAGAAATAGTTTAAAACAGGGTAACCAAGGTATGATGCTCAGGGTTCTGTTGTCAGGTTGGTCTAATCGGTGAGAACGCTTATCTTCATTTTGTGCATGGCTGGGTATCTGGTGGTACTAGGCTACCTTGGTATTTTTGTCACTGATAAGATCTGTGAGAAATCCAATAACTACACCAAGGTGTGCCGTCTGGTCGATATCTCGGAGCCGCATATCCCAAAGTAAATGCCGGCAGTCAGCCAAGATAATCGGTGGTGATCAAAGGTGTCAGTAAGCCGGACAACGCGGCCAAGGTTGTCCACTGTCGCCATCCTAAGCGCGCCAACCAATCCTGGCGCAGCGGTGGGGTAGCCAGTTGGCCTACGGCCACCGTACCGGTAAGCAACAGCGTCAGAAAAATAAACACCAGCCCACGACTCCACGCATTGAACTCGATATGCAGTACATTGGCGTAATACAACCTCATCAAAATGTAATAGGCCAGCATCACCCAGGCGAAATGCGTGCGTTTTTTCAACACATGATAAAGGATAAACGCGATGAAAACGCTGTGGCCCACGGAGATCAGTGGCGTTTCAATCGGGCGTCTGACGCAACCGTTATACACCGCCAAATAGATATTAAAGATCAACTGTGCATAGATGGTATATATATACCAGCCATAGGTGATTTTGAGTTTTTTGGGCGTGGGCGGGGTTGGGCAATAGTCCGGTATCATTGGAGCCTCCTGAGCTGACTAGCGTTATAACATCCAAAATCTAAATGAAATTTAAACGCCAAACAGGCTTTATTTTACCCTAAACCTGGAACTAATCAGCACTTGTCAGGTCTGTTTAAACCGCAATGTTCAGGGTGTTTTTAAATTGATTTGTGGTGGTAATTTACTGATATGAAAGATTATAAAAACGATCGCGCCGCAGTGTATCTGCTGATAATCACCCTGGGACTCTATTTTTTCCTACCGCCGGTGCTGGTGGCTATCGTTTTCAACTGGTTAAATCTAAACCCGTTTACCATTATTCGCTTTTGGCATTTTAATCCGTTCGGCGCTGCCCGTGGTATTCCCCTCTATCAAACCTTTATATACGCATTAAGTTTGTGGGCTATAGCGAATATTCTGCTGGCGCTCATTCTGCTGGGAGCGGGGCGTCTCTATACCTGGTTCGTCAGAAAGTCTCGGTGAACACCACCAACTACTGCCGAAAGGGGTAGATGGAAAGCGCCTTATGAAGGATAATGATAGTCGTTATCACTTTCAATCACCAGTAAAGGTTAGAGGATTGTCTCCTTATGCGCTGCCTGTACTGGCAATAAATTGCTCACATTGCTTCCAGTTTGTATGCCAGCCTGGCGCTGGAATTTTTTTGTTATTGATTTTCAGAATAATACTTCACACTCAGCCCGGTCCTTTCCCTGCGGTCAATTACTTTGCCCGCTCATAAAAAGTTTGCTCATACTTGAAATTCTTTATCGATAAAGATAATAATTATCATTAATATTTCCTTTTCTTTACATGCGCAATACCGATAGTTCCTTCGCCCCTTCGTCAGCCAGCGTTGCTGACGGGGCCCCTGTCGGGTGCGGTTTAATGATACTTACCAGGGATTACCGGCATGCCAATGTTTTTTTCTGTCAAACGGTCGCGTGTTTTATGCGCTTTCGCGATGTTTCTGCCACTGACTTCGTTAGCTGAAGATACCCTGGTGGTCACCGCCAAACCCGCCGATACGGCTGAGGCTGCAACCCAGGGTTACCAAGCAACGACCAGTCAGGGAGCCACTAAAACCGACCAGCCGCTGATCCTGACGGCGCAGTCCGTTTCGGTGGTTACACGCCAACAGATGACCGATCAGAACACCCAGACGGTGAATGATGCACTGAAATATACCCCGGGTGTTTTCACCAATTTCTCCGGCGGTGCGACACGCTATGACACCATTGCATTGCGTGGTTTCCACGGCGGAGATGTTAATAACACCTTCCTCGATGGCTTGCGTCTGTTAAGCGATGGCGGCACCTATAATGCCTTGCAGGTTGATCCCTGGTTTCTGGAGCGTATCGACGTCATCAAAGGGCCGTCTTCGGTGATGTATGGGCAAAGCATTCCGGGTGGGCTGGTGGCCTTGACCTCCAAGCGGCCGCAGTTTGCCACGCAAGGGCAGGTTAACCTCTCGGCGGGCAATAACGACACCAAGGGCGCGGCTTTTGATGTGACCGGCCCACTGTCGGACCAGTGGGCTTATCGTTTGACCGGGATGACGCGCAGCAGCGACACCATGTATGACCACCAGCGCGAAGAGCGCTATGCCATTTCGCCGTCATTGCTGTGGCAGCCGGATGAAAATACCTCATTGTTGCTGAAAGCTTATTTGCAAAAGGATCCGTCCGGCGGTTATCACAGTGCAGTTCCGGCAGATGGCAGCCTCTATTCCAGCTCAGGCGACAAGCTGGGGCGCGGATTCTTTGACGGCGAGAGTAGCCGTAACGTGTTCAAACGCTGGGAGCAGATCTACAGCTATGCCTTCTCGCACAGCTTTAATGACGTTTGGTCATTCCGACAAAATGCCAGCTATACCCATTCCAACGTTGAATTGCAGCAGGTGTATCAGATTGGCTGGGATCAGGACCATCAGTTGCTGAACCGCTATTACAGCGGCTCGGCGACCTCACTGGATGCTTTCGCCGTCGACAATCAGCTGGAAGCTGACTTTGCCACCGGGCCGCTGGATCACCGGGTGATGCTGGGTCTGGATTACCAGCGCTTTCGTAATAACCTGTGGGACGAGTCTGCCGGAGCCTCTGAACTGAATCCTTATACCGGCGTGTCCGGTGGTGCGGGGTTGACCAATCTGACGCATACCGACTCCAGACGTCACTATCAGCAGACCGGCGTGTATCTGCAGGACGAAATCAGCCTGCAGAACTGGTATCTGAACCTGTCTGGCCGCTTTGACCGTATAGAGTCAAAAAATACGGTGCTTAATACCGGCACCAGTGATGAACGTCGCGACGATAACTTTAGCGGCCGCGCCTCGTTGCTGTACCGCTTTGACAGCGGTTTCTCACCTTACGCCAGTTACAGCACGGCAGTGACGCCAGAGGCGCTGTCCGATCAGAACGGCCATATGCTCAAGCCGAGTACCAGTGAGCAATACGAGGTGGGCTTGAAATACCAGCCACCGGGCAGTTCATCAATCTACAGCGTGGCGCTGTATGATCTGACACAGAATGATGTCGCCAACCGTGTGGTGCAGCAAAGTTATTATCTACCCGCCGGCAAGGTACATTCTCAGGGAATTGAACTGGAGGCTCGCAGCAAGATCACCGAACGTTTCGATCTGATTGCAGGCTATACCTACAACAAGGTGAAGTTCAAAGATGCGATTGACGGTAACAACGGCAATACGCCGTATCTGGCCCCGGACCAAATGGCCACACTGTGGGGTAAATATGCTGCTGCCTACGGCGTAGATGTTGGCGCTGGGGTACGTTATATCGGCAAGCAATGGGCGGATAATGAAAATACGTTACGCATTCCTTCTGTGACGCTGGTGGATGCTTCGGTACGGATGAATCTGGACAGCGTTAATCCGTCGCTGAAAGGCGCTTATGTGCAGTTAAACGTGAACAACCTGACCGACCGGAAATACGTTGCGGCCTGTTATGGTTCCGGTTATTGCTATTGGGGGGCGGAACGCTCCGTGGTGGCGACGGTGGGGTACGATTTCTAAGGGAAGGCTGACGACTGCCCCGTCGTTCTTTGGCGGGGCGGTTTCTACAGCGTTAGAACAAAGAGAACATCAACACTACCGGCAGGCTTAAAGGCCAGGTCAGACCAATCGTTAACGCACTGATAAAACGAATCTTGATGGTATCCCGGCTGACCAGGTAGGTAAAAATCATAGAAACCAACAGGCCAATTAAATAAAAGTATTGTGTTGCAACCCACAGCGACGACATGAAACCAATCTCAGTTGTATTTTTAAGCTGTAAATTTTAAGGGCTCAATTCCACATAATCAATGCTTATTAATTCTTTCTTTTATTCGCTCTGTAAAACCACAATATCTGTAGATATATCCGGCTTAAAAGGTTCTATAAGAATTTTCGATGAGAGCGTCATTTGAAAATGTTAAGAGTATGTAATATATTGGAGGCTTATAAAGCAAAATGAGGCGTTATTATGAGCTTTTGGAGAATCGTTTTTACCATCATCCTGCCCCCTTTGGGTGTACTGCTGGATAAAGGGATTGGCGGCGCGTTCATCCTCAACATTATTCTGACCTTGCTGGGTTACTTCCCCGGCCTGATCCATGCGTTCTGGATCCAGACCAAACAGTAGCGCAAAGGGTGACATCGCCAGCTTGCTGGTTTTCCCTCAGCTCAATGCTACCGACCCTGGCGTGGAGACATGCCGGGGTTTTTTAATCTCTGAAGGGCCTAATGAATATTGAGGCCATAGACAAACAGCCATGAAAAAAGCATCGCCAACAGGCCTGCGATAAAAAGAATAGAGATCATTTCCTTCACGTAAAATTCCCTTTTGATTTTGTTTGAATGACTTCTCATTGTTTTTTCATGGAATTTTAGATCGTAATAGGTATAAATCCTAGTTTTAATGTGACGACGTGGCTGATTTGTGGCCAAGATACAACATTAGTATTGGAGGTTTGCCACTTGGACATTCCCGTTTTAACCAGCCGCCGGCTGGTATTGCGTCCTCTGGAACCCGATGATGCAGAAGATATTCAACATTTGTTTCCACATTGGGAAATTGTACGTCTGTTGACCAGCCAAATCCCCTGGCCATATCCTGAGGGGGCCGCACTCGGGTTTATCAACAATGTTGCGTTACCGGCAATGGCAGCGGGTACTGGCTGGTTTTGGTCTATCCGGCGTCACGAAGATCAACGACATCTGATTGGTGTGATTAACCTCAGCCTGGGCGGTAACAGCAATCGAGGTTTTTGGTTAGCGCAGCAATGGCAACGTCAGGGCTTGATGAGCGAAGCCAGTCAAAGTGTCACGGATTTCTGGTTCAATGTGCTGGGGCAATCGGTATTACGAGTGCCTAAGGCAAAAGACAATCTGGCGTCACGTCGCGTTTCGGAGCGTAATGGCATGCGGATAGTCGCCACAGAAGAAAATGACTATATCGGCGGACGCATGCCGACGGAGATCTGGGAAATCACTCGGGCCGAATGGAACGCCAGAAGGGATGTGGCCGCGGGTTAACTATTCGTAGCTATTGCTGAAAACCATGGATGTGAACTATATACAACAGGGCATATAAGGCGTTTTGGGCTTGATACAGATGGCTCTGGAAGGATCGCAGTGCTGTGATGAACGGGTCTGGCGTAACGCCTCCACGTGATAAAAGAGGGAATCTGCCATGAAGGTAAAACCTACTGTAGTCCTGGTCCATGGATTTTGGGGCGGTGCAGCGCACTGGAGTAAAGTCATTACCGAACTGTCACATAAAGGATATCACTCGATTCATGCCGTAGAGATGCCGCTGACATCGTTGGCCGATGACGCAGAGCGCACGCGCAAGATGGTGGCACAGCAGGAAGGTCCTGTTCTTCTGGTCGGCCATTCTTATGGCGGCGCGGTGATCAGCGAAATGGGCAATCAACCTAATGTGGTTGGGCTGGTGTTTATCGCCGCCTTTGCGCCGGATGCCGGCGAAAGCCCTGGTGCTATCACTCAGCAACATCTACCGATCGCAGCGGCGAACCTGGCGCCGGACAGCGATGGCTATTTATGGATTAAAACCGATAAATTTCACGAAAGCTTCTGTCAGGATCTTCCCGCCGATGCGGCACTGGTGATGGCGGTAACGCAGAAGGCACCGCTGGCCAGCACCTTCGGCAATGAAATCACTGAACCTGCATGGAAGCACAAACCTTCCTGGTATCAAATTTCCAGCAATGACCGGATGATTACGCCGGAAAATCAACAGCATATGTCGGCGCGATTGAAGGCTAAGAAAGTGATTACTCTAAATGCCAGCCATGCCTCGCTCGCGTCACACCCACAGGAAATAGCCACTTTTATCGATGAAGCGGCTAACGCCTCGTAAACGCCCATCGTTCAGACCCCGCAACTGCGGGGTTTTTTTATTGCATAGGTCAGATTCGGCCGTTATGTCATTTTGCTATCACCCTCATACCTGGTATTTGGCCTGCGATGTTCGGCTGCATGCATCGCCAGATAGGTTTTGAGATTCTCGTCGCTCACCCCTAAGGTTGCTAAAATCTCGGCCATAAAGCTGACCGGAGCGCTACCGGGGGCGGTGATCACGCGTCGATCGGCTACGGCGTAAGGCACATCCTGATAGTACGCAGCCCCACGATAATTGAGTTGCGACAGGTTTTCCGCCGAATTGGAGGTATGACGGAGGTTATCCAGCACGCCCGCTTGCGCCAATACGCGGGTTCCGTCGCAAATGGCGGCGACAACGATGTTCTTCTCATAGGCCTGTGCAACCAGCCCGGTGATATTGGGGGCCTGTTCTGTCTGCCATGCGGTGCCGCCACAAACGATCAACAGGTCGATTTCATCCAGTTGGATGGCCTCGATCGACAATTGCGGTGTCACCAGCATGCCGCCGGAGGAGATGACAGGAGTCCCCTTGGGTGAGGCAAAACGGGTGTCGAAGCCATAATAGCCACGGCAGGTGGAGTTGATCAGCGCGGTTTCCCAGTCTGAGAAATTCTCGGTAAGAATGGTGATAACTCTTGTCATCGGCGCGTATTTCCCTGTGCATTTGGTCATGGTGCGTGGAGGTTTTCTCCCGCAGGAATACCCAGTCTAACGGCGGCCACTGCCAGTTTCTGTCAGTAGAGTTCGCGATCTAGCATTCTGTTCAGTGAAAAGGTTGAGACCAAAAAAATCCCGCACAGCGGCGGGATTAAGGGATGATATCGAAAGTTGGATGCTGTTGTGATTCTACGGTGTTGTGTGCCATCCATATGACGACAGTAGCGCACCTGAATTTCAGCGACAAGACGATAATCTATAATGCCGCATGTATCAGAATATCCTCATAAAAAATCAGAAGTACTTGCTCAGAGGTTAATTCTGGCTGGTGCAGGAGCCAGTTGGCACGAAGTGGTCATGTGATAAAGGTTATTGAACCACTTCCTTGTGGGGAGGCGTCCTATCGTCGGTTCCGCTTGGTGTTGAAAGTAGTTCCCCTTCTTTGTCGCAAATACATGACAAAGGAAAATACAACAACTGCAATCAAAACGACGATGATGGCGATGGTCAGTAATTCCATGGCACTCACCTAAGATGGCAATTTGGTCCCTCATTAAATAGGATTTTTCCTAACTCACGCAATGGGCATTGGGTCCGTGACACGTAATTAGGAATTACCTTAGCTATCGACGGTATCACCGGACTGGTTGAAAAAACTATGAAATGAATAACAAATTAGCTTTTTATCTCAGGGGTAAAGTGGGGAAGATGTTGAGTTTGTAATGAAGGAGATTATATAAAACCTGAAGTAAATCTCTCCAGTGGAGTTTTTCATTATTCTTCTAAAAGAAAACGGCCGATTAATCTGATTAACCGGCCGTGATTAATAGTACGAGTTATGCTGTTTGCTTATGAAAAAGCTCGCGGAATACCGGGTAGATATCGTCCGGTTCGCGGATATGCTGCATGGCAAAGTTTTCGAATTTTGCCTGTAAATCTTCGTACTCACGCCACAGCGTTTGGTGGGCGCGACGGGTGATTTCAATGTAGCTGTAATAACGCACCATCGGCAGCAGCTTCTTCGCCAGCAGTTCGTGACACAGCGGGGAGTCATCGGCCCAGTTGTCGCCATCCGACGCCTGTGCGGCATAGATGTTCCACTGTGCCGGGTCGTAACGCTCTTCAACCACTTCATTCATTAGCTTCAGCGCACTGGAAACAATGGTGCCGCCAGTCTCCTGCGAGTAGAAGAACTCCTGTTCATCCACTTCCTTCGCCTGGGTATGGTGACGGATGTACACCACATCGACGTTTTTATAGGTTCTGCTCAGGAACAGGTAGAGCAGAATATAGAAACGTTTAGCCATGTCTTTGGTCGCCTGATCCATCGAGCCGGAAACGTCCATCAGGCAGAACATCACCGCCTGGCTGGAAGGTTCGGGCCGACGCTCATAGTTCTTGTAACGTAAATCAAAGGTGTCGATAAAGGGCACGCTTTCGATTTTTTTACGCAGCTCGGCAATTTCCTTACGCAGCCGTTCCTCTTCCAGCAGTTGCACCGGTTCGGTGTTTTCCATCTGGGTGAGTTCATCTTCCAACTCATGTAAAGCGCGCCGTTTCCCGGCGGTCATGGCGGTGCGTCGCGCCAGTGAATTCTGTAACGAACGAACCACGCTGATATTGGCCGGCACGCCGTTGGCGGTGTAGCCGGCTCTATGGGTTTTGTACTCGGTGAGCTGCTTATACTGGTTCTTTTTCAGGTTTGGCAGCGCCAAATCTTCAAACAGCAGATCAAGATACTCGTCCTTGGAGATCTGGAAGACAAATTCGTCCTCGCCTTCACCATCCTGGCTGGCGTTACCCTGGCCGCTGCCTCCACCGCCGCCGCCCTGTGGGCGCTCGACGCGGTCATTCTGGACAAAATGATCATTACCTGGATGAACGCGGTGACGTGTGCCACCGCGACCCTGATGAAACATCGGTTCGTTGATATCGCCAGAGGGGATCGAGACTGACTCCCCGCTGTCTACGTCGGTGACCGAACGCTTGTTGATGGCTTCGGCAATCGACTGTTTGATTTGCGACTTGTAACGACGCAAGAAGCGCTGGCGGTTCACCATGCTCTTGTTTTTGCCATTAAGCCGTCGGTCAATAAAATACGCCATACTTCCCCCAAACGACGTTGCCAACTTTCTACGCCATCTCCATGACGCTAATTCTCATTAGACGTTATGAAGACTTTCTGACCCGCAGATACCATTCACACAGCAGGCGAACCTGTTTGCGGGTATAGCCTTTCTCCATCATGCGGTCGACGAAGTCGTCGTGTTTCTTCTGCTCATCCGTTGAGGTTTTAGCGTTAAACGAAATCACCGGCAGTAACTCTTCGGTGTTCGAGAACATTTTCTTCTCGATCACGGTACGCAGCTTCTCATAGCTGGTCCAGTTAGGGTTGCGACCACTATTATTAGCGCGGGCACGCAGTACGAAGTTGACTATTTCGTTACGGAAATCTTTCGGATTGCTGATGCCGGCAGGCTTCTCTATTTTCTCCAGTTCGGCGTTCAGGGACTCGCGATCGAACAGCTGTCCGGTATCCGGATCACGGTACTCTTGATCCTGGATCCAGAAATCTGCATAGGTCACGTAGCGGTCAAAAATGTTCTGACCGTATTCCGAGTAAGACTCCAGGTAAGCCGTTTGGATCTCTTTGCCAATAAACTCGGCGTATTTCGGGATCAGGTAGCCTTTCAGGTGCTCCAGGTATTTCTCAGACTGATCCTGTGGGAATTGTTCGCGTTCGATCTGCTGTTCCAGCACATAGAACAGGTGTACCGGGTTAGCGGCGACCTCAGCGTGATCGAAGTTAAACACCCGCGACAGAATTTTAAACGCGAAACGGGTGGACAGGCCGTTCATGCCTTCATCGACCCCGGCATAGTCGCGGTATTCCTGATACGACTTGGCTTTAGGATCGGTGTCCTTCAGGCTTTCACCGTCATAGACGCGCATTTTCGAGTAAATGCTCGAGTTTTCCGGTTCTTTCATGCGAGAGAGCACGGTAAAGCGTGCCAGCGTTTCCAGCGTACCCGGGGCGCATGGCGCATGGGTCAGTTCACTGTGATCCAGCAGTTTGTCGTAGATTTTGATCTCTTCCGACACCCGCAGGCAGTAAGGCACCTTGACGATGTAAACACGGTCGAGGAAAGCCTCGTTGTTTTTGTTGTTACGGAAGGTCACCCATTCGGATTCGTTGGAGTGAGCCAGGATAATACCGCTGAACGGCAGGGCAGAGATCCCTTCGGTCCCGTTGTAGTTACCTTCCTGGGTGGCGGTCAGCAGGGGATGCAGCACCTTGATCGGCGCTTTGAACATTTCCACGAACTCCATGATCCCCTGGTTAGCGCGGCACAGGGCACCAGAATAGCCGTAGGCATCCGGATCGTTCTGCGCGTGATTCTCCAGCTTACGGATATCGACCTTACCGACCAGCGCCGAGATATCCTGATTGTTCTCATCACCCGGTTCGGTTTTGGCGATGGCAATCTGTTCCAGAATGGAAGGGCGCACTTTTACTACTTTGAATTTGGTGATGTCGCCGCCAAACTCATGCAGGCGTTTGGCTGCCCACGGCGACATGATGGTGCCGAGGTAGCGATTCGGGATGTTATATTCTTTCTCCAGAATATTGGCATCCTCCTGCGGGTTGAACAGGCACAGCGGGTGGTCATTAACCGGGCTGCGTTCCCCGTTGGCGCTCAGGGTGTAGATAGGCACCAACTGCATCAATGCTTTCAGGCGTTCTGCCAGCGATGATTTCCCGCCGCCCACCGGGCCCAACAGGTAAAGGATTTGTTTCTTCTCTTCGAGCCCCTGAGCGGCGTGTTTCAGATAAGAGACTATCTGCTCGATAGCTTCCTCCATGCCGTAGAACTCTTCGAATGCCGGATAGCGTGCGATCACGCGGTTGGAGAACAGGCGAGACATGCGCGATTCGAGCGCAGTGTCGACCATTACTGGTTCACCGATAGCCATTAGCAGACGTTCGGCCGCATTGGCATAAGCACTGCGATCTTGCCGGCAAATGGTAAGAAAGTCCTGCAGTGTGAACTCTTCGTCCTTGGCAGCTTCGTAGCGCTGGCGATAGTGGTCAAATATGTTCATGGCGATGCCCGTCCTTTCGTTATTAGCACAGGTAAAGGGAGCTGGTGATGGTCTTTTGGCTCCCGAAAGAAGAAGTTATCCCTGAGTACAGCAACCCGTATGCCAACTTGGTGCGCTTATTATCGCGAGTTGCGCTGTATTGCCACTGGCTCAGGATTTATTCACCTTCTGATTTAAGCTTAGTTTGCATACCAGAAAATTTCCTGCTTGGTAAAAGGCTTTTTTTAAGTCATATCAATGACTCAGTTATTACAGGGATAGCCAAATGCCTTGTCTGGCGCGGCTTGCGGCAAAAAACGTCATGGTTCTGCCATGATTAATTCATATTTCCGATCTAAGTTATTCGATCTTGGTCCTTTTCTATTGTAAAGATTCAGCACGCAACGGAATTCTCACATAAACTAAGCACGCTATTAACTCTGTTATTTATGGAAAAAGAACCAGTGAAGATTTTTAAACTTAAAACGCTAGCAATTATCGCTTCCGCAATGGTTTGTGCGCAAAGTGCTCAGGCAGGAACTTGGTCACTCGGTGCTTCAGCGCTGGTTAGCCCGGATCCGTATCGTGGCTATCAAGACCGCGTATATCCGGTACCCGTCATTAACTATGAAGGTGACGACTTCTACTTCCGTACGCTGACCGCCGGTTATTACCTGTGGAAAGATCAGCAAAATCAACTGAGCCTGATGGGTTACTTCTCCCCGTTGGGCTATCGCCCAGGTGACAGTGACGACGACCGCATGAAGCAGTTGGACAAGCGTCGCGGCACCCTGATGGCCGGTCTGGCCTATTCGCATTTTGCTGAGTGGGGGATTCTGCGCACCACCTTTACCGGTGATACGTTAGACTACAGCAACGGTATGGTGGGTGATTTAGCCTATCTGTACAAATTTGATATGGGCGATTTCACCCTGGTACCTGGTGTGGGCGTGTCGTGGAGCAGCAAAAACCAGAACAAATACTACTACGGTATCAGCGAAAATGAATCTCGCCGCAGCGGTCTGGACAGTTACACGCCAGGTGATAGCTGGGCGCCGTACGTTGAGCTGAGTGCCAACTATAAGATCAACAAAGATTGGGATGCCTTCTTTGTTGGGCGTTATGTCCAACTGTCCGATGAAGTTAAAGACAGCCCAATGGTGGATAAATCTTACACCGGACTGTTGATGACGGGTGTGAAATACAGCTTCTAAGCGAAGCCTGCACCAATGTTGTGCAATGTAGGCATTATAAAGGGGCGCTGGCGCCCCTTTTGCACATCTGTAGCGCAGCAAGTCTTTGCTGCACTTAAAAGGGATCAGCCGTTGTTACGAACACGGAAGGTCACTGCCAGCCGGGCCGGTTGTTCACCGGCTGCCACCAGGGGTTTACTGACGCGACCCGTTTCTACGCAAACCATGGTTTTATAACCGTCATTTGGCATATCCGCCATGCTGCAAGAAAGCTCCACGCCGGGGTTCCAGGCAATCACGTCACTCATGTGATGGTGATGAACCTCAATGGTGCGTTGTTGCGCCGCGTCCTTGATCAGACTGAAGGCGTCCGGCTGGGTATAAACCCGGTCGGTCTGGCCGACGAAGGTCACGTCCCCCACTTGGCTGGCTTGTGCGCCCGCAGCCACTTTATCAATGTAAGGCTCGCCGAGGCCGGCCACTTTGACCTGGGCAATATCACCAATCTGGAAGTAGGTGTGCAACGCCGCGGTCGCCTGATAGTCGCCGTGGGACTCCAGCTCTATTTCACATTCCTCACCCAGTTTGAAACGGGCGATCAGCGTAAAGGCATGTGGCCACAGGCTGCGGGTCTGCTCATTGTCTTTCAGCGTGAAGGTCAGAATAACGCCGTTGTCGTCTTCATCATGCGCGGTCAGAGTCCACGGCTGATTGCGTGCGAAACCGTGTGAAGGTTTTGCTACCGGGCCAAACCAGGGCCAGCAGATAGGCACGCCGCCACGGATGGCATTGCCCTTTTTAAAGGGGGTGTTGTTGCTCAGCCAAATAACCGGTTTTTCACCGCTAGGTTGCCAGGCCAACAGATGTGCGCCCTGAAGTGAGATAGCGGCACGCACTTTCGGATGGGAAACCACTACGACAGGCAGTTCATCGAGCTGGCGCTGACTGATAAAAGGGGAAATTTGTTCGGTAACGGGTAGGGTGAAAATCTTTTCGTTCATCGGGTTGCCTTTTGTTCGCCGTAGAAACAAAAAAAGGGTGACAAAAATGTCACCCTCATCATCAGCTTAACATCAATCCATTATTTGGAGATGTGAGCGATCAGATCCAGAACCTTGTTGGAATAGCCGGTTTCGTTGTCGTACCAGGAAACCAGTTTCACGAAAGTGTCGCTCAGAGCGATACCGGCTTTGGCATCGAATACGGAAGTCAGAGTTTCGCCGTTGAAATCGGTAGAAACTACTTCGTCTTCGGTGTAGCCCAGTACGCCTTTCAGCTCGCCTTCAGAAGCGGCTTTGATAGCAGCACAGATTTCTTTGTAAGAAGCTGGTTTTGCCAGACGAGCAGTCAGGTCAACCACAGACACGTTCGGAGTTGGAACGCGGAACGCCATACCGGTCAGTTTGCCGTTCAGTTCTGGGATAACTTTACCTACTGCTTTAGCAGCGCCGGTAGAAGAAGGGATGATGTTCTGGGATGCGCCGCGGCCGCCGCGCCAGTCTTTGTGAGACGGGCCATCAACAGTTTTCTGAGTAGCGGTAGTTGCATGCACAGTGGTCATCAGCGCTTCAACGATACCGAAGTTGTCGTTGATAACTTTAGCCAGTGGTGCCAGGCAGTTAGTGGTACAAGAAGCGTTAGAAACGATTTCCTGACCAGCGTAAGATTTGTGGTTCACGCCCATAACGAACATAGGGGTGTCATCTTTGGATGGGCCAGTCAGAACAACTTTCTTAGCGCCTGCAGCGATGTGTTTACGTGCAGTTTCGTCAGTCAGGAACAGACCAGTTGCTTCAGCAACGACGTCAACATTGACTTCGTTCCACTTCAGGTTAGCCGGATCTCTTTCTGAGGTACAACGGATGGTTTTGCCGTTAACAACCAGGTGGCCGTCTTTAACTTCTACTGTGCCGTTGAAGCGGCCGTGAGTAGAGTCATATTTCAGCATGTAAGCCATGTACTCTGCGTCTAACAGGTCGTTGATTGCAACGATCTCGATGTCAGAACGTTCTTGAGCAGCACGAAAAACAATGCGACCGATACGGCCAAAACCGTTGATACCTACTTTGATAGTCATATATTCCACCAGCTATTTGTTAGTGAATAAAAGGTTGCCTGTAAAATTACAAAAACCTTACCAAGCGTCAAGCGGAATCGTGTCAATTCTTGCTGCAAATCAAACCTGGAAGCCGGGTTTGAGTGCTTATTGCACATTCCGTTTGCGTTCGGCCTCATCCGTTATATGGGGTCAAACCGCTAAGTATAAAGTCAGCCTATTTAAGATATGTGATCGGTGTCACATATCGCCATGGCGTGACCTTTATGGGCTACAGTTTAGGCCAAAAAGCGCTGCAGTGTTGTTAATTTTTTGTTATTATTACTCATTGTTTTCGTTGACATTATCCACATTCAGAGAAACGCACAAATGGCTAAAGAGACAACCCCTGACCATCAGGCCACGGAACTGAATGAAATCCAACGTTATGTCACTCAGGAACGTGGTACCGAGGCGCCGTATTCCGGCAAACTGCTGCACAACAAACGCGAGGGCGTGTACCATTGCCTGTGCTGCAACCATCCGCTGTTCTACTCCGACAGCAAGTATGACTCCGGCTGCGGCTGGCCGAGCTTCTATCAGCCGGTCTCCGACGATGCTATTCGTTATCTTGATGATAATACGCATAATATGCATCGCGTTGAGATTCGTTGTGGCCATTGCGACGCACACCTGGGGCATGTTTTCCCCGATGGCCCGCAGCCAACCGGCGAGCGTTTTTGCGTTAACTCGGCGTCGCTGAGCTTTACCGACGGTGAGAACGGTGACAAAACGGCCGGCTGACGGATTATTCAGTGAGAAAAATCGATTCAGCTAATTATTCTTCCACGAGTGAGGACATGCTCTGATGGACGTAAAAGATCTGATTGCCGCCATGACGCCGGAAATCTATCAGCGACTGGTGCAGGCCGTTGAATTGGGCAAGTGGCCCGACGGCGTAGCGCTAACGCCGGAACAGAAAGAAAATAGCCTGCAGGCAGTGATGCTGTGGCAGTCATTGTACAATGCTGACCCGCAGCATATGAGTATCGGCACCGACGGCCAGATTGTGATGAAGAGCAAGCAGGAACTGAAACAGCAGTTCATTGCTGAACCGCTGGTCAAGTTAAAGCCGCAGTAAATCAGCGGGGCGATGCGAGCATCGCCCCGCTGATTTATCATTTCCCGCCGTTAATCCCCAGTGACTCTGCCAGTTGATGTGCCAAGCGGTTATTGTCGTCTGCGCCATATTCCCAGAACATCGCACCGCCCAACCCTTTGCTTTTGATGTAGTCAGCCTTGAGTTCCACTGAACGCGGGTTCTCATATGAAATGGCAAACAGCGGCTTGCCCTCAGCGGATTTCATCGTCAGGTACGGGACCTGTGCGTCACTGTCCCAATGGGCGGTAAAGCGCCGTTGTGGATCGTTCAGCAGTTTGCTGACGATATCGTTGTATTTGAAGTAGCTGTCCTTGGTCAGATCCAGCCCCATGGCTTTAAACACGGCGGTTTCGCGTGCGGTGAAGTAGGGCTGGGTGACCGGGTTTTTGGCTGCATCTGGTTTGTCCCAGTCAACGCCCGCTTCGGTTGCCCGCTTTGGTACCCGGCCATAGAAACCAATACCCAGGTTCAACTGGGCAGGCTTCAACCCGGCCGCCAGATAGTTTTCCACCACAAAATTGGCGCTGTAACGATCGGCGGCGGCGACGGTTGGCCACTGTTTGGAGTCATACAGGTTGGAGTTGAAGTATTGGGTGCCGTACGCCATGTCGTAGGTCATCAGGTTGATGTAATCGAGATAGGGCGCAATGCCTTTAACATCGACCCATTCTTGCGGACTTTTTACGTTGGCGCCGACGGCGATAGTCAGCAACTTGCCTTTATCCAGGGTTTTATGCAGCTCTGCCAGCAACAGCGTGAAGTTGGCGCGATCCGCCGGTTGGCTTTCGACCAGTCCCCAGGCGCCGTTAACCGGGTATTCCCAGTCGAGATCGATGCCGTCCAGATGATATTGCTTAATCACCTGCTGCACCGAACGGATAAACACCGCCCGACTTTCCGGTGTGGCGGCCGCGCCGGAGAAACCGCGGGCCCCCCAGCCGCCGACGGACAGCAGCACTTTCAGTTCCGGGTTCTGTTTACGCAATACCGGCAGCAATTGCAGGTCAGTCATGACCTTGGGCGACAGATAGATTTGGTGCAGGCGAGCCGGATCTTTTAGCGCCGGGTTGGTTTCCTGTTTCTCGTCGTTGTAAATCAGGCCGAAAGAGTAATTGAGGTGGGTAATCTGAGTGACGTCCAGCTTGTTGATATCGCCGCCAGGGCCGGCGGTAACGTCACCGCCGCCGTTGAAATAACCGACGGACAGGTAAGAAGCGGCGTGGGCCATGCCGGCACCAGCCATACCAAGCTGCACCGCTACCAGTAAAGGCAGCAGTTTACGGGTTAATACCATGTAATCTCCTTTGGTCGACAAGGCCGACCGAAACCGCCTGAGGCGGTAATCTAAAGCCGGGCTCAATGGGCCCCGGATGCGTATAACTTACTGATGCCAATGCATCAGCGGTCATAACAGCAAAAGCGACGCAGACGAACAAGATGTAATCACAGGAGAATGGTTGGAATGTGAGCGATGTCGAGGTTTGGACCGAGGGAAGGGAAATGGGCGCAACCCGCGCCCAGGGATATCAGTGAGCGATAAATTGTGACAGGGTAACGAGGTGTGCGCCGGCCTGCTGCATCGCCTGGAAAGCTTCCTGGCTGTCGCCGGGCTGTAAATCAACGCCGCGACAGCCATCGGTGATCACTGTGGTCTGATACCCCAGCGCCAGCGCATCCAACACGCTGAACTTTACGCAGTAGTCGGTCGCCAACCCCATAATCGCCAGATGGCTAACCTGCTGCGCTTTCAGCCAAGCGTCCAACTCGGTGTGTGAGCGGTGACCGTTGTCGAAGAAGGCGCTGTAGCTGTCGATATCCGTATTTTGCCCTTTACGGAACACTGCGATAATGTCCCGCCGGTGCAATTGTGGATGAAACTCAGCACCCTGGCTTTCCTGTACACAGTGCACCGGCCACCACACCTGAGGTAAGCCTTCGAGTTCACCCAGGGTACCGACCTGCGCGTTGGCGTTTACCGCAAAGCTACGGTGATTGGCGGGGTGCCAATCCTGGCAAGCGACCACCGGCTCGCCGCGCGCGGTGCAGGCCGCTATCGCCTGATTGGCTGCGGTTATTACGGCATCACCGTCGGTCACTGCCAGTGCGCCGCCGGGGCAAAAGTCGTTTTGTAAATCGATAAGCAACAGGGCAGTTTTCATCGTCACTCCGTGGTGTGGAACAGGTTAACCGCTGATGCTCAGCTCACCGCGCAGGTCTTGCTGCATCTGGCTGCGGATTTGCTCCGGCGTCAGCGGTTGGCTCAGCAGGTAATGCAGCTTGGTCAATGCGGCCTCGACCGTCATATCAAACCCGCTGATGACGCCGGCATGGGCCAGCGCATTCCCGGTGGCGTAACCTTCCATATTGACCCGCCCGGAGATGCACTGCGTCAGGTTGACTACCACAATGCCGCGTTCAGAGGCATCGCGCAATTCATCCACCAACTCTGCTTTTTGTGGGGCGTTACCCACACCGTAAGAGCGCAAGATCAAGGCTTTCACCGGCTGTAGCAGGAAATTGCGCACTACCGCGCCAGAAATCCCTGGGTAAATCGTCACCACACCGATCGGCTGCGGCGTAATGTCATGCACCTTGAGTTCGCCGTTGCAGGCCGGGCTGTCGATACCGTTCTGGCGGCGAATATGAATACCGGCCTCCAGCAGCGGCGGCAGATTAGGAGAAGCAAAGGCATCGAAACCATCGGCATGCGCCTTGGTGGTGCGGTTGCCGCGAAACAGCTTGTTGTTGAAGAACAGGCTGACTTCATTCACCGGATGGTTGGCCGCCAGATAAAGCGCGTTCAGCAGGTTGGTCTGGCCATCTGAGCGCAGTTCCGCCAGCGGAATTTGCGAACCGGTGACAATCACCGGTTTGGCCAGGTTTTCCAGCATGAATGACAGCGCCGAGGCCGTGAATGCCATGGTGTCGGTACCGTGCAGGATCACAAAGCCATCATAGCGGTCGTAATTTAGTTTGATATCGTCGGCGATATGCTGCCAGTCTTCCGGCGTCATGTCGGAGGAGTCGATCAGCGGCGCATATTCATGAATGGTGAAGTCCGGCATTTCCGGACGGTGGAATTCAGGCATCAAGGCCAGTTGACGCTGCAGGTGACCAGAGACCGGAATGTAGCCGTGCTCAGAACGCTGCATGCCGATGGTCCCACCGGTGTAGGCGACGTAAATCGATTTCTTTTGCATAGTGATTGTTTTAACAGAAATAAGATGGGCTGAATTATAGGGGGATAAGCGCAGAAAAAAAGCCCGGCGGGTACCGGGCTGAGGATTAATTTGTTAGCGGACTTCTCCGCAGGTCAAACAAATGGCGTAGCGGTTTTGCGGATCGTTCAGGTTATTGAACAAACCCGGCTGCTCTTTGACTGCCATGGCCACTGACGCCAGCGGCGCAGGCAGCATGGACTGGATGGCTGCAGGTAGCATGGCGTGAATTGACACACCAAACTGGCTGAGCACCATGTCGGTCAGGCTTGGGGTATCGACAAACCAGTTAAGCTGCCACTGTTTCAACTGCGCCAGCTCGGCGGCTTTCTTCACCGCGTCGTCGAAATCACCCAACTGATCGACCAACCCATTGGTCTTGGCATCGCTGCCCAACCACACGTGGCCCTGAGCAATCTGATCAACCTGCGGCGGTGTCATTTTGCGCGACTTGGCGACCAGGTCGATAAAGTTTTGGTAACCTTTTTCGATGTTCAACTGCATCATCTGCGAGAACTCTGGCGGCAGCGCCTTAGTGACGGCAAGATCCGCCAGCGGTGAGGTTGCCACACCGTCGGTATGCACGCCAATGCTGTCCAGCGTCTGCTCGTAGGTATTGATGACCCCGAAGATGCCGATAGAGCCGGTGAGGGTGCTCGGGCTGGCGATGATGTAGTCCGCTGGCGTAGAGACCCAATAACCCCCCGAGGCAGCCATGCCGCCCATGGATACCACCACAGGTTTGCCGGCGGCACGTACCGCAGCCAACTCGGAGCGGATCACTTCAGAGGCACTGACGCTGCCCCCTGGGCTGTTGACCCGGAAAATCACCGCCTTGATGGCCGGATCCAGTCGCGCCTGACGCAGTTCCGCCGCGGTGGTATCGCCACCCACGGTGCCTGGCGTTTGCGGACCGTCCATGATCGCGCCGTTAGCGAAGATCACGGCGATTTTGCCGCCCTGATCCGGCGTCGGTTTCGGCTGGTAGTCGTAGATGCTGGTCGCGTTGAAATCATTCGCCTGTTTGTCCCAACCGAAAGTCTTGATCAGTTGGTTTTCGATCACGGTGCGCGACGCCAGTTCATCGACCAGTTTGTTATCCAGCGCATACTTCGCGGTATCGCCACCGGCAGCCTGCATACCGCTCAGCACCCCTGCAGCACCCGGGAACAGTTGCTGTGCGGTGATCTGACGGTTGGCCGCCACGGTATCCAGATAGTTCTGCCACAGCCCGCCAATCCAGCGGCTGTCGGCTTCACGGGCGGCCGGTGACATATCGTCACGGATCAAAGGTTCCACTGCGGATTTATACGTCCCGACGCGGAAGATGTTGGTGGTGACCTTCAGTTTTTCCAACAGCGACTTGTAGTAAAGGTTATTGGTGGCAAAACCGTGCATATCGACTGCGCCCTGCGGTGACAGGTAAACCTTGTTGGCGTAGCTGGCCAGATAATATTGCGTCTGGTTATAGCTGTCGCCGATGGCAAAAATCGGCTTGCCGCTGTCACGGAATTCACGCAGCGCTTTACCGATGTATTGCAGTGAAGGCTGGTCGGCACCGGCGAAGTCATTTAACTGCAATACCATGCCGGTAATGTTTTTGTCGTCTTTGGCCTTGCGGATGCTGTCAACCACGTCAAACAGGGAGTTTTCCTGCAGGCGATTGCTGGAAGCGCCCAGCAGTTCACGGCCCCATTGGCGTACCTTGTTGTTCATCGACGGCTGGTCAACTACCACGCCGCTCAGGTCCACCAGCAACGCACCGCGGGTAGGGACGGCAGGGGTGGTGGCACTCTGGAATGAAAGATAAATACCGACCCCAACCAGGATCAGCAACACCAGGAACAAATTAAGGATCAGTTCCCTGATAAAGTTCAGCAGACGCCATGTCCACCTGAAAACGCCGGCAATGATTTGCCACAATGTGCGCATGTGCTCTCCAGCAAGAGTCGAGAATGTTCCGCTATCCTAATGAGCGGCCGAGGAAATGTCAGCTTTAAATCGCGGGTCACAGAGGCTAATGCCGAGGCTGTCACTCACCGTTTAGCTATGTTAACGTGATCGTAATGAAAATTGTTATCAGGAGTTTATGATGGATGCACTGGATCTTTTACTGAATCGCCGCTCTGCGTCACGCCTTGCGGCCCCTGCGCCTACCGATGGGGCGCGTCAGAATATCATCAATGCGGGCCTGCGGGCGCCCGATCATGGCGCGTTGCAGCCATGGCGTTTTGTGATGATTGAAAACCAGGGCCTGGAGCGTTTTAGCCAATTGTTACAAGCTGCTGCAAAGCAGGACGAGATGGACGAAGCCGCGATTGAAAAGGCGACAAAAGCGCCATTCCGTGCGCCGTTGATCATCACCGTGGTGGCACACTGCACTGAAGAAACCAAGGTCCCCCGTTGGGAGCAGGTGGTTTCTGCCGGCTGTGCGGTACAGGCGATGCAGATGGCCGCACTGGCGCAGGGCTTCAATGGCATCTGGCGTACCGGTGCCTGGACCGAGCATCCTCTGGTTCGTGAAGCCTTTGGCTGCCGCGAGCAGGACGAAATTGTCGGCTTCCTGTATTTGGGCACCCCGCAGCTAAAAGCGTCTACTAAAGTGATCGCCCCAGACAGCACGCCTTTCGTCAGCTATTTCTGATCCCTGTCGCGGCGACGGAAAAATGCGCTAAATCCCGCCATTCTGTGTTGTTTCTGAGCAGGCTGTTCGGTTATCGACAGCCCGCTCTTACCATTCCCCTCGGCAAGCGCTACCCTATGCTATCTTGAATGCCGTTAACCGAAGGGAGTGGTATATGACATCGCCAGCGATCCGTTTAACCCAGTACAGCCATGGCGCCGGCTGCGGTTGTAAAATCTCACCGAAAGTTCTCGAAACTATTCTGCACAGCGAGCGGGAGAAGTTTGTCGATCCCCGCTTGCTGGTGGGCAATGAAACCCGTGACGATGCGGCGGTGTATGACATCGGCAACGGCGTTGGCATCATCAGCACCACCGACTTCTTTATGCCGATTGTTGATAACCCATTCGATTTCGGCCGTATCGCCGCCACCAACGCCATCAGTGACGTCTATGCCATGGGTGGTAAACCGATCATGGCGATTGCCATCTTGGGATGGCCGATTGCCACGCTGCCGGCGGAGGTGGCGCAACAGGTGATCGACGGCGGGCGCTATGCCTGTCAGCAGGCGGGTATCGCCCTGGCGGGAGGCCATTCTATCGATGCGCCAGAGCCTATTTTTGGCCTGGCGGTGACCGGCATCGTCAATACCGAGCGGGTGAAGAAAAACAGCGCGGCGCAGGCCGGAGCCAAATTGTACCTGACCAAGCCGTTGGGCATTGGCGTCCTGACCACCGCCGAGAAGAAAAGCAAACTGTTGCCAGAGCATGAAGGCCTGGCGACCGAAGTGATGTGCCAACTGAATAAACCGGGCACGGATTTTGCCGAAGTCGAAGGCGTGACGGCGATGACCGATGTCACCGGCTTCGGTCTGCTGGGCCATCTGAGCGAGGTTTGCCAGGGGTCAAGGCTACAGGCGACGGTATGGTTTGATCAGGTCCCTAAACTGCCTGACATCGAGCGTTATATTGCCGAAGGCTGCGTACCCGGCGGTACCGGGCGCAACTTTGATAGTTACGGCCATCTGGTTGGTGAAATGACCGACCTGCAGCGCCAATTGCTGTGCGATCCGCAGACCTCCGGCGGCTTGCTGCTGGCAGTACTGCCTGAAGCGGAGCAGCAGGTGCAGGCGATTGCCGAGCGCCACGGCATTCAACTCCAGGCTATCGGTGAACTGCATGCGGCCGTGCCTTCCAAACCCCTGATCGAGGTTGTCTAGTGTCAGCCTCGAGGGAACGGGAAGACACCCAGGACTACCGCCGTATTTTTTTGCAAGATATCCCGCTGATTGACGTGCGTGCTCCGGTTGAGTTTCAGCAGGGTGCATTCGACAATGCGCTGAATCTGCCGTTAATGAACGATGAAGAGCGGCAGGCCGTCGGCACCTGTTACAAGCAGCAGGGGCAGCAGGCGGCGATTGCGCTGGGTCATCGTCTGGTTAATGGCAGGCTGCGCGAGAAACGCACGGCGGCCTGGCTGGCGCAATGTGCCCAATGGCCGCAAGGCTATATTTATTGTTTCCGCGGCGGTTTGCGTTCACAGCTGGTGCAGCAGTGGCTGCGTGAGGCTGGCGTGACCTACCCGCGGATCACCGGCGGCTACAAGGCACTGCGTAATTTCCTGCTCACCACGCTGGAGCAGAGTGCCGAACTGCCGATGGTGTTGATCGGCGGCAATACCGGCAGTGGTAAAACTCTGCTGGTCAATGAACTGGCCGATGGCATCGATCTGGAAGGTGTTGCACACCACCGCGGTTCATCTTTTGGCCGAACGCTGGTGGAACAAAGCGCTCAGATAGATTTTGAGAATCGTCTGGCTGTGTTATTGCTGAAAAAACAGCATGGTGGCTGCCGCCGTTGGGTGCTGGAAGACGAAGGGCGCATTATCGGCAGCAACAACCTGCCGTTAGCGATCTTCAACCGCATGCAGCTGGCACCGGTAGCGGTGATAGACGATCCCTTTGAGGTGCGTCTGGCCCGGCTACAGCAAGAATATATCGATCGGATGCGTATTGAGTTTGAACAGGCCTATGGTGCGCAGCTTGGCTGGCAGAAGTACGATGACTATCTGCATCACGGCCTGTTTGCCATTCGCCGCCGCCTGGGGCTTGAACGTTTCCAACAGCTGACGCAACGCCTGGAATGGGCACTGCAGTGCCAGCAGGCCAGTGGGAATAGTGACGAGCATCAGGAGTGGCTGGTGCCGTTGTTGCAGCACTACTACGATCCGATGTATCACTACCAATTGGAAAAGAAATCCCAGCGGATTATGTTCCGCGGGAATTATGCTGAAGTAAGAGAATTCCTGATGACGTACAGCCAGAATAACGGTGAATAATGCGACTGTTTATTGCCGAAAAACCGAGTTTGGCGCGCGCCATTGCCGACGTACTTCCCAAGCCGCATCGTCGCGGCGACGGATTTATCGCCTGCGGTAACAATGATGTGGTGACCTGGTGTGTGGGCCACTTATTAGAACAGGCGCAGCCGGATGCCTACGACAGCCGTTATGCGCGCTGGTCGCTGGCGGATCTGCCGATCATCCCTGAAAAGTGGCAGTTGCAGCCGCGTCCGTCGGTCAGCAAGCAGCTTAATGCCATCAAAAAGCTGCTGCACGAGGCCGATGAAGTGGTGCATGCCGGTGACCCGGATCGCGAAGGCCAATTACTGGTGGACGAGGTGCTGGACTACCTGGCGTTGTCGCCGGAAAAACGTCACAGCGTCCGCCGTTGTCTGATCAACGATCTCAACCCGCAGGCGGTAGAGCGCGCTATCGAACGGCTGCGTGATAATCGCGACTTTATCCCCTTGTGTGTCTCTGCTCTGGCGCGCTCCCGCGCCGACTGGCTATATGGCATCAACATGACCCGCGCTTACACCATTTTGGGGCGTAATGCCGGTTATGACGGTGTGTTGTCGGTGGGGCGGGTACAGACGCCGGTGTTGGGGTTGGTGGTACGGCGTGACGAGGATATTGAAAACTTCGTTTCGAAGGACTTCTTCGAAGTTAAAGCACACATCGTGACGCCCAAAGACGAGCGCTTTGTTGCTCTGTGGCAACCCAGTGACTCCTGTGAGCCTTATCAGGATGAAGAAGGGCGCCTGCTGCACCGCTCGTTGGCAGAACACGTGCTCAAGCGCATCGAGGGCCAGCCGGCACTGGTCACGTCTTATAATGATAAACGGGAATCAGATACCGCCCCCTTGCCGTTTTCACTGTCGACTTTGCAGATTGAGGCTTCCAAACGTTTCAACCTGAGCGCGCAGCAGGTACTGGACGTCTGCCAGCGGCTGTATGAAACCCATAAATTGATTACCTATCCGCGTTCTGACTGTCGTTACCTGCCGGAAGAGCACTTTGCCGGGCGTCATTCGGTGTTGAATGCCATCAGTGTTCATCAGCCGGATCTTTATCCGCAGCCGGTGATCGACAGCGATCGCCGTAACCGCTGCTGGGACGACAAGAAGGTGGATGCCCACCACGCCATTATCCCGACCGCCCGTGCCAGTAAGGTTAGCCTCAGCCAGGATGAACTGAACGTTTATGGCTTGGTGGCGCGGCAGTACCTGATGCAGTTCTGCCCGGACGCCATGTTCCGCAAATGCGTGATTGAGCTGGATATTGCCGGTGGCAAGTTTATCGCCAAGGCGCGTTTTCTGGCGGAAGCCGGGTGGCGAACACTGTTGGGCAGTAAAGAGCGTGATGAAGAAAATGAAGGCGCTCCGTTGCCGGTCGTGGCGAAGGATGACCAGCTATTGTGTGAACGTGGTGAGGTGGTTGAACGTCAGACCCAACCGCCACGTCCTTTTACCGATGCCAGCCTGCTTTCCGCCATGACAGGGATTGCCCGTTTCGTTCAGGATAAAGCACTAAAGAAAATCCTGCGGGCGACCGATGGTTTAGGGACAGAGGCCACGCGCGCGGGCATCATTGAGTTGCTGTTCAAGCGGGCGTTTTTGTATAAGAAAGGGCGCTATATTCACTCCAGTGAAACCGGCCGGGCGTTGATCCATTCGCTGCCGGATATTGCAGCCCGTCCTGATATGACCGCCAACTGGGAAGCCACGCTGACGCAAATCAGTGAGAAATCCTGCCGTTATCAGGACTTTATGCAACCTCTGGTAGGCACTTTGCAGGAGCTGATTTATCAGGCCAAGCAGAGCCGGGCGAGTATGGCGTTTCGCGGGTTGCCGCCGTCACCTTCTGCCGGGGCGAAAAAACGCAAGAAAAGCGCGGGCAAGGCGCGGGAGAAGAGCGAATGAATTATGGCTTACTGATGCTGGCCAGCGGCGCGTTGCTGTTTTGTTCCACGGCGGCAATTGCCAATCGTGGTGACGTGGATGTGGTAGTGCCGGTATCGCCGGAAATCTGGGGTACGGCAAAAAATGCCGCCACTCAGCCAACGGCGCAACCTTGCGTTCGCTGCTGTATCTATCAGGATAAAAACTATTCTGAAGGGGCGGTACTCAAGGTGGAAGGGGAAGCATTACAGTGCGTACGCGACCCCAACGTGGTGGGGACTAACCCGTTGATCTGGGTACGGTTGAAGAAGTGACGCTGTAACTCAGGCCTTCGCCCGCTGTGTGGCGATATAGGCAGTTAACAGCGGTACGTCCGCCGGGGCCAGCGGGTAGTCAAACGCCTGCTCCGGCGCTAACCAAACAAAGTCTGAATGGCAGCGGTTTTGTAATTCACCGCTGAAGGTAGCTACCCGCCAGGCATGCAAGCGAATAATGCGCTCGCTTTGCTGCCACTGGTTACTGGCGACATAGCTCCCCACACTGGCGACAATCCCCAATTCTTCTTCTAGTTCACGCGCCAGCGCCTGAGGTTGGCTCTCGCCTGCCTCGACTTTACCGCCGGGAAATTCCCACAGCCCAGCCTGATCGCTGCCGGCATCACGTTGTGCCAGAAGAATTTTGCCATTTTTTTCAATGATGGCGGCGACGACATCGATAATTTTCATGCGTACCACATAGCAAAACCCCGGCGAAGGCCGGGGTTGGATAAATTACAGTGAGAACTCTGCCCAGACCGGGGCGTGATCCGAAGGTTTTTCCATCCCGCGGATCTGGTAATCGATACCAGTCGCGGTGCAGCGTGCGGCCAATGGCGTGCTGGCTAACAACAGGTCGATACGCAGGCCCCGGTTTTCATCGAACCCACGTGAACGGTAGTCGAACCACGAGAATTCATCGTTACGTTCCGGGTTCGCATGGCGATAGGTATCCACCAGGCCCCAGTTCATCAGGCGGTCCATCCATTCGCGCTCTTCCGGCAGGAAGGAGCACTTACCGGTACGCAGCCAGCGCTTGCGGCTTTCTTCACCGATACCGATGTCGTAATCGCTTGGGCTGATATTTACGTCACCCATCACCAGTACCGGTGAGTCCACCGACATTTGCTGCTCCAGGTAGTTTTGCAAATCCTGGTAGAAGCGCGTCTTGGCTGGGAATTTGATCGGATGGTCACGGCTTTCACCCTGCGGGAAGTAGCCGTTGATCACCGTCAGCGTGCCTTGTGGTGTCGCCAGATCGGCCATGATGATGCGGCGCTGTGCGTCTTCATCATCGGTCGGGAAACCACGGCGCACGGCAAGCGGCTTCTCTTTGGTTAGCAGCGCCACGCCATAGTGGCCTTTTTGGCCATGGTAGAACACGTGATAACCGTGCTGACTGACTTCTTCCAGTGGGAACATGTCATCGTGAACTTTCGTTTCCTGCAGGCCGATGACGTCTGGCTGGTGCTGTTCGATGATGGCGGCCAGTTGGTGCGGACGCGCACGCAGTCCATTGATATTAAAAGAGACAAACTTCATGAGCGGTGCCGTTTTCACAAGAAAAATGTGTTGAGATAGTAGCAGAGTTTGGCCAGAAATGTAACGCAGGCCAGCGGCAACGGCCGCCGCCGGCAAGCAAAATTATTTTGCCCAGCGGTCGTAATTCTTCGGCTGATAGTCGTCGAATTGCTGCAGCAAGGTTTGCGCTGAATCGCTGATATGCATGGTACCGAGGTAGTCATGGCGCATAAAGCCCTGATCGGCCACGTGCTGCAGGAAACTGTTTAACGGGCGATAAAAACCGTTTACGTCCAACAGACCCACCGGTTTGCTGTGATAGCCGATCTGACCCCAGGTCCAGATTTCAAACAGTTCCTCCAGGGTGCCTATGCCGCCAGGCAGAGCAATAAAACCGTCTGCCAGCGCCGCCATGCGCGCCTTACGGGTGTGCATGTCCGGGACTACTTCCAGTTCCGTCAGACCTCGGTGTGCGGTTTCTGCTTCGACCAGGCGCTCGGGAATGATGCCCACGGCCTCACCACCGGCGGCAAGGACCGCATCCGCCACAATGCCCATTAACCCTTTTTTACCGCCGCCATAGATGAGGCGTCGGCCCTGAGTGGCCAGCGTCAGACCCAATTGCCGTGCATTCTCGGCATAAGCAGGATTAACGCCTTCGCTGGCGCCACAAAAAACGCAGATATTGTTACGCATGCACTTTCTTCCTTAACTGCATTAAAGAAGTCAGTGATATAGCGAATTGTTGGCCGGAATTCAAGTTGAGGATGCGCTAACGGATTAAGGGAATTGATAAATGGGAGATAAGAGGACCAAGTGTTTGATTTAATATTGGGGGACATACAAGGATGGTGGTGGGGGAAGGATTATTCGTCGCGGTGCGACTCACCCTTCGGGCCGCGCTGAAGCGCGTTGTCTCACTGCGTGAGACTCGAACCTTGTCGAAGCTTCTCATCCTTCCCGGTAAGGAGTGATAGGGTACTTTCAAGTTTGATTTAATATTGGGGGACATACAAGGATGGTGGTGGGGGAAGGATTCGAACCTTCGAAGTCTGTGACGGCAGATTTACAGTCTGCTCCCTTTGGCCGCTCGGGAACCCCACCATGGTATTCATGGTTTTACTTATTATTTAACAGGAGATCGGCTAGATTCCTATGGCGCTTCGTCTGAAGGATTACCGCGCTGAAGCGCGTTGTCTCGCTGCGCTCGGCTCGAACCTTGTCGAAGCTTCTCATCCTCCCCCTCCGTGTTTTATGTAGCTTCAGCTTTCGCTGTGCTCTCAACAACAGAGAGAAGATGGTGGTGGGGGAAGGATTCGAACCTTCGAAGTCTGTGACGGCAGATTTACAGTCTGCTCCCTTTGGCCGCTCGGGAACCCCACCACTGGCCTTGCTTGCGAAACATCTGTCTCGGTAAGCGGGGCGCATCATATCAAATGAAACGGGCGTGTAAAGTATTGAAATGCAGAAAATGAATCGTTTGCCGGTTTTTTACTCGTGGCGGTGCATCCCTGAACGAAAGGCACCGCTTTATTGAGCAATTACAGAATAACCGTCCGGTTGCCGTAAACAAATACCCGCTGCGCCAGCACATGGTACAGCGCGCGGCTGAGTGCATTCTTTTCAACGTCACGTCCGGCACGCATCATATCGTCAGCAGAATAGGTGTGATCGACATGGATCACGTCCTGCATGATGATTGGGCCTTCATCCAAATTGTCGTTAACGTAGTGGGCGGTAGCGCCGATGATTTTCACGCCGCGTTCGTAAGCCTGATGATAAGGTCGGGCACCGATAAAGGCCGGCAGGAACGAGTGATGGATGTTGATCACCTGATTCGGGTAGTGCTGGACGAACGCCGGCGTCAACACCCGCATATACTTGGCCAGCACCACATAGTCTGGCTGATACTGATCAATCTGAGCCATCATTTTCTGATCGTGCTGGTCGCGCGTCAGGCCTTCATGGCTGACCAGGTGGAACGGAATATCGAAACGCTCTACCAGCGTTTGCAAGGTATCGTGGTTACCGATAACCGCAGCGATTTCTACATCCAGACCACCGTAGGCGCTTTTCATCAACAGGTCGCCCAGGCAGTGTGCCTCTTTAGTAACCAGGACGACAATACGACGACGGCCAGAGTTATGCAGTTCGCGAACCGAACCCACCGGCAGCGCGCTGTCGAGATCTGCCAGTAGTGTGGTGTCGTTGAAAATGCCTTCCAGTTCGGTACGCATAAAGAAACGGCCGGTGCGGTGATCAACGAACTCGTTGTTTTGAATAATGTTGAGTTCATGCTTGTAACAAATATTGGTGATCTTGGCGATCAGGCCTTTGGCATCCGGACAAATGGTGCGCAAAACTTTTCTTTGTACATTTTGGTGTGGCATGGGAGTGAGGATCCTGTCTGATACTGAACGTCCTGTCTTCGCAGGCGAGAGTTTTATCATCTTTATTTTCAAGCTGTGCCCGATTGGCCACGCCTGAAATCTACGGTGCCTGTGACTGTCGGCTAACGCCCACAGCACTTTTTATATTTTTTCCCTGATCCGCAGGGGCAAACGGCGTTTCTGCCAGGCTGGGGTTTGGTTCCGTCAATATAATACCAGCGTTGGTCAAGCAGAAGGAAGCGCGAACGCTCGTGCATCGCTTTGTGCTCGCCGGTACTGCCGTCGACGAAGCGGGCGATGAACTCGACAAAACCTTCTCCGGTTTCATGTCCCTGTTTTTCTTCCACCAGGGTCAGGCCGATCCACTCGGTATTCTTGAAGCTGTCGACGATCCCATTGCGCCATTCAGCGGCATGACAGTCGGGATGCCAGGTCGCTACCAGATAATCCACATTGTGTTTTACGTAAGCGCTAAAGCGCGAACGCATTAATTTACCAGGGGTCGACGGCGTTTGGGGGCCGTTGATGTAGGGCTCGCAGCATGCGCTATACTCCAGGCCGCTGCCGCAGGGGCATAATTCGGGCAAGATGACTCCTAAAATGGCCGGAACGAAATGAACGGGCCGATGCCGAAACAAATTTAGAGCATATGTTACCTAACAATATTCGGCTGTGACAATCTAGGCTGACAGCTGGGGCGAAACATTCACCGAAAAAAGGACGGAAACGATGCGGAAAATTAAGATCGGATTGGCATTGGGCGCGGGTTCGGCCAAAGGGTGGGCGCATATCGGGGTGATCAACGCGCTAAAGAAATTGGGTGTTGAAGTCGATATAGTAGCCGGCTGCTCGGTGGGTGCCTTGGTGGGGGCTGCCTTTGCCAGCCACCGTCTGCCGGCGATGGAAACCTGGGTGCGTTCATTCAGCTATTGGGATGTGATCCGTCTGATGGACCTGTCCTGGCAACGCGGCGGGCTGTTGCGTGGGGAACGGGTATTCAATGCGGTAGGGCAGTTGTTAAAGATTGATGATATCGCTGAATGTTCACTGAAGTTTGGCGCGGTGGCGACTAATCTGAGCACCGGACGGGAACTGTGGTTAACGGAAGGGGATATTCATCAGGCGGTGCGTGCGTCGTGCAGTATGCCTGGTCTGTTGGCGCCGGTGTGGTTTGACGGCTATTGGCTGGTGGATGGTGCGGTGGTGAATCCGGTGCCTATCTCATTGACCCGGGCTTTGGGGGCAGACATCGTTATTGCCGTTGACTTGCAACATGATGCCCATCTGATGCAACAGGATTTGTTCTCGGTACGCACTCCTGATATGGAGACACCAAAAGATCTCCCTGCCCGAAACTGGCGAGGGCGATTGAGGGAACGTATCAGCAAAATGACCACCAGAAAGCCGAATTTCACGCCGACGGCGATGGAGATCATGGGGACTTCGATCCAGGTGCTGGAAAATCGGCTGAAACGCAATCGCATGGCCGGCGATCCGCCGGATGTGCTGATCCAACCCTATTGTCCACAGATCTCGACGTTAGACTTCCATCGTGCCGACGAGGCGATTGAAGCGGGTAAACTGGCGGTTGAAAAACAGCTGGATATGCTGTTGCCATTGATAAAAGACAAATAATTTACGGTTCTTAACGGCATGCTCTGCGGTGGTGAAAATTTCAGGCAGGCATAAACGGTCTTTTTGAGCCACTATTACACTATGGAAAGGGAAGAGGCTCGGCTGATGGCATTACCACTGACTCACAAGCGCATTTTGGTCGTTGAGGACGAACTGGTTTTTCGTTCCGTGCTTGTTGGCTATTTGAAATCGTTGGGGGCGGAAACCAGTGAAGCGGCCAACGGTTTGCAGGCATTGAGTTTGGTGGATGATGTTCATCCCGATTTAATCCTGTGCGATCTGGCGATGCCGGAAATGGATGGGATCGAGTTTGTCGAACATCTGCGCCTGCAAGGCGTACAAACCCCAGTGTTGGTGATCTCGGCGACCGACAAAATGGCGGATATCGCCAAAATGTTGCGGTTAGGTGTCCAGGACGTGTTGTTAAAACCGGTGACCGATCTCAATCGCCTGCGTGAAGCGGTGCTGGGCTGTCTGTATCCCAATATGTTTACCTCACCGGCTATCGAAGAAGTGGAACTGTTCCAGGACTGGGATGCACTGAGTAAAAATCCCTCCGAAGCGGTGAAGTTACTCAAACAGTTACAGCCTCCGGTGCAGCAGACCATCGCTCATTGCCGGATTAATTACCGGCAATTAACCACCGGCGAGAACCCGGGGTTGGTGCTGGATATTGCAGCGTTATCGGATAAGGATCTGGCGTTCTATTGTCTGGATGTGACCCGCGCAGGGGATAATGGCGTATTGGCGGCATTACTACTGCGGGCTTTATTTAATGGATTACTGCAGGATCATTTAGCTAATCAGCGCCATCGGTTGCCGCAAATGACTGCATTGTTAAAGCAAGTTAATCAATTATTACGTCAGGGCAAACTGGAGGGGCAATTCCCGTTGCTGGTCGGTTATTATCACGCCGAATATAAAAACCTGATTTTGGTCTCCGCAGGTCTGCATGCCAATGTAAATACCGGCGATAATCAAATTCAACTGAGCAACGGCGTGCCGCTTGGGACGCTGGGTGCGACCTACATGAATCAAATCAGCCAGCACTGTGCTGCCTGGCAGTGCCAGGTTTGGGGCTCTGGTGGCAGGCTGCGCTTGATGCTCAGCGCTGAATAAACCACCGCGATTAAAACAGCATGTAAAGTTTAGATATTTGACGTGCTTATTTTTACCTCAGTTAACCCATTGGGTAATTGTCCTAAAGTTTTTCTATTTGTGCTGCGGTTAATGCCACTCAGTCATAAACTGGTATACTCCGGAGGTTTTTTGTATGACGGATGAAGCTCATAAACCGAGCGCTATTAAGAGAGGAAATAATGCCTGCTGTAAATCGTAAAGTCAGAAAGGCTGTGATCCCGGTTGCAGGCTTGGGAACACGGATGTTACCGGCGACAAAAGCCATTCCAAAAGAAATGCTGCCGCTGGTTGACAAGCCCTTGATCCAATACGTTGTCAATGAATGTATTGCAGCAGGGATTAACGAGATTGTGTTGGTAACCCATTCCTCCAAGAATTCGATCGAAAACCATTTCGATACCAGTTTTGAACTGGAAGCGATGCTGGAAAAACGTGTTAAGCGTCAGTTGCTGGATGAAGTGCAGTCTATCTGTCCAAAGGGCGTTACCGTGATGCAGGTACGTCAAGGGGTAGCTAAAGGGTTGGGACACGCGATTATGTGTGCTTACCCGCTGGTGGGTGACGAGCCGGTGGCCGTAATTTTGCCGGATGTGATCCTCGATGAGTACAGCTCCGATCTGAAAAAAGACAATTTGCACGAAATGCTGCAGCGCTATGAACAAACCGGTATCAGCCAGATTATGGTCGAACCCGTGCCACATAAAGATGTTGGCAACTACGGCGTGGCCGATTGCAAAGGGTATGATCTTCAGCCGGGCGAAAGTGCCCCGATGGTCAGCGTAGTCGAGAAACCTTCGCCGGATGAAGCGCCATCCAATCTGGCCATTGTTGGCCGCTATGTGCTCTCCGCCGATATCTGGCCGCTGCTGTCGAAAACCCCTCCGGGTGCCGGTGGTGAAATCCAGCTTACCGACAGCATTGAAATGCTGATGCAGCAAGAGACAGTAGAGGCTTATCACCTGAAAGGGATCAGCCATGACTGCGGCAATAAGCTCGGTTATATGCAGGCATTTGTCGAATATGGCATGCGACATGCCGGGCTGGGCCAAGAGTTTACTCAGTGGTTGAAACAGTTACTGGCCGCTGATAAGAAATAATTTATTTATCTTTAGTCTTAATTTTAAAAACTAGGATTTTCCTATGAAAGTAACAGTTTTTGGTATTGGCTATGTTGGCCTGGTGCAGGCTGCGGTTCTGGCTGAAGTCGGGCACGACGTTATGTGTATCGATATAGACGAGCATAAAGTCGAAAACCTGAAGAAAGGGAACATCCCTATTTTTGAGCCTGGTCTGACGCCGTTGGTGCAACAAAACTATGAAGCCGGCCGTCTGCATTTCACCACCGATGCAAAAGCCGGGGTCGCGCATGGCACCATTCAATTCATCGCCGTGGGCACACCACCGGACGAAGATGGCTCTGCCGATTTGAAATATGTGACTGCCGTGGCACGTACCATCGCAGAACATATGACCGATCGCAAAGTGGTGATCGATAAATCTACCGTACCGGTCGGCACCGCAGATAAAGTCCGTCAGGTTATGGAAGAAACGCTGCAGAAACGCGGTAGCAAGGTTGCTTTCGATGTGGTTTCCAACCCGGAATTCCTGAAAGAAGGCGCTGCGGTAGCAGACTGCATGCGTCCTGAGCGCATCGTCATCGGTACCGATAACAACGATGTGATCGAGCCTATTCGCGAGCTGTATGAGCCGTTCAACCGCAACCACGATCGTATGATCATAATGGACATTCGTAGTGCTGAACTGACCAAGTATGCTGCAAACTGCATGCTGGCGACCAAAATCAGCTTTATGAATGAAATGTCTAATCTGGCCGAAATGCTTGGTGCAGACATTGAGAAAGTGCGTCAGGGTATCGGTTCTGATTCCCGTATCGGCTATCACTTTATCTATCCAGGCTGCGGCTATGGCGGCTCCTGCTTCCCGAAAGACGTTCAGGCCCTGATCCGCACCGCGGAGCATATTGGCTACCAGCCAAAACTGTTGCAGGCGGTAGAACAGGTTAACTATCAGCAGAAATATAAGCTGACCAAATTTATCAAGCATCACTTTGGTGAAGATCTGAAGGGCAAAACCTTTGCGTTGTGGGGACTGGCCTTCAAACCTAATACCGACGACATGCGTGAAGCCTCCAGCCGTGTGCTGATGGAGCAGCTGTGGGAAGCAGGTGCTACCGTGCAGGCGTACGACCCTGAAGCGATGAACGAAGTGCAGCGCATCTATGGCCAGCGCGACGATCTGAAGCTGGTAGGTACCAAAGAAGCGGCCCTGCAGGGGGCTGACGCGTTGGTTATCTGTACCGAATGGCAGAATTTCCGCGCGCCTGATTTCGACGTGATTAAAGGCGCGTTAAAGCAGTCGGTGATCTTTGATGGCCGCAACTTGTTTGACCCTGAGCGTCTGGAAAGCCGCGGCTTTACCTATTATGCCATTGGTCGCGGTGCGTCCATTCAGCCGGTTATTTAAGGGACAAATATGAAATTCCTGGTTACAGGCGCGGCAGGGTTTATTGGTTATTACACCGCTGAGCGTCTGCTGGCCGCTGGGCATCAGGTTGTCGGTATCGACAACCTGAATGATTATTACGATGTGGGCCTGAAAATGGCTCGCCTTGATCTGCTAGTGGATAAACCCGATTTCCAGTTTATTAAGCTGGATTTGGCCGATCGTGAGGGCATGGCGCAGCTGTTTGCCGAGCACCAGTTCCAGCGGGTGATTCATCTTGGGGCTCAAGCCGGGGTGCGTTATTCATTGGAAAACCCGCTGGCCTATGCTGACTCGAATCTCATCGGGCATTTAAACGTGCTGGAAGGATGTCGACACAATAAAGTCGAGCATCTGTTATATGCTTCTTCCAGTTCGGTATATGGCTTGAATCGTAAGCTGCCATTTGCGACTGAAGATTCTGTTGATCACCCGATATCATTGTATGCGGCTACTAAAAAAGCCAATGAGCTGATGTCGCACAGTTACTCTCACTTATATGGTCTTCCCACCACCGGTTTGCGTTTCTTTACCGTATATGGCCCGTGGGGGCGCCCGGATATGGCGCTGTTTAAATTTACCAAGGCCATATTGGCGGGCGAGAGCATCGATGTATATAACCACGGGGAGATGCACCGTGACTTTACCTACATCGACGATATCGCGGAGTCTATTGTGCGGTTGCAGGCGGTTATTCCTCAGGCCAATGCAGCCTGGACAGTTGAGCAGGGATCGCCAGCGACCAGTTCTGCGCCGTACCATGTCTATAATATCGGCAACAGCAGCCCGGTGAAGCTGATGGAATATATCAGTGCACTGGAACAGGCGTTGGGGATTGAGGCTCGTAAGAATATGCTGCCGATGCAGCCTGGTGACGTGTTAGATACCAGTGCTGATACTGCGGAGCTTTATCGTGTTATTGGCTTCAAGCCTGAAACCAGCGTTGAAGAAGGCGTGAAACGCTTTGTTGAATGGTATAAGTCATTTTATAAAGCTCAGTAATTGAGCAATACGTAAATGCTATAAGGGGCTTTGGCCCCTTTTTTTATGCTTAGACAAAGTCAGGTCAGTTCGGTAAGTCAGGAGACAAAAACCAATGGGGCAGAGGGCTGCCATAGGATAATTACCTAAAGCTTAACTTATGTTCTAACCAGCCAGGAAATAAGCATAACAAAAAGGCTCCCAAGGGAGCCTTTTTAACGTGCATTGAAATGCTATTACAGCAGGAAATCGTCCAGAGATTTACCTTGCTCTTCGATAGCTTTCTTAATCACTGCTGGAGTACGGCCCTGGCCAGTCCAGGTTTTCAGTTCGCCGTTTTCATCTTTATATTGGTATTTAGCCGGACGTGCTGCACGTTTAGCTTTACCAGCGGCTTTAGTTGCAGCCATAGTTTGCAGCAGTTCGTTAGGATCAATACCGTCAGCAATCAGCATTTCACGATATTGCTGCAGTTTACGGGTGCGTTCTTCAACTTCTGCTTGAGCCTGGCTGTCTTCTTCGCGACGTTCGTTCACAACAACTTCCAGTTTTTCAAGCATTTCTTCCAGCGTTTCCAGGCTGCATTCTCTTGCCTGTGCGCGTAGAGTACGGATGTTGTTCAAAATCTTTAATGCTTCGCTCATTGTCCTAGTCTCAAATTATATTGGTGGGGGGCGTCTGGATAATAATAGAGTGCTCTTTTCTTTTCTGCAATAGACAAATTGAAAGGAACGCTCAAATTTACCTTTTAAAACACCTAACCGGAACACTACGGCTAATATAGGTGGGGGGGATAAGTATTACAACCTCCATTTTTAAGTCAAATTTTCAACAGTAGGGTATGTTTACTATGCATGAAAGGCATTCATGGCTAAGTTATAATTGTGTTTTATATCAATATTACGCTGAATTCTGTGGGTTAAATCACGCGCCTTAGTATGCCAACACTGTAAACAATGGGGGTATACGAGTAAAGATAACGTCAAGAACTGTACCCTTAGCTGTTTTATGTCATTAAATACTCTGGTGTCGCACCGGCAGGCGTTAATAGATTCAATTTCTCTGTGTCTCGGGGACGGGGCAGACCTGTGTTGCTATAACCATTAATGCCTGATGCTAATCATTAGCAGTAATTAAATGTGATGACAGACGGCAATTATCCTGTAAATAGATGTAAAGGCATGGCACGTACAGAACGGAATGTTTCACTTGAAAGTTTGGTATTCGTTTTGTCGGGATGTTGATTAACCCGGAGGCGTGAGCAGGCCGACAGGTTATGGTACACTTTACGCCTGAATCAACGTTTGAATATTTCTTATACCATTGGAGTTGCGGGCCCATGGCTCAACTTTATTTTTATTACTCTGCAATGAATGCAGGGAAATCTACCGCGTTGTTGCAATCTTCATATAATTATCAAGAACGTGGTATGCGTACACTGGTGTTTACCGCCGAAATAGATCACCGTTTTGGCGTGGGCAAGGTGAGCTCGCGGATTGGCCTGTCATCTCAGGCACAGCTCTATAATAATGAGTCGATGCTCTACGCGATGATTGCACAGGAACATCAACAGCAACCGATACACTGCGTGTTGTTGGATGAAAGCCAGTTCCTGACGAAGCAGCAGGTTGAGCAATTATGCGATGTCGTCGACCAACTGGATATTCCGGTTTTGTGTTACGGCTTGCGTACCGACTTCCTGGGTGAACTGTTCATTGGCAGCCAATACTTGCTGGCCTGGGCGGACAAACTGGTAGAGTTGAAAACTATCTGCCATTGCGGGCGTAAGGCCAATATGGTGTTACGGCTGGATGAGAGCGGGCAGGCGATGCATGCCGGTGAGCAGGTAGTGATTGGCGGTAACGAGAGCTATGTCTCCGTTTGTCGCAAGCATTACAAGGAAGCCATACAGGCACTGGGGTAAGGTTTAAACACGACAGCGAGCCCTGTGGCGCGTTTAAACGCTATTGTACAACCTGGTAGATTGAGCTGAACCTTCCGCATAAAAAAACCGCCTTTCTGAAGTGAATCCCATTTATTGGATACTTTTCCTGGCGGCTAACATGGCCTGAGTTCGGTACTGTACCGGGCTTAGGCCGTTTAGTTTTACTTTGATTTGCTCATTGTTTGAGATAGTGGAAGACAACCTTACGGATAAATTCTGTTGTGTACTTTTTTCTGCCCATTTAAAAGAAAACCCCTAATCGTTGGGGTGTCCAACTTTCGGGGTTCACTTTATTTCGGCAGTTTTTTATTGGCTCAATGAACCGTTACTTTTTGGTCTTTTTTTCTGTTTTGGCCACAACAGGTGCTACCAAAACTTCTTCATCTTCTGCTTCACTAAACTTACGGCCGTAGAAGGTATCCAGCATAATTTGCTTCAGTTCTGCAATCAGCGGATAACGCGGGTTGGCGCCGGTACATTGGTCGTCAAAGGCGTCTTCAGACAGCTTGTCAACTTTTGCCAGGAAATCGGCTTCCGTCACACCGGCTTCACGGATTGATGCCGGGATGCCCAGTTCGGCTTTGATCTCGTCCAGCCAGGTCAGCAACTTCTCGATTTTTTGTGCGGTACGGTCGCCAGGAGCGCCCAGACCGAGGTGATCAGCGATTTCAGCGTAGCGACGACGAGCCTGCGGGCGGTCGTATTGGCTGAATGCCGTTTGCTTGGTTGGGTTGTCGTTCGCGTTATAGCGAATAACGTTGGAGATCAGCATGGCGTTGGCCAGACCGTGTGGGATGTGGAACTCAGAGCCCAGTTTGTGGGCCATTGAGTGGCAAACCCCCAGGAAGGCGTTGGCGAACGCGATACCGGCGATGGTTGCGGCATTGTGCACGCGCTCACGGGCTACCGGGTTCTTTGCACCTTCTTTGTAGCTGGCTGGCAGATACTCTTTCAGCAGTTTCAACGCTTGCAGCGCCTGACCATCAGAGTATTCGTTCGCCAGTACTGAAACGTAAGCTTCCAGTGCATGAGTCACCGCATCCAGGCCGCCGAAGGCGCACAGGGATTTTGGCATGTTCATCACCAGGTTTGCGTCAACGATCGCCATATCCGGTGTCAGCGCATAATCCGCCAGTGGGTATTTCTGGCCGGTTACGTCGTCGGTCACTACCGCAAACGGTGTTACTTCTGAACCAGTACCAGAGGTGGTGGTCACAGCAATCATTTTTGCTTTGACGCCCATTTTCGGGAACTTGTAGATACGTTTACGGATATCCATAAAGCGCAGCGCCAGGTCTTCGAAATGGGTTTCAGGATGTTCGTACAGCACCCACATGATCTTCGCAGCATCCATCGGTGAACCCCCACCCAGCGCGATGATTACGTCTGGTTTGAAGGAGTTCATCTGCTCAGCACCTTTACGCACGATGGACAGCGTTGGGTCCGCTTCAACTTCAAAGAAGACTTCTGTTTCAATGCCGTGAGACTTCAGAACGGAGGTGATCTGGTCTGCATAACCGTTATTGAACAGGTAGCGGTCGGTCACAATGAAGGCGCGTTTTGCCCCGTCGGTCGCTACTTCTTCCAGCGCGATAGGCAGTGAGCCACGACGGAAGTAGATTGATTTCGGAAGTTTATGCCACAACATGTTTTCTGCTCGCTTCGCTACAGTTTTCTTGTTGATCAGGTGTTTTGGACCGACGTTTTCAGAGATGGAGTTACCACCCCAGGAACCGCAGCCCAGCGTCAGTGACGGAGCGAGTTTAAAGTTGTAAAGGTCACCGATGCCCCCCTGAGAAGCCGGGGTATTGATCAGGATACGCGCGGTTTTCATCTTGTCGCCGAAGAAGGCAACGCGTTCCGGCTGGTTATCCTGGTCGGTGTACAGACAAGAGGTGTGACCGATACCGCCCATGGCGACCAGTTTTTCCGCTTTGCTGACGGCGTCGGCAAAGTCTTTGGCGCGATACATAGCCAGCGTAGGCGACAGTTTTTCGTGAGCGAAAGGCTCAGTTTCATCAACCAGTTTCACTTCACCGATCAGCACTTTGGTGCTTGCCGGCACTTTGATGCCAGCCATCTCGGCGATTTTCGGTGCAGACTGGCCAACGATAGCCGCATTCAGACCGCCGTTTTTCAGGATAATGTCCTGAACGGCTTTCAGCTCTTTCCCCTGCAGCATGTAGCCGCCGTGGGTAGCGAAACGTTCGCGCACTGCATCATAGATTGAATCAACCACGATGACTGACTGCTCAGAGGCGCAAATGACGCCGCTGTCGAAGGTTTTGGACATCAAGATTGAAGCGACAACGCGTTTGATGTCTGCGGTTTCGTCAACCACCACCGGGGTGTTACCTGCACCAACGCCGATAGCCGGTTTGCCGGAGCTGTAGGCGGCTTTCACCATGCCTGGACCGCCGGTCGCGAGGATCAGGTTGATGTCAGGGTGGTGCATCAGTTGGTTAGACAGTTCAACGGTAGGTTGGTCGATCCAGCCGACGATGTCTTTTGGTGCACCGGCGGCAATCGCGGCCTGCAGCACGATATCCGCTGCCTTGTTGGTGGCGTTTTTCGCACGAGGGTGCGGAGAGAAGATAATGCCGTTACGGGTTTTCAGGCTGATTAAGGCTTTGAAAATGGCCGTGGAAGTCGGGTTGGTGGTAGGTACGATACCGCAAATCAGGCCAATAGGCTCTGCAATGGTGATGGTACCGAAAGTATGGTCTTCGGCCAGAATGCCGCAGGTTTTTTCATCTTTATAGGCGTTGTAGATAAACTCTGATGCGAAGTGGTTCTTGATCACTTTATCTTCAACGATACCCATCCCGGATTCTTCAACGGCCAATTTGGCCAGAGGAATGCGGGCATCGGCAGCGGCGAGGGCAGCAGCGCGGAAAATTTTATCAACTTGCTCTTGAGTGAAGTTGGCATATTCGCGCTGGGCTTTTTTGACACGTGCAACTAGCTCGTTCAGTTCAGCGACATTTGTTACAGCCATAATGCTCTCCTGATAATGTTAAACTCTTTCAGTAAATCAGCCGTGCGAGCAAGTAGTATAGACAGAACGGGGGAAAATGCTGCTTTAAAAACAAGGGCTTTCCGCCATTTTTTGTCACATGTCGCTGATTTGCTTAAAGAGCTTTACCCGATGCTTCAGCAGAAGAAGACAGCGGGCCGAACAGAGATGCCACTTTTTCCTTAACCTGTTCTACTCCCTGACTACGACTAAGAGCTTAACTACTCTTGGTTAGTGATTTTGTGATTTAAATCATAAAAACCGCAAGCTGACACCATTCAGCTACGGTTGTTGAGAATAATTCTTGATAACTGTCATGTCAGACACTTTTCTCAACATAAAAAATCATAAACCGTACATTGCTTTAACAATGGCGAATTATCTTATCGGCATGGGCATAAATAGATATAAATCCCGCCCATGACCAATGGATTACCCGTGGCAATTCTATTACATTAGCGCGCGAAGGCATTGTCACTTTTAGCGTTACTAAAGCGGAGTCATTTGTGGGCCCATCTCTGTTGGATTTTTCCGGCTTCATTAAATTTTTTGTCGGCCTGTTTGCACTGGTGAACCCGGTGGGTATTTTGCCGGTGTTTATCAGTATGACCAGCTACCAGGCGGCGGCCGGGCGCAATAAAACTAACCTGACCGCCAACCTGTCGGTCGCCATTATCCTGTGGACCTCGCTGTTTTTGGGGGAGGGGATTTTGCGCATGTTCGGCATCTCTATTGACTCGTTCCGTATTGCCGGCGGCATTCTGGTGGTCAGCATTGCCATGTCGATGATCAGCGGCAAGCTGGGCGAGGACAAACAGAACAAACAGGAAAAATCAGAGAGCGCGATCCGTGAGAGCATCGGCGTGGTGCCGTTGGCATTGCCACTGATGGCTGGACCGGGCGCCATCAGTTCCACCATAGTCTGGAGTTCTCGCTATCACAGCTGGCAGAACCTGCTGGGGTTTACCCTGGCCATCGCGTTGTTTGCCTTTTGTTGTTGGTTGTTGTTCCGCGCTGCGCCTCTGCTGGTGCGTCTATTGGGGCAAACCGGCATTAACGTCATCACCCGTATCATGGGGTTGTTGCTGATGGCATTGGGTATCGAGTTTATCGTGACGGGTATAAAAGCCATATTCCCCGGCTTGCTGTAATCCGGGGAATGAGTCGCGAATAGGATGATTCGCGGCTCAAATTAATTTTAAAAAATAAAAACTATTATTGTCTCGCATTAATATGGTGCTTAATGTGAATGAATTTTATTCACTTGCACCATAATGTGGCATAAATCTTAATCTGTTGCTCAATAAAAGCTCTAAGCGCTATTTTTACCCCTTATCCCCCTCGGTTATTGCCCTTTATTACCTTCTGAACATCAAATTCGCTGTTAATTTAATCACATCATTCTGTAGGGCTTGTCTCGCTTTCATCCAGGTGTTATTAGTGATTAACCGCACATAAGCAGGTGTTTGTTCTTTGAACTGCGCCTTTGTTAACTGAATGTTTCTTTATCTGGTGTGTGGGTTCGCTGCGTACGGCTCTGACGGTTATTTTTTTAATTTTAATCATTAAAATCAATTGGTTAAATTATTTTCACGTACCCCCTTCACCAGTGGGTCAGAACCTGCTTGGAGCAATAAAAGAGAATTGCTTAACATTTCTGTAAAAATTATTGGCTATGGAAATTGCCTTCTGCTAATTTCTGAGCAACTTTCTACGCGTAATTAACAGTATCGCGTCGCCAAAGTGGGAATGATTTTTGCTGGTGTCTGTTTATTTAGAATTCTTATAAATACTTCACGAATATCGATAAGCATTGCTTGTTGGTGAAAAGGAGCCTCGACTATGCAGCAAACCTTAAAGCGCACGCCATTGGCCATGTTCATTGCCGGTTTGCTGAGTCTCAGCACCGTTTATTCTGCTCAGGCGGCTGATGTTCCGGCCGGGGTGCAATTAGCCCAACAGCAGAAGATTGTCATTAACAACGGTTCGGAAGTGGCTTCATTGGATCCGCATAAGGTCGAAGGCATACCGGAAAGCAATATCATTCTGAACCTGCTGGAGGGGTTGGTCAGTACCGACGCCAATGGGCACGTGGTACCGGCCGCGGCGACAAATTGGGAAAATCAGGATTTTAAGACCTGGACTTTCCACCTGCGGCCCGACGCGGTATGGAGTGATGGCTCACCGGTCACTGCACAGGATTTTGTCTACAGTTGGCAGCGTCTGGCCGATCCGAAAATCGGCTCACCTTACGCCAGCTATCTGCAGTACGCCAAAATTGAAAATACCGACGCGATCCTGACCGGCAAGCAAAGTCCGCAGACCCTCGGCGTTAAAGCCATTGATGATAAAACGCTGCAGGTCTCCCTGAGCGAGCCAGTGCCGTATTTTATCAGCATGCTGAGCCACACCTCGCTGAAACCGGTAAAACGTTCGGTGGTTGAGAAGTTTGGCGACAAATGGACGCTGCCTGCGAACTATGTCGGCAATGGGGCCTATCGCTTGAAAGATTGGGTGGTGAATGAGCGTATTGTGCTTGAACGCAGCCCAACCTACTGGAATAACAAGAAAACGGTAATCGATCAGGCAACGTTCTTGCCGATTTCTTCAGAAGTCAGTGACGTCAACCGCTTCCGCAGCGGTGAAATTGATATCACTAACAGCGCCATCCCGCCAAATCTGTTCGCGAAGATGAAGAGCGAAATTCCTGAGCAATTGCACGTTAACCCTTATCTGTGCACTTTTTATTACGAGATCAACAACCAGCGCGCACCATTTACCGATGCCCGGGTGCGCGCTGCAGTAAAACTGACGTTGGACCGCGACATTATCGCCAACAAGATCATGGGCCAGGGACAGATCCCGGCCTACAGCTTTACCCCGACCTTTACTGACGGTGCCAAGTTCACGGCGCCGGAATGGGCAGGATGGAGCCAGGAACAGCGCAATACCGAGGCGAAGAAATTGTTGGCCGAGGCAGGTTTCACCGCGGCTAAACCGCTTAAATTCACGTTGCTGTACAACACCTCCGATCAAAATAAACAGCAGGCGATCGCAGCGGCGTCAATGTGGAAGAAAAACCTCGGTGCGGATGTCACGCTGCGCAATCAGGAGTGGAAAACCTCACTGGAAAGCCGCCATCAGGGGCAGTACGACGTGGCTCGGGCCACCTGGTGTGGTGATTATAATGAGCCAAGTGCCTTCCTGAACCTGCTGATCTCCAATAGCAGTATCAACACCATTTTTTACAAGAGCCCGGCGTTTGACGCCCTGATGGCCAGCACGCTGAAAGCGCCGGATGAAGCTGCCCGCGCTGCTCTTTATCAGCAGGCGGAGACGCAGTTGGACAAAGACTCCGCGTTGGTCCCGGTGTATTACCGCATTAGCGCGCGTCTGATCAGGCCATCAGTGGGCGGCTTTACCGGTAAAGATCCGCTGGATTACACCGATGTGAAAAATCTATACATCATCAAGCAGTAACGAGGGGTATTACGTCACGCCAACAACGGTGAGTAATACAGGGAAGGCCGCCTGCCGTATTCGTTCATCGGTAGCCGGTATAACAAGGTCCGCTCACGGGCAACGCAGGCTCCACGACGAGCCTGTGATAATAAAAACGGAAGTATACACATGACCAACATCACGAAAAAAACCATCCTTGCGGCCGGCATCATTGCCGCGCTGGGCATCACAGCAACCGGAAGTGCTTTTGCGGCTGACGTGCCGGCGGGTGTGCAACTGGCGGACAAGCAAGAAATCGTTAAAAACAACGGTTCGGAAGTGCAGTCCCTGGATCCGCACAAGATCGAAGGCGTGCCGGAAAATAACGTTACCCGCGATCTGATGGAAGGCCTGGCCAACAATGGTCCGGATGGGGCTATCGTTCCGGGCGTGGCGGAAAGCTGGGATAACAAAGATTTTAAAGTGTGGACCTTCCATCTGCGTAAAGACGCAAAATGGTCGAATGGCAAGCCGGTAACGGCGCAAGATTTCGTTTATAGCTGGCAGCGCGTGGTGGATCCAAAAACGGCATCCCCTTACGCCAGCTATCTGCAATACGCTCACGTAGAAAACGTCGATGACGTTATCGCGGGCAAGAAAGACAAATCCACCCTGGGCGTGAAAGCAATCGACGATCACACCTTCCAGGTTACCCTGACCGAGCCGGTGCCTTATCTGGTTGAAATGACGCCGCACTACGCGATGAAACCAGTGTTTAAAGACGCGGTCGAGAAGTTTGGCGAGAAGTGGACCCTGCCGGCGAACTACGTCAGCAACGGTGCTTATAAGCTGAAAGACTGGGTGGTTAACGAACGTATCGTGCTGGAACGTAACCCGGAATATTGGGATAACGCAAAAACCATCATTAATAAAGTGACGTTCCTGCCAATTGCGTCGGAAGTGACCGACGTAAACCGCTACCGCACCGGCGAAATCGACATGACTTATAACAACATGCCGATTGAACTGTTCCAGAAATTGAAAAAAGAGATCCCGAAAGAAGTTCATGTTGATCCTTACCTGTGTACCTATTACTACGAGATCAACAACCAGAAAGCGCCATTTACCGATCAGCGTGTACGTGAAGCGCTGAAACTGGGTCTGGATCGCGACATCATCACCAATAAAGTGAAAAACCAGGGTGATCTGCCAGCCTACAGCTTCACACCTCCTTACACCGATGGCGCCAAACTGACGCCACCAGAGTGGTTCGGCTGGACACAGGAAAAACGCAACGAAGTAGCGAAAAAACTGCTGGCTGACGCTGGTTATGGCCCAGGCAAACCACTGACATTCTCACTGTTGTACAACACTTCCGACCTGCACAAAAAACTGGCTATCGCCGCGGCCTCCATCTGGAAGAAAAACCTGGGTGTGGACGTGAAGCTAGTGAATCAGGAGTGGAAAACCTTCCTGGACACCCGCCATCAGGGGACCTATGACGTAGCGCGCGCCGGCTGGTGTGCCGACTATAACGAACCAAGCTCGTTCCTGAACATGATGCTGTCTGACAGCAGCAGTAACACCCCGCACTATAAGAGCGCGGAGTTCGATAAGCTGATGGCGAATGTGCTGACGGCGAAAACCAAAGAAGAACGTGCAGAGCTGTATCAGAAAGCCGAAGTGCAGCTGGATAAAGACTCCGCCATCGTTCCGGTTTATTACTATGTGAATGCCCGTCTGGTGAAACCTTATGTTGGGGGTTACACCGGTAAAGACCCACTTGATAACGTGTACGACAAAAACCTGTACATCATCAAGCATTGATAAGGTAAGTGCCGGCGGTGTGAACCGCCGGCCCATGTTGAGAATAATAAGCCGTTATCAGGCTGCAGCACAGGGTTAGGGCAATGCTTAAATTTATATTTCGTCGCTTGTTAGAAGCGATCCCGACACTATTTATCCTTATTACCATCTCATTCTTTATGATGCGTTTGGCTCCTGGCAGCCCATTTACCGGCGAGCGTGCATTGCCGCCGGAAGTGATGGCCAACATCGAGGCCAAATATCATTTGAACGATCCGATCTGGAAGCAGTACGGCCATTATCTGGTGCAACTGTCGAAAGGCGATTTTGGGCCGTCATTCAAATACAAAGATTACTCGGTAAACGATCTGGTGGCTTCTTCATTCCCGGTCTCCGCCAAACTTGGCCTTGCCGCATTTTTGTTGGCGGTCGTCTTGGGGGTTAGCGCCGGGGTGGTTGCTGCACTGAATCAAAATACCAAATGGGATTATACGGTGATGGGCTTTGCCATGACCGGGGTGGTGATCCCCAGTTTCGTGGTGGCGCCGTTACTGGTGTTGATTTTCGCCATCACGCTGAAATGGTTGCCGGGTGGCGGTTGGAACGGAGGGGCGCCGAAATACATCATCCTGCCGATGGTGGCGTTATCACTGGCCTATATTGCCAGTATCGCCCGTATCACGCGTGGATCGATGATTGAAGTGCTGCACTCAAACTTTATCCGCACAGCCCGCGCCAAAGGCTTACCGATGCGGCGCATTATTTTCCGCCATGCGCTCAAGCCTGCGTTATTACCGGTGCTTTCTTACATGGGCCCGGCGTTTGTCGGCATTATCACTGGTTCCATGGTGATCGAAACCATTTATGGTCTGCCGGGTATCGGCCAGCTGTTTGTTAACGGCGCGCTGAACCGCGACTATTCCTTGGTATTGAGCCTGACCATTCTGGTGGGTGGCCTGACTATTTTGTTTAACGCGATCGTCGACGTGCTGTACGCCGTTATCGATCCAAAAATTCGTTATTAAGCTGGAGCACGCAAATGATGTTGACGAAAAAGAACAGCGAGGCTCTGGAGAACTTCAGCGAAAAGCTCGAAGTAGAAGGGCGCAGCCTGTGGCAGGATGCCCGTCGTCGCTTTGTGCATAACCGTGCGGCAGTCAGCAGCTTGTTTGTGCTGGTGCTGATTACCCTGTTTGTGATTGTGGCACCCTGGCTGTCACAGTTTGCCTATGACGATACCGATTGGGCGATGATGTCGGCCGCGCCGAGCCTTGACGCGGGCCATTACTTTGGCACCGACTCCTCCGGTCGTGATTTGCTGGTGCGCGTGGCGATTGGCGGACGTATCTCGCTGATGGTTGGCGTATCAGCCGCGCTGGTGGCGGTGATTGTCGGGACGCTGTATGGTGCGATGTCCGGTTACCTGGGCGGTAAAACCGATTCGGTAATGATGCGCCTGTTGGAAATCCTCAACTCCTTCCCGTTCATGTTCTTCGTTATCTTGCTGGTCACCTTCTTCGGGCAAAACATCCTGCTGATCTTTGTGGCGATCGGCATGGTGTCCTGGCTGGATATGGCGCGTATTGTGCGCGGACAAACCCTGAGCCTAAAGCGTAAGGAATTTATCGAAGCGGCGTTGGTATGCGGTGTGTCGAGCCGTAATATCGTGCTGCGCCATATCGTGCCGAACGTGCTCGGTGTGGTGGTGGTATACGCCTCATTGCTGGTGCCGAGTATGATCCTGTTCGAATCTTTCCTCAGCTTCCTGGGGCTGGGTACTCAGGAACCGTTAAGCAGCTGGGGTGCATTGCTGAGCGATGGCGCCAACTCGATGGAAGTTTCACCGTGGTTGCTGCTGTTCCCGGCGGGTTTCCTGGTTGTCACTCTGTTTTGTTTCAACTTTATCGGCGATGGCCTGCGTGACGCCCTCGACCCGAAAGATCGTTAAGGAGTGCAATCATGAGCACCATTGAAAATCCACAGTTGCAAACCAGCACCGCCGCTAAATCGCCGCTGTTGCTGGATGTAAAAGACCTGCGCGTGACCTTCGGCACTCCGGACGGTGACGTGACGGCAGTGAACGATCTGAACTTTGACCTGCGCGCCGGCGAAACGCTGGGTATCGTGGGGGAATCCGGTTCTGGTAAATCCCAGACCGCCTTTGCGCTGATGGGGCTGTTGGCCAGCAATGGTCGCATTGGCGGCTCGGCTAAATTTAACGGCCGTGAAATTCTCAACCTGCCGGAAACACAGCTCAATAAGCTGCGGGCGGAAGAGATTTCGATGATCTTCCAGGACCCGATGACCTCACTCAACCCCTATATGCGCGTTGGTGAGCAGTTGATGGAAGTGCTGATGCAGCACAAGAACATGGGTAAAAGTGCGGCCTTTGAAGAATCGGTGCGCATGCTTGATGCGGTTAAAATGCCTGAAGCGCGTAAGCGCATGCGCATGTATCCGCATGAGTTTTCCGGCGGTATGCGCCAGCGCGTGATGATTGTCATGGCGTTGCTGTGCCGGCCGAAGCTGTTGATTGCCGATGAACCTACCACCGCACTGGATGTGACGGTTCAGGCGCAGATCATGACACTGCTGAACGAGCTTAAGCGCGAGTTCAACACTGCCATCATTATGATCACCCACGACCTGGGCGTGGTGGCCGGCATCTGTAACAAGGTGCTGGTGATGTACGCCGGACGCACCATGGAATATGGCAGTGCACGCGATGTGTTCTATCGTCCTAGCCACCCTTACTCGATTGGTTTGCTGAATGCGGTACCTCGTTTGGACGCCGAAGGTGAGGCGCTGATGACTATTCCTGGCAACCCACCGAATCTGCTACGCCTGCCGAAAGGCTGCCCGTTCCAGCCGCGTTGTTCGTACGCGATGCCGCAATGTGCAAGCGCTCCGCCGTTGGAGCAGTTTGGTGAAGGGCGTCTACGTGCCTGCTTTAAACCGGTGGAGGCGTTGGTATGAGTACGGTAACCGACAAGAAAGTCCTGCTCGAAGTGGCTGATTTGAAAGTGCACTTCGACATTCATGATGACAAACAGTGGTTCTGGCAGCCGCCGAAAACCCTGAAGGCCGTTGACGGTGTGACACTGCGCCTGTTCGAAGGGGAAACTCTGGGCGTGGTGGGCGAGTCGGGCTGTGGTAAATCGACCTTTGCCCGCGCTATTATCGGTCTGGTGAAAGCGACCAGCGGGCGCGTTGCCTGGCTGGGTAAAGACTTGCTCGGTATGAGCGACGTTGACTGGCGCAAAACCCGCAGCGATATTCAGATGATCTTCCAGGATCCGCTGGCCTCACTGAACCCGCGCATGACCATTGGGGAAATCATCGCCGAGCCACTGCGTACCTATTACCCAAAAATGCCGCGTCAGGAAGTGAAAGACAAGGTTAAAGCGATGATGCTGAAGGTTGGCCTGTTGCCAAACCTGATCAACCGTTATCCGCATGAGTTTTCCGGTGGTCAGTGTCAGCGTATCGGTATCGCCCGCGCCCTGATCCTGGAGCCAAAACTGGTGATTTGTGATGAACCGGTCTCGGCGCTGGACGTATCGATCCAGGCGCAGGTGGTGAACCTGTTACAGCAACTGCAGCGTGAAATGGGGCTGTCGCTGATCTTTATCGCTCATGACCTCGCGGTAGTAAAACACATCTCTGACCGCGTGTTGGTAATGTATCTGGGTCATGCGGTGGAACTGGGCACCTATGATGAGGTGTACCACAACCCGCAGCACCCTTATACCAAAGCTCTGATGTCGGCGGTACCGGTTCCTGATCCGGACAAGGAGAAGGATAAACAGATCCAGTTGCTGGAAGGGGAACTGCCTTCACCGATCAACCCGCCATCTGGCTGTGTGTTCCGTACTCGCTGTCCCATCGCCGGGCCGGAATGCGCCAAGACCCGACCGTTGCTGGAAGGCAGCTTCCGCCATGCGGTTTCTTGTCTGAAGGTCGATCCGCTGTAATCGGTGTTTTTCGCCAACAAAAAACCCGCCAAAATTGGCGGGTTTTTTTATGCCTGATAGCCGCTTACTCTTTCCACAGAATGTGGCAAAGCTTGTGGTCTTTCTCTCGGCACAGCAGCACGCGGGCAAACACGTCATTGATCGGTTCGCCATCGCTGTCCGCCAGGCCAATCACCACTTCGGCGAAAAAGTCCGGGTTCAGGTCAAAATCCACATGTTCCGACCAGTCTTCCGCCGGGTCATACAGTTCGGCGCCACCGCGCTCCTCAAACTGCAGGTTGAACAGCAGAATATCCGCCGGATCCAGATTGTCGCCGGCCAACTCCAAAAAGATGTCGTAAGCCTGTTCCAGCGTTTCGTCTTCAGTAAGGCGGTTATTCAAATCCATAATTAAATCCCGATAACAAATGATTTGGCATTATTAAAGCATGCCCGCTACGGCATTTATAGCAGCGGGCTGAAAAAGTAGAACAGGCGCTCAACAATACGGTGCCAGAACGGCCGTTTCTGCCACTCTTTGGCATTCAGCAACTGCGAACGGGCTATATAGTCATCCTGCACGCAGGCCAGATCGCTGCCGAAACCGTCATCGTCGATCACCAGTGTGATTTCGAAATTCAGCCACAGGCTGCGCATATCCAAATTTACCGTGCCAACCAGGCTGAGTTGACCATCGACCAGTACGCTCTTGGTATGCAGCAAGCCGTCTTCAAACTGGTAGATATTGACGCCTGCTTCCAGCAGTTCGGAGAAGAAAGAGCGACTGGCCCAGCGTACCATCGTGGAGTCGTTATCGCGTGGCACAATAATGCTGACTTCAACCCCGCGCAGTGCGGCGGTGCAGATCGCATGCAGCAAATCGTCGCTGGGTACGAAATAGGGGGTGGTCATGATCAACTGTTCACGTGCTGAGTAAACTGCGGTCAGCAGCGCCTGGTGGATCATTTCTTCCGGGAAGCCGGGGCCGGAGGCGATAACCTGGATAGTGTGACCGCTTTCCTGTTCGAACGGCATGATATTGACGTCCGGCGGCGGTGGTAGGATCCGTTTACCGGTTTCAATCTCCCAGTCACAGGCATAAACGATACCCATGGTACTGGCGACTGGGCCCTCCATACGTGCCATCAGATCGATCCACTGACCAACACCGGCGTCCTGTTTGAAATAGCGTGGATCGACCATATTCATACTGCCGGTGTAGGCAATATAGTTGTCAATCAGCACCACTTTACGGTGTTGACGCAAATCCATCCGGCGCAGGAATACGCGGAACAGGTTGACCTTGAGTGATTCCACCACCTCGATGCCGGCATTACGCATCATGCCGGGATAGGGGCTGCGGAAGAACTGCAGGCTGCCGGCAGAGTCCAGCATCAGGCGACAATGTACACCGCGGCGCGCAGCGGCCATCAGGGATTCGGCCACCTGATCCACCAATCCGCCGGGCTGCCAGATGTAAAACACCATCTCAATATTATGGCGCGCCAGCTCAATATCACGGATTAGCGCTTTTAGCGTTGCGTCGGTGGTGGTGAGTAACTGAAGTTGGTTGCCCTTGACGCCATCAATACCCTGGCGACGATTGCACAGTTGGAACAGGGGTCTGGCGACCTCGCTGTAATCGGTGGCGAAGATGCGCTGGCTCTCTTTTAATTCGCTCAGCCAGCGTGCGGTAGAAGGCCACATCGCCTTGGCGCGTTCGGCGCGGCGTTTGCCCAGATGCAATTCACCAAAGGATAAGTAAGCCACGATACCGAACAGCGGCAGAATATAGATAACCAGCAACCAGGCCATAGCGGAAGGTACAGCGCGACGTTTCATCAGAATACGCAGTGTCACACCGGCGATAAGCAGCCAGTAACCAAAGACCATGAGCCAACTGATTACGGTATAAAATGTTGTCATAAAGGCGAAAAATCCCGTTCGCAAACCACCAACGATGAGTGTACGCACAGAACGCTAAAGGGGAAACCTTTTCTCGGCGCTTATGTTGCAAAAATATGATTGGCTTAAGGCACTTGCTGTAAACAAAAAATACATTTTTCGCCGGTTATCGCGTCGCCCAGTCGGATTAAAATACGGCGAACTGAGGCTTGGATCGCTCAGCGAAAGGGCTATAATGCCCGCCGTAGGTTTTTGACGGATGAGTGACAAAACGATGAGACGCAGTAGAAACGAGGTGGGCCGCTGGCGGATGCTACGACAGAGTCAGCGCCGCAGGCATCGCTGGTTGGAACGCCAGTCTTGCAGCAATCGGCATATTATTCGGGTGCGACGTCGCCTGGATGACCAGCACCGACGTTCATTGCTGTTTGTGGTGGCCTACGAGTGGTAAAGCAAAAACAGTCCCTGAGGGGACTGTTTCTGTTAACTGCGGTTGGGTTTATTTCCCCAGATAGGCGTTAAGCATCCAAACCTGCTTTTCCTGCTCTTTGATGTAGTCGCTCATCAGTGAAGCCGTCCCTTCATCACCCGCATCGGCGGCCAGTGTCAACAGGTCGCGCTGCTGTTGCAACAGCACCGAATAACCGTGCAGCAACCCACCCAGCGTGCCTTTATCATCGGTGACGTTGGTGTCTTCCTTGATGTCGGAAGTTTTCAGATAATCGCTGAAGGCATGACGCGGCTGCGAACCCAGGGTCAGAATACGTTCCGCCAACTCATCAACCTTGGTCAGCAGATCGTTATAGGTTTCTTCAAATTTGACGTGCAGCTCAAAGAAATGCGGGCCGGAAATGTTCCAGTGGTAACCGCGCACGTTCATATACAGCACCTGATAATTCGCCAGCAGCGCATTCAACGCTTCCGATAGTTTTGCCGATTGTTTACTGTCCAGGCCGATATGGTTTTTAGCTGCTTTCTTCGTCGTTGCCATAATAATCTTCTCCTGATTATTTGATTCGATGATTTACACAATATCCATAACAAACACAGTAACCGGATTTATCGCAGGGTTAAAGACGATCAAAAGCATCAATGCAATCGTTGAAACCAATAACGATAAATCCGAGAAGCAAATTGCCAATTCAGTTTAAGCAGAATGCGTTAACAACAAAAGCGGCTTCTTATCATTACTTGCGCAAGGCCATTTTTGTCACACCGGCACCCAGCACCATCAGTAATGCCGCCGTGATCAGCACCACGATAAATGCGCGGTCGAAAGCCAGGCGGGCCAGTTGCTTAAGCTGTTGTGCCTGATCGGCGGCCAGAGTTGAGGCCAACCGCAAGGCCTCATCGATACTGTCGTAAGCGGCTTCACTCACCGGCAGACTGCCAGGCAGCGCCAGACTGTGGCTATAGATGGCGGTCATCAACCCACCCAGCAAGGTGATGCCCAGAACGCCGCCCAGTTCATAGGACACATCTTCGATCGACGCCGCCATACCGGATTTTTCTTCCGGAGCATTGAGCATGATGGCAGTCGACGCGGCGGTAATTACTCCCCCAAGACCAAAACCGGCGATAAACAGGCAAACCAACTGCAGCACCAGGCTACTCTGATAAAGCAGCGCCAGGCCGCCAATACCCAAGCCGGTCAGGAGCAACCCACCGAATATCATGCTGCGCTCGCCGTAGCGTGGCAGCATTAATCCGGCCAGCGGACCGGCTAATGCAGACGCCACGGGGATCGGCAGAATGAACAGTGCCGCTTGTAACGGGCTAAGTTCAAGCACCAACTGTAGACGTTGCGTCAGTACCAGCTCCACACCGACCAGGGCTATCATCGATATCAGAGCCACGCCGACGCCGCCGGCAAACAGCCGATTCTGGAACAGCGAGAAGTCGATCATTGGATAACGCGCCTGACGCTGGCGACGGACAAACAGCCAGAGCGAGAAAATACCGATGGCGGCGGCAATCACCAGCGCAATAAAGGAGGGCGTCGCCTTGCTCAGTTCCTTCAGCGCATAGATGCAGCCCACCAGACCGGCCATGACCTGCACCGAACCGATGATATCGTAAGGGCGTTTATTTTCTCCGCCGCAGTGCGGTATCAACCGCCATGCCAGCGGTAACACCACCATAACGACTGGCACGTTGATCAAGAACACCGACCCCCACCAGAAATATTCCAGCAGGACCCCGCCAACCACCGGGCCAATAGCGGCACCACCAGAGGCGACTGCAGCCCAAATACCAATCGCCAAGGCGCGTTCGCGTTCGTCGGTAAAAACGTGGCGGACAATGGACAGCGTGGCCGGCATCATCATTGCTGCACCGACAGCGAGGAATACGCGAGCGGCGATCAACCATTCGGCTGAAGGAGAAAAGGCCGCACACAGGGAGGCGACGGCAAACACGGGCAACCCGGCAATAAACAGCCGTTTATGACCAATGCGATCGCTCAACATGCCTGCACCGGGCAGCAAACCGGCAACCACTAACGGGTAGGCATTCACGATCCATAATTTTTGTGACGCACTGGCATCCAGCGCTAGCGTCAGGCGTGGCAATGCGGTGTACAGCACCGTCATGTCGATGATGATCAAAAATAGCGCGCTGGAAATCATTGCCAGGATCAACCAGCGGTTGTTTACGTGCATAATATTATTCCAAAAAAAGCGAGCGACGCGGATGCGTTGCCATAAAGTCACCACCCGAACCTGTCGGGTGGTATACTGGCGCTAATATATATCCATACGTATGTATTGAAAAGAGGGTTTCTCAATGGGACGTCAACGCAGCATCGATCGTGACAAGGTTCTGGATACGGCTGAAGAGATTGTCGCCACGCAGGGTGCTGCCGGGCTGACCATTGATTCCGTTGCCAAGGCGATGGGGATTTCCAAGGGCGGGGTGCAATACTGCTTTGGCAGCAAAGACGCGTTAATTGATGCGATGTTCGATCGTTGGGGTAAGGCCTATGACCGGGTGTTTGATGCCATTGCCGGGGACAATCCCTCGGCCACGACTAGTGTGCAAGCACATATGCAGGCGACCCGAAGTTCCGATCAGGCATCCAGCGCCAAGGCGGCGGGGCTGATGGCGACGCTGATCCAAACGCCAGAGCATTTGGACAGTACGCGCGAGTGGTACCGCAGCCGGATCGCCGGTCTGGACTTAACCAGCGAAGAGGGCAAACGCGCTCGATTGGCTTTTCTGGCCACAGAAGGGGCATTTATGCTGCGTTTCTTTGGCCTGATGGCGATTGACCAGCCAGAGTGGGACGCCATGTTTACGGATATGCAGGCGTTGATTTTTGCGAAAAAATAGCTCGCCTATCACAGCAATAGATGGCGGACCGACAAGTGAAGAGAGTAAGTTTATCGGACAAGATATTCCCTCGAAGAACCCTTTAGCCAGCCACTCCGTGCTGGCTTTTTTTTGTATGAAAAAGCCGCGGTCATCTGCGGCTGCTGTTAACATTGTACTCTTTAGACCTGACGCATATAAACGTCCGTAATTCGCAGGTCGAAGTTGCTTTTCATTTTAGTGGTATCCACCAGTAAGAAAGCATGCGTTGCCCAATCTGGGGCCCGTTCAAATGATGGTGGCTGGGTGACATAGCCCTGCATTTGTCCAGGAATAACCACGGTTTTCAATTCGGATTCTAATCCGCTGAAATTAAAGGTGTATGAGTGGCCGGTTTGTTGCATTAGTATTTTGGGCTCAACATCCTGCTGAGCACCAAATTCGCTCAGTTTTGCCCAAATAATTTTAACCTGGCAGCTTTGACCATCGCCTGCGAATGTATTGGCTCGGAGGTGATGAATGACACCGCCGTAGCCTTTCAGTTTTATAGTTCCTAACACGGCCTGAAATACACCGTCTCCGGCGCTTACATTACGCCCCAGGGAGACAAAGTTGGCCTGTCGGATCATGCTGAAATTGGTACTGGCTGCGGTTCCCCAGCCGTAACGTGATTTGCGCACGCTATTAACGCCTCCTGGCGGTAATACCCAAACTTCCTCGGTCCATTTCTCATTCCCGGCACCGCTGGTATAGGTTGAGCCATCGAGCCAGTTGTCCTGCACCGTTGCATCGGTACGTACTTGCGACAACAAATAAGGCCAGGCGATCGGCAGTTGCGTATCATGCAATGACACTGAACCGTTACCATCAATCCAGCCGCTGACGTTTGCATCGCCACCTTGCTGCATCTGACCAATATTGACTTTTTCAAACACGACTCGTGCCAGGTTGCCAAAGTAGAAAGGGTTACAGGTAGTCGGATAGGTCGATGGGCTGCCACCAGCTTTAAAGGTGAAGATGCCGCCAATAAAGTTAACTTTACAGCTTTTATCATCTGGGATGTTGACGATGTAATTTTGGGGGCCGTAACCCTCAAAGTGGCAATCGCGGAAAGTGTGTTGACCGCCTTCGATATGAATATATTTCCCCAGTCTGTCTGCCGACGTTTGCGGCCCACTTTTCCCGTAGATATAGTCGAAGGAACAATTGAAGAAGTAGCTATATCCTCCCTGCAGGTTCACGCCGCAGTTACTTTGGGCAAAGACACAGCTGTGGAAGTTCATCTCTTCACCGGAGTCTGAGGTATTGTTTGGGAAGAAATAGCAAGTGTCGCAATGGTTGAAAGTGAAGCCGTACATGCGCAGGAAATAGAAATTAGTGGTACCTGTAATGCCGCAGGAGAATCCCTCGATACCACCGCCGGTGAACGTCAGCGAGTTACGTGGGTAGCTGCCTGAAAGCGATGTAGAGAATGCCATTCCATCAATAAACGAGTCAGCGCCAGGGCCGATCATTCGCAGATTTTTAGCACTCAGATTACCTTGGGCATAACCGGCATTATTTTTCCAGTCGATGGCAGCCTTGTGAAGTTCTGCAGTGCCAGGTGTCATTGCTGTGAAATCCAGTAATGCACCGGAAAAATCATAATCGACGGTTTTGGTATCAAAGGTTAGTTTTGTAATACATTTGAAACGACCATTTCCAAAAATAAGATTGCCGTTTTTCAACACACGTGCACCGCTGGTGGTTGCCTGCGAACTGGCGTAATCATGGGCTTTTTGGATCGCATCGGTATCGTCAGCAATACCATCGCCTTTCGCGCCGTACATATAAGGCGAGACGGTGCCCGCTACCTCCAATACACGTAGCCAGACCCACGAAGTATTAGAACGGATAAACATACCACCATCATCCGCTGGTGTCGGCTGCGCTTTTGCGACAAAAATGCCGCCACCGGTTGGCTGACGGCTACCGGTGCTCCAGTTTGCATCATAGGCGGTTACGGCGATCAGCTCGCCGGCAGCGGTAGGGACAGTACTTCTCAATGTTGCAATATCAGGGCAGGTGTTCATTATTTAGATCCTCATAGCAAAATGAATACTGTATTTTTATACAGTCATTGAAGTCTATGAGTGCTTTGGTTAATGCACAATAGCGCACAGGTACACGGCTGTTGTGCCATCCAAGGCTAAACGGGGAAATGGGCAATTATGCTATGACTCAGGAGTCGATATTTATTTTAGCGGATCAAATTGGGACCTGGTTGTAATAGACAACCCGTAGCAACATCAACTGCGGGTCATCATTAAACTACAACACTTGCTTGAAGGGTTTGACCGTCACCTCGGCATAAACACCGGCGGCGACGTAAGGATCCTGTTTAGCCCAGGCTTGGGCATCGGCCAGTGAGGCGAATTCCGCAATCACCGTAGAACCGCTGAAACCGGCACTGCCCGGATCGTTGCTGTCGATGGCTGGATTGGGGCCGGCAACTATCAGGCGACCTGCGTCACGCAGTGCCTGCAGGCGAGCCAAGTGTGCGGGGCGTACTGACAGGCGGTTTTCCAAAGAGTTGGGCACGTCTTGTGCGTAGATCAGATAAAGCATGTTTCACCTTTAAAATCATTGCTATAGAAGGGTAAATTTAAAGTAGCGCAAAAGGAGATACAAGGGAATGCCCGCCCGCTGGAATTTAACTGTGGCTGGCGCTTATGCCTTGAAGCGACTAGCTTTTATTCGTATAGTGCGGCCGCGCGGTTTAATGAGACAAGGATTGAGAGGTGAGGAAATGACGGAACTGGTTAGAGATAAACTCGACTTGCCTGAGGGCAAAAGTAAACTGTTGCTGCACTCTTGCTGTGCGCCCTGTTCCGGGGAGGTGATGGAAGCCATTCAAGCCTCCGGCATCGAATACGCCATTTTCTTCTATAACCCGAATATCCATCCGCAAAAGGAATACCTGCTGCGCAAGGACGAGAATATCCGCTTTGCCGAGCAGCACGGGGTACCGATCATCGACGCCGATTATGATACCGATAACTGGTTCGCTCGTGCCAAAGGCATGGAGCATGAACCTGAGCGCGGTATCCGCTGCACCATGTGTTTTGACATGCGTTTTGAACGCACCGCACTCTACGCGCATGAAAACGGCTACGACACTATTTCCAGCTCGCTGGGTATCTCTCGCTGGAAGAATATGCAGCAAATCACCGACTGTGGAGTGCGCGCGGCGGAAAAGTACCCCGATTTGGAGTATTGGGATTACAACTGGCGTAAAAAAGGCGGTTCGTCGCGGATGATCGACATCAGCAAACGTGAGCGTTTTTATCAGCAAGAGTACTGCGGCTGCGTCTATTCGCTACGTGACAGCAACCTGCATCGTAAAGCGCAGGGCCGACCGCTGATCAAACTGGGCGTACTGTATTACGGCGATGAAGAATAACGCTGCATGGGGCAAAGATAACCCGCTACGGCGGGTTTTTTCGGTTTTGACCCAGGTGAATCAGGTTAATGAAGCGTGTAAAAGCCTCAGTTAAAAGGCAAATGAAAGGTTAATATCCTCATGAGTTTACAGGTTTTAGCAATGAATAATGACGATTAGAGCGATAGTTTGCCATTCGTTATTGAATATGATTGCTATTTGCATTTAAACTTGGCGAACCAGAGGAAACAGAATCATTATGCCGCTAAAAAAGATGTTCCTTAATCGCCGTTTGTCCGTGCCAATTGTCCTGTCCGTTGGCTTACATAGCGCCCTGGTGGCGAGTCTGCTCTATGCTTCTGTCAAGGAGGTGATGGAGTTGCCGAAACCTGAGGATGCGCCGATCAGCGTCATGATGGTCAATACCGCCGCGATGGCAGAGCCGCCACCGCCTGCACCGGCCGAGCCTGAGCCAGAGCCGCAGGTGGAGCCTGCACCCGAGCCCGAGCCGGAACCGCTCCCAGAGCCACCGCCGAAGGCGATACTGAAGCCTGAGCCGGTAAAACCCAAGCCGAAGCCAAAACCGAAGCCGAAGGTCGAGAAAACGGTTAAACGTGAGCCGCAGAAAACCGAGCCGCGTGAGCCGTCACCGTTTGAAAATAACCAACCGGCCAAGCCTGTCGATAGGGCTCCGGTGAAGCAGGCGCCATCAGCGCCGGTTGCGGGCAATTCGCGTGATGTGACGCCGAGAGCGATCAGCCGTGCCGACCCGATTTATCCGCCGCGCGCCAGAGCCTTGCAGATTGAAGGCAATGTGCGGGTGCAGTTTGATGTCGACAGTGATGGCCGTTTGAGTAACGTGCGTATCCTGTATGCGGAGCCACGCAATATGTTTGAGCGTGAAGTGAAACAGGCAATGCGTAAGTGGCGTTATGAAGCCAAGGAAGCGAAGAATATCACCATGAGTATCCGCTTTAAAATTAACGGCACCACGGAAATGAACTGACACCGAGAGTGATTTTGACAAAGAAAAGGGTCGCCACAGGGCGACCCTTTTTACTGCCTGAATTCCGGCTTATTCTTCGAAGCCAACACGGAAGTTCATCTTACCGTCGGGCAGGGCGCGTGAATTACCTTCGTCGTCTACGGCAACATAGGTAAACACGGCTTCGGTCGCACGGTAGCGCTGCCCGATAGGTGCAGAAGACACTTTCTTGACCCACACTTCGATATTGATGGTGATCGAACTGCGTCCGGTGCGGATACAGTGTGCGTAGCAACATACCACGTCACCTACCGCGACCGGTTTCAGGAAGGTCATGCCATCCACTCGCACGGTCACGACACGGCCTTCGGCAATTTCTTTTGCCTGAATAGCGCCACCGATGTCCATCTGCGACATCAGCCAGCCGCCAAAAATATCACCGTTGGCATTGGTATCTGCCGGCATCGCCAGCGTTCGTAGCACCATTTCGCCACTGGGTAAAGGTCGTTGTTGAGTCATAGCTGTCTGCTTATCAAGGAAGGGATTTCACTATACTGCCCGTAGCAAACGCCACGGGCATTAACAATTTTGTAACTATTTTTTCTGTTCTTCCGGCATGTGCCGATAAATATAAACGCCGCTGAGCAGGGTATATACCAGCGTCAGCGCGGTCAGGCCGAACACTTTGAAGTTAACCCAAACGCTCTGAGGCAGCCAGAAAGCGACGTAGATATTCGCCAGGCCACAGACCAGGAAGAAGATCGCCCAGGCCAGGTTGAGGGTGTTCCAGACTTTATCCGGCAGCGTCAGCTCTTTGCCTAGCATGCGTTGTACCAGCGGTTTTTTGAGCACCAGTTGGCTTATCAACAATGCCAGTGCGAACAAGCAGTAGATGATCGTCACTTTCCATTTGATAAACAAATCGTTATGGAACACCAGTGTCAGGGTGCCAAACACCAGTACCATCAGGAAGGTGATCAGCGTCATCTTCTCGATTTTGCGGTATTTAAACCAGGTGAACACCAGCGCCAGGGCGGTAGCAACAATTAGCGCGCCAGAGGCGACGTAGATATCGTAGAGCTTATAAAATGCAAAAAAGACAATTAACGGGAGGAAATCAAGAAACTGCTTCATAAATCAATCCATCATCTGTTCATCGGCCGACTATACCGGATTTGGCGGGCTCTGTGTACCGCTGGCAAGCGATGATTATCGGCGTTTGGCCACCGGATTTCCGCCATGAAAGCAGGAATTTGCATAAACTTACGATTGAGGTCGCGAGTTCGCGGCGGGCAGATTGCCAGTACGGCATTGGCATCGCATGATACACACAATAATAGCCGGATAATTTATAACGGAAAACAGTTTATGCAGTGGAAATCTCTCCAGGCGCTGACGCCCGGTTTGACGCATTTATTAGGGTATCAACGCAGTTGGCTGAAACCGGACATCCGCGCCGGGTTATCCGTGGCCGCCGTGGCCTTGCCGGTGGCGATTGCCTACGCCGAACTGGCGGGGGTCAGCCCGATAGTAGGGTTATATTCCTGTATTTTACCGATGGTGGCCTACGCCTTTTTCGGCTCCTCACGCCAACTGATTGTGGGGCCGGATGCGGCGACCTGCGCGGTGATTGCCGCCGTTGTGACCCCATTGGCGGCAGGCAATATGGAACGCCACTGGCAACTGACCATTATGATGACCGCGATGATGGGCGCCTGGTGCCTGTTGGCCAGCCGCTTTAAGCTGGGTGCGCTGGCGGACCTGCTCTCCAGGCCGATTCTCAGTGGGCTGCTGAACGGCGTGGCGATCACCATTATCGTCGATCAAATTGGTAAGGTATTTGGTTTTGGCGTGCATCCGGCGCAGTTGATCGAACGTATCTACGCGCTGCCGGGCAACCTGATGCACAGCGATTGGCTGACCATGTCGGTGTCGTTACTGACGCTGGTTACGCTGATTGGGTTTAAAAAATGGCGGCCCAACTGGCCGGCGCCGTTATTTGCCATCGTCCTGGTGACCTTTATGACCTGGGCTGGTGGACTGCAGCAGCATGGTGTGGTGACGGTGGGCGGTTTTAGCGATGTATTACCCATCGTGCAGTGGCCGGATTTTCAACCGGGTTTACTGCGTGACATGGTGATCCCGGCGCTCAACCTGGCGGTGGTGAGTTTTGTCAGCATGATGCTGACTGCCCGTAGTTTTGCGGCGAAGAACGGTTATGAGGTGAACGCTGACGCTGAATTCCGCGCGCTCGGGTTGGTGAATATAGTCTCGGCGCTGTCACAGGGGTTTGCCATCAGCGGGGCGGATTCACGTACCGCGGTCAATGATGCCAACGGCGGCAAGAGTCAACTGGTGTCGATCATTGCAGCAGCGGTGATTGCTTTCGTGTTGTTGTTCCTGATGGCACCGTTGCAGTTTATTCCGGTAGCGGGTTTGGGCGTGGTGCTGATGTACGCCGCTTGGTCGTTGCTGGATATTCGCGGTATCTGGATCATGCGGCGTCGTAATGCTCAGGCTTTCCGACTGGCGATGTTTACCTTCCTCTGCGTGCTGCTGGTGGGGGTGATAAGCGGTATTGGACTGGCGGTCTTACTGGGCCTGATGCAGTTTCTGCGCACGGTGTTCCGCCCGACTGAACAACTGCTGGGTGTTAATGACGAAGGCATGATTCACTCAATGGGCAACAATAACGGCATTAAAGCGGTACCCGGCGTGATGATGTATCGTTTCAACTCGCCGCTGACCTATTTCAACGTGGCGTACTTCAAGCGGCGGATCCTCAACCTGGTCGACAGCACGCCGTTCCAGCCGCGTTGGGTAGTGGTGGATGCGGTTGCCAGCTTTACCCATGCCGATATCAGCGTATTGGCGGCCATCGACGAATTGAAACGGGATTTGTTACAGCGTAACGTGAGACTGGTACTGGCAGGGCGGCGAACCGAGCTGACGCGCTGGTTCCGTATCAATCGAATGGGGCGCGACCGGGAATTGATCCTGGTGCCGGATTTGTACCTGGCGCTGAAGCTGATTCAAAGTAAGGAACAGGCTGAACCGCCGGTGACTCAGTAAGCAAAAGGGCACGCCGAGGCGTGCCCTTTAAGTTCCTGTGGCAAAATTAGCTGCGCAGCAGCATATACAGACGGAACAGGTAAACCAGCAACAGGGCGGAAACCAGGTTGCTCAATGCAGTCAATACCACGCTGGCGACGTTCGGGGTCAGCACCGAAAGGTGGCTCACCATAAACAACACCAGCAGCTTGGCTGCCAGCCACAGCATCATCGCCGGAACAATCACACGCGCATTGGCGAAAGCCAACTTGCAGCTCAGCTTAATCGAGGCAAACACGCCTTTCTTGTCGGTAGCGGTGATCACCGGTGCCAGCGAGAAAGCGATCGCCATGATCACGCCAGGTACCACAAACAGCGTCAGGCCCAGTTGAATCAACAGCGTGCAGGTGAACAGCAGCAACAACAGACGCGGCAACTCGGGCGCGGAAGCACCGATGGCGCGCAGTGCGCTGATACGCTGCCCCTGGGAAACCAGGCGAATCAATGTCAGCATCCCGCCAACCAGCAACACGTTGCCCACTAATGCGGAAAAGGTGGCGGCGGCTGAAACTTTCAATAACACCATCTGTTGTTCAGGCGTCATTTGTTGAATGATTTCCTGGATCCCCATACCGGCGGATGCAGCAAAGTCACCTTCCGTTGCGCTCAGGATCTTCAACTGTTCGACATCAGGGCTGAAAGCTTGATTGAGCAGTACAGAAATGAACGCGGTCAACAGCGCCAGCATCAGGATACTGGTCAGTTGGTTACGGAAAAAATTAAAACTGTCACGGTACAACGTGTTGGCCGTGATAGGCATGCAGACTCCTTGGCATCGAGAAACAGAGATAAATCAAAATCAGTGGGCGATTGTACCCTGTTCCAGGCCGCTGTGGCACCCCGTGAAGTGCACTGCGACGATTTCTTCGGCGATCGCCGTTATTGCTATCTACTCATTATCTTTCAAACCACAGCGTTTAACCTAATTCCCGCTAGATTTGTCACCCTTGAGCCGGTCGAAGGATGAAAATATTTGCCCCGTTTATGCTACGTCCCATAACTAAACATGTAGATAATTTGCAACAAAAGTGTTTTTTTGATTCAGATCAATTCTTGATTTATTAGCCTCTTAGGTAACCTTGTTTTTAGTAGGATTTAAAATTTTTACACATAAGATGTGATCTCGATGGGATCATAAATACCCGTAAGTAGGTATATTCCCCCGGATGATAACCACACAAATGGAATGGACAATGAAAAAGACAACTCTGGTGGTATTGGCGGCGATGATGGCCCCTATGTTGGCAAGTGCACATCAGGCAGGGGATTTTCTTTTCCGCGCCGGCGCTGCAACGGTGCGGCCAAACGCCGGATCGGATGACGTGCTGGGGCAAGGCTCATTCAGTGCCGACAATAATACCCAGCTTGGTCTGACCTTCGGCTATATGGTCACGGACAATATTGGTGTCGAACTGCTGGCCGCAACGCCATTTCGCCATAAAGTGGGGCTGAATGGCAAGGCGGTGAACGGTGATATCGCCACCGTGCGCGATCTGCCGCCAAGCCTGATGGCGCAATACTACTTTGGCGATAAGCAGGACAAACTGCGTCCGTATCTGGGGCTGGGGGTTAACTACACCACCTTCTTCGATGAAAAATTCAACGACAACGGTAAAAGCGCCGGGCTGAGCAACCTGAGCTTGAAAGACTCCTGGGGCGTGGCCGCGCAGGCGGGCCTGGATTACAACCTGGATGAGCACTGGATGCTGAACATGTCAGTGTGGTGGATGAACATCGAAACCAAAACTCGCTTTGACGACGCGGACGGTAATCATCACAGCATCGATACGCGTTTGGATCCGTGGGTGTTTATGTTCGGGGCAGGGTATCGCTTCTGACAGGGGTGAAACAGGGAGGCGCATACAGCGCCTCCGTTTTATTTTTACTACTTGATATTCATCACGTTTTCAACAGATTTCACACCCGCTACACCACGAGTCACCTGCACTGCGCGGTTGGCATCGGCGCTTGAACTGACGAAACCGCTCAACTGTACACGACCTTTAAAGGTCTCGACGCTGATTTCGGTAGATTTGATGGTTTTATCCGCCAGCAGCGCTGACTTCACCTTGGTCGTTACTACCGTATCGTCAATATAACCACCAGTCCCTTCAGATTTCGCTGTTGGCGCGCAGGCACTCACTGCGAATGCCACAACGGCTGCCATGCATAAGACCGAAAGGGTTTTAAATAGCTTCATAAATTACTCTCCATGCAATGTTATTGTTGAAACTACATTTAGGTTGTCATCTAAAAACGTAGCGCATTCCCTCCCAATAAAGAAATGCCCGACGCGCAAGATTCATTGTGAGACAAGAATGGGGTTTGTTCAAATCCAAGCTGTAAAAAATTAGCACAACCTTGAAGGGAAACAATATGTTAACAACGGGTACAGATCCTCTGCACCCGTTGTTGAGGAATTACGCCCGTGTTGCGGCCTTCATTTCACTGACAAAGGTCGCCAGTCGGGTCAGCATTTCGGCCGGTTGCGCTTGGTTTTGCTCGATAATCTTGACGATCGCCGAGCCGGATATCGCTCCGGCAGCCCCGGCCTGCAGTGCATCACGCACCTGAGCCGGCTCGGAAATGCCAAACCCTTGCAGCGGTGGGGCTGCATGGTATTCACGCAGTTTGTTCACCAGGTGATGCAGTGGCAATTGCGCGCGACTTTCGGTCCCGGTTACGCCAGCGCGTGACAACAGGTAGGTGTATCCCCTGCCGTGTGAGGAGATTTCACGCAGCAAATCATCGTCGGCATTTGGCGGGCAGATAAAGATCGGCGCGATGCCATGGCGGATAGCGGCGGCCCGGAAGGGCGCAGACTCTTCATACGGCACGTCGGCAATCAACACCGAATCAACGCCCACTTCGGCGCAGCGTTGGTAAAACGCATCGATGCCTTTATGGAACACCAGGTTGGCGTACATCAGCAAACCAATGGGGATGCCAGGGTGCTTCTGACGGATGGCGGCCAGCATTTCAAAGCACTGGGTTGGTGTGACGCCAGAGGCGAATGCGCGCAGCGCCGCACTTTGGATGGTTGGGCCGTCAGCCAGTGGATCGGAGAACGGGATACCCAATTCCAGCGCGTCGGCACCGGCTTCAACCAAAGTATCGATGATTTGCAATGACAATGTCGGGTTAGGATCGCCGAGGGTCACGAACGGGACGAAGGCGCCTTCCTTGTTGCTTGCCAGGCGGTCGAACAGTTGCTGGTAACGTTCCATCAGATTTCTCCCCGTGCTTTCAGAATGTCGTGAACGGTAAATATGTCTTTGTCGCCGCGGCCAGACAGGTTAACCACCAGGATCTGTTCCTTTTGCGGTGTTTCACGGATCATTTTCAGCGCGTGTGCCAGGGCATGGGAAGACTCCAGCGCCGGGATAATCCCTTCGCTACGCGACAGGGCCTTGAAGGCGTCCAACGCCTCGTCATCGGTAATCGACACATATTCTGCGCGACCAATGCTGTTCAGATAGGCGTGCTGCGGCCCAACGGAAGGGAAGTCGAGCCCGGCTGAAATGGAATAGGACTCTTCAATCTGGCCTTCGGAAGTCTGCATCATCGGCGCTTTCATGCCGAAATAGATCCCCACGTGGCCGTGCTTCAAGGGTGCGCCGTGCTGGCCGGTTTCAATACCCAGCCCGGCGGGTTCAACGCCGATCAGACCCACGCTGGCATCATCGATAAAGTCAGCGAACATGCCGATGGCGTTGGAGCCACCACCGACACAGGCCAGTACCGCATCAGGCAGGCGGCCTTCGCGCTCCAGCATCTGCGCTTTGGTTTCCTCACCGATCATGCGCTGGAATTCACGTACGATGGTTGGATACGGATGTGGGCCTGCTGCGGTACCCAACATATAGTGGGCGGTTTCGTAGCTGCCAGACCAGTCGCGCAGCGCTTCGTTACAGGCGTCTTTCAGCGTAGAAGAACCGCTATGCACCGGGATTACTTCCGCCCCCATCAGACGCATGCGGAAGACGTTCGGCGACTGGCGTTCAATATCTTTGGCACCCATATAGATGCGGCATTTCAGACCGAGCAAGGCACAGGCCAGGGCCGAGGCAACGCCATGCTGACCGGCACCGGTTTCGGCAATGATTTCGGTTTTTCCCATGCGTTTGGCCAACAGTGCCTGACCCAACACCTGGTTGGTTTTGTGTGCGCCGCCGTGCAGCAAGTCTTCACGTTTCAGGTACAGCTTGGTTTTGGTACCGGCAGTGAGGTTTCTGCACAGCGTCAGCGCCGTTGGGCGACCGGCGTAGTTTTTCAGCAGGTCGATAAATTCAGCCTGGAACTCCGGGTCGCGCTGTGCGCTGACAAAGGCTTCTTCCAGTTGTTTTAAGGCCGGCATCAGAATCTGTGGCACATATTGGCCACCAAATTCGCCGAAGTAGGGGTTAAGCAGCGTCATTATAGTTCCCGTTATTATCCGTTAATGATCTTCAGTAAGCGCGCAGGGTCTGGAACACCGCCGCCAGGCGGACAGGATCCTTAATGCCGGGCTGGCTCTCAACGCCGGAGTTAAAGTCCAGACCGGCGCAGCCGAGCTTGGCCGCGTCAACACAGTTGTCTGCACCCAGGCCACCGGCCAGCATCACGTTTTCCAGGTTTTCACCCTGGAGTACCGACCAGTCGAAACGTTGCCCGGTGCCGCCCGCGCCGTTATCCAGCAGGTAACGGTCAACGTGCTGCAAATCACGCTTTGGCAAATGGTCTTTCACGCTCAGCGCCTTCCAAATCTGACAGTCGATCGGCAGTTCGGCGCGCAGGGCGGTGATATAGGTTTGGTCTTCCGCGCCGTGCAGTTGCACTGCTTTCAGGCCCAGACGTGCGACAGTCTGTACTACCGTTTCTACCAGTGCGTCACAGAACACGCCGACGTATTTCAGCGGAGCGCCGGAAATGACTTCACGGGCACGGGTGATATCGACATAGCGCGGGGAGCGCCCGACAAAAATCAGCCCACCGTAGACGGCACCTGCCTGATAGGCCGCGGCGGCATCCTGCGGACGGGTCAGCCCGCACACTTTATTGTCGCCGAGCATTACCCGGCGTACGGCGGCGCGCAGGTCGGGTTCCGACATCAATGCACTGCCAATCAGAAAACCGTTGGCAAAGCGGCTCAATTCGCGGATCTGGCCGTAGTTGTTGATGCCGGACTCGCTGATCACCGTCACGCCGTGTGGCACGCGTGGCGCCAACTGACGAGTGCGATCCAGATCGATGCTCAGATCGCGCAGATCGCGGTTATTGATACCCACCACGCGCGCTTCCAGAGTAATGGCCCGTTGCAGCTCTTCTTCACTGATCACTTCGGTCAGCACGCCCATGTTCAGGCTGTGCGCCACCGCGGCTAACTGAAGGTATTGCTCGTCATTAAGCACCGACAGCATCAGCAGGATGGCATCGGCCTGATAGAAGCGAGCCAGGTAGATCTGGTACGGGTCGATAATAAAATCTTTGCACAGTACCGGCTGTGTCACCGTCTTGCTGACCAGCGGCAGAAAATCGAAGCTGCCCTGGAAGTATTTTTCATCGGTCAGCACCGAGATCGCCGAGGCGAAATCCTTGTAGACCTCAGCGATTTCCACCGGATCAAAGTTTTCGCGGATCAACCCTTTGGAAGGGGATGCCTTTTTACATTCAAGAATAAACGCCGTTCTGGCTCCCTCTAACGCGTGGTAAAAACCGCGTTCACTCGGGACGATTTCATTCTGAAAACTGGCCAGTGGCTGTTGTTGCTGTCGTGCTGCGACCCATTGCGCTTTGTCACGAACAATCTTGTTGAGCACGGTTTCCTGCATCATTTATCCTCTTGCTGCCAGTGCGGTGACGCGCTCGTAAGCTTGCCCGCTGTGAATCATGTCCAGTGCCTGCTGCGCGTTTTGGCGCAGGTCTTCATGCCCGAATAACTTCAGCAGCAGCGCCACGTTAGCGGCTACCGCAGCGGCGTGTGCCGGGTCACCTTTACCTTGTAACAACCTTGCCAGAATGTCACGATTTTCTTCCGGTGAGCCGCCCAGCAGGGCTTCCAGCGGATAGCTTTGTAGCCCGAAGGACTGTGGCGTCAACTGATAGCTTTCAATTTCACCGTTGTTCAATTCGGCCACATGAGTAGTCGCATGTATCGCCACTTCATCCATACCGCCGCCGTGTACCACCGCTGCCCGTTGATAACCCAGCACGCGCAGGGTTTCGGCAATCGGCAGCACCAATTCCGGGCTGTAAACGCCGATCAGCGCCAGCGGTGGGCGTGCCGGGTTGATCAACGGACCGAGCACGTTGAACACCGTGCGGGTTTTCAGTTGCTGGCGTACCGGCATCGCATGGCGGAAACCGGTGTGATATTGCGGTGCGAACAGGAAGCACACGCCCAGTTCGTCCAGTGCCTTACGCGCTTCTTCTGCCGGCAAATCCAGGCGAATGCCAAATGCCGCCAGCAGATCAGAGGAGCCGGACCGGCTGGAAACGCTGCGGTTGCCGTGTTTGGCCACTTTGGCGCCGCATGCCGCTGCCACAAAGGCACTGGCGGTGGAAATATTAATGCTGTTGGTGCCGTCGCCACCGGTGCCGACGATGTCGGCAAACGGGTAATCCGGGCGTGGGAACGGCAGGGCGTCGGCCAGCAGCGCTTTGGCCGCTCCGGCGATCTCCTCCGGGCGTTCGCCGCGAATTTTCATGCTGATCAGTGCCGCTGCCAATTGGCTTGGTTCCAGCTCACCGCGCACGATGGCGCTGAATAACTGCTGGCTTTCCTGTTGGTCCATCGACTCTGAACGGTACAGTTTTTCAAGAATAGTTTGCATCGTCGTATCCCTCGTTATTTCGCCAGCGCCCAGGTCAGTGTCTGCTCAAGCAAACGCGCGCCGTGGGTGGTCAGGATCGATTCCGGATGGAACTGGAAACCGCATACGCGATGCTGGTCATGACGTACTGCCATCACCATCTCGCCAAACTGGGCGTTGACGGTGAGCTCGGCCGGGATATTGCTGCCGACCAGGGAGTGATAGCGTGCCACCGGCAGTGGGTTCACCATCCCGGCAAACATCCCTTCGCCGTCGTGGCTGATGGCCGAGGCCTTGCCGTGCAAGATCTCACCGGCCTGGCCAACGTGGCCGCCGTAGGCTTCGACAATCGCCTGATGACCCAGACAGATGCCGATAATAGGTAACTGGCCGCGCAGGCGTTGTAACAGCTCCGGCATGCAACCGGCTTCGGACGGGGTACCTGGCCCCGGTGACAGCATCAGAACAGGCTGTTCCAACTGCTGCAGGCGTTCGATAATCACTTCGGCAGAAATCTGGTTACGGTAAATCACCACCTGATGGCCGCTGGCACGCAGCTGGTCGACCAGGTTATAGGTAAAGGAATCAACGTTATCGAGCAGTAAGATATCGGCCATCAGAACACCTCCTTGGCCTGGTGCGCGCTGGCAATGGCACGCAGCACGGCTCGTGCCTTATTACGGGTCTCATCGGCTTCCGCCTGAGGAACAGAATCCAGCACCACGCCGGCGCCGGCTTGCACGGTTGCAATGCCGTCTTCAACATACGCGGAGCGGATGACAATACAGGTATCCAAATCGCCGGTGGCAGTGAAATAACCGACTGCACCGCCGTAGCTACCGCGACGCGTGCCTTCAGAGGCGGCAATTAACTGCATGGCGCGTACTTTTGGCGCACCGCTCAGGGTGCCCATGTTCATACAGGCCTGGTAGGCGTGCAGCACGTCGAGGTCGGCGCGCAGGGTACCAATCACCCGGGAAACCAGGTGCATCACGAATGAGTAGCGGTCCACTTTGGTCAGGTCGGCCACATAGCGACTACCGGCCTGACAGATGCGCGCCAAATCGTTACGCGCCAGATCGACCAGCATCAGGTGTTCGGCCAGTTCTTTGTGATCGGTGCGCATTTCCAGCTCGATACGGCTGTCGAGATCCAGATCCAGCGAACCATCGGCGCGACGCCCGCGAGGACGGGTACCGGCAATCGGGTAGATCTCGATTTGGCGGTTGCCGGCATCGTATTTCAGCGCGCTTTCCGGCGATGCACCGAACAGGGTGAATTCATCATCCTGCATATAGAACATATACGGGCTTGGGTTGTTGTCCTTCAGCGTTTGATAAGCGGCCAGCGGGGCTGGGCAAGGCAGTGAGAAACGGCGCGATGGTACTACCTGGAAGATTTCGCCCTGACGGATAGCCTGTTGCAATTCGCTGACGACCGCACCGTATTCTTCATCGGTCTGGTTGCAGCTCAGTTGCATGTCTTCCAGTTTCTGGTGGGGAATTGGTTGAGGCGTCTGTTTCAATTGAACCTGCAGCTGTTCCAGGCGCTGTTGCAGACGTTGCTCTTCCGCCGTGTCGGCAGTGAAAACGCTGGCCTGCAGACGGGCAACGCCGCGCTGGTGATCCAGTACCAGCAGGGTTTCCGCCAGATAGAAACAGAAGTCCGGGCAGCGCTGATCCTGGCGCAGTTCCGGCAGGTCTTCAAAACCGGCAACCAGATCGTAGGCAAACAGGCCGCCAAGCATCACCGCTTCACGTTCGTCAGCCGGGGAGTCAACCAGCGTCAGCAGAGTGCGCAGTGCATCAAACACCGACAGCGAACGCAGGCGGGCATCTTCATCCTGAATGGCATCAATCACCGGGAAGGTCAGTTCACGCCCATTAGGACGTACCTGGATCTGGACTTCGGCCGGCAGGGCTTCGTCCAGCAACGGCAGCATCGCCGCGCCGTTGGCGGTCAGCGCCTGCAGCTTCACGGTGCGGCCCAGAGCGGTGATGCGCAGGGCACTGTCGATCACCAACAGGCTTTGCAGGTTTTGCTTGCTGTTGATTTCAGCTGATTCCAGCAGCAGGGTAGCCGGACGAGCGCCGCACAACTGGTGGAAAATGGTGGTCGGATCGCCCCGGTAACTGGCCTCCGCCTTCAGTAATTTGAGTTGTGGTTTGATGTTCATCATTGGTGGTTCCAGTTAAAATTTATCCATAAAAAAGCCCGCGTTACCAGCGGGCTTAGGGAATCTGCAGTGTCAGATGACAGGTATGCGTGATTACTCCGCCCGAGAAAGGGAGTGACGCCACCAACGAAGAAGAGAAGTTTGCTTATTCATTTCTATGCTCTCTTGTTTATCATCCAACCAGGGAATTGCCCTGAACTTGTGTACTAGTTAACTGGTTCGTGGGGGTAAAGTCAACCCTCTTTTCGCACAATGTTTTAGCGGCAAGCGTGAATTATTTTCATCAGCGGGAAGGGGCCTCGGACCAGAATAGATTTCCGTCTGCCGGGCGATCGCGGGTATGATAGAAGACCAAGCCATTGCCGGATATTCCTTTTGACAGACAGCAACCCCCAACCTTCCGCATTTACTCTCTACGACCTCCACAGCCATACCACCGCCTCTGACGGCTATTTGACGCCAGCGCAGCTGGTGCAGCGGGCGGTTGAAATGCGGGTGGGCGTACTGGCGATTACCGACCACGATACCACCGCGGGCCTGGCCGCAGCGGCGGCAACCATTGCTGAATTGTCACTGCCGTTGCAATTGGTTAACGGGGTAGAGATCTCCACGCTGTGGGAAAACCACGAGATCCATATCGTGGGCCTGGGGATAGAGACCAGGCACCCGGCGATGGTGCAGCTGTTGGCCGAACAGACCGAGCGCCGTCACCTGCGCGCCCATGAAATAGGCGTGCGACTGGCCAAGGCGCGTATTGAAGGTGCTTTTGAAGGCGCACAAAAATTGGCAGACGGCGGGGCGGTGACCCGCGGCCACTTTGCCCGTTATCTGGTGCAGATCGGCATGGCCGATAATATGGCTCAGGTGTTCAAGAAATACCTTGCCAAAGGCAAAACCGGCTACGTTCCGCCACAGTGGTGTACAATAGAACAAGCCATTGATGTCATTCATCAATCCGGCGGTCAGGCGGTGATAGCGCACCCGGGCCGTTACGACCTGACGGCCAAATGGCTGAAGCGGTTGCTGGCGCACTTTGCGGAACATGGTGGTGATGCCATGGAAGTTGCACAGTGTCAGCAGGCGCCGCATGAGCGTTCGCAATTGGCGAAGTATGCGCAGGAATATCAATTATTGGCGTCGCAGGGCTCTGATTTCCATCAGCCCTGCTCGTGGATCGAACTGGGCCGTAAACTGTGGTTACCCGGCGGTGTTGAACCCGTGTGGCGTGACTGGTCGCAGCCACAACTGGCCAAAGTCGATTGATTTAACGTGAGCGATGCCGCCCGCGAGCATCATTTTTAGGAGCAAGTCATGAGTCAGCTTTTTTATATTCATCCAGACAATCCCCAACCGCGACTGATCAATCAGGCGGTGGATGTACTGCGTAAGGGCGGTGTGATCGTTTATCCCACCGATTCCGGTTACGCGCTGGGCTGCAAGCTGGAAGAAAAGTCGGCGATGGAGCGTATCTGTCGCATTCGTCAATTGGACGGCAATCATAACTTTACGCTGATGTGTCGCGATCTGTCTGAGTTATCGACTTACGCTTATGTCGACAATACCGCGTTCCGACTGATCAAAAACAACACTCCCGGCAACTACACCTTCATTCTGAAAGCGACCAAGGAAGTCCCGCGCCGCCTGATGAATGACAAACGTAAAACCATAGGATTGCGCGTGCCGTCGAACCCGATTGCGCTGGCGTTACTGGAAGTATTAAACGAACCGATGATGTCGACTACGTTGATGCTGCCAGGCAATGATTTTGCCGAATCCGACCCGGAAGAAATCAGCGAACACCTGGGTAAACAGGTGGATCTGGTGATCCACGGTGGCTTCCTGGGGCAGCAACCGACCACGGTGGTTGACCTGACCGAGTCCGCACCGGAAGTGCTGCGCGAAGGGGCGGGTGACCCAACGCCTTTCCGTTGATTCATAGCGGTAGTTTTTGCTCATTATTCTGAAAAGTGGCCGAAACGGCGTCATTTAGGGTTAAAGCCGCTATTCTACAATATCAAAAATAGATAATAGGCAGGATGCATAGCGATGATTAAGCGGGTTTCTCTTTTAGCAGCCATATTGTTTTCCTCTGCGGCCAGTGCAGGTTTTTATTCCGGCAGTGCTTTGCTGTCTGAGACCAGCGGCTATGTGAAAAATAAAAATGGTGCAGCCACCGTTGCCGAAGCCCTCGATGGCGGGATGTTTATGGGCTATGTAGCCGGGGTATTTGATACCTTTTCGATGCAGGGCAACCGCAATATTTGCCCGGATGCCGGTATGAGCGTGGGCATGGCCTCGGATGCTGTCATGCAATATTTAAATGAACACCCGGAACAGCTGCACTATTCAGCGCCTTCGGTGATTATGCTGGCGTTAACCGCCGCTTACCCTTGTGAACGGCATTAAAACAGTCCGTTTCGTGCGTATTTTTTCATTAGGTGCGAAGCCGGTTTGTTAGCATCATTTCCCATAGATGAGATCGATAAACGCTGTCATTTTACCACTAGCGCATAAACCCCTAAGTGATTTAGGGCAATGACGTTTAGGAGACAAAATGACAGCGTTTCGCCATGGCACTCTTTCCCTCGATTATCAAGATTCCGGCTCAGGTCCACTGACGTTGCTCTTGCTGCCTGGCTGGTGTGAGCCGAAAACCGTTTTTGCCCCTTTTACCGCACTGGCGGAGCAACAATACCGCGTGATCAGTCTCGACTGGCGTGGCCACGGGCTGTCCGCCGGCGGTGTCGATCTTGCGCTGGGCGCTGAGGATTTGCTGGTGGATTTGCGCCAACTGTTACTTGAACTGCGGGTGAATCGGTTTGCGACGTTGTCGGTGGCACACGCCAGTTGGATTGCGGTGGCGTTGGCCGAGAGCTTGCCACAGCAGACGCAAGCCATGGTCTTTCTCGATTGGATCATGACTCAGCCTGAACCGGCATTTTTCGATTCGGTGCAACAAATGCAGCGGCCAGAAAAATGGCTGGCGGCACGTGATGAATTGTTTAGTTTCTGGCAGGGGGGAATTGAGCAACCACGGGTTAAACATCATCTGACTGTCGAAATGGCGCAGGAAGATTTTCGCGTTTGGCAGGCGGCTGGCGTAGCGATTGAACAAGCCTATCTGCAATACCGTTCGCCACTTCACCGGCTGAGTCAATTAAGCTCCCCTCCGGTTTGTCGGCATATTTACTCGCTGGATCGTGATGACGATTACCTGCGGCACCAACAGGGGTTTGCCGTTGACCATCCGTTCTTCTCGGTTACGCGGCTGGATGATGCCCGTACTCATCTCGGTATTCTCGAACAGCCGGAGGTGGTATATCGGGAGGTTGTCAATTTTCTCGGTCATTAATTAAATAACTGCAGTTGTTTATCTAACGGGCCTGCGCCCGTTTTCCCCCGCGTGTTGAAGCCATCAATAGCTTTTGATAATCGACCCGACAATAAAGTGGGTTTCAACCCTATTGAAAGCCTGTATAATGCGCGGTTCGATCTATGTAAACGTATTGTTACTGCCGTGGCGCTCGACGCCGCGGTGGTCATCCCCCCGACGCCTGTGAAGGCGACACTAGAGGTTGCTCAATGAGCGAGAAGTTACAGAAAGTTTTAGCGCGCGCTGGCCATGGCTCGCGTCGTGAAATCGAAACCATTATTGAAGCCGGCCGCGTCAGCGTTGACGGTAAAGTCGCCAAGCTGGGTGATCGCGTTGAAGTAACCGCTTCAATGAAAATCCGTTTGGATGGTCACGTGGTCTCGGTTAAAGAATCCGAAGAAGCGGTTTGCCGCGTACTGGCGTATTACAAGCCGGAAGGCGAACTCTGCACCCGTAGCGATCCTGAAGGCCGTCCGACAGTATTTGATCGCCTGCCTAAACTGCGTGGCTCACGCTGGGTGGCAGTAGGGCGTCTGGACGTCAATACCTCAGGCTTGTTGCTGTTCACCACTGACGGTGAACTGGCGAACCGCCTGATGCACCCAAGCCGTGAAGTTGAGCGTGAATATGCGGTGCGTGTATTTGGTCAGATTGATGACGAAAAAATCAAGCAACTGAGCAAGGGCGTTCAGCTGGAAGACGGCCCGGCCGCTTTCCGCACCATCAGTTTCCAGGGTGGCGAAGGCATTAACCAGTGGTACAACGTCACTTTGACCGAAGGGCGTAACCGCGAAGTTCGTCGTCTTTGGGAAGCGGTCGGCGTGCAGGTGAGTCGCCTGATCCGTGTGCGTTACGGCGATATCGATCTGCCGAAAGGCCTGCCGCGTGGCGGTTGGACCGAACTGGACTTGCCGGCAATTAACTATCTGCGTGAACTGGTTGAATTAAAACCGGAAACCGTTAGCAAGATGCCGATTGAGCGTGAACGTCGCCGCGTGAAAGCCAATCAGATCCGTCGTGCCGTCAAGCGCCATACCCAGGTGGCCGGCAGCGGACGTCGTAGTGCGGCAGGCAGCAAGCCTGGCAAGCCCGCCAAGCGTAGCTAATCATTACGCCGCAACCCTCTCCGGGCTGCGGCGTTTTCTTTGCGTTACCAGTCAATTCCCTGTTGTGCCTTGATACCCGCGTCAAACGCGTGTTTCACCGGTCGCATCTCCGTGACCGTATCCGCCAGTTCCAACAGATCTCTATGGCATCCTCGCCCGGTGATAATCACCGTCTGGTGTGCAGGGCGTTGTCGTAGCGCCTCCAGCAGCTCATCCAGCTCAAGGTACCCGTAGCTGACCATGTAGGTCAGTTCGTCCAGTAGCACCAGATCCAGGCTGCTATCGGCCAGCATACGCTTGCCGTGTTGCCATACGGCCTGACAAGCGGCGGTATCGCTGGCTTTATCCTGGGTTTCCCAGGTAAAACCGGTGGCCATCACCTGAAACTCAACGCCGTGCTGCTGCAGCAGATTCTTCTCACCGTTCGGCCACTCTCCCTTGATGAACTGAATGACGGCGGCTTTCATCCCGTGGCCGACAGCGCGAGTCAGAGTGCCAAATGCTGCGGTAGTCTTGCCCTTGCCGTTACCGGTGAAAACCAGCAGTAAACCCCGTGCATCCTGAGCCGCAGCGATGCGGGCATCGACCTGTTCTTTCAGGCGCTGCTGGCGTTGTTGGTGACGATCTTCTGCCATGATAAAGCCCCTTTTATTCGGCGGCGCCGGGTTTACGGTTTGGCTGGGCATCGAAGCTCATGCCGGTTTTACGGCGGCTGTCATCACCCATCAGATAGAGGTAAAGCGGCATAATATCAGCCGGGGTTTTTAGCTTGCTTTTGTCTTCGTGCGGGAAGGCTGATGCGCGCATTTGGGTACGTGTTCCGCCAGGGTTGATGCAATTTACCCGAAGATGGCGACTTTTGTATTCATCGGCCAACACCTGCATCATGCCCTCGGTGGCGAACTTGGACACCGCATAGGCACCCCAGTTGGCACGTCCGGTACGGCCGACGCTGGAACTGGTAAAGACCAGCGATCCGGCGTTGGATTTCAGCAGCAATGGCAGCAGCGCCTGAGTGAGCATAAAGGTCGCGTTGACGTTCACCTGCATCACCTCATTCCACATTGCCATCGACAGTCCTGCCATGGGGGCGATATCACCCAGCAGACCGGCGTTATGCAGCACGCCGTCGAGACGCGGGACATGGGTTGCCAATTCTTCGGCCACCTGTTGGCACTGCTCCTGAGTGGTATGCAGTAGATCCAGCGTGATGATGTAGCTTGGCGAACTGCTGAGTTTTGCGATCTCGGCTTGTACCGCCTGCAACTTGCTTTCGGTACGCCCCAACAGCACCAACTGTGCACCAAATTTGGCGTAAGTGAGTGCCGCTTCGCGACCGATGCCGTCACCGGCGCCGGTGACCAAAATGATACGTTTTTCCAGCAGATCTTGTTTAGGTTGGTAATGCACAATAATTCCTCGCGCCTTGGTGGCTGGTCTCCCGCTTGCATCGGGGAGGGGTGTGGATTGAGGGGCCATGACAGGAGCTAAGGCTCGACCGCATGCAGGGCCCCGCAGCGAATTTGGATCATCATGTTGATGAATAATCCGTGTTATATGCCTTAAATGGATCGTATTTTCAATGATTAGGCAGCAGAATCGGCATTCTTTTGTAACAAAAAGGGAACAGTAGCGGCTTGGTTAAGCCAAAATGTGCCCACATAGTAAAAAGGTATCACAAGGATTTTTTATTTAGCCGCGACAGTCACTGCGTCGGTTGGCTAGAATGAATGAGATCATACTAACAACCTGTTAATCAAGGCGGAATCTGTGGAGTTTATATCTGTTTATGGCCTATTTTTGGCCAAAGTCGCGACGGTAGTGATTGCTATCGCCGCGCTGGCGTTGCTGGCGGTCAGCCTGGGGCAACGTAAGAACCGCCAGAAAGGAGAACTGCGGCTGACTGACCTTGGCGAACAATATCGCGACATGCAGCGTGATATGCGGCTGGCGCGCATGGGCGATGCGGAACAAAAGGCCTGGAACAAACAGTTTAAAAAGCAGACCAAGGCCGACGATAAACTGAAGAAACAGCGTGCCAAAACCGGTGCGGTTGAAGCCACCAAACCTTGCCTGTACGTGCTGGATTTCAAAGGCAGCATGGATGCCCATGAAGTGACTTCACTGCGTGAGGAAATTTCGGCGGTGCTGGCGGTAGCGACACCGCAGGATGAAGTGTTGCTGCGCTTGGAAAGCCCTGGCGGGGTGGTGCACGGCTACGGCCTGGCGTCATCGCAACTGGCACGTTTGCGTACCGGCGGCATTCGCCTGACGGTTGCGGTCGATAAAGTGGCGGCCAGCGGCGGTTATATGATGGCCTGCGTGGCAGATCGCATCGTTGCAGCCCCCTTTGCCATCATCGGTTCCATTGGCGTCGTGGCGCAAATCCCTAACTTCCATCGCTTGCTGAAAAAGAATGATATTGATGTAGAGTTGCACACCGCCGGTGAGTTCAAACGCACGCTGACATTGTTTGGCGAAAACACCGAGCAGGGGCGTGAGAAATTCCGTGAAGACTTGAACGACACCCACGAGCTGTTTAAACAGTTTGTTCATCAACAGCGTCCATCGCTGGATATCGATAGCGTGGCGACCGGTGAGCATTGGTTCGGCACTCAGGCGAAAGACAAAGGGCTGATTGATGCCATTGGCACCAGTGATGATTTGTTGATCGCTGAAATGGAAAACCACGAGGTGGTCAGGGTGCGCTATGCACGCCGTAAACGCATGATGGACCGTTTTACCGGCAGTGCGGCGGAAAGTGTCGATCGTCTGCTGTTACGCTGGTGGCAGCGGGGTGAAAAGCCACTGCTTTAAACCGAATGTTTAAACATCAAGGGGGCCATGGCCCCCTTTTTTAATGCTTAATCGACCAAATGGTATTTATCAGAAAACACGTGAGCCAAGTGTTTAAACATATTAAATACTGCGGTAGTTTTTATCGTTGGCAATCCATCCGGATCCAAAAAGAATTCACCGCGGAAAACTAAAACGCTGCCTTTTTGTTCAACATCAGTGGCAACCATACCATGCAGATATTCATCATGCTGGCGAATAAGTTTATTTGCTTCTTCCAGCAGGGCTTCGCGAGCAATAGGTGAGGTATCAGTGCGCATTTATTACACTCCAATGAAAAATTCTGCACATATTCTAACGCCAGTTCGCATTTATCCGCAAACAGACTAAGGTTTATTTGCCGTCTGGATGGCTAGCACTATCTGCCGATTGGCGAAATCTGCCTTTCCGTGCTAATTAGGTTGCGTGGCGCTTTTTATCAGGTACAGTGTGGGATTTTGCGGCGTCGGGTGGAAGGTTTTGTTTACGCCATGAATGAGTTTCACACTGCCGTACTTCTGGGGCATGAGTGAATAGTAGGCAGGATCAACAACTTGCGTTCAGGTTGAGCAGTTAAACAGCCGATAGAAAAAAACATGTTGATCTCTTGCCAGACTGCCGCAATATAAAAAAGAGATATGAATCGCTGCGGCACGGCGAGATAAAAGACTTCTTTTTAGAAGAAATAAAATTAGGTAAAGGTAAATATGGGTAAAGCTCTCGTAATAGTTGAGTCCCCGGCAAAAGCCAAAACTATTAATAAATATTTAGGTAATGACTACGTGGTGAAGTCCAGCGTCGGTCATATCCGTGATTTGCCGACCAGTGGCTCAGCCAGCAAAAAGAGCGCTGACTCAACCGAAGACAAAGCCAAGAAGAAAGTTAAAAAAGATCCGACGACGGCGCTGGTAAATCGCATGGGCGTCGATCCTTACCATGGCTGGAAAGCGCAATACGAAATCCTGCCGGGTAAAGAAAAAGTTGTCGCCGAGTTAAAGTCGTTAGCGGAAAACGCCGACCACATTTATCTCGCAACCGACCTTGACCGCGAAGGGGAAGCCATTGCCTGGCACCTGCGGGAAGTTATCGGGGGTGACGACAAACGCTTTAGCCGCGTGGTGTTTAACGAAATTACCAAGAACGCGATCCAAAATGCGTTCAAACAGCCCGGTGAACTGAATATCGATCGTGTTAACGCTCAGCAGGCGCGTCGCTTTATGGACCGCGTGGTGGGTTACATGGTTTCGCCGCTGCTGTGGAAAAAAATTGCCCGTGGCTTGTCCGCCGGGCGAGTGCAATCCGTTGCGGTTCGGCTGGTGGTGGAGCGTGAGCGCGACATCAAAGCCTTCGTGCCGGAAGAGTACTGGGAGTTGCACGCCGATCTGTTGGCGAAGGGCGATACCGCGCTGCAGATGGAAGTGACACATGCCCACGACAAACCGTTCAAACCGGTTAACCGTGAGCAGACCCACGCCGCACTCAAACTGCTGGAGAAAGCCCGTTATACGGTGCTGGATCGCGAAGACAAACCGACCAGCAGCAAGCCGGGTGCACCTTACATCACTTCGACCTTGCAGCAGGCGGCCAGTACCCGTCTGAGCTTTGGCGTGAAGAAAACCATGATGATGGCTCAGCGGCTGTATGAAGCAGGTCACATCACCTATATGCGTACCGACTCCACCAACCTGAGCCAGGATGCGCTCGAGATGGTGCGCGGTTACATCGGTGACAACTTCGGCGACAAGTACCTGCCGAAAGCCCCGAATCAGTACAGCAGCAAAGAAAACTCGCAGGAAGCACACGAAGCTATCCGTCCGTCGGATGTGAACGTGCTGGCTGAGCAGTTGAAAGATATGGAAGCGGATGCGCAAAAACTGTATCAGCTGATTTGGCGCCAGTTTGTGGCCTGTCAGATGACACCGGCGCAGTATGACTCCACCACGCTGTCGGTGAAAGCTGCTGATTACCAGTTGCGCGCCAAAGGCCGTACGCTGCGTTTTGATGGTTGGACCAAAGTGATGCCTGCTCTGCGCAAGGGTGATGAAGACCGCACCTTGCCATACGTTGAAGTAGGCAGCGATCTGGAATTGCAGAAGCTGATCCCAAGTCAACACTTCACCAAGCCACCTGCGCGTTACAGCGAAGCGTCATTGGTAAAAGAGTTGGAAAAACGCGGTATCGGCCGTCCATCGACTTACGCTTCGATCATCTCGACCATTCAGGATCGTGGCTATGTGCGGGTCGAAAGCCGCCGTTTCTACGCCGAGAAAATGGGTGAGATCGTTACCGACCGTTTGGAAGAAAATTTCCGCGAGCTGATGAACTATGACTTCACCGCACGCATGGAAAACGGCCTGGACCAGGTAGCGAACAACCAGGCAGAGTGGAAAGCGGTGTTGGATGAGTTCTTTGCCGAGTTCAGCGAACAGCTGGAAACGGCGGAGAAAGAGCCAGAAGAAGGCGGCATGCGCCCGAATCAGATGGTGATGACCAGCATCGATTGCCCAACCTGCGGACGCAAGATGGGTATCCGTACTGCCAGTACCGGCGTGTTCCTGGGTTGCTCCGGCTATGCGTTGCCGCCGAAGGAACGTTGTAAAACCACCATTAACCTGGTGCCGGAAACGGAAGTGCTGAACATTCTCGAAGGGGATGACGCGGAAACCAACGCGTTGCGTGCCCGCCGTCGTTGCCAGAAGTGCGGCACGGCGATGGACAGCTACCTGATCGATAACCAACGCAAGCTGCACGTGTGTGGTAATAACCCTGCGTGTGACGGCTATGAGATCGAAGAGGGCGAGTTCCGCCTGAAAGGGTATGACGGTCCTGTGGTTGAGTGCGATAAGTGTGGTTCTGAAATGCACCTGAAAATGGGGCGCTTCGGCAAGTACATGGGTTGCACCAACGAGACGTGTAAAAATACCCGTAAGATCCTGCGTAATGGTGATGTTGCACCACCGAAGGAAGATCCGGTTCCATTGCCGGAACTGCCATGCGAAAAGTCGGACGCTTACTTTGTACTGCGTGACGGCGCTGCCGGTGTGTTCCTGGCGGCTAATACCTTCCCTAAATCGCGCGAGACCCGTGCGCCGTTGGTGGAAGAACTGGCCCGTTTCAAGGATCGTCTGCCTGAAAAACTGCGCTATCTGGCAGATGCGCCGGTGGCCGATGCGGAAGGCAACAAAACCATGGTGCGTTTCAGCCGTAAAACCAAACAGCAGTATGTCTCTTCAGAAAAGGACGGCAAAGCCACCGGCTGGTCCGCTTTCTACGTAGATGGCAAATGGGTTGAAGGCAAAAAGTAAATTTGCAGCCTGAATGCAACATAAAAAACCAGCCCATGTGGCTGGTTTTTTTATTGGCGAAAGGGGGCGAACGGATCTATCCTTTGCTGCTTTTTCCCTCCTGGAGCCAGGGTTTCACCTTGATAGCAATGCAAAATAATCGTTACCACAGTGTGACGTGGATCTATACTTGAAGCTGTAGCGTGTTATAGTGGTTATATAAAAAGTTTTTTTATGATTAAAGCTTATTAACAGCGGCGGTTTCTTCAGCGTCTGGGTGAAACACGGTGTTTATGGCTTGTTACTTTTCAGCATACCGGGGCGACACCGATATACCTGGCTGCGGCTCAACGCAGTGTTTAACCTAGGATGGTATAAGATATGAAATTGCAGCAGCTTCGTTACATCGTGGAAGTGGTTAACCACAACCTGAATGTCTCCTCGACGGCAGAAGGGCTTTACACCTCACAGCCCGGTATCAGCAAGCAGGTGCGGATGCTGGAAGATGAACTGGGCATCCAGATTTTCGCCCGTAGCGGTAAACACCTGACTCAGGTGACGCCGGCAGGTTTGGAAATTATCCGTATTGCGCGTGAAGTTCTGTCCAAAGTGGATGCCATCAAAGCCGTCGCCGGCGAGCATACCTACCCGGATAAAGGTTCACTGTATGTGGCCACAACTCACACCCAGGCACGTTACGCGCTGCCTAACGTCATTAAAGGCTTCATTGAGCGTTATCCGCGTGTTTCGCTGCATATGCATCAGGGGTCGCCGACGCAAATCGCCGAAGCCGTATCCAAAGGCACCGCAGACTTTGCCATTGCCACTGAAGCGTTGCACCTCTACGACGATTTAATCATGTTGCCGTGCTACCACTGGAATCGTGCGGTGGTAGTAAAACCCGATCATCCATTAGCCGGTAAAAGCCACATCACCATCGAAGAGTTGGCGGCTTACCCGATTGTTACCTATACCTTCGGTTTCACTGGCCGTTCCGAGTTGGATACCGCGTTTAATCGCGCAGGCCTGACGCCACGCATCGTATTTACCGCGACAGACGCCGACGTGATTAAAACTTACGTGCGACTGGGGCTTGGTGTAGGGGTGATTGCCAGCATGGCTGTGGATCCGGTTCAGGATCCCGATCTGGTGACGGTGGATGCGCGTGATATCTTCACTTACAGCACCACCAAAATCGGTTTCCGCCGCAGCACCTTCCTGCGCAGTTATATGTACGATTTCATTCAACGCTTCGCTCCGCATCTGACGCGCGACGTGGTTGATAGCGCAGTTGCGCTGCGTTCCAACGAAGAGATTGAAGCGATGTTCAAGGACATCAAACTGCCAGAGAAGTAAGCCGTTAGATTAATGGCTGATAGCAGGAGGGGAACCCACCCCTTCCTGTTTTATCTTTTCAGGTTTGTTCACCTCTGATATCCCCTTTGTACTCCCACAGAACGATGCCAGTTCCGGCATCCATTCGTCAGCTGTCTCTCATTGCCAGTTTCTGCTGCACGGCAAGCAGGGTGCGGCGCCTTATCCAACCGCTGGCCGGGCGAATGGCTCCCCAATAGCAGGCAAAGCGTGCTTTTACCTGGGGCGTAGGGCACCAGACGAAGGTTTCCGTACTTAACACTGCCCATCCGGCATTGTCCTGTGTGGCGTTGAAGCGCAACACCAGTTTAGCCGCATCGGGATCGTTGTAATGGTCAAACTCTTCTGCATTGGCCAGATTTGCCACCCCCATGGTTGGGCGCCAGAAACGACCGGCCAATCCAAGAGAAATTTCATTAGTGCTCTGATGCAGCAGGGTAAAAGTGTCGAAACCAAATGCAGCGGGCGGCGTAGTGTTTTTGGTGTTAGTGAACCATTGGCGCAGCTTCGTGGGTAACTGACGCAGCATCAGTAACCGACTGATGATAGGGTCCTCGGCCATATCCAGCGCAAGCACCGCCTGAATAATGGCTTCAGGTGTGGCATTAATGGGGGCTGACTGATGTTTTTCATGAAAGCTGAAGGCGGGAATATAGGGCGGCGCGCCTTCCCAGCGCTGACACTCACGTTCACTGACGAATCCCAAAAATGCCACTATTCTCTCCTTGGATTTAAAATATGACTTTGGTATCACGGCCAATGCTGCGCGATAAGTCACAAGCCGTTCTTCGAACGGCTGGAAAGGAACCTTAACAGATAGCAATCGACGCAGGAATATGACCCTCTTGCTATTCTGTGCTCAGCGGAGCCCATGTCTAAGCCGTTGGGAAAAAACGACTTCTCCCTTCTTGATTACTTCTATCTATCGTTATGATCAAAACGTGTTGTTATCAAAACGTTACATCATCTTTGTGTTATCTTTAAATAAGACCTCAGTGATTACCCTGTTTTAGACATAATAAGAAATGGAGGAGCTATGTCGTCCGATCTTCGTGAAACGAGTATGGATAAGCTGGTTGCACTGAATAACGAGTATCGTTATTACAGTCTGCCACTGGCCGCGAGACAGCTGGGTGATATCGACCGGTTGCCAAAATCAATGAAAGTGCTGTTGGAAAACCTGCTGCGCCATGTGGATGGCGACACCGTGCAGGTTGACGACCTTAAAGCTATCGTCGGCTGGTTACAGACCGGTCATGCCGACCGCGAGATTGCCTACCGCCCCGCTCGCGTACTGATGCAGGACTTTACCGGCGTACCCGCGGTGGTGGATTTGGCCGCTATGCGTGAAGCGGTGCAGCGATTGGGCGGCAATGTTGACCAGGTCAACCCGTTGTCACCGGTCGATCTGGTGATTGACCATTCGGTCACCGTTGATGAGTTCGGCGATGACGAAGCGTTTGAAGAAAACGTGCGTATCGAAATGGAACGCAACCACGAGCGCTATACCTTCCTGCGTTGGGGGCAGAAAGCCTTCAACCGCTTCCGCGTAGTGCCGCCGGGCACCGGTATCTGTCACCAGGTTAACCTGGAATATCTTGGTCAAACGGTATGGCACACCGACGAAAGCGGTCAGCGTATTGCCTACCCGGATACCTTGGTGGGTACCGACTCCCACACCACCATGATCAACGGCCTGGGTATTCTTGGCTGGGGCGTGGGCGGTATCGAGGCCGAGGCGGCGATGCTGGGCCAGCCGGTGTCGATGCTGATCCCGGACGTGGTGGGCTTTAAACTCACCGGTAAGCTCAGCGAAGGCATTACCGCCACCGACCTGGTGTTGACCGTCACCCAGATGCTGCGTAAGCACGGGGTGGTGGGCAAGTTTGTCGAGTTCTACGGTGACGGCCTGGCCGATTTGCCGCTGGCCGACCGAGCCACCATTGCCAACATGTCGCCAGAATTTGGCGCGACCTGCGGCTTCTTCCCGGTGGACGACGTGACGCTGGGCTATATGAAGCTGAGTGGTCGCAGCGATGAACAAATCGCATTGGTGGAAGCCTACGCCAAAGTGCAGGGCATGTGGCGTAACCCTGGTGATGAGCCGGTGTTTACCAGTACTCTGGCGTTGGATATGTCGACGGTGGTCGCCAGTCTCGCCGGGCCGAAACGCCCACAGGACCGTGTGGCACTGCCCGACGTTCCTAAAGCGTTCAATGCCGCAACCGAACTGGAAATCGGCAACCAGCAACGTAAATCTGAATTCAAACCTTTCACTCTGAATGGGCAGCAACACGAGCTGCATAACGGCGCTGTGGTTATCGCGGCCATTACCTCCTGTACCAATACCTCCAACCCCAGCGTGATGATGGCAGCCGGTCTACTGGCGAAAAATGCGGTGAATAAAGGGCTGCGAACCAAACCTTGGGTGAAAACCTCGTTGGCGCCGGGTTCCAAAGTGGTGACCGACTATTTCGACAGCGCCAAGCTGACCGCCTACTTGGAAGAGCTCGGCTTTAATCTGGTGGGTTATGGCTGTACCACCTGTATTGGTAACTCCGGGCCATTGCCCGATCCTATCGAGCAGGCGATTAAAGAGGGCGACCTGACCGTGGGGGCGGTATTGTCCGGTAACCGTAACTTTGAAGGCCGTATCCATCCGCTGGTGAAAACCAACTGGCTGGCCTCGCCGCCGCTGGTGGTGGCCTATGCGCTGGCCGGCAGCATGAAGGTTGACCTGTCCAAAGACCCACTGGGCGAAGGCCGTGACGGCAAGCCGGTTTATCTGAAGGATATCTGGCCAAGCAGCCAGGACATTGCCCAGGCGGTGGAAGAAGTTCGCACCGAGATGTTCCACAAGGAATACGGTGCGGTGTTTGACGGTGACGCCAACTGGCAGTCGATTCAGGTTGCCGGTTCGGCCACCTATCCGTGGCAGGAAGATTCCACCTATATTCGCCATCCGCCGTTCTTCAGCACCATGAAAGTGCAGCCGGATCCGGTGCAAGACATCAAAGATGCCCGCATTCTGGCGATCCTGGCTGACTCGGTGACTACCGACCATATTTCGCCGGCGGGGAATATCAAACGTGAAAGCCCGGCGGGGCGCTATCTGAGTGATCATGGCGTTGCTGCACTGGACTTTAACTCCTATGGCTCACGCCGTGGTAACCATGAAGTGATGATGCGTGGCACCTTTGCCAATATCCGCATCCGCAACGAAATGGTGCCGGGGGTTGAAGGGGGTTATACCCGCCATATTCCGTCACAGAATCAGCTGTCGATCTACGATGCCGCGATGCAGTATCAGCAGGAGCAGGTACCGCTGGCGGTGATTGCCGGTAAAGAATACGGTTCCGGCTCCAGCCGTGACTGGGCGGCGAAGGGGCCGCGTCTGCTGGGGGTACGAGTGGTGATTGCCGAATCCTTTGAGCGTATTCACCGTTCTAACCTGATTGGTATGGGTATTCTGCCTCTGGAGTTCCCTGCGGGCGTGACACGCAAAACGCTGGGGCTGAGTGGTGATGAGCAGATTAGCGTCAGCGGATTGCAAACGCTGAAACCGGGGCAAAATGTGCCGGTGCTGATCACTTACGCAGATGGGCGTAAAGAAGTGGTCAATACCCGTTGCCGTATCGATACCGGCAATGAGCTGACCTACTATGAAAATGACGGCATCCTGCACTATGTGATCAGGAAAATGCTGTAATAAAAAGGGCGCCTGTCATGGCGCCCTGATTTTCCCCTGGGGGAAATTACTCTTGGTCCAGCAAATGGCCCATTTTCGCGGCCTTGGTCGCCAGATAACGTTCGTTCTTCGGGTTACGCCCCACGATCAACGGCACTCGTTCGCTAATGTTGATACCGGCTTCCGTCAGGATCTCAACCTTTTTCGGGTTGTTGGTCAACAAACGCACCGCATCCACGCCCAGCAGTTTGAACATGTCTGCACACAGGGTGAAATCGCGTTCATCAGCGGCGAAGCCCAACTGGTGGTTGGCTTCTACCGTGTCAGCCCCCTTGTCCTGCAACGCATAAGCGCGGATCTTATTCAACAAACCGATATTACGACCTTCCTGGCGGTGGTAGAGCAGAATACCGCGACCTTCTTCTGCGATATGCTCCAGCGCCGCTTCCAACTGAAAACCGCAGTCACAGCGCAGGCTGAATAATGCATCACCGGTCAGACACTCAGAATGAACCCGTGAGAGTACCGGCGTCGCGCCAGAAATATCACCGAACACCAGCGCCAGATGATCGTGCCCGGTAGCCAGTTCTTCGAATCCTACCATCAGGAAATCGCCCCAAGGTGTTGGCAATTTGGCCTCTGCCACCCGTTTAAGCTGCATGTTGCTCTCCACAAATACATCCGATTCAATCATGGTTGCGCATCCTACGTCCGGCACAGTGAACTGACCAGTATTAAAATGCGCAACGACGATCGGCATTTCATCAATTATCGACTATTTTGCCATAACTTCTTGCCCTGAGGTGCTCAGCAAATCGGCATCCGGTGTTTTCAGTCAAGTATTATTGAATTAGGTTATATATCTGTTTAATTTTTAGAGTGTTATCAATATTACAAGATTGTTACACTGCCAATGGGTTTATGCAAAGGACGATAGGAATGTTTGAGATAGCAAAACGCACGGCAGCAGGCGCGATAGTGCTGTTGTTGATGCCGCTGGCAGCGTGGCTTTCCGGTTGGCAATGGCAGCCGGGCGGCGATGGCCGACTATTGAAAGGTCTGTATTGGCTGACCGAAACGGTCACTTCGCCCTGGGGAATTATCACCAGCATCATTCTCGGTGCCTGGTTTCTTTGGTGCCTGCGCTTTCGCATCCGGCCGGCTATAGGTCTGTTGGTGCTGCTCAGCGCATCGATTCTGATTGGTCAGGGGGTGAAGTCTTTTATCAAGGATCGGGTACAGGAACCGCGGCCGTTTGTGTTGTGGCTGGAGTCTGCCCATCAGATTGACGAAAAGTACTTTTACTCACTCAAGCGTAAAGAGCGGGGTGCGTTGGTTAAAGAACAACTGCAGGAGCAACCTCTGGTACCGGTATGGTTACGTGAACACTGGCAGTTTGAGACCGGTTTCGCATTCCCTTCCGGCCATACCATGTTTGCCGCCAGTTGGGCGCTGCTGGGCGTAGGGCTGTTGTGGCCGCGTCGGCACTATAAGACTGTGGCGGTATTAATGCTGTGGGCAACGGGTGTCATGGGCAGTCGTTTGCTGCTGGGTATGCACTGGCCGCGCGATCTGGTGGTGGCGACGTTGATCAGTTGGTTGCTGGTGACAATAGCTTGTTGGTTGGCACAACGCTGGTTTGGCCCTTTGACTCCGCCGCCGCAAGAACAGCAGGAAATTGCGGAAAGAAGTGCTACCCATAAACATTAGGTGACGATGTCACTTATCACGGCGCCGATACGGCGCCGCATTAACCCCTTACATTTCCCTTTGTTGTAATTCTTATTCATGCCCCCATATCCTTATTAATCTATTATTTTGAGAAGCTTTCTCATTAATTTGTTCGGGAGCGTCGTTTACTGTCGAATATGCCAGCAGATATGTGGTTTTATCGTGCCGCAGGGTTTCCCTGCCACGATGGGAAATGCTAACTTAAAGGTTAGGGACGCCACGTATAGGCATAGTTCATCCGATTAACTCGGCATCGCGGGAAAGAATGTGAAATATTTGCTGATTTTTTTGTTGGTTCTGGTGATTTTCGTGATTTCAGTCACGTTGGGCGCGCATAACGACCAGGTCGTGAGTTTTAATTACCTGGTTGCGCAGGGCGACTATCGCGTATCGACCCTATTGGCGGCATTGTTTGGCGCCGGTTTTGTTCTCGGCTGGGTCATTTGTGGTCTGTTTTATCTGCGTACCCGCATTTCGCTGGGTCGGGCCGAGCGCAAAATCAAAAGGCTGGAACTGCAGCTTGAACAACCTGCTGAATCGGCAGCTCCATCCGTTGTCAGCAAGGAATAATCTTCTATGTTAGAGCTGCTGTTTCTGTTGTTGCCCGTGGCTGCCGCGTACGGCTGGTACATGGGGCGCAGAAGTGCTCAACAGGATAAACAACAGGAAGCCAACCGTCTGTCACGCGAGTATGTGGCCGGGGTTAACTTCCTGCTTTCCAACCAGCAGGATAAAGCGGTTGATCTGTTCCTGGATATGTTGAAAGAGGACAGCAACACCGTTGAGGCTCACCTGACGCTGGGTAACCTGTTCCGTTCGCGCGGCGAAGTAGACCGTGCAATCCGCATTCACCAGGCGCTGATGGAAAGCGCTTCTCTGACCTTCGAACAACGTCTGCTGGCGGTGCAACAGCTGGGGCGCGATTATATGGCCGCCGGCATGTACGATCGCGCGGAAGATATGTTCGGCCAGTTAATCGGTGAAGAAGATTTCCGCATTTCCGCGTTACAGCAATTGTTGGTGATCCATCAGGCCACCAGCGATTGGCAAAAAGCCATTGATGTGGCGGAAAAACTGGTCAAATTGGGCAAAGATAAACAGCGTATCGAGATCGCCCATTTCTACTGCGAACTGGCATTGCAGGCGATGGGCAGTGACGATCTCGATAAGGCAATGGGCCTGCTGAAACGAGCGGCCTCGGCCGATAAGCAGTGTGCCCGGGTGTCGATCATGGTAGGGCGCATTTATATGGCTCAGGGGGAATACGCCAAGGCGGTAGAGTCGCTCAAGCGGGTGTTGAATCAGGATAAAGAACTGGTTAGCGAAACCTTGCCGATGCTGCATGAGTGTTACCAACATCTGGAGCAGCAGCAGGATTGGTCGGACTTCCTCAAACGTTGTGTGGAAGAAAATACTGGCGCTACCGCTGAACTGATGCTGGCGGAAATAATTGAGCAGCAAGAAGGGCGCGATGTGGTGCAGGTTTATATCAACCGCCAATTACAGCGCCACCCGACGATGCGGGTATTTTATCGCCTGATGGATTATCACCTGGCAGATGCGGAAGACGGCCGTGCGAAAGAGAGCTTGCTGTTGCTGCGTGATATGGTTGGCGAACAAATACGTACCAAGCCGCGCTATCGCTGCCATAAATGCGGTTTTACCGCACACTCTCTTTATTGGCATTGTCCATCATGCCGAGCCTGGTCATCGGTTAAACCGATCCGCGGGCTGGATGGACAATAACGCACAGTAATACACAATAAAAAACGGGGCTAAATTAGCCCCGTTTTTTTATGAGAATAGCGCTTTATTTTTTCTTGCCGGCTTTGACGCCACCTTTCAGCAACTGACGCAGCTTCTTCAATTCTTTCTGGTTCAGCGGTTGCTCAATCTCTTCTTCAATACCCTGGTTGTCGATGTCACCATGGTGTAACTCCGCCGATTTCTTAGCGGCTTTTTCCGCCTTAGCCGGGAAGTCGAAGCTATGTTCAAGACGTTGGCAAACCTCAGCGCTCAGAGAAAGTTGGTTATCGGCGGCAATGGCACGAATTTTTTCTTTGAGTTCCAGAGGGATTTTAATCGTTAGTGTAGATATCTCGCTCATTTTGAAGCCTTTCTGCGGGAGGATTGCTTTCAAGCTAAGCCAGTCGTGAGTGAGTGTCTAGTGTGTAATAAAAATTTAATATTTATGTAACATTGTGACGGGGAAATAATGAACGATATGGTGGGGGGGATTGAGATAGAGCCCGGCGTGCCGGGCCCTATACCGAAAGCACTTATTTGTAGATGACTGCGGTGCCGCTCAGCATGTTATTACCACCGGCTGAGATAATGCGGTAGCTGCTGGCGCCCTGGGCTTCAGCTTTGGCGGCCAGTTTGCTTTCCAGGCTACTGAGGGTAGTAGCATGGCCTGCGGAGACGACACCGGAGGCGGTCAGGCTGGTGGCCTGCTGCAGATCAACCGGCTCAGCGGCGAAGGTAGCGAAAGAGGTCATGGCGATAGCGGCAGCGGCTGCAAAATATTTGATGCTTTTCATAGGAAACTCCAGTCTGTTTATTTAGGTTGGAAGCCGTTTGCTTCCGATGCGTTGAATAATAAAGCATCCACGGGGATTTAAAATCTGATAATGCTGAGCTTGTTGTTCAAATTATTTGATTTATAATTTACGCATCTTTACGGCGCTTTACGCAGTCTGGGTTAATGGCATTCGGGTTATATTGACGCTTGATGACGAACCAGGGGTTAACATTACTTAACCGCAGCACGCGCTGCGGCTGGGATTTCTGTCGGCTGGCATGTAGAATGCGGCGGTCAGTTTGGCGGGTTGTTACCTGGTTATGTCCATTTTACAGAAGGTAGAAGAAATGAAGTCTGAAAATAACATTAATAACAATGACTTAAAATCATCGCCAATTATCGTTGCGCTGGATTACGCGGACAAAGGTGCCGCGCTGGCATTTGCCGATCGTATCGATCCGCAGGACTGTCGGTTAAAAGTGGGCAAGGAAATGTTCACCCTGTTTGGACCGCAACTGGTGCGCGATTTGCACGACCGCGGTTTCGACGTATTCCTGGATTTGAAATTCCACGATATTCCTAACACTACCGCCCGCGCGGTAGCGGCAGCGGCCGAGCTGGGCGTATGGATGGTTAACGTTCACGCCAGCGGCGGTGCGCGTATGATGACTGCCGCCAAAGAGGCATTGCTGTCTTATGGCGCGCAGGCGCCGTTGTTGATCGCCGTGACCGTGCTGACCAGCATGGAAGCGGAGGATCTGCAGGCTATCGGTATTGATCTCTCACCGGCCGAACATGCGGAACGGCTGGCGCGCCTGACTCGCGATTGCGGGCTGGACGGCGTAGTCTGTTCTGCGCATGAGGCCGAGCGCCTGAAAGCGGCCTGTGGTCAACAGTTCCAGTTGGTGACGCCGGGTATCCGCCCTGAAGGCAGCGACGCAGGCGATCAGCGTCGCATCATGACGCCGGTGCAGGCACAGGCGGTGGGCGTTGACTACATGGTGATTGGGCGTCCGATCACCCAATCCGCTGACCCTGCCGCCACGCTGAGCGCCATTCGCGCCTCACTGGCCTGAGGATATGACCATGAAGGACGATAACAGCCGCCTGGTCTATTCCACCGACAGCGGCCGCATCAAACAGGAAGAGGTTAAGCCACAGCGCGACAAGGGTGACGGCATCGTACGCATTCAGCGTCAAACCAGTGGGCGTAAGGGGAAGGGCGTTTGCCTGATCTCGGGCGTTGATCTGGATGATGCGGCACTGGAAAAACTGGCGGCCGAGTTGAAGAAGAAGTGTGGCTGCGGTGGTTCGCTCAAGGATGGCGTGATTGAGATCCAGGGCGATAAGCGCGATTTACTAAAACAGCTGCTGGAAGCCAAAGGAATGAAGGTCAAGCTGGCGGGTGGTTGATCGCCTGGGGGAATTGCCATGCCGCGGTACAATACTGCGGCATGGCATAGGGTGATGCTGCCGGGCGTTAACCCGTGAATGGCAAAGAGCCATTGACTGAAGGTAAAACAGACCTGAAATAATCTTTATTATGGTTAATACGTCAAAGCGTAAATGCTTTTGCCAGCCTGTCGGCAGAGGTATCCAGATAGTGGCCGATCAGGTTATTTGCCTACCTGATGACCAATGATGCCCCCAACGGCGGCCCCGCCGAGCGTACCCAATGCGCTACCATCGGTCAACACCGCGCCGCCTACAGCCCCCGCGCCGGCACCAATAGCGGTGTTACGGTCACGTTTGGACATGTTTGAACAAGCGCTGAGTGAAAACGCCAGTGTAAGCGCCAAAGCAGCGGTGGCGAAACGTTTATTGATAATCATCATAATGACTTCTCCTTAGCATTGGCTTATGGGAGTGCCCTATAAGTATAGGCATGAACCCTAAATTCGGCCTGCTATTAGCTCCCAAAGCGTATCGATATAAAAAATGGCATTTTTTGTTAAAGGCAGAACAATTGAAAAGCCAGAAGCGCTCTCTCTGCCAATATCCACTATAAGCCTCTGCCTGACGATAAACAGGTAAATAGTCTTAAAGTCCATTCCCCACCTCTACAGGCCATTCACTCTGTGTCGCACAGTTCTCGGTTTCCAGCAGAAGGCTACGCGGTCTTTAGCGATTTACGCCATACCCTCTCAGAGCCGGCCTGCCGACAATATTCCCAACAGGTTTAAACGGGAAAGACACATGCTTAACGAACTCAAACAGCAGGTATTAGAGGCCAACCTGGCCCTGCCACGGCATCATCTGGTGACTTTTACCTGGGGTAACGTCAGCGCCGTCGATCGCCGTGAAGGGCTGATGGTGATCAAGCCTTCTGGGGTGGAATACGAGGTGATGACCCGTGATGACATGGTGGTGGTGGAACTGGAAAGCGGCAACGTAGTGGAGGGAGGTAAAAAGCCGTCATCGGACAGCGATACCCACCGCGTACTTTACCTTGAGTTTGGCGCCGCCGGGGGCATTGTCCATACCCATTCACGCCACGCTACCATTTGGGCGCAGGCGGGGCTGGACATTCCTGCCTGGGGGACCACGCACGCCGATTATTTTTATGGTGATATCCCCTGTACCCGACAGATGCGGAATGAGGAAATTAACGGCCGCTATGAATGGGAAACCGGCAGGGTGATTGTCGAAACCTTTGCTGAACGCCAGTTGGATCCTGCCGCGGTCCCCGCGATATTGGTACATTCGCACGGTCCTTTTACCTGGGGGAAGGATGCGGAAAACGCGGTGCATAATGCGGTGGTGTTGGAAGAGGTTGCCTATATGGGGATTTTTTCAAACCAACTGACGCCGGGGTTGGCGAATATGCAGCAGACACTGTTGGATAAACATTACCTGCGTAAGCACGGTAAGAATGCCTATTACGGCCAGTGATCTTCAGAATGGCCGCCGATCGACGGCCGTTCATATTCTTGCCTGACGCCTAGTCGTTCACTATATCCAACTGTATTCCCTGGCGTTTCAACTGGTGTTGATATTCCAGTGACAGCCGCGAATCGGTGATTACCCGATGCACTTTTCCCTGCTGAGTCAGCGGATTGGGCTGGATTTGGCCAAATTTGGACGAGTCGGTCAGGACAATATTTTCCACGCCTTTCGCCAGCACGGCATTAACCACGTCGGCACGCATCATATCGCGGCCGGTAAAGCCGGTGTCCGCATGGTAGCCGTCAATGCCGATAAACGCCTTGCTGAAATGAACCTGCTGAATGCACTGACGCGTTAAGGGGCCAACCACGGTTTCGCTCTTTTTCTGATACATGCCCCCCAGCACGATCACCTCGCAGTCGGTCTCTTTCAGCAGGTTGGCGATATAGTGGCTGACGGTGATCAACGTGATGCGCTTGCGTTCGGCAATGTAGCGAGCCAGCAACGCGTTGGCACTGCCGCTTTCGATGAAGATGGTCTCATCGTCGTTAACCAGCGAAGCGGCATACTGCGCCAGCTTTTGCTTGAGGGTGAAGTTGGACATCATGCGCGCATCGACGTCGTCACTTTCCAGCGCCAGCGCGGAGCCGTGTACCCGTTTCAGATAGCTGCGTTTCTCCAGCAAGTTCAAATCCTGGCGGATTGTCACCTCTGAAACGCCGGTGGCGGCAGCCAAATCGCTGACGCTGATGCGCCGGCGGTCGTTAACCAATTGCAATATTGTCTGTTGTCTAGAATTCATATCAACCTGATGTGCGGCCACCAAGGTGCGGCCGCTAATATTTATTGTTTAAATAGTATGTTCTGTTCGCGCAATAATATCATCCTGCGCGTCAGGGGATAATGCGGTAAAGAAAGCGGAATATCCAGCAACGCGAACCACTAAATCACGATACTGGTCAGGATGTTGCTTCGCCTTCAGCAGGGTTTCCCGCGACACGATGTTGTACTGCACATGCCAGCCCTGATAGGCCTCAAAGAAGGTACGCAACATCAACATCAGCTTTTCGCGATCGGCCGGGTTCTCCAGCGTGGTCGGGTTCAGCTTCTGGTTCAGCAGCACGCCACCGAGGATCGACGCGGTAGGCAACTTGGACAGCGAGTTGAACACGGCGGTAGGCCCCAGGTGATCGGTGCCGGAAGCCGGACTGGCACCTTCCGCCAGCGGCGTATGCGCTTTGCGGCCGTCCGGCGTTGCCAGGGTGGCGGCCCCAAAGGGGACGTTAGCTGAAATGGACGAGGTACCGGCGTAGTAAGTGCCGCCGATCGGGCCACGACCAAAACGGGTGTTCTGGTACTGCCTGAGTTCATCAATGTAGGTCTGATAAGCCCGCACCAGCAGTTGGTCAACTTCATCCACGTCGTTGCCGTATTTTGGCGCGGCGTTGAGCAGCCGCTGGCGTAACTGTTCGCCGCTCAGCCCGTCAAAGTCATTGGCTAGCGCAACCGCTAACTGCTGCTGACCAATCACGCCCTGTTCGAACACCAATTTGCGGACTGCCGCCAGGCTGTTGCCCAGGTTGGCGATACCGACCTGCAGGCCCGAAACCCAGTCGTATTTTGCCCCACCTTGCTTAATGCTTTTACCGCGCTCGATACAGTCGTCCACCAGTGCTGAGCACAGAATGTCGTGTGCATTTTCTTCCAGCACGCTATCGACCACGCACTCAATTTCAATCGACTTACGGGTGTAATAGCGGATCTGGTTGTCCCAGGCCCCCAACACCTGGTCGAAATGGCTGAAGTTGCCCTGTGACAGCGCCAGTTCCTGCGGCAGGAAGATCTGACCGGAAGTGGCATCGCGTCCCTGTTCCAACGTGGCGAGCAGCACGCGGGCGAAGTTGATAAAGCTCATACCGGTACAGCGGTAGCCCCACTTGCCCCCCACAGCGGTCTCGATGCAGCCGATTGCCGCATAGTCATAAGCATCCTGCGGTTCGACCCCCAGCTTGATAAACTCGGGAATGACGATTTCGTCGTTGTTGAAGGCAGGCATGCCAAATCCACAGCGGATCACCTGTACACAGGCGTCGAGAAAATCGCTGCTCATCCCGGCGTGGTAGCGCACGCTGAGGTTGGGTTGGGTAGAACGCAGGCGTCCACAAGATTCCAAAATGGTATAGGACAGGGGGTTAACCGCATCGCACGGCTTGCCGTCGACCAGTTGCTGCCCACCGATAGTTACGTTCTGATACAGCGGGCTGCCTGCCGAGGCTTTGGAGTGTGAGCCGGAACGGATCTTGTTGATCTCCAGCAGTTTCAGCCAGCAGCTGTGCAGCATTTCAATCGCGCGCTCGCGCGGCAAAGTTTGCTCCAGCTCGACATCACGGCGATACCAGGGATAGAGATATTGGTCGAGACGGCCAAAGGACACTGAATGCCCGTTGGATTCAATTTGTAGCGTCAACTGAATGAAGTAACACAGTTGCAGAGCCTGCCAAAAAGTCTGTGGTGGACGGTGGGCGATCAACTCGCAGTTTTCTGCGATGGCCAGCAACTCCTCACTGCGCCAGTGACGGCTTTCCGCCTGGGCCATGCTGTGGGCCAACCGGGCAAAGCGCAGGATATGTTCGCTCAGTGCTTCCAGCGTCAGGTCGATGGCCTTCAGGAATTGCTCTTGCTGCAGCTCTTGCCAGTCGGTGAGCCGAATGCGGCTGCGGCGCTCATCCACTTTGTCACGCAGCCCGTCGAGGCCTTTTTCCAGCAGCAGTGGGAAATTCACCGCCAGGTGTGCATCCCCCGAGGTCATATTACCTTCGGCCTTGATGATGCCGGTGGCCAGCAGGGCTTTTTGTTCATCGGTGAACATGCCGTAGCAGCGGTCCTGCACCGTTTGACCTCGCCACCATGTGCATACCTGGTGCAGAACTGCCTTATTCTCCTCGCTGACGGAAAAACCGGCACCCGGACGGTCGGCCAACTGGTCTATCTCATCTTCGACCCAACCGACGGTATATTCCGGGAAGATCGGCGCGGCGCGTAATTCGCTGGCCTGGTTGCCGATAATCAGCTCATCGTTGTCAATTCGCAGCGTGCGTTTGGCCAGATGGTTGGCCAACGCCAGTGCCCGGCGTACCGGCAAGGGTTTATCCAGATGCTGCTGATAGGCCTCGGTATAATGCTGTGCGCGTTCGGTGCAAACCGGCGGTTTGACGATATGGATCAGTGCGTTCTTGTGGGCCAGGGTACGTGCGGTCAGGGTGGTCAGGTCCAGCGTGGTCATGATGTTATCCTCGCAAAATGGCGGTCAGCCCTTTGGCTTCGGCGTACTGCTCGGCATAGGCCAGCAATTCGGGCGCATCCAGTGGGGTACGGGCAGCGTGATAATGTTCGCCAAGCAAGTGGTATTTATTGATGCCCAGCGTGTGATACGGCAGGAAATGGATCTCTTTGGCACCGGCTTCATCGGCAGCGAAATCGACAATCGCGCGGATAGAATGGCGATCGGCGTTAAATTCTGGGATCAGCGGTACGCGTACGGTAGTTGGGGTGCCATGGGCTGCCAGCCGGCGGAAGTTATCCATCACCCGTTTGGCGGATCCGCCGGTCCACTGTTTGAAACGTCGTTCATCGACGTGTTTCAGATCCGCCAGCATCAGGTCAAGCCAGGGCAGTGAAGGGGTGATGTGCGACCACGGGGTATGCAGGCAGGACTCTACCGCGGTATGAATACCGGCGTCATGACCGCGACGCAGCAGTTCTGCCGCCACGGTCGGTTGCATAAAGGGTTCACCGCCAGAAAGCGTCAGGCCCCCACCGGTACGTAAATAAAAGGGCCGGTCGCGCAACACTTCGGCCATGATATCGTCGATATTAACCGCGTTACCGCACAGGCTGAGTGCGCCGGTTGGGCAACGGGCGGCCAATGCGGCATAATCTTCATGGCTGAGCAAATCGCGTTGGATCACCAGGTTACCGTCTATCCGCCGGATTGCCGGCGAGTGGTCGTCTCCACACAGCGTGCAGCCGCTCAGGCACAGGCGAGGGTCGAACAGCAGATCGGCCTGTCGCGCGCGGCTTTCCGGGTTCTGGCACCAGAGGCAGCCGAGTGAGCAGCCCTTCAGGAATACCACGCTGCGAATGCCGGGGCCATCATGGGTGGAATAGCGCTGCAGATTGAAGATCACGAGTCACCTGTCATTCAGTTGCTTTACTGATGTCATTAAAGTTGTTTCGAATGAAAGTTGATTTGATTTCGATCAAATATAAACGCATTGCATGCCCTACTATGATGAGAGTTTGAATTCGCCCACAGAAGATTCAGGAGTCCATAATGGAGCTTTATCTCGATACCGCTGATGTGAACGCAGTAAAACGTCTGGCGCGCATCCTGCCGTTGCACGGTGTGACCACCAACCCAAGCATTGTTGCCAAAGAAGGAAAGCCCATTTGGGAGGTGTTACCGGCGCTGCGCGATGCGCTGGGGGGCACTGGCAAGCTGTTTGCTCAGGTGATGGCCAACGATGCCGAGCGCATGGTGGCCGAAGCGGCGTTGCTTCATCAGCGGGTGCCGGGGCTGGTGGTGAAGGTGCCGGCGACCGCGGAAGGGCTGGCTGCGATTAAAAAACTGAAGGCGATGTCGATCCCTACTTTGGGGACGGCGGTCTATGGTGCAGGTCAGGGGTTGTTGGCGGCGCTGGCCGGGGCGGAGTACGTGGCGCCTTACGTTAACCGTTTGGACGCGCAGGGCGGCGACGGTATCGAAATGGTGCATGAGTTGCAGCAGTTGCTGACGCTGCATGCGCCGGGAGCCCGGGTGTTGGCCGCCAGTTTTAAAACGCCGCGTCAGGCGTTGGCATGCTTGCTGGCGGGCTGCCAGGCCATCACCTTGCCGGTCGACGTGGCTGAGCAGTTCCTTACTGCCCCGGCGGTTCAGGCAGCGGTAGAAAAGTTCGAGCAGGATTGGCAGGGGGCGTTTGGGACTAACTTGCTGAACTGACTTGTGAAATAAGCGAAAAAAAGGGCACTGACTCAGTGCCCGGTTATTTATAAATAGTTGCGCGATATGCCGCACTCAATCGCAGGGTTAGCCATTCTCACGCAGGACGATCGGCGACTCTTTCACCGTTGGCTGGCTGGCGTTCAGCGCACGACGGATCACAAAGAAGGCGGAGACCAGCATGGTGACCGCTACCAGCATAAAGAAAGCACAGAGCGCGGCGTTAATCTGGTTGCTGAAAACGATGGTTTCCATATCCTTCAATGTTTTGGCAGGGGCGATCAACGTACCTTGCTCAATACCGTTAGAGAATTTCTTCGCCTGCGCCAGGAAGCCGATACTCGGTTTCTCATGGAAGATTTTCTGCCAGCCGGCGGTCATTGAGGTGATAAACAGCCAGACGGTCGGCAGGATAGTCACCCAGGCATAGCGCTGCTTTTTCATTTTGAACAGCACCACGGTACCGAGGATCAGCGCCATCGACGCCAGCATCTGGTTGCCGATACCAAACAGCGGCCACAGGGTGTTGATGCCGCCGAGCGGATCAACTACCCCCTGATACACAAAGAAGCCCCAGCCGGCGACGGCTACCGTAGTGCCCGCCAGATTACCGAACCACGAACGGTTATTGGCCAGCCTTGGGATTGCCACGCCGACCAAATCCTGCACCATAAAGCGACAGGCGCGGGTCCCGGCATCGACGGCGGTCAGAATAAACAGGGCTTCGAACAGAATGGCGAAGTGGTACCAGAACGCCATCATCGCGCGGCTGTTGAACACCTCGGTAATGATGTGCGCCATACCCACCGCAAAGGTCGGTGCGCCACCCGCACGTGACAGAATCGAATGCTCCCCAACGTCTTTGGCAATCATCGTCAGGGTTTCCGGGGTGATCATAAAGCCCCAACCGTTGATCACCTGCGAGGCATTCTCTACCGTGGTACCGATCAGCGCCGCCGGCGAGTTCATGGCGAAGTAAACGCCTGGATCGATGACCGAGGCGCAGATCAGGGCCATGATCGCCACGAAGGACTCCATCAGCATGGCGCCGTAGCCGATAAAACGGATGTGGCTTTCACGTTCCACCAGCTTCGGCGTAGTGCCGCTGGATACCAGTGCATGGAAGCCCGAAATCGAGCCGCAGGCGATGGTGATAAACAGGAACGGGAACAGCGAACCGGCGAATACCGGGCCACTGCCGTCGATAAAGCGCGATACCGCCGGCATTTTCATCTCTGGCATGGCGAAGACGATGCCGACCGCCAGCCCGATAATAACGCCAATCTTCATAAAGGTGGACAGATAGTCACGCGGTGCCAGCAGCAGCCACACTGGCAGCACCGAGGCGACGAAGCCATAGACCACCAGCACCCAGGTCAGCGTGGTGCCGTGCAGCGTGAAGAAGGGGCCCCAGTAGGGGTCTTGTGCCACATTGCCGCCATAAATGATCGCCAGCAGCATCAGGGCGAAGCCCACCACCGAGATTTCAGCGATTTTACCTGGACGGATGAAACGCATATACACGCCCATAAACAGCGCGATAGGAATGGTGGCGGCGATGGTGAACAATCCCCATGGGCTGTCGGCCAGGGCTTTTACCACCACCAGTGCCAGCGCGGACAGAATGATAATCATCACTCCCAGTGCGCCCAGCATGGTGATCACCCCGGCAAAGGCCCCCAGTTCCTGCTTGGCCATTTCACCCAACGAGCGACCGTCGCGGCGGGTGGAAATGAACAGGATCAGGAAGTCCTGCACCGCACCGGCCAGCATCACCCCCACCAGGATCCAGATGGTGCCGGGCAGAAAACCCATTTGCGCCGCCAGGATCGGGCCAACCAGCGGCCCGGCTCCGGCGATAGCGGCAAAGTGGTGACCAAACAGCACCCACTTGTTGGTAGGGACATAATCCAGCCCGTCATTGCGACGCTCCGCCGGCGTCATGCGGCGATCGTCGAGCTCAAATACTTTTTTGGCGATGAACAGGCTATAGAAGCGGTAAGCGATGCTGTAACAGGCAATCGCCGCCACCACCAGCCAAACCGCGTTGACATGTTCACCACGGCTAAGGGCCAGCATGGCGAAGGCAAATGCGCCCACCAACGCCACTACCAGCCAGATGATCCCAGACTTGACGTTCTTCATCTTCAACGACTCCTTGGTGTGCAGAAATAAAGAAAGCGATGTTGTTATGGATAATGGATACCCATTAAAAGTAGGAGTTTTGCGCGTGAAGAACAGCAGGTCGGATGAGAAATGTGATGCTGGTTAAGTAATGGCGTAAAAACAATGTGATGAGATTGTTGTGGTCATCAACAGGCGAAAAAAACACCGGAGGTTGACCCGTCCGGTGTTTGTCTGACGTGAGATGAGTCTCGCGGGGTTAGGCCGCCGGTCTGGCGATCACGCTGCGGGTTTCCATACGCACTTCGGCGATAGTGACCTGCAGGCTGTCACCCTGACGATAGACGACTTCGCCTTTGATCTGCACCGTGCCGGTATCTTGGCTGCAGACCATTTCATCACGCACCGCGTGAATAAACGGTGCCGGGATAAAGGCTACAGCACCGTTGTCCAGCAGGCGCACACGCAGCCCGCCGCGGGTCACGTCGATGATTTCCGCATTGAAGCGCTCATCGGTGCCAGCTTTATCTTTCAGGTAGCGAGCGTACAGCCAATCACCTACGTCGCGCTCCGCCATGCGGTTAAGACGACGGCGTTCGGCCAACTGGACGGTCACTTCATCCTGTGGTTTCTCAGCGGACTGCCCGGTAATAATGGCTTTCAGTAGGCGGTGGTTAACCATATCGCCGTATTTACGGATCGGTGAGGTCCAGGTGGCGTAGGCTTCCAGCCCCAGGCCGAAATGCGGGCCCGGTGTGGTGCTGATCTCGGCATAGGTCTGGGAACGACGGATGCGGCTGTCGAGGAACTGGGTCGGCTGTGAATCCAGGTGACGACGTAGTTCGCAGAACCCGTCCAGCGTCAGCAGTTTCTCGGCTTCGGCTTCTACGCCATTAGCCTGCAGCACGGTAACCGCCTGCTCGACCAGCAGCGGATCGAAACCGGTATGCACGTTGTAAATGCCGAAGCCCAGACGGTCACGCAGCACGATAGCGGCACAAACGTTAGAAGCAATCATGCACTCTTCAACGATGCGATTGGCGCTGCGGCGCTGCTCGGTGACGATCTCCAGCACTTCGCCTTTTTCGCCCAGCACAAAGCGGTAGTCAGGGCGATCCTTGAACACCAGAGCATGCTGGTGGCGCCAGGCGTTACGCACATCGCACACGCGCTTGAGCAGGGTGATTTGCTGCGCAATGTCGTCACTCGGCGGTTGCCAGCCGGCAATGCCTTCCAGCCAGTCGGACACTTCGTCATAAACCAGTTTGGCTTTTGACTCGATCTCGGCGGCGAAGAAGTGAATGTCGTTAGCCAATGCGCCGTCGGCACCGACGGTCACGCGGCAGGCCAGCACCGGACGGCGTTGGTTCGGGCGCAGTGAACACAGGTTTTCTGACAGGTCACGGGGCAACATCGGGATGTTGAAGCCCGGCAGGTAGTTGGTGAAGGCGCGCTTGCGGGCGATTTCATCCAATGGGCTACCTTGCTCGACGTAAGCGGTCGGATCGGCGATAGCGATGGTCAACTGCAGTGTGCCGTCGCCGTTGTCCTGCACGAACAGCGCATCGTCCATATCTTCGGTGCTGGCACTGTCGATGGTGACAAAGTTCAGCGCAGTCAGATCTTCACGCGGCAACGAAACGTCCGGCTCGCGGGTAGCGATCATTTCCGGGGCTTCTTTTTCCAGATTGTGACGGGCCAGAGTTACCCACCACGGTGCCAGGTGATCTTCACCGTCGGTAATGAAATGGGTCAGATCGGCGTTAAAGCCACGATCGCCCTTCAGCGGGTGGCGACACATTTGGGCAACTGCCCAGTCACCGGCCTGGAAGTTATGCTTCAGATCACGCGCTGGACGACATGGGATCGCGTCTTTCAGCAAAGGATGATCGGGCACGATGGACAAGCGGTCATCGCGCTTTTGCACACGGCCGACAAAACGCGACAGGAATGGCTCGATCAGGGTTTCCGGCTCGGCGATTTCGCGTTCTTTCTCGGTGTGCAGGGTCGCGCTCACCCGATCGCCGTGCATGACTTTCTTCATGTACGGTGGCGGAATGAAATAACTTTTTTGACCGTCTACTTCAAGAAAGCCAAAGCCTTTCTCAGTCCCTTTTACTACGCCTTCAACGCGCGGGGTCTGAGAGTGAAGTTGCTGTTTAAGCTGCGCCAGCAGCGGGTTATCTTGAAACATATCGTCCAGTGAATGGGTTGTGAGTGGCAAGATTTGCGGCTGACAGTTTTACGCGAATCACCTGCTGCGAGCAAGCCTAACGTCGTGGTTTCCCGCGTTGGCTCGTGATTTCATGGAATATCGAGCGTTCAATCGCCGGAAAGAAAAACCCCGGCTCAGCAGACCGGGGAGAAGTGGGGCGAAATCAGTCCTGTAGCGGCGTTGGCTGCAGTATTTCAATCCAGTAGTCGTCAGGATCTTTGATAAAGGCCACGTAGTTCATTCGGCCTTCATGCAGGCGCTTCTGGAAGTTCACACCCAACTGCTCAAAACGCTCACAGGCGGCACGCACGTCCGGCACGGTGACACACAGGTGGCCAAAGCCACGTGGCTCGCTGTTGCCGTTGTGGTAGTGGAAATCGGCCTGCTGTTCGCTGCCGTGATTATGGGTCAGTTCCAAAATGCCAGGCTGGCTCAGCACCCAGCGTTTGCGCTCGGCGTCATCCTGAGGGATCTGATTGCGTGGGCTACGGGTCAGATAGCAAATAGTAAACGCGGCTTCTTTGAATTCTTCCAGGTACACCGGGGTGAAACCCAGCACACGAGTATAAAAATCCAGCGCTTTGCTCAGGTCTTTGACACGGAGCATGGTGTGATTGAACACGTAGCCGTCGGTGACCGCTTCCGGTTGGGCAGTCACACCTGGCAACGTCAGTAAATCATTCAGTGGCATAGGATTCCCTCTTAGGTTGTCGGTACGACTCTAGGATAATTCAATGACCATCCCAAGTGATTTTTTCAACTATATATTAGCGCGCCCGGCGTAAACCGGGCGCTGCGGGTCAGGCGATACGCAGCGTCGGCTGCGCGACGCAACGGTGGATCTCAACCGGGATCGACTTGGAGGTCGGCGTGCCGGTGCCGTCACCAAAGCTGGCCAGGGGCACCAGCGGGTTGGTCTCGGGGTAATAGGCCGCCAGATTGCCGCGCGGGATATCGTAGCTCACCAGTTTGAAACCGCTCACCTTGCGGGTGATACCGTCATTCCACAGGGTTTCGATCTCCACCAGTTCGCCGTCCTGCATATCCAGTGCCGCCAGATCTTCCGGGTGAATAAACAGCACTTCTCGCTGGCCATACACGCCGCGATAGCGGTCATCCAGCCCGTAGATGGTGGTGTTGTACTGATCGTGCGAGCGCAAGGTCTGCAGTGTGAAGGGTGCCTGGCGACCATCCAACTGTGGGAACAGGCTGTCCGGCAACGGGGCAGCCCCGAATTCCGCCTTGCCGCTCGGCGTATTGAACCGCAGTTCGGCGGCGGCATTGCCCAGATAGAAACCGCCCGGCTGATCGCAGCGATGGTTAAAATCTTCGAAGCCCGGAATGGTGGCGGCAATATGATTGCGGATCAATGAATAGTCATCCGCCAACTCCAGCCAGTCGAGCTGTTGGTTGCCCAGTACCGCATCGGCAATACTGCAGACAATGGCGGTTTCCGAGCGTTGGGTTTCCGCCAGCGGCCTGCCGACGCCTTCAGAGGCATGCACCATGCTGAACGAGTCTTCTACCGTGATGTACTGCGGGCCGCTGGCCTGCAAGTCCTGCTCGGTGCGGCCCAACGTCGGCAGGATCAGTGCGTCCTTGCCGGTGACCAGATGGCTACGGTTAAGCTTGGTACTGATATGCACCGTGAGGTCGCAGCAGCGCAGAGCGCGGGCTGTGCGTTCGGTGTCCGGTGCGGCGGCGGCCAGATTACCGCCCAGCGCCAGCAAAACCTTCACTTCACCACGCAGCATGGCCTCAATCGCCTCTACCGTGTTATGGCCCGGTTCGCGTCGCGGCGAGAAGTTAAAATGTTGCTCCAGGCTGTCTAGCAGCGCCTTGGGCGACTTCTCATCAATACCCATGGTGCGGTTGCCTTGCACATTACTGTGGCCGCGTACCGGACACAGGCCGGCACCCGGTTTACCCAACTGGCCGAACAGCAGTTGCAGGTTGGTGATCTCACGCACCGTCGGTACTGAGTGTTTATGCTGGGTGATGCCCATCGCCCAGGTGCAGATCACGCGTTCGGCACCCTGATAAATGGCCGCCGCCTGGCGTAGTTGTGCTTCGCTGAGGCCGGACTGCTGGGTGATTTGCTCCCATGAGGTGGCATCTACCTGCGCCAGATAGCTCTCCACACCGACGCTGTGCTGCTCAATAAAGGCCAGGTCGAACAGGCCTGGCTCACCGGCAGCCAAGTGCTGACGGTGGCCTTCAAGCAAAGCTTTCACCATGCCGCGTACCGCGGCCATATCTCCGCCGAGGTTGGGTTGGAAATAGGACGAACTGATCGGTGATGACTTGGGCGTCAGCATTTGAATCGGACTTTGCGGATCGGCAAAGCGCTCCAGCCCACGTTCGCGCAGGGTGTTAAAACTGACAATACGCGCCCCACGGCTGGCCGCGTTTTTCAGGCTGTGCAACATGCGCGGGTGGTTGGTGCCGGGGTTCTGACCAAAGACGAAGATGGCATCGGCCTTTTCAAAATCATCCATACGGATGGTGCCTTTACCCACGCCGATGCTTTGTTTCAGCCCGACGCCGCTGGCTTCGTGGCACATGTTGGAGCAGTCAGGAAAGTTACTGGTGCCGAGCATGCGACCAAACAGTTGATACAGGTAGGAGGCTTCGTTACTGGCGCGCCCCGAGGTATACAGCTCGATCTGGTTCGGATTATCCATTTGCCTGATGTGCCGGGCAATCAATGCCAGCGCGTCTGGCCAACCGATCGGTTCATAGTGGTCGGTTTCGGCGTTATAGCGCATTGGGTGGGTGAGGCGGCCCTGATACTCAAGAAAGTAATCGCTTTGTTGCTGCAGAGTGCTGACGCTGTGAGCGGCAAAGAATTCCGGTTCGACCGCATTACGCGTGGCTTCCCAACTGACCGCCTTGGCGCCGTTTTCGCAGAAGCTGAAGGTGCTGTGATTATCATCGCCCCAGGCGCAGCCCGGGCAGTCGAAGCCACGGGCCTTATTTACGCGCATCAGGTTACGCAGATTTTTCAGCGTCTGTTTGCTGTCGAGCACATAGCGAGTGGTGGCTTCGAGTGAACCCCAGCCGCCCGCCGCGCCGGTATAAGGCTTTATTGCCGGTTTAAATTTCATTTTGGTCTTCGCAGGTGGTTGTAGCTAAAAAGTGAACGCTTTTTTAAGCGCTTTCAGTGTTTATGTCACAAGTTTAGGAGGGCGCGGCTTCAGCGTCTAATCGAATGGGGCTATGGCGGCATAGAGCCGGTTTATCGCATGCTCGGCCCGGGCAAACAAATGGTTGCATAATGACATGTGCTGAAAAAGAGTAATGATTCCGCTTTCGCCACAATTAATGCAGTCTATGCCTCGGATTATATTGGTATTTTATTTTGCCCGCAGGGCCTGAGGAACAGCAATTGAAGCGTTCAGTATTGGTGGTTATCACCGGGGTTTTGCTGCCGTTGGCGGTACAGGCGGCAGATGCGCCACTCAACTTTCCCCTTAATGCCCCGCCGGCGATAGACGCCGCCTCTTACGTGCTGATGGATTACACCACTGGCCAGGTACTGGCACAGGAAAATGCCGATCAGAGGCGTAATCCGGCCAGTCTGACCAAACTGATGACCGGGTTGGTGATTGATCACGCGCTCGATCAACACAAGATTGGTCTGGATGACGTGGTACCGGTGGGTAAAGATGCCTGGGCGCAGGGCAATCCGGTGTTCAAAGGCTCATCGCTGATGTTCCTGAAGCCAGGTGACAGGGTCACGGTTCGCGATCTCAGCCGCGGCATTATCATTGACTCTGGCAACGACGCCTGCGTAGCCATGGCGGACTACGTGGCGGGCAGTCAGGCCGCATTCGTCAAACTGATGAATGAAAAGAGCGCCCAGTTGGGTCTGCAAAATACCCATTTTGAAACCGTCCACGGCCTGGATGCGCCGGGGCAATTCACCACGGCGGGCGATCTGGCGGTGATTTCACGTGCCATCATCATGAGTGAGCCGGCGGAATACCATATGTACAGCGAGAAATCGCTGACCTGGAATGGCATCACCCAGCAGAACCGCAATGGGCTGTTGTGGGACAAAAATCTGCGGGTGGACGGCCTGAAAACCGGGCATACCGAATCTGCCGGTTTTAACATTATTGCCTCTGCTACCGAAGGTGACCGCCGACTGATTGCGGTGGTGATGGGCGGTAAAAGCTCGAAAGGACGAGAAGAACAGGCACGTAAACTGCTGACCTGGGGCCTGCGTGATTTCGCCACCGTGCATTTGTTCAGCGCCGGGCAAAACCTGGGCCAGGAAAAAGTGTGGTACGGCGACCGCCATGAGGTCACGGTGGGCAGTGCGCAGGATCAATACTTCAGCCTGCCGAAAAGTGAGGCGGCCAAACTGAAAGCGCAATATGTGATCAATACGCCGCGTCTTGATGCGCCGTTGGCACAGGGGCAAGCGATCGGTGAAATTCGTATCAGCGATAACGGCAAAGTACTGAAAACCTTGCCGCTGGTGGCGTTGCAGCCGGTCAATCAGGGCGGCATGTTCTCGCGCCTGATGGACTATGTGAAGCTGAAAATCTGACCCTCCGGGCGCAGGGTGCTGCGCCCGAAATCCTGCGGCGATGATATACTCAGGCCAGTCATGACTTATTGAGCCGTTTTATGGATATTAAGCAACTGATCTACCTGTGTAATCTCGAACGGGAGCGCCACTTTGGTCGGGCGGCCGAAGCCAGCTTCGTCAGCCAACCCACGTTATCTATGCGACTGAAAAACCTGGAAAAAGAACTGGGTGTTTCGTTGATCAACCGCGGTAACAATTTCGAAGGCTTTACTGCCGAAGGTGAGCGGGTGTTGTCGTGGGCGCGTGAGATTGTCTCGGTTTATCAGGGACTGAAGCTGGAGGTGGAGTCACTTAAGCACGGTCTTAACGGCACGCTGCGCATCGGCGCCGTTCCTCAGTGCAGCATTTCACTGGCGCAAATGTTAAAGGCGGTCAGTGAGCGTTTTCCTCAGTTGGATTACCGGGTATCGGTACTGAGCGCCGATCAGTTACTCGAGGCGCTGACGGCACATACCGTGGATATTGGCATCGGATTTTTTGAGCTTTCCACGCTGCAGGAACTCCATTTCCAGTCGCAACCGCTGGCGGATGCCGGCGTTGAGCTGGTGTACCACCCCGAGCATTTCCCCGAATTGGCAGGGGATGCGCCACTGACGCTGGAGGAAATAGCCGCATTGCCGCTGTGTTTGGCGGAACCGACGCGTTACTTCCGCCGCTACCTTGATCAAAACTTCCGTGAAGCCGGTTTGACGCTGCATGTGCGCATGGAAACTACCTCGATATTCCAATTGCTGCAGGGCATTTTTGTTGGACTGGGATGCGGGGTGTTTCCGCACGGCAACCTGTTGCCGACCATGATGCCAGAGCTGCAACGCCGACCAATCGCTATCGCGGCAATGTCGCGCCATGCCGCCGTGGTGGCCGCCGAGCCGGGGCGTGCATCACCATTGGCGCAGCACTTCTTTGATGCCGCGCGCGGTTGGCTATTGCGGTAACTTATTCCGCCTGGCTTTCGCTGAGGCGCTGTGTGTCCCCCAGGGTTTGGCGTAAACGGTTCTCCCAGGCATAGAGCGCCCCGGTTAGGATCACGTCCAGCGCCTGCGCCTGATTCAGCCCACTGTTAAACAATGGCTGCACGCTGCGTGGCGTGAATTTTTCCGGCGTGCGGGTCAGGTCTGCAACCACCCGGATCACCGCCTGAGAAACTGAATTATCGGTACTCTCCAGCCCGTGATGAACATTGTCGAACAGGGCACTGACCAATAAGTCATCTTCAATATCCTGTGCGACGGTGGATGCGCAGTAGCGGCTGCCGTTAATGCGGGAAACCGCCAGCGTCGCCAGCGCTTTCAATCGAGCCGATAGGCCATAACCCTCGGCGTTGATGCTGTTAAACACGCCATTGCGTTCACGCAGTGCCGGACCATCATGAGCCAGCAACAGATAATAAGACTCACTGCGGGCATCGGGATGGCTTTGATCGAGCACGTCGAGCTGTTCAGCGCGGGCCTCTTCCAGCCCCACCGACGGCAGTCGTGATTGCCAGGCCAGTTCTTCCTGTGTGAATTCCACGCCTTTTGCATCCTCTATGTTCGGAAAACCGGGCACCACACCGGTGGGGCGCCCGGCTAAGGCCGCGACACCGGCGACTACGCGTGCCTGATAGCTGACAAACCCGATAATTTGTGAAAACGCCACGATATCTGCCGGGCTTAACCCGACATCGCTGAGCTGCTGTAAGGCTTTAGGGCAAATCAAGGTCGGCTGACTGGCGAGTTGGCGGGCATATTGGGTGATTTGGGCCAGGCGTATATTGCTTTCACGTGACGCGTCGGGGCTGTAAAGCGGGGCGAGGCGGGCAGCGTAGTGACTACAAAGAGACTGAACCCCGGTCACCTGAGCGACGGTCAGTGCGGTGCTGAGACGATCATAAGGTGACAATGTCACAACGCGGGTTAATTCGATCTGGTCCGGGAACAGCACGTGATAACTGGCAAGCGAGGCGTTAAACACCCCGCCGCGGGCAGTCAATGCGCTGTTCAACGCTTCGTCGGCAAAGGCTCCCAACCCCAGCAGGAAGCGATCGCGGATGCCGGCGGCCTGTGGCTCCAGCGGTTGGTCACCCCGGACGCTGCTTTGGGTTTCGTGATACCACTGGGCATTATGTTGTCGACGTAGTAGTTCCATAGGGGAGGATCCTTAATCAATAGCAACAGCCACCGATACGTAAGGCAGCGGCGGCAAGATAAAAAGGCAACATGCCCGTAGAGGGGCACGAAATGACAGGATCAGCGCTGACCATCGCAACACAGTGCGTGGCCATAAACAGAGAAACCTGCGGCTAAAGCGAGCAAGAACTGCGTGAGTCGGCGATTGCGGGGGCTGGTCATCAGTGCGATATCCTGTCGTTTAATAAGCTCAACGTAGGGGATATCCTCACCGATTCGATTGGCGAGATAAAATAATGTTAAGTGCTAATCAATAACTGAATGGAATAAAATATAATGATATATAACAAAATTGTAATTTGTATTTGAGGATTTTGGCTAAGCGCCATGCCGTTTCGGCAATAAAAAACCCGCTCGGAAGCGGGTTTTCACGATCGCAGGGGGTCAGAACCTGCCGCCATCGCGCCGCCAGGCGTCTGCAGTGAGGGCTTCGCCGAAGTGGCTGGCGATCAGACGTTTAGTCAGTTCATGCAGCGGGGAAGCCAACACTTCGGCAGTGCTACCGCGTTCAACAATTTCCCCTTCGTGCATCACCATCACCTGATCGCTGATGTGTTTCATCATCCCCAGATGCTGGGTCACGTAGATATAGGATATGCCGTGTTTGTCCTGCAGCTCCAGCATCAGGTTGATGATCTGCGAGCGCATCGACATATCCAGAGAGGCCAGTGCTTCATCGGCAACGATCACCTTGGGTTGCAGGATTAGCGCTCGGGCCAGCGCCACTCGCTGTTTCTGACCGGAAGCCAACATGTGCGGGTAATAATTGGCGTGGTCCGGCAGCATCCCTACCTGGCGCAGCGTCTGGTTGATGTGCTGCTCGCGCTCTGGGGCGGCCATTTCGGTATTCAGCCGCAATGGGGCATCCAGCAGTTGGCCGATACGTTGACGCGGATTGAGCGAAGTACTCGGATCCTGAAATATCATGCGAATGCGCTGGCTACGATAGCGATAATCGCCATAGTTGAGCCGATGATCATCAATCAACAGTTCGCCGGATGAGGGTTCCACCATGCCGGACAGCATCTTGGCCAGCGTCGACTTACCGGAACCGTTCTCGCCGATGATGGCCAGCGTTTGCCGCTCACGTAGCGTAAAGCTGACCGATTTCACCGCTTCTACGTGTTGACGGCGAAACAGCCCGGTGCGGTAGCGGTAGGTTTTGCTCAGATTGCGCACTTCCAACAGCGTTTCCATGTTATTGCTCCTCCATGTTCAACGGGAAGTGGCAGGCGAACAGGTGGTTTTTCACCGGGCGCAGGCGTGGTGTTTCAATACATTTTTTCTGTGCATAGGGACAGCGTGGCCCCAGGCGGCAACCGATCGGCAAATGTTCCAGTGAGGGAATAGCTCCCGGCAGAGTATTGAGCCGGCTTTTATGCGGCAGCGCGCGGCCGAAGTCCGGCATTGAGCGGATCAGCGCCTGGGTGTAAGGATGGTGTGGTGCGGCCAGCAGGTCTTCGCACTGGGCACTTTCCACCGTCTGCCCGCAGTACAGCACGTTGACCCGATCCGCCCATTTGCTCATCATTTGCAAATCGTGGCTGATCAACAAAATGGTGGTGTTGTTGTTTTGGTTCAGGCGCGCCAGCAGGCGGAAAATCTGGGCCTGGGTGGTCGGCTCCATGGCGTTGGTCGGCTCATCGGCAATCAACAGGCGCGGCTGATTGGCCAGGGCGATGGCGATCATCACTTTCTGGCACTCACCGTCGGTCAGCTCATAAGGGAAGCTGCCCATAATGTCTTTATGATCCTTGATGCCCACCCGGTGCAGCAACTCAATAGCGCGGCGTTTGCGCCAGTTAAAACGCTGCCACCAACGGCCTTTATAGGTCCAACCCGGGATCGCCTGCGCCAGCTGACGGCCGATGCTTTCGGAGGGATCCAGACAGGACTGTGGCTCCTGGAAAATCATCGAGACGTTATGCCCGACCAGTTTGCGTCGTTCACGCGGGGTTAACTGCAGCAGATCGATATCGTCAAAGCGGAAGCGGTCCGCGGTAACGCGCCAGTTGTCTTTGGTGACGCCGCAGATCGCCTTGGCGATCAAACTCTTGCCCGAGCCGGATTCCCCTACAAGGCCGCGTACTTCCCCTTCGCTCAGCGTCATGCTGACGCGGTCAACCGCCTTGACCGGCCCTTCGGCGGTCATAAATTCAATCGTCAGGTTGCGGATATCAAGTAATGGCATTATTCCACCCCCGTATTGATTGCGCGGCGCATACCGTCGCCCAACAGGTTAACCAGCAGCACGCTGATCAGGATCGCGGCACCGGGCAGCATGACCGTCCAGGGGGCGACATACACCAGCTCCAGCGAATCGCCGAGCATGGCTCCCCATTCCGGAGAGGGTAACTGTGCGCCGAGGTCAAGGAAGCCGAGGGCGGCAATATCCAGGATCGCCATCGACAGCGCGCGGGTAAATTCAGTCACTAGCACCGCCACGATATTTGGCATCACGGCGTACCACAAAATCTGCAGCGTAGAGGCACCGTCCAGACGCACCGCGACTACATACTCTTTTTCCAGCTCGTCGTGCACTGCGCTGTAGATGGTGCGGACCATGCGTGGCAACAACGCCAGCCAGACGGCCAGCATGGCGTGTTCGAGCTTGGGGCCGAGGAACGCGACCACCACAATTGCCAGCAGCAGCGAAGGGATGGAAAGCAGGGTGTCGAGAATATGATTGAGCACCGCAGAACGAAAACCGCGAGTCACGCCGGCGAATACCCCGAGGATCACCCCGACAATAGCGGCCGCCACTGTGACCAGCAGTGCGGCACCGTAAGTAGAGGCGGTACCCGCCAGCAGACGGCTGAGAATATCGCGGCCCAGGTCGTCAGTACCGAGGAAGAAGGAAACGTTGCCGTAACGCGACCAGGAAGGCGGCAACAGTTGATAGCCCAGGAACTGTTGGTCTAGTGCATAAGGCGCCAGCAGGCTGCCGAACAGGGAAAGCAGCAGCAACGCTATCACGCCGTAGAAGCCAATCATCGCCAGCGCATCACCGTAAAAAATCCGCCAGGTGTAGAGCAGCGGACTCGGCATTTTCTTTTCGCGGTATACGTTATCTAAGGGCATACCATTCCTTATGTTTCAGTGGGTTGGTGGCGGCGCCCAAAATATCGGCCAGCACGTTAATGGTGATCACCAGCGTGCCGACCACCATCACACCGGCGGAGATCGCCGCATAGTCCTGCTGGCGGATGGCATTAATCATCCAGCGCCCCAGGCCCGGCCAACTGAACACCACTTCGGTGATCATCGCCAACGTCAGCATGGTAGAGAACTGTAGCCCCAGCTTGGGCACGATCGGCGGCAACGCATTATGCAATACGTGGCGGCGGATAATGGTGAAACGGGATAACCCGCGGGTCGCGGCGGCCTTAATGTAATTCTGATTGAGCACGTCGTCGGTGCTGATGCGCATCAGACGCACCACCTCGGTGGTCGGTGCCACCGCCAGTGCGGCGATCGGCAAGATCATGTGGCGTAATGCGCTGCCGATCATTTCGCTGCGATAGGGTGAATCAGATAACCAGGCGTCAATCAGGGCGAAACCGGTGATCGGCTTAACCTGATACAACAGATCGAAACGGCCGGAAACCGGCAGCCAACCGAGGTGCAGTGAGAAAAACAGCATCAGCAGCAGCGCCAGCCAGAATACCGGCATTGAAAAACCGAGCAGCGCAAAGGTGCTGATGGCCGTATCTTGCCATTTACCGCGCATCACGCCGGCAATAATGCCCAGCGGAATGCCGATAAACAGCGCCAGGGTGAACGCGAGAATGCACAGTTCCATGGTTGCCGGGAACACTTCAGCCAACTGTTGACTGATAGCCTGACCGTTAATGCTGGAGACGCCAAAATCCCAGTGCAACAGACTGACAAAGTAAAACTGGTAGGCGTCCAGCAGGGCGGCACCGTTCAGCGGCGCGCGCGGTGTGAAATAGCTCAGGCTAAAGCTGACCAGCGTCAGGAAGAACAGAGTGATCAGCAGCAGCAAGAAACGACGTAAGGTAAAGATAATCACTTTTTCGGCCCCTCCGCAGATTCACGGAACACGCCGGCAAATGACGCATTGCCGAACGGGCTCAGTACCAGTCCTTTGATGTCGTAACGATAGGCCTGCAGGCGCAATGAAGACGCCAACGGCAACACCGGCAGTTGTTGTTCGAGAATTTTCTGCGCCTTCTGATAGTTTTCGATTCGCTGCGCCAACTGCTGTGACAGCAGGGCATTTTGCAGCACTTCGTCGAACCCCGGGTCACACCAGTGAGCATAGTTGGTTTGCGAGCGGATTGCCGCGCAGCTCAGTAATGGACGGAAGAAACTGTCCGGATCGTTACTGTCGGTGGCCCAGCCGGTCAGGGTCAGGTCGTGATTCATCTCCATCAGCCGTGCTTCCTGGAAGCGGCCTTCGACCGGCACGATGGTGACTTTAATCCCTACCTGGGCCAAATCGGCCTGGATCAGCTCGGCAGTTTTCAACGGACTGGGGTTGTAGGATTGCGACGCGGTAGGCACCCACAGACGAAGGTTCAGTGACTCAATGCCAGCCTGTTTCAGCATTTCGCGTGATTTGGCCGGATCAAACTCGGTGACGTGCGCATCATTGTCGTACGCCCAGGAGGCGCGCGGCAAAATGGAGGCGGCCGTTTCTGCGGTGCCGTAGTAAATCGACTGCATCAGACGCTGGTTGTTGATCGCCAGCGAAATCGCCTGACGGACTTTCAAATCGTTGAGCGGCGGTTTACGGGTGTTGAAGGCCAGATAGGCGATATTCATCCCCGGGCGCAACGTCAGGCGCAGGCGCGGGTCATCACGCAGGATCGACAGCTGGCTGGCGGCCGGGTAGGCCAGCACATCACACTCGCCGGTCAGCAGCTTGGATAACCGGCCGGTGCCACCGGCACCCAGGTCGATGACCACCTGCGGCATGCGTGGTTTGCCTTTCCAGTAGACGTCGTTGCGCGCCAGACGAATATATTGCCCCGAGCGGTATTCATTCAGCAGGAAGGGGCCGGTGCCAACCGGTTCGCGGTCGATCATCTCCTGGCGGCCTTCACGGGTCAGGTCGTCAGCGTATTCCGCCGACAGTACCGGCGCATAATGGGTCGCGATATGCCATAAGAAAGAGGCGTCCGGTGCTTGCAGGCGGATCTCAACCGTGTAGTCGTCGAGCTTTTTCACGCTTTGCACCGAGTCGCCAAACTGCAGGCTGTCAAAGTACGGATACTCGCCGCCGTTGACGTCATGATAAGGGTGCTTTTGGTTAAACACGCGCTCGAAGCTGAATACCACGTCGTCGGCGTTCAGTTTACGGGTTGGTGTGAACCAGGCGGTGCTCTGAAAAGGGACGTCCTTGCGTAAATGGAAGCGGTAGGTCGCACCGTTATCCAGCACTTCCCAACTTTGCGCCAGCTCAGGGATCAGGCGGTAGGTATAGGGGTCGACATCCAGCAGGCGGTCGTACAGCTGTGCAGCCAGGGTATCGACCGTCAGGCCGCTGCTGGCCATCTGCGGGTTAAAGGTGTTCAGTATGCCGCTGACACAGTAGACAAAGCCGCTCTGGCGGATGTCCGGCAACGGGGGAGCCGCTGTGGGCGCAGGAGGTGTTGAGGCCAGGGCGGTGCCCGCCAGGCAACTCAACGACAAAATCCAAAGGGGTAAACCACGCATAGAGGCTTCATGGGTTAATAAGCAATAGCATTAGTGTATCGCACTCTGGCGAACAGCCCAATCCATTGAGCAAAATGGCTGAGTTTTCTGCTACTTGATTGAACAATTCCCCCGTATTGGCAAAAAAGTTGCTATTGATATGTTATAACATAACAAAATCATGTTACCGTTCTCTGGCAATGTACTGATAATCGCGAGGGGATGTATGAACATGGTTGCACTTCCACCACGCCAACCGCTGCCGGATGCGCAGGCCTGGCAGGGCACAATGAGCGAGGTTGGGCTCGATTGGGTAGGGATGCAAGGGATCGCTCTGCCGTTGGAGTTGGCTGGCAAGCCGCTGATGGCAAAGGTCAATGCCGGGATTAATCTGCGTGCCAGTCGCCAGGGTGCGCGCGGGATACATATGTCGCGCCTCTACCTGGCGCTGGATGAATTAACCCAGGGCGAACTGACACCGCAACGTATCAGCGATCAACTGCAGGCCTTTCTGGCGTCGCAACCGGAGAACAGCGACCGCGCCAACCTGAGTATCAGCGGCGAACTGCTGCTGTCACGCCCGGCGTTGTTGTCGCCACAGCGTGGCTGGAAAGCTTATCCACTGAAAATTGACGCCACGCTGACCAGCGAACTGACCCTGTCCCTGACGGTCGGTGTGCCTTATTCCTCCACCTGTCCGAGTTCGGCGGCGCTTAGCCGTCAACTGGCGCAGCAGCAATTTCAGTTTGATTTCGAACCGTCACCCGAGAAAGTCGATCAACAGCAGGTGATTGACTGGCTGGGCGAACAAGGTATGCCTGCCACGCCGCACAGCCAACGCAGTTGGGCCTGGGTGACGGTCACGCTGAATGAGGAGGAAGTCGCATTGCCGGTGGTCAATTTAATCGATCGCATCGAGCATGCGCTGGGCACACCACTACAGACGTTGGTGAAACGTCAGGACGAGCAGGCATTTGCCCTGGCTAACGGCCAGAACCTGATGTTTTGTGAGGATGCCGCACGCCGCCTGTATCGGATGCTACGCAGTCAGTGCAATCAGCGCGCGTTTTCGTTGCGGGTGGAGCATCAGGAAAGCCTGCACGCCCACAATGCCGTGGCGGAATTGAGCTGGCAGGAGCCGGGAAATGCTGCGTAAAAACCCCAGTGGCCACCTGCCTCAGGTCTCGCCGAAAGCCTATATCGATCCCACCGCCATTATCTGTGGCCGGGTGATTGTCGAAGACTTTGTCTACGTTGGGCCGTACGTGGTGATCCGCGCTGATGAACTGAATTCAGCCGGGGACATGGAGCCGATCATTATCGGTTCCCATTCCAATATTCAGGACGGCGTGGTGATCCACTCGAAAAGCGGTGCGGCGGTCACCATCGGGTGCTTCAGCTCTATCGCCCATCGCGCCATCGTCCATGGCCCGTGCCGCATTGAAGATCGGGTGTTTATCGGCTTCAACAGCGTGCTGTTCAATTGTCATATCGGTTCCGGCTGTGTGGTGCGCTACAACGCGGTGGTAGACGGTGTGACGCTGCCGGAAAACCTGTATATCCCGTCAACCGAGCGCGTCGGCGCTGACAGCGATCTGTCGCTTTACGCGCAGGTCGATCGAGGTGCGCTGCAATTTTCTGAAGAGGTGGCCGCCACCAACATCGAACTGGTGCGCGGCTACCAGGCATTACGCAATGAGTTTTGAATGAGGACTCCCATGAATCCATTACCCGTAACCGTGCTTTCCGGCTTTCTTGGCGCCGGTAAAACCACGGTGCTGAACCATATTCTGAATAATCGCCAGGGCATGCGCGTGGCGGTGATCGTTAACGACATGAGCGAAGTCAACATTGACGCTGCGCTGGTCGAGAACGAAGTCCAGCTCGATCGCCAACAGGAAAAGCTGGTGGAGATGAGTAATGGCTGCATTTGCTGCACGCTGCGTGAAGATCTGCTGATCTCGGTACGTGAACTGGCGCAGGCCGGCCGCTTTGATTATCTGTTGATCGAGTCCAGCGGCATCTCCGAACCTTTACCGGTGGCAGAAACCTTCACCTTTGAGGACGAGCAGGGGGAAAGCCTGTCGCACTTCGCCCGCCTGGATACTCTGGTCACGGTGGTGGACGGGGTTAACTTTATCCAGCAGTACCAGCAGGCGCAGTCGCTGCAGGAAGCCGGTCAAAGTTTGGGCGAGGATGATTTGCGTAGCGTGGCCGATCTGTTGATCGAACAGATTGAGTTCTGCGACGTGATGCTGGTGAGTAAAACCGACTTGCTGACCCCGGAACAACAAGGTGAAGTGATGGCGCTGCTCGCCAGCTTGAACCCGGATGCCAAAATCATCGCTATCTCTCCCGGCAAACTGCCGCTGGAGGCGGTATTAAACACCGGCAGCTTCAGCTTTGACAAAGCGCAGCGGGCTCCCGGCTGGCTTAAGGAGCTGCGCGGTGAGCACCTGCCGGAAACGGAAAACTACGGCATCAGCAGTTTTGTCTATCAGGCGCGGCGACCTTTTGCACCGGATAAATTCTATCGGGTGATTAATGGCGACTGGGGCGGTGGCAAACTGTTGCGTTCCAAAGGGTTCTACTGGTTGGCGACGCGTCCGCGTCAGGCCGGGCAGTGGAGCCAGGCCGGCGGCATCGCCCATTATGGGTTGGCGGGTACTTTCTGGCGTGCCATTGCGCAAGATAACTGGCCGCAGGATGAAGAGACCCAGGCACAGATTATGGATAAGTGGGTGGAGCCCTTTGGCGATATGCGCCAGGAACTGGTGTTTATCGGGCAGAACCTACCGCAGGCCGAAATAACGCGTTTGCTGGATGCCTGCCTGCTAAGTGATGAGGAAATGGCTGCCGGGGTAGACTACTGGCATGAGATGGCCGATCCCTTCCCTGAGTGGTAATTGCACAATGACAGTGTGGTAATGAGAAAAATTCTCAACAAAGTGCTTTACAGGTGATACTGAGAACTATTATCATCACCTGGCAGTTCACGGAAGGCCACAGCTTGTGGCTCTGCTGTGAAAGGCACGACATTGCTCACATTGCTTCCAGTGTTTTTTAAGCCAGCTCGGGTGCTGGCTTTTTTTTGCCTGTTATTCTTCTTCTACCTCGCCATTTTGCAACAATGCGTGCTTTTTCAGCATGCCGCGCAACTGGTGATAGGTCAGCCCCAGCAGCTCCGCCGCCTTACGCTGATTAAATCTTCCCTGTTGCAGCGCCGCTTCAATCAGCGATTTTTCCTGCGCCAACTGCCAGGTTTTCAAATCCAGCGGCAGTGTGGGACGTTCATCACCTGTCTCGCGTTGGGTGGGCAATGGCAGGGTTTCCCGTTGGGCGAACGGATTAATGATGATTTCATCCAACGCGCTGTCACTGGTACCGTGCCGATATACCGAACGTTCCACCACGTTTTTCAGTTCACGCACGTTGCCCGGCCAGTGATAACCGAGCAGGGTGTCTCTGGCGCGTTCGGTAAAGCCGGGGAACAGCGACAGCGACAGCTCGCGGCACATCTGAATCGCAAAGTGTTCGGCCAGTAACATGATGTCTTGCTGCCGCTGGCGCAGCGGCGGCAACTGCACCACGTCGAATGCCAGACGGTCGAGCAAGTCGGCGCGGAATTTACCCGCCGCCGCCAGTGCAGGCAGGTCGTCATTGGTAGCGCACACCAGCCGGACATCAACCTGCAGCGGCTGGCTACCGCCAACGCGTTCCAGGTGACCGTATTCAATTACCCGCAGCAGTTTTTCCTGCACCAGCATTGGGGCGGTGGCCAGCTCATCGAGAAACAAAGTGCCGCCGTCGGCACGTTCAAAGCGACCAAGATGACGTTTCTGCGCGCCGGTAAAGGCACCGGCCTCGTGGCCGAACAGTTCGGAGTCCAGCAGGTTTTCATTCAGCGCCGCGCAGTTAAGCGAGATAAACGGCCCCTGCCAACGGTTGGAAAGGTAATGCAAACGGTGGGCAATTAATTCTTTGCCGGTACCGCGCTCACCGATCACCAACACCGGTTTGTTCAACTTTGCCAGTTGCGAGACTTGCTCCAATACTTCGACAAAGGCATTTGCTTCGCCCAGCAGGTTTTCTAACTGTTCGCTCATGATGAAATTCGCCAATGTTTGGTGAAAATAATCACTCTACAGTAAGTCTGCAGAGAGTCAAAAATAAAAAATTGTTGTTATTCAATGAAATAAAAGTTGGCACGAGTTTTGATTAAGTCTTAGAGAAATCTGTATGACCTAACGCGGCGCTTTAGACGCCATCAGAACCAAGAGGAAGTGAATTATGGGTATTTTTTCTCGTTTTGCCGACATCGTGAACGCCAACATCAATACGTTGCTGGATAAGGCGGAAGATCCGCAAAAACTGGTCCGTTTGATGATCCAGGAGATGGAAGACACGCTGGTTGAAGTGCGTTCTACCTCAGCGCGTGCGCTGGCGGAGAAAAAACAGTTGCTGCGCCGCATTGAGCAGGGTGAAAACCAGCTTAGCGATTGGCAGGACAAAGCCGAACTGGCGCTGCGCAAAGAGAAAGAAGATCTGGCCCGTGCGGCCCTGATCGAAAAACAAAAAGTGGCCGACCTGATCTCTACGTTGACTCATGAAGTGTCTACCGTAGAAGAAACGTTGGCGCGCATGAAAAGCGAAATCGGCGAATTGGAAAACAAGCTGACCGAAACCCGCGCTCGCCAGCAGGCTCTGACATTGCGTCACCAGGCGGCATCATCTTCCCGCGACGTGCGCCGTCAGCTCGACAGCGGCAAACTGGATGAAGCGATGGCACGTTTCGAGCAGTTCGAACGCCGCATCGACCATATGGAAGCCGAGGCGGAAAGCGTCATCATCGGTAAAAAGAAGTCTCTGGATCAAGAATTTGCCGAGCTGAAAGCCGACGATGCCATCAGTGAGCAACTGGCGGCGCTGAAAGCGAAAATGAACCGCTCTGAGTAAGGCGACAGCGGCCACGGTGATGTGGCCGCCCACCAAGACGCATTAAGAAGGAAAATAAATGAGTGCTCTATTACTTGCCATTCCGTTGACAATCTTTGTGTTGTTTGTCGCACCGATTTGGCTTTGGCTGCATTACAGCAATCGGCAACAAAACGGCATTCAACTGAGCCATCAGGAAATGCAGCGTCTGGCGCAGTTGGCGGAAGATGCCAAGCGCATGCGTGAACGCATTCAGGCGCTGGAAGAGATCCTCGATGCAGAACACCCGAACTGGAGACAGTCTTGATGAACAACACTCTGGGCAGTAAAAAGCTTTATCGTGTCCCTGAAGAAGGCATGCTGAAGGGCGTCTGCGCCGGTCTGGCCCATTATTTTGACGTGCCGGTGCGCCTGATCCGAGTGATTGTGGTGTTGTCGATGTTCTTCGGACTGTTCTTCTTCACCCTGATCGCCTATTTCGCCCTGGTGTTCGTGCTGGATGAAGCACCAGCCAGCCGTTTTGACGGCGAACAGCAAAAAACACCGCGCCAGTTGCTCGACCAATTAGAGTACGAGCTGGGCAGTGGCGAACAGCAACTGCGGCAGGTTGAGCGTTATGTCACGTCGGATACCTTCGGCGTACAGAGTCGTTTCCGCAAGTTATAACCCCGCCTTGAGTGCAATGGCCTGCGCGTGGCGCAGGTCAGGCATTGCCGCTGACATCATCCTTATGAACAAAATTGTGCCGGAGGGCATTGATAATGAAAAAAACCTATGCCGTAAACGCCGTTAAATCCGGTGGATTTAAACAAGGAGCCGGTACAATGTTGAAGACATTGTCTAAAGTCATCATCATAGCGTTACTGAATTACGGCCCGGCAGGGGCGGCCGGTTGGCTGCTGCGTACCGTGGGTCGCAAACCGATTCGCTTTGTCCTGGCGCTGGTGCTGGAACCGCTGTTCCGCAAAGGCCTGAACAAGGTATTTGGGCGTTATGCTACAGATGAAAAAATACCGCCCAAGTAGGGCGGTATGAACTTTAATTGGCTGTCGTCGCTTTCGTACCTGGGGCTGCCAGATAGACCCAGTCTGAGCCATCGCTAATAATGGCCTGAGCCGCTGGCGAGCCGGCGGTATTGGTGCAGAAAATGACGGTACCTTTACAGGAGGCCGCAGCAGGAAGCTGGGAAAGCGTCATTGAAGATAAATTGGTGCCAAAGCGACTGATGCGGCTATTGGGCCGCCAGCCCGTAGCCGTTTTCACCCAGCTGTAAATCGCACCTTCTTGATCCCCGGAAACTGCCGTATTGAACCATTCGGAGCCAATGGGGCGCATGGTACCGCCGAGTTCCTTGGGACCATCGGCAACGCGCGCCACGGTATAGTTGGATCTACCCGGTTGATATGAGCTACCGTAACTTGTGCTGATGGTTGTGGCTCCTTCAACATCGACATCGATGACCGAACCTACGCCAGAGCGCGATACATAACGAAAATCTCCGAGGCAGCGGCCGCCAAGGAAGCGTAGATTACTGGTGTTGCTTCTTACGCTGCCGTATTGACAGTCGACCAGATCGATTCGGGTATTGGCACCGTCTTCAGTAATGGCAACCTCGCCGGAAAATTGGGTGTCAGAAATAGTTCCTGCATAGGATGGGTAATTCCACTTCAGATTTGCTAACCGGCAATTGCTGATCATGGCTTTCACACTAGGTGAAAAATTCATGTCCTGCAGCCAACATCCATTCATGAAAATATTGAACTGCTTGCCTGATGCCGCATGCGTAACATCTCCGCCTCGGTTAATGTTGGTAGCATATAAAACGCCATACCCTGTACTATATGTCAGGTGCTTTACTTCTGATGCCTGAATTTCATTTAGATAAACTTCACCTGAGTTGTTCATATATAACAGGCAACTGGCGTTAGGGTTGCTGCCCATCAGTTTTTTTAATGGTCCGGTACGGTGTTCCATATGTAAATTTCTGAACCAAAGACCAATGCCACCGTGAACGTAGATTGTTGGGCTGATTAAGTTCGCCTCCCATTGACAGTCTTCGAAGCGCAACATATTGCATTCATCATTCTTGATAGTTGAGGTTAAGTGAATAGGGGCTAATAGCATCTTCCCATAATCTGTAATGTCAGTATAACTGTTATAATCACCTGACGTTCTGCCGCATCCCTGAACCTCCAGGAATTTAAAGTAACTGTCCTGTACCTTATCAAGATAGAGGCCAGCCCCTTTGCAGTAGAGAATGCTTACATTCTGTACTTGCACGTAACCTGCATGCTTGATACTTAATCCACTAATGATTTTATAATTACCGATAATTTGAAAGTTTTTGAAATTAACGCCGCTATAGGTCATCTCTCCTGGGTTGGCTGTTACGGTTATTACCCCACTAACGTCATGAATATCAGTCAGGTCTGGCCCTGAGTAGGTTAACGCTGCTCTCCCGTTAAAACTACTTTCACCGTAGAGTGCGATCCCACGGTTAGCCGGGAAAATAATCGGCTTTGCAATATTCCAGTAACCACTTGGGATTTTTACTGAGCGATCGCCTTGTATTAATGAAATGTTTTGAATAAACGTGCTGTTATCGTTCAGTGTTGGGTCGCAGCCGCCATCATATAAAGAAAGTTGTGTAAGGTCGTCTCTGCGCCACACTGCTGATTCTTGGCCAACTTTAATGGTTGAGTATCCACCATCGTCTATTGCGTTGGGGATGTTGAGATGACCTGTAAATAGACCTCCGCCTTTGCCTTTTCCGGCATAGTATTCAGTTAGAAATATACGCTGACCATCATGTTCAGGAGAAATTATCCTTAAGTCACTCATGGAGTTTACAGTGACAATACCTTGCTCTAAATTAATTGCGTTCATAGGGCTCTCCGGGTAATATAAATTTCATGGAATAGTATTTTTGACACCAAATCCTGTATGGATTAATGGTGTATTGACGGGATTAATCCCAGAAAGATAATACTATCTTGATCTTTTATTGGATGCGATATTAGAACGCTCTGCCATATACCACACAATGAAAGTTAAGGGGGCTGTGCAGGTGTCAAAAAAACCTATCTATACATAAAATAGCCAAGCTTATGGCTATAATAATGAATATAGATGCTAAAGAATGATGGTTTTTTAACTGGCTGTTTTTTATGACAAAAGGAAGTAACTTTACGCAAAATGAAACGACTGCAAAATGAGTTAACGTCGCTGGTCAACCGCGGGATGGATCGACACCTGCGCCTGGCGGTGACCGGCCTGAGCCGCAGCGGCAAAACCGCCTTTATCACCGCTTTCGTCAATCAATTGCTGCACGTTCACAGCGGTGCGCGTATGCCGCTGTTCTCGCCGGTACGTGAAGAACGTCTGTTGGGCGTGAAGCGCATTCCGCAACGCGATCTCGGCATTCAGCGTTTTACCTATGATGAAGGGCTGGCACAGCTTTATGGCACTCCGCCGAGCTGGCCGACCCCGACGCGTGGCGTCAGCGAAATTCGCCTGGCGTTGCGCTACCGTTCCAACGACTCACTGCTGCGTCACTTCAAAGACACTTCAACGCTGTATCTGGAGATTGTCGATTATCCCGGCGAATGGTTGTTGGACTTGCCGATGCTGGAACAGGACTATCTGGCCTGGTCGCGGCAAATGGCCGGTCTGCTGCAGGGCGACCGCGCCGAGTGGGCCAAGCCCTGGCTGGAACTGTGTAAAAGCTGCGATCCGCTGGCCCCGGCCGATGAAAACAAGCTGGCGGCCATCGCCCAGGCCTATACCGATTACCTGTTGCGGTGCAAAAGTGAAGGGCTGCATTTTATTCAGCCGGGCCGCTTCGTGCTGCCGGGCGATCTGGCCGGTGCACCTGCATTACAGTTCTTCCCCTGGCCCAATGTCGACAGTCTCGGTGAATCCAGGCTGGCGCAGGCTGATAAACACAGCAATATCGGCATGCTGCGTGCGCGGTTCAACTATTACTGCCAGACCATCGTCAAAAACTTTTATAAAGAGCATTTCGTCCGCTTCGATCGTCAGATTGTGCTGGTGGATTGCCTGCAGCCGCTTAACAGTGGCCCGCAGGCGTTCAACGACATGCGGCTGGCGCTGACCCAACTGATGCAAAGTTTCCACTACGGTAAGCGCACGCTGTTCCGCCGGTTATTTTCACCTACCATCGATAAACTGATGTTCGCCGCCACCAAGGCGGATCATATCACCGCCGATCAGCACGCCAATCTGGTGTCGTTGCTGCAACAGCTGGTGCAGGAAGCGTGGCAGAACGCGGCGTTTGAGGGCATCAGCATGGACTGCGTCGGGCTGGCCTCGGTACAGGCTACCGAAAGTGGCATTGTCGACCATCAGGGGCAGCGCATCCCGGCGTTGAAAGGCAACCGTCTGAACGACGGAGCGCCGCTGACCGTGTTCCCCGGCGAAGTGCCGGCGCGTTTACCGGGGCCGGCGTTCTGGCAAAATCAGGGCTTCCATTTTGATGAGTTTCGCCCCCGCGCGATGAGTGTGGACAGCCCATTGCCGCATATCCGTCTGGACGCGGTGATGGAGTTTTTACTGGGAGATAAATTGCGATGAGCGAGCCGATAAAACCGCGTATCGATTTCGAACAGCCGCTGCAGCCACCACAGGAGCCGGTGTTACGCGCCAGTGTGGCCTTCGATGAACAGCAGGCGGAAAACTTTTTCCCAGCGGCGCCGGAGCTGCAGCAGGAAGAGGAGGAGGGACGCGCCGAAGGGATTATCAACGCGGCGCTGAAACCTAAACGCAGCCTGTGGCGCAAAATGGTCACCGCCGGGCTGACCTTGTTCGGCGTCAGTGTGGTAGCACAGGGCGTGCAATGGGTACATACCGCCTGGGTGCAACAGGATTGGATCGCCATGGGCGGCGGTGTCGCGGGCGGCTTGATTGTCTTTGCCGGGGTGGGTTCGGTGGTGACCGAATGGCGTCGGCTGTATCGCTTGCGTCAACGGGCAGAAGAGCGAGATGTGGCACGCGAGCTGTTACACAGCCACGGATTGGGCAAAGGGCGTGAGTTTTGCGAGAAGCTGGCGCGCCAGGCCGGCCTCGATCAGGGACACCCTGCATTGCAACGCTGGCAGGCTTCGCTGCATGAAACTCAAAACGACCGTGAGGTCGTGGCGCTGTACGCCAAGCTGGTGCAGCCGGTATTGGATAATCAGGCGCGGCGTGAAATCAGCCGTTCAGCCGCAGAATCCACGTTAATGATCGCCGTCAGCCCGCTGGCGGTGGTGGACATGGCGTTTATCGCCTGGCGTAATATTCGGCTGATCAACCGCATCGCGGCGCTGTATGGTATCGAACTGGGTTACTTCAGCCGTTTGCGGTTGTTCCGCCTGGTGCTGCTGAATATTGCCTTTGCCGGTGCGTCCGAACTGGTACGCGAAGTGGGGATGGACTGGATGTCACAAGACCTGGCCGCCCGTCTGTCTGCCCGAGCGGCGCAGGGTATTGGTGCCGGTTTGCTGACCGCCAGACTGGGTATCAAGGCGATGGAACTGTGTCGTCCGCTGCCCTGGTTGGAGGGGGAAAAACCGAAGCTGGGTGATTTCCGCAGCCAACTGATTGGCCAACTGAAAGACACCCTGAAAAAGAGCGATAACAAAACCAAATAATCTGTCAGCGGCGCTCACTCAGGCGCCGCTGTTCATTCTTGCAGCAATCATTCCCCGCTAACGCTAATACGTAACCCTCACTTGACGAAAGACGATCGCCCTGTAAATGCATTATATTTATCTGCAAATTTATTGGTGGTTGTGATAACTCTCTATAGATAAGCTAAAATGACGCCGATGGTGTCATTCACTTGCGTTTAAAATCATCAACAACAGCGATAAATCAGAGTTCTGTCAACTTTTGCTGACAGATTGCTTCTACCGCTCGGGGTGAGAGAGTATCATCGTTATCAGTCATCCCCGCACCTGCAGAGATAAGGCCAATACTGATGCGTTTGGAAGTTTTTTGCGAAGACCGGCTCGGTCTGACTCGAGAGTTACTCGATCTTTTGGTATTGCGCAGCATAGATTTACGTGGCATCGAAATCGATCCTATCGGCCGCATTTACCTCAATTTTTCCCAGCTGGATTTTGACACCTTCCGCGCGCTGATGGTCGAGATCCGCCGCATTGCCGGTGTGACCGATGTACGCACCGTGAATTTCATGCCATCTGAACGCGAACACCGCGCACTGCGCGCGCTGTTGGAGTCGATGCCGGAGCCGGTGTTCTCGATCGACATGAAGGGCAAAGTCGAACTGGCCAACCCGGCGGCGCAGGCGCTGTTCGGACTCAGCGAAGACAAAATCCGTAACCAAACCGCCACCGCATTAATTGGCGGCTACAACTTCAATCGCTGGCTCGAGAGCGAGCAAACGACGCCGCAATCTGAACGGGTGGTGATCCGCAGCCAGGACTTCCTGATGGATATCACACCTATCTACCTGGAAGATGAAAACCAGCAGAATGCCACCGTAGGCGCGGTAGTGATGCTGAAATCCACGGCCCGTATGGGACGCCAGTTACAGAATCTGTCGGTGAATGACGATACCGAGTTTGATCACATCGTTGCCGCCAGCCCGAAAATGCGTCATGTGCTGGAGCAGGCACGCAAGTTGGCAATGCTGGATGCGCCGCTGTTGATTGTCGGCGACACCGGTACCGGCAAAGATATTCTGGCCCGGGCCTGCCATTTACGCAGTCCGCGTGGCAAGCAGCCGTTTCTGGCGCTGAACTGTGCCGCATTGCCGGATGACGTAGCGGAAAGTGAGCTGTTTGGCCATGCGCCTGGCGCCTATCCGAATGCGCTGGAAGGCAAGAAGGGCTTCTTCGAGCAGGCTCACGGTGGCTCGGTGCTGCTGGATGAGATCGGCGAGATGTCGCCGCGCATGCAGACCAAACTGCTGCGCTTTATTAACGATGGTACCTTCCGTCGTGTGGGTGAAGAACACGAGGTGCACGTGGATGTCCGGGTGATTTGTGCGACGCAGAAAAATCTGACCGAACTGGTACAACGTGGTGAGTTCCGTGAGGATCTCTACTATCGTCTTAACGTGCTGACCATCACTATTCCGCCGCTGCGTGAGCGTCCGCAGGACATCATGCCATTGACCGAGCTGTTTGTGGCGCGTTTTGCCGATGAGCAGGGTGTCGCGCGGCCGAAGTTGGCGAACGATCTGGGCAGTTTCCTCAGCAAATACGGCTGGCCGGGCAACGTGCGACAGTTGAAGAACGCGATTTACCGCGCGTTGACGCAAACGGAAGGCTTCGAACTGCGCCCGCAGGACATCGTACTGCCGGAGTTTGAGGTTGAAATGTCACTCGGCGATGAGGTTATGGATGGTTCGCTTGACGATATCAGCAAGCGATTCGAGCGCTCGGTGCTGACACGGCTGTACCGTACTTACCCAAGTACGCGAAAACTGGCGAAACGCCTGGGGGTTTCACATACCGCGATTGCCAATAAGTTGCGCGAATATGGCCTCAGCAGCCGTAAGCCTACCGGCGAAAACGAAGAATAAAAAAACGGGCGCCATAAGCGCCCGTTTCTACAGTTAACATTTAGAGGCCGGCATTCTTCGGCCTCTTGGTATTACTTCAGCGCAGCCAGCGCCGCATCGTAGTTCGGCTCTTCGGTGATTTCATTCACCAGTTCGCTGTACAGCACGTTGTCCTGGCCATCCAGCACCACAACCGCACGCGCAGTCAGACCCGTCAGTGGGCCATCGGTGATCTCAACGCCGTAAGCCTGTTTGAATTCAGCGCCACGCAGGGTGGACAGGGTTACCACGTTGTCCAGGCCTTCCGCACCGCAGAAGCGTGACTGTGCGAACGGCAGATCAGCCGAGATGCACAGCACTACGGTGTTATCCAGGCCGCTGGCCAGTTGGTTGAATGTACGTACTGAGGTCGCGCAAACGCCGGTATCAATACTTGGGAAAATGTTCAGAACTTTGCGTTGACCGGCGAAGCTGCTCAGCGCTACGTCTGACAGGTCTTTGGCAACCAGCGAGAAGGCTTTGGCTTGTTCGCCGGCCTGTGGCAGGTGGCCTGCAACGCTAACCGGGTTGCCTTTAAAATGTACTGTCTGAGTCATTAGCTTGAATCCTTTTACAGGTGTTTATACAAAGGGCATGAGCCTAATAAAATGGCCTTTCGGCCGCCTTTAACATTAGGTTCACACCCTGGCATCAGTTTATGTCAACAATTGTGGGTTGGATATATAAAGTTTGCTAAATAGTTGTATATATTAGAGTGTGTCCAAAAAATCACCCGCGTATTCGTCCGATATTATGCGTAATTTCCGCTCAGGAGCCGTTATGAGAAGCATGCGTTTTTATCCAGAAGCCTGGCCATTACATACCGCTTTTGTTATTGCCCGCGGCAGCCGTACCGAAGCCAAAGTGGTGGTGGTCGAAATTGAGCAACAGGGCGTACGGGGTGTCGGTGAATGCACGCCTTATCCGCGTTACGGTGAAAGTGAGGCTTCGGTGATGGAATTGCTGGCTGAAGTGGCACCGGTTGTCGAACAGGGTGTGACGCGTGAGCAACTGCAGCAGCTAATGCCAGCAGGCGCTGCTCGTAACGCGGTGGATTCCGCGTTGTGGGATTTGGAGTGTCAACTGAGTGGCCAAAGCCGTTGGCAGCGCAGCGGTGTTACAGAACCGGAACGTATTTTGATGGCGCAAACGGTCAGCATCGGTTCGCCGGAAGCCATGGCTTTCGCCGCGCGTGAACTTGAACAGCAAGGGGCGCGGTTGCTGAAAATCAAACTGGACAATCATCTGATCAGTGAACGACTAGTGGCGATCCGTGCGGCGGTGCCGGATACCACGTTAATTGTCGATGCCAATGAGTCCTGGCAGGCGGAAGGGCTGGCGGCTCGCTGCCAACTGTTGGCCGATCTGGGCGTGGCGATGCTGGAGCAACCGCTGCCGGCGACGGATGACAGTGCACTGGAAAACTTTATCCACCCGTTACCCATTTGCGCAGATGAAAGCTGCCACACCCGCGGTGATTTGCCCAAGCTGGCCGGCCGCTATCAGATGGTCAATATCAAGCTGGATAAAACCGGCGGCCTGACCGAAGGACTGGCGCTGGCTGAAGCGGCGCTGGAACAGGGCTTCGCCATCATGCTCGGCTGTATGCTTTGCACCTCGCGGGCGATCAATGCCGCGCTACCCTTGGCACCGGGCGCGCGATTCGTCGATTTGGACGGCCCGACCTGGCTGGCGAATGACGTTGAACCGGGTCTGGCGTTTGAATGTGGGGCGATTAATCTCGCCCCATAACCGGTTTAATCCGGGTAAGTCAGTAACTCTACCATGGCGTCCAGGTAGTTTTCGCTGGCGGCATCGGCCGAGATAGGGGGGAATTCCGCAGTAATGCAGGGCAGTGACAAATCGGCGCACCAACTGCCGAATGACCCCGGCGTTTCGTAACCGACGCTGGTGACCAGCGGTAAGGCAAATTTATGCGAAAGCCAAACGCCGAGCTGTGAACTGGCTGGGTCTTCAATACAGGCCAATGGCTCGTGGAACGACACCACCCAGTGCGGTTTCAACCGGTGGATCAGATGGCATAGCGCCTGGGTTTCCGGTTCGGAGCCTGGGCGACCGCCGGTCGAGAGTTTAACGTCCCGAGCCTCTGCCGCGCTGTTCCAACGGTAAACTGTATCGCCGGAGCGCCAGTTGGCTGCCGGGAAGTTACGGTTCAGATCGACCCCGTTGGCATTGGCGCGCAGCCCGAGCTGGCAGCCGTCGGGATTGACCGCCAGTACTACATGGTGGCGCAACTGGTTTGGTGCGATGCTGCGCAATGCGCAGGACAGGGTAACGATAGCGGCGCTTTCATCACCGTGGGTGCCGGCAATAATCAGTCCAGTTTCCGGGCCACTGACGGCCGCCGGAAAATAAAGTAGCGGTGCACCCAACAGCGAACTGCCGTAATTCTCTCCTGCAACGGCCAATTGGCCACGTTCACTGCGCGGTCGATGCTGGATCATGATGTAGTCCCTGATTTAAAGGTCGAGAGTGATTATCATTTTATTCAGTGTATTACGCTTTCACTTAACTTTCCCAGAGCAATTGTTCGCTATCGCTTGATATGTGAACTGTGCGTTAGCGCAGGTAACAATAAAACCCCGTCATCTATTTCGCTGTTGTTATACTATCGGCAAAGCTAACCAAACAGGGGATTTAACATGCCAGTAGCCAGAATAGTTGCCAGCTATAGCGAAAATGATCAGGATACCATCACGCTGCTGTGCGGTGTGGACGAGGAAAACCAGATCCGTCAGGGTGAATGGTTTGGCGTGGTGAAGAACGACGACGGGCGTGGCGATGAGTCCAACTATCCGTTTACCCTGCACGTCGACTACCAGAAAAACAGCTTCTATCTCGACTATGGTTTTGACGATGCCGAGTCACGTCAGATGCAGAAAACCGATATCCATGCCAAGCCGTTGGTCGAGAAAGGTTTCTTCACCATTTTTGATGAAGAAGAGGGTGAGGAATTCAGCTACCGCATCAATAGTATTCACCTTTACGACTAATCGAGTTCGTTAAGAGAAAATGCCCATATCGACATCGTCGTGCGGGCATTTTTTATTGTCTGGCCCCCAGTTTTTACATCTTGACTGTCTGGAACTCTAGGTGAGACTAATCTTGTGCTATAAGATAAAAAATTCAGATGGTTAACGGGGATGAATCAGAATGACGAGAAAAAAAATTCAACAAGGTTTTCGTTTGGCGCTGTGTGCCGTGGCGATCGGCGCAGGGTTGAGCAGCGCTATGGCGGCGCAGGTTCCCCCAGGTACCACTCTGGCGGAAAAGCAGGAAATTGTTCGCCACATTAAAGATGAACCGGCCTCACTCGATCCGATCAAAGCGGTAGGCTTGCCGGAAGCGCAATTGGCGCGCGATCTGTTTGAAGGGCTGGTGAATCAGGATGCTAACGGCAAGGTGATCCCAGGCGTGGCCACGCGCTGGCAAACTACCGATAACCAAACCTATATTTTCACCCTGCGTAAAGATGCGCGCTGGTCTAACGGTGACCCTGTCACGGCGAAAGACTTTGTTTATAGCTGGCAACGGCTGGTCGAGCCGAAAAATCTGTCTCCTTTCGCCTGGTTTGCCCAACTGGCCGGCATTCAAAACGCGGATGAGATCGTTACCGGCAAACTGCCCGCCGATAAGCTGGGCGTCACGGCGCTGGATGATTACACCTTTAAAGTGCAGTTGAACAAACCGGTACCGTATTTTGTCAGCCTGACCGCCAACTTCAGCCTGTTCCCGGTCAACAAGGCAGTGGTGGAGAAATTTGGTAATGACTGGACCAAGGTCGGCAATCTGGTCGGTAATGGCGCGTTTAAACTGCAGGAACGGGTGGTCAACGAAAAGCTGGTGCTGACGCCAAACGAGCACTATTGGGACCATGCGCACACGGTGCTGACCAAAGTGACCTTTGTGCCGATCAACCAGGAATCCAACGCTACCAAACGTTATCTGGCCGGCGATATCGATATCACCGAGTCCTTCCCGAAAAATATGTACCAAAAGCTGTTGAAAGACATTCCGGACCAGGTCTATACCCCGGATCAGCTCGGGACCTATTATTATGCTTTTAACACCCAACGTGCGCCGACGAATGATGTTCGGGTGCGTAAGGCATTGTCTTACGCGATCGATCGCAAAATTATCGCCGAGAAAGTGTTGGGTACCGGTGAAAAACCGGCTTACCACTTCACACCGGACGTCACTGCCGGGTTTAAGCCAGAGGTGAGCCTGTTGCAGCAACAGCCGCAGGCGGAACTGGATGCGCAGGCCAAGGCGTTGATGCAGGCGGCCGGCTATGGCCCGAACAATCCGCTGAAGCTGACGCTGCTGTATAACACTTCGGAAAGTCACCAGAAAATCGCCATTGCCGTGGCTTCAATGTGGAAGAAAACGCTCGGTATCGACGTCAAACTGCAAAACCAGGAATGGAAAACCTACATCGATAGCCGTAACACCGGTAATTTCGACGTGGTACGCGCCTCCTGGGTCGGCGATTACAATGAGGCCTCGACCTTCCTGTCGCTGTTGAGCTCAACCCACAGTGGTAACATCGCTAAATTCAAAAGTGCGGATTACGATAAGCTGCTGGCGCTGGCCAGTCATGAAACCAATCCGGCAGCGCTGACCACGGATTACAATAAGCTGGAACAGATCATCGCCGATCAGGCACCAATCGCACCGATTTATCAGTATACCAATGGCCGATTGATCAAACCCTGGGTGAAAGGCTACCCGATCACTAATCCGGAAGACGTGGCTTACAGTCAGACGATGTATATTTTGAAACACTGACAGGTTGCGGTATCCCCATGAGTTTTCATCAAGCCCCGCTAATTGCGGGGCTTGTTATTTTTGTGGCAGAGGAATGGTGTAATTTATGGAGTAGCAAACAAGGCAGCACGCGCCGTCGTTGAAGGAAATACACAGCTTACGTCGTGTGCGCAACCGGGAACGATCAGCAAATCACGTTTGGCGTGCGGAGCAATAAAGCGTCGGTCGTAAGCGGCATAGGCCAGGCCACGTTGCAGCCGATAGGGGCCCTGAGACTGCGCCGCGCAGGACTTATCGAGTATTTTGTAGAAGGTGCCGGGTGAATTCCCACTGTCTTTATCGCCTTCAATATAGGTGATATCTGCTGCAGCGTAACGCTGCTGCACCGATGCACGATTTTGATCGAGAAAGGCCGGAATGGCCTCAAGGCCGTATTTCCAACGATTGCCGTTCGGGCAGACATCACTATTAACCTCAACCCAGTCAAAGTTGCAGCTCCCTGGTTGTTGGCAATCGCGCCAATCGGCGGGGTGGGCATTTTTTATCGGCTGCGGCCGGTGGCTATCAAAATAGAGCCAACTGCCGGGGTCGGCTATGACGTAACGCACCTTCACGCCGGCAGGTGGATGGGCGAACCCGACATAGTGCTGTACAAATTGCGCCCCGGCGGAGAAACCGGCGACGGTGACCGACTGTAGCTTTGGCCATTTTACTTTCAATTCGACAATCAGCCGATCAAGAGCGGCAAATGAGGTGGTATTACCCTGGTGGTCCAAACCGCCTTCTATCCAGGACCTGCAACTCCAGAGAGCGTCACCTGGCTGCGCTGAAGGAACGCCAGGAGAATGGCAACGTGTGGCCTGCGCATCGCTAACTGGAAACAGCGGGGCGACCAACAGCGTGCCGTCGGTTTTGGCGGCAAGTTGAGCAGCTTTCAGCGCCGCAGCCAGAGTTTTCCCCGCATCACGCGGATGGCCATGAATGACCACCAGAGCGGTGTCTGGTGAGGCAATCTGAGGTTTAACCACAAAGTATGGCAGTCGACCGGAGCCTGCAAGTTGCAGCCGGTGGGCCTCGGGAAACTGACTCAATGCAGGACTGGCGTGCAGGCAGATGGCCTGCAATAACCCCCCCAGGCTCACCAGACGACAGAGTAAAACTTTTGCTTTCATTGTCATCCCGACGTGGCGTCTAAAAATTCGCGTAGTTGCTTTAGCAATTCACGAGCCTTGCACGCTTCCAACGCCTGTTGATAATAGCGAAAGAAACGGGTTTCTGAGCCGATATTACCCGCCTGTGATAGCTGTTTGAAGGTCATGTGCAGCAACCACCCCATAGTCATCGTGAAGACTAATACCGGGAAGATCAATTGTCCGTAGTTGACTATTTTAGCTCCGGGCAGGAATGTAACCGCCGATGGCGTAATCATCACCCCCAGTTGTTGCATGCCCCACTGTGCCAAGGCCGGCAACAGCACCAACAGGGTAACGAAAAACAGATACTTCACGAAATACCAGCAAGACAATAAAAAGCGTTTAAAGGCGCTATCGGCATACGCTTTCAATATAAATCCGTTAGGCGTCACCCGCAGTATTTGTTGCTGAGAGTGAGTAAAGCGATAAAGATCCAGCGCCTGAATGGCATCGGGCAACATCAACAGCTGGCGTAGTTCAAGCAGATTGGCACTTTTGCTGCGCATATAATCCCTGAACAGCAACAGTTGGATGCATTCACCTTTGTTAGCTTCTACAGATTCGATCAGGGCGCGTAATTTGCCGTGGTTCTCTTGCCGGATGCGAAACGGTGTTTTGACGATGGCGATAAATAGGGTCAGTAGGGGGAGGAATACCCCTTTAAAAATATCAGCAGCGCTAATATCAAACATGCATTTCTCCTGTTGGTTATTCAGTCACTCCTTGGTATGTACAAGTATAGTGGGTTCGGATCAGTGCGTTTGGGAAACCAACCCTTACAGCTTGGCCTTTGATCTACATATCATTAACGCTAGACTCTGGAATAACTGAAAAGCAGAGGGGATGAGGAATGGAAGTCATTGAGGGGCGCGAGTTACAGGTTCCTGACGCAGTATATGCCTACCAGCTCGATGGCAAGGGTGGCGTAACATCGATTGATTACGATGATAAAGTCACCTGTGACGAGCCTTGCTGGCTGCATCTCGATTATGCACACCCCGCCAGCGCCGAATGGCTGACCACCACGCCGCTGCTACCTGATGCGGTAAGAGAGGCGCTATCCGGGGAGAGCTCGCGGCCGCGTGTCAGTAAAGTGGGTGATGGAACCATGATCACGCTGCGCAGCATTAACTTTAATGCCAACTCGCGGCCGGATCAGTTGGTAACTATCCGCGTCTACATGACCGATAAACTGATTGTTTCCACCCGTCATCGCAAGGTGTATTCCATCGATCAGGTAGTGAACGATCTGCAAACTGGCAGCGGGCCGACCAACAGCGGTAACTGGCTGGTGGAAATATCGGATGCACTGACCGACCACGCCAGTGAGTTTATTGAGGATCTGCACGACAAAATCATCGATCTGGAAGATTCGCTGCTGGAACAACAGGTTCCTGAGCGCGGGCAGTTGGCACTGATCCGCAAACAATTGATCGTACTGCGTCGCTATATGGCGCCGCAGCGTGACGTATTCTCCCGGCTGGCCAGCGATCGCTTGCCCTGGATGAATGATGACGACCGTCGCCGTATGCAGGACATTGCCGATCGGTTGGGGCGCGGGTTGGACGATCTGGATGGCAGCATTGCGCGCACCGCGATCCTTTCTGACGAAATCACCACCGTGATGGCTGATGCCATGAACCGCCGTACTTACACCATGTCGCTATTGGCGATGGTATTTTTACCTACCACCTTTTTGACCGGGTTGTTCGGCGTTAACCTGGGCGGTATTCCCGGCGGTGGCAATCCTTTCGGTTTTGCTGCGTTTTGCCTGACGTTGACCGGATTGGTGTTTTGTCTGGGCTGGTGGCTGAAGCGGCGTCGCTGGTTGTAGCCAAAAAACGCTGATAACCCGGTTAACATTGAGCGATATCAACTTTTGCCGGGGGGAAATGGGGCATGATCTATCTCGCAGGTGAATGCAACGTCAAGCGATGGGCGTTGCGCTCCATAATTGTCTTACTTTCTTATATTTAGAATTACTGCATAGCACATTGATTCATACGATGCCGGTTTAATCACCGGCATTTTTTTGTCTGCAATTTACCCCGTCAGGCTGCACTTTCATCCCAGAAACTGGCCTCGATCTTATGTCCGTCCAGGTCACGAACAAAGCAGCCATAATAGGCTTCACCATAGTGCGGCCGTGAGCCGGGAGCCCCTTCATCTGTCGCGCCGGCCTCCAGCGCATGGCGGTAGAAATCATCAACCTGTTGTTTACTGGTGGCGAAAAAACCCACGTGCAGGCCATTGCCGTTCGTGGCCGGTTTACCGTCGATCGGCACTTGCAGCCAGAATTCCGGATAATCACGCCCATAGCCAATGGCACCAGGGTGTTCCAACACCCGTCGACAGCCTAGTGCGGCGAGAGTACGATCGTAAAAATCGGCTGCGGCGTCAAAATTATTGCTGCCGAGAGAAACGTGAGACAAGCAGGGAGTGATGTTCATCGGTAATCTCCAGGGTGACTGTATAAAAACACAGTATAGGATAAAAACGGCACTGTCCGATGAATTCTGCTGAAATTGCGAGCGGGATCGACAACTGATGAAGGGAAAGAGCCGCCCGCGGAGAACGGGCGGCAAAACGGCTTATTTGATTTCGAGAACGTCTAAACGGACCGGGACGGCTTCATCCGCGTCTTCCGGTTGCCAGCCGACCGGCTGCATTGGGAGATCTTCACGGTCAAAGGCCAGATCGCCACCGTCAACCACTTCGCTACCGTGGTGGATCCCTTTAAAATCAAACAGGTTGTAGTCACTCAGGTGCGAAGGCACCACGTTTTGCATTGCGCTGAACATGGTTTCCAGGCGGCCCGGATAACGTTTATCCCAGTCACGCAGCATGTCACCAATCACCTGGCGCTGCAGATTGGGCTGCGAACCGCACAGGTTGCACGGGATAATCGGGAAGCCTTTAGCGACCGAGAAACGCTCGATGTCTTTTTCACGGCAATAAGCCAGCGGGCGAATCACCACGTGCTTACCATCGTCGCTCATCAGTTTAGGCGGCATGCCTTTCAGTTTGCCGCCGTAGAACATGTTGAGGAACAACGTCTGCAGAATGTCGTCACGGTGGTGGCCAAGGGCAATCTTGGTGGCTCCCAGCTCGGTAGCGGTGCGGTAAAGAATGCCGCGGCGCAGGCGTGAACACAGTGAGCAGGTGGTTTTGCCTTCCGGGATCTTGTCCTTGACGATGCTGTAGGTGTTTTCCTCAACGATCTTGTATTCCACCCCCAGGCTTTCCAGATAGGCCGGCAGGATATGCTCAGGGAAACCAGGCTGTTTCTGATCGAGGTTGACCGCAATCAGTGAGAAATTGACCGGTGCGCTCTGCTGCAGGTTGCGCAGGATTTCCAGCATGGTGTAGCTGTCTTTGCCGCCGGACAGGCAAACCATGATACGGTCGCCTTCTTCAATCATGTTGAAATCGGCGATAGCCTGGCCCACGTTACGACGCAGGCGCTTTTGCAATTTGTTCAGGTTGTACTGCTCTTTTTGACTAACTGTTTGTTGTTCTGACATTTAAATCGTGCTCGTTCTCAATTGGGGGCACTATGGGCATGAAGTTTTAGGCAGCGAGTTTAGCATTCTATAGGCTGATTGGGTCATTATTCCTTTATTTCATGACCGCAAAGTCGCCTTGTCGACATCAGTACACACGAGCATGCGGTAAATCGCTGACCCGCGTGGTGTATGCGGGGGAGAGAAATTCACGTTTCATCGACCAGGTCTGCTGATTGCCTTGTCCGGCAAACCAGACTCCAGCGCGCCCGGACTGATTGATCAGATCCAAGGCTGCCATCAAGCGTTCACTGTTGGGGCGCGGCTGATACTCGTCGAACAGGTTCAACTGAGCGACGCCTTGCGAATAGAAGTCCTGCAGCATAACGCCAGCTTTTAGATAACGATGGCCGGGCTGCCAAATCTTGTCAAGGCATCGAATCGCGGCGGCAATGATGTCGCGGGTATCTTGCGTCGGCGTACTGAGCCTGATGCTCGCGGTGTTGCCGTAATATTTTTCGTTGGTTGAGAAGGGGCTGGTTTTAACCCATGCATTGATATTCCGGCAATATTGGTGCTCTTCGCGCAGTTTTTCTGCTGCGCGTGAAGCGTGCATGCAGATAGCCTGATGCATATCATTGTACTCAGTGACGCGATCGCCGAATGACCTGCTGCAAATGATCTGCTGTTTGCTTGGGGCAAATTCTTCAAGTGACAAGCAGGATTCACCACGCAGTTCACGCACCGTGCGTTCAACCACCACGCTGAAATGCTTGCGAATCATCGAGGTGCTTGCATCCGCCAGTTGCAGTGCAGTTTTTATTCCCATATTTCGCAGCTCTTTGGTGATGCGCCGCCCGATACCCCAGACTTCTTCTGCCGGCACCAAGGACATCAATTTTCGCTGCCGTTCCAGGTTTGAAAGATCAACCACGCCGCGGGTTTGCTCCCATTTTTTTGCCGCGAAGTTCGCCAGCTTTGCCAGGGTTTTGGTCTGGGCAATCCCCACGCCTATGGTAAGCCCGGTATTACGCAGCACTTTGGTCCGTACCTGGTGCCCGAACGCTGCCAAATCGACGCAGTTTTGTACCCGGGTAAGATCAAGGAAGCTTTCGTCGATGGAGTAAATTTCGACCCGTGGTGCCATCTCTTCGAACACGGCCATCACTCGCATCGACATATCGGCATACAGCTCGTAGTTGCTGCTGAATGCGATACCGCCGGCACGCTCAAAATCGCGCTTTATTTTGAAATAGGGCGCGCCTGTTTTCAGGCCCAGAGCCTTTGCCTCTTTGCTTTGCGCTACTACACAGCCGTCATTATTAGACAGAACAACCACCGGTCGACCACGCAGATCCGGACGCCACAGCGTTTCGCAACTCGCATAGAAGCTGTTTACATCGGCCAGGGCGTACATTATTTCAGCCTGGTGATGGTTGAAACCACCACGCCGACGATGCTCAGATCATCGCCGCCATCCGGCAGAGGAATGGGGCGAAACTCTGGATTCATCGGCTCAAGCTGCGCGACAGGACGCAGGCAGAGACGTTTAACCGTGAACTCGCCTGCGATGCTGGCGATCACGATATCGCCGTGACAGGCGCCAATGCTTCGGTCGACAACCAACAGGGATCCGTCGGTGATCCCGGCTTCGATCATGCTTTCCCCAGAGGCGATCAAAAAGTAGGTCGCAGAAGGATGGCTTATGCAGTATTCGTTGAGGTCGATCCGCGCGTGTATATAGTCTTGCGCGGGATTCCCATATGCACTCATTCTAGCCATATATTGTCAATCCTGGAGAAAGTACAGCCGCTTTTGCTTGACCACAGTAGTGCTGTTCGAAGCCTTATACATGATTTACTGTCCTATTAATTGACTGTGTTTATATACAGTATTATAGGTGTGGGGAATGAATCAAGAGGGTTTTTAGACGGCGCTCCGAATGTTTTGAAGTTTGGGGGAATTTAGTTCACAGGAGCTTGTAATGGTCTAATCATTCCGGACACTTTGTTAGAGATATAATGAGCAACGCTAACGAGGTGAGAATGCGAAAAAATCATTTACTCCTGAGTTTAAACAAGAGTGCGTCAATCTGGATCTTCAGCCTAAGTACCCGGTGACTCAGGCTGCTGAAACAATGAGTATTTTCGCACCGATTTAGCCAGTGAAATGATGCCACGCTGGAAGATCCACCGCAGGACAACCGGACCCACGTTTTGCCGTACTTCTGACCAATCGCCGTTAACACGGGATGCTGGGACAGACCATTTTTCCCTTCTGCAAACGGTGCCCAGGCTTCCGGCTGAATGCTACAGCTTTGCATCCACGATACAGCGTGTAATTGCTGGTTGAGGGGGTTAACTTCACCGTTATAACATTACGCTCTGTCAACCTGCGGAGGTTGAGGTTGGAATTCGGGCAATGACCTTAATTTCAAAATCGAATCCCGCAAGCCAGGTAACGCCAACGGCTGTCCAGTTCGGGTAAGGGGGCTGCGGGAAAATGGACTGTTTCACCTGCATGATCGTCGGAAACTGATGTTCCGGGTCAGTATGAAAGGTGGTGACATCAAGCAGGTCGTCAAACGTACAACCAGCTGCTGCAAGAGTCGCTGCCAGGTTAGCAAAGGCAAGTTGCACCTGCGCGGCAAAATCCGGCTCCGGCGTACCATCGGCGCGGCTACCAACTTGACCGGAAACGAACAACATATCGCCAGAACGGATCGCGGCGGAATAACCGTGCTCTTCATAGAGAGTATGGCGATTAGCAGGAAAAATAGGTTCACGCTGGATCATGGAATTTCCTTTCTTAAGTCAATGTGTGATGCGGGATGCGCGGTATGCAAAATTGATTTAATATACGCGGCGTATGTTGAATTAATCACACATACGCCGCGTATGTCAAATGACATCCGTTACGTATGTCAAAAAGGAGATCGTATGGCCGCCAAACGCCGCGCCGAGACAATGGAAGAGAACCGCGCCAAATTGATTACGGCAGCGCGGAAATCCTTTGCCGAAAGAGGTTTTGCTGCCGTATCAATGGATGAATTAACCGCCAGCGTTGGCCTGACACGTGGGGCGCTATACCACAACTTTGGTGATAAAAAGGGGCTGCTTGCCGCTGTTGTTGCTCAAGTAGATGGTGAAATGGCACAACGAGCCAAAGCCGCCGCCGCGAATGCCGGTGACGACTGGGAAAGGCTGCTGGCTGAAGGGATTGCCTATATTAAGATGGCGCTGGACACAGAAGTAAGGCGCATCGTTCTGCTTGATGGTCCGGCTTTCCTTGGGGATCCGGCACAATGGCCCAGCCAGAATAGTTGCCTCGAATCCACCCGCCAGACAGTCATAAAGTTGATCGAACGCGGCGTACTTAAATCGGTTGACGCGGATGCCGCTGCACATCTGTTAAACAGTGCCGCGCTGAATTCCGCGCTTTGGATTGCTGCGAGCGACGATCCGCAACGGGCGCTGCCAAAAATTATTGAAGTGTTTACTCAACTGGCAAGCGGCTTACGGAATAGTTCCAATAAACTGCGATAGTTCGGGGAAGCTTTATGTTTTTGGGCAGCCCGTGACTTGCGGGTAATTGCGACATACCAGATTGAGTTTGTTTTTCGGCTCGAAACCTTTATCCAGCATGCATCGCTGAACATTAGCGGCTGCCTGGTTACAGACCCCCAAAGTAGCGCACCGGTGGCGAATGTCGGTCAGTCTTTAAGGCTTGCCGTTGTCCCATATGCGGCTATCATCTTTTCTTTAAGCCCTCGCTACCCTTGAAAGGATTGTCTGCCGCTATGCCTGTGAATTTCGATCTTAACGATCTTTATGCCTTCCGAGCCCTGGTTGAATACGGTAATTTTCGGCTTGCCGCGGAGTCTATTTGCCTTTCACAGTCAGCACTGAGCCGCAGGATAGAGAAGCTGGAATCCGCGCTGGGCATTAAACTGTTCGACAGAACGACCCGGCGCGTCACGTTGACACTCTATGGGCAGACTTTCGCTGAGCGTTCAGATCAGCTCCTGGCGAATGTTGAGTTGGTATTAGCGGATATCAATAAGGTCAGCCAGGACCGCGTAGGGCTGGTCACCGTCGCTACGGTGCCCTCGGCGGCCTACTATTTCATGCCCGATGTGATTCGCCGTTTCCAGGCCCGCTATCCACGGGTACGCGTTAAGCTTATCGACAGCAGCGCGGGTAATGTTATTGAAGCGGTTGCCAGTGGTCAGGCTGACTTCGGCATCTGTTTTGCGAGAAACCTGCAACCCAACATCGAATTTCTGCCGTTGGTGGAGGATGTCTACGTGGCTGCCTGCAGGCGCGATCATCCCATCGCGAGTAAAAAAAAACTGACCTGGCGCGAGTTTTATCAGCAGGATTATGTGGGGCTGGATAAGACCTCAGGTAACCGCAATCTGCTGGATAACATGCTGGAACACATCATTCCTGAGCGCCCCAGTATCTGCGAAACCCGCCATGTGACGACGATGCTGGGCATGGTTGAAGCGGGAGTCGGCATTGCCGCCGTACCCGCTATGTCGATGCCGACGTCAGAGCATTCAGTGCTGACTCACTTGCCGCTGACTGACCCGGTGGTGAAGCGCACGGTTGGCCTGATCAGGCGCAGTGGGCGTATGCAGTCCTACGTTGCCGCCGAGTTGGAAAAGTTAATCACTGAACAGTATCACGCTGTTTAACCGGTAATTCCGCCTTAACGGATCTCATTCCGGTGGCGCGAATGGTGTTTTTCGCCTCGGCGGAAGACAGAAAGTCCAGTAGCGCTTTGCCTTCCTGGCGGTGTTCTGCTTTAGCAGTGACCGCGCCGGCAAAGCGGGTAATGTATTGTACATCTTCAGGCAGTTCGCCAATAAAGGTTACCCCCGGCACAGGAAGCAGTTCACTCACCTGCTGGAAACCAACAGCATATTTCCCTTTTGCCACCTCGGATGCCACCGGAATGCGCTCAATCATATGCGCCTTCTCTTTCATCTGGTCCTCAATACCCAGTTTTTTGAACAGTTGGCTGCTGACATAGCGGCCGCTGGCACTGTCAGAATAAGCGATAGATTTGGCCTGCAGTAGGGTATTGCGCAGGTCCGCCTCCTTTTTGATATTGGGTTTGGGGTCACCTTGTTTGACCACCATACCAATCGAGGAGTCGGCTAACTCCACTCGCGAACCCGGCTGCAGCCAATTATCCTTTTCCAGACTTTTCAGCGCATCACCCACCATAATCACCACATCCGCGTTTTCTCCGCGCGCCAGGCGTGCTGGGATCGCCTGAGGGGTCTTACCCATAGAGGGACCTGATACCAAAATGATAGTGTCGCCGCTCTTTGCTTCAAATTGTGGCGCCAGTTTTTCCAGCGCGGCTTTGAACCCGCCTGAAATCATGACGGTCACTTCTTTGGCCGAGACTCCCGTGCTGACAGACGAAATCACCAGCGCAGCGAGGAGTGAACGATAAATTTTTTGCATGACGTAATCCCTGATTTAACGTGCGGTTTGTAGTGATAACGGGCTGCGACGGTACAGATAAAGCGTCGCAAGTAATGCACATATTGCAGCAAAGCTCATCCAGTAACCGGGTGAGGCCTTATCGCCGGTGTACTCAATCAGTGCGGTAGAAATAACCGGCGTAAATCCGCCAAAAACAGCGGTTGCCAGGCTGTAGGCCAACGAGAAACCGGCAACCCGGACCTCTATCGGCATGATCTCCGTTAACGCCGGGATCATGGCACCGTTGTAAAGGCCGTAGAGGAAGGACAGCCACAACAGCACCGCCAGCATCATGGAAAAGCTGGGGGCTTCAGCAAGCAGACTAAGCGCCGGATACGCAGTGACCAGGGCCAGCAACGCCATGGTAACCAGGACAGGCTTACGGCCAAAACGGTCCGACAGGGCGCCGCCTACCGGTAGCCAGAGGAAATTGGATATCGCAACCAGCAAGGTCACCAGCAGGCTGTCTGATGCGCTGAGCATCAGCACTTTTTTGCCGAAGGTCGGTGCATATACGGTGATCAGATAAAACGCGGTGGTGGTCATGGCGACCATCAACATACCGGCGATAACCACCTGCCAGTTTGCTAAAAGGGTTTTAAACACGTCGCGCATCGCCAGGTGGTTGCGGCGGGCGGTGAACTCTTCGGTTTCTTCCAGTTTGCGGCGCAGGAAAAAGATGAAAGGAACAATCAGGCAGCCGAACAGGAAAGGCAGACGCCAGCCCCATGCGCTAATGGCGCTTTCTTCCATGACGGCATTCAGTGCGAAGCCCATGGCAGCCGCCACCATAATGGCCACTTGCTGGCTGCCAGATTGCCAACTGGTGTAAAAGCCTTTACGGCCTGGCGTGGCAATCTCAGCCAGGTATACGGAAACGCCGCCCAGCTCAGCACCCGCTGAGAAGCCTTGTAATAAACGACCACCCAGCACCAACAACGGTGCCCAGAGCCCGATTGCTTGATAAGAGGGGATGAGGACAATCAGGAAAGTACCCGCGGCCATGATCGACAGGGTAACAATCAGCCCTTTACGTCTGCCGACTTTATCAATGTACGCACCCAGCACGATTGCACCGATAGGACGCATCAAAAAGCCCGCGCCAAAGACTGCAAAGGTCATCATCAGCGAGGCAAATTCACTGCTGGCCGGAAAGAATGTATGGGCGATGTAGGTGGCATAAAATCCGAACAGGAAAAAATCAAATTGCTCCAGAAAGTTGCCAGAGGTCACACGCAGTATCGCGCTGGTTCTTGCCCTAATCGTCATGGGTGCGTTAGAGGAATGCATCTTTATCTCCAGTTTGTCATTGACGCTTTTACCGCGTCTGTTGCTGCAGACTGGAGCAGGAAAATGAAGTAAATAAGCGCAATAAACTCATGGACCGATGCGTTTGGCGCATGAATCGTTGTTAACAATTTGGCGCGACAAGCTGTAACGGGCCATTAACAAAATTACCCTGTGCAACCTTGTTCGTTACAGGCTAAAAACTTCATGCGCGTTTTGTGACAAGGTTCATATAAGGCGAAGGGGCAGAAAATGCTGAAATGGGGACAGTCCAGAATTGCGGGGCATTTCTTTCGTATGTGGAAGATCCACTCAGTGTGTACCTGCGCAAGCTGCTCAAACTGAGTTTGTAACGACAGTTATTTTAATGCCGGGTAAAAGAGGCGCAGCGGCAAAGCTGGCTGGAAGCGGGGCGCGAACCGGTCGCGCCCCGATGAGTTACTCGGCGGAGGTTTTTTCCCCTTTGCCGGCCAGCAGGCTGAGGAAGTCGTACTTCTCCTTCAGCTCTTTCTCTGCGGCCTGATACAGCGCGCTGGCAACTTCCGGCTGCTGTGAGTTCAGGCGACGGAAGCGCTGTTCTTTCAGCAGCGTTTCGGTCAGGTTGCTGTTTGGCGGTCGGGAATCCAACGCCAATGCCGGTTTACCTTCATCAGTGCGGCGCGGATCGAAGCGGTACAACGGCCAGAAGCCAGTAGCGGTCAATTGCTTCATCTGGTCGTGGCTGAGTGCCAGATCGTAACCGTGCTCTTCACAGGGGCTGTAGGCGATAATCAGTGACGGGCCCGGATAGGCCTCGGCTTCCTGGATCGCTTTCACCGTCTGGTTGAGCTGCGCGCCCAGCGAGATCTGCGCCACATACACATGGCCGTACATCATCATGCTGACGCCCAAATCCTTACGCGCCTTGCGCTTGCCGTGCTCACCGAACTTGGTGACTGCGCCCAGCGGGGTGGCTTTCGACTGTTGGCCACCGGTATTGGAGTAGCATTGGGTATCCAGTACCAGCACGTTGACGTTCTCGGTCAGGCTGAGGACGTGATCCAACCCACCAAACCCGATGTCGTAAGCCCAACCGTCACCCCCAATCAGCCAAATGGATTTATCCACCAGATAATCGGCGTCGGTCGCCAGTTGACGAGCGTCGTTACCTTCGATCTGCGCCAGCAGGCTGCGCAGTTCCGCGATCTGTTTGCGGCGAGGTTCTGGCGCGATCTCCTCCATCTGCAGAGCATTAACCAGCTGTGCCGGTAACTGCGGTGCCAAAGTATTCAACAGGCGCAATACGCGGCTGCGGTGCTGGTCGACCGTCAGGCGGAAGCCCAGGCCGAATTCGGCGTTGTCCTCAAACAGCGAGTTGGCCCAGGCCGGTCCACGCCCTTCGGCATTGGTGGTGTAAGGCGTGGTGGGCAGGTTACCGCCGTAAATGGATGAGCAGCCGGTGGCGTTGGCAATCAGCAACCGGTCGCCATAAAGCTGGGTCAGCAGCTTGATGTACGGCGTTTCGCCGCAGCCGGAACAGGCACCGGAGTATTCGAACAACGGTGAGATCAACTGTGAGGTACGAATGTCGATCCGCTCGATCTGCGCCGGATCAATCTCCGGTAGTTGCAGGAAGAAGTCGTAGTGTTCCTTTTCCACTGCCAGATGATCCAGCCGTGGCGCCATGTTGATCGCCTTGATGTCCGGGTTCTGGCGGTCTTTCGCCGGGCACACCTCAACGCACAGGTTGCAGCCGGTACAATCTTCCGGAGCCACCTGCAGCACATATTTCTGGCCGCGCATATCTCGCGCCTTCACATCCAGCGATTGCAACGAGGCAGGGGCATGCTCCATCGCGTCCGGCTGCACCACTTTGGCGCGAATGGCGGAGTGTGGGCAGGCGGCAACGCAGTGGTTGCACTGGGTACACAGGTCCGGTTGCCAGATCGGGATCGCTTCGGCGATATTGCGTTTTTCCCACTGGGTGGTGCCCACCGGCCAGGTGCCGTCCGGCGGGAAGGCCGATACCGGCAGTGCATCACCGAGTCCGGCCAGCATCGCGGCAGTGACGGTTTTGACAAAGTCGGGTGCGGCATCGGAAACCACCGGCGGACGCATCGGACTGCTGTCGTTAACCGGCTGCAGCGGGATCTCAATCAGCGCCTCTAACGTGGCGGCCAGCGCCTGCCAGTTGCGTTCGACGATATCCTGGCCTTTACTGCTGTAACTGCGGGCAATGGCGTCCTGCAACTGTTGCAACGCCACTTCACCCGGCAGGATTTGGGTCAGGTGGAAAAACGCCATCTGCATCACGGTATTGATGCGCGCACCGAGCCGACATTCACGCGCCAGTTTTGCGGCGTTGATGATGTAGAAACGCGCCTGACGTTGTAGCAGCACGGCCTGCACTTCTTGCGGCAGTCGCGACCATGCCTCTTCGGCACCGTATGGGGTGTTGAGCAGGAAGATGCCGCCGGGTTTCAGGCGTTCTGCCATCTGGTAGGTATCGATAAACTGCAGCTGATGGCAGCCGACAAAATCGGCACGGCTGACCAGATAGGCCGAGTTAATCGGCTGTTCGCTGACGCGCAGATGCGACACCGTCAGGCCACCGGCCTTTTTCGAGTCGTAGACAAAATAACCCTGAGCGTACAGAGGCGTACTGTTACCGATGATTTTGATGTTGTTCTTGGTGGCGGAAACCGAACCGTCGCTGCCCAGGCCGTAGAACAACGCTTCCAGCGAGGCGCGTTGCGGCAGGGTTTCTTCGCTGAGCGGCAGAGAAAGGCCGGTCACATCATCGAAAATACCGACGGTAAAGCGCGGACGCGGTTTGTCCAGCGTCAGTTCGTTAAACACCGCCAGCGCACAATCTGGCCCGAACTCTTTCGAGGACAGCCCATAGCGACCACCGATCACCATCGGCATATGGGCGCGCTCGCCACGGCTGAAGGCTTCAGCCAGTGCGGTCATCACGTCCAGATACAAGGGTTCGGCCAGCGCTCCCGGCTCTTTGGTGCGGTCCAGCACGGCGATTTTTTTTGCGCTCTCCGGCAGCATGCTGAGCAGGTATTGTGCGGAGAATGGCCGGAACAGTCGCACTTTCAGTACGCCGACTTTCTCACCGCGGGTTAGCAGGGCATCGATCGCTTCTTCGCAGGTACCGATAGCGGAACCCATCAGGATCACCACGCGCTCGGCCTGCGGATGACCGTAATATTCGAAAGGCTGATAGGCCCGGCCGGTGATCTGGGCAAATTTGTCCATTGCATCAATCACGTGCCGGCTGGCCGCGTCGTACCAGGGATTGGTCGCTTCACGTGACTGGAAATAGGTGTCCGGGTTGGCGGAGGTGCCACGCACCACCGGATGGTCTGGCGACAACGCGCGGCTGCGGTGCGCATCAATCGACTCCTGCGGCAGCATCTGGCGCAGGGTATCGTCGCTCAGCGGTACGATTTTGTTGATTTCATGCGAGGTGCGGAAGCCATCAAAAAAGTGAATAAACGGCAGGCGACTGTTGAGGCTCGCCGTTTGAGAAATCAATGCAAAGTCCTGCGCTTCCTGTACGTTACTGGCGCACAGCATGGCGCAGCCGGTCTGGCGTACCGCCATCACATCGGAATGATCGCCGAAAATCGACAGCGCATGGGTGGCGATGGTGCGCGCGGCGACGTGCAGGACAAACGGCGTCAGTTCACCGGCCAGTTTGTACAGCGTCGGGATCATCAGCAGCAGGCCCTGCGATGAGGTAAACGAGGTCGACAACGCGCCGGTCTGCAACGCACCGTGCACCGTGGCAATAGCTCCGCCTTCCGACTGCATTTCTACCACTCGCGGTACGTCTCCCCAGATGTTTTTACGCCCGTCGCCGGACCAGGCATCCGCCTGTTCTGCCATGGTCGAACTGGGAGTGATCGGGTAGATGGCAATCACTTCGCTGGCGCGATAGGCGACGGAAGCGACTGCATTATTACCATCTGTAGTAATCATTCGACTTTACCTTTCATTGCTCAAAAAGCTGCAAAAGTCACCTCTCGCAGTAATTAACAAAGTCTAGCAGAGGGATATATTGGTCCTTTATCGCGTTTGTGTGGCGGAGCAAAAATCGCCAAAAATTGCTGTAAGCTGATATTTCCTGAATTAAAACTGCGCGATGACGAAGAATTGTTGCGGTTGTTTAACGACAATTTATTTCCGGCACGTCATACTGTTGAACAGGTGAACTTAGAGAAGAAAAAACGATGAGCGGATTTATGTATTTGACCATGGCGATTGTGGCGGAAGTCATCGCCACCACCATGCTGAAAGCCTCTGAAGGCTTTACCCGTCTGTGGCCGTCACTGGTGGTGGTAGTCGGTTACGCGGTTGCTTTTTGGGGGCTGTCGATGGTGGTTAAAACCATGCCATTGGGCATTGTCTATGCAATCTGGTCGGGTATGGGGATTGTTCTGGTATCGATAGCGGCGGTATTTGTTTATCAGCAAAAGCTGGATCTGCCGGCGGTGTTTGGCATGGGGTTAATTATTGCCGGTGTACTGGTGATTAATTTACTGTCGAAAACGGCGGCGCACTAATTGTTATTTTAAGGTAAAGATAGCCAGCGTGACATTCAGTGACGCTGGCCGAAGGTCTCAGTAATAATAACTGAAAATAATTAATCAGTTATATCCATCCAGTAACAAAATCGGCGTTGTTTTTTTACTATTATCTGACAATTCCCAGCCCGTCTTACTGCCCCCTAATCCCTCCCTTAAACCGGCACAACTCCCTTCGCTCAGACCGCTCTGTGGCTGTTCAGGCGCGCGGGTGAAACCCCCAGGAACTCTAATAAAGGTCACAGTGTTCAAATAAACGCCAAATAATTGCAGGAATATATTTTCATTATTTATATATCAGGCTAGATTAAACAGGTTTGCATCAAAGATAACAAAACGCGTCCGCATAAAGTGATGCGAGTTATCGGCAATGGCGATTTTACACAGCGTAGTTCCGGGTTCAGGAGTGGAATAATGACGACATCAAAATGGTTGCTGGCCAGCGCCGTACTGCTTTTGGCCGCATGCAGCAGCAAGAATGAAGAGCCAGTGCAGCAGGGCAACAGTGCCAGAATCAACACCTTACAGACCAGCGCGAACTGCGCCAGCGTGGGCGGCACCACAACCGTGGCCCACAATTTAAACGGTGAGGCTGTAAGAATGTGCCAGATGCCGAACGGCAAGCAGTGTGAAGAATGGACACTGGGTCAGGGAGCCTGCTCAAGCGCCGGGTAAGCAGAAAGGAACACCAGGCCGCCAGGCCTGGTGAACAGAGATCACTGCACCCAGTCTCGCTGGGTATAGACCAGAACATGGCCGCTGCCGCTCAGCGTTAACTGTTGAGCGCTGAGGGCGACTTTTGCCCCTTTAGCCAGTACGTCGCCAATTACCCAGTCCCACTGGTTGAGTTGCGGGTCAGTGCAGGCCATGCGGGTAGAAGCCAGCCCCGGCACCGTCAACACGCCATCTTGCAATTGGCCGCTACCGAAGAAGTGGTTACACATGGCACCGGAAATATGCATTTTCTCACCGAACTCAAGGTTGGGTCCGTTACCGGGACGCGACTTCACCGCCACGCCATCGACGCTTTTCAGCGCAAAATTATGATGCAACAGGTCACTTTCTGTCACCGTTTTACCATTCTGGCTCATTCCGCACCCCGCTAACAGCAGCGCCGTTAACGCCACTGAGATGGACTTCTTCATATATTCTTCCTTGTTAAAATCATCAGGCATTGAGCTGATTAGGGCAGTTCTCACCGCGATCCAATTGATTAATGTTTTTCAACGTGGTTTCCGAGATGCTGGTCAGCGCCTCTTCGGTCAGGAAAGCCTGATGACCGGTGAACAACACGTTATGGCAGGCTGACAGGCGACGGAAGATATCGTCCTGGATCACGTCATTGGATTTGTCTTCGAAGAACAGGTCGCGCTCATTCTCATACACGTCCATCCCCAGTGCGCCGATTTTCTGCTGCTTCAGGGCGTCAATGGCTGCCGAGGAGTCAATCAGAGCGCCGCGGCTGGTGTTGATGATCATCACACCGTCTTTCATCACCGCAAAAGCGTCGCTGTCCAGCAGGTGGTGGTTCTCCGGCGTCAGTGGGCAGTGCAGGGTGATCACGTCGGACTGCGCGTACAGCGTTTTCAGATCGACATACTCGGCACCCAGTTCCAGTGCTTGCTCGCTTGGGTACGGATCATAAGCCAATAGCTTCATGCCGAACCCTTTCAGGATCCGCATGGTGGCGATGCCAATTTTACCGGTGCCAATCACTCCGGCGGTGCGGTTATGCATGTTGAAGCCGATCAGCCCCTCGAGCGAAAAATTGGCATCGCGGGTGCGTTGATAGGCGCGGTGAATACGGCGGTTAAGGCACATCATCATACCCACGGCGTGTTCAGCAACCGCTTCCGGCGAGTAGGCCGGCACGCGGACGACCTTGATGCCCAATTCTTTAGCGGCATCCAAATCCACATTATTGAAACCGGCGCAGCGCAGGGCCAGTATTTCGACGCCCAATGCCGCCAGTTCTTCAAGGACTTCACGGCTACCGTCGTCATTGACGAAGATGCAGATTGCTTTGCAACCGGCGGCGTTTTTGGCGGTTTTTTTACTGAGCAGGAAGTCGAAGAACTCCAGCTCGTAGCCAAACTGCTGATTCACCAGTTCGAGATATTTACGGTCATATTGTTTAGTGCTGTATATCGCCAGTTTCATCGTGGTTTCTCCAGCTTGATTTTGTGATCAACTTAACAGATTTTAGTAAATTCTACAATTGGTTAGCCCATTCCGGTAACGCTAAAAACGGGTAAACGTTATCAATAGCGGCGGTATTAATTAAGGGTAGTTGGCGACGCTGGAGCATGGCGGATATTCGTGGCAAATACGGGGTGAAATAACTTCGTTGGCCTGAGCCAAAAAAAATCCCCACGGGGGTGTGGGGAATGGCTTCTCTAGTACAGTTAGCTGGTTGCTGACTTTTGTTAGAATGCTTGCAAGACTATTAATGATCAAATCTAACGACAATAACAAAAGTCTGAAACAGGTCATATTCATGTGATGAATATGTAACTAAAACTTACAGCACCCGCATCAATGGCTATAAAAGCCCCTGTGCGGGGCATCATCTTCGGTCTCGGCTTCACCCTATGTCAAATTCATGCCATCATTATTGCCAATTCAGGCATAGACTTAGCCCAAAGGGTCTTTGGCTCGGGCAAAGGGCGGCTAACTCAGGAATGAAACAATCATTTAATGACTAAGCGATTGAAAGTATTCATAGGGATTGTGGTAAGTATGCTGATCCTGCTGCTGGCGCTGTGGCAAACTCTGCCGCGCTGGCTGCCGCGTGTGCTCTCACACTGGTTGCCGCACGGCAGTCAGTTGGTTTTGCAGGGCAAACTACAGTGGCGGCAGGGAGCCTTGCAGTTGGATGGCGCTCGCTTTTTAGCCCAGGATTGTTTACTTGCCGCCGTCGGCCCAACCCGATTGGCTTATCAGCAGGGCCGCTGGCAACTCATCAGCGACAAGCTGAACGTCGATAGTGCCTGTTTATCAAAATTGCCCGCCGGTGACGCCAACAGTGCGCCTCTGGCGCTAGACCAATTGCAAAAGCAACTGCCACTGCTGGATATCACCATCAAGGATCTCTCGGTGCTGCCATGGCAGTACTACGCCGGAAAACTGCAGGTACATGCCACCGCAGAAGGCCAGCATCTGCAGTATCAGGGTCCTAACATCAGCGTCGACGCGCTGTTGGATCCCCATCAGCAACTGACTCTGAACAGCCTGACGCTCAAGGCGCCAAACAGCCCACAGCCGCTGCATCTGACCGGCAAGATAGCCATTCCGTTGGATTTGGACAGTATGCCGATGCAAGGAGCACTGCAGGGAGAAATACAGACCGCCTACCTGGAAAAACCTTTGCTGCTGGACATGCGCTGGCAGCAGCAGCAGGGGGTGCTGACACTGACGGAAAAGGGGGCCGATAAACCGCTGGCGAGCTTGCCGTGGGAAATCAACCCGCAGCAGGTCAGTATTAAACAGGGGGAGTGGCGTTGGCCATACAGCCAGCAACCGCTTAACGGTGGACTGAGCATTGCGCTGCATAACTGGAGCAAAGGCTTTGATGAAACCCAGATCAGCGCTCGTTTAAACGTCATTACCGACGGCCATAACGGCAAAGGCAACGCGGTATTGACGTTGGGGCCGGGTAAGGTCGGGTTGATTGACAGCGATTTACGCTTCCAACTGACCGGTCAGGCGAATCTGGCCGACTTTTCAATGACCGCCTCCATTCCCGGCATCCTCAGCGGCACCATTCTTAACCCGACGCTGGTATTGCAGTCAGGTTCACTGCTGCGGTTGTGGGGTAACGCCACGCCGGAAATGAAACTGGAAGAGGCGCGGTTGCCGCTGGCCGGAGTGAAAGTCACTGCCGCCGGTATCACCGGCCGGCTGCAGGCGATCATTAACGCCAGTGACAGCTACTGGGGCCGCTTTAAGCTGCATCTGGACGGTAAGGCACAGGACTTTTGGCCGGACCACGGCAACTGGCAATGGCGCTACTGGGGTAACGGTCAATTGCCGCCGCTGCAGGCCGCCTGGGATGTCGCTGGCAGCGGCAGTTGGCAGGATACCACCCTGGTACTGGATCGCCTTTCTACCGGTTTCGATCAGTTGAAATACAGCATGGTGACGGTGGATGCGCCGCGGCTCAGCCTCAGCCAACCGCTGCGTTGGCAGCGTGACCCGCAGGCACCGGCGTTCAATGGTGAACTGCAACTGGTCTCGGGCAAGGTCAGCTTCACCAACGGCGGTTACCTGCCAGCCCCGGTGCTGGCTCTGCAGCTCAAGGGCAAGACGCCGGACAGCTTCCAGTTACAAGGCAAGCTGCAGGCGGAACAGATAGGGCCGATAGCTCTGCGGGGACGCTGGGACGGCGAGCGTTTACGCGGCGAGGGTTGGTGGCCGAAACAATCGCTGAAAGTGTTCCAACCGCTGATCTCGCCGGATCTGAATATCAAACTGCGTGACGGCGAGTTTTATGCCCAGTCCGCGTTCTCCGCCGCCCGGGTTCAGGGCTTTGAGGCTGGTGGGCACTGGGTGGTGAAAAATGGCGGCATGTGGCTGAAAGACGGCGAGATGAGCGGACTGGACTTTGTGATGTCCTACCGACTTAAGAATCATCTGTGGCAACTTGGTGCCAAGCAACCGGTGACGTTACGTATCAAGTCGTTCAGCAACCTGTTCGAAATGCAGAATATTAGCGCCGATCTTCAAGGTACCTATCCTTACAGCGAGCAGGCTCCGCTGACGCTGAGCAACGTCGGGGTGGACGCGCTGAACGGCCGTATCAGCCTGTCAGCGTTGCGCATGCCACAGCACGATGCTGCGGTACTGAAACTGGATAAGGTCGATCTCAGCGCCTTGTTTACCGCGCTGAAACCCAAACAGTTTGCCATGTCCGGGCGGGTAGACGGTGAGCTGCCGTTGTACCTGAATCACCCCAAATGGCTGGTGCACAACGGGTGGATCGCTAACTCCGGCATGCTGACACTGCGGTTGGACAAGGACATGGCCGATGCTATCGGCAGTAATAATCTGGCGACCGGCGCAGCGATCGACTGGCTGCGCTATATGGAGATTAACCGTTCCAAGGCCAGGGTCGATTTGGACAATCTCGGTGAACTGACGCTGAAGGCGCGTATCGATGGGGTCAACCCGCAAAAAAGTGCCAAACGAGAGGTTATCCTGAACTATAGCCATCAGGAAAACGTGTTTCAGCTGTGGCGCAGCCTGCGCTTTGGCGACAATTTACAGGAGTGGCTGGAACAGGCCCTCTCAAAACCTGGGGAACAACCATGAAAATCATTCGCGAGCCATTGCTGCTCGCCGTGCTGGGCACCTCTATGCTGAGCGGCTGTGTGCCGCGTATTGAGGTCGCGACGCCTAAAGATCCGATCACCATCAACATGAACGTGAAGATCGAACATGAAATTCACATCAAGGTGGATAAGGACGTTGATAATCTGCTGAAAACCCAAAGCGGTCTTTTCTAGGAGCCAACATGAAAAAACGGTATTTAGGCTTATTGGGCGCCGGGTGGTTGTTCAGCAGCATGGCGATGGCGCTGACGTTGGATGAAGCCAAACAGCAGGGCCGCGTAGGGGAAACGCTCAGCGGTTATATCGCGCCGGTGAAGCAGGACGCCGAAACGCTGACGCTGGTGAAAAACATTAATGCCGGTCGCACCGAAAAATACCAGCAAGTGGCGGACGGCAATCATATCGCCATCGACGATGTGGCGCACATGGCCGGGCAGAAGCTGGTAACGCGAGCACCTGCCGGAGAATACGTACGCGGTATTAACGGCCAGTGGTTGAAGAAATAAAAAAGCGCGCCATCAGGCGCGCAATAAAATACTGCATTGGATTTTTATGAGGGTAGAACAGGTGTGACAGGACTTAGGTCTTTCTGTTGTGGCTTCGCAGGGGCATAACACCCCTGCGAGGGACATCAGGCAGCAACGACCTGAGTCAGCACGGCCTTGGCATCGGCCTGCGCTTTGGTCGCGACATCCGGGCCGTAAGCGATGCCTTCAGCGAACACGAACTCAACGTCGGTGATGCCGATAAAGCCCAGGAACAGACGCAGGTAAGGTTCAATCAGGTCAGTTGGGGTGTCTTTATGAATGCCGCCGCGGCTGGTCAGGATGATGGCGCGTTTGCCTTTCACCAGGCCTTCCGGGCCGTTTTCAGTGTAACGGAAGGTCACGCCGGCACGGGCAATCAGGTCGAAATAGTTTTTCAACTGGGTAGGGATGTTGAAGTTATACATCGGCGCTGCGATAACGATGGTGTCATTGGCCTGCAGCTCAGCAATCAGTTCATCGGACAAGGCCAGCGCTTCGGTTTGACGTGGGGTCAGCGGGGTATCGGAAGGACGCAATGCACCCACCAGTTCGCCGTCCAGTACCGGGATTGGCTGTGCAGCCAGGTCACGTACGGTGATGGTGTCGTTGCCATGAGCGCTTGCCCACTGTTCAACGAAGAAATCGGCCAGTTGATTAGACTGAGAGTAACCCGCCAGGATGCTTGATTTGAGAACCAATACTTTGCTCATCGGTAATTCCTTACGTTATGACAGTGACATCAGGACGGTGCGTCCCTTGCATGCAGTACACTCTATTCACATTTTTCCAGCAGTGATAGCGCAATATTTCGAGGCCTTTGTTCGATTTTATTGAATGACCTGTTGGGCCATAAGCGGCCGGATTATGGGGAAAAAGCGGCTTGTGATATTCTGCGCGTCCAAAGCTAAAAACTGGCTAACCCATTATCAAACCGTTGCTAAAGCTTGATACAGCAGCGATGAAACAAGGAATACCGAACGTGAAATCTCCGCTCGCGGCATTGTCTGCCCAACTGGGCGAGCTGATGCTCCGTGATCAACAACGCCTGCAACGTCGGCTGCAGGGCGCACGAAAAATCAAAAATCCCGATGCTCTGTTGGCGGCCGCCGTTGAAATCGAAAGTGACATCGCGCTGGCGTTGCACAAGGCACAGTCTCGTGCCGCGACCTGCCCAAAAATAACCTACCCGGCCAACCTGCCGGTCAGCCAGAAAAAGCAGGATATTCTGCAGGCAATCCGTGATCACCAGGTGGTGATTGTCGCCGGTGAAACCGGCTCGGGGAAAACTACGCAGTTGCCGAAGATCTGCCTGGAGTTGGGGCGTGGGGTGAAAGGGCTGATCGGCCATACCCAGCCACGACGTCTGGCGGCGCGTACCGTGGCCAACCGCATTGCCGATGAGCTGGAAACCCCGTTGGGCGGCAGTGTGGGTTACAAGGTGCGTTTTCACGATCAGGTCGGGGAAAACACCCTGGTCAAGCTGATGACCGACGGTATCCTGCTGGCGGAAATTCAGCAGGACCGGCTGTTGATGCAGTACGACACGCTGATTATCGATGAGGCGCATGAACGCAGCCTGAACATCGATTTTATTCTCGGTTACCTGCGTGAACTGCTGCCGAAACGCCCAGATCTGAAAGTTATCATCACCTCGGCAACTATCGATCCGCAGCGGTTTTCGCGCCATTTCAATAATGCGCCAATTATCGAAGTTTCCGGTCGGACTTATCCGGTGGAGGTTCGTTACCGTCCGGTGGTGGATGACGCCGACGATACCGACCGCGATCAACTACAGGCGATTTTCGATGCGGTGGACGAACTTGGTCGCGAAGGGCCAGGGGATATCCTGATCTTTATGAGCGGTGAGCGCGAAATCCGCGACACCGCCGACGCCTTGAGCCGCCTGAATCTGCCGCATACTGAAGTCTTGCCGCTGTATGCGCGGTTGTCGAACAGCGAACAGAATCGGGTGTTCCAATCGCACCACGGTCGGCGCATCGTGCTGGCGACCAACGTGGCGGAAACCTCACTGACCGTTCCGGGCATCAAGTATGTGATTGACCCGGGTACCGCGCGTATCAGCCGTTACAGCTTCCGTACCAAGGTACAGAGGCTGCCGATCGAACCGGTATCGCAGGCCTCTGCTAATCAGCGTAAAGGCCGCTGTGGCCGCGTGTCGGACGGTATTTGTATTCGCTTGTATGCGGAACAGGACTTTCTGTCGCGGCCGGAGTTTACCGACCCGGAGATCCTGCGGACCAACCTGGCATCGGTGATCCTGCAGATGACCTCGCTTGGGCTGGGGGATATCGCCGCTTTCCCCTTTGTGGAAGCGCCGGACAAGCGCAATATTTTGGACGGTGTGCGCCTGCTGGAAGAGCTGGGCGCGATTAAAACGGCAGAGAATGGCCATTACCAGCTTACCGCACAGGGCCGTCAACTGGCACAGTTGCCGATCGACCCACGGCTGGCACGTATGGTGCTGGAAGCGCAGAAGAGCGGTAGCGTACGTGAGGTGATGATCATCACCGCAGCGCTGTCGATCCAGGATCCGCGTGAGCGGCCAATGGACAAACAGCAGGCGTCGGACGAAAAACACCGCCGCTTTGCCGACAAAGATTCGGATTTCCTGGCCTACGTAAACCTGTGGGACTGGCTGAAAGAGCAGCAAAAAGAGCACTCCTCCAGCCAGTTCCGCCGGCTGTGCCGCAATGACTTCCTGAACTACCTGCGGGTGCGCGAATGGCAGGACATCTACACCCAACTACGCCAGGTGGTGAAAGAGCTGGGGCTGCCGGTTAACAGCGAGCCTTCCGATTACCGCAGCGTGCATACTGCGCTGCTGACCGGATTGCTGTCGCACATCGGTCAGAAAGATGCCGACAAGCAGGAGTTCACCGGTGCCCGCAATGCGCGTTTCTCGATCTTCCCGGGTTCCGGCCTGTTCAAGAAGCCGCCGAAGTGGACCATGGTAGCCGAACTGGTGGAAACCAGCCGTCTGTGGGGACGTATTGCCGCACGCATCGAACCGGAGTGGATAGAACCGCTGGCTCAGCACCTGGTGAAACACAGCTACAGTGAACCGCACTGGTCTAAATCCCAGGGGGCGGTAATGGCCAGCGAAAAAGTGACGCTGTTCGGGTTGCCGATTGTGGCCGCACGGGCGGTCAATTACAGCAACATCGATCCGCTGCTGTGCCGTGAACTGTTTATTCGCCATGCGCTGGTGGAAGGCGACTGGCAGACGCGGCATGCGTTCTTTGGCGCTAACCTGAAGCTGCGTGCCGAAGTGGAAGAGTTGGAACACAAATCGCGTCGCCGTGACATTCTGGTGGATGACGAAACCCTGTTCGCCTTTTACGACCAGCGTATTCCGAACGATGTGGTGTCCGGACGCCATTTCGATAACTGGTGGAAAAACGCCGGTAAGCAGAATGCAGACCTGCTCAGCTTTGAAAAAGAAATGCTGATCAAAGACGGCGCCAATCAGGTCAGTGCGCTCGATTACCCAAACACCTGGTACCAGGGCAACCTTAAGCTGCGTCTGAGTTACCAGTTTGAACCGGGCACTGACGCGGATGGCGTTACGGTACATATTCCGCTGCCTATTCTGAATCAGGTAGAGCAACAGGGCTTTGAATGGCAGATCCCGGGAATCCGCCGTGAACTGATCATTGCTCTGATCAAGTCGTTGCCGAAGCCGGTACGCCGCAACTTTGTGCCGGCGCCCAACTATGCCGAGGCTTTCCTGGGGCGGGTGACCGCGCTGGAATTGCCGCTGCTGGATTCGCTGGAGCGAGAGTTACGCCGCATGACTGGCGTGACGGTGTCACGTGAGGACTGGCAATGGGATCAGGTGCCCGATCACCTTAAGATGACTTTTCGGGTGGTGGATGAAAAGCACAAAACCCTGCGTGAAGGCAAAGATCTGACGGTGCTGAAACTGCAGTTGAAGGACAAGGTGCAGGAAACGCTGTCGGCGGTGGCGGACGATGGGCTGGAGCAAAGTAATCTGCATATCTGGAGCTTCGGCAAACTGCCGGAGTTTTATGAACAGAAACGCGGTGGCTATTCGATGAAGGCCTACCCGGCGCTGGTGGACGAAAAAGACAGCGTGGCAATCCGCCTGTTCGACAGCGAGCAAGAGCAGCAACAGGCGATGTGGCAGGGTACGCGTCGCCTGCTGTTGCTGAATATTCCTTCGCCGGTCAAATATCTGCATGAAAAACTGCCTAACAAAGCCAAGCTGGGACTGTATTTTAACCCCTACGGCAGAGTACTGGATCTGATCGATGATTGCATCTCGTGCGGCATCGACAAACTGATTGCTGAACACGGTGGACCGGTGTGGCAGGAGGAAAACTTCGCCCGTCTGCAGGAACTGGTGCGTGGCGAACTGAACGAAACGGTGGTGGGTGTCGCCAAACAGGTTGAACAAGTCCTGACGGCGGTGTTCAACATCAACAAGCGCCTGAAAGGCCGGGTTGATATCTCGTTGGCGCTGGCGCTGTCGGATATCAAAACCCAGCTCGGTGCGCTGGTTTATCGCGGGTTCGTGACCAATAACGGCTGGAAGCGCCTGCCGGATACGTTACGTTATCTGCAGGCGATTGAACGCCGCTTGGAGAAGCTGGCGATCGATCCGCACCGCGACCGCGCGCAAATGCTACGGGTGGAACAGGTGCAACAGGCCTGGCAGCAGTGGCTGAACAAGCTGCCGCCGAAACGCCTCCAGGATGACGAGGTGAAAGAAGTGCGTTGGATGATCGAAGAGCTGCGCGTCAGCCTGTTCGCTCAGCAACTGGGCACGCCTTATCCGATCTCGGACAAGCGTATTCTGCAGACTATCGAGCAGCTTTCGGGCTAGGTGACACGCACAGACAGCTTGCGCAACCCAGGCACAGCAGGCTGCACACTAACAACGTCGCGGCCAGGTTTTGCCCGCTGGCGGCCAGTGACAGTCCGGCGCCAATCAGCAGATAGTAGAGCAGGCCAAAGATCGCACCGGCGGTGCCCAACCGCTGCCGGTAGCGGTTCAGCGCCTGGCTTAACACGTTGGGGATAACCAATCCGAAGGCCAGGGTGATCAGCGTGCAGGGTAACAGCAGCATCAGGCTGTGTTGCCAGTAACCTAAAGCCAGTGCGGCACCGAATGCCAACAGACTGCCCAGAAGGATTTGTTTTTTGGCGCTGATGCCCCGGGCCAACAGATAACGATTCAACAGCGCGCCAAGCAGGCTGCCCAGTGCTAATGCCATGCCGGAGTAGCCGAACTGTTGGCTGCTCAACTCCAATTGTTCGAACATGAATGGGGCCAGGCTGAAGTAGCTGAATACCATGATATTAAAACCTGCGATCAATAGCGCGGAGTACCAGATCTGTCGATCGCGCAGAATATCCCAGCCACTGCCTGTGGCGGTGACTTCCACGGAGAGTGTTGCCGGTTTCGTTTCCGGCAGGGCACGCCAACACCAAATCAACAGAACCAGCGCCAGCAGCCACTGAGCGGCGAATATGGCCATGCTGCCTCCCCAGCTGACGACGATCCCACCGGCGAACATGCCCAGTACCGGGCTGACTGACAGGGCGATACCGAGGGTCGAAAATACTTTTCCCAACGCCTGTCCCTGATAAACATCGCGCAGCATGGTTTGCGTCACTATGGAGCCGACCGCTGCGCCAAAAGCGACGACAGCACGTGCGAGCAGCAACAGCGTAAAATTCTGACTAAGCAGGGCCATTACTGCGCCGGTGAGATAGATCGTCAAACCTGCCAGCATGGTGACTCTGCGGCCAAAGCGATCGCACATGACGCCCCAAATGGCGACGCCGCAGGCAAAAGCAAAGAAATAGATCGACAGCGTTTGGCTGGCCTGAGCGGCGCTGACGTTGTAATCGGTACGTATTGCCGTGAGCGCAGGGCTATAGAGGGTTTCGAGCACCTGGGGGGCCATGATGGTGGCTACCATCAACGGCAGGGGTAAACGTGACATGGGAATTAACCTTGATGGGTGAAGAATCGCGCCAGTATAGGGAAATGCCAAAGGTTCCATTACAATCATAAGGACAAAAAACAATAAAAAAAGGACAGTGTGATGGCGTTGATCGACCAACAGGAGAGTTTTGACCCGGACGTCTGGCCGGCACCGGTGCTGGGGGTCGCGGCGGAGTTAGCCAGAGGACATGATTCTGAAGAACATTTGCATCGCCGTGCTCAGTTACTCTATGCCCCGCGTGGCTGTATGACGGTAACGCTTGCCGATCGGTGGTTGATCTTACCGCCTACTCGCTGCCTGTGGATCCCCGGTGGCATAGCGCATCGGGTTCAACTCCGTGGTCAGGTTGCCTATCGCTCGATCTGGCTTGAGCCGTCATTAGTCTCCGCTATGCCGCAAGAATGCGCGGTGTTGGCAGCGGATCCCTTACTGGCGGCGGTGATTGACCGTATCGCCTATTGGCCATTCAATCAGGTTATTGAGCACCGGACGGCGCGCGATCTGCTGCCGGTGCTGGTGAATGAGCTGCATGCGGCACGGCTGGAGAATACCGGCCTGAAGTTACCTCATGACCGGCGTTTGGCCCACTGGCTGGAGGAACTTGATCGGCGGGATGAGCTGCCTGGATTGGCAGTGTTGGCACAGTATCTGAATCTGCACGCCAAAACGCTGACGCGTATTTTCCAGCGCGAGAGCGGATTGAGTTATCAGCAGTGGAGTCAGCAATGGCGATTGATGAGAGCGATTGAACTGTTAGCGGAGCTGCCCTCGGTCAGTTCGGTAGCCCAACGCCTGGGTTTTTCCAGCGACAGCGCTTTCATAGCGTTTTTCCGCCAGTTCACCGGTACCACACCCAGGCGTTTTATGGTGGGAGAATTGCCTACTGATTCCGGCGCGGGATCCCACGCCGGAACATAACGATTTATTTCCCAGCAGCCAGTGCGTCCAGCGCATCGCGGATACCGGTGACGGCCAAAGCGCGGTTATCGGCGCGGTAACGATCTTTCGCCGCCGGTGCGGAGCTTTGAATGGCAATAAGCCGCCAGCCGTCGGCAGTTTTCAGCAGTAACGGTGAACCACTATCGCCGGGCAGGGTATCGCACTGATGCGAAAGCACGCCCTGTTGCGCCCAGCCTGTCACTTTGCAGTTCTGGTGACTGTAGAGGTCATCCAGATGATCTCCTGGATATCCTGCCTGGGTAATCAGCCGTTTGGCCTGCTTCATTGCCAGAGTCAGTGCCTTACTGTCACCTTGCCACAGCTGCAGGGGTTTAATCGGCAAGGTTTTTTTATCCTTTAGGCGGATTAGCGCGAAGTCATAGGCCGCCGCGGCCGGCGGCACAATCCAACCCTCACCATCTGGCTTGAGTTTTTTCCCCAGCTTGCGATCCACCAACGTCTCAATATTGTCGGTCTGGTATTTCCAGGTTTTATTACCGGAAACAAAACGTAGCGCAATGGCCTTATCCAATTGACCTGGCGGTGCCAGCACACAGTGGCCGGCGGTGAGTGCCAGATGAGGAGAGATCAGCGTGGCGGTGCACAGGTTACCGCTGGCGGTTTCCACCTGCCCAATGGCTTGCCATGGCCACCCATCGGTTTCCGTGACCTTTATGCGTTCATCTTTACCAAAAAATAAGCGAGTTTGCTCAGCGACCGACGCGTCGGATGGGCTATCAGCGCGTACTGAAAGGGGAAGTGAGAGTGGGAATGAGCACAGCAACAGCAAAACGGTTATGCGCATAGGTTTCTTGCCTGGAAAATACGGGTCATCCATAAACACACTGAATGGTAACTATAGACTGATTTAGTCGCCGTGTGGATGGGCAGTGATTGATTTTTCAATAATTTCTTATCCAGAGGAGGGGGGCGGTTATAGGTAAAAAAAGGCGGCGATCAGTCCGCAGAGGATCAGCGTGGTCAGAATGATTTCAAATAAGTAGCGACGCAGCATGATGAGAACCCCCGATGAAAAAACACCCGGCGAACCGGGTGTTGGACAACTCAAGTCTTGACTGGTGAGGGAGCCTCACATCAGATTGCTGTTACGCCGCTTTTTTATGGCTGGTTTTTTTGTGGTGTTTCTTGGCGGCCTGGGCTTTCTGAGCCGGCGCTTTCTTGGCGGTGGCTTTGTGGTGCTTTTTAGCCGCCTGAGCTTTTTGAACCGGTGCTTTCTTCGCGTGATGTTTTTTCACGTGAGTGGTCTTGGCCGGTGCAGCCATGGTGGTGGTAGCCGTTGCCGCTGGTGCGGTAGTCGTGGCAGCGTCAGCAGCGAAGGCAACAGAAGACAGACCCATTGCAGCGGCAACAACCAGAGCTAATACTTTTTTCATTGTTGATTCCTCAAATTACTCATCATGTATCAAGCCCACTGCGGGGCCGGTGACAAGATAGTAGGCAAACGGCGGGAGGCTTTCCGTGAGTGATTGGTTTCGGCGTGTAACCTAATGTACATCGTGGATACTGGCCGGTTAATCCACCGGGTTCGACTGCCTTTCAATCTCATTTTAGTTACAACATACATATAGAGGGTAACCAACCCGCACTCTGCGGCCAGGGTGTCTGAGATAGGGGAAGTGCGCTATGGAATAGTTGCGGCAAAGCAGGGGGAAAAAGCACGGGGTTAGCCGTGCCTGGGGAAGATATTACAGGTAACGGTTTTCCAGATGCCTGCGGAAATAGCTCGGATTCAAGGTTTCACCGGTCGCATTGGCGATCAGGGGATCGGTAGGGAAACGGCTACCGTGACGCCAGATATTCTGTTTCAGCCAGTGGAACAGTGGGTTCAGATTGCCTTCGGCGATGTCATTGTTCAACGTCGGCAGCGCTTCACGTGCGCTATTGAACAGTTGCGCGGCATACATGGCGCCAAGGGTATAAGTCGGGAAGTAACCAAATGCGCCATCGGTCCAGTGAATGTCCTGCATGCAGCCGTTGCGGTAGTTGCCGACGGTGTCCAGGCCCAGGTAGCCGCGCATTTTTTCGTTCCACAGCGCCGGGATGTCTTCCACCTCAATCTCGCCTTCGACCAGGGCCTTCTCAATTTCATAACGGAGGATCACGTGTGCCGGGTAGCTGACTTCGTCAGCGTCTACGCGGATCAGGCCTGGCTTCACTCGTTGATTCAGACGGATGAAGTTACTTTCTTCCAGCGCCGGTTGTTCGCCGAATTGATTGACGACCAGCGGGCGCAGAATTTTCAGGAAATCGCTGCCGCGCGCCAGCTGCATTTCAAACAGCAGGCTTTGTGATTCATGAATAGCGGTAGAGCGTGCCTGCGCCACCGGTTGGCCCAACCATTCACGCGGAAGATTTTGTTCGTAACGGGCATGACCGGTCTCATGCACGATACCGAGCAGAGCGGTCAGGAACTCTTTGTCGTTATAACGAGTAGTGATGCGTACATCTTCCGGTACACCGCCGCAGAACGGGTGTGCGCTGACATCCACCCGGCCGCCGTCGAAGTTAAAGCCGAGCAGTTTCATCACGCTCAGGCTCAGTTGACGTTGAGTTTCCACATTGAACGGCCCCTGCGGAACCTGGCAAGGTTCCTGAGCCTGTTTGGCTACTACTTTCTGTAGCAGGTCGGGCAGCCAGGTTTTCAGATCGCCAAAGATACGGTCAATATCACTGCTGCGCATCCCCGGTTCATACAGGTTCAGCAGGGCATCATAGCGGCTGGAGCCTGCCGCTTCGGCGCGGATCTGCGCTTCCTGCCGGCTCAGTTTGACCACTTCACGCAGGTTTTCCGAGAAACCTTCCCAGTCGTTGGCCGGGCGTTGGGAACGCCAGGCGTGCTCACAACGTGCGCCAGCCAGCGACTTAGCTTCGACCAGCGATTCCGGTACCAGCACCGCATTGTCATACTGACGGCGCATCTCCAGCAAGTTAGCCTGATCGATGTCATCCAACGTTTCTTGCTGTGCGCGTTCAAACAAACGACCGGTTTTTTCTGCCGTTAAAATTTGGTGTTGCAGCACGCTCAGCTCGGCCAGCGCTTCCGAACGCGCTTTGCTGCCACTTGGTGGCATCATGGTTTGCATGTCCCAGCCGGCAATGGCGGAGAGGTGGCTGAAGCGCGACAGTCGGGTGAAAATGGCACGCAGCTCGTCGTATGAAGAAGGGGAATGTGCAGATGTCATCGTTTAGCTCCATTTTATTGTAAACCGGATAACTCTTTCGCGTTTTCATGCTGCCGCGTAAACAGGGTTACACCGGTTCTGCTTTTAAATTGAAAGTAGGCTTTAGCGGCCAACAGAAGCGGAAGCTGGCACCGCCGAGTGAACTGGCGTCTACGTACACCTGACCCTGATAGGCCACGGCGATAGAATGAACAATGGCCAGGCCCAGCCCGCAGCCGCCGGTAGCGCGATCGCGGCTGGGATCGAGACGCACAAAGGGTTCGAATACCCGTTCACGTTCTTCCGGTGGAATACCAGGGCCGTCGTCTTCTACCTGCAGGCAGGCGTTGTCGCCGTCAAACCACAGGCCGATACGCAGACGTTTTTCACTATAACGCAGAGCATTGTTCACCAGGTTATCCAGCACTCGTTCCATTAGTCGTAAATCGACGCCGCCAAAATCGCCGACGTGTGGGATATCCAACTCGATTTCCCGTTCCGGGTGGATCAGGTGCAGATCGTCAGCCTTGTCCTCCAGCCATTTGGGTAAATCGAGAGGTTCTATATTGAGTGCCACCTGTGGACGGTCGAGGCGTGCATAGGTCAGCAGTTCGTCGATCAGTGACTCCAACTGACCGATATCGCGGTTCAGCGCCTGCTGCTCGCTCTCGGTCAGGTTATCGCTCATCGCCAGCCGGTAGCGCAACCGCACCAGCGGCGTTCGCAGCTCATGGGCGATGCCGTCGATCAACTGTTTCTTGCTGGCGATCAGCGTATTGACGTTATCCGCCATCTGATTAAACGCCACCCCGAGCCGATTGAGGCTGGAGGTGGGATCGAAATGGGTGCGTTCATCAAGATGCCCGGCACCGAGGCGCTGAGCCGCATTTTCCAGCTTGAGCAAGTCCTGCCAGTGCGGGCGCATCCACAAAAATACCGGCAGGGCCAGCGACATGCCGATAAACACCAGCAGGGCCAAATCCAGCAGCCGCATTTGATGCAGATAGAACAGATAAGGGATCGGCCCGACGACCAGCACGTAGTGGCTGCGTGGAATCCGCTGCATAAAGGTGTATTGGTCGTCGAGGGCGATAATTTCCCCAAGGCGTAGCCGTTTCATCAGATCTTCACTCAGATCCTGTTTGCCGAGCGGTTCAATGTGCAGTTTAAACGACAGGTTCAAGTCCAGCGTGGCGATGGTCTTGTTCCAGTCTTTCAGCGGAATTTCCCGTAGTTCACTGCGCATCAGGTACAGCGAGCTTTTCATCAGGTCGTCCATCGACTGGCGGCCGGCGCGTTCGGCGGTGACTTTGTACACCAGTCCCACCAGCATCGCCATCACCAGGAAGCAAACGAAAAGCAGCAGGAAGAACTGCACAAAAAGCTTTCTCATTGCTGCACGAACTCCCAGGCATTCGGGGCGAACAGATAGCCTTTATTGCGCACGGTTTTGACGCGGAAGGGCTCCAGCGCATTGTCGTACAGCTTGCGTCGCAGGCGGGAAATCGCCACGTCGATACTGCGATCCAGACCGTCATAACTCACGCCGCGCAGGTTTTGCAGCAGGGCTTCGCGATCCATGATTTGCCCGGCATGGGTGGCCAGTTCCCACAGCAGATCAAAATCTGAGGTGGAAAGGGTGATGATCTCTTCGCCCAGGGTCACCTGACGGTTGACCGGATCGATACATAACAAGCCAAAGTGCAAGGCGTTGTGTTGGGTGATTGGCTGAGTTGATTCTTCCTTTGGCTGATTGCCATGCTGACGCAAATGCAGACGTAGCCGCGCCAATAATACTGCCGGTGGCGTGGTTTTCAGGATGTAATCGTTAGCGCCCATTTCCAACGACAGGATATGGTTCATGTCGCTGTCGAGTGAGGTGAGCAGCACAATTGGGCCGGGGAAGGTCGGGCGCAGATCGCGACACAGCGTCATGCCGTCTTTGCCGGGTAACATGATGTCTAGCAGCACCAGATCTGGTTGTTCCAACTCGATGCGTGCCTGCGCACTGTCGCCGCGTGGCTCAATCAATACATCAATATCGTGCTTGCCCAGATAGGCGGCAATCAGTTTGCCGACTTCCGGATCGTCTTCCACAAAAACAATTTTATGCATATTCAGCGGTTTTATCAGAATAACGAAATTCAGCATAGCGCGGGGCTCCGCGATATACCATGCAGATTTGTGCGTTAGCGCAGTGGACGGCCACCGTCTACGCCATGGGTACGGCCGGTGACATAGCGGCTTTCCAGCAGGTAATTCACCAGGTTGACCACTTCACTCTCACCAGGGGCGATTTTCATCAGTGATTTTGCCAGCGCCTGCTGACGATACGGCTCGTCATCACCCGGATTGAAGATAATCAGCGCCGGTGCGATGGCATTGACTTTGACCTCTGGCGCCAGCTTGCGGGCAAATGAACGGGTCATATTGTCCAGTGCGGCTTTACTGGCGGCATAGGCAATGTGTTTGTCGCTGCCTTTCTCCACCACATAGTCGGTCAGGTGGATAATATCCGCACCGGCTTGTCCCTGGCCCAGCAGGCAAGACTCCAGCAATTGATTGAGCAGATAAGGGGTATAAACGTGAATTTGCAGCATCGCCGCCATAACCTGCTCCGGCGGCACTTCCGGCGATTCGGCCTGCCAGGCGCTGGCGTTGTGGATCACCGCGCGCAGTTTGGGGGCGGCCTGACGAACCTGCTCAGCAAAACGGTAGATGCCGTCGTGCGTTGCGAAATCGCCCTGAATACAGATTGCCCCCAGTCTTTTCAGCTCGCTCAGTGCCGGGTAGTCGCTGCGATAGGCGATAATCACGGGAATATCGCGTTGCAAGAATGACCTAGCCAGTGCCAGTCCAATCCGGCGTGCGCCGCCCGTAATGAGCACCGGGGCTGAGTTGTGATGTTCCATTGATTAAAGCTCCTGGACAGACTGGCAAACAATAGGGGAATTATGCCATTATACGGCGGAAATTCGTTAAAGCTTCGCATCGATTATCCATTTCAGGATGTAATACACTGGCAATGAGAGGAAGGGATGAACAGCAGTCACCTTGCACCCGTCGCCCGCAGTGAGAGAATCTGCTTTGATTACATGGATTTTCTGTCCGCATCGTGCAAGAAGCACTGGCGCTTTGTTGATGCAATCTATGGTGTGATGCCATTTTTTGGCATGGTATTGAAATCTCAGGCTTCCGCTTCACAAACACGGAAAGAGCAGTTGGAAGCGTTGGCGCTGCAGGTGGTTTCCACCCAGGTCAGCGACGAAACCAACATCGTGCGCCTGATCGATCTGGCGCAGCAGCAGGGGTTGGCAGTATTCGACATTAAACTGCCCTATGCTCTGGATACGCAGCAGTTGGCGACCATTCAGCAAGAATGCGTTGAGGGAGTTATCATCTCTCAGGTTGGGGAACGCATGACCATCAGTCTGCACCAGTCTCAACGTTACTGACCGGGTGTTCCCACCCGGCAATTCTTCACCTACTGCAGCATAAACCAGCCGGCCGGTACCGTGGCCACCAGCAACAGAAAAATACTGCCTTTCTCCAGTTGATTCAGCAATTTGACGTCATCGTGTCCGCTGCGGGCATAGATAAACACCAGCAGCCCCGGCGCATACAGCAGCACCGACATCAGCAAATGCATCAATCCTGAAGCGTAGAGCAGCCAGATTCCATACAGGCAAGCGCCTGTCGCAGCGAACATCAGCCGTTTGTCCTGACGACGGATCGCCACCTTGAACAGGAAGGCACCGACCAGGAAATAGGGCACCAGGATCATTTCCGAGGCGATAGTCAGCAGAGAATTGTAGTTACTGCCGGTCAGCCAGATCAGCACCAGAGCGAGCTGAACCGCAATATTGGTCAGCCATAGCGAAGCCGAGGGCGCGTGATTCTTGTTCTGCTTGCGGAAAATCTTCGGGAAAGCGCCGTGTTGAGCGGCCAGCAACGGCACTTCGGCGGCCATAATCGTCCAGCTCAGGTAAGCCCCGCAGACCGAAACGATCAGCCCGGCCGCGATAATCACATCACCCCAGGGGCCAATCAGATCGACCATCAGCACCGCCATAGAAGGATTGCGCATCTCGGCCAATTCGCTGCGCGGCACCACGCCCAGTGATAACAGTGTCACCAACAGATATACCGCCAATGCGGAGATCACTGCCAGCATGGTGGCACGGCCGACATCTTTTTTATGACGTGCCCGCGCAGAAACCACCACCGCACCTTCCACACCGATAAATACCCATAGGGTAATCAGCATGGTATTTTTTACCTGCTCCCACACTGGCTTACCGAGAGCAACGCCGTGGAAATCCAGCGTGAAGACGTCCATGTTGAATGCCATCGCGGCCAACACGGCAAACATCCCCAACGGCAACAGCTTGGCCAGAGTCGCGACCAGATTGATGCTGGCGGCGGTTTGCACACCCCGCAGCACCAGCGCATGGACGATCCACAGCAATACGGACTCCGCCAGCAGCGCTTGCCAGGTATTGCCGTCGCCGAGAATGACCTCACCGCCGCGATCGGTGAATAAACTCAGCGCGGCAAAGACGATCACCAGGTAAGAGACATTGGCGATCACCGCGCACAGCCAATAGCCCCAGGCGGAACAGAATCCCACCAGTTCGCCAAAACCTTCTTTCGCATAGGTGAATATGCCGCCGTCCAGATCGGGGCGCAGGCGGGTAAGCAACAGCATGGCAAAAGCCAGAAACAGGATGCCGACGCCGGTAATCGCCCAACCCAGCAGCAGGGCCGCCGGGCTGGCGACCTGCGCCATGTTTTGTGGCAGGCTGAAAACCCCGGCACCCAGCATTGAGCTCAGCACCAATGCGGTTAACGCGGTAAGACCTAATTTCTTTTCCAATGACGGATCCTGAACGCAGAATAAACAACTGGGAGGGAACTGCTTGGCAGTAACAACGTAATGGCAATTACTGAGCGAGTAGACAATAGCCCTAAAAATTGGCGCAAATTCTACGGATGGATGCGGATGGATGCAATGATTAAGTATGCGTAATTTACAAAAAACTATTCAACTGGCAGGGCACTGCGCGCCCAAAAAAACGGGCAGCTCAATGGCTGCCCGATGGTAAACCGCAAAGTGAAACTTATTTGAACAGGTCAGCGCTGACGGTCAGGTTACCGCCGCTCTTGTTCTGCCACTGGCGGGTCACATGATAGTACTTGGCGCCTTTCTCGGCAGCACGTTTAGCGACTTCGGTAGAAACGTCGGTCATGCTGTTGAAGTGGCCAGTGAAGGTCACAGAATCAAACGGTACCATCTGCGCGGCAGTCACGTTGTTCACTTCTTGAATCTGGGTACCGTTCGGTAAAGTGACAGTATAACGTTTGCCGGTAGAGGACTGGGTTTCGAAGAAACGGCCCACGTCACGGCTTGGTGAGCCGGAAGAGGCAACACCCGGGATTTCAACCTTGGCAGCAGCAGCACCACCGGCAGCCAGTGCGGCCTTACCGGCTTCAGAGTCAGCCGGGATGGCATCCGGGCTCTGTACTGCACGTTTAGGGGCATCGGCTTTATAGATATAGGCGGTAATGAACTGGTTGCCGCCCTGATTGGCATCGACCTGACGCACGATAAAGAACGAGGCTGCGCCTTTCTTTTTCGCTTCTTTGGTGATGGCATCGTTAATGTCCGGCTGGCTGCGGTAGAAACCGCTGACGCTCACCGTGTCGTACGGCTCCAGCAGGAAGGCTTGTTCTTTCGGCAGCTCGGTAACGCCGTTAATCACGCGGTACTTCGGCTCTTTGCTCACTTCCGGCGCATCTTTATGATAAAGATCTGCGGTGACGCGCCAGTTGCCGCCGTTATTGCTGTTATTGCTGTCCTGGATGTAGAAGGAGTCTGCGCCCAGTTTGTCTGCACGGCGGGATACGGCATCAACGGCTTCATTGATGGCATTAAAGCGGCCGGTAATCGTGATGCGATCAAACGGCTTCAGCGCCGCTGCTTTTTCAGGAGTTAACTCTTGTGCCGCCTGAGCAGACAGCGCAGTGAGTGATAACAAGGCTGATGCGATGATCGTGTTCTTCAGCTTCATAAAAAATCCTTTCGCCTAGCGCATTAACGTTGATAACGTGCTGAACTGTTTAGGTGTAATTCAGCCGCCGATTATTACATGTAATCTCGAGCAGTGTCTCAGCATTTTATGTTATCCCATGAGACAAATCCCTTGAACGAACGTGCCCGTTATTTTGCGCAGAATCGTCATAAGTTTCAATAATAAAGCCTTTGATGTCATAAGTGTTAATTATTCACAATTTTATAACTTTTATGCGTTACTGCCGCGCAACGCCGGAAGTTCTCAACCTGATGGCTGCCACAATATGGCCGTAAAAACGGCATTCCAGCGGGCTTTTTAACTTTAAATTGCGATTTGTCATGTCGTTGCCTGCGTTTTTATGTAAAAACAGACCTGAATGCGTAAGCAATTATGGATCATCGATCATATTTTCAGTAGGTTATAGATGGCGCCTTAATTCGCTGCCGACAAGGTTAACAAAAAGCTTGTCGGCCGGGGCCATCGCTATGGGTAGGAAGATAATAAACATCATCAAAGACAGGTGAGAAGGGAACATTATGCGTATTGGTGTACCAAGAGAACGGTTGGCCAATGAAGCCCGGGTCGCAGCAACGCCGAAAACGGTGGAACAATTGCTGAAGCTGGGCTTTACCGTCGCGATTGAAAGCGGGGCGGGCAAACTGGCAAGTTTTGACGATGGCGCTTATGAAGCCGCTGGGGCAACGATCACCGACACGGCCGATGTTTGGCAGTCGGATCTGATTTTGAAAGTTAACGCACCGCTTGAGGACGAGATCGCGTTAATGCGTGAGGGCAGCACCCTGGTCAGCTTTATCTGGCCGGCGCAAAACCCGGAGCTGATCGCGAAGTTGGCTGAACGTAACGTCACCGCGATGGCTATGGACTCGGTGCCGCGTATTTCACGTGCGCAGTCCATGGATGCTTTGAGCTCAATGGCCAACATCGCCGGTTACCGCGCGATTGTTGAGGCCGCACACGAATTCGGCCGCTTCTTCACGGGCCAGATCACCGCCGCGGGCAAGGTTCCACCAGCCAAGGTCATGATCATCGGTGCCGGCGTTGCAGGTCTGGCGGCGATCGGTGCCGCAGGCAGTCTTGGGGCCATTGTTCGCGCCTTCGATACCCGTCCGGAAGTCAAAGAGCAAGTACAGAGCATGGGGGCCGAATTCCTCGAGCTGGATTTTGAGGAGGAAGCGGGCAGCGGTGACGGCTATGCCAAAGTGATGTCCGAAGCCTTTATCAAGGCCGAGATGGCACTGTTCGCCGCTCAGGCGGCCGAGGTTGACATCATTGTCACCACCGCGCTGATCCCGGGCAAACCTGCACCGAAGCTGATCACCAAAGAGATGGTGGCTTCAATGAAGCCGGGCAGCGTGATCGTCGATCTGGCGGCGCAAAACGGCGGTAACTGTGAACTGACCGTCGCCGACCGAGTGACCGTCACCGACAACGGCGTGAAAATCATTGGTTATACCGATCTGCCAAGCCGCCTGCCAACCCAGTCTTCACAGCTTTACGGCACCAACCTGGTTAACCTGCTGAAGCTGCTGTCGAAAGAGAAGAACGGCGAAATCGACGTTGATTTCGAAGACACCGTGATCCGCGGCGTTACCGTAGTACGCAGTGGCGAAGTCACCTGGCCGGCACCACCTATCCAGGTTTCTGCCCAGCCTAAACCGGCGCAGGCCGCCGCACCCGTTGCCAAACCGGAGGCAAAACCGGTTTCACCGTGGCTGAAATATGGCCTGATGGCGTTAGCCATCATCCTGTTTGGCTGGCTGGCCAACGCCGCACCGAAAGAGTTCCTGTCTCACTTTACCGTGTTTGCGCTGGCCTGCGTGGTGGGTTACTACGTGGTGTGGAACGTCAGCCATGCATTGCATACCCCGTTGATGTCGGTCACCAATGCGATCTCAGGGATTATCGTGGTCGGTGCGTTATTGCAGATTGGCCATGGCGGCTGGGTGAGTTTCCTCTCCTTTATCGCCGTGCTGATCGCCAGCATCAACATTTTTGGTGGATTCACCGTCACTCAGCGCATGCTGAAGATGTTCCGCAAGAACTAAGGGGTAGCATATGTCTGGAGGATTAGTTACAGCGGCATACATTGTCGCCGCTATCCTGTTTATTTGTAGCCTGGCTGGCTTGTCGCGCCATGAAACGTCAAAACGCGGCAACCTGTTTGGCGTCGCCGGGATGGCGATTGCGCTGATCGCCACCATCCTCGGTCCGGACTCCGGCAACGTGGGCTGGATCATTATCGCGATGATCATCGGGGGCTCCATCGGGGTCTATCTGGCTAAAAAGGTCGAAATGACCGAAATGCCAGAATTGGTGGCGGTACTGCACAGCTTTGTGGGCCTGGCTGCGGTCCTGGTGGGGTTAAACAGCTACCTGGATCACGGCGCGGCGATGGAGCCGGTGATGGAGAATATCCATCTGACCGAAGTGTTCCTCGGCATCTTTATCGGTGCGGTTACCTTCACCGGTTCGATTGTGGCCTTCGGCAAACTGCGCGGCATCATCTCATCCAAACCGCTGGCGCTGCCAAATCGCCACAAAATGAACCTGGCGGCACTGGTGGTCTCCTTCCTACTGCTGGTGGTGTTTGTTCGTGCCGACAGCGTGGGTTGGCAGGCAGTGGCACTGGTGCTGATGACCGCTATTGCACTGGCGTTTGGCTGGCATCTGGTGGCATCTATCGGCGGTGCTGACATGCCGGTGGTGGTGTCGATGCTCAACTCCTATTCGGGGTGGGCAGCAGCGGCGGCTGGCTTCATGTTGAGCAACGATCTGCTGATCGTGACCGGTGCGTTGGTGGGCTCTTCGGGTGCCATCCTGTCTTACATCATGTGTAAGGCGATGAACCGGTCGTTCATCAGCGTGATCGCCGGCGGGTTCGGTACTGATGGTTCTTCGACCGGTAATGCGGAAGAAATGGGCGAGTATCGCGAAACGACGGCGGAAGATGTGGCCGAGCAGTTGAAGAATTCCACTTCGGTGATCATCACCCCAGGCTATGGCATGGCGGTGGCGCAGGCGCAGTACCCGGTGGCAGAAATCACCGAGAAACTGCGTGCACGCGGCATCAAGGTGCGCTTTGGTATACACCCGGTTGCCGGGCGCTTGCCGGGCCACATGAACGTGCTGCTGGCGGAAGCCAGGGTACCGTATGACGTGGTGCTGGAAATGGACGAAATCAATGACGATTTCGCGGACACCGACACCGTGCTGGTGATCGGCGCCAACGATACGGTGAACCCGGCCGCGTTGGAGGACCCACGCAGCCCAATCGCCGGTATGCCGGTGCTGGAAGTGTGGAAAGCGCAAAACGTGATTGCCTTTAAGCGGTCGATGAACACCGGCTATGCCGGCGTGCAGAACCCGCTGTTCTTTAAAGAGAACACCCAGATGCTGTTTGGCGATGCCAAAGAGAGTGTGGAAGCGATATTGCGTGCGTTGCAGGCGTAACGAAAGCCAATAAAAACGGGCCTGTCAGGGCCCGTTTTTTTTATGCGCTAAACATCAATCTTCGTCGTCGTGCTCATCGTCCTCATCAGCTTCGATCGGGCAATTGAAGTTTTCCGGCTTAATCACCAGCAGGTCACATTTCAGATGATCGATCACATGTTCTGCCGTGTTGCCAATAAACGCCGCCGAAATCCCGGTACGCCCCAGGGTACCTAACACCACCACACCCGCCTGCAAGTGCTCGGCCAAATCGGGGATCACCTCTTCCGGCAGACCTTTCTCAACGTGGGTAAATTCTTCTTTAATGCAGAATTTCTGCCTTAACGCCTTCATGGCGATCAGGTGTTGCCCGCGAATGGCATCGTTGTAGACACTGGGGTCAAAATCAGGCAGCTCGATAGCGATATTAATGGGAGTAACGGGGTAGGCGCCGACCAGATGAACTTCGGTTTGGTTGACGTTTTGTGCCAGTTCAACGGTTTCCTGCACCAGCTTGATGTTCAATGGGTCATGGTAAGGCTCTTCGCTGGCCAGATTAACCGCCACCACGGCTTTGCTGCCTTCCTGCCAGGGTTGATCCTTGACCATCCACACCGGGCAAGGGCATTTGCGTAGCAGGTGCCAGTCGGTTGGGGTGAAAATTACGGACTCCAGCCGGTCGTGTTGATGCGCCATTTTCAGCAGCAGATCGTGCTTACCGGCGATCACTTCCTGAATAATCGCCTCATAAGGACGGTTATGCCAGACGACTTTGATTTCTATAGGGACGCCTTCGTCGAGGTAAAAACGGCATTGCTCGTTGATCCACGCGGCGCGTTGGCTGATAACACCTTGTCGCATCGCCGTTCTTTCGTCCGGGGAGAGCAAGGTCGTCATCTCGTAAGAGAAGTCGTAAATAGGCAGGAAGGCCTTAATGCGCCCGCCATTTCGTTTTATCAGGTATACCGCCCGGCGCAGTGCCGGCTGGTCGTCCTGATTGGGGTCAATAGCCACCAGAAGATTCTGATACTTCGCCATAGGGCCTCCTTACAGCTGAAAATCAACAGTCTGTCAATTTACAGAGTAACCCAACATTGAAAAACAGAACAGCGGCAGAGATGTGCTGGGTCAATAATTCTGTTGAATTACCAACCCAGCTTAGGATCAGGCGTTTACGGTCACGTTAATCCGTGGCGTACCGGCCAGCACCGACAGGGCGTCGACGTTTTCGATGGTGATGTATTTGCCTTTAACGCTGAGGATTTCGCTTTTCTGGAAGCGACCCAGCAGGCGGCTGATGGTTTCTACCGTCTGGCCAAGATAGTTGCCGATGTCACCACGGGTCATGGTCAGGCGGAACTCACGGGGTGAGAAACCGCGTTCCGCAAAGCGGCGCGACAGGTTATAGACGAAAGCCGCCAGGCGCTCTTCGGCATTTTTCTTCGACAACAGCAGGATCATGTCCTGGTCGCCTTTAATCTCGCCGCTCATCAGGCGCATGATTTGCTGGCGCAGGTTTGGCATTTTGCCGGACAGGTCATCCAGTGTTTCGAATGGGATCTCACACACCATGGAGGTTTCCAGCGCCTGAGCGAAGCTTGGGTGTTTCAGGCCGCCAATAGCGTCAAAACCGACCAGATCGCCCGCCAGGTGGAAGCCGGTGATTTGCTCATCACCTTGTTCGGTGATGGTGTAACTCTTGATGGTCCCGGAGCGGATAGCGTACAGCGATTTCAGCTCGTCGCCCGCCTTGAACAGGGTCTGGCCCTTCTGGATAGGCTTTTTCCTTTCGATAATGTTGTCGAGCTGGTCCAGCTCATGAGCATTAAGAGTAAAAGGAATACACAGTTGGCTGATACTGCAATCCTGGCAATGGATCGCACAACCACCAGACTGGATACGACGAGTCACGCGTTTTTCCGGGATCATAGATTACGCTCATTCAATAATTGATATGCGTCAATTTTAACATCTTTTCTTGCAGGTGATAAGGGTAGCATTAATAACAACGGGGGCATTCTGTGCGAAATTTGAGCAACCATACCGTAGATTGTTCTGTAGTTGCCCGAAATGTTTTGATTTCCTTGCCACTTACAGCAATACGTAACGCTTACCGCAGCCGGGGTATCTTGCGATGCCCGGCTGCGGGGGTTAAAGCAGTTCGTTCTGCCAATAGCCTTCATGCTTTAACAGCCATTGTTTTCGCTGAACGCCGCCGGCATAGCCAGTCAATGCGCCCTGCGAACCGATCACCCGGTGGCAGGGGACCACGATGCTGATGGGGTTGGAGCCGTTGGCCATACCTACTGCACGTGAGGCAGTCGGGCGCCCGATGCGTTTCGCCAATTCGCCATAGGTAATGATCTCACCGCATGGGATCTGACGCAGTTGCTGCCATACACTACGCTGGAATTCGGTGCCGGCGGTCATCACCGGCAACTGATCAATGACATCCAACTCACCAGTAAAATAGCGCTGCATGGCATCGGTCAGACCGCCGGGGTTGCGTTTGTCTACCAGTTGGAAATGGTCGGCACGGTAATGAGTATTCAGCAGCTTCATCAGGCGCACTTCATGCTCAGTCCAGTCAATGGCGCGTAACCGGTCCTGCTCATCGGCAATTAGCACCAGTTCACCCACTGGCGTCGCCATACGGTCAATAAAAAAAGTCTGCATATGATTACTCCTCTCGTTTGATGAGGGGATTATTACACGAAATGCGGGGGAGTGATGGCGGATTCCGGACATGAAGATGGGGCGATAAGAGAGTTCGCCCCGTCTCAAGATATGTTTCGTTTAACTCGGGTTAAGAACTATTAATGAATCTGAGGATCTATAAAATAATACTGTATTGCTTCTTTTTTATTCTAATGCATATTATCCGAATTCAAGAATGTAATTTCGTGGTTAATTATAACTGACGGTCACTCTCTGAAGAGATGAGTTATTATTAACGAGTTCGGTAGTTGCGGAGGAAACTAATTCTGATGACATCATCTCTATGGGCATTGTGATAAAACCAAAGGTTTCATCGCTGATTTCACGGTAACAGGATGATATAAGTTTACCCTTGTTGTGGCTTATTTCACAGGTGGGGGCGGCGATCTTCCCGGTAAAGTGGACTGTTCCGCCCTGTGCTGCCTGCAAAGCAGCCGGAAGGAGGGCCAGCAGCCCCAATACCATAAGCGAATAGTTCATTATTAATTCCTTTTTAAAATGAAATGAAAAATAAGTGACTCCAATCAAACAAAAATTAAACGGGTATGTTGAATGTCATCCTAATCCAAATTACAGCAATCTCCGTTTTGAATGATTTATATACTATTCTTAATTTTTAGTGCCAATTGATTTGATAATAGGGAGGGGGGCGGGAAAAACCATGATTTAGATCATGCTGAAGACGGCTTAATGATTCGCAGGCGGATGTAGCGGATGTACCGTGAACTACGTCACGGTAAAAAATGGTTATGGCCGCAGTTGAATCTGAAACGGCGGCCAGGCTTGGTGCTTTATTCTGGGTTACAGCATGCCGCTGCTGCCGCAGATGCGGATTTTCTCGGCAACCACCTCTTTCATCGCCAGTTTGCCGGGCACGATATACTTGCGTGGGTCATTGGCATCCGGGTGCTGGGAGAAATAGCTTTTCACCGCGTCGGCAAAGGCGATTTTCAACTCGGTCGCCACGTTGACCTTGCAGACCCCCAGTGAAATGGCGCGTTTTACCATGGCTTCAGGAATGCCGGAGGCGCCGTGCAGCACCAGCGGGATATCGACCTGCTCGCGGATCAGCGCCAGACGATCAAAATCCAGTTTGGGTTCGCCGTGGTACAACCCGTGGGCGGAACCAATCGCCACGGCCAGCGAATCGATACCGGTCGTGGTGACAAATTCACGCGCGGCGGCCGGGTCGGTAAAGAAGCTGTCGGTAGAATCGACAATCAGGTCGTCCTCCTGCCCACCGAGGCGGCCCAGTTCGGCCTCTACGCTGGCACCGTAGCGGTGGCACAGCGCCACGGCCTCGGCCACCTTGGCGATGTTCTGTGCGAATGGCAGGTGTGAGCCGTCGATCATTACCGAGCGGATACCGCTTTTGACCTTGTGTTCGATATCATCCATTTCTTCGTGGTGGTCCAGATGCAGCGCCAACGGCAGATCGTAACGGTGTGCGGCCGCCTGACAGATGCCAATCAAATAGTCAGTACCGGCATAGCTGAAGGTGCCGGGTGTACCGGCCATGATCACCGGCGAGCGGAGTTCGGCGGCGGTTTCCGCCACCACCTGCACGGTTTCCAGATTATGAACGTTGAACGCCGGTACGGCATACCCTTGGCGCTGCGCTTTCAGCAGCATTTCGCGGTTGGATATCAGGTACATAGAGATTCCTTACGCCACAGATGACGGATAACGGTAAATGGTGACGCCTTTCACTACCCGGTTAACTTCACCGGTCGGGCACGGGTTATCTGGCGTCAGGTCAAGTGCCAGCGAACTTTCAAATGCCAGCATTTGGGTGAATAACAGGTAAGGGAACAGCAGCCAGACGTCATCTTCAGCGTGGTGCAGGTTCAGTATCATGTCGCACAGCGGCTGGGTGCTGCCGGCCAGGCCGACCATCTGCATTGCCAACCCGTCACGTTGCAGCTCATTCCACAAATCGCGATCGTACTGACGGGCATAGTCGCCGCTGGAGAACATCAGCAGGACCAGGGTCTGGTTATCGACCATAAACTTGGGGCCATGGCGCAGACCGAGCGGCGAATCGTAGCGGGTGACAATCTGTCCGGCCGTCAGCTCCAGCATCTTCAACGAAGCCTCTTCTGCCAGCCCGGTGAAGCAACTGCCACCCAGCGTGATATAACGCCGGAAACCGCTGGCCGCCAATGCTTTCACCTGGGGCTGCAGGGTTTCACGCAGTTCATTGCAGCGTACGACCATCGCCGTCAGAGGCCGCTGGGCCTCGGCCAGGGACTGCGGGCCGAGCAATAGCGCGGCAGACAGCATCATGCAGCTAAAGCTGGAAGTCATGGCGAAGCTTTGATCGTTGGAGCCCTGCGGCATCACCAATGAACAGACATTGTCGCGCTGATGGGCATATTGCGCCAATTGGCTGTCCGGGTTGCACACCAGCATCAGGTGATAGCTTTCCGGCAGCAGTTGGTCAGCCAGTTCCACCGTTGCCACGCTCTCCGGGCTGTTGCCGGATCGGGCGAAAGAGACCAGCAGCGTAGGGCGCGTAAGATCGAGATACTGGTGCGGGTTGGCGACTATATCCGTAGTGCCGTAGGCCACCACGTCACGGCCGGTTTTCTCACGCAGCCAGGGCGCCAACGCGCGGCCGGCGAAGGCAGAGCTGCCCGCACCGCACAGAACAATCTGCAGGCGAGGGTTAGCCAGCAGCGGGTCAAGGAAAGGCTGCCACAGCGCTTGTTGCAGCTGTAACTGCTGGTGCAGGGCGGCCCATAAATCCGGCTGCTGCCAAATCTCACGTGCGGTATGCAACGCGTGTCGTTGTTCCAGCCAGCCCGCATCGTAAGCAAAATAACCGTTCATGTTGAAAACTCCTTAAAAAACCTCGGTTAACGGTCGGCGATAATCACATCGACCCCTAAATGGTTCAGCGCATTCAGGTAGCTTTCCGGGATGCGGCTGTCGGTGACCAAACGCTGGATTTGGCCGATTTCACGGATCATGCAAAAACTGGTGCGACCGAACTTGCTGGCGTCCGCCACGGCGATCACTTCGCGTGCGACGTCGCACATGGCGCGGTTAAGTTGCGCTTCGCCGGGATCCGGCGTGGTGATGCCGCTGTGCAAATCAAAACCGTCGACGCCGAGAAACAGCTTATCGAAACGGAACTGACGCATGTGCTGCTCGGCGGCCGGGCCGTACAGAGACCAGGATTTACGCCGTACGCTGCCGCCGACCACCATCAGATCAACCTGTTCGTTGTTGGCCAGTTCGAAAGCGATATTCAATGCGTTGGTCATTACCACCAGATCTTTTTTGCCGACCAACTGCTGCGCCATTTGGCTGGTGGTGGAGCCGGAGTCGAGAATGATGGCGTCGCCGTCGTTGACCAGGGCTGCCGCTGCACAGGCAATGGTGTATTTCACGTCGCGATTGATGCGGCCCTTGTCCTGTAACGGACGATCGAAGGCGAACTGCTTGTTGAGCATTGCGCCGCCGTAAGCCCGGACCGCACAGCCGCTTTTTTCCAGTTGACGCAGATCGCTGCGAATAGTGACGCTGGAAACTGCAAACTGGGCGCTGAGTTGTTCGACGCGTACCGAGCCTTCGCGACAAAGCTGGTCGATAATTAATTCCCGTCGTTTTAGGGTATTGATCATTAACGCGTGACTCCTGATTTAGCTGTAGCCATACCCGGCCGCGGCGCAATGCGTCGCAGTTAATCTGGCAGGAGTGCTTTCAGTTGTTCGTGGCGAATTACAGCAAACGAAACAGTGAAATGCAACTGGTTATTTTATAAAAAACCATATGTATCAATTGTTTATATATCAACTTCCTTTCAGTTTGCCCTCAACCGAAAGCTGCCGGGAAATAAAGTGAAAAGCCGTAATCCGTTATTTATCAGACGGCAACTTACCGCCGGGGCTAATTTGCCGAAAGCAGGATGAAAGCTGTGCCATTGATTTTTTCCTGACGGTCTTTTCACTCTTTTTTATTGCCAGCTTTGGCGTAATAATGCGGCGCCGCGTACACCGCTGCTGTCGCCGTGCACCGGTGGGTAGACTGCCGCCGGTTCGGTGCCGGGTAACAGCCAATGGCTCATGGCTGGCGGCAACAGGGAGTACAACTCGCCTACGTTGGACAGCCCACCGCCGAGCACGAAAGCGTCTACGTCCAGCAGCAGTTGCAGGCCGGCCAGTGCGCTGGCCAGAATATCGACGTACATGGCCATCAACCGCCGTGCCAGAGGGTCCCCTAGTCGAAAACTGGCGATTAACGCCGGGACGTTATCCGCCGGATGACCGAAATGGCGGCTCAACGCCAACAGGCCACTGCCGGAAACATAGCGCTCAAAGCAGCCGGTTAGCCCGCAGTTGCAGGTGAACAGCGGTAAGTCGTAGCGTTGTGCCAATTGGGCGGAGATAGGGGTGTGCCCCCATTCCCCGGCAAGCCCGTTACGTCCTTTATGCAACTGTTTATTCATCACCAATCCACCCCCAGCCCCGGTGCCGATAATGGCGCCAAATACCAGCGCCAGATGGTCGGTTTGCGGCGTACTGGCTTCGGAAAGGGCAAAGCAGCGGCAGTCGTTTTCAATTTCAACCGGCCGCGCCAAGGCTTGCGCCAGGTCGTCAGCCAGACAGTGGCCGGTCAGGCAGGGCACATTCACCGCCAGTTGTCGGCGGCTGCGCGGATCGGTCACGCCCGGTAAACCGATGCCGATGCTGCCCTGGGTATGCAACTCTCTATCGGCCTGCTCGACCAATTGATGGATGCAGGACAAAAATTTGCGGTAATCGCCGGTGGGGGTGCCGATCCGCTGGCACAGCACCTGCCTGAGCTGCCGGTCGTAGGCCGCCATTTCGATCTTGGTACCACCGATGTCGAAACCGTAGCGTATCTGGGATATTTCCACGTATTCAGGCTCCGTTCAGGGTAATAACGGCGGATTCACGGCGCGCGCGCTCCGCCGCAAACACCATCAGATGACTTTCCAGCGTTTCTGCCGGGCCGGACAGTATCTGGGAAGGATCGTTGGTACGGATCGCGTCGATAAAATGCTGCATCAGGTAGTAATCGCCACCGCCGTGACCGGCCATGGCGTGCAGATCTTCGGCTTCATCGACGTCGTAGACCTTTTCACTGTCGTCGACAAAAGAGGTGATACGGATGTAACGTCCGTCACCTTCGAGACAACCGTGGCTACCAAAAATACGGGTTTGGCGATCTTCCAGTCGGGTAAAGGCGGTCATGGTGAAGGAGGCGGTACGGCCACCGGTAAACTGCATATTGACCACCTGATGATCGACCACGTTATTGTCGCAGCGGTAGACGCAGCGACCATATTGACCGTCGCGCAGTGCCGCCTGCAGATGCGGCTGATCGACTTCGGGTGTTAATACCCGCAGAAAACCCGGCGTTGCTTTGTGGTTGTCACCCAGATAAATGCGTTTGGCGGAGTAAGGGCAGTTGGCTTCCACCGCGCAGTCCAGGCAGTTGTCCGCCGCACCGGCCGGTTGGTTTTCCTGGCGGAAGTGGCGCAGGCCGCCGAAGGAACTGATCTGCTCACAGGGCAATTCCATGATGTAGCGGATCCAGTCGATGTCGTGGCAGGACTTCTGCAGCAGCATAAAGGCCGCCTCACCGTCGTTGCGCCAGTTGCCGCGCACGAAGGAGTGGGCCTGATGCCAGTAACCCACCGGCTCCAGGTGCTGCAGGCTGACGATGTCGCCAATCACGTTATCGCGCAGCAGTTGTTTCAGCTTTTGGGTATAGCGCGTATAGCGCAGCACATGGCCGACCGAGAAAATCAGCCTCTGGCGCACCACTTCCTCGACGATAGTGCGGCATTCACTGGCATCCGGCGACAGCGGTTTTTCCAGCAGCATGGCATAACCCTGTTTGGCAAAGGCCAGCGCCGGTTCGAGATGCAAAGTATCCTGAGTACAAATCAGCACCGCGTCGGCCAATTTGCCGGCGTCTGCGGCCTGCTGCCAGTCGGTGAACACCTTGTCCGCCGCTATGGCATGCTGTTCGACAAACTGCCGGCGGTAGACATCTCGCGGTTCGGCCACGGCCACCACCTGCATTAAATCCGGGTGCGCCAACGCGTAGCGCGAGTAAATTTCCCCGCGTGCCCCGGCACCAATCACCAGCACCCGAACCGGGCGACCGGCATAACCATGTTGTTGAACTGACGACATTGCACATTCTCCGATCTAGTTATTTGAGGTTTTGGCCGCTGATTTCGTCAAACAGGTGCGCGCGGGACAGATCGAAAGCCAGGTGGATCTGTTCCCCCAGACGCGGTTCCCAGTCAGGTTGTGACGCCATGCGCAACACAAAGCGCAACCCGGCCAGTTCGCAGTGCAGTAACTCTTCGTTGCCCATTCGTTCGATGGTGACAATCTTCGCCGGGAAGCAATTGCTGCTGCCGGGGGCGCAAAGCCGCAGGCACTCCGGGCGAATACCAAGGCACACACGCGCATGGGGGTAACTTTCCAACTGCTGTTGCAGCAACGCAGGCAGTTCGAGAGGGTGTTGATTGCCGATACGCAGCCCGATGCCCTGCGCGTTGCGGGTAATCGCCATATCGTGCAGGTTCATCGAAGGACTGCCGATAAACTCGGCGACAAAGCGGTTGGCGGGCTGGTGGTAAAGGTTGATCGGCTTATCCACCTGCATAATGGCGCCCCGATTCATCACGCAGATGCGGTCCCCCATGGTCATCGCTTCTACCTGATCGTGGGTGACATACACCATGGTGGCGGCGACACCTTCCTGTTTCAGTTGGTTATGCAGTTCGATCAGCTGTACGCGCATCGTGACCCGCAGTTTGGCATCCAGATTGGACAAGGGCTCATCGAACAAAAATACCTTGGGTTTACGCACGATGGCGCGGCCGACCGCCACGCGCTGGCACTGGCCGCCGGATAACTGACCCGGCTTGCGTTGCAACAGATTGGTGATCTCCAGCTTTTCGGCGGCATCTCGCACCCGGCGGTCAATCTCGGCCTTGCTTTCCTTGCCGATCAGGCCAAACGCCATGTTTTTGTAGACCGTCATATGTGGATACAGCGCGTAATTCTGGAACACCATGGCGATGCCGCGATCTTTAGGCATGGTGTCGTTGACGCAGCGATCGTGGATCATGATCTGACCCTCACTCACGCTCTCCAGCCCGGCTATCATCCGCAGCAGGGTGGATTTGGCGCAGCCGGAGGGCCCGACAAACACCATAAACTCGCCGTCTTTAATGTCCAGATCGACACCCTGTAACGCATTGAATCCGTTGGGGTAGACCTTCTTCACATTGTTTAACTGTATACCGGCCATGTTAGTTACCTTGTGTTCGCAGTTAGCCTTTTACCCCAGCGCTGGCGATGCCCTGGATGAAGTAGCGTTGGAAAAGAATGAACAGCATCAGCATCGGGATCACCGCCATCAGCGCACCGGCCATCAGCAGTGGGTATTCCACCCCGGCGCGGCTGGACAGCGACGCCAGCCCGACCGGCAGCGTCAGTTTCTCGGTGGTGGTGTTGACGATCAGCGGCCACATCAGGTTGTTCCAGCTCCACAGGCCGTTAATGATGATGCAGGCGATAATGCCGGGGCGGATCAGCGGCAACATGATGCGCCAGAAGATAGCGAAGTAGCTGTAGCCGTCGATCAGCGCCGCTTCCTCCATTTCTTTCGGCACTGCCAGGAAGAACTGGCGCAGCAGGAAGGTGGCGTAAATGCTGAAAATACCCGGCAGCACCAGACCGGTGATGCTGTTCACCAGCCCCAGTTTCTGTACCACCAGGAACTGCGGGATCAGAAAAGCCTGACCCGGCACCATCAGGATCGAAATACACACCAGGAACACCGCATCACGGCCGCGAAAGTGCAGGCGTGAGAAGCCGTAGGCGGCCATAGTGGCGATCACCATCTGCAGCGTGACGGTGAAAAAGGTCGCCAGCAGCGAGTTCACATAGAAGTCGGTGAACGGGATTTCGCGCATAACCTTGCCATAGGCCTGCAGACTGGGGTGCGCCGGCAGCAGCGTCAGCGGGATCTGAATGCTCTCGGCCTGAGTTTTCAGCGAGGTCACCAGCATCCAGATAAAGGGGACCACCGAGGCCAGTGCCGCCAGAACCATAAACAGATACACCAACGTTTTTTTACTTATGCTCATCGTCATGGCTCCTCAGCTGACTTTCAGGCGTTTGCCAATCACCATTTGAATCAGGGTGATCAATAGGGTGACGGCGAACAGCACCACGGTAATGGCGGAGGCGTAACCTTTCTCCTGCAGGTAAAAGGCGTATTTGTAGAACAGGTTGGTCACGGTCATCACGTCGCTTTCCACCAACGCGCGGTCAAACATCAGGAACACCACGTCAAAGACTTGCAGGATCTCGATAAAGCTCATCACCGAAACGAAGAACAGCGTGGGCACCATCATCGGCAGGGTAATGCAGAAGAAGCGGCGCAGGGTGCGGATACCGTCGATGTCGGCAGCCTCATACAGTTGGCGTGGAATGCTTTGCAACCCGGCCAGCAAAATGATGATTTTCAGCGCCAGCGACGACCAGATAATGATGATAGAAACGCTGATGCGCACCACGTCCGGATCGGACAGCCAGGCCACCGGCGAAATACCCAGCAGGCCAGTCGCCTGGTTGATCAGGCCGAAGTCCTTGTTGAACAGCCATTGCCAGACCATCGCCACTGCGGCAGGCATGGTGACCGCCGGCAGGAACAAAAGGGTACGCAGCAACGCCTTGCCGCGGATGTTCTGGTTTAGGCCAATCGCCAGCAGCAGTGACAGGCTCAGGCTGATCGGCACGCACACCACCACATAGAACAACGTGTTAGCGGCGGCGGTGTAAAAGTCGTCGTCTTCAAACAGATTGACGTAGTTATCGACGCTAAGGGTGCTCCAGCGCATAAACTGGTTGAGGTCGGTAAAGCTGTAAAAAATGTTCTGTAAAAAGGGGACCAGGTAAAACACCGTCAAGCCAATCAGCAGCGGCAAGATCATCACCCAGCCCCAGAGGCGCTCGGCACGCTCCAGGCGGCTGAGTGCCGGTCGTGGGGTACTTTTTTGTTGTTTTAGGGCACCGTAGCTTTCTGCCAGCGACATGTTGCCTTTCCTCACCTGTAACTGCTCTGCGGTATTCCGCGGCCGGTGCGCCTTCGGGCAGGCGCCACCGGCACGGGGTGATTACTGCTCCATCACGCGTTCAATCTTCTTAACCGACTTGTCCATTTCAGGTTTGGCTTCCGCGCCCATAAAGATTTTCTTCAGGCTGGCGATCCACATGTTCTGCCATTTCGGCGTGTTGGTCCCGGCAGTGGGGTAAGCCTCGGTGACGTTGAGGGTTTCAATGTAAGGCGTCACATCGACCTTGGTGATCGCCGCCGCCCAGGCTTTTGCCGCCAGTTTGTTGGCCGGGATCACCGCTTTCGCCAACTCAGTCTGTGAGGCTTCGGAACTCATAAACTCAATGTATTTCCAGGCTTCCTGCTTGTGTGCGCTGTTGGCGGACATGGCAAACGCCAGGCTGTGCGCCACGCCGGACTGGCGCTCGATTTTCGGCATCATCACCACGCCAATATGGTCGTTAATCAGCGGGTTGCTGGCGAAGGGGGCCGCCAGCCATGAACCGGCATACACCATCGCTGCACGATTGGACTGGAAAATGTTTTCGGTTTTGACTTCGCTCATCTGTTGGGCGCTGGGCATCAATCCGTCTTTCATCATGGATTGCAGCTGTTGATAGACCCAGATCGACTTGTCGTTGGCAATGTCGGTCGGCTGGCCGTCTTTTGGCACAATGTGGTTGCCGTTCTGGAACAGCAGGTTCATATAGCTGTCCTGGCCGTCGATGCTCAGATCCATGACCAGTGGGAAGGCGCTGCTTTTCAAACCGGTTTTCAGTGCGGTCGCTTTGCTCTTCAGGTCATCCCAGCTCCAGTCGTTGGTCGGGTAGCTGACCCCGGCCTGATCGAACAGTTTTTTGTTGTACCACACCGCGATCGAGTCAACATCGCGGGGAATAGCCATCTGCTGGCCGTCATACTGATAGGCTTTAACCGAACTGGCGACGATATTATTTAATTGCACGCTACTGCCGGTAATATACGGTGTTAAGGGTTGTATAATGCCATTCTTGGCGTATTGAACAAAATAAGGCATGTTTATCCAGAATATATCTGGTGCGACGCCACCGGCAGCGGCGGAGTCTAATTTAACAAAGTACTGCGCCGAGGGGGTTAATTCTATGGCGATTTTAATATTAGGGTTTTCTTTTTCAAATCGCTTGGCAATCTCTTGCTCGGCAGGTAATTGGTTTCTATCCCACACGGCGTAACGCAAGGTTATTTGATCGGCAGCATATAACATGGTAGGCAATAATAACGCAGCCACTATGGCAGAATGCGCCAGAAGACGTCCGGTATTTTTTATCGGTGACATTGCTTTCCCCTTGGTGAACGACGAATCAATATTTTCGTAATGTGAATTCTTTCTATCCCTTAACTTTCAATGTGTCAATACACCCCGATCTGCCCAAAAATGGGGCGTGAATGTTTCATTGTTGTTAAAACCGAAAGGGGTGCAGCTTAAACTGAAAGCGTTGCTTGTTCACAATTTGTTAACCTTCCCGGCCGGTTTTAGCCCTGCCGCGCAGCAATTATGGGCTGCTGGCGTCATAGGAATAAGTGATAACCCTTGCACCATAATGGGGATTAAAAACATTTTTATTGTGCATGCCGGGTTATCTTTCATTTTTGTGATGCAAATAAACAAAAAAATCGTATATGACTTCATTTGAAGCAGCTTATGGGCGGTTTTTGAATGAGGGCTATTGTTTGAATCGATAAAAGGGTTTAGCCTGAAAATCGCCCCTCAGTATTTTCCAATTAAAGCGAGATCACTGCTATGCGTCTTTCATTGACCTTTACTCATTGCCTGGAAAAAATATTTCACAGCCATAATGCTCCGCAGATTACACAAATAAATAAACTCAGCGGACTGAATAACGAAATGATGTGTTGGCAGGGGGTTTATTGCCTGCGGCGGGCCGATAACGAAACGCGACGTGAATTAGGCTACCGTATTGAGGGACCATTGTCGGAGTATATCAGCGTGCGTCAGGTGCAGTCGGTACCCAGCCACTTTCCCTGTTATGCCGAGACCGATGAAAACTATCTGCGCACCGAGCCAGGGTTATTTCCCGATCCGCTGGTACCGTTGGTCGATCGGCGTTTCTTTGCCGCCTGCAATTATTACGGCAGCCTGTGGTTAACCTTAACCCCACCGACGATACCGGTGGCGGGTGGGGATTACCCCCTGACACTGACGCTGTTTGATGTGGCCAGCGAGGACATACTGGCCAGTGCTGAGTTGACGCTGCATATTGTGGCGGCTGCACTGCCACCGCAAACCCTGTTGCACACCGAATGGCTGCATTCCGATTGCCTGGCAGATTATTACCATATTGCGGTATTCAGCCCCGAATACTGGCTGGCGACGCGCAACTTTGTCCGTACCGCGGTTAACAGTGGGGTAAATATGCTGTTGACGCCGATCTTCACGCCACCGCTGGATACTGCCGTCGGCGGCGAGCGTACTACGGTGCAACTGGTGGGTGTGCAGCGGTCTGCGCAGGGCTACCGGTTTGATTTCCAGCGTCTGGCCCAATGGGTGAATATGGCGCAGGAGGAGGGCATTGAACACTTTGAAATTGCCCCGTTGTTTACCCAGTGGGGGGCCACCCATGCGCCAAAAATCATGGTGGAGACAGACGGCACGCTTAGCCCACTGTTCGGCTGGCATACCGATGCCCATGCCGAAGAGTATCAACAGTTCCTACATGCCTTGTTGCCGGCACTGACCGGTTGGTTCCGTGAGCGGCAGTTACAACAACGGGTGTGGTTTCACATCTCGGATGAGCCGACGTTGGAAAATATCGCTGTTTACCAAGGTGCCAGCGTGACCTTGCGACCGCTATTGGCCGGGTTCCATACTTTTGATGCGTTGTCAGATTATGCTTTTTACCAACAGGGTCTGGTGGAAACGCCGGTGGCCGCCACCGACCATATCGAACCTTTTATCGAAAACCGGGTACCTGGCCTGTGGGCTTATTATTGCTGCGTGCAAAAAACCGAGGTGGCCAACCGTTTCTTTGCCCAGCCTTCGGCGCGCAACCGCATTTTGGGTATCCAGCTTTACCGATACAACATCGCCGGTTTTCTGCATTGGGGCTTCAATTTCTATAACAGCGGGCATTCGCGGGAGAAGCTCAATCCCTACGCGGTGACGGATTGCTGCAATGCGTTCCCCTCAGGGGATGCCTTTGTGGTTTATCCCGGAGAAAACCTGACGCCGGTGGAGTCACTGCGTTTACGGGTACTGCATCAGGGCCTGCAGGACATGCGAGCCCTGCAACTGCTGGAAAGCCTGACCGATCGTGCGACGGTAGAAGCCTTGATTGAACAACAACTGGGGATGCACATCACTTTTAAACGCTATCCCCATCAGGCGGAACCGCTTCTGCGGTTACGCGAAGTGGTGAATCAGCGCATCGAAGCCTTAACTTCGGCGGCATAAAATGCGGCGGTGTGGCGATGGGGGTCCCTTCGCCACCAATTTTTCAATAATTTGCTATAACTGATAGCTGAGGGATTCATTTTTTTGTCATGTTACTGACATGTTAGGGTCATGGCGCTGGCTTAAGTTTGCAGCGACTAAGCCAGGAGATAACGCGATGTTTAGCTTGGACTCTCTGTTGCATGATGCATTTCCACACCGCAAGACCCCTGCCTGGCAGCGTAGCCTGCTGAGAACTTTACTCTTCGAAAAAGAATTCAAACAGTTTGCCGCCGATTATCCGCACCTGAAGGGGCTGGACCTGATCGAACAGGTGGTGGACTACTTCAACCTCAGCTGTGAATTGGTCGATGGCGATTTGGAAAACATCCCGAGCCAGGGGCCGGTAGTGCTGGTGGCTAACCACCCGATCGGTTCGCTGGACGGCCTGGTGCTGCTGCGTGCGGTGGCGGCGGTAAGACCGGACGTTAAAGTGGTCGCCAGCCAACTGTTGACCTACATAGAACCGCTGCGCAACCTGTTTGTACCGGTGGACAACGTGGGCAACAAGACCAACCGCAAGCAAATTGAAGGCATGCAGGCGCAGTTGGATAAGCAGGGTGCGCTGATCCTGTTCCCCGCCGGGGAGGTGTCACGCATGAGCCCGAAAGGCATTCGTGACGGCCACTGGCATACCGGATTCTTACGCCTGGCGGCCAAGGCGCGAGCGCCGATTGTGCCGATCCATATCAGTGCGCGTAACAGCAATCTGTTCTATTTCACCTCGCTGGTTTACCGACCGCTTTCTACGTTATTGCTGGTGCGCGAAATGTTCCAGCAGCAGGGCGGACGCATCAAAATCCGTGTGGGTGGCCGTATTCCCTTTACTAACTGGCATGATGGTCACACCAGCGCCAAAGATCTGGCCGAGCGTTTCCGCCGTCATGTTTACCGTCTGGGCCAGGGTAAGGAAGGGCTGTTCGCCAGTGAATCGCCTATCGCCCTGCCAGAGGACCGATTGGAACTGAAAAAGGCGCTGGCAAACTGTGAGCGTCTTGGGGTCACCCCGGACGGTAAAATTATCTTCTTGTATCGCCGTAAGGGTGAGGCGCGTACGCCTATCCTGCGTGAACTCGGTCGCCTGCGTGAGATTGCCTTCCGTGCGGTGGGGGAAGGATCTGGCCGCCGTCGTGATTTGGACAGCTATGACGACGACTATTACCACCTGGTACTGTGGGATGCCGAGGAACTGGAAATTGTCGGTGCCTATCGTTTTATTCCTACCGCCGAGCAGTTGGAGCACAAGGGGCTGGAAAGTATCTACAGTAACAGCCTGTTCCATTATGACCGCGAGATGGCACCTATCCTGGCGCAAGGCATCGAACTGGGCCGCAGTTTTATTCAACCGGCTTACTGGGGCAAGCGTGGGCTGGACTATCTGTGGTTAGGCATTGGCGCATACCTGGCAAAATACCCGCAGTATCGCTATCTGTTTGGTCCGGTTTCCATTTCCGGCGGTATGCCGGTGACGGCGCGTGACCTATTGATTGCCTTCTACCGACTGTACTTCTCACCTAATCATGCGTTGGCGCAGTCGCGTCAGCCTTATCCGGCCTCGTTGCCGCAGGTATTGGCACAGTTTGCCGGCGATAACTATCAGGAAGATCTGGTTCGGCTGAAAAGCCTGTTGAGCAACATCGGCTGCTCGATCCCGACGCTGTATAAACAATATACCGAGCTGTGTGAACCGGGCGGGGTGCAGTTTATTGATTTCGGCACCGATCCGGCCTTCAACAACTGCATTGACGGTCTGGTGCTGGTCGATCTCACCCGGCTTAAACCCGCACGGTTCCAACGGTACATCGCGGTGCACCAGCCGCAGGATGCCTGCATAGAGTGATCGGCTTCTCATTCATGCCTTTTTGATCTAACCCGAAGCTTGGCGTCGGCGGTGGGATTTAGCCTAAGATAAGGCTTTGTTCCTCCGCCGGAGTCTTGCATGCCACAGTCGTTTGTCTCGTCTTTATTATCCGCCGAAGATCCCGCCGCCGTGGCGATTGAAACGCCCAGGGGCGTCGCCCCCTTTTTATTGCTGTGCGATCACGCCGGCCAGGCGATACCGCAGCAGTTGGGCGATCTGGGTCTGCCACCCGGTGAAATCGACCGCCATATCGGTTGGGACATCGGCGCATTAAACGTTTCGCGCCATCTCAGCCGTCAGCTGGACACTACGTTGATCCATCAGCGTTACTCACGTTTGGTCATTGACTGTAACCGCACGCCCGGCATCGCCAGCTCGATCCCGTCACTGTCAGAATTGACGCCGATCCCCGGGAATGTCGGTATTGATGCCAGACATGCGCAGGCGCGCGAGCATGAGATTTTTAGGCCTTATCACCAGGCGATAACCGACAATCTGGATCAACGCCAGCGCAACGGGCTGCCGACGGCGATTATCGCCATGCACAGCTTCACCCCGGTATTCAAAGGCAACGAGCGGCCGTGGCAAGTGGGGCTGCTGTTTAACCGCCAGCCGGAGTTTGCATTGCTGCTGGCAGAGCTGCTGCGGGAGGAAGGGGATTTGCAGGTCGGCGTTAACGAGCCTTACGCCATGACCGATGCAACGGATTACACTCTGCCGGTGCATGCCGAGCGGCGGGAGCTTCCCTACGTTGGCATTGAGATCCGCCAGGATTTAATAGCCGATCAACAGGGTCAGCAAGCCTGGGCGGAACGCTTCGCCAGGCTGCTGCCACAGGCCTGGCATCGCTGGCAAATTTGACTTTAGGAATATTCCCAGTGATGATAACTGTAAGGAACGTGTAAAGCGTCATTGGGAAGAGTCAGGAGCGACGAGTGGAGCAGAATGATAACGGATTGTTTATCAAGCAGGAGCGTTTTGAGGTACTGGCGATACTGCGTGAAATTTGTAAACAGCGCACGCCACTGAAGGTTGTCAATGACCAACAGCAGTTTCAAAGCCTGCTGTTGAGCGTCGGACCGGATAATATTGTGTTCAGCGGCGATGAGGCAGACACGACAGTCGACGGTGAATGTACCATTGTGATTGAAAGCCATGACGCAAAGATCGAGTTCTCCGTAGGCCAGGCTGAATTTACCAACCATCAGGGCGTTAATGCCTGTTCAACCCGCCTGCCAAAGGAACTGGTGTATATCCAGCGCCGCCGTCAGTTTCGCGTGACAACTCCCCACTGGCGTGAGTTTCTCTGCAGCGGCGAATACGCCGACGGTAGCGAGTACCAGTTGAGGATCCACGATCTTTCTGCGGGTGGAGTTGGCCTGCGCGTTGACGGTCCGCTGCCGGAAAATCTTCAGCCTGGATTCCAGTTCAAAAAGGCGTTGTTGGATTTTGGCAGCTATGGCAGTTTCAAGGTTAATATGGAACTGGTGGTGATCAACGAAGACCAGGAATTGGATGACGACGACCAACTGGTGCGTTTCTCACGCCTGTCGTGCCGTTTTATGAAGCTGGGCCTGGCAATGGAAAGAAAAATTCAGAGCGCAGTGTTTGCTTTCGAATTGGATTTTAATAAAAAGAAAAAACGTTGATCAGCGGCGGCGCGTTTGCCATCTCCTTTCATTAAACGCAGTATTCAGAGGGTTCCGATTCTCAGACGCGGTCTGGCATGGTGCGGAACCTCCTTCTCTCCCAATCTCTTAATGTTAATCATGCAGATTAATATTGAATTTTCATTTGTCCTTTTGTTATGCGATTCTTAAGACTTCGTTAAGCAAAAGGACTCTGCGTGATGCCTGATTATTCCCGTTGTACCTTTACCGAAGGCAGCGTTGCTCTGCCGGAAGGCTACAGCGATCGCACCGTCAACGTGCTGTTGGCCGGTGATGATATCTCCCCCTCTCTGAATATTTCCCGTGATGTATTGCAACCTGATGAAACCTTGAACGGTTACATTACGCGTCAGCTTGAAACCCTGTCCCTCAGCCTCAAAGGCTGGGTGCTGAAGGGGCGCGAGCCGGTGACATTGGGCCGCAGTGGCTTGCCAGGGGAGTCTGTGCATGCCAGCTACCTGCGCGATGGCAAACGTATCTGGCAACGACAGGCGGTGTTCGCACTGACGGATGGGCGCGTACTGGTATTTACCCTCGCGCAACCCCTTAAACTGGCTCCTCAAGATGAAACCTTATTGCTCCAGGTTTTGGAGAGCTATCAGCAGACACCGGACGTAAGCGGTCAGCCATAAGGAACATTTATGAGTGAAGCGGCACGCGTCGGCGATACCATCGGGCATTCCCATGCCCTGGCCGGTATGATTGGCGGCACAATAGTCGGTGGCCTGATCGCCGCCGCCGGAGCGGTAGCGGCCGGTGCCCTGTTCGTCGCCGGGCTGGCCGCATCCTGTATAGGAGTCGGTGTGTTGCTGATTGGTGCCAGCCTGGCGGTGGGTTATCTCACCGGGGAGGCGGCCACCGCAGCCCGAGACGGCATTGCCGATGCCGGTGCTGGCAGCCTGTCGCCGACAGGCAAGATCGTTACCGGTTCCCCCAATGTATTTATCAACGGCAAACCTGCCGCGATCGCCACCCTTAGCCAGGTCGCCTGCAGCGATGATGGCCCGAGCATGCAGATGGCGCAGGGCTCCGACAAAGTCAGTATCAACGACCAGCCCGCTTCCCGCGTGGGTGACAAAACCAACTGCGACGCGCAGGTGATGGAGGGTTCGCCCAATGTGTTGATTGGTGGTGGAACCGTCACCACACTGCCGATTAAACCCGAAGTGCCGGACTGGCTGTACAAAGCCTCTGACCTGACACTGCTATTTGCCGGCCTGGTCGGTGGCGTCGGCGGGGCAGCAAGCAAACTGGGCGCACTGGGCAAAATGCTGAGCAAGCTGCCCGGCATCAACAAACTGGGGCGGATTGCCTGCCGTTTTGGCACCTTGATGACCGCCACGGCCGCCGCAGGCATCATTGCCCGCCCGGTGGATATCATCAGTGGCCAGAAGTTTTTATCCGGCGATGACGAACTGGATTTTGTGTTGCCATCTCGTCTGCCGGTAGCCTGGCAACGTTACTGGCGCAGTGGCAACCCCGGTGACAGCGTATTGGGTCGCGGTTGGAGTCTGTTCTGGGAGAGCAGTTTGCAGCCGTACCAGGACGGGCTGGTGTGGCGCGCGCCGTCCGGTGATTATGTTTCCTTCCCGATGGTACCCCGTGGTCACAAAACCTATTGCGAAGCCGAAAAGTGCTGGCTGATGCACAATCCCGACGGCAGTTGGCAACTGTTCGATGTTGGCGAGCAAAGCTACCACTACCCGCGTCTGGACGGTGAACAGCCGAGCCGGTTATCTATGCTGACCGATGCCACCGGCAATACCACTTCGCTGTTTTATGATGACCACGGCCAACTGATTGAGTTGGTCGACAGTGCCGGCCAGCGCTTAACCTGCCGCTATATGACTACCGCTAACGGTCTGCTGCGCCTCAGCGGCGTATTGCTGCATACCCCAAACGGCGAACGGTCGCTGGTCAGCTACGGCTACGACGATGAAGGACAACTGATCACAGTGACCAATGGTGCCGGTGAAATCTGCCGGCGCTTTAGCTGGCGTGATGGACTGATGGCCAGTCATCAGGATCAAAATGGGTTGCTCAATGAATACCTGTGGCAGGAGATTGAAGGATTACCCAGGGTCAGCGCCTGGCGTCACAGTGCTGGCGAAGAACTGACGCTGTACTACGATTTTGTCGGTGGTGTGCGGCGAGCGGTGCGGGATGACGGTAAACAGGCGTTGTGGCAACTGGATGACGACAACAACGTGGCGCAGTTTACGGATTTTGACGGGCGTAAATCGGCATTTATCTATGAGCGGGGTGAGTTGTGTGGCGTGGTATTGCCAGGCGGCGCTCAGCGATACAGCGAATGGGATAACTATGGTCGCTTGCTGAGTGAAACCGACCCGCTCGGCCGCAAAACGACTTACCAGTATTCCCGCAACAGCGGCCGCTTGTTCTCTGTGACCTCCCCAGACGGCAGCCAGACGTTTCAGCATTGGGATACCCAGGGCCGACTAACCAGACAGATTGATGCGTTGGAGAATACGACTTCTTACGACTACCCCGATACGGAAGAGAGTTTGCCGGTGCGCATCACAGACGCTCTGGGGGGCGTGGTGAGACTTGACTGGAACAGTCAGGGGCTGTTGACGCGTTATACCGACTGTTCCGGCAGCGTCACCGCCTATGCGTATGACGTGCTCGGCCAGTTGACACAGTGTACCGACGCGGAAGGCCACCTGACCCAATACCGTTGGGATGCTGCCGGTCGCCTGCAAGCCTTGCTTCATCCGGACGGTAGCGAAGAGCGGTTCGTCTGGAATGCGCAAGGCCAGTTGGCTCGCCATCAGGACTCGCTCGGCAGCGAAACCCGCTGGGCGTATAACCTGCTGGGCCAACCTGTCAGCATCACCGACCGCATCAACCGGACGCGCCACTACCATTACAATAACCGGGGCTGGTTGACGAATATTGAGAACGGCAACGGTGGGAACTATCACTTCAGCCACGATGCCGTCGGCCGGATAATGGGTGAGCGCCGCCCGGATAATACCGACCACTTTTATCGTTATGGCCCCGATGGCCAACTGACCGAGCATCGGGAAACCGGGCCGCTGGATACCTCGGTATCTCCAGCTCAGCGCCTGCACCAACTCCGATATGACGAAGCGGGCCAACTGGTCTGGCGCGGTAACGACAGCGCCCAATGGCAGTATTGTTATGATGCTGCGGGCAGGCTGAATACTCTGACGCGTACGCCAACAGCCGTCGGCGCGGCGTTGGGTATTGAAACCGACCGCGTGCAGTTGCAATACGATGCTGCCGGCAATCTGCTGACGGAACAGGGCGTCCACGGCGAGTTGCAGTATCAGTGGGATGCGCTGGCCAACCTGCAGACACTGACCTTGCCACAGGGAGACCAGTTGCAGTGGTTGTACTATGGTTCCGGCCACGCCAGTGCCGCAAAGTTTAACCAGCAGCTGGTGAGTGAATTTATCCGTGACCGCCTGCACCGGGAAACCGGCCGCACGCAGGGCGCGTTGCAGCAACATCGCCAGTATGATGCGTTGGGGCGCAGAACCTGGCAGAGCAGTACCTTCAGCTACGGGCAGGTAGCCAAACCGGAAGACGGTGTGCTGTGGCGGGTATTCCGTTATACCGGTCGGGGTGAGATTGAGGGCGTCAGTGATGCGCTGCGCGGCGAGGTGCACTACGGCTATGATGCCGAAGGGCGTCTGTTGCAGCACCGCGAGCAGAACCTCGGCAAGCCAGGTAACCGGCTGGTGTATGACGCCGCCGATAATCTGTTGGGTGAAAAAGGCCCGGACAGCGACGTCGAAAGGTATTTACCGCTGGCACCCATCGTCAGCAACCGTCTGACACACTGGCAGCAGTTATTCTACCGTTACGACGCCTGGGGCAATCTGGTCAGTCGGCGCAACGGGATGTATGAACAACATTATCGTTACGATGCCGACAACCGGCTGATACAGGCCCATGGTCGTGGCCCGCAGGGAGAGTTTGAGGCGCAGTATCATTACGATGCGCTGGGCCGTCGCAGCCGCAAACAGGTGCGCTACAAAGGTAAACCGGAACAAACCACGTGTTTCCTGTGGCAGGGATATCGCTTGCTGCAAGAGCAGCGCGACAACGGCACGCGCCGGACATGGAGTTACGATCCTGCCAGCCCATGGACACCGATGGCGGCGCTAGAACAGGCCGGCAGCAGCCCGCAGGCGGACATCTACTGGCTGCATACCGATCTCAACAGCGCACCGCTGGAAGTGACCGACGGCGCTGGCAATTTACGCTGGTCTGGGCAGTACGATACTTTCGGCAAGTTGCAGGGCCAGACGGTTGCCGGTGCGGAACGCCGCAAAGGGGCTGTCTACGACCAGCCGCTGCGCTATGCGGGGCAATACCAGGATGATGAAAGCGGATTACACTATAATCTGTTCCGTTACTACGAGCCGGAGGTCGGCAGATTCACCACACAGGATCCGATTGGCCTGAGTGGTGGGATGAACCTGTACCAGTATGCGCCCAATCCTTATGGATGGGTGGATCCGCTGGGTTTGGCCAATCGACCAGCTAACGGCAAATATCATATATTCCAAGAGCACACTATTGCTCCTGGGAATATTTACTCCAGTGATGCGGTTCAATTTAACCGCGCAAACACAGAGTTTCTTGCAAGAATGGATGCTGATCCTTCTTTCAGACGGGATATGTTGGGCCGATATCCGGAATTGGGGGAATGGATGAAAAGTCCGAATAAAGCCTCAAGTCCACCAATATTAACTTGGCATCATCATGAAGATGTAGGTCGTTTGGTGTTGGTTGATCGCGTAGATCATGCAGATAATCACGCTCTTTACCATCCTACGGGTAAAGGCGGACGCGAAATGTGGGGTGGTGGAGAGCCCGGAAGACGAGGTAAGCTGGATGGTGCCACGGGTAACCTTAAGGCCGCCAGAGCCAGGAGTAGAACAGGAGGGGGATGTTAATGAAAGAGCTAGAGTACATGACGCCTTACAGCCTAGAGAATCTGATGACTAAAATCGTTCAAGAGGGTTATGCAAAGGATAATTTCTGCCTTTATACCAAAGAGTACGAGGCCACAGCTGCGCTCGGACTGACATGTTATCTTGAGCGTTATCCACAAGTCAGTGATGATGATGAAGAAGTGTATCCTGACTATGTAGTACAAAATGAGTTGGAGCTGTTTTTTTATGGTGATCAGTTCATGGATGTGCTCAGAAGCGCGCTGAATCAAAAGCCAAACGCAACTATGGAAGAGCTGATATCAGGGTTGAATTATTACCTGGAGAATGATGCTTTTATTACGTTTTCATAGGCATAAAAACTTCGTAATCCAGTAAAGACTCCTTTACTGCCTTTCTGAGTTATCCGTAGCACCCTGTGTGGAGCCTATCCACGCAGGGTGAATGATACTCATCTACTGATGTCGGTATATCCGTCACTCCGTTCTATTCTATTTCAAAGCACGCAGGCTGCCGATTTCCTCCAAACCGAAATGCTCCGCTTCTGCCAGCACATCGCAGACCTCACTGCTGGCGGTCAGGACTGCGCTATTGAGATTTTTCCCGTGCAACAAATGGCTGACCAGCAACGCGGTGAACATGTCACCGGTGCCCTTTACCTTCGACTGAATTTTGGGATGGGTATAGCTTTGCACCTTGTCGTGACTGACCAACAGTAAGCCAATCTGATCGTCATTTTCCGCCACGCCTGGCGCACTGGTCACCAGTACCCACTCGGTAGTGTCATTCAATAACGCCTGTGCGGCATGCTGCGTTTGTTCTCGGCTGGTTAACGGATTCCCGCAAAGCTGCTCCAGTTCGAAACCGTTGGGGGTGAGGCCATTAGCCAGTTGCAGGAACGGTGAGCGATAACAACTGACGATACGTTCATCCACGTAAACGCCTTCACCGTAATCGCCCATCACCGGGTCGATATAAATTTTTATCTGCGGATTGATAGCGCGCACGCGCTGTAGCCAGGTGTGTAGAAAATGACATTGGCCAACGTTGCCCAGATAACCGATGATCACCGCCCTGGTGCGTTTCATTACGCCGCGGGTCAGTAAATCCTCGAGAAAGCCGCTGAACCACTCGGCCGGAATTACGCCACCGCTGGGCGCGCCATAATAGGGCGGGCAGCCGAACAGCACGCTGGGCACCTGTAGCGCTTCCAGCCCTTTTTTCAGCAAGGTGCGATAGGCGATACCGTTGCCGACGCTGCCGTACACGACCTGCGATTGAATACTGATCACATCAATCTGCGGGGGTTGTAATTGAGGAACCTGTTGCATCTATAACTTCCTTGATTCGATTTTGTCCAGCCACCGCGCAAACACCTGGCGGGCGCGCTGTTCTAATTCTGTACCGTAGCGAGCGGCCTGTTGGCGCAAACGCTGTGGCAGAATACCGGCCAGTTCAAGCTCACAGGCATGGCCCACTAGCCAGCGTTCCAGGTCCTGATGATCGGCTTCCAGATGGAACTGTAGCCCAAGGGCGAAATCCTGATACTCAAATGCCTGATTAGGACAAACTTCGGTACCGGCCAGGCAGGTCGCGCCCTCCGGGATCATAAACATATCGCCGTGCCAATGCAGCACAGGCGTTGTTCCCAAGGGCGCCAGTACCGAGTCTTCATGCTCTGCCAATGTTAAGGGTTCGAAACCGATCTCTTTCACGCCGAGCGAAACCACGTCAGCCCCCAGGGCCTGAGCCATCACCTGTGCGCCAAGACAGACGCCTAGCGTAGGCCGTTTTTGCTGCAGCCGCTGTGTTACCAGTGCTAATTCGTCGTTGAGAAACGGGTAATGCTGCTGGCCGGCAAAATGCTGCGCCGCGCTGATCGGGCCGCCAAGCACCACCAGCAGGTCGGTCTCCTCATTATCGATGGAACGGATATCGTCACGGCCGGCATCATAGTAATCAATCTGATAGCCCCGCAGTGAAAGCAGTGAACCCAGAATACCGAGGTTTTCAAAATTCACATGCCTGATAGCGACAACTTTCTTCATTGCTGTACCTCTGTGCTGTGGGGATATGCTTCCAGTTCCAGCGTATCGCCAAGGATGGTGATGCCGTTGATGCCACTTTGATAAACGATCCGACGCTCTTTGACCTGGCTGATGTGCAATTGGTAGCCCTGCTCCGTAGGAAACAGCGCCTGGGCCTGCTGCAGTTGGTCGCTGGCCCAGGGGGTGAACATCTGCAAGCGGGCGAAAGCTTTGCCATCGTGTTGAATATCGAGTACGTAATGTTTTTCCATCTTTACCCCTTAACTTTTACGTTCCAAACAGGTAATCTGTTTTGAACTAATACAAAAAGGTTTTATGTATGGGTTCATTGTATGCAAAAGGCGGCAGCGCTGTCCAGATTGCTGAGCAGATCAGCACGCAGATCAAGCAGGGGGATTTGCAGCCGGGTGACCTGTTGCCGCCGGTGCGTAAACTGGCGGGCGAATTGGGAGTTAACCCCAATACCGTTGCCAGTGCCTATGGCAAGCTGCGGGATGCCGGGTTGGTCGCTACCCGCGGGCGTGCCGGTACGCAGGTGCTTGAGCAACCCCTGATGGTGGCGCGCCATATCCGTCAAGTGCCCGAGGGCATGCGTGATTTGGCCAGCGGCAACCTGGATGGGGCTTTGCTACCGGCATTGTCAATGAGTGTGGATGACATCTTCCCGCAGCAGAATGGCTATGACGTTAGCGGTGATTTACCGGCTTTGTGTCAGCTTGCCGGTGACTGGTTGAGCCAACAGGGTGCATCTCTGGGTGAGACGGCGGTGTTTTCCGGGGCGCTGGATGCCATCGAAAAGGCGCTGCGCAGCCATGCGGCACCGGGGGCATCGGTGTGGGTGGAAGATCCCTGCTGGCCGCCGCTGTTGACGCTGCTGCGGCATCTTCGTCTCAAACCCTTGCCGTTGCTGGTGGATGAACAAGGGTGTCGATTGCCGGAGCACGACGCCGGCCCTCAGGGTTGCGCAGTGATCCTGACACCGCGTGCGCAGAACCCAACCGGCATGTTGCTTAGCGCTGCCCGCGCCAATCACTGGCGTGAGTTTCTGGCGCAAAACCCGGGCTGTCTGGCGATCGTCGATGACTTCTGGGGGCCACTGTCACAACAACCATTGCATTTACCCTGTACTGCCGACAATGGCCTGTATGTGCTCTCGCTGAGTAAATTCCTCAGCCCGGATCTACGTATTGCGCTGGCCTGCGGCAAGCCGCAATTGCTACAGGCGATGCGCGCCGATCAATACATTCGTGAACGTTGGGTCAGCCATATCCTGCAGCAAATTGCCGTCAAATTATGGACGCAAGCGCAGCGCGATGGTTTGCTGGTTCGCGCGCAGCAAGCCTATCAACAGCGGCGCGATGCGTTGGCGGAACGGTTGCAGGCGTTGACCGGGACACCATTACCTGCGGGGGAAGGGGTACATATCTGGCTGCCGGTGCGTTCGGAAGCCGCCGCCGGCCAAATCATGGCGCAGCGTGGCTGGTTGGTACAGGGCGGCGAGCCGTTCCGCCTGAAAAGCGGCCCGGCGATCCGTGTCAGTCTGGCTAACCTGATCCCGGCACAGTTGGAAACACTGGCGCAGGATCTGGCGGTCGCTGTAGGCTCGGGCGCGGTAGTGAACTGATCAGGCCTGTGCCAGCAGTTGCAAAGAGGCCAGGCGGGCAGCGGGTGCGCTGATCGGCGTATCGATCACAAACTCTTCCACGCCATATTGCTGCTGCAATTGATCTAACTGGCTCCGTACCTGCCGGGCAGTGCCGAGCAGGATGTGGCTTTCACGTGGTTCGATGCGGTAATCGGTGGCCCCGGCCTGCTGAACATAACTCTCGGCCTGCTCAAGGCTGCCGACCGTCACGCTTTGTCCGCCGGTCACATGCACCCGGTATTGCTGGATCCCGGCCGCCAAAGCTTGGGCCTGTTCGGTCGTATCGGCAACGATCACCGCGACCGCCAGCAGAGCTTTACGTCCACCGCTCTGCTCAGAGTAATGTGCCAGCGCGCGTTGAATATCCTCTGGGTTGCCATTGAGCTGTGCAGCAAACACAAAGGCCCAGCCGTGTTCGGCAGCCAGTTGGGCGCTTTCGCTGCTGGCACCCAACAGGAAGCGCTGTGCCGGTTGCGCGGGTTGCGGTGTGGCACTCAGGCCGGGTTGCGCGTCATCATTGAGGTAGGCATTGAGCTGAGCCAACTGTTGCGGGAAGTCCGGTTTATTCTGTTGATCGTGGGCGGCCTGCAGTGCCTGGGTGGAGAGCGGTAACCCGCCGGGCGCTTTACCTACGCCCAGATCGACACGGCCCGGCGCCAGCGTCGCCAGCAGATTGAAGTTTTCCGCCACCTTGTAAGCACTGTAATGTTGCAGCATGACGCCACCAGAGCCTATGCGGATACGGGAAGTTTGCCCGAGTAAATAAGCGATCAGCACTTCGGGGGATGGGCAAGCGAGCTGCGCGGTATTGTGATGCTCGGCCAGCCAAAAACGACGATAGCCCCAAATTTCCGCCTGCTGCGCCAAATGCAGCGTACGCGTCAGCGCCTGGGCGGCAGTTTCTCCTTCGGCAATCGGACTTTTTTCCAACACGCTCAGGGCATAAGCCATTTTCCTGCTCCTTTATCATCAATTATCCATGACAAATAGCATGCCCAATCCAACAGGCTTAATACTGATTTTGGATAGGATATTCCATTGATAAAAAACGGATTTAGATATGCTCAGAACGGTAAAAGGGCGCGTGATTGACGCGCCCGAATCAGATCAGGACTCCAGCCAAGCCTTCAGGCGAATGGCATCTTTATAGTGGCCGTAGCGCTGCTTCGAGCCGAGCAGGATGATCACCACCGGCTGCCCTTTAATCAGAGTACGCATCACCAGACAGTGTCCGGCTTCGTCGGTGAAACCGGTCTTTTGCAACTGGATTTTCCAGGCGGGATTGTTGATCAGTCCATTGGAACTGCGGTAGACCAATTGACCCCGGCCAGGACGCACGATTTGCTGTTTGTCGGTACTGAAACGGCGAATGGTCTGATAACGGTAGGCGTGATTAACCATTTTCAGCAGGTCATTGGCACTGGCGACATTGCGCGGTGTCAGCCCGGTAGGATCGTAGAAGCGGGCGTGTTTCATGCCAATGGTGCGTGCTTTCTGATTCATTTTCGCCACGAAGGCTTTACGACCACCAGGATAGTTGCGACTCAGCGCCGAAGCGGCGCGATTTTCCGACGACATCAGCGCGATATGCAGCATGTCACGGCGGCTGAGGGTAGAGCCGATCGTCAGGCGCGAGTGGGTTTTCTTCAACAAATCACGGTCGGCGGCGGTGACCATCATTCTGTTGCCCAGCGGACGCTTGCTGTCCAGCGTGACCATGGCAGTCATCAATTTGGTTAGCGAGGCGATAGGCTGCACCCGATTGGCTTGCTTCTGATACAGGGTTTTCCCGGTACGTTGATTGACCACCAATACCGATTTCGAGTACAGCACCAGCGGCGCAGCAGCTTGTGCTGCGGGCAGGATGAACAGCAGAGTGAGAAGCAAAATGGCGCCAAAGCGGCGTGCGGGAAAACGGATGAGGGAATTAAATAAAGACATGGCAGACGTGATTACGATCCTGACAGGTGAATGAATATTGCCAAGAGTCTGCACAGCAAATGTGGAGAAAATAGGGTGGCGTTGTAACGGGATGAGAATCCGGCAGGGGTCAGGGAGGCGCTGTACTGCCTCCCTGGATAAATCAATACACTTCAGGCACCACCATATTGTCGGGTACCGGGTGGCGGTTGTAATCCGGGCTGCGTTTGCGCGGCGGCAGGGTGATCACATTGCCTTCCGCCTCTTCGTATGGCAGTTGCTCAAGCAGGTGGCGAATACAGTTCAAACGCGCCTTTTTCTTGTCGACCCCTTGAACCACCCACCATGGTGCCTCAGGAATGTTAGTGCGCGCTAACATGACCTCTTTGGCCTCGGTGTAGTCTTCCCAACGACGGCGGCTCTCCAAATCCATCGGGCTGAGCTTCCATTGCTTTAACGGATCGTGGATGCGGCTAAGAAAACGCAGTTCCTGCTCATCGTCGGTGATCGAGAACCAGTATTTAACGATTTGAATGCCGCTGCGCGTCAGCATTTTCTCGAACTCAGGCACGCTACGGAAAAACTCTTCATATTCTTCGTCATTGCAAAAGCCCATCACTTTCTCCACCCCGGCGCGGTTGTACCAGCTGCGATCGAACAACACCATTTCACCCGCCGCCGGCAGGTGGGCGATAAAGCGTTGAAAATACCACTGGGTGCGTTCGCGATCGTTCGGTGCCGGCAGCGCGGCCACGCGGCAGGTACGAGGGTTCAGGCGTTGAGTGATACGTTTGATCACGCCACCTTTGCCGGCGGCGTCGCGGCCTTCAAAAATGATCACCAGCCGGTGGCCGGTACGCATCACCCAGTCCTGCAGTTTGACCAGCTCACCCTGTAGCCGCAGCAACTCGCGGAAATACTGTTTGCGCCAGGCTTTCTTCTGGTCGCTGTCCACTTCGCTGTCGTCAAAGCGCAGGTCGTCCAGTTCCATCTCCAGCTCTTCGTCGTAACTGTCGTAGAACTCCTGCAACAGACGCTGATTGAAGCTATCGTCGCGGTCAAATTCATGCATAGCCATAATTAATTCTCCGTGTTAGCCCGGTTTTAGAAATGGTTGAAGATCCAGTACAGTCCGGCGGAAAGCAGCACCGAGGCCGGCAGCGTCAATACCCAGGCCATCAGCAGATTGCGCAGGGTAGACATTTGCAGGCCGGAGCGGTTGGCCGCCATAGTGCCGGCGATACCGGATGACAAAACGTGAGTGGTGGAGACCGGTAATCCGAAGATGTCCGCGGCGCCGATAGTGGTCATCGCCACCAGTTCGGCGCTGGCGCCCTGGGCATAGGTCAGGTGACTTTTGCCGATCTTCTCACCGACGGTGACCACGATGCGCCGCCAACCGACCATGGTGCCCAGCCCGAGAGCAATTGCCACCACCACCTTGACCCAGAACGGGATAAAGCGGGTGGCGCTGTCCAGATCGCTTTTCAGGGCATCCAGATTGCGCTGCGAGTCAGCGGATATTTGCAGCTGTTTTTCCGCCTTCAGGTGTTTAATGACTTCTGATGCCAGATACATATCGTTACGGGTGTTGGAAACTGCCTGCGCGGGGATCTTATCGACCGAACCGTACTGACGGACCTGATCGCCGATGGCACCGGTCAATTGCGCCAGCGCGGGCACCACTTCTGGCGTCAGTTCATTGGTGCGTACATATCCGGTCAGCACCTCACGGGGCTGTGCCTGGCTGGCCACCGGGAACTGGCTTAGCAATTGGTTTTTGGTGACTTCTGCCAATGCCGCTACACGTGGGATTTGTTCTGGCGGCATTGAACGGTTGAGCGCGTAGGCGATGGGCATGGTACCGACCAGGATCAGCATGATCAGGCCCATGCCTTTTTGCCCGTCGTTGGAGCCATGGGCAAAGGAAACTCCGGTACAGGTGAGGATCAGCAAACCGCGGATCCACAGCGGTGGCGGCGAGTCATTCTTGGGGGCGGTATACAGTTGGCGATTTTTGACAAAGACTTTCAGCACCAGTAACAGCAGTGCAGCAAACACAAAGCCGATCACTGGTGAAAGCAGCAGCGCATAACCCACCTTGATCGCCTGGCCCCAGTCGACACCGCTGGTGCCGGTGCGGCCGTGGATCAGGGCATTGGCCACCCCAACGCCGATGATTGAGCCAATCAGAGTATGAGATGACGACGCAGGCAACCCGAGCCACCAGGTGCCGAGGTTCCAGATAATCGCCGAGAACAGCAGGGCGTAGACCATGGCGAAACCGTTGCCGGTGCCGGCCTGTAAGATCAACTCGACGGGCAGCAGCGAAATGATGCCGAATGCGACCACGCCGCTGGAGAGCAATACGCCGAGAAAGTTAAAGAACCCTGACCAGACTACGGCCACCATCGGCGACAATGAATGGGTATAAATAACGGTGGCCACCGCATTGGCGGTATCGTGAAAACCATTAACAAATTCAAAGCCCAGCGCAATCAATAACGCTAACCCCAATAACAGGAACGGCAGGTAACTGGTATATACCGCCCCGGCATCGCTGACGTCGTTAAATAAATTCACTCCGGCAAAAGCTATCCCCAGGACTAATAAAAAAACAAAAAAAAGAACAGTGAGACGACTGTTCTTTTGGTAGATTTTTGGCAGGCTGGACGCGGATGGCACACCCACCTGAACGGCGCTGTTATCGCTCATAAAGGACCTTCCCGATAGACTTCATTAGAATACTGACGCTGCGGTACGCTGTTGTCATCAAAGTATTGGGAAATAATGTGACTTTTTTATGACGCTAATATTAATCATCGGGAAAAGTGAAAATAATTAACGTTGGTATTTAAAGGTTGATATAAAGGCGGAGGCCGATTAATTAATGGGTGTGGTTATTCAGGATAAAGGTTTATGGCTCAAACGGTTGCGGGAAAATTACACAAACTTGATTTTGATGATGAGGTCACCGGGCTGATTTACGGCCACGTATTCCGCACGGCAGAGCCGCCGCAACGGGTGTCTTCGCAGCAGGCATGCCTGGCCTATCAGGGGATGTTGCCGGGTGAGGGCTTTATCTGGCTGCATCTCAACTTGAACCATGCAGCCGCGGAGAAATGGCTGAAAAACCACTTTGCGATTTCCGACTTTTTCTTCGACGAAATCCGCCACGGTTCCCATACCACACGCATTGAGCGTCAGGGAGATGACCTGTTCGCGGTACTCAATGACGTAATTTTTCATCCCAAAGAGAACAACCCGGAGATTGCGACGCTGTGGCTGTATTGTCGCAGCGGGTTGGTGGTCACGGCCCGGCACAAGCCGCTGCGTTTGATTGAACGGCTGCTGGGGCGGCTGGGGCCGTTGCAACTGGCGTCGTCTACCGAGTTGTTGGCGCATTTGCTGGAAGAACAGGAAGAAGTTCTGGAGCAGGTAGTGCGGCAGGCCAACCAGTATGTCGATACCATTGAAGATCGCCTGCTGAGCAGCCATGTGAAGCGTAACCGTACCGAACTGGGACGCATGCGTCGCATGTTGTTGCGCTTTCAACGTCTGCTGGCTCCGGAACCGGCGGCACTGTTTCGCCTGTTGAATCGCCCGCCGACCTGGCTAAGCCGCGACGTAGTTCAGGATCTGCGGCAGTTCACTGAAGAGTTCACCGTAGTATTAAACGACCTTGCCAGTTTGACCGAGCGCATTCGCCTGTTACAGGAGGAGATCGGCGCCAAACAGATGGAGCAGAACAACCGCACGCTATACACCCTGACGGTGATCACCGTCCTGGCGCTGCCGATCAATATCGTTGCCGGCTTCTTCGGGATGAACGTGGGCGGGATCCCACTGGCCAGCAATCACCACGGTTTTATCCTTTTGGTGTTGCTGGTCGGTGGCTTTACGCTGGTGACCGGCTATCTGGCCTTCAGACGCCGGGATGAGGGCTGATTAGAGTCTGGACCGGTACTCTTCCTCCAGCCTGGCGTGGGTACTCCAGAACGGCTGTGGCTGACGATCGTGCAGGCGATCGACCAGGATATCCAGATGGGTGTGCCAGCCACCGGCCACGCTGAGCATTTCATCACGGTTGGCCAGGCGACGGTGGGTGACCGTCAGCAGCACGGCGTTACCCTGTTCGGTCAGTTCGAAGGTCACCTCGGAAGGGCGGTTCTGCCCTTGTTCCGCCCAGGTAAAACTCAGCAGCCGCGGCGGGAACAGGCAGGTGATATGCCCGATATTGCTAACGCTGCAGCCAAGGTTTTTATATTTGGCCGGTGTGGCTTCGTGCTCGCCGGTCAGATCGGAATTGCGAAACACCAGCTCAACCTGGGCACCGTTCTCCAGCTTCATATCGCCAGCGGCCAGCCAGGTGGCGCGTTTGTCGGATTCCGTCAGATAGGCCCAGACCCGTTCGATCGGGCCGGGCAGCAGCCGCTGAATGCGCAGCGTGCCGGTTTCAATAATCATGCCGTAGTCGTTCATAGTTCACTCCTTGGGAGGATGCGGTTCGGGCTGCAGCAGCGCTATTTCCAACGCGTCCAGCCGTTCTGTCCAGAAATGCTCGTAGGTTTTCAGCCATTGCATGGCCTGTGCCATTGGCTCGGGTTCAAGCCGGCAGATATGGTTTCTTCCTTGCACGGTACGCTGCACCAGCCCAGCAAGCTCCAGTGCCTTGATATGCTTGGAAGCGCCGGCAAATGACATTTGCAGCGGCGCAGCCAGTTCACCAATGCTGTGCTCACCACCGGCCAGGGTACGCAGTATCGCGCGCCGCGTCGGGTCGGAAAGTGCACGAAAAATGGCGTCCAGCTGTGAGGAAGATAATTTAACCATATGGTTGAATATAGAACAGGTGGGCTAATATTCAACCAGTTTGTTGAATATTTTTTTTCCAGGCCCCGGCCGCTGCAAGGTCAGCCGTGGGGGGTGCCAGCAGTGCATTGCCTACCTCTGTGGCCGTCGTCGGAAAGTAGTGCTGTCCCGAAAAAGATAAACGAGAGCTTTTTAGCTGGGAAACGTGGAATTCAATTTCGGAATTATCCTAATCAAAGCGACATTACTGTAAATTTATTAACATGAAGCTATGCTAAATTTTTACTCATTGGTGGGACTATCTTATCTATTCCACTCTGCACGATAAATAAATGGGAAATTAGACGACAATGGCCATTGATATTTATTTGAAAGTTGAAGGAACAACGGGCGAGTCCCAGGACAGTAATCACAAAGGATGGACCGATGTACTTTCCTTTAACTGGGGCGCTTCCCAGCCGGGAAATATGTCAGTCGGCGGAGGGGGAGGCAGCGGAAAAGTGAATTATAGCGATCTGCGTATTCAAGCTCTTATCGATAAATCGACTCCCGCCATCCTTAAGTATTGCTCAAGTGGTAAACATGTCACCAAGGTTGAACTTTCAGTTTGCAAGGCCGGTGGCAGCCAGGTGGAATATACCAAAATCGTGCTGGAAGATGTGCTGGTGACACAAACCGATTTTAACGGTGTGGGTCACAGCGATACGATCGTCGTCGATTACTCATTCCAGGCGTCAAAAGTCACCATGAGCTACTGGGAACAGAGCGAAAGCGGCACAAAAGGTGCCGAGAGCAAATCTGGCTGGGATATCAAACAGAATAAAGAGAGCTAAGTGCACTCGGGCCTCTAACAACACGATAATAGTCTGGTGGGAAAAGCTATGGCGATGGATATGTTTTTAAAAGTAGAGGGCATCAATGGTGAATCGCACAATGCGAATCACAAAAATTGGATTGATGTCTTTTCATTTAGCTGGGGTGCGAAGCAGTCCGGTAATATGGCCGTTGGCGGCGGGGGCGGAGCGAGTAAAGTGAGTTTCCGTGATCTGACGGTACAGGCCCTGATAGATAAGGCGACACCGGCATTATTGAAATACTGTTCGGCAGGCAAACATATCGCAAAGGTCCAGTTGTCACTGTGCAAAGCGGGTGGACAGGAAGTGGAATATACCCGTATTACCCTGGAAGACGTGCTGGTGACTCAGACCGATTTCATCGGGGTTGAGCACGGATCCACGCTTGGCATTGAATACTCTTTCCAGGCCGGAAAAGTGTCAATGGAATACTGGGAGCAAGCGGCACAAGGTAACAAGAGTGCCTCGGTGCAGATGGGCTGGGATATTAAGCAGAACAAAGAAAGCTAATCACATTAGGGAGCATATCCTAATGACGGGGGCATTATGGCATTTCCTAAATCGCATGAAATCTTGGCACTGACATCACAACACGAAACAAATAACCGCGTATCAGCCAACTTTTTAACACTTGAAGTTTTGAATGAGGCGCTGATCCTCGTCAGATCGATGTCACCGGAAGAAGTGTATCGACTGTCAAAAACGGAGACCAGCCAGATCGCTTTTACGTTGGGTGAACTCAAGGATGAAAACAATCGCCGGCTGGAGGCCAATAATATTGAGTCAGGGCAACGCCCCGGGGGGCGAATTAATCATTTAGATAACCGAATTAACATTTCGGTTCCGGGTACCTCATGGCAGAGGGGAGCTCGTGTTCAGCATTTTGAAAATATCGCTTCGAGTACCGTGGGTGGGGCCGGACTGGTTCTGATTGCGGGATTATGGGCGGGGGCAGGTTCTGGTGTGGGCAGTATTTTGGGCAGAAATGCCGCTCAGCTCGCCGTATTCACGGGAACTTTTTTTGGCAAACGTTTTGTGACCAATAAAACCATGGTCGTGAATCAGATGGCGGCACATATCAAAAATCTGGCTGATATGTTTAATAGCACCCACAACGCCTTTACCGATTTCAAGTCTGAAAGCTCTGCCAAACGCGCACAGTACGCACAGAGCACCCCCAATCTTCAGGCAGAACATCCCATTATTTTTGAACAAAAAGTGACAGACAATAATGCGATCCCTGTTAACCATAGCGATGCCATTCAGGCGATAGTGCGCCGTTTTGTTAATGGTACCTACCAGCGTGTAGATATCGTCGGCCAGGGCGATATGTTTATGACGGTTTATTTTCAGGATGGGACACTGGACATTTCGCAAACTCAGTATGAATATCTTAGTAATCTGAAGCTTCCATGATTGATTAACCTGGCTGGGGGCACAATGCCCACAGGGAACGAACCGGAAAAGACGCCCCAAATGAGCCTGCCGCTGCTGGCCGGCAGCGCACTGGGGGTGGTGTTTGGCGATATTGGCACCAGCCCGCTGTATACCCTGAAAACCGTGCTGTTTCTCTCCGGTGATGCGCCGTCCCCGTCGGTGATCCTCGGCCTGTTGTCGCTGATTTTCTGGACGCTGGTGATATTGGCCGAGCGACCAGGTGGTGGAAATCAGCCGCCGGGTGCCGGTGTGAGCCGTTTGGCTATAGGTTAAAATCAATGGTTATTTAGCCGTCGGCGAATGAGAAGGTAAATTGCTGTGGCAGCGATGGTGCTGCTTACGGATGAAGCCTTATGTCATTATTCGATCTTACTGCGTTGGCCGCCGATTTACCGCAGGCATGGCGATCCAGCGTGCTTGGGCGCGTCGGCCCAGCCAATATCAAAGTATTACGGATGGATCAGCGTGAGATTGCCGATGAAGTTCATGACTATCACGAAGGATTACTGGTGATCTCCGGGCAACTACGGATTGAAGTGCAGGGCGAAGAGATTAGAGTGAATGCCGGGCAACTGTATCAGGCCGCTGCCGGTGTGCCTCACCGGGTGCTGACAGGTAGCCACGGCACCCTGGTGATATTTGATTTGCCGGAATGATTAACCGCCGCTTTCCAGCGCCAATAGCGCAATCTTGACCGCAGCTTCTAACCGGGCGTGGCTGACGCCATCGCGCGCCTGCACCGACAGACCGTGCAGGAAGGCGGCAAAATAGTCACCGAGGGCATCAGCATCGGTCTGTGGTGGTAATTCGCCTGTGGCTACGGCGGCACGCAGTTGGTCAATAATCCCTTGGGTGCGCAGCAGGCGGTGCTCTGCCAACCAGTCTTTGATGCCGCTGTTTTCATCACTGACGCTGGCGGCGGAAGAGACCACCATGCAGCCTTGCGGCAGGTCCGCGCGGCTGTAGAGCATCACCGCGTCGTTCAACAAACGTTTTATCGCCACGCGAATGCTGCCTTCCTCGCTGAATGCGCGATCGGCAAAGCCGCCCTCATGACTTTCGTAACTGGCCACGGCTTCGCGGAACAGTAACTCTTTCGAGCCAAACGCCTTATAAATACGTGCGGAGGCAATGCCCAGTTCGGCGACCAAATCCGACAGTGAAGTGCCTTCATATCCCTGACGCCAGAATAGGTCACGTGCTTTCAGTAACGCCTGTTCGCGGTCGAATTCGCGCGGTCTGCCTGCCATTCCTCTGCTCCTGTTAACCTGTTGCTCTGTGAAACAGGATCGCTTAAATCCACTGTAATACCAACGAGTTTTTAAAATTCGCTTGCTGAGAGATTCATTTAAGCCTATTGTTTGTCAATCGACAACCAATTGGAGTTTAGGATGAAAACTATGAAAGGTCCAAGCCTGCATCTGGCACAGTTCAGTGACGATGCCGCCCCCTTTAACAGTCTGCCGGCTATCGCCCATTGGGCGGCAAAAACCGGTTTTAAAGCGCTGCAAATCCCGGCGTGGGACCGTCGCCTGTTTGATTTGGCCACCGCCGCAGAAAGCCAAACCTATTGCGACGATCTGGTCGGCATGCTGGCAGATCACGGGCTGGTGGTCAGTGAATTGACGACCCATATTTTTGGCCAGTTGATGGCGGTGCATCCGGCCTATGACGCGTTGTGCGACAGCTTTGCGCCACCGGAACTGCATGGCAACCCGCAGGCTCGTGGCGAGTGGGCGCACCAGCAACTGCTGTTGGCCGCCAAAGCCTCTGCACGGCTGGGGCTGAGTGAGATGGGTACCTTTTCCGGTTCGCTGGCCTGGCCCTATTTGTTCCCATTCCCGCAACGTCCAGCGGGGCTGATCGAAACGGCATTCGATGAACTGGCGAAACGTTGGCTGCCGGTGCTCAATGCCTGCGACGAGCAGGGGGTAAATCTGTGTTATGAAATCCATCCCAGCGAAGATCTGCACGACGGCGTGACCTTCGAAATGTTCCATCAGCGCGTCGGGGGCCACCCACGCTGCCAGATCCTGTTCGACCCGAGTCACTTCGTGTTGCAACAGCTGAACTATCTGGATTACATCGATATTTATAAGGACTTTATCCGCATGTTCCACGTCAAGGACGCCGAGTTCAATCCGACCGGGCGACAGGGCATTTACGGGGGTTATCAGTCGTGGACCGATCGCGCCGGGCGTTTTCGCTCTTTGGGGGACGGTCAGGTGGATTTTAAAGGCATTTTCTCGCGGCTGACCCAGCATGGATACGCCGGTTGGGCGACGCTGGAATGGGAATGCTGCCTGAAACATCCGCAGGATGGCGCACGTGAAGGTGCCGCCTTTATTCGTGACCACATCATCAACGTCACCGACAAGGTGTTTGATGATTTTGCCGGTGCGCCGGTTGACCAACAACAAATCAATGCCTTGCTTGGCCTGCGTTAAGCCAGGCCCTTTCACCACGGAGAACACCAATGACACTGCAAAATAACGGGCCCATGCTGAATGGACCTGAACCCGAACACGTCTATGCACGGGTAAATGGCAACCGTATTCACTGTGTGACGCTTGGCGAGGGGCAGCCGGTATTGCTGATCCCTGGCTGGCCGCAAACCTGGTACACCTGGCGGCATGTGATGCAGGCGCTGGCGGCGGCAGGCTTTAAGGCGATAGCGGTGGATCCGCCGGGCATTGGCGATTCCGACAAGCCTTGCGGCGGTTATGACACCGGCAGCGTGGCCGCTACGCTACACCAGAGCATGCTGCAACTTGGGCATGCGCGTTATCAACTGGTTGGTCATGATATTGGCATGTGGATCGGTTATGCGATGGCGAGCGATTTTCCGCAGGCGGTAACGGGACTGGTACTGACGGAAGCGGTGATCCCGGGATTGGCCCCGGCACCGCCGATTTTTGTGCCGGCGGAGCAAAACATTTTTCTGTGGCACTTCATGTTCAACCAGTTGGCAGACCTGCCGGAGGCGTTGACGTTAGGGCGTGAGAGGGAGTATCTCAGCTATATCTTTAACCGCTGGTCCTACCGGCGCGATAGGGTGGCGGCGGAAACTTACATCGCGGCCTATTCGGCACCGGGCAGCCTGCGGGCCGGATTTGATTACTACCGTGCCATTCCGGAAACCATTCGGCAAAACCAGCGCCGCGCCGAAACTCCGCTCGGTATGCCGGTGATGACCATTGGTGCGGAACATGCAACCGGTGATGCGCCTTTTGTTACCTTACGAGATAACGCCGTTAACCTGCGCGGTGAGACGGTCGCCGACTGCGGTCATTTCATTACCGAAGAGTGCCATGAGGCATTTATCGCCCTGGTGGTGCCTTTCTTGCTGGGGAGCCAGGCTGATGCCGCTTGATCCACAGATTGCCCGTTTTCTGGCGGAAACGGCGGGGGCCACAGCACCGACATCCCTGGCGGAGATGCGCGCCGCCGCCGAGACCGGGCTGTTGGCATTGCAGGGCGAGGGTGAAGCCAGCGGCGGTGTCAGGGATGGGACGGTGATCGCCAATGACGGGCACAAGATCGCCATTCGCGCCTATGCGCCCCTGGGGGCGCCAGCGGAAGAACCGATGCCTGCGATGCTATACGCCCACGGCGGCGGTTGGTGCCTGGGGTCACTGGCGTTGTATGACCGACCTTGTCAGGCGCTGGCTAATGCTAGCGGGCGGCTGATCCTGTCTGTTGATTATCGATTGGCACCGGAGCACCCTTATCCACGGCCGTTGGAGGATGTGTATCAGGCGCTGTGCGAGGTGGTTGAACGGGCCGATGAGTGGGGGATCGATGCCTCGCGGATCGCGGTGGGGGGTGACAGCGCCGGGGGCAATCTGGCGGCAGCCGTTGCGCTGTTGGCCCGTGACCGGGGTGGCCCATCGATTGAGCATCAGCTTTTGCTGTATCCGGCGTTAAGCCGTGCGATGGATACGGTCAGTTATCGGCAATATGAACAGGGTTTCTTTTTGACGCGCGAGGTAATGAAATTTTGCTGGCACCACTATTTGGCTGAAGAAGCTCAGGGGCTCGACCCTTACGCAGAACCGCTGCATGCCGCGACGTTACGGCGATTACCTCCGGCGACCATTCTGAGCTGCGAGTACGATCCATTACGAGATGAGGCTGAGCATTATGCACAGCGGCTGCGGGAGGATGGGGTAGCGGTACGTTGTGAGCGGTTACCGGGCATGGTGCATGCCTGCATTCATATGCTGGGTTTAACCCCGGCAGCGCGAGTGTTATTCGATAAGGTTGGTTCGAAGTAAAGCCCGGGCTGTTATCTGGGTGAAAGTCCCCCTCTCCCAAGGGAGAGGGGGACAGTTAATTATCGACCGGCGACGGTAACAAAGCGGGTCTCCAGATAGGATTCGATGGCTTCGCTGCCGCCTTCGGTACCGTGACCGGAGTCTTTCACGCCGCCAAACGGCGTTTCCGGTAGGCCGAAACCGATATGGTTGATGCTCAGCATGCCGCTTTCCACATCACGCCCCAATGCCGTTACCGTAGCGATGCTGCGGCTGTAGGCATAGGCCGCCAGACCGTAAGGCAGGCGATTGGCCTCGGCGATGGCTTCCTCGTAGGTCACGAACGGACGCAGCAGGGCGACCGGGCCAAAGGGTTCTTCCGACATTGCCCGGGCGCTCAGTGGCACGTCGCGCAATACCGTCGGCTCAAAGAAATTACCGGGGCCAGCTACGCGCTTGCCGCCGGTAGTGGCTTTGGCACCCTCGGCAATAGCATCTTTCACAAAGGCCTCAATGGCGTCTACGCTGCGTTGTAGCACCATGGGTCCCATGGTCACGCCTTCCTGCAAACCGTTACCCATTTTGATTTCACGCACCGCGGCGGTGAATTTCTCGACAAAGGCTTCATAAACGCCTTGCTGGATCAGGAAACGGGTCGGAGCAATGCACACCTGCCCGGCGTTACGGAACTTGGCCAATGCCAGTTCTTTGGCGGCCGCATCGAGGTCGGCATCGTCAAAAATCAATACCGGCGCGTGGCCGCCCAGCTCCATGGTGGCTTTTTTCATATGCTGACCGGCCAGTGCCGCCAGATGCTTGCCGACGCGGGTTGAGCCGGTGAACGAGATCTTACGAATGGTCGGATGCGGGATCAGGTATTCTGAAATTTCCGCCGGGGTACCGTACACCAGCGCGATCACGCCGGCGGGAACGCCTGCGTCGGCAAAGGCTCTGATCAGCTCCGCCGGTGAGGCCGGGGTTTCTTCCGGCCCTTTGATAATGATTGAGCAACCCGCGGCCAGCGCGGCGGACAGCTTGCGCACGATCTGGTTAATCGGGAAGTTCCACGGAGTAAAGGCCGCGACTGGCCCTACCGGCAACTTCAGGGTTTGCTGCTGGACGTCCTGGCTGCGGGAAGGGATGATCTGGCCGTAGGTACGGCTGGCTTCACCGGCAAACCAGTCAATCACGTCCGCCGAGTTAAGAATTTCGACCTTGGCCTGCGCCACCGGTTTGCCCTGTTCCTGGCTCATGATCGCGGCGATTTTCTCTGCCCGTTCACGAAACAGTGCAGCAGCCTTACGCATCAGGTTTGCCCGCTGGTAAGCGGAGGTTTCACGCCAGACTTTAAAACCGCGTTCGGTCGCAGCCAGCGCCAGATCGAGATCGGCCGTGGTGGCATGTGCCACGCTGCCAATCACCTCATCGGTAGCGGGGTTGGTGACCGGCGTGGTTTTGCCGGCAACTGCGTTGCGCCATTGTCCGTCGATATAGAGTTGAGTATCTGGATACATTGTTGCCTCTTACTTTCAGGGGGGTTAAAGACGGTTTCCCACTCTGTGGCGGGATAATCAACAGGTCGGCGCTAACTTGCAGGCACCAGACGCTGGATAAAATACCCTACGCGCAATGAGCAGCAGCGTCCAGAGCACCGCGTGCGCCACTACTCAAAGCCCGCCGCTTTGACTATCATACAGCCACGAGCGGCATTGAAGCAGGGTGGTACGGGTGCAGGGTGTTCCACAACAGTTTCCCTTTGAAAAAGACAGCGCGCAGTTCCGGCAATTATCGCAGGTGCCGGGCGTAGAGCTTTATCACGCCCATATTGAGCGTTATGCCTTTGAACCGCACACCCATAATGCCTTTGCCATAGGTACCGTCGATTTTGGCGCTGAGCGTTTTCGCTATCGTGGGGCGCAACATCGGGCGGCACCGGGTTCTCTGGTGCTGATGAACCCGGATGAGCTGCATACCGGTGAGGCAGAAACCGCCGGCGGCTGGAATTATCGTATGCTTTATCTGGAGCCGGCCACGCTGGAGCGGCTGTCCGGCGAGCAGGGGTTCTGGTTCACCGATGCGGTACGCCAGGATCCGCAGGCGGCGCAGCAATTATCGGCCACGCTGGCGGCACTGTGGCAAGCCGATGACGGACTGACCATTGACCACCTGTTACTGCAGGTGATTGCCATTTTCCGCCCGCATATTCAGGCCGCCCGGCCGCTGAAGGCGGAAGCGGCGCACCGTTTTGATATCGTCAAAAGCTATCTGCAGGATAACTTCGCCACCGTCATTACGTTGGATCAGTTGGCGGCACTGGTTTCCCTTAGCCCTTATCATTTCCAACGTAAATTCAAAGCCGAATACCATGCATCCCCTCAACAGATGCTGATGGCGATCCGTCTGTCACAGGCCAAACAGATGCTGGGGCGTGGTATGCCTGCGGCGCAAGTGGCGGTGGCGGCGGGGCTAACCGATCAGGCTCATTTGACCCGAGCTTTCGCTAACCGTTACGGTGTCACGCCAGTGCGTTACCAAAAACAGGTTACGGCCCGCTAAAACAGCAACCTGCTACAATATTCCTTCGCCAAAGTCGGCTAGGCTGACCCCAGGTTTTATTCACGGGTTCTGATGGAGTCACTATGTTTGTTGGCGTGTTATTTGCCCTGTCTGCGGGCTTGATGTGGGGTTTGATTTTTGTTGGCCCGGTGCTGATCCCGGAATATCCGGCGGCGTTACAGTCTACCGGCCGCTACCTGGCCTTTGGCCTGATTGCCTTGCCGCTGGCGTGGCTGGATCGTCGGCGCCTGAAAAAGTTACGGCGTAACGACTGGCTGGAGGCGCTGAAACTGACGGCGATCGGTAACCTGCTGTATTACCTGTGCCTGGCCAGCGCCATTCAGCGCACCGGGGCACCGGTATCCACCATGATTATCGGCACGCTGCCGGTGGTGATCTCGGTGACTGCCAACCTGTTTTACAGCCGACACGACGGACGCCTTTCCTGGCGTAAACTGACACCGGCGCTGATATTAATCGCCAGTGGACTGGCGCTGGTTAACGTTGCCGAACTGCAGGGCAATAGCGCACCGGTTGATGTCTGGCGTTATACCAGCGGGCTGGGGTTGGCGCTGGTTGCCGTGGCGTGCTGGACCTGGTTCCCCTTGCGCAATGCCCGTTGGCTGCGGGAAAACCCCAACCAAAGGCCCGCCACCTGGGCGACCGCGCAGGGCCTGGTCACCCTGCCGCTGGCACTGGTTGGTTATCTGTTGGTCTGCGGCCAATTGACTCTGACCCAACCGGCGTTTGCGTTGCCGTTTGGACCAAGGCCGGAGGTGTTTGTGCCCTTGATGATCGCTATCGGCATGCTGTGTTCCTGGATAGGTGCGCTGTGCTGGAATGAGGCGAGCCAGCGTTTGCCGACGGTGTTGGTGGGGCCGTTGATCGTCTTCGAAATTCTGGCGGGGCTGGCTTATACCTTTATGCTGCGTCAGGCCTGGCCGCCGCTGTTGACGCTGAGCGGTATTGCCTGCCTGATTATCGGGGTGGTGTACGCGATGCGGATTAAGCCGCAGCCGGTGGTGGTGTCACTGGTCGCGAAAGAGTGAAGCCTGCCGCTGGGAGCGGCAGGCGATGAGGTTATTTTTTACTGTGGTGAATGATCTCTTCAGCCACGCTGCGCGGCGCTTCGGCGTAGTGGCTGAACTCCATGGTGTAGGTAGCGCGCCCCTGCGACATTGAGCGCAGAGTGGTGGAATAGCCGAACATCTCGGACAGCGGTACCTTGGCGTGAATTTCTTTACCGCCTCCGCCCGGAATATCCTCCATTCCCTGTACCATACCTCGCCGTGACGACAGGTCGCCCATCACGCTACCGGCGTAGTCTTCGGGCGTTTCCACCTCTACCGACATGATTGGCTCGAGGATCGCGGGGTCGGCCTGGCGGCAGGCTTCTTTGAAGCCGAAGATCGCCGCCATGCGGAAGGCCTGTTCCGAAGAGTCGACGTCGTGGTAAGAGCCGAAGGTCAGGTGCACCTTGACATCCACCACCTGATAACCGGCCAGTACGCCGTTACTCAGCGCCTCCAGCAGGCCTTTTTTCACCGCTGGGATAAACTCGCCCGGGATCACGCCACCCTTGATCTCATCTAAAAACTCGAAGCCTTTGCCCGGTTCATTCGGTTCAACCGTCAACACCACGTGGCCGTACTGGCCTTTACCGCCAGACTGGCGCACAAACTTGCCTTCCACGTCGGTGACGCGTTTGCGGATAGTTTCGCGGTAAGACACCTGCGGTTTGCCAGTGGTGGTTTCCACACCAAACTCGCGGCGCATGCGGTCGACGATGATCTCCAGGTGCAACTCGCCCATGCCGTAAATAATGGTCTGGCCGGAATCCTCATCGGTGCGCACGCGGAACGACGGATCTTCGGAGGTGAGTCGCTGCAGCGCAATGCCCATTTTCTCCTGATCTGCTTTGGTTTTCGGCTCGATCGCCTGCGCGATCACCGGTTCCGGGAAGACCATTTTTTCCAGCGTGATGATGGCCGCCGGATCACACAGCGTGTCGCCGGTGGTGACGTCTTTTAGCCCCACGCAGGCGGCGATATCACCGGCGTGCAGTTCCTCGACATCCTTGCGATCGTTAGCGTGCATTTGCACAATGCGGCCGATGCGCTCTTTCTTGTCTTTTACCGGGTTGTAGACACTGCTGCCTTTGGTCAGCACGCCGGAATAGACTCGCACAAAAGTTAGCTGGCCGACGAAGGGGTCGGTCATCAGCTTGAACGCCAGCGCCGAGAATTTTTCGTCATCGGCGGCACGGCGGATAACGATATTGTCGTGCTGGTCATGGCCTTCCATCGGCGGAACGTCGAGCGGTGAAGGCATCAGTTCGATTACCGCATCCAGCATGCGCTGCACGCCTTTGTTACGGAAAGCCGAGCCGCACAGCATTGGCTGGATTTCACCGGCAACGGTGCGCAGGCGCAGACCACGGACGATCTCTTCTTCGCTCAACGGCACCTGATTGAGGTATTTGTCCATCAACTCTTCCGAGCCTTCGGCGGCGGCTTCGATCATTTTGTCTCGCCATTCCTGTGCGGAGTCGCGCAGCTCGGCGGGGATCTCTTCAAAGCTGAAACTCATCCCCTGGGTTGTCTCGTCCCACAGGATGGCTTTCATACGCACCAAATCCACCACGCCGGTGAAATGGTCTTCGGCACCCATCGGGATAACGATCGGTACCGGGTTGGCTTTCAGGCGTTCGATCATCATTTTGCGCACGCGGAAAAAGTCAGCGCCGACGCGGTCCATTTTGTTGACGAACGCCAGCCGCGGCACCTTGTATTTATTGGCCTGACGCCAGACGGTTTCTGACTGTGGCTGTACACCGCCCACCGAGTCATAAACCATCACCGCACCGTCCAGTACGCGCATGGAACGCTCGACCTCAATGGTGAAGTCCACGTGCCCCGGGGTGTCGATAATATTGATGCGATGCTGCGGATAATTATGCTGCATGCCGTTCCAGAAACAGGTGGTCGCCGCCGAGGTAATGGTAATCCCGCGTTCCTGCTCCTGTGCCATCCAGTCCATGGTGGCGGCGCCGTCGTGCACTTCGCCCAGCTTGTGACTGACCCCGGTATAAAACAGAATCCGCTCGGTGGTGGTGGTTTTGCCGGCATCAATGTGCGCTGAGATGCCGATATTGCGGTAGCGTTCGAGGGGGGTAGTACGTGCCATAATTAACCTTTCTTAGCCACTTTAAAGAACAGCGGCTCAAACAGTATGAATAATTATGATAATCCTCTGTGGGTTATCTCCGGACGGGCGAGTGATTACACCGGTCACAGACTAATCGTAGTTGATGACGGGGGTTTTCGTATTCGATGGCTGCGATAGGTTATATCTTTCTGAACGGCGAGGAAGTAGACGGTTAATACAGTCGGCGTTGGCCAACTGGCCTGAATAGCCGGGGCACTAAAGCGCCCCTTGCTGTATTACTCGGCAAAGATATGTGCCTGGCCGATGATATTCAGGCTGACGTGAGAACCGGCGCGAATACCTTCGCGGCTGACGGTTTTAATCTCGATTGCGATATCACTGCCGGTCATGCGCAGGTTTAAGGTGGAGACAAAACCCGCGAAATCGATACTGGTCACCATCGCCTGGCTCTGCTGCTGAGTCTCGCACTGGTTGATTTGGATCTGTTCCGGACGCAGCATGATGCGGGCAGGGCCACGGCGCTGATGATCGTCCACGGCAATTCGCCCGAGCACGCAATCGGCCCAGCCTTGCTCAAGCTCGGCGGAAAGTACCAGCGTCTCGCCTAAAAAGGTGGCGGTCGGCTCGTCCACCGGGCGCAGATAGAGATCCTGCGGCGGTCCAACCTGCGCCAATCGACCGTTGCGCATCACCGCTACCTGATCGGCAAACGACAGGGCTTCGGTCTGATCGTGGGTCACCAGAATCGATGCGACTTTGGCCTCAGCCAGCAATTCCGCCACGGCTTTGCGGGTTGCGGCGCGCAGGCCGGTATCCAGCGCGGAGAAGGGTTCGTCCAGTAACATCAGCTTGGGCTGCTGAGACAGGGCGCGAGCCAGGGCCACCCGCTGTTGCTGCCCACCGGAAAGCTCGTGAGGCCACAATGCCCCCAGACGGCGATCCAGCGCCACCATCTCCATCAGCGCATCAATACGCAGTTGCTTGTCGCGCTTGCTGCCTTTCAGGCCGAAACCGATATTGCCGGCTACGGTAAAGTGCGGGAATAACGCGCCGTCCTGCGGTACAAAACCTATGCCACGCAGGTGTGCCGGTACCCAGCCGCTGCCGTTGGCCATCGGCTGGCCCTGCAGCATCACCTGGCCGCTGTCCGGTATTTCAAAACCGGCAATGATACGCAGCAGGGTGGTTTTCCCTGAGCCGGAAGGGCCGACAATCGCGGTGCGGCTGCCCTGTTCAACTCGCAAGTCAACATGCTCCAGCACCTTGTCCGAGTTATAGGATTTACCGATGCCTTGCAGTTCAAGCGTGCTCATAATCCCGCCGTACGTTTGGATTGAGAATAAAGAAGCCAGGTCAGTGGCAGAGACAATGCCACCATAATCAGGGCGTAGGGCGCGGCCGCCACATAGTCAATTTCGCTGGTCAGCGCCCAGAAGCCGGTGGCCAACGTACGGGTGCCGTTGGGGGCCAGTAGCAGCGTCGCGGTCAGCTCATTGGAGATTGCCAGAAACACCAGCGCCGCACCTGCGGCGGCGCCAGGCGCGGCCAGACGCAGGGTGGTGCTCCATAGCGCCTGTGCCGGTGAGCGCCCAAGGCTGCGGGCCACGTTTTCCAGCTCTACCGGGGCCTGCGCAATACCGGCGCGCAGGTTGATCAGGGCGCGTGGCATAAACATCAGCAAATAGGCCAGCAGCAGGGTGATTTCTGTTTGATAAATAGGCCGGAAGCTGTGAATGGTGATGGTCACCAGCGCCAGCGCCACCACAATACCGGGCAGCGAACTGGTGACGTAATTGCAGCCTTCCAGCACCCGATACAATCGTGCCGGGTAGCGTACCGACAGCCAGGCCATCGGGATGGCGCACAGGGTGATCAGCAACGCACCGCTGGCAGCCAGTGACAGCGTTTGCAGCAATGCCGGCAGCAGTTCGGCGTTGCGCCATACTTCGAGCCCGCCCAGGGTCAGCCAGCGAGCCAGCGTAATAAAGGGCACGCCCAGCGCCAATGCGGTGAGACTCAGGGGCAACAGCATGCCGAACAGGGTAGCGAGGGGGCCAAGGCGATAGGCCGTTTGACTGCGCGCACTGCCGGAGCCGACGCGAGCATAACGCGCCCGGCCGCGGCTGGCGGCCTCCAGCATCAGTAATCCCAGACAGCACAGCACCAGTACCCCGGCTAGCATATTGGCCGCCGGGCCGTTAAAGGTGGACTGGAACTGATCGAAAATGGCGGTGGTGAAGGTGTCAAAGCGGATCATCGCATACAGGCCATATTCGGCCAGCAAATGCAGCGCGACCAGTAGCGAACCGCCCCAAATCGCCAGTTTGAGCTGCGGCAATACCACGCGGAAAAATACCGCCGACGGTCGCGTGCCGAGCGAAGTAGCAACGTCTTCAATACCGGGATCCAACCGGCGTAATACCGCAGCGGCCGGCAGATAAATAAACGGGAAGTAGGCGATGACCGAAATAAAGACTCCGGCACCGAGCCCATGCATTGAGGGCACCAGGCTGATCCAGGCGTAGCTTTGCACGAACGCCGGAACCGCCAGCGGCGCGGTCGCCAACAGTGACCAAATGCGGCGGCCCGGCAGCGAAGTGCGTTCGGTCAGCCAGGCCAGCGTCACCCCCAGAATGGCGCAAATTGGCAACGTGAACACCACCAACAGCAGGGTGTTCAACAGCAGCTCGGCCACCCGGGGGCGGAATACCAGCGCTTTCACCGTTGACCAGCCGGTTTCAAACGCCACGCTAATGACAAAGCCCAAGGGCAGCAACGCCAACAGGGAAAATAAAATGGCTGCCGCGACGATAAACAGCCCTGGCCGTTGATGGCGGCGGGCCGAAGCATAGCGTGGCGCCGTGCCTGCGGCGTTGAAACCGATATTGGACATAAGGTTAAAAGCTCTCTGTACTGATCAACCGGCTTACATCAACCCGGCTTCGGTCATCAATTCGACCACTTTTTTGCCATTCAGCGCGGAAGCGTCAACTTTTGGCGCGTCCAGCTCTTTCAGCGGAACCAGTTTCGGGTTAGAAGCCGCGTTGACCCCAACCGCATATTCGAAGGCATTGTTGGTGCGCAGGATCTCCTGACCGTTTTTACCGGTGATCCACTTAACGAACTCTTGTGCCTGCTGTTGGTGCTTGCTGGAGGCCAGCACGCCGCCACCGGAGATGCTGACGAAAGCGCCCGGATCCTGGTGTTTGAAGTAATAAAGCTTGATATTTTTACTGTTCTCGCCGGTTTTGGCACCGTCGACGAACGGATAATAGTGGTAGATAACGCCGCTGTCGATTTGACCGGCATTGACCGCTTTCATCACGGTGCTGTTGCCTTTATAGGCGGTGAAGTTGGTTTTCATCGCTTTCAGCCATTCAAGCGTGGCTTTTTCGCCTTTCAGCTCCAGCAAAGCGCTGACAATCGCCTGGAAATCCGCACCGGAAGGCGAGGCAGCCCAGCGGCCTTTCCATTCTGGCTTGGCCAGATCCAGCAGCGACTTGGGCAACTGTGCTTCGGTCAGTTTCGCCGGGTTGTAGACGAACACCGTTGAACGGGCGGCAATGCCGACCCAGCGGCCGTGCTGCGGACGGTATTGCGGTTCAACTTGCGCCAGCGTGGCGGCATCCAACGGGGCAAACAGTTTGGCGTTATCCACCAACACCATCGCCGGGGAGTTTTCCGTCAGAAACACGTCGGCAGGGGACGCGCTGCCTTCCTGCACCAGTTGGTTCCCCAACTCGCTGTCACCGCCGTTACGCAGGGTCACTTTAATGCCGGTGTCTTTGGTAAAGCCATCCACCCAGGATTTCACCAGGTTTTCGTGCTGGGCGTTATAAATAACAATGCCTTCATCCTGGGATGCCGCATTGGCCGACAACGCCAGCATCATGGACGACGCCAACAGGGCAATCGGGCCGAGAGAAGAAAAACGCAGCTTCATACAGTCATCCTTTTTTATTGAGGGAGTGCAGAGAAGTTCAGTCAACAAGGCCTGACGGGCGTCGGGCTGCCCTGATTGTATATAAGAACATTAATAATGATAGTGAAAACGATTCGTATTAATTTATTTTTAGATTTCGCTCACTAATTATCTTGTCTTAAGGAAAAATTAAGTTTCGCCATTATTACGGGGTCCGATAACGTATTCCACCGCCAGCCTGGCACAAGGGGGAGCACAGGTGCTGTCTGAACCCCGGCTTACGCCGTTTAACTCAGTCAATAACCGGCTGGAAGCACCGGCGGATTAAACAGCTGGCCGCAGCCGGTTTTAACGCGGAACATCCGTTACGCTTTACCCTGCTGTACAGCAACGACGCGACCATCAAGAAGACTGTGATCGCCGCCAGTGCGATGTGGAAAAAGAACCTGGGTGTGGACGTCACCTTACAGAATCAGGAGCGCAAGGTGGTGCTGGACAACATCAACAACGGGCAATACAGCGTGGTCTTCAGCCGTTGGTTGGCGGACTACAACGATCCCTCGACATTCCTGAACGTGTTCCGCTCCACCAGCAGTGAGAACTCGGCCAAATACGCCAATCAAAATTACGATCGCGTGTTGCATCAGGCCACTGCCGCTCAGACGCCACAGCAGGTGCAGCAATACTTCCAGCAGGCCGAAGACCTGTTGTCGGCAGAGACGCCGGTGGCCCCGGTTTACTACGAAGCCAATGCGACCCTGGTCAAACCCTATGTGAAGGGTATCGACTTTACCCGACAGGGGCCGCTGTACGATAAAAACGTGTATATCATCGCACATTAAGCTTTTAATAATGCGGGTTGGGAGGATTCTGAACCGCTGTTAATTACTTTTTCTAAATGTTTCATAAACGGTTAGCCAGATTTTCACCCGAAAATAAAAAACCGCGCCTATACTGCCTCCCGTAGTTTATATGCAGTATCTCGTTTGGCGAGGCTCCTATACAAACACAGGTTACTGATCTGACGACATCGAGAGATGCCCAAGGTTAAGACAGGCTTTATCGGATTAAGGTTCAGCCCAAAGTAACTTCTGATGCATACCATCAGATACGTTGTATAGTGCTAAAACCTGGACGCGGAGATAGGCTGTCTGCACTCCCTCTGTGGTTAACGCCCCTATGCGATTCGCTGTTGAAGTTTAAACAGAAATAGGGACTAACATAATGAAGTCACATCACAACTCCCCCTGTTCGGCGCTGGTCGCAACTGAAACTCTTGATGAGTCTTCGGTAGCTGGCTATATGAATGCCGATTTTATTACGATCCCAGGCAATATGACGGTCAATAAAGCCAAAGCGTATTTCCTTTCGCAGCTTAAAACCGACGAAATTCCGACACAACTGTTTGTCACCGCCGATGATTATCATTTGCGTGGCACGCTGTCGGTTAAAAAATTATTACAGTGTGAAGATCACGATAAAGCCGTTGGCGTAATGATCAACCACAGCTATTTTCAGGTTTCCCCGGATGACGATCGTAATGACGTCGCCCATTTATTGGGTAAGGGGGGGCTGGACGTGGTGCCGGTAGTGGTGAATAAAACCCTGGTTGGTGTGCTGGGCGAAAAAGAAATTGCCCGGCTGATTGAAGATGAAAACACCGAAGATGCACAACGCCAGGGCGCCAGCCTGCCGCTGGATAAACCTTATCTGGAGACCAGCCCCTGGGCATTATGGCGCAAGCGGTCGGTATGGTTACTGATGCTGTTTGTTGCCGAAGCTTACACCGGCAATGTGCTTAAGGCGTTTGAAGAACAGCTGGAAGCGGCGATCGCGCTGGCATTTTTTATCCCGCTGTTGATCGGTACCGGCGGTAACAGCGGCACCCAGATTACTTCTACCCTGGTACGGGCCATGGCCCTGGGCGAGGTTAGCCTGCGTAATCTGGGTGCGGTGATCCGTAAAGAGGTGTCCACGTCACTGTTGATTGCGGTCACCATCGGCATCGCCGCCTGGGTGCGGGCCTGGATCATGGGCGTGGGGATGGATGTGACGCTGGTGGTCAGCCTGTCGCTGGTGGCGATCACCGTCTGGAGCGCCATTGTCTCCTCGATTATCCCGATGCTGCTCAAGCGATTGGGGATCGACCCGGCAGTGGTTTCGGCACCCTTTATCGCCACCTTTATTGATGGCACCGGCCTGATTATTTACTTCAAAATCGCCCAGTACATTCTGGATATTTAAACCGCGATCCGCTCCGTGTCGCAGCCGGAGCGGGCATTTTATCTCACTGGATAGGAGGAAGGTAAATATCCATGAGTAATGACAATCCCCGTTTTTTAATTAAAGGGGCATCTATCGATATTAGTTAACCGAGGACAAAATAATGGGAAATATGACAATTTTTGTAGGATTCCTGAGCATTATCAGCTCGCTGGGCCTGTTGGCCGCCTATATGAGCACCAAATGGGATGATTAATGAACGCTAAAGATCCGCCTGGATGCATCCTCCCCGTAGGTTTTATTTACGTCGGGGAGGGTGCGATTAAATACTGACCGCCTGGAGCGAATTTCAGGGAGTATTACCACCATGACTATTCTTATTCTTGGCCTGCTTTATGCCATTTTGATGATCTCTGTCGGTGTGAATGAGATTTATTTTTATTCAACCGGAAAATCAGAATTCCTTTCTAGTTTACTGCTGACATTCTCGGGTACTATGCTGCTGGTTGCTTTTGTCTGGCAATGGTCGACTAAAATAAAAAAATGAATTACCTATTTGAATGTGAGCCGTAATATGCAAAACGAAAAAGAATCCGTTGCCAGAAATTCCATGATAGCCAGCGGGCTATTGGCGATCGGTAAATTTATTGCCGGTATTTTTACCGGCAGTATTGGCCTTATTTCCGAAGGGATCCACTCGCTTACCGATTTTGTTGCCACCAGTATTACCTGGCTGGCGGTGCGTATCAGCGACAAGCCGGCCGATGATGACCACCATTTTGGCCACGGCAAGGTTGAAAACCTGGCGGCGCTGTTTGAAGTGCTGCTGCTGTTGGGCGCCGCGGGCTGGATAGTTTATGAGGCAGGCAAAAGCCTGCTCGGCGAAGCCCATCAGATTGTCGCGGCACCAGTGGTGATCGCCGTGCTGTTGATCTCGATTGTGGTCGACTTCTTCCGCGTCAAGGCGCTGAATCGCGTGGCCAAGGCCACCGACAGCGCGGCTTTGGAAGCCGATGCGCTGCACTTCTTCTCCGATATGCTGGCTTCCGCCGTGGTGTTGCTGGGCATGGTGTTTGTCCTGCTGGGCTTCAACCGTGCAGATGCTATTGCCGCGCTGATCGTGGCCTGTTTTATTGTGGTGGCAGCGATAAAACTGGGGAAACGTTCGTTCGATTCCCTGATGGACACGGCGCCGGTCGGTGCCAAAGAAGAAATCAGCGCCTTGCTCGACAGCTTCCCGGCGATTTTGGCCACCGAGAGTCTCCGTATTCGTAACGCCGGTGCCATTGTGTTTATTGAAGTGACCGTCGCTGTTTGCCGCACTCTGCCGCTGGAGCGCATCAACGCGTTGAAACAGTCTATCGCCGAGCGTCTGGAACAGCAGTATGCCCACGCCGAGGCCACGGTGATTGCCAATCCGCAAACCCGCAGCGATGAAGACATGGCAACCCGTATCCGGGTGATCGCCGCCAATCACGGTGCAGTGGTGCAAAATGTGGCGTTACAGCAACTGCCGGAACGGATGTCGATCAGCATGGATCTGGCGGTGCCGGCCAATGCCAGCGTCGCGCAGGCCCACGATATTGCCAGTGAGATTGAAACCCTGCTGCGGCAGGCGATAGGTGAAGATACGGAGATTGAAACGCACCTGGAACCGCAGATGCACCATTGGATTGCCAGCGAGGATGTTGCGCCTGACCAACTGGCAAGCATTCGCCAAATCCTGCAGACGGTGGTGGAGAACGGCGAGATGGTGCAGGACGTCCATAACATCCGCGCACGTAAAACTGCCGACGGCATTATCGTCAATTTCCATTGTCGGGTTTCCCCGGCGGCTTCCATTGTGTCAGCGCACGCGGCGGTGGACAGCATAGAGCGCCAACTGCGCGCGCTTTACCCAAGTATTTCCCGGGCAGTAGGGCATGTGGAACCGATCAAGCCCAAATCGGTCGTCTGAGTCCGGCAGCGGAGCCTTGTGGAAAGGCCGCCCGTGGGCGGCCTGTGAAGGTTAGTCCAGATTCAACCGGGCGCTAAGGGTGGCAATCTCTTCGCGCCATTGCTGTTGCAACTGGGTTTTTTGATGTTTTGGCTTGCGCGCCAAATCCTCCTGCAGTTTGCTTTCCAGTTCAAACAGCGCGGCCAACAGCCGTTCCTCGTCATCGTGCTGCAACGGATAATTGACGGCATTCTGGTTTGGGGTAGTTATAGTGACAGTGTCACTCTCTTCTGCCAGGCGGGCGTAAACCGGCTCCAGATCCTGCCACTCTTCCAGCCGCTGATGGTTAATCAACCAGAAACGGTTGCAGCTATTTTCGATCAGCATTCGGTCATGAGTGACCAATATGACTGCGCCGTTAAACTGGCGCAAAGTCTCCGCCAGCTCCTCCTTGCCTTCCATATCCAGGTGGTTGGTGGGTTCATCGAGTAACAGCAGCGAATGGTTAGCCAGCGTCAGGCCAACAAACAGCAGGCGTGAACGCTCGCCGCCGCTCAGGGTACTGATGCGTTGTTGATGACGCAGATAAGGGAAACCGGCGCCAATCAATGCCATTTTCCGCTGGTCTTCGGCCAGCGCAGCGAAGTGGGTTAATGCTTCACTTAGCGTGTCGTCATCATGTAACTGTTGCAGACTTTGATCGTAATACCCAATGCGTACCCGCGGATGGAAAACCGTTTCCCGCAGGGACGCGTCCTGGTATTCCCGCCACAGATGCTGCAGCAGCGATGATTTACCGCAGCCGTTACGCCCGACGATGGCGATGCGGTCTCCGCTTTTGACCCACAATGGATCGAGACGGAACAGCACCGGTGCATCGACCGCCGGGCGCACTGCCAGTAGTGGCAGAGCCAAGAGACGGTCGGCATTCACGGCTTCCCCCTTCAGCCTGAGCCGCCACTGGCTGCCCGCGCTGAGCATGGTTTGCTCTTCTTTCAGCCTGTCAACGCGTTTTTCCATTTGCTTGGCCTTGCGGGCCAGGTCTTCGTTATCGTAAACCTTGCCCCAGATGGCCAGCCGATGGGCGCTTTTTGCCACCCGGTCGATCTCTTTCTGCTCCACCTGACGACGATGGGCATCGGCGGCATCCTGTTCCTCCAGCGCCTGGCGCGCCGCAGTACAGGGCAAACGGAAGAACTGCAGGGTTTTGTCACGCAGGATCCAGGTGCAGTTAGTCACCTGATCCAACAGGTAACGATCGTGGGAGACCAGCACAAAGCTGCCGGACCAGTTTTGCAAGAACCGTTCCAGCCACAGCAGCGTGGGCAAGTCCAGATGGTTGCTGGGCTCATCCAGCAGCAGCAGGTCGGGTTGACGGATTAACGCGCGCGCCAGCAGCAGGCGGGTGTGCTGGCCACCGCTCAGGGTACCGGCGGTTAACGTCCATGACGCTGGCGCGAAACCCAGACGGGCCAGCAGCACTTCGCCTTGCCAGCTTTCACTGACGCGTTGACTTTCTGGCAGCCGGGCCAGTACCGCCTCCAGCAGGGTACAGCCGTGCAGGGTTTCGGGCAGGTGTTGTTCTACCCGCGCCATCAAACATTGGTGGGCCGGGGTCACGCTGCCGCTGCTGGCAGGCAGATCGCCGCTGAGAATTTTAAGTAGGGTGCTTTTGCCACAGCCGTTGTGGCCGATTAAACCAATGCGGTCGCCTTTCTTCAGGCTAAAAGAAACCTCAACCAGCAGAGGGCCGAAATTGTTGTCGTAACCGACAGATTGTGCAGAAAGTAATGTGCTCATTGCTTACTCAAGAGTTACAGGCATGCAGATGCCTATCGTCAAACATCGCTGACGACAACCCGGTAAGCCGGAGGGAAGGGACTTCAGATTTTAGTAAACTTCGCTCAAGCCTGGGTTATCGCAGCACGATACCGGTAATGCTTGAGCAGCCGTGATTACTATAGAAGTGTGAGTAAAAAAATAATTCACACATCGACATAGTAATCCTCCTTTTATAACGTTGGTTAATGAGTGAGCTGAGTATAGGGCGCTTTGGTCGGTTACGCCACTGTGAATGACTTTAGTTATCAGTGTGGTAAACGGAAAAATCTGTTGGTGTTACGCAGAGAAATGCGATGGTGTAAATAATCGTGCTGAATGGGAGTAATACTGATATTTAAGCGCAGATTAAGCAGTTATCATAATCACAGTTTATGATTAGCCAGGCGGATCGGTAAATACCGGCCCGCCTGTTTCGTCTGTCTATCATGCAAACGCTGAGCACCGAATTTATGTTAAAGCCCCGCCAGATTATTCTTTTCCTGTTCCTGCTGTTTGGCTTGCAGTTAACGCCGCTCACCAGCGTCGCTGCGCAGGACGATACCCCGGTTGCCGAAAGCACGCCGGATACTGCCACCGCGCTGAAGAACTACCAAAAACAGTTGGACAGCATCAAGCAACAGGTCTCGAAGGCCGACAACGATAACCAACTCAGCAAGCTGAAGCTGGCTACCGACGATCTGGCCGCTGGGCTGGACAAACTGGCGACCGATCTGCAACCGGCGCAGGAGAAACTGCAGGGGCAGTTGGACGTCCTGGGCCCACAGCCGGCCGCCGGTTCGATGGCTGAAACCGCCGCCGTGGTACAGCAGCGTAATGCCTTGAATAACAGCAAAAAGCAGCTGGATGATGCGGTAAAACGCGCGCAGGCCATGAAAGCCGGCGCGATCGATCTGGGCCAGCAAATCAGCGACTTGCGCCGTGTGGCGTTCAAAACCCAATTGGCGTTGAACACCGGCAGCGTGCTGGGTGGCAAGTTTTGGTCGCCGGTGGTGCAACCTGCGGACAGTGACGTACAGCGATTGGATGCGTTCAATACTGCGATGAAACAGGCCTGGGATGCCAGTTGGCAGGAAGAGTGGCGCTACGGCACCCTCACTCTTTTGGTATTGGCGGTGATTATCTGGTCTTGGGGGCGTTATTTTTCCGAGCGTTTTCTGGCCTGGGTGAGTATTCGTTTTCTGCCGGACGGACGTTTACGCCGCAGCTTTATGGCCATGGTCACCGTCAGCGTTACGGTGATCACCACCAGTATTGCGCTGAATCTGCTGTATCTTACTTTTACCCGTGCGCAGCCGTTGCCGGGGATGCTGGAAGATTTTGCCGAAGGCTTTTATCGGCTGGGGATCTTCTGCGCACTGATTGCCGGTCTGGGCCGGGCGACGCTGTCTCTTAACCGACCGTCATGGCGTCTGGGTGCCATGGATGACGCGGTGGCCGCCGGCTTACGCTATTTTTCGCCGCTGCTGGCCGGGTTAGCCTTGGCATTTGGCTCAATTGAGCTTATCAACAACGTGGTGAGTGCCAGCCTGGCCACCACCATTTTCGGCAACGGTCTGGTTGCCGGATTAATCGGTATGGTGCTGTTGGCGATGCCGCTGCGTTCCCAGCGCATTCGCCGCCGACTGGAGCAGCAGGGCGAACACGTAGAGAAACGTTCCACCATCAGTGGCTTGTTGCACATGAGCACCCTGGTGTGTTCAGTGATTATCCTGTTCTCACTGCTGGTGGGGTATATCGCCTTCGCCCGTTTCCTGACTTATCAGGTGATCTGGATTGCCCTGGTGTTGATGGCATTCTATTTCCTGCTGATGTTCGCTACCGACCTGTGCGGGGCAATCTTTTCGCCGCAGACCGCCAGCGGCAAAACGCTGAAAAAGTCGTTTAACTTTAAGGATCGTCATCTGGAGCAGATGGCGATTATCTTCACCGCCATTGCCAAGTGTTCGCTGCTGTTATTGATGATTGTCTCGTTGTTTAACGGTTCATTCGGCACCACCACGCCCAACTCCTTGCTGGACAAGATCATCGCCATCCTGAGCGGTGAAGGGCTGCAGCGGCTGAATATCGTGCCGGGCAATCTGATCAACTCGGTGATTTGCCTGGTGATAGGCATCTATATTCTGCGGGTTACTCAGCGCTGGCTTAGCCAGGAACTGCTGCCGAAAACCATTTCAGACATTGGTATTCGCGCATCGCTGGTTACGCTATTCAGTAATGTAGGTTATGTGCTGCTGATCCTGATCACCCTGGCGGCGTTGGGCATCCAGTGGAACAATTTGGCGTGGATCGTCAGTGCGTTGTCGGTGGGTATCGGTTTTGGTCTGCAGGAAATCGTGAAGAACTTTATTTCCGGGTTGATCCTGCTGACCGAACGGCCGGTAAAAGTGGGCGATATGATCGGTATCGGTGGCGTGGAAGGGGATGTGCGTCGCATTAACGTGCGTGCCACCGAGATCCAGCTCAGCGACCGTTCGACGATGATCGTACCTAACTCGCAGCTCATCTCGCAAAACGTGCGTAACGCCACCATGGGCAATGCACAGGGCGTGGTGACTATCGCGCTGACGTTCCCGACAGATATCGACCCGGAGCAGGTGCGCAATATTCTGCTGAGTGCCTACCAGGAGTATGAAGCCATCCAGGATACCCCGGCGCCTTATGTTCGCTTTAGCCAGCTCGGCCCGGAAGGTATTATTCTCAGCGTGACCGGCTATGTGGCCAGCCCACGCATGGTTGGCGCCACCAAAAGTGAGCTGCTGTTCAATATTCTCAAGCTGCTGCGGGCTGAGCGGGTCAATATGTCCAGCCCACAGGAAGTGGTGTTTATGAAACAGCAGGCGAAAAACCTGACCAACGACGAAGAACAATCTTCGTAATCTGCTGACTTCTACGGCCGGTCCTGTGGGGCCGGACGTAGGAGTAAACTCAGTGCATCGCTGGTACCACGGACTGCGAGCAGTCGCTGTTGGCACTGGCGGAAGAGTTATTACAGGTCTGTGGATCATTATGCACCGGCGGTGGCGGTACATCCTGCGGGCCGCCCCGGCCCATACAGCCGGAAAGCATCAGCAGTAAAAACAGGGGGATCATCGCTTTCATTTCACTTACCTCCGATCACAACACTCTGTTAAGTATATGCCCTGAAAGACACTCACACCGCCCAATGATGCGCTATAGATGGCGTCTATATCCGCGTGGGTGAAACCAATTTCACTTCAACCGCCCGTCGGCTCTATGCTGTTGTTGCATAGGGTAATCTCATTCAGGGGGCATAATGGAAACACATCAATTGGCGGCATCACTGCTGGCCGCGTTCGGTGGTGAAGAAAATTTGGTCAAACTGCGCTACTGCGCCAGCCGTATCAGGGCGGAACTGCACGATGGCAGGCGACTGGATCGGCAGAGCATTGATAACCTGCCGGGCGTTAAAGCCTTGCTGGAGGTGGAAACGCCCCAGTCAACCACCGAGTATCAGTTGGTGGTTGGGCCGGGGAATGCCAAACCCTTGTATCAGGCGCTGGTCGCGCTGAGTGGTGAGAAGTAACTACAGCAGCGGGCGGATCTGTTCCAGGTGTTGCTGCATTAAGCTTTGCATCTGCACCACGTGGGGCGCATCCGCCTTTTCGCGCATCAGGTAAATACCGACGGTGCAGCGTTGGCCTGGCTGCGTCAGCTGCAGCGGCTCAATGCCGTATTCGGCAAAATACCCGGCCATACAAGAAGGATAGGCCAGCAGCACCGCATCGGAATCGTTGATCATATCTACCGCCGACATCATCGAGTTGGTCGAACAGATCACCCGTTCCGCCAGGTGCAGGCGGTTGCGCGCCAGCTTTTTCGGCTGCATATCTGCCACCATATGATGATAGCGGCTTTCATCCGGCGTCAGCTCAACGCAAGAGTAGTCCAGCAGCGCATCCGGCCCCACCGGTTGGCCCAGCAGTGGGTGCCCGCGCCGCACGAACATGGTGTCGCGGGTACCGAACAGCGGCAGAAAGCTGATGCCTGCCTTGGGGGTCAACCCCTGAATTTCGTGACCGATAAACAAATCGATATCCCCGCCCAATAACAGATCCATCAGGCGCAGGTGGTTACCCAGATCGATATGGATATTCACCATCGGGTGAAGTTGGCGGTAGGCATTGAAGCTGTCACGTACAAACATGTACCACCAGGCATGGCCGGTGCCCATGCGCAGGCTCTGCTCCTGACGCGCCTTGATAAACGCCAGTTTGATCAGCGTATTGTCATAAATTCGCTGCATCATCTGCGCCTGTTCCAGCAGTAAATCGCCGTACTCGGTGGTTTTCACCCCGGTGGAGGTGCGCTCCAACAGCTGCACCCCCAGATTCTCCTCCAGCTTCTTCATGTTGTGGGTCAGCGTCGGCTGGCTCAGGCAAAGCTTGTTTGCTGCATGACTCACATTTTTGAACATTGCTACTTCGATAAACTGCCGCAGAATTTTGTCCACGATCATATTTTCCACTGGTGGTATAGAAAGTTTCTATATCGTAGCGGTGAAAAACGATTTCCGCCAATGACCCGCCTTCGATAGCTTGCTCTCATGCCGGTATTTCCAGCCGCCACCAGAGAGGATGCAATGAGAAGATTGATACCGAGTATGGTTGCCGTCGCCCTGGCGCTGATGTCCGGTCAGGTTCTGGCCGAGACGCTGCGCATGCAGTGTGCGCCCAGCAAAGAAGGGCGCCAATACTGCAATGAGATTAAACAGCGCTTTGAGGCTCAGACCGGCTATACCCTGGAGTTTATCGATCTTCCCCCAGCCTCTGATGAAAAGCTGTCGTTGTTCCAGCAACTGTTTGCCGCCAAAGACGCCAGCGCCATCGATCTGTTTCAGGCAGATACCGTATGGATTGGCGTGCTGAACAAACACCTGTTGGATCTGACCGACAGTGTGGCCGACATCAAACAGGATTTCTTCCCCGCCGCCTGGCAAAACAACGTGGTAAACGGCCGTGTGAAAGCGGTACCGGCTTACCTGGACAGCGGTGCGCTCTACTACCGTAAGGATCTGCTGGAAAAATACGCTGAGCAACCGCCGGTAACCTGGGCCGATCTGACCCGCATTGCCACCCGCATTCAGCAGGGCGAACGTGCCGCCGGTCATAAAAATTTCTGGGGACTGGTGTTCCAGGGCAAATCCTATGAGGGGTTGACCTGCAACGCACTGGAGTGGGTGGCTTCGCAGAACGGCGGCAGTTTTATCGACGCCCAGGGCAATATCACCATTAATAATCCCCAGGCGGCACAGGCGCTGGATATGGCCGCCGGCTGGATCGGCAAAATCACCCCGAAGGGCACGCTGGGTTACATGGAAGAAGAGTCGCGGGCGCTATTCCAGAGCGGCGATGCGATGTTTATGCGCAACTGGCCATACGCCTACGTCCTGGCGCAGGACAGCAGCAGTGCGATCCGCGGCAAGGTGGGCGTGATGCCGTTGCCGAAAGGGGCCGACGGGCACTCGGTCAGTGCACTGGGCGGCTGGCAGTGGGCGATCAACGGTTACACCAGGCACCCGCAGGCGGCAATCACGTTGCTGAAAATCGTCAGCGATGCCGAATCACAAAAACGGGCGCTGGCACTGATGGGCCAGGCACCTTCACGCACCGCGTTATACGACGATCCACAGGTATTGGCGCAGGCGCCTTATTTAGCGGACTTCAAGGGTATTTTCGCCCAGGCGATGCCACGCCCAGCTACCCAAACCAAACGGCAGTATGCGCAGGTCTCCCGGGCTATCTACAACGCCACCTTTAACGTACTGCGCGGTGATAGTGACGGTGTCACGGCGGTGGCGGATTTACAGCAGCGACTGGAGCGGATCAAAGCCAGAGGATGGCGTTGAAAGCAGGGCAATCATCCATTAACCGCCGGAGTCTGATGCATGAAACGCAATACTGAGGCTTTATCCCTGACGGTCACGCCTGCTTCCGCGCAGGCACGGCCGGCAAGACACAGCAAGCTTAATCACCAGCAGCGTCGCAGCCGTATCGCCTGGTTGCTGGTGGCCCCGGCGATGCTGTTGCTGGCGGCGGTGGCGGGCTGGCCGTTGCTGCGCACCCTGTTTTACAGCTTTACCGATGCCATGCTGGACGCACCGGACGACTACCGCTTTGTCGGTTTCGCCAATTACCTGGACCTGACCGAGGGCGGCCACCATTACGGCGTGCTGGCAGATCCGCTCTGGTGGCTGGCAGTGGGCAATACGCTGCGCTTTAGCCTGCTGTCGGTGTCGCTTGAGCTGGTGTTCGGCATGCTGCTGGCGCTGTTGATGAATCAGAAGTTCCGCGGTCAAGGGTTGGTACGCACTGCCATTCTGGTGCCCTGGGCCATTCCGACCATTGTTTCCGCCAAGATGTGGGGCTGGATGTTCCACGACCAGTACGGGGTAGTGAATGACCTGTTGCTCAAGACCGGCATCATCGCCACGCCGTTAGCCTGGGTGGCGGAGCCGGGGCTGTCGATGTGGGCGGTGGTGATAGCAGACGTCTGGAAAACCACGCCGTTTATGGCCTTGATGCTGCTGGCCGCGCTGCAACTGATCCCCGGCGATCTGTATGAGGCCGCCCGGGTCGATGGGGCCAACGCCTGGCAGCGCTTCCGCCGCATTACCCTGCCACTGATTATGCCGGCGATGATTGTCGCGCTGATTTTCCGGGTGATGGATGCACTGCGGGTGTTTGATCTGATCTACGTGCTGACCTCCAACAGCGAGGCCACGGTATCGGTATCCGGCTATGCCCGCGATCGCATGGTCAGTTATCAGGAAATGGGTGCCGGCTCTGCCGCTTCGGTGCTGGTGTTTATGATGGTGGCGGGCATTGCCGCTTGCTTTCTCACGCTGGGCCGCCTGAATGACAAGGAGAAACAAGCATGAAACTGAGCCGCCAACAACAAAAATACGGCCATAAGACGCTAATCTTTACCAGTGCCGCATTGGCCAGCGTGATCTGCCTGTTTCCATTCTATTACGCGCTGATCACCTCGTTACGTTCCGGGCAGGATCTGTTCCAGGTCGCCTATTTGCCGAGCAATCTGCACTGGGGTAATTACCTGACCGCGCTGATGGATAACGGCATTGCCCGCAGCCTGCTGAATTCCATCGTGGTGGCGACGCTGACGGTAGGCATCTGCCTGCTGGTGTCGATCACCGCCGCCTTCGCCCTGGCGCGCATCCGTTTCCGTGGCCGCAAATACCTGCTGTTCACCATCCTTTGTGTGTCGATGTTCCCGCAGGTGGCAGTGCTGTCCGGCATGTTCGAACTGGTGCGCTTTATGGGGCTGTATGACTCGCTAGGCGCGCTGGTGCTGTCCTATACCACGTTCTCACTGCCGTTTACCGTCTGGGTGCTGACCACCTTTATGAAGGCGATCCCGGCGGAGCTGGAGGAAGCGGCAATCGTCGACGGCGCCGGTACCTGGACCATCATCACCCGCATTTTTGCTCCCATTATGGGACCGTCGCTGGTAACCACTGGGCTATTGGCCTTTATCGGTGCCTGGAATGAATTCATGTTCGCCCTGACCTTTGTTATCTCCAGCGGCAAACGCACCGTGCCGGTGGCGATTGGCATGCTGCAGGGCGCTTCTCAGTACGAACTTCCCTGGGGCACCATCATGGCGGCCTCGGTCATCGTCACACTGCCGATCATCGCACTGGTGCTGATTTTCCAGCGCCGCATCGTCAGCGGATTAACCAACGGCGCAGTAAAAGGCTGATTTTCGATTAACCCTAAGCAGGAGCAAACCAATGGCTACAAAAATCGTTTTAGTGGGTGCAGGCAGCGCGCAATTCGGCTACGGCACGCTGGGGGATATCTTCCAGAGCAAGACGCTGTACGGCAGTGAAATTGTGCTGCATGACATCAATCCTGCCGCCCTGGCGGTGACCGAGAAAACGGCCCGGGACTTTTTGGCAGCGGAAGATCTGCCGTTTACCGTCAGCGCCACCACCGATCGCAAAACGGCGCTAAGCGGGGCGGCATTTGTGATTATCTCCATCGAAGTAGGGGATCGCTTTGCGCTGTGGGATCTCGACTGGCAAATCCCGCAGCAGTATGGCATTCAACAGGTGTATGGCGAAAACGGTGGCCCCGGTGGCCTGTTCCATTCGCTGCGGATTATTCCACCGATCCTCGACATCTGTGCCGACGTTGCTGATATTTGCCCGAACGCCTGGATATTTAACTATTCCAACCCGATGAGCCGCATCTGCACCACCGTGCATCGTCGTTTCCCGCAGCTCAACTTTGTCGGCATGTGCCACGAAATCGCCTCACTGGAACGCTATCTGCCGGAAATGCTGGGTACGTCGTTCGACAATCTCACCCTGCGTGCCGCCGGGCTTAACCACTTTAGCGTACTGCTGGAAGCCAGCTATAAAGACAGCGGTAAAGATGCTTATGCCGACGTACGTGCCAAGGCACCGGATTACTTCTCCCGCCTGCCGGGCTACAGCGACATCCTGGCTTACACTCGCACCCACGGCAAACTGGTACAGACCGAAGGTAGCACCGAGCGCGATGCGCTGGGTGGCAAAGACAGCGCTTATCCCTGGGCTGACCGCACGTTGTTCAAAGAGATCCTGGAGAAATTCCACCACTTGCCGATCACCGGCGACAGCCATTTTGGTGAGTACATCCGCTGGGCCAGCGAGGTCAGCGACCACCGTGGCATCCTCGATTTTTACACCTTCTATCGCAATTACCTGGGCCATGTGCAGCCAAAAATCGAACTGAAGCTGAAGGAGCGCGTGGTGCCGATCATGGAAGGGATCCTGACCGATTCAGGTTATGAAGAGTCGGCGGTCAATATCCCGAACCAGGGCTTTATCAAACAGCTGCCGGCGTTTATTGCGGTTGAAGTGCCGGCAATTATCGATAGCAAGGGCGTGCACGGCATCAAGGTCGATATGCCCGCCGGTATCGGTGGCTTGTTGAGCAATCAGATCGCCATCCATGACCTGACGGCTGACGCGGTGATTGAAGGTTCGCGCGATCTGGTGATCCAGGCGCTGTTGGTGGATTCGGTTAACGACAAATGCCGTGCGATCCCCGAACTGGTGGACGTGATGATTTCACGCCAGGGCCCGTGGCTCGACTACCTGAAATAAGCCGGATGGCGGGGCGCGGATCGGCGTCCCGCTAATTGCCCACTGTGGTGCGAACGGGAGGAATATGGCGCAACTAACGCTGGAAAAACTGCAAAAACGCTATGGCGCTAACGCAGAGGTTATTAAATCGCTGGATCTGCAGATCAACAGCGGAGAGTTTGTGGTGATCGTCGGGCCCTCCGGCTGCGGCAAATCTACCCTGTTGCGGATGATCGCCGGGCTGGAGGAGATCAGCAGCGGCGGCATGTATATCGATGGCAACTACGTCAACGATGATACGCCGGCCGAACGCGGCATCGGCATGGTGTTCCAGTCTTACGCACTTTATCCACATATGAGCGTGTATAAAAATATGGCGTTTGCGCTGGAGTTGGCGGGGCATTCGGCTGCGGAGATCGACAGCCGGGTGCGTGAAAGTGCGCGCATTTTGCAGCTTGAGCCGTTACTGGAACGACGGCCGAAGGACCTTTCCGGCGGGCAGCGGCAACGGGTGGCGATTGGTCGCGCCATCGTGCGCGAGCCGAAGCTGTTTTTGTTCGATGAGCCCTTGTCCAACCTTGATGCATCGCTGCGGGTGCAGATGCGCATGGAGGTGGCGTCGCTGCATAAGCGACTGGGGTCGACCATTATATATGTGACCCACGATCAGGTTGAAGCCATGACGCTGGCCGACCGTATTGTGGTGTTGAACCAGGGGCATGTTGAACAGGTAGGCACACCGCTGGAGTTATATGACCAGCCGGCCAATGAGTTTGTCGCTCAGTTTATCGGCTCACCCAAAATGAACCTGATCCCGGCAATTTTGCGGCGTGCAGGTGAGCGTCAAAGCGTGGTAGAGCTGGACAACGGCAAGGCGCTGGTGCTGCCGATCGCCACGCCGACGGCGGCGGAAGGCCAAAGCGTTAACGTCGGCATTCGCCCGGAGCATATTTGCGGGGGTGAACAGGCACAGTGTGAGTTTCAGGGCGAAGTGATGTTCGTGGAGCACATGGGTAATGAAACCTATCTCTACCTGGATAACGGTAATGCCGGTGAACCCTGGGTGCTTCGCAATCCCGAACGTTCGACCATCAAGGCCGGGGATAGGGTGGGCGTGCGCCTGCCGGTCGAATGCTGTTACCTGTTTGACCGTCAGGGGCGGGCATTCCAGCGTATTCTGGCGTCGGATCAGGCGCATTAACCAATTTAAGGGAGCAGGGGCATGAGCGGTGGAGAAACGGGGCGTTGGTGGAAACAGGCGGTGGTTTATCAGATCTATCCGCGCAGCTTTATGGATTCTAACGGCGATGGGATTGGCGATCTGAACGGTATCACTGCCCGGCTGGATTATTTGCAGTGGCTGGGCATTGACGTGCTTTGGATCTGTCCGATGTATCGCTCGCCGAACGACGACAATGGCTACGATATCAGTGATTATCAGGCCATTATGACGGAGTTCGGTACCATGGCGGACTTTGACCGCCTGTTGGCCGAGGTGCATGCCCGCGGTATGCGGTTGATTCTGGATCTGGTGGTTAATCATACCTCGGACGAGCACCCGTGGTTTATTGAATCCCGGTCATCTCAATCCAGCGCCAAGCGCGACTGGTATATCTGGCGCGAGGGAAAAAACGGCGCAGAGCCCAACAATTGGGAAAGCATTTTTAACGGTTCGGCCTGGAAATATGATGCCGGCAGTGAGCAATACTTTTTGCACCTGTTCTCTGAGCGTCAGCCGGATCTGAACTGGGAAAACCCGCAGGTGCGGGCGGCGCTGTACGACATGATGCGCTGGTGGCTGGATAAGGGCATTGACGGTTTTCGCATCGACGCCATCTGCCATATGAAAAAACAGCCGGGGCTGACCGACATGCCCAACCCGCAAGGGCTGCGCTACGTGCCGTCGTTCGAACGACACCTTAACTACGAAGGTCTGCTGGATTACGTCGATGACCTATGCGAACAGGTGTTTAACCGTTATGACATCATGACGGTGGGGGAAATGAACGGAGCCTCGGCAGAGCAGGGCGAAGACTGGGTGGGCGAGCAGCATGGCCGCCTGAATATGATCTTCCAGTTTGAACACGTCAAACTGTGGGAAACCAGCCATCAGCAGTCGCCGGACGCCGGGGTCGACGTGCTGGGCCTGAAAAACATCTTTACCCGCTGGCAGACCTTGCTGGAGGGGAAAGGCTGGAACGCGCTGTATGTTGAAAACCACGATATTCCACGTGTGGTATCAAAATGGGGTGACGACAAGCGGTACTGGCGCGAAAGTGCCACCGCCATCGCGGCGATGTATTTCCTGATGCAGGGAACGCCGTTTATCTACCAGGGGCAGGAACTGGGGATGACCAACACCCGCTTCAACCGTCTGGCCGATTTTAACGATATCGCTGCCAGAAACCGCTTCGCCAAACTGCAGGAGCAGGGTATGGAGGAAGCGCAGATCCTGACGTTCCTCAGCCGCAGCGGACGCGATAACTCACGCACACCGATGCAGTGGGACGACAGCCCCAACGCAGGTTTTAGCCTTGCCAAACCGTGGTTTGCGGTGAATGCCAATTATCAGCAAATCAACGTGGCACGTCAGCGTGAAGAACCCGACTCGGTACTGAATTTTTACCGGGCGTTAATCCACCTGCGCAAGCAGGATCCGCTGTGGGTTTACGGGCGTTACCAATTACAACTGGCGGCACATCCGCATATTTACGCCTATTTCCGTAGCCAGGATGAGCGACAAGTGTTGGTACTGTGCAACCTGAGCGCTGAAACTCAGCAAATTGACGCTCAGGATTTATCGTTGGGAAAAAGAGCGTTGCTACTGAGTAATTATCCCCAAGAAGGTGAGCGACAAACACTTCGCCCTTTTGAGGCGCGGATCTATCAGTAGGGATTTATATCGGAATGGATTAATATCCATCCTAAATTAATTTGGTGGGAAAGTTATTTTAATTCTCCAGCTTTCCCCATTAATTACTTCCCTTACGAATCATTAAATATACGACTTGCCCCATTTTAATGCTGGGGAGTGAGGGTTAACATTCCCCATACAGGCACTGCGATAGAAAAACATCTGAAAAACCCCGCCCTGGATTTAAAATCTCACACACTGGCGTATGCGATGGCATAAATGACTAAAAACCATACAGACTTCTGTTTGATTTTTGCTCTGAAGCCATGAGTTTCATACAGTTTGTTGATATTTAACGATTTTATTTTAAATTTGTTTTGGCGAAAGCATTTATCTGGTGCTGTCCTGACTACAACGTTAGCTAAACCGAAGTGAAATTTTATGATTTTTTACGATTTCACTTTTAATTTCATATTAACAAATCGGTCTATTCCTTTAATATTATTTTTTTTCACATGCCAGCTTTCAACTTTAGCGCTACTCTGATTTGGCTGTGTCTAATCAAGGATGATGTCGGGCGAAATAGGCAGATTAACATAGGGATATGCTACCCATTTATCTGATGCCCATTGATTTTCATTTCCTGGAGGTTCGCTTCCAAAGCGCTCCTTGTTTATGGCTCCGCGAAGTTTTCATTTAAATAAAAATGAGTTTTCAAAGGCAAGATATGTTCGGAATTTTGTGAAAATAAAATGACGGGATGTTGGGGCCATTTTGATCTTTTAAATTTTGGCCGTCACTTTCCAAAACACAGAATACATATCTGTAAGTATATACATTCAGGAGCATACACAATGAACCAGTGTTTGGACTTTATCGGTATTGGCATCGGTCCGTCCAACCTCAGTATTGCTGCGCTTGGTAGCGAAATCGAAGGTTTTAATTGTAAATTCCTCGAGCGCAAACCGCATTTTTCCTGGCACCCAGGTATGATCCTGGCAGATTGCAGTATGCAGACCAACTTTTTGAAAGATTTGGTGACGGCCGTCTCGCCAACCAACCCTTATAGTTTTCTCAACTATCTGGTGAAAAGAAAAAAATTCTACCGCTTCCTGACGACAGAACAACGCACCGTGTCACGAGAAGAGTTTGCCGACTATCTTAGCTGGGCGGCAACGGGCCTGGATTCACTGGTTTTTAACCAGGACGTTCAGCGCGTGGAGTTTGATGACCAACAGCGGCAGTTTGTTGTCACCACCCAGAATGAGGTATTTCACGCCAAACATGTCTGCGTGGGTATTGGCAAGCAAGTCAAACTGCCCGACTGTGTGACCGAACAAAACGATCAATGTTTTCACGCCAGCGAAATGATGTTTCGTCAGCCAAACCTTAGCGGAAAACGTGTGGCCATTGTGGGCGGCGGTCAAAGCGGGGCCGATCTGTTCCTAAATGTTTTCCAGGGGGAATGGGGCCAGCCGGAACAGCTAAGTTGGATCTCCCGGCGTAACAACTATAACGCCCTTGATGAAGCTGCATTTGCCAACGAGTATTTTACCCCCGATTATGTCGAGGACTTCTACACGCTTGGCAACACGGCCAAACAGCAGATGCTGCGCGAACAAAAAATGACCTCCGATGGGATCACCAGCGAGTCGCTTTTGGCCATTTATCGCGCCATGTATCACCGCTTCGATGTCCTTCGGGATAAACGATGGGTACGACTGCTGCCCAGCCGTTCCGTTACGGCCCTTAATGCCAAAAACAATTCTTATCAGCTAGAGACACTGCATCATCTTGATCAAGGGCGTGAGACTCTTGATGCCGACGTGGTGATCTTTGCTACCGGTTATGCGCAGGCCCGCCCGGCATTTCTTGAATCCCTGGCTGACCGAGTGTTAACCGACGCGGATGGACAATATCGCATTGCCTCGGATTTTACCCTTGAACGGGAAGGGGTCCATGAGAATGCTTTGTTTGCCGTCAACGCCAGCATGCACCACCACGGTATTGCTGACCCTCAACTCAGCCTGATGGCCTGGCGATCGGCCCGTATCCTCAACCGGGTTTTAGGTAATAGCCAATTTGATCTGAGTACGGCACCGGCGATGATTCAATGGCGCAGTGAGCAATAACAGCCAATCGCTTTAACTTTCTTGGGTTCCTGCCAGGAGCCGTTTTAATACTTTTATCAAATGATAAGACAGGTTGTATGAGAAAACACATTAACAAATTTATCATGAATCAGTTGGCTACATTTGCGCCGACCCTCAAGACCAAATTTATCTACCAAAAAGCATTCGGGAAAAAATTAAATCTAAACCCGCCGATGACCTGGAACGAGAAGATAAATTATCTCAAGCTTAATGATTACAGTAACAATGCACTGGTGACGCAATGTGCTGATAAATATGCCGTCAGGGAGTATTTGAAAGCGAAAGGCTGTGAGGAAATACTCAATGAGCTTTACTTCGCCTGCGATTCAGCTCATGAGATCCCGTGGGAATCGTTACCTGACAAGTTTGTGATTAAGGGCAACCACGGCTCTGGTTACAACCTGATTTGCCAGGATAAAAAGTCACTGGATACCGTACAAGCCTCTAAAACCATTGAAAGCTGGATGAAAGAGGACTACTGGAAGGTCTATGCGGAGTTAAACTACAAGAAGATCACTAAAAAAATAATAGGCGAGAAGTTTATAGCCTCATCAGGTGGTCATGGCCCTGATGACTATAAAATATACTGCTTCCATGGTGTTCCTTACTGCACATTACTTTGTGTCGGTAGAGAAACCGGGATGCCGAAATATTACTTTTTTGATAAAGACTTTACGTTTCTCTGCTACAGCCAGGATTGTCTGGCGCTCAGCCAGCAAGAGATCGATGCTTTTGTGAAACCCGAAGGTTATGACGCGCTGTTTGAGTACGCCAAAAAATTATCTGAGCCTTTTGAATTTGTCCGCGTTGATTTTTATATCGACAACGGCAAACCCATTTTTGGCGAATTGACCTTCACACCTTCCGCCGGCATCGATACGGATATGCTCGAATCAACCGATATTCTGCTCGGGAAGATGCTGAAACTGAAATAGCGGCACGCCGCAGACAACGTTTGTAACTGTCTTTCCTGCTGGTTCACTCTGGCATGACAGTTGACCTCTCGACACCCTGTGAACCCTCCAGGGTGTTTTTAATTTGCTTGCAGATAATCCCGCCGACTCCCGCTCACCAGAGCAGTACCCCCTGTAAATCATCCCAAAGCCTGAGGCTACAGATTGATACATAATCATATTTTTAAATTTTCAATTAACGGATGCCAGGTCTGAGAAAAGTAGCAATAATGTCAGGCTGGCTGCTCAATTTACACTCGTGGTCAGACATGACCGGCAGGCTTATGGCCACCGTCATGCAGGCAGGATTTTATCCGTATTCTTCGTAAGCCCCTGGAAGCAAGATGCACACCACTGAGTTACCTGTCGCCACAAAAATACAGCCTGCGCTGATCGTCTTTCTGCTGGTGTTTGCCACCTGCATCTTTGGCATTGAAAGCCGCCCGACTGGCCTGTTGTCGGCGTTCTGGCCAACCAATGCGGTATTGCTGGCGATGTTGGTGCGTTATCCGGTGCTTGCCAGCCGTGTGGGGTGGGTGATGGCGGTGCTGGGCTATTTGGCTGCGGATTTGATCACCGGTAGTACGCCCGGCAAAGCCATATTGCTCAATGGTGCCAATATCGCCGGCGTGGCGGTCGGGTTTTATCTGTTTATGCGTTTATCGCCGCAGGTAAGAACTCTGGAACGCACCTCATCCAGTATTTTTCTGTTCGCCATCTGCCTGGTGAGCGCGATGGCTACGGGGATCCTCGGGGCCGGGGCTTCGGTGCTGCTGTTTGATCGCCAGTACTTACCCTCATTGGCGTTGTGGCTGTCGTCAGAATTCACTAATTACATCACGCTGATGCCGTTTATTCTGGCCTTCCCGACAGACGGGAAAATCTATCTGCGCAGTATCGTCCAGGCGATCACCCTGCGTAACCAGTGGTATAGCACCTGCAGAAAAATGGCGGTGTTAATCCTGCTGCTGTTGGCCTGCATCTGTAGCATCCTGATTGGCGGCCCCGGCGCGGTGATCTTCCCGATGCCAATCTTGCTGTGGTTGGCGATGTCTTTCTCCCTGTTCACCACCATGATCACCGTGTTGGCCTATGTGATATGGTGCCATTTGGCGATCGATCTGGGCCTGATCACCACTAACCTCGATATGAAAATGCTGCAAAATACGGTGTCGATGCGTCTTGGTGTGGCGCTATTGGCACTGGGTCCTATTGCCGTTGCCAGCATGAACTTTGCCCGCAATGCACTGCTGCGCAAACTTGAGCACGTGGCGAACCATGATGCGCTGACCCACGTATTGACTCGCAGCGCCTTTATGCAGCGCGGTACCAGGCTGGTGAGTCAAAAGGGCGAGCGGATCTGCATCATGATGCTGGACATCGACTACTTTAAATCGATCAATGACCGCTTTGGTCATGCTGGCGGCGATACGGCATTACTGTCTTTTACCCGTACCATTACTGCCGATCTGCGTGATAACGACCTTTTTGGCCGCATGGGCGGAGAAGAGTTTGCGATCGTTTCACCGATCGCACAGCTACAGGATGCGCTGTTGTTGGCCGAACGCCTGCGGCGCCGGGTTGAAATCGAATCTATCACCATGCCAGCCGGTACACCGCTGCAGATCACCGTCAGTATCGGCATGGTTACCTGCATCGGCGGAGCCGGGCAAAATCTGGACAACCTGCTGAAAATCGCCGATCTGGCGGTCTACAAAGCCAAAAATAGCGGTCGCAACCGGGTCGCTACGCCATAACTGCGCAACGTATTGACTCCGAGCTTTGAAACCCGTCGCTGTGCTTAATGGTTGACCCCGCTAATGGGGTCTAAAATGGAAGAGGGCGCAGGCAGCTCCGCCGGCGCCAACCCGACTGTCGAACCGACAAGAGGACACTCCGATGAAATATGTAGAAGGTTTTGTTGTGGCGGTGCCGGCCGCCAATAAGGAGGCGTACAAAAAACTGGCCGCCGCGACTGCACCGTTATTTAAAGAGTTCGGTGCTACGCGGATCGTCGAATGCTGGGGCAATGATGTTCCCGATGGAAAAGTCACCGATTTTCGCGGCGCGGTTAAGGCTGAAGCCGACGAGGTGGTTGTGTTCAGTTGGATCGAATATCCGTCAAAAGAGGTCCGCGATGCCGCAAGTCAGAAAATGATGACCGATCCGAGGATGAAGGCATTCGGCGACCAAATGCCGTTTGACGGTAAACGCATGATTTTCGGCGGCTTCGAAACTATTCTGGACCAGTAGCGGAGGGGGATCGTGAAAATTACCCAACACCTGTGGTTTGAGAAAGACATGGAAGCGGCGTTGCGTTGCTACGTGGCTTTAATCCCCGGTTCCTCCCTGACCTGGCAGTCCACCTTGCCTGCCGATACCCCCAGCGGACCGGCCGGCAGTGTCAAGCTGGCGTCATTTACCCTTGGCGATCAGCGCTATGCGGCGATTGAAGCCGGTCCTTTGGATCCCTTCAATCACAGCTTTTCCATTATGGTCGAATGTGTCGATCAGGCCGAAGTGGACCGCTTATGGGAAGCATTGAGTGACGGTGGCCAGGTTGAGCAGTGTGGTTGGCTGCGCGATCGCTGGGGGCTGAGCTGGCAGATTGTCCCGAAACGCCTGTCAGAGCTGATGAGTGATCCTGACAGCGTCAAGGTGCGCAGGGTCACCGAAGCGATGTTACAGATGGTCAAACTGGATATCGCCGGACTGGAAGCAGCGGCTCGCGGGTAAGAGTCGGTGCGTTAATGCCCCGCAGTCTCTTTTTTGTTGCGGGGCACTTAAGGTGATTTTCTGTCACTCAAGGAATCAATGTGAGCGAAAAATTGACGCAAATCATCTTTTTGCATCAATACTGCTCACCCAAGGTTGAGTTTTTATCATTTGTCAGCCTGAGCAAATCGCTGCACCCTAGGGCTAACCTTTATGCAGCGCAGAGAACAATCATGGAAAAGACACAGATTCAGCAGTTGGTTACGCAATTCCCACTGGTGCAGGAACTGATCGAGCTTAAACCAGTGACCTGGTTCAACCCGCGAGCGACCACTTTGCAGGTCGGGTTGCCGTTTGTAGGGCTTGACGCCAGCGACGTGAGCGATGCAGAGCAACGGCTGGCCCGTTTTGCCCCTTATCTGAGTGCTGCCTTCCCGGAAACTCGTGTCACCCACGGAGTGATCGAGTCCGAAGTAGTCGCCCTTCCTGCGATGCAAACTGCGCTCGATCAGCGCTATGGCCTGACGCTGGCTGGCCGCTTACTGCTGAAAAAAGACAGCCATCTGCCGATTTCCGGCTCGATCAAGGCACGCGGCGGCATCTACGAGGTGCTGGCGCATGCAGAAAAACTGGCGCTGGCCGCGGGCCTGCTGCAACTGACGGATAACTACGCCAGCTTGTTCTCGGAGGCGTTCCGTGAATTCTTCAGCGGTTACCGCATTGCCGTGGGGTCGACCGGTAATCTGGGGATGTCGATCGGTATTATCAGCGCCCGGTTGGGTTTCAGCGTCAGCGTGCACATGTCGGCCGACGCCCGCGAATGGAAAAAGCAAAAGCTGCGTGAGAATGGTGTCAACGTGGTGGAGTACGCGCAAGATTATGGCGTTGCCGTGGAACAGGGCCGTTTGCAGGCGGCGAGCGATCCGCGCTGTTTCTTTATTGATGACGAGAACTCACAGACGCTGTTCCTGGGTTATGCCGTGGCCGGTGGCCGTCTGAAGCGGCAGTTTGCCGACAGCGGCGTCAAGGTGGATGCTCAGCACCCGTTGTTCGTTTACCTGCCTTGCGGCGTCGGCGGTGGCCCTGGCGGGGTGGCGTTTGGGCTGAAACTGGCCTTTGGCGATCATGTACACTGCATCTTTGCCGAGCCGACGCATTCACCTTGTATGCTGTTGGGGGTGCATACCGGCCTGCACGATGGCATCGCGGTGCAGGATCTGGGTATCGATAATCAGACGGCGGCGGATGGGCTGGCGGTAGGGCGCGCATCCGGCTTTGTCGGCCGTGCCATGGAGCGGCTGCTTTCCGGTTTTTACACTCTCAGTGACCGCGAGATGTTTGCACTGCTGGGGCTGCTGGACAGCCATGAGCACATTCAGCTCGAACCTTCGGCGCTGGCAGGCATGCCGGGCCCATGGCGAGTCACGGCTGATGTCGAATGGTTGGCGAGCCAGGGGCTGAATGCGGAACAGATGAACAATGCCACCCACCTGGTGTGGGCCACCGGCGGCGGTATGGTGCCTGAGGCGGAGATGACCAAGTATTTGGCCACCGCGCACCAGTCGATTTAATGAGTGAGTAGCGAAAGCTCCTCTGCGCCTTCCAGCAGGATCGGCAGTTGCGGGGTAAAAGCCTGGATCACCTCAAGCCCCCGGGCCGGCGACGCCATAAAATTGGGATCGCCCCTGGCGGCGGACAGTGAACTATCAGGCGCGGCGATCTCTTCGCCGGATGAGGTCTTGGTCATCACAGTCTCCGTGCTTACAGAGCCAAATAACGCAGGGTTGCCACAACGGCTAACCGACGGATGTGACGAGCCTGATCTTCCTGCGGCTCATGGTTTTCAAACAGTGTATTAAAGGTGTACTGGTTAGCGACGTAGTGGAAACACAGGCTGCTGATCAAACGATGCACATCTGTGGCGCTGGCGTCTGGGGTGAACTCTCGCCCTTGCTTGCCGCGCTGCAAAATATCTTCCAGCAGGGTCAGGGCGCTCTGATTCAATGCCTTAATACGTGGCGACTGGCGGATATACTGACCGCGCATCATGTTTTCCATGCAAATCACCCGGATGAAGTCGGGGTGCTCCGCATGATAGTTAAAGCTTTCTTCGACCAACCTTGTCATGGCCGCCACCGGCGGTAATGCCTGCAGATCCAACCCCATTTCGTGCGCACGGATGTGCTGATATACGTGTTCCAGTACCTCCAGGTACAGCGATTCCTTGGTCTTGAAGTGATAAACCACCATGCGTTTGGTGGTGGCCGCGTGCTCGGCAATGTTTTCCATGCGGGCGCCTTTCAGGCCGGCCTCGGCGAACTCGGTCAGCGCCGCAGCGAAAATACGCTGCTTCAGGCCAACGGGGTCGTTTTTGCGTTTGGTGGCAGTGATCTCATCATTCTTCAAAACATCAGTCACTTATCTTTAGGGGAACACCAGTTAAGAGTAACCGGGGTCACACGGCAATACAATCCGCCATAGCCGGGCTTTTGTGAACGACGTCATATTGCTCACAGGTAAACCTGCGCGGCGATAACCTGAGGGTTGAGACGATCCCTCTCACAATTCGACAACATTATTTCCCACCGGGCAACGGACTGCCGGCCGGATGATAAAGGGCTTTACGGGTTTGCTTGTTAGCATATTGTTTTGAGTTAATCGGATGTGGCAGTTTTTTTAATTGAGGGTAAATGTACCGTCAGGTTCGATAGACGCCAGATTATCGATAATCCCCGTTGCCGACCTGCACCGGAGTTCATACATTAGAAGCGGGAAATTCAATGTCAGTTCGATTATCGAACACCTGCACTTATTGGCGTCTGTCCAAGGAAAAATTGTGGCTTCAAACGAAATTGATGTTCGTACGCTGATCAACGATCGTCCGCTGTGTGGTTACCAAAAACTGATTATTTTGCTGGGTTTTATCGTGGTTGCGCTCGATGGCTTCGACATTACCCTGATGGGATTTATCGCGCCGGAGCTGAAAAGCGAGTGGGGCGTCAGCAATCAGCAACTGGGTATGGTGATGAGCGCCGCGCTGGTCGGTCTGACCATCGGCGCACTGCTTTCCGGGCCATTGGCGGACTGGCTGGGCCGTAAAGTGATCATCATCAACAGCGTGTTCTTTTTTGGTGTCTGGACGTTGGTCACTGCGTTTTCGCACACTATTGATCAAATGATTTTCTTCCGATTTATGACCGGGCTGGGGCTGGGGGCGGCGATGCCGAACGTCGGCACGCTTATCTCTGAATATGCGCCGGAAAAGAAACGTTCTTTTATTATCACCGTGGTGTTTTGCGGTTTTACTTTCGGTGCCGCGCTGGGCGGGTTCGCTGCCTCGTGGATCATTCCGCAGATGGGCTGGCATGCATTGTTGCTGCTGGGGGGCATACTGCCGCTGCTGAGCGTTCCGCTGTTGCTCGCCAAACTGCCGGAGTCGGTGCGATTTTTGGTCACCAAACGTGCCAGCAAGCAACGCATTGGCAAGATTGTAGAAAAGCTGGCGCCGGGCAGTACCGACGCCAACACCCACTACACACTGCCGTCGCGGGTAGCCCCCGGTAAAGGCTCGATGCAGATTGTGATCTCCCGGCAGTACCGATTTGGCAGCCTGATGTTGTGGCTGGGCTATTTCATGGCCCTGTTTTTGGTCTATCTGCTGGGCAGTTGGTTACCGACGCTGGTAAAAGGCATTGGAATGAGCGTGGCGCAGGCGGCGGTGATTACCGCGTTGTATCAGGCTGGCGGCACCTTCGGCTCACTGTTTGCCGGCTGGTTGATGGATAGGGTCAATCCCCACCGGGCACTGGGCGTGATTTATCTGTTGGGTGCCGTGTTTACGTGGTCGATCGGCCTGGCGTCCCACTGCAGTTTGCTGCTCGGCGTGTTGGCGTTAGCCTGCGGTTTTTGCCTGAACGGCGCCAATACTGGCATGAATGCGCTGTCGGCTCATTATTACCCGACCGAGGCGCGGGCCACCGGCTCCAGTTGGATGCACGGCGTTGGGCGTATTGGTGCCATTCTGAGTGCCTTTGCCGGGGCGGAAATGCTGGCGCTGGGCTGGGGCTTCGATCGCATTTTTACCCTTATCGCCATTCCGGCGCTGATCACCGCCTGCGCCATTTTTATCAAGGGTGCCAAGGGCTTTAACCGTCAGGCGCAGTTGGCCAGCCAGGTTACCGCCAAAAGCCTTTGACCTCACTGGCTGAGTCGTTGCAATTAGTAGGTTTAAGGGCGGCAACGCCGCCCTTAAGAAATAGATATGACTAAAGCTGTTCGCCGTTGCTGGCGATCACGCGGCGGTACCAGTCAAAGCTCTTTTTACGTGAGCGCTCAAGGGTGCCGGTGCCATCGTCATGTTTATCGACGTAGATAAAGCCGTAGCGCTTGCCGTACTCGCCGGTAGTGAAGGAAACGCAGTCGATGCAGCCCCACGGGGTGTAACCGATCAGATCCACGCCGTCTTCGAACACCGCTTTTTTCATCTGTTCGATATGCGCACTCAGGTAGTCGATACGGTAGTCATCGTTGATTTGACCGTCGGCCTCGACCTTATCGAACGCGCCAAAGCCGTTCTCAACGATAAACAGCGGCTTTTGGTAACGCTCGTACAGCACATTCAGCGAATAACGCAGCCCAACCGGGTCAATCTGCCAGCCCCAGTCGGAGGCTTTAACATGTGGGTTTGGCACGTTGCCGGGGAAGCCGAACATCGGATCACTGCTGCTCACAGCATCGGCCTGCAGGGCGTTACTCATGTAGTAGCTGAAACCGATGTAATCCGCGCAGCCTTCACGCAGGGTTTGCTCATCTTGCGGCTGCATTTCGATCTGCAAGCCCTTGCGCTGCCAGTCGCGCAGCAGGTAAGACGGGTAGTAACCGCGCACCTGGACGTCGGTGTAGAGATAACGCTGGTGCATGGCTTCAACGCTGTACATCACGTCATCCGGCTTACAGGAGAACGGGTAGAAGGGCACGCAGGCCAGCATGCAGCCGATTTTGAACTCCGGGTTAATCTGGTGACCCAGTTTCACCACCTGGGCGCTGGCAACGAACTGATGATGCAGCACCTGATACAGCGTCTGTTCCGGGTTCTGTTCTTCGTTATACACCACGCCGGAGCAGCAGTAGCCGAACAGCGGATACTGGTAGTTGCTCTGGTTGTTGATCTCGTTAAAGGTCATCCAGTATTTAACTTTATGCTGATAGCGGCGCAGCACCACTTCGCTGAAACGCACGAAGAAATCGACCACCTGACGGTTTTTCCAGCCGCCATACTCTTTCACCAGGTGATAGGGCATTTCGAAGTGCGACAGGGTAATCACCGGCTGGATATTGTATTTCAGCAGTTCATCAAACAGGTCGTCGTAGAATTGCAGACCGGCTTCGTTTGGCTCCAGCTCATCACCTTTAGGGAAGATGCGCGTCCAAGCGATCGAGGTGCGGAAGCATTTGAAGCCCATCTCGGCGAACAGCGCGATATCCTGTTTGTAGCGGCCGTAGAAATCCACGGCTTCATGGTTAGGGTAGCGATAGCCTTCCAGTACGCCATCGGTCATTACGCGATCCACGCCGTGTGCACCACCTGACAGCACGTCAGCAATGCTTGGACCTTTGCCGCCCTGATCCCAACCGCCTTCAACCTGGTGCGCGGCGACCGCGCCACCCCACAGAAAATCTTTCGGTAACTGTTGCTGTTTCATCGCTGGTTTCTCATTCGCTTATTCATGAAAGGTTCTGAGAATATACTAGCAAGCTGGGATTGAATGTCACGATATAACAAAATACCGATTTGGTAATTTGTCACATTAAAAAAACAGGCTGTTTTATTTACTGGCGTTAATATGGCCCAGCCGCTTGCCGATAGTTTCAATAATGTAAATAACCGGGATCTGGGTGGTGATGTTATGTTGCCCGGCAATCAACTGCGGGGGAACGTGGTAGGAGAGGTTGAAGTCCGCCATACGCGCCAGTGACGAGGTTTCGTTGTTGGTGATGCTGACGATTTTGCAGTGGTGCAGGCTGAACTGGCTGGCGAGGCGCAGGATCTCTTCGGTCTCACCGGAGACGGAAAGCATGATCGCTACCGCGCTTTTATACATGTCGCTATTGATCGGATAATAAGGGTCATCAATATGGGTGCTGAATTTCCCCACATTGGAAAAGAAACGCGCACCATATTTCCCCAATGCCCCTGAGGTACTTACCCCGACAAAAATAATGCGTTCGGCGGCGGCAATATGCTGCACCGCCTGGTCAATCAGCTGATTAAACTCATCGTTATTGATGCTTTTAAAGAAGTTGATGATTTCACTGGTGCCAAAATCTACCGGTGGTGTCTCACTCTGCTCAAGATACAGTTTGAAGCGGATACGGAATTCGGAATAACCTTCGCAACCCATTTTCTTGCAGAAACGCAGCACGGTAGTGGTGGACACCCCGGCGGCCTCGGCCAGTTCGCGGATGGTCATATACATCACCGGGGTGTTGTTTTTGATGACGTAGTTATAAACCATCAACTCCAGCGCATTGAGTTCGGCAATTGCTTTATGGGTAAACATAGACCTATCCGGCGAGTAACAACAGACCTTAATAAGCGGGCTAACATAGCAAATTTTGCCGTTGCCCGCTCGTGGTTTTCGTTGTTATTCAGGCGCGTTTGGCCTTCTCCAGCAGCACGTCATGCGTCGGTTCGCTGCCGGTCAGATCGCATTCCTTCGGCAAGCGCCAGGCGATGATACCGGCGATGATCAGCGATACCGCCAACGCGCAAACCGCGACGTTCTGACCGTACAGGTAGATCATCATGCCGACCAGATAGGGGCCACAGAAACCGCCCAGATTGCCGAGGCCGTTAATCACGCCGCGTGCGCCACCGGCCACTTCCGCCGAGGCGATACGCCCTGGCATCGACCAGAATGGGCTGGTCGCCGCCTTCAGGAAGAAGCCACAAACCACCAGCGCGATATAGGCTGCCACTACGTTATGGCGTAACACCACCGAGGCCAAAAGCGCGGCGGCAAAGCAGAACAGGGAAACCATCACCCACAGCCGACGTTTGCCGGTTTTGTCGGTCAGCACCGATATCAGGTAAATCCCCAGCAGGGTCGCGACGAACGGCAAGATCGCCAGGAAGCCGACCGAGGCCATATTGCCACCGGTCAGGTTTTTCAGAATGGTCGGCAGCCACAGGGTGTAGCCATAGTCACCGGTCTGGTAGAAGAAGTTCAGCAGTACCAGTTTCATCAGCCCCTTATTGCGGAACACATCCTTTAACGGTGCGTTGCTGACCGGCTGGGTTCTGCTGCGGATCTCACGTTCGCGCGTCAGTTCTGTTATCAGATATTCGCGCTCACGGGCCGGCAGCCAGCGCGCCTCCTGCGGACGATCGCTGATCAACAGCCACCAAACGGCCAACACCACCAGTGACAGCAAACCTTCGAGGATAAACAGCCAGCGCCAGTCGAGCTGGTTAATGATGGCACCCGAAATGGGGGCGGTAAGCATGCCACCCAGCGGGGCGAACATCATGACGAAGGCATTGGCGCGACCCAGTTCTTTTTCCGGGAACCAATTGCTGATCATGGTCAGCACCACCGGCAACATGCCACCTTCGGAAATGCCTAATACAAAACGTAACACCAGCAGTTGGTAGTGGTTTGTGACAAAGCCGGTGGCCACCGAAACCACCGCCCAGGCACAGAGTGACCAGGCGATAAAGCGTTTGCCGCTGCCGTTAACCGCAATGCGGCCGCCGGGAACCTGCAAAAACAGATAACCGATAAAGAAGATGCCGCTGGCCAAACCCGCCATCTGGCTGGTAATGCCCAAATCACTTTCCATACCACCGGGCAAGGCAAAACTGATATTAACCCGGTCCATAAAGGAAATAATGCAGGCGATCAGGATCGGGGCAATGACCCGCAGCCAGCGGGTGTTGGGTATTTTCTTATCCATGGCGATCTCTCTTTACAGGACGCAGGGAGAACCTCCAGAACGGGAGGTTCTGTTATTCGGCAAGAATAAAATCGAACTAAAGCGGGTTAATTACTCGATGGCGTGGGGCAGTGGTGCCTGGTTGAAAAAGGCTTCAACGTTGGTGAAGACGATGTCGCTCATTTTTTGCCGGGTTTCCTGGGTGGCACTGGCGATATGCGGTTGCAGCACCACGTTTTCCATCGCGAGCAGTTCGGCAGGCACCTGCGGCTCCTGGGCGTAAACGTCCAGCCCGGCGCCGGCGATGTCACCGTTTTGCAGCGCGGCGATCAGATCCGCTTGGTTGACGATGCTGCCACGGGCAATGTTGATCACCAGTGCGTGCGACGGCAGCGCGTCAAACACGGCTTTGTCTACCAAACCGGCGCTGTCCTTTCCGCCCGAAATGGCAATCACAAAAAAGTCGCTTTCTCGCGCCAATTCCAGCAGATCCGGGTAATAGGCATAGGGCAGCGTACTGTCCTGCCGGTGGCTGGCGTATTGGATGTGCATGTTGAAGCCGGTGGCGCGCTGGGCGATGGCACGACCGATGTTACCCATGCCAAAAATCCCCAGACGCTTTCCGCTGACCTGTACCGACAGACCGGGTGCCTCCTGCAGCCAGCGGCCTTCACGGACAAAACGGTCGTTATGGCAGAGCTGACGAGCGGTGGCCAGCAGCAGCCCCAACGCCATATCCGCCACGTCTTCGGTCAACGCGCCGGAGGTGATGGTGACGGCAATGCCACGTTGGCGGGTGTACTCCAGGTCTATCGCATCGGTGCCCACACCAAATACCGCAATCAGCCCCAACTTCGGTAATTGCTCGAGAATCGGCGTGGTGACGCCGATATCGCCACGGGTAACAATCGCGTGAAAGGCTTCTCCCTTGGCGGCGAGAAACGCCACCGGGTCCGCTTGTTCATACAGTCGATGCACCACAAAGGCCGCCTCAAGGCGGGCCTGCAGGTTTTCCATCACGGGGGCAATTAACAGTACTTCATTGGGCGTTGGGGTTGTCATGGTTTCACCTGCTTAAAAAAAGTCGCTTCGATAGAGCTATCAAAGCGGTTTTCCGCAGGCGGTTTTGCGACAGATATCACGCTGGAGGATGTTAAAAAAAGGTGTTACCGGTAATGTGACCGACGGAGTAAAACCGGTAACAGGCAGTCGTAACATGCGGGCTCGAGGGGAATAAACAGGCGCTTTATTTAGCCGTATTTGACGGAGATCAAACGGTAATTTTTTAGCCTGGGAGGGGTGTTTGCCAAGAGTATTATGAATATCTATCAGAAATTTATAATAAATACCCATTTTTCGGTAAAGCAATTGATGCTACATCACCTTAACATTGCTAAGTCTTTTAATGATTATAATTAGCATGCTGCGAATAATTCATCGCAGTGATATTACGGAGAAATCCGTTTGGTTAAGGATATATTTCACCATGGAAATTAAAATAAACGGCCGGATGGTCGCACTCGACGACGTTTCGCCCGAGACGCCTTTACTGTACGTATTACGCAATGATCTGGGCCTCAACGGCCCCAAATATGGTTGTGGTCTGGGGGAGTGCGGTGCCTGTACGGTACTGATCGACGGCGTTGCCGCTCGTTCCTGTTCTATCCCACTGAGCGGTGCCATCAATAAATCTATTACCACGCTGGAAGGGCTCAGCGAAGCGGGGCAACTGCACCCGGTTCAACAGGGCTTTATCGATGAGCAAGCCGCGCAGTGCGGTTATTGCACCAACGGTATGATCATGACGCTGGTTGCGCTGTTTGAGCGCAATCCGCAGGCCGATGAACAACAGATCAAAAATGAACTGGCCTATAACCTGTGCCGCTGCGGCACCCATATTGAGATTTTGCGGGCCGCCGCCAAAGCCCGACAGCTGTTGGCCGAAAGGGGGCAGTCATGAGCCGCCTGGAACTCACCCGACGCCGCCTGTTACAGGCAGGGGGATTGGTGATGGTCAGCAGTCTGCTGCCGGTTTCACTCAATGCCTTTGCCGATACGCCTGCTGCCGTGGGCGACCTGCCGCTGGATCGTGTGGACAGCTTTATTGGCCTGACCGCCGACGGTCGGGTTACTGCCTTTAATGGCCATGTGGATCTCGGTACCGGTATTCGCACTGCATTGGCACAGATTGTTGCCGATGAAATCAGCGTGCCCTTTGACCATGTCACGGTCATTCTGGGGGATACCCAGCGCACGCCGGATCAGGGGCCGACCATCGCCAGTGCCACTATTCAGGTAACCTCAATTCCGCTGCGTCAGGCGGCGGCGCAGGTGCGGCAGTTGTTGCTGGGGCTGGCCGCACGCGCCTTCGCGCTACCGGTAGACAGGTTACGGGCCGAGAATGGCCGGGTATTTTCAGCGGACAAACCCCATGTCAGCCTGAGTTATGGCGACCTGGCCAACGGGCAAAACTTGCAGGTTGCGCTGGATAAAACGGTCAAGCTGAAAAGCGTGGCGGACAGCCGCTATGTTGGTAAGGCCGTGCCGCGGGTAGATATCCCCGCCAAGGTTACCGGTCAACTGACTTATGTACACGATCTGCGGCTACCGGGCATGCTGCATGGCAGAGTGGTGCGCCCGCCTTATACCGGCGCGGACAGCAGTGCGCCCCTGGGCAGTGGACTGCTGTCGGTGGACCGAGCTTCTATCTCTCATCTGCCGGGCATCGTGAAACTGGTGGTGATTAACGATTTTATCGGCATCGTTGCTGAGCGTGAAGAGCAGGCGATCGCAGCCATGCGGCAATTGAAGACCGTATGGCGTCCCTGGACCGGGCTGCCGGATCTTTCGGTGCAGGGATTGCAGGCGGCGCTGGCGGCTAACCCGAAAAGCGATCGCGTACTGCGCGATGATGCGGGCGTCGATGCCGCGCTGGCTTCGCTGCACACCGAAGTCAATGCCGATTACGTCTGGCCTTATCATCAGCATGCCTCCATTGGCCCTTCCTGTGCGGTGGCCGATGTCACCAGTGAGCACGCAGAAATCTGGTCGGGTACGCAAAACCCTCATGACCTGCGCAAAGACATTGCCCATTTGCTCGATCGACAGCCTGAGCTGGTGCATATCAATCGCATGGAGGCCTCCGGCTGTTACGGTCGCAACTGTGCCGATGACGTGTCGGCAGACGCCGCGCTGTTATCGCAGGCCGCCGGCAAACCGGTCAGAGTGCAGTTAATGCGTGAGCAAGAGTCGGGTTGGGAACCCAAGGGCACCGGGCAGTTGATGCGGGTGCGCGGTGGGTTGGATCAGCACCGGCAGGTGGCGGCCTACGAGCTGAAAACCAGCTATCCCTCCAATAACGCCGTGACATTGTCACTGGTGTTGACCGGTAAGGTGACCAATCGGGCCGATGTGCAGCAGATGGGCGACAGAACCGCCATTCCTCAGTACGAATATCCGAATATGCGGGTGATTTGCCAGGATGCTGCGCCGATCGTGCGGGCTTCGTGGATGCGCGGGGTTTCGGCGTTGCCCAATGTGTTTGCTCACGAATCGTGGATTGATGAGCTGGCGTGGCACGCCGGGCAGGATCCGATCGCCTTCCGCCTGCAATATCTGAAAGACCCGCGCGCCGTGGCGTTGATCAACGCATTGAAAAAACAGGCCGGTTGGCAGGATGGCCCGGCGCATCGCAACCCGGCAACGGGCGAACAGGCGTGGGTAAGTGGCCGTGGCTTTGCCTATGCCCGTTACTTCCACAGCAAATTCCCGGGGTTCGGCGCGGCCTGGGCAGCCTGGGTGTGTGACCTTAGCGTTAACCGCCACAGCGGCCAGATCAAACTCGACAAAATCTTCGTGGCACATGACTGCGGACGCATCATCAACCCGGCCGGGGTTCGTCATCAGGTGCATGGCAATATCCTCCAGTCCGCCAGTCGGGTGCTGAAGGAGTTTGTCACCTTTGATGCGTCAGCGGTGACGTCACTGGACTGGGGTGGCTATCCGATCCTGCGTTTTGACGAATTGCCACAGGTGGATGTGCAACTGCTTGACTACCCGGATGAGCCGTCGATGGGCGCGGGGGAATCGGCCTCGGTACCGAGTGCAGCAGCAATCGCCAATGCATTATTCGACGCGCTGGGTGTGCGACTGCGGGAAGTGCCATTCACCCCGGAGCAGGTGCTGAAGGCGTTAAAACAGCAGGCTTCCACCAACGCAGAAAGGGATAAGTCATAATGGGCAAGTTAAAGAAAGTCGCCGGATGGAGCAGCCTGGCGGTCATCGCCGTTGTGGTCGCCGGTGTGATTGTCAGTTGGCAGCCGGAAATTGCGCCACGCGATGCGAACGAGACCCACGTTTTTAGTCAGCAACAGATCGCCCGTGGCAAAATGCTGGCCGACCTCGGCGATTGTTCGGTTTGCCATACCCGGCCAGGCGGTAAACGCGATACTGGCGGGTTGGCGATGGAGATCCCGTTTGGCACTATCTACACCACCAACATTACGCCAGATAACGAAACCGGCATTGGCAAATGGTCCTATGCTGCCTTTGAACGGGCGATGCGTCATGGGGTGGATCGCGAAGGGCATTATCTCTACCCGGCCTTCCCCTATACCGCCTTTACCCGTACCAGTGACGAAGATTTGCAGGCGTTGTACGCCTATCTGATGTCGCAGCCGGCGGTGAGCTACCAGCCGCCGGTCACCGCGCTGAGTTTTCCGTTTAACATTCGCCAGGGCATAGTGACCTGGAACTGGCTATTCCTGACGCCGGGCGCGATGAAAACGGATCCTGAGCAAAGTGCCGAGTGGAGCCGGGGGGCCTATCTGACCGAAGGTCTTGGGCATTGCAGCGCCTGCCATTCACCGCGCAATCTGATGTTTGGCGAAAAAGGCGGCACTGCGCATTTGAACGGCGGCGTGGCAGAGGCCTGGACGGCACCGTCACTCACCGGCAGTTCTTTGGCCCCGCTGGACTGGTCCCGGCAGGATTTGCTCAGCTTTATGCGCAGCGGGTATTCGGCCAATCATGGTGTCGCGGCGGGGCCGATGGCACCGGTGATCGAAGAGGGGCTTTCACGCCTGCCGGAACAAGACTTGCAGGCCATCGCCACCTATCTCCGCAGCTACCACCCGGCGCAAGCCAAGGTGGCGCAGGCGCAGCGGTTGAATGACTGGGCCGAATTAAAGACCGAGCCGTTAACCACCGAGGGGGCACGTATTTTCTCCGGGGCCTGTATGGCTTGCCATGCTCAGGAAAAGGGCGCGCAAATGGCCGGGATCAGACCTTCGCTGGCGCTGAACACCAATCTGTTTGCCGATACGCCAGACAACGCCATTCGGGTGGTACTGGACGGTATTCAGCAACCGGCCAATATCAATCTGGGTTATATGCCGGCATTCCGTCATAACCTGAATGATGGGCAGATAGCGGCGTTGCTTAACTACCTGCGGCAAAACTATGCGGGGAAAGCACCGTGGCCCGACCTGCAAGAGCAGATCAGTCATATACGCAGTGAGACTGAGGACAGGTAGGGTTCTAAAATTGTCGGGGGCCATTACAGGCCCCCGATTTAGTTAATCACGCACAGCTCATTCCAGTAACTGAAACGGACGCGCTGTTTCAGCCGGTTACTCCACACATAAAGCGTCATCGTTGATTCCTCCGCCGTGTCTGACTCAATAAATAACAGCTATTGTCGGCCAGGGCGAATACGTTAATTTGCTGAGCTTTTGATATTTTCGGGATAACCCTGCCGCAGATGTATCAGTGATAAGGAGGATCTTTAAGGCATTTAGATCCCGTCCGCAGGATGGGGAGTTTTCTTCGCGCGCATCAAGCGCCAGCCAAAGTTCATTCCCGCTGCAGCCAGCAAGATCGCGGCAGCGCCCAACAGCTGCAGCAGGCTCAGGCGGTGACCGAACACCCTCCAGTCGACAATAATTGCTACCAACGGATAGATGAAGGACAAGGCACCCACCAGGCTGGTAGGGATTTTCTGGATCGCACTGTACAGCAGTGAGGACATTAACCCGGTATGTACCAGACCCAGGGTCGCCAGCAGCAACCAGACATTTGCCGTTGATGGCAGAGAGCCCAGATCGGCGAAGGGAGCCAACAGCAGCGCACCAACGGAGAGCTGGATCAACACAATCAGATGCGGCGGCACTGCTTTCAATTGTTTGACGATCGCCGCCGCAACCGCATACATAAAAGCGGCGCCCAGCGCCAGTAATACGCCGGTGAAGTAATGGGAACTGGCGTCGCCGGCATTTTGCTTGCCGGTGATGATCAACAACATACCGACAAAGGCCAATAACAACCAGCCGAGCTTGGTCGCCGTCAGTTTTTCACCAAAAAACAGCACCCCGAGCCCGACCAACATAAAGGGCTGAACGTGGTAGGTGACCGTAGCCACGGCGATAGAGGCGTAGGAATAAGCAGCGAACAGCAGCGTCCAGTTCAACACCAGCGCGATGCCACCCAGCACCGCTATCGCGGCCAGTCGTCGGGTCAGCAGGCCTTTTTTCAGCAGGCCGAGCAGGGCACAAACCACCAACATTGCCAGCGCACCAAACGCACAACGCCAGAAAACTACCGTGGTGGCCGGCTGCCCCAGCATCACTACCGGCCAACCCACGGTGCCGGAAATGACCATGGCGAGGGTCATCTGCATGACGCCACTGGTTTTTACCTTCATATCCCTTCTCCCTGATGGCGCTCAGCGCTTGCCGATTGAAGTGGTTACCATTAAAATGAACAACTGAACATTATGATGAACACCTCGTGGGCGTTCGTCAAGTCGAACAAATGGATGATATGGTGAACAATGAGCGATGACATCTGCAATACTGCCACGCCGATCGGCCTGCTTTCGACCGCCATTCGCCGAGAGCGTGAGCGGTTGGGGTTATCGGTCACCGAACTGGCCCGACGGGCCGGGATAGCCAAATCAACGCTTTCACAGCTTGAAACCGGTAACGGTAACCCTAGCCTGGAAACGCTGTGGGCATTGGCGATGGCGCTGGATGTATCGGTCAGCCGGTTAATTTCCCAGCCGCGACAGCACGTTCAGGTGATCCGCGCTAACGAAGGGGTCACTACCGTTTCCGAACACGCCAATTACGCCGCCACCTTATTGGCGACGTGTCCGCCGGGAGCCCAGCGCGATATTTACCGTTTGAGTGTTCAACCGGGCGAAACGCGCATCTCGCGGCCGCATATGCCGGGGACCATTGAGCACGTGATTATCAGCAGTGGCAGGGCGCTAGTGGGACCGAAAGACCAGGCGGTAGAGTTGAGCCCGGGGGATTACATCAGTTACTCCGCCGATCGGGAGCACATTTTCGAAGCCCTGGCAGCGGATACCACGGCGGTGATGCTGATAGAGCAAGGCTAGCTCAATCGTCACGCAGCGAGATTGTTCCCTCTCCTTTGGGAGAGGGACAGTTTCAGGAACATGATGGTTCTGTGTAGAAGGTCATCTTTTCGTAATGGTCGTTAAGCAAACTCACCTCGGCCGTGACGTTAAATCCCAGCGTTTGATACATGCTACCCAGATAGGCTTTGCTCTTGTCGGCCAGCAAGCCTACCTTTTGAAAACCCTGTTTCTTGGCTTCAAGAGTGACCTGTTTAACCAGCCGTTTAGCGATTCCCTTTCCCCGGCACTCCGGCAGCACCGCCAGTGAATCAATGTAGATTTCATCGGGATCAGATTCATTTTCCATTTCCATTTCAAGCGGACGTTCCGAGATGGGTTGGAAACTGGACTCATCTTCGCCCCGGAAGTAGAGGATGCAGCCAAGGATGCGGCTGTTACTGCGTGCCACAAAGATATTCTTGTAGCTGAAGTAGATATCCTCACGACCGAAGTTTATTTCATACTGACGCAGAGCATCATCAATATCATCTTTACCGGAAAGGGCCAGTACGGCATTTTTATCTGCCAGGGTTATCAGCCTTACAATTTCTGCGGCATCCGTTTTTTTCGCTTTTTCGATAATGATATTGTCCAAGAATAGCCTTCCTTTTGAAGCGTGGTCTTTGGCGTGTTTAAACTTGCTGTCCCGAATGATACATCGGATCCTGTCAGTGGAACCGGTGTTTTATTGAAAACACTTCTCATTTACACTACTGTACCTGCCTGTTGCGACGGTGGTCTGCGCCTGATTAAGGCCACCCTTATGGTTAAATAAACCTTCAAGGATTGAAGATGCAAATCGCTATCCCCTCAATATTGCTACTCGCCGGCCTGACGGCAGCACAACCGACCATGTTGCTGGCCGCTGACACCCCCACGACGGCTAGCGCGCAGGAAGCCGCCGTGCGCAATGATTTTAGCTTTGTGCGTTACCGCGCCGATTATCAAGTGCGGGCCAATGCCAGTAATGTGAAAACCGAGAGCTATGAAGTTCTGCTTAAAACCAAAGCCGCCGTCGAGAAATTTAGCCAAATCCGCCTGAGTTACAGCGAGAAAATGGAAACGCTCGAGGTGGTCTCAGCCTATACGCTGACGGCCGATGGACAGCGCCATGACGTGGCACCCGATCGTATCTATACCCAGGAGAGTTACTCCAGCGCCTCGGCGCCGCTGTATGCCGATCGCAAGGTGCGGGTTATCGTGTTCTCCAACCTGGCACCGGGATCTCGCGTGGTGTATGAGCTGCGCCGCACGCAAAATACTCCGTATTTCCCGGACTACTTCGGCCTGTGGGAAACCTTTAGCGTATTCGACCAATTTGATGGCGCGGAAGTTAACTTACATGCACCGGCTGACTTGCCGATGCATGTTTTTACCCGGGGAGTTGAGGGCGGTAATACGCCGCAGGTCCGCGACGGTCAGGCGCATTGGCGCTGGCGTTATCAACGCAGCGAGCCGCTGAAAGCACAGAACTGGTCGGCCAACAGTTGGACATTCAGTCCAACCATCATGGCCAGTACCTATCGTGAATGGCCACAGCTGGCCAAAGCCTACCAATTGAAAGCCGGCGAAGCGACGAAAGTCACCCCGGCGATCCAAACGCTGGCAGATCAAATCACCAATGGTATCAGCGATCGCCGTGAACAGACGGCGGCTCTCTACCGTTGGGTGGCACAGAATATTCGTTACGTTGCCGTGTATTTGGGTAACGGCGGGCTGGAACCGAATTCGGCGCAGAGCATCCTTGATAACCATTACGGTGACTGCAAGGATCACGTGGTTCTGCTGGAGGCGTTGTTAGCCGCCAAGGGCATTGTCAGTTCACCGGTGCTGATTGGCATGGATGAAGGGCCGGTTCTGCCGACGGTACCGCTGTTGGGCCGTTTTAACCATGTCATTACCTATGTGCCGGAGTTCAAGCTGTATCTGGATTCCACCAATCCCTGGGCCCGTTTTGGTCAACTGCCGGGAGCCGATCTTGGGGCGCCGGTGTTGCTCACTCGCGAAGCAAAATTGGCGCGTACCCCAGACAATGATGAACTGCGCAATAACACCTCACTCCGCGTGGATTTCGAATTTGATAAATCGGGCAACATGCACGGACAAACCGAACGTAACTTGGGTGAGGTGGATGAGATCGACCTGAGAGGGTATTTTTCCCAAATCAATCAGCAGAATCAGGCGCGGGTTGAAGAAACCATCATGGCCTCTTCCGGCATTGATGGGCGTGGGAAAATTGTGATGCAAGGCGATCCCCTCAATCTCAAAAAGCAGTTTGGTTACAGCTATCGTTTCAAGGCCGAGGACTATGTCGATTTTAGCGTGGTAGGGGGCATGACTGTGCCAACTCCGCCCGGTGGCAAGTCTTTCCGAACGCTTTATTCAACTACTTCAGCGCCGACCAACGAGACGCCGTTTTATTGTACCGCACAGCGCTACGATGAAACCTATCGCCTGCAATTGCCTGCCGGGGTGCCGATTATCGCCATTCCCAAGAACCAAAAATTCAGCAATGCGGCCGGTCAATACCAGGTGGAATGGCAACTCAAGGGGCAGCAGGTGGTCGTCAACCATCGGTTGCAGATGAATGCCATTCGCGGCAAGGACGCGCTCTGCCAGCCACAGGATTATCCGGCATTCCGCGAGCTGTTCCAACAGGTACGTCGCGGTTTCCGTGGGCAGGTGGTCTATGGTGAATTGACTCAAGGGGCCGTTAAGGCGGCCACTGCTGCGAGGTAATAAAGCCAACCGGGCGGACTTACTGTGAAGCCGCCCGGTTTTTATCGTTACTTTTTCACCACCAATCCCACGCCGCGGCCGCGAGGATCAGACGCCGTCTCTGGCGTATCGCCGTCGACGCGGATCACCTGAATATCCCCCATGTACCAGCCCTGATCTTCTAGCTTATAGCCCATCGCTTTCAACTGTTCGGCCACTTTGCCGGTCAGCGGGGCAAAGCCATCGTAGAAGATGGTGTCTTTCGGCAGCAGTTGGTGATGAACGCGCTGGGCGGCCACCGCTTTGTCCAATGGCAACTGATAATCATAGATATTATTTATCACCTGGAAAATCGAGGTGAAAATGCGCGATCCGCCGGGAGTGCCGATCACCAGACTGACGTTACCGTCGCGGGTGATAATGGTCGGGCTCATGGAAGAGAGCATGCGTTTGCCCGGCTCAATGGCATTGGCGTCGCTACCGACCACGCCGAAGGCGTTGGCCACACCCGGTTTGGCGCTGAAGTCGTCCATTTCATCATTCAGCAGGAAGCCGGCGCCTTTCACCACCACGCCGCTGCCGAAGTCCCAGTTCAGCGTGTAGGTGTTGCTGACGGCGTTGCCCTGGGCGTCAACAATCGAGAAATGGGTAGTTTGGTGCGACTCCAGGCCCGGCCGTACTTTTTCTGTCGGTGAAATGGCCGTCGGGTTGATTTCCGCCGCGCGTTTTTGCAGGTAGTCCGGGGCGATTAACTGGGCAACCGGGACTTTGGCGAAGTCCGGGTCGCCGAGATAATCGGCACGATCGGCAAATACGCGTTTTTCAATTTCCGACAGCAGGTGAATATAACGCGCCGAGTTTAGCTCCACTCCTTTGAAATCGGCAGCACGATCCTCTTTGATGCCCAGTAACTGAGCCAGCGCGATGCCGCCAGAACTGGGCAGCGGGGCGGTGTAAAGGGTGTTGCCACGCCAGGAAATCTGCATCGGATCGCGCCATTTCACCCGGTAGTCCGTCAGGTCCGCCTGGGTGATCAGGCCGCCATCATGCTGCATTTGGGCCACCAGCAGTTTGGCCGTTTCCCCCTGATAGAAATCGTCCGCGCCTTTATTGGCGATACGCTCCAGCGTTTTGGCCAGCTCCGGCTGTTTAAACACCGCGCCGGGTTTCATGCTGCCAAAATAATCGCCGAAGTTGGTTTGACCGGCGAACAGCTTGTTGGCGTCTTCACGGTACTGATATTGCTGATCGGCCACCTTAAAGCCCTGCTGCGCGTAACCGATCGCCGGGGTCAGCAACTCGGCCCAAGGCAATTTACCGAAACGTTTGTGCGCTTCCCACAGGCCGAGTACCGTGCCTGGCACGCCGGCCGCTTTGGTGCCCACCAGACTGAGGTTTTCAATTACCTCGCCTTTATCGTTCAGGTACATGGTTTTGGTGGCGGCTTTGGGGGCGATTTCCCGGTAATCGAGGAAGTAGGGCTTGCCGTCAACGTACAGCGTCATAAAACCGCCGCCGCCAATGTTACCGGCTTCGGGATAGGTCACCGCCAGAGTAAAAGCGGTAGCGACTGCCGCATCGACCGCGTTGCCGCCGGCCTGCAAAATTTGTGCGGCCACTTTGGCGCCGTATTGGTCCGGTGCTGCCACGGCACCGGCGTTGAGATTTGCGGCCCAGGCTGAAGGGCTGAGGGTGGCAATCGCCACGCTGAGTACTAAGGTTTTCAATAAGCCAGAATGCATAGCGGTTCCTTTTCGAATTGAACGATGACAGGTGAATTCAATTTCAACAATCACTTAGCGCCATTCTATGAGGTTTTAAGGGCGCCTGATTGAAGGTAGCACCGCTCAATCCGACCTGCTTTATCTGCCGCCTGGATCCGTGAGCTGGAACGTTAAATTGGCGGCGGCAATTGAGTTAGCAACCACTCACAAAACTGCCGAGTATGCGGGCTGTTTTCACTGTCACGATGGACAAGCCAGGCCCAGTTAGGGCCGCGCACGCTTTGTTCCGTCAGCGGTTGCAATCCCCCTTTTGCCAACGCCTGCTGTGCCAGCAATTGGCTGACCAGCGCGATGCCCAGACCATCGCAGGCGGCGTCCAATAACAGGCCCGGGTCTGAGAAATTCAGCCCGTGACTGCTTTGCCCCACATTGACGCCGCCCTGAACGGCCCAATGGCTCCAGTCCATCTCACGTTCGCCGTGCAGAGTGGTTCGTTGCTCAGCCTCCAGTTTCAGTAAGTCAGGATGACCAGCCGGATAGAGTCGGTCCTGATGTAATACCCGGAGGCTGCATTCGGCTTGTGCGCTGAGATCGTCACGGATCGCCAGATCGACGGTTTCCGTCGCCATATCCGGGGGATCAAAGCTGGTGAACAACCAAAGATCGATATCCGGGTGCAGCCGATGAAAGCTTTTCAGGTTCGGCACCAGCCAGTGGCGGGCAAACGCCGGAGTGGTATTGACGATCAGTTGGTTGGGTTTGCGGTATTGATCCAGGCGGCGGATGCCGACCGCCAGTTGTTGCATCATCACCTGGGCGGTGCTGTACAGATCGTGCCCGGCGTCGGTCAGGCTGACGCTGCGGCCGCTGCGGAAAAACAACGGTTGTTCCAGATAGGCTTCCAGGCTGCGTATTTGCTGACTGATCGCCGACTGGGTGAGGTGCAACTCATCGGCGGCCTGGTGGAAACTGCCCAGGCGGGCAGCGGCTTCAAACCCACGTAACGCGTTCATCGGCGGCCAGTGTTTTAGCATTATTGATAAGCCTATCTAATCAGGTGTCTGCTAAATGTATCCTTTGTTATGGCCGCATTGGAAGCTTTAACATGTATCACATCGAAATCACGCCGTCTTTCACTGAACAGAATATCTTATCTCAATGACGACAATACAGGAGCAAAACATGTCAACGCGTCGTGAATTTATTAAGCAGGCATCCCTGATTGCCGGCATGAGCCTGACGGCATCCATGGGGCTGACGTTACCCGCCCACGCAGCGCAGGCCGGGCGCGGAGAAGGCTGGCGCATGCCGGATGAAGGCGAGGAGCAACAACGCGCGTTTATCGCCTTCGGGGCCCAGCGGGCTATTTGGGCTGATTATACTTCGGGTGTGCAGAGTGCCCTGGGACGGATCGCTCGCGCCATCGCTCAATATCAGCCGTTAACGGTATTCTGCCGGGAGAGCGAGCGTCGGTTGGCAGAGGAGAAATGCGGCAGCCACAATGTGACCTATATCGTTACCGAACTCGATGATATTTGGATGCGTGATATTGGCGCCAATTTTGTCATCAACGATACGGGCAAACTGGGGGCAGTGGACTTTAATTTTAACGGCTGGGGCAACAAACAGCAGCACACCTATGATGCGCGTCTGGCAGCGTTTGAAGCTAATCATTACGGCGTCGCCAATATACGGCGCAGTGGACTGGTAGGCGAAGGCGGCGGCATAGAAGTGGATGGTTATGGCACCGGAATCATGACCGAGAGCAGTTGGGTCAACAATAACCGCAACCCAGGCTGGAGTCGTGACCGGGTAGAACAAGAGTTGAAAGAGATGCTTGGCCTGCGCAAAATCATCTGGCTACCGGGGATTAAAGGTAAGGATATTACCGATGCCCACGTCGATTTCTATGCCCGTTTTGCCAGCCCGGGAGTGTTGGTGGCCAATATGGACACCGATCCCGACTCTTACGACCATAAAGTCACCCAGGTGCATTTGGCGATCCTTAAACAAGCGACCGATGCCGATGGCCGCAAGCTACAGGTGCACACCATGTCGCCCCCGATGGAACCGCGTCGCAGCCGTTTCAGCAAGGGGAATCCGGATTTTGCGGCGGGATACATCAATTACTTTGTGATCAACGGTGCAGTCATCGCCCCCGAGTTTGGCGACCCGGAGGCAGATGCTGAAGCGTTGCGGTTATTAAACGGGCTTTATCCGGATCGTGAAGTGGTGCAATTGGATATTGATGCCATCGCCGCTGGCGGCGGCGGTATTCACTGCGTCACCAACCAACTGCCGGCCGTTTAAACCCGGTAATGGGGCCCAGGGGCGTGCATAACATCCCTGGGTGATAGCCTCCTGTCACGGAGCCAAAAGCACTCCCCACATAAAGTCATACTGCTTCGAACCAATAAGTACATTCTGGATTGGTTCTCCTGTTGGGTTATAGGGGAGCATTGCTGTGGTTTGCGAGGTGGGTTTCCCCTCTTTCCCGAAAGAAGCGTAGGCGTGGCAGGCAATGCAGGATGATGCGGATATTGTTCCGTTGCCGACCACGCCTTCAATCACCGAGTTACCTAAAGCGCTGGGAATGCCATTACTGGCGGCATAGTCAACCTGACTGCCTTTCAGACAGTAGGAGCGCCAAACGGACGAAAGATTTTTTTCCTTCATCAGCTGCGCCAGGGCGGTGCTGATTCTGCAGGCTCCATACTGTTTGTTGGCGGCGTTGCGGTTGGGTTGTACCACGGGGTCGGTGGAGCCAAAACTGTCGCTACATCCGATGCTGTCGCAGCGACCAGGATTTAAAAAATGTTCGAAACTTGCCCAGACCCAGTTCGGGTTTTGCCGACTACTGACGTGCATTGAAACCAGAGCATATTCGGTACCATTGTCTGTAGTGATGTAATAGTTATCACGAATAAACTTCTCGGTGGTGTAGGGGATCCATTGCAATACGGTTTTAACCGGTACCCAGTCGGTTTTGACCGATAAAGACTCTTTTGGCATGACTAACGCGCTAAAAGCACTGTTGGCAAAAGCTTTTGCCAACCCGGCCCGCGTATTCAGGTTGTTATTGACGATGTAGTCGAATTGCGGTTTGTTCCTTTTGGTTTCTTCCGCGACACAAGGGGTTGGCGTCCCACTAGTTGGAAAGCCTGCGACTGCGGCATTTCCCGGTTTAGCACAGGGCACATCCAACGTGGCAGCCAATGAATGACCACTTTTGAGCGCCTGTAGCAGGCTGGCGTGCAGCTTAGGTCGTGCGTCAGGGGCCGGCCATTGCGGCGTTGAGGTAAAGGTGTCACTGTCGGAGGCCCAGGTTTCGAATTCTACCTTCGAGGGGGTCGTTGCCGATGGGGATACCAGATCAACGAATTGCCGCCACATAAACTCATCGGAATTCTGTTGCGTACCATCAACGGGGCCTGCACCGGAAGAAACGGTGACGGTAATATCGTTGCTGCTTGCTGACAGAGCGGATAATGGTGAGCTTGCTGCAGCAATCGCCATACCTATGACTGCCATTGGTAAATATTTTCTCATGCTACCTCCAAGATTTGGGTTTTCAGTGATGTAATGTCTTTAAAATCATTAAACATCCGTGATGTGGAAAACCCTGGGGTAGATGGTAATGTATTGTTATTATAGTATTTTATTGGTTAGCTTGGAAAGTAATGCAATGTGGTGATTTTGGTTTTAATTATTGGTAACGAAAATCTTAATATGAACTTAATATTATGGTGTAAAAGCTGATTTTTGCATTAAAAATAAATAAATAATATTCAATTCGGGTGGTTAATCTGCCAGTTATAATTAATGGTTTGCCTGCAGGCTCGGTCATCAAACTAATTATTCATATAACCAATTATATTATCAAAAGCATTTTACCCAAAAAGGTTATTCAACGTCTTTTAGTTTCAAAACATACTTTTTCCAGAAGTGGCTGGAAAAGAAGGCATAAAGCAGGGTGACAATGATTGAAGCAAGGCAGGCATTAAACAAAGAACCGGGGAAGTTAAACTCCCTGATATGGGTTATCAAATAGACGGTAAAAGAGACGCCCGCGACCAGCTTTAATCTTTTGAGCCTTTCCTGCTTCATAGCTAAACCCTTTATCCTAAAGAGGTGAGGTCATAATCTCTCATTTCTCCGACCGAACGTAAAATCATTAATGCCCGTTTTCAATACCTCAGCGCTTTGGTCCCAGGCCGTGGGTCAGCAGCGTAATGGCATGGCGGGCGATGACATCGGCGCTCAATGGGTTGCTGTCATCACGCTGCCATTTGGGCGCGGTGGCCAACGGCAGCAACGTCATGCCAAACAGGGTGATAAACAATAATGAGGGCTCCAGCCCGGCATGCAGTTTACCTTCCGCTTGCCAACGGATGATCGATTGCAGTGCACCTTTGCGCTGGGTGTCGCCAAAACGCTCGTTCATTCGCTGCTTCAATACACCGTTATCACTCATCACCTCACGCAACCACAGCGGGGGAAACCACGGGTGCTCGCTGGAGATATCAATAAACCGCTGCGCCAGTTGGGTAATGGCAGCCACGGGATCGTCCGCATTGGCGTCAAAAACGCTGCTGGCAGCGAGCCTCACCGGTAGAAAACGTTCGTCGATCAATACATCCAGCAACTGTTCACGGTTGTGAAAGTAGTAGTGCAGCATGGCTGGAGTGACACCGGCCTCACGGGCGATGGCGTTCAACGACGTATCGGCAATGCCTTGACGGGCAAACATATTAAGCGCCGTGTTGAGCAGGTGCTCGCGTTTTTCTGCGCCATTAGCGCTGCCGCTAGGGCGACCGGGGCGGCGCGGTTTTTGAACGTTTTGTGCTGTCATCGCGGTGAGATCCATTGACCGAAGAAATGAATAACTCATATATTAATTACTCGATTAATTAATTACAAGCAGGCTCAGCTAAATGGGTATTGATAATCTGGCGGGCAACGAAGATAACGGCAGGGCATCTGAACAGGCACCCTCGATCCGTTTGCTGTTCTCCGCACTGCTGCTGGTGATGCTGCTGGCGGCGCTCGATCAGACCATTGTCTCCACCGCGCTGCCAACCATCGTTGGCGAATTCGGTAGCCTGGAGAATCTGTCGTGGGTAGTGACGGCCTATCTGTTGGCATCAACCATTGTGGTGCCACTGTATGGCAAGTTTGGCGATCTGTTCGGTCGCAAGATCGTGCTGCAGATCGCCATTGTGGTGTTTTTACTCGGCTCGGTGTTATGCGGGCTGGCGCAGAACATGACACAGTTAATCCTGATGCGTGCGCTGCAGGGACTGGGTGGCGGTGGGTTACTGGTGGTGACCATGGCGGTGGTCGGTGATGTTATTCCACCGGCCGATCGCGGGCGCTATCAGGGGCTGTTTGGCGGGGTGTTTGGTCTGGCGACGGTAGTCGGCCCGCTGATCGGTGGGGTACTGGTACAGCATTTCTCCTGGCGTTGGATCTTCTATATCAACCTGCCGCTTGGGATCTTCGCGCTGTTGGTGATCGGTGCGGTGTTCCAGTCCAAGGTTAACCGGGTGAAGCACGAAATTGACTTTCTGGGTGCCAGTTATCTGGCTGCCGCGTTGACCTGCATCATCCTGTTTACCAGCCAGGGCGGTACGGTGATGGCCTGGTCGGACGGTCAACTGTGGTGCATTCTGGCCTTTGGCCTGGTGTCGTTGGGCGGTTTTATCTACGAAGAACGGTTGGCGAGCGAGCCGATCATTCCGCTAGGGTTGTTCCGCAACCGCACCTTTGTGCTCTGTGCGCTGATCGGTTTTATCGTTGGCATGTCGCTGTTTGGTTCGGTGACCTTCCTGCCGCTGTATTTGCAGGTGGTGAAGGACTCAACGCCGACCCAGGCCGGGATGCAACTGCTGCCGCTGATGGGAGGGATCATGCTCAGTTCGATCGTCAGCGGTCGGTTAATCAGCAAGCGCGGTAAATACCGTATTTTCCCTATTATTGGCACCCTGTGTGCACTGGCGGGGATGGTATTGTTGGGGACGCTGAAAAACTCGACCCCGGTGCATTTGCTGTATCTCTACATCAGCCTGCTGGGGTTGGGACTGGGTATGGTAATGCAGGTGATGATCCTGGCGGCGCAAAATAGCGTTGAGCCAAAACATATGGGGGTCGCGACCTCCAGCGCCACGTTGTTCCGCTCGATAGGCGGTTCCATCGGCGTGGCGGTGTTCGGCGCGATCTTTACCAATGTACTGCACAGCCGCCTGACCACCTTGCTGCCGGAAGGTGCGGAGCTGCCTCGTTCACTGGGCGCCGATGCCGTACACCATCTGCCTGCGGAACTGCAACACGACTATTTACAGGCCTTCGGTGGGGCGATCCACTCGGTGTATCAGATTGCGGCTGGGGTGATGGCGCTGGCCTTCGCCCTGACCTGGTTGTTGAAAGATGTGCCTCTGCGCAAGAAATAACCCCTGAGCCGGTACGTTAAAGGCAGGCGTACCGGTTTCCCCATGCTCCGCGATGCACTTTTACTCAATCCTTACGTAACCCTGTCAGACTAAAAACATCGCTTTCTATATATTGAGAATAACCGTTCTCAATAGGATAGAAAGTTGATGCAAAGGAAAAAGGTTTTACTGGTCAGCCTGTCGCTGTTGCTGGCCGCCTGTGATGGCCAAACCGGTAGTGCACCTACCGGGGCAGGCAGCGTACAGGAGGTGGGTGTGGCAACGCTGCAGCCGCAAGCGGTCACGCTGAGCAGTGACCTGACTGGCCGGGTAAACGCCACCATGACCTCAGATGTTCGTCCGCAGGTGGAGGGCATCATCAAAAAACGCCTGTTTACCGAAGGTGCGGAGGTCAAAGCCGGTCAGGTGTTGTATCAAATCGACCCCGCGACCTACCAGGCCAGTTACGATCAGGCCGCCGCCCAGTTGAAAAGCGCCCAGGCCACGGTCAATTCAAGCCGCCTGAAAGCCCAGCGCTATGCCGCGCTGGTGAAAGAGAATGGCGTCTCCAAACAGGATGCGGATGACGCCATGGCGACCTATCTGGAAGCGATAGCCGCCGTCGCGCAATATCAGGCCGCGCTGGAAACCACTAAAATCAATCTCGCCTATACCCAGGTGCGCGCGCCGATTTCCGGCCGTATCGGTATTTCTTCGGTCACGCCGGGGGCGCTGGTGACCGCCAGCCAGACTGATGCACTGGCAACCATTCGCGCACTTGATCCGGTCTATGTCGATCTCACCCAGTCCAGCAGCCAACTGCTTAAGCTGCGTAAACAACAGGCTTCATTGCAACGTGACGATGTCACGCCAGTGACGATCAAACTCGAGGACGGTACGCCCTATACCCACCCCGGTAAGCTGGAACTGACGGAAGTGTCGGTGGACGAGTCTACCGGTTCTGTCACGCTGCGCGCCGTGTTCCCTAACCCTGAGCATGAATTACTGCCGGGGATGTATGTGCACGCCAGAGTAGACAACGGCGTCGATCCCAAAGGGATTCTGGCACCGCAGCAGGGTATTACCCGCAATGCCAAGGGCGAAGCGACCGCACTGGTGGTTAACGCGCAAAACAAGGTGGAGCAACGCATGGTCACCACCGAGCAGGTTATCGGCAGCAACTGGTTGGTCAGTAAAGGCTTGAATGCCGGCGATCGGTTAATCGTCGAAGGCACCAATAAAGTGGCTGCCGGCGTTGAGGTCAAGGCGGTTGAGGTGAAAAAAACGGCGGATAGCGCCGCAGCTAGCGGCGGGGAGCAGTAACCATGGCGCAGTTCTTTATTCGCCGCCCGGTGTTTGCCTGGGTAATTGCGATCATCATCATGCTGTGCGGCCTGATGTCGATCAACTCGCTGCCCATTTCTCAATATCCGGACGTCTCGCCACCGCAGATTTCCATTTCCGCCACCTATCCGGGGGCCGATGCAGAGACTCTGGAAAACAGCGTCACCCAGGTGATTGAGCAGCAACTGACCGGCCTGGACGGGCTACTTTATTTCTCGGCGACCAGCAGCTCTGACGGTTCGGTGAGCATCAATGTCACTTTTGATCAGGGCACTGACCCGGACATCGCTCAGGTACAGGTGCAGAACAAGGTGCAGCAGGCGGAAAGCCGTTTGCCGACCGAGGTGACGGCGCAAGGGGTGACGGTCAAGAAATCCCAGAGCAGCTTCTTGCTGATCGTCGGGTTGTATGACGAAACCGACAAGGCCAGCATGGCGGACATATCCGACTATCTGGTGAGTAATATTCAGGATCCGCTGTCGCGCATCGACGGTGTCGGTGATGTACAGGTGTTCGGGTCAGAATACGCGATGCGCATCTGGCTGAACCCGACCAAACTGGCGTCCTATTCACTGATGCCGTCCGATGTCGAAACGGCTATTGAGGCGCAAAATACCCAGGTTTCTGCCGGTAAGGTCGGCGATTTGCCGTCTGGAGCCGATCAGCAATTGACCGCCACAGTGAAGGCGCAGTCGCGACTGCAAACGCCGGAGCAGTTCCGTAATATCATCCTTAAAAGTGACAGCAGCGGTGCCCTGGTGCGACTGGGTGATGTGGCGCGGGTTGAGCTGGGCAATGAGGATTACTCCTCCAGTGCCCGCTTGAATGGCCATCCGGCATCAGGTATTGCGGTCAAGCTGGCCGCCGGGGCCAATGCGCTCAATACCGCCAAACTGGTCAAGGCCAAGGTGGCGGAATATCAAAGCTCGATGCCAAACGGATACAAGGTGGCCTATCCGAAAGACAGCACCGACTTTATTAATATCTCGATCGAAGAAGTGGTGAAAACGCTGGTCGAGGCGGTGGTGTTGGTGGTGATTGTGATGTTTGTGTTCCTGCAGAATTTGCGCACCACGCTGATCCCGACCATTACCGTGCCGGTGGTGCTGCTGGGGACCTTTGGCGTACTCGCTGCCTTCGGCTACTCGATCAACACCCTGACGCTATTTGGCATGGTGCTGGCGATCGGGTTGTTGGTGGATGATGCCATCGTGGTGGTGGAGAACGTCGAACGTGTGATGCGGGAAGAGAAACTGCCACCGCGTGAAGCGACGGAAAAGTCGATGAAGGAGATCACCGGCGCACTGGTGGGCATTGCCATGGTGCTGTCGGCGGTGTTTCTGCCGATGGCGTTTTTTGGTGGCTCCACCGGGGTGATATACCGCCAGTTCTCGGTGACTATCGTCGCTTCTATGGTGCTGTCGGTGATCCTGGCGTTGACGCTGGCACCGGCGCTGTGTGCCACTTTGCTGAAACCCGCACATGAGGAACTGACCAACAAAGGCCTGTTGGGCAAATTTAACCGTGGCTATAACCGCCTGCAGGAGAAGTATGCCGACAAGGTTGGCCGGGTGATCCACAGTCCAATGCGTTATCTGTTGCTGTACGGCCTGTTGCTGATTGCCGCCGCCGTGATGTACATGCGGCTGCCGACCGGCTTCTTGCCCAATGAAGATCAGGGTGTGGTGATGGTGCAGTACACGCTGCCGGCCGGGGCGACCAATGCCCGTACCTCTGCGGTCAGCGACGAGGTGAAGGATTACTTCCTCAACGACGAGAAGGCCAACGTCAGCACTATCTTCACCATTAACGGTTTTGGTTTCAGTGGCAGCGGACAAAACGCCGGTATGGCCTTCGTCAGTCTGAAAGACTGGAGTCTCCGCGCCGGCAGTGCCAATACCGCCGATGCGATAGCCAAACGTGCGATGGCGCACTTCGCCAAGATCCGCGACGCCCAGGTGTTCTCGATGAGCCCACCGGCGATTGATGGCTTTGGTCAATCCGATGGTTTCACCTTCGAACTGCAGGCCAAAGGGGCGACCACCCGTGCGCAATTGCAGGTGATGCGTGACCAGATTATCGCGGCGGCGGGAAAAAATTCGAGCCTGAGTGCGGTGCGGGCCAATACCTTACCTGACACCCCGCAACTGCAGGTGGAGATCGACAATGACAAACTGCAGGCGTTGGGGCTGAGTGCCAGCGACGTCAGCAGTACTCTCACCAGCGCCTTCGGCAGTACCTACGTCAACGACTTTATTGACCGTAACCGGGTTAAAAAAGTCTATATGCAGGGTGATGTGGAATACCGTTCAAAGCCGGAAGATCTCGATAAATGGTTTGTGCGAGGGACCTCCAGTACCACCACGACCAGCATGACACCGTTTTCGGCCTTTGCCTCGTCCCACTGGATCTACGGGCCGGAAAACTTGTCACGCTACAACGGTCTGTCATCGTTTGAGATCACCGGTGAGGGCGCGCCCGGTACCAGTTCCGGTACGGCGATGGATGAGATGGAAAAACTGGCGGCGAAATTCTCCTCTGTCAGCAGCTTCTCCTGGAGCGGGTTGTCTTATCAGGAGCGCTTGACCAGCGGGCAGGCAGCCTCACTGTATGCCATTTCACTGGTGGTGGTGTTCCTGTGCCTGGCCGCACTGTATGAGAGTTGGTCAATACCGTTTGCGGTGATGATGGTGGTGCCGATGGGCGTGGTCGGCTCGCTGTTGGCGATCACCCTCCGCGGACTGGAAAACGATATTTACTTCCAGGTGGCGCTGTTAACCATCATCGGCCTGTCGGCCAAGAACGCCATCCTGATCGTTGAATTCGCCGAAGAGAAATACCAGCGGGGCGAAACGCTGATCGCCGCAGCGGTCGAGGCATCCCGTATGCGTCTGCGCCCGATTCTGATGACCTCCCTGGCGTTTAGCGCCGGCGTGTTGCCGCTGGCGGTGTCCAGCGGCGCCGGAGCCAACAGTCGTATCGCCATCGGTACCGGGATCATTGGTGGCACCATCACGGCAACGTTACTGGCGATCTTCTTTGTTCCTTTGTTCTACGTCTTGGTACGCCGGATGTTTTCACGCAAAACCGCCGCCGCCAAACCGACAGAAAATACGGCGCCACAGGCAGGAGAATAATGTGCTGCAACGTTTAATTACTCTGACATTTCCGTTATTGCTGACGGGATGTCTCTCACTGGATCCGGACTATCAGCGCCCACAGGCACCGGTTCCCACCACCATGCCACAGGGGGCAGCTTATGCTGCACCCTCCGGTAAATTGTCATTGAGTTACCCGGATATTCCCTGGCACGACTATGTGGTCGACGCCAAACTGCGGCAGGTGGTAGAGATGGGGCTGAGCAGCAGTCGAGATCTGCGTGAAGCCATTGCCAATATTGAATCGGCGCGGGCGCTTTACGGCGAGCAGCGCTCCGATTTGTTCCCGACCATTAACGCCGGTGTGGACGGCAGCCGTGGGCGGGCACTAACCGGTAACGGTAACGCCACCGCGATCAGCCAGAGCTACGAAGCCACGGCCGGCACCAGTGCATTTGAGCTGGATTTGTTCGGCAAGAACCGTAGCCTGTCACGATCGACCTTTGAAACCTATCTGGCAGAGTCGGAGGCGGCCAAAAGCACTCGCCTGACGTTGATCGCCGATATCGTCACCGACTGGGTGAACGTGGCCGCCGAACGCAGCAACCTGGCCGCCGCCAAAAGCACCATGGACAGCGCCAAATTGTCGCTGGACGTGACGCGCAAAAATCAGCAAAACGGCATTTTGTCGATGGTCGATGTGGCTTCGGCGGACACGGTATATCAGCAGGCGCGTTCGGACGTAGCCAGCTACACCACCAGCGTGGCGCAGGCGAAAAACGCGCTGGATCTGGTAGTGGGGCAAAGCGTGCCGGAGAGCCTGTTACCCACGGATATCGCCGCGCTTTCCGGTATCATGAAAGACCTGCCGGCAAATGTATCCTCGCAGGTGCTGCTGAACCGGCCGGACGTGCTGGAAGCCGAACATAACCTGAAGGCGGCCAACGCTAACATCGGCTCCGCCCGTGCAGCGTTCTTCCCGTCGATTAGCCTGACCGCCAGTGGCGGAATAGGCAGCGGGGAACTGTCATCGCTGTTCAGTAAGGGGGCCGGCGTCTGGTCGTTTGCACCGAGCATTAGCCTGCCCATTTTCACCGGCGGCTATAACACCGCTCAGTTGAACTACACCAAGGCGCAGAAAGACCTTTACGTCGCCACCTACGAGAAAGCGGTGCAGACGGCGTTTCAGGAAACCGCCGACGCATTGGCGCGCAAAGGGACTATTCAGGAACAGCTCGCGGCGCAAACTGGCTATGTGGCGGCCTCGCAGGAGTATTACCGTCTGGCGGAACTGCGTTATCGCCATGGGGTGGATACTTATCTGGTGATGCTGGACGCGCAACGAACGCTGTATACCGCCCGGCAGTCGTTGATTACCACCCAACAAACCGAGTATCAAAACCTGATTACGCTGTATAAGGTGCTGGGTGGCGGTATTACGGCAGAGAAGCAGGGCGATGGTGTTATTGCCAATAATAGCTCCCTTACCCAATAAAATTGACCACGAGTAATCATCTTATTACGCAGGGTGGTGACAACACTCTGCGTATTTTTATATTCATTCCGTGGTGAAATTGTAAAGAAAAGGAAAATAACCACCGGTGGCAGAACTCGCCATCTGAAGCAGGGTCTGAATGTTATCGCATCATTCCCGCGGCCAAATACATTGAGGTTAAAATGGATAGTGATATTCAGCAACAGGTTATTTCGGTGGTTGATAAATATAATGTGCCCGGTCTCCTTAAAAAGGGGGTAGACGTAACGCTTGAAACAGAAATAAACAAAGAGCTAAATCTGTCTTTACCCAGCTCGGAGACGCTGATGCGCGTCTACTTCGATCTCTTCCGAATTGACAGCAGTAATTACAATCATGAGCTGTATTTCCGTCAGGAGGCAAAGTCGACGTTATTATTCTCATCTTCAAACCGGCGTGGCAATTACTGGGATCTTGAGATGGAAAGGGTCCGACCGCTGTATGTTTATATGCTGGTGCGATCTGCACGCGCCAAGCGTTGGCTCTATGACATCCATTTTCTGATTGAACAATTAAAGTAAAACTGGGGTGTTGGCGGAATAATTAACCCATGGACAGACAAAGTAAAATATTGGCCCGCAGCTTGATTGCGGGCCTTTTAATGGCGTTATTCAGCCAGCAGTTCGGCAAATTTCGCCAGCCATTGCGGGTGTGCTGGCCACGCCGGGGCGGTGACCAGATTGCCATCGACGTGGGCCTGATCGATACCGATGTCGGCAAAGTGCCCGCCCGCCAATTGTACTTCGGGGGCGCAGGCCGGGTAGGCGCTGCAGGTTCTGCCTTTCAATATACCGGCGGCGGCCAGCAGCTGTGGACCGTGACAGACGGCGGCGATTGGCTTGCGTGCCACGTCAAAGGCCTGCACCAGCTTGATGACCTGTGGGTTGAGGCGTAAATACTCGGGCGCTCTGCCGCCGGGGATCAACAGGGCGTCATAGTCTTCTTCTTTTGCCGCCGCAAAGTCTGCGTTGAGGGTGAAGCGGTGGCCGGGTTTCTCGCTGTAGGTCTGCGCGCCATCAAAATCATGGATGGCGGTCATGATGTAGTCACCTTTGACCTTATCAGGGCACACTGCATCCACCTGGTGGCCAATCATTTGCAATGCCTGGAACGGCACCATGGTTTCATAATCTTCGGCATAATCGCCGACCAACATCAGGATCTTTTTCTTGCTCATCAGGGGCTCTCCGGAGGGGAAATGATCCCTAACATATAGTCGATCGGGCGGTGGAACGCGAACCTGTACGCTGGTATGACCTGGTCTATACTTTTCATTGCCGTGGCTTTTTCGCCTCAGGCTGTTCAGGGAGAGCAACCTCAGCGAGGTAGCGCAGTATCTCAGTCGATGACTCACCGGGCTTGCCCGGTCTCTGCTTTCGAGAAAAAACCATGCTAAATCTGGCTACATTGCTTGAAGAGAGTGCGCGTTCATTTCCGGATCGTCTGGCGTTGGTGCAGGAGGAGACTCAGTTTAACTACGCCACGCTGAATCAACGGGCCAATCAGGTCGCCAACCTGCTGATTGCCCGAGGAGTACAACCGGGCGAAAGGGTGGCGTTGGCCTGCCCAAATATTTGGGAGTTTCCGGCTATCTATTATGGTGTGCTAAAAGCCGGCGCGGTGGTGGTGCCGCTGAACACATTGTTAAGGGCGGGGGAGTTTGAATACTACCTGCAGGATTCGCAGGCGGTGCTCTTCTTTTGCTTTGAGGGCGGTAACGGATTAACGCTGGGGGAAGAGGCATGTCGTGCGTTTGATACTGCAGAGCAGTGTCGTGATTTTATCATTATCGGCGACAACCTGCCGTTGGCAGGTGACCGTTTCAGCCAGGTTATCAGTACCCAGCCCACCGATTTTGACAGTGCCACCACGCTGGAGTCGGACACCGCCGTGATCCTCTACACCAGCGGGACCACCGGACGCGCCAAGGGGGCTGAACTGACGCATGCCAACCTGGTGCTGAACGCGCTGGGTTCGGTACAGTTGTTCAATAGTTCGGTAGAACAACCCGATCGCCATTTGGTGACGCTGCCGCTATTCCATACTTTTGGTTCCACCGTACAGATGAATGCCGGCTTTGCCCTGGCGGCGACACTGGTTCTGGTGCCGCGTTTTGATGCGAAGCAGGCCATCGCGCTGATGCAAAAACACGCCATCACCTTTTTTGCCGGGGTACCCACCATGTACTGGGCGTTACTGAATGCGCTGGATGACACCGCGGACCTTGTTCTGTTACGCAAAAACCTGCGTATGGCGGTATCCGGTGGTGCCAGTTTACCCGTGCAAATTATTGAAGATTTTGCCCAGCGCTTCGGCGTGAATATTCTGGAAGGTTACGGCTTATCGGAAACCAGCCCGGTTGCGACTTTTAACCATCCGGGGCGGGTCAATAAAGTGGGTTCTATTGGCCAGCCCATTTGGGGCATTGAAGTTCGTCTGGTTGATGTCACCGGTAAAATGCTGACGGAGATAGATCAGGTAGGCGAGATTGCGGTGCGTGGCCACAACGTGATGAAAGGCTACCTTAACCGCCCGGAAGCGACGGCCGAGGTGCTGGAAAAGGGCTGGTTCAGGACCGGTGACCTGGCCCGCCGTGATGCCGATGGCTTCTATTTTATCGTCGACAGATCGAAGGATGTGATTATCCGCGGCGGATTTAACGTCTACCCACGTGAAGTTGAAGAACTGATGATCCGTCATCCGGCGGTATCATTTGTGGCGGTGATCGGTGTACCGCATCCGTCACTCGGTGAAGAGATCAAAGCGGTGGTGGTGTTAAAGGATGTGGATGAAACGGTGAGTGAAGAACAGTTGATAGCCTGGACCAGAGAGCGGCTGGCGGCGTTTAAATATCCGCGTATCGTTGAATTTGTCGAACGGTTACCGATGACCAGTACCGGTAAGGTGATGAAGCGACTGCTGCGCTAAAGGGATCACTTTGAAAGACTCCCGGCCTGCAACGCAAGCCGGGAGAGATAACGCATTAACCTGGGTAAATGCCACGCTCTTTACGTGCGGTCAGGATACGCTCACAGGCGACGATATAAGCCGCTGTGCGCAGGCTGCACTCTTTCTCTTCGGCTTTGTTCCAAACGTGAACCATAGCGTCGGTCATGATCTTGTCCATACGCTCGTTGATCTCGCTTTCGCTCCAGAAGTAGCTGGCCATATCTTGTACCCACTCGAAGTAACTGACGGTCACGCCGCCGGCGTTACAAATTACGTCAGGTACTACGGTGATGTTGCGTGAACGCAGCACGTCGTCCGCATCTGGGTAGGTTGGGCCGTTGGCGCCTTCCAGAACCAGTTTGGCGCTGAGGGTTTCTGCGCGTTGACGGGTAATCTGACCTTCCAGCGCGGCTGGGATCAGGATATCCATGTCAACGGACCAGAAAGCTTCGCTTTCGATTTCGCTGGCGCCAGGGAAACCGGCAATCATCTTGTTTTTGGCTTGCCATTCGGTCAGTGCAGCCAGATCGATGCCGTTGGCGTTGAACAGGGTAGCGGAGTGGTCCTGAATCACCACCACACGCGCACCGATGCCCACAAACAGACGAGCGGCTTCGCTGCCGACGTTACCAAAGCCCTGAACCGCAACTTTGGCACCTTCGATTTGCACGCCCAGACGTTTCGCTACTTCACAGCCCGTCACGAACACACCGCGACCGGTTGCTTTCTCACGACCCAGAGAACCGCCCAGATGAATAGGCTTGCCGGTAACCACGCCGGTGATGGTAGTGCCGTGGTTCATGGAGTAGGTATCCATCATCCAGGCCATCACTTTAGAGTTGGTACCGACGTCCGGTGCCGGGATGTCTTTCTGTGGCCCGATGATAAAACCGATTTCGCTGGTGTAGCGACGGGTCAATCTTTCCAGCTCGCCTTCAGACAGTTTGAAAGGATCGACGCGGATCCCCCCCTTGGCACCACCGTAGGGCAGGTTGACTGCCGCACATTTGATGGTCATCCAAGCTGACAGCGCCATGACTTCATCGAGATCAACGTCCGGGTGATAACGGATGCCGCCTTTACCTGGGCCGCGCGACAGGTTGTGCTGAACGCGGAAGCCTTCGAAATGGCGGATTGAACCGTCGTCCATCTGCAGTGGGATATCAACGATCAGCGCACGCTTAGGGTGACGCAAGGTATCAACCCAACGCGACAGATCACCCAGGTAAGGTGCAACGCGGTCGATTTGTTGCAGATAGGTGGCCCAGGCCGTTGTGCTACTTTCTGAAGCGTAGGATAGCTTTTCCATAACCAACCTTTTTTATATAGAGGTATTTATTTTGTTTAACCGTGGATTACTAAGTGCATAACACTTTTGCGACGCTAAATTTACCATTAAAAACGCGGCTTGTTAGCCCCCCCTCGTCGGGCTGCGGGCCGGTTTCCAGCGGGTTTTGAGGAGTAAAAATGAATAGTTAATTACTTTTGTTTGGAGGTTGCCCTGAGTAGGCATTCTTTATGCATAAAAAATGCATAAAACTCGTTTTTATCTATTTTTCAGAAGCTTGAATGTGATCAAAAAGTTTCATTTTATTTAAGTGTCGTGTTGACAATGCCGTTTCCTGACGCCAGAGTTAAATTCATGTTAAATCTGCGTTGGTCACGTTTTTTTCTTAACCGGGAATAATTACAACCCACTGATATAAAGACCTTTAATTTCCACGCTCATGCTTCGCATGCTCAATGTGGGCTACCGATCAGTTCGAACAGTGGTTTTCTGAGACGTACAGATATTTACTTCCCTTTAACAAAAGGGCAGGCAGCGTTTGGCCTGAATTTCTTTTTTGCCGGTAGAACGCCAGCGGCGTTTCACTCCTGCTGCAGCGGCAACAAGCTGCTTAATCGCCTTGATGACGGACAGGTAACACCATGACAAAAAGTAAGCAACATCGGTTGAATACTCCTTCAACCGAGGGGCATGACTGCGCCCAAACATTGCAACGTGGCCTGAGCGAACGCCATATTCAACTTATTTCCATTGGCGGCGCTATTGGTACCGGGCTGTTTATGGGCTCTGGCAAAACTATTGCGCTTTCCGGCACCTCTATTGTTTTGACCTATGTGATTGTCGGCTTCTTTATGTTTATGGTGATGCGAGCGATGGGAGAGTTATTGCTGACCAAGCTCGACTACCGCTCGTTTGCCGATTTCGTTTCCGAATACCTGGGGCCCAAAGCCAGCTTTTTTCTCGGCTGGTCCTACTGGTTGAGCTGGGTGGTGACCTGTATCGCCGACGTGGTGGTGTGCGGTGGTTACGTTCAATATTGGTACCCCGAGGTTTCCCCCTGGCTACCGGCGTTACTGACCCTGGGCCTGCTATGTCTGTTTAATATGCTGTCGGTGAAGATGTTCGGCGAAGCGGAGTTTTGGTTTGCCATCATCAAGGTGATAGCCATTATCGCGTTGATCCTGACCGGAGCCTGGATGGTGTTTATCGGCTGGACCTCACCGGACGGAGTTAAAGCCTCGGTGAGCAATATCACCGACCCCAATATCTTCATGCCGCACGGTATTTTCGGCTTCTTTGCCGGCTTCCAGATTGCCATTTTCTCCTGCACCGGTATCGAGCTGCTCGGTACCATGTCGGCCGAAACCAAGGATCCGCAAAAGGTTCTGCCGAAGGCCATCAACGTTATCCCGGTGCGGATTATCATCTTCTACGTGTTCTCGATGCTGGCGATTATCGCTGTGACCTCATGGAGCCACGTCTCACCGGACAGCAGCCCGTTCGTCATGTTGTTCGACCAGGCCGGTTTGCCCGCGGCGGCGGCGGTGATTAACTTTGTGGCGTTGACCTCGGCGATGTCTTCGGCCAATAGCGGCGTGTATTCCAGTACCCGTATGCTGTATGGCCTGTCGATGGAGAAACACGCTCACGGGCAGTTCAAAATACTGTCCCGCACCACGGCGATTCCGATCCGCAGCCTGATGTTCTCCTGCTTTTGCATGGTGGTGGGAACCATGCTGTTGATCCTGATGCCGGATGTCATGACGCTGTTTACCATTGTCTCGACCGTGGCGGCGATACTGGTGGTTTACAGCTGGGGCATGATCCTGGTGGCCTATCTGGTTTACCGCAAGCAACGGCCCGAGTTGCACGCACGTTCTACTTTCAAGATGCCGGGCGGAGTGATCATGACCTGGCTGACGTTGGCATTCTTTGCTTTCACGCTGGTGCTGATGGTATTTGACCGAGATACGCTGATTGCGCTGTGCAGCATGCCGCTGTGGTTTATCGCTCTGGCGCTGGCGTGGCGTTTCAGAGTTAAAAATAGCCTGGCACAGGAAAACTACGTATTTTACCAACGTAGCCATGAGGCTGAGTAGCGTTTCTGCGATGAACGCGGTTTTGATGAAACAATGGGGCAGTTCATGATCGAACTAAACAACGGCACCATTTATCCGCTGGAAAAATGATTTGGCTGATGGCCCGGTTTACCGGGCCTGAACATTATTTGATATGTGCACTAAAACCAGACTGGCCAGGGGCAATAGCCGGTTTCAGGGTTAATGCCGGGATCTCGTATTCGCCCGCATTCTGCCGCCGGAAGGGGATCGGTGCGGTATGCGCCAGGTCGTCCAGCCGTTGCCCCAGGGCGTCACCGATCTCGGTAAAACGTGTTTCATCCATTCGGCCGGTACGATAGATGACAAAGGGGGGTAGCACCTCGAAACCGGGGTAATGCAGGATGCCATGCTGGATAGGGAACAGGATGTCATCGATCGGGCCATTGATACCGCGCGCAGCGTAATGAGATTCCCAACCACCGGTGGTAACAATCAGCATCGCGCGTTTGCCAGCCAGGGTACCTTCGCCATAGCGGTCACCCCAGCGTGAATCAGAGTGTTCCCCCACGCCATAGGCGAATCCGTAGGCATAGACGCGTTCAACCCAGCCTTTAAGGATTGCCGGCATCGAAAACCACCACAGGGGAAACTGCAAAATGACCGTATCCGCCCAGCGTAGTTTTTCCTGCTCCAGCTCAATGTCTTTGCTCTGTAAGCCATGAGCAAACGCATGTTGGGAATCACGCGAGGGATCAAAACGATCCCTGGGTTGCGCTGTACTGTCGGCGGCGTCAAGCGTGGCTTTCCACTGCATGGCATACAGATCGGATACCTGTACCTCATGGCCGGCGGCTTCAAGTCGTTGGACAGAAAAATCCTTAAGTGAGCCATTCAATGACTGCGGTTCAGGGTGAGCATAGACCAGTAAAACATTCATAGTGTGACCTCCATGGGTTGATGAAGGTTAGGGTAGGTGGAAGTTAGGTATACTAGAAATGAATTTCTAATATTACAGGTATTGCCATGAATAATATCAGACGCCTGGATCTCAACCTGCTGGTGACGCTGGGTTCGAAATGACCATGCTGTGGCATGAGCGTTCTCACCGTGATCCGGCACATCAATGGTTGCGCGAGCATATCGTCGCCGCGGTAAGCTGAGGGAGTGAGGGCAGGCTCAGAAAGGGCTTTGCCGGGCAATGGATTCCACCGCCCGGCCCCTTTAGTTTAGAAGGTGACGTTAACCTTGGCCCAGAGAGTGCGTCCCGGTTCGTTCACTGAAGTATTCGAGGAATAGCCAAAGGTGCTGTTACCCGCCAGGTTTAGGTGCTCGCTGTAGGTTTTATTGAAAATGTTGTCCAGACCGGTACTGAGTTTGACCTGCGGACTCACCTTGTACGCCATATTGGCGGAAAGCACGCCAAAGCCCGGGCTGTCGGCAAAGTCTTTACCCACCACATTGCCCTGATTGATTGCCACGCGGTGCTGGCTGCTGACCAAACGCCAAAGGCCGGTACTGCTCCAGTCCCCACGTTCGTAAGTTAAACCCAAGCGCGCTTCCAGCGGTGGAATTTGCGGCAGTGGCTGATGGTCTGTGGTGTTTTTACCCCAGGCATAGGCCAGGCTGGCATCGGTTTTCCAATGCTCGGCAAGCTGATAACCCATGCCCATCTCACCGCCCATAATTGTCGCGTTGACGTTATCGGCCTGGCTGATACGGGCGTGGTTGGGATCGTACTTGAACAGGATAAAGTCATTCACATGACCCAGATACGCTGAAACCCAACTGTTAAAGCGTTTATCCGTGTACTGAGCACCGATATCGATCTGCGTGGTCTTTTCACTCTTCACACTATCAAACGGGCTCTTACTGCCGTCCGGCCCAAGTGTCGGGGAGAACAACTCCCAGTAGTCAGGGAAACGTTCGGTATAGCCTATACCGGCGTAAACCATCAATGGCATGCCGGCAAGCGTATGCTCTATACGGGTAAAGCCGCTCGGCAAGGTGTCGGAACGTTCGCTGTCATTAGCGGATTTATAGTTATCCACCAGGCTACGATCGAGGCGTGCACCACTGATGATTTTGCTTTGTTCGGTTGCGGTCCAGGTCAACTCGCCAAAAGCACCGTAGTTATGGAATTGCGCATCTTTTTGCCAGGCATCCCCCTGTTTATTACGGTGGGTGTTGGTCTGGGTATCCATACCGCTTTCCAACTTTAAATCGTCCCATAGGAAGGTGCCCATCACACGCCCGCCGACGGTGCGGCGATCCAACTGCATCGTCATCCCCATATTCATGTGCCCCATGCCCATATGTCCCATCGCCATACCGCCCTGACCGGGGGAGCGAAGGGTGACGTTATCCATAATATGGTTGGCATAGTTGTAATAAACCTGGGCTTCTAGCTTATCCAGCACCTCGCCAATGTTGGATTTCTCTACTCGCATACCCAGACTTTCTCGCTTGAACTGTGAGCCATCCATGCTGCGTCCGGCATAGCGTGCTTCGCCATTGCCCCGGCCCATGGTCACCTCCAGCAGGGTGTCACTGTCTGGCGTCCAGCCCAGCGCCAAATCGCCATTCCATTTATCCCAGCGCGAAGCTACGCGTTGGCTATCGCCGTCCTGATAATCATTGGAACGCGATTTATTGCCCATCAGACGCAGATAGCCTTGTTCACCACCCAGGCTGGCATCGATGTTCTCATCCCAGCGCCCGTTAGAACCGGCCAGCAGACTGGCATTTCCCTTTAACCCGGGCTGTTCAAAGCGAGGGCGTTCACGTTCAAAGCGCACCGTGCCTGCCGAAGAGCCGGCCCCCCAGAGCACCGTTTGCGGGCCTTTGGTGATGGTCAACAGATCGTAGCTTTCTGGTGAAATGTACGAGGTAGGGGCATCCATTCTTGCAGGACAGGCACCTAGCATTTCGCCGCCGTCGGTCAGGATCTTCAGTCGTGAGCCAAACATGCCACGAAACACCGGATCGCCATTGGTGCCACCGTTACGGATCTGCGAGAAGCCTGGGATGGTTTTCAGGTAATCCGAACCGTCACTGGCCGGCACCGGCTGACGCGGCGTTTTCGGTGATGTCACAATGGTCATTGGTGAATAGAGTGGTGCCGTTACGGTGATCACGTCGCCATCATTGGCTTTGACTGCAACCTCATGCTGGTGCGATTCAGTGGCATGAGCGCTGAAGGTGGCCAGGACAAACAGTGGCATCGCCGCAGTAATATGCAGTGGCAGAGGGCGTTTTTTATAATTCTTGGTTGTACCGAACATCATCGTTCCTTAATGCAAATGTTGACACTAAAAATATTTTCACATCGCAACTGGCTATTATTTAGGCACAGTAACACCCGGAGCATCTTGCCGCCGTAAATAGGAGTTCAGTTCCGTCATGGCGAATCAATAACGCCAATCGGATTGCGATGAATAATGTTCTGCAGCCGTAAATATGACTGGCGTGAGTTAACCTCCTGATTGAATCATCTCAACAGGAATAATTTGGCTGCAGTCTATTAATTTTTAAATCAGAGGAAGCGATGCTGGTGGAGCGCGGGGCTGTGACTCAGAGTGGATCACATGGGCGAATAACGGGAAGATATAATGTGCTGGTGGGGCGCGGGACAGCAACGAGCCTGACCAGAATAGTGGCGAGTAGGCCAGATCCAGCAGCGGGACATGGATCAGCAAGACGCAGTACCCGCAGGCGCTGTCATCCATCATCATCGCCATATTGTGGCTGCCGGTCTGCATGGCCATTGACATGCTGGCCTTGCCGGTTGGCTCTGGCGGCGGCTGGTGATGGCTATGCATCGACATATCCATACCGCAGTCTGCCATGCTGGCAGGCTCAGACTGCCCGACGCGTGCATGCTCCAGCGACCGTGAGATCACCGGGGCAATGAACAACATTAGGATCGCAAAAATCCCCAGACAGGCAGGGAGACGGCTTCGCGATGTGGCAGTCCTAATTAACGACACATATATCCTAAAATAGTGCGAAATTAACGGACGGAATTGTACTGTTTTATCTGGCAAATGTTAAAACATTTTATCCGGGGTTAGCCTATTGATAATAGTGAATTGCCGTTTGTCTCACAATCTCAACCAATTTAACCATTGGGATATATCTTGGTTCTGACGGAAAATAATACCGACAGTAAAGAAGTGGTTATATCTCGAACATCACATTCCTATCGAAAATATCATCCTCGACAACAAAGACGATTAAGTGATATTACCTGCCAACATCCGCATTTCCGTGAGAGACTGATGCTTACACAGGGAGTTCCCCCAGGTTTTTTAACCAAGAAATGAAGGCGTCAATCTTCGGCCACTGGCGATCGGAAAGTGTCGATACATAATAGTGCTGGTCACATTTCAGCTCCATTTTCGGGAATGGCGCCACCAGTTCACCGGAGTTAAGCCGTTTGTGGATCAACCGTTTGCGGCCCATAGCCACGCCAACATGATTGATGGCTGCCGTAACGGCCAGATCGGAACGATCAAAACCTATACCCGGAGAGGTATCCAGATTGACACCGAAATGCTGAGCCCAACTGTGCCACTCATCGGTACCGGAATCATAGCTCCAGGCTTGTCGATCGTGGAGCAGGGTGCAGTGAGAGAGGTTGCCGGGAAAGTTGGCCAGCTCAAATTGACTGGCGTACTCCGGGCTGCATACCGGGATGATCGCTTCATCCATCAGGTATTGATAATGAAGCTGCGATGACGGAGTGGCGTCAAAGTAAACTGCCAGATCAATGCCGGCGCGTTGGAAGTTCACATATTCGTTGCCGGTCAGAATGGTCAGATTAATGGCGGGGTATCGGCGGGAGAAATCCGCCAACGCCGGCACGATCCAGCACTGAGCAATGGAGGGGCGGGAGTAAATCGTTAATGAACCTGATAGCGCCTGATTCTTGATATCCAGAATCTCCAGGTTCAGGGTGCCAAGTGAGGATTTTAGCGCCCAAAAAACCCGTTTGCCTTCGGTCGTGAGTTCCACCTTTCGGTGAGAGCGGACAAACAGCTGGATACCCAGATTGGCTTCAAGCTGGTTAATATTATGGCTGACGGCGCTGGGGCTGACAGAAAGCTCATCGGCCGCCATGGCGAAAGACTCATGCCGCGCAGCCACTTCAAAGGTAAATAACCGCGATAACTGCCAGCCATTCAATGAGCGATGTGGCCCCGTTAGATTTACCGACATAATCCCCCCAGAAAATTTAAAAATATCTGCGATTTACACACCAGCTTGGTGAGTAAAGTTGACCCATGTCGCTAAACTGCACCATTTTTTGGCATAAGTCACTCGTTTGATTCTGTTTTACTCATGTGAGAGCGGATTTTTATCGTTTGTCACCGATCGTCGTTTTCCTGTCCAATGACAGTCAGTTTATGACGGGGGTATGGGCTATGGATTCGCAAGTTTGGGTTGCCGGCACGTTGATCGCCAGTATCGCGATCATCATTTTGACCATCGTGAAGTTTAAGTTTCACCCTTTTTTGGCGTTACTGTTAGCAAGCTTCTTTGTCGGCAGTATGATGAGGATGGGCCCGATTGATATGGTCAATGCTATCGAAAACGGCATCGGCAGTACGCTGGGGTTTTTGGCTGCGGTCATTGGGCTGGGGACTATTCTGGGCAAGATGATGGAGGTCTCCGGCGCGGCAGAGCGTATTGGTATTGCGTTGCAACGCTGCCGTTGGTTGTCTGTCGACGTGATTATGGTGTTGGTCGGCTTGGTTTGCGGTATCACGCTGTTTGTTGAAGTGGGCGTAGTTCTATTGATCCCATTGGCTTTCTCCATCGCCAGAAAAACCGGGACTTCATTACTCAAGCTGGCCATTCCTTTGTGCACCGCATTGATGGCGGTGCACTGTGTGGTTCCCCCTCATCCCGCAGCGTTATTTGTTACCAACAAGCTGGGAGCCGATGTGGGCACGGTGATTGTTTATGGCCTGTTCGTCGGGCTGACGGCATCACTGGTAGGTGGTCCACTGTTCCTGAAATTGCTGGGTAAACGCTTGCCGTTTAAAGCGGTACCGCCTGAGTTCTCCAACCTGGCCGTGCGAGAAGAACATTCACTGCCATCACTGGGAGCAACGCTGTTTACGGTTTTACTGCCCATAGTGCTGATGCTGGTCAAAACGGTCGCTGAGCTGAATCTGAATAAAGAAGGGCGCTTGTTTGCCGCTATGGACTTTATCGGTAACCCGATCATTGCCATGTTTATTGCTGTATTTGTGGCTTACTACGTTCTCGGTATTCGTCGTCACATGGGGATGAGCGCGCTGTTGAACCATACAGAGTCCGGTTTCTCCTCCATTGCCAATATCTTGTTGATCATCGGTGCCGGCGGAGCATTTAACAGTATTTTGAAGACCAGTGGCCTGGCCGATACCCTGGCGCTGATGCTGTCAAACCTGCATATGCATCCTATCCTGTTAGCCTGGCTGGTCGCGCTTATTCTGCATGCTGCAGTGGGTTCCGCCACCGTAGCCATGATGGGCGCTACGGCGATAGTCGCACCGATGTTGTCGCTTTATCCCAATGTTAGCCCGGAGATCGTGACCATTGCCATCGGTTCTGGTGCTATTGGCTGCACCATAGTGACGGATTCGCTGTTCTGGTTGGTGAAGCAATATTGTGGAGCGACGCTGAATGAAACCTTCAAGTATTACACTACGGCCACCTTTATCGCTTCGGTATTGGCGCTGGGCATGACCTTCCTGCTTTCATACATTATTTGAGTATGCCGGAACCGGTATCTTCATCGGTAATCGTCGCCAGGTGAAGTCCTGCGACGATTGCCGTTATTAAGGTTGTTTTGGGGCAGAAATGATGCGGCGAGGACGATAAATTGCAGGTATTTCCGGGTTATCCGCATTTAATACGCCCTCCGGGGTTTGGATGCCGGTAACATGGTTGCCATTTTGGAGAAAACCGATGACCGGCGTTTGAATTTTCAGCGTAGCGCCCAAGCTACAAGCCTTTTCCAGCAGGGCGTGCGTGGCATCGATGGGGTCGACAGCACCATCATAAACCGCATAATATGCACGCCGTGGCGGGTTGTTAAACGCGGGTTCAAGCCTGGATATCTCGGGTTGTTGAAGCAGGTTTTCATTGGGCTGACTTTCCAGCGATTCATCGTCATAACTTAGTGCACCAGTCCAATTCACCCAAAGCTCCGGGATTTCTTTTTCCAGTCGCTGCCAATCGGCCACCGATGCGCGGCGAAGAAAAGCATCAGGTGCATCATCACTTACTGTCGTGTGGATCCAGCCAAAAGAGCTGCCGGTAGCGCCAGAAGAAGGTTGGTCTTTATCAATGACCGTCACTTTTATCCCGCGGCTTGCCAAATGATAGGCTATTGATGCCCCCATAATTCCCGCGCCGATAACAATCATATGTTTCTCTGTGGTACACATCCTGAGTTTCCCTGTATACAAACCGGGCTGACTATCCCATAGAATAGCCAAATCTTGCAGAGGTATTTTGGACTTGATAGCAAAGGGAGCTTTTCCCATGATAATGGCCAGGGCTTCAGATCTCAGTTTCTCATATAGGGAAGGAAATAAAGTGCGAACGCGACCAGCATCCAGGCTTTTGATTACTGAACCTTCAGGACAGGTTTTGTTGTTTAAATTCACGCACAGCTCTGGCGCGTTGGCGGGACAATCATATTGGGCAACACCAGGCGGCGGTGTTGAACAAGGTGAGTCCTATAAACAAGCGGCTGTTAGAGAGCTACAGGAAGAAACGGGCATTGTGTGCAATGAAGTTGGCCAGTGTGTGGCGCAAAGAAACTTTGAGATGATGTTGCCGAATGGCGAGATGGTTGAAGCGCAGGAAAAGTTTTACGTTGTGCGAGTGAGACATCGCGAGATCAACACTGACCGTTGGAGCGGTGAAGAAAAGCGTGTCATCAGCGAGCATCACTGGTGGAGTATCGAAGAGTTAAGAACAACGGATGAGATTGTCTATCCAGAAAACATAGCTGAGATACTCGAGTCGATTTAGCCGTGGAAATTCATCCGGTGGACTGGCGGCCAACCAATTTAGAGATATCTTGATAAGGCCATGATAAAACCCAGAAGCTCAGATTCTACGTACAGTCATCTTGGTGCGCATAATGTATATTATGTTAAATTGCTTTAGTGGTTACGCACCGGGTTGGCCATCCTGGCTATAACTCACCTCACCTTCAATCCTTATCGGTCTCGGTCACCAAGGCCTATCCGCGTTTGCCAATATGTGCCTCAATATCGCAGGCCTTAATCATCAGTCGGCGTGCCCTGATGAAAACGCATCTGCCATCGACAGCCATTCTCTTCTGAGGTTAACAACCAGATCGACGATCGCAATGTACAACGAGCAACACCGCCATCGGCACTGCGCTGATAACTTCGGTATGTCAGCAGCACTGTACCTTCGGCAATTGCAGCTAACTTAAACCCGTTAGCAAAAATTTCTGTCGGGTCACTTTCCATCTGCAAAGCTGCCAGAGTTTGCGGTTTGTCATAGCGTTGGCCAGAACGCCCAATTTCTGCAAACTCTTCATGCAGCAATTCACTGACTGCAGCTAAGTCACTGCGCGTTGCCGGCTGATGCAGTTTAACTTCCAGCGATTGGATCACCGCCAACAACTCTGTCGAATGGGTCAAAACGCCCTCCTTTTTTGATCGCGCTACGTGAAATCTGAAAACAATTGGCAGTAATCACCCTGCAGATTTCGTCAAAATGCACCATTAAACACCCCCGTAATGAACAGCCAACCACACAGTTGGCCCGTTGGGATCGGTCCATTCAACTCTATGGCGGCATTGTGCAGGAATATTCACAAAGTCGCCGCTGTTTAACACCCGGATATCAGACTCATTATCAAACCTTAACCCCGCAGAACCCTGCAATACCATGATCCACTCACTTTGCGGCTGGCAATACCAGAAATCCGGCGGGCTCGATTGTCCGGTAGAAATGATACGTTCAATTTTCACATTAGGCTGTGAAAGCAATGTTTCGAAGGTTTCAGCTTCTGCCTGAAGTGCGGCTTCGGGAAAGTGTTTGAATATATTCGTCATCATCTTAACTGACTCCATCGATCAGCTAACCTGGGGATTATTTTTTCACGTTGAAGACCGAACACTCAAAAAATTGGTGACAATGTCACTAAATCAGGACTCCACAATTTGTACCACAACTTTCCCTTTCGCGTGTCCGTCTGCCAGATAAGCCAGTGCGCTTAGGCTGTCATCAAACGGAAATGTCCTGTCGATCACCGGTTTCATTTTCCCAGCATCAATTAGTGTCGCTATTTTCGTCAGTTGGCTCCCATCAGGACGAACGAAAAAAAACGAATAGTTAACTTGCCGATCGGCCGCACGAGAGATTATTTTTCTGCTAAGCAGCCAAAAAACAGCCTTCATCACAATATTCATCCCTCTTTTACGGGCGAATGCAAGGTCCGGAGGTCCGATGAGCGACACGATCTCACCATGAGGTTTAAGGATCTCAAGGGACTTTTCAAGGCTGTCGCCACGAACTGTACCCAGAACGAGATCGCAGTCAGCCGGGGCCTGTTCAACGTTCTTACGTCGATAATCGATGACGTGATCGGCTCCCAGAGATGTCACAAGCCCGGTATTCGCCGCGCTCGTGGTGGTGGTGACGCTGGCCCCCAAATATTTTGCCAGTTGGATGGCGAAGGTACCAATCCCGCCAGAGCCTGCAGGGATAAAGACTTTCTGACCAGGTTTCAGCTTGGCATGCTCAAAAGCTTGCCATGAGGTGAGCGCAACCATCGGGAGCGAGGCTGCCTCCGTAAAGCTGAGGCTCATCGGCTTCAGGGCCGCCGAACTCTCTGGGACCGCCACATATTCAGACAGTGCCCCTCTGTCCATATCAAACACGCTGGCAAACACTGCATCGCCGGGCCGAAAACGCGTGACTTTTTTTCCGATATTTTCCACCACGCCGGCCAGGTCGCTGCCGATGACCGCTGGCAGAGTAAATCGAAGTATCGGTTTGAATGTTCCTTTTGGGATCATGTTGTCGATCGGGTTTAGCCCCACGGCATACACTTTGACAAGGACTTCATCGTTTCTGATCCCCGGTCGTGGAATATTTTCAAAGCTCAGTCGGCCTGTTTTAGCATAGCCTTGCAGTAGTAAAGCTTTCATCGTGCTATTCGCTGTTTTGAAAGGTAAAGATCCCGTCCGCAGGTGGGACGGGAGGAGCAAGTTATTCACTAATGTAGCGCGCTGCTGGATGTTCCTGCCTAAACTCCGGCAGCATCGCTTGGCGAGCTTGATTATAGTTTAGCCACTGCTGTTCGTTATGCAGAGGCGGAATGGTCACCACCTCGCGGCGGTCAAAGCCGACAAGCGCTGCATCTACCAGCTCATCGACTTCCATCACGCCGCTTACGGTATTAATGTCCGTCCCCGAACGCTGCCAGATTTCGGTACGCGTTGCGGCAGGCAATACGGCTTGTACATACACGCCCTGCGGCGCGAGCTCGATACTCATCCCCTGAGACAGGTAAAGTACAAACGCTTTGGTGGCACCATAAATGGTCAGGCCGAATTCCGGCGCCAACCCGACCACTGAACTGATGTTGATAATGGCACCCTTCCCGGCCGCGGCCAGTCGTGGAGCCACTGCGTGGGCCAGACTGGCAACCGCTGACAGATTCAGGGCTATCAGTCGGTCAATATCCACCGCCTCCTGAGACGCAAACGAACCGGACAGGCTCATCCCGGCGTTATTCACCAGCACCGTTATGTTCTCATCGTCACGAAGTCGCTGCGCCACGGCTTGCACATCCGCCCGCTGCGTGAGGTCTGCCGGCAGGATGTCCACGGCCACGCCATACTCTGCGCGCAGGCGACCGGCCAGCGCTTCCATACGTGCAACATCCCGCGCAACCAGGATAAGGTTATGCCCGCGGCGGGCAAAACGGTCCGCATAAACTGCGCCAATACCGGTGGAGGCACCGGTGATCAATACCGAACTGATGTCTGTCATACTTGCCTCTCTGTGATGGAAAATGACTCATACTTCACTCATTGAATGATGCATGTCATCTATAATAGATGTCAATCATCATTTATTTTGTTAGCACTATTTTGTCTCTGGCCCTTTCCAGGCGAACTGACAGGTTGGATACCGCCTTTTGCGGCTTCCAACCTGCGCAGTCAGATTAATTACCCTTTGTCAGGACGGATTTTAAACCAGATGGCGTACATCGCCGGCAGGAACACCAGTGTCATCAGGGTTCCTCCGAAGGTGCCGCCAATCAAGGTGTAGGCCAAAGTGCCCCAGAATACCGAATGGGTCAGCGGGATAAAGGCCAAAATGGCCGCCAACGCGGTAAGCAACACTGGCCGGGCACGTTGCACCGTAGCTTCGACTACCGCATGGAACGGATCCATCCCCGCCTGCTGATTGTGATCGATTTGCCCGATCAGGATCAGGGTATTCCGCATTAAAATACCCGATAGCGCGATCAGCCCGACCAGAGCGTTGATGCCAAACGGCTGTTGGAACAGCAGCAAAGTGGGCACTACACCGATCAGTCCCAATGGGGCCGTGAGGAATACCATGACCATCGCGGACATTGAGCGGACCTGCAAAATGATAATCAACAGCGTCAATGCGATCATGATCGGGAATAACGGTAACATCGCCTTGGTCGCCTTGGCTGACTCTTCAACCGAACCGGCCTGTTCTATGCGGTAACCGGCGGGCAGTTGGTCGATGACCGGCTGTAACGCTTTCAGTATCACGGCGGAAACGTCCGGGGGTTGCAGCCCTTCTGCTATGTCGCCCCGCACCGTCATCGTCGGAATTCGGTCGCGGCGTCGCAGGATAGGATCTTCCATTCGCACGTCCACTTCGCCCACTTGCGATAGCGGAATGCGTTGTCCGGCAGACCCCACCAGGGTAAAACCGGCTATTTTGGCCGGGTCGAGCCGAATATTCCCCGCCGCTCGGCCGACAACCTGCACAGCACGAATGTCCTCGCGCACCGACGTGATAGGTATGCCAGAGATCAGGAATTGCAGTTGTTGCGCGACACTGTTGGACGTTAACCCCACAGCCTGCAAACGGTCTTGATCCAAAGAGAAGTGCAGCGTGGGCACTCGTTGCCCCCAGTCGGTGTTAACGGTCCGCATCATCGGGTTGCTCTGCATCACGGCCTCGACCTGACTGGCAATTTCACGCAGTTTATCAGGGGACGGCCCCATGACTCGATAAGCCACAGGGAATGGCGAGTACGGACCAAATACCAGTTGAGTGACCCGGATACGGGCCTCTGGGGCCAGCCCTTCAGCTGCGGCTTCGCGAAGACGGAACTTAAGGGCTTCACGGGCTTGCTGGCTGTCCGTGAGTATCACTATCTTGGCGAACGAAGGATCGGGTAGCTCTGGCGCCATGGCCAGATAAAAACGCGGCGAACCCTGACCAATATACGATGTGACGATCCTGGCCTCAGGCTGTTTCTTCAGCCAGGCTTCAACCTTGGCAGTGGCGGCGCTGGTCTGCTCAATCGCGGTTCCATAGGGCATTTGTACCTCGACCAGTACTTCAGGACGATCGGAGGTAGGGAAAAACTGCTTCTTGACCAGCCCCATGCCGACAACCGCCAGGATAAAGGCGGCAATCACCGTAGCAGCCACTGCCCACTTACGGGTGATGACTCGGGTCAACAATCGACGAAAGCGGTTATAGTGACGGGTGTTATAGATAGCCGCGTGCCCCCCCTTGACCTGTTTGATGTTCGGCAACATCTTCACCCCCAGATAAGGCGTAAAGATCACCGCAACCACCCAGGATGCGATCAGGGCGATACCAACAATCCAGAACATGTTACTGGTGTACTCGCCTGCGGTAGACTGTGCAAAACCATTAGGCATAAAACCAATGGCCGTCACCAGCGTCCCCGCCAGCATTGGTGCGGCCGTATGGCTCCAGGCATAGGCGGAGGCTTTGAGCCGGTCGTACCCTTCTTCCATCTTTACCACCATCATTTCGATGGCGATAATGGCGTCATCAACCAGTAGTCCCAGCGCCAGTATCAGTGAACCCAGGGTGATGCGGTCAAAGTTCTTGCCAGAGGCCTCCATCACTACAAACACCACTGCCAGTGTCAAAGGCACGGCCGCGGCGACCACTACCCCTACGCGCCAGCCCATGCTCACAAAACAAACTACCATCACCACCAGTAGTGCAACGAAGAACTTCACCATGAATTCGTCAACTGCAGACCGGATATTAGCCGACTGGTCAGTGATCTTGGTGAGTGTCATCCCCAGTGGCATGGCCTGATTGATACTGGCCGTTTCTGCATTAAGCGCTTTACCCAGGTCCAGTCCGTTCCATCCCTCCCGCATCACAATCCCCAGCAGCAGAGCCTGCTCGCCGTTGTTGCGGATAATAAAGGTGGCAGGATCTTCATAACCGCGTTCCACCGTCGCGACGTCCGAAAGCTTCAGGGTCCGCCCCTGTGCCACAACCGGTGTGTCGCGGATCTTCGTCAAGGTATCGAGGGCACCGTCCAGGCGCAAAAAGACCTGCGGCCCCTGGGTGTCAATAGAACCGGCGGGCGTCAGCACATTCTGGTTATTCAGTGCGGCAAAAATCTGTTGGGGAGTCACGCCGAGGGTGGCCAGTCGATCATGGGAGAAGGAGACAAAGATACGTTCCGCCTGCTCGCCAATGATATTGACCTTTTTCACACCCGGCACATGCAACAGGCGTTGGCGAAGGGACTCGGCATCTCGCACTAACAGACGTTGCGATTCTCCCCTGGCCTTCAACGCAAACAGCGCAAAGGTGACGTCTGAGAACTCATCATTGACCATCGGCCCGATGACGCCCGCAGGCAAGTTCCTGGTCTCGTCACCTAGCTTCTTACGGGCCTGATAGAACGCTTCCTGTACCTCGGATGGCGGTGTTTTGTCCGCCAGTGACAGCATGGTGAAGGCCAATCCTGGGCGCGTATAAGTTTCGCTACGGCCATACCATTTCAGTTCCTGCATCCGTTTTTCAAGCGGCTCGGCGACCTGATCCTGCATTTCCTGCGCCGTAGCCCCCGGCCAGGCGGTGATGACCGTCATCTGCTTAACCGTAAAGGGCGGATCTTCAGCACGTCCCAATTCGAAAAACGAAAGAATACCGGCTACCGTGATAAGAAAGATCAAGAAAAGCGTGATGGAACGTTCGCGCACCGCGAGTGCCGAGAGGTTAAAGCGCCCTGTGCTCATGGCTGACTCCCGGCAACGCCGTCGTCAGCCTGCTGAGCCGATCTGACCTGCTCACCGTCGCGCAGCAAGTGCGCCCCCAAAGCCACGACCTGTTCGCCGACCCTGAGATTGCCCGCAACGTGTGCCATATCGTCACTGATGCCCAGGACCTGCACGGCGCGCCAGGTCACTTTCGCCGGCTTACCGGCGATAATCCATACGCCAGCCCCCTTACCGGGGTCATACAGTGCTGCAACCGGTACCTGTAGTCTTGACGCCGATCGATTGCCGTTAGCGATATCGAGGGTGACGGTGGACCCTAAAGGGGCTCCAGCCAGTGAGCCTTCAAGCACATATCTGGCCTCGAATGTTCGCGTCGAAGGATCGGCCGCATCAGAAAGCAGCCGCAATGTGGAAGGCATTGCGTCACTACTGCGGCCATACAGACTGGCCATCGCCACACTGCCAATGGCCGGACGCAAAGTTTCCGGCAGATGCACTATGGCCTCTCTTTGCCCTGCCCGCGCCAGCCGAACTACCGGCTGACCTGCATTGACAACTTGTCCGGGTTCAGCCAGGGTCGCCATCACCACGCCATCAGCGTCGGCGGGTAAAACGGCATACCCGGAAGCATTACGGGCCACATCAGCCTGAGCCTCTGCGGCGCTGAGTTGTGCTTTGGCGGTATCCGCTGCCGCCTTGATCTGATCGTAAGCCGAGGCTGAAACAGCACCGGTGGCGACCAGTCCACGGTAACGTGCTTCGTCGGCGGTCGCCTGCCGGGCCTGCGCACGAGCTGCCGTCACGGCTTGTTGCTGGGCTCGCGCCTGCAGAGCCAAATCAACTGGATCAAGACGCATCAGTGGCTGACCACGCTTGACGGTCTGACCGGTATCGACCAGGCGCTCAAGTATTTTTCCGGATATGCGGAAACCGAGGTCACTCTGGATGCGCGCGACCACGACGCCGGTGAAAGCACGAGAAGTATCGATTGAATCTTCAACCGCTACCGCCCGCACTAAAGGTGGTTTAATTCGTGGGTCGTCGCCGGTCGATGTGTCACCACAGGCCACCAGGGCCAGGGGCAACAGACAAATGGCAATGGTGGTAGGTTTAAGCCGAGGCATGGGTTCCCTTACGTCATTAACAGGACAAGAACCGCATTCTCTAACCAGTGACCAATTATGTCAATGGTCACAAATGGCATTAAGGCGACAGACTGCGCAATATCAATGCTGATAAAAGCACCGCAGCCTCACCGGCCGTTTCCAGGTTGTATTGCAGTTGTACCGGGTTGATATAGGGCCGCATCACCAGATAAATCGCACTGACGGCTTCGTCCAGCGGGGTCTTGCGCTCAAACTCCCCGGACTCGCGGCCCTCTCGGAGGATTTGCTGAATAACCTGCTGCAAATGAACTTCATGCGCCTTCACTGAAGGCCACCGATCGCGTGCGGCAACAGCGGCAATGTCATACAGCTTGCGGTCATGGAAGAATAAGTCGCTGCCGGTTTCTGACAGCGTCTTGAACAGGCGTCTCAGCTTCTCTGAGGCGGTGGGTGCCTCTGCGATCGCCGAATCCACCAGCGCCATAATCATGGCCAGGCGATTGGTGCAGATTACCTCGCCAATCGCCTGCTTGGACTCAAAAAATTTGTAGATATAAGCCTTGGAAAAACCGATGGCCTTGGCCAGATCGGACACCGTGGTTTTTTCAAACCCGTAATGTCCAAAATATTCTGTAGCCGCCTCTACGACCTGATCGCGAACGCTGTGATCAGAGGGGCCGCGTGTTTGGGGTGTCTTCATTTTTTTATTCATCGGTATAGCTTATCTCTGTGAGTTTTGATTCACAATGAGTGACCAATATATTAATACGTCACAATCTACATTAAACGGCAAACGCCTCCCCCAGAGAAACAAGGAGAGTGACAGATGAGTAGCAAGAGGTTATCTATCAGGCGGGTTGTTATATCTTTCAGCGCTAAAATCAGAACTCCCCGCTGAGTGACGGGGAATTCCACCAGATAAGCCCATGCGGGGCCAGGCTGGCTACTCTGTCAGGAGCCCTCTCTAGCGAGCCAGTTCTACTCCGTCCAGTTCAGAAATCGCCAGGCAGTAAACTTCGGTGATGGCCTCCACCGTGTAGGCGGTTTTCGCCGGGATCATCAACATCTCATGCGTTTGCAGAATCTGATCCCCAATTTTGAGTTCACCAGACAAAACCATCAGTTTGACCCAACCCGGATGAAAACGGGCTGACTGTTGGCTGCCAGCATCAAGTTTCAACAGCGCCGTGTGCCCTTGCGCCTCACGTTTTAAAATATGGTAATAGACTCCATCGTAAGGCATTTTTTCGTAGTGCAGTGTCGCCAGTGTTCTTTTATGCATGATAGCTTCCTAGTAATCGGTGATTAGTTGGATCAAGTATCACAATTCCCTAACGGCCTTTGGGCCTGTTAATAAATATATAGGACGTATGCCCCAGACGCAAAATCAGAGGCAAAGGTTCTTTGCCCGGGTTATGAGAAGTCTGCGGCTGCAAAGGGGAATCACTGGCGAAGTTGCATAAGATGACTGCGGGGACGACGAAGGGTTTGGTCTGACGCAGGGGGGCACATCTGAGGGAGAGTTCGCCCGCAGAGTGCGGGCGATTAATACAGGGTTATCGGCGACGTAACAGCAGGCCAGCCAATAAACTCACGCCGGCAAAGATCGCCACAGTGGTGAGTGGCTTCTTCTTGACCAGATCGCTGACACAGCCCAGGGCATCGCCATATTTTTCTTGTATTGCACCCGTCACGTAGCGGGCGTTCCCCTCGGCTTGCAGGCGCTCATCGCCCGTCACATTCCCCGCAACTTCCTGCGTTTTGCCGACAACTTTATCCATAACACCTTCGATTTTATCGCTGTTCATCCTGTTCTCCTGAGTTTGGTATCGGTAGATGACTGCCTCAATACTAAGCTGCCCCCTAGCCACTCATAAGGTCAATTTGCATGAAATTGACTAGTGCATTTGCGCCCTACTTTTCCTTTTTAGGCTGCCGTTCACCGGCAAATAACCCCCGTTCACGGGCCCAGACAATGGCCTCACTACGGCTGTGCACGTCGAGTTTGGAATACACCGTAGCCACATGATTACGCACGGTATTGGCGGCAAGATTAAGGCGTGTAGCAATTTTCTTGTCAGGCAGGCCTTCGCAGATTAGCCCCAATACATCGCGCTCACGGGCAGTCAGATCGGTGAAGGAAACCCCAGACAGATGGGGTTTATTGATGCTTTTCACATTGGCCAGTTTTTCGAGCAGCGTTTGACTGAACCAGGAAGCATCTTGCATCACCTCCTCGATGGCGGACACCAACTCCAGTTCCGACCGTTTGCGTTCGGTAATGTCCATCATGACCAACAGATAACAGGGCGCGTCCTGAATACTCACAGCATCGGCGGAGACCACACAGTCGATCACGTCATTGCCCTTTTTACGGACTTTAACATCCTGACTCTCGACGTTGCCGGTTTTTGCCAGCAGGGTAAACAAACGGCGACATTCCCCCTGCCCATCAATAACATTGAGATCCTCGACCGTCTTGCCGATCAGCTCCCCAGCGGCGTATCCGGTGGTCTTGATAAAGGCTTCGTTGATATCCAGCACTCGCTGCTTGTCCGCAGTGCACACCAGCGTCGGGACCGGGCTCAAACGAAAGGACTTGGCGAACCGCTCTTCACTCTCGCGTAACGCCGACTCGGCTTTGCGGCGAGGCTCAAGGTCGGTAAAGGTAAACAGCATGCAATCTTCTTCATTGATATCCAGCGGCTGCCCGGCGACGATCACCAGTTTGGTTCCCCCGGCGGGCAGTTTTAACTCGGCCTGCATCTGCGGAATGGTTGCCCCTTCACTCAGGCGCTGCACGGCCAGTTCCTTATTTTCCGCCTGCTCCAGTACATCCAGTGCGTAGACCGAATTGCCCATTACCTGATCGCGGTGGTAACCGGTCATATCGAGGAACCCCTGATTGACTTTGATGTAACGCAGGTCGTTCAGGCTACAGATCACCGCGGGTGCCGGATTGGCGTTGAAGGTTTTTTCAAAGCGATCTTCGGCACTGGCCCACTCGGTGGCATCACTCAGGATCAATACCAATAACTCGGGCTGCCCTTTAGCGTCGGTGATAATCAGGCTGCGCAAACGGTGAACCCAGATAAACTCCGGCTCGCTGATGGGTTTTACCTCGACCAGCACATCACTGAATTCTTCACCCTTGGCCACCCGGTTAATCGGGAATTGCTCTGCGGTCAAAGGATGATTGTTGCGATAACGCAAGGCAAAACGCTCCGCGTACTCCTGGGCATTGGCTCCCAGCTCACTCAGTTTGGTCAGCCCATGCATGCTCAGCGCGGCTTCATTCGCCCACAGAATGGTCTGATCGATTTCGGTCAGGATCACCCCTTCGGTCAATCCTGAAATGATCTGTTGTAGTTGGCTGCGGTTAGTTTCGCTGGCAAGAACGGACTGGCTCATTATTTCTCCATAAGACAAAAGGCCTCGGGCCACCAAGTGGTGATCTTCGCGCCTGGCAATGATGCGACGTGCCAACCAGCATAGTGCTTAAGTAGTTCATTCGCGGGGTGTGAATGCACTAGCGCCAAGGGTGCAAATGAACCGGGACGATCGGTGGTGCAGATCGGCAGACTGATTCTGTCGGCGCAGCGGACTGCTGTGCGTACAACCCCTTAGTCCAGTAAATATAAGGAATAACAATGACCACTGTCTATGAATCCAATCGCTTTGCGTTTCACGTTTCATGGGGCTCAATATTGGCCGGGAGCGCCATGGCACTGGCGACCTATCTGATATTGAGTGTACTGGGTACCGCTGTCGGCGCATCGGCCGTGGACCCGATGCAGGCAGGCAATCCCCTGAGTGGCTTCGGTGTCGGAACCGGCATCTGGCTGTTTGTCACCACCTTGCTCTCCCTGGCCGCAGGGGCCTTTGTCGCCGGCCGAACCGCACCCAACCGGGGCGGTTTACACGGCCTGTTGAGCTGGGCGGTCACCACCTTGCTGACCACCTGGCTGGTTATTTCGTTGGCAAGCGGCGTGGTCGGTCTGGCCGGGAATGCCGTTGGTAAAGGATTATCCCTGGCGGGCAACGGCCTGGCGGCGGCGGCACCGGGCATTGGCGACAGCGTTAAACAGCAACTCGACAAACAAGGCATCAGCCTGGATTGGGATGATTTGCAAAATCAGTTGGCTACCACGCTTAAGCAAACCGGCAAGCCGGAATTAGACCCGTCCAAATTGGAACAAAAAACCGAACAGGTTGGTGCGGACGGTAAACAATCGGCGACCGATGTTGCCACCGATCCGGCCCAGGCCGCAGCGGAGATTAAGCAATGGTTCGAGCGCGTGAAGCAATCCGGTGAGCCAACCCTGAATGCCGCTGATAAGGACGCACTGGTAAACATCGTTGCGGCTCGAACCGGCAAGAGCCACGCTGAAGCGACCCAAATTGTCGACAACTACGCCCAGACTTATCAGCAGGCAGTACAAAAAGTCGAAGAACTGAAGGCTCAGGCTGAACAGAAAGCCCGCGAAGCGGCAGATGTGGCAGCCAAACAAGTCTCCCGTGCCGCCTGGGGCTCCTTGCTGATGCTGCTGTTGGGTGCCGCGCTGAGTTTTGGTATCGGACGGATTGCGGTATCAACACGTCGCAACGTTGTTGTGAGTTGATCAAGGATGGATGCGTCATGAAACGAGACCTGTCATCGATCTCATTGAATTATCGCAAAGTGGTTGGGGCTTCGATACCGGTACTGGTTATCGATTTCTTCAATGAAAAAAACGAGCGTTATACCCTGCGCTATAATTTGCCGCCGGATACGCCGGAACGAACGGAGCGACGGGTGTCTTTACTGCTGCATCTGCTGCGCAAGCAAAGGCCGCATGAGAGCGATGAAGTGACACTCTAATTCAAATTAAGCGACAAACAAGGCCCAAGCCGGAGACTCCGCCGGACTTGGGCCTTTTAATGATTCCATGCTGCTTACTTGACCAAAATCCCCCACTTCTTCATACGTGAAAGTAGCGTAGTGCGTTTGAGCCCCAGACGCTGCGCGGCACCACGGGGGCCGGCCACCACGCCGTTGGTTTCCTTCAGCACGCGGATAATCCGCTGGCATTCGTCTTCTCCCGCCAGGGTCGGCTCCGCTGCCGGCAAGGGTAAGGCCATCGAAGGCACCGGATAGCGCAGTTCGGGCAACTCCAGATTTAGTACCGTACCCTGCGTCAGCAATACCGCCCGTTCGATGACATTCTCCAGCTCGCGCACATTGCCCGGCCAGGGCATCTGACTCAGCAGACGCAGGGTCTCTGCCGGAATGCTGTCGATGGTGCGCTTCATCCGCCGTGCAATTTTATAGGTAAGAAACTTCACTAATTGCGGAATGTCTTCCGGCCGCTCACGCAAGGGTGGGATGACGATAGGGAAGACATTCAGCCGGTAAAACAGGTCGCTGCGAAACTCACGGTCGGCCACCATTTGCTGCAGGTCCCGGTTGGTGGCGGCAATCAGACGCACATCCACTGAAATCACCTTGTTACCACCTACCCGTTCAAACTCCCTCTCCTGCAATACCCGCAGCAGTTTAGGCTGAAGTTCGACGGGAATTTCCCCCACTTCATCCAGAAACAGCGTTCCTTTATCCGCCAGTTCAAAGCGCCCCATCCGCTGGTTGGTGGCCCCGGTGAAGGATCCCTTTTCATGACCAAACAAATCGCTTTCCAGCAAACCGGCCGGCATCACCGCGCAGTTCATTTTCACCATACGCTGGTCACGTCGCTCACTAAGGTTGTGGATAGCGCGAGCAATCAATTCTTTACCGGTGCCGGTTTCGCCGAGGATCAGCACCGAGCAGTCACTCTTGGCCACCATTTCGACCTGTTTCAGCACCGCAGACATCACCACACTGCGCCCGACAATCTCACCGAAGTCCGGGTTATTGCCGTTAATTTGCTCGGTCAGATACAGGTTTTCATGCACCAGGCTCTCTTTGAGCCGGTTGATTTCCTGGTAGGCCAACGCATTGTCCACTGCAATGGCGATACGTTCGGCAATCTGCTGCAACACCCGCAGATTGGCAGCGTTGAAATTGTCCGGCTGACATTGTGCCAGCTTCAATACGCCCAGGGTCTTTTTGCCAAACACCAGTGGCAAGAGGCACAGCGTTTGGATTTGATCATGCCAGAGATCGAACAGTTGGCGTTCATAAGCCGCCAGGCGATCGGAATGCTTGAGGTTCAGCAGCAGCATTTCGCCGCTCTGCATCACCTGTTCCGATAAGGTTCCTGCCAGCGCCACGCTGTACTGTTGGCGTTCGACCACGTCGTCTTGCAAGTAATGTGTGGAATAGACGGTCACCTGATCGGTTTTATCGACACACAACACCATGCTGATGGCGTCGATCTTGAAAAAACGGTGGATCTCCGTTGAGATTTCGCCAATCAAATCATCCAGATCGAGCTTTGACAGTACCGCGTTGGTCACGTCGACCAAAACACGGTAATCGTCTCGCTCATGGCGCAACTGGCGCTGGCGAATTTCTGCCTGCTCACGCAATGTGATCTGCTCCGCCGCCAACGCGACCAATTCCATCAGCGTCTGTAACTGCACCAGACTCGCATCACTGAAAGGTTGCGCGCTATTGCGTAACAGTTCGCAACCGCCAATCAGGGTGCCACCGGCATGCAGTGGCATCAGGCAATAGTGGCTAAAGGCTGGGTACAACGCCAGGGCGCTGATTTGCGGGTAACGCGCATGCAGATCTTCACTCTGCCAACGTTGTGACAGTGGGCTCTGCCGTAACTGACTGACCGGCCCGTTAGCCAGCAGGGTTTCATCCTGATAGATAACCGGCTGCCGCTGCGCGTCCAGCCCATGAAAACACACGCGCTCACTGTGTGGGTCAAACAGCACCAGTGTCACACTGTCAGCCAGTTGCTGACGTTGCAGCAGCGGGCGTAGTTGCCGTAACAGATCGGCGAAGCTGTGCTGACTGAGCAGCGTGCGAGTTATTTCGAGTAATTCTTGTTTTTCTAATTGTGCATTCGACATTGTTTATCACTTGCCTGAGTCGCGATGATGATGTTAGTGAGTCACGTCACAAAGTGTAACGCTGGGCGGCAAGGTTCTCCCCCGACCGGATCAACAAATGCGCGGCAAAGGTTCAGCATGCGGCAAATCCAGCAGGCGGCTGATGCCATAAGCGCCTTGCAGTCTCACCTGACGTCCTGCCGTCACTCGGCCAATCACCGCAGCGGCCTTGCCCAACGGGTGGGCCTGCAAGGCAGCCAGCACTTCAAATTCGGCTTCAGGTGCGGCTACCACTACCAGTTTTCCCTCGTTGGCAAAGTTGATGGCATCCAGCCCCAGCAATTCGCAAATGCCCCGAACCGCCGGCGTTATCGGCAGTAGATTCTCTTCCACCTCGATCCCCACACCGGCCGCACGAGCAAACTCATGCAGAATTGCATTGACCCCGCCACGGGTGGCATCACGCAGTGCCCGCACGCCGTTAATGGCACGCAATGGCGCGATTAACGGAGCCAACACCGCGCAGTCACTGATCACGTCCAGCGACATGCCCAACTTTTCCCGCAGGTTGAGGATTGTCGCCCCGTGGTCGCCCAAGGTGCCGCTGACAATGACGGCGTCGCCGACACGGATATGGGGCGCCGCCCAATCCAGGCCCGGTGGGATCACCCCGATCCCGGCAGTATTGATAAACACTTTGTCGGCGGCACCCCGCTGCACCACCTTGGTATCCCCGGTCACAATGCGAATACCGGCTTGCTGCGCGGTGGCGGCCATCGAAGCCACCACCCGCTGTAAATCGGCCAATGGCAAACCCTCTTCGAGGATGAAACCGCAGGAGAGATAACGCGGTAATGCGCCACTGACTGCCAGATCGTTAGCCGTTCCGCAAACCGCCAGTTTGCCAATATCGCCGCCCGGAAAGAAAATCGGGTCAATCACGTAGCTGTCGGTGGTAAATGCCAGCCGATCGCCCTGTTGGGTTAACTCGGCCAAATCCAGTCGGGCCTGATCTTCGCGCTGATCCAACTGTGGGTTGGCGAAGGCCGGCAAGAAAATCTCATCCAGCAGTTGCTGCATCGCCGTGCCGCCGCTGCCGTGAGCCATGGTAATCACGTTATTCATGCCGGGGTTTCCTCTGTTTCACGACGGTATTGGTACCAGGCGGCGCAGGCCCCTTCTGAAGACACCATCAGCGCACCAAAGGCGTTTTGTGGCGTACAGCCACGGCCAAACAACGGGCAATCTCGCGGTTTGCAGCGCCCGGTCAACACTTCCCCACAGCGGGCATGAGGATCGTCAGCCACCTGCCGATGCTGCGGACGGAAGCGTCTTTCTGCATCGAAGGCACGATAGGCAGCGGTCAGGGCAATGCCGGAGTCGGCAATGGTGCCAAGACCACGCCATTCGCTGCCACCGCTTAGCACAAAAACATCGCTCATCGCCTGCTGCGCCAGCAGATTGCCCTGTTCCGGCACCACCCGCCGATATTGGTTTTCGGTTTGGCTCTGCTGCCCGACGAACTGTTCAATCAGCATCATCACCCCTTGCAAGATATCCAGCGGTTCAAAGCCGGTTACCACCAGGGGCTTGTGGTATTGCCGGCTGATAAAGTCATAGGGCTCGGTGCCGATAACCATGCTGACGTGACCAGGCGCCAGAAAACCGTCGATGCGCACATCCGGCTGTTGCAACAGGCTGCGCAAGGTGGGGATCAGGCTGATGTGCTGGCAAAACACGCTGAAGTTGTCGAGCGCTTCCAGCCGGGCCTGTTGCAAAGTGATCGCGGTGACCGGCATGGTGGTTTCGAAACCCAGGGCAAAGAACACCACCTGCCGCTGTGGATTTTGCTGCGCCAGCATCAGTGCATCCGACGGCGAATAAACCACCCGCACGTCGGCCCCGCGCTCGCGAGCCTGCAGTAACGAGCCTTGTTTGCCCGGTACCCGCAGCGCATCGCCGAAGGTGCAAAAAATCACCTCCGGGTGAGCGGCGATTTCGCAGCAGGCATCGATACGGCCCATGGGTAACACGCAAACCGGGCAGCCGGGGCCATGAATAAATTCAATCTGTGGGGGCAGCAGCTTATCCAGCCCAAAGCGGAAAATGGCATGAGTATGGCCACCGCAAACCTCCATGATTTGCAAGGGGCGCTCAGCGGTAAACGGCAATTGCACCGCTCGCTGCCGGATATGCTGTAGCAGGGTTTTTACCCGTTGCGGATCGCGGAATTCATCAACGTAATGCATGGTTGCCTTCCCCCGCCAGAAACAGCGCTACATCCTGCTCCACTTCCCCCATCGCCTGCAGTGCCGCCAGCATATCCTCGGCCTCTTGTTGGTCAAGGCGACTCATCGCGAACCCCACGTGGATCAGCACCCAGCAGCCGATCATCGCTTCCCTTGGCTCACCGTCCTGACGCACCAACGCAATGTTCACTTCCCGTTGCACGCCACAGACTTCAGCCCAGGCGTGCTGAGGCTGCTTTTCATCCAGCGCCACGATCTGCCCGGGAACGCCTATGCACATAGCTGTTCCTCCAGCCAGGCCAGCCACTGATCCATGCCTTCGCCGCTGGTCGCCGACAGGGTAATCACCTCAATGGTCGGGTTCACCTGACGGGCATTGTCGATGCAGGTGGCCAGGTCGAAGTTCAAATACGGCAACAGATCGATCTTGTTGAGCAGCATCACCCGGGCAGCAGCAAACATATGCGGGTACTTGAGTGGCTTGTCTTCCCCTTCGGTGACCGAAAGCACCGCCACCTTATGGCGTTCCCCGAGATCAAAACTGGCTGGGCAAACCAGATTGCCGACGTTTTCGATAAACAACAGGCTATGGGGTTTGAGTTCCAGACGCCGGGCAGCCTCGTGAACCATTTGCGCATCCAGATGGCAACCTTTCCCGGTATTAACCTGAATCGCCGGCACGCCGGTGGCGCGGATGCGTTCTGCATCGTTGGTAGTTTGCTGGTCACCTTCCACCACCGCGCACGGGTGCCGACCACGCAGCCGCAGCAAGGTTTCTGTCAGCAGCGTGGTTTTGCCGGAGCCAGGGCTGGAAACCAGATTCAGCGCCAGAATATGCTGCCCGGCAAAATATTGCCGGTTACCTTCCGCCAGGCGATCGTTTTTATCCAGCACCCGGGTTTCAATTTCCAGCATCCGGCGCTGGCTGATGCCCGGCGCATGGGTGCCCGCCAACCCCAAGCCGTAATGCAGATCGCCCTGCACATTGCGTTGCGGGCGGAATGGCACCTTCACTTCCCCTTCAATCGTCAGTTCGCCCTGGGCACATCCGCAGGTACTGCACATATTCGTTCCCCTCTGTTATTCAATTTCCAGACGCTTTATCTGCAAGCCATCATCGGCCTGCACCCGCAGGTTGCGCCCGGAGCAGTGTGGACAAACCAGCACCTGCGGCATCAGTAACTCGACGTTGGCCTGGCAGTCATAACACCAGGACAGCGCTTTCTGTTCGATCAAATGCAGTTCGCAGCCTTCGGCCAAGGTATCGCGGCATACCATGTCAAAGCAGAACCTCAATGACTCCGCTTCGACACAGGAAAATGCGCCAATCTCGAACCACACCGCGGTAATACGCTGCGCATGATGTTGGTTAGCCTGTTGCTGCATTATTTCCATCGCATGTTGGCACAAGGTTATTTCGTGCATCTGGCCTCCGTTAATGGCGATAAAACGCGTTATTTACCTCACATTGCAAATAGGGTGCCAAGTCACCAATGACATATTTGTCGAGCGTCATGTCATCGTCAGTGATTAACCCGTTCATTGCCTAACCGGCTGGCGGGTTAATTTAATCCTGATAATTGAATTAAAAGGAAATAATGAAACCTACCGGAGCTTGGCACGCTTTATGCTTTAACTCGCTGACCCGGAGCTATTTCGACAACGACCATCAATATCGAGTGACGACAATGAGTACAATCAGTGAAGTAACCAGTCAGGCCGATTATATCGCCAACAAAAGCAACCGTCTGATGGCGCAGTGGCAGACTTACCACAGCACCCTGGTCAAAGCGGTGACCACCACCAAAAAGAAGATTAATCATCAGTTTACCTACGGGCAGGAAAACGATTTGCGCTTCGTGCTGTTCAACCACTTTACGGTCAGTATCCAACTGAGCGAGGGCTTTTACAGCCGTGATATTTGCTACCGCATTAATCTGGCCACGGCCCATGAGCCGGAAAACTTTGCCCCATTCGCCCATGCCACACTGGATGAAAATGGCAATATCGACGGTGTAATAAACAACCGCGATATGCAGGCGGTATTTGATCATTACCTGGATAAGATCGCCGTTATTTATCAATGTCTGTTTGATTCCCTGCATGACGGCCACGCCATTCATGATGCACTGAAGAAAATAACCTTACCCGTCTGACCGTCGGCGTTAATCACCGACAGAAAACTGTCGAAGCGTCATTTTTTACTGACGATTTCGTCATAAATGACGAAGCAAGGAGTGTGCATGAACCGCTTTATTATTGCGGACCCCAAATTGTGTATTGGCTGCAATACCTGTATGGCCAGTTGTTCTGCGGAACACCGGCAGCAAGGTTTGCAGGCATTACCCCGTTTGCAGGTGATACGTAACGCCCGCGACTCGGCCCCGGTGATGTGCCACCAGTGTGAGGATGCCCCCTGTGCACAGGTATGCCCGGTCAACGCTATTCGTCATCAGGATAACGCCATCGTACTGAACGAAAGCCTGTGCATCAGCTGCAAGCTCTGTGGTATTGCCTGCCCGTTCGGGGCAATTGGCTTCGGCGGCAGTAGCCCATTGGCGATCCCCTCCGACTGCAACACCCCGCGGGCACTGCCAGCGGCCAAGGCACCACGCCCGATCAGCGCCTTCCTGGATTGTGTACCCGGTGTGCGTGCCGTGGCGGTGAAATGCGATCTCTGCGACTTCAGCCCCGAAGGCCCGGCCTGTATCCGCACCTGTCCAACCCAGGCTATCCGGCTGGTCACTGACCTGGACGTTCGCAACGCCAGCGAACAGAAAAGGCGCAACGCCATGCAGGCGCTCAGCGCCGAGTTGCCGTTCGCCGCCGCCCCTGGATCCCACAAGGAGCCGAATTGATGATGTATGCCCTTCTGCCCGACCCGTTGTTGCTGCTGACGCCGGCATTGGTGGGGTATTTACTCTGCGCCCTGTTGGGCTGGTTATTGGCCCCCTGGTCACGCATCAGCGTCCTGCTGAGTGGCGGCACCTTGCTCTGTGCTGTCGCTTCGCTGTTGGCGGCACTGCAAATGCTGTTTGCGCCACTGCACAGCGATCGTTTGCCGTGGTTGCACTACGCGGTGGAAATCAGTGGCCTTAACGCTCTGTTGCTGCTGGTGATGGCGCTCAGCGGGATTTTTGCCGCGCTGTATCACGCAGGCAGCTTATCCAGGCTGAACCCGCACGCCCGTGGCCGACAGGTTGGATTAATCAATCTGATGCTGGCGGCATTAAGCGCCGCGGTAATGGCCGATAACGCCCTGGCTTTGCTTTTGTTACTCGAGCTGGCGGCACTGTGCAGCTATTTCCTGATTGTCCATGCCCCGAGCGCTAAAAGCCTGCGCACCGGGCATAGTCAGTTCTTGTTGATGCGCTCAGGCACCCTGCTGTTAGTGCTCGCCTTCGCGCTGATCTATTCCCACAGCCACAGCCTGCAGTTCAGCGTGATCCGCGCCACGCCATTGCAGGACGCGCTGCGCAACGGCGTTTTCCTGCTGGCGCTGGCCGGCTTTGGCATTTTTGCCGGGGTGATGCCGTTACATGCCTGGGTGCCACAGTCCCACAGCAGTGCGCCAGCCTCCGCCGCCATGCTGTTTTCCAGCGCGCTGATGAAGGTCGGCCTGCTGGGTATTTTGAAAGTCGGACTGGATCTGCTGGGCACGCCGCCGCTGTGGTGGGGATTACTGGTGCTGCTGCTGGCTGCTGGCACCGCCTTTTTCGGTGGGTTGTATGCGCTGATGGAACACGATCTGCGCCGCTTGCTGGCTTACCACACGCTGGAAAATATCGGCATCATCCTGCTGGGTATCGGGGGGGCCATGGTCGGTATGGCGTTGCAACTGCCGTTACTGACTGCCTCCGCCCTGATTGGTGGCCTGTTCCACCTGCTGAATCACAGCCTGTTCAAAAGCGCATTGCTATTGGCAGCAGGAGCAATTGAACAGCAGACCGGGCTGAAAGACATGGAAAAAATGGGCGGTTTGGCACGGCTGATGCCCTGGACTGCTGTTTCTTTGCTGATTGGCCTGGTGGCGATGGCGGCATTACCGCCGTTGAACGGTTTCGCCAGTGAATGGTTGATCTACCAGGGGCTGTTCCACTTTAGCGCTGCGCCCGGCTTTATGGGTCATCTGTTCGGCCCGCTGTTGGCCGTGGCCCTGGCCCTGACCGGTGCGCTGGCGGTGATGTGCGTCAGCAAGGTCTTTGGTGTCGCCTGTCTGGGGGCACCACGCTGTGCCGCCGCCGCGAAAGCCGTTCAGGCCAACCTTTGCCTGACGCTGAGCCATGCGCTGCCCGCTTTGTTGTGTCTGGTTTGCGGCCTGGGTGCACCCTGGATCATTCCGCTGTTTGCCCGCCTGGCCGGTATGACGACCGAACAGTCGCTTTCCTTCACCGGTACGCTGGTTTCCACCCCGCTGATTGCCATTTTATTGCTGGCGATGCCGCTACTGCCGTTGTTGATCGCGGCGCGTTATCAGGCACGTCGCCAACCTCGCCGGGTGCAAGGCAGTGCCTGGGCCTGCGGCTATGGGCATGAAGATGCGATGGTGATCACCGCGACCGGCTTTGCTCAACCGCTGCGGGTGATGTTTGCCCCGCTGTACCAACTGCGCCGCTGGCTGCCGGAAAACTTCGGTAATGGGTTACACCGTAACGCATTCGTAGCCTTCTGCCGTGGCTTGGCCGCCGTAGAACTGGCGGTGCTGTTGGTCGTGGCTTTTGCCTGAGGAGATGACAATGACCTATCCCAATGTATTACTCGGACTGGCGCAGGCTCTGCTGCTACTGGCTATTGCCCCGCTGTTTGCCGGTATCAGCCGGGTGCTGCGCGCGCGCATCCATAGCCGTCGTGGCCCCGGCGTATTACAGGAATACCGTGATATCGCCAAACTGCTTAAACGTCAAAGCGTGGCACCGGGAGCTTCCGGCCTGACATTTCGCGCCATGCCTTACTTGTTGACCGGCACCTTGCTGGCCATCGCCTGTGCGCTGCCGATGTTGACAACTGCCTCACCGCTGCCCGCCATAGGCGATGTGATCACGCTGATCTATCTGTTCGCCGTGGTGCGCTTTGTGTTTGCCATTGCCGGGCTGGATACCGGCAGCCCCTTTACCGCCATCGGCGCCAGCCGCGAAGCGGTGCTGGGCATTTTGGTTGAGCCAATCCTGCTGCTCGGTCTGTGGGTGACGGCACTGGTCGCCGGTTCCACCCAACTGAGTGCCATGGTGCAGAGCCTGCTGGGCTTGCCGCATCACGCGGGATTACCGCTGCTGTTGGCCGGTTTGGCCTGCGCATTCGCCACTTATATCGAGATGGGCAAGCTGCCGTTTGACATGGCCGAAGCCGAACAAGAACTGCAGGAAGGCCCGCTGACGGAATACTCCGGCGTTGAGCTCGGCATCATCAAATGGGGCATCAGCCTTAAACAACTGGTGGTACTGCAACTGTTCCTCGGCGTGTTCCTGCCCTGGGGGCAAGCGGCACAGCTCACCGCTCCGCAACTGTTGACCGGGCTGGTACTGGCGCTGCTCAAGCTGCTGTGTGCGGTGACGCTGATCGCACTCATCGAAAACAGCGTGGCACGTTTGCGCTTCCTGAAAACCGCCCGTACCACCTGGGCCGGGTTTGGGTTGGCTTTTCTGGCGCTGGTTTCCTGGCTGGTCGTCGGCTGAATAATGATTAAGGCAATCAATAATGACTAACGAACATCAAGGCCAGCACTATCTGGCGGCACTGCAGCAACAGTTCCCTGCCGCCATGCTGGCAGCAGAATGGCAAACGGCCGATCAGTTGACGGTCACCGTGAAACTCAATGCGTTGCCGGAAGTGGTGGAATGGCTGTATTACCAACAGGGTGGCTGGCTGTCGGTGCTGTTTGGTAACGATGAGCGCACGCTGTGTGGCAGTTATGCGCTGTATTACGTGCTGTCGATGGAGAAAGGCACCAAGTGTTGGATCACGGTGCGTGCCGAAGTCGACGCCCAAACGCTGGAGTTCCCTTCCGTGACGCCACGGGTACCGGCGGCCGTCTGGGGTGAACGTGAAGTGCGCGACATGTATGGCCTGCGCCCGATTGGCCTGCCGGACGAACGCCGGTTGGTGCTGCCGGATGACTGGCCGGACGATCTCTACCCGTTGCGCAAAGATGCCATGGATTATCGCCAACGTCCCGCACCCACCACCGACGTGGAAACCTATCCGTTCCAGAGTCTGGCCGGTAGCAAAGCCAACGTGGTGCCGATCGGCCCGCTGCATATCACCTCGGATGAGCCTGGCCATTTCCGGCTGTTTGTCGACGGTGAAGACATCATTGATGCCGACTACCGGTTGTTCTACGTGCACAGGGGAATGGAGAAGCTGGCCGAAACCCGCATGGGTTACAACGAAGTGACCTTCCTGTCGGACCGGGTGTGTGGCATTTGCGGGTTTACCCACAGCGTGGCGTACACCAGTTCAGTCGAGAACGCGATGGGCATTCAGGTGCCGGAGCGCGCCCAGATGATCCGTTCAGTCCTGCTGGAAGTGGAGCGCCTGCACAGCCACCTGTTGAATCTGGGGCTGGCCTGCCATTTCGTCGGTTTTGACTCTGGATTTATGCAGTTCTTCCGGGTGCGTGAACAGTCGATGAAGATGGCTGAAATCCTGACCGGTGCGCGTAAAACCTATGGTTTGAACCTGATTGGCGGCATCCGCCGCGACATTCTGAAAGACGACATGCTGCAAACCCTGCGGCTGGCGGCGCAAATGCGCAGTGAACTGGTGGATCTGGTCGATATCTTGCTTAGCACGCCAAATACCGAACAGCGCAGCGTCGGGGTTGGCCGTCTCGATCCACAGGTTGCCCGCGACTACAGCAACGTCGGCCCGATGATCCGCGGCAGCGGCCACCGCCGCGATACCCGCCTCGATCATCCGTTTGCCGGTTACGCCAAGCTGCCGGTGGAACTGTGCGTGGAGGACGGCTGTGACGTCTATTCACGGCTTAAAGTGCGTATTCACGAAGTGTTCAACTCGCTCGGTATCATCGAGTTCGGGCTGCAAAGCCTGCCCAGCGGGCCGCTGGCGGTGGACGGTTTCACCTATATTCCGCACCGCTTTGCCCTGGGTTTTGCCGAAGCCCCGCGCGGTGACGACATCCATTGGAGCATGACCGGCGACAATCAGAAGCTGTTCCGCTGGCGCTGCCGGGCCGCGACCTACGCCAATTGGCCGACCCTGCGTTACATGCTGCGCGGTAACACGGTCTCTGACGCCCCGCTGATCATCGGCAGTCTGGATCCCTGCTATTCCTGTACCGATCGCATGACCATCGTCGACGTGCGCAAACGCCAGTCCATCATCGTGCCGTACAAAGAGATTGAGCGTTATGGCATCGAACGGAAAAACAAACCGTTCTAACCGGAGCCCATCATGCTGAAACTGATTAAAAAAGTGCTGAAAACCGGGCCGGCCACCGCGGCCTATCCGGCTCAGCCGTTGGTGATTGACCCGAACTTTCGTGGCAAACCCGAATACAACCCGCAGCAATGTATTGCCTGCGGAGCCTGCGCCAACGCCTGCCCATCCAATGCGTTGACCATGGCGACAGACCTGAGTAATGGCACGATACGCTGGCAGCTATTTCTCGGTCGCTGCATCTTTTGTGCCCGCTGCGAAGAGGTTTGCCCTACCGCCGCCATCCGGCTTTCGCAACAGTTCGAACTGGCGGTGTGGCGCAAAGAAGATCTGTACGAGCAAGCCGATTTCGCCCTCTGTCATTGCCGCCAGTGTGGCAAGCCCTATTCGTCGCAGAAGGAAATTGACTATGCCATTGCGCTGCTTGGGCTGAACAGTACCGAAACCGCCGCGCGCCGCACGCAGTTTGAAACCTGCCCGGCCTGCAAACAGCAGCAAAACCTGACCCAGGCCGATCGCATTGACATTGGCCGCCATCTGACCCGGGAGGTCATCTCATGAATCCGCCACTGATTGGCCCTCGCGATGAAAATGGCCTGCCGGTGCCGATCACCCTCGACGAAAGTATCGCCAAGCTGAAAACCACCCTGCTGAAAGATATCCGCCGCTCGGCCTATGTTTACCGGGTGGACTGCGGGGGGTGCAATGGTTGCGAAATCGAGATTTTCGCCGCTATTTCCCCGTTGTTCGACGCTGAACGCTTCGGTATCAAAGTGGTTCCTTCACCCCGCCATGCTGATATCTTGCTGTTTACCGGCGCGGTCACCCGCGCCATGCGTATCCCGGCGATCCGCGCCTGGCAGGCCTCACCCGACCCGAAAATCAGCATCTCTTACGGTGCCTGTGGTAACAGCGGTGGCATCTTCCACGATCTGTACTGCGTATGGGGCGGCACCGATCGCATCGTCCCGGTCGATGTCTATATTCCCGGTTGCCCGCCGACCCCGGCGGCCACCATTTACGGTTTTGCCATGGCGCTCGGCCTGTTGGATCAGAAAATAAAAGGTCGCCAGCATGATGAAACCGATGGCGAAGCCACCCGACTGTTGCACCCGGCATTGCCCCAGCCACTGCGGGTATTGCTGGATCGGGAAGCCCGTCGGATGGCCGGATATCGCTATGGCCGCCAGATCGCCGACCAGTTTATGCAACTGCTGGCAGCAGACAGCCCCCTGCCGGTCGAACAGCGCATTCACGCTTACCTGCAACAGCAGGACGATCTGCGCCTGAGTGAAATTGTCGGCAACCTGCTGGGCATCTACCAGCGGGTACTGCGTGGGGAACTACGACTATGAGCCATTCCCATGCCCAGGTGGTGTTTTACTCCCTGAGCCGCAAATTCGTGCAGGAGAAAAAAGCCCCGCCCAAAGCCCAGGAGGTGATCTATTACAGCCTGGCGATCGGCCACCATCTGGGGGTTATCGACTGTCTGGAGGCCAAACTCAGCTGCCCGCTGGCAGGGTTCCGCGGCTGGGTGGCTCAACTGCCCGCCGGCAGCACCGCCCGGCGCAAGCTGGAAGGGGTCGACCGCTTCGGTGAGATCTGTATCGACAGCAGCCACACCCACCTGTTGGCCACCGCGTTGAGCGGGGCCGTCTCGCAGATGAACACCCAACAGCAAGACTGGAGCCAACAGTTGATCGCCCTGCTGCAGTCGATTGAAAACGAACCCGCCATTTACCTGATGGTTCGGAGGCATGATGAGTGACGTTTTATTGTGTGTGGGCAACTGCATGATGGGAGATGACGGCGCCGGGCCGCTGCTGGCGGAACTCTGTGCCGGTAATCCCCCCGCCGGCTGGACAGTGATTGACGGCGGAGCCGCGCCGGAGAACGACATTGGCCATATCCGCGAACTGCGCCCCGATCGGTTGGTGATTGTCGATGCCACCGACATGGGGCTGGCGGCGGGTGAAACCCGGGTGATCGATGAAAAAGACATCGCCGACATGTTCATCATGACCACCCATAACCTGCCGCTCAATTTCCTGATCGACCAACTGCGCGAAACGGTGCCGGAGATCACCTTTATCGGTATTCAGCCCGAGGTGGTGGCGTTTTACTACCCGATCGGCGCGGCGGTACAGCAGGCGGTGACCCGGCTGCATCAACGCCTGCATGACTGGCCGATTAACGGCGGCTACTCGCCACTGGTGGTGACGAATCTCTGACACGGCATCGTCATTTGTGTCGACATACCGTCGGACACTTCGTCATCGCCAGACTAACTCACTGCTTTTACTTGATTTTCAGGATTGGCATGCTTTATGCCTAATCCGAGGCACAACCTATCCATTGTCATACCCGGATGAAGGGTAACCCAGGAGTTATTGATGAACCGGTTTATCATCGCCGATCCCAAGAAATGTATCGGCTGCCGTACCTGTGAAATTGCCTGCGTGATGGCACACAGCGAAAGCCAGGATATTTCAGCGCTCAACGCCGCCAGCTTCGCCCCACGCCTGCATGTGATCAAAGGCGTTAACGTCAGCACCGCCGTGCTGTGCCGCCAGTGTGAGGACGCTCCCTGTTCCAACGTCTGCCCCAATGGCGCTATCAGTCGCACCAATGGCATGGTGCTGGTGATGCAGGAACGCTGCATCGGCTGCAAAACCTGCGTAGTGGCCTGCCCCTACGGCGCGATGGAAGTGATCACCCGCCCGGTTGTCCGCCAGAACGGCGCCATGATGAGCGCCACTACCGAGAAAGCCGAAGCCCATAAATGCGACCTGTGTATCGGCCGTGATAGCGGACCGGCCTGCATGGAAACCTGCCCAACCAATGCGCTGCACTGTGTGGATCGCAACATGCTGCAGGAAATGAACGCCGAGAAACGTCGTCGCGCCGCACTCGACACCCTGTCGTCACTGTTTTAGGAACTGAACCGATGAAAAAAATCACAACCGTCTGCCCTTACTGCGGTGCAGGCTGCAAAATGAAACTGGTGGTCGACAACGGTAAAATCATCCGTGCCGAAGCGGCTGACGGCGTGACCAATCAGGGCGAGCTGTGCCTGAAAGGCTATTACGGCTGGGACTTTCTAAACGATACCAAGCTGCTGACCCCGCGCCTGAGCCAACCGCTGATCCGCCGCGAAAAAGGCGGCAAGTTTGAGGCCGTCAGTTGGGATGAGGCGATCCGCTACACCGCACAGCGACTGCAACAGATCAAAGATAAGCACGGTGCCAGCGCCATCATGCACACCGGCTCTTCACGTGGTACCGGTAATGAAACCAACTACGTGATGCAGAAGTTCGCCCGTGCGGTGATCGGCACCAACAACGTCGACTGCTGCGCCCGCGTCTGCCACGGCCCATCGGTAGCAGGTTTGCAGGCCACGCTGGGTAACGGCGCGATGAGCAACTCGATTGGTGATATCGAAAACTCCAAATGCCTGCTGGTCATCGGTTACAACTGCGCCGACTCACACCCTATCGTGGCTCGCCGGGTGCTGAAGGCCAAAGAGAAAGGCGCGCAGATTATCGTGTGCGACCCGCGCCGTATCGAAACCGCGCGCATTGCCGACCAGCATTTGCAGATCAAGAACGGTTGTAACATGGCGCTGGTGAATGCCTTCGCCTATACGCTGATTGAAGAAAACCTGTATGACCGTGATTACGTGGCGAAATACACCGAGGGGTTCGAGGCTTACCGTCAGCAGTTGGCGGACTATGCGCCGGAAGCGGTAGAACAACTGACCGGCGTCAGCGCCCAGCAAATTCGCCAGGCGATGCGCACCTACGCCAGCGCCCCTTCTGCCACCATTATGTGGGGCATGGGGGTCACCCAGTTTGGCCAGGCGGTCGACGTGGTCAAAGGGCTCGCCAGCCTGGCGTTGCTGACCGGTAATCTGGGCCGGGCCAACGTGGGCGTCGGGCCGGTGCGTGGGCAAAACAACGTTCAGGGCGCCTGCGACATGGGCGTGCTGCCGAATGAGTTCCCCGGCTATCAGGCCGTCACCGACGCTGCGGTACGCGCCAAGTTCGCCACCGCCTGGGGAATTGATGCTGCCAAAATGGATCCGAACGTGGGCTATCGCATCACCGAAATTCCGCATTTGGTTCATGAGGGCAAAGTGAAAGCCTACTACATCATGGGCGAAGATCCGTTGCAGACCGAGGCCGACCTGAGCCTGGTGCGCGGCGCGTTCGAGGCGCTGGAGTTTGTGGTGGTGCAAGACATCTTTATGACCAAAACCGCCGAACAGGCCGACGTGATCCTGCCGGCCACCTCCTGGGGTGAGCATGGCGGCGTGTTCTCCTGTGCCGACCGTGGGTTCCAGCGTTTCGAGAAAGCCATTGAACCTCAGTACAACGTCAAACGCGACTGGGACATCATCAGTTTGCTGGCCACCGAGATGGGTTATCCGATGCATTACGACGATAACCAGCAAATCTGGGACGAAATGCGCGAGCTCTGCCCGCTGTTTTATGGCGCGACCTACGAAAAAATGGGCGAGCTGGGCCACGTGCAATGGCCTTGTACCACGCTGGAAAGCCAGGGAACCCCTTACCTGTATCAGGGTAACCAGTTCACCACGCCGACCGGCAAAGGTCAGTTGTTCGCCACGACCTGGCGTGCCCCGGCGGAAGTGCCGGATGCCGGTTATCCGCTGGTGCTGTGTACCGTGCGTGAAGTCGGCCACTATTCCTGCCGTTCGATGACCGGTAACTGCGCCGCCCTGCAAACCCTCGCGGATGAGCCCGGCTTCGTGCAGATCAATCCGCAGGATGCCGAAGCATTGGGTATTGCCGACCAGCAACTGGTGTGGGTCAGCTCGCGCCGCGGCAAGGTGATCAGCCGCGCCAACTATAACGAGCGCATTAACCTGGGCGCAGTGTATATGACCTACCAGTGGTGGATCGGTGCCTGTAATGAGCTGACTCAGGAGAATTTGGATCCGATCTCCAAAACGCCGGAAACCAAATACTGCGCGGTAAAACTGGAGGCCATTGCCGATCAGAACTGGGCGGAAAACTATGCGCAACAGAGCTATAGCGATATGAAAGCCCGCCTGCGGCGCGCGGCTGAAGATGTGATGTAAAGTTACACAGTCACTTTGTAGGGGGCGAATAAATTCGCCCCGATTAACGCGGGCGCAGTATGCAGCGCCCCTACACCGAGAGTAATAAAAAAGTGTCCCATTCAGGATTACTGCTACGCATCAGTGGCAAAGTACAGGGCGTCGGCTTCCGGCCTTTTGTCTGGCAACTGGCCGAACAACTCAACCTGCATGGCGAAGTCTGGAACGACAGCGCCGGGGTGGAAATTCGCTTGGTACAACCTGTTGATCTGGAAGTATTCCTGCATGTGTTGTACCAGCAGGCCCCGCCTCTGGCGCATATCGAACGTATCCAGCAACGTTCGTTTACCTGGCTGCAAGCCCCCAAGGATTTCAGTATCCGCCCCAGTCAGCATGGCGCCAAGGCGACCCAGATCGTGCCGGATGCGGCGACCTGCCCCCAATGCCTGCAGGAAATGAACGATCCGCAGGATCGGCGCTACCGTTATCCTTTTATCAACTGCACTCATTGCGGCCCCCGTTTTACCCTTATTCGCGCCATGCCTTACGATCGCCCGGCGACCAGCATGGCGCCCTTCACCCTTTGCCCACACTGCGCCTGGGAATACCATACTGCACAGGACCGACGTTTTCATGCCCAGCCGGTGGCCTGTAGCGACTGCGGCCCCCAGTTGTTTAGCTGTCTGGCTCAGGGCCAGGCACAGCATCAGGGCGAAGCAGCGCTACAACAGGCAGTGGCAGCGCTGGCCGCCGGACAAATTGTGGCGATCAAAGGCCTGGGTGGCTTTCACCTGGCTTGCGACGCCACCGACACCCAGGCCGTCGAGCGTTTGCGTCGGCGTAAACGGCGGCCAGGCAAACCGCTGGCGGTGATGTTGCCGGATGCCAGTTGGCTGGTACGCTGCGCCAATGGCATTGACCAGGTGCAGCTGCAGGCGTTATTAACTTCGCCCGCCGCGCCGGTGGTGCTGGTCCCTCAATCCGCTTACTCACCGTTGTCTGCCGCCGTTGCGCCGCAGCTCGATGAAGTGGGCCTGATGTTGCCCGCCAACCCGATTCAACATTTGCTGATGCAGGCCATACAACGACCTCTGGTGATGACCTCAGGCAATGCCAGTGGCCGTGCTCCGGCGTTAACCAATGACCAGGCCTTGGCCGACCTGGACGGCATTGCCGATCTGTGGTTGATGCACGATCGCGAGATCCTGCAACGCGTTGACGACTCGCTGGTGCGTTTGCTAACCGAAGGCCATGAAATGATCCGCCGGGCGCGTGGATTCGTTCCCGATGCCCTACCGCTGCCGCCCGGCTTCCCCACTCAGCAGGCCCTGTTGGCGGTGGGTGGCGATCGCAAAAATACCTTTTGCCTGGTTCTGGGCGATCAGGCTCTGCTCAGCACGCATTTTGGCGATTTGGAGCAAGAGGATATTCAGCAACAGTGGCAACAAGCCATTCAGCACTTCACCGGCCTGTACCATTGTCAACCACAGCGGCTGGCCAGCGATGCCCATCCCCATTACATCAGCCATCAATGGGCTGCCCGGCAGTCACTGCCGGTAACCCCGGTCTTGCATCATCATGCACATCTGGCCGCTTGTCTCGCCGAGCACCGCTGGCCACTGGAAGGTGGGCCGGTGATTGGTCTGGCACTCGATGGCCTCGGGTACGGCCAGGGCGGTGCCCTGTGGGGCGGCGAATGCCTGCTGGTTGATTACCGCCGTTGCCGTCATCTGGGGGGATTACCCGCAGTGGCACTGCCCGGCGGCGATCTGGCCGCGCAGCAACCCTGGCGTAACCAGTTGGCGCATTTCGCGCGCTTCGTACCGGACTGGCAAAGTTACCCTCAGGCCGAACGGCTGCAGGCGTTGCCCTGGCAACCGCTGCTGAAAGCGATAAACGCGGGCATTAATGCCCCGCTGGCCTCCTCCTGCGGCCGCTTGTTTGACGCCGCCGCTGCCACCCTGGGCTGTGCCCCGGCACAACAGAGTTGGGAGGGAGAAGCGGCCAGCCGGTTTGAAGCCCTGGCTCACCAGAGCGGACCTTGCCCTCACCCGGTGACATTGTCACTGAAAGGCGATCAATTTGATCTTGCTGCATTCTGGCAACAGTGGCTGGGCTGGCAAGCCCCCGCCCCTCAACAGGCCTGGGCATTCCATGATGCGCTGGCGCAAGGCTTTGCCAACCTGGCCAAATTTTTTGCCGCTCAGCATGGCATCCAACATGTGGCGTTAAGCGGCGGCGTGCTGCACAACCGCTTATTACGTGAACGGCTACAGCACCATCTGGCGCCGTTGCAGGTGCTGTTGCCACAACAACTGCCGGCGGGCGACGGTGGGCTGGCGTTGGGTCAGGCGCTGGTCGCCTGTGCCCAGCATTCCCCGATTTCCTCTGTAAACCCTGACAGGATGTAACATGTTAAACCGCGAGTTTTTCCACACCCATACCCGCGCCTTTTGGCTATTACTGGCGTTGGTAGCGCTGAATCTGTTGGCCTGGGGAACGGCATTTGCCGCGTTCCATCAATATCCGACGTTGATTGCCGCCGCTTTGCTGGCTTATGGTTATGGGCTGCGCCATGCGGTGGATGCTGACCATATTGCCGCTATCGATAACGTCACCCGCAAGCTGATGCAGCAAGGCCAGCGCCCGGTGTCCGTCGGCGCGTTCTTCTCTTTAGGCCACTCCAGCATCGTGATCCTGGCCTGCATTGCGATTGCCGCCACCTCTCTGGCATTTGGCGATCGCATTGGCTGGCTGCATCAGTACGGCGCGACTCTGGGTACGTTGATTTCCTCGCTGTTCCTGCTGGCCATGGCACTGTTGAACTGGCTGATTTTCCTCGATGTTTATCGCATTTTTCGTCAGGTGAAACGCGGGGAGAAACTGGTGGAGCAAGATGTTGCCCTGCTGGTGAACGGCACCGGCGGCGTGATGACACGGCTGTATCGCTTTGCTTTTAATCTGGTGAATAAAAGCTGGCATATGTATCTGGTCGGTTTTTTGTTTGGCCTGGGTTTTGATACCGCTACCGAAGTCGGCCTGTTGGGCATCTCCGCAGCGGGTGCCACCTCGGGTCTGTCGGTCTGGTCGATTATGGTGTTCCCATTGCTGTTCGCCAGCGGCATGGCGCTGATTGACTCGCTGGATAACTTTGTGATGGTCGGTGCTTATGGTTGGGCCTTCAATAAGCCGATCCGCAAGCTGTATTACAACATGACCATTACCGCCACCAGCGTGGCGATTGCTTTGGTGATCGGCGGCCTGGAAGGTCTGGGGTTGTTAGCCGACAAGCTGGGGTTACAGGGTGGCCTGTGGCGCGGTGTTGAAGCCCTCAATGACAACATGGGCAGTGTAGGTTACGCCGCCATCGCGCTATTTGTGGTGCTTTGGGCAATGTCCGCGCTGAATTACCGCCGCAAAAATTATGACTCGCTGACCCTCTAGCCCCCCTGACGGCAGCCCAGCAGGCTGCCGCCCCCTTAAGAGAATATGGGTTCGGCGTGCGTCACGGAAGCGGCTCGAAGTGTACGTAAACCAATAAGTACCACCACCACCATGACAAGCCCCGCAATAATAGGGATACCGAAGCCTGCGCGCGCGCCGTAGGCATCAACAACCAGGCCCGCCAGTGCAGCACCCAGCGCCACGCCGATACTGATGCCGGTCGTCATCCACGTCAGTCCTTCGGTGATCCTGGACGGTGGCACCAGGATAGTGCCGAGATTCATGACGATCACCATGGTAGGCGCAAAGGACATACCGGCCACAAAGATCGTTCCCATCATGATATAGACGTCCGCAGAAATAATCGGCAGTACGGCCGTGGCTGCGGTTAGCAGTATGCCGATAAGGAATTGACGCTCGATGGGTAAAGTTAACCGGACGGCGCCGAAGGCCAGTCCCGCCACCATCGAGCCGAGCGCGTAAGCAGCCAGAATCAAACTGGCGGCCGTTGGCCAGCCCTGTACATTAGCGAAGGCCACCACAGCCACATCAATTGAACCGCCTATCACCCCCATCGCCAAAAGTGCCAGGACAATGGTACTCATACCGGGGATACGCAAGGTTGAACCCGTATGCTCACCCGTATTTTTGACCACCTTAGGTTCCGTCTGTCGTTGCAGAAGAAAAATGGTTACGCCAATCATCAGTAGCAGAACAGCCACCAGCGGACCTGCTGCGGCGAAAAGACTGGTGCTGAGGCCAATCGATAAAGGCGGACCGATAACGAAGGTCAGTTCTGCCAGCACGGTATCCAGGGAGAACGCGGTGTGGAGTTGGGGTTTACCTCGGAAAAGCAGTGTCCATCGCGCTCTTATCATCGCAGGCATGCTCGGCATCGTGCCTGCCAGTGCGGCAAAAATAAAAAGCATCGGAATTGGGGCTTGCCGATGTGCTGCTGTCATTAACGCCAGCAGCATGGCAATACTGAAAGCGGTAACCCAGGGAAGCACCCGCCGCTGTCCTTGCCGATCAACCAGTTTGGAAATCTGCGGGCCAATCAGTGCGTTTGTCAGCGTAAATATGCCGGCCACCGCTCCAGCCAACCAATAAAGGCCGCTCTGTTGTACCAGCATGGTAATAATACCGATGCCGATCATCGCCTGTGGCAGACGAGCGATAGAACTCGCGAACACTAACCCCTTTACGCCCGGGGTTGTCAGCAGTTCGCGATACGGGTTGGCCATACTTTTTCTCCAGACTGTCGTTTCAGTCGGACCATATTGGTTGAAAAAAAAGGGAAGTAAAGGCCGTAATGCTGGTCAGAGAAGCGCTAATGTCCCTTCTGTCGGGGGACACTCACCTGAGGAATGTCATACATGCTGATTAACGAATGGTGTAAGTCCCCTTACCTGCGGATTTCGCCTGGTACATGGCATCATCCGCTCTGGTCAGCAGGGCTTCTGCCGTCATGTTGCTGCCTGAGGATATGGCTGCGCCGATACTGGCGGAGAGCGTCACTTTTTGATTACCAACCTGTTGCGTCGCCGCCAGCCTGGCCAACACGCACTCGCAAAATGCGCATACCTGCAGCTGCGGTTGCGTCAAAGGCCAGAGGATCACCGTAAATTCATCCCCGGCAAGGCGAGAAACATTGTGATGAGGGCCGGCACAGTCGCTGAGCAACTCGGCAAAGGTTTTCAGAATAAGGTCACCGAAATCATGCCCAAAGCTGTCATTCAGCGTTTTGAATCCATCAAGATCGATAAACAACAGTGCCATTTGCTGCTGCGGGCAACAAGCCTGCAGGGTGGCACCCAACCGCAGTAAGAAAGCCCGTCGATTGGTTAACCCCGTCAGCATGTCATGAGAGACGTCATACTCTAACCGCTGCTGCAAACGCTTAAGCTCGGTGATATCCATGGAAAGAATATAGGAACCCTGGGTTTCACTGGGTACCAGAGTGTTGTGAATGATCAATGGCCCCTGGCGCGTTTGGAGTTCATTCTCAAAACTGACGGTTTCCCCCTGTAACGCCCTTTCGATCATGGGTTTGGCCGCGGCATAAGCCTCCTCCCCCATAAACGCCTGCACCGTCATCGCCTTGAGACGCCCTTCATCCAGGTCAAACCAGGCTTTATAGGCGCTGTTGGCAAAAAGATAGCGTTCATCGGCATCGATCTGACTGATCAATGCCGGCATATTGTCGGTAATCGCCCGCAGGCGTTCTTTTTCGCTACTGAGTTGCTGCTCGGTAAGGACGCGGCTGGCAATTTCCTGGTTGAGCTTATTGACGGCAAAATTCAACTCACGGGTACGAGTCACTACCCTGTCTTCGAGCTCATGTTGCAGAGTGTAGAGGTCGGCCTCTGCCGCTTTGCGCTCGCTGATATCGACAATAACCGAGATAAAATGATGGGGCTCGCCATTAGGCATACGATTGAGCGCCACCGTCAGTTGAACCCAAATTGTTGAACCATCAGCGCGGATATAGCGCTTTTCCATCGAATAGGTATCTATTTCATTGGCCAATAACTGGTGCAGCAGTCCGAGGTCGTTGTGCAGGTCTTCGCGATAGGTGATGTCCTGGAAGGTACGATCCAGCAGTTCGCGCTCAGAATACCCCAGCATTTCACAGATCCGCGGGTTCACCCGTAACCAATATCCTTCCAGCGAGACCAGGGCCATACCCACTGCCGCCTGAGAAAAGGTCTGTTCAAACAGGGCTTCGGTACGTTGCAGATTGGATTTGAGACTTTCCGTGTAAATATCACGCTCAACACTGTGCAGGTGCTCTTCGATGACAGCGGCAAAGTCGCGTAAATCATGCACCATCTCGGGTGAAAAGCTCTGAGGATGACTGTCGATAATGCACAGGGTGCCCAGCGGCAGACCGTCCAGTGACAGTAAGGGTTGACCGGCATAGAAACCGATCTTGGGTCCGCCGGTCACCAAAGGGTTGTCAAAGAAACGCGGATCAACCGCGGTATCCGGCACCACTAACGCGTCACGTTGCAAAATGGCGTGGCCACAAAATGAAATATTGCGTGGCGTTTCCCGTGCCTCTAAACCCGAGCGAGAAAGGAACCATTGGCGTTCACGATCGATCAATGAAATCAGGGCAATACTGACGCCAAAATATTTGGCGGCCAGGCGCGTGACCCGGTCTAATTTCTCTACCGAATTCGTGTCCAGTACGTTCAGTGAATGCAGAACCGACAGCCGTTCGGTTTCATTTTCTGGAAAACAGGGTTCGTACATAGGTTGCTCCGGCTTATCCTTTCTGGGCGATGCTGATTCACAACCTGCATGGCTAGCCGTTACCCTTCATGGCTTAACACCGCACCGTAAATGACTTATTTCATTCAGCTTAGACGGTTCTGCTGGTTTTACTGGCCCTTGGGAGGAATTAATCATGCCGACTAAACGTCAATAAAACCCTCGATATTTAAGTTTAACGACCATAGACCCTGTTTTCCCTCTGGGTATGCCAGCCTTAAGTCGGTTAATTTCTAAGCAATGATTTATTTATAATAAGTCGTTGCTTAAAAAACACCTAGGCGTCAACCCGGCGACAATCAGAAAATTGTCAGCAAAATAAATGCATTGGGCCAGTAGCCCTACTTTTATTGCGGTAGCTTTACGTGCCTTGTCAACTTCCCTGTCACGGCCATACGGCGGCATTATTGGCCAATAAACCAGCAATTTATTGTTTTTAATAGAAAAAACATTAAATTTCATGCGGCTAAATAACTATTGAGCCGGGGGGTAAAAAGCCATATATTGGGCGCGTTTTTTCACGGTAGTTACTTATTCAATTTAATAATTCAACTAGGGTGGTATCGATACCCCCAGTTGTAGGAGAGATATGATGACGGATAAAGTCCGTATTGATAATTTCGGTGTGAGTTTAGAAAATGTAAACAACGAAACATATTTGGCGAGACAAGCCGAATTTGAATCGAATGTCAGGAGTTACCCCCGTAAATTGCCGTTGGCAATTGCGAAAGCCCAAGGCGTGTGGATCACCGATGTTGAGAATAATCAATATCTTGATTGCCTGGCTGGTGCGGGTACGCTGGCTCTGGGTCATAACCACCCTGACGTCCTTCAAAGCATCCAAAATGTCATTACCAGCGGCTTGCCGTTACATACTCTCGATCTTACAACCCCGTTGAAAGATCAGTTCTCAGCTTATTTGCTCTCTTTATTGCCGCAACAGGGCCAGGAATATTGCCTGCAGTTCTGTGGCCCATCGGGCGCGGATGCGGTCGAAGCCGCTCTGAAGCTGGCGAAAAAATACACCGGTCGTTCTGGTGTGATCAGCTTCTCCGGCGGCTACCATGGCATGACCCATGGCGCGCTGGCGGTCACAGGCAACCTGTCACCGAAAGAAGCGATTAACGGCATGATGCCGGAAGTCCAGTTTATGCCTTACCCGCACGAGTACCGCTGCCCGCTGGGTATCGGCGGCGAAGCCGGCGTTAAGGCACTGACCTACTATTTTGAAAACCTGATTAACGACGTCGAAAGCGGCGTGCGTAAACCTGCGGCCGTCATTCTGGAAGCAGTTCAGGGTGAAGGCGGTGTCAACCCGGCCCCGGTCGAATGGTTGCAGCGCATCCGCAAAGTGACTCAGGAACACGGCATTCTGCTGATTATCGACGAGGTTCAGGCCGGCTTTGCCCGTACGGGTAAACTGTTCGCCTTCGAACACGCCGGTATTGAGCCGGACATCATCGTGATGTCCAAAGCGGTTGGCGGCGGTTTGCCGTTGGCGGTGTTGGGCATCAAGCGAGAATTTGACGCCTGGGAGCCTGGTCACCATACCGGCACCTTCCGTGGTAACCAGCTGGCGATGGCCACCGGCCTGACCACCCTGCAGTACCTTAAAGATAACAACGTGGCCGATAAGGTCGCCGCACAAGGCGAATGGCTGAAAGCCAAGCTGGCTGAGCTGCAAAAACGTTATCCGGCTATAGGTCACGTGCGCGGTCTGGGCTTAATGATTGGCATGGAAATCGTTAAACCTGACGAAGCGCAGGATCATATGGGTTGCTACCCGGCGGATCCTCAGTTGTCTGCCCTGCTGCAGAAAAAATGCTTCGAAGCCGGGTTGATCCTGGAGCGTGGCGGCCGTAACGGTAACGTACTGCGTCTGCTGCCTTCCTTACTGATCACCAACGATGAACTGGGCATTTTCCTGGATAAATTTGAACAGGCCCTGTTAGCCGCCGGCGTCAAGCCTGTAGGCATGGAGTGAATTTAATGTCCCGGTCAAACCCGATTCTGGCCGCCTCGGCGCAAAGCACCGAAGCCTACCAGCAAGCGATCGAGCAAAGTAGCCAGGCGGTAGTGCAGTGGCTGCAACAACCCGAGATGTATCAGGGAAAAACCGTTGCCGAACTGCGTGAACGCATTACGCTTGATTTTAATCCGCAGGGCCTGGGCAACCAGGCGGCCATCGAACGCGCGATTGAATACTTTTTAAAAGACAGCCTGTCGGTGCATCACCCACAGTGTGTCGCGCATTTGCATTGCCCAAGTCTGGTGATCAGTCAGGCGGCGGAAGTGTTGATCAACGCCACCAACCAAAGCATGGACTCCTGGGATCAAAGCCCGTCCGCCACCATCATCGAGATGAAGCTGATCGAGTGGTTGCGTACCCAGGTTGGCTATCAGCCTGGCGATGCGGGCGTATTCACCAGCGGTGGTACCCAGAGTAATCTGATGGGTCTGATGCTGGCACGCGATGCCTTCTTCGCCAATCAGGGCCACTCTGTGCAACAGGATGGACTGGTCGGTAACCTGCGCAAGATTAAAGTGTTATGTTCTGAAAATGCCCATTTCTCGGTGCAGAAGAACATGGCGTTGCTCGGCCTGGGTTACCAATCCGTTACGTTGGTGAAAACCGATCAATTCGCACGGATGGATGTGAACGACCTGGCCGAAAAACTGGCGCAAGCCCAGGCCAATGGCGAGCAGATCCTGGCGATTGTTGCCACCGCAGGCACCACCGATGCCGGAGCTATCGACCCGCTGCGTGCGATTGCGCAGTTGGCGGCAGAACACCAGATCTGGCTGCACGTTGATGCGGCCTGGGGCGGCGCGTTGCTGCTTTCCGAGAAGTACCGTGACTACCTGGACGGCATTGAACTGGTGGATTCCATTACCCTGGACTTCCACAAGCAATTCTTCCAGACCATCAGTTGCGGCGCTTTCTTGTTGAAAGAGGCCCGTCACTATGAGCTGATGCGTTATCAGGCGGCTTACCTGAACTCCGAGTTCGACGAAGCTCAGGGGGTGCCTAACCTGGTGTCTAAATCCTTGCAGACCACCCGCCGTTTTGATGCGTTAAAACTGTGGATGGGGCTGGAGGCGTTAGGCCAGCAGCAATATGCCGCGATCATCGATCACGGCGTGACGCTGGCGCAACAGGTTGCCCACTATATTGGCGACCAACCGGCGCTGGAGTTGGTGATGCATCCACAGTTGGCCAGCGTGCTGTTCCGCTACCGTCCGCAGTCATTAGCCACCAGCAGCGATGCCGCAGTGGCACTGCTGAACCAGCGAATTGGTGATGCATTGCTGGAGTCAGGACGTGCCAACGTCGGGGTGACCGAATTTAATGGCGTAACCTGCCTGAAAATGACGTTGTTAAACCCAACGGTCAGCCTGGACGATATCAAAGTCCTGCTGGCACTGGTGGAAAAAACCGCGCAGCAGTTGCCTGCCGCTTAATCCGCCCTGACCGGCAGCCAAAAGCCGATAACCTTTGCGGGTTATCGGCTTTTTTGCACCAGACGCCCCCTTATTGATAGCTCAGGATGCCAGCAATGACAGACCCCGATCTCAACTTACTGATTGCTCTCGATGCACTCCTTTCTCTGGGCAGCGTCGCTGGCGCGGCCCGTCGTCTTAAATTAAGCGCCTCTGCGATGAGCCGCACGCTTAGCCGCCTGCGAGCGGTCACCGGTGACCCTTTATTGGTACGAGCGGGCCGCAATATGGTGTTGACACCCTACGCCGAAGAGATACGCGAACGCGCGCAAAACGCCGTATTCGAAGCCCGTGCGGTACTTCGACCGGCGGTGTCAGAACTGAGTTTAGCCACCCTGGAACGGACCTTTACCCTGCGCGCCAACGAAGGTTTTGTCGAGGCGTTTGGCGCAGTGCTGATCGCGGCCACCGCGCAGGCAGCCCCTTTTGTACGCCTGTGTTTTGCCCCCAAACCTGAAAAAAGTTCAAAACATTTGCGTGAAGGGCTGGTGGACATCGAGATTGGCGTACTGGGCGAAATGGGGCCTGAGATCCGCTTACAGACGTTATTTCGCGATCGTTTCGTCGCGGTGGTCCGTAAAGGTCATCCGTTTGAACAGCAAAGTGAAATTACCGCCCAGCAGTATGCCGCTTGCGGCCATGTAGTTGCCTCACGCCGTGGGCTATTAACCGGGCCGGTAGACCGGGCGCTGACCGAATTGGGGCTGGAGCGCAGAGTTGCTGCGGTAGTACCGAGCTTTCCCGCCGCGCTGGCGGTGGCTCAGGCCTCTGATTTGGTGGCGTTGGTGCCCGCCTCTTTCCTGATCAATCAACCCGTAGGCAATGGTGACAGTGCCACTCTCTTTGCTTTTGAACTGCCGGTAAAAACCCAGGCTATTACCGTTTCACAGATGTGGCATCCGCGTTTAGAAGCCGATGTGGCACATCGCTGGCTGCGACAGTTAGTATTAAGCGTGGTTAAACAGCGTTTCGCGACGATCAATACCTGATGGGGACGGTGACTCAGACGTTATTAATTCAATAGATAAGACACAGAGGAGAATTTATAGGATTTTTGATTAAGGATAAATCTGGATTAAAGGATGCCCACTATGCAGTACATTAAAAACGATGACGCCCAATCAACCGAAGCACTGCATAGCGGAATAATAATATTAACATGACAAATTAAAGCATTTAACCCTATGTAACTAAAAAAACCAAAAAGGCCCGATTAACGGGCTGGAAAAATCAGCCATATGAATTACAAGGCCAGGTTTGTCTATTCCCTGTTCATAAAAACTAGCAGCCTTTATTTCCCCTGCGCTGCAAAGGGTTTATAAAATAATAATGACTTCGTCATCCACGCATTGATTTAATCCAGACAAGGCTATGGTATGCCCATCTCCTTTGACGGTATTTCTGATTTTCAAGATTGTCTCAAGAGGTGACATTTTTCGGCAACAACATCGTCATAAAACATTGGCGTCTGGTGTTTCTGGCTAACAAATTTGGCAAAAAACCAACATACCCTTAACCTGCTAACGAATCAAATGGTACAATATGCAGATTCCACTGTTTGACTCGCGCTCGGTTCCCTCTCGTGTTTCATGGAACAGCGATACCGCGTTCATTCGGGGTAAACATGAAGAAAAACATAATCTTGGAGTCTGTCAGCCATGCCTGAATCAAATGCCCGCCCGGGTATAAAACTTAAACTATGGTGTTGTTTATTGGGGATAATCCTTACCGCAGTCGGCCTATTCTTTGCCATTGCCGGCGGTAAATTAGTCTCGCTGGGGGGTAGCAGCTACTTCCTGGTTGCCGGTATCGCCACCCTGCTTGCCGCAGTGCAATTCTTCCGTCGCAAATCTTCAGCGGTGGTGCTGTTCCTGCTGGTGTTTATCGGCACGCTGATTTGGTCGGTGTACGATGCCGGTTTCGATTTCTGGCCACTGGTTTCACGCTTAATGGTCCCTACCGGTTTGATGCTACTGACCTTGCTTGGCTGGCCAACGCTGCGTAGATCGGAAGGCAAGGCACCGCTGGCGAAGCTGTCCTACCTGCTCAGCGCGGTGTTGGCGGTGGGCATGGTCGGTACTTTCGTACAGATGTTCCAGCCACACCCTACCGTCGCTTTTAGCGGAAAACCCTTGCCGTTGATCCCGGTGGATAAAGCCAAACAGCAAAAAGACTGGGACAATTACGGTAACACCCCGGGCGGCAGCCGCTTCGTGGCTTTGGACCAAATCACCCGCGACAACGTGAAAGAACTGAAAGTCGCCTGGACTTTCCACACTGGCGATACTCCGTTAAGTCCGGACGGCAACGGCGCCGAAGACCAGCAAACGCCGCTGCAAATCGGTAACCGTATTTTCCTGTGTACGCCGCATAACAACGTGATTGCCGTCGATGCCGACAGCGGGAAAGAGATCTGGAAGCGTGAAGTCAATGCGAAATCCCAGGTGTGGAACCGTTGCCGTGGGCTGGCCTACTTCGACGTCACCAAACCGCTGTCGCAACCGACGGTGCCAGGCTCTACCCCCGCCACGCCGGTCACCCTGGCAGCCGGCGACAGTTGCCAGCGTCGTATTCTGATGAACACCATCGATGCACGCCTGGTAGCAATCAACGCCGATAACGGTGAGTTCTGCCAGAGCTTTGGCAACCAGGGTGTGGTCGATCTGAAGGCCGGTCTGGGTGATGCCTCCGATCCCAAATACCAACTGACCTCTGCACCTACGCTGGCAGGTACCACCATCGTGGTCGGCGGTCGCGTAGCCGATAACGTACAAACCGACATGCCAGGCGGCGTGCTGCGTGGTTTCGACGTGGCCACCGGCAAAATGCGCTGGGCGTTCGACCCGGGTAATCAAGATCCGAACTCGGCATTGAAACCGGGCCAGACCTTTGTGCGCAGTACGCCGAATTCCTGGGCACCGATGTCCTACGATCCGGCCATGAACACCGTGTTCCTGCCGATGGGCAGCTCTTCGGTTGACCTGTGGGGCGCAAACCGCAACGCACTGGATCACAAATACGGCGCGTCTATCCTGGCGCTCGATGCCACCACCGGTAAAGAAAAATGGGTCTATCAGACCGTTCATAACGACCTGTGGGACTTCGACCTGCCAATGCAGCCAAGCCTGATCGACTTCCCGATGAAGGATGGCACCACCAAGCCGGCGCTGGTCATTGGTGCCAAAACCGGGCAGCTCTTCGTGCTGGATCGCCATACCGGTAAACCTTTAACCGAAGTGAAAGAGCTACCGGTAAAAACTCGTACCATCCCTGGCGAGCAATACTCGGCCACTCAGCCGTTTTCTGTCGGCATGCCGCAGATTGGTAATCAAAAGTTAACCGAGTCTGACATGTGGGGCGCAACGCCGTTCGACCAACTGATGTGCCGCATCAGCTTTAAATCGATGCGTTATGACGGATTGTTTACCGCCCCCGACACGGATATCTCGCTCAGCTTCCCGGGCTCGTTGGGTGGCATGAACTGGGGCGGCCTGTCGACCGATCCGAACAACCACTATATCTTCGCCAACGATATGCGCTTGGGCCTGTGGGTACAGATGATCCCGCAGAAAACCGATGCCAATACACCGGCCAGCAATGGCGGAGAGTCGGTCAACACCGGGATGGGTGCCGTGCCGTTGAAAGGGACGCCTTACGGCGTCAACAAAAACCGCTTTATGTCACCGCTGGGCATTCCATGCCAGAAACCACCGTTCGGCACCCTGTCCGCCATCGATCTGAAAACTCAGAAAGTGGTGTGGCAAGTTCCGGCCGGTACGGTGCAGGATACCGGGCCATTCGGCATCAAAATGCGCGCACCTATGCCGGTAGGTATGCCAACGTTGGGCGGCACGCTGGCCACTCAGGGTGGCCTGGTGTTTATTGCCGGTACTCAGGATTACTACCTGCGCGCGTTTGACTCTTCTACCGGCGCAGAAGTGTGGAAAGCACGTCTGCCTGTCGGCAGCGGCGGTACGCCAATGAGCTATGTGTCGCCAACCACCGGCAAACAGTACATTGTGATTTCCGCCGGCGGTGCACGTCAATCGCCAGACCGTGGTGACTACGTCATTGCCTATGCTCTCGATAAATAAATCTGGCCATAGGTTATAATCATCAAGCCCTCATCTGATAAAGATGGGGGCTTTTTAATATCTGCTGCCACCACGGAAGGAAGATATAGCAGCGCCAAACGCTGCGTGACTCAGGCTACCATTTGGGCCAGGGTTTCCTGTTTAGCCAGGCCGTTGAGGCACCTAAAGCGCGCAGCATGTTGTTAATGAGACCTGCCCCACAAATATCCGCTTGACCTTCCCAACGTGGGAAATCTGATCGTCTGAGAAAGGGAACCGCAGCCACCCCGGCTCTGCAACCCTATTCGCTCCAGTTGAGGGAGGCAAGACGATGAAAGATAAACACCCGATTCGATTCACCGTGGCCCTAGGCGTCACGCTGGCTATCGCCGGATGCAAGGAAGTCGTACCGCTCGCCACGGTGGCAACACCACCCAGCGTACCGGTGTCTGAAGTACTCATCCGTTCGGGAGCACCCTTTGCCGAATTCACCGGTTCACTCACGGCCATAGACCGGGTGGAATTGCGCCCGCGCGTTGCCGGTTATATCCAGCAGGTGAGCGTTCCGGAGGGCCGCTTTGTTGAGAAGGGGCGCAAACTGTTCCTGATCGACCCTCGGCAGTTCCAGGCGGCGGTGAACGCCGCGAAAGCCCGTCTGCGTGAGACTGAGGCGGAGTTCATTCTCGCCCAAACGGACCATCGGCGTGCCACACAATTGTTTGCCCAAAAGGTGGTGGCCCGTGAGCGCCTCGATACGACGACGGCCGTTTTAAATACGCGTAAAGCGCAGGTCGACGCCGCAAAGGCAGCTCTGGATGCCGCACAGTTGGATCTGAGCTTCACCAGCGTCACTGCGCCGATCAGCGGACGCATCGGGCAAGTCCTGGTCACCGAGGGCAACTATGTCGCCAGTGGCGTAACGCCGCTCACCACCATTGTCTCGCTCAACCCACTCTACGTCTATTTCGATATCGACGAACGCACCTATTTACGATCGCTCGCCGCAGACCGGGCCAACGCGACCGCCAGGGTCGGGGTGGCATTACTTACCGACAAGACCTATTCACGGCCGGGCCGGATCGACTTTCTCGCTAACACCGCCGATCGAGGTACCGGAACGGTACGTGTGCGCGCCATTGTCGACAATCCCGAGGGGCAATTAATGCCCGGCCTGTTCGCCAGGGTCAAACTGGAGACCGGTGCACCACAGGCCAGGGTTTTAATCTCCGATCAATCGATCGGTACCGATCAGGGACGCCGCTACGTACTCGTGGTCGGTAAAAACGATAAGACGGAGTATCGGCCCGTTGAAATTGGCCCGGTACTTGAGGGATTACGCGTGATTGAGCAAGGTCTGCAACCCGGAGAACGTATTGTCGTCAAGGGATTGGTGCGCCCCGGTATGCAGATTACCCCGCAACCGGCGGCGATCGACGGTACGCCATTGCCGAGGGCTAAGTCATGACCTTCCCGCGCTTCTTCATTGACCGCCCTATCGTGGCTATCGTTCTCTCGATCCTGATGGTGATCGCCGGGATCCTCGCCTTCTTTCAGTTACCGCTCAGCGAATATCCTGCGGTGACGCCACCGACCGTGCAAGTCAGCGCGACCTACCCGGGAGCCAACCCCAAAGTGATCGCCGAAACGGTCGCTGCGCCGCTCGAACAGGCGATCACCGGTGTTGAAGGCATGCTGTACATGTCGTCGCAGTCGGCTAGCGATGGGCGAATGATCCTGACCGTCACCTTCGCACAGGGGACCAATGCCGATATGGCACAGATCCAGGTGCAAAACCGGGTCTCGCGCGCATTGCCGCGCTTGCCGGAAGAGGTTCAACGTCAGGGCGTGGTGACGCAGAAAACCTCGCCGGACATCCTGATGGTGGTTCACCTGCTGTCACCCGACAAGCGCTACGATCCGCTTTACATGTCGAACTACGCTTTTCTACAGGTGCGCGACGAGCTGTCCCGCATTCCGGGCATCAGCGACGTTCTGGTTTGGGGAGCCGGTGAATACAGCATGCGCCTGTGGCTCGACCCGGACCTGATCGCCGCACGCGGGCTGACAGCGGGTGAAGTAATCGCCGCAGTGCGTGAGCAAAACGTGCAAGTGGCGGCCGGCTCCGTTGGCCAGGCACCCCACTCCAATGCGGCATTTCAGGTGACGGTAAACACGCTCGGGCGGTTGACCGACGAACAACAGTTTGGCGATATCATCATTCGCACCGGTCTGGACGGACAAGTTACGCGCCTGCGTGATGTCGCCCGCATTGAAATGGGGGCCGATGCCTATGCCCTGCGTAGCCTGCTCGACGGTGAACCGGCCGTTGCGCTGCAAATCGTTCAGAGTCCCGGTGCTAATGCGCTGGACGTTTCACAGGCGGTACGGGCAACCATGCAGCGGCTTGAAGGCAACTTCCCACCCGGCCTTAGCTCACGCATCGCCTATGATCCGACGGTATTCGTTCGCGCCTCGCTTGAATCGGTGGCCCTCACCCTGCTGGAAGCCCTGATATTGGTGGTCATTGTGGTGGTGCTGTTTCTGCGCAATTGGCGGGCTTCGCTGATCCCACTGCTGGCCGTCCCGGTCTCGCTGATCGGCACTTTTGCCGTCATGCACCTGATGGGATTTTCGCTGAACACCTTATCGTTGTTTGGCCTGGTACTTTCGATCGGCATCGTTGTCGATGATGCGATCGTGGTTGTCGAGAATGTCGAACGTCACATCGAAAATGGCGAGCCCCCCAGACAAGCCGCCAGGCGAGCGATGGACGAAGTCACCGGCCCGATCATTGCCATTACCTCGGTGCTGGCCGCCGTTTTCATCCCGACCGCCTTCCTGAGCGGTCTGCAGGGTGAGTTTTATCGCCAGTTTGCGCTCACCATTGCTATCTCGACCCTGCTGTCGGCGGTGAATTCGCTGACACTCAGTCCGGCGCTCGCCGCGCTTTTGCTGCGGCCACGTCAGCCTGCCATGGCGCGCGATCCACACAGTCTGCGTGGCCGCACCGAACGCTGGTTTCAGGCTTTCGGACGGCCATTCCAGCGTGCACCCGATACCTATGCCGGTACGGTGCGCAAGGTGGTCCGGATCAGTGGCGTGGCGCTGGTGATGTATGGCGGGCTGCTCGCGCTGACTTTCTTCGGTTTCAGGGCTGTACCGCCGGGCTTTGTGCCGATGCAGGACAAATACTATCTGGTTGCCATCGCCCAGCTCCCCAATGGGGCGTCGCTGGATCGCACCGATACGGTCGTCAAACAGATGTCGAGAATGGCACTGGCAGAGCCTGGCGTTGAAAGCGTGGTGGCTTTCCCGGGGTTGTCGATCAACGGTTTCGTCAATGTACCCAATGCCGCCGTCATGTTCATCATGCTCGACCCGTTCAAGGCGCGTACAACGTCTGACCTGGCAGCGACGGCGATCGCCGGCCGCCTGCAAGCAAAATTCGCCGCTATTCCTGACGGCTTCCTCGGCGTGTTCCCACCGCCACCGGTGCCCGGCCTCGGTGCAACCGGGGGCTTCAAGATGCAGATCGAAGACCGCAGCGGTGCCGGACTGGAAGCCCTGGCCCAGCAGACGCAAGTGCTGATGATGAAAGCCAATGAGTCCGGTCAGGTGGCCGGGCTGCTCACCAGTTTTGACGTCAATGCCCCGCAACTCGACGTCGCCATCGACCGCACCCAGGCCAAAAGTCAGGGGGTCAATTTGGCGGACGTCTTTGAGTCGCTGCAGGTCTATCTTGGCTCTCTGTATGTCAACGACTTCAACCGGTTCGGTCGCACCTATAAGGTGACCGCTCAGGCCGATGCCGACCATCGCATGCAGGCCGAAGCCATTGGCCGTTTGCAGGTGCGCAATGCGGCCGGTGAGATGTTGCCTTTATCTTCATTTGTCACCGTTACGCCGGGCTCAGGCCCAGACCGGGTGATCCACTACAACGGCTATCCTTCGGCCGACATCTCGGGGGGCGCAGTGGCGGGTGTCAGTTCGGGACAAGCCGTGGCAGTGATGGAACGCCTGGCGAGGGAAACCCTGCCGAAGGGTATGACTTTCGAATGGACCGATCTCACTTACCAACAAAAACTGGCGGGCTCCACGGCACTGTTCATTTTCCCGCTGTGTGTGCTGCTCGCCTATCTGATCCTCGCCGCCCAATACAACAGTTGGTTGTTGCCCCTGTCAGTGCTGCTGATCGTGCCGACCAGCCTGCTGAGTGCCATCACCGGCGTGTGGCTAACCGGCGGTGATAACAACATCTTTGTGCAAATCGGGCTGATTGTGCTGGTCGGCCTGGCCGCCAAGAATGCGATCCTGATCGTTGAGTTTGCCCGCAGTCTTGAAGCCGAAGGGACCAGCCCCCTGGAGGCGGTTATCGAAGCCTGTCGACTGCGGCTACGGCCGATCCTGATGACCTCGCTTGCCTTTATTGCCGGAGTGGTTCCGCTGATGCTGGCCAGTGGCGCGGGCGCAGAGATGCGCCAGGCCATGGGGATTGCGGTGTTTGCCGGCATGCTCGGCGTGACGCTGTTTGGCTTGTTCCTGACGCCGGTCTTTTATCTGGTGATGCGTGGCCTGGCGGCCCGCTTCGATCGGTACCGTTCGCGAATCAAAGCACGCAGAGAGGGAGTCTCGTCATGAAAATGCGCTATCAAGCTCTTGTAGCACCGCTGAGTGCGCTGGTCCTGCTGAGCGGCTGCGTGGCGGTCGGCCCCGATTACACGCCGCCCCCGCTGTCGTCATCGGCGTTTCCCAGCGGTTTTGCTAACCCGGCCGCAGGTCTGAGTTCGGGCCGGGTTGAGGTGCAGTGGTGGCGCACCTTCGAGGAGCCGGCGCTGACCCGTCTGGTTCAGCAAGCGCTGGCGGCAAACCATGACATTGGTATCGCTGCCGCAAGGCTGGAGGAAGCAAAAGCCCTGCTGCGCGAGAACCGTCAGAACTTCCTGCCGCGAGGGGGCCCGGCGCTCAGCTATGACCAGCGTCGCTGGAGTGAAACGGAGATTTCGCCTGACCAACCGCGCCAAGCTGAAAGCTATCGTGGGGCGATCGACGCAGCCTGGGAAATCGATCTCTTTGGCCGCGTGCGGCGATCGGTGGAGGCCGCTCAAGCACAAGCGGGCTCACGCGAAGCCTTGTTGCGCGGTGTACAGGCGAGCGTCGCTGCCGAAGTGGCGGCGACCTGGTTTGAATTACAAGGTATCGAGGCCGAGCTTGCGGTAGTCGCCGCGACTCGCCAAAACCAGCGCGAAAGTCTGGCGTTGGTTGAGCGAAGGATCAGCGCCGGTTCCGCCAGCGAAGTCGACCGGCTGCGTGCCGAAGCCTTACTGCGAAATGTTGAGGCGGCCACGCCAGAACTTGAACGCCGCCGTGCAGCCGCCGGCAACGCCTTGACCGTCCTGCTGGGTGAGACGCCGCAAAGATTCAGCCCCCCTGCTGCCACAGCTACGCAGGAGATGCTGAAAGTTCGAACCCTGGCCGTGGGTGACCCTGCCGCGCTCCTGTGGCGGCGCGCTGATATTGCAGCGGCCGAACGGAACCTGGCGGCGGCAACCGCCGGAATTGGTGTAGAAACGGCTGGCCTTTACCCCGAGATCCAGATAACGGGGTCGATCGGGTTCGTCGCCGGCAGTCTGGATGCGATGAGCGGCGCGGGAGCCCTGTCGAGCTTTATCGGCCCGGTCATTCGCTGGTCACTGTTTGATAGCGGGCGTGTCCGCGCCCGCATCGCCGCCAGCGAGGCACGCGCCAAACAGGCCCTGATCCTCTACGACCAAACCTTGCTGCGGGCCCTGCAGGAAACCGATGATGCCTTTAAGGCTTATAGCGCCGCTGGCAGCACGCTGGCGCTGCGTCTGCATGAGTCAGCGGCCAATCGCGAGGCGGCCCGACTGGCCCGGGTGCGGTTCTCTCAAGGTGAAGGCCTCTACCAGGAGGTCCTCGATGCCGAACGTTCTGACTTCGCCAGCCGCCGGGCGCTGAGCGTCGCACGAATCGACCAGCAGCTTGCCATTGTCAGTATCTACAAGGCGCTGGGCGGTGGTTGGCAAGCTTGTACATCGGGACTGAACGACTGCCGAGGCGCCGACGGCACGACTAATTCGCAACGGGTAAAATAAATCATCGACAGTTGTTGACCTTCCAGCGGTGGGAAGCTTTAAGCTTTCAGCAACAGACACCATAAAGGGGCAGTTCAATGACTTCCGTTACCCTCAAACCCGATGCCAATCCGACGCTGTCCTCAGTCACTCGACTGAGTTTACCGGTCGACGGCATGACCTGCGCCTCGTGCGTCGGTCGTGTCGAACGCGCGCTGAAAGCTGTGCCGGGCGTGCAGACCGCCTCGGTCAATCTTGCTACCGAACGCGCCGATCTCACCTTCACTGGCGCGGCCGCCCCCCAGGAGGTGGTCCGTGCCATCGAGAGCGCCGGTTACGCCGTGCGTGAAGAGACCACCGAGTTGGCGATCGAGGAGATGACCTGTGCGTCTTGTGTCGGCCGGGTTGAAAAAGCCCTGGCACAGCTCCCCGGCGTGCTCGAGGCCAGCGTCAATCTGGCTACCGAACGTGCGCGGGTACGTCACCTTGCCGGGGTCGTCGCCATCACCGACCTTGAGGCTGCCGTTGAAAAGGCCGGTTATAAAACACGACGTTTATCCACCGCTACGGCCAGTGCAGACGATCAGGATACCGAGCGTCGTGAGCATGAGGCGCGGGGGCTGCGGCGCTCATTACTGATTGCCGCTACCCTCACCTTGCCGGTGTTCATTCTCGAGATGGGCTCGCACCTGGTGCCCGCGATGCACCATTGGGTAATGCAGGTGCTGGGGCAGCAGACCAGTTGGTATCTGCAGTTTGTTCTCGCCACCCTGGTGCTGTTCGGGCCGGGTTTGCGCTTCTTCCGTAAGGGGATCCCGGCGTTGCTGCGCGGCGCTCCCGACATGAACTCGCTGGTGTCGGTCGGCACAGCGGCGGCTTACGGCTACTCGGTTGTGGCGACCTTCGTCCCCGAAGTGCTGCCGCAGGGCACCGCCAACGTCTATTTCGAAGCTGCCGCCGTGATCGTCAGCTTGATCTTGCTGGGACGGACGCTGGAAGCCCGTGCCAAAGGGCGGACATCGCAGGCGATCAAGCGGCTGGTCGGTCTGCAGGCCAAGACTGCGCGCGTCGAGCGCAATGGTGAAACCCTGGAAATCCCACTCGTTCAGGTCGCCACCGGTGACATCGTGCTGGTTCGTCCGGGTGAAAAAGTGCCGGTTGATGGCGAAGTCGTCGAAGGAACCTCTTACGTTGACGAGAGCATGATCACCGGCGAACCGGTGCCGGTGCAGAAAAACGTCGGTACTGATGTGGTCGGTGGCACCATCAACAAAACCGGGGCTTTCAGTTTCCGCGTCACCAAAATTGGTGCTAACACGGTGCTCGCTCAGATCATTCGTTTGGTCGAGGAAGCTCAGGGGTCCAAACTGCCGATCCAGGCGCTGGTCGACAAGGTCACCCTGTGGTTCGTGCCGGCGGTGATGGCGGCTGCGGCGCTGACCTTCCTGATCTGGTTGATCTTCGGGCCGGATCCGGCGCTGACCTTTGCACTGGTTAACGCAGTCGCGGTGCTGATTATCGCCTGCCCTTGTGCCATGGGATTGGCCACGCCGACCTCGATCATGGTCGGTACCGGCCGCGCTGCCGAACTCGGGGTGCTGTTCCGTAAAGGTGAAGCCTTGCAGGCACTGCGTGATGTGAGTGTTATTGCGCTCGATAAGACGGGCACGCTGACCAAAGGACGTCCTGAACTGACCGATCTGGTGCCCGCAGAAGGCTTTGAACACGATGAGGTTCTGGCGCTGGTGGCAGCGGTTGAAACCCGCTCCGAGCATCCGATCGCCGAAGCGATTGTCGCGGCAGCCAGGCAACGGAACATGACGCTCGCGGCCATTGAAAGCTTTGACGCCACACCGGGCTTCGGCGTTACGGCCAGCGTCACGGGGCGAACTGTCGCCGTCGGTGCAGACCGCTTTATGACTCAGCTCGGCCTTGATGTGAGCCACTTCCAGCAGACGGCCCAACGCCTCGGTGAACAAGGCAAGAGCCCACTTTATGCCGCCATCGACGGTCGGCTGGCAGCGGTGATCGCGGTCGCTGACCCAATCAAGGACAGCACCCCGGAGGCGATCAAGGCGCTGCATGCATTGGGCCTCAAGGTCGCGATGATCACCGGTGACAATGCGGCAACGGCCGCAGCCATCGCCAAACAGCTCGGTATTGATGAAGTCGCCGCCGAAGTCCTGCCTGACGGCAAGGTCGCGGCACTGAAGAAATTCCGCCTCAATGGAGCACGGGTGGCCTTCGTGGGCGACGGCATTAACGACGCGCCGGCACTGGCCGAAGCTGACGTTGGGCTCGCTATCGGCACCGGAACCGATGTGGCGATTGAGGCGGCTGACGTGGTGCTGATGTCGGGCGATCTGCGCGGCGTGCCGAATGCCATTGCACTCAGCCAGGCGACCATCCGCAACATCAAGCAGAACCTGTTCTGGGCCTTCGCCTATAACGCAGTGCTGATCCCGGTGGCGGCCGGTGCGCTCTACCCGCTGAACGGCACATTGCTTTCACCGATCTTCGCCGCGGCGGCGATGGCGCTCTCCAGCGTCTTCGTTCTCGGTAATGCCCTGCGGCTCAAACGCTTCCAGGCACCGATGACGGTCGAAACCAAACAAGATTAAGGGGTGAATGATGAATATCGGACAAGCGGCAAAATTCTCCGGCGTCTCGGCGAAGATGATTCGTTACTACGAACAAATTGGCTTAATCCCGAAAGCGATGCGTTCTGATGCCGGTTATCGCCATTACAGCACGGCAGATGCCCATAGCCTGCGCTTTATCCGGCGTGCCCGCGACCTTGGTTTTCCCGTTGACCAAATCTCGGAGCTGCTGATCCTGTGGCGCGCCTGTGACCGTTCCAGCGCCGACGTTAAGGCTATGGCGCTGTCCCATGTCGCCGGGCTAAAGGCGAAGATAGCCGAGCTGCAGGCCATGGCACAAACCATCGAATACCTGGCCGAACATTGCCACGGCAATGACCGACCGGATTGCCCAATCATTGAAGGATTGGCAGAGAAGACAGCGACGGTGGAACCGCATTCACCGGCCCCCCGCAGGACACTCCGATTTGGTATCGACATGCCCGCCTCGGCGCGCCAGCGCGGTCACTCGTGAAAACAACCGCTTGACCTTACTACGTTGGCAGGCCGCATCCTGGCCGAACACAGCCATTCACAAGGAGTTCACCATGCTACGTTTCTACATTCCCAATATGACCTGCGGCGGTTGCGCCAGCTCCGTCACCAAAGCACTACTGAGCGTCGACCCTCAGGCGGTGATCGAAACCGATCTGGCCGCGCGTGAAGTTATGGTCGACAGCACCCTGGACGAAACCCCATTCCTTGCCGCGCTAAGCTCCGCCGGATACCCGGACAAGCAATAACCCTGCCCCTGGCCGACCGCCCAACAAACTCCGGCTGTCGGCATTTTTTTATCCCGCAATTAGTTAGCCATTTTTGTTCGTTCACAGAATCAGCGGCTTGAAGGATAGTGAGTTGACCGCCTCAACCACATAATAATGCAGGTAATAATAATGATGTATAGCGCAAAACTCACCGCAGCGGCGGCACTCCTTAGCCTTTCAGCCCTGGCGCATGCCGCACCAGGCATTGATCTGATCGCCAACGAAACCCCGATTAATACGCTGAAAAGTGCTGAAGCGGCGGCCAAGATCCCGGCTGGATTTAAATTCGTCGAGCCGGGTACGCTGACCGTGGCCGTGTCTATTCTTGGCAGTGGCCCGCCATTCGGGTTGTACGCCCGTGACAATAAAACGGTGATTGGCAGCGAATCGGATATTGCCCGGCTGGTAGCCGATGGCCTGGGGCTGAAACTCAAACTAGTACCGACTTCGTGGGAAGACTGGCCGCTGGGCGTCACCTCCGGTAAATACGACGCGGCAATTTATAACATTACCGTCACCCAGGAACGTAAAACCAAATTTGACTTCGCCACTTACCGCCAGGATACGCTGGGCTTCTACGTGAAGAGCGACAGTAAAATCACCTCGATAAAATCAGCACCGGATATTGCTGGCAAGAAAATTATCGTCGATTCCGGCACCAATCAGGAGGCGGTGTTACTGGCCTGGGATAAAGAGAATCAGGCCAAAGGGCTGCCCGCCCTGCTGCCGATCTACGTGACCGACAAAGCGGCCGCCACGCTGGCCCTCCAGTCGGGCCGGGCAGATGCGACCTTTGGGCCGAACGTGGCCGGGGCTTATCAGGCAAAACTGAACGGTAAAACCACGTTGGTGGGCATCGTACCGGGCGGCTGGCCACGCAGCGCCAACATTGCCGTCACGGTGAAAAAGGGCAATGGCCTGGTGAACGCGGTGCAGGCTTCGCTCAATAGCGCTATCGCCAATGGCAGCTACCTGAAGGTGTTGGATCGTTGGGCGGAAAGCGACGAGAAAATCGAACATTCTGAAATCAACCCACTGGGCTTGGGCGACCAGTAACATCCAGAACAGGGCCCAGGGAGGGGCCCTGCATTGCAACTATCCTCTACATATCACGCCGACGCCCTTTCTCCATCTTGCGATAAAGCGTACTGCGTGAAACGCCGAGCCGTTTCGCTGCCTGGCTGATATTGCCGTTAGCGCTTCGGATAGCCTCAAGCATCTCCTGTGGTGCGGCGTGAGCATCGGCACAGCGCACCGGCAAGGTGTTGAACTGTTCCGGCAGATCGTTCGGCCGGATCAGATTACCGTCGTCCGCCAGCGCCAGCAGGACTTTCAGCGTACTCATCAACTGCCGAACATTACCGGGCCACGGATAACCTGCCAACGCAGCGACGGTGTCCGGTGCCAGCCGGATACCCCGTGACTCGGCCCCCAGCTCACGCCACAAATTAAGGATAAAACGATCGACGTGCGCCCGTTGGCGCAGCGGTAAAATACGCAGGTTAAATTCCTGAATGCGGTACATCAGGTCTTCACGGAATGCCCCCGCCGCGACCTGCTGCGCCAAATCCTGGTGGGTGGCGCAGATCAGCGAAAAGTCGACGGCATAGCTGATACGGCTGCCGAGCGGCGTGACCGTTTTTTCCTGCAATACCCGCAGCAGTCGTGTCTGTAGGCTCAATGGCATATCGCCAATTTCATCCAGGAACAACACGCCCCCGTCGGCCTCTCTGATCTTGCCGAGGTAGCCTTTCGGATTAGCTCCGGTAAAGGCGCCGGGCGCATAGCCAAAAAGTTCGGATTCGATCAGGTTCTCGGGCAGCGCGGCACAGTTGATCGCCACGAAATTGCCCTGCCGCCGGTGACTTTCCTCAAACAACCGTTGGCTGAAATACTCTTTGCCGCAGCCGGTTTCGCCACTGATGCACAGCGCCAGCCCGGCATTCAAAATACGTAATGCTTTTTGTCTGTCGGCACCGTCTTGATCAAAAGGCAGAACCCGCGATCTGATGGCCGGTGAATGCGTTTCCGGCATCTGCAACAGCGAATAATAGTGGCGATTATTGACCGCCAAAGTTTGGCGCGGTGCGTTTAGCGTCTGACGCTGCATTTCCGGGAACAACGTGGCGCAATCCAGGCTGCCAAAGCAGGCGGCGGTGAGATTAAATTCTTGCATTGCCAGTCGATTGGCGGCGGTGAGCACCTCATCGCGAAACACCAGTATCAGCTCATGGGCGCTGCCAAGCACCCGAGCATCGCTATGTAGCCGCAGCGTCCAGTGCTGAGAGGTGACACACCCCATCGTCCACTGGTGCTCTATATGCCTGACCGCCTGCAGAATCAAGGATCGTGCGTCATCGTAAGGGCGCTGTGCCGGTGTAGAAATATCCAGCACCCCGGCAATCAGGCCGTCAGGCCGGTAAATCGGCGCGGCTGCGCAGTAAAGCCCGGTATTTTGATTGAGAAAATGTTGGTCGCCATTCACTTCACACAAGCCGCCCAACGCCAGCGCCGTGCCGATGGCATTGGTCCCCCGCTCCTGCTCGCCCCATAAATTGCCCGGTGCCAGCGAGAGACGCGACGCCTTGCGCAAAAAATGGCTATTGCCGCAGGTTTCCAGCACCATGCCGCTGGCATCGGATACCACCACAATAGAAGGCTGTCGGTTAATTTCGCTGCCCAGACGTTCGATCAGCGGCCTTGCCAACTGTGCCACCCAGCCGTTTTGCCCGCGCACTTCATTGAGTAAACCCGGCCGGACAACAGGCATCCGATCGTCGGCCCGGTTAAGACCGTAAGCCTGACTACGTAGCCAGGATTCAGACATTGGACCAGGGAGAGACAGGTTATCGCTATCAGAGGCAAACCCGGTCTGGGTGGTCTGGTCTTTATGCAACATGGCCAACTCCCGCCAATAAAAGTGTTGCATTTTTGTATCATAAATGTGTCCCATGCGTTGCGACGTGGGACACAAAAATAATAGAAACCAATAATAAGCCCTCGGACTTATTGCCGGACAACGCATTTTAATTCATTTAATTTATTGATATAAAACATTTTTTAGTTTTACAGGGACGACAGTGACGCAATGTGGCATAAGCAATGCTTAGGGTTAAGCTGATGGCGCTACGCACTCCGGCGTCAACCCTACACAGTCTGTTCCCATGAGAGGTGTTTACATGAAATACGTTCATCCCGGTTTACCTGGCTCGCTGATTTCTTTCAAACCACGTTATGGCAACTATATTGGTGGCAAATTTGTCGAACCCGTTTCAGGCAACTACTTCACTGATACCTCCCCGATGACCGGTCAGACTGTCGCCGAATTCCCCCGTTCCGACGCGAAAGATATCGAACTGGCGCTGGATGCCGCCCATGCCGCCGCCGAAACCTGGGGTAAAGCCAGCGTGCAGGAACGTTCCAACGTATTACTGGCCATCGCCGATCGTATGGAATCAAAGCTGGAGTTGCTGGCGCTGACCGAAAGCTGGGACAACGGTAAGCCGATCCGCGAAACGCTGAACGCGGATATCCCACTGGCGATTGACCACTTCCGTTACTTTGCCGGTTGCCTGCGTGCACAGGAAGGCACCGCCGCAGAGATCGACCAGAACACCGTGGCCTACCATATTTACGAGCCGCTGGGTGTGGTTGGACAGATTATCCCCTGGAACTTCCCGCTGCTGATGGCAGCCTGGAAACTGGCTCCGGCGCTGGCTGCCGGTAACTGCGTGGTGCTTAAACCGGCAGAACAAACTCCTCTCAGCATCTGTGTGTTGCTGGAAATGATTGGCGACCTGCTGCCGGCCGGGGTACTCAATGTGGTTCAGGGCTTTGGGAAAGAAGCCGGTGAGGCACTGGCGACCAGCAAGCGCATCGATAAAATCGCCTTTACCGGCTCAACCCCGGTAGGACGACATATCCTTGCCTGTGCAGCGGAAAATATCATTCCCAGCACCGTCGAGCTGGGCGGGAAATCACCGAATATCTTCTTTGAAGACATCATGCAGGCCGAACCGGAGTTTATCGACAAGGCAGTTGAAGGGCTGATCCTCGGCTTCTTCAACCAGGGCGAAGTCTGTACCTGCCCTTCACGCGCCCTGATCCAGGAGTCTATCTACCCGCAATTTATGGAAAAAGTGCTGGCGCGGATCACCACCATTCGCCAGGGCGACCCCTTTGATACCGACACCATGATCGGCGCGCAGGCGTCCCAGCAGCAGTTCGACAAGATTTTGTCCTACATCGAGATCGCTAAAAACGAAGGCGGGAAAATCATCGCCGGTGGCGAGCGTGCCGGCCATGAGCAGACGTTGCAGAGCGGTTTCTATCTCCAGCCTACGTTGATCACCGGTAATAACAGCATGCGTTTCTTCCGCGAAGAGATCTTCGGGCCGGTAATTGGCGTGACCACCTTCAAAGACGAAGCGGAAGCGCTGGCACTGGCTAATGACAGCGAGTTCGGGCTGGGGGCAGGTCTGTGGACCCGCGACGTCAACCGCGCTTACCGCATGGGGCGTGCCATCAAGGCCGGACGCGTGTGGACCAACTGTTATCACCTCTACCCGGCACATGCCGCCTTCGGCGGTTATAAGAACTCTGGCGTCGGCCGCGAAACCCACAAGGTGGCGCTGTCGCATTACCAGCAGGTGAAAAACCTGTTGGTCAGCTACGATGCCAAACCGCTTGGACTGTTTTAATTTGTTGTCGTGATAAGGCCCGTCAGTCTCATCTGAAACCGCCGTCGATGGCGGTTTCACCTTTACATCGCTCCTGAGTTCGATGCTATCGATATCCTTTTCCCTTAGCCTATTGAATTAAGAACGGGTTAGATCGATAACCATACGGCCACGGATGGTGCCTGACTTCATCTCTTCAAAGATGGCGTTGATGTCACCCAACGGCCTTTTGGTGACTTTCGGCGTCACTTAATATCACTCCGGCGAGAGGGATAAAAAGGTACTTAAGCAAGAATAATGATTAACGTTTGGTTTTGATGATCTTTGTCGCTTTGGCGGGGTTGCCGGCAACAAATTCCAGGGTGGGTGAGTAGTAAAAAGGCAGCCAGGCGTGGAAGTTGCTCTCCCATTCCCACTTGACCGGGCAAGGCCACAGAATATCTTCATGCAGGATGTAATAGACCCATCGCCCGTGCGGACGGCGAGGTTTGGCTGTGCTCATAGACCCTGACTTCTTTGGCACAGGCAGCCGTTCTTCCATTTGAAATTCTCTTTATCATCAGGGGCTACGGAGTGGCAAAGGTCAAATTTAACACGGACGGCGGTCGGCAAGCCATCTTTCGCGTAAGGACATGGGGCCGCTACGACATACAACTGTCATTAATTATTCATACCAGATAAATACGCGCCTACTTTGCCGGTCATTACCATTTGGGCGACTATCTGCGGGTGGAGCATACGGACTTTATCACCCTGAAGGGTATGGTGGATGGCGACGACCTGTTGCCGTTCGCCATGGTTGAACTGGCTGGGGATACACTTTCGACTACCGGCTACGGCCCCGAAATTAGCCAAACGCTGGTGCGATAGCTACGACGCCAGTCCGCCACCGCCCGCGTAAGGGGTTTTACCGGCAATCTTCATCACCTCGGCCCCCAGAGTGACAAAAGGTGCCTGGCGGCAGGCATAAATCAGTCCACCGGCACGGGCTCGCACCGCTTTTACCGTATCGGTGATCGGGTCGATTATTTCAGCAACCGCTTCATCGGCCTCTACCCATTCTCCCGGCTGGCGCAGCAGCAACAGGATGCCGCTGGCTGAAGCGGTGACGATCTCCCCGGCGGCGAACGGCAACATGGCCACTTCTAGCTGCGGTACCCCAAGTGGGTCACTGGCAACGGCTCCACGGTGCTGTAAGTATCGATAGAGACGTTCAGCGTCGGCGCTGGCCAGTTCATGGCTGATATCGCGCTGCCCACGTAATTCCAGTGTGACCGCCATACAGCCTGGCGACATCCCATCAAGCGCCGGATGTTGCGCCACCAGCCGGTGCCAAGGCAGGCCGCAGGCTTCATCAAAGGAGCCACCGCCGCTGTCTTGCGAAAGCAGCACCGCGCCAATGCCCATAAAGCTAGCCAGGACTTCGGCCTGTTCGCACCAGGCCGGATCGGCGTACATATGCAAAATTGCGCGGTCGTCACAGTGCAGATCCAGAACCACATCCGCATCACAGGCCAACAGCAGCAATTGTCGGCGTAGCGCCGCGACTTCACTGGTGTCTGGCGCGGTCTGTAAAACGCTGCGCATCGCGGCACGCACCTGCTGATGTGCAAGTTCCGTGCTACTGAAATCCTGTTGCTGTAACAACTGGGCCAGGTCAGGAAAGTCACGGTTGAAGTTGCGACCGCTGACCAGATCGAAGCGCCCTACGCCACCATTGAGAACCACCTGCGCCAGTCCTGGCGGATTGGCTACCGGGACAAGAATTATTTCACTTTGCAGCTCACCACGCCGTTCCGCCTGGTTAAGTAATCTTTTAAGATAATGCAGCACCAGCATACCGGGCAGTTCGTCGGCATGCAGGCCAGCCTGCAGGTAAATTTTTTCGCCTTTACCCGGCTGGCCGAAATGAAAACTGGTGAATTGGCGCTGCCCACCCAGGGCATGTTCAGGTAACTTATGATGTTTACTTTTCATTGGACGCCCTATCTGTGGAAAAGAAAGCCCGGCTTGATCGCATCGATAAAAAAATCCTTGAAATACTGTGCCGGGATGGCCGCATTTCCTATCAGAAGCTGTCCGAGCAGGTCAATCTGACCGCTCGTCCTTGCCTGGAACGAGTTCGCGGGCTGGAACGCGACGGTATTATTCGTGGCTACAGCGCCATTATCGAACTGCCGGAGCCCGAACATGCGTTTGTGATCCAGGCGCAGATCGCGCTGGCCGACCATGGCCATTCTCAACCGGCGTTCGAGCAGGAAATGCGTAACACCCCGGAAGTGCTGGACTGCTGGCTGGTCAGCGGCAACTTCGATTTTCTGGTGCGTATTGGCTGCCGCAGCATGGAAAACTACCGGCTGCTGGCCGATACCTGGCTGACCAGCAAGAAGTTCCGGGTGGATAAAATCGTCACTCTGACCGAACTACAGTCGATCAAACGCTCCTGAAGGCGCTCAGTCACGGCGGATAAACGCCAGCCAGCGTCGCTCCGCGCGTGAAAACAGGAAAATCAGCAGGAAGGTGCACAGCAGGTACAGTGCCGCCGCCATCAGGAACGGAATAAAGGGTGAATAGGTGGCGGCATAAAAGGCGCGTGCCACGCCGGTGATATCCAGCAGCGTGACGGTACTGGCCAACGAAGTGGCATGCAGCAGGAATACCATCTCGTTATTCAGCGCAGGAATGCCCCGCCGCAGCGTTGCCGGCAGCACCAGCCGACGGATGATCTGCCACTGGCTCATGCCATAGGCCTCACCGGCAATCCACTCCTGACGCGGGAAGGTTTCCATCATGCCGGCCAACAGTTGGGCGACGTAGGCGCTGGTATTGAGCACCAATGCCAGCGTGGCGCAGAATGTGGCGTCACGAAACAGCAGCCAGAAAGGCTGATCGTTCTGCCAGCCCAGTTGCACCACGTCAAACTGTGACAGGCCGTAGTAAATCAGCATCAACTGCAAATAGAGCGGCGTACTGCGGAAAAAATAGGTCACACTGCGGATCAGCCATGACACCGGGCGTGGGCCATAAACCTGGCCAATTGCCATCAGCGCCGCCAACAGTAACCCCGGGACCACCGACAGCAAGAACAGTTTGGCGGTCATCGCCAGTCCGGTCACGTCAGAACCGTCGCTCCACAGAAAACTCGGTGCGGCTTCCAGGATGTTTTGCAGGTTCATCAGCGTGCTCCGGCAGAATGTGAGGAAGCCAGCGCATAACGCCGTGCCAGCCGACTAAAACCCCAACTGGAAACGGCGGTAATCACCATGTAAATCAGCGCCACCAGGAAGTAGAACAAGAAGGGTTTTTGCGTTGCCCGCCCCGCCTGTTCCGCCAGCCATACCATGTCCTCCAGCCCGAGGATCGACACCAGCGCCGAGGCTTTCATCAACCCAAGCCAATTGTTGTTGATGCCGGGGATAGCAAAACTCAGCATTTGCGGTAGCAATACGCGGCGAAACACCTGGCCCGGACGCATGCCATAGGCCATCGCCGCCTCGAGTTGACCGCGCTCTACGGTGAGAAATGCACCGCGGAAGGTTTCGGTGTAGTAAGCGCCAAACACAAAGCCAATCGCCAGCACGCCGGAGATAAAGGTATTGAAACGCAACGGCCCCAACCCCAGCAGGCCAAGGAAACCGTTAACCAGCATCTCACCGCCAAAGAACAGCAGCAGCATGATCACCAGCTCCGGGATCCCGCGTACCAACGTAGTGTAGCCAGTTGATACCCAGCGCAACCAGCGCGGACCAAACAGCTTGATCAGCGCATTGGTCATGCCGAGCACCAGCGCCACCGCCAGTGAAACCAGCATCACGCACAGCGACAGTAACGCACCATGCACCAGCAACGGCAAATACTCTATGACCATTCCCGGCCTCCCCTACATGACTGAATCCGGGCCGGTTTAGCCGCCGTAAATATCGAAGCTGAAATATTTTTTCTGGATCGCCTCATAGGTGCCGTCGGCGCGGATCGCCTTGATCGCCCCGTTAAGCGCATCGCGCAGCGCCGGGTTGTCTTTACCCACGGCGATACCCACGTCGGAGGAAATGCTGCTGTCTTCAATCACCGGACCGGCGAAGGCAAATTTCTGCCCGCGTGGGGTATCGATAAAGCTGCTGGCGGCCTGGGTATTGTCCTGCAAGGAGGCATTAATACGTCCGGACATCAGATCCAGATAGACGTTATCCTGGTTGGCATAAGAGACAATTTTCACTCCCTTTCCGCCCCAGTGTTGCTTGGCGTAGGCTTCGTGGATCGAGCCGGTCTGCACACCAACGGTTTTGCCTTTCAGGCTGGCGACGTCAGGCAGTAACGTGCTGCCCTTGCGCGCTACCAACTGGGCCGAACTGCGGTAATAGCGGTCGGTGAAATCCACTTCTTTTTTGCGTTCATCGGTAATGGTCAGCGAGGCGATAATGGCATCGAATTTATGGGCGTTGAGCGCCGCGATCATGCTTTCGAAAGGTTGTTTAACGAACACGCATTTGGCATGCAGTTGGGTACATAACGCATTGGCGATATCGATATCAAAACCGGTGATCTCACCGCTGGGGGCCAGCACGTCAAACGGCGGATAACCACCGTCCACGCCAAAGCTGATGGTGTCGATGGCCTGAGCCGCCACAGGGCCGCTTAATGCCAGGCTAGTCAGTAAAACCGCTAATGTTTTTTTCATGGCTGAGATCCCCGGTAAAAGTAAGTGTCAGAAACGCAGTGACAGGCAGGTCAGGCCGCCGTCCATTTTTTTAAATTCGCTGGTGTCGAGCTGAACGATCGGCATACCTAATTTTTCGATTTGGGCCAGCGTTTGCGGATAACCCTGCGGCGTGATCAGTGTATCGTTGATCCACAGCGTATTACCGGCGTAGGACTCCGCTTCCGGGATCACGATGCTGTTAAAATCGCTAAAGGCAGGATGGTGCTGGTAGTCCTCCGTCAACAACAGTGTATTGCGACCCACGTAGTTGACGATAGATTTCAGGTGCAGCCCGGCGCTTACCTCAATGGCAGTGACCCTGTAGCCATAGGGTTCTACCGCCGCGCTAAACTCGCCGATACCGGCCTCATCGGTGCGTGACGTCAGGCCGACAAAAAACTGGCGATCGACCAGCAACACGTCCCCCCCGTCAAGATGGCCACGTTGGCTCATGCGCACAACCGGGCGTTCCCCTTCAAACAACGGTGCAATGGTGGCCACTTCGCCCTGACGGCTGGGCGCACCCGGATGGGTGATCACCGCTAATTCCGGCATCACAACGGCGGTGTCTTCAACAAAATGTGCATCAGGAAATGCCGGAGCAGCCGGTAACACTGTCACTTTTAGCCCCAGGCGGAGCAAGGTGTCTACATAGGCCAAAAACTGGCGGCCGGTGGTCGCGATATCCGGGGCACCCAGTTGGGCGGTGGTCTGCCCGCTGGCGCAGCTATCAGCAGGGAGTCTGGCAATGGCTTGAGTAAAGTGCATGGGCGATTCTCTCGGTTGAAAAGGACGGTCACTGTTCTTCGATTATCAAACAGATAGCATCACCAATCAGGCTGAATCCGCCCTCTGGCACTCGGTATTTACGCTGTTTATCACCCTCGCCACGACCTATTCCGCTGTGCTCAGTGCAAAACTGGCTCGTTCACGACAGAGGGGCATGTGCGCCGGTGATGCGTGGCATCACTTCTTTCATCAGTTCGAGGAATTTACGCAAGCGCGCCGGATAATAACTGGCGTAGGGGTAAAGCAGATAGATGGGCAAAGAGGCGGCTCGCCAGTCCGGCATCAACGGCGTCAGCCGCCCCTGTTCCAGATCCTGTTTGACCACCCAGGATGACAGCATCGCCACCCCCACGCCGTTCAACGCCGCTTTGCGTATCGCATAGAGACTGTCGGTGCTCAACCGGGGGGTGATATCAAAACGGCAGGTTTCACCGCTGACATTATGGGTCAAGCTGACCTCATTGCGATAAAAACTGTTTAGCGCCAGCCAGGGCAACTGTGCCAAATCCTCGATCTGCCCCAGTGGCGCATGCGCCGCCAACAGCTCAGGGGCGGCCACCACTATCCGCGGTACCTCCGCCAGCAGCACAGCGACCACGGAAGGATCGGTCACCGCACCGACGTGGATCGCACAGTCCACGCCTTCAGGTATAAAATCGGGCGAGTGATCGTTGAGCGTCCACTCCACGCTGGTTTGGCTATAGCGTTGCAGATAATCGCCCAGAGGCCCAATCAACTGGTCCTGACCAAAGGCATGCGGCGCCCTTACCCGCAAGACACCGACCGGCTCATCGCGCGCGCCTCGCAGTTCATCCTCCATGATTTGCCATTGCTCAATCAGCTTACGGGCATGTTGATAACAACGTTCGCCATCGTCGGTCAGCTTCATGCTGTGGGTGGTCCGCTGGATTAATTTAACGCCCAGCAGTTGTTCCAGCACCTGCAAACGCCGGCTGACGGTGGGCTGTGAAGTCTGCATTTGTGCCGCCGCCGCCGAGAGGCTGCCGCTGTCGACGATACGCACCAGGGTTTGCAGCATGGCTATGCGGTCGCCATTAGGAAATAGGTTCTTATTCATACCTATTACGTATAACAGTTTTACCTGCACGGGGGCTACAGTTTGTGGCGAATACTGGCAAAAATAGCCGCACTTAACCTCGATTGGAATAACCACCATGAGCCAGATTTCCCCCGTCACTAACACCACCGCGCCTGTCAGTGCGCTTTCCGCCAAAGTTGTCTTTCTGCTGGCTACCGGCGCCGGTCTGAGCGTCGCGTCCATTTACTACAGCCAGCCAATGCTCGGCATTATGGGTAATGCATTCCACGCCGGAGTGAGTGACACCGGCATGGTGCCTACGCTGACTCAGGTCGGTTACGCACTGGGGATCCTGCTGCTGGCGCCGCTGGGCGATCGCCACGATCGTCGCCAGATCATTCGCATTAAAGGCGTGCTGCTGGCACTCACCCTGCTGCTTTGCGGTTTTTCTTCGTCATTTCCGTTGCTGTTGCTCAGTAGCCTGGCGATCGGTCTGGCCGCTACCGTGGCGCAGGACATTATCCCGGCGGCTGCCACGCTGGCGTCTGACGCCAACCGGGGCAAAACGGTGGGTACGGTGATGACCGGGCTGCTGGCCGGCATTTTGCTGTCGCGGGTTTTCAGCGGCGTGGTGGCGGAGTATTTCGGCTGGCGCAGCGTTTACCTGTTGGCGGCACTGGGTGTGCTGGCGATCACCTTGGCGATCGGGGCGGTACTGCCGCGCTTTAAGCCCAATACCACACTGACCTACCCGGCATTGCTGCGATCTTTAGGCAAATTGTGGGCGGACTACCCGGAGCTGCGGCGCGCGGCGCTGGCGCAAGGCTTACTGTCGGTGGCGTTCAGCGCTTTCTGGTCGACACTGGCGGTGATGCTGGCAGAGCGCTATCAACTGGGCAGCGCCGTCGCCGGAGCTTTTGGTCTGGCGGGGGCGGCCGGTGCCCTGGCTGCGCCGTTAGCGGGGATATTGGCCGATCGTCACGGACCGGACTACGTCACAAAAATCGGTGCTGCCATGGTGGTGGTTTCATTCGCCCTGATGTTTCTGCTGCCGTTGCTGTCGGTACCGGCGCAACTGGCGTTGATTGCCCTGAGCGCAGTAGGTTTTGATCTCGGTATTCAGGCTACGCTGGTGGCGCACCAGACCATTATTTACGCCATCAACCCGGCGGCACGCAGCCGCCTCAACGCCATCATGTTTACCCTGGTGTTTGTCGGTATGGCCAGCGGCGCGGCACTGGGCAGCAAGATCCTCGAAAGTGCCGGTTGGCCGGGCGTGGTGACACTGGCTACCCTGGCGGCTACGGGTGGACTGGTACTGAGGATGTTGGCCAAACCCGGTACCCGCGCCGCAGCCTGAGCCACTGGGTCTTATTTCGGAGTAGCCGCCATAAACTGGGCCAGATTATCCTGGGTGATGATTTTATAAGGCACCCAGTGATACGGCTCGGTTTTTTGTTTTTCCAGCAGCGCCTGGGTCACCTGCACCGCGCCGGTGGCCTGGCCTTTGGCGTCCTGGAAGATGGTCAGGGTCATGCTGCCGTTTTTGATAAACTGCTGACCATCCGGTGTACCGTCAATACCCGCCACCAGAATGGTTTTATTTTTGGCCTGGTTCAGCGCCATGATGGCACCGATTGCCATTTCATCATTGTTGGCAGCAATAGCGTCAATCGGGCGGCCATTCAGCAGCCAGCCGGACACCACGTCCACAGCTTCATTACGCTGCCATCTGGCGGTCTGCTTCTCCAGTACTTTCATGTCCTTGTACTTGGCGATCACCGCTTCCACTGCACGGGTACGCTCACGCGCTTCTTCATTGGACAGCGCCCCCATCAGGATTGCCACGTTGCCGCGGTAGTTCATTTTTTCCGCCAGCGCTTCCATTTGCATCTCACCGCCCGCCGCCGAGTCGGAGCCGACATAGGCCATGGTCTTGCCCAATTTCAGCTCGGGTTTACGGTTAACGAAAATCAGTGGAATGTTGGCGCGTTCGGCGGCATCCATCATCGGTTTCACCCCCTGGGTATCGACCGGGTTGAGGATAATCGCGTCTACCCCCAGGTTGATAAAGTCATCTACCTGCTGTACCTGAAGCGCCACGTCCCCCTTGGCATCGACAAACTGACCGTCCATGTTCAGCAGTTTCAACTCGCTGACCATCTGCGAGCGCAGAATAGAGACAAAATTAAGATCGAAATTGGCCAGTGCCACGCCGACCTTATAGGTTTTCGCCTGGACGCTGAAGGTCATAACCAGGCTCAGCAGAAGCAACAGCAACGTTTTTGTTTTCATGATGACATCCTGTAGGTTGAGGTTTATTTATTATTAAAATCAACGCATCACTGCTTATCCCGGGTAACAGACCACTACCCGACCGGCTTAGGATTAGAGGGTGAAATGGTCACGGAACTGTTGCAGCGCCTCGGTGCTGTCACCGGCTGCCCAGCCCTCCATCGCCACCACGCCCTGATAGCCTATTTCGTCCAACGTGCGGGCGATGGCGCGGTAGTTTATTTCGCCGGTACCGGGTTGTTTTCGCCCCGGCACATCAGCCACCTGGATTTCACCGATCGCCGGACCGCAGCGGCGGATCAGTGCAATCAAATTACCCTCGCCAATTTGCGCATGATAAAGATCGAGATTCATCTTCAGCCCCGGGCGGTTAACTGCCTCCACCAGAGCCAGCGTGTCGCCGGCTTTGGCAAAAGGCGTACCCGGGTGATCCAGCGGCAGGTTGAGGTTTTCCAGCGTGAAGACTTTGTCGGCCTCCTCGCCCATCTGCGCCAATCGGGTCAGCGTCTCGGCCGCCTTCATCCACATGGCACCTGTTACCACCTGCACCGGCTTCACCGGCAGCCCTTGCGAGTCCAGGCCGGTGCCATGCAGGTTCAAACTCGGGCAGTTTAAGCGCTGCGCCACGACCAGCGATTGCCGGGCGCTGTGCAACAGTTGGGCGATGTCCTCTTCATCGGTCAGATTACCGCTGAGATAGCCGGTCATCGAGGTAAAGCGCGCTCCGGTAGCCACCAAAGCATCAAGGTCTTTATTGCCCCAGTTCCAGATTTCAACGCCAAAACCGAGTGCATCAATACGCGCCACGCGTTCGACAAACGGCAGATCGAGAAACACCATTTCGGCGCAAACGGACAACTGATAATTGGCCATTATTGATCTCCCAGTTTGATCGGTTTGCCCTGCTGCACCGACGCAATACAGGCCAGCGCGATTTCCAGCGCATTGCGTGCATCCTGGCCAGTGGCCCGAGGTTTTTGCCCTTGCTGAATGCACTGGGCGAACTCGGTCAGCTCCGCCACGTAGGCGTCATGCAGCAAATCGGTATCCTGTCGTGAGGTCTCAATGGCGATGCCGCCGGCGTGATAGCGCACGCAGTTATTCAAGTTGATATTGCCCGCCTGCAGCATGCCCTGGCTGCCGAACACTTCACCACGCACGTCATAGCCGTAGACCGCCTGGAAATTGGCTTCGGCGGTGGCGATAGCCCCATTATCAAAGCGAATGGTCACCACCGCCGTGTCCAGTAGCCCCCGATCCTTGAAGTCCGGACGTACCAGTGCATCCGCCAGTGCATACACTTCCACCGGCCGGGCCCCAGGGTTGAAATGCAGCAGCGTGTCAAAATCGTGGATCAGGGTTTCCAGAAAGATGGTCCAGGCCGGGATCGGCGCGGGATCGCGTAACTGCGGGTCGCGCGTGACCGAGCGCGACAGCTGGGTGGTGCCATTCTCCCCTGACTTGACGGAGGCAATAGCGGCGGCAAACCCGGCGACAAAACGGCGATTAAAGCCCACCTGCAGGACCACGCCCGCCCGGTTTGCGGCGGTAATGGCGTTATCCGCTTCCTCCAGCGTGACGGCCATCGGCTTTTCACAGAACACGTGCTTACCGGCCTTGGCTGCCGCTACCACCCACTGCGCATGCGTACGCGCCGGAGAAGCGATGACGACGGCATCAATGGCCGGATCATCCAGCATCGCCTGCAAATCGCTATAGGCCTCCACACCCAGACGTTCCGCCAGCCGCTGTGCCGCCCCCGGTAACGGATCGGCCACCGCGACCAACACTGCGCCCGGCACTCGCCGCGCCAGCGATTCTGCATGAAAGCTGCCCATGCGGCCGGCACCAATCAGACCAACGCGCAGGATTTTGGGTGAATGACTCATAGTGATTCCTTATGTGGGGTTACGCCCTCACGGGCAACAGAGTTCACTAGCGGTAGTGCAAAGGGGATGCCAGCTTGAAACGCGGGGAAATTGTGAGGCATTGCACAGATAGGCGTAACAAAGTGACAACTAAATTGACATGTCAATTTCACATGTCAATAAAATGGACATTACATTCCAAAACGGAGCTGCCGATGCACACCGCCGCTGGCCTGATGCCAATCAAAGATGAGAGCGACCCGATCTTCAGCCTGCCGGAAGGGCCAGAGGCCGGTGAATGGGACAGCCTATTTTGGCAAGGCTGGCAGGCATTCAACGAGGGAGGTCAGCCGGGTTGGATACGCAAATCGATCCTGCAATCCTGGCGGCGCTCGCGGGAGTACGGTATTGACCCCGATGAGTTTGTCTATCACGCACCTCCGGCAGACCAGCTACAGGCCATCCTGTTGCACAACGCCGAGCTGATTACCGTGGCGCGAAGCATCATGGAAAACCTGTTAGCCTACAATCCCGACGGGCACATCAATCTGACCGATGCCAACGGCGTCACCCTTCACTACTGTGGCGCCGACCTGACGCCGGTTGGCAGCATTCTGCGTGAAGAGGTTCAGGGCACCAACTGCACCGCACGCTGCCTGTTGGAACAGCGCCTGGTATATGTATTAAGCGGCGAGAACTGGAAGTTGGGTCTGCGCCAACGGCATCGTCAGTGTGCCGCCGCACCGGTACGTAACGCCGAGGGAGCGATGATTGGCGTGCTGACGCTCACCGCCACGCCGGATAATTTCAATGCCCATACGCTGGGCACCGTGCAGGCGGCGGCAGAGGCCGTTGGTCAGCAACTAAAGCTGCACCGGCTGCTGGCCGAACAACAGTCGATTCTGGAAACCCTGAATGAAGGTGTAATGGTTTGCGATCGCCACGGGCAGTTGAAAACCGTTAATCGCTATGCCCGCCAGATTTTTGACGGCCTGGAGCCGGGTAACCTCTCTATCGATGAGTTACTGCGCCCACAATCCGGTTCACTGCTGACCATGCCGTTTTGCAACGACCGTGAAATGGTGTTTATGCCGGCAGGCAAGCCCGCCCTTTCCTGCGTGATTTCCCTGATGCCCGCGCCGGATGACGGCCGGGTGCTCTCCGTGCGAGAGAACCAGCGTATCCGCGCCATTACCCGCCGGGTGATGGGGGTCAGCGCCAGCTATACCTTTGAAATGATTTACGGCCACTCCAGCCGCATGCGCGAGGCAATCACGCAGGCGCGCACTTGCAGCCGCAGTGACAGCACGGTGCTGTTGACCGGCGAAAGCGGCACCGGCAAGGAGTTGTTTGCCCAGGCGATCCACAACGGCGGTAGGCGTTGCAACGAACCCTTTGTCGCCGTCAACTGCGGAGCCTTACCGCGCGATTTAGTGCAAAGCGAGCTGTTTGGCTACGTAGACGGTGCCTTTACCGGATCGCGCCGTGGCGGTTCCGCCGGCAAGTTCGAACTGGCGGACGGGGGAACCCTACTGCTGGATGAAATTGGTGAAATGCCGCTGGAAGCCCAAACCAGCCTGCTACGCGTGCTGCAGGAAAGCGAAGTGTTGCGAATTGGTGCGGCACACCCGGTAAAAGTAAATGTGCGCATCATTGCGGCCACCCATTGTGACCTGGTACAGGCAGTGGAGACCGGCGCGTTTCGTCGCGATCTCTATTACCGTCTGAACGTGCTCTCGATCCCGGTTCCGCCGCTGCGTGAACGCCGGGAAGATATCGCCGGACTGGTTAACGGCTTCATTCATAAGCTCAGTACGCGGATGAAAAAAGTCCCGCCGCAGGTTTCACCGCAGGCGATGGCCTGTCTGAACGCCTGGCCCTGGCCGGGCAACGTGCGCGAACTGGAAAACCTGGTGGAACGGATGGTGAACCTGTGTGAAGGATTACTGATTGACGTGGGCGACCTGCCCGAGGATATGCGGCGCAAGCCCCCAGAAACGGACGCCGCCCCCTCAAACCGACTGGAAGACAATGAACGCGCTCATATCATTCAGGTGATTGGATCCAATGGCGGCAATTTGAGGCAGGCAGCCCAGATGCTCGGGCTGTCGCGAACCACGCTGTACAACAAAATCAATAAATGGCAGATCGATTTAACGCTTTTTCGCCCCTGAGCGACACAGTGGTGGCATTGACAGCGTTGCCATGGCATCCGATGATGCTGGCAATGTTACCGCTCAGGTCCAACCCATGAAAACATCCCCTGCCGTCACGATCCATTACTGCTCGCAATGCAACTGGTTGCTGCGAGCCGCGTGGATGGCGCAAGAGTTACTCCATACTTTCAGCACCGATTTGGCCTCCGTCACGCTGGTTCCCGGCACCGGAGGCATTTACCAGGTAACCGTTGATGACCTGGTCATTTGGGATCGAAAAATCGACGGTGGGTTCCCGGAGGCGGCCGCGTTAAAGCAGCGTCTGCGCGATCGCTGCTTTCCCGAGCGTTCCTTAGGACATGTGGATAATAAAGGGGCTAAAAGTTAAGGCATAACTGCCTGCGCCGCCTGTCGCAATTGGCCGATGGCAGTCGGCATCGCCAGCCCGAAGCTCAGCAAGGCGTTGTCATCAATCACTAACAGCCGCCGTTGTTGACCCGCCGGGGTAAACGCCAACCCCGGTAATGTCCAAAGATTGGTTTCTCCGCCCAACCGTTGCAGACTGGCTTTCCCTATTACCAATAACTGCGGCGCAGCAGCCACCAACCCCTCCTGAGTCAACGACTGATAACGTGCCACCCCAGCCATGGCATTTTCCAAGCCGGCGCTGCGAATGGCACCATCGGCTGCGGTGCCATTGCCTGCCCCCATGGCCGTTATCCCGGTGTGCGCCATGATGAACAGCACCCTGACGGGCAGCGGGCGAGTAGGTACGGCGGCGATCTGACGCTCCAGTTCGGCCTGCAGAATTTGCCCTTCGGCAACTCGTCCCAAAGTGGCTGCAATAACGGCAATTTTTTGGTTAATCACACCTAATTCGGGTTTGCCGGTCACCGTTACCACGTTAACTCCGGCCTGCTCAACCTGCTGCAAGGCCAATGACGGCTGTGCCAGTTCACTGGCGATCACCAGCGTGGGTTTCATCGCCAGGATCCCCTCTGCGTTGAGCTGGCGCATATAACCGACATTCGGCAATTCGCTGGCCTGCGGTGGTTGCTGGCTGGTACTGTCGCGTGCGACCAACGTTTGCTGCGCACCCAGTGCATAAATAATTTCCGTGATGTCACCGCCAATAGCTATCACGCGCTCGCCGGCGAACACCGAAAACGGCAGCATCAGTAGTCCGATAATCCATGATTGCATCCGCTAGCTCCTTATGAAGATGACTGACACAACAACCGTCGTTCAAAGATGAGAGACGGTTGTTGCAGTCAAGGCTGGCCTTAGAAATCTACGTTGACGCCAAGCTGGAAGGTTCTTCCCGGCATGACAGCCAGCGCATTATCGTAAGCATCCTGATTGGTGGAGTCCGTGAGTTCGCGGCTGCTCAGGTAATCGCGGTATTTTCTGTCGGTGATGTTATACACGCCGCCGCTCAGCTTCACATTGCGGGCCACCTGCCAGTAGGCCGACATGTCGACCAGACCGTAACCCGGCACGCGCAGATACTCAGCCGTAGAGTCGGTGAGCGTGCCGCCGCTGGCGTTGTTGTAGCTTTCACGGTTGGTAGCCGTTGCCTGTTTGCCTTTGACAAAGGTCGCGGTCACCGCCGCACCGTAGCGTTTTGCCGGATCATCCCACGCCACGCCCACTATCGCCTTCATTGGCGCGACGCTGTCGATATCGACATACTTGTCACCGGAGTAGCTGGACTTGGATTTACCCTGGTTATACCCCAGAGCAAAATTGGCGCTCAGGCCGTTAACCTGCTCAAACCAGGTGCCAAAATTCAGCCTGGTGCTGACTTCCCCGCCGTAGATGTAGGCTTTGTCACGGTTTTCCGCCTGATAAATGGTGTAGATATTGGAAGGCACGTTAGTGAACCGGTCTGGGCTGCTGGCACGCTGATAACGGGTATAGGCGATGAAGTTTTTATAGGTGTTGTAGAACAACGAGGTTCGCAACGTCACCCCTTCCACCACTTCCCCCTTCACGCCCCATTCCAGATTGTTGCTGGTCTCGGTTTTCAGATCGGCGTTGCCGATCAACGCGTACTGCGCCGTACCCGCGTAGCTGGAACCAAGGTTCCAGGAGCCATAAAGCTGGCTGGCATTCGGGAACTGTGCGCCGCGTTTGTATTGCAGGTAGGTCATCAACCCCGGCGTAATGTCGTACTGGAAGCTGAGTGATGGTAATACCTGGGTATCGGTGTTGCTTTTACCGTACAGCATTTCCAGTTCGGACTCCGTCAGCACCGTGCTGCCGGTGGTCAGGCCGCTCAGGTTCTGCGGCTTGGTGTTCTGGTGAGTCACGCGCACGCCAGGCACCATGGCAAAACCGTGCCCGTCCAGATCAAACTGGACCCGGTCCTGAACAAACCCGCCCAACACGTAGCTGCGGCTGTCTGACTCCGGCTGCATGATGGCGGTAAATGCACTGGGGGCAGGCTCTTCACGGAAGGGACGCTCGGTATCGGTGACCCGCCCATTGAGCCCACCGCTCAGCGTATGCCGACCCAGAGTTTTGGCGATCTGCGTTTCAAAACCGTAGGTGTTGACGTTGTAGTCGGAGTAAACCCGTTCCATGCTGCCGGTACTGGTCGGCATGTAGGTGTTGTCGTGCGCCTGGGTTTGCTGGTAATAAGCTTTCGATGTCAGGGTGTCGACGTAATCATTGAACGGCGTCCATTCATCTTTCAGGCTGATACCCCAGCGGCGCGTATTGCTCTGCTGCTGGGCGGTACCAAGAATGGCGCTGCCGGCCGAGTTCCAACTGTCGTAGTGGGTGTGGTTGGTTTTGTCGTAATAATCCACTGTACCGGTGAGTTTATGTTCGTCACTCGGCTGCCAGATGCCGGAAGCCATCAACGCGTTGGAATGCCAGTTGGCCGGATAAGCCTGGTGGGTACCGCTGTTGTTACGCGTTTCCTGACCATCGCGGCGGCTATAAACAAACACCCCGCGCAGTTGTTCATCACCCGCCGCTGCGGTAATGCCGTTATGCCAGCTGCGGTTAGCGGAGTCGTAATCGCTTTGGTAACCAAAATAGGTCGGTTTGGTCGGTGACAGGTACTGGTCCGCCGACTTCGGTGAAAACGACACCGCACCGCCGATGGAGGTGTTGCTACGTTCGGTTGAAGTGGCCCCTGACTCGATGTCCACCTGACCATACATATAGGGGTCAAGATAGTCGCGGCCAATACCAAAGGTGTTGAGGCCGGCACGGCTGACATAGCTTCGCCCGGTGGCATCCGGTTGTGGAATGCCATCGACATCCAGCCCGACACGGTTACTCTCAAGACCACGGATGTTATAGCCGGTATAGCCACTGCGATCGAATCCGCTTTTACCTGAGGACGAGCCGCCACTAACGCCGGTGGCGCTAATCAGCGGTTCATAGCGCATAATCGAACCGAAGTCATTACCGCCCTTTTTCTGCATATCCTGCGCAGAAATCGTGGTGATGGTACCGGCTTTCTTCTCAATCACCGGTGCAACAACCGTTATTTCCTCTTCATTTTGCGTGGTCTTTTCTGTTAAGTTTTTCTTTACCTCGGCATTAACGTTAAAGGCGGTGGTGAACAAGGTTCCCCACAGGAAAGACTGACCGATAACTCCCCGGTAATTAAAGGTTTTGCGCATGTGTTAGCCCTGCAGTAATTATTAGTATGCGCTCGCAGTTGCTTCGTCTCCCGGTGGTTATCCGGGATAAATGATATTAATAAAAAGTAATAATGCTTAAAGAAAGGTCTCTCTGCGTAGACTTGATGGAACAAATGATAATGACAATGCTTATCATAATCAATATCGATATAACCCTATTAAATCTATTGCTGGGTTATTCCTCAACTTTTACGAAATCCTTACAAAGTGGCGCAGGTACCGGGTCAGAGAGAAGGCTGTCAGGAGGGATGAAGAACAAAGACCTTAAAAAACGGTGGGCATAACCCACCGCAGCGGATTTAAACAATAAAGTCAGTGGCCATATTGGCTTGCCCTACGATATTAACCAGGAAATCCGGAGTAGCCTGGCCAGTTATATTTAGCGCTAATTCACTTAAATTATTTTGTGAATTATAGGTTAGCTGTGCTTCCCCTGCCTGGCCGCTAAAACTGTCGACGAAGTGAATAAAGTCTGTGCCGTTATCGCCATAATTAAAGAAGGACAGATCAATTTTGTCGATGCCAGTTTCAAAGTCCATGATCTTATCCGGTGATTTGATTGGCGAGTCACTCGCCGCCGCGAAAACAAAGATATCTTTGCCGCTGCCACCAAATAGCTGATCCTGTCCGCCGCCACCGTAAATAACGTCATTGCCCGCACCGCCATGGAGAATATTGGCCGCATCATTGCCGACAATCACATCATTCCCTGAACCCCCAATGGCATTTTCAATAACGGCGCCCAGAGCGATGGATACGTTGCCGGTCAACCCGCCGACGTCAGAGAAGGAGCCTTGCGTCAGGTTGATGCGTTGGTTCTGCGTATAACCCGAGAAATCAAGCGTATCGTTGCCGCCCGCATCCCAGACGGAGAACACCAGCTTCTGGTTGCTGTCCGTCAGCGTGTAGAAATCCCTGTCGGTATTGGAATTGAACCCGTACACCGTATCCCCGGTGCGCGTAGTGGTATTGGCGCCATAGAGATACTGAATAGCGGCAATATCGTCAACCAGCGGTGCGGCAGCATAATGGCCGCCGTTGTCACCACCGGTAACAGCTTCATCCCAATAGCTCATCACGCTGAACTGGCGGGTATCCTCGGCATAACTCGCCATACTATAGTTGGGTGGATTATTTTCATCGGCATTATATTTACCCGGATGATCCAGTCCCAACGTATGCCCCAGTTCGTGGGTGATACTCAAACGCCCGTAGTTACCCAATTCAGGGTGCAGGTTGGCGTAAACCCCATCCCGGGCATCTTCATACTTGTAATTGATATTGAACCAGCTTTGACCATCGGTATTATGCCCGCGGTAGTCGTTGCCGGCACCGCTAAAAGGCTTAATCGCGTAGGCCTGGCCGTCGCCCTGATAATTACCAAAGGTAATGTTGGACTTTTGCCCTGGGGCTACCTCAACAAAGTTAAGGTTTGCCACATCCGCCCAGGACTGCAGAGAAAGCTTGGCCTGCGCTTGTTGATCGGCAGTGAAGGCGCTAAGGCCGGTGTCCTGATTCTTGACGCCAAAGCGGAAATTTAAATTACTTTGATTATAATCCCAATCCGGGAAGGAATAAGTCACAGTAGCGCCTTGACCGGTAACATGAATGCCATTCCAGGTCTGCTCACTGCGCGCTATTTGTTTACCGGCCTCCTCCACACCAAAAGAAGGCTTATTATTGAGGGTTAATCCATTACCTCTGTTATGGTAATTCAGCAAATCATTGACGCTGTCCCAACCGCTTGCTTTTCCATTCAGGGAATTTTCCATCTCCATCTCCATTCGATTAATTCATTTCCGTTATATATAATTCGCTCGCGATATAAATGATTGCCGCCATGTTATTCGACGACATTTAAATCCTAGTATGATTTCCAGATAGCTCAATATATATTGGCAAAATAAATCACGCCGGAGTAAACCGCTATAAAAGCACCTTATAACAAGAGGGAATTACCCCCTCGGCCAGAACAGCTACAGCCCCGGTGAAATCCCCCTTAATCGCGCCACGGTCACTTGCCATTTGCCAGGCCTGTTGCGTTATACTGTGCTCCACTTTTTGTAACGAACTCAGATGACTATGGAACGCTTTCTAGAAAATGCCATGTACGCCTCTCGTTGGCTGCTGGCACCGGTTTACTTTGGCCTGTCGCTGGCCCTGTTGGCGCTGTCGATAAAATTCTTCCAAGAGATCATCCACGTTCTGCCAAACATTTTCGCCATCGCAGAAGCGGATTTGGTTCTGACGCTGCTGTCGTTGATCGATATGGCACTGGTGGGTGGATTACTGGTGATGGTGATGTTCTCGGGTTACGAGAACTTTGTTTCGCAACTGGATATCAGCGACGACAAAGAAAAACTGAGCTGGTTGGGGAAAATGGACTCCACCTCGCTGAAGAGCAAGGTGGCCGCGTCGATTGTCGCCATTTCTTCCATCCACCTGCTGCGAGTGTTTATGGATGCCAAGAACGTGCCGGACAATAAGCTGATGTGGTATGTGATCATCCACCTCACCTTCGTGCTTTCCGCCTTTGTGATGGGCTATCTCGATAAACTGACCCGCGATAAAAAATGATCCCCGTTAGCCGCCACCCTCTGTTGGCGGCTAATCGCTCCCCTTTCTGCCAAAAAATATTATTAATCAATAAATTGAATTATATTCTTATTATCTTTAATTAGTGACATTGTCACTAATAGACCCCTATTTACCAGTCTGATCATTTTCATTTAGTGCATCTGATGATAATAACATTATAATGTTATTACACTTCGACAGGCACAAAAGCCGGCGTAAGCTGAGCTTCGTCCCGCTGACAGGACCCAAATCAATCATGCCGCTGAATGGTAAACCTATACAGTTTCAGGACGTTCAATCTATCCTGCCACACCGCTTTCCCTGTCTGCTGGTTGACCGCATCCTGCCTGACGGCACCTCTATTGCCGAAGGTCGCCTAAGCGCCATCAAAAATATCACCGCCAATGAACCGACCTTTTGGACCGGCCACCATCAGACTACGGTGTTTCCCGGCATATTAATGGTAGAAGCGCTGGCACAGACCACAGGCCTGTTGGCCCACTACTTTCTTAGCCCGTTGTTGCCCGGCGAGCATTACTACTTTGCCGCCATTCATCGTGCCCGTTTCTATCGTTCGGCCCGGCCTGGCGATCAACTGCGCATGGAAGTCGCCTTTGTCCGACAACGCTCCGGCCTTGCCCGCTTTACCGGTCGTGCCACGGTAGATGGCCGCCGTATCTGTACCGCCGAGTTTATGTGCGCCCGTAAGTAACACCGCCGTTTTGATGGAGGCTTAACGAAATTACTATGTCTTTGGTTGATAAATTGCTCAATAGTCTGGATTTCTCGCCTCGCGGTCAGGTCATTGCCCGTGAGCAGGATCACTGCGGCGAAATTATTGTCTCTGACCACAAGGGCTACCGGACCCTGCGTTTTGACGGCATCTGCGAGCAGAGCAAAATGTGCATCGACGCGCCACAGGTACCGGTTCACAACTACATCAAAACCATGTTGATGGCGGTCGCCTGGCAACCACCTTCATCTGCATTGATCCTGGGTCTGGGCGGAGGGGGCCTGGTGCGGGCGCTGCATGCCTATGATTCCAATATGCTACTGGAAGTGGTGGAACTGCGTGCGGCGGTGATCTCTGTTGCCCAAAGTTACTTTACCTTGCCCACTGACGAAACGGTGATATTACACGTGGCGGATGCGGCCGATTTTTTACGGGCTGCCGTAACGCGACACTATGATTTGATTTTCTCCGATCTCTACAGCGCCTTCAGTATGGATCCGCAACAAGGAACGCAAACCTTTCTTCAGCGCTGTGCCGGACGACTTTCACCACAGGGTTGGTTAGTGCTGAACTACCATGAAGTGCCCGATCAAAACTCACTGCTGTACCACAGCCTGCACCGGGTGTTTAACACCGTGTTGTACTGCGTGGCACCCAGCGGCAACGTGATTATCTATGCGACACCGGCCGAAATCGAGACGCCGTTAAGCTTGTTGCGCCGCCTGTCCGCCGAGATTGGCCCGAGCTTTAACTGCGACCTCCGCTTCCTGTCGCGCAAGATTGAACGGTTGCACTTTAGCTGAGGCGGTATGGCCGCCTGACGATTATCATTTGATTATTATTCTCTGGAGTCACCATCATGGAAAAGAAAACGGCACGTCTGACCGTACTCATTGATCCTGACAAGAAAAAAGCGTTGGAAGACTTGTGTCTGCAACAGGATGTCACCCCTTCTCAGGTGATCCGCCAGCTCATACGCGACTATCTGCAAAAACATCAGGTGGAGTATCCGAGCCAGCCGACCCACTCTAATCCACGTGTGGATAACGCCTGACGTCAGACGGCGCTCGGTTGGCGCCATCTGAAAGTGCAGCGTGATTACCCCCGCCGTCACGGCATTGATGACGGCTTGGGATATTTTGTGAATGATTTAGCAACTTTACTCACTGTGCCAGACGTTGAGCCAACTGGCGCAGTTGTTCGGCAATCTGCTTCAAATCCTTGTCATTCTGCTCACGTGGCCCAGTTGAATTACGGATCACCAACCTGGCCGACAGAATGGACGAGGAACGTGAGACTTCACTCTCGCTGGTGTTAAGCACCTTCCTGACGGCTTCCTTGCCCTGCAAGTCAAGATCCAGCGAGACGGTGGTCAGCGCCGGGAAGAAGAACGCGCTTTCATAAGCGTCATCATAACCAATTACCGATTTTTGCCCCGGCACCGGCAGTTGGTTCTGATGGAAGGCGCTGAGCAGACCGAGTGCCATCTGATCGTTCCCCACCAGCACCGCAGTAAAATGCGGAGTTTCACGCAGCATCTGCAATGCACCGGCATAGCCACTTTGAGCATCCCAATTTCCGTGCAGCACGGTGACCGGCGTCAGGCCGTAATCCTGCAGCGCTTCCTGCCAGTTTTTCAGCCGTAAATTGGCCGATATCGAGTACTGCGGACCAGCCAACAAGGCAATGTCACGATGCCCCAGTTCATAAAGATACTTCACGCTGGCACGGGTACCGTCCGCCGGATTGAAGGAAACGTTAAACACCGAACTGTAAGGATCGACGTCGAGGAACAGACAAGTGATGTCGTCGTTGTCCGCAGCAATTTTTTCCGCCACCGCCGTTTCCAGCGGTACGTTGATGATCACCTTCTCTACCCGTTGCGATTTTAGATCGTTGATCGAATCTTGTATGCCATGATTGACGTTCTCATCAATCATGGAAATCAGTACCTGATAACCTTCCGCATTAGCGTACCGTTTTACCGCCGCCGCCACCTGTGAAGGGGCGTGCAGTGCCAGTGATATGGTCACCAACCCCACAGTGCGGCTCTGCTTGCCAACCAGTTGCTGTGCCAGGCGATTTGGCACATAGCGGAGCAGTTCTATCGATTGTTCCACCTTACGACGCGTGCCCTCAGATACATTGGCGGACTTGTTCAATACCCGTGAAACTGTCTGATAAGACACGCCGGCATGGCGGGCAACATCCTCTAAAGTGGTACTTTTCGACTTCATAACCCATTCCCTGTGATTGCTCTGTATGAATTGTAGCAGGCGTCCCCTTCACAACATAGTTACCCGGGTCACATCCAAAGAATTTCCATGAAAGTTATTCGTTCACATCCATAGCGTTCGTGATCCTTCTCACTTTTCGTTACAAATATCGCTATTTTATTTGCACTAAATCACAATAAATCAACAAGCAGATTGTGTGTTGTCATGAATAGCCATTTTATTGCTGACAAAATGTGAACGTATTACAAAACATCAAGAGGAATACATGAAAACAACATTACGCACACTGCCTGTCGCTCTGGCGATAACGCTTATCACACCGGCCGCATTTGCTGTCGATGTTCCAGGGATCGATTTTCATGGTTATCTACGTTCTGGAGTTGGCGTCTCCCAAGACGGTGGATTAGAAGAGTGGCAAAAGAACAAGATTGGCCGTCTGGGTAACGAATCCGATACCTATGGAGAAATCGAGCTGGGTAGCGAGGTCTACAAAAAGAACGATGTCAGTTTCTACCTCGACAGTATGGTCAGCATGGTATCTGATGGTTCCAACGACAATGAAACCACGCTGGGGGACGATGCCCAGTTCGGACTACGCCAGCTTAATCTGCAAATCAAGGGGCTGATACCCGGTGATCCGAATGCGGTGATCTGGGGGGGGAAACGTTATTACCAGCGCCACGACCTGCACATCATTGATACCAAGTATTGGAACATCTCCGGTGCCGGCGCCGGTGTAGAAAATTACACGCTCGGCCCCGGAGCCCTCTCCGTAGCCTGGATCCGCGGTGATGGTAACGACGTGGATTACCGTGTCGACAACGATAACGACCTCAACATCAACTATCTCGATCTGCGCTATGCCGGCTGGAAGCCCTGGAGCGGAGCCTGGACCGAGTTTGGTATCGACTATGCGATGCCAAATCCGACCAACAAGCAGAAAGAATATGGCGGTTTGTATGATGCCAAAAACGGCGTAATGCTGACCGGAGAAATCAGCCAGGATATACTGGGTGGCTACAACAAAACCGTACTGCAATACGCGACCAAAGGCTTGGCACAAAATATGGTGTCCCAGGGCGGCGGTTGGTATGACGTATGGAATAACACCCAAGATGCGACCGGTTACCGGGTGATCAACACCGGCCTGATCCCGATTACCGATAAGTTCTCACTCAACCATGTGTTGACCTGGGGTTCAGCCAGCGACATCAGCGACTCGATTGATAAAAGTAACCTGGTTTCCCTGGTAGGTCGCGCCCAATACCAATTTACCCAGTACGTTCGGGGTATTGGCGAAGTCGGTGGTTTCTACCAGAAAGACGACAACAAAGACGGTAGCCACTACAAGCAAGGCGGCGAGAAGTACACGCTGGCGCTGGGGTTAGCGGATGGGCCGGAGTTCATGTCACGCCCTGAATTACGCGTGTTCGCTTCCTATCTCAATGACTCTGAGCAAGGCAATTCATTCCAGGACGGTACGGCCAGCAATACCTGGAACTTTGGCGTTCAGGTCGAGGCATGGTGGTAACAGGTAAATATCCGCAAAAATAGTCGTACGCCTAGGTTAATATATTAATACCCCATCATTGTTACCGGTCTCTTTGACGATGTTCTCCGGTTGCTGTCGTCGATAGATAACCCCTGTAGGGGTTATCTATTTTTTTATTATTCTGGATCGGTCAGAAATAATTCTGACAATAATTTTCGCAAATTATCCGATTTCTTGCCAAATATGGCATGCACCTCCTGACCTATAATAATCACTCCCAACGCACCCGATTGCTGTAACCCCTGTGTATCGACTTTGGATAAATCCGCTACCGTCACGCGCAACCGGGTAATACAGGCATCGACATGAATGATATTCTCTCGCCCGCCGAGGTACTGCATCAGGTTGTCTAAAAATAACGTTTCAACGCTATTATCTTCAGGCGGAAGTTTAGGATGGGAAAAATAGTGCGTAAAGGCTTTTAAACTGACCATGGTATTTTCCTCACAACATTCAGACGTAAAAAAACGCCCGTTCACTTGAACGGGCGTAAGGGGAAAAACTATGCCAGGCGACGGGTTAATACACGACAGCCCCAGGGCGCCAAAACCATTTCGCCCTGCTGGGTTTGATTGTCTGCCATATCGACATAAATCGCCGGAAGCGACAGTTTTTTTACGTTGTCGCTGTAGTTTTGCACGATCACAAATTCAGACTCACCATCGGTGCGGCGCTGCGCGGTAACCCCCTGCGGTAGTGAAGTGGCCAGTGCACGCGGCAACGCCAGCTCTTCGGCTATCGCCATAAAGAAATCACGCTGGAACGAGGCATCGTTCCGCGAAGCGACATACCACGCCTTACCCTCACCAAAGCGGTTCACCGTCAGCGCCGGACGCCCGGCATAGAAGTCCCCACCGTAGACTGCCTGCGCACTAGCTCCCTCCAGATGGATCAACTCGCACAGGTGACGCGCCTGATAATTTCCCTGCAGACCCAGTTCGTTACCCGGAACGCCCCGGATGCTATTGGTCTCACCCTCTGTCAGGCTGTCAATCTCTTCCGCCCATATTCCCAGCAGCGGTCGTAATGGCCCCGGGAAGCCACCGAGATAGCACAGGTCGCTCTCATTGACGATGCCACTCCAGTAGCTGGCAACCCACTGACCGCCCTGCCGAACGAAGGCTTCAGCTCGCTCGGCGAAACCTTCACGCACCATATAGAGCATCGGGGCAATCACCAGTTGGTAACCCGAAAGATCGCTGTCGGCGTTAATAATATCCACCGCGATGCCCTGTTCCCAAAACGGTCGATAGTGCTCCACGACCGTTTGTTCATAATGCAGCCCGATATTGCGTGGTCCCTGGGCATCATCCATTGCCCAGCGGCTTTCCCAGTCGAAGATAATCGCGACCCGAGCCTCAACCCGACTGCCTGCCACTGGGGCCATAGCGGCCAATAGGCGGCCCAACTCACACACCTCTTTACCGACGCGGGTATCCAGTCGCCCGGAGTGATCAATCACCGCCCCATGGAATTTTTCCACCGAACCACGGCTTTTGCGCCACTGGAAGTACTGCACCGAATCCGCACCGTGGGCCACCGCCTGCAGTGAGGACAGGATATGCATCCCCGGCTTCTTCAGCTTGCTGGTCGGCTGCCAGTTGGTCACGCTTGGCGTCGACTCCATCAGCACAAAAGGCTGGCCTTGCTTCAGGCTGCGCATCAGATCGTGGAACATGGCGGTATAGCAGGCCAACCCGGTTTCATCCTGCTGGTTATGCCACATCGGGTAGCTGTCCCAGGAAATAAAATCTATGACTTTCGACATCTGCCAATAATCGTAATCATAGAAATATTCCATAAAGTTGGTGGTGGCCGGTAACAATGGGTTGGCCGCCTTCAGTGGCACAATTTCCTGTGCACAGAAGTCGGTGGCCTGGCTGCTGCAAAAACGCCGCCAGTCCAGATTCAAACCATGAATGGAGACCTCACCTTGCGGTGCCGGTGACTCAATCTGCGACCAGTCGCTGTAAGTGTGGCTCCAGAAATCGCTCCACCAGGCCTCGTTCAGTCGCTCCAGCGTTTGGTAACGCTGCTGCACCCACTGACGGAAAGCACTCTGGCAACGGCTGCAGTGGCATTCACCACTGTATTCATTGGAAATATGCCAGCCAATCACTGCCGGATGCTGCGCGTAACGTTGCGCCAACTGCTGGTTAATTTCATTCACCTTACGGCGATACACCGGGGATGACAGGCAGTGGTTATGTCGACCGCCGTGCAAAGCCTGCACCCGGTCTCGCCCCACGCGCAGCACTTCCGGGTATTTCTGCGACATCCACGCAGGTCGTGCACCGCTTGGCGTGGCCAGAAACACATGAATACCCTGCTGAAATAACTTATTCAGTACCCCATCCAGCCAATCAAATTGATATATTCCTTCTTCGGGCTCTAACTTCGACCAACTGAATATGCCCACTGACATAATATTGCAGTGGGCTTCTGTCATCATCTGCATATCCATTTCTATCACGTCAGGATAATTACCCCATTGCTCCGGGTTGTAGTCTGCACCATGTAATAGCCCCGGCACCTTGGCACTCAAAGGCGGAAATTTATTCATTATAATTCCTTAGAAAATAATCATTGGAAGGCTTTATTAGTAATCCACGTAATTAATTAAATGACTTTAATGAGGGCAATTCTTTTCCTCGGCAATCAAACAACGCCTGATTTTCTCGCGCATTACCATCCTTGCCGGACTCACTAATATATTTCATGCCCGCAGGGGTGGCCCAGCCAGCACCTGGTACGGCAATCCAGGTGGGTTCCCAATAAAACAGGCCTTTGCCACGGCTGGCCGGCACGTTAATAATGCTTTGCATCAGGTCGCGAATAAAATCAGCCTGTCCCTGAACGGTGGCCGGATAACCTCCATCCTGGACTTCTTTGGCGGAGAAACTGTTGTCGGTATCGTCGCAGTTCTCCAGGCCATAACCATAGGCGGCCTCCACCACAATCACGTCTTTGCTATAGCGCTGGCTGATATCATCCATATTGTCCTGTAATCTGGCGATAGGCCCATCCCAATAGGTGTACATCGACAAGCCAATGATATCGAACGGCACGTTGCGCTTGGTGATCTCGTCGAACCACCAACGGAAAGTGTCATTCTTGGTCCCTTCCGCCAGATGCAGCATGATCTTCACCTGTGCCGGGGAATCCAGATTTTCCCGTAGGCCGCTAATCGCGGCGTTCAGCAACCCGGCCAGCCGATCAAACTCACCGCCGCCCTGTCCCCAGCTTTTACCCTGCGGCCACAGGATACCGCCGTTGATCTCATTGCCGATCTGCACCATATCCGGCAGCACGCCCTGCTGCTTGAAACTGGCGATAGTGTCGCGGGTGTAATCATGGATCGCCACTTTCAACTGGTCATAACTCATCTGCTCCCAGGTTTTAGGTTTGAACTGCTTACCCGGGTCAGTCCAGAAATCACTGTAATGGAAATCCAGCAGCAGCTTCATGCCCTGCGCCTTCACCCGCTTTGCCAATGCAAGCGTAGTGGCGAGGTCATTATTGCCGGCACCATAAGGATGACCGGCGCTGTCCTGCGGATTGACCCACAGCCGCAGACGGACGTAATTAACTCCGTTATGTTTGAGGATCACCAACGGATCCTGTTGAACGTTATTCGCGTCATAGAACTTACCGCCGTGTTGCTCCACGTCGGCCAGCGTCGAAATATCAACACCTTTGATAAAGGCGGCCGGAACATTATTCAGTGGCTTAATGATGACGCTTTCCACCGCCGCCAACGCCGTGGTGGACAGCAGCCCGGCCAGACAGAAACTTAATAAACCCGGTTTCAATATTTTCATTGGATTATCCTTTGGTGCTGCCAGAGGTCAGGCCAGAAACAAAGTACTTCTGCAGGGCCAGATATAGGATGGCGACCGGCAGCGCTATCAGTACTGCCCCCGCCGCATAAGTGGTGTAACTGGCGCCCATCTTTTGCGACACCAGGTTATACAGGCCAATTGGCAGGGTATATTGGTCTGGAGTCCGTAAAATGGTGCTGGAGAGGATGAAATCCCCCAGCGGGCCAGTGAACGAGAACAATGCCACCACCGCGATAATCGGCTTGGACAGTGGCATGATAATCTCTATAAAAATCCTGAAGTTACCTGCTCCATCCATGCGTGCAGACTCATCCAGGTCTTTAGGGATCGCATCCAGATAGCCTTTCATCAGATAGGTGTTCATAGGGATCATCCCCGCCACATAGATCAGTACCAACGCCATATGGCTGTTGATCAGCCCCAGTAGTTGCGACAAAACAAATATCGCAATCAACGCGGAAAACTGCGGGATCATTTGCAACAGCAGAAACAGCATCAGGCCGTTCTGCCGTCCCTTGAAGCGAAAACGTGAAAACGCGTAAGCGGTAAAGCTGACGCTGATTAACGTCAACACCATGGTCAAGAAACTGATTTTCATCGAATTCCAGTACCAGGTCATGTAATTGACTTTGCCATTGAACAGGTCGGCATAATGCTGAAACGACAGGTTCTCCGGAATGATAGAACTGCTCAACAGGCTGTTGCCGGCATTAAGCGAAGCGCCAACGGTCCATACCAGCGGGTAAATGATGATGGCGGACACCAAAATAATCACCAGCCACGACAGGGATAAACGCACCCACTTCTCTTTCCTGATGCTCTTTGACATGACTCTCCCCTTAGGCCCCATTATCATTCTTGAACGAATGGGTGGCGCGGAACTGCCACAGCGCGATACCCACGACAAAAATCGACAGCAGGATGGTGATGGTGGCTGCGATGGCGTACTGCGAAGACGACATCGTCAACTTGTAGATCCACGACACCAGAATATCGGTTCCTCCGGCATTGGAGCCAGCTACCGCCGGACCGCCGTTGTTGAACAGATAAATGATATTGAAATTGTTAAAATTGAAGGTGTATTGCGTGATGATTATTGGCGCAATTGAATAGAGCACCAGCGGCAGCGTAATGGTTCGCAGCTTGGTCAAGGTACTTGCCCCATCCATGGTGGCGGCTTCATACAAGTCATCCGGGATCGCCTGCAGCACGCCGGTGGTCATGGCGAACACAAACGGGAAGCCAAGCCAGGTTTGCATGAGGATCAACGCCGCTTTGGTCCAAAACGGATCGGTCATCCAGGCTTTCGGGGCAATACCGAAAAACGCCAGTATGGCATTATTGATCACCCCGAAAGAGTCATTGAACATGCCGGCAAACACCAAAATGGTGACAAAACCCGGCACCGCCCAGGGCAGAATGAAAATGGTGCGGATCAGCGGCTTGAAACGTAAATCCTTCTGATTGACCAAAATCGCCAGCAGGACCCCTACGGTGCATTGCAGCGTGGTGGCCAGCAGCGTCCAGACCACTGTCCATTGCAGCACATCAAAGAAGGTCGAACGCCAGATCGACAAAGTGAAAATATTGATGAAGTTTTTAAACCCGACCCAGTCCACCAGTTTTGCCGGCGGCGTGTGGTACAGGTTGTAATTGGTGAAGGCGATTGAGAAACCAAACAGAATCGGAAAGATCACCACAAACACCAGCAGGATAAACCCTGGGGTAATCATCAGATAAGGAAAACCATCGCTCAGCAGCATCTGGTATTGCTTACGCACGCTGTTGAGCGCCATACCGGCATCGCGCTTCCTGCCGTTTACCCAGGCATCGCGTAGCGACAGAGCATAAATCGTCAGCCCGAAACCAATAACCAAAACGCTGAGGATCCCTTCCGCCAGCAGGAAAATCGAGTTATCGCGCGGGACTTCGCTGCCGAGCGTATAAAGCCCCCACAGCCCTTCGGTGAGGAACTGCCAGCTCACGCCGACAAAGCTGCTAAGTAGCAGCAGGAAAATCAACCCTTTCGCCCATTGTCGGTGATAGAACTGACCAAACCCGGGGATCAACGCCACAATCAGCGCTGCCATGGCATGGCTGTATCGACCTCTGCCGACGGACAATTTTTCACTTGGAGTGACAATCACACACTGCTCCTTCTTGATAACGGGAGGAAACCTCCCGCTGCGCGATTACTGGTTGCTGGCCTGCATCGCTTCGATTTGCATTTTGATTTGCTTTACCGCATCGTCCAGCGCCGCTTTGGGCGACTGTTTGCCGGTCATGCTCAGTTCCAACGCCGCGTTGGCCGGCCCCCAAACTTCCTGCATTTCCGGGATCCCGGGCATGGCAGTCGCATGACTGGCCTGTATCGCAACCGCACTGGCTCTTTCGTCATTCTTGATGATCGGATCGTCAATCATCGCTACCAGCGGAGGGATCTCTTGGGTCACCTGATAGCGGGTTTTCACATACTTCGGTTGGTTGATAAATTCGATAAATTTCTGTGCCAGTACCTTATCTTTACTCCAGGTTGACACCACGTAGCCTTTCACTCCCAGGAAGGAGTTCATCGGTTTACCGTTTGGCAGAGTTGGCAACGGTGCTACGCCGTAATTGATACCGGCGTCGGCATAAGGCTGGAAGGCCCAGGGGCCGTTAATCACCGCCGCCGCTTTCTTCTCGGTAAACAGAGAGTCAATCGCATTTAACCCACCGTCTCCGATGATGCCCGCAGGGAACAGACCATCAGCGTAGAATTTTTTCAGATAACTCACGGCGGCTACGCTACCAGCGGTATTCAGACCGACATCCAGCGGGTTAAGTCCCCCTTTACCGTCGTCACCGAAGATATACCCCCCCATACCGGCGATCGCGCCGCGGCTGTAATAAATTTGGTCAAACTTGGCCAACAAACCGTATTTACCCGCTGCACGCTGCTGTTTGGAGAAATTGTAATAGGCATCCAGATCCGCCAGCGGCTGCGCTAACAGGTCTTTGTTGTAAATCAGTACCAGCGTTTCTACCGCCTTTGGTACGCCGTACAGCTGATGCTCCAGGGTGAAAGCGCCAATGGAAGGCTTGGTGTAGGCGTCCATCGCGGCCTGATCCAGCTTTATGGGGGCCAGTAAGCCTTGCACTACTGCCGCCCCCAGTTGGTCGTTGGGGATCACCAACACATCGGGCCCAATACCGGCCGGACCATCCAGGCGCAGCTTTTCAATTTGCTGGGCGAAAGGCATTTCCAACAGGTTAACTTTCACGTTGTTCTGTTTTTCAAAATCGGTGATTGCCCCCTTGATGCCGTCTGACTTTTTGATATCTTCCCAGACGGTCAGCTGTTGGCCCGCCGCCGCGGCGACAGCAAAGCCGGAATAGTGACTGGCCGCCAGAGCGGTCAATATCAAAGCAGTGATTGTTTTGGTTTTCATTACCCACCTCATGTGAAGGTATTACATTTTAGTTTTATCACTTTGCAAGTGCAGCATTCAGGTCAGGCATAATATTCGATATTACAACATCTAATGTGCAACCTCTTTCATTACCTCACCTTGTTATACGCTACGCTTTGAAGCGCACCAACTCTATACAATTATCATCATTGTGTGATCGTTATTGCAGAAATGAAAACCAGTGATATGGCTTGAAATGCAGCGCAGTTATAGTCTTTTCAAGCCTTTCCGGCGGTTCTGAAGGAGATAAAACAATTGTTATACGTACTACAACCTCTCGCAGAGCTCGCCGAAAGACACCCTGACAGGGTTTGTCTACTGATAACTTTCCGAGGATCAACAGATGTCCAGCATAAGACTGAGGAATGTCACCAAGCGTTTTGACAAAACGGTGACGCTGCACAATATCAATCTTGAAATTGAAAGTGGCGAATTCGCCGTTTTTGTGGGGCCATCAGGCTGTGGAAAATCAACGCTACTGCGCATGATTGCCGGGTTGGAGGAGATCAGCGACGGAGATATCCTAATTGGTAATGAACGGGTCAACGACGTTGCGCCAGCCCACCGGGGTGTAGCCATGGTGTTTCAGTCTTATGCGCTCTACCCGCATATGACGGTGGCCGAAAATATGGGTTATGGGCTCAAGGTGAACGGGATGCCCAAAGAACAAATCCGCCACCAAATCGAAATGGTGGCCAAAACCCTGCAACTTTCCCACCTGCTGGACAGAAAACCCAAGCAGCTTTCCGGTGGCCAACGGCAGCGCACCGCCATCGGCCGTGCCATAGTGCGTAATCCCAAAGTATTCATGTTCGATGAGCCACTTTCCAATCTGGACGCCGAGCTGCGGGTCGATATGCGCCTGCATATTGCCAAGCTGCACCAGGAGCTGAAAACCACCATGGTGTATGTCACCCACGATCAGGTGGAAGCCATGACGCTGGCCGATAAAATTGTGGTAATGAACTACGGCAAAGTCGAGCAGATGGGCGCGCCAATGGCGCTGTATTACAACCCCATCAACAAATTTGTCGCCGGGTTTATTGGTTCACCGAAAATGAATTTCTTGCCGGCCACGGTGGTAAGTTGGACGCCGGAAGCGTTGACCGTCGCTATCGGCGCAGATAAAACGCTGACCCTGACTATCGCCACCCTGCAGGTTGCCCCCGGTGAAACAGTCACGCTGGGGATCCGTCCCGAGCACCTGACCACCCACTCCGACTCAGTGTTACGGCTCGATTTTCATTGCGAAGTGGTCGAGCGACTCGGCAACAACACCTATCTTTTTGGCCAATGCCACGGCTACGACGGCTTTAAAATGTTGCTCCCCGGGGATGCGCATTTTCGTCCTTACCAAAAACTTCAGCCGGGTTTCCTGGCGGGACAATGCCTGGTATTTGATGCCGACGGCTCCCGTATTAGCGCCGATATTCAATTCCCACAATCCTGATGCTCCTTGCTGCTGATTAAGGCCTCAGCCCAGACATCCGTCTTGGGCTGGCGGTTTCCTGCACCGATATATCATTAGCAAGGTATAAATATCATTACCGACCTATTGTGATGACTATTTCAACTGTTTAATCATTTATTCACAACCTTTATGATTAAAGAAATTCCCACACCAAAATTAATTTCTTGGCTAAGCGTTTTTGTTTATTTTTACAACCGTAAAAAGGCTTACAAAATCGCCATTTTCAATGCCTTGATTTAATGAGGTTAAAAATCGGAATTAACAAAATAAAAACAATTCCCTCCTGTTTATTTGATTCTTTAAATAATTTTTCTTTGGTTTTGTTAACGCAGTGATTTGCTTGATTATCTCGATCACAACAAAAAAATACTTCATTTATTTTTAAGTGTCAGTTGATTTTTTAGTCGCCATTGCTATTGTTGAAGATGAGTAATTCATCGCTCCCGACCAGACAAATAAACTCTATTTTTATACTCACAAATGTATAAGGACCTGACTATGCCCATTAAAAAATACGTCATTCTTGACAGCGATCCAGCTGCTGTTGGGAATGATGACTTTATTCTATTAGGTTTAAAAAATGAAGGTTTTGCCCGAGGTTGTCCGATGTTATTTGGCGGCACTGCGGATGCAAAAGATGGCCCGGTTGATGGCAAGAATTTTGCTCTAAACGTGATAAAAAGAGAAACATTGGAAGAAACCCTGAAAAACATTGAAGTAGAACAGGTTGTTCGCTATAAGGTTTTCCCCAATGATATTATATTCTATACCAGCAAGGTATTTCTCTTCACCGGAAAGGTAGCGCTTGGCGGCGAGTTCGCCTGGATACGCAAGGTCAGCAAAGGAAAGTTAAAATCTTATTTTAAAAACAAACCCTCCGCCACCAAAGATATGTTTGCTCAAGAGCTGTATAACATGACTGCGGATCCTGATGTCGACCCTACCGATACTCAATTTGCAGAATATCTGGGTTCCGATACCCTGAGCGCCATTTACGCCTATTGCAAAGAAACCTGCAAATAAACTCATAGGCTATTAACACCAAAGCTTGATTTATCTCTGTCATGTTTTTCGCACTTTTATGTCTGAAACTTATTGGGTGCTGATATTATGATCACACAAGGTTATACTTCAGATGAAAAAACTATTGTCAAAAGTGTTATCAGCAAATATAGCAATGCCGGCCTGTTTATTATTCAGCCCGGCGACCCTTTGCTGGTCAGCTTTTACGATATTCAATTAAAACTGGCCGGCCTTGCCTCTGGCAATACTCCGCAGTTTACCCAATGCTGGCAACAGGCAAAATTGCTTAAACGCAGCGCCGGCCGGTTGAGCGAAGCCAGTGACGGCTCCGCCCAACCGGTCTACAGCATTGTCCGGCTCGACTCCATTGACGGCAGAAACTACCGCGCCGATGCCATTGGCTCCCTGCCGGTGTCCGCAGCCAATGTGACGCAAACCCTGGGTTTGTTTGACGCTGAAGCGACCAATGTCGGCGCGGTGAATTACAACCAGGCTTATGTCTACGCCGCAGACTGCACCCTTAGCGCCAACGGGGTCTATCCGGGTAGCCAGATTGCTGCGGATTATCCGGTCACGGTGATTTATACCTTTGCCCAAACCATCAATAACAATACGGTTTACGGCGCGGAAATTATTACCAGCCAGAGTTACCCTAAAGATATTTATAATGAATCACCGCGGAGTATTAACAATCCTAACGAAATAAAAATCTGTTTAACCCGCGATGAAGGTGACTGTGATTACCGCAATACCTATGATGGCTCGGTCAGGGTGCCCATTAAAGGTAATATCACCTACCTGGGTCAAATTGAACTCAGCGGCGGTCGACCGGTCAACGCCAGTAATAGTATTTATTTAATTCGCACCCGCGCTGGCGGCGACCCTGTCACGCCATTCGGTGATTATAATATTTTCAACTCACCCAACACCCGAATTAATAGTAACAATATCGCCTGGGATCTGGATTGGCTAAGGTTCAATCAGGTTGATTTTGAGTCTGGTGAATGGGTTTATTACGTCTTCAAGGTGATTCTTAACGTCGACGGAAAAAGCATTGTTAGCTTTATTACCAATGCGCCTAAAAACCTTGAACCCGACCAGCGATTTTTAAATACCGTACAGTTAAAGCCGATGCGTATTGTTTACGGCTGCCTGGCCGAAGATACAAAAATCCTGATGCAGGATGGCAGTGAGAAACCCATTTCAGCCATCAGTATCGGTGAGACCCTGTTGTCGAGAAATAATCAACCGCTAAGGGTTGAAGCCGTCACCAGCGGACAGGAACGCCATTATATTGAGTTAACCCTGCGCAATGACAAAGGCAAAATAACGAATATTACTACCAGTCGGGGTCATCCTTTTATTACTTCTTCAGGCGTGGTGATAGCCCGTGAATTAAATCATTCCACTAAATTAATCACCCTGGACGGTGAAAGCGAAATCATAAGCATGGTGCAACAACAAGGTGACCTGAAGGTATATAACCTGCAATTGTCCGCCGAACCATCCGCTGAGAATGGTCTTTACGACGATAACACCCTGTACGCTAACGGTATCCTGGTCGGCGATATCCAGATGCAACGCATCTATGAGGATGAATATTACCAACGTCCGGCGAATATCCTGAACAAACTGCCAAAAGAATGGCATCAGGATTACCAAAACCATCTCAACTCGGCGGGTAAATAACTTATGTATCAGGGATACCCGGACTTTCAGCAGATTATCATTACCGATCAGCACAGGTTCATTGCAGCCTATCAGCAAAATGATGCCTATTTTTTATACCCGGCATCTCTCACCATTTTGGCAGCGGATCCCTTGGCGTTCTCGCTGGATATTGTTCGCAGTCCCAGTACCGACAGCATTTACGGTTGGCTGAATTTCACCACCGAACTGCAGTATGCCGGTGAGCAAAGTCTGGCGGACTTCAAACAACAGCACCCGGATAAAGCGGTGAAGGTGCTCCCCGTGTTGCCTGCCAGCCTGGGCTTTGACGTACCGATTGAGTATCACAGCGCCCTCAGTGGGCAAAGCTATGACCCGACCTGGTATTCGGCGCAGTGCATCCAGTTTATTATTTTGCTGAACTCGGCCAGCACTCAACTGATCGAGAAAACCCTGCTCAATGAGACTATCGGCTTTAATGCCCGACTGGACGGTTTTGTTGAAGGGGTCTCACCACGGCTGGCGTACTCCGTCGAGTTTGATCCCAGGGAGCTGATACTGGCATTGGCCGCAGGAGTCAAAGGCGCGCAGCCTGTTGGCGATGATCGGGTGGCCTTCGACTATGGCCTGCTGACGCAATATCTCTACCAGAATATTGCGCTGCTGCCGCTGCAAATCAGTCCGCCACTACCGGTGAGCGATCCCGAGGGAAACCTGCTGTTCAGCCAGACGTTACTGGATCGTCTCTACAATTTGCGGGGTACACCCTACGCCGGTCCGGCGTCCAGTAACACTGCAATGATCGCCCTGAGCATTCCTGAGCAAGGGGGCCGGGTGATCTTCAAGCTCGACACAGTGGTACTGAGCCGACGTCCGCTGTGCTTCATACTGGATCCTTTTACCGCCGCACAGCAAATTGCCAAGGTCTCGCCTGATACCATTATTCACCGCACCACCGCCCCGCCATTACCGCCGGGCGAACGGGAAATCGACGTCTTTTACGTGTCTCCCATGGGGCTGAAAAACACCGTATTTATCGATATTCAACTCAGCGTACCGGCAGGAGATATTTACCCGCAGGAACAAACGCAAACCCAGCAGCTAAGCCCGGACCAGAGCCGGTTGACCTTCAAGTTTCTTACCAGTTCGCTGGAGCCAGAACCTTTCTTTTACCAAATCCGGGTTAATTATCCGCAGCAAGGAAGCTGGCACACCCTGATCGGCGAACGGCGCCCCTGCGCCGATCGGGCGCTGGTACTGGATTACGCCGCATTACCCTGCCCATTTCTCACCATCAGCATTGATCCCGGTTTCGCTCAGCAGAGTCAGATTGGCGGTATCTACCATTCTGCCGGTTGGCTGCAAGATTTGGCCTTAACCGCGGCGGCGCCTTATTTCAGTTGTCCAGTTCTCGGTGACGAAACCTTTATTGAAGCAACGGCTTATCAGTTGGCCGGGAGCGGAGTCGTGCCGCTACCGATGCCGATTACCCAGGCCACCACTATCGGGGCTTACAGCTTCCCGCAGTTTGGCTCACAGCGAGCGCGGATCACCGTCACTCTGCCCGCTGAAATGCTCAAAGTCGCATTGACCTTTCAGCCGGAAAGCCAAAGCCGCACCACGGAGCACACCTTTACCCACCAGCAGAACAGCTACGACTACCCCTGGACGGTCACTTCGATTTTTGCCAGCGGGTTTCGCTACCAAATCAACACTGGCCCATGGTCGGCCTATGTGACCGGCGATCAAACGATTGATGTCAAAGGTGAAAAATGAACAGTGAAGAACTGAATCCCCAGCAGACGTTACAAAACTTTTTCCTGCTTGGCAGAGCCCTGGCCTTCCACGACCAAACGCAGCCACCGGGGTGCTATACCTACGGCAGTTATACTCCGCAGGTGGTGCTGGATGGTCCGGGCGGTAAAATCAGTGCGCTGCATTTGCTGACCAGTCCGGGCGGCGGTCTGGCGACCTTTATCGCCCCCAACCTGCCGGTCGACACGGCGGCAATTGAGGCCTATATCCGCCAGCATTTCATTTCGGCACCCGGAAAAATCAGCCTGGAGCAAGGCGATATCCGCCAATCGCTGTTCCTGCGTTTTATCCGCCAGCCAGAGTCAGACAGCTATAACGTCGAGTTTGAACAGTCCAAAATGCCGCTGACCCACACTGAGTCAGGCCTGCTGGACAGTGCCATTCGCGGAGCCAAGAGCCAGGTTTATCTGGTGACCCACAGCCGGTTCAGCGTCAGCAGCCGCGCCACCGCCAGGCTGGAGGCCGACTGGGTAGCATTTTTAACCCTGGCCTTCAACGAACAGGCGCGCCAACCGGAAATTATCGCCATCCTGCTCAACCAACAGATCGACGCCGGGGTGATCACCCTGTTGGAACAGTTCGACAACGCCCCCTCGGAACAGACTCGCGAGCTGGTCAGGGATTCATTAGTGAAAACTGCTTCACAACTGGTCAGCAACACGCTGCGTAACATCCACTCGATTGATGAGATCCCCAGCAAGCTCAATTATGACGTCAGCTACAGCAATAGCGTGCCACAGCGCTATTTGCTGGCGCAGCAGCAGGATATTGCCATCCTGCTTGGTCAACTGCCTGCCGACAGCATGATCACGTTCACGCCGACGCCATTGCCTGAACCCACTCGGCCGGACAAACCCGTCAAGCACCGCGAATGCACAGTGAGCCTGGGCTTCAATCCAAACGGTTTTAATATCACGTCGATTGAGCTGCGTTACGACCAAACACAAACCCCGATGCCGTGGCCAAACTTCCCGCCGGTGACATTGAAAACCACCTCGGAAGTCAGCGATATCACCCTCAAAGTGACGTTTTCTGATTACTCCAGCTATGAGAATCAACTCCACTGGCAAGACAACATCGCGCTCACTCCGCAAGACCTGGGGTTTTACAGCGTGCTGTTTGAAGCCGAACACCTGAAGGCAGAGTTTAAAACGGTCAGCGGCACCGCGAGCTATTCGCCGGCCAGCCAGGGGAAAAAACAAAACTTTAGCTTCTCGTTTAGCACCCAACAGTGGCAAGCCAACTGGTGGATCAATGCCCATGCCAACGGATTAAACGGTCGCATTGACTACCGTTGGCAAGGAAAAACCGCCTCGATATTCCCCAAAACCTACGACTCTGGCCCGCAGCAGGCCAGCGCCAGCCCCGTCAAACTGCAATACAACAAGTGATATAAACAAGAGGAACACCCTATGTTAACCACCGCTTTGCAGCAATCGGTCAAAATCCCTACGGATAAATATCTGGGTATTAAGGAATATGCCTTTACCTGTTACGGCGACAGTATTGATAAGAATATTTATTATGTGGTGCCCGAGATCCCGGTGTTTGTCGCCAGGGATGCCAAAAGCCCCTATTTCATGTTCTACAAGTATCGCAGTGAAGACACCCAGGGCGGCTATGCGCAATTTACCGTCATGCTGCCGCAGCCTGATTCGGCGATGAAAAGCAAGATCAGCATCGAGTTGCTCGGCAAGCTTAAAGATCCGCTGATCGCGAAATCCACCCTGATCGTCAAGTATGTTCAAGCCGAGCAGGCCTCTGTGGCCGATCCTGAAAACGCGACCAAAAAAACCGCCATGGATACCGCGTTGCGCAATACCAGCCTGAATGACGACCAGGCTGCCAGATTTGTCGCGTTGTATGACGCCAACAAAGGCAATGACCAATTCGTGCTGGAATTGACGCCGACAGAAATCAGGTTGGAAGTCCCGAGACTCACCTCGGCACAGGCCTCATTGATTCTGGACAGCAACGAGAAATTCTATCGCCAAATCCCCACCACGCTGTCGCCATCAGGTCTGGGGGATAACAACACCGTGTTCAGCCTGTCGTTGACCGGTGAAGGTGCCACCCTGTTCGAACAGGTGTTGAAAGGCACCGATAAAAACTCCAGCGTAGGCATTCGCTTCGACTTCAGCCTGGACGCCTCCCTGCCGGCCGCCAAAGTCACCGTCAGCTACGACAGTGAGATCACCAAGTCGGTAACGCAAAGCATCAGCTACCATACCTGGTCGGCCGATGAGAAAAAAATTGAGCGCGAATATATCGAAAAAGGCGCGATCAAGATCGACGTTCAGGTCGGGCTGACCGCAGCAGAAATGGGCATGTCACCGGATCAGTACATTAAATGGAAGGACGGTCTGACCGCCTGGGGTCAGAAACAGGTCGAACAGATTTTAAGTAGCCAAACCGGGTTGGACATGAGCCTCGAGTTGCTTAATGACGCCGACGGTTTTGATAAATTCAAATCCAGCCTCAGCGAAACCAAAAGCTTTACTCGCGTCTATGAAGAAAACTCGGTGGTCTCCTTCTCCATTGCGCCACAGACCCAGTTGCCGTCGATTCAGTCCATCGTCGGCGAAGCCAATCTGAAAGAGTACTTCAAAGAGTACGATCTCAACGACCCGTTCTATCAGTACATCCAGCCCGAGTTTTTTGTCACTCCGGATCTGGCGAAATATAACGTGGCCAATATCGTGGTGACCGCCTACTACGACAAAGACAACCAGAGCACCCTGCAGTTTTCCCCTGGCGACAGCGGAGCAAAAAAAACCGGCAAATGGTTTATCAAACCCGAGTTGGGCCGCGCATTTAAATACTCCTATACCGTCAACTTCACCGGTATGCAGGCCAAACCCTACCACTCTGGCGACCTTCAGAGCGATAAGGATCTGATTATCTCTATCAACGTAGCCGAATGCGGCATCGTTTATGCCGACATTGCTACGCTACTTGATCCTATGGGCTGGAAAGTCTTTAGCCAGGTGGTGATCAAAACCCAATATTCCGATCCGGATAAAGGGGTCAAACTCAAGACCAACAGCCAGGTGGTCAATGAGTCGACCCCCCCTCAACCCTTTATTTATCCGATTGGCGTCGATGTGGATAAACCGATTTATTTCTCCACCGATTACTATGCCCTGGACGGTGACAGCCTGACCTACATCCCCAACGGCGTTGAGACCAGCCCACAGCTACCGGGTTATGGGCTGATCCGTGGCCACCAGATTTTGGTCGCCAATGCCCTGCCGAAAACGCAGAAGTACACCATTATCTTCAAACCGACCCAGAAAGACGTCACGCTGATCACCTATGAAATGGTGGTGTATTACCCGAAATGGGACTTTACACAGTCCCAATCCCTGGCCCTGACCGAGTTTGATCCTAAATCCCTCACCCAATATCTGACCTTCGATCTGATGCAGGTGGAAAAAGGCAACGAGGTGAAGATCCATTACGTTTCTACGGTGTATTACGGGACTGACAATCTTGAAAAAACCGTCGAGAAGGATGTGACAGGAACCAGCACCATCGTGGTGGTGACTTTCTGACGCGCTGAGCCCCCCAGGGCAAAGCTTCTTTGCCCTGATTCACCTTCATAAAATGGAATGGTCGCTATGAACACTCAGGTCGTAGTGCAAAACATCTGTTTTATCCGAGCCGACCCAGACAGGCCGATTTATTATTATTGCGCGGCGGCACCGGGCATTAGCGTTATTGATGGTAACCAGCCCGCTGTCCAGCTACAGATATTTAGAAACAGCAGTCAACCGGCCACGGTTTACTACGCCATGCTGTCGCTGCAAACCCAGTTGAACAGCAGCCCCGAGGCCGCCCGTGCTGCGGCAGCCGCCAGCCCGGACATGCCGCACGACGCGGTGTTAGTGCCGTTGCAGGCGATCGGCTGTACCGCCACGCTGAACATTCCCGGCTTTATCGCAGGCCAAACCAGCAAGACCTCATTGAGCGAGCAGCTCAACTGTTATCTGCTGGCCAAACTGGCCCCGGACAGCGATATCGCCCTGCTGACCAGCCTGATGGCCACACCGGCCACTGCGCCGATTGCCATCAGCTACAAAATTGACTACCTGCTACAACTTCCTCCGGCCACCTTTGAACTGGAGGCCCGCTGGGACCAGGTTTATCAATTCCTGCAACAGTCGGTCGGTTTCAACCTGCTGTTCTTTTCCGTCGATATCGAAAAAACCTCGGCACAGCTGATCAGCGAAAAAGTGGTGACCATCAAAGTCAGGGACACCGATCCCGACGGCCACTTCATGCAGGCCACAGCCGAATTGACGCAGATCCTGACCGGTGAGTTTTTTACCCCGGTGTTTGCCGAAGTGCCACAACAAGACAAACCTCAGGCCGGTTTTTACCTGCAACGACTGTCGGTTGAGGATCTTGACCAGCGACGTTTAAGCGGAAAACTGACGGAAACCACGGTGGTCAAACGCTCACTTTATCCACAGGCGCTGTTTGCTGAACTCGTCGCCGGTACCGACTATCAGGCCGATCGAGTGATCAGCCAAAGCGATCTGCAGGATGATTTCTTCGCCCACCGCGAGGTCCGGATCAATCTGTTGTCCGACGAACTGGACGATAACGTTCAACTGGTGATGGTGCGTCTGCGCTATGGCCCGGACAACAAGCAATACACCTTCCGCCAGGGCGATACCAAACCGAAAATCTTCAGGTCACCGAGTATTATCGATCCTAAAACCGGCAAAATGCTGTGGCCCGTCGAGTATGACCTCACCGTCTATCTCAACCAGGCGGTGGGCGGCGTGAGGTCGGTCAGCTCCGGCGCGCTGCAAACCGAATTGAACGATGTCTATCTGGATATTGAGTCGCTCTATGGCCGCTACGATTTTGTCATCAAGGCCGCCAACCTGTTTGACTGGCGCTGGTACCAGTCGGTGTTGGTCACCCTGCGCTGCCGTCCAATCGGGCAGACGGCATCCAGCCTGTCGAAAAGTTTTCAGATTAGCCAGACTGCGCAGCAGGACAGCTACCCGGTGATGCTGCCCAACCCCGATCAGTATTTATTTGACGTAACCAAGGAGTACAGCAGCGCCGTCAACTCACCCCATATCTCTGCGGTGCTGAATGAACCGACCAGCCAGGATGTGTATCTGCCCTCCAGTTTGTATCACCAGCGGGTGTTAACGCTGTCCGCCAGTATGGACTGGCAACAGGTGGCGTCGGTGCTGGTTTCCGCCAGTTATGCCTATTTGCCCGGCGATGACACTCCGCCTCTGCAGCAAATTTTTCAGTTTACCGAAACCGAAGCCGCCCCCCAGCGCTTTAGCGCCGACCAAATCGACCCAGAGCGGCTTGCCGTCGACCTGGAGGTCTGGTTCAGCTACCTGCCGGGCCAGGGCGGGGATAAACCCGAGTACGTCCAAACCGCCACCGGTCTAGACGCTATTGATATTGCCAACCTCAATTAATTAAGGAAACGCCATGTTATTACTCAGAGCAAGAACCGCCACCATCAACAACATCACCTTCTTTGCCGACGACTCCGATGACAAGCAGTTCTGGTATTTGCCCGGTGATATCCATATCGCAGCGAAAGACGGAAAGCCGATATTTTCATTGATCAAGTACACCGGCGACGGCAGCGGCCAGCAAGGGGGCTACATCAACTTCGAGGTCAATACCTCGATCGACCCCGCCGAGCTGGACACCGCCTTCAACGAATACCTGCGCAAACTGAAAGTGGATCCGAAAACCGCCCGCAAGGCCCAGGTCCCCTATGACAAAGGCACGGTGAACTTCTTTGTGCTTGATGTCGGCAGCAATGCCAACGGCGAGTTAATCAGCGCGCAGTGCCCCAGCCTGTTTGGCAACAACAGCGCCATCTTCAGCGCCAAACTGACGCCGCAGCAGGCGGTGATCCTCGAGGCGGCGTTTAATAAGGCACAGGCCCCAGCCGCCGTGGCCTACAACCTTAGCTTTACCGGTATTACCCCGGCACTGAAAGTCGAGGTCGAGGCCAAGTTTGAAAGCCTTTACAAGGAATTCGACCTGAAATTTGGCGCCAATATCCCGATCCCGGTGGAAACCCCCGCCAGTTTTTGGTTGGGCTTTGACAGCGTGATCAAAAAACTGCAGCAGGACCAGAAGTTGATCATCAAGGTGACCGAGAGCATGCCAAGCGAGGAGGAAGCCAAAGAGAAAGAGTGGGCGCTGCAGTTTGTCAAAGAAGAGATCCTGAAAAGCTTCTTTACCGCGTCGCTTAAACCTAATGATGACAGCAATACCCAGGCCAAATCAGCCAGCGACTCGATCCTGGAATCTCTGCTCGCCAGCGGCAAGGAAGACGGCGAAGAAGGCGGTAAAGGCGGGCTGTTCCCCAGCGCCTCACTGGAGATCAAGCTGGTGCGGATCGAAGAAACCAAAAACCTGAACTTCAATTACATCTCGTCGAAAGCCCTCAGCCAATCGGCGGTGCCGCAAAACTTTATCGGCAGCGATATCCTGCGCGCCAAAAAAGAACCGCCTTACTTTATTGAAGTGAACGTTAACGATCCCTTCTTCCAGAAAATCGACTTTACCGTATTGGGGCCGGACGGCTTTACCGAGTACGGCATTAAAGCCGCCAGCTTCAGAATCGACTACAACAAACAGGTTTATACCGCCGAGCCGTTTATCACCGATGACGGTAAATGGAGCAAGAGCATCTCGCGCAGCAGCGACCACAATGAACTCTTTGTGATCCGCAGCGAGTATGCCTTCAAGTCTGCCGCCACCACCGGCTGGGAAGGCAGCAGCAGCTATCAACCGCAGTCGGTCTCGGCGTCGACCCTGCTGAATTTGGATCCCGGGGCGGTGCTGACCTTCAACGAGATTGCCATCTTCCTCGACCGGAAATTTTCCTGGGAGAATTACAATCAGGTGATCGTCGAACTGACCTATCTGGATGACAAAAAGAGTCGAAAAACCAAGAAATACCAGTTTAATCCGGATAAAACCGAAGAACAGACCTTTAAGTATCGCTGCCTGACCGAGCAGCCCTGGACGGTTAACTACAAAATCACCTACCTGAAAGTGGGAGGTGACAGCGTCACGATAGACGGCAGCGAAAACCCACCGGCCATTGTTATCCCGGCCGTGGCATAGGTGACTGACGATGGTCGAACGCCATGCAGTATTACCAGCGGCATGGAACGCCCTGGTAAGCGCCCTGTGTCAGGAAGCGCCGTACTTACACACTACGCTGGTGCCCGAGATCGCCCGGTTCAGCCAGGCACGCCTGGCCTCCGGCTGCCTGTCTGCCGCCTTTAACACCAGCCTGTTGGGGTATAACGGGTGCCCACTCGAGTTCACCGTTTCATCGTCTAACCCGCAGGCACTTTCCTGCACGTTGGATCCCTTTTTGCCGCGTTACGCCGAAGATCGGGGAGTTGAAAGTTTTTACCGACACTACCAGCAACTGACCCTTTCACTACCGCAGCAGAAGGTCGAAAGTTGTTTGGCGGCAGTCAGCCGCATGCAGCACCAGGGGGCACAGCCACTGCGGTTTGGCTCGTGGCTGGGACGAAAATACAGTCCGGAGACGGTAAAAACCAAAGTGTATTCCGAAGTGCCGCCCGGAGCTCCAGATCCGGACGATTGGCCCGGCGGCGTGAAGGATTACCCTGCCGCTGCCTGCCAACAGGCGGGATTGTCATTGCTGATGGTGGGCTATTATCCGCAGCAGCCCGACTCACCGCGTGAATATTACTTTCAGTGGCACAGCGCCCGCATCACTGATGCCGATATTTTGGCGGTGATGACCTTTTTCGGCTGCGAACGGCTGTTCCCAGCGCTGGTACCGCTGATGGACCACGCCCTGCAACAGACTTTGAGCAGTGAAGGTTTTCCTGCCACTACCTACGGCTTTAGCCTGGTTTACGGCCCCGGCGGTGAACTGGAAAGCTTCACGCTGTTCACCATGGCGGCCAGCTTCTTCGGTGATAACACCCGGGTGTTCCCTGCGGTGCAAGCCTTGCTGACCCAAAGCCGTCAAACCATGCCCTTGTTGCAATGTGCAATGAGCGCGCAGGTTCCGCTGCAATTCAACGTGGTAGGGTTTTCGGTGGATATGCAGGGGCGTCAGGCCATCAGCTGTACTTTCAGCCCGCAAAATACCCACTTCGGGGAGATACCGCTGAGTCCTACTCCCTCCACCATAAGGACTGTCCGCTCCAGTCTGACGGCGTTACTTGAGCAACAATGTGCCAGCGGTGCCTTTACCGCCCATGTCCGAACACCGGACGGACGCTGGCATCAGGATGAAAATGCCTTTGTTACCGCGCAGGTGTTACGCACCCTGGATTACACCCCACAAACCGCTCCCTTTATTGAGAGGGCACTGGATTTTTTAATCGCCTGCGAAACCCGTCCGTTCCACTTCAGCTTTTGGCCAACGGCCGCCCATCCCCAGTGGATGGCAAACCAGCGTATCTGCGCCGACATTGATGACACCGCCATCATTACCGAGCTGCTGTACAAGTTTGGCCGTATTTCGCTGGCACAGGTCAGGCAGACCATTGCACAGATGAACGGCTACCAGATCCGCCGGGTTGATCCCCGTCAGGCCGCCGTACAACACCAATGGGCAGAGTGCCAAAGCTTTTATACCTGGATGAAGGACGACAATGATATTCGCCAACTGGATTGCTGCGTAAATACCAACGCGCTGATTTTGCTCCATACGTTGGTGGCCGGGAGCGACGCCGTACTGCCGGCTTATCGGCGTATTATTCAGATGCTGAATCAGGCGTTGCAATGGAGTGGCCACCGTTACGACCGAGTCAGTACCCTAACCCCCTATTATGCCCACCCCAACGAATGGCGCGTCGCTCTGGAGTACGCCAGGCTGGCGGGGGTCCCGCAACTCACGCCGCTGATTGATGCATTGGCCCACTGGCACTGGCCCGCCGACCGCTTGGAAAGCCCGCTCTATCGTCGGCATGACGGACGCTTCCTCTGGACTTCGTCCTGCCTGAACCAATTCAGAACCCTGGCCCACACTGAACGCACTGAGGATAACCATGAATACCTTTCTCAATGACCTGGTGACACTGAACCAAATTATTCTGCAGAATGCGCGCGAACAGTTTCCTGACGTCGAGGCCAGGCAGCTACGCTATCGGGCTGCCCCGCCGGTGCTGGCGGATGAGATGACCGCCGAGGTCTGCACCGAGATCGTTTCAGGAGAAACTCGTTACCAGATTGCCACCAGTACCGACGGCACCAGTTGGCGCATGGAGCTGGATTTCGCCCTGAGTCGCCAGGTGCCGCAGGTTCCCTATGTGGTTCTGAGTTTCACCCGCTTTGGCAGCGTCGAAGAGATGATCTTCGACCAGGTGATGCTGACATCGCAGGAAAATCGCTATCAGGCACAGCTTGATCTGTACAAGCTGGAGCAGCGCGATGCCTTGCTGCAGGCCCTGTCGGATTACGATGCGCAAACCACGCTGGTGGTCGCCATCAAAACCGATCATGGCATCACCAATACCCTCACCGACCCTAAAGTTTTCTACTTTGCCGAAAACTACTATCCGTATATCTATCAGGGTATTTTGCCGCCACCGGCTCGTCTGCAACTGATCCTCACCCCACTGGAGTATCAGCAGCTTTGGTACAATTACTATCAGGACTATGTGCGCAAAAATTCCCTTTACTATCTGCCGGATACCTTCCTGTTGGCGACCGATACCGACGGCAAACCGATGCTGTCGATTTCATTCTCTGCCGGCGAGCACGCCACCTCACTGGATGAGATCAAGGTGACCTTTGACTACTTCCTGTCACCCAAGGTGAACCAAGGGCGCATTGCTAACGCCACGGCACAGTTTTCACAAATGCAGCCGGATGCCAGGTTGGCCCCTTTCGCCAACGCCGACTCGCTGGTGTTGCAGTTGGCATTGCCGGAGGGGAAAACCGAGGAAAAAAATGCGCTGATCAACCTGCAAAGCGGGATTGTCGATTCATTCACGTTGCCCGCCCGGCAGTTCGCGCTGATTTGGGACGCATTATTTAACCGTTCACCGCAAAACCTGTTGTTGAAAGGCTATTTGGCGGTGCAATTTACCGGCTTTAACCCGGATCATCTGCCGGTGGTGCTGGCGCTGGACGCCAAATACCAGAGCAAGGTGCTCGACTTTATCCAACAGTCCGCCCCGGTGGACATCTACAAAACCGTTGAATTCAGAAGCGACAGCGGCGCTTACGATCCCTCAGGGCCACGCCCGATCAAACGCATTTTGGTGAACATCGACAACCAGACGGTTGAGTTGACCAAAGAGCACCCCAGTCATGACGTGACGGTAAAAGTCTCGGCATTGGATCTGATCCTCAACCCGGATAAAAAGCTGGTTTATCATTACGACCTGCAGGTTTTCTACGTCGATGGCGGCATGACGCCCTACTACGACAAAACCTCCAGCTTTGAAATCATTTACGTGCCTTGAATAACGGCTAGCCTGCTGTTGGCATCCACAGCAGGCTACGCAGAAACAGCATAATCAACCGGCCAGAAGGATCGGCGCCCACACCAGTCCGTTGCAAGGCTAACCCGTGCGCCATCGCCATAAAGGCCGCCGCTAGCTCATTGGGTTCCGCAGGCGGCGTCTTGCCCACCTGCTGAAACAGCGAACCGATCACCGCGCCAATTTTTGCCTGATGTACATCCCAAACCTTTTGATATTCAACGGCAAAGGCCGGGCTGCGTTGCGCATGCAGTTGCAGTTCTATCGATAACATGCACCAGTCGGCCTCCCGATTCAGGGTCGCCGACCATGCCTCAAGTGCCGCTAACACCTGTTCCGCGCTATCAGTATGACTCTGGGTCAGGCTGGTGAGTTGTGCCGCCTCGGTTTCCATATGCCGCTGCAAAAGTTGCAGCAGCAGATCCTCCTTGGAAGCAAAATTGGAATAGAAAGCCCCCTGCGAATAGCCAGCCTGACTGGCGATATCACGGATTGAGGTACCGCCATAACCACCGACAATAAACAGTTGGCGAGCGGTTTCAATCAACCGTTCGCGCGTCTGGTGCTGGCTCTCCTCGCGAGTTAACCGTTTTTTTATCGTTTTCATCTGTATCAACTTTACGCTGGTTGTCATTGCCCTTAGGTATTCAAGATATCACTTGATATTTTAAACCTCTAGCCATAGATTTATATATCACTTGAACTTTGAAATTCACTTAAGATTTTAATCATGATGAAAATACAAACGGCGTTTGTCACCGGCGCGACCGGATTGCTCGGCAACAACCTGGTGCGTGAGTTGGTTTCTCAGGGGGCCAGGGTCAAAGCCCTGGTGCGTTCGATGGAAAAAGGTCGTCAGCAGTTCGGGGCAACCGACAGCATCGAATTGATCGAAGGCGATATGACTGACGTGGCCACCTTTGCTGAACACCTGCACGACTGTGACGTGCTGTTCCATACCGCCGCCTACTTCCGTGATAATTACAAAGGTGGCAGCCATTGGGCGAAGCTTAAAGCTATCAACGTCGAGGGAACCGAGCGTCTGCTGGAGCAGGCTTACCGCGCAGGTGTACGTCGTTTTGTGCATACCTCATCCATCGCGGTGCTCAACGGTGAAGCGGGCATGCCGATCGACGAAACCTGTTTGCGACGTCCCGAAGAGGCCGATGATTACTACCGCAGTAAAATACTGGCAGATGAAAGGGTTTTTGCCTTCCTGGATAAGCATCCGGAAATGCACGCTAGCCTGGTTTTGCCGGGCTGGATGTGGGGGCCGGGCGATCTTGGCCCCACCTCTTCCGGCCAGTTGGCCAATGACGTCATGCGCGGTAAATTACCGGGATTGGTGGCGGGCAGTTTTTCAGTGGTTGATGCACGAGATGTGGCACAGGCCATGATACTGGCGGCAGAACGAGGCAAACGCGGTGAGCGTTATCTGGCCGCCGGACAACACATGACCATGCACCAGTTGGTGCCGCTGTTGGGGACTATTGCCGGAGTCAAAACGCCAACTCGCACACTACCACTGCCGTTACTCTACCTGTTGGCAGCACTGCAGGAGGCCTACGCCCGCCTCAGCGGCAAACCGGTATTGCTCAGCCTGGCAACCGTGCGTCTGATGGTGAAAGAGGCCAACCGTTCTCATTTCAATCACGCCAAAAGTGAACGAGACCTGGGGCTGACATTCCGACCTTTGGAACAAACGCTGCAGGATACGGTGGCCTGGCTACGCAATCACCGCCCGTCCACCTGACACTGATTACGCCGTCTGTGACTCCACATAGCTCAGCGCGGAACGCAATGTCGCTGGGTTAAGCGCCAGCGGCAGCAAATGAATGGATTCCCCCGCTTGCAGGGTGCGCTCAATCAACCGTTTGATTTGCGCCTCATCGTGAATGTCCACCTGCAACGCCGCCAGACTGACAGGCAGATCCAGGCGGTGATACAGCGCAATCAACTGAGCCACGGTGTCCTGCTGCCCCAACAACGCGCTTTGCACCAGAATGCCATAGGCGACTTTGGTGCCATGCAGGAAGGCATCGGTCTGCGGCAGCGCGGTCAGGCCGTTGTGCACCGAATGCGCTGCGGCAATACGGGTATAACGATCGCCCAGTCCGCCCACCAGGCCACCGCCGGCAATAATGGCTTCCAGCACATTGAGGAAAGCCTGGCTCAATTGCCCTTCCGCCTGCGCCTTTAGCGCCGCCTCACTTTCGGTCAGCAGTACGTCACGCAGGGTCAACGCGGTATTGATACCTAACTGCACGGTTAACGGTAAACGTTCCGGTTGCGGGCTGAGCACCACCGCTTCGTACCATTTCGCCAAAGTATCGCCGATACCGGCCAGCAAATACTCTTTTGGCGCGCGCAGAATAATTTCCGGCTCGACCAATACCAGATGATTGGCATCGTTGAAAATCTCGTAGCGCAGCGCCTGCCCCTGGTCGTTGTACCAGACCGAAAGCGGCGTCCAGGCGGCGCAGGTGGCGGCAATGGTCGGGATAGCCACCACGGGTAAGCCCAACCGACGGGCTACCACTTTGGCGGTGTCCAGTACCGCACCGCCGCCAACGCCAATCACCACCTGACGATCTGCCCCGGCCTGTTGCACGATATCCTGCACCGTGGTTTCGCTACAGTGGCTGTCGAACAACACCCGGCGGGCATCGGCAGCATCAAACACCGCCGGTAGCCAGGGCTTGGCCGCGGCCAGCGCACGTTCGCCATACACCCACAGCGCATTGTTCAACTGTTGCGGGGAATAAAATTGCGCCAGTTGGTCAATGGCCCCAGGGTAAGAAAAATAGTTGGCGGAGCCGGCGACCACGCGAATGTGGCTATCACTCATGTTCAAGTCCTTATTTTGTCTGATCTTGCCATCATAAAGGCGAGTTTAGCGTTGCCTAATACTCTTTAGCATTAGCTTATGATTTTTCGTTCATTGTCATCCGTTCCGCCCGCGTGGAAACTGACGGCTTCAATTCATTCTTTGAATAAACAACCATCCCAATGGTGACGATGAATTGTCCTCCCGTTTTTAATGATGCTTAACCATGCAGGGTAAAATTTAATGAAACTGTTCAACACCTCATTACTGGCGTTAAGCCTGTTCGCCGTATTTCCCGCGTTCTCCGCCCCCGCTACCGCGCCGATCCCGGCGGCGATTGCCGATCACCAGGGGCCAATCCGTATCGCGGTGATCCGCAATCTGGGGTCTGACGACAATACCACGCAGTTTGTCAGCGGCGCGGTGCAGGAAGGCCGCAAACTGGGCTTTCAGGTCAATACCTTCCTGACCAACGGTGACGATGCCAAGTTCCAGGACTTCGTCAACCAGGCCATCAGCCAGAAGTACGACGGCATTATCCTGTCTCAGGGACGCGATCCCTATTCCACCGCCCTGTTGAAACGCATTGCCGACAGCGGTATTGCAGTGGCTGCCTTCGATACCGCCGTACAGGGCGAGATCCCGGGGGTAACCATCAGCCAGCAGGATGATGCTTCGTTGACCGATCTTTCATTCGGCCAACTGGTGAAAGACTTCGACGGCAAAGCCAATATCGTCAAGCTGTGGGTAGCGGGTTTCCCACCGATGGAGCGACGTCAGGCGCAGTATCAAAAGTTGCTGAAGGATCAGCCGGGCATCAAGGAGCTTGAGTCCATCGGCGCGGTATCCTCCGACGTTCAGGGTGACACCGCCAACAAGATCGGCGCGATCCTGGCCAAGTATCCAAAGGGCAAAATCGACGCCATCTGGGGAACCTGGGATGCGTTTAGCCAGGGCGCCTACAAGGCCCTTCAGGAGAATGGCCGCACCGAAATCAAACTCTACAGTATTGATATTTCAAACCAGGATCTGGCGCTGATGCGTGCCAAGGGCAGCGCCTGGAAGCTTAGCGTGGCGGTTGATCCCAAGCTGATTGGTGCCGTTAACCTGCGGCTGGTGGCCAATAAGATTGCCGGAGAGAAAACCCCGGCGACCTATGAATTTAAAGCCGCTGCCATCCCGCAGGATCTGTTGCTCAGTCACCCGGATGCCACCAACGTCGCGTCACTGGCCAAAGTCATTCCTGGCTGGGGAAAATCGGACGATTTTATCGCGCCGTGGTTCGCCACGCTTGAAGCGCAACAGGCTAAGAAGTAAGGAACGGATATGGCATCGCGAGCGCTTCCCCAACCCGAGTACAGCCGCAATATGCGGCTGATCGGCCACAGCGATCAGGGCGGTAAGCCTGACGGCGTGCAGGTTATGGTTCACCGGGGTTATGCCTATATCGGGCATATGGTTTCGCAGGGATTTTCTATCGTCGATGTGCGTGACGTGAAAAATCCGCGTGCGGCCGGTTTTGTCCCCGCGCCGCCGGGTACATGGAACGTACATTTACAGGCGCACGATGATTTGCTGCTGGTGATCAACGCTCGCGATTTGTTTGCCGATGCCCGTTTCGCCGATGAGAAGGTCTACTACACCCGCGCCATCAGCCAGACGGTGTCAGGCAATGACGCCCGCGGCTGGAGTGCCGGGGTGCGAATTTTCGATATTTCTACCCCGGACCAGCCAAAGGAGATCGGTTTTCTGGCGCTGGAGGGGATCGGCGTCCACCGCATCTGGTATGTCGGTGGACGCTGGGCCTATGTTTCCGCCCTGATTGACGGCTACAGCGACTACATTTTTCTGACCGTCGATTTGGCCGATCCACGCAATCCGCAGATCGCCGGCCGCTGGTGGCTGCCGGGTATGCACAGCGCCGGTGGAGAAACACCCAACTGGCCGGAAGGCAAACGCTACGCCCTGCACCATGCGATTATCAGCGGCGACACCGCCTATGCCAGTTGGCGTGACGGCGGCCTGACCCTGCTGGATATCAAAGATCGCAGCCAACCGCAGCTAATTGCCCATCGCAACTGGAGCCCGCCGTTTGGCGGCGGCACCCACACCGCACTACCGCTGCCGGATCGGGATCTGCTGGTGGTGCTGGATGAGGCGGTGCTCGATAACCAGCAGGACGGCGAAAAACTGATTTGGCTGTTTGATATCCGCCAACCGTCCAACCCGGTGAGCATTGCCACCTTCCCGCAACCGGAGGAACGTGATTACATCAGCAAAGGAGCGCATTTCGGGCCACATAACCTGCATGAGAACCGCCCCGGCAGTTTTATCAGCTCAACGCTGATTTTTGCCACCTACCAAAATGCCGGTGTGCGCGCCTATGACATCAGCAACCCTTATCAACCGAAAGAAACCGGGGCTTTGGTGCCCGCCGCTCCAGAAACGATGATGGATAAACGCCCGGACCGCCCGCAGGTGATCCAATCCTGCGACGTGTTTGTCGACGCCCAGGGTATTATCTACAGCACGGATTACAACGGCGGTTTGTCGATCATCGAGTATTTGGGCTGAGAGTTTAGGATTGCCACGACCATTTTAGGTCCATTGGCATAAGATGAATGAACCGGTAAACCAGACATATTAAGGGAAAGCATGTTTAGTCATATCACCGTAGGCGTCAGCGATCTGGAGCAAGCCGCCACTTTTTACGATGCCATTTTGCTGCCGTTGGGGTTAATACAACGCCCGGTCACCCCGGATGGGGGCCCCGCCGCACGTTGTTGGGTGATACCCGATCAGGCATTGCCGCGTTTTTACGCTTACCAGCCCTATAATCGACAACCGGCCAGCGCCGGTAACGGCAGCATGGTGGCCTTCATCGCCCACAGTGAACAACAGGTGCGTGAAGCCTATGTCGCCGGTATCGCGGCAGGCGGCATTTCTGAAGGTGAAGCCGGTGAGCGCCCTCATTATGGCCAAGGTTATTTTGGCGCTTACCTGCGCGATCCGGACGGCAACAAGATTCATATCGCCTACCGGGGTGACCTGCTGTGATCCCCGTCCGGTTTAATGGCGGCATGGTTCCGGAGGGTCATCACCAGTGCTATTGCCGCCAACACACCTGCCGCCAGGTAAGTCACACGCATGCCGTTTGATACCGCCTCCGCCGTCGCCAACGTGATATCACCGGTGTTCGCCGCCAGCATAAACAAAGCGCCCATGGCAGAAGCCCCGGTGATCAGGCCAAGATTACGTGAGAGGTTAACCATGCCGGAGATCACCCCCCGCTGCTCAGGGGCCGCATGCTTCATCAGCGCGGTATTATTGGCGACCTGAAATAGCGTGTAGCCCAGGGTAATCAGGCAAAGGGGGGCCACGTAGCCAAAGCCCCCCTGGTTGAGCGTCATCATCGACATTACGCCGGCCCCCAGGGTCATGATCGCCAGGCCCACGGCGGTGATTTTTTGTGCACCAAGACGATCCACCAGCCGACCGGCCGGCACGCCGAGCAAAGCCGCCACCAACGGCCCGGCTGACATCGCCAGTCCGGCCTGTCCCACTGCCAACCCCAGGCCATGCGTCAGATAAAACGGCCCAACCACCAGCGATGTCATCATCACCGTCATGACCAGTGCGCTCATCACCAACCCAACACTCAGCCCAGCCTGACGGAACAGCGCCAACTGTATTAAAGGAGAGGCCGTGGTGTTTTCCAGCCGTACAAACAGTCCGATCCCCAGCGCCGCACAAAGCAACAACAGCAAATTGATGACGCCGAAGTTACCATGCCCCAGCGTCATCGACAGCGCGTAGCAGGCCAGCGTCAGACCGAGCAGCAAAGTCCCGGGTAGATCAAAATTGCCGTTATCTTTTTGCGACTGCGGCGAACCCACCGGCAGATAACGATAAACCAGCATAAATGCCAACCCGCCCATAGGAAGGCTCACCAGAAACATCGCCCGCCAGCCGAAGCCAAAAATCAACGCGCCGCCGAGCGTAGGCCCAAGCGCGGTACCGATGGCCGACATGCTGCCAAGCAATCCCATGGCACGGCCGGTGTTTTCTTTCCCCAGTGTCTCACCCACCAGTGCCATGGTCATCGCCATCATCACTGCGGCCCCCATTCCCTGGGCAACGCGTGCCGCCAACAGCAGCCAGATATCCGGTGCGGCGGCACACAGTCCGGAGGCAAGGGTAAACAAGACAATGCCCATCAGCAACAAGCGACGGCGACCGATCCGGTCCCCCAGACGCCCTATGGCTATAATGGAAGTGGTAATGGCCAGCAGGTAGACGATCACCACCCACTGCACCGCCTGAAACGACGTGTTGAACGCCTGTGCCAACGTAGGCAAACCGATGTTGGCAATGCTGGCGCCCAGAGATGAAACCAGCATGGTCAGGGAAAGGCCGGTGAGAATGCCGCCGGAATGGGGGTTGCCCACCGCAGATTGAGTAATTAGCTTCATAGTACTGACTCCTGAAAGAACCTGTCAGTAGCCTATGTCAGCCCATGATATGGCGGAAGGCGCAGCCTATGCAGTTTATTAATGCATATGACGCCATGTCATCGGTCAGCATTAAGGATCAAACTTCAAATCCGCTTCAGGCAGATGATGAGGAATTACACAAGGAGACAAGATGAAAATCGATCTGCTGTTTGATGACCTGTCCGTGCGTGCCGAGCAATACAACGCCCGCGCTTCGGTAGAAAATTTTGATGCTTGCATGGCGCAATATGCGACGCTGGCCTCCCAAGCCAAAGCACAAACGCCGGGGATCTATGACATTCACTACGGTATGGGCGTTGCCGAGCGTCTGGATCTGTTCCCGGCCGCCAACCAGCCTTCGCCTCTGTTGGTCTTTATTCATGGCGGTTATTGGCATTCCCAGCGCAAAGAAGAAGCCTGTTCGATGGCCGCCAGTTTCACCCGTCACGGCGTAGCGGTGGCGACGCTGGAATATACTCTGCAACCGGAAGCTACGTTGGCGGAAATCGTCCGCGAGGTGCGCAGCGCGATAGCCTGGCTTTACCACCATGCCGCCCAATATGGCATCGATCCCGAGCGTATTTTTGTCAGTGGCAGCTCGGCCGGTGGCCACCTGAGCGGCATGCTGATCGCCGATGACTGGCAGCACCTTTATCAGTTGCCGGTGAATGTGATCAAAGGCGCACTGGCGTTGAGCGGCCTGTTCGACATTCGCCCGCTGTGTGATATCTACGTGAATGACTGGATGCGCCTGACGGCAGAACAGGCGCTGACACTCAGCCCGCTGTTTATGCTGCCGGAAAAGGCCAATGCACCGCAGATCCTGCTCGACGTAGGCGCCAAAGAAACCCAGGGCTTTAAAAACCAGACACTGGCCTATTACACCGCCTGCCGCGAGAAAGGGCTTGATGTCACCCTGCTGGAAGACCGACACAGCAACCATTTCACCCTGGTGAACCAGTTGGCCAATCCTGACAGCGCCATGTTCAAACGTGTGATGGCGATGATCAAGTGATGCCTTGAGTCACTGTGTCGCCCGTCAGCAGCCAAGCCCTGATGCTGAGCGCTACAGTGACCCACTCCAATGGCTTATTCTCAATTCCAGCTTTGCTTTGCACAAAAATGTCTAAGACAGGCGCGACAGCCTATTCCTTCGGTATTCTGCGCCACCCAGTCCCTTCTATATTCCATTTTGAAATATCAAAGTCCCGTTCGTTCTTTCGGGTGCGTTCAAATCACCACACAATGAAATCTGAATCGCAGTCCAGTGCATAACCGCATAAAAAATCAGGTTTTATATCTTGTCATTGCTAATTACTGCTCAATTTGCCCGTCTGGTGTTGAATAGCCAGCCCGAGGGTTCCGCCCTGTCGGCCGCCCGTGTCGGGCTGATGGATTATTTCGCCTGCGCATTGCCTGTCGCCCAGGGCGCACTCACCGACAGCGGCCTGGCGGCGGTGACATCGGTATTCCCGCCCATCGGGGCAGAGAACCGCGCGCTGTACTTTGGCTATGTCAGCCACTCACTGGATTTTGATGATTATCACCCCGCGCTACGCGGCCACCCAACTACGGTGGTGCTGTCTGCGCTGCTGGCGCTGACCGGCGATACACCTGATGTACATGCGCTGCTGAGCGCCTATGCGATCGGCGTGGAAGCCGCCGGGCGATTGGGGTTGGCGGCCGGGACTCAGCATTATCAGTTAGGTTTTCACAGCACCGCTACCCTCGGGGCGGTGGCCGCCAGTGCGGCAGCGGCACGCTATTTACAGCTGACACCCGAACAAACGCAGATCGCCCTCGGGCTGGCCGCCACCCAGGCCGCCGGGTTGCGCAGTCAGTTTGGTTCGGCCGCTAAACCGCTGCACGCGGGATTGGCGGCGCGTGCAGCGGTCAATGCGGTGCTGCTGGCGCAGGCGGACTTTACCGGCCAGCCGGAAGGCGTAATAGACAGCCTGTTGCAATCGCACGGTGACGGAAGGCAACGGCCAGAGTTGTTGACCATCGACTGGGGCGCGCCGTGGCGCATTCTGCAACCGGGTCTGGAGTTTAAACGCTACCCGACCTGCGGCGGCACCCACAGCGCCGCCGAAGCGGCATTCAACCTGCGTGATCGCTTGATCGAACAAGGTATTCCCCCTGCCGATATTCCTGCGGTAATCAGCCACATTCAGGTCAGTTTTCCGCCTGGTGCCGATACCGCTCCCTATATTCGTCGTCCGTCAAACGGGGTTGAAGCACGCTTCAGCCTGGAATACGTCATCGCCGATGCCCTGTACAGCGGATCCGTACCACTGATGCACTACGGCGAAAATCCGGTGGACCCGGTGATTGCCGCCCTGGCAGCGCGGGTTGAACGCCATGCCGACCTGACGGCCCCACCGGATGAACTGGATGCAGAGTTACGCTTCCACCGCGTGACCTTAACTTTGCATGATGGCCGTCAACTCAGTGACATTGTCACCAGAAGGCAAACGGCCGCCCGCCAAACCGACGTCAACGCCAAGCTGCGCAGCATCCTGCAACTGATGCCGCATCTGGACAGCGACAGCGTGATGGATGATTGCGCGTTAGCGCAACCCGAGGCGCTGCTCCGCTTAATAAAATTACTAAACCAATAATAAATATAGGAATAATCATGAGTACTTCACCTTCAACACCATCGCGTCAATTACGTCTCGGCCTGTTTGTTCAGGCGCTCGGCCACCACGTCGGCGGCTGGCGTGCCGCCGGTGCCAGCGGTTCCCCGACCGACATTGACTGGTTTACCTGGATCGCTCAAAAGGCCGAAGAAGGCACCTTTGACATGTTCTTCGTCGGCGATGCGCTGGCGACCAGCGTGCACCGTTTGCCGTCGACTATGTCACGCCTGGAGCCGCTGACGCTGCTGGCCGCGCTGGCGGTTAATACCCGCCATATCGGGCTGGCGGCCACCGCCTCTACCACTTTCGACCAACCTTTCCATTTGGCACGCGCCATGGCTTCCATTGACCATATCAGCCACGGGCGTGCAGCCTGGAACGTGGTGACCTCATTCTCCAGCGATGCGGCACGCAACTTCAGCCGTGACGACCTGCCTTCGCACGCCGAGCGCTATGAAGTGGCGCGCGAATTTCTGCAGGCCAGCTACAAACTGTGGGACGGCTGGGAAGAAGACGCCATCGTGCGTGACAAAGAAAACGGCGTTTACGCCATTGACGAGAAAATCCATGCCGCCAACCACAAGGGTAAGCATTTCTCGGTACAGGGACCGCTGAACATTTCGCGCTCGCCACAAGGGCGTCCGGTGATTATCGAAGCCGGTTCCTCACCGGCCGGGCAGCAGTTGGCGGCTGAAACCGCCGAGGTGGTGTTTACCGCTGCCGCCACGCTGGAAGAAGGCCAGGCGTTTTACCGCAGCCAGAAGAAATTTGTCGCCGATGCCGGCCGCAACCCGGATCACTTGCTGATCCTGCCGGGCGTGATGCCGATCATCGGCCGCACCAAGGCCGAAGCACAGGAAACCTGGTACCAACTCAATCAGTTGGTGGATATCGACAATGGTATCGAGCAGTTGTCTGCCCGTTTTGGCTTTGACCTGAGCGGTTTCCCACTTGACGGCCCGGTACCGGACGTGGGTGCGACCGAAGGCGGCCAAAGCCGGGTGAAACTGCTGACCGATCTGGCCGCGCGTGAAAATCTGACGCTGCGTGAATTGGCCGCCGTTGCCGCCGGTTCACGAGGACATCGCGTGGTGGTTGGTACCGCCGAAGAGATCGCCGATGACTTCCAACTGTGGCTGGAACAACAAGGAGCTGACGGCTTTAACATCATGCCTGCCGTGCTGCCGAACCAACTGGAGCTGTTCGTCGAACTGGTGATCCCGGAGTTGCGCCGTCGTGGCCTGTTCCGTGAGGAATATCAGTACTCAACCCTGCGTGAAAACCTGGGCCTGCCACAACCGGCAATCAACTTCGCCAACGTTAAGTCGGCTTAATTCACTGGGGAATATTATAATGAAAACCACCATTAAACGCACCGCACTGTCCCTGCTGTTGGCCGCTGGCACACTGGCTCCGCTGGCCAGCGGATTCGCGGCAGAAGGCGATGTGCCCTTCCGTGCCGCAGTTAAGGCCAACGCCGATCCTGCGCTGCACGACAGCCTGCCAGAAGCCATCAAAAAGGCCGGTTACATCGTGGCGGGGACCAACCCGAATACCCCGCCAACCACTTTCTATGAAACAGACAACAAAACGCTGGCCGGGCGTGAAATTGATGTGATGAGCGCGATTGCCGATCGTCTTGGCGTAGCGATCCATTGGAAAGATACCGGCGGCTTCGACAATATCATTCCCGGCCTGAAATCCGGCCGCTATGACGTGGCGCTGGCCAACATCGACGCCAACAAAAAACGCTTCCAGCAGGTCGATTTCGTCGGCTATTACAATGCCTCTAAACTGGCGCTGATTGCCCGTAAAGATGCGGCACTTGGTCCTTATACCGATTTGGCACAGCTTTGTGGTCAGACCGTCGGTGCCGGTGCCGGCACTTCGCAGATCACCCGTTTGCAGCAAGCCAGCGATCAATGCGTCAGCGGCGGCAAACCGGCAATCACCATTCCGATCTTCCCCGACCGCCCGGCCGGCGTTCAGGCGGTGATCAGCGGTCGCGTACCGATGTTCTTCGGCCCATATGAAGGCTTGCGTTACCAGGCTACTCATGTGAAGCCGCTGGCACTGGCCGGCGACATCAACATTGAAGGCACCACCGTCGCCATTGCCTTGCCAAAAGGCTCTGAACTGGTGAAACCGGTGCAGGCGGCGCTGAACTCGCTGATTGCCGATGGTAGCTACCAGAAAATCCTCGACGGCTGGGATATCGGTTTTGGTGCGGTGAAAACTGCCGGTATCAACGAAGAGATCGCAAAATGAGTGGGCAACACCCCATCGACGATGCCGGGCTGCGCATCGTCGGTCATCGGCATTATGGGCGTTGGATCAGCGCGCTGCTGGTGCTGCTGATCGTGGGCATCATCGCCAATTCGATGGTGCACAACCCGCGCTTCGAATGGGCGGTGGTGGCGGAAAACTTCACCGAAGACTCGATTATCAACGGCGTGATCATGACGCTGAAACTGACGGTAATTTCGGTGATCTTCGGCTTCGCCGGTGGCGTACTGTTGGCGTTAATGCGTCTGTCGGCCAACCCGGTGTTGGTGGCAGTGAGCTGGTTCTATACCTGGTTCTTCCGCGCGGTACCGATGCTGGTGCAGCTTTTCTTGTGGTACAACATTGCCGCGCTCTATCCGCGTATCAGCCTGTGGATCCCTTTTCTGGGCGAAGTCGCCAGCGCGCCGACCAACACCATTATCAGCACCTTTAGCGCGGCGGTGATCGCCCTGGTAATGCATCAGTCGGCTTATGCGGCAGAGATTGTGCGTGCCGGTATCCAAAGCGTCGGCAGCGGTCAGTTGGAAGCGGCTAAGGCCCTGGGCTATCGCCGTGGGCAGATCCTGTGGCGGGTCGTGTTACCGCAGGCCATGCGCACAATTCTGCCACCGGCCGGGAATGAGGTGATCGGACAGCTTAAAACCACCGCGGTGGTGTCGGTGATTGCCCTGCAGGACGTACTGTATTCGGCGCAGATCATCTACCAGCGCACCTACGAGGTGATCCCGCTGCTGCTGGTCGCCACGCTGTGGTATCTGGTCATGACCTCTATCTTGTCGATCGGCCAGCACTACGTTGAGCGTTACTTTGGTCGGGGCAGCCAGGCCACGGGCAGCAACTGGCTGTTCCGCAGCCGTAAGGCCCCGGTTAGCCAGGCACAGGGAGCAGAATCATGAGCGCCGCCATTGTGATTAATCAGGTGCGGAAGTCCTTTTCCGGCACCGAAGTGCTGAAGAATATCAGCCTGCAGATCCCGGCGGGCTCGGTCACGGTGATCCTCGGCCCTTCCGGCTCGGGGAAATCGACCCTGCTGCGTTGCATCAACCACCTGGAGAAACTCGACGGTGGCACTATTCGCGTGGGTGAACAGCTCATCGGCTATCGCCAAAAAGGTCATCAACTGTATGAACTGAAGGAACGTGAGGTCGCCGAACAACGCAAAAGTATTGGCATGGTATTCCAACAGTTCAATCTGTTCCCCCACCGCACGGTGCTGGAAAACGTCACCGAAGCGCCACTGCTGGTTAAAAAGGAAAAGAAAACCGTGGTGCTGGAACGGGCAAAAGCGCTGCTGACCCGCGTCGGACTGGAACACCGTATCCACGCCTGGCCGCGTGAGCTTTCTGGCGGTCAGCAACAGCGGGTTGCCATTGCTCGTGCACTGGCGATGAACCCCGAGGTGTTATTGTTCGATGAGCCAACTTCTGCGCTCGATCCTGAGTTGGTGGGTGAAGTGCTGCAGGTAATGAAGGGCCTGACGCATTCGGGCATGACCATGGTGGTAGTCACGCACGAAATCGGTTTTGCCCGCGAGGTGGCAGATCAAATCATCTTTATGGATCAAGGGAAAGTGGTGGAGACGGGAACTGCGCAGCAGGTACTGGATGCGCCGCAGCATCAGAGAACGCGTGACTTTCTGGCTACCGTGCTCTAAACCTGCGTCGGGGGGCATTGCGCCCCCTGATCATTAAATTCAGTCTTTCTTTTTGCCTATGGCGGAGAAAAGATTACACAGCTCACCCAGGCCATAAATCGAGCCAAGTAACACGGCTATCATTACCGGCACCAGGACCACCACGGTTGCCAAACTCTCAATCATCTCTAACATCGTCGTCACCTGGTTTTTAAGCAGAGAAAAGCCTTCTCAGAAAAGAAATATTTCCCTGAGTTTTCTTAAGGTTATTGTTGCTTGATTTCAATCTGTGATGCAGATCACACCATAACATCGCTAATGTAACTTACACAGTTGCATTACCGCAATACAAAAAAATGCTCTTTCCTGCAAGCCGATTGTCCCTCAAGCCACGTGCTCAAAAACGCTGCGCCATCCTGGCAGAACTCCCAGCAGCCCTCTCCTGCACGAATCAACGCCCTGGTTTTGTTCATATTGAAAACAGTGGCTTGAACGCTATGCCTGGCATGGCGTATTTATTGTCAGTGGCTTATTTTGGCTGGTGGTCTGTGGGTTTATTTGGTTTCTGAGTTCACTTTAAGACAATCATTATAAAATAACTTCAATACCCTCTCTTGAGGGCAGAGGGCCCTGTCTCTTCCCCCTAATGCAAACCAAGGCATGTCGTTGTCAATTTCGCTCGTAACTCGTGTAGATCTGCTGGCCAGTCCTGTTAACCGGCCCAGTGCCGGTGACATGCCATTGTTTCAGTCCTGCAGTCAGGCTGTTCATTTTATCGTCATAAAGAATGCAGGAAGCCGTTCGGCAAAATCCGAATGCTAAAAATTAAGAATATTTACCTATTCTAATTTCTTTCGCAGGAATACATTCATCTCAACTTTTACCGGCCGATTAATCAGTGCTTTCTTTGTCTGTTAATTAGGCAACTTTACCAGGAAACTCTTATGAACATTAAACGTGCTGCAGGCGTAATGGTTGTTATCATGGCAACGCTTTCCGTGACTGCATGCGGGAATATGTCTCACCGCGATCGCAACACTGCTATTGGCGCCGGCGTAGGTGCATTGGGTGGTGCAGTATTGACCGACGGCAGCACGCTGGGGACCTTGGGTGGTGCAGCGTTGGGCGGCATCATCGGCCACCAGACCAGCCGCTGATATTTACAGCAAGAAATATCAGTTTCAGGTCGGTTATTGTCTGTTTAAAGTAATCGACCTGAAATCTATGCCATTCCATTATTTATTAATATTAAAGAAACTCAGTAGTGGTTTTTATTACCCCTCATAAAACCCAATCAGAATAACATTTCGGGTCCTACCCGCACACTCCCTCACCTTTCCATGACCTGACAACTGACCTTTCGTGAGCAATGTTCGCTTTATTCGCACTGCTATTTTTATTTCTTGACTTACACCATGTCAGGATTATAGTTCCAATATTAAATGTGGAACAAAGTTTCACATTTGAAACTTACTCAAAGTTAAAATAATAAATACTTAACCAAAACTTGTCTCATATATAAAACCCAAGCAACGCTTCCATTATTTTATGGCGGAACGCGCTCGTTTTTAAAAAGTCAGTATTGATCAGGGGAAAACCATGCGTAAGGCCATCATCATAACTTTACTCTTATCACCAATGAGTTACGCAAATACCATTACACCAAGCAAGGATAATCTCGTCACCGGATCGCCGGTAAAAAAGAGCAGCCCGATATTTCCTCACCTTCATTGGCAAAGCACAGATAATAAGAAAAACATCGATATCGGTGGAGCATTACGTGCCAATTACCGCTATGAGGATTGGGGTAGTAGCAATTATCGCAACCCGCCGCACTTGCGTTTTGATGCCTTCCGCATCGACACCAACGCCAATTATAATGACGCATTCTTTGATTCTGGTTTTTGGTTTCAGGATCACCGGAAATACGCTATCGACCGTGCTTATGTCGGTTATCACCTGACTGGCAACTCGGACCTACAGCTTGGCGCGCCTTTCAAACCCTTTGGTTTGCAACCCTATCCGCAGTTTGGTTGGTCCTACGGCATCCCGTTTTACCTCGGTTTCGGTGTTAATAACGGGCTGGGTGCCAAATATCAATACCATGACAATGCTTGGGCGTTCGATGCAGCCTATTTTCCCCGCATGATGCCGGCAGGCGTGCGCTATGCGCCGGAGGTGGGCAATTATGACGATCTGAAAAACACCAACTACGGCTCGCAGCATTTGCAATCCAACGAGAAACGCGACCAGGTTAACCTGCGTCTGACGCGTGAGTTCCATCAGGGTGACTGGAACAACGAGCTCGGCGGCTCGCTGGCGGGCTCCCGGCTCTATAATCATGCCACCGGGGATAATGGCTCTTTCTTGGCGGCAGGCCTGCACGCGTTGGTGAACCACGCCCCATGGCATCTGTCGACTCAGGTTATCCGTTATTCTTATGATGCCAAGGGGCCTGAGGGGGCAAACAACTCGGTGATTTTAATGGGCGGCAACGGCCTGACCCCAGCCTATTTGATTCCGGCCCAGGCCACTACCGCGTCGATTAACCTGGCACGCGATGTCGAAGTGCCCTGGGGACCGGTAAAAAAACTGCGCTTTTATAACGACTACAGCATGCTGTGGAAGGATAAGGACGGCGGGTCAGACTCTAAAATGAATACCCTGGGAGTACAGATCTTCGCCATGCCGGTGATGGTTTGGGTTGATTTGACCTGGGCGCAAAACGCCAACCCCTGGGGTGGCGCCGAAAACGCCACCGGCTGGACCAGCACCCAGTCCTCCGGCAGCAATAAATGGTATTTCCGTTCCAACGTGAACATCGGCTACTACTTCTGATCCGCTCGACAAGGCCTGCGCCCCCTCCATCGAGGGGGTTTTGTGTCACCCCTTAACCTGAGATACCACATTCAGCGGCTGGGCATCAGGCAGGATGTTCATATGCTCCAGTACCTGGGCCATAATTTTGCCGAACACCGGGCCGGCCACCGAACCACCGAAGTGCTTACCGGCTTTCGGGTTGTTGACCATCACCACCAGTGCCACCTGAGGATCGCTGGCCGGGGCCACACCGGCGGTGTAGTTGATATAACCACCGTCGTATTTCCCGTTGGTTCCCATTTTCTCGGCGGTACCGGTTTTAATCGCCAACCGGTAACCCGGCACGGCGGCGCTGAGGCCACTGCCGCCCGGCAAGGCGTCACTTTCCATCATATGCACCACGGTTTTTACCGTATCTTCCGGCAGAATGCGTTGTCCCATCACCGGTGGAGTGACCTTGGTGATCGATAAGGGTCGATAAACCCCATAGGAACCGATGGTGGCATATTCACGCGCCATTTGTAGCGGCGTCACACGTAGCCCATAGCCAAAGGAGAAGGTTGCGCGTTCGATATCCGCCCAGCGCTCACGGTGCTGCGGCAAGTAGCCGCTGCTCTCGTTACCGATGCCCAGATCGGTTGGCAGCCCCAGACCAAAACTTTTGTAAACCGCCGGCAGTACGGTGGCAGGCAACGCCAGTGCGATGTGTGAAACGGCAATATCACTGGATTTTTGCAGTACGCCGGTAATGGTCAGCTTCGACCAGTGGCCCACGTCCTTGATCAGGTGACCGTTGACCCGGTAAGGCGTGGTATCCAGCACGGTATCCGGCTTAATCAAGTGGTGCTCCAGCCCGACCATCACCACAATCGGTTTCACCGTGGAGCCCGGCTCGAAGCTGTCACTGCTACACAGGTTACGAATGTCTTTCGTTGGCGTATTGGCATAGTTGTTTGGGTTAAATGACGGGTAGCTGGCCATGCCCAGCACTTCGCCGGTATTCACCTTCACCAACACCGCACAGCCGGAGTCGGCCTGATTCGCCACCACACCGTCGCGGATCTGCGCATACAACACGTATTGGATGAATTTATCGATGCTCAACGTGACGTTCGGCGGTGGCACAGGGTCGACGTTTTTGATCACGCCAATCACCGCCCCACTGCCATCCTTCTGGTAGACGCGGACGCCGTTCTTGCCTTGCAGCAGGTGGTTAAAGCCCAGCTCAATGCCTTCCAGCCCCTGATTGTCCTGCCCGACAATACCGATCAACCCGGCGGCATCCTGACTCATCGGATAAAAGCGGCTGAAGTCCTGCTCCGTGCTGACACCGGTTAAATGCAGCTTGCTGATATAGTTGGCATTATCATCTTCAACCTTACGCGCCAGATAGACAAATCGCTTATGGGCGTTAGTCTGGATTAGCTTCTGCACCTCGGTCAATGGCATTTTCAGCACGGTGGCCAGACTCTGCCAACGTTCATTAGTCAGATCGGTATGGGTATCGAGAATATGCTTGGGATCCAGCACAATGTCTCTTGAAGACACGCTGACGGCCAAAGCTTCACCATTGCGATCGGTGATCATCCCCCGGTTGGTCGGCAGCACCTGGGTGCGGATCGAACGCTGATCCGCCTGGTCGGCCAATTGCTGATGCTCCAGCAATTGTAAGTAGCCGACCCGGAACGCCAGCAGGAAAAAGCACACCAGAATCCCGGCGCAAATCCAGCCAAAGCGAAGGGTGGAATAATTTTTACCGCTTTTTTTTGTTGATGGCGCCACTGTTAACCCTGCGTTTTTATTAAAGTTATGTAATGATTTCAGTCTACCCTGACAAAAATCTTTAGAAGATTGCAGTTTGTAAGAAAGTAAAAACAAACGCGTTTACGGTTGCACGTCCGCACTGTCGTTTAACTCCGGTTTAACTTGCCGATCGTCCGCAGCCTGTGGCGCATTAGCCGGGTCGAAAATATGGTCGAGGATCGCCCGGGCGGTCGGCCCTGCAACCACGCCGTCACCGCCGCCGTTTTCCAAAATCAGTGCCATGGCCACCCGCGGATTTTTATAGGGGGCGAACAGCGTATAGAAGATATGGTCACGCAGCCGCACTGGGATCATCTTGGCGTTATAGGTCTGATTTTCTTTCAGACCGAACACCTGTGAAGTGCCGGACTTGGCGGCGATTTGGTATGACGCGGTGTGGAACAACTTGTAACCGGTGCCGTTCGGCAGGTTGGCCATGCCGTACATGCCGTTGCGTACGATGTCCCAATACGGTGATTTGGCATCACCAATCTGCGCGGTTTGTACCGGCGGCTGATAGCGGCTGACCCGGTTGCCCTGCTTCATCGAATACAGCAGATGCGGTGTTTTCACCTTGCCGTTATTGATCAGCGTGGTTAATGCCTTCACCATCTGGATCGGCGTGGCGACCCAATACCCCTGGCCAATCCCTACCGAGATGGTGTCACCCTGGTACCAGGGTTTTTTATGCACCCGCTGCTTCCATTCACGGCTTGGCAGCACGCCACGATACTCTTCATTAAGATCGATCCCGGTCGCCTGACCGTAACCAAACTGACTCAGCCAACTGTGAATACGGTCAATGCCCATTTCATATGCCACCTGATAGAAGAAGGTATCGGCAGACTCTTCAATCGCCTTGGTCACGTTCAGCATGCCGTGGCCGCTTTTTAGCCAGTCACGGTAACGGCGTTGGGTGCCCGGCAAGGTCCAGGTCGGGGCACCAAAGAAAGTGGTGTTGGGGGTGATCACCCCGGCAAACAGCGCAGAAGTGGCCATGTAGGGTTTCACGGTGGAGGCCGGTGGATACAGCCCCTGCGTAACGCGGTTAATCAGCGGTAAATCAGGGTTAGCCAGCAGAGACTTGTAAGCGGGATAACTGATGCCCTTCACGAAAGGGTTGGGATCGTAACTGGGGCTGGACACCATCGCCAGAATGCCGCCGTCACGCGGATCCTCAACCACCACCGCCGCACGCTGCCCCTTCAACACGGATTCAATGTACTGCTGCAACCGCAAGTCGAGCGTTAGATAGATATTCTTGCCGGCCTGCGGTGGCTGCTCCTTCAGCAGGCGTATCACCCGGCCGTGGTTGTCCACCTCCACTTCCTGATAGCCGGTGGTACCGTGCAGCTCAGACTCATAGTAAGCCTCAATGCCCTGCTTGCCGATATTGTGGTCGGCGGCGTAGTTCTCACTAAGGCCTTCTTTATCCAACCGTTTCAAATCACCGTCATTGATTTTCGATACATAACCCACCACATGCGCCAGCTCGGCACCATAGGGATATTCACGTTGCTGATAGGTATCGATGGTTACCCCGTCAAAGCGGTATTGATTGACGGCAAAGCGCGCTACTTCCGTTTCGGTCAGGCCGTTTTTTAGCGTCACCGGCTTATAGCGGCCATTGTGGTGCATGTCATCGCGAAAGGCGGTGATGTCTTCGGGGGTCAGATCGACAATCGGCGTCAGCTCTTGCAGCAGCGCGGTCATATTGTCGATTTTGCTGGGAATGATCTGGATTTGATACAACGTTATATTGCGCACCAGCGGGGTGCCATTGCGATCAAAGATCAGCCCGCGGCTAGGGGCAATCGGCACCATTTTAATGTCGTTTTGATTAGATCGCGTTTGGTAAAACCCATGCTGTTTAATCTGCAAACGGTACAGGTTGGCGACCAGTACACCAAAACAGGCGACAACCAGCACCATAGCCACACTGGCACGGCGGATAAACAGCATTTCCTCTGCGGAATGGTCACGAATTTTATCTTGTAATAGGGCCATGCGTGGCGAGTTACCTGTCTGACGTCACACTTTCCCAAGATAAATCAGGGCAGTGAAAAGTCGGCAAGCATAGCGTTATTGCCGAAGGTGCCCCATTAAAAGGTTGCTAATGAAATGACATAAATGTTTCAGCATGTTGGAATGTTACCAAATGCCGATTTTTCTCCCGCTCAGGGATTGAGCCGCCGTTTGCGCCAGTGCTACAATGTGACGCAGATCACATTATTCCATTTTTGCCCGCATAAACCTCCCGGCGCCCTGTCGGTTGCGGCTTTTCCCAAGGACCATGTTCGATGAGTGCCATTGCCACAGGTTTTATTATGATGCGCTGGGAGTTACTGAGCGCCGTTATGATGTTTATGGCCAGCCAGCTAAACGTCGTTTGCCGTAAGACCAGCCGCAACGGTATGGCATTTATGTTCAGCAGCCTGGGGTTGTTCACCACCTGCTGGTTCGTCATGGGCTTGATGGGCATCAGCTTCAGTCAGGAAGGTTTTGTGCTTTTCTGGTCCCACGCCTGGGACATGTATGTCGAAGTCGTCAGCAACACTCCCACCGACTGGCCCATGCCCTGAGCCTGAATGAACAGGCAAAGCGTGACCGTTTTGCCTGTTGTTGATCTTCTGTTTACCGCCGGTGGTAACATTCCGTTATTACCTAAAGGTTCACAAAATAAATAAAATATAAAGTAGCAGTCTAAGGCGTCTACCGGCTTATGCTGGCCCCAGACAACCTTGTCACACCGACGGGAAGGCAAACTTCCTGCCACACTTTCCTGTTCCCCCCTTAATTAATCCAGAATCCGGCTTAATAATTAACCGATGACTGGCCTGGCTGATGGATAGCCACGCGCCGCCATCAGGATGCGCCATGATTTCTCCCTCTGCCCGTATTGCCGACAACAGCGTGATTGAGCCCGGCGTGATTATCGGTGCCCGCGTGCGTATCGGCCCCTTTTGCTACATTTCTGCCGGCGTTGAGATTGGTGAAGGCACCTCAATCGCCTCGCATACGGTGATTAATGGCCTGACACGTATCGGCCGTGACAATGTCATCGGCCCGTTTTCCTCGATCGGCGAAGCCAGCCAGGATTTGAAATATGCTGGTGAGCCAACCACGCTAACCCTCGGCGATCGCAATCGCATCGGCAAATATGCCACCCTGCATCGCGGGACGCTGCAAGGCTGCCAGCGAACCATTATCGGTAATGACAATGATCTGCGCGACAATGTGCATGTGGCCCACGACTGTATCATCGGTGACGGCACTTACCTCGGCGATCACAGCGGTTTGGCCGGGCATGTTGAACTGGGCGATGCCGCCTGGATCGGCGCCCGGTGCGCGATACATCAATTTTGCATTATCGGTGCCCATGCGCGCTTAGACGACCACTCCCTGGCGGTGCAAGATCTGCCGCCTTTCGTATTGGCTGCGGGGCAGCGCGCCAAACCCGGTGGTGTACACCTGTCCGCACCGGCTTTTTTGGCCGCCGACCCGCAACAGCAGCGGGTGATTCACTCGCTGTATGACATGATCTACCACCGGGCCATGGCACTGGAGGACGTCCGGCAAGAAATCATTCACCTCAGCGTGGAATACCCGCTGTTGAGCCTGTTCAACGATTTTTTTACACGTTCGACGCGCGGTATTATCCGTTGATCAAAGAGGCCGTTATGCCACCTTATGGCAACGCACCGCCGTGCCTGCCAGATTGACACGCAGGTTTTGTGGCAGTTGGCAGCCTTCTCCAGCGTAGGGACAGCGCTCACGGAAAAAGCAGCCCTGGGGTAACTGGCGGTTGCCCGGCAGTTCGCCCTTGCGATCTTCAATGGTACTGTCGCTCAGCGAACGGCCGGCGCGGGGCACCGAATCCAGCAATAGCCGGGTATAAGGATGCTGCGGCTGGCGCAGTACCTGCGCGGTCGGCCCCAACTCAACGATTTGCCCCAGATACATCACCGCCACCCGGTCGCTCATGTGCTGAATCACCGAGACGTTATGCGAGATCAGCACATAGGTCAGGTTGCGCTGGCGTTGCAGTTCCACCAGCAGATTGAGGATCTGCGCCTGCACCGAGATATCCAGTGCCGAGGTCGGTTCATCCAGCACGATGATATCCGGCTGTGAGGACAGCGCACGAGCAATGGAAATGCGCTGGCGCTGCCCGCCGGAAAACTCGTGCGGCAACCGGTCAATCGCCTCCGGTCGCAGACCGACCTGTTGCGCCAGTTCTGCCGCCTGTGCTCGCCGCTGCATCACGCTGTTATGCTGCTGTACATACACAGGTTCGGTGATAATGCGCCACACCGGCAGACGTGGATCGAGCGACGACTGCGGATCCTGAAACACCATCTGCATGCCGCTGCCAAACCAGGAACCTTCGTTACGTGCACGCAACAGTTCGCCGCTGCTGGGCTTCAACAACCCCATCAGCAACTGCGCCAGCGTACTTTTGCCGCAGCCGGATTCGCCGACGATGCCCAGGGTTTCCCCACGCATGATATTGAGATCCAGCCCATTGAGCGCATGCACATACTCTCGCGGCTTACCGCGCCAGTTATAACTGGCGGGAAAGCGCAGCCGCACGTCGCGCAATTCCAGCAGCGCTTCAAGGTTCATTTCTTACCTCCAGTTCGATTGACTGCGGATGCCAGCAGGCCACCCGCTGGGTCGGTTCAGCGGCTAATGGCAGCAGCGACGGTGTTTGTTGGCACTGGGCGTCGGCGTGGCGGCAGCGGTTGCTGAAGGCACAGCCCGGCGGCAACGCACTGAGATTGGGTACCGTGCCGGGAATAGCCCGCAGCAGGCTGCGCGGTTCGGCGCGCTCCGGTGCCGCCAGCAACAGCCCGATGGAATACGGGTGGCTCGGGTGTTCAATCACTCTGGCGGTAACCCCGCTTTCAATCACGTGCCCGGCGTACATCACATACACCCGGTCACAAAGCTGCGACACCACCGCCATATCATGGGTGATAAACAGCACCGCCGTACCGCTGGCGCGCGCTTTCTGCTGTAACAAACGCAGCACCTGACGCTGCACCGTGACGTCCAGTGCGGTGGTGGGTTCGTCGGCGATAATCAGCTCTGGCTCACAGGAGAATGCCATGGCGATCAGCACCCGCTGGCGCATACCGCCGGACAGCTCAAACGGATAACGCTCCATCACCCGCTCCGCATCGGCAATTTGCATCTCCCGCAGCAGTTGGATCGCCTTGTCACGGGCCGCTGCCGCCGATAACCGCTGATGCAGGCGGATCACTTCACACATCTGGCGACCAATCTTGCGCGTCGGGTTCAGCGCGCTCATCGGCTCCTGAAAAATCATCGACACCCTGGCGCCCCGCAGTTGGCGCATTTGTCGCTCGCTGGCCTTCAGTACGTCGGTACCCAACATCTCCAGCGAACCGCCGGTCACGCTGTAGCCGTCCTCCGCCAGCAGACGCAGGGTCATCATCGCGGTCACCGACTTGCCGGAGCCGGACTCGCCCACCACGCCGACAATCTCACCGGCCTTAACCTGCAGTGAGACACGGTTAAGCGCTTTGACGCTGCCGCCGTAGACCGGAAATTCCAGTTGCAACTCATCGATAGATAAAACGGTAGTTTCACTCATCAGCGCCCCCGAGCTTTAGGATCCAGCAGGTCGCGCAGACCATCGCCGAACAGGTTGAAGCCGGTGGCGGTGATCAGGATCGCCGTACCGGGAAAGGCTGAATACCACCACTGGTCGAGCACATAGTTACGGCCGTTGGCCACCATCGCACCCCATTCAGCGGTCGGTTGCTGGGCACCCAGGCCGATAAAGCCCAGCGTAGCCGCCATCAGGATCGCGGTGCCAATGTCCAGTGACGCCTGAACCACCAACGGCGGCATTACGTTACGCAGCACATGCCAACCGATTAGGTGCCAGCGGGAAGCGCCAAAGGTACGCGCCGCCTGCATGTAGGCCTGGTGGCGTAGCGTCAACGTCTGGCCACGCGCCAGTCGGACATAAAACGGAATGCGCACCACCGCAATCGCCAGCATGGCATTGAACAGGCTGGGCCCGAGCGCCGCCGCCAGCGCCATGGTCAGCACCAGCGAAGGCACCGACAGCATGATGTCCATGCAACGCATGATCAACGCATCGACCGTGCCGCCGATCACGCCGGAGAAACAGCCAAGCAGCGAGCCAATCCCCCCCGCCAGCACCACCACTGCCAGCCCGGCGGCCACCGACTGTCGGCTGCCGACCAGCACCCGGCTGAACAGATCTCGGCCCACTTCATCGGTACCGAACCAGTGGTTGGCAGAGGGCGGCAGCAAACGTGCGGTAAGGTCAATCGCATCCGGGTTGTGCGGTACCAGCCACGGTGAGAACAGCATCAGGAACAGCACGACAATCATTATGGCGGCGCCCAACAGCGTCAGCGGGCTACGCCGCACCCGATACCAGGCACGACGCAGGCTGATAAAACGTAAGGTCGGTTGTGTCACCGGCGGTTGTTCGATTTGAGTCATCGTCATTATCCCTCGCGCCCCATTCGCGGGTCGATCCACAGGTAGAGCAGATCGACAATCAAATTAACCATCACGTAGGCGAAGGACACCACCACCGCAAAGCCCATTACCGCCGGGAAATCCAGCGCCTGTATAGAATCCACCACGTAAGCGCCCATGCCCGGCCAGGCGAATACCGTTTCGGTCAGCACCGCACCGTAGAGTAGATCTCCCAATGCCAGCCCCAACACCGTTACCGAGGGGATCAACGCGTTCGGCAATGCATGACCCAGTACCACTCGCCAGTGCGAAAGGCCGTTGGCGCGCGCAGTACGGATGTAATCTTCCCCCAGTTGTTCGAGCATCGCCGAGCGGATTTGCCGCGCCACTACCCCGAGGTGAACAAACGCCAGCGTCAGCGCGGGCAAGATCAGATGCTGCAGGCTGTTCCAGAATGCTTCGCCGTTGCCGGTCAACAGGGAGTCCAGCAGATAGAAGCCGGTGATATGGGTGGGCGGATCCAGCCAGTCGTCCAGCCTGCCGCCGCCGGGCAATAGATTCAGTTGGCCATAAAAAAGGATAATGACGCCCAGCCCCAGCCAGAATGCCGGGGTGGAGATGCCGGTTACCGACAGCAGTCGTACCAGATGATCGGGCCATTTATTGCGATAAACCGCCGACACCACGCCGAGCGGCACCCCCAGCACTATTGCCAGCAGCAAGGCGCAAAAAGCCAGCTCCAGCGTGGCGGGAAAGAAAGCACGCAGATCCTCCAGCACCGGGCGGCCGGTGCGGATGGAAGTACCCAGATCGCCATGCAGCAGATCCAGCACGTAGCGGCCAAATTGCACATATAACGGCTGATCCAGGCCCAGTTGCTGGCGGATGTGCTGGACGATTTCCTCGCTGGCACGGTCACCGGCCAGTAACCGCGCCGGATCGCCGGGGATCAGGTGCGAGATGGTAAAGGTGATCACGCACACCCCGAACATCACCAGCACCAACCCCCAGCAACGCTGACGGATAAGGCTCCAAACGTTCATAGCGATTTCCCATGGTGCAGGGGCAGCCAAACGGCTGCCCGAAGAAGATTACTTACTCATCTGCCCAACGTTGAACACTTGCTCCAGCATCGGGTTATACACAAAGCCCTTCACGTCTTTGTTCATCGCCACCTGGTAGTTTTTCTGGAACAGGTAAACATAGGCCGCCTGGTCGATGACGATTTTCTGCGCCGCCTGGTAATCGCCGGTACGCACCTGTTGATCGGACACCGAAACCGCTTTCTTCAACAGCGCGTCTACCTGCGGATCGCTGTAGAACGAACGGTTGCCCGGCAGGCCTTTCTTGTCGGATTCGAACCAATAGTTCATGAACATGTAGGGGTCGGCAAAATCCGGGCTCCAATTGCCGATGGCGATGTCGTAATTCCCCTGGCCGATGCGGTCACGCATGGTGGCATTGGCCAGTTTCTCCAGTTTGACGTTGATGCCTACTGTCGCCAGGCTGGCCTGCACCGAGAGCGCAATCGCCTCCCAGTTTGGGTCGCTGATCGAGTACAGGAAGTTCAGTGAAGCGGGTTTATCCTTCACCGCAGCCAGAGCCGCCTTGGCCTTGTCCGCATCCTGGCTGTATTGCTGCGCGTTGGCATCGTAACCCCACATGCCTTCAGGGATCGGGCCACGCATCTGTTTACCATTGCCGCCGAGGATACCCTTCACCATGCCCTGGTAATCCACCGCGTAGGAAATGGCGCGGCGCAGATCAACCTGATTCAGCGGCGCTTTGCCGTTGTTGAGATATAAGTAGGTCACCCGCAGCGACGGATACTCATTGACCGCCACCTTGTTTTCACTCTTCAGCGCCGTCAGTTGGTCAATCGGCAGCGATTCGGCAATATCCAGGTCACCGCGTGTCAATTGCAAACGGCGGGTAGCGCTTTCACCGATGATTTTCACCGTCACGCGTTTAAACGCCGGTTTAGCCCCGCTGTAATGTGGATTCGGCACCAGCACCAGTTGCTGGCCTTTTTGCCAACGATCCAACTTGTAAGCACCAGAACCGGCGCTGTGGTTGGCCAGCCAGGCTTTACCCTCATCCGCCGGATTGGCCTTGGCAATCGCCGGGTTAACAATACCGGCCCCGTCGTTGGCCAGGGTGTACAGGAACGGCGCAAACGGCGTTTTCAAGGTAAAGCGTACCGTCAGCGGAGCCACCACCGTGACCTGTAAATCTTTCGGGAAAGCTTCGGACGGGCCCTGACCAATCTTCATCAGGCGTTCGAACGACCACTTCACAGCTTCGGCATTGACGTCCGAACCATCATCAAACTTGTTGCCGGGTTTGAGTTTAAAGGTCCAGACCAGCTGATCGTCAGAAGCCGTCCAGCTCTCGGCCAGCTCACCTTCCACCTGGGTCGAGCCTTTGCCGCCTTCGGTTTTGTACTGCACCAGCCGTTGGTAAGCCGGATAAGTCACCGTCCAGTCGTTGTTATCAATAGTGACCGCCGGATCCAGCGTTTGCGGGTCGGCCGCCTTGCCAATTACCAGCATGTCCTTGGGGACCGCCGCCTGCGCCTGACCTATTACCGCCAGGCCCATCGTCACTGCAGCCGCCAGAGCGGCGTATTTGATCTTATTCATAAACAAAGCTCCTGATGCGTTGAATGTGTGTTGTTTTAATCGTAAGAAAAACAGCCGAAGCGATCGGCCAGCAGCGGGTAATCCCCGGCGTTGGGCAGCTCAAAGTGCCACCATTCGCTGGCGATACCGCGAAAACCTCCGGCAGCCATCACCGCATTCAGCAGCAGCCGGTTGCGCTGCACCTCCGGAGGAAAATCTGGGTAAAACGGGTGGGAGCCTTCGCTCATCTCATCAAAGGCGGTGCCCATATCCAGTGCCGCGCCGTCGGCATCCAGTAGCGTCACGTCGATCGCCACGCCGCGGCTATGGTGCGAACCGGTTTGCGTGCTGATGACATACTGTGGGTCCGGACAGGCCAGCCACAGCAGCGCCTGCGCCCGCTGCGGCCGATAGGCGTCGAACACCAGCAAGGAAAAACCGGCCAGCTTCGCCGCCAACAGGCAGCGCTGCAGCCCCGGTAGCGCATCGGGATGCAACAGGCAGCGGTTCTCCAGGTAAATCGCCCGGCCGGTCAGATTGTCGGCGCTGGCGTATTTCAAATCGATCGGCAGCCCGGGAAAGGCCTCAGCCAGATCGATTAAAGTTACATTGTCACTCATTACGTTTTCCCATAGCGGTTAAGATTCAAATTGCCCCAGCTCTTTTTGCAGGCTGCGGTTGTTGGCCAGCCGTTGTTCCACCGCTGTGCCGCCCTGTTCCAACACCGAAGACAACAACAGGTTGAACAGGCAACTGAACGGCGCCAGCGAATCCCAAAACTGGCCGGTGTCGGTTTTCACCTGTAGCAGGTCAATCGGGTAATCCCGTGCCCACGGGCAGTAAATATCCGTGATCAGCGCCAGCCTTAGCCCACGTGCGCAGGCCGCCTGACAGAATTTCTGGGCGATAGTGGAATAAGCGCGGGTATCGGTCAGCACCAGATAAGGCGTGCTGAACTCAGAGTTGAGTGATTCCACATAGGTGCCGGATAATCCGTCGGCGTAGTAGACCTTGGGGCGCAGGTACTCCAGGTGGCTGTAGAAGGCGTTGGCGATGCCGCGCGTTGATTGAATGCCGATAACAAATACCGCTTCCGCCTGCGCCAACTGTCGGCTGACCTGAGCAAAGGCTTCGCCACCGGCCAATTGATAAACCTGTTCGATCGCCTCCAGTTCCAGCGTTAACGACTGACGAAGCTTTTGCGGTTGCGGCTGTTCACGCCGTTGGCGATAAGCTCCCAGACGATCGGTCACGCCCCAGGGCTGGTACAGTGCCGTCCCCTGTTCACGCAGCGTGCGTTTCAAATCATCAAGATTGCGGTAACCCAGGCTGCGCAGGTAGCGCCCCACCGATATACCACTGGTGGCGGTGCTGCGGGCGATGCTGTCGGCCGTTTCAAACGGCACCTGCGCCAGATTGGCCAGCAGGTAACCGGCGATGCGTTTGCCGGTCGGGGTCTGTACCGCAAATGACGCTTCTATTTGCGCGATCACATCAGGATGCTCTGCCATAGTTCGCCCGCTGTTGTTGAGTTGTCACCAAACCACCTTCTGTTACTCAGGTAACAGAGACTGATGATGACAATGCATGGCCTGTGCCAATTGCGGACTACTGGGGAAAAATTCTCGCGCGACGGCGGACGGCGGTGCAGGAACGGCAGAACCTGCGGTTACAACATGGTCATCAGTTGATAACTATTGCACAACATTTGGGCAATGCATCTGGCAATGCACCGCCGTGAACCCTTAATTTCAATTTCATGACCAGGCTTGCGAAACCAGTGCAAAAGTCTGCGCAAGAGAACAATCCGGTCTATGGCCCGTGCCACGAACCATGATTGTGGGCGTATCCACGCAAGGCAGACCGCGCTGGTTCAGCCATGGGCCAAGGCCGCAGCCCTGAGGCGTATCCACCCGCACGAACTGACCACCGCAGGGTTGGAACAGGGCGTCAATCAAGGCGATCGCATCGGCAGGATCTGACGCCACCACCGGGCCAATCATGCTGCCATAACCAAAACGACGCCGCAGGGCAAAACCGACGGCAATCCCCTGCCGCTCGAGCACCAGCGCCTGCCCGGCACCTGCCAATAACGCTACCAACAGCGGTTGACGCTGCATGCCACTGGCAAGTAAATCCAACTCACTCAGTAAGGCAATATCCGCAGGCAAAGCCGGACGAAGACTTAGCCCATTTGGCAAAGGTGCAGCATCGCGTAGCGGCAACTCCCGGCATTGATGCTGCGCCAGAGGGCCTTGTTCGACAAACCCCAATTGCTGATACAGCGGCTTGCCCTGATCGCTTGCCACCAATTGCAGCTGATAAGTGCTCAATGGCGCCATCAACTGCTGCATCATTGCCCTGGCGATGCCTTGCCCACGGTGCTGCTCCGCGACAATCACCAGCCCCAGCGTGGCACGGTGTTCGCCCCACAGCCAACGTAGCGCACAACCTGCTACCTCACCGCTGGCCTCGGCAATTACGCCTCCCCCCAACAACCACGCCTGCTGCCAATCCTCCAGCCGATGGGGCCACTGCACCTGCTGTGATAGCTCGAATACGGCCGGCAGATCTGTTTCGACCATGGGGCGCAACTTAATAGTCTGATTTTCCTGGGGCACGTTTGCCTCCTGATTCAATAAACATAGGGTCAGTGGGTGGCGAGAATCGCCCTATCACAAAGTATCAGATTTGGTTCTGTCTGGCGCATTGCTTGTGGCCTTAATATGGACTAAATTTGACACATTCGTTCTGCAAGGAGATCAGTATGAAAGTTGAAACCATTAGCTATGTAAAGAAACATGCCGCCGCGCTAGATTTGTCTGAACCTATTTTGGTTACGCAAAATGGCACACCGGCTTATGTGATCGAGTCTTATGAAGAGCGCAAGCAACGGGATGACGCTATTGCCCTGCTTAAATTGCTAACGCTGTCTGAAAAAGACAAAAAAGAAGGGAAAGTTTATACCCGCGACCAGTTACTGGCTGATATAGATAACTAATGCGGTAAAAAGGAGATGTCGCATGAAGGAACAGCTTGATATTGAGTATACCGCAACGGCAAAAAGCACCCTGGTCGAGATTATCCGTCATCTTAAAGCCAATAATGTCCCTCCGATCCCTGTCGTGGGCAAAATCATCAATGCGTTTGAAGCAAGGGTAAGTCAGTTCTCAACCGATTGTCAGATATGTCCTGAACTTTTAAAGATTGGCTGCGATAAATACCGTGAATGTAATACGGTAAATGGCTATCGCGTCATCTATTCGCTCGAAGACTCACTCATTACCGTGCACGCTTTTCTTGCACAAAAGCAGGATATTCAGCAAATATTATTCAATCGACTGATTGCGCCCTAAGCCCACCGGGCTCCCTGATATTCCCTCATTTTGCCACGCAAAAGCAAAGGTTCCCTGCCACCCGCGGTGGCCAAAACTTGCACCCTCGCCGATAACCCGTTAGGGTTAATTGTGATTTGCATCACAGTTTTAAGGTGCGTGCGGCGATAAATCCCCCTCTTGCTATCCCGCGTTAAAACAAAGTAATCCGCCTATTTATCAGCGAATTGTGCACGATAGAATGGAGATGAAATGCTGAAACTGAGTCCCGACCTGTTAATTTTTACCGATCTGGACGGTTCACTGCTGGATCACCACAGCTACCGCTGGCAAGCGGCGCAGCCCTGGCTGGATCGTCTGGCACTGGCCCAAACGCCGCTGATCATCACCACCAGTAAAACCGCCGCCGAGGTCTGCACGTTGCAACAGCAACTGGGGCTGAGCCACTGGCCATTTATCGCCGAAAACGGCGCGCAGATTGTCTTTCCCGAGGGATGGCACGACCAACCCGACTACCCGGCGAAAACCCTGGGGGTCGATTACCACAGCCTGACGGCAACCTTGCGGGCATTGCGCCACCAGACCGGTTTCGCCTTTCGGGGATTTGCCGATGTGGATGCCGCGACGGTGGCAGGCTGGACCGGCTTAACCCTGACGCAAGCCCGCCAGGCACGGCAACGTGCCGGTTCAGAACCGCTTCGTTGGGCAGGCACCGATCGCCAACTTGAACACTTTCGCACCCTGCTGGCGCAACACGACCTGCATCTGACCCAGGGGGGGCGCTTTTATCACCTGATGAGCCGAGAGGTCAGCAAGGGCAATGCTGCCCGCTGGCTGACCGTGCGTTATCAATTAATTCGGCGTCAACCTTTAACCACCCTCAGTCTGGGCGATGGCCCCAATGATCTCTCCTTGCTGCACGCCAGCGATCTGGCGGTATTGATCCGCGGCCAGCAGGCCCAACCGCTTAACTTACCGAACGACTTCTCCGGCCGGCTGTACCGCACGCAACAGCAAGGCCCACAGGGCTGGTGCGAAGGATTGGATCATTTTCTGCTTAACGGGAGATCTCTGCATGAGTGAATTTTATCAGGATGGCATCATCACCAACTTCCACAATCTGGCCCAACGTGACTTGGCCGAGCTGGAATATGAGCTGCAGGTGTTCTCCGGCCGCAACACCATGGGGTTGATTTTGCCTTCGCTCTATTCTGAACTGGAAGGTCCGGCGCTGGACAAGATCGTCGATACGCTGGCACAGGTGCCCTATCTCGAGGAAATCGTGATTGGCCTGGATCGCGCCAACCATCAGCAGTTTCTGCACGCCAAAGCCTTCTTCTCGCGCCTGCCACAGCGCCACCGGATTTTGTGGAATGATGGGCCGCGCCTGACGGCGATTGCCGAACAGCTCAGCGCCGAAGGACTGGCACCCAACGAACCGGGCAAAGGCCGCAACGTGTGGTTCTGCGTCGGCTATACCCTGGCATCGCGCCGCAGCAGCTGTGTAGCACTGCATGACTGTGACATTGTCACCTATGATCGTCGCATGCTGGCGCGCTTACTGTACCCGGTGGCAAATCCGCAGTTTCATTACGACTTCTGCAAGGGCTATTACGCCCGGGTGGCCGGCGGCAAGCTGAATGGCCGCGTGGGTCGGTTGCTGGTGTTTCCGCTATTGAAATCACTGCAAAAGGTTTATGGCAACTCGGATTTTCTCGACTATCTGCGCAGCTACCGCTACCCGCTCTCCGGCGAGTTCGCCATGCGTACCCATATCCTCAATGATCTGCGTATTCCCAGCGACTGGGGGCTGGAGATTGGCGTGCTGTCGGAGATCCACCGTAATACCGCCACCAACCGCATCTGCCAGGTCGATATCGCCGACCATTACGACCACAAGCATCAGCCAATGTCAGAGGATGACCCGAACACCGGCCTGCAACGTATGGCGAGCGACATTACCAAGGCGTTGTATCGCAAGCTGGCGATCCAGGGGGTGCCGATCACCAGTGATTCTTTCCGTGTACTGCGCGCCACCTATTACCGCACCGCGTTGGATATGATCGACGCCTTCGAGCACGACGCCAAAATGAACGGTCTGGGCTTCGATCGTCACAGTGAAGAATCGGCAGTCGAGCTGTTCTCCCGTGTCATTTCTCAGGCGGGTCACGCCTTTAGCGAAAATCCCGGTGACAAACCTTTTGTGCCGAGCTGGAACCGCGTACAGTCTGCCTTCCCGGACATTCTGCAGCAGCTGTATGACGCCGTGGAGCAAGATAATCAGCAGTAAACGCCCCCGCCGTTTGGCGGGTTTTACTTTTGTTCACTGATTTCGCCCAGCAACGCCTGATAACCGGTGTTATTATTACTCTGCTCAACAAATCCCTCCTAATTCAAAGTGGTACGACAAGCTGATGGAAGCGTGGAAACTCAATCTGATCTCGGTCTGGCTCGGCTGTTTCTTCACCGGGCTGGCAATGAGCCAAATCCTCCCTTTTCTGCCACTGTATATTGAACAGCTCGGCGTCACCGGTCACCAGTCTCTGAGCATCTGGTCCGGTCTGGTGTTCAGCGGCACTTTTTTGGTCTCGGCGCTGGTATCACCGCTGTGGGGCAGCCTGGCTGACCGCAAAGGGCGTAAATTGATGCTGTTGCGTGCTTCGCTGGGGATGGCGGTTGTGATTGCGCTGCAAGGCATGGTGACCAACGTTTACCAGCTGTTTGCGCTGCGTGCCTTGATGGGCCTGACCTCCGGCTATATCCCCAATGCCATGGCGCTGGTTGCGTCGCAGGTGCCGCGAGATAAAAGCGGCTGGGCTTTGGGCACCTTGTCTACCGGCCCGGTGACCGGAGTGATCGTTGGTCCACTACTGGGTGGCCTGATGGCTGACCATTTGGGGTTACGCGTGGTGTTTTTCGTCACCGCCGGGCTGATGTTTGTCAGTTTCCTGATTACCCTGTTCCTGATAAAAGAACGCCGTATCGAGGTGAAAAAAGCCGATCGGCTAAGCGGCAAAGCGGTATTCCAGTCGCTGCCCTATCCGACGCTGATTGTGACCCTGTTTATCAGCACCCTGATGATCCAGTTGGCCAACTCCTCCATCAGTCCCATTCTGACGCTGTTTATCAAGGATTTGTCCGGTGATAGCGGCAATATAGCTTTTATTAGCGGCATGATCGCCGCCGTTCCCGGCGTTGCCGCATTGATTTCCGCACCGAGCCTCGGCCGACTTGGCGATCGTATCGGTACCGCACGTATTCTGTTAGCGGCGTTAGTGTTAACCACGGTGTTATTCGCCATCATGGCGTGGGTGGAAACACCGTTACAGCTGGGGATCCTGCGTTTTCTGCTGGGTTTTGCCGACGGCGCCTTGATGCCTGCCGTGCAGACGCTGCTGCTGAAGTACTCTTCCGATCAGGTCACTGGCCGCATCTTCGGCTATAAGCAATCAAGAACTAAAATATTCTTTTATCTTCGTTACTCTTCAACTGTACTTCCGTGTCACTGACCTCCTTTTGATACAAGTATCAAGTCCTGCTTCAACCTCATAACGACCTGCAATAACATCACATACAGTGACTCTGTATAGAAAACATACTCACCACCTCTTGCAAAAGGCTAGTCCGAGTTGTACATTTAACCATGCTGTCTATCCAACCAGTACAATGGGAGTAAGGAAATACGATGAGCACTAATTCAGAGTCTTTTGCAAGTGTTGAACAGATAACCTCACGCCCAAATTATTCTTCAAATGTTAATATTACCGTTGAAAACTTTCATACCCTCGTAGGTCGATACCATCTTAGTGAAAGTGTTCAGTGCCAAGTTAAAAGTGACCATGGTATCTGTGGGAAAAAACATCAAATTGGCTATGTTGGAGTTACTCAAAATGGCATGGAAGGATTGATTGGTGGGTACTGCGGTGATAAGTATTTCAGTGAGCATACAATTTTTGTGCAGGAAAAAAATCGTATAGATGCCGAGTTAGACAGAAGAGAGAATTTAGAACAACTGCTTAATTATAAAGAAAACTTTTTTTCGTTAACTACTCGTCATAGCGAGTTAAAAAAAAGCATCGAATTAATTAAAAAAAGAGCTGATCACCTATACAATGGGTTCCCTGACATCGTTTTAACATACTTAAATCAAGCCCAAAAAACAAAGAATTGGGATTTACATATAGATGTATTACGACATTCTAGGGGTGAAAAAGGAATGACAAGCAATTGGTATATTGAGAAGCTATGCACTTTCGCTCCATTACCATCATCTCAAGAATATAAAAGTCTGTTAGGTCGAATTGAAAATCTGACAAATGTATTTAATGATGCATGTTCATCAAATATTGAATTACTACCAACCCCAAAACTAAAAGGTTTTGTAAGAACTCTTTCTGAATTTACCGACTTAGAAAATACTTACACAAAGTATAGTAAAGACACAACAGATTTCACTCAAGAAAATAGCTTGAACAACCTATATTTTGTCTGTGCTAACACAAAGGATAAGCTAGCAACCGTCAAAACAATAATGAGCCTTAAGAAAAACACCTCACTCAATGAGAATAAAGTAAAACTAAAATGTGATAAAATTGAGGAAAGTACTAAAGTCAAATTTGATAATTGCCCCGTCAGATGTAACAAAACCGTTATGAAATTTAAGAAGAACAGCATTGGTTAAATTTCATAAGTTTCCAAATGAGGCTTTTAAAAAAAGCCTCAATCGTGAAATTTAAGCGTTGTCGCAACAAATATCAAATTATTCACTTTTCCTTGATAAATCAATGAAACTCTTAGGTGGCTTAAAAAGCAATACTTTTGTGCCAGTTTTTGTAGGAGTTATAGACTTCACTAAATATTTCATAGCCACTTCGGGTAGAAGTGAGTGTTTTTTTACGAGATAACCACCTCTAACTTTTCCTATCACACCTTCTGACTCTAACTTTTCAAAATCAACAGTAGCGAGAAGCTTTGCTTTAGAAATTATATCTTTTATCAGCTCGTCCTTCGAACGCGTATCGTTTTCATCTGACATAGCCCCTCCAATATTCGTGCTATATAAAAAATAATTAACTACCACCAATCAATACTATCAGTACCCGCCATACATCATCAAGTGGTATTGGCGGGAGTACTAACCCACAGACCATCAGTACTGGTAGAATCACGTAATTCCATGCCACAATAAACGTTAGGACATACCCCAAAGCCTGCCGCCAAGTGAAACCCTTACGAGTTTCTTCGAGTGTAATTTGATTTTGTTCATGACTATTTTGTGCATCTAATTCGGCCTTACCTTGTTCCTTTTTCTGGAAGAAACTGAAACCAGTCTTGATCAAATCTATGATCGTTCCTATTCCAAACATTTTAGTATCCCAGTTGAATAAACCCAGAAGCACTTAGCCTTGACGAACAATTTTGTTTTATCAATGACAATGATATTTCGTTCAACGTCAAACAATGACCATTGGTACATGCTTCCAAGTTCTAGTTGTTGTTCTTTCTCAAAGATGATATTCATTGTTTCTTGTACATCAACTTTCATTTCAAGTTCTTCATTAATTAGCTTTAGTTGTTGCTTTAATAGTTTCTTGTACTTCTGACCAAGAAAACAAATATTAGTAGGTAGTGAGTTACCATCTGGTACTAAATCATTAATTAGAATTGAACGTGTGTCATCTTCATAGTGTTGGTCTTGCATTATCATTTACATTCTCCGAAAGATATATTGGCCTTGTAGGTCAGATAAAATAAGACGTGCCCCGGCTTCGGCGTTTGCGTAAAAGTCATAAACCATTTTACGTTTCTTAACCTCACGAACACCGACAACACGTTTAGAACGGTTTTTCTTACCTTTCTTTGTAGTATCAATCATTCGTTTCTTCCCACCCGAATCTACTATTTTATATTTACCGTTCCTAATGCCAGATTTCATTGCACTGATGTTCCCCTGTGCAGTGAGTTTTGCAACCGATGTAGGAACTATCTTTACTTGATTGCGTGGTTTCACAATAATATCGTGCAAGTACTTGGCCTGATAATCCTTCACTATGATTTCATTAACTGCACCTGTACTTGTTCTTTTGAATCTAAAAAGAATTGCATTACTTGTAAATGGTACTGGCCCACCGGCAATTGCAGCATTCATATCAATTTGCATTTGATTGGCAAGACGCCTTGCCCTGTTGGATACTTCCTTTAGAAAGTTCTGTCCAGCTCTCTGCCCCTGTTGATTAAGGTATACCCTTGCCTGTGGTATACCCGTTATCGTTCCTTGAAACCTCATGATAACCACCCTACTATCTCTTGAATAATGTTGAATTGCTCACCATTATCTTTGTGCAATCTTGATTTGGTCATTATTGCCTTATTGAGACAACCCCATTGAGTACCGAACAGACTAATCAACACGGTCTCACAGTTCACCGCTTGCTGTACCGTAGGGAAACACCATAGGATTTGTTTCTTATAGTTATGCCCTTCACAGATGTACTGATTAACAACTTTGCTACTACTGGTATAGATAGGCCAATTTGAGTCTTTGGTATCGTTAGACCTTTTCTTAATGTCTTTGAGTCCTTTATAGGTTTGTTTAACACCTATATAGTACTCCCCAGTACCGGGGAACTGAATAAGATACACAAATGCTGCACATTCGGGTACATCATCAATAGAGAAGTCGGGGCTGAACATTGTCCATTCACTGTCGTTGTTGTTCATAGATTACCCCCTAACTACATAGGTAATCATTGAATCAACGCGGTTTGGTGTTTGGCGATACCACTGAGAGTCTTTCACTTCAAGAATGGCAGTTGCATAGTTCTTATTGCTCAACGCCGCCAAGAATCTCTTAAACCCTCTTGTCTTCGTTAGACCTAATTGGAACACCATTAGTACTAGAAAATCATTCCAACGTGAATCACTCGGTAGATTTAGTTTTAATGCTTCTACGCCTCTACGTGCAATGGCAATATCTTTATCAAGTAATGTATCTGCCTGTTGCTCTGTTAAACCCTGTGAGTAGTTTTCATTAGCTAGTACAAGATGTCCGTAGCCAATAGTTAGATAACCACGACTATCTTTATACGGATAAAACTTACCCTCACGGAAATACTTCAATTTTGTTTGGTACGCTTTAGTACCTTCATATTCTTTTAATTTATTCACTAAGTCCATTGTGACCTCCATTTACTTTATTTATGGAAGACACAAAAAAAGGCATCGAAATGATGCCCTATATTATTTGCTATTGTTTAGTAGTGTTTTAATTTCTCTAATGTCTAACTTAACATCACTTAGATCGTCTTTGATTTTCTTGATTTCTTCAACATCATCACGAAGATCTAAAATTGTAAGTTCTACAACTTGTACTTTCTGTTCAAGTACTGAAATTCTATCATTGAAGTTCTTTTGATGACGGAAGTAACCCTTGAATAAAAACACAACAATAGGAATTATTACAACGGTTATTAACCATTCAGAACCCATAAGTATTTCCTTTATTATTGTACTACTGTATTTAGTATCCAGTGAAAGTAGCTAACGCGATCCTAAAACCACCAGTACCAACAGAATATGAAAAAGTATTTTGTGCTCGAGATACATAAGTGAGTTGAACACTACTCCCAGTCCATCGAGTCTGAAAACCTGAATAACCACCCGCTGTACCATCGAATGACACGTTAGCTGGCATTTGGCTAATGCAAATCCACGGATTAAAACCAATCGGTTTTGTTAACACGGTATCCTGTAGATCAAATCCTGCGGGTACATCAATAAAATCGACAATACGAGGCATAGTACCGGCACTTGCCGCACTCCATACTAGCCTTCCACCACCGTCAAACACATCCAGATAGCCACTTTGAAGTTGTCCATTAGCTGTTGTTCTCATGAACTGCCCACTGTTGCCCTCAAACAGCAAGGCACCCGGCATACAATAACTTCCCCGGTTGAACCTAAACCAAGTAAGGCCAGCATCAAGGGGGAATGTCTGTGAAAGGATACCTAGAGTACTTCCATTTCCAAACTGACTATTGATTAAGAAGAAACCAATGTCTGTAAGTGCTGGAAAACCTATTTCAGTACTGAATGCCGTGCCTTTGGTATTTGAATCAATAATTTGATTCCCTGCCGTATTAAAAACTTGAAATCCACTCATGCAAAAGTATACACCTCTATTGTTATTGTCTCTGCGGTACCATGTCCTGTTGGAAGATATCGGAGGGTAAAACCATCTGTACTGGGAATACAACTGTATGTTCTATAATATAACCCTACTTGAACTGCTATCCATCCATTGGGCCGCATACCACCAAAGGGAACCCACCAAGAAGTAGTTCCGGCGGTGGCATTAAAATTAACTGTCCCTGCATATCTCATTGAATAGTCGCCAATGTCGGCGACCATTTGCCCGGAACCGTTCCAAGCTTGTAAACCCTGTGCCATTACCAAAGCCCCATTCTTACGCGTAATACGTTATTTTGATCGTATACTTCTATTCTGTTATTATTTATAACCATACGACCACCAGAGTTACCATTGATATAGAAAGTACCATCTTTGTTAATCTGCCAGCCTGCACTATTTGGAGAGTAGTTGTTACTTTGGATAGTGTTACCTATCTTCGCATTCGTGATTTCGCCATCAATAATTTTTGCAGCGTTGATACTGGCATTGGCAATCTTGGCATTACTGACCGCCAGATCCTTAATCTGTGCAGTACCTATAGCGGCGTTTTGGATCATGGCGTTCTGTAAGTAGGTAGTACCGCCCTGTATAACAAATGGGTAGACCTTAGTACTTTCTGCTGCTGAACCAGAACTAATTAAACTGAACCTATCAGCAATGATTGTGAATACTGATTCTGTCCCAGAGTTAGCTAACCCAATACCCGATACATAGCCATTGTTGTTCACACTCACAGTCCAACCGGTATAACCTGCCTCATCAATAATCTCTTGTTTAACTTGTCCAAACTCAGATGACCCAATGATCCAATCAATCACATCGTCGTTTAGCTGTGAGTGCGGCACGGATGTTTGTTGCTTGTACGGTACTGCAACCGTCCACATGATCCCGGCAGACCCGAACACATCATATTGACCGGCCCGGATGTAGTACTGACCATCGGGGACACTCGCCCAGTACATGAATTCTGCATTGGTTGTGAATGTCAGAACGCCAGAACTAAAATCTTCACTAGCACTGACTTGGAACATGATCCCGGCGTAGTCGATTGGTCGATTTGAATCACTCCACTCGAACACCAAAGAACCAATGCCCGATTTGATAGATAGACCTTGTAGCAACGGAGCCTGCGGGTTATGCACTGTGAACTTGGTTTCATCCGAATAGGTTCCAGCATTGAAGCCCTGAGCCTTAACACCGAACGTTACTTGACGGCCTGTGTAGTCCCCTTGGTTCATTGCGAACGTATAGCTAAAGGTGTTACCAGTGACCAAATAGGACTTTCTCTTGGTATTTGACGAATCATATACAGTGACTTCATAGTACTTAAGATAATCTCTCATCGGCTTACCGTTGATTATCAAGCTGCTTTGATCGTTCCATTGAATATTGAAATCGGCTGATTCTGTACTGGTAGCACTGTCCATAGCATTTACTAGGGTTAAACCTGTTGGAGCTGGCAAAGTAAAATTAAAGTCCGGTACAAGCCCATTCACAGTTAATTTATTACTCAAGAATCCAAGATTGTTATATGCAGCTACTGCAAAGTCATATTTTACATCTGCAACCAACCCGAATAGCTCATAGTCTGTTTGATATGGTGAAGTACTTCCCACATATGACCAAGCCGTTGTGCCGGTTTCACGATAGTAAATGTAGTAACCTCTTAGATATTGATCGGGGCTTGCATCCCAATCAATAATAACAATCTGACCATTAACTACACCGCCCTTCTTGCTAACTTGCAGGTTAGTAGGAGGACTAACACCAAGCACATTATCAGTTATAGACCCCGGTGGAGACCATACGCCCGGATCTTTACCATCATACATTGCAGCATTATATTCAACGCATGTTAATTGGCAGTACCCTATGGAATCTTGGCTTGTACTAATGTCTTTGCTTAGTACTCGATATTGCCCATTGATACCAAACTCATTAACCTTTATGTTAATAACATCCCATACCTTAAGATCCCAACCTTCACTTGTAACAAATGAGATTGTATTCTGTGAGTATCTAGATTTTAGTAGTTCAACATTAACTAACTTGCTTAGCTGAGTCTGGTCATAAATCCACGTATAGTCCCTTGCTAAAGCGATTACTCTCCCATCACTACGTACAACATCATCTTGTGAGATATCACTTGGAATACGCATTACATCTGTTGCATAACGTGAATATGGATTCTTATATGATGCATCGATACAGTTATAATAATCAGTACTACCACTTGTCGTAATGCTTACAGTTCCGAATATAGTACTTTCATCAAATGAAGCTACCGGTAACGATTTAATGTCGAGAGTCATGAAAATCTTACCGGCATGAACATACATAATTCCACCGAAGGTCTGTAACATCTTCTCAATGTTACTTTTATATGACTCTTGATATGAAACAGCACCATTAGACCATAGATTATTTGAAACGCAGTACTGTGCAGCACTACGGAATGAAGGCAGATCGAATAGATTAGGATCAAGTCCCATTCCATAAATAGAGTTCGTCATGTAGTCGTAGATTTGACTAGGGGCATTACTTGAAGGACGTTTGACCATATCATTTAGATCAATTATCTCTAGCCCTTTCATTTCAACAATCATTACATAGTTATCATTAACAAGTACTGTATTCTCTAAAGAATCTTGTGTTTTTTTAATGACAGTACTGATACTTACGACATTATTACCTAGGAATGTGTCATTCCATTTTGGCCCGGCATATTGTTTTGGGAGTGATTTACTATTTGTATACGTACCGCCAAAACGTACTTCAAGTTGAAGAATGTCACGGTACTTTTCATTGAATGTGTTTTTATCAACGATGCCTTCTGTAGTGATTGGTGAAGTTAGAATTGGCTCATCATCAATGTAGATTTGATTAATGTACTTTGCTACACCCCCCATAGAAATTGCATGTTCTGTGAATAGATATTGTGAACTATCATCTTGAATATTAAACCAAGGAACGATAGAACCTGTTTGAATGAAACTACCATTACCATTTATATCTTTATCTGGGAATTGCCCACCATATATAATTGGCATACCTGTTGCTGGAGATGTCGAACGACTAACACTTGTCGCCGAGTCGCCATAACCCGTAGCCGATCCCGGTAGTTGTGCCATCATTGAAGAGCTTACAAGAGATGCTGCCCCTGCTGCGGCTCCCCATCCCATAGCGGCTAAGGCAGTACCACCAGAAAAATAAACGGCGGCTGCAACAACGACGGCTGTTATAATCGAACCTAATATTCCCCCGCCTGAAATTTTACCCATATTATTATTTCCTTTTTATTCTGTAGAACTTGCCATTCCGTGGCACATCCAATTTAAATTTGTTATGTCCTTCATCAACTACAAGAATCCGATTACTTACATACACACTCATTTGTAGTGGGTCTTCATCATCAATCCAAATATCACCGGGAATTGGATATTCTGTTTGTTCGGCATGTGGAAGTATGAGTTGCGATGTGTACTCAACACCGAGTTTCTTTAGTTGGCTTTTGCCTTTTCGCAAAGTGTCATATGTACAAGTACTGACATAATCAGTACCAGCTAATAGATCTAATATTTTCAAAGAAAGAATATTGCAGTCATTGGTTCCAAGTACATAATCTTTTGCGAGAGCATCAGAACAAATATCAACAATTTTATTTGTTACGTTATAATCCATTACTTATATTTCCATGTTTGCCCCGCGTTCACTTGTCCAAGTAGACTGAAGTAGTTATCACCGGGGTTGTATGATTGATGTACTGAGTTAGCCGCTAATGTTCGTGGTTGTACATCAAGCTTCTTATAAACACTATTTAGGTTAACGGTCATTTCGTTCTTTTGGTCTTGAGGGTTTGCTTCTGCTGTGATGTAGTCAATGAATCCCGAGAACATCATTGAACTATACAGTACTGAATTGTCTGCTGGACTTAGGATAACCAAATAGATATTTACTTTGGCATCTCGAAAACCACCACTTAGTGCAAGTACTCGAGAACTGTCATTCACGTTAGATACTTTAAAGCTAATCGAATTATTACTAATCCCCTTCTCTTCATTGAAGCTGGGAAATGAGTCGCTAATTAGATCTGGAAAACTAGTGTATGGTGTACCGTTCAGATTTATATCTACATAACTATCAGTCCAATGAATACCGGGTAGTGATGTAGGGAATACATCGACGCACTTACAGTGAACGCCAAGACTCATCAATTCAGTTATGGTTAGTTTGGTTTTATTACCACCACGTGTTAGGTTCCAGTACGCCAACAACGTGGGGTTTGCTAATAGAGTATCCATTATAAATTCTCCCTCGCTGTTAGTTGTACTGACATAACATTACTAATTGGTAACTGGTACTCGTTATCTGGTAGTAGTACAAACTCGCCCTCAATGGACGTATAACGCATTATTTCATTTGTCTGTACGTTGGCACGTAGATTGGGGAATATTTGAATAGTGTTACCTGTACGCCCGATTATGCGGTATATTTTCCTATGGTTTGAGAACTGAATAAGAGTACCGATTTCGAGTGTATTTGCAGTAGTACTAACTTGATATGTTCCCTTTGCTGCTGGTGATGTTGCACTTACCGCCCCCACTTGAGAACCTTTATAAGTACTTAAATGTCCAAGTGCCATTGCAAATGGTTTGCCTTGTGAATATTGAGAGACAAATGCATGATATTCTGCTACGTCTTTTTGATTGAAAGACAATCCAAACTGAATATTGTAATATTGAATACCAGTACTGCGAGTGATCATTGCACCAGTCCAAGATTCATTTGAGTATCTTGGTTCAGTACTGGATAATGTCACATTGTTTATTTTTATGTTATTGGTGAATGCCGCCATTTTATTTTCCTTGATTACTCATTGCAGGATAAAGTTTCCTTCTAGATATATTTAGCAATGAAAAAGCCCCAGTGAAGGGGCCATATATTTAGAGTTTAGGATTTAGGTATTACGGGTCTGAGCACTTCTTACGGCTTGGTTTACAGAGTTTGCGTGTTTCTTCAACATTGCATTGAATTTCGCATCATCTTCACTAACATCACCCTGTACGATTAAAGGTGCATTGATCGTGTACTCATTCGAACTGGATTTATTAGAATCGCTTTTATCCAAGAACTGTTGAAGTTGCTCATTCTGTCCACGACTAACTACGCGTTCCCCTGCCTGTAGAATCCAAGTACTGTCTTTACCCAGAGAGCCAGGTACTGACTCAATACCACTATGTGCTTGTCCCTGTGCAGTAGTTCCACGTGCAGTACTGATAATGCTGGCACCCATAGTGGCTATCTGTGCATACGCTGCCAATGAGGCCGGGAAAGGTGTTGCTAGTGCTTGTGCCAATGCTGCTTGGATGCTTAATACAGTCTGTGCAATCGTAATGCCCTTTTGTACGGCAAATGCTGCCTTAGCTGCACCAGAACTTTCACCAAAGACTCCCGCTAACATAGTACCGAGATCACCGGCAGATGAACTGATCATTGCCATTTGAGATCGAGTATTCTCAGTAGCTAAATCCATTGATTGGCGTGCATACTGTGCTTCTATTTGAGCTTTTCGCTTTTCATAGTCCTCAGTACCACCAAGTAGCTTCTCATTGAGTTGCATTTCAAGGTTGTACTTTTCATCAAGTTCAGCCTGTTTCTGTGCAGTACCATCATACATAAATGGGTTATCACCATTGATACGTTGTGATTGCTGGTCTGCGAGATAAGACTTCTGGCCTTGGTTTAAAGTGAGGCCGCCGCCAAGATTTTGATTAAGGCTTTTTAGGTCTTGATTCGGGTCAGTACGACCGATCATTTCATCGGCGAGTTTTGCCCTCTGCATTGAAGTACTGCTAGATGCCTGACCAAGTAGCTTGTTGAGCTGCTCTTGTGTCATTCCAAGAGTATTGGCACTTTCCCTAATTTTGTCTTGGATTTCTTTCTGTTGGCGTTCAAAGGCTTTAATTCGAATATCACCCTCAGTTTCACCAATCTGGCTAAGTGCCTGTTCTAGGTTCTTTTGTGCCTGTACTCTCTTTGCTGCTGCTGCCTTAGCGGCGGCTTCTGCTTTTGCTGCGGCAGATTTAGCGGCTGACTCTAGTTTCTTTCGTGCTGCTTCTGCGTCTTTTGCTTCTTTCTCTTTGTTTACCCAACCATCCTTCGGAGCTACCTTCTGAGTATTGTCTTTAACAAACTTCATCATTTCATTAGTTTGTTTTTCTAATCGCTCTGTCGCCGCATTTGAATAGCCTACTTCTTGAACACCATCAAGATTTCTTGCCCATTTTGCAAATGCAGTATCGCCGCCGTAGTAGAATTTCTTCATCATTTCAATGAAGTTATTGCTAGTCCATTTTGATGAATTCATCACATTAAGAATGTCGTTCAATTCATCAACCGTACCGGCAAGTGCATTAGCTTTCCACAACTGGAATGTTGTACTAAGTGCGTCCACCTTCTTATCGAATTCGGCGTACTTTTGGGCATTCTCATCTGTTAATTGGATATGTTGTTCTTGGATGGCATTCATCAGATCAGTTTCGTTCGAGTACTGCTTCATGATTTCAACTAGTTTACTGCCATCAGAACCAAGAGTTTCCAACATGTTGGTGATTTCGGCAGTACTCTTGCCGGCCTTTTGCATTTCATAGAATGAATTGGCTAATGCTCTAATACCACCATCGGACTGATTTAGGTACTTGTTAAAGTCCTGCAACTTAAGCCCGTATGCTTTCATATCTTCGGCTGGACCTGAACCATCCCGAAATGCATCACCAAGGTGATCAAGTACATCCCTATTAATATCGGCGTACTTTTCCATATTAAGGCCAACACCATAGAATGCTTTATCCATTTTTTGGAGCATTTCAACAGAGAGTCCGGAAGCTTTAGAAATTTCATTCAATTCACGCACATAGTTATTTGAGGCCATGACAAGGCTAGTAATTCCAGCTACTGCAAGCCCTGCACCACCGGCAAATCCAACTAGGCCACCACCGAAACCATTCATTGATTTATTGAATTTTTCAAACATGCTAGCAGTGTTACCGAGTACTCCACCGGCTTGATTACCAAATGTGGTAAGTGCGGTAGTACCTTGATTCAAGGCATTATTAAGACCTGTGGTATTTCCTGTTATTTGAAAATTAATTTGATTGCTATTATTTGCCATCTTTTTTCCCTAATGCCTGCTTTTTAATTAATTCCCCAATTTGTTTAATACTATTTTGTTCTTTTTCGGTTTTCTTCTTCTTGTTCTCTTCTTCACGTTCTTTCGTAGTCAAATGACCATCAAAGATACCAAGAAAATCCCAGTCATCAACACGGGCTTCTTTACGACCTTTTTCGGATATATTCGGAGAAGTACAAAGAATTAGATTGCAAAGATTGGCGTACTTGATCATGTCAATTTTTGCCCCATTAGGTTCAATAAATTGATCGAAAACCACCATTGCAGAAAATAGTTCTGGCGTAATTTCATTTAACTCTGACAGGGAAAGCCCCCGCTTTGTTAACATCTTCAATGTAAAACGTAGCGAGGGGTCAGATATTATTTTTTTTCCAATTCTTCGACTTCATTGGATTTCTCTGACATGAGATCGACTACAAGTTGGAAGAGTTCATTGGCAAGTACTGCATCGATTGCGTTAACATCAATACGACCAGTAATTTCACCATCACTAAAAACAGGGTCGCCGTTCTCGTCTGTCACACAATGAATTAATGTCTGTTTTGCAGTTGCTAAGCACTGCTCAACATTAGACATAGTTGGACGTTTGATGAATAGCTTTTGACCATGAAATTCAACTTCATGTAGCTTTGGTTTAAGTGCTTTTAGTAGTTGGTCAATATTCATATATTACTCTCCAACTACAGGTAGTACACCACTTGCTACGGCACCTTGATCTACTGCTAGATTGAATTTCTTAGTAACAACTGCATCCTTATCGCCAGCGATTGTAGTACTTGAAACGAAGCAGTTATAAACCACATAGAACCCAGTAGTATGAGTTGCATCTTCGTAATAACTCAAGCGTACTTGAATGCGTTTTTGTGAGTCTGCGGCTGTTTCTAACTTCTGATGTACTTCATCATCTGGTAGATAGTTAACAGTTAATTCAATATCTGGTACTGATTTTGTGCCGAGTAGTTTACGGTTATATGCACTATTAAAAGTAACCACTTCGATTACAGCAGATTCAAAACCGGATGTTGTGAATGTTGCAACTTCTGGTACTGTTTCAAATGTAGTTGAAACAACTGTACCGGCAGTGCCGATTTCTACTTTTAGGTTAGCACCTGAGAAAATATCCATTTTATATTCCTTTATATTTGACGTGGGGAATTCCTTTCCCCACCGTATTTATTTATTTAGTTGTTTTTTTTAGAGATTCAACTTCTGCTGCTAAATCTTTTGTAGCTGCTAATAAAAATCCAATCATTGCTAATGGATCTAATGACATACTGCCTCGATCATCATCCATAACATTTACACAATCGGGGATTACATCAATAATGTTTTGGGCGATTACACCATATGAATATGATTTCCCTTGCATGGTATGTTTAATATCATCTTGGTCAGTCCAATACGTATCTTTAAACTTGTATGAAACTGGCTCTATTAAATTCAATTTATCTAGTGCAGTACCTAAAACAATTGGGGAAATGTTTTCTTTTAATCTTTTATCAGAATCAAAGAAGTTTATTCCCTTGTTCACTCCATCAACATCAATCGTCACGTATGTGGGTGTCACACTAGCAAATGCCCGTACACGGCCGCCAACTGATCGGAATCCTTCTGGAGCTAATAAGGTGCTGTCGGGGCTAAACGTAAATCTGGCTCGCTCTACTGTATTCGCACTATTAATCAAACGGATCCAAAAACCACCACCACCACTTTCTGGATTATTAATAAGCGATGAAACACCAGTTCCCGGTTGTTCATTCCATAGCATATATGTGCCTGCGTTTTTTAAGTCAACATTCGCAGTACCGTTTAACACACCAAGCCCGCCTAACAATTGCCCACCTGATTTCCCACCTACTGTATTCAGGCGAGTATCATTACCTTGTGCAACAGTGCCCGCTGAAGTCCCATATGCTAAACCAAGATTAGTTCTTGCACCTGCTGCATTATTTGCCCCGGAACCACCACTTGTAATTGCCAGTGGAGTACCCAATGTTAGAGAACCTGAAATATTTACATTAGTTCCCGACATTGTTAAGTTTCCTCCTGATGTGTAGATCATCTGGGGACTTGAAACATTATCACCATTTGGGCGGAGGTAGATGTTAGTACTACTTCCAATAATTAAGTCACCGTTACTGTTTGCACGAACTTTTGAAGTATTTAAATTCAGTATTGCATCAGCATTAGTAGCTGATAGTGTCATTCCCTTTAACGTTAAAGTATCAGAACTCCCCAACCCAAGGTTAGTTCTTGCGGAAACTGCTGTAGTAGCACCGGTACCGCCATTAGCAACGGGGATAGTTCCAATATCACTTGGTTGTAGCACAATATCAGTACTTAACTCCTGTCCATTTACTTTGAGTGTTTTCTGTACAAATGTATCATCGGACTCATCTTTACTGTATGAACCAATATCATTAGGTTGTAATACGACATTAGTACTTAATTCATGTCCATTTACTTTTAGTGTTTTAGGTACAAATGAACCATCGGACTCTTCTTTACTATATGAACCCACATCACTAGATTGCAAATCGATGTCAGTACTCAACTCATATCCATTAATTTTTAGTGTTTTTTGTACGAATGCATCATCTGACTCAGCTTTACTGTATGACGGTACGTTTAATACATTGTCTAAACCCAAATTTGTCTTCGCAGTACCGACATTACTTAAATCGCTCAAATTTGAGGATATTGTTAATTGTGCATTATTAGTTACATTGCTTAATCCTACATCACCCTTCACTAAATCAATATTACCTGTGAGTGGATATCCATTGACTGTTACTGTTCGCTGTACATACCTACTGTCAGCCTCATTACTGGAATAGATACGCGTCCATGCGGTAGACGAGTTGCGTGCATACAGTTTAAGATCGCCGGACTCAGATATGACAAATCCAGATTCTCGACCTTGGTTAGTTAGGCCAATACCAATTAGATTTGCTGATGCTGGGCTTGAAGTACTTGGGATTTGAATAAAACCATTTCCTGCCATTGGTAGTTGATACTGTGGTATGTCTACACCATTACTACCAACACCAAAATCGCCGAGCCGGAGTACTGGCTGAACATCTGCAAGGCCTTGTGCAACGATAGTTTCTGGAGTGAAGATAAATGAACGCGTTACTGCTGAATCTTTATCACCAGAATCTGAATACGATGAAATATAGCCATTTAGTAAAATGAATGCCTCTTGATTTTCTGCTTCTTCATATTGTACTTTTACTTGAAGTACTGATTGGTTTTTGGCGGCTTGTGTTAGATATTGGTGGCTAATATCATCTGCTATGAGATTCACGGTAATTGGAAACGCTTCTATAGATTTATCACCCATCAGTACGCTTGTATAGTCACTATCATATGTTTCAATTTTTGCTGCTTGATTCTGTATTGCTACTGCTGGAAATTCTGCTATCTCATTGACCTGTTTTAATAATGATGATGATGGGGAACTGTTCCCTACGTCCGAACTATAAAACACCTTGAGATTAACACCAGTTAATAAGTTATTATTCATGGTTAATCCTTTATCTTGTTATTTTTCTATCACTGAGATATTTAGTGTGAAAACTCCAGTACATGTACCAGTAGTTTTATCTTGATGCGTGTCTTGATTACTAATAATCCAATCTACGATAATGAAATCTTGGCGGAAAACATGTGGTACTTCCACCCGAAAATATTCAATAATCTCCGAGAAACGAATCATGAATGAATTCTTGTCTTTCTCTGTTCCATTAACCAATACAAAGTCAATTGAATAGTTACCTTGCTGGCGTAGATTCATATTTGCATATAACTGTTCAGAGGTTGTCCCCTCACAAAACAAACGTTCATTCAGTCCTTGACCTTGTGCAAGTGGGTTTGTACTTATAGAGAAGTTTGATAACAATGTGTTTACTGCTTTATTAATATTCAGAATCATCAAGTACACTCCTATAAAAGTAATCACTTACACCCGAAAGATCGTCATCAATGTGATAAATTATCTGTTCTTTTTTGTCGATAACAATTATTGAACCTACTTGTAAATTTGGGTCAGTCCTTGCCGTAAAATAGTATTCATGAGTGAATACCGAATTATCAGAACCTTCTAAAAAAAAGGAGCGGACTTCCTTTATGGCTAGAAAGTCCACTCCATTGTAATTTAAGGTTTCCCCAAATGAATTAAGTAGGGCATATACTTGTTGTATTTCAAATGCCCTCATAACATTAAGCCTTGGTTACTAGTACGAAAGCATCTTTATGTGCTACTGCAAAATCCATATAACTGAATGAACGTAGTACTACACCTTGGCTTGCACGTTTGGTTGTTAGGTCGCGGTCTAGTTCTACACCACCCCATTGAGCAAGGATAAGAGTACTGAAATCACCAATTAGGATTGCATCAGTAGGTACACGAGTACTGACAATTACGCGAATCTCATCGGCTAGGTATTGTTCATCACGGTAGCCTTCAATCAACATCTTGGCTGCGGTGTTACCTGCCATTGGTACTTGACGTAGTGCTGCATAAACTGACGGATGCATGATAGCCACACAGTTACCGGCATATACGTTTGCAGTTGCTAGTGCTTCTACCGCGTCTTCAATGGCAGCAAGATCGAATGCAGTAGCGGATTGCTGCGTTGCATTAGTAGCAATATAACGAAGGATTTCGTTTTCTAAGTCAGATGCCGCAGTTTTAGTTAGTTGCTCTGAAACAAAGCGTTCAGCCGCAGTATTAGATAACTGTAGAGTACGGGTTAAGGCTACTGAACCAGTGAAGTTCTTCGGCTTTAGGCTTACAGAAGTGAATGGTGCATCATGCATTGGGCTATCTGCACCCTCTGCAACGAAACCAAAAGTACCACCAGTTAGTGTATTTGCTACTGGGATAACTAGTTCGCCATTGCCTTCAAGGCCAGAAAATACTTGTGGTTGTGCTACTTGAGCTAATACGGATTGTGCCCATAGTTGATCAATGTATGAATCTGCGGTTTTACGTACAACAACACCGGCAGCATTAGTAGTAGTGGTATCACGTTGTAGATCTACAACATAACCACGCTCACCTTCAATAACACCTTCAACCGGTGAATTATCAATTAGTGAGCGAATTGCTTTAGAAAGATTATTTTCCATTGTGATTTCCTTATCATCATTAGAATTTTTTAGTTCATTGGTTATATCTCGGAGACTCAAATTAGATTCGAGGTAACGTGATACATCTTTATTTAGTAGCTTGCCCAAGGCTTCAATTTCCATTTGACGCTCTTGTTCTTGCTCTTCTGTATTTATTGTTTGAGCTGGCTCTGGTTCATCAGTACTTGATTGTTCTTCTTCTGATTCCTGCTCATCAGTACTTTCAATCTCCGGTTCTGATTCAGTACTTGATTGTTCTACATCAGTACTTTCAGACTCTTGATTATCAATTTCTTGTTCTGGCTCCTGCTCTGATTCAGTATTTTCCTGTTCTTCCTCTAATGAGCGGCCAATACCACTTTGAATATCATCGGCTGGAATTGAAACTAGGGAGATTTCGAATGGTTGCCATTTAGTAGCTAGTAGATTGTCACCATCAATGCGATAATCTAGGATTGAATATCCAACGCTGACTTTAGTAAGAATGCCCTCTTCAACCATTGTTTGATATTTATCGGCAGTACTTGAAAGTCGAATGCTCGCACGACAAACTTTATCCGCATCGATACTTGAAGATTCAACAACACCAATGATGTTATCTTTGTCATGATTGAAAAGTACGGCAGCTTTATTTTGTAGGCGGGATAAATCTACATTTTCTGGGGAGCAAAGTAGAATTTCATTTAGAATTTGTTCGCCAAACTCGCGTAGTACTGGTTGTTCTGAAGCAAAGGCTAATTCAATTAGTTTACTATCATTACTGTCATTTCCCTGATTGATCTGGCTGGCTTCCATCTCCCTCTTCATCTGGGTTTTGGGTGTTTTGTTTTCCATCTATTCTGTTATCCTTAACATTTAAATAGTTATCTATTTCATCCTTCTCAAAATCCTTAAGTACATCCCGGTAGTCCTGCCCCAGCTCACTAATAATTTGTTGACGTGATTTCAAACCATTTTCCAGCAATGAGATCTGGTATTGAGCGTCCTTATTAGGGTCTAATGAAAGTGATACGACAGGTGTGTAAGTTGCTTTTACTAACTTTCGAAAGTTTTGGAATTTAAGATTTAGTTCATTCTTATTTAGCATTTCTACTTTTAAGTACTCTTTATAAATCGGTTTCAGTACTTGAACGATTAATGCATTTTGCTTACCTTTAACTACTTGTTGCATCATCCGGTCTGATAACTTGGCAGCACTGAAAGAACTATTCTTGGTGTCATATAGTAAGTTCATCTTGGTTACATTAAGTGCCATTGCAATTTGTCCCATCATTTGATCCATAAAGCTGTCTAAGCCGTCAGTACTTGATGTTGGATTCACAGTTTGTATTTTCTTTCCCGGCTCTAACTCAAGTAATACGCCCGGCTCTAGATACCCTTCGTACGTTTCAGTTGCTAAGTTTGCTTCATCAATGCTATTGAGTAAGTCAGTAGTTGCTGATTGCTGATCATCACTTGTAATGAAAGCCATAGAACTGGCTGAGACTTTCTTCTGCACCAGACTTGCATTCACGAACTGCTCTAGCTCTTTGATGAGTCCAGTACAGGCAATGATGTCCGGTAATCCCCTTTCCTGTTCGGCATAGTCCTGAATAAAGAAGTGGATTACCTCGTCTGCTGGAACTACCTCATAGTCTGTTTGATAATAAGCATAGGTTGTTGGATCAGTTTTACAGATGTGGTAGGAAATTGGTTTCTTGAACTTATCAAAACGAATACCATTGCTGATGTACTCACCATTACTGAACTGTTGATTTCCAATTACAGGTACACGTAAGCTATCTATAATTTCCAGTTTCATAATACCCTCAATCTTATGAATCCTGATAAAGCACTCACCATCACGTGCTCTTGTACGGCAAACTAGATTTTGAAAAGTACTTATATCTAGTCGGCCAGTAGTTGAAAATGCATCAGGATCTTCTGCCCACTCATAAAAGAGTTGTTCAATACTCATCGAAAGATCATGATTCTTTGTTTCATCATCATAAATTTCTACATTCGAACGAATACTAATACCGTCTGCACCCGATATTTGATCGGCATCCATTAGAATGTACTTTCTAACTACTGGATTGTTTATTGCTAAATCACGTGCCTTAGTTTGTAGTGTAGGTAAGCTACTTTGAATCAATCGGTTGATGTTTGCACCTTGACCAGATCCAGAATACCCAAATGATAAAGTACTTTGACGACTGACATTGATCGTATTTAAATCACGTTCTAGTTGTGAGGTTCTATTTCTATGTGGTTTTTGAATATTAGGTACTGGCATTGGTACTTGTGGTGGCTCTGCTACCTTTTCCTGTCTTCTAAAAAAATTAAACATTATCATTCCTTCCTATGGAGTTTGGTTATGCTTTTAATCGGGCGTTGTCCATCACCAGACTTACCATTAAGTTTCAGTAGTTCTTTATTCGCCTGTTTGGTGTATTGATCCTTTAACCTGTAAAGTACATCTAGGGATTCATTAACTAATGTTTTGTTATTAATACTGGTAGTAGTGATTAATCCACCAGCAACACGCATCTTTATTAATTGGTCAATGTCCTCTAACATCTTTAGAAGCTCTTGATATTTTTCACTCGATGCTATTGGGTCGATTACGGTGAAATGAATTACCTCACTGATTGACATATCAGTTTTAATTATTTGCGTCCATAATCCGGCTTCCCATTGTTCAGTACTAATCGCTGTTGTTTCACCACTGATCTCTTTTTTTGTTTTATTCGGGGAAACCAATGTAGTTGTTTCACTATCATTTTGATGATAGATAATAACCTCACCGATATAAACCCTTTCTAATTTTGTTGTCATATTTTAATTCCAGAATGAATTACGTCTTCGTAGTCTCTTAGGTTGCTGGTTTGGTTCCGGTGGACTATCGTTAGAAGTATTTGTTGTCTCGTTATATTTATTGCGTACCCTATGGTTGTATTCTCGTAAAATATGATAAGGATCTGCACCAGTTAATGTATTTAGATAATGTTTCATGCAGATATATGCATACACTAGACAATCAAGTGCTTCATTTCGTGAGCCTGATACTTTTAATGACCATTGCTTGAAACCATGTTTAACGTCTACCCTTTCAGCAGTAAGCTGATTGAAATAATCATCTGGTAGTGTTTCACTAAATCGTATTGGCGGGTTGTTCTTGTCTACAAGGCAAGTACGCAACATCTTATTGATAGTGCTTTTAGCGAGATTCACGTTTAGTATCTGTAGTTCGTGGCCGCCAGTTCTACTACTCCTGAACAACGGTTTCGTAGTACTGCACCCTTCACCCTTAATTGGTTTGAATAATGGGTTGTAACTGTTGCAGTACGTGTAGACCGTCTGTGTTGCGTTCCCATTCGAGCTATCCAGGAACCCGGCAAGTACTCGTACTGGACGTCCTGAAACTGTTTTGAATACGCCTTTACTGTACTTGGTTAGTTCGATATAGGCTTTGCTGCCAATCTGGTTACAGTCCACGCCATAGAAGCTTCTATGATCCAGTACGTAGAGGGTTTTCTCTGTGAAGCCCATAGTGGTGCATTCTAGGCGGTCTTGTTGTTGGTCTACCCCTAGGACGATACCTAGGCAGTTATCAGGGATTGCCAGTACTGAAATCTCTTCTCGTAAGTTCTCCAGCTCGATTAGGTTATGTTCTTTGTTCTCTTCTGGCTCATATGGCAAGCCAAGGGAGTTGTTGTAGAAGCTTTGCAAATCGAAGTTATAGTGTGCGTTGCTGAAGTCCTCAACCGTTGACTCAATGGTATTGATAGGACTGTACAAGCGGCTAACGTGGTAGCTTGGATATTTTCCAGCGGGGTTAGTTACTACCCAGTGTCCACCAGCAATTGCCCTTACCCGTTCACCCTCAGTTATATGATGCTCACAGTTCGGACAAAGTAACTTGGCAGTTTCTGGTACTGCTTTTTTCCGTCCATTTGGCAGTACTTGCCAATCGAACCTAACGTTATCCCATACTAATTCGTGATAGTGATTACAGCTCGGACATGGCACATGAAATTTACGTTGATCACCTGCTTCATATTCTTGAACTATTGCATCGAGTTTGTTTGTTGGAGTGCTGGCCAGCATGATCAAACCATCGTCAAAACTCTTTATACGTTGGCTTGCTAATGCAATCGGATCGCCTTCACTGTCATCAGTATTTCCCGAGATTTCATCAAGAAAAATTCGCTTGGTTGTAATACCCCTGAGAGTACTAGGTGCATTCAAATTAATGAAATACGTATTAGTACCGTCAATGTTCTGTTGTGTATTCGCATTATTGGCGGCATTCTTATCTGATTTGAGAGTTACATAATCTTTAAGAATGCTTTGATCAATGCTCGGTTGCCATTTACCAGTTTTGAATTTCTGAGTACTAGCACCAGACTGTGATCCATATGCCATATTTGAAGGGTCATTCACAATGAAGTACTGCATCGCTGTCATGATGATTGTACTTTTAAGCAACTGAGCACTACTTTGCATGGCGATGCGATGAATATTAGGTTCAACGATTGTGTCGAGTACTTGACGCTGAAATTCAAATAAACGTAGTTTCTGTCCTGCTAATCTACCATCGGGAAAAACTAAATGTTGTTCTGCAAATTTACTCGGTAGTATCTTTTCTGGAGGTAGTATCTTTTTTATCGTTTTCTTGTAGATCTTCTTGAACTTCTTCATTTCCGAGTTCGAGAGATCCGATCTCTCTAAGTGCATTATCAATTACTTCCTGAAATGTGTGTTTTAATGTTATTGCATCCTTGCTTTCAAATAGTTTTAAGTACTCGCTTGACGGGATTGACCGCATGATTGTTTTGAACTGGTGAAAGTACTTTGCAAGTTCTGACTCAACAATAGCAACGTTAATTAGTTCACCCTTGCGTTCGGCTTCGTCCAGCTCTTTAATATTGGCGGATGCCGTAATGTCACGTAGTTTTTCTTTTTCTATTTGTTCTCGTGTGTTTGTATCACGCAGAGGCTTAATTATATTTTCAACAATCCAGTTTCGGGTTATTTCATCGGGAATATCTTTACCGTGTGGCATTCCTTTTAATTTCCATTGACGGACTGTTGCTTCGTCATAGCTGTACTGGCGTGCGAGTTCTCGTAAACTGATCATTTTATGGTTTTCCTTGTTTTTACGGTGCGGGAGAGTGTTTAATATTGATATATATTTAAAATACCGGGCTGCGAAACTACGCATGAGAATAATTCTCATTGGAGAACCTATTAATGATAGTATTCACCTATTGAATGTGACCACTTCATTATTTTTATTTATATTCCTAGCGTCATTTCATACTCAACAATAAATCTCTCAATGACTCATGCTGCATAATTAAATAATCAATCGTTCTGGATGTGAGTAGTGTATTATAATGAAATAGTACATCTTCATTGAGTTCATAAGCTGGAGTATCAAGTACTATATCAGTATCTAAATTCTTGATAGTACATGACCATTCACCCACGATTGTAACTATCGTTTCAATCTGAATATTATCAATTGTGATGTACTGATAGAGTGAGTCTTTTAATTTAAAAACCTTGCATTCTGATAATTGCGTCATGATATATCCTCCATTGTATTTAGGTAAAAAAAAGCCCCGGCGATTAGGCCGAGACTGGGGTAATTTATTATTACTATTATTGGTTAAATCCCCTATTCACTGGTGTTGGTAATTCTATAGGTTCTCAATACTATTGCTGTGAATCTGTATCTGCATCGGGCTATCAGTGCGTACTACCGTAGTGTTACCCGTTTCACGATAGGCACGGATATTACTCACTCTTTCGGCAGCAATGCGACATCCGGTACTATTATTGTCCAACTGATAGTACTTGTTGTATGTCCGGCGGCAATCGCTACTGAACTGTGGGCGGTAGTAAAATCCATCACCTGCCGGGAACAGTACTACCACTTGTTCCCCATCAACAACCCCTACCTTAGCGTTATCCATCCAAGGGTGTGTTGTACTACAGCCTGATAGTAGTGATGTTGCCAATGCTAATGCTGCTAATAGTTTCTTCATGTTGTTACTCCCAGAGATTGTTATTTTATTTATCGCCATTGGGCTTGTGGGAGATGATACCAAAGCAAAGCGATTTGATCGATAAAAGCGATCAATGGTTTGTTATTGATCGCTACAAACTATCAACAGTGTTAAATCGTGCGTGTACGCCATCGTGAGACGTCTTGATATAAACCCATGCAATCATATTGGCTTAGTGGATTAAATCGCTTAGTGAGGCTTACATGAGGTGGGATTGATCCGGGTTGCTAACATTATAAGAAGGTGACGCCCACTTTATAGCAGCCCGGATCCGTAGTATTATAATATCAAACCCTTACTTATTTGAGCAACAATGTGAAATCCATAGATTTTTTCTTTATAATTATTACAGCTCTCTTTTCTTCTATCGCCCTTTCTACATTTGGTGAGAAACCTATAATATCCTTTGGTAATGTAGCTGATATAGTCAGTGCCTTCTGTAATATAGCTATGGCGGGTGCTGCTGTTTACGCTGCGTTAAATGCTAAGGGTTGGGTAAACCAAAAGGCTGACGAGATTTCATTATTGTTAGCTAATAAAGTAATTTGTGAAACATGTCCAAACATTTCAATATCATTAGGTGGAATAACTGATCCATTTAATTACATTGGCGATAAGGTTTTATTTAACTCAAGAGAAAGACATGATGAATTAGTAAAAACCTTAGAGCTTAAAGATAAAGATGCTTGGTATCTTTTTAAAGAAATTAGAGAGTTTAAAAAAGATATTGACACATTAGAGCGTCAGGGATGGGTCCTAAAAAATAAGCAAAAAATATTTATTGATGAATTCTTCTCAAAAATAGAGGAATTTTATTCCATATACCTTTCAGCCTCAACAAGAATACAGATGTTGCGATGGCCTGATAATGAAATCAACGATTACGATATTGTATGTGATTCTATTGTTACCGATATATTTGACTCAGTTAAAAACGTAAAGATTCATTTTGGAGTAATAATAAGGTGCCTTGATGAATTTCAACATTCAACAAAAAAAGTTCATGATTTTTTCACAAAAAACACAGATTAGGTTGCGACAACAATGATTAACTTGGTTACTAAACAACACTCTGCTCTTAGGAACAAAAAATTTATTTATATCTATTACACAGTAATAATTAGAATTTTCGTTCTATAAAGCAATGCACAAAACATAAAGGAATCACTATGAAATTACCCATTTTAATAAAAACAGTAGCAATTATGTCTATCTTCCTAAGTTTTGGATGCCGAGCTGATGATGTCATGAAAGCCGAGTTCAGAACTTTAGCAGAGTGCCTTAAAGCCATAGAAAAGAATACCAACTCATCCCTAACCATTATTAGAGATAAACCTGAAATAGTTACAGGAAACCTCGATAATGGTAAAACCTTCGCATGTGAACGAAAGGAAAGCGGAACCAAAGGAACATATTATGAGGGATGGTTCATGGTTGATTAACCCATACCTGGATGTTTCTGTAACCATGCGGTATCACTTTTATGGAGTATTTTAAACGCAGAATCACTCTAGTAAAATACAATGGCAAAAAATATCTAACACTTCTATCCAATTTAGAATGAGTAAGATATGATGATCTTACTCAACTAAAATTCAAGAGAAAAAATGACTAAACAAGATTGGTTAATGCAGCTTCGTCGCTGCGGCAGTATTGAAACACTTGAGAAAGTAATTGATAAGAACAAGTATGAACTATCTAATGATGAACTTGAAACCTTCTATGCGGCATCTGATCATCGACTGGCAGAACTCACTATGGGTAAGTTGTACGATAAGATCCCAGCTACCGTATGGCAGTTTGTAAAATGAAATGGGCTAATAGAATAATTATTGGTTTGGTTATAGTACTGTTCATTCTTGTGCTACTACTGTTGATTAGTACTATCTATTATAGTTTGGATAAGAAGATGGAAATAGGTTCATTGACTGATTGGCTAAGTGCGGGTGCCAATATATTCATGGCTGGGGCTGCTATTTATGCGGCTGTAAATGCCAAAGACTGGATTAAAGACAAACACAATTCAGCTGGTTATGATCATGTTGCAAAATTAATGGCTGATTACGATACAGTAGTTTTAGAAATGAATCGCTTTTACTTCCAGATGTTAGATCTGCAAAAATCAGATGACGAATTCCATACTACTAAAAAGAATATTGAAGATCACGTATACACTGTATTGCCATTACAAGATAGATTAAAGGCTTGCAGAAGATTTAATATAAAGAGCAAAGTGGAGCTTGAACAGCATTTTCAAGATCTAGTTAGATTTTATAATCTTTGCCTGAAGATTTATGGTGCTTTAAAACTTGATAATATTAAAATGTTTAAAGAAGCAAAAACGAATCTAGATCAGCAATATCTCAAAGTCGAAGGATTCAAAAAGAATTTGGATACGGATATTAAAAACTTATTTTTCTTCTCCTAGTACTCTATGCGTTTAACAAGCCGCAATATTGCGGCTTTAATTTCACCATCATAGGGCAGTTCAATTAGGTCGGGTTGGCTTCGCGTTAGTACTATACGATGTACGGCGTATGTCTTCACACATGAAGTTAGGTATGGTTGCTGCGTGAAGTACTGGAGATAACATAGCCAGTACTAATAGTGTCCTTCTCATATTACCTCTTTAAATATACTATCTGTTTCTATTTCTTGTTGGGAGTATCGGATTTTATACTACATTTTGCTTTCAAAAATTCTCTATCAAAATAGTTTTCCGGTACTGAAGTTAACATACCATCTGGAATATCAGCTATATATGTTTCCATAATTCCGTTACTTTGACACTTTTTCATTATGTACTTACCATTGTATTGAGCTATGATTACACGTCCATCCTTATCTTGATATAACCCATTAGGAGCGAAACCATAGTAGTAATTTCCTAATGCGAAACAAATAACCCACGAATAAAATACAGCTTTTAACAGCTCTCGTCCTTGCACATTTTCATCACCAGTTTTATTAATTTTTTTTATTAATGCTGCAATTGAAAAAAGTGAAAAGAACATCACCAAATTAAAACTAATAATGGTAGCAATCTCACGAAAATTTTCACTCTTATTATATATGGTTATTGCAGATGCGACCATGCTAACAGATACGATGAATGTATTCCAAATAGCACCTTGTGATGATTTTATTGCAGTCTTTATCATAAAGAAAGCAACTAACAAGGCCATTAATGACTTTATCAGTACTGAAAACAAACTCGATGAATCAACACTTATATAACTAAATGGGTAGTCATAAAAAACAGCCTCCCCCATCCTAAAGAAGAAATAACATGAGTACGCAAAAATGGTGATTTTAGTAATATCTGCTATGTTTTTTATTCCATTCCAATTTAATACCATAGCTAACTCATCCTTCCGCTATTAATCTTTCTACTAATTTTTTGGAGTTCTTAATTTTGTACTCTCTTCCTTGAGTATCTAGCACCGTGATATCTTCAAGCTGATAGGTCTCTCCATCATCATCATTTCTAATGGTATACTGCCTATCTATATAGAGTACCACTCGTTGTTTTTCCTTGAGAGAAAACCCGTCCTTTGTGTAGTCATGGCATATATAACCTTTATCATAGTTGTATTGAATACCTTCAATTGCAGCAATACGCCTACCAACATTTATAACTGTAACTTTAATTTTATGAATTTTATTATAAAGCGGCTCTCTTATAGTTTGTGCTGTTATCAATAGTTTTTCTCTATCTCTCAGAACTGTCCTTGCGGAGAAGAACAGTGCAATACATGCAATTATGAATGATAACGCACTAAAACTAATAGCAGCAAAATCTTTGTACTTGTTTACGAATTCGATCATCTATTGTCCCTTATAGTTCATCCTGATAGTACTCTATCATCGCCTCATGCAAGTACAAGTGCCAGTGCCAGTGCTACATGTCGAAATCACTATCATGAGGGGGTGTAATTGATCGGGTGGCTTCGCGTTAGTACCCTTATCGGCTTTCCATTAAGGGCTTCAACAGCCCGACACCCAAACAAACGAAGTGCGTTAGCTACTAACAAGGCAGTTAAAATACCCAGCAATTAGTAATTAAACTACTGAAAAAAGCAATTGCCTTTGTTCGCAAGTAAACGCAGCGGAGCAAGTGCAACTAAGAACAACAGGCCGACTATTGCGAACTTGTGAGCAATGGGCGTAATTAATATTGTTATTACTTGATAAATGCAGTTGACAAGCAACCGCATTATGTCGTTTCCCTGCGTGTTTTGTCGTGCTGAGAGCACTCCAAATCCACTTGCTCAACTCCTTTTTCATTAATTTTAAAGGGTTTCCTTTTTAGTTACAAAAAAGGGGTACATAACTACCTTATATGTATAGGTACTTTTGTCCCCCATTTTACCCAATCCACAATGAATTTTTATGATAGTGATGTCGACATAGAGCGTTTATTTGTTTTTTAATACTCTCGCATCAAGAGTACTGAAGTCTACATCGGGATTTTTCCCCTGTTGCTTTGCCTTCCATTTCTTATAAGAAGCAATCAGTTCAGTACTGTTCACATTACGTCCATGCCATTTACTGAATGCTTTTTGAAGTTCTCTTGGAATTACTCCCGCTGGCCTACCATTTACGCGTACTGCAATATCATCAATGCCAATGTCTATGTACTCAAGCTCACCACCAAGACTCAAGGCTTGTTGTTCATCGAACACATACACTGTCATCACTTCAGTACTTTCAAAATCCCTCAAACAACCTCGTTGTGCAAACTGTTCCAAAGACTCGTACTCACGACTTCTAACAAGATCATTCCCACTAATGTTAAAGAATAGTTCCGTCATACTGACTTCTACTGGACTTGGGCGGCAACTTGCCATCCATACACAAGTACTGTATCCCTGTAGGCCATTCATTCCACGCGTATCAACTGGCACATACTGGCCGCCCATAGTGAATGACTCGGAGTTGTTCCGAGTGTAGTAGTAGTCTTGTCCTTTCAACTCATCGTTGATGTACTGAATAACACGTTCGAAATGCTCTCTGTGAGCCATCCTAAAGGACTTACTGAGTACCTTGGACTTTGAGAAGTACTTTACCTTTAAACGCTGTGTAACGGGTACTGAGCGTTTTCTGAGGCCATCAAAAGTACTTTCCACGAACATATCAGGCTTAGACTTATAAAGTAGTGATTCATCGAATTTATTCGCCATGAATGTTAGGTCACAATCCTTGTACTTTTCGATATCTATCCAAGCCAACATAGTTAATTGTTGAATATCGTCATCGTAAGTACTGATAGTCACGTTATCTAGTACGGTACTCTTCTTTTTGAAGTACTCAGTATTGAGGGCAAAGTGATCGTGGGTATCAACCATTTCGAAACCTTTACTGATCATAGTAACTATGTCACCTGTTGCATCTTTCTTTGATGTTAGGCAGTACTTATCACTTAGTTCGTCAAAGTCCGTGAATATGTCATCCTGTAAGATTGCTTTAATCTTGCGATTCCTTTCATTGATAGACTTAAAAGAGTGGAAGTTCACTACATCGTCCAAGTAAATCTTCCAACCAACTAATAAATTCGGCTCAATCTTGAAGAATGATTTTGCAGTGATGCCCAGTACTCTACCCGTACCTTTCAAAAGAAAATCATTAATCGAGGTATCAACATTACTCGTATGCGTTTCCGAAGTAATCAAATGACCGCCATTAATTCCAGAAAATGTTTGGTTAAGTAGATCTATCTTCCCCTGCACTATGAGGTACTTCTCTTCAGTACTGTTCACTAAGTCTTGTAATTGGTAAGTTTTACCGCTTCCACATTCTGCTTTTATAAACTTATAAATATTTTTATACATGTTAATTCCCTTTTATTGTTTAGCCAGTATTCCAGTACTGGCTTTAATTTTATTTTTCAAACCACCAATCTTTGTACTGTTCTATATTGTTGCTTTTTAGATCAAAATAAAAGTTTGCTGACCCATTGATACCAAACTTTTTGTTTATTTCTCTTCTATCACTATCTATGCCAACCTTGTATAGGTCATTTAAAATGGACTTGTACATACTTTCATCCAACTTTATAAAGCTCTTACCTATTTCTTTTATTTTATTTTTCGCCTTAGGATAGTGATCGCACAATCCATTTCTTTTTGTCTGATAGATGCCACCTGGTTTCCCCAAGCTACCTTTATGCCATATTCTTTTACTCATTATCGCCTCCTTGGCCTAAAATGATGTGTTGGTTAATTAAGTACTGAATGGCGGCACTTCTTGTTTTGGCCTTCCCGCCCTCAATCAAACTATCTATTAATTCGATTTGTCTATCATTCAGACGTATGCCAAATGATGTATTTTTCTTTTCTTTCATATTGTGCACCTTTTATTGTTTTTTCCATGCAAAAAAGTACCCGAATGTCACAACGGGTAACTTTATCTTTGGAGATTTTGTTTTATTATTTATTGAATTGAGTAGTAAGTACTGCCATATGCAATTCCAAGCTTTTCATCACGAATCACAAAGGCTATTGTACTTTCATCATTGTTATTTATTACTTTCACGTCATAAAGCGTGAACAATACAGGCCAGAATACGCTATTGAATTGATTAATATTTTCGGTTAATTCTAAATTGTTGTCTTGAAGAAATCGTAGCATCTCATTTACCAGTACTAGATGTTCTGGTAGATCGAATACTCGTTTTGATAATCCACATGCACTTATGATGTTAGGCTTGGACATTGAATACCCCCAATGCCCATAACAAGGCAATACCCCAAAGGATTGACATTGGGTTAGCGAGTATTAGAATCAGTATTACGAAGAGTGTAGTTAATACGATGAAGTCTTTAATAAATTTTCTCATGCGGTGTTTCCTGTGCAGTTTCACTGTACTTATTTAGTGAAATAACCACTGAAAACACCTTAATTATACCACATTTATTTTCGTCGTTTCATTTTTAGAGAAAAAATCCCGCCCCACATATTATAGCCGAAATCAGGTTTTTTTTCAGAATTATTTGAGAACTGCATCCATGTTCTGTTGTAAACGTTGAACAAAGCAGGCCAGTAAACAGAATTAAATGAATCTAGATTAGTTTCATCGAGTACTAAACCATGTTCTCGACAGAACCTAATGATTTCATTTCCCACATATCAAACAAATCATCAATAACCTCACGGTCTACAAATTGTGACATATGATTAAGTGCTAAGAAGAAATTCCTACTTCCAATGGCTTTAAAATCACTGACATTCCATATGTCTTTGGTCTTGTCATGCCATATTGAGAAACCATTACTACTTATTCTAAGTTCATTAGAGGTATCAATAATAGCAATATTAGCCAATAACTTTCCAGTCAAGTTTTCAAGTACTAACATGTGGCTAAGTACAGTGTTGTAATACTCTACGTTTACATATATATGCCCTGAAAACTTTTGAACAAAAATCTTATGTACTGTTTTTTTGATAAGAACATTTATTTCTTGTCGAAGGCTTACGTTTTTTTGTTCTATAACCTCTGAAATGTCAAAGTTAAATTTTGGCTTAACATCTGTAGAAATTATTGTCAATTCATCTTTAAGTTCTTGGTGCTCTTTACGCAGAACTTTCAAAGACCGCACTAGTGCTAAAACCATGTCGTGGTCTGCACCCGTCATCTCTTTTTGTAGTTCATCTATTCTACGAGCAAGATCGATTAATTGCGTATTTTTCCCTTGAACATCCACACTGACTTTGTTTTTATTTGAGTAGACACTATTCCAGTCAATATTGTGTAAATGCTTTAGCACTTCTTTCTCTACATACTCATATCTACAGGCAGACGCAGAACAAGCATGTTTATCACCACGTTTCTTAACACAATAAAGATGATGCTTACCATGTGGATTTTTATTAGCGATCATGGCACTCTTACAGACCCCACATTTAGTCATACCATTAAACACATTACGCATCTTACGAGTTGTTCTACGCTTCGTAGATCCATCCTGAGAATCAAAATGATCCTGAACCCGCTTAAACATTTGTTCATTTATTGCGATTGGATATATGCGGTTGTCTTTGTTATATCCAATTAGTCGTCGATCACGTAAGATATGATGAAGTGATGTACGTGTCCAACGCTTTCCATTATTCAGAATCCCATTCTCATTTAGATAGTCCAATAAGACAGCTATTCCGTGCCCTTCAAGGAACCGTTCGAAAATAATTATATAAATTGCTAACTGTTCTTTAAGTACTTCATAGTGATCATCAACAATCCGTAGCCAACGTGGGTGATTCGTTTTAAGTGCTATACCCTGTTCTAATGCTTTTTTGTGGCGGTTTGACCATGATTTACTAGCCATACGGCTTTTACGTTCTGACTCACCATGTGCACGTTCAATAGCATGAGAGAGTTTAGAAAGAGTCCCCGATATCTTACTTGAATAGACTATACCTGTTTCTACCTCGTGTATGTCGATGCCTCGTTGAATCAGGAAATTGAACTCCTCGGATGCTGTGTACTCTTCTGCTCTTGAGAAGCGATCGACGTTCTCTATAACCAATGCACCACAGGCTATCTCTCCGTCAGCTACACGTTGCTTAAACCTCCCCAATGCTCCCTTGGTAAATTGGTAGCCATGATAGCCACTCTTCCCTAGATCGGGATCGAGCATCTCATAGTGATCTGGTGAGAGCTTGTACCCTAACTTCTCCGCCTCTTTAGAGTTGGAAAGATACTCTAGCACAGCGTCAGATTGACGCTGTATACCATAGCCATCTTTTTGTTTTCCTGAAGAAATTCGACAGTACAGATAAGCCTTCATGACATTCATCTCATTAGAAACATTGAGAATATTTTAGCACACAATTACAACCAGTCGTTTATGTATCTTGGAAATGTGGTGGGTCCGCTAATTGGCTCTGGCGTTTCGGCACTGATGGGCTTCCGCTGGGTGTTTGCGGTAACGGCGGTGCTGGTGCTGATTAACTGCCTGCAGGTGCGTAGTCAATTTAACAAGGTCGAGGGCGTACGGAAGTGATCAATAGGGCCGCCACCGCGGCCCTGTCGTTCTTAAAAAAAACCTTGGCAACGGTTAATCACGCAGCCAGGGGGTAAAGGTCACACCGATCAATAGCCCTTCCGGGCTGAGCAACCGGGTAACGCTCTGACCCCAAGGCTCTTCACGGTTGGCGATCAACAAACGATAGCCACGATCAATCAACCCCTGCGTCGCCAGCGCCATATCAGCGACGTCAAACTCCATCCACGCCTGGGGTACCGGTAAATCGGCCGGCCATTGCTCACTACCAAAGCACGACTGTGCGGCCTGCGCCAGCGGCCACAGAGCGAAATGTTTAACCCCCTCCAGCGCGCCATGCTCGGTCAGCAAATAATCGGCATTGCCGTCCATCGGCTTAAGCGGTAGCCCCAGCGCGTCAGCATAAAACGCCTTGCTGTGCTCAGTTTGTTGAGTAATCGGCCCAAATCCGGCGACAAACAACACGCCTAGTCCTGCGAACTGCTGTTCCATGTTCTCTCCTGTTGGCTATCAACGCCCCAAACGCATTTGCATCGGGGCAATTCCGTAGGCCGCCTTGAAACGGTTGCTGAAATGGCTGGAGGAACTGAAACCGCACTCCAGCGCAATCTGCGTCAACGGCAGCAAGCTGTGGCACAACAGTCTTTCCGCCTGCTGTAGCCGCGCGCGCATGACAAACTGGTGTGGTGCCAGGCCGGTGTCATGTTTGAACATGCGAGCAAAGTGGAACTCACTCAGTCCGGCCTGTACCGCCAGATCTGCCAGCAACAACGGCTGGTCGAGATGCTGCTCAATATACTCTTTCACCCGTCTGGCGACCGCCGGAGCCAGACCGCCGCGCACCTGCGGCATCGCCCATTGCAGTTGACTATAGCGCTGCACCAGGTGCGACATCAGCAAAGTGGTGGCACTGCTGAGCGCCAGTTGGTTGGCCCGTTCTTGCCAATTGCAGTTAAGTAAAAACTGGCGATACAGCAGCGTGATTTGGGGATCTTCGCCAAAGGCGCATTGTTCGAGGTTAATTGACGCCGGGCTGCGATCCCAGGTTTGCTCCACCACCTGGCGCAGGTGGTGGTCGGTGCAGTAAAGATGCACAAAAGATAAATCGCTGCGTACATCCCAGGTAGATTCATATTGACGCGGCATAATACAAAAACGGTCCGGCCCACCGCCGTTCTTCCAGCCACCCGGCACCTTTTGATAGCACTCATAGCCGTCGGCGACATACAGGCTCAGCGTATGGTGATTGGCGCTTTCCTGAGTAATGCGATCGTTGCAGTTTGACCAGGAGGCCAATTCCACGCCAGAAGCCAGTTGTACACTGTTGTGCAACCGCGCTTTATGCTCCCGCAGGGTTTCAAACGCCTTATAGCTGGACATGCCGCCTCCGTTTCTCAATCCCTCCAGTGTAGAGAGAGGCACTGCGCCACACCAGCCGTCAGCCCGCGCTTTTGCCAAAAAAAGCGCAAGAATATGCAATTGTACGCAAAGCGCTGAAAGCACGGCGGCCTGCAACAACGGATCCTGAGCCGGTCTATTTTTTGCTGGAGTCTATGATGAACACGCTGTTGTACCTTGCCGTAGTGCTGATCTGGGGCACGACCTGGATTGCAATTACCCTGCAGCAGGAAGGGCCTGTAGCCATTCCCGTTTCCATCAGTTACCGCTTTGTGGTTGCTGCGGGAGTGATGTTGGTGATTCTGCTATTGGCGCGCCGCCTGCGCCGTATTGCCCCGCGCGATCATTTTTTTTGCATCCTGCAAGGCTGCTGCGTGTTCGGTTTTAACTTCTACTGCTTCTACCATGCCGCAGCCTATATCAGCAGCGGACTGGAGTCGGTAATTTTCTCAATGGCGGTGCTGTTCAACGCCGTTAACGGCGTGCTGTTCTTCCGCCAGCGCCCCAGCCCGAACCTGCTGCCGGCGGCAGTGCTGGGCCTGAGCGGGATCGTCGCCCTGTTCTGGCAGGATCTGGCCGCCACACAGCTGGCACCGGAGCTGTTGAAAGGCATCGGGCTGAGCGCTCTGGGCACCTACGGGTTCTCTTTGGGCAATATGATCAGTACCCGTCACCAGCGGCGCGGTCTGGATATTCTGTCCACCAATACCTATGCCATGAGCTACGGCGCGATCCTGATGGCGCTGATTGCCCTGGCTCAGGGCGTATCGTTCCAGATTGAGTTCAGCAGCCGCTATATCGGCTCACTGCTGTATCTGGCGATATTCGGTTCGGTGATCGCCTTCGCCGCCTATTTCAGTCTGCTGGGTCGTATCGGTGCCGGTGCAGCGGCCTACAGCACCCTGTTGTTCCCTCTGGTGGCGCTGAGTATTTCTACAATTTATGAAGGCTACCAGTGGCACCTCAATGCGGTGATTGGCCTGTGCCTGATCCTGCTGGGCAATCTGGTGATGTTCGCCAAACCGGGCAGGCTCACGGCTTTGTGGCGTCGTCGAGCGGTATAAACGTCGCCAGTATCGTCAGCTACCGTCCACGTGCCGGATCGTACTGCCACCACCATTTTAGCGCGTCGATATCGATAGTTTGGGTGCTGTTGAAGATTTCTTCCGGCTGGGGTTGCGTCAGTTGGCCGCCTTCAAAAGCCCCCTCATCGCTATTGCCACTCATTGATTTATAACGGCGGGTATTCTGCGACCAGGCGGTCGCGCCGACATAGTAACGCACCACCGACTCGATATAAGCTTTAAGCCCGACAGAGGCCGTTTTCTCAACTTCAGCACGCAGACGCAAAAATAGCCCCAACAGCCGCAGACGCATCTCAAGGTACTCCTCAATGCCTTCGTCAAAGCTGTATTGTCGTTCACGTATCAATACGCGGATCAAGTTGTGTTCTTTATAGTTCGAGCCGCGCACCATCTCCTTGAGATAGGCATGAGGTTCCGTCTCCCAGGCCATCAGGTGTGACAGCATTTCAAACAGTGCCCGCACAGGGCGATCCTCAAACTCCCGCTGCGACACATCAACATTAGCGATCACATGCCCTAACGTCGGAAACGACCAGGCGCCGCCGCCGGTCACACGCATGGAAACATAGTCGTTCAACGAAGGGGCCGGATTAATGGCCTTCCACATCTCGGCCATCATATATATACGCATCGATTCGACAAAGCGGGCGGTTTGTTCTGGTTTGGCGTATTTATCCAGCCGAACCCGCAGGTCACGCGCAGCCAAGGCATAACGGTCCTGCGAAAGCGGGTATTCTGGTGATTCAAACTGTCGCCAGATCTCCGCCGAGGCCTGAATGAATTTTTCCGGCTCGCTGGAGATCGGCCCCTCATCGCAATATTCGTCATCGTAAGCAAAAGCCCACATGCAAAAATCCACGCCAACCTGCAGCAGTTCGTCACTGCCAACGGGGTACATCATCGAGCCCAGCCAACTGCAGTGAATATTGGCCAGCCGCTGACGCTGTTCATCATCCTGATAAAGTTCGAAACGATCCGCATAAGCCCGGGTAGCCTGCTCGAAGGGATCACGGTCATAACAATCCTGATCCAGATAAGGTGTAGCGTTACCGGGGGAAAAATGGGGGTGAATAGCAAAGCTGAACGGTTGGGGAAGTTCCGGCAATTTGATGGTCATTCCAGGTCTCCTTGCGGATAAAATTGTGTGGTCCAGCGACGGTACACGGCCATATTGCCTTCGCCAGCAATCAATTTAGGCTGTTCGACAAAGCGCCGGTTGCGCCAGACATCAAAATCCTCCTTCACCGTTTTGACAAACCAGCGATGGATGTAAAGCAGCAAGGCGGCATAAACCAAGCGCTGCAGCCGGTGCGGCAAACGCGAAACTCGCTCAACGCGGATAGTGTCAATCATGCGGAAATCCCAGCTTAACGGCGTGATCTGCGTGCCCAGAGCCTGAGTGCGCGCAATCAGCCCCAAACGAGCGAATTCGGCCTCACCTACGGCGTAACCTAGACCAAAGCATCGCATTTTCATATTCACCGCCTGGCCGAAGACCTTGGCTTGCATGGTGTAGGTCATCTGGTGCCGATCTTCCTGGTGCCGAGTGACCACCTCTTGCAAACCGTGCAAATAGGCGAAATGCAGCGGATCGGCGCTGTTTTCCGTCATGTCCTGACACAGCCCCTGCAACACGAAATTTTCATAGCGTCCCTGCGAAAAACCCGCTCGGTCAAGTACCGGCAATTGCCAGTACGGCGGTAAATCATCCTGATGGCGCCAGACGAAAATGACGCCGTCGACCTCAGTGGTGTAACGCTGCGTCAACGCCGCTACCGGGGGTTTTTGACCACCGGCAGTTCGCACACACAGTCCATCAGGGTTAAAGGCCAGACCGTGAAACGGGCAAACCAGCTCTTCTCCCACCACTTTGCCTCCATAACCCAGATGCGCACCGAGATGCGGACAATAAGGGTCTATCGCCCGCGCTATGCCGGAGGCAGTACGGTACAGCACCAACTCCTGCCCCATAAAGGACACCCGCTGAACCTGCTCCGCCAGCAGTTGGTGGCTGAATCCAGCCGCGAACCACCCGTTGGGATAAGGCAAGGCGATCTGGCCAATACCCGTGGCACTGCGCTTATGTGCTGGCGCGGATATCAGGGTAATAGGCACTACGCTGTCCTGCTCTGCCGTCGAGAATGCATCCATAATGAATTCCTGTACTGAACTATCAATTGGGCTTTGGCCACCTGACTGCGGCTCTGGTTATCCCGTGGCCGAAGCTTACCCGCCTTAAACCACCGGTTTGATCGGCTTTTGGGCAATCACGCTGTAGGTGGAAACCTTGTCCTTCAGCAAGGCTACCGACCAGTTTTCAGCCAGTATCCGCAGTTCTTCCAGCGCACCGCCAACGCCTTCCGGGAAATGGCGTTCAATATTGGCCTTGGAGTCCATCAACCAGTGCGCCACATCGACGTTGGAGGGCAACACGCGAAAATCCTTCACGCCAAAGCCGCTGTCCTCCAGCACCTGGCTGAAATAGGCCGGAGTTTTCTGATGGCGGCAGGCCAGGCGATCAACCATATCCGGCGTATCGGACTGGTAGCGATCCGGTTCGACGTTGTACAGATTGTCGGAAATAATCACCTTGCCGCCGGGGCGCACTCGGGTAAACAATGCACGCATCGCCTTCTCATACAGCTCATTAGGGAAATGCGAAATCACGCCGCGAATGATCACCAGGTCGTACAAATCCGCCGGATCCGGCAACAGTCCGATATCTTGCGCATTGCATAAGAACAGATTAATGCGATTAGCCAGCCCTTGCTCGGCGTGAAGTCTGGCGCAGTAATTAAGCTGTTGGGCGCTGACGTTAACCCCATCCAAGCGCCGGCACTCAGGATAACGTTCCGCCAAATGCTTGAGGATGTAACCCCAGCCACAGCCGATATCCAGGATACGGCGCATCGCCGGGCGATCGCTGCCGGTGACGCCGGCCAGAAATAGCTGCTGCTCAAAATAGCGTACGCTGGATTCGTCCAGCGAGGCGGTGGGCTTCAACTTTGACGCCGGGGCCAATGACGGTGAGACATCCTCATACACGCCAAACTGAAACAGCAACGTATCGCCAATCGCCTTGCGCCAATGCTCCGGCTCTTCACAGTAGGTCTGCACCACCTTCTCTTCATAACTGTCGGTTTGCTTATCCCGGATCACCTGATAAGGCAGGTTCTGCAGATACACCGGATCGGAATACTGGGTTTCAGACAGATTGCTCATGGTCGCTCTCCTCGATAAATGTGCGTATTTTCGGGCAAGAAAGATTCACTTCCCTCGGTAAAACTCCCCGCCACGGTGGCGAGGTCCGCTACCGACGGGGTCACAAAGCTGACGATGGCGCTTTCAATGCCGTCAGCGTCCAGACCATACGCCGCCAACAGCTCGGCGGATTCGCCATGCTCAACAAAATGATCCGGAAAACCCAGCAATAGGCTCTTCACCGCGATCCCGGCGGCGGACAGACTCTCCAGACAGGCGCTGCCGGCCCCACCGGCGAGGCAACCTTCTTCTACGGTGACCACAACCTCATGGGTTTGCGCCAGGCGCTGCAACAACCCGGCATCGAGCGGTTTAACGAAACGCATATTGACCACGGTCGCATCCAGCCTGACGCCGACTTCCAGACTGGGTGCCACCATAGAGCCAAAAGCCAGAATGGCGATCCGCCGGCCAATACGGCAAACCTGAGCCTCGCCCAACGGCAATGCCACCATCTGCCGCAGCGGCACCACGCCGGGGCCACTACCGCGCGGATAACGCACCGCAGCAGGACCTTCATGATGCAGGGCGGTGTGCAGCATCTGACGGCATTCATTCTCATCCGCCGGGCACATCACCAGCAGATTGGGAATACAGCGCAGATAGGCCAAATCAAACATCCCCATATGGGTCGCCCCATCAGCCCCCACCACCCCGGCGCGATCGATGGCGAAGGTCACTGGCAGGTGCTGGATGGCGATATCGTGGATTAACTGGTCATAACCGCGCTGCAGGAAAGTGGAATAAATCGCCAGCACTGGCCGCATGCCTTCGGCAGCCAGTCCGCCCGCAAAGGTCACCGCATGCTGTTCGGCGATGCCCACATCGAAGTAACGATCGGGGAAGCGTTGCTGGAAGGTCACCAGGCCGGAACCTTCCCGCATCGCCGGGGTGATGCCGACCACCCGCGGATCTCGTTCGGCTTCATCACACAGCCAGTCGCTGAATACCCGGGTATAGGTGAGTTTTCCGCCGCTGGCGGGCAAGATCCCGGCCTGCGGACAGAATTTGGCGGGTGCATGGTAGCCCACAGGATCGGCCTCGGCGTATGAAAAGCCACAGCCTTTGCGGGTGATGACGTGCAACAGTTGTATTCCGCCCCGATCGCGCACGCGCACCAACGCCGGAACCAACGCGGCGATATCGTGCCCGTCTACCGGGCCGGTGTAATTAAACCCCAATGTACTGAACAGTGCGGTCGACTCGCCCCCCAACAGGCCGGCAAGGTGCTTTTTCAGCGCACCGACCGAAGGTGAAATCGACATGTCGTTGTCGTTGATAATCACCAGCAAGGACATATTCGAGTCAAGCGTGGCGTTATTCATTGCCTCATAAGCCAAACCGGCGCTGAGCGCCCCATCACCGATTACAGCGATGCAATGCCTACGTTGTTGCTGCAACCGTGCAGCATGAGCCATCCCCAACGCGGCAGAAATAGAGGTGCTGGAGTGGGCGGTGCCGAAGGTGTCATAGGGGGATTCATCGCGCCGCGGAAACCCCGAGATGCCACCTCTTTTGCGCAGGCTGCTCATCTGCCCACGCCGACCGGTGATCGCCTTGTGCGGATAGGATTGATGGCCTACGTCCCAGACAAGGCGATCGTTCGGCGTATCAAAGACATAATGCAAGGCCAAGGTTAATTCCACCACGCCGAGATTAGAGGCTAAATGGCCACCGCTTTGCGCGATGCTGGATAATAAAAATGTGCGCAGTTCATTGGCTACCTGCACTAATTGCTCACAGGTTAGTTTCCGTAAATCGGCCGGAAACTTAATTAAATCCAATAGGGTATCCATAGCCATTCACCCGTTAATTAACGTTGATAGCACTAGCAGGAAGCGAGCTTCCCCCACTCTTCAAGTTCATTGGCACTGACATTCTTTATTATTACATTGAACCATGCGGTGAAGTTTTCAGGATATGACTCTACTTTATGAATTAATTGTATAATATCAATCCACTGCCAATCCGCCGCTTCATCACAATTAATCTGCGGTTCACCGTCGAACTGACCCACAAATATATGGTCAAACTCATGCTCAATTAAATCACCAGGAACTTCAGCATGATAAGTAAAACTGGAAACTTTCTTCAAACGGGTAACAAAACCCATTTCTTCTTGCAAGCGTCGGCAAGCCGCGGCTTGCGTAGCCTCGCCCCAGCGGGGATGGCCACAGCAACTGTTAGTCCACAGCCCTGCCGAGTGATATTTACTTAATGCACGTCGCTGTAGAAGTAATTTTCCTTCACTATCAAATATAAATATCGAAAATGCTCGGTGTAATAGCCCTTGTTGATGAACAGATAATTTACCCGCAGAACCAATAGAGTTATCTTCGTTATCAACGAGTATCAGCATTTCTTCCATTGCATGGATTCCTGTAGATAGCGCTCGTTATAAATAGGATTATTTTTACATACGATTTATCATTAAAGATGATGATAGAGAGTTGTCAAGTTTAAAAATTAATCAGGCACCCTATTTAAAATTAAAATCATTATTTTATTTCTTAATGAATAATTACCATGTTAATAAACCACCATGGTGACCATCTTCCTGGTGCAGTGTGTTTTTCAATACAAAACAGTCTAATAAACCACTATTTCCTCCAGTGGCAATCTGAATTAAAAATGGCTGGTCCCTTCTATAACTATTAGTCCACAACTCTGCAAATTGACTTTTCATTCTGAAAGCCAATGTAATGCAACTATACTCAGACTCTTGCCGATTTTTCATAAGGAGATCAGGATGCTGAGATTTTCCCGCCTCTGGCTGCTATCCGCCGCCCTCACCGCCTTTACGGCTAACGCGGCAACCGAAACGCCGAAGTACGGTCAGGAACTGCAGGGCTTTCACTACCCTTATCCCCTGGAGCAGTACAACTTTAGCTCTCAAGGGCAGTCGTTAAGCATGGGTTATATGGACGTGCCGCCAGAGGGTGAAGCCAATGGTCACACTGCGGTGCTGATGCACGGCAAAAACTTTTGTGCCGCCACCTGGCAAGAGACTATCAAGGCGCTGAGCAAAGCCGGCTACCGGGTGATCGCGCCGGACCAAATCGGTTTTTGCAGCTCGACCAAACCACAACATTACCAATACAGCTTCCAACAGTTGGCGCAGAACACCCACGCGTTGCTGAATAACCTGAAAATCAGTAAAACGGTGATCGTCGGCCACTCCACCGGCGGTATGCTGGCTACGCGTTACAGCCTGATGTATCCGCTGGCAGTAGAACAACTGGTGATGGTGAACCCGATTGGGCTGGAAGACTGGAAAGCCAAAGGTGTGCCGTGGCGCAGCGTCGATCAATGGTTCGAGCGTGAACTGAAAACGTCCGCTGCCGGTATCCGACAATATGAGTTGAATACCTACTATGTCGGCCGTTGGAAACCAGAATATGACCGCTGGGTCGATATGCTGGCCGGGCTGAACAACGGGCCGGGGCATCGCCTGGTGGCCTGGAACTCGGCGCTGATTTACGACATGATTTTTACCCAGCCGGTGTACTACGAATTTAAGGATCTGCAAACGCCGACCACGCTGATGATTGGCACCGCTGACACTACCGCCATCGGCAGCGACATCGCCCCGCCAGCGGTCAAGGCCAAGCTCGGTCATTACAATCTACTGGGCAAACAGGTGGCAAAACTGATCCCGCACGCCCGCCTGATCGAGTTCCCGGGGCTGGGCCATGCGCCACAGATGGAACAACCTGCGCAATTTAATCAGGCGCTGATCAAGACATTGCAGCCATAACCCTCTCGATACAGGACAGGAAACCCTCCATGCTTGATATTAAAATTCGCCGCCTGCAAGCAGAAGACGCCGAGGATTTTCGGACTATCCGGCTTTCGGCTTTAAAAAAGTCCCCCGAGATGTTCGGCTCGCTTTATTCGGTTGAGGCCATAAGATCGCTACCGTTTTTTGCCGACAGACTCGCCAACTGCGCCGTATTCGGCGCCTATTCAAACGGCAAGATCGTGGGAATTATGGTATTCAGGCAGGCCGAGGGGATTAAAGATACCCATAAGGCTTCCCTGACGGGGGTATTTGTTGAACCCGAATTCAGAGGCCAGGGGATCGCCAATGCACTGCTAAAAGCGGTCATTGACTATGGTTCCAACCAGGTCGAGCAGATACTGCTGACGGTTGTAGCGGACAACGATGCCGCAATCAGCCTCTACAAAAAATACGGTTTCGAGCCCTATGGCATGGAACCTCGAGCTTTAAAAACCGAACAAGGTTATCTCGACGAAATGCTGATGGTGCTTATTTTTCGCCGGTAAACGAGCATTAAAACCCCTTGCCCTTTACTCACCCAGTACCAGGGATCGTGCTATGGTATTAGCGGATTTCAGTAAGGAGTGGCCGATGTCGAGATTTCTCTGTTTGCGCACACTACGGCGCGTTGCCCTGACAGGAGTTGTTATGAGCCTTATGTTAAGCAGCACCAGCTTTGCCAGTTCACTGCCCCTGCTGGCCCCCTCTGCACTGAAAGGGCACTGGCAGTTGAATGATGCGGAAAACAACGCCGCCACCTGTGACGTTGAATTAAGTGATGAACTGATCGAAGGTACCAACGCCTACCGTTTTACCGCCTCGACACAGTGTCTGCAGCCGCTGGCCCTGACAGAACTGCCGGTTGCCTGGCGCCCAACGCCGGACGGTATGACGTTAACCAACGCCGACGGCAGCATGGTCGCGTTCCTGGCGCTGACGGCCCCTAAGCACTATGAAGTGATGAACCATAACGGCAAGCCGCGATTTACGCTGACACCACGCCAATAACCTGCTTTTCTGGCATGGCGGCAGCGTAAAAAAATCTGCCGTCACGCCACCAACAATCCCATTAACGCCCCGCCCGCCAGCACCCATAGCGGATGAATGCGCTTGCTCATGCTCACGAGCGTGGCCAGCAGAATAATCGCCGCCAGCGGCCAGCTTGGCGCGGAAGCCTCGGCAATCAGCACCCCACTCGCCGCCACCAAACCGACGGTAACCGGCACCAGACCGCTCTGCACTCTGCGCCGCCAGGGTTTGTCCTTGAAACGCCGCCAGGCACCCATCACCAACAGGGTGACGAACGACGACGGACCGAATTTGGCGACCGAAGAGACCAGCAGTCCGGCCCAGCCGGCCACGTGCCAGCCAATCAGCGGCACGATCATCATATTCGGCCCCGGTGCAGCCTGCGCCATGGCGAACAGCGCACTGAACTCCTGCGCGCTCATCCATTGGTGAACCTCCACCACCTGACGCTGCATTTCCGGCAGAATGGTCATGCCGCCACCGAACGCCAGCAACGACAACTCCGTGAAGATCACCGCCAGCGAAATCAGGATGCCCATCATGAACGGCTCCTCCACCCCATCAGCAGAATGCTCAACGGTGCCAGTACCAGCATGGTCGGTAATAACGGCAGACGCAGCCAGGCGATGGCGATCAGGTTGAGTGCGACAATCGCCAGCGCCAGCCATTTACCGCGCAGCGGTAACAGCATTTTTACCCCGGTGGACAACAGTAAACCCGCCGCCGCAGCGGCCAACCCGGCAAACACGCCCTGCACATGTGCATCGTTCTGGAAGCGGGCGTAGACCATGCCCAATCCCACCACAATCGCCGTCGGCGCACTGATCAGCCCCAACAGTGCACACAACGCCCCCCGCAGACCGCGGAACTCCATGCCCACCGCCACAGAAAGGTTGATCACGTTGCCACCGGGCAAAAACTGACACAACCCCAGCAATTCGGTAAACTGTTCACCACTCAGCCAGCGACGATCCTCCACCAGCATGTTGCGCGCCAGCGGCAGTACGCCGCCAAAGCCCATTAACCCAAGCATCAGAAAGCCCCAAAACAACTCGCCATTACCCGGTGGTAACGCAGGTTGGCTGTTTTTTATCGCATCAGATTCAGACATTGCCGCTTCCACATTGCTTTTATGATGGCTGGTATGATGCGCGCCGCCATGTCATGCTGTCTAATGCATTTCATAAGCAACAAGGATACCTTTAGGGTATGGCTATGATCGAACTTCGCCGCCTGCGGGCGTTCGTTACCGTGGTAGAAGAAGGCAATATTACCCGCGCCGCCGAACGTCTGTTTATTCAGCAGCCGCCGTTAACCCGCCTGTTGCAGGGGTTGGAAGACGAGCTGGGGGTAAAACTGTTGCAGCGCCTGCCGCGCGGCGTGCGCGTCACCGAAGCCGGCAATGTACTGTTCAATGAAGCGCGTGCACTGTTGGAACGTGCGGAACATCTGACCGAGGCGGTACACCGTGCCGCACGCGGTGAACAAGGGCATATTGCCATCGGCTTCACCAGTTCTGCCGCTCTGCACCCTTTTGTGCCCAATCTGCTGCGCCGCTACCGGGAGATCCTGCCGGGCATTACCACTCAGTTGGAAGAGGCCGGCAGCGGTGAGCTATTGGAGGCACTGGTGGATGAACGCCTTGACGTGGCCTTTGTGCGCTCGCCGGTGGGCGGCATTCCAGGGTTGACGATTGAACCGGTGCTGCGCGAACCGATGTTGGTCGCGCTTCCGGTGGGTCATCCACTGGCGGTTAACGGCGAACAACCGCTGCCGCTGACGGCGTTAACCCGCGAAGCCTTTATTTTGTACCGTCGACCTGCGGGTCAGGGTTTGTACGATGCTATTCTGGCGGCCTGCCACCGTGCCGGTTTCAGCCCGCGCGTGATTCAGGAGGCCCCGCGCCTGCCCGCGACCCTCAGTTTGGTCGGTGCCGGTTTGGGGCTATCCATCGTGCCTGCCTCGATGCGACGTTTGGGGGGCGACGGCATTGTCTACCGGGCGATTGACGATCGGGCCCAGCTCAGTGCGCCGCTTTATCTGGCGCTGCGCAACAACCGAACATCGGCCATCATCACGCGTTTTCGCGATTTGGTGACCGAAGCTGTCAGTGAGCACCCACCCGGCTAATCTTCCTTGTCGGCGATGCGCGTCAGGTGGATCACCAGATACAGCAGTTCATCGTTCGACATTTCCATTTGCAGCAGATTTTTCACGTAGTCGCGGATCAGCAGCGCGCCACGGTAGGCATGCGGATACTCTTTGGTTACCTGAGCAAAGATAAAATCGTCTTTCGACGTCATCTGTTGCCCCTCGACCATACGCTGAATGAAAAACTGCATATGCACCAGAAAACGCGAGTAGTTGAGCGAATCGGTGTCGATATTGATGCGAAAATGGTATTTGATGATATTGAAAATGTCCTTCAACATTTTCACCGCCAGCAGCGTGTGCTCCATGTTTTGCACATCGGTCTGGCCATTAACCAGATGGAAAGCGATATTGCCCGCCTCTTCTTCCGGCAGGCTGATGTTCAACCGCCGGTTGATGTGCGCCAGCGCCTGCGTGGCCACCGCGAATTCCTGCGGATAAAAGCGCTTCACCTCAAACAGCAGCCGGTTCTGGATAGCAATCCCTTTGTGGTAGCGCTCAATGGCGAAGCTGATATGGTCTGCCAACGTGAAGAAAATCTGCTCGTTAATCCGCCCATTGAGCTGCCGATTGGCCTCCGCGAGGATCATCTGCACGATCTCGATATACTCTTCCGGCGTGGACTCTATCAGCCGCAGGTAATCACGGCCCTTTTGCCCGTTTTGCACCACATACACTTTCTCTATCGTGGCCGGGTCGAGAATGTCACCCACTTTGCTGTTAAAGCCAATACCCTTGCCCATAGCAATAACTTCATTGTTATCGTCGTCAGTCGATAGCACCAGGCTATTATTGAGTACCTTAATGACTTTCATCGTCGCGGCCGTCACCCTTTATTTTTATTAGCGTTGCCGGCCATCGGAGGCAATCAGCCGTTGATACCAGTCAAAACTGCGCTTTTTGATTCGCCGCAGATCTTTCAGATCCTGCTCACCCCGGTTGACATAGACAAACCCGTAACGCTTGGCATAGCCCTGATGAGTGCTGACCACGTCTATCGCCGCCCAGGGGCAATAACCGAGCAGTTCTACCCCGTCGTTGATCGCCAACTGCATCTGTTCGACATGCTGACGCATAAACTCAATGCGGTAATCGTCGTTAATTGTACCATCGGTCTGTAACTCATCCGGGGCACCGATGCCGTTTTCAGTAATCAATATTGGCAAATGATAGCGTTCAGCGGTTTTGCGCAACGTTAACCGTAATCCGACCGGGTCGATCACCCAACCGTAGCGGGTTTTACCGACGAACGGATTCTCTGCTGCACGGTAAACTCCCGATTCCCCCAGCATGATTTGCTGATCGCCTGCGCGCGCGCTGATGTCGGAGGCGTCGCCACGGCTGGCGGCAATGGTGGCGGTAGAATAATAGTTTATCGCCACATAGTCCGGTTTGCCTTGCAGCAACAGAGCCGCATCGCCCGGCGCCATCTGCGGAGCCAGTTCGCGGTCCAGCAAATAACGCCAGGCCAGCGGGTTATAGCGGCCATGCACCGCAACATCGAGGAAGCTCCAGCAACGCAGCGTCTCCCAGTTATGGGCGGCGATAGCATCCAGCGGATGGCAGGTTTCCTGATACATCGAGGTAGTGTTAATCGCCGGGCCAATCTTCCCTGCGGGGCAGCGCTGGTGACACAGTGCCATCACCCGCGCCTGGGCCACCAACATATGGTGGCTTTGCTGATACAACACCCGTTTTGACGGCAGTACGCCACCCTTTGGCGTACCAATGGCCCCCGGGTGCAGGATCATGGTGTTCTGCTCGTTGATGGTCAGCCAGTACTTCACCCGATCGCCAAAGGCGTCGAACAGCACCCCGGCATACTCGACAAAGGCGTCGATAGTGGCGCGATTAGACCAGCCGCCCTGCTGTTCAAGCACATAGGGCAGATCGAAATGGTACAGCGTCACCACCGGCTCGATGCCATGGCTCAGCAGTTCATCAATCAACTGGCGGTAGAAATCCAGCCCGGCAGCGTTGACCTCGCCGGTGCCATTGGGCAGCACCCGCGTCCAGGCAATGGAAAAGCGATAGGCCTTCAGCCCCAACTCGGCAAACAGTTTCACGTCCTCGCGAAAGCGATGATAGTGATCGCTGGCCACCTTAAAGTCGGCGGTGCCTGGCGGATGATCGAGCATATCTACAATCGACGGGCTTTTGCCATCTTCTTCCCAGGCCCCTTCTACCTGATAGGCGGAGGTAGAAGCCCCCCACAGAAAATCTTTGGGGAAATCGTTCAGTCGTTGATAAATCATGCCGGCTCCTGCTGCGCATTATTCAGGCTGATGATGGATTCGCCAAAGCCGACCCGACCCGGCTGACGGCAACTCAATTGTGGGAAATCTTCGCTGTTGACCACCAGTACCGGCGTGGTGAGGTCGTAACCCAGCCCGGCGATCGCCGCCAGATCAAAACGCACCAGTTCATCCCCCATCTTGACCCGGTCGCCAATTTGCAGATTGGAGCTAAAGTGCTGCCCTGCCAAATTAACCGTGTCGATACCGATGTGCACCAACAGTTCAACGCCATTATCCCCCTTGATACCCACCGCGTGCATTGAGGGCAGGAAGGTCACCACCTCACCGTCCAGCGGCGCACGCAGCAGCCCTTCCTGCGGCCGTATCGCCACACCCTGGCCCAATAACCCCTGGGAAAAGACATCGTCGTTCACCTGGTCAAGCGCCACCAGTTGGCCGGACAGCGGGCTGAAAATCTGTTGTTCATCGCCGCTGAGAGAGGCCGTCACCGCCGTATCCTGCTCTTCGACCGGATCTTCAAAACCCAGGATCCAGGTCAACGCAAAGGTCACTACGATAGCAATGGCGCAGGTGACCAGCGCGTGGACGATATTCATCGGGTTTTCACCGATAAACGCCGGGAGTGCCGCCAACCCCGGAGAGACGAAGGCATAACGCACCAGCCCGCTCAGCCCGGCATAGACACCGGCACAGCCACCGCCGATCATCGCGGCAATCAGCGGTCTGCGCAGCTTGAGCGTCACACCGTACAGCGAAGGCTCGGTGATACCCAGCAGCGCGGTGAAACCGGCAGAGGACGCCAGTTGGCGCAGGTTTTTGTTTTTTGTACGGAAGGCCACGCACAGGGTGGCAGCGCCCTGCGCAATGTTGGAGGCCAGCATGCCCGGCCCGTTAATCATTTCGAAACCGTTTTTGCTCAACTGACCGGTCGCGATTGGCGTCATCGCCCAGGCGGTGCCGGTGATCACCAGGAAGGGTTGTAGCCCGCCCATCAGCATCGGGATCAGCCAACTGGCTTTGCCGTCGACAATCGTCGCACCGGCGGCAACCAGATCGTTAAGGAAAATACCGAAGGGGCCTACCACCACCAATGCCAGCGGCGCGGTAACCAACAGAATAATCATCGGCTTGGTGAAGAATTTGATCATCGTCGGCGAAACTTTTTCGGCAAAGCGCTCGATATAGGACATCAGCCAGACGGTGAAAATAATCGGCAGCACCGAACCGGCATAGTCGGCCATTCGCACCGGAATTCCGATAAAGTCAATCGGCGTCCCAGCCGCCAGCATCTGCGCCAGATTGGGGTGCAACAACACCCCGGCGATGGTCATGGCCAGTATCGGGTTACACTCGAACTTGATTGCTGCACCATAGGCCAGCAACACCGGCAGGAAAAAGAAAGCCGCATCGGCAATGGTGTCCAGCAGATGATAGGTTGGGCTGGCGGCATCTATCGTCCCGGTCAGCTTGAGGATCGCCAGCAGCGCCTTAATCATCCCTGCGCCGGTGATCGCCGGGATCACTGGAGTGAAGGTGGTAGAGATCACGCTGATAATCTGCGAAATCACTCCGCCGCGGGCCTGGGATTTCTTTTCGCTCTGCCGGCCGCTGAGATCGCCCATTTCTTTTTGCAGCGTGCGGAAGGTTTGCTGCACGTTGTTACCAACCACGATCTGGAACTGGCCGCCGCGCTCGACCACGCTGATCACCCCCGGCAAGGCCTCAATGGCTTTCGCCTCTACCAGGCTGTCATCGTTAAACTCCATGCGCAGACGAGTAGCGCAGTGCGTCAGTTTGCTGACGTTGCCCTTGCCCCCTACCCGCGCCAGTATTTCCAGGCCCAGCTGTTTGTAATCCATAAGATTTCCCCGTAAAAAAAACAAAAAAAAGACCAAAATCAAAATGCGCCTCATCGCAATGAGAGGTGCATTCCTATTTTGGTCTTGCCTGCCTGAGCAGTAACACGCCGTAATAAAAATGTCTGGCGATCGCTAAGATCGCGGCGAAAGTATCGTCATAGTTGTGATTTTTCGGCAATAGCCTGCGTTAAGCTTTGTGATTAACATCACTAATTTTCGAAAATGCACTGCAATGTTGCCCACCACGCCCCACTTTAGCGCACAGGTTAAATTAACCGATTAAAATAACACTGACAAAAAACTGCCGCCTAAATAAATTAACTCTGTTTATTATTTATTGAACAAAAAACACAGTTTAATTGATACCGATGCATTATTATTTAATAGTAAACATAATAATTACAGCCTCTCTCAATTGGTAACACAAACAAATAAATTATTTGCGGTGAATACGGCCTAAGCCACTATGATTTAACCGTCGCCGAGCATTTTAATGCGGCAATAACACACCTGCAGCCAATAAAACTAACAGATAAACCCTGCCTATATTTTTGCAGGCATTCTATATATTGGAGAAAGTTATATGTTATCGCGTCGTGATATATTAAAAGCCTCTGCGGTCAGCGCAGCAGCAGCCAGCGTAATGGTCGGTATGATTAAATCCGCCAGCGCCGACGAACATCGCAATATTGTCCCGCCCAGTACTTTCCAACCCGCCGCAGAGGCACAAAGCCTTTATAAATATGTCTTTGCCAACAGCAAAAAACGCAGCCTGCCCAGCGGGTGGGCCAGAGAGGCCACCGTCGAACAATTCCCGATTTCTGAAGGCGTTGCCGGGGTGGATATGACGCTGGAACCGGGCGGTGTCCGCGAGCTGCACTGGCACGCCATTGCCGCCGAATGGGCGTTTATGCTGGAAGGACATGCCCGTATCACCATCATCGACCCGGAAGGCAAGTGTGAAGTGGCGGACTTCGGCCCAGGCGACGTCTGGTACTTCCCCAAAGGTTACGGACACTCAATTCAGGCGCTGGCAGACGGTGCACATTTCATCCTGACCTTTGATAACGGCCACTTTTCCGAGTTCGGTACTTTCAGCATTACCGACTGGGTGGCACACATGCCCAAAGAGGTGTTGGAAAAAAGCGTCAATATGCCGGCAGCCGTGTTTTCCAAAGCCAAACAGGGTGAAGCCTATATTGTTGGCGGTGCCATTCCACCGGCGCTTCCCCTGCCCAGCAACGACGGCGGATTGAATAATTCCCCTCTGACTCACCGTTATGAATTAATGAAAAAGAAACCTTTTTTTGAAAATGATGCCGGCAGTGTGCACCTGGTTTCATCGAAGGAATTTCCTATTTCCACCACCATTACCGGGATTATTGAAATCGTCAAGCCCGGAGCAATCCGAGAGCTGCACTGGCATCCCAACGCCAATGAATGGCAGTATTACATTTCCGGAAAAGGCCGCATGACGGTATTCAGTTCGCACGGCCATGTGCAGACCGAAGAATATGCACCGACCGATGTTGGCTATGTACCACAGGGGTTTGGTCATTACATTGAGAATATGGGTGATGAAGATCTGAAGGTATTGATCGTACTGGATAACGGTATTTACCAGGATATTTCGCTGTCGGACTGGCTGGCAAAAACCCCAGCCTATCTGTTGGCGGATAACTTCAATAACCAGATTGCCGACTGGCTGGATCGCCCCAAGGATAAACTGGTGATGTCTCGCCGCAGAAGTTGATGGGTATGGCGAGGGGTTTCCCCCTCGCCTATGGTTACTGCTTACGCTGTTCTGCGACCTGTTTAGCGGTCACTTTACCTTGTTTTTCACCAAACTGCCCCACCACATAGTTGGCTACCGCCGCTACTTCCTCGTCCGAGTATTGGGCACCAAAGTCCGGCATCAGCTCGTGCTGCTCACCGATGCTGATACGCGTTCCTTTGAGGATCGCCTGCACCACGCTGCGGCCTTGTGGATCGTTAACGGCAGTGCTGCCGACCAGAGAGGCATACTTACTCTGGCGACCAGTACCATTCCATTGGTGACAACCGCTGCAATCCCCGGCAAACAGCCGACGCCCCAGCGAATCTTCCTGCCCACCCGGCAATATCGCACTGGAAGACGCCGCCCCTTTCGGCTGCAGGTTCACTGCGCTGGCACTGTCGGTGGCAATAGGTTCGATATTACGCAGGTATTTCACCAACGCCTGGTTATCTTCTGGCGTCAGGTATTGCAGGCTGTTTTCTACCGCTTCTGCCATCGGCCCGGAAGCGCTGCTGCGCCCTGGCGCATGGCCGGTTGCCAGGTACTCTGACAGTTGCTGTTCGCTCCATGCACCAATACCGGTCTGCTTGTCTGGGGTAATATTGGCAGCAAACCACCCCTGGATCACTTCGCCGCTGAGGTTTTTGCTCTGATTGATGCCAAAGCCCAGATTACGCGGCGTGTGGCATTCGCTACAGTGCCCCAGAGCTGTCGCCAGGTAGGCCCCCCGGTTCCATTGCTCATCCTGATTGAGGTTCGGCTCGAAGCGTTTTTCATTGAAGAACGCCAAATTCCAGAACTTCATGCCCCAACGCTGGTTGAACGGGAACGACAGCCCGTTTTCCGGATTGGCCTGCTTTATCGGCGGCAGGCTGAACAGATAAGCCTTGATCGCCAGCACGTCATCACGGCTCAGCGCAGTGTAAGAGGTATAAGGCATGGCCGGGTAGAGATTGCCCTGTGGGCCGACGCCCTCACGCACCGCACGGACAAACTGATCGTCACTCCAGCCGCCGATGCCGGTTTCCGGATCCGCAGTAATATTGGTGCCGTAAATGGTCCCGAACGGCAGTTTAAAGGCAAAACCACCGGCAAAAGGTTTCCCTCCCGGTGCGGTGTGGCAGGCCACACAGTCGGCGGCACGTGCCAGATACTCACCGCGCGCCAGTTTATCGCTAATACCTGCCGGCGCACCGGCGATAGGCGCTGCAGGCTCCGGACCGACAGGACGCAACAGGGTGTAGAGCGCGTAACCGCCCGCTATCACCACTACTGCGACAATCAGCCATAACAGCCATCTCAGGGCGTTGCTCATGAGTCTCTCCCTTAATCCAACGCCTTGGCGGCCTGGTGGATGGCGGCGCGAATGCGCACGTAAGTGGCGCAGCGGCAAACGTTGCCACTCATCGCCGCGTCAATATCTGCATCGCTCGGGTTCTTGCTCTGGGCCAGCAGTGCGCTGGCACTCATGATCTGGCCGGACTGGCAGTAGCCACATTGCACCACATCCAGATTGACCCAGGCCGCCTGCACCGCTTTGCCGGTCGGCGTTTCGCCGATCGCTTCAATGGTGGTGATTTTCTTGCCCTCGGCGGCGGAGACCGGCGTCATGCAAGAACGCACCGGCACGCCATCCAGATGGACGGTGCAAGCGCCACACATGGCGATGCCGCAGCCAAATTTGGTGCCGGTCAGTCCGGCTTCATCGCGCAGGAACCACAGCAGCGGCATATGGGGGTCGCCATCAAACGTCAGCGGTTGTTCATTTACGGTTAAAGTTATCATGCTGTTTTCCTTTTCAGACGCTGGCGTCACTGTTGGGACGGTGTAAAGGCAGGCTCAGTGAGCTGCGAGGGCGCCCGAGCAGCGCCAGAGCATTACCGACCGCCGGGGCGATGGTGGGCACACCCAGTTCACCCACGCCGGTCGGGGCTTCGCTTGAAGGCACGATAATCACCTCTATTTCCGGCATTTCGTCGATACGCAGCGGACGGTAATTATTGAAGTTGCACTGCTCAACCACGCCGTCTTTTAACGTAATGTTGCCGTACAGTGCGATGCTCAGACCGTAGCCAATACCGCCCTCAATCTGCGCGCGGATCACATCCGGATTGACCGCCACACCACAGTCCACGGCGCACCACACCTTGTGCACTCGCGGAATGCCCCCTTCACCGATCGACACCTCGGCAATCTGCGCCACCCGGGTATTAAACGCCTTGGCGACGCCAACGCCGCGCGCGCGGCCATCCACTACCTTCGCACCCTGCCAGTTAGCGGCTTTCGCCACCGCCCGCAATACGCCGGCCTCACGCGGTGCATCCCCCATCAGCGCCAGCCGCCCCTCCACCGGATCCTGCCCGGTCTCCTGCAGCAATTGATCGATAAAGCTTTCCACCGCGTGGCCGGTATGGGTACTGGCCACCGATCTCAGTGAGGTGGTAGGTACCTTGCCCGGCACGATATGGGCGTCACAAAGGAAGCTCTCAAAGGTATAAGGCACCTCGCTGGCACCTTCGATCATCATCTGATCGACGCCGTTTACCACCAGCGCCGTCATCGCACTATTGAGCGTCCAGGAGTGGCCGACGATGGTGTCACTCCAGCCCACCACCTTGCCGTCACGGATCGCCCCGCGCAGCCGATGCAGGATCATCGGGCGATACCAACCGTTGCGGATATCGTCCTCACGTGTCCATACCACCTTCACCCCGTGACCGGGGCCAATCGCCTTGGCTGCCGCTGCCATATCGGCAGCCAGATCGGGCCCCAACTGCGGGTTGCCCAGATCGATGCGGCGACCAAAACTGCCGCCCGCCAGAATGGTTTCAATTTCTACCTTGTCCGGTGGCAATTGAAACAGATTGCATAGTTGTATTTGGTCGAGGGTTTGGATTTGGCAACCATAGCGCGCCTTGACGCTTTCGCCGTCCCAGAACAAATAGCCGTCCAGCGGCTCCATCGGCGCATGGGCGAGATAGGGAAAGGTGTATTCCGCTTCAATCACTTTGTCGGCTTTATCAAAAACCTGCTCCGGCTGGCCGTGGCTTTTTGCCACCGCTCCGGGTTTTTGCGCCACCTGGCGGAACTCGGCGTAAATCTGCTCAGTATTGCGTCGTTCGGCCTGCGAGTCGTCCCACTCCACCTGCAACTTTTCACGGCCCTGGATCGCCGCCCAGGTATTTTTGGCGTAGACCGCCACACCGGTGTCGGTCTGCTTCACCGCCACCACGCCCGGTACCGTCAGCGCACGGCTGGCGTCAAACGAGGCCACCTTGCCGCCAAACCGCGGCGGCTTTTTAATGGTCACGGTCAGCATGTCCGGCTCATGAATGTCTTGGGTAAATTGCGCCGAGCCGTTGGTCTTCGCCAGTGAATCCACCCGGTGCAAACCGCTGGCCTTGCCGATCAAGGTAAAATGGGAAGGATCCTTCAGGGTCAGCGTGGCGGGATCGGGCGGCGGCAACTGGGTGGCCAGCGCAGCAAACTCACCGAAGCCCGCTTCACGACCACTGGCAGCGTGGCGGATTTTCCCCGCCTGCACGGTGATTTCCTCTGCCGAGGTTTTCCAGCTTTGAGCGGCCGCCTGCACCAGCATTGCACGCGCCATGGCCCCCATGCGGCGCATTTGCTCATAGGCATTGGCCACCGAACTGGAGCCACCGGTGCCCTGGAAACCGAACGACAGATTTTTATAGACGTTGGTATCAACCGGCGCGGCAACCACCCGCACCTGCGCCCAATCGGCGTCCAGCTCTTCGGCGACCAGCGTCGCCATGCCGGTATACACACCCTGACCCACCTCGGTGTGTTTGCTGATAACGGTAACAATGCCGTCTTCGCCAATCTGCACAAAGGCATTGGCTTCAAAAGTGGTGTTTTCTGCTGCCGTGGCGGGGCTGGTTCGGGCCAGCGCACCGGTAGACGGCAGATAGGCGCCGATCACCAACGCGCCAGTGCCGACGATAAACCGCCGCCGGGTAAGCGGGACTTCGGGTAGTTTCATTGCTCATCGCTCCAAAATGCCGATCAACCTTGATCAATGCGGCGAAATCATTCTTTTTATGCGCGCCGTCTGCATGCACAAGCACGGCTGGCTAATAGTTAGCGTAGCCTATTAATTTGTCTGTTTAACATTTGAGCTGGGTTTTCTGTTGCGGATTTGTGCTGTGCGGGTTAGCAGTTCACAAAATGCTTTGGCTGCCTAATGATGCCCCGCCACGGCCCATGGATTGCACCAAATTGCATCAAGCAACTGCCCGATAGCGCGCCAGCGCTCGGTTTGCGGACTGGTATGGAAATTGCTTATCCCGATCATGGCTATGAGGGAGAAGCAGATGAAAGCAATTGTCATTGGTGGCGGCATCGGCGGTCTGTGTACCGCCATCGCATTGAAGCGTTGCGGTATCGACACCGAGGTTTTTGAAGCGGTTAAACAGATCAAACCGGTTGGAGCCGCGATTTCCATCTGGCCCAACGGTGTCAAATGCCTTAACTACCTGGGGATGAAGGACGCCCTGCGCGCACTGGGCGGCCCAATGCATTACATGGCTTATCAGGAATACCTGCACGGCCAGACCCTGACACGCTTTAGCCTGGATCCACTGATCGCCAGCGTCGGTGAACGCCCTTACCCGGTAGCCCGCGCCGAACTGCAGGCGATGTTGCTGGACACTTACGGCTGCGACCAGGTGCACTTCGGCAAGCGCGTCAGCGGCATTGAGGAAACTCCACAAGGTGTCACCGCCTGGTTTGAAGACGGTAGCCAGGCCAGCGGCGATTTCCTGATCGCCGCCGACGGCACCCATTCCGTCATTCGTCCTTATGTTCTGGGCCACGGGGTGGATCGTCGCTACGCCGGTTACGTTAACTGGAACGGGCTGGTAACCATTGATGAGTCCATCGCCCCGGCCGACCAGTGGACCACCTTTGTCGGTGAGGGGAAACGTGTGTCTTTGATGCCGGTTTCCGACAACCGCTTCTACTATTTTTTCGATGTGCCGCTGCCTACCGGATTGCCGGAAGACCGCAGCACCGCACGTGCCGATTTGCAGCGTTACTTTGCCGGTTGGGCCGAGCCGGTGCAAAAGCTGATTGCCGCACTCGATCCCGACGCCATCAACCGCATTGAGATCCACGATATTGAACCCTTCGAACAGCTGGTGCGTGGGCGCGTGGCCTTACTGGGCGATGCCGGGCACAGCACCACACCGGATATCGGCCAGGGCGGCTGCGCAGCCATGGAGGACGCGGTGGTGCTGGCGATTGCCTTACAAACCAACTCACTGGGCATTGAAGACGCACTGCTGCGCTATCAGGAAAAACGCAGCCATCGGGTGAAGGATTTGGTGCTCAAGGCGCGCAAGCGCTGCGATGTGACCCACGGCAAAGAGATGGAGATCACTCGTGGCTGGTATGAAGAGCTAAAAACCGAAACCGGTGAGCGTATTCTCTCCGGCATGAAAGAAACCATAATGGGTGGGCCGCTGGCCTGAGTCGCTTCCGCTCTCCGGCTCGCAGAGGGAGAACTTCAGGTCTCCAAACTACGTATGCGTCCCGCCGCCAGTTCGATCACTCGGTCCGCCGTAGCGATCGTTTCCGGTCGGTGGGCGATCAGTAAAATGGGCAGGCCAAGCTGGCGCAAGGTTTGGCCGATCAGCATTTCATTATTGATGTCCAAATGGCTGGTGGCTTCATCCAGGATCAGCAGCTGTGGCTGTTTGTACAATGCCCGCGCCAATAATAAACGTTGTTTCTGTCCCGCTGACAGGGTGCCACCCATTTCCCCGATTAACGTCTGATAGCCCATCGGTAATTTATCGATGTCCTGCTCCAACTGCGCCAAACGGGCGCACTCGCTGAGCTTTTGCTTATCCACCCGCGAAGAGAAAAATGTCAGGTTATCTGCGATAGAGCCGCGAAACAGTTGATCCTCCTGCAACACCACGCCGATATGCTGACGAACCTGTGGATACTCCGCCTGCCGGTGCTCAATGCCCAGCGTGCGTATCACCCCGGCGGTCGGTGGATATAACCCCAGCACCAGCTTGGCCAGCGTGGTCTTACCGCTGCCAGAGGCACCAACCAGCGCCACCACCTCGCCTGGCATGATCTGCAGCGAGACTTGCGACAGGATCTCCCGCTCAGTGCCAGCATATTTAAAACTGACCTGATCCAGACTCAACGCCGGCCGATCGCTCGGCCAGACGCAGGCGGCTGATGACACACCCGCGCCACCAGCCGCCTGCGACGCCGCATCTTCACGCGCTGCCAGTAGGATATCCGCCAACCGTTCGTTATAGACATCCAGCATTCGGTAAGCGACCAGCTTGTCGATCAGCCCGTTGATGCTGGACGAGAAGCGGCCCTGAAAAGACATATAGGCCACCAGCATGCCCACCGAAAACTGACCGGCCAGTACCGCGCTGGCTCCCAGCCACAGCACCGCCGCCCCCACCACGCTGCCGATCACCGTCTGCATAATGCCGTAAACCATCATCAGTTTGCTTTCACGCAACTGAGCATTGCGCCGGGCGACGTTAAGGTTACGCCAGACCGATTCTCGCGGCGTCAGCGCTCCGTTGACCCGCAGGCTCAACACCCCGCGCAGGCTTTCCAGAAAGTGGCTGGATTCCTGGGTACCGGCGACCCAGCTGTCTTCTGCCGCTTTACGCAGCGTACTGAACCAAAACAGCCGCAGCAGGCCATAAACCAGGGCGGCCACCAAGGCCACCAGGGTTAATTTGGCACTGTAGAAAAACATCATGGTGAGGGTACCCACCACCAGCAACACATCCAGAAAGGCTTCAAGCAACGTGGTGGTCAGGGTGTCCTGAATGGTGTCGACTGCATCGAATTTGGCGCTGATATCCCCCATGTTTCGCGCCTCAAACCAGCCAATCGGCAGCCGCAGCAAATGGTGAAACACATTCGCCGTCCACTGCATGTTGAAATTGACCGCCATGGTGAGGGTCGCCCACTGGCGGGCCAGTTCCAGTAGCGTCTGGGTCGCGGCCATCAGCAACATGGCAATGACGATCAGCGTCAGCAGGCTGGCGTCCAGCGCCACCAAAACCTCGTCAATCACCAGTTGGTTAATCAGCGGGCCGATCAGCGCAAACACTTCGAGCGCCAGGGCAAAGCAGAAGATTCTGCCCAATGCGGCCTTCAGCCCCTGGGTTTTGCCAATCAGATCCATTAGGCGGATCTTTTTACGCTGGTCTTTGGCTGCAAACTGGTGAGTGGGCGTCAGCTCCATCGCGACGCCGGTAAAATGACGGTCTGCCTCCCGCAGGCTCATTTTTACCTGGCCGCGCGCCGGATCGTGCAGCTCCAGCGTTTGCCCCCGTACCCGCTTGAGCACCGTAAAGTGATTCATGTCCCAGTACAAAATGCAGGGCAGTGCCAACTGGTGCAATTCCTCAAGCTCCAACTGCACCGCGCGTCCGCTTAAGTGCAGGTGTTCGGCGCAGCTCATCAATTGCGAAAATGTCATACCGAGCTGCGAAACGTTAAATTGCGCGCGCAGCGTGGGCAGATCAACCCGATGCCCGTGCCAACCGGCGATCATCGCCAGACAGGCCACGCCACACTCCGCCGATTCTGTCTGGCGGATCAACGGCAGGCGCTTGCGCCATCCCCAATTAATCACTTCGATAACGTCCATGTTCAGATCCTCCCTTGCAGGCTCCATAATGGCTCCAGCAGCCACTCGTACAGGCGACGACTGTCCAGTTCTACATCTGCGGAAACGGTCATGCCGACGCGCAATGGCTCCTGCCGGCCATAAGCCGTAATGGTGGGTTTATCCAAGGCTACGATGACGCGGTAATGCCCTTCGTTTTCCTTCCATACCATGGGGTTTTGCAGCATTGCTTCGCTGGCGCTGAGGCTGGTGTCGGTAATGGCCCGGGTGGCGCCGTACTGCACGCCAAACTTTTCATAGGGGAATGAGGCAAAGCGTAGCCCCACCCGCTGTTGGGGCTTGATAAACCCCACCGCTTTACTCGGGGCAAAGAGTTCGACCTGCAATTGTGCATCGTCGGCAACCATCATCAGTAAGGGATCGCTTTGTTTTACCGTCTGCCCGGCCCGGGCCAACACCACGGCGATATGGCCATCCACCGGCGCAGTCAGCGTATGATCGCGCTGGGCACCCAGTTCGATTTGTTGCTGCTTAATGCCCAGCAACTGGCGTTCAAGTTCGGCGTCACGTGCCTGCTGCTGCTGTTCCAGGGTCCGCAGTTCTGACGCCGCCGCGGCCAGCTCGCGTTTCAGCCGTACCTGCGCCTGCCGCTGGAGCTCAACCTTTTCCTGCGCCTTCGCCAGCGCCATTTGCTGCTGCTGGAATTCAAGCTCTGAGACATAGCCTTTAGCGATCAGCTTGCGGTAACGCCCCATCAGCGACTGGGCCAGTTGCGCCTGCTGCTGAACCAGCACCATTGCCGCCTCTGTGCTGGCCAACTCCTGATTGAGCTGCGCGATGCGTTGACGCACGCCAGTTTGCTGCAGGACGCGGGTCGCAAGCTCTTGAGCACGCTGATGTTCCAGCATGCGGTATTGGCGATTTAATGAATCAGAAACCGAGGCCAGAGTACCTATACCCTGCCCATTGAAATATTCGCCGCTGAGCCGATACAGCGCCTGCCCGGCCTTGACCGCCGCGCCTTCCTCCACCAGCCGTTCGGTGACCTGCCCGGCGCTGCGCGCCACCACCTTGATCAATCCGCTGGACGGCATCACCACCCCCTCCAGCCGCGCTTTGCGGGTATATTCACCCAGTATCAGAAATAGCATGATGGCCAGCACCAGCAGAATGCTGACCCAGGCATAGGCGGTTAAACTGAGGCTGGCGGGGATAATCACTTCACCCTCGGCCCTGGTGGCCTGAGCGGCAAAATAACCCTCGCGGTAAAGCTGGGGGGGACGTCCTGTCATTGGGGGTTATACCTTTATCGGCATTATAGGTCGATAATCATCTTACTGACCGCGACGCTTCCATTTACGGACCAATCTTTGCGCCGAGGTATATATTGACTTCATAAAAGTCATTGTCCCTAACAGCACGAAAAAACAAATCATCCACTTGGCCAATTCACAAGGGATATTGATTTTTAACAGACCGTCATATTGGCTAAGCCCCACAATAAAAAACAGATTATGGGATAGCGTAACGGCAAGAATGACCATAATAAAAACCGACCAAAACGTCTTCATAAAAGACACCCATTCAACATTAACATGCAACCATGTCAATATCTTAAACAGTCCATTATACTAAGGTGGTATACGTATTTATTACCAATTGCAGGTGCCGCCATTATAAGTGCCAGAGTTACCTTTTGACGCATTTTGTGAACCATTGCCACTACCAAAACAAGCACTCAGCGAACCAATTGATGAACCTACCACACTGCCAAAAACAGCTCTGGCACCTCCAACAATGAGGCCACCTGCCACCCCTCCTAATACAGCAAAACCAAGTGCGCTTGCGCACTCTGAGCTAATTACAGGGGTTGAAGCAACAGCCGGGTTGTAAGTCTGCCTCCCGTAGTTAGCGGATATCCCGCGGCCATAGTGATTTACTCTGGTCCGGGTATCTACGCTGCTTTCACCACCACCGCCAATCATCATAATTTCGGTTCTCGTTAAGCTTTTCATAACATCTCCTTATTTTAAAAGTCCATATTTAAACCACATATTTGAAACGTATAATACAGACATATATAAACATAAAACAGCAGCGCGTCAATATTAAAGTTAATCGCCACCACAATAAAAATTCAAATAAATAAAGCGACTTACACGAGAAGCTTAATCTGGAAACTAACAAGAATCAATATTAATTCTATCGCAAAAAAAACCTTATTTATTTAATATTCAACTAACAACTTACCTTGGGAATTTAAATTAGTAATGCCAATAAACCAATAAATAAACAGCGACGCAAAAGCGCCGCCTCCCAGTAGAGATTAATGGCTGCCCGGATTGGCACGCAGCCTGGCCACCTGCGCTTCCACATTGCGCCAGGCCGGTTTGTCACCGGCATAACGCTGGCGCAGGTAATTCACCAGATCTGCCACCTGCCGATCGGAGAAACTGTCCTTAAAGCCCGGCATAAAACCCAGATCGGCGGTGGCAGGTTTGGCAATCCCCTGCAGGATCACTTTGATCAGGTTATCCGGTCGCTCACTGAAAATATTGGTGTTATTGGCCAGATCCGGACTGACGCCAAACAGCTGTGGCCCACCGGCAGCGGCACTGTGGCAGGCCTGACAGGCCCCCTGAAACAGGCGTTCACCGGCCTGTTGCCCCAGGGCAGGTTGCAGACGGGTGGCCAGTTTGACCTGCGGCTCTACATTTAATTGAGCCGGGCTGCTCAGGGATATCAGATAGTTGGCCATCGCCCGCACGTCAGACTCCGGCAACGTCGCCAGCTCGCTGACCACCGGCCCCATTGGCCCGGCCGCGACGCCGTGCTCGGCGGAATGACCGCTGCTCAGGTACTGGAACAGCTGTTCTTCATCCCAGGGTTTCTCCGCCGTGGCCAGTTGGTTCAGCGCCGGGGCTTCCCAGCCGTCCACCATCGCCCCGGCCAGGAAGCTGCTGCCCCCCTTTTCCGCCCCCATCAAATTACGCGGTGAATGGCAGGCCGCACAGTGCCCCAACCCATTGACCAGATAAGAGCCCCGGTTCCACTGGGCGGTTTGCGCAGGGTCCGGCTGAAACTCACCCTGACGCAGAAACAGTGCATTCCAACCGGCCATCAACGGGCGGACATTAAACGGAAAACGCATCTGGTTAGCCGGATTGCTCTGCGCGACCGCTGGCTGCGACATCATATAGGCATACAGCGCCTGCATATCACCGTCGGTCATTTTGCTAAACGACGTATAAGGAAAAGCCGGGTACAGATTACGTCCGTCGCGGCTGATGCCTTGACGCATCGCCCGGTCAAAAGCGCCAAACGACCAGTTGCCGATGCCGGTCTCCACATCCGGCGTGATATTGGTGCTGTACAGGGTGCCAAACGGAGTCTCCATTGCCAGCCCACCGGCGTTGGTTGCCCCTTCCGAGGCGGTGTGGCACACCGCGCAATCCCCGACGGCGGCCAGTTGACGACCCCGTTCCAGGGTGGCGGCCGACCAGGTACCCGCTCCCGCAGTGGCTACCGGGGCAATTTCGGCACGCCACGGCAGTGCCGTAGCCGCTACGCCCAACACCGCGCCAAAAATACCGGCCGCACCGCCAAACCACCATTTACTGCGCCTGGGTTTAGCCGCTGGCGCAGCTTCCTGTCGGGCGCTATCCGGGCCGTTCAGCGCCTCGCGCAGTCGGTCGGAAGTGATCGGCAACTCGCGGAAACGAATGCCGGTGGCGTCAAACACCGCGTTGGCAATGGCCGCAGCACTGGGCACCGAAGCAGACTCCCCGGCCCCCAGCGGCGGATCGTAGGGCCGTGGCATCATCACCACGTCAACTGCCGGTACCTCAGGGAAAGTCAGGATCGGGTAAGCCCCCCATTCCTTGCTGGAAATGGTCGATTCTTCGAAGGTCACCCGCTCTTTCAACACCCGGCTGGTCGACTGGATCACGTTGCCGTGGATCTGGTGGCGCACACCGTCCGGGTTGACCATCATGCCGGCATCGTGTCCGACCACAATACGCGTCACCGCCACTTCGCCGCTGGCCTTGTCGATCGCCACATCGGCGACCCAGGCCGCCCAGGCAGCACCAAAACCGGGGAATTTGCTGTGAATATAGCGCGCATAGGCAAAACCACGCCCGCGCAGCACCCCATCTTCCGCCGGGGTTTGCATCGGTTCGGTATGCGGCGTCCAGCCTGCACGTTCGGCGGTGCTGAGCATCAGTTCGGTGGCCCGCTGATCCTTGATATAACGCAGTCGGTATTCGAGCGGATCCACACCGGCCGCAGTGGCCAGTTCATCAATATAGGACTCGTGCGCGAAGGTATTCGGCAGTGCCGACACGCCACGCATCCAGGAGGCGCGAACGATTGGCGCCATATCCTCAATGCTGACGCGCAGCTCCGGGTATTCGTAAGGCGGCACCGAGGTACGATCCCCCATCTCATAGGCCACCGGCACCGGTTCAACCATTCCGGTCAGCAACAGCGCCAGCGTAGGTGCGCCGTTGGACGGGTAATAGGTGCGAAAATCATAGGCCACAGGATGACCGGCGGCGTCCAGTCCACCATCCACCTCCATCAGTTGTGCGGTGCCCTTGGGTTCCCACAGGTGTTCCTGCTCGCGGGTTAACTGCACCCGTACCGGGCGGCCGACCGCTCGCGACAATAACGCCGCATCGGCACAGACATCATCGGCGCAGTTGCGGCCATAACAGCCCGCCGCCTCCATGCGGATAATGTCGATTTGTTCTTCCGGGTATTCCAACAGCCAGGCGAGATCGGCACGCAGCAGATGCGGGTTCTGGCTGCCTGACCAAACCTGTAACTGCTGCAGTTGGTAGTCCGCCAGCGCACAAGACGGGCCGATCGAGGCGTGCAGTTGATACGGCCACAGGTAACTGTGGGTAAAGCGCCGATCGGCAGCAGCCAATGCCGCATCTACGTTGCCAGTGTCATGCACCACCCGTGTCGAGTGCGGGTTATCACGCAGCGCCTGCGCAACGTCGGTCATCTGCGGCAGGTTACGCCGCCAGTCCTTCCAGCTCACCTGCAGCGCTTCCGCTGCCTTGATCGCCTGTTCTTCGCGCTCGGCGACGATGCCGATAAAATCCCCGATCACCACCAGTTTGACGATGCCGGGAATATGGGCAATGGACGACTCGTCCACCGCCAGCAGGCTGGTGCCGACAAACTCGCCGCTGTCATAACCGGCATAGGGTGGCCGCACCACCCGACCGTGCAGCATGTTCGGCAGCCGCATGTCGTGCACATAGGTAGATTCGCCGGTGGCCTTGGCCGGGATATCGACACGCGCAGTGCTGGTGCCAACCAAGCAGTATTCGGCCTGCGGCTTGAGCGGCGCATCGCCGGAGATCGATAGTTCAACATGCACACCGGTGACCAGTTCGCCGTAGCTCAGCGCTTGTCCCTGTGGGCCGACAATCCTGCCGTCATTCAACGTCAGTTGTTCAACCGTAACGCCAAAGTGTTGTGCGGCCTGTTGCAGCAGCCAGCGCCGTGCCTCGGCCGCCGCATTACGCAGCGGCACGGCAGAAATCTGTAGCGTGGCGCTGGCGATGGTCGCGCCCTGATTTGGCGTGCTTTCGGTATCGCCCAACACCATGCGCACCTGTTCCATGCGTAAGTAAAGTTCTTCGGCGACGATTTGCCCCAGCGCGGTGCGTACCCCGGTGCCAAGATCGACATGGCCGTTGAAGGCGTAAACCTCACCGCTGTCGCAAATGGCGATAAACAGCCCCGGTTCTTTGGGTTTCAGGCTCGGCGTCTGACCTTTCGGCACCAGACCCGGCGGCGGCTGGATCTGATCGATAATCAGCAACGTGCCATGACGCTGCAATAATTCGGCCTGGCTCGGTAATGAGGAATGGGTGTCAGTCATGGGGCGAGGTTTCCTCACTGCGGCAAAGAATGATGGCGCGCTGAACCGCACGCAGGATTTCGATATGGGTGCCGCAGCGGCACAGGTTGCCGGACAGCGCCTGGCGGATTTCGCGGTCGCTGGGCGACGGATTGCGATCCAAAAGGGCTTTGGTGGTCATGATCATGCCATTCAGGCAGTAGCCGCACTGCGCGGCCTGTTCTTCTATAAAGGCCCGTTGCACCGGGTGCAGATGGTCACGATCGCCCAGCCCTTCCAGCGTGGTCACCGCGCGACCGGTCACACCCAGCGCCGGGATCACACAAGAGCGTGCGGCGATGCCGTCTATCAACACGGTGCAGGCCCCGCATTCACCGAGACCGCAGCCGTATTTCGGACCGTTGAGCGCCAGATCGTTTCGCAGTACCAATAGCAGAGGGGTATCCGCCATGACTTGGATATGAATATTTTCGCCGTTGACTGACAGCATCAGCGGATGCTCCGTCAGTGTTTTTACCGCACCTTCCCTGGGCAATTGCACTTCAGCTATCGCCATTATTGCGTCTCCGCCTGCGCTCTGGTTATACCCGTCATCTTTCAAGCCGCAGCGTTGTTAGCTGCACTTGCTCATCCCCAGTTACTTACTCGAGTAAGCGCGTGGGGATGAGCAAGCTGGGCGCCTAGTTGCAACTTGAAAGCTCTAGGGTATGTATTGTCGGCCGTGACCTCGCCGCCACCGCATTCACCAGACAACCGCAGTTGCGGGTGGCGAATCAGCCGGGCGGCTGGTCTTCCAGCATTTTATTGAGCAGGAACATCAGTGCTATACGTTCGGCCGGATTCAGCGTACCGAAAGTTAATTCTGTGATCGTCGCCGCATGCGGCACTGTTTCAGCCAACAGCACGGCACCGGTATCGGTCAGCCCAACCACCACTTTGCGTCGGTCGATCGGATCCGGCATCACGGTGATCAGGTCACGCGCCTTGAGACGCTCGACAATACCGCGAATGGTGGCCTGATCGACCGCCGTCACCTGCACCAGTTCGGTCAACGAACTTGGGCCCATGTCGCGCACCGCGCACAGGGTAATAAACTGCACGGCGGTCAGTTGCGAATCGCCCACGTTTTGCTGGAAAATCGCCACGTGGCGCTGATAAACCTTACGCAGCAGGTGCCCGACTTGTTCAGTAAAGTGATAATTTTCGGTCTTGCCGTTATCTGCAGCCGGGTATTCGGGGGGCGTCATTGCGTTACTCTCACCATCGATGGAAACCACCGAGAATAGTACAAACCCCCGCGTTTAGCAGCAAGGTTAACCCCGGTTGACCCGCGACGCCGCAGGTGCCACCACTTCACCATCGGCCACCACCGTGGTGCCATCCAGGCTGATGTCGCAGTGGCGCAGCGCGATATCCATATGGCACGGCGTTTTGCGCGTGCCGCCGACTTCGGTATTCGGCCCGGTGGAGAACAGGAAATTGCCGTAGAAGGCGCGTGCATCCATACACATCCCGTCGTTTTTGTCGTGCAACCCCATCGCCGTCCACTGCGCACGCGGCTGCAAACCCCAGCCGATATGCGAGATGCCGTACACTTCCGGATCGTTGAAATACTTCATGTACTCCCGCAGGTATTCCGCCTCGAAGCCGCCGTGAATGCGCGTCACAAAGCCTTTGTCGATCTCCAGCGTAATGCGTTCACGGGCATAGCTCTTGAACGGCAGCAGGATATCGCCCACCTCCAGTACCAGCACCCCTTCGGCCTGTTCTTCATTCGGCCAGGTGAACAGGAAGCCGCTCGGCCAGTGATCCCAGCGCCCCGGTTCGTCGGCGTAGCCGTATTCGGTCACCGTCGGGTATTGCCCCAACGGCGCACGGAAATCGCTGCCGGCGGCAGACTTCACCTGCATCAGCTTTGCCTGCTCCAGCACCGCTGCCGCCGCCAGCACTCGCGCTTTGTCCTCTGCATTAGGCAACATGCGTGCCAACACCTCCGGAGGTTCGACGGCCAACAGAATGCGCGTGCCGGTTTTCAGGATCTGCTCTTGCTCCGGCGAGTGCAGCAGCATCATGGTGTCGACAATCAGATCGGCCGCCTCCAGTGCACGTTGTGCTGCGTGGTTACCGGTCAACGCCGTATCGCCACAGTAAGCCGTCATGTCATTGCCCATGGCGCGCGGATGGTTAAATGACGGCAGTTCGACTGCGTAAACCTTGGCGCCCAGACGCAGTGCCGCATCGGTGGCAGCGCGCACCGTACGCGCATCGGAATAGTGACTTTTCAGGATCGCCACGCTTTGCGAAGCATCAACCTTCGACAGCGTAAGGACCTGCTCGAACAGTTGAACCAACTGACTATCATTGACCGCCATGTGTATCTCCTGTCTCGCTAAAGGTTGGCCGACACACCAGGCGCCGGTGAGGTTGTTTTGTACAAATTAAAGTGATCACACTCTTTTAATTATCTAAGCCGAAAATCAAACAGGAAGCAAGGCCGCGCAGCCACCCATAAGCAAATCCTATTTTAAGCCCTATCCATCCTGTGATTAACATGAGTTTAACAGCAATGGCCGGTTAATTAGCGTGAGCCAGATCTAAATTAACACTTGTGCAACTTTGCGTTATTTAGCGTATACACTATAAATCAATCGTCCAGCATCAATGCGGATGACAGGTAAAAAACCAAACAGTCAGGGGAAAAATGATGAGCAAACAACAACGCATTGCCGTGGTCGGTGCCGGTCTGGGTGGCGCTGCCGCCGCCGGTCTGCTGCAGAAAGCGGGCTTTACCGTCGACCTGTACGAACAGAGCCCGGTGTTTTCACGCCTGGGGGCCGGTATCCATATGGGACCGAACGTCCTGAAGATTTTCCGCCGTCTCGGCATCGAGCAACCGCTGGAGCAAATGGCCTCGCACCCGGACTTCTGGTTCAGCCGCGACGCCGAAAGCGGTGACTATCTGTCGCGCATTGAGCTGGGCGCCTTTGCCCGCAAAGAGTACGGTGCGGCTTACGTGACGGTGCATCGGGGCGATTTGCAGGCGTTGCAGATGGCCGCCCTGCAACCGGGCAGCGTGCATTTTGGCAAGTGTCTGAGCAAGATTGAGGAGCGTGACAACGAAGTGGTGCTGAACTTTGCTGATGGCACCCAGGCCCACGCCGATATCGTGATTGGCGCCGACGGCATCAACTCACGCATTCGCGAACACCTGCTGGGCGCAGAAGCGCCCACCTACAGCGGCTGGGTCGCCCACCGCGCGTTGATCCGCGGCGAGAAACTGGCCAAATACAACCTGAGTTTTGAAGACTGCGTGAAATGGTGGTCGGCAGATCGCCACCTGATGGTCTATTACACCACCAAAAAACGCGACGAGTACTACTACGTCAGCGGCGTGCCCCACCCGGCGTGGGATTTCCAGGGCAGCTTTATCGACAGCAGCCGCGAAGAAATGTACGAAACCTTTGCCGGCTATCACCCGATTGTGCAAGCGCTGATCGAATCCAGCGAGCAGGTCACCAAATGGCCGCTGTTAAACCGTAAACCACTGCCGCTGTGGAGCGAAGGCCGCATGGTGTTGCTGGGCGACGCCTGCCACCCGATGAAACCGCACATGGCGCAAGGCGCGGCGATGGCGATCGAAGATGCGGCCATGCTGGCGCGCTGCCTGCAAGAGACCGGTTTGACCGACTACCGCACCGCTTTCCAACTGTATGAAGCCAACCGCAAAGAACGCGCCTCCCGCGTCCAGGCGGTCTCGAATGCCAATACCTTCCTGCGCACTCAGGAAGATCCTGCCTGGGTTTACGGCTATGACCTGTACGCGCAGACGCTGAAGTCGGAGAACGCCGCATGAGCCATTTTCTGTATGGCGCCAACGTGCAGGCCAACGGTATCCGCCAGCACTACCTGCGCTACGGTGGCCAGGGGCCGGTACTGATCCTGATCCCCGGTATCACCAGCCCGGCGATCACCTGGGGCTTCGTTGCTGAACGCCTGGCCGAGCGCTACGACACCTATGTGCTGGACGTGCGCGGTCGTGGCCTGTCCGCCAGCGGGCCAGACCTGGCCTATGACGCCGAAACCTGCGCCGAGGACGTCAACGCCTTCGCCGCCGCATTAAAGCTGGAAAACTACGCCCTGCTCGGCCATTCGATGGGGGCGCGCTTTGCCCTGCGCGCCGCTGCGTTGCAACCGGCTGGCGTACGGCGATTGGTATTGGTCGATCCGCCGGTCTCCGGCCCCGGCCGTCGTGAATACCCAGGCAAATGGCCCTGGTACGTGGATTCGATTCGTCAGTCATTGCAGGGAATGGACGCCGAGCAGATGCGGGCCTACTGCCCGAGCTGGAGCGAACAGCAGCGCCAACTGCGGGCCGAATGGCTGCACACCTGCTACGAACCGGCGATCCAACGCGCCTACGAAGATTTTCATCAGGTCGACAGTCATCGTGATTACCCCTCACTGAGCATGCCGACGCTGCTGATGATTGCGGGCCTTGGCGGTGTGATCCAACCGGAAGACGCAGCGGAGATCCGCCAGTTGCAGCCGGAAATCACCTTGGTACAGGTTGAAAAAGCCGGCCATATGATCCCGTGGGATGACTTCGACGGTTTCTTCCACGCCTTGGGCGATTTTCTGGATTAATTAAGGAGCCTTTGTCATGAGTAAAAATTACCGTATCGGCCAGATCGTGCCCAGTTCCAACACCACGATGGAAACTGAGATCCCGGCGATGCTGACGGCACGCCAGTTGATCCGTCCGGAACGCTTTACCTTTCACTCCAGCCGCATGCGCATGAAACACGTCAGCAAGGCGGAACTGGCAGCCATGGACGCCGAATCAGACCGCTGCGCACTGGAGCTGTCCGACGCCCAGGTTGATGTGCTGGGCTATGCCTGCCTGGTGGCGATCATGTCGATGGGGTTGGGCTATCACCGCGAGTCCCAGGCCCGGTTGGCGCAGGTTACCCAGGACAACAACGCCGCAGCCCCGGTGATCAGCAGCGCCGGTGCGTTGGTCAACGGCCTGAAGGTGCTGGGTGCCAAACGCATTGCGCTGGTTGCCCCCTACATGAAGCCACTGACCCAAATGGTGGTGGACTATATCGAGCACGAAGGTATCGAGGTCAAGGTGTGGCGCGCGCTGGAGATCGCCGACAATCTGGCGGTAGGCCGTCATGAACCGGCCAAACTGCCGGGCATTGTTGCCGAAATGGATCTGAGCGGTGTCGACGCCATCGTGCTGTCTGCCTGCGTGCAGATGCCGTCATTACCGGCGGTCGCTACCGTTGAGGCGCAAACCGGCAAGCCGGTGCTGACCGCCGCCATCGCCACCACCTACGCCATGCTGACGGCACTGGAACTGGAGCCGATCGTTCCCGGTGCCGGCGCCCTGCTGTCCGGCGCTTATTAAGGAGGCAAAATGGCAGCCGAGCACTCGCTTACCGATAACTACCACGGCGTCTGGGGTAACCGCATCGGCTTCGGTCTGCGCCCGGCCCTGTTGGTGGTCGACTTTATGCAGGGTTACACCACCGAAGGCGCGCCGTTGTTCGCTCCCGGCGTGGTCAGTGCGGTCGAAGAAAGCGTGGCGCTGCTGGCAACCGCGCGCCAGGTGGGAATTCCGGTGATCCACACCAATATCCGCTATCATGCAGGGCATTTTGCCGATGGCGGCATCTGGGTGAAAAAAGCACCGGTCATGAAGGACATGGTGGAGGGGAATCCGCTGGCGGCGTTCTGTCCACAGGTGGCCCCGCGAGCCACAGAAGTGGTGTTGACCAAGCAGTATGCCAGCGCCTTTTTTGGTACCTCGCTGGCCCCCATGCTGGTGGCGCTCGGCGTCGATACTTTGCTGCTGGTCGGCTGTTCCACCAGCGGGTGTATCCGCGCCAGCGCTGTGGATGCGGTACAGCACGGCTTTCGCACCATCGTGGTACGTGAATGCGTGGGCGATCGTCACCCTGGTCCGCATGAGGCCAACCTGTTCGACATCGACAGTAAATACGGCGACGTCGTGGCCAAACGGGAGGCTATCGATTATCTGAACCGGCTGTAATCCAGAGTTTCACCTGCACGGAGAGCTGAAAAATAAAGAAGGCGCGGCAAGCGCCTCAGGCGACCGCCCGATACAGGGCGGCTTCCAAGCAAACACACAACGCTCCTCCTCCGGAGGCCACCATGCACCACCTGGAGACATCATCATGGCCATTGTTGAAACCCCGTTAACCGGGAAAGCGGGCGCAGAATCGCTTCTGTACCGCAAAATCACCTGGAAGCTGATCCCGTTCCTCTGTCTGTGCTATCTGGCCGCCTATCTCGACCGCATCAACGTCGGGCTGGCCAAGCTGCAGATGGCCGATCAACTGCAATTGAGCGAGGCGGCCTTCGGTCTGGGAGCCGGGCTGTTTTTTGTCGGCTATATCCTGTTTGAGGTACCGAGCAACCTGATCCTGCAACGGGTCGGTGCCAAGGTGTGGATTGCCCGCATCATGATCACCTGGGGCCTGCTTTCCGCCTGCACCATGTTCGTCACCACGCCTAACCAGTTTTACGTCATCCGTTTTCTGCTCGGCGTGGCGGAAGCCGGTTTCCTGCCCGGCGTGCTGTATTACCTGACGCTGTGGTTCCCAACCTACCGCCGCGGCCGCATTATTGCGTTGTTCATGATCGGTCTGCCGCTGTCGAGCGTGCTGGGTGGGCCGATTTCCGGCTGGATCATGGGGCATTTTGATATGCGCCACGGGCTGCATGGCTGGCAATGGTTGTTCCTGCTGGAGGGCATCCCCAGCGTGCTGCTGGGGGTACTGACTTTCTGGGTGTTGCCGAACAATTTTCGCCAGGCCAAATGGTTATCCGACGAAGAGAAACAGCGTATTGCCGAGGATCTGGCGCAAGACGACGCCGAGGCCGGTCACAGTAAACACAGCTTCCGCGACGGCTTCTTTAATCTCAAGGTCTGGATGCTGGGCGGCATTGACTTCTCGATCCTGCTTAGCGCCTATGCGATGGGGTTCTGGATGCCGACCTTTATCAAAACCGCCGGGGTGACCGACATTACCACTATAGGTATGCTGACCGCGCTGCCGAGCGTCGCCGCCCTGCTGGGGATGTTGTTGATCGGCACCAGTTCTGATCGTATGCGTGAACGACGCTGGCATATCATAGTGCCATTTATTGTCGGCGCGATGGCGATGGCCGGTAGCACTTTCTTCACCCACAACGTAATCGCCACGGTGCTGTTGTTCTCTGTCGCCCAGGCGGCGATCATCGGGGCGGTACCGGTGTTCTTCAGCCTGCCCGCCACTTTCCTGCGGGGGACGGCGGCAGCAACCGGCTTCGCATTGGCCTGCTCATTGGCCAATATCGCCGGGTTGGTGAGTAACTCGCTGATGGGGCTGGCGCTGGATCTGACCGGCAAAAGCGGTGGTGCACTCTGGGCGTTCGCCGGTTGCCTGTTGATCAGTTCCCTGCTGGTGGTCGCGCTGCCGGCCAAGGTGGTTAACCGCTGAGGATGTTGGGCTCCGTTCGCGGGGCCCGACTTATGGGCAGATGAAATGCCCGTCCGCCGCCTCGCCCATGCGTTGCAGCAAACGATGACCAATATTGTTACTCCAGTTAAAGCTGTTTTGCAGCACCACCACCGCTGTTTTATGGCGCAGATCCAGGCCGATATAGCTGGAATAGCCGCCGATAAACCCCACCTGATAGGTAATTTGCTGCGAGCCCACGTCGTCAACCACCCAGGCGATGGCCGCCGCCTCTTTACTGCGCGCAAAATGCACGGTCAGCGAGTCTTTCAGCGCCTGATCCAGTGCTGCCGAACCAGTAGGGACGAAATGTGCCTGCGCATAGCGCAGCAGATCGTCGGCGTCGGTATATAACCCGGCGGCGCCAATCATATAGGAAGAAAACTGCCAGTCGGGCACCGGCTGCCCGCGCCGAATAAACTTGGGCTGATCGCCGGCATGGCCAATGGCCCGTTGCGCATAACCCGGCAACTGCTGTGCATCGTAACTGGTGTGGATCAACCCCAACGGCTGGAGAATGTTTTCCGTGGTCAGACGATCGACGGTTTTACCGGTGCGCCGTTGCAGGATGTAATCCAGCAGCGCATAGCCCAGATTGGAATAGCGCGGCGCTTCAACGGCCGGGGCCTCAAACTGCGCCAGGTCGTCGAGGACTTTTGGCGTATCCAGCGAGCCATAAAAATTATCGCCGGTAAACAGATAGCGGACAAAGGCCCCCAACATCTCCGGTGTCATCATCTGACGCGGCAGGCCCGAGGTATGGGTCACCAACTGCAGCAGGGTAATTTTGGCCGCATCCTTGCTGAGCAAGGTGCCGGGCGGCAGTAAGGTAGCCAACGTATCGTCCCAATGCAGCACGCCCTTGTTGACCAATACCACCGTCACCTCGGCGATAAACCCTTTGCTGACCGATCCCACGGCAAACAGCGTATTGCCGCTGACCGGATAGCCCTGCGGCGTATCGGTCACGCCGTAACCATAGGTGTGCGCCTGCCCGTCTGCCGTCAATACGCCCACCACCAACCCCGGCGTCTGCTCGCCGTCAATAATCGGCCGTGCCAGGCTGTCGACCTCAGCCTGCAAGTCAGCACTGCACGCCAAGCGCCTGCTTTCCAACGGTGATGTGTCGGTCGGCATGCGTGATAACGTGCCACAGGCTGAAAGCAGCAATGGCATAATCAAAGCAAAACAGCGCGTTAGGAGGATTCTTATCTTCATTGCTCACGGGCCAAAAAATAATCGGCGCATGATAAACCATCACACCGGCTATGTCCCCGTGGAATAAAAAAAGGACGCAAGCAAGTTTGCGTCCTTAGTGGCCCTTCCGGCTAACACCCTGGTGTATTACTCGTCTTTCAAGCCCCGGTTAATCAGCATCGGTTCAATGCTTGGCGCCTTACCGCGCCAGTCGATATACAGTTTTTCCAGGTCCTGACTGTTACCGCGTGACAGGATCATATTGCGGAAACGCTGGCCGTTCTCTGCGGTCAGGCCGCCATGTTCGCTGAACCACTGGAAGGCATCATCCGCCAGCATTTCGGTCCACAGATAGGCGTAGTAACCGGCCGCATAGCCGTTACCCCAGATATGCTTAAAGTAGCTGGAACGGTAGCGCGGCGGCACATAGCTGAGATCGATTTTGTCTTTCATCAGCGATTCAGCCTCGAACTTATCCACGTCCTGCTGCGGCTGGTCGGCACTCAACATATGCCAGTGCATGTCCAACAACGCCGCAGACAGCAGTTCGGTCATGTCATAGCCTTTGTTGAACTTGTCGGCCTTTTTGATTTTGTCGACCAACTCTTGCGGCATCGCTTCACCGGTTTTGTAATGCTTGGCGTAGTGCGCAAAGACCTTGGGATCGCTGGCCCAGTGCTCGTTGAACTGCGATGGGAACTCGACAAAATCACGCGCGGTGTTAGTGCCGGACAGGCTTGGATATTCCTGATCGGCGAACATACCGTGCAACGCATGGCCAAACTCGTGGAACATGGTTATCACGTCATCGTACGACAACAGTGCAGGCTGACCCGGTGCCGGTTTGGTGAAGTTGGCGACGTTGTAAATCACCGGCTTGGTGCCTTTCAGCTTCGACTGCTCGACAAAGTTGCTCATCCAGGCGCCACCGCCCTTGTTGTCGCGCTTAAAGAAGTCGGTATAGAACAACGCCAGCGATTTGCCGTCTTTATCGAACACCTCATAAACCCTTACGTCCGGCTGATAAACCGGGATGTCCTTACGCTCTTTGAAACTGATACCGTACAGCAGGTTAGCGGCATAGAACACGCCGTTGTTCAGCACGTTATCCAGCTCAAAGTAAGGTTTGATCTGTGACTCATCCAGGTCGTATTTGGCTTTGCGTACCTGTTCGGCGTAGAACTGCCAGTCCCAGGCTTCAACCTTGAAACCGCCTTTTTGCTGGTCAATCACCGCCTGAATATCTTTGGCCTCACGTTCGGCACGTGCGGTAGCCGCCGGGACGATATCTCGCATAAAGCTCAGCGCGGCATCAGGGGTTTTCGCCATCTGGTTTTGCAACTTCCAGGCTGCGTAATTCGGGAAGCCCAGCAGTTTGGCCTGCTCAGCACGCACTTTAGCCAAACGAGCAATAGTCTGGCGAGTGTCGTTAGCGTCGCCCTTTTCTGCGCGGTTCCACGAGGCATCAAACAGGGCTTTACGCGTCTCGCGGTTTTTCAGGCTCTGCAATTCCGGTTGCTGAGTGGTGTTTTGCAACACCAGCAGCCACTGTTTATCCAGCTTGCGTTCACCGGCCGCCTGGGACGCCGCAGCCAGTTCGCCTTCCGACAGGCCATCCAGTTTCCCTTGTTCGGTGATCACCAGCGCGCCCTCTTTGGTCGCCGCCAGCAATTTGTTGGAGAACTGGGTGCTCAGCGTTGCTGCTTCCTGGTTCAGCGCCTTCAGCTTGGTTTTATCGGCGTCGGACAGATTGGCCCCCGCCAGTTCGAAGTTCTTATAGGTCACTTCAACCAATCGACGTGATTCCGCATCCAGTTTCAGCGTGTCGAGCTGCTGATGAACGGCCTTGATACGGGCAAACAGCTTGCTGTTGAGCATGATGGCATCATCCAACGCCGCCAGCTTCGGTGAGCTTTGCTCATCCAACTTTTGCAACGTGTCGCTGGTGTTGGCCGAAGTCATGGCACCAAACACATTCATCACCCGTGACAACATCGCGCCGCTTTGTTCCAGCGCCACTAAGGTATTTTTAAAGTCAGGCTTGGCCGGGTTGTTGGCGATCTTCTCCACTTCCTCCAGCTTTTGCTTGATACCGGCGTCGATCGCCGGGGCATAATCGCTTTCTTTGATCAGATTGAACGGCGGTGCCTGGAATGGCAGACGACTTTGATAGAAGAACGGGTTTTCATTCTTTTTATTGTTGTGTTGGTTGGCTTCACCGGTCACGTTAGCCTCCTTTGCCTGGCCACTTGGCAACGCGCTATGGTCCGCGTGCGGATGGGTTTCTTCTGCCTGTGCCTGCGAGCCCAGCGCCATGCCGATCGCCAACACCAATGTCGATAAACGCATCAAATCGAAACTCCTCCATGTTCACAGAATAAGGTCGCGGAGAGCTCATCTCCCCTTGAGTCACATCCTAGCTTAGGCGCTGTTGGGAGATTGAGCAAAAACAAGTGATTAGAAGTTAGTCACCTTGCCGACTGCATTCAATACGCCTCGGTCGCGCCGCTATTTTTTATCAGCGATATATAGTCAGCATGCGAAACAGTTGCATAGGGAATTAATTCAACCCTATGAAAAGTGAAAGGAATTATAAGATAGCCTGTTGACTTGTCAGGTTAGCCAATGTAACTTGATGTAAACTTTGATTAATGGAGCTAATCAAATGCACCTTATAATGGAAATGATTCTAATTATCATTTTTATCCTTATTATCAGTTACATCTATAAAAAAGCGCAAAAAAAAGGATGGCGCACCTATCACATCGTCGTGCCGTTCCTGATCTTTCCCCTTGCCGTTTTTTTAGACTACTGCCTGCAGCGCCAGGCGATCCTTTTGGATCTGGCCGCACTAAAAACAACGGCAATTTATGGTTTCCCGATGGCATTTATTTTTTCGCTTTTTTTGTACACCACCTCTCGCAAGAAGGAATTTAAATGAGAGCATTAACGGAAGTTGAATTATCATTCACTAGCGGGTCTGACGGCAACGATTCTTATAACCCGACCTCCCTCATTGTCGGTAGCCTAAGCACAATAGCGAAATTACCCACGCCGGTATCGTTAGCCGTTGGGGTTGGAACCGAAATTGCTATTCAGACCGCACCGCATCTGCCGGTCAACATTGCTATTCCGCAGGTTCCAATGGGCCCGACATGGAACGGCAGCGGCGGCGGGCGCCCTTCACCTTCGTCGTCACTTTCAACACCGGATTCTTCAAATTAAAAAACGCGTCCTTATTATCCCTTGCGCAATAAGGCTGGTATTTAACTCACTCTGTATCAATAACAACAATAACGCTTAAAAATGAAAAACCTCGCCATGCTTCACGAAAGTTTGATTCCTTTCGTCGCAAAAAAAATAGGCTCTCAATTACTCTGGCACAATGCATTAAGCCCTGCCGAGCAGGATGATCTGAAAACAGCGACCAGTTATCTTATCGAAGAAAATAAACGTCATGCTATTTTTGATGGTTGCACGCCACTCTCCAACGATGAAAAAGTATTTTTCGCCGAACGTTATGGCGGCGGTGCTATTTCGCGCAATGGCGGCGGCGCCCGCTGCGGTTTTGATGGGCGTTGGCAGGTTAAAGGCATCGGAGCCAATGCGTTAGTCGGCCAAGGTGCCAAACATGTCGATGGCGAGTTGACGATGACAGGCGCAGTGTTGGAGGCATTATGGGGAAACGTAATGGCCAAGCAACTGCCTTACGGCGCAGTGCCCAATAACGCGATCTTGCTGGCCAACAACCCTATCGCCGACGTCGCGTCTTCCGCGACGGCAAAATGACCGGTTCGATGGCCGGCGGCGTCGGCGTCGCCCCTGGCACCGTTGCCGGTGCCGTCATCGGCGGTGCCGCCTATACCGCAGGTAAAATGGTGGAATGGTTCCGCCAGCAACAACAGCCTCTCGGTCAATATCGCCACCATTAATTAGCATAATCTCACTTTCTAGCAATGCTCTCATTTTACTTCTCCTTTTGTGATAACCGTGAAATTACCGATGAAAAAAACATCCACACTCCCGAACCTAATAATGAATAACCGATGGATTTATAGGTCACGCCGCTTCCTGAGATAATTTGGACGGTGAAAATTACAATAAAAAAAGTGAGGTATAAGATAATTAGTCTTTTCATTTCATACATAACCTCGATAAAAATAATAAAATTAAATTATATAACCCATCACACCAAAGCAATCAACCGATCGACCGATTCAATAGTCGAAGGTCGGTGTGCAATAATAACTCTAGTGATATTCAACTGTGCAATGGCGTTATTAATATGTGCCTCGTTTTTTAAATCCAAATGACTGGTTGCTTCATCCATGAATAATATACTTGGCCGACGATACAGCGCACGTGCGATCAACAAACGTTGTTTTTGCCCGCCGGACAAGCTGCCACCTAATTCACCGATCAAGGTTTCATACCCCATAGGCATTTTTTGAATATCATCATGCATATTGCAACGCCGCGCGCACGCTTCTATACGCTTCAGATCCATTTCGGCGTCGAACCCGGAAATATTTTCAGCGATAGAGCCCGCCAACAGTTTGTCATCCTGCAACACGCAAGCGATACATTGGCGATAATTATTAACGCCAATGTTGCTGATATCCATACCGTCGACCAGCACGGCCCCTTCATCCGGCGGCAGCAGCCCACACATTAACTTCATCAACGTCGTTTTACCCACGCCGGAAGGGCCGACGATCGCCACGCTTTCTCCCGCCGCGATGCTGAGATTCAAATCCGTGATGATAGGTTTCGCCAAACGATCATATTGGTAACGCAGATTCCGCACCTGAAGCGCTGCGGCGTTGCCTTTTATGAAGACTTGTGGCGCAAACACGTTCACCGAACGAGGAAAGGTTATAATTTCGCCATAAACATTAACGCGGCGCGTATAATTGCTGAATAGAAGGAAAGAGAGAAAAATAAGAATAAATAAAAACGACAAAATACCAAAGCACCATGCGGGCAGCCCGGTTATCAATAGGGCTTTGCCCGCCCACTTCACCCGCTGATGCTCAGTGGCTTCCTGTCGAAACAAATCACGCATGAGATCCCTTTCCAGAAATAAAGCTCAAGCCAACCCTGGCTTGAAACATACGTCAAGGCACCGAAAAAACAACCGCAGCGCTTATAAGACAAGCCAGTCCGTTTTTCGAGCAATGAATCGTAAGGATAATCATTCTCATTATGATATAGAGCAATATAAATAAATGCAATGCTTTTTAGTGGGTTACCTGGACGCCTTGCTGTATATCAATATGTATATTTATACAATCAAAATAAAGAGCACCCTAATCAAATTAACCTTGTTCACCTTATGATTCTACATGTTTGGCATGTGAAATAATGCACATGACATTGAACTATTCCCTATCATTCGAGATTCAGATGAAAATGCCAGACGCTTAAATTTTCTTGTTCTGCCATTACTACATGTTTGTATACATTTTTATTTTTTTCTAAAAATGAGATGAGCTCCTGGCTCAATAATTAGACAATATATTTGTTATATGCTACTCGCGGCATTTTTCTGATAGCACCAGAAAAATAGAAATAAAAAACAAACATAAGGAGACAGTAATGCATGAATAATATTAGGGAAGTATTTTACCTATTTATCGTTATTCTTAGCGGGTTCGTTGTTGGCATCGTGGCAGATTATTTTGAAATCAATCGACTTTTAAAGTATGTACTTATCGCCTTTGCCATCATCAGCTCACGTAGGCTATTAGTCTATATTAGCAAAAACACAAAGTGTGATAGTGCTGGTTAATTGAAAACTTAAATATTAATGAGTAGTTATGCGTAACCTTACCCAAATGATTGTTTAGCTATTTCCGGTGCCATCGCCGGTGGTGCGGTCGGAAATTACGTAAGTGGTGATCGCGCTCCAGGCTCGGTTGGATCAACAGGTATTTCATGAGGTGCAACTAACAAAATACTAAAGAATACGCATGCAGCTTTCTTAAAATTTTCCATAGCCCTATCCTATTTATCGTCTCAACCTATATTTATAAATGGTATCAATATGACACCATTTGTTTATTATTTAGCTTCCGTAAATAGAGCTATTCATTCCAAGGCGAGAAATATAGCATGGTGTTCCATGTGTGGCTGGATTCACATTTACATGTGGTATAGTGATTGTAGGTGAATTAGCTACCATATCGTAACCTTTACCAGAAATATAACCACCAGCAACTGACCCATAAAGCCCGCCATTAGGTACTTTTCTTGCATTCCCCACTAATCTGCCGACAATCGTCCCACTGGCAACAACGGCATCCTGATCGACACCTCCGCCAGAAATTAATAATATCTCCAATTCAGTTAATGCTCACATTTTACTTTTCCTTGTATGTAAACCTTGAAATTATCGTTAACAGCGGCCCCCATACTGCAGCTCCCAGCAAGGAATTATGTATTAGTGACTACAGTTCCCATAGCAGGCAATGATCTCCCCGGCAACGGCCACCGCGATTTCGGCCGGCAGTTTGCCTTTAACGTCCGACAGGCCCAGCGGGCAACGCATGCCGGCAATCGCCGCTTCGCTGATGCCACGCTGGCCGAGCTTATAGTCGAAGCGTTTACGCTTGGTCAGCGAGCCGATCAGACCAAAATATCCGGCATCGCCACGGCGTAGAATACGTTCCGCCAGCGCCAGATCCAACGCGTGGTCGTGGGTCATGACGATGAAATAGCTGCCCGGCGGCATGGCGTCGACGATCTCCAGCGGTTCTTCGCAGACGTCTTGTTGCACCCCGGCCGGGATAACCGCCGGGAACTCCGCCGCGCGGCCATCAACCCAGCGTATCCGGCATGGCAACGTGGCGAGGATATGCACCAGCGCCCGCCCCACATGCCCGGCGCCAAACAGGGCAATTTGCGGGCGCGGCGGGATCAAGGGTTCGAACAGCACGTTGGTGGTACCGCCACAGCACTGCCCCAGTCGTGCCGCCAACGGGAAACGCTCCAGCCGTAATGTCGTCGCCGCTTGTTCCAGCATCTCGCGGGCAATCGACAGCGCCTGAAACTCCAGATGCCCACCGCCAATGGTATTCACCGCCCGTTCGGCGGTCACCAGCATTTTGGTGCCACGATTGCGCGGCGTGGAACCCAGCTCATCCACCAGCGTTACCAGTACGCAGGGCTCTCCGCGCCGTCGCAAGTCGGCCAGAACCTCAATCCACTCGTCCATCGCCGTTCTCCCCAGTCAATTCAGTGACAATGTCACTGGCTAACATCTGCTGCACGCCCCACAGCACCCGTTCCGGTGTCGCCGGGGCATCAATATTGGGTTGCAGACGGTAATTTGCCAGACTGGCCACCGCATCCTTGATCGCACACCAGACCGAGATGCCCAACATAAACGGCGGCTCACCCACCGCTTTGGAATGAAATACCGTCTCCTCGGGGTTTTTGCGGTTCTCCAGCAGCGTGACGCGCAGATCCGCCGGGACGTCGCCAATCGCCGGGATTTTGTAGCTGGCCGGGCCATGAGTCAGCAACTTGCCCTGTTGATCCCACACCAGCTCTTCGCTGGTCAGCCAGCCCATGCCCTGCACAAAACCGCCTTCCACCTGACCGATGTCAATGGCCGGGTTCAGTGAGTCGCCCACGTCATGCAGAATGTCGGCGCGTAGCAGTTTGTATTCGCCGGTCAGGGTGTCGATCAACACCTCAGCACAGGCCGCGCCGTAAGCGAAGTAATAGAACGGGTGGCCGCTGGCCTTGTCGCGATCATAAAAGATCTTCGGCGTGCGGTAGTAACCGGTGCTGGCGAGGGAAATTTGATTGAAATAGGCCTGCTCAACCACCTGTTCAAAGCTGAAGTAACGCTCACCGACCCTGACCTGAGCATTACTGAAAACGATCTGCCCGGCGCTCACCTGATGCTGCTTAACCAGCATGTCGATCAGCCGTTGCTTGATGATCAGAGCGGCATTTTCCGCCGCCTTGCCGTTCAGGTCAGTGCCGGACGACGCCGCCGTCGGCGAGGTGTTCGGCACCTTGCCGGTATCGGTGGCGGTGATCTGGATGCGCTCTATTTCCACCTGAAACACTTCAGCAACAATCTGCGCTACCTTGGTGTTCAACCCCTGGCCCATCTCGGTGCCGCCGTGGTTGAGCTGAATACTGCCGTCGGTGTAAATCAGTACCAGCGCTCCCGCCTGGTTGAGGAAACCGGCGGTAAAGGAAATGCCGAACTTGACCGGCGTCAGCGCCAGCCCTTTCTTCAGGATCGGGTTTTGCGCGTTGAACTGCACAATGGCCTGACGCCGCGCCTGATAATCCGCACTGTGCTCCAGTTCGGCGGTGATTTCCTGCAGCAGGTTCTGTTCCACCGGCTGATGGTAATGGGTGACGTTACGCTGATCTTTGCCGTAATAATTGGTTTTGCGCACCGCCAGCGGATCGAGTGCCAAATAGCGCGCGATATGGTCCATGATCTGCTCAATCGCCATCATGCCCTGAGGTCCGCCAAAGCCACGATACGCGGTGTTAGAGGCGATATGGGTTTTACAGCGGTGGCCGGTTATCAAGACATCTTGCAGGAAATAGGCATTATCGGCGTGGAACATGGCGCGATCGACAATCGAACCTGAAAGATCGAGCGAGTAACCGCAGTTACCCGCAAGGCTAATTTTCACCCCGTTCAGCAGCCCGCCGCCGTCAAAACCGACATCATACTGAATATAAAACGGGTGGCGCTTACCGGTGATCAGCATGTCGTCGTGGCGGTTAAGGCGCATTTTTACCGGGCGTCCAGTCAGATGTGCCACCACGGCACACAGACAAGCCGGGCCGGCAGCCTGAGTTTCTTTGCCGCCAAAGCCCCCACCCATACGCCGTGTGTCGATGGTGACCTTGTGCATCGGCAGATTGAGCACCGAGGCCACCAGCTTCTGAATTTCAGTGGGGTTTTGGGTCGATGAGTACACCAGCATACCGCCGTCTTCGGCCGGCATTACCGAGGCAATCTGGGTTTCCAGATAAAAATGCTCCTGGCCACCGACGTGTAGCTCCCCCTGAATGCGATGCAAAGCCCGCGTCAGTGCCCCCTCGGCGTCACCACGTTGATGATGATGCGCCTCCTGCACCAGGAAACCTTCCCGCAGCGATTGAGTGACGTCCAACTGTGCCGGCAGATCCTGATAACTCACTTTAATGGCCTGCGCGGCACGCCAGGCGATTTCCGGATCCACCGCCGCCACCACCGCAATCACCTGCCCGGCGTATTCCACCTCATCCTTCGCCAGTAGCGGGTCGCCATGAGTTAACGGCGCAATATCCAGCTCGCCCGGGACGTCCTGCCAGGTGATCACTCGCACCACGCCGGGAAAATCGTAACAGGCCGACAGATCCAGCTTTTCGATGCGGGCATGCGCCCGATCGCTCAGCCTGGCCGCCAGATGCAACTGATTGGGAAACTCCAGCCGGTCGTCAATGTATTGCGCTTCACCGCTGACGTGCTTGTCGGCGCTTTCGTGTTTACGGCTACGGCCAACACCGCTGGTTAGCGATTGTCGGAAGCGTTCGGCTAACTGCTGCTGGGTATATTCGGTGCGTTTGCTATTACTCATGAGCCGTCACCTCAATCGCCAGTTGCGGCGCGGTCAGCGCAATGAAATAGCGGCGCAGCAGATTTTGCGCCACCAGCAGGCGATAAGCGCTACTGGCACGAAAATCGCTCAGCGGCGTAAAGTCTTGCGCCAGCGCCTGAACCGCACGTTCAATCGTCGCCCGCCGCCACGGCTGCCCCACCAATTGCTGTTCGCACAGCCTGGCGCGTTTCGGCGTCGCGGCCATGCCGCCAAACGCCAGCCGGGCATCTCGAATAATCCCCTGTTCAAGGGTCAGGTTGAAGGCCCCACATACTGCAGAAATATCATCCTCCAGCCGCTTGGACACTTTCCAGGCGCGGAAATCTGTAGGCGCGGTGGCCGGCAGCACGATGCTTTCAATAAATTCCCCCGGCTGCAACGCGGTCTGCCGATAGTCGATGAAAAAGTCATTCAGCGGCAGCTCACGCTGCGTAGCGCCACGGTGCAAGATCAGCCGTGCATCCAACGCCAGCAGCAGCGGCGCACCGTCACCAATCGGTGAGGCGTTGGCGATATTGCCCCCCAGCGTGCCCTGATTGCGGATTTGCTGCGAAGCAAAACGCGCCAACAGTTCGCCAAAGGCCGGGTGGTAATCGGCCAATAGCGGGTAAAGGTCGCTCAACGCAGCACCGGCCCCCAGGATCAGACGGTCGTCCTGTCGACTCACCTGCTTTAACGCCGCTATCTGGCCAATGGCGATCATCAAGGGTAAATCCTGATGACGCTGGGTGACTTCCAGCGCCAGATCGGTGCCCCCTGCTAACAGTTTGGCCTGCGGATACTGTTGATACAGCGTCGCCAGCTCCTCCAGGGTTTGCGGCTGCAAACAGCGCTTACCTGCCGCCGCTAACGGCGTGGCCGCAGGAATAGCCTGCAGGCGTTGCAGGGTTTGCTGTTGGTGGTGATCGAAGCTGTCTGGCGTTTTGTTATCGCACGCCTGCTGCGCCGCCGCCAAAATAGGCCGATAGCCCGTACAGCGGCACAGATTACCGGCCAGTGCTTGCTGCGCCTGTTCACGCTGATAGGCCGCGCCATTCTTTTGCAGACAGAACATCGACATCACGAATCCTGGTGTGCAAAAACCGCACTGTGAGCCGTGGCAGTCGACCATCGCTTGCTGCACGCTGTGCAATTCCCCCTGCTGTTTCAGATCCTCTACGGTGATCAACTGCTTGCCATGCAGCGCACTGACAAACGTCAGGCAGGCGTTAACGCTGCGGTAGCGCAATTGTTCACCGTCCGGCTCCGCCAGCACTACGGTGCAGGCACCACAGTCACCGGACGCGCAGCCTTCTTTGGTGCCGCAGCGGCCGAGATCGCGGCGCAGGTAGTTCAGCACCGTGGTATTGGGATCGATTGCTCGCTCATTTTTCAGCGTTTGATTAAGCAGAAACTGGATCATGCGGCCTCCTGCTGGGTAGTCGGTCGATACACCACTTTGCCGTCGACGTAGGTTCGGTAAACGTTGCGGTCGTCGCCCAGCGTCATCAACACAAACAGTTGCTCAGTCAGTGCATGGCTGTTTTCATGGCGCAGCTTTTGCAGCGGCGACACCGCCGGATCCAGCACCACGAAGTCCGCCTCTTTGCCGACCCCAAAGTTGCCAATTTTGTCATCCAGCGACAGCGCCCGCGCCCCACCCAACGTTGCGTGGTAGAAGGCCTCACAGGCCGAGAGCTGATAGCGTTGCAACTGACCGACCTTGTAAGCCTCACCCAACGTTTGCAGCATATTGAAGGTGGTACCGGCGCCCACGTCGGTACCGATGCCCAGCCGGACCTGCTTCTGCCAGGCTTTTTGCAGGTTGAACAACCCGCTACCGAGGAACAGGTTGGAAGTCGGGCAAAAAGCGATCGCCGAGCGGGTCTGGCACAGGCAGTCCCACTCTTGCTCTTCCAGATGCAGGCAGTGAGCGAACACGCTTCTCTCACCGGTCAGCCCATACTGATGATAAACATCCAGGTAGCTGCGACTGTCCGGGAACAGTTCCTTCACCCAGGCGATTTCTTCCTGGTTTTCGCTCAGGTGGGTGTGCAAATAGGCATCCGGAAACTCTTCACGCAGCCGCTGTACCTGAGCCAACAACGCCGGGGTGCTGGTCGGCGCAAAACGCGGCGTAATGGCATAGCTCAGCCGTTGCTTTCCGTGCCAGCGTTCGATCAGCTCACGTGTCTGGCGGTAGCTCTGCTCCGGGGTTTCCAGCAGTTCGTCCGGCGCATGGCGGTCCATCATCACCTTACCGGCGATCAGGCGCATATTCAGCGCCGCGGCCTGACTGAACAGCGCTTCAACCGACTGCGGGTGTACGGTGCCAAACACCAGCGCCGTGGTGGTGCCGTTGCTTAACAGCTGTTGCAGAAAGAAAGCCGACATCTTGTCGGAGTGCTGCTCGCAGCAGAACTGGCTTTCTGTCGGAAAGGTGTAATGCTTCAGCCACGCCAGCAGCCGATCGCCATAGGCGCCGATCATTTCGGTTTGCGGATAATGAATATGGCTGTCGATAAAACCCGGCACGATCAGTTTGTCCTGATAATGAGTGACCTCAAACCCCGGTGGTAACAACGCCTCACCCTGCTGCCAGGGGCCAAACCAGACAATGGTGCCTTCATCGAGCAGCAGTAATCCGTCCGGAATATGTCGCAGATGTTGCTCTAACTGCTGCGGCTGATCCACGCAGGCAGCAATATCAAAAAAATTGCCACGGACCGCCGTGGTGAATGACATGCTCATTTTGCTTTCCTTCTCTACCGACCAGCGCACAGCACCCGGCGGAGTGAATTCAGCCGGGGGAACTATGGCGGTCTTTTTATCGATCGCAGGTGTTGATTTAAGGATAGCAAGCGGCGTGCCAGTTGGTTTTTTAATGCATGTTTTCTTTTAAAAACAATCAGATAAAAATCACTCGCACAATAATCTGAATCAATAAAAATAAGCGGCAAATAAGCAAACGGTTGCCCTTAAATAGCAACCGTTTGCTTGTGTTGGGCTAATTATGAGCCTGCACCAATAACGGGCAACAATAGAAATCGTGGGATGAAAGTTATTACTTCAATAACACTTCATAACGCGGGTTGAACTCATCAAACAGTGGTAACGCTGCCGCACCTAATGCGGCGGTATCCGCACCGGTAGTACCCAGTCGCACCCGCAGGCCGTCGAGGTATTTGCTGCGCACCGAGCGGTGCAGTGGCGCTAATCGTTTGATCAGCTGTTCCACCAGGCTTTCGGGCATCAGCCCACCAATAATCACCGCTTCAGCATCAAACATGCATTCGATAATGTTGATGGCCTGACGTAACGCCGGCACCGCTGAATCCAGCCAGGCGTCAATCTTCGGCTGCGGTAACGCCAGCAAGTCCTGCGGCATGGCGCGCATCGGATCCAGCCCGCAGCTTTCGTAGGCCGCCTGCAGTGAGACATAACGTTCCAGGCAGCCTTGGTTGCCGCAGTAGCAGGCCCGCCCGCCCGGTTGCACAATCATGTGGCCGACTTCACCAGCATTGTGCGCATGGCCGGTATAAATTCGGCCGTCGGTGAAAATCCCCGCCCCCAGACCGGTGCCAATGTACAAATAAATAAATGAATTAAGCTGCCTGGCGACACCGTGCAGACGTTCGCCGATAGCCGCGACGGTGGCATCGTTCTCCAACGTCACCGGCAGGCCACTCTGCGCGTTAAGTTCGGCTACTACATCGATATTTTCCCAGCCGTTGAGGGTGGTCGGCCCCACGGATGAAATTCCCTCCACGCCGAACGGCCCCGGCATCACCACGCCAATGCCCAGCATTTTTCTCCAGCTCAGATCCGGCTGCTGGCGCATTTCTTGCAGTACATCACAAATCAGTTTCAAGGTGGCAGCAGGTTGCGGCTTTTGCACCATAATCAGCCGGTGGAAACGAACGCTGCCTGACAAATCAACCACGATAAGCAGTAGTGATTGATGATCCAGATGGATGCCGATGGAATACGCACTGTCAGGATTCAGGGTCAACGGCGTGGCCGGTTGACCTCGCCCGCCGGCACGACGCGGCAGGTGCGAGGAAAGAATGCCGGCCTGTTCCAGTTCTGTTGCGATGTTTGAAACGGTTTGTGGCGTCAGTGAGGTCAGCCGGGCAATTTCGGCACGGGTCAGTTCACCGTGCAGACGGATAGCCTCTATCACTACGCGCCGGTTGTGTGCACGAGCATGTTCAAGGTTAGTGCCGGAAGTCGTCATAACTGCCTATGCAGAAAGGGAAATCGTCTTTGCAGTATGGTGCCCTCCAATAAAGCAATCAAATTGATTTAAGAATCTTTTTAACACCGGAGAACGCACAATGAAAAGCCATACCCTCGCCGCTACGGCAGCCTGTACCCTGTCTGCCCTGGCGCTCAGCCTGTCATCCGCCTATGCCGCCCCAACGCAAATCAATGCGTTGTTTATGACCCAGGCGGCCTACAGCGAAAACGACATCCGTGCCATGACCGCGGATTTTAGCAAACAGCACCCGGATATCACCGTTAACCTGGAGTTTGTCCCTTACGAAGCGCTGCACGATAAAATCGTCGCGGCACGCGGCGCAGGCAGCAACGGCTACGATGTGGTGCTGTTCGACGCCATCTGGCCGGCAGAATTCACCAAATTCGGCCTGCTGCAAGACGTCACCTCGCGCATCAGCGCCGACGACAGCGGCAAGATCTTTGCCGGTGCCATGACTACCGTCACCTACAAGGACAAGCGCTGGGGCATGCCGTGGATCCTCGACACCAAATACCTGTATTACAACAAAGCCATGCTGGCCAAGGCCGGGATAACCGCCCCGCCGCAAACCTGGCAGGAACTGGCGCAGCAGGCTGAAATTCTCAAGCAGAAAAACGTGGTCAAGTATCCACTGGTGTGGAGCTGGTCACAGGCCGAGGCGCTGGTTTGCGACTACACCACGCTGGTGTCCGCCTTCAAAGGCCAGTTTATCCAGCAGGGTAAAATTACCTTCTCCAGCCCGGGTTCTCTGCAGGCCGTCGACTATATGAAAGCCTCGCTGGATAAGGGGCTGACCAACCCGAACTCCCGCGAATATCTGGAAGAGGACGTGCGTAAGGCGTTCTCCAACGGCGATGCGGCCTTCGCGCTCAACTGGACCTACATGTACAACATGGCCAACGATCCGAAGCAAAGCAAAGTGGCCGGTGACGTCGGTATCGTCCCGGCTCCGGGATCGGTAGCAGGCCAGGTTTCTGCGGTGAACGGCTCCATGGGGCTGGGTATCGCCAAGGCCAGCGCCCACCCCGATCAGGCCTGGCAGTACATCAGCTACATGACCTCACAGCCGGTGCAGGACAAATACGCCAAGCTGAGCCTGCCGATCTGGAAGTCGTCCTACGACGACCCGGCGGTGCAGAAAGATCAGGAACCGCTGATCGCCGCCGCCAAGCAGTCACTGAACGTGATGCTGTCGCGCCCTGAAACCGCCGATTACTCCCGGTTGTCCAACGGTTTGCAGCAGGACTTGCAGCAGATCCTGCAAGGCAAGATCACGCCACAGGCCGGGCTGGATGCCGCGACCCAAAGCGCTGCACGGTTGCGTTAAGCGATGAGCATGCTCACTTTACCTCAACGTGAGCGGCGTCAGGCATGGGTGCTGCTGGCACCCATGCTGCTAATGATGCTGCTGTTAACCGCCTGGCCGCTGGGCCGTACCCTGTGGCTGAGCTTTACCGACGCAGCACTGGTGGGTAACGACATAACGCCGGCCTGGGTTGGCGCGGATAACTTTATCTATGCCCTGACCGACCCGGATTTTCAGGCCGCGCTGTGGCGCACGCTGTATTTCACCCTGGTTTCGGTGGCGTTCGAAGGGGTGATCGGCGTACTGGTGGCGCTGCTGCTTAACCAGAAATTCCACGGCCGTAATGTGCTGCGGGTGCTGGTGATTTTGCCCTGGGCGCTCCCCACCATCGTCAACGCCACGATGTGGCGGCTGAATTTCAACCCGGATTACGGCAGCATCAACGCGCTGTTGACCCAGCTCGGGGTGATTGACCACTACCGCAGTTGGCTGGGAGACCCGGCCTCGGCGCTTAACGCAGTCATGCTGGCGGACATCTGGAAGAACTACCCGCTGATCACCCTACTGACGCTGGCGGCGTTGCAATCGATCCCGGACGACCTGTATGAAGCCGCCCGACTGGACGGCGCTTCCGCCTGGCGACGCTTCCGTGCCATCACCCTGCCCGCCATTCTGGCTCCGCTGGCGGTGGCGTTGGTGCTGCGCACCATTGACGCTTTCAAGGTATTCGACATCATTTACGTGATGACGCGCGGCGGGCCGATGGACAGTACCAAGACCCTCAGCTTCTTCGTTTATCAGGAGTCGTTCAGCTATTTGCGGGCCGGCAGCGGCGCGGCCTATGCGGTGTTAATGACCCTGCTGTGCGGCCTGTTGATCGCACTGTACATGCTGATGCTGTTCCGCCAGCGCAGAAGGAGCCCCGCCGATGAAGCGTAAAATCCGCCTGATATTGCGCTATGGCGCTGCGCTGCTGCTGGCCATGTCGATCCTCGCGCCGATGCTGTGGTTGTTTCTGATGAGCGTCAGTTCCTCGGCCGATCTCACCCGGGTGCCGCTGGAATGGTTGCCGCGCCACTGGGATTTTTCGCGCTACGCCAGCCTGCTGTCTTTGCAGCCCGGCCAGCCGGGAGCCTTGTTCCTGCACGCGCTGTTCAACAGCCTGCTGGTGGCCTGCGGCGCTACGCTGATTTCGTTGTTGTTGGCGATCCCGTCGGCGTTCAGCTTCTCGCGCTATCCCGGCCGCGACGGCTGGCTGTTTGCCAGCCTGGCGATTTACATGGTGCCACCGGTGGCCTTCGTGCTGCCGCTGTATTTTATCCTGCAGCAATTGGCGCTGCTGAACACCCATATCGGCCTGGTGCTGGTCTACTGCTCGCTGATCCTGCCGTTCCTCACCTGGATGCTGAAAAACCAGTTCGACGCCCTGCCGATCGATATTGAACAGGCGGCGCGGCTGGATGGGTTACGTCAGTGGCAGGTACTGTTACGTATTACGCTGCCGTTGGCCAAGCCGGCGCTGGGGGCCTCGGCGCTGTTTGGTTGGCTGCTGGCCTGGGACGAATTTTTCTACGCGCTGCTGTTCACCAGCAATATTCAGGCGCAGACGCTGCCGGTGACCATCGCCGGTTTCACCGCCGGGCGCGCCACCGATGACGGGCTGATCGCCGCCGTCGGCATCCTGGCTGCCATTCCGCCGCTTTTCATTGCCATCGGGCTGCAAAAAACGCTGGTTAGCGGTTTAACCAACGGCGGCAGCAAGGGCTAATTTATTCAGGGAAATTAATATGATGAGTACCAACACCAGACCCACGCTGTACGTGGTGGGCAATATCAACGTCGACGTGATCATGAGCACCCTGCAACAGTGGCCGCAAAAAGGCACTGAGGCGATGCTGGATCACAGCGAACTGCGCCCCGGCGGCTCGGCCGGCAACTGCGCGCTGGCGCTGGCGGCGCTGGAAACCCCTTATCGGCTGGTGGCCAATCAGGGCAATGACTACTTCAGCCCCTGGCTGGCGCAGTTGTTCCCGGAGAGCTCGCTGTACTGGCCGACCTACAGTTGCGAAACCTCGCTAACCTTCGGCGTGACCCATCCCGACAACGAGCGCACCTTTTTCAGCAACCAAGGCCATATTACCCGCCTGAGCCAGGACGACGTACTGCATCAGATCCCGCTGTTCGCCGGTAATGGCGACACCATTTTGCTGTGCGGCACCTTCCTGTGCACCACCTTGTTGGCAGAATATCCGGCGTTGCTGCAAACCCTGCGTCAACGCGGCTACCGCATTGCGGTCGATACCGGCTGGCCGCCACAGGGCTGGAGCGATGCGCTACGCGGGCAGATCGCCGACTGGCTGCCATTCTGCGACCTGCTGCTGCTGAATGAAGTGGAAACCTGCGGTATGGCGGGCCATCAGGATCTGTATACCGCCGCCCGCACTCTAAACCGGCAACAGCCGGCCGATGCGGCCTGCGTAGTGAAATGCGGCCCGGACGGCGCACGCATGTGGTGTGGTGAACGGCAGTTGCAGGCGGCAGCACATCCGATCAAGGTGGTCGATACCATAGGTGCGGGCGACAGTTTTAACGCCGGTTTTCTGACGGCCTGCCTGCACGGCCATTCGGCCGCGGTGGCGCTTCGCTGGGGCATTCGTGCCGCCAGCCACGCCATCAGCAGTTCGCCACGCCAATATCTGGACTGGAATACCCTGAAAACCTGCGCCGGAGAAATGGTCTGATGGCTAGTGTCGAACTGGTAAAAGTGGCCAAATACTACGGCAAACTGCGGGTGCTGAACCCGCTGGATTTAACTATCCCCGACGGCAGTTTTACCGTGCTGGTCGGCCCGTCCGGCTGCGGCAAGTCCACGCTGTTACGCCTGCTGGCCGGGCTGGATACGCTGACCGAAGGCGCGATCCTGCTGGATAAACAAAAGATCAACGATCTGGATCCGGCCGATCGCGATATTGCCATGGTGTTCCAGAGCTACGCGCTCTACCCGCACCTGACGGTGGCGGAAAACATGGCGTTTCATATGCAGGTGATGAAGGTCGCCAAAAACGAGCAGCAAAGCAAAGTACTGCAGGCCGCGCGTATTCTGGCGATCGACCATCTTTTACAACGCTATCCCAAAGAGCTGTCCGGCGGCCAGCGCCAGCGGGTGGCGATGGGCCGCGCTATGGTGCGCAACCCGAAAGTCTTTTTATTCGATGAGCCGCTGTCCAACCTTGACGCCCAATTGCGGATGGAGCTGCGCGCCGAGATCAAATCGCTGCATCAGCAGTTCAAGACCACCACGGTGTACGTCACCCACGACCAGATTGAAGCGATGACGCTGGCCGACCAAATCGTGGTGATGAAAGACGGCAATATCGTGCAACAGGGCAAGCCGCTGGAGATCTACGATGCGCCCGCCAACACCTTTGTGGCGCGTTTTATCGGCTCACCGCCAATGAATCTGTTGGAGGGTATCGTCACCCCGCGCGACGATCGGCCCGGCGTGACCTGCGGTGAACTGTGGTTACCTCTGCCAGCCAAATGGCGATTTGCGACGCCCGGCAACCCGGTGATCCTCGGGCTGCGGCCGCACGATTTCCATTTGGTCGACGTCAGCGAACAACCGGCCGCCACTTTACGTCTGATGGAGATCACCGGCGATGTCAGCCTGCTGCACCTGACCTGGGGCGGTTACCCCCTGCATGTGCAACTCAGCGGACGGGTTAATGCCGAGAGCGGTCAGCCGCTGTGGCTGGCGCCCAACGCGGAGGCCATCCACCTGTTCGATGCCGCAACGGGGCAACGACTGAGTGAGAATTGAAGCCGGTAAACACCCCAGCGGGCGCCATCAGTGCGCCCGCTAATAATCACTCCCATAACCTCTTTTTAACCTCTGTGTGATGCGCTATGCTCCAAAACTCTGCCAGCGTTAACATTTTTGAAACGGGGTTTCTGTCATGCCTGCATTCTGTTTGTGCTCCGCCCGGTGCGCTCTGTCATGAGCTTGCTTTCACGTGCAAGCGCGCTACCGCTGCTGGTGGCGGGCGCCTTCTTTATGGAAAACCTCGACGGTACGGTGATTGTTACCGCCATGCCGCAGATGGCGGCGGCCTTCGGCGTGCGGCCGGTGGACATGAACATTGGCATCTCGGCCTACATTCTGACGCTGACAGTGTTTATTCCCGCCAGCGGCTGGATCGCCAATCGCTTCGGCGCCCGTAATATCTTCGCCGCGGCGGTACTGATTTTTACCCTGGCATCGGTGCTGTGCGCCGCCAGCGTTAACCTGCCCACCTTCACCGCCGCCCGTATTTTGCAAGGCTTCGGTGGCGCACTGATGGTGCCGGTCGGCCGCCTGGTGGTACTGCGCAACACCGCCAAGCCGGATCTGATCAAAGCCATCGCCACCATTACCTGGCCGGGGCTGGTGGCACCGATCCTCGGCCCACCGGTCGGCGGTTTTATTACTACCTATGCCTCGTGGCACTGGATTTTTATTCTCAATGTGCCTTTGGGTATCGCCGCACTGTGGCTGGCCTGGCGGCTGATCCCACAGGAAGCACCGCAGAAAGGCGTGCCCTTTGACGCCCTCGGCTTCGTGCTGACCGGCATCGCCTGCTTCGGTCTGATGTTCGGCCTGGACTTAATCAATCATCCGCAGCTGTCCTGGCTGGTGCCGGCGCTGTGCATTGCCGGCAGCCTGGCGTTAGGCACGCTAGCGGTTCGGCATGCCAAACGTACCGCACACCCGCTGATCAACCTGTGGGCGATGCGGATAAAAAGTTACGCTGTCACTATTTGGGGTGGCACGCTGTTTCGTATCGCCATTGGTGCCGTGCCCTTCCTGCTGCCGCTGCTGTTCCAGATCGGGTTTGGTTTGAACGCTTTTGACGCCGGGCTGCTGGTGCTGGCGGTATTCGCCGGGAATCTGGTGATGAAGCCGTTTACCTCGGCGGTGCTTTACCGTTTTCGCTTTCGAACCACGCTGGTTGTGAACGGCTTGTTGAACGCCATTACCATTTTCGCCTGTGCACTCTTGACGCCACAGACCCCGATCTGGCTAATTCTGGCGCTGCTGTTCGTCAGCGGGCTGACGCGCTCCATGCAGTTCACGGCGCTCAATACGCTGGCCTTTTCCGAGGTGCCGCAGCCGCAGATGAACGGTGCCAATACCCTGTTCAATGTGTCGCAACAAATGGGCAGCGGGCTGGGGATCGCCATTGGTGCGCTGGCGCTGCGGTTGGCGGAGATGCTGATGCCGCAATCGGGCGAACGCATCCCCTTGGTCGATTTCCAGTGGGCGTTTGTGGTCATCGGCGTGATTGCCCTGCTGGCGGTGATCGACTGCTTTACTCTGGACGCCAACGCCGGCAGCGAGGTACGCCAAAGGAAACCCGCCACCATCCCGACAGCGCAATCACCGCAACGATTGCAGAAATAAGTCGCATCTGCCGCCAATCAACGTAATATCGATGATCCGCCCCGTTTCACCGGTGCGGGTTTTTTGCCGTTTTGGCCTGAAAAGCGAGGTAATAATAATGATTCACAGTGACCTTTCTCAGTGCCGCGTTAACACCGACCGGTTGTTGATTGCCCCATTTACCGCAGCAGACGCCGACGATGTCTACCAGGCGATCACCCCTACTTTGACGCGCTATATGAACTTTGAGCCCGAGGAGTCGCCGGAGGCGTTTGCTAACGTTTGGCAAACCTGGCTGCCGCTGATCCGCGAAGGCGAGGAAATGATTTACATCGCCCGGCTGCGCGATACCAAACAGTTTGTCGGCATGGGCGGCGTGCACGATTTGTATAACACCACGCCGGAACTGGGCATCTGGGTAAAAGAAAACCTGCACGGCAAAGGCTATGGCCGTGAAATTGTTCACGCCATGGCGGTGTGGGCCAGTGAACGCTACCATCCGCGGCACTTTATCTACCCGGTAGCCGAACAGAACACCCCAAGCCGACGTATCGCCGAATCTCTGGGCGGCAAAGTAGCCGGCCGCCGCGAAAACACCAAATACGACTGCGTGGTGTATCACATCCCTCCGCAGCTATAAACATTCTCGCGGGCCTGCCTGTCTGGCCCGCCTTGGCTTCCCCCCTAAATAATTGACCGAAAACCGCCCGTCTGGCAGCAGCGATGGCGGTTTTTCAACGTGGATGCCGATAACCACTGCCACTTGAAGTAGGTTTATGCTAATGCTATTAGCATTCAGGTTAAAAACAGTTGAGGAACAGCAACATGATCATTTTTGTTACGGGCGCCACATCCGGTTTTGGTGAGGCCATTACACGACGCTTTATCCGCGAAGGTCATCAGGTGATTGCCTCCGGCCGTCGTATGGAACGCCTGGAAGAATTGAAAGACGAATTGGGCGAGGCACTGCATATTGTCCGTCTCGACGTGCGTAATCGCGCGGCCATTCAACAGGTGATTGATGAACTGCCGGCGGCACTGCGCCACATTGACGTACTGGTGAACAACGCCGGGCTGGCACTGGGCATGGAACCTGCCCACAAAGCCAACGCCGAAGACTGGGAAACCATGATCGACACCAACGCCAAAGGCCTGGTGAACATGACCCGCGCCCTGCTGCCGGACATGGTCGAACGCAACATTGGCCATGTGATCAACATCGGTTCGGTCGCGGCTAACTGGCCGTATGCCGGCGGTAACGTCTATGGCGCGACCAAGGCCTTCGTCAAGCAGTTCAGCCTGGGCCTGCGTGCCGATCTGCACGGCACTCGCATCCGGGTTACCGACATTGAGCCAGGTCTGGTGGGCGGCACTGAGTTTTCTAACGTGCGCTTCAAGGGCGACGACGGCAAGGTGGATAAGGTCTACGACGGCGCTAACGCACTGACGCCAGAAGATATCGCCGAATCAGTGTTCTGGGTCGCGGCCCTGCCAGGCCACGTCAACATTAACTCGCTGGAAATCATGCCGGTCAGCCAGTCCTTTGCCGGGCTGAACATCCACCGCGAGTCTTGATCCTGTACGGCAGGGGTTGCCCCTGCCGTCGTTTTTCAGGCCGCGCGCCAGCCGGAAACGATAATCAGCATGCCGGTTAACGCCACACCCGCCCCCAGCCAGTCCAGTGCCGATAACTTAACCCCGTCCACTACTCGCAGCCACAATAACGCCGTCGCCACATAGACCCCGCCATAGGCCGCATAAACTCGCCCGCTGGCCGCCGGATGCAGTGTTAACAGCCAGACAAACAGCATCAGGCTGAACGCCGCAGGCAGTAATAGCCAGGTGCTGGCACTTTTCTTCAGCCACAGGTAGGGTAAGAAACAGCCGATGATTTCGGCCAGTGCGGTGGCGAAAAATAGCAGGGTGGTCTTTAACATGGGGAAACTTTCTCTCTGTAAACTAAACGAGGCAGTGCTTGACTGGTGCAGTCCAAGGCCGTGATGGTATATTTATCAACACGCCTGCGGGCAAGTCAAAGCCAGTGTTGCCGTTATCAGGCAACACTAACTCATAAGGATGAAACGATGAAAACACTTTCGACTCAACGACTGCTGCGCGGGATGCTGCCGGTCGCCATGCTGATGCTGATGGGGGCCTGGCAAGCTCCGGCACTGGCTGCCAGTTGCACACAGGGCAGCACCTGCGTGACCGTCGATGGCAGCAACAGCGGCGCCATGAGTACCGAAGCGGCCCGCCAGAGCAAACAGCAGTTCAACGATACCAAATCCCTGCGTAATAAGGTTAATACCCGCGTAGAGAAAGAGTTCGACAAGGTAGACAAGGCCATTGACAGCGAAGAACGTTGCGACGACAGCCTGAACGTTAACGCTTACTGGGAGCCAAACACCCGCAAATGTCTGGATCGCCAGACCGGTCGTCAGATTAATCCTTAATCTTGTCGCAGCCCGCGGTGGCCGTTACCCTGCGCCGCCGTTGCTGCTATCCTGACAAAGGATGCTCATTTTCAAATAAGGACGAATTGATGAAAAAAGCGCTTATCTTGGGTGCACTGCTGATGGCCGCTGCGCCGCTGGCCGCCCTGGCCTCGTGCGAAAGCGTACAGGCAGACATTTCGCAAAAAATTGTCAAAAACGGCGTGCCGGAATCTGGCTTCAAGCTGGATATCGTGCCTAACGATCAGGCCCAACAGGCCGGTGGGCTGGTGGTTGGCCACTGCGAAAACGACACGCAGAAGATTGTTTATACTCGCCTTGCCAACGGCGATGACAACGGTGACGCGGCTCAGACCGGCACCAGCCAGGATACGAAAACCTCGCAATAATTGTTGTTCAGGGCGCTCTGTGCGCCCTTTCCTTTTTTACGCCTGCTCCGCCTCTTCACCCTCACCCTGTGGCCGATGCCGCGCGGGGATCAGCATCGCTGCCGCCAACGCCAGCAATGACAACAACGCAGAAACCAAAAACACCCAATGCAAAGAAGCGGCAACCTGCTGCGTCATCTCGGTCAGGATTTCTGATGCCATTGCGCTACGCGCTGCCGGTTCCATCAGTTGCTGTACCGGATCGGCCGTTTGCGGCAAGCGAATTTGCAGATTGATGTTCAACGTCGCACCCAAAATGGCGGTACCGATGGCCGAACCCATCATGCGGGTAAATACCGTACAGGCGGTGGCAATGCCGCGGATGCTGTGGTGAGCGGCATTCTGCACCGAAACCAGAAACGTGGTGTTGCACAACCCCATGCCCGCACCGACCATAAAGGCGGCTACCCGCCCCCACAATAAACCGCCGGTCGGCTGCAGCAGTAACAGAATCAGGCCACCGGCCAACAGTAGCAATGCCCCCAACAGCGCCGTGGTGCGGTAAGAGGTCATCAGCATCAACCGACCGCTGAAGGTGCTGGCCAACGGCCAACCAATCGACATCAGCGCCAGTGTGGTACCGGCCTCCAGCGGCGTTCCGCCCATCACGCCCTGAATAAAGGTCGGCAGGAAGGCACTGATGCCCATCATCGCCGCACCAATCACCAGCCCACCAATATTGCCGGCCACAATCACCCGACTTTGCCACAGCGCCAGCGGGAACAGCGGCTCAGGAGCGCGACGTTCCTGGCGGACCAGCAACATCAGCGAGACCGCCGCCAACCCCAATAGCGGCACTACCCACCAACCGAGATTTTCTGCCTGCAGCAGCGACAACAGCAGCGCGGTAACAAACAACGTCAGCCAGGCGGTACCCGCCAGATCCAGCGCGTGTTTACGCACCTGTCGGCTGGAGGGAAGATAACGCGCGAGGAAAAACATCGCCAGCAGACCGATCGGCAAATTGACCCAGAACACCAGCGCCCAGGGCAAATGCTGGACGATAAACGCCCCCAGCAATGGCCCGATAATCGCCGACACGCCCCAGACGCTGGAAATATAGCCCATTACCTTTGGACGCTCGGTAGGGCTATAGATATCACCAATAATGGTGGTGGCTGTCGGCATAATCGCCCCGGCACCCAGCCCCTGCAACAACCGAAAACCAATCAGCCAGTACATATTGGGGGAGAAACCGCACAGTATCGATCCCAACAAAAACAGCGACGCGCCAAAGAAAAATACCCGTTTGCGGCCCAGCAGATCCGCCAACCGGCCATAGATTGGAATGGTGATGGCCTGCGCCAACAGATAAACCGCGAACACCCAACCGAGCAGGGAAAAGCCGCCGAGATCGCCAATGATGGTTGGCATCGCAGTGGCGACAATGGTCGCCTCGATGGCGGACATAAACATCGCCAGCATGCAGGCAATCAGGATTAAGGGACGATGGGCGATCGGAGCAGGTGTGTCGTTATTTGTCATAGCGTTATTACAAACCATGGATTCTTATTTGCTTTAAATTATACCAGCCGAATTAAAGGTTGCCGTTACCGGCGTCTGGTTCCCTGTTTTGACTGGCGATAAACGCACCATTTGAACAGAAGGTGACATCGTAACAAATAAACCACTCCATGGCTCACCACGACGAACAAACCACGGGCCTGTCGGCGAATCTGGAAAGATTCTCTGGCCTTCGGTTGGGGTGACAAGCACAATGTTCAGCGACCCTTTCATTTTTCTCAAGATTTTACTGACATATGAAACGATTGGTCCACTTGCACCATTATCGCGCCCTGTTGCGCCGCCTGTTTATCGCCATCTTTCTTGGTATTGCCGCTGCGTTGGTGGTTTGGCTGTTTCACCGTGCGATGCTCGGGCTGGAATGGTTACTGCTCGACCACGAAGATGGCAGCCTGGTGGCTGCCGCCGCGGCAATGCCGGGCTGGCGCAGAGCGTTAACCCCGGCGTTAGGCGGATTGGCGGCGGGTTTGCTGCTGTGGGTTTATCAGCGTTATCAACACCAACGGCAGGTTGCCCCAACCGACTACATGGAAGCGATAGAAACCGGTGATGGGCGACTGGACGTCACCGCCAGCCTGGTGAAATGTCTGGCCTCACTGCTGGTGGTCTCCAGCGGCAGCGCTATTGGGCGCGAAGGGGCAATGATCCTGCTGGCAGCGTTAGTGGGGTCAGTCTTTGCCCAGCGTTTCACCCATGAGAAAGAGTGGAAGCTGTGGGTAGCCTGCGGTGCCGCCGCCGGTATGGCCAGCGCCTACCATGCGCCGCTGGCGGGTAGCCTGTTTATCGCCGAAATTCTGTTTGGCACACTGATGCTGGCCTCACTCGGCCCAGTGGTGATTGCAGCCGTCAGCGCCCTGCTGGTGACCAATTTGCTCAACGGCGGCCAGGCGCCCCTGTATCTGGTGGAACCCCTGCCCGCACCCTGGCCGGTGCAATATCTGCTGATGGCGCTACTCGGCGTTTTAGCCGGCGTCTGTGGGCCGTTGTTCCTGTGGGCCATGTCCTCTTCCGGTCGCGCATTCCGCTCGCTACGGCTAAAACCGCCGCTGCAATTGGCATTGGGTGGGCTGATTGTCGGGCTGCTTTCGCTGCTGTTTCCTGAGGTGTGGGGCAATGGCTACAGCGTGGTGCAGTCGCTGCTCAGTGCGCCCCCCGGCGTATTGCTGGTTGGCGCCATTCTGATCTGCAAGTTGCTGGCGGTACTCGCCAGTAGCGGTTCCGGGGCGCCCGGCGGTGTATTCACGCCAACGCTGTTTGTCGGGGCGGCACTGGGTTCGGTGGTTGGGCAACTCTGTGCCATCTGGCCGGAGCTGGGCAGTGCGGTACCGATTCTGATGGCGTTAACCGGCATGGCCACGCTGTTGGCGGCCACCACCCACGCGCCCATTATGGCTGCGCTGATGGTGTTCGAAATGACCGGTGAATATACCCTGCTGCCAGGCATTCTGCTGGCCTGTGTGATCGCCACCACCGTATCGCGCGGCTTGCGTTCGGTGTCTGTCTATCACAATGCCTAACGGTTTAGCAGCGGAGAAATATCCAGATAACGCGCCAGTTCACGCTGTTCGGCGCGTGGCAAATAAGGAACTTCACCCAGCAGTGGCGCGGGAATACGCTGCTGCAACGCATCGATAGTTTCGGCGTAGTGCGCCAGCCCCGGGTTGATGCGATTGGCGACCCAACCCAGCAAAGGTAAGCCATCATTAATGATCGCCTGCGCAGTTAACAGAGCGTGGCTGACACAACCCAGTTTGATCCCCACCACCAAAACCACCGGCAGTTGCTCCTGAATCACCCATTCGGCGTAAGGCCGCATATCGTTCATCAGTACGCGCCAGCCGCCGCTACCCTCGACCACCACGGTATCGACCTTGGCGGATAAATGCTGCAACCCGCTGCTCATCACACCGTAGTCGATATCGTCGGTAGGTTGCGCGTGAAACACTTCTTCCAGACAGGTGATGGGATTAATTTCCTGATACGACAGCGGCAGGGTTGAGGATGCCTGTAAAACCAAAGCGTCTTTATTGCGAAGGCCTTCGCTGGTTTCCTGACAGCGTGCTGCAACAGGCTTGTAACCGGCCACAGAACGGCCCTGCGCGGCCAGCGCCTGTAATAAAGCGCGGGAAACCACGGTTTTACCGACATCGGTATCCGTACCTGTAACAAATAAACGCGATAACATGAATGAATTGCCCCGAGATGCACCGTTAACCAAAATATCGCCGAAAATACGGCGAAAGAGACGAACGGGAAAAGTCTAGAGGATGCAAGGAGGACGGGGCTTGAGGTAGCTCAACCTTTTGTCGTTAAACGATAAGAATTGCTGATTGGTGCTAGCCCTGCAGCAACTGCACCAGCAGAGAGCCGTTGTATAACGCTTCTTTCACCAGTGCCGCGCCGGGCATGGTGCCTTTATTGAAGAACTGCGTGGACTCCACCTGGACCTTCTCGCTGTAGGCCGGTAGTGACTGCTGGCTAATACAGGAGGCAATGGCCGGATGCAGAATTTCTGCCGCCCGGTTCAGCGGGGAACCGACCAGGATTTTTTCCGGATTGAACAGATTGACCATTATCGCCAGGATACGGCCTACGCTGTGACCCACTCCCAGAATAATGTCTTTAGCCAGTTGGTCGCCCGCCAGCGCCGCGTCACACAGTGACTCAACCGTCAGTGGCGCACCGTGCAGACTGGAACTCATTGAGGTGCCGAGACGTTGCTGGGCGATTTCCAGAATATTTTCGATACTGGCGACGGTTTCAAGACAGCCGTGATTACCGCAGTAACAGCGTTTACCGTAAGGATCAACCTGCGTATGACCAATCTCAACCACGCTGTGGCTACCGGCGTGCAACACCCTGCCACCGGTGATCACCCCGGCGCCGACGTTGTGGTCGATCACCACCTGGATCACGTTCTGGCTGCCGCGTGAAGCACCGTATAACGCTTCGGCCATGGTCCAGGCGCTGATGTCGTGCTGCAAATAAACCGGCAGCCCGGTGCGCGTTTCCAGCGCAGGTCCTAATGGCATGTCTTCTACATCGTAAAACGGCATGCGGTGTACTACGCCGGAAATCGCGTCGACCATGCCCGGCAGCGTAATGGCGATCGCCGTTAACCGTTCCAGCTTGCTTTGATGACGGATAAAGAACTGGTCGACTTCAGCGAGAATGCGTTTTAACAGCGGATCGGGATGTTCGGCGGCCAGTGGCAACAACTCTTCCACCACCAGCTTGCTGCTGATATCGCGCAGTGCCAGCGTAATGGTGCCACGGCTGATGCGAGCTGAAAGGTAGTGCCAGGCTTCGGTGTCCAGGACCAGCCCAACCGCCGGACGACCGCGACTACCGACTTCCTGAAATTCGGTTTCTTTAACCAGATGGGCTTCCAGCAGTTCGCGTACGATTTTGGTGATACTGGCGGGGGCGAGCTGAGCGCGTTTTGATAGTTCGATGCGCGAAATTGGGCCCAGTTGATCGATTAACCGATAAACTGCCCCTGCATTTGTTTGCTTGATTTGATCGATATGCCCAGGCTGCCCAACAGCAATCACAAACCTGCTCCTACTATTTTTCGCGCTTCTAAATAAAGACTATCGGCTATGGTGGGGCTTTTGTAATACAGCGTCAACTATTTGATTCGTTATGTGATTTGCTGCACAAATTCACCCCACTTTCACTGCGGATTGTATTTTATTCACCCAGTTCAGCATTCAGGGCAACAGTAATGCCATCAAGGATTTGGCCGCGGCGGTCAGGGGCCGTTGACGATGATGTACCAACCAAACTTCAGTCATCGCCTCTGGTTCCGCCAGCGGTAAATATTGCACACCGTCGATTTTAACCCGGGCAAAAGACGCCGGCAGAATCGAGATACCCAGCCCGGAAGACACCAGGCCAATGATGGTCATCGCCTCGCCCACCTCCTGGGTGATATAAGGAGTGATCCCCGCTTTGGCCAGCAGCGACAAGATCTCGTCATGTAACGCGGTGCCCACCTCGCGTGAGAAAAACACAAAGGGTTCTTCCGCCAGATGTTGGAAACGCAGCGTGCCCGGTGCCACATGGGTTAGCGGGTGCCCTTCCGGTACCACCGCCACCAACGGCTCGCACAGTAACAGTTGATGCTTTAAAGCGTCCGGCAAGCGGGTATTACGCATCACCCCCAGATCCAGACTGCCATTGAGTAAGGGTTCGATCTGCTGCTTGGTGTTCACTTCGCGCATTTTGATATGCACCTGTGGGTGCTGTTGGCGAAAAGCACGCAAACTGCGCGACACCACGCTGATAAAGGGAGCCGAAGAGGTGAAGCCTATGGTCAACTCACCCACCTCACCGCGTTCCAGCCGCGCCGCTTTCTCCGCCGCGCGGCCGACCTGATCGAGCACCTGATAGGCCTCTTTCAGGAACATTTCCCCCGCCTGCGTCAGGCTGACATTGCGGTTGTTACGCGCCAGCAGGCGTGCGCCGACCATTTCCTCCAGCGCCTGGATCTGCTGACTGAGCGGCGGCTGGGAAATTCGCAGGCGTTCCGCGGCGCGGCCAAAATGCAGCTCTTCTGCCACGGCAATGAAATAACGCAGATGCCTCAATTCGATATTCATACTTTAAACGTCTTAATTTTAATTATTAATATATTAGACAAAAAACTGCCCTCTCCCTATGATTTTGTTAACCAAAGATGTGCTTGTTTAAATCACGCCAAGTTCGGTAAGGAAAAACTGTGACAACCCCTGTGCGTTCTGCGGCCAATATGCCGTCGACGCTGGCCGCCAATGACGATGCGGCTGCTGCGCCAAAAACTCAACGTTCCACTCTTAATAAACTTCCCTACATCGAACGCGGAACGCCGCAGTTTATGCGCGTCACCCTGGCGTTGTTCTCTGCCGGGTTGGCCACTTTCGCCTTGTTGTATTGCGTGCAGCCGATCCTGCCGGTTTTGTCACAGGACTTCGGCATCTCCCCGGCGGAAAGTAGCCTGTCGCTGTCGGTGTCCACCGGGCTATTGGCGATTGGCCTGATGTTTACCGGCCCACTGTCCGACGCCGTCGGCCGCAAATCGGTGATGGTGGTAGCGCTACTGCTGGCGGCAATCTGCACCCTGATTTGCGCCTTTATGACCAGTTGGCAAGGTATTCTGCTGATGCGCGCGCTGATAGGGCTCTCGCTGAGCGGCGTCGCCGCCGTCGGCATGACTTACCTGAGCGAAGAGATCCATCCCAGCTTTGTCGCCTTTTCGATGGGGCTGTATATCAGCGGTAATTCCATCGGCGGTATGAGCGGTCGTCTGGTGACTGGGGTACTGACCGACTTCTTCTCCTGGCGGGTTTCGCTGGCGGTGATCGGCCTGTTCGCCCTGGCCGCGGCCTGCATGTTTTGGCGCATCTTGCCCGAATCAAAGCATTTTCGCGCCAGTTCGTTGCGCCCGCGTACCCTGCTGATTAACTTCCGGCTGCATTGGCATGACAAAGGCTTACCGCTGCTGTTTGCCGAAGGTTTCCTGCTGATGGGCAGCTTTGTCACTATGTTCAACTATATTGGCTACCGCCTGCTGGCAGATCCTTATCACCTCAGCCAGGCGATAGTTGGCCTGCTGTCGGTGGTGTATCTGACCGGTTCTTACAGCTCACCGAAAGCCGGTGCCATGACCTCCCGTTTTGGCCGCGGGCCGGTGCTGTTGGCATCAACACTGATTATGTTGATCGGGATCCTGATTACCGCACTGGCACCGGTAGCGGTTATTTTCATCGGTATGATGCTGTTTACCGCCGGTTTCTTTGCCGCCCATTCGGTTGCCAGCAGCTGGATTGGTCGGCGTGCGCGCCGGGCCAAGGGTCAGGCATCTTCGCTTTATCTGTTCTGCTACTACGTGGGCTCCAGCGTCGCCGGTACCCTCGGCGGCGTGTTCTGGCACAGCTTTGGCTGGAATGGCGTGGTGGCCTTTATCAGCGTGATGTTGTTGCTGGCCCTGTTGGTGGTGCATTATCTGAAGAAACTGCCGGAAGCGGCACGCGTTTAATCTCTGGCCCACCGCCGGCCCAATGGGTGCCGGCGGTGGCCTTAATCACTCTGTCAGGCCTGGACCGCTCGGTATACCCACCCACACTGTTGCTAATGTTGCCCTTTCGTTTGTGGTTGTCTTATTGTATGTTGTAACTAAAATAGGAGCGAGTGATGGATAAATACGGTTTAATCAGCAGGATGAATGTTTGCTTTAGCGAGCTTGAACAGGCGCTGACAAGCCTCCACCAGCAGATCCTGCCGCTGCGCTTGCTGGCTGGGCGGGTGTTCAGCCTGCCCGAAATCGAGAAAGGTAAAGAGCACGATGCCGTGGCGCAGATTGCCGTCGAGCAACATCTGGGCTTGGCCGCGCGCGATCTGGCGCTGGAGCACTATCAGCGGCTGTTTATCCATCACAACAAGCACAACATCAGCAGTAAGGCGGCGGTACGCCTGCCCGGTGTGATTTGCCTGGCGGTGGAAGCAACGGAATACCCTGAGTTACAGCAGCAAATTGCCCTGATTAACCGGCTGAAGGCCGAGCTGGAGCAGATTATCACCGTCGACTCTGGCCTGGCACCGGAGCAGCGTTTTGACTTCGTCCACACCCACCTGCATGGCCTGATCACCCTCAGCGCCTATCGTACCCTCACCGTTCTGACCAATCCGGATTCGGTGCGCTTCGGCTGGGCCAATAAGCACATCATCAAGAACGTGAAACGCGACGATATTCTGGCGCAATTGGAAAAGAGCCTGAAGGCCGGACGCGCAGTGCCGCCCCATACGCGCGAACAATGGGCCGAACTGGTCAACCGTGAGATCGATGACGTCAGCCGCCTGCCCCAGCAGGCGGTGCTAAAAATCAAACGACCGGTAAAAGTGCAACCCATCGCCCGGGTTTGGTATCAACCGCAGCAAAAGCAGGTACAACACCCCTGCCCGCTGCCGCTGATTGCCCTGTGTCAGGTGGAAAACGGTGCCCAGGTGCCGAAGATTGGCGAATTGCTCAATTACGACGCCTCGGCGGTCAAACATAAATACAAACCGCACGCCAGGCCGCTACGGCTGCTGGTCAAGCGGTTGCATCTGTATACCGACGTTCCTACTCGCTGAGGCTGTACACCCGCAGACGATGGCCATCCGGATCGCAGGCGACGAAGCTATAGCCGAAGTCCAGCGTCACTGGTGGCTGAATCATCTCCAGCCCCTGTTCGCGCCACTGCTGATAGAGCGCGTCCACCTGCTGCGGCAGTTCGCACATAAAGCCTATTTCGCCACCACCGCCGGTTGCCGCAGCAGCAGGCTCGACGCTATGTTTTGACCACATCGCCAGTTTTAGGCCATTACTCAATACGAACAGCGCGAAGGTGGGTGAAAGTTCCACCGGTGCCTGCCCCAGTAAGCGACGGTAGAAAGCGGCGCTGTTTTCGGGGTTATCAACATAAAGCAGGGTCATGTTTGGGGTTGTCATCGCACTAACCTCTTGGTTGAAGGAAACCGACCGGCTCCCGATAACCCAAGATTAAAACGCCCTACTGACAGTTTTTGGCAGCAGTGAAATTACTGCGGCGGAATGCCCTGAGTCTCGTGCCACTCTTTCATCAGCGAACGACGGCCACGCGGATAACGCTGCGCCAACGGCGTCGCCAGACGAATACGGTCGAGACGGAAATGGCGAAATGACTGGCGCAGCTCACACCAGGCAACCAGCATCCGCGCCTGTTCAAAATAGCCCAGAGCAAAGGGCCAGAGAATACGTTCGCTGGGGTTACCGTCACGGTCGCAATAATCCACCGCCAGTTTGCGTTCCTGGCGGATCACCTCGCGGATCAGCACCAGAGTCTCGTCCGCCACCTTCACCAGATCCACCGGGCCAATCAGCAGCGTGCTGGCCTCCAACTCATCGCGCAGCGCCGCAGGCAGAACGTCGGCGATTTTCGCCAGCGCATTATTGGCCGCACCGGCCAATTGACTGTCCCCCCGACGGCCCACCCAGCGCATCCCCAGCACCAGCGCTTCTATTTCCTGCTGCGAGAACATCAGGGGCGGCAGCATAAAGCCAGGCCGTAGCACATAGCCCACCCCGGTCTCACCGACAATCTCGGCGCCCTGCTGTTGCAGCGTGGCGATATCCCGGTACAGCGTGCGCATGCTGATATTCATTTCCTGCGCCAATGCATGGCCGGCAACCGGGTAGCGATGCCGCCGCAGGATCTGCATTAAATCGAGTAAACGCTCGGTACGTGACATTGATTTTTTTCCACAAAAAAGGCTTACCTCAAGTAAGCCTTATGCTTCTGACTCAATCAATTACTTCTTCATGCTGCCGACCATGTCTTCTGGGCGCACCCACAGGTCGAACTCTTCTTCGGTCAGGTAGCCCAACTTCAGTGCAGAGCCTTTCAGCGTCAGCCCTTCCTTGTGCGCTTTCTTGGCGATTTCTGCCGCTTTGTCATAACCGATGTGGGTATTCAGCGCGGTAACCAGCATCAAGGATTCATTCAGCAACTGGCTGATGCGGTCCCGATTAGGTTCGATACCCACCGCACAGTGCTCATTAAAGCCCTGCATACCGTCGGCCAGCAGGCGGATAGATTGCAAATAGTTGTGGATCACCATCGGGCGGAATACGTTCAACTCAAAGTTGCCGGAAGCCCCGCCGATATTCACCGCCACGTCATTGCCCAGCACCTGCGCGCACAGCATGGTCATCGCTTCGCACTGGGTTGGGTTGACCTTGCCCGGCATGATCGAGCTGCCCGGTTCGTTTTCCGGGATCGAGATTTCACCGATGCCGCAACGCGGGCCGGAGGACAGCCAGCGCACGTCGTTGGCAATTTTCATCAACGACGCCGCCAGCCCTTTCAGCGCGCCGTGACCATGCACCAGCGCATCACAGGTCGCCAGCGCTTCAAATTTGTTGGGGGCGGTGACGAACGGTTGTTTCGTCAGGTCAGCCAGCGCCCTGGCAACGCGAACCGCGTATTCCGGATGAGTATTCAGCCCGGTGCCCACGGCAGTCCCACCCAAGGCCAGTTCACAGATATGCGGAATACTGGCCTCAATGTGCTGCAGGTTATGCGCCAGCATCGCCGCCCAGCCGGAAATCTCCTGGCCGAGGGTCAGCGGCGTTGCATCCTGCAGATGGGTGCGGCCAATTTTGACGATATCGCGGTAGGCTTCTGCTTTGTCACTCAGGGTTTTATGCAGCACTTTCAGTTCGGGGATCAAATGCTCACGCACTGCAATTACCGCGGCTACGTGCATCGCGGTCGGGAACACATCGTTGGAGCTTTGGCTCTTGTTGACGTCGTCGTTCGGGTGCACCCTTCGCTCTTCCCCCCGCACGCCACCCAACAGCTCACTGGCGCGATTGGCCAGCACTTCATTCATGTTCATGTTGGTCTGGGTGCCGGAGCCGGTTTGCCAAATCGACAACGGGAATTCATTGGTATGTTGATCCGCCAGCACTTCATCGGCAGCGCTGATGATGGCGTTGGCACGTTCGGTGGGCAGCAGGCCCAGATCCATATTCACGCTGGCCGCAGCGCGTTTGGTCAACGCCAGCGCATGGATCAGGGCGGTCGGCATCTTTTCGGAAGAGATGCGGAAGTGCTCCAGTGAACGCTGGGTTTGCGCCCCCCATAGCCGATCGGCCGGCACTTCAATCGGCCCCATAGAGTCTTTTTCAATACGAACGGCTGCCATCACGATCTCCTTAGTACAATTCCTAAAAATGTACGATTACGCCAACGCGCTCAAGCCCGCCGGCACACCCAACCAGTATAGTGACATAATAACTATTCGCATTAAGAGAGTTACTTCACAGCATTTTTTCAACATTGTCTGGATTATTGTACGGATATTGTTTTGGGGTAGGTTCTCTCAGCCCGGCAGGCAAATATCAGCAATAAAAAAGCACCGTCTGGCGCTCCGATTATTTATTCTCAACCCACAGATTAAGGGTGGTGTTGATTATAAGCGTTAATTCTTTGGTCCTGCAGATGATTGATTTCATCGTAGGCGTCCTGACGCTCGTTGTGGCGATACACCCCCGCACCGACGGCACCGGCAACGGCGGCAACAGGATGAGCTACCGGGGCAGCAGTGACCACCACCGGTGCCGGTGTAACCACCACGGGCTGAGGCACAACCACGACCGGGCGTGGCGCGACGATCACCGGTCTTGGAGCGACCACCACCGGCCGGGCAACGCCATAACCATAAGCATGGGTGACCACGACGGCCGAATGGGCTGCGAAAGTGCACAGCATCAGAACCAGTAGCAGTTTTTTCATCAGCGCCTCTAATTTAGCAAAATTTAATCAGTGAGTTTATTTGCCTGCACTGTATAGCGACGCTGCCCACTAAATTTAGCTAGTTGTGTGATTGCCAATACAAACCCAATAATTATGATGAGAGATATATTCTGCCGGTAATAATTCACTTCAAAAAACACAGTTTGAAATATAAATTGAGGAAGCGGACTAAAATGCCAACGTCTGCATTTACGCCGAAAAATATATTTACCCGCAAAAAAGAAACGGTGTTTTTTTATCCAACCCCACCACTTTGCCAACCGACGTCCGAATTGTGACAGGGGGGGCTATCACGCTATACTTTGCCGGCCTTGCGGAACGCTACTTGTTTGATCGCGCCCCGTTTTTACGCCAAGGTTCGCGTGTAGGATAAGCCGCACAAGGTTTACTCACTGTCAGATACTGACCGTCGCCTCGACGGGAATGCAAAGGATGTTTATCAAGATGCAAAAAATGACCAACGCAGTGCAAAACTATGCATGGGGCAGTCACGACGCGTTAACCCAGCTGTATGGCATCGCTAACCCGCAAGGGCAGCCGATGGCCGAGCTGTGGATGGGCGCTCATCCGAAAAGCAGCTCCCGCGTGGCCGGTGCCGACGGCACTTTGCGCTCGTTGCGCGATGTCATTGATAAAGATCAGCCTAAACAATTGGGTGCCGAAGTTGCCAGCCGCTTTGGTGAGTTGCCGTTCCTGTTCAAAGTGCTGTGTGCCGATCAGCCGCTGTCTATTCAGGTGCATCCAAGTAAATCCGCCGCCGAAACAGGCTTCGCCAAAGAAAATGCCGCCGGTATTCCGCTCGACGCCGCCGAGCGTAATTATAAAGATCCGAATCACAAACCGGAGCTGGTGTTCGCCCTGACGCCTTTCCTGGCGATGAACGGCTTCCGCGAACTGTCCGACATTGTTTCCCTGCTGCAGCCGATTGCCGGTGCCCATCATGATATCGCCGCATTCCTGCAACAGCCGGATATCAGCCACCTGTCATCCCTGTTTGCCAGCCTGCTGGCGATGAGCGGTGAACAGAAATCGCTGGCGCTTGGGGTACTGAAAGCCGCACTGAATAATCAACAGGGCGAAACCTGGGACACTATCCGCTTTATCGCCGGTTTCTACCCGGAAGACAGCGGCCTGTTCTCACCGCTGCTGCTGAACGTGGTACAGCTAAAGCCGGGCGAAGCGATGTTCCTGTATGCCGAAACCCCACATGCCTACCTGAAAGGCGTGGCGCTGGAAGTTATGGCCAACTCGGACAACGTGCTGCGCGCCGGACTGACGCCAAAATTCATCGATATTCCAGAATTGCTGGCCAACCTGCAGTTCCGTCCGCAACCGGCCTCCGGCCTGCTGACCCAGCCGCAAAAGCGCGGTGACGAGCTGTTCTTCCCAATCCCGGTCGAAGATTTCGCCTTCTCACTGCATGACCTTTCCACTGCTCCACAGGCGCTGGCGCAAAACAGCGCGGCCATCGTGTTCTGCGTTGACGGTGAAGCGGTACTAACCAAACAGGATCAGCAACTGGTGCTCAAGCCGGGTGAATCCTGCTTTATCGGCGCGTTCGAATCGCCGGTTAACGTCAGTGGCAGCGGTCGAATCGCTCGTGTTTATAACCTGTTGTCGTAAACACTCGGTAAATTTCCGCAAATTGGTTGCTGAAAGAGTGGCTTACCTTCACAATTAAACGCCTACGGGCGTTTTTTTTATTGGCCCCAATTTGCCCATCCATCTGTTCGAGACAGATGGCTTAATAAGGATGAACAGAACTATGAAAAAATCGTTAGTCGCTGTTAGCGTCATTGTGGTTCTTGGCGCAGCATGGACCGGGGCTTCCTGGTACACCGGCAAACTGATCGAACAACGGATGGGTGAAGTGGTTGATAACGCCAACAGCCAGCTGAAAGTCTATCTGCCAAAAGCCGGGGTTAAGCTGGGTTATGAAAATTACCAGCGCGGTATTTTCAGCAGTAAAATTCGCTACGTGCTGCGCGCCGACGGCAGCGTCACCACCGACGAGGCTCCGCTGAAAGCCGGTGATGAAGTGGCGTTTATGGAAACCATCGACCACGGTCCCTTCCCGTTTGCCCAGTTGAAAAAATTCAACCTGCTGCCAAGCATGGCGTCAGTGCATACCGAACTGGAAAACACCCCGGCGACCAAAGGCCTGTTTGATATCACCAAGGGCAAGTCGCTGTTCACCGCCGAATCCCGTATTTCCTACAGTGGTGATACCTCATCTGCCATTGACGTGATCCCGCTGGAATACCAGAAGGACAAGTCAGCGCTGAAATTCAGCGGTGCGACCATCAATGCCGATGTCTCACGCGATATGAAAGCCATCACCCTGGACGCCAGCAGCGACAGCGCAATGATCAGCGGCCCGAACCAGTTTGGTCAGACCGAGCAGGTCCAGTTGCTGGGCGCTACGCTGAAGAGCAAGACCCACGCAGGTCAGTTCGATCTCAGCCTGGGCAACCAGAATATGGAACTGAAGCAGGTCAAGGTTGCCGTTGACGGTAAAGATACCCTGACGCTGGACGGCTTTAAGCTGGCAAGCCAATTCGGTGAGAAAGACGCAAACCTGAACGGCCAGATCGATTACACCATGGACGCGCTGAAGATCCAGAACAGCGACTTCGGTTCCGGCAAGCTGTCGCTGAAAATCGACAAACTGGACGCCAAATCGCTGAAAGAGTTTGCTGACCGCTATAACCAGCAGGCGATGCAAATGCTGCAACAGACGCAAACTATGGATCCTGTGGCCTACCAGCAGCAAACCACCGACATCCTGCTGCAGAACCTGCCGCTGCTGTTGAAGGGCAACCCTAGCATCAGCGTTGCACCGCTGAGCTGGAAAAACAGCAAGGGTGAAAGCACCTTTACCCTGAATCTGGATCTGACCGATCCTGCGCAGGCCGATTCCCCTGCCGAATCACCGGATCAACTGATTGCCCGTTCAGTGAAAAAACTGGACGCCAATCTGAGCATTCCGGTAGCGATGGCAACCGAAACCACCTCGCAAACGGCTTTACTGCAAGGTTACAGCGCGGAAGAAGCACAGAAACTGGCCCAGCAGCAGGTGCAGGGTCTGGCCGCCATGGGGCAGATGTTCAAACTGACCACCTTGAAGGACGGGGTGATCGGCAGCAGCTTCCATTACGCCGACAACCAGGTTGATCTGAACGGCAACAAGATGTCGCTGCAAGAGTTCATCGGTACCTTTGGCCTGCTGGGTGCACCAGCAGCAGAAGGCGCACCGGCACAGGACGCCGTTCCTGCACCGGTACCGGCCCAGTAATTCTCAGCATCACAGCCTTGGGGCCCGCTTAGTCGGGCCCCTGTTTTATTCCTGGTTCCCGTACACCGCATCGCGGATCTGCTGCGGATACTGCCCGCTCATACCTTCAAACGCCGTATTGGTCAGCGCCACCACGCTTAATGCCGCCTGCGGATCGTAAAACCAACTGTGTCCATACACACCACCCCACTGCAGGGTGCCATTATGCTGTGGCGTCATCGCCAGTTGTGCATCCACCAGCACCGCGCCGCCAAAACCAAAGCCCCAGCCCGGTCCCTGGGTTTCAGCTTCAGCACCGACATGCGGCTGACGCATCAGCGCCACGCTGGCCGGTTGTAAAATCCCCTCGCTACCACCGCGCAAGGTTTCTACCAGGCGCAGCACGTCATCAGCATCGCCGACCATGCCGGCACCGCCAGATGCATAGGCCAGCGGATCAAGCGCGCGTGATGGCGACAATTCAATGTCAAAACCAAAACCTTCCGGCAGTGTCAGATGCATGCCGTCGTGAATCGGCTCCGGCCGGGCGGCGTTGTCGTGATAAGCCGTCGCCAGATTGTCGACGTCACTGGTGTAGAACCCGGTATTACTCAGCCCCAATGGTTGCGCGACCCAGTGTTCGAACAACAGTGGCAGCGGCTCGCCAGCTACCTGCTCCAGTACCGCCCCCAATACGTCGATCGCCAGCGAATAATTGAATTCGCTGCCGGGTACCACCAACAGATCAGCCTGAGCCAACAGTCGTAAATTCTGCTCCAGCGTCAATGGTGACAACGTCATGCCGTCTTGAATGCCCAACTGCTGATACGGCCCATCCGCGGGTTGATTAAAACGGTAATCCAGCCCGGCAGTGTGGCTGAGCAAATGACGGATTTTAATCTCTGGCTGGCGGCCATCGGCCAGCGCAGGCGTGAACCAGGGCAGCCAACGGCTGACGGCATCATCCAGCCCCAGCTTTTGTTGTTCGACCATGCGCATCGCCGCCAGCGTGATGTAGGGCTTGGAGACCGAAGACAACCGGAACTGGGTTTCACGTCGCATCGGCCGCTGTAGTTCTCGATCTGCGTAGCCGCTGGCCTCGGCGTAAATCACCTTACCCTGCTGCGCCACCAGCACCACGCTGCCGACGATGCGTTGTTCGGCAAGCGCCTGTCTGCTGACCATCTGTACTCGTTCTGCTAATGACTGATTCGATGTCGACATTATTTGATGCTCTCTGAGGGGTATGAAATCAGTCTAAAGTGATTATTATAAAATTAAATACCCTATTACTTAACGAATCATTAAGCAGGGATTACTGATAGATGAGTTCACTATTGCAATTACTGCCGTTTTTCGAAGCCGTCGCACGCTTGGGCAGCTTTACCCAGGCAGCTAATCAGTTGGGTGTCACCCCTCCGGCGGTGTCGCAAAACATTCAGGCGTTGGAAACCCGGCTTGGGGTACGGCTGTTCAACCGTACCAGCCGGTCGGTGCGGCTAAGCGATGAGGGGCGTCTTTTTTACCAACGGGTGGCGCCCGCCATGGGACAGATCGAGGTGGCCGCCGACGATGTGCGCACCCTGCACGGTCACCCTTCCGGCCTGCTGCGCATTACCCTGCCGCAGTTGGCCGCCTCGCTGCTGGTGATGCCTTATCTGACGGAATTTCAGGCGCTCTACCCCGAGGTGCAGCTTGAGCTGTTTACCGACGACCATTTTTCCGATCTGGTGTTGGACAGTTTCGATGCCGGTATTCGCATGCGAGCCATGCTACAAAAAGACATGATTGCGGTGCCGATCGACCACGACCAGCGGCGGGTGATTATTGCCACTCCCGGCTATTTGGCGCAGCACGGCACACCACTGACGCCACAGGCGCTGAGCGACCACAACTGCCTGCGTTACCGTTTCCCCGGCAGCGGCAAGTTTGAACCCTGGTATTTCAGGCAGGATGGCGGGCAGCTCACGCTGGAGGTCAGCGGCAGCCTGATATTTAACGAAGACCGGCTGATTAAAGACGCCGCTTTGATGGGATTGGGCATGACCCAACGTTTTGCCAACACGGTGCAACGCGAGCTAAGCAGTGGGCAACTGGTGGAAGTACTGGCGGAGTACAGCGGCGATTCCCCCGGTTTTTTCATCTACTTTCCGGCCAGTCGGCATATGCCGCTCAAGCTGCGGGTTTTCATTGATTTTATGCGGGAGAAACGGTCGCAACAGCGCCGCACTCAGGACGCCAGTATGGCGCCCTGAGCTTCAGCATTAAGGTTTATCCAACGCCTGCACGATCCGGTAACTGGCCGCGACCCGGTCGTCATTCGGGAACCATTTATTGGCCAGCATCACCACCGCAATTTTTTGCGACGGAATAAATACCGCGTAGGTGGAGAACCCGCCGGTTGAGCCGGTTTTATTGAACCAGGCGGTCGTCTGCTGCTGTAGCGGCGGCGTGATGGCGGTGGCCGGCGTGCCGTTCATGATCATTCCGGCGTTGTTGCCTTCCGTCAGCTTGGCCAATGCCACCGGGTAAGCATAGCTTTCCCACATCAGATCCTGGGTAAAGACCCCCGCCTGGAAATAACCGGTATGGGTCACGGCCAGTGCCTTGCGCCACTTATCCCCCACCTTGGCCACCTTCATGTTGGCTTCCAGGTAACGGATCAGATCCTGGGCATTGGACTTAATCCCGTAGGCTTCTGCGTCCAGCGGGCCCGGAGTCACTCGCACCGGCTGGTCTTGCTTGTTGTAACCCTGGGCGTAATTTTCCATCTGCCCGGTCGGAACATTCACGTAGCTATGGTTCATGCCCAACCCTGGCAGCAACTGTGTTTCCATCGCCTGAGCAAAAGGTTGGTTCAGGCTTTTGGCGGTTATCATCCCCAGCATGCCAACCCCCAGGTTGGAGTAAACCCGGTAGCTGCCTACCGCATGCGTCGGCTGCCACTGCCGATAATAGGCCATCAGTTGCGCGTCGTTGGTCACCTGGTCCGGAACAAACAACGGCAGACCAGAGGTATGCGTGGCTAGGTTCAGCAAGCTGACGTGGTCAAAGGCGCTGCCGCGCAGTTCCGGCAGGTAATGACTGGCCGGTTCGGCAAAGGACAATTTGCCCTCATTCTGTGCATAGGCAGCCAATGTGGCAGTGAAGGTTTTGCTCAATGAACCAATTTCAAACAAAGTCTGGTTGGTGATCGGCTTGCCAGTCTGTTTGGACGCCACACCATAGTGATAAAACTGCTGCTTGCCGTCCACCGACACGGCGATGGCCATGCCCGGCACACCATATTTCTGCATCAGGGGTTGAATAATGGCGTCGATGTCGGCCCTATCGGCGGCATGGCCAGCCGGCAGGATCATTGCGGCCAGCAACGCGGCCGCCAAGCGATTTATTTTGGTCATGTGAAAGCTCTTGGGTTGCAGGGTATCGGCCGATGGTAAAAGATTTTATTGCCATTCGACACGAAGATATCCTTGGGTAACGGTGTTATTCCTTTTCTGACTGCGTTAATTCCGCAACAGCTGGGCTAAATATCGGGTTTTCGCCTGAGGTTGACAAGCGATAAGAATTTCAGCCAGCATAAAGAAAAACTTATGGCTAACTCTATGCGCAACCGATTGCCGCTTAATGCCCTGCGGGCATTTGAATCCTCCGCCCGTCACCTGAACTTTACCCGCGCCGGGCTGGAACTGAGCGTCACCCAGGCCGCCGTCAGCCAGCAGGTGCGTACACTCGAACAACAGTTGGGTATTCAGCTGTTCCGTCGCCTGCCGCGCGGGCTGGATCTGACCGAGGAAGGACAGGCACTGCTGCCGATATTGACCGACGCTTTCGACCGCATTGAGTCGGTACTGCAACAGTTCGAAGGCGGGCATTTCCATGAGGTGTTGACGGTGGCGGTGGTCGGCACCTTTGCCGTCGGTTGGCTGATGCCCCGGCTGGCGGCGTTCAGAGAGTCACATCCGTTTATCGATCTGCGGGTGTTAACCAATAATAACCTGGTTAACCTGTCGGCCGACGGAATGGACTTCGCTATCCGCTTCGGTGAAGGCCGATGGCCCGCGACCCACAACCTCAAACTGTTTGACGCCCCGCTGACGGTGCTGTGCCCACCGCATGTGGCAGAGCAACTCCACACGCCGCAGGATCTGCAACACCAACTGCTGATGCGCAGCTACCGCAAGGACGAGTGGGAACGCTGGTTTGCCGCTGCACAGGTGACACCGTGGCGGATTAACGGCCCGGTGTTCGACTCTTCCCGGCTGATGGTAGAAGGGGCGATCCACAGCGGTGGTGTGGCGCTGGCTCCGGCACGTATGTTTGCCCGCGAGCTGCGGGAAGGCCTGTTGCAGCGCCCCTTCAGCGCCGAAGCGGATCTTGGCAGCTACTGGCTGACCCACCTGAAATCACGCGATATGACGCCGGCGATGAAAGTGTTTGTTAGCTGGATCCAGCAGCAGGTCAAGGATGAACAACAATGAGGTTGGGATCAAGCCGAGCCACGCTTGATCAACACCGGCGGCAGAATCACGTTTTGCGGCGGTAACTCAGCGTCGGCGATCCGCTGTAGCAAGCGTGAGGCGGCGCTGCGCCCCACTTCTCGCGCCGAGCTGGAAACCAGCGTCAGCGGTGGTTCGGTCAGTTCGGCCTCAGGCACATCGCCAAAACCAATCAGCGCCACCTGCTGGCCGTAGTAAGTGTCGACGCCTTCCGAACCGATACTGCGCCCGCTGCGCACGATACCAAAGTAGGCGCCTAACGCCACCGACGCCTTATGACAGACCAGTGCGCTGATGTTCGGGTGTTGCCGCAGCAGGTTTTCCGCTGCTTCTGCCGCCGCCCGCTGATGGCAGTCACACTCGACAATCCAGTCGGAGCGAAAAGGCAGGCCATACTGCACCAGCGTGGCACAAAAGCCTCCCAGCCGTTCGGCACGGGTTAAGGAGCTGCTTTGCCCGCCCAGATAGGCGATTTGGCTGTGGCCGCGTTTGATCAGGAATTCGGTGGCCATCTTGGCGGCCTGCATATTGTCCGGCCGCACCACATCAACCCCTTCCAAACCATTCGAGCGTGCGGCGCACACCAGTGGCACGCCCTGCTCTGTGGCCTTCTCCTTCAGCCCCTCGGCCGAGCGTATCCCCCCCGCCAGCACCATGCCGTCAACCCCATGCTCCAGCAGCGTATCAAAACAACGCATCAGCCCCTTGCCGTCGCGACCGCTTTGGGTCAGGAACAACACTTTGCCATGCGCCTCCAGTACTTCGCTCAGCCCGGCGGTCATTTCCGCATAAAACGGCTCGCAGATATCACGCAGGATCAGGCCAATCACGCCCGACGCCCCACCACGCAGCGTCGCCGCCTGACGGTTGCGCACGTAGCCCAAGCGTTCAATGGCGTGGTTCACCCGCGCCACGGTGGTGGGTGAAATACGCCCTTTGCCGCTCAGCACCAGCGAAACGGTGGTAACCGAGACACCGGCCTGCTGCGCGACATCGGTAATGGTGATCTTTTTGATGGTCATGACCTCTGCGAGCCCGCTCCTGGGCATTCTGCATCTTGCAGCAAATGGTATACCGAATCTGTTTGGTCAGTAAAACGTTTTACTGGTCTCGTCATTGTCACCGCAAAGTGCGCGTCGGAATTGTGATTAGTGGCGCATTTTTAGTAGGTAAAACGTTTTATCTTATTTTTACCTAACAGGGGTACACACCACTTTCGCACGTTTTTCCGCCAGGAGCCGCCGGTTATGCCAGCACCTAAAAAACAAAAAATCACGCTCTGGGAGTTTTTCCAGAGCCTGGGCAAAACATTTATGCTGCCCGTCGCCTTGCTGTCGTTCTGCGGCATCATGCTGGGTATCGGCAGTTCACTGAGCAGCCGGGATGTCATCACCCTGCTGCCGTTTATCGGCCACCCTGCCTTCCAGTTGCTGTTCACCTGGATGAGCAAGATCGGCTCCTTTGCCTTTAGCTTCCTGCCGGTGATGTTCGCCATTGCCATTCCGCTGGGTATGGCGCGTGAAAACAAGGGCGTCGCCGCGTTCTCCGGCTTCGTCGGCTTTGCGGTACTGAACCTGGCCACCAACTTCTACCTGACCACCACCGGCATTTTACCCACCACCGATCCGCTGGTGCTGAAAGCCAACAACATCCAAAATATCCTCGGTATTCAATCGATTGATACCGGTATTCTGGGTGCGGTGATCGTCGGTATCATCGTTTATAAATTGCACGAGCGTTTCCACACCATCCGTCTGCCGGATGCGCTGGCGTTCTTCGGCGGCACCCGCTTTGTGCCGATCGTCACCACCGTGATACTGGGTTTGTGTGGCCTGGTGATCCCCCTGATTTGGCCCTGGTTTGCCGCCGGTATTACCGGGCTGGGCTGGGTGATCAACAGCGCCGGTGCCTTTGGGCCGATGCTGTTCGGTACTGGCGAACGCCTGCTGTTACCCTTCGGCTTGCAGCATATTCTGGTGGCGCTGATCCGCTTTACCGAGGCGGGCGGCACGCTCGACGTCTGCGGCCATACCGTGAGCGGTGCGTTGACCATCTTCCAGGCTCAGCTTTCCTGCCCAACCACCACCGGCTTTGCCGAAAGCGCCACCCGCTTCCTGTCACAGGGCAAGATGCCGGCCTTCCTGGGTGGTCTGCCGGGCGCAGCGTTAGCCATGTATCACTGTGCCAAGCCGGAAAACCGCCACAAGATTAAAGGCCTGCTGATCTCCGGCGTAGTGGCCTGCGTGGTCGGCGGCACCACCGAACCGATCGAGTTCCTGTTCCTGTTTGTCGCACCGTTCCTGTATCTCATTCACGCGGTCCTCACCGGGTTGGGCTTCACCGTGATGGCGCTGCTGGGCGTGACCATCGGCAACACCGACGGCAATATCATCGACTTCGTGGTATTCGGCATTCTGCACGGTACCGCCACCAAGTGGTATCTGGTACCGATCGTCGCCGGCATCTGGTTCGCCGCCTACTACGCCATTTTCCGCTTCTCCATTCAGCGCTTTAATATCAAAACGCCGGGCCGCGAAAGCGAAACCACAGCCAGCCAGAGCGCCCCCGCTGGCCCGGTCGGCAAATCCGGCTATAACGTTCCGGCCATTCTGGCGGCGCTGGGCGGCAGTGAGAATATTGTTTCTTTGGATAACTGCATCACCCGCCTGCGCCTGTCGGTCGACGACATGAGCAAGGTGGATGACGCAGCGCTGAAGGCCAATCGCGCCATTGGCGTGGTACACCTCAATGAGCACAATCTTCAGGTGGTGATCGGCCCGCAGGTGCAATCGGTGAAAGATGAATTAGACTCACTGATAGCGGCAGCGCTTCCTGCTGCGGCCCTGCAGGGAACGTCAAATGTTTGATTTTTCCACCCCGGTCGATCGCCACGGTACCTGGTGCACGCAATGGGATTACATCGCTGACCGTTTTGGTCACGATGACCTGCTGCCGTTCACCATTTCCGATATGGATTTCGCCACCGCGCCCTGCATTCTCGAGGCGCTGCAACAGCGCCTGCAGCATGGTGTGCTGGGCTACAGCCGCTGGCAGCATGAGGATTTTCTCGGCGCGGTGCGCCACTGGTATCAACAGCGCTTCAATACCCCCATAGACACCCATATGGCCGTCTATGGTCCGTCGGTGATTTACATGGTGGCGCAATTGATCCGCCAGTGGTCAGCACCGGGTGAATACGTCGTCACCCACACCCCGGCTTATGACGCTTTTTATAAGGTGATCCTCGGTAATCAACGCCAACTGCTGGCCTGCCCACTGCACAAGGACGGCAACGACTGGCAGTGCGATATGGCCCACCTGGAGGCGTTACTGGCACGGCCGCAAACCAAAATTCTGCTGCTGTGCAGCCCGCACAACCCGACCGGCAAGGTATGGCGTGCGGAGGAATTGCAGCAAATGGCCGAGCTGTGCGAACGCCACGACGTGCGGGTGATCAGCGATGAGATCCATATGGATATGGTCTGGGGCGAGCAACATCATACGCCCTGGAGCCAGTTTGCCACCACGCCTTGGGCACTGCTGACCTCAGGTTCCAAAACCTTCAATATCCCGGCGTTGACCGGGGCCTACGGTTTTATCAGCGATGATGCCGCGCGTGAGGCCTACACTCAGCAACTTAAGGCACGCGACGGGTTATCTTCTCCGGCAGTACTGGCGGTTGTCGCGCATATTGCCGCTTATCGCCACGGCGAGCCCTGGCTGGACGCACTGCGCGACTACCTGCAGGACAACCTAACCTACGTTGCCGAGCGGTTGAATCAGGCGTTCCCGACACTGAATTGGCAACCACCACAGGCCACTTACCTGGCCTGGATCGATCTGCGCCCGCTGGGCATTGACGACCGTCAGTTACAACAGGTGCTGATCGAGCGGGAGAAGGTTGCCATCATGCCGGGCTTCACCTACGGCGAAGAAGGCCGTGGCTTCCTGCGGCTGAACGTCGGCTGCCCGCGCAGCAAGGTAGAGGCCGGTATGGACAAGTTGATTAACGGAATGAAATTTGTGCTGGGCCCAGCTTAGTCCGTTCACCTCAAGCCCTCTCGCCAGGAGAGGGCCTATCTCATCTTTGCTACGTCACCGCTATCCAGGCTTAAACCTGTGGGATCTCTGCGAGACGCTGATAAACTGTCAGGCCGCGCTCATGAGCCAAGCGTACGTCGTTATCGGCCCCCGCCGACACCCCCTCAATGCGATACACCGCCTGACACTGGGCAATCAGCCGATGGGCCACCGGATAGAGGTATTCCTCGCTAATGGCATCGTCATGGCGGGTTGAGCCTGCCGCTGCCGCCAGTGGTAACGCCAGCCATTCCCCAATCACCGGTACATGCCCCCGTTGGTACACCTCAAGCGCTGCCTGTTCCAGGCGTTGCAGGTTATCGGCAATACGCTGTGCATCGCCATCGGTACCGCTGCGGTAAGGGCCAGCAATTAATATCAGTTGAGCTTTCATAGCGCATTCTCCAGCGTGTGATTAAGGGCAACAAACTGTAGCAGCATGATGGTTTTGGCATCGACAATACTCCCCTGAGCAATGGCGTTCAGCGCCTCCGTCAGCGGCAGTTCGATCACCTCGAGATCTTCGCCTTCCGCTTCCACCCCACCGCCGTCGCTGACCCGCCCGGCGGCATGATACTCGCCGACAAAGAAATGCAGCTTCTCGGTAACGGAACCGGGGCTCATATAAGCTTCAAATACCTTTTGCACGTTTTGCACCCTATAGCCGGTTTCTTCCTCCGCTTCCGCACGGATACGTTCTTCCGGCGAAGCGTTGTCCAACAGACCGGCGGCGGCCTCGAGCAGCATGCCGTCGTGACCGTTGACAAACACTGGGAAGCGAAACTGGCGCGTCAGCACCACCGTTTGCGCCTGGCGGTTAAACAGCAAAATGGTAGCACCGTCGCCGCGATCGTAGGTTTCACGGCTTTGCCGCTGCCATACTCCATCGCGACGTAAAAAATCAAAGGTGGTTTTTTTCAGCAGATACCAGTCATCGGACAGCACCCGGGTTTCGATAATACGAACCCGATCTTTAGTGGCGATCATGTTGGTCAACTCCACAACCAGGAAAGGAAAGCGATACTATCGTGCGGTTTCGTGTATTATCAAGATATTTCGTGCAGAGTAAATTTAACGGGAGAACGTCATGCTCACCAGCCAACGTAAAAAAATCATTCTGGAAAAACTGGCCCAGGACGGACAGGTGCTGGCCAAACAGCTCAGCGAGATGTTCGGGTTGTCCGAGGATACTCTGCGGCGTGACTTGCGCGAGCTGGACAGTGAAGGACTGTTGCAACGGGTGCACGGTGGCGCGCTGCCGGTCTCTCCGGCGATTGCCACCTTCGCCGAAAGAAACGGGCAGGAATCTGCCGCCAAGCGCGCAATTGCCAAAGCCGCAGCGGCAATGATCGCACCCGGTCAGGTGGTGATCATCGACGGCGGTACCACCTCCGCCGAATTGGTGAAACAGCTTCCCTCCACGCTGGAAGCCACAATCGTCACCCACAGCCCCAGCGTGGCGGTTGGCCTGGTGGAGCACCCCAAAGTGGAAGTCATTCTGATCGGTGGGCGGCTGTACAAACACTCGATCGTCAGCGTGGGCGCGGCAGCGGTGGAAGCTATGTCGCACATCCGCGCCGACCTCTACTTTATGGGCGTGACCGGCGTGCACCCGACCGCCGGCCTGAGCACCGGCGATCTAGAAGAGGCCTACATCAAGCGCGCTCTGGCGGCGCGGGCAGCCGAAACCGTGGTGTTGGCCTCTGCCGCCAAGTTGAATGCCGCCTCACAGTATGCCATTGGCGATATCACACTGGCGCAGAGTATTATTGTCGAACGTTCGACCGACGCCGCGCTAACGGCCCCACTGGAACAGGCCGGGTTGACCGTTATCAAAGCCTGAGTGGTATCCTGAATTAAATAACGTAATAAATACGCGGTTATTAATCTTCTTTGCGTATTTATTACGATTAATCTCCGCGAATAGGATAAAAATGCGAGAGAAATCACACTTCGTTAAACTTATTTTCTCCCAGCCAATCATTTTTCTCCCTACTAATAATCCTACGACAACACAGATGTAACATGATGATTATTAATAAATAGTCGTTTTAACGCTGCTGAGGCACTTAAATTAAAATGGGATCTACCTCTCAAAAACATTAACTACAACCAGTCTGTCAAGGACAATCACGGAAATATTTGTGAGTGTTTTGTGATGTCTCTTGCAAATTTTAGCGATGCCAAAAATGACAATGAGCCCCACGGAACAGATTGGAGGCCAGCATATGAAAATCGGTGTGGTAATAAGCGGCGGCGACGTCACCGGCATTAATAACTTTATTTTCCAGGTCGCCAGACTGGCGCAGGCCGATATCGTTCTGTTTAACGGCGGAATACCCGGATTATTGGCTAATCAACATCAATCTGTCAGTCATCGCGACCTGGTTGATTACTCTATTTCATCGATGCCGATAATGTCTTCCGGCCGCACGGCCAAGAAATTGGTTGCCGGTGAATATGAAACCATCAGCAAGCAGCTTAAAACCTTACACATTGAAGTGCTTATTATGGCCGGTGGCGACGGTTCGCTGCAGTTTTTAAATACCCTCAGCGAATTTGGCGTTAACTGTTTTGGCGTGGGCATGACCATCGACAATGATGTGTTTGGCAGCCATTACAGTATTGGTTTTTCTACCGCCTGCGAGCAGGTGATCAAAGAGGTCTCCAAGCTGCGCAACACCGGACGCGCCCTGCCCGGACGCGTGTTTATGATTGAGCTATTGGGCGGCTACTGTGGGGAACTGACGCTGCAGGCGGCGATCAAATCCAATGCGGACTTTGCCCTGATCCCGGAATGCCAATATGCCTTAAGCCAGCTGGCAGAAAAAATATCCCAGCGGCTGGAACAACAAAATAGCGTCATTATTTTATGTTCCGAGGGATATACCAAAGAATATTCGCCAGGCTTTCAGGGTGCCATTGACACCATGATTAAACAGCTTGAACCAAAAATTGGTGTACGCATCCGTAAAACCATTATGGGTTATGGTTTACGCAATGGCGATCCTACCTGTGAAGAGATTTATCAGGGAACTATTATGGCCAGCGAAGTGGTTCGTTGTATTCATTCCGGCATGAAAAACAAAGCCATTATTATTAATGCCAGCAACCAACCCATTCCGATTGACTTAATCAGCATGCAAAAACGTTTGATTGATACCGAAGGACACCATTACAAACTCGCCAGGCAATTAAATATAATCTGAGGAGATCCCCATGCTTAAAATACTGTGCGTATGTGGCTGTGGCCTCGGCTCCAGCTTTGCCATCGAAATGAGCGCAAGAGCGGTGCTGAAAAAATTAGAGATTGAGGCAGACATTGATCACACCACTATCTCTGAGGCCAGCGCCTTTAAATCAGATATTATTCTCACCCAAAAAACCTTCGCCGATATTTTAAATGCCGATGCCAGCGAAGAGGAAAAGAAACGGGTGATTATTCTCCACCGGCTCACCGATAAAGTAGAAATTGAGCAAAAGATCGTGGCCTTTTTAAAAGAGCGCGACATGAAGGAAAACTGCCATGAATAGCCTGATTGACTTCATTGTCAAAGACCTGCTCGGTCAGGCTTCGATCCTGATCGCCTTTATCGCCATGCTGGGGCTAATACTGCAGAAAAAATCTACCGGGAAAGTGGCCGAGGGCACCTTTAAAACCCTGTTGGGCTTTCTGATCATGATGGCAGGCATCAACATTATTGTCGGTGCCCTGACCTACCTGAACAGCATCTTCACTCACGGCTTCGGCATGACCGGCTACATCACCGACGTCGCCGCCATTGCCGGCCTGGCCAACCGTGAGCTGGGCTCGGAAGTGGCGATGACCCTGATGGTGATTTTCGCGGTGAATATCATCATTGCCCGTATTACCCCGTTCAAGTACATCTTCCTGACCGGCCAGGCGTTGTTGTGGATGGCCACCATCGGGGCGGTGATCGGCTACAAGGCCGGCCTAACCGGCCTGCCGCTGATCCTGACCGGCGGCATCTTTGGCGGCGTAATGGCGGTGTTAATGCCGGCATTGGCCCAACCGGTGGTGCGCAAAATCACCGGGTCGGATGAGGTGGCGCTGGGGCACTTTTGTACCATCGGCTATCTGGTCCAGGCGGCAGTCGCCAAGGTGGTTGGTAAAGGTTCCCGCTCAACCGAAGATCTGGAGCTGCCAGACAACTTCAAATTCCTGCAGGATACCTACCTGTCGATGGCGGTGGTGATGATCCCGATGTACCTGATCCCCGCGCTGGCGGCCGGTCCGCAATACATTGCCCAATATGCCGGCGGTATGAACTACCTGATGTACTCCTTTATGCAGGCCATTCAGTTTGTCGCCGGGGTCTTTATTCTCTATAGCGGCGTGCGCCTGCTGCTTAACGAACTGGTCCCCGCCTTTCGCGGTATCGCCATGCGCATCGTGCCGGACGCCAAACCGGCACTGGACTGCCCGGTGCTGTTCCCCTACGCCCCGAACGCGGTGATCGTTGGCTTCCTGGCCACCACCCTGGGCTCCATCATCGGCATGATCGTTTTCCCTATGTTCGGTCTGGCGATGATCCTGCCTGGTCTGTTGACCAACTTCTTCGCTGGCGGTACCGCAGGCATCTTCGGCAATGCGCTTGGTGGTCGCCGCGGCGCTATGATCGGCGGCGTGGTCCACGGTCTGTTTATCACCTTCCTGCCGGCGATTCTGGTGCCGATGCTGGAAAGCTACGGCTTTGTCGGCGTGACCTTCAGCGACGCCGACGTCATCAGTAGCGGTCTGGTGATGGGCCATGCCTTCCAGGGTAACTGGCTGTTCATCGCCCTGTTCATCGTCTTCGTCACGCTGATTGCGTGGTTTGTTAACGGTAAATCAACCAAACACCATGAGGAAAAAGTCCATGAAACTCTATAATTTCAACGAGCTGTTGTCCGTGGCCAAAGCGCGTGACTTCAAGGCAATAGGATCATTCAATCTCCACTGCCTGGAAATGCTGCCGGCCTTCTTTAAAGCGGCCAGGGACACCCACAGCCCGCTGATGATCCAGATTTCAACCGGCACCGCCGAGTATCTGGGCTACAAGCTGCTGGTTGATTCGGTGCGCTCACTGGCAGAAAGCGAACAGGTGCCAACCTGCCTGCACCTGGATCACTGTTCTGACATCGCCTCTATCGTTACCGCGATCGACGCCGGTTTCAGTTCGGTGATGTATGACGGTTCACACCTGGAAATGGACGAGAACATCGTCAATACCCGCAAGGTGATCGACATTGCACGCCAGCGCAATGTGTCGGTTGAGGCCGAATTGGGCGCCATCGGTGGCTCGGAAGACGGCAAGGCCGTGGCGGAAGAAGACATCACCTTCACCACGGTGGAAGACGCCAAACGCTTTGTCGATGAAACCGGAGTCGACATGCTGGCCGTTTCGGTCGGTACCGTTCATGGCATGTACACCGGCAAGGCACATATTCAGCACCAGCGTCTGGCGGAAATCACCGAGGCCACCCAGACCCCGTTAGTGCTGCACGGCGGTACCGGTGTCAGTGATGAGGACATGCGACGCGCGGTGGCCGGCGGCATTGAGAAGGTCAACGTCGGTACCGAGATGAACGTGCAATGGGTTGGTCGTTGCATGCAGACATTTGAAAAGGGCAAGGTGAATGACAGCGTGCGCAAATTCCTGATCCCCGCCAATAATGCCGTCACCCAGGTATTAATGGAAAAGATCGGCCTGTTTAAATAATCACTGCTCCGTTTTCTTTTTAATATAACCCTACAACCCTGGTGCCCCGGCGCCCGTCGGGGCTGGAGAATACTATGCTTGATTTTATGAAATTACGGCGAAATAAAAAGGCCGTTCCCGATGTGCATAATGATGATGAAGCCAATGATATATCAGCCGAAATAAGCGTATTGGAGCAGCAGTTGGCGGCCACACCGACAAATAGCGAAATACATAAAACCTTAATGTTGACCTATAATCGAGCATTAAAGATTTATGCCAAAAATAAAAACCATCGCCAACATATTGATACGGTTTTTATCAAGATTGACGAGCTGCGCAATATTATCAGGAAGTCTCTTTGAGGGAACATGATGACCATTAAACAACTGTTGATCGAGGCCGGAGCAATACAGGTCGGTGTGCAGGAAACGGACTGGAAAAAAGTGATTGAGCTGGCGGCGCAGCCTTTGGTCGAGAACGGCTATATTCACCCTTCCTATCACCAGGCGGTGATCAGCAATACGCTGGCCCATGGCGCTTATTATGTGTTTGATGAGGGGATTGCCATCCCCCATGCCCGGCCGGAATGCGGCGTGATCAAAGATTGTTTCAGCATGGTGCTGTTAGATCAGCCTGTCGCCTTTCAGGACAGTGAAAAGGCCGATATCGTCATCCTGTTCGGTGCGACGGACAGCAACCGGCATATTGAAGAAGGCATCCGGGCGATTGTCGAGTTACTGGACAACAAACAGCGGCTCGATAAGCTGCGCGCCGCCAAACTGTGGCAAGAGGTGGTAGAAATCCTATGACTGTGCTCACTGACAGCGGTGGTAAAAGCGTTATTTTGGTTAATGGCATTCCGGCTTCTGGCAAGAGCACCCTCGCCCGTGCGCTGGCGCATCACTTTGGTTTGCCTTATCTGAGCCTCGACGGCATCAAAGAGCCTTTTATGGCCCGGTTGGACAACGTGGATCGTGAGCTTAACCGTCGGCTTGGCTACGCCGCCTATCAGGCAATCTGGTCGACGGTGGCGCAGGCTCCGTCACGCTGTATCTACGTTATTGATGCCTGGTTCGGCTTTCAGCCCAGAGAACTGTTGCGTCAATACCTACGCGAGGCGGGAGTGGTCCAGGTTTTAGAGGTGTGGAACCAGATCTCCGCTGAACTGGCGACCGATCGCTATGCTGCCCGCATTGGTCAGCGCTCTGCTGGCCATCCCGGCGCAGAATATTTGCCTGAGCTGCGGGCGCTGGCCGAACGCGCCATGCCGATGTCCATAGGCCCGGTGATCCGCGTTGATCAAGCGCTGCCGCTGGAGATCGGCAAGATTGCAGATTGGCTGGCACTGCACGGCGTAGCCGATAACGGCGATGAAAATATCACTAAACTGAGGGTGGGTTGATGAGGTTTGGCCGCCGTTTGCCTGCCAGGTCGCGGGGGTATATCTCTCCCGCACTCGCCTGAAAATGCGGCACCACTCGCAATTAATGTGATTTTAATCACTTTTTTATGCAACAAAATGGCAATTTTCATCATTTTGTTTTTATACTGATCTGCACTTTACCTACAACAAAATAACGAGTGCACATCATGATTGACTCCCGCCTACCACTGACCGACATCCACCGTCACCTCGACGGCAACATTCGTGCGCAAACCATTCTCGATCTGGGCCGTCAGTTTAACCTTGCCCTGCCAGCCGACGAACTGGAAGCGCTGCGTCCGCACGTGCAAATCACCCATGCCGAACCGGATCTGGTCAGCTTTTTGCAAAAGCTGGACTGGGGGGTAGCGGTGCTGGGGGACTTGGAAGCCTGCCGCCGGGTCGCTTACGAAAACGTCGAGGACGCCACTAACGCCGGTCTGCACTACGCCGAACTGCGTTTCTCGCCGTATTACATGGCGATGAAGCACCAGTTGCCGGTGGCTGGAGTGGTGGAAGCGGTGATTGATGGCATTCGTTCCGGCTCCCGTGATTTTGGCATTGACGTCCGCCTGATCGGCATCATGAGTCGCACCTTCGGCGAAGCGGCCTGTTTACAAGAGCTGGATGGCCTGCTGGCGCACCGCGATGGCATCACCGCGCTGGATCTGGCCGGTGACGAACTGGGCTTCCCAGGTGGCCTGTTCCTTAACCACTTCAACCGCGCCCGTGACGCCGGATTACGCATCACCGTACACGCAGGCGAAGCAGCCGGTCCGGAAAGCATCTGGCAGGCGATTCGTGAGTTGGGCGCCGAGCGTATCGGCCACGGAGTGAAAGCGATTGAAGATCCGGCGTTGATGGACTTCCTGGCGGAGCACGGTATTGGCATCGAGTCTTGCCTGACGTCCAATATACAAACCAGCACCGTGCCTTCTCTGGCACAGCATCCGCTGGCGAAGTTCCTGCGACACGGCGTCATGGCGTCGATCAACACCGACGATCCGGCGGTTCAGGGTATCGAAATTGAACACGAATACCGGGTGGCAGCACCCCAGGCCGGGCTGACGCCGGCGGAGATCCGCACCGCTCAGGAAAATGGCCTGAAAATGGCGTTCCTCAGCGAGCAGGAAAAGCAGGCGCTGCGCGATAAAGTTCGGGGTTAAACCAGACCTTCAGGCTTCCACTTGAGCCGAATATTAGGAGAGCGTGCCGAAGGGGTCGTAGCGGCTTGTCCGCCGGAGCGGCCCTCGGTGCGCTAGGCCCGGGTATCTCGGGTTAAAAGCCAAGATTAAAATTGTTTTTAAGGGCGCGATTTCGCGCCCATTTTTTATTTCGCCGTCAGCACTTCTGCGCGCTGTTTGGCGGTTTTGCGCGCATAGCGCTGGGCCAGCACGGCGCACACCATCAACTGTACCTGATGGAATATCATCAACGGCAGCACCATCGCACCCACCGCCGCCGCCGGGAACAGCACGTTAGCCATCGGAATGCCGTTCGCCAGGCTCTTTTTCGAACCGCAGAACACAATGGTGATCTCATCCGCGGTATTGAATCCCAGCCAACGTGCAGCAAAGGTATTGATAATCAGCACCACCGTCAGCAACACCAGGGACATCACCAGAATGGTCAGCAGCGACCAACCGTCAATCTTGTGCCAGATGCCTTCGACCACCGCGGCGCTAAAGGCGGTATACACCACCAGCAGAATCGATGACCGGTCAGTGAGATTAATCAGCTTGCGGTGGCGATCGACCCATTTACCGATCAACGGCCGTGCCAAATGCCCCACCACAAACGGTACCATCAGTTTCAAAATGATCGAACCAATGGCGTGCAACACATCAGTATCGCCACCCTGAGTGTGCATCAACGCGCCCACCAGCAAGGGTGAGAGGAAAACGCCGAGGATACTGGATGCCGAAGCGCTGCAGACCGCTGCCGCCACGTTACCGCCCGCCGCCGAGGTAAAGGCAATGGCCGACTGAACCGTCGCCGGCAGCGCACACAGGTAGAGGAAGCCCATATACACCGTCGGTGTCATCAGCCCCGGCACCATCAAATTCATCGCCAGCCCCAGCAGCGGGAACAGCGCAAAGGTGCTGAGGAACACCACCAGATGCAGCTTCCAGTGGCCCATCCCGGCGATAATCGCCTCACGAGACAGCTTGGCGCCATGCATAAAGAACAACAGCGCGATAGCGGCAGTGGTCAGGCGATCAAAGAAGGTTTTCCATACCCCTTCACAAGGGAAAACCGAGGCGACGATCACCACCAGAATCAAGACCAGCAAAAATTTATCAATGCGCAGACGTTGCAACCAAGACATGGATCCGGATACCTCGAGAAGTTAGGCGGGTTCGGTCAGCCGAACCCGGATAAGAAGCCTGGCGGTCAAGCTACCGGCAGCGCCTTTTGCTGTTTGGCAGACTCAATGCCCAGCTCGATCAATTCCATCACCTGGATGGCATCGGCGGCCGGCACCGGGTTTTCACCCTCACCGTTAATCGCATCGCGGATTGCCGCGTAATAAGCGGGATAATTGCCCGGAATACTCAGCAGTGGTTTTTCCGCCAGCACGCCATCACGTGACAACGTCACCACTCCGTCGCGCATGTCGTAACCCCAGTCAGCCTGCGGCAGGCGCTCACCGGCCTTCAGCCGGTCTTCCTGCGGATCCAGACCAAATTTGATAAAGCTGCCCTGGGTACCGTGCACGATATAACGCGCGGTTTCCGCCGCCGCCAGCACCGTGCCATGCAGCACCACCCGACGTTGACCGTAGTTAAGCACCGCGTGGAAATAGTCCACCGACTGTGCGCCCGGACGCAGTTCGCCCAAATCGACAAACAGCGTTTCCGGCTTGCCGAACAATTGCAATCCCTGATCGATCAGGTGCGGCCCCAAATCGTACCAAATGCCGCTACCTGCACCGCCCAGCTCGCGCCAGCGCTGACGCACCTCCGGCCGGAAGCGATCGAAATGAGACTCGAAGTAAACCACCTCGCCGAGCACGCCTTCTTTCAGCAGCGCCTTGAGCGTCAGGAAATCACTGTCCCAGCGACGGTTGTGGAATACCGACAACAGCTTGCCGCTCTGCTCCGACTGTTGCTTTAGCTCCTGAGCTTGTGACAACGTCACGGTAAACGGTTTGTCCACCACCACATGTTTACCGGCGGCCATGGCCTGCTGTGCCAGCGGGAAGTGGGTATCGTTGGGGGTAGGAATGACGATCAGATCGATAGAGGGGTCGTTAAACAGCGCCTGCGGATCGCTGACCACCGTCATCGACGGCCAGTCTGCGTGCACTTTCCCGGCATCGCTGCTGGAAACGGCGGCCAACTCTACGCCGGGAGTGCCAACGATCAGTGGCGCATGAAAGGTTTTGCTGGCATAGCCGTAACCGACCAGCCCAACCCGAATTTTTTCTGCCATGGTGTTTCCTCTTACTGGCTCGCAATAGACCCATCAGATTTGACACCATGACGCAGGCAGGAACAAGAAGTAAATTTAATGTTAATTGGTGACCGCCATATAAGGCTGATCGCGCTGATTTCTGGCGGGATAATTTATCTCCAGGCTGCGGCGCCGGAAATCGCTCGGGCTGACGCCCACCCGTTTGCGGAACACCCGGGAAAAGTAGAGCTGATCGTCATAGCCCACCACCCGCCCGATAGTGGCGATCGACTCCTGCGTGGTCTGTAACAGCAGCTTGGCACGGATTACCCGCTGATCTTCTCGCCAGCGCAGAATATTGATGCCCACCTGCTCACGGAACAGATGCGCCAACCGCGATGGCGACAGGCAGACATGGCGTGCCACCTCGTCAATTCGCAACTCGCCGGCCAGATTGCCGGTAATGAACTGACAGGCTTCGATCACCCGCGGATCCATGATTTTCTGCGGGCTGAGCGGATCTTCTTCCATCGCGCGCAACAGCAGTCGTTCCAGCAGGTTCATCCCCAACTCTTCGGCAAAGCGGCGGCCGGAACGCTGGGTCTGTTCGATATTGGCAAACAGCCGGTCAAACTCCAGCAGCAGGTTATTGTTTGGCAGAGTCAGCCGCCCCACCTCATGGGTTTTGCTGTGCCATTCCAGCCAGTCGGCCCAATAGGCGCGCGGACGGAAATACACCCAACGGTGATACCAACAGTCGCTGTCCGGTGAACGGCCATAGTAATGCGCCGCCTTGGGCGGAAACAGCAGCAGATCGCCCGGATTGCAGTAAAGGGTATCTTCACCGTCAAACACCTTGCCCTGGCCCTTGATGGTCAGGTTGAGAATATAGCCCTTCATGCCGCCGGGGCGATCGATAAAGAAATCCAGCGGACCCTCCGCCATGATCGGCGTCAGCCCCGCCACCAGATAAGCGTTAAAGGTGTAACCTGGCAACAGCGGGTTCGGTTGCGGTTCCTGTGCCATGCGATGATACATCGGTCCTCCCGGCAATCTTATAGCTTAGATATCAATCCTAGCTTAGCGGCCCGGCGGATTACTGCCCGGGCCGATAACAGAACTGTGAGCAGGGCTGGCAATTTAAACGCTGCGTTTAGCCTGCTGTTTGTAACGGTCGAAAATCACCGCGGCCAGCAGGATCACACCGCGCACCACATACTGAGAGAACGGCGAGATGTTCAGCAGGTTCATGGCGTTTTCCACCGTGCCCAGGATCAGGATACCGGCGATCACGTAGGAGATTTTGCCGATGCCGCCCTTCAATGACACCCCACCCAGCACGCAGGCGGAGATCACGATCAGCTCATAGCCGATTGAAGTCATCGGCTGGCCGCTGGTCATGCGCGAAGCCAGAATGATGCCGGCGGCAGCGGAAACCAGCCCGGACAGCATAAAGATCACGATTTTGGTGCGCACTACCGGCACCCCAGCCAGCCGCGAGGCCTCCTCGTTACCGCCAATCGCCAGCGTATTGCGGCCAAAGGTAGTTTTATTGAGCAGGAAGCCGAACAGGATCAGACAAGCGACGGTGATCCAGATCGGTGCCGGCAGCCCCAGCCAGTTGGCGTAACCCAGCGCGAAGAAGCGTTCGTCCTCAATCCCCACCGCTTTACCGTCGGAGATAATGTAGGCCAGCCCGCGGAAAATCTGCATGGTGGCCAGGGTGGTGATCAGCGCGTTGATTTTCAGCCGGGCGATAACAAAGCCGTTAATCAGCCCGGAAACCATGCCCAGTAACAGACCGGCCGCCACGCCGATCCACAGGCTTTCGGTCATGTTGATCACTACCGCCGTCGTCACCCCAGCGCAGGCAATCACCGAGGCGACCGACAGATCAAAGTCCCCGGAGGCCAGACAGAACAGCATACCGCAGGCCACCATGCCGGACATGGAGATCGCCAGCCCCAGCCCTTTCATATTGATAAAAGAACCAAAGTTGGGCACAAACAGCACGCAGGCGATAAACAGCACCGCGAACACCACCAGCATGCCGTAGCTGTCCCAAATTCGCGCCAGCCCCAGGCCGCTGCGTTTTTTCACAGAATGGGTCGTTATGGTCGACATCTCTTTCTCCTTCACGATCAGGCCACCGCCGCAGCGGCATCAGGGGCTATATCAGGGGTGCGCAGCATCGCCAGGCTGAGGGCTTTTTCCTCACTGGCCTCGTCATGATGTAATTCGCCGGACAGTGCGCCTTCACGCATCACCAGGATGCGGTCCGCCAATCCCAGCACTTCGGGCAAATCACTGGAGGCAAACAGCACGGCAATGCCCCGCTGCGCCAGTTGGTAAATCACGTGGTAGATTTCATGCTTGGCACCGACGTCAATGCCGCGTGTCGGTTCATCCAACAGGATCACTTTCATCTCTTCCGACAGCCAGCGGCCCAGAATGGCCTTCTGCTGGTTGCCACCGGACAAATTCATAATTAATTGCTCGGCGCTCGGCGTTTTGATATTCAATGCACGAATATGATGATCGGCATTGCTGGCCTCCCACCCTTTGTTGATCAGGCAACCGGCACGAATGCTGTTACGCCGTGCGCTGATGTTGATGTTGTCGCGTACCGAATGCACCGGGATGATGCCGTCCGCTTTGCGATCCTCAGGGCACAGCATGATACCGGCGCGGATAGCGTCAATCGGTGAACGAATGGCAATGGCTTGTCCATCCAGCACCAGTTGACCGGCACTGATCCGGGTGGCACCAAAGATGCCCTTCATCAGCTCACTGCGCCCGGCACCGACCAGGCCGAACAGCCCGACGATTTCCCCCGCCCGCACGCTCAGGTCGATCGCCGTTTTGACCCCCGGTGCCTTCAGCCCTTCAAGCGCCAGACGTACCGGCCCCAGCTCACGCGGCTGATAGCCATACACGTCCCCCAGGTCACGTCCGACCATCGCCTGCACCAACTGTGCGTTATCTACCTGTTGCATATCGTCAAAGGTGCGCACATAGCGGCCATCTTTAAACACGGTGATAGCGTCGCTGAGGGCAAAGATTTCCTCCATACGGTGCGAGACATACAGGATCACCCGCCCTTCGGCGCGCAATTCACGGATCACCCGGAACAATTGCTCAATCTCTCTGGCAGACAGCGAACTGGTCGGTTCGTCAAAGGCAATCACCTTGGCGTTACGCGCCAGCGCCTTGGCGATTTCCACCATTTGCCACTGGCCGATCGACAGGTATTTCAGCGGCGTATCCGGATCAATATCCAGCCCAAGATGTTCCAACTGTAATCGGGACTCGTAGCGCAGCAGTTTGCGATCCACCAGCCCACGTTTGGTCGGCAGTTGGCCAAGATAAATGTTCTCCGCCACCGTCATTTCCGGCACCAGATGCAGTTCCTGATAGATAATCGCCACCCCGGCATTCAGCGCATCGGTGGTGTTGGCGAACTGCACCGATCGCCCCTGTAACTGAATTTCCCCCTGGGTCGGCGCGTAGTTACCGCTGAGAATTTTCAGCAGCGTGGATTTCCCGGCACCGTTTTCCCCCATCAGGGCGTGGATCTGCCCGGCCTGACAGCTAAAGCTGATGTCATCCAGCGCCTTCACGCCCGGGAAGGTTTTACCGATGCCTTTAAACGCCAAATACGGCAGTGCGGCGGTCATAGTGCGCTCCTCCTGCAGTTAAAAATGCCGCCCGACAACGTGCTGTGGGCGGCCTCGCTAATTACATCAGGCCTTTTTTCTGCAGTTCGGTCTTAAAGTTGTCGCGGGTGATCAGCACCACGTCGGTCACTTCGGTAAATTTCTGTGGTTCTACGCCCTTTTCGACCCAGTCATGCAGCATCTGGATGCTCTTGTAACCATGGATATCCGGGCTTGGCAGCAGCGAGCCGTAGAAACCGGTGGCCTGTGCTTTGGAAAGCTCGCTGACCGCATCCACCCCGTTGATACCGATGCCGATCACGTTCGGTGCCTTGAAGCCCTGGCCTTCGGTAGCGCGTACGCCGCCCAGTACGGTGTTGTCGTTCATGCCGACAATCAGCCAGTTTTTCACTTCAGGATGCTGCACCAGCATCGAGTTGGCAGCGTCAAACGCCCCAGGGATATCGTTAGACTTGGTCGGTACCCGATAAATCTGCTTTTCCGGGAAGCCGGCCGCTTTCAGCGCGGCAATCGAGCCGCCGGTGCGGCGACGGGCGGTGTCCAGCTCATCGGCGGTAATTGCCATTACCGCGGTTTCCGGCAATTTCCAGCCACGTTTGTTTTGTTCTTTCCACAGCTCCTGGCCCTGACGTTCACCGATTTTGGTGGCGGCCATCATCACTAACGGCACGCTGTCCATAGGCTTGCCCTTGGCAGTGACAAACTGATCATCCACGGCGATCACTTTCAGGTTGTAACTGCGCGCCTTGGCGACAATCGCCGAGCCGAGTTTCGGATCCGGCGTGCAGATAACAAAACCCTTGGCCCCGCTGGCTGCCAGGCTGTCGATGGCATTGAGGGTTTTCTCCCCGTCCGGCACGGCGATTTTAATCACTTCAAAACCGAGATCCTTACCGGCCTTGTCGGCAAACTTCCATTCGGTCTGGAACCAGGGTTCCTCCGGTTGCTTGACTAAAAAACCCAGCTTCATGGTCTCGGCGATAGCTGAATGTGACATAACGGCCGCCAGTCCCAGTGTCGCCAGCGTCTTAGTGAATTTATGCATGATGCTCTCCGCTATTTTGTTCTCTGTGGCGACGAAACCCGCTCGCGGTGAAAACGTTATCATTAGGATGTCCGTTGTCGGTGTGGCGCTTATCTCGCGGCATTCATCCACAACGGGGGTAAGACGGCATAAGTTTTAGCGGGTATTTGTTACTGAAATGTAGAGCGCTATCACATCCGTGGAATACAGCTGATATGTGCATATATTTAGCGAATTCCGCCAAGCGATAACTTATGACAGCCGTCACAAAACCACTGCGGGAAGCAGAAAAGTGCATACTTCCAGCTAACGGCTCCTCACCTGCACCGCGCTTCGGCTCCTATGGTTGTCACAGCGTATTAACACATCAGGAGTCAACATCATGACGGCAGGTGCTATTGCCCTGGGACTGGACTTCGGTAGCGACTCGGTGCGGGTATTGGCGGTCGATTGCCATAAGGGTACTGAGCTGGATACCGAAGTGGTCTATTACCCCCGCTGGCAACGCGGCGAATTCTGCAATGCGGCGGAGAACCGTTTCCGCCACCATCCGCTCGACTACATTGAAGCCATGGAACAGGCGATCGTCAGTCTGGTACAACGCATGTCACCGCAGCAGCGGCTACAGGTGATTGGTATCGGCGTTGACGCCACCGGCTCCACGCCGGCGCCGATCGACGAGCAAGGCCAGGTGCTGGCACTGCGCCCGGAGTTTGCCGACAACCCGAATGCCATGTTTGTGCTGTGGAAGGATCACACCGCCATTGAAGAGGCAGACGCCATCAACCGGCTGTGCCGCAGCGGCGAATTCCCCGACTATTCCCGCTATATCGGCGGCGTTTACTCCTCTGAGTGGTTCTGGGCCAAGATCCTGCACGTCACGCGCCAGGACGCCGAAGTCCGTCAGGCCGCCGCCTCCTGGGTTGAACTCTGCGATTGGGTACCGGCGCTGCTGTCCGGTACCTGCGCGCCGCATCAGTTAAAACGCGGGCGCTGTAGCGTCGGCCACAAAACCCTGTGGCACCCGGACTGGGGCGGGCTGCCGCCGAAGGCGTTTTTTGCCGCACTCGATCCGCTCTTGGTTGAACACCTGCCCTGGCCGCTGTTTGAGGACTGCCACACCGCCGACCTGCCGGTAGGCGCCCTGAGCGCCGAATGGGCGACTCGGCTCGGGCTCCCCGCCACGGTGGTGCTGTCCGGCGGCGCTTTCGACTGCCATATGGGTGCCGTCGGTGCCGGTGCCCAGCCTTACACTCTGGTGAAGGTGATTGGTACTTCCACCTGCGACATTCTGATCGCCGATCGTCAGCGGGTGGACGGACGCGCCATCGAGGGGATCTGCGGTCAGGTCGATGGCAGTGTGGTGCCGGGGATGATCGGCATGGAAGCAGGCCAGTCGGCCTTTGGCGATATGTACGCCTGGTTCAGCCGCCTGCTGAGCTGGCCACTGCGCGAAGCCGCGAAAAATCAGCCTGAACTGCAAGCCCAGCTACAACAGATTGAAGCCGGCCTGCTGGCGGCGCTAACCGCATCCTGGGCTGAAAACCCGTCACTGGCTCATCTGCCGGTGGTGCTGGACTGGTTTAACGGCCGCCGCACCCCCAACGCCAACCAGCGGCTGAAAGGCGTGATCGCCGATCTGAACCTAGGTACCGATGCGCCGACGCTGTTCGGCGGATTTATCGCCGCCACCGCCTTTGGTGCCCGCGCGATTATGGAGTGCTTTGAACAGCAGGATATTCCGGTCGATAACGTGCTGACGCTGGGCGGCATTGCGCGTAAATCACCGGCGATCATGCAGGTCTGCGCCGACGTCATGAACCGACCGCTGCAAATCGTTGCTTCCGATCAGTGCTGCGCGCTGGGTGCAGCGATCTTCGCCGCCGTGGCCGCCGGTCAATTTGGCAGCGTGCCCGAAGCCCAGCACCAGATGGCCTGCGGTATCGAACGCACCCTGCAACCGAGCCCGCAACACGTCGCTCGCTACCAACAGCTTTACCAACGCTATCAACAGTGGTGCCAGGCCGCCGAGCCGCGCTACACCTCTACCTCCGGTTCAGCAAGCTGAACCCTGATTCGACATGACAATTCGGGAGTTTTTAATGGACGCATTCAAGCAGCGCGAAGTCTGGTTCGCCATCGGCAGCCAGCACCTGTACGGCCCGCAAACCCTGCAGCAGGTCAAGGCGCACGCCGAACAGGTGGTGGAAAGCCTCAACCGCGAGGCCGGGTTACCGGTAAAACTGGTGCTGAAACCGCTGGTCACCACGCCGGATGAAATCACCGCCCTGTGCCGTGACGCCAACTATCAGCCACAGTGCGTTGGCATTCTGGCCTGGCTGCACACCTTCTCACCGGCCAAAATGTGGATCGCCGGGCTATCCGTGCTCCACAAGCCGCTGCTGCAGTTCCATACCCAATTCAACGCCCAGGTGCCATGGGACAGCATGGATATGGACTTTATGAACCTCAACCAGACCGCCCACGGCGGCCGTGAGTTCGGCTTTATCGGTGCCCGTATGCGTCAGCAGCACAGCGTAATTGCCGGCCACTGGCAAGATCCCGAGGCACACCGACGCATTGCTCAATGGATGCGGGTCGCCACCGCCAAGCAGGCCAGTCAGCAGATGAAAGTGGCCCGTTTTGGCGACAACATGCGTGAGGTGGCGGTGACCGATGGCGATAAGGTCGGCGCACAGATCCAGTTCGGCTACTCGGTCAATGCCTATGGCATCGGCGATTTGGTCAGCGTGATCAATGAAGTTAGCCGTGGCGATGTGGGGACGCTGATTGAAGAGTATGAAGCCAGCTATGTGCTGAGCGACGCGGCGAAAGTTAACGGCGCAAAACGTGAAAACCTGATCGACGCGGCACGCATCGAACTGGGGATGAAACGTTTCCTCGAACAGGGTCACTTCCAGGCCTTCACCACCAACTTTGAAGATCTGCACGGCATGAAGCAATTGCCGGGACTGGCAGTGCAACGCCTGATGCAGCAAGGCTACGGCTTTGGCGGCGAAGGCGACTGGAAAACAGCCGCTTTGCTGCGCATCCTGAAAGTGATGGCCAGTGGGTTGCACGGCGGGACCTCGTTTATGGAGGATTACACCTATCATTTCCAGCCGGGTAACGATCTGGTGGTCGGCTCGCACATGCTGGAGGTCTGCCCGTCGATCGCCAAAGAATCCAGGCCGCTGCTGGATATTCAACCGCTCGGTATTGGTGGCAAGGCCGACCCGGCGCGACTGATTTTCTCTACACCTGCCGGTCCGGCCGTCAATGCCAGCCTGATCGACATGGGGGATCGCTTCCGCCTGCTGGTCAATCAGGTGGATACCGTGGAACAGCCGCACCCGCTGCCCAAATTGCCGGTGGCCCGTGCCATCTGGCGGGCCCAACCCACCCTGGCGACTGCGGCCGAAGCCTGGATCCTGGCAGGCGGCGCGCACCATACGGTGTTCTCGCAAGCGCTGGATGCCGATATGCTGCGGCTGTATGCCGAAATGCATAACATCGAGTTCTTGCTGATCGACCAGGATACCACCCTGCCGTCGTTCAAAAACGAGCTGCGCTGGAACGAAGCCTACTATCAACTTAACCGCCGTTAATCGGCTGGCTACCGGCAGCACATTGGGCTGTCGGTAGCCAAACGTGCTGCAACCCCCCGCCTGAGTCCGACCATCCGTTTGATATTGATGACGAAGCCCGCATTACCCGCTAAGCTATGCGGCTGTCACATTGGATCATGTCTTACCCAGGAAGCCGTTTATGTCTCAAGCTGAATACACCCGTATTGGCGGTTGGTTGCTGGCCCCGATGGCCTATCTGATTGTCACCCTGCTTAGCGCCAGTCTGATGCTGCTCCTGTATGGCATGGCGATTTTCGTACCGGAATCGCGCGAATATCTGCTCACCAACGCCCAGGCGTTTAGCATGCAGTGGTATTTCTCGGTGCTGACTACCCTGGCGATGTGGTGCTTTACCCTGTGGCTGCTGTGGTTGTTCTGCCACCGCGCACAGCGGTTCCCCAAATTGTTCCTGCTGTGGCTGTTGATTACCGTGCTGCTGGCGGTGAAAGCCTTTGCCTTTGCGCCGGTGCCGGATGAATTGGCGGTACGCAGTCTCGGCTGGCCACTGTTAATGGCGGCATTATTGGTGCCCTATATGAAGCGTTCCAAACGAGTCAAAGGGACCTTTACCGAGAGCTAGGCCACTCTGTGGCACGTTTTGTGCGAATAATTGTGTAAATTTTCACCAAAAAAGGGCAAAAAGGGCAATAACCCTGCTTTCCCTATGTTGTGATCAGGCCGCCAATTCCCGATAATAGGCGGCTTTTATTTTTTTAGGCATCGCAATGACCGAATACCTGCTCCTGTTTGTCGGCACCGTACTGGTGAATAACTTCGTCCTGGTGAAGTTCCTTGGCCTGTGCCCGTTCCTCGGCGTTTCCAAGAAGCTGGAAAGTGCCATTGGTATGGGAATGGCTACCACTTTCGTGATGACGATGGCCTCCGTCAGCGCCTGGGTGATCAATACCTTTATTCTGGTTCCGTTGGATCTGGTGTATCTGCGCACGCTGTCATTTATTCTGGTGATCGCCGTGGTGGTGCAATTCACCGAGATGGTGGTCCGCAAAACCAGCCCGGCGCTGTATCGCCTGCTGGGCATTTTCCTGCCGCTGATCACCACCAACTGTGCGGTGCTCGGCGTTGCGTTGCTTAACGTCAACCTGGGCTACAATTTCCTGCAGTCTGCGGTATATGGCTTCAGCGCCGCCGCGGGCTTCTCGCTGGTGATGGTACTGTTCGCTGCGATCCGTGAACGTCTGGCGGTTGCCGACGTGCCTGCACCCTTCCGCGGTTCTTCCATCGCGCTGATCACCGCCGGGCTGATGTCGCTGGCCTTTATGGGCTTTACCGGGCTGGTGAAATTCTAATGACCGCGTTATGGATTGCGATTGCTGCATTAAGCGCCCTTGGCCTGCTGTTCGGGCTGGTGCTGGGCTTTGCCGCACGCCGCTTTGAAGTAGAAGAAGATCCGGTGGCCGAGCAGATCGACGAGATCCTGCCGCAGAGCCAGTGTGGCCAGTGCGGTTATCCCGGCTGTCGTCCTTATGCCGAAGCGGTCGCCAACGGTGAGATGATCAACAAATGCGCGCCGGGTGGCGAGCAGGTCATGCTGAAGCTGGCCGAATTGCTCAACGTCGAGCCGCAACCCTTGGGCAGCGAAGCCGTCGTCGAACCGGTGCGCCAGGTGGCTTACATTGACGAAGCCAACTGCATTGGCTGCACCAAGTGCATTCAGGCCTGCCCGGTGGACGCCATCGTCGGTGCTACTCGCGCCATGCACACCGTTATTACCGATCTTTGTACCGGCTGCGACCTGTGCGTTGCGCCGTGCCCTACCGACTGTATTGAAATGAGACCGGTCGCCACCACTACCGCCAACTGGAAGTGGGACATGAAGACGATCCCGGTGCAAGTGATCCACGTGGAGCAACATGCTTAATCTGTTCGCCGCCTTCAAAAAAGACCGGATTTGGGATTTCGACGGCGGGATCCATCCGCCGGAAATGAAAGCCCTGTCCAGCGGCGTGCCGTTGCGTACCGCCCCACTGCCCGATATTTTTGTGATCCCGCTGCAACAGCATTTGGGTCCGGAAGGCGAACTCTGTGTCAAGGTCGGCGACCCGGTGCTGAAAGGCCAGCCGCTGACCGTGGGCCGGGGGCGTACCGTGCCGGTGCACGCACCGACCTCGGGAACTGTCAGCGCCATCACACCGCATATCACCGCTCACCCCTCCGGGTTGGCGGAACTGTGCGTGATCATTCAGCCAGACGGCGAAGACCGCTGGTGCGAGCGTGCACCGGTGGCAGACTACCGTCAACTGCCCACCAGCGAGTTGATCCAACGTATTCATCAGGCTGGCATCGCCGGACTCGGCGGTGCAGGTTTCCCAACCGCCAGCAAGCTGCAGGGCGGCATGAACGGGGTGGAAACCCTGATCCTCAACGCCGCAGAATGCGAGCCATATATCACTGCCGATGACCGTTTGATGCAGGAACATGCCGATCAAGTCATTGAAGGCACGCAGATCCTGCGCCACCTGCTGCAACCCAAGCTCACGCTGATTGGCATTGAGGACAATAAACCCGAAGCGATCGCCGCCTTGAAACTGGCACTGCGCGACCAGCCCGGTATCGCCCTGCGGGTGGTTCCGACCAAATACCCTTCTGGCGGTGCCAAGCAGCTCACCAAAATCCTGACCGGTAAAGAAGTCCCACACGGCAAGCACTCCTCCGCTATCGGTGTGCTGATGCAGAACGTCGGCACCGCCTTTGCCATTAAACGCGCGATTGTCGACGGCGAACCCTTGATCGAGCGCGTGGTGACCCTGACCGGTGAGGCCCTCAGCCATCCGGGCAACCTGTGGGCACGCATCGGCACGCCGGTACAGCACCTGCTGAAATTTGCCGGTTTCCAGCCGCAGGCTCAGCAAATGGTGGTGATGGGGGGCCCGCTGATGGGCTTTACCCTGCCCGCACTCAACGTGCCGATCGTCAAGATCAGCAACTGTATTCTGGCACCATCGGTCAGCGAAATGGCACTGCAGGAGCCGGAGCAGTCCTGTATTCGCTGTGGTTTGTGCGTTGACGCCTGTCCGGCGGGCCTGTTACCGCAACAGCTTTACTGGTTCAGCCGCGGCGAAGAACACGAAAAAGCCCGCAATCACAATCTGTTTGACTGCATTGAATGTGGTGCCTGTGCCTTTGTCTGCCCGAGCAATATCCCGCTGGTGCAGTACTACCGCCAGGAAAAGGCCGAGATCAAAGCCATCGATCAGGAAGCCGCTCGCACCGCCGAAGCCAAGGCACGTTACGAAGCCAAACTGGCGCGCCTGGAACGTGAAAAACTGGCGCGTGAAGAGCGTCATAAGAAAGCGGCGGTCAAGCTGACCGATGGCGATCAGGATGCCGTTCAGGCCGCCCTGGCTCGGGTTCGCAGTAAAAACGCGGCACCGGCGACCGGCACCATCAGCGGCGATGCACCGGATAACAGTGAGATGATCGCTGCCCGCGAGGCCCGTAAGGCACAGGCGCGTGAACGACGTGCGCAGCAGGAAACTGCTGTAGCACCGGTAACGGCATCGGCTAGCGAAGATGAAGATCCACGCAAGGCGGCGGTGGCCGCTGCACTGGCACGCGTCAAAGCCAAGAAAGCGGTACAACAAACGACTACGAATGATACTCCGGCCGAGCCACCGGTGGCGGTGACAGAAGAAGATCCACGCAAAGCTGCAGTGGCCGCTGCACTGGCGCGAGTCAAAGCCAAGAAAGCGGCACAGCAGACGGCGACGGTGGACACTCCGGCCGAGCCACCAGCGGCGGTAACGGAAGAAGATCCGCGCAAGGCGGCGGTTGCGGCAGCCATTGCCCGTGCCAAAGCCAAGAAAGCCGCGCAACAAGCGGCGACGGTGGAAACTCCGACCGAGCCACCATCGGCGGTACCAGAAGAAGATCCGCGCAAGGCGGCGGTTGCGGCAGCCATTGCCCGCGCCAAAGCCAAGAAAGCTGCGCAACAGGCGGCGACAGTGGAAACTCCGACCGAGCCACCAGCGGCGGTACCAGAAGAAGACCCACGCAAGGCGGCAGTGGCAGCAGCCATCGCCCGCGTCAAAGCCAAAAAAGCGGCACAAAGCCTGACCACGGCGGATACGGATAAAGAGTAATTAACGCAGACGCCTTGCAGGAAGCAAGGCGGCACAGGTTGTGTCCCTCAATGATACGTCAGCACCGCTGGAGGTCATTTGAGGGACGCAGCCTACTAATCGATAGAAATCAGGTAGGTGTAATCAACGTCAATCTGGCGCATCTTCGAGTCCTGATTCCATTCCTTGGTTTGAATAATTTCCATCTCCACGCTCCCCTGTACTTCATGACGCAACCCCGGCATCACATGAGTACTCAGATAGGCAAAGAACTGCGAGCATTCTTTGGCAGTCCCCAAATGATTGATAGAGATATATTCACGCCCGGCAATTGGAATATCGTCGATCTGGTAGCCCGACAGAATATCCTTTTTGTTCTCAGGATCCACCGCCATGATATGAGTCGCTGAACATTCGTTTCCTCCCCGATTACGGACAGAATGGATGCTGTACACCCGGCGGCAATCCACATTCAACCCACGGAAAAAATCGGTAAAGATCTCGTCCTTCATCGCCATACAGGACGAATGTTCAATCTCCGTCTCTCCGGCAAAATCCAACTGCCGCGAGTAACCCACAAGCTGCATATCGGGCAGCGTCAGGCGTTTGATCTCTGGGTAGTAATCGGCCGCAAAGTTGGCATCAAAACTGAAACGCGGCATCAAATTCTTCACGTCCCACCTTTCCATCGAACGGTAACGGTTAGGCGTGGTGTCGAAACGCTGTTTGAACATGCGAGTGAAGGTTTGTTGGGAATCGAAGCCCAGTTCGTCTGAAATATCGATGATGGAACGGTGAGTAATACGCAACGCCACTGCGGCACGCGTCAGGATACGTGAGCGAATATAGGTGGCGAGCTGAATACCGGTGATACGTTTGAACTTGCGTTGCAGGTGCCATTTGGAGTAGCCGGAAATGCGTGCGACTTCATCCAGGTTTGGCCGTGTTTCCAGATGTATCTCAACCCATTCAATCAATTCTTCAATAAAAAAGACATCTTCATTTGTCATTATTTACATTCACTGACTCAATAATACTCGGGATAATAACCCACATAGATTATGTAAAAGTTGTTATTTTGTGCGAAAAAACGAACCAAAAATACCATGTTAATCCAGCGGTTATCGTTATGCGCCGGGAGTTAATGCCGACAGTTTACAGCTGCATCACCAAACTAACCCGATTTTATCAGCAAAAAAAATCCGATCGCGCCATATGACCCTCAAACCACAGCGTACACACCGTGCTATAAGACTAATAACCCTACCATTAAGACGTATTACCCTTGCGGTGATTCAGGTAGAATGCAGCGCTATAATTTTTCCTGCGTCTCCGCTGAGAGGCGCGTTGAACCTGCCGATGTCCGGCAAAGATAGGTACAGTTATTCTATGAAGTTCAGGCCGGTACAACCCACAGCCGCCAAAGGCTTGCACATCGCCAGCTCCCCCTTCACCCATAACCAGCAAAGCACCAGCCGTATCATGCTGTGGGTGATGTTGGCCTGCATTCCCGGTATCGCTGCGCAGGTATGGTTTTTTGGCTATGGCACGCTGGTTCAGACCGCACTGGCAATGATCGTCGCCCTGCTGGCAGAAGGCACTATCCTTGCGCTACGCAAGCTGCCGGTACGGACCCGACTGGCGGATAACTCCGCCCTGCTGACTGCCCTGCTGCTGGGGATCAGCCTGCCGCCGCTGGCCCCCTGGTGGATGATTGTCATCGGCACCTTCTTTGCCATCGTCATCGCCAAACAGCTGTACGGTGGTCTCGGGCAAAACCCGTTCAACCCGGCGATGGTCGGTTACGTGGTGTTGCTGATCGCCTTCCCGGTGCAGATGACCAGTTGGTTGCCGCCGGATGAGCTGCGCGCCACCGCGCTGTCGTTCCAGGATACCCTGCTGGCCATTTTCAGCGGCCATACCGGCCAGGGTGCCACCATCCATGAACTGCAAATGGGCATCGACGGCATCAGCCAGGCCACCCCACTGGACGGCTTCAAAACCGGCCTGCGCAGCGGCCATAGCGTTGAGCAAGTACTGCAACAACCGCTGTTCGGTGGTGTATTGGCCGGTATCGGCTGGCAATGGGTTAACCTGGGCTTCCTGGCCGGTGGCCTGTTTATGCTGGGCCGTCGCCTGATCCACTGGCAGATCCCGTTCAGTATGCTGGCGGCCATCGCCCTGTGCTCAGGTTTGGCCTGGTGGCTTGATCCGGCGCAGCAGGCCTCGCCGCTGATCCACCTGTTCTCCGGTGCCAGCATGCTGGGCGCATTCTTTATCGCCACCGACCCGGTCAGTGCCTCCACCACGCCGAAAGGTCGCCTGATTTACGGCGCATTGGTGGGCGTGCTGGTGTGGCTGATTCGCGTTTACGGCGGTTATCCGGATGGCGTGGCCTTCGCGGTATTGCTGGCTAATATCACCGTTCCGCTCATCGACCACTATACGCAGCCCCGCGTGTACGGCCATCGCTAAGGAGCCATGATGCTAAATTCAATGAGAAAGCATGGCACCACGCTGGCGGTATTTGCCGCAGTGACCACCGGCCTGACTGCGGTAGTCCATAGCCTGACGCAGAACACCATCGCCCATCAGGCGGCGTTACAACAAAAAACGCTGCTTGATCAGGTGGTGCCACCGGAACACTACGACAATAATATGCAGACCGAGTGTTTCCTGGTCAGCGATCCGGCATTGGGCAATGGCTCGCCACACCGTTTGTATCTGGCGCGCAAAAACGGTCAACCCACCGCAGCCGCACTGGAAACCACCGCACCGGACGGTTACTCCGGCGCCATTCAGTTGCTGGTCGGTGCCGATTTCAACGGTAACGTACTGGGTACCCGGGTCGTCTCACATCACGAAACCCCGGGGCTGGGCGATAAAATTGAACTGCGTATCTCGAACTGGATCTCGTTCTTCAGCGGCAAAAAGATTGACGGCCCGGACGATAAACGTTGGGCGGTGAAGAAAGACGGCGGTATGTTCGATCAGTTCACCGGCGCGACCATCACACCGCGCGCCGTGGTAAACGCCGTTCGGCGTACGGCATTGTATATGGAAACGCTGCCGCCTAAACTTGATAGCTTACCTGCCTGTGGAGCCAGCGAATGAGTGAAGCCAAAGATCTGATTGTCCAGGGGCTGTGGAAGAACAACTCCGCGCTGGTGCAACTGCTGGGGATGTGTCCGCTGCTGGCCGTCACCTCCACCGTCACCAACGCCCTCGGTCTGGGGCTGGCAACCACGCTGGTCTTGATACTGACCAATACCTCGATATCTGCAGTGCGCCGCTGGGTGCCGAATGAAGTGCGCATCCCGATTTACGTGATGATCATCGCGGCTGCGGTGAGCATCGTGCAAATGTTAATCAATGCCTACGCCTTCGGCCTTTACCAGTCGTTGGGGATCTTTATCCCGCTGATCGTCACCAACTGCATCGTGGTCGGTCGCGCCGAAGCGGTGGCCTCTAAAAAACCGGTCGGCCTGTCCGCACTGGATGGCCTGGCGATTGGTCTGGGCGCCACCGGCGTGATGGTGACGCTGGGTGCAATGCGCGAATTGCTGGGCAACGGCACCCTGTTCGACGGGGCCGACATGCTGCTGGGCAGTTGGGCCAAGGTACTGCGTATTGAGGTGGTTCACTTCGACAGCCCTTTCCTGCTGGCAATGCTGCCACCGGGGGCCTTTATTGGTCTGGGTCTGCTATTGGCGGTAAAATATCTGATTGATGAAAGGATGAAAGCGCGTACGGCCAGGGCGTTACGGGCTGAACCGGCGCAGGGACAAGGACAGGCAGAGAAAGCATAATGAACAAGCAAAAACGGTTGGAAATTCTTACCCGCCTGCGTGATAACGATCCGCACCCGACCACTGAGTTGGTGTACACCACGCCGTTTGAACTGCTGATCTCCGTGCTGCTTTCTGCACAGGCGACCGATGTCAGCGTCAACAAGGCTACCGCCAAACTCTATCCGGTGGCCAATACGCCGGCCGCCATGCTGGCACTGGGCGTTGACGGCGTTAAGGGCTACATCAAGACCATCGGCCTGTTTAACAGCAAGGCCGAAAACGTGATCAAAACCTGCCGTATGCTGTTGGAACTGCACGACGGCGAGGTGCCTGAAGACCGCGCTGCGCTGGAGGCCCTGCCCGGCGTTGGCCGCAAAACCGCCAATGTGGTGCTCAATACCGCTTTCGGCTGGCCAACCATTGCCGTCGATACCCATATCTTCCGCGTCTGTAACCGCACGAATTTCGCACCGGGCAAGAACGTCGATCTGGTGGAGGAGAAACTGCTGAAGGTGGTGCCGGCCGAATTCAAGGTCGACTGCCACCACTGGCTGATCTTGCACGGCCGTTATACCTGCATCGCGCGTAAACCCCGCTGCGGTTCCTGCATGATTGAAGACCTCTGCGAGTTTAAAGAGAAAGTTTATCCCGACGCCTGATCCCGATGGGTGCAATCCAGCACCCCGTTTCGGGTCCCCACCGCACTGACCTATTTTTTATCGGAAATGTGATATCAAGCAGCAGTAACCTTGGTGTTTCCACGGGTTTCAGTGAAAAACTCACTTCTCGCTTATTTTCAAGCGAAAAATTAGTCAAAAATTGCGGTAAACCTCACGTTTTGACGATCACATTGTCGTCACAACCGCCAGGGCCGTTTTCTCAAATTTCTATAATTTTATAAAACCCGACATATGCACAACAATCCAATGGATTATTCACCACACCTATTGATATGAACCATAAAAAGTCATTACAGCAGAATATATCACTGTTTAAATTCTGTATCCCTTTTAATCAAAACAAAAACTCGGCAAAGCAAACAAAGTCGAAAGTTAATGCTGCATAACATTTGCAACATGGTCATTTCAATTCACGAGCGTTATATGTAACAGAATATGACAAACGTCTTGCCTCGTTGACAAAGATAGTGAACATTAACCGCCGTCATTCCATCCTATAACAACGCAGAAGGATGCAGTCCTGCATCACCTTTTGCAATTTCCCGTCTTTCTGAGTCGGGGCAGTGAAAAATCAGAGGTACCAGTGTCAACTGCAAACAACAACAGCGAACATCCTGAAAGCGTCAGTCTCAACGCCTTCAAACAGCCTAAGGCGTTTTACCTGATCTTCTCCATCGAGCTCTGGGAACGTTTTGGTTATTACGGCCTGCAAGGCATCATGGCGGTTTATCTGGTCAAGATGCTTGGCCTGAGCGAAGCCGACTCCATTACCCTGTTCTCCTCCTTCAGTGCGCTGGTGTATGGCTTCGTTGCCATCGGCGGCTGGCTCGGAGATAAAGTGCTGGGCTCCAAGCGCGTGATCGTGCTGGGTGCGCTGGTGCTGGCCGTCGGTTATGCCATGGTGGCCTACTCCGGCCATGAAATTTTCTGGGTGTATCTGGGTATGGCGACCATCGCCGTGGGTAGCGGTCTGTTCAAAGCCAACCCGTCCTCCCTGCTGTCAACCTGCTACGAGAAAGACGATCCGCGTTTGGACGGTGCATTCACCATGTACTATATGTCCGTCAATATCGGGTCTTTCCTGTCGATGTTGGCCACTCCTTGGCTGGCAGTGAAATATGGCTGGAGCGTCGCGTTCTCACTGAGCGTGGTGGGTATGCTGATCACCCTGGTCAACTTTATGGTTTGCCACAAGTGGGTGAAGAATCACGGTTCCAAGCCTGACTTTAAACCGCTGCAAGTGCAGAAACTGCTGATGGTGCTGGTTGGCGTGATTGCGCTGGTCACCCTTTCAAGCTGGCTGTTGCACAACCAGGTGGTAGCACGCTGGGCGCTGGCGCTTATTTCCATCGGTATCGTGATCGTGTTCGCCAAAGAAGCCTTTGCTCTGCACGGTGCGGCACGCCGCAAGATGATCGTTGCCTTCCTGCTGATGCTGGAAGCAGTGGTGTTCTTCGTGCTGTACGCCCAGATGCCAACCTCACTGAACTTCTTCGCCATCCATAACGTTGAGCACAACATCCTGGGCCTGGCGTTCGAACCTGAGCAGTATCAGGCGTTGAACCCGTTCTGGATCATGCTGGCCAGCCCGATTCTGGCAGCACTGTATAACAAGATGGGTGACCGTCTGCCGATGCCACACAAGTTCGCTTTCGGTATGATCCTGTGCTCCGGCGCTTTCCTGGTATTGCCATGGGGTGCCAGCTTCGCTAATGAACAGGGCATCGTTTCGGTTAACTGGCTGATCCTGAGCTATGCACTGCAGAGTATCGGCGAGCTGATGATCTCCGGTCTGGGCCTGGCAATGGTCGCGCAACTGGTGCCACAACGCCTGATGGGCTTTATCATGGGATCCTGGTTCCTGACCACGGCTGCTGCTGCGCTAATTGCCGGTAAGGTCGCTGGGCTGACTGCCGTGCCTGCCAACATTAACGATGCGCACGCTTCACTGGCTATCTATAGCCACGTGTTTATGCAGATCGGTATCGCCACCGCCGTGATCGCCATCCTGATGATGCTGACCGCGCCGAAGCTGTATCGCATGACGCTGGATACCGCAGAAGATACGCAGAAGAAAGCGCAGGCGGCCGCTGCGGCCCACTGATCGCCGGGAGTGAACCACACCTACGGGGCTATTTTGCCCCGTTTTTTATTGCAGCGAGATCGCCCTTCCCCCCCATCTATAGCCCCATAGAAATACGATCTAAAAACGTCAATCCACTTCAGCTTCAAATAAGCATCCATCGCCATAAAAATAATGTGCGTAGAAATAATTCACCTTTGAATTTTTCATCAAAGATCAAATATTGAAATTATCGCATTGTTTTTTTAACTTTTTAATTTAAAGCTCACTCATACAAGAGAAAAACAAAAAATAAATTGAGTTTAATAAACCCCGGGACTTTACTATATGATTAGTACATATATTGTCATTACCCATATACAAATATTTCACCTTATCGTAATAGCTTCACTTTAGAATTATTAACAAGGCAAACTATGAATCCCGTTAAGAGTTAGCCTTAACAAAGGTGAAAACCTGATACCGAATATAGGAATGCCAAGCGGTCACATCACTCCAAAAACTCATTTTATTTAAGGAATTCAAATGAATGAAGAAAAAGCCCTTCCTTGCCCTGGTTGCGTAATTGATAATAATAACAATGTGCAGGAATGGGGCGTCAGAGGTCATTTCGCAAAGTTTGGAAATGAGTCCTATCATATTTTAAGACTGATTGTTAATTGCATAAAGGCCACACGCGATAATGCAGAAATTCATGTCGCCACCTGCATTTGGAAAGATGATAAAACGGACGACAGTTTCTTTGACGGTGAAGACGTACTTGACGCGCTGCAGGAAGCTGCAGATCGAGGCTGTAAAATAAACCTTATCAAACCAAAGGGAGACCAAATAAAAGAGAGTGAATATAATAGCCCTACCATGAATAAAAAGCTCGATGAATTCGCATCTAATAATAAAAATGTAATCTATACTTACCCAAAACACTGGAACCATTTCAAAGGTGTAATGATCAGTTCTCTGACCTTAACAAATACGGTGTCAAAGTATTTTGGCGTTGCGAACACCAATGAGGTCGATGTTTTTTTAGTCACCATCATCACCTCTGCAAATCTATCTGAAATGGATGCCAGAAAATATCAAGACCTGACTCTAAGCTGGAACTGGGAGGATAACAAAAACGACACGCATGCTGGCTTCATTTATCATAAAACCGTTGGGTATTTTAATGAATTGATTAGTAAGTTTATAAAATATGACACTGTATTGACCTCTAAAGGGGCCCGCGGAGTTGGGGTTTTATATTACCCACGAGTATTGCGTGACAATGATAAAAATGATGATAAAACTTACGCAAAATCAGACCCTATTGTACAGTTCTTTAATAAATTTAAAAAAATAAACTCAATAAAAGTTGCAATGGCGTACTGGCAAGGTGTCAGGCCCTATGAGGGGCGATATACGTTTCGCCGCGTAGGCGTTACAGATCATTTGATTGAAAGAGTAAAAAATGAAAGTACAGAAGTATCGATCATTATCAATCAGATTGCACTTCCAGAAGACGCCACAAATCGATTGTTTTGGAACGAGAATGACCCCGTACCACAGTTAGCGCACTATAAAGAAAATGCGTTGGCTATTCCAGAGTTTTTCCGGCTCAGAGATACCATGCTAGAAAACGACAATCAATTATCTAAAGATGATGTATCAATAAGGATAGTTAACAACAATAGCCAGCAATGGACCCCCTATATTCATTCAAAGTATATGATTGTTGAGGGGGAGCCAAATGAAACAATGGAAAGTGATTTACAGGGCAGCACGGAGTTCTTGTGGGCTGGCTCCTCGAATATTGATAACTATGGTGCATGGGATAATGCTGAAATAACTATTATTTTAGGCAACGAGACACCGCAAGGATTAGCAACGATTGAGCATTATAAAGACAACTATCATGCGCTTTTCTCTATGGGCCGAGTGTTTAAGGAAGAGACGAAAATATTCGGTGGAACAAATATAAAAACACATGCAATCGAAGATATAACTTATGAATATTATAAAGAGGATGGTTCCAGGGATAGGAATAATCACAAACAATATCCATAATGCATGTAACCCGATGTAGCCCTAACAGAAAAATCGCCACCGCGTTGCAAACGCGGCGGCGATTTCACGGCTGATGACGCTTTACGCCGGTTTTCGACTCAACTGAGCCCACATGAATTCGCTGACCAGTGCGCTGTGGAAGGCCGCCTGTTTCTTGTCAGCCGCCGCGCTGTGCCCGCCCTCGGTATTCTCGTAGAAATACACCTGCGGATAGCCCATCTGCTGCATGCGTGCCGCCATTTTACGGGCGTGCGACGGATTGACCCGATCGTCACTGGTGGCGGTGTAAAACAGCACCGGCGGGTAGGACACGCCCGCTTTGATGTTGTGATACGGCGAGAAAGTTTTGATGTACGCCCACTCTTCCGCTTTGTCTGGGTCGCCGTATTCGGCAATCCAGGAAGCACCGGCAGAAAGCTGAGTATAACGCTGCATGTCCAGTAACGGCACCTCACAGACGATACAGCCGAAAAGCTGCGGGTACAGTGTCAGCATATTGCCCACCAGCAAGCCGCCGTTGCTGCCACCCCGCGCCCCCAGATGTTGTGACGATGTCACATTTCGGGTGATCAGATCCTGCGCCACGGCGGCAAAGTCTTCATAGGCACGATGACGGTTTTGCTTAAGCGCCGCCTGGTGCCAGGCCGGGCCATACTCGCCACCGCCGCGGATATTCGCCACCACATACACCCCGCCGCGCTCCAGCCAGGCCGGTGCCTTGGCTCCCATATACCCCGGTAACAACGACACCTCGAATCCGCCATAGCCGTACAGCAGCGTGGGATTACTGCCGTCCAGCTTAATGCCCTTGGCCGAGATCTGGAAATACGGCACGCGTGTCCCGTCTTTAGACTCCGTAAAGTGCTGACTGACTTGATAGCCGCTGGCGTCAAAGTCCTTCGGCCCCTGCTTGAGCAATTCCGCCTCACCGCCGTCGAGATTGCCCAGGTACAGCGAGGTTGGTTGCAGGAACCCACTGAGCGTCAGGAAATAATCGTTGGTTTCGTCATCGACGCCACCGGCAGAAATAGTGCTGATCGCCCCCGGTTTGCCCAACGGCTTACGCTGCCAGCTTTTGCCCTGCGGCGTCAGCACTTCCAGCCGGTTGACCACGTTATCCATGATGCTGAGGATCAGATGGTCACGCGTGCCGCTGTAGCCACTCAGGGCCGCCTGGGCCGTCGGAGTAAATAACACCGTCAGCTCACGCTTACCCGCCAGATAATCGTCAAAATGGGCGGCCAGCAGTGAGCCTGAAGGATAATGACTTCCCCCCACCTCCCAGTCGCTGCTCGGTTTAATCAATATCCACTCCCGGTGCGTGCTGAACTCGGCATCGGCGGGAATGTCGATTTTGACTTGTTGATCTTGCTCATTGAGCAGATAGGTTTCACGACGGTAAAAATCCAGACTGCGTCCCACGTAGTTGCGTTCAAAGCCCGGCGTCTGGTCATGATAAGCAAACACCGTCATATCCTGCGGTTGCGCCTCATACAGCGTCTGAGCGGCACTCAGCGGTGTACCACGCCGCCAGCGTTTGGCTATGCGCGCATAGCCGGACTGAGTCATCGAACCTGCACCGCAATCAGTCGCGATAAACAACGTGTCCTTATCGATCCACGAAGCCTGGCTTTTCGCCACCGGCAGCACAAAGCCATCTTTGACGAACTGCTTGCTGACCAGATCAAACTCGCGGATTTCCGTCGCGTCACCGCCATCCGGCGACAACTCCAGCAGGCAATAGCGGTATTCCGGTGCCAGCGACTGCGAACCATGGAACACCCAGTCTTTGCCCTCGGCCTTGCCCAAAGCGTCTATATCCAGCACGGTTTCCCAGACTGGTTTGGCTTTGCGGTACTCCCGCAGCGTGGTTCGTCGCCATAAGCCACGTGGGTTGGTTTGATCCTGCCAGAAGTTGTAATAATAATCGCCGCGCTTGGCGACCCACGGGATTTGGCTCTCTTTATTCAGAATATCCAGCACCTGCTTTTCCACCTGCCGGAAGCCTTCGCCCTGAGCGAAACGCGCGGTGGTCCGCTGATTTTCCTGCTTGATCCACGCCTGTGCGGCCTTGCCCTGCAGCTCTTCCAGCCATAAAAATTCATCGGTGGCGCTGGCGCCGCCTTCTGCCGCCATCGCCAGGCGGATACTGTTAGGTAATGAAGTCATTGCGAATACGGCTCCTGCGGTTTGTGCACTGAGTTTAAGAAACTGGCGTCGATTGCGGTGGGTGATTGGCAAAATCAAGCTCCCTTTGATAGTTAATAAGAATCATTTTCAATAAAGTAGGCGTTTGGTGAGGCGGAGTCAAAGCCTGCCCCAACGTCGTTAAGTCAAAATTTAGGGTAGTGGATCAAATCGTGAATACGCACCGTCTGTTGGCTGGCGTTACGGTAGGCATGGGGCCGATCGGCCTGAAAGCGCATCGCCTCCCCCTGGGTCAGGTGGTGCCACTCGCCGTCTACCGCCAGCTCCAACTCACCGCTGATGACAATCACATGCTCAATCACGCCCGGCTCGTGGGCCGATGATTCGCTGAGCGCGCCCGGCGCCAGATCGATAACGAACATGTCAAAACCCAGTTGTCGATCGAACGGGAACAACGGCACCACCCGCATATCGGCATTGTATTGATTGAACACCGGAGCATCGCCATAGCGATGCAGCGTGGCCTGCTGTTGCAGCGGCGAGATCTCCAGAAAGGCAGAAAAAGCCACGTTAAAACCGGTGGCGATTTTCCACAAGGTAGCCACCGTCGGGCTGGACTCCCCCCGTTCGATCTGCCCCAGCATCGCCTTGCTGACACCGGTGTTTTCGGCCGCCTGCGCCAGGCTCCAGCCGCGCTGCATGCGTAGCGATCGAAGCGTTTGTGCCAGATGGCCAGACAATTCCTGCATATTTTTCTCCCCTGATAGTGCGGCTGATTATAGCCACTTGTGCGCTATAACGCACGGTGCTATGCTCACCGCTCTTCGTACGTTATAACGCACAACCGTTGCCGGAGTGTGCCATGCGCCCTGCTATCTCTTTACGTCATCTGTCCCTGCCTGCCGTCATGGCTGGCTTTGTTGCGGTATTGGTCGGCTACACCAGTTCTGCCGCGATTATTTTTCAGGCTGCTGCCGCGGCCGGCGCCACGCCGTTGCAGATCGGCGGCTGGCTAAGCATGTTGGGGCTGGGGATGGGCATTACCTCGCTCGGGCTGTCGCTGTATTACCGTACGCCCATTCTGACGGCCTGGTCGACCCCCGGTGCCGCCCTGCTGGTCACCAGCCTGCCCGGCACGCCGATTAACGAAGCGATTGGCGTATTCATCTTCGCCTCCGGGTTGATCCTGCTGTGCGGCGTAACCGGGCTGTTCGCCCGGCTGATGGATTATATTCCGCAGGCCATTTCGGCAGCGATGCTGGCGGGGATCCTGCTGCGCTTTGGCCTGGATGCTTTTGCCTCGCTACAGGTCAATTTCGTGCTCAGTGCCGGAATGGGCCTGGTGTATCTGGTGACACGGCGCTATCTGGCGCGTTATGCGATTGTGCTGACGCTGCTGGTCGGGCTGGCGATTGCGGCACTGCAGGGCAATATTCATCTTTCACAGCAACCGCTGGCGTTCGCCATGCCGGAATTTATTACTCCCCACTTTAGCTGGTCGACACTGCTGGGCATTGGCGTGCCGTTCTTTGTGGTCACCATGGCGTCACAAAACGCCCCCGGCATCGCCACGCTAAAGGCGGCCGGCTACAGCGTCCCGACTTCGCCGCTAATTAGCTGGACGGCATTGACGGCGCTCCTGCTGGCGCCGTTCGGTGGGTTCTCGGTGTGTATCGCCGCCATTACCGCGGCTATCTGTATGGGGCCGGACGTGCATCTCAATCCACAACGCCGCTACATGGCTGCCGTTGCCGCCGGGGTATTTTATTTGCTGGCCGGCGTGTTCGGCGGCGTTATCGGCATGTTGTTCAGTGCATTACCCGTCGCCTTGATCCACACCATTGCCGGGTTGGCTCTGCTGGGTACTATCGCCGGTAGTCTGCAACGCGCCCTGCAGGATGAAAAACAGCGCGACGCCGCGTTAATCGCCTTCCTGATCACCGCGTCCGGCGTGACGCTGCTCGGCGTCGGCTCTGCCTTTTGGGGGATTATTGGCGGCGCAGTTGCCCATATCATCCTGTCGCTGCCGCAACGGGCAAAATAGCCCCAAAACTGCGTTCAAGTCTCGGTTCGCCCGGCAATATGTTCCCCCTTCGGCGATCTTCTGCTTAACTGAGAGGGGGAACGATTGTTGCCCCTCGGGACCATTAAGGGAGCCTTTATGCCATCTTCCGCGCAGATTGACCTGATTCAACAGATAGATGTCGCGTACCAACACTGGACTGGCGAAGGCCTGCCCGGCCCACAGGCGGCTACCGCCGAACGCTTCCCCTGGCTGCATCAACAGGCCCCCTACAGCTTGCTGGCTCACACCGGCGGCGGCGACCCGGTGTTTATCTATGCCAATCACTGTGCTCAGCAGTGCTTTGGCTATTCCTTCGATGAGTTTATCGCGTTACCTTCTAGGTTAAGTGCATCCCCGGCAGACCGCGCAGAGCGCCAGCAATTACTGGATACGGTGACTCGGCAAGGTATTGCTCAAGGGTATCGCGGCCTGCGCGTCGATAAATTCGGCGACACTTTCACTATTTATGATTGCGAGGTGTGGCAGATCCCAAACGGAGGTCAGGCCGCGCTGTTCTGGCCGCAACCCAAACGCCGCCCGGGCTGGTATAGCCACTCGGAACATGCAAATCGATAAAGGCTGGAGACAGTGCTGCTGCCGGTTTCGCCATCGTTAACGATTAAGTGACAATGTCACGAGGATAGTCATGAATGACCCTGCCGCGCTGCTTGCCCAGCGCCTGATCCGTAACTTCGAACAGGTTGAAAAAAATCACGATTCCCGCCCGCCGCTGTATGACAGCATAGGTGCCCGTTTGGGTACCGGTACTGCCGCCAGCAAGCTGGGGGCTTCCATCGATATCGTGGCACCGGGCATGCGTTCCTGCCCTTATCACTTTCACTATGCACAGGAAGAAATGTTTATCGTACTGGAGGGAACCGGCACTTTACGGGTGGCGGGCGAACACCTGCCGATCAAAAGCGGTGACATTATTTTTATCCCGCCGGGGCCGGAATACCCACATCAGATCATCAACAGTTCTGACGCGCCGTTGAAATACCTCTCCATCAGCACCCGCGAACAGCCAGAACTGGTGGAATACCCGGACTCAGGCAAGTTTCAGGCGACGGCGCTGCATGAGGGTAAACCGGTGCGCTATGTGCAACGTCCTTCAGCCTCGCTCGATTATTGGCAGGATGAACCCTGAGTCCCCTTCCGGTAGCGGGAGGTCCAACGCGCGTGCGGCCTGTTCTGCGACACGGAAATCGATATCCGCTGCCTCTCCATCCTCCATAAACCAGGCCGCAGACAACCCGGCCCAGGCGAGGATCCACTGCAGCAGACGCTGGCGATCCAGCCGGGCCAGTTGGCAGACCTGCTCTACCCGCCGGAGAAAAATATCGGGGTCGGTAGCAATACCGTAATTGGGGTTACAGAAGATATTGGCGTAGTCGAAGGCGCGTTCGCCATACAGACGTTTAGGGTCGATCACCAGCCAGCCGCGCTCGCCGAAGTCCAATACGTTGTCATGGTGAATATCGCCATGCAGCACACTCAGTTCACGCGGACTGGTCAACAGCTCCGCCGCCACCGTGGCACTGAGACGCAGCATGCCGCCGTGCGCCTGCGCCGCCGGCCACAGCGAGTTAAACCACTGATCTAAAGGGATCAGCTCCGGCAAAGGCTGAGCGCGCGGCGCATGCAGACGGGCAATCACCTGACACAGGATCGCCGTCGCCTGCCGATCATCGCCGTCTCGCACCATCTGCGGCAGAGAGAGGCCACCTTGCGCGCGTTCCAGCAAAATACCATCGTCATGCCAGGCCAGCACTCGCGCAGCGCCTTCGCCCTGCCACCAGCACATCAGTAGTCCGCCGAACTTCTCTTCCTGTTCGCGGGCAATTTTCAACATGGCGGCGCCCCCCTGATAGCGTACCGGCATCAGCAGGCTGCTGTGAGTTTCAAATGCCGGGCCGTCGGGCTGCAACTGCCAACGTTGCATATAGGGAATTAAGACCTGATTCATTACCCTGAAACGTCCTTCACAGTTATAAATGAATGTTAGTGATATTATTTAAAAGCAATAAGTCTCAGCGTACTTCCGATGTTCACCACGCCATCCTAACCAAGTTTGTTTACTTTTTTAATTAATCTCTCGGGGTTTTTACCATGACATCATTAAAGCGCATTAATTATCCGCAATTGCCGACGCCGGGCGGCCCCTATGTCCATGCGGTGCGCCATGGGGATACGCTGTATATTTCCGGACTGACGGCATTTGCCACCGAGGCTCAGGGGCAAACCACGCCGCAACAGGCGCAGGCGATTCTGGAGCAGTTGGCAACCATCGCCGCCGACGAGGGAACAAATCTCAAGGCGCTGATTAAAATAACGGTGTTCTTAACCGATATCGGCGATCTGCAGGCCATACGACCGGTACTGTTTGACTATTTTGATGGGGCGCTGCCGGCCTGTTCACTGGTCGCGGTCAGCGCATTTTTCTCACCGCAGGTTAGCGTTGAGATCGAAGCCGTCCTGGCGTTATAAGATGGGGCGCGATCACGCGCCCTCAGCCATCACCACAGCCTAAAGTGAAGAAATAACCCATCACTTTTTTCGGCGAATTTGCTGGTCCGCAACAAGATTTTCCTCTGAGATCCCTCGCGGTGAAAAACAGAACGCGGCGCACGTTTGTCTTTGCCGCCGTCAGGAAACTTCTGTTAATTTATCCTAAGAAATTTATTACCGACGAGACGTTATGCAGCAAAAGCCGGTTATGCACGAAGCCAGACAGTTAAAGCGCCTCAACGCCGCCACGCGACGGCAATCCCATATGTACAAGTGGATTGCCTTTATCGCGGCAATGGACGCGGTGCTGGTGTTTTTTTATGACCGGGATATGCGCAATATTACTTTTTCAGGCGCTGTCGCACTGGTATGCGGCTATTTGTGGATCCGCGACCGCAACAAGGCACGCGCTTACCGACGGGAGTACGATCGCAAATTTGGCAAACACAGCGGCCTTTAGCCCTGCATGGCTTCCAGCACTTTTGCACTGTCAACGATTTGCACAAACTTGATGATTTTTCCGGCGCGCAACTGATAAATATGTGCAAAGGATGCGCTGAATGATTTGCCGGTCGCGCCATAAGTGCCATGGTAGAAGCCCTGGGCGATGATGTTCTCACCGGCATCATAGAAGTGATCGACTTCGGCGCGATAACCCTGCCATTCCGTTCCCAGGCGTTGATGAACATTTTTGAAGATCGCCTCTGGACCAATATAGGTGCCGGCGTAGGGAAAGCCTGCGGCTTCGGTCCATTGCGCGTCTGGCGCCAATGCCGCCAGCAGGTTGCGGCCATTCTCCTCGGCACTGCCGCCTTCATAGGTAGCGCGTACGATTTCAAGATTCGTTGACATGGCTTTTCTCCAGTTGCATAAGCGGGATACTCCGGCCAACCCCACGGACACAGGCTTACACCAAGCGGGGATGACCGGAATAGGGACATTCTAGGTTGCTTATTCCGGTATAAAAACCGCGATTACGGCAATAGTCTATTGCAATACAGTAAACAATTATTTTACAGGTCTGTCATAACGGCCTCATCGTCGGCTGCTATGATTTTAGGTTTGCCACCCATAAGGAGCATAGCGTGCATTTTTCAACTCTGGCGCAGGAATTGCTGCAGCCGTTTTCACCTCATCAGGAATTGGCCCAGGCACTGTTGCCACTGACTCTCGATTCCGATGACGGCTCACATGACGTGGCTCATTTGCACCGCGTGTGGAAAAATACTCACACTATCAGCCAGCAGGAAGGCGGTAACCGCCGTGTGCTCTGTGCGGCCGTGCTGTTACATGATTGTGTGGCGGTGGAAAAGAACTCGCCACAGCGCCATCTGGCCTCACGCATGGCGGCGGAAAAAGCCACCCTGATGTTGACGCAACTGGGCTGGGAGCCGCAGGAGATAGCCAAAACCGCCCATGCTATTGAGGCCCACAGTTTTTCCGCCGCCATTACTCCGGAAACGCTGGAAGCCAAAATACTTCAGGATGCCGACCGCCTGGACGCCATCGGCATGATTGGCGTGGCGCGCTGTTTCTATATTGGCGGACGTATGCGCAGTGCGCTGTACGATGCTGCCGATCCGCTGGCGCAACAGCGCCAATATGACGACAAGCGTTTTTGTCTGGATCACTTCGAAACCAAACTGTTCAAGCTGCAGGAGGGTTTTCAAACCGCGACCGGCAAGAAAATGGCACTGCAACGCACCGATCGCATGCGGCGTTTTCTCAGCGAGTTGCAGGAAGAGATGTGACAAGCTGGCTCTCTCAGCATTTAGGTTACGGCAGCGGCATCTTCGGGCCTTTAATTGCTGTACACTGGTTGTCATCTTCACTGACCGGGCTACAACAATGAAAAAACTGACGCTGAAAGACATGACGGAAAGCGAGCAACGTGAAGTTAAAACCGAGCTGGATAAAGCACGCAAAAACCTCGGCCGAGCATTAACCAACGCCGAAAATAACAAGATCAAAGATGAAGTGGTGGCGCGAATTACTGCCGCCCGTGCGAAAATTGAAAAGGCCACCCGGGCCGAGCGTAAAGCCAATCGCATCCAGCCCACCGGTGAAACCTTCAACTGGACGGCCTCGATGAACAGCACCCGCCGCCCCCGATAAGACCGCCAGAAAACCCTGCCAAGGCGGGGTTTTTTATTTCCCTTTTTTATTAGCCAAACTCATCTGCACGACTTAATCATGAATAACCATGTTATCAAACGGTTGTAAATTGACAGACTCATGCAGAATATTCATTATCAGCGCATCATCTCCTCGCTTGTTTTCTTATCTGGCTTCTTATTGCTCGCACTGAAGGAACTTACTATGGCCTCATTTTCCGGTATTTGGGTGGCGCTGGTTACCCCATTTAATCATCACGCCGTCGACCTGCCTGCGACCCAACGGCTGGCTCAACATCTGATCGCCTCTGGCGTCGATGGGTTGGTGGTCTGTGGCACTACCGGTGAGGCAGCCGCGTTAAGCCAGGACGAGCAGTTGGCAGTGCTCGATGCAGTGTTGGCCGTCACCCCGGCTCATCAGGTGGTTATGGGCCTGTCCGGCAATAACATGGTCGACACCTTGCAAATGCAGCAGGCGATCCAACTGCGCGATATCGCCGGCGTATTGATCCCTGCCCCTTATTACATTCGCCCATCGCAATGCGGCCTGGTGGACTACTTCACCCAGCTTGCCGATGCCTCAAGCGTGCCGGTGATCCTCTACAACATTCCGCAACGCACCGGTATTGTGATCGAGCTGGCTACCCTGCGGCAGATCGCGCGTCACCCGCAAGTGAAAGCGATCAAAGAATGTAGCGGTAATCCTGACACCATGATGGCGCTGATTAATGACGGTGACATCGACGTACTGACCGGTGAAGATAACCTGATCCTCACTACGCTGTGTCTGGGCGGTACCGGTGCAATTTCTGCCTCTGCACACATTCACCCGCAGCGCTTTGTACAGCTGGTACAACAGGTCGCAGAGGGAGATTTGATCGCCGCCCGGGCAAATTTCTATGCCCTGCTGCCGATGATCCACCAGATGTTCAGCTTCCCTAATCCGGCACCGGTCAAAGCGGCGCTGGCACAGCAGGGGTTGATTCACAATGAGTTGCGCTCACCCATGCAAGCCGTGCCACAGGCGTTGCAACAGCAAATTGCCGATACCTTGGCGCAGTTGCAGCCGCAAGCCGAACTGATAAGTTAAATTTGTCGATTAAACCGCTGTAATTTTGACGTTATAGAGCTAGGATCACAGGTTAAGCATGCCTGTCACTCATCACTATCAAGGAGCTTTCGATGAAACTGTTCTATAAAGCCGGTGCCTGTTCTCTGTCTCCCCATATTGTTCTGCGCGAAGCGGGCCTGGATTTCACAGCGGAAAAGGTTGATCTGGCGCTGAAAAAAACCGAAAGCGGCGCGGACTACCTGGCCATCAACCCGAAAGGGCAAGTGCCGGCGCTGCTGCTGGATGATGGCAGCCTGTTGACCGAAGGCGTGGCGATTGTGCAATATCTGGCGGACCGCGTGCCGGATCGCGGCCTGATCCCCGCTGCAGGTACGCTGTCGCGTTATCATGCAATTGAATGGCTAAACTATATTGCCACTGAGTTGCACAAGGGATTCAGCCCGCTGTTTAACCCCAAAACGCCTGATGAATACAAAACCATCGCGCGGGAAAAACTGGACAAGCAGTTCGACTATCTGGATTCAGTGTTGGCGAAGCAGCATTTCTTGTTGGGCAACAAGTTCAGCGTGGCGGATGCCTATTTGTTTACCGTGATGCGTTGGGCCATCGCCCTGCAGTTTGATATCAAAAAGCGCACCCAGCTTTCGGCCTATTTTGATCGCGTGGCCGCACGACCAGCCGTAGATGCGACCTTGAATGCGGAAGGTTTGAAATAATATCTGCGCCCCGGCGCGACAATCCGCCGCCGGGGCACTTTGAGTTACAGTTTTACCGCCTTAAACTCACAGCCCGGCTGCACAATACGATCCTGAGCCGCGACCACCTGCAATTCATACTCCCCCATGGCCTGAGTCGTCAGCATCACCTCATACACCGCCGCCGTCACGTGCTCCAGCGCTTTGTCCAACGCCTCGCCCTTCAGCAAATTAACCAACAGCAGACCGCTGGTCAGATCACCGACACCGACCGGTTGACGCTCACCGAAATCTACCAGCGGACGGCTGATATGCCAGGCTTGGTCTGCCGTAACCAATAGCATCTCGAAACAGTCAAGATGGTAACCAGCGCGGCTAAGATGCTTGACCAGCACCACTTTCGGCCCTTTGGCGATCAACTCGCGTGCAGCACTAACCGCCTGCTCCACGTTGGTCACGGTGCGCTGGCTCAGCAATTCCAGTTCCAGCAGGTTGGGGGCAATCATGTCACTGCACGGCAACGCCTGCTGACAGTGAAACTCTGCCACACCCGGCGCCACGATACAGCCCTTTTCCGGATGACCCATCACCGGATCACAGAAGTACCAGGCGTTAGGATTGGCCAGCTTGACCTGGCGCACAATCTCCAGAATATGGCTGCCCTGCTCCGGTGAACCGATGTAACCACTCAGTACTGCATCGCAATGCTTCAGTTGATCAATATCCGCAATGCCCTGAGCAATCTCCGTCAGATGGCTGGCCGGCATCACGCAACCGGTCCACTTGCCGTACTGGGTATGATTGGAAAACTGCACGGTATTCAGCGACCAAACGTTAACACCCATGCGACGCATCGGAAACTCTGCAGCGCTGTTGCCTGCATGGCCAAATACCACATGGGATTGAATAGAAAGAATGTTTTTCATCAAAAACCTACTCTGAGGCCTTAAAAATAAAGGGGCCACTGAGGGCCCCTTTGCTGTGATTTTGATTACTTCCAATCAACCAGGCAGTAATGTTTTTTGCCGCGGCGCAGCAGCGTGTAGCGACCGAACAGGCGATCGGTATCGCTGAAGCTGTATTCGGCGTTGGACTGCTTCTCGCCATTGATGGTCACCGCATTGGAACCGATCATGGTGCGCGCTTGGCCGCGTGAAGGTACCAGCTCAGCGTTAACCAGCGCCTGTTGCAGATCGGCGTCACCATCAAGCTTGATGGTCGGCATGCCGTCCTGCGCCAATTGGGCAAAGTCTGCTTCGGTCATCTCGTGCAGCGCGCCAGAGAACAGGCTCTGGGTGATACGCTTGGCCGCGGCCAAACCTTCCGCACCGTGTACCATACCGGTCACTTCTTCTGCCAGAACATACTGGGCGCGTGGCGCTTTACCGCTGTTCTTGTCTTCTTCTTCCAGCGCGTTGATCTCGGCCAGATCCATAAAGGTGAAGAACTTCAGGAAACGGTATACGTCGGCATCTGCCGTGTTGATCCAGAACTGGTAGAACTTGTACGGACTGGTTTTTTCTGGTGCCAGCCAGACTGCGCCGCCTTCGGTCTTACCGAATTTGGTCCCATCGGCCTTGGTGATCAAGGGTACGGTCAGGCCGAATACCTGCTGCTGGTGCATGCGGCGAGTCAGATCGATACCGGAGGTGATATTGCCCCACTGGTCGGAACCGCCGATCTGCAGTTCAACCTGATGACGGTTGTACAGTTCGGAGAAGTCATAGCCCTGTAACAGGTTGTAGGAGAACTCGGTGAAAGAAATGCCCGAGTCGTCACGGTTCAGACGCTGCTTCACCGCTTCCTTGTTGATCATCTGGTTGACGGAGAAATGCTTGCCAATATCACGCAGGAAGGTCAGCACGTTCATACCGCCGAACCAATCGTAGTTGTTGGCGGCAATTGCGCTGTTGCTGCCGCAGTCAAAATCGAGGAACGGAGAAACCTGTTTGCGGATTTTATCCACCCACTCATTCACCGTCTCGGTGGTGTTCAACTTGCGCTCAGCCGCTTTGAAGCTCGGGTCACCAATCAGACCAGTGGCACCGCCAACCAAGGCTACCGGCTTGTGCCCGGCGAGCTGGAAGCGCTTCAGGCACAACAGAGGAACCAGATGGCCCAAATGCAAGCTGTCAGCGGTCGGATCGAAACCGCAATACAGTGCAATTGGCCCTTGCGCCAGTCGCTCTGCTAACGCTTCTTCATCCGTAACCTGGGCAACGAGGCCCCGCTCTTGCAGTTGTTTAATCAAGTTGCTGCTTGCCATCAATGACTCCATGTATAAACGAATGCACCTTTGTCGGTACACGACCTTTCGCCCACTGGCGAAATATTAAATTCAGAATAACGCATAGAATAAAGCGCCGGCGACATCAGTGCCAGCGCTTAAGGGGGATTTTCGCTGTTCAGGGTGCCAGTCGGTCAATTTTCCAGTCATTCCCGTCCCGCTGATACAGGAAACGGTCATGCAGACGGTTGGCACCGCCCTGCCAGAACTCGACGGAATCGAAATTAACCCGGAATCCACCCCAGAAACTCGGCAGTGGCACTTCGCCCTGTTGGAATTTTTGTTTCAGTTCGAGGAATTTGCTCTCCAGCACGCCACGCGCTGAAATACGCGATGACTGCTGCGACACCCAGGCACCGATCTGGCTGTCTTTCGGCCGGCTGGCGAAGTATTTCATGACTTCGAACGTGGACAAGCGCTCTGCTTTACCGAGGAAAATCACCTGACGGTCGAGCATGTGCCACGGGAACAGCAGGCTGATGTGCGGGTTATTCGCCAGTTGCTGAGCTTTGCGACTCCCAAGGTTGGTGTAGAACACCAGCCCTTTGTCATCAAAATGCTTGAGCAACACAATACGCTGGTAGGGCTGGCCGTTTTCGTCCACCGTCGCCACACACATGGCAGTCGGATCGGCCAGGCGGGCGTCACAGGCCTGTTTCAGCCAATGCTCGAACAGTGCCAGCGGATTGGCGGACAAATCGTTACGGCGCAGGCCGCCACGGGTGTATTCGCGGCGCAGGTCCGCAACATCAAATTCATTATTTTCAATCATTCGGTTATCAACCAACTGAAAAATCGTGATTCTATTCTGCGCCAGCGGCGTCAGGATCTCAATCGCTCTGACGCCGCACCGGCCTGATCAATTCGTCAACGTACAATCGCTCATGATCACTTTGCCATTGCGCTCAAGATAGGCGTTTTGGCCCTTCGACCAAAAGGTATATTTACCGTCGCTGTATTTTGCACCGGACATGGCCAGCACCTGTTTCAGCTTCAGTTGTTCACCGTCCATCAACATGCTGACGGTGCTCTCTTTGCCGTCCAGTGACACCGTTAACGGCGTAGTGCCACACTGGTAATGCAAGGTCTGGCTGTTTTGCGGCAGAACGTAGCTGCAGCCAGCCAGCGCCAGTACGCCAGCGGCAATGATGATTTTTTTCATGCTGTTGCTCCTTAGGGAAATCCATCGATTTCTATCCTAACAGAGCTAGCGGCCCCCTAAAGGCAAAACCGGATAAATCCCACCCAGCAAGGTCTCACGGCTGGCGCCGGTGACCGAAGGCAGGTTACCGGGCTGCCCGGACAAAGTGCGAAACGCCAACCAGGCGAAGGCCAAAGCCTCCATATCATCACCGCTGATACCGAAATCATCTGTCAGGCACACTTCGGTACCCGGCAACAGCGCAGACATCCGTGCCATCAACAAGCTATTACGCGCCCCACCGCCACAGACCAGCACACGTTCGCAGCCGCCCGCCAACTGGACCTGTTCACAAATGGTGATTGCCGTCAGTTCTGTCAGCGTGGTTTGCACATCAACCGGGCTTATCGCCGCCAAACCCGCTAACTGACGCTCCAGCCAGGCTGCATTGAAATATTCTCGCCCGGTGCTTTTCGGTGCCGGCAGTGCGAAGTAAGGATCGGCCAACATCTGTTGCAACAGCGGTAAGCAAACCCGCCCTTCCATCGCCCAAGCGCCGTCCTTATCGTAAGGCTGCGAGTGATGGCGCCATATCCAGGCATCCATCAGCATATTGCCCGGCCCGGTATCGAAGCCACGCACCGCAGCCCCCGGCAACAACATCGACAGATTGGCGATGCCGCCGATATTCAGCACCATACGACGCTCTACCGGATGCGCCAGCAGCGCCTGATGAAAGGCAGGCACTAACGGAGCCCCCTGGCCGCCGTAGGCCATGTCACGTCGGCGAAAATCACCAACGGTGGTGATATTGGTCAACGCGGCAATGCGATTATTATCACCCAGCTGCATAGAGAAACGCGCATCCCCCTCCGGTTCGTGCCAGACCGTCTGCCCATGACAACCGATAGCAGTGATGTCGTGCGCCGCCACACCGGTTTGCTTCAGCAAGCCCAGTACGGCCTCGCCAAACAGCGTGCCAAGCTGTGCATCCAGCCGCCCCACAGCAGAAAGCGTGGTCTGCTGGCCCTGACACATCCCGAGAATCTCCTGCTTCAGATGGATCGGCATCGGATGGCTGTAACTGGCCTGTTGCGCAACCATACGTCCATCGATCGCAGCGAGCACCACGTCGACGCCATCCAGACTGGTGCCAGACATAACACCTATATAGCGGCCTGACTTCATAGCGACATCCTTTACCCTTTACGGGGAAGCAAAATTTTGACCTGACAAATAAACCAGAATTGCCACATTAACGCCATGAATTATGTTGTATTTTTTCACCTCTGTGAGCAATGTGCCTGTTTCCTGCCAGAGCCACATATTGATAACTGCGGTTAAACAGTGGTTCAACCCGCAACGTATTTTCTTTCGACGCTGTTATAAAGCTAAACCACCGTTTAATATTGGTTGAACAGAGCAAAGTTAAGCTGCGTGCAGTAGCGGGTCATGGTGATGTGCGTGCGTTTAGGCCATACTTTGTCTATCATTTTTATGAATATGGCCTGGAAAGGTTCCCCAGGTTATGGACTACTACCAACAGGAGTTTTATATGATCAAGCGTCTTCTCGTCGTTGCCATCGCCGCAGTTACGCTGGCAGGGTGTGCCAATGATTCCATGTCCGGCGACGTTTATTCCGCTTCGCAGGCCAAACAGGTGCAAACCGTGACTTATGGCACGCTGGTTTCTGTGCGCCCGGTCAAGATCCAGGGTAGTGAAACATCGAACACCATTGGCGCCATCGGCGGTGCCGTGCTGGGTGGATTCCTCGGTAACACCGTTGGCGGCGGCACAGGCCGTAGCCTGGCAACGGCAGCCGGTGCGGTAGCGGGTGGCGTTGCCGGTAACAGTATCGGTGAAGCAGCCGGTCGTACTACAGGCTATGAGCTGGAAATCAAGACCGACCAGAAAGAGAACATCGTGGTGGTTCAGAAGGCAGGCGACACCAAGTTCAGCCCAGGGCAACGCGTTCGTATGGCTCGCACTGGCGATACCATTACCGTATCCCCGCTGTAAGCTGAATCTAGAAGGTAAAACCGGAGGCTTTAGGCCTCCGGTTTCATTTCCGATGCTGTGAAATCAAATCGAAAAAAGAAGAAATTCTTATTGTTTATTTTGCAGTTCAGTGATGTTTTGTTCCAACTTGCCAATCAAACCCACCAGCAGATGCACTTCATCGGTGGTAATTCCGCTCAAAATTTCACCCCGCGTAGAACTGATGACGCTGTCCACTTCCCGGATAATCGGGTCGGCCGCTTCGGTCAGTTTGATACGCTTCGCACGCCGGTCATTGGCGCAGGTGTGGCGAGTAATCAACCCCTTCTCTTCCAGTTGGTCCAGCGTACGAACCAATGACGGTTGCTCAATGCCGATCGCCTTGGCCAGTTGGATCTGCGACTGCTCCGGCGGCAAACGATTGATACTGTGCAAGGTTACCCAGTGTGTTTGCGTGAGCGCCAGCGGCTTGAGCCGATGATCAATGAGCGCGCGCCATACACGAACTAATCGTGCTAAATCTGAACCTAATGTTGACTCCACTTACCCCTCCTTATAATTAGCATGCTAACATACCCTCCCAGAGCTTAGACTATTTTGAGTAACTAACATTAAAAACACAAATGTATATAATGTATATTGTGGAAATAGCCACCATTTTGATCTGTTATTGTTTATTCTCTATGCAAAGACTCAACATATTCACTCATCGGGATTGTTAATGTGAATACTTCATGGCTTCATGCCTCGTCCCCGCTACCCGATTTGGTGCTGGGCGCCTCGCTTTATTTTCCACCCATATTTAAGGCTGTTTTGCTTGGCCTGGTTTTATGGTTACTGGTACACCACCTGCTGCGAGACTGGATTTATTCCGGCGAAATTTGGCATCCCATGCTGATGGATTTGTCTATTTTCGTCATTGCCGTCAGCGGCTCCCTGTGGCTTTTAGCGAGTTGGTAACTGATGACGCATAAAACTTTAAAATATTTCTCTACGGTAATCGTCTGCGCCATTGCCATCTGTGCCGGTTGGTGGCTATGGAATTATTATATGCAATCCCCGTGGACCCGTGATGGGAAGGTGCGCGCAGAGCTCGTCAATATCACGCCAGAAGTATCTGGAAGATTAGAGAAAATAACCGTTCATGACAATCAGTTCATACCTGCGGGAAGTCTGATTTTTACGATCGACCCGGTTCCATACCAGATTGCGCTCGACAATGCTGAGGCCGCGCTGGCAAAAGCGCAGTCCGATATGGCCAAGGCCGACCATGAGGCGGCACGCCGTCGTGGCCTGCCGAAAAATGTTATTTCTGCCGAAGACATGGACGAGTCAAATTTAGCGGCCCAGGCAATGAAAGCTTCGTATAAAGCCGCGCAAGCTAATCTGGAACAGGCAAAATGGAATTTAAGTAAAACTAAAATTTTCGCCCCTACCGACGGCTATATCACCAATTTACAGGCACGGGTTGGAAACTATGCCAGTGCCGGGACCCCACTGGTCGCACTGGTTGACGTGCACTCTTTTTATGTACTCGGTTATTTTGAGGAAACCAAGCTAAAACATATAAAAGAAGGCAATCAGGCGGATATCGTTTTATATAATGGCAACATCCCGCTCCAGGGCGAAGTGGAGAGTATTGGCAGAGCCATTTACGATCAAAGCGTCGACAGCAGCAGTGATTTATTAATGGACGTAAAGCCCAACGTACCCTGGGTACGTCTGGCGCAACGCGTACCGGTGCGGATAAAACTGCTGAACGTGCCCGCCGATTTGCCCTTGGTGGCCGGCACCACCTGCACCATCTCCATTCATCAGTAAGGCTAACCAGTGAATCTGCCTTTTTTGGAATGGAACCGCACGCCCTGGGGGAAAGCCACCGGCGGGCAATGGCGCTATGCACTGCGCAATTCGCTGGCGATGTGCCTGTCACTGTGGGTGGCTTTTGTTCTCAATCTTGACGAACCCTACTGGGCGCTAACCTCGGCGGCGGTGGTCAGTTTCCCCACCGTCGGCGGCGTGATCAGTAAAAGCATCGGACGTGTTTTCGGTAGTCTGGTCGGAGCCGCCGCCTCGGTGGCGATTGCCGGCCATTGCCTGAACGATCCCTGGTTGTTCACCCTGTTTATTGCCGCCTGGATTGGCCTGTGCACCTACATTTCCAATCATTATCAAAACAATGTCTCCTACGCCTTTGCGCTGGCGGGCTATACCGCCGCCATCATCGCCTTCAGCACGGTCAACGTGACCGACACCCAGCAAATCTTTGATATCGCCCAGGCGCGCGTTTGCGAAGTGATAACCGGTATTCTGTGCGGTGGTCTGATGATGATGATCCTGCCCAGCACCTCGGACGGTGAAGCTCTGCTGACCTCACTGCGGCGCATGCACCTGCGGTTGCTGGAGCATGCCGCCATGCTGTGGCAACCGGAAATTACCGTGCAGATGCGTACGTCGCACGAAGGGGTCATCGGCCAGATCCTGACCATGAACCTGCTGCGTATTCAGGCCTTCTGGAGCCACTATCGGCTGCGTAGGCAAAATAACCTGCTCAATTATATGCTGCATCAGCAGTTGCGCATTACCAGCGTGATCTCCAGCCTGCGTCGCATGCTGTTAAACTGGCCGGATCGTCCGGCCAATTTGGCGAGCGTTCTGGATCAACTGCTGAACGAGCTGCGCAGTCCTGATACCGATAAGTATCGGCTCGCCCGTATTCTGCAGCAAATCGCCCCGCAGGATCCTGCCGATTACCGCCACCGCGCCTTCTGGTTGCGGCTACGGCATTTCTGCTGGCTGTATCTGAATTGCAGCCGCTGGCTGCTGCGGCTGGAAAACGCTACCCCGGTCAGCGATATCCAACCGCCACATGTGACCTCTCTGGCACGCCACACAGATAGCTACGAAGCCGCCTATAACGGGTTACGCACCTTTTTGTGCATTACCCTCGGCTGTGCTTACTGGATTAACACCCAATGGGAAGCTGGTAGCTCCGCTTTGACGCTGGTCGCCATCAGTTGCGTGCTTTATTCCTCCACGCCTTCGCCGATCAACAGCATCACGACTTTACTGAAGGCGGTGACGCTGCTTTCGATCGTCTGTTTTATGGTGAAGTTTGGCCTGATGATCCAGATAGATGATTTGTGGCTGTTCTGCGCCTTCCTGTTCCCGGTGCTGGTGACCATGCAGATGCTCAAGCTGCAGAATCCCCCCTATGCCGCGCTTTGGGGGCAACTGATCGTGTTTATGGGCTCGTTTCTATCCGTCACCAATCCACCGAGTTACGATTATCAGTCGTTTATCAATGACAGCCTTGGCAAAATTGTCGGCGTCCTGTTGGCCGGTCTGGCGTTCCAAATCTTGCGGCCCAGTTCGGACAAACGCAAAAGCCGGCGTATTATCCGTGCCCTGCGACGCGACTTTATCGATCAACTGAGCAAAAAGCCGCAGCAGAGCGAGAGTCGGTTCGAATCGCTGATTTATCACCGTATCAGCCAATTGAATCAAAGCAAGGATCAAGAGGCACGCAGTTGGTTATTACGCTGGGGCGTGGTGCTGCTCAACTGTAGCCATATCGTTTGGCAACTGCGCGACTGGCAGACCCGCTCCGATCCGCTTTCGGCGGTGCGAGATGTTTGTATCCACTGCCTGCGGGGCATTATGACGGAGAAAGGCGTACAGCACAGTTCACTGGACGCCAGCTTGCAGGAACTGCAACGCATGAGTCGTGCACTGGCGCACCACCCGGAACAGGCGGCGCGCGATCTTGCCGGCTTAATTTGGCGACTTTACTGTTCGTTGCAACAGTTACAGCAGGCGATCACCCCGCCTGACAGTACAACAGCGGTCCCCGCCTCACGCTAACCGGCTTTATCATTTAATGACACCGCAGGCGAAACGCTCCCCTCCGCCGCCCAGAGGTTTGGGATGGTCGGAATGGTTATCACCGCCGGCGTGCACCATCAGCGCCTTACCGGTTATTTCGCTGATTTTTTTCAGCCGCGGTGCCAACACCGGATCGCTGGCCATGCCGTCATCCGTTACGTAAATTGCCGGCAGGTCTCCCAAATGGCCATCGGCATAGGGGCCAAGGTGTTTACCGGTTTTTTGCGGATCAAAATGTCCACCCGCCGCCAGTGCCGCAACCGCCTTGCCCTCTTTCATTCCCGGCTCGCAACTGCCGTTCTCATGAACGTGAAAACCGTGTACCCCGGCTGGTAACGCTTTGAGCTCTGGGGTAAACAGCAGGCCATAAGGCGTTTCACTGATTGTCACTTTGCCAATTTCCTGACCTATTCCCTGTCCGGTCACCAGATTCATGTCAACATCCACCGTTGCCGCCTGAGCGGCTCCGCAGGCCATCAGGCCGAGGGCCGCATACCAATAATGTTTCATTAATTAATCTCCCTGAACTTACTGTGAGCATTCAAGTATAGGGGAAGCTGTAAGCCACCGCTCAAAACGCACACAATTTTGCCGATCAAATTCGCATTATGAATAATTCATACTAATAATAATTCTACCGATGTCTGTCCTCTGACCAGATGCCGTTCGGTATACCTTATCTACCGACACAAGCTGCAACAGCTATTCAAAGATCAACCCGGCAATGCAGCGAATTCATAAGGAACTGATATGGGAATCTTTAATTATCAAGATCTCGATGATGCGAAGTCCAAAATATTGTTTAGTGACGCCTTGGCAATTTCTACTTACGCCTATCACAATATCGACAATGGATTTGATGAGGGCTACCACAATACCGGATTCGGTCTGGGCTTACCCCTGACGTTGGTGACAGCGCTGGTTGGCAGCACGCAATCACAGGGCGGATTACCCGGTATTCCCTGGAACCCCGACTCGGAAAAAGCGGCGCTGGAAGCGGTCAATAACGCCGGTTGGTCATTAATTGGCGCTGACCAATTAGGCTACCAGGGTAAAACCGATGCCCGTGGTACCTATTATGGCGAAACTCTGGGCTACACCACCGCCCAGGCTGAAGTACTGGGGAAATATGACAGCGAAGGCAAACTCACCGGCATTGGCATTGCTTTTCGTGGCACCAGCGGCCCGCGGGAATCCCTGATTACCGATACCATCGGCGATCTGATTAATGACCTATTGGCGGGATTTGGCCCTGCCGGTTATTCCGATAACTACAGCCTGAAGGCCTTTGGCACCCTGCTGGGCGACGTCGCTAAATTCGCACAGTCAAACGGTCTGAGCGGCGATGACGTGACCATCAGCGGACACAGTCTCGGTGGGCTGGCAGTGAACAGCATGGCGGCACTCAGCGACGACAACTGGGGCGGTTTCTATGCGCAATCCAGCTATGTGGCTTTCGCTTCCCCCACGCAATATGAGACCGGCGGCAAGGTGATTAATATCGGCTATGAAAACGACCCGGTATTCCGCGCACTGGACGGCACAAACCTGACGTTGGCCTCCTTTGGGGTGCATGATGCGCCGCAGGAGTCCGCCACCAATAATATCGTTAATTTCAACGATCACTACGCTTCAGCCGTCTGGAATATCCTGCCCTTCTCGATCCTGAATATTCCGACCTGGCTATCCCATCTGCCGTTCTTTTATCAGGACGGCTTGATGCGAGTATTAAATTCAGAGTTTTACTCGCTGACCAGTAAAGATTCGACGGTCATTGTCTCCAACCTCTCCGATGTGACTCGCGGTAATACCTGGGTTGAGGATCTCAATCGCAACGCCGAGCACCACAGCGGCCCGACCTTTATTGTGGGTAGCGACAGCAATGATTTAATCAAGGGCGGTGCCGGTAATGATTATCTTGAAGGTCGTGCCGGTAATGACATTTTCCGTGACGATGGCGGTTTTAATATTATTTCCGGTGGTGGAGGCAAAAACACCCTGGATCTGCAGCATGCATTGAAAAATAGCGAGGTCGCCTACGACGGTAATACGCTCTACCTGCGCGACGCCAAAGGCGGCATCACCCTGGCAAGTTCGATTAATACGCTGAAAAGCAAAGAGTCAGCACTGCTGATTTTTACCAAAGACGTTGAGCACCAGGTGACCGACAGCGGATTGCGATCCGACAAAGGACTGACCCCCTATGCCAGTTCGGCCAACGGCAGCGCAGCCGATGACACCCTGACCGCCAAGGCTTCCGGTTCCTGGCTGTTCGGTCTGGAGGGCAATGACCAACTGTTCGGTGGCAAAGGTAATGATGTCTTTGTCGGCGGTGGTGGTAACGACGTTATGCACAGTCAGAGCGGCAGCAACACCTTCCTGTTCAGTGGCGACTTTGGTCAGGACCAGATTTACGGCTATCAGGCGCAGGACAAGCTGGTCTTTATCGGGACCGATGGCAGCAGCGTGGGCGGTGACTTCCGCGATTTTGTATCTGAAGTGAACGACAATCTGGTATTTAACTTTGGCGGTAATACGGTCACGCTAGTCGGTCAGGGGCTGAGCAGCCTGTCTGACGGCCAGGTGGTACTGGCGTAAAAAAACGGGCAGCCCAGGCTGCCCGGCTTCTTGGGGCGATTAAGGCACGTCGTAACCCAGTGCAGCTTTACGGATACGGAACCACTGTTGGCGGTTCAGCGTCAATTGCTGCGCCTTCAGCGCCGAACGCACGCGTTCAATCTTGCCGGAGCCAATGATCGGTAACGGTGCCGATGGCAAACGCATCACCCACGCATACACCACCTGTTCAATCGTCTCGGCACCGATTTCTTGCGCCACCGCCTGCAGCTCATCGCGCAGCGGCTGGAACTCGGCATCGTTGAACAGGCGACCGCCCCCCAGACAGGACCAGGCCATCGGCTTGATACGCAATTGCTGGCACTGATCCAGGGTGCCGTCCAAAATGGCTGGCTGATGAATTGGCGAGATCTCAAGCTGATTGGTCACCAGTGAGAATGGCAGGCGCGACTGCAATAGGGTGAACTGCGTGGTGGTAAAGTTGGAGACGCCGAAGTGGCGTACCTTGCCGCTTTTATGCAGCGCCACAAAAGCCTCGGCCACCTCATCGGCATCCATTAACGGATCCGGGCGGTGGATCAACAGCAGGTCAAGATAATCGGTATGCAGATGCGCCAGCGAACGTTCCGCGCTGTAAACGATATGTTCGCGATCGGTAATGTAATGGCCGATCGGATTACCCGGTTTGGCGGTGGTGGCGATGCCGCACTTGGACACCAGTTCCATCGACTGACGCAGCGAAGGCTTCAGGCGCAACGCTTCGCCAAAGGCTTGTTCGCAAGCATAGCCGCCGTAAATGTCCGCATGGTCGGCGGTGGTCACACCCAGCTCAATATGCTGCTCGATGAACGCCAGTAGCTCCTGCGGCGACATACCCCACTCCATCAAACGCCAGTATCCGCAAATCATGCGGGAAAATTCAGGCCCCTGCGGCGCGAGTTGTATACGGTTTACCATTGTTGAAACCTCATGACATTGTTTAATGCCAGCATACACAAGCGGATAACGCGGTGGGAAGCGGAAAGCCGCGCTTACGTGCGGCAGATCAGAAATGACTTAGAACAGCGAGGGTTGTTCCGGCAAGGGTTCGTCGGGCTGTTTATTGGCTCGTTGCAGGCGCAGGAAACGCTGGTGACACAGGCGCAGCACGTCCCGTTTTTGCGCATCGCTCATTTGCATCCAGCCAAAGCGTTCCTCGCGGCTGCGCAGGCAGCCACGGCAAAACCCGCGATCGTCGGCCTGACAAATACCGCGACACGGGCTGGGGATGTCAAAAAACTCGAGCTGCTGCGCCACACGTCCTCCTGCGTTCTTTTCCTAATTGAAGACGCCATCGGCGCCGCTGGCAAGTGACTTTTCGGCATGACGGTGAAAATAGTCGCGTAAATAACGCAACGCCTGACGATTTTTCTCCGGCATTGCCCGTTCGAGCGTCATCGCATGCAGCCGCAGAGGTGCCGGTCGCCATTCGGGCATCAGTTGGATCAGTTCGCCGCGCTGCAGTTCATCTTCAATTTCATACAACGGTTGAATCGAGATCCCCAGACCGCTGCGGGTAAAGGCGCGCATCACGTTCATACTGTCGCTGACGATTTGCCCTTCCGCCAGGCGCAACTTTAACTGTTGCCCGCCCTGATGATGTAAATCCAGATGTGCGCCGCTGAAAGCCCCCGAGATCCACCGGTGCTGCACCAGGTCCTGCGGCGTCTCCGGCACCCCATGTTGGCTGAGATAGCGTGGTGCGGCACACAGCACCATCGGCCATTCGGCCAGCGGGTGGGCGATCATATTGGCGTCGGCCAGTTGACGGTTGACCCGCAGCGCGATGTCGATCCGATGTTCGATCATATCGATAATCCGGTCGTCCGCCAGCACCCGCAACGTCAACTTGGGATGGGCCTGCAGCAGCGGTGCCATTGCCTCCGCCAGCGGGCGGCCACCAATACCAATGGTTGTGGCGATACGCAACTCCCCTACCAGAGTGTCACGCAGCTCCGCCAGCCGCTGTTCGGCCTGCTGCGCCTGAAACAGCATCGCCTCACAGCCAGGGTAGAACGCCGATCCTGCTTCGGTCAGCGCCAACCGCCGTGTCGAGCGGTGCAACAGCGGCACACCGAGCGATTTTTCCAGCGACCGCATATGCTGGCTGACCGCAGACGGCGTCATGCCCAGCCGCCGGGCCGCTCCAGCAAAGGAACCTTCTGCCACCACGGTAGCGAATACCGCCATTCGATTCAGTTTATCCACGATTATGAAGTTTTACTTAATCAAGAAAGCATGAATATGGCACTAATCAGCTCTATTGTTAAGTACTACAGTGTATATAGCCGCTCAGGTCAACCAGGCCTGAGACAAAACACTGAACCTATTCCTGACAGGAGCAAACAGATGAAAGTAGCCATTATTGGAGCAACCGGTTTTGTTGGCCGCCGCGTGGTGGATGAAGCACTGGCCCGTGGCTTACAGGTCACGGCGATTGCTCGTCAGCCAAAAGACTTGCCGGACAATGCTAACCTGACCGTGGCACTGGGTGACGTCGCCGATACCGAATGGCTGGCGAAACAGCTGACCGGTCAGGACGCGGTGATCAGCACCTTTAACCCAGGTTGGGCAGAAGAAAATTTGTATGAAAAAACCACTCGTGGGTCACAACAGATCCTGGACGCGGTGAAAAAATCCGGCGTCAAACGCCTGCTGGTGGTTGGCGGTGCCGGCAGCCTGGAAGTGGCGCCGGGTGTTGAACTGGTAGATACCCCGCAGTTCCCGGAAAATATTCGCCCAGGTGCGCAGGCCGTGCGTGATTTACGCAACAAGCTGCGCAATGAATCTCAACTCGACTGGACCTATTTGTCCCCAGCCGCACTGCTGGAACCCGGCAAACGCACCGGTCAGTTCCGTCTCGGCACCACCCAATTGTTGATGAACGGCCAGGCTCCAGCCAGCATCTCGGTAGAAGACCTGTCGGTTGCTATCCTCGATGAGATCGAAAAGCCGCAGTTTATTAAAGCGCAATTTACCGCCGCCTACTAAGCCCCCCGCGCCAGACCATCCGGTCTGGCGCCTCTAACCTAAACCCAAATTAAACGCCCCCGCAACGATTCTGAATCTCTAAGGTTTTCTTAAGTTTCATCCTGTAAATTTCAGCGCATTACACAATATCAGGATTCAGATTTAGCAATGTCGTTACGTCAACGCTTACAGTGCAACAGCCTGGGTTTTATCCTCGCCAGTGCCCTATTCTTCACTCTGTTCCAGAACGCGTTATTCCTTCATAAAGCCTGGTCGTATATCACCTTCGATAACGTCCATAGCGTGATTTTCGCCGCCACCATGCCGGTGGTGATTTTCTGTGCGCTGAATATTATTTTCAGCGTGCTGACCGTGCCGTTCCTGCGCAAACCGCTGATGATTTTCTTCCTGCTCGGCAGCGCGGCCGCCAACTACTTCATGTTCAGTTACGGCGTGGTGATTGATGGCAACATGATGCAGAACGCCTTCGAGACCAATCCCCAGGAAGCGACGGCGCTGTTAACGCCGCGCATGGGGCTATGGTTGACCTTGCTCGGTATTCTGCCTGCAGTATTGGTTTGCTTTGTTGACATCCGCAAAACTCGTCCATGGTGGTACATGGTCGGGCTGCGCGCCGCCAACGTAATGCTCTCGGTGGTGGTGATCCTGATTATCGCCGCGCTGTTTTATAAGGATTACGCTTCACTGATCCGCAATAACAAAAGCGTGGTGAAAATGCTGACGCCGTCGAACTTCGTTTCCGGCACCATCAAATTTACCCAGCAGCGTTACTTCACCCGTAATCTGCCGCTGGTGAAAATCGGTGAAGATGCACACAAAGGGCCACTGATTACTGCGCAGCAAAAGAAAACCCTGGTGATCCTGGTGGTGGGGGAAACGGCGCGCGCCGAGAACTTCTCTTTGGGTGGCTATGGGCGAGAAACCAACCCACGCCTGAAGCAGGACGACGTGGTGTACTTTAAAAATGCCAGCTCCTGCGGCACCGAAACCGCCATCTCCGTACCTTGCATGTTCTCCAACATGCCGCGCAAGGATTACGATGCCACCCAGGCGACTCATCAGGAAGGCATGCTCGACGTAATGGCGCATGCCGGTGTCAATGTGTTGTGGCGTGAAAACGATGGCGGATGCAAAGATGCCTGCGATCGCGTGCCGCACGTGGACATGACCAAGTTGAAACTGCCGCAGGATTGCGACGGCGACGTCTGCATGGATAACGTGCTGCTATATAAACTGAACGACTATATCAACGGCCTGAAAGACGACGGCGTGATAGTACTGCACCAGATGGGCAGCCACGGGCCGGCCTATTACCGCCGCAGCACGCCGGAATTTCAGAAGTTCTCGCCGACCTGCAACAGTAATCAGATCCAGGATTGCACCCACGAGCAGTTGGTGAATACCTATGACAATTCACTGTTGTATACCGATGCCATGCTGGACGACACCATCAAGCTATTGCAACAGCACAGCGACAAGTTCAACACCGCGCTGGTGTATCTTTCCGACCACGGTGAATCGCTGGGTGAAAATGGCATGTATCTGCACGGCACGCCTTACGTGTTTGCCCCAAGCCAGCAGACCCACGTTCCTTTCCTGATGTGGATGTCTGCGGACTATGAGCGCAACTTCAAGGTGGATCGCCAGTGCCTGAGTAACATGGCGGAAAAGGAGGATGTTTCGCAAGACAATCTGTTCCACACCCTGCTTGGCATGCTGAACGTGCAGACCCGTGAATATCAACCCCAGTTGGATATTCTGCAACGCTGCCGGGGTGCAGTCTGAGGGCTTAACTTCCCGCCCCTGTTAGGGCAAAATAAGCATCATAATAACCGGCATTTCAGTGCCGGTTTTTTTATTGCTATTGACCTAGACCAATCGGTCTATTATGCTGACACCCATTATGACTAAACATGCGCATTGCCCTACAGATACTCGTGAACATTTGCTCGCTACCGGCGAGACCCTAAGCCTGCGCCTTGGTTTTACCGGCATGGGGTTGAGCGAATTGCTGAGCACGGCGGGCGTGCCGAAAGGCTCGTTCTACCACTACTTCCGTTCCAAAGAAGTGTTTGGCGAAGCTATGCTACAGCGTTATTTCGAGCACTATGATGCGGCAATGCAACAGCTGTTTACCGACGATAAAAGTGATGCACGCCACCAGTTGTTGAGTTATTACGCTCAGGCTATCAGCTATCACTGCCGCAGCGAATGCCATAACGCCTGCCTGGCGGTCAAGCTGTCGGCCGAGGTGAGCGACCTGTCGGAGCCCATGCGTCATGCATTGGAAACCGGCAGTGCCCGGGTGATTGGTCACCTGCAGGATACGATTGAACGCGGTATCCGCGAAGGGTCGTTGTCGATAGCCATGAGCCCGGCGGCTACCGCAGAAACGCTGTATTCACTGTGGCTTGGCGCTTCACTGCGAGCCAAAATCCGCCACTCGGTCGCCCCACTGACCAGCGCGCTGGAAAGTATTGAACTGTTGTTGCGCCCGGCGCAGCGCTAAAAAACACTTTGGTTTATCAAGAATTACCCTGTTGGGCAGTTCTACATTCGTTACTAGTCGACCGGTCTATTAATATAGGATTCACTATGAAGATTGAAAAGTTGTTCTCCCCGTTGAAGGTTGGCGCTGTAACTCTGCCAAATCGCGTGTTTATGGCCCCTCTGACGCGCCTGCGCAGCATTGAACCTGGCGATATCCCTACTCCGTTGATGGGCGAGTATTATGCCCAACGCGCCAGTGCGGGTCTGATCGTCACCGAAGCCACTCAGATTTCTTTCCAGGCGAAAGGCTATGCCGGCGCACCGGGGCTGCATACCCCAGAACAGATCGCCGCGTGGAAAAAGATCACTCAGGCTGTACATGATAAAAACGGCCATATCGCCGTTCAACTGTGGCACGTGGGGCGTATCTCCCACAACAGCCTGCAACCGGGCCAACAGGCACCGGTCGCCCCATCTGCGATCAACGCCGACACCCGCACCACCGTACGTGACGAAACCGGCGCCTGGGTACGAGTACCTACCTCTACCCCACGCGCACTGGAAACCGAAGAGATCCCAGGCATCATTAATGATTTCCGTCAGGCAACCGCCAACGCACGTGAGGCCGGTTTCGATTTTGTCGAATTGCACGCCGCACACGGCTATCTGCTGCACCAGTTTATGGCTCCGGCGTCTAACCAGCGCACCGACCAATATGGCGGCAGCATCGAAAACCGCACGCGCCTGACGCTGGAAGTGGTTGACGCCACCATCGCGGAATGGGGCTCAGAACACATTGGCATCCGTATTTCACCACTGGGCCCGTTCAACGGCCTGGACAACGGTGAAGATCAGGAAGATGCCGCGCTGTATCTGGTGGAAGAACTGAACAAGCGCAACATCGCTTTCCTGCATATTTCCGAACCTGACTGGGCCGGTGGCAAGCCTTATTCCGACGCCTTCCGTGATTCAGTACGCGCCCACTTTAAAGGGGTGATTGTCGGGGCTGGCGCTTACACCGCCGAAAAAGCGGAAGAGTTGATCAATAAAGGCTTTATCGATGCCGTGGCCTTTGGCCGCAGCTATATCGCCAACCCGGATTTGGTTGAACGCTTCAAACAAAATGCTGAACTGAACGAACCTAAGCCGGAAACGTTCTACGGCGGCGGTGCTGAAGGCTATACCGACTATCCAACGCTGTAAGTAAAATACAAAAGCCCGCCGGAGTGCCTATACCGACGGGCTTTTTGCCATCTGGGTTATCGGTCAGTTACTTCACAGTCAACCTCGCCCAACGCTGTATTTCATTGGCATCAAGATTATTCATTATCGTGCGAAACCAAACGGTAAACTTTTCAGGGTTGCGCGTTATATCATCCGTTAATTGCTTAATATCCATCCACAACCAGCTGTGTGCTTCTTCAGGTGCCGCCTGCGGTTCGCCGTCAAATAAACCGACGTAGATATGATCGAACTCGTGCTCAATTAAATCGCCGGGCACCGCAGCGTGATAGGTGAAACTGGAAACCTGCTGCAACTCACTGCTAAACCCCATCTCTTCCTGCAATCGGCGCTGAGCCGCGGCAAGCGTTACCTCCCCCCAGCGTGGGTGGCCACAGCAACTGTTGGTCCATAGCCCGGCCGAGTGATACTTACTGAAAGCACGCTGTTGCAACAGCAGGCGACCCTGACTATCAAAGATAAAAATTGAAAACGCCCGGTGCAACAACCCCTGCTGATGTACCAGCGTTTTGGTTTGCGAGCCAATAGAGTTATCATCGGCATCCACCAGAATGAGCATTTCATCCATTAAGCGACTCCTTCGGCAAACGCGATGTTCCCGCACTGAAAAAATAAACCGTCATATTAATCCGATCCAAATTTATAAATTAACCCGGTCCAATCCGGGCTCTATATCGTTATCGTGACGCGCTGTTCCTTGCAGGGGGTATAGTACCTATTTCCAAACTGTGCACGGCGACAAAGTGTGCGGTTGCTGCTGTCTTACCCGACCATTGAGTGACAACGTCACTATAGTATTGTGCGCCCTGCCTTGGCATACATTGAAATCCCTTATGCGGCAACGCTATACTGGATTTCGCTTCAATCCATCCGCCATTGGCAACGGCACATCCAATCAGAGGAATTATGCGCTTACTCCATACCATGATCCGCGTCGGTGACCTGCAACGCTCCATCGACTTCTATACCAAGGTATTAGGCATGCGCTTGCTGCGCACCAGCGAGAACCCGGAATACAAGTACTCGCTGGCGTTTGTGGGCTATACCGATGAAAGTGAAGGTGCGGTGATTGAACTGACCTATAACTGGGGCACAGACAGTTACGAAATGGGCACCGCGTTCGGCCACCTGGCGCTGGGGGTTGACGATGTTGCCGCCACCTGTGACAGCATCCGTAACGTCGGCGGCAAAGTCACCCGTGAAGCCGGCCCGGTCAAGGGTGGCACCACGGTTATCGCCTTTGTTGAAGATCCGGACGGTTATAAAATCGAACTGATCGAGAACAAACACGCCGGCCATGGCCTCGGCCACTAAGGTCGATCAGGGGCGCTTTCTGCGCCCTTGTTTTTTCCGCGTGATAACCGCCTGCAACCGGGCGCAAAATTTGCCATAATGCGCGCTGTATTCGATGAAGATAAGAAACTGATGGCCGAAAAAAGTGATCTTAACGCCCTGAGTGGCCGTTTTCGTGGGTTTTACCCTGTAGTAATAGATATAGAAACCGCCGGATTTAATGCCAAGACTGACGCACTGCTGGAAATTGCCGCCGTTACGTTAAAAATGGATGAAGACGGCTGGTTACAACAGGACGAAACCCTGCATTTTCATGTGGAGCCTTTTGAAGGCGCCAACCTACAGCCGGAAGCGTTGGCCTTTAACGGCATCGACCCGAGTAATCCGCTACGCGGTGCGGTCAGTGAGCACGATGCCTTGCACGCTATTTTTAAAGCGGTGCGCAAGGGGATTAAGGATCGTGGCTGTAACCGGGCGATAATAGTGGCGCATAACGCCAATTTTGATCACAGCTTCCTGATGGCTGCTGCGGATCGCGCCAGCCTGAAACGCAACCCTTTCCACCCTTTCGCCACCTTTGATACCGCGGCGTTGAGTGGGCTGGTACTGGGACAGACGGTACTGGCCAAAGCCTGCATTGCCGCCGATATCCCGTTCGATAGCGCTCAGGCGCATTCGGCGCTGTATGATACCGAGCAAACCGCTCAGTTGTTCTGCGAGCTGGTTAACCGCTGGAAACGCCTTGGCGGCTGGCCGTTGGCAGCCAGTAATACCGACTAAGACACAAAAAATCGGGCGGCCCAGTTTTAGCTGGCACCGCCCGATGGCTTCCAACAATAGAACCGAGCCGATTAAGGCTGCTGGTCTTCCTGCTGTTTGTATTTCTCTGCCGTTTCTTTGATCAGCTGCTGCAATTCGCCGCGCTGATACATTTCCATGATGATATCACAGCCGCCAACCAGCTCACCGTCTATCCACAGCTGTGGGAACGTCGGCCAGTTAGCGTATTTCGGCAACTCGGAGCGGATGTCCGGGTTCTGCAGAATATCAACGTAAGCAAAACGTTCGCCACAGGCAGACAGCGCCTGCACAGCCTGCGCTGAGAAACCGCAGTTTGGCAATTTCGGTGAACCTTTCATGTACAGCAGAATTGGGTTCTCAGTGATCTGGTGCTGAATTTTCTCAATCGTCGTCGTCATTATATTGCTTCCTCAAGCCAAATCTCATGGCTACAACATGCATCACACTGGCTATTGTAGCGGCTGGAACAGTCGCAAGAAAACGCCATCTTTTGCAGGGGCATTCCTTGGTTGTCAGTCGCGTCTCGCCGGCAAGGCCTTTCCGGTCAAAACATATGCGCAGAATAACATTTTTAATCTGGCCATTTCACTAATATATTTTTTCATCAAAACACGACGTTTAATAAATCCAGTGACGGTCATTGTTGATTTTTCATACATCAACAGTTTGATTTTTCAGCAGAAAAAATGCTATTAACGTTTTCTCACAATATGGATTATCATTTATGAGTTCTTCGCTGTTTTATATGGCGAAATTCGGGAATACTGTCATTCTTTCGATATCTGTTCCGGGGCCAAGGTTGGTAACGTCGACATGCGTTTAATTCTTACGCTTTTTGTGCTGTTGTTTACACAGCTATTCTTTAATCTGGCGCATGCTGCGCCGCAGTCTCGTGTTGCCGCCGAGCAGCGTAAGAGCCACGTAAACGAAGCCCGACCGGATGACCGCAAGAAAAAGAAAGCGGTTAAAGCCAGCAGCAAAAAAGTAAAAGTCACCCCCCCACAGAAAACTGCCAAGGTTTCCAAAGCCAAAACAGAAAAAACCGCTAAAAAGATTGTTAGCGCCAAATCGAAAAACAAAACTCATAAAGTCGCCAAGATTAAAGTGACCCCGCCGAAAAAGGGTTACAAAAAAGGCTATGGGCGCCATCGTGAAACCGGTATGGCAACCGCCAAACTGGTTCGTGACGAGAAACCGCTGAAACTTACCCCGGCGCACAAGAAACGCTACCAGCATGCCAAGCAAACCGCGATGGCCAAGCTGATGGATCAGATGGGTAAGCCCTATCGTTGGGGCGGCACCTCACCGAGAACCGGTTTTGACTGCAGCGGCCTGATTTATTACGCCTATAAGGACGTGGTGAAAATCAAAATGCCACGTACCGCCAACGAGATGTACCACCTGCGCGACGCCGCGCCGATCAAGAAAAATGAATTGGAAAGCGGCGACCTGGTGTTCTTCCGAATTAACAACCGCGGCGTGGCAGACCATGTTGGGGTTTATCTGGGCAACGGTAAATTCATTCAGTCACCGCGTACCGGTGAAGAAATCCGCATCAGCCAGCTCGACAACGATTACTGGCAAAACCACTACATTGGCGCACGTCGGGTAGTGACACCGAAAACCATTCGATAATTGCCTTTGCGGCTGGCCCTGCCAGCCGCTCTCCCCTGAGCGTTTCCCCAAACTCTCGCTGCTGCAACTAATCCTTTGCCATTCCCCCTGTATTTCAGCGCGAAAATTGCTAAGCTAAATACCCACAATAAAAACAGGCCAACCTGTTGTTCGTTGTTCTGATTCAGGTTGGCACTGTAAAAGGAGAAAGCAATGTCGTTTGAACTGCCCGCATTACCCTATGAAAAAAACGCCCTCGAGCCGCACATTTCCGCAGAAACCCTAGAATACCACTATGGCAAGCATCATAACGCCTATGTGGTTAACCTGAACAATCTGTTGAAAGGCAGCAAGTTTGAAGGGTTATCGCTGGAAGCAATCATTAAGGCTTCTGACGGCGGCATCTTCAACAATGCCGCCCAGGTGTGGAACCACAGTTTCTATTGGCACTGTTTGTCGCCACAAGGCGGTGGCGAACCTCAGGGCAAACTGGCAACGGCAATCAGCCAGGCTTTTGGTTCTTTCGCCGCCTTCAGGGAACAATTTAGCGATGCCGCAGTGAAAAACTTTGGCGCAGGCTGGACCTGGCTGGTGAAAAAGCCGGATGGTTCACTGGCCATTGTTAACACCTCGAACGCGGCTACCCCGCTCACCGGTGAAGATAAACCGCTGCTGACCGTCGACGTTTGGGAACACGCCTACTATATCGATTACCGCAATGCGCGGCCGGCCTACCTGGAAAACTTCTGGGCGCTGGTTAACTGGGCATTTGTGGAGAAAAACCTGGCGTAAAGCTGAGGGAAAGAGCAATCAGGCGCAGCGGGCTGCGCCTGTTTTACTTAAGGGGATCAGTTCAAAGCAGCGGTGAAGCTGAAAGCAATAATCACGGCCAGCGCACAGACGGTGGTGAACAGTGACATTTTCAGATCGGTATCCATTACAACTCCTTTTCAGATTGGGTTTCCCAAGGGTAAAAGGCACACAATTAATGCGTCAAACCATTTTCACACAGTTAGCCAATAAAATCTTGTTATCATTTCCCGGTTTATTATATCGATTACCTCTTCCCCTTTTGTTCAATATGGGACAAAATTCGCAGTTCACAACTGTGTACCGGCAAAATGCCCCTCCTGACCAAGCGCTGACGACTTCAACACACTAAAAACTCAGTTTTCGCTTCTTTGGAGAAGGATCTACGCAGGCAAACGATTAACATCACACTTACATGCTGCAACATGTGAGTTCAGGAGTCATTCTTTACATGGCAACGATTAAAGATGTGGCCAAACGCGCTGGCGTTTCCACCACCACCGTTTCGCACGTCATCAATAAGACTCGTTTCGTCGCCGAAGAGACAAAAACGGCCGTGGCTGCCGCGATTAAAGAGCTGCACTATTCACCCAGCGCCGTGGCGCGTAGCCTGAAGGTCAATCACACCAAATCGATTGGTTTGCTGGCGACCTCCAGCGAAGCTCCCTACTTTGCCGAAGTGATCGAGGCGGTGGAAAACAGTTGCTACAGTAAAGGCTATACGCTGATCCTGTGTAACTCGCACAACAATCTGGACAAACAGCGTGCCTATCTGGCGATGTTGGCGCAAAAACGCGTCGATGGTCTGCTGGTCATGTGTTCGGAATACCCGGACCAATTGCTCGGCATGCTGGAAGACTATCGCAACATCCCAATGATGGTGATGGACTGGGGTACCGCGCGCGGTGATTTTACCGATACCATTATCGATAATGCCTTCGAGGGTGGCTATCTGGCCGGGCGTTATCTGATCGAACGCGGCCACCGTGATATCGGCGCCATTCCGGGTCAGTTGGCGCGTAATACCGGTGGCGGCCGCCATCAGGGCTTTTTAAAGGCCATGGAAGAAGCCAATATCGAAGTTCGCGACGAATGGATTGTCCAGGGTGACTTTGAGCCAGAATCCGGCTACAAGGCCATGCACCAGATATTGTCGCAAAAGCATCGCCCGACCGCGGTATTCTGCGGTGGCGATATCATGGCGATGGGCGCGATCTGTGCCGCCGATGAACTTGGGCTGCGCGTGCCGCAGGACATCTCGGTAATTGGCTACGATAACGTGCGTAACGCCCGCTATTTCACCCCGGCGCTGACCACAATTCATCAACCGAAAGAGCGTTTGGGTGAGATGGCATTCACCATGTTGCTGGACCGTATCATCAGCAAGCGCGAAGAATCCCAGGTGATTGAAGTGCATCCCAAGCTGATTGAGCGCCGTTCGGTCGCTGACGGCCCTTTCATCGATTACCGCCGCTAGTCGTTAGCGCCGGAAGCCTCCGCGGTTTCCGGCGTCACTTCGCTTAACCATTCCTGATTCAAGGTTTCACTGTCCCCCAGGTAGTCCAATAGCCAGGCCATCGCCGGTGATGGCGTATTCTGCTGCCAGGTCAGGCAACAAGGGCTGGCCGGAAACGGCTGTTGCAACTGCAACGCCACCAGTTCCCCGCGTTGCACCAACGGCAATGCCTGATGCGCAGGCATCATGCCGACGCACAGACCTGCACACAGGCAATCCAACGCCGAGGCCCAGTCCGGCGCCACCAGCCGCCGTTGGTTGTCCAGCGTCCAGGTGACTCGTTTGGGCAGGTTGCGTGAGGTATCTTCCAAACACAGCGATGGGAAAGGCCGAAGCTGATCGTCGTTCAGCAGCCCTTCCAGCGCCGCCAACGGATGATGCGGGCTGACCACGCACAACCAGCGCATGTCCCCCATATCGCGAAAAGCATACCCGCCGCCGACCGGCACTGCACGTGTCGCCCCGATCGCCATATCGGCACGCCCATCCACCAGCGCATCCCACACACCGTTAAACACCTCCGGTTGCACCATCAGCTCAACGTCGGGAAAATGGCGATAAAAATCCAGCACCAGTTGGCGGCAGCGTTGCGGTTTCACGATGATGTCCACGGCAATTTTCAACTGGCCACGCCAGCCGTTCGCCACCTGCTGACACTGTCGACGGGTGTCGAGCATTTTTTTGATGACAATGCGCGCATCCTGAACAAACAACACGCCGGCCGGGGTCAGCTCCACGTCGCGATGACGGCGCTCAAACAGCGGTACCGCCAGCCATTGCTCCAGTTGTCGTACGGTATAACTTATCGCCGAGGGCACACGGTGCAATTCTTGCGCCGCTGCGCTAAAGCTGCCGGTGCGGGCGACCGCGTCTACTACATCGAGTGAATATTCAGACCACATAACCTTGCCTTCAATTTTTTTAACAGCACCTCACAAATATTACCGTTTCACAAGCAGAGATCCAGCCGGATACACTTGCCGGCGCTAAAAACCTGCGACATTAAAATATTAACGAGAAATACCATGCGAAATTCCTTTGGTTTTATGTTCTACCTTGCCGGCCTGAGTATGCTGGGTTATCTGGCCACCGACATGTACCTGCCCGCCTTTGGCGTGATGCAGCAAGACCTGCAGATTTCCGCCGGGGCGATCAGTGCCAGCCTCAGTATCTTCCTGGCCGGCTTTGCCTTTGCTCAACTGCTCTGGGGCCCACTGTCCGATCACCTCGGCCGTAAACCGGTGTTGCTGATTGGCCTGGCGCTGTTTGCCCTGGGTTGCCTCGGTATGCTGTGGGTACAGAATGCCGTTCAACTGTGGTCACTGCGTTTTATCCAGGCGATTGGCGTGTGTTCTGCCGCCGTCACCTGGCAGGCCCTGGTGATTGACCGTTACCGTGAAGGCAAGGCTAACCGAGTCTTCGCCACCATTATGCCACTGGTCGCACTTTCGCCGGCACTGGCCCCCTTGGTCGGTGCCTGGTTGTTGAACCACATGGGCTGGCGTGCCATTTTCGCCGTGCTGCTGGGCATCACGGTGGTTTTGTTGCTGCCGACGCTGCTGTTGAAAGAAAGCGCCAAGGCCGCGCCTTCTGCCGAGAAGAAAAACACCCTGACCTTCTTGCAACTGCTGAAATCCCCGGCCTTCAGCGGCAACGTCACCATCTTTGCCGCCTGCTCAGCCGGCTTCTTCGCCTGGCTGACCGGCTCACCCTTTATTCTTGGTGATATGGGCTACAGCCCAAATGATATCGGCCTGAGCTATGTGCCGCAGACCCTGGCATTCTTATTAGGGGGTTACGGCTGTCGCACCGCGTTAAATCGCATGAATGGCAACACCTTGCTACCGTGGCTACTGGTAGCTTATGGCATCAGTATGGTGGCGTTATATCTGGTTGCCACGCTGACCGAGCCAACGCTCACCACGCTGCTGATCCCGTTCTGCGTGATGGCGCTGGTCAACGGTGCCACCTACCCAATCGTAGTGGCAAATGCGTTAACCCCGTTCCCGGAAGGCACCGGCAAAGCCGCAGCCTTGCAAAACACCCTGCAGTTGGGCCTGTGTTTTGTCGCCAGTATGCTGGTGTCAGCCTTTATCGGCCAGCCGCTGTTGGCAACGGTAACAGTGATGGTTTCTACGGTGGTGTTGGCCGCGTTGGGCTATCTGCTGCAACGGGGTAAAGTGATGGATGATCAGCAGGCTGCAGGGCAGGAACATGCTAACTCTGCGTCATAATTGTATGTATTAATAATCACTTAAAGAATATTTTTGCCGAGTGTGATTTACAGTTGAGTAAGCGCCTCGGCAAGCCTATACTCAAAACGACCTTTTAAAATAACACTTTTATAATTTCTTTATCACAAATTGCTGTTGTGTACGCGTATGGCGTCACACTTTTTTAAGGATTGTCTTTCCCGCGTTTCTTGCGCAGGAACCTTCTTAAAATTTTCCTCTGTTCATAGTCGGATATCAGACGCCACGGGACTTTTTACCGTAGGTAAACGTATGCACCCGCAGAATTTGTCTAAGCTATTTTTTGGCGGGTCATAAGTCAGAAGAAGGTGATGGAGAAGCTATGAGTTCATCGTGTATAGAAGATCTGAGTATTCAGGATAACCAATGGTATCGCATCGCCCATGAAATGCTCAGCATGGCCGGTATTGAAGTTAACGGCTCGCGCCCTTTCGATATTCAGGTTAAAAATCCCGATTTTTTTAAACGCGTGCTGCAGGAAGGGTCCCTTGGCCTGGGCGAAAGCTATATGGACGGCTGGTGGGAATGTGAACGGCTGGATATATTCTTTCAACACGTAGTCCGTGCCGGTCTGGAAAAGAAACTCCCCCGCCATCTAAAAGATACCCTGCGTATTGCCGCCGCGCGACTCACCAATTTGCAATCGAAGAAACGCGCCTGGATAGTCGGTAAAGAACATTACGATCTGGGAAACGATCTGTTTACACAGATGCTCGACCCTTATATGCAATATTCTTGCGCCTACTGGAAAGACGCCACCACGCTGGAAGAAGCGCAGGAAGCCAAGCTGCGGATGATTTGCGATAAACTGCAGCTGCAGCCTGGCATGAACTTGCTGGATATTGGCTGTGGTTGGGGCGGGCTTTCCGCCTATGCGGCGAAAAATTACGGTGTTTCAGTAGTGGGCGTGACCATTTCTGCTGAACAGCAAAAACTGGCACAGGAAAACTGCGCCGGGCTGGACGTCGAAATCCGCTTGCAAGACTACCGTGATTTACACCTCCAGTTTGACCGTATTGTTTCTGTCGGCATGTTCGAGCACGTCGGTCCGAAAAACTACCCCACCTACTTCAAAGTGGTGGAACGTAATTTAAAACCGGACGGCCTGTTCCTGCTGCACACCATTGGCTCGAATCGGACAGATATGAATGTTGACCCGTGGATCAATAAATATATCTTCCCAAATGGCTGTCTGCCGTCGATCTCACATATTGCCCAGGCCAGTGAGGGGCGTTTTGTGATGGAAGATTGGCATAATATTGGCGCCGATTATGATCGCACCCTGATGGCCTGGTACGAACGTTTCAAACAGGCGTGGCCACAACTTGCCCAACGTTATTCGGATCGTTTCGAACGCATGTTCAGCTATTATCTGAACGCCTGCGCCGGAGCGTTTCGCGCACGTGATATTCAGCTTTGGCAGGTGGTATTCAGCCCGAAAGGCGTTGATGGCGGTATTCGCGTCACGCGTTAATAATCCTGCAGCGTAAACGACTATACCCTATGGATTTCGAGTTGCAGCTAGGCGCCCAGCTCGCTCATCCCCAGGCGCTTACTTGAGTAAGTAACTGGGGTGAGCGAGTGCAGGTAACAACGCTGCAACTCGAAAGACGACGGGTATATTAGCCGCAATACACGCGAATGATCTTATCATCGCTATCGCCGAGGAAGTTCAGACGACTCAGGTTGAAGTCCATCGTGACCGCAGAGTTATACGGAATCGCGCGCACTTGCGATTCAATCTGCACGCCTTCGAGCGCTGACATCGGTTTACCGACATAGCTCTGATATTGCGCCGCACCGCAGGTGTCATTCTCTGCATCTACCGCGGGGTTGGCTGCGCCCTGTTCCGGCGAGCTGCTACAAGCACTCAGCGCCAACAGCGCCGTTAACATCAACGTTTTCCCATAAAACTTCACGCGATTGCTCCTCTGTAGTTTGTCGTTCGTCAGATCTTCTGCGCCAGCGCACTCGCCGCCGCCATTGCCGCTTCACGGCTCGCCAACACCCGCTCAACGGTGTCTACCACCGCCTGCGTTTGTGGATCGATCTCAATATTCACCTTATCACCCAGGCGTTTTTTGCCCAGTGTGGTGCGCTCCAACGTTTCCGGGATCAAATGCACGCAAAACCGGTTATTCACCACCTCACCGATGGTCAGACTAATACCATCGATGCCAATGAAGCCTTTGTGCAGAACGTATTTCATCAGTTCCGCATCCGGCATGCGCAGCCACACCTGACGATTATTCTCAGAGGTATAAATTTTGGCAACCTCTGCGGTGCAGATAATATGGCCGGACATCAGGTGGCCGCCAATTTCATCATTAAACTTGGCCGCTCTTTCGATATTGACCACGTCCCCCAACGCCAGCTCACCGAGGTTGGTCAGGCGCAGCGTTTCTTTGATCAAATCAAAGCTGACGCGGTTGCCCTCAACCGCTGTGACGGTCAGGCAGCAACCATTATGAGAGACCGATGCGCCAAGCTCGAGACCAGGCAGCAGCTCAGTGGGCATGTCGATAACGTGAGTGCGGAAGTTGGATTTTTCATCAATGGCAACCAGCGGCGCGGTGCCCTGTACGATACCCGTGAACATGTAAGCCTCTTCTTTCTGAAAATGTTTAAAGCGCTTGAGGCAGTTTGCCCCAGTTGGCGAGGAAAACCAAACCTCGGGCGACAAAAAATCTGCGCCTGCGCATTTAATAACTATTTCATCACAGCATTTGCTTAACCACGCCGAGCGGGTACAATCTTTTTGACAAAATTCCGCTATTTTTAATTGTTGTCCTTTCGCGACGACCCATCCCTCCATCATAAATAAATAGAAAAGGTGTATGCGTGCAGAAGTACTTAATTGAAGCGCGTAGTTTATTGGCCCTCGCTATCCCGGTAATCATCGCGCAAATATCACAAACCGCAATGGGCGTGGTAGATACCATTATGGCCGGCGCATACAGCGCCACGGATATGGCGGCGGTTGCCGTCGGTACCTCGATCTGGCTACCGGCTATTCTGTTCGGCCACGGCCTGCTGCTGGCGCTAACGCCGGTGATCGCACAGCTTAATGGCGCAGGCCGACGCGATCGCATCGCTCATCAGGTTCGTCAGGGCTTTTGGCTGGCGGCCATCGTCTCACTGCTGGTGATTGTCGTGCTGTATAACAGCAAGTTCGTCATCGACATGATGCACAATATCGACCCGCAACTGGCGGATAAAGCCGTGGGGTATTTGCATGCCATCATGTGGGGCGCTCCGGGCTATCTGTTCTTCCAGGTGCTGCGTGGTCAGTGTGAAGGGCTATCGAAAACCAAACCGGGCATGGTGATTGGTTTTCTCGGCCTGCTGGTAAATATCCCGATTAACTATATCTTTATCTACGGCAAGTTCGGCATGCCGGAGCTGGGCGGCGTCGGTTGCGGCGTGGCAACCGGCAGCGTCTACTGGTTTATGTTCCTGGCGATGCGCTGGTATGTTAAACGCGCCCCCTCACAGCGCGATATTCTGCCGCATGACGGCAGCAGCAAACGCCCCGACTGGCCGGCAATGAAACGTCTGTTCGGCATTGGCCTGCCGGTGGCACTGGCGCTGTTCTTTGAAGTTACGCTGTTCGCCGTCGTCGCCCTGCTGGTTTCGCCGCTGGGCATCGTTTCCGTGGCCGGGCACCAGATTGCACTTAACTTCAGCGCACTGATGTTCGTCTTGCCATTGTCACTGGGCGTCAGCGCGACTATCCGCGTCGGCTATAGGTTGGGCGAAGGCTCGGTCGAAGGGGCGCGAATTGCCGCCTACGCAGCTATTGCCGTCGGCATCGCCATGGCCTGTTGCACCGCGCTGTTTACCGCCACCTTCCGTGAACAAATCGCCCTGCTGTATAACGACAGCCCGGCGGTGGTTGCCATGGCATCGCACTTGATGTTATTGGCGGCCATTTACCAGATATCCGATTCTATTCAGGTGATCGGCAGCGGTATTCTGCGTGGCTATAAAGATACCCGCTCGATCTTCTTCATCACCTTTGTCGCTTATTGGATCCTGGGTCTGCCGAGCGGTTATCTGCTGGCGCTGACCGACGTCGTGGTACCGGCGATGGGGCCAAGCGGATTCTGGATTGGCTTTATCATTGGCCTGACTTTCGCCGCCATCATGATGGCCATGCGCATGCGTTGGCTGCAAAAACAGCCGGCGGCGCTGATCCTGCAGCGTTCTGCCCGCTAACTGAAGTTGTCGACCGGGAAGTTAACCCGGTCGACAACTTCATCACCCTTGTTTGCAGAAAAAACCACCGCACTGCACACAAGCGCAGCAATCGCGTGAAATACCGGATAAAATTACGTTTTTCTCCTTGCCAGCACGCGGGTAGCTCGTTAATATTCGTCCCCGCTGTCAGCCATGACAGACAGGAAAAGATGCGTCCGTAGCTCAGTTGGTTAGAGCACCACCTTGACATGGTGGGGGTCGGTGGTTCGAGTCCACTCGGACGCACCAAATTCCTAACAGCAGTACAGTGCGTCCGTAGCTCAGTTGGTTAGAGCACCACCTTGACATGGTGGGGGTCGGTGGTTCGAGTCCACTCGGACGCACCAAATTTCTAAAAGCAGTGCAGTGCGTCCGTAGCTCAGTTGGTTAGAGCACCACCTTGACATGGTGGGGGTCGGTGGTTCGAGTCCACTCGGACGCACCAAATCATTGTTTCCTCAGCACCACCCTATCGACTCACACTTTCTCTACCGTTAACTCGCCAGTCCGATCCCGTAGCTTTGCTCCTGTCACCGCAAGCCGTATCAGGTATCATCAAGGCGAATATCTTATCAGGACCGATCCCATGCTGACATTTACCGCAGAGACCCCGTTTGAGAAACTCGACAACGGCCTCATTCGCCGGCAAGGCGTTATGAGCAACGGCGCCCGTGCCACGGAAGTGAAGTTTGACGCCGGTACCTTTGGCCAGTTGCAAAAACGCGATTATGCTCTGCAAACGCAAGTGGTCTCCGGTGAGTTTGAATTCACCGTAGGTAACGACAGCCAGGTGGTGGTCGCCGGTGAAACCATCGAAATCCCCGCTAACACCGCCAGCGGCTGTTTCTGTCTGACGGCCGGTACGCTGTGGGAAATCGTCACCACGAACTGAGAGCACAATACCCATTATAAGCGCATGGCTTTTTGCGCAACAAACACCTGCTGCGGGTTTGCATTTGCGCCCTATTTGCTGCTGATTTGACAGAACCGAGGTTTTACACCGGTTTTTTATTTTGTTTCCCGCCGCTTAGCCTTTATAATGCGCAACGTCTTTCAGTTGAATGGTTTCAGCCCTTGATCTGCGAAAACGCAATAACAGCACATTTTCATCTCATCACGTTGCGCAGCATCCCCGCATCCCGGCGCGGGCTGAATTTTTCCGCCCCATTTCGACTCTGGTCACCTATCCTTAACTGTGTTTTGCATCACCAGGCGCGACTCAAATCCCTTATCAGTGGCCTGACCGCTGGTTTTATTCGTTTTATTATCCATCACAACTTGTAGAAAAATCCGTCATGAAAAAGACCAAAATTGTTTGTACCATCGGTCCAAAAACCGAATCGGAAGAAATGCTGACCAACCTGCTGAATGCAGGCATGAATGTAATGCGCCTTAACTTCTCCCACGGCGATTACCAAGAGCACGGCAACCGCATCAAGAACATGCGCGCTGTGATGGCGAAAACCGGTCAGAACGCCGGTATCCTGCTGGATACCAAAGGCCCGGAAATCCGCACCATGAAACTGGAAGGCGGCAAAGACGCTGCGCTGGTTGCCGGTCAGACCTTCACTTTCACCATCGATCAGAGCGTTATCGGCAACAACGAACGTGTTGCAGTAACCTACGCCGGCTTTAGCGCTGACCTGAAAATCGGTAACACCGTATTGGTAGATGACGGCCTGATCGGCATGGAAGTCACCAACGTCACCGAAAGCGAAGTGGTTTGTAAGGTGCTGAACAGCGGCGACCTGGGCGAAAACAAAGGCGTTAACCTGCCGGGTGTTTCCATTCAACTGCCTGCACTGGCCGAAAAAGACAAACGCGACCTGATTTTCGGCTGCGAACAGGGTGTGGACTTCGTTGCCGCTTCCTTCATCCGCAAGCGTTCTGACGTGCTGGAAATTCGTGAGCACCTGAAAGCCCACGGCGGCGCACAAATCCAAATCATCTCCAAAATCGAAAACCAGGAAGGTCTGAACAACTTCGACGAGATCCTCGAAGCTTCTGACGGCATCATGGTTGCTCGTGGCGATCTGGGCGTTGAAATCCCGGTAGAAGAAGTGATCTTCGCTCAGAAGATGATGATCGAAAAATGTAACCGTGCACGTAAAGTGGTGATCACCGCCACCCAAATGCTCGATTCCATGATTAAGAACCCGCGCCCTACTCGAGCAGAAGCCGGCGACGTGGCAAACGCCATTCTGGACGGTACCGACGCCGTCATGCTGTCTGGCGAGAGCGCCAAGGGCAAGTACCCGCTGGAAGCCGTTACCATCATGGCGACCATCTGTGAGCGCACCGATCGCGTGATGCCAAGCCGTATCGACAGCCTGCATGACAACCGCAAGCTGCGCATCACCGAAGCCGTATGCCGCGGTGCGGTTGAAACCGCAGAGAAACTGGATGCACCACTGATCGTGGTTGCCACCAGCGGCGGCAAGTCAGCCAAGTCTGTGCGTAAATATTTCCCTAACGCGGTGATCCTGGCGCTGACCACCAACGAAACTACCGCTCATCAGCTGATCCTGACCAAGGGCGTGATCCCACAGATGGTCAAGGAAATTGCCTCTACCGACGACTTCTATCGCATCGGAAAAGAAGCGGCACTCGCCAGTGGTTTGGCACAAAAAGGCGACGTTGTGGTGATGGTTTCTGGTGCTCTGGTACCAAGCGGCACAACCAATACTGCCTCGGTTCACGTGCTTTAATATAAAACGTGACATAATTATTTTGACAAAAACGCCGCTTAGCGGCGTTTTTTTTAACACTAGTAAACTGTTTTCTCAAAAACGCAACCGTGGATTGCTCATTATTTAGCTAATTACAAATCGGAGTTGTCCCATGGAATCCGGCTGTTTTCCCTACATTTTTTAACTATTTTTCAAAAGAAGATGCAAGTTTGAGCGAACGATCAAAATAAAGCACTCCAATCCAAAAAAATTATTCTCTTTCGAAAAAAGTTTGTGTAATACTTGTAACGCTACATGGAGATTAACTCAATCTAGAGGGTGTTATAATGAATCGTACTAAACTGGTACTGGGCGCGGTAATCCTGGCTTCCACTATGCTGGCAGGCTGTTCAAGCAATGCTAAAATCGATCAACTGTCTTCTGACGTTCAGACTCTGAACGCTAAAGTTGACCAGCTGAGCAACGACGTGAACGCAATCCGTTCTGACGTTCAAGCAGCTAAAGACGACGCAGCACGTGCTAACCAGCGCCTGGACAACCAAGCTCACGCTTACAAAAAGTAAGTTAGCTTCGGTTATTGAAAACGGCGCACAATGTGCGCCGTTTTTTTTGCCTGCAAATTCCCCCTTCGTTCCCCCCGGCCGTCAGGCGAAAAAAAAGGGCTCAGCATGCTGAACCCCTCAGAATCATCCATTAATCGCGTTTTTAATTCACCGAACTGATGGGTGCGCTCTTGAATAGGCTTTTATTCGCTTCCTGCGGGGCTACAGGCGTTAAACTGACCTCAGACGGGCTCTTCCCCAGGTTAACCAGCACCGGCATGCCAGAGCGGCGTACAACCGCACTGTCGAACACCGCTTTATCGGTCTGCGCGTCACCCACAAAAGCTTTCTCGGCTTTCGACAAGGTGATTGGCATGGTCTGCGGATCGTCACTCTCCACTTTCGACAGTGGCTGATGCACCTCTACGTAACGCTTACCGTCCGGCTCAACAGAGATTTTCACCGGATCGTTAATCACCTGCACGCGAGTTCCGCGCGGTACCATATTGAACAGTGCCTCGATATCCGTTGGACGCAGGCGGATACAGCCGGAGCTGACGCGCATACCGATACCAAAGTTGGCGTTAGTACCGTGGATCAGGTATTCACCGTGCCCCATTGCCAGACGCATGGCGAACAAGCCCATTGGGTTTTCAGGACCGGCCGGCACCACCCCTGGCAGTTTCACCCCTTTTTCCAGGTAGCGTTTACGGATATTGGCCGTTGGCGTCCAGGTCGGGTTCGGGATTTTTTGGCTGACGGAAGTGACCTGCAGCGGAGTGTGCATCCCAGTCTGGCCGATACCGATAGGATAAACGATCACCTTGTTCTCGCCTTTCGGGTAATAGTACAGGCGCAGTTCGGCCAGGTTGACCACGATACCTTCACGCTTGGTGTCCGGCAGCAGCATTTGGGTCGGGATAGTTAATACCGAACCTGGCTTGGGCAGGAACGGGTCTGTGCCAGGGTTGGCCTCCAGCATGCCCAACAGACCGATTTGATAGTCGGCGGCAATGGCCTCCAGCGGACGCCCATCGTTTGGAACGGTATGGGTGGTATTCTCGCCAATCAGACGGCTGTCCGGCGGCGGCAGCGGATATTCGCTCGCACTGGCGGCTTGGGTGCCAGTCAGTACGGTGGCAAATAGCATGCCCATTAAACTCAACGCACGTTTCATTATCATCCCTATTATGCTTATTACGGTTCGGCCACAAGGCTAACGGGCACTTGGCGGCGGGTAAATCAGACAAGACCTGATTAATACTAGCAATGCTGACGTTAAAGGCAATAAGTCCTCTAAAAATCAACATGTTATAACGTAATCGCTTTATAGATTTGTCAATGCAACGTCAAGGGGTAAGCTGCTGATATGTCACTGATTTGCAGAGCGGATGGCGAGGCTTGCCGGGCTTTGTAAAGACTCATTGACACAACAAATACAAGCACCGTATCAATGAGTTTTATAGCTATGTCAGAACCTGGCAGCCTGACTGCGGATAGCGCGGATCATCGCCTCTAACCCTTGCGAACGCGAAGGCGTCAGGTGTTGGCTCAACGCCAATTCGGCAAAGAAGGGACGAACATCCAATTCGATAATCTGCTGTGGCGTCATTTGGTGATAAAGAATAAACACCACGGCCAGCAGTCCTTTGACAATCGCCGCATCGCTGTCGCCGTGAAACTCGACCTGCCCTTGCTCGCCCAGTCGCATCACAATCCACACCTGGCTCTGGCAGCCGGAAATCAGATTGCCCGCCTGACGTTCGGTATCGTCAAGCGCCGGCAGCTTAGCGCCCAGTTCGATGACATACAGATACTTGTCTTCCCAGTTCAGGCAACGGGAGAAATTACGTACTAACTTTTCTTTGTCCGGCAAGTTCGCCATGAGGATCCTTTCAATCATTCAGGGGCCGGCATGCCGGCCCCATATCACTGACTACAGGTATTTATTCCCCCGGAGGGATTAACCCCCGGTCTATCCTATCCCAGCAGTTTTTGGATGCGCACCAAGCCGGCCACCAGCCGGTCTACTTCATCGCGCGTGTTATATAACGCCAATGAAGCGCGGCACATGCTCGGCACATTATAGAACGCCATCAGCGGCATCGCGCAATGGTGGCCGGTGCGAATAGCAATGCCGTACTGATCCAGGAAACTGCCGACATCATACGCGTGGTGCTCACCCAGGTTAAAAGCGATCACACCCGCGCGCTCCGCCGGGCCATAGATTTTAAGCCGGGGCACCTGTTGCAACGCTTCCAGTGCGTAATGCATCAGCGATTGCTCGTAGTCACCAATTGCCTCCAGCCCCAGCGCATTCACATAGTCGATTGCGGCCCCCAGCCCCATCATACCGGCAGTGTTGGGCGAACCCGCCTCAAAGCGCCATGGCGGCGCGGCGTAGGTGGTGCCGTGAGTCAGGCTGACCTGTTGGATCATCGAGCCGCCCCCTTCCCAGGGTGGCATTTGCTGCAACAGCGCCTGACGACCGTAAAGAATACCGATGCCGGAAGGCCCATACAGCTTATGACCGGAGAACACGTAGAAATCGCAATCCATCGCCTGAACATCCACCCGCTGGTGCATCACCGCCTGAGCACCATCGATCAGCACTTTCAGACCGGCGGCCTTCGCCTGCGCCGTAATTTCCTGCACCGGGTTCACCGTGCCCAGCACGTTGGATACCTGGGTCAGGGCCAGCAGTTTGGTGGTCGAGTCGATCAGCCCAGACAACTGGGCCAAATCCAGCGTACCGTCTGGCTGTAGAGGCCAGACGCGCAGGTTCAGCCCGCGTTCCTGCGCCAGCATCTGCCAGGGCACGATATTGGCATGGTGCTCCATCTCGGTGATGATAATGCTGTCACCGGGCTGCAGGAAATGGCGGCCAAAACTGTTGGCCACCAGATTGATGCCTTCGGTGGTGCCCTTGACGAACACAATCTCTTCGGCCGAACCGGCATTGATAAACGCCGCTACCTTTTCACGCACCGCTTCCATTTCCTGCGTCGCTTCGGCGCTCAGGGTGTGGATGCCACGGTGTACCGCCGCGTAGCCATGACGGTAAAAGTCCAGCTCGCGATCGATAACTGCCTGCGGTTTCTGCGCGCTGGCAGCGCTGTCAAGGTAAGCCAGCGGCTGGCCATTGACCTCACGCGCCAACAGAGGAAAGTCACTGCGTACCCGTTCAATCGGAAAACTCATGTTGCCTCCCCCGGCAGGCGCCTTGCAATACGCGCCAGCACCGATTCGCGGATGGTCTCGTTGCCGATGCCCTCGGTCAGTTCAGCGGCAAAGGCAAAGATAATCATCTGCTGCGCCGCATGCTTGTCGATGCCACGCGATTGCAGATAAAACAGCTGCTCTTCATCAATGCGCCCAACGGTAGCGCCATGACTGCACTTCACGTCATCGGCGTAGATTTCCAGTTGTGGCTTGGTATCCACTTCCGCCACCTTGCCCAACAGCAGGTTGTGGTTGGTCATCTGCCCATCGGTTTTAATCGCGTGTTTGGCCACCTTGATCATGCCGTTAAACACCGCTTTGGCACGATCGCTGACTACCACTTTGTGCAGTTGGCGGCTCTCGCAGTAACCTTTGTTATGCTCCAGGTAAGTGCGGGTATCGCAGATTTCTTTTCCGACCGGCAGCACCAGGCTGTTGATCGTCAGGTTGGAGCCTTCACCGTTGAGCTGCGCGCTGGTGTTATGTCGTGTCAGCCCCGCGCCAAGCAGGAAGCTGTCGCTCTTGACCCGCGCATCGCGGCCAATCACCAGATCGTTATGGGCGAAGTGGTAACTCGGCTGACTTTCAAACGCCAGTTTGCAGTGATGCAGTTGAGCATTGTCGCCCACGTTGGCGGTCAGGCGTGCCCCGGTGAAATGTGCGGCATCGTTCAGGCTGACATAATGCTCGATCACCTCAGCCTGGGCATTACGCGCAATTTCAAGGTGATGACGGTGATGAACGGTATTCACTTCACCCTCAGCACCGCGTCCACTGCTGATATGCAGCAGATACAACGGCCGCTGCGCAATCTTGCCGGCCGCAACGCGGATAAAGCTGGTTTCTTGCGCCAGACTCTCGGTCAGATGCAGGAAGATTTCCGCCTGAATCGGTTCCGGCAGCGCCTGTAGCGTCCCGTAAGGTGCCACGTCAAACTGGTAATCGCCCAGTTCGCTGTCACTCAACGCCGCGCAGAAGCGCCCGTCGATAAACACCAACCGGTAAGCGTCAATATCCAGCGCCAGTGCATCCCGCTGAGCGGCCGTGACCGGCTGCGGCTGCGGCTCCAGGAACTGTTGTTCCAGCAAGCCCTCCAACGGGGTGTATTTCCAATTTTCATGCTTGCGGGTCGGCCAGCCTAGGCGTAAAGCCTGTTGCCAGTGAGCCAGCGCATGGGCGGAATGCTCACCGCCGCGGGCTTCAAACAGGCTGTAAAGCTGCTGCAGCGCGCGTGAATTATTGTTCGTCGGTAAGCCAGCCATAGCCCTGCTCCTCCAACTGTTTCACCAGGGAGAAATCGCCGGATTTAACGATGCGACCCTGGGAAAGAACATGGACGTAATCCGGTTTGATGTAATCCAGGATACGCTGGTAGTGCGTGACGATAATGAACGAGCGCTTGCCGTCCCGCAGTGAGTTAACCCCATTGGCGACGACCTTCAACGCATCGATATCCAGACCGGAGTCGGTTTCATCCAGAATGCACAGGTCCGGCTCCAGCGCGGCCATCTGCAGAATGTCATTGCGCTTTTTCTCACCGCCGGAGAAGCCAACGTTAACCGAACGAGTCAGCAGATCGGGTGGCATGTTCAGCAGTTCAATTTTCTCTTCGATAAAATCAGCGAAATCGAAACGATCGAGCGGCTCCTGCTGGCGGTATTTACGCACCGCATTAACCGAAGTCTGCAGGAAGAAATGGTTGCTGACGCCGGGGATCTCCACCGGATACTGGAACGCCAGGAATACCCCTTCACCGGCACGATCTTCCGGGGCCAGTTCGAGCAGGTCCTTGCCTTTGAAGGTCACTTCGCCCGCAGTCACTTCGTACTCTTCGCGCCCGGCCAGGGTGGCTGAAAGCGTGCTCTTGCCCGAGCCGTTCGGCCCCATGATGGCATGCACTTCACCCGGTTTGATTTCCAGATCCAGACCCTTGAGGATCTCGTTGCCTTCCGCGCTGACTTTTAAATTCTTGATACTTAACATGCAGTGTCCTTAGGTCGCGCTGTTGCGCTGTAAATCCGGCATTTAGCCCACGCTGTGTTCCAGGCTGATGGCCAATAACTTCTGTGCCTCAACGGCGAACTCCAGCGGCAGCTCTGAGAACACGTCCTTACAGAATCCGTTGACGATCATCGAAATGGCATTGTCTTCACTGATGCCGCGCTGCAGACAATAAAACAGCTGGTCATCACCAATTTTTGAGGTGGTAGCCTCGTGTTCCAGCTGCGCGCTGTTGTTACGCGCTTCAACATACGGGAAGGTATGGGCGCCGCTATCCGGCCCAATCAGCATCGAGTCACACTGCGTAAAGTTACGCGCGTTTTCCGCCCCAGGCAGGATCTTCACCAGACCGCGGTAGGTATTCTCACTGTGCCCGGCAGAAATACCTTTGGCGATGATGGTCGAACGGGTGTTCTTGCCGATGTGGATCATCTTGGTACCGGTATCCGCCTGCTGATGGCCGCTGGTCAGCGCCACCGAGAAGAACTCACCGATAGAGTTGTCGCCCTGCAGGATCACACTCGGGTATTTCCAGGTGATCGCCGAGCCGGTTTCCGACTGGGTCCAGGACATTTTCGAACCTGCCCCTTCACACAGCGCACGCTTGGTAACAAAGTTGAGGATACCGCCCTTGCTGTCGCCGCCGGAGAACCAGTTCTGCACCGTCGAATATTTCACTTCGGCGTCTTTGTGCAGGATCACTTCCACCACCGCCGCGTGCAGCTGATAGCTGTCGCGCACCGGGGCCGAGCAGCCTTCGATGTAGCTGACATAGCTGCCTTCATCGGCGATCAGGATGGTGCGCTCGAACTGGCCGGTTTTGGCGGCGTTGATGCGGAAATAGGTCGACAGCTCCATCGGGCAGCGCACGCCCTTCGGCACGTAGACGAAGGTCCCGTCGGAGGCCACTGCCGCATTCAATGCAGCAAAGAAGTTGTCGTTAGAAGGCACCACGCGGCCGAGGTATTTACGCACCAGGTCCGGGTATTCATGGATAGCTTCACCGAACGAGCAGAAAATCACCCCGCTCTCCGCCAGCTTTTCCCGGTAGGTGGTCGACACCGAGACCGAGTCAAAGATGGCGTCTACCGCCACTTCGCTGCCTTCACGCACCGGGACGCCGAGCTGGTTAAACGCCAGTTCAACCTCGCTGGTCAGGTAGTTGTTGTCCGTCGGTGCACCAGGTTGCTGTTCTGCGCCAGGCTGTGAGCCGCAGGCGTCATCGCAGCTGCCGCAGGACGGCGCCGAGTAATAGCTGTAATCCTGATAGTTCAGGCGATCGTAGTTCGCTTTCAGCCAGTGTGGCTCTTCCATTTGCAGCCAGGCACGGTAGGCTTCGAGGCGGAACTCCAGCATCCACTCAGGTTCATTACGCTTGGCCGAGATAGCGCGCACCACGTCTTCGTTGATGCCCATCGCTAACTCATCGGTAGCCAACTGGGTAAAAAAACCTTCTTTGTAGCGACCTTCGCTGACCCAAGCCTGCACTTCATTAGGCATTTCTACATTGCTTCGTGTCATGTTGATTGCATCGCTCAAACGCCAAAACTCTCGCCGCACCCGCAGGCATGCTGAGCTTTAGGGTTATTAAATTTGAAGATCTGATTCAGCCCTTCGCGGACAAAATCCACCGTGGTGCCATCGATAAACGGCATGGCTTTCAACGGCACATACAGCCTGGCGCCATCGCGCTCAAACAGCAGGTCGTCGTCGGCAGGCGCACGGGTGAGATCCAACACATAGGCAAACCCGGCGCAGCCTGATTGCTTCACCCCGAGTTGCAGCCCTTTCACCTGTGGATCCTGCTGCATTAATTTACTGATTTGTTGTACGGCATTGTCACTGAGCAAAATGCCTTGCCAGACATTTTCGTCCAGAGAAAAGGTGCCGACATTTTCCGTTTGCATATGGCCTACCTCACACTCGTGTTTTACCACAGCCAATCTGGGTTGCTACTATGTTAGTGATAACGATTATCACTTCAACCGTTTGTTTTACAGGGGTATCCGCGAAAAGCCCGGATTTTCACTTCGGCATGCGGCAAGCGCGCGGGACAGTCAGCGCGTCAGACGCTGCCGGTCGGAAATGGAATCATTTTATCCTTATGAATTTACTGCACATCCTGTATCACCATTGCGCTTGCCCGTTGGCTCGAACGCTTTACAGGGCCGGACTTTTTCTGTCGATTTAAACATTCATAGAAAATACCTATTTCTTCATTTTGTCTGTCTTAAAAATGCGTTTATCGACAATAAGGCGCATTTCACGCCATTCCGCTCACCCAACTGAGCCAACAGAAACGGCAACCTCTGATTAAAGTTTAGTCGTTACTGGCTATATTGGGTTGTCCCTGCCCCAATCCATCCCCTACCGACAATAAATATTTCAACAGAATGATTGATCACCAACGCGTCAATAAATATGATAATGATTATCATTCAATTCACATTGAGCGCGGGTAAATGAATATCTCGATGAATGCGTGGCTGCTGGGCAAAATTGATGACTACAAATTCAGCGTGCGCGACGCCACGGTAGATTTCTACATGGCGGAAGCATCGCTTCGACGGCCAGAGTGCAACGTCAATCACCTGAAACGCTATAACAACGTCAGCCTGAACATGGCTAACCTGTGTCTGGAGAATGGCGATGATGAAAGCTACCTGCATGCGCTGAGCAAACTGCATAATCGGCTGATCGTGGAGATCAATAATCCACAGCGCTGCCAGTTGTTCCGGGTTCAGAGCTATCATTTTGCCCGCCATACCCTGACCTTGATTTGTCAGAAATATGCGATGGAAGGCACCTGGGAGAAGGCCAATGCCTTCCAAAAGGACTTCGTCAAGCGGGTGCCTTTTCAGCTGTAACCCGGTTGAACGGCAAGAATACCCGCAGACAGGGCTGCCTGCGGGGTAAACGCTTAATCGATGACGGCGGTAGTCAGGCGTGAGGTGCAGCACAGACGATCGCGCGAATCGAAGATTTCGATCTGCCAAACCTGATGACGGCGACCAATATGCAACGCACGACACACGCCGCGAACTTCGCCTTCAAATGCCGCTCGTAAATGGTTGGCGTTGATTTCCAACCCCACCACTTTCTGCTCGCCTTCACAGCACAGGTAACCGGCCATCGATCCCATCGACTCCGCCAGCACAACCGATGCCCCGCCGTGCAGCAGGCCAAACGGCTGCCGGGTACGCTGGTCGACCGGCATGGTAGCCTCAAGGTAGTCATCTTCCAGTCGGGTAAAGCGGATCCCGACATGGCTGACCATGCAACCTTCACCGGCCTGGTTTAATTGTTCCAGCGTTGTTTCTCTTTTCCACAGTTTCACTCAATCATCTCCAGAAGTGCCTGTAATGGGTGTCGTACACCGTTACCCTCAATGCGTTTGACCTGGCTGCGGCAGGAATAGCCGGTTGCCAGGCAACGTTGCCGTGGCAAACGTTGCAGCGCCTGGTGCCATGATAGCTCATAAATGCCGAGCGAATTCTGCAGGTTCTTCACTTCATGGCCGTAAGTCCCCGCCATGCCGCAGCAACCGACGCTGACATTTTCCAGCCTGGCGCCAAAGCGTGCAAAGATCGACGTCCAATGTTGGCCGCTGGTCGGCAACGCCGTGGTCTCGGTGCAGTGGCCAAACAGATACCAGGCCTCACCGGTCGCCGGCTGTTCCGCTCGCTCGGCCAACAGTTGCTGCAACCATTCGTGTACCAACTGCACCTGGAAGTCCCCACGAGTTTCCCCGAGGATCTCGTTATATTCATCGCGGTAACACAACACCAGGGCAGGATCGACCCCCACCAACGGCATGCCAAGCTTGGCCACCCGGTTGAGAAAATCGGCGGTCTTGCGTGCAGTGCGGGCAAAACGCGTCAGGAAGCCTTTGATATGCTGCGCCTTGCCGTTGGGTGAGAACGGCAGCAGCACCGGGCGGTAACCTAACTTTTCCACCAGCCGTACAAAATCCGCCACCACTTTGGCATCGTAATAGCTGGTAAAGGGATCCTGCACGATCAACACATGCTGTTCACGCTGCTCCGAACTCAACGCTTCTAGCTGTTCCAGCGTCATGGTTAGCGCGCCGTGACCGGAAAGCTGTTGGCGCAACGTCGGGCTGGAGAGCATCGGCAAATCGACCATGCCGATACTGCTGCGGCTCAGTTCACGCACCCAAGGCTGGCGGAAGAAGAAGTTGAACACTTTCGGCGCTTTCGCCATCAGCGGGGTGTAACTTTCCACGCCGGCGACCATATAGTCACGCGCCGGTCTCAGATAGCGGGTGTGGTAAAGCTGCAGGAAACGTGAGCGGAAGCCCGGCACGTCAATTTTAATCGGACACTGGGTGGAGCAGGCTTTACAGGCCAGGCAACCTGACATCGCCTCTTTCACCTCGTGCGAGAAATCATATTCGCCTTTACCGGCATACCAGCTATTGCGGGTTTTCTCGATCAGGGTACGGAAGCTGAGGCGCTGCTGCGGCAATTGCTTTTCCAGCACCAGCGGATCGACGCCCTGCTCGGACAGCAGGCGCAGCCATTCACGCACCAGTGCCGCCCGGCCTTTTGGCGAGTGAATGCGGGTGCCGGTGATCTTCATCGATGGGCACATTGGGCTGCGCACATCAAAATTGAAGCACAAGCCGTTGCCGTTACATTCCATGGCTCCGCGGAACGAGGTGCGCACTTCGACCGGGATCCGACGATCGAGCGTACCGCGTTTGGCGGCGTCCACTTTCATCATCGGCGCATCGACGCCTAACGGCGGGCAGATTTTACCGGGGTTGAGCCGGTTGTTCGGATCGAACACAGCCTTGATACGGCGCAGTTCCTGGTACAGTTGCTCACCGAAGAACTCCGGACTGTATTCGGCGCGGAACCCTTTGCCATGTTCCCCCCACAGCAAGCCGCCATACTTGGCGGTCAACGCCACCACCTGGTCAGAAAGCTGCTTCATCAGCACTTCCTGTTGGGGATCGCACATATCGAGCGCCGGTCGCACGTGCAAGACGCCGGCATCTACATGGCCAAACATGCCGTAGCTGAGGTTATGGCTGTCCAGCAGTTGGCGGAACTCGACAATATAATCGGCCAGATGCTGCGGCGGCACACAGGTATCTTCAGCAAACGGGATCGGTTTGGCACGCCCTTTGGCGTTACCCAATAACCCGACCGCTTTTTTACGCATGTTATAAATTCTTTCGATGCCGACCAGATCGCCACAGATCTGATAGCCGATCACCCCGCCCTGTTGCCCGGAGATCAACTCATCCAGCCGCAGGCACAGACTCTCCATCTGTTGGTCGATCAGTTCCTTGTCATCGCCGGCAAACTCGACGATGTTCAGACCCAGCATCTCTTTATCCTGCACGTTGGTGATCAGTTCATTGACCGAATGCCAGACGATGTCTTCACGCGCCAGGTTCAATACCTTGGAGTCAATGGTCTCGACCGACAGCGCCTTGGCTTCCACCATAAAGGGGGCGTTGCGCAGGGCGGAATCAAAGGAGTCGTATTTGACATTCACCAGTCGGCGCACCTTCGGCAGCGGCGTGATATCCAGCCGCGCTTCAGTGATAAACGCCAGCGTCCCTTCGGCGCCGGTCAAAATACGCGTCAGATCGAAGGTTTGCATATCATCGCTGAACACATGGCGCAGATCGTAACCAGTCAGGAAGCGATTAAGCTTGGGGAATTTTTCCAGGATCAACCCGCGCTGATCGCGACAACTGTTGAGCACCTGGTTATAAATACGCCCTTCAACGGTCTCTTCGCAGGCAATCGTTTCCGCCAGCGGTGTCGGCATGGCGCGGGTGTCAATCATATCGCCGCCCAGCAGCACCGCCCGCAGACCCAACACGTGATCGGAAGTTTTGCCGTACACCAGCGAACCCTGGCCGGAGGCGTCGGTGTTGATCATACCGCCAAGCGTGGCGCGGTTACTGGTGGACAGTTCCGGCGAAAAGAAATAACCGAACGGCCGCAGATACTGGTTTAGCTGGTCCTTGATCACCCCGGCCTCAACCTTGACCCAGCCCTGCTCGACGTTGATTTCAAGAATGCGGTTCATGTGGCGCGACATATCCACCACGATACCGCTGTTGAGCGACTGACCGTTGGTGCCGGTACCGCCGCCGCGCGGGCTGAAGGTCAGCGCAGTGAAACGCTCTTCGGCCGCCAGGCGGGCTATCAGCGCCACATCGGCGGTGGAGCGGGGAAACACTACCGCGTCAGGCAGCAACTGATAGATACTGTTGTCGGTGGCCATCGTCAGCCGGTCGGCGTAGCTGGTGGCGATATCACCGTTGAATCCGTTTTGCTTTAACGCTTCCAAAAAGTCGAGCACCCGTTGAACGAGGCCGGGTGCCTGAGAAATTTGTGGGATCATTCGATTTTTGACCCTGTCTGTCTAATTTTTATGCGCTTATGAACGCTGAATCAGGCCTTTATTCAGGCCCACCCTGTTTTTTATTAGGGATAAAAACTAACATACTCGTTTAGTGAAGGCATGCAGATTATTGCAATTGCCCTGCCGCAGTATGGCCTGCAACAAAAGGTGTGCCGCCCTGTCGTTTTTCACCAACATGCACCATGATTAAACGGCCCCAAGGAGTTAACTTACCAGAATGAGAACCCATTCATGACAATCCCGAAATCCCGATATGATTTGCCACGGCTCATTTTTGGCGTGATGTTTATCGTCATTATGATCGTCGCCTGTTTTTGGGTCGTTCAACCTTTTATACTCGGCTTTGCCTGGGCCGGCATGGTGGTCATCGCCACCTGGCCGCTGCTGATTAAACTGCAAAGAATACTGTGGGGACGGCGTTCGCTGGCGGTGATCGTGATGACGCTGCTGCTGATCCTGCTGTTCATCCTGCCAATCTCTCTTCTGGTCAGCAGCGTAGTGGACAACAGCGCGCCAATCGTTGCCTGGGCCAGTACGCCTGGGAAACTGCATATTCCCGATCTGGCCTGGCTGCAATCGATCCCGATGATCGGCGACAAGATCTATACCAGTTATCATACGCTGGTGAACGCCGGCGGAACCGCACTGGTGGCGAAGGTACAGCCTTACTTCGGCCAGACCGCCACCTGGTTTGTAGCACAGGCCGCACATATTGGCCGCCTGCTGTTGCATTGCACGCTAATGCTGTTATTTAGCGTGTTGCTGTATGCCCGCGGTGAGCAAGTGGCTCTGGGCATTCGTCACTTTGCAACCCGCCTGGGTGCCGAAAGAGGCGACGCGGCGGTGGTGCTCGGCGGTCAGGCGATCCGCGCCGTGGCGCTGGGTGTGGTAGTCACCGCGCTGGTGCAATCGGTACTGGGCGGTATTGGCCTGGCCGTAACCGGCATTCCTGCTGCGACTCTGCTGACGGTACTGATCTTTATCTGCTGCGTGGCGCAATTGGGGCCGTTACTGGTGCTGGTGCCGGCCATTATCTGGCTGTACTGGAGTGGCGATACCACCTGGGGCACCGTGTTGCTGGTCTGGAGCTGCGTGGTGGCCACGCTGGATAACGTGCTGCGGCCAGTGCTGATCCGCATGGGCGCCGATCTGCCGATGATCCTGATCCTGTCCGGCGTTATCGGTGGCCTGCTGGCCTTCGGCATGATTGGGTTGTTTATCGGCCCGGTGGTCCTGGCGGTGTCTTATCGTTTGCTCACTGCCTGGATGAACGAAGCCCCCGAGCCGACCACCGATCTGGAAGACGTCGCCAAAGAACTGGAACAGATGTAATCCCCCGTTCCTGTCCGGGCTGCCGGGCAGGAACCTCCTGCTCCATTTTGTTTTTTGAATTCTCCCGCCACGATTATCAAACTCGCCGCTGTGACGTCCCCAATGAACATTAATTAAACATACTGAGTAAATACATCTTTTTAGAGACAGATAAAATTGAGTTCCCTTTAGAATAAATTCTAATACGGAACTTGATTAGGACGATTCTTAATGACTGGCGACGCTTAAATATTTAGTATTATTGCCATCTATTGCTTCAAATACCTGATTTAAAGCAAGATTTCCAAACAATGTAATGCCATACATGTGAATTGCTGTGTGTAGTCTTTGCCCGTCTTCTATGATGGGCTTTTTTTTATTCTTTTTTTGACCATTATTATTCCCAGCACCAATTCTATTTACATTCAGAAATAAAAAAGCCGTAACCTGAGCTACGGCTTTAAGATCCGTGGTTAATTCTTTACCCGAGAATTACTTTCTCTTCGACAGATTAACCCAGGTTTGCACTACGGTGTCCGGGTTGAGCGACAGGCTGTCAATGCCCTGATCCATCAGCCATTCTGCAAAGTCTTCATGGTCGGACGGACCCTGACCGCAAATGCCGACGTATTTCCCCTGGCGCTTGGCCGCCTGAATCGCCATCGACAGCAGAATTTTCACCGCTTCGTTACGCTCATCAAACAGCTCAGACACCACGCCCGAGTCACGATCCAGCCCCAGGGTTAACTGGGTCATGTCGTTGGAGCCGATAGAGAAGCCATCAAAGTGCTCGAGGAACTGATCCGCCAACAGCGCATTGGACGGGATCTCGCACATCATGATCACTTTCAGGCCGTTCTCGCCACGCTTCAGGCCCTGACGTGCCAACTCGGCAACCACTGCTTCCGCCTGTTCCACCGTGCGAACAAACGGCACCATGATTTCGACGTTGGTCAGGCCCATTTCGTTACGTACGCGTTTTACCGCGTCACATTCCATCGCGAAACAGTCACGGAAGTTGTCAGACACATAGCGACCGGCGCCACGGAAGCCCAGCATTGGGTTCTCTTCGTGCGGTTCATACTTCTCGCCACCGACCAGGTTGGCATACTCATTGGACTTGAAGTCGGACAGGCGCACGATCACCCGCTTCGGCCAGAACGCCGCACCCAGCGTAGCAATCCCTTCTGTCAGACGGCCAACATAGAACTCGACCGGATGGTCATAGCCCTGCATCAACGCCTTGATTTCCGTTTGCAGCTCTGGGGTCTGCTGATCAAACTCCAGCAACGCCTTCGGATGCACGCCAATCATACGGTTGATGATAAATTCCAGACGGGCCAGCCCCACACCTTCATTCGGCAAACGCGCGAAATCGAAGGCACGGTCAGGGTTACCGACGTTCATCATGATTTTCAGCGGCAGATCTGGCAATTCGGTTACTTCGGAACTCTGCACGTTAAAATCGAGGATGTCGCTGTAAACGAAGCCGGTATCACCTTCTGCACAAGAAACGGTGACCTGCTGGCCTTCTTTCAGCAGATCTGTTGCGTTACCGCAGCCCACCACCGCCGGAATGCCCAGTTCACGCGCGATGATCGCTGCGTGGCAAGTACGGCCGCCACGGTTGGTGACGATCGCCGCGGCTTTCTTCATGATCGGTTCCCAATCCGGGTCGGTCATGTCAGTCACCAAAACATCGCCCGGCTGAATACGATCCATCTCGCTGATGTTATGGATGACCTTCACCGGGCCTGCGCCAATGCGATGGCCGATGGCACGCCCTTCCACCAGCACCGGGCTGGTTGCGTTAAGCTGATAGCGCTCCATGGTTTGCTCGTTAGAGCGCACGGTTTCCGGACGGGCCTGTACGATCAGCAATTTGCCGGTATGACCGTCTTTTGCCCACTCGATGTCCATCGGACGACCGTAGTGTTTTTCGATCAGGATCGCCTGGTGTGCCAGCCCCTGCACTTCTTCGTCGGTCAGAGAGAAACGATTGCGTTGCTGCTCTGGCACATCTTCAATTTGTACCTGTTTGCCGTGATCCTGCGATGGCGCATACACCATGCGGATTTTCTTCGACCCCAGGTTGCGGCGCACGATAGCCGGGTTGCCTCGCAGCAGCGTCGGTTTATGCACATAAAACTCGTCAGGGTTGACTGCGCCCTGCACCACCATTTCACCCAGGCCGAAGGCGGAGGTGATAAACACCACCTGATCAAATCCGGATTCGGTATCGATGGTGAACATCACACCCGAAGATGCGAGGTCAGAACGCACCATGCGCTGCACGCCAGCCGACAGGGCCACGCCGCGGTGATCGTAACCCTGATGCACGCGGTAGGAGATGGCACGGTCGTTAAACAGTGAGGCAAACACGTGCTTGATCGCTACCATAACGGCGTCGATACCCTGCACGTTAAGAAAGGTTTCCTGCTGACCGGCAAAGGAAGCATCCGGCATGTCTTCTGCGGTGGCTGAGGAGCGCACGGCGAATGACGCTTCCGGCTCGCCGTCAGCCAGTTGCTGGTAAGCCAGGTTAATTTCACGCTCGAATTCCGCATGGAACGGCGTGTCGATGACCCATTGGCGAATTTGCGCGCCAGCCTTGGTCAATTGAGCAATGTCGTCAACGTCAGTTTGATCCAGTAACTGATAGATGCGCTGGTTAACACCGCTTTGCTCGAGGAAATCGTTAAACGCCTGCGCGGTGGTGGCAAAACCGTTTGGCACGGCAACGCCCAAATCGGAAAGATTGGTGATCATTTCACCGAGGGAGGCATTTTTGCCGCCGACACGGTCAACGTCGTGCATGCCGAGCTGGTTGTACCAAAGCACATTACGCAAGTCTGGGCCATTGTTGGACATCGAGACAATCCTTATTGCTATCAGTAGGGTATAGACGGATTTAATTCGCTTGCTTTCTCAGCGCCGCTAAAACGGTGCCGAATCAGACTAGCACAATGATCCATAAGAAATGGAAAGGTGAATCGATCAACCCGGCGAAGAAAGTGGATTTTAGGAAAACTTCCTGAAAAGAGAAATCGACCTGGAATCGTTCCCTTTCGCACTAATAGCTTAAATCTCAACAAATTAAGTATATTTTAAACTTCATTTTTAAAAACCCTGTGATTCACCCTGTCTTTGGTGAAAATAGCGCCACCCTGCCGAATAATTCCTCATTAGAAATAAACCCGCATTTTTCATAAAAATTAAAATAGCGTTTTAACCAGGTATTTTCATGACGTTCGGTTATTCTCTGACCGCCGCAATTGGTCATCGACTCTGCCTGCATTATCACAATTTTTTCGCCCGCCCCTTTACCGCAGGTAAATCTGCAGCCCATGATAAGGACAGGCAAACGTGATAATGACGTCAGCGTTTCAGGTAAGGAGCCCAGGGTGGAAAGAAGCGTTTTTTATATTTCGGACGGTACGGCGATCACCGCCGAGGTTTTAGGCCACGCAGTGTTGTCGCAATTTCCGGTGAAGGCCACCACCTTTACGCTGCCCTTTGTGGAAACCGAAGCGCGGGCCCGTGGGGTTTGTCAGCAGATTAACGATATTTATCGAGAGACCGGCGTGCGGCCGCTGGTGTTTTACTCAATCATTTCGCCGGAAGTGCGCAATGTCATTACCCAGAGCGAAGGTTTCTGCCAGGATATCGTGCAGGCGCTGGTCGGCCCGTTGCAGGGTGAACTGGAAGTGGAACCGACCCCGGTGCCCAACCGCACCCACGGGTTGACCGCCAGCAACCTCGGCAAATATGACGCCCGTATCGCCGCCATTGACTACACGTTAGCCCATGATGACGGTATTTCGCTGCGTAATCTCGATCAGGCTCAGGTGATTTTGCTCGGCGTTTCGCGCTGCGGCAAGACCCCCACCAGCCTGTATCTGGCGATGCAGTTCGGTATCCGCGCCGCCAATTACCCGTTTACCGCCGACGATATGGACAATTTGCACCTTCCCGTGGCGCTGAAGCCGTTTCAGCACAAGCTTTTCGGCCTGACCATCGACCCGGAACGTTTGGCCGCCATCCGCGAAGAACGTCGAGAAAACAGCCGTTATGCCTCAATTCGCCAGTGCCGGATGGAGCTTGCAGAAGTCGAGGCGCTGTTTCGTAAAAACCAGATCCGTTATCTGAACACCACCAATTATTCGGTGGAAGAGATCTCGACCAAAATACTGGATATTCTGGGCATGAGCCGCCGTATGTTCTGATGATAAGATGGCGGGAAAGAAGCCCCCTGCCATCTGTTGTTTATTTCCCCACGGGCCACGTTTTTTGTGCTTTTTTTAGCGGTTTTGATCAACAGAACACAGTTTCTCCGGTTGAATTCATCGGTTTTTACGTTATTGTGATCGCCATCACTTCCCGGCACTCCTGCCGCAGCGAAGAAAAGTCTTTAGAGAAAATCATGCACAAAACAGATGAACTGCGGACCGCGCGCATCGACAGCCTCGTCACGCCACAAGAACTGGCGGAGAAGTTGCCAATCTCGGCGGAAATCGCGGACAACGTGACTGCCTCACGGCAGCGAATTGAAAAGATCCTGACCGGCGAAGATCGTCGCCTGCTGGTGGTGATCGGCCCTTGCTCTATCCACGATCTGGACGCCGCCGTCGACTATGCCGGCCGTCTGAATGCGCTGCGCATTCGTTACCAGGACCGTCTGGAAATCGTGATGCGCACCTATTTTGAAAAACCGCGTACCGTGGTCGGCTGGAAAGGCCTGATTTCCGATCCGGCACTGGATGGCACCTTCCAGGTCAATCGGGGGATCGAAATGGCGCGTCGGCTGCTGCTGGAAGTGAACCAGCTCGGCCTGCCAACCGCCACCGAGTTCCTCGACATGGTGGTTGGTCAGTACATTGCCGACTTAATCAGTTGGGGCGCGATTGGCGCACGCACTACCGAAAGCCAGATCCACCGTGAAATGGCCTCTGCGCTTTCCTGCCCGGTGGGCTTCAAGAACGGCACTGACGGCAACACCCGTATCGCGATTGATGCCATCCGTGCGGCACGGGCCGGACATATGTTCCTGTCACCGGACAAACACGGGCAGATGACAATCTATCAGACCAGCGGCAACCCTTACGGCCATATCATCATGCGTGGCGGCAAGATGCCAAACTACCACGCTACCGATGTGGTCGCCGCCTGCGACAGCCTGCGCGAATTCGATTTGCCGGAGCAGTTGGTGATCGACTTCAGCCACGGTAACTGCCAGAAATTGCATCGTCGCCAGTTGGAAGTAGCCGAAAACGTCTGCCAGCAAATCCGCGCCGGTTCCGTCGCCGTCGCCGGTGTAATGGCAGAAAGTTTCCTGGTGGAAGGCACCCAGAAAATCGTTGCCGGTCAGCCGCTGACCTATGGTCAGTCCATCACCGATCCTTGCCTGAGCTGGTCCGATAGCGAACAACTGCTGGCCATGCTGGCCGATGCGGTGGACACCCGCTTCTGATCCCATGACCGGGGCGCCCGCCCCGGTTTTTCCGCCCGCCACTCACTCATCTATACTGGTAGCAATTCTCGCAGTTCCCCATGGAACGGATTTGGAGCCAAGGCATGATCCACTCACTGTTATCTATCCCCTGCGTCACACTGCAAGGGGAGCACAAAACCCTGGGCGACTTCCCTGCCCGGGCTTACCTGGTGGTCAACACCGCCAGCAAATGCGGGTTTACGCCTCAGTACCACGGGCTGGAAAATCTGTGGCAGTACTATCGCGATCGCGGCCTGATGGTGCTGGGTTTCCCCTGCAATCAGTTCGGTGCACAAGAACCTGGCGATCCACTGGAGATCGCCAACTTTTGTACGCTGAACTATGGCGTCAGCTTCCCGCTGTTCAGCAAGGTTGAGGTTAATGGCCCAGGTGCGCATCCCCTGTTCAGCGAATTAAAACGCCTGGCACCCGGCATTCTGGGCAGCCAACGCATCAAATGGAACTTCACCAAGTTCTTGCTGACCGCCGACGGCCAGCGGGTAAAACGCTACGCGCCCATCACCAAACCCGAGCGCCTGTTTGAGCGCATCGAAACCCTGCTGAAATAACCCCGTTTTTTACGGGCTGAGTCGTCTCAGCCCGTCTCACATCACCTTCTTGCAAAAAGGTTCCATCGGTAAGAAAATTTTCCTTGATGTAACCTTTCGTTCACATGATAATGATTCTCAATTTGATATTAATTACTATTTAACGGTCTGTTTTATAAACACATGACGATGGATAATTATAACCGTACCCCGCCTGCCCAAGCAGCTCACCCCGCTGAAAGCGGCCTGGTTTCGCCTCCTTGCTACGATAGTGCGCAATTGCTTGATGCCGACGGCGTGGCGATCATCATCCATCAGGGCCAGCGTTATCAACTGCGGCAGACCAAAGCCGGAAAATTGATCCTGACCAAATAACCCCTTACACCTCAACGCCAGCCACCCCGATCGTTTTTGATCCAGGCAGCCAGCAAATCTATTGATATGTTTAAAACATACGGAGAGTTGCGACATGCCTCTGACCTATTCCACCCGGCTGCGTTTATCCGCATTGAGTCTGGCGATTGCCTGCGCTCTGCCGACGGTGACTTTTGCACAAACCAGCAGTACCCCTGCTTCTTCTTCCACGACCCCGCAGGTAAAAAAGGACAACGCCAGCGACGAAACCCTGACCGTCGCCGCCACCGGCAACGCACGCAGCAGCTTTGAAGCACCGATGATGGTTACGGTGATCGAGGGTAATTCGCCTGAAAGCCAGACCGCCACCAGCGCCGCCGATATGCTACGCCGCGTACCGGGGCTTACCATCAATGGTACAGGCCGTAGCAACGGTCAGGATGTTTCTATGCGCGGCTACGGTAAAAATGGCGTATTGACGCTGGTCGATGGCATCCGCCAGGGCACAGACACCGGGCACATTGGTGCCACCTTCCTTGATCCGGCGTTGGTAAAACGCATTGAGGTGGTTAAAGGCCCCGCCGCCATGCTGTATGGCAGCGGGGCTTTGGGAGGGGTGATCGCCTATGAAACCGTGGATGCCGCCGATCTGCTGTTGCCGGGTCATGATACTGGCTACCGGGTCTACGGCACCGCCGGCAGCGGCGATCATAGCCTGGGTATGGGCGCCAGCGCCTATGGCAAGACAGACAATCTCGACGGCCTGTTGTCGTTCGGTACCCGTGACGTCGGCGATCTACGCCAGGGCAACGGCTTTGATGCCCCCAACGATGAAACCATCAGCAATGTGCTGGCCAAGGGAACCTGGAAAATCGATGATGCTCAGTCACTGAGCGGCGATCTGCGCTATTACAATAACAGCGCCCGTGAGCCAAAAAACCCGCAGGAACCCAATTTTTCCCGCAGCAATCCTATGACCCAACGCTCGACTATCCAGCGCGATGCGGCGTTGAGCTATAAGCTGAAACCGCTAAATCAGCAATGGCTGGACGCCGACGTTAAGGTGTATACCTCAGAAGTCAAAATTAACGCTCACGATGCCGGCTCCACGGATGAATTCCGTAAGCAAACCACCCACGGTGCCAAACTGGAAAACCGCACCCGCCTGTTTGCCGACAGTTTCGCTTCGCACCTGCTGACCTACGGTTCAGAAAGCTATCAACAAAAACAAGCGCCAGGCGGCGCCACTACCAGCTTCCCACAGGCTAAAATCGACTTCGCCTCAGGCTGGTTGCAGGATGAAATTACGTTGCGTGATATCCCTGTCACCCTTCTGGCAGGAACACGTTACGACAATTACAAGGGCAGCAGCCAGGGCCATGATGATGTTAATGCGGATAAGTGGTCATCCCGCGGCGCACTGACCTATTCACCTACCGATTGGTTGATGTTGTTCGGTTCTTATTCCCAGGCTTTCCGCGCACCTACCATGGGCGAAATGTACAATGACTCCAGGCACTTTCCCGGCAACTATTGGGTTCCCAACCCAAATCTGAGACCTGAAACCACCAGCACCGCGGAGTACGGTTTCGGCCTGCGCTTCGACGATTTACTGATGGCTGGCGATAACCTGCAGTTCAAAGCCAGCTACTTCGACACCGATGCCAAAGACTACATCAGCCTGTACGTCACCCGGACTCAGACTGCCTCGCAAAATATCTCACGCGCTAAAATCTGGGGTTGGGATACATCGCTGAGCTATCAAACCCCGTGGTTTAATTGGGATCTGGCCTACAACCGTACGCGCGGTAAAGATAAGTCACGCAGCGGTGAGTTGAACGGCAACAGCGGCGAATGGCTAAGCGACATCAACCCGGATACGGTTACCAGTTCGCTTGACGTCCCTTTAGGTGAAAGCGGCCTGTCGACCGGTTGGGTAGCGACCTTCGCCGAAAGATCCACCCACGTGGCAACCGGCACGGCGGAGCAAGGCGGCTATGGCGTCAACGATTTCTACCTCAGCTACAAAGGCCGTGAGCGCCTGCAGGGCGTCACCACCACGGTGGTGCTGGGCAACGCCTTTGATAAAGAATATTACTCGCCACAGGGCATTCCACAGGATGGGCGTAATGCCAAACTGCTGGTCAGCTATCAGTGGTAACGTTTTGAATCCGGCGGGCAAGCCGATTGCCCGCCGATTGAACCTCACACAGGAGAACACCCTATGAGCAATACCCTATACGCACGCTACCAACAGGCAAAAATTGATAACCCGGGCAAATATGCACGCGATCTGGCTGAGCTGCTTGGCGTCAGTGAAGCGGAACTGACCCACGCCCGCGTCGGTCAGGATACCCGTCGCCTGCTGGCGGACGCCCGTACCCTGCTGACCGAACTCGAGCAGGTCGGCATGACCAAATCCATCACCCGCAACAGCTACGCGGTACATGAGCAAATGGGCCGCTATCGCAACCAGCACCTGAACGGCCACGCCGGGCTGATCCTGAACCCGCGTGAGCTGGATCTGCGCCTGTTCCTCAACCAGTGGGCCAGCGCTTTCGCCATGAGTGAAACCAACAAGCGCGGTGTACGTCACAGCATTCAGTTCTTCGATCATCAGGGTGACGCACTGCATAAGGTGTACACCACCGATGAAACCGATTTGCCGGCCTGGATGGCGCTGGTTGAACGCCACCTGAACGCAGAAAACCCAGAGCTGGCGCTGCAACCGGCAGACGCCACGGTCAGTAACGCCTCGCCAGATGCCGACAAAATTGACCAGGAATGGCGTGCAATGACCGACGTTCACCAGTTCTTCCAGTTGTTGAGCCGCAACAAACTGACCCGCCAGCAAGCCTTCAGCGCCGTCGGTAACGATTTGGCCTATCGGGTCGATAACAGCGCCCTGAGCCAATTGCTTAACGCCGCGATGGGCCTGCAGAACGAAATCATGATTTTTGTCGGCAACCGTGGCTGCGTGCAGATCTTTACCGGTCAGATTGAACGTCTGATGCCGCAGGAAGGCTGGATTAACGTGTTCAATCGCCGCTTCACGCTGCACCTGATCGAAGATGCGATCGCCGAAAGCTGGATCACCCGCAAGCCCACCAAAGACGGCTTCGTCACCAGTCTGGAACTGTTTGCCGCCGACGGCACCCAGATAGCTCAACTTTACGGCCAGCGTACCGAAGGCCAGCCGGAGCAAACTCCGTGGCGTGAGCAGGTTGCCGCGCTTGAACCCAAGGACGTTGCCGCATGAAACCTTCATTGACCCGTCGTCTGGCGCTGTGCATTGCGCTGGCGTTGCCGTTCACCGCTGCGGCGGCGGAACGTATTGTCTCGATAGGTGGTGACGTCACCGAAATTGCCTTCGCACTGGGCGCGGGCGATGAATTGATAGCACGAGACAGCACCAGCCTGCAGCCGGAAGCGGTTAAAAAGTTGCCGGATGTCGGTTACATGCGCCAGCTCAACGCCGAAGGGATTTTGGCGCTAAAACCTACGCTGGTGCTGACCACCGAGTTAGCCGAACCGGCGCTGGTGCTCAAACAGCTGGAAGAAAGCGGCGTTAAAGTGGTGCGCATTCCCGGTGATACCACCTTGCAAAGCGTGCCGGAAAAAATCGACGTGATCGCCAATGCGTTGCAGCGAGTCGACCAGGGTAAGCAGTTAAGTAATCGCTACCAGCAGCAATTGGCGGCGGTGAAAACCAATGCTCTGCCGGTCAGGGTATTGTTCGTCATGAGCCACGGCGGCATTACGCCAATGGCCGCCGGACAACACACTGCCGCCGATGCGGTCATCACCGCTGCGGGTCTGAAGAACGCCATGCAAGGGTTCAGCCGCTATCGCCCACTGTCGCAGGAAGGCGTAATTGCCAGCGCCCCCGACCTGCTGTTGGTCACCACTGACGGCATAAAAACGCTCGGCGGCGAACAACAACTGTGGAAATTGCCGGGCATCGCACTCACCCCGGCGGGTAAACAGCACCGGGTGTTGGTGGTTGACGATATGGCGTTATTGGGCTTTGGGCTGGAAACACCGGCCGCACTGGCCGAGCTGCGTCGTGCGGCGGAGCAAAAATAATGCGCAGTCGCACCTCCCCCCGTCTGGCGATCACCGGCCTGTTGGTGCTGCTGATGTTGTTGGCGCTGGGCGCCGCCAATCTGGGTGCATTAACGCTGTCGTTTCGCACCCTGTGGCAACAGCCCTTCAGCGACACCGCCTGGCATATCTGGCTGAACATCCGCCTGCCGCGCGTACTGCTGGCAGTGGTGATAGGCTGTGCGTTGGCGGTGTCTGGTGCCGTGATGCAAGGGCTGTTTCGTAACCCATTGGCCGATCCCAGCCTGTTGGGTATCAGCAGCGGCGGCGCGCTGTTTGTTGCGCTGATTATCGTTATGCCACTGGCCCTGCCACCGGTAATCGCTTTGTATGGCCATATGCTGGCGGCGTTCCTCGGCAGCATGTTGGTATCGCTGTTGATCTACGGCATCAGCCGCAGCGGTCACGGCAGCCTGTCACGCCTGTTGCTGGCAGGTATCGCCATCAACGCCCTGTGTATGGCGGCGATTGGCGTGCTGTCTTACCTCAGTAGCGACCAGCAGCTGCGTCAGTTTTCACTGTGGATGATGGGCAGTCTGAGCCAATCCCAGTGGCCAACGTTGGTGGTTTCCGCCTCGCTAATCCTGCCGGCCACCCTGCTGACGCTGTTACAGGCGCGCCGCCTGAACCTGCTGCAACTGGGTGATGAAGAAGCGCACTACCTGGGGGTGAATGTTCAGCGGGCCAAGTTGCAACTGCTGCTGTTAAGCGCATTGTTGATTGGTGCAGCGGTGGCGATGAGTGGCGTGATTGGTTTTATCGGGCTGGTGGTGCCACATCTTGTACGTATGCGCCTCGGTGGTGACCATCGCTGGCTGCTGCCCTGCTCTGCACTCGGTGGCGCCTGTCTGCTGCTGGTCAGCGATACGCTGGCGCGCACCCTGGTGGTACCGGCAGAAATGCCGGTCGGCTTGATGACCAGCCTGATCGGCGGGCCTTACTTTTTATGGCTGGTGATGCGCCAGCGGGAGCGCGTGGGTGGATAACTCATCAAGCCTGACGGCGCAGCAATTACGCTACAGCCTGGGTTCACGCCGGCTGATCAGTGACGTGTCACTCAGTATCGCCAGCGGCGAAATGGTGGCAATTATCGGGCCGAACGGCGCGGGTAAGTCGACGTTACTGCGTCTGTTAACCGGTTATCTTCAGCCGGGCTGTGGCGAATGCCAGTTGCTTGGCCGACCGCTGGAGCAGTGGCAACCGCAACAGTTGGCTAAAGTGCGCGCGGTAATGCGCCAGCACAGCGATCTGGCCTTTCCTTTTACCGTCGAGGAAGTGGTCAGTATGGGTCGCGCACCCCACGGTAAGCGCGACGTACAGCAGGCGGTGCAGCAAGTGATGGCGCAAACCGACTGTCTCGAATTGGCCCAGCGCGATTATCGGCAGCTTTCCGGTGGCGAACAACAACGGGTACAGCTTGCCCGCGTGCTGGCACAGCTTTGGCAACCGCAGCCCGCGCCGGCCTGGCTGTTTCTCGACGAACCGACCTCGGCGCTGGATCTTTACCACCAGCAACATACGCTGAGGCTGCTGCGCACGCTGACGCGGCAACAGCCAATTGCGGTGTGTTGTGTATTGCACGATCTCAATCTGGCCGCACTGTACGCGGACCGCATTTTATTGCTGCATCAGGGGCAATTGGTCGCTACGGGCACGCCGCAGGAAGTGTTGCAGGCGGATATTCTCACCCGTTGGTATCAGGCGGATCTGGGAGTGGTTTACCACCCGGAAGTGGCGCTGCCGCAGGTGTATTTGCGTCAGTAACGCTTATAGCGGGTGCGGCAGGCCGCACCCGTCATCTTCTATCACCCATCAGCTCGAACAGGAGATCTCCAGATGTTTGCCCCAATCCGGCGGCAACGCGGCGAGATCGTCATACTCCGACTTGTCGGCAAACGGCGTCAGCAATGCCTGATGCAGGCGAGCCAGCTTACTGACATCATCCTGTTCGGCGCTTTCAATCGCCTGTTGCGCCAGATAGTTGCGCAGGATCAGCTTCGGGTTCACTGCCTTCATCGCCTGTTGCCGTTCGGCATCACTCACCTGCTCTTGCTGCAAGCGCTGACGGTACTGCTGGTACCAGCCGTCAAACGCGGCGCGATCAATAAATTCATCCCGCAACGGTGACTGCGCCTGTTGCTGCTCCGTCTGGCTCAGCAGGCGGAAGGTGCGGCTGTAGTCTCGTCCCTCTTGCGCCATCAGGCTCAACAACCCGGTCAGCAGGCTATTATCTTGCGAAGACTGAGTGAAGAAACCGAGCTTGGCACGCATCTGTTCGCCATAAGCCTGCATCAGGGCCGGTTCATAGGCCGCCAGCGCGTTCTGCAGCTGTTCGGTACTCATCAGCCCGGACAGAGTCTGCGCCAGCCGATGGAGGTTCCACAGCGCCACCGCCGGCTGATTATCATAGGCGTAACGCCCCTGGTGATCCGAATGGTTGCAGATGTAGTCGGGTTTGTAGTCGTCGAGAAAACCGTACGGGCCGTAGTCGATGGTAATACCCAGGATCGACATGTTATCGGTGTTCATTACGCCATGAGCAAAACCAACGGTCTGCCAATGAGCAATCAACCGCGCGGTGCGTTCAACCACGTCGGTAAACCACTGCAGATAGCCATCACTCTGATCTTGAAACTGCGGCCAGTGGCGGGCAATAACAAAATCGGCCAACTGCTGAACCTGTTCCGGCTGCTTACGGTAGTAAAAATGTTCAAAATGGCCGAAGCGCACGTGGCTTTCCGCTACGCGCAATAGCATTGCACCGCGCTCCGGTTGTTCACGGTAGACAGGCTGCTCACTGGTGACGATGGTCAGCGCGCGCGTAGTTGGAATACCCAGATGATGCAGTGCCTCGGAGGCCAGGAACTCACGGATCACCGAGCGCAGTACCGCACGGCCGTCACCCATGCGCGAATACGGCGTCAGGCCTGCGCCTTTCAGGTGCCAGTCCATGCTGCGGCCATCGGCCAGTCGTTGTTCACCCAGCAGAATGCCGCGACCGTCACCCAATTGCCCGGCCCAGACGCCGAACTGGTGGCCACTGTACACCTGGGCCAGCGGGCGCATGCCCGGCAGCAGCGTTTCACCCGCCCAAATCGGGGTTTTATCCTGGGTAAACCAGCTTTCGTCCAACCCCAGTTCTCGGGCCAGCGGCTCGCTGTGATACAGCAGCCGGGTGCCTTGCAGCGGCGTGGGGTTCAATTCGGTATAAAAACCGGTTAACTGTTGGTGGTAAGCGTTTTCAAACTGCGGCATAGGCCCTCCGTTCCACCTAGTGTAGAGCTTGGGCGCGGCGATTAACACAGAGGAAATGCAGGGAGAACGCATCTGCCTGAAACCAGGACAGATGCGCATGGTTCAACGTTTATGCCGATATGGCTTAAAAGCCCTTTTGCGCTGATAGATAAAATACTTTATCAGCGAGAAAATCATAATGAATAACAGCGCAGGAATCACAGCAAACATCATCCAGTCCATTATTGGCCCCATTGTGTGTAGTAAGTACTGTCAATTATTGTTATTGAACTCATCGGGCGTTACCCGTAACACCGCCAGATTATCCACACCAACGCTGGGCCATAAAAAACCTTGTAAACCAAAAACGCCGGCGTGTCTGAGCTTATTAAAATATTCCTCCTTCTCTATTCCTTCGACGATCACCCCCTTGCACAGCAGATTGATATTCTTTAATAGCGAGTCGAACACTACGTCATAACCCTGATGGTTAAACAACTGCCAGTAAAAACGTTTATCGATTTTCACGTAGTCGAATAATCCATCATACAATGCGGTCAGGGTCGCCTGGCCGGAACCAAAGTCATCCAGCCACAGTGAGAACATCTCGCTAAGCTGACGGATCTTTGCATTGTTTTTTCCTGCTGAAAGATTCGGAAAACCCTCGCTGATTTCAAAGGCAATAAATGACCACTGTCTGATGCGCTCACACAATTGATCATCAGAGAGAATCAAATCGACCAGGGGTTCTTCAACATTAAGGGTCAACATCACGCCATTCTCGACAAACCAGGCGGCGTTCTGTTCTGCCAAACTCAATTGCTCATTAAATAACTCAATCCTTTGCTCGGGGGTCAATAAATTGATCCCAATGTCAGCCGGCATCGCCAAATCACCGTCCAGACTATTAAAACGGTTCAAAATTTCCACCGCCAACAGCCTGCCCTCCATTGAGTAAACAGGTTGAAAAACATAGCTACTAATAAAGTCAGCTTCGAATTGGATTTTCATTTCAGTGCCATAGGCTGAATGGCGAACATCTCATCGTATATCAATATATTTTATCGATCAATCCCTGTGGGATTAATCGGAAATATCAATGCAGCCAGTGATAAATTATCATTTAATTGATAGATTAAAGCTATATTGACCAAGCGGAACGCAGCGTCAAAAACAATTTGGCTTAAGGCAAAAAATAGAGATCTTGGTATGAATTCAAGTCATATTTAGCTTAGGTAATAGGGTAATTCTGAAAATTTGACTTATCACCATTGTTTTAATTAAAGAAATTCCTATTGCCAGATAAATATCAAACCCGCCACCCGAACGCATGTACGAAGAAGTGGTCTCAACTGATTAAATTTAATAACGCATCAATTCTTCGCGTTATTCTTTGCATTGAATCAGTAAAAAAATGCTCACCTTGCTTTTTGGGGAAGTTATGCTAGCTCGGTGTTTTCATTGCATTTTTTTACACAAAAGGATAACGTCAGGAAAGAAGGAGCAAACTCGTGGCATAAAAAAGGGATGAGTCACCTCATCCCGGAGCATTCAGGATCCGAACGTTATTTGATCGTTTCAAGCAGCCATTGCCGCAGTTCGGTTAATTCAGCGGCCTGTTCTGGGAACTGCGCAATCAAGGTGTCGCAGCAATTAGCCAGCGCCTCACTGCGATAGGCACAGCCCACCAGCATCTCGGCCAACCGTTGCAACGGCGCCGGACTGAGGCTATCGGTGAAAATCTGTGCCCGACAGATCAAGCCCTTTTCTACGTCAAAGAAGATATCCACCCCACCCCAGACAAACCGCTCATTCAGCAAATGACTGAATGCCGGCGCCTTGCCGAAATTCCATTCCCAGCTGCTTTGTTTGGCGAACTGAGTGGCAAAATCCGGCAGGTCCGGGTAAACATCCGGAGAAATGATTTCCGCTTTGGCGGTTTCTCCATAGTGTTCGAAGAACGCCTGAGTCACCGCGTCGCACACCTGTTGGTGGCTGATATCGGGTTTAAACTCCGCCAGATTGGCAACCCGCGACCGCACCGAAGTAATGCCCTTGGCCTGCAACTTTTTTGGGTCCGGATTAAGGTAATCCGCCAGACGGTTGAGATCGGCGTTCAACAATAGTGTGCCATGGTGGAATCCGCGATCCTGGGTTTCCCGGTAGGCCGAGCCGGAAATTTTACGCACGCCCTCTGCGGTATCAATCACCAGATCATTGCGTCCCGATGCGGTGGCCGTAATACCCAGTTGAGCCAGCGCTTGCAGAATGATGCCGGTGGAGACGGTTTTATCGTAACCGGGTTTGCCCGCCATAAAGGTAAAACAGGTATTACCGAGATCGTGAAATACAGCCCCACCGCCGCTGCTGCGCCGCGCCAGGCGAATACCGTCCTGCTCCATCCGGCGGGTGTTGCACTCTTTCCACGGGTTTTGTGACTGGCCAATCACCACGGTTTCGGCATTACGCCATAAGAACAGAATTTTCTGCGTGGTCATTTCGCGGAAAATACACTCTTCCACAGCCAGATTGAACCAGGGATCGTAGGAATCGGAAATCAGTAGGCGTAAGTTATTCATGGCGGTCACCGTTAAGGACGTGATGCCGCCATGATACACCAAATCAAAGGGTTAAGGCTAAATGCGGCGTGCCTGCCAATAGACCTTCTTCCAGTAGACGTTATTCAGTGAAGAACGCATCACCCCACGGCTGGTTGAGGCGTGGATAAACTGATCGTTGGTGTCATAAATGCCCACATGCAAACCGTTCTCACCGCCACCGGTTTTGAAAAACACCAGGTCGCCGGGCATTAACTCATCGCGTGAAACTTTGGTCCCCAGTGAGGTTTGCGCCTCCGTAGAACGCGGCAATTGCATATCGAAACGATCGCTGAAGGTGCGATAAACGAATCCGGAGCAGTCGACGCCACCACGATCCAAGCCGCCATAGCGATAGGGGGCACCGTACCATTGACGCAATTGCTCATTTAATTGTGCGACAACCACGATAGAGTCCGACAATCGGCCGCTTGGCGGTGGCGCATGGCTACTGCAACCGGCAAGAAGTAAACTGGCTAATAAAAACCAAATACGCATCCGCATAATATCCCTTCATTGAACAGATTGCCGCATCATGCCGTCCGGTAAGCTTACCGCCTGCGAGGCAAAGCCGGCACCAAGTAAGGTGAGCGCTATTTTGGGCTAATTTATCCCTCAGCGGGGGAAAAAGGCAAGCGTGCTGAAGGAGATAATCGAATTGACGCCGGTTTTTGCACTATTCGGGCGTTTTTACCTTGACCTGACTGTTAATCAGCCACACGCCAAACAGGATAAACAGCGTACCCAACGTTTTCAGCAACGTGGCGGATTCGTTAAACCAGGGCAGGATCACCGCCGCCAGGTACACCAGCGCATAACTCACGCTCAGCAACGGATAAGCCCGGTTGAGTGGTAAATGGTGCAGCGCGAAGAACCAGCACAGCATGGACAACGCGTAGCCGAAAATACCGCCGCTGACCGTCAGTAAGGGCAACCAGTACTGGATAAACAGGTTAAGCGTGACGTCAGCAAACGACATCAATGGGATCTGGGCCATGCCCCACTTCATCAGTAACTGCGCCAACGTGACCAACAGCACGCTGGCCGCGCCCCAGGCGTAACCTCTCATGGATTGATACTCATCAACAGGATCCCCAGCATGATCGAAGCCACTCCGCACCAGTGACGTACGGTAGTGGGTTCTTTAAACAGCCAACGGGCAGCGAGCGTCACCAGCACAAAATTTATGCTGAGCGTCGGGTATGCCAGGCTCAGAGGCAAACGCTGCAGCACATTGAGCCACACCGCCATGCCCAGCCCCAGCAGCAATACGGCCAGCGCCAACCAACGCAGCGTTACCCCTCGTCTGACGCCGGGGGGTAACTGCCAGCTCTGGGCCGCCTGTTTCTGGCACAGCTGCCCACCACAGGTGAGCAGGCTGACCACAACCACCAACAAATAGCCGATAATCATGGCTGCTGAGAATACCAGAACAAGACCAGACGGTTCATCACTTGCACCTTATCTGCTGCCGGCAGATCTTGCTGATCGATACTTTCGCCACGCGACAGCTGCAATACCAATGAGACATCGCCCTGTTTGCGTGCCTGTGCCAACCACTGCGGAAAATCGCCGTCGCTGATGAAATGGCTGCGAGCATCGGGATAGTCCAGACCATAGGACACCTCACCCTTCTGGTTAAACATCAATACGTCGCTGCGCTTCAACTCCCAGGCCAACCCCGCGGCGACACCCACGCTGTCGGTCAGCACATAGCGACTGTGATTTAACTCGGCCATATTCACCCGAATAAAGTTTTGCGGCAGTTTGGAGTCGGTCACCTGTTGTGGGATAGCGTAACCGATCAGCAAACACAGCAACAACGGACAAGCCGCCGCCCAGCGCCAACGCTGCCCATGATTACGCACCGAGACCACGGCAAACAATAACCAGCCGGCAAAGGCGATAATACCGATAACAATTTTCGGCCATTCCTGCGAGCTAAACAAGTGCACCTTTGGCAGCAACCCTGCGCCAATAACCAACAGTGCCACCACGCCGATCAGACCAAACAGGCCATTTAATACTGCGTTAACCTTGAATACCTTGCTGCGCAGCGCCGTCGCATAATCCTCGGCGTAAACCGCCATCAGCAATGCCAACGGTGCCATGCACGGCAATATATAAGTCGGTAGCTTACCCTTGGCAATGCTAAAGAAAATCAGTGGCATCACCACCCAACTCAGCAGGAAAAATAACTCTGGCCGTTGCACGCGCTCACGCCAGCCCTTCACCAGTGCGCCCGGCAACAGTGCCAACCATGGCAATACCGCCGCCATCAGAATCGGGATGTAATACCAGAACGGCTCTTTGTGTTGTGCATTATCCTCGGCGAAACGTTGAATGTGCTCCACCCAGAAGAAGTAGTTCCAGAAATCCGGCTCACGTTGTGCAATGGCGAGCGCCCACGGCAAACTCAGCAGCACCGCCACCAGGATCGCTACCGGGCCGTAGATCAGCAAGTCCTTGATGCGTCGCTGCTGAATGACAATCGGGATCACCGCAATCACCGGCACCGCCAGCGCCAGAAATCCCTTGGTCATAAAGCCCATGCCGCAGGCCAGCCCCAACAGCACGTATCCGCCCAGTTTGCCTTTGACCGTGGTGGCTTTCAGCGTCAGGTAATAACTGGCCATCGCAGCGGCCAGCCACAACGAGATCATCGGGTCCAATACGCTGTAGGTGCCGATGCTGAACACCAGCACCATCGACAGGAAAATCAGTACCGCCAGGCAGGCACGGTTGGCATTGCGCCACATCAGCATCGCCAGTGTAAACACCAGCAGCGCCGTCATGCCGGTGCTGAATACCGAACCAAAGCGCACCGCAAAGTTGGTATCACCAAACAGCCATTGGCTGATGTTGTTGATCCAATAACCGGCGACCGGCTTTTCAAAATAGCGCAGGCCAAGCAAGTTCGGCACGACCCAGTCGCCGCGTTGCAGCATTTCTCGGCTAATCTCGGCGTAGCGAGTTTCGTCCGGTTGCCACAGCAGGCGACCGTTAAGTGGGTTCAGGTAAACCAGAGCAAAAAAAATGGCCAACAAGATGGCCCAGGATCCTTTTAGCGCCTTCATGAATCGTCCTTCACATCGGTTTGACAACCCAGCCAACCTTCGCGGCCAGGGAAAGGAGCACGCTCGACGCGGCCCAATGGCAATGACGCCAAATCTTGAGGCAACAAAGCGCTTAACGGGCAGAATTCTATGCCCTGCCGTTGCGCCCGTTGCAGTAACTGTTCAAACATAGCGGCCTGTGACATTCCTTCCACTTCTGTGTGAATGGTGTACACCGGCACGCCGCGATCGTTTTCAATCGCCCGCAGAATGTAATCGTTGAAGTCAGCCATACTGACCTCACTGCCAATCACCTCATCAAAGGTGGGTAACGTGACCGGGATCTGCACGGTGCCCAGACGACCATCGCTTAACAGCGGACGGAAAGGATGGGTACCACGACAGTCGCTGTTGTAGTGAAAACCAAAGCGCTGCTTCACTTCCAACACCCGCGTATCGGCACGCCAGCCAGCAACCGCCGAGCATTTGACCGGCTGGCCGGTACTGGCTGATAACGCATCCACACCAAGCTGAACCTGTTGCGTCAACTGCGCCTCAGACCACCAGCCGACCTTGGCCTGCCACCCCTGATGATCCCAGGCGTGTAGCCCTACCTCATGCCCGGCCTGCGCAGTGAGCTTCATCAATGGCCCCAGAGTGCGGGAAATATTGCGCCCCGGCCAGGCGGTGCCGGCCAGCAGAATATCCCAGCCATACAGCGATGCCGCATTCGAGCGCAGCATTTTCCACAGGAATTTCGGACGCAAAAGGCGCCACAGATGGCGCCCCATATTGTCCGGTCCTACGCTGAAGAAGAAACTGGCCTGAATATTGTACTTGGCAAACAGCTCCAGCAACTGCGGCACCCCTTCCCGGGTACCGCTGAAGGTATCTACATCAACTCGCAGACCGACTTTCTTCATGCACCATCACCTTCCTGAACGGTAGTGCGCAGGAAGTAATCCAGCGTATCGGCAACGGTTTGCTGCATCGCGATGGTCGGCTGCCAATCCAGCAGGCGACGGGCATTTTTGATGCTTGGCGTACGGTGCTCGACGTCCTGATAACCTTTGCCGTAGTAACTGCTGCTTTCAACATCCTTAAAACCGGCAAACGGCGGGAAGCGATCGCGCAGCGGGTGGTTATTGAAACTTTCGAGCAGCATTTCCGCCAGTTCACGGATGCTGGCCTCGTTGGTCGGGTTACCGATGTTGACGATCTGGCCATCGCACAGGCCGTCACGGTTTTCGATAATGCGGAACAGCGCCTCGATACCGTCGTTGATATCGGTAAAGCAGCGTTTTTGCGCCCCACCGTCCATCAGTTTGATCGGCGAGCCTTCCACCAGGTTGAGGATCAGCTGGGTGATGGCACGGGAAGAACCGATACGCGCGGCGTCCAGGTTATCCAGACGTGGGCCCATCCAGTTAAACGGACGGAACAGGGTAAACTTCAGCCCTTCTTTGGCACCGTAGGCCCAGATCACCCGGTCCAGCAACTGCTTGGACACCGAGTAAATCCAGCGCTGTTTGTTGATCGGCCCGACGATCAGGCGTGAGTGATCTTCGTCGAATTCCTTGTCGTCACACATGCCGTACACTTCGGAAGTGGACGGGAAGATAATGCGCTTGTTGTATTTCACGCAGTCGCGAACGATTTTCAGGTTTTCTTCGAAATCCAGCTCGAACACGCGCAGTGGGTTGCGGGTGTATTCGATCGGCGTGGCAATAGCCACCAGCGGCAAGATCACGTCGCATTTCTTGATGTGATACTCGATCCACTCGGAGTGGATGCTGATATCCCCTTCCACAAAGTGGAAGCGCGGGTTACCCAGGAAACGGCTGATAGCATCAGAGCCGATATCCAGACCGTAGATATCGTAACGATCATCACGCAGCAGGCGTTCGGTCAGGTGGTTACCGATGAAGCCGTTCACACCGAGGATCAATACGCGTGTTCTGCGTTTCATCACTGCGTTAGGTTTAGCGGCCAAACGGACATCGGTAACGATGCCCATTTCCTGCGCCAGACGGCTGCCTTGCACATACAGGCCGACATCGTTTTGGCCGGCAACAATTTCCAGTGCACCTTCACCACAGGCAATGATCAGCGGAGAGGTGCTGAGGACGGTACCCGGCTGCTTGTCATGCTGGGTATCCAGCACTCGAGCGCGCCAGACGATCAGTTTACGCTGCCCCAGGTAGCTGAAAGCCCCAGGGTAAGGTTCGGTCACTGCGCGGATCAGGTTGTTAATTTCCTGCGCGGATTTATGCCACAGGATTTCACCGTCAGCCGCGGTGCGACGACCAAAATAACTGGCATCGGCTTCGTTTTGCACCGTGAAGGAAGCGGTGCCATTTTTCAGTTTTGGCAGTTCCAGCTTCAGCAATACCTGTGTCGCTTCCAGCACTTTCTTGTGCAGCGTCAGCGCGGTGTCGCCGGCAGCTATCGCCACTTTTTGCTGGCCAACAATGTCGCCGGCATCAGGGCGTTTGACCATTTTATGCAGCGTGGCACCGGTTTCGGTTTCGCCATTAACCAGCGCCCAGTTCACCGGTGCGCGCCCACGGTAGCGCGGCAGCAGTGAGCCATGCAGGTTAAAGCCGCCTTTTGGTGCCAGGGACAGCAGCTCTTCGCTCAGCAGATTACGGTAATAGAATGAGAAGATAACGTCCGGCTGCATCTGGCGAATACGCTCGATCCACAGCGGATGGTTAACGTCTTCCGGCGCATAGACCGGTAACTCCAATTCTGCACCCAGACGGGCTACAGAGGAGAAAAAGTTGTTCTCACCAGGATCGTCGGTATGCGTGAATACCGCCTGAACATCATAGCCCGCGTCAGTCAGAGCTTTCAGACCCGCGCAGCCAATATCATGGTAAGCAAATACGATAGCTTTCATTATTCTTCTTCCTGAGTATTGTGATTCGGTTGTTCACCGACCACTTTCTGAACAAAATAACGGGGACGAGCACGCACGTCGGTGTAGATGCGACCGATGTACTCTCCCAACAGGCCCATGCCGACAAACTGGGCACCGATAAAAGTGAATAACACGGCAAACAGGGTGAATACCCCGCCGCCCGACCATTCAGGCCCCATAATCAAACGCAGGGCGATCAACAGTACCGCCAGCACAAAGCCGGAAAGCGCCACTACGCTGCCCACCACGCTGAGCAAACGCAACGGCGTCGTGGTCAGGCAGGTGATCAGGTCATACATCAGATTAATCAGCTTCATCAGGCTGTATTTGGAATCACCAAACTCACGTTCGGCGTGCAGCACGTCAATTTCAGTGGTGCGTCGGGCGAAGGTATTCGCCAGGATCGGAATGAAAGTGCTGCGTTCGTGGCAGTTCAGCATCGCCTCAATAATGTGACGACGGTAGGCGCGCAACATGCAGCCGTAATCCCCCATCGATTTACCGGTGGCGCGTTGGATCATCATATTAATGATGCGCGAGGCGCTTTTACGGAACCAGGAGTCCTGACGATTGGCACGCACGGTACCCACCACGTCATAACCCTCTTCCGCCACCTGGACCAGACGCGGGATCTCTTCCGGCGGGTTTTGTAAATCGGCATCCAGCGTAATTACCAGATCGCCGCTCACCTGATTGAAGCCCGCCATGATTGCCGAGTGCTGGCCATAATTGCGGTTCAGCAATACGGCAATCACACAGCTACCTGGCTGTTCGGCGGCGGCGGTCAGCATATCGGCAGAATTGTCGCTGCTGCCGTCATCGACCAGGATAATTTCATAAGCTTGGGTCAGTTTTTTACAGGCGGCGGTGGTACGTTCAAGCAAGGCAGGCAAACTTTCCTGCTCGTTGTATACCGGGATCACCACCGAAACTTTTTTTATCGGTTCAACGCGAGACACGTAGCGACTCCACAACAGAAGACAAGGCTTTAACCACGCGATCAACATCGGCGTCGGTCATATCAGGGAACAGAGGCAAGGTGCACAGGCGCGCCGAGTTCCATTCGGTATTGGGCAAGGACAACTGCGGATAGCGCTCACGGTAATATTTCTGGGTATGGGCGGCGCGGAAATGCAGGCCGGTACCGATATCCACTTCTTTCAGGCGCTCCATCAGTTGGTCACGATCGATGCCACAGCGTTCGGCGTCGACGCGTACCATAAACAGATGCCAGGCATGGTCATGCGGGTAATCAGGCAGCCCCAGCGGCAGGAAAGGTGACCCTTCCAGAGCGCAGAGGTAACGCTCAGCCAGCACCTTGCGGCGAGCGTTAAGCTGCGGCAGACGGCCCAGTTGCACCACGGCGATGGCCGCATGGATATCGGAGAGATTGTATTTGTAGCCTGGCTCCACCACTTCGGCCTGCGGCTTACGCCCCAGTTGCTGGCGGTCAAAGGCATCAACGGCCAGGCCATGGAACTTCAGACAACGCAGGCGATCGGCCAGTTCGTCGTCGTCGGTAGCAATCAGGCCGCCTTCGGCACAGGTCAGGTTTTTAATCGCGTGGAATGAGAAAATTGCCGTGCCGCGTGCCCCCACCCACTCACCGTTGTAACGGGAGCCTACCGCATGAGCAGCATCTTCAATCAGGGGAAGGTTGTGGCGTGTAGCCACCTCACGCAATGCATCCATCTGCAGCGGTGCACCGGCATAATGTACCGGGACAATGGCTTTGGTTTTGGCAGTGATAGCGGCTTCAACATCGCTGGCGCTGACCATCAACGTATCACGGTCAACGTCAATCATCACCGGCGTTGCGCCAAGCAATTCGATCATGTTGAGGGTAGAAACCCAGGTTTGTGAAGGGGTGATCACTTCGTCACCCGGGCCAATGTTCAGTGCCATCAGGGTAATATGCATACCCGCAGTAGCGGAACAGACGGCAATGGCGTGTTTACAACCGAAGGTGGCGCAGAACTCACTTTCCAACTGCTGATTTTGCGGCCCGGTGGTGATCCAACCTGAGCGCAATACCTTTTCTACCGCCGCGATTTCTTCATCGCCAATCGCCGGGCGTGAGAAAGGTAAAAATTGATCCATAGTTAACCCCAAACGTATCAAATTTCTTTAATGACACTGTAGATCTCTTTTATTTAACGAATATTAAACGCCAGAGAGAATCGTTCCTGGTGGATTAACTGCCAATGTACGGCCGTAAGCTTAACTAAACCTTAAGGTGCGATTAATTATCAGCTAACTACCTGATCTGCGGGGGGCTATCATCATTAAATTAAATTGATTATAGAATCAATTAGTTATAGTTATATTTTATTATTTACTTATTATGTTTGAACTAAATTAGCGTAGCACGTCAGCGACGGTTTTCAAGATTGATAGGAGGGTTTTGAGGAAAGGTGGGAAATAAAGCCGGTGCTTACCCGGCTATTTATATCAGGTCCGTTTAATTTTCGTTTATAGTGCATTTTCAATGCACTACCCAATTATGCCGTTTTGGTCATAATCCAGCGTTGGTCGCCCACCGCCTGCAGGTGAAAATCCACGTCATAAATCTGTGAAAGCAATACCGGCTCCATCACTTCCCGCGTGGTTCCCTGCGCGATTAGCCGCCCAGCATGCAGTAACCAAACCTTATCGGCCTGCTGTAGGGTATGATTTAGGTCGTGCGCGCAAACCAATGCACTGCGTCCACTCTGACAAAACTCTCGCAACAGCCGATCCAGCGCCACCTTCTGCGCCACATCCAGGCTATTGGTCGGTTCATCCAGCAGCAGCAGTTGGCTATGGGGGTTGACCGTCGGCCAAACCTGCAGCAATACCGCCGCCAGCCGTACCCGTTGCCATTCACCGCCGGACAACTGCGTCAACATACGCGACAGCTTGTCCGTCAGTTTCAAGCGCTGACACAAATACACAATGGTGCTCTCCAGCGCCTGCTCAGTGGCCCCTGCAGGCCGGTGCAGCTCCAGATACTGGAAAACCGGCATCAGCGCCACCGGCGGCTGTTGCTGGCAGAGATAGGCACGGCGCAGCGCCAGTTCATTGCCCTGATAACCCCCCAACGGCTGCCCGGCCAGCAGGATCTCTCCCGTACCGGGCAATATGCCCGCCAGCCGCGCCAACAGTGTGCTTTTACCGGCACCGTTCGGACCAATAAGGTGAAACTGCAACCCAGCATCGACCTGTGCTGAAAATGGGGCCAGACGCCCTTCTACCCCAACCTGACTGAGTTGCAGCATTATGGATCACCGCTCCTTGTTTATTATTCGGCCAACGCCTGTTTGACGGCGGCCACCAGTGCGGGATCTTCCGGCGTGGTGTCCGGAGAGAAACGTTGGATCACCTTGCCATCACGGCCGATCAGGAATTTTTCAAAGTTCCACAGAATGTCGCCGGTTTGCTTCGGTGCCCGACCCTTGCTGCTCATGCGCGTCAGGAACTCACTGCCCTGCGGGGCCACGGCTTGCGGCTCGGCGGCAATCAACGCCTGATATAACGGATGGCGGTTCTCGCTGTTCACTTCAAGCTTGGCAAACATCGGGAACTCAACGCCAAAGGTACCGCGGCAAAACGCCAGGATCTCCTCGTTGCTGCCCGGCTCCTGCCCGAGGAATTCATTGGACGGAAAGCCCAGCACTTCAAACCCTTGCCCACGGTAGGTTTCGTATAAGGCTTCCAGCCCTTCATATTGCTTGGTCAGACCGCACTCCGAAGCCACATTCACCACCAGCAACACGCTGCCTTTATATTTACCCAGCGTGATGGATTGGTTCTCGATAGTGTCCAGCGGAATGTCATAAATCGCTTGAGTCATGGAGCTTATCCTCTTGTTTTACTTGCAGGTGAACAGAGAAACTACCTTACGCTTTTTACCCGGGTCAGTAACCAGATAAATAGCGGTGCCCCCAGCGTGGCGGTGACCACCCCAATGGGTAATTCAGCCGACAATAGTGTAATACGCGCCACCACATCGGCCGCCAGCAACACACCGGCGCCGGCCAGTGCACAGCCTGGCAATAAATAACGCTGATTCGTCAGGCCACTGAGGCGCAGCATATGCGGAATCACCAGCCCGACAAAACCGATCACCCCCGCCAGGGCCACACTCACCCCCACCAGCCAGCCGATCGCCAGCACCAGGAGATTACGCCACAGATGCAGTGAAAGCCCAAGTTGACGCGCCTGTACTTCACCCAGCGCCATAAAGTTTAGCGCCTTGCCCTGGCAACACAGCCACAGCAATACCGGTAACAGCGCCAGCACCAGCCATTTTTGCCGCCAGTCAACCCCACCAAAACCGCCCATCATCCAGTACATCAGTTGGCGCAGATCCAGGCTGGAACTGAAGTACACCGCCCAGGTCATTACCGCGCTGCACACGATGCCCAAGGCAACCCCTACCAACAGTAGACGGGCATTGGTCAGGCGCTTACGGCGGGCAAAGCTCAGCAGCAAGAAGGTCATGAGCAATGCGCCCGCAATGGCGCTCAGGCTCATCAGCGCCACCGGCAGCAGGCCGTTGCCCAGCAGTACCGTTAACACCAACGCCACCCCGGCCCCGTTTGCCACACCCAGCAAGCCCGGTTCGGCCAATGGATTTTCAAACAATGCCTGCATCACTGCCCCGGCCACCGCCAGGCTGGCCCCCACCAACATCACCGCCAGCGCACGCGGCAGGCGTAACTGCCAGACAAACAGCTGCGCCGCTTCACTCGACCACTGTGATGGCCAAAGCCAAATGTCGCCCGCGCTGAGGCTGAAAACAAATGCCACGGCAACGCCCAACGTTAACAACAGCAGATGCCGTTTATCGCGATGGCGTTGTTTGTGCAGCAATAAGGTAAAGGTCTGGCTGGCTGGCATAGGCGTGGAGATCCCCTGCGGACCGTGATCAGCGGCCGAATATTGACGTCTGGGTCGAATATTAGGGGGTTAGCGCCCGAAGGGAAAGCATTGCATCAGGAGAATTGCGGGAAAACAGCAGCTGATCTTGCCAATCACCCGTAAGTGATGGCAAAACCAGCCGCCGTTGAATCAATTATCGACGCTGGTCGTTACCCTTTTGCGGATAGGGTTTACCCTGACTATTGTCATTGCCGCGCCCCTTGTCATGGTCACGGCCATTGTCGCGGCCGCCGTTGTCATGATGGTTACCGTCGTTACGATTATCGCGCTCACCGTGGAAAGGGTTGCCGCCCCGATCCGGGCCACCGTGTTCGTTACCCCGCGGTGGCGAAGATTGCCAACGGCCACCATCCCAGTACATGCCACGATTATTGCGTTCACCCTTGCCGCGCCCCTGGTGCTCATGCCACCACTGCGGCGGACGCCAGTCATAGCCATCCCAATAATAACCCCGCCGGTCCTGATCCCCCAGATGCACCGCAACACCCGGCACGTTGATATCAATCGAGACATCCGCCTGCGCCGCTACTGGCAGCAGCAGCGGTAAACACACCAGCAACAGGATTTTTTTCATTTTTCGCTCCTACTTTATTTTCTCGCTGAGGGGGTTATATCAGTGTGTTTATTTTGCGCCTATCTCACTAATGCCTATTTTCAGATCGTTTTCATCCCCCTTACAAATTCCATACATTCTATTTTTATTGCTTGAATAAAATAGCCGCTAACAACCGTTAACGAATCGCTGACATACCGCAAGCCTTGTTGGTCTTTATAATTAATCTGAAACCCATCAGAGAGATACTATTATGATTAAACGCATTGGGCTTTTTTTGACCGTCACCCTACTGTCCGTGGCGCTCAGCGCCTGCTGCTTCGGGCCTCACGGTGGTGGTCACCGTGGCGGTGGCGGTGGCGGTGGCGGTGGCGGTGGCGGTGGCGGTGGCGGTGGCGGACAAAGCCACTACTACAATCATTATTAGTCAACAGGGGCTTCGGCCTCTGTTTTATTTCTATCTCCGTCAAAAAAATAACCATAAGAATAATCCGCAAGCCATAGGTTATTTTAATGTGCATTACAGGTATCAATATTATTGAGTGAATTATCTATTCTTTCGTCGTTTAAAAATAAACCGAAATTTACCTCTAACGTTAAAAAGAAAAAGGCCGCAAAAGCGGCCTTTTTTGGTTTCATGCAACTTACTCTTTCGGGCTTGCGTTCTCTACCCGACTTTTCAGCTTTTGTCCTGGACGGAAAGTGACCACGCGGCGCGCCGTAATCGGAATGTCCTCGCCGGTCTTCGGGTTACGCCCCGGACGTTGGTTCTTGTCACGCAAATCAAAATTGCCAAAACCTGACAGTTTAACCTGCTCACCGTTTTCAAGAGCACGACGAACCTCTTCGAAAAACAGTTCTACCAGGTCTTTGGCATCCCGTTTGCTAAGCCCAAGCTTTTCAAACAGGTGTTCTGACATTTCAGCTTTAGTAAGCGCCATAGGTTCAATCCCTCAAGGATGCTTGGAATCGCTGTTTTAGAGCCTCTACACATTTTGCAACGGTAACGGCTATCTCCTCTTCTTCCAGTGTACGAGCGGTATCCTGCAATACCAGACTGATAGCCAGGCTCTTATAACCCTCTGCCACGCCCTTGCCACGGTACACATCAAACAAGTTTACGCCAACTACCTGATTTGCGCCAACTTTCTTACACTCTGCCAAAATATCTTCTGCGGGGACGTTTTCAGCCACCACAACAGCGATATCACGACGGTTTGCCGGGAAGCGAGAAATCTCCCGCGCCTGAGGCACGGCGCGGCTTGCGACCCTGTCCCACTCCAGTTCAAATACCACTGTGCGGCCGTTAAGATCCAGTTTACGCTCAAGTTCCGGATGAACCACACCGATGAAACCGACACGTTGGCCCTGGAAATAAATGGCTGCGCTTTGCCCTGGGTGCAAGGCCGGATTAGCCTCTGCCTTGAACTGAATTTCGGATAATTTACCGGTCAGTTCCAGGACAGACTCCAGATCCCCTTTTAAATCATAGAAGTCGACTGGCTTACGCGCCAGATCCCAATGTTCTTCATGCGTATGGCCCGCAATCACCCCTGCCAGCATGACGTCCTGACGGATACCCAGATTTGCCGCAGTATCAGGGACAAAGCGCAGGCCGCTTTCAAACAGACGCAGACGAGTCTGCTGACGATTCTGGTTATAAACCACGGCGGACAACAAGCCGGTCCACAGCGACAGACGCATCGCAGACATCTCTACCGAGATTGGGCTTGGCAGGATCAGCACTTCTTCACCCGGGTGCAGCAAGGCCTGTACCTTAGGATCAACGAAACTGTAGGTGATGGCTTCCTGGTAACCGTGATCGACCAGCATGGTTTTCACACGCTTCAGCGTCAGATCCGCTTCGCGATGCTTGGTCATGATCAGATCAGCACGGACCGGCACGTCAGGTATGTTGTTGTAGCCGTAAACACGTGCCACTTCTTCCACCAGGTCTTCTTCGATTTCCATATCGAAACGCCAGCTCGGCGCAACCGCCAGCCAGTTATCGCCCTGCTCGGTTACCTGGCAGCCCAGACGACGCAGAATGTCGCTGACCTGCTCGCTTGGCACCACGTGGCCAATCAGACGATCCAGCTTCTCACGACGCAAAGTAATAGTGGCACGCTTTGGCAACTCACTTTCGGCGGTCACATCGATAACCGGGCCAGCCTGACCGCCACAGATATCAATCAGCAGGCGAGTCGCACGCTCCATGGCTTTATACTGCAGCGCAGGATCAACACCGCGCTCGTAACGGTGGGAAGCATCCGTATGCAGACCTTGACGGCGTGCACGGCCGGTAATCGCCAGCGGGCTGAAGAAAGCACATTCCAGCAGCACGTCCTGGGTGGATTCATTCACACCGGAGTGTTCGCCACCGAAGATCCCCCCCATCGCCAAAGCTTTCTGGTGATCGGCAATCACTAAGGTATCAGCGTTCAATTTGGCTTCGTTGCCGTCCAGCAGCGTCAGGGTTTCACCTTCGCTCGCCATACGCACCACGATACCGCCTTCGATGCGGTTCAGGTCGAAGGCATGCATCGGCTGGCCCAGTTCCAACAGCACGTAGTTGGTAACATCCACTACCGCATCAATGGAACGGATACCGCAGCGACGCAGCTTCTCACGCATCCACAGCGGGCTGGCCGCCTTGACGTCGATGCCTTTCACTACGCGACCAAGGTAACGAGGGCACGCCTGAGGCGCATCGACGCGGATCGGCAACGTATCATTAATGGTGGCCGCCACCGGGCTCATGTCCGGCTCGGTCAGGGCAACCTGGTTCAATACACCCACATCGCGCGCCACGCCGATAATGCCCAGGCAGTCGGCACGGTTCGGCGTTACGCTGATTTCGATCGCGTTGTCATCCAGCTTCAGATATTCACGGATATCGGTGCCAATCGGCGCGTCTTCCGGCAGCTCAATGATACCGTCGTGATCATCAGTAATACCCAGTTCGGAGAACGAGCAAAGCATCCCTTCTGAAGGCTCACCGCGTAGTTTCGCAGCTTTGATTTTGAAATCGCCTGGCAGCACTGCGCCGACGGTAGCAACGGCTACCTTCAGACCGGTGCGGCAGTTTGGTGCACCACAGACGATATCCAGCAGGCGATCGCCACCCACGTTGATCTTGGTCACACGCAGTTTGTCAGCGTTCGGGTGCTGGCCGCACTCAACAACATGGCCCACAACTACGCCGTTAAAGGCACCGGCTACCGGTTCCACCCCGTCCACTTCCAGGCCGGCCATGGTAATTTGATCGGATAATGCTTCGCTGCTGATGGCCGGGTTTACCCACTCGCGCAACCAGAGTTCACTGAATTTCATGTGATATTCCCGCCTTACTTAAACTGTTTGAGGAAACGCAGATCGTTTTCGAAGAATGCACGCAGGTCGGTGACGCCGTAACGCAGCATCGTCAAACGCTCCATACCCATACCGAAAGCGAAGCCGGAGTAAATTTCCGGATCGATACCCACATTGCGCAGCACGTTCGGGTGAACCATGCCGCAGCCCAGCACTTCCAGCCACTTGCCGTTTTTGCCCATCACATCCACTTCAGCGGAAGGTTCGGTAAACGGGAAGTAAGAAGGACGGAAACGAACCTGCAAATCTTCTTCAAAGAAGTTATTCAGGAAATCATGCAACGTGCCCTTCAGGTTAGTGAAGCTGATGTCTTTGTCGACAATCAGGCCTTCCATCTGATGGAACATTGGGGTGTGCGTCTGATCATAGTCGTTACGGTAAACGCGGCCAGGCGCAATAATACGGATTGGCGGCTGCTGGTTCTTCATGGTGCGGATCTGCACGCCAGAAGTCTGGGTACGCAGCAAACGCGTGGCGTCGAACCAGAAGGTATCGTGATCGGCGCGCGCCGGGTGGTGGCCCGGAATATTCAGCGCATCGAAGTTATGATAGTCGTCTTCAATCTCAGGCCCGGTCTCTACGGAGAAACCCAGTTCGCCGAAGAAGGCTTCGATACGGTCGATGGTGCGGGTCACTGGATGCAGCCCACCGTTTTCCATACGACGGCCCGGCAGGGAAACGTCGATGGTTTCTGCCGCCAGACGCTCATTCAACGCAGCAGATTCCAGCGCATTCTTACGCGCGTTCAGCGCTTCCTGTACCGCCTGTTTTGCCTGGTTGATCACCGCTCCGGCTGCCGGGCGATCTTCTGCCGGCACGTCACGCAGCGATTGCATCTGCAAGGTAAAATGGCCTTTCTTGCCTAAATATTCGACGCGTACCAAATCTAACGCGGCAACATCCTGGGCATCTTCTACGGCTGCCTTGGCATTGGCAACCAGCTCTGCGAGATGTGGCATTGCTTTCCTCTTCCTCTGGCCGATATGGCTCTAAGTAATTGTTATCTATTATTCGAACACGCCTTTAGCGCATCTCCAAAGCATTTTAAGTTATAGCCCGGCAATGACTGGAGATGGCCAAAAACAAAAAAGCCTCCACAGGGGAGGCTTAGGCGCTACTTTTCGTTTCTTTTCTTACGCGCAAAGCCTCCTGAGTTCAGGCGCTAAAGTAAAAAAAGAAACGAAAAATAGCAGCGTTCATGATTGCGTTACCTTGTCGATGATTGTCCACCAGTGATACGGCGGCGGTCAATAAAAGTCAATATTCGTAGCTGAAAACAAAGATTAAAGAGGGAGCAAGCTCCCTCTTTAATAACTGACTTACGCCAGTGCTGCTTTCGCTTTCTCGACCAGTGCGCCAAAGGCCACTTTGTCGAAGACTGCGATGTCAGCCAGGATCTTACGGTCAATTTCAATAGAAGCTTTTTTCAAGCCGTTAATGAATTTGCTGTAAGACAGGCCGTTCACACGAGCAGCTGCGTTGATACGTGCAATCCACAGCTGACGGAACTGACGCTTACGTTGACGACGGTCACGGTAAGCATACTGACCTGCTTTGATTACTGCCTGGAAGGCAACACGATAAACGCGCGAACGGGCACCGTAGTAACCTTTCGCTTGTTTTAAAATTTTCTTGTGACGTGCGCGTGCAATTACACCACGTTTTACGCGAGCCATATGCTCTCTCCTAAAGTCTTATTCTAGATTCAAAAAAAATGGCTTATGCGTACGGAAGGCACGCAATAACCAAGCCAAGATCGTTTTGTGACACCATGCCTTTCGGACGCAGGTGACGTTTACGCTTGGTTGCTTTTTTGGTCAGAATATGACGCAGGTTAGCATGCTTGCGCTTAAAACCACCGCTGCCGGTTTTTTTGAAGCGCTTGGCTGCACCACGTACAGTTTTAATCTTTGGCATTTTAATTAAATCCACTTCGCATTGTTAAACAACGAATCAGTGAGGCGAATAAAGCCCACACAACGCAAGCGCTGCGTGGGTTCTATTACTTGGAAGCCTTACTGCCTCTTCTTCGGTGCGAGCACCATGATCATCTGACGGCCTTCGATCCTCGTAGGGAAGGATTCGACAATGGCCAGATCAGAATCTTCACACAGGTCTTTACGGACGCGGTTAAGCACTTCCATACCGATCTGTTGGTGCGCCATCTCACGCCCACGGAAACGCAGGGTGATTTTGGCTTTATCGCCATCTTCCAGAAAGCGAATCAGGTTGCGTAGTTTGACCTGATAGTCGCCATCATCGGTACCAGGACGGAATTTGATTTCCTTGACCTGAATAACTTTTTGCTTCTTCTTCTGTTCTTTTGTCGACTTGCTCTTCTCGTAGAGGAATTTGCCGTAATCCATGATTCGACAAACTGGCGGTTCGGCATTTGGGCTGATTTCTACTAAATCAACGCCCGCTTCCTCAGCTTTTTCAAGAGCTTCATTCAGACTGACAATACCAATCTGCTCGCCATCGACGCCGGTTAGGCGAACTTCTTGCGCGCGAATTTCTCTGTTAATGCGATTAGGACGCGCCGGTTGAACTCGTTTTCCGCCTTTAATACTTTATTCCTCCAGTTGATGAAGACTACGGCTGCGAATCTCTTTTAGCAGCTTGTCTACGACTTCGTTTACGTCCAGGCTTCCCAGGTCTTTGCCACGGCGGGTACGAACGGCAACTTTGCCTGATTCGACCTCTTTATCACCGCACACCAACATGTATGGAACCCGTCGTAAAGTATGTTCGCGAATTTTAAAGCCAATCTTCTCATTTCTCAAGTCCGCTTTAACGCGAATACCTGCGTCCTGCAATTTTTTGGTCAATTGCTGGACATAATCAGACTGGCTGTCGGTGATATTCATCACCACCACCTGTACCGGAGCAATCCAGGTTGGGTAGAACCCTGCGTATTCTTCGGTAAGGATACCGATGAAACGCTCCATGGAGCCCAAAATAGCACGGTGAATCATTACCGGGACCACGCGATCGTTGTTTTCGCCAACATACGATGCGCCTAAACGGCCCGGTAAGAAGAAATCGAGCTGCACGGTACCACATTGCCATGCACGATCCAAACAATCATGCAGAGTAAATTCAATTTTTGGTCCGTAGAAGGCCCCCTCACCCGGCTGATATTCAAACGGAATCCCGTTTTCAGTCAGCGCCGCAGCCAGATCCTCTTCCGCACGGGTCCACATATCGTCAGTACCGATGCGCTTCTCAGGACGGGTGGACAGTTTCACCGCAATCTTGTCGAAGCCAAAGGTGCCGTACACATCATAGACCATTCTGATGCATTCATTCACTTCAGCACGCACCTGCTCTTCAGTACAGAAGATATGGGCGTCATCCTGAGTGAAACCACGCACGCGCATCAGGCCATGCAGAGAACCCGAAGGCTCGTTACGGTGGCAACTGCCGAACTCGCCCATACGCAGCGGTAAATCGCGGTAAGACTTCAGGCCCTGGTTGAAGATCTGCACGTGACCCGGGCAGTTCATTGGCTTGATGCAATACTCGCGGTTTTCCGACGAGGTAGTGAACATGGCGTCTTTATAGTTTTCCCAGTGGCCGGTTTTTTCCCACAGCACACGGTCCATCATAAATGGCCCTTTTACTTCCTGATACTGGTACTCTTTGAGCTTCATGCGCACAAAGGCTTCCAGCTCGCGGAAAATAGTCCAGCCGTCGTTGTGCCAGAACACCATGCCCGGTGCTTCTTCCTGCATATGGTACAGGTCGAGCTGCTTGCCAATCTTGCGGTGATCGCGCTTGGCAGCCTCTTCCAGACGCTGCAGGTAAGCATTCAGCTGTTTCTTGTCTGCCCAGGCAGTACCGTAGATACGCTGCAGCATTTTGTTCTTGCTGTCGCCACGCCAGTAAGCGCCCGACGTTTTCTGCAGTTTGAAGTGATGACAGAAACGCATGTTCGGTACGTGCGGGCCGCGGCACATGTCGACATATTCTTCGTGGTGATACAGGCCAGGACGGTCGTCATGGCTGATGTTTTCATCCAGAATCGCCACTTTGTAGTTTTCACCACGCGCAGCAAAGGTATCGCGAGCTTCTTGCCAGCTCACCTTTTTCTTGATGACGTCGTAATCTTTGTCGGCCAACTCGTGCATCCGCTTTTCCAGCAGATCCAGGTCTTCCTGCGTCAGGGTGCGGTCAATATCAACGTCATAGTAGAAACCGTTGTCGATCACTGGGCCGATGGCCATTTTGGTGTCTGGCCACAGTTGTTTGATCGCATGGCCCAACAGGTGCGCACAAGAATGGCGCATGATTTCCAGGCCTTCGGCGTCCTTGATGGTGATGATCGCCAATTGCGCATCTGACTCGATCAGATCGCCAGCATCAACCAATTCGCCGTTCACACGGCCGGCAATACAGGCTTTCGCCAGACCAGGGCCGATATCAAGGGCAACATCGAGGGGGGAAACAGGGTTTTCGAAATGACGCTGACTTCCATCAGGAAGAGTAATAACAGGCATTAATAATTCCTTATCTACAGTGGTGACCCACACGACAGATCACATGCAGTACGAAAATTGGATTGGGATTTAGTCAGTTAGGTTTCAGATCTCGCCCACAATTGCCAGATTGATACCTAACCTGGTACACAGAATGAAAAGCATACCTTCACAGCCATATTTGGCTAAGTGGATACTATCACTAAAAATGTTTCGGATAAATAAACTGCAATTCAAACGCGCTCATCAAATATCTACCTTGCATGACGATAAAGAGCCTTTCAGGTAACTCAGGGTGGCAATCAAGCAGAAGGTATACCCCAGGAGTTCACACCCCTCTTCAACCATATTCTTCACCACCCGGTTGTAACCATCGATCATCAATGTCTGCCACAGTAAATTCATGCCAAACAGGCGCGAGAACACCAAAATGCACAGCAGACCAGCACACATCATGCCGTAGCTCGGGTGCGTCACAAAATGCACCAGGCCCTGCATGGTGGCAGCGACATGACGTGACGCATACCCCAGACAAATTAGCGTAACCGCCAGGGCAAACCACATCCAGGCGCCATGCCAGAGCATATCGAAAGCAAAATCCATCTCACGAATCAGCATGCACAGGAAAAACCCGCTCACCAACATCCACGCCGGTCGGTAAGTGGGTTGCCGACATGCCGCAATGAAAAAGCAGGATGAGATAGTCGCAAGCATCAGCTCCTGGGCTATTTCAGTTAAAGAGGTTTCGTAGACAAAGTTATGCAGCCAATGCACATCGATAAAAATCAGCCCCATCAAGCCGGCCAGTAACAGGCTATAAAGCAGAAAACGACTTACTTTCCCCAGTATAATTTGCAGATCATGTTTCATAGTCATACTCGTTATTATTTAAAGCGCGCCTATGGTAGGCCTCTGTCTATGGGGATCGTGGCAATTAATGCGAAATAGGCCCTTCTCGGGGCCGGCACAGCGCCAAAGCGCCATAAAAAACAAAAATCTCAGGCAAAACCACCAAGGTAAGCGCAGGAAAAAAGATTGCCGACGTTGGTTCAACGGGCTCCCGATGCATTTTCCACTCAAAAATCAGCTATGGCGAAGATCCCCCACTCCCGCTATTCTGATGCCACTAACGGCAGAGTCCGGGTTGATGTTGCAAAAAACCATTTTATTTTAACCTTTAGTCTCATATTGCTGCCGCGACTTGCAGGGCAAACCAGGCAATAAGCTGCGCCGCGCTTTTGACTGAAAACAGGGAGTTTGCGTTATGACAAGTATTTTGCAGTTAATCCAGGCCATCGGTCTGGGCTTGGTACTGCTGCTGCCACTGGCCAACCCGCTGACCACCGTCGCGCTGTTGCTCGGGCTGTCGGGCAATATGACCCGCGAAGAACGCAACCAGCAATCGTTGATGGCATCGGTTTACGTGTTCTTCATCATGACGGTGGCGTTCTATGCCGGCCAGTTGGTGATGAACACCTTCGGTATCTCGATTCCCGGCTTACGGATCGCCGGTGGGTTGATTGTGGCGTTTATCGGCTTTCGTATGCTGTTCCCGCAGCAAAGTGCGGATGAGGCTCCCGAGGTTGAAAGCAAAAGCAATGAGTTGCGTAAGAAAACCTCGGCCAATATCGCCTTTGTCCCCTTGGCGATGCCCAGCACCGCCGGCCCCGGTACCATTGCGATGATCATCAGTTCGGCCTCGAGCGTTAAAGAAAATACGCTGGGATTTGCACACTGGGTGCTGCTGGTCGCACCGGTAGCGATCTTCCTGTCGGTCGCCCTGATTTTGTGGGCCTGCCTGCGCAGCTCCGGTGCAATCATGCGTTTAGTGGGTCAAAGCGGCATTGAGGCAATCTCACGCCTGATGGGCTTCCTGCTGGTGTGTATGGGCGTACAGTTTATTATCAACGGCATCCTGGAGATCATCTCGACCTATACGCCAGCCGTTGCCTGACCGATTAAACGGGCGCGATAATGAATGAATCGCGCCCACTTCACTATTTACCTGCCGGGGCCTGTGCGCCCAAAATCCCCTTACCTTCCGGTACTTCGGTAAAACGACTGAGGATCTCACTGTAGGTTTTCGCCGGATCCAAATCCTTGAACTGATTTGGATAGATAAATTTCGCCAAATACTCCAGCCCGACAATATTGTACGGGTGGTTGTAGAAATTGTGGTAAATGCCGTAGAAGCGGCCATCTTTCACCGCCGAGACCTGAGCAAAGCCCGGGCGCTGCTTCATGCGATTGAAAGCGTCATCCACCTGCTGTTGCGTCACACCATAGCCAAAGGGCACCGCAGCGTTGGTTTTGCTGGCCCATTGGGAACCGGAAACAATATAGGCGTCCGGCTTCATGCTGATCACTTTTTCCAGCGAGACGTCACCGGTCGCGCCCGGCAACAGTGCAGAACCGACATTGCGTGCCCCTATCGCCTCGATCATCCCACCCCAACCCACGTGCGCATGGGTGAAACAGCAAGACTCAAGCCCATTCAGGCCGGCTTTGGCTTCAATAAACACCAGGGGCTTTGGCTCTACCGTTTTGGTTTTGTCGAGGATGCTCTGATAGTGCTGCTGATAAAAATCAGTGTACTGTTTCGCTTCACTCTCACGGTTCAGGGTTTCCCCCAGCAAGCTAATGCTTTTCGGCGTATTTTCCACCGGCTTGAGCATGGTGTCGATAAACAGCACCGGAATATTCAACGCTTGCAACTTGTCGAGTACGCCGGTCTGGCTCAGTGAGGGTTTGGAGCGCAGTTGCGCCACCATCAGGTCGGGATGTTTGGCGATCACGCTTTCGAGGTTGATCTCGCCTTTGTCGCTGAACCCCATATCGATAATGTTGTTCGCTTCAGGCCATTTACTCTGCAAGATTTTCCAGGTTTCGCCATCACTTTTCTTCAGCAGGTTGTTCCACGCCACCAGCCGGGTAAAGGGATCGGCACGGTCCAGCAAGGCTAGCGTCAGAATATCGCGCCCGTCCTGCACCACGATGCGTTTCGGCTCTTGTTTAATCGTTACCGTCTGTCCGGCGGTATCGGTCAGTGTCAGTGGATAAGTGGTTGCCATCGCCCGGGCAGACAAACCACAGGCGCAGGCCAAAGCCAGCAGGGTTATTCGACGGTGCACGTAAAACTCCTTAGCGTTGGAAATTAATCCAGAAATAATAATGAGAATTGCTCCCATTATCAAAGAGAACGCCGGTCGAGTTTTCGCTTAATTGAAAAGGGATGTGAACAGCAGCAAGATGGCGCGCCAGTTTCGGCGCGCCACACAGGTTAAATCAGGCCGTAAATCAGCGCCGACAGCGCAATCAGGCCCATCACCAGCACGAAGACGTTGCTCAGCGCACGGTAGCGACGCATGGCAGGCACAGCACGTACCGCATACATCGGTAAAATAAACAGGATCGCCGCGATCAGCGGGCCGCTGATGGTTTCAATAATATGCAGTGCACTTGGGTTCCAGACCGTTGCCGCCCAGGTCAGCAGGAACAACAACACGGCGGAAATTCGGTGCGTAATACGCGAACTTAACGGTTTGCCGACGGCGCGCGTCAGGCCGTCAATCAGGCTGGTCGCCCCTTCGGTCACCCCGAGTGAGGTGCCCAGATAGGACTTGGCCATTGCAAGCATCGCCATCATCGGCCCCAAATAGGCGATCAGCGGGTTGGAGAATTTGTTCGCCAGCGTGGTCAGCACGGTAATGTTTTGATCTTTCGCCTGCTGCATTTCTTCGTGGGACAGGCTCAGCACACAACTGAGGACAAAGAACAACACGGTAACGCAGATCAACACATAGCTGTAGCGCATGATACGCGCACAGCGGCGTTCAGCCAGCTCGCCATACAGGCTTTTTTGGGTCGAGGCGAAGGACGAAATGATCGGCGCATGGCTAAAAGAAAACACCATCACCGGCACGGCCAGCCACAACGAATGCCACAGATCCGGGCTGCTGAACTGAGTGTTGGCCAGGCCACTGACGAAGTTGGCGGTTTGCCAGGTCGGCATCAGGTACAGCGAGATGCCCATCAAAAATACCAACAACGGGAACACCAGCATGCCCATCGCCGAAACGATGGCATCTTTACCGCGCAGCAGTACCAGATTCAACACCACCACCACCGCCAGGCTCAGCCAGATGCGTGGCAGCGGCGTCAGGCGAAACTGATGAGTCAGGAAGCTGTCCAGCGCGTTGGTGATCGAAATGCTGTACACCAGCACGATCGGGAAGAACGCCATCAGGTACAGCACCATGATGATTTTTCCGGCCAGCACGCCAAAGTGCTCGACCACCACATCATGGATATTGCCGTCGCGGCTGGAGCCGGAAAGCACAAAGCGGCTCAGGGCACGGTGCGGTAAATAAGTCAGTGGGAAGGCAAACAGTGCCATCAACAACAGCACCAGTGGGCCGTTTAAGCCGGCGTTGATCGGCAGAAACAACGTACCTGCCCCCACCGCAGTGGCATAGAGACCGAACATCCAGACGGTGTCAGTCTTGTTCCATTTGCCCGGCTGGGCGGAAACCAGCGTGCCTGAATCGGGAGAAATCGTACTCATAGGAAAGCTTACCTTAATCTGCAGCGACAACGATTGCGCCTAACGGGATATCCTTCTCCGCGAATTTTTAATAATAATCAGTGGATTAACTCAGATTTTCATTCTTATGCCTGGTCAAAGGACGGCAAAGGATAATTAAAAACGCTGCCCGGGTCTATCTTTCACTGGCTGAGTGGCTACTTCGCGAACAATGATTGCGGTGAAAATCGGCGTTGGCAGCACAAAAATCTGGGGCCTCTGATGAGGCCCCGGGAGGATGACTTACTTGTTCGCGTCCGGATGTTCCGGCACCGCAGCGCTCCCCATGTCCTTCTGGTCTTTTCGCACGCTGGCCACGTCCGAGGCGCTGACCGGCTTGGCGCTGTTACCCCAGCTTGAGCGGATGAAGTTAACCACTTCCGCTACCTGCTGATCGTTCAGGCGCCAGCCAAACGGTGGCATGGTGATGTTGGATACCGCCCCCTTCACCGCTGGCGTGGTGTTACCAGTCAGCACAATGTGGATCAACGAGGTCGCATCTTCGGTCTGCACCACCGGATTGCCCTTCAGCGCCGGGAAGGCGCGTTTGTAGCCCACGCCATCGGTACGGTGGCAGGCCGCGCAGTTATCGACGTACAGCGCCGCCCCGGGCTTGCTGTCGTCACCCCGCCACAGATCCTTGGCTACGCTGTCTTCTACCGGTGCTGGCTGTTGTTTACCGTCTTTCGGCGGCAACGTTTTCAGGTAACGCGAGATCGCCGTCAGATCTTCATCGCTGAGATACTGCAGGCTATGCTCAACCACGTCGCTCATACCGCCAAACACAATCGACTTATCGTTACGGCCGGTTTTCAGGAACTCGGTCAGTTCGGCCTCGCTCCAGGTGCCCAACCCGTCCTTGTTATCACCGCGCAGGCTGGAGGCGACCCAACCGTCGATCGGCGCATTGCTGCCGGCCAGGTAGTTGTCACCGTCGTTATTGCTCAGCGCTTTTTCCTGCATGGTAATGCTACGTGGCGTATGGCAGGCACCGCAGTGGCCTAACCCTTCCACCAGATAGCGACCCCGCTCAATCACCGGATCGGCCTTGGCGTCAGCCACAAAATCCGCCGGTGATGGCGCAAACATGCCGCGCCAGATACTTAGCGGCCAGCGCATTGACAGCGGCCAGGGGATGTCGGAATCCTTGTTGGCCTGCTCTACCGCCGGTACGCCGTGCATGAAGTAGGCATACATGGCACGCATGTCGTCCTCTTTCACCAGCGCAAACGATGGATACGGCATCGCCGGGTACAGGGTGCTGCCGTTTTTGGCGACGCCCTTGCGTACCGCGTTGTCGAAGTCTTCGAAGCTGTAATCACCGATACCGGTTTTCTTGTCCGGTGAGATATTAGTGGAATAAATGGTGCCGATCGGCGTTTCCATCGCCAGACCACCGGCAAACTCTTTACCGCTTTTGCCGTTGGTGTGGCAAGCCACGCAGTCACCGGCACGCGCCAGATACTCGCCGCGTTTGATCAACTCGCTGCTGACCGTGGCGTCCTGCGCCCAGACGGAGAAACTCAGTGCACTGAGAACCAGTGCGGGAACAAATGCTTTCATCAGTCGCCGTCCTTATGCCTGCACCAAAGGGCCTGGGTTTTTCAGATACTGCTCGCGAATAGCGCGTGCAGACCAATAAGCCAACGCGGCCACGGTGCCGGTCGGGTTGTAACCCAGCCCTTGCGGGAAGGCCGATGCCCCGATCGAGAACACGTTATGCACGTCCCAGCTTTGCAGATAGCGGTTCACCGCACTGGTCTTGGGATCTTCCCCCATCACCGCGCCACCGTTCATATGGGTGGTTTGGTAGCTGGTAGTATCGAAATGGCTGTCGGCGTTTTTCGGGCTGCCAGCAATCAGTTTCGGGTTCATGGCCTTGGCGATCGGCGCCATTTTGTCGTACATAAATTGAGACATCTTGACGTCGTTTTCCTGCCAGTCGAACGTCATGCGCAGCAGTGGCTGGCCGAACACGTTCTTGTAGTTGGGATCGAGGTCCAGATAGTTGCTGCGATACGACTGATGCGCGCCGTGGGCGTCCATCGACAGATGATGGGTGTAGGCATCCGCTACTGCCGCTTTCCACTTGCTGCCCCAGGCCGGAGTGCCCGGAGGGGTTGGCAAGCCGGAGATAGGTTTGGTGCCCGCCTGGTTGACCCAGAACGGGGAACCGCCAACAAAGCCTGCTTTGGCATGGTCAAAGTTGTCGGCGTTGAAATCGTCGACCCCGACCCCGTTACCACCCGCGCCGATAAACGGGTTAGTGAAGACGTCTTTGTCGAAGAACGCCTTGATGGTGGTCAGATTTTGGTAAGCGAAGTTACGGCCTACCACACCTTCGCCGGTCACCGGATCGTAAGGTTTACCGATGCCGGACAGCAGCATCAAATGCACGTTGTGGAACTGGAACGCCCCCAGGATCACCAACTCCGCCGGCTGTTCGATTTCACGGCCCTGCGCGTCAATGTAGTTCACCCCGGTCGCACGAGACTTGTCGGCGGTCAGGTTCACTTTCAACACGTTGGCGTTGGTGCGCAGTTCGAAGCGTTTCTCCATGCGCAATGCCGGCAGAATATTGACGTTCGGCGAGGCTTTGGAATACATGTAGCAGGCGTAGCCACTGCAGAAACCGCAGAAGTTGCACGGCCCCATCTGCGCGCCATACGGGTTGGTATAGGAATCCGAGGTGTTGGCGGAAGGCAGGTTATACGGGTGATAGCCCACGTCCCGCGCCGCTTTCTCGAACATCTGCGCAGAGAACGTATTCTTCTGCGCCGGCAACGGGAAGTTGTCGGAACGGTCAGCCGCGAAGGGGTTTCCGCCCTTCGGCGCCATCTTCTGCCCCTTAACGGTCCAGGCGGTGCCGGAGGTTCCGAACACTTTTTCGGCCTTGTCGAAGAACGGCTCCAGCTCGTCGTAGGTGACACCGAAGTCCTGGATAGTCATGTCCTTCGGGATAAAGCTTTTGCCATAACGCTCTTCGTAATGGCTACGCATGCGCAGCTCGATAGGGTCGATGCGAAAATGCACACCAGACCAGTGCAGGCCTGCGCCGCCCACGCCGGTACCCGGCAGGAACGCCGCCAACTGACGGTAAGGAACCGCAGCCTGGTTGGTATTGTGACGAATGGTCACGGTGCTTTTCGACAGATCCTGGAACAGCTTGCGGCGGATGTTATAGGTCAGTTCGTCGATCACCTGCGGATAGGAACCATCCGGATAGGTATCGCGCATCGGGCCGCGCTCCAGCGCCACCACGTTCAACCCCGCTTCGGTCAGCTCTTTGGCCATAATCGCGCCCACCCAACCGAAGCCGACGATCACCGCGTCTACTTTTTTCATTACCGTTGCCATTGTTACCCCCTCTCCCCACGAATTGAAACCGGAGGTAAGGGATAACGTTCCCCTCGCTCAACCCAGTCCATAAAGTCGGCGCGTGCGCCCGGAAAATTAATCAGCTTCCAGCCGACCATGTCTTTATTACCGCCATGGATCGGATCGCTGAAGAAACCTTCGCGGGTGTTTTGCAGCAGATAGGAGAAGAACAGTTTGGCAGGCAACTGCGCGAATTCCGCTTCACCGGACTCAAATTTCTGCAGCAGCGCATCCTGCTGTGCAGCGTCCAGTTCGGCAAAGGGTTTACCGGCGGTTTTCTTGCAATAGGCATCGGCGTCCGCGATGCCCAGGTTGTAGATCTGTTTCGGTACCAGCGGCAATTGGTAACCCATTTCTTTCGGTACATCCGGGTTAAACGGCCCCTGCATATACCAGATCGAACCGGTGGCGTACGGGGTATTCATCTGACGATCGATAAACTCCGGTACACCGGCTTCCAGCGCGCCAGGACCGCGATCGTCGGCCGGGATCAGCCGTGCCGTCGCCGCCTTGACGAAGCCCCACTCCTCCGGGGTGAAGAACGTAGGCTGGTAGTCGTTTTGTTTTGGGGTGTCCGTTGCCGCAACCGCCGGTATCGAGGCCGTCAGCGCGCTAACGCCGCTGCCGCCAATCACCGCTGCGGGAATTAAAGTCATCGATTTCAACAGGAAATCGCGCCGTGAATTGTTAGTTTTATCGTCCGACATGTCACATTCCATCCAAAGATAATCACAACTATTTAACCTCAACCTTGCGGTCGATGCGGGTTTTAAACATAAATTGTTACTTATTTGTATGTTTATTGAAGCTCAGAATATGAGCAAACGCCACAATGTTACCGGTAACTTATTGAATGAACGTAAAGAATTGATGGCTAATGTAAAATTAACTATTCGTGCGTTTTTTCAGGTAACAGGATGGGAAATAACGAGAAATGGGAGATGTGTCGCGATTTTACCGTCTAACCATAAAAAAAACCGGCCGTTTTGGCGGCCAGTTTGACTAACAAATCTGAACTAGGGTGACATCGCCTGGTAGGCAGTGGTCACCTTCCATAAATAGCGTGGCGCCTGTGGAGCCGGATGCTTTTTCTGAATGTGTTGATAGAACTCATCCGGACTCATCTGGTTGATGCGGTTCACCGCCACGCGCTTGTCTGATGAGAAGGTGCGCAGCATGGCGCCTGCCCCATTCACATAAGAAACGATGGTAGCGTAGCGTAATGTTTGTGGATCGTTGATCCCGGCTAGCTGCTGGCTTTGAAGAATATTGATATAGGCCGTTCCCAGATCAATATTAACCGCCGGATCCTTCAACTCACGCGAGCTTGGCTGCCCGCTTCTTCCTTTCAGACGATAGGCGTCACGCCCGGCGGTTGAAGGTTTTAACTGCATTAACCCGACTGCGTTCGACGTGCTTACGGCGTTCGGGTTAAACCCAGACTCCACCTGAATAATCGCTTTAATCAGCGTTTCGTCTACGCCATAGCTGTTAGCGGCCTGACGAATGTAATCGTTATAGGCTACCGGTGTCCCCGTACGGTTAACTGGAGCCTGCGGGGGGGTCTTTAACCAACCGCCACGCGATGTGCCACTGCCTGAAATATTGTTTGCTGTTTGTGGGTCTTTGGCACACCCCGACAAAAGCAAAATTGCCGTCAGGCAACCTATTTTTGTTTTCACAGAATCCCTCACTCCTTTCAATGAGTTGCGTAGCATATACAACTTGTAAGGACGCCTGTACGCTTTTTTTGGTCTAATCTCAAGCTACTCGTATACCAAGAGGTGATTTATGAGTCAATCTGCAACGACGTGTTTTGTGGTGACTTTTCGCTATCAGGAAGAAGGATTAGCTGATTTGGCCAAGCTGACAGGACAATTAACCCTTCAGGGATTTGTCACGTCGGTGACCGACGAAAATGGCGTTCCGCATGAGTTGGGCAGCAACAGCTTTGCGTTGATAACCCCATTGGATCAACAGGATGTACTGCTCCTGGCACAGAAGCTGGCGGAGGTGGCTCTGGGGAAAACACCCGAGGTCGATATTGTCACCTACAACGACTACCTTAAGCGGTTACATGCTGATACATAAAATGCTATAACTCACCAGGCGGTATTATTTTCCCACGGAGTAAATAACCGGCAGTCCGCCGGCAGGTGACGCTTGACTTTGCTCTAATTGATATTGATAATCATTTTCATTTGAGCCAGGAGATGTCACCATGTTTATGAAACAACGCGCTTTTCCCCGCCTGTCCCTGATTAAGCCCCGGGGTTTTTTCCGCCCTGTCGCCCTGCTGTGTCTATTATTGACCGCCGGTCTCGCCAGCCATGGCGCATTGGCGGAAAAAAAGCTGCGCGTGGTAACCACCTTTACCATCATTCAGGATATCGCCCAAAACGTGGCCGGTGACGCCGCCGTGGTGGAGTCAATCACCAAACCGGGCGCAGAAATCCACGATTACCAGCCAACGCCACGCGATATCGTCAAGGCACAACATGCTGACCTGATCCTGTGGAACGGCATGAATCTGGAACGTTGGTTCCAGCGCTTCTTCGAGAACATCAAACAGGTGCCCGCTGCGGTAGTCACCGAAGGCATCACCCCACTGCCGATCCGCGAAGGACCGTATAACGGCAACCCGAACCCACACGCCTGGATGTCCGCCAGCAACGCATTGGTGTATATCGAAAATATCCGTAAAGCACTGGTGCAGCACGATCCGGCCAACGCAGAAATCTATAACCGTAATGCCAAAGCCTATGCTGCCAAAATTGCCGCGTTGGACGCGCCACTGCGCGAACGTCTGGCACGCATTCCTGAAGCCCAGCGTTGGCTGGTGACCAGTGAAGGCGCCTTCAGCTATCTGGCGAAAGACTATCAGTTGAAAGAAGTGTACCTGTGGCCGATCAACGCCGATGAACAGGGGTCACCGCAGCAGGTCCGCCGGGTAATCGACGCCGTGCGCGCCCACCATATTCCGGTGGTCTTCAGCGAAAGCACCATTTCCGACAAGCCGGCAAAACAGGTGGCGAAAGAGACCAGTGCAAAATACGGCGGTGTGCTGTATGTCGATTCGCTGTCCACTCAGAACGGTCCGGTACCGACTTATATCGACCTGCTCAATGTCACCGTACAAACCATTGCCAAAGGATTTGATCAATGACCACTGAGGTTTTTGTCCGCCCTGAATTGAGCGTGGACGACGTTACCGTGACCTACAATAACGGCCATACCGCGATCCACAACGCCAGCTTTACCCTGAGCGGTGGTGCCATCTGCGCGCTGGTTGGCGTCAACGGCAGCGGCAAGTCGACCCTGTTCAAAAGCATCATGGGACTGGTCAGGCCCACCACCGGCCGCGTACAGCTCAACGAGCAGCCAGTCGCGCAAGCACTAAAGAAAAACGTCATCGCCTACGTCCCGCAAACCGAAGAGGTTGACTGGAATTTCCCGGTATTGGTGGAAGACGTGGTGATGATGGGCCGCTATGGCAAGATGAACTTCCTGCGCATTCCTTCAAAGGAAGACCGACTGCGGGTCGATAAGGCGCTGGAGCGCGTGGGTCTGAGCGAACTGCGCTCTCGCCAGATTGGTGAGCTTTCCGGAGGCCAGAAAAAACGCGTCTTTCTGGCGCGAGCACTGGCACAACAAGGCACGGTCCTGCTGCTGGACGAACCCTTTACCGGTGTCGACGTCAAAACCGAGAACGCCATTATCGACCTGCTGCGTGCGCTGCGCGATGAAGGCCACCTGATCCTGGTCTCCACCCATAACCTGGGCAGCGTGCCGGAGTTTTGCGATCGGGTGATCCTGATTAACCGCACTGTGCTGGCCGCAGGACCGACCGAAACAACCTTTACCCAGAGCAATCTGGAACAGGCGTTCGGCGGCGTACTGCGCCATATCAACCTGTCCGGCCCAGACCTGCACGACGACAACGATCCGCGCACCGTGACGGTGTTGACCGATGACGAGCGCCCGGCGGTGTTCTATGGCCATACCAAGAGCGATCCGCCTGCGCAGAGCCAGCCAAAGGAGAAACAACCCTGATGCTGGAACTTCTGCTGCAACCCTTCAGTTACAACTACATGGTTAAAGCCATTTGGGTCAGTGCCATCGTTGGTGCCGCCTGCGCGTTTCTTTCCGCTTACCTGATGCTGAAAGGCTGGTCACTGATGGGTGACGCACTGTCGCACTCGGTGGTACCCGGTGTCGCCGGAGCCTATGCGCTGGGCCTGCCCTACGCCGCCGGGGCATTTTTCACCGGTATGCTGGCCGCGCTAGCCATGACGCTGGTACGCCACGTCACCCGCCTGCGCGAAGACGCGATTATCGGCTTTATCTTTTCCACCTTCTTTGCCGTCGGTCTGCTGATCGTTTCGCTCAACCCGACCTCGGTTAACGTGCAGTCGATTATCTTCGGCAATATTCTCGGTATCGCCGACGAAGACGTGTTGCAGGTCGAGATTATCATCGGCGTTTCACTGCTGATCCTGTGCCTGGTGTGGAAAGACCTGCTGGCGGTGTTCTTTGATGAAAACCATGCGGTGTCGATCGGCCTGTCGCCGCTGCGGTTGAAGATCCTGTTCTTCACCCTGCTCAGCGCCTGCACCGTGGCGGCATTACAAACCGTCGGCGCGATTTTGGTGATCGCCATGGTCATCACGCCGGGGGCAACTGCCTATCTGCTGACCGACCGCTTCAGTCGACTGGTAATAATCGCTATCGTGATCGGCGCGCTGACCAGCGGTTTCGGTGCCTACCTGAGTTTCTTCCTCGACGGCGCAACCGGTGGGGTGATCGTGACCCTGCAGACGCTGGTGTTCCTGGCAGCCTTTTTCTTCGCCCCCAAACACGGTCTGCTGGCATCCAAACGCCGTGTGGCACGTGAACAGACCGGAGGCCACTGATGGAAACTCTGTATCAACTGCTCAGCGAACCCTTCGCCTACCCGTTTATGCAGCGGGCGATCCTGGCCGCTATCGTCACTGGCGTAGTGTGTGCGGTGTTATCGTGTTATCTGGTCCTCAAAGGCTGGTCGCTGATGGGGGATGCCATCTCGCATGCGGTGCTGCCCGGCATCGTGCTGGCGTTCGTGCTCGGCATCCCGGTGGTGATCGGCGCATTTTTCTCCGGTATTTTCTGTGCGGTCGCCACCGGTTACCTGAAGGAAAACAGCCGGGTGAAAGAAGATACGGTGATGGGTATCGTGTTCTCAGGCATGTTCGCCTTCGGGCTGGTGTTGTTTTCACGCGTCGATACCGACCAGCATCTGAGCCACATCCTGTTCGGCAATATGCTGGGCATTACCGACGCCGAGCTGAAGCAAACGCTGCTGATGGCCGGCATTACCCTGCTGGTGGTGCTGCTGAAACGCAAAGATTTAATGCTCTACTGTTTCGATCCCAACCATGCCAGGGTAATTGGCTTGCCAGTGAAGCTCTTGCACTACGGGCTGCTGTGCCTGTTGGCGCTGACCATTGTCGCCTCGCTGCAGGCGGTGGGGGTGATCCTGGTGATTGCGATGCTGATCGCACCGGGCATTATTGCCTTTATGCTGTGCCGCAGCTTTGATCGCATGCTGATAGTCGCCACGGTGGTATCGGTATTCTCCTGCGTGCTCGGCACCTTAATCAGCTTCCACATCGACGGCGCTACCGGCCCCTGCATTGTGATCGTCCAGGCGATTCTGTTTGTGGTCGCCCTGCTCTACAGCAAGTTCAGACCGTTACAACGTCACGAAGAGGGCTTGCTCAACGCGAAGCCTTGAAACCGGCGGCGGTGCCCAATTAGCACCGCCGACTGGTGTTATTGCTGCTGGTAGATATCTGGCCGGACAATGTGCCAGACAAAGTCCTTACGATTCACCGCTTCATAGCCTACCTTCTGATACAGCCACGGTGCAGTGCCGGTCACCAACATAATTCGCCGCAACCGCTGCAACACCGGATGCTCCAGCGTGCAATCCATCAACCAACGCGCCAGCCCCTGCCGCTGGTAATCCGGAGAGACAAACACATCACACAGGTAGCCGAAGGTGGTGTAATCCGTGACCAGACGTGCAAAACCAACCTGCTGTTGCTGGTGATACAGGCCAAAACACAGGCTGTTATCGATGGCCAACTGTACCGTCTCCAGTGAAATACCACTCGCCCAAGTCGAGGTGGTCAAAAAAGCGTGGGTAAAGGCGATATTTAATTCACTTTTATCGCTGTTGATCCGGTATTCACCACGTTGCCACTGCTGGTTTTGCTCCATTAATTTCTCATCTCATTGATAATAAAAGACATCAAAAAAATACCCTTTCGCCTCCGCCGTAGCTGGCCTGATAAACATCGCCCTCACGTCGGCAAGTTGCAACATGCGCAGTGCTTAAATTAATCAATAGCGTATATACTTTGAGCAAACGCGGGTGGCGAGAAAATCGCCAGTTGTTGGTGACAGCTGTGCGCCAGGTCGTGTTTTCTTCAGGCTAAAGACGCTAACCTAATGAATTCGCAGGCAACACAGAGGGGGTGTACCATGTGGCAAGCCGTTAGCCGTCTGTTAAGTGAACATCTTGGCAGCGCAGAAATCCGCGAAAGAACCGAACTGCCCGGGGGCGATATTCACCCGGCATGGCGTGTGAGCTACGGTGATAACCAGGTGTTTGTCAAATGCGATGCCCGTGAGCTGTTGCCCATCTTTACCGCCGAGGCCGACCAGTTGGAATTGCTCGCACGCAGTAAAACCGTGCGTGTGCCGCAGGTCTACGGCGTCGGCAGCGATCGCGACTACAGCTTCCTGCTGTTGGAATACCAACCCCTGAAACCCTTTGACGCCCATGGCGCCTACTGTCTTGGCCAACAACTGGCCCATTTGCATCAGTGGAGTGAACAACCGCAGTTCGGTCTCGACTTCGACAACGATCTGTCCACCACCCCGCAACCCAATGCCTGGCAGCGCCGCTGGTCAGAGTTTTTTGCCGAGCAGCGCATTGGCTGGCAGTTGCAGATGGCGGCGGAGAAAGGCATGAACTTCGGGGATATTGATGAGATTGTTGACGCGGTTTATCTGCGCCTGCAGCACCATCAACCGCAACCTTCACTGCTGCATGGCGATTTGTGGCCGGCCAACTGCGCTCTAACCGCCAATGGCCCCTTACTGTTCGACCCGGCCTGTTATTGGGGAGACAGAGAGTGCGATCTGGCGATGCTGCCGCTGTACCCGGAGCTGCCACCGCAAATTTATGACGGCTACCAGAGCGTCTGGCCCCTGGAGAGTGGTTTTATCGAACGTCAGCCGCTGTATCAGCTGTATTACTTGCTCAACCGCAGCAATCTGTTTGGCGGTCAGCATTTGGTCCGCGCCCAGCGCGCGGTAGAAATTCTGCTCCACCCCGACTCCTGATAAAATAAAGGCGCTGAACCCAGCGCCTTTACCTGACCTCATATCACCTCAAGCCGTGCCAGCCAGTTGACCGAGCAGCTTGATCACAAACCAGGCGATCACGGCAATCACCACCGGCAAAATGTACAGTGGGAAGTATTGCAAGAAGATGGTGTGGTGCGGCAGCGTAATACGTTCTTCCAACTGCGCACGGGTATGCCCTTCGCTGCCCTTGGCCTGCTCGAGGATCATCTGGTCCTCCAGGCCTTCGCGGATAAACTTCACCTGACGTGACATACGCGCACCTGAAGCCTGCAGTGCCAGCCCGACAAAAATCAGAATATAAATAACGATAAACATGAAATTAGCGCCACTGAACAAGCTTTTCTCTATGTCAGGAACCGGCGAGTTATACCAAAAGATATTCAGGAACGGCGTATTGAAGCGCACCATATCGACCATCACGTGGACAAAATCCAGCATTACCGCATTAATGCCTTTGGTTTTTTCACTGTGCTGATAAACAAACATCAACATTGAGATCAGCGTCGACAGCAACGCCGGGATGAAAACCACCCAGCCAAGAATACGTTTGATAATGGCGATGCGCCCAGCCTGTTGATACGTCATGTGTTCCCCTTGTAAGCGACGTAACCGTAATGGGCTAAGTCTACCTGTAGTTACTGAAACTCGCCCACCGTTTTCTTCAGCCTTGCTGTGCTACAAGCGTAGCCGGGATTATCCGAAATCAACAGCTTAACGGCATCCGCGCGTTACCATTAAATAGTTATATAGTTAAATCAATCCGTTTAGACAGGGGCCACCATGATCCGGCTGATTATCTTATTGTTGGGCCCACAGGCACTGCACAGTCAGCGCCGCCTGCTGATGCTGTTCGGCTGGCTGTGGATCGCCGTTGGCGCATTGATGTTGTTCGACATACTGCAGGATGGCCGTTCGGTACTGGCGTTAGATGCATTGGCGGTCATGCTGGCACTGGAGGGGCTGGTGGCAATCTCCGCCGCGCTGGTGATTGGCTCATCCGCCAGCCGGCCGGTACTGCTGAAGGGGCTGGGCTTCTTGTTTATGGCCTTTTTGATGCTGGACGTGCCCGCAGACGATAATATCGTCGCCACACTGGTGTTTGGCAGCGCGCTGTTGCTGGATGGCGCGGTGCGGATCGCCTCCTCCACGGTGATCCAGCACAGCCGCTGGAAACCGGTAGCCTTGGCGGGCTGCGGCGAAATTCTGCTTTCGCTGATGATTTTTGTCGGCTGGCCCGCCCCCCACCGAATGACGGTGCCCTTTTGCCTCGGCGTGATGATCCTGCTTTCCGGCTGGGCGCTGTTGCGTATCGCCCGGCAGTTGGAGAGTTTTGCGCTAAATCAGAACCAGGCCCCCGCTGCGCCGCCTCGGGTCAATGAAACCCTTCCACTCACCGTCTATGTCTGGACGCCGATCGGCTCGGCAAAAGACGCGCGCCGCCGTTACATTGTCGATCGCTACATCGCCGCGGTGGATGCCTGTGGCAATATCTCCACCGGTCACGCCGCTTTGGCGCTGGCACCCGATGTGTATATCAGCCACTACCCACTTAACGATATCAGCCACTCGGCGCAGGATTTCCGCCAGTTGCTACATTCCGGTGAGCAAAACAACGTCGACGGGCGCTTTCTGCCCGGCCTTCAGCAAGAGGTTGCCGCCTGGTGCCCACCGGACAAAAAAATCCAGTTCCACCGCTATAACCCAACGGCTCTACGCGCTTTCTGGCAAGATTATCAGCAGGACAGCACCTACAACCTAACCCGGCGCAACTGTTCAACCACGGTTATTCGGGCGCTCGACAGCGCGCTGGAAGGCGTACTGGGCGATAAGCATCTGTGGCGTCGATTTCTGTTGCTGGTGCTCGATCCCAACCTGTGGATGCTGGCGGTGCTGCGCAGCCGTGGTGAAAGCATGACCTGGACACCGGGGTTGGTGCTGGATTATGCACGTATGTTGCAGCAGGTCACCGAACGCCAGCATCAACGCTGGTGGCTAAAACTGCGTGAGGTGTGGCGTATCCTGCGCTTTGGCAAAGCCTCCCCACGCAGGCAAAAGTTTTAGTCTCGGCGTCGGCGATGATAAAGTAGCGGGCACATTCACCGGCGTCGGCAGGAGTTAACCGCTAATGGCCTATTCGCAACGCATTGAAACCGCTATTTTTGATATGGACGGTTTATTGATCGATTCAGAACCCCTGTGGCTACAGGCGGAACTGGATATCTTTGGCGCACTGGGATTGGACCTGTCCGATCGCCACAAGCTACCGGATACTCTGGGTCTGCGTATCGATCTGGTGGTGAAAATGTGGTACCAGGCCATGCCGTGGCAAGGGGTTTCACAGGAGGAGGTCTCGGCGAGAATTATCGAACGCGCCATCGAACTGGTCCGTGAGAAGCAGCCATTGCTGCCGGGAGTACACCAGGCGCTGGAGCTGTGCCGCAGCCTGGATCTGAATATCGGCCTGGCTTCCGCCTCGCCGCTGCACATGCAACAACAGGTGCTGCAGATGTTTGGTCTCGAAGGTTATTTTGATCAACTGGTTTCCGCTGAGTACCTGCCCTACAGCAAGCCGCACCCTGAGGTGTATCTGATCGCCGCCGAACGCCTGGGTAGCGATCCGCTGCGTTGTATCACTCTGGAAGACTCGTTCAACGGCATGATTGCCACCAAGGCCGCCAGAATGCGTTCAATTGTTATCCCGGCGCACGAATATCGCGATGATCAGCGCTGGGCATTGGCCGACCATAAGCTCGAGACACTGGAACAGCTTACCCCGGACCACCTGGCGTAATCTTCACGGCATCGGTCTGCTCCCGATGCCGTTACTCATCCCCGTCACCGCCTAATTTCAAAACCTGGCGCTATGCGACAAAATAAATAAAACATTATTTCATTTCTATTGAATTACCGTACTACGCTCTCTATGCTGGGACCCTAAGAAAGCGCCGGGCGATCGGTACAGGTTGTTACTGCCACGCAGCCTAACCCGGTCGCCCAGCGTTTTCGTTCCATTCAATCCTCGCGCCAGTTCAAAAAACGCGCAACCCTTACCCCTTTAAGATAACAAGCCGTTGTAAAACGGGATAAAATAAACAATTGGTTACAGGGTAACTGCTTCCACCACTGGGAATTTTCCCATATACTGGATAAATTAACAGTTTATCAGCCGGAACAGCAGTATGACCGCGGAAGGACATCTTATTTTCTCTGTCGCTTGCGCGATTTTCGCCAAGAAGGCCGAGGTGACGCCGGAGCTGGCTACCGGCGACTGGTGGCATATTATCCCCGCCGCGCTGCTGACCTCACTGCTGCCCGATATCGATCACCCCAAATCGGTGCTGGGTCAGCGCCTGCGCTGGATTGCCATCCCGATCTCGCGTGCCTTCGGCCATCGCGGTTTTACCCACAGTCTGCTGGCGATCGCCGGCGGCATGGCGCTTTTCCAGCTTGACGTGCCGCGCAGTTGGCCGATCCCGCCCGACGTGTTGCACGCCATGATTATCGGTTACTTCAGCCACCTGTTGGCGGATATGCTCACTCCGGCCGGCGTGCCCTTGCTTTGGCCCTGCCGCTGGCGTTTTCGCCTGCCGCTGCTCAATTCCCAAAAAGGCAATCAACTCGAGCGCGCCCTGTGCCTGTGTCTGGTGGCTTTCGCCATCTATTGGCAAGGCGGTTGCACCCTTCCAGTGCAGTCATATTTTGAACAAATAAAAAATATCAGACTGTGATCACAAAAAAATGGCCATTTAATCTTCATTCAGAGGATTAATTAAACAAATTCGCGCACAAAGTTATATTAAATTCCATTTGGATATAAGTGAGCCGTTACGCAAACTGTTACGATATTTAGTATCGCTACGCCTTGGTGCATAGCCATTTTTATATAAGAAAAAATAATTGGAGACATTGGGGATGAATCTTCCGCTGGTTATTAACGTGGTGATTTTTGTCGCCCTCCTTTTGCTGTTGGCGCAAACCCGCCACAAGCAATGGAGCCTGGCGAAAAAAGTACTGGTTGGTCTGGTGATCGGCGTGGTGTTCGGTCTGGCACTGCAACTGGTTTACGGCTCGGACAACCCGGTACTGAAAGAATCCATCAGTTGGTTCAACATTGTCGGTAACGGCTATGTACAGCTGCTGCAAATGATTGTCATGCCGCTGGTCTTCGCCTCGATCCTGAGCGCGGTCGCCAAGCTGCATAACGCCTCTTCATTGGGCAAAATAAGCTTCCTGACCATCGGTACCCTGCTGTTCACCACGCTGATTGCCGCGCTGGTGGGCGTTCTGGTGACCAACCTGTTTGGCCTGACCGCAGAGGGTCTCGTGCAGGGCACGCAGGAAAGCGCGCGCATGGTGGCCATTCAGAGCAACTACGTCAGTAAAGTGGCAGATCTGACCGTACCGCAACTGGTACTGTCGTTCGTGCCGAAAAACCCGTTTGCCGATCTGACCGGTGCCAGCCCAACCTCGATCATTAGCGTGGTGATTTTTGCCGCCTTCCTGGGTGTGGCTTCGCTGCAGTTGCTGAAAGACGATAAAGAGAAAGGCCAGCGCGTACTGGTAGCCATCGACACCCTGCAAGCCTGGGTGATGAAGCTGGTGCGTCTGGTCATGAAGCTGACCCCGTACGGCGTACTGGCGTTAATGACCAAAGTGGTGGCCGGTTCCAACATCCACGACATCGTTAAACTCGGTAGCTTTGTGGTGGCCTCTTATCTGGGCCTGGCCATCATGTTTGGCGTGCACGCGGTGCTGTTGGCCTTCACCGGCGTTAACCCGGCGAAATTCTTCCGCAAAGTTTGGCCGGTGATTACCTTTGCCTTCACCAGCCGCTCCAGTGCTGCCAGCATCCCGCTGAATGTGGAAGCACAAACCCGTCGCCTGGGCATTCCGGAATCTATCGCCAGCTTCTCGGCGTCTTTCGGCGCGACTATCGGCCAGAATGGCTGTGCGGGCCTGTATCCGGCCATGTTGGCGGTGATGGTTGCCCCTACCGTCGGTATCAACCCGCTGGATCCGGTGTGGATCGCCACGCTGGTGGGCATCGTCACCATCAGCTCTGCCGGCGTTGCCGGCGTGGGTGGCGGCGCTACCTTCGCCGCGCTGATTGTGTTGCCTGCACTGGGCCTGCCGGTCACGCTGGTCGCCCTGCTGATTTCGGTTGAACCGCTGATCGACATGGGCCGTACTGCGCTGAACGTCAGTGGCTCCATGACCGCCGGTACCGTCACCAGCCAACTGATGAAGCAGACAGACAAGTCCATTATGGACAGCGAAGACGAAGTGGAACTGGCTCACCAGTAAATTTCGTCGGCAATAAAAAACCGGGGCAACACTTGGCCCCGGTTTTTTTATGTCGGGAAAAGGGTTATGGCCTTTCGCCTGACGCCAGCCGCTGATTGATTTCGTCAATCACTCCCGGCAGTTGTACCAGCGTATCAATTACGTAGTGTGCTCCGGCGGCATACAGCTTCTCCGTCGCCAGCGCACGCCGACGTTCAATCTCCGCGGTGCTCATCTGCTGGTATTCCTGCCAGGTAGCGCCAAATTCGTTGCCGGACAGCGCCAGCCCGATGCTCCACATACCGGCATTCAGCCCTTCGCTTATGCCCGGCACCGCGTCATCCACTTTGACACAGTGCGCCACCGCATCAATACCCAGTGCAATTACGTTCTGCAACGCCATCCACGGGCCGGGACGGCCGCCCACGCTCAGGTCGTCGCTCGCCACCCAATGATCCGGCGCATAACCACGCAGCGCCGCGGCCGGTGCCAACACCTCCATGACCGCACGTGGGTATCCGGAACAGGAACCTATCTTGATGCCCTGCTCACGCAGCCCCGCTATTACCTGCGAAACCCCTTCGATAGGTGCAGCGAAGTCGACCACCTTGGCAATCTGCAACGGCATAAAGGCCTGGTACAGCGCATCGATATCCTGCCGATTCATGGAGCGACCGAGCCGCTGCCGCCAGCGTGCGTCCACCTCTGGCAGCTTACCCAGCGCTTCGATGTGCTGCCACTTACCCAACCCCATCGGAATGCGCGCCTCCGCCAGGCTAATGTCGATATCAAAGGTCTGCTTAAAGGCTTCAACAAAGATCTGCGTCGGTGCAAAGGAACCGAAATCCACCGTGGTGCCGGCCCAATCGAGTATCACTGCGTTAATCTGCTTCATGCTCATCCTTAGAGATCCCAGTACATCGCCTGCCCGACCGCGGTCAGCAAACCTTCGATATCCGGCGGATAAATCTCGCCGATATTGCCAATGCGGAAGCAGTCGCTCTGCGAAACTTTGCCTGGATAAATAACAAAGCCCTGCTGCTTGAGACGCTGATAAAACTCGGTAAAGCGATAGGTTTCGGCCTTCGGAGAATAGAACGCGGTAATGATCGGCGAGTGCAGCCCATCTTCCAGCAAAGTCTCGAATCCCAGTTCACGCATTCCTGCCACCAGGCGTTGCTGGTTAGCGCGGTAACGGATGTTACGGGCATCAATTCCCCCTTCCTTCTCCAGTTCACGCAGTGCCTGCGCAAAGGCCAGCAAGGTGTGAGTCGGCGAGGTAAAACGCCATTTACCGGCGTTATCTTCCATGCAGCGCCACTGGGCGTATAGATCCAGCGAGAGCGAACGCGACCGTCCGGCGCACTTTTCCAGCTCGCTACGGCGGGCAATCACAAAGGCGAAACCCGGCACACCCTGAATGCATTTATTGGCAGAGCTGATCAGGTAATCAATACCCAGCGCATCGACATCCAGCGGAATGCCACCGAAACTGCTCATCGCATCCACGATCAGGGTTTTACCGTTTCGCGCTGCCAGGCCCGAAACCCGCTCCAACGGATTAAGCATCCCGGTGGTGGTTTCGCAGTGCACCATGGCGATATGGCTAATCTGCACATCGCCTTTCAGCACCGCTTCCATGGCCTCCACATCCGGCTCATTCACTTCACCACAGTGAAACTCGTGGTGGTTGAGGTCCATCAGCCTGGCCATTTCGACCATACGAGCGCCGTAAGCACCGTTATTGACGACCAGCAGTTTGTCCTGCGGCCCTATCACCGTGCCTAACACCGCCTCTACCGCAAAACTGCCGCTGCCCTGCAACAGCACCGAGGTATAACCCGTCGATTGAGTCGCCAGTGTCACCAGTTTCTGACGAATACTCTGTACCACGCCCAGGTTGTAGTCTTCATCCCAGGTACAGCTATCGAACAGCATCGCCTCCTTCACCGTTTTTGAGGTGGTCAGCGGGCCGGGGGTTAACAGCAGGTAATTATGCTCAGACATTTCATTCACCCATTTGGTCTATACCAGATAGCGAGTATAGTGGCGATAAATTTGCCTTCGGGTCAAACGACAACCGCAGCTGAAACAAAAAATTCATCTGCGCATGTATAATGGGCGCGTGCCGAAATGCCATAGCGAGATGAGATGAAACAACATCAGGGCGAGATGCCCCACTACCTGCAAATCAAGGATCAGTTACAGGCACGCATCACCCAGGGTGCACTACAGGTGGGTGACAAGCTACCTTCTGAGCGTGAGCTGTGCGCCATTTTTTCCACCACCCGCGTGACGGTCCGTGAAAGCCTGGCACAGCTGGAGGCCACCGGTGCCATTTATCGCGCCGACCGCCGGGGCTGGTTTGTGACACCGGAACGGCTGTGGCTGGATCCAACACAGAACACCAACTTTCACCGATTGTGTCTGGAGCAGGGGCGCACGCCGCGTACCGAGTTGTTATCCGCTGAAAAAACCACGGTGCCGCTCGACGTGATGCAGCCGCTGGCCCTGGAGCCGTTTGCTCAAATCTATCTGCTGCGCCGCGTACGCCATGCCGACGAACGGGCGATTTGCTACTGCGAAAACCACTGTCTACCACAACGGGTGCCGGACCTGCTCAAGCAGGATCTCAACGGCAGTCTGACCGAGATTTATCAGCAACACTACGCGCTGATCTACCGCAAAATGCACCTGTCGTTTTACCCAACCGCCTTGCCCTACCACGCCGCTAGTGCTCTGGGTGCCATGGTTGGCTTGCCTGCACTGCTGCTGCGCCGGCTGAATTACGATCAGCATGGTCACATTCTCGACTTTGATATAGAGTACTGGCGCCACGACAGCCTGCGCATCGAAGTGGATACGTTGTAAATCTCTTGGTATAGACCAAAAAAAGGCGCTGCCCGTGTCTGGCAACGCCTTTTAATGGAGAAAAATGGGATCAGAATGGATAGCGGTGGTAACCCATTTGCTCAGAAATGTTGCGCGCGGCGGCATGCAGACGTTTGACGTAATCCGCTCTGGCGTCTTCAGAATAACGAATGGAGGGGAATGAAATGCTCAGGCCGGCGGTCACCATGCCGAAACGGTCAAACACCGGCACCGCGATACAGCGCAGCCCTTCCTCCTGCTCCTCTATATCTTCACCCACACCCTGCTCACGCACCTGATCCAACAGCGATAACAGCGCCGCGGCATCGGTCAGGGTGTTCGGGGTGCTGCGGGTAAACTCAATTTGCGACAGGATTTTTTCCACTTCAGCCCGGTCACGCCAGGCCAACAGCACTTTACCGATCGCAGTGCTGTGCAGCGGGTTGCGACGACCAATGCGCGAATACATGCGCAGGTTATACATGGCATCAATTTTATGGATATAGACAATGCTGTCTTCATCCAGCGCCCCGAGGTGTATGGCTTCACGGGTGTGATTTGACAGTTCGCGCATTTGGATATCAGCGCTGCGGATCAGATCGACGCTCTGCAGCGACTTGGCACCCAGTTCAAACAGCTTGAGCGTGAGCGCATATTTTTCCGACTCGCCTTCCTGCGACACATAGCCCAATGACTTCATGGTCTGCAGAAAACGGTAGACGGTACTTTTGGACATCATCACCCGTTGGGAAAGCTCAGTAATACCGATCTCGCGTTCCTCGCCCAGCGCCTGCAAGATACCGAATACTTTCAGCACGGACGAAACCGCATCCGGTTGTTTATCTGGATCTGCGTTAACCATAGTCAATATCCCACCTGGCATTTTCTGTTTTAAGAAATTTGAACAAGGGTTTCAGTATACGCGGTACCTCAAAGGCCACGCAATCTGCCCCGGGGATAAATGCCTGAAGAACGTATTGGGCGCGGTGTTCTCACCGGTTATTACAATTGCGCGGGAAACTGTGGATGCAATCGCAGACGAATATGATTAGCATGTTAATACTCCCCCGGATTAATACCTTCGAGATCAACATGCGTTCTTGTACTGACGGCCTGCCCGTCCCGCAACGCTATGGGGCAATCCTCGCCATTGCCCTGGGCATTACCGTTTCAGTGCTGGACGGCGCGATTGCCAACGTGGCTCTGCCGACCATCGCCCGCGATCTGAACGCCAGCCCAGCCAGTTCCATCTGGGTGGTTAACGCCTACCAGTTGGCCATCACCATTTCACTGCTGTCACTGGCCTCGCTGGGCGACCTGATTGGCTATCGCCGTATCTATCAGGCCGGCCTGTTGGTATTTAGCATTACCTCGCTGTTCTGCGCCCTGTCCGACTCGTTGACAACACTGACCATCGCCCGTGTGCTGCAGGGCTTTGGCGCAGCCGCCATCATGAGCGTTAACACCGCCCTGATCCGCATTATCTATCCGCAGCGTTTTCTCGGCCGCGGCATGGGCATTAACTCGCTGATTGTCGCCTTTTCCTCGGCCGCCGGCCCCACGGTCGCGGCGGCGATCCTGTCGGTCGCCTCCTGGCAATGGCTGTTCGCCATCAATCTGCCGATTGGTATCGTCGCATTGTTATTGGGAATGAAGTACCTGCCCGGCAATAGCCAGAAAAGCTCCAATCAACGCTTTGATCCGACCAGTGCCGTGATGAACGCCCTGACCTTCGGACTGTTGATCACCGCCATCAGCGGCTTCGCTCAGGGTCAAAGCCTGACGCTGATTTTCGGCGAAATCGCTGCGCTGCTGGTGATTGGCTTCTTCTTTGTCCGTCGTCAGTTGCGTCAGGAGTTCCCATTGCTGCCGGTAGACCTGCTGCGCATCCCGATTTTCGCCCTGTCGATGGGCACCTCCGTTTGTTCATTCGCCGCGCAGATGCTGGCCATGGTGTCGCTGCCGTTCTTCCTGCAAAGCACGCTGGGCCGTGATGAGGTCGCCACCGGCTTGCTGCTGACCCCCTGGCCTTTGGCGATTATCGTCATGGCGCCGCTGGCAGGACGACTGGTGGAGCGCATCCATGCCGGTTTGTTGGGCTGTATCGGCCTGGCGGTATTTGCACTGGGGCTGTTCCTGCTGGCGCTGCTGCCGCATAACCCGTCGGATCTGGATATCATCTGGCGCATGGTGCTGTGCGGCGCGGGCTTTGGCTTGTTCCAGTCACCGAATAACCACACTATTATTTCCGCTGCCCCGCGTAACCGTAGCGGTGGTGCCAGCGGCATGCTGGGTACCGCACGGCTGTTGGGACAAACCTCCGGTGCCGCCTTGGTGGCGTTGATGTTCAACCTGTTCCCCACCTCCGGCACCCACGCCTCGCTGATCCTGGCCGGCAGTTTTGCCACGCTGGCAGCGGTGGTCAGCAGCCTGCGCATTACCCAACCACGGGCACAACAGGTAGAAAGCAGTCGCCCCGCCAAATAGCAGGCATAAAAAAACCCCGGCAAGCCGGGGTTTTTAATGTTCTCAGGGTTACTTCAGATACTGACCTGAGCGCAGCGCTTCGATACGTTTATCGAGCGGCGGGTGCGACATGAACAGTTCGCTGAACGACTTGGATTTGCCGTTGATGCAGAATGCCATCATGTTGCCCGCTTCCTGCGGTTCATAGCTGGTTTTCAGCCGTTGCAGCGCAGCGATCATCTTCTCACGCCCCACCAGTTTGGCGGAACCTGCGTCGGCATAGAACTCACGGTGACGTGAGAACCACATGGTGATAATGCTGGCCAGGATGCCGAAGACCAGCTCCAGTACCATCGACACGCCGAAATAAATCATCGGGTTGCCGTTGCCTTCCCCTTCGCCGTCACGGTTGCCCAGGAAGCCGGCGGCCGCCTGTGCGATCAGCCGTGAGATAAAGATCACGAAGGTGTTAACGATACCCTGGATCAGCGTCATGGTGACCATGTCGCCGTTGGCAACGTGGCTGATTTCGTGGGCAATAACCGCTTCCGCTTCGTCACGGCTCATGCTTTGCAGCAAACCGGTGCTGACGGCGACCAGCGACGCATTACGGCGCGCACCGGTGGCGAAGGCGTTAATGTCTGGTGCGTGATAAATAGCCACCTGCGGCATGGCAATGCCTGCCTGCTGCGACTGACGGCGGACCGTTTCCAGCAACCAGTTTTCGGTCTCGTTACGCGGCTGTTCAATCACTTCCCCGCCGACGGAGCGCAGCGCCATCCATTTGGACATCAGCAATGAGACAAACGAACCGCCGAAGCCGAACAGACCGGCCATGATCATCAGGCCCTGAACGCTACTGGATTGGATTCCTGTCAGGCTGAGCACCAGCCCGAAAACCAACATCACCGCCAGGTTGGTGAGCAGGAACAGAGCTATACGCATCATAAAATGTTTACTTCCTCATAAATGTTAACAAAACGCTGCCTCGGATACCCTAGATGGTATGGGCATTCGTCACAGTTTCAAGAGTTGCACGCCATTAACCTACTAAAAATACGAAACTTTACAAAAACGGCGCTCAAGCAATACTTTTCAAATTGTAAACGATTGTTGCGCAAAACGGTGGGTATTTTTTGCGTAAAATTAACGGGGTGGATTATTCAACCTCCTCAGGAGCGCCCATTAAAAAACGCACCCGAAGGTGCGTTTTTTGTTTACTGATACCCGGCTGCGTTATTTCGCCGCCGGCTGCGCCTGTTCAAGGTGCGCCAGATCCAGGGCGATGTGCACGGTTTCATCCAGGTATGGGTCTGGCTCCTGGTAATCTTTCGGCAAATCGTCCAGTGCCTTCAGCGGCTTCTTACCGGCGCGCTGCAGGCGATCATTAACGCGTTGCAGACGGGTAGCGTCATCGTCGTGGTTCTCTTTCTCGCGCTGGGCAAGGTTGAGTGAGACGATGTTACGCTTGTCCTTCAGCGCCTTGTAATGAGCAATATCCTGCGCGATGTACTGGAACTCAGGATCCTTGGCGATACGCTGCTCATGGTCTTTCAACAGCTCAGGATCGAACGGCTTCAGATCACCTGTTTTGGTGTAGGTCGCCGCATTGATGCTGTCCCACGGCATGGCGTTATCTTCAAACGCTTCACCGGTTTCCGCCGGATCGACACCGCTTGGCATCAGGATATCCGGGGTAACCCCCTTACGTTGGGTACTGCCGCCATTAACGCGGTAGAACTTCTGAATGGTGTATTGCACCGAACCCAACGCCGGCCACTCCGGACGCAGCATCTGATCGTAAATGCGGTTCAGCGAGCGATACTGCTGCACGGTGCCTTTCCCGAAGGTCGGTTCACCGACAATCAGTGCACGACCATAGTCTTGCATCGCAGCGGCAAAGATCTCGGAAGCCGAGGCGCTGAAACGGTCAACCAGTACCACCAGCGGTCCCTTGTAATAGGTCACGCCGTCGGTGTCCGCGTCTTCGCGTACTTTGCCGTTGTTATCACGCACCTGCACTACCGGGCCGCTAGGAATGAACAGGCCGGACAGCGATACCGCTTCGGTCAGTGCGCCGCCGCCGTTAGTGCGCAGATCGATGATCAGGCTCTTGACGTTCTGCTTGGCCATCTTCTGCAACTGAACTTTCACGTCATCGGTCAGGCCAACGTAGAAGCCCGGAATATCCATCACCGCGACTTTCTCTTTGCCGACGGTCTTGATGGTCATTTTCACCGCGCGGTCTTCCAGACGGATACGCTCGCGGGTCAATGTGACCACCCGGGTTTTGGTGCCCTTGCCGGCTGGCAGGATTTCCAGGCGCACCTTGCTGCCCTTCGGCCCTTTAATCAGGGAAACCACGTCGTCCAGACGCCAGCCGATCACATCGACCACAGGTTTGCCTGCCTGGCCAACGCCGACAATACGGTCACCCACGGTGATCGCCTTGCTCTTCGCCGCCGGGCCACCTGGCACCATGGAGTTGATCAGGGTGTAATCGTCATCCATCTGCAACACCGCACCGATACCTTCCAGTGACAGGCTCATCTCGGTATTGAACTGTTCGGTGTTACGTGGGGAGAGATAGTTGGTATGCGGGTCGATTTCATGCGCAAAGGCATTCATCGCCAGTTGGAAAACGTCTTCGCTATTGCTTTGTGTCAGGCGCTTGATGGCGAACTGATAGCGTTTGGTCAGCGTTTCACGGATTTCCTTGTCGGTCTTGCCGGTCAGCTTGAGGTTCAGCTCGTCATATTTGACTTTAGCGTTCCACAGCGCGTCCAGTTCGGCCTTGTCTTTCGGCCACGGCGCTTTGCTGCGGTCGAGATCGATAGTGTCGTTGCCGGTGAAGCTCATTGGCTTTTCCAGCAGCGACAATGCATAGGTATAACGCTCAAAACGGCGTTTCTGCGCCAGATTGTACAGCGCGTATGGCGTATCCAGCTTACCGCTTTTCAGCTCTTCGCCCAGCTGATTGCGCTTGTTGGCGAATTGCGCCACGTCGGAGGCCAGCAGCACGTTATGGCTGTAGTCCAACATATTCAGGTAGCGATCGAAGATCTTGCCTGAAAAGTCCGCGTCGAGGGCAAACTGACGGTAATGAGAGCGAGTGAAGCGCGAAGTTACGCGCTCACTCACCGTTGCATGTTGCGGTTCCTGCTGAAGCTGAGGCAGTTGATCGATGCGGATGTTGGCTGGTTCCGCTCCGTAACTGACACCCGCCCACAACAGACCCGCGACTGCTGTTAATCTGACAAATTTGTTCATGCCTTGGTTGGCCTCCGTATCAGAACTGCAAGTGTTCTGCGCGCACAATCATCGCCAGACCGGAAGAGAGCTGCACACGTACGCCATCTTTGGCGATTTCAAGTACGGTTGCATCCATCGCACTCTGGCCTGCTCTGACTTTGATTTCTTGGCCAATTTGCAGTTTAGAGATATCCGTGACTGGCACACGACGCTGCTGGCTTTCCTCTTTGACTTCACGAGGTTGGCGAGCAGGCTGTGGGCGAGTTTGTGGGCGCGGCTTGCGGTTCTCCGGTGCGGCTCCGCCTTCGCGACGCGCAGCAGGTTTTTTACCGGCTGGACGTGGACGACGAGGTTCCGCAGCGGCTGATTCACCGGCAGCTTCACGTTTTTTGGCGTTTTGCTCGGCACGCTGTGCCTGAACGCGCGCTTTTGCTTCTTCAAGCTGTTGACGGGCATGATCGACATGCTGCTGTTCCAGCTCACCGCACGGGTTACCGTCCAAATCGACGCGCTGGGCGCCAACTTTGACACCGTACAGGTAACGCCAGCTTGAGGTGTACAGGCGCAGTGCAGAACGCAATTGCGTTTTGCTTAGGTTTTCTTCCCCCTGAACACGCTCGACCAGATCCTGAAAAATACCGATTTTCAACGGGCGAGCTTCGCCCTCGGCGCTAAAGCAGAGCGGAAAACGCTCGGCAAGAAAAGCAATGACTTCTTTACTAGAGTTCAACTTAGGTTGATTTTCCATGAAATTTCCTGATTACAACGGGTTTGCCAACCAGCGCAGGCATGAACAGGCGTCATTATAATGACGCCATCGGTAAATGCCACGTTAACCGTAGATCAACTTGCTGCCACAGTGACATATTTCGCACTATCACACTGTTCCAGCTGCGCGCAAAGCCCCGCCACCACTGCTTCCAGGCCCCTTTCGTCCTGTTCGTCGAAACGTTGATAAACTGTGCTGTCGATATCGAGAACGCCGATAATCTGACCGCCAACATTGAGCGGCAGCACAATTTCTGCATTACTGGCTGCGTCACAGGCGATATGACCGGGGAACTCATGGACATCGCCAACGCGCTGCACGCGGTTTTCTGCCACTGCGGTACCACACACTCCCTTGCCGACCGGAATACGCACGCAGGCGATTTTTCCCTGGAACGGACCCAGCACCAATTGTGCGCCATCCATCAGATAGAAGCCGGCCCAGTTGACGTCGTCAAGACGCTCGTTGATCAATGCACTGGCGTTGGACAACGCAGCGATAAAGTGGGTTTCGCCGTCAAGCAGCGCGCACAAATCACGTTTTAATTCCGCGTAGAATTGTTCTTTTGTCATTTGTTAACCATTAATACAGTGAAGATGGCCACTAGCCCGAGTCTTAAGCCCTATAAAATAAGCATTAAATGCGTATAGCTACAAGGTTAATCATCTGTTGCTTCACAAAACCCTACCGGGCGAGGTATGTTTGCCGGTCGGAAACCCTGTTTTGCCGTCCGGTGCTTGGCCTTATAAGGTACTGACAGATTTATTTTTCAGCTACGCTAATCGAATACGGCGAGCTCTGGGGCAGCTTTTGTCATGATGAAAATACACGCGATCACCGGTCCGCTATCCAAAGCACGTCACCAGCGCTGTTGCGAATGCGACCTGCTGTTTGTGTTGCCGCCCCTGAGCGGCAAGCAGGCGGCCTACTGCCCGCGCTGCGATGCCAAGATCGTGAGTGGCCGTGACTGGTCGATGACCCGCCTGACCGCCATGGCGGTCACCATGCTATTACTGATGCCCTTCGCTTTCAGCGAGCCGCTGATCAGCATCCGCTTGCTGGGGGTGCGCATTGACGCCAGTCTGCTGGAAGGCATCTGGCAGATGAGCCACCAGGGGGATCCTCTCACCGCCAGCATGGTGGCGTTTTGCACTATTGGCGCCCCACTGACGCTGGCGCTGTCGCTGCTTTACCTGCGTTTCGGCCATGCGCTGGGCATGAACCTGCGCCCGGTGCTGCTGATGCTGGATCGATTGAAAGAGTGGGTCATGCTCGATATTTACCTGATCGGCATGGCGGTGGCGACCATCAAAGTTAAAGAATATGCAGATATTCAGGCCGGCAGTGCACTGATCGCCTACCTGTCGCTCACCCTGCTCAGTATCCTGACGCTGATCCACGTCAATCTGGAACAATTGTGGGAGCGCTATTATCCGCAGGAACAACCGGAAGGCCCACCGACAGCGCTGCATATCTGCCTGTCGTGCCACTTTACCGGCTACCCAGATGAACGTGGCCGCTGTCCGCGTTGCCATATTCCGATGTGTCACCGGCAGCCCTACAGCCTGCAAAAAACCTGGGCGGCGCTGATTGCGGCGATGATTTTGCTGATCCCGGCCAACCTGATGCCGATCTCCATTATTTACGCCAACGGCGCACGAATGGAAGACACCATCTTCTCTGGCGTAGTCTCGCTGGCGACCTCCGGCAATGCGCCGATCGCCGCCATCGTGTTCATTGCCAGCGTACTGGTGCCCTTTACCAAGGTCATTGTGCTGATCACCCTACTGTTCAGCATTCATTTCAAGACCGCGCACAGCCTGAAAACGCGTATTCGCCTGCTGCGTCTGGTCACCTGGATTGGCCGTTGGTCAATGCTCGATCTGTTTGTTATTGCCTTAATGATGTCGCTGGTGAATCGCGACCAATTGTTATCTTTTACTATGGGGCCGGCAGCCTTTTACTTTGGGTCTGCGGTTATTTTAACTATTCTTGCCGTAGAGTGGCTGGATAGCCGATTGATTTGGGATGCACATGCAACAGGAAACGCCGAATACACCGACTGAAGCGCGGGTCAGAAACAAGCGCCGTATTTCGCCATTCTGGTTACTGCCGTTTATTGCCCTGCTGATCGCGGGGTGGCTGGTCTATAACAATTTCCAGGAACGTGGCACTACGGTGACCATTGATTTCCAGTCCGCGGCGGGCATTGTCGCCGGACGTACCCCGGTGCGTTATCAGGGGGTGGAAGTCGGTACCGTACAGAGCATCAGCCTGAGCAAGGATCTGCGCAGCATTGTGGTCGACGTCAGCATCAAGAGCGACCTGGAAGACTCCCTGCGCGACGGCACCCAGTTTTGGCTGGTGACGCCAAAAGCCTCATTGGCGGGCGTATCTGGCCTGGATGCCCTGGTGGGCGGCAACTACATCGGCATGATGCCGGGCACCGGGCAGCCGAAAACCCACTTCACCGCGCTCGATACCCAGCCCAAGTACCGGCTGAATACCGGTGAACTGATGATCCATCTGCATGCTGACGATCTCGGCGCACTCAACACAGGCTCGCTGGTGTATTACCGTAAGATCCCTGTTGGCAAGGTGTATGACTACACCATCGCCGAAGGCAATAAAGGCGTCACTATTGACGTACTGATCGACCGCCGCTTTGCCAATCTGGTGAAGGGTAACAGCCGTTTTTGGAACGTTTCCGGCTTCAAGGGTGATTTCAGCCTGGCGGGTGCCTCGGTGCAGATGGAAAGCCTGGCCGCGTTGGTCAACGGCGCCATTGCTTTTGACTCACCGCTCGAGGGCCAGCAGGCCAAGGCCGATCAAAGCTATACCCTGTATCCGGATCTGGCACACAGCCAACGTGGCGTGAACATTACGCTGGACTTGCCGAGCGGCAATAACCTGAGTGAAAACCGCACCCCGCTGATTTATCAGGGACTGCAGGTCGGCACCCTGACCAAGCTGACGCTGCAACAGGACAGCAAGGTCACCGGTGAACTGACCATCGATCCGTCGGTGGTAGATTTAATGCGTAGCGGCACGCGAATTGTCATGCGCAGCCCACGCCTGAGCCTTAACGACGCCAAACTCAGCCAACTGCTCACCGGCAATACGCTGGAGCTGGTGCCGGGTGACGGCGAACCGCAACAGCATTTCAACGTGCTGGATAGCAGTGAGACTCTGTTGCAGCAACCTGGCGTGCTGACCGTGACGCTGAACGCGCCACAAAGTTACGGTATTGACGTCGGTCAGCCGTTGGTGGTGCATGGCGTTAAAGTCGGCCAGGTAATGAGCCGTGCCTTGACGGACAACGGCGTGGTCTTTACCGCCGCCATCGATGCGCAATATCGCCGCCTGCTGCACAAAGACAGCAAGTTCGTGGTCAACAGCCGGGTCGACGTCAAACTGGGCCTCGACGGCATGGAAGTGCTGGGGGCAAGTGCACAAGAGTGGCTGGACGGCGGCGTGCGTATTATCCCCGGCAGCAAGGGGGAACCTGTCGGCCAGTATCCGCTGTATAGCAACAGTGAAAAAGCCGAGGCCGGTATTATCGGCAACAGCCCAACGCCAACCCTGACGCTGAACGCCGTCAGCCTGCCGGATGTTCAGGCCGGTTCGGTGGTGCTGTACCGTAAATTCCAGGTGGGCGAAATTGTTAACGTTCGTCCGAAGGCCAACGAATTTGAAGTTGATGTCTATATCAGCCCGGAATACCGCAAGCTGCTGACCAACGAAAGCATCTTCTGGGCAGAAGGCGGTGCCAAGGTGCAATTGAACGGCAGCGGCCTGACAGTGCAGGCTTCACCGCTTAACCGGGCGCTGAAGGGGGCCATCAGTTTCGATAATTTGCAAGGCGTGACGCTGAGCAAAGGCGCCAAACGCATGCTGTACGCCACAGAAACCGCCGCCCGCGCGGTGGGTAGCCAGATAACCCTGAAAACCTACGACGCCAGTAAAGTATCGCCAGGCATGCCGCTGCGTTATCTCGGCATCGATATCGGCCAGGTGGATTCGCTCAAATTGGCGCCAGAGCGTAATGAAGTGTTGGTCAAGGCGGTGCTGTACCCGGAATACGTGCAGACCTTCGCGCGTCTGGGCAGCCGTTTCTCCATCGTATCGCCAGAGATTTCCGCCGCCGGGGTCAATAACCTGGATACCCTGTTGCAGCCGTACATTAATGTGGAACCGGGTCGTGGGCGTGAACTGCGCAACTTTGAACTGCAAGAAGCCACTATTACCGACTCGCGCTATCAGGACGGTCTGAGCGTGATCCTCGACGCCGCCGAAACCGGCTCGTTGCAGATTGGCACCCCGGTGTTGTTCCGCGGTGTGGAAGTGGGCACCGTCACCGGCTTCTATCTGGGCGCCATGTCCGATCGTATCCACGTCGCGCTGCGCATCAGCAAGAAGTACCAATATCTGGTGCGCAACAACAGCGTGTTCTGGTTGGCTTCCGGTTACAACCTGCAGTTCGGCCTGACCGGCGGTGTGATCAAGAGCGGGACCTTCCAGCAGTTCATTCGTGGCGGCATTGCTTTTGCTACCCCACCGAGTATTCCGCTGGCACCGAAGGCGACGCCGCACAAGCACTTTATGCTGAATGCGGAAGAGCCAAAAGACTGGCGAGAATGGGGCACAGCCATCCCTAAAGAGTAAATTCGTCTCTCACCAGGGGCTCAGCAATGCTGGGCCCCTACTGTTTCTCGCTTTGTGGTAAACTCCCGCCCTTATTTTGATAGCTGCCAGAGAGCTCACCCCGTGGCCAAACCTGCCTCCGTTTTTTTGCCGCCCGCCTTTCTCGATGCGACGCGCGCCATCATGCCCGCCGACCTGTCGATGGACGATTTCATTGCCGCCTGCCAACGCCCGCTGCGCCGTAGCCTGCGGGTCAATACCCTAAAGATCAGCGTTGCCGATTTTCAAGCGCTGGTGCAGGACTATGACTGGCAATTGGAACCGATCCCCTGGTGTGCGGAAGGCTTTTGGATCGAACGTAAGGACGAAGAACTGCGGCTGGGCAGCGCGGCAGAACATCTGAGCGGCCTGTTTTACATTCAGGAAGCCAGCTCGATGCTGCCGGTCAGTGCGCTGTTCACCGAGACTGAAATGCCGCACCGGGTGCTGGACGTTGCCGCTGCGCCGGGTTCCAAAACCACCCAAATTGCGGCGTTGATGAACAACCAGGGCGGCATTGTCGCCAATGAATATTCCGCCAGCCGGGTCAAGGTGTTGCACGCCAACATCAGCCGTTGCGGCGTGAAAAACGTGGCGCTGACCCACTTTGACGGCCGGGTGTTCGGCGCGGCGTTGCCGGAAAGCTTCGACGCCATTTTGCTGGATGCCCCTTGTTCCGGTGAAGGCGTGGTGCGTAAAGATCCGGACGCCATGAGCAACTGGTCGCCGGCAAGCGTAGCCGCCATCGCCGACACCCAGCGTGAACTGATCGACAGCGCCTTCCATGCTCTGGCTCCGGGTGGCGTCATGGTCTACTCCACCTGCACGCTCAACGCGCAGGAAAACCAGCAGATCGTCAATGGACTGCTGGCAACCTACGGCGACGCGGTCAGCATTGAGCCTCTGGGTGAACTGTTCCCGGGCGCAGAGCGGGCGTTAACCGCTGAAGGTTTCCTGCACGTCTTCCCACAGATCTACGACAGCGAAGGCTTCTTTGTGGCGCGGTTGCGCAAACACCACTCCGTCACCGCGTTGGCGAAGCCAAGCTATAAGTTGGGCAAATTCCCGTTTACCCCGCTTTCCGGCAAGGATTCCGCCGAGATCGCTCAGGCCGCAGCTGCCTCTGGACTGGCCTGGGATGAAACCAGTCGCCTGTGGGCACGCGATAAAGAGATCTGGCTGTTCCCGGCCGAGCTGGAAGTGCTGGTCAACAAGGTGCGTTTCTCGCGTATCGGGCTAAAACTGGCCGAGCGTTTCACCAAGGGCTACCGCTGGCAGCACGAAGCGGTTATCGCGCTGGCAGTTGCCGAGGGCAAGCAGCGTTTTGAACTGAATGCCACATTGGCGCAAGAGTGGTTCCACGGTCGTGACCTGTATCCAGAGCCGCCGCCGCTGACCGATGAATGCATTGTCACCTATCAACAACAGCCATTAGGCATCGCCAAACGCATCGGCAGCCGGATAAAAAACAACCTGCCGCGTGAACTGGTTCGCGATGGCACGTTGGATTTTCATCAGTAAATCAATCATCATGGGTTGGAACTGGCCGGAAGATTCCGGCTAGTTAATTTCGCTAATAATATTCCGACAGGCGAATATTATTATTTTAATCATTTTACTCTCTCGGCATTATCCCCTCTTCTGTTTGGAAGATAGCGACATCTTTCAAAAATAAAGAAAATTTTCGGCCTCCTACCAAGACATTTCTGACTTCTTATTCTATTAATTAAACTGTAAATACATTAATGCGTTTATCCATTTCCGGATGGCGTTTTTTGGGGTTCACCTTTAACACGGCAAGGAAAAAGACATGAAAAAAATTCTGATGGCATTGACCTCGGCAGCCACCTTGCTGTGCGCAAGTGGCGCCGCCAACGCAGCAGGCACTATTCAGGGGAACCTCGGGGTAACCTTAACCATTGGCGCAGGTTGCGTGGTCGGCGGCGGTGACAGCAGTGGCAGCGTCAACGACTTTGGCGCCATTAGCTTCGGTACCTATTCTTCCCTGTCCAACATTATCGACGCCAGCGCAACCGGTTCCGGCGGTGCAGGGACTTTGTCGCTGACCTGTACTACAGGTACCGACTACACCGTGGCGCTGAACGACGGTCTGCACGTGGCTGCCGGTAACCAACGCCAAATGGCCAACAGCACTACCGATGCGTTCATCAAGTACAACCTCTACCAGGATCAGGCCCGCGCTACCGCCTGGTCCAGCGGTGCCAACGCCCTGACCGGCACAGGTACTGGCGCAGCGGTTCCGTTGATTGTCTATGCCCGTGTCCCGGCGGCGGTCACCACGCCCGATCCTGATACCTACAACGATACCGTGACGATGACGGTAACCTGGTAACAGTGCGGCAGGTTGTTTTGGGCTGTGGCTTGCTGGCGTTAAGCCTGGCGGTGAATGCTGATAGCAAAACGGCCACCATTGGCGTCAGCGCCACCTTGTTGAAGGCTTGCGAAGCCGGCAGCAGTTCGGAGGGCAATGTCAGCTTCGGTTCGCTTAACTTCGGTACGGTCTATTTCCTCAGTACCAGCGTCAGCGTCGCCGGGCAACAAAACGCCGGCGCCATTCGCATCAAATGCAACAACGGCACCAGCTACAACGTCCTGCTTAACGGTGGGCAAAGCGGCAACACCGCTGCCCGTTACCTGAAAAGCGCTGCCGGCCAACAGGTGAACTACAACCTGTATACCAGCAGCGCCCACAGCACCATCTGGGATAACCTGACCGGGGTGTCGCAAACCGCCAACGGCCAGGATAACTGGTTACCGGTGTACGGCATGATCCCGGTGCAATCCACCCCGCCGATCGGCAGCTACACCGACACCGTGCAGGTCACCATCAATTGGTAATGGCAATGCGTATTTTAAGCGGTGGTTTATTGCTCTTGATGATGGCGCCGCCGGTACTGGGCGATACGGGCGTCAACGATCAGCAAAAGACCCAGGCACTGACCGTCAACGCGACGGTGGTGAAAGGCTGCATCCTGGGGAGTGGCAGCAGCGATGTCACCACCTTCGGCAGCCTCAACTTTGGTCAGATCTCTTCGTTAGCCAGCAATATCAGCATTGTTTCCAGCGCCGGGGCAGGTTCAGTGCTGTTTCGTTGCAATCCGGGCCTGAGCGTTACGCTGGCGCTGGGTATTGGCAACAACGTCACCGGTTCTATCTCCGCCGGACGCAAACTAAAAAATACCCTGACCCCCGAGACCCTGATTTATCAGCTTTACCAGGACAGCAACTATTCCACCATTTGGGGTGATGGCAGTAACGGTGGCACCACCGAGATTGTCGCCGCGACCGGCAGTACTCAGGAAATAAAAGTTTATGCCCGTTTGTTCTCGACCAGTACCCTGCCCACCAGTGGCACTTACAGCGATACGGTCTTATTGACGGTCACTTATTAGTATTTTGAATAAACAAGGATTTAGCCATGCGTATCCCCTTAGGACTGCCACTTGCGGCAACGCTGTTGATTGTCGGCCAACAACAGGCGCTGGCCGCCGCATCTATTCTGATTTGGCCTATCGATCCGGTGATTGAAGATCAACAACCCGCAACGGCGCTGTGGCTGGAAAACCGCGACAGCAAACCGGTCTATATGCAAGTACGCGTGCTCGGCTGGAAACAGACCGCCGGTAAAGACGATTACAGCAACCAAAGTGAAGTGATCGCCAGCCCGCCAGTCGCCTCGATTGCGCCAGGTAAACGCCAATTAATCCGGTTGGTTAAACAAACCCCACCACCCGCCGGCCAGGAACGCGCTTACCGCATTCTGATAGATGAAGTCCCGGTGAAAGATTCTGGCAGTCAATCTACCCCCGATGGAGCTCAGATGGGGTTGAAATTCCAGATGCGTTATTCGGTGCCGTTGTTTGTCAGCGGCAAAGGCGTCTGGACCAAACAGGATTCAGAAAAACCGCGTGATTACGCCTCCGCCAACCAACCGCAGCTCAGCTACCGACTGTTGCAGCAAAGCAGTCAGCGCTGGCTGGAGGTACGTAACCAGGGCATCGTGCATGCGCGCATCTCCAAAGTCACAATGCAGGGGAAAACACTCAATGCCGGCCTGATGGGTTACGTGCTGCCCGGTTCACAGATGCGCTTTGCGGTGCCGGCTTCTGGCAGTTTCAGCAGCGGTCAACTGCAGGCCAAGGTCAACGACAACAAGCAGCCGATCACCCTGACTGCTTACTGAGCAACATGTGCCGTTAACCAGCATGCCGTCACCCAGGCGTAACGGATTAGGTCTGAAGCCGTTAGCATTCGCCGTACTGTGCGCAGTGGCCACGCCGTGGCTACCCTATTCCTACGCCGATGATTTACCGCCGCCGCCCAGCGCCATCAGTATGCCGGATACCACGTTGTATCTGGAGCCGGTGGTCAATGGCCGCCAGACCGGAAAAGTGGTGCCGGTGACTTACCGTGGCGGCCACTATTACCTCACACCTCAGCAATTGCTCGACGCCGGTCTGCCGGTAGCGGATAAACAGGCGAAAGAAATTGCGGTCGACCAATTAGAGAAAGTGGACGTCACCTACAGTGGTGAAACCCAGCAGTTGATGATCAACGTCCCCAATGACTGGCTACCCAAGCAGAAATTCAACGCTCAGAACCCGTTGGATCGCCTGCCGGCACAGAGCAGCCTCGGTCTGCTGTTCAATTACGATCTTTACGCCAGTCAAAGCAGCGCCAACGGTCAGCCGGGCTATCTTTCTGCCTGGACCGAACAGCGGCTGTTCGACGGCTTTGGCGTGGTGTCCAACACCGGTATTTTCCGCGGCAGCTTTAACACCTCCGCCAACAGTGACCAGGACAACCGCTATATCCGCTATGACAGCCAATGGCGCTACAATGATGACGACCGCCTGCTCCGCTATACCGCCGGCGATCTCGCTACAGGCGCGCTGACCTGGAGCAGCTCGGTGCGTATCGGCGGCATCCAGCTGGCGCGTAATTTTGCCTCCCGGCCCGATCTGATCACCTACCCGCTGCCGCAGTTCTCCGGCCAAGCAGCGCTACCCAGCAGTGTTGATCTGTATATCAACAGCTATAAAAACAGTAGCACCAGCGTTAACCCCGGCCCTTTCACCCTGGATACCGTGCCCTATATTAACGGCGCGGGCCAAGCCACCGTCGTCACTACCGACGCGCTGGGGCGGCAAGTCAGTACCGTGGTGCCGTTTTATGTTGCCAGTAATCTGTTGCAGGCAGGTATGAGCGACTTCAGCCTGTCTTCCGGTGCCCTGCGGCGTAATTATGGCATTAGTTCTGCCGATTACGGCCAGTGGGTGGCCAGTGGCAGCGGACGTTACGGCGTCACGGATTGGTTAACCCTGGAAGGACGTGCCGAAGGTGCCGCAGAGCTGGCGGTGGGCGGCGCCGGGGCCAATATTCGTGTTGGCCAGTGGGGGGTGTTCAACGCATCTTACAGCTACAGCCAGGCCAGCGATAACGCGTTTAATGATTATCAGCCTTCGCAACAGCCCAACTACTACGATCCGCTGACCGGTCAACCTATCCCTCAACCCGATCCGCAGCCGGTCTATCAGTACAGCACCAATCATGGCGATCAGAGCAGCATCGGTTACACCTACAGCAACCGCTATTACAGCCTGAATGCCCAGCGCATCCTGCGCAGCGCCGGTTTCGGGGATATTTCGGTGTATAAAAGTGACTATCGTCTGAGCCGCCGTACCGATCAACTGACTGGCAGTATCGGCCTGAACCGGTTCGGTAGCATTGGCGCCGGCTATTTTGATGTCCGTGACGCCATTGGTCAGCGTACTCGCCTGGTCAATTTCTCCTACAGCATTTCACTGTGGCGCAATACCAGCCTGTATGCGTCGGTGAACCGCGAAATCGGCAACAGTGGTTACAGCGCCCAACTGCAACTGTCCATTCCGTTCGACACTTGGGGTACTGCCAGCGTCAGCGCCTCTCGCGACAACAACAATCGCTGGAACCAGCGCGTCAGCTACAGCCGTGCCGCACCGACCGACGGCGGTTTGGGCTGGAACCTGGCCTACGCGGATGGGCAGAGCAGCGACAGCTATAGCCAGGCCGATATCACCTGGCGCACCCGTCTGCTCGAAGCCCGCGGCGGGATGTACGGCAACAGCGATGATTATACCCGCTGGGGTGAAGTAAGCGGTTCTCTGGTGGCAATGCAAGGCGATCTGTATGCTACCAATACCATTAACGACGCCTTCGCCCTGATCTCTACCGAAGGCTACCCGGATATTCCGGTGCGTTATGAAAATCAGTTAATCGGCATGACCAACGCCAAAGGCTATCTGCTGGTGCCCACCGTCACCTCCTATTACCACGCCAAATTCCAAATCGACCCACTTAATCTGCCGGCGGACGTGGCGGTTCCCACGGTGGAGAAAACCGTGGCTATCCGCGATCACAGTGGGTTCCTGGTCGATTTCCCTATCCAGCAGATTTCCGCCGCCGATGTCAAACTGGTCGACGCCCAGGGCAAACCGCTGGCCAACGGCAGCGAGGTGGCCATCGTCGGCAGCAATCAGCAAAGCTATGTTGGCTGGGATGGCATGGTCTATGTGGATCCGGTGCAATTGCAAAACCGGCTGAGCGTCATTCCGGCAGACGGTAGCGCCCCCTGCCAGGCGCAATTTAGCCTGACCAAAACCCAGGGCATCCAAAGCATCGGACCGATTGTGTGCCAGTAACTCATGATGGAGAAAAAGATGATTAGTGGATCCAAAGCGGTATTACTGGCGCTGCTGCTGTTCACCGGCCGACAAGCGCTGGCCGACTGCACCACCACCAACGGCAGCGTCACCCTGCCAGGCAGCAGCACATTTGCCGTTTATAATGGCTCACTCAGCGCCCAGGGTACCGCCGGACTCAACTGCAGCGGCTTGGGACTATCGCTGTTGACGCAAAATACCGTGACGGTAAAAATAAACTCGACCACCAATACCATGGCGCTGGCCAACACCGACGGTTCCGGCGATAAAATCCCCTATCTGATTTATCCCGATGCGAATTACCAGTACCCCTATAGCGTCGGGCAAACCATCGATTACAGCTCATTGAACCTGTTGACGCTGATCCTGATCTCCCCCAACGTCAACTTTCCGCTGTACATCAAAACCACCGCCGGGGCCAACGTCCGCTCCGGCACCTATACCGATACCGTCAACCTGGTGTGGAACTACCATATCTGCGGGCTGGGTTTGATCGGATTGTGCCTCTGGTGGGATGGCACAAATAAACCCAGCACCGTGACGATTACCCTGATCCTTACCAAAGACTGCCTGTTCGGCACCGCGCAGAACGTCAACTTTGGCAGCATGGCGCTGGTCGGGCAGTTTAACCCGGTGAACCAAAGCATTACCCTCACCTGCACCAAAACCGAGGGTTACAACACCTACTTTACCGACGGCAATAACCCAGTCACCGGCTGGCGGCGAATGAAAAACGGCACCAGCAACTATATGCAGTATCAAATCTACCTACCCAACAGCACCACGGTGTGGAACAGCACCAACAAACAAGCAGGCGCCGGTACCGGGCTGGCACAAAGTATCCCGTACCTGGCACAGATCAACCCGGCGCAAACCGAAGTGCCGGTGGGAACCTACCAGGACAACATCAGTTTTGTTGTGGAGTATTAAGTCCCTGCGCTAGCCACGGATCGTCGATGTTGCCAGTTTGTATTTTTTATGTGGCATTTTTTGCTCATTTGACTATGCTAATGATGACGGCCTCAACTGGTCACACCTCATACCAGCAGATCAAGCAGGAGTTCCAATGGGCAAAACCGTGGTGAAAATAGGCAGTTTCGAGGTCGATGATGCGCATTTATCCTCCTCGTCCGAGCAGGCCAGCACGCTGGCGATCCCTTGCAAGTCGGATCCCGACCTGTGCATGCAGTTAGACGGTTGGGATGAGCACACCAGCATTCCGGCGATACTCGATGGCAAGCAATCGCTGTTGTACAAGCAACATTACGATCGGCAGAGCGATGCCTGGGTGATGCGATTGGAATGAACGACGACAAACTGAAGAACGCGCGGTGTCCCCTCAGGAACACGGCGCGTTTTTTTATGCGATAGCAATACCACGACCGGCGAAGAAACGGCCAAAACTGCTCAACGGTAAAGTCACCTGTTGGCGCGTGGCCGGGCTGTCACCCGAAGGGTTATGGAAGGTTACGCGATCGGCCTCAGCGGCGGTCACCAACACCAGATGACCGCCACGCTGGGGTGGCGTCTGCGAGGGCTGGCGAATGCCGGGATGCACCGAAGCGATAAAATAACGCCATTGCGACAACACCAGTGGCAAGTCTTCCGGCTCAATACCGACCCTCACCTCAGACTCCAACGCAAACTGCTCACGCACATAGTCGACAAAGGGCGCGTAAATCAGCCCCTTGATACGCTCGCCTTCACGAACGTAAGCACCGTACGGCAGACTACGGCGCGCCAACTCCAGCAGTGAGGGCGCCTCACCATCTCGATGGCTAAGTACCATTCTCAGACAGGCCATGCCACAGACGTGGTTGGCCCATTCGATGTATTCCGCCCGATCGCGCGCGCCGCTGCGCGCCCAGTTAACATCATCCGCCAGCGTCACACGCCCGGCAATCAGATCGGCCGCCAACTCGGGCGTCGCCCATTGGCAGACGTAAGGGACAGAGGACATCAAATCAGAAAGTCTCTGCCACTTTGAAATTCATCAGCACCAGCGTCATATCCGGTGAGAACAACTCATATTCTTCAAAGAAGCTCTGCAACTCTTTACGCCAATAGGCCAGAGAACGGTCACCTTCCCCTTCGGCAAAAGCATGGGCTTCATCAACCTGATCGTAGGTTTTCATCTCTACCGACGTCAGTTCTACCGCACACACCGGGTCACCTTTACCGTCCACCACCACAAACACGTCGCCGGCCAGTGGAATGCCTTCGCCATCGAGATTGGCACAGGTTGCCGTCTTGGTCCCGTTGAGGATCAGCTTGACCACGTCATCGGCCTGCTGCTCGGTGTTGCCGAATGCCCAACGTTCGGTGTTTTCGTATTTCTTCGGAATTTCGCTCGCCATTGCCATACCTTATTGAATGAATCATTGTGCAAACAGAATAGTACAACGTATTCCCTGCGGCCTCCACCTGCCGAATTCACGCCACTGTGGCCTATTCCCCTATCTTTTATAGGCTGTTTCGGGTAAATCCCTGTGCCTGCGTCAGCACAACAGGCATACTGTGGACGCAATTCACTCCATGGCTATTGGCCAGGCGGCAACAAAATGAAGAATGACGGCAAAGACTCCGATGACACTTTCAGCGACTTATTAAAAGTGCTGGCGGTGGCGGCGATTGTTATCTTTGTTATCGTCGGCTGGTATTTCAGCTAATAAGCACAACAGGAGGTCACATTGGCAACAAAACGCATGCGCACCAAGCACTGGAAGATGTTTTTGATCCTGCTGCTGATCTGTCTCGCCCTGCTGTTATTACGCTGGGCAGCGATAGTCTTTGGTTAATGGCAGGGAGCAATACGAATGGCAAAACGTAATGGCAACGGCGTACAAATCGCCTTACTGCTGCTGGCGCTGGTTATTTTAGTCTGCGGCATTTTAATGATTACCACCGAACTGGGTCATCAGGTACTGGAAGAGATCGAGGATATTCTCGAGTAAAGCCCGCCCGGCCGGACACTGGCTGGTACCCTATTATTCAGGTTCCCGCTCTGCGGGTTGCTTGGCCTCCGGCTCCAACAGCTCGCGCAGATAGGCGATCCGCGCCTCCCCTTGTGGCAACCAAAAACGACACAGCCAATGCTGCACTTCGGCCCCTTGGCTTCGGCGATGGTACACAGCCAGTTGATCGACCAGTTTCATTATTCGCCCTCCAGTAATTTAACAAGGTCAGTATTGGGCGAAAAAACCAGAAGAAACACTGATGGGTTATTTTTTATGCTTCCTGATTTAATATTGTGCGATCGGCGCGGTGGCGAACCCCTGGCTCAACTGCTACATTGACCAAAAATCACCCAGCCGAGGTAAGCGATGATGTTCTCGGAGCAGGAGATAAAACCCGTGTGGGATGAAGTGGCACGCTTGATCGGCGACAGCGTGATGCAGTTGCGCCATCGCGGCGAGGTTTTATCGGTAGAAACGCTGGCAAAGCATCTGGCGCAACAACTGGCAGACTGTCATGACATTGAACGCCGGATCCTGATTGGTACCGCGATCAACATGCTGAAGGATGGAAAATGAATCGCCAACCGGAAGGGTTGGCGATTCGGCAGAAGCCCGAGGTATGCAAGCCCGGCCTTCTGTGCGCTACTATGTCAGGCTAACATGACGAAATTAATAGGAATTGTCGGGTTTTTCCTCAAAATGCCGAATTTTTATTGCCATCTGTCCTCAGGCCAGCACGAAATCACTGGTTTCCAGTGGTTGACCCACCACTTTCACCAAAAAATCACTGGCGTCAAACCCACCGCCCAGATTGATGGTTAAATCGCTGACCTGTGTCTGCACGTCGTAGCTCAGCATTGCCTCACCGGCCTTGCCGCTGAACTGGCTGACAAATTCGATACCCTTGCTGCCACCGGTGTTAAACAGCGATAGATCTATCTTGTCCTCACCGCTAACAAAATCCACGATCCAGTCCGGTGCATCAGCGCGTGACTCATTGGCTGCGAAATAAACAAAGGTGTCTTTGCCCTCATTACCAAACAAATGATCCGACTCACCACCGCCGTACAAAATGTCGTCCCCCGCGCCGCCCATCAAAATGTTATTGGTATTGTTACCGATGATCACATCGTTTCCGGCACCGCCAAAAGCGTTTTCGATGGTCACGCCGGCAGCAATCGAAACGTTACCCTTCAGTCCTCCCACGTCAGAGAAAGATTGCTCATTGAGGTTAATACGTTGGTTCTGGCTAAAGCCCGAGAAATCAAAAGTGTCCGTACCGCCAGCGTCCCAGGCGCTAAACACAATTTTATCCTGTGCCCCGGTAGCGGTGAGGAAATCGCGATCGGTGTTGGAGTTAAAACCGTAGGTCGTATCACCGCTGCGGGTGGTCATGTTGGCACCATAGAAATGCTGGATGGCGGTAATGTCATTTAACAAGGGTGCAGAAGAGTAAGCGCCCTGGAAATCCTGGCCAGTGCTGCTCTCGCTGAAATAGCTCATCACGCTGTGGGCGCGGCTGTCTTCGAAATAAGTCGCATCCTGGTTGTAAGTAATACTCACACCCGGTGCGGCATTGTAATCCCCCGGATGCTGCAACCCCAGCGCATGGCCAATTTCATGGGTTAGCGTCTGGCGGCCATATTCGTTTTCGTGGATCAGGTTATTGGCGAAGACATTACTTGTAGCGTTATACCAGGTTTGCCCCGCCACCGACGCAGAAGAGTCCGGGTTATACGCAAAGGCATAAGAGCCGCGAGAGCTGACATCAAACAGGCCAAATTTGATATTGGCGTTTTGGGTGTTGCTGGTCTCGGTAAAGGTGATATTGGCGACGTCTGACCAGGATTGCAGTGAAAGTTTCGCCTGTTCACGCTGTTGTTGATTAAAACTGCTGAAGCCGCTGATCGCCATACTCGACATATTAGCCGGTGCCTGTTCCCAAAAACTGTAACTCAGGTTAACCGGGGTATCGGTCACTCCTTTATCATGCCAGCTTCGGTCGCCACGGATCAGTTCCAGCCCCGCATTTTGAAAACTTTTTGAGGGATGAATCACGTTCAGCAACGGATCGCTATCGGGTTTATAAGCGCCCTGCAGGGCCAATATGCTGATAGCTTCGGCGGAGGCGTTAGCCTGTTGATTGCTTGATGACATACCAATATCTCCATATTTGTCATTTCAGTGTGTCGACGACATCACTGACGGATGGCCTTAATGGCCCTGGCCCGGTGCTGAATAAATACGGGGATATCGGTAATGCGGCTGGCACCCTCCATGAGTACTCTTGATGAGAACGATAATCCCTTAAATAAAAGAATAGACGCTTTGGTTTAAAATAAAGAATTATCTGAGGGAAAATAATCTCGACTATTCCATCTCAATTTGGCTGCTTATTATTTTCAGTGGCACAAATAAAAAACCGGGGCAATCCACCCCGGTAGCCATAATTCAGTTTGGACTCAGATTAACCAACCCAACAACAGCGTGGCACCAATGACGGTGGACGCACCGCCGATACGCGTGGCGATTTGCGCAAACGGCATCAACCCCATACGGTTGGATGCGGAGAGGATCGCCACGTCGCCGGTTCCGCCTAACCCACTGTGGCAGCAGGTGACGATCGCCGCTTCTACCGGGTACATTTTCAGGTAAGGCGCAATCAGGAAACTCACCAGCCCCATCGACAACACCACCGAACCGCAAACCACCACATAGCCCACCGAGAAGACCGCCACCACGCTTTCCAGCGGCACATACAGCATGCCCAGACCGATCATCAACGGCCACACCAATGCTGTTGAAACGAATTTATAAAAACTGTGAGCACCGGTTTCCATTGAAGTTGGGATCACCCGGCAGTATTTGCACAGTACCGCAAACAGAATCATCAGCACCGGGCCGGGAATATGCACGATGTGTTCGAACAGACCGCCGACGATAAAGAAGGCGCAGATCACCAACAGCCCGCCGCCCATCAGTTGGAAATCGACGTTGCCGTTGGTTTCCTTGATGGCAAACACCGCGTTTTCCTCCGCCGAACGGATCAACATGCCGTCACCGCTCAGCGCCTTGCGCTTCATCCCTAAACGCGCCAACACGCCTGCCGCCACAATAGCGAAGATATTACCCAGTACCGCCGCCGGGGCCAGTTGCGCCACGTACACGTCCGGTGTCGATCCCAGAATGGCAGAATAAGCCAGCGACAGCGGCAATATGCCCTCGCCGATACCGCCACCGATAATCGGCACAATGATAAAGAAGAAGGTATGATAAAAGGAGAAGCCAAACAGCTTGCCCACCAGCAGCCCGGTCGCTACCGCGGTCACCGTACCGATCACCAGCGGCACGAACATGCGGATCATGCCCTGGATCAGGATCACCCGGTTCATGCCGAGAATGCTGCCGACCACCAGACTGGCGATAACAAAGTACAGCAGGTTGGCGTCTTTCATCAGCAGATGGACGGTCCCCATCACGTTCGGCTGGAAGAAATTAAAGTAAACCAACACCGAAGGCACCATCAGGCACAGAATGGCCGGACCGCCGATATCACGCAGCACCGGAATGCTTTTGCCTAAATGCGCCAGTGCAAAACCCAGCGTCATAATCACCGCTAAACCGCCGATCATATTCTTTGGCAAGAAGTTGGCATAAGCCGAAACGGCAACAATGGCACAAATAGTGATAAACAACGCCACCGGCACGGCACCGATATTCATTTGCCGGATTTGGTTAATTAATCCTGAAGGATCAGGCTGCAACGCATCTTTCTCACAGGCAATTTCTGCATTTATCTGTTTCATTATTCACCCTGCTGACCAGTGTTCAGTGTGGAGCGGATCGTCTAATGCCATATGAAATAATTTAAAGAATTAAAACAAATTATTATCATAGACTCGATGGAAACTTTGATTTTTTATAATGATTAAAATAGTAGACAGCCCAGACAATATGATAAAAAATAAAAATACGTAATCAGATTACGCCTTATTAATCCAATATTGTGAGCCCCCACTGATGTTGGTTTTAATTAATTATCGTCAGCGTTTTGTAATTAAAATAATCAGGCGTAAATTCGCTGCTATGCTATAGATGGAAGTAAAAATCCGTGCGTTTACTAATGAGAACCGGAGCGGTAATTAGCTGAATCCGGTCAGCTGTACCCGAGCTTGCTCCTGCACGCGGCACCGTGCAGAAAACAGGCAATAATATATGCCCCATGGCTTTCAGGTTGTTGCCGACAATAGGGTGCTCTGAAAGCCGACAGGCATAGCACTAATAAGGAAGTAGGATATGTCTTCAATCGCGATTACCCCACAAACGCTGGCCCGTTACGGCATCCATCAGGCTACCGAAATCGTCCATAACCCAAGCTATGAACAACTGTTTACCGAGGAAACCCGTACCGACCTGCCGGCACTGGAGCGCGGTACGCTGACCCAGCTTGGTGCGGTCAATGTCGATACCGGTGAATTCACCGGTCGTTCGCCAAAAGATAAATACATCGTTCGTGACGACACCACGCGCGATACCGTCTGGTGGTCCGATAACGGCACCGGCAAAAACGATAACCAGCCACTGTCGCCGGAAGTGTGGCAGCATCTGAAAACCCTGGTGGGTAACCAGCTTTCCGGCAAGCGTCTGTTTGTGGTGGACGCCTTCTGCGGCGCCAATGCCGACACCCGCCTGAAGGTCCGTTTCATCACCGAGGTTGCCTGGCAGGCGCACTTTGTCAAAAATATGTTTATCCGCCCGACGGATGAAGAACTGCAGAATTTCGAACCGGACTTCGTGGTGATGAACGGCGCCAAATGCACCAACCCGGACTGGCAACAGCAGGGGCTGCATTCAGAGAACTTCGTCGCCTTTAACCTGACCGAACGTATTCAGTTGATCGGCGGAACCTGGTACGGCGGCGAAATGAAGAAGGGCCTGTTCTCAATCATGAACTATCTGTTGCCGCTGCAGGGTATCGCCTCGATGCACTGTTCGGCCAACGTCGGCGAACAAGGTGATGTGGCGGTGTTCTTTGGCCTGTCCGGTACCGGTAAAACCACCCTCTCCACCGATCCCAAGCGTCAATTGATCGGCGATGACGAACACGGCTGGGACCATGACGGCGTGTTCAACTTTGAAGGCGGCTGCTACGCCAAGACCATCAAGCTGTCGCAACAGGCCGAGCCGGAGATCTATCAGGCGATCCGTCGTGACGCACTGCTGGAAAACGTGCAGGTGCTGGCCGACGGCAGCATCGATTTCGATGACGCCAGCAAGACTGAAAATACCCGCGTCTCCTACCCAATTGAGCATATCGAAAACATCGTCAAGCCAGTGTCCAAAGCCGGTCATGCGAAGAAAATCATCTTCCTGACTGCAGATGCCTTCGGGGTGCTGCCGCCGGTATCACGCCTGACGCCGGAACAAACCCAGTACCACTTCCTGTCTGGTTTTACCGCCAAGCTGGCCGGTACCGAGCGCGGCATCACCACGCCAACCCCAACGTTCTCCGCCTGTTTCGGCGCCGCGTTCCTGACGCTGCATCCGACGCAGTACGCTGAAGTGCTGGTGAAACGCATGGAGGCGGCCGGCGCTCAGGCCTATCTGGTGAATACCGGTTGGAACGGCAGCGGCAAGCGTATTTCCATCAAGGATACGCGTGGCATCATCGACGCTATTCTGAACGGTGAGATTGAGCACGCCGAGACCTTCACCCTGCCAATCTTTGGCCTGGCGGTCCCGACGGCACTGCCGGGAGTTGATCCTTCGATCCTCGACCCGCGCAAAACCTACGCGGACGAATCCTTGTGGCAGGAGAAGGCGCAGGATCTGGCGCAGCGCTTTATCGATAACTTCGCAAAATACACCGTGACGCCAGCCGGCGAAAAGCTGGTCAGCGCCGGTCCCAAGCTTTAAGGCTGCAAAGGCACAATGGTGTCTTTAGACGTCTGACAAAGCTTGTTATTAGGGAGAGCGTGCCGAAGGGGTCGTAGCAGCTTCAACTGCCGACCAATTTGCCGGGAGCAAATTGGAACGACGTCCAGTCGGCCCGAGGGTGGGACACATGGACGTGTCCCATAATAGCCCCTCGGTGCGCTAGGCCCGAGTATCTCGGTCTAAAAGACAATTTAGCCATCAACCTCAAGGGGCCCGTCGGCCCCTTTTTTACGCCAGTTGCGTATCCAGATTGATCAGCGTCTGCGCCAGCACTCTGGCACCATCGGTCAACTGTTGCTCGGTAATCGACTCCTCTGGGCAATGACTGCGTCCATTCAGACAGGGAATAAACACCATCCCTATCGGACCGGTAGATGCCATATATACCGCATCATGCCCGGCACCGCTCGGTAGCCGACGACTGGCCAGCCCGAGCGTCTGCGCAGCACCGTCGATCGCCTGCATCACCGTTTCCGCACAGGCCGTGGGCCGTGCCCGACTGACATGCTGCAACTCCGCCTGCAATCCCAGACCCTGCAAACGTGGCTGACAACTTTCCAGCAGTAATTCAGGGAAATTGTCCAACACCTGCTGACTGTCGCTACGCACCTCAAGCATCAGTTCCACCCGACCCGGTACCGCATTAGGCACATTGGGCGTCATGGCAATACGGCCCACGGTCGCCACCACATAGTGCGGATTACCGCTCTGCTGCGCGGCTGCCGCATGCGCCTGTTCGATCACCTGTGCCGCGCCCACCAGCGCGTCGCGACGAATATCCATTGGCGTGGTACCGGAGTGATCCGGCTGGCCAATCACCGTCACCAAGACCCGGCGAATGCCGACAATGTGCGTCACCACGCCAATCGGCAATTGCTGGCGCTCCAGCACCGGTCCCTGCTCGATGTGCAGCTCGACATAAGCGGCGGTGCCGCCAGGCAAGCGCAGCGGCTGGGTTAGTTTTTCCGGCTGAGCGCCGATTCGCCTCATCGCTGCCGCCAGCGTTTCCCCCTGCGCGTTCTTCGCCGCCAGCATACCGCTGTCCAACTCTCCACTTAGCGCCCGGCTGCCCACGCAGGAAATCCCGTAATCGCTCGGTTCTTCGGACAGAAAGTCGATCACCTCAAACGGGTGCTGCAAAGCTATTGCCTGCTGGTGCAGACAGTGGGCGATCTCAATCCCCGCCAGTACGCCAATAATGCCGTCATAACGGCCGCCGCCAACCACAGTATCGCAATGCGAACCGGTGACGATCGGCGCCAAATCCTTGCGCAACCCGGCGCGGCGCCCAATCAGATTGCCGCCCTCGTCCAGCGTCACCGTCAGGCCGGCCTGTTTCATTTGTTCCACCAGCCAGAGACGCGCCTCACTGAACAATGGCGTAAAGGCACGGCGCGTCCAGGGCACCTCCGGCAGTGTCATCTGTGCCAGGTGGTTAACCCGGCCCCATAAGCGCTCGCTATTGATTAATTCGGTCATTGACCTTCTCCTTTCGCGGCATGTGGGCGTAAAAACTGGCCCATACCCGGCGAATTGACAATATGCCCATCGGCAAACACCGCCTGACCGCGGCAATAAGTGGTTTCCACCCGCACGCTGAATTCCATGCCCTCAAAGGCACTCCACTTCACCGCCGACAGACTGTTGGCCGGATCGAAGCGGTAATGCTCAGGCTTCAAAATAACGAAGTCAGCATCCATGCCAATATCGAACCCGCCTTTACGATCGTCGAGCAGGAAATGGCGCGCCGGATTACGGCACAGCAGTTGCGCTACGGTGGTCGGCGCAATGCCATGCTGTTCGCAGCCGGTCCACAGCGCCGGTAACAGCGTCTCCAGCCCCGGTCCGCCGGAGGCATTTTTGAACACGTTGGCATCCCCTTTACGTTCCAGCCCCCAACTGACGTGATCGGAAGAAACAAAAGTACAGTTACCCTGCGCAATATGGCTCCACAGCAGTTCGGTTTCCGCTTTCGGGCGGATCGGCGGGTAGTGCTTGGTCTTGGCACCAAACTGACGCGTGTGCTGTTCGTGGTTCAGCATCAGGTATTGCACGCAGGTCTCAATGCTGACCGGATAGCCCGCGTGCTGATACATCCGGTAGAGTTCGAAACCCCGCGAGGTGGAAACGTGTACTGCGTGGGCGCGCGCGCCGCTTTCCGCCCCCATCTCATAGATCAGCGCCGTCGCCAGATTCTCGATCAACGGCGTGTGGGCGCGCATAAAGGCATCCCAGCCGGTGTCACCCGCTTCGGTCATCCGTTGGATATTCTTGCGCGTCAGCTCCTGCATTTGGTTATGCACCGCACAGGCTAATCCGGTCGGCGCAATCAGTTGGAAGGCATGCATCAGATCGTCTTCATCTACCCGTGGAAAACGGCCTGGCGTGGCTTCAAAAGTGGAGAACTTGAAGGCGCAGACTCCACCTTCAATCAGCCCGGCGGCGGCGTCAAACCCGTAGGTGGGGTTCAGGGTACCGAACAGCGCCACGTCGACATGGCAGTCACGCTCTACCTCGGCAATTTTGGCCTCCAGCAGGGCACGGCTTGCCACCGGCTCCGGATCGTCATAGGGCATATCGACCATCACCGTGACGCCCCCCGCCGCCGCCGCCCGCGATGCCCAGCCGAGGCCTTCCTGATTGGCCTGGCTGCCCGAATGCACCTGACCGTCAATCACCCCCGGCATGATCCACTTGCCATGGGCGTCGATCACCTGTTCAGCCTCAGGTGCCTGCCCGCTGCCGCTGCCGCTGCCAATGATTTTACCGCCGGCGATCGCCAGCCAGCCGTCAGGCGTCACCCGCTCGGCATCCACCAGGTTACCCTTGACCACCAGCTCTGGCCGTTGACTCAAATTCATAGCGCCTCCCCCCTTATTCCAATACGCCCGAGAACTGCATAAAAATGCACGCTTCTCAACTTATCAATCAGCCTGTTGTGCCGATACCGAGGCCAGTGTAGGGTGGAGCTATCTATTCTGTCTTATGCTTGTTTATCACTCATGCATAACAAAATGTTAACCATTGTGGAGGGCGTGTGCGTTTAAACCTCAAGCAAATCGAAGTGTTCCGCGCCATCATGCTGACCGGTTCGATCAGCGGTGCCGCCAAGCTACTGCATGTTTCCCAACCGGCGGTCTCACGGCTGATTGCCTATACCGAACAGCGCTTGGGCCTGACGTTGTTTGAACGCATCAAGGGCCGCCTGTACCCGACACCGGAGGCGCGTCACCTGTTTGTCGAGGTCAACTCGGTGTATCAGGGGGTGCAACGGGTCAACGAAGTGGCGGAGGATCTGATCCAAAATCGCATGGGTCACCTGCGCATCGCCTGCAGCCCAAGCCTGGGCCAGGGCCTGATCCCCAGCGCTATCGCCAGGTTCCACGCCCAGTTGCCCGAGGCACGGGTGATCCTGCACACCATGATCCCGGACGTCTTGCTGCAGGCGGTACTGACGCAGCAGGTCGAGCTGGGCGTGGCCTTTCTGCATGAAGGCCATCCCAACGTCCATTCACGCCAGCTATACGAAAACCGACTGGTGGTGGCGCTGCCCGCCACTCACCCGCTGACCGCCAAAAATGTGATTAGCATCGAAGATTTGATCGACCAGCCGTTTATCGGTTACGGCAGCGAGATCCCTATCGGCCAACTGGTGCGCAAGCTGCTGGATGACGCCAATATGATCCTGCGCCCTACCGTTGAGGTACAGCAGATCCACGTGGCCTGTGCGCTGGTGCAGGCCGGGGTAGGCATCGCGCTGATCGACGAAATTACCGCCAACGGTCCGGTGTGGACCAAAGTGGTTTTCCGGCCGATAGAACCCACCGCCAAAACCCCGATCAGCATTGTGCATGGCATGTACGAGCCCCTGTCACGCCTGGCCCAGGCGTTTATCGCCACCCTGGAGTCGGTGCAGATCCACTGGTCACGCTAAGCCCTTTTAGCGCTTCCCTTTCTGCCGCTTTCCCGAGTGATAGCGGCATAACACATTCACCCGTCCCATGAGTTAACATTTTGTTATACACAGGTGATAAAAAGTAATGCGACATTTTAGTTAACCGCCCCCTAGTATCGAATTCCGGTAGCGCAACTATTCATAGATTATTCATTCAAGCGCAATCTCACCGATACTTTCAGGAGCACAGACCATGGGGCGTGTTTTAACACTTAATGATGTGGAAGCCGCGGTAAAAGGCGGTTCGGTATTTGCTTGCGGCGGCGGTGGTTGGGTTGCCCACGGCCTGGAGCTGGGGCGACTGGCGGTGACCATAGGTCGCCCGGAACTGGTCAGCCTCGACGAATTGGCCGATGACGCCTGGTTAGCCACCGCGGCGGCGATTGGTGCCCCCGGCGGCCTGACCGACTGGCAGATGCTTGGCGTCGACTACGTCAAGGCGGTGCAACTGGTGCAGCAGGAACTGGGGGCCCCGATCGCCGGACTGATAGTCGGCCAGAATGGCATGTCCAGTACCCTCAATGGTTGGCTGCCTGCCGCCGTGCTCGGTTGCAAGGTGGTCGATGCGGTCGGCGATCTGCGCGCCCACCCAACCGGCGATATGGGCTCCCTCGGTCTGGCTTCCAGCCCGCAACCAATGATCCAGGCCGCCGTCGGCGGTAACCGCGCCAATAACGCCTATATCGAGCTGGTAGTGAAAGGGGCCACCGCCAAGGTGTCGCCGGTGCTGCGCAAAGCGGCCGACATGTCCGGCGGGTTTATCGCCAGCTGCCGCAACCCAATTCCGGCGGCCTACGTGCGCCAACACGCCGCGCTGGGGGGCATCAGCCTGGCAATCTCATTGGGTGAAAGCATCCTGGCAGCGCGAGGCAACGGCGTGGTCGATGCCATCTGTCGTCATACCGGTGGCCAGATTATTGGCAGCGGCGTGGTAACAACCAACACTCTGCGCTATACCGAAGAGGCGTTTGACGTCGGCATCGTGACTCTCGGTGAGGGTAACGCACTGTGCCGCATCCACGTCATGAACGAACACATGGCGGTAGAGGACGCCCACGGCGAGCGCATCGCCAGCTACCCGGACGTGATCACCACGCTGGACAGCGCCGGTAACCCGATCAGCGCCGGGCAATTGAGGCCAGGCATGGAAGTGGTGATTTTCCATATGCATCACTCCCAGTTCCCCCTTTCGTCGTCGGTGACCGATCCGGCGGTCTACCCCCCGGTGGAGAAAACGCTGGGTATCGATCTGCGCAGTTATCTGCCGTCAGGAGATGCCGCATGAAAAGAACCTTTGAGGTAACTTCTGGTAGCACGCTGCGCTGCCTGGGCTGGCGGCAAGAGGCGCTGCTGCGCCTGCTGGAAAACGTGCTGGCAGTCGGTGAAAACCCGGATGAGCTGGTGGTATATGCTGCGCTGGGCCGAGCAGCGCGCGACTGGCCGTCACACGATGCCATTGTTCACGCGTTAAAAACCATGCGTGAAGACCAGACCCTGCTGGTACAGTCCGGCAAGCCAATTGGCCTGCTGCAAACCCACGCCAACGCCCCACTGGTGATCATGGCCAACTGCAATATGGTCGGCCAATGGGCGAAGGCGGAGAACTTTTACCGCTGGGAAAAAGAAAACCTGATCTGCTGGGGCGGCCTGACCGCCGGTGACTGGCAATATATCGGTTCTCAGGGGGTGATCCAGGGCACCTATGAAATATTCTCGCGCATCGCCGAGCGCCATTTCGATAACGATCTGCGCGGGCGCTTTATCCTCACCGCCGGGCTGGGCGGCATGGGTGGCGCACAGCCGCTGGCAGGCACCCTGGCCAACGCCGCGATCCTGACTATCGAGGTCAATCAGACCAGCATCGACAAACGGCTAAAAAACGGATTTCTGCAATACCAGGCGGCCGATCTCGACCAGGCTCTGATGATGATCGCCGCCGCGCAACAGCGCAAAGAAGCCCTTTCGGTCGCCCTGCTGGGTAACGCCGCCGAAATCTACCCGGCCATCCTGGCACGCGGCGTGATCCCGGACATCGTCACCGACCAAACCGCCGCGCACGATCTGGTGTACGGCTACGTTCCCGCCGGTTACAGCCCGGAACAGGTGGCCAAACAGCGCGAGGACGATATCAATGCGCTGATGGACGCCAGCCGCCGCTCCATCGTTCAGCACGTACAGGCGATGATCGGCTTTATGGATCGCGGGGCGGTGGTGTTCGACAACGGCAATCTGATCCGCACCCATGCTCATCAGGGCGGCGTTGAGCGCGCCTTCGAGATCCCGATTTTCACCGAAGCCTTTCTGAGGCCGCTGTTTTGCCGCGCCATCGGCCCATTCCGCTGGATTGCCCTGTCCAACAACAGCGACGATATTCGGGTCATCGATGACTACTTGCTCGAGCGCTTTGCCGACAACCGCATCGTCAGCAACTGGATCACCCTGGCGCGCCAGCATGTGCCCTTTGAAGGCTTACCGGCGCGCATCGCCTGGCTCGGTCACGGCGAACGTACCGAACTGGCACTGGAGGTCAACCGCATGGTGGCAGACGGACGTCTGTCCGGCCCCATCGCCTTCACCCGCGATCACCTCGATGCCGGGGCGATGACCCACCCGAATATCATGACCGAAAAAATGAAGGATGGCTCCGATGCGATCGCCGACTGGCCGCTGCTCAACGCGCTGGTCAACTGCGCCTCAATGGCCGACCTGGTGGCGATCCACTCCGGTGGCGGCGGTTACAGCGGCTATATGACCAGCTCCGGCGTCACGACCATCGCCGATGGCAGTGACGCGGCAGCACAACGCCTGCAACTGTCGATGACCAATGACACCACCACCGGTGTGATGCGTTACGCCGATGCCGGTTATCAGGAGTCACTGGATGAGATCGCTGACAAATCCTTGCCGTATATCTCACTGCCTCGCGGAGAATAATAATGATCAATAAAAGCACGCTTCCGCCCATCGCCCCTCTGCTGGTCGCCGATGCCGCCACACCGCGTAAAAACAGCGGCCGCAAGGCGATTGCCGCAGCCTCCATCGGCAACGCGCTGGAATGGTATGACTTCTCGGTGTACGCCTTCTTCGCGGTGTATATCGCGCAGAACTTCTTCCATCAGAACGATGCGGGCACCCAGCTGTTTGAAGCCTTCCTGGCTTTTGGCCTCGGTTTTGTTATTCGTCCGCTTGGCGCATTGGTGATCGGCGCTTACGGTGACCGCGTCGGCCGCAAGGCGGCTCTGACGTTGACCATCATGACCATGGCAGTCGGCACTGCAATCATTGCCTTTGCGCCGCCGTACAGCGCCATCGGCATCGGTGCGCCGCTGCTGATCCTGTGTGGCCGGGTGTTGCAGGGCTTTTCCGCCGGTGGCGAAGTGGGCGGCGCGGCCGCATTTTTGATCGAGCACGCCCCCGCCCATCAGAAAGGCCAATACGCTTCATGGCTGCAGGCCAGCATGGGGATCTCCAATATCCTCGGCGCACTGGTGGCAACCGCGGTTACGCTGACGCTCAGCCACGAGCAGATCGGTGACTGGGGCTGGCGTATTCCGTTCATCATCGGCCTGTCGATCGCACCGATTGGCCTGTGGATGCGTAAAACGCTGGAAGAAACGCCGCTGTTCGCCGAAGAGCAGGCGCGCCAGCAGCGGGAACCCCGCACGCCGGAAATGCCGCTGCGCTTGCTGTTCCGCACCCATCGCCGCGCGGTGCTGCTCGGTACCGGACTGTCGATTCTGTGGGCGGTAAGCATCTATGCGCTAATCATCTACATGCCGATTTATGTTCAGCGGGTCATGCACTTCGAGAGCCAGCAGGCGTTTCTGGCGGCGCTGATCGGCAACTGCTTTATGGTGGTGTGCTGCGTGGCGGCCGGGGCCTGGTCTGACCGTATTGGCACCCTGAAAATCCTGCAGGTCGGGGCGCTGCTGTTACTGGTGGCCAGCTACCCGCTATTGTTGTTGCTCGATGCCTACCACACCACCGCGATGCTGATCCTGGTACAGACGCTGTTTTGCATCCTGGTATCGCTGTTCGTCGGCGTGGCCCCTGCGGCACTGTCCGATCTGTTTCCTACCCAGGTGCGGGCCAGCGGCATGTCGGTGTCCTACAACCTGGCGGTGACGGTGTTCGGCGGCTTTGCCCCGGCGATCCTCACCTGGCTGACCCAGAATACCGGCACCCGTTTTGCCCCGGCCTGGTATGTGATGATCGCCAGCCTGTTGGCATTGATCACTCTGTATTTTATCGCCCGCCATCCGGCGCGGCAGCCCTGAACACAACGCAATAACAACATCATAATAATCAATAACAAGGGTTCACTTATCATGCCAGGAAAACTCGTTTTATCGCTGCTGGCCGCGCTGACGCTCGGTTATAGCCAGCTTGGGTTGGCCACCGTCACGCTCGACGGCCACTCCATTACCCCGCAGATAATTGCCAACGTCGCCGATGGCGAAGCGGTGGCCGTCGCCCCTGCCGCCATCAAACGCGTGACAATGTCACATAAGGTGCTGATCGAGTCGGCACAGAACGGTTTGAAAATTTATGGGCTGACGGTCGGCGTCGGGTTGAACAAGGATCGGCCCATGGTCGACGTGCACGGCAAGCTGACGCAGGAAGTGGTCGACGCATCGAAAAAATTTAACGTCGGTCTGCTGCATGCCCATTCCGGCGGCATCGGTGAACCGATGAGTATCCGCGTGGCACGGGCCACCCTGGTTACCCGGCTCAATGCCCTGCTGAACGGGGGCGGCGGCGTTCAACCGGCGATTGTCGACGCCTATGTCGCCTTTCTCAACAAGGGCATCACCCCGGTGATCCCGGCGGATGGTTCTGTGGGTGAAGGCGATATCACGGTGATCAGCCACATCGGGCTGGCGATGCTCGGCGAAGGCGAGGTCTATTATCAGGGCAACAAAGTGGCCGCCAGTGCGGCGCTGCAAAGCAGCCAAACGCCGGCCATTACTCCCTATGCCAAGGACGCACTGGCGATCCTCAGTTCCAATGCCTATTCCGCCGCCAGTGGTGCACTGGCGCTGGATTCACTGGCCCATCTGATGCAGGTCAATACCCTGACCTATGCCCTGAGTTTGCAGGCGCTAAACGGCAACGTATCGCCGTTTCTGGCCAATACCCTGGCGCTACGTCCCTATCCGGAAGTGGCGGCGATGGGCAAAAACCTGCGTGAACTGTTGGCCGGTTCCAGCCTGTGGCAGCACGACGACAGCCGCCCGCTGCAGGATCCGCTCAGCTTCCGCTCCGGCGTCTATCTGCTGGCGGAACTTCAGCGTAGCTACCGGCAGGCCTACGATCAATTACTGGTGCAGTTAAACAGTTCCGACGACAACCCAGGAGTGGCGCTGAACGTCACGGCACCGTCACAGCGTCCGCAGGAGGCGGTCGGCTACGTGAGTGAAGGCAACCTGCAGGGCGCGGTGCTGCCGAGCGCTAACTTTGAGCCACTGCCGTGGGTGCTGGCCTTCGAGCAGTTGGGACTGGCACTGGCGCACAACTCGCTGGCCAACGCCCAACAGGTGGTCAAACTGAATAACCCAGCCTTTACCGGCCTGAGCCGTTTCCTCGGCACCGAGCACACCGTACATGCCTTTGGCGCGATGGAAAAACCGGTGATGATGTTGGCAATGCGCAATAAAGAGCTGGCGATGCCGGTCTCACTCGATTACTTCCCGGTCGCCGGCGATATCGAAGACATCGCCACTAACGCCCCGGCGGTGGTTGAGCGTGTTCAGCAGCAGGTGGATAACGCTTATCAACTGCTGGGCATCCTGCTGGTGCACGACGCCCAGGCGGTGAGCCTGCGCCAGCAGCGGCATAACGATTTTACACTCTCTGCTCCTACGGCCAAACTCTACGCGGCGATACGCCAACAGGTGCCGTTTATCGAAATCGATCGCCCACTGGCCCCCGACTTCGCCGCCGCTGAACAGGTGCTGCGCCAGTACGGCCGGTAATTCCCCCTAATGCTGGCGATATTGTCCCCTCTCCTTTGGGAGAGGGGATACGTACTGAAGCTAAAGCCCCCTCTCACAGTTCCCGCTGAAAATAATTGATTGTTTTGTCATAAGAATTTAGAACTGACTGACAATAATTCAAACGCACGGGAATGGGGATGAGCACACAAACGACGGTTATTGACGCACGCCAGTCGCGTCAGGCGTTGCTGGCCGGATCGGTCGGCAACTTTATCGAATGGTATGAATTCGGCGTGTACGGTTTTCTCGCTACCGTGATCGCCGCCAATTTTTTCACCCTGCAGGGTGAAAGTGAAATCACCAGTCTGATCCTCACCTATGCCGCCTTTGCGCTGGCCTTTTTCTGCCGCCCGATCGGTGCGGTTATTTTCGGCCGCATCGGCGACCGCATTGGGCGTCGACCGACGTTGATCGCCGTATTGCTGCTGATGACCGTGGCTACCGCGCTGATCGGCGTGATGCCGACCTACGCCTCTATCGGCGTCGCCGCCCCGCTGCTGTTGACCCTGCTACGCATGTTTCAGGGGCTGTTTGCCGGCGGTGAATTTGGCGGCGCGGTGTCACTGATGACCGAGTTCGCTCCCAAGGGCAAACGTGGCCTGTTTGGTGCCTGGCAGTCACTGACCGTGGCGTTCGGGCTGCTGGCCGGTGCCGGGCTGGTGGCCTTGTTGGCCGCACTCTTGACGCCAGAACAACTGCACGACTGGGGCTGGCGTATTCCCTTCCTGCTGGCGTTGCCAATGGGGGTGGTGGCGCTGTGGCTGCGGCTGAAACTACAGGAAACGCCGACCTTTACCCAGGCACAGCAGACCCGCAGCTCAACCACGCAACCACCGGTGGTGAAGCTAAGTGGCGTAGCAAAAACCATTGCTCTCGGTATTGGCCGCATGATGGGCTGGTCTGCCGCCGGTTACACCTTCCTGGTGGTGATGCCCTCTTACCTGCAAACCTCACTGCACGCCACCTTCCAGCAGGCACTGGTGGCCACGGTATTGGCCAACGTCGGCTTCGCGCTGACCATTCTGCCCGCCGGTATTCTCAGCGATAAACTGGGGCGCAAAACGGTAATGCTGACGGCAGTAGTGGCGGTGATCCTGTTTACCTTCCCGCTGCTGCACCTGCTGCAAGACCCGCAAAGCTCACTGCTGGCCAAAGGCATCGCGGTGATGATCGCCGGGGCGGTGGTCGGCTTGCTGGCCGGGCCTGGCCCGGCAATGCTGGCAGAAATGTTCCCCACCCAGGTACGTTATACCGGCCTGGGGCTGGCCTATTCGCTGTCCAATGCGGTGTTTTCCGGCTCAGCGGGGTTAATCATCACCGGCCTGATCAAACAGACCGGCAACCTCGATATCCCAGCCTACTACGTGGTGGCCACTTCGGTGGTCAGCCTGTTCGCACTGATGACCCTGCGGCGTGACGATCATCTGCGTTCGCTTAACGAACGTTAATTCCTGTCGGGCGCCCTGCGCGCCCTTTTTTTCTTCGGTGATTTTGATCACACCCACAAAATGTTAACGTTAACTTTTGTGATTAACATCGCAATCCCTCGCTTTAATGGCTTTATCTGGCTCAAAGTTAACGTTAACAATAAGGGCAATTTCATCCATCAGGGCATTCCACATGAACCGCGAAACAAAAAAATATTATGTGCTCCTCAGCGGCCTGTTGTTTTTCTTCTTCTTTACCTGGTCGTCCAGCTTTTCACTGATCTCCATCTGGCTGAACCAGAAAATCGGCCTGAAAGGGACAGAAACCGGGCTGATTTTCTCGGCGATGTCGATTATGGCGTTGTGCGCCCAACCGCTGTACGGCTTTATTCAGGACAAGCTTGGGCTGCGTAAGCACCTGCTGCTGTTTGTCGGCGTACTGCTGTTGCTCACCGGCCCGTTCTTTATCTACGTCTACGCCCCGCTGCTGCAGAGCAACCTGGTGGTTGGCGCGCTGGTGGGCGGCGTGTTCGTCAGCCTGGCGTTCAATGCCGGGATTGGCGCGCTGGAATCCTATACCGAACGAGTCAGCCGCATCGTTGGCTTCGAATTCGGCCGGGCGCGCATGTGGGGTTCATTAGGCTGGGCCAGCGCCACCTTCTTCGCCGGTTTTAATTACAATATCAACCCCAATATCAACTTCTGGATCGCCTCGGCCTCGGCGGCGGTGTTCCTGCTGTTGCTGTGGCAGGTGCGCGAGCTGAAACCCAACGCCATGGCCGGTCTGGAGTACGGCAAGCCGGAGAACCTGAAGCTGCAGGACGCCCTGGCGCTGCTGCGCCTGCCGGGGTTCTGGGCGCTGGTAGTGTTCGTACTCGGCACCAGCATCTACGGCGTGTTCGACCAGCAGTTCCCGGTATATTTCGCCTCACAGTTCGCCACCCACGAGGAAGGCAACCGCATGTACGGTTTCCTCAACTCGCTGCAGGTGTTTCTGGAAGCCGGCGGCATGTTCCTGGCCCCCTTCTTGGTTAACCGGCTCGGGATTAAACAGAGCCTGCTGCTGGCCAGCAGCGTAATGGCGCTGCGCATGTTCGGTTCCGGCTTTGCCAGCGGCGCACTGATGATTTCCGCCATGAAACTGCTGCACGCCGTAGAACTGCCTATCCTGCTGGTGGCGATGTTCAAGTACATTACCACTCGTTTCGACAGCCGCCTGTCTTCTACGCTGTATCTGGTGGGCTTCCAGTTTATCAGCCAGATCGTCGCCGGTTTTCTGGCACCGCTGGCCGGCTATGGCTACGACCGCATCGGCTTTGCCGACACCTATTTGCTGATGGGCTGTGCGGTGGCCGCTACCACGCTGATTTCCTGCTTCCTGCTGCGCGGCGAGACTGTCGCCAGTGCGCCTCAATTTCAATCCACGTTAAAACCAAGTGAGCCCACCCAATGAAAAATGCCTTAGCTCAAGCCGATCATGCGGTCGAAACCCTGCGCGCTCAGCGTCAGGATCACTACTACCCGCGCTTTCATCTGGCACCGGCAGCAGGCTGGATCAACGATCCCAACGGCCTGGTCTGTATTAACGGCGTCTATCACGCGTTTTACCAGCACCACCCCTATGACCAGAACTGGGGACCGATGCACTGGGGTCACGCCACCAGCCGCGATCTGGCGCACTGGCAACACCAGCCGATCGCCCTGGCCCCCGGCGCCGACGATGACAAAGACGGCTGTTTCTCCGGCTGCGCGGTGGATGATAACGGCATTCTGACGCTGCTCTACACCGGTCACGTCTGGTTGGGTAAGGAAGGAGACGACGATCAGGTGCGCGAAGTGCAGTGCCTGGCCACCAGCGAAGACGGGGTCCATTTTGTTAAACACGGGCCAGTACTGTTGCCGCCGGAAGGCATACAGCATTTTCGCGATCCGAAAGTCTGGCGTACCGCTGACAGTTGGTGGATGGTGGTCGGTGCCAAGGAAAACGGGCTGGGACAGGCGCGGCTTTACCGCTCCGACGACCTGCGCGACTGGCAGTTCGACCGCGTGCTGAGCGGTGCACAGACGCTGCATCAGGGCTATATGTGGGAGTGCCCGGACTTCTTCCCACTGGGGGAAAAACAGGTGCTGCTGTTCTCGCCGCAGGGGCTGGCGGCCCAGGGTTACCGTCATCGCAACCGCTTCCAGAGCGGTTATTTGCTCGGTCACTGGCAGCCGGGCGAGGACTTCAGCGTCACTCAGCCCTTCTGCGAGCTGGATAGTGGGCACGATTTCTATGCGCCGCAAACCTTCACCGCCGCCGATGGCCGCCGCATGCTGTTCGCCTGGATGGACATGTGGGAATCCCCTATGCCGAGCAAAGCGCAGGGTTGGGCCGGCGCACTCACCCTGCCGCGCGAATTGACGCTGGGGGCCGAGGGCAACTTACTGATGAACCCAGCGCGAGAGCTGACGGCGTTGCGCGCTCAGCCACATTCGTTTGCTGCAGTCAGCTTGCGCAACCAACGGCAAATGCTGGACGCCGAGGTGCAAGAACTGGCGTTGACGCTAAAACTGACCGACAGCGATGCCGAACGCTATGGCATTGCCATCGGTAACGCTGCACGGCTGTACGTCGACAATCAAGCCCACCGTTTGGTGTTGGAGCGTTTCAGTGAGGATGCGGGCCTGTGCGGCTGTCGCAGCGTCCCCCTGCCGGAAGGTGACGAGCTGTCGCTACGAGTCTTTATCGACCGCTCATCGCTGGAAGTGTTCGTCAATCAGGGCGTGGCCTGTCTGACCAGCCGCATCTACCCGGCGGACGGCCAACTCGGCATTAGCCTGTTTGCCGAAAGTGGACAGGCGCAGTTTGCTGCATCACAGGCCTGGGCGCTGGAGAGTATCTGGGACTGACCGCCCGGTTAATGGTAGGGGCGCCGCATGCTGCGCCCAATCGCACCATCAAGGGGTAAATCGGGTCGAACGTGTTCGACCCCTACCGGCCCCCATTGATTATCCGTGCGTGGTTATCGAGCCCTAATGGGTCACAGAGATTCGCGCAGCAACAACGGGCAGGCCACCTTTCGCGTCTCCCGGTGTTCCAGCTGATTAATCAGATGCAGCGCCGCCTGCCGCCCCAGCTCGTAATGCGGCAATTGCACCGTGGTCAGCGGCGGCAGAAACAGTTGACCGATGCCGACCATATTGTCATAGCCCAAAACCCCCACCTGCTGAGGGATCTTCCAACCCTGCGCCAGCAGCACCTGATACACCATAAACGCCACGCGATCGTTGCCGCACACCACCACATCACAGTCGCGCTGCCCCGGCGAAAAGTGCCGCTCCAGCAGCTCCACGCTGTCGCGGTAATGCTCATCGCCGTCGGTCAGATCAAGATGGTATTGCCGCAACTGGCCAACGTCGCCCCCCGCTTCAAGCCAGGCTCGCTCCAGCCCACGGCGGCGCAGCCCGGCCGCCAGGGTGGTTTCCGGCAGATGAATGCACAGCGGCGCGCGATACCCTTTGGCGATCAATGCTCGCATGGCATCGTACTGGCCCTGCTCATCATCCGGGATATAACTCGCCACCGGGTTTTCCGGACTGACGCAGTTGGCCAACACCAGTTTTTTATCCAGCAATTTGGTCGGCAGTGTCACCTGCCGCAGCCCCATGGTGGTGAAAATCACCCCGTCCGGCCGGTGTGCCAGCAGCAGATCGATGGTGTGTTCCGCGCTGTCGTCGGCGAACAGATTGACCACAAAGCTGTTCCAGCCGTGTTCACGCGCGGTTTTTTCAATCGACAGAATAATGTCTACCGAGAAGGGCGTGGTCGCGGTATCCAGTGCCAGCACGCCGAGCGTTTGCACCCGACTGCTGTCACCACGAATTCGTCGCGCCGCGAGATCGGGCACGTACTCCAGTTGGTCGATCGCCAGTTTGACGCGTTGGTAGGTTTCCGGCCGCAGCTTATCGGGCTCGTTGATGGCGCGGGATACCGTCATGAGCGATACCCCGGCAAGTTTTGCAACGTCTTTCAGCGAGGCCATGCGCCCTTCTTTGTGTGGGATAGAAAACCAAATAATCCCACAACTTAGCGTCGGACTCTAGCCCGGCTTAACCGGGTGTGATGTCGGCCCACAGAATAACGCTATCCTCCGTCAGCGGCGTCAGTGAACCGGAGTGCTCACCTGCCGCCCACCAGCCGCCTTCACCTGCTGCCAGGCTGACGCAGTCCGCCACAGCCCAACGCCCCTGCAACACGTACAAAACGCCCGCATGTTGCACCGGCAGCCGGGTCGCCGCCGTTACGCGCTGCACTCTGGCCGCCCAGCGCCCACGCCGGGTCATGATATTGAAATCCTGACTGCTGCCCCCCAGCAAGGTCGCCTGCAGTGCCACATCGCCGGAGAAAGCGAACGGCTCGCCGACCTGTGACAGATGATGATCAATCTGCCCTGCGCTGAACAAGCGTACGCCGTCGCCTTCCAGCAGCGTGATAGAACGATCTATGCCGCTGAATGCCGAAAACGGACCGTCCTGTGCAATAGTGGCGATGCTGGCGCGCCAGTCAAAATCCTGAGCCCCCAGCGGCCAGCTGGCAATCTCCCGGGTTTCCCCACCGCCATTACGCCATGGCGTGACCGGCAGCGAAGCAAAATCAAAACGCGTCAGGCTCATTATGCCTCCTGCTGGAAGGTTTTCAGCACTTGCAAGAACTCTGCGCTGCTCTGTTGTTGCAAGGCATGGCGCCCCTGAACGATCACCTGACGCCCGCCAACAAACACGTCGCGAATTTGTTCCTTGCCGCCGGCGAACAACCAGCGATTTAGAATGGAAGCGTCCGGCGCGGCAGCCAGGTAAGGATCGTCGCCGTCCAGCACCAGCCAGTCTGCACGGTAGCCGCTTTGCAAGCGGCCGATAGGGGCACCACAGGCCTGCGCCCCACCCTGCAAGGCCTGCTGGTAGAGCACATCCGCCACCGCCGGTTGTTCCGGCGTGGTCAGGCGGTTACGGCGCTGATCGCGCAGCCGTTGACCGTATTCGAACCAGCGCAGCTCCTCCACCACATTGAGCGACACATGGCTGTCGGAACCGATGCCCCAACGGCCCTGATGCTGCAAATAGGCGTCGCCGGGGAAGATGCCGTCGCCCAGATTGGCTTCGGTGGTCAGGCACAGGCCCGCCACCGCCTTGCTGCGTGCCAACTGTTCCAGCTCGTCACGGTCAAGATGGGTGGCGTGCACCAGACACCAGCGGCTATCCACCGGCAGATGCTCATACAGCCAGGCCACCGGCCGACGCCCGCTCCAGGCCAGACAGTCGTTGACCTCTTTTTGCTGCTCGGCGATATGAATATGCACCGGCAGCGTGCTGTCCGACGCCGCCAGGATCTGCTGCATCTGGCTCAGTTCCACTGCACGCAGTGAGTGGAAACACAATCCCTGATTCTGCAACGGTTGGTCCGCCAATTGCCGCGCGATCACCTGCTGTTGTTCCAGATAGCCGTCCGTATCCTGAATAAAACGTCGTTGCCCAGGCTGGGCGGGTTGGCCACCGAACCCGGCGTAGCTGTACAACACCGGCAACAGCGTCATACCGATCCCCGCCTGCGCCGCCGCCTGGCTGAGTCGGCCGGTCATTTCACCGCGATCGGCATAGGGGTTGCCGTCGGCACTGTGATGCAGGTAGTGGAATTCTGCCACCTGGGTATATCCGCCTTTCAGCATTTCGATATACAGTTGGCGGGCGATCACCTCGACCTGCTCCGGCGTCAGTCGCTGCACCAGACGGTACATCAGATCGCGCCAGGTCCAGAAACTGTCCTGCGGGTTGCCCGCCACCTCCGTCAGCCCAGCCATCGCACGCTGAAAGGCGTGAGAATGAAGGTTCGGCATGCCCGGCACCACGTCGCCGTGCAGTCGGGTGCAGCCTTCGGGATCGGCGTCGGCAGTCACCTGGGTCAGGTGACCTTGCGCATTAACGTCCAACCGGACGTTATGCGCCCAGCCTTCGGGGAGCAGAGCACGTGAGGCAAAATAAGCAGGCATGGCAGTATTCCACTGTTAGTGTAACGGCTAATAACGCGCGATAATCGCGCATCCGAAAATGCACTGGCCCATCGCATTGCTGTGGCGAACCGGCCCTTAGTTGTATATACATATACATACGCCGACACCAACAGTAAACTGGTGTTATTATTTTTTTATTTGACGAGGTTAACGTCTTGGTTGATCAACAGACCGTGCTGCAACTGGCTGCTGCAATGAGCGATACCCCCGCCCCGATTTATCAACGGGTCAAGCAGGCGATCGTAAACCAAATCCGTGCGGGCCATTGGTTGCCGCACCAACGTGTCCCCTCGGAAAGCGAACTGGTGGCCGAGCTTGGCGTTAGCCGCATGACCATCAACCGCGCACTGCGTGAACTGACCACCGAAGGCTTCCTGAGCCGCATGCAGGGCGTGGGGACTTTCGTCGCCGAAGCCAAGGCGCACACCGCGCTGCTGGAAGTGCATAACATCGCCGACGAAATCGCCGCCCGTGGCCATCGCCACAGCAGCAAGATCCTGCAGTTAAAAGCCCGCCCGGCCAGTGAAGAAGAAGCGCTGGCGTTAGGTATTCAACCCGGCCAACAGCTGTTCTATTCGCAGATCGTGCATTATGAAAACGACCTGCCGGTGCAGGTGGAAGACCGCTGCGTGAACCCCCTGATCGCGCCCGATTACATGAAGCAGGATTTTGACCGCGTCACGCCCTATATCTACCTGACCCAGGCCGCACCGCTGACCGCTGGCGAGCACATTGTGGAAGCCGTGGTGCCGACCCATCATGAGCGCGAGCTGTTGCAGTTGGAAGACCACGAACCGGGCCTGCTGATCCATCGCCGCACCTGGTCTGGCAAAACCGTGGTGACCTCGGCGCGCCTGCTGTATCCCGGCAGCCGCTATCAGCTATTTGGCCGTTTCACCAACGACGTCTGATCCCCAGCGGGTGCTCTTTTGCACCCGCCCTTCCACAACGATCACATTCCGATAACAAATTTTTATCCCGCCTCTTGTGACAACTCGATGAATGCGCTAGGTTGTTTTTAATTGTATATACAACCATGTGGGAGCCAAGGCTCCGGCGGAGAAAAGCCATGACCTCTGAGATTCACTGCGACAGCCTGTGGCACGGGGCCGACATCGTCACCATGCGCGACGGCAAGTATCACACCCTCAGCAACGGCGCGATCGCCGTACGTGACGGCAAAATTGTCTGGCTGGGTGAATACGACGCGCTGCCTGCGACGCTGATCGCGGATGAAAAGGTGAAATTCGACGGCGGCATCATTACGCCGGGCTTTGTCGACTGCCATACCCACCTGGTGTTCGGTGGCAACCGCAGTGGAGAATTCGAACAGCGCCTGAACGGCGTCAGCTATGCCGAGATCGCCGCTCAGGGCGGCGGCATCATTTCCACGGTCAAGGCCACCCGTGACGCCGAAGAAGAACAACTGCTGGAGCAAGCGCTGCGCCGACTACGGCCGCTGCTGGCGGAAGGCGTGACCTGCGTGGAGATCAAATCCGGTTACGGTTTGACGCCGGAAAGCGAACTGAAAATGCTGCGCGTGGCGCGCCGATTGGGCGAACTGCTGCCGGTAGAGGTGAAAACCACCTGTCTGGCGGCGCACGCTCTGCCGCCGGAATACGCCAACCGTGCCGACGACTATATCGATTTAGTGTGTAACACCATTATTCCTCAGGCTGCCGCCGCCGGACTGGCAGACGCGGTTGACGCCTTCTGTGAACATCTGGCGTTCTCACCGACCCAGGTGGCACGGGTGTTCGCCGCCGCCGAAGCCGCAGGGCTGCCGGTTAAGCTGCACGCCGAACAACTTTCCGCGCTGGGTGGCAGCGAATTGGCCGCGCAGCATCATGCGCTGTCTGCCGATCACCTCGAATACGCCACCGAACAGGATGCACGGGCGATGGGCGATGCCGGTACCGTCGCAGTGTTGCTGCCAGGTGCTTATTACCTGCTGCGCGAGACTAAATGCCCGCCGGTAGATTTGTTCCGCAAACACGGGGTGGCGATGGCGATTGCCAGCGACGCCAACCCAGGCACCTCACCGGCGCTGTCGCTGCGCCTGATGATCAACATGGCCTGCACGCTGTTCCGCCTGACGCCGGAAGAAGCCCTGGCGGGCGTTACGACACACGCGGCCAAAGCGCTGGGCCTGCAGGCGAGCCACGGTACGCTGGAAACCGGCAAGGTGGCTGACTTTATTCACTGGCCGCTGTCGCGACCGGCTGAACTGGCTTATTGGCTGGGTGGACAACTGCCCTGCACGGTGATTTTCCGAGGAGAAATACGTCAATGACTGTTCGCGACCCTTTTGATTTCCACGCCGGTAGCCTGCCGCTGCTGATCAGCATTCCCCATGCCGGTACCCGGCTCACGCCGGCGGTCGAGGCCGGTTTAACCGAAGATGCCCAACCGCTGCCTGACACCGACTGGCATATCCCGCAGTTATACGAATTTGCCCGTGCGATGGGTGCCAGCGTACTGGTCGGCAATTACTCGCGTTTTGTTATCGACCTGAACCGCCCGGCGGACGATAAACCGCTGTACACCACTGCCACCACCGGCCTGTTTCCGGACGTACTGTTTGACGGCCGCCCAAGCTTTCTGCCAGGCAAGGCCCCCTCGGACCAGGAGCGAGCCGGTTATCTGCAGCAGATCTGGCAGCCGTATCACCAGCAGTTGCAGGACGAACTGGTGCGGTTAAAGGCGAAACACGGCTACGCACTGCTGTTTGATGCCCACTCTATCGCCTCGGTGATCCCACGTTTGTTCGATGGCAAGCTACCGGACCTTAATCTGGGCACCAACGGCGGTGAAAGCTGCGCCCCAGCGCTGAGCGATCGCCTGGTGGCCTGCTGCGAACAACAACAGCAGTTCACCCACGTGCTTAACGGTCGCTTCAAGGGCGGTTACATCACCCGCGCTTACGGCCAGCCACACGAGCAACAGCATGCGATCCAACTGGAGTTGGCGCAGGTGAACTACATGTCCGAAAGCTACCCGTTTGCTTTTGAGCCACAGCGTGCCGCCGCTCTGCAGCGCCTGCTGAAACAAATGATCGACAGCCTGCTTTCCTGGGGCGGCCAGCCGCGTTAAGCCTTTTCCAGCCTGATGCAGGGTGACACTGTCACCCTGCATCCTTCCTTTGTCACCCATAGCTAACTTCCTGATTTAGTGACAGACCTCTGGTATCCCTGCTCGCCGTCGTTTCGATTTGCGTCCTGCATCGCAGTTTTGACTGAAAATCCCCTAATCTGGTCGGAACAGCGCACAAAACAGCGGCCCATGGATTTCGCGGTGCGCGACAATCTGGCGAAAAGTCCGCTGAGTCACAAATCGAAAACTCACTCTGGAGGCATAGTATGTCTGAAACCCCGCTAAACTGGCGCGCCGCACAGGCAGTCGCCGAGCGGTTGCTGGCTGACTGGCAGTCCGACGGCGAACCCGGTGGAGCGATTACCCTGTTCGACGCCGCGCAAATCCGGGCAGTGGCCAGCGCCGGCCTGGCCGATCTGGCACAAAACACCCCTTTTACCGCCGACAGCGTCGTGCGTTACGCGTCGGTCACCAAACATATATTTGCTGCGCTGGCGCTGAATGCCACCGACAACGCCCTAAGCCTGGACGATCGCCTTGGCGACTTGTTGCCGGAGCTGCATCCCCCGCTGGCGGACGTCACCGTCGGTCAGGCGCTGGATATGACCAGCGGACTACCTGACGTGCGGGAAACCCTCGGGCTGCTGGGCATCTCGGTGCATACCCGCAGCGAGGCGCAACCGGTGATGCAGTTCCTTCAGGGGCTGGGCGAACTGAACTATCCGGCCGGCAGCGAAATCACTTATACCAATAGTGGCTACCGCTTGGTTGAAGCGGCCCTGCAAGCCAAGGGGTATGACTTCGACCAACTGGTGCAGCAACACATCGCCGAACCGCTGCAAGTGCAACTGCGTGCGCCAGAGAGCTGGTTTGACGTAGTGCCGGGGCTAACGCCCGGTTACTGGCGTTCAAAGCAGGGTTGGCAACTGGCCAGCGCCGGCCTGCATCTTTCCGCCTCCGGCAGCCTGACCGGCAGCGCCAATGCCCTCACCCGCTGGCTACAGACGCTGTTGGCCGACCAGGGCCCGGGGCGCGGCGTACTGGCACAGCTGAGCGCACCTCGACATCTCAATCAGGGCCGACTCAGCGCTTACGGGCTGGGACTGGCGCAAACCCCACTGGGTAAACAGCGCCTACTGGGACACGGTGGTTCGCACGCCGGTTACAAGACCTATTTCCTGCTGGCCCCCGATCGACAGGCCGGTGTGGCGCTAGTAGCCAACCGGGAGGACTGCGACAGCTTCGGTATCGCGCTGCAGGTGATGGCCGCCTTGCTGGATGAGGCACTGCCGCAACGCAGCAACGCCATTCCCGATGGCATTTACACCACGGTAGCAGAGCCCTACTGGCTGGAAGTGAAGGACGGTAACGTCGCTTATCTGGGAAGTGATGAACCGCTGTATCAGGGCGATAACGGCTATGCGATCTCGCTTTCCGCCCATATGCCAATGCGGCTGAAATGGACAGGTGAAGCGGTTGAAGGCGAAGTGTGCCATGTGGCCCGCAGTTTCCTGCCGGTCACGGCTAATCGCGAATGCCTGAAGCACGTGCAGGGCCTGTGGTATCACCCGCAATACCGCACTGCCTTCGAGATTTGCGGCGACCAGGTGCACATTGGGGTGGGGCCGGCGGCGCAGACAGGAACGATCAGCTCACTGGGCCAGGGCCGCATGTTGGTCGAAAGCAGTGACGGCCCGTGGAAAAAACGCTTTTGCCTGTATTTTCGCGGTTACAGCGTGGACTTGATCGCCAATCGCAGCCGGGTGCTGACCTTTCAGCGCAGCGGTGCCGGTTGATCACCCGCCTTGCCGCCCCGAACGGCCAGTAAGGCGGTAAACAGCCGCTGCTTATCGGCATCGCTGAGGTTGGCCTGAGTGATGGCATCAATAAAGCTGCCACCTGCCGCCTCGGTCAATGGACCGGTTTTCAGCTGCTGCGCCAGCCGTTGCAAGATTCGGCTGCTGAGTTCGGCAATCTGCGGTCGTACACTATCCAGCGGGCGCGGCTGCCAGCCACTTTCCGGCTGCGCCAGCCAGTCTGCACGATAGCGGTACTGAATCGCCTTGGCGGCATCCATTTGCGCCAGGATAAATGGCCGCACCGAAAGCGGATCCAACCCCAACCGCTCCGCCTCTGCTTGCGTGCTGGCCAACACCCTGGCCTCCTGAGCCAAATCCTCGATCGGCAGATGCTGCTGCGCCTTGTAACCGGCAACGTCCTTCATATAAGCCAACCGCTGATTGACCAGTTCACCCAGCGCCGTATCGCCGTCCGCCAGTGCAGAAAAGCTGACCAGACAACAGGCAATCAATAACATCCTCAACATCGCTCTTTCCTTATCCAACCGAAAAACCAGGGACAGAGTTCACCACGTTCCCCCTGCTTCAGGCAAATAAAAGGCCTCGCCGAAGCGAGGCCTTGAAATGGAATGGCGGAATATTAATTAAATACGCCGTTGATCACCGAGGCTACCAAGGCGGTACTCAGAGCCACCAACACCAGGTCGTCACCGGCAATACGCCATTCGTAACCCGGATAGTAAGGCAGATCGCGCAGCATTGATGACGGCACCATTTTCTTGGCGATGCCCGGAGGCAACGGCTTGCCCCGAGCCAGATTTTTAGCAATGCCCGGTGGCAAAGAGCCGTAACCGGTCAGGCCATAGTTTCGTGCCAGGGAGCGTGCGCGATCGCGGGAAATACTGACGGAAACCAGCCCCTGGTCGCCATCATTACCTTTGGCTTTATTGCCATGCTTGCCGTTATTACCATGATTACCGTTGTTGCCGCTATTACCATGATTGCCGCTGTTGCCATTGCCATTGCCGCCTTTATCGGCCAGCGCCGGTGCGGATGACAGGCCTAACGAAACAATCAGCGCCAGCACGGTGAGAGTAGTACGACGTTTGCTCATAATGTCACTTCCTGCAGGGGTTATTAGCTTCACTATAGGCGTAATCCCCCACATAAAGCATACGGAAAACTCTGAGAGTTTGATCACGTATAGCAACAGCAGGCTGGCCAGAGAGCCAAATATTATTCCAGCGCAAAACTATTCGATAAAACCGAATTTAAAACCCAAATTTTTCTTGCAGCGAAATAAGCCTTGCCGTAGTTTGGCTAAGTCACAAAAAAGAGTTAGCGAGCTCTTTTTCGTTGCACCTCAAATCATTTTTTATCACTCCGTGTGATAGTACTGAATACTTCCCGCCGTTCCGTGCGGGATTCTTTTTACCGATAAATCGACATCAAATGCACCAATACAGTGCTTTTTGTTGAGATTTGGTTGCCAATACTTTAAATTCGGCGTCTGAGAAACCTCAACCTCCCGCGGTGGCCAGTTGGCAACGGGTGGGCGTTCAGGAGCAAAAGACATGCAAATGACCCTCATGGAATACATCACGCAGCACTTTAATGGCGATCTTCACCGCTACGCGCAATCCGAAGGCGTGAGTCGTGAACAAATCATCAGTTGGATTGATAATGAATGCCACGTAATCAAAGGACGATTATTTATGCCGGTGCGACATTTACCCGGCGAACAAGCGCAGTGATGACGAAAAAAAACCCCGCCAAAGCGGGGTTTTCTGATACTGATACCACGGAAAATCAGAAGTTATAGCCCGCCACCAGGTAGTAACCCCAGCCGGTAGATTTAATTGGACCCTGTGGGGTACCGATATCCGCCCCGTCCTGCCATTGGCCGCCGTTATGGAAATAACGTGCCACGAAGGAGTAGTGCCAGTGATCGTAGTTCAACGCCAGAATATGGCTGGAAGCGATCGAATTGCTGGTGCGGACCTGTTTGCCGGTGCCGTCGGTCCAGTTGCTGTCTTTGCCCAGATCGGAACCAAAGTCAAAGTTGGTAAAGCCGATGTAGCTCAGATTGCCGCCCCACAATTGGGTCAGCGGCACAAAGTATTTCACCTTGAAGCGGTAACCGTCCCAGCTGTTCTCATTGGCAGCCTGGTAGTTTTCCCACTGGTATTTGGCATAGATGTTCATCGACAGGCTCATTGGCAGGCCGGTTTCGATATCGGTGCCCAGACCCATGTACCAGGTGTTCTGGCGGCCGTCGGTGTCGTGGCCCAGGTCATAGATGTAGTTGTTGGCGAAGTACCATTCTTTGAATGGACCGAAGCTCAGGTCGGTGTTGGTCAGTTTGTCGATCGAGAAACGAGGTTCGATCTCCATAAACATCGGTGAGCCTTTATCCCAGATGCCGCGGTCCGGGGTGTTGCCGACGCCGAAGAATTTAGGCACATCGACATAACCATAGAAATCAAACCAATCTTTTTTGGCGAAGGCTTCGTACTCCAGGTAAACATCGTTGTTCAGTTGAGGTCCGAAACGGGTGTGGTAGCTGCCCACCACGTTAACGCTCTGGTGCCACCAATCCGAGACGTATTGGCTGTCTTTGCTATCAGCCATTGAAGATGCACTGTAAGACGCTGCGAGCAGGATACCTGCTGCGAGAGCTATTTTTTTCATTTTATTACCACATGCTTAAAGGGCCATTTCCTGCCCGTTAGAAAAGATGACAATGAGTCTGACGACACCTGGCGTTGCCTCCGCTTACAAACTTCTCGGGCGACGCGCGCATTATAGAAATCACTGGGTGTAAGAATCTGTGATCCAGTTATGCATTTTGCGAATAGGTAATCGATTGCGTTCACATTTGTCAAATTATGTTTCATGCAAATTCACGATCGCTGTGATTTTTGTCATGCCCGGTGATTTTTAAAGCAGTTTTTGTGCCAATTGTGTGCAACATAAAAAAGTAACCGGGTCTGTCGCAGAAATGAAAATGCCGGCGTTTTTAGCACCGGCATTTGCTGGAAATGTGACTGAGGGAAACGGAGGATCGGAAACCCTGGCTGAGACTCAGCTAATCGAGGGGATCGCTTTGGCGATATTTTCCTTACGGAAGACCACTTCTTGACCCGGCTCGATTTCCCACTCTTTGGGTGGAATATCCACCTTGGGTGCGGCGGCGATTACCGAACCATAAATCAGCTTGTCTTCCCGGCGCAGAATACTGACATCAAGCTGGTATTCGTGGCGCAGATTGGCGGTGGTCAGGCGCACCGTATCACCGCGCATATAACTTGCATCATCAATCACAGGTTGCTGAATGAATTGGATATCGTCTCTCATTTTTTATGTTCCTTCATGCAAGATCGCTAGTTAGATTCTAGTTCAACATTGAGCAACCGGCGGATAATTTCCGTTAGTTTCCTCGGGTTGCCCGCCAACAGATTAACGATCCCAGGGTCACCATCACCACGCCCTGCCAGAAGCTGGCGTTCAATGCGGTATCCAGCACCAGCGCGGCAAACACCGCCGATAACACCGGGGTAAAGTAAGATACCGTCGCCAGCAGCGTCATATTACCGTGCAGAATACCCACGTTCCACGCCGCGTACCCCGCCCCCATCGCCATGCCGGCACACAGCAACGTCAGGGTAACCGGCAGGGTGAACTGCATGCTGCTTTCGCTGCTGAAGGCATATTTGATCCACAGCGCGACGGCGGTCAGCGTAATAAACAGCACCACGCCGTTATGGCCCTGGGCAATTTTCTTGGTCAGATTGCAATACACGGCCCAAATCACCGCCCCGGCGAAAGCCAACGAATAGCTCAGCGGATTGCTGTGCACGTTCGCCAGCATTTGTGCCGGTGACCAGCCGCCCTCGCCGCTCATGATCCAGCCAATGCCGAACAACGACAGCAGCAGTCCGGGCAGCAACCACCATTTGGCCTTTTGGCCGTTGAACGCCAGCGCCATCAGCACGGTAAAACAGGGCCAGAGATAATTGATCATCCCCACTTCAATCGCCTGCAGACGGGTATTGGCATAACCCAGCGACAGCGACAGGCAGATTTCATAGCTGACAAACAGCAGGCTGCCGAGGATCAGATAGGCACGCGGAAACTGTCGAAGGTTAGGCAGGCGCAGTGCCAACAGCAAAAAAACCGCGCTGACGCTGTAGATCATCGCCGCCCCGCCGATGGGCCCCAACCCTTCGCTGACGCTGCGGATCAGGCCGACCACGCTGCTCCACAGCAGGATCGCCAACAGACCGAGCAAGGTGGCTTTATACGAAACGGGGAGTGAAGACATAAAGATGATCCAATCGGTTATTTTTTATCAGTATTTTCACTCTACTGTCCGACGGAAAAAAAAGAAAGGCGGGAAACCCCGCCTGACTCAGTTATTGCTGTGGCTGTCGTTCTAACTGCGGCGGCGGCTGACGGAAGCGCCGGGTGAGATAAGCCAGGTAACCAAAGCCCATCGCCGCCCAGATCAACCCCATGGTCAGCGAGCTTTTTTCCAGGTTTAGCCAGAGCACGCCGACCGTCAGCGCCCCCACCAGCGGCAGGAACAGATAGTTAAAGCGGTCTTTCCAGCTTTTGTTACGCCCTTCGCGAATATAGAAATGGCTGATCACCGACAGGTTAACGAAGGTGAAAGCCACCAGCGCGCCAAAGTTGATCAACGCCGTAGCGGTGACCAGATCGAAAGACAGCGCAGACAATGCCACCAGCCCCACCATCAGCACGTTCAGTGATGGCGTGCGCCATTTCGGGTGGATATAGCCGAAATATTTTTCCGGGAACACGTTATCGCGCCCCATCACATACAACAGCCGTGAAACGCTGGCATGTGACGCCAGGCCCGACGCCAGGGTGTTGATAAAGGTGATACACAGGAAAATCGACTGGAACAGCTTGCCGCCCACGTACAGCGCGATTTCCGGCAGTGCCGCATCCGGCTGATGGAAACGTTGAATAGTTGGGAAAAACAGTTGGATAAAGAACGACACGCTGATGAAGATCACCCCGCCATACAGCGCCGTCAGGAAGATGGCCCGCGGGATCACCCTGGCGGCATCGGGTGTTTCTTCACACAGCGTGGTAACGGCGTCAAAACCGAGGAACGAGAAACACAAAATGGTGGCACCGGTGATAATCGGCAACAAATGCGCATTTTCACTGACGAACGGCTGCAGGCTCCACACCGTCCCCAGGCCTTCCCCGCTGTGCAGACCCCGCACTACCAGGAAGATAAACACCACGATGATCGCGACCTGGGCCAGCACGAACAGGGTATTGAAGTTGGCCACCAGATTGACGCTTTTCAGGTTGATGGCGGTAATAATGATCACAAAGCCCACCACCCAGACCCACGGCGGGACTTCAGGGAACAGCGCGGTCAGATAGATTTTCGCCAACAGGGTATTGATCATCGGCAGGAACAGGTAGTCGAGCAGCGACGACCAACCCACCAAAAAACCAACGTGCGGATTAATCGCCTTTTGTGCATAGGTGTAGGCAGAACCGGCGGTCGGGAACTGGCGCACCAGCTTACCGTAGCTGATAGCGGTAAACAGCACGCCGGCCAGCGCCAGCAAATAGGATGCCGGTACGTGCCCATCGGTCAGGCCGGACACAATACCGAAGGTGTCGAACACCGTCATCGGTGTCAGATAGGCCAGACCCATCATCACCACTTGCCACAGTTTCAGGGTTTTACGCAGTTGCGGCTTGGCCGCTTGATCACCGTCAGTCGCATTAATCGTCATGACTCTTCCCCTCTTCGTCCTCTGCTGGTAACCGTTTAACGTCATTCAGAGAGGCCGCGGGGATACTGCTGCTCAGGCGGCGGGAAGTCGAAGATAAAGACAAAAAATCTCGGCCAACGGATGGCCCGTATTCACTGCGGCACGGGCTGCTGCCCGCGCAAACTGAAGAAACAGTTAAGGCTGTCATGGTTCTTTCCTCGCCGACGTCCTGTACGTCAAAGTGGAAGAAATGCTTTACCGCTGCGCGTAGCTTCGCAGGCCACAGGATAGCCGGCGGAATGCGCCAGACGCGCGCGGTATCATGAGTTCGAGCGGGTTTAGGCGTTTTTCAGCATCCACTCGATTTCGGTTTCGGTGATCAGGCGCTCAAATTGCACCAACTCATCCGTTTTACAGGCCAGGTAAACATGACTGAACCTTTCCCCCAGCAGCGCATTCAGCACCGGCTGATGCTCAAATTCATACAGCGCATCGCTCTGACGGATCGGGAACGGCAGACCTTCCTGCTCCAGCCCGTTGCCGGTGACCGGCTCTTGCAGCGGCAGCGTGGTTTCCAGACCGTAGACGATGCCGGCCAGAATGGTCGCCATCACCAGGTAAGGGTTGGCATCGGCACCGGCCACGCGATACTCCACGCGATGGCTGTCGCGATCGCCACAGGGAATACGCAGCGCCACGGTACGGTTGTTATGGCCCCAGGACGCCTGAGTCGGTACGTACATGCCCGGCTGGAAGCGGCGGTAAGCATTAACGTTGGGTGCCAGCAGCGCAATAGAAGAAGGCATCAGGGCAATCATCCCGGCCAACGCCTGTTTCAGCAACACGGAATCTTCGCCGTCATCGTCGGCAAGGACGTTGTTACCCTGCCTGTCCAGCATGCTGATATGCACGTGCATGCCACTGCCGGCGTGTTCTTCGTAGGGCTTGGCCATAAAGGTGGCCTGCATGTTGTGATTTTCCGCCACCATGCGGATCAGCCGCTTTAATGCCAACGCATGGTCGCAGGCTTGCAGAACGTTATCGGTATGATGCAGGTTGACCTCAAACTGGCCGGGCGAGGCTTCGGCCACCGCTCCGTCTGCCGGCAGGCCCTGCATGCGAGCCAGTTCGTCAATTTCACTCAGCACGTCGGCAAAGTGGTTAAGGTTATCGACGGAGTACACCTGACTCTGGGTGTTACGCTCCTGGGTACCCGGCGAGCACGGTGGCTGCAAATAGCCTTCCGAATCGCGTTGGCGATCGATGAGATAGAACTCCAACTCTACCGCTACTACGGGGGATAGCCCGCGCTGACGCAAACGCTGCCAAACTCGGTTCAGCACATTGCGCGGTTCAACGTCAAAGGGAGTACCATCTTCATCCAGCATGGTGAGCAGGACCTGGCCGATATATTGTGGATCCGCCGCCGACGGCGTCAAGGTTCCCAAGACCGGCACACAGATATGATCCGGCTCACCCAGTTCCTGTCCCAGCCCGGCCTCTTCAACCACGTTACCGAGAATATCCATCGCAAACACCGACGCCGGGAAGTAACAGCCCTTCTCCAGCTTGCTCAGCCCGCCCACCGGAATGCGCTTGCCACGGAAGCTGCCGTTAAGATCGGTCAGCAGAACATCAACGTGCTGAGTTAATGGATAACACTCCAGGTACTTCTTCACTTCACGTTGGAACGCGCTACTTCGCTTTTCTTCGTGGTGCTGAACAAAGTTTTCCACTTCTACTATGTTGGTCTGCATGATTCACCCGCCATGTATGTTTTTTGTCTGTGGTTCTCACACTTATTGCCGTCGATGTTTTTTGACCATCTTGCTCAATATAATGTCCACCAATGAAACATAGATGCAACAAAATTGTTTTGCAAGTGTTACTTTGAGTTTGAATATTGCCCATTTGACTGCTAGATTTATAAAATATTGAACGAAAACGGCAGTGGAGAAGCTTATCGTTCATAATTTCGAACATACCAAGGGGACAGCATGGGCAATATATTTAACAGACCAGTGGTCGGCGTAGTGATGTGCAGGTATAGGTTAAACGGGCATCTCACTCAGACCTTGCAAGAAAAGTACCTAAATGCCGTCGTGGCCGCGGGAGGGTTGCCAATCGCCCTGCCGCACGCGCTGGCGGAACCCAAACTGCTGGAAGAATTGCTGGAACACCTCGACGGTATTCTGCTGCCGGGCAGCCCCAGTAATGTGCAGCCGCACCTTTATGGTGAAAACGGCGATGAGCCTGACGCCGATCCTGGGCGAGATGAATTGAGCCTGGCGCTGATCCGCCACACGCTCGACAGGCGCATTCCCCTTTTCGCCATTTGCCGAGGTATGCAGGAAATGGTGGTCGCCAGCCAGGGCACCCTTCACCGTCGACTGTTTGAACTGCCCGAACTGCTCGAACACCGTGAAGATCACGACCTGCCGCTGGAACAACAATACGCCCCCGCCCACGAGGTCATCGTTCAGGAAGGCGGCTTACTCTCGCAACTGATACCAGATTGCAACCGATTCTGGGTCAACTCACTGCATGGCCAGGGAGCAAAAACCCTCGGCCCCGACGTACGCATCGAGGCTCACGCTGCCGACGGATTGGTGGAATCCATCAGTCTGCGCGACCAGCCCTTTGCGCTGGGTGTGCAATGGCACCCGGAATGGAACAGTGAAGAGTACGCCCTGTCGCGCCTGTTGTTTGAGGGGTTCATTAGCGCCTGCCGGAACTATCAAAAGGAAAAACGCCCATGAGCAATGTCAGCTTGGCACCGGGAAAACGTCTGTCGCAAATCCGCCAGCAGTTGGGATTATCGCAGCGCCGAGCGGCCGAACTGTCTGGATTAACCCACAGCGCCATCAGCACCATCGAACAGGACAAGGTCAGTCCGGCCATCAGTACCTTGCAAAAGCTGCTGACGGTGTACGGGCTGTCACTGTCGGCGTTTTTCGCCGAGCCGGAAATCCCGGATGAACCGCAGATTGTTATCGACAGCCAGGATCTGATCGAGATTGGCAGCCAGGGGGTGTCGATGAAATTGATCCACAACGGCGACCCCAATCGCACCCTGGCGATGATGATCGAAACCTATGAACCGGGTACCACCACCGGCGAACGTATCAAGCATCAGGGGGAAGAGATCGGCACCCTGTTGGAAGGCGAAGTGGTACTGCAGGTCAACGGGCAGGTTTATCACCTGCTGGCCGGCCAAAGCTACGCCATCAACACCGGCATTCCCCACAGTTTCAGCAACACGTCGGCGCGGATTTGCCGGATTATCAGCGCCCATACGCCGACGACATTCTGATCAACGGAGCAAGGTATGGACTTCCACCATCTGCAGTATTGGCAACACCGGGCGCAAGCCCTGAAAATTGAGAACCAACTGTTTATCAATGGCCGCTATCAGCAGGCCGTAGAAGGCCAAACCTTTGCCGTGGAGGATCCCGCCGGGCAACGTGAGTTGACCCAGGTGGCCCGGGCCAGCAGCGTCGACATCGATTTGGCGGTCAATGCGGCGCGTGAAGTGTTTGAGCGCGGCGACTGGTCCAGAGCCACCCCGGCGCAGCGCAAGGCCACTTTGCTGAAGTTGGCAGAATTGATGGAACAACACCATGAAGAGCTGGCGTTGTTGGAAACGCTGGATACCGGCAAACCGATCCGCCACAGCCTGCGGGACGATGTGCCCGGCGCTATCCGTTGCCTGCGCTGGTATGCCGAAGCGGTCGATAAGGTTTATGGCGAAATCGCCCCCACCGGTGGCGATGTACTGGCGTTGATCGAACGCGAACCTATTGGTGTGGTCGGTGCCATCGTGCCCTGGAATTTCCCACTGTTATTGGCCTGCTGGAAGCTCGGCCCGGCGCTGGCCACCGGTAACAGTGTGATCCTGAAACCCTCTGAAAAATCCCCGTTGACTGCGATCTATCTGGGCAAGCTGGCGCAACTGGCCGGGCTGCCGGACGGCGTACTGAATATTGTCCCCGGCTACGGTCACGATGCCGGTAAGGCGCTGGCGCTGCATAACGATGTCGACGCCCTGACCTTTACCGGATCCACCCAGGTCGCCAGGCAACTGATGATCTACGCCGGTCAATCCAATATGAAACGGGTGTGGCTGGAGGCCGGTGGCAAGAGCGCCAATATTATCTTTGCCGACTGCCCGGATCTGGACAAGGCCGCACAGAGCGCCGCCGCCGGCATTTTCTATAACCAGGGACAGGTGTGCATCGCCGGTACCCGGTTGTTGGTGGAGGAGAGCATTCAGCAGGAATTCTTACTGGCGCTGAAGCGGCATGCGGCAGCCTTCACGCCGGGCGATCCGCTCGATCCGACGACGGTGATGGGCACCCTGATCGACCAGGGCCACTGCGAGAAAGTGGCCGACTATATCGAGCAGGGCCTGAGCCAGGGTGCCGCGCTGTTCCTGGACGGCCGCGAGCACCCACAGAACGGCCATGTCGGCTACCTGGGCCCGACCATTCTGACCCAGGTAGATAATGCCATGAGCGTTGCGCGTGATGAAATTTTTGGCCCGGTGCTTGCAGTCACCAGTTTTCGCGGCGAACAACAGGCCATGCAGTTGGCTAACGACAGCGACTACGGATTGGGCGCCGCCATCTGGACCCGCGACCTGTCGCGTGCTCACCGGTTAGCTCGCCAGTTAAAAGCCGGCACGGTGTTCGTCAATAATTACAACGACGGGGATATGACGGTCCCATTCGGCGGTTACAAGCAAAGCGGCAACGGACGCGACAAATCGCTGCACGCACTGGAAAAATTCACCGAACTGAAAACCACCTGGATTTCGCTGGAATAAGGGCAGATATCATGACTGAACACGTAAAAAGCTATTATGCGGCCTCGGCCAACAGCCACGCGCCCTACCCGCAGTTGAATGAATCTATCGAATGCGACGTCTGCATCGTCGGCGGCGGCTACACCGGTCTGTCTTCGGCGCTGTTCCTGGTGGAAGCCGGTTACAACGTAGTGGTGCTGGAGTCCGCACGCATCGGCTTTGGCGCCAGCGGCCGCAACGGTGGCCAACTGGTGAACTCCTACAGCCGCGACATCGACGTGATTGAACAGCGCTACGGTGCTGAAAGCGCCCGTATACTCGGTGGCATGATGTTTGAGGGTGCAGAGATCATTCGCAGCCGTATCCAAAGGTACGCCATCGAATGTGACTATCGCCCCGGCGGTATCTTCGCCGCCCTGAACAACCGGCAGTATCACGCGCTGATCGAACAAAAACAGCACTGGGAGCGTTATGGCAATACCCAGCTTGAACTGCTGGATGCTGAGCGCATCCGCCAGGAGGTCAACAGTGAGCGCTATGTCGGTGCGCTGCTGGATCACAGCGGTGGGCATATTCATCCTTTGAATCTGGCCCTCGGTGAAGCCGAAGCTATCCGTCTGCAAGGCGGGCGCATCTTCGAACAGTCGGCCGTCACTAATATCCGTCACGGCGAACCGGCCATCGTCAGCACGGTCAGCGGTCAGGTGAAGGCACGCTATGTGATCGTGGCCGGCAACGCCTATCTGGGTGATAAGCTGGAACCAAGACTGGCCAAGCGCAGCATGCCGTGCGGCACTCAGGTGGTGGCCACCGAACCGCTGGCACCGGAAGTGGCGCAGTCGCTAATCCCACAGGATTACTGCGTCGAAGACTGTAACTATTTGCTGGATTATTACCGCATCACCGGTGATAACCGCCTGCTGTACGGTGGCGGCGTGGTGTATGGTGCGCGCGACCCGGACGATATCGACAACCTGATCCGCCCCAAACTGCTGAAAACCTTCCCGCAGTTGAAAGGGGTGAATATCGACTACCGCTGGACCGGCAATTTCCTGCTGACGCTGTCGCGCATGCCTCAGTTCGGCCGCCTGGAGAATAACGTCTATTACATGCAGGGCTACAGCGGCCACGGCGTGACCTGTACTCATCTGGCAGGCAAGCTGATTGCGGAATTAATGCGAGGTGATGCGGAAAGATTCGATGCCTTTGCCAAACTGCCGCACCTGCCGTTCTTCGGCGGCCGCAATTTGCAAATTCCGTTTACCGCGATTGGCGCGGCCTACTACCAACTGCGCGATCGGATTGGGGTATAAAGCACGCAGGCCCGGCGTTTAGCTTCGCCGGGCCTGCAGGTTAATGCTTAAACAATCTTCGGTTGGCCATCTGAGGCGGTCGCCCCACCATCCACCGGGATGTTGGCACCGTTGATAAAGCTGGCGTCGTCACTGGCCAGGAATGCCATCACCGCCGCCACTTCTTCCGGCTCTGCCGCACGCCCCAGCGCAATACGCTCATTGAACTTGTCGCGAATTTCCTGCGGCCAGCCGTTGGTCATATTGGTTTTCACCAGGCTTGGGCACACCGAGTTCACCCGCACGCCGTCACCGCCGTGATCGAGCGCCATGGCACGTGTCAGGTTTACCACTGCCCCTTTTGCCGCACAGTAATAGGCTGCGCCCCAGTCGCCTCCCAGGCCAGAGACCGAAGCGGTGTTAACGATGCAGCCTTTGGTTTTTAGCAGATAAGGCATAGCGAATTTGGAACAGAAGATCACGCCGTCGATGTCTACCCCGGCGATGCGACGCCAGTCAGCCACGCTGGTTTCCAACACGCTGCCCGCCACGTGTACGCCGGCATTGTTCAGCAGCACGTCGATGCGGCCCAGTTTTTCAGCCACTTCATTCATCATTTTCTCAACCGCAATGGGGTCAGAAACGTCGATATGCACCGCCAACGCCTTGCCTTTCGGCAGAGAGGCCGCCACTTTGTCTACCGCCTCTTTCGCCCAGTCAGCCAGCACCACGGTAGCGCCTTCAGCGGAAAACCGACGCGCTGCCGCTTCCCCCATCCCGTTACCTGCGCCGGTGATGATGACCACTTTATTGTCGAAACGCATAAGAACTCCTCCATGTGAATGTATTTTTATAAGTCATACAAATCCTGATTGAATTGAGGATAAAACTCATGGGCAGAGAGGGACAGTCAAAACGTGCGGTTTACTAATCAAAAAGAGTTATTCACTGCAAATTCAATACGTCAGAACAATTAATATCGGAATTAGGCCAACCATTTGATGAGATTGATAAAATCCTCTGGCGTGACTATTTATCGGCCGTACTATCAGCCATCAATAAGTTCAGTCACGGCCCTATACCGCCGTTTACCGATAAGCAGTGGTTATTAAAAAAATCGGGCCGCTGAGCGACAGCGGCCCTGGGCTGGCTTATTTTTTATCAATCGGAACCACCAGCAGATCGACCTGCAGGTGATTGATCGCCTGCCGTGCCGACGATACCCACCGACTCCAGATATCGTGATGGTGGCCGAAGAGGATCAGGTCGCAACCCTTTTCCTTAGCCGCCCGGTTTAGTTCTTCCATCAGATCACCACGCCCAATAATCACTTCTTCAACCGGATAAGACGAGTGGTCTTTGATGGCATTGAGCATATTTTTCACGCGTTCAGAAAAAGTGCGATCCGTGTAGTTGTATTCACCCACGCCCAGTTCGGCGTAATAGCCAGTATGATGAATATCGATATAGATCAGAGATAATCGAGCATTCAGCGCCCCAGCCAGTTTGGCGCCTTTGCCCAGCAGGAACTCGGCATCTTCGCCAAGATCGGTTGCGACCAGGATATGTTGATAAGTCATGATAACTGCCCTCCGCCTCGAGCCAGTAAACAGGATGACGCTCCCTGCCAGGCGCTGCTCGCCTATTTCTTAGGCAATTTAAGTTTAGTTCAGAGGTGAAATTATCGCTCATCGACACCATCGTTCCTCTGATAGCACTATTCCCCTTGTCAACAGACCCGTTTCGTTTCGGGTCTGTTGGGCTGCGGGCATAAAAAAACCCCGGCACAGGCCAGGGTCCTCAATGTTTGTCGGTCACTTTCCCGACTGTCATGTTATGGCGTAAGCGTCCGTCCAACACTCCAACCTTACGCAGCCTAAGCACAACTTTTTCACAACAGAAAAATAGATTGAATCACTGCCGTTATTATTATTACGACGCCAATCGTTTTTTCTGTTGCCAATAACTATTGCTATTGGAATATTCTGAATATAAATATTTTAGATAAACTCCGGGTAATCCCGGAGTTTATTCAGGTAATTCTTTTATTTCTTATCTGCTCCGGTTTACACCTTCTTCGCTATCGTAAGAAATAAAACACTACCTATAAATTATAAAACTACTACGTTGCCGGCAGAAGGACCCTTCTGACCGTTTTCAATAGTGAATTCAACGCGCTGACCTTCATCAAGCGTTTTGAAATCATTGCTCTGGATAGCAGAGAAGTGCACGAACACGTCTTTGCTGCCGTCAGCCGGAGAGATAAAGCCAAAACCTTTACCTGCATCAAACCATTTTACCAAACCAGTCATTTTAGTAGACATAGATATTTCCTTTATATTTTTGAGACGCCATAAGGCGATTGAGGTCTGTTTTTATTGGAAACTTACTTGGGCACTAGAGAAGGAAATTCGCGGAAGAAGAGGTATCTATGGGATATCACTAATACTGAGAACTGCTTTACTAAAACTGCTTTCATAAGGTCTGTACTACAAACCGATGACGTTATTTATACACGAGGAAATTATTTAAGCAAGGAATATTTATTATAATATTTATACACACCATTTATTATTTATCCGCCGCAACGCCCTTAGCCGCACCCTGTAAGGGCCTGACGGCCCCATGGTGCAAAAAAGCTTAACCGATAACCGCAATTCCCAGCCGTTCCATCATTTGAAACACCTGATAGCTGTCCAGCTTAACGCCTTGCAGATCGGTGCTGCGCAGATCCAGCTCACCCAATTCCGAGTTGGTCAAATCACAATGGGTAAAGTTGGCGGCACGCCAGTCAAACGAGGAAAACTCACCACCGGACAGATCGGAGCCGCTAAACGTCGCGCCGAGGATCTGCGCGCTGTTCCAACGATTTTCCCACAGCTCGCACTTCTCCAGTACCACTTTCGAAAAGTTGGCATAGCTCAGGTTGCTTTTGGTGATGTAAGCGCTGCAAAACCAGGTACGTGGGGTGATCATATTCATAAAACTGGTGCCGCGAAAGTCTGCGCCCTGTGCCCGGCACTCACGGATTTCGATACCTAACGCGCTGGCGTTTCTGAAGTCCGCCATCGAGAGGTCACAGTTTTTGAAGCTGGCATCTTTCAATAAGGCACGGCTGAAATTACCGCCCTGTTGGCTCTCGCGGTCATAAAACTGACAGTCGATAAATTCGGTCCCCGTCAGGTCGGTGCCCGAAAAATCGCAGTTGATAAAGCTGCCGTTTTCAATTTTTTCGCCGGTAAACCGGTTACGAGCAATCTTTTCACCATCCAACTTCAGCGTCATCGCACCACACCTGTTTATTTATACAGTCAGTGCGGCATTATAAGCAGATCTGCTGACCAGTGAAAAACGTTTTGCCTGGTTTTTCCGGTGCACAGCACAAAAAACACAACGAGAGGAAAGTGAGGCTTAAACCTGCCGCACCTGAAGGCGGTTCATGTTTACCCCGCCAGTCTGCGCCTGCAACACTCCCTGTTCAATTAACGCGTACAGGCGGAAATTCAAAAAGGTGTCGTCCACCGAATAGGGAGTATTCACCATGGCGTTTCCCACCACCCTGGAGCCCTGGGTATACTCGCTCGGGCAATGTTCCAGCAGCAGCGGATCGTAGTAATCCAACGCTTTCCCCTGCACTTCTCCCTGGGTAAAAATCCTCACGGGTGCTGTGTCCGCCAACAACCGCCGCCAGTCTTCTATGAGCGCCACTTTATCTTCTTGAGTCAATTCACGCCGACGGATCCACAGCGGCTCCAACATTTCAGCCGGACACCAGTTGGTACTCATCCGCCCGGTGTGTTCGGTGACGTTAACCACAAAGACCTGCCGCTCGCCGATCAGCGGCAACAGCGCGCGCAACATCAATTGCTCATCGGGATTGTCGCCAACCCACAGGGTCACCTGACCGCTTACCGCGGCCAACTGTATTTTCAGGTTTTCCATCGCCGTCAGGCGCTGTACGGAAGTGTCCCACTCCGGCGCGTAAACCGAATGGTGCAGATCGCGAAACCAGCGGGAGCGGGCCTGCAGAGCCCGATCGTCATCCAGTGCGTACAGCGGCCCAAATGACAGATTATCGGTGAAATCCAGTACGTTCTCTCCCGGGTAAGCCAACCGCACGCAGCCGCCCGACAGGGCAATATGCACATCCTTCATTAACGCTCTCCTCCGCCTGTTCCCTAAAATAATCCTGAGGTGAATTTTGCCAACTTTCTCCCGCGGTCACTAGACAAAAAATCCTAATTTGTCCGGTTGAATGGCATAAAAAAACCGCCCTGGTGAAGTGTCCAATAAATGGGGTTCACTTCACTGGGGCGGTTGACTATCGGTAGCGGAATTTATTTCAACGCTTCCTGGATCGCGTCAGCCATCGGGCCAATGTGTTTTTCAGCGGCTTTCAGCTGAAAATCCACGCCGTTACCGTCGTTGGTATCGGACAGCGTGGCCTTGATCAGCTCCAGCGCCGCTTGCACCGCCACCAGTCTTTTATGTTGCTCATCCGTGATCGGTTTGGAGCTCATCGTGGCCGGGTAGTATTGCTCTAACATCGTTCTCTCCTTGTGATTAGGCTAGTGGCTAACTTAACAGAATTTAAAGATATTTCTAATGGATCGAGCCACAGAATCCATATTCTCTGCGGTAATGTATTCCATGAACAAATCAACATGGTGAATAAGTGAACTATAATTGGGCGAACTGAGGTTTTCAGCAGGTAGTCTATTATGTCATTTAAAGGTAGCTGTCACTGCGGCGCCGTCAATCTTCGCTGCGTGCCGGAATTAGCGCTGGATTCGTTGAAAATCCATCCGATTGACGGCGCCAGCGCCTGAAAGGCCCAGACAGGAAACAGGCGTGAATCAGCGAAACTCCACCCAGCTGGCACCGGCATCGGCGGAGCGCACACAGTTTTCGACCCAACGCACCCCCATCGTCCCGGCAGCAACGTCGGGGTACCAAAAATCGGCCAGAAAATCCCGATCCCGCCGATCGGTAGCATCCATCGCCAGGGCAAAGCGTCGGTACAGATTCGACCAGGCTTCAAACAACCCCTCCGAATGACCACCACCAATCCGATCGTCCGCCAGTGCTATAGGATCCAGATAGGACATACCGCGTTCCAGAATGCGTACCGGTTCGCCCTGCACTTCAAATCGCAGTTGGTTCGGCTGCTCATCCCACCACTCCAGGCTGGCCTTCTCACCGACAATTCGGACCTTCTGCCCGTGCATCGAACCACTGTTAACCGCAGAGCACCACAGGGAGCCAACGGCACCATTGTCATATTCCATCAGCACATAGGCATTGTCCTCCAGCGGTGCCCGCGTTTTGACAAAACTCTGGCGGCTGCACATCAGGCGTTTGACCTTTAGCTGCGGCACCATGGTTTCCGCCAGGAACAAAGGATGGGTAGCCAAATCACCCAATACGTAGCTGGGGCCGACAAAACGGGGATCTACCCGCCAGCGGGTGCTGGGGTTATCCAACTCCACCGCCGCCGCATGGAATCCGTGCGCAAATTGCATGTTGATAATGCGGATCTCACCCAGCAGGCCGTCGGCGATCATCTGCCGGGCCTGAAGGATCAACTGGTGTCCGGCGTAGCCGTAGGTAACACCGATAATTTTATGCTGTTTTTGGCTCAGTTCGACCAGCGCCTGCGCTTCTTCAACGGTGAAACACAGTGGTTTCTCACACACGACATGCAGGCCAGCGGCCAGTGCCGCCTGGCAGATGGCAAAGTGGGTATTATTGGGGGTGGCAATGGAAACCGCCTCGATGCCATCCACTCTGGCAGCCTCTTCGCGAAATAGCGTAGCGTAATCCGGGTAACAACGCTCCGCTGCGATCCCCAGGCTCTGTCCAAAAAGACGCCCTCGCTGCGCGTCAATATCAAACGCCCCGGCCACCAGGGAGAAAGTGCCATCGCGCAGTGCCGCAGAACGATGAATATAACCAATCTGACTGGTTCCGCCGCCGCCAACCATCCCCCAGCGCAAGGACCGTTCCAAAGGTTTAATGCCGTTGATCATCACATTTCTCCTGATTAAAAACCGAGGGTTCGTAAATAGTTGAGGCTTTCCGTTACATCACTCAGGCTGCCCTGCGCATGACATGGGTCCCGCTCCTGCTCAATGGTGATCCAACCCTGATAACCACGCGTTATTAATAATTCTCGCACCGCCGGGTAATCGATCGCCCCCTTGCCCAATGGACACATCACTCCCTGCGCACAAGCAGTGAAGAAATCCAGCCCACTCGCCAACACCTGGTGAAATACCTGCGGGTTAACATCCTTGAAGTGCAGGTAATCGATGCGCGCAAAATAGCGATCAATCCAGGTGGTCGGGTCCATACCTGAGTAATACAAATGGCCAGTGTCCAGGCACAGCCCGGCGATTTGGTGAGGAATTTGCTCGACCAGTTGCTCAATTTCATCGGCGAATTCTATACAACCACCGGCATGCGGATGCACTACCGGCCGCACGCCATATTCCTGCCAGGCAATTTTGCCAAGAGTCATGATATGGCCGATCATCCGCTGCCAGTCCGCCTGGGTAAGTCGCGGTGCCAGTAAGGACTGCCCGGCAAATTTGGCACGCTGAGGATTACCGAAATCAATAATCACCAGATATGGCGGTGAGCAGTTACCGGCATTTATAGACTGCGCCCTGGCAGTCTGCGACAAATTTCGGCAAATGTTATGTGTCAGTTCAAGGAGATAGCTAAAGTTTTGTTCGCTGACCAGATCGTCGAAAATGGTGCCGGCCACCAGCGACAGTCCGTGCCGCTGTAATTCGGCGCTCAAGATATCGGCATCGGTGGGCAGATAGCCCCAGGGCCCCAGCTCAATGCTGCGATAGCCGGCAGCGTTCGCCTCCTGCAGCACTTTGGTGTAAGGCGGAAGATGCGGGTTTTTAGGGTCATCCACACCCCAACTACAGGGCGCATTGGCAATCGGCAAACTCATCATTTTTATTCCTGGTCGAAGTCGATGTGTCCTCAGTATTAAATAAACGTTTCGAAACCGGCAATGATGAAACTTTCATTTTTTGATGACGATCTCGTTAATTTTGATAGTTTAAATGATAGTTTTTTATCAAATCCAGGCAGGTCGAAGCGCCTGGGAGATTGGGAGATTTATAATGAAAAACGGCTCCACCAGAGGGAGCCGACTATCAGAGGTTTTCTTTGGTGATCAGATCAAAGCGGTTAATGGTGTGACTAAAACCGGAGGAGCCGCCACCGGTGGCGGCGACAAAAGTGCTGATGACTGACGCCGCAAACTCGGCAATACGATGCCTGAGCATCAGATCCAGCGTGCCGTCGATCAGCGCCATTTCGCCGCCTGCAACCGGGCCATGGCAAATCAGCATCACCTGATGCTGCCTGCCGCTTTTCCGCAGCGCAGCGATAATCCCTTCCACACCCCCGCAGGGTGCATACAGAGCCACCAGATTGGGATGCTGCTCCAGCAAGGTTTGAGTGACTTGTCTTGCGCTTTCGGCCCGTTCATGACTGCGTACCGGCTCAAGCACCCGCTGACCACTCAGGTGTTCGCGCAGGTAAGATCGAAAGCTGATTTCGCAGGTTTCCTGACACAGAAAACGGTTATCGCCGATAATTACCCCGACATCGCCCTGGCGGTGGCACAAGCGATCCACCGCCCAGCCGATATAACCGGCACGGCTGTGTACCGATAAATCCGACAGCAACGTAAACACCTTTATCCCCTGCCTGGTAGCCTCTTCCACCGCAAAACGGATCATCGGGTTATCCAGCGCCAGCACGCCGATCACATCCACACTTTGACTTAACTGTGTGATGGCGGCAGCGGTGTCGCTAACCGCGCTGATATCATGAAACATGAACTGTGGCGGGTGCTCAGCGTCGTAATAGGGTGCAGCCTGTTCCAGCAGGCTATCCGCCAGTTGTGCGTAGAACGAATGTTCCTTGCGCAGCAAGATAAAGCCCATTTTAATCCGTGCGGCGGGTTGGCCTACCGTCTCAAACAATTGATGTGATTTCTCTAGTGCGAAGCCTAATTTGTGCGCAGCCGCAATTACCCTGCGGGCCGTTTCCGGCCGTACTGTTGCGCGCTGGTTTATTACCCGGTCAACCGTAGCGATACCAACATGTGCCTCTCTGGCAATGGCGGCCAGGGTGGTTTTCTTGCCTGCCATAATCGTCTCCCTCATGATTTTGATAAAAACTATCATGTCCCAGCAGCCCAAAGAAATCAGGCTGCCGTTTTTGTGTGATCGGGCGCGTTAATGGCGTAATGCGACAGACAGGGTCTAGCGGTAAACCGAGAATTTTTTCGTCAGTGGCTTAAGCTGTTCGGTATCTCCGTATAGCGCCACCGCGACAAATTCCAGTTTTTCATATTCGGTATTGGCGGTATCGGCGATCTGCTGCTCAGCCGAATGCGGCAACATGGTGGTGGTAAAGAAGTTGGCTCATATTGGCGCTTACGCCTTCGATAGCGCTGGGATAATGATGAACTTCGCGCTGTTCGATCAAGTAGAGAGAGATTGTATAACCTCTCTCCAACATTCTCGCGAGCGGGTTACTTCACTTGCCACATCCGGTACTGACCCCAAAAACCATTTTCCGTGACATATTCCTGATCTGTACCATCAGCCACGATATCCAGCGTTTTTCTCATTCCCATAGACAACACATTGCAATCATTGCTCACTTTCAATTTATGCGGGCCTTTATCCAGGTAAGCCACGGCAAATTGATTTTGTCGCAAAAGTGCAATATTAGTTTCATCTACCGCGACCACAAACCGGCAAGTCCCCCCGCTCCCTCCACCAATAAACTGCTTGTTTCTGGTGACAGTAATTTTGCTCTGTACCACGTTTTCTTTTTTTTCAGCATATTTTTTGCTCAAAACTTCATCTGCCGGACCATAAGGCCTGGCACAACCAACAAGAGTAAATAATGTCGCTGCTAATAATATTTTTTTCATTTTAATTCCAGATTAATTAAAGCCTTACAATGATATCAGTATGCAACAGAGAGAAAAATATAACTCTTGCTTAAGGGAGATAATTAACGAAAAGGTTCAGCAATAAGGCTCGAAATGTACGGTTCTGCCGGCCAATAGAGCCACAATTGAACTGTCGATAATTTCGGCATAACGCATAGTCTGATTTTTATCTCCCAGGAGAAAATCATGACTGCGACCAAGCTCGACGCCGTGGGCTCAGCGCCAGCCCCCGCCACGCAGTGGCCGGCAATCGTCAATGTGCTGTTCGCCGGTATTGCCGTGGCGCTGCACGTGGGAAAAGCGACCATTGCCCTACCAGAACTGCAGCGCGAGTTTGGCCGCTCGCTGGAGTCGCTGAGCTGGATTATTTCCGCCTTTCCGTTTATCGGCGTGTTCGGTGGCATCGCCGCCGGGCAACTGGTGCGCCGCTGGGGCGATCGTCGCTTGTTGGGCCTGGGCTTGATGATCGTCAGCGTCGCCAGCTTCGCCGGGGCGACTCAGCACGACTTCACCGGCTTGATCGTCACCCGCGTTATCGAAGGGATCGGCTTTGTCATTGTGGTGGTGGCTGCACCGACCGTGCTCACTCGGGTAGTGGCGCCGCAACAACGTAATCTGGTGTTCAGCATCTGGAGCACCTTTATGCCGGCGGGCATAGCGATCTCCCTGTTCTTCGGCCCGCATTTCGCCGACTGGCAACAGAGCTGGGTCGCCGGTGGCATTCTGACCCTGCTGGCGGCATTGTTGCTACCGCTCACCACGCCGCGCATGGTGACAACTGCCGCTGCTGCCACGACGGTGAAATTGCGTCAGGCGCTGGCCAGCATCCTGCGTGCCCGGCAACCGCTGCTGCTGGCCCTGATCTTCACCACCTATAACCTGCAGTTTTTCGCCGTGATGGCCTTTCTGCCGATATTCCTGATGCAACGCATCGGGCTGACACTGGCCGCGGCCGGCGGTGTCAGCGCAGCGGTGATAGCGGTCAATATTCTCGGCAATCTGTTCGCCGGTGTATTGCTGTCGCGTGGCCTGCGTGCCCGTACCCTGCTCGCCATTGCCAGCATGCTGATGGGGCTTGCCGGAGCCAGCGTCTTCCTTTCGATCACACCGAATGCCATGCTGGTTCCACTGTGTTTACTGTTTAGCGGTATCGGCGGCATGCTGCCCGCCACTATTCTGGCTGCCACCCCAGCGGCGGCACCCGAGCCCACTTTGATCCCGCTGAGTCTGGGCCTGGTGATGCAGGGCATTTATCTTGGCCAGGTGGTCGGCCCTATTGTCTTGAGCAGCCTTGTCGCCTACTCCGGCTGGTCTGCGCCCGCGGGTATGGTGCTGGCCGCCGCGGTGTTGGGCAGTATTCTGGCGCTGGCGCTCGCGTCGAAAACCAGCCCCTAGGCAATGCATGTCCGGACAAGTTGCCGAGCCGTCGTTTCATCAGCTTAATGTCCTCATAACATGAGGCATTATTAATAAGTTCTATTAACTGTTCACCGATAAAATCCGCTACCTGTTAAACGTTTGTGATGATAGGGTTTAATCTTCAAGAAGTGTCAATGCCATTGAATACCGGCATTGGTGGAGAAATCTATCATCAGAGGGACGGGTATGATGTCTAAGGGTATTTCAAAGGGATTCTTTATTCTGATCCTTTTTATAGTGACCGCGGCTTTTCTGGATGTACTGGGTCCCTATTACTCGTCAGTGTTGTGGGCCATCATCCTGGCGGTAATTTTCCACCCGGTGAAACAAAAACTTAAGCAGTATCTGGGTGACCGCAATGGCCTGGTGTCTTTTTTGACGCTGGTAGTGATCTGTCTGATCGTATTTACTCCCCTGGCGATTATTGCGTCTTCATTGGCGATTGAGCTTAACGTGGTCTACACCAAATTACAGGGTAATAACACCCAATTCCCGGTCATTGTGGCCGATACCCTACAGTTACTCCCCAACTGGGCGCGTCATTTCCTGACAGAGCACAACCTCGACAACGCGGCTGAAATACAAAAGAAACTTTCGGAAGTGGCACTGCAGGGTGGGCAATACCTGGCCGGTAGCGTGTTCCTGATCGGCAAAGGCACGTTCAACTTTGCCGTTGGCTTTGGCGTGATGCTTTATCTGCTGTTCTTCCTGCTGAAAGATGGCGCTTATCTGGTTAATCTGACGCTCCAGGCGCTGCCATTATCCGAACATGTTAAACATCATCTGTTTGTGAAGTTCGCGGCCGTTTCCCGCGCGACGGTAAAAGGCACGGTCGTGGTGGCGGTAGTGCAAGGCGCGCTCGGCGGCCTGGCGTTTTACTTCACCGGCATCGAAGGCAGTCTGCTGTGGGCCGCGTTGATGGCGTTCCTGTCTATTATCCCCGCAGTGGGCTCCGCCATTATCTGGGTACCCGCTGCCATCTATTTCTTCGCCACCGGTATGTTGTGGAAAGGCCTGTTCCTGGTGGGCTTCTTCGTGGTGATCATCGGTTTGGTCGACAACATTCTTCGTCCACTGCTGGTGGGTAAAGACACCAAGATGCCGGATTATCTGATCCTGATTTCAACCCTGGGCGGTATGGAGATTTACGGTATTAATGGTTTCGTCATCGGCCCGCTTATCGCCGCCCTGTTCATCGCCTGCTGGAATATTCTTTCCGGCCGCGACAGTGCCGAAACCACGGATGAGATTGATGAAGATTTTATCGAGGAAGGCAAGAATCACCCTGATGCCACCAAAGCGGATTGAATAAAAATCCCCTGTCGAGTGGGGATTTAAACTGGAAATAAAAAACGGGAGCTATAAGCTCCCGTTCTTATTTCAAACGCTTAAACACACTTACATGTGTTTAACGATAGCGTCGCCAAACTCTGAACATTTCAGCAGCTTAGCGCCTTCCATCAGGCGTTCGAAGTCATAGGTCACGGTCTTGGCAGCGATTGCGCCTTCAGTGCCTTTAACAATCAGGTCAGCCGCTTCGAACCAGCCCATGTGACGCAGCATCATTTCTGCAGACAGGATGATGGAACCTGGGTTCACTTTATCCTGACCGGCATACTTAGGTGCAGTGCCGTGGGTGGCTTCGAACAGGGCGCAGTCGGAACCGATGTTGGCGCCAGGTGCGATACCGATACCACCAACCTGTGCAGCCAGGGCGTCGGAAATGTAGTCACCGTTCAGGTTCATACAGGCGATCACGTCGTATTCAGCCGGACGCAGCAGGATTTGCTGCAGGAAGGCGTCGGCGATCACGTCTTTAACCACGATCTCTTTACCGGTGTTCGGGTTCTTGATTTTCAGCCATGGGCCGCCGTCGATCAGCTCACCGCCGAACTCTTCGCGCGCCAGTTCGTAGCCCCAATCCTTGAAGGCACCTTCGGTGAACTTCATGATGTTGCCTTTGTGAACCAGGGTCACAGAGTCGCGGTCGTTGGTGATAGCGTATTCGATCGCTGCACGAACCAGACGTTTGGTCCCTTCTTCAGAGCATGGCTTCACGCCGATACCGCATTGCTCTGGGAAGCGGATTTTCTTCACGCCCATTTCGTCGCGCAGGAACTTGATCACTTTGTCTGCTTCAGCAGAACCGGCTTTCCATTCGATACCTGCATAGATGTCTTCGGCGTTTTCGCGGAAGATCACCATGTCGGTCAGCTCTGGGTGTTTAACCGGGCTTGGGGTGCCCTGGTAGTAACGCACCGGACGCAGACACACGTACAGGTCCAGTTGCTGGCGCAGGGCCACGTTCAGGGAGCGAATACCGCCACCGACTGGGGTAGTCAGCGGGCCTTTGATGGCAACGCGGTAGTCACGGATCAGATCCAGGGTTTCTTCCGGCAGCCACACGTCTTTCCCGTAAACGTGAGTGGATTTTTCGCCGGTGTAGATTTCCATCCAGGAGATTTTACGTTCGCCGTGGTAGGCCTTTTTCACTGCTGCATCAACCACGTGAATCATAGCAGGGGTAACGTCAACGCCAATGCCGTCGCCTTCGATAAACGGAATGATCGGGTTATTCGGAACAACCAGTTTACCCTGGGCATCGACCGTAATCTTTTTACCTTCTGCCGGAACAACTACTTTGCTTTCCATCAACCTCTCCTTCAAGCGCAATTTTTGTTAATGCTTTGTAAGATGCGTGTAGATACTACTGGAATTTTCTGTCCGCGCCAATCCGAAACGGATTCGGTTATAATGCGCCTATCATCCGTAATCTCAACTGTTATGAAAAAATTCCCTGTTAGAAATCACAAAGTTAAACGATTCAGCCCGCCTGATGCCGCCAAACCCGCTGTAGCACAAGGGCCGCGTCGCGTGGTGTTATTCAACAAGCCCTTCGATGTGTTACCCCAATTTACCGATGAGGCTGGCCGCACCACGCTGAAAGAATTCATTCCTTTTGCCGATGTTTATGCCGCCGGACGCCTGGATCGCGATAGCGAAGGATTATTGGTGTTAACCAATGACGGCAAACTGCAGGCACAGCTCACCCAACCGGGCAAGCGTACCGGTAAGGTGTATTACGTGCAGGTCGAGGGTGCACCGCAGGACAGCGATTTGGCTCCCTTGCGCAGCAGCGTCACGCTCAAAGACGGCCCGACCCTGCCGGCTGGCGTGGAGTTGGTCGCCGAACCACAATGGCTGTGGCCGCGCAATCCACCGATCCGCGAACGCAAATCAATCCCGACAGCCTGGCTGAAAATCACCCTGTACGAAGGGCGAAACCGTCAGGTACGTCGCATGACTGCACATATCGGCTTTCCTACCCTGCGGCTGATTCGCTACAGTATGGGTAATCTTTCATTGGGAGAACTGCAACCCGGTGAATGGAAAAACCTTGATTCGCTGTAATCAGCCCGCCAAGCCGCCGTTGTAAGGGGTCGCCATGTTTAAACCACACGTTACCGTTGCCTGCGTGGTTCACGCCGCCGGCAAGTTCTTGATTGTCGAAGAGACTATCAACCATAAGGCGCTCTGGAACCAGCCGGCCGGTCATCTTGAGGCCGACGAAACCCTGGTGCAGGCCGCCGAGCGCGAACTGTGGGAAGAAACCGGCATCCGCGCCACACCGCAGTCATTCCTCAAGCTGCACCAGTGGATCGCGCCGGACAACACGCCGTTCCTGCGTTTTTGCTTTGTGATTGAGCTGGAACAACCGTTGCCGACCGAGCCGCACGACAGCGATATCGACCGCTGCCTGTGGTTGAGCGCCGACGAGATTTTACAGGCACCCAACCTGCGTTCCGCACTGGTGGCGGAAAGCCTACGTTGTTATCAGCAGCCGGAGCGCTATCCGCTATCACTGGTCAGCAGCTATAACTGGCCATTTTGAGATGAATAAGTGCCGTGCGCCGACGAGGCCAACGTGGTAAAATCCTGCGCTTGTTTTTTATCAGCACGGTTAGTGTTCAAGTTCGCGAGATCCCCATGTCAGACAACAGCCAGAAAAAAGTAATCGTCGGTATGTCCGGCGGCGTCGACTCTTCCGTTACTGCCTATCTGTTACAGCAACAGGGCTATCAGGTCGCTGGGCTGTTTATGAAGAACTGGGAAGAAGACGATGACGAAGAATACTGCTCCGCAGCGACCGATCTGGCCGATGCGCAGGCGGTGTGCGACAAACTCGGCATCGAACTGCATACGGTGAATTTCGCGGCAGAGTACTGGGACAACGTGTTTGAGCTGTTCCTTGAAGAGTACAAGGCCGGCCGCACGCCGAACCCGGACATCCTGTGTAATAAAGAAATCAAATTCAAAGCCTTCCTGGAATTCGCCGCAGAAGATCTGGGGGCCGACTTTATCGCCACCGGCCACTACGTGCGCCGCCAGGACGTGGACGGCAAAAGCCGTCTGCTGCGCGGAGTCGACGGCAACAAAGACCAGAGCTACTTCCTCTACACCCTGAGCCACGAGCAGGTCGCACAAAGCCTGTTCCCGGTCGGTGAGTTGGAAAAACCGGAGGTGCGCCGCATCGCCGAACAGCTGGAGCTGGTTACCGCCAAGAAAAAAGACTCCACCGGCATCTGCTTTATCGGCGAGCGCAAATTCCGCGACTTCCTCGGCCGTTACCTGCCTGCACAGCCGGGCCCGATTGTTAGCGTCGACGGTCAGACCGTTGGTGAACATCAGGGTCTGATGTACCACACTCTGGGGCAACGCAAAGGGCTGGGCATCGGCGGTATGAAAGACAGCAGCGAAGATCCGTGGTACGTGGTGGACAAAGACGTCGCCAACAACGTACTGGTGGTCGCGCAGGGGCATGAGCACCCGCGTCTGATGTCCGTCGGGCTGATCGCGCAGCAACTGCATTGGGTTGATCGCCTGCCGCTGAGCAGGCCGTTCCGCTGTACGGTGAAAACCCGTTATCGCCAGCAGGATATTCCTTGCACCGTCACCCCGCTTGACGAACAACGCATCGAAGTGCGTTTCGACGAGCCGGTTGCCGCCGTCACCCCAGGCCAGTCAGCCGTGTTCTATCAGGATGAAATCTGCCTCGGCGGCGGCATTATTGAACAGCGTTTACAGGAGTAATCGTGGCGAAGAATTATTATGACATTACGCTGGCGATGGCCGGGATCAGCCAGACCGCACGTCTGGTTCAGCAGTTGGCACACGAAGGCCAATGCGATCGCGAGGCCATGAATATCTCGCTGAGCAGCCTGCTGCAGATGGATCCCCCTTCCACGCTGGCGGTGTTTGGCGGTGAAGAACGCAATCTGAAAATGGGTCTTGAGACGCTGATGGGCGTCCTCAATGCCAACAATAAAGGCCTGGCTGCCGAACTGACCCGCTACACCATCAGCCTGATGGTGCTGGAGCGTAAGCTCAATGCCAATAAGCAGGCGATGAACCAGCTTGGCGAACGTCTCGGCCAGCTTGAGCGTCAACTGGCGCATTTTGATCTGGAATCAGACACTATTATCAGCGCGCTGGCCGGCATTTATGTCGACGTGGTCAGCCCGCTCGGGCCGCGCATCCAGGTGACCGGTTCACCGGCGATCCTGCAAAATCCGCAGGTGCAGGCCAAAGTTCGCGCCACATTGCTGGCTGGCATCCGTGCCGCCGTGCTATGGCAACAGGTTGGCGGCAGCCGCCTGCAGTTAATGTTTTCCCGTAATCGTCTGTTTAAACAGGCGCAAAATATCGTTGCTCATTGTTAATAGATCCCAGGAGTTGCTACCGATGGAATTATCCTCACTGACCGCCGTTTCACCCGTTGATGGACGCTACGGTGATAAAGTCAGCGCACTGCGCACCATTTTCAGCGAGTACGGTCTGCTGAAATTCCGTGTGCAGGTTGAAGTACGTTGGCTGCAAAAACTGGCCGCCTGCGCAGAAATCAAGGAAGTTCCGGCTTTTGACGCCGACGCAAACGCTTTCCTCGACAAGATCGTCGCAGAGTTCAGCGAAGAAGACGCGCAGCGTATCAAGACTATCGAACGCACCACCAACCACGACGTGAAAGCGGTTGAATATTTCCTGAAGGAAAAAGTGGAAGCGGTCCCTGCCCTGCAGGCGGTGTCCGAGTTTATCCACTTTGCCTGTACCTCCGAAGACATCAACAACCTGTCGCACGCGCTGATGCTGCAAACGGCACGTCAGGATGTGGTGCTGCCGTACTGGCGTAAAATCATCGATTCGATCAAGGGCCTGGCGCTGGAATACCGCGATATTCCGCTGCTGTCCCGTACCCACGGCCAGCCTGCCACCCCGTCCACCGTCGGTAAGGAATTCGCCAACGTGGCCTACCGGATGGAACGTCAGTTCCGTCAGTTCGAACGTGTGGAAATCATGGGTAAAATCAACGGTGCGGTCGGCAACTATAACGCCCACATCGTCGCTTACCCTGAAGTGGACTGGCATATCTTCAGCGAAGAATTCGTCACTTCGCTGGGCATCACCTGGAACCCGTACACCACTCAGATCGAGCCGCACGACTATATCGCCGAACTGTTCGACTGCGTTGCGCGTTTCAACACCATTCTGATCGACTTCGACCGTGACGTTTGGGGTTACATCGCGCTGAATCACTTCAAGCAGAAGACCATCGCCGGTGAAATCGGTTCTTCCACCATGCCGCACAAGGTTAACCCGATCGATTTCGAAAACTCCGAAGGCAATCTGGGCCTGTCTAACGCGGTGCTGGGCCACCTGGCCAGCAAACTGCCGGTTTCCCGCTGGCAGCGCGACCTGACCGACTCCACCGTGCTGCGTAACCTGGGCGTCGGCCTGGGTTATGCATTGATCGCCTACCAGGCGACCATGAAAGGTATCAGCAAGCTGGAAGTGAACCAGGCACACCTGCTGGACGAACTGGATCACAACTGGGAAGTGTTGGCCGAACCGATCCAGACCGTGATGCGCCGTTACGGCATCGAAAAACCCTACGAGAAGCTGAAAGAGCTGACCCGCGGCAAGCGCGTGGATGCTGCCGGTATGCAGGCGTTTATCGATGGACTGGCATTGCCGGAAGAGGAGAAAACTCGTCTGAAAGCCATGACCCCGGCTAATTACATTGGCCGCGCCGCGACCATGGTCGATGAACTGAAGTAATCGCTATACTGCTAAAACAAAGAGGCGGCCACATGGCCGCCTCTTTGACTTCTATCCCATCAACTCCTGCAGCCGTTTTTTCTGCTGCCCTTGTGCGTCGAAGTTGTCGGGATCCAGCCACTGCTCAAACCCGGCCCTGATGGTCGGCCAACGGTCGGCTGTTATAGCAAACCAGTCGGTGTCCCGGCTGCGGCCCTTGGTGACCAACGCATATCTGAAAGTGCCTTCATACTTAAAACCGAATCTCGTCGCCGCCTGTTTGGAGGGGGCGTTATGGCTGTCGCACTTCCATTCACAGCGGCGATAACCCAAATCCTCAAACAGGTGTCGCAGCATCAGATAAATCGCTTCGGTGGCGCTCGAGCGCTGCTTCATCGCCGGTGACCAACTGACATGGCCAATCTCCGCCACGCCGTTAGCTTCATCGATGCGCATGTAGGCCACCGTTCCGACCGGAGCCTGGCTTGCACGGTCGAACACCGTCAGGTTCACCAGCGTGGCATTCGCCTGCAGGGTGGTCAGATGCTGCAACATCGCCGCCGGGCTGTCCGGCCGTTCTATCGATAAATAGGTCCAGTCCCGGCCATCCGGCGCCTGCTGGAAAGCACTGAACAACGCGGCATGATCCCGCTTCGCATCAAGCTGTTTCAGGCGGCAAAATCGCCCGTCGAGCGTCTCGCCAGTTGGGCGCTTCACTACCCGCCAATCGGCTAATGGCTCGCCGACCGGCTGGCCGAATTGATTGATCACCATACAGCCTCCCCTACCTGTCGTTAACGTTCATAAACAACAAACGAAGTTCTTCGACCTATTTTGTCATACAACGAACGGGCCGGAGCATTATATTCCTGCGTCGTCCAATAAACCCGATCGCTGCCTTTTTCGTCCGCCAACTGATAGGCCTGCTCAAATAATTTTTCGGACACCTTCTTGCCACGCGCCGCCGGCGAAACATAAAGATCTTCAATATAGCAATAACCCACCGAACTCCAGGTGGAAGGATGGAATATCAGGTTCATTAATCCCAACAAATTGCCGTTTTTATCTTCTGCCACCAGGCCATAAACCTGCGGATCCTCACATAAACGTCCAAAGGTGTGATCGGTTACCTGCGGCTTAATATCCGCGCGATAAAAATGAAGATACCCTTGCCAAAGATCTAACCACTGAGGTTTATCAGCGTTTTGTAATTTACGAATTGTGACTTCATTGTGTACTGGGAGCATAATGCCTCTCTGGTTTTAAGCTGTTATTTCCAGAGGAGAAATAACGGAATACCCGCAGGATACACCGGCCAATGCCTACTGAATACAGACCAATCAACAACAGCGGGCAGACCAATTTCAACGAAATCACCCTGCTCAGATCGATTCTGGAAGCGTGCTGAAAATCGATGATAACTTTTTGATAAAATTTACAATTTCGTCTGGATTATAGGCCGCAAATCCGAATACCAACGCACCTTCGCCCGGCGGATGGGTATAAAAATCAATCAATCCATAAACCTTCATCCCCTGCGCAGCAGCAGCCAGGATCAACTGCCGTTCGGTTGCCGCGTCCGCCAATGGACAAACCAGTTGCAGCCCCCCCTGTGGCAACCGCGGTTGAGTCCAGGTGGCAAGATACTGATGCACCGCCGTATGTAAAATCTCCAGTCGGGCCTGATATATCTTGCGCATATTTCTTAAATGTTCGGCATAAAAATCGTCATTGATAAATTTGAATAACGTCATCTGTGGCAGTGCCGAAGTATAACCATCCTGGAATTGTTTAGCCGCCACCATAGGTGGAATTAATTGCGGCGGAACAATAAGAAAGCCAATGCGTAACCCCGGGAACAGACTTTTACTAAAAGTACCGATATATAACGTACGTTGGTACTGATCCAGCCCCTGTAATGATGCAGTGGTCAACCCGTTATAATTGAACTCGGAATCGTAATCATCTTCAATAATCCAGGCCTTTTCACGTTGCGCCCACGCTAATAACTTCAGTCTTCTTTCAATACTGAGTGAATATCCCAGAGGGTAATGATGAGAAGGGGTGATATAAACGCCCCGCCCGCCCTCTTTGGTCTGAACCAACGTATCGATATCCATACCCGATTGATCCACTCCAATCGGCTGAGCGATTAAGCCCGCCGATTGAACCAGTTTTTTCGCGCCCTGATAACCGGGCTCTTCAACAAACACCCGGTCACCGGGATTAAACAGCACCTGGGTACACAGCGAGAGCGCCTGCTGGGAACTGGTCACCACGATCACCTGCTCAGCACTGGCCTTAACGCCCCTTTCCCGGCGCAGATACTCGATAATTTCCTCTCTCAACTCCACCAGCCCCTGAGGATCGGCATAGCCCAGCAGGCGTTCGGCTCCCTGGCGCACCGCCTGCCTTTCCAATTGCAGCCAGCTATCGATAGGGAACAAGCGCAGGTCGGGCATTGAGGGGGTCAATGAGCCGCTGCGGCGGGTATGTGGAGCATGGGCAGCAATCAGCAGGGAGCGGCCGTGTGCACTCAGTTCCCGCTCCACCAACAGGGCATGACCCATATGGTCGACCGCCAGCAGTTCACGGCCGATCAGGGTGTCTTGCTGGTAACTGACGAAGCTACCGCGCCCAACGACACGGGCAATATAGCCCTCCGCTTCCAACTGGCCATAGGTCAGTTCGACGGTATCGCGAGAAATAGCCAGTTGAGCCGCCAGAACCCGGCTGGGCGGCAGTTTTGCCTGATAGCACAGCTCGCCCGCCGTCACCTGCTGTTTGATCGTCAGGTGCAGCGCAGCCTTACGCGTCATCCCCTGTCGTAAATGCTGATTAAAGCTTGCCTGAATCGCCTCTGTCGAAACGCCCTGTTGGCTGTCACTGCTGTGTTTCATGCTGCTCCGGATCAGAGGTCCGCCGTGTCTCCGGAGAATAAACCGGTAACGGAGATGTTATTTAATTGATCTAAATCAATCTAGTTGTGAACAAAATGTTTTGAAACAGATCATCCGTTGTTTGATTTACAGCGCCAGCCCTACACTAATACAACCATACCAGTAGCTTGCTACTAATGTGGTTGTCTAGTTTATTACCCGTCCCCGCCTGTTTACCGCTGCTGGATAGCAGCGGCGTTGGCCGGTATTGCCAACGCGGGCATTTATTGTGAAGCATGTTCAAGGTGGAATTATGTCACAACAGCACAACTCTTCGCCGCCCCGGCGTAACTTTCTCAAAAAGACCCTGGCGTTGATCCCGCTGGCCGCCGCTGGCAGCAGCATTCTGGCACTGGATGCCAAGGCTGCCCCCGCTGCCGGCGTATCGGAGCACTATGTTCCGGTCTATTTCAACGCAGATGAATGGCGTTTTCTGCTGGCGGCCTGCGACCGACTGATCCCCACTGACGATAATGGCCCAGGTGCAGTCGATCAGGGCGTACCGGTGTTTATCGATCGGCAAATGGAAGCCCCCTACGGCCACGGCGGCTTATGGTACATGCATCCGCCGTTCGTTCCTTCCCCGCCGCAACTGGGCTATCAGTCCAAGCTGACGCCGCGCGAAACCTACCGAATCGGCATCCGCGAAGTCAATGCACACTGCCAGCAACAGTTCCAAAAAGGGTTTGCCGATCTCGATCACGCCGAGCAGGAACAACTGCTGGCGGCGCTGGAGCACGGCCAACTGGATTCTGAAGACCTGCCCGGCAAGGCGTTTTTCGACCAGTTGCTCACCAACACCAAAGAGGGCTACCTGGCCGATCCGGTGCATGGCGGTAACCAGACGCTGGCGTCTTGGAAAATGATCGGTTTCCCCGGCGCACGTGCGGATTACACCGACTGGGCTAATCGCCCCAATCAGCCTTATCCCCTCGGGCCGGTCAGTATCTCAAGCAAAAGGAATGCATAAATGAGCGCAATCAAGAAGCCAGCGGTAGACGTGGTCATCGTTGGATTTGGCTGGACCGGCGCCATCATGGGGATGGAGTTAACCGAAAGTGGGCTTAGCGTGTTGGCACTGGAGCGTGGTGAACAGCGTGATACTTATCCGGACTTCGCCTATCCACGCATTGCCGATGAACTGACCTATGGCATTCGCATGAAACTGATGCAGCCGATGGCCAACGAGACGGTCACGGTACGTCACACCCCGGCAGAATTTGCCGTGCCCTACCGTCAACTGGGTTCCTTTTTGCCGGGCAACGGCGTCGGCGGTGCCGGTGTGCACTGGAATGGTATGCATTGGCGCGCTTTGCCGTCCGACCTGAAGCTGCACACCACCCTCACCGAAAAATACGGAGCCAAGTGGATCCCGGAAGGTATGACGCTGCAGGACTATCCGTTGAGCTATCAGGAGCTGGAACCCTACTTCGACAAGTTCGAAAAAGTCTGCGGCACGGCAGGTAAAGCCGGTAATCTGCGCGGGCAAATCATCAAGGGCGGTAATCCGTTCGAGGGACCACGCAACAGCGAATACCCCACTCCGTCGCTGAAGCCGCTTTACTCCGGTTCACTGTTTGGCACCGCGGCCGAGTCGCTGGGTTATCACCCCTTCAACGTGCCTGCCGCCAACTGCTCCGTCCCCTACACCAATTCCTATGGCGTCCAGCTCGGTCCCTGCAACTACTGCGGCTACTGCGAACGCTTCGGCTGCTTTATGTATTCCAAAGCGTCACCACAGAGCACCATCCTGCCGGTGCTGACCCAACGTAAAAACTTTGAGCTACGCACCCAGTCGCAGGTGATCAAAGTGAATCTGGACAGCAGCGGCAAGAAAGCCATCGGCGTGACCTATATCAACGTCCTGGGACAAGAGGTGGAGCAACCGGCCGATCTGGTGATCCTCAGCGCCTTCCAGTTGCATAACGTCCGCCTGTTACTGCTGTCCGGCATCGGTAAACCTTATAACCCGGTCACCGGGGAAGGCGTGGTCGGCAAGAATTACGCCTACCAGATGAACAGCGGTATTTCGCTGTTTTACGATAAAGATACCCACTTCAATCCGTTTATCGGTGCTGGCGCGGCCGGTATGGTGATCGACGATATGAACGGGGAGAACTTCGATCATACCGGCTTGGGATTCATTGGTGGGGCTTACATCTCCGCTACCCGCACCGGGGGCCGACCGTTGCAGCAAATGACGCTGCCGCCGGGCACACCCGGTTGGGGCAGCGGCTGGAAACAGGGCATCAAGGATAACTATTTGCACAGCATGAGCCTCGGCTCCGAAGGCTCGGTGATGCCTTACCGCGATTGCTATCTGGATCTGGATCCTACCTACAAGGACGGCTACGGCCTGCCACTGCTGCGCATGACGTTTGACTGGAAAGACAATGAGATCAAAATGACCCAGCACATCACCAGCAAGATGGTGGATATCGCCAACGTCATGAAGCCCAAACAGATGTCGGTATCGGTGATGAAAGCCGGCGATCATTATGATGTGCGGCCTTACCAGTCGACCCACACCACCGGTGGTGCTATTACCGGCGACAACCCGGCCACCAGCGTGGTGAATAAATACCTGCAATGCTGGGACGTGCCAAACGTGTTTGTCACCGGTGCCTGCGCCTTTCCGCAGAACCTGGCCTATAACCCCACCGGCATTGTCGGCGCGCTGGCCTACTACTCGGCCGAGGCGATACGCACTCAGTATCTGAAAAGCCCCGGTCCTCTGGTTCAGGCCTGATAGCATAAGGAGCTTCACATGAAAGGACTTACCCCCTCGCTGCTGGCGCTGTTGATGCTGGGTGCTACCAGGGTACAGGCAACTGACGACCCACAATTGGCGGCCCGGCTGCAACACGGGGAATACCTGGCGCGCGCCGGTGACTGTGCCGCCTGTCATACCGCCCCCAGCGGCGTACCCTTTGCCGGTGGTCTGAAAATGACCACCCCGGTCGGTGCTATCTACTCCACCAACATCACGCCGGATAAACAAACCGGCATCGGCGAATACAGTCTGCAGGAATTCAGTGACGCCTTGCGCAAAGGTATCGCTCGCAACGGTACCCGACTCTACCCGGCAATGCCCTATCCCTCGTTCGCCAAAATCAGTGATGGGGACGTTCGCGACCTGTACCTGTATTTTACCCGGCACGTTAAGCCTGTAGCTCAGCCCAATAAAGACAGTGACATTCCCTGGCCGCTGAATATACGCTGGCCGCTGGCCATGTGGAATCTGGCGTTTCGCGAAGACGGCGCCTATCGGCCGGATACCACACAAAGCCTCGACTGGAACCGCGGTGCCTATTTGGTCCAGGGGCTGGGCCACTGCGGCTCCTGCCATACGCCGCGCGGTATTGGCTTCCAGGAAAAAGCGCTCAACCAGAGTGACGACGCCTATCTGAGTGGTGGCACACTGGAAGGCTGGCATGCCACCAACCTGCGCGCGGATGCGGTAAGTGGCCTGGGCAAATGGAGCACGGAAGATATCACCCGCTTCCTTAAAACCGGCCATACCCCCCGTTTTGCCGCCTTCGGTGCAATGGTTGACGTAGTACAGGACAGTACTCAGTCCCTGAGCGATGCCGATTTGCGTGCCATTGCCGTTTATCTGCAATCCTTGTCGGCCGCCAATAAGGAAAAGCCGCTGACGCAGGACGGTAGCTCAGCCAAAATGCTGTTAAACGGTGATGTCAGCCGCCCGGGTGCCCAAACCTATCTGGATAACTGCGCCGCCTGTCACCGCAGTGACGGCCAGGGCTATCGCGACACCTTCCCACAGTTGGCGCACAACCCGGCGCTGTTAAGTGATGATCCGTCCTCGCTGATCGGTATTATCCTCAACGGCTCCCGTACGCCAGTCACCGTCGGCGCGCCCACCGGGCTGACCATGCCGGACTTTGGCTGGCGCCTGAACGACGAGCAGATTGCTCAACTCGCCACTTTTGTGCGCAGCAGTTGGGGCAATGATGCACCGGCGGTAACCGCCGCACAGGTACAGGAAATCCGCAAAAGCAGCGTCAGTAAACCGACCCAGCCTTAAATACTTCAGGGGCCCGGAATCGGGGGCCCCTCTCCCCACCTCGCAGCCTCTTTCGTTTAATTTTGGTTTAACTTTGCCTCCTCATTGTTTATCCAGCGTTTATTTGATGTTGCCGATAATGACCACGCACCGAAAATCGATAGCGCTATTTCCTGCCAAGGTTCTGCGTCCCTTGCGGTAACAGCCGGTTATACCTACCATAACGTCAATATAACGATCAGATGGCCTAGGTTGTCGCACGCTATCCCTCACACGCCAAGCGCGTGTTACCTTTACAGCGTGGGTGACAGGATGTTCACCCGCCGATTTACAGGAGTCTGCCATGCGAGTACTGGTTGTTGAAGATAACGGTTTATTGCGCCACCACCTCTCCGTACAGATGCGTGAAATGGGCCACCAGGTTGATGCAGCAGAAGATGCCAAGGAAGCCGACTATTTCCTGCAGGAACATGCGCCGGACATCGCGATTGTCGATCTCGGCCTGCCGGGTGAAGACGGCCTGAGCCTGATCCGCCGCTGGCGTGCCCACCAAATGAAATTGCCTATCCTCGTGCTGACCGCACGCGAAAGCTGGCAGGACAAAGTGGCGGTGCTGGAAGCCGGGGCCGACGACTACGTCACCAAGCCGTTTCATTTGGAAGAGGTGATTGCTCGCATGCAGGCGCTGATGCGTCGTAACAGTGGCCTGGCTTCCCAGGTGATCGTCTTGCCGCCGTTCCAGATCGACCTTTCACGTCGCGAGCTGAGCGTCAACGAACAGCAAATCAAACTGACGGCGTTTGAATACACCATTATCGAAACCTTAATCCGCAACGCCGGCAAAGTGGTCAGTAAAGACTCGCTGATGCTGCAGCTATATCCGGATGCCGAACTGCGCGAAAGCCACACCATTGACGTACTGATGGGCCGTTTGCGTAAAAAGCTGCAGGCCGAATACCCACAGGAAGTGATCACCACGGTTCGTGGCCAGGGCTATCGTTTTGATGCGAAGTGAACATGATGTTCAACAAAGATAAAAAGCCGTTTTCACTACGCGCCCGATTTTTGATGGCCACCGCCGGGGTGATCCTGGCGCTGTCGCTGTCCTATGGTCTGGTCGCGGTCGTGGGGTATATCGTCAGTTTCGACAAAACCGCCTTCCGCCTGCTGCGTGGCGAAAGCAATCTGTTCTTCAGTCTGGCCCAGTGGAAAGACAACAAACTCACCATCGCCATTCCGCCCGATATCGATCTCAACTTCCCTACCCTGGTGTTTATTTACGATGATAAGGGCAAGTTGCTGTGGAGCCAGCGCCAGGTGCCGGAGCTGGAAAAGCGCATCAATAAAGAGTGGCTGGAAGAGTCCGGTTTCTACGAAATTGACACCGATACCCGCATCAGTAGCGAAGTCCTGGGTAACAACCCCAAGGCGCAGGATCAGCTCAAAGACTATGACGACAACGACCAGAATGCGCTGACCCACTCGGTGGCGGTCAACACCTACGCGGCGACGCCACGGTTACCCGCGTTGAGTATCGTGGTGGTTGATACCATTCCACAGGAACTACAGCGCTCCGACGTGGTGTGGGAATGGTTCAGCTATGTGTTGCTGGCTAACCTGCTGTTGGTGGTCCCCTTGCTGTGGCTGGCAGCCTACTGGAGTTTGCGGCCAATCAAGGCACTGGTGAGTCAGGTCGGCGAACTGGAGAACGGTGAACGAGAACAGCTTGACGAAAATCCCCCCAGCGAGTTACGCGGACTGGTGCGCAATCTGAATATTCTGGTGCGCAACGAGCGCCAGCGCTACACCAAATATCGCACCACGCTTTCCGATCTGACCCACAGCCTGAAGACGCCATTGGCCGTGCTGCAAACCACCCTGCGCTCACTGCGTACCGGCAAGCAAACCACCATCGAGGAGGTCGAGCCGATCATGCTGGATCAGATCAGCCGTATCTCCCAGCAAATCGGCTACTACCTGCACCGCGCCAGCATCAATTCGGGACAAACGGTACTGACACGCGAGATCCATTCAGTACCGGCCCTGCTCGACAGCCTGAATGTGGCCCTGAACAAGGTCTATCAGCGTAAGGGCGTGGTGATCACCCTGGATATTTCGCCGGAAGTGACCTTTATGGGGGAAAAGAACGACTTTATGGAGGTGATGGGCAATGTGCTGGAAAACGCCTGTAAATACTGCCTGGAATTCGTTGAAATCACTTCTCTGCACTCCGATAAATACCTCACTATCGTCATCGACGACGACGGTCCGGGCATTCCGGAAAGCAAGCGCGAGCTGATCTTCCAGCGCGGTCAACGGGTAGACACATTGCGCCCGGGCCAGGGCCTGGGATTGTCAGTAGCGGCAGAGATTATTGAGCAGTACGACGGCTCCATTACCATCAGCGACAGCCCACTGGGCGGAGCCCGCATGCAGGTCACTTTCGCTCGTCAGCACGATTCCCACCATAACGAGTAAATTCTGTTGTTAAGGCCCCGATCCACGGGGCCAAACTTCCGTTATAATCGCTCTCAGGCTCACTCCACTATCCTGGAATAGAACATGGATTATCAATTAGATCTGGACTGGAACGATTTTTTGCAACGTTATTGGCAAAAGCGTCCGGTGATTCTGAAGCGCGGCTTCAAAAACTTTATCGATCCGATCTCCCCGGATGAGCTGGCTGGGCTGGCGATGGAAAACGAAGTGGACAGCCGTTTGGTCAGCCACCAGGACGGTCGCTGGCAGGTTGCGCACGGTCCCTTTGAGAGCTTTGACCACCTGAGCGAGAACAATTGGTCGCTGCTGGTGCAGGCAGTGGATCACTGGCATGAGCCTTCCAGCGCGCTGATGCGCCCGTTCCGCCAACTGCCGGACTGGCGGATGGACGATCTGATGATTTCGTTCTCGGTCCCGGGGGGCGGCGTAGGCCCGCACCTCGATCAGTACGACGTCTTTATCATTCAGGGCACCGGCCGCCGTCGCTGGCGTGTGGGCGACAAAGTGCCGATGAAGCAGCTTTGCCCGCATCCTGACCTGCTGCAGGTTGAACCTTTCGATGCCATTATCGATGAAGAAATGGAGCCGGGCGATATTCTGTATATTCCGCCGGGCTTCCCGCATGAAGGTTACGCGCTGGAAAACGCACTGAATTACTCCGTGGGCTTCCGCGCCCCCAACGGCCGTGAATTGATCAGTGGTTTTGCCGACCACGTGCTGGCGCGCGAGCTGGGCAGCAAACGCTATAGCGATCCAGACATTCAGCTGCGCGAACATCCGGCGCAAGTGCTGCCACAGGAAGTCGACGCTCTGCGCCAGATGATGCTGGATCTGGTTCAGCAACCGGAACACTTCCAACAGTGGTTCGGCGAGTTTATCTCTCAGACCCGCCACGAACTGGACGCTGCACCGCCAGAGCCACCTTATCAGGCCGGAGAAATCTACGAACTGCTGCAACAGGGTGAACCCTTACAACGTCTGGGCGGCCTGCGCGTATTGCGCGTCGGTGACCAGTGCTTTGTGAACGGCGAACTGATGGATACCGAGCATCTGCAGGCTGTCGATGCGATGTGCCAGAACTTCAGCGTTAATGCCGCCCAATTGGGTGACGCGGTGGACGATCCTTCGTTCCTGGCGCTGTTGACCGCACTGATCAACAACGGCTACTGGTATTTTAAAGACTGAAGCTGACAAGATTCTAATCAGGCCACCCGCTTAGGCGAGTGGCTTTTTTTATGCCCGCAGCGCCCTGCTCTGGTAACCGTCCAGCTCATCGTCCGGCATGCCCGCTTGTATCGCCGCCGCGCAAATCTGCTGCCAGGTGTTGGCATCTATCGGGATCCCCTGCTGCAACCGCGCCTCGCGGTTCGTCTCCTCCCACTCCCCCGGCACCTCAATCGGCCGGCCATCGCTTGAAGGGGAAGCCTTCACCCAGTCGATAAACGCCTCTGCCTCGTTCTGCATCTCAGGCGCGGCGAAGGCCTCTGGATTGAGGATAATGGTGGTCATGCAGTTGAAAATGGCGTCGCTGTCGGATTTCAGTGTAGCACTATGGGTAGTGCGTCCACCGGACAACGCGCCGCCGAGAATTTCGCACAGGGTGGCCAGCGCGTAGCCTTTATGCGCACCGAACGGCAGCAGCGAACCAAACGGCGATTGATGCATCACTTTGGGTTCATTGGTCGGTTGCCCATGTCCGTCAATCAGATAGCCCGGCGCGACTTTCAAGCCTTTGTTGTAGGCCACGCGAGTTTTGCCAAAAGCGATGCCGCTGGTGGCGAAATCCAGCAACAGCGGTTTTTTATCTGCACGGGGGAAAATGACGCAGAAGGGGTTAGTGCCAAAACGACGATCGCTGCCGCCGAAAGGCGCCACCATCGGATCACCCACCACGTTGACGAAATGGATGGAGATAAAACCGGCACGCGCGCACTGTTCAGCCCAGTGACCAATGCGGCCAATATGATGCGAGTTATTCAACGCCACCGCCGCCAGGCCCAGTTGGCGGGCGCGCTCGATACCTTTGTCCATCGCCTCGCTGGCGACCACCTGGCCAAAACCCTGACCACCGTCAATCGTCAGTACCGCACCGGCGTCGCGCACCACCTCGGCATGAACATTCAGTTGCAAATGCCCCTGCGCCAGCGATGCCATATAGCTGGGGATCATGCCAACGCCGTGCGAATCGTGTCCGGCCAAATTGGCCTGAACCAAATGTTCAGCCACTAATTCGGCCTCCCGATCCGTACTGCCGGCATGGCGCCAAATGGCCTGTACAAACTGCTCAAGGCATTGGCGATCGATACGGTGTTCAGTGCTCATGATACGGCTCCTTGTGCTGAAAATAGCTTCCACACTAGGAGCAAATCATTGTTACGGCAAGCCATTATGATCATCGCCATCGAGGCTATTGGGTACGTTCTGCCGTTAGCGCGGCGATACGTATAATCACAGCCACTGCCTGCTCCATCCCCTCCAGCGACACAAACTCATGCTTGCAGTGATAGTTATAACCGCCGGTAAACAGATTCGGGCACGGCAGGCCACGGAACGACAACTGAGCTCCGTCGGTACCGCCGCGGATCGGCTTTATGATCGGTTCAATATCACATTCACGCATCGCCTGCTGCGCCAGCGCAATCACATGCGGATGTTCCGCCACCTGTTCACGCATATTGTAATAACTGTCTTCGATCGTCACTTCGATATAGCAATCCCTCGGCAGGCCTTTACCTATTTGCTGAGCGACTTCAATCATCCGACGTTTACGTGCTTCAAACCCCTCACGCTCGAAATCCCGCACAATATAGTGCATTTCGGCACGCTCAACGCTGCCCTTGAGGCTGCTTAGATGATAGAAACCCTGGTAACCGGTAGTGGTTTCCGGGGTTTCATCCGCAGGTAACGCCTGTTGAATCCGTGTCGCCAGTGACAGAGCGTTCACCATCACGCCTTTGGCGCTGCCGGGGTGCACGTTATTGCCGACAATTTTCACCGTTACCGATGCCGCATTGAAGTTTTCACACTCCAGTTCGCCGACACCGCCACCGTCCACGGTATAAGCCCACTCGGCGTTGAACTCTGCAACATCAAAAAAACGTGCGCCCTTGCCCACTTCCTCATCCGGCGTAAAGGCCACGCGGATATCACCGTGGGGGATCTTGCTCTGTTGTAGCCGCACCATCGCGGTCAGAATTTCGGCAATACCCGCTTTGTCGTCGGCACCGAGCAACGTTTTGCCGTCGGTGGTGATCAGCGTCTGCCCCAGCATCTGGTGCAGGATCGGGAACATCACGGGTGACAACACTTCATCACCAATACCCAGAGCGATATCTCCGCCACGGTAGTTTTCGACGATCTGCGGGTTAACGTGTTTACCGGTAAAATCCGGTGAAGTATCCAGGTGGGCAATAAACCCAATGGCCGGGACAGACCAGGCAACGTTGCCCGGCAAAGTCCCCATCACGCAGCCATGCTCGCTGAGCGACACCCGATCAAACCCCAATTCAATCATTTCTTGTTGCAATGCACGCGCCAGCTTCATTTGCCCGTCGGTGCTCGGCACATGTTTGACGTTCGCTTTGGATTGCGTGTCGAATGAGACGTAGTTAAAAAAACGATCTAGTAGTTTATCCATGGTATCCGCCCTCAGAATATCGCGTTTCATTATGCGGAACCGATCCGGATCAAATATTGCGACAGGTCATTTTTAGCCAGATTTAACGAAAATCATTAAACCCCGTGATGATTGCTCGAGTTGATTAAGCTGTCACTCCCGAAGTCAGCCCCACAAACTGCAGCAGGTTGCGCTTTTGTGTGACCCGCTTCACGACTGGTACCTGTTGTCAGCCGCTGACCACCGGTACCTAATTCCGCAGGTTAATTGCATCGCCGGATCTTTCCTCCTATAACTGAACCAAGGCAAAGTTTGCCTTTTCTCTTTTGTTATCCAGGGAGCTTTATCATAAACGTCGTTATCCATTAAAATATAAAAAAGGAACTGCCATGAAAGGTATTATTGATAATATCTTAAGCAAGCTGCAGCTATTTTCCAAAGCCATGATGGGGCCGATATTTTTCCTGCCGGTGATTGGCCTGATCCTGGCATTAAGTTCTATTCTCACTAACGCCACGTTGGTTAATGAAAACTCCAATGTTTTTCATGTTGGGAAAATGATCGGCGATACCTTCTGGCCACTATTTGGCAATCTGGGGCTGATATTCTGCATCGGTATTACCTATGGACTGGCCAAAGATAAAAAGAGCGAAGCCGCATTGGTGGCGGTGATGTGTTTTATTATGTTTCTCGGTGCCAACTCCTCTTATTTACAGCTGAGCGGCCACGTGGCGCAAAAAATTAACGGCGAATTCTACGGCACCGGACAGACTGAACTGCTGGGATTCACCGTGGTGGATATGGGCATATTTCTCGGCCTGATCCTCGGCATCACCATTGCCTGGGTGCATAACCGCCTGTGCAACATCGAACTGAATGGCGTGTTATCGGTTTATGGCGGCTCCAAACTGGTGCTGATTGCCATGACACCGGTGATTGTGCTGTACGCCATCGCCTTCAGCTACCTGTGGCCGGCCATCTCGCACGGCCTGATTTCGCTGACCGGCTTTATGAAAAGCTCCGGTTCGCTCGGGGTGTTCGTTTACGGCTTCTTCGAGAAATTCCTCATTCCCACCGGGCTACATCACTTTATCTGGTCCCCGTTCCAGCTCACCAGCATTGGCGGCTCGATCGTGCAGGATGGCCACACCGTCTCCGGCTCGCAGGCCATTTTCCTGGCCTATATGCGTGACCCCACTATCTCGCCGCTGATGAATGAAGCCCTGCGCTTCTCGCAACAGGGCATGGTGACCATCTTCGGCCTGTCCGGGGCGGCTCTGGCTTTTTATCACACCGCCAAACCGGAAAAGAAAATGCTGGCCAAGGCGATCCTGATCCCAGCCATCACCACCTCGATTCTGGTTGGCATCACCGAACCCATCGAGTTTACCTTCCTGTTTATCTCGCCACTGCTGTGGGTGATCCACGCGGTACTGACCGCACTGTCGCAGGTCGCCTGCAATCTGTTCGAGGTACGTCCCTGGGGCGCCAGCGGCCTGATTGAGTTCCTGGTGTATAACCTGCCGCTACCGGTGTCCCTCACCCGCTGGCCGCTGTACGTAGTCATTGGTCTGGTCCAGTTTGCAGTCTATTACCTGGTCTTCAAAACGCTGGTACTGAAACTCAATTTAAAAACGCCAGGCCGCGAGGATGACAATGAGGTCAAACTTTATTCCAAGCAGGAGTACCAGAACAGCAAGAATCAACCGAGTGAATTGAGCGGAATTATTATTCGCGCACTGGGTGGCAAAGACAATATTGTTTCCGTCGACAATTGCTTCACCCGGCTCAGGGTCGAATTAAAAGATATGCAATTGGTGGATGAACCGGCATTAAAGAGCACTGGAGCCAAAGGCGTGGTGAAAAACAGACGCGAGGTGCAGGTTATTTATGGCGTCACCGTTGGCAAGGTCAAAAATCAGGTCGAAAAATATTTAGCAGCACTCTGACACTTATTAATTTGGGAGATATCGAATGAAATTAACCGTTCTGGGTGGCGGCGGTGTACGCTCGCCGTTCCTGGCCAAATCCATCGCCTACAACGCGCACCGCATCGGTGTCACCGAAGTGGTGTTTATGGATACCGATCAACATAAACTGGCTATTTACGGTGCCATCGCTCAAGGGGTATTCCAGCGCATCCGCGGTGATATCACCTTCAGCCTGACCAGCGATCCACAGCAGGCGCTGAGCGGCGCGGACTATATCATCACCACCCTGCGCATCGGCGGTGAGGAGGGTCGCATTTATGATGAACGTATCGCGCTCGACCATCAGGTTCTGGGGCAGGAAACCACCGGCGCAGGCGGCTTCGCCATGGCAATGCGCTCAATACCGGCCATTATCGACTACTGTCGACTGATCGAACAGCTGTCGTCTCCCAACGCGGTGTTGTTCAACTTCACCAATCCTTCCGGCATGGTGACCGAAGCGATCATCAAATCCGGCTTTAAACGCCAGGTGTACGGCATCTGTGATGCGCCCAGCGAATTTATCCGCGAACTGGCCGAGCTGTTGGGCTGCCGCGAGAGCGAATTGAGCATTGACTGCTTCGGGTTGAATCACTTGTCCTGGTTCCGCAATGCGCGGGTCAACGGCGTACCGGTGACTGAACGGCTGCTGGCGGATCCACGCCTGTATCGCGACACCTGTATGAAGTACTTCTCACCAGAGCTGGTCGAACTCTCCGACAACCTGATGCTCAACGAGTATCTGTATTACTACTACTACCGTGAACAAGCGATCGCCGCTATCGTCAGCGCCGGCGAAACCCGCGGCGAGCAAATTGCGCAGATCAACCGGCAGATGCTGGCAGACTTGGCCGAGCTGGACATCCCGAACCAGCTGGATCAGGCCTTCAGTCTCTACTTCAGCCATTATCTGACGCGTGAAAACTCGTATATGCAGCGCGAGTCGAGCCAGGGCAAGGTGAAAGAGCGAGAAATGCTGACGCTACAGCAGTTTATCGAACAACCTGACAGTGGTGGCTACGCCGGCGTGGCGATCGATATTCTGGAGGCGGTGAACAGTGGCCAGCAAAAACGCGTGGTGGTATCAATGCAGAACAACGATACGCTGGACTTCCTGCATCCTGAAGACGTGATTGAAATCAGCTGCGAGCTAAGCAGTGCCGGTATTCACCCGGTGAAAATGCGCGATATTCCCGACACGCAAAAAAACCTGATCGCTCGGGTAAAAGAATACGAACGGCTGGCAGTAGAAGCTATTCTGGAAGGTAACCGCAAAAAGGCCATCAAGGCGTTGATGGTGCACCCGCTGGTGAATTCCTACTCGCTGGCAAAAACGCTGGTGGAAGAGTACTTGCAGGCCCATCAGCAATACGCTGAACATTGGCATTAATCCCTGCGGCGCGGCCTTCAGCGGCTGCGCCGTTCGAACCAGGCCTTGATCAGGTTTTCAAATCCCAGCAAGCAGTGGCCGAAGAACGGATTGGGATAATAGATATCATGGTCATACTTCTGCCGATCTTCATAAATAAAGCTCATGTCAGCCTGCTGGGCCAGCGGGCTGTCACCGTCGCCGCAAAACGCCGCCAACTGGATATTGTTGCGTTTCACCGCCTCGCTCCAACTCAGCGCCGAGCTGCTGTTGCCCGACTTTGAAATCACGATCACCATATTGAAACGAAAACGCGTCTCCCGATCGAGAATATCGAAATCCGGCCACAGCGACAGATAACTGTCGATGCCCAGGGTCATAAACTTGTTGTACATGTACTGCGCCACCAGCTGCGAGAAACCGCTGCCGTGGATCAGAATTTTGCCGCCGTCGAGCAAGTCAAGAAACTGCGCCTGTTGCTGCAGGCTGAACGCTGCAAGTGCCGGCCTTTCAGCCAGATAGGCGGGCGCCATTGCCAGGTTGAATTTGATAAAATACACCAGCTCCAGATAACCGCGAAAGCCCAACTTCTTGGCCAGCCGCACCAGCGTCGACGGCGAGCTGTAGCAACGAGCAGACACAGCCCGGATGCCTTCGTCGATGCAGGCGTCAGGGTTATCCAGAATGCAGTTGAGAATAGCCAGATCCGTTTTGCTCAGATCCGCCTGGCTGAATACCTGTTTGAAATTCACCGTCACCCCGTGGCGCTATTATGACGAAAGAAGGTGGGTATTTTCTGGATGGACAGTTCGCGGAGCGCCAGGCATAACCCCAGGGAGCAGAGGCTTGCCCCCCGGAGCCGCACTCATGGCTGATCGGCTCTTGCGACTTTCCCTACCAGGAATTTGTGCACAAATCGCGGTACCACGGCACTGGCCTGGCCATAGTGTTTTTCATCGAACTGGCTCTCGACCTGGCTGGGCTCCAGATTCAGCTCCATGGTATGCGCCCCACCCAGCCGCGCTTCATGTACGAAACCGGCGGCCGGATAAACATGTCCCGAGGTGCCAATGGCGACAAAAAAGTCGGCCTTGGCCAGCGCCTGATAAATTTCGTCCATGCCCAGCGGCATTTCGCCGAACCACACGATATGCGGCCGTAGCGGTGCCGGGAATTGGCAGCAATGACAGCGATCGTCGACGCTGAGATCCTCCGGCCAGTCAAATACCTGCCCCGAGCTGGTGCAACGCACTTTCAGCAGTTCGCCATGCATATGCAGCACCCGCGAACTCCCGGCACGTTCGTGCAGGTTATCGATATTCTGCGTCACCAGCAGGAAATTATCGCCCAGCCAGGCTTCAAGATCCGCCAAGGCACGGTGTGCAGCGTTAGGCGCAATGTCCGGCGACTGCAACTGGCGGCGGCGCTCATTGTAAAACGCCTGAACCCGTTGCGGGTCACGCTGGTAGCCTTCCGGCGTAGCAACGTCTTCCACCCGGTGATCTTCCCACAACCCATCTGCGGCGCGGAAAGTACGGATGCCCGACTCAGCCGAGATGCCGGCCCCGGTCAACACCACGACAAACGGCTTTTTCAGCTCGGCCGCCGCCATGGTGTCGCGATGAAAAATCCGCGAACGAAAGCGCTGATGCAGCACATGCTTACTCTTGCGAAACTGACACAGCCGATGACGAGTGTGCATTAACTCTCTCCTTACTTTTCCCTGTTGACCAAATTGAGGAACGCGGCCCCGCGTACCCCACCAGCGTCTCCGTAGCGCGCTTTTTCAATCCGCGGCAACTTGGCCACGCGCAACAGATGCGCCGGTAAACGCTGTGGCAACGCCTGGTAGATAGCCTCAAAGTTCGACAACCCACCGCCAATCACCACCAGATGAGGATCGATGATGGTCAGCAGATTACCCAGGCAAATCGCCAGCACGTCCATAAAACGTTCGACGTGAGCCACGGCCTGCGGCTCACCCGACTGATAATGCGCAATAATCTGCTGCGCAGGCAAGTGCTGCTGGTAAAAGTGAGCGTACATCCACTCAAAACCGCGGCCGGAAATGTAATTTTCGATGCAACCTTGATGACCACAGCCACAAGGAACGCGAGGTATATCACGCCCCAGCACTTCAAGCGCATCCACCGGCAGGCGGAAATGGCCAAATTCACCGGCGATATAGTTACGCCCGGAAACCACCTTGCCATCGACGATTAACCCGCCGCCAACCCCGGTGCCGAGAATGATGCCCAACACCGTCGGATAGTGACGGAACTCCTCATCCCAGGCTTCCGACAGCGCAAAACAGTTGGCGTCATTATCAATGCGCACTTCGCGACCAATCAGTTCAGCCAGGTCATGCGGCAACCGCTGCCCCATAGCCGCCGGCACGTTGGCGGTGAACACAGTGCCGTCATCATCGTTAGGCAGCCCCGGAATGCCGATGCCCACCATGCCCTGTTGACCGCAGAACGCATCCGCTTCAAAGGTCAGATCGCGCAGCGTCGTCAGCAGTTGCTGGTAATCATCACGCGGCGTCGGCACTCTTTTTTGCCAAATGCGCTGCAGGTCTGCGTCGAATACGCCCAGCTCAATCTTGGTGCCGCCCATATCGAAACCGTAGTACATAACCCACCCTCAGGTTAAAAAAATGGGGCGGCATCTCTGCCTCCCCTGATTTTGATTATTGTCCGCTCAACACTCGCGCCGGATCGATACGGCTGGCACGCCTGGCCGGATACCAGCTAGCCAACAGGCTGAGCACCAGTGCGGTCACCAATACTATCACCACGTCCAGCCAGTGCAGCTCGGAAGGCAGAAAGTCGATGAAGTAGATATCTCCCGACAGGAATGAGTGCCCCATCAGTTTTTCCAACCCTTTGATGATGTTGGTCAGTTGCAGCGAGGCGATCACCCCGACCACCACACCGCTGACACTGCCCACCAGCCCGGCCAGCAGACCGTACCAGATAAATATGGCGCGGATAAACCCGTCTTTGGCACCCAAAGTCCGCAGCACGGCGATATCGCCGCTCTTGTCCTTCACTGCCATCACCAGCGTGGAGACGATGTTAAAACAGGCAACGCCAATCACCAACACCATCGCCAGATACATAATGGCGCGGATCATCTGGATATCGCGGTACATATAGCCGTAGGTGCCAATCCAGCTCTTGATATAGACGTAGGAGTTGGTGACTTCACCGGCGTCACGCACCAGTTTATTGGCGGCAAACACGTCGTTAACCTTGATAGCGATACCGGTCACGCTGTCGCCCATATCCAGATATTGCTGGGCATCGGCCAAAGGCACCATCGCCAGGCTGTGATCGAGCTGGCCGCTAAGCTGCAGAATACCGGTCACGTGCAGACGAATGCGCTTCGGCTGCAACAGCTTCATTTGCGGATCGCTGTTGGGGATCATCACCGTCACATAGCTGCCCTGCTTGACGCCCAGCGCGTCAGCGACGCCCTTACCGAGGATCACCTGCTGTTCACCGCTTTTGAAATTGGCCCAGGCATCGCCCTGCACGTATTTCGGCAGCGCACTGAGCTGGTTTTCCTGCTGTGGGTCAACCCCCTTGACGCCGACCGCACGCAACTGCGCGCCATTTTCCATCAGGCCGGTAAAGTTGATATAAGGGGCGGCGGCCAGGATACCCGGCACTTTCTCCACCCGTTGCAAGATTGACGACCAGTCTTTGAACGGCTGTTTCACCGGTTCGATTTCACCGTGCGGCACCACCGCCAAAATACGGTTCTTCAGTTCGCGCTCAAAGCCGTTCATGGCGCTCAGGCCGACGATCAACACCGCCACGCCCAACGCAATACCGATGGTGGAAATCACCGAGATCAACGACACCATGCCGCCACGTTTACGCCCGCGGCTGAAACGCAGGGCCGTCAGAAAGGAAAGTGACGCTCCCGCCATTACTCAGCCCCCAACAGGGTCAACTGGGCCTGCAGATGGCCATCGGCCATTTCCAACTGGCGACTGAGTCGCTTGGCCAGTTGCAGGTCATGGGTCACCACCAGGAACGCGGTGCCCTGGCGTACATTCAGCTCACCGAGCAGATCAAAGATGCTGTCGGCGGTGCGTTTATCCAGGTTGCCGGTTGGCTCATCCGCCAGTACCAGCGACGGATTATTCACCAGCGCACGGGCAATCGCCACGCGCTGACGTTCACCGCCGGACAACTCTGAAGGCCGGTGCTTGCTGCGTTTGGCCAGGCCGACCGCGGTCAACATTTCCATCGCTTTTTCCTGCGCCTGCGCCGGTTTCATCCCGCCGATCAATAGCGGCATAGCGGCGTTTTCCAACGCGGTAAAGTCCGGTAACAGGTGGTGGAACTGGTAGATAAAGCCCAACTGGCGGTTGCGCAGCTCGGCCTTGGCGGCCGAAGACAGGGTGTTCAGCGACTGGCCCTTGTAAATCACCTCGCCAGACGTCGGTGAATCCAGCCCGCCCAACAGGTGCAACAGCGTACTTTTCCCTGAACCCGAACTGCCGAGGATCGCCATCATCTCGCCCGGCTGCATGGCAAAGCTGACATTGCGCAGTACGTCGGTATGCAGGTTGCCTTCCTGATAGGTCTTGCACAGGTTTTCACACTGCAACAAAAGATGATTACTCATAACGTAAAGCCTCAGCGGGTTGTACGGCGGCAGCGCGCCATGAAGGGTAAAGCGTGGACAACAGGGAAACCGCCATCGCCGCCACGGCGATGATCGTCACCTGCAGCGGATCAACCGCCACCGGCAGCGAGGCGCCGTCAATCAATGCGCCAAGGATTGGCATCAGGTTATTCAGGTTAGTGGCCAGCAGCACGCCAAGCAGCGTGCCAAGCAACGAACCGATAATGCCCGCGCTGGCGCCCTGCACCATAAACACCGACATAATTTGCCGACGCGTCAGGCCCTGGGTCTGCAGAATGGCCACTTCGCCCTGCTTCTCCATCACCAGCAGGCCGAGCGAGGTAATAATGTTAAATGCCGCCACTGCCACGATCAGGCTGAGCAGCAGCCCCATCATGTTCTTCTCCATGCGCACCGCCTGGAACAGTTCGCCCTTACGTTCGCGCCAGTCTTTCCATTCGGTGCCCTGCGGCAATTTCTGTTGGCTGAGGGTATCGACCGTCAGCGGCTGCTGCAGGAACAGACGCCACCCGGTGATATTGCCGGCCGGGTAACGCAGCAGGCGCGAGGCGTCCTGTTGATTGACCAGCATCTGGGTACCGTCAACCTCACTGTTCGCGTGGAAAGTGCCAACCACGGTAAACAGACGTTGAATGGGAATACGGCCCATCGGCGTAAACTGGCTGGCGCTCGGCACCATCACCCGCAGCGGATCGCCACGCTTGACGCCAAGCTGCCCGGCCAACTGCTCGCCGATGATAATGTTGTACTGGCCCGGCTGCAGCTGTTGCTGCTTGACGTTCACCAGGAACGGCGTCAGCGGATCGGCTTCGTCGGGGTTCACCCCCAGCATCACACCCACCGCCACGCTGCGGGCGCTTTGCAGCACCACATCACCAGTGGTCAAAGGCGCAACTCGGCTGACGCCCTGCAAGCCCTGCACCACCGATGCCGGAACCTGCTGAGGGTTGATCGACCCTTGCGGACTGGTGATCAACGCCTGCGGCATCAGGCCGAGAATGTTGTTTTCCAGATCCTTTTCGAAACCGTTCATCACCGACAATACGGTGACCAACGCCATCACCCCCAACGTAATGCCGATGGTGGAAAGCCAGGAAACAAACCGCCCGAAGCGGTCTGAGGCCCGCCCGCGCATGTAGCGCAGGCCAATGAATAACGCGACAGGTTGATACATGAAATCCGTTTTGTTGCCGTAGCTTAAGCAAAGTGATCAAGGATAATAAAGGCTATACCCCGTTTAGGGAACCACCCTGACGCCTTTTATTCCGCCGATCCCCCGAACTGCAGCACGTCACCCGGCGTCACGCTTTAACAGGTTGTAAACCGACACCCGCGAAATACCCAATGCTTCCGCTACCATGGTGGCTGCCCCGCGCAGTTGCAGATACCCCTGTTGCTTTAACAGTTGGATCACCTGAAAACGCTGGTCGGAAGAGAGCGCGCGTGGCGCGCTGGCATGCGAGGCAGCAAAGTTATTGATCACAGAGGCAATATCCGACAGCGAACGCGCGCCTTCCGCAACCGGCTGTGGCGTGCTCTGCACTACGGCGGTCAATTGTTGCAGGATGGCCGTGGCGCTGTTGAAGATCGAGACGTCCAGATTCAGGCAGATCGCGGCAACATAGACTCCCTGGCTGTTGCGCAGGCCAATTGACGTACTCTTGGCCGGGCGGCCGTCCGGGAAGGCATTGGCATAGTTTTGCACCACATCCGGGAAGTCTGGCGAGGCAATTCGCTCCAGCCCCATTTCGCTGGCGGCGTCACCGATACTGCGGTTAGACAGATTATTGGCGATGGCGACGATAGCATGGTCTGGCTGCGTCAGATCGTGCAGCACCACTTCGCAACTGGGGGCAAACATGGTGCCCAGTGCCTGAACAATTTTTTCTGCTTCACGCAGTAACAGCACATTTTCCTGCCTGAGATCGCTCATTGACTTAACCATTTGACAATAATTTTACAAAGAGTAAATTAAAATCTTCGTGTTATCAATCAACCTTTCACCTATGCGAGGTCGCCATGAGTTCAACGCCCCACTGTATTACCGCCGCCGATATCTCTACCGCCGCAGAAATCCTGAACGGGCATGCCATTCGCACGCCAGTCATGACCTCGCAGCAGGCAGATCGCCATACCGGCGCGCAGTTGTTCTTTAAATGCGAGAATTTCCAGCGCGTCGGCGCCTTCAAGTTTCGCGGCGCGTACAATTCAATTGCTCAATTGAGTGAGGCGCAACGCAAGGCTGGGGTGATTGCCTTCTCCTCCGGCAACCACGCACAGGCCATGGCGCTGGCGGCGCGGGAGTTAGGGGTCAGCGTAACCATAGTGATGCCGCACGACGCGCCGGCCACCAAATTGGCGGCAACGCGGGGTTACGGTGCCAACGTGGTGATTTATCAGCGTCACAGCGAAGACCGGGAGGCCATTACCCAGCGCCTGGCGGCCGAGCATGGCCTGACGATGGTGCCCCCCTATGATTATCCGCAGGTGATTGCCGGCCAGGGGACCGCCACCAAAGAGTTGATTGAGGAAGTTGGGCCGCTAGATGTGTTGCTGGTCTGCACCGGCGGCGGTGGCTTGCTGGCCGGCAGTGCGGTGGCGGCACACCACTGGTCACCGGGCTGTCGGGTATTCGGCGTGGAACCACAGGCGGGTAATGATGTGCAACAGGCATTCCGCAGTGGCCAGCCGGTACAGATCCCGGTCCCCAAGACCATCGCCGACGGCGCACAGACTCAACAGGTGGGTGCGTTAACTTTCCCGATCATTCAACAGTACGTCGAGGATATTTTGACGGTCAGCGACCCACAGCTGTGTCGGCAGATGCGCTTCTTTATGGAAAGAATGAAAATGGTGGTCGAACCAACCGGCTGTCTGGCCGCGGCGGCAGCGATGAACTCGCTGCTCGATCTGCGTGGCAAAAAGGTCGGGGTGATCGTCAGCGGCGGCAACCTCGACGTCGATAAAATCACCGACTATCTCGCCATGGCGGCACAGGAATAGTGCCGCCAGACGGTTAAATATCCACCGACAGACTGTGGCTTCGCGTTTTTACCTGTGTCAGTTTACTGCCCAGTGGGCTAGAATTACCGGGTAAAGGCGCGGTGTTATTTGTGCCGGGGCGAAATTTAACACATTGATTAAAGATACCTTAATGAGCATCTCCGATAACCGTAACCGTTCCGCATCGTCACCCTCCCGTTATTCCCTGCCTGAGCGCGCGGGCGATTTGCGCCAACTGGGGCAACTGACCGGTTCGGCCTGTGCCGTGGAATGCGCCGAGATCGTCGAACGTCATAACGGGCCGGTGATGCTGATCGCCCCGGACATGCAAAATGCCCTGCGGCTGCGCGACGAAATTCAGCAGTTTACCGATCAAATGGTGACCACGCTGTCCGACTGGGAAACTTTGCCCTACGACAGCTTCTCGCCGCATCAGGAAATCATCTCCGCCCGCCTATCGAGCCTGTACCACCTGCCGACCATGGTGCGTGGTGTCATTATTCTGCCGGTCAATACCCTGATGCAGCGTGTTTGCCCGCACGAGTTTTTGCACGGTCACGCGCTGGTGATGAAAAAAGGCCAGCGCCTGTCACGTGACAAATTACGCGCCCAACTGGAGCAGGCCGGCTACCGCAGCGTCGATCAGGTGATGGAGCATGGCGAGTTCGCCACCCGCGGTGCGCTGCTCGATCTGTTTCCGATGGGTAGTGAAGAACCTTACCGCATCGATTTCTTTGACGACGAGATCGACAGCCTGCGCACCTTTGATGTCGACAATCAGCGCACGCTGAGCGAAGTCGACGCCATCAACCTGTTGCCGGCCCATGAATTTCCGACAGATAAAAATGCCATCGAGCTGTTTCGTAGCCAATGGCGCGAGCAGTTTGAGGTGCGCCGCGACGCCGAACATATTTATCAGCAAGTCAGCAAAAGCACCTGGCCGGCCGGTATCGAATACTGGCAACCGCTGTTCTTTAACCAACCGCTGCCGTCGCTGTTCAGCTACCTGCCGGACAATACGCTGATCGTCAATACCGGCAATCTGGAAAACGCCGCCGAACGCTTCTGGCAGGACGTTAACCAGCGCTACGAGAGCCGCCGAGTTGATCCCATGCGTCCGCTGCTGGCACCGGACAGCCTGTGGTTGCGGGTTGATGCGCTGTTTGGCGAGCTGAAAGCCTGGCCGCGCATGGCGCTGAAAACCGAAGCGCTGCCGGCCAAGGCCGGTAACACCAATCTGGATTATCGCGTACTGCCGGATCTGGCGGTGCAAGCCCAGCAGAAAGCGCCACTGGACAACCTGCGCCACTTTATTGAAAGTTTTGACGGCAGCGTTATTTTCTCGGTCGAAAGTGAAGGTCGCCGCGAAACGCTGCAGGACCTGCTCGGCCGTATCAAGCTCCGCCCTTCGCTGATCCAGCATCTCGATCAGGCCGAGGCGGCGGGCCGCTACATGATGGTCGGTGCCTCAGAACGTGGTTTCCTCGACGGTATGCGCAACCGGGCCTTGATCTGCGAAAGCGATCTGCTCGGTGAACGCGTCAGCCGCCGTCGGCAGGACAACCGCCGCACCATTAATACCGATGTTCTGATCCGCAACCTGGCTGAGCTGCACCCAGGCCAGCCGGTGGTGCATCTGGAACACGGCGTTGGGCGTTACGTCGGCCTGACCACGCTGGAAGCCGGTGGTATCAAGGCCGAATATCTGATCCTGTCCTATGCCGGTGAAGACAAACTTTACGTCCCGGTCTCTTCACTGCATCTGATCAGCCGCTATGCCGGGGGCGCTGACGATAACGCGCCGTTGCACAAACTGGGCGGTGACGCCTGGTCGCGCGCACGGCAAAAGGCCGCCGAGCGGGTACGGGACGTGGCGGCAGAACTGCTGGATATCTACGCCCAGCGCGCTGCCAAAACCGGTTTTGCCTTTAAACATAACCGCGAACAGTATCAACTGTTCTGCCAGGCCTTCCCGTTTGAAACCACACCGGACCAGGAGCAGGCGATCAACGCCGTGCTGAGCGACATGTGCCAGCCACTGGCCATGGACCGTCTGGTGTGCGGTGACGTCGGCTTCGGCAAAACCGAAGTGGCGATGCGCGCCGCCTTCCTGGCGGTGGAAAACGGTAAACAGGTTGCGGTATTGGTGCCCACCACCCTGCTGGCACAGCAGCATTTCGACAACTTCCGCGATCGCTTCGCTACCTGGCCGATCCGCATTGAGATGATGTCGCGCTTCCGCAGTGCCAAGGAGCAGCAACAGGTGATGGACGATGCCGTTGAAGGCAAAGTGGACATCATCATCGGCACCCACAAACTGCTGCAGAGCGATCTGCGCTGGAAAGATCTGGGGCTACTGATCGTCGATGAAGAACACCGATTCGGCGTACGCCACAAGGAACGCATCAAGGCCATGCGCGCCGATGTGGATATCCTGACGCTGACCGCTACGCCTATCCCACGTACGTTGAATATGGCCATGAGTGGCATGCGTGACCTGTCGATTATCGCCACGCCTCCGGCCCGCCGTCTGGCGGTAAAAACCTTTGTACGCGAGTACGACAGTCTGGTGGTACGTGAAGCTATCCTGCGTGAAGTGCTGCGCGGCGGCCAGGTTTACTACCTGTACAATGACGTGGAAAATATCGAAAAAACCGCAGAGAAACTGGCAGAGCTGGTGCCGGAAGCGCGTATTGCCATCGGCCACGGCCAGATGCGCGAACGCGATCTGGAACGGGTGATGAACGATTTCCACCACCAGCGTTTTAACGTGCTGGTCTGCACCACCATTATCGAAACCGGCATCGACATTCCCAGCGCCAATACCATTATCATTGAGCGTGCCGATCGCTTCGGGCTGGCACAGCTTCACCAGCTACGTGGCCGCGTCGGCCGTTCGCACCATCAGGCCTATGCCTATCTGCTGACACCCAACCCGAAAGCCATGAGCACCGACGCCCATAAACGGCTGGAGGCCATCGCATCACTGGAAGACCTGGGGGCCGGCTTTGCCTTGGCCACTCACGATCTGGAGATCCGCGGCGCGGGCGAACTGCTCGGTGAAGATCAGAGCGGCCAGATGACGACCATCGGCTTCTCACTGTATATGGAACTGCTGGAAAGCGCGGTGGATGCGTTGAAACACGGGCGCGAGCCGTCGCTGGAAGATCTCACCAGTAACCAGACCGAAGTGGAGCTGCGTATGCCGGCCCTGCTGCCTGATGATTATATTCCGGACGTTAATACCCGGCTGTCGTTCTATAAGCGTATCGCCAGCGCGAAAAATGACGGTGAGTTGGAAGAACTGAAGGTGGAACTGATTGACCGCTTCGGCCTGCTGCCGGATCCGGCGCGTAACCTGCTGCAAAGCGCGGCGCTGCGTCAGCATGCCCAACTGCTTGGGATCAAGCGTATCGAAGGCAATGAACGCGGCGGGTTTATTGAGTTTGGCGAGAAAAACAAGGTCGACCCAGGCTATTTAATTGGGCTATTGCAAAGCAATCCGCAGGTCTATCGCCTGGATGGGCCGAGCAAGCTGAAATTTATGCTGGATCTGACCGATCGCCAGAAACGCCTGAAGTTTACCGAGGAACTGCTGAGCGCATTCCGCGAGCATACGCTGGCCGCCTGATCCATGCCCCCTCCTGAGTTCGTCGGGAGGGGGCTATCGATGCCGAAAGCCGTCGCCGAGCGGTGAGTACTGCATCAACCGGCTACAGACCACCTGATTTTTCCCCCGACGTTTGGCGTCATACAAGGCTTCATCCGTCACCTCTATCGCTTTATCTATCGCCATACCTGGTAGATACAGTGAGGCGCCGATAGAAATGGTGATCCGCGTCTCGCGGCCCGCATCCAGCGAAAATACCCTTGCCTCTATGCTGTGACGGATCCGTTCCGCCACCCCACCAATCACCGCCGGATCGTAGCTGGCGGTAATCACCATGAATTCCTCTCCCCCATAGCGACCGACAAAATCTTCGCTGCGCACGCTGTTTTTCAACAGTTGGCCGACCTGGGTCAACAGCAGATCCCCGGCCAAATGACCGTAGGTGTCATTGATACGCTTAAAATTATCCAGATCGAGGATCATTAGCCCGCAGGGACGCCGTTCTGCGTATTGCACCATCAACCGGTTGTCAACGCTGGCGCGGTTACTGATGTGAGTCAGGCTGTCAATGGTGGCTTTATCGCGCATCGAGAAATAGGCGCGGATATGCCGCTCTTTGAAATTGAGCGCATGATAGCAAATGGCCAGGCACAGGGCCGAAATAGCCTGATACAGCAACACATCCAGCCACAGCGTCCGCATATCAACCAGGTACCAGACCACCGTGATGCGGTATAGCGCAATCAAGCCGATAGCCAGATAAAATACCCGGTTCGATTTTCTCAGCCAGACCCGCGACAGCAGCAGGGGAATGATGATCGAACCGATGAACAGATTATCGACGGTAAACCCACCGCTCAACGCCAACAACATCAGATAACACGCCAGTCCGCTGATCGCGCCGCCATAGAAGGTGACCAATATCATCGGGATCATGGCAAAGCTGTAATGCACGTTGCCGATCAACTCCAGTTGGTTCTGGTTCAAAAGCAACACCGCCAGCCCGGCCATCAGGCCAAAAAGCAGGCGTTTCCAGCGTTCCGACTGATAGGAGAAGGGCGAGTTTTTGCTGAGGGCAAAATAACTGACCGACAGGGTGGCGTAGGTAATGCACGCGTCGCTATACAGGGCAGGAATGGAAGCAACGTAAGTCATAAATATTTGGCAGGCTCCAGGGAGTCGACAGGTTAGTTAGTCACGAATTTTGAGAACGGCTCCCTGTCTCATCCATTTAGGCATGGCATATATTACCCAGTTTAATAATAGATTAGCAGTTCTATGTTATTTCCAAGGTATCTATCCCGCGTCAAGGGTTCAGGATAGTCTGTTAGCCACCTAGAGAGGAGGAACAAGCATGAATATCGATGATGATTTGCACGCGCTGTCCAAACAGGAAACGGCGTTGACCTTCAGTCATTTTGACCATAACACCGCCTGGGAGCTGGGCGTGGCCTTGAAATCCGCCGCAGAGCAGCGCCATCTGTCGATCGCCATCGAGGTCCAGCTTGCGGGGCAAACGCTGTTTTATTACGCCATGCCCGGTACCACGCCCGATATTGCCGACTGGGTGCGACGTAAACGCAACGTGGTGAATCACTTCCACAAGAGTTCTTACGCTATCGGCCTGCGTCTGCAACAGCGGCAATCGACGCTGGAAGAACGCTATGGCCTGAGCATACGCGACTACTCAGCGCACGGCGGTGCCTTCCCGGTTAATTTGACCGGGCTTGGCTGCATCGGCACCATCAGTATTTCCGGCTCGCCACAGCTGGAAGACCATAATCTGCTGGTTGGTACCCTCGCCCGTTTTCTCGGGTTATCCCTGCCAGCGGTACATTAAGTAGTAAAAGCCCCTCTATTCTATCCGGGCTGGCCGCCAGAGCCGCGGCCAGCCTACCACCTGGCATTTACTGCCGTTTTGAAAGAGCCTGATTCTGATTTTCCGCAGCGCATTGATGTATATCTAGGAATCACCGTCGCAACAGGCGTATGGTGTCTATTAGCTATTCGAGACGGACCGCCTCCGGCCCGCCATTCCGTTCTCTTTTATAGACTTGGTTTACACCTTAGATGAAAACGCATGAAATTAACGGCATTCGGCCGTTCAGCGCATTGATTGACGCCTGTTGGCGAGATCCTTATTCCCTGCAACGCCTGCTAAAAGACGCCATCGCCGGCGTCACCGTCGGTATTATCGCTATCCCCCTGGCAATGGCACTGGCGATTGCCAGCGGCGTCCCGCCTCAATATGGCTTGTACACGTCGGCAGTCGCCGGGATTGTCATCGCCATTAGCGGCGGCTCACGCTACAGCGTTTCCGGCCCCACCGCCGCCTTTGTGGTGATCCTCTATCCAGTTTCGCAGCAGTTTGGCCTGTCTGGCCTGCTGATTGCGACTCTGCTTTCCGGGCTGTTTTTGGTGCTCATGGGGTTGGCTCGCTTCGGCCGGTTGATTGAATATATTCCCCTGTCAGTGACGCTGGGCTTCACCTCCGGTATTGCCATTACCATCGCCACCATGCAGGTGAAGGATTTCTTCGGTCTGCAAATGGCAGAAGTGCCGGAACACTATGTAGGTAAGGTCTACGCCCTGCTGCAGGCGCTGCCGACGCTGGACATCGGCGATACGCTGATCGGCGCGGTGACCCTGCTGATCCTGATATTCTGGCCGAAGCTTGGCCTGCGGGTGCCGGGCCATTTACCCGCATTGCTGGCAGGTACTGCGGTGATGGGCATTCTGGCGCTGTTTGACCACCCGGTGGCCACTATCGGCTCTCGCTTCAGTTACCTGCTGGCCGATGGTACTCAGGGCCATGGCATCCCGCCCATTCTGCCGCAGTTGATGCTGCCGTGGGATCTGCCGGCCGGTGACGGCAAGCCGATGGTTCTGAGTTGGCAGACGATTTCCGCCCTGCTGCCGGCGGCGTTCTCCATGGCCATGCTGGGTGCGATTGAATCCCTGCTGTGTGCCGTGGTGCTGGATGGCATGACCGGCAAGAAGCACAACTCCAATACCGAGCTTATCGGCCAAGGCGCGGGTAATATCATCGCTCCGTTCTTTGGCGGCATTACCGCCACCGCCGCCATTGCGCGTTCTGCGGCTAACGTGCGCGCCGGGGCTACTTCGCCGGTGTCCGCCATTATCCATGCGTTACTGGTGCTGTTGGCGCTGCTGGTGCTGGCGCCGTGGCTGTCCTGGCTACCGCTGGCAGCAATGGCGTCGCTGCTGCTGATAGTCGCCTGGAATATGAGTGAAGCCCACAAGGTGGTTTACCTGCTGCGGCGGGCGCCGAAAGACGACATTCTGGTGATGCTGCTCTGCCTGTCGCTGACGGTGCTGTTCGACATGGTGATCGCCATTACCGTGGGCATCGTGCTGGCTTCGCTGCTGTTTATGCGCCGTATTGCCCGCATGACGCGCCTGAGTGAGCTGAGCGCCGAAAACGGCCGTCTGGTACTGCGGGTGAATGGTCCGTTATTCTTCGCCGCCGCCGAGCGCATTTTTAATGAGCTACTGGTGCGCAGTGAAAGCTATGACGTGATTGTCTTGCAGTGGGATGCGGTACCGGTGCTGGACGCCGGGGGACTGGATGCCCTGCAGCGCTTTATCGAAGCCCTGCCACCAGGCAAGCAACTGGTGATCACCGATATGCCGTTCCAGCCGTTGAAAACGCTGGCGCGGGCACGGGTACAACCGATTGAGGGGAAACTGCATTTTTACGCAACGCTCCCCGAGGCCTTGGCCGAGCTAGACGCCTAAAAACCTAAAGCCCGACAAGTCGGGCTTTTTACTACGAGAAAACCGGCTTAGTTGCTGGTATCGAGCTCTGGGAAGCTCTTCACCAGATCGTCAATGGCTTTCATCTGCACCAGGAACGGCTCCAGCTTGTCCAGCGGCAATGCGGACGGGCCATCACACTTGGCGCTGTTCGGCTCTGGGTGTGCTTCGATAAACAGCCCCGCCAGACCTACCGCCATACCGGCGCGCGCCAGCTCGGCAACCTGCGCACGACGACCGCCGGATGCGGCGCCAAACGGGTCACGGGTCTGCAGGGCGTGGGTCACGTCGAAGATCACCGGATGACCGCCAGTGGCGTTTTTCATCACGTTGATACCCAGCATGTCGACCACCAGATTATCGTAACCAAAGTTGCTGCCGCGATCGCACAAGATCACCTGATCGTTACCGCCTTCCTTGAACTTGTCGACGATATTGCCCATTTGGCCCGGGCTGACGAACTGAGGTTTCTTGACGTTGATTACCGCACCGGTTTTCGCCATCGCTTCTACCAGATCGGTCTGGCGTGCCAGGAATGCCGGCAGCTGGATCACGTCAACCACTTCGGACACCGGCTGCGCCTGTGAAGCTTCATGCACGTCGGTGATAGTTTTCACGCCGAAGGTCTTTTTGATTTCTTCGAAGATCTTCATTCCCTCTTCCAGGCCCGGCCCGCGGTACGAGTGGATAGAAGAACGGTTGGCTTTATCAAAAGAAGCTTTAAAAACGTAAGGGATGCCCAGTTTTTGCGTCACGGTGACGTAGTGTTCGCAAATGCGCATCGCCAGATCGCGTGATTCCAGCACGTTCATACCGCCAAACAGCACAAACGGCAGATCGTTCGCTACGTTGATGTCACCAATGCTAACCACTTTCTGTTTCATGCTTTCGCCTTTGTTGATGTTAAATCAAATGAATTAATGCAGCGTGACCTGTTTCGGTTCAATCGAGTGGATCTGTACTTTGATCACTTCACTGACCGGATCTTCAGGACACTGTTCGACAAAATAATTGAGATCGGAAATGGCAATATGGTTGCATTCCAACTGGGCGTAAATCAGCCCACGGTCGCGGATTTCATACGGGTCATCCGGATCGAAGCACAGCACCGTTTCGCTGGCGCGCAACGCCATTTCCATCTGTTTTTCTTCCATCAGGGCAGCTTTCAGCGTATCCAACATCTTACGCACCACCATAACGTTTTCTGACTCATCGAGATCGTCGTCTTCCAACTCGGCGCCCAGACCCAGGTTGCCCTTGATCCACACTTCCAACTGATGCTCATTCAGCGTTTCACCGTTCAACGGGTTGATCAGCCACATCTCTTCATCCAGCCAGTCTGCCCGCAGGATCAGTTGGGTGGGAAAAATCACCGGCAGCAGCGGTAAATCCAGATGCGCGGCGATGTGCAGGAAAATGGTGCCGAGCGAGACCGGCGTGCCCTGGCGCCCTTCCAGCACCTTGTCGAGCCAAATTGCGTCGGACAGGCGATACACGCCACCGGCGCCGCCAAAACCCCAGGTTTTAAAGAACAATTCAATGAGTGCGTCCAGTTGCTGTTCCTGGCTGAGATCCTTCGGCATCGCCGCCCGCGCGTCGTCAACCAGCTGTTGCAGCTTACGTTCGACCTCGGCGGTGGGGAAATCACGCCGCACGGACTGCGAAACCAGGATCACGCCCGCACTCAGCAGCGCGGTGTTAAATTCAAAATCAGCAATGCTACTCATAAGTATCCCATCAGAAACGGTATTTTCGTCGTGGCAAGTTTAATTATCAGGTACAGACAGCCCAACGCCAGCACAAACGCCAGGGTGCGCAGGCTCTGGTTTTTGGTCTTCTTGCCCAATGCGACGTAGCCAAGCAGGATATAGATAATAACGCCAAACAGCTTCTCGGTCAGCCACGAGTCCATACCCAGCAGCGGATAAAACTTGAACATCACCACCAACGCAATACCACTGGCGAACAACACCGTATCATTTATGTGCGGTGTTATCTTCACCCAGCGCTTGTTCATCATGGCTGAATCACGCCATTTCCAGAAAAAGCGCAGCACAAACAAGATAATACTGATGGCGACCGTCAATAAATGCAGATGTTTTAACGCCGAGTAGACTGCCATATTGCTTCCTTTATTTATTCGCTGTGTGCTTTGTTATTGTTGGTTTTCAGTTACTGCTGCGGCCATTGGCCAAACGTCACGCGATCGTTATCTCCGTAATCACGGCGGGTAGCGATCGAAATAAAACCGGCGGCCTGCAGCAGTGCGCGCACGCTCTCACCCTGCTGCCAGCCATGTTCCAGCAGCAACCAGCCCTGAGACTCCAGATAGTGCGGTGCCTGCTGCACGATTGCGGACAAATCCGCCAACCCATGCTGCTGCGCGACCAGCGCGCTACTGGGCTCAAAACGTACGTCGCCCTGTGCCAGGTGCGGATCGGCGGCGTCGATGTAGGGAGGATTACTGGCGATCAGGGCGAAAGTCTGGCCAGCCAGCGGCGCAAACCAACTGCCCTGAAGGAATTGTGCGTTGCCGATCTTCAGCTTCTGCGCATTATGCTGCGCCAGCGCTACCGCTTCAGGCTGTAAATCAACACCGGTGACCTTGCAGTCCGGGCGTTCACTGGCCAATGCCAGCGCAATGGCACCGGTGCCGGTGCCGAGATCGAGGACGTGGCAAGAGGATGACGGCAAGCGTTCCAGCGCCAGTTCCACCAGGCATTCGGTGTCCGGACGCGGGATCAGCGTCGCCGGTGATACCGACAGCGGTAGCGACCAAAACTCGCGTTCGCCAATCAGGTAAGCCACCGGTTCGCCACGTTCGCGGCGAGCCAGCAGCCTTTCCAACTGTTCCTGTTGTTGCGGCGTCAGCAACGTTTCGCCGAACGCCATCAGGAAGGTTCTCGCCCGGCCGGTCACAAAACCCAGCAGGATTTCTGCATCACGCCGGGCGCTTTCGCTCTGCCTCAATCGGGCAACTGCCGCCTTCAGCCAGCATTGATAGTCCATTACTCTGGCTCAGCGGACAGCGCGGCGAGCTGGTCGGCCTGGTACTCCTGCACAATCGGTTGGATCAGCATATCCAGCTTGCCTTCCATCACCTCGTCCAGACGGTACAGCGTCAGGTTGATGCGGTGATCAGTCACTCGCCCCTGCGGGAAGTTATAGGTGCGGTTGCGATCGGAACGGTCGCCAGTGCCCAACAGGTTGCGACGGGTTGAGGCCTCTGCCTGCTGGCGCTTGGCCATTTCGGCGGCACGGATACGCGCGCCCAACACCGACATCGCCTTGGCTTTGTTTTTGTGCTGTGAACGTTCGTCCTGACACTCCACCACGATGCCGGTCGGCAAGTGGGTAATACGGATTGCCGAGTCGGTGGTGTTAACGTGCTGGCCACCAGCACCGGAGGAACGGAAGGTGTCGATTTTCAGATCGCCAGCATTGATCTCCGGCAGTTCGGCTTCCGGCACCGCCGGCATCACTGCCACGGTACAGGCGGAGGTATGAATACGCCCCTGCGACTCGGTTTCCGGTACGCGTTGTACGCGGTGGCCACCAGATTCAAATTTCAATTGGCCGAAAACGCCATCGCCAGAAACCTTGGCAATCACTTCTTTATAGCCGCCGTGCTCGCCTTCGTTGGCACTCATGATCTCGACGCGCCAGCGACGCGTTTCTGCATAACGGCTGTACATACGGAACAAATCGCCGGCGAAAATAGCCGCTTCGTCGCCGCCGGTACCGGCACGCACTTCCAGGAAGCAATCGCGCTCATCATCCGGATCTTTCGGTAACAGCAGCACTTGTAATTGCTGCTCCAGTTCTTCCGTCGTCGCCTTGGCGTCTTTCAGCTCTTCCTGCGCCATTTCGCGCATTTCCGGGTCATCCAGCATCATTTCTGCCGTGGCCAGATCGTCTTGCACCTTACGCCATTCAAGGAAACAGCGGCTGACATCGGTCAACTGTGCATATTCGCGCGACAATGCGCGGAACCGATCCTGCTCGGCAATAACGCCGGCATCACCGAGCAACGCCTGCACTTCTTCATGGCGCTCTTGTAACGCTTCCAGTTTGGCAACAATAGAAGGCTTCATGCGTGGTATTAAACCCTGTTAATAAAGAGAAAACTAATGCTGATCCAGCCCGAGGCTGTCGCGTAATATTTGCAACCGCTCCACGTCGCCATCGCCGGCGGCCTGTTGGAGGGATTTGGTAGGGGCATGAATAAGACGGTTGGTCAACCGGTGGGCCAGTTCGTGGATAACCTGCTCCACGTCCGCGCCCTGCGCAATGGCGGCCAAAGCTTTGGCTTCCATCTCCGCACGGATCTGATCGGCCTGCGAACGGTAGTCGCGGATGGTTTCTACTGCGCCCTGTGAGCGCAACCAGGCCATAAAGTTGATGCTTTCCTGCTGAACAATCGACTCAGCCTGCACCGCCGCGGCCTTGCGCTGCGCCAGGTTACTTTGAATGATGGCGTGCAGATCGTCCACGCTGTACAAATAGGCGTTGGCCAGCTTGCCCACTTCCGGTTCGATATCGCGCGGTACGGCAATATCCACCAACAGCATTGGCTGGTTGCGGCGCGCTTTCAGCGCTCGCTCCACCATCCCTTTACCGATGATCGGCAGCGGGCTGGCGGTAGAACTGATGATAATGTCGGCGTCCGCCAGGCGTTCGTCGATTTCCGGCAAGGTAATCACTTCTGCGCCAACTTCGTCCGCCAGCAGCTGAGCGCGTTCGCGGGTGCGATTGGCAATAATCATATGCCGCACTTTGTGTTCGCGCAGATGACGCGCCACCAGCTCAATGGTTTCACCGGCGCCCACTAACAATACGTTCAGTTCGGCAAGGGATTCGAAGATTTGGCGCGCCAGGGTACAGGCGGCAAAGGCCACGGATACCGCACTGGCACCGATTTCGGTTTCGGTACGTACGCGTTTGGCGACGGAGAAGGATTTTTGGAACAGACGTTCGAGCTCACCCGACAGTGACTGCCCGCGTTGGGATTCGGCAAAAGCTTTCTTCACCTGCCCGAGGATTTGCGGTTCGCCCAACACCAGCGAATCCAACCCGCTGGCCACGCGCATCAGGTGGCTGACGGCTTCATCACCGTGATGCCAGTACAGGCTTTTACTCACTTCTTCCGGGCGCAGGCGGTGGTACTCACACAGCCAGGTGACCAGCTGTTCGTGAATATGTTCCTGTTGCTCCACGCTAAGATACAGTTCGGTGCGGTTGCAGGTAGACAACACGACACCGCCCTGCACCAACGGTTGTTGGAGCAAGCTGGTAAGCGCCTGTTCGATAGACTCTGGGGAGAAGGTCACCCTTTCACGCAGAGAAACCGGAGCGGTTTTGTGATTAATACCTAACGCCAGCAGGGTCATTGCTTCGAGTAATACTTCTTTTGGTACGGGTTCTCGTTGAACGGCATTCTACTTGATGCGCGGCATCAATAAAAGGCACAACCGCATCTTCCGTCCAATCGCTGAAATAGACAGCATCAATGAGTGATTAATTATAAATACAACAAGATAAGTAATAATTAGACGACATAACATACTGAATTTTAGTGCAGTATGCGATATTCCGCACAGTATTGAGTAAAACGGGGTGACCTGAGCAGCGCGATGACGATCAAATATTCGGCGCTTACCAGCCCAAAGTGCCGCAGCGATAGGTAGGATCCAGCAGGAAGGAGACCTGCTGGCAAAAAACATGCTTGGCCTGCAGATAGAAAAATGCCGAGCCCGCAAGGCACAACAGCGAAATAATGATTCGGACGGCAAGTTTCATAACCTTCTGTTCTCCCCCGGGATAGACCCTTGCAGTATACCGCCCCCTACATCAACCAAACACTAACGGCAGCAACGCCCCGCCCCAGAGATATTCTTGCGCCCAGAGCAGCACGGCGGAGCGATTGTGTTAATCTTATCAGCAAAGACAACGCATAATCCCGCGCCCAATAACGGTAACAAAGCCGGGAATATTCAACACGATGCAGCAAAAAATTGACGTACCGGCGCTGCCCCGCTAGCGTAAATGCAGATACCCAGGTCTCGCTGTGCGTGCCCGCAAGGACAAAAGGACAAGAGAAAGTTATGCCAATCCGCAAAGTTAGTTTGCTACGCCTGATCCCATTGGCCAGTCTGGTACTGGCCGCCTGTACCACCACCAAACCCAGCGGCCCGGCCACCAGCCCGACGTCGCCACAGTGGCGTGCCCACGAGCAAGCGGTGCAACAGCTTGACCAATATCAAACCCGGGGCTCTTTCGCCTACCTGTCAGATCAGAAAAAAGTCTACGCACGCTTCTTCTGGCAACAATATTCGCCGGATCGTTACCGCCTGCTGCTGACCAACCCGCTTGGCAGCACCGAGCTTGACCTCAACGTACAAAAAAACGTGGTGCAGTTGACGGATAATCAGGGCAAACGCTATGTCAGTGATAACGCCGAAGAAATGATCCGCAAACTAACCGGCATGGCAATCCCGCTGGATAACCTGCGCCAGTGGATGCTCGGCCTGCCGGGTGAGGCCAACGACTTCAAGCTCGATGACCAATATCGCCTTAACTCGCTGACCTACCAACAAGGTAGCCAGACCTGGACCGTCGACTACCAGGACTATAACGACAGCCTCAAGCCACAGTTGCCAAGCCGCCTGGAGTTGAAACAGGGTGACCAGCGCATCAAACTGAAAATGGACAATTGGACGCTTAAATGATCCGTCAGTGGCCATCGCCAGCTAAACTCAATCTGTTTTTGTACATAACCGGCCAACGCGAAGATGGCTACCACCTGCTGCAAACGCTGTTCCAGTTTCTGGATTACGGCGACACCCTGACCATCGACGCGCGGCAGGATGACAGTATTCATCTGCTGACCCCGGTGGCCGGGGTGCCGGATGAGCAAAACCTGATCGTCCGTGCCGCCCGTCTGCTGCAACAGCATTGCGATCGTCACGGGCTAAACACTGCCCCACGCGGTGCCGACATCAGCATTGATAAACGTCTGCCGATGGGGGGTGGACTGGGTGGCGGGTCTTCCAACGCCGCCACGGTGTTAGTGGCGCTAAATGAACTGTGGCGCTGTGGCTTGAGCGACCAACAACTGGCGGAACTGGGGCTGGTCCTCGGTGCTGACGTGCCGGTATTCGTCCTTGGTCATTCGGCCTTTGCTGAAGGGATCGGTGAGCGTTTGCAACCGGCCAATCCACAGGAAAAGTGGTATTTGGTGGCCCATCCGGGGGTCAGCATCCCTACCCCGGTCATTTTTGGCGATGCAGAATTAAAAAGAGATACCCCGGTTCGCCCGTTAAATGTGCTGTTACAGGCAACTTACGCAAATGATTGCGAACCAATAGCAAGAAAACGTTTTCGCGAGGTTGAACAGCTTGTTTCTTGGCTGTTAGAATACGCGCCGTCACGCCTGACTGGCACAGGTGCTTGTGTGTTTGCTGAATTCGACACAGAAACCGCCGCCCGTCAGGTGTTAAATCAAGCCCCGGAGTGGATACGTGGTTTTGTAGCGCGTGGCGTTAACGTCTCTCCACTACATCGCATTCGTTCCGGGCAGATTGAACCGTAGTTCTCGTTTCGCTGCGCAGAGTCGTTCACACCTGGCCCTGTAATCCCTGCGCCGCTGCGGTTTCAAATTTTTTTTACACACCCGTATGATATTGCGTCGGCATCGCTAACTGCCCCTTGGTGGAGGCCGAATGACAATATCTTCTCTGGACGCATGCCTGAGGTTCTTCTCGTGCCTGATATGAAGCTTTTTGCTGGTAACGCCACCCCGGAACTAGCACAACGTATTGCCAACCGTTTGTACACCAGCCTTGGTGACGCCGCAGTAGGTCGTTTTAGCGACGGCGAAGTGAGCGTGCAAATCAACGAAAATGTACGCGGCGGTGATATTTTCATCATCCAGTCCACCTGTGCCCCTACCAACGACAACCTGATGGAACTGGTTGTTATGGTAGATGCCCTGCGTCGCGCCTCCGCAGGTCGTATTACTGCTGTTATCCCTTACTTCGGCTATGCCCGCCAGGATCGCCGTGTGCGCTCTGCTCGTGTGCCAATCACCGCCAAAGTTGTCGCCGACTTCCTCTCCAGTGTAGGGGTTGACCGCGTTTTAACGGTAGATCTGCACGCTGAACAGATCCAAGGCTTCTTCGATGTTCCGGTAGATAACGTGTTCGGTAGCCCGATCCTGCTCGAAGACATGCTGCAACAGAATCTGGAGAACCCAATCGTGGTTTCCCCGGACATCGGCGGCGTAGTGCGCGCCCGCGCTATCGCCAAGCTGCTGAACGATACCGATATGGCTATCATCGACAAACGCCGCCCACGTGCGAACGTTTCTCAGGTGATGCACATCATTGGTGACGTGGCAGGCCGTGACTGCGTGCTGGTTGACGATATGATCGACACCGGTGGTACCTTGTGTAAAGCCGCTGAAGCGTTGAAAGAACGTGGTGCCAAGCGCGTATTTGCCTACGCGACACACCCGATCTTCTCCGGTAACGCTGTGGAAAACATCCGGAACTCGGTGATTGATGAAGTGATTGTCTGCGACACCATTCCGTTGTCTGCAGAAATCAAGGCACTGAAAAACGTACGTACTCTGACGCTATCCGGCATGTTGGCTGAAGCCATCCGTCGTATCAGCAATGAAGAGTCAATTTCTGCGATGTTCGAGCATTAATCAGACTTCTTTTCGGTGCGGTGCCCTGCCGTACCGGATCGATCGATTGATTACCCGCCAGCAGAAAAAAGAAAAACCCGTTGGTGCATCAGCAGCAACGGGTTTTCTACGGGTAGTCGAACATAACCTTAGACCTAAATACGCGGCAGTTCTCCCTTGCCGTAACGCCGATTCCCTTTTGTTTTTTTAATCAATGTGACGAACGATGGTTATCGTTACGGCAGCGTTTATCGAAATGTTTTATCCACCAGTAACGATCCGCCACCTGCTCACGCCCGCCGATACGCGCACCGACCAGCCATAACAACGCGCCCACGAAGATACTCATGATTGCGCCATGGGCGAAAAACTGTGGCAAATTAAACTGTGATACTTCAGCAAGAATGTTGTATCCCACGCCGACGATCATCACCACCAGCCCCAGCCCCATAAAAAAGTTACCCATTTTGTTCACGTTTCTACGTTTCATATGCCACCTCCATAGTGTCATTGGCCAACCGGGATAACTCAGTAAATGGTTAACCCACTTTGATAAGTTAAGTATAGCCCCTGGCTCGACAAGGTGATTGCGTAGGCGATCACAAATGGTAAAGAAAGCATGACAAAACTTTACTTTTGGCAAGTAATTAGTTAACAAATTGAATGATTCCGCTAATGAATTACTCGCCGGGCTGAAGATATCCGCCCACTAACACCACGCACCACATCAGGATTTTGTCATTCGCGGCGCAGGCAGGTAGACTAATGCCCTTTCCATTATCTCGATCATAGCGAATCTCCCCGTGAGCAGTATTAAATTGATAGTCGGCCTGGCGAATCCGGGTGCTGAATATGCCCAGACGCGACACAACGCCGGCGCCTGGTACGTCGATTTATTGGCCCAGCGCCATAACCAGCAGTTGAAAGAAGAGAGCAAATTCTACGGCTACACCGCCCGACTGAATTTGGCCGGTAATGACGTGCGGCTGCTGGTACCCACCACCTTTATGAACCTCAGTGGCAAAGCCGTGCTGGCCATGGCCAACTTCTACCGTATTGAACCGGACGAAATTCTGGTAGCACATGACGAGCTGGATATTCCACCCGGTATTGCAAAAATCAAACTGGGTGGTGGCAACGGTGGGCACAACGGGCTCAAAGATATTCAGAGCAAGTTCGGCAATAACCCGAACTTCTATCGCTTGCGCATTGGCATTGGCCATCCGGGCGATAAAAACAAGGTGGTGGGTTTCGTGCTCGGCAAGCCACCGGCCAGCGAGCAAAAAATGATTGATGAAGCGATCGATGAAGCCGCGCGTTGCACAGAGATCTTGCTGACAGACGGCCTGGAAAAAACTGTTCGCCGCCTGCACAGCTTTAAGGCGCAGGCCTGACAGCGCTTGCAGCGGGCATCCCGCCCGCTGCTGACAGGCTTAGGTTCGCAACTTGAAGGTTTCCTCACCGATGTTAGTGTCATCAGTCTGATAGCCTTCTTCCGCCACGTAATATTGCGGATCGTCCAGTTCATGGCTGCAAAACGGGCCGGCCTGCTTTAACAAACGCACGCAATCACCGCTCAGATGGCGCAAGCGAATGGTTTTCCCTGCCGCCAAATAGCGCGCCGTCAGCTTATCAATCGCTTCTACCCCACTGGAATCCATTACCCGGGTACCGGCAAAATCCAGCACCACGTTTTGCGGATCGTTTTTCGGTTCAAACAGTTCGGCAAAGGCCGCGGTGGAACCAAAGAACAGCGGACCGTCCAGTTGATACACTGCGACCTCGCCCTCTACCCGATGCTGACGCACACGAATACGCGCCTGCTGCCAGGCAAATACCAGCGCCGAGATAATCACCCCGCTGATCACCGCCATCGCGAGATCGGTAAAGATTGTGATCAGGGTGACCAGCAGCATCACCAGCGCATCCGCCTTCGGCATCCGACGTAAGCGGCGCAACGAACTCCATTCAAAGGTGTTGTAACACACCACCAGCATCACCCCAGCCAGTGCCGCTACCGGCAGCAGGCCGATATAGCCCGACAGGCTGACCACAAACAGGATCAGCAGTATCGCGCCAACAACGCCAGAAATGCGCCCGCGCCCGCCCGAAGTGAAATTGATGATCGACTGACCAATCATCGCGCAACCGGCAAAGCAGCCAAACAGACCACAAATGGTGTTGCCCGCGCCCTGAGCGATACTCTCGCGGTTGCCGTTACCTTTCTTGCCGCCCATTTCATCGAGCACCGTCATAGTCAGCAGCGATTCAATCAGCCCCACCAGAGCGATCACCAGGGCATACGGCAGCACTACTTTCAGCATTTCCAGATTGAACGGTGCCATCGGCAGGCTGAAATGCGGCAAAGCGCCGGAGATATCCGCCAAATCACCAACCCGCAAGGTATGCAGGTTAAAACCAATCGCCAGAGCGGAAACCACAATCAATGCCGCTAACGAAGCCGGGATCACCCGGGTCAGCCGTGGGAACAGCACTACCACCAGGATCGCCAACGCCACCAGTGCGTACATCAGCAATCCCTGCCCGGCAATCATATGCAGTTGCGCAAGCATAATGACAATAGCCAGGCCGTTGACGAAGCCGTGGATCGCCGGTAGCGGGACCAAACGAATAAACTTGCCCAGACGGAAAACGCCGATCAGAATTTGGATCACCCCGGCGAAAATCGTCGCCCACAGTACGTATTCCATACCGTGCTGCGCAGCCAGGCTCATCAGCACCACTACGATCGAACCGGCCGCGCCCGATACCATGCCCGGCTTGCCGCCAAACAGTGCGGTTACCAGGCCGATAATAAAGGCGGTATGCAACCCAACGATCGGGGAAAGTCCGGCGACCAGCGAAAAGCCGACCGCTTCGGGGATCATGGAGACCGCCACCACAAAGCCCGCCAGCACCTCGTTCTTGACGGCCGACAGCCTGAAATTGTTCAGGTTAAACATGGATTATTCACTTCTGACAGATAAAACACATTCCCGCAGCACGGGAACCGGAACCGCATGGCGCGGCAAACCTCAGGAGGGGGGCAACTCAGGGTGGACTGGGCAAGAAGTGCATCCGGCGCGTTTCCTGTAGGTTAATCAGAAGTGTCAGTATGTGTAAATGTGATCCAAATCTCAATCAAAAACCGGCATTTCCAGCGCATTTGCCCCCCAGCACACAGCCAGATCGAGAAAAACGGCCATTACGTGTATAATGGCGCCATTATTTCGTCCTTTATGCAGTGGGTTAAACCTAACCGGCTGATAGTTAAGATATTTAAGGTGATAACAACATGGGATTCAAATGCGGTATCGTCGGCTTGCCTAACGTAGGCAAATCCACCCTGTTCAACGCGTTGACCAAAGCGGGTATCGAAGCAGCCAACTTCCCGTTCTGCACCATTGAACCTAATACCGGTGTGGTGCCGATGCCCGATTCGCGTCTGGACCAGTTGGCCGAGATCGTTAAACCTCAGCGCATCCTGCCAACCACCATGGAATTCGTCGACATCGCCGGCCTGGTGAAAGGCGCGTCTAAAGGCGAAGGCCTGGGCAACCAGTTCCTGACCAACATCCGTGAAACCGAAGCTATCGGCCACGTGGTGCGCTGCTTCGAAAACGACAATATCATCCACGTGAACAACAAGGTTGACCCGGCTGACGACATCGACGTCATCAATACCGAGCTGGCACTGTCGGATCTGGACACCTGCGAACGCGCTATCCACCGCGTACAGAAGAAAGCCAAAGGCGGCGACAAAGACGCAAAAGCCGAACTGGCCGCACTGGAAAAATGCCTGCCACAGTTGGAAAATGCCGGCATGCTGCGTGCGCTGGATCTGACTGATGAAGACCGTGCAGCAATCCGCTACCTGAGCTTCCTGACGCTGAAGCCAACCATGTACATCGCCAACGTCAACGAAGACGGCTATGAGAACAACCCGTACCTGGACAAAGTGCGTGAAATCGCTGCGACCGAAGGCTCGGTAGTGGTTGCCGTGTGTGCTGCGGTTGAATCCGACATCGCCGAACTGGAAGACGAAGACCGCGCCGAGTTTATGGCTGAACTAGGTCTGGAAGAGCCGGGCCTGAACCGCGTGATCCGCGCCGGTTACGAGTTGCTGAACCTGCAGACCTACTTCACTGCTGGCGTTAAAGAAGTGCGCGCCTGGACCATCCCGGTTGGCGCGACCGCCCCACAGGCCGCCGGCAAGATCCACACCGACTTCGAGAAAGGCTTTATCCGCGCACAAACCATCGCTTTTGATGACTTCATCACCTACAAGGGTGAGCAAGGCGCTAAAGAAGCCGGCAAAATGCGTTCAGAGGGTAAAGACTACATCGTCAAAGACGGCGACGTGATGAACTTCTTGTTTAACGTCTAAACCTAGCCTTTGCACTAACCTCTAAAATCCACGCCAAGGCGTGGATTTTTTGTTTTCACTCATGACGTTGATTTTGGCCTATGCCAACGCAATAATTTACTGCGTATAAACAAGGAGTATTCAATGGTCACTACACACGTATTCATCGCAACCAGTCTGGATGGTTTTATCGCGCGGCAAGATGGCGACATTGAGTGGCTATTGCAACGTGATGACCCGACCGAAGACCATGGTTTCGACGCCTTTATCGCCGATAAAGACCTGATCGTGATGGGGAGAGGGACTTATGAAAAAGTTCTCACCTTCGATATCTGGCCCTATGAGTGCCCCCTGATCGTGCTGTCCAACCAACTGGCCAATGAGCCGGTTCCCCTGGCCCTGAAGGGTAAAGTACAATTCTCCAACCTCACGCCAAAACACCTGATTGAGCAATTAGATGAACAAAAAGTTCACCGGGTCTATCTCGATGGTGGGCAATTGATACAGTCTTTTCTGCGTGAAAACCTGGTCACCGATATGGTGATCACCACGGTTCCCGTACTACTGGGATCAGGAAGACCCTTGTTCGGTGCTATGCCCCAAGATGCTGATTTCAAATTACTGTCCAGCCGAAGCTTCCCTTCGGGCCTGGTACAATCCCACTATCTGTTGGCCTGATAAATCATCCGTGCGGACACACGAGATGAACTATCTAACTCTGCGCTGAACCTGCCGGATAACATGACGATACTTTGTCACCGTCCCCGCAACACCGAGTCCACCAGGCCCCATTCCACCGCTTCGTCGGCACTCATAAAACGGTCACGGTCGAGAGCACGCTCGACCTCTTCATAGCTGCGGCCACAATGTTTGGCGTATAGCGTGATTACGCTGTGCTTGGTACGTTTCATCTCTTCGGCGTGGATCAGGATATCTGATGCCTGGCCCTGAAAACCGCCCAGCGGCTGGTGCACATGCAGGCTGGCATTGGGCAGCGCCATGCGGTGGCCTGCTTCCCCGGCCATCAGCAGAAAGGAGCCCATCGAACGCGCGGTCCCCATACACAGGGTGTGCACCGGCGCATTGATGTAATTCATGGTGTCATAGATGGCAAAGCCGCTGGTGATCACCCCACCCGGCGAGTTGATGTAGAGGTGGATCGGTTTCTCCGGGTTTTCAGCCTCCAGAAACAGTAACTGCGCACAGAGTATTTCGGCCACCTGATCGTTGACCTCCCCGTTCAGAAAAACGATACGGTCGCGTAATAATCGCGAATAGATATCGAAAGAACGTTCTCCCTGGCTGGTCTGTTCAACCACCATAGGGACGAGCAGCATCGATTCACGCATGGGTGAACTCCTGTTTTCAGATGTGGAATGGGGAATGTTAGGCGTCAGGCAGCGTGCATCAGGTGCCGTCCACTGTCGTTCGCCGCCGTCAGCCGCCCGTCGTCCAGCCGGTGGATTATGCGTAACAGGCTGCCGCCAGCGGCACTGGGCAGAATTTGCAGGGCTACGGTGCTTTCGAGGAACGGCGGTTGGTCATCACGCATCCGGTAGCTGATTTCCGTTCCCGGCGTCACCACAACCGGTTCGGCGTCGGCCAGCGCGGCATTCGGTAACCATTGTTCGCGCAATGCCGGGATACCCACCGCCCGCCAGACTTTCTCGGGTGGCGCATCAAGTAAATATTCCAGCACCAGCGGCGGCGGATTGGCATCGGCCTGGTTCATTGATCCATGTCCTTTAGCAAAATATTCAGCTTCTCGATACGCTCTGGCCAGAAGGCACGGTAGTTATCCAGCCACCGGGCAATCAATGCAAGCCCCTGCGGGTCAACCTGATAATTGACGAAACGGCCCTGCCGCGCCTCGCTTACCAGACCCGCCTGACGCAACACTGTCAGGTGCTGCGACATCGCCGATTGGCTGATGGGCATGCCTTCACGCAGGGCACTGGCATTCATGCTACCCGCGGCCAGTTTTTCGAAGATGGTGCGGCGGGTAGGATCCGCCAGCGCCTTAAAAATGTCATTTTCATTCATAAATACACATTAGTACTCACTTATCTAATGCGCAAGTTTATAGCGTGAGATAATCCCCCAGTAGCCAACAAAAAGGCCATTATCATAATGATGCGGTCAACGCCCCAAGACCAATAAACAACCCGGCGATAGTGGCGCTCATCAGGTTGGATAACGTCGCCGCTAACAAGGCACGCAGGCCCAGGCTGGCGATATCCGAAGCGCGCTCTGGCGCAACCGCGCTGAATGCCCCCACGACTACGGCGATCGATCCAAAATTGGCAAACCCACACAGTGCAAAGGAGATAACCGCGATGGTTTTTGTATCCAGCACTGCGACGGTATCTTTGAGGTAAGTTGAAAAATTCACGTAAGCGACGAATTCGTTGATCGCCAGCTTCTGGCCTATCAGCCCGCCCACCAGGCCCGCGCTGTCCCAGTTAACCCCCATGATGTAAGCCAACGGCGCGAACACATAGCCGAACAGCCTTTCCAGGCTCAACTGTTCCCACCCCAGCAGACTACCCACTCCGCCGATCAGGCCATTGATCAGCGCAATCAACGCCACAAATGCCATCACCACGGTGGCGACACCAACCGCAATTTTCAGGCCCAGCATGGCACCGCTGGCCGCCGCTTCGATAATGCTTGCCGGGCGTTTGTCGCTAAACGACATCTGGCTGAATTCAACCTGCGAAACCTCGGTGGCCGGGCTTAGCATGCGTGCGAACAAAATCCCGCCGGGGATCGCCATCAATGAAGCCGCCAGTAAGTATTCAATCGGCACGCCCAACCCGGCATAGCCCACCAGCATCGATCCGGCGATCGACGCCATTCCGCTGCAAATCACGGTAAACAGCTCATTGCGGCTCATCTTGTTAATAAAAGGCTTAAGCACCGCAGGCAGTTCGTTTTGCCCCAGGAAGATAGTGGTTACTGCGGCAAAAGCCTCGACCTTGCTGATCCGCAATATCTTTTGGAAAACATAACCCAGTACATTAATCACCCCCCCCATCACGCCGAGGTAATAGAGAATTGAGATCAGTGCGGTAATAAAAATAATTGCGGGCAGAACATGGAAAGCGAAAACAAACCCGGCACCGTCAAATAGCACATTCATTTTCGGCCCCACCAGCCCACCAAAAATAAATGAACTACCGGCATCACTGTAAGAAATAACTTTATTGACCCCGCCGGCAATAGTATTAATCACCCACTTCCCCGCCGGTACATAAAGCATAATCGCGCCTAGCAAAACTTGTAGAATTAAAGCGCAACCTACGGTTCTCAGGCTAATGCGCTTTCTGTTATTTGAAAAAATAAAAGCAATAAGGAGCAGAATACAGATACCTATTAAGCTGCGGAGTAAGTCCATAAATCCATCCCTTTATACCCAGCGTTGAAAGGAAAAAGTGACAAGACTGCCCCTCCACCTTTCAGGCTGGAATTTTTATTTAGTGTTGGTTATCAGGGTAAAAATTAAGGAAACTATTGTCGTCTCAGGCGGCCTCTTCCTGATAGCAACAGGCTATCTGCGCCGCCAGTTTGGCATTGTTGAACACCAACTGAATATTGGCCGTCAGGCTATCGCCACCGGTCAGTTCAGCCACCCGAGCCAGTAAGAACGGCGTGCTGTCTTTACCCTGAACCCCCTGTTCTACCGACTCGCGCACCGCCCGTTCAATAGCAGCATTAATTTTGTCCTCCGGCACGGCATACTGCGCCGGGATCGGGTTAGCGATCACCATGCCGCCCTCCAGCCCCGCCTGCCATTTGGTGACCATTGCCCGGGCGATTTCCGCCGGGGCATCCAACTGAATGCTGACGGTGAATGGGCTGCTGCGGCAAAAGAATGCTGGCAGCGTTGGAGTCTGGTAGCCAATCACCGGCACCCCGTGGGTTTCAAGATATTCGGTGGTCAGCCCCAAATCTAAAATAGACTTGGCCCCGGCGCAGATCACCGCCACGTTGGTTCTGGCCAATTCTTGCAGGTCCGCAGAGATATCAAAGGTGTGCTCGGCACCACGATGCACTCCGCCAATGCCACCGGTGGCAAACACGTGGATACCCGCCATCTCGGCAATGATCATGGTTGAGGCTACGGTGGTGGCGCCGTGTTGACCGGCGGCGACGATAAAGGGCAAATCCCGGCGACTCACTTTCGCCACTTTGTGGCCTTCTTTGCCCAACAGTTCGATTTCCTCACGGCTCAGCCCCGCCTTCATGCGGCCATTGATAATGGCGATAGTGGCCGGTACTGCGCCGTTATCACGGATTTTTTGTTCAACCTCCAGCGCGGTCTGCGCGTTTTGCGGGTACGGCATACCGTGGGAAATAATGGTGGATTCCAGAGCCACAACCGGGCGTTTGTTGGCCAAAGCTTCGGCAACTTCCGGTGAAATATCCAGATAGTCATGGGAAATAACATTGTTTTTCATGATTGTAGCTCCAACAGTTTTTGAACGCTGCCGTTCGACAGGTTAGGGTTATTAGTCAATTCGGATGAGAGGGTTAATGCCGAGCAGCCCTGAGCAAAACGAATACTGTCTGCCAGCGTCATGTCCTCCAGCCAGCAGTGGGCCAGGCCTGCCATCATGGCGTCACCGGCACCGGTGACATTAACGATGTCGACGCTCAATGGCCGTGACCAGCCGTTTTGCCCGTCAATCTCGCTGTAATAAACGCCGGTGGGCCCCATGCTGAGGGCTAATCGTTGCACCCCCTGCTGATGAAACCATTGGGCAACGGGCTGCGCGTCCAGAGGCCCGTGGATCGTCATGCCGCTGAGGATTTCGGCCTCCAGCCGATTCGGCTTAAGCGTATGAATGTGTGAGAGCCACCGGCGGATTTTGGGCGCTTTAAACGCCGATACGGTGTCAACAAACACAGGTACATTGCCGGAATGGCCAAATAACCAGGCCAGCGCATCCTCGGTGAGATTGCAATCAACCACCAACACGCCGGCATGCTGGATCAGATCTTTGGAGGTGGCTAATAAGGCTGGCGTGAGTTTCTCGAGGATCCGCATGTCGTTAATGGCCACCAGCATTTCACCGCTGTTATCAAGCAAAGAGACATAGGTTGAGGTACTTTCGCCGTGCAGTTTATGGAAGTTGCCGGTATGCACTCCCGCCAGTTTCGCCTGCTCCAACAGTGTTTCACCATAGAAGTCGTCGCCGACAACGGAAATAAGGTGACATTCCCGCCCTAATAAAGCGACATTCTGCGCAATATTTCTGCCAACACCACCGGGCGTACATTTTATTTTTCCCGGATTGGAATCCTCATACACTAATTTAGATGAGGCATAACCGCAGACGTCCATATTGGTCGAACCCACGGTCACCACATAGCTGTGCTCCGACAATATATAACCCTTGCCTTTTATATATCCCTTATTCATTAAATTCATTATATGTCCGGCAACACCAGAGCGGCTAATACCTAAAACATCGGCAATTTCCTGCTGTGGGATCAAAGGATCACGTCTCAGAAGCTGCAATATCTGTTTTTCTCTGCTGGTCATATTGGACACTTGTTTGTTTTTAAACATGAGTTTGTTTTATAACGAGCCTGAAAATCAGTAAAGTGGGATTTATAGTTTTAGCGGGGAATTGGGAAGGCGATCGTAAGACGGATGAACGGAGTTTCAGGAGTAATTATGTGATGGCCATCAACTTATAAAAGTGGTTATGACGCGTTAACTCAGCCAAAAATAGTCATTAGAACTAATGCAGCATTTTATTCTTTTAATAATCTTCATAAAACAAACGGATAGTACTTTCTGATTCAGAACCTAACTTTTGTTTGGTTGTTAGAATTCTATCGATTTAGACGACAAAAGGGGGAACCGAAGTTGCTGCCTAAAGCGACGGCTTTCACATATGTCTTGAAATAAAAGAGCGGTACAGCTCAGATCACCCGCCGGAGCCTTTTTGCCATCCTGCGACTCAAGCACAATTTTCGCCAACGGCGTGTCCTCGTCATAGCGGGCCTGAGCATCCAGGCTCTTGGAGTCGGGCCGCGACGACGCTGCCGCCTTCCGCAGCAAGGCCGATAAGCTGGCGGATTACATCAATACCTGCATGTTCGATCAACCCAGTGGCTTCTTCTACGACATTCGCATCGAAGATAAACCGCTGCCCAATGGCTGTGCCGGCAAACCTATTGTCGAGCGCGGCAAAGGCCCGGAGGGCTGGTCACCACTGTTTAATGGCGCCGCCAGTCTGCAACATGCCGATGCGGTGCCGACGCAATAGCCATGGCACAGGCTTTCTTCATCCATGCCGACGGGCTGGTGACTGACGGGCCGATCCGCGAAAACTACAATCCGCTGACCGGTATGCAGCAAGGGGTCCCCAACTTCTCCTGGAGCGCCGCACATCTCTATATGTTGTATAACGACTTTTTTACCCAGTAATCTCGCCGTTACCCTGCCAGGCCGTTCAACTGGCAGGGGTTTCGGTCAGACTAGGATTTAATCGGGATCACCAGCACGTCGACATTCAACTGGTTAATCGCATGGCGGGTTGAGGAAAACAGCTTGTTCCACAGATCGTGGTGATGGCCGAAGATCACCAGATCAATGCTTTTATCCACCACCGCATTCTGCAATTGTTCAGTGAAATCACCACGCCCAATAATCACCTCGTTGATCGGGTAATTCACGTTTTGGGTCAACGGCTCCAGCTCTTTCTTGATCTTGTCTTCAAAAGACCCACCATCGTAGCTTTTCTCCGAGAAACCAATTGCCGCATGGTAGGTATCGTAATAAATATCCACGTAGATCAGGGAAAGTTTAGCCTGAAGCGCAGCGGCCAACCGCGCGCCTTTTTCCACCAGCCGTTTGCCGTCTTCACTCAGGTCGGTAGCGATCACAATATGTTGGTAGCACATAGCGCCTCCTGTCATTGATTCAGTAGAGACCCCTGCTTCCGCTATAACATTAGCGTTATATCGTTACGGTTAATTTTAGTTCAGAACGAGTGACCGGCGAAGATATTACACTGGAATAGCCCCGTTGCCGGGGCCAGATGAGAAGACATTGAGTGAAATGCGAAGTTAACGACGTTCTTCCTGATTTTGCTGATAAGGGGTATAGACCCCGGACAGACTATTAAGGAAAGCGACAATATCATCCACGTCCTGCTGCGGCAGTTCACTACCCACCTGATAACGCAGCATCAGTTTGACGGCCTGATCCAGCGTAGCGACATCGCCACGATGAAAATAAGGCGCGGTCAGCGCGACATTGCGCAGACCCGGAACCTTCTGACGCAACCTGTCACGCGCTTCGCTGGTGACATTCATTCGTCCAATATCTGCCGCGGTAATCTCACCAAAATTGAAATAACCGCAGGCAGCGCTCGCACAGAATAACTGGCGAGCGCTGCCTGAGATCAACGCACGCGTTGTGCTTCAAACCAAACGTTGCACACCGACAGGATCAGCGTGTTGGCATCTTTCAGCAGCACATTGTCTCCCGGTACGCCATCGGTGCCCTGATCGGTGATACCTTTGATCTGGGTATCGGCATGTTGGATCATCACCCGCGCTACCGCCGGCGTACTGATGCCCAGCATCGGAAAATCGATATAGGAGCTGCTGCCGGAATTGTCCTCGACAAACTCCTGCGCCTCTACCGTGCTAACGGTGGCCCCTTCGTTTTTCAGCGCGGTGCCGTTCCAGTTAAAGCCATCGGCCTGGTAACTGAGTTTACCGCCAATCAGGCCTTTCGCCTGTTGCTCGTCCCAGCAACCGACGGTTTGCGTCGGTAAGATCTTGCTGACATGCCAGTTGCCCAGCAGTGTTTTAGGGATAGGTTCCACCACCGCATCCGCCGCCTGCACCTGAGTCGCTGATACACAAGTCAAAACCACCAATGGCAGCAGCGCCTTGCGCCACATGTTAAATTGCATTTTCTTTTCCTTTGGCTATTCGCGCCCCTTTCGGGCTTTCCGCCATCATAATGAGCCGGTGGAACCGGCGTCAAAACAAACTGAATATCAGGGCACAAACAGGGCGGATGCTGCTCATAGCAAATCGCTATTAATCATAGTGAATCAGTATTTTATTTTAGCCAGACGATTATCTAGAGTCACTGTCACTCTTCAGTCTGCAATAACCAGCAGGCTATTTTGACAAGGACTCTGGGAAATGACTTTGACGCTGAAAAAACTCGCCGCCACGCTGGCAATAACCAGCACCCTGCTACTGACTGCCTGTGGGCCGGCTGCACAAGACAACCACCACATCAAGGTCGGTATCAGTTCCGGCATCGATCAGTCGCTGTGGGCCGTGGTACAGAAGGTAGCCAAGCAAAAATACGATTTGGATGTGGAAGTGGTCACCTTCAATGATTACGTGCTGCCCAATGAGGCGTTGAATAACGGCGATTTGGATATCAACGCCTTCCAGCATAAGCCTTATCTGGAAAAACAGATCCAGGAGCGTGGCTACAAACTGGTGGCAGTAGGCAACACCTTCGTTTATCCGATTGCCGGTTACTCGAAAAAAATCTCTGCCCTCAGTCAACTGCCGGACGGCGCGCAGGTCGCGGTTCCGAATGATCCCACCAATCTCGGCCGCTCACTGCTGCTGTTGCAAAAACAGGGGCTGATCGGGCTGAAGGACGGCGTCGGGCTGCTGCCGACGGCGCTGGATATCGTCAGTAACCCGAAGAAATTGAAAATCGTTGAGATCGAAGCGCCACAGTTGCCGCACGCGCTGGACGATAAACAGGTTGCACTGGCGATTATCAACACCAATTACTCCAGCCAGATCGGTCTGACGCCGGCCAGGGACGGGCTGTTTGTTGAAGACAAAAACTCACCCTACGTCAATATCTTCGCCAGCCGGGTAGATAACCAGAACAACGAAAACGTTAAAAATCTGGTCAAGGCTTATCAGACCGACGAAGTGGCCGCCAGCGCCGCCGAAATCTACAAGGGCGACGCGGTTAAAGGCTGGTAATTTGCCCTTCACCCCGTGGCGACCGTCACGGGGTTCCTCCATCCCCCCGGCTTTATCTCTCGAGTTTTTCGCTCACATTTCACCCACCCAGATCACAAATCGAACACTGCCCGCTAGGTGAAAAAAGCTGCAATGTTGTATACAAGTTTGCGTAAATGTTTTCTATTTGTTTCAAAAACCTTTGGTGAAAATAATGAAAAATAGAAAAATCAAACTGTTACTGATTGCAGGTGCAATGGTCGGCGCCGCTGCACTGGCGATAGCCGGTAAGGTGGAAAATGCCGACAAGACCTTTCTTTCTGTTGCCACCGCCTCCACCGGCGGAACCTACTATCCGATGGGCGTCGGGCTGGCCAATGTCTGGAGCAACCGTCTGAAGCAAAACGGCATCCAGGTCAGTGGGCAGTCCTCCGCCGGATCGATCGAAAATATCGACCTGCTGCAAAAGAACGAGGCACAGCTGGCAATTCTGCAAAGCCTGATCGCCGTCGAGGCTTATGAAGGGGTCCGTAATTTTGAAGGCCGTGCCTACAGCCACCTGCGTTCAATCTCCATGCTGTGGCCGAACGTGGAACACTTTGTGATGCTGGAAAACAAAGTGAAGGACGGCACGCTGAACGATATCGCCGGGACCCGTTTCTCGGTGGGGCCACAGGCCAGCGGCACCGAACAGTCGACGCTGATCATTTTGCAGGGGGTGAACCTGAGCAAGAAATCGCTGACGGCAGAGTACCTGGGCTACGGTGACACCGTTTCGGCCATGCGCGACGGGCGGCTCGACGGTGGCGCATTGCCCGCTGGAGTCCCGGCGGCGGCGGTAACCGACATGTATGCCAGCGGCGTGCCTTCGCGCATTCTCAACGTCACCGACGAACAACTGGCCAGCATCAACACCATCGCCAACTCCTGGTTCCGCTTTGATATCAAAGCCGATACCTACCCGCGTCAGAGTAAAGCGGTGTCCACCATCGCCCAGCCCAATATCCTGGTGACCCTGAATGGCCTTGATGAAAAGCTGGTGTATGACCTGACCAAAACCCTGTTTGAAAACCTGCCGGAGGTGCATCAGGTGCACAGCGCCGCCAAATACATTTCGCTCGAGAACGCGCTGAAAGGGGTCTCGGTACCGCTACACCTCGGCGCCTACAAGTATTATCTGGAGGCCGGGGTCAGCGTGCCCGACTATCTGATCCCACCGGAAGCGGCGACGCTGACCGCCAATCGATAAGGAGGCCGTATGAGCACTAACAACCTGTCACCGCAAGAAGCCGTCGATCTGGATAAAGAAGCCGGAACCGGTAGCCGGCCGCTGAGCGGCATCTATTTGCAGTTGGCCACCCTGTTGGCGATCGCGATTTCCGTCTATGCCATTTACGCCAACGCGCTGTCGAATACCCAAGAGTTTTACCGCAATACCACCTTCCTTAGCGGCATCCTGATCCTGGGCTTTATTTTATTCCCGGTGTCACCCCGCTACGCCACCAGCAAATTTAACCGTTGGGACTACCTGTTTATCATCCTGACGCTGGTCAGCTACGGCTATTTCTACGCCAGCTACCTGGACTTGCACGTGGTGCGAAAAAGCATTCCCAATACCACCGACTACGTGATGGCAGTGATCGGCATCGGCGTCCTGTTTGAAGCTGCGCGCCGCACCACCGGCTATTTCATCCCCGGGCTGGCGACCTTCGCTATCATTTACGCGCTGTTCGGCCAGTATTTTATGGGCATCTTTGGCCACGGCGGCTTCTCGTTCGAGCGCTTGTTGTACCGGCTGTTTATGACCAGTGAAGGGATCTTCGGCATCACCCTGTCCACCGCCTCCACCGCCATCGTGGTGTTTATTCTGTTTGGCGCTTTTCTCAGCGTCAGCGGTGCTACCGCGTTATTTAACGATTTGGCGCTGGCGATCGCCGGCCGCCGTCGAGGTGGCCCGGCGCAGGTTGCGGTAATCTCTTCAGCGTTGACCGGCTCCCTGAGCGGCAGCGCGGTGGCCAACGTCGCCACCACCGGCACCTTCACCATTCCGCTGATGAAAAGTATCGGCCTGTCGGCGCGCTTTGCCGGTGCGGTCGAAGCCACCGCGTCCACTGGCGGGATGATCATGCCGCCGATTATGGGCGCGGCAGCCTTTATCATGGCTGGCTTCCTCGGCATTTCTTACACCACCATCGTGATGGCCGCCATCATCCCCGCGCTGCTGTATTACGCGGCGTTGATTATCGCCATCGATCTGGAGGCCAAAAAGCAGGGCCTGAAAGGCATCAGCAAAGAAAACATTCCAAAAGTGAAGGCGGTGCTGAAAGCACGCGGCCTGCTGTTACTGCCGCTGATCATTGTTATCGGCACCCTGCTACTAGGTAAAACGCCAATCTACGCCGGGTTCCTCGGCATTATTTCGATCATCGTCGCCAGTTGGATCACCCCTGATACTTCAGTGCGCATGACACCGAAAAAAATCGCCACCGCGCTGAACGAAGCGGCGCGCGGCTCCATTCAGGTGACGGTGGCCTGCGCCGCCATCGGGGTGATTATCTGCGTGGTGACCATGACCGGTATCGGTTCGACTCTGGCGTTCAACATAGTCGCCATGACCAACAATACCCTGTGGATGATCCTGCTGGTGGTGATGTTGGTATGTATCGTGCTGAGCATGGGTCTCCCCTCCACCGCCTTGTACATCGTGGTGGCCGTCACCGTTTCCCCGATCCTGATCAAGGCCGGTGTGATGCCACTGGCGGCGCACTTCTTTGTGTTCTGGTTTGGTGCCCTGTCCAACATTACCCCGCCGGTGGCACTGGCCAGTTACACCGCCGCCAGTATCGCCCGCGCCGATCCGATGCAAACCTCCTGGGACGCGGTGCGATTGGCGCTACCGGGGTTTATTATCCCGTTTATTCTGGTCTACAACCCGATGCTGCTGATGCAGGGTGACGATCTCAACGCGTTGTCGGTGATCCATATGGTGATCAGTGCACTGGTAGGGATTTATGCGCTGTCGATCGCCAGTGCCAATTTCTGGATGATGAAAACCCACTGGCTCGAGCGGGTGCTGTTCACCGTCGCGGCTATCCTGCTGATTAAACCGGGTCTGCTGACCGATCTGGGCGGCGCGGCACTGATTATCACCGCGGCGTCGGTACATCTGCTGCGTTTCAGGCGGAGCACTGCGCAGGGGGCGCTGAATGGTCAATAAAGTTACGCGACAGAAGGCCTCACATCAGGTATTGGCGCAGTTGAAAGCAGGCATCAGCGACGGCACCTTCCCGGTCGGGGAAAAGCTGCCGTCGGAAAACACGCTGGCGGAGGCATTTGGCGTCAGCCGGGTACCGGTGCGAGAAGCGCTCGGCATACTGGAGGTCAGCGGAATTATCTCCTCACGCCAGGGGGGCGGCCATCGGGTTGAGCAACACTCATTGCTGAGCAAGTACCCGCCGCTGGTGATGGAAATTGCCGACCCCAACGAGGTGGAAGCGCTACTGGAAATGCGTGAAGTCATTGAGCAACAGGCGGCCCGCATGGCCGCCGAACGCCATACCGCCGCAGATTTACAGGCGATTGAGCAGGCGTTTAATGATTTCAAACGCTGCACCCTCGACGACGGCTTAATTGGTCACCAGCAGGATTACCTGTTCCACCGCGCCATCATGCAGGCCTCACACAACCCGTTTTTCGTCCAGATCTTGGATAACATGCACGAGCTGTATCTGGGCGTGCTGGTGTATTCACTGAGCAAAAATCTGGGACGGCAAGCCGAACGCCAGCGGGTGATCGACGAACACCAGCGAGTGCTTCTGGCGATCAAGGCTCGTGACCCGGCGGCAGCCACTGCCGCCATGCAGAATCATCTCAGCAACGTACGCGGCAAATTGCGCCGCCTGGATAATGAGGAGTTAGGGTAACCATGCATGATGTGATCATTATCGGTGCCGGTCTAGTCGGGTTGGGCGTCGCCAATGCGCTACAGGAAACCAACCCGTCGCTGCAAATCCTGATACTGGAAAAAGAGAGCGGCCCGGCGGCACACCAAAGCGGCCATAACAGCAACGTGGTGCATTCCGGCATTTACTATGCTCCCGGCAGCCTGAAGGCGCAGCTGGCCAAGCTGGGTAACCAAAGCATGTTCGCCTTCTGCCGCGAGCACGACCTCTATCACGACCAGTGCGGCAAGGTGATTGTAGCGACCCAGTTGAAGGAACTGGATTTACTGGAGAATATCTATCAGCGCGGGTTGCAAAACGGGTTGGCGGTCAGTCGACTGTCGCAGGCGCAGCTCAGGGAGCGTGAACCGCACGTCAACGGGCTTGAGGCGCTGCTGGTACCGGACGCCGGTATCGTCAATTACAGCCAGGTAGCGGCAAAGCTGGCGGAAATTATTCAGCAACTCGGTGGCGAGATCCACTATGGGCAGCAGGTCGAGGGCATCAGCGAAAGCAGTGACGACGTCAGCATTCGCACGCAGCACACGCAGTATCAGGCCAAATGGTTGGTTAACTGCGCCGGTCTGTTCAGTGACCGCATCGCCGCCCTGGCCGGTTACCAGACGGGCATGAAGATCGTGCCGTTCCGTGGAGAGTATTACGTGCTGAACGACGAGAAAAACTATCTGGTGAATCACCTGATCTACCCGGTGCCCAACCCGGACTTTCCGTTCCTCGGCGTGCATTTCACCCGTATGTATAACGGTAAGCGTGACGTTGGCCCCAATGCGGTACTGGCATTCAAACGTGAAGGTTATCGCAAATGTGACTTCAGCCTGCGGGATCTGAGCGAAGTGCTCGGCTATCGGGGGTTCTGGAAAATTGCCGGTAACTATCTGGGGGAAGGGTTGGCAGAAGTCCGGCGTTCCCTGTCACGGCAGCGCTTTACCGAAAATGCGCGTCGGTTGATCCCCGAACTGCAACCGGAAGACATTCAGCCCGGTCCGGCCGGCGTTCGTGCTCAGGCCCTGACCGCCGACGGCAAACTGGTGGACGACTTCCATTTTGTGAAAGGCCGCCGCTCGCTGCATGTTTGCAATGCGCCCTCCCCGGCGGCAACCGCCTCGCTGGAGATCGGCCGTGAGATCGTGCGGCAGCATCTTTCTTCACTGTGAGGGTTAATCACGCTTTTAACATGTTGAGGAAAAATGGCGCTGCATGCCGCGCCATTACCAAGCTGTAAAACTCTGGCTATTTCGCCACGTACTTTTGCATATTGGCCGGGGTCACCAGTTCAAACGGGATCCAGTAGTAAGGATCCAGTTTTTCGCCTTTGATCATGCGCTGCGCCACGTCAACCGAGGCTTTACCCTGACCAACGGCATCCTGAAATACCGTCACCTGCATCTTGCCGGAAGCTAACGCCTTCAGGCCGTCCGGCGTGGCGTCGATGCCACCAATCAACACCTTGCTGTCCTGTTTACCGGCCTGCTGCAACGCCATGATCGCGCCAATCGCCATCTCGTCATTATTGGCAGCGACGATATCGATAGACTCACCGTTGGTGACCCAATTCAGCATCAGATCCATCCCCTCGCTGCGCGAATAGTTGGCGCTCTGCTTTTGCACGACCTTCATTTTTGGGTACTTAGCCACCACCTGCTCTACATCCTTGGTACGTTGCAGTGCACCGGCATCGGTCAGGTTACCGATCATCACCGCTACATTGCCCTGGTAGTTGGCCAGCCGTGCCAGCTCTTCCATCTGCAAGGTGCCGGACTGCCTCTCGTCGGAACCAACAAACACCACGCCGGAAGGCAGCTTGCTGTCGCCCGGCGTGCGGTTCACATACACCAGCGGAATACCCGCTTGAGTCACCATTTTAGTGATAGCGGGCGTACCCGCCGAGTTGACCGGGTCGACAATAATCGCGTCCACCCCGGCGTTGATAAAGTTCTGCACCTGATCGGTCTGACGGCCAACATCGCCGCGGGCATCTTCGAACTGCACGCCGATACCACGCACCTTGGCCTCTTTGTCGATCGAATGGCGAATGATGGTCAGGAAGTTCTGGTCGAAATAGGCCATCGACACGCCGATGGTTTCCGCCAGCACCGAGGTGGAACAGCTCAGCGCCGCCACCAGCACGATTCTTTTTATGTATTTCATGATGATCCCCTGAGATAAAAAAAACCGCCGGGCAAGATGCACCGGCGGAGTTTTACGGCAATCAGTGTTTTTTACGGTTACGGTGCATATCGATAGACACCGCGGCGACGATAATCACGCCTTTGATAATGTCCTGAATGTAAGAGTCCACGCCGATAAAGGTGAAACCGCTTTTAATCAGCCCGAGGATCACCGCGCCAATCAAGGTGCCGGTAATACGCCCGACGCCGCCCATCAGGCTGCTGCCGCCGATCACCGCCGCCGCGATGGCGTCCAGTTCGTAGGACATCCCCATGCTCGACTGGCCGCTGCTGACGCGCGCCGCCAATACCACGCCTGCCAAGCCTGCCAGGCCGCCGGCAATGGTATAGACCGTCACCAGGTACTTATTGACGTTAATGCCGGACACCCTGGCCGACGTCATGTTGCCACCGATGGCGTAGATGTATTTGCCGTAGCGGGTGTGCTTCAGTGCGATGTGGAAGATCACCGCAACTACCAGGAAGATGATCACCGGCATCGCGCCCTGGCCGATTGAGGTAAAGCCGTCGGACAGGAAGCTAATCGGGTTACCCTGAGTGTAATACTGCGCCAGGCCGCGTGCCGATACCATCATGCCCAAAGTCGCGATAAAAGGTGGGATACCGGTGCGGGTAATCAGGAAACCATTGATAAAGCCGCAGATAATACCCACCCCGATCCCCGCGCCTATCGGGATCGCCGCCGGCAGGTCGAGCAATGCCGGGTACATCGGTGAAATGCTGTCCGACGTTTGTGCCAGGCTGGCCGCCACTACCGCGGTCAAGGCAATCAGCGAACCGGAGGAAAGGTCAATACCGGTGGTGATAATGACCTGGGTAACCCCCACCGCGATAATGCCGATAATCGCCACCTGCAGCACAATCAGCAGCAGACGGTTGGGGTTCATCAGGAAGGACTGGTCGCGGATGTACCAGCCAAGAATTTCAAATACCAGCGCGATGCCGAGCATCACGATAAAGATGCCGGTATCTTTCGGCATTTTACCACTCAGACCGGCGAACAGCGGCGCTTTACCCGCAAGCGGCTTCTCAACTTTTACATTACTCATGGGAATTCACCTTTGCGTTATTCAGAGGCCAGCGCCAGGATGGTTTCCTGATCCGCTTCTTCTTTATCCAAAATGCCGGTAATACGGCCGCCGTGCATCACCATCACCCGGTCACTCATGCCGAGAATTTCCGGTAATTCCGATGACACCAAAATAATGGCGACGCCACGGTTCGCCAGTTCGCTGATCAGGCGATATATTTCCGCCTTCGCTCCCACGTCAATACCGCGTGTTGGTTCATCGAGGATCAGTATTTTCGGCTGGGCCAGCAGCCAGCGGGCAATAAGGACCTTCTGCTGATTACCGCCGCTCAGGTTATTGATGATTTGATCCATGGTCGGGGTTTTGATGTTGAGCTTTTTGATCTGCTCCATGCAGTCCTTGGCCATTTGCACGTGGCTGACAAAGCCATTCTTGCCAATGTACTCCGACAGGTTGACGATGCTCATGTTCTCGACCACCGACAACACCAGGAACAGTCCGGATTTTTTGCGGTCTTCAGTAAGGAACGCCAGCCCGAGTTCAATCGCCCTGGAGGGGGAGTCCACCTTGGCCGCCTTTCCCTCGATAAAGATGTGGCCGCCGTCCGCCGGGTGCATGCCGAACAAACTTTCCATCACTTCGCTGCGACCGGCTCCCACCAGCCCGGCGACGCCGAGGATCTCGCCGCGCTTGACGCTGAACGAGATATCGTGAAACCAATCGGCACGCCGTAGCCCTTCGACGCGCAGCACTTCCTCGCCAATATTGTTGTTGAATTTGGGGAACATCTGGGTCAGTTCGCGCCCCACCATCATGGTGATCAGCGACTGTTTGGTCAGGTTCTCGGTTTTATCGCAGGCGATAAAGGTGCCGTCGCGGAAAATGCTCACCTCATCGGTGATGGCGAAAATTTCGTCCATCTTGTGGCTGATATAAATAATGCCTTTTCCCTGATCGCGCAGTTCGCGAATGATGGCGAACAAATGCACCACTTCGCCCTCGGTCAGTGCCGAGGTCGGTTCGTCCATGATCAGCACGTCCGCGTTGTAGGATACCGCCTTGGCAATCTCCACCATTTGCTGGTTGGCGATGCTCAGTTCACCGACCAACGTCTCAGGTTTGAGTTTAATGTTCAGCCGCACCAGCAGTTCGCGGGTTTGCTTGTTCAGTTGGTCATGATTAACAAAGCCCAGCTTTGCCGGTTCACGACCCAGCCAGATGTTTTCCGCCACCGTCATATAAGGCACCAGGTTGAGTTCCTGGTGAATCATGGAAATACCCGAATGCAGCGCCTGCAGCGTGTCACTGAAGGTCACCGATTGGCCTTTTATTTTAATGGTGCCTTCATCGGGGTGATAAATACCGATTAAACATTTCATCAGCGTGGATTTGCCCGCGCCGTTTTCTCCCATTAACGCGTGTACGCTGCCTGGTTTGATTTTAATTGAGACTTTATCCAGCGCTTTCACGCCGGGAAACTGCTTACTGATGCCTTCAGCCTCAAGAACATAGGGATACATACTGATAACCTCCGCCGTTCGTCAATGCATCCCTGCCGGGTCAAGGCGGCAGGGATATAACTGCGCTGCCTGAACGCTTATTTTCTGTTCTTGTCGGCAAACTCTTGATAGTTGGCCTTGGTGATCAGCTGATACGGGATCAGGACGTTGCTTTCCACCTTCTCGCCTTTTACCAGTTGAATGGCGGTTTGCACCGCACCTTCGCCCTGCCCTTTGGCATCCTGGAACACGCTCAATGCCAGATCGCCCTTCTTGATGTATTCCAGTGCATCCGGGGTGCCATCAACGCCGGCCACCAATACGCCACTTTTCTTCGCTTGCTTCAGCGCCAGAATGGCACCAATTGCCATCTCGTCGTTGTTGGAGGCGATGGCATCAATCTGCTGCCCAGTCAGCGCCCAGTCGGTGGTAATGTCGACGGCTTCTTTACGGCCCCACTTGGCGGTTTGTTTGTCGAGGATTTTGATGCCCGGATACTTGGCTGCCACCTCTTCCACGCCGCGTGTGCGGTCGCGGGTCGCTTCATTGGACAATTCCCCCATCAGGATCATCACGTTGCCCTTGCCGTTCATCAGCTTGGCCAACTCTTCCATCTGCAGCTTGCCGGCCAGTTTGGAGTCCGAACCGACATAGGCCATGCCCGCTGGCAGCTTGATTTCCGGGCGGCGGTTGACGAACACCAGCGGGATCTTGGCGTTTTCCGCCAGTTTGATCATCGGCTTCACGCCCTGGGTATCGACCGGGTTGAGGATGATGGCGTCTACACCCTGGCTGACAAAGTTCTCAACCTGTTGGATCTGCTGGGCGATATCCCCTTTTGCATCTTCAAATTGACCACTGACGTTGCCGTCCTGTTTCATTTTGCTCTGCATTGACTGGCGCAGGATGGTGAGGAAATTGTCATCGAAAGCAGCCATTGAAACGCCGATTTTGATGTCTTTTGCCAACACGCTGGCCGGCAACATGCACATCAATACCGAGGTGACGATCAGTTTCTTCAGCTTCATGTTCTGTACCCTTTAATTGTTAGAGTGAAGAGGCCTGTTGATTTGACAGCTAATGAAAAATATTTTTTACATTCAAACAACAATCCGGTCGGTGTTATCCCTTTGATACGGCAGATTTATCGCTTTTTCACCGTATTCAGGTGGTGTGTAAAACTTTGATCAATGTCTCAAAATAGATTAAAAACAACACCTTAAAATAAACACTCTCTCAAGGCATTTAAGCCACCCAGTCATTATCAAATGTTTATTTCATAATTGAGATTATTGAAACTTTTTAACTCAAACAAGCGAAACATGCGTTTTGGAATGGGCAAGTAACAAAAACATGACACGGATCTAACAAATGGCGCAAAAGTCACCAACGAGTTCGTGACTTAAGTGCGTTCAACTGCCGGCAACACCCTGCGGCGATGAAAAATGGCACTGCGAATTCTCAATAAATGTGCGAGCGAGCACGCAGTTTGCGGATCCGCGGTTTCATCCCCTGCGTTACTCGACAATACTGAATGAACATGTATTTTCAGGAGGATCTGACATGCAGCTCAGCAATAAGGTACGGATGAACCGGCTGTTTAATAACGGCAAATGCCTCGACGTGGCGATTGATCATGGCATTGCCAATGAACCGGACTTTTTAATCGGCCTGGAGGATATCGAACAGGTGATGGACAGCCTGATCGTCGCCCGGCCCGACGCCATTCAGGTCAACTACGGTCAGGCGGATTTGCTGCAACGCGCAACGCAACGCGATAAGCCGGCACTGGTGATGCGTACCGACGTCGGTAATGCCTATAACGCCGCGCGCCACCGTGAAATGTGGGCGGTGCTGCATAACCCGGAGGCCCCGATCCTCGCGGCGCTGCAGATGGATGCGGCCGCAGTGGTGGTTAACCTGTATCTGATCCCCGATGAACCGGGCATTTTTCGTCAATGTGTCGAGAATATCGGTCGCCTGCGCCATGTCTGCGACCGCTACGCCATGCCGCTAATGATTGAACCGCTGGTTATGGCGCCGGCCGGTCAGGGCGCGGCCTACGGTTCGCTGGGCGACGTAGAAAAAATGGTGCCATTGGTGCGCCTGGCACGTGAACTGGGCGCCGACATCATCAAAGCCGATCCGACCGACCGGGTGGAAGACTTCCACCGCATCGTTGAAGCGGCGCGTTGCCCAACGCTGGTACGCGGCGGCGGTAAAGGCGAACTGGGCGCGGTGTTGGAAAAATCCGCCGCCCTGATGGCTCAGGGCGCATCCGGTATGGTGTATGGCCGCAATGTGTATCAACACAGTAACCCCTCGAAAGTGGTTAGCGCGCTGATGGCGATCATCCATCAGGGTGCCAGCGGCCAGCAGGCGCTGGAAATCTACCATCAGCCCTGAACGCTCTCTTTTGTAACTAAAATAATCCTTCCCCCGGCGGCGGCATGTTATAACCTGCTGCCGGTCGCTGCCCTGCGTTCCATTCCCCGCTATTATCCTGACAGGCCCATTCGGAGAACCGCCATGCCAAAACAACGGATACCGCTGAAGCTCAGCACTACCCTCACGCTGATGGTGTCTGCCATCGTCGCTTCGGTGCTGCTGGTGGTATATGCGCTGTTTTTTGTGCAGATGAGTCACCAAGGGCAAGACCAGCAACGCCAGAAGGCGATGGCGATTGCCGAAACGCTGGCACTCTCCAGCAACGTGGTTGACGGCCTGCTGCGGGAGGATCACAGCGGTGCGGTCCAGCGTTTCGCCGAGCAGGTTCGCCACCAAAACGAATTACTGTTTGTGGTAGTGGTGGACATGAAAGGCATACGCTACTCACATCCCAAACCCTGGTTGATCGGCCAGCATTTTATCGGTGAAGATTTGGAACCGGCACTGCACGGTGAAACCAACAGCGCCATCAATCGCGGTGCGCTGGCGCCGTCACTACGGGTATTTGCCCCGGTCTACGACAGCGAACGGCGGCAGATTGGCGTGGTAGCACTCGGTATTGCGCTCGATACCGTCCACCGGGTGGTGGACGAAAGCCGCTGGATCATCTACTGGACCCTCGCCTTCGCCGCACTGGTTGGCACACTCGGCATCTTCTTCCTGGTGAAGGCGCTGAAGCGCATCATGCTCGGCTTTGAACCCTACGAAATCTCCAACCTGTTTGAACAGCGCAATGCCATGCTGCAATCGATTAAAGAAGGCGTCATCGCGGTCGATAACCAGTCACGTATTACCATTGTTAACGACGAAGCCAAACGTCTGCTGCGCCAGAACGGGCCGTTCGAAAATCTGCTGCTGGAGTCTGCCAGCAAATATTGGCCGGCCCAACTGCATCTGGCGGAGGTGCTGGCCAGCGGTAAACCGCTGCGTGACCAGCAGATCAGCTTTAACGGCAGTGAACTGCTGACCAATACCGTGCCGGTGATCGTCAAAGGCCAGGTAATTGGCGCTATCGCCACCTTCCGCGATAAAACCGAGATCAGCCAGTTGGTGCAGTGCCTGAGCGGCATGGCGCACTATGCTGATGCGTTGCGTGTCCAGTCGCATGAGTTTATGAACAAGCTGCATGTGATCCTCGGCATGCTGCACATGAAGGCTTATCAGCAACTGGAAAACTACATCATCAACACCGCCAGCACCTATCAGGAAGAGATCGGCGCACTGCTGCGAAAAATCCAGTCACCGGAGGTCGCGGGCTTCTTTATCGGCAAAATCAGCCGCGCCCATGAAGCTGGTATTGAGCTGACCATTGATGAGGCCAGCCTGCTGCCGGAAACCGACGATGCGGAAACCACTCACGTGCTGATCAGCGTATTGGGCAATTTGATTGACAATGCGATTGACGCTATCGATAGCGTTGAGGGGCACGAGATCAACCTGAGCTTTCATCACAATGAGAATCACTTACACTGTATAGTCAGCGACGACGGCCCCGGTATTGATCCGGCTCTCGGCGCTCGTATTTTTGAACAGGGCGTTTCCACCAAGGGACCGGGGCGCGGTATCGGCCTGGCGCTGATCCGCAGCAGCCTGGAGAAACTGGGCGGCAGCATTGATTTTGAATCTGAACCGGGTGAGCTGACCCAGTTCTTTGTCCATATTCCCTATCAGGCCAAGGGCTGAACCATGATTAACGTATTGATTATCGACGACGACCCGATGGTGGCGGAGTTAAACAAATACTACCTGAGTCAGGTGAGCGGTTTTCACTGTCAGGCGACGGTTGCCACCCTGGCGCAGGCGCGCGCGCTGCTGGCCGACGCCGAAGTCAGTATCGATCTGGTGTTGTTGGATATTTATATGCAGCAGGAAAACGGGCTGGACTTGCTGCCCGGCCTGCGAGAGCTGGGTGAAAAAACCGACGTCATCATCATTTCTTCCGCCAGCGACGTGGATACAGTGCAACGGGCTTTGCACTACGGCGTGGTGGATTATCTGATCAAACCTTTCCAGTTTGGGCGTTTCAAAGAGGCGTTGAGCAACTACCAGCAACAGTCGCAGATCCTGGCGCAGCGCGAATTCTCGCAGAGCGATGTCGACAGCCTGTTACGTCGTCAACCCAGCAGCAGCGAAGGGAAAAAACTGCCAAAGGGGCTCACCAGCATCACGCTGAGTACGGTGTGTGAATGGATTGAGCAACAGCACGACGGGGAGTTTTCGACTGATAATCTGGCCAACGCCATCGGAATTTCACGTGTATCCTGCCGTAAATATCTGATTTATTTGGCGGAGAGCGGCATTCTCGGCACCCGCATTCTGTACGGTACCACCGGCAGGCCAGTCTATCTTTATCAGTTAAAACCCGATGCCATTGCCCTGTTGAAAGAGTACTGCCGCTAGACGATGCCCCCGGCAATGGGTTTTTTAGACTCAATTTCCCAGCAGAAAAGTACGTAACGCGGTCACGAAATCATCCGGGCGCTCCACATTAGACAGATGCACCACCGGCAACACCTGTAGCTCTGCCCCTGGCAGGGTGCAGGCCAGCAGCTCACCATGTGACAACGCCGTCACCGTATCGTCACGCCCGGCGATGACTAGCGTGGGCGAGGTAATCAACGCTACGGTTCGACGCATATCTAAATCACGCACGGCGGCAAAACATCCGGCCAGCCCTTGCGCCGGCGTGGCCAGGAGCATTACGAGGAACCGGGCCACCGTCGCCGGGTGCTGTTGCCGGTAATCCGCTGAAAACCAGTTAGCGAGAAACCCCTCTGCAACGGCCTGCATATCAACCGGTGGTTGCAGTTCGGCAATCCTCTTGTCCCATTGCTCCGTCGGCCCCAAATAAGAAGAGGTATTGGCGAGGATCAACTTTTCTATCCTCTCAGGGGCGTGTACGCCAAGCCACTGCCCGACCATGCCCCCTAATGACAAGCCGCAAAAGAACACCCTGCCGAGTTGCAACGCATCCAGCAACTCAAGCACGTCACGCCCTAACCGCGCGATCGAATAGGCTCCAGACGGGGCATCCGAGGCCCCGTGCCCCCGACTGTCATAACGCAAGACGGTAAAGTGCGATGATAACGCCGTGATTTGGTCATCCCACATTGCCAACGCGGTGCCGATCGAATTGGATAAAACCAATACCGGCTTATCGGTGTTGCCATCAAACCGGTAGGCGATCTTGCAACCATCCCCGGTGGTAATAAAAGATACGCTGCTCATGCTCTCTCCCACGGCGCTTGAACGCGGGATAATTCCCTGCGCCCGATATCCACTATGCTAATAGGATTAAAAAAAGCTGACGAGCGCCTTAAATGACCGGCTGTGTAGCCTGACAGGAACCCATTTTGACTATCAACGATCGCCTCACCGGCATTACCACCTTTGTGCGGGTGGTTGAGGCAGGCAATTTTGCCCTGGCCGCTGAACGCCTGCATCTCACCCGCTCGGCTGTGGGTAAAAGCATTGCCCGGCTGGAGCAACGTCTCGGGGTATTGTTATTTCATCGTAATCCCCGTGGCCTGAACCTGACGCTTGAGGGCCAGACTTACTACGACCGCTGTCTGCGCGCATTAAGCGAACTGGATGCCGCCGATGCCGAACTCAACAGTGGACGACGGGAGCCACAGGGGTGCTTACGCGTCAGCGCACCAAAACTGCTGGGCCGCCACTGCATCACGCCGATCCTGATGAGGTTGCTCGACAGCTACCCTGAACTGAGGATCGACATCAGGCTTAACGATCGGGTCGCGGATTTGGTTGAGGAAGGTTTCGATTTGGCGATACGTATTGGCCCACTGGCAGACAGTGTGAGCCTTATCGCTCGCCGGTTAGGAGATCAATATCTTGCACTTTGCGCCGCACCGGCTTACCTGGCCGCACGCGGCACCCCGGAAGACATCGCAGCGCTTGATGGCCACAGTGGCGTGGCTTACCACCGTTCCGGCGAAGATGTCGGTTGGCGTCAGTTGCTGGCGAATCCCGACTTCGGTGATCTGAACATCGATATCCGCCTGAGGGTCGATGACCTGCATTCGCTGGCAGATGCCGCCGTTGCCGGTGCAGGCCTGGTGTGGCTGCCTAATTGGCTGTTGGCGCATTACCTGAGCAACGGTGCACTGGTACCGATACTCGGTCACATTAAACTGATACCCAGTGAGATCCATGCGGTTTGGCCGCACACCCGCTATCTGCCGGCCAAGACCCGGGCGGCAATCGACGCGCTGTTGGCGCAAATGCCGGTTTTACTGCAAGGTATTTAGTGACGGTGCTTAAAAGTGGGGAAATCCACCGCCCCACCCGAAGGGTAACAAGGCTTGCCATGCTGTTGCTTGTTTTTCCCGCAACGGTATTCACCATACTGGGTGTTATGGCGTTTTCGGTTTGCCAGGTCGGCGGCAGCGCGCTGTTGTTCCTGCGCTATTGCCTCATCATTGGCCTGCGCCAAAGCTTCTGCGCTCCATATCTTATGTTTTAGCCCACTGCGTTTTTGCTGATAGCTGTCGGCGACTTTATTATCCAGTGGCGGTTCTGCGTGGTACTGAAAATCCACCGATGCCAGAGCGCTGAAGCAATAGCACTGCGCCACGCAGGCGAGAAAGATCCTTTTCATCGATATACTCCCAAAATTCAGTTAACCCGAGGATCCAATGGCGTACCCGCTACCCGTTGATCGACAGACGATGACACTGTGGCCACCTCGCATTCCCGCTGGCGAATAGCGGACTCCAGTGCTTTGCGCTGAGCGCGTAAAGCGGTAAGCTGCGCCTGTTCCGAGCGTATTTGCTCTACATACCAGAGATGTTGCAACACGCCATTTAACCGCTGCCGATAATCAACGGCGGGGTTCTCCTCCCCCCCGGGGGCAGGAGTTGGATGCTTGTCGACAAACGCACAGCAGCAGGAAGACGCCAGCAAAGTTAGCGCTGTCGTCATTACAGAAGACAATTTCAAAAACATAAACTCCATTAAAGCCCATACGGCAGCTCACTCTCATTATATTAACGAGAGTTTCCTTGATGATTAATCAATGGCGCTCAAATAGCGGACAGATTAATTGATAAAAACTAAACGCAAATTAAATAGAAAACACTAAGGCTAATAATGGGTAGAGATAATATATTTAGTCAGTTAACGATCTAACACCTTTGATTAGCCTATTATTTATCCGTTGCATAGTCGTTTTTAAAATAGACTTAATCATGAGTGGTAGTAAATAAAAAAATACTTTTTTTAGTTTATTAACTCGTATTCAGTCGCGGATAACGTCGAGACAGGCTGCATTATATTTCAATAAGGAGGGAAATAATTTAACTTAAGATAAACAGGATGCAGAACTAAAAAAGGCCGGGATAGCTCCCGACCTTATCTCAATACCTGAAGGGTTTAGACTAACTCAACCACATCAAACTTAACTTCGCCGCTGAGGTCGGCTTCGTAATCAACACCTTGCAGACCAAAACCGAACAGGCGCAGGAACTCGGCCTTATAGCCCTGGTAATCGGTCAGTTCATTGATGTTGCTGTCGTCGATCTGTGCCCAAATTTCACGGCAGGTGTTCTGCACGTCGTCGCGCAGTTCCCAGTCGTCCAGACGCAGGCGGTGCTTCTCATCGGTATCCGGTGCGGTACCACTGTACAGCTTGGTGGCGAACAGACGCTGGATTTGCTCGATGCAACCTTCGTGGATCCCCTGCGCCTTCATGATTTTGAAGACGATAGAGATATACAACGGCATTACCGGGATAGCAGAAGAAGCCTGAGTCACCACCGACTTCAGCACGGCAACATAAGCCGCGCCGCCTTTGGCTTTCAGTTTCTGATCGATGGCCAGCGCCGCACGATCCAGATCTTCTTTTGCTTTGCCCAACGTACCGTGCCAGTAAATTGGCCAGGTCAGGTCGGTACCGATATAAGAGTAAGCTACTGCCTGCACGTTATCTGCCAGCACGCCGGCTTCTTCCAGTGCATCCATCCACAGCTGCCAGTCCTGGCCACCCATCACTTTGACAGTGTCGGCAATTTCTTGCTCGTTGGCCGGCTCAACCACGGCTTCAACCAGCACGTCTTTGTTGGTATCGAGTGCCACGGATTTGTACGGTTCGCCGATAGGTTTCAGCGCAGAGCGCACCACTTCACCGGTTTCCGGCATTTTACGTACCGGCGAAGCCAGTGAGTAAACCACCATGTCGATCTGGCCCAGGTCCTGTTTGATCAGGTCGATAACCGTTTGGCGGCATTCATTAGAGAATGCATCGCCGTTAACGCTTTTCGCGTACAGGCCTTCTTCTTTAGCTGCCTTGTCAAAACCAGCAGAGTTGTACCAGCCGGCAGAACCGGTTTTGGCTTCGCTGCCCGGCTTTTCAAAAAATACGCCGATGGTGGCCGCACCGCTGCCGAATGCAGCATTGACGCGTGATGCCAGGCCATAACCGGTGGAAGCACCGATCACCAGCACTTTTTTCGGGCCGTTTTTCAGTTCGCCACGTGATTTAACGTAGGCAATTTGCTCACGGACATTGGCTTCACAGCCTGCCGGGTGAGCGGTAGTGCAGATAAAACCACGAATTTTAGGTTTGATAATCATAGTAATTTTTTCTTGGTAGCTAAAAACCGAAGGACAATATACCTGATTTTCTCAATATACTTAAGCTGGGTGCATTGCAGAATCGCAACAAGTGCAGTGAACAGACCAGTTACACCGGTGAAATCTTGCTGCCGCGGCAGGGGCAAGGGGAGAAATGCGAGGATCTTTGAGTGGGTTTCAAGGCCAGGCTACTGTGCGCCCGGCCCGACAAAAACCAATCAGACTTTTTTCTTTTCCAACTGTTCAACCAGCGTATAGCGCAGTGAAGAGGCGTCGGCCGGTACGTTTTCCAACTCGGTTACCTTGACCTTCAGGCGGTAACGGTAGCCCGGTTCGAAGTTAAAGCCTTCAATTTGGCTGTAAAACAATTCCCACTGCCCCTGCACGGAGTGACGTACCTGCATGCATTTCATTGGGGCGACGCCCATACAATCCACCAGCGCACTGTTCACCAGCAACACTTCCGTATGGTCGCCGTCTTTACTCACGGGTTGGCTCACGATCGCTCCCTCCTGGCTGCAGCCGGCCAAACCGGCTAAGGCAACAAATAACAACGCTTTGATTTTCAATGTAATGCACCATTGAGTCTTTGGGTGCGCTGATAGTAACAAAGCTACGGCTATCGGGGCCAGCGGCGTGTTCCGAATTTGGGGAAAATGGACCGGTCTGCAGAAGGTATCGTGACAGTAAAGTACAAAATCGGACCCGCTTTTCTTTGTGCTGGCGGCTCATTAAGACAAAAATAACGGCAGGCATTACCTTACACTCAACGCCGACTAATGCTGGCGGGTCATGGTGAACACTCCATGTAGCGGAATTTTACTCTCACCGTGACCCGCCAGCATTATCACCAGGAGGCCGGGAGACCAGCATATTAACTGAAACCTCAAGCAATGATTTGATTGCTAATTTTTTCCTTAAGCCAAAGCAAACTCGGTGTTAATTCACCATTTGCTAACCACAACTTCTGGGTCTAAGTTTATGAAACCAATAATCCTAAAGGGGTTTTCTATGCGTTTACTTCCTTGCCTTTTTATCGCGGGTTCGATGGTTTTATTGTCGGGCTGTGCCAGCCAGCCGCAGGTGACCAGCGATTATGACCACAGCGCCAACTTCACCCAATACCATACCTACGGTTTTGCCACAGAAACTGCCGGGCAATATCAGACGCTGACGGGCAAGTACATTCAATCGGCGATTAAACAACAGATGGAACAACGCGGGTATAAAGTCAGCGCAACCCCTGACCTGCTGGTGTACAGCAACGCGATGAAACAAAACAAGGTGCAGGTTAACGACGCTCCGGTGCCGGTCGGCCGCAGAGGTTATGCTGGCTGGGGGGGTTATAATCAAACCGTTTGGAGCTATACCGAAGGCACCCTGACGGTAGACCTGGTGGATAGCAAGAAGAAACAGCTGGTCTGGCGTGGAACCGCCAGCAACACGCTGAGTTCGGATGGTAAACCGGCTAGCCAGGCCCAGATCCAACAGGCGGTGACGGCTCTGTTTGCCACCTACTCTTTCAAGGCTGGCCCGGCAAGCCGCTGAAACAGCGTCCCGCATTAAATCCTGAAAACTATAACCCTACTAACAGTAGTAGGGTTGTAAATATAATCAAGACACTAACTCCATATTAAACCTTCTTTAAAATTGGGATGGAAATACTTACCTGAATAATAAAAAATGATGAGTATAATACCGAGACAAAACTCAAGCATATTCCACATTAACACCATTTAATTCTACAACCGGAGAATATTTCAAACCACCGTTCAATTCTTGATGATTTTGGTTATCCAACATAATATAGCTATCATTAGCATCGAATTTATGATCGTTTTTTTATCATTAATGACAAATGACTGGAGCAGTATGGTTCTGCAGCTTCGAATGGCTGTTCGTCTGGAACCGGCTCCCAGTAAGTTCCCCCATTGGCATTTCAAGCCGTAGGTCAATCCAGCAACCATCTGGAATATCCATCGGATCACCAACCACCGAGGGATTAACAGAATTTGAAGTGCCTTCCCAAGCTTGTCTCACTATCAATACCGCAAAATATGAACAACTCGGCCCACCATCAATGGGCATAGTTAACAACCCGCCAGTGCCATTTGCTGGTCTGTTTACCGTGGCATTCGTGAACCTCTGGATTGAGGATTTATTATCTTTCGAAAGAGCATCTGCAGACTGAGCGGCGCTGTCAGCCGACAGGTTGCTCTTTGCGTCATTTGTTGCTTGTTGGGTGCTACGAGCTTTCAGCACAATGTCTGTGCCGATGACGCCATCAACTGGCAATCCTTCAGATGACATAGGTGGTTCTCCAGATTGGTTTAATAGAGTTCATTATTTTTAATGTGCTATGTTAGAATCTTGAGCATTGATATGGATGTATAGAATTGGTATGAGATTGATAAATTATGGCAAAGAAGTTAAACCCATGGCTTGATGTATGCAGATCACTCGCAATAATTATGGTGATACTTTCTCATGGCAGAGTATTTTTAATACCCGCACTCCCTTCAGCTCAGTATTTAAAATTTGGCGGATTTTTAGGTGTGGAGTTATTTTTCGTTTTATCTGGTTTCCTCATCGGAAGGATAATATTCGATAAGATCGAAAAATCTGACACTGCGTTTGGCTGGATTCCTTCGTTTTGGTTTCGCCGCTGGATGAGAACATATCCAAGTTACATCCTATTTCTAATATTGAACCTGCTTCTCATTGACAATATCAGGCCAGATGCACAACCAAACTTGCTTGCTTTCTCTACATTCACTCAGAGCTTAACGATACCTCACCCTTCATTTTTTGGTGAAGCATGGAGCCTCGCGGTGGAAGAGGTTTTTTATTTTTCTTTCCCTATTGTTATATCTCTTTTTTTATTTGCAAAAGCAAACAAAAGAAACAGCATCATATTATCCATTTCAGCGATTATTGCGATATCGCTTGCATTTAGAATTAATGCAGCAATTAACACACCAATGACATTTAATGAAATACGCTCCACATCTTTATATAGACTTGACTCTTTAATGATTGGAGTTATTTTTTCATGGCTGTTTTTATCGAAAAAAATTAACATATTTTCAAAACTTGGAATTTCACTTGTACCGGCAGCAATATATATAGCTGCAAAGCCAGATGCGTTTATGGACAGCAGCGTATTACTAAAGATATTTTTATTTGATGTCGCAAACATTGGATTCGCTTGCTTAATAACCGTTTTCTATCATATAGAAGTCATTCCAATGGTAAGGTTTGTGACGTCAAGAATAGCCAGGTGGTCTTATGCCGCATACCTTACAAACCTTCCTGTTCTGTACTTTATAAATCATTACATAACTAAACCAACATCACTAATCGGATGCATTTCCATTTGGTTGTTGTTTATAGTCATGACAATTTTCATTTCTAAATTTGTTTATGATCTATTTGAGGTTAAAATCCTTCAATTAAGGGATCGGATGAAAAGCGCATGATCTACAAGCGCTCATTAGATTAAACCCCGATACAAAAACACATAAAATTATCTAATGCTATTGGGTCATTACCTAACCGGCCATAGGCGGTGACCCCATTCTTACTCGGGTTGCCTACTGTTGCGAAACGTCCGTCACCTGACGTAATTTTAGTAGCAGAGGCGAAGAATATCCCTATTGAATACGGCTGTGGGTAAGTGATAACTATAGATGTGTTTTCGGAATATTTAGACCCCCACTGAATAAATACCTTTTTAATAACACCCGAGATATTAACTGGAATAGACATAAACCCATTTTCATCAAGCACGCCAGTAACTGCCGTGGACAGTGACAATGCACTGCCAAGCTTCTCTGTTAGATTCGCAACATCTCCGTCGTCCAGCACCTCCTGCCCAGTTTTGTTGCGATAAACTGACCCAGCACAGCTGCCATTGTCGAACCCTGACGCCATACGGTGTTAAGTTCTTCCGACTTTGCCACACCAGAGCCGAAGCCCGCTACACGCGCCGGTAGCGCTTGGATCGATCGTTGCCGGCTGGCCAGCACTACCGAATTTATGCTCAGTGCCGGCATCCGTAAAAATAGCCCAGACGGCTCTTTGCACCCTGATGGGTTGACGAAAAAGTTTGTTGCTACGCGAAAAGCATCACAGTTGGAATTTGAGGAAAATCTGCCGACGTTCCACGAGATCAGGAGCCTGGCCGGACGGTTATATGAGAAGGAGAAAGGGAAGGAATTTGCACAGAAATTACTGGGGTATAAATCCGAAAAAATGATGGGTAAATACCTCGATACCAGGGGGAAAGAATACGTAATGCTGTAAAAGACCGAATATAAAAATTCGAGTAAATTCGATTTTTACGGAAAAAATAACAATATAAATCAATAGGTTAAAAAAAGACCGAATACGATTCCTATATTCGGTCTAGGGAAATGGCTCTTGGGAGAGAGCCGTGCGCTAAAAGTTGGCATTTTGTGCAAGGCTTGTTCAGCCGTGCACTTTAAGAGTAGCTTACCGCGCTATTTTTGCCAGCCAGCCACACGGCCAGTGATAGTTTCATGATGAAATTAATTTCGCATGTTTTTTCATCACCGGTTAACCCCAACTAAGCCATTGTCGGATAAGCGATTAGTTGGCGCACAGTTTCTCGGCACGTTCACGGTACGGCTCAACACTCATTTTATGACCTGGATTGGCGGCGTCATCCAGCAGGATCACGTCCAGCGGCTGGGCGCGCTGCTGCCCTGCTTTCACCTGTGCGTCTGCGGCAGCATTGAGTGGATATTGCATCAGTGTGCTGTTGTTGAGTACGAACAGCGCGCCGCCACTGCGGCACTGCAACGTCACCTCTTCTTTGGTGAACGCCCACTGGTTGCCGTATTCCAGCTTGGTGATGTTAACCAGTTGGTCTGCCGCCAGCGCACCGGTCGCGGTCGCCAGCAGCGTCATGCCGAGTAATAACGATTTCATGTTATGGCCTTAAGGTTGCTATTTGATCCAATTTTCTCGCAGTTTGGGGGCATCCGGCAAGCCGCAATGTTACACCGGCGCATAGGTTGCAAATAAACTGACCAACAGCAGCACGCCCGCGCCCAGCCCCACTTCAATCCAGCAGGCCAGCACCAATCCTCGCTGTGCCAACTGCGGCATACTGCTCATCGCCGGGACGATGGCGTAACGATTGGCCAATGCGACCATCACCATCAGCGCCACCAGCGCGGTTTTGAACAACAGCAGGCGCTGGTAAGGAGAATCCACATCCAGCGGCCAACTGCCCAGAATAATCAAACTGTTAATCACGCCGGTCAACACCACCAGCGCTACCGCCAGGTGACCCCAACGCGAGAAGCGTATCAGTGTAGTCACTGCGTCGCTGCGGCTTTGTGGTTGAGCCAGGTAGCGCAGGCAAACCAGCAACGGCAACAGGCTACCCAACCAATAACCAGCCGCCAGCAGGTGCAGCGCGTGGTTAAAACGGTGCAGTACGCCCAGCGCCCCTTCATGCATTGCCGCATGGCCGATAAATGCCATGCTGACCAGCAACAGTGTAGAGAGCAGTGCCAAAAGCTGTGTGCGGCGAGGTTCTGCCAGCCACAGGCTCAGCAGCGCCAGTAATGAAATGCCCAGGTGCCAACGCCAGACTTCACCAAAGGTAGTGCCCAGCACCGCCCACCACACGTCCAACTGCCAGGTGTCGGCCCAGCCGTCACCCATCTGTCCGGCCTGAATAGCCAGTAACGCCACGGCAGAAAGCCCGGCAAGCCAGGTGCAGGAGACCAGCAAAGGACGCACATCACGGGAGAGATACGGGGAAAGGCGCTGCGGCGACAATAAGGCGGTGAACAGGCTGGAGCCAAACATCAGCATCACCGCCGCAAAGTGCACAAAGCGACACAGGACAAACAGGGTCGCCAGACTCATGGGTTAGTTTACGGTGAAGCTGTACTGGCCTTTGGTTTTATGACCGTCGACCGAAACCACATGCCAGCTGACGTTATATTTGCCGGCCGCCAGATCGCCTTCGATAGGCAGATTGACCTGAGTGTTGTTGTTCGCATCAAGTTGCAACTTGCCGGTTTTCACTTCGGCGTTGTCCGGGCCAGTGATTTTAATGCCGCTAAAGTTTGGCTCAATACCTTCTGAGAAGTTGAGCGTCAGCACTTTCGGTGCAGGACTCACGCTGGCATCTGCCGCTGGTGTTTCAACTTTCAAATGAGCATGCGCCAGCGCCTGCTGTGAAGACAAGCCGACAAACAGCACGAAAATAGTGGAAAGCAGGCGATAAGAAGAACGAATTTTACCGATCACAGTGATATCCCTTAAAGCAATAATCGAGGGTGATAAGGGGTAAGGCTAACCGCCTTGGCGATGTATCAGCAGCCCACCCCACCGCAGATGATTGCGCCACGGGTAAACAGAAGAAGTGATTAGCGAGTAACCCACTGTTTTAACTCTCTACCATCCCTGTAGCGTATCGGGCCAAATGATAACGAGTGTCATTATGCAAGTCGAGCAGAACGCTGGCATTTTGCGATCCAGTAGCACATATCGCTGCATAACCGCGATAAACTCAGGGCATAAAAAACCGCGCACCGGGCAAGGCCGGCACGCGGTTTCAACAAAAGCGATTAAACCTGGCCGTTAGCGCTTTCGCCGGCCGCACCCATTTTCTTCAGATCTTTATCAATGAAGAACAGTGCATTGCCGCTGGTCCCCACCAGCGCCAGTTTATCCAGCACGGATTTGAACAGCTTCTCTTCTTCGTGCTGCTCGGCAACATACCACTGCAGGAAGTTGAAGGTAGAGTAATCGTGGGCAGTCATTGCCGCGTGTGCCAGTTCGTTGATCTGACGGGTAATCAGTTGCTCATGTTCGTAAGTCTGCTGGAATACGTCTGCCAGGGAGGCAAACTCAACCGGTGGTGCAGCGATGCTGCCCAACAGTGGCAGAGAACCAGTATCGCTCAGGTATTCGAACAGGCGTTGCATGTGTTGCATTTCTTCCTGAGAATGCTCTTTAAGAAATGAAGCTGCACCTTCAAAGCCTTTATCGCTGCACCACGCGCTCATTTGCAAATACAGGTTGGCGGAGTAAAACTCCAGGTTCAGTTGCTCATTCAGCTTTTTGGTCATTTCTGGCGTCAGCATAATTATTCCTTTTATTTTGCAGGTATCAACTTAATTTTCCGCATTATGCCTTGATGAAAACAAAATAAATACACTTGATTCACATCATTATCGATTTAATTTTAAATAAATTAGAAATCAATGAGTTATAAAAACATTAATTATTCGTTTAAATTATTATGATAACCATTTACATCTGTATATTTAATCAAAAGGCGAATCATTCTTATTTAAAATAATAAATAAATTGCATTTCTATCGGAGTAATAAATAACCTCACCCACAGTGAGTTATTACTGATGCACCGCCCCCTCTGCGCTTCAGGCTTGCCAAGTGCCGCCGGGTGCATTACCTTCTGCGCTGATCCAATGCGGTAACAGAAAGGAGAATACGGTGGGTTACAATCTGGCAGAGCTTTCCAAAGAAGAGATGGACAAAGTGAACGTTGATCTCGCGGCTTCCGGCGTGGCGTTTAAAGAACGCTACAACATGCCGGTGATCCCAGAAATGGTTGAGCGCGAACAACCGGCGCACTTGCGTGATTATTTCCGCGAACGCGTGGCGCATTACCGTGCCGAATCGCACAAGTATTCACGTCTGCCGTACGAGCCGAAGTCCAAATAAAAAAAGCCCGCCGTCATGGCGGGCTCAGTGTCACTTGGCAGCATACCTGTCGGTGGCCAGCATCAACTGATGCAGGATCCCCGGTTCGTCAAAGGAGTGCCCTGCTCCCTCGACAATATGCAACTCTGCCTCCGGCCAGGCCTTCGCCAGATCCCAGGCGTTTTGCACCTGGCAAGCCATATCGTAACGGCCATGGATAATCACCGCAGGAATATGGCGGATCAATGGGATATTACGCAGTAACTGGTCATCGCTGTCCAGGAAGCCCAGATGGGTAAAGTAGTGGTTTTCGATGCGGGCGAAAGCTAGCGCAAAGTCATCCTCACCAAAAGAAGCCGACTCGCTGCTTGGCAGCAAGGTCACCGTCTCCCCTTCCCACACGCTCCACAGCTTCGCCGCTTCAAGCTGCACCTGCAGATCCGTTGAAGTCAGGCGCTGGCGATAAGACGCAATCACGTCCTTTCGCTCTTCTTCTGACAGAATCGACAATACGCGCTCCCATTTCTCAGGGAAGAAGCGTGAGGCACCGTCCTGATAGTACCAATGCAGTTCCTGCTTACGCAGTGTGAAAATGCCACGCAGCACCATTTCGCTGACGTGCTGCGGATGGGTTTGCGCATAGGCCAACGCTAACGTCGAGCCCCAGGACCCGCCAAACACCAGCCATTGCTCGACACCGGCCATTTCGCGCAGCCGTTCAATATCCTGCACCAGATGCCAGGTGGTGTTGTTGTCCAGGCTGGCGTGCGGCTTAGAGCGACCACAGCCGCGCTGATCAAACAGCAACACCTTATAGCGCTGCGGATCGAAAAGTTGGCGGTGGTAAGGGGAAATACCGCCGCCCGGCCCGCCGTGAATAAAGACCGCCGGCTTACCGTTCGGGTTGCCACTCAGTTCCCAGTAGATCCGGTGGCCATCTCCAGTGTCCAGCCAACCGCTGTCATATGCTGCTAACGGCGGGTACAAACCTCGTAATTGTTCCATGGCGCTTCCGTCTCTCTGTGGGTCATACCCTCATCAAAGCCGAAGCGGCCCATTTGGTCAACGGTAAATCCTGAAAACTCCTACACTCCCCAACAAGTTAGGGTGCGTTTGCTTAAAATGAATACGACCTGCCGGCAAAATACCGGCTGGCTACCCATAACCAGCCGAGATCTTAGCCCCGTTTACGCAGATGCGGTTCGCGCATTTCCTGGGCGGTTTTCGCTTCAATGCTTAGCTCCGCCGTCGGCCGCAGCAACAGACGAGCCAGGCCGATAGGTTCCCCGCTTTCCCGGCAATAGCCGTATTCGCCGTTATATAATCGGGTCAAGGCCGCGCTGATTTTCGGCAGCAACCGGCTTTCACGATCCAACTGACGGAACAGCAATCGCAGGTCCTCTTCGCGAGCCGCTTTGTCCGCTTCATCACCGGACACTTCGCCGCCGTCGATATCCCGTTTCAGCGCCTCAATGTGCTGCAACAGTTTCTGTTGCTCGTCGAGCAAGCGCTGGCGGAAAAACGCCTGCTGAGCCGGATTCATGTATTCAGACTCCGGCATGGCCAGGAGCTGCTGCTGATTTAATAAGGTCACAACGTTCATTGTGCTCTCCGGTTATCATTTAATTGTTATATTATAACATACCATGCCATTTAAGCAGCCATTCATACGAAAACAAAATTCTGTCTATAAACAATCGATTAACAAAACCTCTGGCTTTCATGCTTGCATCCGACAGGCGTAAGGGGGTTAATGGCTGAGCAACCCACCCAACCATAGGTAACTGAGAGGCCATCATGAGTAAGGGAATGGATAGCAAAAAAAATGCGAAGAAGAAGCCGTTGAAAACCCCTGCAGAAAAACGTGCAGGCAAACGCGCTAAGAAAGGCCAGTCGACCGGCGAGTAAGCGAACTTCTAACCGTAATTAAACCCGCCAAGGCGGGTTTTTTGTTGCCTGCAATACCTTGGTCCCTTTCAGCGGTTGGCAGGAGCACGGCCGCCGGTTAAGCTAAACCTGTGCAGCCACTCTGAGGAAACCATGAATTTACGCGTAATAGACACTGAAACCTGCGGACTGGAAGGCGGCGTGGTAGAAGTGGCTTCTGTTGATCTGAACGACGGAAAAATCACCAACCCGATGAGCGACCTGGTCAGCCCCGACCGCCCCATTAGCATTGAGGCCATGGCCATTCACCACATCACCGAGCAGATGGTTGAAGGGAAACCGCGCATCGCGGTGGCGATCGGCCGCTATCAGGGCAGTCCCTATTATGTTGCGCACAATGCGGCTTTCGATCGCGGCGTACTGCCTGAAATGCGCGGTGCCTGGATATGCACCATGAAACTGGCGCGTAACCTGTACCCGGACATCAAATACGGCAACCAATACCTGCGCTATGCGCTGAATCTCGATGTGCAACTGCCACAGGACACCACGCTGTATCCGCACCGGGCGTTATATGACTGCTACGTGACCGCTGCGCTGTTACAACGCATCATCAAGGATTCAGGCTGGACGCCGGAACAGATGGCGCAAATCACCGACCAGCCGGTGCTGCTGAAGAAGTTTAAGTTCGGTAAGTATCGTGGGCAGGAAATTGATCGCGTCGCGCAGGAAGACCCAGGCTATTTACGCTGGATGCTGAAATCCATCGAGGACCTCAGCCCGGACATGAAGCACACGCTGAAATACTATCTGATCGGTTGAAAAAAGCGGGCAGCGCCAGCCGCCCGCCTGAAGGTTACTCCGCCAGCGCCAGAATAAAGGCGTACTCCAGCGCGATGTCCTCATAGGCTTTGAAACGCCCGGACTTGCCGCCGTGGCCGGAATCCATATCGGTATACAGCAGCAGTTGACGATCGTCAGTCTTCAGCTCACGTAGCTTGGCCACCCACTTGGCGGGTTCCCAATACTGCACCTGGGAGTCATGCAGGCCGGTGGTGACCAGCATATGCGGATAATCCTGCGCCTTAACCTGATCGTACGGGCTGTATTGCAAAATGTAGTCGTAATAGGCCTGCTGGTTCGGGTTGCCCCATTCGTCGTATTCCCCGGTGGTCAGCGGAATAGACTCGTCGAGCATGGTAGTGACCACGTCAACAAACGGCACCTGCGCCACAATGCCGTTGAACAACTCAGGCGCCTGATTTATCACCGCGCCCATCAGCAAGCCGCCGGCGCTGCCACCCATGGCGAACACCCGCTTGGCGTCACCGTAACCCTGGGTGATTAACGCTTCGGTCACGTCGATGAAATCGTTGAAGGTATTTTGCTTTTTAAACAGTTTGCCGTCTTCGTACCACAGTTGCCCCAGTTCACCGCCGCCGCGAATGTGTGCCAGCACAAACACAAAACCGCGATCCAACAGGCTTAAGCGACTGGCGCTGAAGGCTGGATCCATGCTGCTGCCGTAAGAGCCGTAGCCGTACACCATCAGCGGGTTAGTGCCGCGCACGAAGCTATCGTGACGGTAGACCAGCGAAACCGGGACCTCAACGCCATCACGCGCCTTCACCCATACCCGCTCGCTGCGGTAATTTTCCGGGGTGAAGCTTTTCACTTCCTGCTGCTTGAGCATCACGCGTTCGTCGCTGTCGAGATTTAGCTCATACAGCGTGGTCGGCGTGGTCATCGATGAGTAGCCATAGCGCAGCAGCTCGGTTTCCGGCTCCGGATTGTACGCCAGCCAAGTGGTGTAGGTCGGATCGTCGAAGGCAATGCGCTTCACTTCGCCACTCTGCCAATGGATCTGTCGCAGTTGGGTCAGACCTTCGCTGCGCTCTTCCACCACCAGCCAGTCGCGGAACAGGCTAAAGCCCTCCAGCATCACTTCGATGCGCGGGGCAATCAGCGTCTGCCACTGCGTTTCATCCGCCTGCTCGCTTTGATACAGGCCGAAATTCTTGCCGTCCTTGTTGGAGCGGATATAGAAATGCTGGTGATAGTGATCGATACCGTATTCATGATCCTTACGGCGCGGCACAAACATCTGCGGCGTGCTGTCGGCGCGATCGGCATCCAGCAGCAGGATTTCCGACGTAGTGGTGCTGCTCAGGTGGATCAGAATAAAACGATCGGAGGTGGTCTTTTCCAGCCCGACGTAGAAGGTGTCGTCCTGCTCTTCGTAGATCAGCTCATCGCGTTGTGGATCGGTACCCACCACGTGGCGGTAGACCTGATAAGGCAACAGCGTTTTGGCGTGTTTGCGTACGTAATACACGGTGGCCGAATCATTAGCCCATTCAAAGCTGCCGGAGGTGTTTTCCAGCACTTCGTCGGTCCAGCTATCGTCGCTGAGGTTTTTGAAACGAATGTCGTATTGACGACGGGAAAGGAAATCTTCCGCGACCGCCAACTTTTGGTTATCGGGGCTGACTTCCAACCCGCCAAGGGTATAAAACTCACGCTGCTCGGCACGCTGATTGCCGTCGATCAGCGTATCCCAGTGCTCGCTCTCGGCCTGGGGCTGACGGACGTAAATCGCGTATTCATTGCCCGGTTCGAAGCGAGTCTGATAGCGGTAGCCGTGCCGGACATAAGGCACCGAATGCTCCTGCTGAGGAATGCGCGCCACCATCTCTTCGTACAGGGTTTCACGTAACACCTGCTGCGGTTTCAATGCCGCATCGGTAAAGGCGTTTTCCGCCTGCAGATAGTCCAGCACCTGGGGGTCTGCGCGCTCGTCGTCGCGCAGCCAATAATAGTCATCTACACGCGTGTCGCCATGGGTTGTGATGGGATAAGGACGTTTTTCTGCCTTAGGGGGTGTCATCATTGCTAAATCATCCGCTTACCTTGATTAAGGCAAGAGTGACACGATTCCCCCCGGCTTGCCAAGCGGCGCTAGGCCAGCTCGCGTTTTTTCTCGTTCACGTCGTTTTCTATACCCTGCTTAACGTCCGCCGGGATCTTCAACGACTGCGCCAATGCGTCGAGATAGCCGCGCTCCATAAAGTGATCGACATCGATCACCATGCAGCTCAGGTAATAAACTTCGAGCGCTTCGTCTTCATTCTTCACGCTCTGGGCCAGCAGGTCCGGGTTCAGCGGCTGCTCAATGGCTTCCTGTACCCATTTTTGCGCTTCCTCTCCCACCTGCAGTTGCTCCAGGCTGTGGTCGATAGCGAGTTTTTCTTCCGCATCAATGTGGCCATCGCTCTTAGCGGCGAACACCAGCGCCTGCACCAGCCGTTTGGCACGCAAATCCACCGGCGTGGTTTGCAGACCGAACTGCGGTTCATTCTGATGGGTTTCTTTCACTCGTTGCTTGTATTTATTCCACAACACCGCACCCACCGCCGCGCTGCCGCCGATAATCAACGCATTCTTGCCAAATTTGCCCACCAGCTTGCGCGAAGACTTATTCGCCAGCAAGACGCCCACCAGACCACCCAGTGCGGTCGGGGCCAGCAGTTTGCCGATGCCTTCCGACCCGCCGATTGCACCGGCCTTTTGCCCAATCATTGATTGGATCTGCTGCATCCAGTTATTTTTCATACTTTACCCTTTGCCTAAGGAAACGAGGCGTGTAGGCACACTAAAAGCCAAACCGCCGGGGAACCGTCAGATTAGGGGATTATTTGTCAATTTACGTATGGGGGATGAAAACCTGTGTAGCGGGGAAATCGGTAAGGAATAGGCCGGCTCCGCGGTAAAGCGCAAGCCGGCCAGCAGGGCATTAAGGCTGTTCACCCTCTTCACCCAGTTGGTCTTGTTCGTATTCCGCCAGTTCGTCACGCATCGCCTGGATAGACTCGCGAGCCAGCAGCGACAACGTACGGTAAAAGCCGGTGGTGGCGTGAGCTTCCACTTTGCCGAGGAAACGGCCGCACCAGGGCAGCAGATAGTCGTCAAACAGAGTGATTTGCGCCTGCGCTTCGTCTTCCTGCGCCTGATCTTCCAGCCAGGAGGCGGCCAACAGCAAAGAACCGAAGTGATCGGCCGGCGCATCACTGAGCGGCATGCCACGCTGCTGCAGGAAAGTACGCACTTCCGCTTCCGTCGCGCCTTCAACATAGGCAGAACGGAACGGTGACACGCTGCACTCACTGCCGACAAACATCGCGTTGAAATCGCTGGACAGCTGGTTGACATCACAACCTTGCTGCAGCCGCACCAACAGTTCGTCCTGCTCCAGCGGCCAGTGTTGTTGCAGCTTGCCTTCTTTGATCAGCGTGAACAACGGCACCAGCAAGGGATCTTGCGGCTGACGGTAAAACAGCGTACCCAGCACGCGGCAAACAATGGAAAACTCATTCATGATAATGCCTTATACAATACGGAAAAAATTTGCCGGGACGATGTCACAAATCGGCCAGTTCCGCAATCGCCGGCTTGCCGCGCCGTTCGAGAAAGTCCAGCAGGCGCCGCGGGCTAACGTTAAGGATGCGTTCCTGCGGGAATGCCACTTCGGCAATAATGCGCTCACAGTGTTCAAAGCCGCCGAGTGAGAAGGCAATATGTGAATCCGAGCCCAGTGCCAGCCAGCCGCCGGCATCACGCACCGCAGCCGCAATCGCCCGGCAGTTATCTTCGCTACCCTTGCGCGAATGGGTGAACGACGAATTGTTCAACTCCAGCGCCACTTCATACCTGGCCGCTGCAGCGGCAACCGCGGCAATATCAATCGGGTATCTAGGGTTACCGGGGTGGCTGATAATGTGCACATCCCCTTGTGCCATTGCGGCAATCATCGCTTCGGTATTGGCGGCTTTGTCCTGTGGCGCAAACACCGGCTCGTGGAAACCGGCGATAATCACGTCGATTTTATCCAGCATCGGACCGGTGCAGTCGATATCGCCCTGCCGATTTTTGATGTTGGCCTCGATGCCACGCAGGATGCCCACGCCGTCCACCAGACGCGGCCACACATGCATGTTCATAAAGTGCCAATAATGCGGGGCATCAGCCATGTCCGGGCCGTGGTCGGTGATGGCGAACAGTTTGATGCCCTTTTGCCGGGCTTCAACGATGTAATCATGCAGCGTGCTGTAGGCGTGGGTGCTGGCGACGGTGTGCATATGTAAATCAACGGGGTACATTGCTTCTCCTTCTGGGCGGCCTGCCAAAGTATGGCGGCAGGCGCGGTTTCTTATTTATTTAGCTTAGCAGGTGCATCACCGGAAGATCAGTAACCGAGCTGCACATCCACCACCCCGGCTGGCGTTTGTCCGGCTTCAAGCGCGAGAATGTTCGCCGCTATCTGATCCATCGCCGCTTCCGGCAAGGTGATGGCAGCAATATGAGGGGTAATGGTGACACGCGGATGACGCCAGAATGAATGCGCCTGCGGCAGCGGTTCAGTGACGAACACGTCCAGCGTGGCGGCGGCAAGCTGCCCCTGCTCCAGCGCCTGCAGTAGATCGTCTTCAACCAGGTGTGCGCCTCTGGCCAGATTGATCAGATAAGCGCCCGGCGCCAGATGCGCGAACAGTGCCTGATTGAGGATCCCGGCGGTTTCCGGCGTGTTGGGCAACAGGTTGATCAGCAGTTGCACGCCATCGAGAAACGCGGCACGCTGCCCGTCTCCGGCAAAGCTCTGCACGCCGTCAATTTGTTTCGGGCTGCGGCTCCAGCAACGTACGTTAAAACCCAATGCCGTCAGCTTCTGCGCCACACTTTTGCCCAACACCCCGGCACCGAGGATGCCAATGGTGAAACTATCCTGCTGATGGGGATCGAGCGGCCGCCATTCCTGCTGCTGTTGCAGCAGTTGATACTCGTCAAAACGACGGAAATAGCGCAGCACGTAGCTCAAGGCATATTCCTGCATCTGTTGCGCCATGCCGGTGTCCTCAAGACGCAGCAGCGGAACACCTGCCGGCAGGGTACCGGGGTACTGACGCTCCTGATCGAGAATAGCGTCGACGCCGGCCCCCAGGGCAAACACCCCTTTTAGCTGTCTGCGGTTAGCCAGCATCTCGTGTGGCGGTCGCCACACCAGTGCATAATCCGCCGGACGGTCATCGCCCGGTTGCCAGGCACGAACCTTCGCCTGCGGCAGGCGCTGTGACAAGCCTGCCAGCCATTCCTCGGAATTAAAGAAAGGGTGGTAAAAAATGATGTTCATCTTCGCGACTCCGTCTGTTTTTATCTATTTCCATCCAGACTTCCGCGATTCGCCGACAGATGCAAGTGTTAAAGCCCAAAATGAAAACAGCCCCGACCAGTGGGGCTGTTTTTATACTGCGGGATCTCAGACGGCGACAGGCGTATCGTGCCGGATTAGCCGACGCAGCAGCGGGATCAGTATCAACATCACCACGCCGACGCCTGCTGCTCCCCAGCCCAGCGCACTGAACACCTCGCTGTAGCCGGGGTTGGTTAGCACCGGGGTGCTGCCGCTGTTTACCGGCATCAGACCGGAGACATAGCCCGCCAATACCGAAGCGACGCCAGTGACCATCATCCAGCAGCCCATCATGATTCCCTGATAGCGCGGTGGTACCAGTTTGCCAATCATCGCGTAGCCGATCGGGGAAATCATCAGTTCACCCATGCTCTGCAATACGTAACTAATGACAATCCATTTAAACGCCACCAGCCCGTCACCGCCGGCCAGGCTGATGCCCAACGGCAACACCAACATGCCTAACCCAATGCAAAACAGCGAACCGGAGAACTGCATCGGAATGTCGATCTTGCAGCCGCGCGCTCGCAGGCGGTTAAACCACCAGGCCATCAGCGGTCCACCGACCACGATCACCAGCGTATTGATGTTCTGGATCCACTGTGGTGCCACCTGAATGCCATAAACGTTCAGATCGATATTGTGCTCGGAGAACAGCATCAGCCCCATTGGAGCCAACTGGTACAGCGCCCAAAACACCAGGGACCCCAACGCCAGGATCAGATAAGCGGTCATCCGGCGACGCTCGTCACGCGGATGATGGCGTAATGTGACCACGCACAGCATTAGAAAAATCAGCACGCCGAGGCCAATCACGAAGTGGCCGCTGAACTCGGCATGGGTCAGCATCACGCGGATGATGGGCACCAGCGCGACCAGTACCGCCAACCCGACCAGCATGCGCCAGCGGTATTGTGAACGGTTGGCGTCGTGCAGCGGCGTGTTGAGATCGGCCAGGATGCGCCAACGGCTTACGGCGACGATGATCGCTGCCGCGTTACCCAAGGTAGCGAACAGGAACAGTGCGCGGTAGTTTTCGGTCAGTTGATAATAGCCGGCCACGGTAAAGCCGACAAAGAACCCCAGGTTCATCCCAGCATAGTTCCACAAAAAGGCCGACTCGCGCCGATCGTCATCCGGCTTGAAGCGCTGGGTAAGCATCATATTAATGCAGGTGACATTCAGTCCACTACCAGTCAGGAACATCGCCAGGCCCCAGTAGAGCCCACAGACGCCCGCGACGGCGATCAACGCGCAGCCGATCACCTGCAACACCATGCCCAACACGAACAGATTGCGGTTACTGAGGAAACGCCCTCCCAAATACCCCCCGAACATATGCAGACCGTAATTGAACGCGCCGAAGACGCCCATCATGGCATTGGCATTACTCTCGCTGAACCCCAGACGCTTGGTGGCGTAAAGCACCAATGTGGAGTACAGCACGGCAAAACCCAACGTGGCGAAGATTTGGATAAAGAACAGTGCCCCGGCCCCCGGGGGAATGGCATGCCGCTGCGGCCCTGCCGTAGGATCCGATAAAGTCAAAGTGAACCTCTGCTGCATTATTATTTGATAGATCAATCCCTGTCTGCTTTATCACCGAAGCAATGCCCGGCAACCTGCGCGGCGGTGTGATAATCCTTGCCAAAACCCCGCGCCAGCACTCTTCCATTTAGCGACACATATGACTAATAATCCAGTATTAATGCATATAAAAGCACTACTAACATCATCATTGCTGATATATTGAGCTAACGCATACTGGAGCGCTCAAATATTAGTCTGCTATATGATTTTACGCCATGCCTCCCCCATCGATTCATACGACATGGTGGCCGATCGCTCGGGAAATCAGCAAATTGCTGGAAGTTTAGCTAAACAGTCATGGTTATGTCACAAGAGGGTTGACGCTGGGATCAGATTCTCCTACATTAGCGCCCGTCGACAGCGCAATGCGTTAGCGATGAAGTAAAACGGTGAGGTGTCTGAGTGGCTGAAGGAGCACGCCTGGAAAGTGTGTATACGCGTAAGTGTATCGAGGGTTCGAACCCCTCTCTCACCGCCATATTCCACGAGAAAGCCTGAACGCAAGTTCAGGCTTTTTTGTTGTCTGCGGCACAGGGAATTACGTTGCAAAGCCTCTACTCATGCTGTTCGCCGCAGTTTTCAGCAAAGCGAACACGGCTTAAGCGGACGCACCGAAACGCAGAAATTCTGCTTGACCGGATCGCCCTCTCTCCCTATAGTAGCGCCCCGTTGCACCAGTGAGTACGCAACAACAAAATACGGTGAGGTGTCTGAGTGGCTGAAGGAGCACGCCTGGAAAGTGTGTATACGCGTAAGTGTATCGAGGGTTCGAACCCCTCCCTCACCGCCATATTTTAAAGAGAAAGTCTGGATTAACCTCCAGACTTTTTTTTGCATATCATACCGACCGGGAGGGTGAGAACCCTCGACAGGGTTTGACAAAACGCATGCGTTTTGGACCGCCAAAGGCGGCCCGTAGGGTGAGCGCAGCGAATCAACCCCTCCCTCACCGCCATATTTTAAAGAAAAAGCCTGAACGCGAGTTCAGGCTTTTTTGTTGTCTTTATTCTGCCTCAGTGCGTACGGTTAGCCGCCATAGAGGGTTGCATCACGGCGCGGCGCCAGTCACCCGGTGTTTGGCCATAGTGGCGTTTAAAACTGCGATTGAAGGATTGTTGCGAGTCAAAGCCGAGTGAGATTGCCACGCTGACGATCGGTTCACCGCTGTTGGCCAGCCGTTCCGCCGAAACTCTCAGCTTCTGCATGCGGATATATTCCCCCAGCGCATAGCCGGTCTGGCGTTTGAACATCCGTTGCAGGTGCCATTTGGAATATCCCGCTCGCCCCGCCACGGTGTTGATATCCAGCTTCTCTTCCAGATTATTGTCAATCCACTCAATCAAATCAGTAATAAAACCCGTGCTGTTCATGCTGACGCTCCCATGACATTGGCAGAGAGATCCGCTGCCCGATGTCATTACGTTGCAGCAGTTTCGCATTAAATGCAATTTTTATTATTGCATTTAATGGATGGGCACTTCTATAATCCAGCCAATTAATGCAACCGATATTGATACATTAATGTGACAAGAATATGTTTCAAAACCTAACCGTTGTGCCAATGACGGGTGCAACTGCTCTGCCGCCGGTCACAGGCCGGAGAAGTTGCCCGGATAACAGGGCCGGGTATATCGCCTGATCGTGCTCACTACTGGAAATAAAAATAATGCCAAGCCAGCTTGACTCATTGTTCCATTCACACCGCAGCCCAAACGGTATCGGTTTCAGCCTACGCCTCTCAGCCGTCGCGCTGCTGACGGTGCTGTTGGCCGGGTGTGACAACAGCGTCGCGCAAAATGCCGCGCCGCCTCCACCGGCCGTCAGCACCGCCGACGTGGTGATAAAACCCATCAGCCAGTGGGATGCCTTTAACGGTCGGATCGAGGCGGTGCAAAGCGTCCAGCTACGGCCACGGGTCTCCGGTTATATCGACAAAGTGAATTACACCGAGGGCGATGAGGTGAAGAAAGGCCAGGTGCTGTTCACCATCGACGATCGTACCTATCGCGCCGCTCGTGAACAGGCACAGGCCGAACTGGTACGGGCACGCAATCAGGCAGCACTGGCCCGCAGCGAATCCGGCCGCACCGAAAAACTGATCGGTAGCCAGGCGATTTCAACCGAGGTATGGGAACAGCGCCGCTCTTCCGCCGCACAGGCACAGAGCAACGTATTGGCGGCTCAGGCCCAGTTCGATCTGGCGCAGCTGAACCTCGACTTTACCCGGGTGATTGCGCCGATTGACGGGCGCGCCAGCCGGGCAATGATCACCGCCGGGAACCTGGTCACCACCGGCGACAGCGCCAGTGTGCTCACCACGCTGGTGTCACTCGACAAGGTTTATGTCTATTTCGACGTCGATGAAGCCACTTTCTTGCGTTATCAGAATGATGGCCGACGCACGGCAAAACTGCCAGTGAAGGTCGGGCTGGTCGGCGAAGATGGCTATCCGCATCAGGGCACCGTTGATTTCACCGACAACCAGCTGAATGCCGGTACCGGCACCATCCGCATGCGCGCCCTGCTGGAAAACGCTGACCGTCGCTTTACCCCAGGACTGTTTGCACGGGTGCAAATGCCCGGCAGTGCCGTGTTTAACGCCATGCTGATCAACGATAAATCGGTCTTGACCGATCAGGACCGCAAGTTTGTTTATATCGTCGATAAAGACGGCAAGGCGCAGCGACGCGATATCGAAGTGGGCCGGGTGGCCGACGGGTTACGTATTGTGCAAAAAGGCCTGGCTGCAGGCGACCGGGTGATCGTCGACGGTATGCAAAAAGTGTTTATGCCGGGCATGCCGGTCAATGCCAAAACCGTGGCGAACACCGCCTCCGCGCTTAACTAAGCCCCAGCAGAGGATCCTGAGCCATGGACTTTTCCCGTTTTTTCATCGACCGACCGATATTTGCCGCGGTGTTGTCGATCCTGATTTTTGTTGGCGGTGTTATCGCCATCCCGCTGCTGCCGATCAGCGAATACCCGGACGTGGTGCCGCCCAGTGTGCAGGTGCGTGCCCAATACCCGGGCGCTAACCCGAAAGAGATCGCCGAAACCGTGGCAACGCCGCTGGAAGAAGCGATCAACGGCGTCGAAAACATGATGTACATGAAGTCGGTAGCCGGTTCTGACGGCGTACTGGTGACCACCGTGACCTTCCGCCCAGGGACCGATCCGGATCAGGCGCAGGTACAGGTGCAAAACCGCGTGGCGCAGGCCGAAGCGCGCTTGCCGGAAGATGTGCGGCGACAAGGGGTGACTACCCAGAAGCAGTCCCCGGCTCTGACGCTGGTGGTGCATCTGGTCTCCCCTTCCGGCAAATACGATTCACTCTACCTGCGTAACTACGCCACCCTGAAGGTCAAGGATGAGCTGGCCCGCCTGCCGGGTATCGGCCAGGTGCAGATTTTCGGTGCCGGTGAGTACGCAATGCGCATCTGGCTGGATCCGAACAAGGTCGCCTCACGCGGGCTGACGGCCTCCGATGTGGTCTCGGCCATGCAAGAACAAAACGTGCAGGTTTCCGCCGGGCAACTGGGTGCAGAACCGATGCCGACCCGCAGCGATTATTTGCTGTCGATCAATGCGCAAGGCCGTCTGCAGACCGAGGAAGAGTTCGGTAATATCATTCTCAAAAGCGGCGACAATGGCGAGGTCGTGCGTCTGCGTGACGTGGCACGCATTGAAATGGGCTCCGGCAGCTACGCGCTGCGTGCCCAGCTCAATAATAAGGATGCGGTAGGGATCGGTATCTTCCAGGCGCCGGGCGCCAATGCCATTGAGCTGTCCAATGCTGTGCGGGCCAAAATGGCCGAGTTGTCGACCCGTTTTCCGGACGGCATGAGCTGGCAATCGCCGTACGACCCGACGGTCTTCGTGCGCGACTCGATCAGTTCGGTGGTAGATACCCTGCTCGAAGCGGTGCTGCTGGTCGTTCTGGTGGTGATTCTGTTTCTGCAAACCTGGCGTGCGTCGATCATTCCACTGCTGGCGGTGCCAATCTCGATCGTCGGTACCTTTGCGGCGCTCTATTTATTAGGCTTTTCGCTCAATACGCTGAGCCTGTTTGGGCTGGTGCTGGCCATCGGCATCGTGGTCGATGATGCCATCGTAGTGGTGGAGAACGTCGAGCGTAATATCGAAGAGGGTCTGTCACCGCTGGCGGCAGCGCATCAGGCGATGCGCGAAGTATCCGGCCCGATTATCGCCATCGCCGTCGTGCTGTGCGCGGTGTTCGTGCCCATGGCCTTCCTGTCCGGCGTAACCGGTCAGTTCTATAAACAGTTCGCCGTGACTATCGCCATTTCAACCGTGATCTCGGCTATCAACTCGTTGACCCTGTCACCGGCATTGGCGGCGTTGCTGTTGAAGCCGCATGGTGCGCCGAAAGACATGCCATCACGCCTGATTGATCGGTTGTTCGGCTGGCTGTTCCGTCCGTTTAACCGCTTCTTTGCCAGCAGTTCACAGCGTTATCAGCGTGGGGTTTCTCGGGCGCTGGGCAAACGTGGCGCTGTATTCGTAGTGTATGTGCTGCTGCTGTGCGCCGCCGGAGTGATGTTTAAAACCGTACCCGGTGGATTTATCCCGACTCAGGATAAACTTTACCTGATTGGCGGGGTGAAAATGCCGGAGGGCGCGTCGCTGGAACGTACCGACGCGGTGATCCGCAAGATGAGCGCCATCGGCCTGAGCGTGGACGGGGTAACCGATGCGGTCTCCTTCCCCGGGCTGAATGCATTGCAGTTTACCAATACGCCCAACACCGGCACCGTGTTCTTTGCGCTGGAGTCATTAAGCACCCGTACCCGCAGCGCGGCGCAGATCAATGCCGAGATCAACGCCAAGATTTCGCAGATCCAGGAAGGATTCGCCTTCTCGATTATGCCACCGCCGATCCTCGGTATTGGCCAGGGGTCGGGTTACTCGCTGTATATTCAGGACCGCGCCGGTCTGGGGTATGGTGCCTTGCAAACCGCGATCAATACGATGTCGGGCGCTATCATGCAAACGCCGGGCATGGGTTTCCCGATCTCGTCTTATCAGGCTAACGTGCCGCAGCTGGACGCGAAAATTGACCGCGACAAGGCCAAGGCACAAGGGGTACCGCTCAATGCCCTGTTCAGCACGTTACAAACCTATCTCGGTTCGTCTTATATCAATGACTTCAACCGCTATGGCCGCACCTGGAAGGTGATGGCGCAGGCCGACGGCCAGTTCCGTGACAGCGTGGAGGATATCGCCAACCTGCGCACCCGTAACGATAAGGGGGAAATGGTGCCGATTGGTAGCATGGTCAGCATCAGCACCACTTATGGCCCGGACCCGGTGATCCGCTACAACGGTTTCCCGGCGGCGGATCTGATTGGTGATGCCGATCCACGAGTGCTGTCATCGTCACAGGCGATGAGCGAACTGACGGTGATGGCCAACAAGCTGTTGCCGAACGGCATGAACATTCAGTGGACCGATCTGAGCTACCAACAGTCTACCCAGGGCAATGCGGCGATTATTGTGTTCCCGGTAGCGGTGCTGTTGGCCTTCCTGGCGCTGGCCGCGCTGTACGAAAGCTGGACGCTGCCATTGGCAGTGATCCTGATCGTACCGATGACCATGCTGTCAGCCCTGTTCGGTGTCTGGCTGACCGGCGGTGACAACAATGTGTTCGTGCAGGTGGGGCTGGTGGTATTGATGGGGCTGGCCTGTAAAAATGCCATTTTGATCGTCGAGTTCGCCCGTGAACTGGAACTACAGGGCAGAAGCATCATGGAAGCGGCACTGGAAGCCTGTCGCCTGCGACTGCGACCAATAGTGATGACCTCCATCGCCTTTATCGCCGGGACTATCCCACTGATCCTGGGGCACGGCGCCGGTGCCGAAGTCCGTGGTGTCACTGGCATCACGGTGTTTTCCGGCATGCTCGGGGTTACGCTGTTCGGGCTGTTCCTCACCCCGGTGTTCTACGTCACCCTGCGCCGTATGGTGACGCGTAAAACGCGACAACCCGCAGCAGAGTAATTCGCCTGCCCCCGCCATAAAAAAGCCCGGTTTAAAAAACCGGGCTTCTTCGTCTTGATATTTAGCGCCGCTTATTTTTCTGCCGTCTCTGCGTCTTTGACCGCAAGGGCGGTATATTCTGCGCAGGCACGTTTATCGCCCCGCTCCAGCTCGGCCAAGGCATCGGCTACCGTGTGGCGTGCCAGCACGTCCAGCGACGCTTCTTCCGCCTCATTTACCACCGACTTGAAATACCAGCAGGCATTGGCGCTGACCAGGCAACGCGCCGGCCCTTCAGGTCGGGCAGCCCAGATACGTTTATCGTCAATCACCGACAAATAGATATCCCGCAGGGTGATCTGTTCCGCCGGGCGACCCAGATGAATCGAGCCGGTACGGCCCAGGGTCGAGACAATGATGCCATTTTTGGTCAAGGGCACCATCAGCTTGCGAATAAAACTGGGGTTGGCTTCCAGACCGGCGGCAAGTACCGCGCTGGTCGAACGCACACCCAGCTTCTCAGCCACGGCCACGCTAAGTACCATTTGCATCGCAGTCGGAAAGCGAAAATCTAACATATTATTATCTCTGTCTCCGGGAGACCAAATACTCGGGTTTGGTCGGTGCGGCATTACGCCATCACACCCACTCAACTGCACAATAATATAACAAACACTGTTGCACTATTGAAGGTATGCCCGGATAAATCGCACGGATACATTAGTTCGAAAATCGCGTCAATACTGGCCTGCGGGGAAAATCACTGGCTTATAGAATGCAGAAACCCGCGTCAATATTAATGCCGCTCGCTTAACTGCGTTAAACGATCAGAACTAACACTGCCCGCGGGTTTAATTCTTATCTGTTGATTAAGCTTTGTTCAGCACCAGTTGGCCGCTTTTATCCAGCGGGATCTGAGTGCCTGGATCGTGATCCATACGGATCTTGCCCTGCTGAGTGCCAATCTTGTAGGTCACATCGTAACCCAGCATTTTCTGTGACTTGTCGTAGACCGTTTTGCAACGCTGCTGCGTGCTGGTGGTGCTGTCGTTATTCTGCATCGCACCCTGCACCTGGTTACCGGCATAACCACCGCCAAGGGCACCGACCACCGTCGCTACATCACGGCCACGACCACCACCGAACTGATGGCCAATAACACCACCGGCGACTGCCCCCAGAACCGAACCGGCAATGCGATTCTCATCCTGAACTGGCGCACGGTGAGTGACGGTCACATTTCGGCATTCCTGACGCGGAGTTTTGATGGTTTCTTTAATCGGCGTTGCAGCAAGAACCTGCGCGTATTGCGGACCGGAAGAAAAAACATCAAGACTGGCCACCGCAGCAATACCCAGAGCTGCTGCAATACCAATACCCACACCGGCTAACATTGACTTGTTCACAGGAAATCCTCCTGAAAGTGTTACCACGCATTTGTACCGGGGACTTTACCGACATTGCACCGCGCTTATTATTTTGCGCATTGGCGGCACGTGGTATTCCGGTTTACGGCGTGCGCGACGCGCCGTCTGTAAACAAGATAAAGTCTGCACAATGTTCCAGATCCTCGCAATAAGACAATGTGACCAAAGATGCCGGAAATCACGCCTCCCCCCAGTGTTTAGGAAGAATCTTAAGACTTTTACCCATAGCCACGGGACATTGTGCTGAATAATCAGCCTATCACACAGGTGCCGGCATAAAAAAACCCACGCGGGCGAACCGGCGTGGGTGGGGCTAGATCGGCGGCTGTTAGTGCATTTTCAAACGCGGGCGGATAACCCGGTTGATGCCGCCGACCAGCATCATCAGGCCGGTTTTGATATAGCCGTGCAAAGCCACCTGGTGCATACGGTACAGCGAGATGTAGACAAAGCGCGCAATGCGGCCTTCTACCATCATCGAGCCACGCATCAGGTTGCCCATCAGACTGCCAACGGTGCTGAACCGGGACAGAGATACCAGCGAGCCGTGGTCTTTATATACGTACGGCTTCAGCGTCTGACCGTTCATCAGCGCCAGAATGTTGGTAAAGCAGCGTGATGCCATCTGGTGCGCCGACTGGGCGCGTGGTGGAACAAAACCACCGCCTTCTTTCGGGCAAGAGGCGCAGTCACCAATAGCAAAAATGTTCGGATCGCGCGTGGTCTGCAGCGTGGGTTCTACCACCAGTTGATTAATGCGGTTGGTTTCCAGCCCGGCGATGTCCTTCATAAAGTCCGGCGCCTTGATACCGGCGGCCCATACCATCAGATCGGCATCGATAAATTCGCCACCCTTGGTGTTCAGGCCGTTGGCATCCGCGCTGGTCACCATGGTGTTGGTCAGCACGCGCACACCCAGTTTATTCAGTTCCTGATGTGCAGCGGCGGAAATACGCGGCGGCAACGCAGGCAGAATACGTTCACCCGCCTCGACCAGAGTCACGTTCAGCGCGCTGTTATCCAGGCCTTCAAAACCATAGCTGTGCAGTTGTTTCACCGCATTATGCAGCTCGGCGGACAGTTCCACACCAGTGGCACCGCCCCCGACGATAGCAATGTTCACCCGCTCTTTTTGCCCCGGCTGTGCCGAGAACTTGAGGAACAGGTTCAGCATTTCGTTGTGGAAACGACGCGCCTGGTGTGGGTTATCCAGGAAGATGCAGTGATCTTTTACGCCCGCGGTACCGAAATCGTTCGAAGTACTGCCCAGCGCCATTACCAGGATGTCGTAAGACAACTCGCGCTCCGGCACCAGTTCGCCGCCCTGCTCGTCGCAGATTTGCGCCAAATGCAGAGTTTGCGTTTCACGGTTAATGTTGGTCAACGAACCCAGTTGGAAGCTAAACGAGTGATTACGCGCGTGCGCCAGGTAGCTCAGCGCGTCGACGCCGTCATCCAGGGAGCCGGTTGCTACTTCATGCAGCAAGGGTTTCCACAGATGGCTGTGATTACGATCCACCAGCGTGATGTCTGCCTTGTGCTTGCGACCGAGCTTATGGCCCAGGCTGGTTGCCAGTTCCAGACCACCGGCACCACCGCCCACAATGACGATTTTTTTCTTTGGCGTTGTCAAAATAACCCCCTAAATGTGAACCAATTGTTGCCTAAGGGTAAACAAATAATATCCTTAGAATACATAGGGTTCGCTTAAAATAAACCTGCTATCTAAAGCCAGAATAGCATGTGGGGTTATTTGGTCATACCAAAATTGATGTACATCAAACTTTTTTGGTTAAAGCCTGGACGAAGGGGAATTTTGAGGATTGTGATTCAAATAGTTAGCGCTGGGTCACAGTTTTGGATTTTATCGCCCAACGGGAAAAAAACCGCTTTTTGGCAAAGAAATGCCGCAAATTTTGCCTGTTCAAAGCAATCAGTGCGGCACTCACGGGCGTTATGAAACTGTTAAGCCTGGGTCTTGAAAGCTTTGATGCGTTGCAGGTGCGGTGAGAGGTTTTTGAACTTGTGAGTCTGCTGTTCATCCCAGACAATTTCATAGTACTTGTGCAGCAGGTCGGCACTGAGTTGACTGTCCAGCACTTCGTCGTGGCGGGAAAGCACCGCCAAGCAGCGATCGCGGTTTTTCTCACGGAAATCTTCCACGCACTTGGTGGCGATATCGCGGTACTCTTCCGGCCGATCGATTTTGCCTTGCATATGTTGTTCAGGGGACAGATTGGGGTTGAAGATCACCTGCCGGATGCCGCACAGAAAGCCGATACGTTCGGCCCAAAAGCCGCCCAAGCCCACTCCGCAAATCAGCGTGTGTGGATCTCCTCCCTGCTGAACCGCCTTGTCCACCTCTTTCAACAAATGCTGCATGTCATGGCGTGGATGCAAGGTGCTGTAACTGATAAAGCGCACGTCTGGATCGATAAACTGTAGCTGTAATACCTTTTCATGATTGCCGGGGCTGGTGGAATCAAAGCCATGTAAATAGATAATCATATGGATCCTCGCAACAAGCAGAGGGCCGCGCCGCAGCCCTCATCGTTTACGCCGCATTACGACGCCCTGGGTTCACCCCGCATTACGCTGTTTGTGCTCTTCCCAGCGCTCGCTGAGCGCATTCAGCTCTTTATGCGCCTGCTGCCAGCGCGCAGAATCACGCAGCTCCTGACGGGTGAACTGACCGCGATGATATAACTGCTTCACCCGGTCTGCTTTGACCGGGGACAGGTTATCCAGCACGCTGACCGCCCCTGCACGGTTATTACACACCAGGATCATGTCACAACCGGCATCCAATGCAGCCTGGCCGCGTTCGGCATAGCTGCCCATAATCGCCGCCCCTTCCATCGACAGATCGTCCGAGAAGATAACGCCGTCAAACCCCAACTCCTGGCGCAGGATCTGTTTTAGCCAGTAAGGCGAGCCACTGGCGGGACGTGGGTCTGCTTCAGTATAGATGACATGCGCCGGCATCACGGCGTCCAGCAACTGACGATTAATCAACTCACGGAAGATCGTCATATCATGTTCGCGGATCTCCGCCAGCGGACGCGGATCTCGTGGGGTTTCTTTATGCGAATCCGCACTGACGGCACCGTGCCCCGGGAAATGCTTGCCGGTAGTTTTCATCCCGGCGCTGTGCATGCCCAGGATGAAACGCTCGGCCATCGCCAACGCCTGCTGCGGATCGCTGTGGAACGAGCGCTCGCCAATCGCCGCGCTGACGTGGCCAATATCCAACACCGGCGCGAAGCTGATGTCGATATCCTGAGCTATCATTTCCGCCGCCATCAACCAGCCGGCTTCCTGTGCCAGACGCCCGCCCTCATGCGCTTCGTTTAATGCGGCAAATGACTGCGCCGCCGGTAAACGGGTGAAACCTTCGCGGAAACGCTGCACGCGGCCGCCTTCCTGATCCACTGCCACCACCAACCGATGGTGCGAAGCTTCGCGGATCTGACGCACCAGTTCACGCAACTGCTGTGCATCGTGGAAATTACGGGTGAACAGGATCAGGCCGCCCACCAGCGGGTGTTTCAGGATCTCACGTTCTTCTGCGTCCAGCTCATAGCTGGCGACATCTAGCATTACTGGGCCCACGGCCACCTCACTTCATTATTCATTCAGAACATGGGGATATTAAACAAAAACGCCGGTGCAACACTGCGCCCCAGCGCAAAAATTCAGGATCGCCGGTTTGTTGCCAGCGTACTTCAAACCATAGCAGCATCAGATAATCTACCCACGGCAGCCAGCGCTGAACCTGTGCGTGCAGCAAGGGTAAATCTGAGTAGCCAGTGCGAACATATTGCTGCAAATAACGCTGTTGGTCGGCGGGCGGCCAGGCGTTACCGCGAAACAGCGCGGCGATGTCCAGCGCGATATCTCCGTCGGCCGCATACTCCCAATCAATCAAACGCAGGCGATCGCCATCGGCGATCAAATTGCCAGGGTGAATATCCATATGCAGCGGTGCCCGTTTCAGCGGCGTTGGCGGGCGACGATGCAGGAAGTGTTGATGCAGTCGTAGCCAAGCGGGCGTCAGGCGCTGTGGATCCAACTGCGGCCAATAGTGTGCGAATTGCCGCTGCAGGTCCAGGGAGTAGCCACTCAGCGGCTGTCGATGCAAGCCCGCCATTAACGCCGCTAAATCTCCGCACTTATTCAGTTGAGCGAACTCCGCCGCTGTGACAACGTCACCATCGAGCCACTGCAAGATAATCCACTGATTATTCTGCGCTAAAACCTGCGGACCAATCCCCTTGCCCGCACGGCACAGCATCCGCGCTTCACGTCGACGACTGACGCCCAACGCGCTTTTCTCTGCGCTTTGCTGGCGGGCCAAGAGTTGTACACCCTCGCCTTCAACGCGCCAGCTTTCACCGGTCAGGCCCTGCACCGGGCTGAAACGACAACCGGCGGTTTTCACCGCCGGCAGTTGGTTCTCAATCAGTCTTCGCAGGGCGGCTTCAGTGTGTAACGGCGCCATTGCCTGACCAGACGATTTCACCGCTTTGTACCAGCATCAGTTGCATATCCAGCGTAGGTGACTTCACGTCGCCGCTGACGTCGCTGTACAGCACGTACTGTGCGCTGACGATCCGCGCCAGGCCAATTGCCTTGCTGCGTGACCCCAGGCTGTCATCCACCGACAGGCCCAGCGTCTGTTTGGCGCTTGCCAACTGCGCTTCCGGTACGATGGAGAAGGTCTGATTCGACGCCAACGCTTTGTGCAGTGCGGATGTCGCTTTCGAAGTCTGCAGTGCGCCGTTGGTGTTGTTTTTCACGCTGTCCAGCAGCAGTACGCTGCCCGGATTGACGCCGTCGGCTTTCAGCATCTGGTTCACCAGCGGCTGTACACTGCTCAGCCAGTCGAGCTGCTGAATTTTTGGCGGCTGCGGTACCGGTTCGGTGACCGGCGGTTGTGGCTCTTCGACCGGTGGCTTCACCGGCTCAACGGTCACTGGCGGTTGCGGTTGTTCCGGCTCCGGCGGGCGCGACAGACAGCCGGTTAACACCAACGCAGCCAGCGCTACAAATAGATACTTTTTCATTAATTCCTCTCTCACTGGACCAAGAGTTTACAAGAATAGATACAGACGCACGCGTTTGGCATCGAGGTTGCCATTGAGCGAATAAATGGTAGCGTCTGAATTTGGCGCAATAGTGATACTACGTGGCGCTTCAAAAGGCCGAATATCCAGCCCCTGATCGTCATACCAGTAAAAACGATAGTGCACCGTTACCGGCGTGGGTTGACTGTTGCTGAGTTCCGAAGTCGCCATCACGCGCCCGGAGGCATTCGAGATCGACGGATTGTCAGCCAGAATGCCCGCAGTCAGCACCGGCGAGTCCATCACTACCGTCTGTCGATCGTTGACCGCAATGCCGCGCGGGCTACTGCAGCCCATCAGTATGACGGCGGGTAACGTCAGCGCCATCAGACAACACAGGGTTTTGCTAGAGCGCATGATTTTCCTCGGTTAGCGAGACAGCAGCGGCCCCAACGAACGGCCACCGACCAAATGCATATGAATATGATAGACCTCCTGGCCAGCATGGCGATTGCAGTTAACAATCAGGCGGTAACCGTCTTCGGCGATGCCTTCCTGCTCGGCAATTTTCGCCGCAGCGGTGATCATGCGGCCGAGCGCAGCTTCATGTTCGACGGTGACATCATTGATGGTAGGGATCAACACATTGGGGACGATCAGAATATGGGTCGGAGCCTGAGGTGAGATATCACGGAAAGCGGTGACCAGTTCGTCCTGGTAGACCACATCAGCAGGGATTTCGCGGCGGATAATTTTACTGAAAATCGTTTCTTCGGCCATCTGGCGTTCCTTGTAGAGGAAAATAAGCTGTACGCAGTATGAGTGACAAATTCTACTGCTTTCAACCTGATTGCGCACTTTCCGTGTTGAGTGATGCAGAATCAGACAACCGGTCAGGGTCATCGCGCCACTGTCAGAGTTGCCCGGCGGCAATCATCTGATTTTTTTCACTTTGGTTATTCACTATTGTTGCTTTACTTGCCTGTTGCCGCCGCCAATAGTAACCCTATGATTAACAACGGATAGAGAACAACATGCGATTCAAAACCCTGGCGTTGTGCACGCTGCTGCTGTGCGGCCATGCCGCAGCTGAAACCAAAAGTATTATTGACCTGCAGGCCAATCAGCAACATTTGCGTGCGGCGAAAAATCCAGCCGCGGTGGCACTGATCCCGGCTAATTATCCTTTTGCCGTACCGGGCAAGCTAACCGTAGCGGTGGCGTCTGAAAATTCCCCGCCACTGGCGCTGTTTGCCGAAGACAATAAAACGCTGATTGGCAGCGACCCGGATATTGCACAACTGGTGGCGGACAGCCTGGGGCTAGAGCTTAATCTGGTACCCACCTCCTGGGAAGACTGGCCACTCGGGATCAACTCGGGCAAGTACGATGCCGCCATTTTCAATATTGCCGTGACCAAGCTGCGCAAAACCAAGTTTGATTTCGCCACCTACCGCGTGGATACGCTGGGCTTTTATGTGAAATCCACCAGCAAAATCACCTCAATCAACCAGCCCGCGGACGTTGCCGGGCTGCGGATTATTGTCGGCTCGGGGACCAATCAGGAAAACATCCTGCTTGGCTGGGATAAGCAGAACCGTGCCAACGGCCTGGCACCGGTGCAGCCGATTTATGTCACCGATGACGCCGCCGCCAACCTGAGCATTCAGTCCGGACGCACCGACGCATTCTTCGGCCCACACTCCACCGGTGCCTATAAGGCGGCGCTGACCGGCAAAACCAAAATGGTTGGGATTGGTCCAAACGTGGCCTACGTGGCGGTGACAACCAAAAAAGATAACGGTCTGGTTGCAGCCATCAACGCCGCCATCAATGGGGTGATCGTCAGCGGCGAATATGCCCAGGTGCTGGACCGTTGGGGTGAACACGATGAAAAAGTCCCACGTTCCACCATCAACCCGCCGGGCATTGGCGACTAATCCGCAATCAACTGCGGTGCGTGTGTACGCATCCAATTCGCCAACGAGTCGAGCGTCGGACGCAACGTTTTACCCAGCGGCGTAATCTGGTATTCAACTCGCGGAGGAACCTCCGGGAACACCTGCCGCGTGACCAGACCGCGTTGTTCAAACTGCCGCAGTTGCCGCGTGAGCTCTTTCTGGGCGATCGGTGCCACTGCGCGTTGCAGCTCGCTGAATCGCACCGGGCTGTCGATCAGTATCAGTCGGTAGAGGATAGGAATCGCCCATTTCCCTGCCACCAGATTCACGAAACCCACCATCGGGCAAGGTTCGCCCGCTGCCGGTAACGCCGCTAAATTTTTTTCCGCTGTCGAAAGCCCGGAGTTGGTCATTTCATCCCACCTTGTCCTTTAGTATCCAAAAGGTGCCTACTATGCAAAAGGTACTATAGCGCAAATAATGGCTGCATCGATAACAAACGGGAGTGGGCTATGTCACGACTTAAAGGTAAATACGCGTTAATCACCGGCGGCACCAGTGGGATTGGTCTGGAAACGGCGCGCCAGTTTATTGCCGAAGGTGCAACCGTGGCGATCACCGGCCGCAGCCAAAGCGGCCTCGACGCGGCGGGTGAAGCTTTGGGCAACGTGTTGTTGTTGCGCAGCGATGCCGGGGATATTGCCCAACAGCGCGATTTGGCGCAACAGTTGGCAAGCCATTGGCCGCGTCTCGATGTACTGTACATCAATGCTGGCGACGTCACCCACCACCCGTTGCAGGAGTGGGATGAGCAGAGCTATCAGCGGTTAATGGACATCAATCTCAAGGGACCGTTCTTTCTGATCCAGTCACTGTTGCCACAGTTGGCTAATCCGGCGTCGATTATTTTGTGTGGCTCGGTCAGCGCGCATATTGGCCTGCCTTTAAGCAACGTTTACGCCGCCAGCAAAGCCGGCCTGCTGTCGCTGGCCCGAACGCTGTCCGGTGAACTGCATCCGCGCGGTATCCGGGTTAATGGCCTCAGCCCCGGCCCGACAGAAACCCCGGCGCTGGGCAAGCTCGGGTTGAAGGATGCCGATGAGCAGGCTTTGCGTGACGAGATCCGCGCACTGGTGCCGATCGGCCGCATGGGCACGGCGCTGGAGCTGGCAAAGGCGGCGGTGTTTTTGGCCTCTGACGAATCCGCCTTTATGGTCGGCAGCGAATTGTTGATCGACGGAGGTGTGGGGAATTTGTAATAGCACAGAATAAATATCCAGGGCTTACTCGCGAGACATTAAATCAATGGTGTTAATTATTTCATTTGCAATAAACTCACATACCCCGTAAGCAATTGCGGGCTCCGCTTACATTACTGCGGCCACTCTGGCTGGTGCCACTGCCTACACTGATCTAACAGGGCGCATTGTGGATCCCTTATCGCCAGCCAGAACCCGACTGACCCTAGCTATCCCTCTCCCTCGTTATATTTTCCTGATAACGCCATGCATTCCCTAACCGGGTGCCATGGACATAAGTGGAGGTTAAGACGATGAGACTACAAAACCTGATTAATGTCGCACTGCTGTTGATGCCGATGGCTTTAGGCGGCCTGGCCCAGGCCAACGATCAGACCATCCCCTGGGGGGAAAATACTGGCGGGGTGGAATCCAACCACATTGCTGCTGTTGGTCAGAATCTGAATGCCACACATCAGAAAGTGACCAAAACCCAGGAAGGTGTGTGGGCGGCAAATACCGGCAGCATTTCCGCCGACGAGAAGGCCCTGACCGGTGGTCAGAACCCACAGCAGAAAACGACGCCTTAACGGGATTAATCACGAGGCGATAAGCCGTGACAGCAAGCACTGCACGGCTTACCGATCAGCCCAGACCGGGGATAGCGACGCCGAAGGTCTGCAGCAGTAACACCATATTGAGCGAAAGAATGATCACCGTACCTATGATTGACAGCAGGCTGGTCAGGCGGCCATTCACAAACTCACCCATAATGTCGCGGCGACGGGTAAACATCACCAACGCAATCATCGGGGCCGGCAGTGCCAGGCTTAGTACCACCTGGCTGTAAACCAGAGCATCAGTGGCATTAACCCCTAACGCGACCACGATAAATGCCGGGATCATGGTCACCATACGACGTACCCACACAGGGATACGGAAACCGACAAACCCCTGCATGATCATCTGGCCCGCCATAGTGCCCACCACCGAGCTGGAAATACCGGAGGCAATCAGCGACATCAGGAAGATACCGGCGGCAGCCGCACCAAACAATGGGGTCAGCGTATGGTATGCCGTACCAATTTCTGCCACATCACTATTCCCGGCATGGAAGGCGCTGGAGGCCATAATCACCATGGCAATATTCACCAGCCCGGCGATAGACAGCGCAATGACCACCTCAATATTGGAAAAACGCAGCAGTTTGCGACGTTCGCCCTTGTCACTGGCCGGCGCACGGTGCTGGGTCAGGCCAGAGTGCAGGAAAATAGCGTGCGGCATCACGGTAGCACCAATGATGCCGACGGCAATGGTCAGTGCCTGCGCATCCGGCAATTGCGGCGTGACCATGCCCATGCCCGCGGCCGCCCAATCGACCGGCACGATAAACATCTCGACCAGATAACACAGGGCAATCACCGCGACCAACCCACCGATCATCAGTTCAACCGGACGAAAGCCTTTCTTCTCCACCATCAGCAAGGCATAGGTGATCACTGCCGTCACTCCCATCCCTGGCAACAGTGGCATATGGAACAGTAACGCCAGCGCTATTGCACCACCGAGGAACTCAGCCAGATCGGTAGCCATTGCCGCCACTTCGCTGAGTATCCACATGCCGATCACTACCGGGCGCGAAAATTGGTCACGGCACATTTCCGCCAAATTGCGGTTGGTGACGATGCCCAGCTTGGCCGACAGCGCCTGAAACAGCATGGCGATCAGGTTTGCCATCACCACCACCCATAACAGGCTATAGCCGTATTTCGAACCGGCTTGAATATTGGTGGCGAAATTACCGGGGTCCATATAAGCAATAGAGGCAATCACCGCGGGGCCGGCGAACAGCAGCGGCGTAAATGCACCCCGCTTGCGCCCGGCAAGTGCGTTACCAATTGCCGTATTGGTTCGTTCGGTTAACGATGTGGTGGTTGCCGCATCACGCATGATTTACCCTCAATCTTTTTCTGGTTATTTTTCACCCAACACTCACAGCAATGTAGCATCGGCTACACTTTATGCAAAATGGAAGATTCACTGCCTTTGTGTACAAATATTTCTTATTGTCATCGAATGCACCAGCCGAATTGATAATGCGTCGCCTTTGGACTAACGTATGGCGGAACTGCATTAACCTGCAACTTACTGGTTTAACGTTTAAAGGACGTCTCAGAATATGGCAACAAGCGCACCAGACGACGCCGAACGCCCCGTGGTGGCTGAAATGCCGGACGAGGCTGAACATGCCCTGCGGTTCACCCGCGCTCGTGAGGCGCAGTCTAATGCGCTGATCGAGGATTATGTCGAGCTGATTGCCGACCTGTTGATGACCACCCGCGAAGCCAGAACCACCGATATCGCCAAGCGCTTTGGCGTTTCGCATCCGACCGCGATCAAAAATATCGCCCGGCTGAAAAGTGCTGGTCTGGTGGAGTCACGTCCTTATCGTGGGGTTTTTCTGACGGAAGAAGGTGAACAACTGGCGCAGAAGGTACGCCGCCGTCACCGTATCGTGGTTGATCTGCTGGTGTGTCTCGGTGTGCCGAATGATACGGCGGAGCTGGACAGTGAAGGGATTGAACATCACATTTCTAACGACACCCTGGCGGTGTTTGAACAGTACCTGCAAAAGCACTCAGTAAAATAAATCCTCGCCAATAAAAAAGGGAGGCTTTCGCCTCCCTTTGAAACTCCCCTACCTGAATTAATGATTACGGATGTATTCGTCCATATCCGTTTTCAGGTTGTCAGATTTGGTACCAAAGATAGCCTGAACACCCGAGCCTGCGACAACTACGCCGGCAGCACCCAGTTTTTTCAAGCCAGCCTGGTCAACCTTGCTCACGTCCGCCACGCTAACGCGCAGACGGGTGATGCAGGCATCCAGGTTGGTGATGTTGTCTTTACCGCCGAAAGCCTGTACCAACGCCGCAGACATTTCAGAACCGCCCTGTGCAACTTGCTCAGAAATCGTGTCTTCACGACCCGGGGTTTTCAGATCCAGCTTGGCAATCAGCACGCGGAAGATGGTGTAGTACACCAGACCGTAGATGATACCGACGATTGGGAACAGCCAGATTTTGCTGCTGTTGCCGCTCAGAACGATAAAGTCGATCAGACCGTGTGAGAAGCTGGTGCCGTCACGCATCCCCAACAGGATACAGATCGGGAACGCCAGGCCAGCCAGGATGGCATGGATTGCGTACAGGATCGGCGCAACGAACATGAAGGAGAACTCGATCGGCTCGGTGATACCGGTCAGGAACGAGGTCAGCGCAGCGGAGATCATGATACCGCCGACTTTTGCGCGGTTTTCCGGCTTGGCTGAGTGCCAGATGGCAATCGCAGCGGCAGGCAGACCGTACATTTTAAACAGGAAGCCACCGGACAGTTTACCCGCAGTTGGGTCACCCGCCATATAACGTGGAATATCGCCGTGGAACACCTGACCCGCTGCGTTGGTGTATTCACCAATCTGCATTTGGAACGGCACGTTCCAGATATGGTGCAGACCGAACGGCACCAGCGCACGTTCAACCACGCCGTAGATACCAAACGCCACGACCGGGTTCTGATAAGCCGCCCACTGGGAGAAGGTCTGGATAGCCGTACCGATTGGAGGCCAGATGAAGGACAACACTACGCCCAGAACGATTGCCGCCAGGCCGGAAATAATCGGCACAAAGCGCTTACCGGCAAAGAAGCCCAGGTATTCCGGCAATTGAATGCGGAAGAAGCGGTTAAACATATAGGCAGCGATGGAGCCGGAGATAATCCCCCCGAGCACACCGGTATCCGCCAGGTGTTTGGCCGCAATCTCTTCAGCCGGCAGGTGCAGCACCAGCGGTGCTACCACCGCCATGGTTTTCACCATGATGCCGTAAGCCACTACTGCGGCTAACGCGGAAACACCGTCGTTATTGGTGAAGCCCAGGGCAACACCGATGGCAAAAATCAGCGGCATGTTGGCGAAAACGGAACCGCCGGCTTCCGCCATCACGTGTGAGACTACCGCAGGTAGCCAGCTAAAGTTGGCGGAACCGACGCCCAGCAGGATACCTGCGATAGGCAATACGGATACCGGCAGCATTAGCGACTTACCTACTTTTTGCAGGTTTGCAAATGCGTTCTTGAACATAGTTGAGTGTGCTCCTGAGTAATAGTGCTTTGCTACTTTTCGCGATTCTTCGCGTTGCAAGGGGGGGAGAAAAAACCCCTGCAATTCAGGGTGTCTGAGCACCCCTTGAATTATTACGCAGAGTAAAATAAATAGGCTGCGCAATGTTTGATGACAGTCACGTTTCGATGAACAAAACCGGGCATTTTTCTTATATCGCCTATTTTTCGTCAAAAGAGAGCAAAAAACGCCCGCACCTCGCCCGAAAACGGGTGGGAACATTACCCGTTTCGGCGATTAATTACGAGCTTAAAAAAAATTCAGATTTCGTTGACCCCAGCTATAGCCTAGGCCAAAGCTCAGAGTTCGATGTGAAATAAGCGTGAAAAGTTGGCGGTAGTGGTTTCGGCCAGCGTTTCCAGGCTCACGCCCTTCAATACCGCCATGTATTCAGCCACATCGCGCACATAGGCAGGTTGGTTTTCTTTGCCGCGATGCGGCACCGGTGCCAGATACGGCGAATCAGTTTCCACCAGAATACGATCCAGCGGCACGTAGCGCGCTACCTCACGCAGTTGTTCTGCGTTGCGGAAGGTCAAAATGCCGGAGAAGGAAATGTAGAATCCCAGATCCAGCAAGGCCTCCGCGGTAGCACAATCTTCAGTAAAGCAGTGCAACACACCGCCGCAGTCCTGGGCATTTTCTTCACGCAGGATCGCCAGCGTGTCTTCACGCGCATCGCGGGTATGCACGATCACCGGTTTGTTCAGATCACGACCGATGCGGATATGTTCACGAAACGACGCTTGTTGCAGTTCGAGATTATCTTTCTGATAGAAATAATCCAGCCCGGTTTCACCCAGTGCCACTACCTGCTCTGCCGCCGCCAAACGGCGCAGCTCAGCGTAATCGTAACCTCCTTCCAGATTGAGTGGATGTACCCCACAGGAGAACGCCACGTCGTCGCGAGTGCCAATCAACTGCGTCATTGCCTGATAGCCCGGCAAGGTGGTAGCGACCGCCAACACGTAGCCCACATCGCGCGCCTTGGCCTTCGCCAGGGCATCATCTACGTTTTGGTGCAGCGTTTGGTAATCCAGGCCGTCAAGGTGACAATGAGAATCTACTAACAACATAATATTTAACTCTTTTACAGCGAATGAGGGTGGGAATAGCCGGTAGCGCCGAGCATCTGCTCCCAGCCAAGTAACTGTTCGGTCAGCAGCAGTTCACGGTTAACACCGACGACGCTCAGCAACTGATGACGGCAATAAAGCCATTGCTGCAACCCTTGCTGCAGCGAACTGCTGCTCAGGCGACTGGCCAGTTGGTGCACCAGCGGCTGCTGATCCTGATTCAATACAAAGCTGGCGGCCCCCTGCTGCCACTTCATGGCGTCCATCAATAACGCGCATAACCAGTGTAGCCGTTCAGCAACGTCTTCATGATTCAACACCGGCAACAAGGACAGCATGTCATGCTGCGGCAATGCGGCACTCAGGGCGCTGCACAGCGCGCTGCGCTGCTGCCAACGTTCTGGCTGCAGCAATTGCTCCGCAGCCAGCGGGGCGCCATCGTGCAGGCGCAAGGCCGTCAGAAGATCAACCTGATTACCCGGCGTTTGGCGGTTCAACCATTGCAGGCTGAGCTGCTCATCCGGACTGGCGAGGTGCCAATATAAACAACGGCTGCGCAGCGTCGCCAGCAGGCGTGAAGGCTCACGGCAACTCAACAGGAAAAAGGTTTTTTCCGGCGGTTCTTCCAGCGTTTTCAACAAAGCGTTGGCGGCGGCCTCGGTCAGCAATTCAGCCTGTGGTAGCCAAATCACCTTGGCGCCGCCCTGCTGTGCATGCGAATAAAGGATTTCAATCACCTGACGAATGGGCTCCACTCCCAGGCTGCTTTTGCCTTTTTCCGGCGTCAGCACGTGATAATCCGGGTGGTTACCCGCCAGCATCAATCGACAGCTATGACATTCACCGCAGCTTTTCTCACCGTTGCGGCGCTGGCAGATCAGCCAGCGGCTCAACCCATAGGCCAGCGCATCCTCGCCATTGCCCGCAGCGGCATGCAACAGCAGTGCGTGATGACCGCGACCGGTAGCATATTGCCCGACCAATTGCCGATAAGGGGTGTTCAGCCACGGATACCAGTTCATTACACGCCTTCCTGCTGCTGCAGCCATTGGCTAACGCTACGACGGATCGCCGCCGTCACCTGCTCCAGCGACTGAGAAGCGTCAACGGTGACAATAGAGTCATCCTGTGCCGCCAACTCCAGGTAACGCGCGCGGGTGCGCTCAAAGAACGGCAGTGCCTCTTGCTCGATGCGATCCAGTTCGCCGCGCGCACGCGCACGCTGCAAGCCCACTAACGGCGGCAAATCCAGGTAAAGCGTCAGGTTCGGCCGAAAATCTCCCAGTACCGTGTCACGCAGCGAAGCCATCAGTTGTTGATCCACACCCCGGCCCCCCCCCTGATAGGCTTGAGAAGACAAGTCGTGACGATCGCCAACTACCCAGGCACCGCGCTCCAATGCCGGTTTGATCACCGTTTCCACCAGTTGTACGCGGGCCGCATACAACATCAGTACCTCGGCCTTGATGGTCGGCAGTTCGCCATCCACGCCGCGCTTGAACAGGTCGCGCAGTTTTTCTGCCAACGGCGTGCCACCCGGTTCACGGGTAAAAGTAATATCGTTGATGCCATGCTCGCGTAGTACGTTGACCACGGTATCGCGCGCGGTGGTTTTACCCGCACCTTCAAGCCCTTCGATAACCACGAATTTACTTTTCATTCTTTTCCTTTAACGCCTGTCGATAGGCGCGCACTGCCTGATTATGGCTGGCCAGGTTAGTGGTAAATTGATGCCCGCCCTTGCCGTCGGCAACAAAGTACAAATAAGGCGTTTTCGCCGGATTGGCAGCAGCTTCCAGCGAGGCCTGACCCGGCATGGCAATCGGCGTTGGCGGTAAACCGTTGATCACATAGGTGTTGTACGGCGTCGGCGTTTCCAAATCTTTGCGGGTAATGTTGCCATTATAATTGTCACCCATGCCGTAGATCACCGTCGGGTCGGTCTGCAAACGCATGCCAATACGCAGGCGGTTAATGAATACCGACGCCACTTTAGTACGCTCCTCCGGCACTGCGGTCTCTTTCTCAATGATCGAGGCCATGGTCAGCAACTGTTCCGGTGTCTTGTACGGCAAGTCTGCCTCACGGCCTTGCCAGGCGCTCTCAAGCGCTTTTATCATACGCAGATGGGCTCGCTTCAACAGCGCCATATCACTCATGCCTGCCGTGTACAGATAGGTATCCGGGTACAGGCGCCCTTCCGGGCTGGTGCCTTCCGGCAGCCCCAGCGCTTCGGCGATTTCCGCCTCGCTTTTACCGGCCAGCGTATGTTTGAGGTATTTAGACTGTTGCAGCACCATCAGCCAGTCACTCAGGCGGGAGCCTTCAATAAAGCGCGCGCTGAATTGGGCTTCTTTACCGCTGGCCAACAGTTTAAGCATTTGACGCACCGTCATGCCCGGCGTAAAGCGGTAAGTCCCGGCCTTAAACTCCGCCAATTGCGGCTCCAGGCGCAGCAGCCATGGGAACCACTTACCGTTGCGGATCAGCTTGTCACGTACCAGCAACCCTTCCAGCGCCACTCGTCCGGTCCCTGCTGGCAGTTTAAAAATGGCTTCCTGCTGGATCGCCAATGGCGTATCCGCGAAGCGTTCAACCTTCTGGTAACCCCAAAACAGCAGGCCCAATACCAGAACAACAATAATAGAAACGAACTTCAGCTTTCTTTTCTTCATCAATCAGCCATCGTTAACAGTGTGGGCGCAAAAAATCATACAGTTGGCGTGAAGGGTAACGCCATGATTGCGCAGTATTGACCGGTAGCAACGGCATTAACGCATTGCTCACCAGCACTTCTTCGGCATCGGCCAGCGTCTCCAGCGGCTCACTGACGCAATGCAGCGAGTATTCGCTGCCCGTCAGCAGCTCAATCACCCGACGACGCATCAACCCGGCCACCCCGGCCTGACCCAAGTTCGGCGTAAAGACTGCTTTTCCCTTACGCCAGAACAAATTAGCCGCACAGCATTCCACCAGCATACCGGCAGTGTCAAGCACCAGCGCCTCGTCGGCGGTCGTCTGGTCAAGATGCGTGCGGATCAACACCTGCTCCAAACGGTTCAAATGCTTCAGCCCAGCCAACAGGGGATTACGCCCCAGCGCTACCGGACTGAGCGTCAGGCTGATGCCCCGTTCACGCCATGGCAGATAGTGTATCGGGTAGGCACTGCGAGAGACAATGCGTGTAGGAGCCTCACAGCCTTTCGAGCTGTAACCTCGGCCACCGCTGCCGCGCGTCAGTATCGCTTTGACCACGCCCAGGGGGATAGATTCTGCCGCGTGCACCATTTCATCTTCCAAAGCGCTCCAGTCACAGGCTGGCAGCATCAGCCGCTGTGCCGCCAACTGCAGTCGCTCGATATGCCAGGGCAACAGGTCGATTTTACCCTCGGTCACCCGGGCAGTCGTGAAACAACCGTCGCCAAACTGCAAACCGCGATCGCTTGGCGCTAGCGCATTGTGCTGATGCCCATTAATCCAGTACATAGACTCCCCCTGACCGCTTTGGTATCACTACAGAATAACAGGCGCAGGTGCCATTAGCAGCAGCTTGCCGTTTGGCTATAATACCGGCAAGCAGAGCTTTCCGAGTCACGGGTCAACGCCATAAAAAAAGCCCGGTTTTAAAAACCGGGCTTTTATAGCATCTGCCAACTGAGGTATTACACCTTGCGGAAGATCAGTGAACCGTTGGTACCACCGAAGCCGAAGGAGTTACACAGTGTGTACTGCATATCACTCACCTGGCGCGCTTCGTGCGGAACAAAGTCCAGATCGCAACCTTCATCCGGATTATCCAGGTTGATGGTTGGCGGAACGGCCTGGTCACGCAATGCCAATACGGTGAAGATCGATTCGATCGCGCCTGCAGCACCCAACAGGTGGCCGGTCATCGATTTGGTCGAACTGACCATCACGCGCTGCGCATCGCTGCCAAATACCGACTTCACCGCCTGCGTTTCGGCTTTGTCACCGGCCGGCGTTGAGGTGCCGTGCGCATTGATATAACCGATTTGTGACGTAGTCACACCGGCATCAAGCAACGCATTTTCCATCGCTAACGCTGCACCCGCCCCATTCTCAGGAGGGGACGTCATGTGATAAGCATCGCTGCTCATCCCAAAGCCGACAACTTCAGCATAAATCTTGGCGCCGCGTTTTTTGGCGTGTTCGTACTCTTCCAGTACCATCATGCCGGCACCGTCACCCAGAACAAAACCGTCACGGTCTTTGTCCCATGGGCGGCTGGCCGCTTGCGGGTTTTCGTTACGGGTCGACAATGCGCGTGCTGCGCCAAAACCGCCGACACCCAACGGGGTACTGGCTTTCTCTGCCCCACCGGCCAACATGACGTCAGCATCATTGTAAGCAATGATGCGCGCGGCATGGCCAATGTTGTGCACACCTGAAGTACAGGCGGTGGCGATCGAAATGCTCGGGCCACGCATGCCGTACATGATGGTCAGGTGGCCTGCAATCATGTTAACGATGGTTGACGGCACAAAGAACGGACTGATTTTCCGTGGGCCACCGTTAACCAGTGAACTGTGGTTTTCTTCAATCAAACCCAGGCCGCCAATACCGGAGCCGATAGCGGCACCAATGCGGCTGGCGTTAGCCTCGGTGATATCCAATTGCGCATCCTGCATAGCTTGCATGCCGGCCGCGATACCGTATTGGATGAAGGCGTCCATCTTGCGCGCATCTTTGCGTGAGATGAAATCCTCTGAATTAAAATCCTTTACCAGGCCAGCAAACTTGGTCGCATAGGCTGTGGTATCGAAATGGTCGATCAGGCTGATGCCACTCTGACCGGCAAGAAGAGCTGTCCATGTGGACTCTACCGTATTGCCGACAGGAGACAACATGCCCAGTCCGGTCACAACTACTCGACGCTTAGACACGTTTGTCCTCCAAGGAGGGAAAATATGACACTAGGGATAAAAAAAACTTAGGCGGTCGAGTGACCGCCTAGATATGTTCTCTTACTGCTGGCTGGCGTTGATGAAATCAATAGCTGCCTGAACAGTAGTGATTTTCTCAGCTTCTTCGTCTGGAATCTCTGTGTCGAACTCTTCTTCCAGAGCCATTACCAGCTCAACGGTGTCAAGAGAATCAGCACCCAGATCTTCAACGAAAGAAGCGTTATTTAAAACTTCTTCCTGTTTAACACCCAACTGCTCAACAATGATTTTCTTAACGCGTTCTTCGATAGTGCTCATACTCTTAAATTTCCTATCAAAACTCGCTTTCGCGATGGTTTTCGTAGTGTATAAAATGTTGAAAAAGATGCAACTAAATCCCGGCTGGTCAAACCACGATTTTACGCTATTTTGCGGTTTTTACCCCAAATAACGCAAATAGTTTTCGCATTTTTTAAATCATGTACATGCCGCCATTGACATGCAACGTTTCACCGGTGATGTAGCCAGCCTCATCAGAGGCTAAAAATGCAACAGCGCTGGCGATTTCTTTAGCATCCCCCAGCCGATTGGCTGGAACTGATGACAAAATGCCTGCACGCTGATCATCTGTCAACGCCCGTGTCATGTCCGTCTCAATAAAGCCAGGTGCCACGACGTTGACCGTAATGCCACGCGAAGCAACTTCACGTGCCAAAGACTTACTAAAACCAATCAAACCGGCTTTAGCCGCCGCGTAATTAGCCTGCCCTGCGTTCCCCATGGTTCCGACTACAGAACCGATGGTGATGATACGGCCAAACCGCTTTTTCATCATAGCTCGCATTACCGCTTTTGACAGACGGAATACGGAAGTCAGATTGGTGTTCAGGATATCCTGCCACTCATCGTCCTTCATACGCATCAGGAGGTTATCACGCGTAATACCGGCATTATTCACTAAAATGTCGATTTCGCCAAATTCAGCACGAATAGATGCCAGAACGCTGTCGATAGATTGAGCATCGACCACATTCAACGCAAACCCTTTGCCGTTTGCACCCAGGTAGCTGCTGATAGCCTCAGCGCCGCTTTCACTGGTGGCGGTGCCGATAACTTTAGCACCACGTGCTACAAACGTTTCTGCAATAGCCCGGCCAATACCCCGGCTAGCGCCGGTGACCAGAACAACTTTACCTTCGAAGCTCATTGTTTTCCTCTTTATTGTTCAAGCGCCGCTGTCAGGCTGGCTGCGTCATTAACCGCCGCCGCCGTCAGGGTATCAACAATACGTTTAGTCAGACCGGTCAGAACTTTACCCGGACCAACCTCTAGCAGCAGCGTAACGCCCTGTGCTGCCATAAACTCTACGCTCTCGGTCCAACGCACCGGACTGTACAACTGACGCACCAGCGCACTGCGGAGCGCTTCTGGATCGGTTTCGGTGCGCACGTCGACATTATTCACCACCGGCACCTGTGGCGCACTGAAGGTGATTTCCTGCAACGCGATGGCCAGCTTGTCTGCAGCCGGTTTCATCAGTGCGCAGTGCGAAGGCACGCTCACCGGCAACGGCAGCGCACGCTTGGCGCCTGCGGCTTTACAGGCCGCACCTGCACGTTCAACCGCTTCTTTATTGCCGGCGATCACTACCTGGCCCGGTGAATTGAAGTTCACCGGCGAAACAACCTGCCCCTGGGCAGATTCTTCACAAGCCTTGGCGATAGCCGCGTTGTCCAGACCGATAATGGCGGACATCGCACCAGTACCTTCCGGCACCGCTTCCTGCATCAGTTTGCCGCGCAGCTCGACCAGACGGATTGCCGCCTGGAAATCCAGCACGCCCGCGCACACCAGCGCCGAGTATTCACCCAGGCTATGGCCGGCCATGATTGCAGGCGCTTTACCGCCCTGCTGCTGCCAGACGCGGAAAATCGCTACGGAAGCTGCCAGCAATGCCGGCTGCGTCTGCCAGGTTTTGTTCAGCTCTTCCGCCGGCCCTTGCTGCACCAGTTGCCACAGGTCGTAACCCAGAACGGAAGAGGCTTCGCTGAAGGTCGCTTCAACGATCGGATATTGAGTGGCCAAATCGGCCAGCATGCCCAGAGTCTGTGACCCCTGGCCTGGAAAAACAAAAGCAAATTGCGTCATTTTTTCTTCCTGTTAATCAGAAACGAACCAGCGCCGAGCCCCAGGTAAAGCCGCCGCCAAAGGCTTCCAGCAGCACCAGTTGGCCGCGTTGAATCCGCCCATCACGCACCGCTTCATCGAACGCTGCGGGGACCGAGGCGGCCGAAGTGTTACCGTGACGATCGAGCGTCACTACCACTTTCTCCAGCCCCATACCCAATTTTTTCGCCGTCGCGCTGATAATACGCAGATTGGCCTGGTGTGGCACCAGCCAGTCCAGCGAGCTGCGGTCCAGATTGTTGGCCTGCAAGGTTTCATCAACGATGTGAGCCAGTTCGGTAACCGCAACCTTGAAGACTTCATTACCCGCCATAGTGACATAGGCCGGCTTGTCTTGATCCTGACGATCTTTGAACGGCAAGGTCAACAAACCGCCGTAGCTGCCGTCGGCATGCAGATGGGTCGACAGGATGCCGGGTTCTTCAGAAGCGCCCAACAGCACGGCGCCTGCACCATCACCAAACAGAATGATAGTGCCGCGATCTTCCGGATCCAGTGTGCGTGACAATACGTCAGCGCCAATCACCAGAGCATGCTTCACCGCGCCGTTTTTAACATACTGATCGGCGACGCTTAACGCATAGGTGAAACCGGCGCAGGCCGCAGCCAGATCGAATGCCGCACAGTCCTTAATGCCCAGCAACTGCTGCACCTGGCAGGCAGAACTTGGGAATGCGTGGCTCGAGGTGGTGGTAGCCACCACAATCAACCCGATGTCTTCTTTAGCCACACCCGCCATTTCCAGCGCTTTTTCAGCAGCATGGAAGCCCATCGTCGCAACGGTTTCATCCGCGGCGGCAATACGGCGTTCACGGATACCGGTACGAGAGACGATCCACTCGTCAGAGGTATCCACCATTTTTTCCAGGTCAGCGTTGGTGCGCACTTGTACGGGTAAATAACTCCCCGTACCGAGAATCTTTGTATACATGTACGATCAGTCACTCTTAGGTAATACAGCTTCAAGGCGCGCAGCAATCCTGTCAGGGACTTGCCGCTGCACCGCCTGCACAGCCTGTTCGATTGCAACTGCAAACGCGTGCGGGTTCGCAGCGCCGTGGCTCTTGATTACGGTGCTGCGCAATCCTAACAGACATGCGCCATTATACTGGTCGGGGTTCAGGTGGCCGAACCGCTTTACCACCCGTTTTTGCAACCAACGGCCCAACAATTTTAACCACCACGCCTGCTTGCCACCGTCTCCGGATGATTTCAGCAGCGATAAAAATACTCTTACCACCCCTTCCATGGTTTTCAGGGTGACGTTACCCACAAAACCGTCGCAGACCAGCACATCGGTTTTACCGGTGAGGAGATCGTTGCCTTCCAGATAACCAATATAGTTGATTGCCGGAGTCTTTTTTAGCACGGCGGCCGCTTCGCGGATGTTATCCAGACCTTTGGTTTCTTCTTCACCAATATTCAGCAGCGCCACGCGTGGTTGCGCAATCCCCACCACCTCTTCGGCCATCACCGCCCCCATCACCGCAAACTGTACCAGCATGGTACTGTCGCATTCGACGTTGGCGCCCAGATCCAGCACCACGGTTTTGCCACCCAGCTGATTCGGGATCACCGTCATCAACGCCGGCCGTTCAATACCGTCCAGCGGCTTAATCAGCATTTTCGCCAACCCCATCAACGCGCCAGTATTGCCTGCGCTGACACAGCCCTGCGCATCACCGTTTTTAGTCAGTTCCAGCGCAATGCGCATGGAGGTACCACGGCTGGCACGTATCGCTTGTGAGGGTTTGGCGTCGCCGGCAATCACTGATTCAGCGGGCACAACTTGCAAACGTTCCAGAAGAACCGGATCGGCTTTGGCAAGTAAGGGAGAGAGGGTGTCGGGATTGCCGACCAGCAGAAGATGAAGCTGTAAATTAGAGGCCAGTGCCTGCAATGAAGCAGGCACTGTGACGCAGGGACCGAAGTCCCCGCCCATTGCATCTAACGCCAGGGTTAGACGAGTCAAGGTACCGCTACTTAGCCGATAACCTTGCGACCGCGGTAGAAACCGTCGGCAGTGATATGGTGACGCAGGTGAGTCTCGCCAGATGCTTTATCTACAGACAAAGTGGCGGTGGTCAGAGCATCGTGTGAACGACGCATGCCACGTTTGGAACGGGTTGGTTTATTTTGTTGTACGGCCATGGACCTTACTCCTTAATTACTTACGCTTTAAACTGGCTAATACGGCAAATGGATTTGGTTTCTCTGCCTCTGCAGGCAGTTTGCCAAATACCATGTCCGCTTCGGACACTTCACAGTGTTCAGATTCATGTACCGGGACGACAGGCAATGAAAGAATAATTTCGTCTTCAATCATTGCCAGCAGATCGACTTCACCAAACTCATCGACTTCGATCGGCTCGTACGCTCCCGGTAATGCCTCAGCCTGCTCATCATTGACGACCGGGCTAAAACAATATGTTGTGTGAACATGATGTTCAAACGGCACTCCACAGCGTTGGCACATCAGCATTACCTGGACGTCCGCATGCCCTGTTATTACCGCGAGGCGCTGGTTATCAATATCAAAGGATAACGAGACCTCAACATCACTGTCCACACTGACCACAGAGGCGGCAACACGTGTAACCTGCTCAGGCGCATAGGAACCAACATAGTCCAGGCGTTTCTGAGCGGTACGTACCGCATCAATGGTCAAGGGTAATTTTACCTTTTGCATAGGGCGCGCATATTAACTTTGTAACGACTTAGAGTCAAAGAAAAAGGCCGTAAAACGGCACCTTTCACCAATATTCGCTTCCTCAGCGGCGGACAGTTTAAAATGCCCACTCTATTTACGCTACGGTTTACGAAAAAAATTATGCAAAGACTGCTCCTTGCCTCCACCTCGACCTACCGCAAGACGCTGCTGGAAAAGCTGCATCTGCCTTTTATCTGTGCCGCTCCGCAGGTCGATGAAGCCCCGCTGGCCGGGGAAAACGCCGAAGCGCTGGTGCTACGACTGGCCGCGGCGAAGGCCCAGGCATTAGCCAGCGCCTACCCCGACCACCTGATTATCGGCTCAGATCAGGTCTGCGTGATTGACGGTAAAATCACCGGAAAACCACACACCGAAGAAAATGCCCGCGCGCAATTGCGTCAGGCCAGCGGCCAAAAGGTCACTTTTTATACCGGCCTGGCGTTATACAACAGCCATAGTCAACACCTGCAACTGCTTTGCGAACCCTTTCACGTGCATTTCCGTATGTTGAGTGAGGCTGAAATCGACGCCTATGTTCACCTTGAGCAACCGCTCAACTGCGCAGGCAGCTTTAAAAGTGAAGGTTTGGGCATTGCGTTATTCGACAAGCTGGAGGGGCGGGATCCGAATGCGTTGATCGGTCTGCCGCTGATTGCGCTACTGGAGATGCTGCGGGCTGAAGGCATCAACCCGCTGGCATAAAGTACGGCTTACTGTTCTTTAGACTGCTTGCGCAATACCTGCAGGCAGTGGCGCAACTCTGCGTCCATCGGCGCTTCGATACGCATCGTTTCGCCAGTGCCTGGGTGTTCAAAGCGCAGCGCTGCCGCATGCAGGAACAAACGTTTGAGCCCGGTTCCCGCCAATTGGCGATCAAATTCACGATCGCCATAGCGGTCGTCAAAGGCTATTGGATGTCCGGCGTGCAGGGCGTGAACGCGGATCTGGTGAGTGCGTCCGGTGATCGGGCTGGCCTTGACCAGCGTCGCATGCTCAAAGCGCTCTTCCACCTTGAAGCGGGTTTCCGACGGTTTGCCCTCGCTGTTAACGCGCACAATACGTTCACCGCTCTGCAGAATATTTTTCAGCAGCGGCGCCTGTACCGCTTTGCAATGCGACTGCCATTGACCGCGAACCAGTGCCAGATAATCCTTCTGCATCCCTTTCATCCGCAGTTGCTCATGCAAGGAGCGTAGCGCGGAACGCTTTTTCGCCACCAACAGCACGCCGGAAGTGTCGCGGTCCAGGCGATGCACCAACTCCAGGAAGCGGGCTTCCGGACGCAACGCACGCAAAGCTTCGATCACGCCAAAACTCAGACCGCTGCCACCATGCACCGCAGTGCCTGAAGGTTTGTTCAGCAGCAGCAGGTGATCGTCTTCATACAGAATGCAATTGGCCAGCGCGGCCACTTTATCCAGCTTGGCAGAGACCGGTGCCTCTTCACGCTCGGCAACGCGTACCGGCGGCACACGCACCACATCACCGGGTGCCAGCTTGTATTCCGCTTTGATCCGTCCTTTATTAACGCGCACCTCGCCTTTACGTACGATGCGATAAATCATGCTCTTCGGCACGCCTTTCAGGCGGGCAAGCAGAAAGTTGTCGATTCGCTGACCGGCTTCGTCGTCAGAAATCGTGATGAGTTGTACTGCAGGAATGTTCGTTTTCATGGGGCAGGATTCTAAATAGAGCGCGTAAATAGCGCCACTTCTTTTTATGTGCTTAACTGTCTCTCTGACTGCAGGCGAAACTCCAGCGGACAATAAGGCAGCAAGCCGGTTTGAACGTTTGCGATTTCTTCCGCAGTTAAAGAAAAGTCACCTTGCTATAACAGTATCAGCAGTGGAATAATGCGTTTACTTTCCACGTTGATTCTCGTTAAACAGGGAAAACTGTGGAATTATAAAATTTGTCTGATGGCACAAAAACGCAGCAATGGCGTAAGACGTAATGTGAAATCAAACAATTAGCGGGCTGCGGGTTGCAGCTTGGCCGGCAAACGGAATCAGATCTGTCGACGTAAATCAGAGGCTATTCCCCTAGTAAAAGTGCTGTTTTTCACAAAGAAATACAGGCTTACCGAGATAATGCGCCCCTATGCAGGCGACAACCGTGAGGTTGACGGCTTTGCGAGAAGACACGGGGTTTTCGGTTTTAATCCGGCCATGAGGTTATTTTGCCCGCAGCTTTGTCGATAATGTAAAAATAACGAGTAAGTTAAGATGAAAAGAATGTTGATTAACGCAACTCAGCAGGAAGAGTTGCGTGTTGCCTTGGTAGATGGACAGCGGCTGTATGATTTGGATATTGAAAGTCCGGGTCATGAACAGAAAAAAGCGAATATTTACAAAGGTAAAATCACTCGTATAGAACCAAGTCTTGAAGCAGCGTTTGTTGATTACGGCGCCGAACGACATGGTTTCCTCCCTCTTAAAGAAATCGCTCGCGAATACTTCCCAAGTAACTACTCTTCCCATGGTCGCCCAAACATCAAAGATGTGCTGCGCGAAGGCCAGGAAGTGATCGTTCAGGTTGATAAAGAAGAACGTGGTAACAAAGGCGCTGCCTTGACCACCTTCATCAGCCTGGCCGGCAGTTATCTGGTGCTGATGCCGAACAACCCACGTGCCGGTGGTATTTCACGCCGCATTGAGGGTGACGACCGCACCGAACTGAAAGAAGCGCTTTCTTCCCTGCAACTGCCAGACGGCATGGGTCTGATTGTTCGTACCGCCGGCGTTGGCAAATCTGCCGATGCGCTGCAGTGGGATCTGTCATTCCGCCTGAAGCACTGGGAAGCGATTAAAAAAGCCGCTGAAGGCCGCGCTGCGCCATTCCTGATCCATCAGGAAAGCAACGTTATCGTGCGTGCATTCCGCGACTATCTGCGCCCGGACATCGGCGAAATCCTGATCGACAATCCAAAAGTTCTCGATCTGGCTAAAGAACACATTTCTGCCCTGGGCCGTCCGGATTTCAGCAGCAAAATCAAACTGTACAGCGGCGAAATTCCTCTGTTCAGCCACTACCAGATCGAATCCCAAATTGAATCCGCTTTCCAGCGTGAGGTTCGCCTGCCTTCAGGTGGTTCGATCGTTATCGACTCCACCGAAGCGCTGACCGCTATCGACATCAACTCCGCGCGGGCAACTCGCGGCGGCGATATCGAAGAGACTGCGTTCAACACCAACCTGGAAGCGGCAGACGAGATCGCTCGTCAGCTGCGCCTGCGCGACCTTGGCGGCCTGATCGTTATCGACTTTATCGATATGACCCCGGTTCGCCATCAACGTGAAGTGGAAAACCGCCTGCGTGACGCCGTTCGTCAGGACCGCGCACGTATCCAAATCGGTCGCATTTCCCGTTTCGGCCTGCTTGAGATGTCCCGTCAGCGCCTCAGCCCATCACTGGGTGAGTCCAGCCATCACGTCTGCCCGCGCTGTAACGGCACCGGCACCATCCGTGATAACGAATCGCTGGCACTTTCCATTCTTCGTCTGATCGAAGAAGAAGCGCTGAAAGAAAACACCAAAGAAGTTCACGCCATCGTACCGGTTCAGGTTGCTTCTTACCTGCTGAACGAAAAACGTGATTCGGTGAGCGCGATCGAAAAACGTCAGGGTGGCGTGAAAGCGATCATCGTGCCGAACGATCAGATGCAGACCCCGCACTACTCTGTACTGCGCGTGCGTAAGGGCGAAGAAACACCAACCCTGAGCTACCTGCTGCCGAAACTGCACGAAGAAGAAATGGCCCAGCCGCTGGAAGATGCGCCGATGGAGCGCAAGCGTCCTGAACAACCGGCTCTGGCTTCGTTCTCTCTGGCTGCGGACGCCCCACCACCGGCAGAAGAACCGGTTGTGGCTCAAGCTACCGTCACTGCGACTGCAACCAAGCAAACCGCACCAGCCGCTGCCAAACCGGGCCTGTTGGGCCGTCTGTTTGGTGGTCTGAAAGCGCTGTTTGCCGCTGAAGAACAGCCGGTGGTCGAAGCCAAACCTGTAGTGGAAGCGCCGAAGTCTGAAAGCAACGGTGAAAACCGCCGTCAGGATCGTCGTGGCCAACGCCGTCAGGGCTCCGGTCGTAAAGATCGCGGTGAGCGCGGAGAACGTGGTGAGCGTAGCGATCGTCCAGAACGCGGTGAGCGTAAAGAGCGCGGTGAAGGTCGTGACAATCGCGAAAATCGTGAGCCGCGTGAAAATCGCGAACCTCGTGACAACCGCGAAGGCCGTGAAACACGTGAAGTGCGCGATGAACAGCGTCGTAACCGTCGCAATGCGCCACAAGCCACTGCTGCCGTAGTCGAAGAGCCGCTGTCTGAAGAAGCCGCAAAGGCACAGCGCGAAGAACAGCAACAGCGCCGGGACCAGCGTGCCGATCGTCAGCGTCGTCGTCAGGAAGAAAAACGTCAGGCTCAGCAGGAAGTGGCCGCGCTGGAAAGCGTAGAAACCGCAACCACGACCACAACCAATGTCAGCGTTGACGAAGATCTCGAAGAACGTCAGATGCAGAACATGCAGCGTCGTCAGCGTCGTCCGCTGACGCAGAAAGTTCGCGTGCTGTCTGCGGAAGAAGAACTGCATCGTGCAGCGGAAGAACTGCTGGCGCCAAAAGCACCGGTAGCGAAAGTCCAGGACGTGCAGCCTGCCCAAGTTGAAGACAGCGTTAAACTGCTGCCGGAAACCCTTGAAGCACAGACTGAGGATGATGCACAGGACAATCGCGCTAATGGCGAAAACGGCATGCCACGCCGCTCACGTCGTTCACCGCGCCACCTGCGTGTTAGCGGTCAACGTCGTCGTCGCTACCGTGACGAGCGTTATCCTACCCAGTCGCCAATGCCACTGGCAGGGGCTTTCGCCTCTCCGGAAATGGCTTCGGGCAAGGTATGGGTAAGTTACCCTGTCACACAAACCGCGCAAGTGATTGAAGAAGCAGAAGTTCAGACTGAAGCTGTCGAAATCGCTGCCGATAATGTCATGGCACAGGAAGCCGTCAGTGTTGCCGCTCCAGTGATTGCTGAAGTCGCGGTGCAAGCCGTTGCGCCAGTGAGCGAGCCGGAAATGGTTGCCACCGCAGTAGAACCCGTCCAACCGGTTGTTGAAACCGTTGAACCGGCGATCGCTGCCCAGGCCGAAGAAACCACACCAGCCCCTGTAGCTGAAGCGCCAACAGTTGAAGAAACTGCGGTAGTTGAAGCTGCACCAGTGGTAGAGGAAGCCCCTGCGGTTGAACCTGCCCCTGTGGTTGAAGAAACACCGGTAGTGGCTGCAGCAACAGTTGCTGAAGAAACTGTCGCTGAACCAACACCGGCGTTCGTTGAGCCGGCAATTGAAGCCGCCCCCGTGCAGGAAGTTGCTGCGCCGGTGGTGGTTGAAGAAAAAGCGCCGGTTGTGCAACAGCAGCCAGCGCCGGTGCAAGAGGTGCTGTATAAACACATCGCCACTGCGCCAATGACCAAGGCTCCTGCACCGGACTATGTAGCGGATCAGCAGCAGCAAAGTGATTGGCAGCGCCCTTCCTTCAACTTCGAAGGCAAAGGTTCAGCAGGTGGCCATGCGGCGGCAAATCAAGCCACCGCCCCGGCAACCAAACCGCAGCCGATTAACGACTAAGTTAATCTGCTTATATAAAAAAACCCGCCAAATGGCGGGTTTTTTATTGCCGATAAATCGGCTCAGGCAATTTTCTTCAACTGTTTGATATCCAGCAAATCCAGTTTGCCCTCTATCTGGCTAACGAAATGCTTAAAATGCTCGGTGGCATTGTGTTTTTCCAGCGCCTCGGCGCTTGCCCAACGCTCAAAGAATACGAAGGTGCCCGATTTTTCGAGATCGCGGTGCAAATCATATTGCAGATTACCCAGCTCCTGACGGCTTGGATCGATAATCTCATGCACCGCATCGCTGACGGCGGACACAAATTCAGGTTTCGCCTGTAAGGTGGCAATAACACGTACTTCCATTTCTCTCTCCCATTCCACATGATTAATGTTGATAACCCGGCAGTTATCGCGCAGGCATCATTAAAATCTCTGACACTATGCGCCTGATAGCCAATTGATTTCAACTTGCCGTGAACAAACAGATGCATCGGGAGCGCTTTCCGCTTATCCTTACACCCCGGCGTGAATAACCCCCATTATTCGCTTTTATATAGACCCGTATCTAACCGCCGGAGCCTTGCAACATGACTGCACAACCTCAAGCCCTGAAAATCCGCCGCCCTGACGACTGGCACATCCATCTGCGTGACGACGACATGCTGAAAACGGTTCTGCCCTATACCAGTCAGGTCTTTGGCCGGGCGATTGTGATGCCGAACCTGGCTCCGCCAATTACTACCGTCGCCGCCGCTCGCGCTTACCGTGACCGTATTCTGGCAGCGGTCCCTCAGGGGCATGATTTCACCCCGCTGATGACCTGTTATCTGACCAATTCACTGGATGCTACTGAACTGGTCAACGGGTTCGAGCAAGGGGTGTTCACCGCCGCCAAGCTGTATCCGGCCAACGCCACCACCAACTCCAGCCATGGCGTCAGCGATGTCAAAGCCATCTATCCGCTGTTCGAACAAATGCAGAAAATGGGTATGCCGCTGTTGATTCATGGGGAAGTAACCGATGCCGCCGTTGATATTTTCGACCGTGAAGCACGCTTTATCGAGCAGGTTATGGAGCCGATTCGCCGGCAGTTCCCGGAGCTGAAAATTGTCTTCGAGCACATTACCACCAAAGAAGCGGCGCAGTACGTGCAGGAAGGCAATCGTTTTCTTGGCGCTACCATCACCCCTCAGCATCTGATGTTTAACCGTAACCATATGCTGGTTGGCGGCATCCGTCCGCACCTGTTCTGTTTGCCGATCCTCAAGCGTAATATTCACCAGGACGCGCTGCGTAAGGCCGTTGCCAGTGGTTCAGATCGCTTCTTCCTCGGTACCGACTCCGCCCCCCATGCCAAACACCGCAAGGAATCAAGCTGTGGCTGCGCCGGCGTATTCAACGCTCCCAATGCTATCCCGGCTTACGCCAGCGTTTTCGAACAGTTGGGTGCCCTGGAGCATCTGGAAGCCTTTTGCTCGCTGAACGGCCCGCGTTTTTACGGCCTGCCGGTCAATACCGACTTCATCGAGCTGCAGCGCATACCCACTAGTCAGCCGGAAGAGATCGCCATGGGCAGCGAAACAGTAGTGCCATTCCTGGCCGGAGAGAGCCTGGGCTGGTCAGTGACAGCAGAATAATCTTTTTTTAATCTAGCCTCTTGCCCCCGCGCACGGTTAACTGTATAAATATCCAGTAAATCGCTTCGGGGGCAATTATGCGTGTTGAAGTCACTATAGATAAAACCAAACCGCTACCGTCAGGGGCCATCGAGGCTCTGACCGGCGAGCTGAGCAAGCGGGTAAACCGCCAATTTCCAGACACTCTGGTGCAGGTACGTTATGCCGGTTCCAACGGGCTCTCGGTATTGGGCGGCCTGAAAACAGATAAAGATCTGATCGCGGACATCCTCCAGGAAACCTGGGAAAGTGCTGACGATTGGTTTAGCGCAGAATAATACTGCAATGTAGTTTTTGCCGGGGGTCGCTCTCCGGCTTTTTTGTATTTAAAGCCCGGCACAACGCAGTTTAATTTTCTGCTGGAAGAAAAGCTTTATCTGGTCTGTACTGAATGCTTTAACAGGAGGTATTTGACATGGCCCCGGAAAAGGTAAAAACCGAAGAAACTATGACCTTTGGCGAACTACTGGCGCTGATTGCCGATCAAAAGCGACGTTTGAGCGTGCTGGAAGTGGCATTTTCCTATCTGGCCTTTGGCCTGGATGACAAAGCCAATCAATTATTAATTCACAGTCTGAAGCTCGAATCGCAAAATCAAAGCCGTGATGCCGAAACCCAACAGCACTTTGCCCATCTGGCCGCCGAGCTGGAAAAACGACTACAGGGTACTCCACGCCCCCCTGATGGTGAATGAATCTAATCTCGTTCCCCCACATGGTTTTGCGAGTCGACGTGTAGAATAATCACTCAATTAAATAATTATTTTGCAAAAAAAGGTGGGAAACTCTCCACCGCCGTAGCCAGATGCGTATACTGTAATTGCTCACATGATGATGGGCCGCATTGATCCTCGTTAGTCACTCACGGTAGTCACTACTCAATAAGGGGTCTTTATGGACAGAAATGATGAAGTAATTCAGACACACCCGCTTGTTGGTTGGGATATCAGTACTGTCGACGCTTATGACGCCATGATGATACGCCTTCATTACCTGTCTTCACGAGATCAGACACCCGAAAATGCCCAAGTAGACAGAACGCTTTGGCTAACCACAGATGTCGCACGTCAATTAATCAATATATTAGAAGCCGGCATCGCCAAGATTGAAGCAACGGATTACCAGGACCTTGATCGTAAAAAGCACTAATTCACTGTACCAAAATGCCTAAGGCGCCAGCGATTATCTCTGGCGCCTTTTTCTTTGCCTGCGAACCGCGCAACGGGTGCATTGCAGCGCCCAACCTTTTATCATAAAGAAATAAGAAACCTATAACAGAGAGGGGATGGCACGTGGAATATGACTTAATTGTTGTGGGCAGCGGCTCGGTAGGCGCGGCGGCAGGTTACTATGCAACACGGTCCGGCCTGAAAGTATTAATGATCGACAGCTCGATGCCACCACACCGTAACGGCAGCCACCACGGCGATACCCGCATTATCCGTCATGCCTACGGCGAAGGCGAAAAATATGTGCCGTTGATCCTGCGCGCTCAGGCTTTATGGAACGGGCTGATTAAACAAACCGGCGAGGAGTTGTTCCAGGACTGCGGCGTTCTGAACATGGGGCCGCAGAATTCTGAGTTTATCAACAACGCCCAGCACAGCGCGCAAAAATTCCGCCTCAATACGCAAAACCTTAACGCAGAACAGATTAACCAGCGTTGGCCAGAATTCAATGCACCGGAAGGTTACGTCGGCGTATTTGAGCCAGACGCCGGGTTCCTGCGCTCTGAGCAGGCCGTTGCCTGCCTGATTAAATTGGCTAAAGAGGCCGGCTGCGGACAATTATTCAATTGCCCGGTCAGCGCAGTGCAACCGATCGAGGGCGGTGTTGAAGTAGTCACCCCTGAAGGCCGTTTTCAGGGCCGTAAAGCGGTGGTCACCGCCGGAACCTGGGTAAAAGCGCTGCTGCCGGAGTTACCGATAGCCCCACTGCGTAAAGTATTTTCCTGGCATCAGGCGGATGGTCGTTACAGCGTCAACAACCGTTTTCCGGCGTTTACCGTCGAGGCACAGGACGGCAACCATTATTACGGTTTTCCTGCCGATAAAGACGGGTTGAAAATAGGCAAACACGATGGTGGCCAACCGATGGAGACACCGGAGCAACGCAAACCATTTGGCAGTTTCACCACTGATGGAACCGAAGTTTTCCACTTCCTGCGCCAATTTTTGCCGGGTGTAGGGGTATGTTTACACGGTGAAGCATGCAGTTATGATATGAGTCCAGATGAAGATTTCATTATCGATACTCTGCCAGAATGCGATCGCTTAATGGTCATCAGCGGTCTGAGCGGCCATGGTTTCAAGTTTGCCAGTGTGTTAGGTGAGATCGCTGCGCTGTTTGCTGAAGATAAAACCCCACCGGTGGACATCGCGCCCTTCTCTCTGAAACGCTTTGCTTAACCCCTTCCCGTTAACTTAATCGCACCCGCCCACCCGCGCGGGTTGCGGTTATGTTTTTTAGTTACATGACAAAACTATCATAACGACCTGAAATATATTGTTAAAAATATTTCAACGGAAATTTCTGGGGTAAGTATCCGGATTTCCGAATTGATCCCCCCTGGTGTAAGTTCTATTTTACAGCTGATATGCCCCTGCTATTTCTTCGAACAACAAGGACGTCACCATGAAACTGCTTGTCGTGGACGAATGCTGCTTCACTCGGGTCGGTATCGATAACTATTTTACTGACAATGTTTTCGCCCAGGTAAAATGTTGCCACAGCCTGGAACAGGCAGCCCCCCTGCTGGACCACTACCGACCAAGTCACATTCTGGTAAACCTGACCAAACATTGCCGTCATAGTGAAGATGATGCTCAACTGCAGACCTTTATTGAGGCCACCTCATCGGCACTGTTGTTTATTTATCTGGATACGCCTTACCCCTACAGCGAAACGCCAATGCGCATCGCCGATCATGCTTTCCTGTTCAATAAAGCCACTTTGCCGGTGACGTTGCGCATGATGCGCGAAAAACCGGTGTCACTGATGGGTTGCAGCGTTGAACATTCGCTGTTCAGCCCGCAAGAACTGACGGTGATGAAGCACTGGATGGCAGAAATGCCCAATTACCGCATCGCGAAAAAGCTGCAAATCAGTTCTCATACGGTTTATGTTCACAAACGTCATATCACCGAAAAAATCAACGCCCGCAATCGGCTGGAGTTTTATTCGCTGTATAACGTGCTGCGTTACTTCTATCCACCAAGCGTCCCCACCAGCCCACTGTCACTGTCCCTGCTGGCGGTATAATCCAAAGCCTGCGCCAAAGCAGGCTGATTTTTCTTTTTAATTTGCCTCTGCTGCACGCTTTGCCCTCTCGACGGTATTAACGCCGCCCGCAAAAATCTATACTCTGCCTGTCCTTATCTTTTGGCTGCTGAGAATGCTAAACAAAATACTGTCGGCGATCGTCAACAATGTGCGTGAACATCTGGTGCTGTATATCTGCCTGTGGCTGGTGTTGTTAGCGCTGGATGTCTATTTCTTCTTTATCCCTTAATTCATGTCGCCCACTTTTCCCCGTTTACGCTTTAGCCGTTTTGGCCTCCCGGAACAGGTCATTGCCCTGGAACAGACCTACCTTCCCAGGCCACAATCCCATCAACTGCTGCTACAGATGCGCTATGCCCCTATCAATCCATCCGATCTGATCCCTATCTGCGGTCAGTATGCACACCGTATCGCCCTGCCCCAGGTCCCAGGCTATGAAGGCATTGGCGCAGTGGTAGATCCCCGTGGGCAACCGACCGGCAGACGCGCACTGACAGTCAGGGGGAATGGCAGTTGGCAAACCTTTATCACGCTCGACCAGGATAGGGTCATTTGGCTACCGGACGATATTGATGACGTTAGCGCGGCGCAAATCTACATCAATCCGCTCACCTGCTGGGTATTGTTGACGCAGTGGCTACCGCTAGAGGTTGGCGACATTCTGCTGATTAACGGTGGAGGGTCGGCGATTAGCCTGCTGTTCTGCCAGGTGGCGGCGCTGCGCGGAATTAAATTGGCAGTGGTAGTGCGTAATACAGCCCATCGACAGGCACTGTTGAATGCCGGTGCCTGGCGGGTTCTTCCAGGGGATTTACTGCAACAGTATAGCCTGCAACAACTCACAGGCCATGCGGCACGGGCGGCGATTGACTGTGTCGGCGGAGAAGAGGGTTTGCATCTGGCGCGTTCAGTCAGCGCCAAGGGTGACTTTGTTGCCCTGGGGTTACTGAGTAACCAACAGGTTGACTGGCAGTACATTGCTCAGCAACTGCGCTTGCGTACTTCACTGTTCCACCTGCGCAAATGGAATGCACAGGCAACGCCAGCCCAGTGGCAGGCGGCGTTCCAACAGCTTTTCCACTTGCTGAGGCGTGGACAACTGGAGTTACGTCCCCCCGCAGCCATCTACCCACTGCGGCACTATAAACTGGCGCTGCAACATGCCGCCGCCAGCAAGACGCAGGGGAAAGTGTTCTTTACTCCGGAGTAACCTGTTTGTCCGGCTGACCGTCACCGAGGATCACCGCCAGTTTATGCCCACCCTCGGTGGTCTCCAACGCGATACGGGTAATAATGGTCAGGGGAACCGACAACAGCATCCCCACCGGCCCCATCAGCCAGCCCCAGAAAATCAATGACAGAAATACCACCAGCGTCGACAACCCCAGTCCGCGTCCCATCACCCGCGGTTCCAGCATGTTGCCAATCACCAGATTGATAGTGATAAAACCCGCAGCCACCACCAGCGCATCGCCAAAACTGTTGAACAACAGGGCCTGAACCAACGGAGGAACGGCGGCGATCACCGAGCCAATATTGGGAATATAATTCAGCAAAAACGCCAGCAGCCCCCAGATAAAGGCAAAGCGCACGTCCACGACAGCCAGGAATGCCCAGACAATGATGCCGGTCGCCAGGCTGATCGCCGTTTTGATCAACAGATAACGAGTGACCCCATCCAGCGCGCGTTGAATGTTGGCAATGCCTTCACTCGGTTTATCCAGCGCCTGCTGCAATTTGTAGGGCAGCAGTTGTACTTCAAACAGCATAAATACCACGGTCATCAGCAGCAGGAAGATATTGGTCATCGCGCCGGAGAATCGGCTCAACAGGCGAGTAATCAGGTTCATCGCCGCGCTCGGATCGACATACTGCAACATCGCCTCGGTGGAAATGGTGATTTTGAAGCGATCGGCGTAATGCTGCAGTTCACTCAGCTTTTCCAGCATCATGCCGCGGTACTGCGGCAGCGAGCGCGCAAATTCGTTCAGCGATGCTCCCAACACGCCGACAAACAACATCAGCATCACCACCACGGCCACCACCAACAAAGTCACACCCAGTGCGCGAGGTATTCGCCAGCGTTCGAGCTGTATCACCAGCGGATTCAGCACCATGGCCAGGAACAGCGCCAACAAGAAAGGCACCACAACATCCACCGCCGCTTTAACACCGGCAAGAATAATCACCAACATCGCCAGCATAATCACCAGGCGCAGGCTGCGATCGGTCAACAGGGTTCGGCCCATACATGTCCTTTGCGTTAATAGCGCTGGCCCAGCGGGCCATCAGATGAGTGGTATGTTAGCAAACTCTGAGGTCACGTCGCAGAGCTATTACCGGGAGAATAAAAATCTCCGTTTTACTGAACCTCGACTGGAAATAATCGAAAATCTTGACTAGGGTTTATTTGTGAAAAAACTCAGGGTATTTACGTAAAATGACAAAAGCTGACACTAATAAATAAAACCTTTTTATTTCAATCGATAAGATAAAATCAATAATCGTCCCACAGTCATCAATTCGACGATTTCACTGACTAACTTACCGCTATCTCGGCCAAATTCTCTGATTAATATTATTAAGAAGTAACATAGTTAAATTTATTATTGATTTTATGTTTCTTAAAGTTTAATTATTGCAGCCAGAAAATCAGGAAGGTAAGGAAACAGGATGCTTTGGAAAAATACCGCCAACCGTTTTGGTCATATTTCAGTGCTGATCCACTGGCTGGTTGCACTGACGGTGTACGGCATGTTTGCCCTGGGCCTATGGATGGTCACACTGGGATATTACGATGTCTGGTATCACCAGGCACCAGAGATACATAAAAGCATCGGTACGCTGCTGTTTATCGTCATGGTGGTCCGGGTAGTCTGGCGTTTTGTTTCGCCGCCGCCCAAACCTTTGGCCAGCTACAGCAGGTTTACCCGCGTGAGCGCAATCCTCGCCCATCTGGCGTTGTATGTCGTGCTGTTCAGTATCCTGATCAGCGGCTACCTTATTTCGACCGCCGACGGTCAACCGATCAGCGTTTTCGGCTGGTTCGATATCCCCGCTACCGTCACCGGTATGGCGGAACAGGCCGATACGGCCGGTACCATCCATCTTTACCTGGCCTGGGTCGTGGTAGTGCTTTCGGTATTGCACGGTCTGGCTGCGCTTAAACATCACTTTGTTGATCGTGATGTTACTTTGAAACGGATGCTGGGTAGCAGCGCCGATTAACCTTTGGATTTATGGAGATTGCTATGTTGAAGAAAACCGTACTGGGCCTGACCGCAGGCGCACTGCTGCTGAGCGCTGGTTCCGCGCTGGCTGCTGACTACAAGATCGACAAACAGGGTCAACATGCCTTTATCGAGTTCCGCATCCAACACCTGGGCTACAGCTGGCTGTACGGCACCTTCAAGGATTTTGACGGCGGCTTCACCTTCGACGAAAAAGATCCGGCCAAGGACAAGGTTAACGTCACGATCAACACCGCCAGCGTCGATACCAACCACGCTGAGCGTGACAAACACCTGCGCAGCGCCGAATTCCTGAACGTGGAAAAGAACAAGCAGGCTACATTTGAATCCACCGAAGTGAAAAAGAACGGCGAAGGCTATGCGGTGGTCGGTAACCTGACGCTGAACGGCGTGACCAAACCGGTCACGCTGGACGCCAAACTGATCGGCCAGGGCAATGACCCGTGGGGCGGCTACCGTGCCGGCTTTGAAGCCAACGGCAAAATCAAGTTGAAAGACTTTGGCATCACCACCGATCTCGGCCCGGCATCGCAGGACGTGGAGCTGATTATTTCTGTGGAAGGCGTTCGCGCGAAGTAATACCGAAGCGCGGCGGCAAGGCCGCCGCGCTTGCTGTTGGCTCAGCTTGCCGGGCCTTCATCTTCCGGTGCCGGAATGTGCATCGTGGTCTGCAATAACCCTTTCGACTTATTGAAAATCTTGACGCCATTTTCACGACCGGCACGGCGCGCACGCTGTTCTTCACGCGGCAACTTCAACTCTTCGCGGCAGATCTCGCTGCAACAGCCTTCAAATTTGGCCGCACAGCTCGGACACTGAATAAACAGCAGGTGACAGCCGTCATTCAGGCAGTTGGTGTGAGTATCGCAAGGTGCACCGCACTGGTGGCAATTGGCGATCACGTCGTCGGAAATCCGCTCGCCCATGCGCTCATCAAACACAAAGTTTTTGCCGACAAACTTCAGCGGTAACCCCTGCTCTTTGGCCTTGCGTGCATACTCAATAATCCCGCCTTCCACGTGATAGACGTTCTTGAAGCCGTTATGCAACATATAGGCACTGGCTTTTTCACAGCGGATACCGCCGGTGCAGTACATGACAATATTTTTGTCTTTATTGTCCTGCAGCATCTCAACCGCCATCGGCAGTTGGTCACGGAAAGTGTCTGAAGGCACTTCGATAGCGTTTTCAAAGTGGCCGACTTCATATTCGTAATGGTTACGCATATCGACAAACAGCGTATCCGGATCGTCAATCATCTGGTTAACGCGATCGGCCTGCAGATACTCACCGACGTTTGCCGGGTTGAAGCTCTCATCATCCAGACCGTCGGCAACGATGCGTTCGCGCACCTTCAGGCGCAGCACCCAGAAGGATTTTCCATCGTCTTCCAGAGCGATATTCAGACGCACCTGATCCAGCGCCGGATGTGAGGCAAACAGCGCGGCTTTGAACGCCTCAAACTTATTCTGCGGCACGCTGATTTGCGCGTTGATACCCTCTTTCGCCACATAAATGCGGCCAAACACCTTCAGCTTGTCGAACTGAACATACAGGCTGTCGCGAAACGCTTTGGGATCTTCGATGGTGAAATATTTATAAAAAGAAACTGTGGTGCGCGGCTCGGTTTCCGCCAGCATGCGCGCCTTCAGTTCCTCATTAGAAATTCGGTTATGTAACACTGGCATGGTGTACTTTCCTGTCTTTCGGGAGGTGACTGATTTGAACACGCGCCGACCACAGGCCCACGCGCGGCGCACATAATACCCGAAAATGTGGCTCAAAACAGCATTAACCCGTCGATGAGGTGAAGCGCTGGAAACTTGACGCTGTTCACAAATCCCGATACTCCTAGTAGGAGCTTATCCCCTATTGGCCACGGATCTGGAGGACGTCATGAGTCAGCTATTTACCCCGATAACGCTGGGAAAACTGAATTTACCCAACCGTATTATTATCGCACCCATGTGCCAATATTCCGCCGAACACGGCAAAGCTACCGAATGGCATACCCTGCATCTTGGGCACCTGTCATTGTCCGGTGCCGGTTTGTTGATTGTCGAGGCGACTTCGGTAGCGCCTGAAGGGCGTATTACCCCCAACGATCTCGGCCTGTGGGACGACACAACCGAACAGGCGTTAGCGGATGTGGTACAGGTAGTGAAAAAACACGCCACCATGCCACTGGGTATTCAACTGGGCCATGCCGGGCGCAAAGCCTCCTGCGCTGTCCCCTGGGCAGGCGGTGGTCAACTTAATGCCGCCAACGGTGGCTGGCAGACGCTCTCCGCCTCCGCGGTCCCCTTCGCCCAGCAGGATGAGTCTCCCGCGGCAATGAGCCTGGAACAGATTGAACGCTTGAAAGCCCAGTTTGTTGACGCAGCAAAACGCGCCGATCGGCTCGGTTTTGAATTGATTGAGCTACATGGCGCGCACGGCTATCTGCTGCACCAGTTCCTTTCACCGTTGGCTAACCAGCGCAGCGACCAGTACGGCGGCTCATTGCAAAACCGCATGCGCCTGCTGCTGGAAATTTACACTGAAGTGCGTGCCGTGTTCCCGGCGCACAAGGCACTCGGCGTGCGTATTTCCGCCAGTGACTGGGTCGAGGGGGGTTGGGATGAGCAGCAGTCGGTTGCGCTGGCAAAAACGCTGAAACAGCTGGGCTGCGACTATATTCACGTTTCCAGCGGCGGCCTTTCACCACAGCAGAAGATCCCGGTGGGTCCTAATTATCAGGTACCGTTCGCCGAAACCATCAAGCGGGAAAGCGGGCTGCCCACCATCGCGGTCGGGCTGATTACCGAGCCGGAACAGGCGGAAGCGATTGTCGCCACCGGGCAGGCGGATATGATCGCGCTGGCTCGCGGCATCCTATACAACCCACGCTGGCCTTGGCACGCCGCCGCTAAACTGGGTGAAAAGGTCAGTGCACCGCCGCAATATTGGCGCTCTGAACCGCACGTATTAAAAGGCTTGTTTAAAAACGGCTGAGGAAACCGGGGTGAGGCTCAGCGCCCGCCCCGGCATTCGGTAAAACCGGAAATTACGATCCCCGCCAACAGGGCGACGCCCGACACCGCCAGCAACGGATTAAATTGCAGGTGGGCCCCCAGGCTGCCCAACAATGCCCCGGTAACCAATAGTCCCGCACTTAACCATGATGCCAACATAAAACCCCCTGAATAATTGCGCGGTATAATACGCGTCTGTCGCTTACGGATTTTATCCTTTAGAGCGGTTCTGTCGAATTATTGGCCAACTTATATCCATTTATCATTAAAAATGATGTTTTAATGCGGTGCCTTTTCACGTTGTGCGATAAAAATGCCACAATAGTCGGTTATAAACGGCAGAAAATCGTGCAGGGTCAAGGCTTCGGTGCAGAACTGGCCCTCCCATCATTCTGTTATTATCATTAAATGACTGCTTCTAAGCTGAGAACACATGACTCAAGTTCCTTCTTTTAATCGCTCTTTACTGCATCCGCGTTACTGGCTTACCTGGATCGGCATCGGTTTGCTCTATCTGCTGGTCTTGCTGCCTTACCCGATTATCTATCGCCTTGGCACCTCGCTGGGTCGTTTTTCCATGCGCTTTCTCAGACGCCGCGTGGAGATTGCCCAGCGTAACCTGATGCTGTGCTTCCCTGATATGCCACAGGCCGAGCGTGATGCGCTGGTGGTTCAGAACTTTGAGTCCGTCGGCATGGGGTTATTTGAAACCGGCATGGCGTGGTTTTGGCCAAACTGGCGTATCGAGCGCTGGTTCCAGGTCCGCGGGCTGGAACATATTCAGAAGGCTCGAGACAACCATCAGGGTGTACTGCTGATCGGCCTGCACTTCCTGACGCTGGAGCTCGGTGCCCGGATCTTTGGCATTCATAACCCAGGTATCGGCGTTTACCGGCCGCACGACAACAAGCTGATGGACTGGCTGCAAACCTGGGGTCGCATGCGTTCCAACAAATCGATGTTGGACCGTAAAGACGTGAAAGGCATGATCCGTGCGTTGAAACAGGGCGACATCATCTGGTACGCCCCGGATCACGACTACGGCCCACGCAGCAGCGTGTTCGCCCCGCTGTTCGCCGTGGAGAAAGCCGCCACCACCACCGGCAGCTACATACTGGCGAGAATGGGTAAACCCGCGATTATTCCTTTTACCCCACGCCGCCTGCCGGACGCCAAAGGGTACGAACTGATCATGCAGCCGGCGGTGGAAAACTTCCCGCTGGATAATGAGTTCGAGGCCGCAGCCTTTATGAACAAAGTGGTGGAGAAGGAGATCCTGATGGCACCGGATCAGTACATGTGGCTGCATCGCCGCTTTAAAACTCGTCCGGAAGGCGAGCCTTCGCTGTACTGACCGCTAACCCGCCGCACGGCGGGTTTTTTATTCCACTGATCTTGAGAATCGGCGGTAACGGTGGGATGGTAAAGCCTTCGTCGCTAATCCTGGAGTTGTTATGTACATCGTTAACCTGACCTACCACCGCCCGATTGCAGAAGTCGACGGCCACCTTGAAGGGCACCTTGCCTGGCTGAAAAAATATTTCCAAGACGGCACTTTCATCGCCTCCGGCCGTAAGAATCCACGCACCGGCGGTGTGATCCTGGTGAAGGGCATAGATCGCGCCCAACTGGACGCCATTGTTGCGCAGGATCCCTTCAACGCCGTAGCGCACTATGAGATTACCGATGTCGCCCTATCCACCACCGCCAGTGGTTTTGAACTGCTCGCCGGGCTTTAAATCTGCCGATTTTCCGCGCGCACAGCGCGGAATACTGCCAATATTCTATTTTTAAAACTTTATTTCATTTTCCGCCCATCCCTCCCCACATCAATTGATGCCGCCTATAATTAAGCGCATACTTACCAGGCTAACTTTTTTGCTTTGCCCCCTTGCTTGTGCACGTCCGCAAAGCGCCCCACCTTATGCAGCAGGAAAATATGGCTTCGGCACCAGAACCCATCAACTGGAAACGCAATCTTTTTGTCACCTGGCTGGGGTGTTTCCTCACCGGTGCCGCCTTCAGCCTGATCATGCCATTCCTGCCGCTTTATGTAGAAACCCTTGGCGTCACCGGCCACCAAGCGCTGAACATGTGGTCTGGCCTGGTTTTTAGTATCACCTTCCTGTTTTCTGCGATTGCCTCCCCGTTCTGGGGCGGGCTGGCTGACCGGCGCGGACGTAAGCTGATGCTGTTGCGATCGGCACTGGGTATGGCGATTGTGATGCTGTTGATGGGCATGGCGCAGAATATCTGGCAATTTTTGGCGCTGCGTGCGGTACTGGGCCTGCTCGGCGGTTTTATCCCCAACGCCAACGCGCTGATCGCCACTCAGGTGCCGCGCAATCGCAGCGGCTGGGCGCTGGGTACCCTGTCCACCGGCGGGGTCAGTGGTGCCTTGATTGGGCCACTGATTGGTGGCCTCCTAGCCGACCAATATGGCCTGCGTCCGGTGTTCTACATTACCGCCGGTGTGCTGCTGGCCTGCTTTGTTCTGACACTGCTGTATGTCAAAGAGCAATTCACCCCGGTGCAGAAAAAAGACATGCTGCACGCCCGTCAGGTGTTTGCGGCGCTAAAAAGCCCCAAGCTGATCCTCAGTCTGTTTGTCACTACCATGATTATTCAAATCGCTACCGGCTCCATAGCGCCGATCCTGACGCTGTACGTGCGTGACCTGGCCGGTAATATTCATAATCTGGCCTTTGTCAGTGGCCTGATCGCCTCGGTGCCGGGCGTCGCCGCGCTAATGAGTGCGCCACGGCTGGGCAAACTGGGCGACAGGATCGGCCCGGAGCGTATCTTGGTGTTTATGCTGATCGTATCGGTGCTATTGCTGATCCCAATGGCCTTTGTGCAAACCCCGTGGCAACTCGGCGTACTGCGCTTCCTGCTGGGTGCGGCCGACGGTGCGCTGTTGCCAGCGGTACAAACCTTGCTGATCTATAACTGCACCAATCAGGTAGCCGGGCGGATTTTCAGCTATAACCAATCATTCCGCGATATAGGCAACGTCAGTGGCCCATTGATGGGTGCCGCCGTCTCCGCCAGCTATGGCTTTCGCGCGGTATTCTGCGTCACCGCCGTGGTGGTGCTGTTCAACGCGATTTATTCCTGGTGGTGTTTGCAACGCCGACCGACGCGGATGAGGGAAGACACCCTGCAGGAAGAGTAATAGCCGTATTTATCACCAGTTCCCTCACTTAAATGAGCCGACGACCCGTTTACCCTACTTTTAGTATTGATACCCTTCAGTATCCCTCTGCCAGCACTCATCAGATAATTCTTAATTCAATTACTTGTTTTTAAAACAGTTATTAACTTTTAGTGCAATAAACCACCTGTCAATAACATTCCCGCCGTAACCAACATAAAAACCAGGAAAGGAGATGTTTGTCGACTTTTCATCTAAAAAATGGGATACAGGGACTAGACAAAACCACCATCCAGTTATCAAATGGTTAAATAATATCACGCCCGATGTAAAACATTGGCCAAGTGAAAAAAGGCCGACGCGCTTTCCACGGTTAACGGGCGCTGCGGCTGCGGTTTTGTCGGGTAATCCGCACTGGGTGGATCACCTTCCTTAAATACACATACATACCACAATATAAGCTGCATCAATGCGGCGCATTTTATTGGGAAGACGTTATGCAATCCTCTGTTAATAACCAAGAAAGCCGGACCTTCTTCGGCCATCCTTATCCGCTGGGATCCCTGTTCTTTACCGAAATGTGGGAGCGGTTCTCGTTTTACGGCATTCGCCCATTACTGATCCTGTTTATGGCTGCCACGGTATACGACGGCGGCATGGGGTTGGCACGTGAAAACGCTTCAGCGATTGTCGGTATTTTTGCCGGCAGCATGTATCTGGCAGCCCTGCCGGGCGGCTGGTTGGCAGATAACTGGCTGGGTCAGCAAAAAGCGGTCTGGTACGGCTCGATTCTGATCGCCCTCGGCCACCTGTCGATCGCGCTGTCTGCCTTTATGGGCAACAACCTGTTCTTCATCGGCCTGATGTTTATCGTGCTGGGTTCCGGCCTGTTCAAAACCTGTATCTCGGTGATGGTCGGTACGCTGTACAAGAAAGGCGACAACCGCCGTGACGGTGGTTTCTCGCTGTTCTATATGGGCATCAACATGGGCTCGTTTATCGCCCCGTTGATCTCCGGCTGGTTGATCCGTTCCCACGGCTGGCACTGGGGCTTCGGTATCGGGGGTATCGGTATGCTGGTCGCGCTGGTGATCTTCCGCGTATTTGCCGTCCCGGCGATGAAACGCTATGACAGCGAAGTGGGCCTGGATTCTACCTGGAACAGCCCGGTCGCCAAGAAAAACGGCGTCGGCGCCTGGCTGATTGCGCTGGCCGTCGGTGCGGCGGTGATTATCACCCTGATTGCCCAGGGCATCATTGTGATTAACCCGGTCGCCGTGGCCAGTACGCTGGTTTACGTGATTGCCGCCTCGGTCACCCTGTACTTCATTTACCTGTTCGTGTTTGCCGGCCTGAGCCGTAAAGAACGCGCCCGCCTGTTGGTCTGCTTCATCCTGCTGGTGTCCGCAGCCTTCTTCTGGTCAGCCTTCGAACAGAAACCGACCTCGTTCAACCTGTTTGCCAACGACTATACCAACCGTATGATTGGCGGCTTCGAGATCCCGGCGGTGTGGTTCCAGTCGATCAACGCCCTGTTTATCATCCTGCTGGCACCGGTATTTAGCTGGGCATGGCCGGCACTGGCGCGTAACAAAATCCGTCTGAGCAGCATCACCAAGTTCGTTATCGGTATTCTGTTTGCCGCTGCGGGCTTCGGGCTGATGATGCTGGCTGCGCAGAACGTGCTGAGCAACGGCGGCGCGGGCGTGTCACCGCTGTGGCTGGTCGGCAGTATTTTAATGCTGACGCTGGGTGAACTGTGCCTTAGCCCTATCGGGCTGGCGACCATGACCCTGTTGGCGCCGGAAAGAATGCGTGGCCAGATGATGGGGCTGTGGTTCTGCGCCAGCGCGCTGGGTAACCTGGCGGCCGGTCTGATCGGTGGCCATGTGAAAGCCGACCAACTGGGTATGCTGCCTGACCTGTTCGCACGCTGCTCAATTGCGCTGTTGATCTGTGCCGCAGTATTGACCCTGCTGATCGTCCCGATCCGCCGCATGATGGAAAACACCCAGGGCAAAAGCGCACAGAAACCGGCTGCCAACGCCTGATTACTGTTTCGTTTACCCTTCAGCCAGCGCCCGGTGCGCTGGCTTTTTTATGCCTCCCAGGCCCGCTGTTGCAACACCACCCGGTAACCGTCCAGATCCTCGAACGTCTGTCCGCTGGTGTCCCAATAAGGGTTGTAGGCGGCGACACGCCGAAAACCGGCGGCCAGCATTCGCTGGCATCCCATCAGCCAGTCCGCTTCATCCGGCAAATAAAACACCAGTAAATGATCTTGCGTCGGCGCCTGCCCCACTTTGACGCCACGATGGTGAGTGAACTCCAGGTGATAACCATGCTGCGGGTGCCCGACCATCACGCCGTCAAAACCCTGATGACCGTCGAACTCGCCCAACCGTTCGAAACCCAGCCCCTGACAGTACATAGCCGCAATTTCTTGCAGACGATCGGTCGGGCGCGCAATGCGCAGTACCGCATTAGCTATCGGCATTATTTTCTCCGCATCATAATGATTTCATACAGTGCCATGCCCACCAGCATCGCCGCCACGAACAGCCAACCAGCCGAAGAGCCCGCCCCGGCGAGTACCCAGGCCGGCCCAGGGCAAATGCCCGCCATGCCCCAGCCAATGCCAAACAACGCGCTGCCTGCCAGTAAACGACCGTCAAGACGACGGTTGGTTGGGATCTGCATCTCGTCACCCAACAAACTGCGCTGTCGGTGGCGAGCCCAAATAAACGCCGGTGCCGCCACCGCAATCGCCCCCACCATCACCAATGCCAGCGACGGATCCCAATGGCCGGTAATATCGAGAAATGCCAAGACCTTGGCCGGATTGGCCATACCGGCAACGATCAGGCCAAGACCAAAAATCGCACCGCTCAGCAAAGCAAACAGGTATCTGAACATGGTGTTAGCCTCCCACCCAGTGACGAACTGCCCAGACCGTGGCAAAGCCCAGCAGCATGAATACCGCCGTGGCCGCCAGCGAACGCGGTGCCAGCCTCGCCGTACCGCAAACGCCATGGCCGCTGGTGCAGCCGCCGCCCAACCGGGTACCCAACCCCACCAACAATCCGGCCACGATCAGCCACAGGCTGCTGCCACTCACTGGCATTGTCGGTAGTGGCGCGCCAAGACCATACAGCCAGGGCGATACCAACAACCCGACAAGAAATGCGGCCCGCCAGGCTTTCTCTTTGCCCTGCGGCGTCAACACCCCCCCGGTAATCCCGCTGATGCCGGTAATACGGCCGTTAAACACCAGCAGCAGCGTGACCGCGATACCAATAATACCTCCGCCGGCCAGGGCAGATAACGGCGTAAAATGCAGCCAGTCAATGGTCATTGTACCTCTCCCGGTTTTGGACAATAGAGTTGATACAGGGTGCCAAGTATTGCCAGCGCCTTTTCATCGCTGACCGCGTAGTAAATCTGCTTGCCATCACGGCGTGTGGATACCAAGCCTTCCTGACGCAATACGCCAAGCTGTTGTGAAAGTGTCGGCTGGCGGATCGCCAACGCCTGAGCCAATTCCCCTACCGACATCTCGCCCTGGCTGAGCTGACACAGCAACAGTAAGCGATCCTCATTGCCCAGCGTCCGCAGTAATGTTCCGGCCTGCGCTGCCGCCTGCCGCATGCTGTCGATATCCATCACCCTTCCATATAGTTTATAAAATAATATATTGTATATTTATAAACTATATTCCCCCACCGCACCATAGGCTGGTACGAAAGGTTTCAGCATGGCATGCTACCGTTATCACTTTCCGCGGACTGGGGATGCCCCAAACAATGCTGCTTTTCCATGACGCTGTGCCCGCCAACCGGTCGATTGTACCTATTGCCAAAGATTACCAGCACGGCGACTTCGAGCCGCCCCACTACCATGACTGCGCGCAACTGATTCATAGCCTCAGTGGCGTGGTGCAGGTCAATACCCGTCTGGGCAGTTGGGTGGTACCGCCAGGGCGCGGCGTTTGGCTGCCGGCACGGGTTGAGCACAGCCTGCGCATCACTGGTAAGGTCGCGGCAAGAGCTCTGCTGGTCGATCCGCTGGCGCGCGCCGATCTGCCGGCACGCTGTGAAGTGGTGCAGGTTTCCCCGTTGCTGCGCGAACTGATTATCTGTGCGATGGATATTACGGCGGACTACCCCACCGGAGGACGTGAAGAGCGGATCATGGAACTGATCCTGGATGAGCTGCGCGTGCTGCCTATTTTGCCACTGAATCTACCCGAGCCGCGTACTGAGGCACTGCTGACACTGTGTCGGCATATTCAACAATCGCTGGCACACCCTTGGGAGTTGGAGCAGGCGGCCCGTTACATCAATGTCAGTGGCCGCACGCTGTCACGGCGCTTTCAGCGTGAGACCGGGCTGCGCTTTGGTGACTGGGTGCGACGTGCCCGGTTACTGGCGGCATTGAATGCGCTGGCCGCCGGGCATTCGGTGTTGGAAGTGGCGCTGGATCTGGGTTACGACAGCCCCAGTGCTTTCAGCGCCATGTTCCGTCGCCTGCTCGGCGTCGCGCCCAGTGCTTATTTCGCCAAATAACGTGCGGCAACGTTGAACAGTGCCTGTAACGAGGCACTGGCGGAATCGACGTCAATGCCCACGCCATAAGCCGCCTCACCGTGCGCCAGCGTACAGCGAATGTAGGCTACGGCGCGGCTGTGGCTCTGATGCCCTAATGTATGCTCGTGGTAGTCCTCTATTGCCAGATTCAGTCCAAAACTCTGACGCAATGCATCCACGGCACTGGACAACAGGCCGTTCCCTACGCCCAGCAACCGCTGCTGTTGCCCCTCGAACAACACCCGAGCACTGAAGCTGTAGGCCTCGACGCTGTGACTCTCGGTCTGATAACTCAGCAATTGCAAGCGCGGTTGCTCTACCAGGCCATAACTGACGCGAAACAGGCGCCACAACTCGGCGGTGGTCATCTCTTTGCCGCTGCCGTCGGTGGATCGCTGCACTACTTTGCTGAAATCAATCTGCAGCCCGCGGGGTAACGACAATCCATGGTTCTGTTCCAGCAGCCAGGCCGCCCCACTTTTGCCCGACTGGCTGTTAACCCGGATCACCGCTTCATAACTGCAGCCGACGTCCGCCGGATCGAGCGGCAGATAAGGCACCTGCCACAGGCCATCCTGTCGCTGCTGCTGGGCGGCGAACCCCTTTTTGATCGCATCCTGATGCGAGCCGGAAAAGGCGGTGAAAACCAGTTCACCGGCATAAGGATGACGCGGGTGCACCGGCAGTTGGTTGCATTGCTCGACCACCTCCACCACCTGCTTCAACTGACTAAAGTCCAGCCCCGGCGCAATACCCTGGGTATACAAATTGAGCGCCAGCGTCACCAGGTCAACATTACCGGTGCGCTCACCGTTACCGAACAGGCAGCCTTCCACCCGATCGGCGCCGGCCAGCATCGCCAGTTCGGCGCAGGCGACTCCGGTACCGCGATCGTTATGCGGATGCACGCTGATTGTCACCCGATTTCGCTGACTGAAGCGACGGCAAAACCATTCAATCTGGTCGGCGTAAACGTTCGGCGTACTAACTTCCACCGTCGCCGGCAGGTTGATGATCATCGGCCGCCCAGGGCCAGGCTGCCAGACATCCGCTACCGCTTCGCAAATTTCCAGCGCAAACTCCAGCTCGGTAAAGCAGAAGGTCTCCGGCGAATACTCAAAGGTCCAGGCGGTCTCCGGCTGCTGCTCGCACTGCTGACGAATACGCAGCGCCCCGTTGACCGCCAGCGCCACCGTTGCCGCCTTATCCTGCTTAAACACAATTTCACGGAACATCGGCGCGGTGGCGTTATACAAATGCACAATAGCTCGTGGCGCCCCCCGCAATGCCTCAAAGGTGCGATCGATCAGGTCGTCACGCGACTGGGTCAAGACCTGAATGCTGACGTCGTTCGGGATCAGCTGCTCATCAATCAATGAGCGAACAAAATCAAAGTCGGTTTGCGACGCCGAAGGAAACGCCACCTCAATCTCTTTAAACCCACACTGCAACAGCAGTTGGTAGAACTGGCGCTTACGGTCATTATCCATCGGCTCCGCCAGCGCCTGATTGCCATCACGCAGATCGCTGGAGCACCAACGCGGGGCCTGCTGCAGGGTACGGCCGGGCCACTGACGCTCCGGTAATACCACCTGCGGGAAAGGACGATATTTGATTGAGGGGTTGGGTAACATGGCGATCTCCTGGGCTGTCATAAGCGATGCCTTATTATTTCCTGCCGGAAGATGACCTGCTCCCGCCTGGCGGACAACCATCGTCGCGAAACGGACAACAAAAAAATTTGCATCCTGCGCCAGTGCAGCAACAATTACTTTTGATGTCAGTCATGGCGTTTTGGCACGGCCAAAATCCTTTCGTTACCCTCATTACTGGAGATAACCATGAGCCTGTATGCAACCCTGGAAGAAGCAATTGAAGCAGCGCGCGAGGAATTTATTGAGTCCGCCGAAAGCGGTAACGACGATCAACCGCCGGTGCCACAACAGTTCAATCTGCAAAAGTACGTGATGCAGGATGGTGATATCCTGTGGCAGGCCGAGTTCTTTGAGCAAGAAGGGGAATCGGTCGAGTGTCTGACGTTACGCAGCGGTGCCGCCGCACAGGCCATTTTCGACGGTGATTATGACGAAGTCGAAATCAGCGCCGAATGGATCGAGGAAAACACGCTGCACGAGTGGGAAGAAGGGGATTTCCAACTCGATCCCCCACTGGATACCGAAGAGGGCCAAACCGCCGCCGACGAGTGGGATGAACGTTGAATGATAGCGGGCGGGAGCGAAACTTCCCGCCCATAAACTCCCCATCATTTTCAGAGAGGCATCATGATTATCCGCCAGGCACGCCCCGAGGATTACCCCGCCATTCTGCAGCTGCAAACACAAAATACCCCGGCCAATTTAAGCGACAGCCAGAAACGTCAGGGTTTTATTGTTTCGAGTATGAACGAAGCCCAATTAACCCGCATTAACCAGGGTCTGGGTATTCTGGTGGCGGTTGAAGATCAGGCGTTGGCCGGTTTTGTTTGCCTGATGACCACGGACGCGCAGCCCCGCCCGCCGGTGGTGGATACCATGCTGGAAAAACTTGCCGGCGAGTCGTTCAACGGGCAACCGTTGAATGAACAGCGGGTGTTTATGTATGGCCCGGTGTGTCTGGATACCGCCTGGCGTGGCAAAGGCGTGCTGAAGCAACTGTTCGCCGCCGTCAAGGCACACACCCGGGAGGAATTCGACGTTGGCGCTCTGTTTATTGACGACAGCAACCCGCACTCACTGGCGGCCCATCAGCAGGGATTGAAGATGACGGTGCTGGCCCCCTTCCACTGCGGCCCGCATGGATACCAACTGCTGGTGTTTGCCACCCGGGACCAGGCTTACTCGTAAGGCCCGTGCTGCGCATCAAACGGCAGCATAAAGGTATCTACCACCATCGACAGCGGCACATCGATCACCGTGACATAACGCCAGGGCGTATCGCGCAGATCCCATTGCACACCCGGGTAATATTGATGGCCGTGGCCAGCGCCCGGTACTGTGCGGCTGATAATACTGCCGCAGCCGGTTAACAGCGTCACGCCTGCTGCCAATAATGCCAGCCGAAGAAAAGCAGAAAGATTCACCAAATTGACTCTTGATCCTGGTTGTTCTGAAAGTAAACAACGCCCGCTGCGAATGTTAACATAGTTTTTTCTATTCAGATTGTCAGCATGGCGTAAGCGAAGCGCCAAAAAAAACGGGGAACACGCAATGCGCATTCCCCGTTTCGGCTACCCGGTCAAGGCTTAACGTTGACCTTGCGGATGAGCCCGTTCATTGTGCGGCAGTTGCTGGTAGTGCTCGCGCCAGGCGGCCCCTTCCGGCAGTAACCAAACACGCTGATGCAAGCGCGATAACGCAACAGGATCGCTTAACAGCTCCAGGCGTTTGCCCTTCACCAGCTTCTCCGGCCCCAGTTGCAATGCCTCGTTCACCCGCTCTTCACGATTGTGCTCGATAGCACCCCGCAGGTGGTGACGCGCGGTCGCCAGCGCAGCCGCCAAAGCATTGAACGACGGGTTAACCACCGCGTGCATAAAGCCATTGGCCAGAGCACGTTCACGGTTAAGCTGCAAATACTCTTCGGTCGCCAGCAGTTCGCGCGGCGGAGAGTACTCTTCCGGGATCAGGAACAGTTTGGCTCGCTTGCTTTTGATACCCAGCGTCGCCCGGCTCGACAGAGACGAAACGATCGGTGACAGGATCAGCGAGAACACGATCGGCGACAACCACCACAGGAAGCGCAGATCCAGCCAGGCCATACCACCGGCCCAGACCAGGCCGAGCAGCATCTGTGAACCATGGCGTTTGAAGGCTTCGCTCCATGGCGTGTCATCGTCGTCACGCTGCGGAGAGTTCCACACCACTTCCCAACCGAGGAAGGCACTGACCACGAACACCGTATGGAATAGCATACGTACCGGTGCCAACAGCACCGAGAACAGCATTTCCAGCAGCATTGACAGGAACAGACGCACGCCACCACCGTATTCCTTGGCACCTTTAGCCCAGATCAGCACGATACTGAGCAGCTTAGGCAAGAACAACAGCACCAGAGTGGTAGAGAACAGCGCTATCGCCAGTTCAGGACGCCACTGCGGCCAGACCGGGAACAGCTGACGTGGCTGCAAGAAGTACTGCGGCTCCATCAGGGTATGCACCACCTGCAATGCGGTAGACAACGCCAGGAACATAAACCACAGCGGTGCCGACAGGTAAGACATTACACCGGTCAGGAACACCGCACGGTGCACCGGGTGCATGCCTTTCACCAGGAACAGGCGGAAGTTCATCAGGTTACCGTGGCACCAACGACGGTCACGTTTCAGTTCGTCCAGCAGGTTCGGCGGCAATTCTTCATAGCTGCCCGGCAGATCATAAGCAATCCACACGCCCCAACCGGCACGACGCATCAGCGCGGCTTCCACAAAGTCATGCGACAAGATGGAACCGGCAAAGGAGCCTTCGCCCGGCAGCGGTGCCAGCGCACAGTGCTCGATAAACGGCTTCACGCGGATAATCGCGTTGTGACCCCAGTAGTGCGACTCACCCAACTGCCAGAAGTGCAGACCGGCGGTAAACAGCGGCCCGTAGACCCGGGTAGCAAACTGCTGCACGCGGGCATACAACGTATCCATACCCGAGGCTTTCGGCGCCGACTGGATGATACCTGCGTTCGGATTGGCTTCCATCAGGCGTACCAGACCGGTGAGACACTCACCGCTCATCACGCTGTCGGCATCCAGGATCACCATGTAGCTGTACTCGCCCCCCCAGCGACGGCAGAAGTCGTCGATGTTGCCGCTTTTACGCTTCACACGGCGGCGACGGCGGCGATAGAAGATACGGCCATGGCCTTCTACGTCACGGCACAGTTCCATCCAGGCCTTCTGTTCCGCCATGCAAATATCCGGGTCGTAGCTGTCGCTCAGCACGTAGATATCGAAGTGTTCGAGTTGACCAGTGGCGGCAACCGACTCATAGGTCGCGCGCAGGCCGGCAAACACCCGTTCGACGTCTTCGTTACAGATCGGCATGATCAACGCGGTGCGGTGCGCCGGATTGATTGGCTCATCGCCTTTGATGGTAGAAGAAATACTGTATTTGTCTTTGCCGATTAGCAACTGCAGGAAGCCCATCAGCGCGGTCCAGAACCCGGCCGACACCCAACAGAACAGAATGGCGAACAGGATCAGAATACCGGTTTGCAACACATAAGGCAGCAGTTGCAGCACAGACTGCATCAGATCCTGGTCCAGCATCGCCAGCGGATCGATCAGCGCCCAGCCCTGATACGGCAAGATGGTTTTCATGTACCAGGTAGCGATACCGGTCTGCACCAGCATCAGCACCAACAGCACATAACGGCGCATCGAACCGACCACGCGCCAGCGGTTTTCCGCGGCGGCTTCCTCTTTGGAAGCATGACGGTTGTGCGGCGAGCGCCCCAGCAGAGAATCCCAGAAGCGCGCCACCGGGTTGGTGCGCCAGGCTTCCGGGAACATGCTGGTGCGTTTAATCGGCGGCGTGGCCTTCAGAATACTGCGGCCTTCCACATCATTGTCAAAATCGTCGTCGCTGACCGCATCCGGCCAGGCGCTTTCGATACGCGCTTTGACAGAGGCCAGCGCCACGTCATCCGCCGACAGCGTATCGACGTTGGCATCGGCGGCGCCCATCTTGCGATGCAGCGCCTCCAGTGCCTGGGCGTCATCCGCTCCCGGCTGGGGTTTAAGCGCCTCTGACTGCTGAGCAGTCAGAGGCATTGCCGCAAGATAATCCTGGGCAAGTTGAGTAGGCTTATTCATTGGCAGGTAGCTGATAGCTCCAGGTTTCCGACAGGGTCTTATCACCATTGACCAGCGCTGCGCGCATTTCTACCGGCTTCTTGTCGTCTTTCACTTTCAGACGCACCGTCAGACGCCAGCCTTTGGTCACTGGATTATAGCGGACATTGTTTTCTACCATTTCACCGTTGTCACCGATGCTCACCTGAGCAGCAACCGGCGTCGCCGCGTCCAGGCCTTTCAGTACCGGGCCAACGAAGTCAACCAGGAATGCCACGCTGCCGTCTGGCTCGCGGATCAGGTTAGACTGCTTCACATCACCGGTAGAACGCATGGTTTGGCTGACGTAGGCAATGTCCTGCGAATGCAGTTTGTCTTCGTCACGGGTGAAATGCAGGCGATAGTTTAGTGCCAACGGCGTTTTGGCATCCGGCAACACGTCCGGAGTCCAGAAGGCCACGATGTTGTCATTGGTTTCATCCGCCGTTGGGATCTCCACCAGCTCAACTTTCCCCTTGCCCCAGTCGCCACGCGGTTCGATCCAGGCGCTTGGACGCAGATCGTAACGGTCGTCCAGATCTTCGTAATCCTTGAAGTTACGGCCACGCTGCAGCAGACCGAAACCTTTCGGGTTCTCGACCTGATAGGTGCTGACGGACAGATGCTTCGGATTATTCAGCGGACGCCAGATCCATTCGCCGTTGCCGGCATGGATAGACAGACCGTTAGAGTCATGTAACGCCGGACGGTAGTTCAGCGTTGGTGAAGGCTGGTTTGGCCCGAACAGGTACATGCTGGTCAGCGGTGCCATGCCCAGTTTGCCGACCTTGTCGCGCAGGAACACTTTAGATTCGACGTCCACCGTGGTATCGCGGCCCGGATAGACCACAAAACGGTAAGCCCCGGTAGCACGCGGTGAATCCAGCAGCGCGTAAATCACCAGATGTTTGTCGCCCTGCTTCGGACGTTCAACCCAGAATTCGCGGAAACGCGGGAACTCTTCACCGGACGGCAATGCAGTATCAATCGCCAGGCCACGTGCGGAAATCCCGTAAACCTGCCCTTTACCCACCACGCGGAAGTAACTCGCGCCCAGCAGGCTCATAATTTCGTCGTTCTTGTCCGCACTGTTGATCGGATAAATCACCTTGAAACCGGCAAAGCCGAGGTTTTTTACCGAATCTGGATCGTGCTTCACCGAACCAAAGTTGAAGTAGTCCGGGTTGTACTTGATCTGCTTCACGGTGGTCGAGGTGACTTCATTGATTTTCACCGGCGTGTCAAAATACATCCCCTGATGATAAAACTCAAGCTTGAATGGGGTTTTCAGCTTGCTCCAATAGGCTTTATCGTGATTGAACTGAATTTGCTGATAGTCCGCGAATTTCATCTCACGGAATTGAGAAGGAAGGTTGCTCTTCGGAGCCTCAAAGCCTTTTCCTGCCAGATCCTGTGCCTGCTTGGCCACATCATCAATAGAAAAAGCCCATGCCGGCGAAGTAAACAGCGTGAACAATACGGTCGCACCTAACCAACGTACGCTCGCGGCGCGTGGTTTCTTGGATAATATATTAACTAGCACATCCCCCCCTATTCGTGTGCTCAAATCATTTAAATCCATATTAATGGATTATTCAGCTTTCCGACAACATGATAAATGGATGGTTCATGTTTATGGCTCATAGTTTAAGCAGCTGACTAAACACCAGCGTAGCAAGCCCCGCAACAAGACGCTATGGAAAAATGTGAAACGCTATAGTAGGGTTTGAGGTTCGATTTAACCATTGCCGACTTATTAAGCGTGTTAATGACCATTCGATAAAATCACCAGCGGTAACCTATGACTAAAGGCAGCAACCAACGCGAGTTTTTCCTCGATTCGATCCGGGCTTATTTGATGTTGCTCGGCATCCCTTTTCATCTGTCCCTGATCTATTCCAGCCACGCCTGGGCGGTAAACAGTGCTACGCCGTCCTTCTCGCTAACGGTGCTGAACGACTTCATCCATGCCTTCCGCATGCAGGTGTTCTTCGTGATTTCCGGCTACTTCTCGTACATGCTCTACGAGCGCTATGAGCGCCATAAGTGGTTGAAGGTCAGACTGGAACGGGTGGCGATCCCGCTGCTGAGCTCGATCCCGTTAATAACAGTGCCACAGTTTTTCATGCTGAAATACTTCACCGATAAATTAAACGGCTGGGAAAATTTTTCGCTCTATCAGAAAATAAATGTCACAGTTTGGGAACTGGTTTCTCATCTGTGGTTTTTATTAACCCTGACATTGCTGACCACCCTTTGTTTTTATCTGTTCAAAAAAATCAAGGCGATTAAAAGCAATACCCTTCCCTATCCAATAAATAAAATGACTGGATTAGGAAATATCTCACTGCTCTTTCTTATTTATGCTTTATTCTACTCGGCCGCGCACCGCATTATTTTAATTTTCGCACCGCATTTACTCTCCAATGGCCTGTTCAATTTCGTGGTAATGGAGACCATGTTCTACCTGCCGTTCTTCATCCTGGGTGCTTACGCCTTTAAGTATGTGTGGCTGAAAGAGATTTTTCTCAAGCCCTCACTCTGGTCGCTGCTCGGTTCGCTGCTGTTGTTCATTGCCTACATGCTAAATCAGAAGTATCTGACCCACAGCAGCTATATGTTCGAGCTGGAAGTGGTGATCAAAACCCTGCTGGGGATCCTGATGGCGAACGTGGTTTTCTCATTCGGACATAACCTGCTGAACTATCACTCACCCCGAATCACTTATCTGGTCAATGCATCGCTCTTTATATATCTGGTGCACCACCCACTGACCTTGATATATGGCGCTTTTGTGACGCCGTATATCGACAATAATCTGCTGGGTTTCGTGCTCGGTCTGGTGTTTGTCTTCTCCTGTGCCTTCGTCTTATATGAGCTGCACAAACGCATTCCCCTGCTGCGTTTCCTGTTCTCCGGAAAACCGCAATAAGCCAATGGCCCAGTATGCTGGGCCGTTTGCTGTCATACGTCTGTACGCCATAACCGATATCATGATTTCGCATACCCGTACCCCAGCCTATTTAAGCCACTGAGCACACATTGCTCACCCTGCGGGTGAAAGTTAAGGCAAAGTTATGCTGGAGCATATTGCTGCTAGTTGTTATAACTACAACGCATAAGTGGAAATCCACATCCCTGCCTTACGGTAGCGATTGGGCTCAATGAACCCTGAGGGACGGCGTTGTCGCTATCATTACGACAATGTTTGCAGTATCTCCCTTCCGTCACGACAGAGAGGATTTTTAATGACTGATAAAGACACTTCGGCTCCGGAAGCCGTACCAGAAAACGCCACCCTGCTAAAAATTCTTGGCCGATTGCTGTCCGCACTGGATGCGTCGATCGGCGGCAAGGACCGCAGTATTCTGGTCACCGAGCTTTCCAGCCTTAACCTTGACGGTATTTCGGAGTCAGAACGCAAACTGGCTGCCGAGCTGATCAAGCGGGCTTTGCAATCACTCGATCATTAATCACACCACGCCTGCAAACCATTAAGCCTCCTGACGGGGGTTTAATGGTTTTTCCTCCACCGTCGCAATGGAAATTGAGGTTTATTGTCAGGATAGAACCACAGTAAGCTGATAAATATAGATAAAAGTAAGAAGTTCACCGATTTATCCCCACTTCCTCACGCTTTCCTTCTTAAATGACAATAAATGCCAAACTGTTTTGTAAATCAGCCTTGGCGTTTTACCTAAAAAACAGGCTATCATCATGGGGTATCTGCGCCCGCGCGCAACGCCTTTCCCCCAGCCTGCAGGAGAACGTTATTTTGGATGCCAGCACCATTAACAGTTTGTTCATCATCGGTGCCGTGTTGGTGGGAGCAAGTATTCTTCTCAGTTCATTTTCCTCACGCCTGGGTATCCCCATTCTGGTGATCTTCCTGGCTATCGGCATGCTGGCGGGGGTCGATGGCCCTGGCGGTATCGTTTTTAGCAATTACCCTGTGGCCTATTTGGTCAGTAACCTGGCACTGGCCGTGATCCTGCTGGACGGTGGTATGCGCACCCGCGTCAGCTCATTCCGCGTGGCACTCTGGCCGGCACTTTCCCTCGCCACCGTCGGCGTGGTGATCACCGCCGGGCTTACCGGGCTGGCTGCCGCCTGGCTGTTCAACCTCGACTTGCTGCAGGGCATGCTGATTGGCGCCATTATCGGTTCCACCGACGCCGCCGCAGTATTTTCACTGCTGGGCGGTAAAGGGCTTAACGACCGCGTCAGCGCCACGCTGGAAATCGAATCCGGTAGCAATGACCCCATGGCGGTGTTTCTTACCATCACCCTGATTGCGATGATCTCCGCCGGCGAAACCACGCTGAGCTGGATGTTCCCGCTCCATTTGCTGCAGCAGTTCGGCATGGGGATTGTCTTTGGCCTCGGCGGCGGTTGGCTGCTGTTGACGCTAATCAACCACATAAAACTGGCGGAAGGCCTGTATCCGCTGTTGGCCGTCAGCGGTGGCATTTTGATTTTTGCCCTGACCACCGCGCTGGACGGTAGCGGCATTCTGGCGGTCTACCTGTGCGGCCTGATGCTGGGCAATCGCCCGATCCGCAACCGGCACGGTATTGTCCAGACCTTTGACGGACTGGCCTGGCTGAGCCAAATTGGCATGTTCCTGGTGCTGGGGCTGCTGCTCAATCCGCACGAGTTATTGCCTATCGCCATCCCTGCCCTGCTGCTGTCGCTGTGGATGATCTTGTTCGCCCGACCGCTTTCGGTGTTTATCGGGCTGTTGCCGTTCCGCAGTTTTACCCTGCGTGAACGCAGCTTTATCTCATGGGTTGGCCTGCGCGGTGCCGTGCCGGTCATTCTGGCCGTCTTCCCGATGATGGCCGGATTGCCGAATGCGCAGCTGTTCTTCAACGTGGCCTTCTTTGTGGTACTGGTCTCACTGTTACTGCAAGGCACCACGCTGTCGTTCGCCGCGAAGAAAGCCAAGGTAATCGTACCGCCGGCACTGGCGCCAATTTCGCGGGTTGGGTTGGACGTACACCCTGAAAACCAATGGGAGCAGTTTGTTTATCAGCTGTCGTCAGAAAACTGGTGTGTGGGCGCTGCACTGCGTGAGCTGAAAATGCCGCCGGGCACGCGCATTGCCGCATTGTTCCGTGGCAAAGAGTTGTTGCACCCCAGCGGTAGTACGCGACTGCGTGAAGATGACATTCTGTGCGTTATCGGCCACGAACATGACTTACCGGTGCTGGGCAAACTGTTTAGCCAGGCGCCAGTGGTCACCATGGATGAGCGTTTCTTCGGTGACTTTATCCTGCAGTCGGACGCACGCCTGAGCGATATTTCACAGGTGTATGGGCTTAACCTGCAGGAAGGCGTGGACGAACAACAAACACTGGGGCAATTCGTCCTTAAACTGATTGGCGGCGAGCCCGTGGTCGGCGACCAGGTAGAATGGGATGGTCTGACCTGGACCATCGCCGAAATGGATGGCAACGCCATCAGTAAAATTGGCGTAAGAATTGTTGCTGACTGATTTTTCTGCACTACCGGCCGCTGCGGAGCAACACACGCAGCGGCCCCCCTCAAAACAGACGGAACTTATAGTCCTGGAAAGGTTCTTAAACTCTGTAATTATCAAAAGCGGGCGTTCAGCCCCGGCGGTTTAACCTTTACTCTGGGAACACTGCATAGCGGTGGTGGGTATTGATTTGAACAGTAAAACTCGATTTCTATCGGCCATGCTGGGGATTGCACTGACGGTCATAGTGCTGGATCTGGGTATCGCCGATTTGGTCCACAGGCTCTTAATTGGATAATTTTAACGTGGCACAGCAGCAACAAGAAAAAGACATTCTGGGAAAAATACTGATAACCGTCTCCACGCTCTGCCTGATTACCGTGGCGGCGCTGCTGATTTGGGGATTTGTGCTGGATTAATCGTTGACCTGGTGGGCGTAACACGGAAACACAACTACAACCATTTTGTTACAATACGCCCACATCTCTTGCCGACCATTACGCGTATCCTAAGCGCAGTCGGTAATAAAAATAAACCCTCATACTACTTAAGTGTTGGCCCGCCTGAAACGGGCTTTTTTTTGCCTGCAACTCGGATTTTGGGCATAAAAAAACCGCCGCAGCGGTTCTTTATTAACGATGGCAATCAGATCTTGCAGCCTTCGCAGTCCGCCTCATCCTCAAGGATTTCTGGCAGTTCTTTGACTTTCTGCGCCGCTTTCTCTTCTGCTTGCGCCAATTCGGCATCGATATCAAAATCGAAAATGTCATCACTCATCGTAAATTCCTCACGCTTAACGGGCTTCAATGCGTGAGTATAATCGACAACCGCACAGGCGGAAACCCTTCAGTTAAGCACCGCCACCTGCGGCTGCTCATCCTGTGGCTTCTTTGAATACGCCAGATCGTAAACGTCATAGAAATCAATCTCGCCCTTATTGGCGATGATTTCCTGCATCCTGGTTTTCATCGCAGCACCGATCGACGGCTCATCCAAAAGCGCCTTCACCGATTGCGGCGACAGTGCGCGAGTGAAATACCACTCGCCGTTATAGCATACGCGCAGATCCAGCACGCCGATGTCCTCGAAACGATACACCGGTTTGATTTCAATCAGCAGCATGGCGAACATGAACAACACGAAGGCGGTAAAAGCCAAAAAGGAGATGAAACCCATGTAGGGGACCTGATACATCACGGCGATCACGGCAAAATAGCCGGCAAACATGGCGAGGCACAGGTAACTGTGATCGCGGGCAAATTCGCTGTTAAAACGCAGCTTGCCGTCGCGCCCTTCCTGCCGATTGATCCGCTCGATTTCTTTTACCAAGATGCTTTTAATCGCGTCCATCGCTACAACCTTATGCCTGGGGGGGACATTATTGCTATCAATAATCATTCATCAAACTAACACAGGTACAGTTTGCCCAGGTAGATCAGTTATGCAATTTAAAATCGGCAACTGTTATACCTATGCTGGCTAACGTTGCAGGGAGTTTTTACCTTGAGCAAACATAAACATCCGCTGAGCGATATCGTCAGCCTGTTTGATTTTTTGCTTTTGCGGCTCATTGCAGCGCTGAATGGCGCGAGCATAGGCAAGTTCATGCGCCTGGTCGATCATCGCAATAATCTTGTCACGGTCCTGTCTCTCCAGGTTGCCGAGCATGGTAGTGATAATCGCCTGATAGGCATTGGAGGCGGCGGTCAGCGACTGTTCGCGGGCTTCAAGTGCCGCTACGCGTTGCAATAATTCCTGCAGTTGATCGGACTCAGACATAGCGATCTCCTGTTGCCGGGCAGCATACCTGCCTGATTACAGTTTAGCAAAGATCGATGGAACAGAAGAAAACATAAAGAAAGGAGAGGAAACGGCTACGGCAAAGCACACCCGAAAAACCCAACAAGGAGCCGATAGTGCAAATCAACCCGGGTGCACTTTACGGTAACAGTTCACGAAAGGAAGCTGGCGCGCTATGCAGGACTCGAACCCGCGTCTATCAATTTTGTAGCCAAAAAAGCATTTTAAAACCAACCACTCTGCCAACTGAGTTAATAGCGCATTCCGTTGCTTCGGGTTGGCATTATCCATATTAATGCTGCGGATTCAAGTTATTGACCTATGAATGGCTGATTTTGCAGAGAAATCTTACATTTTCGCCTATTTAACCTGCAGCGTAGGATTGATTTCAGATAGTGATCATTAACCATCGCCATTTTATCGCCCGTCTGCAGCGTGTTTATTGTTAGTTAAAGCGCTGGATGCCACTATAGCGCCTTCTGGGATCATCGTTTTCTGTTATGGATAACACTATGAAAGTCACTCCGCGCCGTTTGGCGTTTATCCTGGCTGGCGCCTTGCTGGTCATACTTGCCCTGGTGGCCGTGTTCTCTTTGCAAAGCCCCTCTCAGACCGCCGCGGTCACGGCACCGGCTCGTCTGGGCGATATAGAAAATGCCGTACTGGCCACCGGCAAGCTTGATGCAATAGAACGGGTCAATGTCGGGGCGCAGGTTTCCGGCCAGGTCAAATCCCTGAAGGTTAAACTGGGCGATCGGGTCACCAAGGGCCAGCCTATCGCCGACATAGACGATCTGCCGCAACGTAACGATCTGCGTAACGCCGAAGCGGCGCTGAACGTCGCCAAGGCGGATTTACAGGCTAAACAGGCGCTATTGAAACAGGCCGAGTCTCGCTTTAAGCGCCAGAAACGCATGTTGAGTGATGAAGCCGGCTCCCGCGAAGATTTTGAGGCGGCGGAAGCCACGCTCGCCGCCACCCGCGCCGAACTGATCGCGTTAAATGCACGCATCGTGCAAGCACAAATTGAGGTCGACAAGAAAAAGGTCGACCTGAGTTACACCCGAATCCTGGCACCGATGGACGGCATCGTCATCGCGGTGATTACTCAACAGGGCCAAACGGTAAATGCCAATCAGAGCGCCCCCACCATCGTCAAACTGGCTCAGTTGGATGTGATGACCATTAAGGCGCAGATTTCCGAGGCCGATATTACCCGCGTTTCGCAGGGGCAAAAGGCCTACTTCACCATTTTCTCCGAACCGGACAAACGTTACGACGCCACGCTGCGCACCGTCGAGCTGGCGCCGGAATCGGTGATGAAAGACGACTCAATCTCCAGCGGCAGTTCGTCCTCCGGCTCCGGCACCTCCAACGCCTCGGTGTATTACAACGCACTGCTGGACGTACCTAACCCGGATAATCGCTTGCGGATCGCCATGACGGCTCAGGTTTCATTACTGCTCGGTGAGGCAAAAAACGCGCTGTTAGTACCGATCCAGGCGGTGCATAAAACTGCAGATAAAAAGCAGCAGGTGCAGGTGCTGACCGCGGACAATCGGTTGGAAATGCACGAAGTGAAAACCGGCATTACCAATAACGTCGATATTCAAATTCTGTCCGGGTTGAAGGCGGGTGAAAACGTGGTGCTGGTGCAGGAAAGTGCCAGGCCAAGCGAGGAAGGCCTCTCACTGTGAACACTATCATTGAGCTGAAAGGCATCGGCCGCACCTACACCAACAGCAGCCAGCCGCTGACCGTGTTGAAAAACATCAACCTGAGCATCGCTGCCGGGGAGTTGGTCGCGATCATAGGCGCTTCAGGCTCTGGAAAATCCACGCTGATGAACATCATCGGCTGTCTGGACGTACCGGACCAGGGTGACTATTACATCAACGGCCAAAATGCGGCTCACCTGTCGCCGGATCAATTGGCCAGGCTACGTCGAGAGCACATCGGTTTTATCTTCCAGCGTTATCATCTGATGCCGGACATCAGTGCGCTGGGCAACGTCGAAATCCCCGCGATTTACGCCAACAGCAAACGTGATCAACGCCGTCTGAACGCGGCACAACTGTTGGCTCGACTGGGGTTGGAGGGCCGTGAGCACCATAAACCTGGGCAACTCTCCGGTGGCCAGCAACAGCGCGTCAGTATCGCTCGTTCGTTAATCAACGGTGCTGAAATCATCCTGGCGGATGAGCCCACCGGTGCCCTGGACTCCCGTTCCGGCCAGGAAGTGCTGGAGATCCTCAGCGAACTTAATCAGCGTGGCCATACCGTCGTGATCGTCACCCACGATATGAAGGTGGCGCAGCACGCACAACGCATCATCGAACTGCAGGACGGTGAGATCGTCGCCGACAGCGGCCGTCAAACGACGGCCCCACTGTCGAAGATGCAAAAAAGCCCACCGGCAGCACAAGGCTACTGGCAGAGTCTGCTCGATCGTACCCGTGAGTCGCTGCAAATGGCGCTGAAAGCCATGAATGCCCACCGCCTGCGTACCGCTCTGACCATGACCGGCATTATTTTCGGCATTGCTGCGGTCGTGACGGTGGTCGCGCTGGGCGAAGGCGCCAAACAACGCACGCTGGAGAGTATTAAAAGTCTCGGTACCAACGTGGTCAGCATCTACCCCGGCCGTGATTTCTTCGATGATGCCATCGACAGCATCCGTACTCTGGTTCCGGCAGATGCCGACGCGCTGGCCAGTCAAAGCTTTGTCGACAGCGTCAGTCCTGAAGTCACGGCCTCAGACAGCATTCACTTTCGCAGCAAGTCAGCCAATGCGTCGATCAGCGGCGTTGGACGCGATTATTTACGTGTTAACGGTTTCACGCTGGTGCAAGGTCGCAACTTCCGGGATGACCGCAATGCGTTGCAGGAAGTGATCATTGACGAAAACGCCCGTCAGTCGTTGTTCGGGGATTTCGGCGTAGAGCCGCTGGGCCAAATTGTGTTTCTTGGTGCCGTGCCGGCCCGGGTGATTGGCGTGGTGCAAAGTAACCAGGACTCGGCCCCCAACCGCATCAGAGTGTGGATGCCCTATAGCACCGTGATGTATCGCATGGTGGGCAAAACCACGCTGAGCAGCATCAGTGTCCGGTTGAAGGATGACGTCGCCAACGAGGCTGCCGTCGCCGCCATTAACCAGTTGCTGACCCAGCGCCACGGCGTAAAAGACTTTATGCTGTTCAACCTCGACAAGTACCGTAAATCGATCGAACACACCTCAATGACCCTCAGCCTGCTGATCCTGATGGTGGCCTCAATTTCTCTGATTATCGGCAGCCTTGGCGTGATGAACATCATGCTGGTCTCGGTGACCGAACGGACGCATGAAATTGGCGTACGTATGGCTGTAGGCGCACGTCGCAGCGACATAATGCAGCAATTTATGATTGAGGCCGTGCTGGTCTGCCTGATCGGCGGGATCCTGGGCATTTTGCTGTCCTTCGCCGCCGGTTCGCTATTTACCCTGCTGGCGGGCGGCATGCTCACCGCCATCTATTCCTGGCAGGCCGCCGCCGTAGCCTTCTTCTGCTCCACCTTGATCGGCATGATCTTCGGTTATCTCCCGGCCCGCAAAGCGGCGCGGATGGATCCGGTCATTTCACTGGCCAGCGAGTAACTTATGAAAATTTTATCCCCCCTGGCGTTATGCCTCGCCGCCCTGCTTAGTACCGGCTGCGGCAACGCGCTGAAAAGCGAATATCAGCCAGTGAAGGTAGACTACCCATCCCAGTGGCCGGACAGCAGCGATGCCGCCGCTACGCCGGTGCCTTTTGACTGGCACGATTTCCACGATCCCCAGTTAGACCGTTGGTTGCAACAGGTCATGCTGGCCAATAACGACCTGGCCGCTGCCGCGCTGCGCGTTTACCGCGCCCAATTGACGGCACAACAGGCCGATATCGGCACCGAGCCAAGCGTCAATGCTACGCTCAATAGCCAAGCCAGCAACGCCCTTGCCAATTCATCACCCTGGAATAAAAGCAGCAGCGCCAACCTTGGCGTCAGCTACGAGGTCGATCTGTGGGGCAAACTGGCGCGACAGCGTGACGCCGCAGAATGGGCCAGCCAGGCCACCCAACAGGATTTGCAAAGTGCGCGTTTGGCCTTGCTCGCTAACGCCAGCAAAAATTACTGGCGCATAGGCTTTATCAACCAACGGATAAGCGTCAGTCAGCAAAATATCGCTTACACCCGGCAGACCTTACAGTTGGTCAATGCCCGCTACCGCGCCGGCAGCATCTCTTCACTGGACGTGGTGGATGCCGAGCAAAATCTGATCAATCAGGAAAGCAGTCATCTGGCGCTGCTGCGTGAGCGTCAGCAGGCACTCAACGAACAGACGGTATTACTGGGCGCACCGCCGGGCAATGCGCTGGTGGAGCCCGGTGGTTTGCCGACGGGTCCGCTGCCGCAAATCAACGCCGGTATCCCGGCCAGCGTGTTGCGCCACCGCCCAGATATCAGCGCCAAAGAGCTGCGATTGCGTGAAGCACTGACCAACGTCGATGTGAAACGCACTCAGTACTATCCGGCCTTTAGCCTGACAGGCTCATTGGGTAGCAGCAGTAGCGCATTGCTGGAATTTCTGCGCAATCCGTTGGTCTCGGTGAGCGCAGGACTAACGTTACCGTTTCTTGAATGGCGGAAAATGGACGTTGATATCAAAATCGCCCGCAGCGACTACGATCTGCAGGTGCTGGAATTCAAACAGGCGCTGTATAAAGCCATGGCCGATGTAGACGATGCCTTGTCGTTGCGTACGCAACTGATAGCACAGGAAAAACACTTGCAGGCTTCGTTGGCGTTGGCACGCAAATCTGAGCGGTTGAATGAGAGCCGTTACAGGCAAGGTGCCGTCCCTATCACCTTCTGGCTGGATGCACAAAATCGTCGCAGGCAGGCGGAGCAGGCGCTGGATGAAAATCGCTTTAGCCAATACCAAAATCTGGCACAACTCTATTTAGAATTTGGCGGTTCCCCGCAATAATTCGCCGGCCTGGCGTCTGCGTCAGGCCTTTTTCTTCGCCCGAAAAATGCATTAATTTTGCCGTTTTTTGCTGCAGTTGTTCCTATACTTAACGCATCCCCCACCAGACAAAAAACCAGCAAAATGCACAATAGTTAACCTGTTTATGCGCTAAATTGGTGCAAATCCATAAGATAAACTGCTAAATTTGATCGCCATCCGATATAACGTTAAGCTATAGATGCAAAATAATTAGTCACCTAAATGACATATTCCCGGTGAAAATTGAAATATTACGTGATTCGCATCACACAAAAAATGGCAATGGGGGATCTCTGCGCATAGCGTTTAGATTAACCAAACTGATAACTGGGCAGAAGGATCGCGAATTCACGTACGACTAGAATTGATTAAGGGATGATTATATGAAATTAAGAAAAAAACGACATAAGCCGATGCTGATTAATGACATCACCATTATTGACGACAGCAAACTGAAAAAGGCGATAACCGCGGCTGCATTGGGCAACGCAATGGAATGGTTCGACTTTGGTGTTTACGGCTTTGTCGCCTACGCCCTTGGGCAAGTCTTTTTCCCTGGCGCCACTCCCGGCGTACAGATGATTGCCGCACTGGCAACCTTTTCCGTTCCCTTCTTGGTACGTCCGTTAGGTGGCATCTTCTTTGGTTCGATGGGCGATAAGTTCGGTCGACAAAAAGTCCTTTCCATCACCATTATTATTATGGCGGTGAGCACCTTCTGTATCGGTCTGATCCCCTCTTATGCGTCGATCGGTATTTGGGCACCGGTGCTGCTGTTGGTAGCCAAGCTGGCACAGGGCTTCTCGGTCGGTGGCGAATACTCCGGCGCAGCCATCTTTGTCGCCGAATACTCCCCGGACCGAAAGCGTGGCTTTATGGGCAGTTGGCTTGATTTCGGCTCGATTGCCGGCTTCGTGCTGGGTGCCGGCGTCGTGGTGCTGATTTCCAGTATCGTCGGTGAAGCTAACTTCCTCGACTGGGGCTGGCGTATTCCGTTCTTCATCGCCGCACCATTAGGCCTGATCGGCCTGTACCTGCGTCATGCGCTGGAAGAAACTCCGGCATTCCAGCAGCACGTGGAAAAGATGGAAAAAGAAGACCGCAACGCCATCGAAAATCCGCCGAGAACCTCGTTTAAAGAGATCGCAGCCAAGCACTGGAGAAGCCTGCTGGTGTGCGTCGGTATCGTGATTTCGACCAACGTGACCTATTACATGTTGCTGACCTACATGCCGAGCTACCTGTCGCATAACCTGCACTACTCGGAAGATCACGGCGTCCTGATCATTATCGCCGTCATGATCGGCATGTTGTTTGTGCAACCGGTCATCGGCCTGACCAGTGACCGTATCGGCCGTAAGCCGTTTATTATTGGCGGCAGTATCGGCCTGCTGGCGCTGGCTATTCCGTGCTTTATTTTGATCAACAGTAATGTGATCGGCCTGATCTTCGTCGGCCTGTTGGTGCTGGCGGTGCTGTTGAACTGCTTCACCGGCGTCATGGCTTCGATCCTGCCGGCGATGTTCCCAACACACATTCGTTACAGCGCGTTGGCAATTTCGTTTAACATTTCGGTACTGGTTGCCGGTGCGACACCCACGGTAGCCGCTTGGTTGGTCGAATCCTCCGGGAACCTGTATATGCCGGCCTACTACCTGATGGTTGTAGCCGTGATCGGTTTGATCACCGGCCTGTATATGAAGGAAACCGCCAATAAGCCACTGCGTGGTGCTACCCCGGCCGCCTCGGATCGCTCGGAAGCCAAAGAGCTGCTGCAGGAAAACTACGATAACATCGAACAGAAAGTCGATGACATCAACGAGCAGATTTCCGAGTTGGAAAAGAAAAAACAGACGTTGATCGACCAGCATCCAAAACTGGACTAAACAATGCTCTGACGACAAGCCACCTGCGGGTGGCTTTTTTTTGGCTATCAACGCCGAAGGGTTACTCTGCGTGCCGTGGGTTAATCAACGAGGTCAATACGTGATCTTGCCAGCGGCCGGCAATTTTAAGATAGGATTTCGCGTAACCTTCTTTCTCAAACCCCAAGCGCAACAGCAGCTTTTCGCTGCGAGCATTGGTCGGAATATAAGCGGCCATAACGCGATGCAGATCCAGTTCAACCAACATGTAGTCAAGGGCCGTAGTGAGCGCCAGGGTCATTATCCCCTTGCCTTGATGGCAGGCAGCTATTGAATACCCCAGATGGCAGGCCTGAAAGGGACCACGAGCTATATTGGAAAAGTTGCAGGCACCCAACATCTCCGTGCCGGTGCCATTGATAATGCCAAACTGATAAGCCACTCCCTGCTCGGCATCCCGCTGCGCATGCCACAACCGCTGGTGGATCACTTCTTCACTGTAAAAATCGGCAGATCGCTTCGGCTCCCAGGGAGAAAGGTGCTGCTGATTCTCCTGGAAGTAACGATGAACGATGTCCGTATTCGCGTCCGTCAGGATCTTTAGACGTAGGTCATTTCCCACGATAGTTAATGCTTTCACCGTCATACCTCACTTTTAACCCGACCTCAGCATAGCTTAGCCAATAAAAACCGGCCTTATTCAAATGTAAAAAAACCGCCTTTCGGCGGTTAGTCATTCTGCAATGGGCTCAGTTAACCTGACACCAGTTACGCTGTTTCACAATGCCGCCGTCCGGTGACGTATAACCGATGCAGCCGAGAATACTGTCGAACAGCTTTTCGTGGAAAACCGGCGTTTTTGCCTGCTGTAGCGCTTTCAACTGATTAAAGGCCGCCTGATGATCGGGCTGGCTGAGAAACTTGTCAGATGCCCAAACCATGATCGGAATGGTACGCTGCGCCTTCGGTGCATGATCACGCGGGGTACCGTGAAAATGCATATTTTCCGAGATCGACTCACCGTGATCCGAGGCGTAGAACACGATGGCATTGCGATTACGCAACTGATTGAAAACCTGCTCAAGGACGTAATCGGTATACAGCAGGCTGTTGTCGTAAGAGTTAACCATCGATTGCGTAGAGCAAGTGTCGTCAATACCCTGGCATTCCGGCTGGTAGCGGGCGAAAGCGCGAGGGTAGCGCTCGGTGTACATATAGTGCGAGCCTTTGGTATGCAGGATCACCAAGTGCTTGCCCTGCGGGTGACGATCTAACGAATCCCGCAACTCATCAATCAACGCAATATCATCCACAGGTTTGCCGGCATTGCGTTTTTCCGCCTGAATACTTTCTCTTAGCGCATAATCATCCGCCTGGGTTTTGTTATAAAACCAGGCTTCGCTCTGCATCGAGAACAACTCTGAGGAAAAGCCCTGCTTTTTCAGCACTGAGAACACGTTCATTTCCTTCAGCGTCCGCTCGGGGGCTTCCGACGCACCGCCTTCTCGCACGAACATGCAACGTAGCGAGAGTTTGGTCGAGGTGTCGCAGGAATACCCCTGCAACACCGCAAGGTTGGTTTCCTTATCCAGATTCGGCGTGTTGTCGCGCTGGTAGCCATAAATGCCCATATGGTCACGTCTGGCGCTTTCGCCAATCACAAACACCACATACAGATCATTCACGTCTTTTGGCGCTTGATAGGTAAAATGTGCCGCCGGATCAAACAGATTACGGCTGTCCTCTGCCTGACTGTATGAGCTGTAGGTCAACAAACCCAGCGCTGAGAGCCAGTTGGACGGTGAATAACTGCCGGCCACTACCCCACCATAGCTGGCCATCATTTGATTATTATCTCGATCGTGGCGGTCCTGCACCTGGCCCATGAGTTTCAGTGGTAACCAGCACAGCAGTGCAGCGGTCAGCATAACTCCGCCCTTTTTGAACCAAACCAGGTGGTTACCGTGCTTATAACTGGCCTCATGCATCGGCACCAACCAAATCAGCAGCAACGGCAACAGGCTAACCAGCACTACCCACACGCCAAAATGCCAGCCCACCGACTCCCTGGACAAGTCAACGTCAGTGGTCATCACCGCCGCCAGAATGCCGTAACCAATATCGACATGGAATAGCACCATGTAGTAGCTGGCAGCAACCGAACTCAGTACCAATAGCGAAGCCAAAATACGGAACAGTTTGCGCCCCAAAAACGAGATCAGTAGCGTGATGAAACACACCAGGCAGAAGGCGGCGACCACTTCAATGCCGATCGACAATAAATTGTCATAATGAAGTTGCTGATACCGGCGGTAAAATATGGGGATATTGAGCAACACACCGAGATAGAAAGCGATAAAGAAAGAGACCTGTAACTGGGTCCAGCGTCGGAACTTCTGCATTATTGATACCATTCTTGCCAAAGTGAATTCATAACCGTTTGCCAGATACAGGTTATTGTTGAGAGTTTTCTCTCTCCTGCTGCTGGATGGTTATCTGACAGGCATTTTAGGCGGACGTTGCTGCGGTGGCGAAGATTAATGCTGTTATAATGTAACAAGTCGTGTGTGACGTCTTTTTCATTTCCTTGCTGCGACGGAGGCCTCTATAACCACCGCCGCAAAAAGGACAGATCTTATGGTGTCTGCGGTTGCTCATCGGCCACGGTGTTTGATACCGGCATCGCCGCCTGATTTTCTTCACGGTATTTTTGCTTATCCCAGGCACGGAAGAAAGGATAGTAAATTGCCATCGAAATCAATAAATTGACCACCTGGATCACCGTTCCCGAAATATGGCCGCCGGTCGCCAGATAGCCACTGATGAAAATCGGCGTGGTGAACGGCAAGGCAATCCCCACCGGAGGTGTTACCAATCCGGTCGCCATCGCGCTGTAGGTCACGATCACCAGCACCACCGGGGTCAGGATAAACGGCAGGAAGAAGTACGGGTTCATCACCAGCGGGATCCCGAACACCATTGGTTCGCTGATATTAAACAGACAACCCGGTGCGGCGATTTTCCCCAACTGTTTCATCTGTGCACTACGGCTGCGCAACAGCATAAAGATCACTAACCCCAACAGAGCACCCGTGCCGCCGGGTGCAATCCACAGGTCGTAAAATTGCTGGGTAATAATGTGTGGGATCGGCTGATTGCTCTGAAACGCCACCAGGTTTTCTGACATATTCGCCAGCCACACCGGTTGAATAAACACCAGTACGATGGCGTCACCATGCAGCCCCAGCGTCCACAGCAGGCCGATCAGGATCACCGAGAAAATCATCCCCGGCAGCGTTCCCCCCACGTGATGCATTGGAATGCCGATCAGCGTGGCGATCATGGTATTGATATCACCAAACGGCGTGGCTTCAACGATCAAACGCAGCAACAAGATCACTGCCAGCACGCAGAACCCCGGGATCAGCGCCAGGAAGGATTTTGCCACCGCCGGCGGTACCCCTTCCGGCATGTTGATCACCAGATTACGGTTATGCACAAAACGGTAGATTTCCGTCGACAGTAGTGCCACAACGATTGCCACAAACAGTCCCTGACTACCGATAAAATTCATCGGCAGCACGCCTTTAACAATTTGCTCTGCAGCCCCTTTCACCGGCGCAAACAGCGTATGCTGGGGAATGGTCATGATAAACGCCACCAGCGAAACTGCACCGGTACTGAGCGGATCCATCCCGCGGTATTTCTCCGCCAGCCGATAGGCAATACCAAAGCTGGAGATTATCGCCATGATGTCGTAAGTCGCCTTGACCGGATACAGCAACTTATCCCGCCATGCTGCACCAAACACCTCGCCCATCAGATTGGCGTAGCTGGGGATCGGTAAATAAGCGAAGATCAGGAAAAATGACCCGATTAACATAAACGGCATGTTGAGAATTATGCCGTCCCGCACTGACAAAATATGTTTTTGCCCGGCGATTTTTAACGCCGTCGGCAACACGTAACGTTCCAGAATGCTATTTAGACCCGCCATCATCCCCCCTGCCCGGCAAAGCCGGCTGTCGTGGTTGTTATTATGGAATATCGACTTAATTAAACTGCGGTAAATAGGCCTGGTTAAGGTTCAACACCTCGTCCAGCAAGGGTTGTGCGATGCCGACACCGCCAATCAGCGGGTTCACCACCAGCGCCAACAGCGCACTCTGGCGATCGCCATGCACCGCCGCCTCTATGGTCAGCCGTTCAAAATCTTTAACCTGCTGGGTCAAGCCGTTCATGGCCAGTGGCAACGGGCCGAAACTCAGCGGGTGAGCGCCTTGCGCATCGATCACACAGTTGGTTTCAATCACCGCATCATCCGGCAGGCCCTGAATGGCGCCGTTATTACGGGTGTTCACCACCAGCACCTTGCCGCTGTTATTGTGAATGGCGCGGATCAATTCGACCGCCACCTCAGAATAGAAGGCACCGCCACGAAAGCTCAGTTGTTCCGGTTTTTTATCCAGTGTAGGGTCGGCATACAAGGCAAATAACTCCGCCTCAACCTTCATCACCTGTTCGGCGCGAGTGCCCTGAGCCGCGGCCGCTTCCATCTCTTCTTCCAGCATGCCGGCGGTTTGATAAAAATAACGGTGGTACGGACAAGGGATCGCTCCCAGCGCCTGCAAAAATGCCGGCGGCCACGGCAGGTCTTTGATGTTGTTCATTGACAGCGTTTCGCCATTGCTCAGCATCTCCAGCACTTTGGCGGTCACATCCTTGCCGCTTTGTGTGACCTGATGCACCCACACCATATGGTTCAGCCCGGCGAAACGCAGATCCACCTGATCGTGCGGTGCCTTCAGCATATCTGCGATCATGTGGTGCATGGTGATCGGCACGTTGCACAGACCAATAATCTTCGCCTTGCTGTAACGTGAGACCGCTTCGGTGACGATCCCGGCCGGATTGGTGAAGTTGATAATCCAGGCATCTGGCGCCACAGCTTCTACCATGCGCGCCACTTCCAGTATGACCGGAATGGTACGCAGTGCCTTGGCGAAGCCGCCGATGCCGGTGGTTTCCTGCCCCAGCCGCTGGTATTTCAGCCCCAGACGCTCATCGGCAGCACGGGCGGCCAACTGCCCCACCCGCAGTTGGGTCAGTACAAAACTGGCACCGCGAATGGCCGGTTCCAGTGTGAAATGCACCGAAACCACCACCTGCTCCAGCCCATTGCGCTTAAGCATTCTTTTGGTCAATTCGGCAATGATGCCCACTTTCTCACGGCCAGATTCCACATCAACCAGCGCCAACTCGGTGAACGGAACATCCTGATAATGTGCGATCAATCCTTCGACCAACTCTGGCGTGTAGCTGCTGCCCCCGCCGATTACGGTGATTTTAGTCATTGCCTGTCCCCTGGGGTAAACGACGATAAAGTTCGATCATGTCGGTGGCCAGATCCTGGATCAGCATCGCATTCATCAAATGATCCTGCGCGTGCACCAGAATTAGACTGACCGGTACCTTTCCACTGCCTTCATCCATACCAATCAGCTCCGTCTGCATGCTATGCGCCTGGCCGATAGCGGCCTTCGCCTCTTCCAGTCTGTCGCCAGCGGCCTCAAATTCACCGCGACGCGCTAATTGCAATGCAGAAAGCAGCGAACTTCGCGCACTACCGGCATGAACCAGCAATTCCATCACGCTAGTTTCCAAATCCATCATTCCCTCCCCCGCCTGATGACAGGCACGGTGATCCCACTGCGGGTCAGTGAAATAACCCGCAATAAATCAATAAATCAATAAATAAACGAATGTCAGAAGCCTGGTTCCAGAAGGGTTTTCAGGCCAGCAGGCCGAGCGCCTTGTCCAGTACCTTGTCGCCGCGCATGGTGCCGTAATCCATCATGTCGATAACCGCCACGGTTTTGCCCAAGGGTGCCGCCAGTTCAGCAAGCCGCGCATGTTCATATTTAACCTGCGGCCCCAGCAGGACGATATCCGCCCGGCCGACGATACGTTCAAAATCCGCTACCGGTACAGCTTCAATTTCGATATCCAGCGCCCGTTTTTGGGCTTCGATTTTCATTTTTTGTACCAGCATGCTGGTAGACATTCCTGCGGCGCAGCATAAGACGATTGTTTGCATTTTTCAGTGTCCCGGTTGTTAGCCACCACGGCTGTTCAAATATAAAACAGCTATGTAACACGCTTGTAAATACCTTAGATCCATACGATTTGATTATGATTTTTATTTAATTGTTTAAAAACATAACGTTATATAAAAATCTCAATGAAAATTTTTTTCAACACTGTGATCGACGATCGAGTTATGCCCGAATAAAAATTTCAATTTAGAGTTTTAGCGTTTAAAAACAGCAGGATAAGTAACCAGCGAATAAACATTGAGAGCAACGTCGTGTTTTCCCACAGGGCATATTGAAAATTATTTTCATTGGTTTATTCTGCGGGTTATCGCTTTATGCCGTGCGAAAAACAGGCTAGCTTGAAGCACAGGTGCCGGTTGGCATAACAGAAGGGACACTGCAGTCATGGATCTCGTTTACCACATTCAGTTTCGCCAGAGTCCGTTCAGCCGCCAGGAGGCGAAAATTGCCAGGACTATCCTGGACAACCTCAGCTTCACTTCAACGGCGACCATTGAACAGTTGGCGGAGCGAGCCGGCGTCAGTACCGAGATCGTCGCTCATTTTGCTAAAACCCTGGGCTGCCAGGATCTTAACGACTTTATCTCGCTGATGCGTACCCAACCTGTGCCGGCAAACCAGCCGGCAGCAGTAGCACAACCCGTGCTGGGCGGCATGGATATCGCATTCGCCTCAGCCGCCGGTATTGGCAAGCTGCCCGGCGTCAGCCCCACGACTTTGAGTCGCTTTGCCAAATCCATCGGCTGTGAAGATATCGGCGACATCGTCTATCAGATCCGCGCGCGGCAAAACCAATTCAGTCAGCAGGAAGCCAAGGTCGCACAGACCATTCTGGACGATATCGCCTTCGCCTCTTCCGCCACTATAGAGCTGCTGGCCAGTCAGGCTGGGGTCAGTCCGGCGACCATCACCCGCTTCGCCAAAACCATCGGTTGTGATGATATTCGCGATCTGCGTATGAAGCTGGCGCAAGCCAGCGTCAGTGGCTCACGCTATTTGAGCACCCAATCCACGCCCAATGGGCCTCCTCGTTTGTGGCTGCAACGCGTCAACGACGTGGAGACTACGCTGCATCAACAGCTGCAACAGGTAGAGCATTCGGCGTTAATCGACGCCAGCCAACAGGTGAGCCAGTCCAAAAGTGTGCATATTTTTGGCGTAAACAGCATGGCGCTGTACGTCAACGAGCTGCAACAACGCCTGGTGGGTTTGGGTTACCCTGCCTTTGCCTGCCAGGATGCAGCACTGATGCGCATGACCGCCTCTACTCTGAGCGCACAACAGTGCGTGATACTGCTGTCGATGAGTGGGGAAAATACCGATTTGCTCAATGCCGCCAGGCTGGCTGGCGCCACTGGGGCTTATCGCATCGCCCTGACCCCGGTAGGTAGCACGCTGGCGACGCTGGCCGATAAGGTATTGCCGCTCAGCGGCGGCAGCGCTGCTCGCTACGGGCTGATGCTGACTCTGGACCTGCTGCTGGCACAGCTGCTGCCCGAGAGTTTGGGCGCACAAACAGAAGATTAAATCCGCACTGCCGCACCGTTCAGGTTTCCTCAGGATCTGCCCGCCAGGCCAAGGCAACGGCCTGAGGATTTTCCTAATTAGCCATCCAGATTGCCGCTGCCTATTGATAGGAATATTCTTACTACGCTATCGTTAACCTGCCACCTGGATATCTCCCTAAGTGGAATTTGCACGATTTTATTTTTTATATGGCTTCTCTGCCAGCTTCGGCTGGCGCTTTAAATTTCATCAGCGGTAAAATTCCATGATCGATTACACCCTTTACGGTCTCAACGATAAAGATATCGAGACGTACCGTGAACAAATCTACAACTTGCTCGGTAAGGGCATTATTCAGGTGCTCTCCGCCAATCAACCCATCAGCAAGCAAAACATTCTCGCTTATCTGATCAAAGAGATCGAAAGACAACCCGATGACTACGGCCAAAAGCTGCACCGAGCGGCTATCGAAGTCATTGGCGTCACTGGCCGCTAAGGGACTACATGCGCAAATCGGATCTATGTACCATTATCTCCATTGCCGCCGTGGTAACCATGATGTGGGTGGCGAACTGTAGCGCGGGGATATAGCACCGCCGTTCGGCATCTACCATGAGTGGTCAAGACTTTGAGGAAAAACAGATAGACACAACCCCGGCTCAACGGCCGGGTATTTCCGCCAGGCCCGATTGATGATTGTCGTTTGACCGTCAGGAAATTATTTGGCGTTTGAATAGGGTAAAGGGATATCAGGAGGGTATGGCAAAGCGGGTGTCAGAAACAAAAAAACCGCCTCACGGCGGCTACGACATTACTACTTATTGCTTTGTTATTCTTGAATTTATTTTCCTGGTACCCGGGGCGGGACTTGAACCCGCACAGCCATAAGCCGAGGGATTTTAAATCCCTTGTGTCTACCGATTTCACCACCCGGGCTCGGGAAAATTGGAGGCGCGTTCCGGAGTCGAACCGGACTAGACGGATTTGCAATCCGCTACATAACCGCTTTGTTAACGCGCCTAAATTCTATTTGCCTTTTACAGGCTAAAGCTCGTAAAACACCAGCTTTATTAAATTTGGAGCGGGAAACGAGACTCGAACTCGCGACCCCGACCTTGGCAAGGTCGTGCTCTACCAACTGAGCTATTCCCGCATTAATCAGAACTTACTGATTTTTTTGCTATCTTTCGGCAAATCACTGCTGCCGTCTGATGCGATGCATTCTACTTACCTGACGTAATGAGTCAATAAAATTGTTGGCTCATTACGTTTGTTTGACGATTTTTGCAGCGCTTTGATCAGGGTTCCAGCAAATCTTTGCGGGCAGCGTTCAAATATTGGAACATTGACCAGAAAGTCAGCACCGCCGCGATGTACAACAAACCAAAGGACACATACTCAACGGTCCGGTCCGGGCGCCACAATAACCCGACCAGCGACATCATTTGCGCCATGGTTTTCACTTTGCCAATCCAGGACACCGCCACGCTGCTGCGCTTACCGATCTCCGCCATCCACTCACGCAGTGACGAGATGATAATTTCACGGGCAATCATGGTCGCCGCAGGCAGGGTAATCCACCAGACATGGTAGTGTTCTGCCACCAGTACCAGCGCCACCGCCACCATCACCTTGTCCGCCACCGGGTCGAGGAACGCCCCAAAACGGGTAGTTTGCTTCCAGCGACGGGCGAGGAAACCATCAAACCAGTCGGTTATGGCAGCAAACACAAAGATGACGGCGCAAACCATCGGAGCCCAGGTGAACGGCAGATAAAATGCCAGAACAAAGAATGGGATCAGAACTACGCGAAACAGAGTAAGCCAAGTCGGTATATTCAATTGCATAATGCTACGGTAACTATCTGGCTGGAGTGGGAATTAAGAGTATGTTGCTACATTGCCCTCAGTGTTTCAATGCATTGTAGATCTTTTCTGCCAATGCTTGTGAAATACCCGGCACTTTTGCAATTTCCTCAACGCTGGCGTTCAATAATGGTTGAAGTCCGCCCATATACTTCAACAGCACCTGTCGCCGTTTTGGTCCAACGCCGTCGATCAGTTCCAACGCGCTGGTATTTCTTACTTTTGCTCTTCTCTGACGGTGCCCGGTGATCGCGTGGTTATGCGAATCATCGCGGATATGCTGGATCAGATGCAGCGCCGGTGAGTCCGACGGCAGGGCAATGCCCTCACCTTCCGGCACAAAGAACAACGTCTCCAACCCGGCTTTGCGGTCAGCGCCTTTGGCGATGCCAATCAGCAAGGGCTTGTTTTTATCCCAGCTCACGTTCAGCGAATTAAACACATCAATCGCCATACCTAGCTGCCCTTTACCGCCATCAATGAAGATAACGTCGGGGATTTTTTTCTCTTCCAGAGCCTTACCATAGCGGCGTTTCAACACTTGCGCCATCGCCGCATAGTCATCCCCCGGTGTAATGCCGGTGATATTATAGCGCCGATACTCAGAACGCAGCGGCCCATTCGCGTCAAATACCACGCAAGAAGCGACGGTTTGCTCACCCATTGTATGGCTGATATCGAAGCACTCCATGCGGTTAATCTCGGAAAGATTTAGTACCTTCGTCAATTCTGCCAATCGCTGATGAATGGTCGACTGCTGAGAAAGCTTGGTGGTCAAGGCAGTCGCTGCGTTGGTACGCGCCAGTTTAAGGTAGCGTGCGCGATCCCCTCGCGGTTTGCTCTGGATCTGGATTTTACGACCGGCCAGTTCAGAGAGCGACTCGGCCAACAGGTCTTTCTCCGGCAATGTGAAGTCCAACAGGATTTCTGCCGGCAAGGTACGCATCTGGCTACCCTGTAGATAGAACTGACCGACAAATGTCTGTACCACTTCGCTCATTTCGGTGCCGCCCGGCACTTTGGGGAAGTAGCTGCGGCTGCCCAACACTTTACCCTGGCGAATAAACAATACGTGCAGGCAGGCCATGCCAGACTCGAATGCCACGCCGATCACATCCAGATCGTCGCTGTTACCGGACACGAACTGACGTTCCGTCACTCTGCGTACTGCCTGGATCTGATCGCGTATCCGCGCGGCCTCTTCAAAGTTCAATGCCTTGCTGGCGTTTTCCATCCGTTCAATCAACTGATGCAGTACCTGTTGATCCTTGCCGGACAGAAACAGGCGCACATAATCCACCTGCTGACGATACTCATCTTCACTCACCAACCCGGCGACACAGGGCCCCAGGCAACGACCGATCTGGTATTGCAAACAGGGGCGCGAGCGGTTGCGGTACACGCTGTTCTCACACTGGCGTATCGGAAACAGTTTCTGCAGCAGCGCCAGCGTCTCACGCACGGCATAGGAATTGGGGAATGGGCCAAAATACTCCCCCTTGGCGTGTTTGGCACCACGATGTACGGCCAGCCGTGGGTGGCTGTCCGCACTGAGGAAAATCAGCGGATAAGATTTATCGTCTCGCAAAAGAACATTGTATCGCGGCTGGTATAACTTTATGTAGTTATGTTCCAGTAATAGCGCCTCTGTTTCGGTATGCGTAACAGTTACGTCTATTTGAGCGATATTCTTAACCAGCGTCTCAGTTTTACGGCTACCCACCTGCTGGCGGAAGTAACTGGCGAGGCGTTTTTTCAGATCTTTGGCTTTACCGACGTAGATAACCGTGCCAGTAGCGTCGTACATTCTGTAGACGCCAGGCTGGCTGGTTACGGTGCTTAGAAATGCTTTGGCATCAAAACGGTCACTCACTGCTTAACAACGTCTCCGCATTGAACAATCCGTGTCGGATAGCCAGGTGGGTCAATTCAACATCACCGCTGATATTCAGCTTGCTGAACATACGGTAGCGATAACTGTTCACCGTTTTAGGGCTGAGACTCAGTTGTTCCGAGATCTCGTTAACCTTTTTACCTTTGGTGATCATCAGCATAATCTGCAGCTCGCGCTCAGAAAGGCAGCTAAACGGCGTTTCCGTCTGCGGCTCCAACTGACTCAACGCCATTTGCTGGGCAATATCGGACGCGATATAGCGCTGTCCGGCCTGTACCGCACGAATGGCATTGACCACATCCTGTGGTGCAGCGCCCTTACTCAGGTAGCCCGCGGCCCCAGCCTGCATCACCTTGGCAGGCAATGGGTTCTCGGTATGAATAGTCAGCATGATAACTTTCACGTCGGGCGCATAACGCACAATCTTGCGCGTGGCTTCCAGCCCGCCAATACCCGGCATGTTCATATCCATAAGAACGATATCTACAGCATTGCCACGGCACCATTTCACGGCGTCTTCACCGCACTGGGCCTCCCCGACAACTTTTATACCTTTGATATCTTCAAGAATGCGTCGTATCCCTGCGCGCACCAGTTCGTGGTCATCAACAAGAAGAACGCTAATCAAGGAAAAATCTCCAAAAAGAAGGGAGTAACGCAATCAGCCTCTGTTATAGCCTGAGATATTACTTGTTTTTCAGACAAGAATGAACACAGATTAATACTTACTCCCGATTAACTTTGCGGAATGGGCCTGATTTTTGAATTTTAGCCGCTCAATGCAGCCCGATAAAACCATGGATTGCAGAGGAAAAGCCGACGATGGAAATATTACCATGTGCAGTCCTGACCTCATGATAGTGCGTCTACCCTAAACCGCAGGTAAAATCAGTGTAAGCAATCGCAACACAAATAATAGCAATGCCACTCAATGTAAGTGTAATCCATTGAAACAAAACAATATGGTAACTTTGCCTTTATCTCACAGGGCTAAATCCATTGCAAAAGAAATTATTCAACCCGCGTCCGTGTAACGTCAGGCAAGGGGCTAATGTTGATCATTTAAATAATCGGAACAAGTAAACAATAAGCAGGCGGACAAATACTTATTAACACAGAAAAAATAACCTGGCGGTATTGTTTGGCAAGCTGATTAATTAATCAATAGTGAGTATGCACTATAATGTGAAATCGGTGAAACCCCGGATAGATACCAGGTTAACCACCACGGCCCCCGATCCAGCGCTATCAGTGCAGGTGGATATCTGCATGCTATGCTATACTCCGCGCCCAGTTAAATACGCATCTGCAGGTCCGAGTGAATGACATCGGTGTGGGTGCGCATAAAAATGTACATTGCTTCAGGCTTCGGCCTCAAAAATCAGGAGAGAAAATGAGCAACGTTGATTTCACTACGTCTGCAAACCCGGAAATGCTGGCGACAGAAGTTGCCTGCCTTAAAGCCACACTGACGCTGATCCTGAAATCGATCGGTCAGGCCGATGCCGGGAAAGTCATTATCAACATGGAACGCTTTATCGCACAGATTGAAGATCCGGCCCAGGCCGAAATCTTTAAAAACAGCATCCAACAGATTAAGCACGCTTACCGTCAATAATCTGTCGCCCTTCCGGCCTGCCGTCATTGCAGGCCCGTTTCCTCAGCAGTCCCTCCCGAGTCATTGAACCCACGGGTTATTTCAGGCAATGTATTTTTATTTACGCCAGAGAGCACTATGGGCATCCTCGTTAAAGCACTGATCGGCGCATTGGTGGTGGTATTAATCGGTCTGCTTGCCAAAAGCCGCAGTTACTATATCGCCGGCCTGGTCCCTCTGTTCCCAACGTTTGCCCTGATCGCCCATTACATTGTCGGCAGCGAACGTTCAATAGAGGCACTGAGAACCACGCTGATTTTCGGTATGTGGGCCGTTTTGCCTTACCTGGTGTATCTGATCTCGCTGTATTTCTTTATCAACAGCATGAGATTGTCCTGGGCGTTGGCGGCCGCAGTGTTGTGCTGGATTGCCGCGGCGTGGCTCTTGATTACGCTATGGGGATGGTGGCAAGGGCGTTGATTGCGCCCCGCCTGAATTACGGCTTACCGGCCTGCAACACAAAGCCGCGCTGCATATCACCCGCAATGCGGAAATAGCGGCTCTCGCCGGCGCGCAGCGTCATTGGCAAGCGCCCGCTGGTATCACGCCAAATGCACAGACTGTTTTCGATCATATCCTGCCCAATGCTAATTTCATTATTGCCTACTGGCACCCGGAACTCGGCCTTTTCTTCGGATGCCAGCGATGCGGCAAACTCTCCGTTGATATAAACCCCGGTCCGGCAACTTCCTGCCAGCATCCCACTGTCACGCACCACCACCAACGTGGCAAAAGGCGTTTGCGGTACATTCTGATATAGCATCAACCGGCTTGGAGGCGGTGATTCAGCCTGCTGTAAGGGAACCGCCTGAGTGGCACAGCCAGACAACAGCACGGTGGTAACGAGTAACGCGGCATAATGCTTCATCCTGAACTCCTGAAATAAACCCATCCTCATACTAGCAAGATAACTGCCACTGACTGTAGCGTCGGGACATCATCAATGAAAAATTAGGATAACTTCCAGTGAGCTGGAGAAATTCAGGGAGGTGACAATACCTCGGTGCCGACCGCCTTGCCTGTCAGGCAAGGCAACCGACCACCATAAGAAGATTCTGTGGTTAGCGTATTGAAATGAGTAAGATTTTTATGATTTCTTAAAGCTTAACCATGCGTTTTTTGATGTCATCACGAAATACACTGCCCACATAGTTAAAGCCATCCTCAGTCACATAGACCCGCGAGTAGCCGTTTTCTGACAGCGCCGTCACCATATAACCGGCGTTAATCATCTCCGTAGAAGGTGCATTCATAAGGGTAAGAAAACCGCGCCCTCGGCACCATTGATAAAAGCGAGTGCGGCCATAGCCAAATGAATCACCGACATCAGAAAGGTTTCTCAACCTGTCACAATCATCTGATAATGAAGGTAAATCACCACTGTCTTTAGGTATCTCAGATTTATTCGCCAAAATAAAACTCCCTTTAATTTCTTCATCATCATGATGAAGCACTCATCCTTGCTGAATCTAAAAAATTTGTACATAAATTGCAATCGTATTACCGGTGAATTCAATAATGGCTTTAATTGTGATTATTTTGAAAAAGCAATATAAACATCCCAGCTTTAATTCCCCACTGAATAAATATCCTTTTGCAGCCAATAATAAGAAAAAATCCTTAGGTAAATATCTTAAGGAATAAGTCGAATATATCATCAGAAAAACTTAGCACGAATATGATAACAAATGAGCATTATTTCACTTACAAATACTCATCCTTGCTACCCGTCACCTCAACCTTTTCTAAACAATAACTATTATCATTTCCAATTTTTGCCTCAGTTTATTACACTCACGCCCCACCTCGCCTAGGAAGATTCTTAGCGAGTGCTTTTAGGATGAAATGAAGAGTTAGGGATATCATGAAGACGTATAGATTTTTGATTTTATTACCATTAGTTACATTGACGGCCTGCACTCAATGGGAGAGAGCAGGTGCCGGGAACGCCACACGCGAGGCGGAATATGCGGAGTGCAAGGGACGAGGCTACGAACGTTTCCCCCCCGACGTGGTGAGAGATTTCGAGTTTAGCTACGAAAACCAATACCATAGCTGTGAGAAAGACAAGAAAGACTGCCCGAAAGGCTACCGTTACGATAAACAACCTTCGTTTAAAACGGTGCAAAATGATCGCAATGAAGGTGCCCGTTCGGCGACCATCGAAGCCTGTATGTATGGCAAAGGCTGGCATGAGAAAACCTATTACTGGCCACAGTAACAGGGGCAACAACGGACTTGGTGTCTGGGCCCCATAACACAACTTGCCGCCGGAGAGGACTCATCATCACCGTGCGGCGTGCCTGAGTGCAGTTAGTTGGCTTATCCGTCAGTCTCGCTGCGCCCCAAACGGGCCAGGGTGGCGACCCTGACTGGCGTCAGCGGGACCCTCGGAGCCGGCAGTGGCCAGTCGAGTAAATGGTGCGCCGCTGTCGCACAGATTTTGCCCTGGCAAGCGCCCATACCGCAGCGGCTGCCCAACTTGGCCGCTGTCCAATCTGCAAATTCACTGCACTGATGCAAAGATACATCCTCACAACGACACAAAAGCGTTTCCGGTGTCGCCAGCGTTTTCAGCACCGGGTTAAGCGCAAAGGTTCGCGCCACCGCACCGGCAAATCGCCGCCACTTATCGCATTGTGCCATCAATGCTTGCGCCTGCTCCTCGTTGCCGGTTGCGGCATAGCCGGCAATCGCCCCCTCCGTCAATGCCAACTCGCTGCCGCCGATCCCGGTACATTCACCGGCAGCATAAATCTGCGGCTGACTGGTTTGCTGGTAAAGATCCACGGCAACCGCATCATTTTGGATACGGCACCCCAACAACATAGCCAGTTCGATATTCGCCACCAACCCAAAACCGCAGGCCAGGCGATCGCAATCTAGCGTGACCTCACGAGCCTCTTTTTGGATATGAATCGCCGTAAGTCGCTGTTCGCCAAGCGCCTTCAGCACGTAGCTATCAGGACGATAATGCCGGTTGAACAGGCTAAAGGACTGACGCAGTTTCACCGGCCAGCGCCACAAACCACCGGCAAAGGCCGCCAACCGGGCAGCAGGAGCCTGTTCCGCCAACATGACCACTTCGCCACCGGCTTTCACCACGCTGGCAGCCACGGCCAACAACAGTGGCCCACTACCGGCAATGGCGACCCGTTCCCCTTTGATAGACAACCCCTGCTTAATCTGCGCCTGCAATCCACCGGCCCCGGTCACCCCTGGCAGTGTCCAGCCGGGAAATGGCAGCAGAAGTTCCCGGGCACCACAGCACAGGATCAACGCTTGATAATCCACCCTCCCGCTGCCCGCCGCATCTTCATAGAGAATTTTCTGCGGCCCGCACTGGGCGACAATCTTCACGCCGTTAAGCAGCGTCACATTACTGAGTGCCCCGATAACCTGCCGATATTGCAGAGCCAGTGCCGGCAATGCCACGTTCGGCCCGTCACGCCAGATCTGCCCGCCTAGGCGCAGGTTATCGTCGAGCACCAACACCGACTGACCACTCTCTGCCGCAGCACAGGCTGCCGCCAACCCTGCCGGGCCGGCACCGATAATCAGCACATCGCACGCGAGATCACTCATTTTCTGTCCTCTCAATATGCATGCCAGGCTGGCACAACGTCTGGCACGCCAAACGCCGCACACCATTCACCGTGACGCGGCATTCCTGGCAGATACCCATGCCGCAAAACGGCGTGCGGGGTTGTCCATTGACCGAGATGCGGCAGCTATCCCGCCCACTCAGACTGAGCGCCGCGGCCACGCTGGAACCCTCCGGTACGCAGAGGCTTTCACCGTCAAGGGTCAATGTCAGTAAATTCTGTTTTTGGCTCATACCGGCAAGGCCTCCTTACGGAACATTCGTGCCGCCAGATAAGGGGTATCGTCAATTGCCGGTCGATGGTTATAGATCTGCGCCGTAATCAGCGCGGCACTGCCCAGCGCGGTGGTGACGCCCAGGCCTTCATGCCCCAACGCCAGCCACAGCCAGCGATGTTGTGGATGCGGCCCGAGTAGCGGCAATCCGTCAGCGGACGCGGCGCGCTGGCCGGTCCAGCAGCGGATAATGTTCATCTGCGCCAATGCGGGCAAAAAAGTGGTAGCCCGTGCCAGCATGGCGGCCAGTAACGGCATATCGATGCTGCTGTCGGGGGCATCAAACTGGCGGGAAGAGCCGATCAACAGCTGGCCTGTTGGCCTGGCCTGAACGTTAAATGCCACCGAGGTACCGTCGCTGGCGTGAGCACTGGCACCATACCCCAGCTCGACCAATTGGTGACGTACCCGTTGCGGATAGCGATCGGTGATCGCCAGATGCCCTTTCTTGGCGCGTAGCAAGGGTTGTTCCAGTAACTTGTCAGCCTGTAACCCACAGGCCAGCACCACCACAGGTGCCGTCAACCGTTCGCCCCCCGTCAGCGCCACCGCCTGCTGTTCCAGCGCAGTGACTTCCCCCGCAATTACCCTGACCGCCGCCCCGGCGTCGGCCACTAACCAGCGGGCGACATTGGGCGCATAAACAATGCCGTCGCCCGGCACACGCAAGCCACCGGCCAATCCGGGCCGCAGCATGGGTTCATGAGCAGCAACCTGCGCGGCGCTCAGTGCCTCGCTCGTCACACCGTATTCCGCCATGCGTTGCAGTTTACCTTCGGCAATCGCCATTTCATCGTCCCGCTCCGCCAGCCACAGCGTACCGCAGCCGCGCCAGGCACAGTTTTCCGGCATGCGATCCACCAGGTTGCGCCACAGTTGCAATGAATAGGCGCTTAAAGCCAACTCGGCGGGATTATCGTCCATGCAAACCAGGTGCCCCATGCCGGCCGCCGTCGCCCCGGCACGCTGGTTGTCCACCAGCAGCACTTGTAACCCTTGCTGCGCCAGCTGCCAGGCGCAGGCGGCACCGATGATACCGGCGCCCACCACTATCGCATCTGCCTGCCTGCCGGCAACCATCAGCGGATCCCCCAAACGAAGGGATCGCGCTCGTCCAGCAGCAGTTGGCTGTCGGCACACACGTAGGCCTGACCGCGAATAAAAGGGGTCACGCGATCGCCGCTGTGTTGGTAATAGCCGCTGAACTGGCTGCCAATCACACTCGCCTGGTGCCAGTTCTCACCCGGCAGCAATTTGCCGTCGGCCGCCAGACAGGCCAGTTTGGCGCTGGTGCCGGTGCCGCAAGGCGAGCGATCATAAGCCTTGCCAGGACACAGCACGAAGTTGCGACTGTCGGCCTGCGCGTCATCAGCAAAGAGTTCGATATGATCGATAACACCGCCGTCTTCCCCATAAATCCCTGCGCTCTCAAGCGCCTGACGCACCGCCCAGCTAAAGGCGGTGAGCGCCTCCAGATTTTGCGTATTGATCGCCAGATGATGTTCGCCGATCAGGAAAAACCAGTTACCGCCCCAGGCGATATCCCCCACCACCGGCCCATAGCCGCTGACCTCAACCCTGACCTGTTGGCGATACCGATAGGCCGGGACGTTTTCCACCGTCACGCTGCCGTCCTGATGCAAGGTGGCGTTCACCGTGCCCACCGGGGTTTCTATCAGGTGCTCACCGACGCCAATTCGCCCCAGGTAGGCCAGTGAGGCCACCAGACCGATGGTGCCATGACCGCACATACCCAAATAACCGCTGTTGTTGAAGAAAATCACCCCGGCGGCGGCCTGCGGTGAGCAGGGCTGACACAGCAAGGCTCCCACCAGCACGTCGTTGCCGCGAGGTTCCAGAATGATCGCGCTACGCCAGTCGTCATACTGTCGAGCAAACAACGCCTTGCGTTCAGCCATACTGCCGGTACCCAAATCGGGGAATCCTTCGACAATCAGTCGGGTAGGCTCCCCGGCGGTATGGGAATCGATCGCCCGCAGCGCGGTGAAATGCGAAGAAAGTGCCATCGGAGTCTCCTGGGTTAATGAAATGTTACCTATGGGGCTAGACTGACCGAATATGCTGACGGCGGCTTGATGGATTTCGGCGTGGCGAATGCAGAAATCAGCACAATCCTCCAGGCGGGATGGTGCCGGGCCGGTACACCTCAGGGAACAAAAGTATGCGGTCATCCGCATAATTGGCAGCTAAGCTTGAAAAGTTATAAGAAAGTTAATATTGATTAAGCGCGCCAAAAACGGCCTGTCCGGCCGCCTCAGACTCTGAGTCACCCAGCGGGAAAAGGTAATGCTATGCGTTTAACCCAAGATCATCAGGTTGTTACGGCTCCTCTCCCCCTTATCGATGAACCGGAAGAGGACATTTTTGCCGTAGAACAACTGTCCCGCTGGTGTGATGGGCTGGCGCAACAACGTCCGAACACCTTGCACGATCTGCTAAATTCACTGGCTTTGATTGCTCCGCTGCTCAATGCCATTCCCAACGTGGTGTTCTTCATCAAAGACCTGCAAGCGCGTTACCTGCTGGCCAACCTGACGCTGGCCAAACGTTGCGGCTTTAAAACCGTCACCCCCCTGCTGGGGAAAACCTCGGCGGACGTGTTTCCGACCCAATTAGGGTCAGGTTATACCGAGCAGGATCTGCGCGTGCTGCGCAACGGCGTGCTGATCCAGGACCAACTGGAGATGCACCTATACAGTGGGCGCGAGACCGGCTGGTGCCTGACGCAAAAGCTGGCGTTGTTCGATGCGCAGGGCAAAATCATCGGCATGGCGGGCATTTCGCACGACCTGCAGGAGGCCAAAGCCAACCACCCTGCCTATCAGCGACTGGCGGCGATCGACGTCTATATTCGTCAACATTACGCCCGACCGATTGCCCTTGAGGAATTAACCGCACTCACTGCCCTTTCCGTGGCGCAGATCGAACGTTACTGCAAACGTATTTTCCACCTCACGCCACGCCAGATGATGCACAAGGTTCGGCTGGAAAAAGCCACCGAACTGCTGGCAGGCGACTTGCCGATTACTGACATTGCCCTGCAGTGCGGCTACACCGATCACAGCGCATTCAGCCGCCAATTCAAAGCCATGACGGGGTCTACACCGCGCGACTTCCGCACAACCCTATCACCTTAACCCTATGATTTAATTTATTAACAGACTTCACTTCGGCGCTTTTAAGGTCAGTCTTTTCGTCGCCTGATTCGTGGCGCCACTGTGCCAATTTCGTCATGGCATTCGGAGAAAACCGTCAAGCTCCTGCGAACAATACAGGTCAATCTGTGATTGGATTTTACCAATAATTCACCATTGATTAACAAACTTGGACGACAGGACAAACACTATGAGCCATAAAGCCATTAGCTGGAGCGGCGTATTCCCGGCGGTCAGCACTCAGTTTCGTAGCGATTTCTCTCTGGATCTCGACGCCACCCATACGGTGATCAAAAACCTGGTCAAAGACGGCGTTTCTGGCCTGGTGGTGTGCGGCACCGTGGGCGAAAACACTTCGATGACCGTTCAGGAAAAACTGTCGGTGATTGAAGTAGCGCGCGATGCGGCGCAAGGCAAGGTCCCGGTGATTGCCGGTATTGCCGAATTCACCACTGCCTTTGCCCGTGACATGGCGCGTGAAGCACAAAAGGTCGGCGTTGACGGCATCATGGTCATGCCTGCGCTGGTCTACTCCGCCAAACCTCACGAAACGGCCGCCCACTTTCGCAGCGTCGCCACTGCCACCGATCTGCCGATTATGGTCTACAACAACCCGCCGATTTACAAAAACGACGTGACGCCGGACATTCTGACGTCGTTGGTCGACTGCGAAAATATCGTGTGCTTCAAGGACTCTTCCGGCGACACCCGTCGCTTTATCGACCTGCGTAACGAGGTCGGCGATCGCTTTGTACTGTTCGCCGGGCTCGATGACGTGGTGCTGGAAAGCATCGCCGTCGGTGCCGAAGGCTGGATCTCCGGCATGTCCAACGCCTTCCCGCGTGAAGGCGAAACCCTGTTCCGTCTGGCGAAGCAAAAACGCTTTGAAGAAGCACTGGCGCTGTATAGCTGGTTTATGCCGTTGCTGCATCTGGATGCGCGGCCAGACCTGGTGCAGTGCATCAAGCTGTGTGAAGAGCTGGTAGGTCGCGGCAGCGCCATCACCCGTCCACCTCGCCTGGCGCTGCAGGGCGATACGCTGGCCGAAGTCACCGCCGTGGTTAAAAAAGCGCTGGCAAACCGCCCTGCGCTACCGGACGTCGGCCTGTAATTGCCACTCTCGCCCGGCCGCCTGCCGGGCCCAGCCACTTGCCTATTGGGGGACCCCATGCCCAACGCCCATACCATCAGCGGTCAACAGTTTATTGGCGGCCAACGCCGCGCCAGCGGTGAGGCCGAACTGGTCAGCCTACGCGCCGATAACGGCCAGCCGACCGGCCACCGTTTTTTCTCGGCCAGCATCGCAGAAACCGCCGCCGCCGCCGATGCCGCCGCACTGGCGTTCACCGCCTATTCTCAACTCAGTGCCGAACGCCGGGCTGACTTTCTTGAGGCTATTGCCGAGCAGTTGGATGCACTGGATGAGGAATTCTTTACCTTCGCCATGCAGGAAACCGCCTTGCCATTAGCGCGTCTGAACGGTGAACGTGCCAGAACCAGTGGCCAAATGCGGTTATTTGCCACCCTGTTGCGCCGTGGTGATGTGCATGCTGTGCGTATCGACAGCGCGTTACCCCAGCGGACGCCGCTACCTCGTCCGGATCTACGCCAATACCGCACGGCGCTCGGTCCGGTGGCGGTGTTTGGCGCCAGCAATTTCCCACTGGCCTTCTCTACCGCAGGCGGTGATACCGCCGCCGCACTGGCCGCAGGTTGCCCGGTGGTGTTCAAGGCGCACAGTGGCCATATGATCACCGCCGAGCTGACCGCACAGGCGATTGAACGGGCCAGAGAACAGCAACAGATCCCGGCCGGGGTATTCAACATGATTTACGGCGACCGCATTGGCGCGGAACTGATACAGCACCCGGCCATTCAGGCGGTGGGCTTTACCGGCTCGCTGCGCGGCGGCAGAGCCTTGTTCGATCTGGCCATGCGCCGTCCGCACCCCATCCCGGTCTTTGCCGAGATGTCGAGCATCAACCCGCTGATCATCATGCCGCAGGCATTAGCCCAACGTGGGCAGCAGATCGCACGCGATCTGGTTGCCTCTTTCACGCTGGGTTGCGGCCAGTTCTGCACCAAGCCGGGGTTGATCATCGGCCAACGCGGCGAAGCATTCAGCCAGTTTATCCGTGAATTAACCGAGCGGGTAAACGCCGCCGCCCCGCAGCCGATGCTCAATGCCGGCACGCTGGCACATTACCGCAGCGGATTAGCGGCACTGGATCAGCACCAAGGCATTCGCCATCTGGCCGGTGATCCTGAGGATCGGCCTCATCTGGCGGCGCCACAACTGTATCAGGCCGACAGTCATTTACTGCTCAGCGGGGATCCGCTGTTGCTGGAAGAAGTGTTTGGCCCGGCAGCCATTGTGGTGACGGTAGAAAACCACCAGCAACTGACCGCCGTGTTGGAAAGCCTGCAAGGGCAACTGACCGCCACGCTGCTGACCGACGCCGACGATCTGGCCGACGCCGCGCCGCTGGCGCAACTGCTGACCCGTAAAGCCGGACGAGTGCTGTTCAACGGCTACCCGACCGGAGTGGAAGTGTGCGACGCCATGGTTCACGGCGGCCCTTATCCGGCCACCACCGATACCCGTGGCACCTCGGTCGGTACGTTGGCCATTGAACGTTTCCTGCGCCCTGTCTGCCTGCAAAATTATCCGGCTGCGTTATTGCCGCCACCGTTGCAAGACAGTAATCCGCTTGGCCTGCTGAGGTTGGTTAACGGTATTTACACCCGAGATCCGATCCACTCACCTGCCAGCAACTAGCCCGGCCGCATCTGCATGCCACCTAATAACAAAAGGGTAAATCCATGACAACCCAAGGCAAATTCAAGAAGCAGCTTACGCTCACCGATTTGACGTTTATCGGCCTGGGCGCAATTTTTGGTTCCGGCTGGCTGTTTGCTGCCAGCCACGTCTCCTCCATCGCCGGTCCCGCCGGCATCTACTCCTGGCTGATCGGCGGTTTAGCCGTGCTGTTGCTGGGCATTGTTTACTGTGAACTGGGTGCTGCGCTGCCCCGTGCCGGCGGCATTATCCGCTACCCGGTGTTCTCCCACGGCGAACTGATGGGCTATCTGCTGGGGTTTATTACCCTTATCGCCTTCTCCAGCCTGATATCGATTGAGATCGTCGCGGCCCGCCAGTACGCCGCCGCCTGGTTTCCCTTTCTGAGCCAGCCCGGCTCAGGTAACCCGACGCTGATCGGCTGGCTGGTCCAGCTCCTGCTGCTGTGCTTTTTCTTCGCCCTGAATTACTACAGCGTCAAAACTTTTGCCAAATCCAACAATCTGATCAGCGTGATTAAATTCGTGGTTCCATTGCTGGTGATTGTGGTGCTGTTCAGCTTCTTCAAACCCGAAAATCTGCACAGTCAGGGGTTTGCGCCCTTTGGCTCCGCCGGGGTGGAAGCGGCCATTTCCGCCGGGGGGATTATCTTCGCTTATCTGGGCCTGACGCCGATCATCTCGGTCGCCAGCGAGGTGCAAAATCCGCAGCGCACCATTCCTATCGCGCTGATCCTGTCGGTGGTGTTGTCCACCATCATTTACGTGCTGTTGCAGGTGGCCTTCCTCGGCAGTATTCCCAGCGAAATGCTGAGCGGTGGCTGGGCCGGTATCAGCCAGCAATTTTCCCTGCCTTATCGTGACATCGCCATCACCCTGGGTATGGGCTGGCTGGCGTTTCTGGTGGTGAGCGATGCGATTATCTCACCGAGCGGCACCGGCAATATTTACATGAACGCCACCCCACGCGTGGTGTACGGCTGGGCCCGTGCAGGTACCTTCTTTAAGATCTTTACCCGCGTCGACGGTGAATCCGGTATTCCACGCCCTGCGCTGTGGCTGACCTTTGCACTGTCGATCTTCTGGACGCTGCCCTTCCCCTCCTGGGAGAAGCTGATCGGCGTGGTGTCCGCCGCGCTGGTGCTGAGTTACGCCATTGCACCGGTCACCGCTGCCGGTCTGCGTCGCAATGCGCCGGATCTGCCGCGTCCCTTCTTCGTGCGCGGGTTCTGCGTGCTCGGCCCGGTATCATTTATCATTTCAGCGCTGATCGTTTACTGGTCCGGCTGGAATACCGTGTCCTGGCTGCTCGGCCTACAGATCCTAATGTTTGTGGTTTATATCCTGTTCAAAAACAAGGTGCCAACCCACGCCGTCAGCCTGAAGCAACAGATTTGGTCGTCGCTGTGGCTGATTGCCTTCTACGCCTTGATCATTGTCGCGTCCTACCTCGGCAGTTTTGGTGGAATTAATGCCATTGGCCACCCGTGGGACACCCTCACGGTGGCGGTCATTGCGTTGGCAATCTATTACTGGGGCGCCTATACCTGTTTACCTCAGGCAAATTTTGCCGGTGATGAGGAAGAGTAACCGTAAAGGAGATATGTAATGACGCAAACCCAGAGTCTGACGCTGAAAGAAGCCTATGAACTAGCATTGCGCGCATTGCGCAGCAACGGTTTCAGTGCCGAACATGCCGATGCCGTCGCGCAGAATGTAACGGCCGGTGAACGCGACGGCTGCGCCTCGCATGGTTTGTATCGGGTACTTGGCTGCGTGCGTTCGCTGCTGGCCGGTAAGGTATCCGCCGATGCACTCCCGACGCTGGTCGATCAAGCCCCAGCCATCCTGCGGGTGGATGCTCACGATGCTTTTTCGCTGCTGGCCTACCGTACCGCGCTGCCGGCGTTTATCGATAAGGTGCGCACTAACGGCATAGCTGCACTGGCGATTAATCACTGTGTACATTACTCGGCGTTGTGGGCCGATATCGAACCCCTGACCGATCGGGGCCTGGTGGCACTGGCCTGTACCCCCAGCCATGCCTGGGTCACGCCGGCAGGAGGAACCCGGCCGCTGTTTGGTACCAATCCGATTGCCTTCGGCTGGCCGCGCCCGCAGCGCCCGCCCTTTATTTTCGATATGGCCACCAGCGCGGCGGCACGCGGTGAAATCGAGCTGCATCGCCGCGCCGGTACGCCGCTGCCGCCGGGTTGGGGCATCGATCAACAAGGAGAGCCTTCCACCGATGCGGCCAGCGTGTTGCAGGGGGCGATGCTGACCTTTGGCGGGCATAAGGGTTCAGCGCTGGCGGCGATGGTGGAGCTGATCGCCGGGCCGTTGATTGGCGATATGACCAGTAAGGAGTCGCTGGCCTACGATCGGCAGACCGGCTCCTCCCCTTACGGCGGCGAGCTGATTATCGCGATGGATCCCGATCGTTTTCTGGGGGCGGACAAGGCGGCACATTTGGCCAGGGCAGAAACCTTATTCGCAGATATGAGCGAGCAAGGGGCGCGTATTCCGGGGGAACGGCGTTTTCAGCGGCGGCAGTACAGCGAGCAGCACGGCATTAGCTTGCCGCAGACGCTGTATGACGAGATTGTGGCGCTCTGCCGCTGAATGAGACAGGCCCGCAGTTCAATACTGCGGGCCTGATTTGAAAAGATTATCTGACCACCATCACCGAGATATTGGCGTGGCGCACAATGGCTGCGGCGTTGGAACCCAACAGGTAGGTTTTTACACTCGGGCGACGCGAGCCGATGATGATCAGATCGGCTCCGATCTCATCCGCCAGCTGCAGTACCTCATCGCGCGGTGAACCAAAGCTGATGGTGTAATCCAGACGATCCAGGGGAATGTCGATTTCCGACATGATCTTCTTGAGTTTATCTACCGCCTTCACTTCCGCCTGATTCTCAAACTCCTTGATACCGAAAGAATAAGCGGTAACGAATGCCGAGGCATCCGGCAACGCATGGAAGAAATGCACTTTGGCACCGGATATTTTCGCCAGGTACTCAACATGTTCCAGCGCATGCTCGGTCAACAGATCTTCTTCAATATCTATCGGCACTAATATGGTCTTGTACATATCACATCCCTTCTATGTCACCTTGGTAACTACAGGGTACTGCCGGGCAGGATAAGGGTGAACCGCTTTCTCGCGCTTTTGTGATCGGCGGTAAATACTGGTTAGGATAATTCCTTATTTAACAAAATATAAACATCACATGTCTAACGGCTAGCCGCTTAATTATTTCAAACCGGGTTAAATAAGCTGTAAATACACCGCTTTCGCCGTGGCGGCAGTTTTATTGGCCACCGACAGTTTTTTAATCGAATTGCCAATGTGGAAATTCACCGTCCGCTCACTCAGCCCCATTAACAGAGCGGTTTCTTCTGAGGTTTTGCCTTCGCTGCACCAACGCAAAATATCCTTCTCGCGCAGCGTCAGCACATCTTTGATTGCCTCGTCGTTCACCGAGATTAATGCTTCACGCAGCGTTTTATGAACCATCTGTGCCAACCACAGGAAAAAGGTTTCGTTACGCGCACTGGCCTGCGGCGACTGAGCGGGAATGCTTTTTCCGGCAAAGGTGAGAATGCCCAGTCGGCCATAGCAATCCTTGACCGACTGCGACCAGCCTTCGCGAATACCAAACTGGGCCATACGCCACCACAGTTCTGGCTTGTCCTGGTAGAAGTGTTCATCCCAATAAAATTGCAGCGTAGAGTGGTGGGCCTGCTCAATCACCGGATCCTGCAAGTAGACCCGCAGCTTGCGGTAGTCCTCCAGGTAGGAATCGGGGAAATTGCCCTCTATCAGCATTTTGGGTCGGCTGGCCGGGTAGCAGGAAAAGACCGTGTAAGAAAAGTATTCAAAACCCAACGCCTGGGCACAAGGTTCCAGCTGGCTTAAAAAAGCCTCGCGGTCTGGCAGACGGGTCAGTAAGGCATCCATCAAAGGCTGAAGGTGGGTGTCCATAAAACAGGTTCTCCAGAAAGCCGCACCGGGTTATCGATAAGTAAGATTAACTATAGTGGAGGGCTCGGAGCGGCAACAGCCGTTTCATAGTATAAAAAGTACCATGCCTATATCAAAAACAGCTATGCCTGCTCGGATATTAATAAATAACGCCTTTAAATAGCATTAATAGCGGAAATCACGCGAATAACATAAAGCCGATTTATTGTAAACCTGTCACTTCTACCGTTAGACACTGGCAGCTCTGCCCATTACCTTCGCCATAGGCACCTGGTGCTTTTTAAATCCGAATAAATTATAAGCATTTGCGAATTTCGCAAGGCAGAAAAATACTCACGGGGATTTTTATGGCAGAGAATAATTCGGCAATCCATTCGGTCGCTGTTATTGGTGCCGGAACCATGGGCAGAGGTATTGCCTATCTTCTGGCGCAGAATGGCATACGAACCCTGCTTTATAATCGTAGCGATAATAATCTGAATCAGGCCAGGGACTATATTATCCGTGACCTGGATAAGAAAATAGATGACGGGAAAATAAGCCCGCAGAAAAAAGGCGAGATATTGGCCAACCTGGTTTTCTCTCCCATTTTCGATGCTATCGCCGACAGCGATCTGGTGATTGAAACCATCGCGGAGCATGAGACCACCAAGCATGAGATCCTCGCGGCGATTGCGGCCACGGTGAAAAAAGAGGCCATTATCGCCACCAACACTTCATCGCTGTCGTTGAATAAGCTGGCGGCAGGCGTCGAAAACAACGCCCGTTTTATCGGCCTGCACTTCTTCAATCCGGCCCCGCTGATGAAACTGATCGAAATTATTCCGTCTTACTTTACCAGCCGGGCCACCAGCCTGCGTTGCCAGCAGTTGGTGACGGCGCTAGGCAAACAGTTTGTGGTCTGCAAAGCCACACCGGGTTTTATCGTCAACCGGATGGCACGGCCTTTTTATCTGGAAGGATTCCGGTTGTTGGAAGAAAACGTAGCATTGGCACCGCAGATCGACCGAGCTCTCAAGGCCGGTGGCCACTTTCGCATGGGCCCTTTAGAGCTGACCGATTTTATCGGCCAGGATATTAACTATCAGGTCAGCAGCCAGATTTGGCAGGATATGCAATACGAGCCCCGCTATACCCCCGGCCATTTGCAACGTTCGTTGGTGGATGCCGGGTTACTGGGGAAGAAAAACGGCCGATCCTTTTTTGCTGCCCCTTCTGCCGAATCTAACCCCCTCGACGCAAGCAACGACACGCTGACTTCCCTGCATTTTTATGGCGAACATACCCTGTTTGACCTGCTGCAACAGCGCGCCTTGGCTATTTGGCCAACGCTGCAGATTATTCACCAGCCGGAACGGCCAATGCTCGGACGCTTTATCCGGGTGAATGACGCATTGGCCGTCAAAATCACCGACGGTCGCACCGCCAATCTGCTTGCTGAATTGACCGATCTCGACACCTTTGTGATCGACGCCGCACTGAATTACAGCGATACCACCTATCTGGTGGCCGCCCACAATCAGGACGCAGCCGAAGCCAATAAAGCGCTGTTTCTGTCGCTGCTGCAAACGTTGATCCCGCAGGTGGAGTTTATTAAAGACTCCCCAGGTCTGATCGTCGCCCGGGTTCTGAGCAGTCTGATCAATGAGTCGGTGATTATGGTGGAGAGCGGTGTTTGCAGCCGGGCGGATATCGATATTGCCGCCGTGGCGGGTGTTAACTATGCCGATGGCATCTTTGCCTGGCTGGCGCAGCTCGGACAAAAAAACGTGAAAGCGACGCTGGATAATATGGCGCAACTGCTGCATTCCGCCCGCTACTACCCGCATTACTCATTGCTGAATATCCCCCGGCCCGAGTTGGCCGTCGCGCCCTAAGGAAAAATGATGACGATTAAAGACGATGGAGTCTATCTGATCGACGGCACGCGCACGGCAATTGGCGCCTATGGCGGTAGCCTGGCGTTAACTCGTCCGGACGATATGGCGGCCTCTATTATCCGGGCGCTGCTGCAACGACATCCCGAAACCGAAGCGGATATTGATGAAGTGATCCTCGGCTGCGCCAATCAGGCCGGAGAAGACAACCGTAACGTTGCCCGCATGGCGGCGCTGCTCTCCGGTCTGGATCAGGGGGTGCCGGCGATTACCCTTAACCGTTTGTGTGCTTCCGGGCTGGATGCGGTGATTTACGCCAGTGCAAAAATAAAAAGCGGCCTCAGCGATCTGGTGCTGGCCGGTGGTGTGGAGAGCATGAGCCGCGCGCCCTACGTGATGGGCAAAAGCGAAACGGCTTTCGACAAGGGGGTAAAACTGTACGACACCACGCTGGGCTGGCGTTTTGTCAATCCGCAGTTGGCGCAGCGCTATGGCAGCGATCCGCTGGGCATAACGGCGGAGAACGTCGCGCAGCAGTACAGGATTTCCCGCGACGATCAGGATGCTTTTGCCCTGGCCTCGCAGCAGAAGGCCTGGCGGGCGATCGAAAATGGCCGTTTAGCCAGGGAAATAACGTCGCTTGAGGTGCAGGCCGATCGTAAAACCCGCAAAACCTTCGAACAGGATGAGTTCCCACGGCAGACCACGCTGCAAAAATTACAGGCGCTGAAGCCGGCCTTTACCGCAGAGGGTTCGGTCACCGCCGGTAATGCCTCCGGCATCAATGACGGTGCCGCGGTGTTGCTGCTGGCCAGCGGCCGCTATGTGAAAAGCAAGTCGCTGCAACCGCTGGCGGAGATTGGTGACAGCGCCAGCGCCGGCGTCGCCCCTTCACTGATGGGCATTGGGCCGATCGCCGCTACTGACCGGCTGCTGGCACGAACCGGCTTTACCCTGAATGATTTTGACGTGATTGAAATTAATGAGGCGTTTGCCGCACAGGTGCTGGCAACGCTGCAAAGCTGGCGTATCGACTTCAAGGATACGCGGGTCAACCCGAACGGTGGCGCCATCGCCCTCGGGCATCCGCTGGGCATGTCCGGCGCGCGGCTGGTGCTTTCCAGCGCGCTGGAACTTCACGCTCGGCAGTTAAACAATGCGCTGGTGACAATGTGTGTCGGTGTCGGCCAGGGTGTTTCATTGGTTATTAAAGCCCTCTAATGCAAGGAACTTCGTATGAGCGTATTGAACATTCTTGAAGAAAAACTGGCCGAAACCAAAAGACAGGGCCGCTTCCGCGAGTTCCTCAATCTGGAGCGCAGCGTGCTGGACAAACCCTGGGCAACCAGCCACGGTCAGGGCGGTGAGCGCCGTCTGAACGTCTGGTGCTCCAATGACTATCTGGCGATGAGCCATCACCCTAAAGTCATTCTGGCCACCACCGAAGCGGTGAACCGCGTCGGGCTGGGCACCTGCGGCGCACGCAGCATTTCCGGCACTTCTGTCTATCACAGTGAATTGGAAACCCTGTTGGCCAGCGCCTATGGCAAAGAGTCGGCGCTGCTGTTTACTACCGGTTTCGGTGCCAATGACGCCACCTTGTCCACTCTGTGTGATGCCATTCCCGATCTGATTGTGTTTTCCGATGAGCTGAACCACGCCTCCATGATTTACGGTATCCGCTACAGCAAGGCGGAGAAAAAAATCTTTCGCCACAATGACGTTGCGCATCTGGCCGAACTGCTGCAGGCGGCAGATCCGCATCGGCCCAAACTGATCGCCTTCGAGTCGCTCTATTCGATGGACGGTGACTTTGCGCCGCTGGCGCAAATTGTGGAACTGGCTGAGCAATATCAGGCGCTGACCTATCTGGACGAAATCCACTCCGCCGGCGTTTACGGTCATCGCGGGCTGGGCTATGCCGAACAGCTTGGCCTGTTGGAAAAAATCACCATTGTTCAGGGCGGCTTTGGCAAATCTTACGGTGCGGCCGGTGGCTACATCGCCGCCCCCCGCGTGGTGGTGGAGGCGGTGCGTAGTTGGTCGCCGGCGTTTGTCTTCAGCACTTCGTCTCCTGCCCCGGTGGTGGCGGCCGCTCTGGCCAGCTTCAAATACAACCTGGAGCATGACAACCAACGCAAACACCTGCTGGCGATTATCGACCATTTAAAATCCGGTCTGCGCGCCGCCGGCATTCCGCTGGTTTCGGAGGACAGCCATATTCTGCCGGTATTGGTCGGCGATCCGCATCGTAACAAGCACATCAGCAAGCAGCTGCTCGATGAATACGATATTTACGTACAGCCGGTGAACGCGCCAACAGTTCCGGCCGGTAGCGAGCGTTTGCGCGTTACGCCGACCTCTGCCCATACTCATGAGGACGTGGAATATTTCCTGGCGGCGTTAAGCAAAGTCTGGGACGCCAATCAGTTACGGAGAGCAGGATGAAGTTGACGGACTATAACGGCCATTTTCTTACGCTGTGTTTGATGGCGACCGGCACCTTCGCCATCGGGACCGACGCGTTTATTGTCGCCGGTATCCTCGACGAGATATCAGGCACCTTTGCCGTCAGCCCCGCGCAAGCGGGGCAGTTAATCTCAATCTTTGCCCTGGCCTATATGTTGTTTGCTCCGCTAACTGCCTGGCTGCTGGGTAATCTCAACCGCAAGCATATTTTGCAGTTGGCCCTGTTGTTATTTATCGCCGGGAATTTGGTCTGTGCCTACGCCGACAGCTTTTTGCAAATGTCTGCCGGGCGCGTGCTGGCGGCGCTGGGCGCGGCTTGCTATACGCCACAGGCTGCGGCGGCAGCGGTTGGATTGGTAGCGGAAAAACGCCGCGGGCTGGCGATATCGATTGTTTACGGCGGCATGACATTGGCCATCGCCCTCGGTATTCCCTTCGGCACCTTCCTGGCCAGGTTGATTGGTTGGCGAGAAATCTTTTTGCTGATTGCCCTGTTAGGCGCTGTCTCACTGCTGGGGCTTTCGCTAGCGCTGAGCGCCATCGCGGCACCGGGTAAACATACGCTGAAAGAACGGCTTGCCCCGCTGCGGCAAAAAGCGGTGCTGACCACCTTGTTGATCACCTTTTTTGCCGTCTGTTCCGAGCATATCGTTTACAGCTACGTGAGCGTATTGCTGAAAAACACCCAGTTTGGCCCGGAGGCTATTTTGCCGATCGCGCTACTGGTGTTCGGTATCGGTGCCGTGATCGGAAATTTCGTTTCCGGCCTGCTCACCGATACCTTTGGCAGCAAGTTTGTTTTGCTGTTTTCGGTGTCGATTCAAACCGTTTCGCTGTTCCTGCTGACTTTTTACGTCAGCTCCCCCTGGGGGGTACTGGCAATCTTTCTGGTCTGGGGCATTACCGGCTGGATGTATCTGGTGCCGATCCAGCACCACTTATTGTCACTGTCAAAGCGCTTTGGCGCGCTGACCGTTTCACTCAACAGCTCGGTACTCTATGCCGGCATCGCCGCGGGTGGCATGCTCGGTGGCCTGACGCTGTACAGCCTGCCGGCCTTTTATCTCCCGCTGTTTTCGCTGCCGTTGGGGGCCATCGCCCTGCTGTTGACGCTGTTCTTCTTCCAGGGAGAAAAAGCCAATGAGTGACCGGCCACTCCCCGTGCAATATCAGCAAGATGACGCCATTGCCGTGATCACCCTGAACCGGCCGGAAAAAAAGAACGCCATCAATCTGGCGATGGCGCAACTGATCCAGAGCTATCTGCTACGAGCCGAACAAGATGAGCACATTCGGGTGATAGTACTGACCGGCCTGCCACAGGTATTCTCCGCCGGCATGGACGTCAGGGCCTTCCAGCAGGGTGAACTGCCGGTGGTCGAACCGGGGGGATTTGGCGGGCTGGTGCATGCCCAACTCACCAAGGTCATTATTGCCGCGGTGGATGGCATCGCCTTCGGCGGCGGTTTCGAGATAGCGCTGGCCTGCGACCTGATCGTCGCCAGCCACAACGCGCAATTCAGCTTCCCGGAAACCGGGCTGGGGCTGGTTGCCGCGCAAGGAGGCTGTTCACGACTGCCGGCGCGGATCTCACCCTATATCGCTCTCGACTGGTTACTCACCGGCCGAATCATCACCGCACAGGAAGCCTGGCAACAGGGCGCTATTTCCCGCATCAGCGAGGGCAGCGCATATGAGGAGTCGCTGAATCTCGCCCGGCAGATTGCGCAGAAAAATCCGCTGGCAAGTCAGGCGGTGAAGACCATCGTCCGCCAAGGTTTGAACCGGCATGAAGCCGCTTCCTTTGACTATCAGCAAGGCTGGGTGGAGCGGGTGCGCCAGGCCGCGGCCAAATCCTTTTAAGAACATTCTTAGTGAATGGCAATCATTCGCAGTCTAATTTTTAATCACTACAAGACAGTGCTTGAGAAGCCATTAACCCCGCTCTGCGGGGCTTTTTTTGCTGATTAGGATTTCACGGCGGAAAAAGGCTGCATAAACAGGAAGGTACAGGGTTTACTCTGGTGCTGATTGATCAAGGGCACCAAACGCCTGAAGTGTTCCGTCTGGCAATGGGCGTCCAGCGCGGCGCGATCGGGCCACTCCTCGACAAAAATAAAATGCCCCGCGTCCTGATGATCGATAAACAGTTCATAGGAGAGACAAAGCGGTTCCTGCCGGGTTTTCTCCACCAGTTCCTGATACAGCGGCATCACCGTTTCAACACAATCGAGCTTGATAAAATCTTCAGCAATCACTTTTAACATTGTTACCTTCCCTGTTTGTTTTACGAAGTGTCGCGCGACGCTCGGTCGCGGCCTCTCAGCATGATGACCTATTCAGCTAACAAAACCTAATTGACCATTTATTGAAGTTACGAATGGGACACTGGTCACCAGAGAATACATTTTCACAGGTGGCTGATGGAACAACTCACACAAATGATCGCCAAATACAGCCCGGAACCTGAATTCCTGCTGTTGATTATCTTTTTATTTTCGCTGGGAAAGTCAGTGATTTTTATTTCTTCGCTGCTGCCACCGGCTTCGGTCACGCTGATGCTGGGCATCGTCGCCGGTAAAAGCATGCTCCCCGACGTCCATGTCTGGGCGGCGATTACCCTGGGCGCCCTGCTCGGCTCCGTTTTATCCTTCCATTGCGGCGCGCTGTTCTGCCGCCGGGGATCGCTCAAAAGGTTGCCGATCCGATTTCAGACCCCTCTGCACCGGGCACAAACCGCACTGCAGAAGAAAGGCATGCCACTGCTGTTTATGTCACGTTTTTTGGCGGTGATGCGCTACACCGTGCCCTTGGTCGCCGGTATCATTGCACTGCCGCTCAAGCAGGTTTATTGCGCCAGCGCGCTGTCCGCCGGGATTTGGGCGCTGGCCCTGATGTGGGTTAGCCGGGTGTTTTGAAGTGCCAGCATCGGGTTATTGAGGGCGAAACTCCAATACGGCATTTTTAAAATCACCATACACAACCTGTGACGGCGGTTTGGGAAAGCGGGCGTTTGTGGTTGCTTTTATCGCTGCGCGGCAAAGAGCAGGATCACCAGCTTCAGCCCGGACGCCGATAAGCATGCCATCCGGAGCCAGCTTGATCCTTAAAGAGCATTCTTTACCGGCGTATAAACCGGCATCGTGTAAATGACTTTGAATAGCAGACTTGATCTGCATGGCATACGTATTGACCCCGTCCGCAGGTACAGGCGCTGTTTTGCCTTCCAAAGTAGCAAAAAGATCATCAACACCCTCTCCAGACGCCCCTGACTTTATCTCGGAATGGGTCTTCGAGCACCCCGCCAATAGTAGCGTGAGCGTAATAAGCACTAATTTCGGCACGCTCATTCCAAACCCTAAATTAGCTTTCCTCATGGTTCACTTCCTTTTAAAACAGTAAGGGCCAAACTTATATACGGGCTATCAGCTTACTCTTGGCTAGCCGGTGTAAATACTAAAAATGCAAAAAATCACGCAAGTCGGCTTCTTCCCATTCAGGTCTGGCGGATAGCGCGTTTCTAACAGCTTCATCCCGCCAAAAGTCCCATTACCAATTTTGTAGGAAATCTACGTTTAGAGTTCGCGATAAATCGGCTGTCGGTAGGCTCAGTTTGCGCCAGATCACTTAACTGAATATTCACTCGAGGGAATGCGTTTTTTGTGGGGTGAGTCTCAATCAGCTATTAATCTTAAAAAACCATCAAGAAAAAATAGCCGCTAACACATTGATTTAGCTAACAGGAGGTGCTGCGTTCTTCCCTGTAATCAATTGAATAAGCGTCAGCAACTGTGCCCCTTGAACTAACGATCAAGGAAGTTAGAGTTTTTGTTTCCACCCCCTGAATGTCAAACGCTTACACTCATTAGTTATTCTCATGCGATATTTTTAACACCCTGCTTTATCAATAAGATAAGCCGCAGCAGGGCTATTAATCTGCCAGAACCCAGAGTAATCTTCCGCCCCCAAGACGTCCGATTTGCCTCCGCAGTGTAAAGAACAATCGACTTTTATCCCTCGCATAAATGTTGTAAACATGTTGCACAAAGGTGGCGTTATTGCACTACCTTACTAAATCTGGCACAACCAGATAATCGTATAAAAAAGAGCCACTTCAGAGCTCACTATTTCACTCATGACAGGTAAAACAGGACATCATCAGATGGTAGATCACTCTAAAATAGCCGCAGAGGCGTCGCCCGAATCAGAAGATCATCTACGTAGAAACCTAACTAACCGACATATTCAACTGATCGCCATCGGCGGTGCTATTGGTACAGGTCTGTTTATGGGTTCTGGCAAAACCATCAGCCTGGCCGGGCCTTCGATCATCTTCGTATACATGATTATCGGCTTTATGCTGTTCTTCGTGATGCGCGCCATGGGCGAGCTGCTGCTCTCCAACCTGGAATACAAATCCTTCAGCGATTTTGCCGCCGATCTGCTCGGCCCCTGGGCCGGATTTTTCACCGGCTGGACCTACTGGTTCTGTTGGGTGGTCACCGGTATTGCCGACGTGGTGGCGATCACCGCTTATGCACAGTTCTGGTTCCCCGGGCTGTCGCAGTGGATCGCCTCGTTGCTGTGCATTTTGCTGTTGCTGGGCCTGAATCTGGCGACGGTGAAGATGTTTGGTGAAATGGAGTTCTGGTTCGCGATGATCAAAATCGTCGCCATTGTCGGGCTGATCATCGCCGGGCTGGTGATGATCGCCATGCAGTTCCAGTCGCCTACCGGCACCGTCGCGTCGTTCTCACATCTGTGGAATGACGGCGGTATGTTCCCGAAAGGCATCAGCGGCTTCTTCGCCGGCTTCCAGATTGCAGTGTTCGCCTTTGTCGGCATTGAGCTGGTGGGCACCACCGCGGCTGAAACCAAAGATCCGGAAAAAGTACTGCCACGCGCCATTAACTCGATTCCTATCCGCATCATCATGTTCTACGTGTTCGCCCTGATCGTGATTATGTCGGTCACGCCATGGAGTTCAGTGGTCGCCGACAAGAGTCCGTTCGTGGAACTGTTCGTGCTGATTGGCCTGCCTGCCGCAGCCAGTGTGATCAACTTTGTGGTACTGACTTCCGCCGCCTCTTCCGCCAACAGTGGCGTATTCTCTACCAGCCGTATGCTGTTCGGTCTGGCACAGGAAGGCGATGCACCCAAGTCGTTCGCCCACCTGTCCAAGCGGGCAGTACCGGCTAATGGCCTGACCTTCTCCTGTATCTGTTTGTTGGGTGGGGTAGTGCTGATTTACCTGATCCCGAACGTGATGACAGTCTTCACGCTGGTGACCACCGTCTCGGCGATCCTGTTTATGTTTGTCTGGACCATCATCCTGTGCTCGTATCTGGTTTACCGTAAGCAACGCCCGGCGCTGCACCAGAAATCGATCTACAAGATGCCGGCCGGCAAACTGATGTGCTGGGTCTGTATGGCGTTCTTCGCCTTTGTGTTGGTGCTGCTGACGCTGCGCGAAGATACCCGCCAGGCGCTGATCGTCACGCCGCTGTGGTTTGTGGTGCTCGGTCTGTCCTACGTGTTCCTGCGCAAGAAGAAAACCGCTTAATACGCTGCTGGGGGATAGTCCGCTATCCCCCTTCCCACTCCTGGCGCTTAGCGCGGCCGAATACCCTCGACAATCACCCGCTGCACGTTCTCCACCGTCTGCTGAAAAAACGCCTCATCGTCCAGGGTCTTGCCGGTCACCGCTTCCACCTGCACCCAAAAATCAGCGTAGTGTTGAGTGGTTGCCCACAGCATGAAGATCAGATGGTGCGGCTCTACCGCCGCGATATGGCCCTGTGCAATCCAGCGCTCAATCATCGCGGACTTCTCGTCCACCAGCGCCTTTAACCCGCCCTGCAGCTCCTGTTTCAACAAGGGGGCCCCTTGGATCATCTCCAGACAAAACAGCCGTGAAGCCTGCGGATGATGGCGGGATACCTCAAGCTTCAGCCGAATATATTCGCGAATGGCCTGCAAGGGTTCCTGATCGGCACGCAGCGCTTTAAGCGGTGCCAGCCACACCTCAAGAATGCCTTTCAGCACCGCCACGTACAGCTCTTCTTTGGAAGGGAAGTAATACAGCAGATTGGTTTTGGAGACGTCGGCGCGTTCGGCCACCTGATCCAGACTGGTGCCATGAATACCGTACAGCGAGAAAAATTCCAGCGCCGCATCCATGATGGTGCTGCGTTTTGCAGCCACCGCACGCGAGCGGCGCGTGGGGGGTTTAACGGCTTGTGGCTTCACTGCGACTCCTTGGCGCAACCTGATTCGAGCCAGCATAACAAAGCCATTGGGTTAAACCCACGCTTTTGCCTACCCCTTCCGAGTGATTCTTTGCACCTTTAACGCGCAGCTGCGCCTGTTTTTTGTGCAGCTATTTTTGACCAAATGGTCTGTTTTGGACCATTCACTCAACAAAAAAATCACACATTAAAAACAACTCATTGATAAATAATCCATTTTAAAAACTGGCACTCCACTTGCAATAGCCGTCGTATCCAGCGCTGTCCGGCGAGAAGCATTCAGGCAGCATATGAACCGTCCCATTCGCAGACCCGAGGTGTTCAAATGAAAATTGGCGTATTTATTCCTATCGGCAACAACGGCTGGCTGATTTCCAGCAATGCCCCACAGTACCAACCGACGTTTGAACTCAACAAAACCATCGTGCAAAAGGCCGAGCACTACAACTTCGACTTCGCTCTGTCGATGATCAAACTGCGCGGCTTCGGTGGCAAAACCGAGTTCTGGGACCACAACCTGGAATCCTTCACCCTGATGGCCGGGCTGGCGGCCGTCACCTCACGCATCAAGATCTACGCCACGGCGGCCACGTTGACCATGCCACCGGCGATCGTCGCCCGCATGGCCTCCACCATCGACTCCATTTCCAACGGTCGCTTTGGCCTGAACGTGGTCACCGGCTGGCAAAAACCGGAATACGAGCAGATGGGCATGTGGCCGGGTGACGATTACTTCGGTCGCCGTTACGACTATCTGGCGGAATACGTCAATGTGCTGCGCGATCTCTGGGGCACCGGTAAATCAGATTTCAAAGGCGAGTTCTTCCAGATGGACGACTGTCGCGTCAGCCCGCAGCCGCAGGCGGACATCAAGGTGATCTGCGCCGGGCAGAGCGACGCGGGTATGGCCTTCTCGGCCAAATATGCCGATTACAACTTCTGCTTTGGCAAGGGCGTCAACACCCCGACCGCCTTTGCACCGACGGCGGCTCGCCTGAAAATTGCGGCGGATAGCGAAGGCCGCAGCGTGGCCTGCTACGTGCTGTTTATGATCATTGCCGATGAAACCGATGAGGCCGCCCGCGCCAAATGGGAAAGCTATAAAGCGGGGGCCGATACCGAAGCCCTGGCCTGGCTGACCGAGCAAAGTGGCAAGGACACCAAATCCGGTGCCGACACCAACGTGCGCCAGATGGCAGACCCCACCTCAGCCGTCAACATCAACATGGGTACGCTGGTCGGCTCCTACGCCAATGTGGCGCGCATGATGGATGAAATCGCCACCGTCCCCGGTACCGAAGGCGTGCTGCTGACCTTCGATGACTTTGTCAAAGGGGTGGAAGACTTTGGCGAACGCATCCAGCCGCTGATGAAAAGCCGTGCCGACGTTTGCCCACAAACCGCTGCAAGCCGCGAGGTGGCATGATGAAAATTGTTGAAAACCAACTGGTGGTGCACCGCCATTCACCGCAGGCCGGCGCTACCGTCACCCTTCCCGCCCGTCCGGAGGCTATCGCCTTTGCGCCGCAGGAAACCGCCTTGATCGTGGTCGATATGCAAAATGCCTATGCTTCGCAGGGCGGCTATCTGGATCTCGCCGGGTTTGATGTTTCGGCCACCGCCCCGGTGATCGCCAACATCAAACGCGCTATCAACGCTGCCCGTGCCGCCGGTATCAAGGTGATCTTCTTCCAGAACGGTTGGGACAACCAGTACGTCGAGGCCGGCGGCCAGGGTTCCCCCAACTGGCATAAATCCAACGCGCTGAAAACCATGCGTAAGCGCCCGGAACTGATGGGCAAGCTGCTGGCCAAGGGTGACTGGGATTACGACCTGGTGGACGAACTGCAGCCGCAACCCGGCGATATCGTGATCCCAAAACCACGCTACAGTGGATTCTTTAACACCCAGCTCGACAGCCTGCTGCGCTCGTATGGCATTCATCATCTGGTGTTTACCGGCATCGCTACCAACGTCTGTGTCGAGTCCACGCTACGCGACGGTTTTTTCCTCGAGTATTTCGGCATCGTACTGGCTGACGCCACTCACCAGGCCGGGCCAGCGTTCATCCAGCAGGCGGCGTTGTACAACATCGAAACCTTTTTTGGCTGGGTGTCGGACGTTGACAGTTTCTGTGACGTGCTCGCCGCCCCACTCAGCCAGACGGCATGAGTTTTGCTTTTATTCACCAAATATTAAATTTTCACCAGGAGCATCACTATGCCAAAAACAATCATTACTCCGCCGGGCACCGGCAAACCACTGGCCCCTTTCGTGCCCGGCACCTTGGCTGACGGCGTGGTTTACGTTTCGGGCACGCTGGCATTCGATAAAGACAATAACGTGGTACACGTCGGTGACGCGGCGGCGCAAACCCGCCACGTGCTGGAAACCATCAAAAGCGTGATCGAAACCGCCGGTGGCAACATGGACGACGTGACCTTTAACTCGATCTTCCTCACCGACTGGCAAAACTATGCCGCCGTCAATCAGGTGTATGCGGAGTATTTCCCCGGCGACAAACCGGCACGCTACTGCATTCAGTGCGGGTTGGTGAAGCCGGACGCCCTGATTGAAATCGCCACCGTGGCCCATATCGGCCGCTGAGTCATTATTCGCTGAGGATCGAGCATGTATTTTGAGATTTTGGGGAAAGACACACCGCTGGCGCCCACGCTGGTACTCTCCGCCGGGCTGGGTGGCGCAGGCAGCTTTTGGCAACCGCAGATTAACGCGCTAAGCGAGCATTTCCGGGTAGTGGTTTACGATCACTCCGGTACCGCACACAGCAAAGGTGAGGTACCGGACGGCTACAGCATGGCCGATATGGCCGATGAGGTGGCGCAGTTGCTGCATTCACTCAGCGTAGAACGCTGTTATTTCGTCGGCCATGCCCTTGGCGGCATGATTGGCCTGCAATTGGCGCTCACGCACCCGCAGTTGATCGAAAAACTGGTGGTGGTCAATGGTTGGCCGACGCTGGACAGCCAGACCCAGCGCTGCTTCAAAGTGCGTCAGGATCTGTTGCTCAACAGCGGCGTGGAAGCCTACGTGCGTGCCCAACCGCTGTTCCTGTTCCCCGCCGACTGGCTGTCGCAACACCAGACCTTGCTCGATGAAGAACTGCAGCACCAGACCGCGCATTTTCAGGGTACCGAAAACCTGCTGCGCCGTCTGAATGCGCTGATGAATACTGATTTCCGTCCGCATTTGGCAGACATCACCACGCCGACCCTGGCGCTGTGTTCCCGCGACGATCTGCTGGTGCCCTATCACTGCTCACATCAGTTGGCGGCTGGTCTGCCGAACGGCGAACTGGCAGAGATGGCGTACGGCGGCCATGCCATGAGCGTGACCGACACAGAGAACTTTAACCGCATTTTGCTGGGCTGGCTGTTGAAAACACCTCACGCCAACACCCGTCTTGCATCCTAGACCCGGAGACACCTCATGCAAAGCCAAACGCTGCTTGCCGATACGCCACTAGCGCCACCGTACGTAGAAAAACAGGACTTCCGCGACGCCATGGCGCGCCTGGGTTCGGCGGTCAATATCATCACCACCGATGGGCCCGCCGGCCGTGCCGGCTTTACCGCCTCGGCGGTATGCAGCGTCACCGATACGCCGCCAACACTGTTGGTGTGCCTGAATCGATCCGCCTCGGTCTATTCGGTGTTTAAGCAAAACCAGACGCTGTGCGTCAATACCCTGGCGGCGGAGCACGAGTCGCTGTCGAATTTGTTTGGCGGAAAAACGCCTATGGACCTGCGTTTCTCTGCCGCGCGCTGGTCTACGCTGGCGACCGGCGCCCCCATTTTGCACGGTGCGGTGGTCTCGTTCGACTGCCAGATCAGTCAGATTGTCAGCGTCGGCACCCACGACATTCTGTTCTGTCAGGCGGTAGCGCTGACGCGTAATGACGACAGCCATGGCCTGGCCTACTTCGACCGACGCTACCACGCGTTGCCAAAGCAGGCAGCGACGGATAATCGCTAAAAACGCACTCACCAGTCACCCTAACCTGCACTCAACATTTTGGAGATAACGATGGCGAATACCTGGTTTCCCCAATGGCGTATGAAACAAGGCAATCTGGATGGAGCGATCGTCGCGCCCGATGAACGGTTGCCACTGGCGCAGACGCTGGTGATGGGTTTGCAACATGCGGTGGCGATGTTTGGTGCCACGGTACTGATGCCGCTGCTGATGGGCTTTGACGCCAATCTGGCTATTCTGATGTCCGGCATCGGCACGCTGCTGTTTTTCCTGGTGGTTGGCGGCCGGGTACCGAGTTACCTCGGCTCCAGCGCGGCGTTTGTCGGGCTGGTGATCACCCTGACCGGTTACAGTGGCCAGGGCGCTAACCCGAATATCGCGCTGGCGCTCGGCGGCATCATCGCCTGCGGCCTGGTGTATCTGCTGATCGGCTTTGTGGTGATGAGCGTCGGTACCCGCTGGATCGAACGTCTGATGCCGCCGGTGGTGACCGGTGCCGTGGTGATGGCGATCGGCCTGAACCTGGCCCCGATCGCCGTACGCAGCGTCTCGGCCTCCAACTTCGACAGTTGGATGGCGGTGGTCACCATCCTGTGTATTGGTTCGGTAGCGGTATTCACCCGTGGGCTGATGCAGCGGCTGTTGATCCTGGTGGGATTGATTGCCGCCTATTTGATTTACGTGGTGGCGACCAATGGCTTGGGGCTTGGCAAACCGGTGGATTACAGCGCACTGAGCCAGGCGGCCTGGTTCGGTCTGCCGCAGTTCACCGCGCCGGCGTTTAACCTGCACGCCATGCTGCTGATTGCCCCGGTGGCGATTATTTTGGTGGCGGAAAATCTCGGGCATGTCAAAGCGGTGGCGGGCATGACCGGCCGCGATCTCGACCCTTATATCGGCCGAGCCTTCGTCGGGGATGGACTGGCGACCATGCTCTCCGGCTCTGTGGGCGGTACCGGAGTAACCACCTATGCTGAGAATATCGGCGTGATGGCGGTGACCAAGATTTACTCTACGCTGGTGTTTGTCGCGGCGGCGGTGGTGGCGATTGTTTTGGGCTTTTCACCGAAGTTCGGTGCGTTGATCCACACCATTCCCGGCCCGGTGCTGGGCGGTGCTTCGGTAGTGGTGTTCGGTTTGATCGCCGTCGCCGGAGCGCGTATCTGGGTGCAGAACAAGGTGGATCTGGGTGATAACGGCAACCTGATTATGGTGGCGGTTACGCTGGTACTGGGTGCGGGGGATTTTGCACTGACCATTGGCAACTTCACCATGGGCGGGATCGGCACTGCCACTTTCGGTGCCATTATCCTCAATGCCCTGCTGCGCAAGCGCAAAGCACTGCCGCTGGCAGACAGTCCCGTACGTTAATCCATCGTGATGGCCCGGTAATCGGGCCTTATTCGGCCAGCGCCGCCGCTTTTCCCTTGCGACGGATGCGCAGTTCGCTAACCAGCACTCCCAACACGATTAGCGCACAGCCTAACAGGGCTACGCCGGGCAAACGTTCGCCGGCAATACGTCCGACCAACCCGGCCCAGACAGGTTCACCGGCATAGATGACCGTGGCACGCGTCGGTGAAACGCTGCGTTGCGCCCAGTTCATTGTTACCTGAATAATGGCGCTGGCCATCCCCAGACCGATTGCACTGTACAACAGATAGCTGCTGTACGGCGGCACCGACTCACCGGTCGGCACCATCATCAGGAACGAGGCCAGCGAGGCGGTCGCCAGTTGTACCAACGTCACCCGCTTAACATTGACCTTACCCGCATAAGCGCCAATCAAAATGATCTCGGCGGCCATACCCAGCGTACCAATCAACGTCAGTATCTCACCCACGCTGAGCGTCATATCGGTGTTGCTCGGCGCCGCCAGCAGCATCAGACCGCTGAATGCCAGCAACACGCCGACCCAGGCCATCACGCCGGGAAAACGCCCCAATACCAGCCACTGCAGCAGCGGAACCATAGGCACATACATGGCGGTAATGAACGCCGACTGACTGCTGCTGATGGTTTGTAACCCCACGGTTTGCAGACCGTAGCCGAACATAATGGCCACACCGATAAACACGCCCGCTTTCAGCTCATACCAGGTCAGCCCGCGCAGACTGCGCAACGAAAACAACATCAGCACCAGCGTGGCGGCGGCGAAGCGCAAACCAACGAAAAAGAACGGCCCGCTGACCTGCATGGCAAGATGCACCGCCAAAAAGGTGCCGCCCCAGATCATGGTGATGAAAATCAGCACCGCTTCCTGTCGCTTTATCTTGGGAATGAAGGCGGAAATAAAGGATTTTTTTACTGCGGACACCGGCTTGCCCTTCCTGCTGGGTGCAATATAATGCACAGATCCTGCCAGTATGAGGTAACGCCTGCGGATGAGCAATACAGTGAACAGCGGCAAACATGAAGCGCCCAAGGTGCTGCAATACCTGAGCAGTAACCTGCGCGGTTATCGCCAACAGGCGGGGCTCAGTCAGGTGGCGCTGGCACAAAGATCCGGCGTCAGCCGCCGCATGCTGGCCGGCATTGAAGCCGGTGACCGTAACGTCAGCCTGGCGGTGCTGGACAAACTGGCCGATGCGTTGAATATCGCCTTCACCGATCTTATCCAGGCACCCGAAGCGCGTGGCAACCATTTGGTGGGTGAACTGGCCTGGCAAGGGGTTCAACCGGCAAGTCAGGCGCTGTTCGCCGCCAGCGTGCCTGCGCGCCAGCGGGTTGAACTCTGGGAATGGACGCTGATGCCGGGCGAGCACTACGACTCGGTGCCGGATGCCGAAGGCTGGAGCGAAATTATCTACGTCATCGCCGGGAGCCTGACGCTGGTACTGGAACAACAAACCTTGACGCTGGAAGCTGGCCAAACCCAGGTGTTCAACAGCGATCAACACTACGCTTACGCTAACCACAGCCAGCAACCCTTACGTTTTATCCGCAACGTCACCTTCTAGTCGCCACAACAGCCCGCATTTTCAGTGGGCTGTCACCCGTCTGTCGTGCACATGTCATGCTAGTGTCGTGGCGGTCGACGCTGCCAGCCCCTACACTTTGTGTCATTGAGGGTTCATTTTGGAGAACGCAATGCAAACTTACCGCATCAGGCCATTACGGCTGGAAAAGGGCTGGTCACAAGAGCAATTGGCCACCATTGCCGGCCTCAGTACCCGCACGGTTCAACGTATTGAAAATGGCGAACAGGCCAGTCTGGAGACCCTGACCGCCATTGCCGCAGCCATGGGGTTGCAGGTCAGCGATCTTTACCAGCCGACACAGCAGGAAAAAGCTGACAATAATCATCAGGCAGAACAGGACATACGCCGGCAGGTCGCGGCGGAAACCAAGCTGTTGAGTATGGCGGTACGGTTTGCCTGCATCGGTCTGATGCTGTTTGCCATCAACTGGTTTACCCATCCGCAATATCTGTGGTCGCTGTGGGCCATCGGCGGCATGAGCATCGCACTGGTCATGCGTGCCACCCGTACTCTGCTGTTGCGTGATGTTTTCAGTCGCTGGCAACAACAACGCCTGGCAGAAAAACTCAGGCGCATGCCGTAAGCTGTAGCCAATCCGCCAACCGGGCCAGCGCACTGCCCGGCCGGATTTCTTGCGGCGTCAGCAAACAGTAACCGCTGCCATCCGACGAAAAACCAAAAGGTGCGCACAGCAACCCGCTAGCGACATCATCACGCACCTGTTGCCACGGGCCGATGGCAATACCTATTCCCGCCACCGCCGCCTGTAAACTGAAGTAGAAATGATCAAAACGCTGTTCCGATCTCCCCGCCAGCGCGACGCCCTGTGCTTGCGCCCACTGTCGCCAGGCATCGGGTCGGGTGGCCGAGTGCAATAGCACCGCATCTTGGCTCAACTGCGGCTGGCCGCCATTGGCGGTCACAAAACGCCGTAGCATTTCAGGTTTGCACACCGGCCCGACCCGTTCGTTGAACAACGCTACGCTGTGCAGCTTATCGCCCCAGTCAAAATCGTTGCGACGGATAGCGGCGCTAATCCCATCGTGAAACGAAAACTGCCCACCGCCAGCCACCAGTTGCAGGTTGATGTCCGGGTATGCCAACTGAAATGCCGGCAGACGCGGTATCAGCCAGCGCATCAATAGCGTCGGCTCGCAGGACAATATCAGCGGTGCGTCCTGCGCCTGTTGCCGCAGCGTTTGTGCGCTGTGCTCCAGAATGCCGAATGCCTGTTGTGACGCCTGCAATAGCGTACGACCGGCCACGGTCAGGTACACCCGCCGATGGCGGCGTTCAAACAATGCCACACCGAGCTCCTCCTCCAGCCCCCTGACCGCACGGCTAACCGCACCGTGCGTCAGACTCAGACTGTTCGCCGCCTGAGTAAAACTTTCCAGTCGCGCGGCGGCCTCAAAACAACGCAGCCCTCCCAGCGACAGCGGTCGATTAACACTATGTGAGTTTTTCTCACCGATACGGTCAGTTTTCATCGTTTGTCACCATCGGACATTTCTCTTATAAATCAGCCACTCTTTTCTGATTTATTGCCAGGATAACTATGACCGAACTTCTCGCTGTCGTCACCATCACTTTACTCGCCGTCATCAGTCCAGGGCCGGACTTTGCCATGGTGTCACGCAACAGCCTGCTGCTCTCCCGCCGCACCGGGGTAGTAACCGCCTGTGGCATTGGCGCTGGCGTGCTGATCCATGTCAGCTATACCCTGATTGGGGTCGGTGTGTTAATCCAGCAGTCGCTGTGGTTATTCACCCTGCTGAAGGCGATTGGCGCCGCATACCTGATCTATCTTGGCGTCAGTATGCTGCGTAGCGCCGGTGCCCATTCAGCCCCATCTTCCAACACGCCAGCCGCCGTCAACGATATTGCCGCGCTGAAAACCGGCTTTTTAACCAACGTGCTCAACCCGAAAACCACCATTTTTATCGTCAGCCTGTTTATGCAGGTGGTTAACCCGCAGACACCGCTCAGCATACAAATCGGTTATGGGCTGTTTATTTCACTCGCCCATATTCTCTGGTTCAGTGCCGTCGCGCTGCTGTTTTCCGCCCCCCGTATCAATGCGCGCCTGCTGCGTATGCGCAAAGGTATCGACAGAGCCTTTGGCGGTCTGCTGATTACCTTCGGCACACTGCTGGCGATGGCCGGAATAAAATAAAACCGCGAGGATAAGTTCTTCATTCACTCCTATGCTTAGGGGGCATATCTTGCAATCACCAGAGCGGAGAATGGAACATGGCGAAAATATTGGTCCTTTATTACTCAATGTACGGACATATTGAAACCCTGGCGGAGGCGGTAGCGGAAGGCGCTCGCCGGGTCAGTGGCGTTGAAGTGACCCTGAAACGCGTGCCGGAAACCATACCGGCAGAGGCCTTCGCCAAAGCCGGCGGTAAACAAGATCAAAAAGCACCGGTAGCCAGCCCGCAGGAGTTGGCCGATTACGACGGCATTATCTTCGGCACCCCGACCCGCTTTGGCAATATGGCTGGCCAAATGCGTACCTTCCTCGACCAAACCGGTGGGCTATGGGCTTCCGGTGCACTGTACGGCAAAGTGGGCAGCGTCTTCTCCTCGACCGGAACCGGCGGCGGTCAGGAGCACACCATCACCTCCACCTGGACCACGCTGGCGCACCACGGCTTTATTATTGTGCCGATCGGTTATGCCACTCCGGAACTGTTTGATGTCTCGCAAACCCGCGGCGGCACCCCTTACGGCGCAACCACCATCGCCGGCGGCGACGGTTCACGCCAACCCAGCCCGGAAGAGCTGACCATTGCCCGTTATCAGGGTGAACACGTGGCGAAAATCACCGCTAAGCTGAAAAGTTAAGCGATAACCTTCAGTTACCTGCCCTCTGGGGCCGTTGATTCCTTCGGCCCCATCTTGTTGCCAACCCGCAGCAAGGTTAAAATGCCGCTCAGCCTGCCATTCACTACCTGAACGTCACGGTCGAAATTCGTTCTGCCCGTCAATCACCGCCCTGTGCCCTGATGACGGGCGTTCTGTTTTTGCGCATAGCGAAGGGAAATAAGTCAGTGTCTAAAGATTTTGATGAACTAATAAGAGACCTGGATCTTATTATTGAAAATGTAGACAGTTTCAAGGCTATGGCCCCGCGCGCACCCGAGCCACCCGCGGCACCGCCTGCGGTCCATCACTACGATTCGTTCTGCGAGAATGTGGCGCTGAAAGTGGTGTTGAAGGTACTGCTCTCGTCGGTGGATAAAATCGTCAAAGTGCAGATTGCCAATAGGGTCGAGCAGGAAATTGCTCAGATTGAACAGCAGGTCATCCATGCCGGTGGCGGACCGGTGTCACCCGAGGATTTGGCGCAGATGACGCAATACGTACGTCGCACCGTAAACAATTTGTTGGAATAATCACCACCACGGTTAAAAACGTGCCAACCTTCGCAGACGATATGAATTTTTACGCTTTTTTTATATCGTCTGCCTTATTCTTTATATACTTAAAGAATAAATTGACTCATTGCCGACTGGCAACTCGGGCGCAAGTATGGTCAAGAATAAACAGATCCTGGTCGTTATTCATCTTTGCAGTTTTTTAGTTTTCCTTTACAGCCTGTCAATGATTCCCCCTTTGTTGGTGGCGTTGTTGTATAAAGAAAAAAGCGTTTTTTCCTTCTTCTATACGCTGGTGATTGCCGGCTCTCTCGGCGGATTGGGCTGGTTCAGCACGCGTCAGTCCAAGGTGCAGCTTCGCACACAGGACGGTTTTCTGATTATTGTGTTGTTCTGGCTACTGTTTTCAATGGTCAGCGCCCTGCCGTTGTGGATAGATGACACGCTGAATATCAGCCTGACCGATGCCATGTTCGAAGGCGTTTCCGGCATCACTACCACCGGCGCATCGGTACTTAATGACGTCTCCGGTTTACCTAAGTCTTTTCTCTACTACCGCTCCCAGCTCAATTTTATCGGTGGCCTCGGCGTCATTGTGTTGGCCGTCGCGGTGCTGCCGCTGCTGGGCATTGGTGGCGCCAAGCTTTATCAGTCGGAAATGCCCGGGCCGTTCAAAGAAGAACGTCTGACTCCGCGGCTGGCCGACACCTCGAAAAACCTGTGGCTGATTTATCTTGGCCTGGGGTTGGCCTGTACGGTGGCGTTCCGTATTGCGGGCATGCCGTGGTTTGATGCACTCTGCCATGGGATCTCCACCGTTTCGCTCGGGGGCTTTTCCACCCGCAATGAGAGCCTGGGTTTTTACGATAGCTCGGCGGTGGAAATGGTCGGCGGGATCTTCTCGATTCTGGCTGCAGTGAATTTCACCCTGTATTTCGTCGCCGTGGGCCGCCGCAGCCTGAAGCCGCTGTATAGAAACCCGGAACTGCGTTTTTTCCTGTTGGTGCTGTCGATTATCGTGGCCATTGTCTGTTTCGAACTGTACCGCTCCGGCATGTACGGTGCCAAAGACTCCTTCGTACACGGTTTTTTCCTCACCAGTTCGATGATGACCGATAACGGGCTGGCCACCGCCGACTATGCCAAAATGCCCTCCCACACCATTATGCTGCTGTTGGCGGCGAGCTTTTTCGGTGGTTGTGTCGGTTCTACCTGCGGCGGTATCAAGGCACTGCGTTTTCTGATCATGTACAAGCAGAGCCGGCATGAGATTAACCAACTGGTTCATCCCAACGCCATTTTCACCATCAAGGTTGGCAATGCGCCTATTCAGGATCGCGTGTTGCGTTCGGTCTGGAGCTTCTTCTTTCTGTATGTCTTCTTCAGCTGTTTCTTCGTTTGGCTGCTGAACCTGATGGGCTATGACCTGGTCACTTCCTTCGCCACCGTCGCCGCCTGTATCAATAATATGGGATTAGGCTTTGGTGAAACCGCCGCCGGGTTTGGTACGCTTAGCGATGCAGCCAAATGGCTGATGTGCTCGGCGATGCTGCTTGGCCGTCTTGAGATTTACCCTATGTTGATCCTGTGCTCACGCGCCTTTTGGCGTTTTTGATACTTCGGCCCTGTCGCCGCACTGCCTGTTTTCATCAACTTTGCTGTACCAATGCTGACACATTCATAACGTGAATGTGTTGCATTGTTGTATTCGTTTCATTGCGATAAGTTAATTTTACTGTAAATACATACAGTATTATTTTAACTTATTGAGGATATGAATATGCGTTTTAACAAGATGTTAGCTCTGGCCGCCCTGCTGTTTACCGCTCATGCTTCCGCCGAGGCGCTGGAATCGATCGACAACTGTGCAGTCGGTTGCCCAACCGGCGGCAGCAGCAATGTGTCAATCGTTCGCCATGCCTATACGCTGAACAACAACAGCACCACCAAGTTCGCCAACTGGGTGGCTTATCACATCACCAAAGACACACCGGCCAGCGGTAAAACCCGCAACTGGAAGACCGATCCGGCGCTGAACCCGGCGGATACCCTGATCCCGGCAGACTACACCGGTGCCAATGCGGCACTGAAGGTCGACCGTGGGCATCAGGCGCCGTTGGCCTCACTGGCGGGCGTGTCTGACTGGGAGTCGCTGAACTACCTTTCCAACATCACGCCGCAGATGGCCGACCTGAACCAGGGTTCCTGGGCACGGTTGGAAGATCAGGAACGTAAGCTGATTGACCGGGCAGACATCAGTTCGGTGTATACCGTGACCGGCCCGCTGTACGAGCGCAATATGGGTAAACTGCCGGGCACCCAAAAAGCACATACCATCCCCAGCGCTTACTGGAAGGTGATTTTTATCAATAACAGCCCGGAAGTGAACCACTATGCGGCGTTTCTGTTTGATCAAAACACCCCGAAAAACGCCGATTTTTGTCAGTACCGCGTAACGGTTAACGAAATTGAGAAGCGCACCGGGCTGATTATCTGGGCCGGTCTGCCAGAAGATGTGCAGGCGTCGCTGAAGGCCAAACCGGGCGTGCTGCCGGAATTGATGGGTTGCAAAAGCTAACGTATAAACCGGAAACCCGCTGCGGCGGGTTTTTTATTCTTTACGTGCTGTTTTGTCATGGCATCTAAGCAAGTTTATTGCCGGAAAGTTATCGACAAGTTAATATCCCGCCAAATTATTAGATATAAAACCATAAGTAATGGAGTTATTCCATTGTTGACTATTTTTTATCCCTCTTTACCCGCTCCCTTTTGCCTTATTCGGCACTAACACCTGTTGTGAGAAAAACACATGGAAAATTTGTTATTAGACGATGGTGGGCTACCAGCCAAAAATGGAACCGGTTTCAGTCGACGTGAAGTGCTGCTGGGGCTGGCCTCAACCCTGCTGGCCGGCTCGCTGCTCAGTTATCCTTTCCTCAGCCTGGCTGAACAACAAACTGCTGCAGCCAACCCCTTGCAGTTTGCTCGCTTCTTCAAAATATCTCAGACATTGACCGAACATCAGGATATCGATCAGGGGATGTCGGCGCGTATTTTTACTGCGCTGCATAATCAGAATGCCCAGTTCACTGCACAGGTTGAGCAACTCGGAGGTCTGTTACAAGCGGGCCAAAGTGCGCAACAGTTGCAGCAGCAGGCGATCCAGGCCGGCTTGCAGGAAGTGGTCACCGCGATTATCACCGCCTGGTATACCGGCACCGTCGGCCATGGCCAAACGGCGCAGCTAATTGCCTACAAAGATGCGTTGATGTATCGCCCCGCCAGCGACGCGCTGATCGTTCCCACCTACTGCGGCAATGGCCCGCTGTGGTGGACCGCGGCTCCACCTGCCGTCAATGTTTCCCTGTGATCTGAGAGCCTTCTGATGAAAAAACCTGTATTTACCGCCGATGGCAACGCCTCGGCCGATATTGTGATCGTGGGTTCCGGCATTGTCGGCGGCATGATGGCCGATCAATTGGTCAGCCAGGGGTATTCTGTGCTGGTACTGGAGGCAGGCCTGCGCATCGAACGCGGCCAGGCGGTAGAGAACTGGCGCAATATGCCTTTTGACAACCGCGCCGGCTCTGATTACCAGGGGCTTTACCCACAATCTGAATTCGCCACCGCACCGCTCTACTTTCCGGAAAACAACTATGTAGCCCTGAGTGGCCCGAGCGCAGGCAGTTTCAAGCAGGGTTATCTGCGTACCGTCGGCGGCACCACCTGGCACTGGGCGGCTTCCTGCTGGCGTCACCTGCCCAGCGATTTCCAAATGAAAACCCTGTATGGCGTGGGCCGCGACTGGCCGATCTCCTACGACGAACTGGAGCCCTACTATTGCCGGGCCGAAGAAGAAATTGGCGTAGCCGGCCCTAACGATCCGCAACAGCAGTCCCCGGTTGAGCGCAGTAAACCCTACCCGATGGATATGGTGCCCTGGGCTCACGGCGACATTCGTTTTGCCGAAGTGGTCAACCCGCACGGCTACCGCTCGGTTCCGATCCCGCAGGGGCGCAGTACCCATCCGTGGAAAGGCCGTCCGACCTGCTGTGGTAACAACAATTGCCAGCCCATCTGCCCGATAGGCGCCATGTACAACGGTATTCATCACGTTGAACGCGCAGAGATGAAAGGCGCGGTCGTGCTGGCGGAAGCGGTGGTGTACAAAATCGACACCGATGAACAGAATCAGGTGACTGCGGTACATTGGCTGGACAGCAAAAAACAGTCCCATCAGGCCACGGCCAAGGCTTTTGCGCTGGCCTGTAATGGCATAGAAACCCCACGCCTGCTGCTAATGGCTGCCAATGAGCGCAATCCGAACGGCATCGCCAACGCTTCCGATCAGGTGGGCCGCAACATGATGGACCATTCAGGTTTTCACTGCACTTTCCTGGCGAAAGAACCTCTGTGGCTGGGCCGTGGTCCGGCGCAAAGCAGCTGTCTGGTTGGCCCGCGTGATGGGGAGTTCCGTAAAGACTACTCGGCCAATAAAATGATCCTCAACAACATCAACCGGGTGGTACCTGCAACCCAACAGGCGCTGGAAAAAGGGTTGGTCGGCAAAGAGTTAGATGCCGAGATCCGCCGTCGCGCCGCCTATGGCGTCGATTTGTCCATTAGTCTGGAACCGTTACCAGACCCGAATAACCGCCTGACGCTGAGTAAAACCCGCAAAGATGCCCATGGCCTGCCTTGCCCGGACATCCACTACGACGTTGGCGACTACGTGCGTAAAGGTGCAGAGGCCGCGCACAAACAACTAGAGCACATTGGTCAGCTGTTTGACGCCGATGAGTTTAATATCACCACCAGCCTGAACGCCAACAACCATATTATGGGCGGCACCATCATGGGTCACAGCCCTGAAGATTCGGTGGTGGACGGTAACTGCCGGACTCATGACCATGCCAATCTTTGGTTGCCGGGCGGCGGTGCCATCCCTTCCGCCAGCGTGGTGAACAGTACCCTGACCATGGCGGCGTTAGGCATCAAGGCCGCCGATGACATTGCGCGCAAGCTGGCGGTGAAGTCATGAGAAAACAGGCGAGACTGACGCTGCTATCCCTGCTGTTACTCGGCAGCAGCGCCGCACAGGCGGCAAACGAAGTTGACCTGAGCGGCGTGGCGTTGATTAAGAAAGGCGAACAGATTGCCATCGCCTCCGACTGCCAGGCCTGCCATACCAAACCGGAAGGCGGTACGCCGTTTGCCGGCGGCTATGGTATCAGTTCCCCCATGGGGGTGATTTACGCCACTAATATCACCCCGTCCAACGTCGAGGGTATTGGCAGTTATAGCGAACAGCAGTTTGCCCGCGCGGTCAGGGACGGTATTCGTGCCGATGGCACCCACCTCTACCCCGCCATGCCCTATACCTCTTACACCCGGTTGAGCGACGCGGATATCACGGCGCTGTATGCCTACTTTATGCACGGCGTGAAACCGGTCGATCAGAAAAATACGCTGACCGACCTGCCATTCCCGTTCAACCTGCGCTTTAGCATGGCCGCCTGGAATCTGTTGTTCCTGAAAGACGGCCGCTTTGCGCCCGATGCCAACAAGAGCGAGCAATGGAACCGCGGGGCCTATCTGGTCAATGGTCCGGGGCACTGCGACACCTGCCACACCCCACGTAACCTGCTGATGGCTGAAGATAACAGTCAGGCGCTGGCGGGCGGTATGGTAGGCAGTTGGTATGCGCCCAACATCACTTCAGATCCGATCAGCGGCATCGGCGGTTGGAATCAGCAGCAATTGGTCCAGTACCTGAAAACGGGCCAGGTGGCCGGCAAGAATCAGGCGGCGGGCGGCATGGCGGAGGCTATCGAAAACAGCCTGCAGTATTTTTCCACTGAGGATCTATCGGCCATCGCCGTTTACCTGAAAAGCACCACGCCGATCCGCGACCTTAACGACAGCCAGGCTGCCGACAGCTATGGCAAGCCATCGAGCGTTGAGCCTCAGTTGCGCGGGTTACACCCCGCTACCGCCAATAATACCCTGACCGACGGCGCCGCACTGTTCAGCGGCAACTGCGCCAGCTGTCATCAGCCAGACGGCAGCGGCAGTAAAAACCAGGCTTACCCTTCGTTGTTCAACAATACCGCCACCGGTGCCGGCAACCCGGCTAACCTGATTTCGGCCATGCTGTTTGGCGTCGAGCGAAGGGTCGGCAGTCAACACGTGCTGATGCCGAACTTTGGCCCACAGTCGTATGTGAATCCACTGAACGACCAACAGATCGCCGCTATCAGCAACTTTGTCCTGCAACAGTATGGCAACCCGGCGGTTAAAGTCAGCGCCGCGGACGTCGCCATATTGCGCCAAGGCGGTCCGATCCCACTGCTGGCGCGGTTGCAGCCTTATATGGCTCCGGCAATCGGCATTGCGGTACTGGCGTTGCTGATTCTGGTATGGCGGGTAGGGAGAAAACGGCGTTAAATACTGTGACTGCAGGCTGGGGAGCTATCCCCGGCTTGCAGGTTTGGCCGCAAGCCACGCAGGGATAGTTTTTGCCTTCATCCTGAGGAATTCGGCATGGGTCGCTTTTACTGAGTTTGATTTTCCACACGGGTGATACCGTGTTTCTTCATCACTTCTTCCATGGTCAGATTGTCATCATCCGGCGTTTCGTCAATGACAACATCTTGCGGGCGAACGTAAGGTTTAGTGGCACGTTTGAACATCCACCACCAAACGAACACCAGAAACGCACCGGACTTCAGAAAAATCATGGTCCACAATGCTATTTGATACCAGCTCATCTCTATCTCCATGAAAGCGTTAAGCGCGATCGCGTCGCTCTATTTTACCCTCTGTATGACTCTGATCAAGCGCCAACGGCACATCCCTCTGGTTCAAGCCGCTGTTATAGGGGTTTCTCTCATGATCTGCTCTACCCCGCCGCTAAAAGCCCCTTTCCTACCACTGATGCAGGGCAGCCGCAGTCTGCTGCGGTGTTGATGTACATACAGGCATTACTCGGCCAGGCTGTCTTATCCGTTCGAAAAGAGTGAATTGTCTTTCCTGAGCGCTCTCTTTTCATATAGCTTAAAAATCTAATAAAACAACTTAAAATAGCTGTTTTAACCAAAAAATGTCAATTACCTCGTTTTTTCGCTATACTCGCCGAGTTAAATGTCTCGGGCAGCTATTCGCCCACTTTTTATGGAGCTGTTTTAAAGGATTAACCCCCATTCCCTAACGGACTAGCTAGAAGGTATTCTATGAGCCAAAACGACACTGAAATTGTGGCACGTCGTAGCCATATCAATCCTCCGGTATTTTTTATCTCTGCCGCTTTAATCATCATCCTGGTGGCCTTTGCCGCCCTGTACCCCGAGTTAGCCGATCGCAAATTCAAAGCGTTGCAACAGGGTATTTTCACCAACGCCAGCTGGTTTTACATTCTGGCGGTCGCACTGATCCTGTTGAGCGTGACCTATCTGGGTTTGTCGCGTTACGGCAACATCAAGCTTGGGCCGGATCACGCTCAACCCGACTTTAGCTATGTTTCATGGTTCGCCATGCTATTTTCCGCCGGGATGGGCATCGGTCTGATGTTCTTTGGCGTCGCCGAACCGGTGATGCATTACCTTTCTCCCCCTGTCGGAACGCCGGAAACAGTGGAAGCGGCTAAACAGGCCATGCGCCTAACCTTCTTCCACTGGGGCCTGCATGCCTGGGCGATTTATGCCATCGTGGCGTTGATTCTGGCCTTCTTCAGCTATCGTCACGGCCTGCCGCTGACGCTGCGTTCCGCGTTGTACCCGATTATTGGCGATCGCATCTATGGGCCGATTGGCCACGCAGTAGATATTTTTGCGGTGATCGGCACCGTGTTCGGCGTCGCCACCTCATTGGGCTACGGCGTCTTACAGGTCAATGCCGGTCTTAACCACCTGTTTGGCCTGCCGATCAACGCCACGGTACAGGTGGTGCTGATCGTGGTGATCACCGGCCTGGCGACGCTGTCAGTGGTGTCCGGGCTGGATAAAGGCATCCGCATTCTGTCCGAATTGAACCTCGGCCTGGCGGTGCTGCTGCTGGTCCTGGTAGCTGCGCTCGGTCCGACAGTGCTGTTACTAAAATCCTTTGTAGAAAATACCGGCGGTTATCTTTCTGACATCGTCAGCAAGACTTTTAACCTGTATGCCTACGAGCCAAAATCCAGTAACTGGCTGGGCGGGTGGACGCTATTGTATTGGGGCTGGTGGTTGTCCTGGTCGCCTTTCGTCGGCATGTTTATCGCCCGCGTTTCACGCGGACGTACCATCCGTGAATTCGTCACCGGCGTGCTGTTCGTTCCCGCAGGTTTCACACTGCTGTGGATGACGGTGTTCGGCAACAGTGCCATTAATCTGATCATGGCCGAAGGGGCGCGCGATCTGGCTGACACTGTGCAAAATGACGTAGCACTGGCGTTGTTCAACTTCCTGGAACATTTCCCGTTCTCTAATATTCTGTCATTTATCGCCATGGCGATGGTGGTGGTGTTCTTCGTCACGTCGGCGGATTCGGGGGCGATGGTGGTAGATACCCTGGCTTCCGGTGGTACCGATCAAACGCCGGTCTGGCAGAGGATTTTCTGGGCCGCCATGATGGGTTTGGTCGCCATTGCCCTGTTGCTCGCCGGTGGGCTAAGCGCGCTGCAAACCGTGACCATCGCCAGTGCCCTGCCGTTCTCGATGATCTTGCTGGTGTCGATCTACGGGCTATTAAAGGCCTTGCGTATCGACGCCTATAAGCGCGACAGCCAGGTGATGACCACTATTGCACCGACTGCCGCACGCAATCCGATCTCATGGCAACGGCGCTTACGTAATATCGCCTACTTCCCTAAACGCTCTCAGGTAAAACGGTTTGTCGGTGAAGTGGTTCAACCAGCCATGACGCTGGTAGAAGCAGAATTAGCCAAGCAAAACACCACGTCCTCGATTGATGATTCACAGGACGATCGCATCCGTTTCGAAGTCGATTTGGGTGAAGACCTGAACTTTGTTTATGAGGTGCGCCTGCGGGCTTACATTCAACCGGCCTTTGCCCTGGCCGGGTTGAAAGACGAAGAACGTGATGAAGAACATAAGTACTACCGGGGTGAAGTCCACCTGAAGGAAGGCGGCCAGGATTACGATGTGATGGGCTGGACGCAAGAACAGATCATCCACGATATTCTCGACCAGTACGAGAAACACCTGCACTTCCTGCATTTGGTACGCTAGTTCCCTGCGCTACTGTTCTAGTCAGCCGCCCCATCCGGGGCGGTTTTTTTATGCAATAAGCACTATGACATCAGCGCAACAAGCCATTTTATGGGCATAAAAAAACCCCGCGCTCTAAGAGCACGGGGGTCATAATTTATGGCGGAGGAGCAGAGATTCGAACTCTGGAACGGTTTCCCGTCGACGGTTTTCAAGACCGTTGCCTTCAGCCACTCGGCCACCCCTCCGCAACGAGCCGAACTATAAACACAGCTGATCCGCTTGTAAAGCCCATTACCGTTCAATTGAGTGAAAAAACAGCAACTGACGTGCAAGCGTTGAAGAAACCACCAACACCGGTTCAATGTTGCAGCAATGATTACTAAGGGTAAAGATTGGTAAACAAACTTTAATCAAACGCTTGCGCTGCCTATCATCGTCACTAATTTTGTGATGACCTGATAAGAGAGATCATTATGGACCGTATTGTCGTCTCATCCTCCTCGCGTGACTCGTTACTGAGTACACATAAGGTTCTGCGTAACACCTATTTCCTGCTTTCGCTGACGCTGGCTTTTTCTGCGCTTACCGCAACAGCCAGCACCATGCTGGGGCTGCCGGCGCCGGGCCTGTTGCTGATGCTGGTCGGTTTCTATGGACTGATGTTCCTGACACATAAGCTGGCGAACAGCCCAGCGGGCATTCTGGCGGCCTTCGCGCTGACCGGTTTTATGGGTTACGCCCTGGGGCCGATCCTCAGTTCGTTCATTAATACCGGAGCCGGCGACCTGATCATGCTGGCACTGGGTGGCACCGCGGTGGTGTTCTTCTGCTGTTCGGCCTACGTGCTGACCACGCGCAAGGATATGTCGTTCCTGTCCGGGATGATGATGGCCGGTTTTGTGGTGCTGCTGGTTGCCGTTATCGCCAACCTGTTCCTGCAGATCCCTGCCCTGCATCTGGCCATTAGCGCGCTGTTTATCCTGTTCTCCGCCGGTGCCATCCTGTGGGAAACCAGCAACATTATCCACGGCGGCGAAACTAACTACATTCGCGCCACCGTCAGTCTGTACGTGTCGCTGTACAACATGTTCATCAGCCTGTTGAGCATTCTGGGCTTCGCGCGCAGCAACTGATTCAACGTCTGAGAAATACCCAAAGCCCCGCTCCGGCGGGGCTTTATTTTTTGCAGCGACAAAAGTTTGCTAAACTGGCGGCCGTTCTGAATTACCCGTTACCGAGGCAGTATGTTGGAGTATGAAGGTCAGGTTATTGAAACCGACGCACAGGGTTACCTGAAAAACAGCGCTGACTGGCATGAGGCCCTGGCGCCGCTGCTGGCCACACAGGAAGAGTTAATACTGACCGAGGCACATTGGGAAGTGGTGCGTTTCGTACGCAGCTTTTACCTGGAATTTAATACTTCACCGGCGATCCGCATGCTGGTCAAAGCCATGGCGCAGAAATACGGCGAAGAGAAAGGCAACAGCCGTTATCTCTACCGCCTGTTCCCCAAAGGTCCGGCCAAGCAGGCCACCAAAATTGCCGGCCTGCCGAAACCGGTAAAATGCATCTGATACCCGGCTAATAGCGAATGCTGAAGCCTTGATAATCGGCGGTGCCTCGCGGTTCCACCAGCACGCGATCAACGCGTGCGCTACGCGGGCCGCCATTTTTCAGCCATTCCACCAGTTTATCCACCTGAGGTTGTTCGCCGCAGGCCACCACTTCTACGCTGCCGTCATCAAGATTACGTGCGTAACCGCTCAATCCCAACGCCGTCGCATGATGCTGGGTGTTATAACGAAACCCAACCCCTTGCACTACGCCATAGACATACGCAGCAATGCAAACTTGTGTCATAATCGCCCCCTTATCGACTTCCGTTTATGGTATTGCCTGTGCGTTTGCACGGCGATGTCACTCTTTTTATCTAGCTGGCAGCATTCTTAATTATGACCGTACGCCTGTATCTCGCCAAAGGACGTGAAAAGTCCTTACTCCGTCGCCACCCATGGGTATTTTCCGGCGCTGTTCAACGTATTGAAGGTAAAGCCCTTTCTGGCGAAACCATCGATATTCACGACGCCCAGGGCAAATGGCTGGCACGCGGTGCCTACTCGCCGGAGTCGCAAATCCGCGCCCGCGTCTGGACTTTCCAGCAAGAAGAAGAGATTAACATCGAATTCTTCATCCGCCGTTTACAACAGGCGCAAACCTGGCGTGATTGGGTTGCCAAACGTGATGGGCTGGACAGCTACCGTCTGATTGCCGGTGAATCCGACGGCATGCCGGGCATCACTATCGATCGCTTCCAGAACTTCATGGTGTTGCAGTTGCTGTCCGCCGGTGCTGAATATCAGCGTGCCGCGTTGATTACCGCTTTACAGCATTGTTACCCGGAATGTGCCATCTACGATCGTTCAGACGTAGCTGTGCGTAAAAAAGAAGGTTTACCGTTAGCGCAAGGCCAGGTGCTGGGCGATCTGCCCCCTGCTCTGCTGCCGATTACCGAACATGGCATGAAACTGCTGGTAGATATTCAGCAAGGCCATAAGACCGGTTTTTACCTCGACCAGCGCGACAGCCGTCTGGCAGCACGTAATTACTCCGCCGGCCGCCGCGTACTGAACTGCTTCTCCTATACCGGTGCCTTCGCCGTGTCTGCCCTGATGGGTGGCTGTACGCAGGTGATCAGCGTTGATACGTCGCAAGCCGCATTGGATATCGCCAAACAGAACGTCGAGCTGAACAAGTTAGACTTGAGCAAAGCCGAATTTGTCCGTGATGACGTGTTCCAACTGCTGCGCGCCTACCGTACTCAGGGTGAGAAATTCGACCTGATCATTATGGATCCGCCGAAGTTCGTCGAAAATAAGAACCAACTGGCCGGTGCTTGCCGCGGCTACAAAGATATCAACATGTTGGCGCTGCAATTGCTGAACCCGGGCGGTATTTTGCTCAGCTTCTCTTGTTCCGGTCTGATGCCAACCGATTTATTCCAGAAAATTTTAGCCGATGCCGCTGTAGACGCCGGGCGTGATGTACAATTTATAGAGCAGTATCGTCAGGCTGCCGATCACCCGGTTATCGCGACTTATCCTGAAGGGCTGTATTTGAAAGGGTTTGCGTGTCGGGTGATGTAACTTGAAATACGCTGTTTTGCCCTCATATAGAGAGCAAGGCACTGTTTCTCAGGAGGTCATCATGATTGCCAGCAAATTTGGTATCGGACAACAGGTTCGGCATAAGCTGCTGGGGTATTTGGGGGTGGTGATTGATATCGACCCTGAATACTCTATGGAACAGCCTAAAGCTGATGAAATAGCGGCGAATACCGCTCTACGGTTCGCTCCTTGGTACCACGTGGTGATGGAAGACGAAGAAGGTCAACCGGTGCATACCTATCTGGCGGAAGCACAGTTAGATGGGGAAGCCCAGGACGCTCATCCTGAACAACCATCGCTGGATGAATTGGCGGAGTCTATCCGACACCAGCTACAAGCCCCACGCCTGCGCAACTGATGCGCCTGGCCTGAGAAACACCCGATAAGAGCCTGGCACTATGCCAGGCTTTTTATTTTTCAGCGCTCCAGCCCCAGACGCGGGATTTCGATTTTAGGGCAGCGATCCATCACCACCTTCAACCCCGCTTCGCTTGCCAATGCCGCTGCCTGTTCATTAATAACACCGATTTGCAGCCATAGAGCCTTGGCACCGATCGCAATGGCCTCTTGCGCTACCGCGTATGCCGCTTCTGAATTACGGAACACGTCAACCATGTCCACCGGATGCGGAATATCTTTCAATGTGCCATAGGCCTGCTGACCTAGCAGCGTTTTTCCGGCCAGTTTTGGGCTGACCGGCGTAACCTGATATCCCTGCGCAAGCAGATAGGCCATCACACCAAAACTGGGTCGTGCCGGATTGTCACTGGCACCCACCAGCGCAATGGTTTTCACCTGCTGCAGCAGGCCGGCAATCTCGTTGTCTTGCATTTTCCGCTCCCAATGATCAACGGGGGATTTCCCTGTTTCGAGTGTAACCCATTGACCTTAAATCGGCTAAACCTGGGGTCCCGGAAACTCCCGGCGACTTTTGCGGTCTGATGCTGTCACTGCCAGCATATGCCGGTTTAAAAAGTGTCAAAATGAATATAAGTGTGTACATTTGTAACTCAAACCATGATGCTGAAAAACTTTGACACAACCTGTGGCGTGTTCAACACTGATAGCGATGCTACTTATAAGGAGATAACAATGAAATTTGGTCTGATGGTTGCGGGGCTGCTCAGCATCAGTATTAGCATGCCTGCCGTGGCTACGACCCTGAAACTCTCCCCTGACATCGACCTGCTGGTGGTCGACGGCAAGAAAATGACAGGATCGTTGTTAAAAGGCGCCGACAGCCTGGAGCTGGATGGCGGGCAACATCAGTTGCTGTTTAAAGTTGTCAAATCTGTACGCTCAGGGCAAAACGATCAAACGGCCTATACTTCACCACCGCTGATCGCCACCTTCAATACGCAAAATGTCAGCTCCGTTGCCATTGAGCTGCCGCGCATTGAAAATGTTCGGGACGGTCAGCGATTTGATAAGACGCTAAATTATCAGGTGATCGATAAAAACGGCAACGCGCTGGTGATGAAACACGATGTATTGCACCCCGATGGCGTCACGCTCAGCGTCGATCTGGAAAAGGTAATGGCGGATTATAATAGTCAGAAACGCCCAGCTTCCGTACCAGCCTTCACCCACGCACGCTCCACTGCCTCCTCCTCACTGGGTAGCGCAGTGTTAAACTCCCCCACGGTGACGCTGAAAGGTGAAAACGTTTCCGAACAGATGCTGCAATACTGGTATCAGCAGGCGGACAAAGAAACGCAGAAGCGTTTTCTCCACTGGGCCAATAAACAGGCAGTGCGTTAAGTAAGATTGCCGACGCCTTTATTTAAAGGCGCGCTTTCTTCGCATTTTCAGGTGTAAACGCTAGGCAGTGAAAAGCAGTTTCAGTAATCTGTCGCACATCACCCGATTAGCGAAGGAAATCCAGATGGAATTTACCACCCGCACTATCGCCGCGCGCAAACACATTGCGCTGGTGGCGCACGATCACCGTAAACAAGCCCTGTTGGCATGGGTTGAAGACAATAAGGCCGTGCTGGAACAACACCAACTTTATGCCACCGGCACCACCGGTAACCTGGTGCAACAAGCCAGTGGTATTCCGGTGCATAGCATGCTGAGCGGGCCGATGGGGGGCGACCAGCAGGTTGGTGCACTGATTGCCGAAGGCAAAATCGATATGCTGATCTTCTTCTGGGATCCCTTGAACGCGGTCCCCCATGATCCTGATGTGAAAGCCCTGCTGCGCCTGGCGACCGTGTGGAATATTCCCGTCGCGACCAACCGCTCAACCGCAGATTTTCTGATTGGCTCTTCACTGTTCAAAAGCGAAGTAGAAATCGCCATCCCTGACTACCAACGCTATTTGCAGGATCGCCTGAAATAACCATTAAGGCCTGGTTTCCGCCAGGCCTTAAGTTCAGGGTTTTTTCTGCGACGGTACGCCAAGATCCTGCAGTTGTTCCACGAACACCGACGGACGCTCGCGATCCTGTAAGAGCCATACCTGATGCTTGGCGCGAGTCAGCGCCACATACAGCAAGCGTCGCTCCTCTGCATCCGGGAAATCTTCCGGTTGCGGCAGCAGCACATCTTCCAATACCGACTCACGCGCAACCGCGGGGAAGCCGTCGTTGCCATCGTGCAAACCAGCGATAATCACATACTCAGCCTGCTGCCCTTTGCTGGCGTGGATGGTCATAAACTCAATGGTTAATTTGGGCCAACGGGTCACCGCTTTTGACAACACTTGCGGTTTCAGATGATGGTAACGCGCCAGCACCAGGATCCTTTCTTCCGGCTTGGCATAACCGCTTAGCTTATCCAACAAATTTTCAAGCTGTTCATGCGGTAACAGAACTACCGATTTCTTATTACCTTTACTCAAGCTGTTCAACGGTTTTTTCAACTGGTGCGGGTTCTGCTGCACAAAGCGGTTTGCCACCTCACCGATGCGCTCATTGAAACGGTAAGTCGTATCAAGCGCGCACTGGGCACCTTCGCCAAAGTTATCGGCAAACGCCGTGGTTAACGTCAGTTCGGCACCGCTGAAGCGGTAAATGGCCTGCCAGTCGTCACCCACCGCAAACAAACAGGTTTGCTTGTTTTGTTTACGCAGCGCCGCCAGCAATTGCGCACGCTGTGGTGAGATATCCTGAAACTCATCCACCAGAATGTGCTTCCACGGGCTGACAAAACGCCCTTTCTCCAGAATATTGACCGCCTGGTGGATAAGACCGGAGAAATCAACCGCCCCTTCCTCTTTCAGCGCGCCTTTCCAGGCCTTGAGCAAGGGTGCCATCAGCCGGATACGTTTTGAGAACAGGTCACGGATCTCTTCATCCGCCTGTTCTATCATTTCGGCCTGGCTGCCGCCGTGCATCCTCATCAGCCCCAGCCAGCGTTCGAGCCGACCTGCCAACCGTTCAGCCAGGCGTTTATCCTGCCAAAAATCGCCTTCAGGCACTTCCCATTCAAGCTCTTCAATCAACCATTGCCGCCACCCTTTGGCCTGGGCTTTTTTCTCGGCACACTGCTGCTGCCAATGCGCTATCAACAAAGCTCGTCGAGCCTTGCTGTCTGTTTCCAACTTACTGATCGCCGGCACTTTACGGTTACCCTGCTGAATAATTTGCAGCGCCAGCGCGTGGAAAGTTTTGGCCTGAATCGCCACGCTACCCAAGCGATCCTGAATTCGCTCGTTCATCTCTTCCGCCGCCTGACGACCAAATGCCAGCAACAGTATTTGCCCGGGTTCAGCCTCCTGACGGCGCAGCAGCCAGCCGGCTCGCGCCACCAGCACAGAGGTTTTACCGCTACCAGCCCCAGCCAGCACCAGCACCGAGTCTTCGCCATTGACCACTGCGCGGCTTTGCGAGTCGTTCAGCGGTGAGGTTTCGATGCTCTGGAAGAAATCATGGTAGGTCTCCAGCATACGTTCGGTCCATTGCTGATTACGCTGCCCTACGCTGCGCAACCCCTGCTGCAACCATTGCTGGCAAAGCTGATAATCATCCCGGCAATTGTCGAATTGATCCAACCGTGCCACCGGCATGGGTAAGGCGCCGAAAGACTCGCGGATTTGTTGCTGCAACTTACCCAGTTCGGATTTTTTAAACCACTTATCTTGCTGTTCAATACGCTGAATATGTTCAACCTGCTGGCGCAACACGCCGGCGCTGACTTCACTCATCTCGGCGCTCCACTGTTGCCAGGCCTGCTGGAGATGATGATAGAAGCGCTGAGTTTCCTGCCATTCGGTACCGTGCAAGCGCACCACTTTTTCATCCGGCAGCTCAAACTCCAGCTCGCCCCAGACGATGCCTCGCTTACACCTGACATGAATCAACTGATTGAAAGGAATAAGATATTCATGCTTTTCACCGCTCACCTCGACACCGGCGTGCAGCAATCGCACACGGTTATAAGGATGCTGAGCCAGGTGTTTCCCCAGCGATGTCGCTTTAAGTTCCATATCTTCGCGCCATGACTATGTTGAGATTAAATAACGGTTATCTGCCAGTTTACCTGTGATAAGCAGTGGCACTCTAGCGCTAAAAAAAGGGTAGAATAGATTTTGCGTTTTGATAGCAAACGCAACCGCATCGCGGTTTGGCCATCATTAGAGCAGAATGACGACTATGCGTACTGTACTGAATATTCTTAATTTTGTGTTAGGCGGCTTTTTCACCACCCTTGGCTGGCTGGTCGCAACGGTATTTAGCGTGCTGCTGATCATCACCCTACCGTTAACCCGCTCCTGCTGGGAAATCACCAAGCTATCGTTACTGCCTTTCGGCAACGAAGCGATTCACGTTAATGAATTGTACCCGGAAAAAAGCAATGCGCTGCTTTCCGCCAGCGGTTCACTGCTGAATATTGTCTGGCTGCTCCTGTTCGGCTGGTGGCTGTGCCTGTCACATATTGCTGCCGGTATTGTGCAGTGCGTGACGATTATTGGCATTCCGGTAGGCATAGCCAATTTCAAAATCGCCGCTATTGCCCTGTGGCCGGTTGGACGCCGTGTGGTGTCCGTTGAGATGGCGCAACAGGCCAGAACTGAAAATGCCCGACGTCAGTACCAGCAGCGTTAATTTTTTCTCCGCCTGAGGAGTTTTTCGTGCTCTCTTTTGCACCAGCAATACGCCGTTATGCCTACAACAGCAATCTGCTTTATGACCTGCGTATTTTTATTGCGCTGGCCGGCGCAGCCGCCGTACCCTGGTGGCTCGCCATTCCCAAGCTCACCATTCCCCTGACTCTGGGGGTGGTGGCAGCGGCATTGACCGATCTTGATGATCGCCTGACTGGCAGACTGCGCAATCTGCTGATCACGCTGGTGTGTTTTTTTGTCGCCTCCGCCTCCATTGAACTGCTGTTCCCTTATCCCTGGCTGTTCGCGCTGGGCCTGACCACTTCCACCTGCGGTTTTATTTTGCTGGGTGCGCTCGGGCAACGCTACGCCACCATTGCGTTTGGTGCTCTGCTGATCGCGGTCTATACCATGCTCGGCACTTCAATGTACGACGCCTGGTATCAACAACCGATGCTGCTGATCATCGGTGCCCTGTGGTACAACCTGCTGACGCTGATTGGACACCTGATCTTCCCTATCCGCCCATTGCAGGAAAACCTGGCACGTTGTTACAATCAGTTGGCGAATTATCTGGATGCCAAAGCCAACCTGTTTGATCCCGACGTCGAGCATGATGCAGACCTGCCGTGGATGGATGTTGCCATGGCCAACAGTGCCCTGGTGACCATTCTGAACCAGACCAAAGTTTCATTGCTGACGCGGTTAAAAGGCGATCGAGGTCAACGCGGTACCCGCCGCACGTTGCATTATTATTTCGTTGCCCAGGATATCCATGAGCGCGCCAGTTCCTCTCACGTTCAATATCAGGCCTTGAGCCGACAATTCCGCCACAGTGATATTCTGTTTCGATTCCAGCGTTTGCTCAGCATGCAAGCACGCGCCTGTCAGCAGTTGGCACAGTCGATTTTGCTACGGCAGAAGTATCAGCACAACCCTCGCTTTGAACCGGCCTTTGCCCGTATTGAAGAAGCTCTGACTCGCATCGCCATCACCCCGGAAAATCGTGAGTTAACCAAAGCGCTGTCACACCTGTTAAAAAATTTACGCGCGATTGACGCACAGTTGGCGAATATTGAGTCCGAACAGGCATTGGCCAACGGTCAGGTGGAAGAGAACAGTCTGTCGGATGACCGGATCACCGGCTGGAGCGACATCCGCTTACGTATCAGCCGCCATCTGACACCTCAGTCGGCCTTATTCCGCCACGCCATCCGCATGTCAACAGTGTTGTGCGTGGGTTATGCCTTTATTCAGTTTACCGGCATGCAGCACGGTTATTGGATCCTGTTAACCAGTCTGTTTGTCTGCCAACCGAATTACAATGCCACGCGTCGCCGGCTGGCGCTTCGAATTATCGGCACGCTTGCTGGTATTCTTATTGGTCTGCCGATCCTCTATTTTGTGCCGTCACTGGAAGGCCAGATGGTGCTGATTGTTATCAGCGGCGTGCTGTTTTTTGCTTTTCGAACCGTGCAATATGCACACGCCACCATGTTTATTACCCTACTGGTATTGCTGTGCTTTAACCTGCTGGGTGAAGGTTTTGAAGTCGCCGCGCCTCGCGTTTACGACACGATTTTAGGGTGTGCCATCGCTTGGGCGGCAGTCAGTTTTATCTGGCCAGACTGGAAGTTCCGCCAACTGCCGGCAGTCGTCAGCAAAACGCTGAACGCCAACTGCCGTTATCTGGATGCCATTCTGGTGCAATACCATCAGGGCAAAGATAATGGCCTTCCATACCGTATCGCTCGCCGGGATGCACACAACAGTGATGCAGAGTTGGCTTCGGTGATATCCAACATGTCTGCCGACCCAAAAGCCAATAAGGAAGTTCAGGATGCCGCCTTTCGCCTGCTGTGTTTAAACCACACCTTATTGAGTTATATCTCTGCGCTGGGTGCCCACCGTGAGCGCCTGAACAACCCTGCTACGTTGGATCTGCTGAATGATGCAGTTTGCTATGTCGATGGCGCCCTGCATTGGGAAGAACAGGACGAACAACGCATCACTCAGGCGTTGGAAAGTCTGGCAGAACGTATTCAGCACGCAGCGCCGGAACCGGAAAGCAAAGATCAATTGGTATTACAGCAGATTGGATTGGTGATTGAATTGCTTCCGGAACTCACGATGCTCAATGCGCAAATTGCCAAATCGGCCTAATCACCCGGGGTCTTTTATCAAGCCCCGAACTCCCGGGTTATGTCCATGGCTAAGCAACGACATGGTTCGCTCAAACCAATGAGTCAGCTCACTACGCATTTCCGAGGGTAAGGCAGCATGATGATAACCGGCAATGGCTCCCCCCAGAGAAAGCAGTACCCTTAGGCCCAAATTGCGTTGCTGCTGCAACAAACGAAGATAGCTGCGCTTAGCGCCGTTCAGACGTAAATCATAAACATTGCGAATGCCCGCCCGCCAGAGTAAACGTTCCATATTGATGTCAATGTTCGGCAAGGTCTTCAGACGCCCCTGGTTATCCGTTTTCACCTTGAGTTCCCGGCGTGCTTCCCGAATTGCCTGCCAGGCTAACCCTACAAGTTCTCCACGATCCCGCCATAGCGTTTCATCAACCCAGTAATAACGCATGGTTATGGGAACTCCACGCTTGGAGTAAACCATATTAACCATTCCGCGTTCGCGGAAGGCTGGTTCCAGGCTATCCGTCGCGCGAAGATACAGCTCCCCTTCAGCGATCACAGCGAACATGACGCCATCGGCCAGTATCCCGTACCCACCGAATTGTGAGCGTGTAGTGATGCAACCTAATGCGTAAAAATAAGCTTTGGCCTGTACGATCCTTCCCGTTGATGTCCCTTTCATAGCGTTCTCCTGGTGTAGGTTACCCTTCTATTATTCCTCGCATCAATGAAATAAAGGTAACGTGAACAAGTAATTAGAAAAATACGCACTATCCGCAGTCATGCCAATCACAAAAGCCAGCCGTATAAAAAATGATCGCAATTATGCGAGGTACCACGAAGATTTGGGTTGATCTTAATCACAACAGGATGTACTGTATAAACATACAGTGACACTACGGGCGGGATACTTTATGCGTACTCAATCACTCTACAAAACCAATTTCAGCCACAGCTCTTTTGCGGTAAATAATGCTGCAGAAAGCACGGATGCCGGCAAAGAGAATGGCCTTATCAGTGAACTTGTTTACAACGAGCATCAGCCCGCAGTGGCGCAACTATTGCTGCCACTGTTGCAGCAGTTGGGTATGCAGTCACGCTGGTTGTTATGGCTGACCCCACAGCAAAAACTGAGTAAGTTGTGGCTACAGCAATCCGGTTTGCCGGTGGGGAAAGTGGTGCAACTGAGTCAAATTCATCCGTTGGACACGGTTGAAGCGATGGAAAAAGCGCTGCTGACAGGTAACTACAGTGTAGTTCTTGGATGGCTGCCCGATCTTACAGAAGAAGATCGTCTAAAATTAAGGCGTGCGGCAGAATTAGGTAACGCTTATGGGTTCATAATGCGTCCTCAACGTGACATAAACCCGATTCACGGACACTGTTCCACCCTAAAAATTCACTCTTCTTTGTATCATTAAGTAAATTTAGGATTTTTCCCATCATTTTCATCTCCCTGCAAGGGAACCTTTATGGGATCAGGGACAAAGCGAGTGCGGCTGCGGTTCCGCGACCTAAAACCAAGGTTAAAATGCTCGCTTTTTTGCCGGTTAATGTTAGTAAATATGTATGTTTCTGCGTTTTTTTTTAGAGCTTTATCACATCACACTTGTAACTTTCGCGCCACGTTGTAGACTTTACATCGCCAAGGTTGCTCTATAACGCCAGATAAACTGGCCGAGTAACAAACGAGGGCTCAAACCTTGGCGAAGGAATTTAACCAAGGGCTTAAACAGCTTTAAAGCTCATTGCCTATTTGGATGATAACGAGGCGCAAAATGAAAAAGACAGCTATCGCATTAGCAGTGGCACTGGCAGGTTTCGCAACAGTAGCGCAAGCCGCCCCAAAAGATAATACCTGGTACACTGGTGCTAAACTGGGCTGGTCCCAGTATCATGACACTGGTTTCTACGGCAACGGTTACCAGAATGGTATCGGCAATGGTCCGACCCATAAAGATCAACTGGGTGCTGGCGCGTTCCTGGGTTACCAGGCGAACCAATACCTGGGCTTCGAGCTGGGCTATGACTGGCTTGGCCGTATGCCTTACAAAGGCAGCGTGAACAACGGTGCTTTCAAAGCGCAGGGCGTTCAACTGGCTGCTAAACTGAGCTACCCAATCATGGACGATCTGGACATCTACACTCGTCTGGGCGGCATGGTATGGCGTGCTGACTCCAAAGCTAACTACGGTAATGGCACTCGTCTGAGCGACCACGACACCGGCGTTTCTCCTTTGGCAGCAGTTGGTGTTGAATACGCACTGACCAAAAACTGGGCTACTCGCCTGGACTACCAATTCGTTAGCAACATCGGTGATGCAGGTACTGTCGGCGCACGTCCAGACAACACCATGCTGAGCTTGGGTGTTTCTTACCGTTTCGGTCAGGATGATGTTGTTGCACCAGCACCAGCACCAGCTCCGGCTCCAGTTGTTGAAACCAAGCGTTTCACTCTGAAGTCTGACGTGCTGTTCAACTTCAACAAATCTACTCTGAAAACAGAAGGCCAACAGGCTCTGGACCAGCTGTACACTCAGCTGAGCTCCATGGATCCTAAAGATGGTTCTGTTGTAGTTCTGGGTTACACCGACGCCGTTGGTTCTGACCAGTACAACCAGAAACTGTCTGAAAAACGCGCTCAAAGCGTTGTTGATTACCTGGTATCTAAAGGTATTCCTTCAGACAAAATCTCTGCACGTGGTATGGGCGAAGCTGATTCAGTCACTGGTAACACCTGTGGCTACAAAGCTGGCCGTGCTACCAAAGCACAGATCGATTGCCTGGCACCAGATCGTCGCGTAGAGATCGAAGTTAAAGGTATCAAAGACGTTGTAACTCAGCCACAAGGCTAAGCTACCACTCTTAATAAAAAACCCCGCAATGCGGGGTTTTTTTTCGGCCAAATTAAATGACGTTGGCATTAGCAACAAAGAGCCCCTTACACAGTCGGAGCTGGCGGGTAGGTTTACTCTTTGTCTTTACCGAGAATGGCTTTTAAATCCTGCTTGAGTGACGACATCTGGCTGTCGTACTTCTCTTTACGTTCTGCGTCTTCGATCAACTGCACCACGGTTTCTGACAGCGTCACCCCACGACGACGGGCAAGCGCAGCCAACCGCTGCCAAACCAGAAACTCCAGATCGATAGATTTTTTACGCGTATGTTGGTGTTCTGCGTTAAAATGACGTTTACGCCGTGCGCGGATAGTTTGCTTCATCCGGTTATCCAGTTCCGGATTCATATGATGGCTTATCCACGTCAGCACTTTTACCGGCTCATTTTCCAGCTTCAGCAGCTCGTCAATGGCTTCCTGAGCGACGCTGTTTTCAATGTGGCGGGTAATAGCTTCCCCTTCCCGGTGCTTTTTCACCAGGTACTTCCATTTCCAACCGCTCTCCAGATTTTCCAGTTGCTGATATTTCATCGTGAGCTCTTCAGTGACCGCGTAACTTTATTAAGCATAACAGCTTTACGCCGAATTTCCCCGCCAATTACACCCCGTTTTAGACTGTTTTTTGCACAGTCATCGCGCGATGTCAAACTCCCTGACATCAACTGTTACTCTGCATCTATCAAGCTGCCGTTATTCTTGTATAATCGCCCTTTCCCTTTTTGACGATTGCATCTAACACTTTGACCAATAACCGACTTGAATGGCAATCACTGTTGCCGGACGTTACGCCTTATCAAGCGATATTTGATACCGCCGCGCAGTTGGCACCCGTGTCCTTTGCCTCTATTCAGCCTCGGCTGGAAAACGCACTGACGCTGTTTTGCCATCCACAGTCACCACCGCGTTTCATGTTATTGAAAGCGCAGGAAACGCGTGAGTATCTGGCGCTGATCGCCCATGCAGTTGAACAACTGCAGCCGCAGAATACCGCGTTCAAGGGCAGTCATTATGTGATCCAGGGCAGCAAGGTCAGCGTAGAACCCGCCAGCCTGGGTGATGAACCCTTTGCCGCCGGTGGTGCCTGTGTGTTTCAAGAGTGGGTTGAGCCAGAACAGCTGTTTGGCTGCGTCCGGATCCACAATGATGAGATCAACCTGCAGCCCGGTCTGGTACATCAGGCTAACGGAGGCGTACTGATCCTGTCTGCACGTTCTCTGCTGGCTCAGCCGCTGCTGTGGCTGCGCCTGAAGCAGATGATTACCCAACGTCAGTTCCACTGGGTTTCCCCGGATGAAACACGTCCTCTGCCGATCACTATTCCAGCCATGCCGCTGGAGTTGCGACTGATCGTGGTGGGCGATCGTCACGGTCTTGCCGATTTCCATGATATTGAGCCGGAACTGTGTGAACAGGCGGTCTACGGCGAATACGAAGAAGATCTGCAACTCACCGAAATCGATGACATGGTGCAGTGGTGTGGCTACGTCAATACTCTTATTGATGAGAAGCAACTGCCGCCATTGGCAGCCGATGCCTGGTACCCGTTAATGATCCAGGCGGTCCGTCACAGTGGTGATCAGGGCAACCTGCCGTTGTCCCCACTCTGGCTCGGCCAGCAACTTTCTGAAGCTGCGCTGTATGTCGAAGAAGAAAGCATCACCGCCAAAGCGTTTGAAGCGGCACTAAATGCTCGCGAATGGCGTGAAAGCTACCTTGCCGAACGGATGCAGGATGAGATTGAACTGGGCCAAATCCTGATTGAAACCGAAGGCGAAGTCGTCGGTCAGATCAACGGCCTGTCTGTGTTGGAATACCCTGGCCATCCGCGCAGCTTCGGCGAACCCTCCCGTATCAGCTGTGTCGTGCATCTTGGCGATGGTGAATTCACCGACGTTGAACGCAAGGCCGAGCTTGGCGGTAATCTGCATGCCAAAGGCATGATGATTATGCAGGCGTTCCTGATTTCCGAACTGGAACTGGACCAACCGCTGCCCTTCTCCGCTTCCATCGTATTTGAACAATCTTATGGCGAAGTGGACGGTGACAGCGCCTCATTGGCTGAGCTCTGTGCACTCATCAGCGCACTGTCGCTGCAGCCGATCACTCAGCAGATTGCGGTAACCGGCTCCGTTGACCAATTCGGTAATGTACAGCCGATTGGTGGCGTCAACGAGAAGATCGAAGGCTTTTTTGAAGTTTGCCAACGTCGCGGTTTGACGGGTAAACAGGGCATCATTCTGCCCGCCACCAACGTGCGCCACCTGTGTCTGCGCCAGGACGTGGTCGATGCGGTGCGCGAGGGGCAATTCCACCTGTGGGCCGTCAACAGCGCCGCAGAGGCTTTGCCATTACTCACCGGTTATCCCTACTCTGATGAACAGCAGCCGAACTTGTTAGCTGCCATTCAGGAACGGATTGCACTGGTGAATCCGCAGGAACGCCGGCGCTGGCCGTGGCCACTTCGTTGGCTCAACTGATTCAGCCACGGCTGATCGGACTTGTTCAGCGTACACGTGTAAGCTAAGATGCGCCCTTCAATAAAATAAGGTTTACTGAGAACATGGTAGAAAAACGCGACTCCTATACGAAAGAAGACCTCGAAGCATCCGGCCGTGGCGAACTGTTTGGCGCCGGTGGCCCGCCGTTGCCGGCAGGTAACATGTTGATGATGGACCGCGTGGTCAAAATGACCGAAGACGGTGGTACCCACAACAAGGGTTATGTGGAAGCGGAACTGGATATCAATCCGGACCTATGGTTCTTTGGTTGCCACTTTATCGGCGATCCAGTGATGCCGGGCTGCCTGGGCCTGGATGCGATGTGGCAGTTGGTAGGTTTCTACCTCGGCTGGCTGGGTGGCGAAGGTAAAGGTCGTGCGCTGGGCGTGGGTGAAGTTAAATTTACCGGCCAGGTTCTGCCTACCGCGAAAAAAGTCACCTACCGCATTAACTTCAAGCGTGTGATCATCCGTAAACTGATTATGGGTGTGGCTGATGGTGAAGTCCTGGTCGATGGTCAGGTCATTTACACCGCCAGCGATCTGAAAGTGGGCCTGTTCAAGGACACTGCGGCGTTCTAACCGCAATCACGGCGGCCTTCCGGGTCGCCGTTTATTTCCCTTAGTTATCTTTTAATCGTTGCGTCCATAGCGGCTAAACAGTAACTACAATAATTGTAGTAACCAGGAGGTATGCCATGAAAAAAACTCGTTTTGATAACATGCCATGCCCGGTAGCTCGCTCACTGGACCGCGTCGGGGAATGGTGGAGCATCCTGATACTTCGCGATGCGTTTCATGGTTTGTCCCGGTTTGATGAGTTCCAGCAGAGCCTTGGACTTTCGCCCACCATATTGACCCGTCGCCTGAAGTATCTGGTAGAAAGCGGCATACTGCATAAACAACGCTATCAAACACGACCGGTACGCTACCAGTACTTGCTCACTGAGCGTGGCAAAGATTTTTTCCCGGTGCTTGCAGCCCTGTTTCACTGGGGGAATACCCACCTGGCCGATGATGGCATCAGTGCCGAACTGGTCGATCGTCGTACCGGGCAACCCATACGCGTGCAACTGATCGACAGCATTACCCAGCAGCCCATTGCGCTGCATAATATTACTTTAGCCCCAGGGCCGGCAGCGACCGACGGCATGCGCCAGCGCGCGGCCCTGATGCTGCAGAACCTTTCTGCATTTCCCCCTGAATCATCCAAGGAGTCACTATGAACACTCGTCGTATAGTCATTACCGGCATGGGCGCCATTTCGCCACTGGGATGCGGCGTAGAGGCTATCTGGCAGCGTCTGCTGAACGGCCAGTCCGGCATTCGTCCGCTGCCAGAAGAGATCGTCGCAGACCTGCAGGTGAAAATCGGTGGTCAGGTGCCCACTTTGGAACAGGATCCCGAGGCGGGCTTCGACCCCGACCTTTCGGTTGCACCCAAAGACCAGAAGAAAATGGACCGCTTTATCCTGCTCGCCATGGCAGCGGCCGATGAGGCTATCCGCCAGGCAGGTTGGGTAGCAGACACTGAAGACAAGCAGGAACGCACCGCAACCGTGATCGCTTCCGGCATTGGCGGCTTCCCGGCTATCGCCCATGCGGTACGCACCACCGACAGCCGCGGTGCCAAACGCCTGTCACCTTTCACCATCCCTTCGTTCCTGGTTAATCTGGCCGCCGGTCATGTATCGATTAAACATCAGTTCAAGGGCCCTATTGGTGCCCCCGTGACGGCCTGTGCCGCAGGCGTACAAGCCATCGGCGATGCCGTACGTATGATTCGTAACGATGAAGCGGATATCGCGCTGTGTGGCGGTACGGAAGCGGCTATCGACACCGTCAGCCTTGGGGGTTTTGCAGCGGCGCGTGCCATGTCCACAACGCCTGCAGACGCCGCCGCAACAGCCTCACGGCCTTTTGACAGTGCACGCAACGGGTTTGTTATGGGTGAAGGTGCCGGCATGCTGGTGATTGAGACACTGGAGCATGCGCTGGCCCGTGGGGCAACACCGCTGGCTGAAATTGTCGGTTATGGCACCAGCGCAGATGCCTACCATATGACCTCTGGTGCCGAGGATGGTGACGGTGCCTACCGTGCCATGAAAATTGCCCTCAAACAGGCTGGCGTAGCACCGGAGCAGGTTCAACACCTGAACGCGCATGCGACATCCACACCGGTAGGGGATTTGGGCGAAATTAACGCCATTAAGCATCTGTTCGGCACGAGCGGCAGCGTAGCGGTTACCTCAACCAAATCAGCGACCGGCCATTTACTGGGTGCCGCCGGCGGGCTGGAAACCATCTTTACCGCACTGGCGCTGCGTGACCAGATTGCACCCGCCACGCTGAATTTGGAAAGTCCGGATCCGGCAGCAGAGGGGCTGCACCTGGTCGCGAATAAAGCGGAACCCATGGCCATAAGCTACGCACTGTCGAACGGTTTTGGTTTTGGCGGTGTCAATGCGAGTATTTTGCTGAAACGCTGGCAGGGGTAGTCGTACAGCCTTAAACAAAAACCTCCGCGCTGGGCGGAGGTTATTCCTTTTTTTGACAGGGAGCCGCTTAAGCGGTCACAGCCCTGTCTTCCATGGCTTCTCGCCAACCTCCCAGCCATTGAGACCGGCTTTCCACAGTCGTTTTATAGGGACAATAATCCTTCGGATGTCCTAAAATACCTGCCTGATAACCTTTCGAGTGCGCCCTTTCCAGGCGATCGCGTTTCTGTCTCTTCATGCCTCGTTTCCCTCACTTTTTGGTCAGTTGGAAAGAAAACAATGGCTGCTTTTTGTGCAGCCACGTTTAAGCAATAGCGCTAAATGGAGCGAAGATCAATGCGCAAAATTCACGCCAATGTCATATTTGTGAGCTACGCACGCAGAATTTGCTAAGTGGCTGATAGATAGGAAAGAAGCTAACTTATTGAAATAAAATAAAAACCCCTTGCAACGAGAAATCCCAATATTCCTCGCCGCAAGGGGTTAGACCGATTTAATACAAATTATTTCTAAAAACGACCGGCTTGCGCAGCAATATCCTGGGCTTCTTGTTGCCAGCCCTGAGCCAACGTCCGCACCAAGGCATCGTAGCCGTCTTCACCCTGCTTAAGCTCCAGGCTGAACGGCCGTTTGGTCAGATTGCCCTGATGGTTCAGCACCCACTCGCCGCGAATGATCGCCTTGCCGTCAAAGCGGCCATGGAAACCGCTGATGGTGACGTTCAGTACATCCTGCTCGCTGCTCATCGGTTGCGAGGACACCACCCAACCCGGCAGTGCGCTGCTCAGGTTGGTGACCAGCGTCTGCTGCAACTGTTGATCCAGCGGGCTGGCCCACAGGTTGTTCTGGGCAATAACGTACTGCACGTCATTGGTCTGATAAACCACACCGCTTTGCGCCAGGTAATCCGCCACGCTAACGTGCTCCAGCCAAAGCTGGCGCGACGTCGTGCTGCCGCTGACCTGCGCCGGCGTGCCCAACGCCGGCAGTTGATAGTAGGTCTTCTGTGGGGTGCTGCTACAGGCGCTGAGTAACAGCGCCAGGGCTACCGGAATCCATTTCATCATTTATTGGCCTTCTTCGGCTGAGGATCGTTACTGCCCGCGGCTTCAAATACCAGCGCGTTGCTCTTTTCGTTCAGGGTGCGCAGCACCGGCTGCAGCTCACGCAGCACCTGATCAAGACGTTGCATATCGCCGACCATCTTGTTGTAGGCCGGAGAACCAGGCTGGAACCCTTTCATGCTGCGGTTCAGTTCCTGCAAGGTTTTTTGCATATCCTGCGGCAGTGCCTTCATCTCTTTGCTGGCGATGATGTCATTCAACGATTGCATGGTCTGCTGTGTCGACTTCATCGTTTTCTGACTTTCAGCCAACGTTTTGGTCGCTTCGTTGATCATCGGATTCAGCGGCATCGAGTTGATTTTATCCAGCGTCTGCATCAGTTTCTGCTGGATCTGCGCCAGGCCACCGCTGGTGGTTGGCATCAGTCGGTAACCAAACAGCTCACGTGGCCCTTTATAAGGTTTCTCTTGCGGATAGAAATCCAGATCGATATACAGCGAACCCGTTAGCAGGTTAGCGGATTTCAAAGAGGCACGCATTCCACGCGACTCAGCGTCTTTCAAATGACTCTCAAAGTCGAAGTTGCCACCCAACTGTTTCTGGAAACGATCCGGTTCGATGCGGATCAGCACCGGGATCCGGTAGTCGTTGTCCAGACGCTGTATCATGCCTTTTTTGTAGAACGGTACTTGCCCAACGGTACCCAGACGAATGCCGCGGAATTCCACCGGCGCACCAGGCTGCAGCCCGCGAACCGAATCGGCGAAGAACAGCAGGTAGTCTTTATGCACGGTATACAGCGAATCCTGAATGCTGCGCTGGTTGTCGAACAGGTGGTACTCCGCTTTCGGTTGCGCCAGTTCACCGCGCTCCCAGCCTTCCGGTACGTCAAAGCTGACGCCGCCGCTGAACAAGGTCGCCAACGAGCCCATTTCCACCCTCATCCCCTGCGCCGACATATCGAACGCCACACCGCTGTCTTTCCAGAAACGTACGTTACTGGTCACCAACTGATCGTAAGGTGCGGAGATAAATAATTGGTAACGCATGGCACGCATCTTGGGATCAAAATAACTGGTCTCCACCGAGCCAACGCGATAACCACGGAACAACACCGGATCGCCGGCATTTAACTGTCCGGATCTTTCACTGTCCAGCACAATGCGTAACCCTTTAGCGTCAGGTGAAGCCAGCGGCGGTGCATCCAGCAGTTGGTAGTCGCCCTTGCCTGCCTTGCCTTTGTTGCCCGGCTGCAGTTCTATATAGGCGCCGGAAAGCAGCGTCCCCAATCCGGAAACACCCCCACGGCCAATCTGCGGCTTCACTACCCAGAAGGCTGAGTCCTGACGCAACAGCTTCTCCATGCCGGTGTTAAGGCGCGCCTCTACCACCACCTTGCTCAAGTCTTCGCTCAGGGTCACCGTTTCCACAACCCCGACGTCAACGCTACGGCTTTTGATTTTGGTTTTACCTGCCTCCAGCCCTTCTGCGGTGGTGGTAACCAGAGTGACCACCGGCCCCTGATGGCTGAAATGGTAAAACAGGATCCAGGCGCCGATCAGTGCGGTGACAATCGGGATGATCCACACTGGTGACCAGCGCTTGATCTTCTCGACGTCCGCGACGCTATGATTATTTTCCGTCACCTTGCGGCTCCTTTTTTATTGTTTCGTTTACGCGATCCCAGGTTAACCGGGGATCAAACGTCATGGCTGCAAACATAGTGAGGATCACCACCATGGCGAACAGCAGTGCGCCAATGTCAGGATAAATGCTCATCAATTGTCCCATCCGTACCAATGCCGAAAGCACGGCAATCACAAACACATCAATCATTGACCAGCGGCCAACAAATTCAACCACTTCATAAATCAGATGCATTCGCTCGCTGTCGGCCCGTGCCTTGCCGGTACCGTTAGCGTCCCAACACAGCCAGCCAATCGCCAACATTTTTAGCGAAGGCACCATAATACTGGCGATGAAGATCACCATCGCCACCGGGTAAGATCCTTCTCCCCACAGCAGGATCACCCCGGCCATGATAGTAGAAGTGAGCTTGTTGCCCAATGCCTCGGTAACCATAATCGGCATCAGGTTTGCCGGAATATACAACAAGATAGAGGTGAGTAGCAGCGCCATCGTCCATTGCAGACTGTGCCGGCGGCGCACGTAGCCACGGGAATGGCAGCGCGGACACTGAGTCAGTTCCGCCGGTAAAATGGCCGTGCAACACTGGCAGGAACGCAGCCCCTGACGCAGCCCGGTGCGCCCGACTTCCATCGGACGATCAAGGCGCGGTGCGGGTTCAATATCATTCCACAGCCAGCGGCGATCGACACACTGGAAAGCACGCACCTGTAGCAGGCAAAACAGGCAGTACGGCACAAAGCTGCTGCCGACGCCAATATCACCATAAGCCATCAGCTTAACGAAGCTGACCAGCACCCCGGCCAGGAAAATCTCCACCATGCACCAGGTTTTAAACTGGAACAGCATTTTGGCCATCCACTCTTTCAGCCCCTTGGGGATGGGCACTTTAGTGCACAGCAGAATAATGGCCAGCATGCAGAATGCCGGGATCAGTTGAACAAACACCATAAACAGCGTGGCCATGCTGGCGTAGTCTTCCGCCACCATCACCTGCGGGATTTGGATCAGTTTGATTTCGTTACCGAGTCCGGCAACGCGCATATTGATAAACGGGAAAATATTCGCCAGCAGCAGCATAAACAGGGCGCTGAGGGCGTAACCGATCGGCCGCTTACGCGGTTCTTCCCAGCGGGAGCTGAGGGTCGTTTTACAACGCGGGCATACCGCTTTTGAACCATATGCCAACGGCGGCAATGCTACCAGCATGTCGCACTGCGGACACAACATCAGATTGTCCTGCTGCTGTGTTGCGTGTGTTGCGTGCGTTGCATGACTGTGCTGCTCGTGATTCTCGTGGGAACACACCATATTCCTCCTTAACAACGTTGCTCACCGGTACGGCAATACCGCCCGCAGCAGCGCGCGGGCGGTATTTTCAACGGTTAGCCGTTTTTCATCGCTTCCAACTCTTCCCAACGGGCAAAGGCTTCTTCCAATGCCCCTTCGGCTGTGGCCAGCGCAGTCAGCACCTGTTGTGTTTCACTGTGAGGACGCGTGAAGAACTCAGCATCACTCATTTGCGCCTGCAGCGCCGTAATTTCCGCTTCCAACTGCTCAAGACGTTGCGGCAACTGCTCCAGCTCACGTAACAGGTTATAGCTCAGTTTAGCCGTTGTTTTCTTTGGCTGTTCAGCCTTTTTTTCTACTGCAGGCTTGTTCTGATCGGCCGCGACCTGACGGATCGGTTTTGCCGTCGCGCGTTGATGATGCGCATCGTAGTAACCTCCGACGAAGGTGCTGATCGCACCGTTGCCTTCAAAGATCCAGCACTCGGTCACCGAGTTATCGACGAACTGACGATCGTGGCTCACCAACAGCACGGTACCCTGATAGCCGTCGATCAGCTCTTCCAGCAATTCCAGCGTTTCGACGTCAAGATCGTTGGTCGGTTCATCGAGGATCAATAAGTTACTCGGTTTCAGGAACAGCTTAGCCAGCAACAGGCGATTACGCTCACCGCCTGACAAGGCTTTCACCGGCGTCATCGCCCGTTTAGGGTGGAACAGGAAGTCCTGCAGATAACCCAGCACGTGACGGGAACGGCCGTTGACCAACACTTCCTGCTTACCTTCCGCCAGGTTGTCCATCACGGTACGTTCCGGATCCAGATCGGCGCGGTGCTGGTCGAAATAGGCCACTTCCAGCTTGGTACCACAATGCACGCGGCCGCTGTCGGCTTTCAACTGGCTGAGCATCAATTTCAGCAGCGTCGTTTTACCGCAGCCGTTCGGGCCGACCAGGGCAATTTTGTCGCCACGCTGCACCTGGGCGGAAAAATCGCGCACCAGTACTTTGCCGCCAACCTGATAGTTAACGTCTTCCATCTCAAACACGATCTTGCCGGAGCGTACGGCCTCTTCCACCTGCATCTTGGCGGTGCCCATCACTTCACGACGTTCCGAACGCTCGTTACGCAATGCCTTCAGGGCACGCACACGGCCTTCGTTACGGGTACGACGCGCCTTGATGCCCTGGCGGATCCACACTTCTTCCTGCGCCAGCTTGCGGTCAAATTCGGCGTTTTGCAGCTCTTCCACCCGCAGAGCTTCTTCCTTACTCAGCAGGTACAGATCGTAGTTACCCGGCCAAGACACCAGCTTGCCGCGATCGAGATCGACAATGCGCGTCGCCATATTGCGGATAAAGGAACGGTCGTGGGAAATAAACACGATGCTGCCCTGGAACTCTTTCAGGAAGCCTTCCAGCCAGTCGATGGTTGAAATGTCCAGGTGGTTGGTTGGTTCGTCGAGCAGCAATACGCGCGGAGAACTGACCAGCGCGCGGCCCAGTGCCGCTTTACGCAGCCAGCCGCCGGAGAGCGAGGAAAGCTCTGCATCTCCGTTCAGACCCAACTGCAACAATACTTCGCTGATGCGGCTATCAAGCTGCCACAGACCCTGGTGATCGAGGATCTCCATAATCTGCGCCATGCGCGTCAGGTTTCTTTCGCTTGGGTCGGTTTCCACCAGATGCGAAATCGCGTGATACGCTTTCAGGTGTTCTGCCTGTTCGGCTACCCCTTCGGCCACGAAATCAAACACCGTACCGCCGATATTGCGCGGAGGATCCTGTTGCAGACGCGCCACAATCAGATCTTGCTCGTAAGTCACCCGGCCATCATCCAACGGAATTTCTTTACCGAGGATCTTCAGCAGAGTGGATTTACCGGCGCCATTGCGCCCAACCAGACAAACGCGTTCGTTGTCTTCAATATGAATTTCGGTGTTGTCTAAAAGTGGTGCATCGCTGAAGGACAGCCAGGCACCGGACATGCTAATTAACGACATAGTAATTATTTTCCTTCGCCGGCGTGGGTGACCAGCCAGCAGTTATGAATTTGACGGTTACGGGCAAAGTCCTGTGACTGCGTCTGGGCGGTGATTTCTTTCGCCTCCAGACCCAATTCGCTCAGGCCAGCCATATCCATCTGGAAACCGCGCTTGTTGTTCGAGAACATGATGGTTCCGTTACGACGCAGCAACCGTTTCAAATCTTGCATCAGCGCCAGGTGATCGCGCTGAACGTCAAAAGTGTTCTCCATACGCTTGGAGTTGGAGAAGGTCGGCGGATCGATAAAGATCACGTCGAATTGTTCGTCGGCATTTTGCATCCATGACAGACAGTCCGCATGGATCAATCTGTGCTGTTTGCCCGTCAAACCGTTAACCCGCAAGTTTTTCTCCGCCCATTCCAGATAGGTACGCGACATATCCACGGTAGTAGTACTACGTGCGCCCCCCAGCCCGGCATGCACACTGGCGGTACCGGTATAGGCGAACAGGTTGAGGAAGTCTTTACCTTTGCTCATTTCACCCAGCATGCGACGGGCAATGCGGTGATCAAGGAACAGACCGGTATCGAGATAATCGGTCAGGTTAACCCACAGCTTGGCGTTAAATTCTTCCACCAGCAGGAACTCACCCTTCTGCGCCAGTTTTTCGTACTGGTTTTTGCCTTTCTGGCGCTCACGGGTTTTCAGGATCAACTGGTTGGACGGCAATTCCAGCACCGCCAGCGTGGCGTTGATCACGTCGAACAGACGTTGACGAGCCTTCTGTGCATCAATGGTTTTCGGTGGCGCATATTCCTGTACCACCACCTTGCTGCCGTAGCGATCCACCGCCACGTTATAGTCCGGCAGGTCGGCATCGTACAAACGGTAGCACTCAATGCCCTGCTGCTTGGCCCACTTATCGAGCTTCTTCAGGTTTTTGCGCAGGCGGTTGGCAAAATCTTCCGCCACCTGTACACCACCGGCACCCAGCGGGTTTTCCGCCAATTGGTAGTTTTTCTGCACGCAGTCCAACGGACCGTTTTTGGCTTTGAACTGGCGATCGGCACGCAACTGCAGGCAGCTCAGCAACTCCGGTGAGGCGCTGAACAACGACAACTGCCAGCCACCAAAAGCGCTCTTCATGATACGACCCAGCATATTATGCAAGGCAATCAGCGCCGGTTCACTTTCCAGACGCTCACCGTACGGCGGGTTACAAACTACGGTACCCGTCGGGCCTTCCGGCAGTGGGTTGGTCAGTTTGGCAACGTCGTTGACGTTAAAGGTAATCAGTTCGGCGACGCCGGCACGACGGGCGTTACCGCGTGCCATTTCAATCACCCGACGATCAATATCAGAACCGAAGAAACGCGAGGTGGTTTCCTGCAGGCCGCTGCGGGCACGTTCCTGTGCTTCGGTGATCACTTCACGCCACAGATCGACGTTGTGACCATTCCAGGCGGTAAAGCCCCAGTGTTGACGATGCAGGCCCGGTGCGCGGTCAGAAGCAATCATCGCCGCTTCGATCAACAGGGTGCCCGAACCACACATTGGATCCAGCATTGGCGTGCCTGGTTGCCAGCCAGAACGCTGCACAATCGCCGCTGCCAGGCTTTCTTTCAACGGTGCCTGACCGGTCAGGTCACGGTAACCGCGCTGGTGCAGGCCTTCACCGCTGAGATCAAGCGCTACGCTGGCCATATCGCGCTGCAGGAACACATTCACGCGAATGTCCGGCTGCTGCTTAGCCACCGTCGGGCGCTGTTCGATCTTGCGGGTAAAGCTGTCGACAATAGCGTCCTTGACCTTCAGCGCGCCATACTGGCTGTTGCGGATCTCTTCGTTAACGCCACTGAAGTGTACGGCGAAGGTTTTATCCACACCAAAGATACTGGTCCAGTCGATCGCCTGTACGCCCAGGTACAGATCCAGATCGCTGTGTACGCGGAATTCGTTCAGCGGCAGTAAGATACGTGAGGCCAAACGGCTCCACAGCAAGCTTTGGTACAGAAGACGATCGTCACCCTGAAAATGTACCCCACCCTGTACGACTTTACAGGCGTGAGCGCCCAGCGCTTCGAGTTCGCTTTTTAACAGTTCTTCCAGTCCACGCGCCGTGCTGGCAAACAGAGAGTTCATATCGTACTTATCACCAAAAAGAAAATTGTTGCGCATTATAGCTAATCCAGACCGCTTGTCATAAAGTTGCTCCCTTCTATTTAATATTCGCGCGGAGATCAGGGTGATTACGCTTTCCAAACTTTACGTTCATCCGGTTAAATCGCTTCGGGGTTTGCAACTTTCTCATGCTCAGGTTTCCAGTAGCGGCCTGGCTTTCGATCGTACCTTTATGATCACCGAACCGGATGGCACCTTTATTACTGCTCGCCAATATCCCCAGATGGTGTTGTTCACCCCGGCACTGTTGGCAGACGGTTTGTTCCTGACCGCGCCGGACGGAGAAAGCGCCGCCATCCGCTTCAGCGATTTCGCCGCCGAAGCGCAACCGACCGAAGTTTGGGGCAACCATTTTACCGCCCTGATTGCACCGCAGGCGATTAATAGCTGGCTGAGCGGCTATTTCCAGCGTGAAGTACAATTGCGTTGGCTCGGTTCGGAACTGACCCGTCGCGTTAAAAAGCACCCGGAAATTCCCCTGTCTTTCGCCGACGGCTACCCTTACCTGCTGATTAACGAAGCCTCATTCAATGACTTACAGCAACGCTGCCCTGGCAGTATCAAGCTGGAACAATTCCGGCCTAATCTGGTGGTGACCGGTGCCAACGCCTGGGCCGAAGATGGCTGGCAGGTGATCCGTGTCGGTGACGTGATGTTTGACCTGGTAAAGCCCTGCAGCCGCTGCGTGCTGACCACCGTCAGCACCGAACGTGGACGCAAGCACCCGAGTGGCGAACCGCTGAGCACCCTGCAGAAATTCCGCACCGCCGATAACGGCGATATCGATTTTGGCCAGAATATGGTGGCACGTAACAGCGGGATTATCCGCGTTGGCGATGCAGTGGAAGTGTTATCCACCAAGCCACCACGCCCTTATAGCGCAGGTAAAGTGGTTGAGAGCGTGCAGGCGCCGCAGGACAGTACGCAAAGCGTGACCATCGACTACGCGGGAACGGTGTTTACCGGCAATAATCAGCAGATTTTGTTGGAGCAGTTGGAACAACAAGGGCTCCGTGTGCCTTATTCGTGCCGTGCGGGGATTTGCGGAAGCTGCCGCATAACCTTGGTCAGTGGCGAAGTGGCGCCGCTGAAGAAAAGTGCAGTGGCCAACAATGGCACCATCCTCTCCTGCAGCTGTATTCCAAAAAGCGATTTGACGCTGGCGTAACGAGCTTTACATCGCCCTGTCGTAAGCCGGGGCAGAGGCTTCATCTTGCGCACAGGGTTTAAGGCGATCGTGCATCACTTTGATCGCATCACCCAGCACCATGGTGCGGCCAGCCAGTGACAGCTGATTTTGCGCCAGCAGGCAAAGACTGGCGTTATCGCCAGCTTCTACCACCAACAAACGGGCTTCAATCCCGCTTTCCATCACCTTTACCGCCGCCAGTTCGCCGTTCTTCGGCTGCAACGGATAATGTTGCTGAGAGAAATGCCAGCTTTTCGGCATCAGCGGTTTCAGGAAGCGATAAGCCACCAGGGCATTTAATACCAGTTCAGCGCGTTGCTCATGGCTAAGTTTTATCTGCTTGCACTGCTCTTCATAATTAAAATAAAGCGCCGCGTCATCCACACAGAAAGAACACTCATCAAAGGCATCTGGGGTTAACATTTTGGCTGGGAAACGCGAGCGAAAGATCATCCCATTGGCTAAATCCAGCATTAGCCGATCGTGTTCAGCGTCAAAATACCAACGCCAATTATCGTCAGGTTTTATCTTCATCTCTTATCCTTCTCGCTGCCCATGCCACGCAATATTTACCCTAAAAGGTGATTTTATCACCACTAAAGTCGCTTAAACATCGGATAATTCCGCGAACGATATTTATGCTAGTGGACAAAATATAGACGAGCCGGGGGAAGAAATAAACCCCCGGCGGAAAATGAAAGGAAAAATATTAGATGTAGTTAACGATATCTTTAATCAGGCGCGGACCTTTGAAGATAAATCCGGAATAAATTTGTACCAATGAAGCCCCGGCCGCCATTTTTTCCCGCGCCGCCATCAGGGAATCAATTCCGCCGACGCCGATAATCGGCAAGCGCCCTTGCAACTCCAGCGACAGACGGCGGATCACTTCGGTGCTGCTTGCCTGCAGAGGACGACCACTCAGGCCCCCCGTTTGCTCACAATAATTCAGCCCCTGGATCAATTTACGATCCAGCGTGGTATTGGTCGCGATCACGCCATCTATATTATGACGAACCAAACTGTCGGCTATTTGGATCAATTCTTCTTCAGAAAGATCCGGCGCGATCTTTACTGCTACCGGCACATATTTGTGATGACGCTCATGTAATTCCTGCTGCCTATTTTTAATCGCAGCCAGAAGATCGTCCAACGCCTCACCATACTGTAAGGATCGTAATCCCGGAGTATTAGGTGACGAAATGTTAATCGCGATATAACCGGCATACGGATAAACTTTATCCATGCAGATCAGATAATCGTCTTTTCCTTGCTCAACCGGGGTATCTTTATTCTTGCCGATATTAATCCCCAGAATACCGCCGAAATGGGATTTCTTAACGTTTTCAACCAGATTATCCACGCCCAGGTTGTTAAAGCCCATGCGGTTGATCAGACCTTCGGCTTCCACAATACGGAACAGACGCGGTTTGTCATTGCCCGACTGCGGGCGCGGCGTCACGGTGCCCACTTCGACAGAGCCAAAACCCATGGCGCCAAACGCATCGATGCACTCGCCGTCTTTATCCAGACCGGCGGCCAAACCCAATGGGTTTTTAAAAGAGAGCCCCATGCAGCTTACCGGCTTGGTCGGCACAGACTGACGAATGAGAAATTCTAACGGGGTACCGCTGACACGGCGGAGCTGCTGAAAAGTCAATTCATGCGCACGCTCGGGATCGAGCTGGAACAACGCTTTTCTGATGAGGGGGTAGTACATGTACTCTCCTGATTTCCCGGTTGCAAACCGGGGGCGTATTATCCGGTATCCCCTGACCAATTGGAATTGATTAAAAGCAAAAAAAGCGTTTTTTACGCAATCGTTTCCCCCTGACTGGGCTCAAACCACCGCCAATCCGCATTTGCGCATATCAAAATCGAAAAATGAGATTTAAGTAACCCGCCTCTTTGCTGATAGGTTTAAAACACTTCTCGACCATTTTCTGATTAAACCTAACTTTTAGTTATAAGGAGTGGTAATGCGCGTTATATCACTGGCCGGCAGCCCTCGTATCCCATCACGCTCAGCGGCGCTGCTTTCCCTGAGTAAAAACTGGTTGCAGCAGCAAGGCGTGGAAGTGATTTCCTATACCTTGCATGACTTTGATGCCGAAGATTTGTTGTACGCCAATTTTAACAGCCCGGCGATCAAGGCCTTTACCGAACAACTGGCCCAGGCCGATGGCCTGCTGGTCTCTACGCCGGTGTATAAAGCCTCGTTTTCCGGCGCGCTGAAGACCCTGCTGGATCTGTTGCCCGAGCGGGCGCTGGATCATAAGGTGGTGTTACCGCTGGCCACCGGCGGCTCCATTGGTCATATGCTGGCGGTGGACTACGCCCTCAAGCCAGTCCTGGCAGCATTGAAAGCGCAAGAAGTCCTGCACGGCGTGTTTGCCGATGACAGCCAGGTGGTGCTGAACGGGGAAGCCATCACGCTGTCCGACAACCTGGCCGGCCGGCTGGAAGAAGCTTTGGAAAGCTTTTATCTGGCGCTAGGTCGCCGTAAACCGCCGAGAGTCACCACCAACCCGTCTCTGTTTGCCCGCCAAACCGCCTGACGGCACAGCCTATAAGGAGATAAGCATGAAACGACCTTCTTTACTAAGACGTTGGCTGGGCGCCAGCGCATTGGCGGGCATCATCTCGCTGGTGTGGATCAATACCGCCAGCGCACAGGATCCTGCGCAGTTTCGCATTGGCTACCAAAAAGGATCGATCAGTCTGGTCCTGGCAAAAACCCACCGGCTGCTTGAACAGCGTTTTCCCAATACCAAAATCAGCTGGATCGAATTCCCAGCAGGCCCACAAATGCTTGAAGCGCTGAACGTCGGCAGTATCGATCTGGGCAGTACCGGTGATATTCCGCCGATCTTCGCTCAGGCCGCCGGTGCGGACCTGCTGTATGTCGGTGTAGAACCCCCCAAACCCAAGGCGGAAGTGATCCTGGTGCCGGAAAACAGCCCGATCAAAACCGTCGCAGAGCTAAAAGGCCGCAAGGTTGCCTTCCAGAAAGGATCCAGCTCGCACAACCTGCTGCTGCGCTCGCTGCAAAAAGCGGGGCTGAAATTCACCGATATTCAACCGATCTATCTGACCCCGGCCGATGCCCGCGCCGCCTTCCAGCAGGGTAATGTCGATGCCTGGACTATTTGGGATCCCTACTATTCCGCGGCATTGTTGCAGGGCGGCGTGCGGGTGCTGGGTGACGGCACCGATCTGAACCAAACCGGCTCCTTCTATCTGGCGGTACGCCCTTATGCCGAGGCTAATGGGCCATTTATTCAACAGGTGCTCGATACCCTGACACAGGCCGATGCGTTAACCCTGAGCGACCGCGCGCAAAGCGTCACACTGCTGGCGAATGCCATGGGTTTGCCGGAGAAAGTGATCTCGACCTATCTGGATCATCGCCCGCCGACGGCCATTAAACCTTTAGACGCACACACCATTGCCGCTCAACAGGAAACTGCCGATCTGTTTTATGCCAATCGTCTGGTGCCTGTGAAGGTCGATATCTCACAACGCATCTGGCACCCGAGCGCACCCTAACTTTGGAGAACTGACGATGAGCCTGAACGTATTCTGGTTTTTACCCACCCACGGAGATGGCCACTATCTTGGCAGTACCGAAAGGGCCCGCAGCGTCGATTACGGCTATTTACAGCAAATCGCCCAGGCTGCCGATCGGCTGGGTTTCGGTGGTGTGTTGATCCCCACCGGTCGTTCATGTGAAGACTCCTGGCTGGTGGCCGCTTCGCTGATCCCGGTCACCCAACGGTTGAAATTCCTGGTAGCCCTGCGCCCCGGCATTATTTCACCCACGCTGGCGGCTCGCCAGGCGGCAACGCTGGATCGCCTTTCCAACGGCCGGGCACTGTTTAATCTGGTTACCGGCGGCGATCCTGATGAATTGGCGGCGGAAGGTCTGCACCTGAATCACGAAGAACGCTACGAGGCCTCGGCAGAATTCACCCATATCTGGCGCAAGGTGCTGGAAGGAGAAACCGTCGATTTTAATGGTAAACATATTCAGGTAAAGGGTGCAAAACTGCTGTACCCACCGGTGCAACAGCCACGCCCACCGCTGTATTTTGGCGGATCCTCCGCCGCCGCACAGGATCTGGCTGCCGAACAGGTTGAAATGTATCTCACCTGGGGCGAGCCACCGGCGCAGGTAAAAGAAAAAATTGCCGAGGTACGCGCCAAGGCCGCAGCCAAAGGTCGCCAGGTGCGTTTCGGCATTCGCCTGCACGTCATCGTGCGCGAAACCACCGAGGAAGCCTGGCGAGCTGCCGACCGGCTGATTGCCAATCTGGATGAAAAGACCATCGCCGATGCACAGAAGGCCTTTGCCCGCTTTGATTCCGTTGGGCAACGGCGGATGGCGGCGCTGCACGGCGGTAAGAAAGATAACCTGGAGATCAGCCCCAACCTGTGGGCCGGGGTGGGCCTGGTCCGTGGCGGTGCCGGTACCGCCCTGGTTGGCGATGGCCCAACAGTGGCAGCCCGCATGCAGGAATATGCCGACCTGGGCATCGACACCTTTATTTTGTCCGGCTACCCGCATCTTGAAGAAGCCTATCGCGTTGGCGAGCTGTTGTTCCCCCATCTTGACCTGGTGGAAAACGAAGCGCCGGTTCAGCGGCGACCGGTCAAAGCACAGGGCGAAGTGGTGGCCAATATTTATATTCCGCAACAAGCGTCGCAAAGCTGAGGAGTCGCACTATGGCAAAGGGGACACAACGGATCCTGCACCGGTTAGCGCCCTGGGCATTGCCGGTGGCACTGGTGATTATCTGGCAGATTTCTGTGGAGGCCGGCTGGCTGTCGAACCGTATTCTGCCGGCACCGAGCGCGGTGGTGACCGCCTTCTGGACACTAACCAAAAGCGGCGAGCTGTGGCAACACCTGACGATCAGCAGTTGGCGCGCGCTGATCGGTTTTAGCATCGGTGGCAGCATTGGGCTGGCGTTGGGCTTTATCACCGGCCTGTCACGCTGGGGTGAACGTCTGCTGGACAGTTCCATGCAAATGATCCGCAACGTGCCGCATTTGGCGCTGATCCCACTGGTGATCCTGTGGTTTGGCATTGACGAATCCGCCAAGATTTTTCTGGTGGCGTTGGGCACCTTGTTCCCTATCTATCTGAATACCTATCACGGCATCAAGAATATCGATCCCGACCTGCTTGAAATGGCGCGCAGCTACGGACTCAGTGGTTTCCAGTTATTTGCCCAGGTGGTGTTGCCGGGCGCCCTCCCCTCGATCATGGTCGGCGTACGCTTTGCGTTAGGCTTTATGTGGCTAACGCTGATCGTGGCCGAAACCATTTCTGCCAATTCGGGGATCGGTTATCTGGCGATGAATGCCCGTGAATTCTTGCAGACCGACGTGGTGGTGGTGGCGATTGTGCTTTACGCACTGCTCGGCAAGCTGGCGGACGTCAGCGCCCGGTTGCTGGAGCGAGTCTGGCTGCGCTGGCATCCGGCCTATCAACTGAAACAAGGAGAAGCGCTATGACGGTTCCCGCACGCATTCCCCAGGGTACCCCGGTCACGCTGGAGTCGATTGCCAAGCGATACGGTAACCGCACGGTACTCGACAATATCCAGTTACGCATCAGCGCCGGGCAGTTTGTCGCCGTGGTCGGTCGCAGTGGCTGCGGCAAAAGCACCTTGCTGCGTCTGATGGCCGGGCTGGAACATGCCAGCAGCGGCGCGTTATTAAGCGGAAATGCACCTCTCTCCAGTGCCAGAGACGATACTCGCCTGATGTTTCAGGATGCACGCCTGCTGCCGTGGAAGAAGGTGATCGACAATGTCGGCCTCGGTCTGCGCGGTCATTGGCGCGCCGATGCCTTGCAAGCGCTGGAAGCCGTCGGGCTGGCCGATCGCGCCAATGAGTGGCCTGCGGCGTTGTCCGGCGGGCAAAAACAACGGGTGGCGCTGGCACGCGCACTGATCCACCGGCCACGCTTACTGCTGCTGGATGAACCCCTGGGGGCGCTTGATGCATTAACGCGGATTGAAATGCAGGGGCTTATCGAAGGGCTGTGGCAACAGCATGGTTTTACCGTACTGCTGGTGACCCACGATGTCAGTGAGGCTATTGCGCTGGCGGATCGGGTGATCCTGATTGAGGAAGGCCGTATCGGATTGGACCTGACCATTGACTTGCCACGCCCACGCCGGAAGGGATCAACCAAACTGGCGGAACTGGAAGCCGAGGTGCTGGACAGGGTACTGTCTCCGCCCCCGCCGCTGGCTGAAGCCTCACGCCGGGTAGCGAATTAAACAAGGGACGGCATGCCGTCCCTTTTTAGGTTTACGCGTCGAGCGCTTTGGTGATCTTCTCGAACAGGTCACCGGACAGATTCTCCAGCCCTTTCAACTGTTCCAGCGCTTTACGCATCAACGCCTGACGCGAAGCATCATAACGTTTCAGGCGGATCAGCGGCTCGATCAGACGAGCAGCAATTTGTGGGTTGCGCTGGTTCAGATCGCTGAGGATCTCCGCCAGGAACTGATAACCACTGCCGTCTGCTGCGTGGAACGCTGCGGGGTTAGCGGAAGCGAAACCACCGATCAACGAACGTGTGCGGTTGGGATTACTCAGGCTGAATGAGCGATGTTTCAGCAAGCTACGCACCTTGGTCAACACGTCTGCCGCCGGGCTGGTCGCCTGCAGCACGAACCATTTGTCCATCACCAGGCCATCCTGGTGCCAACGCTCATCGAAGGCCGTCAGCAGCGCGTCGCGACAAGGCAACTGTGCCGCTACCGCAGCTGCCAGCGCCGCCAGAGAATCGGTCATATTGTCTGCCTGACGGAACTGCTCGGTCACCAAGCGATCGGCCAGCGCTTCGTCGCCGAAGGCCAGATAGCCAAGGCACACATTGCGCAGCGAACGTTTGGCGATATCCGCGTGTTCCACCCGGTAACCGTCGGTTTTGTTGGCGTTATAAACCGCCAGCCACTCGTCGGCCATTTCCTTCGCCAGGCAGCGGACGATAGCTTCGTGCACCGCGGCGATGGCTTCGGGATCGATGGTAGCGAACAGCTCGGCAATTTCGCCTTCTGAAGGCAACGTCAGGATCTGCGCGGCCAATGCCGGATCCAGCGTCTCGTCCAACAGCACCGCGCGGAACGCATCGGCAACGTGTAGCGGCAGCGACAACGGCTGTTTCTGCTGATGTTTGGCCACGTTCAGTTTGATATAGGTGGCCAGCAAACTCTGGGCCGCATCCCAACGGGCAAATTCATTGCGCGCATGCTGCATCAGGAAAGTCAGTTGCTGATCGCTGTACGGATAGTCCAGCTTCACTGGCGCAGAAAATTCACGCAACAGGGACGGTACTGGCTTGTGCGCTACGCCGTCGAACACGAAAGTCTGCTCCGCTTCGGTGACATTCAGCACGTTATTGACCGCAGAACCGTTCTTCTGCAGCGCAATCACATTACCTTGTGCGTCGTACAGTTCGATATCCAGCGGAATATGCAGTGGCAGCTTCTCGGGTTGATCGGCGGTCGGCTCGGTTTTCTGGCTGACGTGCAGGCGATACTGCTGGTGCTCGGCGTCGTATTCGTCGCGAACGGTGAGTAACGGCGTACCGGACTGGCTGTACCAGCGGCGGAACAATGACAAATCGACGTTGGAAGCATCCTCCATCGCCTGAACGAAATCGTCGCAGGTAGCCGCGCTACCGTCATGACGTTCGAAATACAGCTGAATACCTTTCTGGAACAGTTCTTCACCCAGCAGCGTGTGCATCATGCGGATCACTTCAGACCCTTTCTCATACACCGTCAGGGTGTAGAAGTTGTTCATTTCGATCACTTTGTCCGGGCGAATGGCGTGTGCCATCGGGCTGGCATCTTCGGCGAACTGTGCGCCGCGCATAACGCGCACGTTATCGATGCGGTTAACCGGGCGTGAACCCAAATCTGAACTGAACTCCTGATCGCGGAATACCGTCAGCCCTTCTTTCAGGCTGAGCTGGAACCAGTCGCGGCAGGTCACGCGGTTACCGGTCCAGTTGTGGAAATATTCGTGGCCAATCACCGCTTCGATGTTCAGGTAATCCTTGTCGGTGGCGGTTTCGGCTTTTGCCAGCACGTATTTGGAGTTAAAAATATTTAACCCTTTATTCTCCATCGCTCCCATGTTGAAGAAGTCGACCGCCACGATCATATAAATATCGAGATCGTATTCCAGCCCAAAACGGGTTTCGTCCCATTTCATCGAATTCTTCAGCGAGGTCATCGCCCAATCTGCGCGATCCAGGTTACCGCGGTCAACGAACAGCTCCAGCGCTACGTCACGGCCGGAACGGGTGGTGAAACTGTCGCGCAACACATCGAAGTCACCGGCCACCAGCGCAAACAGGTAGCAAGGTTTTGGGAACGGATCTTGCCACTGTACCCAATGACGCCCGTCTTCCAGCTCGCCCTGGCCTACACGGTTACCGTTCGACAACAGAAACGGGTAACGCGCCTTGTCAGCCACGATGCGAGTGGTAAAGCGGGCCAGCACGTCCGGGCGATCCAGATAATAGGTAATGTGGCGGAAGCCTTCGGCCTCACACTGGGTGCACAGCGCTTCGCCAGACAGGTATAGCCCTTCCAACGCGGTATTTTTCGCCGGGTGGATATCGTTAACCAGGGTCATGGTAAATTGTGCCGGCAGTTTCTCGATAACCAGTTTGTTATCCTGCAATTGATAGGCCGTCCACGGCTGACCGTCGATCTCAATACTTACCAGCGTCAGGTCTTCACCGTTCAGCACCAATGCCGCGTCGGCAGCGCCCTGGCGTTTGATCTTGCTGACGGCGGTGACGCGAGTTGTCTCTGCGTCCAGCTCAAAATCCAGGTCAATGTCAGTGATGGTGTAATCTGGCGCGCGATAATCGTGGCGATATTTCGCCTGTGGCTGTTGTGTCATAAAAACCCTTTGACGTCTCAGTGAGTTACAGGTGCCAGGCTTTCATCATGGGCTTATTTCGCCGTGGGGAAAGAGCAGAAAGTTCGATGAGCCTGATTGTAAATAAACTGTATCACAGCTACAAAAAAAACCCAGAGATGCCGGGCCTCCAGAGCGGAGAAATCGGAGGTGGATCCTAATATTGTCGACGAATTGCCCACACAGTCAGGCTCCTTCACCTGATGCAGCGTAGAAATCAGCATTTAATGCTAAAAAATACCTTTCGTAGGACGCCTTTTACCAGGCTTCATACCTGGATAAAAAGTGCGTTCTTCTCAGAGCCTGCGGGCTGTTAGCTGCTGTTCAGCAACGTTTTTGGGCCGCCAGGCCTCACCGGGTATTGTTAAGACAGTCTGGGAGGCGCAATGATATAATTAACCATTCTGGTTCAAGGACTCGCGGCGCATATGAAAGTAAAATATCTGATCTATTTTTTTACCTTTGCCCTGATGTCCTCATTCGCCTTGTTCATTTCCGATGAGTTGCTTGAGGCCAATACTGACTATCGAGACAACCAGCTTAACCTGTACAAAATTACCCGCGCCAAAGAGATTTCCGAAGCTTTTCAAGCCACCTTATTGGCCCACCGCTTAAAGCGCCTGAGCCTGATAGACTCGAAAATTACCCCACAGCAGTGGCAGGACGCCGATCGACTGGCCCGGGAGAAAATTGCCCGCTTTCGACCGCATATAGAAAGTGAAATATCGCAACGGCTGGGCATTCGACAAAAAATCGCGGCGCTTTCCATGCTCAGTCTGATGGAGCAATTACTCAATAACGACAACCTGCAGCTTTCGCATGTTACCGACGCCAATGCCAATCTGTTTAATATCAATAGCGCCTACTATATTTCTCAGGCCAGCAAAAGTTATTACCGCTATAGCTACGATAATCGTATGGTCGATGCCGATTCGTTTTTGTTTCTGGAAGCCGTGCGGTTAAATAACCGACTGAATATGTCCGTTACTGAACTGATCGATCAAGTTATCGACGTCAATACCAACCCACTGGAGCGTAAAGCTGCCTACCTGAAAGCCGTTCAGCTCACCGGGGTATTGAGCGCGCTGAACACCCGGCTGATATTTATCAAGCTGACCTACAATGATGTGCAAACCACCTTTCTGGTGAATGAGATCCTTGAGCAATTGTCGACCAGGCAGATCAGCCGTATTACTAGCGGGCTGTATACCGCCGTGGATACCCATACCGCCTACCCGATCGATTCAATTTATCAATATGGTAGAAACCTCAGTGAACTGTCACAGCGGCTTTTTCAGCGTAGTTTTGAGATGGAGGTCGCCGCCTCTCAACATAAAATCTATAACAGCCAGACGGCCATTTACGGCATGATTTCCCTGGGTGGCCTGATCACGCTGTTTATTTTTCTGCCAACGCTGGTTTATTGTTCAAATATCAGCCGCTGGCTGACGAAAACCCATAATAATATTTTGCGACTGTCGCGCGGGAATATGAACATCGATCGCAATGAGGTGTTCTACAGTCAGGAGTTAATGGCCATCAGCGATGCGATTAAGCAGCTCAAACAGTATCAGATGGAAAAGGTGACGCTGGAAAATGAAAAACATCTGCTGATCAAAGAGCTGGAAGCTTCCTCATTTCTTGACCCTTTAACCAACATCTATAACCGCCGCAAATTTTTCCGCGAGTGCGAATCGCTGGCCGCCAGTCACTATCCGCTGGCCTTCTGCCTGATTGATATAGATAATTTTAAGAACCTCAATGACACCTACGGCCACCACATCGGTGACCTTGTATTGGTAGCATTCGGTAAACTGCTGCAGAGCACCTTCCGTTCCAGTGATATTTTCTGTCGCTATGGCGGTGAAGAGTTCGCCGTTATCCTCGGCAACTGCACGCTGCAAAATGCACGCGAAGTGATGTCCAAGCTACGCGAACGAACTCACCAATTAACCCTGACCGTAGCCGATGGGCAAAACGTGCGTTTCACCACCAGCTGCGGCATTGCCCAGGTGAGTGACATCCAGCTGTTGCCAACGGCAATCAAACAGGCGGATGAAGCGCTCTATTTCTGCAAGAATAACGGCAAGGACCGGATCGGCATTCACACGCCGCTCGGTTTTATCTGAATTGCTGTTTAAAATAATTAACATTATAATTTTTATGACTAATTAACCTAAGTCATTCACCTTACAGGCTTATCTGGCTTTTCTGCCGCTCCCCTGATGCCAAGCCGAGATAAAGGCACGTTTAATCCTCGACCCGCTCCGATGAATTGTGGTGTGATGCAGCTTCAATAACAGGATAATCCGGGTATACTCCCCCCACTTTTTTTGATTATCCGGATTTGGACACGCGCCTGACGAGGATGCAGTAACGCGCTATGACTCAATACGCCTCCCCGATTTTGACATCACTGCTTGATACTGATGCCTACAAGCTTCATATGCAGCAAGCAGTGTTTCATCGCTATCCCGCTATCAGCGTGGCGGCGGAATTCCGCTGCCGTGGTGACGAGCTGCTTGGTGAATATGCCGACGAGATTGGTGCGCAAATCGCACTGATGAGCCAGTTAGCGCTGACAGACGCTGAGTTCCAATATCTCTCAGGACTGCCCTTCTTCCGTGAAGATTATCTGAACTGGCTGCGCGGTTTCCGCTACGACCCGAAACAGGTTCAAATCGAAAACCGCGCGGGCAAACTGCATATCCGTATTGCCGGCCCATGGCGCGAAGTGATCATGTGGGAAGTCCCTCTGCTGGCGGTAATTAGCGAAGTGGTACACCGTCACCGCTCGCCGGATGTCACACCAGACATGGCGGTAGCCCACCTGCGCAACAAGCTCACACAGTTTAAAGCTATGAGTGCCGACGTGGATATTTCGCGCTTTAAGCTGATGGACTTCGGCACCCGTCGTCGTTTTTCGCAGGATGTGCAGCAAACGATCGTTAGCACACTGAAAAACGAATTCCCGTATCTGGTGGGCACCAGCAATTACGATCTGGCGCATCAGCTTGGCCTTGCGCCGGTCGGCACCCAGGCCCATGAATGGTTCCAGGCACATCAGCAGATCAGCCCGGTGCTGGCCAATAGCCAGCGGGCGGCGTTACAGGCCTGGTTGGATGAATATCCGGATCAGCTCGGCATCGCCCTGACCGACTGCATCACCATGGATGCCTTTCTGCGTGATTTTGGCCCGCAGTTTGCCCAGCGCTATCAGGGCCTGCGCCACGATTCGGGCGATCCGTTCGAATGGGGCGAGAAAGCCATCGCACATTACCAGAAGCTGGGTATCGATCCGATGAGCAAAACGCTGGTGTTCTCCGATAATCTGGATCTGGACAAAGCGCTGGCGCTTTACCGTCACTTCTACCAACGCGTTAACCTGGTGTTCGGCATAGGTACGCGTCTGACCTGTGATATTCCTGGTGTCAAACCGCTGAACATCGTTATCAAGCTGGTCGAATGCAAAGGCAAACCGGTGGCTAAACTCTCCGACAGCCCAGGCAAAACCATCTGCCAGGATCAGGCCTTTGTCAAAGCGTTGCGCAAAGCCTTCGATCTGCCGTTGGTGAAAAAAGCGAGCTAAGCCCCCGCCTTGCGAACGCCAAAAAGCCGGCTGAAATCTTCACGCCGGCTTTTTTCTTCTTTATAAGACACTTCCCGCAGCCCCCTTTTCACTCTGCCCAAGAAATGTTGCACCAATCCGGCGATTTCTGCTTGTGCTCTGCACCGCGGCAAGTAACATAGCAACATCCCCATATTCTTGGGTTGTAAGCTATTTCTAAACCAAATTTATAAAGAGAGAAATCTATGAGCGTTGTGCCTGTAGTCGACGTACTGCAAGGCCGTGCTGCGGTTGACAGTGAAGTCACCGTGCGCGGTTGGGTGCGTACCCGGAGAGATTCTAAAGCTGGTATCTCCTTCCTGGCCGTCTATGACGGTTCCTGCTTTGATCCGTTACAGGCCGTCGTTAATAATTCTCTGCCGAATTATCAGGATGAAGTGCTGCATCTGACCACGGGCTGTTCCATTGAAGTCACCGGCATTGTGGTGGCATCTCCGGGCGAAGGTCAGAGTTTCGAACTGCAAGCAACCGCAATTAAAGTGGTTGGCTGGGTTGACGATCCGGACACCTACCCGATGGCGGCCAAACGTCACAGCATCGAATACCTGCGCGAAGTGGCTCACCTGCGCCCACGCACCAATCTGATCGGTGCCGTTGCCCGCGTACGTCATACGCTGGCACAGGCCATTCACCGTTTCTACCACGAAAACGGCTTCTTCTGGGTTTCCACCCCGCTGATCACCGCTTCCGATACCGAAGGCGCCGGTGAAATGTTCCGCGTTTCAACTCTGGATCTGGAAAATCTGCCGCGTACCGATAAAGGTGCGGTCGATTTCAGCCAGGACTTTTTCGGCAAAGAAGCCTTCCTGACCGTTTCCGGCCAGTTGAACGGCGAGACCTATGCCTGTGCGCTGTCGAAAATTTACACATTCGGCCCCACTTTCCGCGCCGAGAACTCCAACACCAGCCGCCACCTGGCGGAGTTTTGGATGATCGAACCGGAAGTGGCGTTTGCCGATCTCGAAGACATCGCCGAGTTGGCCGAAAAAATGCTGAAGTATGTATTCCAGGCCGTGTTGAACGAGCGTATGGATGACATGCAGTTCTTCGCCGAGCGCGTAGACAAGGATGCCATCGATCGCCTGCAGCGTTTTGTGACTTCTGATTTTGCTCAGGTTGATTACACCGAAGCAGTGGAAATCCTGATCGCCTCAGGTCAGACTTTCGAAAACCCGGTTTCCTGGGGTATCGACCTGTCTTCCGAACATGAGCGTTATTTGGCGGAGAAACACTTCAAAGCCCCGGTAGTAGTGAAAAACTACCCGAAAGACATTAAAGCTTTCTATATGCGTATGAACGATGACGGTAAAACCGTTGCCGCAATGGACGTTCTGGCTCCAGGCATTGGTGAAATCATCGGCGGTGCTCAACGTGAAGAACGTCTGGACGTACTGGATCAGCGTCTGGAAGCCATGGGTCTGAATAAAGAAGACTACTGGTGGTATCGCGACCTGCGTCGTTACGGCACCGTGCCTCATGCCGGTTTCGGTTTGGGCTTTGAGCGTTTAATCGCCTATGTCACCGGCGTGCAAAACGTGCGTGATGTCATTCCGTTCCCGCGGACTCCACGTAATGCAACCTTTTAATTAATCAGATAATACATTTTCTAATTAATTTAGTTACAAAACCAAGGCCAGCTTTGCTGGCCTTTCGCATTTTTTAATATTGACGCGCGTCACAAAGTTCCCTGAATATTACTTTTTGTTACAAATGCTTTCATTCTGATACCTCATTGCGACATTAGTAGCATTTTCGTTCTAGATTAACCCGGCTGTGAATGGAACACTGCGTGCAGACACAGGACGACACCAATCTATCAACAATAGTTCCAAAAGAATTATTGGCGGCAGTGGCAAAGGTGTCCGAATAACACCAATGAGGGTAATATAATGATGAAGCGCAACATTCTTGCAGTGGTAATCCCGGCTCTGTTAGCAGCTGGTGCAGCAAACGCTGCTGAAATCTACAACAAAGACGGCAACAAACTGGATCTGTACGGTAAAGTTGACGGTCTGCACTACTTCTCAGACGACAAAGGTAATGATGGCGATCAGACCTATGTTCGTTTCGGCTTCAAAGGTGAAACCCAGATTACTGACCAACTGACCGGTTACGGCCAGTGGGAATACAACGTTCAGGCTAACCACGCTGAATCTCAAGGCACCGAAGGCACCAAGACTCGTCTGGGCTTCGCGGGTCTGAAATTTGCTGACTACGGTTCATTCGACTACGGCCGTAACTACGGCGTACTGTACGACGTGGAAGGCTGGACAGATATGCTGCCAGAGTTCGGTGGCGATACTTACACCTACACCGACAACTTCATGACTGGCCGTACCAACGGCGTTGCTACTTACCGTAACAACAACTTCTTCGGTCTGGTTGACGGTCTGAACTTCGCTGTTCAGTACCAGGGTAAGAACGAAAACGACGGCCGTGCTCTGAAGAAACAAAACGGCGACGGTTGGGGCCTGTCTTCTACTTATGACATCGGCGAAGGCATTAGCTTCGGTGCTGCATACGCATCATCTGATCGTACTGATGCGCAGACCACCGACTCTACCGCTAAAGGCGACAAGGCCGATGCGTGGACCGTGGGTGCTAAATACGACGCGAACAACGTCTACCTGGCAACCATGTACTCAGAAACCCGTAACATGACTCCATACGGCGAATCTGACTTCACCATCGCTGACAAAACTCAGAACTTCGAAGTGACTGCACAGTACCAGTTCGACTTCGGTCTGCGTCCAGAAGTTTCTTACCTGCAGTCTAAAGGTAAAAACCTGTCTAGCCGTACCGCAAACGGCTCTAGCTTCGGTGGCGGCGATGCCGACCTGGTTAAATATGTTTCTGTTGGTACCACTTACTACTTCAACAAAAACATGTCTACCTATGTTGATTACAAAATCAACCTGCTGGACGAGAACGAATTCACCAAAGCTAACGCCATCGCTACCGACGATATCGTAGCTGTTGGCCTGGTTTACCAGTTCTAAGTTGTCACACTTAACGACGGTTCACCGTCGGACAAGTTAAAAAACAGGGCTTCGGCCCTGTTTTTGTTTTTGCATTCTCCTGAATTTTTATCCTGCCAATCCCCCCTTCTCCCTCATTTTTTATGCTGAATATGCGTCCTTCACAAGATCGAGGTGTTTTTCTCGCAAACGGTTGGCAAAGGGCATAACTGGCGCTACCCTGATGCTTCTGTCTGCTTAACTCCGAGCCATGGAAGCACCTGACATGTTTGAAAAAATCACTGCTGCACCTGCCGATCCGATCCTGGGTCTGACCGACATTTTCCGCGCTGACGCTCGCCCTAACAAAATCAACCTGGGGATTGGCGTTTATAAAGATGAAACCGGTAAAACTCCGGTGCTGACCAGCGTTAAAAAAGCTGAGCAGTATCTGCTGGAAAATGAGACCACCAAAAACTATCTCGGCATTGAAGGTATTCCGGCGTTCGCCAACTGCACGCAAGAGCTGCTGTTCGGCAAACAAAGCCCAATTATTGCCGACAAGCGTGCGCGCACCGCACAAACTCCTGGTGGCACCGGCGCTCTGCGTGTAGCAGCTGACTTCATCGCCAACCAGACCAGCGCAAAACGCATCTGGATCAGCAACCCAAGCTGGCCGAACCACAACAACGTGTTCGGGGCTGTCGGTCTGGAAGTGCTGGAATATGACTACTACGACGCAGCCAATCATGCGCTGGACTTCGATGGCCTGCTGAACAGCCTGAAACGGGCTCAGGCAGGCGATGTAGTACTGTTCCACGGTTGCTGCCATAACCCAACCGGTATCGACCCAACGGCTGAGCAATGGGCCCAGTTGGCCGAGCTGTCTGTGGCTAACGGCTGGTTGCCGCTGTTTGACTTCGCTTACCAGGGTTTCGCGAAAGGACTGGAAGAAGATGCTCAGGGCCTGCGTATTTTTGCCGCCAAACACCAGGAACTGATCGTTGCCAGCTCTTACTCGAAGAACTTCGGTCTATACAACGAACGTGTAGGTGCCTGTACTGTGGTTGCCGCAGATGCAGAGACCGCCGATCGTGCCTTCAGCCAGGTGAAAGCCGCCATTCGCGCCAACTACTCCAACCCACCGTCACACGGCGCTGCCATTGTAGCGACCATCCTGGGTGACGACGCACTACGTGCGCTATGGGAGCAGGAACTGACCGACATGCGTCAACGCATTCACCGCATGCGTCAGCTGTTCGTGAATACCCTGCAGGAGAAAGGTGCTGAGCAGGACTTTAGCTTCATCATCAATCAGAACGGCATGTTCTCGTTCAGCGGGCTGACCAAAGAACAGGTGCTGCGCCTGCGTGAAGAGTTTGGCGTCTATGCCGTTAACTCCGGCCGCGTTAACGTTGCCGGCATGACGCCGGACAATATGGCGCCGTTGTGCGAAGCCATCGTCGCCGTGCTGTAAAACCAGCACGCGACACATAGCAAAAGGGGCGCTCAATGCGCCCCTTAGTTATTTCTGCCGGAAATAACCTTACCAGATGGCCGGCTCTTCACGCAGGAACGGGTTGGTTTCACGTTCCTGACCGAAGGTAGACATCGGCCCATGGCCTGGAATGAACGCCATGTCATCACCCTGCGGTAATAACTTGGTATGGATCGAGTTGATTAACGCCTGATGATCACCTTGTGGGAAATCACTGCGTCCAACACCGCCGTTAAATAGCACGTCACCCACCAGCGCCAATCTCGCCTGTTCGTTAATAAAGACGATATGACCAGGAGTATGGCCCGGGCAATGCAGCACCTTGAGCGTCATATCGCCCACCTGCACGCTGTCCCCTTCTTCCAACCATTGGGTCGGCGTCAGTGGAGCACACTCTTCCAGTCCAAACATCCGGCTCTGCGCAGGCAGGCCGTCCAGCCAGAAAGCGTCTTTTTTATCCGGGCCGTAAATCGGCACCTGATAATGCTCTGCCAGCTCAGCCGCGGCACCAACGTGATCGAGATGCCCATGAGTCAACAGGATCTGCGTCACCGTTACGCCCTGGCTGGCTATTTCGGCCTTCAGTTTTTCTGGCTCGCCACCGGGATCGACCAACGCCGCCTGTTGGGTGCTCTCACACCAGATCAGGCTGCAGTTCTGACTGAAAGCGGTAACGGGAATAATATGGTATTTCATAAGGCTCCAACGACAACAGCGTCATACCCTGATGGGCTGGCGCTACTCACTTATGGTGCACAGCGATTACCAGGTCCGCACCGGGCCGGTATCGATGTGTACAAAGTTGCTACGTGGGTAATATCCTACACCACCGGCGCTCATTTTTAACGCCGCTTTGCGGATATTACTCAACTGGATGCCTTCAATATGGAAGTCCATCGCCTGGCCCTTGGTGTGGTAGCTGTGCTTAGCCACACCGCGGCTGCGCCCACGCAGCTCATTGTTGGTATCCAGCGAGCGGTAGCCTGAAACCAACTGTACCGGCTTGTTGGTACCCAACAGGCCTTGCAAGCGATAGAGATGATCGAACAGACGAGGATCGATCGACTTGACCTTATTGGCACGATAATCACGGAAGAGATGATTAAGACGGACTAACTCGTCTTTATTATATCCCTTACCGTCGAAGAATTCGGCTTTAAGCGATTCGCCCGTATGCATGTTATTTACAACCAGAATACGGGGGCGTGAAGTAGAAAGACTGGCAAAGGCTTGCCCAGGGAGCAGCGCTATGCCCACAGCGGCGCTACCTAACGCCAGCCATTTACGGCGATGATGATCAATTTTGTCCATGTTTCTGTTAAACCCGGCAAGAATATCAAAATATATGCACAAAACAGCGCACTGCCCGAACCATAACCGCCCACACTGGCTGAGTCAACCCGTGATGTCCCGCGGTTTGCAGGCACTCATGCAATGAGTGCCTGCATCATGGCCCGATATTCAGACCGTTATTTATTTATAATTACTGCATTTATTGCATTAATTTTTCGGCCTGAGCCAAAATTTGTGCACCCGATCTCACCGTATCATCATAATTGTAAATATCTGTACGGAATTGTGGCTTTCCATCATCAGAGACCCAGGCAGTTAAATAATACAATTTAACCGGAATATGCTGGCGGATATTAACGAAAGTGGTATTCCCTTGTTTAAGGGTGGACGATACGCGGGTGTTATTCCAACCGGCATCCTGCAATAGCATATTCGCCAAATCCGATGCCTTGTTGACTCGCACGCAGCCGGAGCTTAATGCACGGATGTCCTTCTGGAACAGATTATGGTTGGGCGTGTCGTGCAGATAGATAGCGTCCGAACTCGGCATGTTGAATTTAAAACGGCCCAATGAGTTGGTCGCCCCCGGAGCCTGACGGATCCGATACGGGAAATTACGAGGCGAAATCATACTCCAGTCGATCATTGCCGGATTAATCACTTCGGCATCGTTGCTCCAGCCCGAGAGCACGGTATAGCCATGCTTCTGGAAGTAGCTGCCGTCACGCATCGCCTTCGGCACGATATCTTCGCGCACCAGCGTGGTCGGCACGTTCCACGGAGGATTCACCACCACATTGTTCAGAGCACTACTCATCAACGGCGTCTTACGACTAGGTCGACCGACAATCACCCGCGAGGAAAGCACCTCATTACCGTTCTGATAGTAGGTCAATGAGTAGTTGGGAATGTTAACCATAATGCCGGTATCGACATGGCCGGGCAGAATACGTAAACGCTGAATATTCAGCGCCAACAGCGAGGCACGCATCTGCGGCGTCACGTTGAGCCATTCGCGAGTGCGCACGCCGATCACCCCGTCTGCGCTCAGCCCCTGCCATTGCTGGAAGCGCTTAACCCCCTCCACCAGATCGGGGGTATAACGATTATCGGTGACGGTAACCGGATTTTCCGGCTGCTGCGAAAATGGCGATTGCGGTGAAGGTGCCAGATCTTTCACCGGCGCGGCGGCCGGACTGACCACGACGCTCTGGCTCTCACGACTTTTTTCTTCATCGACCGACAGGCCGCCATCGTCGGGCTCATTGCGCGAGCCGGTCAATACCGCAGGGGGATCCTGTGCTTCCACCGGTGCCGTCGCAGTGGACAGCATGCCGGTACGCGCCAGAATCTCGCGTAAGGCTGGAATATCATCACTCAGTTGATCTGGACGCAGACTAGGACCATTGGCCACCTGCGGCCACGGATGGCCGTCGGCAAGCATGTCCCGCAGAGCCTGATGCATCTTGGCGTACTGCGGGTGCTGCGGTGCCAACGTGTTGACATAAGCCAGAGTCTTGCCCTGACGCACCGCCAACTGCCACTGGTTAATTACCGTATTCGGCGGCAAGCCGAGCTTGTAAGGAATATTGCTGTACAACCAATTATTACCGTTGGCTCCGATGGACGAAACGAACTGTAAATATCCCAGCATCGCATCAGACAGCACCACATCACGCGCCACGTCGGTAATCGCCGGATTAGTCAGCAGTTTCACCCATTGGGTGAACTGTGGCTGTACGCCGGACATCGCCAATTCTGCCAGTTGCTGCTGGAATTGCTGAACCGCGTCGCGATCTTGCCACATCAATTGCATACGGTTCGCCGCGTACAAAGGAGCCAGCGTTGAAAGGTAATTCGGTGTGATACCCTTCGGCAAGGCCGCCAGTATTTCCGAACGGCTTTGCGCCACTGACATGCCGGATGACGCTACCGGAAACGCAGGAACGGTTGCCCATACGGGTAACGACGACGCAAGACCACATGCGATTGCGCAACTTAACGCCAGCCGCCGTACAGTGTTTCCATTTCTAAGCAACATCCATTGCCCCCTGTATGCTCACAAAAAATATAACCAAGACAGCTTATTAGTTTCAGTATACGAACAGAAAAGCCATTTTGCCTTTTGGCACTTATGAATAACTGTATTTCATCAGGCTACTCGGTTTCCCGCGCAGAAAAAAGCACGACTATCATCCACTCGCACAAAAAAATAGCCACCCCAGGGCGGCTATTTTCAGATTATTAGCGGGCTTTTTTCACCTTTAAGGTGTTTCTGCCGCCGTAATCCCCAGTACTGGGGGTTCGTTAGCGAAACCACGCAGGCCCACGACGTGTACGTGCTCATGGTTCTGGAACACCTTACGTACCAGCTTATAAGTCGTGCCTTTTTCCGGGCTGATATTTTCCGGTGCAGCGATGATCAACTGCATTTCCAGACGATCGCACAGCTCGAACAGCGTGGCGATGGATTTGGCATCCAGTCGCGCCGCTTCATCAAGGAACAACAGACGGCATGGGGAGATATCTTTGCCGCGCAGACGGCGCGACTCTTCTTCCCAGCTCTGCACCACCATCACTAAAATCGACATCCCGGTACCGATCGCTTCCCCGGTAGACAGCGCGCCACTCTCGGCACGCAACCAACCGTCAGAGCCGCGGAAGACTTCCACTTCCAGCTCCAGGTAGTTACGGTAATCCAGCAATTCTTCGCCGATGGTTTGTGGCGTGCGTTGCCCCATATCAATCTGCGGGTTCAGGCGCTGATACAGCTTGGCCAGAGCCTCTGAGAAGGTCAGTCGGTTGCTGTTGAACAGATCCTGATGTTGTTCCTGCTGCTCGGAGAGCACGTCCAACAGAGTCGCATGCGCTTCACGTACGTTGACGTTCAATCGCACGCTCTTCACCTGACCGAAGGAAACCGCCTGCAGGCCCTGGTTGAGCATGCGGATACGGTTCTGTTCGCGCTGGATGGTTTTGCGAATGATGTTCGCCACGCTCTTGGAACTGATCGCCAGCTTCTGCTCACGCGCAGTCAGCTCTTCAGTCAGACGGCCCAGTTCGATCTCCATCTGTTCGATGGCCTCAACCGGGTCGTCGGTGCGAATGATATCCTGACGAATACGCTCACGCAGATGCTGATAGACCGCAATATAGAATTGGATCTTGCGTTCCGGACGCTTCGGATCTTCCGACAGGCGCAGTACGTCGCGCAGGTGTTCGTTATCCGATACCGCCAGACGCAACGCACCGAGCGCCTTATCCGACATTGAGCGCAGTTCATCACCGTCCATATAGGCCAGCTCACGGCGATGCAGACGACGCTCAACCCCGTTGTCTTTCACCAGGCGCATCACTGCGCACCAGCCCGCTTTGGCGGTAACCACCTGCTCACGCAACTGATAATAATCACGTTCCAGCTTGCGCAGTTTCTTCTGCAGGCTGTCCATTTCCGCTTCGCAGAAGGTAAGCTGTTTTTCCAACTGGTTACGGCGTGCGCGATTGGTGCTCAGACCCGCATGCAATTCATCACGACGAGTGCGCGCGCGGGCTTCGGCATTGGCATCCGCCTGTACGCCGATGTCTACCAGTTCCTGGCTCAGTTCTTTCAGCATGTCGCGCTTGGCGTCATACGAACTTTTCAGCGATGCCAACACCTGACTGTACTGGGTAAACTGGGTTTGATACTGGCGCAGTTGCTCACGGGCACGGGTACGTTCCGCTTCCGCATGCTCCAGACGCTGGCGCAGCTTGTCGTTCAGATCGTTATTGGCATTTTGCATACCGGCGGAATCGGTATAGCTGAAGTGAGCACGACGTTGCACCACTTCAATCAGGGCAAACGCCTGCTGTTTAGCCTGACGCTGCACGCTCTGCGCCTGAGAGTAGTCCTGTTGCAGCTGCTCATGCTGCTGCGGATCGCTCTGCAGCACCGACAACAGCGGCTCAAGTTTGGTCAGGGAAACGCCGTGCTGCTGAATATGACGCGCGGCATCCTGCGCCTCCTCCAGCTCTTCACGGATTTCTTCCACGCGATCCTGCAGGGTTTCATCGTTTAACAATGAAACCAGCGGCATCAGACGGTTCAGCGCTGAAATACCCTCTTTCGCCTGATCGTACTGCTGGCGTTGCTGCTGGTTCTGCGCTTCATGGTTATTCAGAGCACGTTCGATTTCACCGCGGCGAGTATTGAGGCCCCGGATTTCGGCTTCTGGATCAGCGTCAAACGCCACCGCCAGATGGTTGCCGATAAAGCGGCTGAAGGCCTGATGCGAACGCTGGGTTTTCTGTACGTCGAACGACAGCGTGGCATAACGTTCTGCCAGTTTTTCCCGCTCGGCATGCAGTATTTCCAGGCGGTTCTCACGAGCGGCACGACCAAACAAAGGCACTGCCGGATAACGGGAGTAACGCCACTGGCGCTCAGCGGTTTTGACCAACACCGCCCGGTCTTGTTCTTCGACGGCGAATACGCTGTCATCGAACGACTGCGGATCCCCCTCAATCAGATAGAGATCTTCCGGGCAGTCTTCCAGACCTTCCAACATCTCGCGCACCAACGACAGTTCCGGCACCACAATCGCGTGGCGCGACGGGCCGTACAGGGCGGAGAAGTACGGTGCATCGTCGATGGTTACGTCATCGTAGATTTCGGACAGCAGCACGCCACCAAAACGTTCGGCCAGCGTGACCAGGCGCTGATCTTCAGCCCCCCCAGGCTGGCTGAGACGTTCGATTTGCGCTTCCACGGCACGTTTACCGGCAGCCACTTCGTCACGCTCAACGGTAGTTTCACGTTCGCGCTCCAGCAGTTGCTGCATGTACTCAGTCACCTGCTGGCTGCTTTCAAGCGCTTCACCGCTTTGCTCACCAAGCTGGCTCAGCGAATCCTGCGCTGCCAACCAGATAGGTGCACGGGTGGTCAGTTCGCGGATACGTTGCTGAATTTGCTCCAGTTCCTGGCGCATTTCCATACGACGTTCGCCGGCATCGCTGACGCTTTGTGACAGCGATTCCAGACGCTCTTCCAGCTCTTGTTGCAGGGCATCGAGTTCATCCGGCTGATACTGCTGGCCGTGGCGTTTGCAGAACTCCTGCAGCAGACGCTCGGCGTCCTGCTGGGAGCGCAGACGCTGTTCCAGCTCGCTCAGGCGCATACGCAAAGGCTGCACGCGCTCGGCAAGGTGTTGCTGTGATGGCCAGTCACGCAGCAATTCGCGCGCACACTGCCAGGCTTCGCTGCGGCTGACCTGACCGGCGATTTTACCCACCAGCTGATAAGCCTGTTCAAACTGACCGTGCGCGGCATCGGCCACGCTCAGTTTTTGTTCCAGCATCAGCAAGGCTTCGGTCGCTTCCTGCTCACGCGCCTGGAATGTATCCAGCCAATGCTCGGCATTTTCGGCGGTCAGTTCCGGCAATTGGCACAGCGCGCGCGCGCGTTCCAATGCTTGCAACGCCTGCTGATATTGAATGGCACGGGTTTGCTGCACGTCGAGCGCTTGCTGGTAGTCGGCAAGCTGGCTTTTCAGCTCATCCACTTCCAGTTCGGCCGCTTCGGCGCGTGCTTCGTTTTCGGCCTGCTGTTCACTGGCCTCCGCAACCACTTCATTCTGTTCTTCCAGTCGGTAGGTCAGCTCTTCCAGATCGCCTTCATAGCGCTCGATCTTTTCCTGCTGACGCATTGCCGTCTGAACCAGATTCAGGTGATCGCTGGCAGCCTGATAATCGGTTTCCAGATCGGATTCTGCACCGCTCTGTTCTGCCAGTTCACGCGCCATTTCAACATGGCGGTATTGCTCGGCAGCCAACTGTTTGCGGCTACCCAGCAGATCGTTGCGCAGTGCCAGTGCTCCGTCCAAATGAATGCGTCGCTCATTGGCATGGCGCATGTAGTCCGCCGCCACGTAAGAGGTGGCCTCGGAAATAAGGTGTTTGAACAGGTCACGGTCGGATTGGGTAACGCGGATCGCTTCCAGCGTCATGCGGTTTTCACGCAGCGCTGCTTCCATATCCTGGAATGCCTTGCGCACGCCGCTGTTTTCCGGCAACAGGTAGTCACGCAGTGAGCGGGTGATGGCGCTGGAGATACCGCCGTACAGTGAGGCTTCGATCAGGCGGTAGAACTTGCTGCGATCGGACGATGAACGCAGGCGTTTTGGAATCACGCCCAGATCAAACATTAATGAGTGGTAATCGGTAATGGAGTTAAACTGCTTGAACTGCACCCCTTCCATCTCTTCAACGCGATCTTTCAGTTCTTGCAGCGACAATACACGTGCCTGGCGCTCACCCACCGTTTGGGTCAAAAGCTCCGTCGGCTGCACCGCCGTCGGCAGGCCCTGGATAACGAACGGCTTGATGTCCACCTTGCGGTCACGGCCGGCAACCTGCTGCAGACGGACACCAACGACTACACGCTGGTGCCGCGAATTGAGCACGTCGAGGGTCGAATAACATACCCCGGCGCGCAGTTTACCGTGCAGGCCCTTGTCGCGAGAGCCACTGGTGGCACCGGCTTCAGTGGTGTTACGAAAGTGCAGCAGCGTCAAATCGGGGATCAGCGCAGTGACGAAGGCCGCCATGGTGGTGGATTTCCCTGCCCCGTTACCGCCGGACAGCGTGGTCACCAGCTCATCGAGATCAAAGGTGCGGGCAAAGAAGCCGTTCCAGTTAACCAACGTCAGCGAGCGAAATTTACCGCGTTCAATCATTCCTGTTCATCCTCTGCACTGTCCGGTGTGGTATCAAGCGACGCGTCTTCCGCATCGCTCTCATCATTCAGCAACAGGCTGTTTTCAACCGGCATTGCTTCGCCGTCGCGGATCATACGCAACTGCGCTTCACGCGGATCGTCACCGCTGCGCACATCGGCGCCAAAGCGGAACACCGCCTCGGTAATACGGAACTTGCTGCTGTCGTTGCCCATGAAATAGACCATGCCCAAACGACGCAGACGGTTCAGTGAAGTACGTACTTTTTCATGCAGCTTCTGGCGATCGAGATCCGAGCCGGTAGAACGCTGATTAACGAACTTCAGCAATTTGCTCTCGTCCGCCAGGCTCAGCAGTTCGTCATACAGCTCCTGTTGGCTGAAGATCCCTTCGTGGGCCAGACGCTCTGGACTGAGGTACAGATAGCACAGGATTTTCCCCACCATCATGTCCAGCTCGGACAGCACCGAACGCGGGATCAGCGTGGTAGAGCGTGGGCGCAGGTAGAAGAATCCTTCCGGCGCGCGGATCAGCTCTACGCTGTAGCGGGTGTAGAATTCTTCCAGTTCATCCTGGAAATCCATTAAGAAGGCGTGGTTGTCCAGTTCATCGATACCGATGTGACGACCCGCACGCAGTTGGCTGTCCAGCGCCGGGAACAGCGCGTTAGACAATGCCTTGGCCAGCTTGACTGGCATTATTTGTTCAATATTTGTCGATGACATGGGCCTGGACCTTGGCTCCGTAATCATTGATTGCCTGCCACTGTGCCGGCAACCCTGAAAAATCTGCTTCAGCCACACCAAGGCGCACTGCCTGGTCGACCACTAAACGTGCCACATCGAAATGACGAGCACGCGGATATTGCGCCAGATAATCGCGCATTACCGCCCCTAAATTGAGCGGCATCTGTTGTTCCTGATAAATCTTCAGTGCCTGTTCGATCATTGCCGCCAGTTGCTCACGGATTTCGCTGAACTCTTCGAACTCCAGATCCGGCGGCAGTTCCCCGGTCACTTCCTCGCTGCGCAGCGCCAGTTCTTCGTCGCGCATATCCAGCAGACGGTCGGCGTTGGCATGGGTCAGTGTCCATGGGTTGTCGAAATAGTTTTGCACCGACTGACGCAAACGCTGGGCGAACACCCGGTTCTTGTCCATGTCGATCGCGGTACGGATAAATTTATGCACGTGGCGGTCGTAGCCAATCCACAGGTCAATCGCCTGCTGGCCCCAACTGATAATGCGGTCGAGCTTGCTTTGCAGATCAAACACCAGCTTGTCGACGAAGCCCAGTTCTGCCCCACCCAGCGTGGCATCCTGAATACGCAGCAGGTTGGCCTGCAGTTTATCGCCCGCCGCCTCCAGCGTATCCTGCAATTCACGCAGGGTGCCCGAAGTTTCGGACAGCAACATCTCACAGCTGGAGATCGCCGCACGCCAGTCTTTGTTCAGCAATGCTGCGATGTCGTCCTTCACGCCTTGCTGTTGTTCATCCATAATCCGCTGGGTCAAATCGATACTGTCGAAGATTTCCGCTACCGAATATTTCAGCGGTGCAAACACGTTACGGTGCCAGTGGAAATCATCACCGCCTTCATCGGCAGCGTCGGCAGCACGCTTGAGCTCCTGCGCCACAATCGACAACTGCATCGACAGACGCAGCGTGGAGAATTCGCGCTGACGGATATAGTAATCGGTGATACCGATGCCCAGCGGCGTCAGACGGTAAATCGCGTTACCGTCCGCCAGTTCGCTGATAAAACGGTTTAACAGGCGCTGGCGCACCATGTCATTAATCGCATTGTTGGCGCGGACGGCCACCGTTTCATGCGTCTGTTCGAAACCCTTGCTGACATGGCGAAATGCATCAACCAGCTCACCTTCGCTCATCTCGCCGTCCAGCCGCTCGCCGTTTAACGTGGCGATAGCGAGCAAAAACGCGAGACGCTCCGTAGGGAGCGAAATAGAGAAATCATTTTTCCGTGCCCAGGCGACCAGTTCGGGTACTGTCTGGGAAAATTCACTCATAGTTCGTCCTTCAGGTTTGGTTTATGCGCCATGACGTGAATATAGCGCCCCAAACTCACGTACGGCTCCTGCCGGCAATAGTGCTGTTCAAGCGCCAGTAACTCTTCAAATTTTTGTGTCTGTAGCTGCCTGCTCTGCAGATAATCGTGGAACACCCGCACGCCGGTTTTTCCGCTGATGCGCATGCCCAGTTGCTCCAACCAGTCATACACCTGCGGCGGGCTGTGCGGATACTGCGGCGACAACGAACGCTTTCTGCGTCTTCTGACCTCTGGGTTCACCAGTTGGAAATTACCCAACACCACGTTACGCATCAAGAGGCCATTGGCGTTAAAGAACATCAATGACAGCGCACCGCCCGGCAGCAAACAGTTAGATAACGCCTGCAGCGCGGCCTCAGGTTCGGCGATCCATTCAAGCACTGCATGGAACAATATCAGATCAACCGGCTGTTCCAAGTGTTGACCAATGTCCTGTGCTGAACTTTGTATGAATTGCATGTTCTGGCTCACACCTTTCTGCTCTGCCAGCAACGCGGCGCGTTGGATCATCTCACCAGAAAGATCGCACAACAACACCTGATGTCCTAATTCTGCCAATTGGCAGGCCATATGGCCTTCGCCGCCGCCGGCATCCAGAATGCGCAGCGGCCGCTGCGGCAACTGGGCCAACAGCGTGGTCAGATCCTGCCAAACCACAGCCTGGCGGATTTTCCCTTTGGTGGTGCCGTAAATATTACGCGCAAACTTTTCAGCAATATCGTCAAAATTGCGATCCTGCATGGACAACGGCTCCGCTGATCTTATCCGGCTGGGGCAAAGTGCCAGCCCATTCAAACCTGCTATTTTGGCACAGACTGGCTTAGAATAAATCTTCTTGCGGCCTGATTGTGCCCGGATGTCGTTTTTTCGCCCAAAAGGACCTGATTTTTGATGCTGTTTAACCTGAAAAAGTTCATTGGCGCTATTTTAATGCCGTTACCTGCGATGTTGCTACTGATGGGACTGGCGCTGTTACTGCTGTGGTTCACCCGTTGGCAAAAAAGCGGCAAGGCCATTTTCACGCTGAGCTGGCTGTTTTTACTGCTTTTCAGCCTGCAACCAGTGGCCGACAGGTTGCTGCGCCCCATCGAATCTGAGTATGTCACCTATCGTGGCAATGACCCGGTGAATTATATCGTGGTGCTGGGCGGCGGCTATACCTTTAATCCGGATTGGGCGCCAAGTTCCAACTTGATCGGCAATAGCCTGCCGCGAGTCACGGAAGGTGTGCGCTTATATCTCGCTCACCCTGGGGCGAAAATGGTGTTTACCGGCGCCGGGAGTCCCAAAACCCTGAGTAACGCGGCAACCGCGGCGCAGGTGGCGGAAAGCCTGGGAGTCCCCCGCAGTGATATCGTGCTGTTGGATCGCCCGTTGGATACCGAGCAGGAGGCATTGCAGGTGTCGAAGCTGGTCGGCCAGCAGCCGTTTATTCTGGTGACTTCAGCCAACCATTTACCGCGCGCCATGCGCTTCTTTGAAGCCAAGGGGCTGCACCCGATCCCGGCGCCGGCCAATCAGTTGGCCATCAGTTCGCGGTTGAATATCTGGGATCGCGTGGTACCGTCTGCCATGTTCCTTGGCCACAGCGAACGCGCCTGGTATGAAACGCTGGGCAGCCTGTGGCAATGGCTGAAAGGGGCCGATGAGGTTTCTGTCGACTAACCGGGTTAACCGGCAAGCCAGGGCAGCAGTTGTTTGGACGCATAGTCAAACGGCTGCCGCTCCAGTTTGCCGGTATGAATCAACCGCCCTACCGCCTCCCAGATCACATACAACCAACGCCGCATCAGGAAAGATTCCGCTACCGGTGCCCGTTGCAAATAATAGAACAGCAACTGGCTCGGCATTCCCGCCTCACACAGCCTGAAAAGCTCATATTCACGCGGTGCCCACAACATCATTCCCGGGTTGAGCATCGCCAGCAGTTGATCGCTTTTCGGATCTTTCAGCATGCTGCGCAATGACAAATTGCCGTGAACCAGCACGCAGGGATCGTCGAAACCGACAAAAAAATGGGTCAGGGCTTCACGCGTGCGGTACAACAAACGGCGATCCGCCATCGTCAGCTGCGGCGAGTTGAGATTACTCAGCGTTGACCACAGCACTTCGACCCGCTGTTGATACCAACAGAACCAGTCGTTCTCCTGAGTACTGTCTACCGTGCCAACACAGCCGTGGCTGTCAATGCGGTGCCAGGCCAATACGCCATCGACAATCTGCTCCATCAGGGTATTCCAGCGGTTCGGCGTACGCGTCGGCGCTTCCACCGACACACCCCGTAAACGTTCGATCAACAAGATCTCTTTATAGGGAGCCTGGTGGGTATAGACCACGCCATATACCGTCGGCAGGCGAATATCCCCTTCACGCGACAGCATCGACAGTTTGTAAGCCTCCTGCTGGGCAATGCCCTGACAGACAAAACTTTTTGCCATTAGTGGAATAGCATAGCCCTGTTGGTCATACAGTGAATACATGTGCGCATAAGGTTGTTCGCTGACGCGTTCCAGCCGGCTGATGGACTCACCCAGCACAATACTCAGTTCGGCACGTAACTGCTCCATAAGAAAATGGCCTCAAGAGGAAAGGAAGAGACGCTGACATCATCGAACGGGGAGCAGAAAAATTCTTCAACGCAGATCAACAAAATGGGGATATAAGAAGGGAAATCATATCGCCGGCGCGTTGCGTAACACGCCGGCGTTCAATGCTCAGCCTTGGATACTGTCGCGCACGCGCTGCAAGTCTTCCGGCGTGTCAACACCCACCGTCGGCATCGCCTTGGCCACTGCCACGTGGATTTTTTCGCCATACCACAGCACCCGCAACTGTTCCAGCAGCTCAATTTGCTCCAGTTGGCTTGGTGCCCAGGTGACGTAACGACGCACAAAACCGGCGCGATAGGCGTAAATGCCGATGTGACGCAACAGGCTGTCGCCGATGTTTTCTTTGGATTGGGCAAAACGTTCACGATCCCATGGGATTGTGGCGCGCGAGAAATAGAGCGCATAACCCTGCGCATCCATCACGACCTTGACCGCATTGGGGTTAAAGGCTTCTTCTGCGCTTTCGATCGGCACCGCAAGGGTTGCCATACCGGCTTGACTTCCCGCCAGATTTTCAGCCACCTGGCGCACAATCACCGGTGGGATCAATGGCTCGTCACCCTGGACATTCACTATGATTTCGTCATCAGCGAAACCATAGTGTTCGATCACCTCTGCCAAACGCTCGGTGCCGGAATTGTGATCGGCCCGGGTCATGCAGACTTCACCGCCTGCCGCTTTGACCGCTTCGGCCACCGCCGGATGATCGGTCGCGACGATAACGCGGCTGGCCCCCGACTCGCGCGCACGCTCCATTACGTGCACCACCATTGGCTTACCGTGGATATCGGCCAGGGGTTTACCCGGTAAACGGGTTGATGCATAACGGGCTGGAATAATAGCGATAAAACTCATGCGTGTTTCTCATCCAATGACAGCGCTCGCGCTTCATTTTCCAACAGGACGGGAATGCCATCACGCAGCGGATAGGCCAGACCATCCACTTTGCAGACCAATTCCTGGTTTTCTTTATTAAAATAAAGCTTACCGTTGCAGACCGGACAGGCAACGATTTCGAGTAAACGGTGATCCATGCTTCCTCCAGGGTGGAGATTTAACGTAAGGAAAGTGCGTGAGGATAGCATAACGCGATGCGCCAGGTTAATCACCGGCTGTTTTGTCGCGGCATTTTAATCTTTCGAGGGGATTGAATTGCCCCCGGCTCAGGCGTAGAGTTTTGCGATGCAAGTCACAAAAAAGACAATTAACATGATCAAACGTCTTCACAAAATCATCGCCCTGTTTGCCAACTTCAGCAACTAAGGTATCCCCATTGTAACGAGCGGCGCTGAACATTCGTTTTACCCAAGCCGACAACGCCGTTCGTTATTCCACTTCCCAGCCAGCGCCCCACTCTATAGCCAGTGCCGCCGGAATATCACCCAAAGTAACCTGTTTGGCACCATGCCATTTTGCACTGCGGGTTATTGCTTGCCGAATATCCTGCATCCGTTGTTTACCGAAGCGAACCTTCGCCTGTGGGTGAAAGCTGATAATTTCGAAAATGCCCTGTCGGCGATGCATTTTTGCATCAATACGGCCAATCAGTTCGCCGCGCTGCAACACCGGCAATGTAAAGTAGCCATACTGCCGTTTCTCTTTCGGCGTGTAACATTCCAGCCGGTAATCAAAATTGAACAGCTCCAGCGCACGACGGCGATCCCAAACCACTGGATCGAACGGAGAAAGCAACGTGGTCACGGTGGATTTTAACGCCCCTTGCTCTGCCAGCCGTAGCTCTGCCGACAACGAATGATGCACGTAAAACTCCCCGTCCAAACCGTCAATCAGCACGGGTAGCACTTCGCCCTGCTGTTGTAACGACGTCAATAGCGCTTTTGGCGCTACCCGCTTCAGACGGTAGTAATCCGCCAACCATTCGGCTCTGAAGATACCCAGGAAACGACAGCTGCGGCTAAGCATTTCCTGTCGTGCATCTTCGACAGGTAACCCATGCCGGCTATCATCCCAGTGAGGTAACAATCTTTCTGTCAGGTCGTAAACGCGATGGAAATTGCGCCGTTCGGCTACCATCAGTTTGCCGGCGGTGAACAATATTTCGAGATGGCGCTTTTCCGGTTTCCAATCCCACCAGCCGCTGTTGCCCTTCTTCTCGGCGCTGAAATCCGCCGAACGTACCGGTCCACCCGTTTCAATGTGTTGCAGCAGGGCGTCTATTGCCACCTGATGTTCCTGCATCCACGCTTCGGAATACTTCCAGCCCATACCTTGCGGCTGCAGCATTCGGTGACGCAACAGGCCAAAATCTTCGATGGGTAAAAAGCAGGCCTCGTGCGCCCAGTACTCGAACAGCCGGCGGCTCGCCAGTGCCTGCTCCAGCCATTCAGGCTGGTAGTCACCCAGGCGGCTGAACAGCACCAGATAGGGACTGCGTGCGACCACACTGATAGTATCGATTTGCAGTAAGCCCATACGCCCAATAGCGGCAACTACGTCATCGGGTTTGGCTTTGCGTTTCATCGGGGATAGCAGCCCCTGTGCGGCGAGGTGAAGCGCACGGGCGGCAGTAAGAGAAATAACTGGGGTGTTCATCCTGACATCCGAAGTGATTGAGCAATCGCTTGATAGTAGTGGATATCGGGAGATTTATCTTCGCCAGTGCTTGGGGTGGCTGCACCGGCACTGGCGAGGAAGGGGTGGGTCAGAACGCGATAACGTCTGCCGCTGACAGCCCGTGGGAGCTGCGATAGATCGAGAACTCAACGTTCTGACCTTCGTTTAACGATTTATTTTTAGTATTGGCGATAGAACGACGACTTACATAGATTTCGTCGCTACCATCTACCGGTGAAATAAAACCATAGCCTGCAGCCTGATCAAACCATTTCACACGGCCCATTTGTAACACAGTATTTTTAAACATAACTTATATCCTTTTACTTGAGCATCCTTAACAACGTCATTTTTATTATTGTTGGACGCTACCAGCCCATCCTAAAGTTTTTCGTAAGAAACCTCTCGTGAGCAAAAAATAAAAAACCCGCACTCTGGCGGGCTTGTTGAAATTAATATCTTCCGCAATGAATCAGCGTAAATGCGTCATCATGGTTGTATTAATATCTCTTTACGTTATTCCCTGTTTATTTACAGAGCAACAACGTTAGCTGCAGCCGGCCCGCGCTGGCTGTCTTCTACGGTGTACTCAACACGCTGGCCTTCAGCCAAAGTTTTGAAACCGTCGGTCGCGATTGCGGAGAAGTGTACGAATACATCTTTACCACCGTCGTTCTGTTCAATAAAACCAAAACCTTTGCTTTCATTGAACCACTTCACTTGACCCGTCTTCTTAGACATTACTCATTTACCTTTTAAATATATATACAAAACCTGCCATAAGGCAATTTTGGCCGCTCTTAGAAACATTACTTATGGGAGATACTTAGAAGGTTCGTCTTTGAAGCGGAATCAGATGATAACGTTTTTGGAGGAACTGCTTAACTCTAAACTCGAACATAAATAGGTCTGTATCACAGGCCGACTTGCATTTACTCATAAATCTATCTTTTGCACAAGAGGTTTATTGCCTTATTTTTATCATAAGGGCACATTTGTTTTTATATCTATGATTGCTAATGGATTTATTTATCTTTTTTTACGAGAATCGCTTGGCGTCATTGCCTTCCGGACGGCCGTACTTTCCGTTATTTCCTGTTCAAATGAGAGCTAACGCATAAAAATCTAATATGCTTGCCCAAGCTATAACAAAACCTAATCGACATAGCTAAACTTGAGGTGAAAACAAGGCTAATGGCCTTCCAGCCAGCACTTTTGCCGCCAAGAATGATATTTTTCAGATTATACTGAATAAAGGAGCTATGCGCATGACCGCCCAGCAGTTCGTCTCACCGAATGAAATCCGCGCCAGATTCTCCCACGCCATGTCAGAAATGTACCAAAACGAGGTACCTCTGTATGGCGATTTGCTGGAATTGGTGGCGGAAACCAACCGACAGGTCCTGCGCGAAGATGCCGCACTGGCTCATCAATTACAAATTACCGGCGAAATCGAACGTCTGGCCATGGAACGCCATGGGGCGATTCGGGTGGGTACCTCAGAAGAATTGGCCACCCTGCGGCGGCTGTTTAATGTGATGGGCATGTCTCCGGTCGGCTACTACGACCTGGCCGTCGCAGGTGTCCCGGTACACTCCACCGCGTTTCGGGCAGTACACGAGGATGCGCTGCAAATCAGTCCATTTCGGGTGTTCACCTCATTATTACGGCTTGAGCTGATTGAAAACCCAGAGTTACGCGAACTGGCACAACGCCTGTTGGCTCGTCGCCGTATCTTTACCGAACGGGCACTAGAGCTGATCGTATTGCAGGAAGCTCAGGGCGGGCTGGATGACAGCCAGGCAAATGAATTTGTCGAACAGGCGCTGGAAACCTTCCGTTGGCACAGCCGGGCGACGGTCAGCGCAGCCGAATATCAACAGTTGCATGACCAGCACCGTTTGATCGCCGATGTCGTGGCCTTTAAAGGCCCGCACATTAACCATTTAACACCACGCACTCTCGATATCGATTTGGTCCAGCAAGCCATGCCCGGCCGGGGTATCACCCCCAAAGCGGTGATTGAAGGCCCGCCGCCACGTCGCCGCCCTATCCTGCTGCGCCAAACCAGTTTTAAAGCGCTGGAAGAGAACGTTGATTTTGTTGAACATGATGGTAGCGCCGTAGCCGGGCATCACACTGCACGCTTCGGTGAAATTGAACAGCGCGGAGTGGCACTGACAACCAAAGGCCGTACACTGTACGATCGCTTGCTGCAGGCGACCAATGATGCTTTGCAGGCCCCGCCGAGCGAAAAAAATGCTGAGCGCTACAACCAATTACTGGCGGAAAATTTCCAGGCGTTTCCAGATGACTATGCCACCCTGCGTGAGCAACAGTTAGCCTGGTTCCGCTACTTCCCGACCGAATGTGGGCTGGCGGCCAAGGAAACGCTGGATCACCACAGCACGTTGGAACAGCTGATCGCTCAGGAATATATCCGTTTCCAGCCGCTGGTCTATGAAGATTTTCTGCCGGTCAGTGCCGCAGGCATTTTTCAATCGAATTTGGGCGACAGTGGCCACACGCAGTACAACTCAACCTCAAGCAGGGCAGCATTTGAGCGGGCATTGGGGACGGAAGTGGTTGATGAATTAGCGTTATATCAGCAAACGCAACAGCGTTCGATAGACGCCTGCGCGCAAGCACTGGGGCTTCACGCGCTGGCAATCTGAATTATTTTTTTAGCAGAGTTTCAATGCTGTGCAGCAGTTGCTCAGCCTGTTCGGGGGGAAGTACCGCATCAACCGGTAAATACCACCAGTTGGGCTGGGCAAAAGCACGACATTTGACCGCATCTTTCTCAGTCATCAACAGCGTTTGCCCTGAAGACACCAGCGCCGCCAATGGATCATGCTGATATTCCTGATGATCGGCAAATGCCACTTCCTTTTCAACCTCCACACCCAGCTTTTCCAAGGTGGCGAAGAAACGTGGGGGATGACCGATACCGGCCATTGCCACTACACGCGGCAGTTCGACTGCCGGGCGGCGCTCACCGCTGGCAACATTAACCGCGTCACGTGCCTGCAACCGCATAGCAATCTCACCCGGCTGGGCCACACCACCGTTGGCAATCAGGGCATCAACGCTGTTTAGCCGCGAAGCACGTTCGCGCATCGGGCCTGCCGGCAACCACCATCCATTGCCAAAGCGGCGTACTCCGTCGATCACCACCAGTTCAAAATCACGCTGCAAAGCGTAATGCTGCAGACCGTCATCGGTAATCACCACATCAAGTGACTGCTGCTTAAGCAACGCCTGAACAGCTTCACAACGCTTGGGTGAGATTGCCACTGGTGCAGCGGTACGCTGAAAAATCAGCACCGGCTCATCGCCCGCCTGCTGGGTGGTCGTGCTCGCGTTAAGTAACAGCGGATATGCCTCGGCTTTACCACCATAACCGCGAGAAACCACACCCACCCGGTATCCACGCTGCTGCAACTGTTCTACCAGCCAGATCACCATCGGAGTTTTGCCGTTGCCACCGGCAGTGAGATTCCCCACCACCACCACCGGCACCGGTGCACGCCAGCTTTTACGCAGACCGCAACGGTAGCTGAGCCGAATCAGACCACTGACCAGGCCATACAACCAGGACAGCGGTAACAGCAGCAAATAAACCAGCGAACTGCCTGACCAGATGCGCTCAATCATTATTGACCAAACTGCATACGATGAAGCTGGGCATAAGCCCCCTGCTTTTCGAGCAAGACCGCATGCTCGCCACGCTCAACGATACGGCCATCCTCAACCACCAGGATTTCATCAGCCTTCTCAATGGTCGACAGACGGTGCGCAATCACCAGTGAAGTACGGTTCTTCTGTAATTCATCCAACGCTGCCTGAATAGCACGTTCCGATTCTGTGTCCAGTGCCGAAGTAGCTTCATCGAGGATCAGTATCGGGCAGTCACGCAGCAAGGCACGGGCGATAGCGATACGTTGGCGTTGACCGCCGGACAGCATTACGCCGTTCTCACCGATCACCGTGTCCAGACCGTTCTCCATTTTTTCAATGAAGTCCATGGCATAAGCCATGCGCGCAGCCTTTTCTATCTCTTCGCGGCTATAACGTTCTTCACGCGCGTAAGCGATGTTGTTGGCAATAGTGTCATTGAACAAATGCACGTTTTGCGAAACCAGCGCTACCTGATCACGCAGCGATGCCAGTGTGTACTCGCGCAAATCATGACCATCCATCAGGATCTCGCCTTCCTGGACGTCATAAAAACGGGTCAGAAGATTGGCTATCGTCGATTTGCCCGAACCGGAACGCCCTACCAACGCTACGGTTTTACCTTCTGAAATGCTCAGATTGATATCGCGCAACGCAGGAGTTTCTTTGCCTGGATAGTAGAAAGTGACATTACGGAATTCGATATCGCCCTTCGCACGTGCAACTTCACGGGTGCCTGTATCTTTTTCCTGTTCCATATCCAAAATAGAGAATAAGGTCTGGCACGCCGCCATCCCACGCTGGAACTGAGCGTTGACGTTGGTCAGTGACTTCAGCGGGCGCATCAGGGCGATCATCGAAGAGAACACCACGGTGATAGTACCGGCAGTCAGGGTAGCCATTACGCTAGGGAAGCTGGCGGCATACAGCACGAAGGCCAGCGCCAGTGACGCGATAAGCTGAATAATGGGGTCAGAGATAGAGGAAGCGGAAACCAGTTTCATGCCCTGTTGGCGCATGCGGTTGCTGACCGAATTGAAGCGATCGGTTTCAACCTGCTGACCGCCAAAAATCAGGACTTCCTTATGGCCTTTAAGCATCTGCTCTGCGCTGGTCGTTACCTGCCCCATAGTGTTCTGCATGTTTTTGCTGATATTACGGAAGCGTTTGGAAACGATGCGGATAGCAATAGAGACAATAGGGGCCAGTACGATCAGGATCACCGACAGCTGCCAGCTGTAGTAGAACATCATGGTGAACAGCGCGATTATCGACGCCCCTTCACGCACCACGGTCACCAGCGCACTGGAAGACGATGAAGCGACCTGTTCGGAATCATAGGTGATCCGCGACAGCAAGGTTCCGGTAGACTGCTGATCGAAGAACGATACCGGCATTCTCATCATATGGCCAAACAGCCGGCGGCGCATATGCATCACCACCATACCGGATACCCAGGAGATACAGTAACTGGAAACGAAGCCAGTCGCCCCGCGCACCACCATCAGGCCAATTACCGCCAATGGCATCCACAGCAGAATGCTGCTTTCCGTTTTCCCAAAACCGTCATCCAATAAAGGTTTAAGCAAAGACAACATAAAGGCGTCGCTGGCCGCGTTAAGTACCAACGCAATGGCGGCCACGATCAGTCCGGTCTTAAAAGGTGTGATCATCGGCCAGAGGCGACGGAAAGTCTGCCAGGTGGAGAGATCTTTATCATTCATCATGCAAATACCAGCATCGGAAGAAATAGCGGCCCATTTTACTCATTATCACCCTCTACGCCAAACCGCTGATGGTACCAACGGGGCATTAATTGTTCACGAAAGCCTTTAATTTGCCAATCGTTGTCGAAAAAAAGTACGGATAACTGACCAGAGCGCGAAGTATCGCGCCATATGATGTCATTTGCGAGATATCTGGTGACAACTTTAACCACAGGTAAACGCCATTTATTGTAACGCGATGCCGAAGCTATTGCTGCCTTCGGCGCTACCGCACGCAAAAATGGCGGCGTGGACGAGGTTTTACTGCCATGATGCGGTACCTGTAACACTGTAGCGCTCAATAAAGGACGTTGATACCGTACCAACTGTGCCTCCGTCCTTTTTTCTGCATCCCCGGTTAGCAACAGGCTATATTTGCCATCATCAATACGAATGACGCATGAATCATCATTTCCTGCCATTTTTACCCTCTTTGGCGGCCACAACACTTGAAACTGTAACGATTGCCATTGCCAGCGCTCCCCGGCCACGCAGGGTAAATGGCCTGCATCAAGACGTGGACTTCTTACGGTCGCTTGCGGAAATGCCCGCCGCATCTCTTCAAGACCACCGATATGATCCAGGTGATCGTGACTGATAATGATTTGCTCCACAGGCAATCCTCGCCAGTGAAGAAACGGCAAAATATTCCGACCAGCGGCACTCTCTGTCCCCCAACGGGGGCCAGTATCATACAATATTGCCCGACCGTTCTTTTCAACCACCATCGCCAGACCATGCCCAACGTCTAGCATGTCTACACGCCAAGAGTATGTGGGCTCTCTTTCGCGCCACAATAAGCCACACACCGCCAAAGTTGCCAGCACCGATGCATAACGCCACCACCAGTGAAAACGCCAAAAAATCACCAACAGCCAACCGGTAAGACTGACAACCAGAGAAGCTGCGCCGAGATCGACCCAACCGTTTTGCAGGTAGTGTAATGGGGTAAACACCCCTACCAGGGTAAGATCGGCTACTCCCCAGAGTCCCGCACTCAACATCGGGAAAATACCCACCACCACTGCCAGCAGGATCAGTGGCACCGTTATCAGTGAAACCAGGGGCACCGCCCAAAGATTGGCCGGAATGGAGGTAAGCGTCAGGCCAAGAAACAAGCCGGCCTGCATGGGGACTAATAGCAATGTGATACCAAACTGAATATGCAGCCAACGTAGCGGTGCCCAGTACCATCCCGAGCGAAAGCGGGGATGTAGCGGCACCCATTCAAACCAAAAAATCAGGCAAAGCACTGCCGTGGCCGATAGCCAAAAACTGTCGGATAACACTGCCAGCGGATCACAAACCAGGATTAGCCCGATACACCACAGCCAAACTTGCCAGGAAGAGCAATAGATGCCGCGTATACGCAACAACATCCACAGTGTCAGCGCCAGGCCGGTTCTTACCGCGGGTGGATGCGCACCAGCCAACCAGACATAGCCCAATGCGCCGAGACAGCTGATGATCAGTGGAAAACGGTAACCAATCAGGTTTGCCGGCAGAAAAAACTGCAGAGCCCGTAACAAGGACCAAATCAAAATAGCCACCATCGCCACGTGCAGCCCCGAAATGGCCATCAGGTGGGCAATGCCGGTTTTCAACATCAAGGTCTGCAGTGCCGGTTCCAGCGCCGCCCTCTCTCCAAATGCCAACGCGAGCAACACGGCTTTATAGCGAAGGATCCCCATATTGCTCTCTGCGTAGCCGATCATGCGTTGCCGCCAACCACAGCGTTGATCCAAGAGTACCGCGCTCTTAACCTGCGCCGTCAGCGGTTGGCGCCGTGATATCGCCCAACGCTGACTGTCAAACCCCCCTTCATTTAAGCTGCCATGCACCGGTCGCAAGCGCAGGTGCAATCGCCAGCGTTGCCCGGCACACAGGGGCTGGTCTTTTGGTTGCCAGTGGGTAGAAAAAGCGATCGAGGGCACCAGCCAGCGGCCATTAATCTGTTCGATACGCATAACCGTCTGCTTTCGTGGCGCGGAAGCCAATGCAATACTGCTCACCTGAACCACCGCGTTCACTGCAGGCCCCTGACTTAAGCGATTGATTTGATTAACCAGGGTTCCGGCAGTAAATACCGCCCAAAGAAACCCCAATGCCCCACATGCCACAAATCGGCCTACGTTGCCCTTACGCCACAGGCAGAGACAAACAGGTAAGGTGACCCACAGAGTGAGGCGCGCATCGGGTAAGGACGGCATGAAAAGCAGCGGTAAAATACCGCAGATAATTGCACTTACAGCCAAATCCAGCGAAGTTTTGATAAGAGATCTCCCGGTATCGGGCAGCTATTCAGGCTGCCAACATCACGGGATTGTTTACGCATTGGCCAATACTCACCATCTGCAATCTGACAGTACGCGATCCCCTCCGCACAATAATAGCGGCCGTTACCGCGGCCAACCGCATGCTGCGGCGTAGCTCGCAAGAAGCGCCGAGACCGCGCCAGTAAATAACAGGCAAAAAAAACGGCGCCCCAGGGCACCGTTTTATATTTCTTTACAAGCAACAACTCTATGGGTAGTCAGTGACTAGCCATAGATATTGGCGCGGTCACGCAGCTCTTTGCCTGGCTTGAAGTGAGGAACGTACTTGCCGTCCAACTCAACTTTATCACCAGTTTTCGGGTTGCGGCCCACACGCGGAGCACGGTAGTGAAGAGAAAAACTGCCGAATCCGCGGATCTCGATGCGTTCCCCATCGGCTAGCGTTGCAGCCATATGTTCTAGCATCTCTTTCACTGCATCCTCAACGGCTTTCGCCGGTACATGAGATTGCTGGCCAGCAAGTCTTTCAATAAGTTCAGACTTGGTCATAGTTCCTCCAAGCTTTGCAGCTAAACTACCGTATCGGGGCGGTCAAAAACCGCCCCCCGTCATTACTCGCCTTTAGCCGCTTTGAAAGCTTCAGCCATTGCGTTAGAGAAGTTGCTTTCTTCCTGCTTGCTGCCGCTATTAACAGTAGCAATTGCATCTTTCTCGTCAGCTTCGTCCTTAGCACGTACGGACAGGCTTACTACGCGGTTCTTACGGTCAACGCCGGTGAATTTAGCTTCAACGTCGTCACCCACATTCAGAACCAGAGTTGCATCTTCAATGCGGTCGCGAGAGGCTTCAGAAGCACGCAGGTAACCTTCTACGCCGCCTGCTAATTCAACTGTAGCACCTTTGGCGTCAACTGCAGTGACTTTACCAGTAACAATAGTACCTTTCTTGTTCATAGACAGGTAGTTATTGAACGGGTCTTCAGCCAACTGCTTCACGCCCAGGGAGATACGCTCGCGCTCTGCGTCAACTTGCAGAACAACCGCTGCGATTTCGTCGCCTTTCTTGTATTCACGAACTGCTTCTTCGCCTGCAACGTTCCAGGAGATGTCAGACAGGTGAACCAGGCCGTCGATGCCGCCGTCCAGGCCGATGAAGATACCGAAGTCAGTGATAGACTTGATTTTACCTTCAACGCGGTCGCCCTTGTTGTGGGTTTCTGCAAACTGCTGCCATGGGTTGTTTTTGCACTGCTTCAGACCCAGGGAGATACGACGACGTTCTTCATCGATGTCCAGAACCATAACTTCCACTACATCGCCCACGTTAACAACTTTGGACGGATGGATGTTTTTGTTGGTCCAATCCATTTCAGAAACGTGTACCAGACCTTCAACGCCTTCTTCGATTTCTACGAAGCAGCCGTAATCAGTCAGGTTGGTTACACGACCAGTCAGCTTGGTGCCTTCTGGGTAACGTTTCGCGATAGCAACCCATGGATCTTCGCCCAGTTGCTTCAGGCCCAGGGAAACACGAGTACGCTCGCGGTCGAACTTCAGCACTTTAACAGTGATTTCGTCGCCAACGTTGACGATTTCGCTCGGATGCTTAACGCGTTTCCAAGCCATATCAGTGATGTGCAGCAGGCCGTCTACGCCGCCCAGATCAACGAATGCACCGTAGTCAGTGAGGTTCTTAACGATACCTTTAACTTCCATGCCTTCCTGCAGGTTTTCCAGCAGTTGATCACGTTCTGCGCTGTTCTCTGATTCGATAACCGCACGGCGAGAAACTACAACGTTGTTGCGTTTCTGGTCCAGCTTGATGACTTTGAACTCAAGCTCTTTGCCTTCCAGGTGCAGAGTGTCACGTACTGGACGCACGTCAACCAGGGAACCTGGCAGGAACGCACGAATACCATTCAGCTCTACAGTGAAGCCACCCTTAACTTTGCCGTTGATAACACCGACGACAGTTTCAGCTTCTTCGTAAGCTTTTTCCAGCGTGATCCAAGCTTCGTGACGCTTAGCTTTCTCACGGGACAGCAGAGTTTCACCGAAGCCATCTTCAACAGCGTCCAGCGCAACATCAACTTCGTCGCCTACCTGGATTTCCAGCTCGCCCTGTGCGTTTTTGAATTGCTCAGCCGGGATGGCAGACTCAGATTTCAGACCGGCGTCAACCAGTACTACGTCTTTGTCGATAGCAACTACAACGCCACGGACGATGGAACCCGGACGGGTTTCGATTGTTTTCAGGGATTCTTCAAAGAGTTGAGCGAAAGATTCAGTCATGTTTAATCTTCAGGGTTCTATAGTTTAACGTCCATTTAGCATCCCGCCGAATGGGGTTGTTTCACATACCCCGCCATTGGCTCCATGCCGACAGGGTTTAGGTTACAGGGGTAAAATTTTACCCGATATAGTTCGATACTACCATGACAAATATGACAAAAAGCCAATAGCGCCGCCGCGCTTACTGCTGCGGCAACGCTAAAACTTCATGTGCATAAGTCAACGCACGCTGGATGACTTCGTCAATCGACATGCTGGTTGAATCCAGCACGAGGGCATCAGAAGCAGGCACCAGTGGCGCGATAGGCCGATTACGGTCACGGTCGTCCCGTTCCTTTATCTCGGCTAAAAGACGTTCAAAGTTAACATTAAAGCCCTTTTCCTGCAACTGTAGCATGCGGCGGTGCGCACGCTCCTCAGAACTGGCGTCCAGGAAAATCTTGACCGGGGCATCGGGGAACACCACCGTGCCCATGTCGCGGCCATCGGCAATCAGGCCTGGGGCCTCACGAAATGCCCGCTGGCGGCGCAACAGGGCTTCACGCACACGCGGGAAAGCCGCAGCCTGTGAAGCGGTATTGCCGACGGTTTCAGTGCGGATTTCATTGCTGACATCCTCACCTTCCAAAATAACCTGCAGTTTGCCATCCAGGGCAATAAAGCGAACATCGAGATGTGCGGCCAGTGGAACCAGCGCCTCCTCAGACGTGATATCGACCTGATGATGCAACGCCGCCAAAGCCAGCACGCGATAAATCGCACCGGAATCCAGCAAGCGCCAACCAAGTGATTCGGCCAACGCTTTACACAGCGTGCCTTTGCCTGCGCCACTTGGTCCATCAACGGTTATCACCGGGGCTGTAGCCGTCATTTCTCTCTCCTTCAGGTAGAAAACCTCACAGGGACATAACCTGCCGCCAGCACAATGCGAAAGCATAATTAAAAACATCCCTGCCGCCCGCCCAATCGGGGCAGTCACGGTGGCGCATTATACGCTGCCTAACGGCGAACTGTTACCCTGGAACCGTCTGGTTGTTGAAAATAAGCGTATGGCCGCGCAAAAGTATAGCGGACAGCACCGGGCTACAGGCGTTAAAAACAATAAAGGCCCAATTAAGGGCCTTAAAAGAAAGTATCTGACTGCGGATCACGCCAATTGACTGATGCGTGCCAGTTGTTCGAAGTAGTCCGGGAAGGTTTTCGCGGTACATTTCGGATCGAGAATGGTCACTGGAGTATCCGACAGCGCCACCAGCGAGAAACACATCGCCATACGGTGGTCATTGTAGGTACCGATATCGGCAAATTTCAGTTTGGCCGGCGGTACGACGTGAATATAGTCTTCCCCTTCATCCACTTCCGCGCCCACTTTACGCAACTCTGTCGCCATCGCAGCCAGACGGTCGGTTTCTTTCACCCGCCAGTTATAGATATTACGAATGGTCGTTGGGCCTTCGGCAAACAGGGCCGCAGTCGCAATGGTCATCGCCGCATCAGGAATGTGGTTCATATCCATGTCGATGCCACGCAATTCACCGCGGCTGCATTCAATATAGTCATCGCCCCAGGTAATGCGTGCCCCCATTTTTTCCAGTACATCGGCAAATTTGGTGTCGCCCTGAACGCTTTTCTTACCGATGCCGGTGACACGCACGGTGCCACCCTTAATTGCCGCGGCCGCCAGGAAGTAAGAAGCCGAAGAAGCATCGCCCTCCACCAGGTAGTCGCCCGGAGAACGGTAGGTTTGGCGGCCACTGATGTGGAACACGCGATAGTTGTCGTGGCTGACCTCAACACCGAAAGTACGCATCAGGTGCAGCGTGATATCAATGTACGGCTTGGAAACCAGCTCACCCTTGATATGGATATTGGTGTTCTGTTCGGCCAAAGGTGCCGTCATCAGCAATGCGGTCAGAAATTGACTGGAAACGCTGCCGTCGACGGTCACATCACCGCCGCGGAACCCCCCACGCAGGCGCAATGGCGGATAATCGGTCTGCTCCAGGTAATCAATCTGTGCGCCGCCCTGACACAGGGCATCTACCAGATGACCAATTGGACGCTCTTTCATGCGTGGCTCACCGGTCAACACCACATCATTGCTGCCCAGGCACAACGCTGCCGCCAAGGGACGCATCGCGGTACCGGCATTGCCGAGGAACAGTTCAAGCGGCTGGCTGGCCACCAGCGGGCCGGCAACACCTTCAACTTTACAGGTGGTGCGATCGTCTGACAGTTGATAGTTCACGCCCAGCGCCTGCAGCGCATTCAACATATGGCGCACGTCGTCACTGTCCAGCAGGTTGGTCAGCGTCGTCGTTCCCTCCGCCAGCGCAGCCAGCAGCAGAGCACGGTTGGACACGCTCTTGGAACCGGGTAAGTTGACGGTGCCATTAACCAAGGCAACCGGTTGTAACGTTAGGGAATCCACCATGTGAACTAAAATCTCCAAAATCTGATAAACGAAACGGCCCCGGGAAAAATGCCGGAGCCGCTTTAACTCAAAAGGACAACAGCGAGGCGGCCCGCTCAAGGCAGGCAACCTGGCTTAACCGTGACGACGTTCGAAGTCGGCCATAAAGTCGGTTAATGTCTTCACACCGGCCAGCGGCATTGCATTGTAAATAGAAGCGCGCATGCCGCCAACCACTCGGTGGCCTTTCAGCGCTTGCAGGCCAATGGCTTCTGCTTCGCTGAGGAACACCTTATCCAGTGCAGGCTCCGCCAACTGGAACGGCACGTTCATCCAGGAACGGTTGGCAAGCGCCACCCGGCTGCGGTAGAAATCAGAATTATCGATGGTCGCGTACAGCAACTCGGCCTTGGCCTGGTTACGTTTATGCATTTCCACCAGTCCACCCTGCTCTTTCAGCCATTTGAACACCAGGCCGGACAGATACCAGGCAAAGGTCGGCGGCGTGTTGAACATGGAGTCGTTCTCGGCCAGCACGGTGTAATCGAGGATCGACGGCACTTCACGACGCGCCTTACCCAGCAGATCTTCACGTACAATCACCAGCGTCAGACCGGCCGGACCAATATTTTTCTGCGCCCCGGCGTAAATCACGCCAAAACGGCTAACGTCCAGCGGACCGGACAGAATAGTGGAGGAGTAATCGCCGATCACCACTTTATCGCCGAAGTCAGGCACCTCATCGATAGCCACGCCGTCGATGGTTTCGTTCGGACAGTAATGCACGTAGGCCGCGTCATCGCTCAACAGCCACTCTTTCATCGGTTTGATGCCGAGCAGGCCGTCGACGTTAGTTTTCACGTCGATGGTGTTTGGCGTGCAGTATTTTTTCGCTTCGGTGATGGCGCTATGTGCCCAGTAACCGCCGTCGATATAGTCTGCGGTGGTTTTGTCACCCAACAGGTTCAGAGGCAACGCGGCAAACTGCGCGCGGGCACCACCGTGGCAGAACAGAACTTTATAGTTGGAGGGGATTTTCAGCAGATCGCGCAGGTCCTGTTCGGACTGCTGAGCGACTTCGATAAATTCTTTACTGCGATGGCTGATCTCCATCACCGAGGTGCCAAGACCGTGCCAGTTGCACAGCTCCTGTTCCGCACGACGCAAAACTTCAACCGGCAGCATGGCCGGACCAGAGCTAAAATTATAAACCTGAGTCATTTCCCCTCACCACATTCACTATTCGCCAATGATACTGGCCTACCGAAATACGCCCGAATTAATCCTTCGGTTTTATCACTCGCGCCCCCCTCCTGCAATGGTTATTCACCCGATGCAAGGAAACACGCAAACCCTGCACTAACAGGCTCTGCCAAATCACCGGTATTTTTTGCAATAAAACGCTGTGACAACGGCCAATTCAGTGGGTTAACGCGGTTTTTTATGCTGTATACAGCCGACATGGCTAGGGGGCACGCAGGCCCCCGAATGAAGGAAAGACACTCAGTATTGATTAAACATCTGCTGAATTTGTTTGGCGTCTTTAGTCTGAGTCAGCGCCAGTTGCAGCAGGATCCGCGCTTTTTGCGGATTCAGCGTACCGGCGGCAACAAAACCGAATTTGGTATCATCCACTTCGGCATCTTCGGTGGTCGCGCCAGTGGGCACTCTGGAGGAACGCACCACGGCGACCCCGTTATGGGCGGCTGTCGCCAGGGTGTCGAATACCGTTTTATACAGATTACCGTTACCGACTCCGGCGCTGACGATGCCCTGATAACCTTCGGCAATCAGCGCTTTGGCCGGGGCATCGGAGGCGTTGGCATAGTTATAGATAATGCCGACCTTGGGCAACGCTGTCAGACTGGCGACATCAAACGGGGTATCGGTGGTGTGTTTGCGTTGCGGCGAGCGCTGGTAATCAACCTTGCCGTTATGGATATAGCCAAGCGGGCCAAAGTTGGGCGACTGGAAAGTCTGTACGGAAGTGGTATTGGTTTTAGTCACGTCGCGCCCATCCAGCACGATGTCGTTCATCGCCACCAGCACCCCGCGTTTCGCCGATTGCGGATCGGCTGCCGTCACTACGGCGTTATACAGATTAAACGGACCGTCGGCACTCATCGCGGTGGCTGGGCGCATCGCTCCGACAATCACCACCGGCTTATCGCATTTTACCGTCAGATCAAGAAAGTAGGCGGTTTCTTCCAGCGTGTCGGTGCCATGGGTGATGACAAAACCATCAGTTTTAGCGCAGTCGGCGTTGATTTTTTTCGCCAGCTTCAGCCAAACCTCATCATTCATATCCTGCGAACCGATGTTCACTACCTGTTCGCCCTGCACATTGGCGACGTTTTTCAACTCCGGCACGGCATTCACCAGGGCATCAACGCCCAGCTTACCCGCCGTGTAGTTGGATTTTGTCGCCGATTCGCCCCCACCGGCGATGGTGCCACCGGTCGCCAACAGCGTAATGGTGGGCAAGGCCAGAGCAGAACCGCTTGCGCCCGCCAGCAGGAGCGCCACAGCGCTGAGTTTCACTGATTTCATTGGGTTTCTCCATGATAGATAACCCGCTGAATTATGGCCCTTATCCCCAAAAAAACTGTGACTTTGCCACCGATTTAGGAATACATGGAGCTTGGGCGTAAAACCCCGTATCATTGCGCGTTTTTAGTACGCTCAAAAAGTGAAGACAATGACGCAAACTTTTATCCCTGGCAAAGACGCCGCGCTGGAAGACTCTATCGCCCGTTTCCAACAGAAATTAAGCGATCTGGGTTTTAATATCGAAGAGGCCTCCTGGCTGAACCCGGTGCCACACGTATGGTCGGTTCACATCCGCGATCGCGATTGCCCGCTGTGCTTCACCAACGGTAAAGGTGCCAGCAAAAAAGCTGCGCTGGCCTCCGCTTTGGGCGAATACTTCGAACGTCTCTCTACCAATTATTTCTTTGCCGACTTCTATCTGGGCAAACAGATTGCCGAAGGCGATTTCGTGCATTACCCGAACGAGAAATGGTTCCCGATCCCAGCCGATGATTCGCTGCCGGCCGGCATTCTCGATGATCGTCTGCATGCATTCTATAATCCGGATCGGGAAGTTAACGCCAGCGATCTGATCGACCTGCAGTCCGGTAATGGCGATCGTGGCATTTGCGCCCTGCCATTCTCCCGTCAGTCAGACCAGCAGACGGTTTACATCCCGATGAACATCATCGGTAACCTTTATGTGTCCAATGGCATGTCTGCCGGTAACACCGCCAACGAAGCTCGCGTACAGGGCCTGTCTGAAGTGTTCGAGCGCTATGTGAAAAACCGCATCATCGCCGAATCCATCAGCCTGCCGGAGATCCCGGCGGAAGTATTGAACCGCTATCCGGGCGTGGTGGAAGCTATCGCCAAGCTGGAAGAAGAAGGTTTCCCGATCCTCTCTTACGATGCCTCGCTGGGCGGCAACTACCCGGTGATCTGCGTTGTGCTGTTCAACCCGGCTAACGGCACCTGTTTCGCCTCGTTCGGTGCCCATCCTGATTTTGGCGTGGCACTTGAGCGTACTGTGACTGAACTGCTGCAGGGCCGTAGCCTGAAGGATCTGGATGTGTTCACCGCGCCAACCTTCGACGACGAAGAAGTCGCAGAACACACCAACCTGGAAACCCACTTTATCGATTCCAGCGGTTTGATCTCCTGGGATATGTTCAAGCAGGATGCGGATTACCCGTTTGTCGACTGGAGCTTCAGCGGCAGCACGCAGGAAGAGTTCGCCACCCTGATGAGCATTTTCGACCAGGAAGGCGCGGAAGTGTACATCGCCGACTATGAGCATCTGGACGTGTACGCCTGCCGCATCATAGTGCCGGGAATGTCCGATATTTACCCTGCGGAAGACCTGCTGCTGGCCAACAACAGCATGGGTGCGCACCTGCGTGATCTTCTGTTGGCTCTGCCGGGCAGTGAGTGGGAGCCGCAGGAATATCTGGCGCTGATTGAACGCTTTGACGACGAAGGCCTGGACGATTTCACCCGCGTGCGCGAACTGCTGGGTATTGCCTCCGGTAAAGACAACGCCTGGAACACCCTGCGCGTGGGCGAGTTGAAATCAATGCTGGCATTGGCCGGTGGCGATATGGACCAGGCGCTGATCTGGGCCGAATGGACGCAAGACTTCAACGCTTCGGTGTTGAGCCCGGCACGCAGCAACTATTACCGTTGCCTGCAAACGCTGCTGTTACTGACACAAGAACCTGAACGCGATCCGGCGCAGTACTACACTGCTTTCGTGAAGATGTACGGTCAGGAAGCGGTGGATGCTGCCTCTGCGGCCATCAGCGGCGAAGTGCGCTTTAACGGCCTGTTCGCAGTCGATAACGATCTGAAAGCCTTGCCGGCTCATCAGGCGCTGTTAGCGGCCTACGAAAAACTGCAGAACGCCAAACGCCGTTATTGGGCGCAGGCATAATCTCAGTCCCTTTGCGCCGGTGATCCATCGCCGGCGCAATACTCAAATTACCCCCTGTCGCCTCTCTCCAAATGATCTAAACCTTATTTAGACGGTTAAATAAGCGTTTTTTCTGCTTATTTTTTTCGCTTAATTACGCACTTATCAGCAAACAAGACAAATAAAACGGCAATTGTTACTGGTCGGTAAAATAATAATTAACCGATAATTAAACGCTGACCGTCGGAAAGTGACAAAATACATGAAAATTTAACCTTTACGAGAATGTTCGGATGGTTTATTCAAAATTTTTTGCAAACATTAAAAAATAGTTTTACAATAAAATTCAATTAGTTAACTCAATAAACCTTGCGATTTATCTGGTTTTTGGCCGCTTTAGTTTCTCGCCTTATGATCCAAATCAATTTTTACCCTATACTGCTTTGCTAGTATCTTATTGCGTTGTTTTAACCCTTAAAAGCGAGAGTTAGTGTGAAAGCTGACAACCCCTTCGATCTGATATTACCTGCAGCAACGGCGAAAATCGCTGAGGATGCAGGTGTGTACAAAGCCACCAAGCATCCGCTGAAAACGTTTTATTTGGCGATCACTGCCGGTGTCTTTATTTCAATCGCATTCGTGTTTTATATCACAGCGACTACCGGCACTGCCGGTGTGCCTTTCGGCCTGGCAAAATTGGTCGGCGGCATCTGTTTCTCCCTGGGGTTAATGCTGGTCGTCGTTTCGGGCGCCGACCTGTTCACTTCTACCGTACTGATTGTCATCGCCAAGGCCAGCGGCCGTATCAGCTGGTGCCAGTTGGGTGCCAACTGGCTGAATGTCTATATCGGTAACCTGATTGGCGCACTGTTCTTTGTGGCACTCATCTGGTTCTCTGGCGAACACATGGTGGCCAACGGCCAATGGGGCCTGAACGTCCTGCAAACCGCTGACCACAAGCTGCATCACACTTTTGTTGAGGCCGTCTGCCTCGGCATTCTGGCTAACCTGATGGTCTGCCTGGCGGTGTGGATGAGTTACTCAGGCCGCAGCCTGATGGACAAAATGTTCGCCATGATCCTGCCGGTCGGCATGTTTGTCGCCAGCGGTTTCGAACACAGCATCGCCAACATGTTTATGATCCCTATGGGTATCGTGGTTAAAAACTTCGCCACGCCAGAATTCTGGCAAGCCATAGGGGCAACACCTGAGCAGTTTGCTCATCTGACCGTAAGCAACTTTATCATCGACAACCTGATCCCAGTCACCATTGGCAACATCATTGGTGGCGGTTTGCTGGTTGGGTTGACTTACTGGGTAATTTATCTGCGTGGTGGTGAACAACAGCACTAAGCTGTTAGTTACCGCGCGCCGAGTTAGAACTCCACAATTAAAGGTAGGTGTATAATGACCGAACTTAACGAGAAGTTAGCCAAAGCTTGGGAAGGTTTCAGTAAAGGTGACTGGCAGAACGAGGTCAACGTTCGTGACTTCATCCAGAAAAACTACACTCCTTACGAGGGTGATGAATCCTTCCTGGCCGGCGCAACTCAGGCCACTTCCACCCTGTGGGACAAGGTTATGGAAGGGATCAAACTGGAAAACCGCACCCATGCGCCAGTTGATTTCGACACCAACGTTGCAGCTACCATCACTTCCCACGACGCTGGCTACATTGCCAAAGAGCTGGAAACCATCGTTGGCTTGCAGACTGATGCACCTCTGAAACGTGCGCTGATCCCATTCGGCGGCATCAAAATGGTAGAAGGTTCTTGTAAGGTCTATGGCCGCGAACTGGATCCACAGCTGAAAAAAGTGTTCACCGAATACCGCAAAACCCACAACCAGGGTGTATTCGATGTTTACACCAAAGACATTCTGAACTGCCGTAAATCCGGCGTGCTGACCGGTCTGCCAGATGCTTATGGCCGTGGCCGCATCATCGGTGACTACCGTCGCGTAGCCCTGTACGGCATCGATTTCCTGATGGCCGACAAACTGAATCAGTTCAAGTCACTGCAGACCAAGCTGGAAAACGGCGAAGATCTGGAAATGACCATCCAGCTGCGTGAAGAAATTGCTGAACAGCATCGCGCTCTGGGCCAGATTAAAGAAATGGCGGCCAAATACGGTTGCGATATCTCTAACCCGGCTACCACCGCGCAAGAAGCCGTACAGTGGACCTACTTCGGCTACCTGGCCGCAGTGAAATCCCAGAACGGTGCAGCCATGTCCTTCGGCCGCGTGTCTACCTTCCTTGACGTGTTCATCCAACGCGATATCGAAGCAGGCAAACTGAACGAAGAACAGGCGCAGGAACTGATTGACCACCTGGTGATGAAACTGCGTATGGTGCGCTTCCTGCGTACTCCTGAGTATGATGAGCTGTTCTCCGGCGACCCAATCTGGGCGACTGAGTCTCTGGCAGGTATGGGCGTTGACGGCCGTACTCTGGTCACCAAAAACAGCTTCCGTTTCCTGAACACCCTGTACACCATGGGGCCGTCTCCGGAACCGAACATGACCATCCTGTGGTCTGAAAAACTGCCATTGAACTTCAAAAAATACGCAGCGAAAGTGTCTATCGACACCTCCTCCGTACAGTATGAAAACGACGACCTGATGCGTCCTGACTTCAACAACGATGACTACGCCATCGCCTGTTGCGTTAGCCCGATGATCGTCGGCAAACAAATGCAGTTCTTCGGTGCCCGTGCCAACCTGGCGAAAACCATGTTGTACGCCATCAACGGCGGCGTTGATGAAAAAATGAAAATCCAGGTTGGTCCGAAAGAAGCGCCAATGATGGATACCGTGCTGGACTATGACAAAGTCATGGAACGTATGGACCACTTTATGGATTGGCTGGCCAAGCAGTACGTGACCGCGCTGAACATCATTCACTACATGCACGACAAGTACAGCTATGAAGCTGCACTGATGGCGCTGCATGACCGTGACGTTTACCGCACCATGGCTTGCGGCATTGCAGGTCTGTCTGTTGCGGCTGACTCCCTGTCTGCTATCAAGTACGCTAAAGTATCCACCATCCGTGACGAAGACGGCCTGGCCGTAGACTTCAAAATCGAAGGTGAATACCCGCAGTTCGGTAACAACGATGCTCGTGTTGATGACATCGCCTGTGACCTGGTAGAACGTTTCATGAAGAAAATTCAGAAACTGCGTACCTACCGTAATGCTGTAGCGACTCAGTCCGTACTGACCATCACTTCCAACGTGGTTTACGGCAAGAAAACCGGTAACACCCCAGATGGCCGCCGTGCTGGCGCTCCATTCGGTCCAGGTGCTAACCCAATGCACGGTCGTGACCAGAAAGGTGCCGTAGCCTCTCTGACTTCCGTAGCCAAATTGCCGTTTGCCTATGCGAAGGATGGGATCTCCTACACCTTCTCCATCGTGCCAAACGCACTGGGTAAAGACGACGACGTGCGTAAAGCCAACCTGGCGGGTCTGATGGACGGTTACTTCCACCACGAAGCTTCTATCGAAGGCGGTCAGCACCTGAATGTCAACGTGATGAACCGTGAAATGCTGCTGGACGCGATGCAAGATCCTGAGAAATATCCTCAGCTGACCATCCGCGTATCCGGTTATGCCGTTCGCTTCAACTCGCTGACCAAAGAACAACAGCAAGACGTAATTACCCGTACTTTCACTCAGTCGATGTAATTGCCCCATCCGGGCGGGGTTTCCCGCTCGGTGGTTAAGCTGAACCCCGGGGCCGGATCTTTCCGGCCTTTTTAATAAATGCTAGTTCCCTGACTCAACACGAGTCTGTTTTGCCAGATAGCTATACTTGATGGATATCCGACAAAACAGTTATCCGGCGTAATAACCGGCCAACAGGAATCGTTCCACCCCAGTCGTCGGGCCCTGCCCGCTTACTGCATCGCTGATCCCTGGCTGGCGGTTATGAGCCTACTTTTAGACTGCGTTTGACAGTCAATATTGGAGAAAACCCCGCAATGTCAGTGACAGGTGACTTTAAAATAGAGTTATAACATTGAAATAAAAGGATTTATTTCCTGTTCCGTCCACACATTGACCACATCGAAAAAAAGCCCCGGATTTCCGGGGCTTTTTCGTTTCTGTTACATCAACATGCTTTGCTGGCCGTAATGGGTCGGGTGAGGCATCACCGGCACCACATGGCCGGGTTTCATAATGGTGCGTTCAATGGTTTCCATGGTGACAAATGTATGACTGCAATTGATGTTCTGACACTGGTGATAACGTTCCTTGGTGTTCTCGCTGAGATAACGACTTGAACGAGCATGTGCAGCAGTTCCGCAGATATTGCAATGAAACATAATTTATCACCTCCACCATTCAACATTGATAAAGAGATTTTAGACTTTTTTCTTTTAACATCAATTAATTATTAACAAACCAACCTTACTTTCTTTCCTCTTCATACTCCACATCGGAAAGCTTAACCTCTAGCTCTAGCGCCGTCGTATAGCCGCTATTGCTGAGTGAATGGGTCACCTTAGTAATTGTCCACGCCTGCTCGTCTATGACGCGCTTAAACCCTCTCACCGCTACCGGCGTTTCTGGGAATAAATCCGCGCGCCCCATGGCAAGATTGA